>NZ_CP011807.3 GCF_001029105.3 Pandoraea faecigallinarum | reverse complement strand
GCAGCGTGTGTCCAGGTGGCGCGGGGCCCATCCGACTCCTTCGTCCGGCACATTTGCCACCCACCATCCGATACATCGAATATGGGGACGAAACGTGCCAAACCAAGCCGGTGAACCGTCCGCGAACAGGTCGGGACGGTTCACCGGCCGAGGTCGAGTCGGACCGGCGGCGCATTGCAGATGTCCGGCACCCGACGAACCACGGCGCAGCCCTCGGGTCTGGTCTCGCGCGTGCGGCCGGTTGCCCGGCGCGCGCAGACGACAAAACCCGGCGCGCTATCCACATGGCGACGTCACCGGTACTCTGCTGGGAAAAAAATTGATGGGGGATTTTACCGCCAAAGCGTCGGCAAAGCGAGTTATCCACAGGAATGCCCACAGCACGCGCATCTCCGGGCGGACGCACCGCGTTAACCCGCCTGACTTCGCGCGATAGCTGCGCAAATGCCCGGCAGTTGCGATGATTTGCCGCGAGAGCCGAAATATCTTGACGTCTTCCCATTTATCCACTGGCAAAAGTGAAGGCGCGGGCAACTCCGGCCATTATCCACAGCCACGACGCTATTCGGTGGCGGATCCGCGACAACGTCGGCGCCGATGGCGCACGGGCGCATTGGGGACGATGGCTAACCTATTGACACACAACGGAAAAGCCGATTAAATAGCGGGTTCGTTAGAAAGATAACCGGATTCCTATCCAACTCCCGACGGCTGGGTCACGCGTGAAAGTCCTTGAATTTGCAGGTTTTCGCGGTGTCCTTGTGGCGTTTTACGATGCTGCTGCGCGGGAATTTTTTCACACAGTGAGTGCATCATGAAACGTACTTTTCAGCCTTCCGTGACGCGCCGCAAGCGCACCCATGGTTTCCTGGTTCGCATGAAGACCCGTGGCGGCCGCAAGGTCATCGCCGCTCGTCGCGCCAAGGGCCGTAAGCGCCTGGCCGTCTAATCGCGGTTCTCGGTCGTACTGCGGTTTGCGCGTTAAGTCCGCAAGGCGCGAAGTCCCGGCACTGGGGTTTCCCAAAGCCGCGCGACTTCTCAAAACGGATGAGTTTTCATCCGTTTTTAGTTTGCGCCCCCTGCGTCGTACCGCGCACTTCGTGTTGTATATGCGCTGGCGCGAAGCCGCGCCGGACACCCCTGCCGATGCCACGCCTCAAGAAGGCCGCATCGGCATTGTCGTCGGTAAGAAGCATGCTCCGCGTGCGGTCACTCGCAATCTGATCAAGCGTCAGGCTCGCGAGATGTTCCGCCAGCGTCGTGCCACGCTCGCCGGCTGGGACTTCGTACTGCGACTGACCCGGCGTTTCGACAAGGGGACGTATACGGCAGCGGCCGCGCCAGTGCTGAACACACTGTGCCAGACCGAGTTTGCGCAGCTCTTCGACGCAGCCGAAAAGGCTGCCCGCAAGCGCCGCGCGTCCGAAGACAAGACGCAAGGTAGTTAGTCCCCACACGGTAGCGCCCGACCCCGGGCATGCGCCGCCCACCCGGCCAACTCGGCCGGACTGACAGGCGGAATCGAGATGCGAAGCGTGCTGTTGTTGCTCCTGCGCGGTTACAAGCTGGTGATCAGTCCCTGGCTGGGGAACCGTTGCCGCTTTCATCCGAGTTGCTCCGACTACGCGCGCGAGGCCATCGTCGAGCACGGTGCCGGTTACGGCACTTATCTCGCGGCCAGGCGTCTATGCCGCTGTCACCCGTTTCACCCCGGCGGTTTCGATCCCGTACCGCCGGCTCGACACGTCTGTAACGCTCCCGACCAGAACGCCGATAGCGCCGACAAGGCCGCCGCAAGCGACGCGTCGCGAGCCAAGCGGACGGTCTCGTCCGGGCCCGCGGCCGCATCGGCAGTTACGCGCCGCGCGCCGGGCCATTCCTGAGTTTCGTCCACCACGAGTTACCGCATGGACATCAAACGCACCGTACTCTGGGTCATTTTCGCGCTGTCTGTCGTGATGCTTTTCGACAACTGGCAACGCGCCAATGGCCATTCGTCGCTGTTCTTCCCGACGCCCGAAGCCTCCGCACCAGCCGCCACGGGTAACAACCGGACGCCTGCCAACGACCTGCCGCAATCCGCCAACGCCGCGGCGGCCGCGGGCAACGCCCCGGGTAACGCGCCTGCCACCGCCGCGCAGAAGGTCCGTATCACGACCGACGTCTACGAAGCCGACATCAGCACGCAAGGCGGCACGCTGTCGTTTCTCGCGCTCACGAAGTGGCCGGACGCCGACGAGGCCGACAAGCACGTCGTGCTGTTCGACAACACCCCGAGTCAACAGTACTTCGCTCGTACGGGTCTGATCGGTGGCGACTTCCCGAACCACAACGACATCTTCACGCAAGTGCCGGGCCCGACCACGATGACGGGTGACACGCTGACCGTGAAGTTCGAATCGCCGGTCAAGGGCGGCTTGCAGTTGGTGCGCGCCTATACGTTCCATCGCGGCAGCTACGTGATCGACGTGTCCAACACGATCGTCAACAAGACCGACGCCGCCATCAAGCCCACGCTGTACATGGAACTGGTGCGTGACGGTCGCGAGATCAGCGGCGCAAAGTTCTCGCACACGTTCACGGGCCCGACGGTCTACAGCAGCGACGAGAAATTCCAGAAGATCACCTTCAGCGACATCGACAAGGACAAGGCGAAGTACGTCAAGCAGTCGAGCGATGGCTGGATCGGCATGGTGCAGCATTACTTCGCCACGGCCTGGATTCCGAAGGAAGGCGCCACGCGCGAGAACTACATCGGCAAGCTGGACAACGGCCTGTACCGTGTCGGCGTGAAGGAGCCGCTCGCGAGCATTCCCGCAAATGGCAGCGAGACGGTCGATGCGCGTCTGTTCGCGGGCCCGCAGGAAGAGCACATGCTCGAGCAGATCGCGCCGGGCCTGGAACTGACGAAGGACTACGGTTACTTCACGATTCTGGCCAAGCCGCTGTTCTGGCTGCTCTCGAAGCTGCACGCGCTGATCGGTAACTGGGGTTGGGCGATCATCGCCGTGACCGTCATCATCAAGCTGGTGTTCTTCCCGCTGTCGGCCGCGAGCTACAAGTCGATGGCGCGCATGAAGGAAATCACGCCGCGCATGCAGGCACTTCGCGAACGCTACAAGAGCGATCCGCAGAAGATGAACGCCGCGCTCATGGAGCTTTACAAGACCGAGAAGGTCAATCCGTTCGGCGGCTGTATCCCGATCGTGATTCAGATTCCGGTGTTCATTGCGCTGTACTGGGTGCTGCTCTCGTCGGTGGAAATGCGCGGCGCGCCGTGGCTGGGCTGGATTCATGACCTCTCGACGCAGGATCCGTATTACATCCTGCCGGTGCTGATGGCCGTGTCGATGTTCATTCAGACCAAGCTGAACCCGACGCCGCCGGATCCGATGCAGGCCAAGATGATGATGTTCATGCCGCTGATCTTCTCGGTCATGTTCCTCTTCCTGCCGTCGGGTCTGGTGCTGTACTACGTGGTCAACAACACGTTGTCGATCGCGCAGCAGTGGTCCATCAACCGGATGCTGGGTACCAAGAAGAAAGAAAAGGCGGCCTGACGATTCACGTCCCGCCGTCTGACCGACACAGCCGCCCGCGAGTCTCTCGCGGGCGGTTTTGTTTGGTGCATGTCAAAATAAGCCCCTGTTTTTCAACGAATCGTTCCATGAGCGTCACTGCCCCCATTACGGTCGCGACCGTCCCGATCGCTGCCATCGCCACTGCCCCCGGACGCGGCGGCATCGGCGTGGTGCGCGTGTCCTTCGGCAAGCACCGCGGCGACGCCGTGCAACGTGTCATCGCGCGTCTCGTCGGTCAGCCGCTCAAGCCGCGCCACGCGTCGTATCTGCCGTTTCTCGACGGCGCCGGCGAAGCGCTGGATCGCGGCATCGCTCTGTACTTCCCCGGCCCGAACTCGTACACCGGTGAGGACGTACTCGAACTGCAAGGTCACGGCGGCCCCATCGTGCTGCAACTGCTGTTGCAGCGGTGTATCGACGAGGGCGCGGCGCTGGGCGTGCGGCTTGCGCAGCCGGGGGAATTCACGCATCGCGCCTTTCTGAACGACAAGCTCGATCTGGCGCAGGCCGAGGCGGTGGCCGACCTGATCGAGGCGAGCACCGAAGCGGCGGCGCGTTCGGCGAGTCGTTCGCTGGAGGGCGCCTTTTCGCGCGAGATTCATTCGCTGGTGGATCTGGTGATTCATCTGCGCATGCTCGTGGAAGCGACGCTCGACTTCCCGGAAGAGGAAATCGACTTTCTCGAGGCGGCCGATGCGTTCGGGCAACTCGAACGCATTCGCACGCAGCTGGCGCACGTGCTGTCGCAAGCGCGTCAGGGCGCGCTGCTGCGCGAGGGGATCAACGTGGTATTGGCGGGGCAACCGAACGTCGGCAAGTCGTCGTTGCTCAATGCCCTGGCGGGTGCCGAACTCGCCATCGTCACGCCGATTGCGGGGACCACGCGCGACAAGGTGCAGCAAACGATTCAGATCGACGGCATTCCGCTGCATATCATCGATACGGCGGGCTTGCGAGAGACGGAAGACGAAGTCGAGCGCATCGGTATCGAACGCAGCTGGAGCGAAATTGCGAAGGCGGACGCGGTGCTGCATCTGCTCGACGCGCGCACCGGCATGACACCGGAAGACGAGATCATCGCGACGCAGTTGCCGAAACACGTGCCCATCGTGCGCGTCTACAACAAGACCGATCTGGCGGGTGAGCCCGCAACGGTACTGCCGAAGGAAGGGGCGGCGCCTCTCGGGGTTCGCCTCTCGGCGAAGGGCGGGCAGGGCATCGATTTCCTGCGTGCCGAACTGCTGAAGATCGCCGGGTGGCAAGCCGGCAACGAAGGCGTGTTTCTCGCGCGCGAGCGCCACTTGTCGGCACTGCGTGCCGCACGCGATCACATCGAGATGGCGCACGCGCATGCGCGGCGGAATGCCAATGCGCTCGATCTCTTTGCAGAAGAACTGCGTCTCGCGCAGGAACAGCTCAGCACGATCACCGGCGAGTTCACTTCGGACGATTTGCTCGGGGTGATCTTCAGCCGGTTCTGCATCGGCAAATAACGGTAAAAATAGCGAGACATAGCGATCCGGCCAAAGCCGCGAGCGCAACCACCGCGCCCGCGAATTTTTCATCAGAGGTAATTCGAATCGTCGTCGTAATTGCCGTCGTAATTGCCGTCGTAATTGCCGTCGTAATTGCCGTCGTAATTGCCGTCGTAATCGCCGGCGTTCATCAAGCCGTCGTCGAGATTCGAGACATCGTCGTTCGACGTGTTGAGGAAATTGTTGCCGCTTCCACCGCCATTTGCGCTTCCGTTTCCGTTTCCGTCCTCGTAGATCGTGTTGTTGATGATCGTCTCGGACGGCATCATGCCGCTGCCTAATCCGCCACCCCCTCCGAACCCGGCGCCGCTGTTACGGTGAAACAGGCTCTCGATGCCCTGGAACAGGAAAGCGCCGCCGGCCACGCCAGCGGCCGTCGTGGCGATGCTGCCGAGCGTGTTGCGTGCTCCATCGCCGAACCATCCCGAGCGTTGTGCCGATGCGGCAGGTTGCCCGCTCGGCTGCGCCGGCGCCGGCGCTGGTGCCTGCACCGGCGCTTGCGTCTGCGTCGTATACGAGCCGGGTGCGGCTCCCTGACCGACGTCATACCCCGCCGTACTTCCCGCATTCCCGGCATTCCCAGCGTTACCCCAGACATTTCCACCGCCGAGGAACGAGGCGTGAGCGCCGCCCTGCGCCGCCTGCAATTGCGATTGCAGCGTGGCAATCTGCGCGCGCGCCGATGCCAATGCGTGATCGAGCAGCAATGCGCGCTGCACGAGTAGATACGCCGCGTCCGGCTGGCGACGAACGGCGTCGGCAATCAATGCCTCCGCCTGCTCGTCCTTGACGCCTGCCTGGGCCTGCGTGAGTTGCGCCAGAAAGACCTGAAGTGTCTGCAATTCCTGCTGGTTCATGATTTGCCTCTGTGAGCGGCACGAAGGATGCCGATGATGCGAGTGATGCGGTGGCTGCCAATGACGAACCCAGTATGCGAAGCGAAGCTTAAGCGGATCTTAAGATGCCGACGCCATGTGTAACCGCGTGTAGCGACACCACCGGCACGCGTAATTCGCGTGCGTGCCAGCGACACAAACGGCATGAGCGAGGCCGGGCAGAAAACAAGGAAATTCCGGATTGCCGACGGGTGGCGGCGCGAAGGGTAATGCTTTGAAACACTTCTAACAGGGATCGTAATTGCCCGGCAGGCACGACACGCCTAGACTCTGAGGCGTCAGTTCCCGGGCAGCGTGGCAGCGTGGCAGAACCCACTGCGCCCGACGCTCGTTCTTCGAGGTCCGTGTCGTGAAACGTCTTCCTGTTGTTCTCGGCTTCGTCGCCGTGGCCGCTGCCATGGTCAGCAGCAGCGCCTTCGCCTGGCATGGCGGCGTGCGCGTCTGGGTCGGCCCCGGCTATTACCCCTACCCCTACGCCTATCCCTATGCCGTGCCTGCGCCGTATTACGCGCCGCCGCTCGTCGTCGTCCCGAGCCAGCCGCAGCAGTACGTCGAGCAGCCGCAACCCGGCGCGCAAAACGGCGGCCCCGCGGCGAACGGCGACACCTGGTACTACTGCGACAAGGCCGGCGCGTACTATCCCTACGTGAAAACGTGTCCTGCCGGATGGCGCGAAGTGCCCGCGCAACCGGCGTCGAACTGAGCCGGAGACACGTGATGTCATTCGAATCGCCCCAATCGCCCGATACCCGCACGTCCGATGCCGTCCTGCCCGGGCAGCCGACACGTCGGCGGCACGTGCCGCGTCTGCTCGCTCCCATTGCTGCCGTTCTAGCCGCATCCACGCTCGCCGGCTGCGTCGTGATGCCGACCGGCCCGAGTCTCATGGCGCTACCCGGCACCGGCAAATCCTTCGATCAGTTCCGTCAGGACGACTTCAACTGTCGTCAATACGCGTCGGGACAAAACGGCGGCACCGATGCCACCGTCGCCGCCAACAACAGCGCCATCGGCAGCGCTGTGCTCGGCACCGCACTCGGTGCCGCCGCCGGTGCCGCGATCGGCGGCGGGTCGGGTGCCGCTATCGGCGTGGGTGCGGGCCTGCTCGCGGGCGGTGCAGTGGGTGCCGGAAACGCGCAGACGTCTGCATACCTTACGCAAAGCCGTTATGATCAGGCCTACGTTCAGTGCATGTACGCCTCCGGCAATCGCGTTCCTGTTCGCGGCGATATGGTGTCGTCGCAACCGGTTCAGCGCTATGCACCGCCGCCGCCTCCGCCCCCGGGCTGGAAGCCGCCGCCGGGCAGCTACTGATTCCATAACAACGTTCGCGACATTCACAATACGGCAGACGTAGAGCGGCGTCCTTCCTGCGAGGCGACACCGGACTCGTCCGTCTGCCCGCACGAGATTCCCGATGGCCCACGATTCGACTGTCCGCCGCGCTTCGCCCGCCCGTCACGCTTCGCCGCTGCGCAAATCACTGTGGACGCTGCTGCCCACCGCGCTCGCCGCGGCGCTCGTGGCGCCGCCCCACGCTCATGCGCAGAACACCGCGAATGGCGCAAATGGTGCTGGCAGTACGACCGGCGCTGCAACGGCAGGAAACGCATCGACATTCAACCCGTCGGCCGACATCTCGCGCGCCGTATCCCGCGACACGACCGACGCCGCGATCCAGAACAACTGGAACAGCATCATGCGCCCGCCGGTACAGGCGAAGCCGGAGGAAAAACCCGCCGATTCGCCGCGGCGCAATCGTCGCGGCATCACGCCGGGTATTTCGACGAACTGATCTGCCGGCGCGGGCGCCGCCTGCACCGGTGCGTGCGGCGGCGTCGTGTTTCGCAATGGCACGATGCCGTTGCGTCGAGCAAGAGGGCCTCACCCCGGCGACGTATGCGCCTTCGACGGGCGGTTCCCTCGCCATGGCGGAACATTGCGCGGCGATCCACTGCCGTTTGCCCGGCTGGCATTCGCCTGTTCCCCCGTCTACTATGAGAATCATCCGCAGGCTCCACTCCCTCTGGTGTTCTCATGCGACTCTTCCTGGCTCTGTGGCCGGGGCCGGGCGTGCGCGCGCAACTTCACGACTGGGCCCGCTCGGCTCACGAAGAATGCGGCGGACGCGTGCTTCGCGCCCAGACCCTGCATCTGACGCTCGCATTTCTCGACGAGGTCGACCCCGCGCGTCTGCCCGTGCTGCTTGCGCTCATGCAACGCACGCCGCTCGAACCTTTCACGCTGACGCTCGATCATCTCGGTTACTGGTCCGATCGCAAGATCGTCTGGGCGGGCGCCCCCAGCGTTCCCGATAGCCTCATCGCCACGCCCGCAGGGCGCCCTCGGATCCGCATCCTCACCCGCTGGTCTGGCATTGCGACGGTTATGTCCTCGTGCATTCGGTGCGAACACCGCGCGGCCCGCACTATCGCTTGCTTGCGAAACATCAGGGCGGGCAGCCCGACGGCACCGACGGCTTTTTCGAGACCTCGGCCGAGAAATCGGCAATGCCAGCAACGCAATACGGTATAGTCGGATGACGATACGCCGGCCGGCCGGTCGGCGCGTCGGTTTCTCGTCATTCGCAGGAGGCTCAAGTGCAAGTCGGATCGATCGTCAAATCCAATCACATCGCCGTGCCGCGTGGTGCCGTGGGCATCGTGATCCGTGTGCTGGGTCACATGGCGATGGTTAGGTGGTATGCCGGCCAGCCCGGTGCATCGCGTGAGCTCAACACGGAACCGTTCGATATCGTCGATTTGATCGAAACAGGCGATGTCATGCCCGTCGGAGGTAGCCCTATCCTGCACTGAATATCGTGCGGCGTCGCAAGACGCCATTCAAACAAAACGCCGGTCCTTTGCGAGAGGGACCGGCGTTTTACATGGGACACTGCAATACCGGGTTAGCCACGCGCCCACCGGGCGCTCAGACATGCCCCGCGCGCTGACGCATGAGCGCGTCGAGCCGCGCCGCCATCCGTTCCCGGCGTCTGCGTGAGGTGCGGTACAACAGCACTGCCATTGCCAGCAGCACGACAGACGCGATCACGAACACGCCGTATGGCAGCGTGTCGCCTTGCAGCCGCAGACTGACCTGCGCGCGCGTCTCGGCCGTGCAAATGATCGTGCCCGCCCGCATGCCCGTGTAATGCATGCCGCAAACGGCAACCGCCATCACCAGCGCCGCCAGCGCGCGTTGCAGGCTCGTCTCCAGATGGAACGCGAGCCACAGAGCCACACTTGCCGCCACGATGGCGATCAGTACCGATAACGCGATGATCGTCGTATCCCACACGAAATATGCCTGCGTGCGCACCGCGCTCATGCCCAGATAATGCATGCCCGCGACGCCCAACCCCGCGCCCACGCCTCCCATCGAACACTGCAACGCGTTGCGGTACGGTGCACGCGCGACGTACCACAGCGCAAGGCCGGAGACGATCACCGCGAGCACGAGGCTGCCGAGCGTCGGCCACAGTGAATAGGAGACAGGGAATGGCATGCGCTGCGCCGCCATGCCGATGAAGTGCATCCCCCAGATGCCGATACCCCCGAGCGCCAGCGCGGACACCGTGACATAGCCGGGACTGATCCGGCCGTCGTCGTCACGGATACGCGACGCAGCCACCAACGCAACATAGGCCCCCAGCGCCGATATCACGAAGGAAAGCAGGACAAGGAACTCGCTGTAATGAAGAGGGACGACGCTACCTGGCTGCATGGGCTTATCCTGTGATTTCGCTCTCGCCGGATCGCGGATCGGCAAGGGACGAGAATACTTTTTTATTTGAGCCTGCAAGACAACGACGACGTGACGACAGCGTCCGCGAAACGGCGGCGTGACATCGCAAACGTCGAGCGCTACCGGCGATTCAATCCCGCCGCCCCTACGGCGTCAAGGGGCAAAAACGTCCGGCAGTCGGCGGCGTCGAACGAACAATGGCGAAGGGGGCGGGCGGCAGGAGTTGCGCCGTCCGCAAACCCTTACGGGACGCGTGATTCACGAAAATCGAGCGAAGTGGCAAGGTTATGAACCGTGCATGCTGACAAATTAGAGACCCGCTTCCAAACCTGCGTCGCACAGCACGCCGGATGTGCGGCACCATCCGGGGAAGACTTCGAACGCGCGGCCTCGGAGCGCATCGCCCCAAAGGGCTGTGCGAGGCGGCCGTCATTTCAGGGAGACGCATCACATGGCAGACGCTGCCACGGCAAACTCCGCCGCCCCGGCTGCAGAACCGCAGGGCGCGCCGCTCACCGGAGGACGGCTGGCCATCCTCACCATCGGCCTGGCACTGGGCACGTTCATGGAGGTGCTCGACACGTCCATCGCAAACGTAGCGGTACCGACCATCGCCGGTAGTCTGGGCGTCTCGAACAGCCAGGGCACTTGGGTCATCAGCTCGTACGCGGTGGCCGCGGCCATCGCCGTTCCGCTGACCGGCTGGCTCGCGCGGCGCGTCGGTGAAGCGAAGCTGTTCGTCATGTCGGTGACGGCCTTCACGATTGCGTCTATGCTTTGCGGACTGGCGCCCAACATGGAGTCGCTCGTCGTCTTCCGTCTGCTGCAAGGGCTGGTGTCCGGCCCGATGGTGCCACTCTCGCAGACCATTCTCTTGCGCAGCTTTCCAGAAAAGAAGCGCGGCCTCGCGCTCGGCTTGTGGGCGATGACCGTCATCGTCGCGCCGATCTTCGGCCCCGTGATCGGCGGATGGATCACCGACAACTATACGTGGCCATGGATCTTCTACATCAACGCGCCGGTCGGCGTGTTTTCGGCCGTGTCGTGCCTCATCCTGCTGCGCGGACACGAGACAAAGACGCAGAAGCTGCCCATCGACGTAATCGGACTCGCATTGCTGGCGGTGGGCGTCGGGTCGTTGCAGATGATGCTCGACCTCGGCAAGGACCGCGACTGGTTCAACAACAGCCTGATCGTCACGCTCGCGATAACAGCGGCGGTCTGTCTGTCGTTCCTGATTCTGTGGGAGCTGACGTCCGACAAGCCGATCGTCGACCTGTCGCTGTTCAAGGATCGCAACTTCGCGCTCGGCGTGGTCGTGATCTCGTTCGGCTTCATGACGTTTTTCGCGTCGGTCGTCATCTTTCCGCTCTGGTTGCAGACGGTGATGGACTACACGGCGGGCAAGGCGGGTCTCGCCACGGCGCCGGTCGGCTTGCTCGCGCTGGTCCTCTCGCCGATCATCGGACAGAACATGAACCGTCTGAATCTGCGCGCGGTGGCGTCGTTCGCGTTCTTCGTCTTCGCGGGCGTGTCGTTCTGGAATTCGCATTTCGCACTGAATCTCTCGTTCGCCAAGGTCATCGAACCGCGACTCGTGCAGGGGATCGGCATCGCCTGCTTCTTCGTGCCGGTCACGACCATCACCCTGTCGAGCATTTCGGATGAGCGTCTGGCAGCCGCCTCGGGCCTGTCGAACTTCTTCCGTACGCTGTCCGGCGCCATCGGCACGGCGGTGAGCACGACGATGTGGGAGGACCGCGCGATTTACCACCATGCGCGGCTTGCGGAGTACGTCACGCCGTACTCGGACACCACAACGAGCTATCTCGAACAATTGCGTCAGGCACTGGGACTGAGCCCCCAAAGCGGCGCCGATCTCGGCATGCTCAACGACCTTGTCACCCGGCAGTCCTTCATGCTGGCGACGAACGACATCTTCCATTTGTCGGGTTACGTCTTTCTCGCCATGGCGGTGCTGGTCTGGCTGACGAAGCCGAAAAAGGGCGCTTCGGCTTCGATGGGACATTGACGGCAGGGCTGGACCGGCTCGATCGCGAGCGCCGGGCGACGCCTGTTGCCGCGTGGTGGCTGCCATCGTTCCAGAAAAGCAACAGTACTTTTCGGCTTCGCGGCTTCTGGCCGTCTCGGGCGGGCGCTAACATGCGGTATCGCGCGCAATGGCGTTGTGGTTCCGGTTCGTCCGCTCCGCCATCTTTGCCCGCCCACATCCGCCTACCAGGTACCCGGCATGTTGTTCGATCTGATCGCCCGTTTCGGGCTCTGGCTCGTCTTTCTGAATATCTTCGGACAAGCGCTGGGGCTGCCGTTGCCCGCCTATCCCACGCTCATCGTCACGGCGTCGACGTCGTTGTTCCCGCCGTTGCTCATCGTCGCGCTGGCGGTCGTCGCCGCCTTGCTCGGCGACGCGCTCTGGTTCCTCGCCGGACGCCGATATGGCCATCACATCCTGCGCCTCATGTGCCGCCTGTCGATCTCGCCAGATACCTGCGTGAGCCGCACCGAAGGCGCCATCGGACGTCATGGCGTGCGGGTGCTGATGTTCGCCCGCTTCGTGCCGGGACTCTCAGCGCTATCGGTGCCGATGGCCGGCGCGCTTGGCGTGCCCTGGCGCACCTTTGTGCTGTACGACGCGATCGGCGCGGTGCTCTGGTCCGGTGTGGCCGTAGCACTGGGCGTGGGCTTCGCATCGCACATCGTTGCCGTGCTCGACGCCTTCGACACGCTTGGACGCGGCGTACTGTGGCTGGTGGTGCTGGTCTTCGCGCTGTACCTGCTCAATCGCTGGCTGAACCGCTACCGGCTGCTGCGCTCGCTGCGCATGGCCCGTATCGGTGTACAGACGCTCGAAGCCTGGATGAAGGACGACGTCACGCCGGTCGTGATCGACGTGCGCTCCGCCGCGCGCCGCGCGGTGGATCCGTTCACGATTCCCGGTGCGCTGGCCATCGAACCGGACGACATTGCCGACAAGTTGCGCGATGTACCGCGAGATCGCCGGATCGTGGTGTTTTGCGCATGCCCCAATGAGGTGACGGCCGCCAGACTGGCGCAGCAACTGCGTCAGCAGGGGTTTGCCGAGGTCCGCCCGCTGCTCGGCGGACTGGATGCCTGGCGGGATGCCGGTTACACCGTGGAGAAGATCGACGGCATGGAGATGCTCGTGCCGGCACAGTGAGATTTCGCCATTTGCGCATGGGAGTGCGCATTGGATCGTGCGCAACTGAATGACGCGCGCTTTTTCCGCGAGGAGGCGCGCGTTTCGTTTTCTCAGACCTCGTTGAGCGTGTCTCGAAGTTGCAGGAGGAGGTTGCGCAGCGTCTTCTGTGCGGCGTCCGACTGGCCGGTCGCCGCCTGAATCTGTGCAGGCACCTGACGCGCTTCGCGGCGCAGATTCACGCCGCGTGGCGTGAGGTCGATGAACACCTGACGTTCGTCCTCTTCACCGCGACGGCGCGTCAAAAGTCCCATTGTTTCCAGTCGTTTGAGCAACGGCGTCAATGTGCCGGAATCGAGTCCGAGACGTGCGCCCAATTGATTGACGGCGATGTCGTCCTGCTCCCAGAGCACGACCATCGCGAGGTATTGCGAGTAGGTCAGACCGAGTCTGTCGAGCATCGGCTTGTGCGCTTTGGTCATCGCCAGCGAAGCCGAATACAACGCGAAGCCCAATTGATCTTCCAGACGCACGGGCGTTTTTTGTGCGGCCTTTTTGCTAACTGCCATTCGGGTATTACGCTTCGTTTCCAATTCGATTGCGCGCCATTCTATTTCACCGACTGCAATGTGACCAGCCGTGTCGACGAGTCGTCGAAACCAAGTGCTTGACCGCTCCCGGCGTCGCCAGACGTCTGTCCTCTGCATCTCTCGCCCGTCCGCCAAATCCGTCGGTCCGAAAAAATCCCGAGGAAACGAAGGGGCGGAATACGTCGCGTCGGGATGCCGCTCGGCGAGGCGCCCGAAATCCCCGGTTTGAACATCTCCAAAAGTGCTTTATCTGAGCATTGTTCACTTTCGGACACGGGAAAGCGCGCGGCGACGCAATTCGCGACGCTGGCCTGGCTCGACCAAACCCATCACGACTCGCCGGTAAAAAAACCGTCGCTTCATGTCGCTAAGGCGTCGTCCGGGAAAATCACGGTAGGAAAATCGGTTATCTGAGCATTCCTCAGGTTTTGAGCGCCACATTGGCCGTCGGCCGGTCGGCTTTCAAAAAAAGGCGTCGGTCGATACCATGAGGCCCACCACGACAACAAATCAGTCCCTTATCCGTGTCAGCAGTGTCCGCCTGGGCCAAATTGCCCGTCGTTGTATGGGTGCGGCGTCAGTTCGCACCGAACACCCTGCAAATCACGCTGCTGCTCGCCGGCATCGTCGGGCTGCTGGGGGCGTTGGCGACCGTGGCGTTTCGCGAAGCGCTCTCGGGTTTGCAGTTCCTCCTCGCCGGACATCGCAGCGGCATGGTCGAACTCGCACAGAACTACGACTGGTGGCAGCGTCTGCTGCTGCCCACCGCCGGAGGCCTCGTCGCCGGGCTTATCCTCCAGTACGCCACGCTGTGGGTGCCCAAGAAAGGCGCGGAGGACTATATGGAAGCGATCGCCATCGGCACGGGCGTGCTCAGCCTGCGGCAAACGCTTGTGAAAAGTCTGTCGTCGCTGTGCTCAGTGGCGTCCGGGGCGTCGATTGGCCGGGAAGGGCCGATGGTGCAGCTCGCGGCGATGTTCGCGTCGCTCGTCGGACGCATTCTGGCGTTCCCGCCCGAGCGCCTTCGTCTGCTGGTGGCCTGCGGCGCAACGGCCGGTATCACGTCCGCCTACAACGCGCCGATTGCGGGCGCGTTGTTCATCTCCGAGATCGTCTACGGCTCGATTTCGACGGCAACGCTCGGGCCGCTGGTGGTTGCATCGGTCATCGCGAACATCGTCATCCGGCAGTTCCTCGGTTACGAGGCGGTCTACCAGATGCCGCGCTTCGACTTCGTCTCTGGCTGGGAGGTCTTCTTCTACGTTGGCCTCGGCGTGCTGGCGGGCGTGCTCGCCCCCCTGTTCCTGCGTTTGCTCGATACGGCCAAAGCGCGCTTCGGTGCGTTGCCGGTGCCGCTGTTCCTGCGTCTCGCGCTTGGCGGGCTCATCGTCGGCGTACTGTCGTTGCAAGTGCCGCAGGTATGGGGCAACGGCTACAGCGTGGTGAACTCGATTCTGCACACGCACTGGGCATGGCAGGCCCTCGCGATGGTGCTGGCCTTCAAGGTTCTCGCGACCGCCTCGTCTGCCGGTTCCGGCGCCGTGGGCGGTGTCTTCACGCCGACGCTCTTCGTCGGCGCCGCGCTCGGCAGCCTCTACGGGCTGGCGATGAACGCGGTCGCGCCCGCCACGGCGTCGGTGGCGAGCAGCTATGCCGTCGTCGGCATGGGGGCGTTTCTTGCGGCCACGACGTACGCGCCGCTGATGTCGATTCTGATGATTTTCGAAATGACGCTGAGTTATCAGGTCGTCCTGCCGCTCATGCTGGCTTGCGTCACTGCATATCTCACCGCGCATACGATCCGCGCCGATTCGGTCTACGCCAAGTCGCTGCGTCGCAATCGGGTCGCCGGGCGCTGGCTGTCGATGACGGGCGAGGGCAGCGAGATGCGGCTATCGTCGCTGGCAGTCGACAACGACGCGGTGGTGAGCGCCGCCGACAGTTCGGACGCCATTGGCGAGCGATTCGTGAGCACCGGTTATCGAAACCTCGTCGTACGCGCCGAGGACGGCCGTCTGCTCGGCACGCTCGACGCCGCAAGCTGGTGGCAACGTCAGGCGACCGGCAAGCCCGAACTATGGACGCAGGTCGTCACCGCGTACAAGGCGCTCGATGGCGACATGGCGCTGGTGAGCGCACTGCGCGCCGTCGGAAAGATGCACGCCGACTGGGTGCCGGTGACAGGCGTCGGCGGGCAATGGCTGGGAGTCGTGTCGCTGCCGGGGCTCATTGAAATCGTGACGGAAGAGCGAGGCGCCGAATGAGCCGTCGTACGGGCAGCGGCCCCATTATCCCGGCGCAACCGTCGACGACCGAAGACGGCACGCCCTATTCGGAAACGTTCGAGGACGTCTATCACAGCATGGGCGGCCCGCTCGGTCAGGCGCGCTATGTCTTTCTCGGCGGCAATGGGCTGCCGGAGCGCTGGCGGGGCCGGGACCAGTTCGTCATCGTCGAAACCGGTTTCGGTCTCGGCCTGAACTTCCTCGCAACGTGGGCGGCGTGGCGCGACGACGCGCAGCGGCCCGCGAGGCTGCATTTCGTTTCGGTGGAGAAGCATCCGTTTCGCCCCCTCGACATGCGCCGCATGCTCGAACCCATGCTCGTGCAACCCGGCATGGCGGAACTCGCCCCGCTGGTACAGCGGCTATGCGACGTCTGGCCGGCACCCGTGGCCGGTTGGCACCGGCTCGAACTCGCCCCCGGTGTGATCCTGAGCGTGGGATTCGGCGACGCACTGGATATGCTGGGATCGCTGCGCGCGGGCGCAGACGCGTTCTATCTCGACGGCTTCTCGCCAGCGAGGAATCCCGACATCTGGACCCCGGATATCTTCAAGGCACTCGGGCGATTGGCGCGTGACGGCGCAACGCTGGCAACCTACACCGCCGTGGGGCAGGTCAGACGCGATCTGATCGCCGCCGGCTTTCAGGTCGTGCGTCATCACGGCTATGGCCCGAAGCGCTCGATGCTGGCCGGCCCCTACGCGCCGCCATACCGCATGCGACGCTACGATCCGCCCGGCGTGCCACCCCCGCGGGCGCGCGAGGCGATCGTCGTCGGCGCCGGGATGGCCGGGGCAGCCATGGCGCGACGCCTCGTCGCGCG
This sequence comes from Pandoraea faecigallinarum, assembly GCF_001029105.3. Lineage (NCBI taxonomy): Bacteria > Pseudomonadati > Pseudomonadota > Betaproteobacteria > Burkholderiales > Burkholderiaceae > Pandoraea > Pandoraea faecigallinarum. Next base: position 5,225,036 of record NZ_CP011807.3, on the reverse strand, counting down.
CGGTTGGCGCGTGCGCCTTTTCGAGCGGGCGCAAGCACCAGGGGCCGCCGCGTCGGGCAATCCCGCGGGCGTCTTCCATCCGCAGCTTTCGGCGGACGATAACGTGCTGTCGCGTCTGACACGCGCCGGTTTTCTCTACGCACTTGCGCAATGGCGCACGTTGCCGGGCGGCTTGCCGGGACATGCCGACGGGCTGCTTCAGGTCGCCATGACCGATGAGGAATCGCATGCCCTGCGACAGCTCATGGATAGGCATGGGTATCCGGAATCGTATGCGAAGTGGGTCGATGTGGCGCAAGCGTCGGCGCTTGCCGGGCAAACGCTGACGCACGGTGGCATCTGGTATCCGGAGGGCGGCTGGCTCGCGCCGGCAATGCTGTGCCGCGCGGAATTGGTGGCGGCGGGGTCGTCTCTGGACGCTCGGTACGGCGTAAGTGTCGGGCGGTTGGCGCGTCGCGCCGCCGGCCGTTGGACGGCATTCGACGAGACGGGCCGTGTGCTCGCCGACGCGGACGTCGCTATCGTGACGGCGGCCGACGTCTCGCAACGGCTGCTGTCGCCATATCTCGCGCCAGCGTTCTTGCCGGTCAAACGCGTGCGGGGTCAGTTGACCTTCCTGCCGCCGGATGTCTTGCCGGACCTGCGCGTGCCCGTGTGCGGCGATGGCTACGTCGCGCCGTCACCGCTGGGAGGCACAGGCCCGATCACGGGCGCCACGTACGGTTTCGACGACCCGGGCGAGGAAGTGCGGACGGCCGATCATCAGGCCAATTTGCGACGGCTGGCCGCACTGTTGCCGGCCCACGCCGAAACCCTTGGCGACAATGGGCTCGCTCGCGAACACGCCGCCGGCGAGCTGGGCGGGCGCACCGCCTTCCGGGCGCTGCTCCCGGATCGTTTGCCGATGGCCGGGCAATTGCCGGATCGGGTGGCCATCGAGCCGCAGCGGCGGCGTGTGACCGGCGCTCATCTGCGGGATCTCCCGCGGCTGGATGGGCTTTACGCCAGTTTTGCGTTCGGGTCGCGAGGACTGGTTTTCGCGTCATTGTGCGCGGAGCTTGTCGCCAGCCAGATCGAGGGCGAACCGTGGCCCATCGGCAGCGATCTGGCCGACGCCATCGATCCGGCGCGTTATCTGATGCAGGCCCTGCGCAAGGGGTAGTATGGGAGTCGCGTCCGAGGGGCGACGAGGATAGCGCTGGGCTGTTCGTCCGGCTCATCGGACAAGACCCGGCGTCGGCCGTCGTTCACGTTGGCAGGAAACAGCTCTGCCGATGTCCGGTGCCGCCATTCTCCGAAAAGTCGGACGCCCTGAATAATCGAATCTGACCCTATAGGGGTTGAAGACCTGCCTCACGCGGAGGCGGCGCGCCTCACGGCGCTTGCCTCCGTACTTCCCGAGGGCGACCGCATCGTGCGGCGTGCGTTTCGCCGCCCGGCAGGGCGGCAAACCGGCATCGCCTCGCAGCGGGCCTGCCGCCAACGTGACGCCCGTTTGAAGGCCTTGGAAACCGAGTGTGGCAAAATGACCCCAACCCTTCGGGTCCGTCGCGCATTTGTCCTTCATCTGCAACCCCGCGCGCGACTTTCTTTCCTTTTCACCACTTGATGCGCCGTCAAGCGGCGCAAAGCGAGCATTAATGACGTCGGAACTGTCCCTTTTTCCGGGCTGGCCGCCGGCGCCCGATCCCGTTTTCTTCGCAGGGCTGGCATTGGTATTTGCCGGACTCGCCGGGGAAATCTGTTTCCGGAGACTGCGCCTGCCGCGCATCACCGGTTACGCCGTGGTCGGGCTGGTCGGTGGCACCCTGGGTCTTTCATCGATGCTGGACGCGCAGACGAGCGCGGCGATCCGGCTGCTGATCGATCTGGCGCTGGGCCTGCTGCTCTTCGAACTGGGCAGCCGCCTCAACCTGAAGTGGATGCGGTCCAATCCGTGGATCATCGTCACCAGTGCGCTCGAAGCTTTGCTCACCTTCATCGCGGTATACGCGGTGTTGCGCGTCTTCAGCGTATCGCCGCTCACGGCGGTTCTCATCGCGTCCATCAGCATGGCGACGTCACCGGCGGTGGTCATCCAGCTCAAGAACGAGCTTCGCGCCGAGGGCCAGGTGACGGAGCGTCTGCTGGCGCTGGCGGCGCTCAACAGCGTGTATGCGGTCGTGGCGGTCAAACTCGTCTACGGCTGGGTGCACCAGGCGTACCACTCCAGTTTCTGGGTCGTGCTGTTCCACCCGCTCTATTTGCTGATCGGCTCGATCGTGCTGGCGTTCGTTCTGGCCAAGGCCTGCAATCTGGTCTTTCGCAAGTTCGGCAGTCAGGATCATCATGCCTTTGTGATGCTCATCGGTCTGATCATGCTGATGGTCGCCCTGGTGCACATGCTCAAGCTGCCGAACTCGCTTACGCTGCTGCTCGCCGGGATCATTTTCCGGAATCTGGACGAGCGGCCCCAACTGTGGCCCGCGTACTTCGGCACCGCGGGCTGGCTGCTGGCGGTGGTGTTGTTCGTGCTGACGTCGCTGGCGTTCCAGTGGGAATACGTCATGCTCGGTGGGCTCGCGGCGCTGGCGATCATCATCGTCAGAGGTGCCGCCAAGGTGGTGGGCACGGTCGCCGTCGCCCATCAGGCCGGTATCAGTTACAAACAGGCCGTCGCGCTCGGGTTGTCGTTGTGCCCGATGGCCAGTCTCGCCTTCGTACTCGTTGCCGACACGTACGACATCTACCCGCAATTCGATCCGATGCTCAAGGCGGTTGTGATGTGCTCTATCGCCTTGCTGCAACTGGCCGCGCCGCTGGTGGTCTATTGGGCATTGGCCCTCGTCGGTGAACGTAAGGATTAAGGCAAGGATCAAGCCATGTCATTAGAAGAATTCATTCCCTCGAAGCCCTGCACCTTCGGGGTGGAGTTGGAGATGCAGATCGTCAATCGTCACGACTACGATCTGACCAAGGCAGCGGCCGACGTCATGCGTCTTGTCGCCAAGGAAACGCATCCTGGCGACATCAAGCCCGAGATGACCGAAAGCATGATCGAGCTGTCCACGGACATCTGCCATCACCATAGCGACGCGCTCGCGCAACTGCGCCGGGTACGCGATGTGCTGGTAGCGGCGAGCGAACAGCTGAACGTCGGTTTGTGCGGCGGCGGGACACATGCGTTTCAGCGCTGGAGCGAGCGAACGATCTACGACTCGCCCCGATTCCACTTCCTGTCCGAACTCTATGGATATCTGGCCAAGCAGTTCACGGTCTTCGGCCAGCACGTGCACATCGGTTGCCCGGATCCGGACAGTGCACTGTACCTCCTGCACGCCATGTCGCGTTACATCCCTCATTTCATCGCGCTGTCGGCGTCGTCGCCGTACGTGCAGGGGGTGGACACCGGTTTCCATTCGGCCCGCCTGAACTCCGTTTTCGCGTTTCCACTATCGGGCCGTGCGCCGTTCGTCCTAAAGTGGTCTGATTTCGAGACTTACTTCGACAAGATGGTGAAGACCGGCGTGGTCGAAAGCATGAAGGACTTCTACTGGGACATTCGCCCCAAACCGGGTTTTGGCACGATCGAGGTCCGGGTGATGGATACCCCCTTGTCGGTGGACCGCGCGGCCGCTATCGCCTGTTACATCCAGTCTCTGGCGCATTATCTGCTCAACGAGCGTCCGTTCGAACTCAGCGAAGACGATTATCTGGTCTACACGTTCAACCGCTTCGAGGCCTGCCGTTTCGGTCTGGAAGGCGCTTATGTCGATCCGCAGACTGGTGAGCGCTCGATGCTGGGCGATCACGTCGCGAAGACACTGGATCTGATCAAACCGCATGCCGTGGCGCTGGAAGCCGAAGCGGCATGTGAAGACATCCGGCAACTGGTCTCGTCGGGCAAGAACGATGCGGTGTGGTTGCGCGAGATCCAGGCCGACGCCAAGTCCCTTAACGAGATGGTCCGGCAGCAGTGCCTGCGATGGGCGGCATGACCTGAGCCCTTGTTGTTGTCGCTACCGATCGCAATGCGGTCGGTGTTAGGAAACCCCGCCTTGGCGGGGTTTTTTTATGCCCGGACGGTTTGTTGTCACGGGTTCGGCAGGCGTTTGTGCGGCACACCGCGGGAAGTGCAGCCGGTTCGTGCCGCTCGGTGAGGCAAGACATGCCGGAAGGGGCTTTGCGAGGCTCGAATCAAGCATCGCGAACCCTTCGTTTTCCACTGTTCAGGCTGACAGGGTTTTGCTGTTTTCGCGTCGCTCGCAGCAAGGTTTTAAGGTTTTAATAGGTTTACTGTATGTATACATAGTAGTAGTTAACAAAGGTGGCCAACTCCTGTGGATAACCACAGTTAACGTTGTGTAAACAGGAGGTTGCCGGAATGAGAACTGGATGGAAAAACAGCGGGTATCCCGAGAACAACTCCGAACAGTTTTTGCCCCCTGTGGAAAGCTTCGCAACTTATCCCGAACCCATGCACAACTAGTCCGATAAGTTATCCAGAAAGTTATCCACAGGCGCCTAAATATTGTGCAAGAGACCCCCGAAAACCCGGTTTTGTGGATAATTTTGATGTTCTCGCTTTGCCCGGCCGGTTCGCGGATACAATCTCGCCACTTGTTTTTACGACCCGCCGCACGTGGTGCAAGAAGTGATTGAAGTTGGTTTTGCTGGCCGCAACGAGCGACGACGTCCGTACCGTCAGTTTTCTCAATTCGCATGTTCCGAAGCGTTTGTCTGCGGACATGCCGATCAGAGCTTTCCTCCTTTTTCTTGCGTAACGCAGGTAACGCAACCCTCGGTGTCACATGACCGACGGTCGTGTTTCAAATCATTTGTGTTCTGTCGAAACGCAGGCGGGGGCGTGCGCGCGCGCGTGACGGCACCGGCACAGCGGCGATGTCTCGAAAATCGAGGGAAATTCTTGGGGGACGTAACAGGGACGCGGCGCTCGTGAAATATGTCGCTACCGTCTACGAGGCACGTCCGGCGGGGCTTTGCAGGACAGCTGAGATTTGGTGTGAAGTACGACGCGCTTCGGCACGCCGCAGAGCGTTACATCAATTCAACGAACGATGTAATTCGCATGGGATGCGAAATGATTTTGTCTATACGACGTTTTGCCATGCAAGTGCGCAGGACACCAATATTTTGTAAACATCGTGAGTAGGATTTGGGAGATCAGTACAAGAACTGATACGCCAAAATTAAACTCAGAACACACAATGGAATCGTGGTGGGGCGGCGTGTTCAACAGCGACTCGCCGTCGAGTATCAACACGGAAGTTGCTTAGGGTTTCCCCCGGGCGGGGCACCAAAATATACGATGCATGAAGTCAAGACGTGTGATGCACCGCCCGTGAGTTCATTTGACAAGCTGTTTTATCGACGTATAGTTTTTAGAAATCCTAACGAAAATCATGGCTACCCCGACCCCACTTGATGAACCGCTCTCCAAGCGCGTAACGGCAGGCTTGTTGCGCATGGGAACCGCGTTACGGAGCCACGCCTGGGAAGGCGCGGCACTGTCTGGATTGACGCCGACGCAGGGTGAGATTCTCACGCTCCTGCTCATGCGCGGCGTGCCGATGCGACTGGGCGAGATTGCGGAGGATGCCGCCCTGACATCGGCCACGGTCAGCGAGGCCGTGAGCACGTTGGAAAGCAAGGGGCTTGTCGAAAAGCGTCGCGATGCCAACGACGGCCGTGCACTGGCGTTGCGTCTGACGACCAAAGGTCGCACGTCGGCCAAGCGGGCGTCGCAATGGGCGAGTTTCGTGACGACGGCCGCCGATCTGTTGAGCGAAAAGGACCGGGCACAGCTGTACCGCATGCTCGTCAAGCTCATCTCGACGATGGAAAGCCGTGGCGACGTGCCGCAGCAGCGCATGTGTCTGACGTGCGAGCACTTCGAGACGGCGGCCCGCGGCAAGGGTCCCTATCACTGCAACTACTTCGACAAGACATACGACGATGCGGGACTCGCACTCGACTGCAACGCGCACGTCGAGGCGGATATCGCCACGCGTAACAAAGTCTGGAAGCTGTACAGCAAGACCTGAGCATCGGGTCGTCCTTCGTCGCGCTCGGGCGTCATGCCCGAGTGGCGCGAATCAGGGGGAGAACGTCATCCGCGACCGGGTGACGTTTTTTTTTCGTCCGAGGTTGTCACGCACATGTGCGTCGCGTGCCTGTACACTGCGCTTTTTTGCATCCACGAAACCTCATCGCATAGAGATGGCAGCCAAGCGCAGAATCGAAGTCAGAAAATCAGGCGTCCACGGAAAGGGTGTGTATGCGATCAAGCGCCTCAAGAAAGGGGAGCGCGTGATCGAATACAAGGGCGAGATCATTTCGTGGCGCGAGGCCTTGCGCCGCCATCCGCACGATCCGGCGCATCCGACGCACACCTTTTATTTCAGTCTGGAAGACGGTCGGTGCATCGACGGCAAGGTCAATGGCAACAATGCCCGCTGGATCAACCATGCGTGCTCGCCGAATTGCGAAGCGCGGGAGGAAGGGGAGCGCGTCTATATCTATGCGATGCGCGATATCGATGCGGGCGAAGAACTCTTCTATGACTACGGTCTTGTGATCGACGCCCGCTACACCAAGAAACTCAAACGCGAATACGCCTGTCATTGCGGCAGCAAGGCGTGTCGCGGCACGCTGCTCGCGCCGAAGCGCTGAGCACGCCGGGCCTCAGTCGGACGCGCGATCGCCTGCGAACTGATCGATGGCCGTCGCCAGTGCTACGTCGCGTTCGGTAAGGCCGTCGGCGTCGTGCGTCGACAGCGTGATATCCACGCGGTTATAGACGTTGAACCACTCCGGGTGATGGTTCATCTTCTCCGCTTTGAGCGCCACCTGCGTCATGAAGCCGAAAGCTTCGTTGAAGTCGTGAAACGTGAAACTGCGCTGGATGGCGTCGCGTCCGACCACCTGGTGCCACTCGGGCAGCACTTCGGCCAGCGTGGCGCGTTCCTCGGATGAGAGTCGTGTTGTCATGGCATTCCTTTCAAAGCGTTTGGTGCAAGTTGATGCGATTTGGCGCAAGCCGGGCTGATTCGAGCAGATTCGAACCGACTTGAGCGACTTCGAACCACGGTGAATCCGCCGTGCCGGTGTGGCGTCGACGATGACTGCGTGCGGTGTGGGGGGAAAAGTCGGCAACACCCGACGCAGCGCCCCGGCGCCCATGAGACGGCGGAATCGCCGTCTCATTCGACCTATTGTTCCACAGGCTGGCACCGTATGTGTGTAAGCGCTGTCTGATTGTCCGATTGCCTGATGGTGCCGCACGTTGGGGCTGTGATTGCGCGGCGCACGGCGCGCGAGCGCTGCGCTTCGAAGGACGCCCGCCGAACCTGGTGCGCCGCAATTCGCAGGCGTGGCACGCCAGCGTGGGACGCCGCGTCAGACAACGTCCCGTGCTGTGTCATCATGCCGGCAGCAGAATTTGCGTGTCCGTGCGACGCCGGGCGCCGGCCTCGAAGGACGGTTGTTCGGCAAACGCCTTGAACAGCGCCGGCAGATCGGCGCGCATTGCGTCGAACAACTGAGCGAAATCGTCGATGACGAAGTATGTCTGCTGGAAGGTGTCGATGCGGTACTGCGTGCGCAACACGCGCTCGAGCGAGAACCCGATACGGTTCGGCTCGCGCGAGGTCAGCGAGAACTCCGTTTCGCCTCGGCTGGAGACGATGCCCGCGCCGTAGATCCGCAGGCCGTCGCCGTCACGCATCAGCCCGAATTCGACGGTGTACCAGTACAGACGTGCGAGCAACGGCAACGCGCCCAGCGACTGCGCGACCGTGCCGGCTTTGCCGTAGGCTTGCATGAAGTCGGCGAATACCGGATTGGCGAGCAGTGGCACGTGACCGAACACGTCGTGGAAGCAGTCGGGTTCCTGAAGGTAGTCGAGCTGATCCGGGCGGCGCATCCACCACGTCGCGGGAAAGCGCCGGTTGGCCAGGTGGTCGAAGAAGACTTCGTCCGGCACGAGGCCGGGCACCGCCACGACCTGCCAGCCGGTTGCCGCCATCAGTTTTTCGTTCAGCCGTTCGAACTCCGGCACGCGACTGGCGTCCATGTCGAGAGCGCGAATGCCCTCCATGAAGGCATCGCACACGCGGCCAGGCAACATCGCCGTTTGACGTTCGTAAAGCTGCTGCCACACCGCGTGATCCACCGCGCCGTATTGCTCGACGGGTTGATCGATGGTGAAGTCGGAGCGGGTCGTGAGACCTGCGTCGAATTGCTCCTGGAGCATGGCGGTAAGAGACATGATACGAACGACTCAATCAAGCGGTGACGGTGATTGAAAGTGTATTGCGCATGGCATGCGAAATGGGCGCATAATGCGCCTGTGGTGGAAGTCGTTTGCATAAATTTCGCATAAAAAAGTGATTTATTGCGGAGAATCGTCATGCTTGATCTGGATAGCTTCGATTTGGCCCTTTTGGACGCGTTGCAAAAGGAAGGACGGGCCACTCATCACCAGTTGGCGGAACACGTGGCGCTCTCGGCGTCGCAGATCGGTCGACGTCTGCAACGGCTGGAAGCCGCGGGGGTCATCGAGGGGTATCGCGTGGTATTGCGGCCCGAGGCATTGGGTCTGGCGGTGACCGCGTTCACGACATTGCGTTTGCAGCATCATGGCGATCAGGTCATCGAACGTTTTCAGGCGGAAATCGATTTGCTGCCCGAAGTGCTCGAATGCCACGCTGTGGTCGGCGAGGCGGACTATCTGCTGAGGATCGTGGTGCCGGATCTGAACGCGCTGTCCGCGTTCGTGATGAAGCGGCTCATGCAGGTGCCGGGCGTGGAGAACGTGCGCTCGAACATCGTATTGAGCGCTTTCAAGCGAAGCAACGCGCTGCCGCTGAGCTATCTGTCGAACAACCGGCCGGCCGCGCGCTAAGCGGCTTGCCGCGTCAGAACATCGAGACGTAGCTATCGATATCCAGGGGCGTCCGGGCAGGCGTCGGAATCAGCACGCCTGATATGCAACAGGGCCGGGCGCAGGGGGCGATTGCCGCCTCGCTGCCTCACTATCTGACCGCCGCGACGCCGCGCCGACGGGCGTTGCCGTCATGGCCGCCTTGTCGCCTTCAGTCCTCCGGCATCAGCAAGGGTTTGACGTACCGTCCGTAGATCAGCGACTGGATCAGCGCGACGGTAGATCCGATCAACACTTCGATCACGCGCAGCATGGCGAGGCTCAGTTCCTCGTGCAGCCCTTGCCCCTGTCCACTGAGCGCCGCCGACATCAGGATCACCACCGTCGCCGGCCCCAGGCGCCAGTTCGCCGGATAGTTCTGAACCAGCATCGCAGCGAGCGTGGCGATCGTGATCCCGACGAGCATGGCCGCGAGTCCCGGCCCCATCACCAGCAAGACGATACAAGCCACGATCGCACCGGTAATCGTGTTGATCGAGCGTGCCTTGAAATTGCTGCGCGCCTGCAACGGGTCGGGCTCTGTCACGATAATCAGTGAAATCATCGCCCAGTACGGTTCGGGAAAGCCCGCCGCCCGCAGACCGAACCATACGATCAGTGAACCGCTGAGGATCTTTACCAGATAGACCAGCGCGTTCTTCTTGGGATGGAGAAAGGCGACGGACATGAGGGGGCACGCAGCGGATACGGAAAGGTGTCAGTGTGACATAGGCGGCGTCTCTGTCCACGATCCGCACGACGATTGAGACAATTTCCGAAGGAATCGAACAGACAATTCCGACTCGGACGGGTATCTCATCCTAAATATCGAATTTCCCCCCGGTTCCGGCGGGAAACCGTTCGAAATGCCAAAGACCACAGGTTAGAATCGCCTGACCAGAACCCGGGAGGAGTCCGGCATGCATAGCCGAGCACAACGCGTCTGGCCGACTGCGCCTTTGGCGTGGGCGGCGCTGAGTTTCGTCATGTTCGCGGTGTCGCCGGCGCAGGCCGCCCGCGTCGTCAGCGTCAGCCCGCAGGGCGAGGTCGCCAGCGTGAGTCAGGTGGTCGTCAAATTCGACGAAGCGATGGTCCCCGCGGGCGATCCTCGCGCCACGGCTCCGGCGGCAGTCCGGTGTTCCGATGCCTCGCTGAGCGGCGATGGCCATTGGCTTGAACCCAAAATCTGGGTCTACGATTTCAAGAGCGATCTGCCGCCAGGCGCAAAGTGTTCGGTGGAGATGCGTAGCGGGCTGGCCGCTGCCTCGGGCACGGCGCTCTCCGGTACCACGAAGTACGCGTTCAATACCGGAGGGCCGGCCGTCTCGTCCATCCGTCCGTCGTACGGTCCCATCGACGAAAATCAGATTTTCATTCTTACGCTCAACGGCGCGGCCAATCCTGCCAGTGTGCGTCAGAATTCATGGTGTGAGACCGAAGGCATCGGCGAGCGCATTGGCGTGAAATGGATCGAGGGCGATACGCGTACGGCGTTGCTCAAGCGGTTCAATCTCGACAAGCAGTCGGGACGTGTCGTCATGCTGCAATGCAATCGCACGCTTGCCGCCGGCGCAAAGATGCATCTGGTCTGGGGCGCGGGTATTGCCACGCCCTCGGGCGTGCGGACAAAGCAGGCGCGCCGCTTCGAATACGAAGTGCGCGAGCCGTTCACCGCCAGTTTCAGCTGTGAGCGCGAAAACGCCAATGCGCCCTGCACGCCCTTGCGTCCGCTGCGCCTGACGTTCAATTCGCCGGTCGCGCGCGACATGGCGGCCAAGATTCGGTTGCAGGGCGCCGGGGCCGAGCGTTCGCCCAAGTTCGGCGATTCGGATCGCGTGGCCAGCGTAACGGAGGTCTCGTTCGACGCACCGTTTCCCGAGAAGGCCGAACTCACGCTCTCGTTGCCCAAGGGCTTCACCGACGATAGCGGCCGCGCGTTGGACAACGCCAGCGAATTCCCTTTGAAGACCAAGACGGCGACGATGCCGCCGCTGGCCAAGTTCGCGGCTGCGCCGTTCGGCATCGTGGAGCGATATGCGGAACCGGGCATGCCACCGATGCTGCCGGTGACCCTGCGCAAGGTCGAGCCTGCGCTGCAAATCAACGGGCTTGGTGTGGCGGGCGAGGGGGCCGGTGCTGCCAAGGCCGGCGAGGGCGGCCGTACCCTGCAGTTGCGCGTGGACGACGATGCCGAGATCCTGACGTGGATGTCGCGCGTGCGGCGTTTCGACGAGACCATGATGACGCGCAAGCAGATCGCCGAAGAAATGCCGTCGATCCTGACGGCGCCGGCGGCAAAGGAAGCGTTCGGGCCCAATGCGGCAGCCATCGTCGAAGACAAGGTCACGCGGTATGACACGCGCAGCCTCTCGCTGCTCTCAGGTTTGAAGGGGGTTCAGGCGCTTACCCTGCCCGTGCCGAAAGAGACGGATCCGCGTCCGTTCGAGGTGGTGGGTATTCCGTTCCAGAAGCCGGGCTTCTACGTCGTGGAGCTGGCATCGCAATCGCTCGGGGCGGCGCTGCTGGGCAAGTCGCTGCCGATGTACGTGCGCACCACGGTGCTCGTCACGAACCTCGGTGTTCACTTCAAGATGGGGCGCGAGAACGCCATTGCCTGGGTGACCACGCTCGACAAAGGGCAGCCCGTGGCCAACGCCAGGGTGCGCGTGCTCGACTGCGACGGCAGCGAAGTCGCCACCGCCGTGACCGACAAGACAGGCGTGGCGAAGATCGACAAGGCGCTCGAACGCTACCGCTATTGCGAGAAGTCGGGGCGCTCCGGCTATTTCGTCGTCGCACGCACGCAGGGCAACGACCCGGATATGGCGTTCGTTTCCTCCGACTGGGATCGCGGCATCGAACCGTGGCGCTTCCATGTCCCCACGGACGGCGGTAACGCTCCCACGATTCGGGCGCGGACGGTGTTCGACCGCATGTTGTTCCGCGTGGGCGAGACTGTGTCGATGAAACACTTCATCCGTCAGGAGACGATGCAGGGCCTGTCGTTGCCTGCCAGCTTGCCGTCCAGGTTGACGATTACGCACGAAGGCTCCGGACAAACCTACACGCAACCCGTCACGTGGCGTAACGGGCGGCTTGCCGAGAACACCTTCCAGATACCGCAGGGGGCGAAGCTAGGCGAGTACACCGTCACCCTGAACTATGCGGATGACGACGCGCGTCCCAAGACGTATCCGCAATCGCTCGATGCGGGACATTTCAGGGTCGAAGCCTTCCGTCTACCCGTGTTGGCGGGCAATATCGGGGTGCGCGACGCGGTCAAATCGCCGCTCGTCAACAAGACGGAAGCGCCTGTCAATGTGCAGGTCAACTACGTTGCCGGAGGCCCCGCAAGCCAACTGCCAGTGCGGGTTTCGGCGCTGCTCCGGATGCGCGATGTGACATTCGGCGAATACGACGATTTCAGCTTTACCCCCTATCGTCCGCCATCGGCGCAGTCGGGGGCTGACGATGAGGATCAGGGTAACGACGAGAGTTCGGGATCGAGCGATCAGAAGCTGGTGGCCGACAAGCAGCGACTGGTGCTCGACCGCAATGGAGCCGGGACTCTGACGCTCAAGGATCTGCCGAAGGTGGACCGTCCGGCCGATCTGGTGCTCGAGGCAAGCTTTGCCGATCCGAACGGCGAAATTCAGACGCTACGCGGCAATGCCACCCTGTGGCCGGCCAATCTGATTACCGGTGTGCGCAGCGAGAGTTGGGTATCGGTCACGAACAAGCTGCCGGTCAAGGCACTGGCACTCGACCTGCAAGGCAAGCCGAAGTCGGGGGTCTCGATGGAGGTGCGCGCCGAAGCACGTATCACTACGAGCAGCCGCAAACGCATGGTGGGCGGCTTCTATGCTTACGACAATCGCACTGAAGTGAAGGACCTCGGCACCGTATGCAGCGGCAAGACGGATGAGCGTGGGCAATTGTCGTGCGACGTCTCGCTGTCCCAGCCGGGCGAGATTACGCTGGTGGCGCAGGCGAAGGACGACAAGGGCAACCTGAGTACGTCCACGACCGGCGTATGGGTGACCGGGCGTGGGGAAGTCTGGTTCGGTGGCGATAACACCGACCGTATGGACGTACTGCCGGAGCGTCGAGCGTACGAGCCGGGCGAGACGGCCAGGTTGCAGGTCCGCATGCCTTTCCGTACTGCGACCGCGTTGGTGTCGATCGAGCGTGAGGGCGTGATGGAGACGCGCACGATGGAGATTTCGGGCAAGGATCCGAATATTTCCCTGAAGGTCGATCCGACATGGGGGCCGAACGTCTATGTTTCGGTGCTCGCAGTTCGTGGCCGTATCCACGAAGTGCCGTGGTACTCGTTCTTCCAGTGGGGCTGGAAGCAGCCGCTGGAGTGGTTCCGCGCCTTCTGGTACGAGGGACGCGAATATCAGGCGCCCACGGGACTGGTGGATCTGGGCAAGCCCGCCTATCGCTTTGGCCTCACGGAGTTGCGTGTGGGCACGGCGGGGCAGCGTCTGGCGGTTGAGGTAAAGCCCGACGCGCCGACCTATCCGGTGCGCGGCCATGCCAAAGTACGTATCAAGGTCACGCAGCCGGACGGCAAACCCGTGGCGGCGGGCGCCGAGGTGGCGGTGGCCGCCGTCGACGAAGCGCTGCTCGAACTCGCGCCAAACACCAGTTGGAATCTGCTCGACGCCATGTGGCAACGGCGCAGCTATACCGTGACGACGGCGACCGCGCAGATGGAGATCATCGGTCGTCGGCATTACGGTCGCAAAGCGGTGCCCGCGGGCGGCGGCGGGGGCAAGAGCCCGACTCGCGAGCTGTTCGATACGCTGCTGTTGTGGCAGCCGCGTGTGGTGCTCGACGACAAGGGAGAGGCAACGGTCGATGTGCCGCTTAACGACGCGTTGTCGAGTTTCCGCATCGTCGCAGTGGCAGACGATGGCAAGCCGGGCACGCAGGCGCTCGGCTGGTTCGGCACCGGGGCCGCCACCATTCGCACAACGCAGGACCTGCAACTGATTTCGGGTTTGCCGCCGCTGGTTCGTGAGGGCGATAACTACCGGGCACAGTTCACGGTGCGCAATACGACGCAACACGCCATGCAGGTGCAGTTGACCGCGCGGGCGACACAACTGACGCTGGCGCCGCAGCGCGTCGACGTGCCCGCCGGAGAGTCGCGGGAAGTGGCATGGGAAGTGACAGCACCTACGGGGCTGGCGGATACCCGCGCGCAGCGGGTGTTGTGGGAGGTCAGTGCGCAGGCGCCTGCGGCCGGTGGCGCACCCGCCGCCAGCGACGCCATCAAGGTGGGGCAGGACATTCAGCCGTCGTTGCCGGCGAGCGTGCAGCAGTCGGTGCTCATGCAGGTCGAAGGCAGCCTCACGCTGCCGATGGCACCGCCTGCCGGGGCGGTGGCCGACAGCACCGGCAAGTTGCGCGGCGGCGTACGCGTCAACATGCAGCCGCGTCTTTCGCAAGGTCTGCCGGGCGTGAAGCGGTGGTTCGAACGGTATCCGTACGCATGTCTCGAGCAGCAGGCGTCCAAGGCGCTCGGTTTGCGGGATGTGACGCAATGGAAGCGCGTGATGGGCACCTTGCCGTCGTATCTCGACGAAGACGGGCTCGCGAGCTACTTCCCGCCGCAGGAAGGCTTTGCCAATCAGGGCAGCGACACGCTGACCGCCTATTTGCTGGCGATGAGTGACGAAGCCAAGACGCTGGACCCGGCGTATGTGCTGCCCGACGATGCACGGGCGCGTATGGAGGACGGTCTGGCGGCGTTCGTGGAGGGGCGTCTTACTCGCCGCTTCTGGGCGCCGCGCGACGATCTGACGCTGCGCAAGCTCAGCGCGATCGAAGCCCTGTCGCGCTATGGGCGGGCCAATGCACGCATGCTCGGGGCGCTGACTATTGCGCCAAACGACTGGCCGACGTCTGCCGTGATCGATTGGTATGCGATCCTGCAACGCTTGCCCGATGCGCCGCAGCGGGCCGAACGTATGGCGCAGGCGGAGCAGATTCTGCGCGCGCGCCTTTCGTATCAGGGCTCGCGTGTGGGATTCTCGACGCAAGGGAGCGACGCGCTCTGGTGGCTCATGGTCGGGCCGGAAACCAACGCGGCACGACTGGCGTTGCTGATGAATGCGAACCCTGCGTGGAAGGACGAGATGCCGCGTCTGGTGATCGGCCTGCTGGGCCTGCAATCGCGCGGGGCGTGGTCCACGACGACGGCCAACGTCTGGGGCGGTCTGGCCGTGGATCGGTTCTCCGCGCGTTTCGAGCGCGATACGCCGACGGGGCGCACTTCGATCCAGTGGCAGAGCGACAACCAGACGAGCGGGGGCGTGCAGAGCGTCGATTGGGACAAGCTCAAGGTCGGTAACGTACCGGCCGCCGTCTCGTTGCCTTGGCTGTCCAATGCCACGGCGGGGGCCGACAGCGCGCGCGACGTGCTGCGTCTGGAACAGACCGGGGCCGGCAAGCCTTGGGCGACGATCCAGAGTCTGGCTGCCGTGCCGCTCAAGGCGCCTTTCGCCGCGGGTTATCGCGTCACGCGCAGCGTTCAGGTGCAGGACGCCGCAGATCGTGCCGGCGAAAGCTTCGTGCGAGGGGCGGTGCTTCGGGTGCGTCTCGATATCGATGCGCAGGCCGACATGCGCTGGGTCGTGGTGAGCGACCCGTTACCCGGAGGCGCAACGGTGCTGGGGGGCGGTCTCGGACGCGACTCGGCCATTGCAACGCAAGGGCAGAAGAGCGAGGGTGCGATGCCGGCATTCGAAGAGCGGGCGCAGGATGCCTACCGTGCGTACTACGACTACCTGCCGAAGGGGCAGCACCGGATCGAATACACCGTGCGTCTGAACAACGTAGGTAAATTCGCTACGCCGCCCACGCGTGTCGAAGCCATGTATGAGCCCGCGATGTATGGCGAGACGCCAAACGCCCCGGTGCAGGTCGTGCCGGCCAAGCCATGACGCCTCATGACGAGTGCAAACGCGACCGGAGACGGATCGGCATGACGTCGAACTTCTTTGCTCCGGCGGCGCTGCTGCCGCGTGGGGCGCGCCGCTTCTGGTGGCTCGCCGCCATCGCGGGGGCAGCCTATGCCCTGTCGCTGCGAAGCACGCCATACGCGGATCAGGCGATTGCCAAGCTGTTCCTTTGTGCATTGCTGCTGTTTGCCGCCATGTATCACCGCGTGCCGGGCGAGCGTGTGTGGCTGTGGGCGGCCCTTATCTTTTCCGGGGCCGGGGATGTGCTGCTCGCGATCCCGGCGCTGTCACAAGGGTTCGTGATGGGACTTGGCGCCTTCCTGCTGGCGCACCTCGCATATTTCGTGCTGTTCTGGCGCGTGCGTCGCCGATGGACCGAGGTGCCCGCATGGCATCGTGTGGCGATTATGGCGGTATGGATCGCGGCGGCGCTCTCGTATGCGATGTACTGGCCCGGCATGGGCGAGCTCAAGGCGCCCGTGGCGTGCTATGTGATCGTGCTTGCCATGATGGCGTCGGCGGCGCTGCTGGCGAATCTTCGCGGCGAGTGGGCTGCCGTCGGCGCATTGCTCTTCACCGTATCGGACGCCCTGATCGGCACCACCCGTTTCGTCGGCACGATTCCCGCGCAGGAGTACGCGATCTGGATTCTTTACGCGCTCGCACAATGGCTGCTCGTGGCGGGCATCATGGCGATACGTGCGCCGCAACCCGCGTCGGACGTATCGCAATAATCGAATGACAAAGGACGAAGGGAGGATCGCAGTGCCTGATGGGCGTCGTCGTTGGGGCGCTGCGCGCCGCATGTCCCGAAGACTTCCGGTCAATACGGTGTTGAGTGCGGGGTTGGCGCTCGGCGTGTTGGCGTTGCCCGCACCTGTCCGAGCCGTGCCGTCGTTCGATGAGGTCCGGGGAGAGTGGCGCGCATCGGACTGGATCTTGCTGGATCGTCGCGGCGAACCGTTACAGCGCTTGCGCGCGGATATGCAGGCGCAACGTGGCGACTGGGTTACGCTTGCCGACGTCTCGCCGGCGTTTCGCCAGGCGCTGATCGTTTCCGAGGACAAGCGGTTTTATGAGCACAGCGGTGTGGATTGGCGTGGTGTGGCCGCTGCCGCATGGGGCAACCTCTGGCATTCGCGCACGCGCGGCGCGTCAACCTTGACGATGCAGTTGGCCGGTTTGCTGGACGAAGATCTGCGCCCAAGCGCCCGTAATCGTTCCGTGACGCAGAAAATCGGACAGGCGGCGACCGCGGTGTGGCTGGAACAACGTTGGCGCAAGGACCAAATTCTCGAGGCGTATCTGAATCTGGTGCCGTTTCGCGGCGAACTGGTGGGCATTTCGGCCGTCTCCCAAACGCTTTTCGGCAAGCTCCCGAGCGGTCTGGACGCCCGCGAGGCGGCGCTGGCCGTTGCGTTACTGCGAGCCCCCAATGCGCCCGCGGTGCGCGTGTCGCAGCGCGCCTGCGGCATTCTGAAGGACCTCGGACAAGCGGCGGACTGCAATGGGCTGGAAGGTTACGCGCAACTCGTGTTTGCGCGTCCGGCGAGCGTGATGACGACGCGCGACGCCGTGAATCTCGCGCCGCATTTCGCGCGGCGTGTCTTCGGCGAAAGCCGCCCGCCCGCCGGGACGCGAATTACCAGCACGCTCGACGCGAATCTTCAGCGCGTCGCCGTGAACACGCTCCAGCAGACATTGCGCGAACTGGGTACGCCGGGCCGTTCGCGCAACGTTCAGGACGGTGCGATCGTCGTGATCGACAACGCGAGCGGCGAGATTCTTGCGTGGGTCGGCTCCTCAGGGGCGCTGTCGTCGGCTGCGCAGGTCGACGGTGTGACGTCGCTGCGTCAGGCGGGCTCCACGCTCAAACCGTTTCTCTACGCACAGGCCATTGCCGAGCAGCGTCTGAGCGCGGCATCGCTGCTCGACGACTCGCCCATCGACTTGCCCACGGGCGGCGGTTTGTACATTCCGCAGAACTACGACAGGCACTTCAAGGGATGGGTCAGCGCACGGACCGCACTGGGCTCGTCGCTGAATGTGCCCGCCGTGCGCACGCTCGTGATGGTCACGCCCCGACGGTTCGCGCAAACCCTCGTGTCGCTCGGCCTGCCGCTCACGCAAAGCGGCGATTATTACGGGTTCAGTCTGGCGCTCGGCAGTGCCGACGTCACGTTGTTGTCGCTGACGAACGCCTACCGTGCGTTGGCCAACGGGGGGACGGCGAGCGGCGTCGTCGAGAAGATGCCGGAGCGTGCGGCGGTGTCGCCGACATCGCGCGCGCGAATGCCCGAAACGTCCGGAACGTCCGAAAGGAAGGCTACCGCAAAGGACAGCACGCGCAATCTCGCGCGCACCGCCGTCTTCTCGCCGCAGGTGAGTTTCATCGTGTCGGACATGATCGCCGACCGGCAGGCGCGTACGCGCACGTTCGGCCTCGACAGTCCGCTCTCCACGCGATACTGGACGGCGGTGAAAACCGGCACGAGCAAGGACATGCGCGACAACTGGGCGGTAGGCTATTCGCGCCGCTATACGGTTGGCGTCTGGGTCGGCAACGCGGACGGCGCGCCGATGTGGGATGTCTCCGGCGTGTCCGGTGCGGCCCCGATCTGGCACCGTCTGATGGACTACCTGCATCGACGTACGGCCAGCCTGCCGCCCGCGCCCCCGCCGGGACTCGAGCATGTCGCAGTGCAGTATGTCGAGCACGTCGAACCGGCGCGCGAGGAGTGGTTCCTGCCCGGCACGTCGCAAAGTGCCATTGCGTTGTCCGCACTTGCCACCCGGGCCCCCAGCGGGCCGCTCTGGCGCATTGCCGGACCCACGGACGGGACCATCGTCGCGCTCGATCCGGATATTCCCCCCGCCAATCAACGACTTTGGTTCCAGGTGGCCGCCGCGTGGCCCAAAGGCGCGGCATGGCGGCTCGATGGCAAGCCGCTCTCCGGTACCTCGCGCGTTGGATGGCTGCCATGGCCGGGGCGTCATACGCTCGAACTTGTCGACGCATCCGGGACCGTGCGTGACAGCGTGCGCTTCGAAGTACGCGGTGCGACCGTGAACGACGGCAAGCGCATGCGCAATGCGAGTCGCTGAGCGTACGTGCACCGCATCGTCGGCGTGAGGTGTGCGTCGATGGACGAGCAACGATACGAATTGTCACGATTAAATTTCGATGTGGCAGACGCGTTACCGCGATGCGCGCTACACTGAAATCAAACTTGGCAAAGCGTGGCGCAAGGCGACGGCGACGAGTGCGAATGCCGGCGTTCGATGGCGCACGCTTCGAAGCGGAGACATATCGATGATCACGCTGGATGCGCATCAGACCGCGCAGTTGTTGCCTTATCCGCAGTTGGCCGACGGTATCGAGGCCATGCTCATGGAGATGCGCTCGGGCACCGCGCGCGCGCCTGAGCGTCTGCATTTTCCCTTGACCGATCCCGAACGCGGCCGCCGCGGCGGCGTGTTGCTCGTCATGCCCGCGGTCAATCGCGATGTGGCGATGACCAAGCACATCACCGTTCACCCCGAGAACTGCAGGGCGGGCAAGCCGTCGATCATCGGCGAGGTGATGGTGTTCGATCCGCACACGGGCGAGCGGCAGATGCTGCTCGATGGGCCAACGGTGACGGGACGCCGCACCGCGGCCGTCACGCTCTTCGCCGCGCGCAAGTTCGCGCCGCGTCCGAAAGGGCCGGTGTTGATCGTGGGCGCGGGCGTGCAGGCGAAGGCGCACCTCGAAGCCTTTGCTGCCGGCATGGGCACACGTCACTTCATGATCTTTTCACGCAGTCCGGAGCGTGCGCACGCATTGGCGCAACACGCCGCAACGTTGGGGGTGGAAGCGACCGTCGTCGATGCTATTGAGCCGGTACTCAGTACCGTGAGCATCGTGATTACGGCGACAACCAGTAGCGAACCCGTGTTGCCGGACAGCGACGCCATGCGCTGGCGCGACGACATCTTCGTCGCGGGCGTCGGGGCGTTTCGCCCTGACATGCGCGAACTGCCGCCGCAGTTGTGCCGCGATGCGGCTGTGCGGGGCACGCTGGTGGTCGATACGTGGGAAGTGAAGCACGAAGCCGGTGACCTGCTTCATGCCGCGATCGACTGGGCGCGTGCCGCGCCGCTCATGGACGCGATCATCACCCCCGACCGGTATCGGGCCAGCGGACCAGTGCTCTTCAAGAGCGTCGGTTATGCGTTGTGGGATCTGGCGGCAGTGTTGTGCGCTCGCGCGAATCTGGCGCGCGATGGCATGCCGGCCTCCTGAGGCCCATCAGGCGGATCATGCGGGCAACGCGAAGGGCACGCTCGCTGAGGCGCCTTTGAGCGCGTGAAGGCCGGGCGCGCTCTGCGGTGTAAACACGTGCACGGGCAGTCCCAGTGTCGTCTCGATGAGATCGGCTTGCATGACCTCGTGCGGTGTGCCGGTAGCGAGGATCCGACCGTTGGCGAGCAGCGCCATGCGGTCCGCGTGACGCGCCGCCAGATTGACGTCGTGCACGATCGCCATTGCCCCGAATCCCCATGATCTGGCCAATGTGCGCGTGAGCGACAGCAGGTGATGCTGATGGGCGAGATCGAGCGCCGCCGTCGGTTCGTCGAGCAGCAGATAGCGCGGCACGCATGGGGCGGATGCCGTCTCGTCCGGCCACAACTGCGCCAGCACGCGCGCAAATTGCACACGCGCCCACTCGCCGCCCGAGAGCGTCATCACATCGCGATGCATCAGCGAAAGGGCGCCTGCCTGCTCCAGTGCGAGTGCCGCGATTTCCTCGTCGCGCCTGCCCGACTTCGGAAACGGCAGACGGCCCATCGTCACGATCTCCAGTGCGCTGAATGGAAACGAAAGTTGGGCGGTTTGCGGCAACACGGCCCGCAGGCGTGCGAGGGCGGAGTTCGAGTATTGCGAGAGCAGGGCACCGTTGAGGGTAACGGCGCCACGCATATGGGCGCGCGGCGGCAGCGGTTCCCCGGCCAGCGCCTTGAGCAGTGTGCTCTTGCCTGCTCCGTTACGTCCGAGCAGTACCAGCAGTTCGCCGGGGCGGATGTCGAGAGACAGACCGTCGAGCACGGGCGCGTCGGTGTGGGCAATGGTGAGGTCGTATGCGCTGAGCATGGCGATGTCTCGATGTCCGGAAGCGTTGTCAGAGCCCGAACTGACCGCGGCGTTGCCACAGCAGCATCAGGAAGAAGGGCGCGCCGAGCAGGGCCGTGAGAATGCCGAGCGGCAACTCGGCGGGCGCCACCCAGGTGCGTGCGATCAGATCGGCGAGGAGTGTGAGGATGGCGCCGAACAGGGCGGCTGCCGGAAGTACGGCGCGCGGGTCGGGCCCCACCACCAGCCGCACGATGTGCGGCGCGATCAGGCCGATGAAACCGATCATGCCGCTCGATGCCACCAGCGCGCCCACGCACAGCGCGCAGGCGATCATCACACGTCGCTTGACGGACTGCACGGCAACCCCCAGATGCAGCGCCTCGGCTTCGCCCAGCAACAGGGCGTTGAGTGAGCGGCACTGCAACGCGAGCGCGACGATACCCAGCGCCACGGGCCACACGATCACGGCGAGCATCGACCACTGCGCGCCACCGAGACTGCCGAGTGTCCAGAATGTGAGCGTGCGCAATTGCGTGTCGTTCGCGAGATAGGTCAGCAAGCCGATGGCGGCACCGGAGACCGCGTTGATCGCGATACCGGCGAGCAGGAGCAGGGGCAGGGCGAGACGCCCGCGTCCCGCCGCCAGACGGTAGACCAGCGCGGTCACGCCGAGCGCCCCGGCGAATGCCGCGACCGGCAGCATCCACAGTCCCAGCGACGCAGCCAGTGCCGCCGGCAACAGCACGCCACCGAGCACGATCACGCCCGCCGCACCCAATGCGGCCCCGCTGGCCACGCCGATCAGACCGGGGTCGGCGAGCGGGTTGCGAAACAGCGCCTGCAATGCGGCGCCGGCAGCGCCGAAGCCTGCGCCGACCAGCATGCCGAGAACGATCCGCGGCAGCCGGATCTGCAACATCACGTTGCGTGCCTGGTCCTGTACGAAGTCGCCCGTCGCACCGCGGAACAGCGCGCCGACGGCTTCGCCGGGAGCGATGCGGTAAGCGCCGCCGCATAGCGCGGCGAGGACTGCGGCGGCGAGCAAGCCGACGAGCACGGTCATGACGATCCATCGCGGCGGCCGCCGGCGTGCGGCCGCCGTACGGCCAGGCATGGTGGACGTGGTGGTGGTAGGGGCGGAGGGCGGCGTTTGCGCCCCGTGCGGACCGGACGACATGGCTTGGGTAGATCGGGGAATCGGCGGCGCGGCTGACATGGCTTCGTTCACTGGCGGGTGGCAGGTTTCAGGGAGCTTCGGAGGCGGGCGGTGCGAGGCGGAAGACGGGGGGAGGCGACGTCACGCCACCGGACGTCACGTCGCTTAGCGTCTCGGGCATGCACTCACCTATTCACGCGCTCAGACGGCGTGCACGCGTTTGGCCAGGTCGGCAACGGCCTGCGGCAGCCGCGGGCCGAAACCGAGCAGGTACAACGCGTCGAAACTCACGACGCGTCCGGCGCGCCCGGCGGGCGTATTCGCCAGCCCCGGTTGTGCGAGGAGCGACGCCGCGGGGTCGACGGGAGAAGGCCCCGTCGTGGTCGTGAGCAGCACGTCGGGTTGTGCGGCCACCGCCGCCTCGGCGCTCAGCGCGCGGTAGCCGCTAAAGCCGCGCAGCGCGTTCTCGGCGCCCGCGTACGCGAGCATTGCGTCTGCCGCCGTGTCCTGCCCCGCGACCATGACCTGATTGCCCGTATGCCCGAGGATGAAGAGCACGCGAGGGCGCCGCGCAATGCCATACCGAGTCTCGACGGTGTCGCGCACCTGCATCCACTCGGCCGTGAAACGGGCCGCCACGCGCGTGCCGTCGTCGCCGATCTTCAACGCGTTGGCAACGCCGCGAATGTTCTCGCGCACCAGCTCGGCCGTGTATCCGTGACGGAAATGCTGCACGGGCACGCCCGCGGCTTCGATCTGCGAGAGCACGTTGGGTGGACCGGCCTCGGCGCCGGCGAGCAACAAGTCGGGATGCAGCGACAGCACACCTTCGGCCGACAGCGTGCGCAGATAGCCGATCTTGGGCAATTTCGACGCCGCCTCCGGATAGAGGCTCGTGAGGTCGTTGGCGATGACGCGGCTCTGCGCGCCGAGCGCGTAGACGATTTCCGTCAACGCGCCACCGGCGACGATCACACGCTTCGGACCGTCCTTGGTCGCGTTCGTGGTGGACGCTGCGGGCGCGGCATGCGCGAGCGCCATCGGCAACAGCGAGCCCAGCCATGCGCCTGCCGTCAGCGTCGCGCAGCGGGTCATCAAGGCGCGCCGTGACATTCCGGACGCGCAGCGTACGTTGGGAGAAGTGCTCACGCTGATGCCTCCACATCCCCGTGCGAACCCTCCACGCGCACCAGCGCGGCGCGCCAGTCTTCGCGTTCGGCCTGACCCGGTTTGCGCTCGCCGAAGAACATGGCGATGACCATGCCCGCGGCGTCGAGCAATTCGAGCGACGAGACGATGCCGTCTGCCGTCGGTTTGCGCACGATCCACGCGGTATCGACGAGATCTTCGCGCAGATGCAGGTTGAAGCCCGGGTCAAGAACGTTGACCCACGGACCCATGACCTTGATGTTCCTCACGGGTCCGGTGTGAATCTGGATCATTCCGGCGTTACCGACGAACACCATGATCGGCAGTTCGGTGCCGGCGGCATCTTCGAGCAGCGCGCGTACCGACGTGGCCGCGACCTGCTTCGCGTGACCTTCCGGGGCAAGACGCAGCGCTTGCGAGCGCGATACGCCATGACGCCTGAGCATGTCGAAGAACTGATGCGTGTCGGTCATCGCGAGCCAGTCGCGCTGGAAGGCGGCGGCATCGATATCGGTGTCGGGCGTTTCGGCTTTTGGAGCATCGGTGGGCACGACGCGCTGACCCGGCGTCTGATCGTCCGCGCGGAAGCGGGCGACGAGCGCGTCGTATGCGGCGACGTCGCTATGGTCGCGCAGGAACATCTTGTGCACCGCGGTGCCCGCCTTGTCGAAGAATTGCAGCGAGCGGCGCGGGCCGTTCTCCGTGGGCGTCTCGACCGCGTAGCCATACGCCCATTGGTGATAGAAGATCCGCAGGTCGAGGTCCTTGCCCAGACCCAGACCGATGGTGCCCTGATGCGAAAGCTTCTCGTACCGGCCATCCTTTTCGTGGACAGCGGCGTTGTTGCGCGTGAGCGCCATGACGCGTCCGAGCGCCGGGAACGCTTCGACGATCTCGACGAAATCCGGTCGCAGGCGCACGACATGTTCTCCCACGAACGCCGCGACCGTCTCGCCTTCGGACACCCCGAGGGCGGCCGCAGCGTCGCGATCGCGCAGGTTCTGTTCGGCCTTCACACGTTGGAATTCGCTGCGCAGACGGTTGACGTCGGCGAGCGCGGGCAATGCCGGGCGGGCGGAGGAGGTGGCGTTTTGAGCGTTCATCATGGCGATTCCTTGAAAAGCATGTTTGCTGGCGGCGTCTCGGGACGTCTTGCAACGGCTGGCATGCGCCGGCGAGCGGAAACTCGTGCGCGCCGGCGCGGGTTCCAACGACCGATCCGAAGATCAGTACTGAAGCTTCAGGCTCACAGCCGCGCTGCGGCCCGGGGCCGAATACGCGTCCTTGACGGTCGAGTTCTCGGCGAGGTTACGGACGTCCGACCAGTTCCAGTACTTGCGGTCGAACACGTTGTAGATACCGGCATAAATCGTCGCGTTTTTGTTGATGTGATACCCGCCCGACAGGTCGAGCACGATCGACGAGGGCGGTGCCCAACAGCTCTGGTTCTGCTGCGTGCCTGCCGTACAGGACTTCGCGATCTGGCTTTGCGACTTGGCGGCCTGGAACATCAGGTCGGCCTGCGCGAACCACGTGCTGTTCGGCTCGTAGCGCACGCCCACGACCATCGAGAAGGGATTGATGGTGTTGAGCGGCTGGCTCGGGGCGCCGTCGTCCTCCGTCGTACCGTGCGTGTAGGCCATGGCGGTACGCAGGGTGACGCCGCCCTTGAGCGCCCATGTGGCGCGGCCTTCCCAGCCCTGAATGCTGGCGCGACTGAAGTTCACGTACTGGAAGATGAGCGGATCGTTCGGACGGCCCGAACCGCTGATGTTCTGCTGCGAGATGAAGTTGCGGTATTTGCCCGCGAACACGGCGGTGCTGTACGTGACCGGGCCGAGGGTGGTCGCGAGACGTCCGCGCAGCCCCAACTCCAGTGTGTCGCTGGTCTCCGGCTTGAGGCTCGGGTTCGCGATCGACATGTAGCCGTAGACCGGGTTGGAGAAGCCGTTGTTGACCTGGTCGGGCGTGGGCGTGCGGAAGCCGCGTGCGTACTGCACGTACGGTATCAGCGATGGCGCGATCTCGTACATGATCGCTAGACGCGGCGAGAAGGCGGAATCGTTCGACGCCGTCGGTTGCACGAG
Organism: Pandoraea faecigallinarum; assembly: GCF_001029105.3. Taxonomy (NCBI): domain Bacteria; kingdom Pseudomonadati; phylum Pseudomonadota; class Betaproteobacteria; order Burkholderiales; family Burkholderiaceae; genus Pandoraea; species Pandoraea faecigallinarum. Next base: position 5,199,631 of record NZ_CP011807.3, on the reverse strand, counting down.
CGCGCCCGAGGCCGTCTGGGAGACATACAGCGGATCGTTCTTCTTCGGCGAGAGCCAATAGGCGTCGTAACGAATGCCCGGCGTGACGGTCAGCGCGCCATAGCGGACTTCGTCCTGCAAATACGCGCCGAAGAGCGTGTAGTCGGTGTCCGGGAACGCCTTGTTCGGGAACGACTCGCCCACGCCCGGCACCGTACCGTTGCGGTAGCTCGTCACGTAGGCGAGGCTCGCGTCGGTGCCGTACACGAGCTTGTGGGCGAGCGGGCCGGTCTCGAAGTGGCTTTCGGCCTGCAATGAGCCGCCCACGGTGCGCTCCTTGTACGTGTTGTCGCGCGTACGGTCGCCCGCCGTGCGTTTTTCGTAGGAGTACTGGCTGTTCTTCGCGTCCTGGAAATACAGCAGGGCGTGAGCGTTCTGGATGTACGACTGCGACGCATCGTTGAAGTCGTAGTCGAGGCTCACGCGATTGCGTTCGAGCCGGTCGCTGGTATGCAGGCCCAGCGTGGTTGGCGGGCTGACGGCGGACAGGACGTCCGAATCGGTGCGCCGCCGCACGTTCTCGGCAGTGAGCTTGAACGTCGAGAACGGCGTGGCCTTGAACACGAGCTTGCCGAGTACCGAATCGCCGTTGGTGTCCTGCGGGTTCGCCGTCGTACGTGCCGTGCTGGCGGTATTGTTGGTGCCCTTGCCGTCGAGTTCGTGACCCTTGTTGCCGTCGACGATCAACATGCCCTGCCATTGCTCGCCACCCCACGCGGCCTGCGCAGTCGTGCCGAAGCTTCGGTCCATCGAGTTGTAGTACGGACGCAGCGAGAAGTAAGTCGACTTGCCGAACACGTCGAGCAAGTCCTGCGGATCTTTGGTGAGGAAGTTGACGACACCGGTGAGACCGTCGCTGCCGTAGAGCGACGAGGCCGGACCGCGCAGAATTTCGATGCGGCGCAGCAGGTCCATGCTCATGTAATCGCCACGACCGGCTTCGAGCGGGCCGAAGGCGTACGAGGACGGCAGGCGGATGCCGTCTTCGAACAACGCGACGCGGTTGCCTTCGAGTCCGCGGATATTGATGCTGGAATTGCCGTCGCGACCGCCACCTGCCGCGGCCGAAGCCGGACGATACGGCGCGCGGCGCACGGTCACGCCCGGTTCATAACGCAGCGCTTCCTTGATGTCCTGAGCCTGCTGCTCTTCGAGATCCTGATCGGTGATGACCGAGATGGACGCCGGCGTCCGTTCGCTCGACGTCGGCGTGCGCGTGGCTGTCACGTTCACTTCGCGCAGATTGGCTTCGGCAAGCTGTAACGCACCTTCGGCCGATGCCGGTTGCGCGAACGCGGCGGGCAGCCAGAACGCCGCCAATACTGCGCCCGCGAGCGGATGCAAACGCCGGCGCCGCGCCGACGCGTGCCCGTGCCGTAAGGTTGGAATCCGGCCGCGGCTCGCCGCGCTGGCCGGAGCGTTGCCGCCGGGTTCCCGGCGCATGCTCAAGAATAAGGCGCGGCCCCCGCCGCTCGACGACTGCTTCACTGCTCGCTCTCCAGTGCAAAAAACCCCGTTGCTGGCTGGCAAGCGCTCGTGGCAATCGGCATGCGGGCAGCGTCCTTCGCGACGCTCCACCACACGCGGGCAGGCGCGGCTGGCGAAGATCTACGTCAATCCGGCAATGACCTGGCGACGTTTATAAATGAGAATCATTCGCATATTAGCGAGGTGAAAGCCGACGGTCAAGTCGGCGTGGAGGGCTCGTCCTGAGTTCGGGAACCGGGCGCGCAATCTCTCATGCGGACAAACAGGTGATGCGTGGTGCATCGGTTGAGAAAGGCCAACGACGCCTCCTTATCGTGGAACGCTGGACTGGCGACGGCGAGACAAACGTCCCGTTCCCTTGCGGCCGTCATGAAACGGCGTTCCTCCCGCGAGGACTAGCTAACGGTTTGAGGTATGGGCAGCGGCAGCATGGGATTGTGGCCAGCGGATGGTGACGACAAGGAGAGTCAGCGCCACAAGCGCGCCAACGTTCAGCCAACGGTAAGCCGATGCAAAATCATAGACTTGCGTCAGTTCACCCACCCCGTAGACCGTTGCGGCCGTGAAAAGGGCACGAATCAGGTTGGCTATGGAAAGCATGGTCGTGCGTGCCGACAGCGCTTCCGGGATTTCGCGGTTTAGGCGATAGCTGTAGTACGAAGGAAAAATGCCCCGGATCAACTGATGGGCGGCGATGCTGGCCAATAGCGCTATGGGCGACGTCGCAGGCAAGAACAAAGGGGCGAGCGCCGCCATAAACAGCGCCACGATCGCAAAGTCAACAGTGCCGCTGTCAAGCCAGGCCTTCGGCGCCTTGCTGAAGAGACTGGCGACGATCCCGCCGACCACGACCAGCGCGCTGAACGTCATTCCGAAGTATTCGACCGGTATTCCCGCGCCGAGCATGAGAGGTTGATAGGTATTGAATGACGCTCGAATGCACGCAAACGTGACCGCGAAGCCCAATGCCAGCAAACACCATGTCCGGGAAGACACGGCAACCTGCAATGCCGAGCCAAGCATATGGGAAAAGGTCTGAGCTTCTCTTGCGTTGATCGTGTGGGGCGGTTGCACGGGCACGCGCCAAAGCAGAAACAAGGTCAGACCCGCCAGCACAATCGCATCCAGCATGAGGGGCAGCACGAGCGAGTAGCTCGCCATCCATCCACCGATGGCGGCCGCTGCGGCTGCGCTCCACAAGCCCACACCGGTGGTGCGCGCCACGACCGCGTGAAACGCCGGAATCGCATCACGCGCGGCGAACGCCTCATACATCATTGCCTGAAACGTCCCGCTCGCAAGGCTGCTACCTGCCGCGTACATCAACGCTATGACGGCCAGCGGCACGCTGGCTTTCGCGACGATAAGCAAGAGCATGGCCGCGCAGTAGATGGCATTTCCGAGGATAAGGCACCGCTTCCGCCCGAATCGGTCCGCGAGAGCGCCCGCGGGTACCTCCATTAACCAACCCAGAATGAAGAGGCTCGCAGTGAACGAACTGAATTCGGCGAAACTGAACCCGGCGTATTCGAGGAAAAACAGGACGAGAATGGCCATCGAGAAAATCTCCGGGCCGAGTGCGGCTTGCGTGAGCGCAAGCGTTCGCCAACGGCGAAGATCCGCAGTCCACGTGACGCTATCGGTCATTTCTGCTTCTCGTCGGTAAAGATATCTTCGCCGTATTCGCGATACGCGAGGTGGCACCCATGCTGATGCACGCTCGCAAAATCGCGGTCGCTGGTTTGACCCCGCCATCGAGAAAGATACGGGCGCCGCAGCCGAAGGTGTTCGATTACGCGGCAGGAAGAAAACAAAGCGGGGGCGGTGATTGCCGCGTTGATTGACGACGCTGCGGTTCGCATTATTGGGCGAATGCCTCGCAATTGAAATGGGCGTCGTCCTATTTGCGCTCGGAGCGACACCGGCGCCCGCCGTCAGATCGGCAGGCTCGTATCGAACTTGATCTCTCGCAGCACCACGCTCGTCTTGACGTTGGAAACCGCGGGCAGGCGGAAGATGTGTTCGTGCAGAAACGCGTCGTAGGCCTTGATGTCCGGGGCCACGATCTTGAGGATGTAATCCGCCTCGCCGGTGGTGCTGTAACACTCGGTCACTTCGGGGCACGAGCGAATTTCCCGCTCGAACTGCTCGGTGCCCCCCTCCGTGTGCCGCGTGAGTTGCACGTGGGCCAGCGCACACACATGCAGCCCGAGCTTTTCGCGGTCGAGCAGCACCGTGTAGCGCTGGATCACGCCGCTTTGCTCCATGTCCTTGATCCGGCGCCAGCACGGTGTGGCCGAGAGGCCAACGTTTTCGGACAGTTCCTGCGCCGAGCGGCGTGAATCGATCTGTAACAAACGCAAAATCTGACGCGCGAAGTTATCGAGTAATTCCATTTCCGGAAACCGCCTTTTTCGAAATAAACGTTTCTTATTGTGCGCTCAAACGAGTGAAATAGTAAAAATCTTTCTCCTGCCTCCCCATACACTGCTTGCATAACCGACGCGTCAACGTTCTATGCGTACTCGCGTCGAGACGAACAGAACACATGCCCCCGCAGCACCGCCGGCAGGTCGACACGACGACAGCGCGACAGGCCGGCGCGGGGATCAGGAGATACCCAATGAATGCCCCCATGCGCGCCGCGCTTGCGACGACCACGGCCAACCCCCTGGCCCATCCCGATTACCAGCTCTCCGACGCCCTGACCGCGCGCAAAGGCCAGATCTTTCTGACCGGCACGCAGGCGCTCGTGCGCATTCTGCTCATGCAGCATCAACTGGATGCCGCGCGCGGCCTGAACACCGCCGGCTTCATCAGCGGCTATCGCGGCTCGCCGCTCGGGGGCGTGGACCAGCAACTGTGGAAGGCGAAGAAGCTGCTCGACGCGGCGAACGTCAAGTTCCTGCCTGCCATCAACGAGGAATTGGGCGGTACGGCCGTGATGGGCACGCAGCGTGTGGAGGCCGACCCCGAGCGCACCGTCGAAGGCGTGTTCGGCATGTGGTACGGCAAGGGGCCCGGTGTGGATCGCGCAGGCGACGCGCTCAAGCACGGCAACGCCTATGGCGCATCGCGTCATGGCGGCGTACTCGTCGTGGCGGGTGACGATCATGGTTGCGTGTCGTCGTCGATGCCGCATCAGAGCGATTTCACGATGATGTCGTGGAGCATGCCGGTGCTCAATCCGGCAGACATCGGCGAGCTAGTCGAATTCGGTCTCTACGGCTACGCGCTGTCGCGGTTCTCCGGCGCCTGGGCGGGGCTGAAGGCCATCTCCGAGACGGTCGAGTCGCGTGGCACCGTCGATCTCGACAAGATCCGCACGGACTGGGCCGAACCGCTCGATTACGTCGCGCCGGCCGGTGGCCTGCACAACCGCTGGCCCGACCTGCCCAGCCTGGCCCTCGAAGCGCGTCTGGCGGACAAGCTCGACGCCGTGCGCGCCTTCTCGCGCGTGAACAGCATCGACAAGTGGATCGCGCCCGCGCCCGGCGCCGATATCGGCATCGTGACATGCGGCAAGGCTCACCTCGATCTGATGGAGACGCTGCGCCGTCTGGACATCACGGTCGACGATCTCGCGGCTGCAGGCGTGCGCATCTACAAGGTGGGGCTGTCGTTTCCGCTGGACATGTCGCGTCTTGACACGTTCGTCGCCGGTCTGAAGGAAGTGCTCGTCATCGAGGAAAAGGGTCCGGTCGTCGAACAGCAAATCAAGCAGTACCTGTACAACCGCACGACGGGCGCGCGTCCGGTCGTGCTTGGCAAGACCGATGCCGAAGGCCGCGCATTGCTCTCCGCGCTGGGCGAATTGCGTCCGTCGCGTGTGCTGCCGGTGTTCGCTGAGTGGCTGGCGAAGCATCGCCCGATGCTGGACCGCCGTGAGCGCGTGGTCGATCTCGTCGCCCACGACATCCTGTCGAACGCTGCGGACGGTGTGCGTCGCGTGCCGTATTTCTGCTCGGGTTGTCCGCACAACACGTCGACGAAGGTGCCCGAGGGGTCCATCGCGCAGGCGGGCATCGGCTGCCACTTCATGGCGTCGTGGATGGATCGCGATACCACCGGCCTGATTCAGATGGGCGGCGAGGGTGTGGACTGGGCGGCGCACTCGCACTTCACGAAGCGTCCGCACGTCTTCCAGAACCTGGGCGACGGCACGTACTTCCACTCGGGGCTGCTGGCGATTCGTCAGGCGGTCGCGTCGAAGGCGAACATCACCTACAAGATCCTGTACAACGACGCTGTGGCGATGACCGGCGGCCAGCCTGTCGACGGCTCGATTTCGGTGCCGCAGATCGCGCGTCAGGTGGAAGCCGAAGGCATTGCGAAGCTCGTGGTCGTGAGCGATGAGCCGCAGAAGTACGTCGGCCATGAGGGGCAGTTCCCGAAGGGGACAACGTTCCACCACCGCAGCGAACTCGACGCCGTGCAGCGCGAACTGCGCGAAATTCCCGGCGCGACGGTATTGATCTACGACCAGACGTGCGCGGCGGAAAAGCGTCGTCGTCGCAAGAAAAACGAATTCCCGAATCCGGATCGCCGGCTGTTCATCAACGAAGCCGTCTGCGAAGGTTGCGGCGATTGCGGTGTGGCGTCGAACTGCCTGTCGGTCGAGCCGGTGGAAACGGCCATGGGCCGTAAGCGTCGTATCGACCAATCGTCCTGCAACAAAGACTTCTCCTGTGTGAACGGCTTCTGCCCGAGCTTCGTTTCGGTGAAGGGCGCACAGTTGAAGAAGGCGCTGGCGGCCGCGTTCGATCAGGCGGCTTTCGAGGGACGTCTGAACGCCTTGCCGCAGCCGCCCGCGCTCGCGGGCGACGCGCCGTTCGACATCATGGTCACGGGTGTGGGCGGCACGGGCGTCGTGACGATCGGCGCGCTCATCACGATGGCGGCGCACCTCGAAGGCAAGAGCGCTTCGGTACTCGACTTCATGGGCTTCGCGCAAAAGGGCGGCGCGGTGCTGTCGTTCGTGCGTTTCGCAAACACGCCGCAGGCGCTCAATCAGGTACGCATCGACACGCAGCAGGCCGATGTGCTGCTCGCGTGCGACATGGTCGTGGGTGCGAGCGCCGACGCGTTGCAAACCGTGCGTCGCGACCGCACGCGCGTGGTCGTCAACACGCATGCGATTCCGAACGCATCGTTCGTGCAGAACCCCGACGCGAATCTGCACGCCGATGCGCTGCTGGAGAAGATGCGCCACGCCGCGGGTAACGACAAGCTCGATGCGTGCGACGCGCAGGCGCTTGCCCAGCGCTTCCTCGGCGACACGATGGGTTCGAACATCATCATGCTCGGTTACGCGTGGCAGTTGGGACTCGTGCCGGTGTCGTTGCACGCGCTGCAGCGCGCCATCGAACTGAACAACGTCGCGGTGCCGATGAACCAGCTGGCGTTGGCCATCGGCCGTCTGGCCGCGGACGACCCCGCCGCGTTGACCGAGACGACGGCCAGGGCCGTGCACGCACCGGTGCATGCGCCGGTCGCGGACGACATGACGTTCGACGCGCTCGTCGCCCATCGCGTGGATCTGCTCACGCAATACCAGAGCGCTGCGTATGCATCGCAGTTCACGGCGTTCGTGAAGCGGGTGGCCGATGCGGAGACGCGCGTGGCCGGCGCGCCGGGCCGTCTCTCGCGTGCTGTTGCAACGCAGTTGTCGCGTCTGATGGCGTACAAGGACGAGTACGAAGTCGCGCGTCTGTATGCGCAAACGGCATTTACCGACGCGCTGGGAGAAACCTTCGAAGGCAAGCCGGGCAGCGATTTCCGTCTCGAATTCCATATGGCGCCGCCGCTCATCGCGCGCGGCAAGGACGGCGGCGTGCCGAAGAAGGTCACCATCGGCCCGTGGTTGTGGCCGGTGCTGCGCGGCATGGCGAAGCTGCGCGGTTTGCGCGGCGGTGCGCTCGACGTTTTCGGCTACACGCTGGAGCGCCGCATGGAGCGTCAGTTGATCGCGGACTACCGCACCACCGTGGAACGCGCGCTGGCCGTGCTCGCAACCGATACGCTGCCCGATGTCGTCGCACTGGCTGAAGCCCCGGCGAAGATTCGCGGCTACGGACATGTGAAGCTGGCGAATCTCGCGGCGGCCAAGCGTATCGAAGCGACGATTGCCGGGCGTCTGGGCATCGCGCCCGCCACGGGCGACGCCGTCGAACAGGCCCTTGCGCACGCACGCAGCAACGGCAAGACGCTGGCGGGGATTCCGGTGGTGACGTCGCGTTGAGGTTCGCGTATCCGCTACTCCCGACGCCCCCTTGGGGCGTTGGGCGAAGCCATCTGGCCGTTCTAGTTGCGAGTAGAGACTGGGAACGTCAGGCTGAATACGCCTCGGGCCGCCGATCGACCGCTGCACCTGCTGATGGAAAAGGCGTACGAAGGCAACGAAACCCGACAACTCGCGCTTGATCTCGGCTTCATCCCGGTTGTTCCTCCGTTGTGCACACGCGTCGAGCCTTGGGAGTACGACCGGGAAATGTACAAGCGCCGCAACGAGGTCGAGCGGCTGTTCCGGCGGTTGAAGGGCTTTCGTCGCCTCTTCTCGCGTTGCGACAAACTCGAACTGATGTTCATTGCCTTTATCAACTTTGCCCTGATCGTCGAAGCCCTTCGCTAGTGTGAACAGGTCCTAGCTCGACGACTTTCTAAATTCGTCGGAGGCTTCGGCCTTCGTTTTTCACGACTCGACGCACGCGGTGTGACGGCCGGGACAACGCGCCGGGAGAGGGGTTTCTGCACCGTCGTCGGGCCGACGCGCTACCATTCGGGGAGTGACGCTTGATTACGGAGAGGAAAATGAGTGTTTCGAAGGCGCCTGCGGATCGCAAGGTGATCCTCACGGGTGACCGTCCGACGGGCCCGCTGCATCTGGGCCATTACGTCGGTAGTCTGGAAAACCGGGTTGAGTACCAGCACGAGTACAAGCAATTCATTCTGGTCGCCGACGCTCAGGCGCTGACCGACAATACCGACGACGAAGGCAAGGGCCGCGACAAGGTCCGCCGCAACGTCTCCGAGGTGGCACTCGACTATCTGGCCGTCGGCATCGACCCGGATGTCACGACCATCTGTGTGCAGACATGGCTGCCCGAACTGACCGAACTCACGTTCTATTACCTGAACCTGGTCACCGTGGCGCGTCTGGAGCGCAATCCGACCGTCAAGCAGGAAATCAACCTGCGCAACTTCGAGCGGGATATTCCGGCCGGCTTCCTCACGTATCCCGTGAGCCAGGCCGCCGACATCACGGCGTTCCGGGCAACGCTGGTGCCGGTGGGCGAAGACCAGTTGCCGATGATCGAACAGACCAACGAAATCGTACGGCGTCTGAATCGCATGGCAAATCGCGAGATCCTGACCGAAGCGAAGGCGCTCGTGCCGCCCATCGGTCGTCTGCCGGGTATCGACGGCAAGGCCAAGATGAGCAAGTCGCTGGGCAACGTCATCAACATCTCGTCGACGCCGGACGAAATCCGCGCCGCCGTGAAGAAGTGCTACACCGACCCGCTGCACCTGAAGGTCGAAGACCCCGGCCATCTGGAAGGCAACGTGGCGTTTGCCTACCTCGACGCTTTCGATCAGGACAAGGAAGGCCTGCAAGCCCTCAAGGATCACTACGTGCGCGGCGGCCTGGCCGACTCGAAGGTCAAGGCGCGCCTCGAAGAGCGCTTGCAGGAAATGCTGCGTCCGATGCGCGAGCGTCGCGAGCAGTATGCGAAGCATCCGGACTATGTGTGGGACATGCTGCGCGCCGGCACCGAACGTGCGCGCGAGACCGTCTCGCAAACGCTCGACGATGTGCGCTCCGTGTTCGTCACGCCGGGTTGGAAGAAGTAACGAACCGCACGACGCACGGCCGAAGGCGCAGCGGACCGTAACCGCCGTCGCGCCCTTGTCCGCACGACGAACTGCCCCCTGAAGGATTGGCGTGTCCTCCAATGCTCAGGGGGCAGTGTCGTTCCGGTCTCCATTCTGTGCATCGGTCCGGGGGGCGACGTGCGGCGTCGCGATATCGGACGCGGCGGCATCGGAAAGCAGGTCGTTCGTTTCTCTCAAAATTTCCCGCAGCGCGGCCGTGGACGGAAGTGAGTCCGCAACGAGGGCCGATCCGCCAGGAGGCGCGTGCGGTGCCTGCGATTCGCAGCGCCGCATGTCCGCTTCGAAATTCTGGGCGCCGTGCAATCGCGAGGTGTCGCCACTTGCGGCGTTCGGACCGGCGGCCAATCGTTGCCGTTGCTCGGCGCGTTCCACGATGTCCAGCGCGTTTGCGAGTTGCGCGCAGATTTGCCGCACGCGTGCGATGCCGGATGCGAGCGTATTTTCCTGCTCCAGGAGTTCTGCGCGCATCGCGTATGCGCGGCCGGTCGATGCGGCCATATCTATCGGGGCGGAGGGGGGAATCGTTGGCATGACAGTGGTTTTCCTATGTGCGGTATTGCAATGAGGTGGAAGATGACGGCGCCAGGCGCCTTGAGGCCGTTCATTCCGGCGGGCCGGACGTGAACGTCGACAGCTTTTCGTCGAGGGTGGTCTGCATCGTTTCGACTCCCCCGATCCCGCGGGTCAATCGATCCAGACGCCGACCGAAGCCGTTCGTCTCCTGCCAGCCTGCGGCCGACTGTCTGGCACAAATGCCCGTGCTGATGACCACATAGATGTTGCGCACGCCTTCGATGCAACCCGATATCTCGGCCCAGCCGCGGTTGCGCGAATAACCGATGACGCTGAACATGCTGTGAATCGCGCCGAGTATGCCGACGAAGATCGAGCCGAACTTGAGTCCGAGGCCGAGCCCGATGAAGGCGGGAAGCGCAGGCGGCAGGAGTGCCGCGGCGACGGCGAGCGCTGCCGAGAGCGTTGCAAGCGCGACGATGATGCCGATCTTCGTCTTCCATCGGCGACGATCTCTCGGAATGGCCGCAGTGGCCTGCTGCAAGTACTTATGGACGAGAAGCGCGGTTTGGAACAGGGTCCGGCCAATCGTCGAAAATGCCCGCGCCACGTGCCTGCGTTTCTCGATGGTCTGCGGCGCATTCGGGTCTTCGCGTGCGATCGCCCGGTGTTGTGTCTCCGCGCAATCCACCGCCACGAGCATCATCCCGATGCCTTTGACGGTCATCTCGATGTTGGACAACGTGACGTACGCCGCGCGGGCATTGGGCGTAAGCGTCTCTATCGATGTGTTCGTCCGTTGCGATCCGACGGTTTTCCATGTTCCCCACGGCAACTGACGGGAGCGGTAAATCCGTTGCATCGCCTTCTCGAGTTTCGCGGGCAGCGACCGGATCGCCAGCATGTCCTCGCCTTGCTCGCGCAGCGCCGCGCCGACATGGGCGAAATATTGGTCGACGTCCGAGAACGCGTCGGGCAACGACGTGCTGTCGATCTCTTCACCGAATGCTCTCAACATTGTCGCCCACCTTCGCTCGATCGATTTCAACTCCTCGACAATAGACGTTTTGATTCCCTCCAAACATCGGGACGACTCCCTTTCTGTCAGCGACGACACGTTCTGCTGCGTGACGCTCACGCTGCGCCAGTCCGCAGACGCAGGTACAGGGAAGGCCGGCGCGGCGGGCGCAAGGCCGCGCGCAGCCATCATGTCGGAGATACCCGGGAGCCGGGCGGAAACGGGAGGCGCGATGAAGATCATGGTGGGGGCCTGCTTTTTGCTCTCATGCTTCGAGGCTAGTCCCACAACTTGCGTACCGCTTCAATTATTTGCGCATCGGGTCGTTTAGTGGCGCGCGAGGCCTGTGCCGCACGTCGCGGCGCCACACTGCACGCGATTACGGCTGCTTCGCGACCTTGCCGTCCTTGAAGACCCAGCGGATGGCTTCGCCCTGACCGGTGAGCACGTCGATCGATTCGAGCGGGTTGCCGTCGACCACGAGCACGTCGGCCAGTGCGCCGGCGGCGATGACGCCCAGCTCGCCGGCTCGATTCAGAATCTCGGCGCCGATCACCGTTGCCGAGCGCAGCGTGTCGGCCGCACCGAGCACTTCGGCGCGAATCGTGAGTTCGTCGGACTGATACTTGTGCATGTCGCCGAGCAGGTCCGAGCCGAAGCCCATTTTCACGCCCGCGTCGCGATAGATCGACAGCGACTCGCGTCCCGCGCGTTGCACGCTTTCCACCTTGGCGACGGACTCCGGCGGCAGGCCGAGCGAGGCGCCGTCCTTGGCCAGTGCGTCGTATGTGACCAGCGTGGGCACGACATACGCGCCTTTCTCGGCCATGAGCTTCGCCGTTTCGGCGTCGCACAGGTTGCCGTGTTCGATGGTGCGCACACCGCAGCGCACGGCGCGCGCAATCGCCTTCGGCGTGTAGGCGTGTGCCATGACATACGTCTGCGCGGCTTCCGCTTCCGCGACGGCCGCGCGGATTTCGTCTTCCGAGTACTGCGTGTTGGCGATGGGATCGACTGGCGAAGCCACGCCGCCCGAGGCCATCAGCTTGATCTGCGTCGCGCCCTTCTGGATCTCTTCGCGCACGGCGAGCCGGATCGGGTCGACACCGTCGACCACGCGTCCGATGGCGCCCGCACGGAACGCGCACGAGCACGGCTCCAGCGTATCGCTGCGCGGACGGAAGTCGCCGTGACCACCGGTCTGCGAGAGGGCTTTGCCCGAGGGGAAAATGCGCGGACCGGGAATCACGCCCTGTTCGATGGCCTGTTGCAGCGCCCAGTCGGCGCCGCCGGCGTCGCGCACCGTCGTGAAGCCGCGGTTGAGCATGCCCTGCATGATCGGCAGCGATTTGAGCACCGTCAGCACGTTCGGCTGGCTGGCGTTCGTGCCGAGATTCGGATGCGAGGCAAGCACGTGCACGTGGCAGTCGATCATGCCCGGCATGACGGTCTTGCCGGTGACGTCGATCACGATGGCGTTTGCGATGTCGAGCGGCGTGGCGCTCACCGCCGTAATGCGATTGCCTGCGATCGCCACATCGTGGCGTTCGAGCAGACGGCCGGCGGCCGTATCGAGCACGTTGCCGCCGCGAAGCACGGTAACCGGCGTGGGAGACGGGGAGGACATGTGGGGATTCCTTGAAAAAAATGCACAAGGCGCGCCGGGTGAGGGGCGCGCCTTGTCGGGGGGGAAACTCAGGCCTTCGGGAGCGGTTTGACGAAGCGTGTGCCGACGAGGCTGATGGCCGCCGCGATGATCACGTAGATCGCCGGGGCCATGTTGCTGCCAGTGCGGGCGATCAGCCACGTGATGATGAGCGCGGCGAAGCCGCCGAAGATCGTCACGGCGAAGTTGTACGCCACCGACAGACCGGTCGAGAGCACCTTGGCCGGGAACAACTCGGAGAACGCGGCGAGGATCGGGCCGGTGTAGCAGGCGATCAGCAGACCGAACACGATCTGGAACGTGAGCAGCGATGGCAGACCCGGGGCAACGTTCAGGTACGTGAACATCGGCCATGCCAGCACCAGAATCAACAGCGCCGAGCCCGACAGGAACGGGCGGCGACCGATACGGTCGGCCATGCGTCCCACGATCGGTGCGAACACGAGAATCATGGCGCCGCCGACCATGCCGGCGGTGAAGCCGTCCGAGGCGGGCAGGTGCAGCACGCGCTGGGCATACGTCGGCATGTAGAACAGCAGCACGTAGGTGCAGATCGTCCACAGCACGACCATGGAGAAGCTCGCGAGCGTTTCCTTGGGGTATTGCGAGAAGACATCGCGCAACGGCGTGTCGGACTTTTCCGCATGCTGGAACGTGGGCGTTTCGTCGATCTTGTTACGGATGTAGAACCCGACCGGACCGATCAGCATGCCGACGATGAACGGCACGCGCCAGCCCCACGATTCGAGCGACGCCTTGTCGAGTTCGGTCGTGACGAACGTGCCCACGGCGGCGCCGAGCAGCACGGCGAAGCCGATGCTCGACTGGATCCATGCCGAGTAGTAGGCGCGTTGATTGGGCGGGGCGTACTCCGTCAGGAAGGCCGTGGCGCCACCCATTTCGCCGCCGGCCGAGAAGCCTTGCAGCAAACGTGCGAGCACGATGATCAACGGGGCGGCCAGACCGATCTGGTCGTATGTCGGTGCCAGACCGATCATGGCGGTGCCGGCGGCCATCAGCAGAATGGTGAGCGAGAGCGCTGCCTTGCGGCCCACGCGATCGGAATAGATGCCGAGCACGATACCGCCGACCGGGCGCATGAAGAAGCCCACGCCGAAGGTGGCCACAGCCAGCAGGAATGACGAAAGGTCGTCGCCGGTGGGGAAGAACTGCTTCGCGATGATGGCTGCGAAGAAGCTGTAGACGGTGAAGTCGAACCATTCAAGACCGTTGCCGATCACCGTCGCCACGATCGCTTGACGGCGCTGGCGGGCCAGGTTGTCTTGAGGCACTGCGTAGGTCGCCTGCATCTGGGTCTCCCGGAGGATGGTGGCGTCCGTTGCGTGTCTTGCAATTCACGTCATGCCGGTAATACGCCTGCTTTTTTGTCGGATCACGTTCGTCGCCCCGGCCATGCGAGCGCAATTCGGCCGATACCGCTGACGAACGTGCGCGGATAAGACAGAAAGTAGTGCAGACAAAATGACAGGCAAAGCGATAATTCCGCATGTTGCCATGCGTGTAGCGCATGCCAACTTTTGAAAACACGCGTAACCCCTATGATGGGAAACGGGTTTCCGAGTAAATCCAGTTGCGGAAAATTCGCACTGCGGCATGCTCGTGGCGCTCGGCAGGCCACACCAGATAGTAGCCTCCCCCCAGGCTTGCCGTTGCATCGCAGGCGTGAACCAGCAGGCCGGCATCGAGGCACGGATCGATCATGTGGCGCCAGCCCATCACCAGTCCACCGCCTTCGATGGCCATCTGCACGAGCAGGGGGTAGTAATTGGCGCTGACCATGCGCGGGAACTTCGGGGCATCGACGCCTTGCAGCTCGAACCAGTCGGGCCACGACATCCATTTGCGCTGGCCGTCTTCGATGAAGAGCAGCGTTTCGTCGACGAGATCTGCGGGAGTGAGCGTGCGCCCGGCGAGATAGGCGGGCGAGCATACGGGGAACACTTCCTCGTCGAAGAGGCGGCGTCCCGCGAAATCCGGTGGGAGGTCGTTTCGTACGTAATAGACGCCGAGATCGAATTCGGACGCGGAAAGCGACGTGATGCCGTCTTTCACGATCACGCGAATCTTGATGTCGGGGTGCGCGGCGCGAAAGCGCATGAGTTGCGGTGTCATCCAGAGCACGGCGACCCCCGACGAGCAGGCGACCGTGAGTTCGAGGTCGCCGCGTCGCTTCATCAGATCGGCCGTGGCCTCGGCGCATTCGCCGAGCAGACGTTGAATCTGCTCGGCGTAGCGTTGACCGGCCACCGTCAGCCGCAGCGTGCGATGTTCGCGCGTGAATAGCGCACGCCCGAGAAATTCTTCGAGCTGCGCGATCTGCCGGCTCACGGCGCTTTGCGTGAGATTGAGTTCCGCGGCAGCCCGGGTGAAGCTCGAATGCCGCACGGCGGCGTCGAAGGCGATCAGGCAATGCAGCGGCGGCAGGGGCGAGATGGGCATGCGCGGTGACGGGGAAGTGTCGGTCGAATGGCGGCGTGCCTAGCGCTTGCCGACCATCTGCTCGGGGCGGACCCACGCGTCGAACTGTTCGGCCGTGACGTGGCCGAGCGCGAGTGCGGACGCCTTGAGCGTGGTGCCTTCCTTGTGCGCCTTCTTCGCGATCTGCGCGGCCTTGTCGTAGCCGATATGCGGGTTGAGTGCGGTCACGAGCATGAGCGATTCTTCGAGCAGCGAGCCGATGCGCTCACGATTGGGTTCGATGCCGATGGCGCAGTTGTCGTTGAAGCTCACGGCGCCGTCGGCGAGCACGCGTACGCTTTGCAGGAAGTTGTGGATGAGCATCGGCTTGAACACGTTCAGTTCGAAGTTGCCCATCGAGCCGCCGATGTTGATGGCGACGTCGTTGCCCAGCACCTGACAGCACAGCATCGTCATGGCTTCGCACTGGGTTGGATTGACCTTGCCCGGCATGATCGAGCTGCCCGGTTCGTTTTCCGGGATCTGCAATTCGCCGATGCCGCAACGCGGGCCGCTGGCCAGCCAGCGCACGTCGTTGGCAATCTTCATGAGGCTCGCGGCGAGTGTCTTGAGCGTGCCGTGGGCGTGCACGATAGCGTCGTTCGCAGCGAGTGCCTCGAACTTGTTCGGGGCGGTGACGAACGGCAGGCCGGTGTCGCGCGCGAGCGTGTCGGCGACCTTCTTCGCAAATTCGGGGTGTGCGTTCAGGCCCGTGCCGACGGCCGTGCCGCCGAGCGCGAGTTCCGCCACGTGCGGCAGCGCGTCGTCGACATGCTTCAGACCGTGGTTGATCTGCGCCACCCAGCCGGAGATTTCCTGGCCGAGCGTGAGCGGCGTGGCATCCTGCAAGTGCGTGCGCCCGATCTTGACGATGTCGTCATAGGCGCGCGCTTTGGCGTGCAGCGTGTCGCGCAATTGGCTGACGCTGGGCTTGAGATGGTTCACGAGCGCGTCGAGCGCGGCAACGCTCATGGCTGTCGGGAAGACGTCGTTGGACGACTGGCCCTTGTTCACATCGTCGTTCGGATGCACGAGGCGCGCTTCGCCGCGCTCGCCGCCGAGCAGTTCGCTGGCGCGATTCGCGAGCACTTCGTTCATGTTCATGTTCGACTGTGTGCCCGAGCCGGTCTGCCAAACGGCGAGCGGAAACTCTTCGTCGTGCCGGCCGGCGATGACTTCGTCGGCGGCTTTGACGATGGCGTCGGCCTTCTTGGCGTCGAGTACGCCCAGGTCCTTGTTGACTTCGGCGGCGGCGCGCTTCACTCGCGCGAGCGCGCGCACGAGTTCGCGCGGCATCTTCTCGGTGGAAATCTTGAAGTTCAGCAGCGAGCGCTGCGTTTGGGCACCCCACAGGCGATCGGCAGGTACGGCAATTTCGCCGAAAGTATCGCGTTCCATTCGCACATCGGACATGGTCGACTCCTTGAAGACAGATTTGAATTCTAGATCGTTGAAAGGGATCTGGCATGGCACGACCGGGAGGAGGTGCCGTGTCACGGGAATGGATTGCAGGGAGGCTGGCCTTTCGAATGGGATGAACGCGGTGAAGATGCTGAACCGAAGGCCTGGACAGGCATGGATTATGCGCCCGAATGGCGGCGCGGGGGCGTCGGGCGAATGTGCTGGGCGAATGTGCCGGGTGAATGTCGAGTGAGGGCCGAACGAGGCGCCGGCCTGCAGTCGGTTGTCGCCCGCCGGTGAACGGCGCCTACGCCCAGACGCCGGCGACCAGTTGCAACGCCGCGGCGATGGCGGGCTCCTCCCGCCGGGCGGCAAGGGTGACGAAGGTGAGTTCGGTGGGTACGGACACGGCCTCGGCAATCACCAGACCGTGGGCGCGCGCCTCGCGAAGCGCGATGGAGTCGCGCACCAGCGACAGTCCGAGGCCGGACTTCACCAGATCGAGCATCGACGGCTCCTGATCCACTTCCGCCACCTTGACCGGCGAGACGCCGGCATGGTCGAACACCGCGCAAAGCAGCCGGTTGTGGGCCGACTCCCGGGGAGTCCAGATCCACGGCAGGGCGGCGAGTTCGCGCCATGCGCGACCGGCAACACGCTCGCGCCAGCCGGCCGGTGCGAGCACCTGATACGAGAAGGGTGTGAGCGTGACTGCATGGAAGCGCGCCGGATCCGGGTGGCCGATGTAGAAGCCGACGTCCAGTTCGCTGCGCGCCAATTGTTGCAGCACGCTGCCCGACATGCTGTGCCGCAGGGCCGTCTCGATCTGCGGATACGACTCCACCAGCCGGCGCAGGAACGCGCCGAGACGAGTGAATTCGGGATCCAGGATAGTGCCGATGCGAAGGCGTCCGCGCACGGTTTCACGCAGCGCGCCGGCCGCTTGCTGGAAGTCCGTCAGCGCCGTGAGCATGCGCTGCGCGAGCGGCAGCAGCGCCTGCCCGTCGCGCGTGAGCGTCAGCCCGTGTGCCGTGCGTGCGAAGAGTGTGAGCCGCAGTGCTTCCTGCAACGCCTTGACCTGAAGGCTGACGGCCGGCTGCGTCAGATGCAGGCGCTGCGCCGCGCGTGTGAGATTACCCTCATGAGCGATGGCGACGAAGGCGCGGAGATGGGCGAGTTCCATATGGGGAAAGTCCGGACGGCGGGCGACATAAGGGAATCTTATATTGCTTTTGATAATTTCTCATTGGATTGCGACGGGCGGCGGCAGTACGCTTGGGGCGCGCCCAAACACGTGGGGACTGGCAAACGTGGGCTTGCGCCGGTATCCGGTGGAGGTCGCGGACGTTGCGAATACCGGCGGTGCCGTCAAAAGGTTGCCCGAGCAACGGGATGAACATGAGAAATACTCATGCACCGCCGTCGGCATACTGATGTCCCGATGTGTCGACGAAGTGCCGAGGTCGCGTGGAAGTTCTGGCCATCCGACGCGGCATTGGCGGCGTCACGACAAAAATAAACCTGGTGCGGGGGGCGACAGTCCACCTCACTCGGGTGCCGCACCAGGGCGTGCACCGCACTATGGCGCGTGCCGCCATCGATGGAGACAAGCGGGAATGAGCAAGCAGGTGCAACAGCGATCCGACCAGCAAGAGCGCTTCGATTACATCATCGTGGGGGCCGGCTCGGCCGGGTGCGTGCTGGCGAATCGTCTCACGCAGGACCCCGACGTTTCCGTGTTGCTGCTCGAAGCGGGCGGCAAGGACGACTATCACTGGATTCACATTCCCGTCGGCTATCTCTACTGCATCGGCAACCCGCGCACCGACTGGCTGTACCGCACGCAGGCGGAGGACGGGCTGAACGGCCGCTCGCTCGCCTACCCGCGAGGCCGTGTGCTCGGCGGCAGTTCGTCGATCAACGGCATGATCTACATGCGCGGCCAGCGCGAGGATTACGACGTGTGGGCCGACGCCACCGGCGACGACGGCTGGCGTTGGGACAACGTGCTGCCGCTATTCAAGCGCAGCGAAGACCACTACAGGGGTGGGTCGGAATTTCACGGCAGCGGCGGCGAATGGCGCGTCGAGAAGCAGCGTCTGTCGTGGCGGGTGCTCGATTCGTTTGCCGATGCGGCCGAGCAGATCGGTATCCCCAGGACGGACGACTTCAATCGTGGGGACAACTTCGGCATCGGCTACTTCGAGGTGAATCAGCGGCGCGGTGTGCGCTGGAGTGCCGCGAAGGGGTTCTTGCGGCCGGCGTCGCAACGCCCGAACCTGACGGTGATGACGGGCGCGAGCGTGAGTCGTTTGCTGTTCGACGGCACGCGTTGCACCGGCGTGGCATATCGCGGGGGGAACGAAGACTTCACGGCGCTTGCCAATGTCGAGACGATACTCGCGGCGGGTGCGGTGAATTCGCCGCATCTGCTGGAGGTCTCGGGCGTTGGCGACGGCGAGCGGCTGCGCGGCTTCGGCATCGATGTGATTTCGCACGTGCCCGGCGTGGGCGAGAACTTGCAGGACCATTTGCAATTGCGCACGGTGTATAAGCTGCGCGGCGCGAAGACGCTCAATCTCACGGCGAACAGTCTGATCGGCAAACTAACGATCGGTATGCAGTACGCGTTTGCGCAACGCGGCCCGATGAGTATGGCACCGTCGCAACTCGGCGCGTTTGCCCGCAGTCGCGACGACGTGTCGCGTCCCGATCTGGAGTACCACGTGCAGCCGTTGTCGCTCGAGAAGTTCGGCGATCCGTTGCACAAGTTCAATGCCTTTACCGCATCGGTGTGCAACTTGCGCCCGACGTCGCGCGGCAGTGTGCATCTTACGTCGGCGGACGTGCGCGTCGCGCCGAGTATCGCGCCGCGTTATCTGTCCACGGACGAGGACTTGCAGGTGGCAGCGGACGCCATCAAGCTTACGCGGCGCATTGTGGGTGCCCCCGCATTCGCACGATATGAGCCGCGCGAGTATTTGCCGGGGCCGTCGTATCAGAGCGACGACGATCTGAAGCGCGCGGCGGGCGACATCGGCACGACGATCTTCCATCCGGTCGGCACGTGTCGCATGGGGCGCGATGACGATGCGAATGCCGTCGTCGATGCGCAATTGCGTGTGCGCGGCGTGCATGGCCTGCGGGTGGTGGACGCGTCGGTCATGCCGACGATCACCTCAGGCAACACGAACTCCCCGACGATCATGATCGCCGAGCGCGCCAGCGATATGATTCGCGCGGCGAGGAAGGCGGGGAATCGGTGAGGGCGTTCACGATGAGATTGACGGAGACGCTTTTTCAGAAGGTAACGTCAGTCGAAGGACAGAAGGATGCCGCTTGCGTCGTCTCGCCGTTTGCGGTCTGCTCTATGGGCGAGCGAGGCTTCGTGACATCGAACGGCATTTAGCAAGGCGCCGAGCCCTGATTCAGCCGCCAGTTTTAATGCCTCCGCCTTGGTCATCAGCCCATAGGTGTCCCACGCACGTGACAGGCCATCGGTTCCAACGAGAATCTGGGCTGGCGTATTGAGCGTTAGTTCGATCCTTTTGGCATTGAATGCGCTCACGGGGTTCAGTGTAAGCGCAGAACCGAACTCATTACGCTGTTGTTGACATCGTCTCGATCGCAATTGGGAAAGCTCGCTGCCTGCAAACCCCGAATGGGGTTTCCACTCATCGAAGGTTTGAATTAGCCGAGCGGGCACACCGTGGTCCGGGTTCGAAGCGGTTCGACCCTCGTGAAATAGTTCGAAGCAATCGGCGTAGCGGTGAATGGAAACGAGAAGCCTTGCCGGGGAGACGGTGGCGATTTCCACAACCGTTGCCGCAGCTACGGGCCAATCATGCATGGGGTTTGTCTCGCTGGATGCGTCAAAGTACTCCCGTCTTATCGTGTGGAGTTGTCTATGCAATCGTGATGTCGAGAACGACGGGGTAGCCAGCTTCGGAATGGCGTCTGATATCTTTCGCGCAAACCAGCCCGCATCCGAAATGTCGCCGAATGTCGTGAATGGAGAGGCAGAGAGCGTTGATGCGCCGTCGATAGCCCACACGAGCATTGATTGCGAACGTCGATGGCATCCGACGACATCTTCTGTTGGGATGCTCTTGTAAATGCCTTGAGAAATACACTGGATCTCCGGCGTCATAGCGACACCGCGTTCTTCGAGATTGCGATTTGAAGCGTTCGCAATCCGCCTGATATGACCAGCTCGCTCATGAACTCGTCATCGAGTGATTGCTGAATACGTTGTGCTTGCGCAGTGTCAAGTATTCCCGCGGAAACGAGGCGCGGCGAAAACTGACGAAACGAGAGGCTGACCAGACGCTTTTGCTCTCTTTTCCAGATTGTGGGCTGGCTAAATCTGGCGCCCAGAATCTTGACGTTCATGCCCGTGACCAGTGACCAAATGTCACGGATGCAGTCATAGTCGATACCTTCGATTTTTCCGTACGCTCTGATCGCGGCGTTTGCATGCTCAAAACCGGCCACGCGAGGGACACAAAAAAGGCTTTGCAAAGATGGTTCTTCGAGAATCAGAATCCCGGAGGGCGTTAGAAGTCGGACAAATGTCTGTATTGCGGCCGCGCGTTGTCTTATATGTAAGAGTGTGAAGCGACAGGTGATGAGATCGAACGTATGGGTCGGCGGGAAGACGTTAGAGAGGTCATTGATGTCGCCGAGTCTGAAGGTGATGTTCTTGATGCCGGATGAATGGGCAGAGGACTTTGCCGTAGCGAGTTGCGCCGAATGGTTGTCTAGTCCGATGACTGTGGCTTCTGGATGGTTCCTTGCCAGCCATTGCGTAATTTGACCGTGTCCGCATCCGACATCCAGCATGCGCCCCGTCGACGGTGCGTAACGCCGAAGGAAGTCGGTGGTTGCAGTGTTGTATATCTCGGACGTGATGGAAAGTCGTTGTCGATCATCGTCGCCTGTCGATAGTGGATAACTTGTCGATTCTCTCGAGGTGCGATTCGATTGAGTGTAGTTGTCTTGTCGCGCACACGCGGTCCAGTAATAGTCCGGCATGTTGTTCGGCTTTGCTGCCGTCGTATCAATCCATTCATAGGCCGTATGTTCGTGGCTGAGTACGGGGGTGTCCGACGAGGTGGAGCATACGTAGAACGCCAGCAGAACCCGCTTGCCTGTCACGACCTCGCACGAACTGCTCCCAACATAGGTTGCTGACGTTATGGCGAAACCGCATTCTTCTTTAACTTCGCGGGTCAATGCGGCTTCAAGCGATTCGCCTGCTTCGGGGCGTCCCCCCGGTAACTCAAGTTCCCCGCGGGGGTTAGTCAGAAAGAGGACGCTGTTGTGCCTGCGGACGATTGCCTTGACGCTAATGGGTTCCATGCGTGTTTAACTCCCGACCGGGGCGTGCCCCCGAGCGTAGGCGGGTTCGACGACTAATTGTCTTTGGCGAGCCGTGAACCCACGTGTCGAGAAGACTTGCGCATGTGATGTTTCGGAGTGGTTCGGTGTGGGGGGAAGCGAATCGATCTCGCGCTGTGACGCAGGTCTTCGGAAGTATGAGTGGTTGTTCATATATCGCGCGAACACGCTTCGTCTGGGGCCCGAATTTTGCACCTTGAAGGTGCCGTGGACTAGTGCCTCGGAGAAGATGACTGCGTCGCCTGCTTTTAGGATGACATGCCGCAATAGCGCATTGTTCGCGAGACTTCGGTAGGTTTCGGGAATCGGGAAATTGGCTCGATGAGAGCCGGGTATGCAGCAGAAGTGGTTCGTCGTCTCCGGTATGTCCGATATCGCATACTGGACAGCAACGAGGCCGCTATGTATGCGTTCGTTCCGAACCCAGTAATACTAACTTTTTAGAAAGTAAATTCATTGTGCCGCATATTGGCACTCGGGTTGTTGGAAGAACGATTTGACGAGTTCGGGCAGTTTTTGGATTCGCCGCAGGGCGCCAAGTGCGAGTTTTTTCATGTCATCGCTGTTTTGCACAAGGCGTCGGCTGACCTGGCGTTTGACATGCGCCCACACTTGTTCGTCCGGGTTCAGTTGCGGTGCGTACGGCGGCAGGTAGAACAGCTTGAGCCGGCCATCGAGCGATGCGACATAGTCTTTGACGAGCTTGGATTTATGGATGGGATGACCATCGACGATGAGGAACACGGGTTTTGTCGCGCCGATCATCAGGCGCGTGAGGAATTCTTTGAAGGTACGTGAGCTCACGGAACCTTCATGAATCATGAACCGGAAGTCGCCGCGTGGGCTGACTGCCGAGATCATATTCAACGAGAACCGGCGTCCGGTCACGGTAACGACAGGCGTTTGTCCAATCGGCGCCCAGGTTGTGCCGGTGTGGTAATCGGAACGAATGCCGGCTTCATCGGCGAAGTAGATCGTGGCACCTTCGGCACGGGCCTGGGCTTTGATCGCGGGATAGGTTTCGGCTTCCCACTGCTGGACTAACTTGGCATCTTGCTGCCACGCTTGGTACAGCGGCTTTTGAACCGAGAACCCAAGCAGTTTCATCACGCGACTGACGGAGGCCAACGCCAGGGTTTTTCCGAACTGCCGTTTGATCAACTCGCCGATCAGCGACAATGTCCACAAACCGAATTCGAACTTGAACTGTTGCGGGGAGTTCTCGCGAACGGCTTGGGCAATCCAGCGCATTTCGTCGGCGCTGATCTTTGGCGGGCGACCGGAAATCGGTTTGGCCAGCAATGCATTTTGCCCGCCGTCAGCGAACTTCGCGAGCCAGCTAAAAATCGTGCGAACACTCAGGCCGTACGCAGCCGCCACGTTGGCTACCGCTTCGCCTGCGCGCACCGCTTTGACGGCTTGCTGGCGCATGACCTGGAGGGTGTGGTGGTCCAGTTTGCGACCGTCGGATAAGCGTTTGCATTTCATCTCGACACTATATCGCAAAAGTGATTTTACTTTCTAAAATGTTAGTAAATGCCTTCGTCGAACATGTCGGCTTGGTGGTGCAGTTGGCCGCCACTGCTGACAAAGCGTTCGTCGGCACAGAACATGTGGTCGAGTCGAAATTTCGATCGGTAGACGATATCAAGAAATGAATAGACAGATTCAGTATCAATCAGCCCGCGCCAGTCTTCGCCCCAATCGAAGTTCACATCGTGCAACCGATGTGCTGTCAGATTTGATGACCAGAATCCCTGCAGTCGTTGCACGTGCGAATGCGATAGTGCATTGGGGATGATCACGTATCCGTTGATATCGAACTGATACACATACTCCCGGCTCATTGCTGTCATCTCCTTCGATATTTCGTCGATATCGTGTCTATTACGCTGTTCTTGATTGAACTAAGAACCATTGCATTTCCCCTGATGCGGTGGCAATGGTCGGCGTCAACGGGCACCCGTTGATCGTCACACGGGGAGTCGACTGCGGGTTTGGAGATATTCTTAAATCTTCGCCGTCTTGAAAGACTGGAGAGTTCTTTGTCGAAAGAGCGCGGTCGAAAAAGCGAAGTGAGCACCCCACAATCGTCGGCTTCGCGATGTCTCCTCCGTTTTCCCAGAGACTTACGTAGTAAATACCTGTCGTAGCCGCGGGCGAGCGACGATAGCCGATCAAAACCGGTTGCCGTCCGCGCAATTGCGTGTGCGCGGCGTGCAGGGCCTGCGGGCGGTGGACGCGTCGGTTAAGCCGACGATCACCTAGTGCGCTGTCCCAAAAATAACTTTATGTAACATATCCTTGCCTTATGATCGAGTTATGGTGGACTGGAGGTGATCATGGGGCGCAAAGGAATCGAGATTGTGATGTCGGAACTGGAGCGAGAACAATTGTTATCGATGAGCCGCTCTCGTTCGCTGCCTCATTCCCTGGTCCGTCGGGCAAAGATCGTCTTGATGGCCGCTGACGGTCATACGAACCAGGAAATCGCAATGCGGTGCGAAGTGACGTCACCGGCGATCACGCACTGGAAGAAACGGTTTGTCGCGCATGGCCTTGCCGGTCTGCATGATGAAGCCCGCCCGGGCCGACCGCGCGCACATGACGACGAAGCAGTGGCCGAGTTGTTGGCGAAGGTTCTGCATGAGAAGCCGGCTGGCGCAACGCACTGGAGTGTGCGCTGCGCTGCCGCGCAAACGGGTATTTCGAAGAGTTCGGTGGCCCGGTATCTGTCGTTGTTTGGCGTGCAGCCTCATCGTTCGAAGAGCTTCAAGCTTTCTACTGATCCGTACTTTGTCGAGAAGGTGCGCGATATTGTGGGTCTGTACCTGAGTCCGCCGACCAATGCCCTCGTGCTGTGTGTCGACGAAAAGAGCCAATGTCAGGCGCTCGAGCGTACGCAGCCGATGTTGCCGATGGGGCTGGGCTATCTCGAAGGAGTGACGCATGACTACGTTCGGCATGGCACCACGACCTTGTTCGCGGCGCTCAATGCAGCAACGGGCGAAGTCATCGCGCAATGCAAGCCGCGCCACCGGCACCAAGAATTCCTCGCGTTCCTCAAACATATCGACCAAGCGGTTCCGGCTGATCTCGATGTGCATTTGATCGTCGACAACTATGCGACACACAAGCATCCAAAGATCAAAGCGTGGTTGGCCAAGCATACGCGCTACCACATGCACTTCACGCCGACCTACTCGAGTTGGCTCAATCAGGTTGAACGCTGGTTTGGTCTGATTACGCAGCAGGCGATACGCCGAGGCTCGTTCAGAAACGTACGCCAACTCATTACCGACATCGAGCGCTATATCGATCAGTACAACCAGCACAAGCGGCCGTTCGTATGGACCGCGACAGCCGATTCCATACTTCAGAAAGTGGCCCGCTTATGCAAAGTTATTTCTGGGACAGCACACTAGGAAAACACGAACTCCCGACGATCATGATCGCCAAGCGCGCCAGCGACACGAAATGGTCGCACACGCTCCGTATGACGCGAGCAATAGGAGCGTGAGGAGAAGGAACTTCGACAGCGGGATATTGGAAAGCCCGATGCTTAGTGTCCCCGCTACGAAGAATCGTATTGCACCGGAAGCCGCGGCGGCGGTGCCTGCATAGTTTTCGAATAACGCCATGGCCAGCGTCGCGGCTGCGGGGCGTATAAGCGTGGTTCCCAATGTGGCAACCAGCATGGGTACCATTGCCGTCGCCGCGTGATCTCCCAGCCCAAAATAGAGCGCGATCATGAGGGCACTCGCGATACCGACCATCGAAATGCCGAGTTGAACCTGTCTTTGTACAGCGATTCGTTTGGCAACTCGATCCGCAAGAAATCCGCCCAGCAAATATGTCCCACCGTATAGAAGCAGAACCTTGGCGTAGTCATGAGAAGTGAATTCGAGGATATCGAAAAACAAGTTTGGCGAAAGGATAATGAAGGAGAAATGGCATGAGAACGCAATGGTGCCGATAAGCGTGTAGGTAAGGAAGGCACGATGATTTGCCAATTGCCAATACAGTTTTGCATAGTCGCTTGGTTCTCTGTGTTGCGTCCGGGGCGTGTCCGTCAAGTATCGTGCCGAATGCAATAGAACGCCGATGGAAATCACTGCGAATAGCCAGAAGCTTGCCTGCCATCCGAAGTGCTCCTGCAAGGTGACGCCGAGCAACGGGGACCCGGCGATACACAGACCTCCGAATGTCACATTGAATATTCTGGCGCGCAGCCCCGTCCCGCCGGGAAATGTGTCCTGAATGATCGCTTGAGCAAGAATGAAGCATGAGCAGCCCACCGCCTGGACGACACGAAACATTGCGTGTGACGCGTAGCTCTGCGCGAGAGCGCCACCAACGGCTCCGAAGGCGGCTATCAGCAGGCCAATGAGAAGTACGCGCCGTCTGCCCACCTGGTCGGATAGCGGTCCCACGATGAGTTGAGCGACAGAAAACGTGATTGCAAAGTAACCGACGAGCGAGGCTATCGAATCGACACTGGTTTCGTATGCGTTGGCAATGGAGACGAAAGACGGAAGCATGACGTCAAGCGGAAGTGCGCTTAACGCAGTGAGAGCGCTGGTCAGGATAATGGCCGAAGTCGGCGTCATGGCCGACTCCCCATGTCGCATACCGTTGCGCACACCAAAAATGTTCGAGATAAGTGGCCAACGTCCGGCAGGCATATAAGGTATGCGGTGCCCATCGTTATTTAGCAGGTTGACTTGAGCGGAGTAGCGGCTTGGGTCCAGTTGGCCACGACACGCGATTCAAGTTGGATCTCCTGGCAATCCCCTTGTGAAAGGTGCCTCGATCGAGGCGAACCAATGTTTTCACGAATCGACGAACATGGGTTTGGTGAAATTCCGAGTTTTCGGACGATCCGGACGATCCGGACGAATGGGCGGAACGGCGACACAGCCTCTCAATTCCGGTGCCGAAATTCGAAAGGCGTGTCGGCGCATGCGGCGACACCCGCGCCGTTTCCTGGGGATGGCCCCGGCTTTTCCCAAAAACTTACGTAGTAATACCTAATGTTGCCCGGAGTGGGCGACGATAGCCCATCGAAACCGGCTGCCGTCCGCGCATTTGCGTGTGCCGCAAAAGCCTTGTCGCACTAGGGCGGTGCGCATGCCTGCCCTATGTGACCGAACGTTCTGCAACACGTGTGAGCATGCGCGTTTCAAGGGATGCGAGGCCTAGTGCAAATCCCAATGATCGCGTTGCAGCAAACCACACACAATAACGATTCCTTATAGGCGGCCGAACCAAGAATTCGGCGTCGTATCGGGGACGCCGGGCACTTGCCGAAGACGCGAACCATAGCGTCATCTGCCTGCCTTGCGGTTGTCACAGACGATGGTGACGAAGCACGTTGCTTCGCACCGCCAACCAGGAATGTGGCAGGAGACATGGCGAACAACGATTACATTCTCGAAACCCGCGGACTCACGAAGGAGTTTCGTGGCTTTACCGCCGTCAACGGGGTCGACCTGCGCGTTGCGCGCGGCACCATTCACGCCCTGATCGGCCCGAACGGTGCCGGCAAGACCACCTGCTTCAATCTGCTCACGAAATTCCTCGTGCCCAGCGCCGGGACCATCACCTTCAACGGTGACGACATCACCCGCGAAGCCCCCGCACAAATCGCGCGCCGCGGGGTCATCCGCTCGTTCCAGATATCCGCCGTGTTCCCGCACCTCACCGTGCTGGAGAACGTGCGCATCGGCCTGCAACGCAATCTCGGCACCGCGTTCCACTTCTGGAGCAGCAGCCGCACGCTGCGCCAGCTCGACGCCCGCGCCCTCGAATTGTTAGCCGAAGTCGGCCTTACCGAATTCGCCCATACGCTGACCGTGGAACTGCCTTACGGCCGCAAACGCGCGCTCGAAATCGCCACCACGCTCGCTATGGACCCCGAACTAATGCTGCTCGACGAACCCACGCAGGGCATGGGACACGAAGACGTCGACCGCGTGACCGCGCTTATCAAGAAGGTGTCCGCAGGCCGCACGATCCTGATGGTCGAGCACAACATGAACGTGATCGCAGGTATCTCCGACACGATCACCGTGCTTCAGCGCGGCGAGGTGCTTGCCGAAGGGCCGTATCACGAAGTCTCGAAGAATCCGCAGGTGATGGAAGCCTATATGGGCACCGCGGACGGCGAATTGCAGGGAGCCCACGGGTGAGGACGTCTATGTACGGTAACGGTGGTAACCAGGGTGGCGAACGGGGCAAGGGCGGGGCTGGCGCGCCCGCGCTTGAAGTCGAAGGTCTTCAGGCCTGGTACGGCGAGTCGCACATTCTGCATGGCGTGGACCTGACGGTCGGACGTGGCGAAGTCGTCACGCTGCTCGGTCGCAACGGGGCGGGGCGCACGACGACGCTGCGCGCGATCATGGGGCTGACCGGTCAGCGTCAGGGATCGATTCGCATCGCGGGGGAGGAGACCATTCATCTCCCGACGTACAAGGTCGCGCATCACGGTGTGGGCTATTGCCCCGAGGAGCGCGGCATTTTCGCGAGCCTGTCGTGCGAGGAAAATCTGTTGCTCCCGCCGTATATCGGCATGAGCGGCAATCGTCGCGAAGACGGCGGGCGCGGCATGTCGCTCGATGAGATCTACGATATGTTCCCGAACCTCAAGGAGCGACGCCATAGCCAGGGCACGCGCCTGTCGGGGGGCGAGCAACAGATGCTCGCGGTCGCGCGTATCCTGCGCACCGGCGCCAATCTGTTGCTGCTCGACGAAATTTCCGAAGGCCTGGCACCGGTGATCGTGCAGACGCTGGCGCGCATGATCACCACGCTCAAGGCGCGGGGCTACACCATCGTGATGGTGGAACAGAATTTCCGTTTTGCGGCTCCGCTGGCCGATCGCTTCTATGTGATGGAGCACGGCAAGATCGTGGAGCGCTTCGGCGCTCCGGAGCTGGAGACGAAGATGCCGGTGCTGCACGAGTTGTTGGGCGTATGAGGTGAGCTACCCGGTGCGCTCGCGTGCCGGGCGATGGACCCAGGCGATCAAATCCACGAAGGAGACGAAGATGACGATGCGGATGAAAGCGTTGGCCGTTGCGGCTGCGTTCGGTTTTGCGGCAATGGCCTCGCAGGCCCATGCCGATGGCAACACGGTGAAGATCGGTTTCATCACCGACATGTCGGGCCTGTACACCGACATCGACGGACAGGGCGGGGCGGAAGCCATCAAGATGGCGATTGCCGACTTCGGCGGCAAGGTGCTCGGCAAGCCGGTCGAACTGGTCACGGCCGATCACCAGAACAAGGCGGACGTCGCGGCCTCGAAGGCCCGTGAATGGTTCGATCGCGGCGGTGTGGACATGCTCATCGGCGGCACCAACTCGGGCACCGGCCTCGCGATGAACAAGGTCTCGGCCGAGAAGAAGAAGGTCTATATCAACGTGGGCGCCGGTTCCGACGCGCTCACCAACGATCAATGCCAGCCGTACGGCGTGCACTACGCCTACGACACCGTGGCCCTCGCGCGCGGCACGGGTTCGGCCGTGGTGAAGGCGGGCGGCAAGTCATGGTTCTTCCTGACCGCCGACTACGCGTTCGGCCACGCGCTGGAGAAGTCCACCTCCGACGTGGTCAAGGCCGAGGGCGGCACGGTGGTGGGGCAGGTCCGTCATCCGCTCTCGGCATCGGACTTCTCGTCGTACCTGCTTCAGGCGGGTAACTCCAAGGCGCAGGTGCTGGGCCTGGCCAACGCCGGCGGCGACACGATCAACGCCATCAAGGCCGCGAAGGAGTTCGGGATCAAGGGCAAGATGCAGATCGCCGGTCTGCTCGTGTTCATCA
The DNA here is from genome assembly GCF_001029105.3 of Pandoraea faecigallinarum. Lineage (NCBI taxonomy): Bacteria > Pseudomonadati > Pseudomonadota > Betaproteobacteria > Burkholderiales > Burkholderiaceae > Pandoraea > Pandoraea faecigallinarum. The sequence goes on along the minus strand of NZ_CP011807.3, from coordinate 5,169,911 downwards.
ACGACATTCACTCGCTCGGTCTGGACAACACCGAAGGCATGTACCTGACCGACAGCTGGTACTGGGACAAGGACGACAAGACCCGTGCCTTCGCCAAGCGCTACTTCGAGAAAATGAAGAAGATGCCGTCGAGCCTGCAAGCGGGCGACTACTCGGCCACGACGACCTATCTGAAGGCGGTGCAGGCTGCCGGCACGACGGACGCCGACAAGGTCATGGAGCAGCTCCGCAAGATCAAGATCGACGACATGTTCAGCAAGGGGTACATCCGCAAGGACGGCACGATGGTCCACGACATGTATCTGATGCAGGTCAAGTCGAAGAAGGAGTCGAAGGCGCCGTGGGATTACTACAAGGTGGTCGCCACGATTCCGGGCGAGAAGGCCTTCACCACCGAAGCCGAATCGACCTGCAAGCTCAAGTAAGCGACGCGGTCTGAGCGTTTGGCAAACACGTAAGCGATGCACCGATAGCGGCGGGACGCGTGTCCCGCCGCGACCTTTCTCCCAGAGAATCGATTTCGATGGAATTACTAGGCATCCCCCTGCCGGCGCTGTTGAGCCAACTGCTGCTGGGACTCGTGAACGGCTCGTTCTACGCCATGCTGAGTCTCGGCCTGGCGGTGATTTTCGGTCTGCTCAACGTGATCAACTTCGCGCACGGCGCGTTGTTCATGCTGGGCGCCATGCTCGCCTGGATGGGCGGCAACTATCTTGGCCTCAATTACTGGGTCATGCTGATTCTCGCTCCCCTCGTGGTAGGCGTCATCGGCATCGTGATCGAGCGCACCATGCTGCGCTGGATCTATAAGCTCGACCATCTTTACGGTCTGCTGCTGACGTTCGGTATCACGCTCGTGCTCGAAGGCGTGTTCCGTTCGATCTACGGCGTGTCCGGTCAACCGTTCGATGCGCCCGAGGCGCTCTCGGGCGCGACCAACCTCGGCTTCATGTTCATGCCGAACTATCGCGCCTGGGTCGTGGTGGCCTCGCTCGTGGCCTGCTTCGCGACGTGGTTCGTCATCGAGAAGACCAAGATCGGTGCGTATCTGCGTGCCGGCACGGAAAACCCGAAGCTGGTGGAAGCATTCGGCGTGAACGTACCGCTCATGATCACGCTGACGTACGGCTTCGGTGTCGCGCTTGCCGCGTTCGCCGGCGTGCTCGCGGCACCGGTCATCCAGATATCGCCGCTCATGGGGCAGTCGATGATCATCACCGTGTTTGCCGTTGTCGTGATCGGCGGCATGGGTTCCATCATGGGCTCGATCGTCACGGGGTTGATGCTCGGCGTGATCGAGGGCTTCACCAAGGTGTTCTACCCGGAAGCGTCGGCGACCGTGGTGTTCTTCATCATGGTGATCGTGTTGCTGCTGCGCCCGGCTGGGCTGTTCGGCAAACAAAAGTAAGGGGCGGACAATGCAACAACAGATGCAACAACGCGTGCTGTACTCCCTGCTGCTTCTTGCGCTGATCGCCGCGCCGTTCGCCGGCGCCTATCCGGTCTTCGTCATGAAGGTGCTGTGCTTTGCGCTCTTTGCCTGCGCCTTCAATCTGCTGCTGGGCTTCACCGGGCTGCTGTCGTTCGGCCACGCGGCGTTCTTCGGCAGCGCGGGGTATATCACGGGGTATGCGATTCGCAATCTCGGCTTTACGGCGGAAGCGGGCATTCTCGCGGGCGTGATTGCCGGCGCGGTGCTGGGGCTCGTGATCGGTCTGCTCGCGATTCGCCGTCAGGGTATCTACTTCGCGATGATTACGCTCGCACTCGCGCAGATGCTGTACTTCTTCTGCCTGCAAGCACCGTTCACCGGCGGCGAAGACGGCCTGCAAGGCGTGCCGCGCAGCTCGCTGTTCGGCGTGCTGCCGCTGGACTCGGATCTCACGCTCTACTACGTGGTGCTGGCGATTTGTGCGCTGGGCTTCCTGCTCATCATGCGTATCGTTCACTCGCCGTTCGGTCAGGTGCTAAAGGCGATCAAGGAGAACGAACCGCGCGCTATCTCGCTGGGTTACGACGTCGATCGGTTCAAGCTGCTGGCGTTCGTGCTGTCGGCCACGCTCGCCGCACTCGCGGGCTCGACCAAGACCGTGGTACTCGGCTTCGAGACGCTCACCGACGTTCACTGGACGATGTCCGGCATGGTGATTCTCATGACGCTGGTCGGCGGTCTCGGAACGATGCTCGGCCCGGTCGTCGGGGCCGTGGTGATCATCGTGCTGGAGAACAAGCTCGGCGATATCGGCAACTGGCTCGCGACGGCAACCGGCGTGACGTGGTTCCAGACGCTCGGCGAGTCGGTGACCATCGTCATCGGTGCGATCTTCATCATTTGCGTGCTCTCGTTCCGGCGTGGTCTGGTGGGCGAGCTGACGGCCCGCAGCCGGTTCTTCAGGACGATGTCGCAGCAGTCGTAGCGGCCGTAGACGGAAGGGACCGGACGTGCGAAGCAGGGCGGCGGATGCACTCTTATGGGGCGTGCGCTCGTCACCCTGGCGCACGTATGTCAGAAAAAACCTAATTCGTAGGGGTAAATGCTGACTTGTGGTGCATTGGGTGCTCCTTTATTCTCTCCCTCAGTTCGCGTCACGGCAGGATATAGGGGCGAGGAACGAGGAGACAACAAGCGCGATAACGCGCACCGCCAAAAAAGAAAGCGCTGTTGGAGAAGACTCCAACAGCGCTTTTTATATTGTGCCTCGCGCACACGCCAGGCGTTCACTCGCCGACACCCGGCTTCTTGCGATGACGCTGCCTCATACGGTTTCGGTCGCCATGCGTGCATTCGCGGCATCACTTCGATCTGTCGGATCACGCCGATTCCTTGCATTCCTCGGGCGTCTCGCGTTTCTTGCAATTTTCCGTCGTTTTCGCATTTTTCCCGTACAAACCCCGTCGTTCGAACCGTATTCGCGCCGTATTGCGGGAATCGCTTCGCTTTTATACGCGCAATGCGCACTAAAAGCGCTATGCTCGCCGTTTTCGTCTCGCTGGCGACGCCATGTGATTGCAGGTGGCGCGACCGGCGTAGTGTCGGTGTCGTATATGGGGAATGTATGTTGACGAGTTGGGCGCTGACCGATTTGCTGATGCTCGCAGGCGGGGCATTTCTGGCCGGTCTGGTGGATGCCGTGGTTGGCGGCGGCGGGCTGATCGCCGTGCCGACACTTTTCGCTGTCTTCCCCAACGCCGCACCGCCGTTGCTGTTCGGCACGAACAAGATGGCCGGCATCTGGGGCACGGCCTCGGCCGCGCTGCGTTATGCGCGCGGCATTCAATTGCGCTGGGCCATTCTGGTGCCCGCGACCGTGGCGGCGTTCGCCTTCTCTTTCTGTGGCGCCTACGCCGTCACGCACGTGCCCGCGGACATGCTGCGCAAAGTATTGCCGTTCGTGCTCGTGGCCGTGGCGGTCTACACCTTGCGCAAAAAGGATTTCGGGACGGTTCACGCCCCTGTGCAGGGCAGCGTGGGTGTGACCCTTACGGCCATCGCCGTGGGCGGCGCCATCGGGTTCTACGACGGTTTCTTCGGCCCCGGCACGGGCAGTTTCCTCGTTTTCCTGTTCGTCCGGCTGTTCGGGCAGGACTTCGTGAATGCGTCGGCGTCGTCCAAGATCGTGAACGTGGCGACCAATCTGGCCGCGCTGCTGCTGTTCGGTATGGGCGGGCACGTGTGGTGGCAGGTCGGGATCGGCATGGCCGTGATGAACGTGCTGGGCAGCCTGGTGGGTAGCCGCCTCGCGCTCAAGCACGGCGTGGGCTTCGTGCGGCGCATGTTTCTGGGCGTGCTCGCGGTACTGATCGTGAAGACAGGCTACGACGCGTTTTTCCGTGGTTGAGGGCAAGATCGCGGCCAACCCTGCTGTGGCGGATGCCACACGTGGGGAAACCGCACTTTACGAACTGGCGCCTGTGCCCGTAAGATGGGCGTCGATTTACCGACTGCGCGGTCGGTTAATGTAAAAAAACGAATTCGAAATTTTTGTGAGGAGACCCAAATGAAACTGAAGTTGCTGTGCATGGCATCGGCCATGATGCTCGTCGCGGGCGTTGCGAACGCTCAGGTGAAGATTGGCGTGTCGCTGTCGGCGACCGGTCCGGCGGCTTCGCTGGGCATCCCCGAGAAGAACACGATCGCGCTGATGCCGAAGACCATCGGCGGGCAGCCGGTGCAGTACATCGTGCTCGACGACGCGACCGACACGACGACCGCCGTCAAGAACATGCGCAAGCTCATCAGCGAAGATCACGTCGACGCCGTGCTCGGCTCGACCGTCACGCCGAACTCCCTGGCGATGGTCGACGTGGCTGCCGAGACGAAGACGCCGGTGATCTCGATGGCTGCAGGCGCTGCCATCGTCGAGCCGATGGACGCCAAGCGCACGTGGGCATTCAAGACGCCGCAGAACGACATTCTGATGGCGATGGCCATTGCCGAGCACATGGCCAACACCGGCGTGAAGACGGTGGCGTTCATCGGCTTCTCGGATGCGTACGGCGAAGGCTGGTACAAGGAATTCGTCAACGCGACGAACCAGAAGAAGATCAAGATCGTGGCGAACGAGCGCTTCAACCGCGCCGATACGTCGGTGACGGGCCAGGTGCTCAAGATCATGGGCGCGAACCCGGACGCCGTGCTGATCGCCGGTTCGGGCACGCCGGCTGCTTTGCCGCAGCGCACGCTCAAGGAGCGCGGCTACAAGGGCAAGCTGTATCAGACGCACGGTGTGGCGAACAACGACTTCCTGCGCGTTTGCGGCAAGGATTGCGAAGGGACGTATCTGCCGGCCGGCCCGCTGCTCGTCGTCGAGCAGCTGCCGAACGACAATCCGGTGAAGAAGTCGGCCGCCGCGTACAAGGCCGCTTATGAAAAGGCCTATGGCGCGGGCTCGATCTCGACCTTTGGCGGTCACGCCTGGGACGGTGGCCTGCTGCTGCAAACGGCGATCCCGGTCGCCCTGAAGACGGCCAAGCCCGGCACGGCGGAATTCCGCTCGGCGCTGCGCGACGCGCTCGAAGCCGTGAAGGACATGCCGGGCACCGCCGGCATCTTCAACATGAGCAAGAACGACCACAACGGTCTGGATCAGCGCTCGCGTGTGATGGTGCAAATCGTCGACGGCAAGTGGAAATTGGCGAACTGATGTGCGCCGGGGCTGCCTATAGCATGCAGGCATGCCCCGCTGTCACATCGGAAGTATCTGCGGTATCAGTGCCCGGTTGGACCAGCCGGGCCCAGAGAACGGGCGTTCGCGCCCGTTTTTTTTGAGCGTGGTAGTTTCGCGCATCGCAAAGAGACGGCAGGACATGCATTTGCGAGCGGCACATGAGAGGCCGCATTGTCCCAACCTGATCGCCGCAGCCGGGGGGCTGAACGGCCGATCCTTTCGAGCGTAAATCCATGACGGGTGAATTCGAACACCGCAATCTATCTCTGGTGTTGCTGCAATCGCGTGAAGCGGTCATGGGCCTTTTTCGGCCTTTGCTCAATTGCTACGACATCACGGAACAACAATGGCGTGTCATACGGGCCGTGAACGATAGCGAATCCGGGGAAATGGAGATCGGGCAAGTCGCACGTGAGTGCTGCATCCTGAGCCCCAGTCTGTCGGGCATGCTCGAACGCATGGAGGCGTCCGGCCTGATTCTGCGTCGTCGTGTGGCGGCGGACCAGCGTCGCGTCATGGTGTCGCTCACGCCATCGAGCCGGGCGCTGTGCAAGAAGCTCGGCCCCCTGGTCGAGGAGCGTTACCGCTATCTGGAGGATAAGGTCGGGCGCGACACGCTGGCCGAGATCTATCGGCTACTCGACGTGGTGCGCGAAGCGCTGCCGCCGGAAGTCCTGGCCGACGCACCGTCGCTGCCGGCCAGGCCGCGTCGTCGCCGCAAGGTGGCCTGAGCCGGCCGGCTCGCCCGGGGCGCGATGTAAGGAACGGGGACGGACGCGCGCAGGAGACCGCGACGCGCGTCCAAAGGCGGGAAAAACGGAAAACGGGGTGGGAGACGAGACGTTGGCGGAGACCGAAACGTCATCGACTCAGTAGTCACCCGAGTTTTACCAATGCATAACGATTTATACAATTCATAATTCGCTGCGCTGCCGCATGTTCATCAGGGGAACGTGCGAGGGGGCATCGATGTGAAGGGGAACGGGGTGGCAGCGCGCTACGCCGTGCATCACACCGGCTGTCTCGCCAGCCGGTTCAAGAAGTACTCAAACGAAGTGAGAGGAGCATGGATCTTTCGATTGCAGCCATCCTGGCGCAGGACGGCATCACCACGGGTGCGATTTATGCCTTGCTGGCATTGGCGCTCGTGCTGGTGTTCTCCGTCACCCGCGTCATCTTCATTCCGCAGGGCGAGTTCGTGTCATATGGCGCGCTCACGCTGGCGGCACTCCAGACCCAGAAGTTTCCGCTGACGAGCTGGCTGCTCGTGGCGATGGGGATCTGCACGTTCATCGTGGAGACGGTCGGCGTGCTGCGTCACGGTGAGCGCCGCAAGCTGGCGGGGCGCCTCGTACCGGTGTTCGCGGGCAAATACCTCGTGTTCCCGATTGCCGTGTTCTTCGTGGTCAAGACGCTCGCGCCGATGACGCTGCCGATGCTCGTGCAAATTGCCGTCACGTTGCTGCTGGTCGTGCCGATGGGGCCGATGCTCTATCGCCTGGCCTACCAGCCGCTGGCCGAAGCCAGCACGCTGTTGTTGCTGATCGTCTCGGTCGGTGTGCACTTTGCGCTCACGGGGCTGGGTCTGGTGATGTTCGGTGCGGAAGGGTCGCGCACGCAGGCGTTCTCGGATGCGAGCTTCAACATCGGCTCGGTGATGGTGTCCGGACAGAGTCTGTGGGTGGTCGGGGTGTCCGTCGTGATGATTCTGGCGCTGTACTTCTACTTCGATCGTTCGCTCTCGGGCAAGGCGTTGCGCGCGACGGCCGTGAACCGGCTCGGAGCGCGTCTGGTGGGCATCGGCACGGTGCAGGCCGGCCGTCTGGCATTCACGCTGGCGGCGGTGCTGGGCGTGCTTTGCGGCATTCTCATCGCGCCGATCACGACCATTTATTACGAATCGGGCTTCCTGATCGGTCTGAAGGGCTTCGTGGGCGCGATCATCGGCGGTCTGGTGAGTTACCCGGTCGCTGCGCTCGGCGCCATTCTCGTGGGCCTGCTGGAGTCGTACTCGTCGTTCTGGGCGAGCGCGTACAAGGAGGTCATCGTCTTCACGCTGATCCTTCCGGTGCTGCTGTGGCTGTCGCTCACGAGCAAGCATGTGGAAGAAGACGAAGAATAAGACGGGGCGGACCACAGAATGAAAAACAAATACTTCCTGATTTTCCTGGCGGTGCTGGCCGTGTTGCCGGTGTTGCCTGCGCCAGTGCGTTTGCCCGAGTACTGGGTGACGCTGCTCAACTACATTGGCCTGTACAGCATTGTCGCGATCGGTCTCGTGCTTCTGACCGGGGTCGCCGGCATGACGTCGTTCGGACAGGCGGCCTTCGTCGGTCTGGGGGCATATGCCACCGCTTATCTGACGACGGCATACGGTGCGTCGCCGTGGCTCGGTCTGATTGTCGGCGTGGCGATTACGGCGGGGGCCGCCCTCATCATCGGCGCAATCACCATGCGTCTGTCGGGCCACTTCCTGCCGTTGGGAACGATCGCGTGGGGTCTGGCGCTGTACTACCTGTTCGGTAATCTGGAGTTCCTGGGCAAGTACGACGGCCTGAACGACATCCCGACCATCAACCTGTTCGGCCTGGAACTGGCGAGCGGGCGTCAGATGTACTACCTGATCTGGATCGTGGTGGTGCTGGCGGTGGTGTCGATCAAGAACCTGCTGGATTCGCGTCCGGGCCGCGCCATTCGTGCGCTCAAGGGCGGCGGCGTGATGGCCGAGGCGATGGGCGTCAACACGGCGTGGATGAAGGTGGTCGTGTTCGTCTACGCCGCCGTGCTTGCCGCGATTTCGGGTTGGCTGTATGCACACTTGCAGCGCGCCGTGAACCCGACGCCGTTCAACCTGAACCACGGCATCGAATACCTGTTCATGGCGGTGGTCGGCGGTGTGTCGCATGTGTGGGGCGCGGTACTGGGTGCGGCGATTCTCACGGTGCTCAAGGACTACCTGCAAAACATCCTGCCGGTGCTCCTGGGGGCGAACGGCAACTTCGAAACCATCGTCTTCGGCGTTCTGCTCGTATTGCTGCTGCAATACGCGCGCGACGGCGTATGGCCGTTCTTCGGCAAGATCTTCCCGGCGCGTCGTGTGGCGAAGGCACCGGAGCAAGCCGATGCGCTGGGGCATCGCGCCAAGCCGGCGGTGGGCGAGGTGGTGCTCAAGCTGGAGAAAGCCCGCAAGGAGTTCGGTGGTCTGGTCGCCGTGAACGACGTGTCGTTCGAAGTGAAGGCGGGCGAGATCGTCGGTCTTATCGGCCCGAACGGTGCAGGCAAGTCGACCACGTTCAACCTTGTGACCGGTGTGTTGCAGGCAACGCGCGGGGAGATCTCGTTCCTGGGCGAGCGTGTCGATCGTCTGCCCTCGCGCGAGATCGTCAAGCGCGGTATCGGCCGTACCTTCCAGCACGTGCGCCTCATGCCGCAAATGAGCGTACTGGAGAACGTCGCTATCGGTGCCTATCTGCGTGACAGGAACGGGCTGCGTCGTCGTCCGCAGGGCGGCGTGTGGTCGAGCGTGCTGCGTCTGGATCGTCACGAAGAAGCCATGCTGCTGCATGAAGCGAAGAAGCAGATCGAGCGTGTGGGCCTTGGCGCGCATATGTACGACGAAGCGGGCAGTCTGGCATTGGGTCAGCAACGTATTCTGGAAATTGCGCGGGCACTGGCGTGCGACCCGACCTTGCTGCTGCTCGACGAGCCGGCGGCGGGCCTGCGTTACAAAGAAAAACAGGCGTTGGGCGATTTGCTCAGAAAGCTCAAGGACGAGGGCATGAGTGTGTTGCTGGTCGAACACGACATGGACTTCGTGATGAATCTGACGGATCACCTGGTGGTGATGGAGTTCGGCACCAAGATCGCCGAGGGTCTGCCGGAGGATGTGCAGAAGAACCCGGCGGTGCTCGAAGCGTACCTTGGAGGGGTGGAGTGATGGCAGACGCGATTCTTGAGGTCAGGGACCTCGCCGTCGCATACGGCAAAGTCGAGGCGGTGCATGGGGCGCATCTGCGGGTCGGGGCGGGGCAGATCGTCACCGTGATCGGTCCGAACGGTGCGGGCAAGTCGTCGATGCTCAACGCCATCATGGGTGCGCTGCCGCACAATGGGTCGAGCAAGGGCAGTGTGGCCTATCTCGGGCAGGAGATGTCGGCGCTGTCCATCGAGGCGCGTGTCTCGCGCGGGATGTGTCTGGTGCCGGAAAAGCGCGAGCTGTTCTCGACGATGACCGTCGAGGACAATCTGCTGCTCGGTGCGTACCGTCGCAAGAAGGCGGGGGAGAAGAACTTTCTGGACCAGATGGACGTGGTCTACGAGCTTTTCCCGCGCCTGAAGGAGCGTCGTGTCCAGCAGGCAGGGACGCTTTCCGGCGGCGAGCGCCAGATGCTCGCGGTGGGCCGTGCGTTGATGGCCAAACCGCAGTTGCTGATGCTCGACGAGCCGAGCTTGGGTCTGGCGCCGCTGATCGTGAAGGAAATCTTTCATATCATCAACGACTTGCGTAAGACCGGCGTGGCAACGCTGCTGATCGAGCAGAACGCCCGTGCTGCGTTGCAGGTCGCCGACTACGCCTACGTCATCGAGACGGGCGAACTGGCGCTGGAAGGTCCGGCGCAGGAATTGGCGACCAATCCGAAGGTCATCGAGACCTATCTCGGGCTGGCCAAAAAGGCTGCCTGACGGTCGCTTGTCGGACAGTATTTCCCTGAGTACAGAAGGAGCCCGCCAATCCGGCGGGCTTTTTTTCGCACGAAAGCGGCTCTCGATTACGAACGGTCGTTCGTGTTCAATATCCGGCCCCATTTCCTTTGGGCGGCAAGCGGGCGTCTCTCCGGAAGTGTGGTAGGTCACTTATTCACAGTTGCTTGTGGATATGTGTGGGTAACTCAAATCTATGGCGCACTGCCGCAATAAGGGGTTGCGGGATTTTTTCGAATTTCGGGTGAAATTGGTGTTCAAGGTTATCCACAGAAAAGCAAATTCCCTAAATCGGATTTGTGGGTGGAGAAGCGGATGTGGATAACGCAAGGCAATTAGCGATTCGTACTCGAATGCGGATGCGCTTTTGGGTTTTGTCCAAGCGTTTGTTTTTTGGGGTTCCACGTGGAACGATGGTTTCCATACAAGAGGGATGCATCGGGTTATTTCGCTACGGAAAGTCCACATCCCTGTATTCGGGGTCGTGCCGGCAAGCATCCGGGCAGTGGGGATCGCGGGTACCCTGACTGCGCTCCAATCTAAAGTCGCTCCGTCAGGGCACCCGCGATCCCCACCGCTCAGACGCCCCGGGGCGGACGACTGATCGCATGCATTCGGATGGATCAACACGCAGATTTGGCGACCCATCGGATGACGGGCTCGCGTGCGGCGTCGTCCCGTGCGAATCGCCATACCCCTCTGGACGCGCGCCATTGGCGGTGAAGTCGTGGTGCTGCCGCACAAGCGCCAGCGGTGCTGGGGCTTGCTGGCGAATGCCGACTGTAGAGGATGACGGTCACATGGCTATGCTCGTCTGCAATATTTCACGTGGATCGGTGCGGATGAATCTTCTTATGACCGTGCCGCACGACCAAACACTGAGAAGAGTGGGGCGTCTGTTGCGCGGCAATGGAAAACCGATTCGCTGTGGTATGGCGTCGTCAAGGCTGGTTCTCGGGTAGTGGCGAGGCAACGCATACTGCGCTTCAATTTAAATCGCAACTTCAAGGTATCCAATCCCACTGCTTAGATTCCCGCTCAACCGTGAGGCGTTGCGTTCCGGGGTACGTCGGGGGCTGTGAATTTACCGCTGTGCGTCACTTACGTCGCCATAAGTCGACGAAGTCGATGTTTCACAATTGGGGCTGGTCGGGTTGACGCAGCAGCGTTGACGGTTCGTGGTTCAGTCCGGATATTCGTATGGCGAGGATTGCCAGTGCCCTGACGGAGCGACTTTAGGTTGGAGCGTAGTCAGGGTATCGGCAATCTTCGCTGCCCGGAAGCTGGAAAGAGCGGGGGAGGATGCGCGGCTGTGGTTGTTAGGAACGAGCGATAGCCGGCGACGGATGGCCGAGCGAGAAACTCACCGACGTTTCACGTGAAACAAAGCCAGGGGATGACCCTCGATGGCACCTGAGGCAGGTGAGTGGCGAGGATGCCGGTGCACTGACGGAGCGATTTTTAGTTGGAGCGGAGTCCGGGTATCGGCAATTCTCGGTGCCCCGGAAGCTGGAAAGAGTGGGGAGGGGATGCGGCTTTGGTTGTTAGGATCGAGCGCTCTCCGGTGACGGATGGCCGAGCGAGAGACTCACTGACGTTTCACGTGAAACAAAGCCAAGGGATGACCAACGAGGGCGCGCGGGCAAGTGAGTGGCGAGGATGCCCGTGCCCTGACGGAACGACTTTAAGTTGGAGCGCAGTCCGGGTATCGGCAATTCTCGCTGCCGGAAGCGAGAAAGATGGGGGAGGGATGCAAGGCTGTGGTTGTTAGGAACGAGCGCTTGCCGGTGACTGAAGGCCAAGCGAGAAACTCACCGACGTTTCACGTGAAACAAAGCCAAGGGATGACCAACGAGGGCGCGCGGGCAAGTGAGTGGCGAGGATGCCGGTGCACTGACGGAACGACTTTAAGTTGGAGCGCAGTCCGGGTATCGGCAATTCTCGCTGCCGGAAGCGAGGAAGAGTGGGGGAGGGATGCAAGGCCGTGGTTGTTAGAACGTGTTTGCGATCTTCTGGTCATCCCTGATAATTCGAGGATGACGAGAAAGAAATACGCGAGTGACATAAGCCGAGAGAAGTTCTCGGAGATCGAGCCGCTGTTGCGCAGCGTGCGCCGGCGCACGAAGCCCACGACGGTGGACTTGTACGAGGTGTTTTGCGCGGTGCTGTATCTGTTGCGTACAGGTTGCCAATGGCGCTTCTTGCCCAGCGAGTTTCCCAAGTGGCAAACCGTCTACGCGTATTTCAGCAAATGGAGTCAGCCTGACCAGCACGGCGTGAGCGTGCTGGAGCAGGCACTCAAAAAATCAGGTTGGCGCGGCGCGCACAAGACAGGGACGCAGCGCCAGCACGACGTTCTTGATCGTGGACGCGCAGAGCGTGAAGAACACTGACACGGCAGCGCATAAGGGTTATGACGCGGGCAAGAAGGTGTCGGGCATCAAGCGTCATATTGCCGTAGACACGCAGGGCTTGCCGCACGCCGTGGCGGTAACCACTGCCGAGGTGACCGATCGCAAAGGAGCGTTGCTGGCGTTCGAGCACGGCAAGCCTCGCTTGGGACAGGTGCAAAGTGTGCTGGTCGATGGCGGTTACGTGGGCGAACCCTTCGCGCAGGGCGTGCGCGAGATCTTGGGCGAGCGGGTCACGGTGCAGATCGCCAAACGCAGCGAACTGCATACTTTCAAGGTCCTGCCGCAGCGTTGGGTCGTCGAGCGCAGTTTCGCCTGGCTGGAGAAGAACCGGCGCTTATGGAAGAACTGTGAGCGTTTGCTCAACACCAGCTTGCAGTTTGTCCATCTCGCCTTTTTGGCACTGCTGCTCAGGAGATCGTAAACCGGCTCTTAGGAACGAGCGCTAGCCGGTGACTGAAGGTCGAGCGAGAAACTCACCGACGTTTCACGTGAAACAAAGCCAAGGGATGACCAACGAGGGCACGCGGGCAAGTGAGTGGCGAGGATGCCCGTGCCCTGACGGAACGATTTTAAGTTGGAGCGCAGTCGGATATCGGCAATTCTCGCTGCCGGAAGCGAGAAAGAGTGGGGGAGGGATGCAAGGCTGTGGTTGTTGGGAACGAGCGCTAGCCGGTGACTGATGGCCGAGCGAGAGACTCACTGACGTTTCACGTGAAACAAAGCCAAGGGATGTCCAACGAGGGCGCGCGGGCAGGTGAGCGGCGAGGCTTGCCGGTGCTATGACGGAGCGATCTTAAGTTGGAGCGCAGTCAGGATATCGGCAAATCTCGGTGCCCGGAGGTCGGAAAGAGCGGGGAGAGCTGCAAGGCCGTGGTTGTCGGGATGGGGCGCTAGCCGGTGACGGATGGCCAAGCGAGAGTCTCACCGACGTTTCACGTGAAACAAAGCCATGGAAGACCAACGAGGCCACTCCGGTAATCCTCGCTGTCTGGACGTCAGATAGGACGAGGGGGCGCGGTGGCGGTTGTGGAGAGCCCGAACCCGCCAAGACCAAGGGCGACACACTCATAACAATGTTTCACGTGAAACATCCGTAAAACCATCGCTTTTATGCAAAGTTCCACGTGAAACACACGAGCGGTTACAAATGATGCATCGCAATGCCGCTATAATTCCGCAATTACCGAATCCAGAGAGTTTGCCGTTAGCGGCAATATTGCGATGCTTTATCCGACCGAGTTCGATGTGATCGTGGTGGGTGGCGGCCATGCCGGCACCGAGGCTGCGCTCGCCTCGGCCCGCATGGGCTGTAAGACACTTCTGCTCACCCATAATATCGAGACGCTCGGCCAAATGAGCTGCAACCCCTCCATTGGGGGGATCGGCAAAGGCCACCTCGTGAAGGAGGTTGATGCGCTCGGCGGTGCCATGGCAGCCGCGACCGACGAGGGCGGCATCCAGTTTCGTATTCTCAATTCGTCCAAAGGCCCGGCCGTTCGTGCCACGCGCGCGCAGGCCGACCGTCTTCTCTATAAGCAGGCGATTCGCCATCGCCTCGAGAATCAGCCGAATTTATGGCTGTTCCAGCAAGCCGTCGAAGATCTTATTGTCGAAGGGGACCGCGTCGTAGGCGCGATCACACAAGTCGGTTTGCGCTTCCGTGCCCGTGCCGTCGTGCTTACGGCCGGGACGTTCCTCGATGGCAAGATCCACGTCGGACTGAACAACTACGTGGGCGGTCGTGCGGGCGATCCGGCAGCCATCAGCCTGTCCGCACGGCTCAAAGAATTGAAACTGCCGCAAGGCCGGTTAAAAACCGGTACGCCGCCGCGCATCGACGGCCGTTCCATCGATTTCTCCGTGTTGGAAGCTCAGCCCGGCGATCTCGATCCCGTCCCGGTCTTCTCGTTCCTTGGCCGTCCGGAACAACATCCGCGTCAGGTGCCGTGCTGGGTGACTCACACCAACGAGCGCACGCATGACATCATCCGCGGTGGCCTTGACCGCTCGCCCATGTACACGGGCGTGATCGAAGGCGTGGGGCCGCGCTACTGTCCGTCCATCGAGGACAAGATCCACCGCTTCGCGGATAAGACATCGCACCAGATTTACCTCGAACCCGAGGGTCTGACGACCAACGAGTTCTATCCCAACGGCATCTCCACCAGCCTGCCCTTCGACGTTCAGCTGGATCTGGTCCGCTCCATGAAGGGCATGGAGAACGCCTATATTTTGCGTCCCGGCTACGCCATCGAGTACGACTACTTCGACCCACGTGGTCTGCGTAGCTCGCTGGAAACCCGCGTCATCACCGGCTTGTTTTTCGCCGGACAGATCAACGGGACGACCGGTTACGAAGAAGCTGCCGCCCAAGGCCTGCTTGCCGGTATCAATGCCGCGTTGCAAGTGCAGGGCCGCGATGCCTGGTGTCCGCGTCGCGATCAAGCCTATCTCGGCGTGCTCGTCGACGATCTGATTACGCGCGGTGTTTCCGAGCCGTACCGCATGTTCACCAGCCGCGCGGAATATCGCCTGTCGCTGCGCGAAGACAACGCCGATATGCGTCTCACGGAAATCGGCCGCGAACTTGGCGTGGTCGACGACGTTCGCTGGGATGCGTTCTGCCGGAAGCGCGATGCTGTTTCACGTGAAACAGAACGTCTCAAATCGACCTGGGTGAACCCGAAGACTTTCCCGGCCGAAGACTCTGTACCGCTGCTGGGAAAGGCTATCGATCACGAATACTCATTGGCGGATCTGCTGCGTCGCCCGGAAGTCGCCTACGACGCACTCATGGCAGTGCAGGGCGGTCGTCTGGCGCCGGACGCGCCATTGTCCGACGATGCGCTGCAAGCCGGCCAGATTCGCGAACAGATCGAGATTGCCGTGAAGTACCAGGGCTACATCGATCGTCAGGCCGATGAAATCGTGCGCAAGGAAGCGAACGAGAACACCGTGCTGCCTGCGAACATCGACTATAACGATGTGCGCGGATTGTCGATCGAGGTACGTCAGAAGCTGAACGCGCAGCGTCCCGAGACGTTGGGCCAGGCCTCGCGGATCTCCGGGGTGACACCGGCGGCGATCTCGTTGCTGATGATCCACCTCAAGAAAGGGCTCGGACGCCGTCGTGCGTCGGGGGATGCATCTGCCGACGCCACGGTTGCCACCGAGGGCGACGCCAGCGGCCAGCACGCTGCCTGACGCGGAGGCTTCATGACAGCTCCGCGCACTGCCGCACCGGGCGGTAACGAACTCGCCACATTGTTGGCCGATGGCATCCGGCAACTCGGCTTGTCGATCGATGCCGGGCAACAGGCCCGGCTGCTCGACTATCAGATGCTGCTGGCGAAGTGGAATGCATCGCTGCAAATGACCTCCATCCGCGACCCGCGGCAAATGGTCATCAAGCATCTCCTGGATTCGCTCTCGATTCTGCCGCGTCTCGATCGCGAGCCGATTTCGCGTGTGCTCGACGTCGGTTCGGGCGGCGGGTTGCCGGGGGTCGTGCTGGCTATCGTGCGTCCCGACTGGCAGGTGACGGTAAACGACATCGTTCACAAAAAGACCGCCTTTCTGACGCAGGCTCGCGCCACGTTCAAACTGACCAATCTGACGGTCGTGACCGGTCGCGTCGAGTCCCTCGTCGTCGGCAAGGAAGTGCCTGCGCCGTTCGACGCCATCGTCTCGCGCGCTTTCGCCGAATTGTCCGATTTCGTTACGCTTGCCCGCAATTTGTTGGCCGCGGACGGCAGCTTCTGGGCGATGAAAGGTGTCGCCGCCGACAGCGAACTGTCGTTGCCGCATGGCTGCGAACTGGTCGAGCGTCTGGCGCTGAATGTGCCATTTCTCGACGCCGAGCGTCATTTGCTCCGCGTAAAGGTAACGGGATGACCCGAATGACTCGTTGGGCCGGCGCCGCCATGGTCGGACTGTCGGTGATGGCCGCCGTGGCATGGGCGCAGTCCGGTCAGGAAGCCCTGACCACACGCGTGCGTCCCGTGCAAAAGATCGACAAGGCGCGCTATGTTGGTACCTGGTACGAAATAGCACGCTATCCGAATTTCTTCGAGCGAAAATGTGTGTCGGACGTGACCGCCGACTACGTGGCGCGCCCGGACGGCAACATCGACGTCACGAACAAATGCCGCAAGGAAGACGGTACTTGGGCGAGCGACACCGGCGTGGCGCGTACCGACGGCCAGGGCACAGGTACTGCCCGCTTCAAAGTGAGCTTCGCCCCGGACTGGTTACGCTGGATTCCCTGGCTTTGGGCGAACTACTGGGTTATCGTGCTCGACGGTGACTATCAGTATGCCGCTGTGGGAGAGCCGAGCCGCGAGTATCTCTGGATCCTGTCGCGCTCGCCCCGAATGGACGACGACACGCTGAACCAAATGCGGGCTCAGTTGCGCAAGCAAGGCTACGACACCGACAAACTGGTGTTGACACCGCAAAAGGCGGGCGCGCCCTAAGTGCCGCGCGCCGGCGTATCTCACGTCGGCCAAAACGCTGAATCAGGCAATAACTGAGCTTTGCTCGGATAATCGAATCAGCGGGATGCATCCGCAGCGGGCAGCAGACCCTGGTCGCTTCGTTTTCGCTTCAGGCCTGCGCAGGACCGGACGCATCCTGGCATCACTGCATCAATTGCATCAACACGGCAGCAATCGGAGGACTACATCGGCATGGCGAAAATTTTCTGCGTGGCCAATCAGAAGGGCGGCGTCGGCAAGACGACCACCACGGTGAACCTCGCTGCCGGACTGGCGTCGCACGGGCAGCGTGTCTTGTTGGTCGACCTCGATCCGCAGGGCAACGCGACGATGGGCAGCGGTATCGACAAGGCCGCGCTCGAGACGAGCGTCTACGAGGTACTGGTCGACGGTATCGACGTGAGCACCAGCGCGCAGCGCTCGGAGTCCGGCAATTATGATGTGCTGCCCGCCAATCGCGAACTGGCCGGCGCGGACGTGGAACTCGTCTCGCTGGACAACCGCGACACTCGCCTGAAGCAGGCGCTGGAGAAGGTCGATGGCGACTACGATTTCGTCCTCATCGATTGTCCGCCGACGCTATCGTTGCTGACCCTCAACGGTTTGTGCGCGGCGCATGGCGTCATCATTCCAATGCAGTGCGAATATTTCGCGCTCGAAGGTCTGTCCGATCTCGTCAACACGATCAAGCAGGTGCATGCGAATCTGAATCGCGACCTCAAGGTGATCGGCTTGTTGCGTGTGATGTTCGATCCGCGCATCACGTTGCAGCAGCAAGTGTCGGAACAGCTCAAGTCGCACTTCGGCGACAAGGTTTTCAACGCGATCATCCCGCGCAATGTGCGGCTCGCGGAAGCGCCGAGTTACGGCATGCCGGGCGTCGTCTTCGATCCCGCATCGCGCGGTGCGAAGGCGTATCTGGACTTCGGCGCGGAAATGATCGCGCGCATTCAAACTATGTAAGGCGCATTCGCGCAGGAACGCATTGTCATGGCGACCAAGACCAACGCACTGAAAAAAAAGGGCCTGGGCCGCGGCCTCGAAGCGCTGCTGGGCGCTCACGCCGATAACCACAACGGCGCGGCAGAGGCGAGCGCGCAAGGCATGCCTTCGGTGATGCCGCTCGAACGCCTTCAGGCCGGCAAGTATCAACCGCGCACGCGCATGGACGAAGGCGCGTTGCAGGAACTCGCCGCGAGCATTCGCGCGCAAGGTCTGATGCAGCCGATTCTGGTGCGTCGTGTCGATGGTGAGAAGTACGAAATCATTGCGGGCGAACGACGCTTTCGCGCCGCACGTATTGCGGGGCTCGCGGAAGTGCCGGTGCTCGTGCGCGACGTGCCCGACGAAGCCGCCGCCGCCATGGCGCTCATCGAGAACATTCAGCGCGAAGATCTGAATCCGCTCGAAGAGGCGCAGGGCATTCAGCGTCTGCTCGGCGAATTCAACTACACGCATGAACAGGCCGCGGAGTCGCTCGGCCGCTCGCGCAGCGCCGTGTCGAACCTGCTGCGTCTGCTCAATCTCGCGCAGCCGGTGCAGACCATGTTGCTCGCGGGCGATCTCGATATGGGACACGCGCGCGCATTGCTCTCCGTGGACGCCGCAACGCAAATCACGCTCGCGAATCAGGTCGTGAACAAGCGCCTGTCGGTGCGCGATACCGAACGGATCGTGAATGCGTCGCTCAAGCCGCAAGGCGACGGCATTCGCCGTCGCCCGGCGGAAGAGGGCGGTCGCGACGTCACGCGTCTCGAAGAGGAACTGTCGGATCTGCTGGCGTCGAACGTGAAGATCAAGGTCGGCCGCAAGGGCGCCGGACAACTGACGATCGAATTCGGCAGTCTCGACGCACTCGACGGTATTCTCGCGCGCATTCGCGCCGAGTGATTTCGGTGTCCTGACGATATTGCCGTGGACGATCGGGCCGGGGAGCCGGTAGGGGCGACAAGCACCATAGGAACGACGTCCCGCGGGAGCGTCGCGTCGCGCATCGTGTGTGCCTTGCGCGCGATTTGGGAGCGGGTGCGCGACGATCGCGTGTTGCTCATCCTGCTCGCGGCATTCGTCATTCTGCAAATCGCGAAACCCGCAAGCGTGGGCGAACTGTTCGCGCGTATCGATCGTCACACGATACTGACGCTTGCCGGATTGCTGATGCTCACACGCGCCATCGATCAGAGCGGGTTTCTCGACTGGCTCGCGCAACGATTGCTGCGCGCATTTCGCACCGAACGTCGCCTCGCCTTGCTGATGGTGACGTTTGCCGCGGCGCTCTCCACGCTGCTGACCAACGACGTTGCGCTCTTTGCCGTCGTGCCGCTTGCGCAGTCGCTTGCGCGTATCGCGCCGGTACGCATCGAACGCCTCATCATTTTCCTCGCGCTGGCCGTCAATGCCGGTTCGAGCCTCACTCCGCTCGGCAATCCGCAGAACCTTTTTCTCTGGCAACACAGCGGCATGGGTTTCGGCGCGTACGTCGTCATGATGACACCGGTCACGCTCGCACTCATGGCGATGCTGCTCGTGGTGTGTGCGTTCGCGTTCGATTCGCGGGCGCTGCATTTTCAGCGGCAGGGCCCCAGGCATGACGTGCGCTGGCCGCTGCTGTGGATCGCGCTGGCGCTGTTCGCCGTTTTCGTGACGCTCGCGGATCACGGTTTTGCCGCATGGGCGTTTGCGGGCGTCGCCGTCGTATTGCTCGCCGTTCGGCGCAATGCGGTACTCGGCATCGACTGGCTGCTGCTGGCGATTTTCGTGCTGATGTTCGTGGTGTTGCGCGGCGTGGCCGGTCTGACGGAAGTTCGGGCGGTGCTCGGGCACTTCGATTTCTCGAACGGGCCAATGGCCTACGGCGGGGCGGCGGTGTTGTCACAATTCATCAGTAACGTGCCGGCAGCGATTCTGCTCGCCGAGTATTCGCAGAACTGGCCGGCGCTCGCCCTTGGGGTGGCGGTGGGCGGGTTCGGACTCGCAGTGGGATCGCTGGCGAATCTGATTGCATTGCGCATGGCGAAATCGGACAGGATCTGGTGGCACTTTCACTACCTTTCCGTTCCGTTTTATCTGGTGGCATTGCTAGTCGGGTACGTTGCACTGAAATGGGTCTGAACGCGCACGGAACGCAGGCCAGTTGCGGGGAACGTGCGGCGTTTGCGCGTAATGCCGCGCTGCACCATGAGCAAAGTTGCACTCCGTGAGAGTTGGCGCCAAATCGAAGCATGCACTGTGCAGTTTCGGCGAATTTGTTGCGCGTTTAGATTGACTGGGCTTCGTAATTTCCCGTAAAATCTCGCGGGTTTAACTGCTTGAAGAGCCCATTCGTTAGCACGAGTCGGGCGGGGAGGCTGCGAGATGACCGAGACATCACGGTCGAACTTGGAACCCGAACCGCAAGCGCCGGCACGTGCAGCATCAGAAGCTTGGGACGACGAGCAGGAGCAGGAAAAACCTATCGTTCCGCTCACGCGTGCGCAGGCTGAGCGCCTGTTCGGTCCCGATGTGGGGCGCGCGTCAAGTGTGACTCCATTCCGGGTGGTGGGGGCCCAGGTGCTGTTGTCGCTGGTTGCGACACTGGCCTGGTGGCTACTGTCGGCATCGCCGCGAGACGCGGCGCTGTCCGCATGGCTGGGTGGGATGGTGGGTTGGATTCCGGGCGCGCTGTTTGCGCTCCGGCTAAGAATTTCAGGTGATCGTGTCTCCGTCGGTTCGTTGGTGACGGGAGAGGCGATCAAGGTGGCAACGACGATTGCGTTATTGGTGGCGGTAGCGTTCGGATTTCCCGGGGTTCACTGGGTCGCGCTTCTGGTCACTTTCGTGCTCACGCTCAAAGTCTATTGGCTTGCGATGGCACTGAAGTAGCGGTGCAAATCCGCTCACGCGTCGACACGCTACCGTGTGCGGATTTTCATAATTGGGTGTTTGATCGCTATGTCAGTAGAAGCCGGCCACGCTCCGAACCCGTCGGAGTACATTTCGCACCACCTGCAAAACCTCGCGAGCTCGACGCAGACCAGCATCGTCGATTTCTCGATCATCAACTGGGACACGATGTTCTGGTCGGTCACGATGGGCGTTCTGGGCTGCTTCGTGTTGTGGATGGCAGCGCGCAAGGCCACCTCTGGCGTACCGGGCCGTTTCCAGGCGGCGGTCGAAATGCTCGTGGAAATGGTCGAAGACCAGTCGAAGAGCATCGTGCACGGCAATCGTGCCTTCATCGCTCCGCTCGCGCTGACCGTGTTCGTCTGGGTCACGCTCATGAACTCGCTGGATTTGCTGCCCGTCGATCTGCCGTCGAAGGTGATCGGTTGGGTCGGTCTGGGGTCCATCATCACGCATCACCGCATCGTGCCGACGGCCGACCTCAACGGCACGCTCGGCATCTCCGTCGGCGTGCTCATCCTCATGCTGTTCTACAGCTTCAAGATCAAGGGCGCCGGTGGCTTCATGCATGAGCTGTTCACCGCACCGTTCGGTAACCACTTCCTCCTGTGGATCCCGAACCTGCTGCTCAACATCATCGAATTCTGTGCCAAGACCGTGTCGCTCGGTATGCGACTGTTCGGCAATATGTACGCCGGCGAACTGGTGTTCCTGCTGATCGCTCTGTTGGGCGGTATCTGGAGCTTTGGCGCAGATGCGTCGGTGCTGGGTTTTGTCGGTCACGTCATTGCCGGCACCGCATGGGCGATTTTCCACATCCTGATCGTGCTGCTCCAGGCGTTCATCATGATGATGCTGACGCTGGTGTATATCGGCCAGGCACACGACCATCACTGATCGGTCGTTGCGGAAGTGACGTTTTTCGGTTTTTCAGTTTTTCAAATTTAAAGTTTTAAGTCTCTAACCAAAAGGAGTAATCATGCAAGCTTTCATCGCCAACATCCAGGGTCTGACCGCCATTGCTATCGGCATCATCATCGGTCTGGGTGCTATCGGCGCCTGTCTGGGTATCGCGCTGATGGGCGGTAAGTACATCGAAGCGTGCGCCCGTCAGCCCGAGCTGATGAACCCGCTGCAAACGAAGATGTTCCTGCTGGCCGGCCTGATCGACGCTGCATTCCTGATCGGTGTGGGCGTTGCCATGCTGTTCGCTTTCGCGAACCCGCTGCTGTCGCGCCTCGCCTAAGTTTCTTTCGGCCGGTCGCGCGCTAACCTGCGCGGCCCACTGGACATGAACGGCGCGCCCAAGCCAGCAGGCACAATGGGGCGCGCTGTTTTGCCAATCGACTCGCATCACCGAAAGGAAACACCGTGAACATAAACGCAACTCTGTTCGCGCAAACCGTCGTGTTTCTGATCCTGGCATGGTTCACGATGAAATTCGTGTGGCCGCCGCTGATCAAGGCTATCGACGAACGCGCGAAGAAAATCGCAGACGGTCTGGCCGCCGCCGACAAGGGCAAGGCTGAACTCGAAGCCGCCAACAAGCGCTCCACGCAAGCCCTCGCGGACGCCCGCGACGAAGGCGCGAAGCGTATCGCCGACGCCGAGAAGCGTGCACTGGCCGTGGCCGAAGAGATCAAGGCGCAGGCGCAAGCCGAAGCGGCTCGTATCATCGCCAATGCCAAGGCGGAAGCCGAGAATCAGGCCGTCAAGGTCCGTGAATCGCTGCGCGAAGACGTGGCTGGTCTGGCAGTGAAGGGCGCCGAGCAGATCCTGAAGCGTGAAATCGACGCCAAGGCCCACGCCGACCTGCTGAACCAACTCAAGGCAGAGCTCTGATCATGGCCGAACTCGCTACCATCGCTCGTCCGTATGCCGAAGCGTTGTTCCGCGTGGCCAAGTCCGGCGATCTGAATCGCTGGTCGCAGCTCGTGCGCGAACTGGCGCAAGTGGCAGCGCTGCCCGAAGTGGCCAACCTGGCCGACGATCCGAAGGTCTCCCCGTCGCAAGTCGTCGACGTGCTGACCGCTGCCGTGAAATCGACCGACGCCGAAGTGCGCAACTTCGCCGCCGCCGTGGTCGAGAACGGCCGTCTGGCTGCCATGCCGGAAATCGCCGGACAGTTCGAAGCGTTGAAGAACGCTGCTGCCGGTTCGGCAGACGCCACGATCGAAAGCGCCTTCCCGCTCGAAGGCGAGCAATTGACCTCGCTGGTCAAGGGCCTCGAGCACAAGTTCGGCTGCAAGCTCAACCCGAGCGTGACGGTTGATCCGTCGCTCATCGGCGGCGTGCGTGTGGTGGTTGGCGACGAGGTGCTGGACACTTCGGTGCGCGCCCGCCTGGCGGCTATGCGGACGTCGCTGACGGCCTGAGGCCGGCGCGATACGCCTGCGACGGCAAGAATTGAATATCAGGAGCACATATGCAACTCAATCCCTCTGAAATCAGCGAACTGATCAAGAGCCGGATTCAAGGTCTCGATAGCGGCGCCGAAGTCCGTAACGAAGGCACCGTGATCTCGGTGACGGACGGCATCTGCCGCATTCACGGTCTGTCGGACGTGATGCAGGGCGAAATGCTCGAATTCCCGGGCAACACGTTTGGTCTGGCACTGAACCTCGAACGCGACTCCGTCGGCGCCGTGATTCTGGGCGAGTACGAGCACATCTCGGAAGGCGACACCGTCAAGTGCACGGGCCGCATTCTTGAAGTGCCGGTCGGCCCGGAACTGAAGGGCCGCGTCGTTGACGCACTGGGCCAGCCGATCGACGGCAAGGGTCCGATCAACGCGAAGGAAACCGACGCGATCGAAAAGATTGCCCCGGGCGTGATTTGGCGTAAGTCGGTGTCGCAGCCGCTGCAAACCGGTACGAAGGCTATCGACGCCATGGTGCCGATCGGCCGCGGCCAGCGTGAGCTGATCATCGGTGACCGCCAGACGGGTAAGACCGCTGTGGCCATCGACACGATCATTTCGCAGAAGGGCAAGGGCGTGACCTGCGTCTACGTCGCGATCGGCCAGAAGGCTTCGTCGATCATGAACGTGGTGCGCAAGCTCGAAGAGCACGGCGCGATGGAATACACGATCATCGTGACCGCCACCGCTTCGGACTCGGCCGCCATGCAGTTCATCGCACCGTACTCCGGTTGCACGATGGGCGAATACTTCCGCGACCGCGGCGAAGACGCGCTGATCATTTATGACGACTTGACCAAGCAAGCCTGGGCCTATCGTCAGATCTCGCTGCTGCTGCGCCGCCCGCCGGGCCGTGAAGCTTACCCGGGTGACGTGTTCTATCTGCACTCGCGTCTGCTCGAGCGTGCTGCCCGTGTCTCGGAAGAGTACGTCGAGAAGTTCACCAACGGCGCAGTCAAGGGCCAGAGCGGCTCGCTGACGGCACTGCCGATCATTGAAACGCAAGCCGGCGACGTGACCGCATTCGTTCCGACGAACGTGATCTCGATTACCGACGGCCAGATCTTCCTGGAAACCGACCTGTTCAACGCAGGCATCCGTCCGGCAATCAACGCCGGTATCTCGGTGTCGCGTGTGGGTGGTGCCGCTCAGACGAAGGTCATCAAGAAGCTGTCGGGCGGTATCCGTACCGACCTCGCACAGTACCGTGAGCTGGCTGCGTTCGCGCAGTTCGCCTCGGATCTGGACGAAGCGACCCGTAAGCAACTCGAGCGCGGCCGCCGCGTGACGGAACTGCTCAAGCAGCCGCAATTCGCGCCGCTGCAAGTGTGGGAACTGGCCGTTTCGCTGTTCGCCGCCAACAACGGCTATCTGGACGATCTCGAAATCGCTCAGGTCCTGCCGTTCGAAAAGGGTCTGCGTGAAGTTCTGAAGACCAGCCACGGCGCACTCATCGGCCGTATCGAAGAGACCAAAGATCTCTCGAAGGACGACGAAGCTGCCCTGCACGCTGCGGTCAAGGACTTCAAGAAGACCGGCGCTTACTAATCCGGTTGAATCGGTAACTATTCAACGGACCCGGGAAGGCGCGATGTTCAGGCAATACCGAACGTCGCGCCGAGACAAGGAGTAAGCAATGGCTGGAATGAAGGAAATTCGCGGCAAGATCAAGAGCGTGCAAAACACGCGCAAGATCACCAAGGCCATGGAAATGGTGGCCGCGTCGAAGATGCGCAAGGCGCAGGAACGCATGCGTCATGCCCGGCCGTACGCTGACAAGGTGCGCCAGATCGCCGCGCATATGGGCCAGGCGAATCCGGAATACCACCACCCGTTCATGGTGAAGCATGCCGACGCGAAAGCGGCCGGCATCATCGTGGTGACGACGGACAAGGGCCTGTGCGGCGGCTTGAACACCAACGTGCTGCGTGCCGTGGTGAGCAAGCTGAAGGACATCGAAGCACAGGGCCTGAAGGTCGAGGCCACCGCTATCGGCGGCAAGGGCTTCGGCTTCCTGAACCGTATCGGCGCGAAGGTGGTTTCGCACGTTGTGCAACTGGGCGACACCCCGCACCTCGACAAGCTGATCGGCGCTGTGAAGTTGCAGCTCGACGCGTACGCCGAAGGCAAGCTGGACGCCGTGTACCTGGCTTACAACCGCTTCGTGAACACGATGAAGCAGGAAGCCGTGGTCGAGCAACTGCTGCCGCTGCCCGAAAAGCTGGAAGGCGAATCGGAAGACGCGAGCGCGGTCCCGGCACAGCATTCGTGGGACTACATCTACGAACCGGATGCGAAGACGGTCGTCGATGCCCTGCTGGTGCGATATGTCGAAGCTGTCGTGTATCAGGCAGTCGCAGAGAACATGGCGTCGGAACAGTCCGCCCGCATGGTGGCCATGAAGGCCGCGTCGGACAACGCAAAGACCGTGATCGGTGAATTGCAGATGGTCTACAACAAGGGCCGTCAAGCAGCGATTACGAAGGAACTGTCCGAAATCGTGGGTGGCGCCGCCGCAGTGTAAGCGGTGGCACGGGCCGATGCGCCGTAAGGCGAAATGAATTTGAGTATCTAAAGGAAAAGCGATGAGTACTGCTTTGATTGAAGGCAAAATCGTACAGTGCATCGGCGCCGTTATCGACGTGGAATTCCCGCGCGAAAGCATGCCGAAGATCTACGACGCGCTCACCATGGAAGGTTCGGAACTGACCCTCGAAGTCCAGCAGCAGCTGGGCGACGGCGTGGTCCGTACCATCTGTCTGGGGTCTTCCGAAGGCCTGCGCCGCGGTATGACGGTGCAAAACTCGGGTCTGCCGATCACGGTGCCGGTCGGTAAGCCGACGCTGGGCCGCATCATGGACGTGCTGGGCCGTCCGATCGACGAAGCCGGTCCGATCGCCAAGGACCACACCCGTTCGATTCACCAGAAGGCTCCGGCATTCGACGAGCTGTCGCCGTCGACGGAACTGCTCGAAACCGGTATCAAGGTGATCGACCTGATCTGCCCGTTCGCCAAGGGCGGCAAGGTGGGTCTGTTCGGTGGTGCCGGTGTGGGCAAGACCGTGAACATGATGGAACTCATCAATAACATCGCCAAGGAACACGGCGGTTATTCGGTGTTTGCCGGCGTGGGCGAGCGTACCCGTGAAGGGAACGACTTCTACCACGAAATGAAGGACTCGAACGTTCTGGACAAGGTTGCACTGGTGTATGGCCAGATGAACGAGCCGCCGGGCAACCGTCTGCGCGTCGCGCTGACCGGTCTGACGATGGCCGAGCACTTCCGTGACGAAGGTCGCGACGTGCTGTTCTTCGTGGACAACATCTACCGTTTCACGCTGGCCGGTACCGAAGTGTCGGCACTGCTCGGCCGTATGCCGTCGGCCGTGGGCTATCAGCCGACGCTGGCCGAGGAAATGGGTAAGCTGCAAGAGCGTATTACGTCGACCAAGACCGGCTCGATCACGTCGGTGCAAGCCGTGTACGTGCCTGCCGATGACTTGACCGACCCGTCGCCGGCCACCACCTTCGGTCACTTGGACGCCACCGTCGTTCTGTCGCGTGACATCGCCTCGCTGGGTATCTACCCGGCAGTCGACCCGCTCGATTCGACCTCGCGCCAGATCGACCCGAACGTGATTGGCGAAGAGCACTACACGGTTACCCGTCGCGTGCAATCGACGCTTCAGCGTTACAAGGAACTGCGCGACATCATCGCGATTCTGGGGATGGACGAACTGTCGCCGGACGACAAGCTGGCCGTGGCCCGCGCACGTAAGATTCAGCGTTTCCTGTCGCAGCCGTTCCACGTGGCAGAAGTGTTCACGGGCTCGCCGGGCAAGTATGTTCCGCTCAAGGAAACGATCCGCGGCTTCAAGATGATCGTCGACGGTGAGTGCGACCACCTGCCCGAGCAGGCGTTCTACATGGTTGGCACGATCGACGAAGCGTTCGAAAAAGCCAAGAAGATGCAGTAAACGGTTGAGTGCCGGGCGACGGCGGGGTCTCGCAAGAGACGCCACCGCAACCCGGCAGGTGACTGTTGCGGGGCGGGGTAGCGAGGCGAGGACGGTAACGTCCGGACCGGCGCGCCTGCCGCTTCATCACACTCAACGGGAGCGATTATGGCAACCATTCACGTAGACGTCGTCAGCGCGGAAGAGGAAATCTTCTCGGGTAAGGCGCGCTTTGTGGCGCTGCCCGGCGAAGCCGGCGAGCTGGGTATCCTGCCCGGCCACACGCCGCTGATCACGCGTATCAAGCCGGGTGCCGTGCGCATCGAGGACGAAGCAGGTAACGAGGACTTCGTCTTCGTGGCAGGCGGCATTCTCGAAGTGCAACCGGGCACGGTGACCGTGCTCGCCGACACCGCCATCCGCGGCAAGGATCTGGACGAAGCCAAGGCTAACGATGCCAAGCGTCGTGCAGAAGAAGCAATGTCGAACAAGGATTCGAACATCGAGTACGCTACCGCCCAGGCCGAACTGGCCCAAGCGGTTGCGCAACTCGCAGCGATTCAGAAACTGCGTTCGAGGAAGTAAACCTCGACGTTGTGACGGCCTCGTGCCGCACAATGCCGGTCGATTGCCGAGACGAGCATTTCAGGACGCTCGTCGTCGCGTAAAGGCAGCGGAAGCCCCATGCATTAACGTGCGTGGGGCTTTTGTTTTGTCTGGCCCGTTCCGATCCGTTCCGGTCCGTTCGGATACACGGCCATTGCCGTGGGGCCTTCGGACCGTGGTCGCCGACACCCTACACTCAGGGCCATCCCCACTCGATACGTCACTCAAATTACGTTAACGTAAACGTCAAGCCAGCGTGACGCGCTATTGTTATGAAGAGACGCTCGCCGTCGTTCGATGCGACGACAGGCGGGTTCGTCGTCGGCGGACGGCCCTCTGCATCGGCGGGTGTGGCCCGGCCGGGATCGCCGCGGAAGTCACAAGCCTTGCAGGCGACATCGGCAGCATAGGCCAGGCGGCCAGGCGGCTGCACGGCAACCGCAACAACGACGACATCGCCGTCACGCGACAGCATTGACCACTTCAGTAGTGCTTCAGGAGACAAAAGCATGGAAAGCCGGGAAGGTGCGGGCGTTGTACCTCGTAATGGGCTGTCGTATGTGAAGGGTGATACCACCGTACCGCTTTCGACGTTGACGGTATTCGGACTGCTCGCCGAGACGGCGGCGAAGTTTCCGGAGCGGCAGGCCGTGGTGTTTCGCGAGCAGGGCGTGGACTGGACATGGCGTGAGTTCATCGCTCACGTCGACACATTTGCCGCCGGGCTGATTTCGCTCGGACTGAAGAAGGGCGACCGCGTGGGGATCTGGTCGCCGAATCGCGTCGAGTGGCTGGTCACGCAATTTGCCACGGCGCGTGCCGGGTTGATTCTGGTGAACATCAACCCCGCCTACCGGATGGCCGAGCTGGAGTACGCACTGAACAAGGTCGGCTGCAAGGCTCTGGTCGCGGCGGAGTCGTTCAAGTCGTCGCGTTATCTGGAGATGCTCAACGCGCTGGCCCCCGAATTGGCGACGTGTGCGCCAGGACAACTTCAATCGGCAAAATTCCCGACGCTGCGTACCATTATCCGCATGGGGCTGGAGACCACGCCCGGCATGATGAATTTCAGCGACGTGGTCACGCTGGGCGCCGACGCCAATCTCGACGAACTGCGACGCGTTTCCGACGCCCTCGATTGCTTCGATCCCATCAACATCCAGTTCACGAGCGGCACGACCGGTAACCCCAAGGGGGCGACGCTCACGCACCACAACATCGTCAACAATGGCCGGTTCATCGCGATGGCCATGCGCTTCTCCGAGCGCGACAGCCTCTGCATTCCCGTGCCGTTCTACCACTGCTTCGGCATGGTGCTGGCCGTGCTCGCCTGCGTATCGACGGGCGCGACGATGGTGTTTCCCGGAGAGGCGTTCGACCCGAAGGCCACCATGGCCGCCGTCTCCGAAGAGAGTTGCACCGCGCTGCACGGCGTGCCCACGATGTTCATCGCGCAACTCGACCATCCGGAGTTCGGCAATTACCACTTCGATACGTTGCGCACGGGCATCATGGCCGGTTCGCCATGCCCCATCGAGACGATGAAGCGGGTGATCGACCAGATGCACATGAGCGAAGTGACGATTGCCTACGGCATGACGGAGACGAGCCCGGTGTCGTTCCAGACCACGACGACCGATCCGCTGGAAAAGCGCGTGACCACGGTCGGGCGCGTGCAGCCCCACCTTGAGGTCAAGCTCGTCGACGCGGCCGGCGACATCGTGCCTGTGGGCGAGAAGGGCGAACTGTGCACAAAGGGCTACTCCGTAATGCAGGGCTATTGGGACGACGAGCCGCGCACGCGCGAGGCGATCCGCGACGGATGGATGCACACGGGCGATCTCGCCACGCTCGACGAAGAGGGATACTGCAACATCGTCGGTCGCGTGAAGGACATGCTCATTCGCGGCGGCGAGAACATCTACCCGCGCGAAATCGAGGAGTTCCTGTTCCGCCATCCGAAAGTCCAGGCGGTGCAGGTCTTTGGCGTGCCGGATGCGAAGTACGGCGAGGAAGTCTGCGCGTGGATCATTCTCAAGCCCGGTCAGCGTGCCACGGAAGATGAAATCCGGGCGTTCTGCAAGGATCAGATCGCGCACTACAAAATCCCGCGCTATATCCGTTTCGTGGACGAGATGCCAATGACCGTCACGGGCAAGGTGCAGAAATTCATCATGCGCGAACAGATGGTGGAATCGCTGGGGCTGCACGAGGAAAAGACGGCGTGAGGGCACGGCACCTACGTCGTTGCCACTAGCGATTCGGGCGTGACAATGGCGCGCAACCGGCGGGGTCCGGGCGCGGAGGGGCCGTTCAACGATAAGTCGAGCACCCCTCTGCCCACAATTTAAGCAAAACCGGGGCGAATGCCGTATGATTCGGGATTACCCTAGGTGTCGCTCAATGCCCGCTCAAACTTTTCGCACCGTTTTCGTCCTCGGCATTCTGTCGGCCATCGGTTCGCTCTCGATCGACATGTATCTGCCTGCGCTGCCGAGCATCGCACGCGAATTGAGCACGACGGACGCCGCGGTGCAATTCTCCCTCGCGTCGTTCTTCATCGGGCTGGGCCTGGGTCAGTTGCTCCACGGTCCACTGGCCGATCGTTACGGCCGCAAGCGTCCGCTGTATGCCGGACTCGCGCTCTACACGCTCGCTTCCGCGGGCTGCGCGCTCGCACCCAATATCGAGACTCTCATCGTGAGCCGCTTCATTCAGGCCGTTGGCGGCTGCGCGTGTTTCGTGATCGCCCGTGCGATGGCGCGCGACCTGTTCGATACGGCCACGGTGGCGCGAGTCCTCTCGCGCATGACGCTCATCATGGGCGCCGCCCCCATTCTCGCGCCGCTCATCGGCGGGCAAGTGTTGAACTTCGTCGGCTGGCGCGCGATCTTCTGGGGCCTCACCGTCTTTGGGGCGGCGTGCTTCGCGATGTCCGTTTATTGGCTGCCGGAAACGCGTCAGGCAGCGAAGCAGGCGCGCAACTGGCTTGCGACGGCGTGGCACAACTATGGCGCGCTGCTGCGCGATCGGGAATTCATGGGCAACGCATTGGCGGGCGGCGTATCCCAGGCCGGGATGTTCGCGTACATCACCGGCTCGCCTTTCGTGTTCATCAATCTGTACGGCATCGACCCGGCCAACTACGGCTGGCTCTTCGGACTGAACGCGTGCGGCATCATCGGCGGTTCGCAGATCAACGCCTATCTGCTGCGTAAGCGCCGTCCCGCCGACGTGTTGCGCCGTACCAACAATCTCGTCGCCATGCTGGGTTTGCTGATGCTCGCAGTGGCGGCGCTCAGGCTCGGCGGACTCATCGGGTTGATGGTGCCCCTGTTCGCCTACGTGACAAGCCTCGGCTTTTCCCAGCCGAACGCCATCGCGCAAGCGCTCAATCGGCAGCATCAGCGCGCGGGTGCGGCGTCGGCCCTGCTCGGAGCGCTTCAATTCCTCGCGGCAGCAAGTGCCGGGGCCGCGGTGGGCCTGCTGCATGCGCGCTCGGCCGTGCCGATGGCGGCCGTCATGGCCGCATGCGGGGTACTGTCGTGGTGTTTCCACACGGCCCTCATTCGCCGGGCGGGGCCGGCATTGCCCCCGAGTGCGGATCCCGTCTGACAGACGTCGGCGATCACCCGGTCCCGGCAAGGAAGGCGGCCACGGCCCATGTGCCGGCGCGAGCTGCCTTCCTCGCAGTTTTCTTCAACGCCGCGTCAAGGCCAGACAGCGGGAACCGCTAACGGAACGAACCTTCCAAACCTGAACTTCGGCACGCTGCACTACATCTGTAACACTTTGTAATTGCGCTGTTCCAGTGCCCGCGTCATAGGCAAAGTACGATCCAGCGATCCATTGCAGAAGCCCCCCGAAAATTTTTGCAAGGATGGCTAAAGTTCGGCAAACGCCCGCCGAAATACAGTCAAGTAGTAAAGCGTAGCTTCGTGACGTTTTCATGAACGGGTTGCGCCTTGTCACCGAACGCTCCCACCGAGCGCGTCGTAGAGACCCTGCGCGCCGCTCTTGTAGGAAAAAGTCCTACAAAAAACTTCCACTTTTCTCGCTCCCTTCTGTAGTTTTTCTCCGATTTCTTTATCTTTTGCCCTTGTCCACAATGCGAGGGAATAGACAGTAGTACCGCCAGATTCATCCATTGCGCCGGGGGGCCGCATGCGAAACAGCGAAACACTGAACGAGATTCGTGAGTTGAATCTCTCCTACCTTGTCCTGGCTCAGCGCCTGATCCGGGAGGATCGCGCGGCGGCAATGTTCCGCCTGGGTATCAGCGACCAGCTTGCCGATGTGCTCGGCAGCCTCACACTGGCTCAACTCGTCAAATTCGCGGGGTCGAACCAGCTTCTGTGCCGATTTCGATTCGACGACCACGTGATTCTCTCGAGCCTCACGCATGGTGCGAAAGACGTGGGTATGCAGCAGTCGCATGCTTCGATTCTGCTCGCGGGTCAGCCCGTCGAGCAGATCGGCTGAGCGTACGACATACGCGCCGCACGCCGCGCGCGGTCCTGTCGTTTTGCAGGACGGCGCCGGGCGTGACTTGCCAGGAAGCCTGTATATGCGTACCAAAAGCGTCGTTCTCGAGGCCCGTGAGATTCAGTTGGCCATCGAGCTGATCGAACTCGGCGCCCGCCTTCAGTTGCTGGAAGCGGAAACGAGTCTGAGCCGTGACCGGCTCATCAAACTCTACAAAGAACTCAAGGGCGCCTCGCCGCCCAAGGGCATGCTGCCGTTCTCGACCGACTGGTTCGTGACGTGGTTGCCCAACATTCACTCGTCGCTTTTCCACAACATCTATCGTCACCTCGTTCAGTACGGTGGCTGCCAGGGCATCGAAGCCATCGTGAAGGCGTATCGCCTCTATCTGGAGCATGTGGAGTTGCACGGTTGGGAGGCAGTGCTCGGGTTTACGCGGGCGTGGACGCTCGTTCGCTTTTTCGACAGCAAGATGTTGCAGATGACGCCGTGCACGCGCTGCGGCGGGCATTTCGTCACGCACGCGCACGAGCCGCATGGCCAGTACGTTTGCGGTCTGTGTCAGCCGCCGTCGCGCGCGGGAAAGACCCGCAAGGCGAAGCACGCGCACGCCGCCGATCTGGCGCCGGCGGTGGCGCCCGTCGCGCCGGACGCCGACATTTCTCCGCTGGCCGCCTGAGCGCGCCGGCTTTCCTATCGAGAAGCATCGAGGCGAATCGAAGCGAATCGAGGTTTTCCCGCCCCTACAGTTTCCCTGCGTGTCTGCCGTTAAGCCCTCTGAACAGGAAGGACATTTTTCCGTAGACGTATTTTTGCGAGAGGTATCCGGCAGTGCTTGTCGTCATTGGTTACATCATCGTTCTGGCCTCGGTCTTTGGCGGCTTCGTCATTGGCGGGGGCCACTTGGGCGCGCTGTTTCAGCCGACCGAGCTGCTGATCATCGGTGGCGCGGGCGTCGGCTCGTTCGTGGTGGGCAACAACAGCAAGGCGATCAAGGCGACGATGAAAGCGCTGCCGATGCTGTTCAAGGGCTCGAAATACACCAAAGAGCTGTACATGGAGCTGATGGCGCTGCTCTACGTGCTGCTCGCGAAAGCGCGTAAGGACGGCATGCTTGCCATCGAAGGGGACGTCGAAGATCCGGCGTCCAGCCCGGTATTCTCGCAATACCCGCGCATTCTCGGCGAGCCGCGCATCATGGAATTCCTCACCGACTATCTGCGACTGATGGTCAGCGGCAACATGAACGCGTTCGAGATCGAGAACCTGATGGATCACGAAATCGAAACGTACCGTCACGAGGGCGAGGTCCCCGCGCACTGTCTGCAAAAGACGGGCGACGCCATGCCGGCATTCGGTATCGTGGCGGCCGTGATGGGCGTGGTGCACACGATGGCGTCCGCCGACCAGCCGCCAGCCGTGCTCGGTGCGCTCATTGCGCAGGCGCTCGTGGGCACCTTCCTCGGCATTCTGCTCGCCTACGGTTTCATCTCGCCGCTGGCGCAACTCATCGAGCACCGCATCAACGAGTCGGTCAAGCTCTACGAGTGCATCAAGGTCACGCTGCTCGCCAGCCTGAACGGTTACGCGCCGGCCCTCTCGGTCGAGTTCGGCCGCAAGGTGCTTTACTCCACCGTACGTCCGTCGTTCGCCGAGCTCGAAGAGCATGTGCGACAGGTCAAGGCACGCTGACGGGCAAGCGCAATGAGCGAGAAAGAAGAGCGGCCCATTATCGTCAAGCGCCGCAAAGCCGGCGGGCACGGCCACCATGGCGGTGCGTGGAAGATCGCCTATGCCGACTTCATGACGGCCATGATGGCGTTCTTCCTGCTGATGTGGTTGCTCAGTTCCGTGAGCAGCAAGGAACTGACGGGTATCGCGGAGTATTTCCGCACGCCCCTCAAGGTCGCGCTTACGGGCGGACGCAACGCCGCCGATAACAGTGGCGTGATTCCGGGCGGCGGCGCCGACACCACGCGTACCGATGGACAGAAGTCGCGCGGCGATCAGACACGCGCGCGGCAGGCGACCACGGCCGAGATGGCCGAGCGCGCCGATGCACAACGTTTGCGCGAACTCAAAGCGCGCATCGAAAAAGCGATCGAAAGTAACCCCACGCTCAAACAGTTCCGCAAGCAACTGCTCATCGACGTGACGACCGAAGGCCTGCGCATCCAGATCGTGGACGATCAGAACCGGCCGATGTTCGCGAACGCGAGCGCTCAGGTGCAGCCCTACATGCGCGACATCCTGCGCGAGATCGGCAAGTCGCTCAACGGCGTGCCGAACAGCATCAGCCTGTCGGGCCACACCGATGCCACGGCGTACGCGCAGGGCGACAAGAGCTACAGCAACTGGGAACTGTCGGCGGACCGCGCGAACGCGTCGCGTCGCGAACTGATCGCCGGGGGTCTGGATGGCGAGAAGGTGCTGCGCGTAGTGGGGCTGGCGTCGACGGTGCCGCTCGACCGCGACGATGCATTCAACCCGATCAACCGCCGCATCAGCATCATCGTGCTCAACCGCCGCGCCGAGCAGTCGGTCAAGCATGAAGCGGATCAACCGACAATCGACGCCGCGAATGCCCGCGGTGCGGGCAGCAACGCGGTGAGCGCCGCGATCAGCGGCGAGCTTCCGGCCGTGCCGGGCGTGCCCACACCGCCCGCACCGCCGTCAGCCCCCACGATGCCGGGCGCGTCAGCGCGATAACCGACAAGAGGAGACGCATGCAGGCCTTACGCAACACGATTCTCGCCGTCGACGATTCCGCGTCGATGCGTCAGATTCTGGCGGCTACGCTCGACGAAGCCGGCTACGCCGTGACGACCGCCCGCGACGGGCAGGAAGCACTGGCGCTGGCGTCGAACGCGGCGTTCGATCTGGTTCTGACCGATCAGCACATGCCCGGCATGGACGGCCTGTCGCTCATTCGCGCGCTGCGCGAACTCGACGCATTTGCCGAGACGCCCATTCTGGTGCTGACGACCGAAGTCGACGGCGCCTACAAGACGGCAGCCCGCGAAGCGGGCGCCAGCGGCTGGCTGATCAAGCCGGTCGACCCCGAAGCACTGGTCGACGTGGTCGGTTCGCTCGTCGGCGAAGGCGCATGACGATGACGTCGAACGCGTCGATGGCACAACCAAGTTAGGACGAGGAAACCGGTGGATATCACCCAGTTCTACCAGACCTTTTTCGATGAAGCGGAAGAGTTGCTCGCAGAGATGGAGCACCTCCTGTTGGCGCTCGACGTCAGCGCGCCCGATAACGAGCAACTGAACGCGATCTTCCGGGCCGCTCATTCGATCAAGGGCGGCGCCGCAACGTTCGGCTTTACCGCGCTCACCGAGACCACGCACCTGCTGGAAAACCTGCTCGACCGCGCACGTCGCGGCGAATTGCAGTTGCGCACCGAGATGGTCGACACCTTCCTGGAAACCAAAGACGTGTTGCATCAACAGTTGAATGCCTACCGCGCCTCCAGTGAACCCGACGCCGAGGCGATGAAGCGCATCTGCGCCGTGCTCCAGCAACTTGCCGCCGAAGGCGACGGCGCACCGGTTTCCGCCGCCCCGGCTACCCCTACGGCTCCTGCCGCTGCTCCCGCCGCCGCGCCCGCAGCACAGGCAGCACCCCCAGAAGCGGCGGCCGACGCCGGCGGTGCGCCGACCAGCCCCGTGCCGCCGGGTCAGACCCGTCTGAAGGTCACCCTCACCGGCGTTGGCGAAAAGGATCAGGCGCTGCTCGCGGAAGAATTGGGCAACCTGGGCACCGTCGCCGGTCGTCACTCGGCGGCCGACGCCCTGCACCTGTGGCTCGACACGACGTGCGGCGCGGACGACATTCTCGCCGTGTGCTGCTTCGTGATCGAACCGTCGCAGATCGACGTGCAGGACGCCAGCGCGGCGGCCGCCGCTTCGGCCACGGCACCCGCGGCACTCGAGCCGGCGCCCGCTGCCGCACCGGTCCAGACATCGGAAATCTTCGTCCCGGCACCGATCGAAGTCCCGGTGGCGGCAGCGCCCGGGGCCGTCGTGCCGCCGCCCGCTGCCGAGCCGATCGTCGTGCCGCCCGCGCCGCAGGCGGCTGCCGGTAATGGTGGCAATGGTGGCAATGGGGCGCATCATCCGCCCGAGAAGCGCGCGGCCGCCCCGGCGGCCGGCGGCGCTGCCGGACACGAGAACACCTCGATTCGCGTAGGCGTGGAGAAAGTCGACCAGCTCATCAATCTTGTGGGCGAACTGGTGATCACGCAGGCGATGCTGGCACAGACGGCCAGCAGCCTCGATCCGATGCTGCACGACCGTCTGTTCAACGGCATGGGCCAGTTGGAGCGCAACGCACGCGATCTGCAAGAAGCCGTGATGTCCATCCGCATGATGCCGATGGATTATGTGTTCTCGCGCTTCCCGCGCCTGGTGCGCGATCTCGCGACGAAGCTGGGCAAGCAGATCGAGCTCGTGACGTTCGGTCAGGCGACCGAACTCGACAAGAGTCTGATCGAGCGCATCATCGATCCGCTCACGCACCTGGTGCGCAACAGCCTCGATCACGGTATCGAGACGACCGAACAGCGCCTGGCCTCGGGCAAGGATCCGGTGGGCCAGCTGGTGCTGTCCGCCGCGCATCAGGGCGGCAACATCGTCATCGAAGTGAGCGACGACGGCGGCGGTCTGCGTCGCGAGAAGATTCTCGCCAAGGCGCAGCAACAGGGCATGAACGTGTCCGATTCGATGCCGGACGAAGAAGTCTGGCAACTGATCTTCGCGCCGGGCTTCTCGACTGCCGAAGCGGTGACGGACGTGTCGGGCCGCGGCGTGGGCATGGACGTCGTCAAGCGAAACATTCAGCAGATGGGCGGCCACGTGGAGATTCTGTCCACGCGCGGCAAGGGCACCACGATCCGCATCGTGCTGCCGCTCACGCTCGCGATTCTCGACGGCATGTCCGTCAAGGTCGGCCCGGAGATCTTCATTCTGCCGCTGAACTTCGTGATGGAGTCGCTGCAACCGCGTCGCGACGACATTCGCGCGGTGACCGGCGAGGGGCAGGTCGTGCTGGTGCGCGGTGAATACCTGCCGCTCGTCGAGTTGTACCGTGCCTTCGACGTGCCCGGCGCCCGCCTCGATCCGACGCAGGGCATCATCGTGATCCTTCAGGCCGAAGGGCGCCGCTTCGCGCTGCTCGTCGACGAACTGGTCGGTCAGCAGCAGGTCGTGGTGAAGAACCTCGAAACCAATTACCGCCGTATTCACGGTATTTCCGCCGCCACCATCATGGGTGACGGCAGTGTGGCATTGATCGTCGATGTGGCGGCGCTCCAGCGCGGCCAGCGCTCGGCCGCTGCCACCATCTTCAACTGAAGTCGGAGACGCGTTAGATGGACAACCTTTCGCAAGAGCAGGCCGTGTCGCGCCACGCAGGCGCCATGCAGACCGATGGCGACGGTCAGGAATTTCTCGTCTTCACGCTGGGTGAAGAGGAGTACGGCATCGACATCCTGAAGGTGCAGGAAATCCGCGGCTACGACGCCGTGACGCGCATCGCCAACGCGCCCGACTTCATCAAGGGCGTGATCAATCTGCGCGGCATCATCGTGCCGATCGTGGACATGCGCATCAAGTTCCGGCTGGGCCGCGTGGAGTACGACACGCAGACGGTCGTGATCATTCTGAACGTGGCGGGTCGCGTGGTCGGCATGGTCGTCGACGGCGTGTCCGACGTGCTCACGCTCGCGCGCGGCGAAATCAAGCCGGCGCCCGAGTTCGGCGCGCAGCTGGCCACCGAGTACATCACGGGGCTTGGCACGGTCGAAGGCCGCATGCTGATCCTGATGGACATCGAGAAGCTGATGACCAGCGACGACATGGCGCTCATCGAGCGTCTGGCGAGCTAACTCAGGCCGACGCCATCGCGAGGCGACACCATTACAGACCATAACCCATTCACCCCAGTCCACGGAGACCGAGCACGTGCGCGATAACCAGCCCGTCACCCAGAACGAATTCGTCATCGGCGAGCATCAGTATCTGATCTCTCGGACGGATCTGAAGGGGCGGATCACGTATGCCAATCCCGCCTTCGTGGAGGTGAGCGGCTATTCGCGTGACGAACTGCTGGGCGCGCCGCACAACATCGTGCGCCATCCCGACATGCCGCCCGAAGCCTTCGGCGACCTGTGGGAGACGATCAAACGCGGCGACACGTGGACGGGGCTCGTCAAGAACCGTCGCAAGAACGGCGACTTCTACTGGGTGCTCGCGACCGTCACGCCGACGCTCGAAAACAACGCCGTGGTCGGTTACACGTCGGTGCGCGTGCGCCCGGCGGCCGGCGCGGTGGCGCAAGCCGAAACCATCTACGCACGATTCCGTAACGGGCAAGCGGGCAATCTGCGCATTCGCGGCGGACAGGTCGAGCGCGGCGGCATTGCGGCGCTTGCGCGTCGCGTGCGTCTGGATACGCTGCGCGCACGGCTGACCGGCATCATCGTGTTGGGGGCGATTCTGCTGGCGATTGTCGGCGGGCTGGGGCTTTGGGGCGTGTCGAGCAGCAACACCAAGCTCTTGCAGGTGTATCAGAACGGCATGGTGCCGGTGAGCACGCTCGGCGTCATCGGACAGAAGCTCGACCGCGACGTGCTGCTGGTTGCCGAGGCCGTGGGCAGCCCGAACCTCGATGCGATGAAGCGCGCCGGCGACGAAATTGCGGGCAGCCTCGACGACATCAACCGCCAATGGGCGGAGTACATGAAGACGGTCGACGCGAGCACGCGCTCGCAAGCCGAGCGCTTCGACGTGATTCGCCAGCGCTTCACGTCCGACGGTCTGCAAAAGACGGTCGAGATGCTGCGCGTGGGGTCCGCCGAAGGCGCGCAGCAGACGTACCTCGAAAAAGTGAAGCCGGCCTACGGCCCGATGCGCGACGAGCTCAACGCACTCACGCGCCTCGAACTCACACAGGCGACCGATCTGTATCAGCAATCGCAGAAGGAGCACACGCTCGTGCGCGCGGCCACCGCGGTTGCCGTGCTCGGCGGCATTGTCGTGCTGTTCGTGCTCGGCAGCATTCTGCGCCGCGCCATCAATCATCCGCTGCGCGTGGCGCTTGCGATGTCGAAGCAGATTGCCGCGGGCGATCTCACGGGTAAGGCCGAAGGCACCGGTCGCGACGAGATCGGCCAGTTGCTGTTCGGTCTCACGGTAATGAAGAACAGTCTGCTGTCCATTGTCTCGGACGTGCGTGAAGGCATCGAATCGATCAACATTGCCTCGCGCGAAATCGCCGCGGGCAACACCGATCTGTCGGCGCGCACCGAACAACAGGCCGCTTCGCTGGAGCAGACGGCATCGTCGATGGAACAGCTCACGGCCACCGTCAAGCAGAACGCCGACAACGCGAAGCAGGCGAGCGTGCTGGCCGTGAATGCCTCGGAGATCGCGGCGCGCGGCGGTCAGGTGGTCGGCAACGTCGTGGATACGATGCAGGGCATCTCGACGAGTTCGCACAAGATCGTCGACATCATCGGTGTGATCGAGGGCATTGCCTTCCAGACCAACATACTCGCGCTCAATGCCGCCGTGGAAGCGGCGCGCGCGGGCGAGCAGGGCCGTGGCTTCGCCGTGGTTGCGGGCGAAGTGCGCACGCTGGCGCAGCGCAGCGCGGCGGCTGCCAAGGAAATCAAGGTGCTTATCGAAGACTCCGTCGGACGCGTGGAAAACGGTTCGGCTCTCGTCGCGCAGGCCGGTCAGACGATGGACGAAATCGTGCAGGCCGTGCAGCGCGTAACGGACATCATGGGCGAGATCTCGGCAGCGTCGGCCGAGCAGTCGAGCGGCATCGAACAGGTCAATCGCGCCGTCACGCAGATGGACGAAGTCACGCAGCAGAACGCCGCGCTGGTGGAAGAAGCGGCGGCCGCGGCCGGATCGCTTGAGGATCAGGCGCATCGTTTGCGCGATGCGGTCTCCGTCTTCCGGGTCGGCGATGCGTTCCAGGCGGCATCGTCACCGGGCGTGCGCCACGCCATCGCGCAGCAGCACGCCACGGCGGCGCGTCAGGTCGCGCCGAAGCCGGCCAGCAGCGATGCAGGCCGCGCCGGTTGCCACGCACGGCTCGGCGGCGAGCGCCGCACCGGCACGCGCTGCCGCGGGCGGTGCCACACGCACGGCGACGCGTCGTGCGCAGACCAGTGCGCCGGCCACCGCCAGCGCACAGGAAGATGCTCAGGTGCTGCAACTCGCAGCACGTCGTGGCAAAGCACCGGCCGGCGAATCGACGGGCCCAACGTCGAACGCCAAGGCCAGTGACCCGGGTGACTGGGAAGAGTTTTAACGGTTCGCCGATGGCAAGCGTCTGGTTCGCGTCAAATCAACGTCGAGATTGTTGTGATGGATATACCGGCCACGGGCCGGTCTTCACGGGGTAGAGGTCGTTATGTTCAAGAATGTCACCATCCGGGCACGGCTCACGCTGGCGCTTGGACTCTTCATGGTGCTGCTGGTTGTCGGCGCTGCGGTGGGTCTCATCTCGTTGCGCCAGAGCAATGCGTCGTTGCAGGAAATTTACAGCAACGACATGGCGTCGGCGCGAGCGCTCGCCCAGACCACGATTTCGACGCAGGGCGCGCGCGTGACCCTGTCGCGTATCGAGTTCATCGCCGACCCGACCGAAATCAAATCGGCCATCGAAAGCGTTCGCAACAACCTGAAGAAGGCTGACGACTCGTGGGCCGCCTACGCCGCGCTGCCGATGAACGACAGCGAGAAGGTGCTGGCCGATGCGGTGATCGCCGCACGCGCCAAAGTCTCGAACGACGGCATCCTGCCAGCGCTCAAAGCCATCGAATCGGGCGACATTCCCGACTTCCATGCCAAGACCGTGATGGACGTGCCGCGACTGTTCGGCGACTACACGAAGGCGATGACGGCGCTGGCCGACTTGCAGGTGAAGAACGCCGAAGAGCGCTACGCAGCAGCCCAGGCGCGCTACACGATGGTGATGTGGATGGTCGGCATCGGTCTGGCGGTCGGCCTGCTCGTGGGCATCGTCACGCAGATCACGCTCACGCGTGCCATCGTCGGCCCCATCGACGACGCCATCAAGCACTTCGAGAAGATCGCCGGCGGCGACCTCACGGCACGCATCGAGGTGTGGAACGACACTGAGACCGGGCGTCTGTTCAAGGGCGTGAAGCACATGCAGGACAGCCTGGTGCGCACCGTCGCCGAAGTGCGCTCGGGCACCGAGTCGATCACGTCGGCCGCGCAGCAGATTGCCGCGGGCAATACCGATCTGTCGGCACGAACGGAACAGCAAGCCGCTTCGCTGGAAGAAACCGCATCGTCGATGGAGCAACTGACGGCCACCGTTCGTCAGAACGCCGACAACGCCCGTCAGGCGAGCCAGCTCGCCGTGAACGCCTCGGAAATCGCAACGCGTGGCGGTCAGGTGTCCGGTCAGGTCGGCGAAACGATGGACGGCATTTCGGCCAGTTCGAACAAGATCGTCGACATCATCAGCGTGATCGACGGGATTGCCTTCCAGACCAACATTCTCGCCCTGAACGCCGCGGTGGAAGCCGCCCGCGCGGGTGAGCAGGGCCGCGGCTTCGCCGTGGTTGCCGGTGAAGTGCGTACGCTGGCGCAGCGCAGTGCGGCCGCCGCGAAGGAAATCAAGGCGCTGATCGAAGACTCCTCGCGGCGGGTGCAGGACGGCACGGCGCTGGTCGCCCAGCAGGGCCACACGATGAACGAGATCGTGCAGGCGGTGAAGCGGGTGACGGACATCATGGGCGAGATCTCGGCGGCGTCCGCCGAGCAGTCGAGCGGCATCGAGCAGGTCAACCGCGCCATCACGCAGATGGACGAAGTCACGCAGCAGAACGCGGCGCTCGTGGAAGAAGCGGCGGCTGCGGCCGGCTCGCTCGAAGAGCAGGCCAACCGTCTGAAATCGACCGTTTCCGTGTTCCGCGTGGACGCCAGCCAGGTCGCAGCGGGCCATGCGGCCCCCGCGCTGGCGGCGCTGCCCGCGGCCCGTCCGGCTGCGGCGAAGAAGGCCGTTGCGCCGGCCGCGCCGGCACCCGCCGCCGCTCCGAAGGCGACCCCGGCACCGGCGCCGTCGGCCCAGCCGCGTCGACCCGCACCGGCAGCCGCGGCACCGGCCGCTTCGCGTACCGGCACCGACGACGCCAACGGCGATTGGGAAACGTTTTGATCGCGCATGAGGCATGACACGTAGGTTGCGACGTCGGCACGACCGCCGCAACCGCAATGGCAGCACGGCATCAACTTATAGGAACGGTGCACGCGCCTTTCCCCACGAAAGCAGGGTCGTCGGGAGTTCAGGGGCGCGTGTCGGCAAGTCGCAACAATCGGCAAGACAAAAGCCGTCGCGCCCGCCGCCTCCCGGGGCAGCGCCGCGCGCGGCAGGTGGTGGAGGGCCCACGTCATGATGCAGTTGAGTCTCAAGGCAAAACTCTGGTCGGCGCTCGCGCTGATGTGGCTGGGGCTTTTGATTCTCGGCGGCTGGGCTGCCTGGCATGAGCGCGGCACGATGATGTCGGAGCGGCGTGCGGCAGTGGAGAACGTCGTTACGAGCGCCGATGGCATCGTGCGCGATTACGCCGCGCAGGCGGCTGCCGGCAAGATCCCGGTGGAGGAAGCCAGGCAGCAGGCCATGGCCCGGCTCAAAACGATGCGCTATGGCGAGGGCGGCAACGGCTACGTGGTGATTTTCGACACGAAGCCGACCGTGCTCATGCATCCGACGCTCGCCGATCTCGTGAACAAGGATGTTTCCACCTACAAGGACACGAACGGCAAGCTGCTCTTCGTCGAGATGGCGCGCGTCGCCAGGGACAAGGGCGCGGGCTTCGTCGATTACTTCGGCCGCGTCGCGGGCAGCGACAAGCGTCTGGCCAAGGTCTCATACGTGAAGTACTTCGCCCCGTGGGACTGGGGCATGATGAGCGGCGTCTATGTGCAGGACGTCGACGACGCCTTCTACGCCACGCTCGTGCGCTTCGGCATTGCCCTGCTGCTCATCGGCGGCATCGTGACTGCGGCGATGCTCGTCATCATCCGCGCCGTGCATCGCAGCCTGGGCGGCGAGCCCGAGTACGCCTCGGAGATTGCGCATCGTATCGCCGGCGGCGATCTGCACAGCCACGTGAACGTGGCGCAGGGCGACACTCATAGCCTGCTCTACGCCATGCAGCGCATGCAGCACACGCTCGCCGGAACCATCTCCCAGATTCGTCAGGGCACCGAGTCGATCACGACAGCCGCGCACGAAATTGCGGCCGGCAATACCGACCTGTCGGCGCGCACCGAACAACAGGCCGCGTCTCTCGAAGAAACCGCGTCGTCGATGGAGCAACTGACCGCCACCGTTCGTCAGAACGCCGACAACGCCCGCCAGGCCAGCCAACTGGCCGTGAACGCCTCCGAGATCGCCTCGCGTGGCGGTGAAGTCTCGGGGCAGGTGGGCGCGACGATGGACGGCATTTCGGCCAGTTCGAACAAGATCGTCGACATCATCGGCGTCATCGACGGTATCGCATTCCAGACCAACATTCTCGCGCTCAATGCCGCGGTGGAAGCGGCACGCGCCGGCGAACAGGGCCGTGGTTTCGCTGTTGTTGCCGGTGAAGTGCGTACACTGGCGCAGCGCAGTGCGGCGGCCGCGAAGGAAATCAAGGCGCTGATCGAAGACTCGTCGCGGCGCGTGCAGGACGGCACGGCGCTCGTGGCACGTCAGCGTCAGACGATGGGCGAGATCGTGCAGGCGGTAAAGCGGGTGACGGACATCATGGGCGAGATCTCGGCGGCGTCTGCCGAGCAGTCGAGCGGCATCGAACAGGTCAATCGCGCCGTCACGCAAATGGACGAAGTCACGCAGCAGAACGCCGCGCTGGTGGAACAAGCCGCGGCGGCGGCCGGGGCAC
Organism: Pandoraea faecigallinarum; assembly: GCF_001029105.3. Classification (NCBI taxonomy): domain Bacteria; kingdom Pseudomonadati; phylum Pseudomonadota; class Betaproteobacteria; order Burkholderiales; family Burkholderiaceae; genus Pandoraea; species Pandoraea faecigallinarum. The sequence continues at coordinate 5,125,840 of NZ_CP011807.3, read as the reverse complement.
TGGAATCGCAGGCGCACGAATTGCGTGCAGCGGTGGCGGTGTTCCAGACGGGCGGCGCAGGCGCCGCGGGTGGCTCGCACGCGCTCGGCGCAGCGGGGGCGCCCGGTGCGCCAGGGGCGATGGGCCGCGAGCGCACGCCGCCGCTGGCTCGTGCTGCATGACGGGTGCGGCACACACGCGCAAGGCGAATTCGAACGGGTGGATCGCGGGCGGAAAGCAGGTCTGGCAGTTAAGACGTGGGCAGTTTAGTCGTGGAAATGGGGATCGGCGGGCAATCCGCGCCGTGACAAAGTGAGACACCATGAATGATTCGCGCAACACCTCGCATCTGACGCGTCGCGGAGCCGCCGGCTCCGACGGCGACGCTGGCTCGCGCAGCGCGGATTTCGCGCGCGCAAGCGGAGCCGCCCTGTCGGGCGAGCGCGACTTTGCCTTCTCGCTGGCCGACTTCGGCCGTATTCGCAACCTGATCTATCAACGCGCCGGGATCGCGCTGGCCGAACACAAGCGCGAGATGGTGTACAGCCGCATTGCGCGACGTCTTCGTGCGCTGGGCATGACGAGTTTCACCGAATACCTCGACATGCTCGAAGCCGATACCGGTGACAGCGAGTGGGAGTCGTTCACCAACGCACTGACGACGAACCTCACGTCGTTCTTTCGCGAGTCGCACCATTTCCCCCTGCTCGCCGATTTCGTGCGTAATCGCGCCAGGCCGATTTCGGTGTGGTGCTGCGCGGCATCGACCGGCGAGGAACCCTATTCGATTGCGATGACGCTGGTCGACACGCTCGGCTCACGCCCCAATGCGAGCGTGCTGGCGACCGACGTCGACACGCAGGTGCTCGCGCGCGCCTCGGCCGCCGTCTACAACGGCGAGCAGACCGGCAAGCTCACGCAGGAACAACTTCGCAAGCACTTTCTGCGCGGCACGGGCGCGAATGCCGGGAAGATCAAGGTGCGTCCCGAGTTGCAGCAACTGGTGACGTTCGAGCCGCTGAACCTGCTCGCGCCGTCGTGGCAGATCGGGGGGCCGTTCGACGTCATTTTCTGCCGCAACGTGATGATCTACTTCGACAAGGCGACGCAGGCGCGCATTCTGGAGCGCTTCGTTCCGTTGCTCAAGCCGGACGGACTGCTCTTCGCGGGACATTCGGAGAATTTCACTTACGTGAGCCGGGCGTTCCGTCTGCGTGGACAGACGGTATACGAACTGGCCGGTGCCGGTGCACGGGGAGCCTGACATGGCACAGCCACTGGCCGAAGCGCTGGCGACCAACCACTACTTCGACAACGCGTTCAATACCCAGGCGGTGAAGCTGCTGCCGTCGGAGTATTTCGTCACGACCGAAGACATCATGCTCGTGACGGTGCTCGGCTCGTGCGTCGCCGCGTGTGTGCGCGACACCGTGACGGGCATCGGCGGCATGAATCATTTCATGCTGCCCGACGATGGCGAGAGCGAGCGAGACCGTATACTCTCCGCGTCCATGCGCTATGGCGCGTATGCGATGGAAATGCTCATCAACGAGCTCATCAAGCTCGGTGCGCGGCGTGAGCGTCTGGAGGCGAAGGTCTTCGGCGGCGGCGCGGTGCTCGCGGGCATGACGACATTGAATATCGGCGATCGCAATGCGAACTTCGTGTTGCGTTATCTCGAGATGGAGCAGATTCGCGTGACCGCGCAGGATCTGCTCGGACCGCATCCGCGCAAGGTGTGCTTTTTGCCGCGCACCGGACGGGTGATGGTCAAGAAGCTGGGCGACCGGGGCGATCCGGCCATTGTCCAGCGCGAACAGGCGTACGCGCAGCGTTTGCGTGCACGCGAAGTACGGGGCTCCGTAGAACTCTTTGCGCCATCGGCCAGAAATGCCAAGCCTCGGCCGGGGCCTGACAACCGAAAAATGGAGGAGGCTTGAGCGAACCAATCAAAGTCCTGTGCGTGGACGATTCCGCACTCGTGCGCAGCCTGATGACCGAGATCATCAATGCACATCCGGACATGACCGTAGTGGCGACCGCACCCGACCCGCTCGTGGCGCGCGACCTGATCAAGCAACATAACCCCGACGTGCTCACTCTGGACGTCGAAATGCCGCGCATGGACGGGCTGGACTTTCTCGAGAAGCTCATGCGCCTGCGTCCGATGCCGGTGCTCATGGTGTCCTCGCTGACCGAACGCGGCTCGGAAGTGACGATGCGCGCACTGGAGCTCGGCGCCGTCGACTTCGTGACGAAGCCGCGCCTGGGCATTCGGGACGGCATGCTCGAATACGGCGAGATGATCGCCGACAAGATTCGTGCGGCCGCGCGTGCGCGGGTGCGCAGCGCCCCGCCGAAGAGCGCCGTACCGGCGCCGGTGGAAGCGGCGCCGATGTTGCGCAATCCGCTCGTCTCGACGGAAAAGCTGATTATCATCGGCGCGTCCACGGGGGGGACGGAAGCGATTCGCGAAGTGCTTGTGCCGATGCCCCCGGACGCCCCGGCGATCCTCATCACGCAGCATATGCCGGCGGGCTTCACGAAGTCGTTCGCGCAACGCCTGAACGGGCTTTGCCGCATTACGGTCAAGGAAGCCGAGCACGGCGAACGGGTATTGCCGGGCCACGCGTACATCGCGCCGGGGGGTGACACTCACCTGCAACTCTCGCGCAGCGGCGCGAACTACGTGGCGGTGCTCGATCCAGCGCCGCCGGTGAATCGACATCGGCCGTCTGTCGATGTATTGTTTCGCTCCGCTGCCGTCCATGCCGGGCGTAACGCCATCGGTGTGATCCTGACGGGCATGGGGCGCGACGGCGCGGCGGGTCTCGTGGAGATGCGCCGTGCCGGAGCCCACACGTTTGCCCAGGACGAGGCGAGCTGCATCGTGTTCGGCATGCCGCGCGAGGCCATAGCGATGGGCGGCGCGGAAGAAGTGGTGCCGTTGCATGAGATGGCCCGAAAAGTGCTTCATCAGGTCGCGAAATTCGGCGAACGCACGCAACGGGTATAGTTCGGTTTTTGGCGTTTTTTCGCCGTATGGTCCGCAACGATTTGCGTCCACACTCAGGGCACTGAGTGACGGCGGAAGTTGCCCCTGAATAGCGCCGGCCCCCTGCGGGGGACCGGCAGAATTGGAGTGATGATGGTTGACAAGAACATGAAATTCCTCGTCGTCGACGACTTTCCGACGATGCGACGCATTGTGCGAAACCTGCTCAAGGAGCTAGGTTTCTCGAATGTCGACGAAGCGGAAGACGGAGCGGCGGCGCTCGCCAAGCTGCGTGGCGGCAGCTTCGAGTTCGTGGTGTCGGACTGGAACATGCCGAACATGGACGGCCTGACGATGCTCCAGCAAATTCGCGCCGATCCGAACCTGAAGCACCTGCCGGTGCTGATGGTGACGGCCGAAGCCAAGAAGGAAAACATCATCGCTGCCGCCCAGGCCGGTGCGAGCGGGTATGTGGTCAAGCCGTTCACGGCGGCGACCCTCGATGAGAAGCTGGGCAAGATCTTCGAGAAAATGGAAAAAACGGGGGCCTGAACGTGACCCACGAGTCGAGCACTGAATGGCCGGGCGAGCCCGACGGCGCTTACGTGACCGGTGAGGCGGACCCGGCAGAGCGCATGCTCATGCGCATCGGGCAGTTGACCCGCATGCTGCGCGACAACCTGCGCGAACTCGGTCTGGACAAGCAACTGGAGCAGGCTGCCACGGCCATCCCGGATGCGCGCGACCGCCTGAACTACGTCGCCACCATGACCGAACAGGCGGCGGTGCGGGCGCTGACAGCCATCGAACTGGCTAAGCCCATTCAGGACCGCCTCGAAGCGGACGCCAATGCGCTCGATCAGCGCTGGGCCAAATGGTTCGACCAGCCGCTCGAACTCGAAGACGCGCGTCAGCTCGTCACCGAGACCCGCACTTACCTGCGCCGCGTACCGGACGACACCCGTGCGACCAACAACCATCTGATGGAAATCATGATGGCGCAGGACTTCCAGGATCTGACCGGGCAGGTCATCAAGAAGATCATGGACGTGGTGCAGGAAATCGAGAAGCATCTGCTCCAGACGCTGCTGGAGAACATGCCGCCGGAGAAGCGCAAGGAAGCCGAAGACTCGCTGCTCAACGGACCGCAGATCAAGAAAGAAGGCCGCAGCGACATCGTCGCCGATCAGGGGCAGGTCGACGATCTGCTCGCCAGCCTCGGATTCTGACCCACGGCCCTCACGCGGACGCTGTCACGAAATACCGCCCAATCCCACCTCTATTCCCCCCTTTGTGACTTGACGGTTACGGCCATAATCGGTCGCGATAGGGTGGGTTCGTCCGCCCGCAGTGGATAGGGCATGGCTGAGGAAAGCGATCTCGAAAAGTCGGAATCACCGACCCCCCGGCGCCTCGAGAAGGCGCGCGAGGAGGGTCAGGTCGCGCGTTCGCGCGAGCTTTCGACGTTCGCCTTGCTGGCCGCCGGTGTCGCCGGCATGTGGATGACGGCCGACCGTATCTCGCAAGGGTTCGCCCAGTTGATGCGTCATGGCATGCAATTCGAGCCGGGCACCGCGATGGACCCGCGCCGCATGCTCTCGTACGCCGCCCACTCGGGGGCTGACGCCCTCATGGTCATCGCACCGCTGTTCGGCGTGCTGGTGCTCGCGGCAATCGTCGCACCGATGGCACTCGGCGGCTGGCTTTTCACGACCAAGTCGCTCGCTCCCAACTTCGGCCGCCTCAACCCGCTCAAGGGGCTGGGGCGCATGTTCTCCACGCAGGGGCTGATCGAGCTGGTCAAGGCCGTTGCCAAGACCGTGCTCGTGGGGGCGGTGGCGTACTGGGCGATCGCACGCGACAAAGACGCAGTGATGGGCCTGATGACCCAGCCCCCGCGCGCGGCACTTCCCTATGTGGGCGAGATGATCGTGGTGTGCTGCGCGTTCATCGTGGCGTCGTTGCTGCTCGTCGCGGCCATCGATGTGCCGTATCAGATCTGGCAGCACTACAAGAAGCTGCGCATGACCAAAGAGGAAGTGCGTCAGGAAAACAAGGAAACCGAAGGCGATCCCCACGTCAAGGCGCATATTCGTCAATTGCAGCGCCAGGCGGCGCGCCGGCGCATGATGCAGGACGTGCCCAAGGCCGATGTGATCGTGACGAACCCGACGCACTTCGCCGTCGCTCTCGAATACAAGGACACCATGCGCGCGCCGCGTGTGCTCGCCAAGGGCACCGACCTGGTCGCGCAGCGTATCCGCGAGATGGGGGCGGAACATCGCATCCCGATCCTCGAAGCCCCGCCGCTCGCGCGCGCGCTGCACCGTCACGTGGAAATCGGTCACGAAATCCCGGCCACGTTGTACACGGCCGTGGCGGAAGTGCTGGCGTGGGTCTTCCAGCTTCGCCGCTGGCGCACCGAGGGAGGCATCGAACCAAGGATGCCGTCGGATCTGCCGGTGCCGGCCGAACTCGATGCGCCCCGGCGCCTCGGGCCGAAACGAGTGTAACGAATGAACCTCAATCCACGCGCGAATCAGCTGTTGCGTACGTCGCAGATGCTCCTCGGCGGCAATCTGAAGTCGCTCGCCGCGCCGGTGCTGATCATCATGATTCTGGGCATGATGATCCTCCCGCTGCCGCCGTTCATCCTGGATCTGCTTTTTACGTTCAACATCGCGCTCGCGGTGATGGTGCTGCTCGTGAGCATGTACACGCAAAAGCCGCTCGACTTCGCGGCGTTTCCGAGCGTGCTGCTTTTCTCCACGCTGCTGCGCCTGTCGCTGAACGTCGCGTCCACCCGGGTGGTCCTGCTCGAAGGCCACACGGGCCCCGACGCCGCGGGCAAGGTGATTGAGGCGTTCGGCCACTTCCTGGTGGGCGGTAATTACGCCGTCGGTATCGTGGTGTTCATCATCCTTGTGGTCATCAACTTCATGGTGATTACCAAGGGCGCGGGTCGTATCGCCGAAGTGGGCGCGCGTTTCACGCTCGACGCCATGCCCGGCAAGCAGATGGCCATCGACGCCGATCTGAACGCCGGTCTGATCGGCGAAGAGGAGGCGCGCAAGCGCCGGGCCGTGATCGCGCAGGAAGCCGACTTCTACGGCTCGATGGACGGCGCCTCGAAGTTCGTGCGCGGCGACGCCGTTGCAGGCCTGCTGATCATGCTGATCAACATCGTCGGCGGGCTGATCGTCGGCGTGGTCCAGCACAATCTGGACCTCGGCATGGCGGCCAAGAACTACACGCTGCTGACCATCGGCGACGGTCTCGTCGCGCAGATCCCGGCGCTGGTGATCTCGACGGCTGCCGGTGTCGTCGTCTCGCGTGTGGCAACGGACGAAGACGTTGGCCAGCAAGTCGTCTCGCAACTGTTCAGCAACCCGCAGGTGCTGGGTATTACCGCGGCGATTCTCGGCCTGATGGGGTTGATCCCGGGCATGCCGCACTTCGCCTTTCTGGTGCTCGCGCTGGGGCTCGGCGCGCTGGCCCGCTGGCAGTTCCGCAAGGCGGCCGCGGCGAAGGTGCAGGCCACGCGCCCGGCGCCGGTGGCCGCCGCCGCGCCCGCCGAAGTGGCCGAAGCCTCGTGGGACGACGTGGCGCTGGTCGATCCGCTGGGGCTGGAAGTCGGCTATCGCCTGATTCCGCTCGTCGACCGCAATCAGGATGGCGAACTCCTCAAGCGAATCAAGGGCATTCGCAAGAAATTCGCGCAGGAAATTGGTTTCCTCGCGCCGGTCGTGCACATTCGCGACAACCTGGAACTCAGGCCGAACCAGTATCGGATCACGCTCAAGGGCGTGATCATCGGGGAGGGCGAAGCCTATCCGGGGCAGTTGCTTGCCATCGATCCGGGGCAGGTGAGCGCGCCGCTGCAAGGCACACCGACACGCGATCCCGCCTTCGGCTTGCCGGCAACGTGGATCGACGTCGGTCAGCGCGAACAGGCGCAGGCCTACGGGTACACCGTGGTCGACGCGGGCACGGTGGTCGCCACGCACCTGAATCACCTGATCAATGCGCACGCGCACGAATTGCTCGGACGTCAGGAAGTGCAGCAACTCATCGAGCGTATCGGCAAGGACGCGCCGAAGCTCATCGAAGATCTGGTGCCGAAGACCATTGCGCTCACCACGTTGCAAAAGGTGTTGCAGAACCTGCTCGAAGAACAGGTGCCGATTCGCGACATGCGCACCATCATCGACACCATCGCCGAGCATGGCGCGCGCGTGCAGGATCCGCACGATCTCACCGCGCTGGTGCGCCTGTCGCTGGGCCGCGCGATCACGCAGAGCGTGTTCCCGGGCAACGGCGATCTGGAAGTGGTGGGGCTCGACGCCAATCTCGAACGAATTCTCACGCAGGCGTTGTCGGCCGGCGGCGGCACCGGCCTCGAGCCGGGCCTCGCGGACACATTGCTGCGTGAAACCCAGGCCGCGGTGGCGCGACAGGAGCGTCAGGGCCTGCCGGCGGTATTGCTGGTTCAACATCCGCTGCGTTCGCTGCTCTCGCGCTTCCTGCGCCGCAGCCTGCCGCAGCTCAAGGTTTTGTCGTATGCGGAAGTGCCAGATACCCGTAATGTGAAAATGACGGCACTCATCGGAGGTCAAGCGTGAAGATTCGGAAATTCTTTGCGGGCACGTGCCGCGACGCACTGCGCCAGATTCGCGAGGAAATCGGACCCGATGCGGTCGTGTTGTCCAACCGTTCGGTCGCCAACGGCGTCGAAATCGTGGCCTTGGCGGAAGAGGATCTTGACGCCCTGGCCAGCGGCGACATGCCGACGCATCGCCCACGTCCGCGTCCCGCCGCGCCGGTGCCCGTGGTGTCGAATCAGGCGAGCGCCGCCAACGACATCTCGGCGACCAGCGCCTTTGCGCAGTCAATGATGGGCGAACTCCAGAGCATGCGCGGATTGCTCGAAGAGCAGGTCGCCGGGCTGGTGTGGAACGACAAACAGCGGCGCTCGCCGGCGCAGGGCGAGATTCTGCGAACGTTGCTCGCTGCGGGCTTCTCGGCGCAGCTCGGCCGCGCGTTGCTTGAACATCTGCCCGAAGGCAGCGACCGCGAAGGCGGCCTCGACTGGGTAAAGAATGCGCTCAAGCGCAACCTGCCTGTCATGCCGAACGAAGATGAATTGATGGACCGTGGCGGCGTGTATGCGCTCATGGGGCCGACCGGGGTGGGCAAGACCACGACCACGGCAAAACTGGCGGCGCGCTGCGTGATGCGCCACGGCGCGGAGAAACTCGCGCTACTCACGACCGACAGCTACCGTATCGGCGGCCACGAGCAGTTGCGCATCTACGGCAAGATTCTCGGCGTCACGGTGCATGCGGTGAAGGATGCGACAGATCTGCGTCTGGCGCTCACGGAACTTCGCAACAAGCACATGGTGCTGATCGACACGGTGGGCATGAGCCAGCGGGACCGTACGGTGCCGGAGCAGGTGGCGATGCTGTGCGGAGCGCAGACGCCGGTGCAACGTCTGTTGTTGCTCAATGCGACGAGCCACGGCGACACGCTCAACGAGGTGGTGCACGCTTACCGCAGCGCCAGCGCCGAAGGTGGCGGCGATCTAGCCGGGTGTATCCTGACGAAACTCGACGAGACGACCAATCTCGGGTCGGTGCTCGATACGGTGATTCGCCACCGCTTGCCGGTGCACTACGTTTCCACGGGACAGCGCGTGCCGGAGAACCTGCACGTGGCGGACCGGCAGTTCCTGATCGACACGGCACTGTCCGCGCCGGTGACGGGATCGCCGTTCGTGCCGTCCGAGGAGGATTTGCCGGCCGTGGTGCGCGGGGTCGATCCTCACTACAGCGGGCTGTTCGCGCCCGCTCAACCTTCAGGCGAGGCCTGCTTTGGTTAAACTCGTGCTCGATCAAGCTGAGGGGCTGCGCCGTCTGGTGGCGCGCCACACCACGCGTATCGTCGCTGTGGTGGGAAGTGCGCCTGAAGCCGGTCAGACGAGTGTTGCGTTGAATCTGGCCAGCGCGCTGGCTCATCACGGTCAGGATGTGGTGCTGGCCGACGAGAGCGGCCACGCGGCGCCGGCGCTCGGTCTGCCGTTGCGCGGCGACATCCACGATGTGATTGCGGGACGTATCTCGCCCGACGCGGTTCGCGTGCAAACGCGCGACAACGTGGTGCTGGTGCCGGTGGCGCACCGCCATCCGGAACGGATCGACCCGCGGCTTGCGCTGCCCGTGCTGACGGTGGGCGAGCCGGACGTCGTGATCGTCGATTGCACGCACGCGGGCGGCGTGTTGAGTCCGCTCGCGGCGCATGCGCACGACGTGCTGGTCGTGCTGGGGTGTGAGCCGGCGTCCATCACGGGGGCGTATTCGTGGATCAAGCAGGCGCATTTCGAGTATGCGCTGGCGCAGTTCCGGGTGGTGGTCAACCGGGCGGAGGAGATGGAGGCACGCGTGGTGTGCCGCAATCTGGCCACGACGGCGAGCCGTTATCTCGCGGTGTCGCTGGAGTTGGCCGGACATGTGCCGTCGGATCGTCAGGTCTTGCGGGCGCGGCATCTGGCGCGCACGGTGGTCGACGCTTTCCCGATGGCACCGGCAGCGGTGGCATATCGCCAATTGGCGGCGCAGGTGATGCACTGGCCGTTGGCGATTCGCGAGACGGGACCGGCGGGAATCGGTGATATCGGCGGCGATCGCGGTGGCGAAATGGCGCATGGCGTGGGCGCGGTGAGCGCGCACACGGCCTGAGCGGCACGGCACGCGTCGAGAGGAAGCGGAGGGGAAACATGTATACCGCGCGCGGGAAGGTCGATACGAATGACACGCTGACCCAATACGCGCCGTTGGTGCGCCGCCTGGCGCTGCAATTGATGGCGAAGCTGCCGGCCAGCGTGGAGTTGGAAGATCTGATTCAGGCCGGCATGCTGGGGCTGCTCGATGCGGCGAACCGGTATCAGGAGACGCAGGGCGCGCAGTTCGAGACGTACGCGAGCCAGCGCATTCGCGGGGCGATGCTCGACGAGTTGCGCGAGCTCGACTGGGCGTCGCGCGGCATTCGCAAGACGGCGCGCGAGATCGAGAAGGCGGTGCAGCGTCTGGAGCAGCGGCTGGGGCGGGGGCCGTCCGAGAGCGAGATTGCGGGCGAGATGTCTATCGGGCTGACCGAATATCAGCAGATGTTGCAGGACGTGCACGGCTGCCAACTGATCTATTACGAAGATTTCGAAGCGGCGGATGAAGAGCCGTTCATCGACCGCATCTGCGCGGACCCGGGCGCGGACCCGTTGACGATGCTCCTCGACGAGGGCTTGCGTGGCGGCGTGGTCGACGCCATCGACCGCCTGCCGGATCGCGAGAAGTTGCTGATGAGCCTGTACTACGAGCAGGGCCTGAACCTGCGCGAAATCGGCGCGGTGCTCGAAGTCAGCGAGTCACGCGTGTGCCAGTTGCACAGCCAGGCGATATCGCGCCTGCGTGCGACGTTGCGTGAGAAGGCGTGGACGTCGGCGAGTTGACCGTATGACAACAGATCGAAGGCGCGGGACCCGGGTCGGACTTTGGGGCGCGCCGTCGAAATTCATCGATTCTCCGACGTTTTTCCCGGGCGAGAAATGACCTGACGACCCTCAGGCCGTAACGCTTCCCCCGCTCGAACGCGGGGTGGTGCGGCCGTCCGGGCCGTAGAGGGGAGCGTTGTTGCCCGGGCCGTAAAGGACGTTCAGCGCCTGCTGCGTGTAAGTCAGGCGCGTATTGATGAGCAGGCCGTTCGTATCGTTGGCGCGCTTGGCTTGCGCTGCCGCAGCCAGCAAGGCGTTCCAGGCCGTGGCGATGCGGGCATCGGTCGCCGCCGCCGCCGTCGCACCGGCTTCATCCGGCGTAAAACCCAATGCCTGCAAGTGCGCGTCGCGCTCGCGACCGAGCGCCGAGAGTTCCACCACCGCGCGTGTCTTGCGCTCGGTCAGTTCCGGCAGCGCGTCCAGCGTGCCGCTCACCAATGCCTGCTGTTCTTCCCCAAGCAATGCCGAAAACGTACCGATAGCGGTCGTCTCGACAGACAGGGCGTTGAGCAGGGCTTCGGTAGTCATGACTTCGATTGAGCAGAGAGCAAATCGCGTGCGGTCGCAATGAGACCGTCCGCAATCCTGGATGTGTCGATGGCCAACTGACCGTTGGCGATCGCCGTCTTGATCGCCGCCACCTTCGCAACGTCGATGTCTGCCATACCCGTTTGCGCCAGCGCTTCCTGCAACGCGCGCATCTCCGACGACAGGGCGCTCGTACTCACGCTCGCGCCGCCGCCGACATTCGCAGCACGCGCAGCAGACGCGGCAGGCGCAGCACTTGCGTCGGCATTCACAGTGCCGGTGGTCGTCCGATCAGTCGTCGCCTTGCCCGCGCCGACGCCAGTCAACGGATTGGCGGGTGGTTCGATTTGCATGTGCTTTCCCCAGAAACCTGCCTGTGTAACGGCATTATCCGCCATAACTTTAGGCAAGTAACATCCTGTTACCAGTTCAAGTGCCCGGGTGATTTCAGAGAATGCTTAAAGATAGTGAGCGATCACTATAGTGCAACTTCGACTTCGACGTTGCCGTTCTTTCCTGTCTTTACCGTGCCGCTGACGACTTGTCCGGCACGGGTGCGCACCTGCACGGGGTCTCCCGCACTGGCTCGCGAGAGCACCTGACCTTCGGTGCTCACTTCGAAACCCGATCCACGCGAGACCACGCGCACGGTTTGTCCCTGCTGAACGGCAATCGCGCTGCGCAGCAGATCGGCGCGGATCGGCAGGCCCGACGTAATGCGGTTCACGGCGACCGTGCCGACGATCTGGCCGGCGTCGGTCGCGACGGTGCGCGGCAGCAACGTGAGATCGCCCTGCCGCGGCGACAGATCGTTCGGTGCAATCGTCTCGCCCGGATTGATCTGGCGCGCAGCGACGAAGTAGGTCGCGTTGATGCTCACGCGCGCTTGCAGATAGAGTGTCCACGGGCGCTCGCCCGCGCAACGCACGCCAACGCTCGTTGTGCCCCACAGGCGCGCGCCCGGCGGCAGGAAGGGTTCGAGCGCCGTGCAGGCAGGCATATGGTCGGAGACGGATTCGCCGACGGTGATATTGACCTGACCCGGCAGACCGGTTGTCTGCTCGCGCAGGAAACGTTCGGCCGTCTGACGGATGATCTGGGGATTCTGATACTGCGAATTCTGCGGGGCGGTGACCGCCTGCGCGGGTGCGGGCTGCGCGGGAGCATTCGCCGTCGTGCTCACCGGCCGGACGATGCCTGGCACGTTCGACGCGACGCCGCCTGCGGCAGCATTGTTTCCGGGGATGACGATGGCGCCGGGGCCAAGCGTATTGCCGAGGTTCTGAGCGGCGGGATCGGTCGCGATGCCGGCATTCTGAGGCGCCGCCGTCGCCGCCCGGGCCGCTGAAGCGACGCCTGCCGACAGCCCGAAGCCGACGATGCCAAGCATTGCCGCCAGCAGGCCGGAGCGCACGCCGGTCCGAAGACGGAATTGAAGGCGCGCGCGCTGGCCTGGCCGCAGCACGCCGTGCGTGCGCGGGGCGTCGACGAGACGGTCGCCGGTTTTGCCTGCCATGCTCACTCTCCTTGCGGCCGTCGCCTGGTCGAACCATGAGGCATCCGGCACTCAACCCGCTTCAAGCTGTGAAGCCGACGGCACCGGGCAGGTTTCCTGTGCCTGGGGGGCGAACCCCGCCCGATGCCGTCAGGAAGCCATTCTAGAGAGGTCCCGCAACGGGGCATGGCTCGAAATGGCGGTCAATCTCCTTCCTATTCCTCCAATTGAATCCAGGGACGTACGCATACGATGCGAAGCATGCCAAAAGGTCCCTGTTTTTTCCGGACCCGGCAGGACATCCCGTCTGCACACCGCGCACCGCCCGCCAGTCGAGGCCGAACCCGGCCGAACGGCGCCGGCCCGCGAGAGCACGGCGCACGGATTCAAGAGCATCACCCAAGTACCCGGCATCAAGGCAAGCATCAGGCGAGACGAGATCATGGACAAACTGGACGCGGCATTGCGATTTTCCCAGCAGGCGCTATCGATGCGCGCCTATCGCCAGGAAGTGATCTCGTCGAACATCGCCAACGCAGATACGCCGGGGTACAAGGCGCGCGACGTCGACTTCAATAACGCGTTGAGTCAGGCCGTGGAGCGCGGCGCGCAACAGCAGATCGCCACCGAGTCGAGTGTGTCGCTCTCGCGCACCTCCTCGCGCCACATCGCCGCGCGCGCGGTGACCACGGCACCGCCCATGGGCGGCCCGGAGCTGCTCTATCGCGTGCCCTATCAGCAAAGCGTCGACGGCAACACCGTCGAACTCGATGCCGAGCGCGTGAACTTCGCCGATAACGCCGTGCATTACCAGACGGGCCTCACGGTCCTGAGCAGCCAGATCAAGACGATGCTGGCCGCCATCACGAATCAAGGGTAAGCGCCATGCCACTCATGAGCATCTTCGATGTCGCCGGCTCGGCCATGACTGCGCAGTCGCAGCGCATGAACGTGACCGCCAGCAATCTGGCCAACGCCGAATCGGTGACCGGTCCGGACGGCCAGCCGTACCGCGCCAAGCAGGTCGTGTTTCAGGTCAACCCGGTCACGGGCACCGACGTGGGCGGCGTGAAGGTCGCCGGCGTGGTCGAAGACCCGTCGCCGCTCAAGACGGTGTACGACCCGAAGAACCCGGCAGCGAACGCACAGGGCTACGTCACCATGCCCAACGTGAATCCGGTGGAGGAGATGGTCAACATGATCTCCGCTTCCCGCTCTTACCAAGCCAACGTCGAGGCGCTCAACACTGCCAAGACGCTCATGCTCAAAACCCTCACGGTCGGCCAGTAAGGGGCCGCGCGGAGACCAGACAGATGGCCAGCATCAATACGTCGAACGCTGCGAACTTTTCGCAGACCTTCCTCGATTCGATCAACGGGACTGCCAACAGCAGCAGCTCGAAGTCGTCCGCCGGCAGTGCGGACGACCTGCAAAACAGCTTCCTCAAGTTGCTCGTCGCCCAGATGAACAACCAGGACCCGCTCAACCCCATGGACAACTCGCAGGTGACCTCGCAGCTCGCGCAGATCAGCACGGTCTCGGGCATCACCCAGCTGAACACGACGCTGTCGTCCGTTACCTCGCAACTGAACTCCACGCAGAGCCTGCAAGCGGCGGCGCTCGTGGGCAAGGGCGTGCTGATTCCGGGCAGCAACATCGGCGTGGGCAGCACCACGGCCGACGACGGCACCGTCACGAAGACGGCCACGCCGTTCGGCTTCGATTTGCCGAGCGATGCCGACACCGTCAAGATCGAGATCAAGGACAGCACCGGCAAGGTGGTTCGCACCGTGAACGCGGGCGCACTCGATGCCGGCGTACAGGCCCTGACCTGGGACGCCAAGGACGACGCGGGTGTCGACGTGGCCGACGGCAAGTACACGCTGAGTGTGACGGCAACGGCCAATGGCAAGACCGTGACGCCGACGCTGCTCTCGTACGCTCAAGTGCAAAGCGTGGTGGCCAGCACGACCGGCTCGCCGCTGCTCAACGTGGGCACGGGCTCGAACATCCAGCTCTCCGACGTGCGCGAAATTCTCTGACCGCATCACGACGCAAGCCTTTCCCGTTTTCCGTTTTCGAATCGAATTCGTCGCGACAGCCGTCGCCGACACCGAATCTCAGGAGTAACACATGGCCTTTTCGACCGGATTGAGCGGCCTGAACGCCGCATCCAAGGACCTGGACGTCATCGGCAACAACGTTGCCAACGCGGCCACGGTCGGCTTCAAGCAGGGGCAGGCGCAATTTGCTGACATCTACGCGAACTCGCTGTTCGGTGCGGGCAACAACACCGTCGGTATCGGTACGCGCGTGGCGGCCATTGCCCAGCAGTTCACGCAGGGCGACATCACGGTCACGAACCGTCAGCTCGATCTCGCGATCTCGGGTAACGGCTTCTTCCGAGTTTCGAACAACGGCACCATCGCCTACACGCGTAACGGCCAGTTCTCGCTCGACAAGGACGGCTACATCGTCGACTCGAACGGCGATCACCTGACCGGTTATCTGGCCGGCCCGAACGGCATCATCAACAGCGTCTCGCCGGTCGATCTCCAGATCCCGACGGGCGATCTGGCTCCGACGGCCACCACGAAGATTACCGGCCAGTTCAATCTCGACTCGCGCAGCGCCGTGAACACCACGCCGTTCTCGATCACCGATCCGAATTCGTACACCAACGCCACGTCGCTCAAGGTCTACGACTCGCTGGGCAATTCGCACGACGTCAACCTGTACTTCACGAAGACCAGCGTCGACCCCACGACCAACAACGCCACGTGGACCGTGTACGCGTCGGTCGACGGCACGACGCAAGTCGGCACCGGCCCGATCGGCACGCTCACGTTCAACTCGTCGGGCAGCCTCGTGTCGCAGACGGATTCGACGGGCGCGGCCGTGACCGGCCCGATCACGCTGCCGACGATTGCCTACGGCAACGGCGCCGCTTCGGGCAATCTGACGCTGAACCTGAGCGGCACCACGCAGTTCGGCAATAGCTACACGCCGAACACGCTCACGCAGGACGGTTACTCGTCGGGTCGCCTGACCGGCTTCACGTTCAATGCTGACGGCACCATCGTCGGAACGTACTCGAACACCCAGTCGATGGTGCTCGGCCAGGTCGCCCTCGCCAACTTCAACAACGTGAACGGCCTGATCCCGCTGGGCAACAACCTCTGGGCGGAGTCGGCAGCGTCGGGCATTCCGATTGTCGGCGTGCCAGGCGGCACGAACCTCGGCAAGCTTCAGGCAGGCGCCGTCGAAGCGTCGAACGTCGACCTGACGGCCGAACTGGTCCACATGATTACCGCGCAGCGCAATTATCAGGCCAACGCGCAGACGATCAAGACGGAAGACCAATTGATGCAAACGATGGTCAACCTGTAAGCGGACGGAGCGGTGCGTATGCGTAACGTGGGCAACTCGCGCGAGGGACGTCGATGGATCGTCTGATCTATGTCGCCATGACCGGCGCGAAGCAGGCGATGGAGCAGCAATCGACCACCGCCAACAATTTGGCGAACGTCTCGACGCCGGGCTTTCGCGCCCAGCTTTCGGCGTTCCGGCAGGCGCCGGTGCGCGCCGCCGACGGCTCGACGGGCACGCGCACGTTCGTCGCGACATCCACGCCTGGCACGGACTTCACGCCCGGCGCGATGCAGCAAACCGGCCGTGCGCTCGATGTGGCCATTCAGGGACAAGGCTGGCTGGCCGTGCGCGACGCGCAGGGCCGCGAAGCCTACACCCGGGGCGGCAACCTCGAGATGACGGCCAATGGACAGATCACGCTGCACGGTCTGCAGGTCATGACCGACGCCGGTCCGGCCGCCGTGCCGCCGGGCGCTGCGGTCACGATTGGCACCGACGGCACGATTTCGGCGCTGGGACAGGGCGATCCGCCCAGTTCCATTGCCGTGATGGGGCAGTTGAAGCTGGTCAATCCGCCGGAGCGCAATCTCGTGCGCGGCGACGACGGGTTGTTCCGTCCGGCAAACAACGCACCCGTGCAGGCCGATCCGAATGTCGTGTTGGTGGCAGGCTCCGTCGAGACCAGCAACGTCAATCCGGTGAGCGGCCTCGTGAACATGATTTCGCAGTCGCGGGCCTTCGAAATGCAGATGAAGATGCTGCAAACGGCCGATACCAACGAACAAACCGCCAACCAGTTGCTGAACTTCAGCTAACGGGCGCCGGGTGCGCCGCGCTCGCAAGAGGCACGCACCGCCACCGTACACGGGGAGAAACATCCAATGATCCGTTCGCTCTACATCGCTGCCACCGGCATGAACGCCCAGCAGACGAACATGGACGTGATTTCGAACAACCTGGCCAACACCAGCACCAATGGCTTCAAGAAGGGCCGCGCGGTGTTCGAAGATCTGCTGTACCAGACGATTCGCCAGCCCGGCGCGCAATCGTCGCAACAGACGCTGCTGCCCTCAGGGCTGCAACTGGGGACCGGCGTGCGTCCGGCCGCCACCGAGCGTATCTTCACGCAGGGCAACCTGACCTCGACGGCGAACGCCAAGGACGTGGCCATCAACGGCGACGGTTTCTTCCAGGTGCTCATGCCGGACGGCACGACCGCCTACACGCGCGACGGGTCGTTCCAGGTCGACAACAATGGCCAGCTCGTGACCGCCTCGGGCTTCCCGATTCAGCCGGCGATCACAATCCCGGCCAATGCGCTGTCGCTGACCATCGCGCGCGACGGTACGGTGTCGGTCACGCAGCCCGGCAACGTGGCCAACGTGCAGATCGGTACGTTCCAGCTCGCCACGTTCATCAACAACGCCGGCCTGCAAAGCCTGGGTGAGAACCTGTATGCCGAGACGGCCGCCTCGGGCGCGCCGAACGTTGCGCAGCCGGGAACCAACGGCGCGGGCGTGCTCAACCAGAACTACGTCGAGACGTCGAACGTAAACGTGGTGGAAGAGCTCGTGAACATGATCTCCGCGCAGCGCGCATACGAAATCAACTCGAAGGCCGTGACGGCATCCGACCAGATGCTGCAACGCCTGACGCAGATGTAATGGGCGGCTCGCCGCACACGCATTCAGTACTACGCACTTGAGAATGAACGTCGATATGTCCGCACGCAAGACCGAAACGCACCGCAGCGCACGCCTCGCGCAGTTTCTGGCGCTCGTGGCCGCCGCTGCGTCGACCGGTCTCGCGGGCTGCGCCTACGTGCCGCAGGAGCCGGTGGTGAACGGGCCGACGACCACGCGTCCGCCGCCCCCGCCGGTGGCGGCCGACCCGGAAGGCTCGATCTACCGCCCGTTGTACTCGAATCGTCCGCTGTTCGAAGACCGTCGTCCGCGTAACGTCGGCGACATCCTCACGATCGTCATCAATGAAAACACGGCGGCCAGCAAGAACTCGGCAGCCAACACCACGCGCTCGGGCAGCGGCAATCTGACGCTGAATCAGACACCGGGCGTGATCGGCGGGGTGCTCAACAATCAGGCACTCGACGCGAGCGGCGCGAACAAGTTCGACGCCAAGGGCGCGGCCAATGCCAACAACGTGTTCTCCGGGCAGATCACCGTGACCGTGATGGAAGTGCTCGCGAACGGCAACCTTGCCGTCGCCGGTGAGAAGCAGATCGCCATCAACCAGGGCACGGAGTACATCAAGTTTTCGGGTATCGTCAGCCCGCAAACGATTTCGGGCGCGAATACCGTGCCCTCGACGCAGGTGGCCGATGCGCGCATCGAATACCGTGGCAAGGGCTACATCAACGAAGCCGAAACCATGGGTTGGCTCCAGCGCTTCTTCCTTAACGTTTCGCCATTCTGATGTCGATGATGCCGTTCCCGTCGCGCCGCGCGCGTAACCTTCGCCCGACTCATTTTCTACGCCGGCACATCGGCCGCGCGGTCCGCCCGTTCGCCGTGGCCGCTGCGATGAGCGTGGCGGGCGCCGCCGTGGTGCTCACGCCTGGCGTGGCGCATGCCGAGCGTCTGAAGGAGCTGGCGTCGATTCAGGGCGTGCGCGACAACCAGCTGATCGGCTACGGCCTCGTGGCCGGTCTCGACAACTCGGGCGACCAGACGACTCAGACGCCGTTCACGGTGCAGAGCATGACCAACATGCTCTCGCAACTGGGTATCACCGTTGCGCCCGGCACCAACATGCAGTTGAAGAACGTGGCTGCCGTGATGGTGACGGCCACGCTGCCGGCGTTCACGCGCCCCGGCCAGGCCATCGACGTCGTGGTGTCATCGATGGGCAATGCCAAGAGCCTGCGTGGCGGCACGCTGCTGATGACCCCGCTCAAGGGCCCGGACGGGCAGGTCTACGCGCTGGCGCAGGGCAACCTGCTGATCGGCGGCGCGGGGGCATCGGCCAACGGATCGAGCGTGACCATCAACCAGCTGGCCTCGGGCCGGATTCCGGGCGGTGCCATCGTCGAGCGCGCCGTGCCGACCGCCATGGGCGGTCAGCCGGGCACCGTGCAGATGGAACTGAACGCCACCGACTTCTCGACCGCACAGCGGGTGGTCGACGCCGTGAACCGCCGCTTCGGCTTCGGCACGGCGCAGGCGCTCGACGGCCGTGTGATTCTGCTGCGCACGCCGACCGATCCGGCCTCGCGTGTGCAGTTCCTCGCGCAGCTCGAAAGCCTCGAAGTGCGCCCGGACAACACGGCCGCGCGTGTGGTCATCAACGCCCGTACGGGCTCTGTGGTGATGAACCAGAACGTGACGATCCAGCAGTGCGCCGTGGCGCACGGCAACCTGTCGGTCGTCATCGATACGCAAAACAATGTGAGCCAGCCGGCGCCGTTCTCGGGTGGTCAGACGGTGGTGGCCCCGAATTCGCAGATCTCCGTTCAACAGGAGAACAACGCGCTCAAGATGGTCAAAGCGGGCGCCAACCTCGCCGACGTCGTCAAGGCGCTGAACTCGCTGGGGGCGAGTCCGGCCGACCTGATGTCGATTCTTCAGGCCATGAAGGCCTCGGGCGCCCTGCGCGCCGATCTGGAGATCATCTGATATGGCCGACGGCAACCGCCTGACCGGTGCGGCAGGCAACCATCTGCCCGATCTGACGCAACACGCAGCCTACGAAATGCAGGGCCTCACGGCACTGCGCGCGGCTGCCCATCAGCAAACGCCGCAGGCCACGCAGCAGGCGGCCAGGCAGTTCGAGGCCGTCTTCACGCAGATGATGCTCAAGAGCATGCGCGACGCCACCATGTCCGGCGGCCTGCTCGGCAGCGATCAGGAAAAGATGTTCAACGGCATGCTCGACGATCAGCTGGCCCAGCAACTTGCGTCGAACAAGGGCATCGGTCTGGCCGACCTCATGCTCAAGCAGCTCGCCAAGACCGGCACCACGCTGCCGCCGGCAGCCATGGGCCGTCAGCAATCGCTTGCCGGGCGCGCCTACAACGCGGCGGACGCTATCGGCGTGGCCGATGGTGCGCCGGCCGCGGCGGGCGATTTCGTCGAGCGCATGGCCAGCGCGGCGCAGAGCGCCAGCGCGGGCAGCGGCATTCCGGCACGCTTCATGCTGAGTCAGGCGGCGCTGGAGTCCGGCTGGGGCAAGCGCGAGATCCGTCGCGCGGACGGCAGCACCAGTCACAACGTATTCGGCATCAAGGCGGGCAAGAGCTGGACCGGTCCGACCGTGGAAGTGGCGACGACCGAGTACGTCAACGGGCAGCCGCGCAAGGTGATGGCCCGGTTCCGGGCCTACGGCTCGTACGACGAGGCATTTGCCGACTACGCCAGGCTGATTTCGAACAACCCGCGCTATTCGTCGGTGGTGGCCAGCGCCAACGACGCGGCCAGCTTTGCCAACAATCTGCAACGTGCCGGGTACGCGACCGACCCGCAGTATGCCAACAAGCTGATGAAGGTCATGAAGCACTTCACCTGAGCGCGCTTCACCCGGGAACGGGTGACGGCAACGGGGGGATGGGGTGAAAACAACCGCAACGACGGCCTCAATTTTGGCGCCGCGCTGCCGTAAACACATCGGTAACGGTGCGCGAGCGGACTTCTTGCCGCGGGGCGCGCCTCCAACTCAAGCCGCGAGATCATGAGCCTAATCAATATTGGCATGAGCGGGCTGAACGCCGCCCAGTTCGCCCTCAGCACCACCGGCAACAACGTCGCCAACTCGGGCACGGCTGGCTACAACCGCCAGGTCGTCGATTATTCCCAGGCCGCCAGCCAGTATGCCGGCGTGGGGTATCTGGGCACCGGTGTACTGGTCAACGACGTATCGCGCGTGTACAGCCAGTTCCTGTCGAACCAGACGAATCAGGCGCAGACCCAGTTCAGCCAGCTCGACACGTACTACCAGCAGATCTCGCAGATCAACAATGCGCTGGGCAGCTCCACGACCGGTCTGTCGGCCACGATGAGCCAGTTCTTCACGAACTTGCAGAACATCGTGTCGGCCCCGGCCAACTCGGCCACGCGTGCGACGGTCGTGTCCTCGGCGCAAACGCTCGCCAGCATGTTCCAGTCGCTCTCGGGCACGCTGTCCACGCTGCGCAGCAGCACGAACGCGAGCATCGCCCAGTCGACCGACCAGATCAACGTCTACGCCAAGCAGATCGCGCAATTGAACGACGCCATCGTGCAGGCGCAGGCCAATGGCGGCGGTGCGACACCAAACGACCTGCTCGACCAGCGCGATCTCGCCATCGCGCAGCTCAACGCCATCATCCAGACGAATGTGGTCAAGTCGTCCGACGGTTCGTACAACGTGTTCGTCGGCAACGGCCAGTCGCTCGTGACGGGCAACTCGGCGTATCAATTGACGACCGTGGCCTCGACCAACGACCCGTCGGAATTGACCATCGCCTACGTTACGCCCAGCGGCACCAAGGTGCCGGTGCCGGAATCGTCGATCACGGGCGGCTCGCTCGCCGGCCTGCTGTCGTTCCGCAGCGGTGCCCTGACGCAGGCGCAGAACGCCCTCGGCCAGATCGGCCTGTCGCTTGCCGGCACTTTCAATGCACAGAACAGGCTGGGTCTGGATCTGTACGGTCAGCTCGGAGGCGACATTTTCACGGTGCCCCAGCCGACCATCGTCGCCAACACGAACAACTCGAACGGCGCGGTCCTCAACTCCACGATCACCGATGCCTCGAAGGTCACGGCCAGCGACTACAACGTCACCTTCGACGGCACGAATTACACGATGACGCGTTCGTCGGACGGCGCGAAGTGGACGGCACCCGTGCCCGCCACCGCAGGCGCGCCGTTGGCATTCACCGACAGCAGCGGCAACGCGTTCGACGACGGCTTCAATGTCACGGTCGGCAACAACGTCGCGGGCGACAGCTTCACGATCGAGCCGACGCGCAATGCCGCGGGCAATATCGGCGTGGCCATCACCGACCCGGGCAAGATCGCTCTGGCCGCCCCGATTCTGGCGTCCACGCCGTCGACCAACACCGGCTCGCTCAAGACCGATCAGGGCACGGTCGACGCCAACTATCTGTCGAACGTGCTGACCTCGCCGGTGAACTTCACGTTCAGCAAGGACGCCACGACCGGGGCGATCACCCTGGTGGCGCCTTCGCCGATGACGGTAACGGTCAATGGCACGACGACCACGTATGCCGCCGGAGACACCGTGCCTTACGACGCCGCGAACGGCGCGAAGATCACGATGGGCGGCATGACCGTCAACATCAGCGGCACGCCCGCCGACGGCGACACGCTGACCATCGCGCCGAACGCCTCCGGCGCCACGACGGACAACCGTAACGGTCTGGCGCTCTCGGCTCTGCAAAACGACAAGACCAAGGTCGGCGGCAAGGACACGTATGCGTCCGCGTACGCCAACCTGGTCTCGTACGTCGGCTCGACCACGAACACCTATAAGGCGACGAGCGCTGCGCAGCAAACACTGCTCAAGCAGGCGCAAACCGCCCAGCAGTCCAATTCCGGCGTGAGCCTCGACGAAGAAGCCGCCAACCTGATCAAGTTCCAACAGCTCTATCAGGCCAACTCGAAGGTCATCCAGACCGCGTCGCAGCTGTTCGACACGATCTTGCAGATGGTCAACTAAGGCTGAGGAGACGACACCATGCGCATCAGCACCAGCATGATTTTCGATCAGGGGGCGTCGGCCATGAGCCGCAACGTCTCCGATCTGCTCAACACGCAGGCGCAGCTCTCGTCCGGCAAGCGCGTGACCACGCCGAGCGACGACCCGCTGGCGTCGGCGCAGGCCGTGGCCGTGTCGCAGGCCAAGGACATGAACGCCCAGTACGCCACGAATCGCGGCGCCGCCACGACGGCGCTCCAGCTCGAAGATCAGACCTTCGGCAGCATCATCAACACGTTGCAGCACGTCATGTCGCAGGTCGTGGCCGCGGGCAGCGCCTCGCTCAACGACAACGACCGCTCGGCGATCGCGACCGATCTGCAAGCGAGCTACCAGCAACTGCTGTCGCTGGCCAACACGGCCGACGCGAACGGCCAGTATCTGTTCTCGGGTTTCATGGGAGGTTCGGCCGCCTATGTCGCCACCCCGACGGGCGCGAGCTACGCGGGCGATACCGGCATTCGGTATGTGCAGGTCGCCGCCGGGCGGCAGATTCCGATCAACGACATCGGTTCGAACATCTTCCAGGCGATCCAGCCCGCCACGGCGAGCACGGTCATCAGCGGCAGCATGTCGAATACCGGCACGGCGACGTTCACGCCGGTTTCGACCACGGACGTGACCAACGCCGGCGCCAACCACCAGTTCTCGATCGGTTTCGCGATCGACAGCACGACCACGCCGCCGACCACCAACTACACGATCAAGGACCTGACGGACACCACGGTGCCGGATGTCACAGGCGTGTACACGTCGGGCCAGCCGATCACGTTCGCCGGCAAGTCGGTGACGTTCACGGGCGACCCCGCCACGGGCGACACGTACACGGTGGCGCCCGCGGGCAAGTCGAGCACGAACGTGTTCGACAACCTGCAAGCGCTCATCGACACGCTCAAGACGCCGGTCAGCGCACAGGGTCCGACCGGTTCGGCCAACCTGAGCAACGCGCTGACCACGTTCAACCAGCTGTTCGGCAACACCTACGATAACGTGACGACCGTGCGCACGACCGTCGGGTCGCGTCTGAACGAGCTGACGACGCTTGGCGACATCGGCAGCGCCAACGATCTTGCCTATACGTCGCAGTTGCAGGACTTGCTGGACGTGGACATCATTTCTGCGACGAGCCAGTTCGCGCAGCAACAGGCGTCGCTGCAAGCCTCGCAGCAGACCTTCATCCAGACGCAGAAGCTGTCGCTGTTCAGCCTGCTCTGAGCGTCAGGACGCCGGGACGCCGGACAAAGCGGGCCACCTTCGGGTGGCCTGTCTCGTTTTGGGGACCGTTTGGGGTAACCGTTTTGGGTGACGGAAGCGGGAGACGGAAGCGGGGGACGCGAAGGCGCGAGCGCGCTAGGCTTTCGGCACGAAGGCGGCCGTTGCGCGGATCATCATGTCGATGCCGATCGCGTTGAAGTGCTCCATCACCGGCGCAATGCGCGGCATCATCAGTTCGAGTACCACCAGACCGACGCCCAGCGTGAGCGGAAAGCCCACCGCGAAGATGTTCAACTGCGGCGCGGCGCGATTCAGAATGCCCAGCGCCAGATTGCAGATCAGCAAGGCGGCCACGAGCGGCAGCGAGAGCATCAGCGCCAGCGTGAATAACTGGCCGCCGAGCATGGCGAGGTAATGCCAGCCGCCCACGGACAGCGGCGTGCTTGCAACCGGCAACACGGAAAAGCTCTGCACCAGCGTGGCGTACATCACCAAATGCCCGTTGGTCGCGAGGAACACGAGCATGATGACCACATTGAGCAGCATGCCGAGCACGGCGGTACTGCCGTCGGCGTTCGGGTTGAGCAGCGTGGCGAAGGACAGGCCCATCTGCAGACCCACGAAGTCGCCCGCCATGCTCACGGCGGAGAACACGACCTGCATGCACCAGCCGAGCGCGGCGCCGATCATCATCTGCTGAACAAGGATCCAGAGGCCTTCCCACGAGAACGGTGAGACGGCGGGCGCGGGCCCGATCAGCGGCGCGAGCGTGAGCGCGACGATGCCCGCCAGGCCGATCTTCACCGTGCCGGGTACGCGCGAGTCGCCGAAGAGCGGGGCGGTCATCGACAGCGCCAGCAGACGCACGAACGGAAAGAGAAACGTCGCAATGACGCCGGAGAGCTGATCGTAAGTGAAGCTGATCAAGGTCTGAGCGGGCGGTGGACGGGCGGGGCCGGCGTGCGGGCCTACCCGACGAGGCCGGGAATGCCGGTAAGCAACTGGCGCATGTAGTCGACCATGAGGTTGAGCATCCAGGGACCCGCGACCACGAGCGTGATGAATACCGCGAGCAGTTTCGGGATGAACGACAACGTCATTTCGTTGATCTGCGTGGCCGCCTGGAACAGACTCACGAGCAGACCGGAGATCAGGGCGACGATCAGCAGCGGGGCCGCGAGCAGCAGGCACACCTGCATTGCCTGATGGGCCAGCGCCATGACGGTTTCCGGAGTCATCTCGGTCCCCTCCGCGCTACATGGTGAAGCTCTGGGCAAGCGAGCCCAGCAGCAATTGCCAGCCATCGACCACCACGAACAGCATCAGCTTGAACGGCAGCGAGACCGTGGACGGCGAGACCATCATCATCCCCATGGCCATCAGCACGCTGGCGACGACCAGATCGATGATGAGAAACGGAATGAAGATCGTGAAGCCGATCTGGAATGCCGTTTTCAGTTCGCTCGTGGCGAAGGCGGGCACGAGAATGCGCATCGGCACATCTTCGGGGCCGTTCATCGGCGGCGTCTTGGCGAGCTTGGCAAAGAGCGCGAGGTCGGCCTCGCGGGTCTGCTTGAGCATGAACGAATGGAACGGCTTCGCACCGGTGTCGATGGCCTGCTCGAAGCTGATCTTGTTCGCGGCGAACGGCTGGTAGGCGTTCGTGTAGACCTGATCGAACACAGGCGACATGACGAAGAACGTCAGGAACAGCGCCAGTCCGATGAGAATCTGGTTCGGCGGAGATGTCGTCACCCCGATGGCATGGCGTAGCAGCGAGAGCACGATGATGATGCGCGTGAAGGCGGTCATCATCAGCAACATCGCGGGCAGGAAGCCCAGCGACGTGAGCAGCAGCATCGTCTGCACGGACAGCGAATAGGTCTGTCCGCCGCCGGGCACGGGAGTCGTGGTGAAGGCGGGCAGCGTGGCCTGCGCGAAGGCGGTCCCCGGCAAGGCCAGACAGATGAGGCAGGCGAGCGCCAGCCCGGGCATCAGGCACAGGGAGGGGGACAAGCGGAAATTCCCATCGGGGAACCCGGCAAACCCGGCAGACGACATACCGCCGCGCGACATCAGGAATCCTTCTTCATCGATTTGCGCAGTTTTTGCGCAAAAGCCTGAGCGGCGCGGTTGGCCTGTGCGCCCGGCTGGGCGACGCCCGGCGTGGCGGGCAGGTCGGCGACGCGATCGGCATCGATGACGTGCAGGCTGCGCACCTGGCCCGGTGCGACGCCGAGCACGACCCAGTCGCCCGCGACCTCCACGACCACAACGCGTTCGCGCTGGCCCACGGCCGCACTGCCCACGATACGGACGTTGCCGCCGCCGAGCGGGCGTTGCAACCCGAAGCGCTTGGCCAGCCAGGCGAGTCCGAACAGGAGCGCGAGCACGAGCACCAGGCCGAAGCCCGTCTGCACGATGCTCGCGCCGCCGAGGCTCGGCACGGCCGCTGCTTGCGAGGCGGCGCCCTGAGCGCCGGCGTAGGAGGCGGGAAAAAGCGCGAGTGCGGCGAGGGCGGCACTTGCCGCGGCACGCCCCACGGGCTTGCCGCGGACTTTCGTTGCAATCATCGGTTGAGCTTACGGATGCGTTCGGATGGCGTGATGATATCAGTCAGGCGGATGCCGAACTTGTCATTCACGACCACCACTTCGCCCTGGGCGATGAGGCACCCATTGACCAGCACGTCCATCGGTTCGCCGGCCATGCCGTCGAGTTCCACCACGGAGCCCTGCGCCAGTTGCAGCAGGTTCTTGATGGCGATCTTGGTGCG
This sequence comes from Pandoraea faecigallinarum, assembly GCF_001029105.3. Taxonomy (NCBI): domain Bacteria; kingdom Pseudomonadati; phylum Pseudomonadota; class Betaproteobacteria; order Burkholderiales; family Burkholderiaceae; genus Pandoraea; species Pandoraea faecigallinarum. The sequence goes on along the minus strand of NZ_CP011807.3, from coordinate 5,099,223 downwards.
GCCCAGCTCCACGGTCATCTGGACCGGGATGTCGAGAATCAGGTCGATGTCGTTGTGCGTCGCGCCGGCCGGGTTGCCCGCGGTGGCGGCAAGCGGCTGGAATACGGGAGCGGCGGGAGCGGCAGGCGCCGCCGGCGCGGCAGGTTGCGGTGCGGCAGCCGCCGGCTCGGCAGCGCTTTGCTCCGCCATGGCACTGGCCCACTCGTCCGCCATGGCCTGGGCGTCGTCACCGGGCGTTTGAGGGGTATCGCTCATCACTCGTTGTCCTTCGTGTAATCGCTGTGCGAATGGTTGATCATCTGGTTCACGCGCAGCGCGTATTGACCATTGAAGACGCCGTAATTGCAGTACATCACGGGCACGCCGTCGACCTTGGCTTCGAGCACCTCGGGCACGTCGAGCGGAATGACATCGCCCACGCGCATGTTGAGCAACTGCGAGAGCGTCATGTCGATCTGGGCGAGATTCGTCACGATTTCCACATCGGCGGCCTGCACCTGCTGCGAGAGCAGACGCACCCAGCGCTTGTCGACTTCGAGGGTCTCGCCTTGCAGCGGGCTCGAGAGCTGGTCGCGCATCGGCTCGATCATCGAGTACGGCATGCAGATGTGGAATTCGCCGCCGACCGAGCCGAACTCGATGTCGAACGTGGTCGTGACCACGACTTCGTTGGGCGTGGCGACGTTGGCGAACTGCGTGTGCATTTCGGCGCGCACGTACTCGAATTCGACCGGATACACCGGCTTCCACGACGCGCCGTAGTTTTCGAACACCAGATCGAGCAGGCGCGCAATGATGCGCTGTTCGGTCTGCGTGAAGTCGCGCCCTTCGACGCGCGTATGGAACCGGCCGTCGCCGCCGAACAGATTGTCCACCACGAGGAACACGAGGTTCGGGTCGAACACGAACAGCGCCGTGCCGCGCAGCGGCTTGATGTGAACCAGGTTGAGGTTGGTCGGGACGGGCAGGTTGCGAATGAACTCGCTGTACTTCTGCACGCGCACCGGACTCACCGAGATTTCCGCGCTGCGGCGCATGAAGTTGAACAGCGCGATGCGGAACAGTCGCGAGAAGCGGTCGTTGATGATTTCGAGCGTGGGCATGCGCCCGCGCACGATGCGCTCTTGCGTCGCGATGTTGTATGGCCTGATGCCGGAATGCTCCTCCGACTCGGACCGGTCATCCTGTTCGCCGGTGACACCCTTCAGAAGGGCATCGACTTCTTCCTGCGACAGGAACTCCTCATGCGCCATGAATCACTCACTGAATTACAAACGCGGTGAACAGGACGTCGCCCACGGCTTGCTGCGGCATATTGGCGGCGAACGGCTGCGCGACCAACGAACGGATCTCGCTTGCCAGACGGCGCTTGCCATCGATCGTAGCCAAATCCTGCGGCTGCTTCGACGACAGCAACAACAACACCCGGCTACGCACTTCGGGCATGTGTTGCGTGATGCGAGCTTGCGTTTCGGCGTCCGCCACCTTGAGCGAGAGACCGATGTGCAGATAACGCTCGCCGTCCTCGCCCGAGAGATTCACCGTGAACGGGTCCATGCTCACGAATACGGGCGGCGGCGGGGGCGGCGGCGCCTTTGCCGTTTCGTTACGTCCGGTCAGCAAATACACGGCTGTTGCCGCGCCGGCCGCTGCCATGAGCGCAACCGCCACGATCAACAGAATCCATTTGCGCATGCCCCCTCCGGAGGGAGCCGCGGCTTGCGTCGGTGCGGGATTTGCCATGTATTCGCCTGCTATTGGGTAATGATTGTCGGCCAACCCGCCAAGGGGTGATCGACCGAAAAGAAGGGACAATCGCGTCTAACTCGCGTCTTTGTCTTAACGGCAGAAAAACCCGCTTGCTTTAGGGTGCCGCAACCTCAGGCATCTCAGGCGAACTTACGCAAACGTATCCACCAGGCCGTTGCTCGCGCGTACCGGCACGTTCACGGTCGTGGCGATGGGGTTGTCGTCGGCGCTCTGGCCGAAGCCGGGTGTGCCGCGTGCGTTGCCATTGCCGTTGCCTGCACTGTTGCCGTTCGCGCCCTGCTGGGCGAACGCTTGCTGCTGCGAGCTATCGCTGCTCACGGTCGCATTGCCCAGCGCGATGCCGTTGTTGGCGAGGCTGTCGCGAAGTTGCGGCAGCGCGGCCTGTACTGCGTCGCGCACGGCGGCGTGTTGCGAGACGAACATCGCCTGCGCCGAGTCGTTCGCCACGTTCAGCACCACGTGCAGCGGGCCGAGATCCGGCGGATTCAGACTCAGTTGGGCGGTCTGCGCGTGAGCGCTGGACAGCCATACCACTTGCTGCGAGAGCTGATGGTTCCAGTCCTGCGTGCCGACGCGCGCATTGAGGGCGAGCGCGGCAGGCAGGCTGGCCTGCGCTTGCAGTTGCGGCTGGGCGTCCACGGCTGGCGTGGCCGCCTGAGCCGACTGAGCCGCCTGAGCGGCGGCCTGCGCGGCGCTCGCCGCTTGCGATGCGGTGTCGCGGTTGCCCTGCACTTGCGCGAGCGCGTCGGCCATGCGTTGTGCGTTCTGTGCGTCGGTCGCGGCTGCCGGAGTGCTTGTCTTCGTGTCCGTTGCGGCGGGTTGAATCGTCGCGGACGCTTGCGCTGCGCTTGTGTTCTTCGCCAGTGTGTCGAGCGAGACGCCGCCCGTCGGGCCGGTTGTCGATGCGGCCGGCGTGACGGTGCCCTTGACCGGGGTGCCGTTCGTGGCCGACGTCGCCGTTGCCGTCGCCTTGGCGTCGGTATCGGTGCCTGCCGGCGGCTGACCGCTCAGTTGCGCGGCGCCTGCCGCCTGCATCGCCCCGGTTACGGCAGCTGTGATGGCGGCGCCGGTGCCGGGTTTGCCGTCAGTGGCGGTGGTATCTGCGGCCGTGGCAGCCGGCGCGGGCGTCGTGGCTTGCAGTGGGGCGTTGTTCATTGCAGCGAGCGCGACGGCGAGCGCGGCGGCCGGATCGCCCGGGGCGGCAGCGGTCTGCGTTTCGTCCTCGTCGTCCTTACCGTCGTCGGCGCCCGGCTTCGAAGGCTTGTTCGAAGCGTTCGTTTGTCCGGCCTGGCTGCTTGAGCCGCTTGAGCCGCTTTGGCCGGCCTGAGCGGTCTGGCCGGTCGATGCGTTGTCGGCCGATCGCGTGCCGTTCGACGCGTCGCCGGACGACTTTGTCTGGTTGGCCTGCGCGGCGTTCCCGTTCGTGTCGGCGGCCGTGGGCTGCGTGGTCTGGCGCGTCTGTTGCGAGAGCACGGCGGCGAACGGCAGCGCGCTGCCGTCGTCGCTGTTCGACGACCCGGCGCGGTTGTTGCCGTTCACGGCCTGCTGGGCAGCACCGGCGGCATCGGTCAGGAAGCTCAGAATCGACATAGTGGGCTCACCTATTCCTTCAAATCGGGGATTCGGCACGGCGGCGCAGACTGCGCGCGGCGTACTCGTCGTTTTCCTTCTGCTCGCGGCGTGCGACACGCAAGGCAGTGCGCGCGTCTTCTCGCGAGGCGAGCGTGCCGAAGGAGTTCAGGCGGCGCTGTTGCGCCTGCCATTCGCGGCGCGCCGCCGCCAGACGCTCCTCCGCCTGCTGGAGCAGCATGGCCTGCTGTCCGATGGCGGTGTCGAGCGTGTCGATGAATTGCTGGAAGTTGCGCCAGTCGCAGCCCGCCATACCCTGAATCGTTGCCGTTTGCATGCGCGTACGGTACTCGTGGCGATACTGCCGCAACGCTTCGAGCTGCCGCTCGACTTCGGCGCGTTGCGTCTGACGCTCGCCCAACAGGCGAGCGGCTTCGTCCACGTCCTTCTGAGCGAGTTCGATGAGCAACTTGAGGGGCAGGGTGGAATTCATGGCCGCCTCCGGTTAGTGGAACAGTCCGCGCAGCTGCTGCACGGCGTCCGGATAACTGGCCCGCTCGCGCATGCCCTGTTGCAGGAACGCTTCGAGACGGGGATAGAGCTCGATTGCCTGATCGAGCATCGGATCGCTGCCCGGTGCGTACGCGCCCACATTGATGAGGTCGCGGTTGCGCTGGTAGCGGGAGAGCATCTGTTTGAAACGGCGTACCGTGTCGAACTGGCCGTCGTCGATGAGGGCGGCCATTGCGCGGCTGATCGATTGTTCGATGTCGATGGCGGGGTAGTGGCCCGACTCGGCAAGCTGCCGCGAGAGCACGATGTGGCCGTCGAGAATGGCGCGCGCGGAGTCGGCGATGGGGTCCTGCTGGTCGTCGCCTTCCGTGAGCACGGTGTAGAACGCCGTGATGGAGCCGCCGCCGTCGGGGCCGTTGCCGGCGCGCTCGACGAGCGCGGGCAGCTTGGCGAACACCGAGGGCGGATACCCCTTCGTAGCGGGCGGCTCACCGATGGCGAGCGCGATTTCGCGTTGCGCCATCGCGTAACGCGTGAGCGAATCCATGATCAGCAGCACGTCTTTGCCCTGATCGCGGAAGTACTCCGCCAGCGTGGTGGCGTATGCCGCGCCTTGCAGGCGCAGCAGCGGCGAGACGTCGGCCGGTGCGGCCACGACCACGGAGCGCGCCAGGCCGTCCGGTCCGAGAATGTTTTCGATGAAGTCCTTCACTTCCCGGCCGCGCTCGCCGATCAGCCCCACGACGATGACTTCCGCCTGCGTGAAGCGGGCCATCATGCCGAGCAATACGCTTTTGCCCACGCCCGAGCCGGCGAAGAGGCCCATGCGCTGACCGCGTCCCACGGTGAGCAGCGAATTGATGGCGCGCACGCCGACGTCGAGCACCGATTCGATGGGCGCACGGCCCAGCGGGTTGATCGGCACCGAGGCGAGCGATGCGCTGTCGGTCATGCCGAGCGGGCCGAAGTCGTCCAGCGGGCGCCCTGCGGCATCGACCACGCGTCCGAGCAGCGCCTCGCCCACGGGCAGGCGCTTGCCGTTGTGCCGTTGCGACGGAAGCGGGCCGTCGGCTGCGGGCTCCATGGGGAATACGCGAGCGCCGGGCAGCAGGCCCGCGACTTCCGTCTGCGGCATGAGGAAGAGGCGGTCGCCGCCGAAACCCACGACTTCGGCTTCGGCCGTGGCGGGCTCGCGCGAGGCGTCGTGCACCGGCAATTCGATCAGGCAGCCGGCGCCGACCGGCAGACGCAGGCCGACGGCTTCGAGCACCAGTCCGGCGGCGCGCGTGAGGCGGCCGCAGCGGCGCGTCGGTTCGACGGCGTGCACGTGAGCGATACGCTCGCGCAGCGTGTTCTGCCAGCGGCGCAGATGCGCGTCGCGCGAAATCTCGCGAGCGTTCAGGGCGTTATGCGTGCCGTGTACGTCATGGGCGGGATTCGCGGTATGGCGGGCCGCCTTGGCGAGGGCGGCGCCGTCTGCATTATCTGTGCTGTCGTGCGCTTCGACGCTCGCATCGTCCCGATGGCCCCCGTGATCGACGGCATGGTCGCCGTCGTGATCGTCGGGTTGCAGCGCCCCGGCCTGTGCCGTCGCGGTGCTCGTGTCGATCTCATCCCACAGCCGCACGGAGGGCGTAGTGGCGTCGTTGGCCGGGGCCGGCTCGTGCGTGTTTCCGGTGCCCGGCAGCACCGGCGCATGGGCGGCGAGCGGGGTGAGTTCGGCGTTCACCACGGCAGATCCTTGCCGAGCGCGGCCATCACGCGTTGCCAGCGGGTGGCGACGGTGGCATCGACTTCGCCGCTGGCCGCTTCGGCCTTGCAGCCGCCGCGCTCGATAGTGGGATCGGCCCGGACGGTCCAGCCGGCGGCGCGCAGTTCCGCACCCACATGCGACTCGACGAGTTCGACGTCTTCCGGGTTGAGCAGCAGACGCGGCGAACCGGTGAGCGGATCGTTCGTGAGCAGGTCGCGCACGATGGGCAGCAGCGTTTCGGGGCGGATCGACAGGGTTTGATGCAACGCCTGGCGCGCAATGTCGAGCGCCAGGCTGAGCAGGGGTTCGGCGACTTCGCGGTCGATGGCGTTCACTGCGTCGCCGAAACCGTGGGCGATGTCGGCGAGTTGCGCGGCGCGTGCGTCGACTTCGTGCTGTCCGGCCGCCTGGCCGGCGGCGTAACCTTCGGCATGACCGGCCGCGTAGCCTTGTGCATGACCTTCGGCGCGTGCCTGCTCGCGCCATGCGGCGATCTGCTCGACGAGCGCGGGGTCGTCGAGCGGATTGGGCGGTGCCGGTTGCGGCGGCGGCGGGGGGGGCGGCGGGTCGAACGACGCCATCTCCCAGCGTTGCCAGGCGGAGAGGCGTTCTTTCGGGATGATGGTCGACATACGCGCGGGCCCCGTTTCGTTACACGTACGCGTCGTCGCCGCGGCCGCCGATCACGATCGCGCCCTGATCGGCCAGGCGCCGCACCACTTGCAGTACCTTTTTCTGCTCGGCTTCGACTTCCGAGACACGCACCGGTCCGCGCGACTCGAGGTCTTCGCGCAGCAGTTCGGCCGCGCGAGCCGACATGTTCCTGAAGAACTTCTCGCGCAATTCGGCCGGCGCGCCCTTGAGCGCGATGATGAGCGACTCGGACTCGATTTCCTTGAGCAGCACCTGAATGCTGCGGTCTTCCACGTCGAGCAGGTTCTCGAACACGAACATCTCTTCGACGATCTTCGCCGCGAGATCCGAGTCGTAATTGCGCACGGCTTCGATAACCGATTCTTCGTGCACGCCGCCCAGGTAGTTGAGGATTTCCGCGGCCGTACGCACGCCGCCCATCGGGCTGCGCTTGATGTTCTCGCTGCCCGAAAGCAGCTTGGTGAGCACGTCGTTCAGTTCGCGCAACGCCGCTGGCTGAATACCGTCGAGCGTGGCGATGCGCAGCACCACGTCGTTACGCAGGCGTTCGGTGAACAGGGCCAGCACTTCCGACGCCTGATCGCGGTCGAGGTGCACGAGAATCGTCGCGATGATCTGCGGATGTTCGTGACGGATCAATTCGGCCACGGCCGTGGAGTCCATCCACTTCAGGCCTTCGATGCCGCTGGTGTCGCCACCTTGCAGAATGCGCTCGATCAGCCCCGCGGCCTTGTCGTTGCCGAGCGCTTTGTTGAGCACCGAGCGGATGTATTCGGACGAATCGAGCGAGAGCGCCGAATGCTGTTCGGCTTCGAGCACGAAGTCCTGCAGCACGTCGGCGATCTGGTCGCGCGTGACCTGACGCAGCGAGGCCATCGCCGCGCCGAGCTTCTGTACTTCACGCGGCGCGAGGTACTTGAAGACCTCCGCCGCCTCGTCTTCGCCCAGCGACATCAGAAGGATGGCGCTGCGTTGGAGTCCCTCAGCCGCGTTCATCGCCACCACCCACCCATGCTTTGACTACCGTTGCCACGATCTTCGGATCCTGTCGCGCCACTTGGCGTGCGTACTGCAAATTACGTTCGTAGGCGCTCAGTTCGCCTCGCTTGCCGGCTTCGCCGTCGGCCTCCTCGCCTGGCTCGCCGTCGACACCCGCAGCGCCCCCACTTGCGCCGCCCGCACCGGCGAGCGACGGTTCTGCCGGCGGCGGCGGGGCCAGGTGCTTGCGAATGGCCGGGCGAATTACGCCGAACCACAGATACAGACCGATCAGACCGATGAGCGCCCACTTGCCGACCTGCTTGGCCAGTTCGATGTTCTGGCGCTGACGCCACCACGGCAGATTGGCTTCCGGATCTTCCTCGACCGTGAACGCGCTGTTCACGATGTTGATCGTGTCGCCGCGCTGGCCGGAGAAGCCGATGGCTTCCTTCGACAGATTCTGGATCTGGTCGAGTTGCGCCTGCGTGAGAGCCACCATGGCCGGCTTGCCCTTCGCGTCGGTACCCGGGCGGTAATTCACGACGATGGCGGCCGAGAGGCGCTTCAGACCGCCCGTGGCCTGTTGCACGTGACGAATCGTGCGGTCGACTTCGTAATTGACCGTGGCGTCCTTGCGGTCGCTGCGCGGGCCTTGCGGCGCGCTCGCGGCACCCGGCGGCGTGGCGCCTTGCTGGGCGAACTGTTGCTGTTGTTGCTGCGTGATCGGTGCCGTGGCCTGACCCGGCGGCTGGTTCGACAGCGCGCCCGGCACGCCGCCCACGGCGTTCGCACCGATCTGCGATGCCTCGCTGCTCTGCTGGCTGCGCACCGCTTGCTCGCCCGAGTTCGGCTTGTAGTTCTCCGAAGTCTGCTCGACCTGATTGAAGTCGACGTCGGCGGTGACCTGCGCGTGCACGTTACCCGGGCCGACGATCGGGTTAAGAATCGCTTCGATGCGGCGGGCGTAGGACTGTTCGAGTTCGCGAACATACTTGAGCTGGCTGGCGTCCAGACCCAGCGCGTTGCCGCTTTGTGCGGACAGCAGGTTGCCGTTCTGGTCGAGCACCGTCACGTTCTTGACCGGCAGTTCCGGCACGCTCGACGCAACCATGTGCACGATGGCGCTGACCTGGGCATCGTCGAGGACGCGGCCCGGATAGAGCGTGACGAGCACCGAGGCGCTCGGCTTCTGTTGTTCGCGCACGAACACCGAGGGTTTCGGGATCGCGAGGTGCACGCGAGCGGCCTGCACGGCGGAGAGCGATTCGACCGAGCGCGCGAGTTCGCCTTCGAGCGCGCGCTGGTAATTGACCTGTTCGGCGAACTGGCTGATGCCGAACTTCTGGTTGTCCATCAGTTCGAAGCCGACCAGACCGCCCTTGGGCAGCCCTTGAGACGCCAGACGAAGGCGTACGTCGTGCACCTGCTCCGACGGCACCAGAATGGCACCGCCGCCCTCGGCAAACTTGTACGGCACGTTCATCTGTTGCAGCGACGTGATGATGGCGCCGCCGTCGCGATCGCTGAGGTTGCTGTACAGCACCTTGTAATCGGGGGCACGGCTCCACAGGAAGACGGCGATCAGCAATGCAACGAGGGCCGCGCCGCCAATGAGCAAAGGCAGGCGCTCGCGGGAGCGCAACTGCGCGAGCAGAGGCGGCTTGGCGGCGACGTCGGCCGTCTGGGTGGCGGCATTCATGCGCGGCTCCACGCCAGGGGCGTTGACTTGACGTTCATCGCGGTGGAAGTGCTCACTAACATGCGACAGAATTCTCCGGGGTACGCTTGGCTTCGCGCGCGCATCCTTGAAGCGTTAAGGATCGGAAAGACTCGGGGTGACGGTGCGCACGATGCCGATGGTCCTGATTATTCGTTGGCGAATGTGGAATCGTTCCGAGGATTAGGCGGGTCTTTTACCGTTAATTAAGGCATTGAGGGCTTGCCAGGCGGTGGTAAGCTCCGACGTGACTGATAAAAGGCAAACCGGTGTGCGTTGCGCGATGACGTGTGCCGCCGGCGGCGTTACTGACACGAGCAAGGGACAAGCATCATGGCCATTCCGGGGATCGAATCGGTACTGCAAAAGCTGGGCGGCGTAGCGTCGCAGGCGGCGGGCTCGATCATGGGCGCAACGAGCGCCGGCGCGAGTTCGGTGTCGAAGACGGGCGGATTTGCCGCGGAACTGGAAGCCTCGCTCAAGCGTGTGTCGGCGTCGCAGAACGGCGCGGAAGCGCAGGCCAGGGCGTTTGAAATGGGCGAGCCAGGTGTGGCGCTCAACGACGTGATGGTCGATCTGCAAAAGGCCAACGTCGGCTTTCAGATGAGCCTGCAAGTGCGCAACCGGCTGGTTTCGGCCTACACGACCGTGATGAACATGCAGGTCTGAGCGAGTCTGACGGCGGGCCAGTATCGGCCGCATCGGTTCCGAAGAAGCCCCGTCCGCCGACGGGGCTTTTTTGTGTCCGTCTGCGTTGTGCAGCCCGTCGGAGGGACGAGGGCCGAAGGACTCAGGCGGACGGTGCCGTGGGCGACGGCGAGGTGGCTGAGGTGGCTGAGTCCGGGGCGGACCCGTCGGCCGGCGCCTGCGCGGCGACGATGCCCGGCGGCAGCGGCGGCGGCTTGCCGCCACGGCCCGCCTCGAGTTTGTAGAGCCACGCCAGCAGTTCGGCGACCGCCTGATACAGCTGCGCCGGGATTCGCTGGTCGAGATCGACCTGCATCAGCAGGCTTACCAGTTCGGGCGACTCGTGGACGTACAAGCCGTGCTCGCGCGCAGTGCGCACGATGGTCTCGGCGAGCAGGCCGTAGCCCTTCGCCACCACACGCGGCGCCGAGTCTTTCGCACCATAGGCCAGTGCGACCGCGGTGCGGCGCTCCGGGGGCAACGTCATGCGTCACCTCCGGCGTCGGTCGGCCTTTCGTTCACAGGCACCGGCAAGTCGGCAGCGCCAGCGCCGGCCGCTGTCGCCGCCTTGCCTCCTGCCTCTGACCCCGCGTCTGCCTCGGTCAACGCACCGAAGGACAACTGACTCGCCGTCAGACCGACGGACGCAAGCCGCCGGCGCAAGTCTTCGCCTTCGTTCGACAGGACGTCGGTGGACGCCGCCGAATCCGCGAGCAATCGCGCCTGCAACTGTTGACCCGACAAGCCGAGCGTGACGTCGATGGTGCCCAGCGAGGGTAGCGTCAGACGCAGATGGGTGTGCCACGTCGCCGGTGCGGCCGCCTCGCCGGGCGACGGCTGCCCGGGACGTTCCTCGACCTGCCACTCCATCGGCGCGCCGGGCCACGCCATGCCGTTCCACTGAAACTGCGGATTGACGAGCATGTCGAGCTGCTGACGCACCAACGTCACGCTCTGCGCCGGGGTGTTCGCCACGGCGGCGATCGCGCCGGCCGCCCCATGCTGTTGTGCGGACGCGGGGGTGCCGTCGGCCGCCAGCGACGCGTCGCCGTCATGCCCGGACGGCAACACGCCGCTCGTCGTATGCGCCACGCTGGCGGCATGCGCAAGCGCGTTCGCGGTATTCGGAGGATTTGCACTCGCGCGCGGGCCGCCGTCGGCGCTTGCCGCCTGTTCTCCCTGCCCCGGCAAGCCGGGCTGCGCGGGCAATGGATTCGGCGTGGCCGTGGGCAGCGTCGACGAACTCAGCGCCGACGGACTCAGGTTCGGCCATCCCGTTGCCAGCGCGGCTTCGCCGCCCGCGGGGCCGAGCAGACGTGTCAGAGGGCCGGGGCCGGGCAGCGTGGCGTCGGCGCCGGCCGCGCGCAACTGTGCCGCCAGATTGGCAGACGCCGGCCAGCGCAACTGCGGCTCGGCCTGCAACTGCTCGAACGAACGGCTGCCCGAGGCCCATTGCGACAAATGCGATTCGTAAAAGAGTCCGCTCGTCGACAGCGCTTCCTTTAACGCTGCCGCGACCAACGGCGCCAGCGCCGGCGCCCCGGTGCCGGGCGCGGCGGGCCACACGGGCGCACTCGCCTGCACAGGCCCCGGCGAATCGGGGGCGAGACGCAGGATCGTGTCGATGGTCCGGGCGGCAGCGGACAGCGTCGCCTGCTGAACCGGCGTAGGGGCGCGGGCGGCGGATTGCGATGTCGCGTTGCCGGGCGCAACGGCCGTCGGTGAAGCTTTGGTGGCAAGGTCGCCAAGCGCGGAGGTCGCATCGCCGGCCGGCTGGGAGCCGGCAATGGCATTGGGCGCGGTGGTCGAGGAGACGCCCTGTCCCATCCCGAGCAACGAGTCGAGCCGCCGGGCGAGTGTCGCGGCCAGAACCGAATCGAGACCGGCCATGCCTTACTCCGAGATGCGGGCGACGTGACGCGCAGCGCGCGTCAGGCGCCCAGGTTCAGGCCGTAGACTTCGTGCAGGGCACGTTGACGGCGCGTGCTGTTGATCATGGCGTCGAGATGCGCCAGATGGGGAACCGCCAGATCGCGAATGGCGGCATCGTCGGCCAGAATGCGGCGGATGATGGCGTGCTTGCGCGAACGTTCGTCGTCCGAGAGCGGCAGATCGGCGTCGAGCTGCTTGATCGAGTCGACCTGCGCCCGATACTGCGTCTCCAGGTCGATGAGCGCATCCCAGTCACCGTCGCGCGCCACGCCGAGCATACGCTCCGTGAGGTTGGCAATACTTTCGTAGCAGTTCAGCAAAGTCGTCGCTTCATTCATAGCGCACTCCGGTGCCCGCCTGAGCGGCGGGGGCACCCGTGCCGGCAGCCGGAGCGATCGCTCGCCAGGCCGATGCAATGGTGTCGAGCAGGGTGTCGACTTCTTGTACCTTGGCCACGTCGTTCTCGAGATTCGCTTCGAGCAGACGTCGCCCCATGTAGTCGTAGAGATCACGCAGATTGCGTGACAGTTCCCCACCGACTTCCATATTCAGGCCATCGCGCAGGCCCCCGATGATTTCGATTGCCTTCGAGATCGCCTGACCGCGTTCGCCGATGTGGCCGGCTTCGAAGTGAATACGCGCCTTGGTGAGCGCAGCCTTGGCGCCGTCGAACAGCATCACGATGAGCTGATGCGGGCTTGCGGCGATGACGCCGGTCTCGAGCCCGACCTTGCGATATGCATTGGCGGCGTTCTGTCCGTACATGAATGTCTCCGCCGCTTACTTCGAGGACGACGACGAGGACGAGCTACCCCCCAGCACCTGCTTGAGGTAGTCGCTGGTGTTTTGCAGCTTGGCCATCGTTGCATCCAGTGCCGTGAATTGCGCCAGATAGCGGTTCTGCATCTGCGTCATCTGATCCTGCCAATCCGATTCCTGCTGCTGGATCTGCTTGATCGTGGTGTTCAGGCTGTTCGTGGCCGATGAAATGGCGCCCTTGGTGCTCAGGAAGTCCGTCACCTGATTGTTCAGCAGCGACGCGTAGCCCTGCGAGAACGCCACCGTGCCCCGACTGCCCGTGTTCGTGCCGCCGATCGTGAGCTTGAGTCCGTCGACCGCGGTGCCGGCGCCGCCGGTGAGTGTCTGGCCGGTGCCGACGGCCGACATGCCGCCGATCGTCCCTTGCACGTCGACCCCCGTCTTGAGCGTGTTGGTGCCGAACACGGTATCCAGCGCCGAGCCGCCCGTGACCTGCACGCGCGACGCCGAGCCGTAGCGATTCGACGTGATGGTCAGAACGCCGTTCTTCTGCGCCACGCTCACGCCCGAGCCGGCAGCCGAGAAGACGCTGTTGCCGTTGATCGCCGCCTGGATGGCCGTAGCAAGCTGGTCGGCCGTGTAGGTGCCCGGCGGGATCACCACGCTCGCATTGTTGCCGTCGAGCAGGATATTGAGCTGGTTGTTCGTCGAGGAGATCGTGGTGCTTGCGGCGAGCGTTACCGAGCCGGTCGCGGTGCCCTGCGTGGCCACCTGCGTGATGTTCACGGCGTAGTTGCCCGGCTGCGTCTTGCTCGACGAGCTGTTGTACGTTACCAGACTGTCCGTGCTGATACCGTTGGTGGCGAGCAGCGAAGCGAGTTGCTGGAAGCCGTTGCCGCTCGACATCGCCTTGTTCAGCGCGCTGGTGTCCACCGACAGCGTGCCATCGTTCTGGAAGTTCACGCCGATCTGCGCGAGCGACGTGAGGCCCGTGCTCTGCACGCCGGGCAGCCGGCCGTTAAGAATCTGCTGCAACTGCGTTTGCACCAGGTTGACAGTCGAGTCACCAATGAGCGCGCCGGTCGCCTGACCTGTCGGATCGTACTTGGTGAGCGTGTTCATCGTGCTTTGCAGCGTGTTGTACGCGGTGACAAAGCTCTGCACGGCGGAGGTCACCGCGCTTGAATTGTTGGTCAGCGTGACCGTGGTGGTGCCTGTCTTCACGAGCGACAGCGACAGGCCCTGCACGGCGTTCTGCACGCTGTTCGTGGCGCTGGTGATCGCCAGACCGTTGACAGTGAGCTTGGCGTTCTGTGCCGCGGCCGTCTGCGTGAGGTTCTGCGTGCCGGTCGCGTCGTAGGTGAGCATGTTGGCAATCGTCGCGTCGCCGCCGGCGGCCGCGCTGATGTTCATGCTCATGTTCTCGCCCGTCGTCTTCGACGTGAGCACGAGACGATAGGGGGTGTTGCTGCCGTCGTTGACGATCGTGGCATTGACCGGCGCGCCGGACGCGTTGATTGCGTCGCGAATCCCCTGCAGCGAGTTGTTGCTGCTGTCGATGGTGATCGTCACCGGCTGCTGCGAGGCGTTGGCGGTGAAGCTCGCGCCCGAGTACGTGCCGTCGGTGAGCGTGCCGCCCGAGATCGTACCGAACGAGAAAGTCAGCTTGGTCGGGGTGCCCGAGCCGATGGCGCTCGTCTGGTTGGCCACCCCGCTCGTCGACAGGCTTTGCGCCTGCGCCAGTTGCGAGATGTTGACGCTGTACGCGCCGGCTGCCGCACCGGTGCTGCTCGATGCCGTGAGAATCGTGTTGTCGCCGACGCTCGCCGACATCTGGAGGTACTGCGACGCGCTCGACAGCGTCAGCAGCGACGCCTGGAACGCGGACAGCGAGGACTGCAATTGGCCGAGCGCGGAGAGCTTGGTCTGGTAGCTGGATTCCTGGTTCTTCAGCAGCGTGAGCTTGTTATTGGCAGGCTGCATTAAACTCGTGACGAGCGCATTGACGTCCAGCCCGGAGCCGATGCCGGGAGAGGAAATGCTGCCGCTCGAAGACGTTGAAGTTGCCATGTTTTCTGCTCTCGCTTTGTTGAACTTGGGCTTGCTTGCCGGCGTGCCGCGACAGGCCGGTCTGTAAAGCTAAAGGCGGCGGCACCGCTTGATGCAGTGACGCCGCCGGCGGACCGCGCGCCGAAGCGCGCGGTTTGACTTCAGTGCCGCTCCGGTATTACTGGAGGAGCTTGAGCACTTGCTGCGGCAGCTGGTTGGCTTGCGACAGCATCGAGATACCGGCTTGCTGCAGGATCTGCGAGCGGGTCAGGTTGGCCGTTTCCGCTGCGTAGTCCGTGTCTTGCACGCCCGAACGCGCTTGCGTCAGGTTTTGCGTCGTGGTCGACAGGCTCGAGATCGTCGACTGGAAGCGGTTTTGCGTAGCACCCAGCGTTGCGTTGAACGAGTCGACCGTCGTGATGGCCGCGTCGATCTGCGAGAGCATCAGCGTGGCGTTGTTGACCGTCTTCACGTCGGCGGTAGCCAGGCTGCCCGACGTCGTGTACGTACCGGCGGTCAGGCCGAGCTGTTGCAGGGTCGTCGGCGTACCAGCGTTGGTCGACGAGATCGCGAACGACTGGCCCGAGCTGATGTGCATTGCGCCGGCCGAATCGATGAACGCGTTGATGCCGATGTTCGCCGAGTTGATGGCGGTTGCCAGGTCAGCCGAGCTCTTGAACGTGCCGGTGATGTCGTGAGCGACGCCGTTGACCGTGAAGGTCAGGTCGCCGGTCGACAGCGTGGTCTGGAATTGCGAAGCCACGCCGGTCGACGTAACGGCGGCGCCGCCCGCGGCGATGGTGGCCGGCAGACCCAGCGTGGTCTGTGCCGCGCCGCCGACGGTCAGTGCGGCAGCCGGGTCGGTGTTGGCGATAACCAGCTGGCCCGACGAGTTCACCGAAGCGATGTTCGCCGTGAAGCCGGCCTTGGCGCCTGCCGTGTTGATGGCAGCAGCCAGGTCGTTGGCGTTGTTGTACGTGCCGGCGGCAACGTCCTGAGCCGTGCCCGTACCGTCCTGAATCGTCAGGTCGCCGGCGGCGATCGTGAACGACAGCGGGTTGGTCGTCGAGTTGGCCTGTGCCACGGCGCCGATGCTCGACGTGGTCATGCTTTGCGTCAGGTTGACCGAGATGGTCTGGCCGGCGTTGGCGCCAACCTGGAAGTTCGCCACGCCCATCGTGCCGTTGAGCACCGACAGACCGTTGAACTGGGTTTGCGAGGCGGTACGGTTGATTTCGGCCAGACGCTGTTGGACTTCCTGGTCCAGAGCGGCACGGTCCGAATCCGAGTTCGTGGCGTTGGTCGCCTGAACGGCCAGCGTGCGGATGCGTTGCAGGTTGTCCGTGATCGACGACAGGGCGCCCGCAGCGGTCTGCACCAGCGAGATACCGTCGTTGGCGTTGCGCTGTGCCTGGGTCAGACCGTTGACCTGGGCGGTCATGCGGTCGGTAATGGCCAGACCGGCGGCGTCGTCGGCGGCGCTGTTGATGCGCAGGCCCGAGGACAGACGGGTGATCGAGGTTTGCAGCGCGCCTTGCGACGAGCTCAGGTTACGTTGAGCAACCAGCGAGAAGATATTGGTATTGATGACAGATGCCATTTAGCAACTCCTTTCCCAAATAAATTGGCTCCGGCTTAAGCGCCGTAACTTTGGCTCACGAGCCAATCGCCGAAAGCCGCCGTTGTAGGGGATATCGGACGCGCTTTGGGAAAATTTAGGGTGGCTTTGCAAAATGCTTTCGCCACTTCCGTCGACTTGGCAGGTCGATGTCGGAAAAACGCTAGGAAGCCAGTCTACAAATTTCCTCCACGGTTGATCCGGCAAGGAAAGGGGCAATGTGCCGCCTATTCTTGTCCTGTAAGGCTCGGAGAGGTGCCGGGGTGGGGACGGTTTGAGACGGGGCGGACCGCAATTCTCAAGCGGCGGGGGCGCTTGCCGGGCATCGAAAAAATTTTTTCGGCGCCGTGAAAATTCTTCTCAACGGCGTCGGTTAGCGTGGAGAATGCGCGTGGCCCGCTATTGCGGGCCACGAAGTGAGTGCTTAGTTCTGGTGATTCCCGAGGGAATCCTGCAGCAAATGTGGTGACGGTGTCCGTGCCGGTGACCGGTCGTTATGCAGTCCGGTCTGCGCCTGAACGCGCTCAGGCGCAGACCGGACCCATCTCGGCGCTGACCAGGCCGTGTTGCATGACGTAATAGGTCAGCTCGGCGTTGTTGTTCAGGCGCATTTTTTCCAGCAGGCGCGTGCGGTACACGCTCACGGTCTTCACCGAGAGCGACAGCGCGTTGGCGATATCGGTCAGGCGCTTGCCCGAGCCGATCATGCACAGTGTCTGATATTCACGATCCGACAGACGCTCGTGCGGCGGCTGGTCGGCGTCCGGGCCGAGATAGTCGGCGAGGGTCTCGGCGACCATCGGGCTCACGTACTTGCGGCCCGCGGCGACTTGCCGCACGGCCGAGACCAGTTGCTGCGCGTTCGAGCGCTTGCTCAGATAACCGGCCGCACCGGCCTTGAGAGCGCGCAGTGCGAACTGGCCTTCGCCGTACATGCTGAAGATCATGATCGGCAGACGCGGATGTTTGCGTCGCAGGGTCTTGAGAATTTCCAGACCGTTCGTGTCGGGCAGCGAAATATCGAGCAGGACAATGTCCCACTGCGCCGCGTCGGTCATCTCCAGCGCTTCCGCGCCGCAGTCGGCTTCGCCTATGACGGCGATACTCCCGCTATCGGAGAGCAATTGCCGGACGCCCTGGCGCACGATGGCGTGGTCGTCGACGATGAGCACTCTAAGCGTCATGATGCATATCCGTGAAGAGCAAGCGATTCCGGGCCATGCTGGCCGGTCGGGGCAGGCAGGATCTGATGCCAGGGAAGCCGTGCACTCACGAGCGTTCCCGATCCTTGAACACTGCCGATACGTAGCGTGCCGCCGAGCGCCGTGCAGCGCTCGCGCATGCCAACCAATCCGAAATGTCCCTGCTTGCGACGTGCGCCGCGGGCCAGCCCGCAACCGTCGTCGGAAATCGTGAGTTTGAGTGAACGATGGCTGCCGTCGAGCGCGAGCACGACGCGGGTGGCGCGGGCGTGGCGGGCGACGTTGGTCAGGGCTTCCTGTGCGATGCGGTACAAGGCCAGCACCGCGTCGGGCGTGAGCTTGGCAACGCGCTCGTGCGTGACGTCGTCGCAGCGCCAGATGCATTTGAGGCCGCTTTGCTCACCGAAGCCGCGCAGCCAGGCACGCAGGCAGACGGTAAGGCCTGCGTCAAGCGCAGGCGGGCGGTTGCGGCCGACGAGTTCGTCGGCCGCGTCTTGTGCCGCGTTCGCCACACTTTGAATCTGGGAGCAGAAGGATTGCCACTCGGCGAGGTCGGTGGGGGCTCGGGTCGACAGGCGGGCCACGACCAGTTGCAACGCAGTGAGATGTGCGCCGAGTCCGTCGTGCATCTCCTGCGCGAGCCGTGTGCGCTCCGCTTCGCGAGCGGCGTCGATCTTGCGGGTGACCGACTGTGCGAGCGGCCGGGTCGAAGCCTGGACGGCGGCGCGGGCCGCGCGTGAGGCCGGTTCGACCGGTGGCGCGCTCTCGCAGGCGGGGGGCTGATCCATGTCCGAACTCTGCGGCGTTGTGGCGCGCGTGTGCAACGCGTCGTTAATCGACACGCGACGTCTCGCAGCCTGTGCGGCAGGATCGACGAGAAACGGCATGGAGGCAAATCCCTGAGAGAAAAAGTCCCGTGCCGCAACCCACGCGGCGAGACCCACATTCAATTTAACAAACTTTACATTTCGTCACAATTACACGTGGCGGGCACCCACGTGGTTGACAGCGATGCGTAACTATTTGATTTGGATCAAGAAGTTTTCGCCTGCTTGAGGGGATTTCTGCGAAGACCCCGAATATATCAGGGTTTGTCCTAGCGCATCCAGTCGAGCGTATGTTTCAAACGACATTCTCGGTCCAAAACAGTCGTAACGCCTGTATTCACGGCGTTGTTTCATACGATTGTTATTTTCTTTCAAACGGGGACGCGGGTATACAACGCGCTTCATCGGTGGAGTGACCTGCGTGACGTTCTCTATGGGACGTTGCGTTCGGTCTCCAAATCTAATGGAAGCATCACGGTGACGACCAGACCTCGGCCGTCGTCGCCCGGCGCGAGCGTTACGGTCCCATGACTCGATGCCACGATTTCCTTGACGATGGCCAGTCCCAGGCCGGTGCCGGGCTGCCCCGGCGGCGCGTTGCGATAAAAGCGTTCGAACACGCGCTGACGCGCCTCGGCCTGAATGCCGGGGCCATCGTCGACCACGCGCAGGCGGGCGGTGCCGTCCGGACAGTCGATGGCGACCGTCACACGCCCCCCCTCGTGGATATAGCGGATCGCATTGTCGACAAGATTCATGACCATCGCATGAAACAGTTCGCCATTGCCCGTCACCCAAACGTGCGCCTCGGCGGTTTCCAGCCCAAGGTCGATATTGCGACGCTGTGCCAGCGCCACGAGTTCTTCGAGCACCCCGGCGGCGAGCGCCACCAGATCCACGCGTGAACGCGAGAAGGCCGGGGTGTCCGCCGCCTCGGCCTGCGAGAGCAGCAGCAATTTGTTCGTGAGATCCGCCAGCCCCCGGCTGCTGGTCTGCATGGCGGCGAGCACGTCGGCCAGCGCGGCGCGGTCGTCGAGTTGCGCCGCGAACTGCAATTGCGTATCGAGCAGCGTGAGCGGTGTGCGCAACTGATGTGCCGCGTCAGCCACAAAGCGGCGTTGCTGCTGGGCCTGTGCCGAGAGCCGCTGGATACACAGGTTGATGGCGTCGACGATGGGCCGCAACTCCGTTTGCAACTGACCCGCGCGAATGGGCACAAGCTCCTGCGGTGCGCGCCCGGCGACTTCGTCCTTGAGCCGGATGAGCGGATGCAACTCGACCGTCAGCCCGATAAGCACCAGCACCGCCGCCAAGGCGGCCATGGCGATCTGCCGGTGCAAGGACGGCTCCCACAACTGCGCCAGCATGTCGTCGCGCGCGTGCATCGTCTCGGCCACCACGACCGCCACGCGATGCGGCTGTCCGGAGTCGTACATCGTACGCACGAAGCTGATGGCGCGCAGCGGCTCGCCGTCCACTGTGACGTTCGAATAAGTGGGCACCGTCTGAGGAAACAGGGGGGGATGCGGAAAGTTGGGCGGCCCGGCCAGCAGCCGGCCGTCTTCGGTGATGACCTGATAGAACACCCGGTCACGTGCCGGCGACGCGAACAGTTCCAGTGCCGAGGGCGGCACACTCGCGCGCAGCGTGCCGTCCACCCAGGTCAGTTCGCCGGCGATGACCTGGGCGGACGTGAGCAGCGCTCGGTCCTGAACGAGTTCGGCGGTATCGTATGCGCTGCGATATGCCAGCCAGCCGCTCGCGCCGATGTACAGCGAAAGCGGCAGCATCAGCCACATCAGCAGCCGCACGCGCAGACTAAGCATCTTTCTCGCGCAGCAGATAACCCAGCCCGCGCAGCGTCATGATGGCGGCCCGGCTGGTTTCGAGCTTCTTGCGAAGCCGGTGAATGTAGATCTCGATGGCGTCGGCACTGGGTTCGTCGTTGAGGCCGAACACGCCGTCGACCAGCGCGCTCTTGGCAACGGTCCTGCCCTGCTTGCGAATGAGAATTTCCAGCACGGCGTGCTCGCGCGAAGGCAGCGCGAGCGGCACGCCCCGAATCGTGAACTGGCGCGTGCCGGCGTGATAGCTCAGGTCGGCGCACACAAGATCGGCGCTTTGCTCCGGGGCGTGGCGACGCGCGAGCGCCTTTACGCGCGCGATCAGTTCGCGCACTTCGAAAGGCTTCACGAGGTAGTCGTCGGCCCCGGCCCCCAGGCAATCGACCTTCTCGTCGACCGAACCGCTGGCCGTCAAAATGATGACGGGCACATTGTTGCGCCGCTCGCGCAGCCGTCGCAGCACGTGCTTGCCGCCGAGCTTGGGCAGCATGAGATCGAGCAGCACCACGTCGTACGTTTCCGTTTGCAGCAGACGGTCGGCGGCGTCGCCGTCGCGCGCGGAGTCGACGGTGAAGTTGTCGTCGCGCAGCATGCGGGCGAGCCAGTGGGCGAGAGTCTCGTTGTCTTCGATGAGCAGCAGTTTCATGGCGGGAAGGCGGAATGCGACGCGAGTGTGCCCGCGGAACGACGGCGAGCCAACAGCGGGTAAACACCCATGAGCGACGAAGGAAAACCTGCATGTCGCGAAAGCTTGATGAAAGCTTCGCCTTTCTACAATTTCCGGCATGGCAGCGCAAATATATCGGAGGACCGCTGCCCTGGCCGCGTGACATATCGAAAGGGTCACGCCGGGCCGGCCGGCGCCGCACTGCGTGGCTCGGGCCATTATCCCTAAAAACGATGGAGACACCACAATGCGAGCAAGCCTTGGCGTGCGTGCGCCGAAAGCCTTCGTGAAACCCCTGCTGGCCGCCGTTCTCGGCGCGTCGCTGGCGCTGACCGCAGCCCCCGGTTTCGCCGCCGACAGCGGCAAGATCACGATCATGGTGGGCGGCATTACGAAAATGGTCTACCTGCCGGCCAAGCTTGCCGAGCAGCTCGGCTACTTCAAGGAAGAAGGCCTGAACGTCGAACTGCTGTCGCAGCCCGCCGGTGTCGACGCCGAAAACGAACTGCTCGCCGGTGCGGTTCAGGCAGTGGTGGGCTTCTACGACCACGCCATCGACTTGCAGAGCAAGGGCAAGGAAGTCCAGTCGATCGTCGTTTTCGGTCAGGTGCCGGGCGAAGTGGAACTGGTCAATGCCAAGAGCCGCAACACGATCAAGAGCATGGCCGACGTGAAGGGCAAGACCCTCGGCGTGACCGGTCTGGGCTCGTCGACCAACTTTCTCACGCAGTATCTGGCGGCAAAACACGGCCTGAAGTCGTCGGACTACTCGGTGTTGCCGGTCGGTGCGGACAACACGTTCATCGCCGCCATCAAGCAGAACCGTATCGACGCCGGCATGACCACGGAGCCGACCGCCTCGCAATTGATCAAGACGGGCGACGCCGCGGTGCTCGTCGACATGCGCACGATGGAGGGCACGGTCGCCGCACTCGGCGGCGCTTACCCCGCATCGAGTCTGTACGTGCAACGCGCCTGGCTCGACAAGCACAAGCCGGAAGCCGCCAAGCTGGCGCGCGCGTTCGTGAAGACGCTCAAGTACATCAACACGCATTCGGCGGCCGAAATCACCGAGAAGATGCCCAAGGATTACTACGGCAGCAACAAGGCGCTGTACGTGCAGGCGTTGCATAACTCGCTGCCGATGTACTCGCCGGACGGCCGCATGCCGAAGGACGGTCCCGATACCGTGCTCAAGGTGCTCGCCGCCTTCAACCCGAACGTCAAGGGCAAGCACATCGATCTGTCGAAAACGTACACCAACGAATTCGTCGATCAGGCGAAGTAAGCGGAACCGGCCGCACGACAACCCGCGACACTTATCGACGCTGTAGTACCGGCGCGCGGTCCTCACGACGCGCCGCCCTTTCCGGATTTACCGATGCACTGCCGAGCCGCCCGCCCCGACGCAAGTCCGGAGTGCGGGGCCGCTCGGCCCCAGGAAACCGCAACGACCGTTCCGACGGCACCCAGGAGCCGGGCATGACCCAGACCACTACCCCCACGGCACCGGCACGCGCAGCGAGCGCCGTGTCCCGCGATACGCCCGCCATCGAGTTCGACAATGTGTCGTGCCGCTTCATCTCGCCCGACGGCAAGGCCACCGTCGCGCTGCGCAACTTCAGCATGTCGGTGGCACGCGGCGAGTTCGTCGCCATCGTCGGGCCGACCGGCTGCGGCAAGTCGACCACGCTGTCCATGATTACCGGCCTGCTGCGTCCGACGGCCGGCAGCGTTCGTGTGATGGGCCAGCCGGTGAACGGCATCGACCCGCGCATCGGTTTCGTGTTTCAGAACGACGCGGTCTTCCCGTGGCGCAGTGTGCGCGAGAACGTTGCCGCCGGACCGCTGTTCCGTGGTCAGTCGAAAGACGCCGCCTATGCGCTGGCGGACGAATGGATTCGCCGCGTGGGACTCGACAAGTTCGGCAGCCACTATCCGCACCAGCTCTCCGGAGGCATGCGCAAACGTGTCGCGCTGGCGCAGACGTTCATCAACAACCCCGAAATTCTGCTGATGGACGAGCCATTCTCCGCGCTCGACATGCAAACGCGCACGCTGATGCAGGACGAATTGCTGCAACTGTGGTCGTCGACGTCGGGCTCGGTGGTGTTCGTCACGCACGATCTGGAAGAGGCGATTGCGCTGGCCGACCGGGTGTTCGTGCTCACGGCGCGTCCGGCCACGTTGAAGAACACGTACACGATCGATCTGCCGCGTCCGCGCGTGATGTCGGAGATTCGCTACGAACAGCGCTTCATCGACATCTCCCGGGAGATCTGGGCGGATTTGCGTGAAGAAGTGAAGATCGGGTGAGCAAGGACGAACAAGGAGTCATGAACATGAGCGAACAAGCCGTGATGGCAGCAACGGCGGGTATCGGCGACGCCGATCTCGCGCGCGAAGAAGCAGTCGCGCAACGCCGTATCAAACAGCGTCGCGCGCTGGTGGTATTCCTGCGCGTGGCGATTCTGGTGGTCGGGCTCGGCGGCTGGGAGCTGGCCGCCCGCATCGGCTGGATCGACCCCTTCTTCTTCTCGCAGCCGACGCTGATCGTGCAGCAGATCTACGACTGGTGTGTCGAAGGAACGTCGCAGGGGCCGCTCTGGACGCAAGTGCTCGTCACGCTCGAAGAAACCGTGCTGGGCTTTCTGATCGGCGGCGTGGCCGGCGTGATCTGCGGCATCGTGCTCGGGCGCAACAAATTGCTCTCCGACGTTTTCAGTCTCTACATCCAGATCGCCAACTCGATTCCGCGCGTGGTGCTCGGCTCGATCTTCGTCATCGCGTTCGGTCTCGGCATGGCGTCGAAGGTGGCGCTGGCCGTGGTGATGGTGTTCTTCGTGGTGTTCGCCAATGCCTTCCAGGGCGTGCGCGAAGCGGACCGTTACATGATCGCGAACGCGCAGATTCTGGGCGCGTCGCGCCGTCAGGTGACGATGTCGGTGGTGATTCCGTCGGCGCTTTCGTGGATTCTCGCCAGCTTGCACGTGAGCTTCGGTTTCGCGCTCGTGGGGGCCGTCGTCGGCGAATTCCTCGGCTCGAAGCAGGGCATCGGGCTGCTGATCTCGACGGCACAGGGCGCATTCAACGCCAGCGGCGTGTTCGCCGCCATGATCGTGCTGGCAGTCGTCGCACTCGGGGCGGACTGGCTGCTCACGTCGCTGGAGAAGCGTTTGCTGAAGTGGCGTCCGGCGGCGTTCTCGAACGAGTAAGCGCGACGGTTCGTCTTTGCGCTGCAAAAAGCGGAGCGGCGCCACCTTCGGAGGGTGGCGCCGCTCGTCCTTTGGAGATGTCGTCCGGCGTCGGGTCGTCAGATCTTGAGCTTCGTGACCTTCGTGCCTTCGATGTTCAGGTTGGCCATGAGACCGGCGTTGGTCATCACGATCACTTCCACCGGCGAGGTCGCCGTGTTCAGGTCGACGGCGCCGTTCGCGCCGATCTTGACCACGGCCACCGATGCATCGGCACCGGCGGTCCAGCCATCCGTGCGCCGGAATTTGTCGAGGGCGTCCTGCGTCATGAACAGGAAGATCACGGCCTTGGACTGCGCACCGATCTGCAAGCCGAACGATGCCGTCACGGTGTTGTAGTAGCCTTGAGTGGCGCCGCCCACGCGCAGGGCGCCTTCGCCGTATTCGCCACCCACGACGAACCCGGCTTGCAGCACGGACGGGAACACGAGCACGCCGCGTGCCTTGTTCACCAACTCGCGCGAGCCCTTCACGGACGCGTACATCTTGTCGAGTGCGCCGTTCACGGCCGCATCGATTTCGCGGCGTTTGCTGGTATTGGCGCTGGCGGAACTATCGCTCTTGTCCGCCTGCGACGGCGTGGTGGTCGAGCAACCGGCCAGCGCAAATGCGGCGGCGGCGACAGCGACGGAAGTTTTCATCAGGAATTCGCGTTTTTGCATTTTCTCCCTCCAGAAAGCGTGTGCCGTGCGCAGAGCGTAACGGCGTGGATGTGGATAAAACGTCAGACCGGTGACGACGCTCCTGACGAAGCGAAGCCCAACGGCAATGAAGCGGATGATGAGGACGGTCGTTTTGGCATCCGACGGACGCCGGTGGAACCTGTTGAAGCGCTCGGCCGTCATCGATGGGCTGATGCGGCTGACCGGCCAGCGAACGTAGCGTGCCATCCGCTTCGTGATGACGTGCCCTTCCGGGCGCGGATGGCAATGCGTCGGCGTGAAGTCGATTATGCGGTCTCTGCCGGTATTGTCAAGAAAATCGCGCGATAAATTCTGCTAACTTGCTGTTAATTTTCGCTAACTTGTAGGCGCGCGCCTACGTACACTCGCGCATGTATTGCTCTTTGAGCGCTTTGCGCGGGTTCGTGCGTGTAGGAATGTCGACGCGGTTGCCTGCGGGCGAGTCCACACGCTGGTCGCGTGTGTATACCGGCTTGTCGGGCGTGTTGGCGATCTTGTCGGCAAGCGCGCGGCAGTGTTCCCGGCGCGTCGGTTCGGCAGCGGCGGCGGTGGCGGACTGTGTCGCGGCCTGATCGCGTGCCGCCTGCGAGCATTGCTCGGGGGGCAGCGCTCGGCCCACGCCGTCGAAACACACCGGCGTCTGTGCGAAGGCTAAGCCGCTGGCGCCGAGCAACGCCGTTGCCGCGAGGGCTTTCCATCGCCGTTCAAAGGGCGGCCGCGGCGGCCGGCCGCCATCAAGCTCTGCACTGCCAAGCAATGGGGACGCGGCGCTTGCGGCAGCGCCGTCAGGCGTTGACCGCCGGGCGGCCGGGAAACTCAGGAACATCGGGGACAGCGTGGCGGTGCGGCGTGGCATCGACATTCTCCTCAATGAATCCCGCCGTGGCGCGGGTGCGCCTATTCTGGCATCGCCGCCGCCGGGTTGTCGATAGCCGCGACGCCATGCCGCGTCGCCAGGGCGCCCGGCCGCTCGGTGCGCAACTCCAGCCGATAACCCACGCCGTAGATCGAGCGCACGATTTCCTCGTCGGGCCGGATCGCCTGCAGCTTGCGACGCAGGTTCTTGATGTGGCTATCGACGGTGCGGTCCGCGACGACCCGGTGATCGTCGTACATCCGGTCGAGCAGATGCGCGCGCGGGAACGTCTTGTCGGGATGGCTGGCCAGCGTGGCAAGCAGACGCAGCTCGACCGGCGTGAGCGGCAGTTCATGGCCGTCGAGTCTGGCGTGGTGACGCACCGCGTCGATCACCAGCGCGGGCGTTTGCGCCGCGCAGGCAGCACCGGTGACGGTACCGGCCGGCGGGACATTGCCGCGCACGCGACGCAGGATCGCCTTCACGCGTGCGACGACTTCCCGCGGGCTGAACGGTTTGCAAATGTAATCGTCGGCGCCCAGTTCGAGGCCCAGCAGGCGGTCGGTCTCGGCCGCGCGCGCCGTTAGCATCACGATGGGGACTTCGGAGATCTCGCGTACCGCGCGGCACACTTCGAGTCCGTCCATGCCGGGCAGCATCAGGTCGAGCAGCACCAGGCGCGGCTCGGTCATGCGCACGGCGGGCAGCACGTCGCGCCCGTCCGTGAGGATTCGGCAGGGCATGCCGGCGACGCGCAGATATTCGGCGAGCAACGCCGCGAGCTTCGGTTCGTCTTCGACAATCAGAATCGGGGCGCTGTCGGCGAGCGTCATCTGTCCGGATGGCGCGGCGTTGTCAGCGGGGGAGGGCGCGAGCGTGCGCGGGGACAAAGTGCTTTGCGAAGGTAGCGAGGAGTGCGTGTGCATAGCAGGCAGGCTCAACTCAGGGTCGTGAGGGCCTGGGTACCGAAACAGGCCGAAGCCGCGCTTAGTGCGCAGGCCGATGAAGTCGTGGCGACGGCGGCGGCGTTCCGGCGCGGCAGCGTGATCGAGAGCGCCAGCCCGCCCAGCGGCGAATGCCGGGCGACGATCTGGCCGCCGTGCGCTTCGACGATGTGTTTGCACAGCGCCAGCCCCAGGCCGGCGCCGCCGCTGCGGCGGCTGCGCGACACTTCCACGCGAAAGAGCCGCTCGAACAGGCGGGGCAGCGCGTCGTCCGGCACGCCGGGGGCGGAGTCTTCGATCTCCAGCCGCAGTTGCGCGCCGGTCGCCGACAGGTAGACGCGCACCGCGCCCCCGCCGTCGGTATAGCGCAACGAGTTCTCGAACAGATTGCCGATCAACTGGGTGAGGCGGTGCAGGTCGCCGTCGATCATGAGCGTGCCCTCGGGCAGATGCACGTTCAGGGAAATTCCCTTCGCTTCGAACCAGTCGCGGAAGGCAGCCACCGACGTTGCAACATGCTCGGTCATGTCGAGCGGCGCGAATTCGTAGGTCAGCGCCCCCACGTCCGAGAGCGATAACTCGTACAGATCGTCGATCAGTTTCGAGAGCTGCGAAATCTCGACGCGCAGCGAGGCGAGGGCGTCTTGCGTGAGCGGGCGCACTCCGTCTTCCATGGCCTCGATTTCGCCGCGCAGGATCGAGAGTGGCGTGCGCAATTCGTGGGAGATGTCGGCGAGCAGATTGCGGCGCAGCCGGTCGTTCTGGGCGAGCGTGTCGGCCAGCCGATTCAGATCGACGGCCAGCCGCGCGAGTTCGTCGGCGCCAGCGGTCGGAACGCGCACGCTGTAGTCGCCCATTGCCATGCGATGCGTGGCTTCGAGCAGTGGAGTCACGGGCACGAGCAAGCGCTGCGCCACGCGTAGTGCGATGGCGCCGAGCAGGGCTATGCCGAGGATCGTCAGGTACATCAGGTTGTCGCCCCGAAGCCAGCCATGCCCGGCCATGGCCGCTCGCACGACGACTGTCGTGGCCGCCATCGTGACCAGACCCGTCGCGAAGATCGCGAGGAATAGCTTGCGAGTGATGCCTGAGTTCATGCGTTGAGCGATTCCGACGGTGTGAATTGCGAAACCGGTCGCCGGGCATGCCGTAGCGACAGGAAAAACCGGGGCGGCCCGGGCGGGCGGGCGAAAGCGCCGCCGAGCCCGGCGCGCCATTCTCTCAGCTTCGGCGCGCGGTGCGGCGTGCCTCCACAAATTTTCCTCTATTTGTGCGCAGTGGCTGCACGGCCTCTTCTTACTATCCGTCACGAAGCCGGTAGCCGTGCCGGCGGACCGTCGTTCACCTCACTCACGAAAGACATCCGGATACGGCATCCGGGCACGGCGCGGGGGCGCCTCACCATGTCGAAACTGTCGATGCCAGCGCGCGTGGCGACACGCATCCTGATCCGCTTGCCCGCGTGGGCGGCCATGGTCGCGAACCTCACGCTCGGCGCTCTCGCGCTGAGTGGGTGTGCCAGCCCGCAAGTCACGACGACGCCAATGGCCGTGATGCCAATGCCGCGCGTCGCCAACGTTCAGACGGCGGGCTCCATCTATCAGCCGACCACGGCGACGAACTGGTTCGAGACGCCGGTCGCCCACCGGGTCGGCGACCTGTTGACGATTGCGGTCGCCGAGAATTCGACCGGCACCAGCAAATCGCAGAGCGATACCACCCGCAGCGCCAGCGCCACGGCCAAGAGCGCCAGGGCGGACGGCGCCGACTCGGTGCTGGAGCGGTGGTTCAACATCGGCCAGCAGGCCAGCAGCTTCAAGGGCAATGGCAGCAATACGTCGAGTTCGGCGCTGACCGGCACCATTTCCGTGGCGATCGTGGAGGTTCTGCCCAATGGCGCCTATGTGGTGGGTGGAGAGAAACAGGTCATGCAGGGGCGCAACATGGAGACGTTCCGCTTCACCGGGGTGGTCAACAAATTCGACATCTCTGCGGCCAACGTGGTGGCGTCGAACAAGGTCGGACAGGCCAAGGTATCGCGCGTGGAGGACGGACAGGTCGCCAGCGGCAGCAACGGCGGCTGGTTGCAATCGATTCTGCTCGAAGTATCGCCCTTCTGATGACGCGCCTGGCGATGGTGCTGGCGCTGGCGGCCATGGCCAGCGTGACGCTGGGCGGCTGCCTGTTCGCGACGCCGGCCCCGGTGATCGCAGCGCAGGTGGCCGCCTCGATGGTATCGACGGGCGTGGTGCTCTCGGACCAGTTGCCGTCGATTGCGCCGCCCACGGAGCCGGCGGCTCCCGAACTGCTCTCGCGCGGCATGTGCATCGAACTCTCCGCCGACGGCATTTCCGATTTGCTGCCCGCGATTCAGGGACGGCTGCGCGCGTACGGCATCGTGAGCACGATCTACAGCCCGGGTACCTCGCCGACGGGCTGCGTCGTGTTGAACTACACCGTGCGCCGGGCGTGGCGCAATTCGCTTTGGGGAAGCGCGCCAAGCGAGTATCTGGCCTATGCAACCCTCACGCTCAGCCAGAACGGCTCGGTCATCAATACCGTGTATTTCGACGGGCGGACTTCCACGGTCGAATCGTGGTCGGCGTCGAACTCGCGCATGGCCAAACTGGTGGACCGGCTTGTCGTGTTCTGACGCCGGGCGTCGCCGTTTGCACTCACTCGCTGTATTGCACGGCCAGCGATGCATCGAGTTTGACCATCTTGTCGGCCCCGGCGATCAGTGTGCGCAAGTGGGCGACGTATGGAGACGGTTGGCCGTTCAGCGGACGATCGAGTCCTAGCCGCTGGGTGGCGGCGAGCGCATTGCGATAGAGTTCGGCGGCCTTGGCATAGCGTCCGGCGCTTTCCCGGTAGCCGGCCGCCAGAGCGCCGTTGCCCACGACAAAATCGTAAGAGGCTGACGCCATCTTTACGTGAATCACGTCCACGTACGTGCGCACGTCGCGCTCGCCCTGTTCGCCGAAGTACTTGCGCGCGGACGTGGCGAAGGCATCGCGAATGGTCGCATTCTCCGGAGTGGTAAACATCTTGAGTTCGCAAAGGTAGGCCTTGTGCAGGTATTTCCCGGCGTTCTCGCTACGGACCCGGTCCAGTGTGTCGAAATAGACTTTTGAGAACGGCTTCGTTATGCGGGGAGCGAGGAACACCCCGAGATCGCCAAGTTTGGTGCAGTCGGTTTCGTCGTAAGTTCGCGCAGTCTCCCGGCTCCACCACACCTGATTGAGGTGCGAGATGGCCTTCTGATATTGCCCGGTGCTGTAAAGCAGCCAGGCGAGTTCCTCGTTATAGACCTTACAGGCCGAATAGTTCTGCTCGCGGCTCGTTCCGCGCAGCGCGGCGTAAAACGAACCCTTGCCCAACCGGTCCGCCGGAATGCAGGTTTCGTCGAACCGCTGTTGCAGTAGCGAGAGGGCGCGCTCGGGCTGCTGGCTCTCCAAAGGGATGACGTCGGATTTGACCCATTTTTCGGCATCTTGCTCGACCGAGTATGGCGACGCGCAGCCGCCGAACACAAGGGTCGCGAGGCTGGCCGCGACGGTGTGCGTCAAGGTGATTCGGCGAGTCATTGCGACACCTTCCAGGGATCGGTCTGTGCTGCACCGGCGGCCGAGCGTCTTGCCTGCTCCTCGATCTGTGAGCTCAACGCTGCATCGCGCGAACGCTGCATTGCTTCGGCGTCGGCAGTCTGGCTCATCGATTCCAATGCTTGTCCGACCGTGCCGAGCACGGCGATGGCGGCACCCAGCGTGGAGGCGTTGCCGGACGCCGTCGGCGCAGTGACGATCGGCGCCGACGGGTAGACCGGCGTGGCGTCATAACCGGGTGCCGGCATCGTTTGCGGAGCGCTCATCGGCACTGTGTTCACCGGCTGCGAAGTGCCCTGCGCGGGAGGGTTGGCGTTAGGTTGTTTCTGCCAGATCGCAGCCTGCCGGCGCTTTGCTTCCTCCTCCTTCTGCCGTCTCTGAGCTTCGATTTCCTGGCGGCGTCGCTCGTCGTCCTGCCGCTTGGCAAAGGGATCGGTGTAGGGCCAGCATTGGTAGTGTTCGTTGACGGCGACGACCTGAGTCTCGATCTGTACGGTTTCGCCGGGTTTCACGAAGACATTCCGGCTGTTACCGAAGCCGCCGCTCGCGTTGCCCCACGACACGTCGCAGTGCTGCACCTGGCTGCCGGTGTTCTGAAGGAAGATCACGGCGTTAAAGGCGCTGGCGCCGCGCTTCCACATCCGCATGTCGGCGTCGGCCGCGCCGCTCGCGCACAGGGCGATGCCGGCAACGGCAGCCGCGGCTGCGACGCGTGGGTGGCTCAATCTCGGGGTCATGGTCTCGCTGTCTCTTTCGTCGTTCACGAAAGCAAGTGTTTCTCTTGGAGAAACGGGCGATCAATACTTCGAATCTGCCATTGACGGCGGGTTGACGGGCTACAAGCCCGACAGCAGGCGTATCAGCTCGGCCTGACGGGTGCAGCCGGTCTTGCGCAGCGCCGAGCCGAGCTGCTTGCGCAGAGTGTGAGCGCTGACTCCCACGACTTCGGCGCAGTCGTCGATGGTCAGACCTGCGACGAGATAGTGGCAAAGGCGCGCCTCCGCTGCGCTGAGGCGAAACAGTTCGGCAAATGCGGCGACGTCGGGCAGATTGAAGATATCCCGGCGTTCAATGCGCACGCCAATACTCATCCCGAGGCCCAGGCTCAGTCCGGCGCCGGTGCGGCGCAATGCGAGCCGCCACGCGCGGCCCCATCCGTCGGGAAGGACCATATTGCACGGTTCCCCGGTAACGGCCGTCTCGCGAAGCTTCGCCAGCAGCCGCGCCTGCCAGGCGGGAGCGCGGTGCCGGAGCTGCCCGCGATCTATGACGAGTTGGCGATCGCCGCCAAGCAGTGCTTCCGTGCCGGGCGCGGCGAGCACCACGCGCGCGTCGTCGGCTGCGACCAGATAACCTTCGCGAGACGGATCGAGCACGTGTCCAAGCACGTCCATGCGTTCTCGCGTGCAGGCGCGCCGGGCGATGAAGGCTCTCCTCATGAGACGGCCGAAGTCGGCTATGGCTGCGGCATGGGCGAAGTTCGGCGTGGTGGCCGTGATGCGCTGGACGCTGAGGGCGGCGAGTTCGTCGTCGTTGGCCAGTATGATCCCGGTAATCTGACCGATGTGATTCGGGGCCATGAAATCGCACCAGAACAAGCGGTCGTTCGGGGTCTCGTGGCGGTCGCGGACGGACGACTCGAACCAGGATCCCGCATGCGTCGCCCAATGCCGGCGTCGCGAGTCGTCGAACTGGTGATAGTGCTCGATATATTCCAGGCCGGCCTTGTCGTCGTGGCCGCGCTGCTCGAAGGCTCGCAGTGTGCGGGTATTCTTGTCTGTCGAGACGAAAGAGGCGGCATCCGCGCCGAAGAAGTCGCGCGTCGCGCAAATGACGTCGTCCCAGTTCGCTTGGCCCGCGCCGAAGGCGAGGGCGGCATCGCGAGCGCGGCGCTGACTGTGTCGGGAGAGCGGGCGGCTTGACACGTTCGGTCCTCTAAAGGGCACTCACATCGATACTCGCCCGGACGCGTGACAAGCGGACCTGTTCGCTTGCCGTGACTCCCGGCGATGGCAAACCATTCGCGACGGCGGCACCCGGGCCGACGCCGCAAGCCCGGTTGGGCTCGGAGGCCGATCTGCGAACCGGCGCAGGTCGTCGATGGGAATCTTACCAAGCCCGAATCGTATCGGCGCGCATCCAGGAAAATCCCGAAAAATGGTATAGGCATCGGCTGCATCACCATATCGGTGATTATGGGGAGCCGCCCCTGCCCCCGCTCAGAACCGGTAATTGACCTTCAGACTGCCAGCCTGCGACGACGCGCGCGTCGTATTGATGAGCGTGTCGTAAGCGAGCGAGACGTCCAGACGGCGGGTAAGCGCCACGCTCAAGCTCGCGCCGAGCGTGAGGTAGCCGCGAGGCAGATCGGTGCCGGCGGCGACGAAAAGCGTGCCGTCCTGCGAAGCCACCGTGATGGCACGTCCGGCGTCGAGCAGTTCGTGCGCGTACGCCACGCGGAACTGCACGTTCATCGGGCGATCCTTGTCACCGAACGCCTTGTCGAACGTCACGCCGACGAACGGTTGCAGGCTTCGGGTGTTGTCGGCGCCCACGCGCAGATTCTGACCGCCGGCGCCGCTTTCGTCGAAGGCGTTTGCATGGAAGTAGGCGTAGCGCAGGCCGACGCGTGGTGTCACGGCCAGTCCGGCGAACGCCAGCGGTGCGCTCGCCTGCGCGGCCGCGGTGAATTCCTGACCGATATGGTCGCCCTTCGCCGTGCCCACGTTAGCGAACGGACGCTTTTGCGACAGGAAATGCAAGCCGTAGCCGAGCGTGGCCGCTACGTCGACCGGCCCCGTCTCGCGACTCGCGTAACCCGCCAGACGCAGCGTATCGCGCGTGCCCGAGCTGGCGGTGCTCTCTTCCGAGAGATCGGCGTGGGAATAGCCGCCCGCCAGCCCGAAAGTATTGCGCTCCACGCGCTTTTCCGCGCCGGCGAGAAAGCCGTACTGGTTTTCCTGGAAGCCGGGCTGCGCGCCCGAGCCCGACACGTGACCATGCAGACCTGTGGCCGTCGCCCAGACCGACGAGAGACCCGGCGTGCCCGGCGAGGGCGAGGTGTCGCCCGAGGAAATTCCCGTTTCGGCCGTACGGCGGGTCGCGCGCTCGAGCACGGCCGCGGTGGCCGACTGCGCATTGAGCAGTGCCGCAGTGCCGAGCGCCGTGTAGATGCTGGTGGCCTTCGGCGCGATGACGACGGGCACCGAGGAGGCCGGATTTTCCGGGGCCGGATTGCCCGAGGCCGGGTCGGTCAGCGCAAGGGTGACGTCGTTCGCGCCGTAGGCGACGGATGATTGCAGGTTGCCGAGGTTCGCGCCCGAGGCGAGCGTGCCGGTCACCGAAGCGAAACGCCCGCTCACGCCGTTCGTGGCGCTCACCACGGTATAGCGTTTGGCCGTATACGTGCCGGGGTCGTATGTAATCGCGAGCACGCCATTCAGCGTTGCACTGCCCGAGACGGCCAGCAGCGAGGCCGCCGTGGGACTCACCTCGATGGCGAGCGTCGCGTTCGATGCCTGTGTGTAGTTGCCGCCGACACGTAATGTACCGATCGACCCGCCGGGCGCCACGATACCGCTGTTGGCCACGTTGCCGGAAACGGTGCCGTGTCCGCGCAGCGTGCCTTGCGCCGCAACGTCGACGTTGCCGCCAAGGACCGCGCTGTCGTGGCTGGCATCGCCCACTTCCAGCGTGCCGCCGCTCACGGTGGTCGTGCCGGAGAATGCCGTACTCGCGCCGTTGAGCACCAGCATGCCGGCGCCCTGTTTCACGAAGGCGCCGCTGCCCGCGAGTTCCCCAGCATAGGTGTTATCGGTCGCCGCATCGACGCTCAGCGTGTTCGTGCCCAGCAGCAGCCGCGTGCCGGCCGCGCCGAACAGGGAGGAATAGGTTTGCGCGCCCGCGCCGGAAACGTCTAGCGTCGCGCCGTTGCCCGCAAGCAGGACCGCCGAGGCTGCCGAGAGCCGGCCTGAACCGACGAGCGCGAGCGTGCCGCCATTGATCGTCGTCGCGCCCGTGTAGGTGTTCGCTGCGGACAATGTCTGCGTGCCGCCGTTGAGAGTGAGCCCGCCAGTGCCGGTAATGGTGCCGGCAAAAGTGCCCGACGCATTCGTGAGGGTCAGCGTGCGCGCGCCGAGCGAGACGGCCCCGCTGCCGCTCAGGCTCGTGAGCGATGCGCCGTTATTCGTGGTCGAGATGTCGAGCGTACCGTTATTGGCCACGCCGCTCGATGCGGCGATGCTCCCGTTGCCGCTCAGTCTGAGCATGGCGCCGCTGTCGATCGTGGTCGCGCCGGTGTAGGTGTTCGCGCCGGTCAGCGTCTCGGTGCCGGAGGCAAGACGCAGTCCGCCTGCGCCGGAACTGCCGATGATGCCGTCGAACGTACCGGCTGCGTTGGTCAGTGTGAGCGTGCGCGCGCCGAGCCTGACGGTGCCCGAGCCGGAGAGCGCCTGAATCGATGTGCCCGACGTGAGCGCGGAGATGTCGAACACCGAGTTGACGACAACTCCCGAGGAATCGGCAATGCTGCCGTTGTCCACGAGGGCGAGGGTGCCGCCGGCGATGGTTGTCGAACCCGTATACGTATTGATGGCCGCCATCGTGAGCGTGTTGGCGCCGGTGACATTGACCGAACCGGCCCCGGAAACCGTACCGGTTATCGTCAGGCCGTTGCCCGCTGTCGAGAAGGTCGCGCTCGACGCTGTGTCCGTGAGCGCTATGGCATTGTTCAGCACCAGCGAGGGATTGAGCGCCGCAATGGTGGCCGTCGCTCCGGCATCGAATAGCAGGTCGCCGATGATGACGGAATTCGTCAGCAGATTGAGCTTGTTGTTCGTGCCGCCGAACTCGATGGCCGCCGCTCTTGGGCCGGTGCTCGTCACCGCGCCCATGATGAGACCAGCGTTTGTGATCGTGTCCATGCCGTACGTGACGATGCCTACGCCGCCGCCGTTGCCCGTGCCGCCCGAGATCGTTCCGTAGTTGTCCAGCGCGTTGTCGGTTCCGGCAAGTTCGACGCCGATGCCGCCGGCGCCGGCGACGCCATTCGAGGCAGGCCCGTTGGTGCCGGTGCCGGCCGCCCCGCCTGCGCCGCCGATAATCGTGCCGATGTTCGTGATGGTGGCGCTGCCGCCCAGCACGAGCAGTCCGTCGCCGCCTGCGCCGCCACCGCCGCCGAAGCCGCCGGACCCGCCAGCCCCCCCGTCGCCGCCGCGAAGCGTACCGGAGTTGGTGATCGTCGTCGCGAACCAGGCCGACATTAGCCCGCTGCCTCCGCCGCCGCCGCCGCCGGCGTTGCCCGCACCGGCGGCGGCGTTCCCGCCTTGTCCGCCCGCGCCGCCCGTCATCACCGTCGACCCGTCGGTGATGACGTTGCCGCCGAGGTAATACATTCCGGCATTTCCGCCGTTGCCGCCCGTGCCGAAGTTGTTGCCATTCGCCCCGGCGTTGCCGGAAGCACCCGTGATCGTGGAATTATGGAAGACGATGCTGCTGGACAAGTTAATGGTTGCCGGGCCGTTAGCCGTTGGTCCCGTGATATCGCCGGACGCCCCGTTGCCGCCCGTGCCTGCGCTGGCCCAGTTTCCGGGGTCCTGAATGGTTTCGGTGGTGAGCCCGTCGAAGTGACTGCTCCCGCCGCCCTGACCGTTGCCGTTGCCGCCGGCCCCGCTGCGGCCTGCCACCCCGGCGCCACCGGCCGCCCCGCAGCCACTGAGGTCGCTTGTGGAGCAGGCTGCCCAGCCGGGCGCGGCGGCGCCCGCAAGCGCCAGCGCAATGGCCGTGCTGCCGGCCGTTCGCACGAGGCGCACGCGGCTCGACCCTGTGGCGGATCGCCGGATTCGGGGAGCGAGGGCGTTTGGAGCGTCAGGCGTGCTGGAGGCCCGGCGAGCGGCGAATGCCGTAGTGGTGGATTTCGCACGGCGTGCTATGTATTCCGGTTTGCGGCGGACCACTCGAACCTCTCCTATCGCGCCGTGCATGGCGACCGGAGACCGAAGATATGGCCTTTCCCCCGCAGTACGGCAATCATATCGGTGTCAAGGCGCCCGAAGGCGACCTCTGTCGCGAATTCGTGAGCGCCGGGACGTGCGCCATCTCGGTGGCGCATCGGACACCGAATGTAATACAAAGCAAGGGACTTCGCCATAGAGGATGACGAACAGGCAATCTTTATTCCAAAGGGAACGCGACTAGTGAGCGCTGTCCGCGCTTGGGTGCGCGCACGTCGATTGCAGATTGGCGCGCCCGACTGGAATCGAACCAGTGACCCTCGGCTTCGGAGGCCGATACTCTATCCCCTGAGCTACGGGCGCTGTGATGACCGCCGGGGAGGATGCGCGAGCGCGCGCCGGCAGGCAAAGAGGTAGAAGCATAGCGGTTTTGCCGCGTGGCGTCCATGCCCCGTGCATACTCGCGCCCCACAATGCGGCGATTCGCTGCCGGATGCCCGTCCCGCGCGGTTTTGCTGTGCGTGCAACGTGTGCGCGTTTTGCGCACGAAGCATGCGGAACACCGCTTTGCCTTTCGCGTAAGTTAGGGAAAATACGGGACTTTTTGCGGCGTCTGCGCACCGCCCCAGCGTGCCATCGTGTGGGGGTTTGTTGCTACAATGGTTCGTTATTTTGACTGGATGGTGCCAGCTTCTGGTGCAAGCTATCCGGCGTGACGCACTCGGTTTCCACAAAAACTATTGAGAGATCCCGCATGAGTGAAGCACATAACGAGCACGAATCCCTGATCAAAACACCCAAGCAGCTCATTGCCGCCGTCATTGCCGGTTTTCTCGTTCCCATCGTCGTCATCGTCTTGCTGGTCAATTATGTGGGCAACAATGCCCTGACCGGTGCGGGCAGCTCCGCCATGACCGAAAAAGCCATCGCCGAGCGCATTGCACCCGTGGCGCATGTCGAGGTCAAGGATGCCAACGCGCCACCCGTCTACCAGACGGGCGAACAGCTCTACAAGGCCGTTTGTGCGGCATGCCACGCCTCCGGCGCGGCTGGCGCCCCCAAAGTGGGTTCCACCGAAGACTGGGCGCCGCGCATCAAGCCCGGTTACGACGAAATGCTCAAGATTGCGCTGGCCGGCAAGGGCGCCATGCCCGCACGCGGCGGCACCAATCCGGACGACGTGACGGATTACGAGATCGGGCGCGCCATCGTCTATATGGCGAACGCTTCGGGCGGCAAGCTGCCCGAACCCGCAGAGCCGGCGAAGCCCGCTGCGGGCGCGGCGGCATCTGCCCCGGCGGCGGCCCCGAATGCCGCCTCCGGCGCCGATGCCGGCAGCGCGGCCGCTGCCGCGGCGGCAATGGCTTCGCTCAAGACCGCGGCGCCTGCCGCCGCCAGCGCCGGGGGCAACCTCGACGCGGGCAAGAAACTCTACGACACCGTGTGCATGGCCTGTCATGCCAGCGGCGTGATGAACGCACCGAAGTTCGGCGACAAGGCCGCCTGGGCCCCGCGCATCGCCACCGGCATCGACACGCTTCACAATGCCGCGATCAAGGGGCTGAACGCCATGCCGCCGAAGGGCGGTGCGGCCGGCGCGTCGGACGACGACGTCAAGGCCGCCGTGGACTACATGGTGAGTGCCGCGAAGTAAGCGCGTCGCGCAA
Source organism: Pandoraea faecigallinarum (assembly GCF_001029105.3). Classification (NCBI taxonomy): domain Bacteria; kingdom Pseudomonadati; phylum Pseudomonadota; class Betaproteobacteria; order Burkholderiales; family Burkholderiaceae; genus Pandoraea; species Pandoraea faecigallinarum. Next base: position 5,061,721 of record NZ_CP011807.3, on the reverse strand, counting down.
CCGGGCGTCGTAGAAAAAATCCCCGCTTCGGCGGGGATTTCTGTTATTACGCGAACCGCCTCACACCTTCACGATCATTTGCGGATCGAACGCCGGGTTCTCGACCCGTCCTTCGAAGCAATAACCGCGCGGGTTGCACAGCACACGCGTGTGGCCAACGCGATAATCGAACGAATCGTGCGTATGGCCGTGGACCCATAACGCGGCGTCGGATTGCTCGATGAGCGGGGTCAAATCCGAAATGAAGGCGGGATTGACGAGTGACCCCGCAAAGCGCGGATGAATGCTCTGCGGTGCCGGTGCATGATGTGTCACGACCACCGTCGGGCCGTCGTGCGGCGTGGCGAACGTGCGGGCCAGCCAGGCGACGTTCTCGCGGCACAGCGCTGCGCAATCGTCCGGCGTGAAGAACGGCAGGTCCGACCACGGGGCCGACGGATCGCCGATACGAATTCGCGTGAAATCGCGCACGAACTTTTGCGTCTCCTCGAGCACCGCATCGTGCTTGCCTTCGGCGTCGTACAACGCGAAGTCGCTCCACAACGTCGTGCCGACGAAGCGCACGCCATCGATCGTCACTGCGCCGCGTTCGAGCAAATGGACATTGCTGCCCGCGCTCAGACGGCGCAAGTCGGCAAGCGTGCCCGCGAGCGTCGCGCCGTAGAACTCGTGATTGCCGGGAACGTAGACCACCGGGCGCGGCAGTTGCTTCGCCCACTCGATGGCTTGTGCCGGACGGCTGATGTCGCCAGCAAGAATGGTGACGTCGGCATCGACTTCGGGAATGGCCAGCGGGGCCACCGACAAATGCAGGTCGGACAGGATATGCAGTCTCACGCACCACGCTCCTCAAAGGCTTAGGATCGGTGCCGCACACGCCACCCAGCGGTGCGCATCGGAGATGACGCCTGACGTTGCAGGAAGGTGTGGGCATTGGACCGAAATCAACGCGATACGCGTATTGTTTCGTCCGTTTTTTATCGACTATCGCCCGCCCCGCGGCGATGGTCAAGATGTCTTTGTCTTCGAAAGGACGGAGTCCTATAGTGCAACTTGACCTGATTTGACGAGAGGAGGCGAGCCTATGCGAAAAGTGATGGTTGCAGTCCTGCTTTGTTTGACCGGTCTGGCGGGAATCGTCGTGGCGTCCAGCCCGGCCACCGCGTGTGACCAGACGTCTTCGGGTAGTGGCAAGTAGCAGTTCTCGAGCAGCAAGCCAGCATTGGCTTCACGGCGTGCCTGCCGCCGCCGACAGCCCCGGTAAGGACGTCGCCGTTTCTCAGACCAGCCCCCGCACGCGGGGGCTCTTCGTTTGTGGCCCGGCGCGATCGGCTCAAGCGCCCGGCGGCGTCTTGTTCGCGCCGCCCGAGAGCATCGCCTTGAGGCTCGCGAGGCGGTCCTTGGGCGACATAGGGGCATCTTCGGGTGGCGGGGGCGGCGCTTCGTCGAGTTGCATCTCCGGCACGAAGCGCGACACTTCGCACGAATAGGTCTCACGCGCGCGCTTGCGCTTCTTGCACCACGACAGTTGCAACGTACGCTGCGCACGTGTGATGCCGACGTACATCAGGCGGCGTTCTTCTTCGATCTTCTCGGCGGTCACCTCTTCGTCCTCGCGCAGGTGCGGGAGGATGCCTTCCTCCACGCCGACGAGAAACACGTGCGGATACTCCAGTCCTTTGGACGCATGCAACGTCGACAGGCGCACGGCGTCGGGGTCGTCGCCATCGCGGCCTTCGAGCATCGACATCAGTGCGATGGTCTGCGTGAGTTCCATCAGGCTCTTGGCGTCGTCGTCCTGTTCTTCGAGCGAGTCGAGGCCGTGCGCGGTCGCGGACGCCTCACCGCGCGTGCCCTTGCGCTTCATCCATTCGAGGAATTCGAGCACGGTGGTCCAGCGCGATTGCGCCTGACGCTCGTCGAACGTGTCGTAAAGATAGGCTTCGTAGTGAATGCCTTCCATGAGATCGTCGATGACCTCGTTGGCGGGGTCGCGTGCCGCGCGCGCCGCGATGCGCTGAATGAAGTCGCAGAACGCGCGCAGCGGATCGAGCTGGCGCGGTTGCAGGCGCGCTTCGACCGCCCCCATGTAGACGGCTTCGAACAGCGACACCTTCGCCTGTCCGGCGAATCCGCCCAGCACTTCGAGCGTGGTGCTGCCCACTCCCCGGCGCGGCGTGGTCACCGCGCGAATGAAGGCGGGGTCGTCGTCCGGGTTGGCCAGCAGCCGCAGATAGGCGCACAGATCCTTGATTTCCGCCTTGTCGAAGAACGACTGGCCGCCCGAGAGCACATAGGGAATGCGTTCGCGGCGCAGTACCTGTTCGAATATGCGGGCCTGATGGTTGCCGCGATACAGGATGGCGTAGTCGCGAAACTCGGCGCGCCGCTCGAACTTGTGGGCGGACAAACGGAAAACGACCGACTCGGCTTCGTGCTCCTCGTCGTTCATCGCGGTCACGGTGATCGGATCGCCGAGGCCGTGCTCGCTCCAGAGCTTCTTTTCGAATAGCTTCGGATTCTTCGCGATGACGTTGTTCGCCGCCGTCAGAATGCGCGACGTCGAACGGTAGTTCTGTTCGAGCTTGATGACCTTGAGCGTCGGGAAGTCGACTTGCAGTTGCTTGAGGTTTTCCAGCGTCGCGCCGCGCCAGCCGTAGATCGCCTGATCGTCGTCGCCCACCGCTGTGAAGGCTGCGCGCGGTCCGGCGAGCAGCTTGAGCAGCAGGTACTGGCAGGTGTTGGTGTCCTGATATTCGTCGATCAACAGATAACGCAACTTGTTCTGCCAGCGCTCGCGCACTTCCTCGTCGCGCTCGAAGAGTTCGGCGGGCAGACGGATGAGGTCGTCGAAATCGACTGCCTGATAAGCCTGCAACGTCGCCATGTAATTGCGATAGACGAGCGCGGCCTGATGCTCATCGGCCGTCTGCGCAGCGGCAAGTGCCACTTCGGGGGTGACGAGGCCGTTCTTCCAGAGGGAGATGGCCGTCTGCACGCCGCGAATCATGGCCTTGTCGGTTGTGCCGAGCTGTTCCTGAATCAGACCGAAGCAGTCGTCGGCGTCGAGAATCGAGAACTGCGGCTTGAGACCGACGTTCTCCGCCTCGCGTCGCAGGATCTGCACGCCCAGCGAGTGAAACGTACAGATCGTGAGTTGATTGACCGGCACCTTGCGGCCTGCCTTGCCGGGTGTCGTGAGCGTCTTGCCTTCCAGTTGCTTGGCCACACGCTCGCGCATTTCGGCTGCGGCCTTGTTGGTGAAGGTCACCGCCGCGATGTGCTTCGGCTCGAATCCTTTCGCTTCGATGAGCCACGCGATCTTCTGCGTGATGACGCGCGTCTTGCCACTGCCGGCACCGGCCAGCACGAGGCAGGGGCCATCGAAATAGTGCGTGGCTTCGTTCTGGGCAGGATTGAGCGGAAAGGACGACATGGAGCGAAGGGACGGGAACGAAGGGTGAAGACGACAGCCATGGCCGCGTGCCGCATGCCGGAAGCATTCCGCCGGGGCATCGTTGCCGATCTGTCGATTCGGCGGCTCGATGCGTCGACCGGAAACGCGCATGCGCCGGGTGGTGGGCAAGTCTATCATGCAGGGGGCACCCGGCTGTGACACCCCGAGGGCGTTGCCAACGTCATTCGCATGCGCTGTGGGGCCGGCGCGACGTGTCGTCGCCTTCGACATGGGACACGCTGGCATCGACGCGGAGCGGGTGCCTATAATGAAGAACATTGCCATCGTGGTGAGGTCGCCGTGCAATGTTCAACCTGTGGGACGAATAACGCGACGCGTGCGCTGCATTGTGTGAAGTGCGGGGCAACACTCGCGGACGCCGAACCCGGTTTCCGGGATGACGGTCCGGCAGCGGCGGGCGCCCCCGGTGCGACCGGTGCCGCCGGTGCATTTGAGCCAGCGCTGGGCGCGGCGTCGTCCGTGGCGCGCGATGGTGTCGCCCATCCGTATGTCGAAGCCTCTGCCGCCGCACCTGCGGCAGGGAAGGCCGGGCAGCCGGGCAAACGCACCGGGCGCAGGCGCGGTGAAGAACCCGGTTGGCTCAACAGTGCACTGGTACTTGGCACGGCATTGTTCGCGGCCATCGCGCTGCTCGGTATCTGGTGGAATTTGCGCGCACCGTACGTCGATCCTGTGCCCAAGCCACCCGGGGGGCTGGCCGTCGCGCCTTTCAACGCCGGTGACAGCGCCCCGGTAACGCCGGCCCCGGCTAGCCCTGCAAACGACGCGTCCGCTGCGCTGGCACGCGCACAGGCGCTCGCTGCCGTGGACGCCGCGGCTTCCGGCGCCGCTGCCGACGTCGCCGCAACGACCGGCGCCGCCACACTGCCGGCGCCCGCGCCGCTCAGTGCGTCGGCTGCGACGGCGGCACTGACGGCTGCGGCAACGGCGCTGCCGTCACCCTCCTTCCCCGCACCTCCCCCCGCGACGGCACAAAATGCGCCGGACGAGATGATGCAATTGCTCAGTCGGCGAGACGGCGCTACGGCTAACTCGGCCAATGCGGCTGCAACGCGCCCGGCGGCCAACGCCGATCTGCCCGCGCATTACGACGGCAACGACATCGGCCCGCTGGCTGCCACCGAACCCCAACCGCAGGCGTCCACTGCGCTCGCCTCGGCGCCTTCGGCGGCCACTACGATTGCCGCCGCGCTGGCGCAGTGCGAACGCTATCGCTGGTTCGAAGTGATACCCAGGCAGCGCTGCGTCTGGGCCGTTTGCAACGGAAGATGGGGCAGGGACGGATGTCCGGCGGGCACCAATCCCGGGGAGTCGCGCTGACGCAGCACGCGCCGCAGATATCGGAAACCGGGTCGCATTTGCGCTAAATTGACAGCCCCCGGCTTTCCCCGTAAAGTGCGCGAGCGTGGTCGGGAGAGCGCACCGGGAAGCACATGCCGGCGCCGCCGAAGGGGTAATACCCACAAACTCTCAGGCATCAAGGACCGGCCGCGCCGAAGGCATCGCCTTCGATCTCTGGAGAGCGGTTGCGGCGTGCAGGGCACGCAGGCAGCCCACCGAAGGGGCCGGTCGTCACGTACCGGGCAATCTCTCAGGTACCAAGGACAGAGGGGTCTTCTCGCCAACTGGCATTGCGCCGGGCAAGTGCTGCGCACTTGCCGTACGCGCCAAGTGCCGGTCGTCGAGATGACCCCTTTTTGCATTTTCGGACGAAGCACAGGAGGTACTGTGACACTGTCCGGAATTCACGAACCTTGACGCCTGACGGCCAGATGCCCCGATGACCGAACTCAAACGCACTCCGCTTAACGATACGCACCGCGCAGCCGGCGCCCGCATGGTCGATTTCGGCGGCTGGGACATGCCCGTGAACTACGGCTCCCAGATCGAAGAGCACAACGCCGTTCGCACCGACGCGGGCATGTTCGACGTCTCGCACATGTGCGTGGTCGACCTGCATGGCCCGAGCTGCCGCGAATTCCTGCGCTTCGCCGTGGCCAATAACGTCGATAAGCTGCAAACCCCGGGCAAGGCGCTGTATACCTGCATGCTCAACCCGAACGGCGGTGTGATCGACGACCTCATCATCTATTTCATCGCCGAAGACTGGTTCCGCATCGTCGTGAATGCCGGGACCGCCGAGAAGGATCTCGCGTGGATCGGTCAGCTCAACGCCCACGGCGACTACAGCCTGACGATCACCCCGCGCCGCGACCTGTCGATCGTTGCCGTGCAGGGCCCGAACGCCCGCGCCAAGGTCTGGCAGGCCGTGCCGGGCAGCCAGACCGCAAGCGAACCGCTCAAACCGTTCAACGCCGCCTTCGCCAAGGACACCCCTTTCGGCGAACTGATGATCGCGCGCACGGGCTATACGGGCGAAGACGGCTTCGAAGTCGTGGTGAGTGGCGAGCACGTGGCGGCGCTGTGGAACGCGCTGCTCGCGGCGGGCGTGCGCCCGGCCGGGCTGGGCGCGCGCGACACGCTGCGTCTGGAAGCGGGCATGAACCTCTACGGGCAGGACATGGACGACGACGTCTCGCCACTCGACGCCGGGCTGGGCTGGACCGTCGAGAAGGAAAGCGAGCGCACCTTCGTCGGTAAGGATTCGCTGCTCTCGCGCGGCCAGACGTGGCGCTTCGCCGGTCTTGTGCTCGACGGCAAGGGCGGCGTGCTGCGCGCCCATCAGGTCGTGGTGACGGATGCAGGCGACGGCGAAATCACCAGCGGCACGTTCAGTCCGACCCTCCAGCAATCGATCGCGTTTGCCCGTTTGCCGAAGGGTGTGCCGGACGGTGCCATCGTCCATGTGCAAATTCGCGACAAGCAATTGCCCGCACGTGTGGTCAAATTACCGTTCGTGCGTCACGGCAAGGCCGTGGCGGCCTGAGATCGGCCCCACGGTGCGGCGGCACGAATTATCGAAAACCGAATACCCCAAACACTGAATCCCGGAGCGTCAACATGGCGAACATCCCCGATAACCTGAAGTACACCGAATCCGACGAATGGGCACGCCTCGAAGCCGACGGCACCGTGACGGTCGGCATTACCGACTTCGCACAGGAATCCCTGGGCGACATCGTGTTCGTCGAACTGCCGGAGGTCGGCCGTACGGTGGCCGCTGACGAACCATCCACCGTGATCGAATCGGTCAAGGCGGCGGCCGACGTGCACTCGCCGGTCAGCGGCGAGATCATCGAAGTCAATGCCAAAGTGCCGGACTCGCCCGACCTGATCAACGGCGACGCGTACGGCAACTGGCTGTTCCGCGTGAAGCCGTCGAACGTCGGCGAGCTGGACAAGCTGCTGGATGCCGCCGGCTACGCCCGGAAGATCGGCGCCTGATGCCGGTGCGCGGCGCGGCAAGGGCTTCGGTTCCTGCCGTGCCGTGTTTTCCGTGACATCGGCCCCAGTACTTCGTACCGAGCATCACCCCGCCGTCACTTGCCGTGAACGAACGAGAGATTTGACCCATGAATGCCTTGACTGACCTGCAAGCTGCGCGCCGCTCGCTTACCGAGCTCGAGCAGCGCGATAACTTCTCCGCGCGCCACATCGGCCCGGACTCCCCCGAACAGCAGGCCATGCTCGCCGAGCTTGGCTACGCGTCGCGCGCTGCCCTGATCGACGCTGTGGTGCCCGCCTCGATCCGCCGTAACGGCGAAGCGTTCGCCACGTCGCTCGGCGAGTTTGCCGCGTCAAAGACGGAATCGCAGGCGCTGGCGCAATTGCGCGCGCTCGCCGACCGGAATCAGGTCTTCAAGTCGTTCATCGGTCAGGGCTACTTCAACACGTTCACGCCGGGCGTGATTCTGCGTAACGTGCTCGAGAATCCGGCGTGGTACACGGCTTACACGCCGTATCAGCCGGAAATCTCGCAGGGCCGCCTCGAAGCGCTGCTCAACTATCAGCAGATGATCGTCGACATGACGGGTCTGGCAATCGCCAACGCGTCGATGCTCGACGAAGCCACGGCCGCCGCCGAAGCGATGACGCTGGTCAAGCGCACCGGCAAGTCGAAGTCGAACACCTTCTTCGTGGCCGACGACGTGCTGCCGCAAACCATCGAAGTGGTGCAAACGCGCGCCAGGCCGCTGGGCATCGAAGTGCAGGTCGGCCCGGTGGCCGCGGCTGCCGATGTCGATGCCTTCGGCGTGCTGGTGCAATACCCGGGGGTGGGAGGCGACGTGCGCGATTATCGCGCGCTGGCCGATGCGATCCATGCAAAGGGCGGCATGCTGGTCGCCGCCGCCGATCTGCTCGCACTCACGCTGCTCACGCCGCCGGGCGAGTGGGGGGCGGACGTGGCCGTTGGTAACAGTCAGCGCTTTGGCGTGCCGATGGGCTTCGGCGGCCCGCACGCCGCCTATCTGGCCACGCGCGACGAACTCAAGCGCTCGATGCCGGGCCGTCTGGTCGGCGTGTCGGTCGACTCGCAAGGCAAACCCGCGCTGCGTCTGGCGCTGCAAACGCGCGAACAGCACATTCGCCGCGAAAAGGCCACTTCGAACATCTGTACGGCACAGGCGCTGCTCGCCATCATGGCCAGCATGTACGCGGCCTATCATGGCCCGCAAGGGCTGCGAATCATCGCCGAGCGCGTGCACCGTCTGACGGCCGTGCTGGCCGCCGGTCTGAGCGCGCTGGGCGCGGCGCCGCGCAACGCCACTTTCTTCGACACGCTGACGGTGCCAGTCGCGGGCCGCGCCGACGCCGTGCACACGGTCGCCGCTGCGCGCCGCTTTAACCTGCGTCGCGAAGACGCCGACACCGTGGGCATGTCGCTCGACGAGACCAGCACGCGCGCCGACGTGATCGCGTTGTGGGAAGTTGTCGCGGAAGGTCTCGGCAAGAGTGCGGTGTCGCTCGACTTCGATGCCATCGAAGCCACCGTCTCGAACGGTTTTCCGGCGTCGCTCGCGCGTCAGAGCGCGTATCTCACGCACCCGGTGTTCAACCGTTATCACTCCGAGCATGAAATGCTGCGCTACCTGCGCAGTCTTTCGGACAAGGATCTGGCGCTGGATCGCACGATGATCCCGCTGGGCTCATGCACGATGAAGCTCAACGCCACCTCGGAAATGCTGCCGGTGACGTGGCCGGAGTTCGGACAGATCCACCCGTTCGCCCCGGCCGAGCAGACCGTCGGCTACCGCACGATGATCGACCAGCTGGAGCGGATGCTCGTTGCGGCCACGGGGTATGCCGCTGTCTCGCTGCAACCGAACGCCGGTTCGCAGGGCGAGTACGCCGGTCTGCTGATCATTCAGGCGTATCACGCCTCGCGTGGCGAAGCGCATCGCGACATCTGCCTGATTCCGGCATCGGCGCACGGCACGAACCCCGCTTCGGCGCAGATGGCCGGCATGCAGGTCGTGGTCGTCGCCTGCGACGCCAACGGCAACGTCGACCTGGCCGACCTGCAAGCGAAGGCGGAACAGCATCGTGACCGTCTCGCTGCGATCATGATGACGTACCCGTCCACGCACGGCGTGTTCGAAGCGGGGGCGCGTCAGATCTGCGAAATCGTGCATGCGAACGGCGGTCAGGTGTACGTCGACGGCGCGAACATGAATGCCATGGTCGGTCTGTGCGCGCCGGGTGAGTTCGGCGGCGACGTCTCGCACCTGAATCTGCACAAGACATTCTGCATTCCGCACGGCGGTGGTGGCCCGGGCGTGGGGCCGGTGGCGGTGGGGCCGCATCTGGCGCAGTTCCTGCCCAATCAGCGCTCGACCGGCTATTCACGCGACGCCGGCGGCATCGGCGCCGTGTCGGCCGCGCCGTACGGTTCGGTGTCGATCCTGCCGATCTCGTGGATGTACGTTGCCATGATGGGGGCGCAGGGCCTGACGGCGGCCACCGAGACGGCCATCCTGAACGCCAACTACCTCGCCAGGAAACTCGCGCCGCACTATCCGGTGCTCTATACGGGCCCGGGCGGACTGGTGGCGCACGAGTGCATTCTGGACCTGCGTCCGCTCAAGGACACCAGCGGCATTACCGTCGACGACGTGGCCAAGCGCCTGATGGACTTCGGTTTCCATGCGCCGACGATGAGCTTCCCGGTGCCGGGCACGCTGATGGTCGAGCCGACCGAGTCGGAGTCCAAGCACGAACTGGACCGCTTCATCGAGGCGATGGTCACGATTCGCGAGGAAATCCGCGCGGTCGAGGAAGGCCGTGCCGATCGCGAAGACAATCCGCTCAAGCATGCCCCGCATACGGCGGATGTCGTGACGGCCGACGAATGGGCGCACGCTTACCCCCGCAGCCAGGCTGCGTACCCGGTAAAGGCGCTGCGCGAGCGCAAGTACTGGCCGCCGGTCGGACGTGCCGATAACGTCTATGGCGACCGGAACCTGTTCTGCGCCTGCGTACCGATGAGCGATTACGAGTAACAAGCGTCGCGAAGTATCGATAAACGGGGGCCGGCAGAAACATTGCTGGCCCCTTTTTGTCTCTATCGATGTCACGCGAATGCGCCGGACCGGCGGCATTCGATGCGTCACACATACGTTTCAGAACTTCAGGAAAGTGCCATGGCCGTTTCAGTTTTCGATTTGTTCAAGATCGGTATCGGACCGTCGAGTTCGCATACCGTGGGGCCGATGCGCGCGGCACTGATGTTCGTGCAGGGATTGGACCGCGACGGACTGCTGTCGCAAGTGGCGTTGCTGCGTGCCGAGTTGTACGGCTCGCTGGGGGCCACCGGCAAGGGCCATGGCACCGACAAGGGCGTGCTGCTCGGCTTCATGGGCGAAGCCCCCGACACCGTCGATCCGTCGACGATTGCCGAGCGTCTCGCCGCGATGCGCAGGGAAAAAACGCTGTCGGTCCTCGGCAAGCACGAGGTGCCGTTCGTCGAGAAGGAGCACATGGTGTTCTACCGGCGAGAAGCGATGGCCGAGCATCCGAACGGCATGAAATTTCACGCGTTCGATGCGGCCGGCAACAAGCTTCGCGAGGGGCGTTACCTGTCGGTCGGCGGCGGTTTCGTGGTGACGGCCGGCGCCTCGAATGCGCAGGTGCTCTCGGCGCACGATCAACTGCCGTATCCGTTCCGCACGGGCAAGGAACTGTTGGAGATGTGCCGGGCCAGCGGCAAGACCATCGCCCAACTGATGTGGGAAAACGAGTTGGTATGGCATCACGGCGAGAACGCCGAGGCCGACATTCGCCACGGGTTGCTCAACATCTGGAACGTGATGCAGTCATGCGTGACGCGCGGTTGCGGCATTGGCAACGCGCAAGCCGACGGCGAACTGCCAGGGCCGCTGCACGTGCGCCGCCGCGCGCCGGAACTGTACCGCCAATTGACGCAACGCGCCGAGCGCACGCTGTCCGATCCACTGTCGGTAATGGACTGGGTGAACCTGTACGCAATCGCCGTCAACGAAGAGAATGCGGCCGGCGGCCGTGTCGTTACCGCGCCGACGAATGGCGCCGCGGGCATCATCCCCTCGGTGCTGCATTATTACGACCGCTTCGTGCATGGCGCGAACGAGCAGGGCGTGATCGACTTTCTGCTCACGGCCGGCGCCATCGGCATTCTGTACAAGCTCAACGCGTCGATTTCGGGGGCCGAAGTCGGCTGTCAGGGCGAAGTCGGTGTGGCGTGCTCGATGGCGGCGGGCGCGCTTGCGGCCGTGCTGGGCGGCACGGTGGAGCAGGTCGAGAACGCCGCCGAGATCGGCATGGAACACAACCTCGGCCTGACGTGCGATCCGGTCGGCGGGCTCGTACAGATTCCATGTATCGAGCGCAACGCCATGGCTTCGGTCAAGGCGGTGAACGCTGCGCGCATGGCACTGCGCGGCGATGGCGCCCACTACGTGTCGCTCGACTCCGTCATCAAGACGATGCGCGAGACCGGTGCCGACATGAAGACGAAGTACAAGGAAACGGCGCGTGGCGGACTGGCGGTGAATATCGTCGAGTGCTAAGCGCGTTCTGCGTAGGAACATCAAAGCCGCACGGTTTTCGCCGTGCGGTTTTTTTCTTTTTGAGACCCGCATTGTCGGCTTCGCGAGCGTGGTTCGCGAAGTTCGGGCATTTCCCAGACCTCTTTCGGACGCTTGCCTAGAGAATAGCGGGCTTGACGTCTTTACTGCCACGCACGATATGGCGTTGCGCGGCCGTGACGTGACTGAGAGAGAGGGCACGGACAATGCGAAAGAAGCAAACAGGCGCATTCCTGATTTCGGCCGCGATTGCGGTCGCCATCCTTGGCGTACTGATCTCGTTCTGGGGCGTGAATTACGCGCGTCAGATGCGAATCGAGCGGGCCGAGCGCATCGGCGAGGCGCTCAAGATCGTCGGCGACAAAGTGCAGAGCTTCGTCGTCGAACATCATCATGAGATCGATGCACTGCTACGCAGCCAGAACGGGACGTTTGACGTGGGGGGCGTGACATTCCATCACGCAACGGATTCGAACGGTGCTTACGTCGGCAATCTCACGGCCGCCACGCTGATCGAGGCGACGCACGCGACGGGTATCGGTGAGCGTCCGCCGGGGAACGTGGGGGATTACGTGATTCGGATTTATCTCGGATGCGATACACAGCAAACGAACTGCAACGTCGAAACCCTGACGTACATCGAGAAGCCGATTGCAAAGTCCTATTCGTCGGAACCGGATATGGATGCGGCGGCTATTGCTGCGCGCAAGATCGGCATGTTAGGCGGAGTTTCACAGGCCGACGGGGGGCACGCGTTTCGATTTCTCGAGACTAATGGACGCAGCGGTACTGTCGAGAATTTCGCGACGACAGGAGGCCTCGTTGCCATGCGCGGCGGATATTCGTCCAGTGCGGCGGACGTCTACCTTCGTCGCGATGGTTCGCGGGCCATGACCGGCGATCTCAAGATGGATAAACACGCCATCGTCGGCGCGGGAAAGATCGCGGGACAGTCTCTCGAGGTAGCGAGTGCGACCGTGACCGGCCCGGTGGACATGGGCGGTGCCACGATAAGAGGCACGCTGAATCTGACGACCGATCCGAAGACCATGGCGCAAAGCAATATTGTCGGGGCAGGGAACATCGAGGGAGACGGAACGCTGAAGATGCGGGGTATCGATGTCACTACCGCGCAGGTCAAGGGTCCGCTGAGCGCGAGCAGCGTGAAGGTCGACGGCAAGGTGAGTGCAGACAACGCAGAGACCAGGACGATGAAATCCGGATCGATTTCCGCCGATACGGTCACAACGACGAAGGCCTTGAAATCGGGATCGGGTGTCGTCGTGCTGGAGAAGGAGTACAGCGTTGGCGGCGCTTGTGGTGGCGTCGGCGGCATCGATGGTTCTGTATCGAACGGTATTGCACTCGACGCTGGCGGCCGGGTGCTCTCTTGTCAGGGCGGGGTCTGGAAACTGGCGAGTGCGCCGAAAAGCATCACCGAGGTACCGGATCCCATCATTCAGGTCATTCGAAAGAATGAGGCAATGTGGCTCTCCGTTTTCAAGCCGGGCCGGAATCAGGGGATGAGCCGTGTCGAAGGCGCGCTGGCCTGTGCGCATGTCGACATGTCGCGAAGTGACCTGACGTCTCAGGCATTCCTCATGGCTGGCGGTAATGTGGGCAGCCCTGAGATTACGTTGATGTCCGACGGCTCGATATCGTTTTACAGGAGCGGACTTGGGGTTGCCGTTGCGTGTCTATCGCGATCGTCACGGGTAAAAGGGCGCGTGTATTCGATGACCGGCCCCAGTTCCTGGACCTATCTCACCGTTGCGCCGCGTGAACAGTTCGCGAGCGATTCCTTCGAGTTCCAGGACAGGGCCGCCGCCATATTTACGCGTCGCCCGCAAGAGCACATCGTGATGGGCATCTGGAACTACGCGTGGGCCAATTGCAGCGGTAGCTATCGGAGCCGTATGAAAGGTGCGCTGGCATGCACAGTGACGGAGCGGTCCTGGTGCTATGCGACGTCCGGAGGTTCCAAACGGGCCTCTGTTGAGATCGATACCGACGGAACGCCCATCGTCGACTTTGGCAATACCTATGGCGAAGTGACCTGCGCTTTTCCAACGAAGGCAGACGCACTGGCGGCAGGCTTCTCGATATGCAATTACGACGGCAATAACTGTGCATCCAAATGGTGACCGCAACCGTGGTGCCAGTTCGATGCCTGTACGGATCAAAACGCCTCTCTGTCACCCGCCGAACGCCCATATGTCCGTCACATGAATGCCACATTCCCCAGTTAATCTACTCACCGATGTCTCCTTGCCTTGTCTTTGAGCCGCCCGGCGAATGCCGCGCGGCTTTTTTATTGCCGGCCGCTTATGCGTGACCTGCGCGTAGGAATAAACGCAAAGTGCAGCGACTTTTTGTCGAATTCGCCGAATTCTTGCGATTCTCCGTCCCTTGCCGCTCATTCCCGAGGGGCAGTCAGTGGGTTCGGTGATTGCGACAGGAGACGCTATCCATGGAGAGTTGGCTCAAATCGGCGGTCGATGCCATCGGCGGGGTGCTGGGCGGTTATCCCCTTGTGATTGCCCTGCTGGGGGCGGGTTTGTATTTCACGCTGCGCTTTGGCGGGATTCAGTTTCGCGCGCTCGCGCACAGCGTTGCGCTGCTGCGCACGTCCGGCGCGGCTTCCGGCATTTCGCCGTTTCAGGCATTTGCCACCGGGCTGGCGAGTCGCATTGGGACCGGCAATATTGCCGGTGTGGCGATGGCGCTGACCATCGGCGGGCCGGGCGCGATTTTCTGGATGTGGATGACGGCGTTGCTCGGTATGGCCTCGGCATTCGTCGAATCGACGCTCGCGCAGATCTTCAAGATTTCCCATCGCGACGAGACCTTTCGGGGAGGCCCGGCGTACTACATCCAACTCGGACTCGGATCGCGCAAGTTCGGCATCGTGTTCGCCATTGCCCTGCTCTATACCTTTGGCTTTGCGCTCAACTCGGTGCAGTCGCACTCGATTGCCGAGGCGCTCGAAGCCTCGTTCGGCTGGGACCGGCAGTGGATCGGTATTACGCTGGTCATTCTCACGGCACCGATCATCTACGGCGGTGTGCGACGCGTCGCGCGATTCGCGCAATGGCTCGTGCCGGTCATGGCCATCGCGTATCTCAGCCTTGCCGTGTTCGTCTGTATCGCGCACATGCACGAGATCCCCGGCATGATTTCGATGATCTGGCGTCACGCCTTCGGCCTGGAGCCGGCGGCGGGCGGGATTGCGGGCTATGCCGTGAGTCAGGCGGTGCTCATGGGAGTGAAGCGCGGTCTGTTCTCGAATGAAGCCGGCATGGGCAGTGCGCCGAATGCCGCCGCGGTGGCCACGACGAAGCATCCGGTGCAGCAGGGACTGATGCAGATGCTCGGCGTGTTTTTCGACACCGTCGTCGTTTGCTCGGCCACGGCCTTCATGATCCTGCTCTCGGGGCAGGTCACGCCGGGCGGCGCTCCGGAAGGGGCTGTCCTCACGCAGCGCGCGCTCGCCATGCATTTCGGCGACTGGGCTGTCGTCTTCACGGGGATCACGGTGTTCGTTCTTGCGTATTCCAGCGTGCTGGGCAATTACGCCTATGCGGAAGTGAACATGGATTACATGACGCAGCGTCCGTGGCTGCTCAATGTCTTCCGCGCCCTCGTGCTGCTCGCCGTCATGCTGGGGTCGGTGGCCAGTCTGCCGCTGGTGTGGAGCTTTGCAGACGTCGGCACGGCACTGATGGCGTTCATCAACCTTGTCGCTATTGCGCTGCTGATGAAATTTGCGCTGGTCGCATGGCGGGACTATCAGCGTCAGCGCAAGGCGGGGGTCGCAGAGCCGGTTTTCACGCGTGACGTGATGCCACCGCCGTTGCGCGAGCGGTTGCCGCAGGACGTGTGGTGACACCCGCATTGTCACCGCACGCGAATGCGCGCGAGCGGTGAAGACACAAGGGCCGGTGAGTCATCCTCACCGGCCCTTGTCGTTTGCCACGTGAATCGTTATCGGATCCGTGCCGAAGGCTTACTTGCCGCCGACGGTCTCCAGCACGGTCCACTTGCCATCGGCCACCTTGTACAGCGTGATCGAGCCGTACTTCAGGTCGCCCTGAGCATCGTAGGCCAGTTCGCGCGTGGTCACACCAGGCATGCTCGTTTTGGCCAGTACCGGCAGATACTTGGCCGGATCGGTCGAGTTGGCCTTCTTCATGGCCGACATCATGGCCATGGCGCCGTCATAGGCGTACGGCGAGTACGTTTCCGGTGCGGCACCGAACTTGGCCTTGTAGCGCGACTCGTAAGCGGCGCCCCCAGGCATCTTGTCGAGCGGCAGACCAGCGAGTGAGACGACCGAACCGTTGGCGGCGTCGCCAGCGATCTTCAGGAAGGCGTCCGACTTGACCATTTCGCCGGCCATCAGCGTGGCCTTGATGCCCAGCTCACGCATTTGCTTGGCGAGCGGGCCGGCCTGTGCGTCGGCACCGCCGTAGAAGACCACATCCGGGTTGGAGCGCTTGAGGTTGGTCAGAATGGCGCGGAAGTCCACGGCCTTGTCGTTGGCGAACTCACGGCGCACGATCTTGCCGCCGGCAGCCTTCGCGGCCTTTTCGAATTCGTCTGCGAGGCCCTGACCGTAAGCAGTACGGTCGTCGACGATGGCGATGTTCTTGAAGCCCAGCTTCTTGACGGCAAACGTGCCGACGACGGAACCCTGCTGGATGTCCGACGTCATCATGCGGAAGGTCGTCTTGAAGCCTTGCTTGGTGTATTCCGGCGCCGTCGCCATGGCGATTTCGGGAATGCCGGCTTGTGCGTAGATGCGCGAAGCGGGGATCGTCGTGCCGGAGTTGAAGTGGCCGAGCATGCCCTTGATGCCGTTGTCGACCAGCTTCTGCGCGACCAGCGAGCCCTGACGCGGGTCGGCCTGATCGTCTTCGGCCTGCAACACGAACTTCACCGGCTTGCCGTCGATGGTCGGCTTGGTGGCGTTGTATTCGTCGACGGCCAATTGAATGCCGTTCTGCATGTCTTTGCCATAGTGGGCCTGTGCGCCCGTGAGCGGTGCGGCAAAACCCAGCTTCACTTCCTGCGCCTGTTGCGCATTGGCTGCGCCAAACGCGAGCAGCCCGGCGACTGCGACGGCGCTAGCCGTAAGCTTCGATTGCATCAACCCTCTCCTTGCATGTGTTTGTCGTTGAGCGGCGTGTCTGCGGGATCGCCGTAGCACACCTTTCTTGAAACGCCGTCTGTACCAGGCCGGTTGACCCGGGACGGCATTCATCGCAATCAAACGCAAAATGCGTCCGACGCGGCAGTATTGGATGGCTGCACGCGCCGGTCAAGAGGGAGAAGTTCCGATAGAAGGTGCTACCGGCTTATGGCGAAGGTTGCGCCGCGGGGGCTTCGGTGCCACCGCTGCCGCCGGCAATGTCGGCGCCGGTGGTCCGGCCGTCCTGAATTTCCTTCAGACGGGTTTCGGCAGCAGCGTAGCGCGCCAGTACCCCGGCGCTCGGGGCACGGTCCAGACGGCTCACGACATACAACGCCAGCGCCCCGAACCCGAATCCCGGCACGATTTCGTACAGGTCGAACCAGCCGAACTGTTTCCAGATCAGTACCGTGGCGGCACCGACGACGATGCCGGCGAGCGCCCCGTTGCGGGTGACGCGCGGCCACAGCAGCGTCGCGAGCACCAGCGGGCCGAAGGCGGCGCCAAAGCCCGCCCACGCGTAGCTCACCATGCCGAGCACGCGGCTTTCCGGATCGAGCGCCAGCAGCGCGGCGACCACAGCCACGGTCAGCACCATGGCGCGGCCGATCCACACCAGGCGGCGCTGGCTTACGGGCCCGCGCGCAAACGTCTTATAGAGGTCTTCGGTCAAGGCACTGGAGCACACCAGCAACTGGCACGACAGCGTGCTCATCACGGCGGCGAGAATCGCGGCGAGCAGTACGCCGGCCAGCCACGGGGTGAAGAGTTGCGTGGTCAGCGCGATGAAAATCGTCTCCGAGTTGGCGTTCACACCAGCGCCGAGTTCCGGCCGGGCGCTGTAGTACGCCAATCCGAAGAAGCCCACTGCCACCGCGCCCGTCAGGCACAGCACCATCCACGTCATGCAGATGCGGCGCGCCTTGGGAATCGCTGCCGCCGAGCGGGCCGCCATGAATCGCACGAGAATGTGCGGCTGACCGAAATAGCCGAGGCCCCAGGCGAGCAAGGACAGTACGCCGACCGGTGCGAGATCGCCGAACCAGTCGGTGTGAGCGGGGTGCAGCGCCGTGACGGCGTCGATTGCCGTGAGCGGGCCGCCGTCGATGGCGATCACCGCAATCGGCGTGACGACCAGCGCTGCGAACATCAGCGAGGCCTGCACCGTGTCGGTCCAGCTCACCGCGAGAAAGCCACCGATGAATACGTAGGCGATGGTCGCCACCGCGCCGATCCACAACGCGGTGTGGTAATCGAGGCCGAACATCGTTTCGAACAGCCGTGCACCGGCGACGACGCCCGACGCGCAGTAGACGGTGAAGAAGATCAGGATCACGAGCGCCGTGACGATGCGCAGCACATGGCTGCGGTCGTCGAAACGTTGCGTGAGGTATTCGGGCAGCGTGAGTGCATTACCGCAGACTTCCGTATGCACGCGCAGGCGGGCCGCCACTAGACGCCAGTTGGCCCAGGCACCGACCGCGAGTCCGATGGCGATCCAGACCCCCGATAGACCGCCCACGTAAATGGCGCCGGGCAGACCTAGTAGCAGCCAGCCGCTCATGTCGGAGGCGCCGGCGGAGAGCGCGGTGACGAAACTGCCGAGGCGGCGTCCGCCGAGGATGTAATCGGAGAGGTTGTTGGTTTGCCGGTAGCCTAGCCAGCCGATCACCAGCATCAAAAGCAAATAGACGGTGAACGACACCGCCGTGGGGTTCCATACGGACATGTTGCCTCCTTGTGCGGCGCGGACGTGCGTCGGTGCCTGACTTCCGGCATGACGAAAGCGGCGCTACGCGTGTCGACGACCGCAGTGGCCGGCGATGCATGTCGCCGGCGCGGGTTGACCGCTCTATGACGGTGAGACGCGTTATATGTCGGGGGCGGGCGCGAAGATACCGCGAAATCGCTCAAACGGCGCATGTACGCATCTAGCGGCTCGGCAGGGAATCGTCGGTGACGACAAGGTTGTGCGGGCTTCACGGGCCGCGCTGATGGCGGGCATGACGCTGCTCAACGAAAGCGGCGTGAAAAGGGCGTGATAAGGACGCGAAAAGGACGCGAAAAGGGCGTGAAAACCCGGCGGAGTGCGGCAGAGCAGGGGAGGGCCGGGGGAGAGGAGCGAGCGGCGGGATAGGAGGAAGAGGCGATGCGGCGCGGGAAGGCCGGAACGTCACGGCTATCGCCACCTCATTGTGCGAGGTACGGCAATGACCGCGGCGCGCGCCCGGGCGAGCGCGGTACGGCGTCGCCGGATTTAGGACGAATCCGCTTTGGAAGCGTCACCAAATCCGGCGAAGACCACGGATCAGCCAATGGTCATGAGGTTGGCGTTACCGCCGGCGGCAGCCGTATTGACGGACACCGAGCGCTCGCACAGCAGACGCTCCAGCGCATAGTCGTCACCGGCAGCCAGCGCTTCGGGCGCGAGGCCCTGCATCGACAGGATAGGACCGTTGCGGGTCGCGATGCGGCGGTTCAGGGCACGCAGCTCGTCGCTGTCGCCTTCGAACAGCACGGCGGCAAGCGATGCCTCGCCGGCCGCGTCCGTGCCCGCCGCCAGCACCGTTGCACGACCCTTGAGGGCTGCGGGAAGCGCACTCACCAGTTCCCGGGCGGCGGCGCTGTCCGTGAAGACGGCGTTGTTGCCCGTGGCCAGCACCGCAGCCAGTTGGGTGCGCGCGCCGAGCGTCGTGGCCGCCACGCACAACACCGGACCGCGCGGTTCGAGACCGTAAGTGTTGCGCTCGCCGGTCGGGCCGGGCAGTACTGCCGTGGCGTCGAGGGCGGACGTCGCCAGATAGCGGTCGACACGCTCGATCGCGGCGGCGCTATCCGGTTGTTGGCGCAGCCAGTCGCGATAGCCGGCCAGCGGCGAGAGGGCAGCCTCGTTGCGATTGAGTTCCGGCGCCAGCGCGGCCGGACGGGTCGCCAGCAGGCGCGGCAGATACATCGGGCCGCCCGCTTTCGGACCCGTCCCAGACAACCCTTCACCGCCGAACGGCTGCACGCCGACTACGGCACCGATCACGTTCCGGTTCACGTAGACGTTACCTACGCGTGCGCGCTCGGTCACGTAAGCGATGGTCTCGTCGATGCGCGTATGCACGCCGAACGTCAGGCCATAGCCGGTGCCGTTGATCTGATCGAGCAGTTTGTCGAGTTGCGCGCGCTTGAAGCGGATCACGTGCAACACCGGACCGAATACTTCGCGTTGCAGCGCCTTCAGATCGGTCAGCTCGATGAGCGTCGGAGGCACGAAGGTACCGTGACGGGTGGACTCGGGCAGCGCGAGTTGCTCCACGGGGAAGCCCTTGCCGCGCATTTGCTCGATGTGACGGTTGATGCCGTTCTGCGCCTCGGCGTCGATCACCGGACCCACGTCGATGGACAGACGATCCGGGTTGCCGATAGCCAGTTCCCGCATCGCGCCCTTGAGCATGTGCAGCGTCTTGTCGGCGATGTCGTCTTGCAGACACAGCACGCGCAGGGCGGAGCAACGCTGACCGGCCGAATCGAAGGCCGAGGCAAGCACGTCGTACACGACCTGCTCGGGCAACGCCGACGAGTCGACGATCATGGCATTCTGCCCGCCGGTCTCGGCGATCAGCGGGATCGGACGGCCGTTGGCGTCCAGACGGTCCGCCAGCGTGCGCGCGATGATGCGCGCCACTTCCGTCGAGCCGGTAAACATGACCGCCTTGGTGCGCGCATCGGTCACCAGCGCCGCGCCCACGGTCTCGCCCGTGCCCGGCAGCAGTTGCAGTGCGCCGGCCGGAATGCCTGCGGCCTGCATCAGACGCACGGCTTCGGCGGCGATCAGCGGCGTTTGTTCGGCAGGTTTGGCAATGACGGGATTGCCGGCGGCCAACGCGGCGGCGACCTGACCGACGAAGATGGCGAGCGGGAAATTCCACGGGCTGATACACAGCACCGGGCCCAGCGGGCGGTGAGTATCGTTGGAGAAACCCTGACGGATCTGCGCGGCGTAGTAGCGCAGGAAGTCGACGGCTTCGCGCACTTCGGCGACGGCGTTCGGCAGCGATTTGCCTGCTTCGCGAACGCACAGCCCCATGAGCGTGGGCATATGTGCTTCGAGCAGATCGGCAGATCGCATCAGGCAATCGGCGCGCTCTTCGACGGGCGTGGCCTGCCAGATCGGTGCGGCGGCCACCGCGTGCGTCAATGCGGCTTGCACATCGGCAGACGTCGCTTCGATGACCTGCCCGACCACGTCACGCAGATCGGCCGGATTGCGCACCGCGCGCGGCGTGCCGGCCGTACGCTCGCCGTCGGCGAGCATCGGAGCGGCGCGCCACGGCGTACCCGCGCTGGCGAGCAGGGCCGACGACAGGGAAGCGAGGCGGTGTTCGTTCGAAAGATCGAAGCCCGACGAGTTGGCGCGCGATACGCCATACAGATCGCGCGGCAGCGGAATCCTGGCATGCGGCGCGCCGAGCGGTTGCACCTTCTCCGCTTCCAAAACCGGATCGGCGATCAGTTCGTCGACACTGACGGTCTCGTCGGCAATGCGGTTAACGAACGACGTGTTCGCACCGTTTTCCAGCAGACGGCGAACGAGGTAGGCGAGCAGCGTTTCGTGCGTGCCGACCGGAGCGTACACACGGCACGGTCGCGCCAACTTGCCCGCGGCGATCGGCCCCACGACTTCCTCGTAGAGTGGTTCACCCATGCCGTGCAGGCACTGGAATTCGTACTGACCGGGGTAATAATTGTTGCCCGCGAGGTGATAGATCGCGGAAAGCGTATACGCGTTGTGCGTGGCGAACTGCGGGTAGATCGCATCGGGCACGGCAAGGAGCTTCTTCGCGCAGGCGAGGTACGAGACATCCGTATAGATCTTGCGCGTGTAGACGGGATAGCCTTCCAGCCCGTCGACCTGCGCGCGCTTGATTTCCGTATCCCAGTAGGCGCCCTTGACCAGGCGCACCATGATGCGGTGACGGCTGCGACGCGCCAGATCGATGATGAAGTCGATCACGAACGGGCAGCGCTTCTGATACGCCTGCACCACGAAGCCGATGCCGTTCCACCCGGACAGTTCCGGGTCGAAGCACAGCGCTTCGAGCAGATCGAGCGAGATTTCGAGGCGGTCGGCTTCTTCGGCGTCGATGTTCAGGCCGATGTCGTACGAGCGCGCCAGTTTGGCAAGTGCCTGTACGCGCGG
This sequence comes from Pandoraea faecigallinarum, assembly GCF_001029105.3. Taxonomy (NCBI): domain Bacteria; kingdom Pseudomonadati; phylum Pseudomonadota; class Betaproteobacteria; order Burkholderiales; family Burkholderiaceae; genus Pandoraea; species Pandoraea faecigallinarum. Next base: position 5,039,900 of record NZ_CP011807.3, on the reverse strand, counting down.
CAGCAGTTCGGCGACGGTGCGCTCGTGCTGGCTGCGCGAATAACGCGGATGCAGCGCCGAGAGCTTGATCGAGATGCCCGGGCCTTCGTAGATGCCGCGCCCGGCCGATGCCTTGCCGATGGCGTGGATCGCCTGCTCGTAGCTGGCGTAGTAGCGTTGTGCGTCTTCTTCGGTGGTCGCCGCTTCGCCGAGCATGTCGTATGAATAGCGGAAGCCCTGCGCTTCGTACTTGCGGCTGTTGGCCAGCGCTTCGGAAATGGTCTCGCCGGTGACGAACTGTTCGCCCATGAGGCGCATCGCGATGTCCACCCCCTTGCGGATCAACGGTTCGCCGCCACGGCCGATCAGGCGCGTGAGCGCCTTGGTGAGACCGGTTTCGCTGGTGGTGGTCACGAGCTTGCCGGTAATCATCAGGCCCCAGGTGGCGGCGTTGACGAACATCGACGGCGAATTGCCCATGTGAGCGTGCCAATCGCCCTTGCTGATCTTGTCGCGGATCAGGGCGTCGCGCGTGGCCTTGTCGGGAATGCGCAGCAGCGCTTCGGCCAGACACATCAGCGCCACGCCTTCCTGGCTGGACAGCGAGAATTCATGGATCAGGCCTTCCACACCGCCGCCGGTACTCTTGCCGCGCAGCGCGACTACGAGCTTGCGCGCGAGATCGGATGCCTGCGCGGCCGTCGCCGGTGCCAGCTTGGCCTGGCCGATGAGCACCGGCACGCATTCCGGCTCCGGGCGGCGATAGGCGGCCGTGATCGCGGCGCGCAATACCGATTGCGGTTGCACGTTCTGCGCGAATTCCAGGAACGGATGCGGGACGGTGTCGTCGCCGGCGTGGCCGTCGATCACCTCGGTGCCCGATTGGGTTGCACCGCTCAGTTCGGGCGGAAGGGCTCCACTCTCAATGCGCTCCAGATAAGCGAAGATGGCTTGCTTGATGAGCCAGTGCGGGGTGCGCTCGATTTGCTGGGCGGCCGTCTTGAGCCGGGTGCGCAGGACGTCGTCGACTTTGACGCCGAGAGTGGTGTTAGCCATGAGTGGGTTACCTGAAGACGCGAAAACGCAAAAGAATGCGTGACACCCATAGGGGGTGAATTGCGGCATCGTAACCGGGTTTCGACAGGGGTGCAACCAGAGTCAAAAATGCGGTTGCACCGCCGGTATCACTCCTGACGTGCGACTATTTTCGCTCGGTACCGTAGGTCGCGCCCAGATACTCGGAAATCAGCTTGACCTGATCTTCCGGAATCGGGGCGCCGTAGACCTTCACCATCTTCGTGACTTCGGCGTTCCAGAAGGCGGCGGGCATCGGTGGCTGGGCGTTGATGTAGTCGATCGAATGGCACATCACGCACCATGCGCTGGCGGCCTGATGGCCCGCGAGCGTCGAGGCTTTGAGTTGCGCCGTCTCCTGCGGCAGTTTGATCTCGAGCGCAAGAGCCGGGGCGCTGGCAATTGTGCCGAGCAACCCGAGCACGATGGCCGCGCGATGCATAAATTTCAGATGTTTCATGGTTGTCTTCCCCTCCTCGCTTGCGCGTTTGCCTGCCTTACGCAGCCACGACGCGCACGGCTTCCACGCCGTTGCGCAGATAGCCGGCCGGATTCCACAACGATTGCAGCGGCTGCGTGACTCCCACGCGATTCGTCGCCCGAACTTTCAGCACATACTCGCCGGCTTGCGGCGGCGTGAACGAGGCCGTCCACTCGCGAAACGAATACTTCGACAACTCGTTGCCCAGCTTGGCGGCTTGCCAGGTCTGCCCGCCGTCGGCCGAGAACTGCACGTCGCGAATGCCCTCGCCGCCATCGAACGCAATGCCGCGCACCCGCAGGGGTTTGCCTGCCGGCACCTGTTGGCCGTCGGTATGGCTGGTCACGAACGAGCGCACGGTGAAGCGGCCGATGGGCTTCGTTTTCTCCGGGGCTTTGCCGGGTTCGACGCAGTGACAGTCGTTATCCGGAATCCGGTACGCCGAAGCCATCCAGAAGCCGTCGAAGACTTTATCGATGACGTTGATGTCCGCCAAATGCTTCACCCAATACGTGCCGTAGTAGCCCGGCACGACAAGCCGCACCGGAAAACCGTTGAGCATCGGCAGATCCTTGCCGTTCATGGCGAAGGCGACCATGACCTCGCCGTCCATGGCGTGATCGAGGTCGAGTGCCTTCACGAACTCCGGTGTCGCCGGAACGATCGGCCGGTCGAGCCCTTCGAACGTGACTTGTTTCGCGCTGGCCGACACCCCGGCGCGTTCGAGAATTCGCTTGAGCGGAATGCCCCGCCAGCGCGCATTGCCCATCGCACCGTTGGCGATCTGCCCGCCGCCGACGCGGGGCTCGAAGAATCCCCGGCTGTTGCCCGAGCACTGGTGCACGGCAACGATCTCGACGGGGGTACCGAAGTCCTTCTTGAGCGACGCGAGCGAAATGTCGAGCGGTTTGGCGACGCTGCCGCCCACGCGGATACGGTGCTTCGCAGGGTCGATATCGGTCGGAATGCCCGCGAGGTGATACCGCACGAAGAAGGCGTCGTTCGGCGTGATGAGCCCGTCGTTGAAGACCTCGAACGGCGTCTCCAGTTGCGGCGGACGTGCGGTGAGCCGAATCAGGGGGCGTTTCTGCGGATACGCGACGAGTTCGCGCTCACCGTTCGCGAACGGCAGCGTCACCGTTTGCGGGGCGGTGGCGGCGGCGAGTACGTCGAGCGCGCGGCCTGCGAGGCTCGCCCCGACACCGAGGGCACCGGCGCGTCGCAGGAAGCGACGGCGCGACACCTCGGCCACGGGCGACTCGGCCGGCGACTCGGAGAAGGCGTATTCGGGGGGAGCCAGGGATGCAGCAGCTTGCGGCGCCGTGGGGGCGGCGCTCCTGTCGTGGGACTTCATCGGATGTCTCCTGTGGGACGTTTTTATCGTTCAGATGACGTGAACCGTTCGACGTGCAGCGGACTTCCAGCGGTCTTTTTTTCCGTCTTGTGATGCCCGCATCGTCGTGGATTCTTCCGATATTGTCAAATTTTCGGAACGCTATATACCGTTTTATATTTCGAGCGGGTCGACTTCCAGGTGCCAGCGCACCGGTGCCCTGAGCGGGCGTAACTCACCCATCCATTGAGTGAGAAAGCGCTGGAGCGCCCCGCGGTGCGGACTTTCGACGACGAGTTGCGCGCGCTCGGTGCCGGCGATACGCACCATCGTCATGGGTACGGGGTCCCCCAGCGAGATGCGCGAGTCGTTCAGCGCCGGGGTGGCGGCGATCTCGCGGGCCTGCTTGAGGAAGGCCATGGCGTCGTCGAGCTTGCGGGCCTCGGCGCGAAGCAATGCCTGGCGGGTATACGGGGGCAACAGCGCGACGCGCCGCTCTTCGAGTTGCTGCGCCGCGAAGCCGGCGTAGTCATGGCGCATGAGCGACGCGAAGAGCGGGTGTGAAGCGTAGCTTGTCTGGATCAGCACGTCACCGGGGCCGTCGGCCCGTGCGGCACGCCCTGCACGGCCTGCCACCTGCATCAGCTGGGCGAAGAGACGTTCCGCCGCACGGAAGTCGTGCGAGAAGAGGGCGCTGTCGGCGTTCACCACACCGACGAGCGTGACGTTTCGGAAATCGTGACCTTTGGCCACCATTTGCGTGCCGATCAGAATGTCGACTTCCCCTGCATGGACCTGTGCGAAGAGTGCCTGCGCACTGCCTTTGCGACGCGTACTGTCGGCATCGATGCGCGCGAGCCGTGCTTCGGGGAAGTGCTCGGTCAGTGCTTCCTCGATGCGTTGCGTGCCGCGCCCGAGCGGCGCGAGATCGAGGTTGCCGCAGTCGGGGCAGGCATGAGGAATGCGCGATTCCGCGCCGCAATGGTGGCAACGCAAACGCCGCTCCGGCTTGTGCAGCACCATGTGCGCGCTGCACCGGCGGCAGTCGCTGATCCAGCCGCAGGCGTCGCAGTTCAGGACCGGCGCGTAGCCTCGACGATTCAGGAACAACAGACTTTGCTCGCCCGCGTCGAGGCGTGCCCGGATGGCCGCAAGCAATGGTTGCGACAGGCCTTCGTGCACCATGCGCTGCCGCTTGCGCTCGATATCCATGTCGATGAGCGACACACGCGGCAGCACGGCGTCCGGCGTGGCGCGTTCGGGCATCGTCAGACGGACGTAGCGCCCTTGCTCCGCTCGATTCCAGCTGTCGAGCGATGGCGTGGCCGAACCGAGCACGACCGGAATGCGCAGACGGTTGGCGCGCCAGATCGCCAGATCGCGCGCCGAGTAGCGCAGGCCTTCCTGCTGCTTATATGAAGGGTCGTGTTCTTCGTCGACGACGATGAGCCGCAGGTGCGGCAACGACGCCATCACCGCCAGCCGGGTGCCGAGCACGATGCGCGCTTCGCCGCGATGCGCCGCGAGCCAGTGCCGGGCACGCTCGCCCTCGGCCAGTCCGCTGTGCAGCGTGACGAGCTGCTCGTTCGGAAACCGTGCGCGAAAGACGCCTTCGAGCTGCGGTGTCAGGTTGATTTCCGGAACCAGAACGAGCACTTGCGCGTCGTGCGACTCGCGGGCGTGCAGGGCCTGGGCAACGGCTCGCAAATAGACTTCGGTCTTGCCGCTGCACGTGACGCCATAGAGCAGGAACGGCGGGGGGGGCGGGAGCGATTCCGCTGGGGGCGCCGGACTGGCCGGCGAGTTGGCCGCATGGGCGGCTTCGACGCCGCTCATCGCGACCGAGGCAGCCGAGGCGGCGAGGTGCCTCGCACCGGCGGCAATCAGCGCGTCGCGAATGGCGGCGACGGCGTCGGCCTGGCCGGCCGTGAGCGTCTTCGTGCCGACGGTGCGGCCGTCGGCGGCGTCGCCCAACACGTCGTCCAGCCCATCGCACGATTCGGTGTGCCTATCGTGAGCGGCCGCGCGGTCTGTGTCGTCACCGTCGGTATCGCGGGCTTCACGTACCGCCTCATGAAACGCCACGGTCTCGACAACGACCCAGCCCGCGGCCGTCCATTGCTTGAGGACATCCGCGGCCTTGGCGCACAGCGCACGGGCTTCGTCGGCATCCAGGGTGCCGGCCTGAGCGAGTCCTTCGGCCAGCCGGCGCTGGGCACGCAAACGGGGCGGCACACTCTGCATCAACGGACCGAGTGCACCGTCGGCAATCCGGTAACGCTGCACGCCGCGCTGGGCGAGCAGCCGCGGCCAGCGCATGGGCGTGCGCAGATGCCCCGGAATCGCGGGAAGGGCGACTTCGCCGACGCCGCGCTGGTAGTAACGCGAGGCGAACTGCATCAGATCGCGCCAATCGTCGCCGAGCGGCGGCAATTCATGCCAGACGGATGTCACTTCCCGCAGCTTTTTCGGATCGACTTCGCTGCGCTGCGTCAACTCCCAGACGACCCCCACGACCTGTCGCCGTCCGAACGGAACCTGCACGAGTTGGCCGGGGCTTGCGGCCTGATCGAGGCGGTAGTCGAACAGCGTGAGAAGCGGCGTATCGAGCGCCACGCGGGCGATCGCGGGCGCACCGGTGCGAGGCTGGGTCGCCGGGAAAAGAGCATCGTCGCTCGATGCAATGAACGGATCGGACAGATCGTCGGCGCGCGTCAAACTTAAAGTGAATCCTGAGAAGTGCCGGTAAACCCCGGATTTGAGTCGGCTTTCCGCCGGCGTCGAATCGCTTGTGGATAACTATGTTGAGAACTGTGGGGATTATCTCTCGCGAGCCACGCCGCACGGTCCTCGCATCGCTCGTCGTTCTGGCTTGTCGTGAATCAAAAATGCTTTTCGATCAATAGCTTATGAAGCGCGCCGACAATGCCTTTTCCTTGTCTCTCACTTGCGGCGGCGCAGCGAGAATTTGTGCATAAGTCTTCGGGACAACTCCGTAAATTGGAGGGGTTATTCGACTGCATTTCCCTTGACATTCGCCGCGTCGAACGACGGTTGGGTTTGCAGGGCGAAATGCCCCGCGAACCCGCGTCACTGCGTGTGCAAGTGACAAAAATCATCGGCTCATGCCGTTTGGCGCAGCGTTCGGCTGTAGCTGTGGACTTCCTCCACGAGGGCGGCGACGTGTTCCGGATCGGTGAATTGCGAGATGCCGTGTCCGAGATTGAAGACATGCCCTGATGCGTTGCCGTAGGCGTCGAGCAGGCGGCGAACCTCGGTGCGGATGGCACCGGGGGCCGCGAAGAGCGCTGTCGGATCGAAATTGCCTTGCAGCGCACAACGATCGCCTACGCGACGACGGGCGGCAGCGAGATCGACCGTCCAGTCCAGGCCGATGGCGTCCGGGCCGGTGTCGGCGATGGCTTCGAGCCACTGGCCGCCGCCCTTGGTGAAGACGATATGCGGGACGCGCACGCCGTTCCACTCGCGGTGCACGCCTTCGAGCGCCTGCTTCATATACGCGAGCGAGAAGCGCTGATACAGACCGTCGGCCAGCGCGCCTCCCCAGGTGTCGAACACCATGACGGCCTGCGCGCCCGCTTCGATTTGCGCGTTGAGATAGGCGGCGACGGCGCGCGCGTTGGTTTCGAGGATGTGCGTCATCAGGTCGGGCCGCTCGTACATCATCGTCTTGACGGTGCGGAAGTCGGCCGAACCGGCGCCTTCGACCATGTAGCACGCGAGCGTCCACGGGCTGCCGGAGAAGCCAATGAGCGGCACGCGGCCGTTCAGGGCGCGGCGGATCTCGCTCACGGCATCGAAAACGTAACGCAGGCTGTCGAGGTCCGGCGCCTGAAGGCGGCGCACGTCGGCTTCGGTACGCAGTGGGTGCGCAAAGCGTGGACCTTCGCCGGCCTCGAACGACAGGCCGAGGCCCATGGCGTCGGGAATGGTGAGGATGTCCGAGAACAGGATCGCCGCGTCGAGCGGGAAGCGTTCGAGCGGCTGAAGCGTGACCTCGGTCGCGTAGGCGGGGTTCTTGGCCAGCGCCAGGAAGCTGCCGGCCTTGGCGCGTGTCGCGTTGTATTCGGGCAGGTACCGGCCCGCCTGGCGCATCAGCCAGATCGGCGTGTACTCGGTCGGCTGGCGCAGCAGGGCGCGCAGGAAAGTATCGTTTTGCAGAGCTTGGGACACGTCGCAGCGGGGAGTGGGAAGGTTTTGGGCAAGCGGCCATTTTACCCGGGTATCCGGAGGGCGGTCGCGTTGCGGGCTGTTATGCCGCACATAAATGCCACGCGCATGACACACCCTCGACGCCAGTTCGGAGCGAGGAGAGTCGCGATGGGCGCGCATTTTTGGCATGGGTTGGCGCGGGCCCGGCCGAACAGTAGTATGAACGCCCATGTGCCGCATGCGACGGCATGGCGCAGGGTACGGGATGGCGTGAAGTGAAGTGAAGCGCGGAATGAAGCGCGGAATGAAGCGCGATGGTGCCAGGAGGCGTCGACCGTGCCACTGCCGCGAGTACGTCAACAAAACAAAACGGAGACAAGCATGACAGTCATGAAGACGGCCGCCCGCGTGGCCTTCACGGCAGGGGCGGCGCTCGCCGTCACCCTCGCCACCGGTATCCCGGCGAACGTCGCACTGGCCCAATCCGCCGCGCCCAGCCCGATGTCGTCGCCTGCCGTCCACTCGCGGCTCGACGACATCGTGAAGTCGGGCACGTTGCGCGCCTGCGCGACCGGCGACTACAAGCCCTATTCGTATCGTCGCCCGGACGGGCAATTCGAAGGCGTCGACGTGGATCTGGTCGCTTCGCTGGCCAAGTCGCTCGGCGTGAAACCGGTCATCGTCCCCACGACGTGGAAAGGCCTGATGGACGACTTCACCGCAGGCAAGTGCGACACCGCCGTCGGCGGCATCTCGGTCACCCTTGATCGCGCCGCGCGCGCCTACTACAGCAACGTCGTGATGGTGGACGGCAAGTCACCCATCGTGCGCTGCGCCGACGTCGCGAAGTATCAGACGCTCGCCGACCTCAACAAGCCCAGCACCCGCGCCATCGCCAACCCGGGCGGCACCAACGAACGCTTCGCCCGCCAGTATCTGCCGAACGCTTCGCTCACGATCTATCCCGATAACGTCACGATCTTCCAGCAGATCGCCGACGGCAAGGCCGACGTCATGGTGACGGATTCCTCCGAAACCCTGCTCCAGCACAAGATCAATCCGGCCCTCTGTCCGGTCAATCCCGACAAGCCTCTCCAGTTTGGCGAGAAAGCCTACCTCCTGCCGCGCGGCGACGATGTCTTCAAGCATTACGTCGATCAGTGGCTCAATCTCGCCCAGAAAACCGGCGAGTATCAGGGAGTGGTCGACAAATGGCTGAAGTGACCGGCTGGCTTCCCTGCGTCGGGTAGTGCTGCGGCCGGGGCCATCCTCCCGGGTCCCCGGTCAGTCCAGCCACGCTCGTAGCCGCTGCGCAGCATCGTGCATCACCATTCGCGCGTGCGGCACGAATGGCTGCAACCGGGCGAAGCTGTGGGTGAGGCCCGTGGCCTCGATCACCTCCGCCTTCGACCCCGTGCGCGCGACGAACCTGGCATAGTCCACCGCTTCGTCATGCAACGGATCGTATTCCGCCGCAATCACCAAACTGTTCGGTAACGGATGCCGCGGCGCTTCCGCCATCAAATTCACCCGCACATCGTTCGCCGCCGGCTCCACGCCCGCGAGAAATTCCTTCCAATACCAGCGCATTTCATCACGCGTGAGACCAACGCCATGCGCCAGACGCTCGTAACTCGGCGTGTCGAAGCGGTACTGCACGACCGGATAGATCAGCAATTGCGCACCGACGATGCCCGGATGCCTGTCGTTGAACCACGCTGCCGCCTGTGCGGCCAGATGCCCGCCAGCGCTGTCGCCAGCCACCGCCAGACGGTCCAGACTCAACCCCAGCCGGGCGCGCTGCTCGGCAGCCCACGCCAACGCTTCCCGGGCATCGTCCACCGGCGTGGGGAACGGATGCTCCGGCGCCAACCGGTAATCGACGCTCAACACGGCAACGTCGGCGTCCTGTGCCAGGAAGGCCGCCACGGTGCCATGCGTATCGACGTCACCCACGACCCAGCCCCCGCCATGGAAGTACACGACGAGCGGCACGGTGCGACCGGCCGGACGGTACAGCCTTGCGCGCAGATTGCGGCCCGGCAACGGGATCTCGAACGTCTCGCTTCGCAATCCTGCCGGCAGCGGGCGCAAGGCCTCGACCGCCACCGTGGCGAACCGGGCCCGGACTTCTTGCGGGGTCGGTGCGGGGGCGTTCTCCGGCGTGGGGTACTTGCGCGCCATCAGGTCGTAGTAGGCGAGCAGATCGGCGTCGATGGTCATGGCGGCGTCGGTGGTTAGCGTGTTAGCGGGAAAGTGGAAAGGAAGCGCTTTTTTGTTTTTCGGAATTCATGACGAGGCAACGGCACGCAAGACACGCATCAGCGGTCGTTGGCGCGTTACGGCAACCCGCCGCCCTGCATCAGCCAGCGCTGATACTCGATCTTGACGCAACGGTCCATCACGACATCGAGCCCCGCGGCCAATGCCACGGCAGCCGCCTCGTCGTTTTCGATGCCCAATTGCATCCACAGACTCGTGGCGCCAATCGCCACGGCTTCGTCGGCAATCGGCGGAATGTCGTTGCTGCGGCGAAAGCAGTCGACCATCTGGATGCGCACACCGTCGGCACGCAAGGCGTCGGCCGCCTCGGTGAGGCTCGCGTAGACGGTCTCGCCCAGAATCGTCTCGCCGGAATCGGCAGCCTGCGGGTTGACCGGCACGATGCGATACCCGTGCTGCTGCATATAACGCGACGTGGTGAAACTCGGCCGGTCCGGCCGCGGCGACAGGCCGACCACGGCAATCACCCGGTCGCGCGAAAGTATCCGACCCAAACGTTCAGTGGTGTCCATTGCTCACTTTGTGTTCACTTTGTTGCCACGCACAAACATTGACGTTAGCACATTGCCGGACGGTACGTTCAAGAGCGGAGTGAACCGGCGCCGTAACGCGGCAGCGGACGGGCACAGACGCCGCGCAGAAAAAAGCCGAAGGGTGTGGATCAGCGACTTCGAACCGGTATTGAGGCAACGATAGGGAATACGTATCGTTTCCGCAGACGAATGCCTTCGCCGGTGCCGCAACGATACCTTGTGAGGCAAGTTATTCAGGACGACGAATCAACAGGCGAGACGGGGGCGTGCCCCGGAGCCCTTATGGGACAAGGCGTACAGGCGCACGACGACGGTAGTGAAACGCTTGAGGTGTTACAACCTGAAACACTTTGTTACCCCTCCCTCCATACGTTTCCACCACAATGCATCTCAACGCTGAAGTGCTTATCCCCCGGTAACGCGGCAGCGTGGCTGTATCGGCGAATGACGTCCCCCGGCGTCGTTTGCAGGTGGTTCGATGCAGTGCTCCGAATCTGGTCTCCTCGCGCTAACCCCGTAGCGTGTGGTTTTGGCGGGCCCGTGTGTCCCGCCATTTTTTTTGCCTGCCTCCTCCTACATCTTTCCTAAGCCTTCCTCCGACGTTTGCCTTCTCGAAGGTCGAATTGTTTCGCCATCCGATTCAATTATCGGAAAGCGATTCACCCTTGCGTAAATTCACCGGCGTTCGTTATTGGCCTGCGGTAGCCCTCAGCCATGGCTTGAGCCAGCCCAGGCCCGCGCGCGTTGCGCCTTGGGGGCGATACTCGCAGCCGACCCATCCGGCATACCCCAGTTCGTCGAGCAGGCGGAACAGGAACGGATAGTTCACCTCGCCGGTGTCCGGCTCATGACGTGCAGGCACCCCGGCGACCTGTACATGCCCGATGCCGGCGATGTGCTGTCGCAACTTCACCGCGAGGTCGCCTTCGACGATCTGACAGTGATAAGCATCGAACTGGACTCTCAGGTTGCTTGCGCCCACTTCCTGCCGGATGGCGTGCGCCTGATCCTGGCAGGTGAGGAAATAGCGCGGGAAGTCGCGCGGATTGATCGGCTCGATGAGTACGGTGACGCCATGTGCCGCCGCCTGGCCGGTCGCATACGCGAGGTTCTCCAGATACGTGGCGCGGCAGCGCTCAGGCGAGTGCGCGGGGTCGGGGCAGCCGGCCATCACGTGAAGCTGACGGCAGCCGAGCGCATCGGCGTAGTCCAGCGCGAGTTCAATGCTGTCGCGAAATTGCGCTTCGCGCCCGGGCAGTGCCGCGAGGCCCCGCTCGCCGTTCGCCCAGTCGCCGGCCGGGCCGTTGAACAACACTTGCGTGAGGCCGGCGTCGTCCAGCCGCTTGCGGATCTCCTGCGCGGGATGGTCGTACGGGAAGAGGAATTCGATGCCCCGGAAACCATCGCTCGCGGCTTCGCGGAAACGGTCGAGAAACGGGACTTCCTGATAGAGCAGCGTCAGATTCGCAGCAAATCGCGGCATGGGATTCTCCGTCGCCCGGGTGGGCGGATGCCCATCACCATATCACTGCCCGTCGATCTGGGGCGCGGCCACACTGCGCAACTGGAACCGTCCGTCGTTGTTGAAGAGCCAGGTTTCGATGGCGCGCACGCGCCCGCTGCTGTCGACGAGCGCGCGGCTGGGCGCGGGCAGCGGGCTGGCCCACCTCAGACTGGCGATGGCGATGCGCTCGGCCTCGTGGTCGCCATTGCTGCGGTAGAGCGCCACGCCGGTGACATTGCCGTTGCGGTCTACCCAATATTCCAGCGACACGACAGAGCGCAGCATCGGTTGCGGATTGCCCGGCGTGATCTGACGGGCATTGACTTCGGTGACGCGCTGCGCGGCGGCGATCTTGTATTGATCGAGTCCCGTGAGCGGTGGCTGACCCATCGGCAGATTCAGAACGAGCGGTTTCTTCGGTTCGAAATCGGGATTCGCGCAGCCAGCCACCAGCAGAACGCCGGCAAGGGCGGCGACGGCGGCCATGGCGGTATGAGGGGCAGGTGCCATATGCGCCACCTCATCCGCACGAGTGGCCGCAGCAGCGGTGCGCGGTGCCGGGGCGGCACCCGCGCTCCGGGAAAGTTGCGTCTTCATGATTCGTCTCCCGCAACATTCGCGACAGGCCGGATCGAGCAATCCGAACTGCACAAGTACACTCGCCTGCCCCCAATATATGTATTCGTGTCCCGCTTTGTCAGCGGATCGATTTCCCGAATGGCAAACTCGTACGCGTTAATGTGTCTCCCATAGCGACGCGAAATCGAAGGGCGGCCCCACGAGGTGGTGCACCGCCCCGAGCGTGCGCGGGACCGGCAGGGCGGCCAGCTTGCCGCCGAGGCCATAGCCCCGCCATGCCCACCCTGTCCACGCAAGTAGCGGCATTCGACGATACCATGCATACTCGGAGCGCACGTTCCAGGGGTGAAGTGGCGTCGCGGTTGTTCGAACGCCCTGTCATGCCGGACAGTTTTTGTACGCATTGGAGTGACCATGATTACCGTGTATCACAACCCGCGCTGCTCGAAGTCGCGCGAAGCGCTGGCGCTGGTGGAGGGTTCCCCAGCCGGGCGCGAGTTGCAAGTGATCGAATACCTGAAGACACCGCCCACGCTGGCCGACCTCAAAGGTTTGCACAAGCTGCTGGGTGTGCCGGTACGCGAGATGATCCGCAGCAACGAGGCGGAATTCGAAGCGTTGGGACTGGCCGATACGGCCCTTGGCGACGATGCCTTGCTGGCCGCCATCGCGGCACATCCGAAGCTCTTGCAGCGTCCCATTGTGGTGAATGGCAAGAAGGCAGTGATCGCCCGTCCGTCCGAACGGGCGCGCGAAGTTCTGTAAGCTGCGCAGCAAGCTGGACGCAAAAGGGCGCGACGTTGCGAACGTCGCGCCCTTTTGCGTCTTCGGTGCGATGGCGTCGGTCAGCCGTGGGCGGTGCTGTCCTTGCCGGGGCCGGTCTCAGGCGACTCGGCTTGCGCTGCGGCGTCGGCCTCGGCCGCCGCTGAGCCGAACACCGGGGCTTCGGCATTTGCGCTCAGGCCGGCGCCGCGCCATCCGGGCAACTCGGCCAGCGTCTTTTGCTGATCGCGCAACTCGGCGAGCATGTTGCAGAAGAGCGCGCCTTGTTCGAGGGCGTCGTCGAGGGCTACATGCGTGTGCGGCAGCGGATCGAGCCAGACCTGCGGCAAACGCGGCTTGATGCACTTCCGGTACGGCATGCCGGTCATCGCGAATGCAAGCGTCTTGATATCGAGCGCCGACCACGAGAACGGGCAGCGGCCGACGAAACGCATCATGTACCAGAACATGAACGTGAAATCGAAGCCCGCCGGGTACGCGACGAATACCGGCTTGCCCGGCAGCTTTTCCACCCACTTCACATACGCCTTGAGCGCCTTGGCCGGGTCTTCCGGGTCCACCCGGCAGGCTGCCCATGCGTCGGGCTCGGTCTTCCACCACTTCATCGTGAGCGGATGCCCCTTGGCATCGGGCAGGCATTCGAGATTGGCGCTGAAGGTGCCGATCAATTCCTTGTCGGCCGTGTAAGCGGCCGAGGCGAAGCTGAGCATCGAATGCGGGCCGGGAATCGGGCCGTCGGCTTCGACGTCGGTACTGACGAAAATCTCCTCGTCCACGGGAACGATGCGCGACGGAGTGCGGGACATCGCCTCGCTCATGAGGCGCTCCGGGCGAGTACGGCGTCGGCAACGTACGGATTGGTCCGGCGTTCCTGCCCGAACGTCGACACCGGACCGTGGCCGGGAATGAACGTCACGTCGTCGCCCAGCGGCCAGAGCTTGTTGCGAATCGACGCAATGAGGTCCGCATGGTTGCCGCGCGGGAAGTCGGTGCGGCCGATGGAGCCGGCGAACAGCACGTCGCCTACGCTCGCCAGCCGTTCGTCCTTCGAGAAGAACACCACGTGACCGGGCGTGTGGCCCGGACAGTGATAGACGTCGAGCGTGACGTCGCCGAAGGTGACGGTGTCGCCGTCGCCCAGCCAGCGATTCGGGGTAAACGGCTCCGGCGCCGGGAAGCCGAAGCGCGCGCTCTGGGCTTCGAGCTGGTCGATCCAGAAGGCGTCGTCCGGGTGCGGACCCTCGATAGGCACGTCGTATCTGGCTGCCAGCGCCCCCGAGCCGCCGCAGTGGTCAAGATGACCGTGGGTGAGGAAGATCTTTTCGAGGGTTACACCCTGGCGCTCGATCTCGCCCACGATCCGGTCGATGTCGCCGCCGGGGTGGACCACGGCGGCGCGCTTTGTGGCATCGCAAACGAGCAGGGTGCAGTTTTGCTGGAAAGGCGTGACAGGAATCAGGGTGACGTTCATGAGGTATCGGGGACGCGATTTTCGTCTATTGTATTCGGCCCGGGGGGCCGCCGCCCGCCGGGCCGTCTAGCACATTGCCGTGCGCGCGGGTGGAAGCTTCTGGAAAGCGCCCATTGGGCAGCGGCACCGAATCCGGGGTAACGCTTTGTAATCAAGTCTTCGCCGGTAAGTGAACGCTCGCTGTTAGGTTGACATTTGCGTCGTGTTAGACTTGCAGGCTATGCGAACACGCGACATGCTCACACGGTTCGCGGTCTGCTGCGCCCTCGCCCTGACGTTGACAGCCTGCACAACGCCGCTCGAACCCCCCAGCCAGACGGCTGCCGCCACTTCGGCGACAGGCGCGCGCGCCCGTGCGCGTGAGGCCAATGCGCCGGTCGGTTCCAGTTTCGATCTGCAATGGCCGGGCCGTTCATACCGTAACGAAGGTCTCAATCCCGGAGATCCGGATGCCCCGGATCGCGATGGCGAAGCCCGTTTGCGCGCAGACGCCGGCACGTTCTTCCAGACGGGAATGGCGTCGTGGTATGGCAAGAATTTCCACGGACGGCGCACGGCCACCGGCGAGGCGTTCGACATGAACGAGCCGACGGCGGCGCATCCGACGCTGCCGCTGGGCAGCTTTGCGCTGGTGCGCAACACCAAGAACAACAAGACGGTCGTGGTGAAAATCAACGACCGCGGCCCCTACGCCCGTAACCGCATCATCGATCTGTCCTACGGTGCGGCCAAGCAACTCGACTTCATTCGCGCGGGCCATGCCAAAGTCGAAATTCGCCGCCTCTCGCGTAGTGAAGTCGCCGCGCTAGGCCTCGACGAGAGCAACAACACCCCCTGATTTTTCCCGACACCGCTGTCGGCGCGATAGTCCTGTCGTGACGCACGGGATTCATACGACCCGAGCGATTGACACGGTGCGTCCGGTGCCTCGATCTCATCGGCCTCGCGATTACCGAACGACATTCCGAATTCGCGGCCGATTCCTCCTAAAAAGCGGGACGTCCGCTTGCCGCTTTGTTGCGCAAAAAACGCTCATTGCGGGCAGATTTCGAACGATTATTTCGATTCCCGGCGAATCTCATTGGCTGAACGCCTCGCACGAACGTGCGCACATTCAAATGTGTACGACCGAATCGACTATTTTTTTTCCGATTGCCGCATAAATCTGCCAGCGTTTGGGCGCAATCCGATGTTCGGCGGGCCTCGGGGGAAGTTGTGTTGGCAACCGTTGTTCGTCGAGAGGGATGTGGGTAGACTGTGCCCCACGCGCAGGTGCACGCTTTGTGTGCATCCATGGAATGCCCATAGAGACCCGGGCGGGCGCACCAATTACATCTATTAATCAATATTCAAGCAATATTCCTGGAGGAGTTTCGATGTCGACGATGGGCAAATACGCCAAGCGCACCCTGCTGTGCGCGGTGGCCGCAACGTTGTTGGGGACGACCGGCGCGGCATTCGCGGCGGATACGAAGTCGGTGGCTGTGGTGGCGATCGTGGAGCACCCGGCACTCGACGCCATTCGCGACGGCGCGCGCGACGAACTCAAGGCAGAAGGCTACGAGGTCGGCAAGAACCTCAAGTGGGAATATCAAAGCGCCCAGGGCAACACCGGCACGGCGGCACAGATTGCGCGCAAGTTCGTTGGCGACAAGCCGGACGCCATCATCGGCATTGCCACGCCGACGGCTCAGGCCGTGGCCGCCGCGACCAAGTCGGTGCCGCTTGTGTACTCCGGCGTGACCGATCCGGTCGCCGCACAACTGGTCAAGAGCTGGGACGCCTCGGGCACCAACGTGACCGGCGTGTCCGACAAGCTGCCGCTGGACAAGCAAGTGGCACTCATCAAGCGTGTCGTGCCCAACGCCAAGACCGTGGGTATGGTGTACAACCCGGGCGAAGCCAACTCGGTGGTGGTCGTGAAGGAACTCGAGAAGCTGTTGCCGGCTGCCGGACTGAAGCTTCAGACGGCCGCCGCGCCGCGCACCGTGGACATCAGCTCGGCCGCCAACAGTCTGGTCGGCAAGGTCGACGTGATCTACACGAACACGGACAACAATGTCGTGTCGGCGTATGAATCGCTGGTGAAGGTCGCCAACGATCGCAAGATTCCGCTGGTCGCTTCGGACACGGATAGCGTGAAGCGCGGCGCCATCGCGGCACTGGGCATCAACTATTACGATCTCGGCCGTCAGACCGGCAAGGTTGTGGGCCGCATCCTCAAGGGGGAAAAGCCCGGCACGATCGCTTCGCAGACCAGCTCGAATCTGGAACTGTTCGTCAACACGGCCGCTGCCGCCAAGCAAGGCGTGAAGCTGTCGGACGATCTGGTGAAGGAAGCCAAGACGGTCATCAAAGAGTAACGAGCGACACGCACGCGGACCCCGCGTGCGTTGCCGGCGAGGCGGGCCGATGTTCGCCCCGCCGGGCAAGCGACAGGGCGGCGCCGGGACACGATCTGTCCCCGCCGCTCTTTTCCTATCGAATGGGCGCGATGGCTTCCCCCGAAACGCGGTCGCACAACGACCGGCTATGACCTGAACTGGCCGACTCGGCCGTGCGGGCGCCGATGCCGAGACCCGGCATGGGCCGTCTTGCGCAGTGGAATTACGAACATGTCCTTTTTCTCTCTGATGGGCGCTCTGGAGATCGGTCTGATCTTCAGCCTCGTGGCGCTCGGGGTGCTGATTTCATTCCGCATCCTCAATTTCCCCGATCTCACGGTCGACGGCAGTTTTGCGCTGGGTGGCGCCACGGCCGCCATCCTCATCGCGAACGATGCCAATCCCTTTGCCGCAACGCTCGCGGCGATGGCCGCCGGTGCGGTTGCCGGGTTCATTACCGGATGGCTGAACGTGCGTCTGAAAATCATGGACCTGCTCGCCAGTATCCTGATGATGATCGCGCTCTACTCGGTGAACCTGCGCGTGATGGGCGCGCCGAACGTGCCGCTGATCACGTCGCCCACCGTCTTCACGATGCTGCTGCCCGAAAATGCACCGGCGTGGCTGCCCGACTATGTGCTGCGCCCGCTGATGCTGCTGGTCGTGGTGGTCGTGGCGAAGCTCGGTCTCGATTATTTCTTCTCGTCGCAGCAAGGTCTCGCGATGCGTTCGACCGGTGCGAATCCGCGCATGGCGCGCGCGCAGGGCGTGAATACCGGCCGTGAGATTCTGGCGGGCATGGCTCTGTCGAACGCGCTGGTCGCGCTAGCAGGCGCACTTTTCGCACAGTCGCAGGGCGGTGCGGACATCTCGATGGGCATCGGTACCATCGTGATCGGTCTGGCGGCGGTGATCATCGGCGAGACGATCCTGCCGGCGCGGCGTCTCATCCTCACCACGCTGGCCGTGGTGATCGGAGCGGTGCTGTACCGCTTCTTCATCGCGCTCGCGCTCAATAGCGATTTCATCGGTCTGAAGGCGCAGGACCTCAACCTGGTGACGGCGTTGCTCGTTGCGGTGGCACTGGTCTTGCCCGCAACGCGCCGCAAGCTGTTCGCCCGCAAGAACGGAGGTGCCTGATCATGCTGAGCGCAAAAGACCTTAAGATAACTTTCAACCCGGGCACGCCCATCGAAAATCGCGCATTGCGCGGCATGTCGCTGGATATTCCGACGGGGCAGTTCGTCACGGTCATCGGCTCGAACGGTGCCGGCAAGTCAACCTTCCTGAATGCGATCAGCGGCGACTTGTCGGTCGATTCGGGCACGATATCCATCGACGGCAACGACGTCACGAAGAAAACCGCGTGGCAGCGTGCCAATCAGGTGGCGCGTGTGTTCCAGGATCCGATGGCAGGCACGTGCGAGGCGTTGACCATCGAAGAGAACATGGCGCTGGCCGTCAAGCGCGGTGAGCGCCGCGGTTTTGGCTTCGCGCTCAACAAGGAACTGCGCGAGCGTTTTCGCGAAAAATTGAGCCTGCTCAATCTGGGGCTGGAGAACCGCCTGTCGGACCGCATCGGTTTGCTCTCGGGGGGGCAACGTCAGGCCGTGAGTCTGTTGATGGCCTCGTTGCAGCCGTCGCGCATTCTGCTGCTCGACGAACACACGGCGGCGCTCGACCCGAAGACCGCGTCGTTCGTGCTGGGCCTGACGGCGCGCATCGTCGAGCAGAGCAAGCTCACTGCGATGATGGTCACGCACAGCATGCGTCAGGCGCTCGACTACGGCGAGCGCACGGTCATGCTGCATCAGGGCAAGGTCGTGCTCGATGTCTCGGGCGACGCGCGCAAGGGACTCGACGTGCCGGATCTTTTGCAGATGTTCGAGCGCACCCGCGGCGAACAACTCGACGACGACGCGCTGTTGTTGAGCTAGGCGGTACGGCCGGTCGCCGGCGCGTGGCGACGGCGCGGCTATCTCACATCCCGTACCTACCGCACATTGCCCCCGCTTCGCCGGGGGCATTTCTTTTTGCGGACGCCGCATGCAGACGTCTCGACCGGCCACGCGGACGAATCCTGAAAGACGCGACAGAGCTATCGGAAAATAATCCGGGCTTTTGGTTTCAGGCAAGGCGCCCGATGCTCAACATATCGCAAAATGTCGCCGGTCCGCCGGCGCTGGCAGTGCGACCGGATTCGACACCGGCGCCCACGGGAGACCCTGAGTCCGACGCGGCCTGTGCCGCGGCCGCAAAGCCGGGCGCGGACCCATGGCCGTCGATCGGTCGCGACGTGCTGTCAATACTCGGCGCGCTGGGGACCGCGACCGGCGTGAGCCTTGCCGGCGCGCCGCTGCTCGGTTGCGCATTGGCGCTGGGCGGCGCGATCTCGGCGTTGCTTCGCTGGGGGCCGTCCTGTGCGCAGGAGCGTCAGGCGGCATTCGCCGAACTGGTGGCCGAACTGGAAGCATCGGGGGTTGCTCGAACCGACATCGACCGACTCACTTCGCTGGCGCGCGACGCGGCCGGACCGGCAGAGATCTTCCACGCCATCTTCCCCGAGGTTTCGCGCGAGGCATTCCGAAAATGGCTCAAAGGCGTGGAGGCGCTGGACACGCATCGCCGGCTCGATTTCGGCCGTATCGTCATCGCGCTGCGCGCCCGGCTCAATGCCTCGCCCCTCACGCCCGCCGACGACGTTTTGCGCGCACTGCC
The DNA here is from genome assembly GCF_001029105.3 of Pandoraea faecigallinarum. Taxonomy (NCBI): domain Bacteria; kingdom Pseudomonadati; phylum Pseudomonadota; class Betaproteobacteria; order Burkholderiales; family Burkholderiaceae; genus Pandoraea; species Pandoraea faecigallinarum. The sequence continues at coordinate 5,020,605 of NZ_CP011807.3, read as the reverse complement.
GGTGCGCGACTGGGTCAGAGCGGCGAACGACCAGGCCTCGCGGCTTCCCGGCCTGCCCCAATTCGGCGACCCGACGCCGCTCTCGATCGTCATTCGCGAGGCGCTGACGTGGATGTACGGCGACTTCCGTGCGTCGACCGTGGACCCGCTGGCGGTTCGCACCGCCAGGGCGGAGCACAACGCCATCGCGAACCACGATGCTGCCCAGTGGCTTGCCCTCAACGACACCCGGTCGCTGGATGCGGATGCTGCCGGCACGGCGTTGAGCGCCTGGCAGGCGCGTCAGGCGCAGGCGGTGCTCAGCGCGCGCAAGGCGGCGTTGCTCGACCAGAAGGCGTCGCTCAAGGCGGGAACCCAGAGCCGCCAGCTCGATCGCCACATCCGGGCCATCGATCTGTCGCACGCGATGCTGATGGAGCCCAACGAAGAAAAGCGCGCGGTGATGCGGCGCGAACTGGCCGGCGTAAAGGATGCGATCGCGACCTGGTCGTTGCCCAGGGCGGCGCGCGTCGCGAGGCAAAAGCAGGAGCGTGGCGAACTGCCGCCATTCGAGCCGCCGACGATTCCGCCGCCGCGCTGCCGCGTGCCGTCCCGGCCGGACAATTCGTCCAGCGTGCATGAGGTGCGCGACGCTCGAACTCAGGATGAGCGTGGCGCGCCGCACACGATGGCACACTCGGCCGGCGCCCGGCACGGCGGTGTGCTCCAAAGCGTGCCGCGTGTGCTCGGCAGGGTGGCGCACGGGCTGAACGCCGCGGTGAGCACCCTGGTGTCCTGGGGAAGGAACCACCGCGAGCCGCATGAAGAGGGCGTCGACATCCCGTTGAACACCGTGACGACGCATGACCCGCAGGCGCCGGAGGCTGCCGTGCAATCGGCAACGGGCGTGAGCGCTCACCTGATGGGGACTGCGCTGGGCCTGAGCGGTGCAGGTTCCGTGGTGTATCTCGGCCGTGAATGGATGCGCGCCGCGAGCCGTCGACTTCAGGCAACGGACGCTTCACAGTCGCGCGATGGTGACGGTTCGTTGGTGCCGACAGTCACGCCGTCGCAACAGCATCTGGTGGAGCGGCTGGCGCGCACGGTGCATGCCGGCGCCGAAGGGGTATGGGGCTCGACGCTGGACGCCATTGCCGATGTCGTATCGGCGGCCGCCGACCCTCACGCGCCGGAAACCGTCCGGCAAGTCTCCGCGATCCTGTTGAGAGACCTCGGCGAAATTCCTGTCATCGACGCCGATGCCGACGCAGAGCGTCCCGCCGGGAGCGCAGCATCGCCGCACCCCGCGGGCACCCATGCTGCCCCGGGCACCGACGCATCGCAACGGATATTGGCGCGCCGCAAGCGCGACACGCTGTCCGTCGCGGCGGCTGCGCCGACGACCGAGCGTGTCGCCCATGTGCAGACGGCGCAGACGACGCAGACGACGCAGGCAAGCGGCGCGGACCACACCGTCACCGCGATCATCGATACGGTAGATCGATACGAACATTCATCGCTCGCGTCCGACGAGGCGTTCCTGTTCGAGGCCATGCAAGCGCGCTGGCGCAGCGATCCGGCGCTCGACTGGCTGGCGCGCGCGCCCGAGTCCGAGCAAAAGCTGTGGCTGCATTATGTGCAGGCCGCAGGCGATCGTTTCGGGCAGTTCTCACAGGCGCTCGACGAAACGCAGCCGCGCGACGGCTTTGCCGTCGCGTTCGCCAGCGCGGGGCTCGACGGCTCGCCCGAATCCTGGACGGTCGGCTATCCCGCCTCGGGGCACGCCACCGGTGAGCCGGTCATGGTGCGGCGCTCGCTCATCGACGCGTGCCTCTGCGGCGATCCGGACCTCGACCCCGACACGTTCGAAGGGTTTGTGAACGGCGTGCGCGTCGACGCCGAACAGGAGAGGTGCATGCGCGCGTTGTTGCGCGACGAACGGTGCCGTACGACACCTCAGGCGCGGCTCGATGCGGCTCGCTCGCAGATTCCCGCGCTTCAGGGCCGCTTCGCGGCATTTCTCGAGGCCGAGTTGTATCGCGACATTCTGGAAGCCAAGCTCAAGGGGCATCTGACTGGCGGCTCGCACGCATGGGTCCGCGGTTTGACGCTGATCGAGCAGGCGCTGCGAGGCGCTCCGGGAATTGAGATCGGCGAGTTGCATCTGGACGCGCCCGGCGTATCCCGTCCCGTTCCGTTGTTGCCGTGGCTTGTCTTCACACGCAAGGAAGGCGATGGGGACAGCTGTGTTGTCCTGTACCGCCCGAACGACAAGGCGTGGACCGTTTTCGGCAATCGCCGCGAGCTGTTCCAGTATCTGGACCTGACCCGCATGAATCAGGCGCTGGTGGGCGAGATGGCGCCGTCCACCGTGCAGACGGGGACGGAAACGCCGAAGTCTTTCCCGCAGGTCGCATTAGAGGCGGCGGCGCCGGGCGAACGCCGGGCGCTTCGGCAATTCTTCGACGTTCAGTCCGAAAATCCCGTGAACTGGAAGTCTGACTATCTGCGCTTCGCGCCGTATGAGGGCGATGGACTCGGCCCTCGGGTCGAGCAATGGGCGCAACGGCAGCTCGAACGTCTGAGCGTCTCGCTCGATACCCTGGCCAAAGCGCCAAAGCTGCCGGCGCAACTGGCCGATGCGCTCGCGCTCGAACAGAAGTTCAGCGAATTTGAAGGCACACATCTTCCGCCCATACGAGAGTTCACGCGTCGTATCGAGAGCGGGAAGCTGACTCGCGCGCTAAAGGCGAACGGGTTGCCGGAACTGCAAAAGGCCGATGCGAACGAAGTCTCGATCGCGTTCAACGGCAAGAACATGACCCTGACGGACTGGGTGCTGGAGGGCTATCGGCAGTACGGCGACAATGCGCTGGCACCGACGAACAATTTCCTGCGTGATGCGCGCATCACTGCCAAGGATCCGGAAATCGCCCGCGTACTCGGCACCGCGAGTTTCCGGGAAAGCCTTGAGCGAAATCTGCGAACCACCTACGCCGGTGACGCATACATCGCGCACATGCGTGCCTGGATCGGCTCGGACGATTCGCAGGCGCAGTCGCTGCGCAGGCTCAATGAAGCATCGACACATGCTCAGCTTCGGTTGACGCTGTCGCAGGAGATCGCGAACGGCCGTATCGACAAGACGGATGCCGTCTGGATGAGCGCGCTGATAGAAGGCCTGCCGGACCGGACCTCAAACGGCAACGCCGCGCTTGGCGAACTGCACGTTGCCCGATGCCGCATTCCCGGCGTGCTGACACTGTCGCGCCGCTGGCGCCGCTCGGACGATCCGGCGGGACAGGCGATCCGCCAGGATTTCGTGTGGCTGCCTCACGGACCGTATGGGTCCGAGTTGATGCCCCTGTCCGAGTACCGTGCTCAGTTGCACCGTCCGCCATACGACGATGACTTGCGCTCGCGTGCGCTCGTGAGAGACCGGGAGACCATCGACGATGCATTGCGTCACAGCGACGGCGTGAGCGTGTCCGAGTTCGGCGCCCCGGTGCTCGACAGCTTTGCACGCTTTTGCGAACAACGGCTGCGCGACAAGATCGACGACGCGCAGGAGAGTACCACCGGCCGGTCCGAAATGATCTGGTCGCAGATTGTTGCGGGCGTGCGCATGGCGGCACTGCCGGTGTGCATCGTACCGGCAGGCGGTGCGGGGCTGATCCTGTGCGGACTCGGGACCGCGGTGCTGGTCGGCGAGGATCTGAAGAATGCCTACTGGAACATCCAGCGCGGCAAATTTGCCGATGCGCTGCTGGACGTGGCGTTCTTGTGGGCCGATTTCATGGATGTGGCCGCCGGCCTGAAGGTGCTCGATCCCCGGCGACTGCTGGCGTGGGCGCGCAAGGCGCGTTTTTCATCGGCCGCGGAGGTCACGCAGGCGATCGACGCGATCCAATACCAACGCGCGGCATTCGACGGGAAGGGGCGGCTCGACGGCCGGTTGGCGCAGCATGGCGTCGACGTGGAACACGCGTGGCCCATTCCCGTGGGGACAGGGCCCCGCAACGCGGGCGTGCGTTACGAGCGCGACGGGCGCAGCTATATCCGCGATGGCGGGCAAACGTTTGAGGTCTTTTCGCAGAACGGCTGGGCGACGGTGAGGGTGCGCGATCCCCTGCAACCGAACGGCGCGGGGATTCCCGTCGTCTTTCGTGACGGGAAGTGGCGGTGGGACGACGCGGGCCTGCTCGGCGGCGCGCCACAGTTGCGCGGCAACCGCGGGACGAACGACCCCGTCGTGCGCTTGATGGAGCTTGGACTCAGCCCGGCCGACGCGCAGACGTTTCTCAAGGCATTCGTGTTTCCGCGCGACGCGGCGGCGGCGCGCCGTCAGGATCTCGTGCAGGCGCTCTACAGTACCGGCAAGATTCCGCCCATGTTCTTTCCCTATGCGCGTTCGTTCGAGCGCGGCAGTATCTTCGGCTGGACAGGACAGACGCCGGCGGAGGTGCTTGGGAGCCGGGCGGTGCGCGTCGACCCCTCGCTGCAGCGATATCGCGAGCAATTCGACTTTCCGAAGGCCGCCATGTGGGCATGGTTCGATCAGGAGATGGCCACCGGGGTGCGGCCCGTCTGGGCGGCCGCCTATGCAAAAACCCTGGACGACATGTTCACCGCCGAGGAAATACTGCTGGCGAAGGGGGTGTTTCGCAGCGCCGAGGAGGCCCGGTGGTACCTTGCCGCGTTCAATCTTCCCGATGCCGCGCGCCGTCGCGAATTGATCGAAGGCAAGCTCAACGGACGCACGCCGCCGTCCTTGTACCGGTATCTGCGTCCCAGCGACATGTGGATCGTGCTGCGCAAAGAGGGGCTCACCGCGGAGCAGGTCCTCGGCGCTTCCCATGTGTTTCCGAACGAAGCCGAGGTGAAGCAGTATCTGGACAAGTTCGAGTTCCCCAGCACGGCGTTCGATGGAAAAGGGCGTGAATGGCTGGCACAGCGGCGGCTGGTGCTTGGATCGACACCGCTCGACTTCCTCGAATATCTGCGCACGCCAATCGACGTCAATGCCTCCCCGGCGAAGATGCTGGTCACCGCCGGCCTGTTTCCGAACCAGCGCGAGGCCAAGGCCTATCTCGATAACTTTTCGCCGCAGAATTTCGGCAGGGCGGGCCGGCTGTCTCAGGAGGAGGCAAGGAAGATCGCGCTCGCACGCATTCTCGAGGGGGCGCCGCCGTCGTGGGCCTTCAGGTTTGTCGAGCCCGAAGCGGTGATTCGCCTTTACGGGCCGGACCGCATTCCATTCGATATCGAGACGCTGAGCGTCGTGGAGCATACCGGAGCGCGTCTCACGCTCCCCGAGGCGATGCCCAACCTCAGGACGCTGCGAATCACCGGCCCGGTCGATCTCACACTCCCGCGCGATATGCCGGATGTCACGACGTTCAGCATCAAGTCGGCAAGACTCCCCGAGGCGTTCGCCTTGCCGCCGATGCGCCGCGTCACCGCCATCAGCATCGACGGTACGAACGTGAACTCGATCCGGATCCCCGCCGATTGCCGCGAACTGCGCGGGTTGAGCATCAATAACAACGATGCCCTGCACACGGTCGCGATTGCGTCGGCGTCACCCGGCACCCCTGATGCGGGGCCGCTTCCGATGCAGAGCATCGCGATCACCGCGAACCCGCGCCTTCAGCGAATCGACCTGCCCGTCGATATGTCCGCGCTGGATAGTCTCACCCTGACGCACAACGACCTGACGCGCGTGCCGCTGTCGCCGGACCACCGCCTGACAGGGCTTTGGCTTCTGGACTTGTCCGACAATCGCATTGCGACAATGTCGGACCTTCCGCAAATGCCGCTGTTGCGGTACTTGCGGCTGACGAACAACGAGCTTTCCCGCGTCCCCACTGCCCTTGAAAACGTACGCGGCATTGCGCAGGCAGGCGTGCAGCGGCCCCTTTTGAGCGTGGATTTGTCGCGCAATCCGATACCGGAAGAGGCGGTCGCCGACTGGACTCGCCGGGGCGCGCGAGCGACGGATTTCCGGCTGGATTTCTCGATGCCTGGCGTGAGCGGAAGACAGCGCGCGCTGGAAGACGCCGTCGCGGACTGGTTTGAGCCGTCGCTTCAGGCAGCGCGCAAGGAAATGTGGCAGCGCTTCGCCGACGAGGACAACGCCGATGACTTTTCCGCATTTCTCGATCGCCTGCGGCGCACGGTGAACTACGAGAGCGAGGCGTTTCGGACGAAGGTCACGCACTGGGTGCGCCGCCTGGAGACGGACGAGGTGTTGCGCAAGGACACCTTCCCGCTCAGCCTGTGCGCGACCGAGACTTGCGAAGACCGCGTGACCTGGACTTACGGGCAAATGAAGCAGAGGCTGCTCGCCGCGGACGTCGCCAACGGCGCTTACGACAACGACCCGGCGGCGCTCGAAACGACAATGCGCGGGCTGTTCCGTCTCGCGGAGCTTGAGGATATCGCGCGGGCGAAAGTCGCCACCATGACGTACGTCGACGAAGTCGAGGTCTACCTTGGGTATCAGGTGAAGTTGCGCGAGCCGTTGAAGTTGCCGATCGACGCCGAAGACATGCGCTTCTTCGGCGTGGCGGGCCTGACGCCCGACGACCTCGATGCGGCCAGAGTCATGGTGCTCGACCGTGAGGCGCAGCGTTTTCCGTCCTATCTGTCCAATTCCGGGCCGATACAGGAAGCGCTGCGGCGACGGTGGCCGGAAGCGTTCGACGCCGCCACCGACAAGCTCGCGCAGAGCGCCGATCCGGACGCGTTCAGAGCCCGCGCACAGGAGCGGCTCAAGGGCACCGGTCTTGAAAACGACGACGATGCGCTACGGGAAGTCGGGCCGGACGTGCAGCGCGATCTGGTACACGAGGCTTACGGGCCGCTCGTCCAGCGGCTGTTCGCCAAGGGCTGAGTCGTACGTCGTGTCTTGCCGGGCGCGGCGTAAGCGTCCGCGCCAAAGTCTGTGCCTGCGCCGTGCACGATCTCGGATCATTCCGATAATCCGGCCGCCTGTGCAGGCGCTTCCCCACGCATGCGGCTCACTTCGCCGGTTTGAGGGCCAGCGCGCGCTCGTAGAGTGCGTTCTTCGGGGCGCCGGTGATAGCCGCGGCGAGCTTCGCCGCACTCTTCGTCGGCAGTTCGGCCACGAGTAACGCCAGCACGCGCTCGGCTTCACCGTTCACGCCGTCGCCGCTGTCCTGTGCAGCGGCGCCCGACACCGCCAGCACGAACTCGCCCCGCTGGCGGTTGGCGTCGGCCCTGAGCCACGCCGCGCCATCGGCCAGCGCGCACTCGTGAATGTCCTCGAAGCGCTTCGTCAACTCGCGTCCAATCAGCAGGCGCCGCTCGCCGCCAAGCCCTGCGGCCAGGGCCTCGACCGTCTCGACGATCCGGTGGGGCGCTTCGTAGAACACCTGTGCGGCTGTCGAGGCGGCCAGCGTGGCAATCGCCTGTGCGCGCTGCTGTGCCCTGGACGGTAGGAACCCCACGAAGGTGAATGTCTCGACCCAGGCGCCCGCCGCGCACAGCAGTGTGATCACCGCGCTGGCGCCGGGCACCGGCACCACGCCGAGACCTGCCGTGCGCACCGCGTCCACCAGCCGCGCGCCGGGGTCCGAGATGCCGGGCGTGCCGGCGTCCGAAATATAGGCGATGCGCTCGCCCCCGCGCAGGCGCTCCACAACGCGCGTCGCCGCTTCGTTCTCGTTGTGCTGATGGGCCGCAATCAGCGGTTTGTCGATGCCATACCGCTGCAACAACGAGGCGCTGTTGCGCGTATCTTCGCAGGCGATGGCGTCGACCATGCCGAGGATATGCAAGGCCCGCACCGTGATGTCGGCGGCATTGCCCAGCGGCGTGGCCACGACATAGAGCGTGCCCGCCGGGTAGTGCTGGCCGTCGGCCAGCGACATCAGGCGTTCATCCATGGCATCGGACTCCGCAATCGGGGGCGCCGCCGGGCAGGGCGCGGCGCCGGTCGGGTGCGCAACGGCACCGGCGTTGCCGGTCAGGAAAAACATCGGAACAACCATGTCGAATCAGCTAGGAGTTTCGTTCGAGAGCCGCGCACAGAGCTTGTTGGAGCGGCGCGGCTGGCGGCTCGTCGCCCGCAATTATCGATGCCGGGGCGGCGAAATCGACCTCATTATGCGCGATCGCGCCGGTGTGCTGGTATTCGTCGAGGTGCGCGCACGGGCGCGCAGCGATTTCGGCGATGCGGCGCAAAGCATCACGCATGGAAAGCGGCGACGGCTCGTGTTGGCTGCGCGGCACTACCTGCTGCGGCGTCCGGCGGCACGTTGCCGCTTCGATGTCGTGACCTTCGACGGGCGCCCGCCCGTGGCCGGATGGCTGCCCGACGCCTTCCGGGCCGACGATCTCTGAGGGAACCCAAGCCGGCCGGCCCTGTTACACTTGCGGAATTGCCGTTTTCACTATCGACGGCACCGTGACGCCGGCGCGCCACAGGCGCGCGTCCCTCCGGAACCATACCCCCGGTGCGGCGCGGCCTCCGAGGCCGGCAGCTCTTGCGACACCCTGGCGAACGACCATGTCGATCAAACGAATTCAGAAACACTTTACGGAGAGCGTCGAGACCAAGCTGGCCGCGCGCGACGCGCTCGCAGGCCCCATCGCCGCCGCAGCGGACGTCATGGTCGAAGCCCTGGCCAACGGCAACAAGATCCTCGCGTGCGGCAACGGTGGCTCGGCCGCCGACTGCCAGCATTTCGCCGCCGAACTCGTCGGCCGTTTCGAGCGTGAGCGCCCGGAGCTGCCGGCCATCGCGCTGACCACGGACTCGTCGATCCTGACGGCCGTCGGCAACGACTACAACTTCGACGCCATCTTCTCGAAGCAGGTCCGCGCACTCGGCCAGGAAGGCGACGTGCTGCTCGCCATCACGACGTCCGGCAACTCGGGCAACGTGCTTCAGGCCATTGAAGTGGCCCGTGAGCGCGGCATGCACGTGATCGCCCTGACCGGCAAAGGCGGTGGCAAGGTCAATGGCGCGCTGGGCGAACTCGACGTGCACATCTGCGTGCCGTCCGATCGCACCGCCCGTATTCAGGAAGTTCACCTGCTCACCATTCACTGCCTGTGCGATCTGATCGACGCGATACTGCTGGGCGACGAGTGAACCTATTGTCATCTTGAGGCGTCAAGATCAAGTGACGGGCACCGGGTCGCGGGGGCGGGCGGTGCCGATCCGGCGCGGCGGGGGCCGTTCCGTCAGAACATCCAGGAAGGAGAAAGCCCGATGAGTTTCCGACGCGTCCAAGGCGTTGTTAAGCCGCTTGCAGCGGCCGTGCTGATTGCTGCAACCCTGGCCGGTTGCGCCCCCATCATTCTCGGCGGCGCCGCGACCGGCGCGCTCGTCGCCACCGACCGGCGTTCGGTCGGTGCGCAGACGGAAGATCGCGAAATTCAGGTCAAGGCCGAAGCCAACATCGCCAATACGCTGACCGACGACGCCGTGCATGTGAACGTGACTGTCTTCAATCGTCGTGTGCTGCTGACCGGCGAAGTCCCGAACGACGCCAGCAAGCAGGCCGCGGTGAACATCGTCAAGCAGATCAGCAACGTTCGCGGCATCGTCGACGAACTCGCCATCGGCCCGAAGAGCTCGTTCGGCTCGCGCTCGAACGACGCGTGGATCACCAGCAAGGTCAAAGCCAACCTCATCAACACGAAAGAGATTTCGGCCAACGTCTTCAAGGTCGTCACCGAGCGCGGCGACGTGTACCTGATGGGGCTGGTCTCGCAGGAAGAGGGCACCATCGGCGCGAACGTGGCGAGCCGTGTCGACGGCGTGCAGAAGGTCGTGAAGCTCTATGAATACGTGAAGCCGGAAGAGGCGCAGCGTCTGTCGACCGAAGCGAAGAACAACCCCGCTCCGGCGCAGCCCGACGATCCCAACGCCGCAACGGTCACAACGACGCCGATCGGCAACGATACCGTGACGGCCAAGCCCTTGTCGTCGCCGGCACCGATCAGCGAAGGCCCGGTCAAGCCGGGGCCGTCCAACAAGACCGGCAACTGAACGCGACAGCGCTCCGGATGGTCTTCCTGCGCACGCGCATGGGCCGTTGCCCTGCATCGAACCGCCGCGACCGTTCGCCTCGCCTTCGGGTGACGCGGACGGTCGCGGCGGTGTTCGTTCGGGCTTGCGTTCACACGTTCGTCCACGTGGGGTGCGGCGCGACGACAGGTCTTGCCATCGCGCAGACGCCGTCTGTGACGGGCGCGCATGCAGCGTCGCCGGCCTACGTGCCATCGCCGGCCGGTGACGCCTCGCGATCTTCCCTGCCCGACTGGCAAGCACGCGACTGGGCGATGGCCTGCATGAGTTGTCACAACGCGGCTGCGCCGGTCACAGCGGGGAAGACGGCGCTGCCGGCGCTCGAAGGACGTCCGGCGGCGGCGCTCATGGCGTCGCTTCGCGCCATGCGCGACGGGCAGCCACCTGCCACGCTGATGCCGCAACTTCTCAAGGGCTACCGGGACGGCGAACTGCAACGCATCGCGGACTATTTCGCCGCGCAACCGGCGATTGCGCCCCGATAGACCGGCCGCCATGGATCGCCGCCAATTCCTCCTCGGTTTGCATTCGACAGCCGCACTCGCCGGGATGTTGCCCGTCTCGCACGCCCTGGCGGCGCCGTCATGGCCGACGCCGGTCAAAGGCCGTGCGCGCGTGGTCGTCATCGGTGGCGGATTCGGCGGGGCAACGGCCGCGAAAGCGCTGCGTGTCCTGTCCGGCAACACGATCGACGTCACACTCGTCGAACCGGGTCCCGCGTTCGTTTCGTCGCCGCTTTCGAACCTCGTGGTCGGCGGTTACCTGCGCGTGAGCGATCTGAGCGTGCCATACGACGCGCTTGTCGCACGCCACGGTGTGACCTGGCGCCGTACCCGCGCCGCGGCCATCGACGCCGAGCGCAAGCAGGTCCGTCTGGCCGACGGCAATCGCCTCGCCTACGACAAGCTGATCGTCTCGCCCGGCGTGTCGCTCCAACGCGAGGCCATTGCGGGACTGAACGACCCCGCGATTCGCGAGGCGCTTCCCGTTGGCTGGACCGATGCCCGTGAGAGCGCACTGCTTCACGCCCGATTGAAAGCGATGCCCGAGGGCGGCGTATTCGCCATCACCATTCCCGAAGCGCCGTTCCGCTGCCCGCCGGCGCCGTATGAGCGCGCCTGTCAGGCGGCGTCGTGGATCCGGCAGCACAATCCGCGCGCCAAGGTGCTCGTTTTCGACGCCAACCACGAGGTACTCGCCGAAGCGGAGCAATTTCATGAGATCTGGCGCACGCAATTTGCCGGCATCGTCGAGTATCACCCGCAGTTCGACTGCATCGAGGCCGTGGCCGATGGGACGCGGCATCTGGCGCGTTTCCATCTGGGAGAAGAAATCCGTGCCGACGTGCTAAACGTGATTCCCCCGATGCGCGCCGGCGACATTGCGGTGAGCAGCGGGCTGGCCACGGCCAACGGGCGCTGGTGCGACGTTGAGTTTCTGGGTTTCGCGTCGAGCGCCGTGCCCGACGTCCACGTTCTGGGCGACGCGATCCAGATTGCCCCGCAAATGCCGAAGTCCGGCCATATGGCGAATCAGCACGGCAAGGTTTGCGCCGCCGCGATCGTGGCGGCCTTGTCGGGGCGCGCGGTCAATCCCGAGCCGCTTTACAGCAACACCTGCTACACGTTCGTTTCGGCTACCGAAGCGATGCATGTCGCAAGCGTGCATCGCTACGACGCATCGAAGCGCACCATGATGCCGGTGCCGGGCACGGGAGGCGCGTCGCCACGGGCCACACGGGACGAATTCGCCCTGGGACTCGCATGGGCGCAAGGTATCTGGGCCGACATGTTGGCGTGACGCGGATTGCGACGCGGCTTGCCGTCGTCGGTTTGTGTTTGGAGGGGAGTCTCTAAGCGCCGTGACGTACGCCCCTCCGACGCACCCGTTCGCGGTGTTGTCGCAGCGCTGCAAACCCCCCGGTTTCCCCCGTTGACGCAGCCTCACCCCTCGCGGTTACACTGGCTCCACGAAAAAATAAGCGTTGGGGGGCATAGGGATGGCGCATCGCCAGGGAGAGTCCCGTGTTGCGTCACGCGTCGCGCGTGAGGGCTCGGTCAAGTCTGTTCGCAATCGCAGTGCCGTAGGCGTAGTCGAAGTCGTCGCCGTATCGCTTTGCTCCCTGAGTCTGCTCGGCACGCATCACGCCTGGGCCGATGCCAGTCCGGTGCGCGGCGATCCGATGCAAAGCATTCCGAAGATCGAGGCGCCCAAAGCACCGGCGCCCTCGATTCACATTCAGCCGCCAACGCAGGAAGACGCGCTCAAAGCGCTGCTCGCCCGCAAGATCACACCGCAGCGCTTCGGTATCGAGGGTGTGAAGTCGTTGCCGTTCGAAGCGGTCGCAGAACGCTTTGCGCCGATGGCGGGCAAGGAAGTGACCATCGGCGATCTGGTCGAGAAAGCCAATCAGGTGACGAAGATGTATCAGGACGCGGGCTATCTGCTGTCCTTTGCCTTCGTGCCCGCGCAGGATTTCAGCGATGGCTTCGTGCGCGTGACGGTCGTCGAAGGGTATATCTCCAGCACGAAGATTACCGGCAAGCCCGGGCCGTCCGAGCAGCGCCTGCGCGATATCGCGGCGCATATCGAGGCGGAGCGGCCGCTCAGGCGCGCGACGTTCGAGCGTTATCTGAATCTGCTCACGCTCGTGCCCGGCATGAAGATCAAGGCCGACGTGCAGCCGCCCACACAGACGGACGGCGCGACCGAACTGTCGCTCGACGTCTCGCGCCAGCCGGTCACTTTGGGCACATCGCTTTCCTACAACAATCCGGGTATTCGCGGCGTCTTCACTGTCACGAGCAACGCACTTACCCCATTGGGCGAGCAGATTCAGCTGACGGCCATTGCGCCCAAGGGGCACAACGACGAGGAGTTCTACGCGGCGTCGTACGTGCAGCCGCTCGGCTCGGACGGTCTTCAGGCGCGCCTCGATGCGTCGCACTATCGCGGCCAGCCCGACGACCAGGCGCTCGCCGGCCTCACGCGCCATCTCGACACCAAGCGCGTCGCCGTGAGCGTGTCGTACCCGATCCTGCTCAACAACCAGCGCAGCCTGACCGTGAGCGGCGGCATGTACGGCGTGAATTCGCGCGACCGCTACGAGGTGCCGAATTCGCCGAACAACATCAGTTCGAAGACGAACGTGCGCGCGGGGCAGGTGCAACTCGCGTACAACGAGGTGACGGAGAAACAAACGCGCAGCGCTACGCTGGGTGTGTTCAAGGGTTTCAACGGGATGGGGGCGAGCCAGTCCTATACGACGCAGCCCGCAGGCATCCAGCAGATCCTCGGCCCGTACGATCTCGCGTTCTGGCGTTTCAACCTCGACGCCAGGCAGGGGCTGGTGCTGCCATGGGACTTCGGCGTCGTCGTCTCCGCCGGCGCACAGTACAGCGGCAACACGCTGCCGACTTCCGAACAGGCCACGTTCGGCGGCCAGCGCTTCGGTCTCGGCTATCCGGCCGGGGAAATCGCCGGCGATAAGGGTTGGGGCGCATCCATCGAACTGAACCGCATATTCCGCACGGACTTCCGTTTTCTGAAGACGGTTCAGCCGTATCTGATGCTCGACACGGCGCGCGTGTACATGAACTACGGCCAGCTGTTCCACAACCAGTTGGCCTCCGTGGGGCTGGGCGTGCGCATCTCGGACAGCAAGTACTACACGCTGGACCTGTCGATCGCCAAGCCGATGGCCGACGCGCCGACCAACTCCCCCAACCGTCCCCTGCGGTTCAACGCCAACTGGTCGTATCAGTTCGAATGAGCCGGCGCCGGGACGGCAGCCGTCGCGTTTGCCGTCCCCTGTCATTTTTCTTATCGGGTTTTTCCCTGATGTGCAGACCCGCCATGCCGTCACGCACGTCGAGGCGTTCCTCGACGCGAGCCCCGACACGCGTCGCGCCCAGGCATGCCATGAGGTTCGCTATATCCGGACGTATACATGGAAAGGCACGCCCATGCGATGCAAAGGGGCACCCTCGCGACGAAACATCGGCGTCCGGCATGTTGCAGTGCAGCTTGATTCCCTCGCCCATTATTTTGATTATCCGTATATGCGTATATAGGCATATACGAAACTCTCTGTGCCTTCGCACGAACTTGAAGACTGACCGTCATGGAAGAACTCGATCGCGTATTCGAAAAGGTGTCGCACTACTTCAGTCTGCTCTCGGAGCCGACGCGGCTGCGGATTCTGCACGCGCTGTGCGGGGGAGAGCGTTCGGTGAGCGAGGTGGTGACGGAGGTGGGTTCGTCGCAGACGAACGTGTCCCGGCACCTCGGTGCGATGTATCAGGCGGGCGTGCTTTCCCGCCGTCGCGACGGGAATCAGGTCTATTACACGATCGCGGACACCGGCGTGGTCGAGATCTGTCGCGCCGTATGCGTGCAGGTGGCCGGGCGCATCGAGGAAGAAGCGCTGCCGGAGCGTGCCGTCGACGGATTCATGCCGCGCACGAACTAATCCATAAGCGGTAAGCCGCCAGTGTCCTCGCGATGCTGGCGGACGCCACGAAACGCGAGGAGACAGGGGTGAGCGACAACGCATCGCGAGCCGGCCGTTTGCGCCGGGCGCCGGAGAACTTCGTCGACGGCACACTCGCCGCCGACATCGCACGCGACGGGCTTAACCCTTCGCGGCGCGGGTTTTTGCAACGCAGCTTTCTTGCCGCCGGTGCCGCGCTCGCGAGCGGTGCGGCGTTTGCCGCCGACGCGCCGGGTGGATCGGCGGGGGCCGGCGACCCGATGATTCTGACGCCGCGTCCGTGGGCAACGTCGCTGGGGCAACCCGTGGCCGCACGCCCCTACGGCGCGCCGTCGAAGTTCGAGGCGAATCTGCAAAGGCGCCAGTCCCCAGGCCTCACACAGACGGCACAGGCCTCCGTCGCCTTCACCCCGTTGCAAGGCCTGTTCGGCATCATCACGCCGAGCGGTCTGCATTTCGAGCGTCACCATCAGGGCTGGCAGGAGATCGATCCGACGCAGCACCGCCTGATGGTGCACGGTCTGGTGCGCGAATCGAAGGTGTACACGATGGACGACATCATGCGTTTGCCGTCCGTCTCGCGCATGCATTTCATCGAATGCGGCGCGAACACCGGCATGGAATGGGGCAATGCCGCCGTGCCGACCGTTCAGTACACGCACGGCATGCTGTCGTGCTGCGAATTCACCGGCGTGCCGCTGTCGGTCTTGCTCGATGACGTCGGTGCAGACACCAGGCGGGGGAAATTCGTGCTCGCCGAAGGCGGCGACGGCTCCGGCATGACGCGCACGATCTCGATGGAGGCGGCGCTCTCGGACGTGCTCGTTGCCTGGGGCATGAACGGCGAGATGCTGCGCCCGGAGAACGGTTATCCGCTGCGTCTGGTCGTGCCCGGCGTGCAGGGCGTGTCGTGGGTGAAGTGGCTGCGTCGCATCAAGGTGGGCGACGCGCCGTGGAATACCAAGGATGAAACGAGTCATTACGTCGATCTGATGCCGGACGGCCAGCATCGTCAGTACACGTCGATTCAGGAATGCAAGTCGGTCATCACGTCGCCTTCGGGCGGGCAGGCGTTGCTCGATCGCGGATATTTCAATGTGACGGGGCTGGCATGGTCGGGCCGCGGGCGCATCAAGCGCGTGGATGTCTCGACCGATGGCGGCAAGTCCTGGCGTGCGGCGCGCCTCGAATCGCCGGTGCTGCCCAAGTGCCTCACGCGCTTCAACTTCGACTGGCAGTGGGACGGTTCACCCGCGCTGCTGCAAAGCCGTGCGGTCGACGAGACCGGCTTCGTGCAGCCGCGTTACCGGCAATTGCGCGAGGTGCGCGGCACGAAGTCGATCTATCACAACAACGCAATCCAGACGTGGCAGGTGGCAACGAACGGGGAGGTGACCAATGTTCACGTCGACTGAACGGCGTCAGCCGGGTGCCACCGTGCGCCGTCGCGCGCAATCGGCGGTGATCGCGGGGCTTTGGTCCGGGGCGCTGGTCGTTGCGGGGCTGACGCTCACGGCATGGGTCGCCGCGCCCGCGAAGGCCGCACCGGCCGCGCCGGCGGCGCAGGGCGCCAAAGCCGTGCAGGTCGCGGCGTCCGGTTCTTCGACGCCGATCAAGGCGCCGCCGGGCATTGGCCGCGATGCCACGCCGGCGGAGCTTGGCGCGTGGGACATCGACGTGCGGCCCGATTTCAAGGGCCTGCCAAAGGGGCAGGGTTCGGTGGCCGACGGACAGAAGTTGTTCGACGCACGCTGTGCGTCGTGCCACGGCACGTTCGGCGAGAGCAACGAGGTCTTCAATCCACTGGTGGGCGGCACCACAGCGGACGACATCAAGACCGGACATGTGGCGTCGCTGCGCGGGAACAATCAGCCGGTGCGCACCACGCTCATGAAGGTCGATACCGTCTCCACGATGTGGGACTACATCCGTCGCGCCATGCCATGGAATGCGCCGCGCTCGCTCACACCGGACGAAGTGTATGCGGTCACTGCCTACATCCTGAACCTCGGCGAGATCGTGCCGGCGGACTTCGTGCTGTCCGACAAGAACATCGGCGACGTGCAGAAACTCATGCCCAATCGCAATGGCATGACGCGTGCGCACGGCATGTGGCGCGTGGGCGACAAACCGGATACCCATAACAAGGCGTGTATGCAGGATTGTCCCGAGGCTGGTATCGTGACGTCCGCACTCCCTGCGTACGCCCGCGACGCACATGGAGATCTGGCCGCGCAAAACCGGGTCGTCGGCCCGGTGCGCGGTGTCGATACGAAGCTGCCGCCGCTGTCGGGCACCGCCGCGCAAAATGCGTCGGTGCGCAAGACCGCGGCCCTCGCCACACTCGGCATGGCGAGTCCGGACGCGCCGGCCCAAACCGCCACTGCGACGTCACCGGCAGCAACGCTTGCGGACAAGAACGGTTGTCTGGCCTGTCACGGCGTTACCGACAAGAAGATCGGGCCCGCCTTTTCGGAGGTCGCCGCCAAGTACCATGGGCAGTCGAATGCGACTGAAATACTGGCGGCGAAGATACGTGCCGGAGGTGCCGGTAATTGGGGCAGCATGCCGATGCCGCCGCAATCACAGGTTGCAGAAGCCGATGTCCGTACGATGGTCGACTGGATTCTTCGTGGTGCACATTGAGCGGGCAGGGTGTCCGACGGATGCGCTGACGACGATGTCCGAGGCTGCCGCAGGACCCCCGTCCCCTACAACAACCGAAGGAGCAACAATGAAGAAGATGCTGATCGCTGCGGCCATGTTGGCCGGCACCTCGCTGGCTCACGCCGGCGTCGACGTCGCCGCTGCGACCAAACTTGCCGGTGCCAATGCCTGTATGGGTTGCCATGCCGTCGACAAGAAACTCGTTGGCCCGTCGTATCAGGAAGTCGCCGCCAAGTACAAGGGCGATAAGGATGCTGTGGCCAAGCTGGTGAAGAAAGTGAAGGGTGGCGGTTCGGGCGTCTGGGGTCCGATCCCGATGCCGGCGCACCCGAACTTGTCGGATGCCGACGCCAAGATCCTGGTGGATTGGGTTCTGGCCGGCGCCCCGGCGAAGTAAGCCTGGGGCAGGGGGCTCGCCGCAGCATCGGGCGAGCGAACGGCGGCCGGTAGGTGTCATGAAAGCATCGGACGTGTACCGGCGGCCTTCAGGGAAGAGGAAACACACAGAGATGAACCAACAGCGACGCGACATGCTGCGGTTTTCCGCGGTAATGGGACTGGCGGTGGCCGCCGGGCTGATCAAGCCCGAGGAGGCCCGCGCGGCACAGGTGGAGTGGAACAAGGCGGCGTTTGCGACCAGGAGCGTGGACGACACCGTCAAGGCGCTCGGCGGCACGAAGGCGAGCCCCAGCGACCTGGTCGTGCTGACGGCTCCCGACATCGCCGAGAACGGCGCGGTCGTGCCGGTGGCGGTCACCAGCAAGGCGCCGAATACGCAATCGATCGCGATCCTGATCGAAAAGAATCCGAATACGCTGGCGGCGTCGTTCGATATTCCGGACGGCACGGAGCCGTCGGTGACCACGCGCGTGAAGATGGGGCAGACCTCGAAGGTCTACGCGCTCGTCAAGGCGGACAACAAGTACCTCATGGCCGAGAAGGAAATCAAGGTCACGCTGGGCGGCTGCGGCGGTTGAGCGACACATCGTATAAGGCTAGAGGAGCACAACATGGGTAATCCGATGCGCATTCGCGCAACCGAGGCCGGCGGTGTCGTCGAAGTCAAGGCGCTGATGAGTCACATCATGGAAACCGGCCAGCGCAAGGACGCTTCCGGTAACATCATTCCCGCACACTTCATTCAGACGGTCACGGTCACCTGCAACGGCAAGACGGTACTGACGGCCGAATGGGGTCCGGCGGTGTCGAAGGATCCGTTCATGTCGTTCAAGTTCAAGGGCGGCAAGAAGGGCGACAAGGTCGCGGTGACGTGGACCGACAACAAGGGCGACTCGCGTACCGACGAGACCACCGTCGCCTGAGGGGCGATGCCGGGAAGCTGTGCGGTGGCGTCCGGCGGGAGTATCTTGCGCGGGCGCCGGTCAACCCACAAAGAGGAGAGTCAGATGCTTGAGGCGCAACATAGCGCACGGGTGAGCACCCCACGACACGCGGCATGGCTGCGTCGTTCCGTACTCGGCGGCATGCTCGCCATCGCGGGTGCCAGCGCCCCCGTTGCCACGGTATTCGCGGCCGACAACTCGACGGCCGACGCCATCGCGCAATATCGCGAGATGCTTGCCGACGGCAACCCGGCGGAACTCATCGAAATGCGCGGCGAGGAACTCTGGAAGACGCCGCGCGGCCCGAACAACGTGTCGCTCGCACAGTGCGACCTCGGCCTTGGCCCCGGTGTCCTGAAAGACGCCTACGCGCAATTGCCGCGTTACTTCCCGGACTCCAAACGCGTGCTCGACGGCGAGTCGCGCATCGTCGAATGCATGGTGAATCTGCAAGGCTTCAAGCGTGCGGACGTCATCAGGCAGCCGTTCTCCAGGGAAGGCCAGGATCCGACCGATCTCGAATCGCTCACCGCCTACGTGGCAGGGCAGTCGCGGGGTTCGCTCATTCGTGTGCCGCAGTCGCACAAGGAAGAGAAGGAAGCCTACGCACGCGGGCAGAAGATTTTCTACTATCGCGCCGGTCCGTACGATTTCTCGTGCGCGTCGTGTCACGGGGCGGACGACAAGCGCATCCGCCTTCAGGATCTGCCGAACCTGACCAAGCCGGCGGCCGCACGTCAGGCGTTTGCGACGTGGCCGGGCTATCGTGTCTCGCAGGGCGCGCTGCGCACCATTCAGTGGCGCATGTACGACTGCTTCCGTCAGCAGCGCATGCCGGAGCTGAATTACGGTTCGCAGGCGTCGATCGATCTGATTACCTTCCTCGGTGTGATGGCCAACGGCGGCAAGATGGACGCCCCCGGCCTGAAGCGCTGACCGATCACGAGGCATACCCATGAAATCATTCGCATTGCGCGCGACCGGCGTCGCGCTGGGAGCGGCCGGGGCTCTCGTCGTCGGCGCGGCTTTCGCACAGGGTGAGGGTGCAAAGCCCGTCACCGGTACCTCGGATGCCGCCGTCGTGCAGGAATTGCGCGACTCGTTCCGCGGCTCGGGCATCGCGCAACTCGATCGTATCGACCAGAGCGAGTTACAGAAACTGTGCACGCAGTATGCGACCAAGCCGATGCCGGCGAAAATCGCGGAGCGTCTGCAAAAGGCGGAACTGGCGAACGTGAAGGCGCCGGCCGACGGCAAGTATCTCGGCGACTGGAAGGAAGGCGAGAAGGTGGCGCAGAACGGTCGCGGCATGCAGTTCACCGACAAGGCCGATACGGTCAATGGCGGCAACTGCTACGCGTGCCATCAACTGACCAAGAGCGAGATCTCGTTCGGCAACATCGGTCCGTCGCTTTACAACTACGGCAAGTTGCGCGGCGATTCGCCTGAAGTGGTCAAGTACACGTGGGCGAAGGTCTACGATTCGCACAGTTACATGGCCTGCTCGAACATGCCGCGCTTCGGCGCAGCGGGCATTCTCACCGAGCAGCAGTTGAAGGACGTCATGGCATTGCTGCTCGATCCGGCCTCGCCGGTCAATCCGTAAGCGGTCGTGTCCGGCCAATGGCAGGTGAGCATTGGCCGTTCGTCCAGACCGGTTCATCGTCGACTTCCGGAGAACTCCATGAACGCCGAGATCAGTGGGATTCGTCACGTCGGGACACGCGCAAGGCGAGCGCCGGGCGTGTGGCGCGCGCTCGGCATCGTGCTGGGGGCGATAGGCGTGATGAGCGCGCTTGGGAGCACGCCGGCGCGGGCAGTGGAAGTCGGCGACACGGTGATGCTGCCGGCGCTCACTCTGCTCGACGGCAAGACGTTGCCTGCCAGCGTATTCAGGGACCGCACGGTCATCGTCGAGTACTGGGCGTCGTGGTGTCCGTTCTGCGCGCAGCAGAATCCGCATGTGCAGAAGCTTTATGACGCCACGCGAGGCAAACCGATCCAGATCGTCACGTTGTCCATCGACAAGAAGCCGCAGGACGCCATCGACTACGTCAAGTCGCACCACTACACGTTCCCCGCAGGCATGGAGAACGATGCGTGGCGCGCCGCGCTGGGCAAGCGCCGGGGCTTGCCGGAGTTGTACGTGATCGGACGCGACGGCCGCGTGCTGCGCAAGGAAGTCGGCGAAATGTTCGGTGAGGATGTGGCGGCGCTCGCCGATTACGCAGGCAAGTGAGGTCCCGGCCTGCCTGGCCGGGTGTTGGGGGCGGGCGTAGGGCCATCGAGAAAGAAGAGCGGTGTCGTATGGCGCGGCATCGTACGCAACGAAAAAAACCATTGAGGCGGTGCGTCGGCCAGATGCATGTGCCACGGAGACGAAATGAATCGACGCGAGTTCATGCAGGTGCTGGCAGTGGCGGCCGCCGGAGGGATGGCGCTGTCGCACCACGAGACGGCGGCGGCCAAGGCGGCTGAGGCGTTCTACGATCTGCCGGCGTTTGGCAACGTGCACCTGCTGCACTTCACCGATTGCCATGCGCAGTTGCTGCCGATTTACTTCCGTGAACCGAGCGTCAATCTAGGGATTGGCGAGCAAGCCAACAAGCCGCCGCATCTGGTGGGGGAGGCTTTCCTCAAGGCCTACGGTTTGCGTCCCGGCACGCAGGACGCCTATGCGTTCACCTATCTCGATTTCGCCGCTGCCGCCCGGACGTATGGCAAGGTCGGCGGTTTTGCGCATCTGGCGACGCTCGTCAAACGCATGAAAGCGTCGCGCCCCGGTGCGTTGCTGCTCGACGGCGGCGACACGTGGCAGGGCTCGGGCACGGCGTTGTGGACGAAGGGACAAGATATGGTCGACGCCACGCTCGCGCTTGGCGTCGACGTGATGACGGCGCACTGGGAGTTCACGTACGGTGCCGAGCGTGTGAAGTCGATCGTGGAGGAGCAGTTCAAGGGCAAAATCGATTTCGTCGCTCAGAACGTGCAGACGAATGATTTCGGCGATCCGGTCTTCGCGCCGTATACCATCAGGACGATGAACGGCGTGCCGGTGGCGATCATCGGACAGGCGTTCCCGTACACGCCGATTGCGAACCCGCGCTATTTCGTGCCGGACTGGACGTTCGGCATTCAGGAGGAGCGTTTGCAGTCGATGGTCGATGAGGTGCGAGGCAAGGGGGCGCAGGTCGTGGTCGTGCTCTCGCACAACGGCATGGACGTCGATCTGAAGCTGGCATCGCGTGTGCGCGGCATCGATGCGATTCTTGGCGGCCACACGCACGACGGCGTGCCGAAGCCCGTGGTCGTGGACAATGCCGGGGGCAAGACACTCGTCACCAACGCGGGGTCGAACGGCAAGTTCCTCGCCGTGCTCGATTTCGACGTCAGGGGTGGCAAGCCGGTGGACTTCCGTTACAGGCTGCTGCCGGTGTTCGCGAATCTGTTGCCCGCGGATGCTCGGATGCAGGCGCTCATCGAGCGTGTTCGCGCGCCGTTTGCCGCCAAACTCGCGGAGCCGCTGGCGACGACCGAGGGTTTGTTGTATCGCCGTGGCAATTTCAACGGTACCTTCGACCAGTTGCTGCTGGACGCGGTGATGGCCGAGAAGGACGCCGAGATCGGTTTCTCGCCGGGGTTCCGTTGGGGCACGTCGTTACTGCCCGGGCAGGCGCTCACGATGGAGCAGTTGCTCGATCAGACCGCCATCACCTACCCGTACACGACGCTCACGCCGATGACCGGCGAGACGATCAAGACGGTGCTCGAAGATGTGGCGGACAACCTGTTCAATCCCGACCCGTACTATCAACAGGGCGGGGACATGGTGCGTGTGGGCGGCATGGATTACACGATCGATCCGATGGCCCCGATGGGGCAGCGCATTACCGAGATGCGGTTGAACGGCAAGCTCATCGAGGCGGGCAAGACGTACAAGGTGGCGGGTTGGGCACCGGTGGCCGAAGGTGCGCAGGGCGAGCCGGTGTGGGATGTCGTCGCCCGCTATCTTCGGGCGCAGAAGACGATCGTCGCGAAAGCGCCGAAAGTCCCGGTCATCAAGGGGATGAAGGGAAATCGCGGGACGGCCTGAGCGGCGGGAGTTTGCGACGACCCGGGATGACGGCATTCCCGAGCATTTTTGTCGGCTGCTCGCCACGCCCGGAAAAATCGATATAATCGAAGCTTCGTGTGGGGCGGTAGCTCAGCTGGGAGAGCGTCGCGTTCGCAATGCGAAGGTCGGGAGTTCGATCCTCCTCCGCTCCACCAAGATTTGGTTTAAAAACAACGCACTACGTCTTGCGATGTAGTGCGTTGTTTTGCTTTCGGAAGCAGGTTTTGGCACATCGTGTGTGCCAAATTTGTGCCAATCGGCAACGCTCGCGCCACGACCCTGCGTCTTCCGGGCTGCGATCAAGTGCGCACGTATGCTCAGCATCCTTTCGATTCGTTGTATGATTTAGCCGCGAGCCGATTACATCGGCAGCAGACGGCTGGCACCGTCTTTCATCAATCGCGCGCGGAGAGAGTATCCGGCCGGGTTTCTTGTCGACCCGCCGTGGGATCTCTTTGATGAAAGAACTGATCACGGTCGAGCAGCTGTCCGCCTATCTGCACAAGTCCGTTGCGAGCATCCGAAGCGATGCGACCCGCAATCCACAATCTCTTCCTCCGATCTGTCGTCTTCCGAGCACCAAGCGCCTACTCTGGCGTGTTGAGGACGTTGAACACTGGCTAGCCGCGCATGTCGAGGGCATCTCTCGACCCGTGGCCTCGGTGGTCGCGGAAGATTCGCGACCGCGCCGAGGCCGGCCTACCAAGGCTGAGCAGATTGCACGACAGCGAAGCCAACGTCATAAGCAATCCGGCATCCGATCCTCGTCCACCGAAGCCGCGGCCGAGGTGTAAGCCATGCAAGCATTCATCGTCGAGGCGACGCCGCTGGCGTCGCCTGGCGGTGCTTGCGATGCGTCCGCATCGACGCACTCGCGCCTTGCACCGCACAGGCATCAGCAACGAGATTTCTTCGTCGCTGACATTCTCGATGCTTCACCGAAGGACGACGTGGCAAGCATGGAGCACCCCTTATTCGCTTTACGCGCCGGTGACCGGCGTGTACGTGTGTACGAGCGAAACGGGACTACGGTAACAGTAAAACCTGGGATCGACGGCTGCGCGACGATTCATGACAAAGACCTATGGATCTACTGCATCAGCCAGTTGGTTGAGGCGAAGAACCGTGGCCGCGAGATTGCACGCACGGTACGTTTCACTGCCTACGACTTTCTGCACACGACAAATCGCGACGCCAGCGGCCGTGCCTATATCCGCATGGGAGAGATGCTCGCACGACTCACCGGCACGCGCATCGAAACCAACATCGAGACGGCGGGTAAGCGCGAACGCGGGTTCTTCGGATTGATCGATTCGGCCAAGGTCGTTGAACGCGACGGCGATAACCGCATGGTGGCCGTGGAAGTGACCTTGCCAGACTGGCTGTTTCGCAGCGTGGACGCTATGCACGTGCTAACCCTGTCACCAGACTACTTCCGCCTGCGTAAGCCTCTTGACCGGCGCATATACGAACTTGCCCGCAAGCACTGTGGCAGGCAACCGACCTGGAAGCCTAGTATCGCCACGCTGCATGAGAAGAGCGGCAGTGCCGACAAGCTATTCAAATTTCGGGCGGCTATCAAGGCGCTGGCCGCCTCCGGCGAGCTACCTGACTACCGCATGGCCTATGACCCTAAGGCCGACGCGGTAGCGTTCTACGCTAACGGCCCGAAAGGCTACCGAGCTGAAATCGCGGCTATCGTGAAGGGTCTGCCTCCCACCTCGGCCAAGGCTCGTGAGAATGCATGTGTTCGCAAGCGAGGTGGGCCCAGATGTCCGTGAAACTACGTGCGTACCGTTGTGGATAACTCAATCTGACCTGTGAATTATCACGTGCCTTTAGGGATGCAGTGCTGTGGCTTGCCACGTGCTTTTGGGGATGCGCCTCCTCGTGCTTTTAAGGATGAGCACGTCCCGAATCGCCTTGTACTGCAAGGGTTTCAAAAAGCGTAACGCGCGCGCGCGATATAACTCTATATAAAACCTTTAACGTTCCGCCGACGCTCTTCGCGCGGTAGCACAAGCAAGTAGTCGTTGCGTTGTGCTACTGCGCTCAACCCTCAACTTGTCCCTCATCTGTCAATAAGCTTCGTTCCGGCAACCGAAGTTTTCGTTCATCCGCCTTTCGCGCGGGCCCCGCCGCTACATCGAAGAGTCGTCGCCGAATGCATTTCATTGACACTTGAGGGACGCGAGCAGCCGAATTTTAGCCGCTAAATTTCTCGGCACGTTCAATGGACCCAATCCAGCCGAAAAGCGAGGACATTCCATCGCGCTTCGGCCGGTGCCCACGCTATCTCCATATCGGGCCGGGAGACGATCCAGTTCGTTAGTTCCGCATCAACAGCTTGTTTGACGCCAAGATGGGCGAGTTCCTGCTGTACGTGGTCGTTATCCAGGCAGAGCCGCAGGCATCGGCAAATTCCCTCGCCATCGAGACCAACGGGAACGATGGCCTCGACCTCTTGGTGCAGCCGGTATAAGGCAACTGCCTTCGCCAAATATGCAAGGGGAACGGGCGCACGATCACGCTCGGCCAGTAGCATATCGGCCTCGAATTCTGCGAGCACCATATCAAGCGTTCGCCATTCTTTCAGCTCGCCGGATAGTATCGACTGCAACTCGTCCAGCCGTCCCCACATCGCTTTCCACAGATCTGCCGGGCCGTTCTCATGCAGGACATCCGCGTCGGCGTCGAGACGCGTCAGCAGCGCTCTTTGTTGTGCGGACAGCGGCTTTTCTCCGCTGAAGTTCGGCCGCCACTTTCCGGACTGTTGGGTCAGCATGCCAACCTTATCGTCAAAGCGCGCTGCGAATTGGTGTGGGTTCTCCGCCCCCACGCGAGCAGCGAGTATGTGCAGGAGCGCAGCCGCGCGCATGCCGCCTTGCCGTTTTTCTGAATCGCTTCGCGCAGGTCGTGCCATAGGTCTTTAAACCCTAGTAAGAAAACGCCTGATTATTCGCACTGCAATTCTATTCCTGTTTGCCCAAGAATTCATGCAACAACGTCAATCAACCGGAATCAAGCCCAGTGTGTGAGTTCAATGTTCGACATCTTGAAAGAGCGGTACGGCGCTGTCATGACTCTCGAGCAATTGGCCGCGACATTAAGCCGGAAACCAGAAGGCTTGCGGATGGCCCTGCTGAAGTCGAAGAGCGAATGGGCGCGATCTCTCAATGCCCAGAAGGTTTACATCGGCCGCCGCATGTACTTTCCCACCGAGGCAGTCGCGCGCCTGTTCGATGCAGGAATTGCAACGGAAGGGGAGCGACGTGATGAAGCGAATGTCGATCGAAATATCCGAGGAGACGGCGGCAAATCTTCGTGAGCTGGCTATTCGCTGTACGCGGTCGAACAAGTTGCGAGAAGGATTCACAAGTCACGGCGATCTGACGCCTTCAGCGTTGCTGGCGATGCTTGCGGAAGATGCCGGCATGGTGATCAGCCGCCCGGGAAGTTGGGAAGGTGCCAACTTGGCTCAGGTGCTGTCGTCGCACGGCTACGAGGTTTGAAGCTATGAAATCGCTGTCGGAACGAATTGCGGAGCGCGCCTTGAGGCAGTCCATTGGACGAAATGCAAGAAACCGAGCGGCATTTCTGCTCGTGCGGACGGAAGTTCAAGCAGCTATCGACGACGGGCATTCGCTAATGAGCATTTGGGAGGCGCTGGCGGAAGAGGGGCATATCTGCTACGGCTACCAAGCTTTCCGAAGATATGCCAACGAGCTGACGCGCAAGCCGCAAGTGTTTCCATAACGATCAGCGATCTCACCGCATTCAGTCGTTACCTTCTTGGAGTCGAACAGAATATGTCTTTCTTCGACCAATGCAGCATTCGAGCGTTGTTCTTTCGATTGATCGAAAGAACAACGGTAAATCAACAACGATGTCTCGATCGCGGAAAGGTCCAGTTTCCTTTCGGAAGCGGTGGCATGCCGGGCAGGATATGTGAAGTAGGCCCACCGGCAAGCCGGTGTTCCTTCTTCACTCTCCCTTATTCGCGTCTTCGGCGCTCAACGGGAATCCTGCTCTGCGAGGCCAGCGGCTACCGCCGCTTAATGCCGGCGTAGGCCGGATTGGATGAGTAATGGACGCCGAGACAAAGACGATGACGCGCAAGCATGGCCGCCACCTTCGTGCGCCCGTCTTGCCGGACGAAGAAGCGGCAATAAAGCGCAATGCGGCGGCGGCCGGCTTGAGTGTCGCTGCCTACTTGCGGAACGTGGGAGTGGGCTAGGAGATCCGAGGCATTCTCGATCTCGCCCGCGTTCAAGACTTGGCCCGAGTCAATGGCGACCTGGGGCGCCTCGGTGGCCTGCTGAAGCTCTGGCTGACGAACGATGCGCGGACGGCCGGGTTTACGCCGGCAACCATCCGCGTCCTGCTGACGAAGATTGAGGCCACACAGGACGAATTGCGGGCGGTCATGACGCGGATAGTGCGTGCGTGAGCTTTTTAGCCGCTAAAGCGGGCTGACTCGTGGCCCCCTATGTTCAGCTTATGAGGTGGCCTCTAATTAATCGAAGGAGAAGCAAGATGCGTAGAGAAAAAGGTTCCGTCAAGATGGTATTGATTGTCGCAATCGCAGCGGCACTCAACGTCCCGGCGCACGCCGGCATCCCCGTGATCGATGCTACGAACGTTGTGCAAACAACGGTCAGTGCGATGCAGAACGTCGCGGCTGTCGAAAAGCAGATTCAGCAGTATCAGACGCAGTTGCAGCAATATCAAAACATGCTGCAAAACACGCTCGCGCCCGCCGCCTGGGTGTGGGACCAGGCGAATCAGACGATCAACAAGCTGCTGCAAGCGCAGGACACGTTGAGCTACTACAAGAATCAGGCCGGTAGTCTCGACGCCTACCTGTCAAGATATCAGGACGTGAGTTACTACCGCACGTCGCCGTGTTTCACGTCGAGTGGTTGCTCAAACTCGCAACGACAGGCGCTGCTCGATGCGCAGGCTAACGGTTCGACCGCGCAAAAGAGCGCCAACGATGCCGTCCTGAAGGCCGTCGATCAGCAACAACAAACGCTGACCACGGACGCAGCGCATCTTCGGTCGCTGCAATCGCAGGCGACAAGTGCGCAAGGGCAAATGGAAGCGTTGTCGGCGGCAAACCAGCTCGCGAGCGCGCAGACGAACCAGCTCCTGCAAATCCGGGGCATGTTGGCCGCCCAAGCAGCAGCGCAAGCGACGCGTGCCGAGAACGTGGCTGACAAGGAAGCCTTGCAAGCAGCAGCGGCTCAGCAGCTTCGTGACGGCAGCAACATCACCAGTTCGACGCCGAAAAACTGGACCTTCGAATAAGGGAGACTGGCGATGAAATTCACCATCTTGCTCATCCTTATCACAGTTCTTACAGGTTGCGAGGACAAGAGCGCTCGGATCGAGGCACAGCAGGCGGCAGCCGCGAAGCAACTGCGCGACGGCAGCAACATCGTCAGTTCCTCTCCGAAAAACTGGACGTGGGGCGATACGCCATCACAACCGCAAAAGAAAGACCAATGAGGAGGAGCCGCGCTATGAAAACGATGCTTTCCGAAGGCTTCAAGCGCCTTGCCGTTGCCTCGACGGCCATCGCCTATACGGCAACCGTTGCAGCCGCACCGCTGAATTCCAACGTAGTCGATTCGGTGATGGGGAAATACCAGGCCGCTGCCAGCGCGTGGGGCAGCGTCATGGTGAGCTACGCATCGTGGTTGTTTTGGGGCCTCGCGCTGATCAGCATGGTGTGGACGTTCGGGATGCTGGCGTTGAAAAACGGCGGCATTCAGGAGGCACTGGCTGAAATCGTTCGCTTTTTCACTGTGCTCGGCTTCTTCTGGTGGATTCTCTCCAACGGGCCTGCGATTGCCGATTCCATCGTCAAGTCGATGTGGATGATCGGCGCGAAGGCCATCGGCCAGTCAACCGATTTTACGCCAGGAGGCATCGTGCAAATCGGCTATGACATTTTTACCAAGGCGCTCGATCAGTCGTCGGTCTGGTCGCCGACGGACAGCGTGGTAGGTCTCCTCATGGCGTTGGTTGTGATGATCGTTCTTGCGATTGTCGGCGTGAACCTGCTCCTGGTCTTTGTGTCGGCCTGGATCATGATCTACGGCGGGGTGTTTTTTCTTGGCTTTGGTGGGGCGCGCTGGACGTCAGATATCGCGATCAGCTACTACAAGCATGTCTTGGCGATCGGAGCCGAGATGATGGTAATGCTGCTGCTCATCGGGATCGGCAAGACGTTCATCAACGAGTACTACGCCAGCATGAGAGCCGGAATCGACCTCAAGGAAATGGCGATCATGCTTATAGCGGCATTCGTGTTGATGTATCTCACGAACAAGATACCGCCGAGGATCGCAGGCATTGTTGGTGTTGGTGGCGCTGGTTCGATTGGTGGTGTTGGGGTTGGCTCGGTGATGGCTGCTGCCGCCATGACCGCGAGCGCGGCGGCGTCTGTCGGTTCTACTGCGATGGCCGGCGCGACGAGCTCGGCCGGTGGAGCATCGGCTCTCAAGGCGGCGTTCCAGTCAGCGCAGCAGAACATGGCCGATGGCAGCGGTATGTTCTCGAACAGTGGCGGCAGTTCGTCGGGCAGTGGCTCGTCGAGTGGCAGCGGCTTGGGCGGCTTTGGCAGCGGTAGCACGTCCGGCGGCAGCGGCGGCTTCATGTCTGCCATGAGCACAGCCGGCCGCTTCGCGGCGGACATGGGCGCGAATCTCGCCAAGGGCGCGAGCGCAGTCGCCAAGGACAAGGCCGCGAACATGATGGACGCCGCGAAGGAACAAATGGCGCAGACGACGGGCAGCAAGATTGCGTCGGCGATTTCGAGCAGGAGCGGTGCCAGCACGGACACTGAATCGAATTTCGCCGGCGACAGTCTCGGTGCGGGTCGGCAAAGCGCGATGGCCGGGGGCAATATGAACGACGAAGTAGCTGCGTTCGTAAACAAACATCGTCCAACTGAGGACGAGGCTTAGACAGCACAAGCGCACCGGCCGGCGGCAACCGGCCGGCACTTCCACGTAACAACACCTGCTTGAGAGGTGAAGCATGGCAATCACGCATGATACCGAAGCACGGCAAGTTATCCATCACGCGGCAATGCAACTCGCGGCCTTGGACTTCATGGACCAGAGCACCGCTCGGGAGCTATCGACACTGGCGGAGGCCGTTGCGAACCTGTTCATGGTCGTCTTCTACCAGGCCGAAACAGGGCGGGCGACGCACCGAGATTTCAGTGAGGCAATGGCCGTTGTACGCCAAACGTTGCAGCACCATTGAGCTGCGAGCAGCATGCTATCGGCGCAGGGAGCTTCCATGAACCACACAGACTTTTATATCGGCCTGACCTTCATGGATTGCACGGGGTGGTGGCGTTGTACCGATGTCGGTGCCCGAACCATCTTGGCGATCCGATTGGACCACGACGATCCGCACTGGTATGAAGGCCCGCCCTATATCGTCAAAGAAGAGGTATTCGATGAAGACGATATTTCACGTTGTCACCTTACAGTCGAGGAATCGATTCGTGCGGCGGTCCACGCCGCAGATAACTCCGAGCATCCGGGCTTTCCCCACGAGGTTGTCGAACGGATGATGGCGACTCGGCGCGCACACCCGTACCCGCACGAAGGAGTTCTGCGATTTGATCGCAAGCGTCCGGATGGCGAAGTTCTTCACCCTTATGCTGGGCGAAAAGAAGGTGAATCATGGGTTGTGGATCTCTACCTACCCTTTCGAGGCACCTACGAGACAATGGCCGAGCGTGACTTTATATCGTTACAGAGAGCCACGCCGGATGACCTTCGAGCCAGGGCAAGCCGTTTGACCAGCACGTAGCGCATAACGCTGGTAAGAATAATAAGAATATTATTCTTCTTCCCGACTACCGCGACACGGCGCATCGTATTCGAACTGAGCCGGAGCGCTCCGATGCTTCAATATCAACCCGTTACCGTCCACGAAGCCGTCTCCTTTACCCGTGATCGTTGTAGCCGCCGCCTAGCGTCCACCGATATGGAGTGGCACGAAAAATTGTCGCTCTCGTTCACGGGTGGTTACATGTCCGTTTTCGGGGATGGCAGCCAAATCAGTATCGACCTCTGTCAGCAGAGCCTGAAGGACGTTCTTGGGCCGTGGCTGCGTATCACGCACCCATGAACGTCGATCTTCAACTGAGCCAAGACACCCATGACCATGAGCAGCGACGAAAAACAATCGAACCTCAATGCCACCACCCAACCAAGCGACAAAGCGGGGAACGCGACCGGTGCGTTCAAGGAGAATGCCTTGAGCGAGCAAGATGCCATCGCAAGCGGTAACGTCCTGGCCAACTTGGCTGATGCGCCAGAGCCGACCTTCCTGGACGACGAAGGCCCTACCCTTGACGTTCCTCTGTTCATCACCAGGAACAATGCCCGCGAACTATTCGGCCTATGTCCCGGCGAGACGGTAGCCCAAGCGTTAGCGCGCAAGGCCAAAGAAGGTTAGGCGTGGGCTCGCGTGCGATAAGGGAGGTCGAATTTGCGGCTTGGCTCCCCGAGCTTTCAACCAGGAGCAGAAGCGTAGCGCGTGAGCACGGTCGATCAGTAATGCCGCGATTTCCGCTCGTTAAACGAGCATCCCGTGAATCCTTTTAAGCCAGCCCGATACCTCGCCGGCCGCGTCGATCTCCGCAAGTCTCGCGGGGGTCATTTTTGCAGCAGCGTCGCGGTTGAGCCGCTTTTTGGCCCGATTGACCTTATCACCCAATTCCTTGGCGTCAGCCAAGACATCGGCCCATGGCTTCGTGCTACCAGACGATTCGTGAACGGATTTGGCAACGATTAGCGGAACGTCACAGGTGTCCGTGTAGGTGACCACGATACCGTTCATACCTTCCGCGATGGCGTCCGCGTGCAAATAGTTCTCGAGCTCGCGCTTCGTCGTTATGACCGCCCAAGATCCGTCGGTACGGGCGTTTACCGTATCGCACTCCGCTTGGTACTTCGGCGGCACGGCATCGTCACGATCATAGATATGAACTTCCGGAAGATTCAGGTTTCGCAGATAGTGCTTGGCAACCCATTGCTTGAGCGAGCCTCCACCGAGAGGGACAAGCGCCACTCGGTTGTCGCCGGTGAAATCGACGACATCAGCCATGCTTGGTTTCAGCATGGAACTGATGCGCTCAAGGAATTCGATATCGTTGGTCCCTTCGACGAAGACCAGCGCTTGGACCCGCCGATCAGGCAATACGCCGAGTTCGTTTGCAATCGTGGCCAAATCGTCGTCGGTGCAATGAACGACGGTAGCCGTACCGTCGGCCTGTTTGCGCACGCACCGCAGGCTATCGCTCGGCAAAAGCCCGGCTAGCCCGGGCGTGTGAGACGTGACCAGAACTTGCGTGTTCTCATCTACGGCAAGTTCCTTAAGTGCTTGAACGAGCAAGCGCTGGTTGTCGGGGTGTTGCGACGTCTCCGGCTCCTCGATGGCGTAGATGACGCTCAATGCGCCCTTCTCGGTACGTCGCCTCTCCGCTTCGGCCCGGAAAAAGTTCAGGAGGATAAGACGGCGAACGCCGCTCCCGCGCTTGTTGATGGGAATGTCGTTGTCCCCCACAAGGCCAAACTTGAAGACATCCCATTTGGGATCGGCCTTGAAAAATGGCTTAAGCTCACTCGCTAGGCGACTGTCCATCTCGTTCAATTTTTCGAGTGTTCGCTTCGCGACATCTTCCGCCCTAAGTCTCACCGCATCCTCGATCTTCTTCAGATCGTCCGCCATTTCCTTAAGCGCTTGCGTGATCGCAAATTTGAGCGGGCTTTGAACCTCTTCGTCACCGTCCTGGCTTGGTCGGTCAGAGCGGAACAGCGCGTACATCGGAAGCTGCGGCTTGAGCTGATCCCAGACCTTCTTGGCATCCTCCTTGTCGAGCGGGAGCAGCCGGCGTTCTAGCGTTAACGGTTGACAAGCAGCACGGATCGCTTGGCGCATATTCCCATTTATCGCCAAGTTCACGGTCGACTCGTCGATACCGAGCTTTTTGATTCTGGACTTGAGGTCGCTGTTTTTGAGCGTGAGCAGATCGGCGGCGTCGGCATTGACCGGATGTAGCGCTGTCGCGAAAACCGCTTCTTTCGGCGTTTTACCCGAACAGTCCCATTCCTTAGTGATCTCCAGCTCGCCTTTTTCGTTCAGCAGATGCTCAGCAGCGAGGGATGTCGGGGCAGCAGCGTCGAGAACAATCTTGATAGGCAGGTTCGTGAAGGCACAGCCGATGCGGATCGTTGTCCCATTGGCGTACACACACGCATCGCCGCGTTCGGGCTTGCCGTCATTGAAGAAGATTTCGAGTGCTTCGAGGATCGTTGACTTGCCAGCGTCGTTTTTACCAACGAAAGCTGTCAGGTCGTCGATCTCGATTCGGACGCTTTGAGCGTACCCACGGAAATTTTCAAGAATTACAGCGGCGAGTTTCACAACCCCTCCCCCCGACGAATGTGGTCCACTGAACTGGTAGTCTATTAACGGCTTCCGCTTGAAAAAAGTGTCCGTCCGCGCTACGCCGACATATCGGAACTAGTCAGACAGCGACCTGTTACGCAAGGACTGCGGCCGCAACCTATGTACGGTAAGCAACGATTTCGTTGTGATCGAGTTCGCCCGCAGGCACGAGCTTGTAATGTCGTTCTTCGACGACTTTGAGCTCGTCATCCTCTATTTTCAACTCGAATAATGCAATTTGATCGCTACTCACGAATTGGGCAGAGATCGGTCGGCATCGCAACGCCGGATATTTTTGCGCGCACCAAGCGGTGTCCTGCGCGGTCTGTACCGTCGAAATTTGGTCGCTGCCACCCTTGGCTTGTACAGGGATGACATAGTGACAACCGTACTTGTCGAGACCGACATAAAGCTCGTCGATCTCGATTTGCCCCATGTCCTTGACGCTCGTGCGCAAATGGTTCTGTAGCGAGAACGTGGTGAGACCAAGAAAGATGTCGATGAGCCGGTTGTAGCGCACCTTCGCGAGTAGAGCTTGTTCATCGTCGAGGGCGTAGGCCGCGATGATTTCCGGCGTGTTGTCGGGAATGCGGATAACAGCGAGATTCGGGTTAGGCAAGATCCGATTGGCGGACGCTAGCCGGAAGCGGTACTTCGAACGTCCTACCAACTCGATAATCCATTCGCGTCCTTTGGGCTGTGTGGCGATGACTTTCGCCGGCATGGGGACTCGAAACCGCATCGCATAGATCACGTCTCCCAAATTGTCGGGCAGGGCGATTCCAAGCTGGTTCGCGGCTTCTTTCAGTGCCTTACGCTCAAAAGGAATCTCCGTAGTACCTTCGACGTATCCATCGAAGAAAATTTTCTCGATGAGCTGGTGATAACGAGTCGGAGCCTTGGCTTTATCGTTCATGCGGCAACCGCTTCCGTTTCGTCTTCGTGGCGTACAACAGGACGCTGGCGCCGGGCGATTACGGTGCTAGATACGCCGAACATCGCGGCCGCATCGCTCATCGAAATTCCGATCAGGCTTTCATCGCCGAGTGCCAGGATTTCGGTAGGCTTTTCGGGCTTCTTTTTCAACGCCTTCATGACCTGCGCGCCGACAGCACGTGCCAACATTGGAGGCACACTGTTACCGATCTGCCTGAAGCCGTGCCACTTGGTCGCATGGAAGCGAAACCAATCGGGATAGGAGTGCAAGCGCGCTGCTTCGCGCACCGTGATGACACGGGGCGCAGTCGGATGGATCGGACGCGGCGATGTGAACGCGCCGCGATCACTGGCGGTACCTGCACGCAGCGTGTTGCAAATACCGTCGAGAGCTAGTTTCTTAAAACGACTGATCGGTTCGACGTCGCCGGGGGCCGTAGCTGCAAAGCGGCTTCTCGACAGATCGGTATGCTCCGTCAGCAAGGATCCGGTCAACAGGGATGCATCGAATTGCCGTCGATAACTAAAGTCGGTGGGGTCGTCCTTTTTTCCGCGCAAGTACGCTGCATAGGTCGACGGTTTGCCGTACTTCGCCTTTGTCCAATCGCGCTCCCACAGCTCGGGAAACGTCTCGGCATCCGGGATGTCGCCAATCGCTTCGGCAACGGTCGTGTGGCCCGTCGGTTGCGGATAAGTCGGTAAGGGCAAGCCCTTGCGCGCCCCCATGAGAATCAGTCTCCGCCTATCTTGAGGTACCCCGAAGTCAGCGGCGTTGAGAACCTTGTAGTCCGTTTCGACATCGTAGCCGCCCTCTTGGAAAGCTTCGATGATCTCTTGCAGAAACTTTCGGTGTTTTCCGACAGTCAGTCCTTTGACGTTTTCGAAGATGAAGTATTTGGGCTTCAGTTCCAGCACGACTCGGACATAGTGATGTACGAGCTGGTTGCGTGCGTCGTCGAGCGCTCGCTTGCCAATGAGCGAAAAGCCCTGGCACGGTGCTCCCCCGACCACAACGTCGATATCGCGTTTGCCGATACCAGCGCGTTGTCGCAGCTCGTCGCCGGTTACATCAACGACACTCTTGCAAATCGTGGCGCAGGTAGGGAAGTTGAACTTGTGGGCGGCGGAGTGAATGGGGTCTATGTCCACCGCAGCCACGATGTCGAAACCGGCTTGTTCGAAGCCGAGGCTCAACCCCCCGGCTCCTGCGAAAAGGTCGATCCCGATTGGGCGAGTCATAAGTGAAGTCCCTGTTTTTGGTTGCAAATCGTTGGCTGGGAGTTTACGCGAAAACGATCGCTTTGTCGATCGTAGTTTTCACTTCGTGTCGAGCAGGTCCTTCAGGCGCGTTGCCAGCCCTTCGAGATCGGTCAGCTCACATTGCCAGACGACGGCCACACGCCAGCCGGTCGCCTCAAGTGCAGCCTCCTTTCGAGCATCCCGGTCGCGATTGGTGGCAATTTTCGGTTGCCAGTAGTCGAGGCGCGACTTCGGTAGTTGACCGATGCGGCAACCATGGCCGTGCCAGAAGCAGCCGTGCACAAACAGCGCGACGCGCCGGCTCGGGAAGACCACATCGGGCGTTCCTGGCAGGTCTTTCCGATGGAGTCGAAAGCGATAGCCGAGGCGATGCAGCAGCGAGCGAACAATCATCTCTGGCCGCGTATTCTTGCCTTTCACCTGTTGCATGAGGTGTCGGCGTTGATCGGAATTCAGACGGTCTGTCAATGTCGATCTCTACAGGAGGCGCTTCGCCAAATCTTCTGCGCGAGGATGGTAATACCGCATTAGCATCCGCGGGTCTTTATGGCCGGTAATCTTCGTCAGCTCGTGCATCGGAAAGATCGATGCCAGCCTCGAAGTGGCTTCGTGTCGCAGGTCGTGAAACCGTAGGTCCGTCAGAAACTTCGCATCGGGTCTTCGGCCGGTCTCGTTGCACTCTTCCTGGTAGAGCTTACGCGCCCGCGCCACAGCACGTTCGAAAGCCCTGGTAACAGCGTCGCCCCGAATTTTGAATACGCTCGTTCCATCGCCGCCAAGCCTTTCGCAACTGGGGGCATCTTTAGCGTCGTCGCAGTTGTCTTTCAGAGCTTGAAGTACGGCAATGGCCCGGGGCGACAACGGTACATCGCGCGCCTCACCGTTTTTCGTCGCTGGCAGATGTGCGACTCGGCGTTTGAGGTCCACGTTCTCCCATTGCAGTGACACAATTTCTCCCCGGCGCATGGCCGTTTCGACAGCTAGCCAGATGATGGCGGGCAGCAGCGCCGAGTTGCTGGCCGCTATAACCCGTTCAAGTTCACCATCCTGCGCGCCCCGCCCTGATTCAAGATCGCCATCGTCAGGGAAGTCTGTGGCAGGTTCGCCGCTGGCGGCGATGCGCCGCGTCCGCGCGTTATTCGGTTGCGGCTTCCGCACTAGCTCAACCGGGTTCGACAGGCTTTCCATGCCCCATTCCTTGCGGGCGACATTGAACACATGTGACAGAACAGCGAGCCGGCGCAGCACCGTGGCAGGCTTATAGTCCTTCAGCCACACGTCGCGAAGCTTCGCCACGTCAGCGCTCCGAATCGTGGCTAGCGGCCGCTTCGCCAAGTCAATCGCCTTGCAGGTCTTGATGACGGATGATTCCTGCGCTGATCCCTTCTTTGCGAGGGATATTTCTTCTTCATACCGGTTCAGCGCCTCGTAAAGCGTCGTTGCTTCGGCTTCGCAGCGGCTGACCCATATGCCGCGTGCCATTTCGGATTCGATCATCTTGGCCCAAGCTTCCGCCTCGGCCTTTGTATTGAAGGTCTTACTCTGCGCAGGGTAGCCGTGTCGTCGCACCTGCGCGCGCCACTGGTAGGGGCCTCGTTTGGTGATGGCGGCCATCGTGGGAAAAGGTCATCTTGGGTTCAGTGTGCCAAAATTGTGCCATAAAAGCGGGGAACTTTTAGAAACTATTGATTTTGCAAGATGTATTTTTACATTCGCAATGCGAAGGTCGGGAGTTCGATCCTCCTCCGCTCCACCAAAGACTGTGCGCCAGGCCGGTTAGCGGCTGACGATAAAAATAACCTCGTACCGGCGACGGCACGAGGTTATTTTTATAGAGTGATGTACAGGGTTAAGTGGTTTGATCGGGGATCTGCTGCCCGTCGGTGGCGCTGTGGCGGCTGGCTGCGCAGTAGGCGCAAAGCATGGCAAGAATGCTAGAGTAGGTTGACGTGGTCGATTTCAGATTAAAGGTCTCGACCGTTAAGCCAAACATCCAGAAGGCAAGTACGAAAGCGAGACCCAGTAATGCGGCCCGCTGAACTGTGCTGTCGCTTGAGCGCAAGCTACACGCGAAGATGGCCGCCGGTCCGCAGTAGACGAGCATCAGGGCTAACCAACCAATCAGTCCGTAGTCGACCGCGTACGCGATCATCTGATTATGCATCTCGCCCTCGCCGGCTTGCGCCGCGAGCGGCGTTAACGCACCGCTGGCCTGAAGCTCCGGCATATTGCGTTTGTAGCCACCACCACCGAGGCCGGTAAAGGGATTGTCGCGCACGAACGACAGGCCTGCCTCCCAGAGCTGGAGTCGAACGCCAACGGATGTGTCTCGTTGCCCTTCCCGATAGTGCTGAATGTCAGTCTTGACGTCGTCCACGCGATCCCGAATGAATGGTGATACCGCGTACGGCAGCATACAGGCTGCGGCGACCCCCAGCGCAACTAGCGTTTTGAAGCGCCAAGTGCGAGTCCGATACTGATATGTCAACACGAGTATCGCCACGAGCGGTAACGCCACCCATCCGCCACGCGAGCCGGTAAGCAGCGATGCGAGTAGGCCTGCGATCAGGCCGGAGATCTTTACCGCAGCCAACAGCCAGTGATCTCGCCGGCCCCAACACACGGAGAGTGCCGAGAGCACTCCGAAGATCAGAGCGATGTCGCCGTAATGGATGGGGTTGAGGAAGTAGCTACCGAAACGATCTGCACCCCACTCACGGTGATTGGGCACCATGATCAGAATGGACGCGATTGCACCAGCCATAAACGCGAGATGCAGGCTGCGCATCGGGCGGGCGTGCCGTCGCATCAGTAGGTAAAGCGGAATGGCGAGCAGGAATCGCGACGGTGAATCGATCGTGTTCCACACGATTTCGCCATGCGAAAGCTCGGTCGCGACGACCAATACCACCGGTGCAGCCATTGAAGCCAGGAAAGTCCAGTCGGCCCGGGTCAATTCCTGGCGTGGCCTGGGGACAAAAAACAGGCCGAAAAGCGCCAACACACTACCGCCAATCAGTAACGCACTGGCGCCACCCCGAACCAGCATTGAAAGCGCGGGAAAGGTGATTATGTACAGGTAAATCAATACGTCGGTGATACCTTCGCCGTGCGGAGGGGGGGGCGTTACGGATCCGGATGCGTTCATCAATTTGTGGTGACGGGGCTGGAAATTGGCGGCACGTAAGGCTCTCGTAAATAGCCACATGACTCAGCCGCAGTACTTCGCCTTCGGCGCGTTCGCGTCGCGCGGGCCGCCATTGTACCTCTTGGATGTGCCGGTTCTCCCGGCGAGGATCTATGAGACAGCGTACATCCAATCTGCGTGTTCCGATAGCGGCTCGTCTGACAAGGCGGCGCAGGGTGTCCGGAGCCGATGCATGACGTGCCGTCTCGGGGCACGTCATGCTCACGTCACGATGGCTTTGATCGTCCGCAGGATGATTCGCACGTCAAGCCAGACCGAGTGACGCTGCGCGTATTCCACACAATAGCGCAGCTTCGCTGGCAGCACTTCCTCGATATAGGTCCGCTCAGGATCGTCGCTTTGACCCAGAAGTGTACTTTCGTCGCGATACTCGATCGACGCCAGATCAGTAATGCCGGGTTTGACCGAGAGCACGATGTCGCGAACGTCGGACGGGTAGACGGCGACGTACTTGGGAACTTCAGGGCGTGGCCCGACAAGACTCATTGCCCCAGTGAATACGTCGATCAACTGCGCCAATTCATCGAGCTTATATTTGCGTAAAACGGACCCTACACGGGTGATCCGTCGATCCGCGCCGACGGTAATCTGACGCGCCGCGCCGGTCATATCGACCGTCATTGTCCGGAATTTGTGGATACGAAACGGTACGCCTCGCAGCCCGATTCGTTCCTGACGGAAGAACACGGGGCCTGGCGAGTCGAGCTTGACGGCCAACGCGATACCCAGCAATACGGGCGACAGCACCAGCAGGCCGGCACTGCTGCCGGCCAGATCCAGTAAGCGTTTAGCGCTGCTCATTCGGCGAGCGCCTGGCGAATCGAGCCAAGCACGCGGTCGATATCTGCATCCGTCATTGCTGTGTACAGTGGCAACGACAAGGTGCGCTCGTAGACGCGCTGGCTCACCGGGAAGTCCTGGGGATTCAGGTGATACCGGTCACGCCAGTAAGGTTGCAGGTGCAGCGGAATGTAGTGCACGCTGCAACCGATGCCTTGTTCGAACAGTCGCTCGATAAACGTGTCGCGCGCTACCCCGGCGTTATCGCCAAGCTGGATTACGTACAGGTGCCAGGAGTGGATGTCGCCCGGCGCGGCACGCGGCGGGCAAATGATCGACAGATCCTTCAGGCCGGTGTCGTAGCGGTTGGCGATGGCCTGACGGCGTTCATGAAAGCGATTGGCCTTGCGCAATTGGTGAATGCCGATCGCCGATGCGATATCGGTAAGGTTGTACTTGAAGCCAGGCGCGACGATTTCGTAATACCAGCTCGGCGTCTTGGCCGTGAAGCGATCAAAGGCATCCCGGCTGATGCCGTGCAAGCGCATGATGCGCGCGCGCTTCGCAATTTCCGGATTCTGCGTGACTAGCATGCCTCCCTCGCCGGTAGTGATCGTCTTATTGGCATAGAAGCTGAAGATGGTCGCGTCGGCGCCTTGCTTGCCGACCATCATGCCGGCGCTGGTAGCAGGCAAGGCATGGGCAGCGTCGTCGACAACCTTCAATCCTTTGCGGCGCGCAAGATCGAGAATGGCGGGCATATCGGCAGCGCGACCGGCAAAGTGCACCGGCATGATGACCTTCGTGCGCGGAGTTATGGCGCGCTCAATCGCCGCCACATCGATGCACAGTGTGGTCGAGTCAATGTCCACAAACACGGGATCGGCACCCAGGTAGCGTACGACTTCAGCCGTTGCGGTAAATGTATGCGTAGTCGTAATGACTTCGTCGCCAGGGCCGACACCCACAGCCTCCAGGGCGAGATGCAGGCCCGCCGTGGCCGAATTGACCGAGATCGCTTCGACGTCACCGCCGAGGTAGGCAGCGAAGTCGGCTTCAAATTGACGCGTCTTCGGGCCTGTGGTCACCCAGCCGGAGCGCAGCGCTTCAACCACTTCCGCAATCTCTTCTTCACCGATTTCGGGCTTGGCAAAAGGCAGGAACGATTCATTCATGATGTCTGGCTCTCGATGTTGTCTTGTTGTTGCAGCCGGCGTAGTTCCGCCAGTCGCTCGGGGTCGAAATAGGTCTCGTCGATGCCGGGTTCGTTGATGTAAGGCGTGTCGTGCTTGCGAGTGTCGCCGACGCGGCGCGCCGGGTTGCCGGCGATAACGGAGTGATCTGGGAACTCACCGCGTACTACGCTGCCCACGGCCACGACGCAGCCTTTGCCCAAGACCGTTCCGGGCAGCAGAATGGAACCGGTGCCGATGAAGCAGTAATCGCCGACCTTCACCGGCGCGCGCTCAAGTCCGAGGCGTTGCTCGGTGGGCATGTCAATATAACGCTTGCCGAGGAGGCGGATAGAGGCGTGACTGCTGTGCGAAAAAATCGCACTCAGGAATCCAAACTGGACACCTTCGCCAAGCGTGACGCCACCGCTTGCATCAATGATCGAATAATGGCCGATCCAGCAATGGTCTCCGACCCGAAATTGGTTGGCATCTAGCACCTTTACGCTTGAGCTGATGCGCGTGTAGCGCAGAAATCGCTTGTCAGGGCGGCAGTAGTATCCGTACACCATGAAGGGCCGGGTAAAGATGCCGACGACATTCATCACCAACGAGATGATGTAGCCGACTGGCGAAAGATAGAGTCGTCTCAACATGTCGGGTTCTCGACGAGGGATGTCAGAAATTGTACATATCGATCATGCTGGGCGCGTTGATCGAAAGCCGTGGCAGCTTCGCTGGCGTTACGCCGATATTCTGCCAGCAGTTCCGGGGACTCGGTCAGCGCAATCAGCGCGTCGGCGAGCGAGCGGGCATCTCCCGCCCCGTACTGTAGGCCCAAGCGGCGTTCGGTGACCTGTGTGCCGATTTCGCGCCCTAATGAGTTGACCACGGCGAGGCCACCGGCCAGGTAATCGTAGAACTTCACTGGCATCGACACCGTTGATTCTTCGAGGTATGTGCTCAGTCCGATGTCGCACTGCGTGTACAAGGCGTTCAGGCTGGCAGGCTCAAGTGTGCCAAGATATCGACCTCGCCCCTGGCTGCGATCGCAGGCGGCCCGGAGCATTTCGCGCTGGGGGCCGTTGCCGGCAAACAGGAATCGCACCGGAAGTTGGCGCAGGCGTTCGTTTTCCATGGCGCCGATGATCGACGGGATGTCATAGTTGTCGCCCAGTGTGCCAGCATAAATGACCCATACCTCGCCCGATACTTTCGGCGCGATGTCGAGCTGCGCGAGCACGCGGGCCGCGTCCTTGGCTGCCGTCCGCACGCTCGCTACGTCGACACCCAGATACGATACAAGCGAAGGTTTGCCTGGGGCGGCATGCAAACCGATATTCAGGTAATCGCGGGATACGGCAACGATGCCGTGTGATGCACGCAAAGTGCGTGCGCGCCGCCAGTAGAGCGGCGCGAACACCAGTCGCTGCAACAGCCGTAGCGGCCGGGGTAGTACGAGCGTAAACAACTCCGGCCAAAGATCGAGAATGTCCGACACGACGGGCACGCCGAGTTGGCGAGCCATAGCCAAGATGGGGCCGCCGAAGAATAAAGAGGGCTCGGCAAGCACGATGAGATCAGGTCGCTCTTGCTGCGCACTGTGCGCAAGTGCGGCCACGCCGCGTCCATACGCCTGCTCGCTCTTGATGCGAGCGAGCGAAATATGCCCGGCGTAGGCCGTGGTCGGGACGATGTTGACGATTGTGCCGTCAGCGAGTTCGCGGCGCTCAAAGTGCGGTGTACGGAAGCGTTTGTCGCGATGCTCGAAGTTCGAAATCCACCAGGTGACGCGGTGGCCGGCGGCGCGCAGCGCGCTCGCGAGCATGCTGCTGCGATATTCACGCCAGGCTTCATCAGGCAGGGTGCCGTAGGGATTGACGATCCACACGTTCAAGGACTTGGAGACACGCATTTCGGCTTTCATGCAAGGCCCAGACGCGTCTCGATATCAGCGCAGATCACATGCCCGATCAGAATGTGCGCTTCCTGAATGCGTGCCGTGTCTGTTGTGACGGAGATGCAAAGCGCGTGGGTGACCATGTCGAGCAGTTTGCCGCCGCTCCCGCCCAGCAGGCCGATTGTCATGATACCCATCTCGTTTGCGCATTCAACGGCCCGAACCACATTGGCAGAGTTGCCACTGGTGGAGATGGCGATCAGCACATCACCTTCACGACCGATGCCTTCCACCTGACGGGCGAACACTTCGTCATAGCCGAAGTCGTTGGCGATGCACGTGACGACGGCGGAGTCCGCACCCAGGGCGT
This sequence comes from Pandoraea faecigallinarum, assembly GCF_001029105.3. Classification (NCBI taxonomy): domain Bacteria; kingdom Pseudomonadati; phylum Pseudomonadota; class Betaproteobacteria; order Burkholderiales; family Burkholderiaceae; genus Pandoraea; species Pandoraea faecigallinarum. The sequence continues at coordinate 4,977,839 of NZ_CP011807.3, read as the reverse complement.
GGGCTGCGAGCGGCCTGCGGTTGCCTTTGAGGCGGCCGACAAGTTCGCCTGCCAGATGTTGGCTGTCAGATGCAGAACCGCCATTGCCGCAGAATAGAATACGCCCGCCTCTGGCGATGGCTTCAGCGCATACGCGTGCTGCCGTTTCGACATCCGAGGTAAGGGCGGGAAGCGACTGGATGACCGTGAGGTGAGCCTCAACGGCTTTCGTGAAACTGGTACTCATACGGGTAGAGACTCCGTCATGGGGGGACGCTCCAACACGCTCAGGCAGCGATCCAGCACTTGAGCGACCGAGATGTCGAGCATGCAGCGGTTATGCCCTTCCGGACAGAAAGTAAAGTTGTAACAGGGAGCGCACGGCACAGCGTGGCGAATCGCCAGCGCTTGATTGTGCCAAGGCTCGATCGAGTCCGGATACTCGATGCCCGGTACGATGGAAACGGTCGGACATCCCATTGCATCGCCCAGGTGCATTGATCCACCGTCATTGCCGACTAGCATATCGCAGCGCGTTAGCAGGGCAGCCGACTGGGCAATCGATGTCGCCCCCATCAAATCATAAATGCGAGTCGGATCGACGGCGCGGAGAATGGCACCGTACTCGGCGTCGGCACGCACACCGATGATCAGCAAGCGAGCTTGCGGTCGCCGTACCAGTAGTGTTTGGCAAAGTTCAGCGTACTTCTCGATCGGCCAACGCTTATGTGGCTGAATCGCTCCCGGCGAGACCGCGATACATTCGGCGTCTTTCGGTATGTGCTCGGCGAGCCAGCGCGTGGCCCAAGCGTGCGCGTCGGGACCGGGACGCAGGTCGAATCGCAACTTGCTGTCTTCGTATTGCTGCGGCACTGGCAACTCGGACAGAAATTGCAATGGACCGTGAACGTGATGACGCAGGAGGCCTGCTGCTTTGAGCGCAGCGCGATCACCCGCGAGCGAGCCGCGGCCGCGCCACCCGGATTGCGGCACAAGACCGAGCAATGCGAACAGCAGCAGCATCTTCTTGATTCGGCCTATCCGCGGTGCACACGGGTCGAGCATCAGGATCGCGCGTTCAAAACGATAACCACGCAGCGATTTGCGGAGTGCCAAAAGGTTACCGAAGCTCAGGCCCGACAGCACACGTACGTCGTCTATCAGGTGCGGCCTTGCTAGTTCTACCCAAGGCAAGCTTTTCGCGTCGCCTGCATACTGGGCCACCTTGTTGCGCTGTGTTTTGCTGGCCGACTGAGTCGTGAGCAAAACAATTTTCGCGTGCGGAAATGTCAGGCGTACCTGCTCAAGCGCAGGTGACGCCAGAATGAAGTCGCCGAGTGCGGCGGAGCGAAAGATCAGAATTGCGGGGTCTTTCATTGAATAGCGATCTAGGTCAAATGCGACGGGCGCTGCACCGCCTAGGCGGGGTTGCGTGCTGGTCTCGGCCCGGCAATCCGTAAGCGAATCCGCATGCCGACAAGGCTCAGATAGAGCAGTGCGTTGGGTAGTACAAACATGTACAGGTATTTGACGAAATACGACGACTGTCCGCGAACTACATTGACCATCATGCAGCCAAACAGACCAAGCAACAGCAAGTTATATTCGCGGGAGTCGGACGTTGCCATGCGGCGCCAGAGACAGAGTCCGGCAATCAGCACGACGCCGTTGTATAGGAAGCCCCAGTACCCCATAAACATGAAGCCTTCGGTCAGCACGTAGAAGGCGTATCCAACCGAGCGCGTGGCCAGGTCCGGACGGAACAGGTCAGTTATAGTTTCTTGCAGGTATGGATAGCCGAGCAGAATGGCCGCATTCGATGTATTGGATTCAATGACTTCCCATGGACTTACATAGTCGTAAGCCATTGCGGCGAATAGCATGTGGGCTGGCGGATAATAGTCCTTGACCAGCAATTTGACCGACGTCGGCGCCGGTGGCGCCACATCGCTGTCACTATAGCGAGTGGCTTCGATCAACAGCAGCAACGAGACAACCAAAAAGCCGAAAAAAAGTGCACGCAACATGATGCGCACCGACAGCCGTGTTTGACTCATCTCCATCAATGCGAGGCCGAGAAAGCACGCGAGCACATCCGTTCGATTGCCCAGCTTGAACGTGATGAACAGGAAGAAAGCACCGCGCACGACGAACGGCAGCCACGGGGAGACATGAGGGATCAGATGTACCCTCTGCCGCGCGAGGCGGTAAAGCACGACGAGCGTGCCGACATCGATCTTGACGAAGAAAATCAACAGCGCTAGCGCCGGTGCCGTCGATCGCAAGTCATCCTGCTGCGCGGAGTACCAGCTCAAGTCTGCCCCGTTAAGCACGACGAAGCCGATCATGTACGCGGACGTGGCGAGCAACCAGCCCGAGGCAAGTTTGCGCCACAGGCCTTGCATGGCTGCAGGGCGCACGCTGAAGCGAAATGCCATTAATCCATAAAATACCGGTCGGAAAAAAACGAATGCGAGAACGAATGACACCAGCGACGCGGTAATGAACAGTACACTCGGCAACCACACGTCGTCGCCGAAGTAAGCCATGATCGCCTCGGATGCCTCGGGGAAGAAGTGATATCCGAGCTGCGCGAAAATACCGTAGATGAACAGGAAGACGAAATAGAACCCGAACATCTTGTCGCGCGGATAGATATACGCCAGTCCGAGCCCAAAGAGCAGGGTTTCAAACGCTAGCAGTAGCCCGTCCATGGGCATCGCCCCCCGCTTTCTTGAATAGGATCGTTACCATGGCCGCGCAGATCATCATCCAGGCGACCGAATAGGCATTAGCCAGGCCAGTCGCCCCGCCATGCATCCACAGGGCGGACGCCGCAAAGTAGAGCACGCCCCATGCCGCACCGAGCACTGCTGCCACTTTTTCGGCACCGGGCAGACAGAATAGCGCGCGCAGCGAAATGACCGATATCAGCATGCAGACCATGCCTGGTGTCATGTGCGCCAGCGTTGATGCCACGTTCGCCACGTCATGAGCGTTGAAGTTACCGCGAGCAAACATCAGGCGCACCAGCAAGTCCGGCAGCACGGCCAACGGCAATGCAAACACCGTGGCGGCCGCCGCCACAATGAGCACTGTCTTGCGAAGAAAGCTCCGCAGCGCGGCGGGATCGCCATGCCGCGCGAGATCGGTGATGCGAGGCACAAGAATGGCTGAAGGACCTGCCACGGCGAGGTTGCCGATGGCGATGATCAGGCGTTGAGCGTAGCCGAGCGACGCGAGCACGCCTTCGCCCGCGCGAGGCGCCCAGTAGGCATCGACGACTGCGTAAATCGAGAAGCACGATAAAGCAACCGCCGCATAAGGGGCCGTCGCGAACAGTGTTCTGACGTCACGCCACAGCCAGCGGCGTGGCGCGTTGTCAGTGAACTGTCCGCGCAGGCAGGCGCCGGCGAGAAGCGCGGCCGCCACGCTGCCGAGCAGCATGCCGAGCGCAATGCTTGTCACACCAATTTGAGACGACAGCGTCGCCGTCAGGCAGATCATGCCTACGTACGGCAACAGCCCCAGGGTTGCCGAAGATATATGGCGGCGGCGGGCGTGCAGAGTCGATAGCAGATAGGCCTGAACGATCTGGCTGGCGCAGATCAGCCAACCAAGACGAACCAGCGAATTGCGCGCGGGATGTTCTCGAATGACCGAGTCGGCAGGCAGGCTCGCCAGTTGGAGGCTGCCCAGGCCGATGCCCGCGATGAGAATCAGTATCGAAAAGCCACCGATGACTGCGAGACTCGTCATGAAGTAGTCGCGCTGAATATCGGCATTTCGTTCTCGCGACACCAATTCCGGTATGGCGACATAGCTCAGAAATGCTGAAACCATGCCAGCAACGAACGTGGGCCACGAAATGGCAAACAGGTAGGTGTCAACGTCCGTTCCGGCACCGAAGCGATGCGCGAGAATTAACTGGACGATGAAACCCAGCGCGCTTCCCAGTAGCGTGATGAAAGTGACGACGATCGAAGATCGCAGCATGGCTCAGACAAGTTGCTTGAGCAGATACCCAGGGTGCTCAAGCAGTTTGCGTGCTAATTCGTACTTGTGCAGGAGGTACGGCTTGGGTTGATAGAATCCGCGGCGCGCGAAGTCGATGTCGATGCCGTTGGCCTCAAAGACTGGCACGATATCGCGCAGCCATTTGCCTTTGACGATGCCGGTATGGACATAGTCGAGCGCGGGCCCGCCCGCTGCCTCGTCAAAGTTCAGGCAAAGGAATGTTTCGTTTCGTCGCTGGGCTCGCCACGTACCGTAAATCTCGAACATCCAACCGCTTTCTTCCGAGCGAAGGTATGAGCGCAGCGTATCTACACGCCAAAGCGCAGCTTGCGTGGAAATACGATAGCGCGCCTTCTGGCGAATTGCCTGCATGCCGGGAGCAGCAGGGTATGGGTCGTATGGGCCGAGGCTACCATGACGCGTGAGAGCAACGTGCTTCACGTCAGCGTGTTCCATCATAAACGAGACTGCCTCGCGAATGCGAGCATCGTCAGCCGGTTTATCCAGGAAGTAGTCTTCCTGGAAATACATCACCAGCGGCGTTTGCACCTGATCGAGCGCGCGCAGCAAGCATTCGCTCCAGCTCAACCGGCCCTCGTCAGCACGTTGCACCTGCGTGCATTGCACAGGCAGATCCGAAAACACGGCAGTCTTACGTTCCGTGTTGAGCAGAATGGGGGCATCGCAGGCGGGCCAGTAGCGTTTGAGTAACGTGAAGAATGGCTGCCAGCAATCGTCGAATCCGTCCGAGGAATTGACGAGGATGGTGTACGGTTGATTCACGCGTCAGTTCTCCTGGCTCACCGACACGTTAAAGCCATGCGAGCGAAGCACGGCGTGCTGCTTTGCCTTGGACAAGTCGGCGGCGACCATCTCACGACACATTTCCTGTACGGTGATCTCCGGTACCCAGCCGAGCTTCTCGCGTGCCTTGCTCGGGTCTCCAAGCAGGGTCTCCACTTCTGTCGGACGGAAGTAGCGAGGGTCAACACGAACCACGATGTCGCCCACCTTGACGCCCGGCGCATCGTTACCCGAGATGGCTGTGACCTTGGCGGTCTCTTCCACCCCTTCGCCGCTGAATTCCAGCGTGATGCCCAACTCTGCGGCCGTCCATTGAATGAATTCACGCACGCTGAACTGCACACCGCTTGCGATGACGAAATCTTCTGCCTGCGCCTGCTGCAGCATCATCCACTGCATGCGCACATAGTCCTTGGCATGACCCCAGTCGCGAAGCGCATCCAGATTGCCCATGTACAGGCAACTGTCCAATCCCTGCGCGATATTTGCAAGTCCACGTGTAATCTTGCGCGTCACGAATGTCTCGCCGCGGCGCGGGCTTTCGTGATTGAACAAAATCCCGTTGCAAGCGTAGATGCCATACGCCTCACGGTAGTTGACCGTGATCCAGTAGGCGTACATTTTTGCAACGGCATATGGACTACGCGGATAGAACGGCGTGGTCTCGCGTTGGGGAATTTCCTGAACGAGTCCATACAGCTCGCTCGTGCTTGCCTGATAGAAGCGAGTCTTCTTTTCTAACTTCAGAATGCGAATGGCTTCAAGAATTCGCAGCGTCCCGATGGCATCGACGTCCGCCGTGTATTCCGGACTCTCGAAGCTGACGGCGACATGGCTTTGTGCGCCAAGGTTATAGATCTCGTCGGGCTGCGTTTCCTGGATGATACGGATCAGGTTGCTCGTATCCGACAGATCGCCGTAGTGCAACACGAAGTTGCGATGATCGATGTGGGGATCCTGATACAGGTGGTCAATGCGCTCCGTATTGAATTGGGAAGCGCGACGCTTGATGCCATGTACGACGTAACCCTTATCAAGCAGGAGTTCGGCCAGATAAGAGCCGTCCTGGCCGGTAATGCCGGTAATGAGCGCGACTTTGCGTTGAATTTCTTGCATGACGAGAACGAGTGTCTGGTTATGTGTCTGGACTATGCTGAGGCCTTAGTTGGCCTTGGCGCCAACGTACGCATGCCGCACGAAGTCGTCGTAGGCGAGGCGCAAGCCGTCAGTGAGGGAGACGTTCGGCCGCCAGCCAAGCGAGGTGAGGCGCGTGCTGTCCATGAGCTTGCGGGGAGTGCCGTCGGGCTTGCTCGTGTCGTAGACGATTTCGCCGCGATAGCCCACGACATCACTGACTGCTTGTGCCAGCGCTGCGATGGTGATATCGTCGCCGCAGCCCACATTCAGGTGGCTTTGCATGGGCGAAGTGTGGAGACCGTAGGTTGCGCGATCGAGGTTCATGACGTGAACCGACGCAGATGCCATGTCATCGACATAAAGGAACTCGCGGCGCGGCGTACCCGTACCCCAAATGGCGACCGAGGGTGCGTTGTTTTCACGCGCCTCATGGAAACGCCGCAGCATGGCCGGAATGACGTGGCTATTTTCCGGATGATAGTTGTCGCCCGGACCATATAGGTTAGTCGGCATGACGCTTCGATAGTCGACGCCATGCGAAGCGTTGTACTGTCGATTGTAGCTCTCACAGAGCTTGATGCCCGCAATCTTGGCGATCGCGTAGGGTTCATTGGTGGGCTCCAACGTACCCGTCAGCAGAGCTGACTCCGTCATTGGTTGCGGTGCGAGTTTCGGATAGATGCAGCTTGACCCCAGCAGCAGTAGCTGTTTGACGCCCGCCTTGAAAGCTTCGTGAATGACGTTAGCCTCGATCATCAAATTGTCGTAGATGAAATCGGCCGGATACGTGTTGTTGGCATGGATGCCACCGACTCGGGCCGCCGCCAGATATACCTGGTCGGGCCGCTCGATTTGCATGAAAGCGCGCACCGCCGCCTGATCCGTGAGATCGAGCTCGGCGTGGGTGCGTCTCACGATGTTGTCCTGGCCCTGTGCTTGCAGGGCTCGAACAATGGCCGAACCCACCATGCCCCGGTGGCCGGCCACATAAATCTTGGGCTTCACGCTCATTCAGTTCTTCTCCGTGGTCCGGCCGTAGGTGTCTTCCAGGCGGACGATATCGTCTTCCCCCAGATACGACCCCGATTGAACCTCGATCATTTCCAGGTGCGTCTTACCAGGATTGTGCAGGCGATGAATTTCGCCGATGGGAATGTAAGTAGACTGGTTTTCCGTCAGCAGGAATGTTGCCTCGCCGCGGGTCACTTCGGCCGTACCGTTAACAACGATCCAATGCTCCGCACGGTGATGGTGTTTTTGCAGGCTCAGGCTAGCGCCAGGCTTGACGCATATGCGCTTGACCTGGAATCGCTCGCCGGCGTCGACCGAGTCGTACCAGCCCCACGGGCGAGCGACTTTACGGTGCAACGCCACGTGCGGACGTCCCTTGCGATCAAGCTCTGCTACCACGTGCTTGACCTGTTCGACATGCTCGCGTGTGGTCACGAGGACGGCGTCCGGCGTGTCGACGATCAACATGTCTTGCGTACCCAGGGCGACCACCGGCCTGCATGGCGCGTGAATAAACGTGTTGCTTGCATTGATGGCGTGGCCGTCACCCTCGATTCGGTTGCCGGCGTCATCAGCGGGAGTGAGGTCAGCCACCGCATTCCAGCTGCCGACATCGCTCCATGCGCCTTTGAAGGGAGCGACCCGCACGTTGGCGTGCCGTTCCATGACGGCGTAGTCGAAGCTCTCGGAGCGGCAAGCGAGGAACGCTTCGCGCCCAGGGCGGACAAACTGCCTGTCGTAGGAAGCGTTGGCCATCGTCTCGCGGCATCGCACGAGGATGTCGTCGGCATGTACGTGCATCGCGGCGATCAGCGCTTTTGCGCGGCATAGGAAGATGCCGGCGTTCCAAAGCACATTGCCTTGGCTGATGAGTTCGTGGGCGCGCTGAAATACAGGTTTTTCGATAAAGCGGGAGACAGGGTAGAGGGCTTGAGCGTGCTCGCGTGCGCCCATCTCGATGTAGCCGTAGGCCGTGCTCGGGAATGTCGGCACAACGCCGAAGGTGACGATCGTGTCGTCAGTCAACGCTTGCGCCGCTTCGCGAACCATAACGGTGAAGGCGTCTGCATCCGGGATGTAGTGGTCGGCGGGACAAAAGAGCAACGTGGCATCGGGCGCAGTACTGACGGCGGCCAGGGTCATGGCCGCTGCCGTATTGCGGGCGGCTGGTTCGAGCAAGACCGTGCCCGCAACACCACTTTGCTCAAGCGCTTCGGCAACCAGGAATCTGTGATCCTCAGCTGCCACGCATACGATATTCGACGAGCTTTGTACGCTATTGAGCCCACGCAGGCGTTCGAGCGTCAGGCGCAACAGGCTCTTGTTGCCCACGATGGGAATAAACTGCTTCGGGAACAGCTTGCGAGACAGGGGCCACAGGCGCGTTCCCGCGCCGCCGCAAAGCACAACGGGCGTGATGTGAGATTTGATCAGATTGTCTGCGTCCAACGTCACAATGCGGTATCCAAGATTTAAGAGCAGAGGCCAGCTGAAGAATGCTGGCGGTCTGCGGGGCAGGCGTGGTCAACGCGCAAGCAACGCTATGATGAGATGCGTGGTGCGAGGGCGACGCCTGCCGGCGCCGGATTTTATCAAAGCTCTCGGGGAATAGTTCGGAATAGTGGTGTGGATTGGAAGTTCCCGGCACCTTACGCCGGTGAAGCTATATCATGACCTCTCGTGGGCCTTGAACGCAAAGAGTGTAACATTTTCGAACCAATTTTCCCGTGGTGGGAGCAGGCGCGCTACAATTGCCGGACCAACAAGCCGCACATTACGCTGTAATGGCCCTGCTGATAAGCCGATGCTTTCCAATCCGCTCACTTGGCGCTTCGCGCCATTATCGAGCGGCGGCCCGTATTCTTCTAGACCAGAATCCAAGCGGCTAACTTCATCGAAAAATAAAACTCGTTTACTTTTTCAAATCGAAAATCTGAGTGTTGAATTTGACTTGGTGTTATCGAGCTCCTTGCAGATTTGAGTAGCGTAATTGCGCTGCCATTGCGAGCAATTTCCCCAATTTAAATTTGTTTATTACTCTGCGATTTTCGATAGCGCAAACGGAGAATCTGAGGGCATCATGCTCCGCAATATCGTCAATTTGCCCCGTACGGCGAAAATTTCGCTAATGGTCTTGGCGGACCTTCTCTTGCTGCCGCTATCCCTGTGGACCGCGATCGGCCTGCGACTGGATTATTGGAACTTCCCGCAATTGCATGCCTGGTGGGTTTATCTCCTGCCTCCGGTGCTTGCAATTCCGTTGTTCATCCGACTCGGCTTTTATCGAGCGGTGGTCCGATATATGGGCAATCGGGCGACGATTATGGTGGTGCTGACCGTCACTATTTCGGTTTGCATGTTCGCGGGTTTGCTCGGCATGCTCATGCTGCCTCCCGTACCTCGCGGCGCCCTCGCAATATACTGGCTCATCGCAATCGTTTATATCTTGTCGAGCCGCTTTCTAGCACGAGCTATGCTCCAACACGTGAGTGCGCGCGATCCCTCGTCGCGCAAGCGGGCCGTCATTATTTACGGGGCGGGCAGGGCCGGATGCCAGCTCGCGGTGGCGTTGCGCGCCGGCGTGGAATATCACCCGGTGGCGTTCGTGGACGACAATCCGGCACTGCACGACCTTGAAATTCTTGGTTTGAAGGTCCGAAATCCAGCCGATCTGCCGAAGCTGATCGAGCGATACAAGTTGCGCCAGGTGCTGTTGGCGATTCCGTCGGCCACGCGCGCCCGCCGATTGGCGATCATCAATGCTTTGGAGGCACTGAAGGTTGAGGTGCGCGCCATCCCGGGAATGGCCGATCTGGTTGGCGGGGCGGTGCAGGCCACGGACGTGCGGGAAATCGATATCGACGATTTGTTGGGGCGCGATATCGTACCGCCTAATCAGGCATTGCTAGAGGCCAACTTGAACGGCAAGCATGTCATGGTGACAGGTGCGGGCGGCTCGATCGGCTCGGAATTGTGTCGCCAAATCGTGCTGGTTCGACCCAGAACGCTTGTTCTATACGAAATCTCGGAATTTGCACTTTACTCAATCTCTCAGGAACTGGAAGAGATTGTTAATCAACGCAATTTGAGTGTGACGATCATACCTGTGCTGGGGTCGGTGCAAAATGAGGATCGCCTGCGCGACATCATGAAGTTGCACGGTGTGCAGACCGTCTACCACGCTGCGGCGTACAAGCACGTTCCCTTGGTCGAGTTCAATGTGACCGAGGGCGTTCTTAATAATACGTTCGGTACGCGTGCTGCAGCGCAAGCGGCGATTGCGGCCGGTGTCGAGACGTTTGTACTTATTTCGACCGATAAGGCGGTACGTCCGACCAACGTCATGGGGGCGAGCAAGCGCCTCGCGGAGTTGGTGCTGCAGGCGCTCGCCAATGATCCTGTGGTCAAGACGCGGTTTTGCATGGTGCGTTTCGGCAACGTGCTTGGTTCGTCCGGGTCGGTGGTGCCGCTGTTTCGTAAGCAGATTCTGGCCGGTGGTCCTATTACGGTGACGCATCCGGAGATCATTCGGTACTTCATGACTATTCCGGAAGCCGCGCAGTTGGTGATTCAGGCTGGTGCGATGGGGGCGTCCGGGGAAGTTTTCGTCCTGGATATGGGGGAGCCCGTGCGGATCGTGGATCTGGCTCGGCGGATGATTCACCTCTCCGGCTTTTCAGTGAAGGAAGATGGGAATGACGACGGCGATATCGCCATAGAGTTCTCCGGCTTGCGCCCGGGCGAGAAGCTCTACGAAGAACTGCTTATCGGCAGTGACGTAACCGGTACCCGGCACGCGAAAATCATGATGGCTAGCGAACATTTCCTGGCGCGCGGTGAGTTGGCTAGCGTGCTGACGATTCTGGAAGACGCTTGTGCCAACAATCGTCACGACGTCATCATCAATACGTTGCGTAACTGCGTGTCTGGCTTCAATCCGGAATCCGAGATCCGCGACCATCTCTACGAAATGCGCCGCCCCGCAGTGCAGCGCGTGCTCTAAGCCATTTGTCTGGGTTGCGCTGGCCGGAAAGTCTACGACGAGCCCAAGCAAACTTGACTCTGTCTGGCCAACGTCTAACTTTAAAGAAAGTTGCCGCGTACGGACCGTGGCGGGGGGATGAACCCTCGCGCGTCGTGCGCGCACACCGGTGAAAACGAGACGATAGCAGAGGAGGCCGCGATGAATCTTGTCGTCGCCGCGCCCGCATGGCGCGTGTCTGGCATCGATTCGAAGCCATGGCCCTGCCCATCCTCCTGATCGTCGTTGTCGCTGCGGCGCTCGCGTTTCATTTCTGGAGTCCGTGGTGGCAGACCCCTCTGGCGTCGAACTGGCGCCAGATGGACGACACCCTCACCATTACGCTGGTGATCACTGGCGTGGCCTTTGTTGTCGTCAATCTTTTCGTCGCGTGGGCGGTTTTTCGCTATCGGCACCGCGACGGCCACCGTGCCGCGTACGAGCCTCACAACCGGCGTCTGGAAGCATGGCTGATCGGCATCACGACCGTCGGCATTGCCGCGATGCTCGCGCCGGGGCTTTTCGTCTACGCCAAACTCATCGACCCGCCCGGCGATGCCCATGTCGTCGAAGTCGTCGGCCAGCAGTGGCAATGGCGTTTTCGCCTGCCCGGCCCGGATGGGCGTCTGGGTACCTCCGACCCGAGCTATGTCACGGCCGATAACCCGCTTGGCCTGAATCCCAAGGACCCCGCGAATCAGGACAACCGCATCGTCGACGCCCCCGAACTGCATCTGCTCGTCGGTCAGCCCGTGAAATTGCTGCTGCGCGCCAAAGACGTGCTGCACGACTTCTATGTCCCGCCGTTCCGCACCCGGATGAACATGGTGCCGGGCATGGTCACGCAGATGTGGCTCACGCCCACGCACACGGGCCGTTTCGACATTCTGTGCGCACAACTGTGCGGCGTGGGACACGCGAACATGCGCGGCGTCGTCGTCGTGGACGACAAGCCCGCCTACGACGCCTGGGTGGCCAAACTCCCGACGTTCGCCGCCGTGCAGGCGCAGCACGCCGGTGCCGCAACGCTCGACCCGCTGGCCGCGAAGGGCAAGTTGCTCGCGCAGGCGAAGGGATGCGCCGGGTGCCATTCGGTCGACGGCTCGCCGGGCGTCGGCCCGACCTGGCGCGGACTTTACGGGAAAACCGAGACGTTCCAGGACGGCAGCACCGCGCATGTCGACGACGCCTACCTCGCCGCGTTCATCCGCAATCCGACGGCGCGCGTACCCAAAGGCTTCGCCCCGATCATGCCGGTCGTGGCGCTGAGCGACGACGAACTGAAGGCGCTGATCGCCTACATCCGGACGCTGGGCGCGAAACCACCCGTCAAATCGGCACAGATGGCGCCGCAGACATCGCAGACATCGGAGACATCGGGTCCCCCGGATCGGCCCACGCCTGCAATACCGCCAATCCAGCTCGCGCAGAACTCGCTTCAGACGCCGCGTCCGCCCGCACAGTACGCCCCGCTCACGCCGTCGGCGCCGACGACTCCGGGAGAGCGGCCGCCGTCGCAACCTTCGCGCCAATCCGGGGGGGCCGCCGGGTTGCCATTGCAGAATGACCCGAGAACGAGCGCGCCGCCGCTGACGATCCCGCCACGGCAGTCCACCGGTCCCCAGGCGCCCGGCCCCGCGCAGCCGAGCGTGCCGGTGATTCGGCCCGCGCCGTAGTGATCGCCGCGTCCATCGCGCTCATCGCGTGGCGCGCGCGTCCGGCCGCGACCGGACCACGCAGCGGCGCCGGGGCAGACACAGAGGGAGATATGTCATGACAGGCAATGCCGGCAGCGAGAGTTCCGCCCACGCAGGCGCCTACGGCGACCCCGGTGGGCACGGCCCGCAAAGTTTCTGGACGAAATACGTCTGGAGTCAGGATCACAAGGTGATTGCCGTGCAATACACGTGCACGGCGATCGCGGTCGGGCTGGTCGGTCTGGTGCTGTCGAATCTGATGCGCATGCAGCTCGGCTTTCCCGGCAAATTCTCGTTCATCGACGCGAGTCACTACTACCAGTACGTCACCATGCACGGCATGATCATGGTGATCTACCTGCTCACTGCACTCTTTCTCGGTGGCTTCGGCAATTACCTGATTCCGTTGATGGTCGGCGCGCGCGACATGGTCTTCCCGTTTCTGAACATGCTCAGTTACTGGGTATATCTGCTTGCGGTACTCGTGCTGATGGCGAGCTTCTTCGTGCCGGGCGGCCCGACCGGCGCGGGCTGGACACTCTATCCCCCGCAGGCCATTCTGCCCGGCACACCGGGCACCGAGTGGGGCATCGTGCTGATGCTCGTTTCCTTGCTGATTTTCATCGTGGCGGCCACGATGGGCGGTTTGAATTACGTCACCACCGTGCTTCAGGCGCGCACCGAAGGCATGACGCTGCTGCGCATGCCACTGACCGTCTGGGGCATCGTGATGGCAACGGTGCTGGCGCTGCTCGCATTTCCCGCGCTGTTCGTCTCCGGCGTCATGATGCTGCTCGACAAGACACTGCATACGAGCTTCTTCATGCCCGCACTCGTCTCGCTCGGACAGCCGCTGGATTATCGCGGCGGTAGCCCGTTACTGTTCCAGCATCTTTTCTGGTTCTTCGGCCACCCGGAGGTGTACATCGTTGCGCTGCCCGCCTTCGGCATCGTATCGGACCTCATCAGCGTGCATGCGCGCAAGAACATCTTCGGCTACCGGATGATGGTCTGGGCGATTCTGGCCATCGGTGTATTGTCGTTCGTCGTGTGGGCGCACCACATGTTCATCAGCGGCATGAATCCGTATTTCGGTTTTCTGTTTGCGACCACCACGCTCATCATCGCCATCCCCACGGCCATCAAGGTCTACAACTGGGTGCTCACGCTGTGGCGCGGCGACATCCACTTGAGCGTGCCGATGCTCTTCGCCATCGGCTTCATCAGCACGTTCGTCATCGGCGGCCTGACGGGCCTGTTCCTCGGCAACGTGAGCGTGGACATGCCGCTGTCGAACACTTACTTCGTCGTCGCGCACTTCCACATGGTGATGGGCGTCGCGCCCTTGCTGACGATCTTCGGCGGCATCTATCACTGGTATCCGCTGGTGACCGGCAGGCGCCTGAACGACCGGCTCGGCCAGTGGCATTTCTGGATCACGTTCCTCGGCACGTATGCCATCTTCTTCCCGATGCATTACCTCGGCATTCTCGGCATGCCGCGACGCTACTACGAGTTCCAGAACTACAGCTTCATCCCGGACTCCGCACATACGATGAATACCTACATCTCGGTGGCGGCGTTCGTCGTGGCGCTGGGGCAATTGCTGTTCCTCTTCAACCTGGCGTGGAGTGTCCGGCACGGCAAACCGGCGGGGGCGAATCCGTGGCGGGCCGCATCGCTCGAATGGCAGACACCGGATGTGCCGCCCGTGCACGGCAACTGGGGCCCGGCCGTACCGACGGTCTATCGTTGGCCTTACGAGTACAGCGTGCCGGGCGATGTCGACGACGTCGTGCCGCAGAACCTCGCCCCCGATCCGCGACGTCCGGCCACGCTGGTACATGGCGATTCGGCGGCGCTGCACCGGCAGGGTCAGCCATCGACGCCACCCGACGCGCCACCGCCCGACACGCCCAAGGGAGCGACACCATGAGACCCGTTCCGACCTGGCCCCCGATGCCGCCCGGCGGTGCGCCGGTGGCGTTCCCGCGCCGGCGCGCGGCGTCGCAGATCGCGCTTTGGTGGCTCATGGGCGTGATCGGCATGCTCTTCGCGCTGATGCTTGTCGCCTATGTGATGCGCATGAGCCAGAGCGACTGGCGAGCGCTGCCGCCCGTGAACGCGTTGTGGTTCAACACGGGCGTGCTGGCCGCCGCGTGTATCGTGATGCAGTCGTCCAACGCGCAGGCGAGACGCGGCGAGTTGCGCCGCTCGCGACGCGACTGGGCGCTCGCCGGCGCGCTCGCGCTGGCGTTCGTGGCCGGTCAGCTCTGGGTGTGGCGCGATCTCGTCGCGCATCGATACGACGTGGCCGGCAATCCCGCGAACAGCTTCTTCTTCCTGCTCACCGGCCTGCACGGGTTGCACCTGCTCGGCGGTGTTGCAGCGTGGGCGCTGCTCGCGTCGCATCGCATGACACATGCCGCGCGCGCGAGGCGGTTATCCCTCACTGCGCAATACTGGCACTTCCTGTTCGTCCTATGGGTTGTGCTGTTCGCGGCCATCGTCAATCTCACGCCGGAGATCGCACAGCGTCTGTGCGGCGCCGGTCCGTGATCGCAACGCCGGGACACGAGGAGCCGCATCGTGAATACGTCATCGTCAAGCGTTATCCCCCCTGCCGAGCCGCCCGGCGGATGGCGCGGGGTCGTCACCGACTGGTCGGGAGACCGCGCCACGTTCCGCGTGCCGTGGGGCAAGGCGATGATGTGGATCTTCCTGCTCTCGGACACCTTCGTGTTCAGCAGTTTCCTGATCGGCTACATGACGGTGCGCATGTCGACCACCGCGACATGGCCGAATCCGGCGGAGATCTTCGCCCTGAGCGTGAATGGTCATTCGGTGCCTCTGCTGCTCATTGCGATCATGACGTTCGTGCTCATCACGAGCAGCGGCACGATGGCGATGGCAGTGAACTACGGGTACCGGCGCGACCGGGACAAGACGGCCGCATGCATTCTTGCGACAGCCTATCTCGGCGTGGCCTTCGTCGGCATGCAGGCCTTCGAATGGACGAATCTCATCGTGCACGAGGGCATTCGTCCGTGGGGCAATTCGATGGGCGCCGCGCAATTCGGCGCGTGCTTCTTCATGATTACGGGCTTTCACGGACTGCACGTCAGCGCGGGGGTGATCTATCTGCTCACCGTGATGCGCAAGGTGCTCAACGGCACGCTGGAGCGACGCGGCAACTACGAACTCGTCGAGATCGCCGGGCTGTACTGGCACTTCGTCGATCTCGTATGGGTGTTCATCTTCGCGCTGTTCTATCTCTGGTAGGAGGGGGCCATGGAATCCTCTACGACACCGGCAAGCGTTGCACCGCACGTCGCGGCGACCGGCGGCGAGCACACCGGACAGCAACACGCGGTCGGTCTTTATCTGAAGGTGTGGGGGCTGCTGTTCGTGCTCTCGACCTTTTCGTATCTCGTCGACTACGCGAATCTGCAAGGTTATCTGCGTTGGGGACTGATTCTCGTGCTGATGGTCGCGAAGGCGGGTCTGATCGTCGCGGTATTCATGCACATGCGATGGGAGCGGCTCGCGCTCGTGTATGCGATTCTGATCCCGCCGTTGGCGCTGCTCGTGCTGATGTCGTTGATGGCCTCGGAGGCCGACTTCACCTTCGTCACGCGGCTCGCCCATTTCCGATGAGCCAATCGGGACTCACAGCAGTTCGACCAGGCGGCGATCGCTTTTCTGGCAGTACTCGGCGCACGCCGTACGTGCGGCAGTCGCCGCCCCGTGAACGAACAGCGGTGCATCTGCGCGGCGCGACATCGACACGACGATGGACGGGGGCGCCGGCTGCAACGGCAGTTCCACCACTTCTCCGTTAGCGATCAGCGTGTCGACGAACAGACGCGGAATGGCCGCCACGCCGAAGCCGTCGCGAACCAGTTGCACGATCACGGCGATCGACGGCGAACCGGTCACGCGTGTCTCGGACAGCGGCACGCCATGCACGCCGGCGAGCTTCGCCACGATGTCTTCGAGTGCCCGGTGTGGTGCGGTGCCGCGCCCGTAAGTCAGGATCGGGTGCGCAAGCACCTGCTTGGCCAGCCCGCTGCGCGTGTTGGGAAACATGCCCTGGCGCGCGATCCAGTGCACCGGATAGTTCGCGAGCGCGTTGCACACCACGCTGCTGTCGTCGCTGCCTTCCACACGAATGATGAGGTCGAGTTCGTCGGCCATGAGACGCCGCTGCAACTGCACCGACACGTCGACCGTCAACTCGACTTCGAGCATGGGGTAATCGGCAGCGAGGCGCCGCAGATAGTTCGGCAGCCAGCTGTGCACGACGGTCTCGATCACACCCAGGCGCAGGCGTCCGCGCAGGGTGCTCTCGGCGGAGGCGGCCGCTTGCAGACGCCGGGCCGCTTCCACCACGGCCTTCGCATACCCCAGCAGATATTCGCCGTTCGGCGTGAGACGAAACTCGCGGCTTTCGCGATCGACGAGTTCGGTCTTCAACTCCTCCTCCAGCACCTTGAGCCGTTGCGAGATCGCGGCTGGCGTGGCGTGCAGCGCGGCCGCCGTCGCACGGAAGTTGCGCAACATGGCCAGCGTGACGAAGGTTTCGAGAAAGCGCGTGTTCATGAGCGGGCGACGGTTCGGCGAACTGGGAGGCTGCCCAAAACCGCCGGCGGACGGTGTGCGGGACAGTAAAAATATATGCAACGAACTTCGGGAAAACCCGTGAAGTCGTTAAGAAATTCTATACGGCGGTGCGAACAAAAACTCGTTAGCGATAACTTTTTTTTCTTTCTATTCTTCTGGCTATCCGATGCCGCCAAGGCACCGCCAACGAACGCCGGAACCGCCATGAACCACCGAGCCACCCCGCACGATTTCCTTTCGCGACGCGAGACGATTACGCCGTACGAATTCCGTCAGGCGGTACGCTCGGTGCAGTTCCGTGGGCCGACTGCCGGATACTGCGGCGATTTCGCACAGGCGAACCTCGCTATCCTGCCGGAGGCACATGCGCACGACTTTCTGCGTTTTTGCCAAAGTAACCCGAAGGCCTGCCCGTTGCTGGGGGTGGGCGAACCGGGGCAGTGGCATGTGCCGTCGCTTGGACGGGAAGTGGATATCCGCACCGACGTGCCGGGCTACAACGTCTATCGCGACGGCAGGCTCGATGCGCAGGTCGACAACCTCGCGGAGTTCTGGCAGAGCGACTTCGTCGTGTTCGCCATCGGCTGCTCGTTTTCGTTCGAAGACATGCTGGCCAAGGCGGGGATTGCGCTTCGTCACGTGGAGGAGGGCTGCAATGTGCCGATGTATCGCACCAACATCGCGAATCAGCGCGTCGGGAAGTTCGGTGGCGAACTGGTCGTCTCGATGCGTCCGATGAAGGGCGCCGACGCGATTCGCGCGGTGCAGATCACGTCGCGGTTTCCGGGCGTGCATGGCGCGCCGATCCACATCGGCGACCCGTCGGTGCTGGGCATCGAGGACTTGTCGAAGCCGGATTTCGGCGACGCCGTGACGATTCGCGACACAGAGCTGCCGGTGTATTGGGCCTGCGGTGTGACACCGCAGACGGCGCTCATGGGCGCCCGGCTGCCGCTCGCGATTGCGCATCGCCCCGGCTACATGCTGATGACGGATATTCCGAACGCCACGCTCGCTGTGTTCTGACGGCGGTAATCGCTGTAATCGCCGTAATGGCGCCAGCGGACGAGGGCGGCGAGGAAGCGCGCGGCAACGACCGCCCGCGCCCTTCGCCGGTGAGCCGCGGACGTTCCGCACGACGTATTCGATGTGATGCCTTCGCTTGAGGACTTTCGTCTTCGCATCGCGTCAGCCCCCGCAACATCGCTGCATCTGCTGCATCTGCTCCATCTGCATTAACACGTATCACGAAACGACAGAAGAACCGCGCCATGACGGGCCGCGGCAGGAGCGCTATCGCCTGCCGGTGACTACTCACGCCTATCGGATGCGCGGCCCCAGTGCACCACACGGCAAGACAGGACATCACCGGAGCCTTTTTCTCATGGAAAGCAAAACCCCACTCGCGCCCCCTGTAGCGACGAACCCGCCCGCCTCCGACACGGCGGGCGGCAGCCTGTTCGGCTGGTACGGCGAGGCCACGCCGCGCGAAAAACGCGCATTCTGGAGCTGCAAGGTCGGTTACATGCTCGACGGCATGGACACGCAGATGTTGAGCTTCGTCATTCCGACGCTCGTCGCCACCTGGGGCATCACCCTGGCCGACGCGGGCTTCATCGGCACGCTCACGCTGCTCGCGTCGGCGCTCGGCGGCTGGGTTGCCGGCATTCTGTCGGATCGCATCGGCCGCGTGCGTACGCTGCAGCTCACCGTGCTCTGGTTCGCGCTGTTCACCGGACTGTGCGGCCTCGCGCAGAACTACCACCAACTGCTCGTTGCGCGCGCGCTCATGGGCTTCGGCTTCGGTGGCGAGTGGACGGCAGGCGCGGTGCTGATCGGCGAAGTGATTCGCGCGCGCGACCGTGGCAAAGCCGTGGGGCTGGTGCAATCGGGCTGGGCCATTGGCTGGGGGCTGACCGCCATTCTGTACTCGGTGCTGTTCTCGTTGCTGCCGGGCGACATGGCATGGCGTGCGCTCTTCCTCATC
Organism: Pandoraea faecigallinarum; assembly: GCF_001029105.3. Lineage (NCBI taxonomy): Bacteria > Pseudomonadati > Pseudomonadota > Betaproteobacteria > Burkholderiales > Burkholderiaceae > Pandoraea > Pandoraea faecigallinarum. Next base: position 4,958,563 of record NZ_CP011807.3, on the reverse strand, counting down.
GGACTGCTGCCCGCGCTGCTGGTGCTGTTCATCCGCCGTTACGTGCAGGAGCCGGAGGTCTACCAGAAGGAGAAGGCGAAACAGGCGAAGTCGGAAGACGCGCCGGGACTCGCTGCCATCTTCAGCCCCGCACTGCTCTCGACCACGATCCGCGCGGCGCTGCTGACGACGGGGGCGCAGGGGGGCTACTACGCCATTACGACGTGGCTGCCGACATATCTGAAGACCGAGCGTCACCTGACCGTCATGGGCACGGGCGGCTACCTCGCGATGATCATCTTCGGTTCGTGGGTCGGCTATCTGGCAAGCTCGTATCTGACCGATCGTCTGGGGCGCAAGCCGAATTTCATTCTGTTTGCGGTCGGTTCGATGGTAATCGCGTTCTCGTACACCTCGCTTCCGCTCACCGACAGCGCGATGTTCTGGCTCGGCTTCCCGCTCGGCTTTTTCGCCTCGGGCATTTTCAGCGGCATGGGCGCGTTCCTCACCGAACTGTTCCCGACGCGCGTTCGCGGTTCCGGTCAGGGGTTTTGTTACAACGTCGGCCGCGCCCTCGGTGCCTTGTTTCCATTCCTGATCGGCATGCTCTCGAAGCAGTACGGGCTGGGCACGACCATCGGTATCTTTGCGGGCGTGGCTTACGGCGTGCTGATTGTCGCCGCGCTTACGTTGCCGGAGACTCGCGGCCGCGAACTCGAATCGCTGGAATCGCGGACGAGCTGATCGCGCTGCGCCCGGCGTCCGGCGCGCAACGTCAGTCCACGTCGGACCATGCCGGGCGACGTCGAATAACACGTGTTTCGAACCATCACCGCGGCAGCCGTCGCTGCCGCGCCCCGATCTCCTTGCATTTCTCCCGATAGCGGAATCGCTAGCGCGCAAGCCGTTTCCGGCATGTCCGGACCGGGCCGTGCCGGGATTAGTACGTCATATGATTTGGACTACGAATTGACATTGGCGAAGTAACCCGATGCATCGCGCATCGCTCCTTTTCGATTTCTGTTTGACCATTGCTTTGCGAGTGACACCATGAAGAACGCTCTCACGCCCCCCGCCCAAAACCGCGCGCCCGCGCATTCGAGCGCTTCGCGCTGGCAGTTCTGGATCGACCGTGGCGGCACCTTCACCGACATTGTGGCGCGCCGCCCGGATGGCTCGCTCGTCACGCACAAACTGCTCTCGGAAAACCCTGAGCAGTATCGTGACGCCGCCGTCGCGGGCATCCGGCATCTGCTCGGTCTTGCCGCGGGCGAGCCGATCACGCCGGCGCTGGTCGACATGGTGAAGATGGGCACGACCGTGGCCACCAACGCGCTGCTCGAACGCAAGGGCGAACCGCTGGCGCTCGTCACGACGCACGGGTTCCGTGACGCATTGCGCATCGCGTATCAGAACCGTCCGCGTCTGTTCGATCTCGACATCGCACTGCCCGAGGCGCTGTATGCGGAAGTGGTGGAAGTCGACGAGCGCATGGGTGCGCATGGCGAGCTGGTGCGCGTGCTGGATGTCGACGCCGCGCGCACGGCCCTCGAAGGCGTCCATGCCAGAGGCATTCGGGCGCTGGCCATCGTGCTGATGCACGGCTATCGCTACTCGCAGCACGAGCAGCAACTCGCGGCGATGGCGCGCGAGATCGGCTTCACGCAGATTTCCGTGTCCCACGAAGTCTCGCCGCTGATGAAGCTGGTCTCGCGCGGCGACACGACAGTGGTCGACGCCTATCTGTCGCCGATTCTGCGCCGCTATGTGGAGCAGGTCGCGAAGGAGATGCCCGGTGTGAACCTGCAGTTCATGCAGAGCAGCGGAGGGCTCACGCAGGCCGGCAACTTTCAGGGCAAAGACGCCATCCTGTCTGGACCTGCCGGCGGCATCGTCGGCATGGTCCGCGCGTCGCGCGCGGCGGGCTTCGAGCGCGTGATCGGCTTCGACATGGGCGGCACGTCCACCGACGTCTCGCACTACAACGGCGAATTCGAGCGCGTGTTCGAAACGCAGGTGGCGGGCGTGCGCATGCGCGCGCCGATGATGAGCATCCACACGGTCGCCGCCGGCGGCGGCTCGGTGTTGTCGTTCGACGGCACGCGTCTGCGCGTGGGGCCCGATTCGGCCGGCGCCAACCCCGGACCGGCGGCGTATCGCCGTGGCGGCCCGCTCGCGGTGACCGACTGCAATGTCATGCTCGGCAAGATTCAGCCTGCCCATTTTCCGAAGGTGTTCGGACCGAACGCCAACGAACCGCTGGACCGCGACGTGGTCGTCGCCAGGTTCACCGCGCTGGCCGCCGAGATCGAGAAGGCGACGGGACGCCGCCAGACGCCCGAAGCGCTGGCCGAAGGATTCCTCGAAATCGCTATCGGTGCGATGGCCAACGCCATCAAGAAGATCTCGGTGCAGCGCGGGCACGACGTGAGCCGTTACGTGTTGACGACCTTCGGCGGCGCCGGCGGCCAGCACGCGTGCGGTGTGGCCGACGCCCTCGGCATGACGCAGGTCTTCGCGCATCCGCTCGCCGGGGTGTTGTCGGCGTACGGCATGGGGCTGGCCGATCAGACGGCGATGCGCGAACGCATGATCGAAGCGCCGCTATGTGCCGACGGTCTCGTCGCGCTGGAAGACGCCCTCGGCGCACTTGCCGACGAAGCCGTGAACGCGCTGCTGTCGCAGGGCGTGCCGCCATCGCGAATCGAGACGGTGCGTCGCGTTCACGTGCGCTATGCCGGTACGGACTCGGCCATTGCCGTGCCATTCGGCAGCGTCGAGCAGATGCGTGCGGCGTTCGAGTCGGCTTATCGTCAGCGCTACTCGTTCCTGATGGACGGCGCGGCGCTGATCGTGGAAGTGGCGTCGGTCGAAGCCATCGGGCTGTCGGACGCGCCGGTCGATATCGCGCCGCTCGAAGCGCGTACGTCGGGGGCGCCGCAGGCGGTTGACCGGGTGAAGCTCTACGCTGCCGGTGCGTGGCACGATGCGGCATTGTTCGAGCGCGACACGCTGCTCGCGGGCGACACTCTCGACGGCCCGGCCATCGTCGCGGAGAAGAGCGGCACGACCGTGGTCGAGCCGGGCTGGCAGGCGCAAATGACAGCCCAGGGCAATCTGGTGCTTACGCGCGTGGTGCCACGTCGCGTGCAACTCGACAAGCAGCGCGGGCTTGGCACGCAGGCCGACCCGGTGCGCCTGGAAATCTTCAACAACCTGTTCATGTCGATTGCGGAACAGATGGGTTTGCGTCTGCAAAACACGGCGTATTCGGTCAACATCAAGGAGCGCCTGGACTTCTCCTGCGCGCTGTTCGACCGCGACGGCAACCTCATCGCCAACGCACCGCACATGCCGGTGCACCTCGGATCGATGGGCGAGAGCATCAAGACGGTGATCGAGCGCAATCGCGGACGGATGCGCGAGGGCGATGTCTTCATGCTCAACGATCCGTATCACGGCGGTACGCACTTGCCGGACGTCACGGTCATTACGCCGGTGTTCGTTCCGGACGGTACCGATGCGCCCGGCATGGCGCAGCCGCTCTTCTATGTCGGCTCGCGTGGTCACCATGCCGACATCGGCGGGATCACGCCGGGCTCGATGCCGCCGGATTCGACCCACGTGGAAGAGGAGGGAGTGCTCATCGACAACTGGCAACTCGTTGCGGCTGGCGAACTGCGGGATCGCGAGACCCGTGAATTGCTCGGTGGCGCGCGCTATCCGGCACGCAACATCGATCAGAACATGGCCGACCTGCGCGCGCAGGTGGCCGCGAACCAGAAGGGCGTGGATGAACTGCGGCGCATGGTGAACGACTTCGGGCGCGATGTCGTGCTGGCCTATATGGGGCATGTGCAGGACAACGCGGAATCGGCGGTGCGCCGCGTGATCGGTGCGCTGGCCGACGGCCACTATCGTTACCCGCTGGACAACGGTGCGGTGATCGAAGTGAAGATCGCCGTCGACAAGACCACGCGGAGCGCGACCATCGACTTCACGGGGACATCGGCGCAACTGCCGAATAACTTCAATGCGCCGCGCGCGGTGTGCATGGCGGCGGTGCTGTACGTCTTCCGCACGCTCGTGGACGACGACATTCCGCTCAACGCGGGCTGCCTGAAGCCGCTGACGGTGATCGTGCCGCAGGGCTCGATGCTCAATCCTGTCTTCCCGGCAGCGGTAGTATCGGGCAACGTGGAGACGTCCTCGGCCATTACCAGTGCGCTGTACGGCGCGCTGGGCTGCGTGGCGTCGAGCCAGGGCACGATGAACAACTTCACGTTCGGCAACGAGACGTACCAGTACTACGAAACCATCGCCGGTGGCAGTGGCGCGGGCAATGGCTTCAACGGCTCGGACGCCGTGCAGACGCACATGACGAACTCGCGTCTGACCGACCCGGAAGTGCTGGAATGGCGGTATCCGGTGCGTCTCGAAAGCCATCGCATTCGCGTTGGCTCGGGCGGCGTGGGGCGCTGGCAGGGCGGTAACGGTGCCGTGCGCCGGATTCGTTTTCTGACGCCGATGACGGCGTCCATCCTGTCGAACAACCGGGTGTACGCACCGTTCGGTGCGCAGGGCGGGAGTGCCGGTGCATTGGGAGCTAACTACGTCGAACGCGTAGACGGGACGCGCGAGTCGCTGGCGCACATCGGACGCACGCAAATGCAGCCGGGCGACATCTTCGTCGTGGAGACGCCGGGCGGCGGCGGCTTTGGGGTTCGTCCCCAGACGATGTAAGGCAGGCGCTTTTGGGCACCTCCATGGGAAATCGCTGAAGCGAGACCGGTTCCCGGAAGGGATGGCGGACTTTGCAAAGGTGGCGGTTCAACGCCTTCGTACGATGCGGGATGTCTTGTATGACTGACCGCAACATACGGAGGCGTTTCCATGTCTGACTCGTCGCAACAAACCTCACACACCTCACACGCCGCGGCCGCGTCCGCCGAGCCGGACGACGTCCGCGCGCAATACGACCGCGCCTGTGCCGAAATGCGCAACGTCGGTCAGAAGCTGCACCGGCAAATGCAGGCGTATCAGGCGGTGCTCGAAGAAGTCGCACGGCTCGAAGCCAGCGACACGCCCGAGGCCGACGAGAAGCTCCGGCGGCTCGAATCGCTCGTGAGCAGCGAGCCGTTTCAGCGCGACGAGCGCGAGATTCGTCGAATGTCAGCGGCGCTCGCTCACAGCATCGAGCGCATGATGGCCGACGCCCCCGACATCCCTGCATCTCCCGACGACGGCGCAACGGGTTCGCCAGTCAGGCGCCCGGCGGGCCTGCGTCGGACGTGCGCCTGAGTTGGGAGACGCCATGTTCTACCGCAACGCCTCACAGGCCTCACCGGCCTCACAGGCCTCACCGTCTTCACGCACTTATGTCGACAATGTCGCCGCCTTCGGTCGCGCGGCAACGTCGCCCGGCTCCCGCTCCGACAATCCGATGCTCTGCACGATGGCCGTCGCGGGGGCGCAACTGAGTGAGTTGCAGGCCAGCGCGGATGCCTGGGTCGCGACAGCGCAGGCGCGCATGGCCGTTGCGCGCGATGCGAGCGAGTTCGGCGCGGCGGTGGAGGCGATGGCCGGACGGGCGTCCGGTGGCGCCGCACCCGAGCGATTGCCGCAGGCGCTACGCGAGTTCGCCGTGCGACACGAACTGGTGTCTGCGCAGGCGGCCGACGCACCGTTCGATGCGGCCGGTCTGAAAGCCCTCGGCGCAAGACTTCAGTCGCTCGCGATGAACGGCAGTGCATCGAGCACGAGCGATCAGATCCGGCTAAAGCGGTTCGTCACTCGCTACGACAACACGCTCACGCTTTACAACGCGGTCATCTCCCGGCTCGGGGAAATGATGAAACGGCTCGTGAGCAGCCTTTGACACGCGGCGCATGACCGAAACCGCTCGACCTATTCATTTCACAACTTTCAGGAACCCAATCCCATGACTACGATTGCTGGCGCGAACGCCTCGCTGCATTCGCCTTCATTCCATAGCCCGCTGCGTGGCGGCCTGATTCGCGAGGTGTCCATCGGTGGTGTCATCGAGAAGCTCGATTTCCACGGCACGCTGGCCGCCTACGCCATGTTGATGATGGAGATGAACAACGGCGAAGCCCAGAACATGATCCAGGAGATGCAGAGTCGTCAGAAAGAAGGTCAGGAGGCGCGCGACGCAGCGAACCAGATCGAATCGCTCATCAACGAGATCGGTTCGGATACGTCGAAGAAGGTCGCCCTTGGCGACGGCATTCGCGGCTTCTTCGATAAGCACAACATCGAGATTACGGTCTCTCAGGACGGCACGAAGAAGACGTTGATGGAGTGGGAGGGCCGCACTAGGCGCGTTGGCGAGAGCGGTTACACGACGCGCACCACCGAGGACTATTCGGCGGCCAACCTTCGTTCGCTCAAGGCGGCCGCCGAGGGATTCGTTGAGAAGGCGTCCGACAGCCGGACCGTCGATCAGATCCGCATCAACAAGAAGCTTCAGGAATACAACGGCGCATCGACACTGGTGAACACGATCTACAGCTCGCAGGGATCGCAGCTCAACCAGATCAACGGGTCGATGCGCACGTGAGTACGTCAGTGGTTCCCGAGGTGGGCGCGCAACCCGTACCGGAACCGCCGGCGCACGACGCACCGGCGTTCCTCGCAAAATTCTTTGAGCGCGGCGGGGCGCTTCGCATGCTGGCCGACCTTTGCGAGACCGATCTCGCCAGTGTGCGCGCCTATGCCGCGCAGCGATTCGCGCAAGGGCACATTGCCGGTGCGCAGCGCGTGTACTTCGTGCTTGCGACGCTCGACCAATGGTCCTTCGAGGACTGGTACGGCCTGGGGCTTTGCTATCAGCGGCTCGGACAGCATGAGCAGGCGTTGCCGTGCTTCGCGAAGGCCGGGGTGATCTGCGCGTCGGACCCGCGTGCGCCCTATCTGGCAGGCATCAGCTACGAGCACGTTGGCAACACCGCGTTCGCCGACCGTTCGTATCGGGCGGCACTGCGCATTTGCGCACAGTTGCCGCAACACGAAACGCTGGCTCGCTCGGCACGGGATCGATGCGAGGCACTCAAACGAGACTAGAGCGAAAAATACCATGACAGCCATTTCATCCCTGGGGGGCGGTTATGCACCGCTCGTGGTCGGCGGTGCCGACCCGGCGGCCGCGTTCCATGCGTCGGACGACGTCGCTGAATCCAGCGAGGTCTCTCGCGAGCGTCGCCAGAGCCGTCAGCGCCCGGACTGGCTTCGCGCCGAGGATTTCGCGCCCGACACACCGGCGAGCGCGGACTGGCGCGATGCCGAGGGCGCTTTTTCTCGTCTGCTGAATCGCCTGTTCGACGTGGGCAGCGGTATGGCAGCGAACCTGCTGAGGTCCTCCAATCCGGCGGGCGAAGCCAGTCTCGCCGCGCTGGAGAATGTCGATCCTTCGACGCTTGCGATGATGGCGTCGATGATCGCGATGGAATCGCTGGGCGATACGGCGAAGTCGACGCAGCGCGCTTTGACGTTGCTCGCCGAACGCCAGGACGCCCTGCGTCAGGAGGACATCCAGAAGTACCGCGAACAAATGGATGCGAAGGCCGAAGACGCCAACAAGGCGCGCAAGGGCGGCATCTTCGGTGTGATCTTCGACTGGATCATCGCGGCCGTCGACGTGGTGGTCGGGGCGGTCAAGGTGGTGACCGGCGTGCTTACCATGAATCCGATGATGATCGCGGGCGGCGTGGCGGACGTGGGCGCCGGTATCGCCGGCATGGGCGCGGCCTACCACAAGACCATGGCGTTGGCCGATCCGGAGAATGCCGCCCATCACGAGAAGGAAGCCGCCAAATGGGGCCACGCCCAACTGGCGTTTCAGATGCTCGGGATGGTGGTGGGCTTCGGGTCGTCGGTGAAGGGCTTTCTGGCCAAGCGAGCGACCACGAAGGCTGCCAGCCGGGTGTTCAAGGCGGGCGCTGCCGAGGCGCTGGAGCAAGCCGTGAAGTCCGGCGACAAGGCCGCGGTCGGGGCGATAAAGACGCGGGTCGTCTCCGAGATCGGATATGTGGTCGGTCACGAAGTCGGCAAGCGCGTAGGCCGGTCGTTGCTCCAGAACGGTACGCAAAGCGCGCGCCGTCTGGCGAAGGCCGGCTTCAACCGGATGGCGGAGCAATTCACGCAACAGATGGTCGAGGCAATGGCCTCGCGTGCGTTCGACAAGGTCGCGAAGACGGCAGCGAAGCAAGTCGCGCGGGGCAAGTCGGTGACCGCCAGGAGCCTCACGAAGTCGTTCGCGTCGCGCATGAACACGCAAGGCTACTTCGCGCTGGCGCGCGGGTCGTGGTCGTTGTCACATGCGATTCGCGGGACGTTCGCCGGGGCGAACGGGCTGGGTCAGGGCATTGTCGGCATGCAACGTGCGAAATTGCAGAACGAAGCACGCGATCTTTCCGTCGACATGCTGTGGCTGCAAATGCTGCTGGAGATGAACGGCGACGACAAGAAGCGTACGGCCAGGCGGATGGAAACGCTGGTGGGCCAGCAGAACGATATCGCGGTATCCGCCGGCGAACAGGTGCAGAAGACGGGCGAGATGCGTATCCGGATGGCCGCATCGGCGGGCCGCGCCTGAAGGCGGCCGCACGGTGGTGCCGGTATCGAGGACACAGGGCGTGGCGCGGGCCGCGTCACTCACTTTTGGAGCAGACATGATGATGACATCGAGCGCGATGAACCTGAGCCGCACGCAGGTCGATTATGGGGTAATCGGTGCGCCGCGCGCGGGAACGGAGGGTGATGCGCAGGCACGAGGGCAGCAACGGCCGCAGGGATCGCGGATCGGCGAGCAAGTCGACGGCCTTCGGTCGGCGCAAATGCTCATCGCGCTGTTTCTCGCGATGCGCGTCGCGGAGCGCAACACCGATCAGGCATACCGGACACGCCACGACGCCATGGTATTCGAGCGCGGCGTGACGGCGCGCACCGAGAAGTACAACGCCAACCGCTCGCACTACAACGCCGGACTGATGTCGGCGATAGGCGGCATCGTCTCGGGCAGCTTTTCGTTGGTCGGCGGCGTGGGATCGGGGGCGGCGGGCTTCGGCGGTGAGTTGGGCAAGCTGCGCATGGTCGGCACCGCCGTGGGTGAGACGACCAAGGGCGTCAGCCAGTTCGTGAAGTCGCCGTTCGACGTGGTGTCCAACGACGATTCACTGGCGGGGCGCGATAACGACGTGCTGGGCGAATTCGAGATGTCGCTCTCGGAGGAGACGCGGCGCACCAACGAGCGGTTGCGGCAGCGCATCGACGCGACCAGCGCGGACATCCGCGACGTGTCACGCTCGATGTACGGCATGATCGGCCAGCAAGTCACGAAGATGTACGACGTTATCCGCTAATCCCATGACAGTCTGCGAGCGCGCCGTTGCGGCATTTTTCAGGACTCACCGTTTCACGGCGCGCGCGGAAGTCTGCGAGCGCCTGCACGTCACGATTGGGCAACGCGTCGAGAACGGCGAGTTGTCGCTTTGTCATCGTCTGGAAAAGCGCGCGGCCGGCCATGTGCTGACGATCACCGACTTTCGTCTCGATGCCGAAGCACGCGCCAGCGAGCATGCGGTGCGCCGCTTCTGCCAACTGATTCGCTCACTCCTGCGCACTGTCCCGCACCTGAGTTACGTTCGCGGGATGATCCTGCCGGGCGTGAGCGACGCGAAACGGCGCGACATGCGTCTGCGGCTTGGGGCGGTACTGGAGCGCGAAGGCGCATTCTGGCGCGAGGAAGACGGCGATCGCTGGCTCGTGTTCTGCCGCGATTCGCATGGCGTGCCGACACGGCATATGGCCTTGCGCGGCACGTCGGCTTCCCCGGCTTCCTCGGCTCGCGCAGCCGCCTCCTCCCCGGCTCACGGCAGCATGCCGAGTCCGCGCCACCACACGTAATCCAACGGGAACAGCAGCACCAGCGTGATGATCGTCATGACCACGGTCAGTCGCGTGCCGTCGCGCATGCCCACGCCGCCGAGGTGCATCGCGATCATCATCGGCGGGCTCTGGTACGGCAGCAGCACGGTCGAGAACACCGGCACCTGAAGCATCAACACGGTGTAGAGCGGCAGGCCGCTCGCGGTGGCAAGCTGTCCCGCGAGCGGTGTGAGCACGGCGGGCAGACCCGGCAGTGTCGCGACGAGTCCGATGGCCGCGCCGATGGCGATCAGCCACGCGGCGTTGACGACCGGGGTGCCGGGCATCATGCCGACGGCGTCAAGACACAGCCGCGCGACCTTTTCCCCCAGTCCGGTATCGGCCACTACCGCGCCGACGCCGAGAAAGCCTGCGACGTAGATGAGCGGCGTGATCTGCATCTGATCGGTGAAAGTCTTCGGCGTGACAATGTGAATCGCGGGCAGCAGGCAGAGGATCGCGGCGGCCACCGAAATCCAGGCGGGCGAAATGCCGTGCCATGTGTCCGTGGCGAAGCCGGCGAGCGCCAGCGCGAGCAGGAGCGACAGGCGCCTTGCATCGGTCGTCAACGGTGGCGATGTCGTTGCGCCGGGGGGCGCGAGCGGACCGTCGTCAGGGAACAGGCGGCAGACAACCCATACGAGAATCGCTGCCTTGAGCGCGCCAAGCACGGGGAAGTGCAGCAGCAGATAGGGTGCGTAATGCAGCTTCACGCCGTAAAACGAATCGGCCGCGCCCATCAGCACGCTGTTCGGAATGTTGGCGGGCAGGATCGTGGTCGGCGGCATGTAGCTCCCGGCGGCGACCGTCATGACGAGGCCGGTGCGCCCGCGCCGCCCCTCGGTGAGGCCAATGCGATCCGCCAGCGCGAGCACGATGGGGATGAGCAGCAGAATGCGCCCGGTCGTCGAAGGCATGACGAAGGCGAGGCCGACGCTCGCGATCATCACGGAGGCGACATAGCGCGGATACGTCGGACGCTTGAGCGCGAAGATCGTCGCTGCGAGGCGGGTGCCGAGACCTGTCGTTCGTACGGCGAGCCCGGTGACCGCACCGCCGAACACCAGCCACCACGCCGCCGAATGAAAGCCGGCAAAGATGATTTCCGGCTTCGCCACGTGCAACAGCACGGCGAGCAGAAAGAAAGAGAGTGTGGTGACGGGTTCCGGGAACAGTCCGAACGCCCAGGCCCCGATGGTGAATAGCACCAGCACGGCGGCTTGCGCGGCGGCGGGCGACAAGCCGAGCGTGGCGCTGCCGTGACTGGCCGCCCACAGCGCCAGCGCGAGTCCGGCGTAGGCGGCATAGCCGCCGAGGGCCTTCAGACGTGCGCGGACCCGCTCACGGCGCAGAACGTCCGAGGCATGTGGCGAGCGGGAGGTCTGCGGTGCAGCGGATTCGGTCATGGCGCTTATCGTATGAAAATCCACCATTCAACTTCTGGCGAAATTTCTCAATAATGCACTGTTACTGTCGTTACCATTCAAAATTTCCGATTTCGGGAGTCAATTGGTCGCCCCGGCCCTGATTTATTCGAAATGCCTGCCTCGAAGCGAGGTGCGTCGGGAGAGGTTGATTTCGCTTTCGAGGGGAGGCGGCCATTAGAGGGCAATCGTCGTGCCGAAGCCGTGGTTTCTCTATTTGCTGGAGTGCGCAGGCGGGCGCATCTATACCGGTATCACCGTCGATGTCCAGGCGCGCTATGCGGCGCACGTGGCGGGCAAGGGCGCGCGTTTCACGCGGGCGTATCCGCCGTCGCGCATTCTGTTCTCGTTGCCGTTCGCCGACCGCTCGGCGGCCTCACGCGCCGAGTACCGCATCAAGCAATTGAGCGCGTCGCAAAAACGCGGCCTCATCGCCGGAACGTATGTGTGCGAACTCAGCGACATCGTGGCCGCCGGCGCTCCGTTCACGGCACCAGACGCGCCTGACGGATGATACGGCGCACGTCGCGCTGAAGCGCTCCGAACTGGCCGCGCGACGGAATCGGCGACACCACGATCGCCCAGCTGTCGCCAGGGACCGTTTTCTCCGCCACAGTGTAGTACGTCGATTGCGTGCGAAAGAAATCCGCGATGCCGTCGTGGCTGATGCGATAACTGCGATCACCCGCCCCCGCCAGCATGAAAACGCCGAGTGTGTAATACACATCGCGATCCGAATTCACCGGTCCGGCCTGCTTGTCGAGCAGCAACGTGCGCAATGTCTTTTCCGTCAGCAGGCTCGGGCGCCGGATATCGAACACGCGCCACACCTTGAGCAGCGCACCCGTTGACATTTGCCAGCCCGCGAACGGCGCAAGCAGACGCCAGTTGTCCGGCAGCCTGGCGTCGCTCACGCCGAGCGGCGCGAAGATGGACGTCTCGCAGAAGTCCTTGTAGTCCTCGCCGGACACCGCCTCGATCACCATGCCAAGCAGCAGATATGAGACGTTCGAATAGACGAAATCGCTTTTGCCCGTCGAGTGACTGGCGTCGCCCGCGTCCAGATAGTTGAAGAAATCGGCACTCCCGCCCACGCGACGGATGGCCAGTCCGCTGAACAGCCCATTGACCGGATCGTTGAAACCGTTGGTGGCAAGGCCCGCGCGATGGGCAAGCAGGCGTCGGACAGTCAGATCGCGCAGTGTCGGATCGAGCGGCTTGCCGTGTTGCCTGGCGTAGGCGTCGAGCAAATCGCCGAGCCGGGCGTCGAGCGAGAGTTTGCCCTGCTGCACGAGTAGCGCAATGCCAATGGCCGTGATCGATTTCGACAGGCTCGCCATCGGCAGCAATTGCTGAACGTCGTCGCCCGGCGTCGCGGCTTCGAGCGCCACACCGTTGTCCGACTCGGTACGCAGCCAGACATGCGAAAGGTTATAGCGCTCCTTGATCTGCGCCACGCCCTGCGCGAGGGTCGATTGTCCGATCGGCACCGCTGGCCGGATCGCCGTGACCGGTCCCGTCGAGGGCAGTGCGACCACCGCACCGTTGGCGTTGGCGGCGGCCGCGGATGAGGCCGGCGCGTTCGATGGCGTCTGGGCGAGCGCAAGGCCCGACCCCGTTAGCGTGGCGGAACTCAGCAGGATAGTCAGGACAACTCGACGTGCGCACGCACCGGCTTGTCCCATGACTCGCGCAATGGCATGCGAACGAAGGCGCATGACCCACCGCGTGGTAAAACGTGCCCCTGCCGGACGGCGGTGCCGTTCGACGTTCATTGATCAACTCCCCCCGCGCACCAGCTTCGAACCGCGCAATGACTCTCTTCGGAGCCGAAATGGTTCGGAGTGCGCACGTGCCGCGCCGCGGCGATATTCGAGATCGAAGTTTAGGAAAAACTTCCGGTAAATACCCAGTAAAACCCACGCATTTTACATTAAGTTGCACGTATCGCGCCCGCCGCTCAATAGGCGGACGCAATCGCCGCGTGACCGGGCCATCCGGCGGGGGCGACGCGGCGGGAGGGGGCCGATATTGCGCTGCCAAAACTGCCTCGCGTCGTGAGAGATCCCCCGCGAACGCCCGCCGCTCAAGGCGTTGCCACGTGCGCAAGCTCAGGAGGAGCGCTCATGTCGGTGGCGCACCGACAAGACCTCCGACGAGACCTCCGACGAGACCTGTCACGCATCGCGGTGTAAGCTATCGCCAGGATAGACAGGCTCCGACTCGCCCACAGGCCACAAGGGCGGCGTCTCGCAGACGACGTCGTGCCGGCCGAAGGATCGACCGAAACATGACAGAACCGCCACGCGCGCGCCCGAGCCGGCCCGCCGATACTGCTTCTCCCCCGGCCGTCACCTCGGCCGCCTCCCCGGACACCGCCGGACCCGGCGCTGCGGCCTCCGCCGCCAGCGGATCCGGTGCTTCACCGCCCGCGTCAACGGCGCCCTCCGCCGCCTCGGCGACCTCCGAATCGTCGGAAGCTTCCGGTGCGACCGTATCCGACGAGGCCGCCTGGCTCGCGCTTCCCGCGCCCCTGCGCCTGATCCGGCGCTTCCCGTGGAGCGCGGCACGCCCGTGGCTGATCGTCGCAAGCGTTCTCCTGCTCGGCCTGTTCGTTTTCGACGCGCTGCATCACATGCTGCGGCACGTGCATTACGACAACGTCATCGCGGCGATCCACGACACGCCGGTGACGCGTCTCGTGCTCGCCATGCTGGCCACTCTCGCGAGCTACGCGGCGCTCACCGGCTACGACATTTCCGGTCTGGCGTACGCCGGGGCCAAGGTCAGGCGATCGACGGTCGTGCTGACGTCGTTCATCGCCTACGCACTGGGAAACTCCGTCGGGCTGGGGGTGCTGACCGGCGGCACGGTGCGCATGCGGATGTACGCGGCGGCCGGGGTCGACGCGTCGAAAGTCGCGCAGGCCGTCGCGTTCAACGCAGGGGCGTTCGGGCTCGGGATGACGGTCTTCGGCTCGCTTGGCATGTTGTGGGGCGCCTCCCGCGTCTCGGCGCTGGTGCCGATTCCCGCATGGATGTTGCAGCTTTTCGCCGTGCTGCTGCTCGCCGGGGCAGCCGCGTTTCTTGCAGTGTGCGCCCGCAAGCGCAGCGTCGCGATTTTCGGCCGCTGGTCGATGCCGTTGCCGCCGTTGCGCCTCGCGCTGCGCCAGTTGCTCATCTCCGCTGCCGATCTCGGCATGGCCGCGGCGGCGCTCTGGTGTCTGCTGCCCGCCGGCGTGGTGGATCTGCCGACCTTCGTCGTCTTCTACGCCATCGCGATGGCGCTTGGTGTCCTCAGTCACGTGCCGGGCGGCGTCGGCGTGTTCGAGGCGGTGATTCTGCTGGCGACGAACGGCCACGCACCGATCAGCCAGGTCGCCGGGGCGCTGGTGCTCTATCGTGGAATCTATTACCTCTTGCCGCTGATACTCGCGGCGTGTCTGCTCGCCGGGTTCGAGTTGCGCCGGGGGCCGGCGGCGCCCATCGGCCGCGCGGCCGTGCGCCTGTTCCCCGGCATTCTGGCGGCGCTCACGCTCGTGGCCGGGGTGATGCTGCTGATTTCGGGCGTCACGCCCGCGACGCGCGACGCCGAGGACTTCCTGCGCCGCCACATGCCGCTGTTTCTCGTCGAAGTCTCGCACCTGCTCGGCAGCGTCGCGGGCCTGTCGATGCTGTTCCTCGCACGCGGATTGCTGCACCGGCTGGACGCCGCATGGTGGGGCTCGCTCGGTCTGACCGTCATCGCCGCCGTGCTGGCCATTCCGAAAGGCATCGCGTGGTCCGAGTTTTTTGTACTGGCCGTGCTCGCGACCTTGCTGCTCGTCTCGCGAAGGCAGTTCGACCGCCGCTCGTCGCTCTTCACCCAGTCGTTCGAGCCGGGCTGGATCATCGCGGTCCTGTCGGTGCTGGGCGCGTGTACGTGGTTGATGTTCATGTCGTACCGGCGTGTGGAATACGCGAACCAACTCTGGTGGCAGTTCACGTTCGATGGCGACGCGCCGCGTTCGATGCGTGCGCTGATGGTCGTGGCCGTGATCGGTCTGGGCGTCTCGCTCTGGCAACTGCTGCGTCAGTCGCCGGGCGCGATGGTGCCCGCCACGCAGGACGAACTGGTGCGCGCGAAGGCCATCATCCGCAAGCAGCCCGCCGCCGACGCGTGCCTCGCGCTCATGGGAGACAAGAGCTTCCTGTTCTCGCCGTCCGGCAACGCCTTCATCATGTACGCCAAGCATCGCCGCTCGTGGGTGTCGCTCTCGGACCCCGTGGGCGATCAGAAGGAATGGCCCGAGTTGATCTGGCGCTTCATCGAACTGGCCGACGCACATGGCGGTCGCGCCGCGTTTTACAAAACGCGTCCGCAGGCGTTGCCGCTCTATATCGACGCCGGCCTTCGCGCGTTCAAGCTCGGCGAGGAGGCGTTCGTCTCGCTGCCCGAGTTCGGATTGCAGGGTTCGCGTCGCGCGAATCTGCGGCACGGCGTGACGCGCGGCGAGCGCGAGGGGCTGACCCTCGAGATCGTGCCGCCCGAGGAGGTTGGGGCGCATCTCGGGCAGATGCGGCTGGTGTCGGATGCGTGGCTCGCGCGCCAGCACACGCGGGAAAAGGGTTTCTCGCTCGGGGCGTTCCACGACGCGTATGTCGTGCGCCAGCCGGTGGCGCTGGTGCGTCGCGAGGGCCGGCTGGTGGCATTCGCCACGTTGATGTGCCCCGACGTCCTGCGCATCGAAGCGAGCATCGACCTGATGCGTCAGGTGCCCGACGCGCCGCCCGGCACCATGGACTTCCTCTTCGCAAAGCTCATGCTGCATTTCAAGGCGCAGGGTTATCAGCGGTTCGGGCTCGGCATGGCACCGATGTCGGGCATGCAGACGCATCAGCTCGCCCCGCGCTGGCATCGCTTCGGCCGGATGATGTTCGCGCACGGTGCGCGCTTTTATAACTTCCGCGGGTTGCGCAGCTTCAAGGAGAAGTTCGACCCGCAGTGGGAGACGCGTTACCTGATGACGCCGGGCGGCATCGCGCCGATGCTGACGCTGGCCGACGTGGCGTCGCTCGTCGGCGGCGGCTGGAAAGGGATGATAGCGAAATGACAGGCAAAGCAATGACGATGCAGGGCCGGGCCGGCGGGGTGAATGACGTGGACGATCGGGGCGGGGCCGAAGACGCGCGCCATCTGCGCGTGAGACAGCCGAAGCGCTCGCGCGGGACGTGGTGGCTGAGTGTGTGGCGCGCCGTGTTGGCGAGTGCGCCAGGTGCGAAACGCGTGGCGATGTTGGCGGTGGCGATGGCGCCTGCCGCTGTGCTGGCGCAGACGTCCGAATCGACGCAGGCGCGCAGTCATCCCCTCAACGTCCTGAAGCCCGCACCGAAGGCGGGGCCGGTGGCGCAGTCGAATGCCCCGGACACCAGCGCCGCGGCCCCGGTCATGCCGAAGGCCGCGGCAGCGGCGGCCGGTGCCGCGGCGTTTCGTAATGCCGCCGCCGACGGCAGCGCCGCGCCCGAGATCATGACGCATGGCCGCTTCGAGAACATCCCGATCTTTCGGCCGCAGGGCGAGCCGAACGCCACGGTGCTGTTCTTCTCCGACGACGACGGATGGACACCGCGTGCCGAACGCATGGCCCGCGCACTGGCCGACACCGGCGCGCTGGTGGCCGGGATCGACACGGCGCGGCTGATGGCGAACTACACGAAGGACGACATCGCGTGCGTGTACGCGGCCGGCGATCTCGATAACTTCGGCCGGTGGGTCGAGGCCGCCGTCAAGCTGCCGGGCTACACGCCGCCGATTCTCGTAGGCGACGGCGTGGGCGGCACGTTCGCGTATGCGATGCTCGCGCAGGCCGGTAACGACACGTTCTCCGGCGCGCTCTCGGTCGACTTCTGCCCGGTGCTGCCGATGGCGCGTGCGCTGTGTCAGGGCGAGGGGGTACATTTCGGACGCGGCATCACGCACACGGCGGGCGGTGCCCCCATGCGCCTGCTCCCCGCGCCCGTGATGAGTGCACCGTGGCTGGCGATGGGCGGGCCGGCGGCCGGTCCCGGCAGCCCGGGACGCGCCCCGCGCTGCCCGGACCACGTCGCGCAGGAATTCGCGGCACGCACGCCGAATTCGAGTTGGCTCGTGGGCGGGCTGGCGGGCAGTCTCGGGGCGATGGACACGAGCGGCACGGCGAACGCGCAGGGCGTTGCGTCTGCCCCCGTGCTGGCCGATTGGGTGACGCAATACAAGAACGCGTTCCGGCGGCTGAACGCACACCACGTGGCCGGCACGGCGCGCCCGCCCGCCGCTGTCGCAGACCTGCCGGTGATCGAAGTGCCGGCCACGGCCAGGCCTGCCGCCAACATGGCCGACACCTTCGCGATCCTGCTCTCGGGCGATGGTGGATGGGCCGGGTTGGATCGCGATGTGGCCGGGGCGCTGGCCGCCCATGGCATTCCGGTGGTGGGCGTCGATTCGCTCCGTTACTTCTGGTCGGCGCGCACCCCGGCGTCCGGCGCGCTCGACATCGATCGCCTCTTGCGCTTTTATCAGACCCGCTGGAACAAGAAGCGCGCAATCCTCATCGGCTATTCGCAGGGCGCCGACGTGCTGCCGTTCATGGTGAACCGGCTGCCGCCGGTCGCCCGCGAGCGTGTTGGCCTGCTCGTGCTGATGGGGCTCGGCCAGAAGGCCGATTTCGAATTCCGCATGACCAACTGGGTAATGTCGAGCCAGAACGGGCTGCCGATCCGGCCCGAAGTCGAGCGTCTGCCCGACGGCATGGCGATGTGTGTCTACGGGGCCGATGAAGACGACAGCAACTGCCCGGGGCTCGATCCCCGCCGCGTACAGATCGTGAAGATGCCCGGCGGGCACCATTTCGACGGCAATTACACCGGTCTGGCGGATCTGATCCTTCAGGGGCTCGCCAAACGCTGACGCCGGGCGAGCGCACCGGGCGTGCAGGCTTGTCTGCGGCAGCGTCCCTGCCGGACGGCCGGGAAGGCGGGCCGGTTGTGCGGATCGTCCCGGGCGCTTGTCGTGCCGGGCCAACGTATCGGGTATGTCGGGTATGTCGGGTATGTCGGGTATGTCGGGTATGTCGGGTATGTCGGGTATGTCGGGTATGTCGGGTATGTCGGGTATGTCGGGTATGTCGGGTGTGTCGGGTGTGTCGGGTGTGTCGGGTGTGTCGGGTGTGTCGGGTGTGCGGGGGGAATGTACGGGGTGTATGGGGCACGCGCTATTTCTCGCCTTGCCTTCCGTGCGGGTGCTCCGTACACTGCGGCCAGTTTTTCCCATCGTCCCACGCATTCGACGGGGCGGCGCGGGACCACACGATACGGCACGACCGACAGGAGAAGATCGAAATGGCAGAGGGTTACTTCCCGAAGTGGCAGCAACAGGACACAGCCTCCGGGCGCGTGATCGCGCCCGATGAGCGTCTGCCGTGGCCGCAGACCGTTGCGATGGGCGTGCAGCACGTGGTCGCCATGTTCGGCTCGACCGTGCTCGCGCCGCTGCTCATGGGCTTCGACCCGAACCTCGCCATCTTCATGTCGGGTATCGGCACGTTGCTGTTCTTCGTGCTTGTCGGCGGGCGCGTGCCGAGCTATCTCGGCTCCAGCTTCGCCTTCATCGGTCTCGTGATTTCGGTGACGGGCTACGCGGGCAGCGGTCCGAACATGAACATTCCCGTCGCGCTCGGCGGGATCATCGCCTGCGGTGTGCTGTACGCGATCATCGGCCTGATCGTGATGGCGGTCGGCACACGCTGGATCGAGACGCTCATGCCGCCGGTCGTGACGGGCGCCGTGGTCGCGGTCATCGGGTTGAATCTCGCGCCGGTGGCGGTGAAGGGCGTGTCGGCCACCAGCTTCGATACGTGGATGGCGCTCGCGACGGTGCTGTGCGTGGGCCTCGTGGCCGTGCTCGCGCGCGGCATGGTGCAACGTCTGCTGATTCTCGTGGGCCTGTTGCTGGCCTACGTGCTGTACGCCGTGCTGACGAACGGCATGGGGCTGGGCAAGCCGATTGACTTTGCCGTCGTGGCGAATGCCGCATGGTTCGGTCTGCCGCATTTCGCCGCGCCCGTGTTCAAGCCCGAAGCCATGGTGCTGCTCGCGCCCATCGCCATCATTCTGGTGGCCGAGAATCTGGGGCACATCAAGGCGGTGAGCGCCATGACGGGGCAGAACCTCGACCGCTACATGGGCCGCGCCTTTCTCGGCGATGGACTGGCGACCATCGTGTCGGGCAGCGTCGGCGGCACGGGCGTCACCACGTACGCCGAGAACATCGGTGTGATGGCCGTCACCAAGATCTATTCGACGCTGGTCTTCGCGGTGGCCGCCGTCATCGCGCTGGTGCTGGGCTTCTCGCCGAAGTTCGGTGCGCTCATCCAGACGATTCCCGGGCCGGTACTCGGGGGCGTGTCCATCGTAGTGTTCGGTCTGATCACCGTGGCCGGCGCGCGCATCTGGGTGCAGAACAAGGTGGATTTCTCGGATAACCGCAACCTGATCGTGGCCGCGGTGACGCTCGTGCTGGGCGCGGGCGATTTCACGCTGAAGTTCGGCAGCTTTTCGCTCGGCGGGATCGGCTGTGCGACGTTCGGCGCGATCATTCTGTATGCCCTGCTGCGCGGTCGTGGCGCCTCGCGGCCGGCGGCGATGTAAGGCGTCCGTCCCGGGCAGGAGGGCAAGCCAGCAGGCGGCATGTCGACGCGCATCGCGGCATGATGCGGCATGATGCGGCACGATGATTACGTCGTGCCGTTTTCGTTTGCGGCTGCGTTTTTTTCGGGGGGCGCGGCGTGCAGATGGTCGAGCAGCTGCCGCGCGTAGACAGGCAGGGCGTCGCGCTCGCGCACGCACAGCACGAGCGTACGCAGCGCCCATGGGTCGACGAGCGGCACGATGCCGATGCCCAGCGTGGTCGCCGAGCGCCGGGCGGCGCTCAGGGGCACGATGCCGAGCGCGGCGCCTGTTGCGACGGCCCGGCACAGGCTGTCGAAGTCGCGCAGACGCAAGCGGTAGCGAAGCGGGCGTCCCGCACGTTTGGCGTGGCCGTCGAGGTGCTCGGCCAGCGCGCTTGGCTCGGGCAGACCGATGAATTCGGCGTCGAGCACGTCGACGAAGGCGATCTCGTCGAGCGCGGCGAGGGCATGGCCCGGCGGCGTGACGATGACCAGCCGGTCCTGCCGGAAGGGCACCGTTTCGAGTCCCGTCAATTCGATCCAGTCCGATACGACACCGATATCTGCGGCGCCTTCGAGTACGGCCTGCACCACGGCGGGACTTGTCTGCTCGCGCAGCGCGATTTCCACGTTCGGATGCCCGGCGAGAAACGCACCGAGCAGATCCGGCAGGAATTCGGACATGGCGACGGTGTTGGACGCGATTCGCACGTTGCCCTTGAGGCCCGCCGCATACTCGCCAAGCTCGCCGCGCATCTGTTCGATTTGTGCGAGTACGCGCCGGGCGTGCGCGAGCAGAGCGCGTCCGGCGGGCGTGGGAATGACACCCTGACGATGACGCATGAAGAGGGCGACGCCCAGCGTTTCTTCGAGTCCGCGAATGCGTGCGCTCGCGGATGCCAGCGTCAGATGGGCGCGCTCGGCGCCGCCGGTGATGCTGCCGGCTTCGGCCACCAGCAGGCACAGGCGCAGATCGGTCAGGTCGAATTTCACGAAAATGGGTATCGCGTCGCGCGCGAGTGGCGTGGGGGAAAGACGTCAGTGTAGCGGCACGACTGACTTGGGAAGGGGCGCATGGTAAACTACGCGCTTTCAAGACACGGCCGTACCCGCGACGGTCTGCCCCGCCAAGCCGCAGAGTTTCATTCGCCGGCGGGTCGTCTTGCTGGCGTCTTCAGACGCGTCGCCCGGATGAGCGCGATGCGTGTCGCACGCCCCACGCGGGCATTCCATCAAGAACAAACAACATAGATACGCGCGGGGACACACATCGTGGAGTCCGCGCATTGGTCTTTATATGTCTTTTGAAAAGCTCGGCCTGTCGGCCGACATCCTGCGTGCAGTCGCCGATCTCGGTTACACGCAGCCGACCCCGATCCAACTGCAAGCGATTCCGGCTGTCCTGCAAGGCGGCGATCTTCTCGCCGGAGCACAGACCGGGACCGGCAAGACGGCAGGCTTTACGCTGCCCATCCTGCAAATGCTGTCCGCGCGCGCGCGTCCGGCTGCCGCGAACGGCAAGCGCCCGGTGCGCGCGCTGGTGCTGACCCCCACGCGCGAACTTGCCGCGCAAGTCGAGGAGAGTGTCACCCAGTACGGGAAATACCTGCGTCTGACTTCCATGACCGTGTTCGGCGGCGTGTCGATGGTGCCGCAAGTCAAGCAACTCGCGCGCGGCGTCGATATTCTCGTCGCCACGCCGGGCCGCCTGCTCGATCACATGCAGCAAAAGACGGTGGATCTGTCCGGCGTCGAAATCCTGGTGCTCGACGAAGCGGATCGCATGCTGGACATGGGTTTCATTCGCGATATCCGCCGCGTGCTGGCGGCGCTGCCCGCGCAGCGCCAGAACCTGCTGTTCTCGGCCACGTTCTCCGACGAAATCAAGCAACTGGCCGACGGGCTGCTCAAGTCGCCTGCGCTGATCGAAGTCGCGCGACGCAACACGACCGCCGAGACCGTCGCGCAGAAGATCCACCCGGTCGACCGTGACCGCAAGCGCGAACTGCTCGAACACCTCGTGCGCGAGCACAACTGGTTTCAGGTGCTCGTGTTCACGCGCACCAAACACGGTGCGAACCGCCTGGCGGAGCAACTGACGAAGAGCGGCATTCCGGCGCTGGCCATTCACGGCAACAAGAGTCAGGGCGCACGTACCCGTGCCCTTGCCGAATTCAAGAGCGGCACGCTGCAGGTGCTGGTGGCGACCGATATCGCCGCGCGCGGTATCGACATCGATCAGTTGCCGCACGTGGTGAACTTCGATCTGCCGGAAGTGGCGGAAGACTACGTGCACCGCATCGGCCGTACGGGCCGCGCGGGCGCGAACGGGGAAGCCGTCTCGCTCGTGTGTGTGGACGAACATCAACTCCTCCAGCAAATCGAGCGCCTCATCAAGCGCACCATCGATCGCGAGGTGATCCCAGGCTTTGAGCCGGATCCGCACGCCGTCGCGCAGCCGATTCGCAAGAATCAGCAAGGCGGCGGCCGTCGTGCGGGTGGCGGCGGCCGCGGGGGACGCAACGGCGGGGGCGACGATGCGCGTCAATCGGCCCGGGCGCCACGTGAGCCACGTGACGGCGGCCGCGCGCCGCGTCAGGGCGTCGAGCCGAAGCCGCGTCGCGAAGGCGAGCGGGGCGGGCGGCAGGGCGGCGGCAATGGCGGCGATGCCATCAACGTCGGCACGAGCCAACGTCAACCGGCCAAACGTCAGGGCGATGCCCAACGCGCGCCCGTACGTGCCGTGCAGGGGACGGGCGCACCGCGCCAGGGCCAGAATGCGGGCCGGGGCCAGCGTAATGGTGGGGTTGGCGGTGGTGCTGGAGGTGGCGGCGGCGGCGGCGAGCGTGGCGACTTTGCCCAACGCGGGCCGCGTCCGGCACGTCGCGACGGCGCCGGAGGTGCCTTGCTGATGGGCAAGCCGAAGCGCGATTAGGCGCCTTGACGAAGCATCAACGAAGCATCAACGAAGCATCGACGAGGTATCGAAGACGTGCACGCGGCTCGACATTCCGATGAATCCGGGCCGCGGCATGGGGATGCGGGAAGCGGCGAAGCGCCTTCGCCGCCGCGTGCCACGCGCCGCATTCGCCGATGTTCCGAACGTGCGACGGCACGGCGTCGACGGGTGGTCAGCGCAAAATAAGTAAAATATTAACTTTTTGCGCCCGAGACTCTCATGATCGCCCGTGTCACCCGGCTGTTCCCCCTGTGGGCTCTGCTGCTGTCCGTCTTTGCCTTTTTCTCGCCGGGCAGCTTTTCCGGCATTACGCCGCACGTCACGGCGCTGCTCACCGTGGTGATGTTTGCGATGGGCGTCACCCTGACGTTCGACGACTTCAAGCGAGTGTTCACGCGTCCCGCGCCCATCGTGGCGGGTGTGGTGCTGCACTATCTGGTCATGCCGCTGGCCGCATGGATCATTGCACGCGTGCTGCACATGCCCCCCGATCTGACTGCGGGCATGGTGCTTGTGGGCAGCGTAGCGAGCGGCACGGCGTCGAACGTCATGATCTATCTCGCCCGAGGCGACGTGGCCCTTTCGGTCACGATCAGTGCCATGTCGACACTCGTCGGCGTGTTCGCGACGCCGCTGCTCACACGCCTGTACGTCGACGCGTCGATTGCGGTGGACGTCGAAGGCATGCTGTTGTCGATTCTTCAGATCGTGGCGTTGCCGATCGGCGCCGGTCTGCTCATCAACCACTTCTTCGGTCGCGTGGTGCGTGCCATCGAGGGCTTTCTTCCGCTGGTGTCGATGGTGGCAATCGTGCTGATCATCGGTGCGGTGGTGGGCGCGAATCAGGGCAACATTGCCACGGTAGGTCCGTTGGTCATGGCCGGCGTCATCCTGCACAACGGCCTGGGCCTGCTCGGTGGATACTGGGGCGGCCGCTTGCTAGGCTTCGACGAATCGATCTGCCGCACGCTGGCCATCGAGGTCGGTATGCAGAACTCCGGTTTGGCCGCCACGCTCGGCAAGGTGTATTTCACGCCGCTGGCGGCATTGCCGGGGGCGCTCTTCTCCGTGTGGCACAACCTGTCGGGCTCGCTGCTGGCCGGTTACTGGCGCGGACGCCCGACGGGCACGGCCAACGATTCCAATGATTCGCAAGCGACGGCAACACGTCCGACACACTGAGTTTCTCCCGTGCCGCACAGCAGTGTGTGCGGCACGCAACGGCTGTCCGTACCGTCATCGCGGACATTTGCGTTTCCGTCTCCCATCGCCTACAACATCGATATACCGTTCGCGGCGGTGAGAGAGTCTGTATCACGGTGCCCGTCCGTGTTCCCTTTCCCCCGCTCGCCCACTGGGCGTATTCCGTCGTGGCCAGCATCGGCATGGATGTCGCGTACATCACGCGACCGCCTTGTCGCGGCCCGGCGTACGAGCGAGCGGTCTGGAATCACATCGGGTCCTATGCGGTGCTGCGCGCCGACGAGGTCGATGAGCACGGCAGGATGGAGCCGATCGTGATCGGCGCAAATTCCAACATTCAGGACGGGGTCGTGATCCATTCGAAAGACGGCGCACGCGTTTCCATCGGCGAGAACACGTCCATCGCCCATCGCTCCATCGTGCATGGCCCCGGTGTCGTTGGCGACAACGCCTTCGTCGGCTTCAACTCCGTGCTGTTCAACTGCGTCGTGCACGACGGCGTGGTGGCGCGGCACAACAGCGTGGTGGACGGATGGGACATCCCCCCGACCACGCACATCAGGTGCGAGGCCGATCTCGCGACCATCCCGAAAGTCACTGTCGACGCGCGTGAGTTTTCCGAATCGGTGAGCCGCACGAACGTGCAGCTCGCGCGCGCCTATCGTCGTATTCAGAACGAGTTCTGACGACGGCATGCCCGTTCGCCGGTCGAGAGGCCCGGCGAACGCCCGAGCGCCATCGCCGTGAACGTTTTTCGTGGGGTCCGTCATGTCTTTGAGTGTCAACGGTATTGTCATCGACGCGCGCCGCGTCGCCGATGAGATCGATCAACATCGGGACGCTGCCGATCCGGAAGCCGCCGCGCAACGTGCGCTCGTGAGCCGTGAGCTGTTGCGACAGCGTGCGCGCGATCTGCATCTTCTCGCCGATGACGCCGCCGCGAGCGACGACGCTGTCGTCGACGCGCTCTTCACGCGGGACGTACAGGTGCGGCGTCCCACGCAGGAGGAGTGCCGAGCTTACTTTCACGACCACGCCGGGCAGTTCCGCGTAGGCGACAAAGTGCAGGCGAGTCATATTCTGTTTGCGTTGTCGGCCGGGGTGCCGCTTTCGCGCACGCTCGAACGTGCGCAGTCGGCACTCGATGCGGTGCTCGCGGAACCGTCTTCGTTCGAGACGATTGCGCGGACGATGTCGGACTGCGCGTCGGCGCACGACGGCGGCA
This sequence comes from Pandoraea faecigallinarum, assembly GCF_001029105.3. Classification (NCBI taxonomy): domain Bacteria; kingdom Pseudomonadati; phylum Pseudomonadota; class Betaproteobacteria; order Burkholderiales; family Burkholderiaceae; genus Pandoraea; species Pandoraea faecigallinarum. Next base: position 4,933,145 of record NZ_CP011807.3, on the reverse strand, counting down.
GCCTCGGCATGCTCGCGCGAGGCAGCGCAGCGCCCGAGTTCGAGCTGGTGCTGTTTTGCGGCGACAGACTCGGCGTGCTGCCGCGACTCGTCAACACGCGTTACGGCTTCCACGTCGTACGTATCGAGCGCCGGGTGAAAGGCCGCATGCCGCCGTTCGAGCGCGTGGCCGATCGTATCGCTGCGCTGTTATACGAGCAGGCGCGTGCGCGGGCGTTGCGCCACTACGTGGCGTTGCTGGCCGACGCCGCGCAGATCAGCGGCGCGAACGACAGCGAAGGGCCGAGGCGAATCCAGTAGTGCCGCAATCGACCCCAGTACCCTCGGGAACCGGCGGAGATTCGCCGGACCTCAACCGGCGATCAGTTCGAGCGTCAGCGTGTCGAGTGTGAACGAGCCGTCGTCCCGGATCCGGAAGTGCTCGCGAACGCTGTCGGCCATGGCGCTCTGCAATGCGCGGATGGCGACCTGCATCGGCGCCGGTGTGCGCATGCGCGCCGTCCACGTCGCGAAGTCGAGTTCGAGCGTGCGCGGCGTGAGCGACGCCACCGAGAAGCCCGCGCCCGCCGCCATCGTGAGCCACTCGCCCGTCGAATAATCGCGCACGTGCGACGTGTCGCGCAGCACCTCCACCGCCTGCAAATACGTGTCGAACAACGGCTGTCCGGTGGATGCGACGTCGCAGATCACGACGCGTCCGCCCGGCTTGAGCACGCGACGCATCTCGCGCAACGCCGCCCCGACGTCCGCCCAATGATGGGCGCTGTAACGGCTGAAGACGAGATCGAACGTGGCATCGTCGAACGGCAACGATTCGGCGGCGCCAAGTTGCGTATCGACGTTTCTCAGCCCGCGCCTGGCGGCCTCGCCGGCCACCACGCCGAGCATATCGACGGAAAGATCGTAAGCGACGACGCGCGCCACGTGCGGTGCGGTGAAGAAGCTCACATGACCGGCGCCGCAGCCGAGATCGAGGACCTGCGCGCCCGGATACGCGCGCGCGATGGCGGCAAGTTGCTCCAGATCGGCGCCCTGCGCGTGGTTGGCGCTCGTCAGATAGGCGGATGCCTGCGGACCGAACTGGCCGGTGACGACCGCATTGTGGGAGTCATGGGAGGGGGTGGACGCGGGGCGCGGGGGATGGCTCACGGGAGTCTCCTTCGGTCGTGGGCAGGGAGCTTCAGGTTGAGTTTATGTCGCCCGGGGCTTGCGCGACATCGATGGCTCTCACGATAATGGCCCATCGATACCGGTACAAGTTGCCTGATTATCCTGGTATGAAAACTACCCCCATCGCTTTGCCACCTTCGCCGTCGGGCGAGTCGGGACCTCATGCGGACGACGCCCGTCAGCGTCGCGCCCTTGGCGACTTTCTGCGCGCGCATCGCGAGCGGCTGACACCCGCCGCCGTCGGTCTGCCCCCGATGGGGCGGCGCCGCACGCCGGGTCTGCGCCGGGAAGAGGTGGCGCAGCTGTGCGGTCTGTCGTCGACCTGGTACACATGGATCGAGCAGGCGCGGGAGGTGTCGATTTCGGCGGGCGCGCTGGCATCGGTCGCCGGTGCCTTGCGGCTCTCGCGCGCCGAACGGGCGTATCTGTTCGATCTTGCGGGCAAGCGCGATCCGGAGCGGGGCGCCGAACCGTTGCCGCATCACGCGACTGCGCAGGTGCGCGCGGCCGTTGCCGCTGTTGCGGCGCCAGCCTACGCGCTGGACCGCTGCTGGGACATGCTTGCGTGGAACAGCGCCGCGGCCGATATTTTTCGTGGCTGGCTCGATGTGCCGGGCCCGGCGGGTGTACCGGGCCCCTCGGGAACGAAGAACCTGCTGCGCTACATCTTCCTCGACGCCGGTGCGCGAACGTTGATTCAGGACTGGGAGCGGCGTGCGCGACGCGTGGTCGCCGAGTTTCGCGCCGAATGCAGCGCCTATCTCGACGACACGCCGGTGCGAGCGCTCACCGATGCCCTGCAACGCGAGAGTCCGGGGTTCGCCGCGCTCTGGTCGCAGCAGGATGTCGTCGAGCGTGAAGGCGGCCGCCGCGGTTTCCATCATCCCGAGCGCGGCGACATCGACTTTGCGCAAGTGACGTTCCGGCTGTCGGGGCACGACGATGTGAAGCTCGTAATGCTGCTCGCCTGAATCGCTCAGGCCGCCTGAACTGGCGGGTGGGCAGACGTCAGAGGGCGGGGCGCAGCCATTGCACGAACCAGGTGGCGCTGGCAATGCCGAGCAGCGTCATGAGGAGCGAACCGCCCACGTGGACGACCACGATCAGCGAGGCCCAACCGAGCTGGCCTGCGCGCAGCAGCGTGGTGACTTCGGCGGAAAAGGTCGAGAAGGTGGTGAGGCCGCCGAGAAAACCGGTGACGACGAAGAGCCGCCACTCGACCGGTATCGACGGTACGTGACTGAACAGTGCCACCGCGATGCCGATCAGATAGCCGCCGCCAAGATTGGCGGCGAGCGTACCGAGAGGAAGCGTCGGCAGAATCGCATTGAGATGCACGCTCAACGTCCAGCGCAGCAACGCACCGAGCGCCGCGCCGGCGCCGATGGCGACGACCGAAGCCAGCATGGGGTTTCTCCTGTTCATCCCGCAGATCCCGAGCGCGGATCGCGAGCGTCAAAAAAAAACGGCCAGCCATTTCGGGCCGGCCGTTCTCGCCTCTCAAGCGAATACTACGCGCTTTGCCATTGGCATGGCCAAAGGACCCGGTCTTTCAGTCTTTCGGGAACGACGTGGCGCCGCCGTGTGCGCCCGACCATTCGGCCGGTGCATGCAGGAATTTCTCGACTTCGTCCAGCGTCTTCGTGTCGAAGTGGTTCTGCTGCTTGGCCACACGCAGCACGTCCCACCACGTGGCGAGCGAGTGCAACTGGACATCGATGTCCTTGAGCACCTGACGGCTCTCCGGGAAGATGTCGTAGTGGAAGATTACGAACACGTGGTTCACGTTCGCACCGGCTTCGCGCAGCGCCTTGCAGAAGTTGATCTTGCTGCGGCCGTCGGTCGTCAGATCCTCGACGAGCAGCACGCGCGAGCCTTCCGGCAGATCGCCTTCGATCTGCGCATTGCGGCCGAAACCCTTCGGCTTCTTGCGCACGTACTGCATCGGCAGCATCAGCTTGTCGGCAATCCACGCAGCGAACGGGATACCCGCGGTTTCACCGCCGGCGACCGTGTCGAACTGCTCGCAGCCCACGTCCTGAATGATGACGGCTTCCGCGAAGTCCATCAGCGTACGACGCACGCGGGGGTACGAAATGAGCTTGCGGCAGTCGGTGTAGACCGGGCTGGCCCAGCCCGAGGTGAAGATGTACGGCTTCTCGGCGTTGAAATGCACCGCGCCCACTTCGAGCAGGATCTTTGCGGTGATGTCGGAAATCGCCTGGCGGTCGATGCCAATCATGATGCGGTTCCTCAGCGTTGCTGTCCGCCGTGCGGCGTGCAGCCAGGAGTCATGGGTGAGTGAGCGGCATGCCACGTGCCACGATAAACAACAGCCTACTGCGGCAAGGCACCGTCTGCGGCAGCGGGCGGCGCGTCTCGCGACGAGTGGCCTGCGCTTAAACGCGAATTATGCCACAAGTTTCAGCAAATGCGAGGTCAATTATGCACTGAGCGTATATTTTTCGTAAGAGGAGTACGCGCAGTGTGCGCGCACGGCGCATATGAAAAAAGGGCAACGACAGATGAGTCCAAAAAAAGAGACAGTTGCCGAGCCTTTATGACAGGCATACACTCTGGCCGAAATTCAGACCGGACCAGACGCCATCATGCCCCACGACCCCTCGCCTTCCCTTGCCACGCCGGGCGCCAGCGCCGCTGGCGCGGCGAAGCACGATAACGCTTACGCCAACCGCGCCCTGTGGGCTTCGGCCATCGGTTATGCCATGGACGGCTTCGACCTGCTGATCCTCGGCTTCATCCTGCCGGCCATCGCTGCCGATCTGGCGCTGTCCAGCGCGCAGTCGGGAGCGCTCGTGACCTGGACGCTCATCGGCGCGGTCGTCGGCGGCATCGTCTTCGGCATGCTTTCGGATCGCTACGGCCGAGTACGTGTGCTGTCGTGGACGATTTTGCTGTTCGCCGTTTTCACCGGCCTGTGCTCGCTGGCGCAGGGATACTGGGATCTGCTGGCTTACCGGACGATTGCCGGTATCGGTCTGGGCGGCGAATTCGGTATCGGCATGGCGCTTGCGGCGGAAGCCTGCGCGCCGGAGCGCCGCGCCCGTGCGTCGTCGTTCGTCGGGCTGGGCTGGCAGGCAGGCGTGCTCGCCGCGGCGCTGCTCACGCCGTTGCTGCTGCCGGTCATCGGCTGGCGAGGCATGTTCGCCGTGGGGCTGCTCCCGGCGGTGGTGTCGTTCGTCATGCGCCGTACGCTTGGCGAGCCGGAGATGTTCGTCGCGCAGCAGCAACAGCCGCGCGAGCACGCGCCGCTCAAGCTGCTGGTCAAGGACTGCGCGACCACGCGCGCGAGCCTGGGCGTGGCGATTCTGTGCTCGGTGCAGAACTTCGGTTACTACGGCCTGATGATCTGGATGCCCTCGTATCTGTCGAAGACCTTCGGCTATTCGCTGACCAAGTCCGCGATGTGGACGGCGGTGACGGTGCTCGGCATGGCGTTCGGCATCTGGCTGTTCGGCCGGCTGGCGGATCGTTTCGGACGTCGCCCGGCGTTCATCGGCTATCAGATCGGGGCGGTCGTGATGGTATTCGTATACGCACAGCTCCAGTCGCAGTTCTCGTTGCTGATCGGCGGCGCGGTCATGGGCATGTTCGTGAACGGCATGATCGGCGGCTACGGCGCGCTGATCTCCGAGTTGTATCCGACGGCGGCGCGTGCCACGGCGCAAAACGTGCTGTTCAACATCGGGCGCGCCGTGGGCGGGTTCGGGCCGTTGACGGTCGGTGCGCTCGCGGCAGCGTTCTCGTTCAAGATCGCGCTCGTTTTCCTCGCGGGCATTTACGTGCTCGACATTCTCGCGACGCTGTTCCTGATTCCGGAGCGTCGCGGCGAAGCGTTGCAGTAAGGCGAATTGCGTATTGCGCCGCGCGTGAGCCTTGCGCCGCGTGCGGCGTCACGCTCGTGGCGCAAGGTGTACACTTTGCGTCCTGCGGTGCGCTCCGGCCCACCGCATGTCCCACGGTCCGGCGCGCGCGAGCGCGATTTCCCGGATCGGGGAAGCGATGGTCATCACGCCATCGCGCCGAGAAGAACCCCGTCGACGACACAATCGTCGAATCCCTCCGGTTGGCTCTTCCCCCCGCCGTGATCCGTCAAAAGACGGTCGAGCCCCACACGCTGCCCGCATGCGGCAGGGTCCGGCCGTCGCCATTAGGTATCGAAAATGGATGAACAACTGAAGCAAAGCGCGCTCGCGTACCACGAGAATCCGCGTCCCGGCAAGATCTCGGTTACGCCGACCAAGCCGCTGTCGAACCAGATCGATCTGTCCCTGGCGTACTCCCCCGGCGTGGCCTACGCCTGCGAAGCCATCGCGGAAGATCCGCTTGCCGCGAACCGTTACACGTCGCGCAGCAACCTCGTCGGTGTGATCACCAACGGCACGGCCGTGCTGGGCCTGGGCAATATCGGCCCGCTCGCCGCAAAACCCGTCATGGAAGGCAAGGGCTGCCTGTTCAAGAAGTTCGCGGGCATCGACGTGTTCGACATCGAGCTCGCCGAGCACGATCCGGACAAGCTGGTCGAAGCCATCGCCATGCTCGAACCCACGCTGGGCGGCATCAACCTCGAAGACATCAAGGCGCCCGAGTGCTTCTACATCGAGAAGAAGCTGCGTGAGCGCATGAAGATCCCGGTCTTCCACGACGATCAGCACGGCACCGCCATCATCGCCTCGGCCGCGATCCTCAACGGCCTGAAGGTCGTCGGCAAGGACATCGCCAAGGTCAGGCTGGTGTGCTCGGGTGCAGGCGCTGCCGCCATCGCGTGTCTGGACCTGCTCGTGAATCTCGGCCTCAAGAAAGAGAACATTCTGGTTCTCGACTCGAAGGGCGTGATCCATACCGGGCGCGACAAGCTCGATGAGAGCAAGGCACGCTATGCCGTGACGACCGACGCACGCACCCTGGCCGATGCCAGCAACGGCGCCGACGTGTTCCTGGGCTGCTCGACCGCCGGCGTGCTCACCGCCGACATGGTCAAGACCATGGGCACGAAGCCGCTGATTCTCGCGCTGGCCAACCCGGAACCGGAAATCCGCCCGGAAGTCGCCAAGGCGGCGCGTCCGGACTGCATCATCGCCACGGGCCGCTCGGACTATCCGAACCAGGTCAACAACGTGCTGTGCTTCCCGTTCATCTTCCGTGGCGCGCTCGATGTCGGTGCAACCACCATCACGGAAGAGATGAAGCTCGCCACCGTGCGGGCCATCGCCGAACTGGCGCAGGAAGAAGAGCAGAGCGAAGAAGTCGCACGCGCCTATGAAGGCCAGTCGCTCGAATTCGGTCCGGAATACATCATTCCGAAGCCGTTCGATCCGCGTCTTATCATCAAGATCGCGCCGGCCGTGGCGCAGGCCGCCATGGACTCGGGCGTGGCCACGCGTCCCATCGAGGACATGGACGCCTACCGCGAACAACTCGGCACCACGGTGTATCGCACCGGCTTCATCATGCGTCCGGTGTTCGCCGCGGCGCGTGCGCGCTTCGGTAGCGACGCCGCGCGCATCGTGTTCGCCGAAGGGGAGGACGAGCGCGTGCTGCGCGCGGCACAGTTCGTGCTGGCCGAGCGCATCGCCAGGCCGATCATCATCGGTCGTCCGGCCGTGGTCGAAATGCGTCTGCAAAAGATCGGCTCGAAGCTCAAGCCCGGCGTCGATTTCGAGATCGTGAATCCGGAAGACGACACGCGTTATCAGCGCTGCTGGCAGGAGTATCACAATCTGGGCGCCCGCCACGGCGTGACGCCGGAAGTCGCCAAGGCCGCCATGCGCAAGGACAACACGCTGATCGGTGCGATCCTCGTGCGTCTGGGCGAAGCCGACGGTATGGTCTGCGGCATGATCGACACGTATCACCGCCATCTCGACGTGATCGACCAGGTGCTGGGTCGTGCCGCCGGTGTGGAAAACTACGCGGCGATGAACCTGCTGATGCTGGCCAATCGCAACCTGTTCATCAGCGACACGTACGTCAATGAAGTGCCGACCTCGGAGCAACTCGCCGAGATGACCGTGCTGGCCGCGAAGGAAATCGAGCGTTTCGGCATCGCCCCGAAGGTGGCGCTGCTCTCGAACTCGAACTTCGGCAGCGTGAAGTCGGCATCGGCACAGCGCATGGCGCGAGCCGCGCAACTGCTGGCCGAGCGTGCGCCGGAGCTGGAAGTCGACGGCGAAATGCACGGCGACGCCGCCCTGTCGGAGACGATCCGTCGCGCGGCCTACCCCGCATCGCGTCTGGCCGGCGAAGCGAACCTGCTGGTCATGCCGAACGTGGAAGCGGCCAACATCACCTACAACCTGCTCAAGATGACGGGCGGCGAGGGCGTGACGGTCGGGCCGTTCCTGCTGGGTTGCGCCAAGCCGGTTCATATCCTGACGCCGGCCGCGACCGTGCGTCGCATCATCAACATGACGGCTGTCGCGGCGGCGAACGTCACGCGTTGATGGGCCGCTGAGGTCGCGCCGACGCGCTCGCCGGAAGAGATTTGCCGGTGAGCGCGCCGGCCGGCGAGAGACGGTGAGAGACGGTGAGGGTGCATGAAAAAATCCCGCCAGACGCTCATGCGCTGGCGGGATTTTCATTGCACGTGCGCTTCGCGCGGGCGTTGGCGAATCATGCGGCAACGCGGTGCGAGCCGCCATCGCGGAACTGCGCGAGCAGCTTCGTCCACTTGATGCGCGTGGCCGCGAGGTTTTGCTCCTTCACGTGACCGTAGCCGCGAATGTCCTGCGGCAGTTCCGCGAGTTGCACGGCGAGCGGCAGGTTGTGCTCGTTCAGACGCGACACCAGTTCGTTCACCAGCGTTTCGTACTCGCCGATCAGGGCACGCTCCGTGCGACGCTCTTCCGTCCGCCCGAAGATGTCGAACGCCCCGCCGCGCAGCCCCTTGAATTTCGCCAGCACGCCGAAGGCCTTCATCATCCAGGGCCCGTACGCCTTCTTCACGAGATGGCCCTTGTCGTCGCGTCTGGCCAGCGACGGCGGCGCCAGATGGAAGCGCAGCGAGAAGTCGCCTTCGAACTGCTCGTTGATCTTCTTCATGAACGCAGGGTCGGTGTACAGGCGCGCGACTTCGTACTCGTCCTTGTAGGCCATCAGTTTGTACAACGCGCGAGCGACGGCTTCGGTCAACGGCATTTGCGAGGCGTCGGTCGGCAGGGCGGACTCCGCCGCGCGCACGCGCTCGACCGTGCGCTTGAAGCGTTCCGCATACGCGCGATCCTGATAGGCGACTAGTTGGTCGTAGCGACGCTGGATCAGCGTGTCGAGCGCGCGCGGGGAGTGCAGCGTAATGAGCTTGCCGCCGGTGGCAGACGATTCCGGCGCTTCGTTTTGCTGCGCCAGTTTGCGCACCGTTGCGAGATCGTGCGCGGCGCGGCGTCCCCATTCGAACGCCTGCTTGTTCTTCTCGACGGCCACCCCGTTGAGTTCGATGGCGCGAGTGAGCGCCGCATACGAGAGCGGCACCCAGCCCTTCTGCCACGCATATCCGAGTACGAACGGGTTCGTGTAAATGGTGTCGCCGAGCAGGCGCAGCGAGAGGTGATTCGCGTCGACGAAATCGACGTTCTCACCGGCGGCCGCGCGAATGTCGTTCTCGGTGCTGGCGCCGGGGAAGCGCCAGTTCGGATCGCGGATGAACTCGGCCGTCGGCGTATGTGCGCTGTTCACGACGATGTTCGTCACCCCATGCTGCACCCGCGAGAGCGTGTCGTCGCTGGCGGTGGTGATGGCGTCGCAACCAATCACGACGCGCGCGTCGCCCATGGCGATGCGCGTGGCGTGGATGTCTTCCGGTTGCAGCGCGATCTGCACGTGACTCGTCACGGCGCCGCCCTTTTGCGCGAGACCCGTCACGTCGAGCGTTGTAACCCCCTTGTTTTCCAGATGCGCGGCCATGCCGAGCAGACCGCCGATGGTGACCACACCCGTGCCGCCTACACCGGTCACGAGAATGCCGTACGGACGCGCGATGGCCGGTAGCGCCGGCTCTGGCAACGGCGGCAGACCGCTGCTGTCGACCTGCGCGGTTTTCGGCTTGCGCAACTGGCCGCCTTCCACCGTCACGAAGCTCGGGCAGAAGCCGTTCAGGCAGGAGAAGTCCTTGTTGCAGGTCGATTGGTTGATCTGACGCTTCGTGCCGAATTCCGTCTCAAGCGGCTCGACCGACAGGCAGTTCGACTTCACCGAACAATCGCCGCAGCCTTCGCAGACGGACTCGTTGATGACCACACGCCTGGCCGGATCGGGGTACGCGCCGCGTTTGCGGCGGCGGCGCTTTTCGGTTGCACACGTCTGGTCGTAGATCAGAATCGACGTGCCCTTGACCAGACGCAACTCGCGCTGCACGCGATCCAGTTCGCTGCGGTGATAGACGGGAATGTCGCCGACGAGCTTCACACCTTCGTACTTCTCGGGCTCGTCCGTCACGATCACGATCTTTGCGGCGCCTTCGGCGGCGACCTGCGCCACGATCTGCGGCACGGTGAGCGTGCCGTCGACGGGTTGTCCGCCGGTCATGGCGACGGCGTCGTTGTACAGGATCTTGTAGGTGATGTTGACCTTCGACGAGATCGCCGCACGAATGGCGAGCAGCCCCGAGTGGAAGTACGTGCCGTCGCCCAGGTTGGCGAAAATGTGTTCGTCGCACGAGAACGGCGCCTGACCGATCCAGGGCACGCCTTCGCCGCCCATCTGAGAGAAAGTGTCCGTCTTGCGGTCCATCCAGACCGTCATGTAATGGCAGCCGATCCCGGCGATGGCGCGCGAGCCTTCGGGCACGTTCGTCGATGTATTGTGCGGACAGCCCGAACAGAACCACGGTTTGCGCTCCGCCGCGACACGCGGCCTGGACAGCGCCTGTTCCTTGGCTTCGATCACGCGCAGGCGCGCCGCGATGCGCTCGCGCACGTCGCTCGGCAGCTCGAACTTTTCCAGACGCGTGGCAATCGCCTTGGCGATGAGCGCCGGCGAGAGTTCATAGTGGGCGGGCAGCAGCCAGTTGGCCATGGGCACCGACCATTCGCCGCCGGCGCCATCCTTCTCGTCGAACTTGCCGTACACGCGCGGACGTACGTCGTCGCGCCAGTTGTACAGCTCTTCCTTGATTTGGTATTCGAGGATCTGCCGCTTTTCCTCGACCACCAGAATTTCCTGGAGTCCTTGTGCGAACGCGCGCGCTCCCTGCGCTTCGAGCGGCCACACACAACCCACCTTGTACAGACGAATGCCGATGCGGGCGCACGTGTCGTCGTCGAGACCCAGGTCGGCCAGCGCCTGGCACACGTCGAGATACGCCTTGCCGCCGGTCATGATGCCGAAACGGGCATTGGGCGAATCCACCGTTACACGATCGAGCTTGTTGGCGCGAATGTAGGCGAGCGCGGCGTACCACTTGTAGTCGATCATCCGCGCTTCCTGCACCAGCGGCGGATCGGGCCAGCGGATGTTCAGGCCGTCGGGCGGCATGACGAAGTCGTTCGGCAAACGGATGTCGACGTTGTGCGGATCGATCATCACCGAGGCCGACGATTCGACCACGTCGGTCACACATTTCATGGCGACCCATAGGCCGGAATAGCGGCTCATCGCCCAGCCATGCAGGCCGTAATCGAGGTACTCCTGCACGTTCGACGGGAACAGCACGGGAATGCCGGCCGCCTTGAAGACGTGTTCGGACTGGTGCGCGAGCGTGGAGGATTTGGCGGCGTGATCGTCGCCTGCGAGGACCAGCACCCCGCCGTGCTTCGAGGAGCCGGCCGAGTTGCCATGCTTGAGCACGTCCATCGAACGATCGACGCCCGGACCCTTGCCGTACCACATGGAGAACACGCCATCGAATCTGGCGGGATACAGATTGACCTGCTGCGAGCCCCACACGGCGGTGGCGGCGAGGTCTTCGTTCAGCCCGGGCTGAAAGACGATGTTATGACCGGCGAGATGCTGCTTGGCTTTCCATAGCGACAAATCCAGACCCCCCAGCGGCGAGCCGCGATAGCCCGAAATGAAACCCGCGGTGTTGAGCCCGGCGGCGGCATCGCGCGCCTGCTGCAACATCGGGAGTCGCACGAGGGCCTGGATGCCGCTCATGTAAGCGCGACCGCGCTCGAGCGTGTACTTGTCGTCGAGCGTGACCGATTCCAGTGCGGCCAGCAAACTCGGATTGACGGGGGCGTTCATGGGGTGTGCTCCTCACTCTCACTGATTTTGGGATCGCCAAAACTTCCTGCCCCTCCCGCTCTCGTGAAGCAGGACGGCAGCGTGAATGCCGGCCTTCTAGTCGCCATTTTTTCCAAGGACTCACAGGCGTGATGTCACTCGGTGGGCGGGGCCTTTTTTCGTGGTGCTGATGCCGGTCGGACCTATGGTAGCACCGGTGTCATGGCGTTGCCTGACGGTGGCGAGGACGTCTCATAGGTTGCCGATCGACGGCAGTATAGCGAGGATTATGACGTTTACGTAAACGTAAGGAGTCTGGCGTAAACCCTGTCTGGTGTTCCGCCGTGACTCCCTCCTACAACCAGCAGGTGCGGCATAGAACCGCATTTCTGCTTTGGGAATTGGCCTCAAAATGACGGCATTGTGTCGTCATTATGTCGGCAACCGTACGTTTGTCGGTGCCTTCTGACACGTGGGTAACAACGTGTAACGGTACGGGGCTAACGGGAACGGAGCGGGCAGAATGTCCACTAATGCGTTACCCGATGCGTGACAAAACCGTTATCGTCGCGTTGGGTACATTCATGGCGTACCGAGAAGGCACGCAGCAACAATACAGCGATACGTAAGAAGGAGTCACTGTGAATCAACGAAACATCGCCAAATTCCTGCTGGTTTCCGCTTCGTTTCTGACCCTGGAAGTGAGCGTCGCACGCGCAGACGAGCTGGCGCGCGACAAGACGGCCGAACCCACCCCCATCACGCAGCAGCGCACCACCCCATCGCCGCAGCGTTACGAAGGCCCGCTCGACCAGCGCACGATCGATCCGCGAGAATTCCAGCGCCGGTGATCTGACTTTCCGTCGGAGATCGGCCCGATCCACCCGAGTACGTAACTGCGGCGGCCATACCCGGCGCAAAACGACACTCCCGAACCGCAAGGCGCTGCCGGAATGGCGAGCGCCTTTTTCTTTTCCTCGGACACCACATTCCGCCCCATGGCATTCGCCGGGTTCGTGTTGTCTGTAATGTCTTGTAACCACCTTGTTTAGGCTTACACTTCCTTATTAAAGGAAATTTGCGCAATAATATTGCGCATAAATTCCAATAAAGGGGGATATATGTCAAAACTTGAACTGGACAAGATCGATCGGCGGATTCTGCCCCGTTACAAAGCAACGGACGTCTTTCCAACCTCGAAATCGCCGAGCAGGTGCGCCTCTCGCCGAGTCCGTGCCTGCGTCGCATTCGTCGCCTCGAAGAGGCCGGTGTGATCCGCGGCTACGTAGCGCTGCTGGAGCCCACCCGTATCGGACTCGGTCTGCTGGCGTATGTCAACGTGCGGCTCGACAAGCGTCATCCTGGCGACGGTGCGGGCGGCTCGGTCATCGAGCACTTTCGCAGCGTGGTCGACTCATGGCCTGAAGTCGTCGGCTGCTACGCGATGGCGGGCGACATGGACTACCTGCTACGGGTGCACGTGCGTGACATGGCACATTTTTCGCGCTTCATGCAAACGCATCTGCTGGTGCATCCGAGCGTGGTCGACGTCAAAACGAGCTTCGTGCTCGACCAATTGAAAGAGACGACGGCCCTGCCGCTTCCGTGATCGGCCCGCGCTTCGCGGCCTCCATTCTGAGGAAGACAAAAAAACCGGCCAAGGCCGGGTTTTTCATGTCTTGCATCGATATTGCCGAGATGGCTCAGGCCGCGCGCTGGTTGGGCAGCAGTCCCCCGAGCAGACGGCGGGCGTTGCGAAGCTGACGCTTGAGCGCGTAATCGAAGGCGGCGATCTGTTCCTGCATCATCTCCGAGAGCATCGAATGCGTGTCGGCCGGGGGCAGGCTCAGGTAGCCGTCCGCTTCCCCGTACGCAAAGTTGATTTCCATGCCGGCCTTCTTTGCGATGCGCATCATGCGGGCATTGCGCGACAGGCAGTGCATGTAGAGCGTGTCGACGCGCTTGTTGCGGCAGTGGATCGCCGCGCGCTCGAACAGGCGCGAACCGATACCGCGGCCACGGGCCGATTCGAGCACCGAGACTCCGAACTCCGCCACGCGGCCGCTCTTACCTTCCGGGAGTTGCGCGACGTGCGCCACGGCGACGAGCGCGAGGTTGTCGTCATAGACGCCGAACACACTGTCACGGGAGAAGTCGATGCTGGCGACGTAACGGGTGATCACGTCGTCCGAGACGGCCTGTCCGAAGCGCAGCAGGCGGTCTTCCTCGCCGAGCGCCAGAAAGTGGCGCTGGAGCCGGTGGATATCGCCGGACGTCAGCTCACGAATCAGCACGCTCGACCGCTCGTTGGCGGCAACCGTCGCGCGTGCGACGTCGGGCGTGGGATTCGGGGCAGTCATGGCGTATTCCTTAGGTTATCTTTAGTGCGTCGACTGAATTGTGCGACGCAAAAGAATTATACCTGATCAGGTAGGTAAAAACCCTAGGAATTTGATCGCCGGACGTGGAGGGAAGCGTCTAAGTCGCTGAAGATGGATGTCTTTTCCGAATCCGGCACCAGACTGTGTGTCGGGCAGCGTTGCTGCGTGGCAACAAAAAAAGGGCGAATCGTCGCCCTTTTGGAGTCAGTGAGTATTTGCTAACTTTGAGGGGCGGTTCGTGTTGGCGTTGCCGGAGCAGGGATTGCAGCCTCGATGCCGTCCGGCAGCGGTGCCGCCAGGCCGTGTTCGAGCACGGCGATCACTTCGTTGGCGAAGTCGCGATAGCGCATGCGTCCGCCGGGTTTGAGCCAGGTAAACGTCCAGTTGATCATGCCGAACAGCATCATCGTGAGGGCGGTCTGGTTGTGCTTCGCCACTCGCTCGGGAAACGCCCGGGAGAGTTGGCGGGCAAAGGCGGCCACGACGTCGCGCTGCCGGTTGAGCACGATCTCGCGTTGTTCGTCGTTCAGGAACTTCACGTCGTTGAGCAGCGCGATGTGGCGCGTCTGCGACGTCTCGTACTCGTCGAGAAAGGCGCGGATCAACTCATGGAACGTGTCGCGCTCGGACAGGCCGCGTCGCTGGCCGAGGGCTTCCACCTCGGTGACGATCAGCATCAGGCGCTTGGTGTAGCGCTCAAGCAGATCGAAGAGGATGGCGTCCTTGCTGGCGTAGTAATGATAGAGCCGCGCCTTGGACGTGCCGCAGGCGGCGGCCAACTCGGACATGGACGTGCTCGGGTAGCTCGCGCGGGCGAAGGCGTCGGCGGCGACGTCGAGAATCTGTTCGCGCTGCGATTCGTGATCGGGCGCTTTGGTACGTGCCATAAACGGGGGTTACTCCAATCGTAAATCGCACGCGGCGGCGGCCGTGGTGTCGCCGCGTAGCGCTAGCCGGCCTGCCGCACCGAGTTCGCGGCAACGCCACAAAAGAAAACTGTCGGTGGCGAAAAAGCCCTCGATGCGCGGCATCAATTCGCCAAGGAATGCAGCCACCGGTGTCCAGGCGACCGGGGCGCGCGTCAGAATCTGATCGTCGATCTCGGCGAACGTCGCGCCTTCGAACGTGTTGTGCACCCAGCGGCGAACCTGAGTATTCACTTGCTTGAGCGCCCGCCATTCGAGCGATAAACGGCCGATGCGCAACAAAGAAATCGGGGCGATGCGCGCGAACCGTTTGGCAAGCATTTCCGGGGCATACATACCGACGCTGGTACGGCGATTGGCGTCGCCCGCATGACCCGCTGCGTGCGCACCGCCCAGGTCGCTGCCGCGCAGCGCGATTTCGTTCAACCGGGCGGGCGTGTTGCGCAACATGAACGCCACGCGACGCAGCGACAACTGATCCGACGCACTGTCGCCATGCCAGCAGACCACCGCATTGTCGCCTTCGGCCAGCCGTTGCAGCGAGGCAAGTTCTTCGCGCAATTCGCCGGCGTAATCGCGGCCGGCCGACGGCATGACGCGCTGCCAGAACGCGGCGCGCTGCCGTTCGCTCTCGTCGATCTCGCGCAACGGGCCGATGGCCAGATCGTCACGCAGGACAAGGACGGGGTCGGCGCGTTGCGCTAGCGCCATCGCCGCACGAAGTTGCTGCGCGGCGATATCGCCACAGACGACATGGATGGTGTTCATGCCCGGTAGTTTACGGTATTCCCGCAACCTCGGGTTGACGCTCCCGTAATGCCGGAAATAACCGCAGCATTGGGGAGATTTCCCGCATGTTACGCCCGTGAAGACGTAACGTTCGCACGCCGTGGCAAACGGCCGCACGACCTGCTCTCGTCCGCTAGCCGGGCCTCGCGGCCCGGGTTCCGAGGCTTAACGCTCGTCGTAGCTCACCACGACACGCTCCGTTAGCGGGCGCGCCTGGCACGTCAGCACGAAGCCCTGCTCGACTTCGTAGTCTTCCAGCGTGTAATTCTTTTCCATCGCGACCTCGCCTTCGAGCACCTTGGCGCGACACGTGCAGCACACACCGCCCTTGCAGGCGTAGGGCAGCGACAGGCCGGCGGTGAGCCCCGTATCGAGAATGCTCTGCCCCTCGTAAGGCTGGCGCAGGCGACGTTCTTTGCCGTCCATGACGACGACCAGTTCGGCCATGGGTGTGTCGTCCGTAATGACCACCGGCTTCACACCGGCTTGCGGCGACGGCACGCCAAAGCGCTCGACGTGGATCTTTTCCTTGGCGACACCGGCGGCGGCGAGCGCGGCTTCGGCGGCATCCATCATCGGACCGGGACCGCAGATGAACGCTTCGTCGATGCTTGCTGCCGGAATCAGGGTGTCGAGGAACGCGGTGCACTTTTCCTCGTTGAGCAGACCGTTGAACAGCTCGACTTCCTGCGCTTCGTCCGAGAGCACGTGATACAGGCGCAGGCGGCCCAGATACGTGTTCTTCAGATCTTCGAGCGCTTCGGCGAACATGATCGCGGGCACGGTGCGGTTGCCGTAGACAAGCGTGAACCGGCTGTTCGGCTCGGCGGCGAGGGTTGTCTTGATGAGCGCGAGCATCGGCGTGATGCCCGAGCCGCCGGCGAATCCGACGTAATGCTTGGCGTTGTCGGCCGACAAACGGGTGAAGAAGCGTCCGTCCGGCGTCATCACGTCGATTTGCTGACCCGGCTTGAGCTGGTCGTTCGCGAAGTTCGAGAACTTGCCGCCCGGCACGCGCTTGATACCCACGCGCAGTTCGCCCGTGGCTTCGTATTCGGGCACGCCAACGCAGATCGAGTAGGAACGCCGCGCTTCTTCGCCGTCGATTTCGGTCTTGAGCGTGAGGAATTGGCCTTGCGTGAAGCGATAGGCGTCGCGCAGCGTGTCCGGCACCGTGAAGGCGATGGAAATGGCGTCGGCGGTCTCGGGCCGGATTTCGCGAATCGTCAGCGAATGGAATTGCGGGGTCGTCATCGTGGGCTTCCCAATCGGGTCAATCTGGCCAATCAATATGGCTTGAAGTAGTCGAACGGCTCTTGGCACGCGCGGCAACGGTAGTGCGCCTTGCAGGCGGTCGAGCCGAAGGCGGAAACGACTTCCGTCTCGACCGAGCCGCAGTGCGGGCACGGCACGCCGTCTTTCGGGCGGCCGTAGAAGGTGATCTTGCGCGAGGTGCCGGCAGATACGGCTTGCGCGCCGGTCGGTGGTGCGATGCCGTAACCCCGCAGCTTTTCGCGGGCTTCCGGACTGATCCAGTCGGTCGTCCAGGCCGGTGCGAGCACTGTCGTGACGTGCCACGGACCGAGGCCGGCACGCGTCATGGCCGCGGCAATGTCCTCGGCGATCTGCTGCATGGCGGGACAGCCCGAATACGTCGGCGTAATCACGATCTCGAATGCCGTGGCGCCCTGATCGTTCGTGACGACGCGCACGTCGCGCAGAATGCCGAGTTCCCGAATCGACACGACCGGGATTTCCGGATCGGGCACGGCTTCGAGCGTTTGCCACGCGAGCGGCAGCGACGCCTGCGAGGCCGGCGTGAGCACGTCGGGCGCAACGGCAGGGGTGAGCGGTAGATTCGTCATCGCGTCGGCAAACAGGTTCGGGGTATGCATGATGTGCGCGTGCGGCTTACCAGCTTGCGCCGGGATGCTGGCGCGCCAGTCCCTGCATCTCGCCGAGCAGATAGCTCATGTGCTCGGAGTGATGCCCGAACTTGCCCGTGCTCTCGAAGGCTCCGCTCACCGGCGCGCTGAGCGTGGCCTCGGCGAGAGCATCGTCGACGACGGCTTGCCAGGCTGCTTTCAGATCCGCCATCGTGACACCCGTACCGGCGGCGGCGACCGCATCTTCGAGCGTGTCGCGCTTGAAGATCTCGTTCATGTACGGCACGAGATAGTCGAGTGCGGCCTGTGCGCGGCGATGCGACTCTTCCGTACCGTCGCCGAAACGCACCAGCCAGTCGCGTGCGTGATGCAGGTGGTAATTCGCTTCCTTGACCGACTTGGCGGCAATGGCGGCGAGCGTTTCGTCGGCCGACTGCGTGAGCGCTTGCCAGACTTCGACCATCAGGGCGGAGTACAGGAAGTTGCGCACGATGGTGACGGCGTAGTCGCGCTCGGCGGCGGTCGTGCCTGCCGTCGGACCGTAGTGGGGCAGTTCGACGAGCGTCCAGTTGCGGAAGGCGAATTCGTCGCGCCAGAAGGCGTAGTCGTCTTCCTGCTTCGCGAAGCCGGTGAGTTCGGTTTCGAGCCTGGCGGCGTGCTGATAGAGCATGCGGGCCTGGCCGATGAGGTCGAGGCTCAGGTTCGTGAGCGCGATGTCTTCCTCGAGCACGGGGCCGTGACCGCACCACTCCGCATTGCGCTGACCGAGGATCAGCGCGTTGTCGGCGAGGCGCAGCAGATAGGACAGATGTTCCTGCGTCGGTTTCATGTTCTGGGGTCTCGCTTGGGGCGCGCCGTTGACGTGCGGGAGCCGCACACGGGCGCGCGGCCGCTTACATGTGGTTCACTTCTTCCGGCAACTGGTAGAAGGTCGGATGACGGTAGATCTTGTCGGCGGCGGGATCGAACAGTTCGGCCTTGTCTTCCGGCGCCGATGCCGTGATGGCGACCGAGGGCACGACCCAGATGCTCACGCCTTCCTGACGGCGCGTGTAGACGTCGCGCGCCATGCGCAGCGCCATGTCGGCGTCGGCGGCGTGCAGGCTGCCGCTGTGTTTGTGTTCGAGGCCCATCTTGCTGCGCACGAACACTTCCCAGAGGGGCCATTCCTTGTTGGTTGCTTGCGTCATGATCTTTCCTGATGTCTTGTGAGGTGAGTCCTCGCAGCCTGCGCTCGGACGTCAGCCTTTATCTCGTCGGGTCTCGCCGTCACGCGGCCTGTTTTTCGGCGCGCTGGCGCTGTTTGGCGGCGTGGGCGAGGGCGGCTTCGCGCACCCAGGCGCCCTTTTCGTGGGCGGCCACGCGGGTACCGACGCGTTCCTTGTTGCACGGGCCGTCACCGCCGACCACGCGCCAGAATTCACTCCAGTCGATTTCGCCGTAGTCGTGGGCCTTGCGCGCCTCGTTCCACTTCAGGTCCGGGTCGGGGAAGGTCACGCCGAGCACCTTGGCCTGTTCGACGGCAGCGTCCACGAACTTCTGACGCAGGTCGTCGTTCGAGATGCGCTTGATGCCCCACTTCATGGTTTGCGCGCTGTGAATGGAGTCCTTGTCGCTCGGACCGAACATCATCAGCACCGGCCACCACCAGCGGTTCACGGCTTCCTGCACCATGTCGCGCTGGGCTTGCGTGCCGTTCATCATCGAGAGCAGGGCGTCGAAGCCCTGACGCTGATGGAACGACTCTTCCTTGCACACGCGAATCATGGCGCGCGCGTACGGACCGTACGAGCAGCGGCACAGGGGCACCTGATTCATGATGGCGGCGCCGTCGACGAGCCAACCGATCACGCCGACGTCGGCCCACGTGAGCGTGGGGTAATTGAAGATGCTGGAGTACTTGGCCTTGCCCGAGTGCAGTGCGTCGATCATCTGGTCGCGCGACGTGCCGAGGGTTTCGGCGGCGGAATACAGATAGAGGCCGTGACCGGCTTCGTCCTGAACCTTGGCGAGCAGAATGGCCTTGCGCTTGAGACTGGGCGCGCGCGAGATCCAGTTGCCTTCCGGCAGCATGCCGACGACTTCCGAGTGCGCGTGCTGCGAGATCTGACGCACCAGCGTCTTGCGGTACTCGGCGGGCATGTAGTCCTGCGGCTCGATCTTCTGTTCGGCGGCGACGCGCGCGTCGAAGCGAGCTTGCTGTGCCTGCTCGGCCTCGCTCAGGGCACGAACGCCCTTGGGGCTGTTGCCGGCCAGATCGATGGCTTGCGTATACATAGAGGAAGGCCTCCGCGGCATGTGGGGATATGGAACGCATTATAAACCGACCGGCCGGTCGGTCAATAAATGTTTTCCATTAGACGGGGCAGGCGATTGGGCGGAACTGCCGCTTGCCGGCAATTCGCGGCGAATTACCTTCGCGGCTGCCCGAAGTTCTCGCGGTACTGCTGTGGCGACACGCCGAAGCGCCGCTGGAAGACCTTGCGCATGTTGTGCGGATCGCCGAAGCCGCATTGCCACGCCACGGTCTTGAGCGGCGCGCTGCCGTTCTCCAGCATCACACGCGCCGCGTCGACGCGCGCCGCGCTCACGAATTCGGCGGGCGTCACCCCGGCGTCGCGTGCGAAGACCCGTGAGAAATTGCGCACGCTCATCTTCGCCACTGCTGCCAGATCGCCGACGGACAATGGTTCGGCCAGATGCGCCAGCACATATTGCTGGACTTGCGCTACAGGCGAGTTCGGTTCCGCATAGGGTGTGAGGTAGGGGCTGAACTGGGATTGACCTCCCGCCCGCTGCGTGAAAACCACCAGACGCTTCGCCACGTTCAGCGCGATCTCCTGTCCGTGGTCCTGCGCAAGCAGATGCAGCGACAGATCGATTCCTGCCGTGACCCCCGCGGACGTGTACAGGTTTCCATCCTGAATGAACAGGCGGTCGACTTCGATGGTCGCCCCCGGCGCGCGTTCGGCCAGCACGTCGACGTCGTTCCAGTGCGTGGTCACGCGCTTGCCGTCGAGCAGTCCGGCGGCCGCCAGAATCAGCGCGCCGTTGCAGATCGAGCCGTAGCGCCGGGCGTGAGGAACCATGTCGTTGAGCCAGCGATAGACGTTCGGCCCTGGATCGTCGGTCAGCAGCGAGGGCCCACCGGCGACCAGCAGCAGATCGACGTAACCGCCCACGTCCTGATAATGCCGGCGCGGCAACAGCGCCATGCCGTTCGAACACCCGATGGCGCCGTGCTGCGTGCCGACGACCTCCGTCTGGTAGTGGTCGCCGGGCAGCAAGAAACGGTTGGCTTCGGCGAAAACGTCCAGCGGGCCGCTCACATCGAGCGCTTGCACGCCGGGGAAAACCAACAGGGCGACGGTACGGATCATGGCGATTTGCGGAACGTAGATAACGGCGAGGACAGCAGTACGGATAGAGGGGCGACGGAAGCGGGGGGCCTCATTCGCGACATCGATTTGCCGGCAAACCGCGCGCGGCAACTTGCGCTGGCGGTGATGCGGTCCATTTTGGCAGAAAGCGGCCCATCGGAAGTACGACGGCCGTCCACTGGCGCGAAGATGCCGAGCAATGGCGCAATCGGCACGTTCGCACCGCCCGCCGGAGCGCGTCGGCGCTTCGACAATCGTGACTGTTGGCGATGGCACGGACCGTCGCCGCGTCCCCCAACCCCTGCATCCTTTCCCAAAAAGAGGTTATCGATGTCGAATCAAGCCAATTCCTCCGCCGTTCGCTACCCGGACGAAGCTTCGCTGGTCGAGCGCGTCGGCCCGGCATTCTCGGTCGACGGCATGCTCGCCGCGCGCAACAAGACCCGCGCTGCGATTGGCGAAATTGCCAGCAAGGTGCGACCCGGCATGGTGGAGGAGGATGCCGTCGCCATGGCGAAAGGCGTGCTCGTGGCGGCCGGCCTGGAATTGAGCTGGCACCCGACTCGCGTGCGCTTCGGCAGGAACACGCTCAAGCCGATGCGTCAGCCGTCCGAAGCGGGTGTCGTGCTCGGGGAAAACGACCTGTTCTTCATCGACATCGCGCCGCGTTTCGAAGCATGGGAAGGCGACGGCGGCGCGAGCTTCGTGGTCGGCGAGCATGCCGAGTTCGAACGGTGCGCGCGCGACGCCGAAACCCTGTTCCACGACGTTCGCCGGAAATGGCTGCGCGAAGGGGCGACCGGGCAAGCGCTTTACGCATATGCGGACGAGGTGGCGTGTCGCATGGGCTGGACGCTGAACTTCGATCTGCCGGGCCACCGGGTGTCCGACTTCCCGCACGCGGCCATCCATACCGGCTCGCTGGCCGCATTCGAAGCTACGCCGTCCGCCATGCGCTGGATTCTGGAAATTCACTTGCGCGACCCACAACTGCGCTTCGGGGCGTTCTTCGAAGACATGCTGCTTGAAGACGTCTACTACTGACCGTGCCGCGCTCAGAGCAGATCGTCGCTTGGCAGCAGGGTGAATGCGCCTGCGACTGCGTTGCGTCCGAAAGTCGCGTAGGGTTCGACGTCGAACGTGCGCGGTTGCCCGTTTTCCTCGCCCACCCAGCGTAGTGCTGGCATGGTGGGCGGCGTGGGTGTCGGCGGCGTTGTGCCGGTCGGCGCCAGCTCGACGCGGAAACTGGTGCGCGGCGACGTGGCGCGATCGAATATGCGCGCCATTCGCTCAGCGAACTCCGGACTGTGAATCACGATGGCCAGCTCCGTGTTGAGTCGCACCGAGCGTGGGTCCAGATTGAACGAGCCGAGGACGACGTCGCGACGGTCGATGACATAGGCCTTGCCATGCAGACTCGCGCGAGACGACCCGCCGAACGTCACGCGCCGGGATTGACGCTCGCCGTCGTCGGTGCGGATGGGTTTGAATTCGTATAGCTCGATGCCCGCCTGCAGCAGCGCCGGACGATAGCGGGCGTAACCCGCGTGGACAGGCACGACGTCGGTTGCGGCGAGCGAATTCGTCAGTACGCGCACTTTGACGCCACGTTGCGCCAGCTTCGACAGAAACCGCACACCGCCGTCGAGCGGTACGAAGTAGGGCGAGATGATCAGGAATTCGGATTGCGCGTTGGCGGCCAGTTGGCGGAGCTTGTCCCCTGGCTTGCTCCGGGTGTCGGCGACAGGCGCATCGAGCTTGTCGGGCGTATCGGCGGCCAGTTCGGCGGGGGCCCAGAACAGCGCGACAGTGCCTGCGCGCAGACTGGCGGCGAGTGGCGGCTGATGGAGCGCTTCGCGGCCGGCGGGCACGTTCTCGGCGTCGCGCCAATGTTGGGCGAGAGCGGCTCGCGTAGCCTCTAGCGTCTCGTTATCGATTTTCGACTGGACTTGCTTGAGCGGGTAGGACTGAGGGCTGGTCCAAAAATGGTCGAAGCTATGCGAGATCGCTTCGACGACCGGCCCCGCGCAGAGCAGATCGAAATCGCGGAAGGAGAGGTCGGGATTGGCGTCGAAGTATTCGTCCCCCAGATTGCGGCCGCCTACGATCGCCACCTGGTTGTCGGCAACGAGTGCCTTGTTATGCATGCGGCGGTTTAACTGATCGAAGCGCGTGAGCAGATTGCCCGCGCGTTCCAGTAGCGTGGTGTCGAGGGTGCCGAACGGATTGAAGACGCGGATTTCGATATTGGGACTCTGGTCCAGCGCGGCGAAAGCGGGGTCGGTGTGGCGACGGTTGATGTCGTCCACCAGCATGCGAATGCGCACACCGCGTTGGGCGGCGTCGAGCAGTGACTGGAGCAGCAGGCGGCCGGTGACGTCTTCGCCGGCACTGTAGTACTGCACGTCGAGGCTGTGTTGCGCGGACTGCACCAGCGCGAGACGCATCGTGAAGGCGGCGGAGCCCGTCGCCAGCAGTTGGAAGCCGGACTGGCCCGGATGTGCGCGCATGGCCGGGGCGAGGGCGGAAGCGAGTGCACCTGGCGTGCTGGCTGGCGTATGAGTGGTCCACTGCGACGGCTCCGGCGGCGGGCGCACCGATCCGCAAGCGGCAACGAGCAGGGCGAGCGGGACGATCCGAACGAAGTGAATGACGCGAATGAAACGATTGCGCCTGGGCAGGCAGTGCCGGAGCGACGCGAAGAGTGAAGGCAGGTGTGACAGGAAGGCGCGCGAAGGAAACATCTCAGACGCTCTTATATATAGAGAGATAGGGGGAGACATCGACGCTGCCGTTGCCTTTCCATATAGGCAAGCTTTCAGGAAGCATATGCGATTTCATTCGTTGCGTCGTCGGGGGAGGCCCGGATACAGTGAACCCGTCTCCTCCATGTGTCCTGTCCCATGGATCTTGGCCCGCTCACGACGCGGGCTTTTTTTGCCCTTTTCAAACTATTTTCACAAAGCGCTTGCCAAGGTTCGGGGTTTTCACTAATATCTCGTCTCTCGCAACGACGGCGGCGCAGCGAAAGCGGCGGCGAGGTTGGGGCGACGGGCCGAAAAGCCCGGTGGTTAGCGGTTTTGGGGCTGGTGAGTTGCGAGAGCGACGAGCGATGAAGGCGAAAAAAACTGTTGACGACGACGAGAAGCTGCGACATAATCTCACTTCTCTGCTGCTGATGCAGCGACGCAGAAAACGAAGCGACGGCGCGGCAAGTTGGCGACGAAGCGAAGTTCGATGCGATTGATCTTTAAAAATTGAACAACCGATAAGTGTGGGCACTCGATGAATGGTGCGTCTGCTTCGGCAGATAAGCTTTAAATTTATTGAGGCTCACATAGTAATAGGTAAGTTAAGAAATTAACTTGTCAGCATACTTTGAGAGCGACCGGTTCTAGCGATGTATCGCGAAAGACCGAAAACAGTAACAGGTTTAAACTGAAGAGTTTGATCCTGGCTCAGATTGAACGCTGGCGGCATGCCTTACACATGCAAGTCGAACGGCAGCACGGGTGCTTGCACCTGGTGGCGAGTGGCGAACGGGTGAGTAACATATCGGAACGTACCTTGTAGTGGGGGATAGCTCGGCGAAAGCCGGATTAATACCGCATACGCTCTGAGGAGGAAAGCGGGGGACCTTTGGGCCTCGCGCTACAAGAGCGGCCGATATCAGATTAGCTAGTTGGTGAGGTAAAAGCTCACCAAGGCGACGATCTGTAGCTGGTCTGAGAGGACGACCAGCCACACTGGGACTGAGACACGGCCCAGACTCCTACGGGAGGCAGCAGTGGGGAATTTTGGACAATGGGCGCAAGCCTGATCCAGCAATGCCGCGTGTGTGAAGAAGGCCTTCGGGTTGTAAAGCACTTTTGTCCGGAAAGAAATCCTCTGGGTTAATACCTCGGGGGGATGACGGTACCGGAAGAATAAGCACCGGCTAACTACGTGCCAGCAGCCGCGGTAATACGTAGGGTGCGAGCGTTAATCGGAATTACTGGGCGTAAAGCGTGCGCAGGCGGTTTTGTAAGACGGATGTGAAATCCCCGGGCTCAACCTGGGAACTGCATTCGTGACTGCAAGGCTAGAGTATGGCAGAGGGGGGTAGAATTCCACGTGTAGCAGTGAAATGCGTAGAGATGTGGAGGAATACCGATGGCGAAGGCAGCCCCCTGGGCCAATACTGACGCTCATGCACGAAAGCGTGGGGAGCAAACAGGATTAGATACCCTGGTAGTCCACGCCCTAAACGATGTCAACTAGTTGTTGGGGATTCATTTCCTTAGTAACGTAGCTAACGCGTGAAGTTGACCGCCTGGGGAGTACGGTCGCAAGATTAAAACTCAAAGGAATTGACGGGGACCCGCACAAGCGGTGGATGATGTGGATTAATTCGATGCAACGCGAAAAACCTTACCTACCCTTGACATGTACGGAATCCTGCTGAGAGGCGGGAGTGCTCGAAAGAGAGCCGTAACACAGGTGCTGCATGGCTGTCGTCAGCTCGTGTCGTGAGATGTTGGGTTAAGTCCCGCAACGAGCGCAACCCTTGTCCTTAGTTGCTACGCAAGAGCACTCTAAGGAGACTGCCGGTGACAAACCGGAGGAAGGTGGGGATGACGTCAAGTCCTCATGGCCCTTATGGGTAGGGCTTCACACGTCATACAATGGTCGGTACAGAGGGCTGCCAAACCGCGAGGTGGAGCTAACCCCAGAAAACCGATCGTAGTCCGGATCGCAGTCTGCAACTCGACTGCGTGAAGCTGGAATCGCTAGTAATCGCGGATCAGCATGTCGCGGTGAATACGTTCCCGGGTCTTGTACACACCGCCCGTCACACCATGGGAGTGGGTTTTGCCAGAAGTAGGTAGCCTAACCGCAAGGAGGGCGCTTACCACGGCAGGATTCATGACTGGGGTGAAGTCGTAACAAGGTAGCCGTAGGGGAACCTGCGGCTGGATCACCTCCTTTCTAGAGCATGCACTGGAAGTTGAGTGCTCACGCTTATCGGTTGTTGACTGCGTAGATCTAAGTCGGGTCTGTAGCTCAGGTGGTTAGAGCACCGTCTTGATAAGGCGGGGGTCGAAGGTTCAAGTCCTTCCAGACCCACCAACTCTTTCCACCGATGTCTGGTAGAAAGAAATCTGGCTGAGGCAAGGCACAAAAAGCCGCGGCATACACCGGTATGCAAGGTTTTTTGTAACGCCGCATCAGACTGATTTGGGGGGCATAGCTCAGCTGGGAGAGCACCTGCTTTGCAAGCAGGGGGTCGTCGGTTCGATCCCGTCTGCCTCCACCAACACCTTGGATCTCACATCGATGTCAGTCAAAAGCGCTTTACGTCTGTAGTCAATCCCCCTGTGGTGAGTACGCGTTCTGTGAATGCTTTTGAATGACAGCAATGTCATGCAGTATTTGTTCTTTAACAATTTGGAAGAAGAAGTAGTACAACGGAAGCGCGTTAGAGATGGCGCGTGGAAATTGTACGGGTTGTGATTGTATCAACCAGTATTTAAAGTGATCGAAAGATGACTTGGAATACGGCACAACGCGAATACTCAACCTATGAAGGATGTGTCGAGAGACGCACTCGTTATAGGGTCAAGCGAATAAGTGCATGTGGTGGATGCCTTGGCGATTACAGGCGATGAAGGACGCGATAGCCTGCGAAAAGTTGTGGGGAGCTGGCAAATAAGCATTGATCCACAAATGTCCGAATGGGGAAACCCGGCCTTTTAGGTCATCCTAGACTGAATCCATAGGTCTAGCGAAGCGAACGCGGCGAACTGAAACATCTAAGTAGCTGCAGGAAAAGAAATCAACCGAGATTCCCAAAGTAGTGGCGAGCGAAATGGGACCAGCCTTCAAGATTTAGCACCGGTGTTATCAGAACGGAATGGAAAGTCCGGCCATAGTGGGTGATAGCCCCGTATGAGAAAACCCTGGTGTGGAACTAAGCTTGAGAAAAGTAGGGCGGGACACGTGAAATCCTGTCTGAAGATGGGGGGACCATCCTCCAAGGCTAAATACTCGTAATCGACCGATAGTGAACCAGTACCGTGAGGGAAAGGCGAAAAGAACCCCGGGAGGGGAGTGAAATAGATCCTGAAACCGCATGCATACAAACAGTCGGAGCCTCGTAAGGGGTGACGGCGTACCTTTTGTATAATGGGTCAGCGACTTACATTCAGTGGCGAGCTTAACCGAATAGGGAAGGCGTAGCGAAAGCGAGTCCGAATAGGGCGTCCAGTCGCTGGGTGTAGACCCGAAACCAAGTGATCTATCCATGGCCAGGTTGAAGGTGCGGTAACACGTACTGGAGGACCGAACCCACTAACGTTGAAAAGTTAGGGGATGAGCTGTGGATAGGGGTGAAAGGCTAAACAAACTTGGAAATAGCTGGTTCTCTCCGAAAACTATTTAGGTAGTGCCTCGTGTATCACCTTCGGGGGTAGAGCACTGTCATGGTTGAGGGGTCCATTGCGGATTACCTCGCCATAGCAAACTCCGAATACCGAAGAGTGCAATCACGGGAGACAGACATCGGGTGCTAACGTCCGGTGTCAAGAGGGAAACAACCCAGACCGCCAGCTAAGGTCCCTAAATATTGCTAAGTGGGAAACGAAGTGGGAAGGCTAAAACAGTCAGGAGGTTGGCTTAGAAGCAGCCACCCTTTAAAGAAAGCGTAATAGCTCACTGATCGAGTCGTCCTGCGCGGAAGATGTAACGGGGCTAAGCAATATACCGAAGCTGCGGATGCGAGCTTGCTCGCATGGTAGGAGAGCGTTCTGTAAGCCTGTGAAGGTGTCTTGTAAAGGATGCTGGAGGTATCAGAAGTGCGAATGCTGACATGAGTAGCGATAAAGGGGGTGAAAGGCCCCCTCGCCGTAAGCCCAAGGTTTCCTACGCAACGTTCATCGGCGTAGGGTGAGTCGGCCCCTAAGGCGAGGCAGAGATGCGTAGCTGATGGGAAGCAGGTTAATATTCCTGCACCGTCGTATGATGCGATGGGGGGACGGATCGCGGAAGGTTGTCCGGGTGTTGGAAGTCCCGGTCCCTGCAGTGGAGAAGGCGCTTAGGCAAATCCGGGCGCGTAATTCAAGGCTGTGGGGCGAGCGAACTTGTTCGCGAAGCAATTGGAAGTGGTTCCAAGAAAAGCCTCTAAGCTTCAGTCATACGAGACCGTACCGCAAACCGACACAGGTGGGCGAGATGAGTATTCTAAGGCGCTTGAGAGAACTCGGGAGAAGGAACTCGGCAAATTGGTACCGTAACTTCGGGATAAGGTACGCCCTTGTAGCTTGACTGGCCTGCGCCAGAAGGGTGAAGGGGTTGCAATAAACTGGTGGCTGCGACTGTTTAATAAAAACACAGCACTCTGCAAACACGAAAGTGGACGTATAGGGTGTGACGCCTGCCCGGTGCCGGAAGATTAAATGATGGGGTGCAAGCTCTTGATTGAAGTCCCGGTAAACGGCGGCCGTAACTATAACGGTCCTAAGGTAGCGAAATTCCTTGTCGGGTAAGTTCCGACCTGCACGAATGGCGTAACGATGGCCACACTGTCTCCTCCCGAGACTCAGCGAAGTTGAAGTGTTTGTGATGATGCAATCTACCCGCGGCTAGACGGAAAGACCCCATGAACCTTTACTGTAGCTTTGCATTGGACTTTGAACCGGTCTGTGTAGGATAGGTGGGAGGCTTTGAAGCAGGAACGCTAGTTTCTGTGGAGCCGTCCTTGAAATACCACCCTGGCTTGTTTGAGGTTCTAACCTAGGTCCGTAATCCGGATCGGGGACAGTGCATGGTAGGCAGTTTGACTGGGGCGGTCTCCTCCCAAAGTGTAACGGAGGAGTACGAAGGTACGCTAGGTACGGTCGGAAATCGTGCTGATAGTGCAATGGCAAAAGCGTGCTTAACTGCGAGACTGACAAGTCGAGCAGGTGCGAAAGCAGGTCATAGTGATCCGGTGGTTCTGTATGGAAGGGCCATCGCTCAACGGATAAAAGGTACTCTGGGGATAACAGGCTGATACCGCCCAAGAGTTCATATCGACGGCGGTGTTTGGCACCTCGATGTCGGCTCATCTCATCCTGGGGCTGTAGCCGGTCCCAAGGGTATGGCTGTTCGCCATTTAAAGAGGTACGTGAGCTGGGTTTAAAACGTCGTGAGACAGTTTGGTCCCTATCTGCCGTGGGCGTTGGAAGTTTGAAGGGGGCTGCTCCTAGTACGAGAGGACCGGAGTGGACGAACCTCTGGTGTACCGGTTGTCACGCCAGTGGCATCGCCGGGTAGCTATGTTCGGAAGAGATAACCGCTGAAAGCATCTAAGCGGGAAACTCGCCTTAAGATGAGACTTCCCTGGGAACTCGATTCCCCTTAAGGGTCGTTCAAGACCAGGACGTTGATAGGTCAGGTGTGGAAGCGCAGTAATGCGTTAAGCTAACTGATACTAATTGCCCGTGAGGCTTGATCCTATAACCAGTGTGTTTTTCCTGGTGTGAGTATCGATGTGCCGATACAACTCACAACCCACATGTGTTGTACTACGCTTCTTCCGAATTGGTTTTGTTGGCCCCAGGCCAGCAGAACATACAAGTTATGCCTGATGACCATAGCGAGTTGGAACCACCCCTTCCCATCCCGAACAGGACCGTGAAACGACTCCACGCCGATGATAGTGCGGATTCCCGTGTGAAAGTAGGTAATCGTCAGGCTCCCCTTAAAAACCCCTTGCTACTCCCGTAGCAAGGGGTTTTTGCTTTGCAACATCCCTTCCTCTTACGTCATCGCTAGGCGCCTGTTGTTGGGGGGGGCGTCATGAGGGGATTCTCAGCGAGTCCTGCGGGATTATGTGGCTGGGGCAGTAAATGGCGCCGTGCGCTTGAGATGCCATTCTCTTTGCGAGGCTGGCGTGGAAGATTCGCTTTAGCCGAGCAAGCGATCATTTCTCGCGAGATCCAGTGTTTCGGAGGAGGTCATGCGTGCCCCGCGCTTACGACGTCGTTGTATTCGCGAGGTCAGTGCGGGCAGCACGCTTTGGTCGTGCAAGCGACTATTTCCAACGAGATCCAGTGTTTCGGAAGCAGTGAGTGGTGCTTCGCGTTTAAGCCGTCGACGTCGTTCCTCTTCGGCGTCAGCACAGGTGATTTCCTCCTGTTGCGCTGTCATTACGGGGTGCATATCCCTCCGTGGATCAGTCGCCCGAGTGCGGCGCGGGGTCCTCATGCCGGCGATGCGGTTCTTTTGTGACGCTAGTGTACGCTTCGCGCCACGCCGTCTCGCTGAGCCCAGACCTGACGTCCTTTTTCGGCATCTTCGATGCGAAACGTATAGCCGAATATGGCCGGGTCGGCGATGTTACAGGCAGACGGCAGGCCCATGCCGGTCACGTGACGCTCAGCGAAATCGGCTGCTACGCAGCCACTATCGGGTCAGGAGAATTTGGCTCGTGTCCGTGCCTATGTCCCCGTGCAATGCCCGATTGGGATGGTACCAATCGGACGCCAGATTTCGCGTGACGGCTCGAACTGGCGCCAGCGTTCCGGCTGCCAGGGGTACTGCGCATGCGGAAGGCGATGGAACTGCCGGTTGTGCGATGGTGGTGGGACTGCCGGATGGACGCATCTTGCCTGGTCATCGCAAGTCGGCCAACGGAACGCAAGGCGATCTCATTCCTCGAGACGCCGTGCCTGAATTCCCGAGTATGCGCCCCACTTCATCCCGGTGAGCTATGCAGAATCGTCGCGGGAAGCATCGAGTTTTCATAATCTCGACGTCCCTGACATCGTGGTAGGCTGCGATGAAACCTCGGAACGTCGATTCAATCTTGTCAAAACGCGCGGCGAACCATCGCCTGAATCTCGGCTACCCATTCGGTATGAGGCGCAATGGCCCAGACGCCACGCGGAGCCCCGACGCCGACGCATCTTCGCCGGAGCGCACTCCCCGAAAACGGGGCGACTCCCAAATTTGCATATGCGCCGGAAAATCAATGACTTGTCGCATTCATCGAAAATTTGATGAGGCGCAGGCATGGAAACTGCATATTTAATGCGTGGAAGGTGTTGACAAGGCGTGGCGACATCTCCATAATTGCAAATTCTCTGCGGAGGGGTGCCCGAGTGGCTAAAGGGGGCAGACTGTAAATCTGTTGGCTTACGCCTACGTTGGTTCGAATCCAACCTCCTCCACCAGCATGCGGAAGTAATGAGCGCCGGAAGCATGAGCCTCCGGCGCTTGTTACCAAGTGGCGAGAGTCAGAATCCAAGCGGGTGTAGCTCAATGGTAGAGCAGAAGCCTTCCAAGCTTATGACGAGGGTTCGATTCCCTTCACCCGCTCCAGGTGACGCGCAGACGAAGTAGCTGTACAGGATTCGCCCATGTGGCTCAGTGGTAGAGCACTCCCTTGGTAAGGGAGAGGTCGGCAGTTCGATCCTGCCCATGGGCACCAAAAGATAGTGAAGCGCGGCAATCAACATGCCGAGCAACCTCGGCAATAGATAACCCGTTAGGAGTCGGAAATGGCAAAGGAAAAATTCGAGCGGACTAAGCCGCACGTGAACGTCGGCACCATCGGTCACGTGGACCATGGCAAGACCACCCTGACGGCCGCTATCGCAACGGTTCTGTCGTCGAAGTTCGGCGGCCAGGCCAAGAAGTACGACGAAATCGACGCAGCGCCGGAAGAAAAGGCACGCGGTATTACGATCAACACCGCGCACATCGAGTACGAAACGGCCAACCGCCACTACGCACACGTTGACTGCCCGGGTCACGCCGACTACGTCAAGAACATGATTACCGGTGCTGCCCAGATGGACGGCGCTATCCTGGTTTGCTCGGCTGCCGACGGCCCGATGCCGCAAACGCGCGAGCACATCCTGCTGGCCCGTCAGGTTGGCGTGCCGTACATCATCGTGTTCCTGAACAAGTGCGACATGGTCGACGACGCCGAGCTGCTCGAGCTGGTCGAAATGGAAGTTCGCGAACTCCTGTCGAAGTACGAATTCCCGGGCGACGAGCTGCCGATCATCAAGGGTTCGGCCAAGCTGGCGCTGGAAGGCGACAAGGGCGAACTCGGTGAAGCCGCCATCATGAAGCTGGCTGAGGCGCTCGACACGTACATCCCGACGCCGGAGCGCGCCATCGACAAGACGTTCCTGATGCCGGTGGAAGACGTGTTCTCGATCTCGGGTCGCGGTACCGTTGTGACCGGCCGTGTCGAATCGGGCGTGATCAAGGTCGGCGAGGAAATCGAAATCGTCGGTATCGTTCCGACGGTCAAGACGATTTGCACGGGCGTTGAAATGTTCCGCAAGCTGCTCGACCAGGGTCAGGCAGGCGACAACGTTGGTATTCTGCTGCGCGGCACGAAGCGCGAAGAAGTTCAGCGTGGTCAGGTTCTGGCCAAGCCGGGTTCGATCAAGCCGCACACCGACTTCACTGGCGAGGTCTACATTCTGTCGAAGGATGAAGGTGGTCGTCACACCCCGTTCTTCAACAACTACCGTCCGCAGTTCTACTTCCGTACGACGGACGTGACGGGTTCGATCACCCTGCCGGAAGGTAAGGAAATGGTCATGCCGGGCGACAACGTTTCGATCACGGTCAAGCTGATCGCTCCGATCGCCATGACCGAAGGTCTGCGTTTCGCAATCCGCGAAGGTGGCCGTACCGTCGGCGCCGGCGTGGTTGCAACGATCGTAGCTTAAGCCGGTACCTTAACGGTCCGCGCTTACGGGGTCAGCTTTTGGCGGCTGGCCCCTCTGCTGTTTTAGGGGTATAGCTCAACTGGCAGAGCGTCGGTCTCCAAAACCGAAGGTTGGGGGTTCGATTCCCTCTGCCCCTGCCAAACAACTGTCTGCAAGCTGGAAATGGCGAATTCTCCTGTAGAAACTGTACGTACGACTGGCGACAAGCTGCTGCTGGCCGTGGCCGGGCTGCTGGTCGTTGCCGGCGTCGTTGCGTTCTACACTTTGGAGCAACAGGCGCTGTACGTGCGAGTTGCCGCCATCGTCGTTATTCTGGTTATCGCAGCATTTGTGGCATCGATGTCGCAAACGGGTAAGGGTTTTCTGGCCTTTGCTAAGGATGCGTACAAGGAAGTGGGTAAGGTCGTTTGGCCGACCCGTAAAGAGGCCGCGCAAACGACCGCGATTGTCTTCGCGTTCGTCATCGTGATGGCGCTGTATCTGTGGATCAGCGACAAGACGATTGAATGGGCAGTGTTCTCTTTGATTCTTGGCTGGAAGTGATATGTCTGATACCGGAGCCGCACCGAGCAAGAAGCGCTGGTACGTCATTCATGCCTACTCCGGCATGGAAAAGAGCGTAGCCAAGCAGCTGCAAGAGCGTATTACGCGTGAAGGCATGCAAGACTACTTCGGTCAGATTCTCGTTCCGACCGAAGAAGTCGTTGAAACTACGGCTGGCCACAAGAAGGTCACCGAACGTCGTTTCTTCCCCGGCTATGTGCTGTGCGAGATGGAAATGACGGACGAATCGTGGCACTTGGTGAAGGACACGCCAAAAGTCACGGGCTTTATCGGCGGCACGGGTAACCGTCCGACGCCGATTCGTCAGGCTGAAGTCGACAAAATCATGTCGCAAATCAAGGATGGGGTTGAAAAGCCGCGTCCCAAGACGTTGTTCGAGGTGGGTGAGCTGGTTCGAGTCAAGGATGGTCCCTTCACTGACTTCAACGGCTCGGTGGAAGAAGTGAACTACGAAAAAGCCCGCCTCCGTGTATCCGTCACCATCTTTGGTCGGGCAACTCCAGTAGAACTGGAGTTCGGACAAGTCGAAAAGATCTAAGAATAAAATGCGCCGGCGCGACGTCCGGCGCGTTTTTGCGTTGGTGACATCCGTCGCCGAGGAGCGTCAGTAGCCAGTTTTTTCGGTGAAAGCGCGCTATGACTCAACCCCGAATATGCGCCACATATTCGTTCCGGAGTAAACCATGGCAAAGAAAATCATCGGCTTTATCAAGCTGCAGATTCCTGCAGGTAAAGCCAACCCGTCGCCCCCCGTGGGCCCGGCCCTGGGTCAGCGTGGCCTGAACATCATGGAGTTCTGCAAGGCGTTCAACGCGCAAACGCAGAGCCTCGAACCGGGTCTGCCGATTCCGGTGGTGATCACCGCTTTCGCAGACAAGAGCTTCACGTTCGTCCTGAAGACCCCGCCGGCAACGGTGCTGATCAAGAAGGCTGCCAACCTGCAAAAGGGTTCGGCCAAGCCGCACACCGACAAGGTGGGCAAGATCACCCGCGCACAAGCGGAAGAAATCGCGAAGACCAAGATGCCTGACCTTACCGCCTCCGATCTGGACGCCGCGGTTCGCACCATCGCTGGCAGCGCACGTTCGATGGGCATCACGGTGGAGGGTCTGTAATGGCTAAGATCTCTAAGCGTCAACAAGCACTGGCCGCCAAGGTCGACCGCAACAAGCTGTACCCGGTCGGCGACGCTCTGGCCCTGGTCAAGGAATGCGCGAGCGCCAAGTTCGACGAGTCGATCGACGTCGCCGTGCAACTGGGCGTGGACGCAAAGAAGTCGGACCAGGTGGTTCGCGGTTCGGTCGTTCTGCCGGCTGGTACCGGTAAGTCGGTTCGCGTGGCCGTTTTCGCGCAAGGCGAAAAGGCCGAACAAGCCAAGGCTGCCGGAGCGGAAATCGTTGGTATGGAAGACCTGGCCGAGCAGATCAAGGCCGGCAACATGGACTTCGACATCGTGATCGCTTCGCCGGACACGATGCGTATCGTCGGTACGCTGGGCCAGATCCTCGGCCCGCGCGGCCTGATGCCGAACCCGAAGGTTGGCACGGTGACCCCGGACGTGGCCACGGCAGTGAAGAACGCCAAGGCTGGTCAGGTGCAATTCCGCGTCGACAAGGCCGGTATCATTCACGCCACGATCGGTCGCGCTTCGTTCGAACCCGCAGCGCTGCAACAGAACCTTTCGGCCCTGCTGGAAGCCCTCACGAAGTCGAAGCCGGCTTCGAGCAAGGGTGTCTACCTGCGCAAGATCGCCCTGTCGAGCACGATGGGCGTTGGCGTGCGTGTGGACCAGGCCAGCCTGACGGCCTAAGCGACACAATCGCAATCGCAGGGTGATGGCGTCCCCTGCGACGGCTGCGATCCTCGAGATCGGCAGCCTGTAGCAAAAGACTTTGGGCGGAAGCGGTATCTTCGGAAATCGCTTCCGGTTATCAAAGACCGTTGGCGGGAATGGGCATTCACTGACACTCCCTTAATACGCCAGCCAACGCAGATGGCGAACCCGAACAAGTTATGCAGTCACACCGCCGTATACGGGCAACCGTTGCGGGGGTTGAAACTCCAGACATGTCGGTAAGCCGTTAGTGGAACGGCATCACCATGAGGTGATGTCAATTTTGGAGGTTAACCGTGGCACTTAATCTTGATGATAAGAAAGCCGTCGTGGCAGAAGTTTCGGCGCAAGTCGCCGGTGCTTCGACCATCGTTGTGGCTGAATATCGCGGAATCACGGTTGGCGATCTGACGAAGCTTCGCGCCAATGCGCGTCAGCAAGGCGTCTACCTGCGTGTTCTGAAGAACACGCTGGCACGCCGCGCGGTGGAAAACACCCCGTTTGCTGACCTGGCTGAACAGATGACCGGTCCTCTGATCTACGGTATCTCGACGGATCCCGTAGCCGCTGCGAAAGTCCTGAACGACTTTTCGAAGGGCAACGACAAGTTGATCTTGAAGGCCGGCTCGTACGACGGCAAGGTGATGGACAAGGCAGGCGTGCAAGCGCTGGCCTCGATCCCGAGCCGCGACGAACTGCTCGCGAAGTTGCTGGGTGTCATGCAAGCGCCGGTTTCCGGCTTTGCTCGCGTCCTGGCTGCCGTGGCAGAGAAGAAGCAAGCGGAAGCTGCTTAATTCTCTGTTCGGTTACACGATCGCTGACTTCGGTCCGAACACAATCTAGGAGTTTTACAAATGGCAATCACGAAAGACGAAATCATCGAAGCCGTAGGCGCGATGTCGGTTATGGAACTGAACGACCTGGTCAAGGCGTTCGAAGAGAAGTTCGGCGTGTCGGCTGCTGCCCTGGCAGTTGCTGGCCCGGCTGGTGCTGGCGGCGGTGCTGCTGCTGCTGAAGAGCAAACCGAATTCAACGTCATCCTGGCAGAAGTCGGTGCAAACAAGGTCGGCGTCATCAAGGCCGTGCGCGAAATCACCGGTCTGGGCCTGAAGGAAGCCAAGGATCTGGTCGATGGCGCTCCGAAGGCTGTCAAGGAAGGCGTCGACAAGGCTGCTGCTGACGAAGCCAAGAAGAAGCTGGAAGAAGCCGGCGCCAAGGTCGAAGTCAAGTAATTCGGCTCTGCGCGTAGGGAAGGCTGGCGACGAAATGTCGTCAGCCTTTTTGTGCTTTCAGGAGATGCAAATCCCAAAATCGGGAATCCAAATTCGAAAGCCGGCGTGAACCTGCGCCAACTGTTTGAAATTGAAACGAATTCGACGGGCAACGTATCGCTCGTGACGTTTCAAACGCGTGTTCCGCCAGCGGGACGTGCGGGGGCGGCGACAGCGCCGCAGCGAAGTAGCGACCGAGAGGCCAAAGAAAAAATCGCGACGGCATATGCCATGCATGGCGCCGTGACGGTTTTCTCTTTGTCTTCTGAAGCGACTGCAGAAGGCAAGTTTGGTCGGGCGACGGGCAACACAGGCATCCGTCGCCGTCAGCCAGCGGTTGGTAGCGGCCAACCACCAAGCTCGTTGCTCCGTGGCAAGCCCGCCGTGGGGGACGTCTGGTCTCAGTCGATGAACACCCGTTGCCGATGCCTGCCGTCGTCGTCAGCGTAGTGATTCGGAGATCGTAATGCACTATTCCTTCACCGAGAAGAAACGCATTCGCAAGAGTTTTGCGAAGCGTCCGACCGTGCACAAGGTGCCGTTTTTGCTGGCTACCCAGCTCGCCTCGTACACATCGTTCTTGCAAGCCGACGTGCTTGCATCGGAGCGGAAGCCGGAGGGTCTGCAAGCAGCCTTCTCCTCCATTTTCCCGATCGTTTCTCACAACGGGTTCGCACGCCTCGAGTTCGTCAGCTATTTGCTCGGCACTCCCGCGTTCGATGTCAAGGAATGTCAACAGCGCGGCCTGACCTTCTGCTCGGCCCTGCGCGCCAAGGTTCGTCTGGTGATTCTCGACAAGGAATCGCCGAACAAGCCGGTAGTCAAGGAAGTCAAGGAACAGGAAGTGTACATGGGCGAAATTCCGCTCATGACTTCGACAGGCTCCTTCGTCATCAATGGCACGGAACGTGTCATCGTCTCGCAGCTGCACCGTTCGCCGGGCGTGTTCTTCGAACACGACAAGGGCAAAACGCACAGCTCGGGCAAATTGCTGTTCTCCGCGCGGATCATTCCCTACCGCGGCTCGTGGCTGGACTTCGAATTCGATCCGAAGGACATCCTGTACTTCCGTGTCGACCGTCGTCGCAAGATGCCGGTCACGATCCTGCTCAAGGCCATTGGTCTGACGCCGGAACAGATCCTCGCGAATTTCTTCGTGTTCGACAACTTCAAGCTGATGCCGGAAGGCGCGCAGATGGAGTTCGTGCCGGAGCGTCTGCGCGGTGAAGTGGCGCGTTTCGACATCACGGATCGCGAAGGCAAGGTCATCGTCCAGAAGGACAAGCGCGTCAACGCCAAGCACATCCGCGACCTGGAGAACGCCAACACCAAGTTCATCTCGGTGCCGGAAGACTATCTCCTCGGCCGTGTGCTCGCGAAGAACGTGATCGATGGCGACACGGGCGAAGTGATCGCCAACGCCAACGACGAAATCACCGAAAGCGTGCTGGTCAAGCTGCGCGAGTCGGGGGTGTCGGATATCCAGACGCTGTACACGAACGATCTGGATCAGGGTTCGTACATCTCGGCCACGCTGCGTATCGACGAAACCGCCGATCAGACGGCTGCACGTATCGCGATCTACCGCATGATGCGCCCGGGCGAGCCGCCGACCGAAGATGCGGTCGAGGCCCTGTTCAACCGTCTGTTCTACAGCGAAGAAGCGTACGACCTGTCGAAGGTGGGTCGTATGAAGTTCAACCGCCGTGTCGGCCGCGACGAAGTGCTCGGACCGATGACGCTGGAAGACGACGATATTCTCGCGACCATCAAGATCCTCGTGGATCTGCGTAACGGCCGCGGCGAAGTCGACGACATCGACCACCTGGGTAACCGTCGTGTGCGTTGCGTCGGCGAACTGGCCGAGAACCAGTTCCGCGCCGGTCTGGTGCGTGTCGAGCGCGCTGTGAAGGAACGTCTGGGTCAGGCCGAGTCGGAAAACCTGATGCCGCACGACCTGATCAACAGCAAGCCGATTTCGTCGGCCATTCGCGAGTTCTTTGGTTCGTCGCAGCTGTCGCAGTTCATGGACCAGACCAACCCGCTGTCGGAAATCACGCACAAGCGTCGTGTGTCCGCACTGGGCCCGGGCGGTCTGACGCGCGAGCGCGCAGGCTTCGAAGTTCGCGACGTGCACCCGACCCACTATGGCCGCGTGTGCCCGATCGAAACGCCGGAAGGTCCGAACATCGGCCTGATCAACTCGCTGGCACTGTACGCACGCCTGAACGAATACGGTTTCCTGGAAACGCCGTACCGCAAGGTGGTGGACGGCAAGGTCACCGACCAGATCGATTACCTGTCGGCCATTGAAGAAGGCCGCTACGTGATCGCTCAGGCGAACGCGTCGATCGGCGCGAACGGCGAACTCACCGACGAACTGGTGTCGTCGCGTGAAGCCGGCGAAACGCTGATGGTCACGCCGGACCGCATCCAGTACATGGACGTGGCGCCGTCGCAGATCGTCTCGGTCGCTGCCTCGCTGATTCCGTTCCTCGAACACGATGACGCGAACCGCGCATTGATGGGCTCGAACATGCAGCGCCAGGCCGTGCCTTGCCTGCGTCCGGAAAAGGCGGTCGTCGGTACGGGTATCGAACGTACGGTGGCAGTCGACTCGGGTACGACCGTGCAGGCGTTCCGTGGCGGTGTGGTCGATTACGTCGACGCGGGCCGGGTGGTGATTCGCGTGAACGACGACGAAGCCGTTGCCGGTGAAGTCGGCGTGGACATCTACAACCTGATCAAGTACACGCGTTCGAACCAGAACACCAACATCAACCAGCGCCCCATCGTGGAAGTGGGCGACAAGGTGGCGCGCGGCGACGTGATCGCCGACGGCGCGTCGACCGACCTGGGTGAGCTGGCGCTGGGTCAGAACATGCTGATCGCGTTCATGCCGTGGAACGGCTACAACTTCGAAGATTCGATCCTGATCTCGGAGCGTGTCGTTGCGGAAGACCGTTACACGTCGATTCACATCGAAGAACTGAACGTCGTGGCTCGCGACACGAAGCTCGGACCGGAAGAAATCACGCGCGACATCTCGAACCTGGCGGAAGTGCAACTGAGCCGTCTGGACGAGTCGGGCATCGTGTACATCGGTGCGGAAGTCGAAGCCGGCGACGTGCTGGTGGGCAAGGTCACGCCGAAGGGCGAAACCCAGCTCACGCCGGAAGAAAAGCTGCTGCGCGCGATCTTCGGCGAGAAGGCTTCGGACGTGAAGGACACCTCGCTGCGCGTGCCGTCGGGCATGAGCGGCACCGTTATCGACGTGCAGGTGTTCACGCGTGAAGGCATTCAGCGCGACAAGCGCGCCCAGCAGATCATCGACGATGAACTGAAGGGCTATCGCCTGGACCTGAACGACCAGCTGCGTATCGTGGAAGGCGACGCGTTCCAGCGTCTGGAGCGCTTCCTGGTGGGCAAGACGGCCAATGGCGGTCCGAAGAAGCTCGCCAAGGGCACCAAGATCACCAAGGAATATCTGGCCGATCTGGATCGCTACCACTGGTTCGACATTCGTCTGGCAGACGACGAAGGCGCGCAACAGCTCGAACAGATCAAGGAATCGATCGAGCAGAAGCGTCACTCGTTCGACCTGGCTTTCGAAGAGAAGCGCAAGAAGCTCACGCAAGGCGACGAACTGCCGCCGGGCGTGCTGAAGATGGTCAAGGTGTACCTGGCGGTCAAGCGTCGTCTGCAACCTGGCGACAAGATGGCCGGCCGTCACGGTAACAAGGGTGTGGTCTCGAAGATCGTGCCGATCGAGGATATGCCGTACATGGCCGATGGCCGTCCGGCAGACATCGTGCTCAACCCGCTCGGCGTGCCGTCGCGGATGAACGTGGGTCAGATTCTCGAATCGCACCTCGGCTGGGCGGCGAAGGGTCTGGGCTGGCGTATCGGCGAAATGCTGCAGGCGCACACCAAGGTCCAGGAAATTCGCAAGTTCCTGACGAAGATCTACAACGAGAGCGGTCAGCAAGAAGATATCGACAGCCTGTCGGACGACGAAATCATGTCGCTCGCCCGCAACCTGCAGAACGGTGTTCCGTTCGCGACGCCGGTGTTCGACGGTGCGCATGAAGAGGAAATCCGTCGCATGCTGGATCTGGCGTTCCCGGATCACATCGCGAAGGAACTCGGCATGACCCAGTCGAAGAACCAGGTCACGCTGTTCGACGGTCGCACCGGCGAAGCCTTCGAGCGTCCGGTGACCTGCGGCTTCATGCACATGCTCAAGCTGCACCACCTGGTCGACGACAAGATGCACGCCCGTTCGACCGGTCCGTACTCGCTGGTGACGCAGCAGCCGTTGGGCGGCAAGGCTCAGTTCGGTGGTCAGCGCTTCGGTGAAATGGAAGTGTGGGCACTGGAAGCCTACGGCGCATCGTATGTGTTGCAGGAAATGCTGACGGTGAAGTCGGACGACGTGACGGGCCGTACGAAGGTGTACGAGAACCTCGTCAAGGGCGATCACGTGATCGATGCCGGCATGCCGGAGTCGTTCAACGTGCTGGTCAAGGAAATCCGTTCGCTCGGTATCGATATCGACCTGGAGCGCGGTTAATCGCGTTCAGGCAACAGGAGAAAGCAATGAAAGCTTTGCTCGATCTATTCAAGCAAGTCCAGCAGGACGAACAGTTCGACGCGATCAAGATCGGTCTGGCTTCGCCGGACAAGATCCGCTCGTGGTCGTTCGGTGAAGTGAAAAAGCCGGAGACGATCAACTACCGGACCTTCAAGCCCGAACGCGACGGTTTGTTCTGCGCAAAGATCTTCGGTCCGATCAAGGACTACGAATGCCTTTGCGGCAAGTACAAGCGCCTGAAGCACCGTGGCGTGATCTGCGAGAAGTGCGGCGTTGAAGTGACGCTGGCCAAGGTGCGCCGTGAGCGCATGGGCCACATCGAACTGGCTTCGCCGGTCGCGCACATCTGGTTCCTGAAGTCGCTCCCGTCGCGTCTGGGCATGGTGCTCGACATGACGCTGCGCGATATCGAACGCGTGCTGTACTTCGAAGCCTACGTGGTTCTCGAACCGGGCATGACGCCGCTCAAGCGTTGCCAGATCATGACCGAGGAGGATTACTACAACAAGGTCGAGGAATACGGCGACGAGTTCCGTGCCGAGATGGGCGCGGAAGGCGTGCGCGAGCTGCTGCGCTCGATCGACATCGACCAGCAGGTCGAGCATCTGCGCGCCGAGCTGCAAGCCACGGGCTCGGAAGCCAAGATCAAGAAGTACGCCAAGCGCCTGAAGGTGCTCGAGGCATTCCAGCGCTCGGGTATCAAGCCCGAATGGATGGTGCTCGAAGTGCTGCCGGTGCTCCCGCCCGAACTGCGCCCGCTGGTGCCGCTCGACGGTGGCCGCTTCGCGACCTCGGACCTGAACGATCTGTATCGTCGCGTCATCAACCGTAACAACCGTCTGAAGCGTCTGCTCGAACTCAAGGCGCCGGACATCATCGTGCGCAACGAAAAGCGCATGCTGCAAGAGTCCGTGGACTCGCTGCTCGACAACGGCCGTCGCGGCAAGGCGATGACCGGTGCGAACAAGCGCCCGCTCAAGTCGCTGGCCGACATGATCAAGGGTAAGAGCGGTCGTTTCCGTCAGAACCTGCTGGGCAAGCGCGTCGACTACTCGGGCCGTTCGGTCATTACCGTGGGCCCGACGCTCAAGCTGCATCAGTGCGGTCTGCCGAAGCTCATGGCACTCGAACTCTTCAAGCCGTTCATCTTCCACAAGCTGGAAGTGATGGGCGTGGCCACGACCATCAAGGCCGCGAAGAAGGAAGTCGAGAACCAGACGGCGGTGGTGTGGGACATCCTCGAAGAGGTGATCCGCGAGCATCCGATCATGCTGAACCGCGCACCGACGCTGCACCGCCTGGGCATTCAGGCGTTCGAGCCGGTGCTCATCGAAGGCAAGGCAATTCAGCTTCACCCGCTGGTTTGCGCGGCGTTCAACGCCGACTTCGACGGTGACCAGATGGCTGTTCACGTGCCGCTGTCGCTCGAAGCGCAGATGGAAGCGCGTACCCTGATGCTGGCCTCGAACAACGTGTTGTTCCCGGCTAACGGCGATCCGTCGATCGTGCCGTCGCAGGATATCGTGCTCGGTCTGTACTATGCGACCCGCGACAAGATCAACGGCCACGGCGAAGGCCTGTCGTTTACCGACGTCTCGGAAGTGCTGCGCGCGTACGACAACAAGGAAGTCGAACTGGCTTCGCGTGTGAACGTGCGTATCACGGAGTACACGGTCGATCCGGAAACGGGCGAGAAGACGCCGAAGGTCACGCTGTACCCGACGACCGTCGGCCGCGCGATCCTGTCGGAAATTCTGCCCCCGGGCCTGCCGTTCTCGGTGCTGAACAAGTCGCTCAAGAAGAAGGAAATCTCGAAGCTGATCAACACGGCGTTCCGCCGCTGCGGTCTGCGCGAGACGGTGATCTTCGTCGACAAGCTGATGCAGTCGGGCTTCCGCCTGGCAACGCGTGCCGGTATCTCGATCTGCGTGGACGACATGCTCGTGCCGACGAAGAAGGAAGAGCTTATCGGCGAAGCGTCGAAGAAGGTCAAGGAATACGACCGTCAGTACATGTCGGGTCTGGTCACGGCGCAAGAGCGTTACAACAACGTCGTGGACATTTGGGGTGCTACCGGTGACGCCGTGGGTAAGGCGATGATGGAGCAGCTCTCGAAGGAGAAGACGATCGACCGCGACGGCAACGCCGTGGATCAGGAGTCGTTCAACTCGATTTACATGATGGCCGACTCCGGTGCTCGCGGTTCGAGCGCCCAGATTCGCCAGCTCGCCGGTATGCGTGGCCTGATGGCCAAGCCGGACGGCTCGATTATCGAGACGCCGATTACCGCGAACTTCCGCGAAGGCCTGAACGTGTTGCAGT
Organism: Pandoraea faecigallinarum; assembly: GCF_001029105.3. NCBI lineage: Bacteria > Pseudomonadati > Pseudomonadota > Betaproteobacteria > Burkholderiales > Burkholderiaceae > Pandoraea > Pandoraea faecigallinarum. The sequence continues at coordinate 4,890,139 of NZ_CP011807.3, read as the reverse complement.
ACTTCATCTCGACGCACGGCGCCCGTAAGGGTCTGGCCGATACGGCGCTGAAGACGGCAAACTCGGGTTACCTGACGCGTCGTCTGGTCGACGTGACGCAGGATCTGGTCGTGGTCGAAGACGATTGCGGCACGAGCAACGGCGTGGCGATGAAGGCGCTGGTCGAGGGCGGTGAAGTGGTCGAAGCCCTGCGTGACCGTATCCTGGGCCGTGTGGCCGTGGCCGACGTCGTGAATCCGGAGACCCAAGAAACGGTGTACGAGGCCGGCACGCTGCTGGACGAAGACGTCGTCGAAATGATCGAGTCGCTGGGTATCGACGAAGTGCGCGTGCGCACGCCGCTGACCTGCGATACGCGCTATGGTCTGTGCGCTGCCTGCTACGGCCGCGATCTGGGCCGCGGTTCGCGCGTGAACGTCGGCGAAGCCGTCGGCGTGATCGCGGCGCAGTCGATCGGTGAGCCGGGCACGCAGCTGACGATGCGTACGTTCCACATCGGTGGTGCGGCATCGCGCGCGGCAGTGGCCTCGTCGATCGAAGCCAAGTCGAACGGTACGGTTCGCTTCACGGCGACCATGCGTTACGTGACGAACGGCAAGGGCGAGCAGATCGCGATCTCGCGTTCGGGTGAAATCCTGATCACCGACGATCACGGTCGCGAGCGCGAGCGTCACAAGGTGCCGTACGGCGCCACGCTGCTGCAACTGGACGGCGCACAGGTCAAGGCCGGTGCCCAACTGGGTACGTGGGATCCGCTGACGCGCCCGATCATTACCGAACACGGCGGTTTCGCCAAGTTCGAGAACGTCGAGGAAGGTGTCACGGTCGCCAAGCAGATCGACGATGTGACGGGTCTGTCCACGCTGGTCGTGATCGATCCGAAGCGTCGCGGTCCGGCGTCGAAGAACGTGCGTCCGCAGGTCAAGCTGCTCGACGAAAACGGTGTGGAAGTGAAGATCCCGGGTACCGACCACCCGGTGACGATCGGCTTCCAGGTGGGCGCCCTGATTACGATCAAGGACGGCCAGCCGGTGCCGGTGGGCGAAGTGCTCGCACGTATCCCGACCGAAGCGCAGAAGACCCGCGACATTACCGGGGGTCTGCCGCGTGTGGCCGAACTGTTCGAAGCGCGTGCACCGAAGGACGCCGGCATTCTGGCCGAAGTCACGGGTACCACGTCGTTCGGTAAGGACACGAAGGGCAAGCAGCGTCTGGTCATTACCGATCTGGACGGCAACCAGCACGAGTTCCTGATTCCGAAGGAAAAGCAGGTGCTGGTGCACGACGGTCAGGTGGTGAACAAGGGTGAAATGATCGTGGACGGCCCGGCCGACCCGCACGACATCCTGCGTCTGCAAGGTATCGAAGCACTGGCGCGTTACATCGTCGACGAAGTGCAGGACGTGTACCGTTTGCAGGGTGTGAAGATCAACGACAAGCACATCGAGGTGATCGTTCGCCAGATGCTGCGTCGTGTGCAGATCGTCGATTCGGGCGATACGCGCTTCATCACCGGCGAACAGGTCGAACGCTCGGAAATGCTCGACGAGAACGATGCCATGATCGCCGCGGACAAGCGTCCGGCGCAGTACGAGAACGTGTTGCTGGGTATTACGAAGGCGTCGCTGTCGACGGATTCGTTCATCTCCGCCGCATCGTTCCAGGAAACGACGCGCGTGCTGACCGAAGCCGCGATCATGGGCAAGAAGGACGACCTGCGTGGCCTGAAGGAAAACGTCATCGTTGGCCGTCTGATCCCGGCAGGTACGGGTCTGGCGTATCACAAGGCTCGCAAGGCCCGCGAAACGTCGGATCGCGAGCGTCACGACCAGATCGCTCTGGAAGAGGCGTTTGCCCCGATCCCCACTTCGGTGGAAGAACCGACCGCAGAGTAAGCGGTACGAAGCGGTACGGCAGTCGGGACGGCGGCGCTGGCGAAAGCCGACATCGTCGACCCGATACGAAGCGTCAAGGAGACGGCACCCTTTGCAGGGTGCCGTTTTTCTTTTACGCGCCGGAAAAACAGATCCGCGCGTCATGGCAATGTCGTTTTAAGTCTTTGAAATGACGATATAATTTTTGCTTCCTTCAAGCAATGTGGCGTAACCTTCCACGATCCGTATATGGCGATAACTCCTGTCATTCTGTGCGGCGGTAGCGGTACCCGTTTATGGCCCCTGTCGCGGGCGAGCTATCCCAAGCAGTATCTCGCGCTCGCCGGGTCCGACACATTGCTCCAGCAGACGATCCGGCGCATTGGCGCGCTCGACGGCGCGCTCGCGCCGCTGATCGTCTCCAACAACGAACAACGTTTTCTTGTGGCCGAGCAGTTGCGCGCCATCGACACGACGCCCAGCGCCATCGTGCTCGAACCCGTCGCACGCAATACGGCGCCGGCCGTGGCTGCGGCCGCATGGATTGCGCAGCGTCAGGATGCCGACGCCACGCTGCTCGTACTGCCCTCGGATCACGCGATCGCGCACGAGGCGAAATTCCGCGAAGCGGTGCGTGCCGCCAGCACACTGGCGCACGACGGCTATCTCGTCACCTTCGGCATTCCCCCGACATCGCCGCACACCGGCTACGGCTACATTCGCCGCGGCAGCGCTACGCCCGCATGCGCAAACGGATTTCACATCGAACAGTTCATCGAAAAGCCGGACGCCGCGAAGGCGGCCGAACTGATTGCCGCTGGCAACTGCTACTGGAACAGCGGCATGTTCATGTTCAGGGCGGCGGCGTATCTGGACGAGCTCGAACGTCTCGCCCCGGAGATGCTGCGGCAGGTGAAAGCCGCCGTCGACCGGGGCGCCGTCGATATCGACTTCTTCCGTCTGGACGAGGCGAGTCTGCAAGCGTGCCCGTCCGATTCCATCGACTATGCCGTCATGGAAAAGGCACACCGCGCGGCCGTGGTGGATGCCGACGGTCTTGGGTGGAACGACATCGGTTCGTGGTCGGCGGTGGCCGAGATTGCCGAGCGTGACGAGAATGGCAACAGTCTGATCGGCGACGTCGTGGCGCATGGTGTGAAGCACAGCTATGTGCGCAGTGAAGGCCGGATGGTGGCGGCTATCGGCGTCGAGAATCTCGTGATCGTGGAAACGCCGGATGTGGTGCTGGTCACGTCCAAGGATCGTGTGCAGGACGTCAAAGGCGTGGTCGAGACGCTCATCGCCGAAGGCCGCTCGGAGTCGGTGTTCCATCAGCGCGTATTCCGGCCGTGGGGCGACTACGAGGGCATTTGTGTCGGCGATCGTTTTCAGGTGAAGAAAATCGTCGTGAAACCGGGCGCTTCGCTGAGCTTGCAGATGCACTTTCACCGCTCGGAGCACTGGATCGTGGTGAAGGGCACGGCGCGCGTGGTGAACGGCGACCATACGATCCTGCTTACCGAAAACCAGTCGACGTATATTCCGCTGGGCACAACGCACCGTCTGGAAAATCCTGGCAAGGTGCCGCTCGAACTGATCGAAGTGCAGTCCGGCGCGTATCTGGGCGAAGACGACATCGTGCGATTTCAGGACGATTATGGGCGCACCAAACAATGAAGCGATGCCGCGGTGGCCGGGACGCGCCGAACGAGGCGTGAGACCTGAAAGAGGCAAACCGGACGGGTGGCGGTAGCCCTGCGGAATGCCGGGAAGCCGCAGACGCATGACACGGGGCAGCGATGAGCGAGGCAGAGACGACGCGAAGACCGCAAGAGCCTAACCGGTCGGAGCTGGCGCCGGCATCCGAGCGGACGTCCGCCGGGATCGGAGCGCTCGACGACCAGCGCCCCGCCAGCCGCATGCACGCGCAAATGCGTGCCGCCATCGACACCAGTGCCCGAACGCAGGCTGTCGCACAACAGCGCAGGATCATTGTCGCGCCGCCGGCCCCGCAACTCCGGCGCCCCGCCCCGCCACCCGCGTCCGCGCCGATCCAGCGCGTGGTGGATTTCTCCAGCGACGTCGACAAGCAGTACACCAAGGACGCCTACCTGACGAAACTCAGGCAGGCGAGCGGCAAGAGTTTCGCCCATGTACGTCTGACATGGCTGGCGGCCGAGCGGTCCGCCGACAGGATCCGGCTCTCGAACAACATCGCCCTCGCGTGGGCGCAACTCGCCCCGTATGCACCGCCCGACGATCGTCAGGCCGGCACGCTCGGCACCTATCCCGAGAACGACGCCGCTCTTCTCGATAGCGCGGCCCGCGAGATTCCGATGGTCTCGCGCTATGACGTCGACCGGCACAGCGCCGCGATTGCCGCGCACTACCGGACGATATTTCCCTTTGCGCGGGAGGAGCCGGGCGAGGCCCAGACGCCGTGGAACCCGGACGACGCGCTCGACATCGCCGGTCGGCCCGCAACCATCGACCCCACGACGTGGGACAACCTGACCGACACGCAGCGAGCAGCGCTGGTCAGGCATCGAGACGATCTCGACGCACTGATGCGTGTCCTCCAGGGGTTGGTAAGGTCGGGCGCCCAGGATCAGGACGACTACGTGATCGCGCTGTACAGCCATCTGGCGGCGCGCCGGGGCGACGGGCGCAGCGTAGGCCGGATCGCGGGGCTGCGCGACAACGGGCGCTACCTGCAAACGATCGTGGACGTACGTCGTGGAAAGTCACCCAGAGTCGACGCGTACAGACCGACCAAATTCAGCGATGTCTCCGCCATCGACTGGGCATCGCGCGACGACCTGGCCGAAGACCGCCCCTTTCTGCGCCAACGTACCGACCAGTTGCGCAAGTCGCTGAGCGGCGACGACCTGCGCAACGAGCGCGACATCCTGACGAAATGGGCATCGCCGGCGACGGGCGTGCAGCGCGATAACGTGGGCATGGATCAGGACACGGTGGGCAAGAGCGTGCCGTCGCGCAAACGGGGAACCCCGGGGGCCAATGTCTCGCTGCTCGATACCACGCTCGCGCAGATCGCTCCCATCGAAGGCACGCTCTACGCCGCCTACGCGCGAAACGATTCGCTCAAGGTCGGTGAGGTCTTCAGTCAGGGCGCGCCGTTAAGCGCCAGCGAATCGGCGGGCGGCACCGTCACGTTTTCCAAGGGCGCCATGTCCGGCGCAAGTGCCGCCATGGACCGCTACAGGATCTATGCCAAGGGATTCAACGGTATTCCCATCAGCCCGCTCGCTCCGGACGTGGGGCATGGTCAGCGCGAGGTCGTGTTTCGCGCGCGGGCGACATTCAAGGTGCTGTCGATCGAGGCGGGGAATTTCGGCGCGGGAGTTACGCGTCTTGTGACGCTGCTGGAGCAGGGCGAATCGTCGTCGCACGCGAGCGCCGTGAAGCACAGTCAGGAGGCGTTGCTCAATCCGAAGGACCGATGGCTGACCGGCTTGCCGGACAACGGGCTCGATCAGCGCACGCAGGCCTGGTTCATTTCGAACAGCGTGGGTGGCACGGTCGAGGGCCAGCGCGACGCGAGCTTTGCCTACCCGTACGGCAAGCGAACGGCCGAAGTCTGGCACGAGGTGATTACCGACGATGGCACCGACATCTGGTCTATCGACGGATTCTTGACCATCGCCGCCCGGCTCACCGGCGTGACGCCTCGGGACATCGATTTCATCACAAACGCGGACGCCCCCTCGGCGTGGGGCGAGCTGGTGACACTTGGCCCCGACGCGCGCACGGCGCTTCAGCAAAACGGAATGACGCTCACCAAAAAGGGCGACAAATACCACGTGGCTTATCGGAAGGAAAACAAGCGGCCGAAGCTCGTCTCTCTTCTGAAAGAGGGGGCGGCGCAGTTCGCGCAGATCGTGCGAACGCCGTCGCGCGACAGCGAAGCACGTGTCGCCGCGCTCGCCGCCGAGATCCAGCAACGGCTCAGCGTGTTGCATCCGTTGCACGACGGTAACGGGCGGATCAGCCGGGCCTACGCCTATCTGATCTTGCGCCGCGCGGGTTTCGGCATCCACGCGGATCAACCGCGGCAGCCTCTGCGCGTGTTCGACCAGGACGCCGACCAGACGACGCTGGCGCAAGACTGGAAAGCCCGCTTCGCCGCGCAGCCTTCGGCGCTGCCCCCGCCGTTGGCGAACCGGGACATGTCGCTTGCCGCGATGCCGGTCAACGACACGCCGGACGTCGAGCGCTTCGTGAGCCGACTCGCCGGCGGCGGGATGAGCGAGCGTCTGGCCGACGCTCGTGCGCAGGAGGCGCGGCTGTCGACCGGGGGCGTTATCGAGCCGGAGGATATGTGGCTCGTGGAGGAGTTGCTCGCCTACATTCCGCACCGCGAGGCATGGCTTTCGCAGGCGCTGGTGCAGAGCATGAATGCGTTCGTGCAAACGTACGGCGCCGTTCGGCCCGGCACGGTGAATCCGCAAGCGTATGCCGCCGCGGTGCCGCTCAAGCGCCAGCTGGAGATCGAGATCGCGCAGCGCCTGAGCGCCGGTCTCGACCCGCAGCACAACGACAGCACCCCTTCCGTTTCGACAACGCCGGACGATTCGAGCGCGATGGCGATCGAGCCGGTCGCGCAGGACGATGCCGACGGGCAGGACCGGATGGAGGTCATGCCCGCGTCCGACGATCACAACATGCTCGTGCAGACGCCGCAACCGCAGCAGGCGCCGGCCGTCGCGCCTCGCACGCGCACCGTCAACCGTCGCACGCGCCGGTTCGTGGCGCCTGCGGACCCTGTCGTGCCGTTGCCGCCACGTGCGGCGAAGGTGGCGGCGCTGGCCAGGTTGGGCGGCGGTTCGGCCGGCCGTGCGAAGCGTGTCAAGATCGCGACGAAACCGTCGGGCATTCAAAAGCCGAAGCGCACGCCCTGGGCGCAGCGCAAGAAGTCGTCCGGTGCACGCAGGAAGTAGATCGGACGGCATGGGTTTGCGCATGACGTCCGGGCAGGAAAAAGCCCCGCCCCGAATGACCGGGCGCGGGGCTCGTTACACGGCGAGCCGTCGATCAGAAGCCGAAATGCCCCTGGACGTAGACCATGCGCGGCGCGCCGACCATGCGCCCGGCATTGCCGTCGACGTTACGCGTATAGAAGCGCTTGTCGAAGACGTTGTTCAGGCCCACGGTAACGTCGGCGTTCTTGTAGAACGGAAGCTTGTAGTTCGCTTGCAGGTTCCACACGCGGAAGCCCGGCACCTTGCCGTTGCTGCCGTCTGCCGATTCGGCTTCCGTGTTTGCGAGGTCGGCGTATTGTGAGCTTTGGTGCGTCGTCGAGACGTTGAACGTCCACCGACCGATCGCGTAGCGCGCCCCGAGCGTGTCGGTGAAGCGCGAATAGAACGGCACGTCCAGACCGGCCGTCGATCCCGACTTCTGGATGGCGCGCGTGAACGTGAAGTTCGCGTAGACGTTCAGTCCGCGCAACACGCTGTCGCGGTCGAACGTGTAATCGACGGCGGCTTCGACACCATCGTGGTTCGTCGCGCCGATGTTCTGGAAGACAGGCGGGTTCGACCCCGGAATTTGCAGAATCTGGTTGTCGAACTTCATCTTGAACGCCGTCAGTTCGGCCTTCCAGCGATTGTCCGTCCAGCGCGTGCCGATTTCATACGTGCGGGCCAGTTCCGGCTCAAGCGGGTTGGCCGCCGACATCGAATTCAACTGCGTGTTCTGCACCGGTCCGAACGACGTGCTGTAGTCCGCGAAGATCGTCCACGCGCTGTTCACCAGATACGACAGGTTCACCGACGGCAACGCCTTGTTGTTGTCAGAGCGGAAGGTGTTGCCGGTGGCATTGTCCACGCGCTGCGAGTTGATGAACTCGTAGCGCAGGCCCGGCGTCAGGCGCCAGTTCCCCCACGCCATGCGGTCGTCGATATAGAACGCATTCGCGCTGGTGTAGTTGTTGAAGGTCTGCGTCGCAGAGTTTCTGCCGGTCGCGAGCGTGGTGGTCCACTGGTTGTCGTCGCCGCGTTCGTGGACGTAGCGATAACCCACGGTCACGTCGTGTGCGCTCGGACCGAAGAAAAGCCGCTGTGTGAAGCGCGGCTCGATACCGAACGTCTCATAGTTGCGCGGCTGGTGCGTCGTGGAGAGGCCGGTCGCATTGACGAGCGTGCTCTGACGATAGCTCTGGTTGTAGAACGTGCGGATCTCGAACTCCTGTGTCTCGGAGATCGTATTCAGATAACCGAAGTCGAGGCCGGTGCGGTTGCCGCTCCAATAGTCGTCCGGACGCGTATTCTGAAACGGATCGGCGTTGTATTGCGCGACGCTCAGACCGCCGGGCGTCTTCGACTTCACGTCGTAGTACGAGATCTTGCCGTACACCTGCTGGCTCGGCGAGATGTCGTAGCGCCACTTCAGCGCCACGTCGTTGACCCGCTCGTCGCTGCCCTTGCGCCAGTCGCGGCCCACCATGCCCGAGTACAACAACGCGAGACCGAGACCGTTGTCCATCTGCGTGCCGAGAAACGCGCCGTACTGGGTGTTCGCGCCGCCGCCGGCGGTGTAGATGTTCTCGCGAACCGTCGCGTCGGCGCTCAGGCCCGAGGTACTGGGGATCGCACGCGTCTTGAAGTTGATCACGCCGCCGACGTTTTGCGGGCCGTAGCGAACGGCACCGCCGCTGCGCACCACATCGATGCTCTCGATGTTGAACAGGCTGACCGGTGCGAACGAGAGTTGCGGCTGGCCGTAAGGGGCGACCGCCATCGGAATGCCGTCGAGCAGCACGGTCGAGCGCGGGGTGTAACGGCCGGTGAGGCCGCGCACGCCGATGTTCAGCGAGATGGCGCTGCCGGCGGTGCCGGAGTTGTCGGTGGCCTGCACCCCGGGGATGCGTCGCATGACGTCGCCGATGCTGCTTGCACCCGATTCTTCGATCTGCGCCTTCTTCACGACCGTGCGTGCGCCGGGAAACGTTTTCGCGCTGTTGTCCAGACCGGTACCCAGCCAGTCGCCGGAGACGTTCACCGCGCCGAGTTCGACTTCGGCCTTCGCTTCTGCGGCCGGACTTGCCTGCGCGTACGCCGTGCCGAGCGTTGCCATGAGCAGCGCAGCCGCGCAGGCGCTCGCATGGGCGGCGACATGCGGCAGGCGGGTGTGGGAGGCGTAGGAAGCGTAGGAGGCGAAGCGATGGAAACCTGGCATGCGTGCGGCACCGGATGCCGCGGGCGTGCGGCGACTGACGGACATCTTCATCTTGGCTGACCTTCGTGACTGCGAGAGTGTGCGAGCGAGGCCGATGCGGTGCAAATGCGGGCAATGCGAGGCAACGGCCGGGCGGATCGTTATCGGTAATGCGCTGTAATAAAGCGTCGCGAATTATAAATGCAAATCACTCTCATTTTTAATGAGCGTGGGGCGATTCCCGGTCGGTATTAGGCGATGCCGGTCCGCCGTGGCGGGCAGCGCCCGCGATGGCTGGCACGAATTGCGACATTGCGCCACGAAGGCGTGTGATGGCGGAATGAAGCGAACAAATGCCGAACGAAACGCAGGCCATGGTTCGTTTCAACGCGCGGTTGAGTGTGTGGCGGCCGTACGACATTCGACGCGCGCGGGCGGCGTTGCGGCGCATGTCCGGCATCGGCTGCGCTATCGGCCAAGGCATCGATTTGCGGCGGCGGATTATCCAGTTTTGCTTATCAATCGGCCAGAATCGATTGATTGTCGATGGCGCGGGCGGCCGCAAGAATAAGGGCTTCCCGAAACGAAACCGAACGACACCGGAGACCCGCAATGCCGACGCTCGACGCCTCGACCCATCAGGCCCTTGCCCGCGAATTGCACGAAGCCGAACGCGCTCGTGAGCCGGTGACGCAATTCTCGCGCCGCTATCCCGGGATGACGATTGCCGACAGCTACGCGATTTCGCAGGCGTGGCTCGCGCTGAAGTTTGCCGAGGGCCGGCGCGTGATCGGCCACAAGATCGGGTTGACTTCACGCGCGATGCAGGTTGCCGCGCAGATCACCGAGCCCGACCACGGCACGCTGCTCGACGACATGCTGGTCGCCGACGGCGCGACGCTCGAAGCCTCGCGCTTCATCGTGCCGCGCCTGGAGGTGGAGTTGGCGTTCATTCTCGGCAAGCCGCTCAAGGGTCCGGGCGTCACATTGTTCGACGTGCTCGACGCCACGGCGTGGGTCACCCCTGCGCTCGAACTCATCGATGGCCGCATCGAACTGTTCGATCGCGATACCGGAGCGCCGCGCAAAGTCTTCGACACGATTGCCGACAACGCGGCGAACGCCGCCGTGATTCTCGGCGGACGGCCCGTCAAGCCGGAGGCCATCGACTTGCGTTGGGCGGGCGCGCTGCTGTATCGCAACGGCGTGATCGAGGAGTCCGGCCTGAGCGCGGCCGTGCTGAACCACCCGGGCAACGGCATCGCGTGGCTCGCCAACAAGCTCGGCGCCTTCGACGAAGGGCTGCAGGCGGGCGAAATCGTGCTGGCCGGGTCCTTCACGCGACCGGTGGCATGTGCGGCGGGCGATGTCTTTCACGCGGACTACGGTCCGCTCGGCGCGATTGGCGTGCGCTTTGTCTGACGTGTCGATGCACAAGGAGCCGACGTCATGAAAACTCCCCCGAATGCCTTCAAGCAGGCGCTCGCACGCGGCGAACGCCAGATCGGCCTGTGGATGGGGCTCGCTACGCCCTACGCCGCAGAATTGTGTGCCGGCGGCGGCTTCGACTGGCTGGTGATCGACGGCGAGCACGCGCCCAACGATCTGCGAACGATGCTTGCCACCTTGCAGGCGATGGCGCCGTATCCCGCGCATCCGGTCGTGCGGCTGCCGCACGGCGACGCCGCGCTCATCAAGCAGGTCCTCGAAATCGGGGCGACGACGTTGCTCGTGCCGATGGTGGAGTCGGCCGGCATGGCGCGCGCACTCGCGAGTGCCACGCGTTATCCGCCGCAGGGCACGCGCGGTGTCGGCAGCGGTCTGGCGCGCTCGTCGCGATGGAATCGATATGAGGACTATCTGCACGCAGCGAACGACACGACGTGTCTGCTCGTGCAGGTGGAGACGGCCGACGCGCTGGCGCAGGTCGACGACATTGCCGCCGTCGACGGCGTGCACGGGGTGTTCATCGGTCCGGCCGACCTGGCGGCGTCGATGGGGTATCTCGGTCAGGCGACGCACCCGGAGGTGCGCAAGGCCATCGAGAACGGCATCGCGCGCATTCGCCGCGCGGGCAAGGCGGCGGGAATACTGTGCGTCGACGAGACGCTCGCACGCCATTACCTCGAACTGGGCGTGACGTTCGTTGCCGTGGGCATCGACACGACGTTGCTCGCCAATGCGAGCCGGGCGCTCGCGGCAAGATTCGCCATCGCGAATGACGGCAACGGCAGCAAGGGTTGAGCGCCGAAGGCTGAACGTTTTCTTTCGAAACTATCCCCCAAAGAGACATGGCATGAGTGCTACCCGTATTGAGGTTGCCGGCGTATCGGTGTCGCCGGATCACTACATCGATGGCCGCCGCGTGGCATCGGACGAGACGTTCGAATGCATCTCGCCCATCGATCAGACTCCACTGGGCGACATTGCCAGCGGCAGTCAGGCGCACGTCGATGGAGCGGTCACATCGGCGTCGCGGGCATTTGCCGCGTGGGCGGCGCTGAGTGCGGCGCAACGCCAGCCGTATCTCCAGCGATTCGCCGACGCCATCGGACGCCGCGCCGACGCATTCGCCACGCTCGAGAGTGTGGACGCCGGCGTGCTGCGCTCGCGCATGGCGCACGGGGTGGTGCCGCGCGCCATGCAGAACATGACATGGTTTGCCGAGCATGCGCTGACGTTGCAGGACCGCGTGATCGAGACACCGCAGGCCTGGCACCGGGTGCGCCACGACCCGGCCGGGGTAGTCGCAGTGATTACGCCCTGGAACTCGCCGCTGATGCTCGCGACATGGAAGATCGGTCCGGCGCTGGCGGCGGGCAACACCGTCGTGCTCAAGGCCCCCGAATGGGCGCCGCTCACGTCGTCGCTACTTGCCGATTGCGCGCACGAAGCGGGACTGCCGCCGGGCGTCTTCAACTTGTTGCAGGGCGCGGGGGCGGCGACCGGCGCGGCGCTGGTGAGTGACGCGCGGCTCGCGCGCATCTCCTTTACCGGCTCGGTCGGCACGGCGAAATGGATCGCGAAGACTGCCGCCGCGAACCTCGTGCCGTGCAGCCTGGAACTGGGCGGCAAGTCGGCGTTCATCGTGCTGGCGGATGCCGATCTCGACGCGGCCGCCGCAACCGCTGCGCTGATGTATCGCAATGCCGGACAGGTGTGCCTGGCGGGCACGCGACTGCTCGTTCATGCGGATGTCGCCCCGGCGTTCACGCAGAAGTTGCGTGAGGTGGTCTCGCGCCTCGTCGTTGGCGACCCGCGCGACGGCGCGACGGAGGTCGGCCCGATCATCCACATGCGCCAGCTCGAACGCGTGCAGGGCTTCGTCGAGCGCGCCGTGGCCGGCGGAGCGCGCGTGTTGTGGGGCGGCGCGCGTCACGCGTTCGGCGCGCAATATTTCGCGCCCACGCTGCTCACCGGTCTGCATCAGCACGACGAAATCGTGCAGCAGGAAGTCTTCGGCCCGGTGCTCACGTTGCAGACCTTCACCAACGACGACGAAGTCGTCGAGCTGGCGAACGGCACCGACTACGGGCTCGGCGGCGTTTGCTACGGCAACGAGGCGCACGCCATCGCGATCGCCGAGCGCGTGCGCACCGGCTTCATCTGGATCAACAGCTTCGGCATTCGCGACCTCGCCGCGCCCTTCGGCGGCATCAAGCGCTCGGGCGTCGGGCGCGAAGGCGGCGACTGGAGCTTCGAGTTCTTTTGCGACGTGAAGGATATCGTCGTTCCGAAACAGCCGTTCAAAGCGAGCTTCAGCCACCGCTGACGCCGATGCCACACCACAAGACAAGGACAAGAGGAGAGCACTATGGGACAGATTGTCGGCGCGGCGTTGGTGTCGCACCACCCCGGCCTGATGCAGTGTGAGGAGTTCCGCGTTCTGCAGGGCGCGGGCGCGGATTCGGATTTGATACCTGGCTATGCGCGCGTGCGCGAGCGCATTGCGGCGGTGCGCCCCGATGCGATCGTGATTTTCGATTCGCACTGGTTCACGACCGGCTATCACCTGATCGATGCGGGCGCGCGTTATGCGGGCATGTACGTTTCGGACGAGATGCCGTGGTATCTGCACGGCGTGCCGTACGACTATCGCGGCCATCCCGAACTGGCGCTGGCGGTCGACGGTGTGGCGCGCGAGCGCGGGGTGCGAGCGCGTGCGGTACAGCATCCGGATCTGCCGCGTCATTACCCCACGATCAACGTCATCAAGCAAATGCGACTCGACGCGTGGCCCATCGTGACGGTCAGCTCGTGCCAGAACTGCGAGACGCATCACTTTCTGCAATCCGGCGAAGTCATCGGCGAGGCGATTCGACGCAGCGATCTGCGCGTGGTGATGCTGGCGTCCGGCGCGTTGAGCCACAAGTTCAACGGTATCGACTGGAAGCCGAATCACCCTCGCATTTTCCACGAGAGCAACGTGTCTCGCCCGGAGAATGTCGAGAGCGACAAGCGCGCCATCCACGCGTTGCGCGAGGGTCGCCACGACCGCATTCTGGCCGACTGGGATACGGATTACCGCAAGCGCCCGTGGGAGGCGCACGGCGCGCACTATTTGCAGATGGTCGGCGCATTGGGCGGCGCCGCATGCCGCAGCGCGGGCGTGGTGCTCTCCGACTACGAGAATGCGCGCGGCACGGGCAACGTGCACATCTGGTTCGATACCCTTTGACGAGGCGCGACCATGGACTTCGAATTTCCAATGCGTGAACTGCCCGGGGTCATGCGCGGGCCGCGTGTCGAGCGCCGTCGCATTCTGCTTGGGGGCAGCGCGTTCTGGGGGACGATCGTCGAAGCCGGCGATCGTCAGGGCATGCTCAAGCTCGACGACGGCCGCTTCGTCGACCCGCAAACGGTGACGCATCTCCCGCCCGTCGATCCGTCGAAGATCATCGCGGTGCACATCTCCTATCGCTCGCGTAGCATGGAAACGCGCAACAAGCCCAGGCCGACCGACACGCCTACCTACTTCACCAAGCCGCCGACCTCGCTCAACGGTCATGGCGGACAGATTCTGAAGCCGGCGGATTGCCGGTATCTGAACTACGAGAGCGAATACGCGGTGGTAATCGGACGCACGTGCCGTAATGTGCTGCCCGACGAGGCGTGGGACTACATCGAGGGCTTCTGCCCGGCATTGGACATGGGGTTGCAGGATTTTCGCGACACCGATCAGGGATCGATGCTGCGTGTGAAGGGCGCGGACACGCTACTGCCCATCGGCCCGGGTATCGTGCGGGGCGTGAACCTGTTCGAGCAGACGCTGCGCACCTATCGCAACGGACGTGTCGTACAGGAAGCCCATATCGGCGACGAGACGATCTGGGGCCCGCACTACGTGATCGCGGACATAGCGCGTCACATTACGCTGGTGCCGGGTGACGTGATTCTGATGGGCACGCCCTGCCATTCGCGCTCGGTGGATGCGGGCGATCTGGTGGAATGCGAGATTACGGGGTTGGGACGCCTTGCCGGGCGCGTGGTGCAGATCGATGCGCCGCGCGCGGCGGCGCTCGGTGTGGGGCATCCGCCGGGCGACAGTCCTGAAGTGCGCCGCGTGGCGCTGGGTTTCGACGAACGTGTGCCGGAGCGGTTCAAGGAGAACTATCGTCTCGCGGCACATCAACCGGAGTGAATGGATGAAGGTGACGATCATTGGCGCGGGCGCCATCGGTGGCCTGATCGGGCAGAAGCTGGCCGCGACGGGTGAGGCGCAGGTAAATGCGCTTGCGCGCGGGGCCACGCTGGCGGCGCTGCGCGAGCGTGGCTGGCGCGTGAAGCAGGGCGAAACGCTGGCTACGGCACCCGTGGCGGCGGCGCACCCGTTGGAAGATGCCGCGAAACTCGGCGAGCAGGACCTTGTCGTGATCGCGGTGAAGGGGCCGGCGCTCGCGCAGGTTGCATCGTCGGTGGTGCCTTTGCTGGGACCGCAAACGCTCGTGCTGCCGGCGATGAACGGCGTGCCCTGGTGGTTCTGCAAGGGCGTGGCGCCGTTCGGGGATGCGCCGCTCACGAGCGTCGATCCCGATGGCGCGATCGGTGCGGCGATTCCGCTGGCGAACGTTGTCGGATGCGTGGTGCACGCGAGTGCTTCAACCCCGGAGCCGGCGCTGGTCGATCACAAGATGGGGCGCGGCCTCATCGTCGGCGAACCCGGCGGCGGTGCGAGCGAGCGCGTGCAGCGTCTGGCCGGATGGCTCGCGCGCGCCGGGTTCGAGGCGAAGGCGTCCGAAAACGTGCGGCTGGACATCTGGTACAAGCTCTGGGGCAACCTGACGATGAATCCGGTCTCGGCGATCACCGGTGCGACCATCGACCGGTTGCTCGACGACCCGCTGGTGCGCGAGTTCTGCTCGGCGGCCATGCGTGAGGCGGCGCACATCGGAGGCAAGATCGGCTGCGTCATCGATCAGTCGCCGGAAGACCGGCATCAGGTGACGGCGAAGCTCGGCGCGTTCAAGACGTCGATGTTGCAGGACGTGGAAGCGAATCGTCCCATCGAACTCGAAGCACTGGTGAGCGTCGTGCGCGAGATTGGCCAGCGGGTGTCGGTGCCGACACCGAACATCGACGCACTGCTGGGACTGACCCGGCTCTTCGGGCGCGTGCGCGGCGTGTATCCGCAGCAAGCGATCGCGCCGGCCGGTCGGTAACGTAACGAGACAGCGCGACAATGGGACATGGGACACCTTGCGGTGTCCCATGTCATTGGCGAGTCCGGCGCGTGCCGGTAACGCTCACCGTACGCCGGTGTGTCGATACACCTGGCTCAGGGCGATCAGGCCCGCGGCGGCCGCAGCCATCATGTAGAAGCTCGGTGCCAGTTTGCTGCCCGTGGCGTTGATCAGCCACGTGAGGATGAACGGGGCGAAGCCGCCGAAGAACGTCACCGAAAGGTTGTACGAGAGCGACAGACCCGTCGTGCGTGTCTTCACGGGGAAGATCTCGGAGGCCAGCGCCGGCAGTGGCGCGAAGTAGACCGTCATCAGCACGCCGAGCAGCGTTTGCAGCGCGAGCATCATGCCGAAGCTCGGGTATGCCGAGAGCAGCCAGAACATGGGCCAGATCGACACCAGCAACAAGGCTGCCGCGATCATCATGGGCCGGGCGCGTCCCACACGATCCGACCACGCGCCCACGACCGGCGACAGGAACATCTGCACGATGCCCGTGGCGAGCGTGGCCGCGAACGCCACCGAGGCGGGCAACCCCAACTGTTTGATCGCATACGTCGGCATGTACAGCACGAGATACGTCGAAACCGTTGCGACGACCACAGCGCCTACGGCCAGCAGCAGACGCATCTTCTGATGGCCGAGCGTATCGCGCAACGGCGTCTGGGTGGGTTCGGCTTCCAGAAATTCCGGTGTCTCGCTCACGTGGCGACGGATGTAATACGCGACGGGGCCGATCAGCAAACCGAACAGGAACGGTACGCGCCATCCCCAGCTCTGCATCTGCTCCGGCGACAACGTGCCGGTGAGTACGGCGCCGAAGCCGGCGGCAAGCAGTGTCGTCAGGCCCTGGCTCGCCACCTGAAAGCTGGCGAAGAAGCCGCGCCGCTGTGGGGCATGCTCGGCGAGAAACGCAGTGGCACTGCCGAAC
The DNA here is from genome assembly GCF_001029105.3 of Pandoraea faecigallinarum. Classification (NCBI taxonomy): domain Bacteria; kingdom Pseudomonadati; phylum Pseudomonadota; class Betaproteobacteria; order Burkholderiales; family Burkholderiaceae; genus Pandoraea; species Pandoraea faecigallinarum. The sequence continues at coordinate 4,873,475 of NZ_CP011807.3, read as the reverse complement.
TCGCCGCCGGCGGAAAAGCCCTGAATCATGCGCGCCAGCACGATGCCGATGGGCGCCATCACACCGATGGTCTCGTAGGTGGGCATGAACGCGATGATCGCCGTGCCCGCCATCATCAACAAGATGGTCAGCGTGAGCGCTTCGCGACGTCCGCGACGGTCTGCATAGACACCGATTACGATGGCGCCCAGCGGCCGCATGAAGAACGACACGCCAAAGGTGCCGAGCGTGAGCAGCAGCGAGGTCGTATCGTCGTGCGCGGGGAAGAACAGCTTCGCGATCGTCACGGCGAAAAAGCCGTACACGACGAGGTCGAACCATTCGAGCGCGTTCCCGATGGACGCCGAGACCACCGCGCGCCAGGTATGTGAAGGAACCTCCCGGTCGAGGCGGACACCGGCAGCCGAGGCAGTATTCATGTTGTCTCCAGTCGTTGTTTTATAGGTGCTGCATGCGCTTTGCGGCGGGCATGCGCGCCGTTCGTTGCTCTGGCGAAGCGCGAGGTAGGCAGGCAGCGCTGCACGCCGCCCGGTCGCTGCATTACTGCGTGAGCACCTGCGCGATGGCGTGTGCCACGGTGTCGACGTTGCGCGTGTTCAGTCCTGCCACGCACATGCGTCCGGAGCGCAGCAGATAAACGCCATGCGTCTCGCGCAATGTGTCGGCCTGTGCGGCGGAAAGTCCGGTGTAGGTGAACATGCCGCGCTGCGCCACGTAGCGCGACAGCTTTTCGCCGCTGACGTGTGGGGCCAGACGTGCGTGAATTTGCGAGCGCATCGTGGCAATGCGGGTGCGCATGCTGTCAAGTTCGGCTTCCCATGCACGTCGCAGCGGGGGCGTGCTCAGCACCTGCGCGACGAGCCGTGCGCCATGCGTGGGCGGGTTGCTGTAGTTCGCCCGCACGGTGCCGGTCAGCTGGCCGAACACGCGCGACGCTTCGTCCGCTGTGGCGCACACCACCGACAGCGCGCCACAGCGCTCGCCGTAGAGGGAGAAGTTCTTGGAGAACGAGTTCGCGACGACCGTCGGCACGCCCGCGCCGGTGAGAGCGCGTACGGCAAACGCGTCGGCGTCGAGCCCGTCGCCGAAGCCCTGATAGGCCATGTCGACGAAGGCAATCAGCCCACGCTCGCGCAGTACGGGAACGAGGGCCTGCCATTGTGACTGCGACAGATCGACGCCGGTCGGGTTGTGGCAACACGCATGCAGCAGCACGATGCTGCACGGCGGCAGTGCGGCGATGGTTTGCATCATCGCGTCGAAGCGCAGGCCCCCGGTGGCGTCGTCGTAATACGGATAAGTCTCCACGGGAAAGCCTGCGCTCTCGAACACCACGCGATGGTTGTCCCAACTGGGATCGCTGATCCAGACGGTGCTCTCGCGAAAGTAGCGCTTGAGGAAATCGGCGCCCACGCGCAGTGCGCCGCCGCCGCCCAGCGTCTGCAATGTCGCAATGCGCTGCTCGCGCCGTGCGGCGCTGTGTTCGCCAAAGACCAGGGCCTGCACGGCGTCGCGGTACGCCGCGGTACCCGCCATCGGCAGATAGGGGCGCGGGCCGATGTCGGAGAGGACCGCGGTTTCCGCATCGCGCACGGCTTGCATGACCGGCAAACGGCCATCGTCGTCGAAATAGATGCCGATGGACAGATTGACCTTGTGCGGGCGCGGATCGTGACCGAAGGCTTCGTTCAGGCTGAGGATGGGGTCGCCGGGGTAGGCGTCGACTTGGGAAAACATGCGTCTCGCTCCGTCTCGATGCTGAAGGAATTCATGAGGGGAATTTTGAAAATCGATTGTGGGCGACGTGCCTTTGCGGAACAATCAATCGATTCTGGTCCATTCGTAAGCGAAACTTGATAATGGAAGCGTCATGCCCCTGACCCGCGTCACGTTGCGCCAGTTCGAAGCACTGGTGGCCATTGCCGAGTTGCACAGCTTCGCCGAGGCGGGAAATCGCCTGGGACTCACGTCGTCCGCCGTAAGTCAGTTGGTGGCCGAACTGGAGTCTGTGCTCGGCTTTCGTGTCTTCGATCGCACCACGCGGCGTGTGGCGCTCTCCAGTGCGGGGCGCGATTTTCTTTCGTCGGCGGAGTCGGTGCTGCGGCACGTGCAGGCGGCGGAAAAAACGGCGGACGATCTGCGCAATCGCGCTGCCGGTATCGTGCGTGTGGGCGCGCCGTTGGTGCTCGCGAGCATGGCGTTGCCGGCGGCGATTCGCGAGTACACGGCGTCGCGTCCGAAGGTGGTCGTGCGCGTTGTCGACACGCCGGTCGATGCGCTCATCGATCATGTCGCCAGCGGCGATCTCGACCTCGCCATCGGCCCCAACCGCGCGACGGGCGCTCACGTGGCCGCCTCACCGGCGTTCGACAGCCCCTGGGTGCTGTGGTGCGCGCCGACGCATGCGTTGGCGCGTCGCCGCCGTGTGCGCTGGATGGACTTGCGCGACACGCCGCTCGTCGCGGCAGGGCGCGATCATGAGCGCAGTGTCGCGCAAATGCGCTCGTCCGCGCCGCCCGATGCCCGCATCGCGTCCATCGATGTCGTGGACAACGTGACGACCGCGCTCGGCGTCGCATCGCAAGGGCTGGCGGCGACGCTCACGCCCGGATACGTGGCGGCGCTGGCCCAATCGTTCGGGCTGGAAATGCGCCGGGTGATCGCGCCGGAGACGATACGTCAGGTGTGTGTGTATCGTCCGCTCTCGCGCGCCGCGTCGCCGGCGGCGGAGGGATTTGCGGAGTTCTTGCTGGCCTGGCTGCCGAAGTGGAACCAGAAGGTCATGAAGGCCTCGTAGGCAACGGCAATGCGCGGGCGGGAAAGCCCGTTTCGGTGCCGATGGTATGCGGGGTGTGCCCGCCAACGCCGGGGCAAGAGATGCCTTCCGGCTGGCCCGCGGCGCCCGCTGGTTCAACGACGCCCGGTCTCGGGCGGCGGCAGCGCTGCCAGATCCTCACTGAGTTGTGCACGCAGCGTGGCAATGGCCGCTGCGGTGTCGGCGGGTTTCAGCGCTTCGCGTGCGATGGCGTCGCGCAGGTGATGACGCAGCATGGGGTCGCGGGTTTGCGAAAGCGTCTCGCGATAGAACGGCAGGACCTGCTCCGGATGACCGCCGACGCGGTACAGGTGGGCGATCTCGTCGATGGTGCGCGCGGCAGCGAAGCCGGGGCCGGGCGCACCGCCCGGTGCCATCGGAGCTATCGGACCTGTCGGACCCATCGGGCCACGCAGGCCCGGGCCGCAGGCGTGTGGTCCCATGCCCGGCGGGGGGGTGTCGGCGGCCGGTACGGCCGTTGCTGCGTTTTGCGGCTGCGCGGGCGGCAACGGGTCGGTGGTCGCGGCGGCGGCGCGCACGCTCGCGGCGCCGGTGGTGGCCAGAGCGAGCGCCAGGGCGAACCCGCTGACGATCCGGCGCATGGATAACTTGATCATATGGACTCCATATCGAAATCGTGCGAAGAAAGCATCGAACGACGGAGCCCAGCGTAACGCGCAACGAATCGTCGGCAGCGCGCCGGTAACGCGGGGAAAGGCAACTTCGCTGCGAAGCCTGTGCCAAGGGCGGGCTGTGCGAACAGGGAAAACTCCCTATACTGATCCGGCGTTTCCGTGTCCCGCCATCCCGGGCAGTCGCCCGGTTCGCGCACGCCTCACGGCGTTGCGAAGCGATGGCAGAACACGGGCTTTTCCCCTCTTCTTGATGGAGCAACTTCCGTGTCGAACAGTCAATGGATCAAGGTCGAAACCGTGGACGGCGCCTTCGACGCCTATCTGGCGTTGCCGCCGAACGGTAAGACGGCAAACGCTCAGGGCGTGGTGCTGGTGCAGGAAATCTTCGGGGTGAACGAGCACATTCGCGGTGTGGCCGATCAATACGCGATGGACGGTTATGTCGTGTTGGCGCCGGACATCTTCTGGCGTGCGGCGCCGCGCATCGAACTCGGCTATGCGGGCGACGACATGAGCCGCGCAATGGAGCTGCGCAAGTCGGTCGACGTCGAGAAGGCCGTGAAGGATATCGAGGCAACGGTCAAGGCGCTGCGCGGCCGGCTCGATGCCGGGGCGAAGGTGGCCGCGATCGGCTATTGCTTCGGCGGTCTGCTGTCGTATCTGAGCGCCGCGCGCGCTCAGGTCGATGCCGCCGTGCCGTACTACGGTGGCGGCATTCACAACTATCTGGACGAGGCGGCCAATCTGAACGTCCCGACGCAGTTCCATTACGGCGCGCTGGACTCTCACATCACGCCGGACATCGTCACGCAGGTGAGCAATGCCGTGAAGTCGCGTCCGAACACCGAAGTCTTCGTGTATCCGAACGCGGATCACGGCTTCAACTGTTGGGCGCGGGCGTCGTATCACCAGCCGTCGGCGGCACTGGCTCATGGCCGTGCGCTCGAATTCCTGGCGAAGTCGTTCAACAAGTAGCCGTTCGCCCGGCGCGTTGCCGCATTGCCTGTGCGAAACCGCGCGATAGTGGCGAAGAAGCCCGCCCTGAAGTGGCCCCAAGCGCTGGACGTCAATCCAACTCCTGAGGAGCGCTCCACCGGCGGGCTTCTTCGTTTTCTGCGCGAGGCGAACCGAGATGGCGATGATCGTGGGGCCACGACCGTCTCTCGCTACGGCGCTCGCTAAAAAAGCCCGTCACCGAAGCGACGGGCAAAGTCCTGTGCGTCGAACCGCTACGCACAGCGACAGGAGTCTTAGGTCGGGAAGACCGGAGATCACACTGTGCACCGGCTCGCCGGTGCGTCGTTATGCGCAGAACGCGCGCCGCGCCACGGCCCTTCTTCGAGGAAGGGACTCGCGGCGCGACGAGTTACATTACGAACCGAAGTAGGTCGTGCCGGCACGCGGCAGACCGCCCACCGAACCCGCGGCGAGCGTGGCGCTCGCCACAGCCGGTTGGGCGCTCGCCGCTGCCTTCGGGTAGACGGCGTCGTGTTGCACGACCAGACCGGCCTGTTGAGCCTGCACCAGTTCTTCGCGAACCTGTGCGCGGGTCAGCACGCTGGTTTGCGGGACCCACGAGAATTCCGAGGGACCGTCGAACGCGTCGCTGGCGAAAGCCGAACCGGCCGAAACAGCCAGCATTGCGGAAACCAGAGCCGAGGTAATAAGAGTGCGCTTCATGATGTTTTCTCCTGTCTTTTGAAGGGGGCGATGTGCATTCATCGTCGACAGTTGAAGTGTATTAATGCGACTTCTTGCGATAAAGACGACTTATCACAAGCAACTCTTGCTTAGACAGAAATAATTGTTCGGACTTGGAGGAGGCCGTCGATGCTCTATCCGTGGATCAAGGCACTGCATTTGATCGCCGTCATCACGTTCATTGCCGGGCTGGTGACGATGGCGCTGGGTGGACGGCTGGCCCAATCCGAGTGGCGCCGCGTGGCGCGGCGCGCCGACTATGGACTGGCGTCGCCCGCCTTGATCGTGGTGTGGATCACCGGCCCGGTGCTTGCCGTCATGGCGCACTGGTGGCATGCGCCGTGGCTCATGGCCAAGCTGGTGTTCGTCGTTGTCGTTTCCGCACTTCACGGGCGTTTGTCGGCCACGTTGCGGCGTATGGAGCGCGATGCAAGCCAGTCGCCGCCCGCGCTGTTTCGGCGGGCGCTGCCGCTCACGCTGGCGTTGACGGCGGTCATCGTGGCGCTGGTCGTCGTCAAGCCGTTATGAGCGGCGCGCGCGCCGGATTGGCGCCGTAAGCAAATCGGATCGGATACCGTTCGAATCGGCTTGGTGCGGGTGCTGCGGCGATGTTACGCTGGCGGCGTCGCCTCCTATAGGTCCCGAAATTCGCCTTTTCAGAGGCTTGGTGCCAATGCCGATCACCAGTGCGTTACCCCTGGAGTTTCAGGCTCACGACCGTTCCGTCGGCGTGTTGGCGAAAGATTACCCGGACGGTCATGTCGTGCGCCCGCACAGCCATCGTCGCGCGCAGTTGATGTACGCATGTGCCGGGATTCTCGAAGTCCGCACGGATACGTCGTTTTGGGTCATTCCGCCGCAGCGTGCGCTATGGATTCCGGCCGACGTGACGCATGAAGTGCGTATGCGCGGCAAAGTCGAAATGCGCACGATCTACGTCGACGTTGCGCGTTGCGGGATTTCGGCACCTGATACCCCGGTGGTGATCCGCGTCTCCGCGTTGCTGCGCGAGCTGATATTGCGGGCCATGACGCTGCCGCCTGACTGGTCGCCGCACGGAAAGGATGCGCTGGTGATCGCGCTGCTGCTTCAGGAGGTGGAGTGGAAGAGCGATTCGCCGCTGCAATTGCAGGTGCCGCGCGACGCGCGTCTGCGCAAGATCTTCGACACCTATCTGAGCACCCCCGCCGACACGCGCAGCCTTCAGGATTGGGCGGTCGAGGTGGGCGCGTCGAGCCGGACGCTGGAACGCCGCTTCATGACGGAGTTCGGATTGCCGTTCCGGGAGTGGCGTCAGCAGATGCGTCTGCCGGGGGCGTTGCCGTTGCTGGGGGCCGGTCGGCCCATCACGCAAGTCGCGCTCGAAGTCGGTTACGACACCCCGAGCGCGTTTTCCACCATGTTCCGGCGCTTTATGGGCGTGACGCCAAGCGAGTACCTGACGCGCGCCCGCGGCCCGGATTGAGCCAGTGCATGGCGTCCCACATGTCGTCGTAGACCGGCACGCCCTCGTCGAGCAAAGGTGAGCGCTGGCGCTTCGAGCCGATGCCGACGAAATCGATGCCGAGTTGGCGCGCGACCTTCAGATCCCACATGCCGTCGCCGATGGAAACAATGGCGCGCGGACGCGTGATGCCGTAGCCAGCCCGGGCGCGCTTGATCGCCTCCGCCACCAGTTGCTCGCGTGAACTGTATTCGGACGCCGTAATGAGCATCGCGTCGGTGTAGTCGATGGCGACCGAACGTAGCTTGCGGTGGCTTACCTGCCGGATGCCGCCCGTGGCGAACACGACGCCCCAACGCGAGCGGTGCGCCGCCTCGACGAACGCACGTGCGCCGGGAATCTCGGCCAGACCGTGGGCATTGAGCAGGGCGGTGAAACGCTCGTCGATCTCGTGCTCGAAGCGGGCGAGGTCGTGGGGTTGCGGCAAGGCGCGTCCGTTTTCGGCGTGCGCGTGAATCAGAATGCCGGTGTCGGTGTGATGCGGATAGCTACTCCAGTCGGTGTTGAGCACTTCGAACGCCAGAGACTCCATTGCGCCGAGCAGCGCGCGCTGATGAATACGGACCGAATCGGTCAGCGTGCCGTCGACATCGAGTACCAGAATGCTGTCTTTCTCGAAACTTGCCTGCATGGCGGGGAGTGGAGTCGTGTCAGAGCGGGCGGTGCAAATGCAACCACCGAATTGTGGGAGTGTACGAATTCGTCGCGCCGGGCAAAACGTGCCGAGTGACACCTGCTACGCCTGACGCGACAGAAAGAGCTACAGGAACTGATAGCTTGACGCCGGGCAGCCCGGCCCCTTGCGGATCAGCCGTAACGGGGGCGTGCTCGCGCCTTGTAGTGTTTGTCCAGACGTTCCAGTTCGGCAATCGCCCGAGCCAGATCGTCCAGGGACGCCTGACGGGGCGGCGATGGCCGGCGGCGGGGTGTCGCTGTCACGGCTGGCACCGGCGCCCGTCTTGCCGCCGGCTTGGGCGCGCCGGGGTGGGGCGAATCGAGCAGACGCGCGGGCAGGACGCTTTCCTGTGCCGAGTTTGGCCCGGGCGCCGGTGCCCGGGTTTGCGTGGATGTCGCCGGTGGGGGCGTCGCCGGTGCCGTCGGCGTCGTCACGGCATTGGAGGCATTGGAGGCATTGGAGGCATTCGAGGCGCGCTCATCCGCCGAAGGCCAGCAGCGCCGCTGACGGACGTGCGCATGCGACGTGGGCGCGAGCGTCTCGCGTGTAGCCCCATAGGCGAATTCGCCATAGCGCCGGTGCCCGTCGTGCAAGTACTCGGCCAGCGTGCGGACGATGTTGCCGCCATGCGGCAAAACGCGCATCCGCAGGTCCGTCGTCTGAAAATGCGCCGGAACGTCGCCGAATATCCGATGCCGATGTTCCCGGGCGTGCGCTCGCGGATCCTGCCGGACGAGTTCGATCGTTTCCGCCGACGCCAGAGACACGAGCAAGGTTTGCGTCGCGCCGTTGCCCGGAATGCGGAGGTATGCGCCGAGCATGGCGTCGCGCACCGCCGGTTCGCCCGAGGGAATGGCGATATCCCCGCCGGTGAACGGTACCCGAATGCCGTGACGCCGGGCTTCCTGTTCGGTGGTGAGGACACGCTGGAAGGTCATTTGCGGCACTTCGATGTAAGCGTCCGTACGATTGAGCAGCCGATGCATGCCCGGGGACAGCTGGTTCAGGCGCTTGGTCAGTCGGGCCTCGAGAGCGTGGACGGCGTAGCGGCCCTGCGATTCGGCGTGGCGGGTCAGGGCGAAGGCATGGTTCAGGGCGTCGGCATCGCGCCCTTGTGCCGCAAGGGCGGTGCGCAGCGCGGGCGGGAGCGACGCCTCGCAGCCCGCGAGCAGCAGGCGGGTGGCGCTGACGTCGATGCGTACGTCGGCAGGGAGGTCGAGCAGGCAGTTCTCATGATCGTTGCGGCTGCCCACGACGCATACCGGCCGTACGTCGGTCAGCCGTTGCGCAAACACGCGTGCGCGAGTGGCTGGCAGAGGCGATCCGTCGGCGGTGTCGGGCGCTTGTGGGATAGAGAACGGCGCGATGTTCGCGATGGGCACGGTCGTGGCTCGCGTCAATGCTGTCGACAGGTCGTGTGTCCGCACCTGCGGGGAGGGCATTGCGCTCCAGTCGTGAGTCAGGGCAAGGGCGCCTGCCAGCCATTCGCCAAATGTGTAGAGCATCGTTGTGACTCCGGTTGAGATCAAGGGTCGTTCCCCGTGGTGGCCGGAGTATTCCCATTGCCCGGAACCGGGTTGTCGCGTCGGGACGCCTCGATTTGTATTTCCGACGCGTCGCGGCTCTCACACGATGGCGGCGCGCAGACTGGGCGGCGCTTCGCGCAATAGCGAGCGCAACCGCTTGAGCGCACTCGCCAGACGCTCCGGATCGCGTACCCCGCCCAGCGAAATGCGGATGGCGTTGGGAGCGTCCGGTGTCAGGCAAAAGGCGTCGGCCGGGGTCACGGCCAAACCTTCCGCACGCGCGGCGATCGTCAACTCGCGAGCCGTCCACGGCGCAGGAAGGAAGTGCCAAAGGTGGATGCCCTGCACCGGCGCGGTATGGGCATCGCCGAGGATGTCGGCGGCAATCGCCTGGCGTTGGGCGGCCGCGTCTTTCACACCGTGCATGATGCGGTCCGCCGTGCCGTCGTGAATCCATTGCGTCGCCAGTCCTGCCATCAACGGCGGCGCCATCAGCGCGAAGGAGTGCAGCGTGCTCAGGAAGACGTCGCGCGCCCGCCCGTCGGCCAGCCGCACGTAGGCGGTACGCAGCCCGGGGGTAAGGCATTTCGACAACGTCGAAATATAGTGAACGCGATGCGGTGCCAGGCGGGCCAGCGGCGGCGGAGCGTCCGGGGTGAGACGCCAGTACGGGTCGTCTTCGATCAGCGTCAGGTCGAGCTTCTCGGCAACCGCGATCAGTTCCCGGCGGCGGCCCTCGGGCATGGTGCGGGTGGTCGGGTTCTGGAGCGTCGGGTTCAGATAGACGAGGCGGGCGCGATGTCGCGTGGCGGCTTCGGCAAGCGCGTCGGGCAGCATGCCGTCGTCGTCCACGGGCACACTTTCCAGTTGACGGTCGAGCGAGCGCGCCGCGCTCCGCACGCCCGGATAGACGATCGGCTCGCACAACACCGTGTCGTCGCGAGCGGTGTCCATGAGCAACAACGCCGCCAGCGTAGCCTGCGCGCCGGGGCAGACCAATACGTCCGCCGGATCGAGCGGGCCGAGCATCGGGGTAAGCCACAAGGCGCCGGCCTGACGGTCGGCTACGCCCCCATCGCCCAGTTGGTAAGCCATGAGCATCGAGGCGTCCGTGTGACGCAGCACGTCGTCGATGCCTTTTTGCAGCAATTCGCCGAGGAACAGCCCCGCGGGCGCGGGCGGTATGTTCATCCCCAGATCCAGCACCTGATCGAGCGCCACGCGTGGCGTACTCACGAACGTGCCGAGCGGACCGCGCCCTTCGATGGCGTTACGGTCGCGTGCCCGGTTGTAAGCACGAGTGACGGTCGTGAAATCGATACCGAGCCACGACGCCAGTTCGCGCTGCGCCGGCAGGCGGTCGCCCGGTCGCAGACGGCCGTCTGCAACGGATTGCTCGATGAAGCTCGCCAGCCGCAGATACCGGGGGCCTTTGCCTGCGGTAAGAGCGGGTTTCCAGAACGTCGCGCGCAGGGTGTCGTGGGAAGTGTCCATAGCGATGTCGGTATTATGTATGGATATATGCGCGTAAATACGCGGTGCATGCAGTGTAGTTTGCATACATAGGCGTCGCAAGATTTGTGTTCGGGAAAGAGGGACGCAACTTGGGCTGGCGCGCGGATTCGGGTTTGGACGTTAACAATCAACGACTTACGGCGGCAGTTTACGCGAGAGTGCGTTGACACTTGCGTAGGTCACAGGTATAGTCGCAGGCTCCGGTTTTTCCGGCGGTATGCCTGTGTCTAATGCAAAGTGCTTACGCATCAAGCGTTTAGGTGCGGGTAATCCGCAAGAACAACCGGGGAGTATGCAGTAAGGTCGCATGATGCCCGCCTTGGCTTTCATGCTTTTGACACGTTTAGGAAATCACAATGCCAACGATTAACCAATTGGTCCGCAAGCCGCGCACCTCTGCTCAGATCAAGAGCAAGAGCCCGGCACTGCAGGACTGCCCGCAGCGTCGCGGCGTGTGCACCCGTGTGTACACCACGACGCCGAAGAAGCCGAACTCCGCTCTGCGTAAGGTCGCCAAGGTGCGTCTGACGAACGGTTTCGAAGTCATTTCGTACATCGGCGGTGAAGGTCACAACCTGCAAGAACACTCGGTCGTGCTGATTCGCGGCGGTCGTGTGAAGGACTTGCCGGGTGTGCGTTACCACATGGTGCGCGGTAGCCTCGACACGCAAGGTGTCAAGGACCGTAAGCAGGCCCGTTCGAAGTACGGCGCGAAGCGTCCGAAGGCCTAAGCGGCTTGGCGGATATACGTTCGGTGATGGTGGTGCATCGTCACTGAGTAAGTGGTCACTCGGCCGGAGAAAGGCTAGTAGGTGACCTGGAGCCTGGCTCCAACTGAATCAATTAAGGAAGAAATCATGCCGCGTCGTCGCGAAGTCCCCAAGCGCGAAGTGTTGCCCGATCCGAAGTTCGGCAACGTTGAAGTCGCTAAATTCATGAACGTGCTCATGCTTGCCGGCAAGAAGTCGGTGGCGGAGCGCATCGTTTATGGTGCTTTCGAGCAGATCCAAACCAAGGCGGGCAAGGATCCGCTGGAAGTCTTCAACACCGCTCTCGGCAACGTGAAGCCGGTGGTTGAAGTCAAGAGCCGCCGTGTTGGCGGTGCAAACTATCAGGTTCCGGTCGAAGTGCGTCCGTCGCGTCGTATGGCATTGGCGATGCGTTGGTTGCGTGAGGCCGCGAAAAAGCGTAGCGAGAAGTCGATGGCCCTGCGCCTGGCAGGTGAGCTGATCGAGGCCTCGGAAGGCCGTGGCGGCGCCATGAAGAAGCGTGACGAAGTTCACCGCATGGCCGAAGCCAACAAGGCATTCTCGCACTTCCGCTTCTGACGCTGGCAAGCAGTACCTAGAGCAGAAACCGGGGCGGGTGCGCATGAGAAATTGCGCCTCGCCCGTTTGTGTTAGTAGCCCCCTCAAAAATGGCGGCTACATTGAAAGAGGCTTAAAGTGGCTCGTACAACCCCTATCGAGCGCTACCGCAACATCGGTATTAGCGCTCACATCGACGCAGGTAAAACCACGACGACCGAGCGCATTTTGTTCTACACCGGTGTGAACCACAAGATCGGTGAAGTGCACGATGGCGCGGCGACGATGGACTGGATGGAGCAGGAACAAGAGCGCGGCATTACGATTACGTCGGCCGCCACGACCTGCTTCTGGTCCGGCATGGCCAACAACTACCAAAAGCACCGCATCAACATCATCGACACCCCGGGCCACGTCGACTTCACGATCGAAGTCGAGCGCTCGATGCGTGTTCTCGATGGCGCATGCATGGTGTATTGCGCCGTGGGTGGCGTGCAGCCCCAGTCGGAAACCGTTTGGCGTCAGGCCAACAAGTACGGTGTGCCGCGTCTGGCGTTCGTCAACAAGATGGACCGTACCGGCGCGAACTTCTTCAAGGTCTACGACCAGTTGAAGAACCGTCTGAAGGCAAACCCGGTGCCGGTAGTGGTGCCGATTGGCGCCGAAGAAAACTTCAAGGGCGTGGTCGACCTCATCAAGATGAAGGCGATCATTTGGGATGAAGCCTCCCAGGGCATGAAGTTCGAGTACACCGACATTCCGGCCGAGTTGCAAGCTGACGCCGAGAAGTGGCGTGAAGGCATGGTCGAAGCGGCCGCCGAGTCGAGCGAAGAGATGATGAACAAGTACCTGGAAGAGGGTACCCTCCCCGAGGCTGACATCATCGAAGGTCTTCGTCTGCGTACCATCGCGTGCGAAATTCAGCCGATGCTGTGCGGTACCGCGTTCAAGAACAAGGGTGTGCAGCGTATGCTGGATGCCGTGATCGACTTCCTGCCGTCGCCGGTCGACATTCCGCCGGTCAAGGGTACGGACGACAAGGAACAGCCGGCCGAGCGCAAGGCATCGGACGACGAGAAGTTCTCGTCGCTGGCGTTCAAGATCATGACGGACCCGTTCGTCGGTCAGTTGATCTTCTTCCGTGTGTACTCGGGCGTCGTGAACAAGGGCGACACGCTGCTGAACTCGGTCAAGGGCAAGAAGGAACGCCTCGGCCGTATCGTGCAGATGCACGCGAACCAGCGTGAAGAAATCGACGAAGTGCGCGCTGGCGACATCGCGGCTGCCGTCGGTCTGAAGGACGCAACGACCGGTGACACGCTGTGCGACCCGTCGGCCCCGATCGTGCTCGAGCGCATGGTGTTCCCGGAGCCGGTGATTTCGCAGGCTGTCGAGCCGAAGACCAAGGTCGACCAGGAAAAGATGGGCCTCGCCCTGAACCGCCTGGCGCAGGAAGATCCGTCGTTCCGCGTGCAAACCGATGAAGAATCGGGTCAGACCATCATTTCGGGTATGGGCGAGCTCCACCTCGAAATTCTGGTCGATCGCATGAAGCGCGAATTCGGCGTGGAAGCCAACATCGGCGCTCCGCAGGTGGCCTACCGCGAAACCATTCGCGCAACGGCAACCGACGTGGAAGGCAAGTTCGTCAAGCAGTCGGGCGGTCGCGGCCAGTTCGGTCACGCTGTCATTACGCTTGAGCCGAGCGAGCAAGGCGCTGGCTACAAGTTCCTCGACGAGATCAAGGGTGGTGTGATTCCGCGCGAATACATCCCGGCCGTTGACAAGGGTATTCAAGACACCCTCAAGAGCGGTGTTCTCGCCGGCTTCCCGGTGGTTGACGTCACGGTTCACCTGACGTTCGGTTCGTACCACGACGTGGACTCGAACGAAAACGCGTTCCGCATGGCCGGTTCGATGGCTTTCAAGGAAGCCATGCGCCGCGCCAAGCCGGTGATTCTCGAGCCGATGATGGCCGTGGAAGTGGAAACGCCGGAAGACTACATGGGTAACGTGATGGGCGACTTGTCGAGCCGTCGCGGGATTATCCAGGGCATGGACGACATGGTCGGCGGCGGCAAGATTGTGCGCGCTGAAGTTCCGCTGTCGGAAATGTTTGGTTATTCGACCGCGCTGCGTTCGGCCACGCAAGGCCGCGCCACGTACACGATGGAGTTCAAGCACTACGCCGAAGCTCCGAAGAACGTGAGCGAAGCCATCATCAGCGCCAAGAGCAAGTAATTGAATTGAGGGGTGTCTGCATCACGAGATGCAGCGCCCGTCACACTGTTTAATCGTCTATTCAGTATCTGAGGATCCGGAAATGGCAAAGGAAAAATTCGAGCGGACCAAGCCGCACGTGAACGTTGGTACCATCGGCCACGTTGACCACGGCAAGACCACCCTGACGGCTGCTATCGCAACGGTTCTGTCGTCGAAGTTCGGCGGCGAAGCCAAGAAGTACGACGAAATCGACGCAGCGCCGGAAGAAAAGGCACGCGGTATTACGATCAACACCGCGCACATCGAGTACGAAACGGCCAACCGCCACTACGCACACGTTGACTGCCCGGGCCACGCCGACTACGTCAAGAACATGATTACCGGTGCTGCCCAGATGGACGGCGCTATCCTGGTTTGCTCGGCTGCCGACGGCCCGATGCCGCAAACGCGCGAGCACATCCTGCTGGCCCGTCAGGTTGGCGTGCCGTACATCATCGTGTTCCTGAACAAGTGCGACATGGTCGACGATGCCGAGCTGCTCGAGCTGGTCGAAATGGAAGTTCGCGAACTCCTGTCGAAGTACGACTTCCCGGGCGACGATCTGCCGATCATCAAGGGTTCGGCCAAGCTGGCGCTGGAAGGCGACAAGGGCGAACTCGGCGAAGAGGCCATCATGAAGCTGGCTGAGGCGCTCGACACGTACATCCCGACGCCGGAGCGCGCCATCGACAAGGCATTCCTGATGCCGGTGGAAGACGTGTTCTCGATCTCGGGTCGCGGTACCGTTGTGACCGGCCGTGTCGAATCGGGCGTGATCAAGGTCGGCGAGGAAATCGAAATCGTCGGTATCGCCATGGACGGCGACAAGCCGAAGATCGACAAGACGACCTGCACGGGCGTCGAAATGTTCCGCAAGCTGCTCGACCAGGGTCAGGCAGGCGACAACGTCGGTATTCTGCTGCGCGGCACGAAGCGTGAAGACGTCCAGCGTGGTCAGGTTCTGGCCAAGCCGGGCTCGATCAAGCCGCACCGCAAGTTCACGGGCGAAGTGTACGTTCTGTCGAAGGATGAAGGTGGTCGTCACACCCCGTTCTTCAACAACTACCGCCCGCAGTTCTACTTCCGTACGACGGACGTGACGGGCTCGATCAAGCTGCCGGCCGACAAGGAAATGGTCATGCCGGGCGACAACGTCTCGATCGAAGTCGAGCTGATCCAGCCGATCGCTATGGATGACGGTCTGCGTTTCGCAATCCGCGAAGGTGGCCGTACCGTCGGCGCCGGCGTGGTTGCCAAGATCCTCGACTAATCATTGCGGATCCGATGAAGCGGGTGCCGGTTCGCCGGCGCCCGTTTCTCAAAAGTCTGTTCGCTCTTTGTGATTTACCCGGCGCCCGAACGAGGGTTGCCACGCTCTTTGGAGAATTTCCATGCAGAACCAGAAGATTCGCATCCGCCTGAAAGCTTTCGACTACCGCCTGATCGACCAGTCGGCTGCCGAAATCGTTGAGACCGCCAAGCGCACCGGCGCAATCGTCAAGGGCCCGGTGCCCCTGCCGACGCGCATCGAACGTTTCGACATTCTGCGTTCGCCGCACGTCAACAAGACGTCGCGCGACCAGCTCGAAATCCGTACGCACCAGCGCCTGATGGACATCGTCGATCCGACGGACAAGACCGTTGACGCGCTGATGAAGCTGGACCTGCCGGCTGGCGTCGACGTCGAAATCAAGCTGCAATAAGGCTTGCGAGCGGTTTCGCTCTCGAAAGCCCCGCCAATGCTGGAGCCGGCGGGGCTTTTGTTATGTGATTTAGCAACACTTGTCAAGCGATAAAAGTCCGCCTATAATGGCGGGCTCAAGTGTAGTTTTGAAAAGATGGGCCACGTCCGTGGACCATCCTTTTGTCATTTAGCCCCGGCCAATCGCAGTCGGGAATGGAGAAAATCATGAGCCTTGGCCTTGTCGGTCGCAAGGTTGGCATGACGCGTATTTTCACGGACGACGGCGATTCGATTCCCGTCACCGTGCTCGACGTGTCTAACAACCGTGTGACGCAAATCAAGACGGATGAAACGGACGGCTATACCGCCGTTCAAGTCACTTTCGGCAATCGTCGCGCCAAGCGCGTGACCAAAGCCGCCGCCGGTCACTACGCGAAAGCGGGTGTCGAAGCCGGTGAAATCCTCAAGGAATTCCGCATCGATGCTGCCAAAGCTGCTGAATTGCAGCCGGGCGCAGTGGTCGGTGTCGACCTGTTTCAGGTAGGCCAGAAGGTTGACGTGCAAGGCGTGTCGATCGGTAAGGGCTACGCCGGTACCATCAAGCGTTACAACTTCGCTTCGGGCCGCGCATCGCACGGTAACTCGCGTTCGCACAACGTGCCGGGTTCGATCGGTATGGCGCAGGATCCGGGTCGTGTGTTCCCGGGTAAGCGCATGACGGGTCATCTCGGTGACGTCACCACGACGGTGCAGAATCTCGAAATCGCGCGCATTGACGCTGAACGTGGCCTGATCTTCGTGAAGGGTGCCGTTCCGGGCGCCAACGAAGGCAAGGTTTTCGTGACCTCGGCCGTCAAAGCCAAACTCGCGAAGGGAGCGTAACAATGGAACTGAAGCTCCTGAATGAGCAAGGTCAGGAAGGCGCTGCTGTCAACGCGTCGGACGTCGTGTTCGGCCGTGACTACAACGAAGCGCTGATCCATCAGGTTGTGGTGGCTTATCAAGCCAACGCCCGTAGCGGCAATCGTGCGCAGAAGGACCGTGAACAGGTCAAGCACACGACGAAGAAGCCGTGGCGTCAGAAGGGTACGGGCCGCGCTCGTGCCGGTATGTCGTCGAGCCCGCTGTGGCGCGGCGGTGGCCGTATCTTCCCGAATTCGCCGGAAGAGAACTTCACCCACAAGGTCAACAAGAAGATGTACCGCGCCGGTGTGTGCTCGATTCTGTCGCAGCTCGCCCGTGAAGGTCGTCTGTCGGTCGTCGAGGACATCAAGCTGGATGCCCCGAAGACCAAACTGCTCGCTGAAAAGATCAAGGCCATGGGCCTTGAGTCGGTGCTGCTGATCACGGATAGCGTGGACGAGAACCTGTTCCTGGCCTCGCGCAATCTGGCTCACGTTGCCGTCACCGAGCCGCGTTTCGCCGACCCGCTGTCGCTCATCTACTTCAAGAAGGTGCTGCTGACGAAGGGCGCGATCGCCAAGATTGAGGAGATGCTGTCATGAGCGACGTGCGTAAAAACGACCATCGTCTGTACCAGGTCTTGCTCGCGCCGGTGATCTCCGAGAAGGCGACGCTGGTGGCTGACAAGAATGAACAAGTGGTGTTCCAAGTTGCACGCGACGCGAACAAGCAAGAAGTGAAGGCTGCTGTTGAGCTTCTCTTCAAGGTTGAAGTCGAGTCGGTGCAAATCCTGAACCGTAAGGGCAAGCAAAAGCGCTTTGGCCGCTTCATGGGTCGTCGCGACCACGAGAAGAAGGCTTACGTGAGCTTGAAGCCGGGCCAGGAAATCAATTTTGAAGCGGAGGCCAAGTAATCATGGCACTCGTCAAAACGAAACCGACGTCGCCGGGCCGCCGTTCGCTGGTCAAGGTCGTCAACAAGGATCTGCATAAGGGCAAGCCGTTCGCCCCGCTGCTCGATACCAAGAGCAAGACCGCTGGCCGTAACAACAACGGTCACATCACCACCCGTCATATGGGTGGCGGTCACAAGCAGCACTACCGTATCGTCGACTTCCGTCGCAACAAGGACGGCATCACGGCGAAGGTCGAGCGTCTTGAGTACGATCCGAATCGCAGCGCGAACATCGCACTGCTGTGCTACGCCGACGGCGAGCGTCGTTACATCCTTGCACCGAAGGGCATGACCGTCGGCCAGCAAGTGGTGAGCGGCTCGGAAGCTCCGATCAAGGCTGGCAACACGCTGCCGATCCGTAACATTCCGGTCGGTACGACGATCCACGGCATCGAACTGCTGCCGGGCAAGGGCGCACAAATCGCCCGTGCCGCTGGTACGTCCGCCATGCTGCTGGCACGCGAAGGCACGTACGCTCAAGTGCGTCTGCGTTCGGGTGAAGTGCGTCGCGTGCACATCGAGTGCCGCGCCACCATCGGTGAAGTCGGCAATGAAGAGCACAGCCTGCGCCAATTGGGCAAGGCCGGTGCCAAGCGTTGGCGCGGTATTCGCCCGACCGTTCGCGGTGTGGCGATGAACCCGGTGGATCACCCGCACGGTGGTGGTGAAGGTCGTACGGCTGCTGGTCGTCATCCGGTCAGCCCGTGGGGTCAGCATACCAAGGGTAAGCGTACCCGCTCGACCAAGCGCACCGACAGCATGATCGTTCAGCGTCGCAAGAAGCGTTAATTGGAGCTAGCAAATGACTCGTTCTGTTAAAAAAGGTCCGTTTTGCGACGCTCATCTGCTGAAGAAGGTGGAAGCAGCAGCCGCATCGCGTGACAAGAAGCCGATCAAGACCTGGTCGCGCCGTTCGACCGTCCTGCCCGATTTCATCGGTCTGACGATCGCTGTGCACAATGGCCGTCAACACGTGCCGGTGTACGTGACGGAAAACATGGTCGGCCACAAGCTGGGTGAGTTCGCTCTCACCCGTACCTTCAAGGGCCATGCGGCCGACAAGAAGGCGAAGAAATAAGGGGCCGATCATGGAAGTGAAAGCAATTCATCGCGGTGCCCGTATCTCGGCGCAGAAGACGCGTCTGGTCGCTGACCAGATCCGCGGCCTGCCGCTGGAGCGTGCGCTCAATGTTCTGACCTTCTCGCCGAAGAAGGCCGCGGTCATCATCAAGAAGGTGCTGGAGTCGGCTATCGCCAACGCCGAGCACAATGAAGGTGCTGACATCGACGAGCTGCGCGTCAAGGGCATCTACGTTGACAAGGCGACCTCGCTCAAGCGTTTCACCGCGCGCGCCAAGGGCCGTGGTAACCGCATCGAGAAGCAAACCTGTCACATCACTGTGACGCTGGGCAACTAAGGGGTCACGATGGGACAGAAAATTCATCCGACTGGCTTCCGTCTGGCTGTCAGTCGTAACTGGGCTTCGCGTTGGTACGCGAACAACCAGGATTTCGCGAAAATGCTGCAGGAAGATATCGGCGTTCGCGATTACCTGAAGAAGAAGCTGAAGAACGCTTCGGTTGGCCGCGTGGTCATCGAGCGTCCGGCCAAGAATGCACGTATCACGATTTTCAGCTCGCGTCCGGGCGTTGTGATCGGCAAGAAGGGCGAGGACATCGAAATCCTCAAGGCTGAGCTGCAAAAGCGCATGGGCGTGCCCGTGCACGTGAACATCGAAGAAATCCGCAAGCCGGAAACCGATGCACAGCTCATCGCCGACTCGATTGCTCAGCAGCTCGAGCGCCGTATCATGTTCCGTCGCGCAATGAAGCGTGCGATGCAGAACGCGATGCGTCTGGGTGCCCAGGGCATCAAGATCATGAGCGCTGGCCGTCTGAACGGCATCGAAATCGCTCGTACCGAGTGGTACCGTGAAGGTCGTGTGCCCCTGCACACCCTGCGCGCCGACATCGACTACGCGACCTCGGAAGCGAAGACGACGTACGGCATCATCGGTATCAAGGTGTGGGTGTACAAGGGTGACACGCTGGGCCGCAACGACGCTCCGGTGGCTGAAGAGCCGGCCGAAGAAAAGCGTCCGCGCCGCAATGCGCGTCCGGGCGACCGTCGCCCCCGTCGTGACGACGCTGGCGACAAGGCCGGTGCGAAGCGCGGTGGTGCACGCCGTCCGGCTGGCAAGCCTGAAGGCGACGCCAAGACTGGAGAATAATCATGCTGCAACCGAAACGCAGAAAGTATCGCAAAGAGCAGAAGGGCCGTAACACTGGCGTCGCCACCCGTGGCAACGAAGTGTCGTTCGGCGAATTCGGCCTGAAGGCGGTCGGTCGTGGTCGCCTGACGGCTCGTCAAATCGAAGCTGCTCGTCGTGCCATGACCCGCCACATCAAGCGTGGCGGCCGTATCTGGATCCGTATCTTCCCGGACAAGCCGATCTCGCAAAAGCCGGCAGAAGTGCGTATGGGTAACGGTAAGGGTAACCCGGAGTACTACGTCGCCGAGATTCAGCCGGGCAAGATGCTGTACGAAATGGACGGTGTGGATGAAGCGCTGGCGCGCGAGGCGTTCCGCCTGGCCGCGGCCAAGCTGCCGATTCAGACGACGTTCTTCGTACGTCGCCTTGGCGCCTGAAGGGAGAATTTGAAATGAAAGCATCCGAACTTCGTGCCAAGGATGTCGACGGCCTGAACAAGGAACTGTCGGATCTGTTGAAGGCCCAATTCGGTCTTCGCATGCAAGCGGGCACCCAACAGCTGAGCAACACCAGCCAGCTGAAGAAGGTGCGCAAGGACATCGCGCGTGTGCGTACCGTGTTGACTGAGAAGGCGAGCCAGAAATGAACGATACCGCTAAGACTTCGCTGAAGCGCACCCTCGTTGGTCGCGTTGTCAGCGATAAGATGGACAAGACGGTTACCGTGCTGATCGAGCGTCAAATGAAGCACCCGCTCTACGGCAAGTACATCGTGCGCTCGAAGAAGTACCACGCACACGATGAAACCAACCAGTACAAGGAAGGCGACCTGGTCGAGATTCAAGAATCCCGCCCGCTGTCGAAGACCAAGGCCTGGACGGTTGCCCGTCTCGTGGAAGCTGCCCGTATCATCTAAGGCAGTCTGAAGCGAAGGCTTGACTTGCAAGTCCGGAATTATCATTGTATAATTCCGGACTTTCCGCTTCTTTCGCCAAAACCGGTCTTTGGTTTCGCAAGGGAGTGGATGGCTTCCGAAGCCGATTCGTATCCTCTACGGGTCTGGACGAGGTAGCAAGGTTGTCCACTTTTGAACGACTCAACCCAAACGGCATCCTTTGGTGCTGACGGGGACCAAGACTGACCGACGCCCAGGTGTCGGATTAAGTTGGGAAGATAACACCATGATTCAAACTGAAACCCGGCTCGAAGTAGCCGACAACACCGGTGCGCGCGAAGTGATGTGCATCAAGGTGCTGGGCGGCTCCAAGCGTCGCTACGCCGGCATTGGCGACATCATCAAGGTCAGCGTCAAGGATGCTGCCCCGCGTGGTCGCGTCAAGAAGGGCGAAATCTACAACGCAGTGGTCGTGCGCACCGCCAAGGGCGTGCGTCGCCAGGACGGCTCGCTGGTCAAATTCGACGGCAATGCCGCCGTGCTGCTTAACACCAAGCTTGAGCCGATCGGCACCCGTATCTTCGGGCCGGTTACGCGTGAACTGCGTACCGAACGCTTCATGAAGATCGTGTCGCTGGCCCCGGAAGTGCTGTAAGGAGCCGACACATGAACAAGATTCGTAAGGGTGACCAAGTCATCGTTCTGACGGGTAAGGACAAGGCCAAGCGTGGCACGGTTCTCGCCGTTGATGGTGACAAGCTGGTCGTCGAGGGCGTAAACGTTGCCAAGAAGCACGTCAAGCCGAACCCGATGAAGGGCACGCAAGGTGGCGTGGTCGACAAGACGATGCCGATCCACGTTTCGAACGTGGCGCTGGTGGATGCCAATGGCAAGCCGTCGCGCGTGGGCATCAAGGTCGAAGACGGCAAGAAGGTCCGCTTCCTCAAGACGACCGGTGCGGTCGTCGGTGCCTAAGTCGCAGGGAGTATAGATAATGGCCCGTTTGCAAGAATTCTATAAGGACAAGATTGTCGCCGAGCTCACGAAGCAGTTCGGTTACAAGTCCGTCATGGAAGTGCCGCGCATCACCAAGATCACCCTGAACATGGGCCTTGGTCAAGCCGTCGCTGACAAGAAGATCATTGAGCACGCCGTTGGCGACCTCACGAAGATCGCCGGCCAGAAGCCGGTGGTGACGAAGGCTCGCAAGGCTATCGCCGGTTTCAAGATCCGCGAAGGTTACCCGATCGGTACGATGGTGACGCTGCGCGGTGAGCGCATGTTCGAATTCCTGGATCGTTTCATCACCGTGGCGCTGCCGCGCGTGCGTGACTTCCGCGGTATTTCGGGTCGTGCGTTCGACGGTCGTGGCAACTACAACATCGGTGTGAAGGAACAGATCATCTTCCCCGAAATCGAGTACGACAAAATCGACGCACTGCGTGGTCTGAACATCAGCATCACCACGACTGCGAAGACTGACGAAGAAGCCAAGGCTCTTCTGTCGGCGTTCAAATTCCCGTTCCGTAACTGAGGTAATCGTGGCTAAACTGGCACTTATCGAACGCGAAAAGAAGCGCGCCCGTCTGGCGGCGAAGTACGCTGGCAAGCGTGCTGACCTCAAAGCGATCATCGAAGACACCAGCAAGTCGGAAGACGAGCGTTATGAAGCACGTCTGGCGCTGCAACAGCTGCCGCGTAACGCCAACCCGACGCGTCAACGCAATCGTTGCGAGCTGACCGGTCGTCCGCGCGGCACGTTCCGCAAATTCGGCCTGGCCCGTAACAAGATCCGTGAAATCGCCTTCCGTGGCGAAATCCCGGGCGTGACCAAAGCAAGCTGGTAATAGGAGAAGCACCATGAGCATGAGCGATCCTATCGCCGATATGCTGACTCGCATCCGCAACGCTCAGATGGTTGAGAAGGCATCGGTGAAGATGCCCTCGTCCAAGCTGAAGGTCTCGATCGCCAAGGTCCTGAAGGACGAAGGCTATATCGAAGATTTCGCGGTTGAAGCAGAAGAAACCAAGCCGGTGCTGAACATTGCACTGAAGTACTACGCTGGCCGTCCGGTGATCGAGCGCCTCGAGCGCGTTTCGCGCCCGGGTCTGCGTGTGTACAAGAGCCGCAACGACATCCCGCAGGTCATGAACGGCCTGGGCGTTGCAATCGTCTCGACCCCGAAGGGCGTGATGACGGATCGCAAGGCACGCGCCACTGGCGTGGGCGGCGAAGTCATCTGCTACGTGGCCTAACCGAGGAGAGTTGAAATGTCTCGAGTAGGTAAGAGTCCCATTGCACTGCCGAAGGGCGTTGAAGCAACGCTGGCTGGCAATGTACTGACGGTCAAGGGTGCCCTGGGTTCGTTGACCCGCGGCGTGAATGCCCTCGTGAGCGTCAAGATTGAAGACGGCACCATCACTTTCGCACCGGCCGACGAAAGCCGTGAAGCGAATGCGCTGTATGGTACGGAACGTGCGCTGGTCAACAACATGGTGACCGGTGTGAGCAAGGGTTTCGAAAAGAAGCTGCAACTCGTTGGCGTGGGTTACCGTGCCAAGGCTGAAGGTAACAACCTGAAGCTCGAGCTGGGTTTCTCGCACGATGTCGTGCATGCCATGCCGGAAGGCGTTAAGGCAGAGACCCCGACGCAGACGGAGATCATCATCAAGGGCGTTGATAAGCAACGCATCGGACAAGTGGCTGCGGAAGTTCGCGGTTACCGTCCGCCCGAGCCCTACAAGGGCAAGGGTGTCCGCTATGCGGACGAGGTGGTGATCCTCAAGGAAACCAAGAAGAAGTAAGGGTGCGAAACATGGACAAGAAACAATCTCGTGTGCGCCGCGCTCGCCAGACTCGTATCAAGCTGGCAGCTCAAAAGGTGCATCGCCTTTCCGTGCATCGCACCAACGTGCACATTTACGCGCAGGTTTTCTCGGAAGACGGCACGCAAGTGCTGGCCAGCGCTTCGACGCTGGAAGCCGAAGTGCGCAAGGAACTGGGCGACAAGGAAGGCAAGGGTGGCAACGCTGCCGCTGCTGCATTGATCGGTCGTCGTATCGCCGAAAAGGCGAAGGCTGCCGGCATCGAAAGCGTGGCTTTCGACCGCTCGGGCTTCCGCTATCACGGTCGCGTCAAGGCTCTGGCCGACGCTGCTCGTGAAGCCGGCCTCAAGTTCTAAGTAAGGATCCGTCATGGCAAAGATGCAAGCGAAAGTTCAGGCTGACGAACGCGACGACGGCCTTCGCGAGAAGATGATCGCGGTCAACCGTGTCACGAAGGTTGTGAAGGGTGGCCGTATTCTCGGTTTTGCCGCGTTGACCGTGGTTGGTGACGGCGATGGCCGCATCGGCATGGGCAAGGGCAAGGCGAAGGAAGTCCCGGTTGCCGTTCAAAAGGCAATGGAACAAGCCCGCCGCAACATGTTCAAGGTTGCTCTGAAGAACGGCACCCTTCAACACAACGTTCTCGGCCAGCACGGCGCCTCGCGCGTCCTGATGTCGCCGGCGAAGGACGGTACCGGTGTGATCGCCGGTGGCCCGATGCGCGCGGTGTTCGAGGTGATGGGCGTGACCAACGTGGTGACGAAGAGCCTTGGCTCGACGAACCCGTACAACCTGGTCCGCGCCACGCTCGACGGCCTGAAGAAACAATCGACTCCTGCTGACATCGCCGCTAAGCGTGGCAAGTCGGTGGAAGAGATCCTCGGCTAAGGGTGATCAATATGTCGCAGCAAACTGTGAAAGTTAAGCTGGTCAAGAGCCTGATCGGTACGCGCGAAGAACATCGCGCCACCGTCAAGGGTCTGGGCCTGCGTCGCCTCAATTCGGTCAGCGAGTTGCAGGATACGCCCGCTGTGCGGGGCATGATCAACAAGGTCTCGTACCTTGTGAAGATCGTCGACTGAGCGAGGGCAAAATGGAATTGAATTCGATTAAGCCGGCAGAAGGCGCCAAGCACGCCAAGCGCCGCGTCGGCCGTGGCATCGGCTCGGGTCTGGGTAAAACCGCCGGCCGTGGTCACAAGGGGCAGAAGTCGCGTTCGGGTGGCTTCCACAAGGTGGGCTTCGAAGGCGGTCAAATGCCGCTGCAACGTCGACTGCCCAAGCGTGGCTTCAAGTCGCTGACGCGCCGTTTCGTGGGCGAAGTTCGCCTGTCGGACCTGAACAACCTGCCGGTCGACGAAATCGATCTGCTGGTTCTGAAGCAGGCCGGTCTGGTGAGCGAACTGTCGCTGTCGGCCAAGATCATCGCCGCAGGCGAGATCACCCGCAAGGTCGTTGTGAAGGGTCTGGGTGTCACCAAGGGTGCGCTCACGGCAATTCAGGCGGCTGGCGGTTCGGTCGCTGAGTAAGTTAGGACACCCCGGAGCCATCATTGGCCAAGTCTCCTAATCTCGCTAAGCCTGGTACGCAGGGCCCGAAGTATGCGGATCTGCGCCGGCGGCTGGTTTTCCTGCTGCTGGCGTTGATCGTCTACCGTATTGGTGCGCATATCCCGGTGCCGGGCATCGACCCCGATCAGCTGGCGCAGTTGTTCCAGCGCCAGTCGGGCGGGATCCTGGGCATGTTCAACATGTTCTCTGGCGGTGCGTTGTCGCGTTTCACGATCTTCGCGCTGGGGATCATGCCGTACATTTCGGCGTCGATCATCATGCAGTTGTTGGCGATGGTTTCGCCGCAATTGGAAGCATTGCGTAAGGAAGGTCAGGCCGGACAACGCAAGATCACGCAGTACACCCGGTATTTCACGGTGGTACTTGCGCTCTTCCAGGCAGCTGCGATTGCGGTGACGTTGGAGAGCGAGCCGGGGCTCGTCGTCGATCCGGGCATGTGGTTCCGCCTGACGACGGTGATCACGCTCGTGACCGGCACGATGTTCCTGATGTGGCTGGGTGAACAGATCACCGAACGCGGCCTCGGTAACGGTATCTCGATCATCATTTTCGGTGGTATCGCGGCCGGTTTGCCGAACGCTGTGGGTGGCTTGTTCGAGCTAGTCAGCACCGGTTCGATCGGTCCGTTCTCGGCGATCGTGATCTGTGTTCTGGTGGTGCTCGTAACGTTCTTCGTCGTGTTCGTCGAGCGGGGTCAGCGCAAGATCCTTGTGAACTACGCCAAGCGTCAGGTCGGCAACAAGGTGTACGGCGGCCAGGCTTCGCACCTGCCGCTCAAGCTGAACATGGCAGGCGTGATTCCGCCGATCTTTGCATCGTCGATCATTCTGTTCCCGGCAACGATCGCGAATTGGTTCGGCGCGGGGGATAACGCGCGCTGGCTCAAGGATATCGCGGCGAAGTTGTCGCCGGGGCAGCCGATCTACGTGATGCTCTACGCACTGGCGATCGTGTTCTTCTGCTTCTTCTACACCGCACTGGTGTTCAACAGCAAGGAGACCGCCGAGAACCTGAAGAAGAGCGGAGCGTTTGTCCCGGGGATTCGTCCGGGCGACCAGACGGCGCGGTATATCGACAAGATCCTGACGCGTCTCACACTGGCCGGCGCAGCTTATGTCACCTTGGTGTGTTTGCTGCCTGAGTTCCTGGTGCTGCGTTGGAATGTCCCGTTCTACTTCGGTGGAACCTCACTGCTGATTATCGTGGTGGTGACGATGGACTTCATGGCGCAAGTGCAGTCGTATGTGATGTCGCAACAATATGAGTCGCTGCTCCGTAAGGCGAATTTCAAGGGCGGCAATAACATGACGCTTCGCTGATCCTGGATCATGTCGAAAGACGACGTTATTCAAATGCAGGGTGAGGTCCTTGAAAACCTCCCCAATGCCACCTTCCGGGTAAAGCTGGAAAATGGCCATGTAGTACTCGGACATATTTCCGGCAAGATGCGGATGCACTACATTCGCATCCTTCCCGGAGATAAGGTGACGGTAGAGTTGACGCCCTACGATCTGTCGCGTGCGCGGATCGTCTTCCGGGCGAAGTGATTAGAGAGAGGGAATTGTCATGAAAGTTTTGGCATCTGTTAAGTGCATCTGCCGCAATTGCAAGTTTGTGAAGCGCAAAGGCGTGCTGCGCGTGATCTGCAGTTCGGATCCGCGCCACAAGCAACGTCAGGGCTAATCGGCCTTTAACGCTATTTAGTTGGGGAATTACGAATGGCTCGTATCGCAGGGGTTAACATCCCGAACCACCAGCACACCGCTATTGGCCTGACGGCTATTTACGGTGTCGGCCGCACGCGCGCTCGCCAGATTTGCGACGCCGCCGGCGTGGCGTACTCGAAGAAGGTCAAGGACCTCGACGACGCCGATCTCGAAAAGCTGCGTGACCAAGTGGGTCAACTGACGGTCGAAGGCGACCTGCGCCGTGAAGTGACCATGAGCATCAAGCGCCTGATGGACCTGGGCTGCTATCGTGGTATGCGTCACCGCAAGGGCTTGCCGCTTCGCGGTCAGCGTACCCGTACCAATGCGCGTACCCGTAAGGGTCCGCGTAAGGCCGGCGTCTCGCTGAAGAAGTAACCAGAGGATAGGAACTCATGGCTAAGCAACAGAACAACGCCGCTTCGCAGCGCGTTCGCAAGAAGGTCAAGAAGAGCGTTGCCGAAGGTGTCGTGCACGTCCACGCTTCGTTCAACAACACCATCATCACGATCACCGATCGTCAGGGCAATGCACTGGCATGGGCGACGTCGGGTGGCCAGGGCTTCAAGGGTTCGCGCAAGTCGACCCCCTTTGCTGCCCAGGTTGCTGCTGAGTCGGCCGGCCGTGTGGCACTGGAATATGGTGTGAAGAACCTCGAAGTTCGCATCAAGGGCCCGGGCCCGGGTCGCGAATCGGCGGTTCGTGCGCTGAATGCGTTGGGTATCAAGATCACGGCCATTTCGGACGTGACCCCGGTCCCGCACAACGGCTGCCGCCCGCCGAAGCGTCGTCGTATCTAAGACGCCTCAGAAAATCCTGCTATAATCGCGGGTTCGCGCACGGTCTCGGCCGTGCGCGTAGTAATTTCTAAGACCACCGTCCGGTACATTGGTACCGGACTTGCGTAGTGGACAAAGTTCGCTGCGTCAAATTTGAGATAAAGGAACAACCGTGGCACGTTATATCGGCCCGAAGGCCAAACTCTCCCGTCGTGAAGGTACTGACCTCTTTCTGAAGAGCGCACGTCGCTCGCTCGCCGACAAGTGCAAGCTGGATAGCAAGCCGGGTCAGCATGGCCGCACGTCGGGTGCTCGTACGTCGGACTACGGCAACCAACTGCGCGAAAAGCAGAAGGTCAAGCGTATCTACGGCGTGCTTGAGCGTCAGTTCCGTCGTTATTTCGCGGAAGCCGACCGCGTCAAGGGCAACACGGGTGAAAACCTGCTGCAATTGCTCGAGTCGCGCCTGGACAACGTCGTGTACCGCATGGGCTTCGGCTCGACGCGCGCTGAAGCGCGCCAACTCGTTGGCCACAAGGCAATTGTGGTGAACGGCGTCGTGTCGAACATCCCGTCGATCAAGGTCAAGGCCGGCGACGTGATCGCCGTGCGCGAAAAGGCCAAGAAGCAAGTGCGTATTCAAGAAGCACTGACGCTGGCTGAGCAAGTCGGTTTCCCGATCTGGGTTTCGGTTGACGCCAAGAAGATGGAAGGCACTTTCAAGGCACTGCCGGAACGTAGCGATATCGCGGGCGACATCAACGAAAGCCTGATCGTCGAATTGTATTCGCGTTAATCCGTATGATGCTGACGCGCCTCACGGCGCGTTTTGCGTTCCGTGCAGGTTGTCACCCATCAGCCTTATCGGTGTAACGAGCCGAGGGTATTGAAAAGGAAACCTATGCAAACCAGTTTGTTGAAGCCCAAGATTATTGCGGTTGAGCCGGTCGGTGAGCATCACGCCAAAGTCGTGATGGAGCCGTTCGAACGTGGCTACGGCCACACCTTGGGCAACGCGCTTCGCCGCGTGCTGCTGTCTTCGATGGTCGGCTATGCGCCGACCGAAGTGACGATCGCCGGCGTTGTGCATGAATATTCGACCATCGATGGTGTCCAGGAAGATGTTGTCAACTTCCTGTTGAACCTGAAGGGTGTCGTGTTCAAGCTGCATAACCGTGACGAAGTCACCGTTACGCTGCGCAAGGATGGTGAAGGTGTGGTGCGCGCTTCGGACATCGAAGTGCCGCATGATGTGGAACTGATCAACCCCGATCACGTGATCGCGCATCTGGCAAAGGGCGGCAAGCTCGATGTTCAGATCAAGATCGAAAAGGGTCGCGGTTATGTCCCGGGTAACGTGCGCCGTTACGGCGACGAGTCGGCCAAGGTGATCGGCCGTATCGTCCTCGATGCGTCGTTCTCGCCGGTCAAGCGTGTGAGCTATGCGGTCGAATCGGCCCGTGTGGAACAGCGTACGGACCTGGACAAACTCGTGATGAACATCGAAACCAACGGTGTTGTGTCGCCGGAAGAAGCGATCCGTCAATCGGCTCGCATCCTCGTCGACCAACTGTCGGTGTTCGCTGCGCTGGAAGGTACGGAAGCCACCAGCGAAGCGCCGTCGCGTGCGCCGCAGATCGATCCGATCCTGCTGCGTCCGGTGGACGATCTCGAGTTGACGGTGCGTTCGGCCAACTGCCTGAAGGCCGAAAACATCTACTACATCGGCGACCTGATCCAGCGTACCGAGAACGAATTGCTCAAGACCCCGAACCTGGGTCGCAAGTCGCTCAACGAGATCAAGGAAGTGCTTGCCTCGCGTGGTCTCACGCTCGGCATGAAGCTCGAGAACTGGCCGCCCGCCGGGCTCGAGAAGTAAGGTGTAATGACATGGCCGCCTTCGGGCGGCCGTGTTGCTACGTAAGTGCGGCGCGTCGGAAGTATCCGATACGGCCGAATGCGAAGGTACCGGCCCGCGGTGTCGATCACCGATAGAAGAGCTTGGTCGAAAACTCTGTTTAAAGGAAAGTTGAAATGCGTCACCGTCATGGTTTGCGTAAACTGAATCGTACCAGCAGCCACCGTCTGGCAATGCTGCGTAACATGTCGAACTCGCTGCTCCAGCACGAAGCCATCAAGACCACGCTGCCGAAAGCGAAGGAACTGCGCAAGGTCGTCGAGCCGCTCATCACGCTGGGCAAGAAGGACTCCGTTGCCAACCGTCGCCTGGCGTTCAACCGTCTACGTGACCGCGAAATGGTCACGAAGCTGTTCAACGAACTCGGCCCGCGTTTTGCCAACCGTCCGGGTGGCTACCTGCGTATCCTGAAGATGGGTTTCCGCGTGGGTGACAATGCACCGATGGCTTTCGTCGAACTGCTGGATCGTCCGGAAGTCGATACGGAAGCGCCGGAAGTCGCTGAGTAAGCGATTCGCGCAACGGTCTTTTCAAGGCCGTCAGCCGTAAAAAGAAGCCAGGTCGTCGACCTGGCTTTTTTTGTTTTGGGCGTTGTCCGAGCGAGGGTCGGCGTTGTCCGGAAAATGCGGGTCGCGCGTACAGATTTCGTTGTGTCGGTGTACAGTGAACAACCTCACGCTCGAACGGTCTACCGCACATCATGGATGCCCTTCTTATTGTCATGACGACGTTTCCCGACGAGGCCAGCGCCGAAACCGCGATCGACGGCATGCTGGCAGCTCGGCTGGCGGCATGCGTGCAACAGATGGCGCCGGTGCGCTCGAGCTACCGCTGGCAAGGCCAACGTGAGACGAGCGTGGAAGTGCCGCTCATGATCAAAACGACTGCGGCGCGCTACAGCGCATTGGAGCAGTACATTAAAGAACACCATCCTTACGATGTGCCGGAGATCGTTGCGTGGCCCGCCACCGCGGCATTACCTGCTTATGCGCGCTGGGTCGAGGATGAGACGCGGGGGCAACTGCATGTTTGACGTGAAAACGATGGTCGTACCGATGGTCGGCGTTGACGACCAACCGAGGCACGCCTTGATACGGCACCGCCTGTTGCGACTCTGGACGCTTGCGCTGTGGGCGTTGACGATCATGCTCGCGTTGGCGGTCGGACGCGCCTACGCGGCAGACGATTTCCTGGATCCCGATGTCGCCTTCAAGGTCTCGAAGACAGAGCAACCGGGTGCCGTGCTGCTGCGTTTCGAAGTGGCCAAAGGCTACTACCTCTATCGCGAGCGCTTCGCATTCACGACCGACAACCCTGCTGTCACGCTCGGCGCACCGGAGTTTCCCAAGGGGGAGGTCAAGCACGACGAAACGTTCGGCAGGGACATGGAGGTTTACCACGAGTCCATCGACGTCCGCATTCCCGTCGACAAGGCGAATGGTCCTTTCACGCTGAACGTCACGATGCAGGGCTGCGCCGACAAGGGACTTTGTTATCCGCCAATGGACAAGCCGCTGAAGATTTCCGCGGCGGCGGTCGGTGGCACCGGCGGTTCCGACACGGTGCAGATGGCCGGATCCGCCACCCAGGCATTGTTAGGCGGTGGCGGTACGAAACAGGCGAGCGGTTTCCCCGCAACGGGCGCGGTAACGACCGCCGCGACGGCACCGACCAATGCGGGGTGGCTGTCCGCCCGTGAAGATTACAGCGAAGCGGAGCGCATTCTCTCCGGTGGCAGCTTCGCGCTGGCGCTGGGAATCTTTTTCGTTCTGGGCCTCGGGCTGGCATTCACGCCGTGCGTGCTGCCGATGGTGCCGATTCTGCTGTCGATCGTGGCAGGTCAGGAAGCCAGTCGAGGTAAGGCTGTGCGCCTGGCGAGTGCCTATGTGCTCGGCATGGCCTTCGTCAACACGGTGATCGGCGTGGCGGCCGGATTGCTCGGACAAGGCTTGATCGCATTCCTGCAAGCGCCTTGGGTGCTCGTGTTGTTCGCGTTGCTGATGGTGGTTCTGTCGCTCTCGATGTTCGGCATGTACGAGATTCAGCTGCCCGCGGCACTGCGCGAACGTATCGACGCCGCCGCGCGCAAGCAGAAATCGGGGCAGTGGATCGGCGCTGCCATGATGGGAGTGCTTTCGGGACTCATTGTCAGTCCTTGCGTGACGGCGCCGTTGGCGGCTGCACTCGCTTTCATTGCAAAGACGGGAGATGCCGTGTTCGGCGGCGCGACGCTCTTTGCGCTTTCGTTGGGTATGGGCTTGCCGCTGGTGATTCTCGCCGGCGGTGGCGGCACATTGTTGCCGCGCGCGGGAGCGTGGATGGACGGGGTGAAGCGCTTCTTCGGTTTCTTGCTTCTCGGTGTGGCGCTGTGGATCGTCCGTCCGCTTCTGTCGACTCAGGTTCTCCTGCTCGGCTGGGGGGGGCTTCTGTTGGTTGCGGCCACCTTCATGCGCGTGTTCGACAGCCTGCCCGATGGCGCGAGCGGTGCACGTCGCCTGCTCAAGGGATTGGGGGTCGTGGTCGCGCTGTCGGGCGCCGTAGCGCTTGTCGGTGCCGCGGCCGGCGCCCGCGATCCCCTGACTCCGTTGGCCGGATTGTCGACGGTCGCATCTGGGAATGCGGCTACGGGGGCCCCGGTTGCCGAGGGCGTCAAATTCCAACGCGTTCGTAGTGTGGCGGAATTGGATCAGGTGGTTGCAACGGCAGGTCGTCCGGTCATGTTCGATTTCTATGCGGACTGGTGCATCAGTTGCAAGGAGATGGAGCGTTTCGTCTTTACCGATCCGCGCGTGAAAGCGCGTCTGGACCAGATGATACTCGTGCAGGCAGACGTCACGGCCAACAATGCCGACGATCAGGCCTTGCTCAAGCGTTTCGGGTTGTTCGGGCCGCCGGGAATCATCTTTTTCGATGGCAACGGCCAGGAAGTCGCAGGAACACGGGTCATTGGCGCGCAGTCGGCCGACCAGTTCCTGCGCAGTCTCGATAAGGCGTTCGGGCCGGCTACCTGAACTGCCGACCCGCTGACCCTTACGCTTGCGCGCGGATCAGGCGCGCGGCATCGACCGCAAAGTACGTGAGGATGCCGTCGGCCCCGGCGCGCTTGAATGCGAGCAGGGACTCCATCATCACCTTGTCGTGATCAAGCCAGCCGTTCTGGGCCGCGGCCTTGAGCATCGCGTATTCACCGCTTACCTGATAGGCGTAAGTCGGGAAACGGAACTCGTCTTTCACTCGGCGCACGATGTCGAGATACGGCATGCCCGGTTTGACCATGACCATGTCCGCGCCTTCTTCGATATCGAGCGCCACTTCGCGCAATGCCTCGTCCGAATTGGCCGGATCCATCTGATACGTCATCTTGTTGCCCTTGCCCAGGTTCGCTGCCGAGCCGACGGCGTCCCGGAACGGGCCATAGAATGCCGACGCGTATTTGGCGGCATACGCCATGATGCGCGTATGGATGTGACTGTCGGCTTCCAGCGCTTCGCGGATGGCGCCGATGCGGCCGTCCATCATGTCGGAGGGGGCGACGATGTCCACGCCGGCTTCTGCCTGCGTGAGGGCCTGCTGCACCAGGATACGGGTCGTTACGTCGTTGATGACGTAACCGTTCTCGTCGAGTACGCCGTCCTGACCGTGGCTCGTATAGGGGTCGAGCGCGACATCCGTGAGCACGCCGAGGTCGGGGAAGTTGCGTTTGAGTTCGCGAACGGCGCGCGGGATAAGACCGTCGGGGTTCGTCGCTTCGATACCGTCCGGCGTCTTGAGCGACGCCTCGATGTTCGGGAACAGCGAGATGACCGGAATGCCGAGGGTGACACACGTGTCGGCGACACGCATCAGTTCGTCGACAGAGACGCGCTCGGCACCCGGCATCGAGTCGACGGCCTCACGGCGCTTTTCACCGTCGAGCACGAACACCGGATAAATGAGATCGTCGCAGGTCAGGTGGTTTTCGCGCATCAGACGGCGCGAGAAGTCGTCGCGTCGCATGCGGCGCGGGCGAAGCAGGGGGTAGGAGCTCATGCGATCAGTCCTTTGGACGAAGAATGGCGCGTCGGAAATTTCCACGAATTCGTCGTTTCGACGTGTCCCGAAATCGGCGATGTCGTTGCGGATGGCTCAACGATCCCGTAAGAGGGAAGGCGCGCAAAAAAGGGCGCTTGCCGGGAAACTTTCGAACGCATGGTATATCATACCAACCGGATGTTCGCACTGCGTGTGACGTCCCCCGCTTCTCCTCCCTGAGCGGGCGCCTGTCGTTCTACGATAAGGCTTATTTAAACCCGCCGTGCCTACACGGCGGTTTTTTTATGTTCGCTCAATCTGTGATGGGAACATCCCGGTAACGTCCCGGATCGTCACGCTTACCGGCGAGTTTCGGGGCGCATCGTCCATTCGGCCGATGGGAATGAGACCTCCCGCCACATCGCTGTCATCTCATGACAAGTCCTCGACGTGCGACCTACCCTGGCGCGACGATTTGTCGCGCCAGGCGGGTTCGACGAGGGGCTACCTTAGGAAACTGGCGATCTGACCGAAAAGCGTGTTTAAAACGCAAGGCGGAATTTCGTGGGCAGCGCTTTCGGAGCGATCAACCGCCGTCGGCAACTGCACTGGCGTCGGGCGGAAGCCGATTTACTTCCTGGCGGATTCGCGCGCCGGAATCGCGAGCCAGTCTTCGAGCACGCGTTGTGCGCCATCGACACCGGTCCGCTTGAGAGATGAAAACAGTTGTGCCGTGTATTGGGGCGCGACGGTGGGATCGTCGGACGGCAGTCCATCGGTGCGCGGCAGCGCGGCCAGACGCTTTTGCGTCTCGCGCAGCACGTTCGTGGATTCCTGGCGCGTAAGCTTGTCTGCCTTGGTCAATAGCGCATGAATGGGGCGTCCGGTCGGCATGAACCAGTCGATCAGCTCGCAATCGAGTTCGGTGAACGGACGACGTGAATCCATCACGAGCACCAGCCCGCGCAGTTGCGGACGTTGGACCAGATAGTCGCCAACCAACTGTTGCCAGTGCACCTTCACGCCGCCGCCGACCTCGGCATAGCCATAGCCCGGCAAGTCGACGAGGTAGCCGTACAAATGCTCCAGATGGGCGATCTCGAAGTAGTTGATGTGCTGCGTGCGGCCCGGCGTCTTGCTCGAGAAGGCCAGCCGCTTCTGGTTGCACAGGATGTTGAGCGCGCTGGATTTGCCCGCGTTCGAGCGGCCCGCGAAGGCGACCTCGGGCACGGCCGTAGGCGGCAGGTCGCGCAGATGATTGACGGTCGTGAAGAAGCGGGCTTGATGAAGTAGGGACATGACGGAAACCGGGGGGCGCCGCAGCTCCGGGAATCGGGCCGCAACGCGGGCGCAGGCACGCAAAACGGTGAGTTGGCGACTCACCGGCGACAGGCCGGTAAGCCCCGCTCTGCGGCCTTCTACATGGAAATCCCCTAAAGCCGGGGAAAGTCTTTATTGTACAATATGAAAGTTAACCTTGGCCTCGCCAAGGCTTGCCCGAACGTCTCGCGCGCCGTGAGGTTGGAGGAGAAACACGGCGTCGGACGGCGAGTTCGAACGACCGATTTCCCGACAAAACAGATATAAGGTGTGCGAATGAACCGAGGAGTGTGGAAGTCTCTCGCTGCAACACCGTTGGCGCTGGCATGCTTTCTTCTGAGCGGTGCAGGACAAGCCGCCGAGGCCCAGACGCCCGCCAAACCGGACCTCGCCAGGGGGCAGGCCATTGCCAGTCAGGTCTGTGCTGCCTGCCATGCCGCAGATGGCAATAGTACCGGTGGGGCTTATCCGAAGTTAGCCGGCCAGCATTCCGAATATCTCTACAAGCAGCTCGTCGACTTCAAGGCGCAGCCCGGCAAGACCCCCGCACGCAACAATCCCATCATGGCCGGTATGGTTGCGGCATTGTCCGACCAGGACATGCGCAACGTGTCGGCCTTCTTTGCGTCTCAGACGGCCAAGCCGGGCGTGGCGCGCAACAAGGACACTGTCACGCTCGGTGAAAAGATCTATCGGGGTGGGATCGCCGAAAAGGGCGTGCCGGCATGCGCCGCGTGCCACGGCCCGACCGGAGCGGGCATGCCGTCGCAGTATCCGCGCCTGTCCGGGCAGTGGGCGGAGTACACCGCAGCCCAGCTCGTGGCATTCCGTGACGAGGCACGCGGCAACAATGCGCCGATGCACACGATCGGCGGGCGGCTGTCCGACAAGGAAATCAAGGCCGTCGCAGATTACGTCGCCGGTTTGCGTTGATGGTGACGATCGGGAGCCCTGCCCTGACACCATGTGAACGTCAGGGTATATTCGCTGACTTATAACGAAACCAGCTGCGGCGCCGCGGGGCGCCCGGATCGAACTGGTTTAGCATACACAGGGTGGCGGGCGCGTGAGACACGCGTCCCCGCCCTTTTTTGTTGTTGGAAACAGGATGAGCATCAGTACCTCGGGAATGCAGATCAAGGGAGCGCAACGATGGGTGCGCGACGGCGTCGAGCTTGTCAGTTCGATGCGCTTCGCCATCAGTTTGCTCTCCGTGCTCGCGATCGCCAGCATCGTCGGCACCGTGCTCAAGCAGGGCGACCCATACCCCAATTACGTCAATCAGTTCGGTCCGTTCTGGGCCGACATTTTCCGCTCGCTCGGCCTGTACACCGTCTATAGCTCGTGGTGGTTCCTGCTGATCCTCTTCTTCCTGATGGCGTCGACGACGCTATGCATCGTGCGCAACGCGCCGAAGATGATCGCGGACATTCGCAGTTGGCGCGATCACGTGCGTGAAGGCAGCCTGCGAGCATTCGGCCACAAAGCCGAGTACATAGGCCCGGCGCCGCGGGCCGAATTGCTGGAACGCCTGACCGGCTACCTCGGGCATCGTGGTTACCGCTTCGTCGTGCGCGATCGCGAAGGCGCAACGCTGGTTGCCGCCAAGGCAGGCGCCATCAACAAGATCGGCTACATCTTCGCGCACAGCGCAATCGTCATCATCTGTCTGGGCGGCCTGGTGGATAGCGATCTGCTGATTCGCGTCCAGATGGCGCTCTTCGGCAAGTCGCCGCTGCAAGGCAATGCCGTAATCGCACAGATTCCCGAGACGCACCGCTTGTCACCCAACAATCCCGCGTTCCGCGGCTACGCATTCGTGCCCGAAGGTGGCAAGTCGACTACGGCGATTCTGAATTTTCAGGACGGCTCAGTCGTACAGGATCTGCCGTTCTCCATCGAGTTGAAGAAATTCCACGTCGACTATTACTCGACGGGCATGCCCAAGCTGTTCGCGAGCGATATCGTCGTTACCGACCCCGAAACCGGCAAAACGATGGATGCCACGGTGAAGGTCAACGAGCCATTCATATACAAGGGCGTGGCGATCTATCAATCGAGCTTCGAAGACGGCGGAAGCAAGCTCAAGCTGACGGGGTACCCGATGCGCGGTGCAACGGACCGCACCTTCGCGTTCTCCGGCGACATCGGCGGTTCGACGCAATTGCGCGGTGTCGCAGCGGGCAAGGACGAGTACACGGTGGAGTTCAGTGACTTCCGCGCCATCAACGTGGAGAACATCAGCAATGGCGGCGGCGAGCGCGACGTACGCGGCGTCGCCCGCAAGTCGTTGCGCGACGATCTGAGTGCGCAGTTGGGGTCCGGCGCGCGCACGGATCTGAGCAAGGACCTGCGTAACGTCGGTCCGTCGGTCCAGTACAAGGTGCGCGATCGCAGCGGGCAGGCGAAGGAGTACCGCAACTACATGCTGCCGATTCTGGTGGAAGACGGCGAACGCGTATTCATGACGGGCGTGCGCGACACGCCGGACGGCCCATTCCAATATCTGCGCATTCCGGCCGACGCCGATGGCTCAGTCAAACAGTGGATGCTGCTGCGCGCGGCCCTTCAGGACAACGGCGCGCGAGCCGAGGCCGCTCGCCGGTTTGCGGCGCAGTCGCTGCCGTCGCAGACGTCTGCCGACTTGCGTAGTCAATTGCAGGAAAGCGCCAAGCGCGAGCTCGACCTGTTCGCCGGGGCGATGCCGGCGAGCAAGAACGGGCATGCGACGGGCGGCTTGCAGGCGATTGCGGAGTTCGTGAACGAAAAGGTCCCGCAGGATCAGCAATCGAGTGCGGCGGACATGTTCCGTCGCATTCTGGACGGCACGATCTGGCAACTTTGGCAGGTTGCCCGCGAGCAGGCCGGACAGCCGGCGGTCGCACCCTCGCCCGAGACCGAGCGATTCGTGCACACGGCTACCAACGCGCTGTCCGACAACTTCCTGTACGACGCGCCGGTCTTCCTGCAGCTCGATTCGTTCGAACAGATTCAGGCCAGCGTCTTCCAGCTCACGCGCTCCCCGGGCAAGAAGATCGTGTATCTTGGCAGCTTGCTGCTCGTGTTGGGCATCTTCTCGATGTTCTACGTGCGTGAGCGGCGCTTGTGGCTGTGGGTCAAGGACACACCGGAAGGTGGCAGTTCGGTGTTGATGGCAGTGTCGACCACGCGTCGTACGCTGGATTTCGAGAAGGAATTCGCCCGCACGAAGGCGGAGATGGACGAGATCGTCACAAAACGATGAAGGTGAGAGACATGGAGTTATCCCAAGGCTATACAGAGGTCTCGTGGCTGCGACGCCGCAGCGTCGGCGACTGGCTGTTCGCACTGGCGCTGGCGATCGGCGCGGGCTTCGCGCTCAATCGCTACGGCCACTATATGGATTACTACGAGCACACGATTCTGGTGCTCGCGGTGCCGACCTTCGCGTTGCTAGGCTGGCATTGGCGCTCCGTGCGCTGGCTGATGGCGGGAATCGCGATTCTTGCGCTCTCCGGTATTGGCCTGTATCACCATGATCTTGCGCGTGCCGATCAGACATTTTTTCTCAAATATTTCCTGTCGAGTCAGTCCGCCATTCTGTGGATGAGCGCGCTGTTCTTCCTCTCGACACTGTTCTACTGGGGGGGGCTGCTTGCCCGCTCGCCGTTCGGTGCGAGTGTCGGTTCGTCGCTTTGCTGGGCGGCCGTGCTGCTTGGCTTCACCGGCATGATGGTGCGCTGGTACGAGTCGTATCTGGTCGGGGCGGACGTGGGCCACATTCCCATCTCCAATCTCTACGAAGTGTTCGTGCTGTTCTGCCTGATTACGGCGTTGTTCTATCTGTATTACGAACAGCGCTACGAAACGCGCTCGCTCGGACCGTTCGTGCTCCTCGTCATCAGCGCCGCGGTCGGCTTCAACCTCTGGTACAGCGTGGCGCGCAGTGCGTATGAAATTCAGCCGTTGGTGCCCGCGCTGCAAAGCTGGTGGATGAAGATTCACGTGCCCGCCAACTTCATCGGCTATGGCACGTTTGCGCTCGCCGCAATGGTCGCGGTCGCGTATTTGCTCAAGTCGGGCGAGAACAAGCGACTGGCGGCGAATGGCAAGCCGCTCGACAGCGGGTTCTTCTCGTCGCGTCTGCCGTCGCTCGAACTGCTCGACGACGTGATGTACAAGGCCATTGCCGTCGGTTTTGCCTTCTTCACGATCGCCACGATTCTCGGCGCATTGTGGGCGGCAGACGCCTGGGGTGGGTATTGGAGTTGGGACCCGAAGGAGACGTGGGCACTGATCGTCTGGTTGAACTATGCCGCCTGGCTGCACATGCGATTGATGAAGGGGCTGCGAGGCGTGGTTGCCGCGTGGTGGTCGCTCACCGGGCTGCTGATCACGACATTTGCCTTCCTCGGCGTGAACATGTTCCTCTCGGGGTTGCATAGCTACGGGCAACTCTGAGGCCCTGGACCCCCGTCCGACAAGGTCTTTAAAGCCGCCGTGCGCAAGTGCCGGCGGCTCTTTTCATCGTGTCGTATGATTTTTCGCATGGCGACTGCGGGAACGGTGCCATGGGAGTGTCAGCCCTGGCGGGCATCGGGAATATCGGGAGCGCAACGGTGACAACGTCGCAGGCACCGGCGACATTGGCGACTTTGATGAGGCAAGCAGGGCCGGAAGGAGCGTCATGAGTACGAAAAAATCGTGTCTGCGCGGGACGGATATCCCGGCCAGCAGCATCACGCCGCGTGACATAGCGATGGGCCGACGTCGCTTCTTACAGGCGTCAGGCATCGGATTGACGGGGCTTGGCGGTGCAGCGTTGGGCGTGTTTCCGTCCGGCGCCCAGGCGGCCGACAGTCCCGGCACCGGGCTCGCCAAGCTAACCGCCACGCGCAATACCCGTTACGTCGTGACGGACAAGCCGACCGACATCAAAGATGTCACCACCTACAACAATTTCTACGAGTTCGGCACCGACAAGTCGGACCCGGCCCGGCGGGCGGGTACGCTCAAGCCGCGTCCGTGGCAGGTGGCGATCGAGGGGGAGGTGAAACAGCCGAAAATCTACGATCTCGACGCCTTGCTCAAGCTCGCCCCGCTCGAAGAGCGCATCTACCGGCATCGCTGTGTGGAAGGCTGGTCGATGGTCATTCCGTGGGTCGGATACTCTCTGGCCGAGCTGATTCGGCAGGTGCAACCGACGGGCAATGCGAAGTACGTGGAGTTCGTCACGCTGGCCGATTCGAAGCAAATGCCGGGGCTGTCATACCCGGTGCTGAGTTGGCCGTATGTAGAGGGCTTGCGAATGGACGAAGCCATGCATCCGTTGTCGCTGCTGACGTTCGGTCTGTACGGCGAGGTTCTGCCGAATCAGAACGGAGCGCCGGTTCGCATGGTCGTGCCCTGGAAATACGGGTTCAAGAGTGCGAAGTCCATCGTGAAGATCCGTTTCGTCGAGAAAATGCCGCTGACGAGTTGGAATCGCGCCGCCTCGGACGAATACGGCTTCTACTCGAACGTGAATCCCGACGTCGATCATCCGCGCTGGAGCCAGGCGACCGAACGCCGTATTGGCGAGGGCGGCATATTCACACCCAAACGTAAAACGCTGATGTTCAACGGCTATGGTGAACAGGTGGCCAGTCTGTACCAGGGCATGGATTTGCGGAAGTTCTTCTGAGCCGACGCATCGTGCCTTCACCTCCCGCGCCGCCGTGTGCCGAAATGCCGCCTGATCCAGTGTCCCCTGATGCAATGCCCGATGTAATGCCAGACGCGCAAGGCACGACAGTGAGCCGGCCTGCGGCCCGTCGCTCGACACAGCGCTGGCTTCCCTGGGTAAAGGTCGCCGTATTTGTCTTCGCGCTGGCGCCGCTGCTGCGACTCGTTCTCTACGGTTTCACCGACCGGCTGGGAGCGAATCCGGTCGAGTTCATAACCCGCTCGACGGGGACCTGGACACTGGTGATGCTGTGCATCACGCTCGCCATCACGCCGGCACGGCGCATGACCGGCATGGCGTGGCTGCTGCGTGTTCGCCGCATGCTCGGCCTGTTCGCTTTTTTCTACGGCGCGTTACATTTCACGACGTACTTCTGGCTGGATCAGTGGTTCGATTGGGAGAGCATGCTGCGCGACGTGACGGGCAAGCGACCGTTCATCACGGCAGGATTTGCCGCGTTCGCGCTGATGGTGCCGTTGGCACTGACATCGCCGCACGCAATGGCGCGGCGTTTGGGCGGGCGGCGCTGGCAACGGTTGCACCACGCGATTTACGCGATTGCGGTGCTGGCGATCCTGCATTACTGGTGGATGAGGGCGGGCAAGAACGACCTTGCCGAGCCCGCGATCTATGCGATCGTGGTGGCGGGCCTACTCGGCGCCCGTCTCATCTGGATGCTTCGCAGGCCGCGGCCCGGCGCGCGCGATACGCTGTAATCTCCCGATATCGCGCAATAGGGGGACTACGGCCAGCCTCAGGCGCCGGCAGGCAGCAGCCGTTCGCCGGCGAACAACGATTCGACCGTTTCGCGCGCGCGCACGAGATGCGCTTCGTTGCCGTCGACCATGACTTCGGCCGCGCGCGGACGCGTGTTGTAGTTCGAACTCATCGTGAAGCCATACGCGCCAGCCGAACGAATCGCGAGCAAGTCGCCCGGCGCGACTGTCAGCGCGCGATCCCGGCCAAGCCAGTCGCCGCTCTCGCACACGGGGCCGACGACATCGTACGTGGTGGCGTCGCCTGCGCGGCGTTCGACCGGCTCGATACCGTGGTAGGCCTCATACATGGCGGGGCGTGCGAGATCGTTCATCGCCGCGTCGACGATGGCGAAGTTCTTCGTCTCGCCGTGCTTGAGGAACTCGACACGCGTGAGCAGCACGCCGGCGTTGCCCACCAGCGAGCGGCCCGGTTCGAACAACACCTGACGATGACCGTGACCGCGCTCGGCGATGTGATCGAGCAGCGTGGTCGCAAAGGCCGTGATGTCCGGCGGCGTTTCGTCCGTATAGGTAATGCCCAAGCCGCCGCCCACGTCGATGTGATGCAGCGAGATACCCGCTGCTTCGAGCTTTTCGACCAGGTCGAGCACCTTGTCGGTGGCATCGAGATACGGCGAAATTTCGGTGATTTGCGAGCCGATATGGCAGTCGATACCGACGATTTCGAGGTTCGGCATCGCAGCTGCCGCCCGGTAGGCGTCAAAAGCTTCTTCGTAAGCGACACCGAACTTGTTACCGCGCAGGCCGGTGGAGATGTACGGATGCGTCTTGGCATCGACATTCGGATTCACGCGCAGCGACACACGCGCACGCTTGCCGGCTTGTCCGGCCACTTCGTTGAGCCGATCGAGTTCCGGGCGCGATTCCACGTTAAAGCAGAACACGTCCTTCTCCAGCGCGTAGCGCATTTCGTCGGCATGCTTGCCAACGCCCGAGAATACCGCCCGCCTCGGGTCAGCGCCGGCAGCGATGACGCGTGCGAGCTCACCGGCCGACACGATGTCGAAGCCGGCGCCCAACCTGGCGAACACACCGAGCACGGCGAGATTGGAGTTGGCCTTGGCGGCGTAGTGCACTGCTGCGTTCCGGCCTTCACAGGCCTTGGCGTACGCCTGATAGGCGTTCGTCAGTGCAGCCTTCGAATAGACGTACAACGGTGTGCCGAATCGCTCGGCGAGCGCGGGTAGCGCGACACCCTCGGCATGGAGTATGTCGTTGCGGTAGGAAAAGATGGCGTCGGACATCGCAGAAACTCGGTAATAAACTGGGGCAATCGAGGCAGCGGAGGGCATTGGCGCCCTCCAGGGATGCCGCTCACGCCAAAGATGGTTCGCTGCGGCATGTTGTGACCGACTTCGCCCGATGTCGGCCAACGTCGGCTAGTTTTCGCTTATTCCGGTTTTGCAGCGGGCAGCGAGGCGGCCGGCGGCACTTCGACCGACGGTCCGCGTTGCGGCTCGGGGACGAGCGGCGGCGGCGGAACCGGGGCTCCCGGAGGCGGCGTCGGTTTCACCGGGCGAGCGGGCAGGTACAGCGGTCCGGCTTGGCCACAGCCGGCCAATACGCTCAACAGGGCAATCGACGCTACAATCGCGCAGGTTCGAATAGGTGCAGTCATGGGGGTATCGCCGCGTGGTGCGGCATGCAAACGATGACGCAAACCGTGGAGTTTAGCATGACGGAAAGTGAATTCCTGGCGCTCGCAGAGGCAGTGCTGGCGCAGGTCGAAGCGGCTGTCGAGGCGGTCGTCGACAACAGCGACGTGGACATCGATTGCGAGCGTACCGGCAACGTGCTGACGCTCGAATTCGACGACGGTAGCAAGATCATCGTCAACGTTCAGACGCCGATGAGTGAAATCTGGATCGCCGCGCGTTCAGGCGGCTTCCACTTCCGCCTGAAGGGCGACAAGTGGCGCGATACGCGCGACGACTCCGAATTGTTCGAAGCCTTGTCGCGCTTCGCCTCGCAGCAGGCCGGCGAAACGGTAACGTTTCAGGCCGGCTGAATTACCGCGAGGGACTTACCGGCGCGTCAGGGCTTGCTGTTGAACATATCCAGAATGCGTTGACGCTCCTGCCGGTCGACCGGGGCAGGCGCCGGTGCGGGGCCCGGCTGTGCCGGCATCTGACCCGGCATCGCACCGGACGGCCCCGGTGCCGCCGAACCATCGGATGCCGACTCCGTACTCAGGCCGACCGTGCTGACGGCACGTCCAGGGGGATAGTCGTCATAGTAGTAATCGCCATTCGCCTGAATGACGCCCGGCGGCATGGCCCGAGTGGCCT
The DNA here is from genome assembly GCF_001029105.3 of Pandoraea faecigallinarum. Lineage (NCBI taxonomy): Bacteria > Pseudomonadati > Pseudomonadota > Betaproteobacteria > Burkholderiales > Burkholderiaceae > Pandoraea > Pandoraea faecigallinarum. The sequence goes on along the minus strand of NZ_CP011807.3, from coordinate 4,829,985 downwards.
CGGGTACGCCACGCAACGCCTTGGACATATAGTCGATCCAGATCGGCAACGCCAGACCGCCGCCGGTTTCGCGATCGCCCAGATTCCGTGGCTGATCGAAGCCAATCCACGCGACCCCCACCAATTGCGATTGATAGCCCGCGAACCACGCGTCGTGCGAATCGTTCGTCGTCCCTGTCTTGCCCGCCAGATCGCTACGTTTGAGCGCATTGGTCTTGGCGGCGGTGCCGCGCGTCGCAACGTCGTGCAGCATGGAATTCATGATGAATGCGTTGCGCGCGGGAATGGCACGAATCGACTCGTCTCCCGCCGTGGTCGGCTTTTCTTCCATGATGACGTTGCCCTTCGAGTCCGTGATGCGGGCCACGATGAACGGATTCACCCGGAAGCCGCCGTTCGCGAACACGGCGTAGCCGCTTGCCATCTGGAGCGGCGTGACCATGCCCGCGCCCAGCGCCATCGGGAGGTAGGCCGGATGCTTGTCAGCTTCGAACCCGAACCGGCCAATGAACTTCTGCGCGTAGGCGGGCGTAATACTCTGAAGGATACGAATCGAGACGAGGTTGCGCGAGCGCATCAGCGCGACACGCATCGGCTCGGGTCCATCGAAGCCGCCACCGTAGTTCTTCGGCTCCCATGGTTGTCCACCGGTCTGTGCCGCCGTGAAGTACAGCGGACCGTCGTTGATGATGGTCCCAGGCGCAAAACCCTTTTCGAGCGCGGCAGAATAAATGAACGGCTTGAAGCTCGAGCCCGGCTGACGCCATGCCTGCGTCACGTGATTGAACTTGTTCCGGTTGAAGTCGAACCCGCCGACCAGCGAGCGAATCGCACCGTTTTGCGGATCGAGTGACACGAAGGCGGCTTCGATGTCCGGCATTTGCACGATGCGCCAGTTGTCCTTGGCGTCTTTCGTCACGCGAATCACCGAACCCGGACGAATTTTCTGCTTCGGTTGTGCCTTGGCGCTGAGCCCGGCGGCAGCAAAGCGCAGACCATCTCCGGTGACGGTGACGTCGTCGCCGTTCAGGAGCACGGCCTTGACTTGCTGGGGCGTTGCGGACAGGACCACCGCGGCGACCATATCCCCGCTGTCCGGATGCTCCACCAGCGTGTCGTCGATCAACTGTTCGCGCTCTTCCTTGCCGTCCGGCAAATCGATATTGGCTTCGGGGCCGCGATAGCCATGGCGCAGCTCGTAAGCCATGACGCCCGCGCGCAGCGCTTCGTAAGCCGCTTCCTGATCGGCCGAATTGATCGTTGTGTAGACGTTGAACCCGCGCGTATAGATCTCATCCTTGAACTGCGCGTAAAGCAGTTGGCGAACCATTTCCGCGACGTAGCCGGCATGCACGCTGAACTCGCTCCCCAGCCCGCGCACGACCAGTTCCTGTGCGATGGCCTGATCGTACTCGGGCTTCGACACATACCCGAGGTCGTACATGCGCTTGAGGATGTACTCCTGGCGCACGCGAGCCCGCTTGTAGTTGACGATGGGGTTGTAGGCGGACGGTGCCTTCGGCAACCCTGCGAGCATGGCGGCTTCGGCGAGCGTGATGTCCTTCAGGTCCTTGCCGAAATACACCCGGGCGGCGCTGGCGAAACCGTATGCGCGCTCGCCGAGATAGATCTGATTCATGTAGAGCTCGAGAATCTGATCCTTCGACAGCCGCGATTCGATCTTGTAGGCGAGCAGCGCTTCGTAAATCTTGCGCGTATACGTCTTCTCGCTAGACAGGAAGAAGTTGCGCGCCACCTGCATCGTGATCGTACTGGCGCCCTGCGACGAACCGCCGCGCGTGAAGTTCGCGACGCCGGCGCGGAAGATGCCGATGAAGTCGACCCCCCCGTGCTGATAGAAGCGATCGTCCTCGATGGCGAGCACGGCTTTTTTCATCACGTCGGGAATATCGGAGAAGCGCACGAGATTGCGGCGCTCCTCGCCGAACTCGCCAATCTGGATTTCGTCGGCCGTGTATATGCGCAACGGAATCTTGGGGCGATAGTCGACGATGGTGTCGAGCGACGGCAATTGCGGCGTCATGACGACCAGGATGTACCCCGCGAGCAACGCGCCACATACGACCATCGCGGCGATAAGGCCGACGAACCAAAGTGTGAGGCGCAGCCAGATGGAGCGGCGCGGTTTGGGCGGGCGCTTGTCGCGGGGTGTCTCGGTTTGGGGTGTGCTTGCCATGGGGAAACCGGAAAAAACGATGGGCCGATTATAGCGAACGACCCGTGACCCCCATCGGCAGCCCTCCGAAATCGGAGTGAGCGCCTATGGGGCCTAGGAATAAACCGAGCGAAAAACGGCATGAATTCCGAAAGCGCGTATCGCCGATCGTTACGCTGCCAAAACTCGGACTAGTCCGATTGGACCGCTGCCTCATGGCCGATAGCATCGATCGCATCGATATGGCGAGAGATGGGAGGAAGTCATGGTCGCAGCAGTTCTGCGTGGTGTGCGTCGCATAGGGCATCAAATGGCGGCAATGCTGCCGCGCAAGACGGGTGGCGGTTGCGGTATCCATTTTGACGCTCGTGGCATGCAATTCGTTCGCGTCACGCGTATGGCGCCGGGTGGGCGTTTGCGCGTGGACGCCTACGGAAGCGCCGTGTTCGAAGACGGCATGCTCAACGGCGCGCAGATCGCGAAGCCGGAAGCGGTTGCGCGTCGGCTGGAGGAGATGCTGGAGCGCTTGGGAATGCGCGTTGACGACTTGCAAGACGACACGATCGTACTGGCATTGCCATCGTACGGCCTCAAGACGCAGGTGATCGACCGCCCGCCGGATTTGCCGCCACGCGCGCTTCGCGCATGGTGCGAGCGACGCGCGGCCATGCTGGTGCCTGGCGATGGGGGAGGCGATTCACGAAGCCGCGTCGGCGTGACATGGGCGGACCCCGGCAGTCATCGCCTCCGTCTTTACGCCTGTGAGGCGGCGCTGGTCGACGACCGTCTTGCGGTACTGGAACTGGCGGGCTTGCGCGCGCATGCGATCGACGCGGCGCACAAGGCCGCACACCGGGCGTTCCGCTGGGCGATGCGTGAGGTACGCGTCTTGGCGCCGCATGAACCCTGGGCGGCCGCAGAGCGCTCGGGAATCCCTGTTGCGTTGGTGCAAATCGATGCTCACGACATCGACCTGGCGGTATTCGACGCCCGTGGGTACGTCGCCGATGTCCGGGAACGTCTCAACGGCACAGACGGCCATCCGGAGGCGTTGGCAAGCGCGGTGCGAGATCTGTTGGACAAACTGTCGGTGGCGCCCCTCACGCTCTACGTCGTGGCGCAGCAAGCAACCGCGAGTGAACTCGCCGCCATCTGCGAATCGGTCGGCGCGGTCTGCGCCATCGCTGTCCATCCCTTTGATCCCTTCGGCTCTGTCGGTCCTCGCGATCCGTCGGATCGGTCCGGTCGGTCTGCTGGATGGGCTCCGTCATCGAATTCCGCCGAAGGAGGCGAAGCCGTGGAAGCGGTCGGATTGCGCTTTTAGAGCACCGGCCAGCGTACCGCATTGGCCGTGCCGTTCGGTTTGGCGTTGCGCGCCATGTCGATGCAGGGGGCGTTATGCGAGTAAGCGTGGAATTTCCGCCGCTTGATTTCCTTCCCACGTTGGCGCAGCGGCGTCATCGGGATTTTCGACGTCAGTGGCGTATCTGGATGGTGATCGCTTTATGCGGTGCGGCGGTCTCGGCCGTCCCGATTGGCTGGGACATTCATCGGCGTGAGCAAGCGCGGACGGAACGTGTTGCGTTGCACGCGGCGAGTCAGGCGCTGCGCGCCGAGTCGGCCGCGTTCGACATCACACGGCGCCGGCTCGCCGAGATGAGCGCCCATCGCAATGCGGCAACGGCTTTGGTGGCGCGTCGGCAGCCCGCGGCTTATCGACTGCTCGATGTCATGCGCGCCTGCGCCGACGGCGTGCGGCTGACGCTGGTGAAGACAGTCGAGGAGCATCTTCGGATCGAAGGGTATGCGACGACGCAGTCGCGTGTGCGCGAGACGCAGAAGCGATTGCGGGCGTTGCCCTGGGTGCGCAAAGTTGCCGAGGTTGAGTCGAGTGTGGTGCCCGAGAGCGTGAGACGCCAGTGGGCCGGGGCCGACACGCCGGCTGCGCTGCCGAACATTCGCCGCTTTACGTTGCGCATCGAACTCAGGCAGGCGCCGCCATCTGCGGTACTCGCTGGCATTGCCGACGTTGACGGTGTAATGACGCAGGAGGTGCCCGATGTACGGTGAAAATCATCCGCCAGACGATGTTCGTGACGTGTTCCACGACGTCAGGGAGCGCTGGCGTGAACGATTGACGACGTGGTCATCTGTGTCGCCAGCGGAATGGGCGCGGCCCGTGCATTGGGGAATCTCGATGTTTGCCGGTGTGACGGGATTGGCGCTGGCGTGGTCGATTTGGTGGCTGGCCGGATTGTCCGTGTGGGCCACGCTGAAGCAGGAAGTCGATACCGAAAGATATGCCCTCGAACTTGCGAGCGAGGCTGCAGGGCAATTGCCCGCGCTCATGGCACAACGTCGTGAGAAGGAGAGCGAAACCATCGCGTGGCAGCGGCTATTGCCGATTGCCGGAGCGCAGAAGCATGAGCGCACAGGCGAGTCGGGACGGGGAAGGAAGGGCATGCAATCGAACGAGCGAGTCAATGCGTCTGGCGTGAGCAACGTGAGGGCGAGGAGCGGAGTGAGTGATGCGAGTGATGCGAGTGATGCGGCTCAAGCGGGCCAGGCGGACGAAGTAAGCGAGTCGAATGAAATGGCGAATGCAACCGCGTCGCCCAACGCCGCCGGGACGGCGAACGCGGATGACGACGTTCACACCGCGTGGCGAACCGATGTCGAGCGTCTCGTCGCCCGCGCTGGTTTGGTACTGGAGTTCGCGCGTCCGGGATTGACGTCGAAGGTGGGGCAACTGGAAATCGAGCGCGCCGAGATCCGTGTTAGGGGCGGCGTCGCTAACTTGCTTGGATGGCTGGCCGAGATCGATAACGTTCCGCGTCATTTGGCCGTAGCGCAGCTATCGATGCAAGGTCCGCGCATGACCGGAGCCGCGGGCACCGGTGCGACCGGCTCCGACTACACAGACGCCACGCTAACAGTCGTGGTGGCTGCCTATCGCTGGCGGCGTCCCGCTGAGCTGGCGAACTGGATCAAAACGCTGTCTTCTGACGCCTGGCCGAAGTTTCCGGAGCCTTCGCCGCCGTGGCAGACCCCCGTCGAAACGATGGATGTCTTTCGCACACCATTGACGCGTCGGGCCTCGCAGGACGCGGCGACAATCTCCAGCGCGACACCGAATACGACCGTCGACGATGCGGCGCCTGTCGGCTCGATGCGGGCGGGTTCGCGTTATGTGGTGCTTCGCCGCACCTCGTCGTCGGGGTTGACGGCGACGTGGCGCTACGGCGACTCGGGGAAGCCCGGGAGAACTGGGAATGCGAGCGATGAGGGCGCAACCCGGTTCACCGGTCCGCGATTCGACCCGGACGCTTCGACCGTCGACGTGACGCTTCACGGCGTGGAAGCGGCTGACGCGCTGCGGGCCTTTGCGCGGTTGACCGGTCGCAGCGTGGTCATCGGCGAGCGCGTGGCCGGGCGGCTCGATGTGGACGTGCAAGGTGTGTCCGTGGCGACGGCATTCGACGTCATGATCCGCAGCGCCGGGCTGGGCGTGCAGTCCATCGACGGTGTCGACTGGATTGCACCGCGGGCGGACTTGCTGGCCGACGAGCAGACGCAACTGGAGGCCGCCGCGAAACGCGAGGCGTTGCTGCCGTTGGCGGGGCGTCGCTTTACCCTGAACTATCCGCGTGCGCAGACTGTGCGCGAGATCATCCACGCAGAGAAAGACGGGAAGGGACAGCGATTGTTGTCACCGCGCGGCAGCGTGATTGCCGACCCGCGTACCAACCAGTTGTTCGTGACCGATTTGCCCGAAAGGCTCGATGCGCTGGCATCGTTCATTGCGCGGATCGACGTGCCAGTGCGTCAGGTACTTATCGAAGCGCGCATTGTCGAGGCCGATGACCGGTTCAGCGAGTCCCTCGGGGTCAGGTTGGCGGGAGCGAACGGGGCCAACCGTAATGCCGGGGACGGGGGCGGCAAGCGTCCTGCCGCGACGGGGCGGGCGGATGTAGACGCGGGTCTGCTTACGAACACGAGCGATCGAAATCGCGATGACCCGGGTCCGCCGGGCAGTGTCGTGGATGTCGGATTACCCGCGGCGGCGCTCGCCGGGGTGACACCCCCAAGCCTGGCCATCACGCTTTTCGGGCGCTCCGCCAGCCGTTTTCTGCAATTGGAACTCTCGGCGCTGGAAACCAGCGGGCGGGGGCGCGTCGTTTCCCGCCCCCGCGTGGTGACGGCCGACAAGGTACAGGCGCTCATCGAGCAGGGAACGGAACTGCCTTATCAGGTCCGGAATGGCCGCAGGAATGTAGCCTCCATCGAATTCCGCAAAGCCACACTGCGACTGGAAGTCACACCGCTGATCACGCCTGACGGTCAGGTGATACTGGACGTCGACGTGCGCAAGGACAGCGTCGGCCAGGCCGTGGCGGACGGTTTTGCCGTCGACACACGCCATGTCCGCACGCAGGTACAAGTGGAGAATGGCGGAACGGTGGCCATCGGCGGGATTTATCAGGAGGTGCGCCGTGACAACCGGGCGAGCGTGCCGTGGCTGGGCGAGGTGCCGGTCCTCGGTGCCCTTTTCCGTAATCGGTCCAACGAGGACCGCCGGACGGAATTGCTGGTGTTCCTTACGCCAAGCGTCGTGCCCGAGGGTGGTGCGTCGTCAGACGCTGGCGATGTCGCTGCAACCGGCCGTATGGATGCTGCGGAGCCACCGAATATGGCGTTGGAGGCACCGTCGGACTTGCCCCTGCCAGGCCGTGACGCCTCGCCGTTGTCGCGGTTCGCGCCCGCTCCGGGCGGCATTCCGCCCGGACATCCCCGTCTCATCGGGGTGTTCCCCGAGACGACGCCATCCGCACGCCCGACGCAGATACCGGTATCATCAGGGATTGGAACCCAAATATCAGCGATTTATGCTGGAAAACGTAATACTTGTCGGACTGATGGGGGCGGGCAAGACCACGGTTGGACGCGCCGTGGCACGGCGTCTTGGACGACAGTTCTATGATTCCGACCATGAGATCGAGGCGCGTACCGGTGTGCGCATTCCCGTCATCTTCGAGCATGAAGGCGAGGAAGGCTTTCGTCAGCGCGAAACCCAGACCATCGACGAACTCACCCAACGCGACGGAATCGTACTCGCCACAGGCGGGGGGGCCGTGCTGCGTGCGGAGAATCGCGAATACATCAAATCGCGTGGCACGGTGGTGTATCTGCGCGCCAATCCGCACGATCTCTGGTTGCGCACACGTCGCGACAAGAATCGACCGTTATTGCAGACCGCCGATCCGCGTGCGCGCCTCGAACAGTTGTATCAGGAACGCGATGCGCTGTATCGCGAATGCGCGACGTTCATCATCGAGACGGGCCGTCCGAGCGTCAATGCCCTCGTCAACATGGTGCTGATGCAACTGGAAGTCGCCGGTATCGTCCCCGCCGACCCTGAGTTGCCTGCGCAGGCATCGGATGCACCGAAACGGAATGCGTCGGATGCCGGCGACAGGATCGTCGGTCTTCCGACAGGTGGCGATGGACCCGTCGACGCGATGCCGCAGGAGGCGCCGTTGCCCACCCGTGATAACTTTCCCCGCTGATGTCGTCTGACGCAGACCGATATCGCTGAACAACAACAAGCCAACCCATGGCATGAACGCGGCATGATTACCCTGAAACTCGACCTTGGCGAGCGCGCCTATCCCATCCACATCGGCACCGAACTGTTGAAGCAGGACGCACTGTTTGCGCCGCATGTGCGCGGCACGCACGCCGTGATCGTCACGAACACGACCGTCGCACCGCTTTATGCCGAACAGGTGGCGCAGACTCTGCAACGCCTCGGCAAGCGTGTCGTGACCGCCGTGTTGCCCGACGGGGAGGCACACAAGAACTGGCAGACGCTCAATCTGATTTTCGACGAATTACTCGGTGCCCAGGCGGACCGCAAGGCCACGTTGATTGCGCTGGGCGGCGGCGTCGTGGGTGATATGACCGGTTTCGCAGCGGCCTGCTACATGCGTGGCGTGCCGTTCGTGCAAGTGCCGACGACGCTGCTTGCGCAAGTCGACTCGTCGGTCGGGGGCAAGACGGGCATCAATCATCCGCTCGGCAAGAACATGATCGGTGCATTCTGGCAGCCCAGTGCGGTGCTTGCCGACATCGGCACGTTGTCCACCCTGCCGGACCGTGAGCTGGCGGCCGGGATGGCGGAAGTCATCAAGCACGGCGCGATTGCCGACGAAACGTTCTTCGACTGGATCGAAGCTCATATCGACGCGCTGAACGGTCGCGACACGGCGGCGCTCACCCATGCCGTGCAACGTTCGTGCGAAATCAAGGCGGCTGTGGTCGCCAGCGACGAGCGTGAGCAGGGACTGCGCGCCACGCTCAATTTCGGCCACACGTTCGGGCATGCCATCGAGGCCGGGCTCGGCTATGGGGAATGGTTGCACGGCGAAGCTGTCGGCTGCGGCATGGTGATGGCGGCGGATCTGTCAGCCCGTCTGGGTTTCATCGACGAAGCGATGGTGCCGCGTATCAAGGCAGTGGTCGCCGCCGCCGGGCTGCCGGTGACGGGGCCGGATCTCGGGGAAGATCGCTACATCGACCTCATGCGTGTCGACAAGAAGGCCGAGGGCGGCGACATTCGCTTCGTGCTGCTCAACCGGCTCGGACAAGCGTTCATGACGAGCGTGCCGGACGCCGAACTCCGCGCTACGCTGCGCGCCAACGTTTAAGGATGGAGGGCTGGCGATGATCGATTACGAAGCGTCGCTCGCCCCCTACGCGGCGCGCTCCAGCGGGACGCGCGGCCGCCGGTTCCCGGAAGTGGCGCCGACGACGCGTACCGAGTTCCAGCGCGATCGCGACCGCATCATTCATTCGACGGCGTTCCGCCGTCTCGAGTACAAGACACAGGTCTTCGTGAACCACGAAGGCGATCTGTTCCGCACGCGTCTGACACACAGCCTCGAGGTCGCGCAGATCGGCCGGTCCATTGCCCGTAACCTGCGCGTGAACGAGGATCTCGTCGAAGCCGTCGCGCTGGCACACGATCTCGGACATACGCCCTTCGGTCACGCCGGGCAGGATGCGCTCAATGCCTGCATGCAGGAATACGGCGGCTTCGAGCACAACCTCCAAAGCCTCATCGTCGTCGACGAACTCGAAGAGCATTACGGCGGCTTCAATGGCCTGAACCTCTGCTTCGAAACGCGTGAAGGCATTCTCAAGCACTGTTCCCGCGCGAATGCTCGTGGCCTCGGTGAGCTCGGCGAGCGATTTCTCAAGGGGCGTCAGCCGGGCATCGAGGCGCAGATTGCCAATCTGGCCGACGAGATCGCCTACAACAATCACGATATCGACGATGGGGTGCGCTCCGGACTGTTGACCCTGGAACAGCTCGACGAGGTACCGCTGTGGAAGCGCTACTGCGCAGAGGCGAAACTTGAGTGGCCCGACATTTCCGGGCGACGTCTGGTGCACGAAACGACGCGGCGAATCATCAATGCCCTGATCGTCGACCTGATTGCGACGACGCGCCAGCGTATCGCTGATGCGTCGCCGTTCTCGATGGACGACGTACGTGCGTCTGGACCGTTGGTCGCGTTCAGCGCGGAGATGCGCGAGCAAGCCGGCAGTCTCAAGCGGTTTCTGTTCGACAACCTCTACCGGCACTACCTGGTTATGCGCATGGCTGCCAAGGCGCAGCGCATCGTGCAGGAGTTGTTCGAGGCGTTTCTGACGGACCCGCGGCTGTTGCCGCCGAACTACCGGCCGGAGAATCCGCAGGATCAGCCACGCTGGATCGCCCATTACGTGGCCGGAATGACGGATCGCTACGCGATCAAGGAATACCGCCGCCTATTCGCCGTCGAACCTACCCTCTGATGGGGGCACCCGGCGTCGGCGGGACTCGTCCAGCGTGTCGATGCCTTGGGCGTACGTACGCCGTAAGTGGGCAGGAGCCGGCCGGCGCGAAAAGTGCTGGTTGCGAAATCGTGCCTCCCTGCCGTTCACGCCTGCGCAAAAAAACAGCCGGCGTCTTGCCGGCTGTTTTCGTTCCGCGGTAACCATACGTAACGGCACATAACCGCACATAACCATACGTAACCGGGCGCTGTCGTGTCGCGTCTTCGGATGACAGCGTTTAGCTACGTCCGGCGATGAAGCCGAGCACCAGAGCAACTGCGGCCACGGTGCCGATGGTTTGCCACGGACGCTCATGCACATAGCCGTCGGCTTCGTCCCACACTTCGTTCGCTCGATCACGCAACTTGGCACGCGCATCACCAAAGTCGCTACGTGCCTGACGCAGTTTGTCACCGATCTCGGCGCGTAAGGCTTCGATGTCGGACGCCGACTTGGCATTGGACAATGCATGATCGAGATCGTCGAGCAGGTCGCGTACACGGGAAGACACATCGCCACTCGCCAGACGCGCCGCTCGCGCGGTACGCCGCCCGGCGAAGCGTGCGTCTTCCAGGCTGCTGTTGAGTGCCGTTTCCGCTTTCGAGGCAATTCCCATTTTCAGACTCCCAAGAGGTGGTATTGAAATGCGGCGTCCGGCACAACCGGGAGGAGACAGACGCCGATGGAACCCTGAGGCGAGCGGCCATTATGGCGCGGCCCGCTTGCGTGCGTACACCTCAACAGACCGTTTGCGAAAAAAGAAAGTTGCAGCCGGTTGGCTGAAGATAATGTGGGAATGCGCTGACATCGTATCCGACGAGGGGATAGATGCGAAAACGCCGCACGAGGCGGCGTTTTCGGTGCAACTTGACGCGATTTACATCGTGCCGCGACGGCCGGGGAGCGCTACGGGGTTCCAGGAGTCCCCAACGTGCCTCCGCGGCGACGATAAAGCGTTTAATCGACAGCCAGCCACCCACCCGCAATTTCCGGAAGCGGCTGGATCAGCGCCTTAGAAGCGATAGCCCAACGACAGGAACGTCACGACCGGGTTCAGCTTGACCTTGGCTTCGCTGGTCGTCGTGATCGGACCGCGCGTCGTCGTCAGCTTGGCCGTCGTGCTCACCGGGATGTACGACACCGAGAAGGCGAGCGTCCAATGCTTGTCGACGTTCCAGTTAAGACCGGCGTTGAACACCGGTGCCCACGAGTTCGTCAACTGTGCCGTGGTGTTTCCGCCCGACCCACCCGTCAGAGCGTTGCTCGCCAGCGACTGGAAGCCTGGGGTCAGTTCAATGTTCGAGTACCAGAAGTAGCTCGCACCGATACCGACGAACGGACGCCACGTGTCGTTCGCCTTGCCGAAGTAGTACTTCAGCAAGACGGCCGGACTCCATTGCTTGGCCGACGCCAGCGAGCCTCCGCCCGGCAACGCAAGGCTGCCCGTGCCATACAGGCGGAATTTCGGCGGCACGCCGAACACGCCTTCGACCGCGATGTTGTCGGTGAAGAAATGGGTCAGCGTGAGGCCGAGCGTGTCCGCGTCGTCGACATTCGCGCCCGTATTGCCCAGGCGGCTGTTCACCTGCGACGCCAGTCCCGGAATATTCGATCCAGTCACGTGCAGCGGATCACTCGAAACCTGGGGCGAGAGGTGGAACCAGCCCGCGCTGACCATCGTATCCCCGGCCTGCTGTGCGAAGGCGGTCCCCGATGCCGTCAGCATAGCCGCGGCAGCAATCGTCAAATGCTTCAACTTCATCGATTCGTCTCCTGCTCAAGATTCTTTATTGTCGAGAATTTCGTTAAATGAAATTCAGGGCCATTATGCCGACCGTGCATATTCGCGGATAGCAAGAGACTGGAGGTCACGCTCTAATGGTGTTGTATCCGCGCATCGACCTATGGAATGCCCTTAGAAAAAAGCGCTGGACGAAAGAAAAGCGCGCCCTTATATGTCAGGCACGCTTTAGGAATTCACTGCGGAGTCCGATATTCCGGCCGCAGCGGGCGGAACGCAATTTGCGTCCCGCCCGCTGGGTCTAGAACTTGTAGCCGAGGGAGACGAACGTCACAATCGGATTGAGCTTGATTTCGGCGTCCGAGGACGAGAGCACGGTGCCGTCCTGCGCCTTGATCTTGATGTTCGCCGTGGTCTTGAGCGGCAGGTAGGAGACCGACGCGCTTGCGACCCAGTGCTTATCGAATGCATAAGAAACACCGGCGTTGAAAACCGGTTGCCATGACGCGGAAGATTTGGCTTCCACCGTTGTGGGTCCGTTATGCCCGGAAGTAAAAGCGAGCACGCTGCCGAAGTTCTGATTCAGCGCCGATTCAAAATTCGGATTGAGATTGACGTTCGTGAAGAACGTATACTAACATTTTAGAAAGTAAAATCACTTTTGCGATATAGTGTCGAGATGAAATGCAAACGCTTATCCGACGGTCGCAAACTGGACCACCACACCCTCCAGGTCATGCGCCAGCAAGCCGTCAAAGCGGTGCGCGCAGGCGAAGCGGTAGCCAACGTGGCGGCTGCGTACGGCCTGAGTGTTCGCACGATTTTTAGCTGGCTCGCGAAGTTCGCTGACGGCGGGCAAAATGCATTGCTGGCCAAACCGATTTCCGGTCGCCCGCCAAAGATCAGCGCCGACGAAATGCGCTGGATTGCCCAAGCCGTTCGCGAGAACTCCCCGCAACAGTTCAAGTTCGAATTCGGTTTGTGGACATTGTCGCTGATCGGCGAGTTGATCAAACGGCAGTTCGGAAAAACCCTGGCGTTGGCCTCCGTCAGTCGCGTGATGAAACTGCTTGGGTTCTCGGTTCAAAAGCCGCTGTACCAAGCGTGGCAGCAAGATGCCAAGTTAGTCCAGCAGTGGGAAGCCGAAACCTATCCCGCGATCAAAGCCCAGGCCCGTGCCGAAGGTGCCACGATCTACTTCGCCGATGAAGCCGGCATTCGTTCCGATTACCACACCGGCACAACCTGGGCGCCGATTGGACAAACGCCTGTCGTTACCGTGACCGGACGCCGGTTCTCGTTGAATATGATCTCGGCAGTCAGCCCACGCGGCGACTTCCGGTTCATGATTCATGAAGGTTCCGTGAGCTCACGTACCTTCAAAGAATTCCTCACGCGCCTGATGATCGGCGCGACAAAACCCGTGTTCCTCATCGTCGATGGTCATCCCATCCATAAATCCAAGCTCGTCAAAGACTATGTCGCATCGCTCGATGGCCGGCTCAAGCTGTTCTACCTGCCGCCGTACGCACCGCAACTGAACCCGGACGAACAAGTGTGGGCGCATGTCAAACGCCAGGTCAGCCGACGCCTTGTGCAAAACAGCGATGACATGAAAAAACTCGCACTTGGCGCCCTGCGGCGAATCCAAAAACTGCCCGAACTCGTCAAATCGTTCTTCCAACAACCCGAGTGCCAATATGCGGCACAATGAATTTACTTTCTAAAAAGTTAGTAACTCACACCGATTCCCAGAAACGGGCGGAATGTCGAATTGGCCTGTCCGAAGTAATACTGCAACACGAGCGCCGGGCTCCACTGGCGCACGCTTTGCACGATCGGATTGTTTTGCGCCGCGCCGAGGTCGATACTCGTGAGCGCGCCGGCCAGTCCCGGCGGTGCAATCACGCCCTGACCGGTGAGTTTGAACTTGGCCGGAACGCCGGCCACCGTCTGGAGCGCGATGTTGTCGGTGAAGAAGTGCGTGATGACCAGCCCGAGCGTGTCGGCGTTGCTGACCTTCGCGCCGCTGCCGGGTGAAGTAAAGTTCGAGGGCACGAGGGCGGGGGTGATCCCTTCCTGCGTGACGTTGGTGGTCATCGGCTTGCTGGAGTCCTGTGGCGCAATGTGGAACCAGCCGAGGTTGACGACGTTGTCGCCGGCCTGTTGTGCACTGGCGCTGGTGGACGCCAGGGAAATGCCGAGTCCGAGCGCGCATAAGCACGCCGCGGACCGATAGGTCCGAGTTGCCATTTGTCTTTCCTCCCAAGATTATTTATTTATTTTTCGATGCATTATGCGCTTGGGATTTCGCGGCGCAATCGTCGGATCTAGAACTTTTGTACGAATCAACTGGGTTTGGCGAGATATCAGTATTTAAAGAGATTTTTCATGGTGAATCTCTCTCGCGAATCGTGATGTCGAGCTTTAAAGCATTACATTTGAATCAGCATGGCCCGATTACCGAGACTCTTCATTCCACGTCAGCCGCAGCACGTGATTCTGCGCGGCAATAACCGGCAGGCAATCTTCGTTGACGACGAGGATCGACGCGTGTTTCACGACCGCCTTCGCGATGCCGCACGTGCCAACGGGCTTGCCATTCACGCCTGGTGCATGATGCCGAACCATCTGCATCTGGTCGCCACGCCGGGCGACGAGCGCAGCCTGCCCGCGACATTGCAGTCGGTCGGCCGCTATTACGTCCTCTATTTCAATCGACGTCATCAGCGTACCGGCACGCTGTGGGAAGGGCGGTATCGGGCGACGGTGATCGAGGCCGAGCACTATCTGCTGCTCGCAAGCCGTTATGTCGAGCTCAATCCGGTGCGCGCCGGACTGGTCGACGCCCCGGGCAATTACTTATGGTCGAGTTACAACCATCACGTCGGACTGACCGTCGACAGTCTGGTGACGGATCACGCCCTTTACTGGGCGCTGGGCAACACGCCATTTGAGCGCCAACGGGCTTACGCGGAGGGGTTTTCGGTTCCGCTCCCCGCGCATGAAGTCGACGCATTGCGTACAGCGACGCAGAAGGGGTGGTTGCTTGGCGGACCCGAATATCAGGCGCGAATGTCGCTAGCGGCAAACCGCCGGGTGAGTCCGCTCACGCGTGGGCGTCCTCGCAAACCGGCACCTGAAGCCCTCTGACGTTGTTTTTTGGCAGGCCGGTTCCGGCTGCCACGTTTCCTTTCCAACATCCTCAAGCGTCCTCAAGCGATTGAAATCACAGATTTTTCCGGCAACTTGACGTTGCCGGAATTAAATCTGACCCCAATTAAAACAAGCCTTCTTTTGGTGCGGTTTTTAATTGGAATCTGACCCCATTAAATTCTTTTGTCATTGTGAATTTCATGGCGTATATTCCAACTTCGGCCGATTGGTGCGATGCGGAAAACCGTGCGCGCTGAGTCGACCCCTGTGGCAACGCCCGAGAACGACCTTCGACGCGTGCGAATCCGCAGTGCTGGCCCGCCCGGCCAACCCCACTTAACCCGGCCGACCGCGACGAGCATGCGCGCGGCGGCCTCGCCAAGAGACGGTGTAACTCGTGGAAAAGAAACAACAACCGATTGCGACGGCAGCAGCGCTGCCGGGTGAGGCGTACTTGGCGCCGGACGCACAGGGCATGTACGACCCGGCCAACGAACACGACGCCTGTGGCGTTGGCTTCGTGGCTCACATCAAGGGCGTGAAGAGCCACGCCATTGTCGAGCAGGGTCTGAAGATTCTCGAAAACCTCGATCACCGGGGCGCCGTCGGTGCCGACCCGCTCATGGGCGATGGTGCCGGTATTCTGCTCCAGATTCCCGACCGGTTCTTTCGCGAGGAGATGGCCCGGCAGGGCGTGACGCTGCCGCCCGCCGGCGAATACGGCGTGGGCATGATCTTCCTGCCGAAGGAACACGCGTCGCGTCTGGCCTGCGAGCAGGAACTCGAACGCACGGTGAAGGCGGAAGGTCAGGTCGTGCTGGGCTGGCGCGATGTCGCGATCGATCGCGACATGCCGATGTCGCCCAACGTGAAGGCCACCGAGCCGGTCATTCGCCAGATCTTCATCGGCCGCGGCCAGGACATCATGGTGACGGACGCGCTCGAACGTAAGCTGTACGTCATCCGCAAGACCGCGAGCCACCGCATCCAGGCGCTCAAGCTCAAGCACGGCAAGGAATACTTCGTGCCGTCGATGTCGGCGCGCACCATCGTCTACAAGGGCCTGCTGCTGTGCGATCAGGTCGGACGCTACTACCGCGACCTGGCCGACCCGCGCACCGTCTCGGCACTCGCCCTCGTTCACCAGCGTTTTTCGACGAACACGTTCCCTGCGTGGGAACTGGCGCACCCGTACCGCATGGTGGCGCACAACGGCGAAATCAACACCGTGAAGGGCAACGTCAACTGGATCAACGCCCGTACGGGTGCGATCTCGTCGGCCGTGCTGGGCAACGATCTCCAAAAACTGTGGCCGCTGATCTATCCGGGGCAGTCTGACACCGCGTCGTTCGACAACTGTCTCGAAATGCTCACGATGGCCGGCTACCCGCTCGCCCACGCCGTGATGATGATGATCCCGGAAGCCTGGGAACAGCACACGCTGATGGACGAGAACCGCCGCGCGTTCTACGAGTACCACGCCGCGATGATGGAGCCGTGGGACGGTCCCGCCGCCATCGCATTCACCGACGGCCGTCAGATCGGCGCCACGCTCGACCGTAACGGTCTGCGTCCGGCACGTTTCGTGATTACCGAGGACGATGTCGTCATCCTCGCATCGGAATCGGGCGTGCTGCCGATCCCCGAATCGAAGATCGTCAAGAAGTGGCGCCTGCAACCGGGCAAGATGTTCCTGATCGACATGGATCAGGGCCGCATCATCGACGACAAGGAACTCAAGGACAACCTTGCCAACGCCAAGCCGTACAAGAGCTGGATCGACGCCGTGCGCATCAAGCTCGACGAGATCGAGCCGAAGGTCGAAGAAGCCGGCGTGCATCACGACACGGCCACGCCGCTGCTCGATTTGCAGCAGGCATTCGGCTACACACAGGAAGAAGTGAAGCTGCTGATGACGCCCATGGCGATCAACGGCGAAGAAGCCGTGGGCTCGATGGGCAACGACAGCCCGCTCGCGGTCATGAGCAACAAGAACAAGACGCTCTATCACTACTTCCGCCAGTTGTTCGCGCAGGTCACGAACCCGCCGATCGATCCGATTCGCGAAAACATGGTGATGTCGCTGGTGTCGTTCATCGGTCCGAAGCCGAACCTGCTCGACACGAACAACATCAACCCGCCGATGCGTCTCGAAGTGTCGCAACCGGTGCTGGACTTCAAGGAAATCTCGAAGATCCGTCACATCGACAAGTACACCGGCGGCAAATTCCGCTCGTACGAGTTGAACATCTGCTATCCGGTCGCGTGGGGCAAGGAAGGCATCGAAGCGCGCCTCGCGTCGCTGTGCGCCGAAGCTGTCGACGCCGTGAAGTCGGGCTACAACATCCTGATCGTCTCGGATCGTCTGACGAATCGCGAACAGGTCGCGATCCCGGCGCTGCTCGCCACGTCGGCCGTGCATCAGCATCTGGTGGCCCAAGGCCTGCGCACGAGCACGGGGCTCGTGGTCGAAACCGGTTCGGCGCGTGAAGTGCACCACTTCGCGCTGCTCGCGGGCTACGGCGCGGAAGCTGTCCACCCGTATCTGGCGATGGAAACCCTCGCGCAGATCGCACGCAAGCAAGGCGGCGACCTCACGCCGGAAAAGGCGATCAAGCACTTCGTGAAGGCCGTTGGCAAGGGCCTGCACAAGGTCATGTCGAAGATGGGCATCTCGACGTACATGTCGTACACGGGGGCGCAGATCTTCGAAGCCATCGGCCTGTCGCGCGAACTGATTCAGAAATACTTCCAGGGCACGGCTTCGAATGTCGGCGGTATCGGTATTTTCGAAGTGGCCGAGGAAGCGGTGCGTCTGCATCGCGAGGCCTTCGGCGACAACCCGGTGCTCTCGAACATGCTCGACGCCGGCGGCGAGTACGCGTTCCGCATTCGTGGCGAGGACCACATGTGGACGCCGGATGCCATTGCCAAGCTCCAGCACTCGACCCGTTCGAACTCGTACCAGACGTACAAGGAATACGCGAACCTCATCAACGACCAGAGCAAGCGCCACATGACGCTGCGCGGTCTGTTCGAGTTCCGCGTCGATCCGCAACGCGCGATCCCGCTCGATCAGGTGGAGCCGGCGAAGGAAATCGTGAAGCGTTTCGCCACGGGCGCCATGTCGCTCGGTTCCATTTCGACCGAGGCGCACGCCACGCTGGCCGTCGCGATGAACCGTATCGGCGGCAAGTCGAACACGGGCGAAGGCGGCGAAGATCCGCGCCGCTATCGCAACGAGCTCAAGGGCATTCCGATCAAGAAGGGCGAATCGCTCGCCTCGATCGTGGGCCGCGAGGTCATCGAAACCGATATCGAACTGCAAGACGGCGACTCGCTGCGCTCGAAGATCAAGCAGGTCGCGTCGGGCCGCTTCGGCGTGACGGCCGACTATCTGGTCTCCGCCGATCAGATCCAGATCAAGATGGCGCAGGGCGCGAAGCCGGGCGAAGGCGGTCAACTGCCGGGTCACAAGGTGACCGAGTACATCGGCAAGCTGCGTTACTCGGTGCCGGGCGTCGGTCTGATTTCCCCGCCGCCGCACCACGACATCTACTCGATCGAAGATCTGGCGCAGCTCATTCACGATCTGAAGAACGTGAACGCGTCGTCGTCGATTTCGGTAAAGCTCGTGTCGGAAGTCGGCGTGGGCACGGTGGCCGCGGGTGTCGCCAAAGCCAAGGCCGATCACGTGGTGATTGCCGGGCACGATGGCGGTACGGGGGCTTCGCCGCTGTCGTCGGTGAAGTACGCCGGCACGCCGTGGGAACTGGGGCTGGCGGAGACGCAGCAGACGCTGGTGCTCAACCGCCTGCGCGGCCGTATCCGCGTTCAGGCCGACGGTCAGATGAAGACCGGCCGCGACGTGGTCATCGGTGCACTGCTCGGCGCAGACGAGTTCGGCTTCGCGACGGCACCGCTCGTCGTCGAGGGCTGCATCATGATGCGCAAGTGCCATCTGAACACCTGCCCGGTCGGCGTTGCGACACAGGATCCGGTGCTGCGCAAGAAATTCCAGGGCAAGCCGGAACACGTCGTCAATTACTTCTTCTTCGTGGCCGAGGAAGTGCGCGAAATCATGGCGCAACTGGGCATTGCGAAGTTCGACGACCTGATCGGCCGTGCCGACCTGCTCAATACCAAGTCCGGTGTGGAGCACTGGAAGGCGAAGGGCCTCGATTTCAGCCGCATCTTCCACCTGCCGGAAGTGGAAGCCGACGTGCCGCGTCTGCACGTCGAGACGCAAGACCATGGTCTTGCCGGGGCGCTCGATCACGCACTGATCGAGAAGGCGCTGCCGGCGCTGGAAAAGGGCGAGCACGTCTCGTTCATCCAGCCGGTGCGCAACCGTAACCGTACGGTCGGGGCCATGCTCTCGGGCGAAGTGGCCAGGCGTTACGGTCACGAAGGCCTGCCGGAAGACACGATTCACGTGCAACTCAAGGGCACGGCGGGTCAGAGCTTCGGCGCATTCCTGGCGCGCGGCATCACGCTCGATCTGGTGGGTGACGGCAACGACTACGTTGGCAAGGGCCTGTCGGGCGGGCGCATCATCGTGCGCCCGACAAACGACTTCCGCGGCAACGCCGAAGACAACATCATCGTGGGCAACACCGTGATGATCGGCGCCATCGAAGGCGAAGCGTTCTTCAACGGCGTGGCAGGCGAGCGTTTCTGCGTACGTAACTCGGGAGCCACGGCTGTCGTCGAAGGCACGGGCGACCACGGTTGCGAATACATGACGGGCGGTACGGTGGTCGTGCTGGGCGAGACCGGCCGTAACTTCGCAGCCGGTATGTCGGGCGGCGTGGCTTACGTGTACGACGCCGACGGCACGTTCGCGGCCAAGTGCAACACCGCGATGGTGGCGCTCGATCCGGTGCTGCCGCATGGTGAGCAGGAGCGTACGGTGAGCCAGGGCCTGTGGCATCGAGGGCAGACGGACGAGGCGCAACTGCGCGAGCTCATCGAGCGCCACTTCCAGTACACGGGCTCGACGCGCGCCAAAGCGCTGCTCGAAGACTGGGACGGCGCACGCCGCAAGTTCGTGAAGGTGTTCCCTAGCGAATACAAACGCGCGTTGGGCGAAATGGCCAAGGCGGGCGACAAACAAGCACTGGCGGCCTGAAGCCGCTGGCGCGGCAACGCCACGCGGGGTGAGGGCCCCGCAGGCGTGCCGCGCGCGGGTGAGGCACGGTAACCACAAAACTTTCCGACTGAAGAAACATGGGCAAGGTCACAGGTTTTCTCGAATTCGAGCGCCAGAGCGAGTCATACGAAGCACCGCTGGCACGCGTGAAGCATTACAAGGAGTTCGTTCTCGCGCTCTCCGACGAACAGGCAAAAGTGCAGGGCGCACGCTGCATGGACTGTGGCATTCCGTTCTGCAACAACGGTTGCCCGGTCAACAACATCATTCCCGACTTCAACGATCTGGTGTATCGCCAGGACTGGAAGTCGGCCATCTCGGTGCTGCACTCGACCAACAACTTCCCGGAGTTCACGGGGCGTATCTGCCCGGCACCCTGTGAAGCGGCCTGTACGCTGAACATCAACAGCGACGCCGTGGGCATCAAGTCGATCGAGCACGCGATCATCGACAAGGCCTGGAGCGAAGGGTGGGTCGAGCCGCAACCGGCCCGGCACAAGACCGGCAAGACGGTGGCTGTGGTCGGTTCGGGTCCCGCTGGCATGGCGGTAGCGCAGCAGCTCGCGCGCGCCGGTCACGACGTCACCGTGTTCGAGAAGAACGATCGCGTGGGCGGCCTGCTGCGTTACGGCATTCCCGATTTCAAGCTGGAGAAGTGGCTGATCGACCGTCGCATGCGCCAGATGGAAGCCGAAGGCGTGACGTTCCGCACCGGTGTCTACGTGGGCAAGGACGCCCCCGATGCGCACATCAACAACTTCTCCAAAGAGACGATCTCGCCGGAGCAGTTGCAGGCCCAGTTCGACGCCGTGGTCATCGCTGGCGGTGCAGAGCAGCCTCGAGACCTGCCGGTGCCCGGCCGTGAACTCGAAGGCATCCATTTCGCGATGGAATTCCTGCCGCAGCAGAACAAGGTCAATGCGGGCGACAAGCTCGCGGACCAACTGCTGGCGACGGGCAAGAACGTGGTCGTGATCGGCGGCGGCGACACCGGCTCGGATTGCGTGGGTACGTCGAATCGTCATGGCGCGAAGACCGTGACGCAGTTCGAACTGCTGCCGCAGCCGCCGGAGCAGGAGAACAAGCCGATGGTGTGGCCGTACTGGCCGACCAAGTTACGTACGTCGTCGAGCCACGAAGAGGGCTGCGAGCGTGACTGGTCGGTGGCCACGAAACGCTTCGAAGGCAAGAACGGTAAGGTCGAAAAGCTGATTGCCGTGCGTCTCGAATGGAAGGACGGCAAGATGCAGGAAGTGCCGGGTTCCGAATTCGAGATCAAGGCCGACCTCGTGTTGCTGGCGATGGGCTTCGTCTCGCCGCTGCAAACGGTACTCGACGCGTTCGGTGTGGACAAGGACGCGCGCGGCAACGTGCGCGCCTCGACCGAAGGCGAGCGCGCCTACACGACGAACCTGCCGAAGGTGTTCGCCGCAGGCGACGTGCGCCGCGGCCAGTCGCTGGTCGTGTGGGCGATTCGCGAAGGCCGTCAGTGCGCACGTGCTGTCGACGAGTTCCTGATGGGGCACTCGGAACTGCCGCGCTAAGTCTCGAAACGCCCCGCCGGTGGCGGGGTGTTCGCATCGGGTTGTGCCTGCCGAAACCACAAATACGGGGTGGTTGTCTGGTTGAGAGGAGGGGACGCGGAGGTAGGCTTCTGCGTCACTGTGAAGAAACCGTCCGGGTGGTAACGTCCGGACGGTTTTTTCTTGTCCGTTTCTGCGCGGCGTAGCGCGGCAAACTCCTCGCCCGCGGGACGTCAAAGTGACATCAGCTCTTAGATATAAGACGTCACACAACGTAAGTTTGTTGGGCCGTTTTCACGTGTGAGGAAAACTCTCCCAACATGTGCAAACTCCAGTTGTGAAAAGGAGAGTTACGCGAGGTTGGCGAAGCGCTCAAAAGACTAGGGATTATCCGTAAACCACGTAGTTCAGCATTGTCATCGTACATCGTCTCACGTAGGATGCGTCTCCATACAAGCCAGACGCTTGTCCTAAGAATATCCACGGAGAGAGACGACCATCATGGCACTGAAGATCAAAGGCCTGCGTTGGTGGATGATCGGGTTGCTGACGCTCGGCACCGTCATGAATTATCTGGCGCGCAGCTCGCTCGCCGTTGCCGCGCCCACCGTGATGAAGGATCTGCACATCACCACGCAGCAGTACGGCTGGATCACCGGTGCCTTTCTCGTTTTGTACCCCATCGGCGCCCCCATTACCGGTTATCTGATGGACCGCATCGGGCTGCGTCTGGGCTTTCTGATCTGCGGGGTGATGTGGTCGGTGGTGTGCATGCTGCACGGTCTGGCGGATGGCTGGGTCGGGCTCTTCGTGCTGCGCGGTTTGCTGGGGCTGGCCGAAGCGTCGTTCATTCCGGCGGGCATGCGTGCCGCCGCGTTCTGGTTTCCTACGAAGGAGCGTGCGCTCGCGGCCGGCGTCTTCAACATCGGTACGTCAATCGGCGCGATCCTGGCGCCTCCGCTGATCGCATGGTCGATCCTGCGCTACAACTGGGAGACGGCGTTCGTGATCGCCGGTGGCCTCGGGCTGGTGTGGGGCGTGCTGTGGTATGCGTTCTACCGTCACCCGACCGATCACCCGGCGCTCACTTGCGCCGAGTCGGACTACATCAATGAAGGCCGTGTCGTCGATGTTGCTGCCGACGCGCGCAAGCCGAACCTCATCTCGATCCTGCGTCAGCGCAACTTCTGGGGTATCGCGTTGCCGCGCTTCTTCGCCGATCCGGTGTGGGGCACGATCGTGTTCTGGATGCCGCTGTATCTCAATCAGGCGCGCGGTTTCGATCTGAAGACGATTGCGGCGACCGCGTGGCTGCCGTTCGTGGCCGCGGACATCGGCTGTCTGATGGGCGGCACCGTGTCCCTCTGGCTCAACAAGCACTTCAAGATCACCATCTTCAACGGCAAGCGCATCGTGTTCACCATCGGCGCGCTCGTCATGACGGCAATGTGCGGCGTGGGCTTCGTCAAGGATCCGATGCTGGCGATCTTCCTTCTGTGCCTCGGCGGCTTCGCCCATCAGACGCTGTCCGTCACCGTGATTTCGATGTCGGCCGACCTTTTCCAGCGTAACGAAGTGGCGACGGTCACCGGTCTCGCGGGTCTGTCCGCGGGCATCGGCAACTTGCTGTTTACCCTGGTGATCGGCACGTTTGTGAGCGCGGTCGGTTACACGCCGTTCTTCGTGGCGCTGGGGCTGGGCGATCTGATCGGCGCGGTGATTCTGTGGACGGTGGTCAAGCCGCACATGACCGGAACGGCCACGCCGTCGCCGGTCCCGGATGACGCGCGCGGCACGCGCGCCGGCGTGAACCGGACCGCCAATGCGTAGCGGGCCGCCCTCGCCGGTCCGGCGCGACGACGGGCATGGCGATTTATCGATGAATCAGGAGCAACAAGGATCACTATGAGCCAGACTTCCGGCAAACCCTTTCGCCGTCTCTTGCTGACCGGCGCCGCAGGCAACCTCGGCAAGCAATTGCGCGCCAAGCTCGCCGAGTGGGCCGACATCGTGCGCGTGAGCGACATCGTGCCGATTTCCGACGCCGCAGCCCACGAAGAAGCGATGCAGGTCGACCTTGCCGAGCGCGCGGCCGTCCACGCGCTGCTCGAAGGCGTCGATGCGCTCGTGCATCTCGGCGGTGTCTCCGTCGAAGCGCCGTTCGACGACATTCTGCAAGCCAACATCCTCGGTCTGTACAACGTCTACAGCGCGGCGCAGAAGCAGGGGGTGAAGCGCATTGTCTACGCGAGTTCGAATCACGCGGTCGGGTTCCATCCGGTCACGGAAGTGCTCGACATCGACGCACCGCACCGTCCGGACGGCATGTACGGTATTTCGAAGTGCTTCGGCGAAGATCTGTCGCGTTACTACTTCGACCGCTTCGGGCTGGAGACGGTGTGCCTGCGTATCGGCTCGTCGTTCGAGCAACCGAAGAACCCGCGCATGATGGTGACGTACCTGAGCTATCGCGACTTCGTCGAACTCGTGCGCTGCTCGCTGTTCACGAACCGTGTCGGCCACGCCATCATCTACGGCGTGTCGAACAATCCGACGCTGTGGGTCGACAACACCAAGGCGGCGTTCCTGGGCTTTCGTCCACAAGACAGCTCGGCCGAGTTCGCCGGCCGGTTCCCGGCCACGGCGCCGGATCCGCAAATGGACGACTGGACGCAACGCTTCCAGGGCGGCCCCTTTGTGCTGATGGGCCCGATGGAGCCCAAGGCATGACGGTGGCCGGTGCATCGCACGTATCCATCGAGCGGCTCGAACCGTCGCGCGCAACGCCCCACGCGGTGGGCGAAAGCCCGCTTTGGCGTGCCGACGAACAGGCCCTCTATTGGGTCGACATCCCGGCCAGGCAACTGCACCGGGTGACACCGGCCGATGGCGAGCATCGCGAGTGGACGTTCCCCGAACAGGTCGCCTGCTTCTCGATCGATACGTCGGGCACCCTGCTCGCCGCATGCGAGACGGGCGTGTTCTCGGTGCGGCTCGGCGCACCGGGTGACGTGTCCGCTTCGGCATGGGTGCGTCTGGCCGCGCCGGTATTTCCTGCGTCCGGCATGCGTTTCAACGACGGGCGTTGCGATCGTCAGGGCCGCTTCTGGGCGGGGACGATGGTCGCGGACATGTCGCTCGCGAGCGACGCCGGTTCGCTCTTTCGCTTCGACGCGAACGGGCACTTGTCGGCGCCGCTCGTTGAGGGACTGGTGACGCAGAATGGTCTGGGCTTCTCGCCGGACGGCCGCACGATGTACCTGAGCGACTCGCATCCGACGGTGCGTCGCGTGTGGGCGTTCGACTTCGATGCGGATCGCGGCAAGATCGGCAATCGGCGCCTGTTCGTGGACATGAACCAGTATCCGGGACGCCCCGATGGCGCGGCCGTGGACGCCGACGGCTGTTACTGGACGTGCGCCAACGACGGCAGCCGTGTGCTGCGATTCACGCCGTCGGGCGGACTCGATCGCGAGATCGTGCTGCCGGTCTCGAAGCCGTCGATGTGCGCGTTCGGCGGCCGCGACTTCGACACGTTGTTCGTGACGTCGATTCGCCCCGGCGCAAACGCGAACGAACACGATGGACATGTATTCGCCGTTCGCTGCGGCGTGCGGGGATTGCCGGAGGTGCCCTATGCGGGCACGCTGCCGGCCGCGGGTGTGTAAGCGGGGGCATGAAGGTCGCGACGCCGCAAGGCATCCCATAAGCGGCGCGCACTGAAGCGGTTCCGGGTTGGCCGGCTTGCACGAATGGCCATCCGGTGAGGCGGCGGGACGTCGGGTCGATCGTGGTGTTCGAGCCGGCGTCCCGTTTTGCCATGTCAGGCCGGCATCAATGTACGAAGTCCGTCGTGCCGAGCGACTTGCCGCGCGTTTCCGGCAGCAGCAGCGCGCATACGACGACAAGCAGATAACCGCCGCCCGCGACCATGCCGATGGCTTTCACGAGCGAGCCGGTTTGTGCGAGCGTGCCCACTGCAATGGGAAAGAACGAGCCGATGCCGCGTCCGAGGTTGTAACAGAAGCCCTGGCCCGAGCCGCGAATGTGGTTCGGATACAGCTCGGTCAGATACGCGCCGATGCCCGCGAAAATGCCCTGTACGACGATGCCCAGCGGGAAGCCGAGCAACAGCATGGCGCTGTCGGTGATCGGCAGCATCGTGTAGACCATGCCGAGCACGAACGAGGCGATGGCGAAGAAGATGAACGCGCCGCGGCGCCCGAGTTTGTCGGAGAGAATCGCCCCGACGATGTAGCCCACGAACGAGCCGACGATCAGCACGATCAGATACGCGCTCGTGTTGAACACCGACAGGCCGCGCACGGTCTTGAGATAGGTCGGCAGCCACGTGGTGATCGCGTAGTAGCCGCCGAGCATGCCGGTGCACAGCAGGCTGCCGAGGATGGTCGTCTTCAGATGATCGCGCGAGAAGATTTGCGTGAAGTTGCTTCGCAACTGGCCCTCGGCGATCTGGCGGCGCGTCTGTGTGAAGATCTCCGGGTCCGACACGTTACGACGCACATAGATGATCCACACGGCCGGCGCAATGCCGATCCAGAAGCACGCGCGCCATGCGTAGCCCTCGTCGAGCACGGCGAAGAAGAACCAATACAGCAATGCGGCGGCCGCCCAGCCGACCGACCAGCTGCTTTGCACCGTGCCGACGGCTTTCGCACGATGCTGCGGCGAGCGGATCATTTCGCCCATCATCATGGTGACCACGGTCCACTCGCCGCCGAAGCCGATGCCCTGCAACGTGCGCGTGACGAGCAGTTGCCAGAACGAGTTCGTGAAGCCCGAGAGGAATGTGAACAGACAGAACGTGGCGATGGTCCATTGCAGCACACGCACACGTCCGAAGCGGTCCGCGAGAATGCCCGCAAGCCATCCGCCCACGGCCGACGAGATGAGCGAACTGGTCGCGATCATGCCGGCCTCGCCCTTCGTCATGCCCCATGCGGCAATGAGCGTGGGGATGAGGAACGAATAGATCATGAAGTCGAACGCATCGACGGCATAGCCGCCAAAGCCCGCATACAGGGCCTTGCGCTCCTTCGTGTTGAGTTCGTTGAACCAGGAAAAAAATGCCATGAAGACTCCTCGGTGGATCGTGTGCTTGTCGTTATGTATGTGACGTGTGGTTGTTGTCGTTCAATGCATGGCATCGATGCGGGAGTCCACGTCTGACTCGGGAAACGAACGGCCGGGCGATCGATTTTGGCGCTTGCCGTGGCCTACAGAGTCAGGCCGCCATCCACATGGATGACCTGCCCGGTGATCTGCCGCGCGTGCGGGCCGAGCAGGAAGACGGCCAGCGCTGCGATGTCGTCGGGCTCGCACAGGCGTGCGGTCGGCGTCGCCTCGGCGGCGCGTTGCCACGCAGCCGGGTCGATGGCGGAGTGGCCGCTGTCCTTGCGCGTGTAGCCAGGCGCGACACAGTTGATCGTCACGCCCGCGCGTGCATGTTCGGCGGCGGCGCTCTTCGCGAGCGCCTCGATCGCGGCCTTGGCGGCGGCCGTCGCGGGAAAGCCCGGCTGGTTCGGCGCGAAGCGATGCGCCACGAACGAACTGATGGCGACGACGCTGCCGTGCGGCGAGCGTTGCAGGTCGGGCAGCGCGTGGCGCAGCAATGCCGCGAAGGCGCCGGGCATGGCCGCGAGCGTGCGGGCGAAGGCATCGTCGTCGATGTCGGAGACACGCTGCCGCGTGGCGAACCCCGCGTTGCTCACGAACTGGTCGATGGGGCCGAAGGCGTCGTGCGCGGCGTCGATCAGGCGAGCGGCCGAGGCCGTATCCGTCAAGTCGCCGAACCACGTGGCGCACTGCGCACCGAAACCTTCGCACGCGTGACGCACTTCCGCGAGGCGTGCCTGACTCGCGCCGGACGCGCCGCGCGTGTGCAGCAGCAAGCGGGTATCGGGAGAGGCGAGACGGCGGGCGATGGCCGCGCCGATGCCGGAAGCGGCGCCGGTGACGACGATGGTGCGTGCGGCGCGTGGCAGGGCGTGCGCGGCGGGCGTCGATTGGCCGGAAGAGGAAGCTGAGATGGTCACGATGAGCCCGGATAGCGCTTGAAGGGGTGCCCGTGATTATGCCAAACGCGCCGCGCGCCGGACCAGAGGCGTCAATATTATTTATGAAGTGAAGGAATCGGGGCGTGAGAATGCGCCGTCCCGATGCTGCAACGCCGCCGGTGTGCTCATACTGCGCCTGCCATCGGCGACGGCAGAACATCGCTCATGACCGGCAGGGTCATCGTGTGTTGATGGAAACGTCCGAGCGTTTCGCGATGCGCCACGCTGACGATGGCGGTGCCTGGCAGCCGCGCGTGCAGCGCTTCGTACACCGCCTCTTCGGTTTCGACGTCGAGTGCACTGGTCGCTTCGTCGAGGAACAGATAGTCCGGCTTTTGCAGCAGTGCGCGAGCGGCGGCAAGCCGCTGTTGCTCGCCTCCCGACAGGCGCCGTGCCCAGTGCGCGTGGGTCGACAGGTCGTCGCCGTACTGCGACAGACTCACGGCGTTCAGGGCGTCGCGGCACGCGGCGTCGGTGAAGGCGTCGGGCGGCGACGGGAATGCAAGCGCGGCCTTGAGCGTGTCGATAGGCAGATAGCTTTGCTGCGAGAGGAACAGCACGCGGGCGTTGGCGGGGACTTCGATGCGTCCGCTGCCGAATGGCCACAATCCGGCGAGCGCTCGCAGCATGGTGCTCTTGCCGGAACCGGAACGACCTCGCACAAGCCAGCGCGAACCGGGCGCGAAGGCAAACGATCCGGCCACGGCCAGAGGCGTGCCATCGGGCAGCGACAGTTGCAGGTCGGCAGCCATGTAGGCGGGTGTGTCGCTCGTGCGTGTCACGGAAATCCCGCCCTCGTGCGGGGTGTGCTCGATCACGCGGGCGAATTCGCGCAGACGGTTGATCGTCGCCTTCCAGTCGGCCAGCGTCTGAAAGCTGTTCACGAACCAGGAGAAACCGTCGCTCACCTGCCCGAAGGCGTCGATGATCCGCATGAGCACGCCCAGGGTGAAGGCGCCTGCGAAGTAGCGCGGGGCGGCGGCCATGATCGGGAAGACGATGGCAATCTGCGCATAGATCGAGTTCGCGAAGATCAGGCGCTTCGTCACGACCATGATCTGCCACCAGTTCTCGCGCACCGCGCCGAAGGCCACTTGCAGGCGCGACCACTCCGCCCTTTCGCCGCGATAGAGCGCGACCTGTTCGGCGGATTCGCGCAGTCGCACCAGCAGGAAACGGAAGTCGGCTTCCACCTGCTGCTGACGATAGCTCAGACCGACAAGCGGGCGGCCGACCTTGAAGATGAAAAACGAGCCGACGATGGCATACAGCGCCGCGACCCACACCATGTAGCCCGCAATGGTGATGTTCATACCGTCGAGCGCGAACGACAACGCGCCCGAAATCGTCCACAGGATGGTGATGAAGGAGAACAGCGAGACCACCGTCGTCAACAGATCGAGCGAAAGCGCGAGCGACGAATTGACGAGCGAGCGGATGTCTTCGGAAATGCGCTGGTCGGGGTTGTCCGCAAGATGATCGCGCTCGATGCGGTAGAACGCCTGATGGGCGAACCACTTCGCCAGGGTGGCGTCGGTGATCCACTGCCGCCAGCGGATTTCGAGCATCTGGCGAAAGTACGTGCGGAAGGTCGCAATGATGATGAAGCTGAACGCCAGCACCGCGAATTCGACGAGAGAGGATTTGAAGACCGGCCAGTTCCGTTTGTCGAGGGCATCATAGAAGGCGGTATTCCACGCGTTCAGACGCACGTTGATGAACACGATCGCAAGGTTGAGCGCGATGACGAGTGCGAGCAGGCGGCGCCCTTTCCAGCGCTTTTCCGAGACCCAGTACGGCCGGATCAGCTGCCACGCCGTGGGAGGCTTCGGCGGTCCGGGCGGGGGCGTGGTGGCGAGGCTGCCGCGACCGCCGGGAGCGGGGTCGGAGGGTGCGGGGGACATCGGCGGGTGGGCCATGATCGTCGGGCGGCGCGGCCGCGGTGGAGCAACGTTCTTATTGACACATTGGACAGCGGTTCCCGATGGTGCGTTGCACGATTTCGGGCGCGAAGCGCATGCCGCGGGCGGCTTTCAGTTTACGGACCGTTACAAGGCCCAGGGCATTCGTCAAAAAACGAGACGCCAAGCGCGTGCAATCGCCCGGAAAGCCAGCTTGCACGGGCGTCGGCATCTATGTTGTAATGACCTCGGGCGAAACAGGGGTGCTCCGTAACCGACGTAGCGACGTAGCGACGTAGTCACGTCAGCGAGTTCACGGGGCTGAGAGAGACCCTTTGCACCCGACCCGGGTAATACCGGCGTGGGAAGTTTCCGACTCCTCCAGTGGGGTAAGGTGTCCAACACCGTTTCGTCCTTTTGCTTTCATGAGGAAAGGACTCCATGCGTTGCGTTGCGCGACATCCCGCAAATTTCCCTGAGTGCCAGCGTGCCGCCACGGCTCGTGCGCCCGCGCGCGTATGAGCGCGACACCTTCCCACGCCACTTCACGTCCGGACGTTGCCGTGCTCGGTGGCGGGCTTTCCGGCCGGCTGCTTGCATGGCAACTGGTCCGCGCCGGGGCGAGCGTGGCGCTTTACGAACGGGGCGATGCCGACGGATCGTCCGCGGCCGGCTGGGTGGCGGCCGCCATGCTCGCACCGCTGGCCGAGGCGGCCGTGGCCGAGCCGAGCATCGTCGAAATGGGGGCGGTCGGCCTTGAGCGCTGGCCCGGTCTGATCGACGGTCTTCCCGAGCATGTCTTTTTCCAGCGCAATGGCACGCTGGTCGTGTGGCATCAGCCCGACCGGGCCGAAGCCGTCATGTTCGACCGGCGCATGCGCGCGAACGCGCCGCCCGAGTTATTGCGCGCAGGCGTCGAGCGAATTGCCGGCCCCCGGCTGGCAGACGTCGAACCGGCGCTCGCCGGGCGTTTCCAGGAGGGGTGGTTGTTGCCCAACGAAGGGCAGCTGGATAACCGTCAGTTGCTGCGGGCGCTGGCGGCCGGTCTCGCAGCGGCGGGGGCCGGGTTGCACTGGAATACGCAGATCGCCGAGGGACAGTATCCGGATGCCGGTCTGGTCGTCGACTGCCGCGGACTCGGGGCGCGCGAAGTGCTCACGCAATTGCGCGGCGTGCGCGGCGAAGTGGTGCGCATTCACGCGCCGGGCATCGGGTTGCGCCGGCCGGTGCGATTGCTGCATCCGCGCTACCCGATCTACATCGCGCCCAAGGAAAACGATCTGTACGTGATCGGCGCGACCGAACTCGAATCCGAGGATATGTCGCCGATGACGGTGCGCTCCGCGCTCGAACTGCTCTCCGCGGCGCATTCGCTGAATCCGGCGTTCGGCGAGGCGCGCATCGTCGAGCTGAACGTCAACTGCCGCCCGGCGCTGCCCGACCATCTGCCGCGCGTGCAATGGGACGGGGCGCGGCTGCTGCGCGTGAACGGCCTGTACCGTCACGGCTACCTGCTCGCCCCGGCGGTGACGGGCGAAGCATGCGCACTGGCGCAGGCATTGATGCAAACGACGGACGCAACACGGGATGCGTTCGACTGGGAGACGTGGCGAGCGAGCCGGCCCTGGCCGGATCTGTTCCGTCAGGCTTGAGAGGAAGCGGTACGCGATGGACATCCATATCAATCAACAGACACTGAGCGTGGCCGAGACGGCGACGCTGGCCGAGGCGCTCGCCGCCTTCGGCGCCAAGCCGCCTTTTGCAGCGGCGATCAACGGGCAATTCGTGCCCAAGACGCAATATGCCGAGCGCAGGCTCGCGCAGGGCGACAAGATCGATGTCGTGCAACCGGTGGCCGGAGGCTGAAATGAACGCATTCACGGAAACGAACAACGTGGCCGCCAGCAGCACGCGCGACGCGCTCACGCTTTACGACACCCGCTTCGGCAGCCGCTTCTTGCTCGGCACGGCGCGTTATCCGTCGCTTCAGGCGCTCAACGACTCCATCGATGCGGCGCGTCCCGGCATGGTGACGGTGGCATTGCGCCGCCAGTTGTCGGGCACCGGCGCGCAGGCGTCCGAAGGGCATTTCTGGGAGACGCTGCGTCGTCTCGCGGTGCCGGTATTGCCCAACACGGCGGGCTGCCATTCGGTGCAGGAGGCGGTGACGACGGCGCAAATGGCGCGTGAAGTCTTCGAGACCGACTGGATCAAGCTTGAACTCATCGGTGACGATTACACTCTCCAGCCCGACCCGTTCGGTCTGGTGACGGCGGCCGAGCAATTGATTCGCGACGGCTTCAAGGTGCTGCCGTACTGCACGGAAGATCTGGTGCTGTGCCGTCGTTTGCTCGATGCCGGCTGTCAGGCGCTCATGCCGTGGGGCGCGCCGATCGGCACCGGCAAGGGCGTGATCAATCCGTACGGATTGCGGCTGCTGCGCGACCGTTTGCCGGACACGCCGCTCATTGTCGACGCCGGACTCGGTCTGCCCTCGCATGCCTGTCAGGTGATGGAATGGGGCTACGATGGTGTGCTGCTCAATACTGCTGTCGCTCTTGCCGCACAACCGGTGGAGATGGCGGGGGCATTTGCGGCGGCGATCAAAGCCGGCCGCGCCGCGTGGCTCGCCGGTCCGATGGCCGAGCGCGAGAGCGCCGAAGCCAGCACGCCCGTCGTTGGCGTGCCGTTCTGGCATCAGACGGGCGCATAGGCGCAAACCCATCGCAGACGATTCCAGGCCCGAATTACCGATCGATGACGGGCCGTTTGCCGGTGGATCAGGGCCCGGGCCCA
The DNA here is from genome assembly GCF_001029105.3 of Pandoraea faecigallinarum. Taxonomy (NCBI): domain Bacteria; kingdom Pseudomonadati; phylum Pseudomonadota; class Betaproteobacteria; order Burkholderiales; family Burkholderiaceae; genus Pandoraea; species Pandoraea faecigallinarum. The sequence continues at coordinate 4,797,582 of NZ_CP011807.3, read as the reverse complement.
CCCGTCCACTCATCGAGGCGAGCGCGCCAACGCAGGCGCGCCGCCGGTTCAACAAGGATCCTCATGACGACGCACGCCGGCGCTGCCGGGCTTTCGCACGTCCGGTGCGTGCCCGCCGACGAACCCCTTGCCAACGCATGGCAGCAGGCGGCCGACGAGATACGGGCGCGGCTCGCACCGTGGCCCTCCGTTCCTGCCCGTGACACGGCGCCGCAATGGCGGCTGCACGCGAAGACGCCCGCCGGCGCGGGCCAGGGCGATTTCGTCTGGTGGCCGCTGGTGCCGGCGCACGGACTCGGGACGGTCGCGGCCGTGCAGCGTGACGCTCTGCGTGCGAGCGGCGCCGTCGTGCTATGTACCAGCGTGCTGCCGTCAGGGCAGGTGCACGATACGCTCTACACGGCAGACGGCGTCTATCGCGTTGCAGGCGTGGACGATCCGGCCTTCTTCCCCGCGCTTGCCGCGTTTCTGGATTGCGGCTTCGCGCCGCATGACGCGCTGGTCCTCGCGCGCGCGTGGCGCACCGACGGCAGCCACGCCCATGTCGAAGACGCCGAGGCGCTTGGCGCATGGCCGACCGTGCTGGAGACGTTCCCCACGGTGCTCGGACAGGTGCCGTCCCCCGGTCCCTTCGAAGCATGTCCGGCGCGGCTCGGTCTATACCCGGTGCTGCCGAGCGCGGCGTGGTGCGAGCGCATGGCCGATCTTCAGGTCGGCACGGTGCAATTGCGGATCAAGGACCCCGCCCATGCCGACTTGCGCGCCGAAATTGCACGGACGGTGGCGGCGGGCCGCCGGGTCACCCGCGACAGCGCATGGTTCATCAACGACCATTGGCGCGAAGCGATCGAAGCCGGGGCGTACGGCGTGCATCTGGGACAGGAAGACATGGCCGCGCTCTCGGTCGACGAAGTCGCAACATTGCACGCGAGCGGCGTGCGGCTGGGCATCAGCACGCACGGTTACTACGAGATTCTCGCCGCGCATCACTTCCGGCCGAGCTATCTGGCTGTCGGTGCGGTGTTTCCGACGACGACCAAGGTGATCGCCACGGCGCCGCAGGGACTGGCGAAGCTCGCGCGGTACGTGAAACTCGTCGGGCGGCATTACCCGCTCGTGGCCATCGGCGGCATCGACGCCGGCAATCTGTCTCAGGTGCTCGATACCGGTGTGCGTTGCACGGCGGTCGTGCGTGCCGTGACCGAAGCTGCCGATGTGGCGGCGGCGGTGAAGGGCATGCAGCGGGAATTCGCCCGGCGGGCATCGCATGGGTGAAGCGGGTGAAGTGCGCGATTACAGCGTACGCGTCATGAACACGGCACCATCGCCGTAACCTGCCAGCTTGGCGGCGATGAGCGGCGAGACGTCGGTCACGGCCGCATAGCCGAAGCGTGCCCAGAACCCCTGCGATTGCTGAACCGCGACGAGCGCGGACGACCGCAATCCCCGTGCCGGTACCGCTGTTACCGCCGTCAGCGCCGCGGCATACAACTGTCCGGCAACGCCCGCGCCGCGCGTGCGGGGCGCAAGCGCCATGTCGTGCACATACCAGCAATCGGGCGCCTCCGGCAGCGCGTCGAGTATCGTATCGAGTGGCGGCGGAGCGGCGAGATGCCATGGGTGGCTAAACAGATAACCCGCGATGCTCGCCTCACCGCGCGCGCGTGGGGTGTCTTCGGCTACCCAGCATGTGCCCGGCGACAGTGCCAGACGGGAGCCGAGCGCGGCCTCCGATTCGAGCATGACATCCCCATACGCTACCGCCTGGACGGCCAGAATCTGGGGGAGGTCGCCGATTCGCATCGGACGAATCCGAAAGCCGGATCGCGCCGCAGGCTGCGGCAAAACGAAGGGGGGCGGCGTTGGGGTGGGCGTGGACATCCCGTTCGAGGGAGAAGGGCTGAAAACGCCGTATTGTAGCAACGGCGCAACACCCGCGTTCCGCCAGCCGGGGTAAGTCCTTGCCGCCGTTAGGTTTTTGCGGCGTTGCACTTATGGGAAGGTTTTCGTGCGCAAACGTACGAGGCCTGTAAAATCGCGCCGGGCAGCGCCGCTCCTCGCTGTTGCCGACCTCCCGTGGACGGCATCGATTGGCAAACCCCCCTATAATTGGCGTTTTGCGCCGCACTATAAGACCCGAAACGTGCCTACCCCGAATCCGGAAAATCTGCTCGAATTGCGCGACGTCAGCTTCGGTTATGGCGAGCGTCTGGTGCTTTCCGGGTTGAATATGCGGTTTCCCCGCGGCAAGGTCATTGCCGTCATGGGAGGTTCCGGCTGTGGCAAAACGACCGTTTTGCGTCTGATCGGCGGTCTGGTGCATGCCGGTCGCGGACAAGTCGACTTCGACGGGACCGACGTCTCTACACTTGATCGCGACGGCTGGTACCGGCTGCGCCGGCGCATGGGCATGTTGTTCCAGTTCGGTGCGCTTTTCACCGATATGACGGTGTTCGACAACGTGGCGTTTCCGCTGCGCGAACACACCCGTCTCGATGAGGAACTGATTCGCGATCTCGTGCTGATGAAGCTGAACGCCGTGGGCCTGCGCGGCGCGCGCGACATGAAGCCGGCAGAGATTTCAGGCGGCATGGCGCGTCGTGTGGCGCTCGCGCGCACCATCGCGCTGGACCCGGACCTCGTGATGTACGACGAGCCGTTCACCGGCCTGGACCCGATCTCGATGGGCATTACCGCGAACCTGATTCGCAAGCTCAACGACGCGCTGGGCGCCACCTCGATCATCGTGTCGCACGACGTTGCGGAGACGTTCGCCATCGCCGACTACATCTACTTCATCAGCGAAGGCCGCATTGCCGCCGAGGGCGCGCCCGACGTGTTGCGCGCCTCGAACGACCCGACCGTGCGTCAGTTCATCGATGCCCAGCCGGACGGCCCCGTGAAATTCCAGTATCCCGCGCCGCCGCTCGCGGAAGATTTCGGCATCGGAGCGCGTGCATGATTACTACCATCGGCAGTTTCGTTCGCGGCCACGTCGAGCGCCTGGGTTACGGCGCGCGCATGTTCCTGCACATGCTCGCGTCGAGCGGCGCGTTGCTGCGCCGGCCGCGTCTGGTGACCGACCAGGTCCATTTCGTCGGCAATTATTCGTTCGTCATCATCGCCGTCTCGGGCCTGTTCGTGGGTTTCGTGCTCGGCCTGCAAGGCTATTACACGCTCAACAAGTACGGCTCGGAGCAAGCGCTCGGTCTGCTCGTGGCGCTCTCGCTCGTGCGCGAGCTTGGGCCGGTGGTGACGGCATTGCTGTTTGCCGGACGTGCGGGCACCTCGCTCACCGCGGAGATCGGCCTGATGAAGGCCGGCGAGCAACTGACCGCGATGGAAATGATGGCGATCGATCCGATCGCGCGCGTGGTCGCACCCCGTTTCTGGGCGGGCGTGATCGCCATGCCGATTCTCGCCGCCATTTTTTCGGCGGTCGGCATCTTCGGCGGCTACCTCGTCGGCGTGCAACTGATCGGCGTGGATGCCGGCGCGTTCTGGTCGCAGATGCAGGGTGGCGTGGATGTATGGTCCGACGTGGCGAACGGCGTCGTCAAGAGTATCGTGTTCGGCATTGCCGTCACGTTCATCGCGCTGTACCAGGGCTTCGAAGCACAGCCGACGCCGGAAGGCGTGTCGCGTGCAACGACGCGGACGGTCGTGCAGGCGTCGCTGGCCGTTCTCGGCCTCGACTTCCTGCTCACGGCCCTCATGTTCAGCTAACGGGCCGGCTTGCCTGCCAAGACATAGACAGACAGTTTGCGCACACTGACACAATGAAAAAACACCCCCTCGACTTCTGGGTTGGCCTGTTCGTGGTACTCGGCTTCGCCGCGCTGTTGTTCCTCGCGCTCAAGGCGGGCAACATGAGTTCGTTGTCGTTCTCGAGCACGTATCCGGTTACGGTGCGTTTCGACAACATCGGCGGGCTGAAGCCGCGCGCGGCGGTCAAGAGTGCCGGCGTGGTGGTTGGCCGCGTGGCATCGATTCAGTTCGACGACAAGCGTTATCTGGCCGACGTCACGCTCAACATCGATTCCCGCTATCAGTTCCCGAAGGACTCGTCGGCGAAGATCCTGACCTCGGGTCTGCTCGGCGAGCAGTACATCGGGCTCGAACCCGGCGGCGACGATCAGATGCTCAAGGGCGGTGATACGATCACGCTCACGCAGTCTGCCATCGTGCTGGAAAACCTGATCGGCCAGTTCCTGTACAACAAGGCGGCAGACGCCGGTGGCGCCCAGTCGGGCGGAGCATCGGCAGCACCGGCTCCGGCAGCCCCTGCCGCGGCGCCGGCGCCTGGGGCGGCAACGGTAACCCAAGGAAAATAAGAGAAATGACCAGCTTCCGTACTTCGGCAGTGTTGGCCGCCGGCGCGTTGGCGTTGGCAGGATGCGCCACCGTCACGAACCCCAACCCCGCAGATCCCGTCGAAGGTTTCAACCGTTCGATGTACAAGTTCAACGACACGCTGGACAAGGCGGTGCTCGTGCCGGTTGCGAAGGGCTACCGTTTCACGGTGCCGGAACCGGCGCGTGACATGGTCACGAACTTCTTCTCGAACGTGGGCGACGTGTACAACTTCGCCAACAACCTGCTCCAGCTGGAAATCACGGCGGCGGTGCAGGATCTGATGCGGCTGACGATCAACACGGTCTTCGGTGTCGGCGGTCTGGTCGACTTCGCCACGCCGGCCGGTCTGCCCAAGCACAGCCAGGATTTTGGCGTGACGCTGGGCAAGTGGGGCGTGCCTGACGGTCCGTATCTCGTGCTGCCGCTGCTTGGCCCGAGCACGGTGCGCGACACCGTCGGCATGGCCGGCAACATGTTCATCGACCCGACCTCGTACATCAAGCCGGACTGGGTGAGTTACTCGCTGTATGGCGTGCGTCTCGTGAACACGCGTGCCAATTTGCTCGACGCGTCGAACCTGCTCGAAGCCGCCGCGCTCGATCCGTATTCGTTCACGCGCGATGCCTATCTGGCACGTCGCAAGTATCTGATCAATGGCGGCGCTTCGGGCGATGCCTCGCTGCCGAACTACGAAGACGAAGAGGGCGCCGGTGGCGCCGCCGCGGGAGCGGCCGCCGCCGGTGGTACGGGCGGGCAGCCAATGCCGGCCAGACCTGCGTCGGGTGCCAGCGCACCGGCGCCGGCGTCGGGCGTTCAAGGTGAAGAAGCGCCGCAAGGCTCGCCCGTGCCGGGCAAGATGGTGCCGGGCGGTCTGCCGTTCCGTCGCTGATCCCGAATTGGCCGGAATGGATCGACGTTGATCGCGAGCCGTTCGGCGTCGATTTACCGAAAACGATGAGGTGCCCCGCCAGCCGGGGCGTCGTCGGCAGCGGTCGCGGGGCAAATCCCGGGCAACAGTTTGTTACACGACACTGCCACCAATCCGAGAACTCCAGACGCAACGCGGCTATCCAACCCCGCAACACTCGTCACTCGAAAGAGGAAGTCCACAATGAAGAAGTTCTGGCTCATTCCCGTCATGGCTTTCATGACGTACACCGCCGCCGCCGGTTCGGCGATGGCACAGGCTCAGTCGCCCGACGCACTGGTCAAGCAGACCGTGACCGAAGTGATGGCTGCCGCCAAGAGCGACCCGAACATCCAGAAGGGTGATCTGAACAGCATTACGCGTCTGGTCGAGCAGAAGATTCTGCCGCACGCCGACTTCACGAAGACCACGCAGTTGGCCACCGGTCAGGCGTGGCGTCAGGCAACGCCGCAGCAGCGCGAGCAACTCACGTCGCAGTTCAAGACGCTGCTCCTGCGCACGTACGCCGGCGCGATCGCCCAGATTCGCGACCAGCAGGTCAACTACAAGCCGTATCGTGGCCAGCCGGGCGACACCGATGCCGTGGTGTACACCGACGTCATCAATAACGGCCAGCCGATCGAACTGGATTACCGTCTGTACAAGACGTCGAGCGGCGAATGGAAGCTGTACGACCTGAACGTGCTTGGTGCATGGCTGGTCCAGACGTACCGCAACCAGTTCGCGGAAAAGGTCAGCCAGTCGGGCGTCGACGGCCTGATCCAGTTCCTGACCGAGCGTAACAAGCAACTCGCAGGCGGCAAGTAAGTCCATGCTCGCGTTGCAGACCGATCTGACTCACGACACCGCCGGCGACGTTCTTGCGCAGGCCATCGATCGCATCGACGCGGGTGAGACCCAGGTCGATTGCGCCGGGCTCGCGCATTTCGACTCGTCGGCACTCGCCGTACTGCTGGCTCTGCGCCGTCACGCGAGTCGGCGCGGATCGACGTTGGCGTTCACTAACTTGCCGACCGGGTTGGCCAGTCTCGCACTGGTGTACGGTGTCGACCATCTGCTCTCGAGCTGATTCGTCCGGCCGGACTGCCGCCCGATGAAGAAGCGCCGTCTCCGAACGGCGCTTCAGATTGCTGACGAACCCCTCGTTTTTCGGAGCGAGGGGTTTTATCTTTTAGGCAAGGGCGAATGGGCAGCGTAAGGGCGCGCACATTGAGAGACAAGCCCTCAGGACGCTCATGAGCCACCGAAACGGGCGCCAGAGGTACGAGCGCTCGCCTGCACGCGCCCGTAGGCGCGCCACCAGCATCGCAATTTTCTTGATGTTCTGCGCCGCCGCAGCCAACAAGCACTGCTCGGCCACCTTGCGCAGCCCGCGCATGCGCGCATAGCGATGCCCATGCAGTTGCTTGGCATCGGCAAAGCTGCGTTCCACCGTCTCCTTGCGCCGCGCGTAAATGCGTCGTCCCCACTCGCTCAGCCGCCTCGCGTCCACCCGCTGCTTGGCGCGCTCCCAGACGTGGCGCGTCACCACCTTCACCGCGTTGGCACTGTTCGTGCACTGTGCTCGTACCGGGCAGCATCGGCATATCCGAGCATCGGATTTGTATTCCCGATAGCCGAGCCGGTTAGTCGTGCTGTACGGCAGCGCCTGTCCCTGCGGGCACACGTACTCGTTGCGGTACGCGTCGTATTGGAACTGCCGTTTGTAGAACAGCCCCGGCTTGTGGTTCGGCGTGCGATAGCCCATCACCCCGGCAATCTCCCGCTCCTCGAGCCCCTGGCACACCGCCGGCGTGAAGTAGCCAGCATCCAGCCCCACCGCTTCCACCTTGAACTCGAAGCGCTCGCGCTGTCGATCCAGCCGCTCCAGATACGGCTGGCTGTCGTGCACCGAGGCCGGCGTCACATGCGTATCGGTAATGATCGCGTGCTTGGCGTCCACCGTGCGGTGGTCCAGATAGAAGAAGCCCTTCGGCTTGTCGTCCCGCACCATGTAGCCGCTGTCCGGATCGGTCCGGCTGATCTTGGTGTCCTTGCTCGACGGCGGCTCATCGTCGTCCCGATTCAGCGGCTTCTTGCCATGCGCGGCCCGGTCCGCATCCACTGCCGCATTGAGCTTCTCCAGATAGGCCGCAGGCGTCTGTTCCAGCTTTACCACGTCGAACTTGTTCTTGTTCGCATTGGCCTTCAGGTGCGTGCTGTCGGTGTACAGCACACGGCCATCGACCAGACCACGGCCCATCGCCTGGCGCACGATCTCGTCGAATATCTCCTGATACACCGTCGTGTCCGTGAAGCGTCGGCGGCGATTCTGTGAGAACGTCGACGCATCCGGCACCTTGTCGGTCAGCCGAAACCGGGCGAACCACCGGTAGGCGACGTTGACCTGGACCTCGCGCATCAACTGCCGCTCACTGCGCACTCCAAACAGGTAGCCGATGAACAGCAGCTTGAACATCACCACCGGATCGAGCGCCGGACGACCGTTGTCTGCGCAGTACAGATGCGCGACCTTTTCGCGGATGAATTCGAAATCCACTGCCGCGTCGATCTGGCGCAGCAGGTGGTCCTTCGGCACGAGTTCCTCGAGCGTCACCATCTCGAGTTCGTGCTGCGTGGGCGTCGGGATCTTTAGCATCCTGCTATTAAAAAACAAAACCCTCGCACTTGGCGAGGGTTTGTCAGCAATCTGAAGCGCCGTCTCCGAACGGCGCTTTTTTTATGGGCATGCGATACCCGGGGCAACGTGCTGGATGCGGTCAATGCGTTACCGGGGTTACGGCAGGGGATTGGGCGTAAGCACGGCCGCCACCGGCTTCCTTTATAATCAGGGGTTTTCTGCCGACTTTTGGGCAGTGACCCCCCTTCTGGGCATCGACGCTGTCATCATGGCGGCTACACGATCCGGGAAACAATAATGGCGCATCCGCAAAGACGGGTGCGTGCAGTCCATGGCCGCCATCGAAATCCGTAACGTCAAAAAACGCTATCAGGCGTTGCAGGCGCTCAAGGGCGTCAGCTTCTCGATCGAAGAAGGTGAGTTCTTCGGTCTGCTCGGCCCCAATGGCGCGGGCAAAACCACGTTGATCAGTATTCTCGCGGGCCTCGCGCGCGCGGATTCGGGCAACATCAGCGTGCTCGGCCACGACGTGGTGCGCGATTACCGCAACGCCCGCCGCAAGCTCGGCGTGGTGCCGCAGGAACTCGTCTTCGATCCCTTCTTTTCAGTACGTGAAACGCTGCGCATCCAGTCCGGCTATTTCGGACTCACGCATAACGACGACTGGATCGACGAAGTGATGGCTAACCTCGATCTGACCGACAAGGCGGACGCGAATATGCGCCAGCTCTCGGGCGGCATGAAGCGGCGCGTGCTGGTCGCGCAGGCGCTCGTGCACCGTCCGCCGGTCATCGTGCTCGACGAGCCGACCGCCGGCGTCGACGTCGAACTGCGTCAAACGCTCTGGAAATTCATCTCGCGCCTGAATCGCGAAGGTCACACCATCGTGCTGACCACGCACTATCTGGAAGAAGCCGAAGCGCTTTGCGACCGCATCGCCATGCTCAAGCGCGGCGAAGTCGTGGCGCTCGAACGTACGGCGTCGCTGTTGCAGCGCTTCGCCGGCACGCGCCTCGTGCTGCGCTTCAAGCAAGGCACGCTGCCGGCCGAACTGCGGCCGTTGCTGGTGGACGCTCAGGACACCGGCGGACCTCAGTTCGCGCTGCGTCTGTCGGGCGGCGACGAAGTGGAATCCATTCTCGCCACGTGCCGCGCAGCAGGCGGCATCGTCGAGGACATCGACATTCAGAAGGCCGATCTCGAGGACGTATTCGTGCAGATCATGTCGGGTTCGCGCGCGCAGGAGGTGTCGGCATGATCGGCTTTCGCACGCTGTTCTACAAGGAAGTGCTGCGCTTCTGGAAGGTGAGCTTCCAGACCGTGGCCGCGCCGGTGCTCACCGCGCTGCTGTATCTGATGATCTTCGGTCACGTGCTCGAAGACCGCGTGAAGGTCTACGACCAGATCAACTACACGTCCTTCCTCGTGCCCGGGCTGGTGATGATGAGCGTGTTGCAGAACGCGTTCGCCAATAGTTCGTCGTCGCTGATTCAGTCGAAGATCACGGGCAACCTGGTGTTCGTGCTGTTGCCGCCGCTCTCGCACTGGGAGATGTATGGCGCGTACGTGCTGGCAGCGGTGGTGCGCGGTCTGTGCGTCGGGCTGGGCGTTTTTCTCGTGACCGTCGCGTTTACGCATCTGACGTTTGCCGCGCCGCTGTGGATCATTGGCTTCGCGTTCTTCGGCGCGGCGATCCTGGGCACGCTGGGGCTGATTGCGGGCATCTGGGCCGAGAAGTTCGACCAGCTTGCCGCGTTTCAGAACTTCCTTATCATGCCCGCGACGTTCCTCGCGGGCGTGTTTTACTCGATTCAATCGCTGCCGCCGTTGTGGCAGGCTGTCTCGCATTTCAACCCGTTCTTCTACATGATCGACGGGTTCCGGTACGGCTTCTTCGGCGTGTCCGACGTGGCCCCGACGACGAGCCTTGCGGTCGTCGGTGTGACCTTTCTGATACTCGCATCCGTGGCGCTGAATCTGCTGCGCCGCGGTTACAAACTGCGTCACTGAACTTCTCCAGGATCAGCAATGCTGCCTACCCCCGAACAAATCAAACAGTACATCGAAGCCGGTCTGGCTTGCGAGCACGTGGCCGTCGAAGGTGATGGCCAGCACTTCTTCGCGACCATCGTGAGCGCGCAGTTCGAAGGCAAGCGCCTCATTGCGCGCCATCAACTGGTGTACGGCGCGCTGGGCGATCGTATGAAGGCCGAAATTCACGCGCTCTCGATGAAGACGCTCACGCCGGCGGAGTATCAGGCGCAATGAGGATCACGCAAGAAAGCGCTGGCGCAGCCGGCAACGGTGAGGGCGTCGCCGGCGAGCGTTTGGCCGCGGACCACCTGGAAATCGAAGGCGGCGAGCGGCTGGCAGGAGAGATTACGGTCTCGGGCGCCAAGAACGCGGCCCTGCCCATTCTGTGCGCGAGCCTGTTGACGGCCGAGCCGCTGGTGCTGGGTAACGTCCCCGATTTGCACGACGTGCGCACCATGCTCACGTTGCTGACACGCATGGGGGTGAAGGTCGAGCGCAAGGGCGAGGCGGTGACGCTGGACGCGTCGCAGATTACCGAGCCGGCGGCGCCGTACGAGCTGGTGAAAACCATGCGGGCGTCCATCCTGGTACTCGGTCCGCTGCTCGCCCGTTGCGGTGAGGCGCGCGTGTCGCTGCCGGGCGGTTGCGCCATCGGTGCGCGCCCCGTCGATCAGCACATCAAGGGCCTGCAAAAGATGGGCGCCGAGATCATGCTCACGCACGGTGACATCGTGGCCGGCGTCGCGCGCGGGTCGCGGCTGCGCGGCGAGACGCTCGTGACCGACATGATTACCGTCACGGGGACGGAAAACCTGCTCATGGCGGCAACGCTCGCCGACGGCGTGACCGTGCTGGCCAACGCCGCGCGCGAGCCGGAAGTGACCGATCTGGCGAACCTGCTCGTGAAGATGGGCGCGAAGATCGAAGGCATCGGTACCGATCGTCTGGTCGTGACCGGCGTCGCCCGCTTGCATGGTGCAACGCACGACGTGGTGCCGGATCGTATCGAGGCCGGCACGTTCCTGTGTGCGGCGGTGGCGACGCGTGGCGACATCACGCTGCGCCGCGTGGTGCCGGGCACGCTCGACGCCGTGATCGAAAAGCTGCGCGAGACCGGTGCGAACGTGACCGGCGGCGCGGACTGGCTGCGCGTGCGGATGGATCGCCGTGCACGGGCGGTGAGTTTCCGTACGTCGGAATACCCGGCATTTCCGACCGACATGCAGGCGCAGTTCATGGCGCTGAATTGCATCGCCGAAGGCGCATCGCAAGTGGTCGAGACGATCTTCGAGAACCGTTTCATGCATGTGCAGGAACTGACGCGTCTGGGCGCGAATATCGGTATCGAAGGCAATACGGCGCGGATTTCCGGCGTGGATCGGCTGTCCGGCGCGCACGTGATGGCTACCGACCTGCGGGCGTCCGCCAGCCTGATCGTCGCGGGGCTGACGGCAGAAGGCCGTACCCTCGTCGACCGTATTCATCACCTCGATCGCGGCTATCATCGTATCGAGGCCAAGTTGTGCGCCGTGGGCGCGCGAATCCGGCGTGTCGAAGCACGCCAGGGAGAGATTGCATGAGTTCCGCCAAGTCGGCTACGTCGGCCAGGCCGCTAGCCCAACCGTTGACGCTGGCGCTCTCGAAAGGGCGTATCTTTACGGAGACGCTGCCGTTGCTGGCCGCTGCCGGCATCGAAGTCACGGAAGACCCGGAGACCTCGCGCAAGCTGATCCTGCCGACGACCGATCCGAACCTGCGCGTGATCATCGTGCGCGCGACGGACGTGCCGACGTATGTCCAGTACGGCGCTGCCGACTTCGGCGTCGCCGGCAAGGATGTGCTCATCGAGCATGGCGGCGGCGGTCTGTATCAGCCGATCGATTTGAACATTGCGCGTTGCCGCATGTCTGTGGCTGTACCGAATGGCTTCGATTATGCGAACGCGGTACGTCAGGGGGCGCGCCTGCGTGTGGCGACCAAGTACGTGCACGTGGCGCGCGAGCACTTCGCCGCCAAGGGCGTGCACGTCGACCTGATCAAGCTGTACGGCTCGATGGAGCTGGGCCCGCTCGTGGGCCTGGCCGACGCGATTGTCGATCTGGTGAGCACCGGCGGCACGCTGCGGGCCAACAATCTGGTGGAAGTGGAGGAGATCATGGATATCTCGTCCCGCCTCGTGATCAACCAGGCTGCGCTCAAGTTGAAGCGTGAGTCGTTGCAGCCTATTCTGGAGGCCTTTGAGCAGGCCTCCCGGCAAACAGCATGAAACTCGATATTCGCAAACTCGATTCGACCGACGAAGGCTTCGCGACGCAGTTGCGCGACGTTCTCGCGTTCGAGGCGAGTGAAGACGCCGCCATCGACCGTGCGGCCGCTGAAATTCTCGCCGATGTGAAGACCCGCGGTGACGCGGCCGTCATCGAATACACCAACCGCTTCGACCGTCTGAGCGCGCCCGACATGGCGGCGCTGGAGCTGTCTGCCGACGTGCTGGCCGCAGCGCTCGAAGGTCTCGAGCCGAAGCGCCGTGCGGCGCTCGAAGCCGCCGCCGCGCGTGTGCGGGCCTATCACGAAAAGCAACGTATCGAATGCGGCAGCCATAGCTGGCAGTACACCGAGTCCGACGGCACGGTGCTCGGCCAGAAGGTCACGCCGCTCGATCGCGTGGGCATTTACGTGCCGGGCGGCAAGGCGGCGTATCCGTCGTCCGTGCTGATGAATGCGATTCCGGCGCGCGTGGCCGGCGTCAAGGAAATCGTGATGGTGGTGCCCACGCCGGACGGCGTGCAGAATCCGCTGGTGCTTGCCGCCGCGCACATTGCCGGTGTGGATCGCGTGTTCACCATCGGTGGTGCGCAGGCGGTCGGCGCGCTGGCGTACGGCACGCAAACCGTGCCGGCCGTCGACAAGATCGTCGGGCCGGGCAATGCCTTCGTGGCGGCGGCCAAGCGCCGCGTGTTCGGCACCGTTGGCATCGACATGATCGCCGGGCCGTCGGAAATTCTCGTGATTTGCGACGGTTCGACGGACCCCGACTGGGTGGCGATGGACCTGTTCTCGCAGGCGGAACACGACGAACTCGCGCAATCGATCCTGCTGTGCCCGGACGCCGCGTACATCGAGCGAGTCCATGCCTCGCTGGAGCGCCAGATCGACGACATGCCGCGTCGCGACGTGATCGCCGCATCGCTGCAAGGCCGTGGCGCGCTGGTCAAGGTGCGCGATATGGCCGAGGCCTGCGAGATTGCCAACGTGATCGCGCCCGAACACCTGGAGATTTCCGCCGAGACGCCGCAGCAGTGGGGCGACAGGATTCGCCACGCCGGTGCGATCTTCCTCGGCAAGTTCACGAGCGAGAGCCTCGGCGACTACTGTGCCGGTCCGAACCACGTGCTGCCGACCTCGCGCACGGCGCGCTTCTCGTCGCCCCTGGGCGTGTATGACTTCATCAAGCGTTCGAGCCTCATCGAAGTGAGCGAGGGCGGTGCCCGCATGCTCGGCGAGATCGCTGCCGAACTGGCGTACGGCGAAGGCCTGCAAGCGCACGCGCGCAGTGCCGAATACCGTTTGCATCACGAGTCCTGACATGCGCGACGACGCCCTGCGGCCCGCGTACTGTCCAATGACGCCGGCCACGGCCCGGCGTCGGATCCGCGCAAACGCTTTCCCTTCGTTGCCATCGCTGCCGGTCCGCTTCGCGCGGACCGTGCTGCGGCATGTATTCCGTGTTGCCGTTCTCCCCGGCCTTGCACTGGGGGCCAGTCCGGCGGCACACGCCGCCGGTAATTATTGCCAGCACGCCACGTTCGGAGCCGCTTCCGTACAGAAGATGACGGTGTGCGTGCGACGTCAGGCGTTCGATAACGACGTGTACGTGCTTCGTCTGGATGGCAAGACCGCGCTGCGCGGCACCGACGAGGAAGTCGCGCACGGCGTGTTTGGGCGCGTGGGCGACCGGCTCGTCGCCATGCGCTGCGAGGCCGAGGAATCGCCCGCGCGGGTGAGCCCGGCCGTGGCGCAGGCGCTGTCGTGGCAGACGGGCATGCGCGTCCAGCGCATTACGGACGCGCTCGGCAGCGTGGAGACCGGTCGGCGCTGCACCGTCAAGATCGACGGGGCCGACGCGGGCTTGCTGACGTTCGCCTTCAATTGATTCGTCCCAATTCCATCGATCCCATCGATCCAACCGCCCGCCGGGTGCTCATTCCCTCTTCGCCATGTCCGTCGACCAAGTGATCCGCCCAGATGTGCTCGCCATGAGCACGTATCCCGTGCCTGATGCGAGTGGCTTCCTCAAGCTCGACGCGATGGAAAATCCTTACGGCCTGCCGCAGACGCTGCGCACCGCCTTGGGGCAGCGTCTGGCCGACGTGGCGCTCAACCGCTATCCGGCGCCGCGTCCACAGGCCCTGCTCGGCAAGCTCGCGAGCACGATGGGCGTGCCTGCCGGGGCGACGCTGCTGCTGGGCAACGGCTCCGACGAGATCATCAGCATGATCGCGATGGCGACGGCGCGCCCGGGCGCGGCGGTCATTGCGCCGACGCCGGGTTTCGTGATGTATGAGATGTCGTCGCGGCTGGCGGGCATCGAGTTCGTGGGCGTGCCCTTGCGCGCCGACTTCTCGCTGGACGTACCGGCCATGCTCGATGCGATTGCGGCGCATCCGGGCGCGGTCGTCTATCTGGCATACCCGAACAATCCGACCGGCAATCTGTTTGCCGACGAGGACATCGAGACGCTCGTGCGCGCGGCCGGCAAGGGGCTGGTGGTAATCGACGAGGCGTATCAGCCGTTCGCCGGGAAGACGTGGATGCCGCGCCTGCTCGAATTTCCGAACCTGCTCGTGATGCGCACCGTCTCGAAGCTCGGGCTGGCGGGGATCCGGCTGGGGTATGTGGCGGGGGCCGCCGAGTGGCTCGATCAACTCGACAAGGTGCGTCCGCCCTATAACGTGAACGTGCTGACGCAGGCCTGCGCCGACTTCATGCTCGATCACCTCGATGTTCTCGACGCGCAGGCGGCCGGACTGCGCACTGAGCGCGCGCGGCTGGCGGCCGCCGTAGCGGCGCTTCCCGGGGTGACGGTGTTCCCGAGCGACGCGAATTTCCTGCTGGTTCGGGTCCCGGATGCCGACAAAACCCATGCCGGGCTGCTCACACACAAGGTGCTGATCAAAAACGTGGGTAAAATGCACATATTGCTGGCCAATTGCCTCAGATTGACGGTCGGCACCCCCACGGAGAATGCGGCGATGGTCGAAGCCCTGGCCGCATCGCTCTAACAAGCTATACGACGAGAACTCACCATCATGCGCATTGCGGAAGTCGTTCGCGATACCAGCGAAACGCAAATACGCGTCAAGATCGATCTGGACGGCACCGGCCGTAAGACCCTCGATACCGGCGTACCGTTTCTGGACCACATGCTCGACCAGATCGCCCGCCACGGCCTTATCGATATGGATATCGAAGCCAAGGGCGATACGTACATCGACGACCACCACACGGTGGAAGACGTCGGTATCACGTTGGGCATGGCGGTTGCCAAGGCCATCGGCGACAAGAAGGGTATCGTGCGCTACGGCCATAGCTATGTGCCGCTCGACGAAGCACTTTCGCGCGTGGTGATCGACTTCTCGGGGCGTCCCGGTCTGGAGTTCCACGTGCCGTTCACACGCGCTCGCGTGGGCAACTTCGACGTCGACCTGCTCATCGAATTTTTCCGTGGCTTCGTGAATCACGCGGGCGTCACGCTCCACATCGACAACCTGCGCGGCATCAACGCCCATCACCAGTGCGAAACGGTGTTCAAGGCGTTCGGTCGCGCGTTGCGCATGGCGGTGGAGATCGATCCGCGTGCGGCCGGTGTCGTGCCGTCCACGAAGGGAAGTCTGTAAACAGCTCGAATAGTCCGCCGGACCGGTGTCCGGCGCCCAGTGCAGGATTCATCGACCGGCCGGCCGCCGGCGCCGTGTGCCCCTTATGACGCTCGACGCCTTCAAGTTCTTCATCTCGCTGCTGGCCCTGATCAATCCGCTCGGGGCGATCCCGCTGTTCATCAGCCTGACGTCCACGCAGACGCGCGAAGAGAAGCGCCACACGATCAAGGTGGCGGCGATTGCCGTGGCGCTGGTGGTGGCGGGCTCGGGATTGTTCGGCGAGGCGATCATCCGCTTTTTCGGCATTTCGATTGCCTCGCTGGAAGTCGGCGGTGGCGTGATCATGCTGCTCATGGCGGTGAACATGATCAACGCGCAGACGGGAAACACGCGGGCGACGGCGGAAGAGCGCCACGAAGCGGAGGAGCGTCCCAACATCGCCGTGGTGCCGCTCGCGATCCCGTTGCTCACCGGCCCGGGCACGATCAGCACCGTGATCATTTACTCCGGGCGTGCGCACGGCTGGGCGCAGATCCTGGCGCTCATGGCGATCGGTGTGGGCGTGGGGGCCGTGTGCTGGGTGGCGTTGCGCAGTGCCGGCCGGATCGAAGGCTGGCTAGGGCGCACGGGCATCAACATCGGCACGCGTCTAATGGGGTTGATCCTCTCGGCGCTGGCCGTGGAATTCATTATCGATGGTTTGAAAATACTGCTGCCGGGTTTGAGATGAATAAGATTGCGATTGTCGACTACGGAATGGGCAACCTGCGCTCGGTCTATCAGGCGCTGCGTGCCGCAGCCCCGGAGGCCGACGTGAGCATCAGCAGCGACGCTGCCGGGATCCGCGCCGCCGACCGTGTGGTGCTCCCGGGGCAGGGCGCAATGCGCGATTGCATGGGCTGCCTGAACGAGTCTGGCCTGCGCGAGGCGGTCGTCGAAGCCGCCGCCACCAAGCCGATGTTCGGGGTGTGCGTGGGCGAGCAGATGCTGTTCGACATGTCCGACGAAGGCAACACGCCTGCACTCGGCCTGCTGCCGGGGCGCGTGGTGCGCTTCGATCTCGAGGGGCAGGTGCAGGACGACGGCTCGCGCTTCAAGGTGCCGCAGATGGGCTGGAACCGCGTGCGCCAGACGCAGGGCGACCATCCGATCTGGGCCGGCGTGCCCGACGACAGCTATTTTTACTTCGTGCACAGCTATTACGTCGTGCCCGCAAAGCCTGAACTGACGGCCGGCGAGACGGTCTACGGAGTGCCCTTTACCTGTGCAGTGGCCCAAGATAATATCTTCGCCACTCAGTTTCACCCGGAAAAGAGCGCCCAGGCCGGCCTTGCGCTTTATCGCAATTTTGCGCAGTGGAAGCCCTGATGACTACCTGTGCGGTGCGCCGTCTCCCGGTTTCCTCCCAGAGCGTGCGCTCCATCACGGCTTATACTGTGTCATGTTGATGAACCCGATCCCGCCATGCCGTTGTCCGGCAAGACCGGGGTCGGTTTCGTGTTGTCCGCGTAACTCGCGAATTCCTTTTACTTCCCACTAGCGACGTTTCACGATTGCCTATGCTGCTCATCCCGGCCATCGACCTTAAAGACGGTCAATGTGTTCGCCTCAAACAAGGCGACATGGATCAAGCCACCGTATTCTCGGAGGACCCCGCCGCCATGGCCCGACACTGGGTCGATCAGGGTGCGCGCCGTCTTCATCTGGTGGACCTGAACGGCGCATTCGCTGGCAAGCCGCGTAACGAAGCGGCCATCCGCGCCATCATTCAGGAAGTCGGCGCCGACATTCCCGTGCAGCTGGGCGGCGGCATTCGCGATCTGGGCACGATCGAGCGCTATCTGGACGATGGTCTGTCGTACGTCATCATCGGCACGGCGGCGGTGAAGAACCCCGGTTTCCTTCGCGATGCGTGCAGCGCCTTCGCCGGACACATCATCGTCGGCCTCGACGCCAAGGACGGCAAGGTCGCCACCGACGGCTGGAGCAAGCTCACCGGCCACGAAGTCGTGGATCTGGCGCGCAAGTTCGAGGACTATGGCGTGGAATCGATCATTTACACCGACATCGGCCGCGACGGCATGCTCCAGGGCATCAACATCGACGCGACCGTGCGTCTCGCGCAGGCGGTGACCGTGCCGGTGATCGCCAGTGGCGGTCTGTCGAATCTGGGCGACATCGACGCGCTGTGCAAGGTCGAAGGCGAGGGCGTCGAAGGCGTCATCTGCGGCCGGGCGATCTACTCGGGCGACCTGAATTTCTCCGCGGCGCAAACGCGCGCCGACGAGCTTTCCGAAGGAGCGGCATAAGCGAGACAGCGGCTGCGACCGCCTCGCGTGCCTATATCATGGCTCTCGCTAAACGCATCATCCCGTGTCTGGACGTGACGGCCGGCCGTGTGGTCAAGGGCGTCAACTTCGTCGAACTTCGCGACGCGGGCGACCCCGTCGAAATCGCCCGTCGCTATGACGAGCAGGGCGCCGACGAACTCACGTTCCTCGACATCACCGCGACCTCCGACGGGCGCGACCTCATTCTGCCCATCATCGAAGCGGTGGCCGCGCAGGTCTTCATCCCGCTCACCGTGGGCGGTGGCGTGCGCGAAGTGGCGGACGTGCGGCGTCTGCTCAACGCGGGCGCCGACAAGGTCAGCATGAACTCGTCGGCGGTTGCCAACCCGCAACTGGTTGCCGATGCGGCAGCCAAGTACGGCTCGCAGTGCATTGTCGTGGCGATCGACGCCAAGCGCGTTTCGGCCGACGGCGAGGCGCCGCGCTGGGAAGTCTTCACGCATGGCGGTCGCAAGAACACCGGCCTCGATGCCGTGGCGTGGGCCCGGCGGATCGAGGTGCTGGGGGCGGGCGAAATCCTGCTCACGAGCATGGACCGCGACGGCACGAAGAGCGGCTTCGATCTGGCGCTCACCCGCGCGGTGTCGGATGCCGTGAGCATTCCCGTCATCGCCTCCGGCGGCGTGGGGTCGCTCGCAGACCTGGCCAACGGCGTGACCGAAGGCCACGCGGACGCCGTACTCGCCGCGAGCATCTTCCACTATGGCGAGCACACGGTCGGCGAAGCGAAACGCTTCATGGCCGGCAAGGGCATTTCGGTTCGCCTTTGAGCCCTTGCGGCTCCTCTCGCCTTTGAACGGAATTCGACGCATCATGACCCAGGATTGGCTGGACAAGGTTAGTTGGGACGCGCAGGGCCTTGTGCCCGTGATCGCGCAGGAAGTCGGCAGCAACGACGTGCTGATGTTTGCCTGGATGAACCGCGAAGCGCTCGTGCGCACCGTGGAGATCGGCGAAGCCGTCTACTATTCGCGCTCGCGCAAGCGTTTGTGGCACAAGGGCGAGGAGTCGGGCCACGTGCAGAAGGTGCACGAGATTCGTCTCGACTGCGACGAAGACGTGGTCCTGCTCAAGGTGACGCAGAACGACGGCATCGCATGCCATACCGGCCGTCATTCCTGTTTCTTTCAGAAATTCGAGGGCAGCGTGGACGCGGGTCGGTGGACCACCGTCGAACCGGTGCTCAAAGACCCGAACAAGATCTACAAGTGAACGTCATGAACGATACGCTCGAGCGTGTTGCCGAAGTGATCGCCTCGCGCAAGGGCGGCGATCCGGACAAGTCGTACGTTGCACGTCTGTTTCACAAGGGCGACGACGCCATCTGCAAGAAGATCGGCGAAGAGGCCACGGAAGTGGTGCTCGCCGCCAAGGACATTCGCATTGACGGCGCCGGAAAGGCTGGCGATTTGCGTCAGAAACTGGTCAACGAGACCGCCGATCTGTGGTTCCACTGCATGGTGCTGCTCGCCCATCACGACCTGAGCCCGAACGAAGTGCTGGCCGAACTGGCTCGCCGAGAAGGGTTGTCGGGGCTCGTCGAGAAAGCGCAACGCGGCACGCGCGGGGAACACGCGGACTGATCGCGGTCTTGCCTGCCGCCCCCGAAACACGGCGTGCAGGCGCTCAAAAGGAGACGCCACATGAACGATCCGCACGGCACCGGCAGCACGGGCCACCCCTATACCATCAACACGCCGAATGTCGTGAATGCTCCCACGGAGGAGCAGGAGCGCGCGCTGCGCAAGCTCACGCACGTGCTCTACGCCCTTTATGCGCTGTTTTGGCTCACGGGCGGCGTGACGGCCATCGTGGCCATCATCATCAATTACGTCAAGCGCGACGACGCGGCCGGCACACTCTACGCCTCGCATTTCACCTGGCAGATCCGCACCTTCTGGTGGTCGGTGGTGTGGGCTGTGCTGGGCGTGGCGCTCGCCATCGTGTTCATCGGCTTCGCGATTCTGTGGGTGCTCGGTATCTGGACGCTGTACCGAATCGTCAAGGGCTGGCTTTATCTGAACGACAGCAAACCCATGTACGCGGCGCGCGCCTGAGGGCTGCGGCGACGCGTCGATCCATCGAAAAAATACGAGAGGAAGACACACGCATGACGCACGACAACTGTATCTTCTGCAAAATCATCGCCGGGCAGATTCCGAGCGCGCAGGTGTACGCCGACGACGACGTCGTTGTCTTCAAGGACATCAATCCCGCCGCCGAGCTGCACCTGCTCATGGTGCCGCGCAGGCATATCGCCACGTTGCAGGACTGCCAGCCTGAAGACCAGGCCCTGCTGGGCAAGATGATGCTCCTCGCGCCGAAGCTCGCGGCCGAGCAGGGCTATCGGTTCGACGGCAATGCGTTGAACGTCGAGGGCAACGGGTTTCGTGTGGTGATGAACACCGGGCCGGGGGGCGGTCAGGAGGTTTATCATCTTCACTTGCACATTCTGGCCGGGCCGCGGCCGTGGAAGCGCATGTAAGGGCTGCCGCAAGTCCGCAGCCTTCGGAATAACGCGACGGCTTGCTGCGTCAATCCGGTGGAACATGCACCGCTTGCGCATCGAAAAAGGTTTCACGAAACATTTATTTCTACCCGGTGTCGTGCCCGGTTACGATGCTGGACGTGACGCGCAATGTGCCACAATGGGGCACAGGGTGGCGGCACACGGGGCAAACATGGCGCACCGCGCCGCAGGCTTGAGTGCCGCGGGCGGGGGCGCTGGACGAAACCTCGCCGCGACGCGGCAGAGGTCAGCAAACGCAAGGAGAGTGGTCATGGGTTCGTTGAGTATTTGGCACTGGCTGATCGTGCTGGTGATCGTGATGATGGTTTTCGGCACCAAGAAGCTGCGCAACATGGGCAGTGATCTCGGTGGGGCAGTCAAGGGCTTCAAGGACGGTATGAAGGAAGGGGAAAGCACTTCCGGTACCAAGGACGACCCGGCGGCTGCCAAGGAACTGCGCGATTCGACCACCATCGACGTGCAGGCCAAGGACGCGAGCAATCACAAGCAAGGCTAAGCCGGCGTCGACATGATCGATCTCGGTCTTTCCAAACTGATGTTGATCGGCGTGGTGGCGCTGGTCGTGATCGGTCCTGAGCGTCTGCCCAAGGTGGCCCGCACGGCGGGCGCCCTTTTCGGCCGTGCACAACGCTATATCAACGACGTGAAGGCCGAGGTCAGTCGCGAGATGGAACTCGACGAGTTGCGCAACATGCGCTCGCAGTTCGAGGACGCGGCGCGCAGCGCGCAGAACACCGTTCAGAAGCAGTTGCATGAGCAGGAGGCGTCGCTCAATGAGGCCTGGGCGAGCGCGACGGGCACGTCGTCGAGCGAGATCGCCGGCGGCGGCACCGATGCCGCGACCGGGTACTCCGACAGCTATCTCTCCGAGCCGGTGGTGACGTCGAGCATTCGCGCGTCGGCCAAGCGCCGTAACTGGCGTGTTCGCCGGTCCGCGACGCCCATCTGGTTCAAACAAGCCAGCACGACGCGAACGCGAGTGCAGTCGGGGGCGGCGCGCGTGGCGCGTCACACACCGGCCAAGCTGCGTCGACCCGTCAAGTTCTTCTGAGGTTCGCCCAAGACCCTCGAAGACGCTACTGGACATAACCGTGCCGAACTTCCCGCCATCTGGCACTGTGCCGGCTTCATTCCTGGATAAGTCGACGTGAGCGACGAGAAACAAATCCCCGACGGGGGCGCCGAAGAGACCTTCATCTCGCACCTGGTCGAGTTGCGTAACCGCATCATTCGCGCGGGTATGGCGGTGATCGTGGTGTTCCTGTCACTGGTCTACTGGGCACCGGACATCTTCCGGCTGCTCGCCCGCCCGCTCACGCAATCGCTGCCCGCCGACGGCAAGCTGATCGTCACCGACATCACGGGGTCGTTCTTCGTCCCGATGAAGGTCACGCTGATGGTCGCGTTCGTGATTGCGCTGCCCATCGTGCTGTATCAGGTGTGGGCGTTCATTGCGCCGGGGCTGTATCAACATGAGAAGAAGCTGGTGATGCCGCTGGTCGTGAGCAGCTATACGCTGTTCCTGATCGGTATGGCGTTCGCGTACTTCCTCGTCTTTCCGACGGTGTTCCACTTCATTGCGCATTACAACGCGCCGCTGGGCGCGGAGATGAACACCGATATCGACAACTACCTGAGTTTTGTCCTCACGATGTTCATGGCGTTCGGGGTGACCTTCGAGGTGCCGGTGGTCGTCGTGGTCCTCGCCCGCATGGGCGTGGTGAGCATCGACAAGCTCAAGCAGATTCGTCCGTATGTGGTGGTCGGCGCGTTCGTGCTCGCCGCAGTGGTGACGCCGCCGGATATCCTCTCGCAACTGCTGCTGGCCGTGCCGCTGTGTATCCTCTACGAGCTGGGGCTGGTGGCCGCAAGGTTGTTCGTCAAACAGGGACAGCAAGCTGACGCGGAGAAGGACGGCAAGGCAACGTCCTGATACGTAAGGGCGCCGCAAAAACAAAAAGCACGGGATTGAACCCCGTGCTTTTTTGCTTTACCACGTGCCCGTCTTGCCGGTCGGGCGGGGATCAGTCGGCGTTGTTCTCTTCGCCGCCGTCCTCGTCGTCCTGCACCGGGCGCTTGGGCGGGGGCGGCCGCTTGCCGATCGTCACGGTCAGATCGAGATCCTTCTTTTTGCGCGTGACATGCAGCCTGGCCTGTGTGCCCGGCTTGATCTGCGCGATGACATTGAGCAGTTCGGTCGTATCCCGAATGGACTCGTCGTTCACCTTCGCCAGAATATCGCCCGGCTGGACGCCCGCCTTGTCGGCCGGCCCGCCCTGCACCACACCGGCGATGATGACGCCCGAATCCTGCTGAAGCCCGAACGACTCGGCGATATCGGACGTGATGTCCTGTGGCTCGACCCCGACCCAGCCGCGCGTGACGCCACCGGTCGTGATGATGCTCTCGAGCACCGAGCGGGCCGTCGATACCGGAATCGCGAAACCGATGCCCATATTGCCGCCGCTGCGCGAGTAGATCGCCGTGTTGATTCCGAGGAGGTTGCCGTTCACGTCGACCAGCGCGCCGCCCGAGTTGCCCGGGTTGATGGCGGCATCCGTCTGAATGAAGTTCTCGAAGGTGCTGATGTCGAGGTGGTTGCGGCCCAGCGCGCTGATGATCCCCATGGTGACCGTCTGGCCGACGCCGAACGGGTTGCCGATGGCGAGCACCACGTCGCCCACGCGCACCTGCTCCATGCGTCCGAGGGTGATGGCGGGCAGATTGTCGAGGGTGATCTTCAGGACCGCCAGATCGGTCTCGGGATCGCTGCCGACCAGCTTGGCGCGGGCCTTGCGGCCGTCGGCGAGGGCGACTTCGATCTCGTCGGCGCCGTCCACCACGTGATGATTCGTGAGAATATAGCCTTCGCTGCTCACGATCACGCCGGAACCGAGGCTGGACACCGGATCCTGACGCACCGTGCCGCCGCCGTCGCCGAAGAAGTAGCGGAACAGCGGATCATCCAGGCGCGGATCGCGATTTTGCTTTTGTTCCTTGCTGGAAAAGATGCTGACGACCGCGGGCATGGCCTTTTGCGCGCCGTCCGCATACGAGCCGGCCGCCGGCTTGTCGGACAGGCTGGGTGCGACTTCCTGCAAGGCGATGATCGGATTGGCCAGTTGCTTGCCGAACGAACCCTGGCGTTGCAGCCACTGAGGCTTGAGAGTGGCGATGATGAAGAGCAACGCAAGCAGCACGGTGACCGCTTGCGCGAACAGTAGCCAGAAGCGTCTGAGCATGAAAGAGCGAGACCTATATGAATCGTGTTGAACTGGAATTGTATCTGAACGATACCCTGCAAATCGCGCAATTTCGCGATTACTGCCCGAACGGCCTACAGGTCGAGGGGCGCAACGAGATCAACAGAATCGCCTCCGGCGTGAGCGCGAGTCTGGCGTTTCTCGAAGCCGCCCGCGACTGGGGGGCCGACGCCGTCCTCGTCCACCACGGCTACTTCTGGAAAAACGAAGACGCCCGCATTACCGGGATGAAGCGCAAGCGCCTCGGCTTGCTGATCGGTAACGACATCAATCTGTTCGCCTACCATCTGCCGCTCGACGCGCATCCGGAACTCGGCAACAACGCGCAGCTCGGAAAATGGCTCGGATTTGCCGACGATGGCGGCCGTTTCGGTCCCGATCAGCTCGGTTGGCTGGGCGCACCCGCGCAACCGACGACGCTCGCCGAACTGGCGGCCCACGTCGGACGTCAATTGGGGCGCCAGCCCCTTGTGCTGGGCGATCCGGGCCGGCACGTGCGCCGGGTGGCGTGGTGCACGGGCGGCGCGCAAGGCTTTTTCGAAGCTGCGATCGCCGCGGGGGCGGACGTGTATATCAGCGGCGAAGTGTCCGAACCCACCCAGCATCTCGCGCTGGAAAGCGGGGTGGGGTATCTGGCGGCAGGGCATCATGCGACCGAGCGTGGCGGCGCGAAAGCGGTTGGCGAGCATGTCGCCGCCCGCTTCGGGCTCGAACATCGCTTCTTCGACCTGCCGAACCCCGCCTGAGCGGGGTGTCGCGTTATCGGCGCTTATCCGTTCTGCTTCTTGAGACTGTCGCGGATTTCGCGCAGCAGAACGATGTCTTCCGGGGTCGGTGCCGGCGCGGCCGGCGCTTCCGGTGCGGGGCGCTTGAGGCGGTTGATCTGTTTGACCATCAGAAAGATGATGAACGCCAGAATCAGGAAATTGAGGGCGACGGTGATGAAGTTGCCGTATCCGAACACGGCGACACCGGCCTTGGTCAGGTCGGCATAAGACGTCGGATTGCCTTTGAAGTCAGGCGGAATCGCGCCGAGCAGGATGAATTTGCTCGAAAAATCGAGGCCGCCGAAGATGGCGCCGACGATCGGCATGATCAGGTCCTTGACGACCGAATCGACGATCTTGCCAAAGGCCCCGCCGATAATCACACCGACGGCCAGATCGATCACATTGCCCTTGACGGCAAATTCCTTGAATTCCGACATGAAGCTCATGCCATTCCTCCGCTGTTTTGATGAGTGGCCGGGGGAGCATCGCTGCACCGGTCCTCTCGAATTGGCATTGATTGACCGGTAATCTCATGCGGGTCTCTGGACGAGGGCAACGGTGACGCCGATCAACGACCGTCGATGTCACGCGATTGCCACAGGCCGCGCACGATGTCACCGGGGCGAGACAGGGAAAATGATGACTAAATGTCGTGCACGCGTCAACGAAAGCGGCGATCATAGCGGTTCTCGTGCAGCATCCCAATAGCGAAACCCCGGGTGGGCGGTAGCCACCCGCAGGGTACGTTAATCCTTTGAAAATACGCGAAAACCACTAGGAGACAGGGGCGTTTTGCCGTTGTTTCAGGCATTTACGCTCGCGTATGATTTAAGGTTGACGGAAATACAAATTCAACCGTGTGGGGCTTGTGATGAGTAACAATCAGAAACGTGCCGTCGACAGCAACCGCCGGAACCTGCTGATTGCAACGTCCGTAGCTGGAGGCGTGGGCGGCGTTGCAACACTCGTTCCTTTCGTCAGTTCCCTCCAACCCTCGGAGCGCGCCAAGGCTGGCGGAGCGCCCGTCGAGGCGGACGTCAGCGCGCTCAAGCCGGGCGAAAAGATGACGGTTGCCTGGCGTGGCCTTCCGGTCTGGATCGTGCGCCGGACGCCGGAAGAAATGGCTTCGCTGTCCAAAGTGACGTCGGAACTGGCCGATCCGGATTCCAAGCTGACGTTCACCTTCCCGCTACCCGAATACGTGAACAACGAATTTCGGGCGCGAGCCGAACACAAGGATCTCCTTGTCGTCATTGGCGTATGTACGCATTTGGGCTGTATTCCGTCCGGGCCGTATCAGGCGGGCGCCGAATTGGCTCTGGGCAAAGACCCGGGCTTCCTGTGTCCTTGCCACGGTTCGACCTACGACATGTCGGGTCGCGTCTTCAAGAACAAGCCGGCGCCCGTGAATCTCGACGTGCCTCGTTTCATGTTCGTGAGCGACACCAGGATCGTGATCGGTAAAGACGAAAAAGGAGAAGCGTAATCATGGCCGCCGACAAACAGGTCGACACGACGGGCTTGCTGGGCTGGATCGATCGCCGGTTTCCGCTCACACAGCTCTGGAAGGACCACGCGTCCGAGTATTACGCGCCCAAGAATTTCAATTTCTGGTACTTCTTCGGCTCGCTGGCCATGCTGGTGCTGGTGATCCAGATCCTCACCGGCATCTTTCTGGTGATGAACTACAAGCCCGACGCCAACCTCGCATTCGCGTCGGTCGAGTACATCATGCGCGAAGTGCCGTGGGGCTGGCTGATCCGCTACATGCACTCGACCGGTGCCTCGATGTTCTTCGTCGTGGTGTATCTGCACATGTTCCGCGGGCTGCTGTACGGGTCGTACCGCAAGCCGCGCGAACTGGTGTGGGTGTTCGGGTGCCTGATTTTCCTGTGCCTGATGGCCGAAGCGTTCATGGGCTATCTGCTGCCGTGGGGTCAGATGTCCTACTGGGGCGCACAGGTGATCGTGAACCTGTTCTCCGCAATCCCGTTCATCGGCCCGGACCTGTCGCTGTGGATTCGTGGCGACTACGTCGTGTCGGATGCGACGCTGAACCGCTTCTTCGCGTTCCACGTGATTGCGATTCCGCTGGTGCTGATCGGGCTCATCGTCGCGCACATCATCGCGCTGCACGAGGTGGGTTCGAACAACCCGGACGGCGTCGAAATCAAGGACAAGAAGGACGCCAACGGCAAACCGCTCGACGGCATTCCGTTTCATCCGTACTACACGGTCCACGACATCATGGGTGTGGGCGTGTTCCTGATGGTGTTCTCGGCGATCGTGTTCTTCGCGCCGACGATGGGCGGATACTTCCTCGAAGCGAACAACTTCATTCCGTCCGATCCGCTCAAGACACCGCCGCACATCGCACCGGTCTGGTACTTCACGCCGTTCTACTCGATGCTGCGTGCCACGACCGACGACTTCAAGTATGTGCTGATGGGCGTGGCGGTACTGGTGACGGGCGTTTGGTGGATCAAGGGCCGCGCGGCGGCGACGACCAAGGTGGCTGCGTCGGGCGGTGTGGTCCTGCTGTTGCTGTTCATGTTCCTGACGGAAGCCAAGTTCTGGGGCGTGGTGGTTATGGGCGGCGCGGTGGTGACGCTGTTCTTCCTGCCGTGGCTGGACCATAGCCCTGTGAAGTCGATCCGTTACCGTCCGGGATTCCATAAGGTGCTGCTGGGTATTCTCGTCGTCGTTTTCTTCGTGCTGGGCTATTTGGGGATTCAGGGGCCGACGCCCGTGAAGACCGCCATTTCGCAGGTCGGTGCGCTGTATTACTTCGGTTTCTTCTGGCTGATGCCGCTATGGAGCAAGCGCGGCACCTTCAAGCCGGTACCGGATCGCGTGACTTTCGCGGCGCATTGAGCGCACTCAAACGACGACTAGGAATATCAAGATGAGAAAACTGTTGCTTATCCTGGCGCTCCTGAGTGGCTTCGCGGCGCCGGCCATGGCCGAAGAGGGAGGGGCGCTGGACACGGCGCCCAGCCGGATCGACGATCTGGCGTCGCTGCAACGCGGCGCGAAGCTGTTCGTGAACTACTGTCTGAACTGCCACTCGGCGGCGTCGATGCGCTATTCGCGTCTCAAGGATCTGGGGCTGTCGGAGACGGAGGTCAAGAACAATCTGCTGTTCACGACGGACAAGATCGGCGAGACCATGACTGTCGCCATGCGCGCGGCGGATGCCAAGGAGTGGTTCGGCTCAGCTCCGCCCGACCTGTCGGTCGAGGCCCGCGCCCGGGGCACCGATTGGCTATACACCTACTTGCGTACCTTCTATCGTGATGACACGCGTCCGACGGGTTGGAACAATCTGGCGTTTCCCAATGTGGGTATGCCGAACCCGTTCTGGCAGTTGCAGGGGCAGCGGAGTCTGAAGCATGTGGAGGGGGCGGAGCATGGCCCGGCGCAGTTCGTGCAGATCACGCAGGGGACGATGAAGCCGGTGGAATTTGATTCTGCCATGGCGGATTTGGTATCTTATCTGGATTGGATGTCGGAACCGGCGCAGCGAACGCGCCGGCAGTTGGGCGTATGGGTTTTGTTGTTCCTGGGACTCTTTACGGTACTTGCCTGGCGCCTGAATTCGGCCTATTGGAAGGACGTGAAGTAAAATAACGTCTGTACGACGGGGCCAGGGCTTGGGAAGCGTCGGTTTCCCGCCCCGGCCCCGTTGGTTTTTAAGGAAGACGCGCTATGATGGTTTTGTACTCGGGCACGACGTGCCCCTTCTCCCAGCGTTGCCGGCTGGTTTTGTTCGAAAAGGGCATGGATTTCGAGATCCGTGACGTCGATCTGTTCAACAAGCCGGAAGACATCGCGGTGATGAACCCGTACGGTCAGGTGCCGATCCTTGTCGAGCGCGACCTGATCCTGTACGAATCGAACATCATCAATGAGTACATTGACGAACGTTTCCCGCATCCGCAGCTGATGCCGGCCGATCCGGTGCAGCGTGCGCGTGCGCGTCTGTTCCTGTTCAATTTCGAGAAAGAGTTGTTCGTTCACGTGAGCGCGCTTGAGAACGAGAAGGGCAAGGCGGCGGAAAAGAATCACGAGAAGGCACGACTGTCGATTCGTGATCGTCTGACGCAGTTGGCGCCGATCTTCGTGAAGAACAAGTACATGTTGGGCGAGGAGTTCTCGATGCTCGACGTGGCGATTGCTCCGTTGCTGTGGCGTCTGGATCACTATGGCATTGAGTTGTCGAAGAATGCTGCGCCGTTGATGAAGTATGCCGAGCGGATTTTCAGCCGTCCGGCGTACATTGAAGCACTGACGCCGTCCGAAAAGGTCATGCGTCGCTAATACGTTGATTTGCCCGCTGGCGGGGCCGGCCTGTCGAGGGTGACGGGCGGGTTTCGTGGCGGGAAACGTTGGTTATATGCCTGAAACGTCTACCAAGCCTTATTTACTGCGCGCGCTGTATGAGTGGTGTACCGACAACGGTTACACGCCGTATCTGGCCGTGCATGTCGATGCCCGGACCCGTGTTCCGCGTGAGTTCGTGAAAGATGGCGAGATCGTGCTGAACATCAGTTTCGACGCCACGAGCGGACTGCAGATGGGCAACGACTGGATCGAATTCAGCGCCCGCTTCGGCGGTATTTCACAGAAAGTGGAAGTGCAGGTGCCGAACGTGCTGGCGATATACGCTCGCGAGAATGGGCAGGGGATGGCATTCCCGGTCGACAAGCAGGCGTCTGTGGACGAGAGTCCCGAACTGGAAGCGGTGCCGCCGGCGCAGGAGACGGGTGAAGACGACCCCGATCCGACGCGCCCGGGTGGCAACGGTACGGCAGGCGGCAACGCCGGACGTGCTCGCCTGAAGGTAGTGAAGTAAGTCGAGAGAACGCTGCACGAGCGCGATGCGCAAGGCAACGCGCGTGAAACACAGCGAAAGCAGACGATTTCACATCAACAGATAGTCGCAGTGACCAGTGAATCGGTTACAATACACGACTTCGCCGGCTTAGCTCATCTGGTAGAGCAGTTGATTTGTAATCATCAGGTGGCGGGTTCGAGTCCTGCAGCCGGCACCAATACCCATGCGGGTTCCAGAGATGGGACCCGCATTTTTTTGTTCTACAGACTTAGCATAGTTCTACAAACGGACGCTATCGTTTGCTATTTTGTCGGTGTCGTAGTTCTTCCACGTTTTCGTATGTAGTGCTCGGTCATAACCACGCTTCCATGACCGAGTAGAGATTGCGCACCTCTCAGGTCGCTTGCACTCTCTTTATCGGTTCCTGCTTTTGCACGTAAGTCACGGAATTGGAATTCCGCTTTCGCAATTCCGGCCGTCTCACGCGCCCGGTCGAATCTGAATCGCAATGCAGACTGACTTAGCGGCCTACCGCATTCATCCACAATCAGCCGGGTTGATCGCGGATTGTGCCCAGCCTTTCTTTGCTTCAGCTTCTCAAGCAGGGTCGCCAGTTGCCCGACAACTTCAATGCGTAGTAGCGCGCCGGTCTTGTTTTGGCGAACAATCACCACTCCATCGCGAATATCGCGCTCGTCCATCTTCAGTACGTCTGCAGGACGTTGCCCTGTCAGATAGGCCAAGTCCATTGCTTCGCGCAACGGCCAGTCCGACGCTTGCCAAACTGCATGATACAAACTGTCATCGACGTACACATCTCGCCCTGTCTCACGGTGCTTGCGAACTCCTGCACATGGGTTTGGGCGGTCGGTCGCTCCCCACTCTCGGG
This sequence comes from Pandoraea faecigallinarum, assembly GCF_001029105.3. Taxonomy (NCBI): domain Bacteria; kingdom Pseudomonadati; phylum Pseudomonadota; class Betaproteobacteria; order Burkholderiales; family Burkholderiaceae; genus Pandoraea; species Pandoraea faecigallinarum. The sequence continues at coordinate 4,767,125 of NZ_CP011807.3, read as the reverse complement.
CTTTGTTGAATATGTGTGAAAACAAAGCAATCTCGCGGTTAGCTGCAACCGGCGATGACTTTCGCCAATCCAGGTACTTGCGAACATGAATAGGCTTAATTTCGTCCAACGGGGCAGGCGGGGAATCAAAGAACTGATATAGCTTCTCTAACTGCAATGTGTTCGTTCGTCGAGTTGCCACAGCCTTATGTGGAAAAACCTCCTTCAGATACCGTTCTGCGGCATGACGAAAGGTCACCAGCGATTGCGTCGTTCGATTACCTTGTTCAAGGTCTGCATATCGGCGAAGCGCCTCCACAAAATCCCCGCCGAGCGCTAGCCACCGTCGTGGCTTACCACCCATATCGTAGTAGTAATAGGTCTTGCCTCGTGACGTTTTCTTGAGCCGCAAGCGCGGCGGCAAGTGGAGGTTCTTTGTCGGTCGACGCCCCACGGGTTAGCCTCCGAGAACGGAAGGATGCCAGCCGCCACGGCCGACGAATCGTTTGTCGTGCGAGGAGTCCGACCTCCCTTCGACGGCGGAGCGAGCGACAATTGCACGGCCGCAAGCGTTGACGAAGAAAGGAAGGCCCATCCGGCGCAGCGCTTCCACCTACTTTGACTTCACTTTACGCCCGGTCAGTGTTTCCAATTCGGGCGGGGATAAGAACATACTCGCCATGTTAGTTCTCCCGAGTCGCCAACCACAAACACCCGAGATCCTGATTCCAGTACACCTGACAGTGATCAAGACTTGCGCCTGCGGTCTCAGCTGCTTCGAAAGCGGTCACGATGGCTTTCACGGGGTCATCGCTTAGGATATGCGCGATGGGTTGGCGCTCCGGCACTGTGATCCCTTTGCTGGTCCAGTACCGCTTCTCGTTCATCTCGTGCTCGGCAAAGTCCTTCGTGATGTACTTGCTCAGATATCCGGCCAGCTTGTGACGCAGACCTTTCTGGCGGAACGGATTGCGCACGTCGACGTTGCCGTTATCTGCGCCGACGATGGAGTGCCAAATGGCGCGAAGCACCCGATAGTTCTGTCGGCCTCTCACAGCCACGTGGATATGCCATGCACCGCGCTTCTGCCGTTCGGGGACTGCGATGTACTGAAAGTCCAGAAACTTCCCCAAGCGGCGGCGTAGGGCGTCGAAATCGTGCTTGAGGCGGTCCTTGTCCTGCATGTTCTCCCGATACGTCAAAGTGATCATCCTGTCCGCCTGCATGGCTTTACAGCGCAGCCTCACATGTCGCCGGGCACGTTTGGCTGACGCAAGCCGGTTGTCTTCTTTCTTCTCCGAATCCCCGCGCTTTGCCTTCGGGATTCGATACAGCGACTGAGCGCGCATGTACCGGTCGAATCGGGTGGCGTTGATCTCATGCAGACCCTCACCAAAATCTCGACCTCCGATGACCCATTCACGGCGGAAGGGATAGTCGTCTACACTGTTCTCAAGCATGGCAACTCCTGATTGTCGTGTTGATGTGCTGGCCCCGTTCGTTGCTGCGTTCGGGGCCTTCTCTTTTTCGGGGGGGAGTGTTCTTGGCTTTGCTGGCGGGCCTTGCCGGGTGTTTGTACGTTAAGTGTTACTGATATAAATCTAGGGGCGCGCTTCGCGCGCCCCCGCCGTCCTCGCCCCTGCGGGCGGCGGGGGCAGCGCGGCGCGTCTCCCTCTCTGGCGTCAGTGCCACTTCACGCACTGGGCTGACGGCGAGGCGGTTTTCAGTGAGGGGATGTGTGGTCGACGTTGGCGCTTCGGCGGACGTCCGCAGTACTACCCGCTGCTCGGTCGCGCGGGGCGCGCTGGGCCGCGCGTCATCGGCCCGGACTTCGCGGTTCGGCTCGTGGGCACCCTCAGCTTCGACGTCGGCGCCGACACTCCCGACGCTAGTTGTCCTCACACGTTCGACCTGGAGCATCAGGAGTATTTCGGTGTTGGACGAGGCGTCGCTATGGCTGTCGAGAAAGCGGGGCAGGAAGGCCAGTCCCGTGCGGTTGTCGGTGCTCTTGTTCGTCGTCAGACCGCCCATGAGGATGACGTCACCGTCATGCAGGCTAATTTCGGTGCTGACCTCTCGCGTATTCAACGTCGGAGAGTTATTGACGCCGGTCGTCGTTTTCACGAAGTCGCTGATTTGCTGAGTGACGCGCAAATCGATGATTCGATCTTTGACGGTCGGGGACAACTCAAAGATGACGCCTGACGAGTGGTACTCGACCGACTGAACAGGTTCGCCGCCACCGCGCGGGTAACTCACGGACTTCAGGACAGGGACTTTCTGGCCGACGGTCAGCCGACCTCTAGCCCCGGACCGAATACGCAGGTTCGGGCTGTTAATGACTTGAAAGCGGGAGTCCTTGGAGAGCGCAGAGAGGGCGGTGGAGAAATCACCCGCCTTCAGGCGAATCGCGTTTCCGAACTTGTCGCCGTCAATCGTGACTTCGATTCCCAACCCCTTCGAGAGCAGATCTAGGGCGAGTTGAAAGGCCGAGCCGCGCTCGACGCTATTGACCACCTCATATGCCGCAGCACGCACACTGACCTCGCCCATGGGCGTGTCGAGTTGGGGTAGCAAGCGCTTAAGTGCCGTAATTTCGGTCGGCGTGCCGTGGAAAAGCAATGTGTCGCCTCTTTGGTCAATCAGCGACGCAGCAGAGCCGGGCGTGACTTCACCTCCGACTCTTGCGTTGTCAGGCGCTGCAATCTCTCGATTGACGGTGAATCGCCCCTGAAAAAGTGGGCTTGCAAGGCGCGATAGATAAGCCGTGTCCCGATATCTCGGGTGATAAACGAAGGTGTCGCGGTCAGGCTCGACGGCAACTTCCACGTCTCGCCGCTTGAAGACGAAGTCAACACCAGATCGCGTTTCGACGCCAAAGCCTAGGGAGTCTAGAAACAGCGAAAGAAACGCTTTCAAATCGCCGTTTTTGGTGTTGAAGCGGAATGAGACAAGACGTTGGTCCTGAAGCACCTCGGGAGCGATGACGTACGGAGTTTTGACCGCTTCGCCGTAGAGAAGCGTTACCAGTTGGGAGACGCTCACAAGCTGGAAATCAAACGAGCCGCTCGTCTTGCCGGGGAGCGGAGGGATGCGTGTCCGGCTCCTGGCACGTTGCTTTTGTTCTGCCTCAAGCATCGGCCGCGATGAATAGTCCAGCGGCGAATATTCCTCCTCAGCCTTGAAGCCTGAGAAATCGATGGGCGCAGGAGCCGTTTTTGCTTCCGTGGCGAGTGCGGACAACGAGAGCGAAAGCATTCCCAACAGGACGCTGAGTCTCATTGCATGCCCCCCATGTACGACGATGACTTGCCGCCCGACCATACCGTCACCCGCTGGTCGTCGATGCTTCCGATTCGTGCGATGCCGTCAAGGTTGAAAACGGAAGGCGACTCAACTCGCAATCGGCCATCGTTGTTTGCGACAACGACATAGCGCTCGTTGCCGACGCTGTAGCTGCCAGCGATGCGCCATTCACCACTAAACGCCGGTACGTCAGGACGACCTGCCACGCCCGCGTCATGAGGGGCAGGTTGAGCGGTTGTTGATGAGGCGATTTCTTGCGGCGCTTTGGCACCCGCAAATCCGCCATTGAAGTAGCCAATTAGGAAGCGAACGCTCATCGTGCCGACCGCCAGCATAAGGCCGACGGTGAACCAAAGACGCTTGTTCGAGAGGACGTTTTGACGTCGATCTATCGACCGCTCTTTTCCCTTGCCGCCAGCGTAGGACTGATACAGCGGGAATATGGCTTTGCTATAGCGCTTGGTAAAGATGTCGATTCGGTTCGACTTGGTGACCTTTCCGCCCTCATATAACTCAATGCGGTAGTTCCGGGTTAAACCAAGCTCCTTGAGTTTCTTCGTGACGAATGTGACTTCCACCACCGCACGCAGTTGGCGGTGCAAATCACCAATTGACTGAATCATGAGCGCCACGTCACACGCGACCCCGGTCTCCGGGTGGACGTAATGACGATGCATACGGAAGAAGCGCATATGCTCGGGCTTGAGTTTGTTGCCGACCGACCAGAAATTCCAAGCCTCATCGATTGCAACGAGATCCCCCGGTTTAACGAGTGTTTCGGCCTCGGGGTTTGCCTCGTCCGGAAAGAAGTTGTCGCGCGTCACGTCATCGTTCTTCACCGGGACGATTTCGCCCAGCGCATTGGCGTCGGCTTTGCGAACGTCAATGCAGTATTCGCGAATGAGGTCGGGTTGTATGCCGTCGATGTTCGTCACCACGCGGCGTCCAGCAATCACGGCGGGCACAATGACGCTACTCACAACCTCGTAGCTTTTGCCGGACCCCATCAAGCCCGTGTACGCGTTGATAGCCATGAGTTAGCCCAACATTGGGATACGGCGAATGACGAACTTATTCCCCATCGCCGCAAGCACTATCGGCAATCCCTGCGGCACCGCCAGCAATTCGAGCCAGTACCAGACGCCAGGCGGAAGGCTCCCAAGTGCGCTTGAGAGGGCATTGGCGTCGGGTAGCAGGCCACTGCCCTTGATAACGTCCACGAACTCTGTCGTCACATACCAGAGGCCGAAGAACATGGCGAACTTGATGACGACCGAACGGAAGATGAACTGAAGCGTCGTGTTCAGTCCCGAGAGAAGAACTTCGAAGAGACTCGACATAGTGACCTCAAGCGGCGAGAACAATAGCGGCGGCGATCAGCACGAACACCGCGAGCATGATTGCGGTGATCATCGGGCGGTACTTTTCCGCGAGATCGCACATCGCGTCCATGCGAATCCGTTTATTGAAAAGTTCAAACGACGGGCGAGGACATTGCGCTTTGTATTTCGGCGTCTTCCAGTCTTTGAAGCCCGGCGCGAGCTTCAGGATTGGATCTAGGATCATGGCCGCCGTAGGAGGATCTTCGAGTGTTGGTGTTGCGACCTGCGGGGCTGTGCCGAGATCAACCTTGACCGGGCTGCCGATGTCGACAGTCGGGCGATTGACGACGTTGACGTCTTTAGTCAACTGGGATTCCGGCTTCGTCTTTGTGTCGGTTTCCGTTTTCGGTCCCGTTGTCGGATCGACTTTAGTTTCCGTTTCGGTGCCTGTTTGCGTCTCGGGTTTTATCGTCTCGCGGATGATAACTTTTCGCTCCCTCGGACGATTTGCGGGGCGAAACAGGTCTTCAATGAGGGGGACCGCTTCGGGATTGGCTTTTGCCCATGGGTCGACGTCAGCCGTTGTGACAGGGTCAGTGGCACTGTAGGGCAAACCTTCGTAATCGGGGCGAGACGCTGCTCGACGCCACGCGCTATCAGCGACTTTGGCTAGAGTTTCACTGCCGATTCTCGCGCCGTGAATGTTCTTTGGAATGCCAACGTAGGCGCGCTCCAAACTGTCATACCAGTTCTGGGCCGTGCTCGGCTGCTCACGTTCATATACGCTTTGCAATGCGAAAAAACTGCCACCCGGCCACCGGAGGTCGTACTGACCGAGCACTTCGGTTTCAGTCCTCCTGACCTGTTCGGGACACCATGCCTCGTCAGGTTTGACCGGTACGCCCAGCATTTCGTAACACAGTGACCCATCAGGCTTGTCCGGTTTTCCCGGCTTTCCCAGCTTGCAGGGACGACATTTGTTTTCAACGATATTTCGGGTGACTTCAAACGCTATTTGCACCAAGTTGCCATCGACGTCAAACGCTGGTTGAAAGCGCACGGCGGTAAACGCGTTTTCCCCATCAAAGCGATCCGACATGAATCGGATAAACCGAACTACGTCAGACATTCCTGCGAAATGGACCGAGATATTTTCGCCTTGATAGGTGCCGATCGAGTCGCTCTCAAGCGGAAATCGTGCGCATGGTCCAGGCATGCAGCCTCTGCGTCTGTAGACACGGAAGCCCGCATTCGCCGCTGCAACGCTCCAATGATCCTCGAAGCCGCTTCCGCTAAGGCCCGGGTATGACGCTTTTTCAACTCCGGGTTGCTGGTCGCGCGGAACTTGAATACGTACGCGGTCGCGCTCATCGGCAGAAATCCTAATCTTGTCCTTTCCCAAGTAGGCCACTATCGCAGATCCACCTGCAACGATGCCAAGTCCAGCGAGTATGGTCAGCCACACGGGTGCTCCGAGCACGCTAAGTCCGATTCCTACACCGGTGCCGGCGACATTCAGAGCCGTCAACTCCGAGGACATCGCCGCTTCGGTTGCTGCGATTCTCGGATCAGCAGCGGCGATACCCCGACGTTTAGCGACTTCGCGCATGATGCTCGCGATTGAACGGTTAAACAGCCAACTGGCGGCCGGGGGCGGAACGAATGAACTCGCCGTTTGCTGCGAGAGAAGCGCAATCATCAGCACGACGAGCAGTACCTTTTTCATCTTTACCCCCGCAGGCCCGTGACGACCGCCCACCCGCACACCAATCCCCATGCAAAAAACGTCAAGTTCCAGAGTTCTTGAGATGGCATAGCGTCGCCTCGCGGGTACGTTTGAGGTTGAAATTCGAAAGCGATTGCAGCGAATCGAAAACTAGCCAGCGTCGTCGTCGGCAGTCTGTCGACGCGAGGCGCTCATTCGACTCGTAATGCAAGCCCGGGCAAGATTCAGGGCTAGATCCGCTAGCCATACAAGGCCTTTGGTCGTCACCAACAGGGATACGGTCATCACTGCGGATAGGAAGCAGACCGGCCCGATGAACGCGTTCATGAATTCGGCGAGCCGCATGCTCGCGAGATCACTTACAAGGAGGTGTTCCATATGCAGAATCCTTATCTTCAAATGCTGGTGGGCGGAATCAAAGGTCTGTGGGAGCAGATCACCACTGATCCGACAACCGTGTTCTTTGCGGTAGCGCTATTGGTCATGATGGTCATTTCCCTTTGGATGGGGCCTCTTGAGCGCAGGCGTCGGTAAGGGAAGCGTCCGGATCGCTTCCCTACCTCACTTGCCGTTCATCAACCGCGAATGAACCCGAGTACGATCTTCGCGCCCTTAACGCCGACATAAATCAGCGCCAAGCTGGCCGCCACAGCGAGAATTGCGGTGCCGACCTGAGCGAAGCTGATTGAGTTGGTCATCGCGCTCAGGTCGACAGCGCCGCTACCACCGCCACCTTCGGCATGTGCAGCAAACGGCGTTGCGATCATCACGGCGGCAACACCTGCACGGCCTCCGATTGCCTTCAGACGTTCAAGCTTTTCTTTCATGGTTTTCTCCTTCGAGTGATGCCGGAATGCGTCCGGCGCGCTGGCTTATCCTCGGCGTATGAAGCCGAGAATTGCGCCCAAATGAGCACTCACGACGTACAACCCGACAACCATCGTGAATGCCAAAGTCCAGAAACCCGCCATCTGTGGGGTGTCTAGCGGCGTTTCGTTGGTACTCGGTGCGATCTGGGTAACGCGTGTGATGGCGAATTGCTGACCGTTCTCCGGCGGGCATAGCTGACGGTCCAGCGGTGTGGTCGTCATCGAGTTGCGAAGGGGCTTGCAGGTCAGCAGCTGCATCGATTGATTCGTCACCGTTAGCCCCCGCGATTGATGTTCTTGAGGATCTGCCACGCGAACTTGGAGCAGGCCGGTTGCGCCAGTTCGTGCGCCTCGTAGGCGAGATCAAGCGCACCGGCAAGCACCTGCACGGTTTCGTACAGCAGTGCGGATGCTTCAAGCATGCGGGCGAAGCGTTCGGTATCGGGGACGTTGAGTCCGCCGACGCGCGCAATGCACATGCACGTTCCGTCGGTGGCGGTCACGGTGCGGTTGACGAGTTCGGTCGTGGGGGCTGTCATATCGGGACCTATGCGGTTGCGGCAATCACCGGCGCGTGCGCGACTTGTTCATCGCGGCGCGGATGCTTGCGGGGATCAAATGGCCGTCGTAATCCATGATTCGCGCGATGAGCGAACGCATGGTTTTGCAGACGAACTGGATGCCGTCAGGACGTGTCCAGATGAAGCCTTTACCGGCCTTGATGAGACGCCGCAGGTACAGCTTGAGGCGCAGTTGTCTCCACGGACGTTGTGAAGCGAGGGGAGGGCGCGGGATACGCCGTTGCTTAGTTCGTGCGGGGCAAAAGCCGCCGAACAGATCGAGAGACAGTTGGTGAAGCATCGCAACCCCCAATCCCATCACGGCATTCCTGCGGTGACGGTGCAAAGAACCTGGCGGGGGGCCGGATTTAACTACAGGTGGTCGTCGCTTAATTGGACGACGTGAGATGACGCAAATTACGCAGCAGCAGCGGCCGCAGCTTTCGGTGTGGCGGTCGGGCGTGTACTACTTACGTAGGGCTGCAACGCTACAATGCGCGGAACTAGAGCGCCGTCCATCGATTGCGCCATCGCCATCTCTGCGAAGTACTCGCCTTTGCCGGTTTCTTTGGCGATTTCAGGCAGTGGAACTGTGCCAACAACGGCGCGGTCGCCGTCGGGCGTCGCTTGCCAGAGGACACACTGCGCGGTGCGCATGTCGTACGGGCGCCCCGTCTTGCTGGAGATGCCCTCACGGCGGACGACGCTAAGGATGGTGAGTTTCTGCTTCTTGACCGGGGCTGAGGGGCGGGTGCCGTCGCCGTAGGGCTGCAATGCGACGAGGCGGGGAACAAGCTGACCCTCCATCGACCGCATAAGGATGAAGTCCGCGAGGTATTCGCCTTTGCCTGCGTCCTTGAGGGTATCGGGGAGCGTGATGGTGCCGACTACGGCGTCTTCACCTTCACTCGTGTTCTGCCAGAGAACGCACTCCGCGATACGCATGTCGTAGTGACGGCCTGTCTTAGTGGATATGCCCTCGCGTCGGGTGACGTCGAGGATTGTGAGTTTCTGTTTGCTGGTCATAGCGTGGCCCTCAGATGGGGGGAGGTTAGTGACGGACTGCCTCGGACGGGATGATCTCGACGGGACTGTCATCGTTTTTCGCGCCGTAGCTGTGAAGAACCATGCCCCACACGCGCTCCGCTTGTTCCAGTCGGGCCTCCCTCGTACGGAGGTTGGACGGGCCGCAGATGGTTAGCGTTGTGCGGACGTAGCCGTCGTCTAGGTCCTTGTAGCTGATGGTGAGTTTTGGTTTGGTGGTCATGCAATGGTCTCCAGTTGATATTGAGAACAATTGCTCTCATGTAAAAGTATAGAGATCGTTTGATCTCATAGATATGGGATATGTCCGAGATGTTAGACGTCGGCAACCGCTTGAGAGACGAGCGCAAGCGCCTAGGCCTGAATCAAGAGGAGTTCGCCTTAGCAGGAGGTGTGACTAGGCGTGCGCAGACGACGTATGAGAGTGGGAGAAGAGTTCCAGATGCTCGATATCTAAGCGCTGTCGCCCGCCTGGGCGTGGACGTGCAATACGTCCTTACAGGGGCCCGCGCTGTAGCCGTAGAGAGCAATCTTTCCCCGGACGAGAGGGCACTACTCGATAACTATCGTCACAGCCATCGAGAAGACCAAGCAGCACTACGGAGGATGGGACTTGCTATGTCGAAACCGACCCCGAGCAAGAGAAACGGAACGACCGGCGGCGAATAAGCGTTCTGCGCAGATACTTCCGCTTTCTAAGGGGCGAGGATTTGCCTGGCGCGATGAGTAAGGGACGAAAAAGACGGAAGCGTTTGTGACGATGAGAAGCCATTAGCTTCTCATCGTCACGCGTCTTCAGGACTAGATCGTGAAGTTCTCAGGCCATAGAAAGTAAGCTGTATTAGCTGAGACTTGATCTGACAGGTAGTCGGAAGGATTAAGCGGTCACGGCAGCTGAATGAGGAATGAGTTTCTCCTTGGCGAGCGAGAGAGAATCGAGGAAAGTCTGCATGGGCGTCTTGCCATAGCACCATCGACCTTGATGTTCTCGCCGCGTGTTGTACTCGTCAAGCCAGTGGTCGAGGTCGGCCTGCAGTGCGGGGATGCAGTCGTAGATTTTCCTGCGAAAGGCGATGCGATAGAACTCGTTGAGCATCGTCTTGTGCAACCGCTCGACGATACCGTTGGTCTGGGGCGACCTGGCCCGAGTACGGGTGTGGTCGATGTTTTCCACCGCCAGATAGAGCTCATACTCGTGATGCTCGGGGTTACCGCAATATTCGGTGCCACGATCGGTCAGGATGCGCATAAGCGGGATGCCGTGGCTATCGAAGAAGGGCAGAACGCGGTCGTTGAGCAGATCAGCCGCCGGCAGTGGCGTCTTGCGATCGTAGAGCTTGGCGAATGCGACCTTCGAGTAGGTATCGACGAACGTCTGCTGGTAGACCCGGCCCACCCCTTTGAGCGTGCCGACGTAGAAGGTGTCCTGAGCGCCGCAGTAGCCGGGACACTCTGACTCGAATTCGCCGTGCGTTTCTTTCTCAAGCTTGGCCCGCTCGAGCGAGGCGAGCTGGGTCTCGGTGAGCACCAGCCCTTCCTGCGCAGATTTGGCCTCCAACGCCGTCAGGCGTTTGTTCATGGTCTCGAGGTCGTGACGTAGCCAGATGCTGCGCACGCCCTGAGGCGAGACGTGCAGCGCATGACGCTTGAGCACCTCATTGGCGATGCGGATCTGGCCGTACGCGGGCAACTCCAGGGCCAGCTCGACCACTGCGGCTTCGACCTGCGGATCCACGCGATTCTTGGGCTGCGGGCGCCGCCGAGAGATTTCCTGCAGGGCGGCTTCGCCGCCCGTCTCGTACAGTTCTTTGAATCGGTAAAAACTGTCGCGTGAATAGCCCATCACGCGACACGCTTGACTGACATTACCGAGCTGGCGGGCTAGCTCGAGAATTCCGACTTTGGCACGAATGACTTTCTGATCTTGCGTCATGGTGGACTCCTTGCGGTTCAGGGACCGCAACGTTGCCGTCACTGGATGCGACGAACAACGCTGTGCCCCGGGAGAAACCGACAGCTGTCAGATTTAGTCTAGGCTATTACAAGTAAGCACCGTGGCGGGATTTCGGCACGAACACTATGCCGGAATTTTCACCCAGAGCAGAAAGGACATGCTCACCGTTTATCAAATCAAAGTACCCAGCACTCACAGCCCGGTCCAAAAGTTCGTTCGTCGGTATTCCAAGGCGCCTACTAAGCTTGGACGAAGTGAGCTTCGCTATTACTCCCCCGGCGATGCTGTTATCTGGCCGCACATCTTCGACGACTTCTCCGTTGGGGCGCTCGAGTGAGATACGTACTTCTTCGCTAATGCGAATTATTCGTTGAGCCTCTTCATACACATCTCGATATAAGTCTGCGTCTTCCGATCTCCGAATGAGCACCCCCATCTCGTTGTTATTGATCTGACTAAATTCGTAGAGATTTAGGCTCGTAACGACGCATAATTCTTCGCTTATGTAGCACTTGGCATGCAAGTTTTTGCAGTAGCTAGTGCGAATGTAGGTAAGTTCCTTAAGCCATTCGATCTCCGGGGGCTGCAACTCGCTCTTGCCGTAGACGAGCCTAACGTCAATTTTGAGACGGTTCTTGTCTGCAAGTAGCTCTTTTATTCGGTCATTGAGCTTAAGGAACGGACTGATCAGAATCACTCGGTCAACGGCTTCTTTGATCAACTCCTCAAGAAAATAGTTTGTTGCACTCGTGTTCAAAAATTTTGCCACTTAATCCCTCACTGAAGCGAGTAAGCGGGGGGCACTTAAATGGTTAAGAGGTTGAAGGCCCTCGACGGCTTCATCGGCGCGTCGCAGGAAATGGGCGCCGTATCCAAAACTACCTCGCAAATATCGGCTTCGTTCTAGGCTTTGGTGAGTGAAGTATGTAGTTCGGACTGAAGATTTGACCTAAGAAGTCCTGCCGCAGACTACGGAGAGTGGCGTGCGGGGACCGCCGTTCTTGACGGCCCCGTAGAGCTTACCCCTTCACCTCAGGCGGCAATCCTTTGCCCGGCGAATAAAGAATGACGCTGGGACTAGCCAATCGGTCAGACGAGACTACGGCGTGCGCGAACGTGTCGAAGTAGATCGCATGTTCGGGATCGGTAACCGGTGCCTTCTTTATCTCCTTCGCGGACTCATCCCACACGAACCCAAGGTACTTCCTGTGTTCGTAGAACCAGACAACATGCCCTTCGCGTGCCAGTGTCTCGGGGATGTCGAATCCACCTTCTCCTCCATTTGCACAGCCCTTTCCGTCATTTGAAATGCTCATCAAGGTCTCCTGTGATTTGCGTGGATTTAGCCGATAAGTTGGCTAGATCCATCATCGCAGCAGTATCGGGCCTTGAGTTTCAGCAACTTCCGAATAAATCTTCCGATGCGTCGACTCTCGAAATGTGTCGGTAGACATCGAAAACGTTCATGGCGTATGCCCCGCCGGATGCGTATCCCTCCCCCACACCCAATGCTTTGCGCCGGGGCGAGATACTGGCTAAAACGCTCCGCAAACAATTTTTTCACTCAGGAACCACGGAGATTTTCGAGCGATGTCTGGTTACCGTTTGCGAACCTATCAAGCACCGTTGAAATCCTAAACGCCCCAGCTAATTTTGGGATTGGGATGTATACCGTTCAAAAGATTATCGATTCTAAGCCGCCTGCGTCGGCTGCTTCGTCGTCGGAGACGCAAAAGCAATTTGGCGCTTCGGGTCTTCGATCGTCCGACGACCTATTACAACCAAAAACAATTTAGAAGTCGCCGGTAGAGACTTCCGCTAACTCGTTGGCAAGGACGATTGAAGCACGGCCGACGCGTCTCCCCGTTCTACAATCGGCTTCCGCCGCACGGACAGGCGTGCACTTGCGGCCGCTGCGATTACGTGCGAAGTAGAACAAAAATACGGGGGGCATTGTTGATTTCAAAAGATTTCTTCAGGGCTTTGTAATCATCAGGCGCCGGGTTTGAGTCCTGCAGCCGCACCAATACCGAAGCGGATCCCAGAGATGGGCCCCGCTTTTTTTGTTCTACGTTTAGATCAATCCTCTACGAACGGCATTCGTTGTTGTTGAAGAATGCCGCGCGGTAGATGAACCTCTAAGTGGCGGCTGTTTCGTGCGGACGCGGCGACCTTGTGGGTCTCTTAGAACGTGTTTGCGATCTTCTGGTCATCCCTGATAATTCGAGGATGACGAGAAAGAAATACGCGAGTGACATAAGCCGAGAGAAGTTCTCGGAGATCGAGCCGCTGTTGCGCAGCGTGCGCCGGCGCACGAAGCCCACGACGGTGGACTTGTACGAGGTGTTTTGCGCGGTGCTGTATCTGTTGCGTACAGGTTGCCAATGGCGCTTCTTGCCCAGCGAGTTTCCCAAGTGGCAAACCGTCTACGCGTATTTCAGCAAATGGAGTCAGCCTGACCAGCACGGCGTGAGCGTGCTGGAGCAGGCACTCAAAAAATCAGGTTGGCGCGGCGCGCACAAGACAGGGACGCAGCGCCAGCACGACGTTCTTGATCGTGGACGCGCAGAGCGTGAAGAACACTGACACGGCAGCGCATAAGGGTTATGACGCGGGCAAGAAGGTGTCGGGCATCAAGCGTCATATTGCCGTAGACACGCAGGGCTTGCCGCACGCCGTGGCGGTAACCACTGCCGAGGTGACCGATCGCAAAGGAGCGTTGCTGGCGTTCGAGCACGGCAAGCCTCGCTTGGGACAGGTGCAAAGTGTGCTGGTCGATGGCGGTTACGTGGGCGAACCCTTCGCGCAGGGCGTGCGCGAGATCTTGGGCGAGCGGGTCACGGTGCAGATCGCCAAACGCAGCGAACTGCATACTTTCAAGGTCCTGCCGCAGCGTTGGGTCGTCGAGCGCAGTTTCGCCTGGCTGGAGAAGAACCGGCGCTTATGGAAGAACTGTGAGCGTTTGCTCAACACCAGCTTGCAGTTTGTCCATCTCGCCTTTTTGGCACTGCTGCTCAGGAGATCGTAAACCGGCTCTTACATGCCCGTCTCATTGCTCACGCCAGATGATCTGCGCACTGATCGACCAAGGCCGAAGGCTGCGGCCGCCACCTTCCCGAGTCGACAGGATGTTGTCGTGTGCTCATGATCGTTTCCTAATGATCTGTGAGCTGTGCCACCGATTCGGGGGCTTCGTAGTACTCGACAATCAGACCGTCGGGATGTTGCGCGACCAGATTGCGGCCTCCCGCGGCGCTGTCATGCGGCGCATTCAAAATCTGCGCGCCCTGCATGACGAGAGACGTCAGGGCGGCATCCAGCGAGTCGACCGTCAGCACGGCGCTAACGTGGCAGATCGGGGCGATGACTTCGCGCTCACCGCCGAGAATGATGAAGCCGCCGACAACCGCCACCGTTATGCCGGCGCTTGGCAGCGTGATGCGCAGCGCGCAGGTCGTCGTCTGGAGCTTCTCGTAGAAAGTGATTGTGGCGTCGAGCTGTTGCGGAGTCACATATAGCCGGAACGCCTGACGAACAATTCGCATGGCTCACCCCCCGTGCTGCATCACAACACATTCGAAGTTGCTCGCCCGACCCGCCAGCGCCATCCCCTGTGGTAACTCCGACAAAGGCAGGACCTGCGGACGAAGGACGCTCAGGTCGATCTGTCCGGATCGGATCAGGTCGAGCAAGCGTCGATAGGCGTGACGGGGGTACATGAAATTTCCGATCACCTCCCACCCGTTCATCATCAGTTCGAGATAAGAAAGCGGCAGCGGCGCTGTCATCGAGCCCATCAACACCAGACGCCCCTGGTAGCGCAGGCTACGCATTGCCGCCAGCGTCATGTTGGGGTCCGTGGCGCCGCCCACCATGTCGAACGCGAGATGTGCGCCGCCCGCGGCCGCCTCGCGAATCTTCGCGGCGTCGGCCGCGATGTCGCCGCTGACCGCGACAGGCACGACACGCGGGCCACCCACATAGGCGAGCGCACTCAGGGCATCGGCGTTGCGCCCGACGGCAACCACACGCGCCGCGCCCATGGCAAGGCCCACGAGCACCGCGGCGGTGCCGTAGGCGCCCGTCGCCCCGGAGACGACGAGGGTCTCACCTGCGGTCAACCGGCCACGCAACAACCCGCCGTATGGCACCAAGTGCCGCGTGGTGGTGGCCAGCTCCGTAACATCGACGTCAGGCAGGTCGTCGACCACCGTGATCGCGGTCGCTGGCACCAGCGCATATTCGGCAAGAGTTCCGTCGGCCCAGTCGTTCTGCATCTTTTCGGCAATCGCGCCCATCGCGGTCACACCGAGCAGAAACTGCCCGGGCTCCTCCACGTTTTCCTGGGCAACGATGTACGACGAAATGACAACCCGTTGCCCCGGGCGGACATGCCACACGTCCGCGCCGACGGCGTGGACCACGCCGACACCGTTGCCTCCGGGAACGAACGGTTTGTCGGGGGCATGATAGATCGGCAGTTTTCCCTCGACGTACGGCGTCATGTACGACATCAGGGCCGAGGCCTCCATCCGCACCACGACACTTCCCGGACGCGCTTCCGGCACTGGCTTGTCGACCAGACGCAGCGCGCCCCCCAGCTTTTCGAGTTCCCACGCTTTCATCGCTTTTCCTTTGGTCGAGTCATCGATTGATCCGTCATGAAGGCAATGATGGCGTTTGCAGTCAGTATTTACTATTATCAAAAATACAAAATTCTTATTGGATCGTACAAAATGGACGCGCTTTCCGATGTGCTCTCGACATTGCGCGTGAGTAGCGCGCTGTCTTCACGGTTCGAGGGGCAGGGCGCGTGGGCCCTTCGTTTCCCGGCGTACAAGCACATCAAGTTCGGCAGTGTGCTGTCAGGGCAGGTCTACCTCTGGCCCGACGGCGACGCGCCGATCCGGCTGGAAGAAGGGGATTTTTATCTGTTGACGGATGGCCGTCCGTTTCATGTGGCAAGCGATCCGGCATGCAGACCGGGGGACGGCGTGAGTACTGTGCGCAGTCGTCGTGGTGCGGACGGTATCGCGCGTCATTACTGCGACGGCGAAGGCGTAGCGGTTGGTATGACCAGCGGCCGCTTCACGTTCGAGAATGATGTAAGCGACGTTCTGCTACGCCACCTGCCGCCATTGATTCATCTGCGTGCCAGCAATGTGGGATCCGGCGCGCTCGCTCATGTCCTGAGCCTGCTGCGGCTGGAGTCCAGTGACCTGCACATTGGGGGCGAGGTAGCGCGCAGCAGTCTCGCGGCGCTCGCGCTCGTGCATCTTCTGCGCGCTTACCTCGGCAAGTCGTCCGAGCCGGCCGGCTGGCTCGGTGCGTTGTCCGATGCAAAGATCGGCAAGGCACTGTCAGCGATGCATGAGGCGCCGGACAAGCGGTGGACAGTCGATAGTCTGGCCCGTACTGTCGCGATGTCGAGAACCGCGTTTGCCAACCGATTTCGCGAGCGTGTCGGGGAGACGCCGCTGGAGTATCTGAACCGCTGGCGCATGGTGCTGGCCCGAACCGCCTTGAAAGATACCGACGAGTCGCTCACGGAGATTGCGACAAAGATCGGGTATTTGTCCGACACCGCATTTAGCATTGCGTTTAAACGCAATGCTGGCGTTAGCCCCGGAAGATTCCGATCGACGGCAAAAGGACAGGCAATTCACCGCGCGGCAGACCTGTAGGACTACGACGTCTTCGGCTATGCCAACCGCCAATGGCGCGGCCGCCGCCCAAGGGCAAGTCGGCGTGACCTATCAATGGGATCCGCAAATGCAGGCGGGTATCGATGACATGTACATGAAGGGCAACGGCCATCCGGACAACAACCACGCACACCAAATCTCTACGATCCTCAACGACTTCCTGTCCAGGCGTACAAAGGTCTACACGGAGGTGGTGTATCAGCGCACGAATGCCAACGCTCAGGCATTGATAAGCGGTATTGTCGAGCCGGACGGCACATCGAGCGGCCCCAGCCAGACAATCGCGCGCGTTGGTGTTCTGACCCGATTCTGACAACAGGCCAAAGCACGATGAGGTCGGCTATGCAAACGACTTCATCGCAAGCAATACGAGGCGGTGATCTGCGAGATCACCGCCAAAGCGCACGTTGTGGACGAACGGCCCGCCTGGCCTCGCTCAATGCTTCAAAAAGTCGATGACCATGCGGTTGAAGGCGTCGGCGTGTTCCCATTGGACCCAGTGGCCGCAGCGGTTGAACACATGCAACTGCGCGTTGGGCAGGCCGGCCAATAGACGCAGACCGACGTCCATCGGCACGAAGCGGTCTTCGCGGCCCCAGACGATCAGCGTCGGCGCGGTGATTTCGCCCAGGCGAGCCCCATAGTCCGTGAACTGTTTCGGATTCGCGGCAAGACTCTTCACGAAGTTCTCGAGGTGCTCGCGGCTCGCGAGCATGTTATCGAGGCGCGCTTGCATCAGGTCGTCCGTGATCGAACTGGCGTCGAAAACGAACACGTTCATCATGCGCTTCAGATTCTCGATGGTCGGTTCCTTGTACAGACCATTGAGCAACTTGATGCCCTCCGTCGGCATCGGCACGAACTGGCTCGGACCACCCGTGCCACCGCCCATCAGGATCAACTTGCCAACGCGCTCGGGATTCGACAGCGCGAACGCAACCGTGCTATGGCCGCCCATCGAATTGCCGATGATGTGCACGCGTTCGATATCCAGTGCGTCGAGCACCGCCTTCAACACTCGCCCGTTCAATTCCGAGCGCGAACCCGTGTTGACCACCGGCGCGCTCTTGCCCCAGCCGGGACAATCGACCAGCAACACGCGATAACCCGCATCGACGAGCGGCGCGACGTTGCGGTTGAAGTTGGCCCATCCCGTCGCTCCCGGCCCCGAGCCATGCAGCATCACCACGGTCTGCTCGCCGCTGCCGGCGTCGTTGTAGTGAATTCGGAACTCGGTGTCCGCATCGCGAACGGTGACAAAACGGCTCGTCGACGCTTCCGTGAGCGTCGCGGCTGCCGGTTGGGTTGCTGTCATGATGACTTCCTCTACGAATGTTGCTGATTCAAAACCAGAATGAGAATAAGGGCAGTCGCGACGGCATGTGGATCGTGCTGCCCCGAGTCGGCGCGCAAGCCGGACGACGACGGTTCAGCGTCCCGGCTGCGCGACACCCGCGACGAGACGCGGTGCAAAGGTGCCGACCACGGTCAGCGCGGCAATCGCGGCGACCACGATCAACGGAATGCTCGACGACACCAGCATCGACGCGCTTTGTCCGAGCGCGAACAACTGACCGGCAATCAGGGGCCCGAGAATCGACCCGAGGCGGCCGATGGCCACTGCCGCCCCCACCCCCGTGCCCCGGACTTCCGTGGGATATGCCTGCCCCGCCATCGAGTACAGCACCGACTGGCCGCCCACGAGGAACAGTCCGCAGAAAAACGCACCCGCCGCCATCGTCAGCGCGCCAATGGCGCTCGACAGACCCGCCAACGACAGCGCAATGCCCACATACATGCCGATCACCGTCAGACGAGGCGAGAAGCGGTCCATCACATTGGCAATGCCGATGGCGCCGATGCCCCCGCCGATGTTGAACATCATGATGGCAACGCCGGCCTGCGCGCGGGACAGTCCGTTCGCCACCACCATCGACGGCAGCCAGTTCATCAGGAAGTACAGCACGATGAGCGTGCCGAGATAACTGGTCCAAAGCGCCACGGTTGTGCGCGTACGGCCTTCACGCCAGAGCGCGTGCGTCACGCTGGGCGTGCTTGCGCTCTGGCTGGCGGCGACGGTGGCCGTGCGTGCCACCCGGCTTGCCACGAACTGCGCCGATTCGCGCAGGCACAGCCCGAGCAGCGGCACCATCAATAGTGGGCCGAAACCGCCGACGTAGAAGACATGACGCCAGCCCGCTTCGCTTGGGCTGACGATGCCGATGACGGCAGCCAGCGCGGCGCCGAACGGCATGCCGCAGTACATCGCCCCCACGGCGGTGTTTCGCTGGCGCTCCGGTGCCGCTTCCGCGCACAGTGCGATCAGGTTGGGCATGGCAGCGCCGAGGCCGAGACCCGTCAGAAAGCGCGCCGTCAGCAGCGACTCGAAATGCCAGACGTGCGCGGTGGCGAGCGAGAAAATCCCGAACAAGGCGACCGACAGCATCAGGACACGCTTGCGTCCCCATCGGTCGGCAAGGCGCCCGCCGAGTGCCGCGCCCGGGAGCAGGCCGATGGCGCCGGCGCTGAACGCCCAGCCCATTTGCGCAACCGAGAGTCCGAATTCCTTGGCGATGCGCGGTGCCGCCACGCCCGCGGATTGCAGGTCGAGGCCTTCAAGCAGTGCGATGGCAAGACATAGGCCGATGGTGGCGAGGTTGCCCTTGGGGCTCGTTGCGTGATGCGTTGTCGATGCGTTCATTGCTTTGTCTCCATTGTCTTCATATACGACGCTGACGCTGCGCCGATGCTTCAGGCGAAAACGGCCCGTACGCTGCCCATTCCTTCGATCTCCGTCACAAACGTTCCCGCTTCGGCGACAGGCACCATCGGGCCGAGCGCACCGGTGAGTACGACGTCGCCCGCGCGCAGCGGCGTACCCAGTTGCGCCATGCGGTCGGCAAGCCAGACGGCGGCGTTCAGCGGGTTGCCCAGACACGCCGCGCCGTTGCCGCGCGAGAGCACTTCGCCATCGCGCGAGAGGGTCATGGCGCAGGCCGCCAGATCGATGCCGGAGAGCTTCACCGGCCGGCTGCCGAGCACGAAACACGCACTGGAGGCGTTATCCGCCACGGTGTCGACGAAGCGGATGTTCCACTGCTCGATGCGGCTGTCGACGACCTCGATGGCGGCCACGGCGTACGCAGTGGCCCGCAGGATGTCGGCAAACGTATGCTTGCCGTGCGTCAGATCGCGTTCGAGCACGAGCGCGATTTCGGCTTCGACTTTGGGCTGAATGAGGGTCGCGAGCGGCACCGGCTGTGAGTCGCCGTAGGCCATGCTCGCGAAGAGCGCACCGAAGTCCGGCTGGTCCACGCCGAGTTGCTTCTGGACCGCGAGCGACGTAAGTCCTATCTTCCGGCCGACGATGCGCTCACCGCTGCTAACGCGTGCGTCGACGTTGAACTGCTGCACGGCATAGGCGCTGGCCATGTCGTCGAGTGCAATCTCGCCGCGCACGGGCGCGACGGGCCGGCGCGACGATTCGGCTTCACGCAGGCGGTGCGCCAGTGTCTGAATCAATGGGGAATTCGGCATGAATGGCTCCTCGGGATTTATGCTGCTGCGGCCAGGGACGCATGCGGCATGGCATGCATGGCGGCGAACCCGGCGATCCATTCGGGAATCGCGCGGTAGTAATCGACCGATGCGCGATAGTCGCCGTAGGCCGCGAGTGTTGCGAATGCGGCGACCCAGGTACGGATTTCGTGGGCCGACTTGCCGCCCTCGCGTGTGATCGTGTCGTTATCGATCTGATCGACGTCACGCAAATGGCCGCTCGAGAGCAATTCGAGAAATGCGCGATCCCACGACGGATTGAGCGGATGCAGGTGACTCTCGCCCGACGTAAAGGCCTTCGCGGCGGCGACCGTGCGGGCCTGTCGCGCCGCGCGCGACTCGGGCGACGGATTACGTCCGGCGATCAGGCGCTCGGCGACCTCTTCGGTGGCGCCGATCAGTTCGGGCACCGGTGGCTCGTGGGAAATACCACCCGAGCCCACGACCAGCACCCGCTTGTCCGTCCGTGCGAAATGGCGGCCGATGGCGTCGCCCAGCAGGCGCGCACGGCGCAGCGTCGCCATTGGCGGGGCCACGGAATTGATGAACACCGGCACCACAGGATAGGCGTCGAGCGCGCCGGTGAGGACTTCAAGCGCATAGGCGCAGCCGTGATCGACCTGCATGCGATAGGACAGTGCGACATCGATCTCCGATGCCAGCACGTCTTCGGTGAGCGCATGCGCCGTTTGCGGCGGCACCGGTAGCGTACCGGCCAGACTGTTGAAGTCGCCGATGGCCGTGGCCGCGGCACCGATGCAGAACGAGGGCATGACGTCGTAGAAGAAGCCGTTGAAATGATCCGGCGCAAACACCACGACAAGTTCGGGATCGAACGCCCGAACGCGTTCGCGAGCCTGTTCCTGCACCCGTTTCACTTCGGAGACGACGTCGTCGGCAGGATCGAAGTAGCCGTGCAACGGCGTGTGAGAAATACATTCGAGATGAATCGGCATGCTCAGGCTCCAACGGCTTTGGGCGATGTGACGGGGGCATCGGTGCGTGCGCATGCCGCGGTGGTTGTCACCAGGCGGACCGGGTCTTCGGCCAGCGCGACCTTGCTGGCGAGTTCGACGAGCGCGTCCGAGACTTCCTGCGGTGCGCAGACGCCGGCGACGAAGCGATCCGGGCGCAGCAGCACGACCGATTGCGCGCGTACGGCGAACCAGTCCTTCAGACGATTGAGCGGGTCGCCAATCGCAATGACGCCTGCGGGAACGTCGTCCGTATGCGCCATCTGCACGTCGGGCTTGGCGAGCACGAAACGCACGCCGAGCTTCTCGGCGACGGCGCGTGCTTGCGGCGTCAGCCCGAAGGTCGGGTCCGACCCCCATCCCAGCACGGCGAAGTGATTGCCGATGACGTCGTCCAGCCGCTTGATGTCGCCGTGACTGGTGCGCACGTTGGGCTGAATGAACAGACGCCCGACCGGCGAATCGACGAGCGGATCACGTCCATACACACGCCGCCCCAGCCATGAATCCCGCTTCTGACTCATCAGGCCCAGCAGACGCCCGGGCGCGGAGTTGCCCGAGCGCTCCAGCACACGGGCGAGCCATCCCCCCGAGTGCCGGGGCGGCGCAAGCAGCACGACGCCTTGCTCGTAGCGCGGCATCGGCTTGAAGCGCATCTCGACGAAATAGCGCCTGACCGACGGAAACAGGTTGAAGCTGCGCACGAAGGCGTCGCGAAACCGCACGCCGAAGCGCGTGGTCGGCGCGAAGATGTCGCCTGCGACTTCGGAGAGGTGGATCATCGAGCGCGCATGCGGGCGGCGCTCCGCCGTATAGGTGTCGAGCAGGCGCGCCGAACATTGCTCCTTGACGACCATCGCGAGTTTCCAGCCGAGGTTGTTGGCGTCGCGAATGCCGCTGTTGTAGCCCTGTCCCTGCCACACCGGCATGATGTGCGCGGCGTCGCCCGCCAGCAGCACACGGTCGACGCGAAAGGTCCGCGCCAGCCGGGCGTTGTGCGTGTAGACACGTTTGCGGATGTAATCGACCTTGTCCGGATGCGCGACCACTTTGCGAATCAGTGCGGCCATGTTCTCCGGCTTCGAGAGTTCCGCTTCGGTTTCGCCGGGCATCACCATGAATTCGAAGCGGCGAATGCCGTGCGGCAACGCAGCCGAAACGTAGGGACGTTTGTGATCGCAATGCAGATAAACGTGCGGCGTGCCCACCGGATCGTTACGGACGTCGACGACGATCCACTGATTCGGCTTCGTGCGGCCTTCGAACGGCACGTCGAGCATGCGACGGATCTGGCTGTTGCCGCCGTCGGCGCCCACGACGTAGGCGGCGCGCACGGTCCGTACCGCGCCCTCGGCGGTGCGCGCCGTCAGGGTCACGCCGCGGTTATCCTGCGCGAGCGCTTCGACGCTGTGACCGAACAGCACGTTCACATGCGCGAACCGGTCGAGTCCTTCGAACAGCACGCGATCCGCGAGCGGCTGGATGAAAGCGTTGCGGCGCGACCAGCCGAATTCGTCGGTGTGCGGTTCGATGGAGGCGAAGCAATGCCCGTCGCTCGTCATGAAGCGCATCCAGTGGTCGGGCGTCGTGTGCGGAAGCAGGGCGTCGGCGAGCCCGACGGCCTGGAATACTCGCAGCGCTTCGTCGTCGAGGCCGATGGCGCGCGGATAGTCGATGAGCCGCTCAAGTTTCTCGACGATCGTCACGCGCACGCCCTGCATGCCGAGGATGTTGGCGATCATTAGTCCGACCGGGCCGGCGCCGACGATGGCGACGTCTGTCGCGATGTCGGCCGGGGCGTGCGGTGCATTGACGGATGCAGTCATGTGTTCGCTCCTACGTTTCCTGAGCGCGAGCGCGCCCCTTCGCGCCAGTCCGGCGCGTTCGAATGACGTGCTGCGTTCGTTGATTCAATGGCGGCTCGTATCGACCGCCAATCGTTGGCTGGTATCGGCCGTCGAGCGATGCGCCTTTGCGGGCGTCGCTCGTGCACAAAGGAGGGGGTCTCCGTTAGCTCTGTGATTTTTCGACGAGTCTAGGCACGTCGAAAAAAGCCCTCAACAATTTCAGCGAAATGTGCATAGAATGCACAACGTTGATTTAAAAGGTTTTCTTATGAGCAAATACCCGAATGTGCGCGGCTTGTCGCGTGGGCTGCTCGTATTGCGGGCGCTCAATGCGATGGAGCGCGGGCGCGCCACGGCACAGCAGTTGAGCGAAGCGACGGGACTGCATCGCACGACAGTGCGCAGGCTGCTGGAAACGTTGTTGGAGGACGGATTCGTGAGGCGCAGTACGTCGGACGATACGTTTCGTCTGGCGCTGGCGGTGCGCTCGCTCAGCGAAGGTTTTACGGACGACGAACGAATTGCGACGGTGGCACCGCCGATCATGGGGCAACTGATGCAGCGTGTCGTATGGCCGTCGGACCTCACGACGCCCGACGGCGACGCCATGATCATCCGCGAGACAACGCACCGGTTCAGTCCCCTGTCGTTTCACCGAGCCATGGTGGGGCGTCGCTTGCCCATGCTTTTCACGGCGGCCGGCCGCGCCTACTTCTGCATGTGCCCGGACGCCGAGCGCGAAGACATTCTCGATTTGTTGCGTACCGGCGCGGGCGGCGAGTTGCAGCAACGCTTCGCCAACGACGACGCATTCGTTCGCAATCTCGTGCGCCAGACGCGAGAGGACGGTTTCGGCTCGAACCACGGCGACTGGCTGGACCAGCGCAAGATCGGCGCGGTGGCGGTGGCAATCCAGGCCGGAGGGCGCGTGCTGGCGAGCCTGAACGTCATCTATCTGGATCAGGCAGTCAGTCGCGCCGAAGCCGAGCGCCGCTTCGTCCCGGCGCTGCAAGAGGCTGCCGCACGGATGGCCGCGGCGTGCGCCGAGGCGGCGTGATCCGGCTGTGTCATTACGTCGGTTTCCTAAAAAAATCATCTTTTCTTTAAAGAAACGCTCACTTCTTTCCGTAATGCTCTGTCTGGGCCGGTTCTCGCCGGCTGGGAATTCGAAGGGGGCGGCATTCGCGCAAAGCTGGCACGACACGATAGCCGGTGCGCGAGTGCCGTTCGGGGAACGCTGACGACGCGGCGACACGCCTCGTCCGATGTGGCCTTCGGATGTGACGAGCAGTATGACAACGACAAACGAAAGATCAGATGCCTTGGCAATCGACGCGCGAAGTCTCGCCGTTGGCCGGCGGGATTGACGGGCACACCACACGCAGTTCGGGGATTCATCGGTTTCAGACGTTTCGACATGTGTTCAGGTACGGCCTGGCGACGGCGATCGCCACGGCCGCGCATTGCCACGCCGCGGGTATCGTGCCCGACGGAGGCACGGCTACGACCGTCACCGTTGGCGCCGACGGACGTCAGAACGTCGCGATCGCAGCCCCCGTCTACGGTGTCTCGCATAACACTTACACCAGCTTCAACGTCGAGCGCGCTGGCGCAACCCTCAACAACGCAGGGGTAAATGCACGGACCATCGTCAACGAAGTGACGGGCACCGCCCCCAGCCTGATTCAGGGGCAGATTGCCGTGGCCGGCCCGCGCGCGAATGTCGTGCTTGCCAATCCCAACGGCATTACCGTCAACGGCGGATCGTTCGTCAACACGGGCCACGTCGCGCTCAGCACCGGCCAGGTGTCGTTCAGTGACGTTCTCGTCGCGCCCGGCCTGTACCAGCGCAACGTCGTACTCAATACCGGCCAGGGCTCCATCGAAGTTACGGGTGGCGGCCTCGCGGGCACGCTCATCGGTCTCGAGCTCATCGCCAGAACGGTCAAGGTCAGCGCGCCGATCACCAACGACTTCTCCTCCCCAACGGCATACGTTCGCGTGATCGCGGGAAGCAGCAAGGTCACGCTCAATACCAGCTTCTCTCCGGACGACAACAACAACGACTGGGTCAGCCTTGCGAACCGCCAGCAGTCGGATCCCAATGCCATCGCGCTCGACATCGAGCCCGCCGGCAGCGTCACCTCCGGGCGTATTCAGTTACTGACGACCGACCTCGGCGCGGGCGTTCGCCACGCGGGTGCCATGATGGCCACCGCCGGCGACTTCTCTCTGACGTCCGCTGGCGACGTGCTGCTGGCGCCGTCGAGCAGGATCAACGTCGCGAACAACCTGTCGTGGCAGTCGGCAGGGCAGACAACGATGCGCGGCGCTGCGATCCTCACTGGCGGTTCGATCGGCTTTTCGAGCCGCGGTGTGCTGATTGCCAACTCGGGCGCAACGCAGTCGACACTGGTGTCGTCGCGCAGCGGCATCGTGATCGACAGTCAAGGCGACATTACCAACGTCAGCAGCCTGATTCAGGGCGTCACGCGCGATCCGGCGCTGGCCGCGTCGATGGGCGCGATTACGTTGAACGCCACCGGCACCATCACCAACACCTCCGATCCCGCCAATCCGAACGGTGCCTTCGGCGTGATCTTCGGCGTGAACGACGACGTCGTCATGCGCGCGGCACGCGACATCGTCAATTTGAATGCACGCGTCGAATCGAATCAGTCGGTGTCGATGCAGGCGCAGGGCGATCTCAGCAACGTCATTTCGCATGCCGAAGGGGCGAATGGCGGCGTGGCGAGTGCTTACGCCAACAGCGGTCGGCGCTGGCTCCTTTTCTCGACGCGGGACGAGGGATTCTCGGTGGACTACGGCACGATTCCGGCGCCGGGCCAACTCTCCTACATCATTGCCGATGCGGGCAACGTCACGCTCTCCGGGCGAAACGTGATCAACAACGGCGGCACCGTGCTGACCAATGGCGGCGACATTCGCGTCACCGCGACGAACGACTTCCTCAATCAGGCCGTCATGGCCGGGCAGGCGTCGTATCGGCGCTCATGCTTCATCTTCTGCAAGGCGGAAGCGTCGAGCACGACGGCCTCGTTCGGGGGCCAGATGCAGGCGGCGGGCAGCATCACGCTGCGGGCCGGTCAAAGCGCCAGCAACGTCGGCGGCAACGTGATTGCGTGGGGCGGTAACCTGACCGTAGACGCGCCGCTCGTCACCGCCCAGGGGCTGGTCGGTTACACCGCCTACAACGGCACGCGCGGCCTCAAGGCGTGGTTCGGCAACCACTGGGCGGCCATCTACGCACAGAACGACGGGGGCCTGTTCTCCGCTGCGTCGGGCGAGGTCGTGCTGACGGGGCGTGGCGTCGTCAAGGGCGGTGTCATCAGTGGGGCGGAGGGGGTACGCGCGGCACAGGGCATCGAGACGGCTTACGTGCCTTACCGCGAGCCGGCGCGCATCGGCACGCATCTCGGTCTGACGACGTGGTTCGGCCTATGACGGCGCACAACTGGATGCGGGTGTGCCTCGCCCTCACCTCCCTCGCGGCCCTGTGGACGACGCACGGCGCGCTTGCGCAAACGCCGCCGGGACTTCCGCCGGTGCCGGTGCTGCCGTCCGGCATCACGCCGCAGCAGGATCCGGCGCAGCGTCTGCTGGACGAGCAGCGCAACCGCGCGTTGCAGCGTGAACTCGACCAGCAGCCCGCGCAAATCGAGGTGGCGCCGTCGGCCGTATCGCAGGTGCCGGATCTCCCGGCGGACGCGGACGTCGAATCGCTCCCCGATCCGGAGCCGACCTTTCGCATCGACCATATTGTCTTCAAGGGCGACACGGTGCTTCGCCAGTCGCACCTCGATCGCATCGTCGAGCCATTTCTGCACAGGCAACTCGGCAGACGTCGCATCGACCTGTTGTTGCGCCGGCTCACGGAAGCGTTCGTCGCGCACGGCCTCATCACCACGCGTGCCTATCTGGCCACGCCGCAAAACCTCTCCTCCGGCACGTTGGCGATCACCGTCGTCGCGGGGCGCATCGGCGGCTTCACGTTGAATGGCGGCGCGCTGCGCCCCTCGGGCGAAGGAAAACCGGGTGACGGGGGCGGGTTGCTCACGGATGCGGGCACCGTGTGGGCGTTCCCGGCCTCGGTGGGCGACGTGCTGGATTTGCCCGCGCTCGAACAGGGCGTCGACCAGATCAACCGCTTGCGGCGCAATCAGGCACAGATCCAGATACTGCCGGGCCAAGCTGCGGGGGAGTCCGTCGTCGCGATCCGGAACCCGTTCGGCAGCCGTCTGAATTACAACGTCGGCATCGACAATTACGGCAGTACCACGACCGGACGATGGCGCACGCGGGCGTCCATCGAGGCCGGCAACGTCATCGGCTTGCAGGAGTCGCTAAGCCTCGCCTATACGGGAACGCGCGACAGCAATGCGCTTGTGGTATCGGCCGCCGTTCCCTACGGCTGGCAGACGTTCAGCTATACCGCCGCACTTTCCGAATACCAGCAAATCATCGGGGGCACGGCGCTGCTGTACGGTCGCACACTCAGCCAGATTTTCGGCTGGAACACCGTGCTCACGCGCTCGTCGTCGGGACGCGTGAGTCTCGACGCAACGCTCACCAAACTTTCCACCGAGCGCGACGTCAACGACATCCCGCTCTCCCCCCAGGACCTCACGATCCTGCGCGTTGGCGTCTCGGGCCTGTGGCGCTTCGCGCGTAACGGTCAACCGGGCGCACTCACCGCGTCGCTCGGCATCTCGCAGGGCCTGCCGTGGCTCGACGCCACGCGCGACTTCGATGGCATTCAGAAGCAAGACGCCCACGCCCAGTTCACCAAGCTCGACGCCAGCGCAACGGTGCAAATGCCGCTCGCCCGACTTGGCCCGACGTACTGGACCTGGCGCACCACGCTCACCGGCCAGTACAGCGGCGTGGCGCTCTTCGGCAATGCGCAGATATTCCTCGGCGGAACCGATTCCGTTCGCGGCTTCCTGCAAGGCGGTATCGCGGGCGACAGCGGCTTTTACGTGCGCAATGAAGCCGTGTGGACCAACGCGCCGCTCTGGCAAGGCTTGCGCTGGGAGCCGTATCTGTTCCTCGACGGCGGCAAGGCGCATCTGGTCGCCGAGGCGGGCTGGCCGGCTCTCGTGGGCGCGGGCGTCGGCGCGCGTGCGCAGTGGCAGTTCCGGGGGCAGACGTTCTCCGGCGAACTGATGGCGGGCCGCGCGTTGGTGCAGCCATCGTCGCTGGGACCGAAAGGCAGTGTCGTGCTCGTCACATTCAACTGGGCGGGATGAGTTCAGAAGATACGGGGCTTGCGGCCATCCGGTTCGCAAGGCCCGCCAACGTTGCGGGAGAAGGATCGATGAAAGCGAAGTTCAGCCGTATGTGGGTTGCTGCGAGTGTGTTCGCCGCGTTGAGCGTGGCGCCGCCCGCGATGGCGGCAAAGCAGGGGGCCAAGACAGACAGCAAGGCCGATGTAAGGACCGATGCAAGGACCGACGGCAGGGCGACGGCACCCAGGCCGCTGCCCGCCGACGCGGTTGCCAGCGTCAACGGCGTGACGATCCCGAAAGTGTCGGTGGATACGATGGTCAAGGCGAGCGGCCAGCCCGACAGTCCGCAATTGCGCGAGTTGTTCAAGGGGCAGTTGATCGCCAACGAGCTGCTCAGACAGGCAGCGCAAAAGCAACACTATGAAGCGCGCCCCGAAGTGCAGGCGGCGCTCGAAGCGGCGAAGACGATGATCGTCACGCGCGCGTACATGGCCGAGCATCTCAACGCCGCGCCGGTCAGCGACGCGGACGTCAAAGCCAAGTACGACGCGGTCGTCGCGACACTCGGCGAGAACGAATACCACGCGAGCGCCATCGCGGTGCGTGATCCCGCCGTCGCACAGACCGTGCTCGACGAACTCAGGAAGGGCAACGATTTCGCCGCGTTGGCACGTCAGTACAGTCAGGGCCCCAACGCCGCGCAGGGCGGCCAACTGAACTGGGTTTCCTTCAAGACGCCGATCACGGCGGGCAATACGCAGAGCTGGCCGCAGCCGATTGCCGAAGCGCTGGTGAAACTGCCCAAGGGCGGCGTATCCGCGGAGCCGCTCAAGGTCGGCGATCAGTTCTGGATTCTGCGCATGGACGACAGGCGTGCCACGCAGATCCCGAAGTTCGAGGACAGCGCGCCGCTGCTGCGCAAGCAACTCGAACAAGTGGCGATGGAGAAGGCGACCGCACAGGTCATCGGCGAGCTCGTCAAGAACGCGCGCATTCAGCAGTAACCGTAGTCGTTTCACCGCACGCACTGCAAATCGCAGGCAGGAAGCCGCCGTGTGCGCCACGGCGGCTTCGGGCAACGCACGTCCAATAAACGAACAGGGCACGTCATGAAGGCAACTTCGCGAGAGTTCATCGAAGCTGGGGAAACGACACGTCGATCGGTGCGCACCGACGACGCGGCGGACAATTGCTTCCCCAGCGAGACGCCGTCGATTCGCCTGTGGCAGCGTGCAATTGCAGCGTGCGTTGCCATGACTCTACTCGTCAGCCCGATCTCGGTGACGTTCGAACTGAGCCGCTCGGCGGCGAGAGAGCTGGCGGCGAATCACGGCGGCGTCGACGATACCGCGCTCGCCGTAATGCGCGCGCTCGCCACGCTGCGGTTTCACGTGGGCATGCGCGAGGCGTCGGCCGCGCCGATCACCGACCCGACGGCCCCCGTCGTTTTTGCGCCGAAGATCACCACGAGCGGGGCCGGCGTGCCTGTCGTCAACATTACTGCGCCCAATGCCGCTGGCATCTCCCTCAACCAGTATCAAAGCTTCAACGTCGACGCGGCGGGGCTGATCCTCAATAACAGCCTGCTCAACGGCACGTCGCTCAACGGCGGCGCCATCGCGGCCAACCCGAATCTGTCGGGCCGCACCGCAAGCACCATCGTCAATCAGGTGACGTCGTCCGGCAGCGCCTACGCCAGCGCGCTCAATGGCCCGCTGGAAGTCTTCGGTGCGCCCGCCACGGTCGTCATCGCGAACCCGAACGGCATCGCCGTGCGCGGTGCCGGATTCACCAACACCATCGGCGTGACGCTTACCACCGGCACGCCACAGTTCCTCACCGGCCCCGGCGGCACGCCCACGACTTTCGCCAATGCCGCCGCGCTCGGCTACAACGTCACCGGCGGTCACATTCAGCTTGAGGGCAACCCCGGCGTGAACGGTCCCGGCAGCGGCATCGAGGGCACCGTCGGCGCCATCGATCTGATCGGGCAGACGGTCGGCGTGAACGCACCGCTGTACGCCGGCACACGCATCAACGTCATCACGGGGAATCAGCAGGTGTCGACCGGCGCCGTGGATGGCACGGGAACACGCTACACCACGAGCGCGAACGGCGCCGCCAATACCGCGCAGGCCGTGCAGAGCGCGACCGGGAGTGCGCAGGCCCTCGCCATCGACGCCACACGTTTCGGCGCGATGACCGCTGGCCAGATTCAGGTGATCGGCACCACTGCCGGCCTCGGCGTGCGCATGGCTGGCGATCTCGCGTCGACGGCGGGCGACCTGATGCTCTCGTCCGGGGGCGATCTGACGGTGGCGAACCACGCGGCGCAGCAGCAGGTGCAGATGACGGGTTCGGGCAACGTGGCGCTCACGGGCACGGGACTTGGCGAGGCGGGCTACCGGTTGACAGCGGCCGGCGACGTGTCGTCGACAGGCGCGCTTCAGTCGGGCAAGGCGATGGACGTGCGCGCGGGCGGCCATCTCGCGCTCGCCAACATCCAGGCCAATGACGGCGCCACGCTGAGCGCGGGCAAAACGCTCGTGCTTCGGGAAGCGCAGGTCGGCGGCGATCTGTCGCTCGCGACGCAGGACGTGGCGCAAGGCGACATTCGCCTCACCGGGCCAGTGACGGTCGCAGGCGCACTGGTCGCGAAGTCGGCGCAGGGCGTGTTCGTGACGGACAGCACCGGCGCGACCGGCGCCGTCTCGATCACGGCGGGCGGTGACTTTCAGGTCGCGCAGGGCGGCCGATTGACGGGGCACGGCGGCGTAGCCACGCAATCGGGGGGCAATACCCGCGTCGACGGCACGCTCGCGTCCGGTGCGCAACTGGACATGACCTCGAAGGGCGACCTCGACGTGCAGGGCGATATCGCCTCGACGCAGACGGCGCGGCTGAGCGCGAACGGCGCATTGAACGTCGACGGTACGCTGCTCGGCCAGACCGATGCGACGCTGCGCGCCGGCACGGACATCACCGGTCAAGGCAAGCTCGCCTTCGGTACGGCTGCCATGCTGCGCGCGAGCCGTGACGTTTCGTTGAGCGGCGCGTTGCTGGCCGGTGCGCTGGACGTCGCCGCCGGAAACAGCCTGTCGCTCAATGATGGGCAGAGCACCGGAACGGCGACGCTGACTGCGCTGGGCAACGCGGGCGGGGGTGACATCGCGCTGCAAGGCAAGGTCTCGTTCTATGGCGCGGCGGCGCTTGCCGCGGCGCGCGACGTTCTCGTGAACGGCACGGCAGCCGGTGGCGATGCATTGACGCTCAACGCTTCGCGCGACGTGACCGTTGCCGGAACGCTTCAAACGGCCGGTACGGCGCAGGCGCTGTCGATCACCGCGGGCAACGCGCTGTCGGTGCCGGGCACCATCGAAGCCAGCGCAGACCTGAAGGCGAACGCAGGCACGTCGCTCGACATCGCGGGCAGCGCCACGGCGGCGGGCGATGTCGGCGTGCAAGCGGGTGGCGACGTGCGTGTGTCGGGCAACGTTTCCGGACAACGCACGGGCACGCTGGATGCAGGCGGCAACCTCGACATCGGCGGCGGCGCGCACTTCCTCGGCAACGCCTTGCTGACGTCGGGCGGCAACGCCACACTCGGCGGCACATTGCAGACGGCGAATCTCGTCGTCGTGAGTCGTAATGCTGTGACGCTTGGCGGCATCCAGACCACCGGCACGCTGGATGTCACTGCAAACGGTCTCGGTGGCAGCGGCGACATTCGCGTGACGGGGCCGCTCGCGTCGTTCGGTGTGGCAACGTTGAATGCCGCGCGCGACGTGTTCGTCACCACGACGGGAAAGATCGCGGCGAGCGACAAACTCGTCGTGACCGCTCAGCGCGACATCCAGCTTGACGGCGGCGTGAGCGCTGTCGGCGACGTGGCGATGACGGCGGCGTCCGGCGATCTTACGACGACGGCCAATCTGAGCACCAACAGCCAGCTCGCCCTGGCCGCAGGCGGGACGGTGACGTTGGCCGCACCGCAGACGAGCGCCATCGGCAACGCCTCGGTGAGCGCCGCTCGGGACATCGTGCTCAACGGCGCACTGGTCGGTCTGGGCGGCGTTTTGCAAGCGGGGCGCGATCTCGCCGGTGCGGGCGCATCGGCGTTTGCCGACAGCGCCACGCTCACCGCCGGTCGCGACGTCAATCTCTCCGGCGTGTTGCAGGGTAATGGCGTCACGGTGACGGCGGGCAACAGCGCGACGGTATCCAGCGTCACGTCGAACGGCACGCTTTCCGTGTCGGCGCGCGGGAATGCCGGTGGCGGCGATGCGGTGATGAACGGCACGTCGAAGGTCGTCGGCGGCGTCGACGTTACCGCCGCGCGAGATGTCACCGTGGCGGGCGACTTGGCGACGGGAGACAACGCCACCCTGACGGGTGCACGCGACGTCGACATTACCGGCAAGATTCAGGCCGCGAAAGATATCGCGTTGACAGCCGCGCAAGGCAGCGTCAGGCAACAGGGCACGCTGAGCGCGGGCAATCAGCTCGGCGTTGCCGCCGGCACGGATGTCGTCATGGGCGGCGAAACCGCCGTGGCAGGCAACACGGCGCTGACCTCGGGCCGCGACACGGTAATCGCCGGCACGCTCGCCGGACAGGGAACGGGAAGCGTCGTCTCCGGCC
Source organism: Pandoraea faecigallinarum (assembly GCF_001029105.3). Classification (NCBI taxonomy): domain Bacteria; kingdom Pseudomonadati; phylum Pseudomonadota; class Betaproteobacteria; order Burkholderiales; family Burkholderiaceae; genus Pandoraea; species Pandoraea faecigallinarum. The sequence continues at coordinate 4,734,391 of NZ_CP011807.3, read as the reverse complement.
GGGATGTAACCGGCACCGGGGCGGCCTCGTTCACGGGCAGGCTCGATGTGACGGCAGCACGTGACGTCGACCAGCGCGGCCTTCTGCAGGGCGGTGGCGTGGCGATTACCGCAGGGAACAGCCTCACGGTCGGGAATGCGCAGTCGACCGGGGCGTTGGCGCTCACGGCACATGGTCTGACGGGCGGCGGCGATATCACCGTCAACGGCGAGTCCGGCGCGCCGGGTACCGTGGCGTTGCAAGCAGCACGCGACATCTTCGTGAACGGGGTGCTCGGGGGCGGTGGTGCCACCACACTCGACGCGCAGCGCGACCTCAACGTCGCGGGCTCGGTTCAGTCGGTTGGAGATGCGCGTCTGGCGGCCCAGACCGGCAGCGTTCGGGCGAGCGGCGGCATCAGCGGTTCGTCGAATCTGTTCGTCGGCGCGGCGCAGGACATCGTTCTTGGGGCCTCGACAAGCGCACTGAAAGACATCACCGTCAGCGCCGGGCGGGATTTGCAGCTCGGCGCGGTGCTCGTTGGCGTCAATGCCAGTCTGAGCGCGGACAGGTCGTTGCTCGACGCGGGCGATGGCAGCGGGAAAGCTGTCTTCACCGGCACGGCGACGTTGGCCTCCTCCGGCGACACGACACTCACGGGCGGCGTGCAGGCGAACGGCATCGACGTGACGGCGGGCGGCAACGCAACGCTCGGCGTGCTCAATTCGGCCGCGGGCGTGAAAGTCGTGACCACCGGCATGGCGGGCACATTGGGTGGCCCGGGGGACATCGTGTTCAACGGTGCCGTGTCGTCGCCGAACGCGTTCACCGCGACGGCGGCGCGCGACGTCCTGCTGACCGGCAGCGTGACATGTGGTGCGGCGTGCGAGCTGATTGCGCAGCGCAATCTCTCGGTCACGGGAACCGCCCTCACGTTGGGGGATCTCTCGCTGCTTACGCGCACCGGCGACCTTGCGATCCGCGGCGATGTGACCACGGCCGGCACATTACTGGCGACGAGTGCGGGCAACGCGTCGCTCGGCGGCAAGCTGAACATTCAGGGCGATCTGCGAGCGAGTGCGGCGAACGATCTGACGCTGTCCGGCCAGACGGCCGTGCAAGGCATCGGCACGTTACGCGCCGGCAATGACATCAACGGCGATGGCGCCACGGTGTTCGGCGGCGATGTCGCGTTGACGGCGGGCCGCAATACGGCGCTCACAGGCGCATTGGCCGGCCGGAACGTCGACATGCATGCTGCAAACGACGTCGGCTTGCATAACGTGCAGGCCACGCAGGCCCTTGCGGTGATGGCTGACGGTAATGCGGGCGGCGGCGACGTTACGGTAAGTGGCGATGCCATCGCCCTCGGCACCGTGACGATGACCGGCGCGCGCGACGTTGCGGTGACCGGCAAGACCGTGGGTGGCGATAGCGTCGCGCTCACTGCGACGTCGGGCGGCATTCGCCTCCAGGGCGACGCGGCGTCGCAACGCGATATCACGCTGACCGCGGCGAGCGGTGCCATCTCGACTGGCAACGTCGGCGCGCAGGGCAATCTCGCCGTCAATGCGGGTACGTCGCTGACGATGCAGGGCGACACCATGGCGAACGGACTCGTGCGCCTGACCTCCGGCGGCGACATGACGCTTGGCAATGTGCGTAGCGTAGTCGCGGATGCCGTGGCCGGTGTGCTGAGTGCCGGCGGCAACCTGAGCGCGACGTCGTTGACGTTCGGCAATGGCGGTCTGACGACCATCTCCGGCAATGCGACGCAGGTCGGCGGCGCAATCGTCGCGGGCGACACGTTGACGATGACGACGGCGGGCGACCTGTCGGCAGGCGCGATTCAGGCAGGAAAATCGGCGGCATTGACCGCGGGTGGAACCGGTGACGTTCGCGTCGCTGGCGACATCGCAACGGGCAACGGCCTGACCGTGCGCGCGGGGCGTGACGTCACGCTCGGCGGCGCGGTCACGGCGGGCGAGGGCGTTACCGTCAACGCCACGCGCGACCTGCGCATCGACGGCGCGTTGTCGGCGAATCAGGACATTGCACTCACCACGGCGCAAGGCGATCTCGCGTTGCGTGGCCCGATCACCGCCATCACGAATCTCACGGCGAACGCGGGCCGTGCACTGAGCGTGGGCAAGGCGCAGGTCAACGGCGACACGTTGCTGATCGCGGGCACGACGATGGCGATCACGGACCACCTGATCGGCAGGGGAAGCGCGTCGCTCCAATCGGGCGGCGACATCACCGGCGCGGACGGTGCGCACAATGGTGCGTTGACATTCGGCAAGGATGTCACGATCACGTCGGGCGGCAAGCTGACGCTCGGGAGCGTGGACACCGCAGGCGACGTGAAGATTGCCACGCAGGGCGACACGTCGCTCGGCGCACTGACGTCGATGGGCAAGGCCTCGCTCGCGAGTGCCACGGGTAGTTTGACGCTTGGCAAGGTCCTCGTCGGCGGTGCGCTCGATGCCACTGCTGCGACGCACCTGAGCGCATTGCAGGGCGTGTCGGGCATGGGCGCGATATCCCTTGCCGCGCTGGGCGGAAATCTGAACGTAGCGGACGTCTCCGGCAACGGCGCCGTCACCCTGAACGCGGGGCAGACGCTTACGCTGGGCGGCACGAATACCGTCGTGGGCGACATGACGCTGAACGGGGGCAACGTTGTCGTCAACGGCACCACGACGGCGTCGAAGGCCTTTATCGCCACGGCGACCGGTTCGCTGGATGCCAGCGGTGGTCAGCTTTTCGTGACCAATGACGCGAAGCTCTCCGGCGCGCGCGTCGATACGGGCGCAATGATCGTGGGCGGGGCGCTCGACGTCACGGCAACGCAGTGGATCAGCACGCACGGTCTCGCGTTGATCAACGGAGCTACGTCGTTCGATGCAGGCGGGGGAACGTTTACGAACTCGGCGGGGGCATCGGTGCTCAGCGGCGGTGCGTTGTCGATCCACGCGGGCGGCATCGTCAATCAGGTGGGTGGGCAACTGGCGTCGACGAAGGCATTGACGCTCACGTCGAGCGGCGACGTGACCAATGCCGGGCTGCTGAACGGCAGCACGACGTCCGTCACGGCGGGCGGCACGCTGACCAATGGCGGTACGATGCTCGGCGCTGGCGGCATCTCGCTGAACGTCAATGGACTGAACAATAACGGCGGCATGATCCTCGCGGGCGATGTGACGAGCGCGACGCCCGCGAGCGCGGACCTGTCGCTGACCGTCAACGGTGCGGGAACCGTGACGAGTGCGGGCGGTGAGCTTGCGGCGACGCGAAATCTGACGGCAGCGATGAACGCGGCAACGTTCGATGCGACGGGCAGCGCGCTGCAAGCCGGCGGCACGATGTCGATCACGGCGAACGTCATCAACAACTCGGGGATGTTGCAATTGGGCGGGGCGAGCACGTCGCTCACGGGCCTGGCGTCGTTCATCAACAGCGGGACGATTCAAAGCAATGGCGCGTTGACGCTGTCGAGCCGGGGCTGGTTCACGAACCTCGGCAATGTGATCGGTGGCAGCGATGTGACGGTGAACGCAGCGATGATCAACGGCGCTGGCGCTACCCTCCATGCCGACCGCGATCTCGCGCTCACGGGCGATGTCGTCAATGGCGGTTTGATCGAGGCGAACCGCAATCTGGCCATGAGTGGCGGCAACTTCACGAACACGGGCGCCAAGACACAAGCCGCGGGCAACATCACCTTCTCGATGCCGGGCACGCTGAACAACGTCGGCGGCACGATCATCGCGGGGAACAATCTGACGGTGAATGCCGGGGCGGTAATCAACGATCAGGCGGCGGGGGCGGGTCTGACGACGACCGACACCACGATCACCGATCCGTCTTTGCTGTGGAGCGGGCTGGTCGGCAGCCGCGACTGGGTTGCCTACGATGGGCCGCGTATCAATGTCAGCGAGGGAGACCCGGGAACGCCTTCCGCCGTCAACCATACTGCGAGCGCTACGCTTGGCGATCTGCTTTCCCCAACGGGGGCGACCGCACAGGGCAAGCCTGTCGGCGCGAATCCGTGGGAGTCGCAGACTTGCGTATGGCTTGGGCCCAACGTCTGCACAACGGGCGTTTCCGATCCGATCATCGGCAGCGGCGTTTTCTATCTGAACAAGCTCACCGGGTCGCGCCCTAGCGGGGATGGCTACGTCGACTATACGTACTGGAAGGTCAGTGCGACGCCGATCTTTGGCGCGCAGGCCAGCGTTGCGGTTGCTCTGCCTACGGTCCATCAGACCAGTTCCACTTTGCAGATGGGCGAGAAGGGCAGCATGGTGGCGGGCGGTGACATCTCCATCACCACGGCGAACCTCTCGAACCGGGGCGGGCAGATCGGCGCAGGACGGAATCTGACGCTCAACGTCGGTTCGATGGCGAACGGCGCCATCGTTCCGACCACGACGAGCAATGTCGTCAACTGGGTCGATCAGGGGCAGTACACGGCGTTTCTGAATCAGATCAATTCGCTTGGCGATTTCGTCATGACGCCCGCGCAGCAGGACGGCCCGACCGGTGCGTCGCCGGACGTGCGTTTCACGATCAACGCGAATTCGGCGGCACCAACGTCGACGTCGAGCATCAACTGGTCGTCGTCGCTTGGCCTGATGACGGCGGCGAACAACCTGAGCATTGCCGGGGGAAATCTCGTCAACGAGGGCATGATCTATGCGCAGAACAACGTCAGTATCACCGCCGCGAGCCTAACGAATCAGGGCGGCAATACGCAGCAGTTCACGGACCAGGCGGGATGTGCACCGGGCACAAGCATCGCGGCATGCTACAAGGGCAACGAAATTCGTGGCGCGAACCCCAACACGACCTCGTTCACCTATGCGCAAAACAACGCGGCAATCATCGCGGGTAACAACCTGACGATTGCCGCGGGCACGATCAACAACAAGTATGGCGATCTGATCGCGGGTCACGATCTCGTGATTGGCGGCGTCGGCTCGTCGGCCACGGGCACGACAGCAGCCGACTCGCTGACGAACACGTCGGGCAATATTCTTGCGGGCAACAACCTGACGTTGAACGTTGCAGGCGGCATCACCAACACGTTGCCGCCGCCGGTGCAGGTTCACGAGAACTACGGCAAGCTCGAGAAGTACGCCGGTTGCATGACGGCGGGTGGCTACAAGGAGAGCTACTGCGAGGCGTACGTCGACCAGCAGTCGGGCAATTCGTCGATCATCGGTGCGGGGAACAATCTGACGATCAACGCGGGGTCGTTGACGAACGTCGGCAGTCTGATCACGGCGGGGCTTAACGCGACGATCAACGTCAGCGGCCCGGTGGTCAACAGCGCGCAGACGCTCAATGCCTACTGGCACTCGCACTGGGTACAAGAGACGGGCATGTTCGAGTCGGACAAGCGTCACGACGTGTGGAGTTGCGGCAGCGCGGCGGAGTGTTCGTCGTTGTATGGCGACGCGTACAACAGCGTGGGTGGCGTGATCAACCCGCCGACGCCGGTGGGCAACATCGCGGCGACGATTCAGGCGCCGAACCTGACGTTGACGTCTGGCGGGCAGATCGTCAACGTGGGTAACGTGGTGGGGCAGTCGGTGTCGCTGCGCGGCACGAGTCTCGTCAACGGCATCACGACAGCGAACACATATACGCCGCAAGTGGGAAATCCGCCACAAGTGATCAGCCTGGCACCCGCGAATGGCGGTCTGAATCTGACGATTCCGGCGAGCTTGGGCGGCACGGGGCCGTCGATCCTCACGGGCGCCGTGGGCCAGCAAAACGGCCCGAGCTATGTGGTGGGCGGACTGGGCGCGACGCTCGATCCGGTTTCTCCGCAGGTGCTGATCTCCAACTTGCCCGCGTCGCTGCAACCGAGCACGACGACGTTCTACTTCTCACCGCAGCAGGAAGCCATCCAACTGCAACAAGCAGCCCTGATGCAAACGGGCAAGGCGAGCTTCATCAATGGGTTGTCGACGGACAGCACGTCGCAGTTGACGGTCAACGACCAACAAAAGCTGGTGCTGTACGGCAACGCGGTGGCGTACGCGAAGGCGAACAACATCCAGTTGGGTCAGGCACTCACGCCTGAGCAGATCGCGGGTCTGTCACAACCGATGCTGTGGTACGTCGAGCAGACGGTGCCGGAGCCGGGATGTGCCGCGACGGGCAACGCAAAGTGCCCGACGGTCACGGCCCTGATGCCGCAGGTGTATTTGCCGGAGAACTTCTCGGCGCTGTCGGCGGGCGGTCAGATTCTGGCGAGCAACGAGCTGTCGCTGAACTTCGGCAGCACGGCCACGGGCGGCAGCATCGTGAACACGGGCGCGATCACCTCAGGCGGGACGCTCGCGGTGACCACCGGCACGCTGACGAACCGCGCCAACGTGGTCGACGTGGGCGAGATCTGGAGCTACATCAAGGACGCGGGCTACCTGAAGACGACAGGCACGGTGGTGCAGCCGGGCGGCTTCATGAGCGCGGCGGCGGGCGGACTGACGCTGAACGTCGATCAGTTCAACCAGATCGGCGGCGCACTCCAACTTCTCGGTCAAAACGGCGACATCGACCAGGCGGCAACGCAAGCGTTCATCGCGGGTGTCGCGAGTCAGTTGGGCGAGAACTTCGTCCAGCAGACGCTGCAAAACGACCTGCACACGGATTTCGTGAAGCAGGGCGGGAGTTTTGGGATTCAGCAGGTGGGGATGATCGTTGGGGCTGTGGCGATGTCGATGGCGCTGGGGCCGATGTTCTCGACGATGGTGGGGCAGTTAGCGGGCGTTGAGGCTGGTACGGCGGCACTGATGGCAGCAGCCGGAACCACGGCGGAAGGCGTGGCCATCGGTGCGGGTCTTGGCAACATCGCGTTGAGCGCAGCAATGACTGCCATGACGAGCTCGGCGTTCTCGCAGTTGGTGACGACGGGATCGATCGATTTCGGCTCGGTGATGACAAGTGGGCTGTCAAGTGCGATTACGGCAGGCTTGCTCAATGGAATTACGTACACGGCGGGCGATGGCGTTGGCTTTACCACGGTGGGCGGTGCGGGCAACAGTCTGAGCAGCCTGGCCGGTGTGAATCCGAGTTATGTCGGGGGGACGGCTGGCAATGCGGTTGTCAGCACGGCTGACAAGCTGATGTCGCAAGGGCTGGCGATTCTGAGCCAGTCGGTGATTCAGGCGGGGGTGCAATCGGCTATTCAGGGAGGGAGCTTCCTTGATGCGTTGAAGGCGAGCGGTATCAATAATCTCGGCGCGGCATTGGCGTTCCAGATTGGCGAGATGAATAGCGCGGGCGGATTCGGTGATGGATTGCCGGGAGGGTTAGCCTATGTTGCGACCCATGCCGCTCTGGGATGTGTAGGTGCTGCTGCATCGGGAAGTGATTGTGCGGGAGGGGCGATTGGGGCGAGTGTCAGCGCAGCGTTGATGCCGGACCTGATCCGTGCGTTGGGCACTGGCGATCATCCATTGGATCCGGCGCAACGCGCGGCATTGACGACGCTTGCTGGACTCGCTGGTGCACTTGGCGCAGGGGCCGCTGGTACGGATCCGAATGCTGGCGCATTCTGGGCCCAAAACGAAGCGACAAACAACGCAGAAGAGCACCCCGGGGGAAGTGGGCTTGCATCGAAGCTTGCGAACGCGCTAATTTCGCTGGTGAATTGGCGCTCGGAAGCCCGCGAGTGGTTGACCCGTCAGTTCTTGCTCGCACAGCGTCAGCAGTCCGGTGAGAAGCCTCCGGCAGACGCGAATCCGCTGGTGCAGGAAAACGACCGAACTCCTCCCACGAGTGGGAGTGTAGTTGCGTCACCTCCGGTGGTCACGTGCTTGCCCAATGGTACGTGTACGGTCGCACCGCCCGTAGTCGCGGGTGGTAGTGCAGGGGCTCCCGGAAACTGGAGTCTCTCGTCAAACGACGGGAATGACGCATCGGATGGCGGGGCGTCGACTGGCCTTGGTGCGGAAGGCAAGGGAGAACATGGAGGTTTGTCATATCTCCAATTTGGCTCGAATAAAAACCAAAATGATCATGCGTTCCGTCACGTGATTGATGGTGGCTACGATGCTGTGGCTGTCCAACAATCTATCGCTGATGACTTGGGCAGAATTGGTCGAATGTTGCCCGACGGTCTGTACAAGGGTACCGTTCATGTGAATGGCATTGAATTCAACTATAGCGCGTTCAAATTTCCGAACGGAAAGATAAACGTTGGGAGAATAACTTTTCCGAGGTCATGATGGGAGTTTGTAGAAAATTATATGACGTGGAGTATGCTCTGTTACGTGATTTGATTTCTCGTGCGGATATCAGTGTCGATAGAAAAAATTATTTGATTGATTCAATGGGGGATGTCTCGGTTGAAGAGATGTTGGATGGTGGAATGGGAAGTTTGAGATTGATTAACAAAAATGCGAGAAATCGTAAATTTGGAGGGCAGCTTGTGGAAAGTGAGTACGTGGATATGGATGGTGTGCAAATTTCGGTTGCGGTGAACGTTGACCAGTTTGGCGATCTTTTTGAGTTGGATATTTGGAAGGTGGATTTTTCTGCGTTAATTAAGTTTCCGTCACCATAGTTTTATATTTGATATTAGATTTAAAATTTATTTATACAAATACTGTTAGTATCTGGAGGCAAGCGGTCAATGTCTGTTTTGTAAATATTTTAATCTTCGAACAAGAATCGTTCGAATAGGCCGATGGCGACGGGAGGGCGCGGCACGAGTCTCGTCAACGGCATCACGACGGCGAACACATATACGCCGCAAGTGGGAAATCCGCCGCAAGTGATCAGCCTGGCACCCGCGAATGGCGGTCTGAATCTGACGATTCCGGCGAGCTTGGGCGGCACGGGGCCGTCGATCCTCACGGGCGCCGTGGGCCAGCAAAACGGCCCGAGCTATGTGGTGGGCGGACTGGGCGCGACGCTCGATCCGGTTTCTCCGCAGGTGCTGATCTCCAACTTGCCCGCGTCGCTGCAACCGAGCACGACGACGTTCTACTTCTCACCGCAGCAAGAAGCCATCCAACTGCAACAAGCAGCCCTGATGCAAACGGGCAAGGCGAGCTTCATCAACGGGTTGTCGACGGACAGCACGTCGCAGTTGACGGTCAACGACCAACAAAAGCTCGTGCTGTACGGCAACGCGGTGGAGTACGCGAAGGCGAACAACATCCAGTTGGGGCAAGCACTCACGCCTGAGCAGATCGCGGGTCTGTCACAACCGATGCTGTGGTACGTCGAGCAGACGGTGCCGCAGCCGGGATGTGCCGCGACGGGCAACGCAAAGTGCCCGACGGTCACGGCCCTGATGCCGCAGGTGTATCTGCCGGAGAACTTCACGGCGCTGTCGGCGGGCGGTCAGATTCTGGCGAGCAACGAGCTGTCGCTGAACTTCGGCAGCACGGCCACGGGCGGCAGCATCGTGAACACGGGCGCGATCACCTCAGGCGGGACGCTCACGGTGACCACCGGCACGCTGACGAACCGCGCCAACGTGGTCGACGTGGGCGAGATCTGGAGCTACATCAAGGACGCGGGCTACCTGAAGACGACGGGCACGGTGGTGCAGCCGGGCGGCTTCATGAGCGCGGCGGCGGGCGGGCTGACGCTGAACGTCGATCAGTTCAACCAGATCGGCGGCGCGCTCCAACTTCTCGGTCAAAACGGCGAAATCGACCAGGGAGCAACGCAAGCGTTCATCGCGGGTGTCGCGAGTCAGTTGGGCGAGAACTTCATCCAGCAGACGCTGCAAAACGACCTGCACACGGAGTTCGTGAAGCAGGGCGGGAATTTCGGGATTCAGCAGGTGGGGATGATCATGGCCGCGGCCATGACCGGTGCCGCACTTGGCCCGATGTTCTCGGGAATGATCGCGGCACAACTTGGCACGACGGCGGGGACATTCGTTGCGGGCGGACTGGGTAACGTGATGGCAAGCGCAGCACTGACCGCCATGACGAGTTCGACCATCACGCAGGTGATGTTCAACGGTACGCTGGATTTCGGTGGGGTGTTGAAGACGGGGTTGTCGGCAGCGATCACGGCGGGGTTGTTGAACGGCATTACGTATTCGAGCGCGGATGGACTCGGATTCTCGACGACGGCATCGCCAAACAGCCTGAGCAGTCTCGCGGGGGTGAAACCGACATTCGTGGACGGTGCCGTCAACCAGGCAAGCGCTGCGACGGCAGGGCAATGGCTGACACAGGGCATGGCGATTCTGGGCCAGTCCGTGATTCAAGCAGGGGTGCAGTCGACGATTCAGGGCGGGAGTTTTCTTGATGCGTTGAAGGCGAGTGGTATCAGCAATTTGGGTGCCGCGTTGGCGTTTCAGATTGGCGAGGCAAAGGTCGGCGGCGTATTTGGAGAAGGACTCGGGAAGGACCTGCTTTCGATTACGGCCCACGCAGCGTTGGGATGTGCTGGAAGTGCGGCTTCTGGAAATGGATGTGCCGGCGGAGCGATTGGTGCGGCCGCAAGTGCAGCGTTCACGCCGGATTTCATCAAGGCAATAGATCCGAGCGGTGCGCCACTCAACGGCGGACAACTGGGGGCACTCTCAATGCTCTCGGGCTTGATGGGAGCGACGTTCTCGGGCTTCGCAGGAGCGGATCCGTCGGCAGGGGCGTTCTGGGCACAGAATCAGGCGTTGAATAATGATGCGGGAAGCGCAGAACATACCGCAGATGCGGTGAAGGGAGGGTTGGCAAACACGCTGACGACACTGCTGTATATCCTCATGCCCGGTATGCCAGGGAATCCAGTAGTTATTGCCGCGAGAGACCAATTTGCTAGCCTAATGATCGCTGGCGCCAAGAAAAAGATGTCTGAACCATCGATCGACCTACTTTTCCAAGGTGTGGCTAACGGGGCAAACGCTGTCGTTGGAGGGGGAGCGGAAATACGCCCACCGCTGGCGGCGTCAGTGTAAGAGCCGGCGCCGGAGGGGGAACTGGTGTAGAGGCGGGAAGCATGATCGGAATGCCAGGGGACATTCCGGACAACGTGATCCTCTCAAAGGGTTCCGACAACAAAACCCCAAGTCCGGTGCTATCGGATGATCCCTACAACCCGTCGAATGTGGATGCACGGGTGAAACCCGCATATGAGACTAACCCAGCGCACGATAAAGGTAGTCCACTGTACAACCCCAAAAAAACGCCGGAGCCAGCAGACTCCCGTGTCGCATACGAGGATGGCGCGGTGCGCGGAGGTATGGGAACTTGGTATGCCCTAGGGAAGACAGGCTATTATCAATATTTTTCGGACAATGCAGGAACGGTGCATTTCAGCGGCACAATTCCCTCTTCAAAGGTTCCTCCAAGTGTTCTAAAAATTCTGGGGAAGTGAACATGCTATTCGGTGACAAAGCACGGCTCGGGATCGAGTTTGAATTGAACGAAAACCCGGGCGATGCGTGGATGTTCGGAAAATTCTGCTATTGGATTGCTGGCGAGCAAGTCGGAAACTTCGACGAAGGGGTCTCCTTGCGAGATGTGCTGTTTTCGATGCGATACATCGTGGGCGACGCAGGAAAACGTGAAGCCCCGTCGCTGGTATTTTGCGACGAGATAGCGGTTTTTCATGTGATCCAGAATTCTATTAGTGAAAGTGATTTAAATATGGTAAGTTCGATTCCCCCCGATATCTCGCCAGCTTGTTTTGATATTTGCCCAAATTTAGATATTTTTAATAGATGGAATATTTATCTTGTGGATGCTGAAGATATTTCTAAAATTATTTATTCCGAAGATGCCGGTGTAACCGTAAAGACTGTCGAAATCTTGCCGGGCGAGTTCGATTCAGTCGCATCCAGTGCCTATCAGGAGTTAGACCGCATATTCGAAGCTTCCCAGTAATTCTTATGATGACCGAATACCTGACCTTCGCCGTTGCAGTCAGGCTACTGTCTCTGAGAGTGCTCAAGCGCTGTTAGGTGGATTGGCGTCGGTGGTCGTCGTTTGAATCTCTATCGCGCGCCACTTTACAAGGCTTGTACTTGGTAAGTCTTGAGATAATGGTTTTACACGTTGGATGCCGTTTCCAATCTCGAAGTGCAAGCCGGGAAGTGGGACTTGCTTCGAGGTTTTTCTATGTGAAATAGAAGAAAAAGGTAAAAGCGTGCATGCCTTACTTGGAAGAAGTCGGATCTCGACTTGGAGCTAGGGCTGCCAAGTCGATGTGCTCAGTTCGCTTTGACACGTGATCTGTTCGGATGTGATCGACCGCTTCTACATCCCTCAATAATCACTCTGCGCAATCGCCGAAGTAAGGTCCATCTTGCCGTGACGCGTCCGTTCCAGCAGTCCGATACTTCTGCTCGGTGACACCGGATAAGGGAGTACGTGCAGCGGGGTATTTATGCGGTCAAGCCGCGATTTTCAGCATAGGGACAACCGCAACCCTTAAATGTTGGCGCACTAATCTCGATCCGGGATAGACCTTTCCGCCTGAATTGCGTATTGCATTTCTGGGTTGACTGCAAATCAGTCGTTAGTCACTGACGGTCAAAGTCGTGGTAACGCCGTGTTTATTAAGGTATTCCAATGAAGATAAGGTCAAGAGCCCAAGTCCTGAAAATGGTCTTTGCGTTAGCGGAAGACTCTCACGCTCAAAGTCAGCCGGATGAGCGAGGTAAGAAAAGCGGGATTGATTTCGAAGCGCGAGTGGGTTCGATCTCCCCGGGGCAGGCCATAAGAACCTTGCTTCGGATCGCGGAGCGGAGCGAAAGCCATGTTGAACTCCGTTTTGGTGACGAAGTGCTTACTAGCTCGCAAGTTCTCAGGCGCTTTGGTGATATGCGTCCATGGGGAGAGTTGGTGTCACAACAGTTTGTATTTCAATATGGGGTCGCGGCATCCTTCGGACACTGCTTCATACAAGTGGAAGAGCGTTACCCGGGAGTGGCACGAGAATGGGAGGAATGGCTTGGCTCGTTCACGGCAAGAAAGGGGTTCGTACAAGCATGGGTGTCTGATTCGGAGTACAACCGGTGGCAGAACGTGACGGACCCATACGAGTATGAACTTGCCGGACGCGATTGTTCGAACCTTCGAAAGAGGTCAAACGGTTTGCCTCCACCTCTTGAAATGGAAATTGTTGATGTCTCCATCAACCCTGGGCGTTGGGTGCTTCGCAGTGGCTACGTCGAAGCCATAGGGTCCAGGATGGTAAGCGCGAATTAACCCACACCGCCGAGTGATCAGACCGAAGCGGAAGCGCCATGCGACTTGGCGAAGTTGAACGGCAAGAGATCGCTGATATCGGCATTGGTCGCGCGCTGCGGCAGCTCGGTGAGCACATGTAGCAGATACGCATACGGCTCGACACCGCAGGCACGACACGTCAGCATCAAGCTGTAGACGATCGCGCTGGCCTTGGCTCCGGCGACGGTATCGCTGAACAGCCAGGCCTTGCGTCCCGTGGTAAACGGCCGGATATCCCGCTCGATCACGTTGTTGTCAATCGGCGCGTCACCGTCCTCGACATAGCGTCGCAGATAATCCCATTGGTTCCGCGCATAGCTGATCGCCTTGCCGGTCAGACTTTCCGGCAGAACTTGCGGAGCCTGTTCATCGAGCCAGACGCCGAATGCATCGAGCAACGGCACACTGTGTGCCTGGCGCAATCGGTACGTATAGCCCGTCCGGGTTTCTCCCTCAGGTAGCACGCCACGCGCGAGCGTTTCGACCTGGTACAGCGATTTAAAGAATTCCAGCGCTTGGCGCGCACGACCGTCCGGTTTCTTGTGCGCCTTGTACGCCTCGTCGAACGCCCGGCGCGCATGGGCCATGCAACCGAGCTGCGTCACGCTGCCGAGCGTGCGCCATGCGCTATAACCATCGGTCATCAGCGTGCCGGCATAGCCCTTCAGGAAGGCTTGCGGATACTGCTGGCCTCGCCCAGGCTGATACTCGAACAGCACCACCGGCTCGGCGCAGGTTTCGGCGCTGCGGTAGACCCACATGTAGGACTGGCTCTGCGCGTTCTTGCCCGCCTCCTTGAGCACCTGCACGGTGGTCTCGTCGCCATGGATCAGCGATTGCGAGAGCAGTGTGCCGCGTAAGGTGTCGTACAGCCGGGACAGATGCAGTTCGGCGGGGCGGATGACCCAGTGAGCGAGCGTGCCGCGGCTGATCTCGATGTTCGAGCGGCCCAGTGCCTCGGTCATGCGGTACAGCGGCGTGCCGTCCGCGTACTTGGCTGTCATTACCGTGGCGATCATCGCCGGACTCGCGTTGCTGCCCGGCAGCGGTTGCGCCGGCATGGGCGCAATCACGATGGGCGTCTGCTCGGCGTGCCGCTCGCAATGGCGACATGCATACTTGAAGCGCACATGCTGCAATACCGAAGCCTTGACCTCGATATGCAGTTGCTCGCAGGTCTGTTCGCCCATCCGATGTAGCGCATGTTGGCAGCACGGGCAAACCTTCTGGTCATCCGGCAGATCGTATTCGATGCGCGTGCGCGGCAGGTCGGCCGGCAGAGCCTTGCGGCCTCGTTTGCCAGGGCGGGGTGCGTCGCTGGCCGGTAGCGCGGTATCGGGCAACGCGAATACGCCGTCCGGACCATCCTCGACGGGCTCGGCGACTGCCGCCTGTTCCGCTTCATCGAACACGCGATCCTTGAGCTTCTCGCTGCTGGGGGCAAAGCGCTTGAGCTGTGCGAGGCGGAACAACTCCTCGAGCTGTTCGACGCGTTGGGCCAACTGCTGGTTGCTCGCCTTTAGTTCGCGGTTGTTCGCTTCGAGCTGGCGGATATAGGCCAATACTTCGGGCGGCAGATCGGCGGTAGCGTCTTGGGCTGACATGACGCTCACGATAGCGAAATGCCAGCGCCCATGGGTTTACCGAATTTGTAACAGACGAGGCATCCGCCTCAACCCGCGTGTCGATACTGCCGTGCAGGGTGCCGGCGTACCGCTTCGATATCAATCCCTTCAAGTAGCCAGTGCAGTTGCTCGGTGGTGAGCTCCATGACAGCCTGCGGTCGGCGCGGCCAGACGAAACGGTCTTCTTCGAGCCGCTTCATCAACAGCCAGAAACCATTGCCACCCCAGCCGAGTAGCTTGATGCGATCCCGGCGCCGATTGCTGAACGCGTAGAGCGCCGAGCCAAACGGGTCCATCCCGTCTGCCTCGACCAGGCCCGCTAGGCCGTTGATTGACTTTCGGAAGTCAATGGCATCACGATGAAGGTAGACCGTAAGCTTAGCGTCGAGCTCGAACATCGCAACGCCCCAGGCTCTCAATCATGGCCGACAACAGCGGCCCATCGTGTTCGGTGCAGTCCAGACGCAGTGTGACCCCGTTGGGCATCTCGACGGTCAACTGTGCGCGCATCGGCGTGCACGGCGACAGGGGTGTCGATGCTGAAGCAGGTACGTTGGCCGGCGCTAAGCCGTGGGGGATCTCGACGACGGGGATAAAGCTTGATGGGGTGGTCGGCACCGGCGCGATTCGCTGGCCTGACAGGCCGACCCGCCCGCCACGTTCCTGATACAGCCGGATCCATCGCCGCAGCTGGTTCGCGTTCACGCCGGCCTTGAGTGCCAGCCCCGCCACCGACACGCCGCGTTGCAGGCTGGCTTCGATCAGGCGCCGCTTCGACTCCGCATCGTAGCGCCGCTTGCCGTTGCGACCGACGCAGGTGACGGTCAGGGTGAGGTCTGAATTGAGATCTGTCATGGGCTGTGTCCACAATTATTTCTGCGGACACAGCTTGCCCGGACCGTCTGCTAAATACTACGTGCGGAGAAATTCGCGCTTACCCAGGATGTGGTTGAGCGATCTATTCTGGGAGCGTGTGGGGCCGGAGCGAAAACTGCAATTCCAAGAACTCTATCGAAATTGGATTCGACCTCTAGAACATGGAATCTTGGCGCTGACATTGCCAGACAACGATTTCAGTTCTGAGACGTCGGCTAAAAAGCAGGATTTGCTTCGGAGCGCTTTGTACGGCGTGAATTGAACTCGCCCGAAAACGCGTATCAGCGCGTTTGAAGATGAGCGGACATAGCGATTCCGTCGATCCTCACGGGCGCCGTGGGCCAGCAAAACGGCCCGAGCTATGTGGTGGGCGGATTGGGCGCGACGCTCGATCCGGTTTCTCCGCAGGTGCTGATCTCCAACTTGCCCGCGTCGCTGCAACCAGTCGCGACGACGTTCTATTTTCCGGGAGTGCCTGACTCAACGTCATTTCGAACACTCCCCCGGAATTGAGTTCAGAATGGTGGCCTAGATGCCACACAAAGATATTTAATCCCGCAACTGGACCATCGAAGGCAACGAAGTGAACATTCAAACGGATAGCGTCGCTATCAAAGTAGCGTATCTGGCGATGTATGAATTCTTGGTCGAGCTATATGAAAGAACCCAATCTGACGAACTCGGTTCATTACTAGGTGATCTTAGTCTGCTCGCAGATGGGACAACCGCTGATCCCGCTGCATGGGGCGATTGGCTAAGGTGTATCGAGAAAGCACGAGGTGGCGGGGTGGACGCACGCCTTGTATTGGATCCTCCTCATTAGCTCGACGATTCAACGGGGGGCGTTGGCTGCGAGCGGTACTAATGATTTCGGCGCGGCATTGGCGTTTTAGATTGAGGTATTTCGCTCGTTCCTCAGCGGAAGCGGATTTCCTAGCTTCTTATATTGGAGAACTGCGCCGGGATTTTAGGGGAAACCGGCAGTGATCGAATCCCTCAGGGCCCATTTTTTGCGGTGAGTACTCGTCATGAAGAGCCGCTGACGACCAAACTCCCTCGATCATTTCCCCTGATTCCGGTAGATGCCCCCTCTCAGGTAAGGGCGCAGCGGCAGGCCGCTCGTTTGGTCTCACGCAAATTGGTCTCGTGAGGAGCGGCGATATCACCAGAGCCCGTTGTCCTCACCCCTGCGCCATCACCTGCTGCGCAATCGTCGCGGTAATCCCCATCTTGTCGTGACGTGTCCGTTCCAGCAGTCCGATACTCCGTTGCTCAGTCACACCGGGCAATGGGATCACCCGCAACGCGTCTTCATGTGCCCACGTTGCGCTTCTGAGCATCGGAACAACCGCAATCCCTACACGTTGGCGCACCAACGCCACGATTCCTTCAATCGACGTCAATTCCAGAAAGTCGCTGACTTTCACGTGCTGACGTCGCACCGCGCGATCAATCAGCGTCCCGGTGCGTTGTGTCCGGTCGAAACGCAAAAACCGCTCCGTCTCCAGTAACTTCGTCACCGGCGCCGACTTCAACGCCGACGACGCCAACAGCACCAACGGCTCCCGATACAGCGGCGTCCATCGCACCCCTGCCGGACGCCTGCCCGACGGTTCCACCAACACCGCGCAATCGATTTCACCAGCATCCAGTTTCGCCGTCAGTTCGATCGAGCGCGCCGTCTGAATCAATATCTCCAGATGCGGCTGTGCCTGCTTGATCTGCGACACCGCGCGCGCCAGCGCGCTCACTGCCGACTCCACCGCGCCAATCGTCACCGGACCGGCCGTCGATTCGATGCCTGCGGCCAGCATCCGCATCGTCTGATACTGCGCCAGCAGTTGCTCCGCATGCGGCAGCAGCACGCGTCCCATCGCGTTGAGTGCGACCGAACGTCCTACGCGATCGAATAGCGGGTGGCCGAACTCCTCTTCCAACGCCCGCATTTGCATGCTCACCGCCGACTGCGTCATGGCGAGATGTTCGGCAGCCGAAGCGAACGAACCGTACCTCGCCACTGTCGCGAATGTCTTCATGAATCGCAAATTGCTCATAGCACGCTCGCCAATAGTGGCCGAAACAATAGTGGCCGAAATTCACCGGAACCCTGGGGTGTCTGCGCAGCAGGACCGGCAATTGGACCGACAGAAGATCCGCGCGACCGACACGGTATTGCAAAGGAGTACGCCGGACATCCGCAAGACGCCCACACACCGACCCCACCGCCCACACACCACGCACAACCCGCTCCGAAGCCGTCTCACAGGCACGCCGCAAGACCATCAAGCTCTCCCGTCCCCCTTACGATTCGTCCCGAAATCCGCCCTTGAATTCATCAAAAAATTTGCGATGACAGACCACAAATTCTAGCTTTTATTGATTTTTTGGCACAAGCAGAATGAGGCGATGCGAGTGCGGTCGGCTTGCCACGAAAACACTTCATAGAAGAGGAGTATCCCCATGGAAGTTTCGGTTGGGCGCGACAGCGCCGCAAACTCCGCGGTTTCCGAACGATCCGGGAAACGCATCGACGTCGGCATCATCGCGGTGTCCACCATCGGCAATGCGCTCGAATGGTTCGACTTCACCGTGTTCACGTTCTTCGCCGCCAACATCGCGCGTCAGTTCTTCCCCAGCGATAACCCGACCGCCGCATTGCTCGCCGCATGGACGACCTTCGGTGTCGGCTTTCTCACGCGTCCGCTCGGTGGCATCGTCCTCGGCGCCTACGCCGACAAACACGGCCGCAAATCCGCATTGCTGCTGACCATCTCCGTCATGGCGGCCGGTGTCGCGGTCATCGCCTTCGCGCCCACCTACGCTCAGATCGGCATGGCCGCCCCCGTGCTCATGCTCATCGGCCGCTTCCTTCAGGGATTTTCCGCCGGCGGCGAAGTCGGCAGCGCCACCGCATTCCTCGTCGAGCACGCACCGGTCGAGCGGCGTGGTGTGTACGGCAGCTTTCAGATGATTGCGCAGGCCTGCAGCATGCTGCTCGGCGCCATCGTGTCGGTCGGCATCACGCAAGCGCTGACACCGGAACAGATCGACGCGTTCGGCTGGCGCATCCCGTTCGTCATCGGTCTGCTCATCGTGCCGGTCGGTCTGTATGTGCGCTCGCGCCTGGACGAGTCGCCCGTCTTCAGGGACGCCCGCAACAAGCCCGCCGAAAAGCGCTCGCCGTTCCTCGAATCGATTACCGTGCACTGGCGTCAGGTCGTCGCCGGCTTCGGTCTCACGGTCTACGGCACTATCGGCACGTACATCTTCTACTACTACATGCCGAGCTACGCGACGAAGTCGCTCGGCATTCCGTTCAAGAGCAGTGTGATCGCCTCGCTGTGCGCTGCCGTCGCGTATATCGTGGGGACGTTCGCCTCGGGCCGCATCTCGGACGCCATCGGCCGCAAGAAGCCGATGGCCGCTTCGGCGCTCATCAGCCTGATCGTCGCGTATCCGCTGTTCCTCGCCGTCAGCCACGTGCCGACGCTGCCCATGCTGATCCTCGTGCAATGCTGCCTGATGCTCTCGCTCGGCCTCTTTCAAGGCTCGTACTGCGCATTCGTGTGCGAACTCTTTCCGTCGCGGGTGCGTGCGACGTCGATGGCCATTGGCTATAACTTCGCCGTGATGATCTTCGGCGGCTTCGCCGGTGCCATCGCCACGCTGCCCATCGGATGGACGGGCGACAAGCTCGCCGTCGTGTATTACGGCCTGTTCGGTGCCGCTGTGGGGCTTGTCACGATCCTGCTGCTCAAGGACCGCTCGCGTCAGCCGCTGCTCTGAACGAGGCTTTGCACAACGTATCGCACAACGTATCGCACAACGCATCCCATACGGCGCACCACGTTCAACACATCGAATCAACGCATCGTTCATCAGGGCCGCCGGCGGATCTCGCCGGCGCGTCCGCCGAATTCCCCCCCCAACCTGCCCCTTGTCCAATGGTGCGACCTGCCGACGCAGCCCGGTCGACGGCAAACCATCCGGGGCATCCATCGAGAGACGACTCCTATGTCCATCATTCCCGAAATCGCTGAGCGCTCGACCGAACTGCAAGCCATCCGGCGCGACATTCACGCACATCCGGAATTGCGCTATGAAGAAGCGCGTACGTCCGATATCGTGGCGAAACTACTCGAATCGTGGGGTATCGAAGTGACCCGCGGATTGGGTAAGACGGGTGTCGTCGGCGTATTGCGCAACGGCACGGGCAAGAAGGTCATCGGCCTGCGTGCGGATATGGACGCCTTGCCCATTCAGGAACTCAACACGTTCGCGCACGCGTCGACCTACGCCGGAAAGATGCACGCCTGCGGGCATGACGGCCACACCGCCATGCTGCTCGGCGCCGCGCAGCATCTCGCCGAACATCGCACGTTCGACGGCACTATCGTATTCATCTTCCAGCCAGCGGAGGAGGGCGGTGGCGGCGCGAAAGCCATGCTCGAAGACGGCCTGTTCGAGAAATTCCCGGTCGATGCCGTGTTCGCCCTGCACAACTGGCCGGGCCTCGCGGCGGGCAGCTTCGGTGCGCGCGTCGGCGCCACGCAGGCGTCGAGCAACGAGTTCCGCATCGTCGTCAAAGGCACGGGCGCACACGCGGCCATGCCGCACGACGGCATCGATCCGGTGCTGACGGCCATGCAGATCGGCACCGGCCTGCAAAGCATCATGACGCGCAACAAGCGCCCCATCGACGCCGCCGTGCTCTCCATCACGCAGATGCAGGCGGGCGAGGCGATCAACGTCATTCCGAACACGGCCACGCTCGCCGGCACGGTGCGCACCTTCTCCCTCGAAGTCCTCGATCTGATCGAGACGCGCATGCGCGAATTCTGCGAATCGACCGCCGCGGCCTACGGCTGCACCGTCGAGTTCTCGTTCTTGCGCAACTATCCGCCGACAGTCAATACCGCCGCCGAGACGCAGTTCGCCGTCAACGTCATGAAGGAAATTGTGGGGCGCGAGCACGTCGTCGATCCGATCGATCCGACAATGGGCGCCGAGGACTTTTCGTTCTTCCTGCTGGAGCGTCCCGGCTGCTATGCGTATATCGGCAACGGCACGGGCGAGCATCGGGCGCACGGCCACGGGCTCGGTCCGTGCATGCTGCACAACACGAGCTACGACTTCAACGACGATGTGCTGACACTCGGCGCCACGTACTGGGTGCGTCTGACCGAAGCCTTCCTGACGGAGTGACGCGAGATGGCCGCCAATCCCCTGTCACCGCCGTCGCTATTTTCCGACAGCTATCTGCAAGCCCGACAACGCTTTGCCGCGGCCGCCCAACGGGCGAACGTGGAGGTAACGAGCCACGTCGTCCCCGGTATCGCCGGACGTGAAGGCGAGACCCTGGCGACCGACGTCGTGCGACTGGGCTCGCCGCAGGCGCGACGGCTGCTCATCCTGACCTCGGGCACGCACGGTGTCGAGGGATTCTGCGGGAGCGCGGCGCAAATCGCACTGCTCGGCGACGCAGGATTGAAGGCGCGTCTCGATGCCACGGACGTGGCCGTCCTCGTCGTTCACGCCATCAATCCGTATGGTTTCTCGTGGTTGTCGCGCACGAACGAGGATAACGTCGACCTGAACCGCAACAGCATCGACTTCACGCAACCGCTTCCGGTCAACAAGGACTATGCCGAGCTGCACCGGTTGCTTGTGCCTGCGACTTGGCCGCCGTCTGACGACAATGTGCGCGCCATCGCCGACTACATCGCGACACATGGCGAGGCGGCCTACCAGCATGCCTTGACCATCGGGCAGTATGCTTTCGCCGACGGACTCTTCTATGGCGGGACAGCGCCGGTATGGAGCACGCGTCTGATCCGCACGCTGATCGAGACGCACGCCGCGCATTGCGACGCCATCGGCTGGATCGACTTCCACACGGGGCTTGGCCCGCCGGGACATGGCGAGAAGATCTGCGTGGGTGCGCTCGACGCGGCCGAGTTGGCCCGCGCGCGCGAGTGGTGGGGCGCGGATCTCGCCAGTCCCGTCGACGCAACGACGGTGGCGTCCAACGTCGGCGGTCCGTTGCTCGACACGCTGCGCACCACACGCCCCGATGCGCAGGTGACGGCGATCGCCATCGAGTACGGCACCGTCGCACTCATCGACATGCTGCACATGTTGCGTGCAGACGCGTGGCTGAGGCAGCACCCGGACGCACCCGACGCGCAGGCGTGGTCGATTCGCCGCGCGGTGAAAAGCGCGTTCTGCTTCGACGACCCGGTATGGCAGGGCCAGATTCTGGGGCAGGCCCGCGTGGCGATCTTGCAGGCGGTGGTGGGACTGGGGCGCTCGCGGACCGACGTTGCCGCGTGAGTTCGCGATTCACCCGGATTCGGGTGACAATAGCCGGTCGCAATCGCTTGCCACCACCACGCAAACGCTCATGGCATCTCACGTGAAGAAGTCGTTCGTCGGACGTATCCGGGACCAGTTGGATCAGCTCTCGCCCTCAGAACGGCGGCTGGCGGAATTCGCGCTGGATCTGCCCGGCGATCTCGCGGGGTACTCCGCGTCGGAGCTTGCCGCGCTTGCGCAGGTCTCGAATGCCACCGTCACGCGCTTCGTGCGGCGTCTGGGATACGAGTCGTTCGACGAGGCGCGCAAGCATGTGCGCTCGGAGCAACGTGCCGGTTCGCCGCTCGCGATGGCGGCGACCTCATCCGCACCGGACACCGTGGCCGACGACCTCGTCGGCGTGCAGCGTCAGCAGAGCCTCGCGAACATCGACGCGACGTACCGCCGTCTCTCGTCTACTGAAATCGAACAGATCGCCGCCGCCGTGCTTGCCGCACGCAAGGTATGGCTCGTCGGTTTCCGCTCAAGCCTGCCGTTGGCGATGTATCTGCGCTGGCAGTTGCTCCAGATCGTTCCCAGTGCACAGGTGATTCCGGGCGCAGGCGAGACGTTGGGCGAACATCTCGCGGGCATCGGTGCCGACGACATGGTCATTGTCTTCGCGCTGCGGCGTCGCGTGCGTCAAATGCCGATGATCGTGGCGCAACTCGCGAAGGCCTGTCCGAATCTCGTCTACATCACCGAGCGCAACGCGTCCGCGAAGACGCCCGCCAGGTGGTGGTTGCAATGCGACGTTCAGGGACCGGGCGTGCTCGACAACCACACCGCCGTGGCCGGCCTGTGCCATCTCATCGTCACGCAGGTGATGACGCTTGCGGGCAATCCGGGGCGTCGTCATCTCGGTCTCGTCGAAGCATTCCACGACGCTCTCGACGAGATTTAACCCCTCCTCCGCTCCCCAGCCGCTCCTCCGTCTTCATTGCGCTGTCTCGATTGCTCCGTGTCATTGGCATCGCCGGGCAAGGACGTCGCACGTCCGCTTCGTCGGGTGAAACCCTGATATGAAAAATAATTTTCAAAAACAAATAATTTGAAAAAATATTAACCGAACAGGTTCATCAGAGGGCGAGGCAATCGGTCGCGAAGGCGCCAGATACGGCGCAGGGAGTTTTACGATGGGCGCAGAAGTGGTCGTATCCTCGTCGGAACCCAGGTTGCAGCAGCTCGAACGGGCGCTGGACGACATTGGGGTGACGCCGTCACACAAGAAGATCCTCGCACTGATCCTGTTCGGGGTTTTGTTCGACGTCTTCGAGCAAAACGCCGTCGGTTTGGTCGGGCCGTTGCTGCGCGAGTCCTGGGGTATCTCGGCCGCGCAGATCGGCTTTCTCAACACGCTGACGTTCGGCGCGGCAGCGTTCGGCCGGCTCGGGTCCGGCTACATCGCCGACCGCTACGGACGTCGCACGATGCTGAGCATCAATCTCATGCTCTTCACGCTGGGCGCGCTGATCTGCGCCTTGGCCGCCAACTACACCATGCTCGCCGCCGGACGCTTCATCGTCGGCTTCGGACTGGGCGGCGAGATCTCGATTGCCGTGACGATGCTCGCGGAGTTCTGCTCGTCGCGCTTTCGTGGCGTGGCGGTCGGGGCCATCAACGTCGCGGGCGGCGGGCTGGGCAACATGCTCGCCCCGGCGTTCGGGCTGGCCGTCTTCGCGCTCTTTCCCGGCCCCGATAGCTGGCGCTGGCTGTTCGGATGTCTGGTGCTGCCCGCGTTCTTTGTGCTGCTGTATCGACGATTCATTCCGGAGACGCCGCGCTTCCTGCTCTCCAAAGGGCGGGTGGAAGAGGCCAACCGCGTGCTCAATATTCTCGCGTCGGGCAGGCTCGGCAAGGCCGCTGGCGGCGCGGGAAAGCGCTATCTGAGCGAAGCCGTGGACGGTGCGTACCGGGCTGAGAGGGTGCGCCTGCGCGAAGTGTTCGTCGGGCCGTTGGCGCGTCGCACCGCTGCAGTGGGCATCGCTGTGTGCATGACCTACGGTGCGCAAATCTCCGTGCTCACGCTGATGCCGACGATCCTCATGGCGCAGGGCTACACGCTGAGCAAAAGCTTCCTGTTCACCATCGTGATGCAGTCGGGCAGCCTGCTCGGGGCAATCACGGCGTCCTACTTCGGCTTCCGCTTTCCCCGCAAACGTGTGCTGACGCTCGGTGCCATTGCCGCCTGCGTGATCGGCCTGTGCTTTGGCTTTCTCTCGAAGTCGCAGCCGCTGATTCTCGCGTTCGGCGCAGCGTTCCAGTTCTGTGTGCTGCTGCTCAACACGTCCCTCTGGATTTACGCGCCGGAACTCTATCCGACACGGGTTCGCGCATTCGGCACGGCCTTCATCCTGGCGCTGGGCACGCTGGCCGGCGCCGCCATGCCGCTGGTCGCCGGCCGCGTCTTCGATCAGTACGGCATTGGCGGCATGTTCGCGATGATGGCTGCGATGTACGCCGTATTCGCCATTGCGCTGACCTTCGCTCCCGAGACGTTCGGCAAGCCGATCGATGGCCCGGCCGCATCCGGCGACGCCGGTGCCCATGCCACGGCACGCGCATCGGCGGATGCAACGGCGTCCTCCGCTTCCTGACTTCCGACATTTTCCGGCTCGCCGAGAATTTCATGACTCGTATCCTGCTCCTCAACCCGAATACGTCGACGGCGACGACGCAAATGATGGTCGACATCGCCCGAGCCTGTTTCGCCGGCGTGACGACGTCGCCACCGGCCGTCGTCGGCGTGACGGTGTCGCGCGGCGCACCGATGATCGTCGATGAGCAAGACCTCGCGGTGGCGGCGAACGCCGTGAACGACCCGCAAATCGTGGCGCTGGCGGCGCAAGCGGACGGCGTGATCGTCGGCGCCTTCGGTGATCCGGGCATCGATGCGCTGCGTGCGCGTCTGAACGTGCCGGTCGTGGGGATCGGCGCGACTTCCGTACGTGAGGCGGGGGCGGGCGGCCGACGGTTTGGCATCGCCACGACCACGCCTTTGCTGGCCAACTCGATCGTCGCGAACGTGCGCGCGCTCGGCCTCGGCGCGAATTTCACCGGTGCGCGTTTCACGACGGGCGATCCGCTTGCGCTGGGCGATGTGCCGTCGCAGTTGGAAAGCCGGCTTGCGGGTGCCGTCGAGGCGTGCATTCGAGACGACGGTGCGCAGGCCGTGGTGATCGGCGGCGGACCGCTGGGAGAGGCGGCGCAGGCGCTGTGCGAGCGCTTCTCGATTCCCGTGATCGGTCCGGTGCCCGCGGCGTGCCGCGCGCTGCTTCAGGCGATGGGGCCCGGCGGTCTCGGCGAAGCCGCCTGAGGCCGCCAGAAGCCACCTGAGGCCGCCAGAAGCCGCTGCGTGCCCGAGCCGGCTCGCCGCCCCACCAACGTGAACATCGACATCGAATTCAGAACAACGCACGCGGGTTTGCGACACCTTGTGATAACGCGTGCCGACCCACGCCACTCCGGGAGGAGTTGAAATGAACCAGCAGCCATCATCACTCGCAGCCGACGCGAGCCACACGTTCGCGAATCCGTCGCAGCGAACGCTCGACCCGATCTACCGGAAGATCATGTGGCGGATCATCCCGTTCATCTTCGTGTTGTGGATGCTCGCGTGGATCGATCGTGTCAACGTCGGCTTCGCGAAGCTGCAAATGCAGCAGGATCTCGGCTTCAGCGAGACGGTATACGGCATTGGCGCGGGTATCTTCTTTCTCGGCTATTTCTTTCTGGAGATCCCCAGCAACTGGCTGCTGTTGCGCATCGGCGCGCGACGCACGCTCGCGCGCATCACGTTGGGCTGGGGAACGATCTGCGTGCTGATGATGTTCACGCACTCGCCCGCCTATTTCTATGCGATGCGCTTCCTGCTGGGCGCGTTCGAAGCGGGCTTTCAGCCCGGCGTGCTGCTTTACCTGACGTTCTGGTTCCCGGCGCATCGGCGCGCGAAGGCGTTTGCATGGTTCATCTCCGCGTCCGCGGTGTCGTCGGTCGTGGGCGCACCGCTCGCTGGCGCGATTCTCAATGGCATGCACGGTGTGAACGGCTGGGCGGGATGGCAATGGCTGTTCCTGCTCGAAGGCGTGCCGACGGTACTCGCGGGTGTACTGGCGGTGTGGTTCCTCGTCGACAAGCCGGAGCAGGCGAGTTGGTTGTCCGAACAGGAGAAGCGTCTGCTGCAAGCCGATCTGGAGGTCGACCGCAAGCACGCGGGCAAGCGCGAGCACAGCTTCATGCTGGCGGTGCGCAGCCCGAAGCTCTGGCTGCTCACCGGTATCTATTTCGGTATCGTGGCCGCGAACGCCACGCTCTCGTTCTTTGCGCCGACCATCGTTCGGGCGTTGGGGCCGAGCAATCCGCTGCACATCGGATTGCTCGTGGGTGTGATGTACGTGTTCGGCGCAATCTTCCAGATCGCCATCGGATACAGCGCGGACAAGCGACGCGAAGCGCGCATGCATTGCGCCATTCCGGTCTTCGTCGGGGCGTGCGGTTTGGCGGGTGTCGGGGTATTCGCCGGCAGCAACGGTGTGGCGGCGTTCCTGTGTCTGGTGATCGCCGTGTCGGGCACGATGGGTGCGATTCCCGTGTTCTGGCAGTTGCCCAACGCTTATCTGGCGGGCGGTGCCGCGGCGATGGGGGTGGCGTTCATCAATTCCGTTGCGAATCTGGCAGGGTTCGGCTCGCCGTACCTGCTTGGCATCGTCAAGGACGCAACGGGCAGTTTCAACGGCGGCCTCTGGGTCGTGGCGGCGCTCGAAGCCCTCGTCGCCGTGCTGATCTGGTGGCGGATGCGCCGCAGGGAGGCGCTGTCGGGCGCCACGGCAACGGCGTGATTCGACACGCGCGCCTTTAACACTGCCGGGAACGCATGTGCGACGAGTGTCGGCGAGCGGCGTCGTTCAAGCGGCCCGCCGACATGTAAAAAATGTGTCGCCCGCCACGAGAAGACGCCGTCCCATCAAAACGCCCGACGGAAGATCTCTTCGATTTCCCGTTGTTCGGCACGGCGCGGATTCGTGAAGCCGCACGCATCCTGCATGGCGTTGGCCGCGAGCGTGGGCACGTCGGCTTCTTTGGCCCCCAGCTCGGCCAGTCCCGACGGAATGCCGATGTCCTTCGACAAGCGACGGATCGCGGCAATCGCGGCCTTTGCGCCTTCCTCGTCGCTCAACCCCTCGACCTTCTCGCCCATCGCCTGCGCGATGTCTTTCAGACGTGCGGCGCTCGTACTCGCGTTGAACTCTTCGACGTGCGGCAGCAGGACCGCGTTGCACACGCCGTGCGGCAAATCGTAGAACCCGCCGAGCTGATGTGCCATTGCGTGCACGTAGCCCAGCGACGCGTTGTTGAACGCCATGCCCGCCAGGAATTGCGCGTACGCCATGTTCTCGCGCGCCGTCATGTCGTCACCATGCGAGACCGCGCGACGCAGGTTCCCGGAGATCAGGGTGATGGCCTTGAGCGCGCACGCGTCGGTGATCGGCGTGGCCGCGGTCGAGACGTAGGCTTCGGTGGCGTGCGTCAACGCGTCCATGCCGGTCGCCGCGGTCAAGCCCTTCGGCATTGCCGCCATCAGCGCGGGATCGTTGACCGACAGCAACGGCGTGACGTTGCGGTCGACAATGGCCATCTTCACATGCCGCTTCTCGTCCGTAATGATGCAAAAGCGCGTCATCTCGCTCGCGGTGCCCGCTGTCGTGTTGATCGCGACGAGCGGCAATTGCGGCTTCTTCGACTGATCGACGCCCTCGTAATCCGAAATGTGGCCGCCGTTGGTCGCACATAGGGCGATGCCCTTTGCGCAGTCGTGCGGCGACCCGCCACCTAGCGAAATCACGAAGTCGCACTGATTCTGCCGGAGGATCGCAAGACCCGCTTCGACGTTGGCGACCGTCGGGTTCGGTTTCGCGCCGTCGAACAACACCGACTGGATGTCCTGCCGCGCGAGCAGCTCGGCGACTTTTCCGGCGACACCGGCCTTTGCGAGTCCGGCGTCGGTCACGATCAGGGCGCGCCGGAAATGGTATTGGCGCAGGGCGGCGATCGCTTCGTCAAGGCTGCCCACGCCCATCATGTTGACGCTGGGAATGAAGAATGTCGTGCTCATGGTCATGCTCCTTATCCGTTCTGTGAGCGATGCACCGCGCGCGCTGCGGCGCGCCGGCGGTGCCCGGAATCATTGTTCGCATGCATTGAAGACAGCATCGCACCCGGCGTGCGATGCGTCTTTGATCTGCTACAAGGTTGCGCAGGTTTAGAGGCAGGACTCGGAATGTCAGAAGAAGCCGAGCGGGTTGACGTCGTAGCTCACCAGCAAGTTCTTCGTCTGCTGATAGTGGTCGAGCATCATCTTGTGCGTCTCGCGGCCGATGCCGGACTTCTTGTAGCCGCCAAACGCCGCGTGTGCCGGATAGAGGTGATAGCAGTTCGTCCAGACACGTCCCGCCTGAATGGCGCGTCCCATCCGATACGCGCGGTTGATGTCCCGTGTCCAGACACCCGCGCCCAGACCGAACTCGGTGTCGTTGGCGATGGCCAGCGCTTCGGCCTCGTCCTTGAATGTCGTCACGCCCACGACCGGGCCGAAGATTTCCTCCTGGAATACGCGCATGCGGTTCTCACCCTTGAGTAGCGTCGGCTGGATGTAAAAGCCGGAGGCGAGTGGCCCGTCCAGCATCTCGATACCACCGCCGGTCAGCACTTGCGCGCCTTCCTTGCGTGCGAGATCGAGATACGTGAGGATCTTGTCGAACTGCTGCTGCGAAGCCTGTGCGCCGACGGCCGTTTCGGTGTCGAGCGGATCGCCTCGTCTGATGCGCTCGACGCGCTTCATCACCACTTCCATGAACGGCTCGTAAATCGATTCCTGAACGAGCGCGCGCGAGGGACAGGTGCAGACTTCGCCCTGGTTCAGGAAGCCGAGCACGAGCCCTTCCGCGGCCTTCTCGATGAACTCCGGCTCACCGCGCATGATGTCCTCGAAGAAGAGGTTCGGCGACTTGCCGCCCAGTTCGACGGTACTTGGAATCAGGTTGGCGGCCGCGCGCGTCAATATGTGGTTGCCGACGGGCGTGGAGCCGGTGAACGCGATCTTGGCGATACGCTTGCTGGTCGCGAGCGCCTCGCCTGCCTCCTTGCCGAACCCCTGCACGACGTTGAGTACGCCGGGCGGCAGCAGATCGCCGACCAGTTCGGCGAACAGCGTGATCGACAGCGGGGTTTGCTCGGCGGGCTTGAGCACCACGCAATTTCCCGCCGCCAGCGCCGGTGCGAGTTTCCAGGCGGCCATCAGCAACGGAAAATTCCACGGGATGATCTGACCGACCACACCCAACGGCTCGTGGAAATGATAGGCCGCGGTATGTGCGTCGATCTCGGCGGCAGTGCCCTCCTGCGCCCGGATGCAACCGGCGAAGTAGCGGAAGTGGTCGATAGCCAGCGGCAAATCCGCGGCGAGCGTCTCGCGCACGGGTTTGCCGTTGTCCCACGTTTCCGCAACGGCGAAGCGCTCCAGTTGCGATTCGAGACGATCAGCGATCTGCAACAGAATGCGCGAGCGCGCCTGCACGGATGTTTGTCCCCACCTGGCTGCGGCGGCGTGCGCGGCGTCGAGCGCCAACTCGATGTCCGCACCGTTGGATCGCGGGAATTCTCCGATGACCGCCCCCGTGACCGGGGAGGTATTGACGAAGTAGCGCCCTTCGACCGGCGCGACGAACTTGCCGCCGATGAAGTTCTCGTAACGGTCTTGCAAAGACAACAGGGCACCGGGCGTGCCGGGTGGGGCGTATCGCATGTCGTGTCTCCGGGTATCGTTGTGTCGGCGGCCGGCCGTTGCCGAGCGCGCTGCTGGCGTCAAAGCAATTCGTGGGCCACCCTCGCAGGCGCTTGCATTGGCGTGTGTTTGCGCCGCGTTGTGCAGTGCGTCGTGTGCCGAAACCGTGACACCGGTGTCTCACGAGATGACACGTTTGTATCGCCGGCGTGACACGGGGCGGGCGATACCAATCGCCTTGCGTTTTTCGATTGGCATCGCGCATTGCAAACGCTCCCGGCATGGGAGATGCTTCGGGAACGACTACGAGATCAACGGATCATCCGGCACGGGGGAGACGACCAATGCCACCCACTCATGAAGCTGCGCACGCGCGCCGTGTGCTGAATGTCGCGCAGGGCCACTGGCCGTCGGGAACCGCGGCGACGGACCCGAATATCGCCAGCTCCTGGCGCCGCTGTCTGGACATGTACGCGCTCGATCCGGGCGCGCGCATGTCGCCCCGTGTGCTGGCGTCGTCGCAGCTGCGCGAGCGGCGCAATGCCATGGAGCGGTTGCGCAGCGTTTCCCTGCCCGTATTGGAGCGTTTGCAGCGCCAGTTGATGAACCCGCGTCAGGCGGTGCTGCTGACCGCTCCGGATGGCGTGATCGTCGAGTCGCGACTGCACGACGGCACGCGCGAGGACTTCCATCGGGCAGGGTTGTGGCCGGGCGCGGACTGGAGCGAGTCGTGCGAAGGTACGAACGGCATCGGCACGTGTGTCGTGGAGCGCGCGCCGGTCATCATCTGCCAGCAGGATCACTTTCGTGCGCTGCATACGCCGCTGACGTGCACGGCGAGCCCCGTCTTCGCCCCGCAGGGAGATCTGCTCGCGGTGATCGACGTGTCGTCGACCACGGCCGACGTCACCCGCCAGAGTCAGTTTCATACGCTCGCCCTCGTCAACCTGTCAGCGAAAGTCGTGGAGAGCGAGTACTTCTTTCAGCACTATCGCGACGAGTGGTTATTGCAATTGCAGGAGCAGGCCGATCACCTCGGCGGCTTCGCGCAGGCGCTGCTCGCGTTCGACGACGCGGGGCGAGTGCTGGCGGCGAATCAAAGCGCGTTGAATTGTCTGGGGGCAACGCGCGACGAGATCGTGGGCACGCGCGTGGACCGGTGGTTTGCGCATACGCTCGACACGTTGTTCGCGCAAGCCCATCGCTCGCCGGCCGCCTGCTGGCCGATTCGCACGAACGCCGGCGAGCCGCTGCTGGCAATGTTGCGCGCGCCCTCACGTGTCGTTCGCCGCGCGCCGAATCCGACGGGCGCGCCGGGCATGCCGGCGCACGCGGATACGGCGCGCGAACCGACGGTGGCGCCTTTCGCCGATCCGGCGCTCGCGCGCGAATTCTCGCGTGCATGCCGCGTATTCGCGCACGACGTGCCGGTACTCATCCGGGGTGAGACGGGCAGCGGGAAGGAGGTATTTGCGCGTGCCGTCCATGCGGCAAGTGCGCGCGCGAGCGGGCCGTTCGTCGCGTTGAATTGCGCGGCGATTCCGGAGTCGCTGATCGAGAGCGAGTTGTTCGGCTATGTGGGCGGCAGCTTCACGGGTGCGCGCAAGGAGGGAATGAACGGCAAGCTGTGGCAGGCGAATGGCGGCACGTTGTTCCTCGATGAGATCGGCGATATGCCGTTTGCGATGCAGACGCGGCTGCTGCGTGTGCTGGAGGAGCGAATGGTGTCGCCGCTCGGCGGCGGAGAACCCATGCCGCTGGACATTCGCGTACTCAGTGCCACGCACCGCGATCTGCCGGCCCGCATTGCCGAGCGAGAGTTTCGCGAGGACCTGTTCTATCGTCTGAATGGACTGGAAGTGTCGGTGCCGCCGTTGCGCGAGCGCGAGGACGAGGTCGATCTGATCGAGCGCCTGTTGGCGCAGGCGAGCGTGCAAGCGCCCGACAGCCCGACGCATGTCACGGACGCCGCGCGTGCGTGCCTATGCCGCTATACGTGGCCGGGGAACGTACGTCAGCTGCGCAGCGTGATTCGAACGCTCGTGGCGCTGAGCGAGAACGGGGTGATCACATTGGACGATCTGCCGGCCGAGCTGCGCGAAGCCGCGATGATGCCGCCGGTGGGCGGGGCGGCGGATGCGGCGGGCGGCGCGTACGTGGGCGAAGCGACGGGCGCGATGGGAACGACGGCAGCGACGAAAGTGATGGAGGCGGCGGTGGAAGCGCCGTTGGAGGCGGCGGAGCGTCAGGCGTTGCGCGCCGCCCTCGACGCCTGTCACGGGCAAGTCAGCGCCACGGCACGTCGTCTCGGGGTGAGTCGTAACACGCTGTACCGGAAGCTCCGGCGCTTCGGGTTGCTGCGCGGCTGAGGGCGCTCGCGCGGCGAACGTCTTTCACTTGATCGGGATCGGCGTCGCGCGATCCACCGGCACGGCGGTCACGCTGTTCTGCGGTGAGCCGTCGATCAGCTTGTCGGAGTAGGTGAGGTAGACGAGTGTATTGCGTGTCTTGTCGACCATGCGTACGATGCGCAGCTTCTTGAAGAGCGGGGAGAGGCCTTCGGAGAAGACTTCTTCTTCCCGGGGCAGCGGGCCGGAGAACGACATCGGGCCGACAGGGCGGCAGGCGATCGACGCCTCGGCTTTGTCTTCCGCCAGACCGACCATGCCCTTGAGGCCGCCGGTCTTGGCGCGCGAGACGTAGCATGTCACGCCGTGCACTTTGGGGTCGTCGTAGGCATCGACGACGATCTTGTGATCCGGTCCCAGAAATTTGAATGCGGTACTGACGTCGCCGATCTTCTCGGCATGCGCCCAACTCGCGGCGAGCATCAGCGCCAGCGCGACAGCTTTCTTCATGAGTGTGTCCCGTCGAAGACTGCGGTAGCGGCGAAGGCCGTTACCCGCACACGGCGTGCCCCTGCCGGGGCCGCATGCCGTGCGTTGCGGATTCTACTCGTATCGGGTGACGGGGCAGTCGCCGTAAAGGGCCTCCGCCACCGGGCCGGAAGTCACCGAGAGTTGCGGGTTTTCGGCAAATGCGCTATAGTCACGCCTCTTCGCGCGGGGGTATAGCTCAGCTGGGAGAGCGCTTGCATGGCATGCAAGAGGTCAGCGGTTCGATCCCGCTTACCTCCACCAAACGAATGACGATTTTTGTCCCCTTCGTCTAGAGGCCTAGGACATCACCCTTTCACGGTGAGTACAGGGGTTCGAATCCCCTAGGGGACGCCATCCAACGGCAGCGGTATTGCGGTTTGCAGTTCACACCGAGGTCGGCCGGCGTCGGTTTCGGCAACGGAAAGCCGGATGTCTTCACGACATCCGGCTTTTTGCGTTTACCGCCGGCTTCCGACGATTCCAATGTGTGCCCACGGTTTGCCTCTCGCGATTCGCCATGCCGGCGCCTGCGCAGGCGTAGCGCCACACCCGGTACAATACCGCCTTTGCCGCCTTTGCCGCCTTTGCGCCGCCGGACTCCGCCGCGCGCCGGATTGTGGATTTCCAATGAGCAAACCTGCCCTCACCCTCAAATTCAAGTGCACCAAGTGCGCCAAGCCCGTCACGCTGTACTTGCAGAAGACGACCGCGTGCTCGCACATCACCCCCTATCAGGGCTGGTGCAAATGCGGTCAGCTGATGCGTCACGCGACGGGCGACAAAGACGCCGTCGCGTCGTTCGTCGACTCGATGGACCCGCTCTGGTCGCATCATCACCATCATCACCATTGAACACGCGCTGAACGTTGCCGCCGCGCGCTGAGGCGTGACGGCGATGCGGCGATGCGACGGTGCTTTATCGAGCCGTGCCCGATTCGCCGGCCGCCGGGCGTGCGCCGAGCCAGGCCAGACGCCGCCGAAGCCACGTCTGCGCCGGCGCCTCCAGCGTGCGATAGACGAGCCGGGCGAGCAGGAATACCACGACCAGATAGGCCGCCAGAAACCACGGGCTCATCGCAACCGTCGCGCTGGACATCCCCAGCCGTTGCAGTCCGATCACCGTCGCGAGTTGCAGCGGGAAGTGGATGAGATAGCTCGCGTAGGTCGTGTTGCCCAGGTCGGCGATGGGCGACGCCAGCCGCGCCGGTATCCACGGTTCGATGGCGTGCAGCAAGACGATCGAGACCGGCGCGACGATCGTCGCGGCCAGATATTTCGTCCCGCCGAAAATGGCACATACGGCGAACAGTCCCGCATACGCCACGCAGCACGCGCCGATCGTTGCCGCACGATGCGCCTCGATCGTGCCGCGCAGACGCTCATAGAGAAGATGCACCGCGCCCCCCATGAAAAAGTAGAAGGCACAGAACACGATGTTCGACCCGCTGCCCTTGATTTGCTGATGAATCAGCAGGCCCCCGGCTGCCGCCGACAGGCACACGATCAACAGCGTCCACACCAGTCCAATGCGGAAAAATCGTGCCAGCAAGAAAAACGCCACATAGATCACGATTTCCGTCGACACGCTCCACACGGGGCCGTTGAACGAATCGGTATACGGCGTGAGCCAGCCCGATGCGAAGATCACATTGACGAAAAAGTCGTACGGCGTGTTGTACGGATAGACGAAGAACGTGTGGTTTTCGCGCACGTAACAGGCCTGCAAAAGCGCCACGGCGATCAGCGTGACGAAATGCAGCGGATACAGCCGCGAGAAGCGATTGAGGAAGAACAGCCCGCCGCGGACCTCGCGCGCGACGATCTTCGAAAGATAGCGGTTGAAGAAGATGAAGCCCGAGATCGTCCAGAAGACGTTCACGCCGAGCCATCCGAATTCATAGAAGGGATGCAGCAGCGTGTAGAGCGGCTGCGTGTCGCGCACGACCTCGATGGAAGCGCTCGCGCTCCGGAAAAAGAAATGCTGGTAATGCCAGACGAGCACCGCGAACGCGCTGAAAAACCGCAGAATCTCGATACCTGCCATCCGGCCCTTGGCGCTGCCCGTACCGCTCATCGAATCGGGTCCTGTCTTATTTGATGCCCGCGCCGTTGCCCAGCAACTTCTTCATCATCTTGAGCCCCTTGCGCACGACCGCCGAGTATAACTCGGCGCCCTTGAGCGCCGGATCGACGTGCCGCTCGTAGGGCTGGATCTCGATGGGGAAATACGGCGAGAGCTTCGCGACCACCTGTTCGAGCGGAATTTTCGTATTGCTCTGGACCACGGCGAACAACCCGTCGCTCTGGGGGGCGAAATAATGCGCAGCGTCCCATTCCTGCATCTTGTCGGCAAACCAGACACTCTCGTCGGCGTGCAGCGTGCGCTGTGGCGGCACGGCTTGTGTGTGGTACCTGTCGAGCAGCCCGGCGCGCTCGGCGTTGAGCCAGTACAGCGTGTATTCCGTCCAGTCGATGGCGTAGTTCGCGAGCAGCACCCGCTTCCAGTCCGTGCCGTGCACGGCGGCGAGGCGCGCCTGCAATGACAGGCAAAGCGAGCGCGAAAGCGTCGCGGGTGTCCACCACACCCCTTCGCGATCCAGATGCGGCTCGACGTCGAGCAGCTTGGCCGACGCCTCCCAGTAATAGGGCTCGACGCTGCGCCCCTTCAGGTGCGTGATCGCGCGTCCGTTCACGATCAGTGAGTCGTAGTCGAAGCGATGTGTCGCGAAACAGTCCGGATCGAAGATCAGGAAGTATTCCGTCTCGATCCACTCCGGCGCGTTGATCTTGATGATCTGCTGACGATGCCAGTTGCGAATCTGGTGACGCTGTGAGAAGTCGTCGAACGCGCCCATGTACTGCGATTCGTCGATCACTTCGATGGGGAAGTCGGACCACGCGCGCGCATAGCCACGCACGTCTTCGACCTCGTCGTGCGGCACGACGATCACGAAGCGATGAAACAGGTCCGGCGTCGTGAAGTGACGCAGCGAGGAGAAGAGAATGTCACAACGGCCGATGTTGTCGGCGTAGTGCCTTCCCCGGGTCTTGATCGGCAGGATCGCGCTGATTTGTTGCATGGTGGTCTGAACCGATGCCTAGAAGAACCGGTAGATGAAGCTCGGAATATAACCGCGACGATGCGTGAGCGCCACACCGATGAGGCGTCCGCCCGCATCTTCGACCTGTGCCTTGAGGCCCGCGATAACCGGCTTGCGCGTGGCTTCCGCGCGTACCACGAGTACCGTGGCATCGGCCAGCGAAGCGTTTTCGATTCCGGTGAACGACTGGCTCGACGGCGGCGCGTGCACGACGATGTAATCATGCGATTCGCGCAGCGCATCGAACAGTCGTGTGACCTGCTGCCACGACGACGGAATCGCGCCGCTGCGCGGTTGCGCCACGACGATGTTGTGGCGATCCACGCGCGTGAACGCTAGATCCGAAAGTACGCCCGATCCGTCGGCGCCCGTGTCGCCCATGCCGGATGCCGCGACATCGGTGAGCGCCGTGCCGCCGTTCGACGGCCACGCGAGCAGACCCTGCGCGTTCGGCTTGCCGTACATCGGTGAGTCCGGTGTGGAGGCAATGTCCAGAATCAGGATCGGCTTGCCGGAGCGATGTTCGAGTTCGCTCGTCAGCCCCTGAATGACGGACGCCAGGCCGTCGTTCTTGCCGGCCGACAAGGCCATCACCACCTTGGCATGACTGTCGGTGCTGCTGTTGATCGCGGCAATCATCCGGCCATAGGCCAGATGCGCCGGGCGCGCATAGGCGGCTTCGGCGTTCGCGACCCCCGGCGCTGCCGCCGTGCCCGACGTCCCCGACGTCCCGGTACCCCCGGCCCGTTGGCCGCCCAACATCACCGGCGCGTTCACCACCGGCAGCAGCAGGGCGCGCTCGACTTGTTCCGGGCTCAGGAACGTTTCACGAAGACTCGAAAGGATCAGCACCGTCAGCGCGGAAATCAGCAGCCCGGCGGCAATCGACGCGGCGATCAGCAGACTGGCCGACACACTGCGCTGCGACGGCGGGAACGGCGCCTGAATCACGCGCACGTTGGTGCCGTTGATCTGGCTGACCTGACCTTGCTGAACGCGGGCCAACTCGACCTGGCGCGAACGTTCCTTGAAACTGTCCGCGAGAATGTCGCGGCGCGCCTGCAACTGACTCAACTGGCTCGACACGTCGCTCATGCCTTGCAGCTTGTCGCGCGTTTCCTTGATCTGCGCTTCGAGCGCCGCTTGCTGCGCCATTCCGCCGGCGATGCTCGCGTTGAGCACGGCCAGACGTTCCTGCACCACGTCGAAATAGTTGTTATGGCCCAGACGCGTTGCGGTCATCATCTCCTGACGTTGCTTCGCGATGTTCGCGCGCATGTCGGCGATCTGCTTGTCGAGCTGAACGACGAACGGCGACGTCGCCATGTAACGCGACGCGAAGTCGGCACGCTTGTTCTCGAGTTCGCTGAGCGAGCCTTGCAGCGTGTTGATCGCGCGGCTCGTCTCGGAGTCGTCCGTGTAGATCGGAATCGTCGAGCGCACGTCTTTGGTGGAGCCTTGCAGCGACTTCAGTTCGCTGCGGTCCTGCGCGAGTTTCGCATCGGTTTCCAGCTTGCGCTGCACGAGCTGCGATTCGAGCAGTACGGCGCGCGACGTCTGGTCGTCGATCTTCACGATGCCGTGCTTTTTCTGAAACGCGAGCAGATCGGCGTCGGCCTTGTCGAGTTGCTTGCCCACGTCGTCGCGCTGGCTCACCAGCAGGTTGACGCGGCCCGACGTAAAGATCGAGGCGCGTTGACGGAAGTACTTGTCGAGCAGGCGCGCGAGTGCATCGGCAGCGGCCTTGGGGTCGGTATCCGAATAAGTCAGCGTGATGGTGTTCGCGAGGTCGTTCTGCTCGATGTGCAGACGCTTCTCGAAATTCTGCAACTCACGGTCGATGTCGCTCGCCGTCGCGCCGGGGCCGAGTTTCGACAGGATGACGTCGCGGTGAAGCTCCGGACTCGACAGAATCTGCGCTTCCACGCCGTTGAGCTGGCCGGGCGGCGGTTGCAGCGACACGCCGCCGTTCGGATTGTTGGTCTGGTCGTAGTACCCCGCGTTGAGCACGAGCAACGTGGCCTGGGCGCGATACGGAATCGGCACGAACAGCGCGACGAGCACACCGAGCGCCACGATGGCGAGGAACACGGTCGTGGCGATCTTGCGGTAATAAAAAAGTGTGTTGAGATAATCCCGGATCGTCACGTCGACGACCGCGGCGTGCCGGTCAGGCCTTGTTCTAGTCGTAATTGCCATAGCGATGCAAGAAGCGTAAAGGTTGCCCGGCCATGTTTCATGGTTTCAAGGCGCATATCTTACGCAAGAAAGTCCCCGTAAAGTCCCCCTAAAACCGCCATTATCCTAAATCCGGCGCCGATTCATCGTGCTTGGCGAGACGCGAGAAGTGCACTAGAGTACGGTCCAAACTCCGTGTAACCACCCCGGCCTTCGTGCCATCTGTCCCATGAACATGCTCCGCCCGGCCTGCGTACTGGCGCTGATGACGCTGACGGCCTGCACCCAAACCTGGGTCGACACCAAATACCAGCAATCCGATCGCTTTGCGACCTGGGTCGATTCGACACCGAGCCCGTACCGGCTGTTGGCTGGCGACGATATTTCCGTCGTGCTGCCGTTCAACGTCGAGCTCAACTACAAGGGCCGTGTCGCACCCGATGGCACCGTCGCCATGCCGTTTGCCGGCAATCTCCCGGCAGCCGGACAGACGCTCGCGCAGTTCGGCGAAACGGTCAACCGCGCCCTCGCCGCGAATCATATGACCGCGAACGCAATGGCCATGGTCGCGGTGACGCAGACCGCCGCGCACGTGTTCGTCGGGGGCGAGGTCGGCAAGCCCGGCGAACTCGCGCTTACGCCGGGCATGAGCGTCATGCAGGCGATCATCACCGCACAGGGCCTGCTCGACACCGCACGCACCGGCGAAATCGTGCTGATTCGCCGCAGCCCGGACGGCCGTCCGATGCTTCGCACGGTCGACGTGAAGGCGCTCACGCAGCAAGGCGACCCGGCGCAGGACATCGTTCTGCAATCGAACGACACTATCTTCGTGCCGAAGTCGTCGATTGCCGAAGTGGATCTCTGGGTCGACCAGTACATCAACAAGGCGCTGCCGTTCAACAAGAACGTCAACTACGACATCAACGGCGCCCGCAGTTTCTGATCGCCCGACAGCCGGGCAGTCCGACGATGGGACGCCGCGCCGCCGAACGTGAGGCGCGGCCGCCCGGCGCGTCGACCGGCCCGTCGAATCCGACCCGGCAAATTCGCCTAGTCTAACCACCGAATTCAACCGCTTCGTGACAGCCGCGCAGCCCGCCTTCGAAATGGAATCCGCCGCTCCCGACTCATCCGCGGCCCAGACGCACGACCTGCCGGCCGTGTTCTCGGGCGGTTTGCCGCGCACGGCCATTGTCGCGGTGCTCGTGGCGCTCCTGCCGTTGTTCGGCCAGACGTTCCACTACATCACGGCGCTCTATCCGCTGTGGGCGCTCTCGAAGGCGTTTCCGATTCTTACGCTGCCGCTGGTGCTGCGCCTTGGCGCTCAGCCGCGCTTTCCCATGACGCGGCAAGTGCTGGTGAGCTTCGCGTGGCTCGTGATGGTGCCGAGCTTTGCCGCGGTGATTTACTTCCATGAGAGTTTCTTCACCAGTGTGACGGCGCAGGTGAAGCTGCTGCCGATTCTGTATTTCTTCTCCTTTCTGGCGCTGCTCCTGATGCTCAAGCCCACGCTGCATGAGCTGGGGCGCAGTTTCGTGATTCTCGGCGCGGTCATCGTGGGCGCGCTGATTCTCATGTGGCTGCTGGTGCCGGCGGACTGGTACAAGGACACGTACGTTTTCGGACAGGCGCCGTTCTTTACCAGCGACAGCCGCGGACATCGCATCCGCATGTCGATGTATTTCCCGTTCATCCTGTTGTTTTTCTGCTATCGCCGCGCGTTTTTCGAACGCCACGTGGGCTATCTCGTCAGCGTGCTGATCTGCCTGGCGGTGGCGCTGCTGATCGTGAAATCCCGCGCGCTTGCCATCGGCATCATGGGGGTGCTGGTCATCAACACGTTCGTGTGGGCGCGCCCGCGAGCCCGCATCGGGCTGATGCTCGTCGCGCCGCTCGTGCTGGCAAGCGTTTTCTCGATGGGGTACCTGGCAACGATTTTCAGTGCGAGTGCGGAGACCGGCTTCGATACGCGGCGCATCTCGGCGCTGCTCGCCACACGCTTTCTCGGCAACGATTCGCTGCGCTGGCTGTTCGGCGTGGGGACGATCAGTCCGGCCAGCGGCGACACGCTTACCACGTACTTCCATCACTTCTTCTTCCTGGCCGACATCACATGGCTCGGGATCGTGTTCGAGTACGGCTTGATCGGCGCGTTCGTCATTCTGTGCTTCCAGTTGCGTGGCCTGTTCTTCTTCCGCCGTCTGCGCGCGCAGGTCGAAGACGATTTCCTCGGGGCGCTGTACGACTATCTGATTTTCGTACTGCTGGTGTCGTTCTTCTACCCGCCCACGCTGGCGCCCGGTGAAACGGCCGTCATTCTGGCGATCTTCGTCTACATCTGGCGTGCTGGCGGATTCGACCATCGTGCCGTTCCCCGGAGCTTCCATGCGCGTGTTGCCGCGCCGTAGTGTGCGCAGTGTGATTTGCCGCCTGACCCAGCTCATGGGCGCCGCCGTGTTGCTGTCGGCCGCGGCCTGTACCGAAGCGACGCCCGGCGCAGCGCTGAGCGTGGCTATTGCCGTGGATGCGGGGGCCAATCGGCACCCCATCAGTCCGCTGATCTACGGCATCAATTTCGGTACGACGGCGATGTTGCAGGACCTGCGCGCGCCGCTTAACCGCTCGGGCGGCAACAGTGCGTCGGCGTATAACTGGCGGCTCGACGCACGCAATGCCGGGCGAGACTGGTACTACGAGAGCCTGCCGGTCAATCCGTCGGACATCAACGACCAGTTCGGCGAGCGTTTCGTCGCCCTGACGCAGGCCGCCGGTGCGCAGCCGATCATCACCATTTCCATGCTCGGACGCGTGGCCACGCTCTCGCGCTCGCGCGACCGGCTGGCGAGCTTTTCCATCGCCAAGTAC
Source organism: Pandoraea faecigallinarum (assembly GCF_001029105.3). NCBI lineage: Bacteria > Pseudomonadati > Pseudomonadota > Betaproteobacteria > Burkholderiales > Burkholderiaceae > Pandoraea > Pandoraea faecigallinarum. Next base: position 4,693,537 of record NZ_CP011807.3, on the reverse strand, counting down.
GGTCCGCAACAGAATCACGACGTGGACGGCATGACCGACGCGGGCAACGGCATCCTGCGCGACGGCACGCCCGTGCGCAACGATCCGGACGACGCCACCGTACCCGACGATCCGGCCAGCCAGCAGGCTCGCGTCAGTGCACTGGTGCAGCAGTTCGGTCCCGCACGTGCGGGCGGGGTGAAGTACTACGCGATGGATAACGAGCCGAGTCTGTGGCAACTCATCCATAACAACTCGCATCCGGACGGTGCGCATGCCAGCGAGATCGCGGCCAAGGTGATCGCGTATTCGCGTGCGGTGAAAGCGGCGGATCCGGGGGCCAAAGTGCTCGCGCCGGAAGAGTGGGGCTGGAACGGTTACCTGTATAGCGGCTTCGACCAGCAGCATTCGATTGCGCACGGCTACGCGCAGGCGCCGGACCGGTTGAACGAAACCGGCGGCATGCCATATATCCCGTGGTTGCTCACGCAGTGGAAGCAGGCCGGCCGTCCGGTCGACATTTTCAGCCTGCATTTCTATCCGCAGAGCAAGGAGTATGAAGAACCGGCGGACGGCAATTCGACCGCCATCGCGCTCATGCGCAATCGCTCGACACGTAATCTGTGGGACCCGAATTACAAGGATCCGACGTGGATCAATAGCGTGGTGGCGTTGATTCCGATGATGCGCCGATGGGTCGACACGTATTACTACCCGGGCACTCCCATCGCGCTGACCGAATACAACTGGGGCGCCGACACGCGCATGAACGGTGCGACGGCACAGGCCGACATTCTGGGCATCTTCGGGCGCGAGAGACTCGACATGGCAACGCGCTGGGGCACGCTCGATCCGTCGATGCCCGTCTACAAGGCGATCAAGCTGTATCGCAATTACGACGGCCGTGGCGGTGAGTTCGGATCGACGAGCGTGTCGGCGTCCGTCCCCGATCCGGACACGGTGTCGGCCTTCGCGGCGCTGCGCGACAAGGACGGCGCGCTGACCGTGGTCGTCGTCAACAAGCAACTCGAACGTGCGGCGCAAGCCACGATCTCGCTCGCGAACTTCGCCGGGACAGGCACGAGCGAAGTCTGGCAACTGGTGGAGAACGAACTGACACGCGCACCGGACATCTCCTATGCCGGGAGCGAGCTGCATGCGGACTTGCCGCCGCAGAGCGTCAAGCTATTCGTGTTGCGCAGGCGGGCAAACTGAGCCCTTCGAGACGAGTGCGCCAGCCGTGTGAGTCGAGTAAGTCGAATAAGTCGAACGAGTAGAGCGAATCGAAATGAACCGGACGCAGACCCCGTCGGGCAAGACCGGCGCTTCCATGATCCGCGGCAGCGCGATCAGCCTCGGGGTGCGTCTGCTGGACTTGCCCAGCCGCTACGGCTTTCACCTGTTGATCGCTGCGGCGCTCGGTGTCGTCGAGACCGGCAACTTCTACATCGTGTTCAGCACGATGGTGGCGCTCGCGGGCTTCGGGCGTCTGGGCATCGATCAGGCGCTCACACGTCAACTGGCGATGGACGTCGCATCCGGGCAATACGGCGCGGTGCGTCCGGCGATCCGGCGCGCGCTGTGGCATGTCTTTCTCGCGTCGGCGGCCATCTCGATTCTGCTGGCAGGCGGCGCGGCGCTCTTTGCCAACGACATTCTCCGCAAGCCGGCGCTGGTCGTGCCGCTCATGCTCGGCGCACTCTCATTCGTTCCGCAGAACCTGGGCGCGGCCATGGCCGGTGCGCTCGCAGGGTTGCAGCGCGTCGGCTTCAGTCAGATGATTTATTCGTGGCTGTGGCCGGCGATCTTCTGCGTGGCCGCAACGCCGTTGGCGGCGACGGGCAGACTGACGGTGGCCAATACACTGGTTCTGACAGCCGCGAGTTTTACCGTCGCGGCCATCGTCGGCGCGGTGTTGCTGCGGCGGTCCCTGCGCGAGGTGCCGCATCGCGGCGCGCATGACACCGCCGCAGAGCCGGGATATGCGGCGGTGCTCGGCCTCTTGAAGTCGGGCCTGTCGCTCTTCTCGCTGGAACTGACCAAGCTGCTGATCACCTCGGCCCCCGCCATTGTGCTGGGGATCGTTGCGTCGTCGCGCGAGACCGGGTTGTTTGCGCTCGCATGGCGTCTCGCACTCGTCGTCAATATTCTGATCAGCGGCGTGACAGGCATGGCCGCGCCGCGATTCGCGAGTCTGTACGCGCGTCAGGACATCGCGGCCTTGGAGCGCAGCGCGGCACAGGCAATCGGACTGGTGCTGTGCCTCGCGCTGCCGGTGACGCTCGGCATGCTGATCGTCCCGCAGTTCCTGCTCGGACTGTTCGGCCACGGCTTCGACGACGGCGCAAGCGCGCTGCGCGTGCTCGCACTCGGTCAGATCACTGCGGCCTGTTTTACGGCGATGCCGGAACTGCTCGGCATGACGGCACATACGCGCGCCCTCATGCGGGTCAATGCCGCTTCGGTCGTGGTGTTGTTGGCGGGGTTGGCGGTGCTCGCGCCGATGGGCGGGAGCACCGGGGCGTCGGTGGCCGCATCGCTGGCGATTGCCGTAAATGGCGCCGCTGCCGCATGGGCGGCCCGCCGTTTGCTGGGCGTGTCGCCGTTCACAGTCCTCTGGCGCTGGACGGCGGGGCGTCTGGTGAAGCGCTAAGCCGGTCGCTGCCGCGGGCGGCTTCCGCCTTGACGGCGTCGCGCCAGGGTGTCCACGCAAGTCCGAACGTGGTGGCGGCGCGGCTCGCATCGAGGCAGATGTCCTGCTGCCAAAGTCGCGCGAGCGACGGCGGCAGCGGCGGCGGCAGTCCCTTCAAACCGATCTTGCGCCCCAGAATCTCGGCGATCTTGAGCGCGGGCGCGACGAGTTTCGTTTCTATTTTCAGACGACGCCCGCCAATGCGCCTGACCGGTGTTGCACCCAGCGCCATGGCGTACGCGATGAAGTAGTCGTTCCATCGCGGCGCGTCGGCCATGGCGAGGTTGTAAGCCTGTCCGCCTGCCTCGGGGTGGCGCAGCGCGCCGAGTGCCGCCTTCACGACATCGTCCACGTGCACGAGGTTGCTGTGCGCGTCGCCCGCCGCGCCGAGGTCGCCGAGGCGGCCCGCGCACAGCAGCTCCGCAATGCGCCCGGACCACTGCGGGCTGCCGCCGCCGTAGACGCAGCCCGGGCGCAGCACCGTCACGCAAGACAATCCCGCGAGCGCCTGCTCCGCTTCGACCTTGGCGATGCCGTAAGGACTGGTGCCGGCGAGGGCGGCGGATTCGTCGACATGACCTTCCGCGCTCCCGTAGACGGCCATCGAGCTGAAGTGCACGGCCGGGATGGGCGTGCTTCGGGCGTCCAGCGCTTCGCGCAACGCACGCGCGTTCGCCACGATGGCGTCCGGCGAACCGGCGACACAGTTCACCACGCCATCGACGTCTGCGAGGGCGGCGCTCAGCGACGCTGCCGACAGCGCGTCGACAGCGCGCATGCCGTGGTTCGCGCGGCGCGACGCGGCGACGGGCGTTGCCCAGTCGCTGGCGGCAAGGGCGTTGACGATATGGCGGCCGATAAACCCGGTCGCGCCGGTAACGAGAATGCGTGATTTCATGAGGCGCGGGGGATCACCGGGAAAGGGAAGGAAAGGAAGGGGAAGAACGAGGGGGCGCAGCGGGTGCGGGCAAGGGCAGGTCCGTCACGTTGGCCCGCGAGCGCAAATGGTCGGCCAGACGCAACGCGAGCGCCACGATGCTCAGTGTCGGGTTGGCCTGCCCCGATGTCGGGAAGGTGGCCGCGCCCGCGATAAAGACATTGTCTGCCTCGTGCAGACGGCCGTCGGCATCGACCACGCTCGTCGCCGGATCGTTGCCCATGCGCGCCGTGCCGATGTGATGACCGCCATACGCACCGTAGCGCGTCATTTCGGCTTCCACCGCGGCCGGATCGTACGAGAAGCGTCCGACGCCGGTGCGCCCGATCTCTTGCGCGAGGGCGGCGAGGGCGCGGGTGACCGTCGCCACGTCGTGTGGCGTGTAGCGCCAGTCGATGTGAATGCGTCGCATGCCGAGCGTATCGCGTTCGTCGCCCAGCGTGACACGGCTGTTTTCGTACGGCACCTGCTCGGCGTGGAAGTCGAGACTGAAACGAAGATTGGCAGGGCGGACGATCACGGATGGAAACTTGCGTGCGGCCAGCGTGCGGTGAGTCAGCCAGTGCGTGAGAAAGCGCACGGTGTTCGGTGCGTCCATGACGACGTTGCGCGCGTGGGCCAGCCAGTTGCCGATGCCGCCCGGCGCATCGCCATAAAGACGCTTGGCATACTCGTACGGCACGATCGGGCGCGCCAGATAGAGCGCGGAGAGGATGCCGTTGCCGTGCCCGGCATCGGGAATTCTCGGATGGTGCAAACGCGCGATGAAGTTGCCTGCGCGAAGCGCGCGTTGCGCCTGCGCCCGCAGCGCCAGCCGGCGACGGCAGTAAATGCCTTCGGCCGAGACGTCGTAGCCGTGCCAGACGGAAGCGGCCCCCGAGAGGTCGACGGTACCGATGGTCCCGGCCAGATGGCTCATGTAGTAACGGCCGACCACGTCATGCGCGTTGCCCAGCCCGCGGCCGCTGGCACCGGGGCTGTTGAGCAGCAGGCGCGGGGTTTCGAGGCCGCCTGCCGCCAGCACGTATGCGCGCGCGGCGACCGTGAAGGTCTTGCCGTCGAGCGTCTTCACCTGCGCCGGGCCAACGAGTCGCGCCGCGCCATCCCGTTGCGGGAGATGGCACAGATTCGCGTGCTGGACGACACGCACGCGTCCCTTCGCGAGACGGGCACGATAACGCTCGCCGAAATTCGTCGGACAACTGAACCTCTCGAGCGTATTCGTCGAAAACAGATCGCTTTCGAAGTTGCCGATCATCGGACGTGACGGATTCGACGCATCGGGAAACGCCTGCTCCGCCGTGTAAGCGAATTCGCCGGCTTCGCATAGCGCATTGGCCTGTCCGTACCACGGCATCAGCGCGTCGATACCCATGGGCCAGCCGCTATGCGGGATGTAGTCGCGCGCTTCGAAGTCGATGGGATCGAGCGGCATGCAGCGTCCGCCCCACAACGTGGTCGATCCGCCGAAGCGGCGCACGCGATAGCTCTCGGCAGGCGGATGCAGGCGTGCGTCCTCCACCGTACCGGCGTAGAGCTGCTGGGCTGCCGGCTCCGGGGCATCGCCACCGCTTTCGAGCAGGATCACATCGAGCCCGCTGGCTTCGAGGGCGAGCGCCAGCGTGATGCCGGCAGCACCTGCACCGGCAATGCAGAGATCGGCTTGCAGCCCGGTGCCGGAAGGAATGTCGTGAGCGTCGAGGATCATGGGGCATCGTAACCCGCAACGGGTTTGCAGACGTTGGGAAACCTATCGTCACGCGCGTCACTGACGCACAGGTTGCGCGCTGCTACTATCTTGCCTGCCATGGAACGTCGCCGGTACGGCTGGACGACGAGGGCATGCGGGAAACGATGGATTTGCTCGATTAGGGGAACCCGATAGGTCATGAGCCGTGACACCGAACTGAATGCCGCACCCCAAGCCTGCGCTCGCGAAGTCTTCGAGCCCAACGTCGCCTTGTTCGGCCTGAACATCGCCGCCGTGCCGTTTGCGCAGGCCGTCGACGTGCTCGCGCATGCCGCGACGCTTCGCGATGGGCGCTCGCGCATCGTGGTGACGCCGAACGTCGACCATATCGTGCGGCTCGACGCGCAGCCCGAATTCAAGCGGCAATACCGCAATGCCGATTTCCTTTTCGCCGACGGCATGCCGATCGTCTGGGCGAGCCGGCTGTTCGGCCGCCCGTTGCCGGGGCGCGTGACCGGTGCCGATCTGCTGCCCGCCCTGTGCGACCGCGCCCGAGCGTCGGGCCGCAAGGCGGTCTTCGTCGGCGGGCGTCCCGGGCAGGAAGCGCAATTGTCGGCAGGACTTTCGCAGCGTTTCCCCGGCCTGGACTTCACCTTGCTGATCCCGTCGATGACGTTCGATCCGGCGGGGGCCGAAGGACAGGAGATCGCGCAGCGTGTGCGCGAGCTTGCCCCCGACCTCATCTTCGTCTGTCTCGGTATGCCCAAGCAGGAGCGCTGGGCGATGGCGTACGCCGGCACCATGCCCGGCGGGGTCATGCTGTGCGTGGGCGCGGCTATCGAGTTCGCCGCGGGCGTGCAGAAGCGCGCGCCGAAGTGGATGCAGCGCACCGGGTGCGAATGGATGTACCGCATCTTGCAGGATCCGGGGCGCATGTGGCGTCGTTACCTCGTCGAAGACCGGCGGTTCATCGGCATCTGTTGGCGGCAGTGGCGTGCGCTCGGCCGTGAATGAGTTGCTTTTTCCCGATAGTGGCTCAGACGGCATTGCGTCCGGTGACCATCGCGGGAATCGTCTTGAGCAGAATCTTGATGTCGAGCCACAACGACCAGTGCGTGATGTAGTAACGGTCGTACTCCACGCGTCGCTGCATCTTGTCCGGCGTGTCGGTCTCGCCCCGCAGACCGTTGATCTGCGCCCATCCCGTAATGCCGGGCTTCACACTGTGACGTAGCATGTAACCGGGAATCACGCGCCGGTACATTTCGTTGTGCTCCTCCGCATGCGGGCGCGGGCCGACGAGACTCATCGATCCGGCCAGCACATCGAACAACTGCGGCAATTCATCCAGCGACGTTCGGCGAAGATGCTTGCCGATCGGCGTGATGCGGCTGTCGCCCGCGTGCGCCTGACGCAGCCCGCCGGTTGCGGCAGCGGCGGCGTCTTCGGGCTGAATCACGCGCATTGACCGGAATTTGTGAATGACGATGGGCTCGCCGCGCTCGCCGTAACGGCGCTGGCGAAACAGGATCGGGCCGGGCGAATCGAGACGTACCGCAATGGCGATTCCGACCATGACCGGACTGAGCAGCACCAGAATGAGCGATGCGCCGACCACGTCGATGGCGCGCTTGATCATGCGCAGCAAGCCCTGCACCGTGATGTCGTGCAGCGCGAGCAGCGGCACGCCTGCAATATCGGTGCTCGTCATCGGCATATCGCCGGGGAAGCTGAACTCGGGCAGCAGATAGATGGACGCCGTGGAATCGTACAGACGATGCACGATTTCGCTGGTGAGTTCCTTGTTGTCCTGCTGACCGATGGCGATGAAGACGATCTCGTACGCGTTCGACTGAATGTGCGCGGCGGCGTCGGCGTAGCGGCCCAGATATGGCGGGAGGACTTCGCCGGCGTCCGGCGTGACGGGCGTGTCGTTGTAATAACCCGTGACCTGAATGCCGAGGATCGGCGAGCGTTGCAGACGCAGGTTCAGCTTGCGCGCTTCCGGTCCCAGACCGAAGAATGCCGCGCGCCGCTGATTGCCGGGCGCGTTGTTGATGCTGTGCGCCATGCCGCGCAGCACCGCGAGTCCGATCATCTGCAACGGCAGCGCGAGCATCGTCCACTGGACCACCATCATGCGCACGTCTTCGGTGCTTTCGTAGGTGAGGAACAGCAGAACGATGGCCGTAATGAGCAGACGGCACCAGCGCATGGCGCCGCGTCCGAGCATCCAGCCGAGATTGCGGGCGCTCGCGAGCAAATGGAAGCGGGCGAATACGATGAATGCCGCGGCACCGAGCGCGCAGATGAGCGTCAGGCCATAAGGGGTATCGGGGTTGTGACCGTTGAACCGAAGGACGGCGAAGAAAGCGCCCGCGTTGAGCACTGCGCTGAAGCCGCCGACCATCGCCATGAAGAGCCGATGGTGGTAGGTCGTCTGAGTCGACATGACGAAATTCGAAGGGTAGCGGTAACTGAGGGACTCGACAAAGTTCCGGAACGGCGGGAGCCCTCCGATGGTCGCACCGATTTTCGCGCGTATCTTAGAGCCGGTTTACGATCTCCTGAGCAGCAGTGCCAAAAAGGCGAGATGGACAAACTGCAAGCTGGTGTTGAGCAAACGCTCACAGTTCTTCCATAAGCGCCGGTTCTTCTCCAGCCAGGCGAAACTGCGCTCGACGACCCAACGCTGCGGCAGGACCTTGAAAGTATGCAGTTCGCTGCGTTTGGCGATCTGCACCGTGACCCGCTCGCCCAAGATCTCGCGCACGCCCTGCGCGAAGGGTTCGCCCACGTAACCGCCATCGACCAGCACACTTTGCACCTGTCCCAAGCGAGGCTTGCCGTGCTCGAACGCCAGCAACGCTCCTTTGCGATCGGTCACCTCGGCAGTGGTTACCGCCACGGCGTGCGGCAAGCCCTGCGTGTCTACGGCAATATGACGCTTGATGCCCGACACCTTCTTGCCCGCGTCATAACCCTTATGCGCTGCCGTGTCAGTGTTCTTCACGCTCTGCGCGTCCACGATCAAGAACGTCGTGCTGGCGCTGCGTCCCTGTCTTGTGCGCGCCGCGCCAACCTGATTTTTTGAGTGCCTGCTCCAGCACGCTCACGCCGTGCTGGTCAGGCTGACTCCATTTGCTGAAATACGCGTAGACGGTTTGCCACTTGGGAAACTCGCTGGGCAAGAAGCGCCATTGGCAACCTGTACGCAACAGATACAGCACCGCGCAAAACACCTCGTACAAGTCCACCGTCGTGGGCTTCGTGCGCCGGCGCACGCTGCGCAACAGCGGCTCGATCTCCGAGAACTTCTCTCGGCTTATGTCACTCGCGTATTTCTTTCTCGTCATCCTCGAATTATCAGGGATGACCAGAAGATCGCAAACACGTTCTTAGCAGGTCAATTTCGCTTTGCGTGTGACGCACGTCGCGGCATCAATTATGGTCTGCCGCCGTCCCCCGGGCGTCCCCCGTCAACCCTGAATCGTTTCCGGCGCCGGAAACGAAAACGCCCGCCGGCGAGTGTGCCGGCGGGCGCTTCGTTTTCAGGCGGACAGTGTTGCTGTCCTGCTCAGTAAGGATACACGACGTCGTTGGCGATGGCGGCACGCTGGCCTTGCTGCACGCGCAGCGGCGGCGCTTGCGTGACCGTGGCGACACGGCCGTCGTCCAGACGCACGGTGATGCGGTAGAGCACGTTCGGCTCGCCCATGCTGTTCTCGATACGGTTGCCGGCGATACCGCCGATGGCCGCACCGGCGATGGTGGTCGCCGTGCGTCCGCGTCCGCCGCCCATGGTGTTGCCCAGCAGACCGCCCGCAGCCGCACCGAGCACCGTGCCAAGAATGTTCGGACTGTTGTTCGGACCGTTCAGTTGTTCGATGGACTGCACGGTGCCGTAAAGGGCGCCTTGCTGCTGCGGTTGCTGATAACCCTGCTGATACCCTTGTTGATAGCCCGGCTGTTGATAACCTTGCTGGTAGCCCTGTTGGTAACCCGGCTGTTGGTAGCCGCCGTATTGCTGGCCCGGAGCCACGCAACCGGCCAGCATGACCGCGGCCATTGCCGCGCTGATTCCCGTAAGTGCTTTGATCTTCATTTTGTTTCGTCCTCGTGAGCGTGAGGTGTGAGTTCTTCGCGGTGTGCCCCGGTCGCCATCGCCCGCCGGTTGGTACACCATGTGGCACATCTGTTGCGACCACGATGCGGAATGTAGGGTTCCGCAGACCTTTTTGCTGTAAGAAAAGGTAAGCGTCTGTAAAGACGTCTGTCACGATGCGATTCCCGCGCGATCTCCCGTATGACGCGGGTTTTCGCGCCGGTACCCTTCGAATTGAAGGATTCCTCGATCATATTCCCGTCCGGCGAGACGTGGGGTCATGCTCTGCGATTGCTTAACTCGTGAGTGGGATTCTCTCGAAATTTGGGATTTTGGCGAAGATTTTTGGCGCTAAACGACATCAATGTGGTGTGGGGCGGTGGAATCGTCTAAGCATATAACCACAAAGCACTTGGGCGCTGGCAGTACCAAGCGGTAACATCGCGGCCTTTGGTACCTGTTTTTTCCTCGTTCAGTCTCATGTCAGTCGACGTCTCCCTCTCTACTGCCGCATCGGCGCTCCCGAGCGCCACGGCCCCGGCTGCCGCGCGCAGCGGTCCCGCCGTCATCCGCTCCGCCGCCGATGTCGCCCGGCTCGTCAACGAGGGCGGCGCGCGCGTGTCGAATGCCCGCTGGATCGTGGCCATCGCCCTGGGCGGCGTGTTCCTCGACGCCTATGATCTCGGCGCGCTCGCCTTTGGCCTCAAAGACGTGTCCCGCGAATTCCAGCTTACGCCCGCAGGCACCGGCATGGTGGCCTCGGCCATCACGTTCGGGGCGATCGTGGGGGCATTCCTCGGCGGCTATTTCACCGATCGCATCGGCCGATATCGGGTGTTCATGGCCGACATGCTGTGCTTCGTGATTGCCGCCATCGCCTGTGCGCTGGCACCGAACGAGTACGTGCTCGCCGGGGCGCGTTTCGTGATGGGGCTGGGCGTCGGCATCGATTTGCCCGTCGCCATGGCGTTTCTCGCGGAGTTTTCCAAGCTCAAGGGGCGCGGCAACAAGGCGGCGCGGGTCGCCATGTGGTGTCCGACCTGGTACGCCGCCATATGTGGGTCTTATTTGCTGGTGCTGCTGTGCTACTCGGTACTGCCCGCGTCGCATAGCGCGCTGCTATGGCGCATCATTCTCGGCTTCGGCGCAATTCCTGCGCTGGCCATCATTGCCGTTCGCAGCCGTTACATGAGCGAATCGCCGGTGTGGGCCGCCAATCAGGGCGATCTCGACGCGGCGGCCAGGATTCTCAAGCGTTCGTATGGCATCGATGCCGTGGTGGCCGGCGACGCCGAGCGCGCCGCGCCCAAGCGTCCGGCGGCATGGAGCAATTACGGCAAGCTGCTCAAGGGCGTGTATCTGCGCCGCACCACGCTCGCCACCGTGATCGCCGTCGCTTCGTCGTTTGCCTATAACGCAGTGGCGTTCGGTCTACCGGTGATCATTGCCAGCTTCCTTGCACAGTCGATCCTCACCACGATTCTGATGTCCCTGGCGCTGAATTTGCTGTTCGCCTTCACGGGGGGCTTGCTGGGGGTACGTCTTGTGCCGAAGGTCGGTGCATGGAAGTTGACGGTGACCGGTTACGCGTTCCAGCTCGCGGCGCTCGTCGGCCTGGCACTCGTAGGCAAGCCCGACGGCGCGACGCAGGTCGCCTGGGCACTCGGCTTCCTCGCGTTGTTCCTGCTCGGTCAGGGCTTCGGCCCGGGGGCACACTCGATGACGTTCGCATCGTTGAGCTACCCCACGTCGCTGCGCGGTGTGGGCGTGGGCTTCAACCAGACGCTCATGCGGGCGAGCTCGACCGTCTCGCTGTTCCTGTTCCCGGTGCTGGCCGCAGCGCTCTCGACGAAGGTGTTCTGGGTGATCGCCGCCGCCCCCGCCATCGGCCTGCTCGCGTTGCTGGCGATTCGCTGGGAACCGTCGAACTACGACGTCGATGCGGAAGATTTCTGAGGCAGGCCCTCGTTGGACGGAAATCCTCTTCTTTCTCTTTCCGTCGGCGCTGCGGTTTTGCAACCGTGGGCGTATCTCGGGCGAACCGTGTAGCGAAAAAAGAAACGGCGCTTCGAATGAGGCGCCGCGTCCCTGATTACGCCGTCGAGGCGATTGACGACTCAACTGGGCCGGGACGGCGACGTGCCGACCAGCGCCGCGCTGCCGCCCATGATGTAGTTCTCAAGCTGATCGATGGTGAACTGCTGTTCCGTGATGATGGCCTTGACCAGATCGCCGATGGACAGCAGGCCGACCAGTTCTCCATCTTTCATGACGGGCAGGTGACGAATGCGATGCTGAGTCATGAGCGACATGCATTCTTCATTGGTCTGCTCGGGGCTGACGTAGCGCACGGCGGAGGTCATGACATCGCGCACCGGCGTGTCGACCGAAGTCCGGCCCATCAGCGCGACCTTGCGCGCGTAATCCCGCTCCGTGAAGATGCCGACGATGGCGCGGTCGTCTTCGCTGACCAGTACCGCGCCAATCCGCGCTTCGGCCATCAGGGTCAGGGCATCGAGTACCGAATCGGTCGGGCGTACCTTGTACACCGTGTCGACCGGTTTGGACTTCAGGATCTGAGCGACTGTTTTCATGGTCATTCCTCCTGCGGGCTACGGGTACTTACAGCATAGATGAGTGCGCGCCGCGCGTCACATCCAAGTTCACACGGCGTGCGCGCCCGGCAAACGCGGCCGAATGGCGTTCATTGATGCATTGCGCCACAAACGGGTGACAAAAGCGCTCAAATGGGCGTGCGCGAGGCATTTTTTCCACACGGGCGACAGAGAAAGGCGTATCCTAGCGGGATCGGCGAAAATTCGCCGATCATCGCCTGACGATCGCGAAATGCTTTATCGGCGCCGCTGACAGCTCTGTCCTGCGAGCCGGATCACGCGCTGTGCCGATGACGCGGACCCATCGGGTCTTCGCCCTCCCGACACGCACTGCTCGTCGTTGCGGCACTGCCGCAATGTGCCTTGCTCCTTCGAACCATCGCCGCTTTTCGGTGCGCCGCATGCCTTCTGGGCCGGTCCACCGGGTAGGCTCCTTTTGGCGTTCGATGTGCACCCCCGCCACATTCAGGGTGCGGGGACGGTATTGGCGAACGAACTTACAGTAACACCGGTGCTGCGCCCCTCGCGAGCGGCACCTTCAAGAGGACACGATATTGGCCAAGGAAGAACTGATCGAATTCAGCGGACACGTCTCGGATGTGCTGCCGGACAATCGCTTTCGCGTCACGCTCGAAAACGGCGTGGAAGTGGTGGCATATGCGAGCGGCCGCATGCAGAAGAACCGCATCCGCATACTGGCGGGTGACCGCGTGACGCTGGAGATGTCGCCCTACGACCTGAGCAAGGGCCGCATCAACTACCGTCACAAGAATTAAGTCAGCGGCAAAGTCTGGCTTTTGCGCGTCAGGCGCTGCCCATCGCGGGCATAGCCATGGCGCGCATAGAAGCGATGCGCGGCGACCCGGTGGTCGCCGCTCGTCACTTCCAGTTTCTCGCATCCCCGCTCGTTGAACCACGCGTGAGCGGCCGCCATCAGCGCGTGCCCGACGCCCGAGCCCCGTACACTTTCCTCCACCACCAGCGCAGTGATGCGCCCCAGCCGCCCTGCCAGATGGAACATGGTAAGCGCGTGCAATCCGATACATCCCACGATTTCAGCATTCTCGTCGATGGCGACGAAGGCGGCGTCGTCGCCCTCCAGCGCCGATAGCGCGATATTGCGGCGAACGATGTCGAGCGGTGTTTCGTAGCCCAGTTGCGCGAGCAGGGCGACGATGCGCGGCGCATCGTCCTCGATGGCACGACGTGTGCTGGGCATGGGCGTTGTCATGTCCGAGGGCTCCGGCGCTGGGTTCAAAGTTGTTCGAAACGGTCGAAACGGCGTCCCGTGTACTCCACTTCGCTCTCGAATTCCGTGACACGCGCACCCGGCGGGCCATGGCGCATCCATTCGAGCATTTTGTCGACCTGATCGGGTGTGCCTTGCACCATGGCCAGGATGTCGCCCTCAGGCAACGCCTGCACCCAGCCGCGCACGCCGATCAGGTGCCCTTCGCGAACGGCCGCCTGACGGTAGCCCACGCCCTGAATCTTGCCGCGCAAACGCACGGACACGGTTTCCAGCGGTGTGCCGGTCGTAAGAGACTTCATGGGGTCAGGCCTTGCCCGGCACCAGCCGGATACGAGTGATTTCCGATGGCGCGCCGAACCGCTTCGGCGGCCCCCAGTAGCCGGTACCCCGGCTGACGTAGATAGCGAGCCGGCCGAGCCGGTGCAACCCGTGCACGAACGGCTGTTGCAGCGGCACGAAATACATCCATGGCCAGAATTGTCCGCCGTGCGTGTGTCCGGAGAGTTGCAGATCGAATCCGGCCGCCTGGGCTGCCGGCGCGCTGCGCGGTTGGTGGGCGAGCAGCACGCGCGGCACACCCTGCGGGGCGCCCGCGACCGCCGCCAGCGGGTCGCTGCGCTTTTCCGGATCGAAATGATGCGCGGTGAAATCCGTCACCCCCGCCACCGTGAGCGACGCGCCTTCATGGTCGAGCACCACATGCTCGTTTTCGAGCACGGTGAGGCCGATGCGCCGCAACTCCGCCACCCAGGCCGGCGCGCCCGAGTAATACTCGTGATTGCCGGTGCAGACGTACGTACCGTGGCGCGAAGCGAGCTGTCCGAGCGGTGCGATATGGTCGCGCAACGCCGGCACGCCGCCGTCGACCAGATCGCCCGTGATGGCGACGAGGTCGGGCTTGAGCGCATTCGATGCTTCGACGATGGCTTCGATGTAGCGGCGTCGAATCGTCGAACTGACGTGAATGTCGCTCAACTGCACGATGGTGAAGCCTGAGAGCGCCGGTGGCAGGTCCGCGATGGGAACGTCGATCTCGACCACGCGCGCGAGGCGCCGCGCGTTGTAGAAGCCGAGTATCGTCGACGCCGCCGTGAGGATCAGCACGATCACCGCCGAGCGCGCGACGAGCTGCGCGTCGAGGGCGGAGAAGGCCATCGCCACGCCGAGCACGATGTCGCGCAGCAGCGTCAGAACGAAAAGCGACGAGAACACACCGATGGCAGTCATGCCGGCCCATGTCAGCAATGTCGCGAGCGGTTCCTTCTGAATCGCGCGGCTCATCAATCCCAGCGGGATCAGCACGGTCGAGGCGGCGAGCCACAGGCCGCCGAGCACTTTCCAGCCCACGGCGACCGGCAGCGGTGTGAGCAGACGCCAGCCGATATAGGCATGCAGCAACGCGATGATCGCCAGCATCAGCCAGCGCGGACGTGCGGGTAGCGTGCGCTTCGACGGCTTGCCGTGCGTGTGCCCCGCGCCGGAGGGCGTCGTGGGGGCCTGCGAAGCTTGAGAAGATGGAGACATAGCGTTGTCTGATGGGAATTCGGGGTGTGGGACGGCGCTTCGCCCGGTCACGCCTGCGGCGCGGGATACTTTTGCGCGTTCATGACAAGTTTTTCGGCGACCGCACGATTGAGATCGACACCAAGCACCATTGACAGGCGCACGAGATACATCGCGATGTCGGCCAGTTCCTGTTCGACGTGACGCGCTTCGTCCGACCGCATGACCGCGTTGGCCTGCGCCGGCGTGTGCCACTGGAAAATCTCGACGAGCTCCGCCACTTCGACCGACAGCGCCATCGCGAGGTTCTTGGGCGTGTGGTACTGATGCCAGTCGCGGGCATCGGCAAACTTGTGCAACTCAGCTTCGAGCCCTGCCGTATCGATCAGGCGGCCGGTCGAATGGGGCTTGGCGTCGATAGTGTTGGCGGGGGCGTCGTTGGCAGCGTCGGACATGGGTTTCGGGACTCGAAAGTGGGTTATGGTAGCGCGTTGGCGCCGCACGCGCCGCATAGCGCTTCGATCACCGCAGCCCCCTCGTCTTTAGGGCCTTTTTCCTTGGACAGTTCCATTTCAGCCGCTCCCCAGACAACACCCGCCGTCGAAGGCCGCGATGGCGGCGGCGATCGCCCCGAGCGCAAGCCGCACCGCGTGACGTTGATGCCCGCCGGCTGGCAGTTCGACGCACCGGCCGACATGCCGATCCTGCTCGCCGCGCAGGCGGCGGGCATCAAGCTGCCGAGTCTGTGCCGCAACGGAACGTGCCGTGCCTGTCTGTGCCGGGCGAACGCAGGCAGCACGGGCAACACAGGGGGCACGGGCGCCGCGGTGACGTATCGGATCGAGTGGCCCGGGCTGTCGCGCGACGAGAAGCGCGAAGGTTGGCTATTGCCGTGTTGTGCGTACGCGGGGGCGGACCTCGTCATCGACGTGCCCGATGCCGTGCGTGCGGGGCTTTGATAAACTTGCCGCTATCTGGCTCGCGCGTGAGCCGTCATAACCGTTTCAGGATCAGGAAAGCCGAATGGCACAGTACGTATTCAGCATGAACCGCGTGGGCAAGATCGTGCCGCCCAAGCGCCACATCCTCAAGGACATCTCCCTGTCGTTCTTCCCGGGCGCCAAGATCGGCGTGCTGGGTCTGAACGGTTCGGGCAAATCGACGTTGCTCAAGATCATGGCGGGCGTCGACAAGGAGATCGAGGGCGAAGCGATCCCGATGGCGAACCTGAATATCGGTTATCTGCCGCAGGAGCCGCAACTCGATCCCGAGCAGACCGTGCGCGAAGCCGTCGAAGGCGGCATGGGCGAGATCATGGAAGCCCGTGCGAAGCTCGACGAAATCTATGCAGCTTACGCCGAGCCGGACGCCGACTTCGACGCGCTGGCCGCCGAACAGGCCAAGTACGAAGCCATTCTCGCCGCGAGCGACGGCAACAACATCGAACAAACGCTGGAAGTCGCCGCCGACGCGCTGCGTCTGCCCGCGTGGGACGCCAGGATCGGCGTACTCTCGGGCGGCGAGAAGCGTCGCGTGGCGCTGGCCCGTTTGCTGCTCTCCAAGCCGGACATGCTCCTGCTCGACGAACCGACCAACCACCTCGACGCCGAATCCGTCGACTGGCTCGAACAGTTCCTCACGCGTTTCCCGGGCACCGTCGTGGCCGTCACCCACGATCGCTACTTCCTCGATAACGCCGCCGAGTGGATTCTCGAACTCGACCGCGGCCATGGCATTCCCTGGAAGGGCAACTACAGTTCGTGGCTGGACCAGAAGGAGCAGCGTCTGAAGCAGGAAGAGGCGAGCGAGTCTGCCCGCCAGAAGGCGCTCAAGAAGGAACTGGAGTGGGTACGCCAGAACCCCAAGGGCCGCCAGGCCAAGTCGAAGGCGCGCCTTGCCCGTTTCGACGAGCTGAACAGCCAGGAATACCAGAAGCGCAACGAAACCCAGGAAATCTTCATCCCGGTGGGTGAGCGTCTGGGTAACGAGGTCATCGAGTTCAAGAACGTGTCGAAGGCCTTCGGCGACCGTCTGCTGATCGACGACCTGAGCTTCACGGTGCCCCCGGGGGCCATCGTCGGCATCATCGGCCCGAACGGGGCGGGTAAGTCGACTTTTTTCAAGATGCTTACCGGACGCGAGCAGCCGGACAGCGGCGAGATCAAGGTCGGGCCGACGGTCAAGATGGCCTACGTCGATCAGAGCCGCGACGCGCTCGACGGCACCAAGACGGTGTTCGAAGAGATCTCGGGCGGGGCCGATGTGCTGACCGTGGGCAAGTACGAAACGCCGTCGCGCGCCTATATCGGCCGCTTCAACTTCAAGGGCTCGGACCAGCAAAAGCAGGTCGGATCGCTCTCCGGCGGTGAGCGCGGCCGTCTGCACATGGCCAAGACGCTGATCTCCGGCGGCAACGTGTTGCTGCTCGACGAACCGTCGAACGATCTGGACGTCGAAACGCTGCGTGCACTCGAGGACGCGCTGCTCGAGTTCGCCGGTTGTGTGATGGTCATCTCGCACGATCGCTGGTTCCTCGATCGTATCGCCACGCACATTCTGGCCTTCGAAGGTGACTCGCACGTCGAGTTCTTCCCGGGCAACTATCAGGAGTACGAGGCCGACAAGAAGAAACGCCTCGGCGAGGAGGCAGCAAAACCGAAGCGAATCCGCTACAAGCCGATCGCGCGGTAATGCAGGAAAAGGCGCCGCAAGGCGCCTTTTCTGTTTGTGCGGCGGCAGGGGCGGACCCAGGCAGTTCGCCCGGCGGCCTCAGCCAGTGTCCGGCAAGCCATGCGCAAGTCCATGCGCGTCGCATGTCTCGCCATCTTGACGAATCAGGAGTGTGCAAATGAGCCAGTCAGTGAATCAGTTGAATGGAAAAGTCGCCGTGGTGACGGGTGCCGCGAGCGGGATCGGCAAGGAGATAGCGCTGACGCTGGCACGTGCCGGTGCGGCCATTGCGATTGCCGATCTGAATCAGCAGGGCGCGGACGCCGTTGCGGAAGAAATCCGGGCGGCGGGTGGCAAGGCCATCGGTGTGGCGATGGACGTCACCAGCGAGGACGCGGTCAACAGCGGCATCGACAAGGTGGCGGATACGTTCGGTTCCATCGACATTCTGATTTCGAACGCGGGCATCCAGATCGTCAACCCCATCGAGAATTACGCGTTCTCCGACTGGAAGAAGATGCAGGCGATTCACGTGGACGGCGCGTTCCTCACGACCAAGGCGGCGCTCAAGCACATGTACAAGGACGACCGTGGCGGCATCGTCATCTACATGGGGTCGGTGCATTCGCATGAGGCGTCGCCACTGAAGTCGGCCTATGTCGCGGCCAAACATGCGCTGCTGGGGCTGGCGCGGGTGCTGGCGAAGGAGGGCGCGAAGCACAATGTACGCTCGCACGTCATTTGCCCGGGCTTCGTGCGCACGCCGCTCGTCGACAAGCAGATCCCCGAACAGGCGAAGGAATTGGGCATCCCGGAAGACGAGGTCGTCAAGAAGGTGATGCTCGGCGGCACGGTCGATGGCGTGTTCACGACCGTGGAAGACGTGGCGCAAACGGCGCTGTTTCTCGCCACTTTCCCGAGCGCGGCCTTCACCGGGCAGTCGTTCGTGGTGAGCCACGGCTGGTTCATGCAGTGACGCGGCCGTCGCGGACGGTAACGCGCCGCTCACCGCCCCCGGCCACTGTCGTACCGGACGCATTGGACGCATCGGGTGCATCGGGTGCATCGGGTGCATCGGGCGCATCGGGTGCATCGAATGAGCCGGATGTGGATCGCGCCCGCGCCGGGGCGGTTTTCGCGCTTTCAGTTAGCAGTCAGCTTCAGGAGAACGGTCATGACGGCCAACCCGCCCAACGTCCCCAAACGCGCCATCGAGCTGCCGCCCTACGAGACGGTTGCGCTCGTCTTGCAGGGCGGTGGGGCGCTCGGGGCTTATCAGGCGGGCGTATACGCCGGGCTGTACGAATCGGGTATTGCGCCGAACTGGATTGCGGGCATTTCCATTGGGGCGCTCAACACGGCGGTCATCGCCGGCAATGCGCCCGAGCGCCGGGTGGCGCAGCTCGAAGCGTTCTGGCGGACGATCTGCGAGCCGGGCGTTTTTCCACCGCTGCCGGCGCCGCTCGAAGCGGCGATTCTCAACGGCCCCGAGTCGGGGCGTGTCGCCTACAGCGCGTGGCAGGCATGGCGGGCGTTGATGGAGGGGCAGAAGGGCTTCTTCACGCCGCGCTGGCCGCAACCGTTGCCCACGGCCATGGGGGACCCGGCGCATGCGAGTTACTACGATACGTCGGCGCTACGCGGCACGCTGGAGCGGTTCGTCGATTTCGACCGGATCAACGCGCGTGAGATTCGCGTGTCGGTCGGCGCCGTCAACGTGCACACGGGCAACTTCGTGTACTTCGACAATACGCGTGAAATGTTGCGCGCGGAGCACTTCATGGCGTCGGGCGCGTTGCCGCCAGGGTTCCCTGCGGTGGAGATCGACGGCCAGTATTTCTGGGATGGCGGTCTGGTGTCGAATACGCCGCTCTCGGAGGTGCTGGGCACGTCGCCGCGCCGCGACACGCTGGCGTTTCAGGTCGACTTGTGGAGTGCGCGCGGACCGTTGCCGGACAACCTGAACGATGTCGCGGGCCGGCAGAAAGACATTCAGTTCTCGAGCCGCACGCGGTTGGTTACGGACAACCTTCAACGCGCACAGCATTATCGTCGCGTGTTGCGGGAGATACTCGATCGTGTGCCCGCGGATGTGCGGGCCCGGGATCCGTGGTGCCATGCGGCCGAAGAAATCGCGTGCAGCAAGCGCTACAACGTGATCCAGTTGATTTATCGCAACAAGGAATACGAGGGCCACTACAAGGACTACCAGTTCGGCCTGTCGACGATGCTCGATCACTGGGCGAGCGGTCTCGACGACGTGCGCCGCACACTGGCAAATCCCGAGTGGCTCGCGATGCCGAGCGATGCGCGCGGTTTCATCACGCACGATATTCATCGGCACGAAGTGATCTGATTCTCCCGGCGAGATAACGCACCGGTACTACCCCTGCGGCGTGCCCCCCGACACGCCGCAGGGTCCTGCGGCCGGCGCTCGCGAACCGCCGGCACTTCCTGAACGCTCGCCTCACTTCCTTTCGTTCATTGCGCCAGCGCCGTCTCCAGCCGCATCTTGAGCGGTGGCAAATCGAGCAGCATCGCCGTGCGCGCCGCGCCGTCCGAGGCCGGCAGTTCGACCGCCTCGCGCATGTCGTTGCGCAACTCGTGCGTTGCGCGTCCCAGCAGCATCGCGGGCACAGGCAGCTTGTCCGTATCGTCGAGCGTCACAATGTTCTCGATGGCATCGACCAATAACCCGAATTTGTCCCGGCCATGCTCGATGACCAGAATCTTGCGCGCCTGAGCGTCGTCCTGCGGCGGCATGCCGTACAGCGCGCGCAAATCGACGATGGTCACCAACTCGCGTCTGAGATTCAGCATGCCACGTACGAAAGACGGTGCGCCCGGCGCGGGGATCACGTCCGGCGAATCGTGGATGATCTCGCGCAATTGGTCGAGACGCACCGCAAGCGTATGTTGCAGACGGAACGACACGTAAGCGTGACGCGTGCCACGCGAGGACTTCGCTCCCAAGCTGTGCGACGTTGCGTCGCCGGCATGGGCGCGCTGCGCGGGATCCGTCTCGCGATACAGTTCGCGATGTCCCCGTGTGAGTTCGACCACCTGCGCGTGGGTGAAAAGCGCATCGGCATTGAGCAGTACGATGTCGTGCGCCGGCTCGCGGGCGATGCATCCCGAGAACAGCTGCGCATGCGACGCACTGAACGACGGCATCGCCAGCAGCTCGTCCGCGTAGTACGTCACGATGCTGTCCACCGCATCGACCAGCAGGCCGAAGTGCACGTCTTCCTGTTTGACGATCAGGATGCGCCTCGGATCGGATGCCGTGCCTACCACCTCCGGATCCGGACGATTCGCCTGCAACCCGAGGAAGTGCGCGAAGTCGATCACCGGCACGACCGTGCCGCGCAGGTTCAACATCCCCACGCAGAACACGCTCGCAAGGGCGGAATTCTGCAAGTCGGGAATGCGGATGATTTCGCGAATTGCCCCCATCGGCAGCGCCAGACGCGAATGCTCGACGGTGAACGACACACATTGCAGGCGTTGACGCTGCTGGCGGTGCTGCGGTGCCGTGAGCGCCTGACGCGCGAGCAACTGCGGCATGTTTTCGATATGCACGAGCGCGGCCGGCGCCAGGATCTGAAGGATACGGTCGCCGCCATCGAGTTTGATCGCCCCCGACACCACCTGCGGCAGCGCATACGATGGATCGTATTCGAACCCGGTACGTTGCGACGCCCGCACGCGCAGGATCTCGCTCGTGCTGTCGAACAACAACCCGACGCGCACGCCGTCGACATCCACGATGGCGATCTTCTGCGCCACCGGCGCGAGCTTGCCGGACGCGCTCCCGGCGATCGCCAGCAACGGCTTGAGATCGACGATGGGGATGAGCGTACCGCGCAGGTTGAATAACCCGAGGAGAAAGCCGGGCGAGAGCGGCACCGGCGTGACGCGTTCCGGGTAGTTCACCACTTCCTGCAACGCCGCGATGGGGAGTGCAAACTCGACGTCGCCGAGATGAAAGGAGCCGAAGACCTCGATGTCGTCGGCGTGGGCCGAGCGCGGCGCCGGCGAGGCGGCGGCAGGTGCCTGTGCTGCCGATGCGGCGGATGCACTCAACGGTTCGTCTGCTTGCGCCGCCATGGGCGTCCTTGCATTCATGATTCCCGTCCCACGAGTCTGAGAGCGGGGCGACGCGGCATCGCGGCCCCCCCGTTCGAGCCGATAGTGCGCACCGCGAACGCATGATGCGCGCACTCGATCATGAGCTGACGGCCGACGTCGCCGCCGACTTCGACGTGCACGATCGGTATGCCCGTCTGCGCGATCAGCGCCTGCGCCATCCTGGCGTTGGCCACGCCGATCAGTCCATGCCGGGCCGGTGGCTGATGGGGCATCATGTTGCCCCCGCCTGCAATCACGGCCTCGATCTCGTTGCGCCGCGCGCCGTCCGCCTTCATCAGCGCGAGCAACGACGGCACCGCCTGCGTGACGTACTTCGCACCGATGGCGAGCGTAGGCTGCGGCGCTTCGGGCAGCAGGCAGTGGGCCAGCCCGTACAGGCCCCGCTCGCGCCACATCAGACCGATGCCGACACAGGAGCCGAGCGTGGCGCGCAGGACATCTTCGCCCCGCCCGATGCGCACTTCGCCCATCAACACCTGAATGTCATGCGACTGCCCCATTCGATGCCCCCTGATTACGGTAAATGAGCGGTTGCTCGAACCGATAGCCGGTTGAGAGCCGCGAGAGCGACTCCGATTCGCCGACGATCAGCACGCCCTCGGGGGTAAGCGTACGACGTACGTGCTCCAGCACTCGTTCCTGATCCGTCGTCTCGAAATAGATCAACACGTTGCGCAACATGACAAGATCGAACGCCTCGCGACATGCCAGTCGCTGATACAGGTTGTGCTCGGCAAACGTGATGTGCGCTCGCAACCCGGGCACGACAGTGAAGCCGCCCGCAGCGGGACGGAAATACTTCGCGAGCATGGCCGGGCGCTGCTGCCTGAGCCCGTCGATGCTGCGTCCGCCGAAGTTCCCGGCCACCGCGAGGGCCAGCACCTGACTCGAAATGTCGGTGGCATGAATCTGATACTGGAAGCCGGGATGCCGTGCGCGGAATTCCTCGCAGATCATCGCCGCGGAGTAGGGCTCCTCGCCGGAGGAGGCGGCGGCCGACCACATGCGGAACGTTCGCCCCGGATTCGCCGACTGCCAACGCGGCAGATAGTGTTGCGCGAAGTAGTCCCATACGCGCGGGGTACGAAAGAACGTGGTTTCGTTTGTCGTGACGAGATTCACGAAGTTGCGAATTTCGTCGGGCGTGTTTTCGAGCAGCGCGAGGTAATCGCGATAGCAGCGCAACGACAGCGTACGCAGGCGTGGGCGCAGGCGGCCCTGCAACATCGTCCACTTCTTCTCGTTCATCGAGATGCCGGTATGCCGATGTACAGCGCGCAGAAGTGCTTGCTGCGTGACGGCGTCGGCTTCGGCTTCGATTTCCATATCGGGCCCTCTTGGCGGACGGCGGACGTTGATGCCGGCGAGCGTGGTCGGGGTGCGCCCTCGGTGCTCGCCGGGTAATACTCGATGGTGCCGGGTGATGCCGTGCAGGCGTCACACCTTGAAGCGCGACACGGTGCGATCCAGTTCCTGCGCGCCCTGGTTCAGGCCCGTCGTCGCCTGGGCAATGGTCTCGCACGCCCCGGCGGACTTCTCGGTCTCTTCGGCCACATGCTGGATCGCGAGGCTCACTTCGCGCGCCGCGACGAGTTGCTCCTCGGCCGCACATGAGATCTCGGAGATCGCCTGCGTGGTACGCGACACGCCGTTCACGATCTTCTCGAACGCCTCGCCTGCCTGACGCGACACATCGCTGCCCTGCGCCACCCGCCTGGTCGACTCGTTGATGAGCTTCGAGATTTCCTTGGTCGCCTGCGACGAACGCTCCGCGAGCTTGCGCACTTCGTCGGCCACGACCGAGAAGCCCAGGCCGTGCTCGCCCGCACGCGCTGCCTCGATGGCGGCGTTGAAGGCGAGGAGGTTGGTCTGTCCGGCGATCTCGCCGATCACCTTCACGATCTCGCTGATGTCTTCCGACGACTTGTTGATGAGTTCCATCGCCTCGATGGAACGGGAGATGGCGCGCGAGCCGGTTTCGGCTTCCTGTTGCGTCGACTTGGCAAGCTGGTCGGCGCCCTTGGTGTTGTCGGCAATCGAGTTGATGGATGCCGTCAATTCTTCGATGGAGGCGTTCATTTCTTCCACCGTGGCCCCCAGCGCCTGAGCGCCTGTCGCCACGGTATTGGCGCGATCGGCAATGTCGCGCGACGCACCCGAAAACTCGCCTGCCGAGTTGACCACCTTGCCGATTACGCTGCGCAGGTCGTCCATCATGTGACGAATGCCGCCCGCCAGTTGATCGATGGGATCGTTGCCCGCGACGGCAATGTCGCCGGTCAAATCACCGGCCGCAGCGCGGTTCACGGTGTCGAGCAGCAGCGCCACCTTGCGCTGGTCCTCCTCCGCGCGGCGTTTCACGCTGGCTTCGAGTTCGACTTGCTGCGTGATGTCCGTGGCGAACTTGACGACTTTGTACGGGCGGCCATTCGCATCGAGAATCGGGTTGTATGTTGCCTGAATCCAGACTTCGCGCGCCCCGGCGCCAAGTCGCTTGTAGCGGCCCGCATCGAATTCGCCGCGATTGAGCTTGGCCCAGAACTCGCGATAGGCGGTGGACATCGCATAATCCGGCTCGCAGAACATGCGGTGATGTTTGCCGCGCACTTCGTCGAGCGAATAGCCGAGCGTTTTCAGGAAATTGTCGTTGGCCGTAATCACGGTGCCGTCGAGGTGGAATTCGATGACGGCCTGCGCGAGAT
This sequence comes from Pandoraea faecigallinarum, assembly GCF_001029105.3. Taxonomy (NCBI): domain Bacteria; kingdom Pseudomonadati; phylum Pseudomonadota; class Betaproteobacteria; order Burkholderiales; family Burkholderiaceae; genus Pandoraea; species Pandoraea faecigallinarum. Next base: position 4,669,240 of record NZ_CP011807.3, on the reverse strand, counting down.
CCATCGCGCGGACCTTGCCTTCGAACTCGGCCTGACGCGTGCGATCCGTCGTGACGTCGGTGGCGAACTTGATGACCTTGTAGGGCACGCCGTTGGCGTCGAACACCGGGTTGTACGATGCGCGGATCCACACCTCGCGCCCGCCTTTGCCGAGGCGCTTGTACTCCCCGGTGTCGAAGTCGCCGCGTCCGAGCTTGGCCCAGAACTCGCGATAGGCAGCGGATGCGACGTAATCCGGATCGCAAAATATGCGATGGTGCTGCCCCTGGATTTCATCGAGCCGGTAGCCCAGCGTTTGCAGGAAGTTCTCGTTGGCGTGAAGCACACGCCCGTGCATGTCGAACTCGATGACGGCCTGCACGCGATTGAGTGCGGCGGTGACCGCCTGCAGTTCCTGCTGTTCCATCTGGAATTCAGGCGTGGCGATTTCCATGACTTTTCCCCTTGATACGTTTGCCCCGGCACGTGTCGTGCGGCCGTCACGACAGGGATGCTGCGTTCCTTGCAATTGAGTACGCAGTCCTCTATAGACGCGATTACGACAGCGAAACAGGCAACTTGAGATCGGTGCCTACCCGCACTGGTTTATGTCGATAACGAACGAAATCGCTTCGAAAGCCGCATCCAATAAGGCTTTAAAGATAAATGAAACGCATGGGAAGTCGACGCTGTTATAGCGTCGATACATTTCAAACGCTCAGATGGAATAAGAATACGAAATTTCGTGCACGTTCTCGGTGCAGAAAAGTGTCGCAATCGCGAGTCGGAATTCAGTGTCGACACGGATCGGAGAGAGGATGAAAAAGAGCCTCCTCCCGTGTCTGCAACGGGAGGAGGGTTTGAGTCAAAGTCGCACTCTTCGGGGCAATTGAAAGGGCGACGCCAGAGGCTATGCAAACGGCATGCCAGCGGATGAGAGGGATGGAAACCCGCATGAAGACTGGTTTCTAGCGATCACGTTCGAACGGAGGCGATCGATGTTACGGCCCCAAGCCGGCCATGTTACGTAACAAAGTGCGACACATTGCCCTTTTGGCAACCTTCGCTTACACGGCTTACAGACGCGTGATGGGCTTGCCGCAGGCGCGACGATATAAAGAAGGCGAACGGATTCGCGTTCGTCCCTGTGGAGTCAGATCATGAAGTTAATCGTCGCCGCGTTGCTTGCCGTTACTCTCGCCGGTTGTGTCATCGTTCCCGAACGGCCTTACTACGGAGGCTATTACGGACACCGTTGCTGCTATCGTTATTGATGCCGGAGGTTATGGCTTCCGATGAAATGGCTTTTATACCGAAGTATGAGAATGCCAAGGTATTCGCCGTTTTAACCGCATGCATCGGGCGCAATTTGGGAAGCCATGTATAAGGGCGCATAAAACCGCGATAAATCGTCGAGGTTTCATGCGTCCATCGCATGGGTAATGAAACGAAAGGAAAGGGACGAAAAAAACCCCGCAGGGCGTTTGACCTTGCGGGGCTTTTGCCGCGAGTGTGCGAGCGCTTACCGGTGGTAATGTCCGTCGCGACGATCCCAGCCTCGGCGGTCCCAGCCGCGATCGTGATGCCAGTGGCGCGGCGGCGGACCCCGCCAGTAACGCGGCGGCGGGCCGTACACGACAGGCGGCGGTGCGATGACCATGGGCGCTGGCGCGGCATAGACCGGGGGCGGTGCGTAGACCGGTGCCGGTGCCACGAACGCCGGGCCGGGAATGCCGATATTCACCGACACGTCGGTGCGGGCGAAGGCGCTGCCCGAGGTGATGGCGGCTGCGAGGCCCGCAATCGCCGCCGTCGCGGTCCAGAAATGGCGCTGCATCTGTTCTCCTTTTTGACTTGTCGCTCCCCGCGCGCACGGGCATCCATCCCAGCGTCCGGGCTTGCTCGTCGTGCCCGCATGGGCGGTAGGCAAGCGCGGCCGGCGCGCGATCCGTGCGTGGAATTTTACGGGGCAAGCGTGCCTGCCGGTGCTACGGCGGCACTACAGATGTAACAAGGCGTAAGGTCGTGGAGGCTGCGGCGCGCAGCGTTGTTTGCGCGCCGGATGTTCCGGGATGACCGGCGGCGATCAGCGACGTTCTTGATCGCGGGGTGCGAGAAAGCTGGCGGGACGGCGACCGCGTCGTGCAGACGTTGCGAAGTACGACGGACGACGCAGGTCCTGCGTGTCGCTTGGCGAGCGCCAGTAGGGCGTGCGCGGCGTACCGAGCAAGTCGCCGGGACGATGCGGCGAGAGCGGCGGCATGGCGGTCGGCCAGGCGGCGTTGCGCCACCGCGCGCCGGCGGGCACGACAAGTATCAGCATGACGAATACGAGCGTCACGACGGCGTAGACGACAACAGGCGAAAGGGAGAAGAGGGCGGTCTCCATGACAAACTCCGGTCGCAAACCTGTCACACCACTCGGGGGACGCGTGCGGGCATGCGGCCCGGCACGCAAAGTGTGGCGTTTTCACTATAGTCCATGCGGCTCTCCTGACACTCGGTTGATGCCACGCGGGTTGCAGGACTACACTACAAACGCAGTTTCCCGAATGCCGTCGCCACTTCGCAATCCGGGGGAACGTGATGAACCAGGCCGTGCTAGATACCCGCCCTGCCGAGGAATCCCCGGCACGTGTCCCCCCTGTGTCACCTGTGGCGATCGATCACGTAGCGTACCCCAGTTACGACGCAACGCTCACCCACCGATTCTACGTCGAGGTGATGGGGTTCACGCTCGCGGGCGCACAGACCGGCATGAGCCGTCTGTGGGGCAAGCCGTATCTGCTGGTGAGCTATCAGATCGCGCCGGGTGAAGCGCTGGCGTTCTTCAATTGCGACGGCCTCGCCCCCGAACATCATCCCGATACACCGGCGACGCAGATCCACCATGTGGCGCTGCGCGTATGCGACCGCGAGGCGCTGGAGCGCTGGAAGTCGCGCCTGAAGGCCCATGAGGTGCCGTTTGCCATCGAAAGCCATGGCGATGGCGAGCACGTCTACTTGCTCGATCCGAACGAAATCATGCTGGAACTGTGCGTGCAAACGCCGGAATCGGCCGCCGGGCAAACGCAGGGCGCGCTCGATACGTTGCAACGTTGGGTGGATGGCGTGAGGTGAGCGTGAGGGGCGCCGGGCGGACGCGAAGGCGCCTCAGGCTTCCATGTCTTTGCCGAGACCGTCCCAGCTCGACGCGGCGGGAGGCGCGATCCCGAACAGATCGATCACGCGGGCGACGGTGTCGTCGACCATCGCGTCGAGCGATTCCGGGCGATTGTAAAAGGCAGGCAGCGGCGGATAGACGATGCCACCCATTTCCGTGACTGCGGTCATATTGCGCAGATGCGCGAGATTGAAGGGCGTTTCGCGCACCATCAGGACAAGACGCCGGCGCTCCTTGAGCGTGACGTCGGCAGCGCGGGCGATCAGGTTGTCCGAGAGTCCGTGTGCGACGCTCGCGAGCGTTTTCATCGAGCAGGGCGCGACGATCATGCCCGCCGTGGCGAACGAGCCGCTGGCGATATTGGCGCCGATCTCGCGCACGCTATGGTACTGATCGGCCAGTGCCTGCACGGTGGCGCGCTCCATCCCGAGTTCGTGACGCAGCGTAAGCCAGCCCGCGCCCGACACCATCAGATGCGTCTCGACACCGCCCATCGCCCGCAGGCGTTCGAGCAGACGCACGCCGTACACCGCGCCGGTCGCCCCCGTAATGGCGACGATCAGGCGCGTGGGTGCCGACGTTCGGGAAGCTCCCGTCGAAACCGTCATCGGGCGCGGCGTGAACGCCGGAACGGCCGCGAAATCAGGCGAGCTCGGCGATGATCTGCTTGAGTTCGCCGCTCTGGTACATCTCCATCATGATGTCCGAGCCGCCGATGAATTCGCCGTTGATGTAGAGCTGCGGGATGGTCGGCCAGTTGGCGAATTCCTTCACGCCCTGGCGGATTTCGTCGTCTTGCAGCACGTCGACGGTGAACAGATCGCCCACTTCGCATGCCTTCAGAATCTGCACTGCACGGCCCGAGAAGCCGCACATCGGGAATTGCGCGTTGCCCTTCATGAACAGGACGACGGGATGTTCGGAGACGATTTGCTGGATACGTTGCTGGGTAGTCATGATCGGAAGCCCGTGGGGATGCCGGGAAGTCGGCGTATCCGGCATTTTAGCGGTTTTCGGGCGTGTTCGTCGGACGCCGCTCAGACCCGCCGGCCGCCGGTCGTGCGCTCGATTCCCGCGAGGTCGCGCTCGGACGTCACATCCTGGAACCCGGCCGCAACGCAAAGCGCCCGGACATCCGCGGCCTGATGGTAGCCGTGCTCGCACAGCAGCCAGCTATCCGGCAGCAGCCGCGAGGGCGCGCCGGCCACGATGATGCGCAATGCCGCCAGACCGTCGGCGTGATCCGTCAGGGCGTCGACCGGCTCGAAGCGCAGATCGCCTTGCGAGAGATGTTCGTCGCCGGCAACGATGTACGGCGGGTTGGAAACGATGATGTCGAACGGGGCCGTCCATGAGGAATCGGCGGGCAGCGCCGAGTACCAGTCGCTCTCCAGGAAGCGAACGCGGTCGTCCAGTCCGAGCCGGCGGGCGTTGTCGCGGGCGACGGCCAGGGCGTGAGCCGAACGGTCGAGGGCGACGACCTGCGCGTCCGCGCGGCCATGTGCGATGGCCAGCGCAATCGCGCCGCTGCCTGTGCCCAGATCCAGCACACGTGGGGCGCGCCGTCCTTCGATCCGCGCGAGCGCCAGTTCCACGAGCAGTTCGGTTTCGGGGCGGGGGATGAGCACCGACGGGCTGACGTTGAGCGTCAGGCCGAAGAACTCGCGGGTACCGGTCAGATAGGCGATGGGCTCGCCCGCGACGCGACGCGCATGCAGCGTCCGATAAGCGGCGACGGTCTCGGGCGCGAGCGGCTCGCGGTCGCGGGTAATCAGTTGCGTGCGGGTCCAGCCGAGCACGTGCGAGAGCAGAATGCGCGACTCCATCGGCGGCAGGCCCGGCTCGCGAAGCAGCGCGGCAACCGTTGCGGCATCCGCGCCGGCTGCCCCATCGGCCGTCTTCGTCCGGTGCGAGGGGCGGGCTTCGGGCGTGCCCGGCGTCATCAGGCTGCCTCGCCCAGCGACGCGAGCAGTTCCGCCTGATGCTCGGTCACGAGCGCATTGATCATCTCGTCGAGATCGCCGTCCATGATGTATTCGAGCTTGTAGAGCGTGAGGTTGATGCGGTGGTCCGTCATCCGCCCCTGCGGGAAGTTGTAGGTGCGAATACGCTCCGAACGGTCGCCCGAGCCGATCAGGCTCTTGCGCGTGGCCGCTTCCCTGGCTTGCTGGGCGCGGAGTTGAGCGTCCTTGATGCGCGCCGCCAGCACCTTGAGCGCCTTGTCCTTGTTGCGATGCTGCGAGCGGTCATCCTGACATTCGACGACGATGCCCGTGGGCAGGTGCGTGATCCGCACGGCCGAATCCGTCTTGTTGACGTGCTGGCCGCCGGCGCCCGAGGCGCGGAAGGTATCGATGCGAATGTCGGCCGGATTGATCTCGACGTCGGCCACGTCGTCCGCTTCCGGCATGACGGCCACGGTGCACGCGGACGTGTGGATGCGCCCCTGCGTTTCCGTGGCGGGCACGCGCTGCACCCGGTGGCCGCCAGATTCGAATTTCAGGCGCGAATACGCGCCCTGGCCGACCAGCCGGACAATCACCTCCTTGTAACCGCCCAGATCCGATTCGCTCGCCGACATGATCTCGACCTGCCAGCGCTGGCGTTCCGCGTACCGCGTGTACATGCGCAGCAGATCGCCTGCGAAAAGCGCCGATTCGTCGCCACCTGTGCCCGCGCGAATCTCGAGATAGATGTTGCGGTCGTCGTTGGGATCGCGGGGCAGCAGCATGCGTTGCAGCGTGCCTTCCATGTCTTCCATGCGGGCGCGCGCGTTCGTTGCCTCGTCCTCGGCAAACTCGCGCATTTCCGGATCGGACGCCATTTCCTGGGCCGCGGCCACATCGTTTTGCGCCTGACGATACTGCTGATATTGCGCGACGACAGGCGCCAGCTCGGCATGTTCGCGCGTGAGCTTGCGGTAGTTGTCCAGGTCGCGGGTCACATCGCCCTGGCTCAATAGGCCATCAAGCTCGACCAGACGTTGTGTCAACTGGTCGAGCTTGGCTTGCATGCTCGCTTTCATCTATTTGTCGGCGGATCCCGAGGTGCGGAACAGTTCGGGAATGAGGTGAATGATTTGCTCGCGCGAATCGCCGCGCGCCGTGTTCAGCGCGTGGGTCGGCCCGTGCAGGAATTTCCTGGTGAGGGACTGGGACAGGGCTTCGAGCACGGCGGCGGGGTCGTCGCCGCGCGCGAGCATGCGCTGGGCACGCTCGAGTTCGGCCACGCGCATGGCCTCGGCAGTGCCGTGAATGTCGCGAATGACCGGCACGACGCTGCGCGCGTCGAGCCATTGCATGAAATTCTGCACACGCGTGTCGATGATCGCCTCGGCCTGCGCGACGGCGGCCTGACGCAGCGCATTGCCCTCGCGCACGACGGCACCGAGATCGTCGACGGTGTACAGGAAGACGTCTGCCAGACGGCCGACTTCCGGTTCGATGTCGCGCGGCACGGCCAGATCGACCATGAACATCGGCTTGTGCTTGCGGGCCTTGATGGCGCGCTCGACGGCACCCAGGCCGATCAGCGGCAGCGTGCTCGCCGTGCACGACACGACGATGTCGAACTCGTGCAGACGTTGCGGAAGTTCCGACAGACGGATGGCTGTGCCGCCCAGACGCTCCGCAAGCTTCTCGCCGCGCTCGGCGGTCCGGTTGGCGATGTAGAGCGCTTTCGGATTCTGCGCAGCGAAGTGCGTCGCGCACAGGTCGATCATCTCGCCCGCGCCGATGAACAGCACCTTTTGCGTGCTGATGCTCTCAAAAATGCGTTGCGCGAGGCGCACCGCGGCGGCGGCCATCGACACGGAATGCGCGCCGATCTCGGTCTGGCCGCGAACTTCCTTGGCCACCGCGAACGTGCGCTGGAAAAGCTGATTCAGATACGTGCCCAGGGCGCCGGCCTCGGCGGCCGTGCGCACGGCGTCTTTCAACTGCCCCAGAATCTGCGTCTCGCCAAGCACCATCGAGTCCAGCCCGCTCGCCACGCGGAAGGCGTGACGTACGGCGTCCGACTGGGGCAGGGCGTACAGATGGGGAGCGAGGTCGCCAGCGGGAATGTTGTGGAACTGGGAAAGCCAGTGCACCGCCCGCTCACGGGCGGCGGCGTCGTCGGTCACACAGTAGATCTCGGTGCGGTTGCACGTCGACAGGATGGCGGCCTCGGGGGCGCTCAACTTGGCGCTGCCGGTCCACAGGCTCTTGAGGCCAGCCAGCGCCGGCTCGATCCGCTCGAACGGAAACGCCACCCGTTCGCGCAGCGAGACGGGCGCCGTATGGTGGTTCAGGCCGAGAGCGAGCAGTTGCATGATGTGGGGGATCCGATAGCCCCTGATTATAGCGCGTCGACGCGATGCCCGTTTCAGTGGCGCCGCATGCCCCGCGCATTGTGACAGCGTGCCTCATCATCGCGCAGATGCCCGTTTTTGCCAAATAGACATCCCTTATACCCGGCATAGCGACGTCCGGGCCGGGACGGCCGCGGGGGAATTCTCTTGATATATCAGACGTCTGGGCGGCCGTCGGATGGACGCAACACGGCAGCGGGCGGTTTCGGGATTGGACGCGAGCGTTCGGAAATCGGGGCTATACTGCGTTCGGGTTCCCGTCCTTGGAGGTTCGTCATGGGCATTATCGGCACCATCGTCGTCGGTCTGATCGTCGGTCTCATCGCGCGCGCCCTGCATCCCGGGCGGGACAGCATGGGCATCATCATGACCATCATTCTCGGCATTGCCGGCGCGCTGCTCGCCAAATATGTCGGTCAGTTCCTCCATCTGTACTCGGAAGGCGAGTCGGCCGGCTGGATCGCCTCGATCATCGGCGCTATCGTGCTGCTCGCAATCTACGGCGTCATCAAGCGCAATCGCAGTACGGCCTGACGGTATTTCGTCGTCCGAAACCTTCCAAAACCCGAACGCGGATAGGGGGATTGGACGCGCGTACCGGCGGGTGCCCACGCCCCGCAAGGCGCCCTTGACAAGGGCGCCGCCCGCCCGCGAGCGCCATACGCGCTTTGCCGCATTCGGCTATGCTTGTCGCCATCGCCAGGCCCAAGCCGTCTTGACTACGCGTGCGGCATTGCCGCCACGTTCGATCCCCGTCTTTCGCTAACTGGCGCGGTGGCCGCATCCGACAGGGTGCTGCGCCTCTCTGGCAAGTTGTTACGCACTCCCACTTCAAAAAATTACATGTCTGCGACACGCAATTCCGTGCGGCCATTGATTGTGGCATCCGTCATGGCCGCAACGTCCATGGTGGCCATCGAAGCCACGATCATCTCGACGGCCATGCCGCAAATCGTTGCCCAGCTCGGCGGCCTGAATCTGTACAGCTGGGTCTTCTCTGCTTTTCTGCTCGCGCAGACGGCCATGACCGTGGTGTTCGGCAAGCTCGCCGACCTCTATGGCCGCAAGCCCGTCATTCTCGTGGGTATCGCGGTCTTTCTCATCGCCTCGCTCGGCGGCGGGCTGGCCTGGTCGATGCCCGCGATGATCGCTTTCCGGTTGTTGCAGGGTGTGGGTGCCGCGTGCATCCAGCCGGTGAGCCTTGTGATCGTTGCCGATCACTACCCGATCAGCGAGCGCGGCAAGGTGCAAGGCTGGCTCGCCAGCGTGTGGGCCATTTCGGCCGTGCTCGGTCCGATGCTCGGCGGTCTCATCATCCGCGACCTGTCGTGGTCGTGGATCTTCTGGATCAACATTCCGATCGGTTTGCTGGCCGCGGCGGGCTTCGTGGCCTATCTGCACGAGGACGCCCCGCGTCAGCGACCGAGCATCGATGTGATGGGCGCCGTGTTCTTCACCATCGCGGTGGCGGCCTTGATGATCGCCCTGACCGACGCGAACGCATTCAGCGATACCCACGTATGGGGCGGTGTCCTTGCTTGCGCCATCGCCGTATTGCTGTTCGTCTGGCAGGAGCGGCGCGCCAAGGATCCGATGATCTCGTTCGCGCTGTGGAGCCGCCGTCCGATTGCCGCGGCCAATGCGGCGACGCTGCTTTCGGGCATGGTGCTGATGGGCTTGACGACGTTTCTGCCGATGTACGCTCAGGGCGTGCTTCGTCAAACACCGGTCGTGGCCGGCATGGCGCTCACCATGATCATGGTCGGCTGGCCCATCGGCTCGACCTTTGCGGCCAAGACGTTCACGCGATTCGGTCTGCGGCGCATTCTCGTGGGCGGCAGCCTGCTCATGCCGCTCGGCGGACTCGTCTTTGCCCTGCTCGGGCCGGGCAGTTCGCCGTTGCTCGCCGGGTTCGGCTCGTTGCTGATGGGCTTCTCGATGGGCACGGGCAGCGTGAGCGCGCTCGTGCTGATTCAGGAAATCGTCGATCCCTCGCAGCGCGGTAGCGCCACGGCGTCGAACATCTTTTCGCGCAATCTCGGCAGCACGCTGGGCGCGACGCTTTTCGGTGCGGTGCTCAACTTCGGGCTGACGCATTCGAGCGGCCTCGCGCCAGTGACCTCCGACCAACTGCGCCACGTGCTCGAAGATCGCGGGGTGTCCACGGTGGCCGATCAGGCGATCCGGGCGGTGCTGCAACACTCGCTGCATCTCACGTTCCTGTCGATCCTCGCGATCTCTATCGGCGTGGTGCTCCTGCTCTTGCTGGTGCCGACCAACGCCGTCGACTCGCGCAGCATCAAACGCGACAAGCCGGAGTTCGTGCCCGGCGGGCATTGATCGACGCTCGCTCGACGCGGATTCCATGCGGGTTTCATTAGGGTTTCATGAGGGTTCCATGCGGACCCGATGTCCGCGTCACGCCTGGACGAGGTGCGATCGACTCCGACTGCGCACCGGCAGCAAGCGGTTGGGCCTGCCAAGCCAGCCGCCTGCGTTTTCCCCAGTCAACGTGCCGTCGCAGGCACCAGATGCAGCCGAGACTCCGTCGCGGCTTCCACGGCCTCACGCGAATATGGCAGCTTGAAATACTCACCGTCGAGCCACTTCTGTGCCAGATCGCGATAGTGCGGGCTGTCGGGATTGCCCGATTCGCCCGGCAAGTTGATCGCGCGCGTGTTGTCCCAGTTGCCTACGTCGACCACGATCCGGAACGACGGACCGTTCGTCTGCCGGAAGTCGCTCACGCGATAGGTCGACTGGTTCGGCGTGAACGCACTGCCGCCCTTCGCGAGCGGACCGACGTTGAGCCTGGCGCGCATGTCGGCGTCCACGGCGTCGGCGAGTGGATGCGCGTTCAGGTTCGTCTGAAGCTTGCCCCATTGCCAGGCGCCCGGGTCGCTGCCTTGCAGCTTGACCATCTCCGCCCACGCCTCGCCCAGACTTGTGAGCAGCACGGCGTCGCGCTTGGCGTTGGCGTTCGCGCCGAAACGGGCGGCAGGCTGTTCGAGTGCATCGAGCATTGCCGCCGGGTCCGGCGCGCCAAACGTTTCGGCGGCCGACTTGGGGAGTACCGCATTTTTGTAGGCACGGCCGAGATGCCGGCTGAACCAGACCTCCTCCAGCGCGGCCTGGGCCGAATCGGCGCCCATATGCGCATCCCACCCCTTGAGTAGCGCAAGCGCCGCAGACGTTTGCGGATCGTCGCTCGTGAGCGGCGCCAGCAGTGCTACCAGACGTCGCGCCGGTATCGACACGATATCGTTCTGCAAACGTTCCGAATCCTCCAGCGATACCTTGTCCTTCGCCTTGAGCACCTCGTCGATGCGCGCGTGCCGGGAGCCGTTCGTCCACTCGAAGCCGAGCTTGCGCTGCGCGTAGGGATACCCGGCGGGCATGTTCATCTCGTTGGACGTCGTGAAATAACCGCTTGCCGGGTTATAGGACGACGGCAACTGGTCGCGCCGCCAGAAGCCGGCCCATTCATAGCGCCCGTCACCCGGCACGGGCATCAGACCGTCCCAGTTCGGACGAATCGGGGCCATGCCGCTCGGCACCCAGCCGATGTTGCCCGATGCATCCGCATAGACCTGATTGACGGTGGGCGCTCCCCATGTGTCGAGTGCCGTCTGGAACTGGGCATAGGTTTTGGCGCGCATGTAGCGCATGGCGTCGAAGTAGGGCGACATGCCCGGTTCGAGCCACGCGGTGCGCACGGCATACGCGCGATGCCTGGCCGCGTCGACATAAATGACGGGCCCGTGCCTGGTGAATTTGAGATCTGTGTGGACCGGTGCACCGTCGCGCACGTCGATGGTTTCGTGGACGGTGCGCATCGGCACCCATTTGCCACGGTAGCGATACTGGTCCGGATTGGCCGGGTTCAGGTCGTAGACGTACAGATCCTCCTGATCGATGTTGAAGATCGTGAGACCGAACGCAATGGTGCCGTTGTGCCCGATGGCGACGCCCGGAATGGCCGGCTCGCCGGCACCGATCAGATTGAGCGTGGGAGTGCTTACCTGCACGATGTAGCGCAGGCTCGGCGCCGCATAGGCGCGGTGCGGATCGTTCGCCATGATGGCGCGGCCCGTCGCCGACTTTTGCGGCGACACGACCCAGTTGTTGCTGCCTTCCGCCGATTCGGTGGAGACGTCGTACGGCCCGTTCTCGGCGACCTGCACGATATCGGCATTGGCCTGTTGCAGCGATTCCTTCGTGATCTTCACGCCTTGCGTGGCGAGATCGAAGACCTTGAGCAGGTCGTCGGGCAGACACGGATCGAGACCGTCGGGCACCTGCGTCTTCCAGGCGGGTTGCAGGCCGACGCGCACGCTGTCGGCGTCCAGCGACGCCTTGCACACGACCTTGGCGCGGGCGACCTCGCTCTTCAGATTGCGTGTCAGGCCGTGGCTGCGAATGCGTACGATGTCCTCCGCGCTCCATTTCGCGGGCCAGTAGCCGACCTTGCGGAATTCGTACGGCATTTGATCGGGATGTCGCGCGAGCCAGTCGATGTAGGCATTCACCCCTGCCGCAAACGCTTCGGCGGCCGGTCTGGCGTCGGGGCCGTACCGACGCCACTCCGCGCCCATGTCGCCCCGGTAGACGAAGCGCCGCGCAGCATCGTCCTGCGCTAGATAGGCGCGCCCGAACACTTGGGAGAGTTGTCCGAGGCCCCGGCGCCGCCAGAGATCGATCTGGAACAGACGATCGCGTGCGGCATTGAAACCCTGCACGAAGAACCCGTCACGCTCATTGGCGGCGAAGATGTGCGGCACCCCGTTATGGTCGATCAGAATGTCGGCGGGTTGCAATAACCCTTCGACGCTCAGCGTTTGGGCGGGCGCCGAAGCGGAAGCGGGGGACGATGCCGTGGCATCGGCGGCATACAGGGACGCGCTCTACGTGGTGACGGCAAAAGCCAGAGCACTGGCGGCGTGGATGGCATTGGGGCGTTGCATTGTCTTCCTCCTGTCGTTGTCGGACGTCGTCTTTTCATTGCGGAGTACATCGCAATCCTAGACGTCTCGCACAGGCATGCAACCCACGTCTCGCGAAAATGGCATAAATTCTTAGTCGTTCAGTCCCGACGGGCCGATGCACCGATGCTGCATTGCAACCTTTCGGCAATCCTGCGGCATGTGCCGGTATTGGCAGGCGAACCGGCCATGAACGCCACTTGGATGATCGAAACGATGCCGGACTTGCGTCAGACATCTTCTTCAGCATCTTCCTCGCGGCTGCAACGCTTGCGAGCGTCGCCCCACGTACGAACGTGGCTCGTGCCGCTTATGCGCTTCGGGGTGTCGGGCGTGATTTCGACGGCCGTGCATGTGATCGTCGCGATCACGCTCATCGAGGCGGCCGGTGCGGGTCCGGTGCTCGCAAATGCCGTGGCATTCTGTGTTGCGACGCCGTGCTCCTATCTGCTCAATACGCTTTGGAGCTTCTCCGCGCGTGTCCATCGCACGAGCCTCGCGCGGTTCCTGCCGGTCTCGATTTTCGGGCTTCTGCTCACGACGCTCGTCGCACGAACGGTCGAGCGTCTCGGAGGGAACCATTGGATCGGGATCGCTGCGGTCGTGCTGATCGTGCCGCCGACGACTTTCCTGCTCCATCGCTACTGGACATATCGACGCGCATGAGGGGGCGGCCGGGCGCCCGCATGCCGGCGCGTGAGGGCAGTTGACTCACCTTCACGCCGGACTGATAACGGCGTCGTACGAGATACAGGGGACGTGCCTTCGACTCGTAATAGATGCGGCCCACATACTCGCCGATGACACCGATGCCGACGAGCTGAATCCCGCCGAGAAACAGAACGCCGACGAGCAACGACGCGTAGCCGGGAACGTCGACGCCGTGGATGATCGTGCGCAGCGCAATGTAGCTGCCATACGTGAGCGACATCAGGGCGAGCGACACGCCGATGTACGTCCAGCAGCGCAGCGGCACCGTGCTGAAGCTGGTAATGCCTTCGAGCGCGAAATTCCACAGCCGCCACCCGGAGAATTTCGATTCGCCCGCAGCGCGCGGCTCGCGCACGTACTCAACGACTTCCGTCTGAAACCCGACCCATGCGAACAGGCCCTTCATGAAGCGGCAGCGCTCCGGCAGACGCTTGATGGCGCTGACGACACGGCGGTCCATCAGCCGGAAATCGCCGACGTTCTCCGGCAGCTTCACTTCCGAGAGCCGGTTGTGGACGCGGTAATAAAACCCGGCCGCCACGCGTTTGGCGACGCTGTCGCTCGCGCGATTGGTGCGTTTGGCGAGCACGACCTCGGCACCGTCGCGCCAGCGTTCGATCATCACCGGGATGAGCGCGGGCGGGTCCTGCAAGTCGGCGTCGATGGGGATGACGGCGTCGCCCAGCGCCTCGTCGATGCCGGCGCTCAGCGCCGCTTCCTTGCCGAAGTTACGGGTGAAATCGACGATGCGTATGCGGGGGTCGTCGCGGCGCAGGGCGAGCAGCACATTGAGCGTATCGTCGGTACTGCCGTCGTTCACGCAAACGATCTCGAAACGCGCATTGGCAACGCCGTCGAGCACCGGGGCCAATGTGCGGTAGAACTTCGCGAGCGCTGGCGCTTCGTTGTGACAGGGCACCACGAGCGTGACGAGCGGCGTGCGGTGGGCGGAGTGAGACGAATCGGGACGAGCGGCGGCGCGGGGCATGGCAGTTACCTCGTGAACGCCGGCGTGGTGACGCGACGGCGGGGCGTGGCGGCGCCACCGGCGTCACCGGCTTCGCTCGCATCATTCGCATCCGGCACGTGAGCGAGACGGCGACGGCGCCGCCACAGCATGACCAGCGTGCCGAGCGTAATGAACGGCAGGAACTGGAAGCCGATCTGCAACGAACCCAGCAGCCCGAGCAAAGGCGTGATCCATAGCAATACGAGCCACTCGCGTTCGCCGCGCAGCCAGCCGCGTGCGAGGCCGTCACGCACATACCAGGCGATGACGACGGCGAGCAGCGCGAGATCGTAATCGTAGAGATAAGGGCTGATGAGGGTCGTGGCGCATACGAGCGTGGCAGCGCGCAACGCGAACGCTCCCGCACGCCGCCAGAAGTCGATCAGCACGGCGACGGCGCACAGCGCCACGACCGCGTGGGCCGCCGCCGCGACGCCGACCGACGCCCCCAGCATGCGCGCCGTGATGAAGAAGCTCGGCACGCGCGCGATCTGCGCCGCGCCATTGACGATGCTCTGGCGGGCAAACTCCGAGGCGTGTACGAACGCGAGATAGACGTCGAAGCCGAAAACAACGGCAGCGAGCGCCGTGGTGCCGATGACGGTGACGACGCACGCAGCGAGCGCACGCCACTCCCGTGCGCACACAAAGGCGAGCGGGAAGAGCAGCGCGACATGCGGTTTGATGAACAGCAGCCCGGCGAACACACCGGCCCACACGGGGCGCTTGCGTAGCAACACGAGCGAGAAGCCCGCGAGCGCCGTAGTGTAGAGCGCAACCTGACCGGCAACGATCACGAGCATGATGCCGGGAAAGCCCAGTGTGGGCACGCGGGCGCCCGGCCACGGGAGCGTACGGCGCAGCGCCGTGTAGTACAGACTCAGACCGACCAGCGCGTACAGCGCGTAGGCGTAGACATAGGGCAGCAACGCGAGGGGGGCGAGAAACACCATCATCACCGGGGGATACAACCACGGCAGGTAGCCGCCGATGCGGGCGGCCCAGGGTTGCGCGGCGATTTGCAGTTTCGACATCAACTCGACGTTGTAGGCGTCGATCGCATGCCCTTGCAGCACGAAGTGCGAGGCGCTCCAGAAAGGCAGAAAGTCGATGGCGATCGGACTGACGCCCGGCGGGCCCGATAGCAGGTATCGGTACCCCCACGCGACGAACACGGCAAGCGTCATGACGATGCCCGCCCCGCCGTAAAGACGGATGCGGGCCGGATCCTCGGACCAGTGCCGCCGCTCGCGTGGCGCGTCCGGTGAAACGTGGGTGACAGCCGGCGACTTCGATGTCATGCAAGAACCCCCTTGGCTGCATGAAACGGCGCGGTTCGACTACGGTGACTGCCTTTGGTATGCGCGTGCGGCGATGTTGTCCTGTCCGATGAGCGATTGTCGCGATTGTCGCGATTGTCGCGTTATGCGGCCAAGCACCTCAAGCAGCGCATTCCCGAGGCGCGATGCGATTTCATATTAGACGACCCGGTCTCCGAAGAGACCGGCGTGGTGAGAAAGCCGCATCGAGTGGCGTCGAAGCGGGTCCAACGCCGCATCACGCGGAATCATGCCGGTGGACAGCCGATGGTGTCCCGCCCCTCGCCCTCCCAAACCCGCGTTTGAAATGAAGACTCGGCCGTGGCGGGCGGGATGGCGCTACCCGCGGGTTCACTGGTGAAGACGTCCGATCGCCTGCCACCAGAGGGCTGTCAGCGGCACGACACTTGGCAGGGCGACGAGCGTGGTGGCGAGGCAATAACGGGTGGCGTCCCGAATGCCCACGCCTGCGAGTGCCATGGCGAGCACGAGCGGCGGCGCCTGATAGGGGAGCACGATGGTCGAGATGCCGACGGTCTGCGTGAGCAATACCGCCTTCATGCCGAGCGGTGCGCCGAGGGCGAGCGCAGGCACCAGCGGCGTGAAGAGCGCGGGGGCGGCGTTCGATGTGACGAGGCACACGAGCGCAATCGACAGGCCGACGAGCACCAGATAGGCCGGCATCGTCGACATCTGCGCCAGATCGAGATGGGCAAGCGCGGGGCGCAACGCGTTGGCCGGACCGGCATGGTCGACAGCCGCCGTCAGTCCGATGATGGCCGCGACGAACCAGAGCGGAGCGAGTTTGACCTGTTTGAGGAAGGCGTCCGGATTCACGAGGCGCAATGGCCCGAGGCACAGCAATGCGATGCCCAGGCCGATCCACCCCGCTGCGATGTGATGCCATGGTTCGGTGAGCCACAGCACGAGCATAAGGACAAGTGCGCCCAGCAACCGCTTTTCGTCCGTGCGCATCGACGGGCGTGGCGCGGGGATATCGTTCGCGCCCGTGATAACGGGGGCCGACAGGCGGTCCGGGAACAGGCGCTGGGCAACGGCGACCAGCACGACGCCGCGAACCATGGCGAGCGTGGGGACGAGCGCAATGGCGTATTCGCCGTAACCGAGGCGCAGGCCGAGCACCGCTTCGGCGGTGCCGGCCATCACGAGGTTCGGCAGGTTGGCGGGCAGAATCGCCGTCGACAGTTCGCAACTGGCCAACGCCGTGGCGAGCATCAGGCCGGTGCGACCGGGGCGGCCGGGCGTGAGCCCCACGCGGTCGCAGAAGCTCAGCACGATGGGCGTGAGGATGGCGATCCGGCCGAGCGTGGACGGCATGACGATCCCCAGTGCGAACGCGATGGCAACAAAGCCTGCGAGCGCGAGACCATACGCATGGCCGCAATGATCTGCCAGTCGCACGGCGACGCGCTCACCCAATCCGGTGACATTCAGCGCCATGCCGATGACCGCGCCGCTGAAGACGAGCCAGAACGCGCTCGATGTGAAGCCGGAGAAGACGACGTTTGCACCGAGCGAAGTGCAGGTCATCAGCAGAAACATCAGCATCAGGGAGACGACGAAGTCGGGAAGCCAGCCCGTCGCCCAGTAGCCGAGACAGAGCAGGACGACGACGGCCACGGCAAGCGTGTTGCCGCGCAGCCCCGCCGCGAACAATGCAACTCCCACGGCGACACCGATACCGAGCAGCAACGCGTGCTTCCAAAGACCCTCAGGCGGAAATGCGGTGGGAACAGGGGATGAACTGGCCGAGGCGGAAGACATGGAAGGCGTGGACCGCGATGGGGCCGGCGGTGCTGAAGGTGCTGAAGGGCCGACGATAGGCATTGGATTCACCGTTCTCTAAATAATATATAATTTACGTGATTATATATAGTTAACCGGAAGGGGCTGACAATGCGCGACGAATCCATTGCGGGGACTGCGGTCGAGCGAGCGTACGAGGCGCTGCGCGAGCAGATCGGACGCGGCGAGCTGAAGCCGGGCGAGCCGCTTCGCCAGGACCATCTGGCGGCGGCGCTGGGTGTGAGTCACGTGCCGGTGCGCGAGGCGTTGACGATGCTCGCGTCGGACGGGCTTGCCGTGAGCCGTACGAATCGGAGCACGGTGGTGACATCGCTCACCGAAGACGATGCGCGGGAACTGGCCGATTTCCGTGCGTTGCTGGAAGGCCGTTTGATGGCGCTGGCGATGCCGAACCTGTCGCGCGCCGATCTGGCCCGCGCGCGGGCGGTGCTGGACGCGTTGGAGGCGGCGACCGAGCTTACGGACATCGTGACGCGCAACGCGGCGTTCCACGGCATGCTGTACGCGAAGGCGGAGCGCCCGTACTTCCAGCGCGCGGTTGCGACGGCGCGGCTGAATCTCGGACGCTATCTGTTTCTGACGTGGCAAAAGCCGCGCAATGCAACGCGCTCGCACGAGGAGCACCGCGAACTGCTGCGTCTGTGCGAAGCCGGAGACGACGCGGGCGCCGTAGCGCTGGTACAGGCCCACAATCGCGCAACGGGCGAGCAGATCGCAAAGATCATTCGCGAGGAATGGGCGGCGTGATCGGGTCTAACCGCATGGGCGGCGCCGGGACATGGTGCCGGGCGGGGGCCGGTACGCCGTCCGTTTTGCACCCGTGACGCGACAAACCGGTACTCCAGAACGAAACACCCCGGCACAGGGCCGGGGTGTTTCGTGGCGTAACGCGGGCTCGCGTCAGACGTTGAACAGGAAGTTCATCACGTCGCCATCCTGCACGACGTACTCCTTACCTTCTGCGCGCATCTTGCCGGCTTCTTTCGCGCCCTGTTCGCCCTTGTACTGGATGTAGTCGTCGAACGCGATGGTCTGGGCGCGGATGAAGCCGCGCTCGAAGTCGGTGTGAATCACGCCGGCCGCTTGCGGGGCGGTGTCGCCCACGTGGATCGTCCATGCGCGCACTTCCTTCACGCCCGCGGTGAAATACGTCTGCAAGCCCAGCAGCCTGAAGCCCGCACGGATCACGCGGTCCAGACCCGGCTCGTCCATGCCCATGTCGGCGAGGAATTCGGCCTTGTCGGCGTCTTCCATGTCCGCAATCTCGGCCTCGATGGCCGCGCACACGGCCACGACCGGCGCGTTCTCGGCTTCGGCGTACTTGCGCACGGCGTCCAGATGCGGGTTGTTCTCGAAACCGTCGTCCTTCACGTTCGCGACGTACATCGTCGGCTTGGCCGTGATCAGACAGAACGGCTTGATGAGCGCCAGTTCGTCTTCCGAAAGCTTGAGCGAGCGCACCGGACGCGCTTCGTTGAGCACCGGCACCACCTTCTCCAGCACGGCCACCAGCTTGGCCGCTTCCTTGTCGTTGCCCGACCTGGCGGCCTTCGTGTAGCGTTGCAGCGCCTTCTCGACCGTGCCCAGGTCGGCCAGCGCCAGTTCGGTGTTGATGACTTCGATGTCCGAGATCGGGTTCACCTTGCCGGCAACGTGAATGACGTTCTCGTCTTCGAAACAACGCACGACGTGCGTGATGGCGTCCGTTTCACGGATGTTGGCGAGAAACTGGTTACCCAGACCTTCGCCCTTCGACGCACCCGCCACCAGACCGGCGATGTCCACGAATTCGACCGTCGCCGGCATGATGCGCTCGGGCTTGACGATCTCGGCGAGCTTGCTCAGACGCGGGTCCGGCACTTCCACCACGCCGACGTTCGGCTCGATGGTGCAGAACGGGTAGTTCTCGGCAGCGATGCCCGCTTTGGTCAGCGCGTTGAAAAGGGTCGACTTGCCGACGTTGGGCAAACCGACGATGCCGCATTTGAGGCTCATGCTAAATCCTGTCTGATCCGATAAGTGCGCGCCGACAAATGCCCGGTGAACACCGTGGAACGGGCCCGGGATTGCGTCGCGGAAAGTCCGCTATTGTACCCGTTCCGCCCTCAACGGCACCTTTACCGGTCGCCGGGTGCCCGCCGGGGCGACCCGGGCCGGGCGCATCAGCTCAACTGCTTTGCCGAGAACGTGTCGCACTTGCGCATGTCGCCCGTTTGCAGGCCCTGGCGCAACCAATACACCCGCTGGGCGCTCGTGCCGTGAGTGAAAGACTCCGGCACCACGCGACCCTGCGATTGTTGCTGCAAACGGTCGTCGCCAATGGCCGCCGCCGTCTTCAGACCCTGCTCGATGTCGCCCGGCTCCAGCAACTGCTGATTCGCCTTGGCCGCGTTGTTCGCCCAGACACCGGCGAAGCAATCCGCCTGCAACTCCAGCCGT
This sequence comes from Pandoraea faecigallinarum, assembly GCF_001029105.3. Taxonomy (NCBI): domain Bacteria; kingdom Pseudomonadati; phylum Pseudomonadota; class Betaproteobacteria; order Burkholderiales; family Burkholderiaceae; genus Pandoraea; species Pandoraea faecigallinarum. The sequence goes on along the minus strand of NZ_CP011807.3, from coordinate 4,649,460 downwards.
ACAGACAACGCATTCGCCTGCGCCTCGCTCACGCGACGTCGCGTCTCGTCGAACTTCTCGGAAATGCCCAGCAGATTCTGGATGTGATGGCCCACTTCGTGGGCGATGACGTACGCCTGCGCGAAGTCGCCGCCTGCGCCGAAGCGTTGGCGCAACTCGTCGTAGAACTGCAAGTCGATGTAGACCTTGCTGTCGCCCGGACAGTAGAACGGCCCCATGGCGGTTTGTCCGGTGCCGCACGCGGTCGGCGTCGCGCCCGAGAACAGCACCAGCTTCGGCGGAACGTACTGACGATTGAGTTGCTGCGGGAACACCGTTGCCCAGGTGCGCTCGATATTGCCGAGCACCTTGCGGGTGAACACCGACTTGGGATCGTTGGCGGGCGCGGCATTCGGGTTGGTCTGGGGTTGTGACTGCGTCTGCCCCTGGATCATCTGCGAGCCCTGAATGATGACGCGCGGGTCGATCCCGAAGAAGTAGGAGGCAGCCAGCGCCACGACTATCGTGCCGATGCCGATGGTCGTGCGCCCTCCGAAACCGCCCCCCCGGCGGTCTTCGACGTTCTGGCTTTCGGATTCGTTATCGAGGCGCATAGGGGGACTCCGTGTCTGTATGCGCCGAAGTATAGCGCCGGGGAACGGACTGCGACGCTGCGTCCCGGACATCGCGCCGGGGCAGGGAGTCGCTGGCCCGGCGGGCGTGCGACAATACGCCATCTCGTTTTCTCTGAACCAGCCGGCTCGCGCGATTCAGGCGCAGGCGCTGCATTCGCCGCATGTCTCAAACGCAAACCTCCAGCCAAACGCACGATGTCGTCGTCGTCGGTGGCGGTCTGGTCGGAAAGGCCGCCGCTCTGCTCCTGTCACAGGCTCGCCTGTCCGTTGCCCTGCTCGCTCAGCCAGCCGCCGCCGCCCCAGTCGGGAGCGACACGTGGGACGCCCGCATCTACTCACTGTCGTCGAGTTCTCAGGTGCTTTTCGAACGCATGCGGGTCTGGCAGGCCGTCGATCCGGCGCGCATCAATCCCGTCTACGACATGGAAGTGTTCGGCGACGAGCGCGGCAGCCTCCATTTCTCCGCTTATCAGGCGGCGGTGCCGCAACTCGCCTGGATCGCGGAGTCGTCGAATCTGGAGCGTGCGCTCGATGCGGCGCTGCGATTCTCCCCGCAAGTCCAATGGCTCGACGCCCGGGCCGAAGCGCTCGAAGTCGATGCCGCCGCCGCGTCGGTGCGTCTGTCGGACGGCAAGACGCTGCGTGCCGCGCTCGTTGTGGGTGCAGACGGCGCGCACTCGTGGGTGCGCAGCACCGCCGGGCTGGACGGCTCGGTGCGCCCCTACGAGCAGTTGGGCGTCGTGTGCAACTTCTGCGCGGAACGCCCGCACCGCGATACTGCGTTCCAGTGGTTTCACGACGGCGAAATCATTGCGTTGCTGCCACTGCCCGGTCAGCACGTCTCGCTGGTCTGGTCCGCAGCCAACGATCACGCCCGGCATCTGCTCGCGATCGATCCCAAAGAACTCGCGCAACGCATCGAAACCTTCGCCCACGGTGAACTCGGACGCCTCACACCGGTCTCAGCGCGCGCTCAGGGTTTCCCGCTCGTTCTCGCGCAGGCCAGGCGGCTGATCGCGCAGCGCGTGGCGCTCGTCGGCGACGCGGCGCACGTCGTGCATCCGCTCGCCGGACAGGGTATGAACCTCGGTCTGCGGGATGTGGCGGCGCTTGGCGACGCTATTGCCGGACGCGAATCGTTCCGCGATTGCGGCGACGCCGCGGTACTGCGTCGCTACGAACGCGCCCGCAAGGAAGATATCGGCAGCATGGCGTTCACGACGGACGGCTTGCACAAGCTGTTCTCGACGAGCAGCCCGCTCGCGAAGTTCGTTCGCAACGCGGGACTCGACAGCGTGAACATGCTGCCTTTCGTCAAGAAATTCCTGATCGGCCGCGCCCTGGGCTGACCCCCTGAATCGTTGACCCGCCGATCGCTTCCGGGCGTCGGCAGCGTCGGTGAGGACCGGCCGTGCCGGCCGCGCCCCTCGATCGACACACTTCTGGAGATACTCGATGTTGCAACGTTATCGCGCCGCGGCGTTCGCTGGATTTGCACTCGCCGCCGTTTGCGCCGCGACCTTCACGGCGTCCGCCGTCGCGCAGAACAAGTCCGACGCAACGCTCGATCGCGTGAAGTCCGCCGTGCAGACGAAGCTCGGCGATGACGCCCCGGTCAAGTCGGTCGCGCGCACACCGATTCCGGGCCTCTTCGAAGTGTCCGTCGGTGGCGAGATCATGTATGCCGACGAGAAGGCGCAATACGTGATTCTCGGCGGCAATCTGATCGACACGAAAACGCGCCGGAACCTGACCGAAGCGCGCCAATCCGAACTGAACAGAATCGACTTCGCCAAGCTGCCGCTCGACCGGTCGTTCAAGTACGTGAAGGGTAACGGCAGCCGCAAGATCGCCGTCTTCTCGGATCCGAACTGCCCGTACTGCAAGCGCTTCGAAGCGACGCTGAAGTCCTCGAAGATCGACAACGTTACCGTCTATACCTTCCTCTATCCGGTGCTCGGCCCGGATTCGGACGCCAAGTCGAAGGCGATCTGGTGTGCGCCGGACCGGCTCAAGGTCTGGCACGACTGGATGATCGGCGAGAAGACCCCGCCGACGCCGGCCGCCTCGTGCGACGACAAACCGGTCAAGGACAACTTCGCGCTGGGCCATCAGCTCAACATCACGGGCACGCCGACCATCGTTCTGTCCGACGGTCGCCGTCTGCCGGGCGCGGTGCCTGCCGAAGAGCTGGAAAAGGCCCTGGCCACGCTCAAGTAATCTTCCGGCCGCCGCCTGCCCCTTCCCGAGAACAAGAAGCCGCCCTCTCATGAAAGCCATGTCCGCTCAAGCTGCCATCCGGTATGCCATCGTTCCGAAGTCGCCCGCCGCCCATCTGTTCGAAGTGAGCGTCACGGTCTCGAATCCTGCGCCCGAGGGCCAGCGCTTCACGCTGCCCGCATGGATTCCGGGCAGCTATATGGTGCGCGAGTTCGCGCGCAACATCGTGACGATCGGTGCGACGTGCCGAGGCCGCAGGATCGCGCTCGACAAGCTCGACAAGCACACGTGGCAGGCCGCGCCGTGCAAGGGCACGTTGATCGTGACGTACGAAGTGTACGCGTGGGATCTGTCGGTGCGCGCGGCGCATCTGGACGACACGCACGGCTTCTTCAACGGCACGAGCGTGTTTCTGCGCGTGCAGGGGCAGGAGCACGCACCGTGCGAAGTGGACGTGCTGCGCCCGCGCGGTGCGGCGTTCAGGTCGTGGCGTGTGGCAACGGCACTCGAACTGGCCGAAGGCACGGCGGCGCTGGACTTCGGCCGCTACCTCGCGGTGGACTACGACGAATTGATCGACTCGCCGGTCGAAATGGGAACGTTCGTGCACGGCACGTTCAAGGCCTGCGGTGTGACACACGAAGTGGCGATCACGGGGCCCGTGCCCAACCTCGATCTGGACCGCTTGCTGCGCGACATGAAGAAGATCTGCGAGGCGCAGATTCGTCTGTTCGAGCCGGGCGCAAGCTCGCGCTCGCGTGTGCCGATGTCGCGTTACGTTTTCCTGCTCATGACGGTCGGCGATGGCTACGGAGGGCTGGAACATCGTGCCTCGACCGCGCTGCTCGCCAGCCGTCACGACCTGCCGGTGCAAGGACAGGCCCGCATGAGCGACGCTTATCGCGGCTTCCTCGGTCTGGTCAGTCACGAGTACTTCCACACGTGGAACGTCAAGCGCATCAAACCGGCTGCGTTTGCGCCATACGCGCTCGATCGGGAGAACTATACGCGGCTGCTGTGGTTGTTCGAAGGCTTCACGTCCTACTACGACGATCTGATGCTCGTGCGCAGCGGCGTGATCGCACCGCCGGCGTATTACGAACTCGTGGCGAAGACGGTCGCGAACGTGCTGCGCGGCAGCGGGCGTCTCAAGCAGACCGTTGCCGAAAGTTCGTTCGACGCCTGGACGAAGTATTACCGTCAGGACGAAAACGCACCGAACGCCATCGTGAGCTATTACACGAAGGGCTCGCTCGTCGCGCTCGCCCTGGATCTGACGATTCGCGCGCAGACGCGCGGACAGAAGTCGCTGGACGATATCATGCGCGCGCTGTGGCAGCGTTACGGCCGCGACTTCTATCGCGGCTCGCCCGTGGGGATCGAGGAAGACGCCGTGCAGCCGTTCTTCGAAGCAGTCTCGGGCCTCGATCTGTCCGATTTCTTCGCGACCGCCATCAACGGCACGCGCGACCTGCCGCTGGCATCGCTGCTTGAGCGCATGGGGCTTACGCTTGCGCCGGTGACGCCGGAGAACGGTCGTCCGTCCATCGGTGCGAAGACCGGCAAGCGCGGTGACGACGTGACGCTCGCCCAGGTGTTCGATGGCGGTGCGGCACAGGCCGCCGGTCTCTCGGCGGGCGACTCGCTCGTCGCCATCGACGGCCTGCGTGTGACTTCGGGCAATCTCGACAAGCTGCTGGAGCGCTACCGCACGGGCGACAAGGTGACGGTGCATGCTTTCCGCCGCGACGAGTTGCGCGAGACCACGCTCACGCTCGATGCCCCCGAAATCTCGCAATACCGTATCGCCGAGACACGCGATCGCGGCGCGGCACAGCGTCGCGAGAAGTGGCTGGCAGCGGACTGATCGTCCGACGGTGCGGTGAGGTAAGGTAAGGGCCTTGCGCGAGGCAGCTAGCCCTGTGCGGGACCGGGCACCGACGGGTCGCGATTTTCCTCGGGGCAAGTGCGTGCGACCGCGAGCATATGCTCGATGAAGGCCTGCGTCTTGCGCGGCAGGAAACGTCGCGATGGCGTGACCAGATGCACCGGACTCGCGGGTAGCGACCAGTCCGGCAGCACCTTCACCAGACGGCCCGAACGCAGGGCATCCTCCGCCAGAATGTCGGTGAGCGCAGCGATACCGCTGCCCGCCAACGCCATTTCCTTGACCATTCCCATGCTGTTGACCTGAATCGCGCCGTGCATGGTGATGTCCATGCGCTGACGGCCCTTGTGCAACGTGTCGGAATTGAACAGACGCCGCGCGCCTTGCAGGATCACGAAGCGATGATCTGCCAGCTCGTCCGGCGCGGCGGGCAGGCCCGTGGCACTCAGATAAAGCGGACTCGCGTAGAGACTGCGCGTGAGTACGAGCAGCGGACGCGCCACCAGGGTGGAATCGGAGAGTTGGCCGGCGCGAATGGCGACGTCCACGCGCTCGGCGATCAGATCGACCTGACGCGAACTCAGATCGACATCGACGGTGATTTCGGGATAAGCCGCACAGAAGGTCGCGAGCGGCACGGCGAGCCATTGCGCGGCGAAGTCGGCAGGCGCGGTGATGCGCAGGCGGCCACGGGGCTTGCTCGACATCTGCGACGCGAAATCCCGCGTCTCTTCCACCTCTTCGAGAATCGGCAGGCAACGCTCGTAATACGCCTCGCCGACTTCCGTCAGTTCCAGGCGCCGTGTCGTCTTGTGCAGCAGTCTGGTCCCGAGGCGCGACTCCAGTCGCGACAGACGCCGGCTGACCGTGGCCTTGGGCAAATCGAGACGTTCGCCCGCCCGCGTGATGCTGCCGGAGCGCACGACTTCCGCGAAGATCAGCATGTCGTTCAGGTCGTCAATCATCGCGCGCTCCTCGGTGACGCGTCATTCAGCAAAATTGCCGTCAATGGGCATTGTTCCAAAATGGGAACAAACAATTCGATTTTACCGGCTTGTTTCATTTTTGGGGGTAACTAGAATTCATCCCAAGCCGACGCGCAATTCACGGCAGACCCGAGACGGGGGCCAGGCGCGAACGGATTTTCGAACCCTTCGGGAACTACCCCGGCTCTGGAGCCAGTGAAATGACCACCATTCTGCAAATCAATTCCGCCGCCCGTTCGCAAGGTGCGAACTCGACCACGCTCGCCAATGAAGCGGTCGCTCAACTCGTTGCCAGGAACGCCGGCGCCAAGGTCGTCGTGCGCGATCTGCTGACCGACGGTGTGCCGCATCTCGACGAAGCCGTGATCGGCGCCTTTTTCACGCCGGAAGAGCAGCGCACCGACGCGCAGAAGGCCATCATCGCCCGCAGCGACGCGCTGATCGCCGAAATTCAGGCGGCCGACTACGTCGTATTCGGCGTGCCGCTGTATAACTTCCAGGTGCCGACGCAGCTCAAGTCGTACTTCGACTGGATCGCCCGTGCCCGCGTCACCTTCCGTTACCGTGAAGATGGCAGCGTGGAAGGCCTGATCCAGGGCAAGAAGGTGATCGTGGCGTTCGCCCGCGGCGGCAACTACAAGGACACGCCGGCCGACAGCCAGACCCCGTACCTCAAGTCGATTCTCGGCTTCCTCGGCATGACGGACGTGACGTTCATCTTCGCCGAAGGTCTGGCGCGCGGTCCGGAATCGGCGGCGGCCGCCTTCGCCGGCGCCCGCGAAGCCATCGCCGCGCTCTAAGCCGTCGCGCGGCACTGAGCAGTCTCCCGCACGCGCCGGGTCCCCCATGGCCAACTCGACACCGCTGCATCCGCGCCCGGCAAGACGCCAGGCCGCCCATGCCGAGGCGCCGGCCATCCCGCGCGTGCTTCCCGTCTCCCGTCCCGGTCGATGTGCGGCCGCGGCGGGGGCGGGCGTTTTCGATCAGGTCGAACAGACGGATCCGTTTCTGTCGATCGACGTCTTCCGTCGTCAGGGCGCCTGTATCCCGCCGCATCCGCATGCCGGATGTGTGGTGGCGACGTATCTGTTTCCCGAATCGACGACATCGTTGCGTTGCCGGCATGCGCACGGTGGCCAAGATCGGGTGAATCCCGGCGATCTGCTGTGGCTCGAAACCCATTGCGGCACAGTGCATGAGGACACGCCCGAGAACGCTCGCGCAGCGGTGCGCGGCGTGCGCATGGTCGTCAATCGTGCCGGGCACCATCCGCACGGCGCGCCGTCGCAAACGGTCGTGCGTGCCGAGGCGATGCCGCGCTGGCGCGAAGGTGATGTCGACCTGACGCTGGTCTGCGGTGAGTGGGCCGGGCGCCGGGTGGCGCGCGCAGACGGCGGCCGCACCACGTTGCTGCAACTCGACTGGCTGGCGGATGCGCTGCCTACGCTGGAAATTCCGTGCGACGGACGTCGCTGGGTCGCGCTGATTGCGCAAGGCGAAGCCGCGCTCGCCGCTCACGCCGGCGGTCACGCCCCCGGTCACGTACTACGTGCGGAAGGCGCCGGGGCGCAAGCGTTGTTGCTGCCGCCGGGCGTTTGGCAACTGGCCGGACGCCAGGGCGCCCGCCTGATGCTGACGGGCGGTGAGCCGCTCGGCGGCGCCGTGGTCTATCGAGGCAACTTCGCCGCACGCGACGAAGGCGATCTCGTCGCCCTCACACGTCGCTATCAGCAAGGATCGATGGGCGCGCTGGTGCCGGACTGCAACGAGGCAGGGTAATCGCGCTCATTGCACGATCACTGCGCGATCACTGAGCGGCCACTGAGCGGCCACTGCGGGGTCACTGTGTGATGCCCGCGTCCGCAAGCGCCTTTCGCACCCGTTCGATCTTGATGCCGTTGTTGTAAATCCCCTCCATTTGCTTGCCCTTGTTTCGGCTTTTCCCGCCGGAATGCAGGCCGACGATCTTGCCGTCCGACAGGCGAATGACGGGCGAGCCAGAATTGCCCTTCCAGGTTGACGAGTCGTAGGTGAACAGCATGTCGTCCAGTTTGGGACTCGGTATCGTGAACCCCGGGGCGAAGCGCTCTGCCGGAAACGTGGTGGAATGGTTCGGCAACGCGAACAGCGCATCGATCTGGGGGTCGGTCAGGTTCGCGCATTCTTCGCCGGGCCTGAGCTTGGCTTCGCAGTTGACCGGCCGGGCCGGATAGCCGATGACAGCCACTCTGGCACCGTCGTCGAGATCGTAGACATCGGCCAGCGGCGGCGGTGGCGGCAATGCGTTGTCCTCGGTCCGCAAAATCGCGAAATCGGCAGTGTCGTCGTCGGCGTCGCCCACACTTTCGATGCCGATGATCCGAACGTCGCGCGGCGTGGTGCGGGCATCGCATTTCCGGTATTCGTAGGGGAACGACACGGAGAGAATCTGCTTGTCGTCGTTCATGACCCACTTGCCGGAGCTATCGCGATAGGCGTAGTCCTTGAGTACGTGGCGATTGGTGACGACGTGCGACTTGCCGACAACGAAGACGGTCGCGCCGACCCTGGCGATGGTGGACTGCGCATCGTCATACATGAATATCACGCCGACACTTCGGGCGACGGCCGCGATACGGCTGGAAATCGGACGCACGGCATCCCGCCACGTCGCCCAGCCGACGGTCTGTTCGTCGACCCACGGGGCGCCCGAGCAGAATCCGTAGACCGGCCGCATGATCGCCAGAATGGTTTCCAGCTGGTCCGTCAGCACTTCCTCGGCATCTGGCGCGCCGCCGATCAGCAGATTGTTCGCCGAGGCGATGTTCATGCGTGCCTTGGCGATACCGTCGACTTTGGCGGCGATCAACGGTGTCTGAGGCGCGCGCAGCAGCGCTGCCTGCTCCTTCTTCAACGACAGGTCCTGCTGCTTCAAGGCCTCTCTCACGTCCGACGATCTTGCTTCCTGCACGACCTGGGTGGCGACGGCAGGCGGCACGGTGGGGACTTCGGTCACCACCGGTTTCACCGAAATCGTGGGGATGACCGTGGGCGCGGGCCGCTCGGGCGCAGGCGGTGCCTGCCATTGGGCGAAAGCGTTGGCGGCGGAGCCGGAAGTCAGCACGGCGGCCGCGATCCTCAGTGCGAGCCGCTTCATTGCTGCCACGCCCCGGGAACCGCGCGCACAGCGGCGTCGGCGGCTTCATATTGGCCCTTGGCCTTGTTGAAATCGTCTTTCAACTCGTTGAAGAACGCGATCAACTCGGAGATCGACACGTGTTTGTCGTTCACCAGCTTGAAGAGCTGATCTTCCGCTGCCACCAGTTTTTCGCGCAACTGCACGGGAGACTGGCTCGCGTGCAGCGCATCGTACTCGGCCAGTTGCTCGTTGGCCTGCATGCCGAGTTCCCGAATCCGGATATCGTCGTTGTCGTTCGAGATGCCGGCCGGCGTGATCAGAAGCTTGCGAAACGTGGCCAGCGGTCGCTGCAACGAGACGATCTGCCGTGTCGTCCATGCCCTTTCGATATCCGACGCGGCAAAGTCGCGATCCATCACCTTCGTGAAATCGGCATGGAAGCGGTTCACGTAGTCGGCGAAGCGTTGTTTCGCCTCCATATCGTTGTACGCCGTGAGTCCGGTCTGAACCAACGCAACGATGGCCTTGTATGCCGCAATGGCGGCCGGCACGGCCGCAACAAGCGTCTCCCGGCTGGCGTCGGTGGTGGCGCGTCCATGCCACTTGGAGAGTTGCTCCTCAAGCGCAATCGCACAGGCCAGCACGGCTTCCTGCGGCGGTGTGTCGTCCGCGACGCCAGGCACCTTGATCGGTTTTCGCAACGCCTGAAGCCGCGTCCATTGGCCGCCTATCGAATCGTCGCCCTCGGCAAGCACATCCTTCAGCCCGCTCGAATAGGCGTTGGAATAGGCCATCGCCGCGCGTTCCCTGACAAAGCTGTCCGACCCGGCGCACACGAAACGGGCGAAGGAGCCGAGGACATCGCCGGCCGCGATGTCCTCGTCGGGTCGCGGGTTGCCTCTGAAGGTGCGGACGTAATTTTCGATGGCCTCCGCCCGCCTTACGCGCGCCCGTGACTTCATCTCGACGTCCAGCGCGTTGGCGGATGCTTTTACCGCGCCGTCGAATCCATTGGCGGCGTCTTGCAGCGTATCTTTTTTGCGGAATTGCGTGGCCGAGCATCCCGCGAGTGCGGTGACGGCCACGGCGGCCATGACGATAACGAACGAGCGCGCGGTGATCGCACGCGCGGCAGCAGTGATTCCCCGATTTGCCATCGAACCCCCGAACGAACAGGCAAACTACGTTGTGACGAACGTCTTCTGATTATGGTGATGCGGCAGAGATGCCGGAATGGCATGCGTCGTGCGGCGCGGCGCCATCATGGCACGCAGATCGCGGCCACACAACTTGGCGAAGGGGGTGAATCGGCCGTTTGAAATCAGGCTTCGCTGTACTGGTTGAGGACGCGTCGGCCATCGTTCCCGAAATGCGAAGGGAACCCGGTCGCGATGACCGGATCCCCTTTCCCGTGTCCGACGGCAACACTTACCGATGCACGATCATTGATGGAAGTTCAGCGTCAGCATGGCGGTGCGCCCTGGCGCCCACGTCGCGTAGATCGGGTAAGCGCTGGAGTAATACTTCTTGTCGAAGATATTCTGCACGTTCAGTTGCAGATCGACCGAGCGCGACACGCGGTACGTGGCCATCGCGTCGAAGCGGGCGTAGCCGGGTGTCCACTTGCGGGTCGTTGCCGTCACCGAAGCGTACGTGAGGCTCGATAGCGTCATGCCTGCGCCGAGCGTGAGCTTCGGCATGACTTCATAGTCGGTCCACAGCGTGAGGTTGTGCTTGGGGACCATCACCATCGGCAAACCGTTCGAACCCGGGGCGGCGGCGGGGCCGGCGTCGGTGGTGAGCGCGTTCAGATACGAATAACCGCCGAACACACGCCAGTGGTTCGTCAAACTGCCGGCCCAGCCGAGTTCGGCGCCGCGCACCCGCTGGCTACCGGCGTTGATCTGCCCGCCGAGTCCGTCGGACACGCGCGCGTTGGTCTTATCCGTCTGGAACAGGGCGGCGCTCAGCGACAGGCGCTGATCGATCACGTCCCACTTCGCGCCGACTTCGATGTTGCGGCTGCGCTCGGGCGAGAGGTTGTTGTTGGCCGACGTGATCTGGTCGTTGCCGCCGCCCAGGCCGCTGTTCGAGCCCGGCGGATTGGCCGAGGTGCCGTACGACGCGTATAGACTCAACGACGGCAACACCTTATAGACGAGCCCCAACTGGAAACTGAACAGGTTCGAAATATTCTTCTGGTCGGGTACCCCGGCTTGCACGGCGTTCACGTCGAAGCGGTCGAAGCGCGCGCCCGCATTCAGGAGCCAACGCTCGGAGAGTTTCACGCTGTCGAACAGATAGGCCGACGCGACGTTGGTGCGCGTGTTGGTCGCGGCGCCGGGGAAACCTTTATCGCCGTTGAGCGCGATGCTGCCGGTCCATGGATTATCCGGGTTCCAGTTGCCGATGGTCGTGCAGTTGTACGGAACGGCGCACAGCGCGGTGGAGTTTGTCGAACGAATGTTGTTGCCCGCGCTGTCCGTCACGAGGTAGCCCTCGTAGCGGCTTTGTTCGTTGCTGAATTCGAGGCCTGCCGTCAACGTGTGTTCGAAGCCGAACAGGGTCGCCTTGCCGGTCAGTTCCGTCTGGTTGGCAATGCTGTTCGTGGCGTATTTCCCGCTCTTGGCTTGCAGCGCGATGATGTTCGGGTTCGTGCTCAGGAATTGCGGGTTCGTCGCGATGTAGTCGAGCGTGGCGCGACCGACCATCGTCGTGTTCTTGATCTTCCACGTGTCGTCGATGCGGTGTTCGACCTTGATCTCGCCCGTATCCGTCTGGCCGCGACGGTAATCGCGATTGTTCAGGCCATAAAACTGGTTGCGCTGAAAACCGCCGTCGGGCGTGCCGCCGGCGGCGCGGAACGGTGCGCTGAAGTCCGGCATGTCGTACGAATTCAGGTGGTAATAGCTCACCGTGACCGTGGTCGGGCTGTTCAGGCCGAATGCCACGGACGGCGCGACACCCCAGCGCTTGCTATACACGTTGTTGCGGCCGGCCTGGTCGGCGTCGTGGCCCATCACGTTAAGACGCACGGCGGTCTGATCGTTGATCTGGCGATTGACGTCCATCGTCAGGCGCTTGTAGCTGTCGGTGCCCAGACCGAGGCTCGCGTTGGTGAAGTCTTCGAGACGCGGGGTCTTGGTCGTAATGTCGATGCTGCCGCCCACGGCGCCTCGGCCTGCGTAGACCGAGTCGGGGCCTTTGATGATGCTGATGTTCTCGATGGCGAACGTTTCGCGGTTCTGCACGCCCGAGTCGCGCATGCCGTCGACGAAGATCGAGTTGCGCGATTCGAAGCCGCGAATGACGGGACGGTCGGCGGACGGGTTCGCGGCGGCGTCACCGCCGAGGAACGTGATGCCGGGCACGGTCTTGAGCGCCTCGGCGAACGTCGTGGCGTTCGTCTGCTTGATCAGTTCTTCGGGAATGACGGTGATCGAGCGCGGCGTATCGCGCAGCGGCGCGACGAACTTGTACGACGGCAGTGTCTTCGTCTGCATGGGCGAAGCGACGGCGCTGTCGTTCACCTGTGTGGTCGGCAGGGTGACGGCGGCTGCGGCATTGCCATTGGCCTGTGCCGGGCCGGACGCCTGCGGCGAGGCGCCGGGCGTGACATCGGACGTCGACTGAGCGCTCTGGGCGTGGGCGGGAAGGGAGGCGAAACTGCCGGCGACGACAAAGGCGCAGGCGGAAGCGAGCAGGCGCTGACGCGCCTGAAAGGCGTTGGACATACGTGTTTCCGGCGAAGGCGCCGCCGTCGACGCTTCACAGGCCGGGCAACGCGCGATTTAGTTATTGTTAATGAGATTGATAAAAGTTCTCATTACGGGCCGAAAGTTTAATGTCTTCGCCATTTCATGTAAACGCGAATTGCGTATGCGAATCGATATATTGAAATTACGCCGGGATCCGCCAGTCGATCGGGGTCTTGCCGTGTTGTTCCAGAAACGCATTGGCGGCGCTGAAATGTCCGCAACCGAGGAAGCCGCGATGGGCCGACAGCGGGGACGGGTGCGGAGCTTCGAGCAGCAGGTGCCCGTGGCCCGACAACAGCGGTGCCTTGGCCTGCGCATGGCTGCCCCACAGCAGAAACACCAGTGGGCCTTGCTGAGCGGCGAGGCCCGATAGCAAGGTGTCCGTACATGCCTGCCAACCGCCCTTTTTGAACGGCTTCGCGTGACTTGCCGCGTTCCCCGCTTCCACCGTCAACGTCGTGTTCAGCAGCAGCACGCCTTGCTTTGCCCATGCATCGAGATTGCCGTGCGGGGGCGGGGCGATGCCCAGATCCCGCTCGATCTCCTTGTAGATGTTGCGCAGCGACGGCGGCACACGCACGCCCCGCTGCACCGAGAATGCCATGCCGTGCGCCTGTGCAATGCCGTGGTCCTCGCCGTGATAGGGGTCCTGCCCGAGAATGACGACCTTGACGTCTTTCGGCGACGTCATGCGCAGCGCATGGAAGATGTCCGCCGGGTAGACGGTCTTGCCGGCGGCGACTTCGGCGTCGACGTATCGGCACAGGGGGGCATACGCCTCGCTCTGCACAAACGGCGCGACCAGCGCTTTCCATGCGCCCGGCAAGGCGTCGAACTGGTCTTCGATGTGCCCCTTGAGCGGACCGGCGACGGTGTGGCCGCCTGTGTGATCGCGGGGAAGGCTTGCAATGTCCGCGGTCCTGCCGTCGCCGTTCACCGGATCGCTTGCGCCGTCGAACAGGGAGCCTTGCCGGTTTTCGCCGGTGCCGGTCGCGGATTTGGCGGTCCCGCGGGCGCGCGAGGAGGGGGGGGTACGTGGTGCCATGCGGTCAGTCTGTCGGATGTGCGAATATGGAGGTATGAATCGTCTTGATGGTGCGCTTCGATGCTTCGGTGCCCGCGCAGTCCCTGTCGCGTCGGCCCGTCGTTGCCCGCTTCAGCCGCCCAGCACCTTCTGCCGCAGCCGGTAACCGCGCTGCGCCTTGCTCACGTTATCGCTGTGCAACTCCGCGAGCACGGCACACAGGTCCCGCGCCAGCGCCTGCAAAATGCGCTCGCCCTGGCCGTCGCGGTCGTCATCCGGGGCGTCGAGCAGTTCCAGTTCCACTTCGATCAGCGGTTCCGTGTGACGTAACCCGTCGGCCTCGACAGCCACCTCGCCACGGTCGAACGCAATCTCCACGGCCGTGCCGTCGCCTGCGACATAGCGCCACAGGCGTCGCACGAAATTCGTCTCGAACTGTGCGACGACGCGCTCGCCTTCGTCGCGTAACAACGCTGCCGTCGCAGGCATGTCGCATGCGGCGATGAGCGGTGCGAGTTCGAGCGCTTCGCCATGCACGGCCAACTCCCATTCGTGCCGCACGTGCACTCCGTCGCGTGCCACGCCGACGGACTTGAGCGTTTGCAGCCACTGTCCGGCATGCCCGTCACGCGCCACATAGCGCAGGCGCAATGCGGCTTTCGCGCGCGCAAGGGCGAGATCCGGCGTGTCGAAATAGCGATTGACGAGATGGCGTTCGCCCCGGGCCTGTGCGCCGGGAAGGCGATCGAGATGGGAAATCAGCGCGTCGGCGCGCGAGGCGGGCAGATCGCCGGGCAGGGCAAGTTTGAGTTCGCGTTCGAGGGCCATGGGCCGCTCCTGTCAGGGAACGCCGGTCGAGGCGGGCATCGCGATCCGAGGCCGGAACGGCGCGCCTCGCCGGAAGTCGCGCGGCGCCCATGCGGGGCACCGCACCATGGTTCGCTTGCGCGATTCGCCTGACGATCCCCGATGCAGCGGGGCGGCGAGTCAGCGAGTCAGTGAATCAGCGAGGCATGTCGAACAAAGCAGCAAGCGCGTCGCCCGGCTCGGGCGCGCGCATGAACGCTTCGCCGACGAGAAAGGCATTGACGTTGGCCGCGCGCATGCGCGTCACGTCGTCACGCGACAGGATACCCGACTCCGTCACGACGAGGCGATCCTGCGGAATGTGTTTCAACAGCCCCAGCGTCGTGTCGAGCGTGACTTCGAAGGTGTGCAGGTTGCGGTTGTTGATGCCCAGCAGCGGCGTGCGCAGTTCGAGGCCGGCGTCGAGTTCCCGGCCGTCATGCACTTCGACGATCACCGCCATGCCTAGCTCGTGCGCCAGCGCCTCGAGCTCGCGCATCTGCGAGAGCTCCAGCGCCGCGGCGATGAGCAGAATGCAGTCGGCGCCCATGTCGCGCGCCTCGTACACCTGATAGGCGTCGATCATGAAATCCTTGCGCAGTACCGGCAGATCGCACGCCGCGCGCGCGGCCTTCAGATACTCGGGCGCGCCCTGAAAGAACTGCACATCGGTGAGCACCGACAGGCAGGCCGCGCCACCTTTCCGGTACGACCCGGCAATGCGCGGCGGCACGAAATCCTCGCGGATCACGCCCTTCGACGGGCTGGCCTTCTTGATCTCGGCGATCACGCCGGGCAGGCCGGCGTCGATCTTCGTACGGAGGGCGCCCACGAAATCGCGCGTACGCAGTGCGCTGTCGCCAACGGTCGCTTCCGCGTCGCGGCGCAGGCTCGCGAAGTCGCGCACCCGCCGGGCGGCGGCGACTTCTTCGGCCTTCACGGCCAGGATCTTGTCGAGAACGGTAGACATATCAATAAGGAGTCCGGGAAAACTTACGCCTTGAAGCGCTGCGTGAATGTGACGAATTCATCGAGCTTCCTGCGCGCGGCGCCGCTCGCGATGGACTCGCGCGCCATGGCGATCCCGTCGGCAATCGATGTCGCACGGTTGGCCGCGTACAGCGCCGTACCGGCATTGAGCGTGACGATCTCGCGCGCGGTTCCCGCGGTGTTCTCGAGCGCTTCGATGAGCATCATCTTCGATTCCTCGGCGCTGCCGACTTTCAGACTGCGGTTGCTCACCATCTGCAAACCGAAGTCCTCGGGATGAATTTCGTACTCGGTGACCTTGCCGTCCTTCAGTTCGCCGACGAGCGTGGCGGCGCCGAGGGACACTTCGTCCATGCCGTCCTTGCCGTAGACGACGAGCACGTGCTCGGCCCCCAGACGTTCCATCACCCGGACCTGAATCCCGACCAGATCCGGGTGGAACACGCCCATCAACTGATTCGGTGCGCCGGCCGGATTGGTGAGCGGCCCCAGGATGTTGAAGATCGTGCGCACGCCCATTTCCTTGCGCACGGCGGCAACGTTCTTCATCGCGGGATGATGGTTCGGGGCAAACATGAACCCGATACCGACTTCGCCAAGGCACTCGGCGACCTGCGCCGGCGAGAGCATGATGTTGACGCCCAGGGCTTCGAGCACGTCGGCGCTGCCAGACTTCGAACTCACGCCGCGATTGCCGTGCTTGGCCACTTTGGCGCCCGCGCCGGCTGCAACGAACATCGATGCCGTGGAGATGTTGAAGGTATGCGACACGTCGCCGCCGGTGCCGACGATGTCGACGAAATGCTCGTCGGACGGCGCGTCGACGTGATTCGCGAATTCGCGCATGACCTGCGCGGCCGCGGCGATCTCGCCGATGGTTTCCTTCTTTACGCGCAGGCCGGTAATGATGGCCGCCGACATGACAGGCGAAATCTCGCCTTTCATGATGAGACGCATCAGGTGCAGCATCTCGTCGTGGAAAATTTCGCGGTGTTCGATGGTGCGCTGAAGCGCTTCTTGCGGGGTGATCATTTTTCGACTTCTCCTCTGTCGGTGGGGCCGTGTCCGCCGTCAGGCGGCGATGGCGGCGCGCGGCGCCGCTTGCAGGAAGTTGCGCAGCACGGCATGGCCATGCTCCGACAGAATCGACTCGGGGTGAAATTGCACGCCTTCGACGTCGAGCGTCCTGTGGCGCACGCCCATGATTTCGCCGTCGTCGGTCCAGGCGGTGACTTCGAGGCAGTCGGGCAGCGAGGCGCGCTCGATGGCGAGCGAATGATAACGGGTAACGGTAAAGCGCTTGGGCAGGTTCGCGAACACGCCCTGTTGCGTGGTTTCGATCTCGCTTACCTTGCCGTGCATGATCTGCTGCGCACGTACGACGTTGCCGCCGAAGGCCTCCCCGATGGCCTGATGGCCGAGGCATACGCCAAGAATGGGGATTTCGCCGGAGAAGCGCTTGAGCACGTCGAGCGTGATGCCGGCATTGGCCGGGCAGCTCGGCCCGGGCGACAGACAGATACGCTCGGGGGCGAGTCCGGCAATCGTGTCGAGTGTGATTTCGTCGTTGCGGAAGACGCGCACGTCCTCGCCCAGCTCACCGAAGTACTGGACGATGTTGTAGGTAAACGAGTCGTAGTTGTCGATCATCAGCAGCATGATGGTCCCTGTTCGTCTGGTGACAAAGATTGTCGAACGCGTGGAATTTGCGATGGCCCCCTGAGCATGCCCCCACATGGAATTCGCGGTCCGCGGGGGAGGGCGCTATGGGGATGAGATAGACGTGGCGGGTTACCGCCACCAGCGCAGGGCAGCGGTCAGGGGCGACCAGAGGAGGGAGGAAGACTGATGCGACTTCATAGTGAGGCGATTGTAGCAGTATCTTCGGCACGCCGTGGGCGGGTGTCGCAAAAAGCGGCGATTCGGCCGGTTTCGCGCGTCATCCGCCCGTTTCTCGCAAGAATGTGCGCCGGATAGCGGGGGCCATTCGACGATTCTGCTACCCGGGGCCGGCAACCGGATCGCGCCCGGACGGCGTGCCGGACCGCTCGTCACCCAACGCTGCTGCCGCTCAGCGCGCTCCCAGAATGGCGGTTAGCGCCTCGGGCGGCGGCATACCGTTGGTGCGCTCCACGACCCCCTTGCCGTTGCGGTAGACGATCCCCGGCGTGCCCCGGAAACCGAGTTCGGCCATCAGCATCTGGTGGGACTGGAGCGTCTGCGCGACGGTCTTGGAGACATTGCGCGCGGGCTTGATGCCTCCCTGCCTGAACTTCTGTTCGTTCTGCGTGAGGGCGGCAGACGGATTCGAAGCGCTGAGAATGGCGGCAGCCTTGGTCACGCTGTCCGCCTTGATGACGGCCACGAGCACATGGCGCAACTGCACTTTTCCCGAATCGACCCACGGGCGCGCCGCTTCCCAGAACCGGTTGCAGTACGGGCAGTTCGGGTCGCCGAACGTGTAGACGATGCGCGGGGCGTCCTTCTTTCCGTCCTGCACCCACTGCGATGCGCCGAGCTTCGACCAGATCGCTTCCCCCAGCGGCGTCTCGATGAGTTTCGTCACCCGCTCCACGTCGAGCGGCTTGCCGTCCGCCCCGATGCGCGTGCCGACGATGCCGTTACCGTCGGGCAGCACGTAGACCGCCACCGGCTGCTGTCCTGCCAGCCCGGCGTATCCGGCCAGGTCCTTGACGCCCGTGTCGAACGGCTGCAACGCCGTCACGCCCTCGCGCGCCAGTGCCTGCACGACGGCCGGGCCAGTGGCCGACGCGGCGAGTGTGCCGGATGCAACGGGCGCGGTGGGTGCAGCGGCGGGTGCAGCGGTGAGGGCGGTGGTGGCGGGCGCAGCAACATGGGCGGGCGAGACCGCGTCCGCTGCCATGCCGGATGACGAGAGGAAGAGTGCAGCCAGTGAGCCGACGGTAAAAGCGAGGGTCTTGCGAACCGACATGAGTTACTCCTTTCGTGGGGAAGACGCCGGGAATGGCGAAGGTTGCCGGAGCTTGCGGTGAATCACGTCGCGCAGACCCGCGGCGCTCAGCTCGCCCAGATGCGCATCGACCAGACGACCCGTCGGATCGAAGTACAGCGTGGTGGGCAGGGCGCGCGTCTGCGCGGCGCGCATGGTTTGGGAATCGGGATCGAGCAGCAGATGGTCGAACGTCAGTCCCTGCGATTGCACGAACGCTGCCACCGTATGTGCCGCCTCGCCCTGATTGATCATCAGGAACTGCACGTCCGGATAGTCCGTCTGCGCCTGGGCGAGCACCGGCATTTCACGACGGCACGGCGGGCACCAACTCGCCCAGAGATTCATCACGATGGGCTTGCCGAGATGCCTCTCCAGGGGCATGGGACGACCACGAATGTCGGACAACGTGAGCGCAGGTAACGGCGGAGCTTCGCGCAGCGCCAACGTCAGCGCTGCCTGCAAGGCGCCCCACACCGCGACGCCCGCCAGCATCCCGGCGACTATCGGACGCCTGCGTATCGGGTGGCGCCGGGTGCGCCACAGCGCCCATGCGAGCGCCGCGACGGGGCCGCCGAGCCTGTCGAAGCCCCCATCGCCGATGGCGACGATGGACAGCGGCGACGCCGCGTAATCGGGCCACCAGCGCAGCACGTAAACCGCGCGGGCGGCGAACAGGCCGACGAATACGGCGTCGAGCAAGATGGCGGCGCCGGCGCGGCGCGATGGGGCATCTGTCTTGCGCAGGAGGTATCGGGCGGCGAGCCAGGCAAAGATCGCCGCTGCCGCGACCGCCGCCGCGTTCATGGGGAACGGGCCGAGGGCGATCATGATGCCTGCGCCGCGTTTGCGGTCTGCGCCGCCTGCGCTGCATCGAGACGGCTCAGGAACGTCTGGGCATTCAGCTCGCCGACCATGCGATGCTCGCGCACCTCCTTGCCGGAGGCATCGACGAGGATGAGCGTTGGAGGACCGAGCACGCTCCAGCGTCTCATCAGCGCCTGGTCGACGGCGTCATGCTTCGTGACGTCGGGGCGCAGCACCTGCATCTGCGCCAGACGCGCGGCGACCTCCGGATCGCCGAACACGTCGCGTTCGATGACGTGGCAACTCACGCACCAATCGGCATAGAAGTCGATGAGCGTCCATTGTCCTTTGCCGGCGGCTTGCGCGATGCGGGCCTCCACGTCGTGCGCCGATTTGACGCGCACGTAGTCGACCGGGCGTGCGCTGCGCGAGCGCGCATCGCCCGGCCCGCCGGTGACGGCGCCGGCCTGCGCCAGCGGGCGCATCAACGAGTCGCTGCCCGATGCCGCGCCAACGAGCCACATCACGGACCACAGTCCGATCAGCGCCGACATGAAGCCCACCGCCCAGCCTGCCGGCGTTCCACGAATCGCCCACGCCCAACCGGCCACGCCGACGGCCACCCCGAGGCCCAGTGCGCCCCACAGGGCGAGACTGACATGCCCGGGAAGGAAACGGCCGAGCATCGTGATCGCCATGCCGACCATCACGTAAGCGAACGCGATGCGCACGCGCACCATCCATGCCCCCGGACGCGGCAGAATACGCGCCCCGAAAAGTGCGATGGCCAGCAGCGGCATGCCCATGCCGAGGCCCATCGCGAAGAGTGCGCCGCCCCCCATCCACGCATTGCCGGTCTGGCCGATGTAAAGCAGGGCGCCTGCCAGCGGCGCGGTCATGCAGGGGCCGACGAGCAACGCGGAGAGGAAGCCCAGCACCGCCGCGCCGGTCAGTGTGCCGCCGGTGCGATGGCGTCCGGCGGCGTCGAGACGATTCGCGATGAACGACGGCAGACGAATCTCGAACATGCCGAACAGCGATGCGGCCAGCACCAGAAAGAGCGCGGCGAAGGCGCTCAGGAGCCACGGCGATTGCAGCGTCGCCTGCAGGTTCGCTCCCGCAAGCGCTGCCGCGACGCCCACGCTGGCATAAGTGAGCGCCATGGCCAGCACATATGCCGACGACAGGGCCAGCGCGCGCATCGGCGTAGGCCGGTTGCCCACGATCATCGTGGACACGATGGGCACCATCGGCAGCACGCACGGTGTGAAGGCCAGCATCAGCCCGAGGCCGAAGAACAACAGCTTGGCCGCAATGGGATCGAGCGTGGCGAGTTGATTGGCCGCTTCCTGATCGGCGGCCAGCGGTACGGTGGCCGTGGCAGCCGCCGCGCCGTTTGGCGTGGGGACGGCCGGCGTGGCAGGGGCTATCGCGTCGCTGCCTGGCATCGCGGGTTCGGCAGCCTCGCCGGATGCCGCCAGTGCCGACAGCGCCGCGAGTGCCGACGAGGCATCGCCGTATTGCGCGGGCGCGGCAGCGCCCGATAGCGCGATCCGGATGGTCTGCGGCGGATAACAGATGCCTGCCTGCGCACATCCCTGCCAATGCAGCACGACGTAGTCCGTTAGCGGTGCATGAAACTTCAGCCGCAGACGGTCGTCGTAGTAGATCTCGGATTCGCCGAAGAACTCGTCGACGTGGGGCTTGCCGTCCGACAGCGTGAAGTCGACCGGCTTTCCCGCTGCGTCCTCTACACGCAGTGAATGGCGATAAACGTAGTGATCCTTGGCAATTCGGCTGCCGACGACAATGTCGCCGTTCTCATGGCGCGGTGCATCCAGGCGGAGCACCTGCGCGGCGTCGAGCACCTGCGCGCCGGACTGCCATGGCAATGCGGCCAGCGCCCCGGGCACGCGAAGCGCACCGAGTGCGCCGAGCAAAATCACAAAGATGAAAACGATTCGGCGTCGCAATCTGTCCTCCCTGAATCAATCGAAACAAGACAGAGCGTGGTCGAGAACGATTAACTGAAAGTTAACGCGCGCCGTCGCGCGAAACGTCGCCTGACCGGCATGCACGTTATCCGTAACATGTCGGCGTGCCCGAACCAGGCCAGAAAGAGGCGTGAATCAATGCGAGTACTGCTGGTAGAAGACGATCCTCCGATTGCGAACGGCATCGTTGCGGGGCTCTCGACTTTGGGAATTCACGTCGAAGCGAGCGCCTGCGGCGAGGCCGCGATGGCCGCCCATGCCGAAAATACCTTCGATGCGCTGGTGCTCGATCTCGGTTTGCCCGACGGCGACGGTCTGGGCATCATCGCCGGCGTACGTGCCGTCGAGCCCGATGTACCGGTGCTCATCCTGACGGCGCGCGACGGCATCGAGCACCGCATCGCGGGACTCAATGCCGGTGCGGACGACTACATGGTCAAGCCGTTCGATCTGCGCGAACTTGCGGCGCGTTTGCATGCGCTGGTGCGCCGCACGCATGGGCGGGCCGTACAGATCATCGAGGCCGGTCCACTGCGGCTCGATCCGGCGAGCGGGCTCGCGTGGCTCAACGGCGTGCCCGTCGAACTCTCCCGCCGCGAAGTCGACCTGCTCGCCTATCTCGCGAGCAGCCGCGGCCGATGGCTATCCCCCGACATGCTGCACGTGCGCCTGTACGGCATGACCGAGCGCGTCAACAGCAACGTGCTGAATGTCCATATTCACAATGTGCGACGCAAGCTGGGGTGCGACGCTATCCAGACAGCGCGGGGCCTCGGTTACCGCCTGGGATGGAGCCTGTCATGAGTCTTCGGCTGCGTGCGGTCCTCATTGCCGGGGTCGCGCTGACCGTGCTGTGGATGGCGGCGGCGGGCTGGATGATGCAAGGCGTGCGCGAGCGCCTTGACGAGGCACTCGACGAGCGCCTTGCCATGTCTGCGACGATGGTGTCCGGCCTGATGGCACGCGCCGCGTTTTCCCCGTCGACCGGGGAGCGCGACTGGGCCGGCGTGTTCCGTGCGGGGGCGGGCGAGGGTATCGCGTGCGAAATCCGCTCGTTGCAGGGGGCCGTGCTCGCGCATACCGGGGAAGGACCGCAATCGGCGTCGCTCGCATTGCCGGTCGGCTTCAGCACGCGGGAGATCGACGGCCGTCGCTGGCGCATCTACGTGTTGCAGGACGCCGCGGGCTATCAGGTGATGACGGCCGATCTCGTGGACCGGCGCGCGGCACTCACACGCGACATGCTGCGCGCGGCGGGCGTGCCGTTCCTGATCGCGGTCGTCGGTGGCCTGCTGGCGCTTTGGATCGGTATCGGGCGAGGGCTGCGACCGCTCGATACCCTGCGAATGACCCTGCGTCGCAAGCAAACCGACGACACGACGCCGGTCGACATCGGACGCGCGCCCACCGAGTTGAAACCTGTTGTGGCGGCACTGAACGAATGGCAGGACCGGCTGGCGAAGACGTTGGCGGGGCAGCGTGCGTTTACCGATGGTGCCGCCCATGAGCTTCGTACGCCGCTCACGGCCATCGACACGCACTTGCAGGTCGCGCAGATGACGCAAGGCGAGCCGTCGAGAATCGCCTTGCAGCAGGTCGGTGCCGGCGTGAAGCGTCTGCGCCACACGCTCGACCAGTTGATGGCGCTGGCGCACGCAGAGGCGCCGGTGCACGAGCAGGACAAATGCGAGTGCGTGGGCAGCGTAATCGCCGGCGTGCTGAGCGAATGGGGAGAGACCGATCGGTTCGCGTTCCGGATGTCGGGCGCAGACAGTGGATCCGTCCTGCCCAGCTCGATGCTCGGCACGGCGGTGAGAAACCTCGTGGACAACGCGGTTCGGTATTCGCCGCCGGGCAGTGAGATCGGCGTGACGGTGCATGCGCACGAGGCGAACCGGCGCTACTGCATTGAAGTGGCCGACCGCGGGCCGGGACTCGCGCCGGCGCAGACCGCAAGGGTGGGGCAGCGCTTCTGGCGCGGCGATCAGGGACGCCGGCGAGGCGAGGGCGCCGGCCTCGGGATTTCCATCGTGCGGGCGATCGTCGCGCGTTTCGATGGAACGTTGACGTTTGCACCGCGAGAGGGCGGCGGGTTGCTCGCGCGGCTGGACGTGCCGGCCTCGCCCCGGCCGGCACCGTCGAAGGACATTTGCGCGCGATAGTCGGCGGTGGTCATGCCGGTTTCTTCGTTGCCGGGCGACGCGCGGTCCCGGCCGCCCCGGCAGTCGCAGCTTTGACGCTCGCCGGTTTGGCGCGCATCGATTTGGCACGCGTCGATTTGGCTGTCGCACCTGTCGCACCTGTCGCGGCCTTCGCGGACGACTTTGTGCCTGCGCTCGTTTTTCGCGATGCGCGCGCCGGGCGTTGCGATGACGCTTTCGCCTGACGCTCCAACGGCCCGGACATCTGGCCCTCGCGTTTTTCCGCGGCCCGCTCGAAGACCGCGAGCACCCGGTCCAGATCGTTTTGCTCGCCATCCTCCAGCGGTACGGCGAAACTCAGATCCCTGACAGCGTTCGCCACGAGGCGAATATGCTCGGGCGAGGCCTGCGCCAGCATGCCCGGAATCGCGTCCATGGCCGCATTCGGCGCCATGCGCAGCAGCCCGGCCTGGCGACGGATGATCTCGCGAAAGCGTTCGATGGAAATCTGCGCGTCGCCTCGCGGCAACGACCGCGCGAGATTGAACTGGCGCTCGTCAGCCTCGCCATGCAAACGATGCACCCAGAGCAGCGCGCGAATGCCCGCTTCGAGCACGCCGCCCTGGCGCACCTCGTGGCGGCGCAGTTCGAGCGCTTCCTTCACGAATGCCACGTGTTCGGGTGAGGTGCCCGGATGCACGCGCACCGCCGCGCCATCGCTGCCATGCAGTCCGGCGAGTGCCTGTACCCACGGTTGACCGTAGATGAATTCGAACGCCTTCTCGTAGCCGTCGTCACGCACGTCGCGATAGAAGTTCAGCGATTGCTCGATGGCGCTCGACACTGCATGCTCCAGCGCAAGAAACGGATTGTCGGGCGACACCGGACGCCGCGTCTCGCGCACACGCCCGGCTTTCCCGGCGAAGGGCACGGCAAACGGATTGCGATCCGACCACAGTTCGTAGTTCACGCGCAGCGGGTGCAGCAGGCGCATCCAGTACGCCGAGGTTGGCGTCACCATCGCGCGCACCCATGGTTGCATGAGGCTGCGATACAAACCGAGGTGGATGTCCGACAGATGGGCCACTGCCGCGAATCGCCGGTCGCTCTCCGGGTCGGGTTGCACGATGGCGCGTACGTCTTCGACACTGCGCCGCTGGATCGACATCACGTAGTCGCCTTCGGCCAGTTCGCTGTGCACGGTGTCGCGCGTCTTGTCGGCGATTTGCGCCTGATAGATACCCGCGGGCAGCACGTCGATCAGATCGATGTTGTTGACGAACTTGCGATGTTCCTTGCGCCCGGTGCTGCTCGACACGAAGATGCCGAGGTGGCCGATGCTGTCGTGCGTGGCGTACACGATGGTCTGATCGTGACTGAGGACTTCCTCGTCGTCGCGATACATGTCGGTGACGAACCCGAGCGCCTGCGGCGGGGGCGTGATGTTGTCGCCATACGAGCAGAACACTACGATGGGCGAGCGGATATTGCGCAAGTCGAGACGGATACCGTCG
The DNA here is from genome assembly GCF_001029105.3 of Pandoraea faecigallinarum. Classification (NCBI taxonomy): domain Bacteria; kingdom Pseudomonadati; phylum Pseudomonadota; class Betaproteobacteria; order Burkholderiales; family Burkholderiaceae; genus Pandoraea; species Pandoraea faecigallinarum. The sequence goes on along the minus strand of NZ_CP011807.3, from coordinate 4,624,589 downwards.
CTGGTAATCAGTTCGGCGCTCGTGAGCCGATTGCCGATGAACAGGTTGTCGACGATGTACTGCATTTCCTGCGCGTTCAGGAAGACGTGCCCGCCCCAGTATTTCTCGAAACCGAGATAGCGCGGCGCCTCCGTGTCGACGTTCGCGTACAGATGGTACTTCTTGCGCCAGAGCGTGTTCGCCGGGTCGAGATTCTCGAAGTTCTCGACGAGCCATGCGCCGTCGAAACGACCGTCGCCGAGATCGCTCGTGAGCGCGGTGAGCCAACTGCCGCCGAGCAGGCCGCCCGAATAGCGCATGGGATTGCGCCCGCGCCAGCCGGCCCAGTACGACACCGGCGCACCCGCCACGATGATCGGACCGAACAGTTCCGGGCGCATGGCCGCGGTCATCAATACCTGCCAGCCCGCCTGACAATTGCCGATGACGGCGGGTTTGCCGGCGCTCTCCGGGTGCAGGGAAATCACTTTCTCCAGAAACGCGGCCTCGGCGCGCATCACGTCTTCCACCGTCTGCCCCGGGACCGGATCGGGGAGAAAACCCACGAAATAGCACGGATGCCCGGCGCGCAACGCCGCGCCGATCTCGCTGTCGGGCTTGAAGCCGCCGATGCCCGGGCCGTGCCCCGCACGCGGGTCGACTACCACGAACGGACGCGCGTTGGGCAGCGTCGGGGTGTCCTCCGGCGCGAGGATACGCATCAGGCAGTAGTTGCACGGGCGCGGCAGTGTGTGCGCATCGAGAATGACTTCGGCCGCGAAATCCAGCACATTCGGTGCGGATTCGGCGAGATGTTCCTGATATTGATTGCCGCGCTGGCGCATGACGTCGGCAAACAGTACGCTGCGCTGCCAGGCGTCCACGGCGTATTCGGCGGCGGCGGCCATCCACGGCAGATTCGCCAGCCATGGAGCGCCGTGCGCGGCATTTGTGTCGTCGGTGTGGGAGGCATGCGCCGCATCGCTGCTGCGATGGGAGGCGCCAGGCAAGGCGCGACGCGAGGGGCGGCGCTCGTGTGCGGCAGACGACTTGGCAGGCATGGCAATGACCTCACAAATCCGGCATGACAGGGTCGGCGAACACCGCGATGGGGGGCGACGGAGATGCCGCCGGGCCGCGAGCGTTACGCCATCGAACTGAGCGTGCGGCGAAAGCGCCGCAGCGAGACGGTGAAGAACACGGCGCCGATGACGGCGAGCGCCATGAACTGCACCCACACGACGCCGATCCCGGCGCCACGGAACAGAATCGCCTGTCCCAACTCGACGAAGTGCGTTGTAGGCGCGACGAGCATGACGTCCTGCACCAGCTTCGGCATGCTCTCGCGCGGGGTGTTCCCGCCCGAGAGCATTTGCAGCGGCAGCAGCACCAGAATCAGCAACATGCCGAACTGCGGCATCGAGCGGGCGAGCGTTGCGAGAAATATCCCCATCGAGGCTGTCGCGAACAGGTGCAGCGTGGCGCCCAGCAGGAACAACGCGACCGAGCCGCCGATGGGCACATGCAGCGCACCGCTCACGATCAGCCACAACGACATGGCAGCCGCGATCAGCACCACCAGCCCCATCGACCACACTTTCGCCAGCATGATCTCGGTCGGTGTCACCGGCATGACGAGCAAATGCTCGATGGTGCCGTGCTCGCGCTCGCGAATGAGCGCGGCGCCGGTGAGGATGATCGACAGCATGGTGATGTTGTTGATGATCTGCATGAGCGAGCCGAACCACGCGCGCTCCAACGTCGGATTGAAGCGCACGCGCAACGCCAGATCCACCGGCAGTTCGGGCGTCGAGCGGTATCGCTGGAGAAATTCGCGGACTTCCGTGGAGACGATCTGCTGCACGTACCCGCTGCCCGAGAACGCCTGGCTCATGCGGGTTGCGTCGACGTTGAGCTGGACTTCGGCGGCGCGGCCCGCGAGCACGTCGCGCTGGAAATTCGGCGGGATATTCAGCGCGAAGGTGTATGCGCCTTCGTCCATGCCCCGGTCGACAGCATCGGCCGTGATCATCTGCGGCACGGTGAACTGCGGCGGGTAGAACGCGGAGACAATGCGCTGCGACAGCGGCGAGGCGTCTTCGTCAACGATGGCGATGGGTGCCAGATGCAACGTGTCGGGCTGCGCGGTGGCGGAGGAGTAGACCGAGGCCGTGAACGTGTAGACGATCAGGATCAGCATCATCGGATCGCGCACGAGGCTCCACAGCTCCTTGACCCCGAGGCGGTAGATGTTCGCGAGATGCCGTAGCCACGGGTGACGGCGTCGTGGCGGCGCCGCGCGCGATGGCGCGGCCGTTGCCGACGGCGAAGCCGGCAATGACGGCGGCGTGGGTGGCGTCGGTGGCGTCGGTGAAGGATTGGGCGCGGAGCCGTGTGGCGTGCTCGGGCTGGCCATCATTTGTCCTGTTTCTTGAGCAGCAGGATCGTGGTGCCCAGTATGACGGGCACGGCCATGAGCATCGGCCAGAAGGCGCTGCCCAGATCCCCGAAGCCGAGGGCCTTGTTGAAGACGCCACGGCTGATGATGAGCATGTAAGTCGCCGGATAGATCTCGCCGATGAACCGGCCCGAGCCCTCCATCGACGGCACCGGCGTAATCATCCCGGCAAACTGCACGGCCGGAATCATCGTACCGATCATCGTGAAGAACAGGGCCGCGATCTGACTGCGGGTGAAAGTGGACGCCAGCAGGCCGATGCCCGTTGCGACCACGTTGAATATGAAGACGGCGGTGATGAGCGTCAGGAAGCTTCCCTTGATGGGAACGCCGAACAACGTTACGGCGAGCAGCGCCATGAGCAGGAAGTTGAGCATCGCGAGCGCCACGTACGGAATCTGCTTGCCGATCAGAAATTCGGTGCGTGTGACAGGCGTGACGTACAGATTCAGGATCGATCCCATCTCCTTCTCGCGCACGACCGACAGGGCGGTGAGCATGGCGGGCAGCATCAGCAGAAGCAGCGGGATCACGGCGGGCACCATCGCCGGCAGGCTCTTGACGTCGGGGTTGTAGCGAAAGCGTGTCTCGATGTCGAGCGACGACGTGGGACTCACGCCGAGCCGTCGCAGCGACTGATCGGCGAGCCAGTTCTGATGCATGCCCTGGACGTAGCCTTGTACGGTCTCCGCGCGCGTCGGCATCGCGCCGTCGATCCATGCGCCGATCTGCACGGCCTTGCCGCGGGAGACGTCGCGCGCAAAGCCCGGCGGTATCTCGATGGCGAGCGACAGTTCACCGTCGCGCAAACGGCGATCCATGTCGTTGTAATCGGTAATGGGCGGCTGTTCGATGAAGTAGCGCGAACCGGCGATATTGAGCGCGTAGTTCTGACTGAGCGTCGTCTGATCGCGATCGAGCACGGCGTAGCGCAGGTCTTCCACGTCCATGCTGATGCCGTACCCCATCACGAGCATCAGCACGAGCGAGCCGACGAGCGCGAGCGTGGCGCGCACCGGGTCGCGTTGCAGTTCCAGCGCCTCGCGCCAGAGGTAGCTGATCATGCGCCCCGGCGAAAAACCCTTGCGGTGCGCCCGGTCCCCTTGATTCGCCTGATCCGCGTGCGCCGCGGGGGCGGTCTTCGCCGCGTTGGCCGTTTCGGGCGCTTGCGGTGTCCCGCCGCCAGCCTCGACGAGATATTCGATGAACGCCTGTTCGAGCGTATGCGCGCCCTTGTCCTTCGTGATCTTCGCGGGGGGATCCGAGACGAGCACCTTGCCTGCGTGCATCAGCGAGATGCGGTCGCAGCGCTCGGCTTCGTTCATGAAGTGCGTCGAGATGAAAATCGTCACCCGGTCCCGGCGCGAGAGCTCGACGAGCAGACGCCAGAAGTTGTCGCGTGCCACAGGATCGACACCCGAGGTCGGCTCGTCGAGGATCAGCAATTCGGGCTTGTGCACCATCGCCACGGCGAGCGAAAGACGCTGACGCATGCCCAGCGGAATGCTGTCGGGCAAGGCGTCGAGAACTTCCGCCAGATCGAAACGCCGCACCATTTCGGCGACGCGGGCCTCGACGTCGGCTTCCGGCACGTGGAACAGCCGTGCATGGAGCACGAGATTCTGCTGCACCGTCAGCTCGGTATAGAGCGAGAAGGCCTGCGACATATAGCCCACACGGCGTCGCGTATCGATGTCCTTGGGATCGACTTCGTGGCCGAACAGCCACGCCTGTCCTTCGCTCGCCTGAAGCAGACCGGTGAGCATCTTCATCGTGGTCGACTTGCCGCATCCGTTCGAGCCGAGAAAGCCGAAGATCTCGCCGCGACGAATGCGGAAGTCCACATGATCGACGGCCACGAAATCGCCGAAGCGCATCGTCAGCCCTTTCGCCTCGATGGCGATCTCCGTGTGTTCGTCGATGTGCAGGGCAGGGATCACGACCGGCTCGTAGCCGCGCTTCTTCTCGTCCGGCAGCAAGTCGATGAAAGCCGCTTCGAGGCTGTCCCGGCGTGTGCGGGCGAGCAGTTCGGCAGGCGTGCCGGTCGCGAGTACCTTGCCTGCGTCCATGGCGACGAGCCAGTCGAAGCGCTGCGCCTCGTCCATGTATGCCGTGGCCACGATCACGCTCATGGTCGGACGCTCGCGGCGGATGCGGGCAATGAGGTCCCAGAACTGCGCACGGGCGAGCGGGTCCACGCCGGTGGTCGGCTCGTCAAGAATCAGCAGATCGGGGTCGTGGATCAGTGCGCAGCACAAACCGAGCTTCTGCTTCATGCCGCCCGAGAGCTTGCCGGCCGGCCGGTCCAGGAACGGATGCAGACCGGTGCTGCGGGTCAGGTCGTCGATGCGCCGACGGCGCTCGACGGCGTCGTGGCCGAACAGACGCGCGAAGAATTGCAGGTTTTCCTCGACGGAGAGTGTCGGATAGAGGTTCCTGCCCAGCCCTTGCGGCATGTAGGCAATGCGCGGGCACACCCGTTCCCGGTGCGCCTTGCTCGCCATGTCGCCGCCCAGCGCCTCGACAGTACCCGTCTGCACGGCGCGCGCCCCGGCGATCAGCGAGAGCAGCGTCGATTTGCCCACACCGTCCGGGCCGATCATCCCAACCATGCAATTGGCCGGAATGTCGATCGAGACGTTGTCCAGCGCGACGGTCTTGCTGCCGTACTTCAGCGTGACGCCCGCTACGTGGACGACGGGTGGCGCGTGCTGCGCAGGCGCGCGCGGGGCGCCATCAGGCGAGCGGGGAGCGGGGGGCGGGAGCGTCATGATGCACGGCTCACTGCGGCAGCTTCGTGCGCAATTGGGCCGGCCATTCGGCCTTGCTGTCGGTCTTCACCCACGCGACCCCGGGCAGGCCGGTCTTCACGAGTTTCAGATGCTGTTGCAGCAGTTCGGGCGCGATTTGAGCACGCACGCGGAACATCAGCTTCTGGCGCTCGCTTTCCGTTTCCACGGTCTTCGGCGTGAACTGCGCGGTGCTCGAGACGAACGAGATGCTCGCGGGAATGACGAACTGCGGCGCGGCGTCGAGCACGATGCGCGCTTCGGCGCCCATGGCGAGGCGTCCGGCGACGGCTTCGGGCAGGAAGAACGTCATGTACACATCGGACAGGTCGACGAGGTTGAGCACCTTGCCGCCGGCGGCAAGCACCTCGCCCGGTTGTGCCACGCGGTACTGCACGCGAGCGTCGCGCGGGGCCTTGAGTTCGCTATCCGTGATGTCGGCTTCGATCCGGTTGATGGTGGCCTGCGCGGCTTCGACCGTGGACTTCGAGCCGGTGACCTGTGCGTTGGCTGCCTCGACGGCGGACTGCGCCGCCGCGACTTGCGCCTTGGCGGCGGTCACGGCGGCCTGGGTACTGCGCACGCGCGCGCGGTCGTCGTCGAGTTCCTGCACCGACGATGCGCCCTCCTTCGAGAGCGTTTCGGAGCGCGCGAGCCGGCGCCGGGCAGCGTCGAGTTCGGCTTCGCGTGCGGCGACATTCGCCTGTGCCGTCGCCTTGTCCGACAGACGCGCGGCTGCCTGGGCCTGAATCGCCGCGACATTCGTCACGGCCTGCTGGTATTGCGCACGCGCTTCGTCGCGCTGCGCATTGAGCGTGTCGATCTGCATCCTGGCGAGGACCTGACCTGCCTTGACGAAGTCGCCCTCGCGCACGTAGATGGCTTCGACACGTCCGGCCATCTTTGTCGCGACATCGACTTCCGTCGCTTCGATACGCCCGTTGCCGCTGGCGAAGCCGTCGCCCGGACCGGCGTTGCTGTAGGTCTTCCAGCCATACCAGCCCAGTGCGATCACAACGAGTATGACGAGGGCTGGAACGAGTTTCTTGGCGTTGGGAAGCGTCATGTCTTGTGACCTCTTGAATTTATTGGACGGTCTGCGCTGTGTTCGGGGTGTTGGCCGCCGGTGCGGCAGGTGTCGGTTCGACAACGCGCGGCGTGCGCGCGAACGGACCGGCAGGGACGCCGGCCGCGGGCATGAGGCGGCTGCCACCGCCGAGCGCCGCGTAGAGCGATACCCGTGCCGAGAGCAGCGCGCGGCGGGTCTGAACCGTCTGTTGTTCGATGGCGAGGAGATCGCGTTGGGCGTCGAGCACTTCGAGGAATGCCGCCGCACCGTGGTCGTAACGCAGTTTTGCCAGACGCGCGCGCTCGGCCTGTGCGTCCTGCGTCGCTTGCAGGATCGTCACCTGATCGGCCAGCCATCGGCGTGCGCTCAGGGCGTCAGCCACGTCGCGGAATGCGCCCTGAATCGTCTTCTCGTAATTCGCGACCGACTCCACGCGGCGCGCTTCGGCCAGATCGAGATTGTTCACGAGACGCCCGCCCTGAAAGATCGGCAGGTTGATGCTCGGCGTGAACGACCATGCGGCGCTGCCCGCCTTGAACAGGCCATCGAGCGCGCTGCTCGCCGTGCCGACGGAGCCGGTCAGTGTGATCTGCGGAAAGAACGCCGCACGCGCCGCGCCGATATTCGCGTGCGCGGCGCGCAGTTGATATTCGGCTGCAATGATGTCGGGGCGGTCTTCGAGCAGCGACGAGGGCAGGCCGGGGTCGAGATCACGCATGAGACTGGCGTCGTCGGCCATGCGGTCAAGCGCCTGCGGCGAGGTGTCGATGGGTATGCCGACGAGCACCTGCAACGCATGCGCCTGCGCGGCGCGTTGCTGCTGGAGCTGTGTGACGAGCGCGCGCGCCTGCTGCCAGAGCGTAGTGACTTCGGTGAGATCGAGTTTCGACGTCGACCCGACCTGTTCTCGCCGCGTAAAGATCCGCAACGATTCGGCGCGGCTGTCGACGGTCTGCTGCGCGAGAGCAATGCGCTCGTCGTATTCGCGAAGACTCAGCCACGTCTGCGCGACTTGCGAGATCAGGCTCAGTTCAAGCGCCCGGCGCGACGCGTCGGACGCCAGGTAATCGTCGAGCGCGGCGTCTTTCAGATTGCGGATGCGCCCCCAGAAGTCCAGCTCCCACGTCGATAGCCCCAGACCGACCTGATACTGGCTGCTGATGTAGGGGTTGCCGGTGAGACTCAGGTCGCCGGGCAGGCGCTGACGTGTGCCGCTTGCGCCGATGCCCGCCGACGGGAAGAGATCGGCGCGTTGAATGCCATACACCGCGCGCGCCTGCTCCACACGCGCGAGTGCGACGCGCAAGTCGCGGTTGTTGGCCAGCGCGGTCTCGATGAGACTGCGCAACTGCGGGTCGGCGAAGTACTCGCGCCAGTCGAGGGCGGATGCCGGCTGGGGGGCGACCGTGGACGGCGTGGCCGGCGTGACCGATGAAGGGCCGGCGTCGGACGTCCAGATATTGGCGACAGGCGCGGCTGGGCGCTCGTACGTGGGCGCCATCGACATACAGCCGCCGAGCAGGATAGCTATCCCCGCGGCCGCGATACCGCTGACGGCGGTGACAGACTTTGTGGGGGCAATGGGTGCCCGGCGCGTCGCATGGGTATTCGCGGCGCCGGAACGCATACGTGGATTGCATGGTTTCGCCATAGAAGCTTCGACCTCCCGACGGACACCTAACTATATCGCGGGTGACGTCAATTGGCGTATACCGGAGTGGTCGAAAAAAGCGAACGGTTGTGCTAAATCAACAAAGGCCCCGAATCGACTGGAGCATCGATTCGAGGCCTTTCGGCGATGGCTTCACATGCATGCAATATGCGTGGTGCTGTCGCGTTTCAAACGGCAACGTGCTTCACATTGGTGCAACGGTGCACCGGGACGAGCACACCGGGATGCATCAGTACTCGGCGTCGAGTCCGTCCTGCACCTGCTCGGCGGCGCGTAGCACGGCGCGGGCCTTGTTTTCCGTCTCCTGCCATTCGGATTCGGGCACCGAGTCGGCCACAATGCCAGCCGCTGCCTGCACATACAGATTGCCGTCCTTGACGACGCCCGTGCGAATCGCGATGGCCACATCCATTTCGCCGCCGAACGACAGATACCCGACGGCGCCGCCGTACAGGCCGCGCTTGACCGGCTCCAGTTCATCGATGAGTTCCATGGCGCGAACCTTCGGCGCGCCGGTGAGCGTGCCGGCCGGGAAGGTGGCGCGCAGCACGTCGATGTTCGACAGCCCCGGTTGCAGGCGACCTTCCACCGAGCTTACGATGTGCTGCACGTGCGAGTATTTCTCGATGATCATCTTGTCGGTCACTTCGACGGTGCCCGTCTGCGCAATACGGCCCACATCGTTGCGCGCCAGATCGATGAGCATGACGTGTTCGGCAATTTCCTTCGGGTCGCCAAGCAACTCCTTCGCCAGTTCGGCGTCGCGCTCGGGCGTCGCACCGCGCGGGCGTGTGCCGGCCAGCGGCCGAATCGTCACGATCTCCTGCTCGCCGTCCGGCGTCTGGCGACGTTCCTGACGCACGAGGATCTCGGGCGAAGCGCCGACGACCTGGAAATCACCGAAGTTGTAGAAGTACATGTACGGCGACGGGTTGAGCGAGCGCAGCGCGCGGTAGAGCGAGAGCGGGGCGTCGCGATACGGCTTGATGAGGCGCTGGCCGACCTGCACCTGCATCAGTTCGCCGGCGGCAATGGCCTCCTTGGCTTTGGCGACGGCGGCCAGATAGTCCGGCTTGGCGAATTCGCGGAAAGTCTCGGTGCGTACGCTGCCCGAGGTGACGGGGGCGTCGACCGGCGCTTTCAACCGGGCGCGCAGTTCACGCAGACGCAGACGCGCCTTCGAATAGGCTTCAGGCTGCGTGGGATCGGCGTAGACGATGAGATAGAGCTTGCCCGTCAGATTGTCGATCACGGCGAGTTCTTCCGTGAGCAGCAATTGAATGTCGGGCAGATTCAGATCGTCGCGCGGCGTGGTGTGCGCGAGTTTCTTTTCGATATAGCGCACGGCGTCGTAGCCGAAGTAGCCGGCGAGGCCGCCGCAAAAACGCGGCATGCCCGGGCGCAGCGCCACTTTGAAGCGCGCCTGGAACTGGGTGATGAATTCGAGCGGATCGCCCTCGTGGGTCTCGACGACCGTGCCGTCGCGCACGACTTCGGTTTTCGGACCGAAGCTGCGCAGCAGTGTGCGCGCCGACAGACCGATGAAAGAGTAACGGCCGAAGCGCTCGCCCCCGACGACGGATTCAAGCAGGAAGGTGTTGGCGCCGCGCCTGTCGCCCTGCGCCAGCTTCAGATAGAGCGAGAGCGGCGTGTCGAGATCGGCAAAGGCCTCGGCGATCAACGGGATGCGATTAAAGCCTTGATTGGCCAGCGATTTGAATTCGAGTTCGGTCATGATGCACTCTGCCTGCAGGTTTGTTGCCGGCGGGCGGTCCCGCAGAATCGGCGTGGATTGGCGTTGAGAATACCTGAGTCGTGTCGGGGAGGCGGGTGTGCTGACCCACGTCGAGCCGCAGCGAACGCGCGCGCATGGGCGATGCGAGCAACAGCAAGCTGCGATGTGTCTCGACGAATCGGTACGCCGCGGGAAACGGGAAACGGTGCGCCGATCAATGACTTCTTGGGAACAACAACGATGCAAGAAACGGGTTGCCGAAGACGAACTCCGGCGGTCCCGGCCACCCCTTGGGAAGGGTTCAGCAGGACCAGCGTCGCCAGGGCCAGGCCCCCCGGTCGATCACGCTAAGACTCCGTTTCTTGTTCAGGAACATTGCGCTTGAATGCAGTGTGGAAGACGGCGAATTCAACTCGCCAGTGTGGACGCCGCTTTGGGCAGAATCGCCCGGGCAGCGCCCAGAATTGAGGCGACTATACCATCCGTGTCGATCGTTTGTATAGATTCGCCATGGTTGTAGCCGTAGGGCACGGTGAGCGAGCGGCAGCCTGCCGCGCGGGCGGCCTGCGCGTCGTTGGCCGAGTCGCCGATGAGCACGGTTTGACTCGGCGAAACGCCGAACGCCTCGCACGCCTTGACGAGTGGCATGGGGTCCGGTTTGCGCCGGGGCCACGAGTCGCCGCCGTACACGAGGTCGAATTGTCCGGCGAGGCCGTAATGTTCGAGCAGCGCAACGGCAAAGCGGTGCTGCTTGTTGGTGATGCACGCGACAGGCAGGCCCGCTTCCCGCAAGGCCGCGAGGCCTTCGCGCACTTCCGGGTAGAGCGCCGTGTTCTCGCCGTTGATCGACGTGTAGACGGCTTCGTACTTGTCCTGCGCGCGCTCGAACAGCGCGTCGATATCGCTTTCCGGGAAACGTTCGGCGAGCGTCTTGCGCACCAGATTGGCGGTGCCTTTGCCCACGAACGTCATCAGTCGCTCGACGGGCACCGGCGCGGCGTCGAGATCGGCCAGCATGGCGTTCAATGCGACACCGAAGTCGCCGGCGGTGTCGACGAGCGTGCCGTCGAGGTCGATCAGCACGGCGCGGATGCCATCGAGCTGGAGATGCGGATTCTGGATCATGCGACGCTCGCGAGTTGGGCGCGCATCTGGTCGATTACCGCCTTGTAGTCGGGTTTGCCGAAGATCGCCGAACCGGCCACGAAGGTGTCGGCGCCGGCAGCCGCGATTTCCGCGATGTTCTCGACCTTCACGCCGCCGTCGATCTCCAGACGGATTTCACGACCGGTCCCGGCCGTGTAGGCGTCGATTCGTGCGCGCACGGCGCGCAGTTTGTTGAGCGCTTCCGGAATGAACGACTGACCGCCGAAGCCGGGGTTGACCGACATGATGAGCACCATGTCCAGGCGGTCCATCACGTGATCCAGATAGTGCAGCGGGGTGCCCGGGTTGAACACGAGGCCGGCCTTGCAGCCGTTGTCGCGAATGAGGCCCAGCGTGCGGTCCACGTGCTCGGAGGCTTCCGGATGGAACGTGATGAGGTTGGCGCCGGCCTTCGCGAAGTCGGGCACGATGCGATCGACCGGGCGCACCATCAGGTGCACGTCGATGGGCACGTCGACGTGCGGGCGGATCGCTTCGCAGACCATCGGGCCGATGGTCAGGTTGGGAACGTAATGGTTGTCCATCACGTCGAAGTGGATCCAGTCGGCGCCCGCCGCCACGACGTTACGGACTTCTTCGCCCAGCCGGGCAAAGTCGGCGGACAGGATGCTGGGGGCGATACAGAATTGCGTCATGGCGGGGCAGGGGAAGGCGTCAAAAGCGATATTTTAAAGCTTTCGCATGACGCCTGCCCGCAGTGTGTCGGATTGACCGGACGGGAAGCCCCGATGCAACGCTGCGCGAGACGGCGCCGGGACGGCGCGGCAGCGAGCCATGGGAGACCCGCGCGGCGAAGTGCGGGGTGTTTGCCGGTTGCGACCCGCGACGACTTGCCGCAGAATGCCTTGCAAAACGGGACAGCGCTTGCGTTTTGCGCCTGTCACGATGGCGCAAGCCACTGCCGTCTTGCACGGTACCGACCAGAACGACATCAGAGAGCCCGCATGCGCTACAGGAACACCCGATGAGCCAGTACGAATTTACCGTCACCGTGCGCCCGCAATACCTTCCGGAACAATCGGAGCCGGACCGGCGGCAGTTTGCGTTCGCCTACACGATCACCATCCGCAACAGCGGCGAGGTGCCGGCGCAGTTGATCTCGCGTCACTGGGTCATCACCGACGGCGACAACAAGGTACAGGAAGTGAATGGGCTGGGCGTTGTCGGCCATCAACCGTTCCTCCAGCCCGGCGAGCAGTTCGAGTACACGAGCTGGGCGATGGTCGCGACGCCGGTGGGCACCATGCGCGGCGAGTACTTCTGCGTGGCGGAGGACGGCACGCGTTTCGAGGCGCCCATCGCCGAATTCGCGCTGACCATGCCGCGCACGCTGCACTGAGCCGGGTATGCGCGCAACGACGGGGCGTCAGCGGCGGTCGTCGGACCAGTCTTCCCGCTTGAGCGGATCGTCCGGTGCGTGCGGGCTGCGCGGATCGGTCGAATCGATCGGACCGACGGTATCGCTCGGCATGGGCCGGGCCGTGCGCGTCTGGCGAGCCCTGCGCCTGGGCGACGGTTTACGTCGCAAGACCACGATAGCGGCAACGATCACGATTGCCAGCAGGACCTCCGGCAATACCAGCAAGGCCGGATATTCATCGAACAGATTACTCATGACGCTTTTCCTGAACGTGTTCGGGCGGTGGCGCGCTGGCCGGGGCCTGGCGCTCGCCGTGTTTGCCGTATTGCTCTATGGTTGTTCGAGTGTGCCTCCGTCGACCCCGTCCCGTCCAGGCGTGCCGCCGTCGAACGTGGCAACGCCCCCTTCCGGTGCGGGACGCATGCAGGCGGTCTCGTGGGGGGACGTCGAAGGCTGGCAGGACGACTCCCTGATCGGGGCGCGTCTCGCGCTCGCGCAAACCTGCGTGAAGCTGGGTCGCCAGATCCGGTGGCAGCCGGCCTGCCGCGCGTCCGAGCAACTCGACGACCTCGACGCCGCGGCCGTTCGTCAATTCTTCGAACAGTACTTTACGCCGTTCCGCATCGCGAACGCCGACGGCACGCAGACCGGCCTGATCACCGGTTACTACGAACCGCTGCTGCACGGTTCGCGCGTGCGCGGCGGCGTGTACCAGACGCCGCTCTACAAGTGGCCCGCCGGGCGCAAGCCCGGCACGCTGCCGGCGCGCGCCGAGTTGATGCGCAGCGGCATCCTGCGCGGCAACGAGCTGGTCTATGTGGATGACCCCATCGAGGCCTTTTTCCTGCAAGTGCAAGGCTCGGGACAGGTGTTGCTCGATGACGGCACGGTCATGCGCGTGGGCTACGGCGGCAACAACGATCAGCCGTACAAGTCGATTGGCCGCTGGCTGATCGATCGGGGCGAGATCACGGCGGCGCAGGCAACGATGCAGGGCATTCGTGCATGGGCGCGGGCCAACCCCTCGCGTGTCGATGCGCTGCTCGACGTGAATCCGCGTTTCGTGTTCTTCCGCGAGATGCCGAATCACGGCGTGGGAGGGATCGAAGGACCGATCGGCGCGCTGGGGGTGCCGCTGACGGCGGAGCGTTCGATTGCCGTCGACCCGGCGTCGATTCCATTGGGCAGCCCCGTGTTCCTGTCGACCACGCGCCCGCCATTCGGTCCGCAGGCCAATTCGCCGATCAATCGTCTGATGTTCGCGCAGGACACCGGAAGTGCCATCAAGGGGGGCGTGCGCGCCGACTTCTTCTGGGGGCTGGGTGACGAGGCGGGCGACCTCGCCGGCCGCATGCGCCAGAGCGGCAAGATGTGGGTGTTTCTGCCGAATCAGTAAGCGCCGGCGTTAGGCCGGCGCCGACCCGCAAAGAAAAAGCCCGCGGCGTCGCGGGCTCAGATTGCTGACGAACCCCTCGTTTTTCGGAGCGAGGGGTTTTATCTTTTAGGCAAGGGCGAATGGGCAGCGTAAGGGCGCGCACATTGAGAGACAAGCCCTCAGGACGCTCATGAGCCACCGAAACGGGCGCCAGAGGTACGAGCGCTCGCCTGCACGCGCCCGTAGGCGCGCCACCAGCATCGCAATTTTCTTGATGTTCTGCGCCGCCGCAGCCAACAAGCACTGCTCGGCCACCTTGCGCAGCCCGCGCATGCGCGCATAGCGATGCCCATGCAGTTGCTTGGCATCGGCAAAGCTGCGTTCCACCGTCTCCTTGCGCCGCGCGTAAATGCGTCGTCCCCACTCGCTCAGCCGCCTCGCGTCCACCCGCTGCTTGGCGCGCTCCCAGACGTGGCGCGTCACCACCTTCACCGCGTTGGCACTGTTCGTGCACTGCGCTCGCACCGCGCAGCGCCGGCACATCCGAGCATCGGATTTGTATTCCCGATAGCCGAGCCGGTTAGTCGTGCTGTACGGCAGCGCCTGTCCCTGCGGGCACACGTACTCGTTGCGGTACGCGTCGTATTGGAACTGCCGTTTGTAGAACAGCCCCGGCTTGTGGTTCGGCGTGCGATAGCCCATCACCCCGGCAATCTCCCGCTCCTCGAGCCCCTGGCACACCGCCGGCGTGAAGTAGCCAGCATCCAGCCCCACCGCTTCCACCTTGAACTCGAAGCGCTCGCGCTGTCGATCCAGCCGCTCCAGATACGGCTGGCTGTCGTGCACCGAGGCCGGCGTCACATGCGTATCGGTAATGATCGCGTGCTTGGCGTCCACCGTGCGGTGGTCCAGATAGAAGAAGCCCTTCGGCTTGTCGTCCCGCACCATGTAGCCGCTGTCCGGATCGGTCCGGCTGATCTTGGTGTCCTTGCTCGACGGCGGCTCATCGTCGCCCCGATTCAGCGGCTTCTTGCCATGCGCGGCCCGGTCCGCATCCACTGCCGCATTGAGCTTCTCCAGATAGGCCGCAGGCGTCTGTTCCAGCTTTACCACGTCGAACTTGTTCTTGTTCGCATTGGCCTTCAGGTGCGTGCTGTCGGTGTACAGCACACGGCCATCGACCAGACCACGGCCCATCGCCTGGCGCACGATCTCGTCGAAGATCTCCTGATACACCGTCGTGTCCGTGAAGCGTCGGCGGCGATTCTGCGAGAACGTCGATGCATCCGGCACCTTGTCGGTCAGCCGAAACCGGGCGAACCACCGGTAGGCGACGTTGACCTGGACCTCGCGCATCAACTGCCGCTCACTGCGCACCCCAAACAGGTAGCCGATGAACAGCAGCTTGAACATCACCACCGGATCGAGCGCCGGACGACCGTTGTCTGCGCAGTACAGATGCGCGACCTTTTCGCGGATGAATTCGAAATCCACTGCCGCGTCGATCTGGCGCAGCAGGTGGTCCTTCGGCACGAGTTCCTCGAGCGTCACCATCTCGAGTTCGTGCTGCGTGGGCGTCGGGATCTTTAGCATCCTGCTATTAAAAAACAAAACCCTCGCACTTGGCGAGGGTTTGTCAGCAATCTGAGCCCGCGGCGTCGCGGGCTTTTTCATGTCGACGGGGATCGATGTCGCTTAGCGCGGGCGCTTGTCCACGACACGGCGAGCCTTGCCTACCGAGCGCTCGATGCCGCCGACCGGCTTCACACGCACCGCACACGACACCCCAATGAGCGTCTTGATGTCGCGCTTGAGTTCGCCACCCGCTGCTTGCAGCGCCGCGGTGTCCTCACAGCCGACGGCCGCTTCGACCTCCACCGCCATCGTATCCATCGGGCCTTCCTTGTCCAGAATGATCTGGTAGTGCGGGGAGAGGACCGGCTGACGCAGCAACAGTTCTTCGATTTGCGAGGGGAACACGTTCACGCCGCGAATGATCATCATGTCGTCCGAGCGGCCCGTGATCTTCTCCATGCGGCGCATCGTGCGCGCCGTGCCCGGCAGCAAGCGCGTGAGGTCGCGCGTGCGATAACGGATGATGGGCAGCGCTTCCTTCGTGAGCGAGGTGAACACCAGTTCGCCGAACTCGCCGTCCGGCAGCACTTCGCCGGTCTCCGGATCGATGATTTCGGGATAGAAGTGATCTTCCCAGATGGTCGGGCCGTCCTTCGTCTCGGCACACTCGCACGCCACGCCCGGGCCCATCACTTCCGACAGCCCGTAGATGTCGACCGCGTCGATGCCCATGCGCTTCTCGATAGCCGTGCGCATGTCGTTCGTCCACGGTTCCGCGCCGAAAATGCCAATGCGCAGCGACGATTCGGCGGCCACGATGCCCTGGCGCTCAAGTTCGTCGGCAATCGCGAGCATGTAGCTCGGCGTGACCATGATGATGTCCGGCTTGAAGTCCTGGATAAGTTGCACCTGCTTCTCCGTCTGGCCGCCGCCAAACGGGATCACCGTCAGGCCCGCACGCTCCGCACCGTAGTGCGCACCGAGGCCGCCGGTGAACAGGCCGTAACCATAGCTGATGTGCACTTTGTCGCCGCGACGTGCGCCCGAAGCGCGGATCGAGCGCGCGACCAGATCGGCCCACGTGCTGATGTCGTTGGCGGTGTAGCCCACGACCGTCGGTTTGCCCGTCGTGCCCGAGGATGCATGCACGCGCGAAACCTGTTCCATCGGAACCGCGAACATGCCGAACGGATAGCTGTCGCGCAGGTCCTGCTTCGTCGTGAATGGGAACCTGGCCAGGTCGGCCAGCGAGGTCAGTTCGTCCGGGTGGACGCCGGCCTCTTCGAACTTCCGGCGGTACACCGGCGAGTTCTCATAGGCATGCCGCAGCGTCGTCTTCAGACGGTCGAGCTGAAGGGCGCGCAGTTCGTTGAGGCTCGCTTTCTCGATCGGCTCGAGCGGCAAGGCGGTGGTCATGACTTGTCTCCTTGGGGACTTGCTTCTTACGCTTGTTACGCTTCTGTCTTGCGAGGCCGTGCGCGGCCTCGCGTGTTGCTCGGGCGTGTCAGACGACGTTGCCCTTGATCTGGGCGGACTTGCCGCGGAACATCGCCACGATTTCCCCGGCGCTGTTCGTCAACCGGATGTCGTAGATGCCGTGACGGCCCGAGAGCACCTGCTCCTGCGCTTCCGCGGTGAGCGTGTCGCCGCCCGAGACCGGCTTCAGGAACTCGATGCTGCAACCGGCCGCGACCGTGACGACGTTGTAGCTGTTGCAGGCGAACGCGAACGTCGAGTCGGCCAGCGTAAACATCAGGCCGCCGTGGCAGATGGCGTGGCCGTTCAGGAACTCGTCGCGGATGCGCATCGACATGCGCGCGTACCCCGGGCGCACTTCCTGCAACTCCATGCCGAGCCACTGGCTCGCACGGTCCGTGCTGTACATCGCCACGCCCGTGGCATGGGCGAGTTCTTCCGGCGTCATTTCGCTGACGGCCTTCGTGGCCGTGGAGGTCTGGCTCATCGGGGGCTCCTGAGTGTCTCTGATCTTGTTATGTCGTTGGTCTCTCGCGCGGCGCGTGGTCCTGGCGTCCGGTGTTGCGTCGCTGCTGTGTTCGGCGTTTCCGTGGCGGTTCTGTGGCGATTCTGTGGCGGTTCCGCGGTCCGGTTTTTCTTCGGCTCGCTTTTCGCCTGGTTCAGGCTCGTTCAGCCGAGTTCATGATGTTCAGCGGCCCTCGAACTTCGGGGCGCGCTTCTCGAGAAACGCGTTCACGCCTTCCGCATAGTCGTAGGAGGCCCCCAGCGAGCGCTGTCCGTCGCGCTCGAGATCGAGTTGCTGATCGAGCGTGTTGGTCGTCGACGCGTAGAGCGCTTCCTTGATGGTAGCGAGCGCCTTCGTCGGTTGCGTGGCCAGTTGCGTCGCCAGCTTCTGCGCTTCGGGCAGCAAGGCGTCGTCGTCGACGCAGCGCCAGATCAGGCCCCACTGCTCGGCTTGCTCGGCCGAGAGCTTGTCGCCGAGCATCGCCAGCCCCATCGCACGCGCCATGCCGATGCGTTGCGGCAGGAACCACGTACCGCCGGTGTCGGGCACGAGACCGATCTTCACGAAGGCCTGAATGAAATTGACGGAGGCTCCCGCAAGTACGATGTCGCAAGCCAGCGCCAGATTGGCACCGGCACCGGCGGCGATACCGTTCACGGCGGCGATCACCGGCAGCGGCATCGCACGCAGCCTGCGCACCAGGGGATTGAAGTTCTCGTCGATCAGCGCGCCGAGGTCGGTCGACGCGCCCGGCGTGAAGTCCAGATCCGCCAGATCCTGACCGGCGCAGAAGCCGCGTCCGGCACCCGTCAGCACAATGGCGCGCGCGCCCTGGGCCTGTGCGGTGTCGAGGGCGTCGCGCAACTCCGCATGCATTTGCCGCGTGAAGCTGTTGAGCTTCTCGGGGCGATTGAGCGTGATCGTCGCAACGTTGTCTTTGAGCGTCAGTTGTACCGTGGCAGTCATCGGGGCTTCCTCCGGGTATGGGCTCAGACGCGTTCGATGGCGATGGCGATACCTTGCCCCACGCCGATGCACATCGTGCACAGTGCGAAGCGTCCACCGGTGCGATGCAACTGGTACATCGCCGTGGTCACCAGACGCGCTCCCGAGGCCCCCAGCGGATGGCCCAGCGCAATCGCGCCGCCGTTCGGATTGACGCGCGCGTCGTCGTCGGCCAGACCGAGTTGACGCAACACGGCCAGGCCCTGACTGGCGAAGGCTTCGTTGAGTTCGATGACGTCGAACTGATCGAGCGTCATGTTCAGTTGCTTGAGGAGCTTGAGCGTGGCCGGCGCCGGACCGATGCCCATGATGCGCGGCGCGACACCGGCGGTGGCCATGCCCAGCACGCGGGCGCGCGGTGTCAGACCGTGGAGCTTGGCGGCACTTTCGCTCGCGAGCAGCAGTGCGCATGCGCCGTCGTTCACGCCGGAGGCATTGCCTGCGGTGACCGTACCGTCCGGGCGGACCACGCCCTTGAGCTTGCCCAGCGCTTCCAGACTCGTGGCACGCGGGTGTTCGTCTTTTTCGACGACGATCGGGTCCCCTTTCTTCTGGGCGATCGACACCGGCGTGATTTCCTGAGCGAGCGTGCCGTCGGCCTGCGCGCGGGCGGCCTTCTCCTGACTGCGCAGTGCGAAGCGGTCCTGATCTTCGCGGTTGATCTTGAAGTCGTCCGCGACGTTCTCGGCGGTCTCGGGCATCGAGTCCACACCGTATTGGGCTTTCATCAGCGGGTTGATGAAACGCCAGCCGATGGTCGTATCGAAGATTGCAGCCTGACGCGAGAACGCGCTGTCGGCCTTGCCCATCACGAACGGCGCGCGCGTCATGGATTCGACGCCGCCGGCGATCATCAGTCCGGCTTCGCCGGCCTTGATGGCGCGCGCAGCGGTGCCGATGGCGTCCATGCCCGAGCCGCACAGGCGGTTGAGCGTGGCGCCCGGGACATCGATGGGCAATTCGGCGAGCAGCGACGCCATACGGGCGACGTTGCGGTTGTCTTCACCTGCCTGATTGGCGCAACCGTAGATGACGTCATCGATCAGCGTCCAGTTCACGCTGGGGTTGCGCGCGATCAGCGCCTTGAGCGGAATCGCGCCGAGGTTGTCGGCGCGAACGTCCTTCAGTGCACCGCCGTAACGGCCGATGGGGGTGCGGATCGCGTCGCAGATGAAGGCTTCGGTCATGGTGTCTCGTTCCTGTCGTTGCTTTGGGGCGGGAGACGCAGCGGGCGGACGCGCGGTGAACTGGCGGCCGCCGTGCGGCGGTGAGTGACTATGGTAGTGACTTACCGTCGCCTCCGCGTGAGGAGTTTCCCGTCCTCTCTATATAAGAAATGGCTTACGCGGCGCCTGCTTCGGACTTGGCCGGCACATGGTGACGACTTTGCACGACGCGGAAGCGGTTGGCGACGAAGGCGGCGTCTGCCAGGCTGGCGTTGGCTGCCGGGTTGCCACCGGTGCCGTGATAATCCGAATACGCCGCCGACTGGTTGACGAACACGCCGCCGGTCAGGTTGAGCGACAGGGCAACGCGGCCTTCGATGGCGGCGTCGAGCGCCCGCGCCTCGCCCTCTGCGGACGTGGTGTACGCCGACAACGTGAGTGCGCCATGCTTGGCAGCGGTGCGTCCGGCCAGCGCGAACGCTTGCGCGGCGCTGTCCACGGCGATCACGAACGTGATCGGACCGAACCATTCGCGGGTGTAGGTGGCTTCGTCGGCGACGTCGAGCGCGACGATCAGCGGCGTGCGCACACGGGCATCGGCAAACGCCGGGTGCTGGAGCGTCTGGCTGTCGAGCACGACGCGGCCGACCTTGCGAGCCTCGTCGATGCGGGCAAGCACGCCTTCGTTCTGGATCGCGCCGAGCAGTTCCACGGCCTTGGCCGGGTCGCTGCATGTCTTTTGGACACTGCCGGCGATGGCGGCGACGACCTCGTCGAACGATACGTTGCCGTCGGGCGTCTGAATGCCGTCACGCGGAATATAGATGTTCTGCGGTGCCGTGCACATCTGACCGGAGTAGAGCGCCAGCGAGAAGCCGATGTTGCGGGCCATGCCCTTCAGGTCGTCCGTCGAGTCGATGACGATCTGGTTCACGCCGGCCTTCTCCGTGTACACCTGCGCCTGACGGGCGTTCGTCTCCAGCCAGTCGCCGTTGGCGGTGCTGCCGGTGAAGTCGATCACGCGCACTTCGCCGCGCGTGGCCAGTTGCTGGACGATTGCGCCATCGTTCGGGTTGGTGGCCGCCAGGGTAACGACGTCCGGATCGAAACCAGCTTCCTTCAACACCTCACGCGCGATCTTCACGGTGATGGCGAGCGGCAGAATCGCGCCGGGGTGCGGCTTGACGATCACGGCGTTGCCGGTGGCGAGGCTTGCGAACAGGCCCGGGTAGCCGTTCCACGTCGGGAACGTGCAGCAGCCGAGCACGAGTGCCACGCCGCGCGGCACGACGGTGTAACGCTTTTCCATCGCGAGCGGCGGGTTCTTGCTTTGCGGCTTTTCCCAGTAGGCGTTGGCGGGGATGCGGCGCAGCTCGTCCCAGGCATAGGCCACGGCTTCGAGACCGCGATCCTGTGCGTGCGGGCCGCCGGCCTGGAAGGCCATCATGAAGGCCTGACCGGTGGTGTGCATCACGGCGTTGGCCATCTCGAAGCTGCGGGCGTTCAGGCGCTTGAGAATTTCGAGCGAGACACCGGCCCAGGCGTCCGGCGTGGCGGCGCGCCAGGCCTTGTGGGCGTCGCTTACGCGGGCGAGCAGGGTGTCGATCTCGAAACCGGGGTAGGTCGTGCCGAGCGCGAAGCCGAACGGCGAAGTCTCCTGACCCACGCTGCCCGTGCTGCCGCGCTGCTCCAGCGGGAAAGCAGCGTTCAGATATTGTTTGAAGGCCGCTTCGCCATCGGCGGCAGCCGTCTCGCCATAGGCACGCGGGCTCGGCATTTCCGTGAACGGGCTCCAGTAACCACGCGTGGCGATGGCCTGAAGGGCGCGCTCGAGAGTCTCTTGGTGTTTGGCGAAGAGGGGATGAGTCATGGTTGTGGATCTGTCCGTGTCGGGATGCGGCTGGCGGATTCGCTGTCTGTGCCTGCGGGCAAGTTCGTGGCTCGCGCGGCAAGACGCAGGGGACGGCACCGGATCGTCTCAAGAAAGTTCGTCGCGAACATTAATTGACCGACCGGTTGGTTTGTTAATATAGCACCAAATCTTCCGCGCGTGGCGCACGTTGACGCCGGGTTTTCCCCGACGGGTTTGGTTTCAAGAGGTTAGCGTGGGACAAGGCAGGTTGGCGTGCCTCTATATATAGGAATGTTCGGCAGGAAGCCCACGCGTGCCGCGGTGGATAGGGAGTTTGGCGCAATGAAAGGTGCGTATGTGGGGGATCGATGGCATCATGCCTAACCACTACAGTCGACGCCCGGTGGGCCACGTACCCCGTCCTGCCAGGAGCGCCGCAGCGCCATTGCGAACCGATGGCGCGTCGATCGCCTTATCTGTTTCCGGCGTCTGCCGGGTCGCGATGCTCTCAGGCGCGTCGCGCCCGGGCGGTGCCAGCCCCCGAATCACAAGACGAGACTTTGACTGGAGGAACAAGAGGATGACGTACGAGAACATTCTGGTGGAGACGCGCGGCCGCGTCGGTCTGATCACGCTGAATCGTCCGAAGGCGCTCAACGCGCTGAACGATGCGCTGATGGACGAACTGGGCGCGGCACTCACCGCATTCGATGCCGATGAAGCCATCGGTTGCATGGTGATCACCGGGAGCGAGAAGGCGTTCGCGGCGGGGGCGGACATCGGCATGATGTCCAAGTACACCTTTGCCGATGTGTTCAAGGGCGACTACATCACACGCAACTGGGAGACGGTGCGCCGCATCCGTAAGCCGGTGATTGCCGCCGTGTCGGGTTTCGCTCTGGGCGGCGGGTGCGAGTTGGCGATGATGTGCGACTTCATTATTGCCGCCGACAACGCGAAGTTCGGTCAACCGGAAATCAAGCTCGGTGTGATTCCGGGGGCGGGCGGCACGCAGCGTCTGACGCGTGCGGTGTCCAAGGCCAAGGCGATGGACATGTGTCTGACGGCGCGCTTCATGGACGCCACCGAAGCCGAACGCGCCGGTCTCGTGTCGCGTGTCGTGCCGTTCGACAAGTTGCTCGACGAGGCGATCGGTGCTGCCAACACCATCTGCGAATTCTCGTTGCCGGTCGTCATGGCGGCGAAGGAGGCCGTCAACCGAGCCTTCGAATCTACGCTCGACGAAGGCGTGCAGTTCGAGCGTCGCATGTTCCATTCGCTCTTCGCGCTGGAAGATCAGAAGGAGGGCATGGCCGCGTTCGTCGAGAAGCGCAAGCCGGTTTTCAAGCATCGCTGAAGCCGTTGTGAAAAAGCCGGGACGGCTGCCTGCGGGGCGGCTGTCCTGTGATAGTCTGCCGGTTTTTTCAGCAAGGGACGAAACGATGTCGATGAAACGACGTGCATTTGCGCTGGCCTTGGTCGTGGCCTCGGGGCTGCTGTTGAGTGCCTGCGGGAAGAAGGAAGAAACGGCTTCGGGGCGCTCGGTCGGGCCCGACGGTTCGCAGCCCGTGTACGTCGTCGGATCGGACGCCGCTTATGCGCCGTTCGAGTTCGAAACCGACAACCGTCAGATCGCCGGTTTCGATATCGATGTGATGAAGGCGGTTGCCGACAAGGCGGGTATCTCCATTCGGTTCATCAATACGCCGTTCGAAGGCATCTTCAACTCGTTGGTGCAAGGCGATCGTGACATCCTGATCTCGGCGATCACGATCACGGACGAGCGCAGCAAGCAGATGGACTTCTCCACGCCTTACTTCGAGGCGTCGCAATTGATCGCGGTGCCGGCGAACTCGACGGTACAAAAGTTTGACGACCTGAAGTCGATGAAGGTCGGCGTGCAGACGGCGACGACCGGTGATGAGGTCGTGCAGAAGCTGATGGGCAAGAACAATCCGTCGGTCAAACGGTTCGAAGGCACGCCGCTTGCGATGAAGGAACTTGAGGCCGGGGGCGTAGACGCGGTGGTCGCAGACAACGGTGTTGTGGTGAATTTCATTGCGAATAATCCGAATGCCAAGCTTCGCACGGTGACAGATGGAAGCTTCCCGAAGGAGTACTACGGCATTGCTGTCCGCAAGGGCGACGCCGAGTTGCTGGCCAAGATCAACAAAGGCATCGACGCGATCAAGGCGGACGGTACGTACGACGCGATCTACGAGCGCTACTTCGGCAAGAAGAAGTCCTGACGGTCGACGGGACGCGGCGCCGGCTGGCGCCGCGTGAAATGAAAAAAGCCCGCGAAGGGGCTTTTTCATGGGGTTTCAAATTATTTTCACAAAGCGCTTGCCAAGGTTCGGGGTTTTCACTAATATCTCGTCTCTCGCAACGACGGCGGCGCAGCGAAAGCGGCGGCGAGGTT
Source organism: Pandoraea faecigallinarum (assembly GCF_001029105.3). Taxonomy (NCBI): domain Bacteria; kingdom Pseudomonadati; phylum Pseudomonadota; class Betaproteobacteria; order Burkholderiales; family Burkholderiaceae; genus Pandoraea; species Pandoraea faecigallinarum. The sequence goes on along the minus strand of NZ_CP011807.3, from coordinate 4,600,984 downwards.
GGGGCGACGGGCCGAAAAGCCCGGTGGTTAGCGGTTTTGGGGCTGGTGAGTTGCGAGAGCGACGAGCGATGAAGGCGAAAAAAACTGTTGACGACGACGAGAAGCTGCGACATAATCTCACTTCTCTGCTGCTGATGCAGCGACGCAGAAAACGAAGCGACGGCGCGGCAAGTTGGCGACGAAGCGAAGTTCGATGCGATTGATCTTTAAAAATTGAACAACCGATAAGTGTGGGCACTCGATGAATGGTGCGTCTGCTTCGGCAGATAAGCTTTAAATTTATTGAGGCTCACATAGTAATAGGTAAGTTAAGAAATTAACTTGTCAGCATACTTTGAGAGCGACCGGTTCTAGCGATGTATCGCGAAAGACCGAAAACAGTAACAGGTTTAAACTGAAGAGTTTGATCCTGGCTCAGATTGAACGCTGGCGGCATGCCTTACACATGCAAGTCGAACGGCAGCACGGGTGCTTGCACCTGGTGGCGAGTGGCGAACGGGTGAGTAACATATCGGAACGTACCTTGTAGTGGGGGATAGCTCGGCGAAAGCCGGATTAATACCGCATACGCTCTGAGGAGGAAAGCGGGGGACCTTTGGGCCTCGCGCTACAAGAGCGGCCGATATCAGATTAGCTAGTTGGTGAGGTAAAAGCTCACCAAGGCGACGATCTGTAGCTGGTCTGAGAGGACGACCAGCCACACTGGGACTGAGACACGGCCCAGACTCCTACGGGAGGCAGCAGTGGGGAATTTTGGACAATGGGCGCAAGCCTGATCCAGCAATGCCGCGTGTGTGAAGAAGGCCTTCGGGTTGTAAAGCACTTTTGTCCGGAAAGAAATCCTCTGGGTTAATACCTCGGGGGGATGACGGTACCGGAAGAATAAGCACCGGCTAACTACGTGCCAGCAGCCGCGGTAATACGTAGGGTGCGAGCGTTAATCGGAATTACTGGGCGTAAAGCGTGCGCAGGCGGTTTTGTAAGACGGATGTGAAATCCCCGGGCTCAACCTGGGAACTGCATTCGTGACTGCAAGGCTAGAGTATGGCAGAGGGGGGTAGAATTCCACGTGTAGCAGTGAAATGCGTAGAGATGTGGAGGAATACCGATGGCGAAGGCAGCCCCCTGGGCCAATACTGACGCTCATGCACGAAAGCGTGGGGAGCAAACAGGATTAGATACCCTGGTAGTCCACGCCCTAAACGATGTCAACTAGTTGTTGGGGATTCATTTCCTTAGTAACGTAGCTAACGCGTGAAGTTGACCGCCTGGGGAGTACGGTCGCAAGATTAAAACTCAAAGGAATTGACGGGGACCCGCACAAGCGGTGGATGATGTGGATTAATTCGATGCAACGCGAAAAACCTTACCTACCCTTGACATGTACGGAATCCTGCTGAGAGGCGGGAGTGCTCGAAAGAGAGCCGTAACACAGGTGCTGCATGGCTGTCGTCAGCTCGTGTCGTGAGATGTTGGGTTAAGTCCCGCAACGAGCGCAACCCTTGTCCTTAGTTGCTACGCAAGAGCACTCTAAGGAGACTGCCGGTGACAAACCGGAGGAAGGTGGGGATGACGTCAAGTCCTCATGGCCCTTATGGGTAGGGCTTCACACGTCATACAATGGTCGGTACAGAGGGCTGCCAAACCGCGAGGTGGAGCTAACCCCAGAAAACCGATCGTAGTCCGGATCGCAGTCTGCAACTCGACTGCGTGAAGCTGGAATCGCTAGTAATCGCGGATCAGCATGTCGCGGTGAATACGTTCCCGGGTCTTGTACACACCGCCCGTCACACCATGGGAGTGGGTTTTGCCAGAAGTAGGTAGCCTAACCGCAAGGAGGGCGCTTACCACGGCAGGATTCATGACTGGGGTGAAGTCGTAACAAGGTAGCCGTAGGGGAACCTGCGGCTGGATCACCTCCTTTCTAGAGCATGCACTGGAAGTTGAGTGCTCACGCTTATCGGTTGTTGACTGCGTAGATCTAAGTCGGGTCTGTAGCTCAGGTGGTTAGAGCACCGTCTTGATAAGGCGGGGGTCGAAGGTTCAAGTCCTTCCAGACCCACCAACTCTTTCCACCGATGTCTGGTAGAAAGAAATCTGGCTGAGGCAAGGCACAAAAAGCCGCGGCATACACCGGTATGCAAGGTTTTTTGTAACGCCGCATCAGACTGATTTGGGGGGCATAGCTCAGCTGGGAGAGCACCTGCTTTGCAAGCAGGGGGTCGTCGGTTCGATCCCGTCTGCCTCCACCAACACCTTGGATCTCACATCGATGTCAGTCAAAAGCGCTTTACGTCTGTAGTCAATCCCCCTGTGGTGAGTACGCGTTCTGTGAATGCTTTTGAATGACAGCAATGTCATGCAGTATTTGTTCTTTAACAATTTGGAAGAAGAAGTAGTACAACGGAAGCGCGTTAGAGATGGCGCGTGGAAATTGTACGGGTTGTGATTGTATCAACCAGTATTTAAAGTGATCGAAAGATGACTTGGAATACGGCACAACGCGAATACTCAACCTATGAAGGATGTGTCGAGAGACGCACTCGTTATAGGGTCAAGCGAATAAGTGCATGTGGTGGATGCCTTGGCGATTACAGGCGATGAAGGACGCGATAGCCTGCGAAAAGTTGTGGGGAGCTGGCAAATAAGCATTGATCCACAAATGTCCGAATGGGGAAACCCGGCCTTTTAGGTCATCCTAGACTGAATCCATAGGTCTAGCGAAGCGAACGCGGCGAACTGAAACATCTAAGTAGCTGCAGGAAAAGAAATCAACCGAGATTCCCAAAGTAGTGGCGAGCGAAATGGGACCAGCCTTCAAGATTTAGCACCGGTGTTATCAGAACGGAATGGAAAGTCCGGCCATAGTGGGTGATAGCCCCGTATGAGAAAACCCTGGTGTGGAACTAAGCTTGAGAAAAGTAGGGCGGGACACGTGAAATCCTGTCTGAAGATGGGGGGACCATCCTCCAAGGCTAAATACTCGTAATCGACCGATAGTGAACCAGTACCGTGAGGGAAAGGCGAAAAGAACCCCGGGAGGGGAGTGAAATAGATCCTGAAACCGCATGCATACAAACAGTCGGAGCCTCGTAAGGGGTGACGGCGTACCTTTTGTATAATGGGTCAGCGACTTACATTCAGTGGCGAGCTTAACCGAATAGGGAAGGCGTAGCGAAAGCGAGTCCGAATAGGGCGTCCAGTCGCTGGGTGTAGACCCGAAACCAAGTGATCTATCCATGGCCAGGTTGAAGGTGCGGTAACACGTACTGGAGGACCGAACCCACTAACGTTGAAAAGTTAGGGGATGAGCTGTGGATAGGGGTGAAAGGCTAAACAAACTTGGAAATAGCTGGTTCTCTCCGAAAACTATTTAGGTAGTGCCTCGTGTATCACCTTCGGGGGTAGAGCACTGTCATGGTTGAGGGGTCCATTGCGGATTACCTCGCCATAGCAAACTCCGAATACCGAAGAGTGCAATCACGGGAGACAGACATCGGGTGCTAACGTCCGGTGTCAAGAGGGAAACAACCCAGACCGCCAGCTAAGGTCCCTAAATATTGCTAAGTGGGAAACGAAGTGGGAAGGCTAAAACAGTCAGGAGGTTGGCTTAGAAGCAGCCACCCTTTAAAGAAAGCGTAATAGCTCACTGATCGAGTCGTCCTGCGCGGAAGATGTAACGGGGCTAAGCAATATACCGAAGCTGCGGATGCGAGCTTGCTCGCATGGTAGGAGAGCGTTCTGTAAGCCTGTGAAGGTGTCTTGTAAAGGATGCTGGAGGTATCAGAAGTGCGAATGCTGACATGAGTAGCGATAAAGGGGGTGAAAGGCCCCCTCGCCGTAAGCCCAAGGTTTCCTACGCAACGTTCATCGGCGTAGGGTGAGTCGGCCCCTAAGGCGAGGCAGAGATGCGTAGCTGATGGGAAGCAGGTTAATATTCCTGCACCGTCGTATGATGCGATGGGGGGACGGATCGCGGAAGGTTGTCCGGGTGTTGGAAGTCCCGGTCCCTGCAGTGGAGAAGGCGCTTAGGCAAATCCGGGCGCGTAATTCAAGGCTGTGGGGCGAGCGAACTTGTTCGCGAAGCAATTGGAAGTGGTTCCAAGAAAAGCCTCTAAGCTTCAGTCATACGAGACCGTACCGCAAACCGACACAGGTGGGCGAGATGAGTATTCTAAGGCGCTTGAGAGAACTCGGGAGAAGGAACTCGGCAAATTGGTACCGTAACTTCGGGATAAGGTACGCCCTTGTAGCTTGACTGGCCTGCGCCAGAAGGGTGAAGGGGTTGCAATAAACTGGTGGCTGCGACTGTTTAATAAAAACACAGCACTCTGCAAACACGAAAGTGGACGTATAGGGTGTGACGCCTGCCCGGTGCCGGAAGATTAAATGATGGGGTGCAAGCTCTTGATTGAAGTCCCGGTAAACGGCGGCCGTAACTATAACGGTCCTAAGGTAGCGAAATTCCTTGTCGGGTAAGTTCCGACCTGCACGAATGGCGTAACGATGGCCACACTGTCTCCTCCCGAGACTCAGCGAAGTTGAAGTGTTTGTGATGATGCAATCTACCCGCGGCTAGACGGAAAGACCCCATGAACCTTTACTGTAGCTTTGCATTGGACTTTGAACCGGTCTGTGTAGGATAGGTGGGAGGCTTTGAAGCAGGAACGCTAGTTTCTGTGGAGCCGTCCTTGAAATACCACCCTGGCTTGTTTGAGGTTCTAACCTAGGTCCGTAATCCGGATCGGGGACAGTGCATGGTAGGCAGTTTGACTGGGGCGGTCTCCTCCCAAAGTGTAACGGAGGAGTACGAAGGTACGCTAGGTACGGTCGGAAATCGTGCTGATAGTGCAATGGCAAAAGCGTGCTTAACTGCGAGACTGACAAGTCGAGCAGGTGCGAAAGCAGGTCATAGTGATCCGGTGGTTCTGTATGGAAGGGCCATCGCTCAACGGATAAAAGGTACTCTGGGGATAACAGGCTGATACCGCCCAAGAGTTCATATCGACGGCGGTGTTTGGCACCTCGATGTCGGCTCATCTCATCCTGGGGCTGTAGCCGGTCCCAAGGGTATGGCTGTTCGCCATTTAAAGAGGTACGTGAGCTGGGTTTAAAACGTCGTGAGACAGTTTGGTCCCTATCTGCCGTGGGCGTTGGAAGTTTGAAGGGGGCTGCTCCTAGTACGAGAGGACCGGAGTGGACGAACCTCTGGTGTACCGGTTGTCACGCCAGTGGCATCGCCGGGTAGCTATGTTCGGAAGAGATAACCGCTGAAAGCATCTAAGCGGGAAACTCGCCTTAAGATGAGACTTCCCTGGGAACTCGATTCCCCTTAAGGGTCGTTCAAGACCAGGACGTTGATAGGTCAGGTGTGGAAGCGCAGTAATGCGTTAAGCTAACTGATACTAATTGCCCGTGAGGCTTGATCCTATAACCAGTGTGTTTTTCCTGGTGTGAGTATCGATGTGCCGATACAACTCACAACCCACATGTGTTGTACTACGCTTCTTCCGAATTGGTTTTGTTGGCCCCAGGCCAGCAGAACATACAAGTTATGCCTGATGACCATAGCGAGTTGGAACCACCCCTTCCCATCCCGAACAGGACCGTGAAACGACTCCACGCCGATGATAGTGCGGATTCCCGTGTGAAAGTAGGTAATCGTCAGGCTCCCCTTAAAAACCCCTTGCTACTCCCGTAGCAAGGGGTTTTTGCTTTGCAACATCCCTTCCTCTTACGTCATCGCTAGGCGCCTGTTGTTGGGGTGGCGTCACGAATCGTATTCCCGGGTACATCGACACTTGCTTTCTCGCTTAGCATTCCGGCACGGGGTTAGCGGCAGTTCGGGGAGCAAAACAGGTGTTGAATCATTGTCGAAATAAGTGCCGTACATTTGGGCGTGTTGGTGTGGCATGCGTTAGCGCTGCCCTCGTTTGGGGAATCGGGGGATGCGCATCGCCCGGCTCGTCATTGACGCAACGTATGACCTCCGCCGCATTGATGCACAGCGAGGAAATCGCACCTCTCTCGGCAGCTGTGAATTCAGACGGTCTTCCGCCGCATTGGGAGACCTACCTTGTAACGCGCAACAAGCGGCTTACGCACTACGAGCAAACTACGGATGCCGACGGGATTGCCGTAATGCGTGCCACCGTGGACGGATCTGCGTCGGGACTCGCTCAAAAACTCGATATTCCGATATATCCGGGGGCCAAGTTGACGTGGCGATGGCGTGCCGACACCTTACCCTTGAACGCCGATATTCGGACCAAACGCTTCGACGATGCCCCGGTGCGCATCGCGCTCGCGTTCGACGGGGATCTGGCCAAACTCACCATGCTGGACCATATGCATCGTGAGTTGGCGCGAATGGTAAGTGGACGCGAATTACCGTTCGCCACACTGATGTACACGTGGGGAGACGACAAATTGGCCGCCAACGAAGTGGTACCGAATCCGTACACCGGCCGAATTCGATCGATCGTCGTCGAACGCGGCGGGCGCAATCTGGGCGCATGGCAGACATACTCCCGTGATATCGCAAAAGACTACGAGCGCGCGTTCGGAGAGCCGCCGGGACGGTTGGTCGGCATCGCCATCATGAGCGACGGTGACAATACGCAAACGAAGTTCACCGCGTGGTACGGCGACATCCACCTGGATACGGATAGCATCCCAACGACAACAGCAGCCAAATGATGTAATCGCTGTCCGCACCAAAGAAAAACGCCGGCAATGTCGAACTGCCCGCGTTTTTTATGGTGCCAAGTTTGGAAAACGCTTACTTGTTTCGCTCGAAATACGTTTCGACCAGCTTGACCCAGTATGTCCCTCCGAGCGGCAGCAGATCGTCGTTGAAATCGTAGCTCGCGTTGTGGAGGTTGCAGGGGCCGAGGCCGTGGCCGGTGTCTCGGTGCGTGCCGTCGCCATTGCCGATAAAGACATAGGCGCCCGGCTTTTCGAGAAGCATGAACGAGAAGTCTTCGGCACCCATCGTCGGCTCGACCTTGTCGTTCACGTTCTCGTCGCCCACGACCTGACGCATCACATCGGCGCAGAGTGCAGCCATACCCGGTTCATTGATGGTCGGCGGATAGTTGCGCAGGAATTCGATTTCTGCCGAACAACCCAGCCCCTTGGCGACGAACTCGGAAATTTCGCGCAGTCGACTTTCGATCAAATCGAGGACTTCTATGGAAAACGTACGGATGGTGCCGCCGAGCCACGCCACATCGGGCACCACGTTCGTGGTATCGCCGGCATGAATTTGCGTGATGGAAAGCACGGCCGCATCGATGGGCCGCTTATTGCGCGTAATGATGCTTTGCAACGCCTGTGCAACCTGAACGGCGGCAATGACGGGATCAATGCCGGCGTTCGGAATACCCGCATGCGTGCCCTTGCCGCGAATCGTGATCTTGAATTCGTTGCTCGATGCCATCATCGGCCCGGGCGTAACGGCGAACGTACCGGTAGGCACCCCGGGCCAGTTATGCATGCCGAACACCGCCTCCATCGGGAAGCGATCGAACAGACCGTCCTTGATCATCTCGCGTGCTCCGCCGCCACCCTCCTCGGCGGGCTGGAAAATCAGATAGACCGTGCCGTCGAAATTTCGATGCTTCTGAAGATATTGCGCCGCAGCAAGCAGCATGGCGGTGTGTCCATCATGACCGCACGCATGCATCTTGCCTTCATGTTTCGACGCATGTTCGAACGTGTTGGCTTCGTGAATCGGCAGGGCGTCCATATCGGCGCGCAGACCGATTGCGCGGTTGCTACTGCCATTCTTGATGATGCCGACGATACCGGTCCTGCCAAGACCACGGTGGATCGGGATGCCCCATTTGGTCAGAGTATCCGCGACCACGTCGGAGGTGCGCTTCTCTTCGAAGCAGAGTTCCGGATGCGCGTGAATGTCGCGTCGGATGGTCTGAATTTCGCCGCGAGCGGCGTCGATTTCTGGAATGAGCTTCATGACGGGTTTCCTGCTGAGCGCAATGGCCCATCTTACCCCGAATGGAGGGGACTGGCACCCTGGTCGGAAATGTCCGAGCGGCGCGCCGGATTAAGCCGAAAAGTGGCCGAAGCCCCCGTCTGGCGGGGCAGCGCGCAAACGAACGTAATACAATATCGCCAGCGTCCCAATGTTAGCGGACGCGGCGATTCGGTAGAGAGAGGAGTAGTTTGATGACGACCAATACCCACGTCGTTCGAGCCGCATGCCCGCATGACTGTCCCGACACGTGTGCGCTGCATGTGACCGTGGAGAATGGCGTCGCAATCAAGGTGCAGGGCGATCCCGACCATCCGACGACCAAGGGTGTCTTGTGTACGAAAGTCGCTCGCTATACCGAACGAACCTATCATCCGGATCGCTTATTGCATCCGCTCAAGCGCGTTGGTGCCAAGGGTAGCGGCCAGTTTGTTCGTGTGAGCTGGGACGAGGCGCTAGAGGAGATCGCGGCCCGGCTGGGTACGATTGCTGCGCGTGAGCCGGAAGCCATTCTGCCGTACAGCTACGCCGGCACCATGGGCTTCGTGCAGGGCGAGTCGATGGCCGCGCGCTTTTTCAACAAGCTAGGTGCGTCCGAGCTCGACCGTACCATATGCGCGAGCGCCGGCGCGGCGGGCATGCGTTACACCTATGGCGCGGGCGTGGGGATGCACGTCGAGCATTTTGTCGACAGCAAACTGATCCTCATCTGGGGAAGCAACCCCATTACCTCTAGCGTGCATTTCTGGGCGATTGCGCAGGAAGCGAAGCGGCGTGGTGCGAAACTGATCGCCATCGACCCCTATCGTTCGCTCACGGCCGAAAAATGCCACCAGCACATTGCATTGCTGCCCGGCACCGATGCCGCGCTGGCGCTGGGTATGATGCACGTCCTCATTGCGGAGGACCTCGTCGATCACGAATACATCGCTCGGCATACGGTGGGCTACGCGGAACTCAAGGATCGCGTGCGAAGGTACACACCGCCGCGCGTGGCAGAAATTTGTGGTATCACCGAAAACACGATCGTTACGCTCGCGCGGGAGTATGCGAGTGCGAAACCCGCAGCAATTCGATTGAATTACGGCATGCAGCGTGCCAGGGGCGGCGGCCAGGCAACGCGCGCAGTGGCATGTCTTCCCGCGCTGATCGGCGCCTGGCGAGATCCCGCGGGCGGCATGCTGATGTCGACCTCCGGCTTCGCCCCCGTGGACACGCTGGCGCAAGCTCGCCCCGATCTTCGGCCGAAACGGGACAAAGCGCCGCGTATCGTGAATATGAGCGCAATTGGCGACGCGCTGTGTCACCCGGGCGACGAGACCTTCGGTCCGAAGATCGAGGCGCTGGTGGTCTATAACAGCAATCCCGTAGCCGTCGCTCCGGAATCGGGCAAGGTGGCCACCGGGTTCGGTCGCGAAGATCTGTTCACCGTCGTGCTCGAACATTTCCAGACGGACACTGCGGACTACGCGGACTTCGTGCTGCCGGCGACGACACAACTTGAACATCTGGACATTCACAAGGCCTACGGCCACACCTACTTGCTCGCGAACAACCCGGCGATCGCCCCGCTCGGTGAGGCGAAGCCGAACTCGGAAATATTCCGTCTGCTGGCTAAGCGGATGGGATGGCAGGACGCCTGTTTCTCCGATACCGACGACCAGTTGGCCGCGCAATCGATCCGGTGGGACGATGCACGCATGGCCGGTAGCGATTGGGAAACGCTCAAACGTGACGGCTGGATCCGATACGATCTCCCGGAAGCGCCGTTTGCCAACGGGCAGTTCTACACGCCGTCCGGCAAGTGCGAGTTTTACTCCGAACGCATGTTGCAGGAAGGGCTCGACCCTCTGCCCGATTGGATCCCGCCTTATGAGTCCGCTGCCAGCAACCCCGAATTGGCGGCCCGGTATCCGCTGGCGATGATTTCGCCACCTGCACGCAATTTCCTGAATTCGAGTTTCGTGAACGTTGATAGTTTGCGGGCATCGGTTGGTGAGCCAACATTGGATATTCACCCGGCGGATGCGTCACCCCGCGGCATTGTGGATGGCGCGGGCGTGCGCATTTACAACGATCGCGGCACGCTGAACGCCAAGGCGCGTGTCACGGACAAGGCGCGTGAAGGCGTTGTCGTTGGCTTGTCGATTTGGTGGAAGAAGCTCGCGCCGGACGGCAAGAATGCCAACGAGGTCACGAGTCAACAGCTCACGGATCTGGGACGAGCCCCAACGTTCTACGATTGTCTGGTCGAGGTGGCACCGGTCTGACGTTCGGTGTCGATGTCCGGTCGATGCTCAGGAGCCCAGCAATGCCGATCTGGTTTGCGATGCACTTGCGGCCGCCGTGGCACAAGATCGGGACCGTCATCGCTTGCGGCGTCATGCTCGTGCTCTCGGGCTGTGGGCAGGTCGGTTATTACGCGCAGTCGATCAATGGGCACTTTACGGTGTTGCATACGGCGCAACCGGTGTCGGATCTGCTGGCTGACCCGACCATCGATCCACGCTTGCGCACGCGCCTGATCGAAGCGGAGCAGATTCGCAGCTACGCCGTGTCGGCGCTGGGAGAGCCCGATAACGGAAGCTATCGAAGCTACGCCGACCTGAAGCGGCCATTCGTCGTCTATAACGTCTTCGCTGCACCGGCGCTGTCGCTGAAACTGCACGAGTCGTGTCTTCTGGTCGTCGGCTGTGTCGAGTATCGCGGCTATTACTCGCGAGAATCGGCGGAGGCCTATGCGGCGGAACTGCATCGTGATGGCTGGGAGACGTTCGTAGCGGGTATTCCGGCGTACTCGACGCTCGGCTATTTCGACGATCCGCTTCTCAATACCTTCATCTATCTGCCCAGGGCAGAAGTGGCGCGCATGATTTTCCACGAGCTCGCGCATCAGATTCTGTTTGTGCGCGGCGACACCGCGTTCAATGAATCCTTCGCCGTGACGGTGGAAACCGTGGGAGTCCGTCGCTGGCTGGCTGCGCATCCCGATGCGGCGATAGAGTACGAGCGATACGATGCGCATCGCCGTGAGTTCCGGAAACTGGTGGACGGGTACCGCAAACGGCTCGAGGCACTGTATGGGAGTTCGGAAACGGATACCGAGAAAATTGCGGCCAAAGAGGCGCTGTTCGCACGTATGCGCGCCGATTACGAGGCGCTGAAAGCGTCGTGGGGCGGTTATAAGGGATTCGACCTGTGGTTCGCGACGGATCTGAACAACGCCAAGATCGGGTCCTTCGCTACCTACAATCAATGGGTGCCGGCGTTTTTGGCGTTACTGGCGCAAGAGCAGGACGAACTGCCGAAGTTCTATGCAACCGTCAAGGCGATGTCGAAGCGCCCCGAGCCGGAGCGCAACGCCGCGCTTGCAACGCTGGATCGGACACCCGAAGCGGCCGCGGCGAGAGCCGCGTTGGACATGCCCCTGCGTGCGGGGCGCTAGGCGGGCGCGATGGAGGGGACAGCCGCCGGACTTGATCGTGCCGCGCGAATCCTCAGCGGCGAACGCATCAAACGATCACTGACTTCAAGTCTCCCAGCAACAGGTAAAGTTGCCGCCGCTGTTCCTCCGGGAGTCTGCCCAGACGCTGTTCGATCCACGCCTCATGCGCGTGCGCCATGTTGGAGAACGCTTTTTTCCCGCGTGGCGTGAGTTTGATCAGAAACGCGCGGCGGTCATTGACCACCGTCTCGCGCGTTACCCATCCTTCCTTTTCCAACTGGTCCGTAATGCCGGTGACGTTGCCGCCAGTGACCATCATCCGCTTGCTCAACTCGCCCATTTTGAGTCCCTCGGGATGACGATCCAACTGCGCGAGCAGATCGAAACGCGGCAGCGTGCAATCGAATTCCTGACGCAAGCGCGAGCGAATGTCGGTCTCGATCAGATTGGCGCATGTCAGCAGGCGCAGCCACAGGCGTAGCGCGTCATGCTCCCGGTCGTGGGCTCGCGTTTCGAGATCGAGAGAGTCGGAGTCGGCGAGGCTCATGGTCGATGGTCAAAAAATTTACAGTGTGGAAATTTTAGGTTTGAAATAAACGAACGGTCAAGTGAGGGGATACGAGTGCGGTCGTCAATACGTGTATGTGTGTCGCGGATGCGTGAGGAAATAAAAAAGGGCACCCGAAGGTGCCCTTTCGTCAAAGCCTAAGTGACAGAAACTGTCAGCTTAGAACTTGTGACGGATACCGGCCGTAACAGCGAACTGGTTCGTGCTGTTCGAGAAGCCCAGGCCGTTCAACGATGCACCGCCAGGAGCGTCGTTGTTGGCGTGTTGCCACAGACCAACCAGGTACGTGTCCGTGCGCTTCGACAGGAAGTAGTCGACGCCCAGGTTGACTTGGTGGTACTTCGGCGACACATTGCTGCCCAGTGCGTTCAGCGTCGACCAGGTGTACGTGTACGATGCGCCCAGTTGCAGAGCCGGGGTCAGCATGTACTTGGCGTTCAGTTCGGCGTTGTCGAACTTCCAGCTGCCGCCACCGATGTACTGATACACGCTGTGGGCGTAGACCAGACCCAGCGTTGCCGGACCGAAGGCGTACGAACCGCCTGCCGATGCGATCCATGCCTTGTCGCTAGCAGCTGCGCCGCCGAGCGTCATCGGGGTCGTAGCATCGCCGCCGTTGTTGATCACGCCGCTGGCGTTGCTAGCCGGCGAGCCGAGGTACAAGTAACCTGCACCGAACGACACCGGGCCGTTAGCGTAGCCCAGGCCGAACGAGTAAGCGCGGTTGTTAGCGAAGCCCGAACCCGTCGTGCCGTTGTTGGCCGAGTTCGAGAAGCCATACATACCGCCGGCGCTGAAGCCGTTGTAGTTGACCGTCGTGTACTTGACCGAGTTGTTAACGCGGAACGAGTTGTTCAGGTTGTCGTTGTCGAACGGGTGAGCGCCCGCGAACGTCGACCACTGGCTACCCGAAGCGTACGGACCAACGAAGTCAACCACGGAGTCGTACTGACGACCGATGGTCAGCGTACCAGCCGTTGCGCTGCTCAGGCCAACGTAGGCTTGACGGCCGAACATACGACCGTTCTGGCCCAGCGTGCCATTGCCCAGGTTGAAGCCGTTTTCCAAGACGAAGATCGCCTTCAGGCCACCACCGAGGTCTTCAGCACCCTTCAGGCCCCAACGCGAACCTTGCAGGTTACCGTTAGCGAACTGGAAGTTCTTCGTTGCGTTGCCCGTGCCGGCCAGGCTGCCACCGGTCTTGCTGACGTATTGCAGGCCAGCGTCGATGATACCGTACAGGGTCACGCTGCTTTGTGCGTGAGCAGCGCCAGCGAATGCGCCGAGCACACCCAGAGCGAGAAGCGACTTTTTCATTGAGTGATCTCCAAAGGATTGTGAGATTTGTTTAACAAGGTCACTAGTGATAACGTCCTTGCTAATCAACTTCGCGAGAAGTTGGACGTAATGTAACAAATTCACTTTGGGCGGCAAAGGAAAAGGCCGGTTTTACGCGGGTTTGCGACGGGTTTTGTTTCGTTTACGCAACATCCCGGAAACCGGCGTCAGACGGGGATTTCCCGCGTTTGCGCCCGCGCAAGGCGCGCCGGATAAAGGGGCGTGTCATCGGCGGCGGACGCGATAGAATCGTCCAGCGTCCCACATGGTGAAAGATTTAAGCGAGTTGAAAGTACGATGTTCTCCGATAGCCTGATCTCCGAGCTTGACCGTGGCCTGCGCGCGATCGCCGGCGTTACGCAAGCATCCCGTCCCACGCCTGCCGCGGCGCCGTCTTCGCATCGCGATGCGCCCGTTGGCGATGACGCCCTGACGCCGGAAGAGCGTCGTCACGTGGCTGGCCTGATGCGGGTGAATCATGTTGGGGAGGTTTGTGCGCAGGCGTTGTATCAGGCGCAGAAACTGGCGACGAAGCGCCCGGAGCTACGGACGGCTTTCGAGCATGCAGGCAAGGAAGAAGAGGACCATCTGGCGTGGACGGCGCACCGTCTCTCCGAGCTTGGCTCGCGCCCGAGTCTGCTTAACCCGCTGTGGTATGCCGGTGCGTTTGCCATCGGCTTCGTTGCCGGCAAGTGCGGCGACAAGGTGAGTCTTGGCTTCATGTCGGAGACCGAGCGTCAGGTGGAGCACCATCTGGATAGCCATCTGGCCGATCTTCCGCCACATGACTTGCGCTCGCGGGCCATCGTCGATCAGATGCGGCGCGATGAGATCGAGCACGGTCAGGCCGCGCGCGATGCCGGCGGGGTCGAATTGCCCATCCCCGTGCAGCGCGTAATGCGCGCCGCTGCAAAGGTGATGACGACGACGGCCTACTATATATAGTGTGTCCGGAATGTCCCCCCGAACGACCCCCACCTTCTGAGTCGATTTTCCTCCTCGCGATGCGCGCCAGCCAGCGATTCCTTCGTTTCGGCACGGCGTGAGCGCGCACTACCCGGTATCGATAGTGATGGCGGGCCTCCCCGAGGCGATGCCTAAAATATGAGGTTCCACTTTCACTATCGCACTTATGTCTTTAATTTTTCTGACAAAATTTCGTTTTCCTGCTTTAGGAAAGTGAGCTAAGTCATTGTTCTGACTACCAAATTCCCTTCGAAAAACGGGCGAAACGCTTGACCGGCCATACACTCTCCTCTAAAGTGGGAAATAGTGTGAGAAAGTGTATTTTTGTGTGGTGTAGGCCACAAAATCTTTCTCTTTCGGCATGACGGGCAGGCGGACGAAACCTCACGGGAGCGCACGTGTTTCAAGGGGCCTCGGCACTTTCACTGGATGCAAAGGGACGGATGTCGATTCCGGCCCGGCACCGTGACGTGCTTCAGGGCGACGCGCAAGGCAAGGTGACGATCACCAAGCACCCGGATGGATGTCTGTTGCTGTTCCCTCGGCCCGAATGGGAAATCTTTCGCGGCAAGATCGCCGCACTGCCGATGGACGCGCACTGGTGGCGACGCATCTTCCTGGGCAACGCAGCCGACGTCGAGATGGATTCGGCGGGCCGTGTCCTGGTGGCGCCCGAATTGCGCGCGGCCGCGGGCATGGACAAGGAAGTCATGCTGTTGGGCATGGGCAGTCACTTTGAACTCTGGGATGCCGCGACGTACGCCGCCAAGGAGCAGGCAGCGATGGCGCAGGGTATGCCGGAGGCACTGAAGAACTTCACTTTTTGATAGATCAGGTGGTCCGACGAGCATGGCGCACGCGGTGGAAACGGTAATGCAGCACCGCACGGTCCTGCTGGAGGAGGCCGTGGATGCCTTGCTGTGGCGCGACGATGGCGTATACGTCGACGGCACGTTCGGCCGCGGCGGGCACAGTCGCGGGCTGCTCGAACGGCTGGGTCCGAAGGGCAGGTTGATCGCGTTCGACAAGGACCCTCAAGCGATCGCGGAGGCGGCAAAGATTGCCGATCCGCGATTTTCGATTGAGCACGAGAGCTTTGCGACGTTGCGCGAAGCGCTGGCCCGGCGCGGTATCGACAGAGTGTCGGGCGTTTTGCTGGACCTGGGCGTGTCGTCGCCGCAGATCGACGACCCCGCGCGCGGATTCAGTTTTCGTTCCGACGGCCCGCTCGATATGCGCATGGATCCCACGCGCGGCGAGTCGGCCGCCGAGTGGCTGGCACGGGCAACGCTGGAAGAAATGACGGAGGTCATCAAGGACTATGGGGAAGAACGGTTTGCTTTTCAGATTGCAAAGGCGCTTGTTGCTCGCCGGGCAGACGCCGACCGCCTCGGGCCTCTCGTCAGTACACGCGAGCTTGCCTCGATCGTGGCGGGTGCCGTCAAGACCCGTGAGAAGGGCAAGGACCCGGCAACACGTACCTTTCAGGCTCTACGGATTCACGTCAATCAAGAGCTTGCGGACTTGCAGATAGCACTGGATGTGGCGGCCGATGTCCTCGAAACGGGAGGCAGACTCGTGGCGATCAGCTTTCATTCGCTGGAAGACCGTATCGTGAAGCGCTTCATGCAAGCGCGCTCGAGCGCGCCGGCGGTGGATCGCCGCGTGCCTTTGCGCGCCCACGAAATTCCCGAGCCGCCGTTCAAGGCCAGCCGCAAGATCAAGCCGTCCGCTGCCGAAGTGGAAGCGAACCCGCGTTCGCGCTCGGCGATCATGCGCGTCATGGAGCGGGTGTCGTCATGAGCCGGCTCAACGTTCTTCTGCTCGCGCTGCTCATCGGCTGCGCGCTCTCCCTGATCAATGCGCAGTACCGTGCGCGCGGCACGTTCGTCGAACTGAACCGCGAGCAGGCGCTCGAGCATCAGCTGTTGCAGGACTGGGACCGTCTTCAGTACGAGCAGAGCGCCCAGAGCAAGAGCGCCCGTATCGAAAGCGTGGCCCGCAGCGACCTGAAGATGCAGGCCGTCTCGCCGGGCCGCACGCAATATCTGTCCGCCCCGGCCGGTAGTTCGGGTGCGATGGTGGACGTGCCGGTGCCGACGGCGAGCGCCGCGTCCGCCCCCGCGAGCGGAGGCAAGCGATGATTCGCCGCAAAGACGCCAAATCCAAGACCAAGGATGTGCAGTTCTCTGCCAGCCCGGTCCTGTCCGTGCGTCTGCCGATGTGGCGCTCGAAGATGCTCGTCTTCGTGATCTTCGGCGCGTTCGCGTCGCTGGTCGCGCGCGCCTTCTGGATTCAGGGGCCGGGCAACGCCTTCTATCAACGTCAGGGCGAGAGCCGTTACGAACGCACTCTGGAGATGTCCGCCACGCGCGGCAAAGTGTTCGACCGTAACGGTCAGGTGCTTGCCACCAGTCTGCCCGTCAAGGCCATCTGGGCGATTCCGGAAGACGTGCCCGACGACGTATCGGCCGATCAGGTACGCAAGCTCGCACGCCTGCTCGAGATGAGCGAGCCGGACCTGCGCCGCAAATTCAATCAGGAAAAGAGCTTCGTCTACGTGAAGCGGCAAGTCCTGCCCGACGTCGCCAAGCAAGTCGCGGATCTCGACATTCCGGGGGTATACCAGCGCAAGGAATACAAGCGCTTCTATCCGGAAGGCGAAATTGCGGCGCACGTGGTCGGCTTTACGAATGTAGAGGATATCGGTCAGGAGGGCGTCGAGCTGTCGATGCAGAAGGATCTGGCCGCCACGCCGGGCAGCCGCCGCGTGATCAAGGATCGGCTGGGACGCGTGGTCGAAGACCTCGACATCCTGGCGCAGCCGCGCGACGGGCACGACATCACGCTCTCGATCGACAGCAAGATTCAGTTCCTCGCCTACAGCGAACTCAAGGACGCCATCGAGCGCACCGGCGCCAAAGCCGGCAGCGCCGTGGTGCTCGACGTGCGCACGGGCGAAGTGCTCGCCCTGGTCAACCTGCCGACGTACAACCCCAACAATCGTACGAACCTGACGGGGGCGCAGTTGCGCAACCGGGTCATTACGGACACGTTCGAGCCCGGTTCGATCATGAAGCCGATCACCATCGCGGCGGCGATCGAAAACGGCTACGTGAAGCCGACGTCGACGGTCATGACCACCGGTCGCGCCAACTTCTTTGGCGCAAACATCACGGATACGCACGATTACGGTCTGCTTACGGTGGCGGGCGTCATTCAGAAGTCGAGCAACATCGGTACCGCCAAGATCGCGTTGCAGATGAAGCCGCAGGAAATGTGGGACATGTTCGCCAGCGTCGGCCTCGGCCAGGCGCCGAAGCTCGGATTCCCGGGAGCGGTGGCAGGACGTTTGCGCCCTGCCAAGAGCTGGCGTCCGATCGAGCAGGCGACGATGGGCTACGGTTATGGCCTGTCTGCCTCGCTGATTCAGTTGGCGCGCGCGTACACCGTGTTTGCTCATGACGGCGAGCTGTTGCCCATCTCCATCTACAAGACGGACGGCAGTGTCGTGAAGGGAACGCCCGTGATCTCGCCGGCAACGGCGCGTGAAGTGCGCAAGATGCTGGAAATGGTGACGTCGCCGGGCGGCACCGCCACGCGAGCGCAGGTCATCGGCTATCGCGTCGGCGGCAAGACCGGCACGGCCTACAAGCAGTCGGGCAAGGGGTACGACAAGAGCAAGTACCGCGCGTCGTTCGTCGGCATGGCGCCGATGTCGGAGCCGCGCATCATCGTGGCGGTGACGCTCGACGAACCGGGGCGCGGTTCCCACTATGGTGGCGTGGCCGCCGGTCCGGTGTTCGCGTCGATCGTGGGCGGCACGTTGCGCGCATTGAACGTGGTGCCGGATTCGCCGGTGACCAAGCTCGTCGTGAGCGACAAGGTGGAGGAGAGCGAGCCATGGGCCCCGTGACGCCGACGCCGCAAAATCCCGCCACATTCGCCATGATCGCGAACGCTGCCGAGCGCGCCGCGCTCGCGCAGGCATGGGACTGGCTGCGTCGTACGGTGCCCGCCGGGGCAACGCTGCATGCGGATAGCCGTCGTGTCTTGCCGGGCGATGTGTTCGTTGCGTACGCCGTCAAGGGCGCCGACAGCCGCGGTTTCATTGCCGACGCCGTCGAGCGGGGGGCCGCCGCCGTGCTCTGGCAGACGGACGACTTTACGTGGCCCGCATCGCTGACCCGCCTCGCAAGCGTGCCGCAGTTCGGCGTGCCGCGTCTGGACTGGCTCGCCGGGTCATTGGCGGCGCTCTGGTACGGCGAGCCGAGCGCCGGCATGACGATGCTCGGCGTGACGGGCACCAACGGCAAGACCTCGTGCAGCCAGTGGCTGGCGCAATTGCTCACGAAGTCGAACGTGCGCAGCGCTGTGATCGGCACGCTGGGCAGCGGCTTTCCCGGACATCTCACCGTCACGGGCTTCACCACGCCCGACGCCGTCCAGCTTCAACACAGCCTCGACGACCTTCGCGCGCAAGGCGCCGCTGCGGTGGCGATGGAAGTGTCGTCGCATGGCCTGTACCAGGGCCGCGTCAACGGTGTCGCATTCGACGTCGCGGTGTTCACCAATCTGACGCAGGACCATCTCGACTATCACGGCACGATGGCCGAGTACGAGGCCGCCAAGACACGTCTGTTCGACTGGCCAGGCCTGAAGGCCGCCGTCATCAATCGCGACGACGCGATGGGGCAGCGCCTGCTCGCGCGCCTGGCCGGCAAGACGCCGGTGTTCGAGTACGGCATTCACGGCAATGCGGTCTCGGCGCACGGCAACCGGGTCGTGCGTGCGGAAGACATCCGTGCGACGACCGCGGGCACGCGCTTCACGCTGCATATCGACGACCAGAGTCAGCCGGTCACGGTGCCGCTGATCGGCGAATTCAACGTCAGCAACGCACTGGCCGTGCTCGGCGCGGCGCTCGCCGCCGGAGTGCCGCAAGATGCCGCTATCGCAGGTCTGGCGACCCTCGCACCGGTCTCCGGCCGCATGGAGCAGATCGGACAGCCGGGGCAGCCCCTGGTCGTCATCGATTACGCGCACACGCCCGATGCCCTCGACAAGACGCTCGCGGCCCTGCGGCCGGTGGCCGAGGCCCGTGGCGGCAAGCTCGTCTGCGTATTCGGCTGTGGCGGGGATCGCGATGCGGGCAAGCGTCCGCAGATGGGGGCGGTGGCCGAGCGTCTGGCAGACGCTGTCGTGCTCACGAGCGACAACCCGCGCACCGAGGTGCCGGCCGAGATCATGGCGCAAGTCGCCGCGGGACTCGCGCAACCCGATGCCGCCCGTCGTATCGAAGACCGCGCCAGCGCGATTCTCCAGGCCGTGCGCGGGGCGCAGGCGGCGGACGTCGTGCTCATCGCGGGCAAGGGACACGAAAGTACACAGGAAATCATGGGCAAGAAGCGGCCGTTCTCCGATCAGGAACACGCACGTCTGGCACTCGCCGCGCGTGCGACCACTGTGCGCGGAGGTGGCGAATGACGCAAACGACCCCCACGACCCCCACGCCCCTGTGGAACCTGCGCGATGTCAACGTCGCCGTAACCGGGTCGCAAGTGCTTGGCGAAGCGTCGACGGCGTTCTCGCGCATCGTGACGGATAGCCGTTCGGTTCAGCCGGGCGATCTTTTCGTCGCGCTCAAGGGCGAGCGTTTCGACGCGCACGACTTTCTGCCCGACGTGGTGCGCGCCGGTGCCGCCGCCGTGGTCGCAACGCGCCTTCCGGAAGGTTTCGGCACGCCGGCGCTGCTCGTGCCGGACACGCGTATCGCACTGGGCGAGATGGCTGCGGCGTGGCGTCGCCGCTTCTCGATTCCCGTGGTCGCCGTGACCGGCAGCAATGGCAAGACGACCGTCAAGGAGATGATCTCGGCGATTTTCGCCGAGGCGGCGGGGGCGGACGCGCGTCTGGCCACTGCGGGTAATTTCAACAACGACATCGGCCTGCCGCTGACTGTGTTTCGTCTGAAAGACGGCGACAAACTGGCGGTGCTCGAACTCGGCATGAACCACCCGGGCGAGACTGCGTACCTCGCGCAGATCGCCCAGCCGACGGTGGCCGTGATCAACAACGCGCAGCGCGAACATCAGGAATTCATGGTGAGCGTGGCCGCCGTGGCCGAAGAGCATTCGGCCGTACTGGCGGCGCTACCCGCCGATGGCGTTGCCGTGTTCCCGGCGGAAAGCGAATTCGCATCGATGTGGCGCGAGATCGCTGGCAAGCGCCGCGTACTCGACTTTGCGCTCGACACACGCGCGGCGGTGTCCGGCCGCTACGACGTGGCGACGCGGGTGCTGCGTGTGGCGTCGCCGGCGGGCGAGTTCTCACTCACGTTGCCGCTGCTGGGCGAGCACAACGCGCGCAACGCGTTGGCCGCGATTGCCTGCGCTTTGGGCGCGCACGTCGACGTGGGTTCGATCGTGCGGGCACTCGAAGCATTTTCCGCCGTCAAAGGCCGTCTCCAGGTGTCCACGCTCTCAAAGGGACCTCTTGCAGGTGTCACGTTGATCGACGACACCTATAATGCGAACCCCGATTCTGTACGGGCCGCAATCGATGTGCTCGCCCAAACCCCTGCGCCGCGTGTGCTCGTGCTGGGCGACATGGGCGAAGTGGGCGACAACGGCCCCGCATTTCACCGCGAGGTGGGCGAATACGCCGCACAGCGCGGTATCGACAGGCTGCTGGCGCTGGGCGCGCAGACGCCGGCGAGCGTCGCCGCTTTCGGCGACGGCGGCGAGCATTTTTCGGATGTGACCGATGTTTCGCCGCTCGTGGCCGAGTTGAAAGCCACGTTAAGTGCGCCGGCCACCGTGCTGGTGAAGGGAAGCCGCTTCATGCGGATGGAGCGCGTGCTCGAACAATTGCGCGCGACGAGTGAAAGCGGGGGCGGAGACGCCCCGGCCAAGTGATAAAGGATTGATGGAATGTTGCTGACGTTGGCGCAATGGCTGCAAGCGGATGCGAGCTACTTGCGCGTGTTCAACTACCTGACGTTTCGGGCCGTGATGGCAAGCCTCACGGCGCTGGTGATCGGGCTCTCGTTCGGGCCGATGGTCATTCGCAAGCTCGCCGAAATGAAGGTGGGTCAGGCCGTGCGCACCGACGGCCCGCAGACTCACCTGGTGAAGTCGGGTACGCCCACGATGGGCGGCGTGCTGATTCTGATCGGCATTACCGTCGCCACGCTGCTCTGGGCGGATCTGAGCAATCGTTTCATCTGGATCGTGCTGCTCGTTACGCTCGGTTTCGGGATCATCGGCTGGATCGACGACTACCGGAAGGTCGTCTACAAGGACCCGCGCGGCATGTCGTCGCGCGAAAAGTATTTCTGGCAGTCGATTATCGGTCTGTTCGCGGCGATCTATCTCGCGTTCTCGGTGTCGGAGACCAGCAATCTCAAGGTTTTCGAGCTGTTCATCAGCTGGGTGCGCAACGGATTCCCGCTCGATCTGCCGCCGAAGGCGGACTTCATCGTGCCGTTCTTCAAGACGATGAGCTATCCGTTGGGCGTGTTCGGTTTCATCGCGCTCACGTACTTTGTCATCGTAGGCTCCTCCAACGCCGTTAACCTCACCGACGGCCTCGACGGGCTGGTGATCATGCCGGTCGTGCTGGTCGGTGCAGCGCTTGGGGTGTTCGCGTACGTAATGGGCAACGTTGTGTACTCCAAGTACCTGCTGTTCCCGCACATACCCGGCGCGGGCGAACTGCTCGTGTTCTGTTCGGCGATGTCGGGCGCGGGGCTGGCGTTCCTATGGTTCAACACGCACCCGGCGCAGGTCTTCATGGGCGACGTGGGCGCACTGGCGCTCGGCGGCGCGCTTGGCACGGTTGCCGTGATCGTGCGTCAGGAAGTCGTTCTCTTCGTGATGGGCGGCGTGTTCGTCGCGGAGACGATTTCGGTGATGTTGCAGGTCACCTGGTTCAAGTACACCAAGAAGCGGTTCGGTGAGGGGCGGCGCATTTTCAAGATGGCGCCGCTGCACCACCACTTCGAATTGTCGGGATGGAAGGAAACGCAGGTGGTGGTCCGCTTCTGGATCATCACGCTGATGCTGGTGCTGATCGGCCTGTCCACGTTGAAACTGCGTTGACGCCGCCCGCGGCGCAGGAAGGCATACAGAAGACGAGATCACGACGCCGCCGAAGTGCGGAGTCGCTTTCACGCAAAGTTCGACTAAAGGTAGGGCCGCTCGCGCCGATAGCAGTAGATCGGTGTCGTTGAAGCGATGCATTCGTAGGTTGTTTGAATCGATTAAAGGGAAAGAGCGACGTGTTCGGCGAGAAGTTTGGTGAATCCTGGCAACCGCGTGTCCTGATCCTGGGTCTGGGAGAGTCCGGCCTGGCGATGGCGCGTTGGTGCGCGCGCTACGGCTGCCGTGTGCGCGCAGCCGACACGCGCTTTGCGTCCACGGAGACACCACCGAACGTGGCGACGCTGCGCGTCGACGCGCCGCAGGCCGAGTTCGTGGGCGGCGCATTCGCCGATCAGGTCGACACGCTGCTCGCGGAAATCGAACTCATCGGCATCAGCCCCGGGCTGTCGCCGCTCGCCCCGGACGTGGCGGCGCTGCTGGCGGTTGCCGCCGAGCGCGGCATTCCGGTGTGGGGCGAAATCGAATTCTTCGCCCAGGCGCTGCGCCATATGCAGGCGACCAGCGGCTACGCGCCGAAGGTGCTCGCGATTACGGGCACGAACGGCAAGACCACGACCACGAGCCTGACGGGTTTGCTGTGCCGCCGGGCCGGCAAGCGTACGGCCGTGGCGGGCAACATCAGCCCGTCGGCGCTCGACCGGTTGAGCGAGTGCATTGCCGAGGCGACGCTGCCCGACGTCTGGGTACTCGAACTGTCCAGCTTCCAGTTGGAGACGACGCATTCGCTCGCGCCGGACGCAGCCGCCATTCTCAATATCACGCAGGACCATCTGGACTGGCACGGCGACATGGACGCCTATGCCAAGGCCAAGGCGCGCATCTTCGGTGAACACACGGTGCGTGTGCTCAACCGCGACGACGCCCGCGTCATCGCCTTCGCCTCGCCCGAGGCCAGTGTCGTGACCTTCGGCACGGGCAAGCCCGACGCGGTGGGCGACTTTGGGCTGGAGATGGAGGGCGGCATGTCGTGGCTGGTCGAAGGGTTCACGCGCGACGACGCGCCGCCCGCGCCCAAGCGCCGCAGCAAGGCCGGTGCCGGCGCGGCGCAAGCGAGCGTCGAGGTGCTGGGCAAGCGGTTGATGCCGGCCGACGCGCTGCGCATTCGCGGTCAGCACAACGCGGCAAACGCTCTGGCGGCGCTTGCGCTCACGCGCGCGATCGACCTGCCGCTCGCCAAGTTGCTGCACGGCCTGCGCGAATATCCCGGCGAGCCGCATCGCGTGCAACTCGTTGCCACGATCAATGAAGTCGAGTTCTACGACGACAGCAAGGGCACGAACGTCGGCGCGACCGTCGCGGCGATCAACGGGCTGGAGAAGACATTGCTCCTGATCGCCGGTGGCGACGGCAAGGGGCAGGACTTCTCGCCGCTGGCCAATCCCGTCGCCCATCACGCGCGCGCCGTGCTGCTGATCGGCCGCGACGCGCCGTTGCTGCGCGAAGCGCTGGCGGACACCGGCGTCGACCTGATCGATGCGCCGACGCTCGAAGACGCCACGCGGGAAGCCGCGAAACGGGCGCAGCCTGGTGACGCCGTGCTGCTCTCGCCCGCCTGCGCGAGCTTCGATATGTTCCGCAACTACGAGCACCGCGCTCAGGTATTTCGCGACACCGTGGTTGACCTGGCCGCCGACGCGGGGGTGATGCTATGAACCGTATCAAGTCGTTCTTCAGCAAGAAGCGTCAGGCCGGTTTCGCCGGTGCCGGCACGGCCACGGCGCCGGGCGCCGCGACGACCGCCGCCAATCGCACCCTCGGCAGCATCAAGCCGACGCGCTCGCGCATGCTCGAATACGATCACGCGCTGGTATGGGTCGTGATCTCGCTGCTGTCGCTGGGCCTCGTCATGGTGTATTCGGCGTCGGTCGCGCTGCCGGACTCGCCCAAGTACAGCGGTTACTCGACGTACCACTTCCTCGGCCGTCACATCGTGTCGCTCACGATCGGTCTGGTGGCGGCGGTCATCACGTTCCGGATTCCCGTCAAGACGATGGACCGGCTCGCGCCCAAGCTCTTCCTGCTGGCGTTGCTGTTGCTGGTGATCGTGCTGATCCCGCACGTGGGCAAGGGCGTGAACGGTTCGAAGCGCTGGATTCCGTTCGGCATACTCAACCTCCAGCCGTCGGAAATCATGAAGCTCGCGGTCACGCTGTACGCCGCGAATTACACGGTGCGCAAGCAGGAATTCATGCAGAGCTTCGGCAAGGGCTTCCTGCCGATGGGCATCGCCGTGGTGTTCGTCGGCATGTTGCTGCTGCTGGAACCGGACATGGGGGCGTTCATGGTGGTCGCGGCCATCGCGATGGGCATTCTGTTCCTCGGTGGCGTGAACGGACGGCTGTTCGGCGGACTCGCGCTCACGGCGGTGGGCACCTTCGCGATGCTGATCTGGCTGTCGCCGTGGCGCCGGGAGCGGATTTTTGCCTATCTCGATCCTTGGCGCGAAGACTACGCGCTCGGCAAGGCGTATCAGCTCACACACTCGCTCATCGCGTTCGGGCGCGGTGAATGGACGGGTGTCGGACTCGGCGGGAGCATCGAAAAACTGCATTACCTGCCCGAAGCGCACACCGACTTCATCCTTGCGGTGATCGGCGAAGAGTTCGGTTTCGTGGGCGTGCTGGTCGTCATTCTCCTCTTCTACTGGCTGGTGCGCCGCGCGTTCGAGATCGGACGTCAGGCACTCGCGCTCGAGCGTACGTTCGCCGGCTTGCTCGCGAAGGGCGTCGGTGTGTGGCTGGGCGCGCAGACCTTCATCAACATGGGCGTGAACCTCGGCCTGCTGCCGACCAAGGGGCTGACGTTGCCGCTGGTGAGCTACGGCGGCTCGGGCATCTTGCTCAACTGTGTGGCCGTGGCGATCCTGCTGCGGGTGGATTACGAAAACCGCGTGCTGATGCGGGGAGGAAAAGTATGACCGAGCGCGCTACCGCGATGCCGGCTCCGGAAACGAAGACACGCACGCTGCTGGTCATGGCCGGCGGCACGGGCGGTCACGTCTTCCCGGGGCTCGCGGTCGCCAACTTCCTGCGGGTGCAGGGGTGGCGCGTGGTGTGGCTCGGCAATCCGGCCGGCATGGAAGCGACGCTCGTGCCGAAGTACGACATTCCGATGGAGTTCGTGAAGTTCGGTGGGCTGCGCGGCAAGGGGCTGATGACCAAGCTGCTGCTGCCGCTCAATCTGCTGCGCGCGTTCTGGCAGAGCCTCGGCGCGTTGCGTCGTGCCCGGCCGGACGTGGTGCTCGGCATGGGCGGTTACATCACGTTTCCGGCAGGGATGATGGCGTCGTTGCTGGGCCGACCGCTAGTGCTGCACGAGCAGAACTCGGTCGCGGGGATGGCGAACAAGGTGCTCGCGCGCGTGGCGGACAAGGTGCTGCTGGCATTTCCGGACACCATTGCGGGCGGGGAGTGGGTCGGCAATCCGATTCGCGCGGACTTCGACGAGATGACGCCACCGGCCGAGCGCTACAACGCACGCACCGGCCCGCTGCGCGTTCTGGTGGTGGGCGGCAGTCTGGGCGCGACGGTGCTCAATGAGATCGTGCCGAAGGCGCTGGCCAAGTTGCCGCGCGACGCACGTCCGCAGGTCACGCATCAGGCGGGCGTCAAACATATTCAGACGTTGCAGGCGAATTACGCCGCAGCGGGGGTGACGGTCGAAGCCGTGCCGTTCATCGACAACATGGTCGCGGCCTACGCCGGGGCGGATCTGGTGATCTGCCGGGCGGGTGCGATGACGGTGGCCGAAGTGGCGGCGGCAGGGGTGGCGGCATTGTTCGTGCCGTTCCCGCATGCGGTCGACGATCACCAGACGACGAACGCGCGTTTTCTCGCCGACAAGGGCGCGGCAACGCTGATCGACCAGCGCGAGCTGTCGGTCGAGACCCTGGCCGAGTGGCTGCGCCGTCAGACGCGCGAATCGCTGCTCGCGATGGGAGAGAAAGCCAGGGCGCTCGCCAAGCCGGACGCCACCGAACAAGTGGCGCGCGTGTGCGCGGCTCTGGCCAAGGATTGAAATGAAACACATCGTCAAACACATTCACTTCGTCGGCATCGGCGGCGCGGGCATGAGCGGCATTGCCGAGGTGCTGCTCAACCTGGGGTATCAGGTGAGCGGCTCCGACCTCGGCGACAACGCGGTGACGCAGCGCCTCGCCGGCCTTGGCGCGCGCATTGCGCGCGGCCATGCCGCGCAGCACATCGAAGGCGCCGACGCCATCGTCGTGTCCACCGCCATCACGGCGGACAACCCGGAAGTGCTCGCCGGCCGCGCCCGTCAGATCCCGATCGTGCCGCGCGCGCTGATGCTCGCGGAACTCATGCGTCTGAAGCAGGGGGTGGCCATCGCGGGCACGCACGGCAAGACAACCACGACGAGCCTCGTGGCGAGCGTGCTGGCACAGGGCGGACTGGATCCGACCTTCGTGATCGGCGGCCGTCTGAACAGCGCGGGGGCGAATGCGAAGCTCGGCACCGGCGACTTCATCGTGGTCGAGGCCGACGAGTCGGACGCATCGTTCCTGAACCTGAACCCGGTCATCGAAGTCATCACGAACATCGATGCCGATCACATGGACACGTACGGCCATGACTTCGCCCGTCTGAAACAGTCGTTCGTGGCGTTCACGCAGCGGTTGCCGTTTTATGGAATCGCCGTGCTGTGCGTGGACGACCCGAATGTGCGCGAGATTCTGCCGTTCGTGTCGAAGCCGATTGTGCGTTACGGCCTGTCGGAAGACGCGCAGGTGCGCGCCATCGACGTGCGTGCCGATGGCGCACAGATGCGCTTCACGGTGCTGCGTCAGTTCGGTGCGGGCGCCGCACCGCTCGATATCACCCTCAATTTGCCGGGCGAGCACAACGTGCGCAATGCGCTGGCCGCCATCGCGATCGCGACCGAACTCGAAGTGCCGGACGCCGCGATTCAACAGGCGCTGGCGGAATTTAACGGCGTCGGCCGGCGTTTTCAGCGTTATGGCGACATCGCGCTGCCGAAGTCGAGTGGCGAGGGCGCGTTCACGCTCATCGACGACTACGGCCATCACCCGGTCGAGATGGCGGCGACGCTTTCCGCCGCGCGCGGTGCGTTCCCAGGACGCCGCATCGTGCTGGCTTTTCAGCCGCACCGTTACACGCGAACGCGCGATTGCTTCGAGGACTTCGTGAAGGTGCTCTCGGACGCCGACGCCGTGGTACTCGGCGAAGTGTACTCGGCCGGTGAGGCGCCCATCGTGGCCGCCGACGGCCGTGCGCTGGCGCGCGCGTTGCGCGTCGCCGGCAAGGTGGAACCGGTTTTCGTGGAAGACGTTGCGCAACTGCCCGACGCCATTCTGCAAGTCGCCCGCGCGGGCGACGTCGTTATCACCATGGGTGCCGGCTCCATCGGCGCGGTGCCCGGCAAGTTGCAAGTTCAGCAAGGAGTCTGACGTGAGTGCTTTCGATCCGAAACGTTTCGGCAAGGTTGGCGTCCTGATGGGCGGGCGCTCGGCCGAGCGTCAGATCTCGCTGATTTCGGGCAATGGCGTGCTCGAAGCCCTGCGTAATCGCGGGGTGGACGCGCATGCCTTCGACACCGGCATGAACGATCTCGCCGCGCTCGCCGCGCAGAAGTTCGACCGCGTATTCATCGCGCTGCATGGCCGTTATGGCGAAGACGGCACGCTGCAAGGCGCGTTGGAGCATCTTGGCATTCCGTACACCGGCAGCGGCGTGCTGGCTTCCGCGCTGGCGATGGACAAGGAGATGACCAAGCGCATCTGGATCAACGAAGGTCTGCCGACGCCGCGCTTCACGATGCTCAGCGCCGATACCGACTTCGACGCCGTTGCGCGTGACCTCGGCCTGCCGCTTATCGTCAAGCCCTCACGCGAGGGCTCGACCATTGGTCTGACGAAGGTGACCGAAGCCTCGCAACTGAAGGCCGCGTTCGAGAAGGCCGTGGCGCTCGATCCGGACGTGCTCGCCGAAGAATTCATCGATGGCGACGAACTGACCGTGCCGGTGCTCGGTATCGGCACCAAGGGCGCAAATGCCGCCCGATCGCTTCCGGTGATCCGCATCGTTGCACCGGACGCGAACTACGACTACCAGAACAAGTATTTCAAGGACGACACGCGCTACGAATGCCCGCCGCCGTTGTCCGTGTCGTTGCAGGAGGAGGTGCAGCGTCTCGTGTTGCGCGCCTACCTCGTGCTGGGCTGCCGTGGCTGGGCGCGTGCCGACGTCATGCTGCGCAAGCGCGACAACAAGCCGTACCTGTTGGAGATCAATACGTCGCCGGGAATGACCGGTCACTCGCTCGTGCCCATCTCGGCGCGTGCGGCGGGCCTGTCGTATGAAGACCTGGTGGTTGAAATTCTGGCAACTGCGACGCTCGATCTGCATCCGAACGCGCAGTGGAAGCCTGAGTGAACCGAGCAAAACATTGAACGCGTTGAAGAACGCCCTGATACGGAAAGCAAATCGCCATGTGGCACAACGTACGCCTGCTCAACGCCATCGCGAGTGCACTCGTCGCACTCGTCGTGCTGGCGGCGCTCGCGGCGGGCGGTCATTGGCTGATCCAGCGTCCGGTCTTCACGCTCAAGGCGATTCAGATCGATGGGGATGTATCCCACATCAATGGTCCGACCTTGCGCGCGAATGCCGTCTCGCGACTCAAGGGCAACTTCTTCACGATCGATCTGGATGCCACGCGGGCCGCGTTCGAAGCCGTGCCCTGGGTGCGCCATGCGAGTGTTCGGCGTGTCTGGCCGAATCAACTGGCGGTGACGATCGAAGAATACAAACCGCTGGCCACCTGGAACGATGGCCGCTTGGTGAGTGTGGATGGCGAGTTGTTCGCCGCCAACCTGGCGGAAGCCGAGGACGACGGCAAGCTGCCGGAATTCGCGGGGCCGCCGGGCAGCGAGAAGGATGTGACGGCGCGGTACTACGACTTCGTGAAATGGTTCGCGCCGCTGAACATGAAACCCGAGGCGGTCACGCTGTCGAATCGCTACGCATGGGGCGTGCGGCTCGCAGGGGGCGTGCAACTGGCGCTGGGACGGGAGCGTACCCCCGAGACCCTCGCCACGCGCAGCCGGCGCTTCGTACAGGCGTATCCGCAGGTGGCGGCACGCTGGGGGAATCAGATCGAGTATGCCGATCTGCGGTACCCGAACGGTTTTGCAGTGCGTGCCGCGGGCATGCGTTTCTTGAGCGAAGAACAGGCCAAGAAGCTTGCCGCGACACCCGTGCAAAAGCGGGATTCGCAGAAGCCGGCAGCGAAACCTGCCGCGCCGGCAAAGCGAAGCCAGTGAGACTTCAGGACTTACACACGCTATGAGCAAAGATTACAAGGATCTGTTGGTCGCCCTCGATATCGGCACGTCGAAAGTCGTGGCGGTGGTGGCCGAACTGCGCCCTGAAGGCCGCTATGAAGTGATCGGCCTTGGCCAGAGCGAATCGCGGGGCCTGAAAAAGGGCGTCGTGGTGAACATCGAGGCCACGGTGCAGTCCATTCAGCGTGCGCTCGAAGAAGCCGAGCTGATGGCCGACTGCAAGATCACCAACGTCTTCACCGGCATTGCCGGCAGCCATATCCGCAGCTTCAATTCGAGCGGCATGGTGGCGATCAAGGACAAGGAAGTGACGCAGGCGGATGTGGCGCGCGTCATCGAGACGGCCAAGGCGATCAACATTCCGACCGATCAGCAGGTACTGCATATCCTCACGCAGGAATTCATCATCGACGGTCAGGAGGACGTACGCGAGCCGATCGGCATGAGCGGTATCCGTCTCGAAGTGAAGGTGCATATCGTGACCGGCGCGGTGTCGGCCGCGCAGAACATCGTGAAATGCGTGCGCCGTTGCGGCCTCGAAGTCAACGATCTGATTCTGCAACCGCTGGCGTCGAGCATCTCGGTGCTCACGGAAGACGAAAAGGAACTGGGCGTGGTGCTGATCGACATCGGCGGCGGCACGACCGATATCGCGATCTTCAGCGAAGGCGCGATCCGTCACACGGCCGTGATTCCCATTGCCGGGGACCAGATCACGAGCGACATCGCCATGGCCGTTCGCACGCCAACGCCGGATGCGGAGGACATCAAGATTCAGCACGGCATCGCCAAGCAGTCGCTGGCCGATCCGGACGAAATGATCGAAGTGCCGGGGCTCGGCGAGCGCGGTCCGCGCACGCTCTCGCGCCAGGCGCTCGCGGCGGTGATCGAGCCGCGCGTTGAAGAGTTGTTCTCGCTCGTGCAGCAGGTGGTGCGCGAGTCGGGTTACGAAGAGTTGCTGTCCTCGGGCATCGTGCTCACCGGCGGCGCGGCAATGATGCCGGGCATGGTCGAGCTTGGCGAGGACATCTTCCTCAAGCCGGTGCGCATTGGTGTGCCGGAATACGCAGGCGGTCTTGCCGACGTGGTGCGCAGCCCGCGCTATGCAACGGCGATGGGCCTGCTGCTCGAAGGACGTTCCCAACGCATGCGCGGACGCAAGGTCGCGGTGCAGTCGGGGCAGGCGAACCAGGTCTGGGCGCGTATGCGCGACTGGTTCTTCAGCAATTTTTAAGCTGTTTTTTGGTTTTTGAGGGGTGTGGATTCGGTGTTGAAAACACGCGCGACTTACCCGAGTGGCACGTGACCCGCAGTACCGGATCTGCTTTTAATTCACTGGAGGCGCTATGAACTTTGAAATGTTGGAAACGGAAACCAACGGCACCATCATCAAGGTGGTGGGTGTTGGTGGCGCTGGCGGCAATGCCGTCCAGCACATGATCAACCGTGGTGTGCAAGGCGTGGAATTCATCGCCATGAACACCGACGCGCAGGCGCTGGGCCGCTCGCAGGCCGGCGTCAACATTCAGCTCGGCAAGACCGGTCTGGGGGCCGGCGCGAAGCCGGAAATGGGCCGTGCCGCCGCGGAAGAGGCACGTGAGCGTGTGGCCGACGCTCTGCGTGGCGCGCACATGGTGTTCATTACCGCCGGTATGGGCGGCGGTACGGGCACGGGCGCGGCGCCGGTGGTGGCGCAGATCGCCAAGGAAATGGGTATTTTGACGGTCGGCGTGGTTTCGAAGCCGTTCGAGTTCGAAGGCGGCAAGCGTATGCGCGTGGCCGAGACGGGCGCGCAGGAACTGGAAGACAACGTCGATTCGTTGATCGTGGTGCTCAATGACAAGCTGTTCGAAGTCATGGGCGACGACGCCGAGATGGACAAGTGCTTCCAGTGCGCCGACGACGTGCTGCATAACGCCGTGGCAGGTATCGCCGAAATCATCAACGTCGACGGTCTCGTGAACGTCGACTTCGAAGACGTGAAGACGGTGATGGGCGAGCAGGGCAAGGCGATGATGGGTACGGCGACGGTGGCCGGTGTCGATCGTGCACGTCTGGCCGCCGAGCAAGCGGTGGCAAGCCCGCTGCTCGAAGGCGTGGACCTGTCGGGCGCGCGTGGCGTGCTGGTGAACATCACGGCATCGCGTTCGCTGCGTCTGTCGGAAACGCGTGAAGTGATGAACACCATCAAGAGCTACGCCGCCGAAGACGCGACCGTGATTTTCGGTACCGTTTACGACGACAAGATGGGCGATGCGCTGCGCGTGACCGTCGTGGCGACCGGCCTGGGCCGTGCCGTGGCGAAGAAGGCTGCTGCACCGATGACGCTGCTCAAGACCGGTACCGACAACATGCCGATTGCGACCGGCCACGTGCCGAACGTCGGTCAGGCAGCCGGTACGGATTACGGCGCGCTCGATACGCCGGCCGTGTGGCGCAGCACGCGCGAGACCGCAGCCTCGCACGTTGCCGCGTTGCAGGAAAAGGGTGTCGACACGTACGACATTCCGGCGTTCCTGCGCAAGCAAGCCGACTGACAGGGTTGCGCGCGGGCCGGGTGCCAGTGCTCGGCGCCGCCGCACCTTGGGAATCGCGAGACCTACGCAGGTCGTCGTGAGGATTCGCCGTCGCTCCGACTACCATGCCACGTGGCGTGGGGAAGGCGCGCCTCGGTACGCGTCCGAACGACGATACGGCAAGGTTGTGACGCACGGAGATGCCTTGTGGCTGCGACAACCAGAGTCGCAAGAGGTATCGACGCGTCACAGATGACGACGTTACGGGTAAGCGTTCGTGATCCCTGACCCGGTCTCGCGGATCTGTCCCCCCGACCGTTGCGGCATGCCTCCGTCGCAGCGGCCGGGGTGCCCCGAACAAGATTCGACGCGCAGGTCCATGGCCTGACGTCTAAGATGGAACCATGCTTTTTTCGCGAAGATGTTATTTCGTATCGCGATATGGGCGGGGACAGTCCGATGAGGCAAGATTCGGAATGTTTAGTAACGAAGCGTTGTGTTTGTGGCACAGCGATGACGGCGCCGATCTGATATAATTCGATCTATGATCCTTAGCGTCTGATAGTTTTAATAAATAGCATGCTTAAGCAGCGCACTCTCAAATCCATCGCCAAGACAGTCGGCATCGGCTTGCACTCCGGTCGCAAGGTCGAGTTGTCGCTGCGTCCGGCGCCGCCCGACACGGGCATCGTCTTTTGCCGTACCGATCTGAATCCGCCTGTGGAGATTCCGGCCTCGGCAATGGCGATCGGCGACACGCGCCTGGCGTCGGTGTTGCAGAAGGATGGTGCGCGGGTGTCCACGGTGGAACATCTGATGTCGGCGTGCGCGGGGTTGGGCATCGACAATCTGTATGTCGACGTGACTGCTGAAGAAATTCCGATCATGGACGGCAGCGCGGCGACGTTCGTTTTCCTGATTCAGTCGGCGGGCATTGAAGAGCAACCGGCCGCCAAGAAGTTCATTCGCGTGACGAAGCCCGTGGAGATTCGCGAAGGCGACAAGCTCGCTCGTCTCGAACCGTACGACGGCTTCCGCCTCAAGTTCACCATCGACTTCCGTCATCCGGCCGTGGACCGCACGGGCCAGGCGCTTGAAGTCGACTTCGCTGATACGTCGTATGCCAAGGAAATCGCGCGGGCGCGTACGTTCGGCTTCGCTCATGAAGTCGAAATGCTGCGCGAGCTGGGGCTGGCGCGCGGCGGCAGCATGGACAATGCCATCGTGCTCGATGAATACCGCATCCTGAACAACGACGGGCTGCGTTATGACGACGAGTTCGTGAAGCACAAGATGCTCGACGCCATCGGCGACCTGTATGTGGTGGGTCATCCGCTGCTCGCCTCGTATACCGCCTACAAGTCGGGACATGGTTTGAACAACCAGCTGCTGCGCGAGCTTCTCGCACAGCAAGCCTATGAAATCGTTACATTCGAGCGTGCGGAGGACGCCCCGCGCGGATTCCAGTTCGAACCGCAGACGCAGTTCGCGTAAGTCACGCAAGACCTCGCCGGTCGTGACGTCTGGTGACGGGATGTAACAAAAGGAAAGCGCCGGAAATCCGGCGCTTTTTTATTTGACGCGCGCTTATTTTCGGCGTCGGGTTTAAGCGGGCGAAGTGCCATGCTGCCTACGGTTTGCGTGTGCCGCCGTACGAATGGCGTGAGACGAGGCGGGCGAGCGCGTCGCGAAGCGGGGACGGATCGAGTGAGTCGCGCAGATCCCGCAGACTGACCAGTCCCTGGCGCGAGAGGCGGGCTTCCTTGGGCGGCTTTTGCGGCTCGGGGGCGGCGATGCTCACGCGAATCCGGATGGTCCGGATGAGCCATCCGCGCGTCGCAAGGCCGTCGATGAGCGACGGCGTTTGCTGACGCAGACGCGCGGCCAGCGCGTTGTTCGAGACCAGGAACACCAGCGCCCCTTCGCGAGGCGGCGCGAGCCGCACACTCCCGGCAAGGGCGGGGGGGAGCAGCGCGCGGACGTCCCGTTCCAGCCGCCCGAGTTGTTCGGCGGCGACCAGTAGCGAACCTGCGCCGTCGGATGCGGACAGCAGGTCGGTGAGCGGGCGGGCAACGCGGGGTGCTTTGGGTCGTTTCATATGATGAGACAGATATCGCCGCATATTTTACCCCGCGATCGGGCGTCGCCTCCTTGGATCGTCCGACAAAGGCCGGATTGCCGAGCCCGGGTGCCGTCGGGACGTGCCACGACAGCATGCTAGAATCCATTTTTCAGTACATATATCGAACCGGCGTGCGGCCAGAGTGCCAAACACGGTGACCCGCAGCGCACAGACGCTGTGGTCGGGTCATGACTCACGGGGCACAACTCCGGGGTGAGATTCCGTCCACGGACCGGCTGCGCCGATGCGAACGACATTTGCCGCCCTAACCAGTGATCCGATGATTCCCGGTCTTCTCAAAAAAGTATTTGGCAGCCGCAACCAGCGGCTCATCAAGCAGTACCAGAAAACCGTCGCGGCGATCAATGCCCTCGAGCCGCAGATCGCCCAACTGAGCGATGAGCAACTGCGCGGCAAGACCGAGGAATTCAAGCAACGCATCGCCCAGGGGGCGAGCGTCGACTCGTTACTCGTTGAAGCCTTTGCCGTGTGTCGCGAGGCGGGTAAGCGCGTTCTCAAGATGCGCCACTTCGACGTCCAGCTCATCGGCGGTATGGTGCTGCACTACGGCAAGATCGCCGAAATGCGTACGGGCGAGGGCAAGACGCTCGTCGCTACGTTGCCCGCCTATCTGAATGCGCTCTCGGGCAAGGGCGTGCACGTTGTGACCGTGAACGATTATCTGGCACAGCGCGACGCCGAGTGGATGGCGCGTCTGTACAACTTCCTCGGCCTGTCGGTGGGTATCAACCTGTCGCAGATGCCTCACGATCAGAAGCAGTCGGCCTACGCCGCCGACATCACGTACGGTACGAATAACGAATTCGGTTTCGACTACCTGCGCGACAACATGGTGTACGAGACCGAGCAGCGAGTGCAACGCACGCTCAACTACGCCATCGTCGACGAAGTGGACTCGATCCTGATCGACGAGGCGCGTACGCCGCTGATCATCTCCGGTCAGGCCGAAGATCACACCGAACTGTACGTCAAGATGGATCGTCTGCCGGCGATGCTGGAGCGTCAGATCGGCGAAGAGAAGGCTGACGGCACGGGTGTCGAAGTGCCGGGCGATTACACGCTCGACGAGAAGGGCCGTCAGGTGTTCCTGACCGAGCGCGGCCATGAGAAGGCCGAACAACTGCTCGCCGAGTGGGGCATGATCGCCGAGGGCGACAGCCTTTATGCACCGCAGAACATCACGCTCATGCACCATGTGTACGCCGCCCTGCGCGCGCACACGCTGTTTCACAAGGATCAGCACTATGTGGTGCAGAACGACGAGATCGTGATCGTCGACGAGTTCACGGGCCGTCTGATGGCGGGCCGCCGCTGGTCCGAAGGCCTGCACCAGGCCGTGGAAGCGAAGGAACACGTCAAGATTCAGAACGAGAACCAGACGCTTGCGTCGATCACGTTCCAGAACTACTTCCGCATGTACGCGAAGCTCTCGGGCATGACGGGCACGGCGGATACCGAAGCGTTCGAATTCAACGAAATCTACCGTCTCGAGACGGTGGTGATTCCGACGAACCGCGTGCCCAAGCGTATTGACCGTCAGGATCAGATCTACAAGACGGCCAAGGAAAAGTACGACGCCGTCATCAAGGACATCCACGATTGCGTGGAGCGTGGCCAGCCGGTGCTGGTGGGCACGACTTCGATCGAGACGTCGGAATATCTCTCGCAACTGCTCACGCGTGAAAAGCTGCCCCATCAGGTGCTCAACGCCAAGCAGCACCAGCGCGAAGCCGAGATCGTGGCGCAGGCCGGTCGTCCGGGCGTGATTACCATCGCGACCAACATGGCTGGCCGCGGCACCGACATCGTGCTCGGCGGCAACGTCGAAAAACAATCGGCGTTCATCGAAGCCGACGCATCGCTGTCCGACGCCGACAAGCAAGCCCGCATCAAGCAATTGCAGGACGAGTGGCAAGGGCTGCACGAGCAGGTGAAGGCGGCCGGCGGTCTTCACATCATCGGCACCGAGCGTCACGAGTCGCGTCGTATCGACAACCAGTTGCGCGGTCGTTCGGGCCGTCAGGGCGACCCGGGGTCGTCGCGTTTCTATCTGTCGCTGGAAGACCCGCTGCTGCGCATTTTTGCAGGCGATCGCGTGCGCGCGATCATGGATCGTCTGAAGATGCCGGAAGGCGAAGCGATCGAAGCGGGCATCGTCACACGTTCGATCGAGTCGGCGCAGCGCAAGGTCGAAGCGCGTAACTTCGACGTGCGCAAACAACTGCTGGAGTACGACGACGTTGCCAACGATCAACGCAAGGTGATCTATCAGCAACGTAACGAACTGCTCGAAGCGCAGGACGTTTCGGAAACGATCGCGGGCATGCGCCAAAGCGTGTTCGAGGATCTGGTGCGCACTTACGTGCCGGTCGGTACTGTCGAAGAGCAGTGGGACCTGAAGGGCCTGGAGACGACGCTGCGCGAAGAGTGGCAGCTCGACTTGCCGCTGCAATCGCGCATCGAAGGTTCGGAAGAAATCGATGACGAGGATATTCTCAAGGAAGTGATGGACGCCGCGCAAGCGTCCTACGCGGCCAAGGTCGAACTGGTGGGACGCGAGTCGTTCTCAGGGTTCGAACGCTCGGTCATGCTGCAAAGCGTGGACTCGAACTGGCGCGAGCATCTGGCGGCGCTCGATCACCTGCGTCAGGGCATTCATCTGCGCGGTTACGCGCAGAAGAACCCGAAGCAGGAGTACAAGCGCGAAGCGTTCGAACTGTTCGCGCAGTTGCTCGAGACCATCAAGCTGGAAGTCACGCGCGTCATCATGAACGTGCGTATCCAGTCGCAGGAAGAACTCGAACAGGCCACGGAATCGTTCGACTACCACGCCGGTGGCCTGGTCAATATCGAGTTCAAGCACGATGAACTGGAGACGGTGGGCGGCGAGGGCGAGGTCGACGAGGACGCGGGCCGCCCGGTGGTCGCGGCGCTTGCGCAGGCGGCCGCAGGTGCGGGCGCAGCTGGCGGCGACTTCCTGCCGAAGGTCGGACGCAACGATCCGTGCCCGTGCGGCAGCGGCAAGAAATTCAAGCACTGCCACGGCAAACTGTCTTAAGATGTGAACCAATCGACGCGGCGCCGACTCCTTTTCGGCGCCGCGTCGTTTGTCGCGCCGGTTTTTGCGACCGGCCGCACCGATCAACCGCCGCCCCGGCGGGCTGTCGTGCAGACATCGCCGGGGCGGGAGCTGCAACCCTTACCTCTCGCGGGCGAACCCTCATGGCCGTCAATTTCCCCTCGATCGAAGCCTCCCGACTGCACGCCGTTCCCGGCGTGGAACTGGGCTGGGCCGAAGCCAATATCCGCAAACCGAACCGCAAGGACGTGCTGGTCATGCGACTTGCCGCCGGCAGCACGGTATCGGGCGTTTTTACGACTAACCGCTTCTGCGCGGCGCCGGTAACGGTGTGCAAGGAGCATCTGGCGGCGAAGGCCGGCATTCGTGCGCTCGTCGTCAATACGGGTAATGCCAACGCCGGAACCGGCGAGCCGGGCATGCTCGCAACCCGTGCGACGTGCGACGCGCTGGCCAAGCTGCTGAATGTGTCGTCGAACCAGATTCTGCCATTCTCGACCGGCGTGATTCTCGAGCCGCTGCCGGTCGACCGTCTGGTCGCCGGTCTGCCGCAGGCGATCGGCAATCTCGCGCCCGCGCACTGGTATGAAGCCGCGCAGTCGATCATGACAACCGACACCCTGCCCAAGGCCGCATCGCGTCAGATCGTGATCGACGGCCAGACGATCGTCCTCACGGGCGTCAGCAAGGGCGCCGGGATGATCAAGCCGAACATGGCGACCATGCTCGGTTTCGTCGGCACCAACGCCCGCGTGGCGCAGCCGGTGCTCGACGCGCTCGTGAAGTTCGTGGCCGACCGCTCGTTCAACGCCATCACCATCGATGGCGATACGTCGACGAACGATTCGTTCATCGTGGCTGCCACGGGGCAGACCGAACTGCCGGAAATCGCGAGCACGGATACGCCGGCGTTCGCGGCACTGCGCGACGCGCTGCTGTCGATCTCGCAGGAACTGGCGCAACTCATTGTGCGCGACGGCGAAGGCGCGACCAAGTTCATCACCGTGACTGTCGAAGGCGGTCGTGACGTGGCCGAATGCCGTCAGATCGCGTATGCCATCGGGCATTCACCGCTGGTGAAGACGGCCTTCTTTGCGTCCGATCCGAATCTGGGACGCATTCTGGCTGCGATTGGCTACGCCGGTGTGAACGATCTCGACGTCAGCAAGATCGACCTCTATCTGGATGACGTGCTTGTCGCGCGCGCAGGCGGTCGCAATGCCGATTACCGTGAAGAGGACGGTCAGCGCGTGATGAAACAAAGCGAAATTACGGTGCGCGTGGTGCTGGGCCGCGGCGATGCTGCGGCAACGCTGTGGACATGCGACCTCTCGCACGATTACGTGAGCATCAACGCGGATTACCGCTCTTAAGACCCGACGCGACGGCCCGAACCGTATTCGGCTTCCCACAGGGAGCAGGGGCCGTCGGCGCACGAGGCCAATGCCTGACCGGCATTGACCGTGCGCCGGTGGAAGTGAGCGCGCCGATAGCCCTGGCATATCGACATCGCGGGTATCGCCGGTGGGTGGCAAAAGCACCGTGGCGCACAGCGAAGGGAAACGACAACAACGCGAAGCATCGACACGAGCGCCCATGAGCGGCGCGGGGATTTCGAAGCATGGACAAACTGGAACAGTTCCTGACGCGCGCCGAAGGCGTGCTGGCCCGGCTGGAGGCGATGTTGCCCCCGGCCGCCCCCGAGATCGACTGGAGCGTCGCCACGGCATTTCGCTGGCGCAAGAAGCAGGGACGGGGCTTCCTGCAACCGGTCGCGCATGTATCTGGCATCACGCTGGGCGATTTGCAGAACATCGAGCGTCAGAAGGCGCTGATCGAACAGAACACGCGGCAGTTCGTGCGCGGTGAACCGGCCAACAACGTGCTGCTCACCGGGGCGCGTGGCACGGGCAAGTCGTCGCTGATCAAGGCTTGCCTGAACCAGTACGCGCCGGAAGGCTTGCGTCTGATCGAAGTCGACAAGGACGATCTGACCGATCTGGGCGATATCGTCGATCTGATTTCGCAGCGCCCGGAACGCTTCGTCGTGTTCTGCGACGACCTTTCGTTCGAAGACGGGGAGTCCGGTTACAAGGCGCTCAAAGTGGCGCTCGACGGCTCGGTGGCCGCGCAGTCGGACAACGTCCTGATTTATGCGACGTCCAACCGCCGTCACTTGCTGCCTGAGTACATGAAGGACAACGAGAGCTATCGCCATACCGAAGACGGTGAAATTCACCCGGGCGAAGTGATCGAGGAGAAGATCTCGTTGTCCGAGCGCTTCGGGCTGTGGGTCAGTTTCTATCCGTTCAAGCAGGACGATTACCTGACGATCGTCGGTCACTGGTTGCAGCATTTCGGCGTGCCGGCGGAGCAGACGGAGAGCGCGCGTCAGGAAGCGTTGATCTGGGCGCTGGAGCGCGGATCGCGCTCGGGGCGTGTGGCGTTTCAGTTCGCGCGTGACTGGGCGGGTAAGCAGCGTGGCGCGTTGGCGCCGGCGTCGTAAGAATCTGGCGGGCGTAGCGATTGCACCGGGCTTGGCCTGGCTCGATCGCCGTGTGTCCGGGCAGGAAATACCGTAGGTGTGTAGCGATATGACAGACTCGAAGCAATTTGCGCCCGACGGGCGTCCCGTCACGGAAGTGGCGGTCGGCGTGATGGTGCGCCCCGATGGTGCGGTGCTGCTGGGCCAGCGTCCCGCCGGCAAGCCATATGCCGGGTACTGGGAGTTTCCGGGCGGCAAGCTCGAAGCGGGCGAGTCGGTTGCCGCCGCACTCGCGCGCGAGTTGCACGAGGAACTCGGTGTGACAGTCGAGCGCTGTGCGCCGTGGCGCGTGCTCGAACATGACTATCCGCATGCTTACGTGCGTTTGCACTTCTGCAAGGTGACGGCGTGGCAGGGTGAGCCTCACGGCAAGGAAGGGCAGGCGCTGGCGTGGGAGCATCCACCCGTGAGCGTCGAGCCGTTGCTCCCGGCGGCGTTGCCGCCGCTGACGTGGCTTGCTGAGGAGTTGGCGCAGCGGGCGTGACGGTGGCGCGTCGGTGCCGTGGGGATGCGGGCGGGCACATGGTGGGCCGTGCTGGATCGTGCGGGACGAAGGTGACGCCGTCGGCTTGCGCAACGCGTGACGTACGTTGAAATGACGAAAGGCACCCTTGGGTGCCTCAGATTGCTGACGAACCCCTCGTTTTTCGGAGCGAGGGGTTTTTGGCTTTTAGGCAAGGGCGAATGGGCAGCGTAAGGGCGCGCACATTGAGAGACAAGCCCTCAGGACGCTCATGAGCCACCGAAACGGGCGCCAGAGGTACGAACGCTCGCCTAAACGCGCCCGTAGGCGCGCCACCAGCATCGCAATTTTCTTGATGTTCTGCGCCGCCGCAGCCAACAAGCACTGCTCGGCCACCTTGCGCAGCCCGCGCATGCGCGCATAGCGATGCCCATGCAGTTGCTTGGCATCGGCGAAGCTGCGTTCCACCGTCTCCTTGCGCCGCGCGTAAATGCGTCGCCCCCACTCGCTCAGCCGCCTCGCATCCACCCGCTCCTTGGCGCGCTCCCAGACATGGCGCGTCACCACCTTCACCGCGTTGGCACTGTTCGTGCACTGTGCTCGTACCGGGCAGCACCGGCATATCCGAGCATCGGATTTGTATTCCCGATAGCCGAGCCGGTTAGTCGTGCTGTACGGCAGCGCCTGTCCCTGCGGGCACACGTACTCGTTGCGGTACGCGTCGTACTGGAACTGCCGTTTGTAGAACAGCCCCGGCTTGTGGTTCGGCGTGCGATAGCCCATCACCCCGGCAATCTCCCGCTCCTCGAGCCCCTGGCACACCGCCGGCGT
This sequence comes from Pandoraea faecigallinarum, assembly GCF_001029105.3. NCBI lineage: Bacteria > Pseudomonadati > Pseudomonadota > Betaproteobacteria > Burkholderiales > Burkholderiaceae > Pandoraea > Pandoraea faecigallinarum. The sequence goes on along the minus strand of NZ_CP011807.3, from coordinate 4,559,605 downwards.
GAAGTAGCCAGCATCCAGCCCCACCGCTTCCACCTTGAACTCGAAGCGCTCGCGCTGTCGATCCAGCCGCTCCAGATACGGCTGGCTGTCGTGCACCGAGGCCGGCGTCACATGCGTATCGGTGATGATCGCGTGCTTCGCGTCCACCGTGCGGTGGTCCAGATAGAAGAACCCCTTCGGCTTGTCGTCCCGCACCATGTAGCCGCTGTCCGGATCGGTCCGGCTAATCTTGGTGTCCTTGCTCGACGGCGGCTCATCGCCGTCGCGATTCAGCGGCTTCTTGCCATGCGCGGCCCGGTCCGCATCCACTGCCGCATTGAGCTTCTCCAGATAGGCCGCAGGCGTCTGTTCCAGCTTTACCACGTCGAATTTGTTCTTGTTCGCGTTGGCTTTCAGGTGCGTGCTGTCGGTGTACAGCACCCGGCCATCGACCAGACCACGGCCCATCGCCTGGCGCACGATCTCGTCGAAGATCTCCTGATACACCGTCGTGTCCGTGAAGCGTCGGCGGCGATTCTGTGAGAACGTCGACGCATCCGGCACCTTGTCGGTCAGCCGAAACCGGGCGAACCACCGATAGGCGACGTTGACCTGGACCTCGCGCATCAACTGCCGCTCACTGCGCACTCCAAACAGGTAGCCGATGAACAGCAGCTTGAACATCACCACCGGATCGAGCGCCGGACGACCGTTGTCTGCGCAGTACAGATGCGCGACCTTTTCGCGGATGAATTCGAAATCCACTGCCGCGTCGATCTGGCGCAGCAGGTGGTCCTTCGGCACGAGTTCCTCGAGCGTCACCATCTCGAGTTCGTGCTGCGTGGGCGTCGGGATCTTTAGCATCCTGCTATTAAAAAACAAAACCCTCGCACTTGGCGAGGGTTTGTCAGCAATCTGAGGCACCCTTGGGTGCCTTTTCCTTTGTGCCGGCCGCTGTGTAGCCGCCGATCAGCGCTGTGTCGGGTCGAGCGGCGATTCCTGCGACGGATCTTCCGGCGATTCGGCCGGGATTGTGTACTTCTCCGCCGCCCACGCGCCCATGTCGATCTGCTTGCAGCGCTCCGAGCAGAACGGGCGGAATTTGGCCTGCGGCTCCCAAACCACCTTCTTGCCGCAGGTCGGACAGTTCACGACACTCGTCATCGTCTTACAGATTGCAAAGGGTCAGCAGGAACGGCACGTCGCTGTCGACCGGACGCGGCTTCAGATCACCGTCCTGCGTCGTGAAACGTACCCACAGCATGTACTTGTTCGCGCTCGCTTCCGGAATTACGCGAAGGTCCGCCGCGACACGCACCTGCATCAACTGATACACACGGCCGGTGAGCATCTGCTGATAGCTGCCTTGCTGCGCCATGGCCTTGCTCGCGTGGCCGGATTCTCGCGCAAGTCCGAGCACGATACCGATGGCGTCACGAATCGGGAACAGCGGGCCGATCCACTTGTCGATGTCGTGACGTCGCTGCTCGGCGTCGTTATGGCGCCACGCGTAATACGACGGCAGGTCGAAGCGGCATGTACCACCGGGAATCACGGATCGGCTGCGAATGCTGGCAAGCCATTCGTTGTCGTTCAGATGCTGGCCGGGCTTGCCGGGAATCTGGTTGAGGTTCGCGATCGCGAGTTCGACTTCGCCGATGAATTGTTCGAGCGCGTCGGAGGCGATATCGGGATTGCCGCGATAGGTTTGCAGCGTCTGACGTTGCCGGTCGAGTTCCTTGACCAGTTCGTTCTTCAGATCGGTGCGACCCGCGATGTCGGCAATTTCGAACATCGTGATCAGGGCCGCGTGGTGATCTAGCGGCTGCTCCTGTCCGACGAAAAAGGCAAAACGCCCGAACAGCTCTTCTAGCCGAAGCAGCGTGCGAATGCGTTCGTTGAGCGGATATTCGTACAGGATCAAGCGCGTTGGCCCAAAAGTTGGCGCTTTTCAGCGTAATGGCGACATTCTAATGCGGGAATCTGTCGGGGTGCAACGCGAGTCGGCGCTCAATCGGGGACAGCATGCGAGACTTCTGCACGAAACGCCCGCCAACCTCACTTTTTCCGATGCGTCGCCCGCGACGCTTATTCGCCCCCGGTCTGCCTGACCAACTGAAGATAGGCCGCATGCAGGCGGTCGACTTGCGGCGCGAGCGGCGCGTCGTGCACATCGTTATCGATGACGTCGTCCGCCGCAGCGAGGCGCTGTGCGCGAGAGGCCTGACGGGCCATGATGGCCTGCACCTGCTCCCGGGTGAATCGGTTGCGCGACATGACGCGTGCGATCTGCGTCTCTTCCGTGCAGTCGACGACGAGCACGCGCTGGACGCGCGTTTTCCATGTGCCCGATTCGACCAGCAACGGCACCACGAAAATCAGATAGGGCCCTTCGGCTTCGGCGGCCGCCCGCTCGCATTCCGTGCGGATGAGCGGATGGGTGATGGCCTCCAAACGTGCTTTCGCTGCATCGTCGGTGAACACCGCTTCGCGCATGCGGGCGCGGTCGAGCGAGCCATCCGGCGCAACGAACGCGTCGCCGAACTCGCGGCGAATCGCCGGCATCGCAGCGCCCCCCGGGGCAGTGATGCCGTGCGCGATGGCATCGGTATCGATGATCGTAATACCGTGCGTGGCGAACAGATTGGCAACGGTCGTCTTGCCGCTGCCGATGCCGCCGGTCAGGCCGATGGCGTACGTCATGGAGTTCCTCCGATCCAGAGCATCAGGCCATCGCCGCCAAAGAGCGTGACGACGCCTGCGACGGCGAGAAAGGCGCCGAAAGGAAACATCTGGTCGCTGCGCAGCCGTCCCATCACCCACGCGCTGCCGGCGAAAACAATGGCGAGGACGCACGCGACCAGCAGAATCTGGGGCAGCGCTGTCCAGCCGAACCAGGCCCCCAGCGCCGCAAAAAGTTTGAAGTCGCCAAAGCCCATGCCTTCCCGGCGACGGATCCACCAGTACACCCAGTACATCGCCCAAAGACTCGTATAGCCGGCGGCGGCCCCGATAACGGCTGACGGCAAGGCCGCGAACCAGTGGCCGAGATTACAGAGCAGTCCGGCCCAGAGCAGCGGCAGCGTGAGAATGTCGGGCAGCAACTGTGTGTCGTGGTCGATGTAGGCGAGCGCGACAAGTGTCCAGACGAGACCGAGTGCGCCAATGCTCTGCCACGTCGGTCCGAAGCGCCATGAGATGGCCGCACTGAGTGCACCGGTGAGCAGCGCGAGCCGCCAGCGACGCGGTGGCGGGGCCTCCGTCAATGCCGTCGGCAACTCGGTTGCGCCGACGCCGGAATCCTTCGCTGAAGATGCGAGTACAGGCGCAGTGGCGCGCGCGTGTAATCCGGTGAGCAGCGATGCGGAGGAAGCCGATGTCCCGGAAAGCGAACCGGGAGCCACGCCTTCCGGGGTTTCGGTGGCTTGCAGTTCCTCGAGCCACGCGCGTTCGATGGCCGCCGGTACGCGCCGCACGACGACATCGAGTAGCAGCCCTCCCACCACGCCCGCGACCGCGAAGATTGCAAGACGCCAGTGCGGCGCCAGCTGTGCGAGCCAATCGACCAGAAGCAGCTCAGCGTAGCCGTCGAGGGCATTCATGCGACACCGTATCCGAGTTGGAACATCGGCAGATACATGGCAAGGACCATGCCGCCGATGAGCAGGCCGAGAAATGTAATCATCATGGGTTCCAGCATCGCGCAGGTGCTGACCAGCGCCTGCGATGCCTCTTCGTCGAGCAGACCTGCGGCCTGATTGAGCATGCGCCCGAGTGTACCCGATTCCTCCCCTATCACGGCCAGTTGCGCCACGGCCAGAGGCCAGCGCGCGTCGGCCTCGAGCGCCGTTGCCAGCCGGGCACCACGCGTGACCTTCCGGTGCACTTCATGCGCGGCCTGCTGCATGACGAGGTTGCCGCAGGCACCCGCGGCGGCGTCCATGGCGTCCGGCAGGGCAACCCCGGCATCGAGCAGCGTGCCCAGCGTTCGGGCCCAGCGGGCCGCGCTCATCATGCGGATGATCCCGCCCGCGCGCGGCAAGCACAGTATCCAGCGGTCCCGCTGGCGCCGCACCCGGATGCTGCGTCTCACGGCCATCGCGGCGATCAGGCCGATGGCACCGACACTCGCGAGTATTCCCGGCCCCTGACTCACGGACGCTCGCGAGAGATCGATCAACCCGCGAGTCAGAGGAGGTAATGGCATGCCCCCGCCAGCGGCGCTCGCGAACAGGCGCTCGAACTCCGGAATCACCCATTGCAGCAATGCGACGACAACCGCAAGCGCCACGGCCAGCACGGTCAGCGGGTAGGCGAGGGCGCGTTGCAATTTGTCCCGTACGCCCCGCGCATGATCGTAATGCGCGCCAAGACGCGCCAACGTTGGTCCGAGCTGACCGCTCAGTTCCGCAGCGGCGATCAGTTGGCAATCGACGCTACCGAATCGACGGCTGGCGCGCGACATTGCCGACGCCAGCGGGTGCCCCATCGCCACATCCTGTGCAATCTCGGAGGCCAGGCGTTTGAGCCCGCGCGTATGTGCGCCGCGCGCCATTACGTCTAGTGCGGCGCTTAACGGTACACCGGCGCCGAGCAAGGTGGCGAGGCGACGGACGAGGTCCGTGGCGTCCGCGGACCGGGTACGCGCGGCAGGCGCACGTCGGCGTCCTGCTGCCAGATGCGTAATCGTCATCTGCGGATACTGCTGGCGCAGCGCCAGCCGCGCCGCCGCCTCGCCGAGTGCGACGATATCGCCGCGTCGACGCTGGCCGTCTGCGTCGCGACCTTGCCAGTGCCACTGGCGTGATCGGCCTATTCGGGACATAGGACGCGCTCCGTGCGGGCGATCTGCCAACGCCGTCGGCCATTCCCCCTCGACCCCAAATCAGACGGGCGTGGTTGCATCGACATCCTCCTGGGCGACGGTGCCGGCGTCGGCGTGCCACTGTCCCGACTCACGCAACGTCATGACGCCTTCGCTGCGTGCCTGCGCCGCGAGTTCGTGCGGACTGCGCGCCTGCGCGATGTTAACGGCTTGCGTGGCACTGATCGGCATAACCTGAAACGCACCGATTCGTCCCGCGAAACCGCTGCCGTGGCAGCGCATGCAGAGATCCGGCGAGCCGGCTTCGCTGTGAACGGCATGGCGCGGTTCGCACCCGGCAGGGCAGCGGCGTCGCAGCAGTCGCTGCGCACTGACGAGCAACAGCGTCGACGAAAGATTGAATGGCGCGACGCCGAGATCGAAGAGGCGTGCGAGCGTGCTTGGCGCGTCGTTGGCGTGAACCGTGGCAAATACCAAATGGCCGGTTTGCGCCGCTTGCACGGCGATCTCCGCGGTCCGGGCATCGCGTATCTCACCGACCACGAGAACGTCCGGGTCCTGTCGAAGAAAGGCGCGCAGCGCGGTGGCGAAGTCGAGTCCGGCGCGTTCGTTGAGATTGACCTGTGTCACGCCCGGCAAGCGAATTTCCACCGGGTCTTCGATGGTGACGATATTGCGTGACGTGTCGTTGAGGCGTCGCAGGCAACTGTATAGCGAGACGGTCTTGCCGCTGCCGGTGGGGCCGGTCATCAGAATCATGCCGTGCGGACGTGCAATCGCTTGTGTGAGCGCGAGGTATTGGGCCGGTGTGTAGCCGAGACCTTCAAGCGAGAGCGGCACCTTGGCGCCGTCGAGCAATCGCACCACGAGCTTCTCGCCGTGCAATGTCGGCAGTGCGCTCACACGGCACTCGACCGGCTCGCTGGCCTCGCGCCACACGAGTCGTCCGTCCTGTGGCAAGCGCTTCTGCGCGATGTCCAGATTCGCGAGAATCTTCAGTCGCGAGACGAGCATATCGCGCCAGGGCAGTGGCACGTCGCGATGTTCCTGCAAGCGGCCATCGATTCGCAGCCGAACGCGAAAGCGCTGTGCCATCGGTTCGAAATGCACGTCGGAAGCCCCTGCGCGAACCGCGTCGTTCAGAATATGTTCGAGGCATTGCAGCGCGGAGGTGGCGGCAATGCCGGGGGCGGGAGGTCCTGAAGATGGCATCGGGAAGGGATCTCGTGCCGACGACGAAGCGTGACCAGAGGCGGCGGTTGAGTGTGGCATGACGGGGTTTGGCGAGAGCTGCGTGAAGCTTCAGTCTCGTCGTAACCTTGCGACGACTCAATCGGAATAACCCGAAAAATGGAGGGGGGTGACGGGCAGTGAGCGAGGGCGGCGCGATCGTGTCACGTCGATCGTGAATCGTTGGCGCTACCGTCGCGTCCCTTATGCGTCCCTTATGTGTCCCCTATGTGTCCTTATGCGAGCCCATGTGCACCTATGCGCGTCTATGCGCCGTGAGGGGCGGGATGCGCGCCGGGCTTGAACAGCCGGACCGTCTTGATGGCCTGATTGTCGATCTGCACGATTTCCATGCGCAGCCCGTCTATCTCCAGGCTGACGGCGGCTTCCGGAATTTCGCGCAGCACTTCGAGAATCAAGCCGTTGAGCGTCTTGGGGCCATCGGTCGGCAGATGCAGCCCCAGGCGACGATTCAGGTCGCGCAGTCCGACACCGCCACCGACGAGACAGTCGCCTTCGGCCGTCCACCCCGAACGACTGCCACCGGTACCCGGCACGCTCGTCGTAAATTCGCCGATGAGTTCTTCGATGATGTCTTCGGTCGTCACAAGCCCTTCGACTTCGCCGTATTCGTTGACGACCAGTCCCACGCGACGATGGTTTTCCTGGAAATACTGCAACTGACGCAGCGCCGGTGTATCGCTCGGAATGAAGTACGGGTCGACGAGCAGCGCGCGTAACGTATCCACGGTGATGTCGTCCGGGTGACGCAGAGCGGAAAGCGTACGGCGTACCGGGAGAATCCCGACGATGCGGTCGATGTCGCCGTCGTAGACGGGCAATTTGTTGTGATAGCAGGTCTCGAGCTGAGAGAGGATCGTGTCGAGCGGCGCTGAGATGTCCAGTGCCTCGATGCGTGCGCGCGGCACCATCACGTCATCGACGGCGATGTTTTCGAGATCCAGCAGGTTGAGCAGCACGCTGCGCGGCTTGGTCGGCATGTAGTTGCCGGCTTCAAGCACGATGGTGCGCAGTTCTTCGGTCGTCAGACGCGCTTCGCTCGCCGCGCGGCGCGTGTCGATACGCAGCACGCGCAACATACCGCGCACGAAGCTGTTGAGCACCCACACGAGCGGCGTGGCCACGGCGACGATGGGTTTGAGCGGCGTGCTGACCGACAGGGCAATGCGGTCCGGATACGTTGCGCCGACGATCTTTGGAGCGATCTCCGCAAAGATGATGATGAGCAGCGCGATCACCGCAGTGGCGATGGACAGCGTGATGGCATCGTTGCCGAAGTAGCGCACCGCAATCGACGTGGTGAGCACCGGCACAACCGTGTTGATGACGTTATTGCCGACGAGAATCGTCGAGAGCAGATCTTCGGTGCGCGAGAGCAGCCCTTGCGTGGACCTGGCGCCATGCACGTTCATGCGCACGAGATGTTTCAGACGATGGCGATTGAGCGCCATCATGCTCGTCTCGGAAATGGAAAAGAATCCCGAGCAGACGATCAGGAAGGCGACGGCGCAAATCTGCGCCCATAAGGGCAAGGCGTCCAAGCTTTTAGATGCGCATTGAGCGCAGGGGGTGGCAACGAGATGCCACTATATCAGAGCGGATCGTGCCCTCAGCGCGCCAACGTACTGATCGGCGAGCGCATCGCCAGGATGCGACGGAGTACCAAGCGTGCGGCGATGGAGAGAATCCGGCCGCGAAAATAAAAAACCGACGGACAAGGCCGTCGGTTTTTTTGCTCCGCGTAACGTAAAGTCAACGCAAAGTAAATCCTGGTCGGGGTGAGAGGATTCGAACCTCCGGCCTCTACGTCCCGAACGTAGCGCTCTACCAGGCTAAGCTACACCCCGCTTCGATACTGCTACTTCGCTAAGTGCGTCGCGCTATCGAGTAAGAACATAATTCTAGCAGGCTATTTTTGTAATGGGAAGGGGGAAGTGCAGAAATTGTTTGTGCAGCCGCGTCTGCCTCTTCCTTGGCCCGCGCCAACGTGTAATCGAGCGCGCCCGTACGCGTGATGGCAGCGAGGATGGGTTCGAACTTGTCGGTGCCGCCGTTCTCGATGGCTTCACGCACGAGCGCGCGTTCTTCGTCCGTACCGTGCTGAAGCACATGGATCAGCGGTAGCGTCGGTTTGCCTTCCCGCAAATCGTCGCCGGCGTTCTTGCCCATCGCGTCGGTGTCGCCGGCGTAGTCCAGCCAGTCGTCCATCAACTGGAAGGCGGTGCCCAGACGTCCACCGTATTCGCGCACGGCCGCTTCAGTCTGCGCATCGGCGTTGGCCAGCACGGCAGCCAACTGGGTGGCCGCTTCGAACAGCGTTGCCGTCTTGTATTTGATGACCTGCAAGTAACGCGCTTCGTCCACATCCGGATCGTGCATGTTCAGCAGTTGCAGCACTTCCCCTTCGGCGATCACGTTGGTCGCGCGCGCCAGGATCTGCATCACGCGCATGTTGTCCACGCTCACCATCATTTCGAAAGAGCGCGAATACAGGAAGTCGCCGACCAGCACCGACGCCGCGTTGCCAAACAGCGCATTGGCGGTCTGCTTGCCGCGACGCAGGTCGGATTCGTCGACGACGTCGTCGTGCAGCAGCGTGGAGGTGTGAATGAATTCGATGACCGCGGCCAGCTCGTAGCGCGCCGGTGAGCTCACGCCCAGCGCGCCGGACACGAGTAGCAGCAATGCCGGACGCAGCCGTTTGCCGCCCGAATTGATGATGTACTCCGAGATCTGATTGATCAGGACCACCTCGGAGGCCAGCCGGTGGCGGATAAGCTGGTCGACGGCACGCATGTCGTCGGCGATGGCGGCCAGTACGTTCTGGGAAGAAGTCGAAGCAGTCAAGACAAGGCTCGGGTGAGGAAAAATTCGCCCCAAATTATATAGTGGGCGCGGCGACTTTCGGGCACCAGGGCCGCGGAATGACTGGCGTCATGGAAGTCTTTGACGCAAAAGGAGAAAGTCTGTATAATCCCCGGTTTTCGTGCGCGCATTCGTTGCGCCTGGTCCGAAAATACTTCGGTATGACGGCCCCGCGGCGGTGCGATGGCCGGTAAGTCGAGTCCTTTCGGGACCCTCGGTCTGCGCGGAAATTCTCTTGTTTATGAGTGAGGTTCAACAATGTACGCGGTCATAAAAACCGGCGGTAAGCAATATAAGGTTGCTGCTGGCGAAAAGCTCAAAGTAGAACAGATACCGGCTGACATTGGCGCTGAAATCACCATCGACCAGGTTCTCGCCGTTGGCGAGGGTGAATCGATTAAGTTCGGTGCGCCGTTGGTCAGTGGGGCTTCCGTCAAGGCTACCGTTATCGCCCAGGGTCGTCACCCCAAGGTGAAGATTTTCAAGATGCGCCGTCGCAAGCACTACCAAAAGCGTCAAGGCCATCGCCAAAACTACACCGAGCTGCGCATCGACAGCATCAACGGCTAATCGATCGAGCTAGGTAAGGAGTTAAGTCATGGCACACAAAAAAGCAGGCGGATCGTCCCGTAACGGCCGCGATTCCGAGTCGAAGCGCCTTGGCGTGAAGGTGTACGGCGGTCAGGCGATCCTGGCTGGCGGCATCATCGTTCGCCAACGTGGTACTCGTATGCATGCTGGCGAAAACGTCGGCATCGGTAAGGACCACACGCTGTTTGCACTGGCCGACGGTCACGTGCAGTTCGCCGTCAAGGGCGCAGCGAAGAAGCAAGTGGTTAGCGTGGTGCCGGCAGCGTAAGCTAAGCCTTTTGCCACCAAAAGGCTCCGCTCTCATGCGGAGCCTTTTTTGTTTGTCCCGCCAGCGTGCCGCGAACCTGTCGCGCCCGGAGCGGGGCATTGAACAGTATTCAGGATCGTCTGCGGACGGTCGTTAAGCGGGGCGGACCCACATGAAATTCATTGACGCAGCACGAATCGAGGTGATCGCCGGGAACGGCGGCAACGGCTCGGCATCGATGCGCCGTGAGAAGTTCGTGCCGTTCGGCGGACCTGACGGCGGCGACGGCGGTCGCGGCGGCAGCGTGTTTGCCGTGGCGGATCGCAACATCAACACCCTGATCGATTACCGTTATTCGAAGAAGCATCTGGCGAAGAACGGTGAATCCGGTCGCGGCTCGGATTGCTACGGCAAGGGCGGAGACGACATCTTCCTTCGCATGCCGGTCGGCACCATCATCACCGACATGGACACCGGCGAGACTATCGCCGACCTGACCGAGCATGGTCAGGAAGTCGTGCTGGCGCAAGGCGGTGCGGGCGGTCTGGGCAATCTCCACTTCAAGTCGAGCACGAACCGCGCGCCCCGTCAGAAGACGGACGGCAAGCCCGGTGAGCGCCGCATGCTCCAGCTAGAGCTCAAAGTGCTCGCTGACGTCGGCCTGCTTGGTATGCCCAACGCAGGCAAGTCGACGTTTATCGCGTCGGTGTCGAACGCGCGTCCGAAAATCGCGGACTATCCGTTCACGACGTTGCATCCGAACCTGGGCGTGGTGCGTACTGCGCCGGGCAAGAGCTTCGTGATCGCCGACATTCCGGGCCTGATCGAAGGTGCCGCGGAAGGCGCCGGACTCGGCCACCAGTTCCTGCGCCACTTGCAGCGTACCGGCTTGTTGCTCCATATCGTGGACATCGCGCCGTTCGACGAAGGAGTCGATCCGGTGGCGGAGGCCAATGCCATCGTTCTCGAACTGCAAAAGTACGACGAAGCGCTGTTCCAGAAGCCGCGTTGGCTGGTGCTCAACAAGGTGGACATGGTGGCGGAAGCGGAGCGCGCTGAGCGCGTGGCAGATTTCAGGAAGCGCTTCGGCTGGGACGGCCCGACCTTCGAGATCTCCGCCTTGACGGGCGAGGGCTGCGAGAAGTTGTGCCTGGCGGTGCAGGAGTATCTGTATCAGCAACGCGGCGCCGTCGAAGAGGCGATCGAAGACGCTGCCGCAGACCCGCGCTTCCGCGCCGGCAGTGCGGCTCCCGTCGCCGAAGACGCACCACAAATCCCAACGGACGACGCGCCAAAGGCGTAAACTCCACATCACTCAAACGCTGGCGCCGACGTTTCGGACATCGCGCGCCTACGCCAGCGATCCGGCTGCTGCGGCCAGATGAGGGACGGACCGGTGCGCCGCGTCGTCCCCGCCCGCAGCGGCCCCGTCTTCCCAATACATCCGCAGGAGAATCCAGTTCCATGCGTTCGGTCATCGCCGATGCCAGGCGGCTCGTGGTGAAAGTGGGTTCCAGTCTCGTGACCAACGACGGTCGCGGGCTGGACGATGTTGCCATTGCGCGTTGGGCGCAGCAGATCGCCGCGTTGCGGCACGGGGGCGATGGGCGACCGCCAAAGCAGGTTGTGCTCGTGAGTTCGGGCGCAATCGCCGAGGGTATGCAGCGTTTGGGGTGGGCGCGCCGCCCGAAAGCCATCGATGAATTGCAGGCCGCCGCCGCCGTGGGCCAGATGGGACTCGCACAGGTCTATGAGACCCGCTTTGCCGAGCATGGCGTGCGAACGGCACAGATTCTGCTCACGCATGCCGATCTGGCCGATCGCGAACGCTATCTGAACGCGCGAACGACGTTGCTCACGTTGTTGCGTCTCGGCGTGGTGCCCATCATCAACGAGAACGACACGGTCGTGACCGACGAAATCAAGTTCGGCGACAACGATACACTCGGAGCGCTCGTCACGAACCTGATCGATGGCGATGCGCTCGTCATCCTTACCGACCAGTCGGGCCTCTATACCGCCGATCCGCGCAAAAATCCGGACGCCGAATTCGTGCACGAAGCCGAAGCGGGAGACGAACGTCTCGAGGCGATGGCCGGCGGTGCGGGCACCAATATCGGCCGTGGCGGCATGCTGACCAAGATTCTGGCAGCCAAGCGCGCAGCGACGAGCGGCGCGCACACGGTGATCGCGTCGGGCCGGGAGGCGGATGTGCTGGTGCGTCTGGCCGGCGGCGAGGCCATCGGCACGCAGCTCGTGGCACGCACGGCAGTCCTCACCGCCCGCAAGCAGTGGATGGCCGACCACCTGCAAGTGCGTGGCCGTGTCGTGATCGACGCGGGTGCGTGCAAGAAGCTGATGGAAGAGGGTAAGAGTTTGCTGCCGATCGGCGTCATCGACGTCGAAGGCACGTTCGCGCGCGGCGAGGTCATCGCGTGCGTGGACGAGGCCGGCCATGAGGTCGCGCGCGGGCTGTCGAATTACAGCGCGTCGGAGACGCGTCTGATTCGCCGCCACCCAAGCAGCGACATCGAGCAGGTGCTGGGTTTCGCGAACGAGCCGGAGCTGATTCATCGCGATAACCTGATCGTGCGCTGAGCTTCGCGCATTGCGTCGAGGGCGGTCAGAGGGTAAAAAACGCCGGTTTCGTGACCGGCGTCAGATTGCTGACGAACCCCTCGTTTTTCGGAGCGAGGGGTTTTTGGCTTTTAGGCAAGGGCGAATGGGCAGCGTAAGGGCGCGCACATTGAGAGACAAGCCCTCAGGACGCTCATGAGCCACCGAAACGGGCGCCAGAGGTACGAACGCTCGCCTAAACGCGCCCGTAGGCGCGCCACCAGCATCGCAATTTTCTTGATGTTCTGCGCCGCCGCAGCCAACAAGCACTGCTCGGCCACCTTGCGCAGCCCGCGCATGCGCGCATAGCGATGCCCATGCAGTTGCTTGGCATCGGCGAAGCTGCGTTCCACCGTCTCCTTGCGCCGCGCGTAAATGCGTCGCCCCCACTCGCTCAGCCGCCTCGCATCCACCCGCTCCTTGGCGCGCTCCCAGACATGGCGCGTCACCACCTTCACCGCGTTGGCACTGTTCGTGCACTGTGCTCGTACCGGGCAGCACCGGCATATCCGAGCATCGGATTTGTATTCCCGATAGCCGAGCCGGTTAGTCGTGCTGTACGGCAGCGCCTGTCCCTGCGGGCACACGTACTCGTTGCGGTACGCGTCGTACTGGAACTGCCGTTTGTAGAACAGCCCCGGCTTGTGGTTCGGCGTGCGATAGCCCATCACCCCGGCAATCTCCCGCTCCTCGAGCCCCTGGCACACCGCCGGCGTGAAGTAGCCAGCATCCAGCCCCACCGCTTCCACCTTGAACTCAAAGCGCTCGCGCTGTCGATCCAGCCGCTCCAGATACGGCTGGCTGTCGTGCACCGAGGCCGGCGTCACATGCGTATCGGTGATGATCGCGTGCTTCGCGTCCACCGTGCGGTGGTCCAGATAGAAGAACCCCTTCGGCTTGTCGTCCCGCACCATGTAGCCGCTGTCCGGATCGGTCCGGCTAATCTTGGTGTCCTTGCTCGACGGCGGCTCATCGCCGTCGCGATTCAGCGGCTTCTTGCCATGCGCGGCCCGGTCCGCATCCACTGCCGCATTGAGCTTCTCCAGATAGGCCGCAGGCGTCTGTTCCAGCTTTACCACGTCGAATTTGTTCTTGTTCGCGTTGGCTTTCAGGTGCGTGCTGTCGGTGTACAGCACCCGGCCATCGACCAGACCACGGCCCATCGCCTGGCGCACGATCTCGTCGAAGATCTCCTGATACACCGTCGTGTCCGTGAAGCGTCGGCGGCGATTCTGTGAGAACGTCGACGCATCCGGCACCTTGTCGGTCAGCCGAAACCGGGCGAACCACCGATAGGCGACGTTGACCTGGACCTCGCGCATCAACTGCCGCTCACTGCGCACTCCAAACAGGTAGCCGATGAACAGCAGCTTGAACATCACCACCGGATCGAGCGCCGGACGACCGTTGTCTGCGCAGTACAGATGCGCGACCTTTTCGCGGATGAATTCGAAATCCACTGCCGCGTCGATCTGGCGCAGCAGGTGGTCCTTCGGCACGAGTTCCTCGAGCGTCACCATCTCGAGTTCGTGCTGCGTGGGCGTCGGGATCTTTAGCATCCTGCTATTAAAAAACAAAACCCTCGCACTTGGCGAGGGTTTGTCAGCAATCTGACGCCGGTTTCGTGACCGGCGTTTTTTTCGGTGATGCGCTCGCGCCGACGTCGGCGGGGGCGCCGGAGGGACATCGTCCCGCCGGTTGGGAGCTCAACGATAGGCGGCGGGCGTTGTCGGATAACGCAGGTTCTGCACGATGTCCTTGGCGGTGCCGTACGGGGTCTTGTCCTGGCAGAGGAAATCGCGATAGAGAATGCCCTGATAGGCGGTCGAACCGTAAGGCTTGATCGGGCGCCATTCGCTGTTGCGCGCCGGCACCCAGGTGCCGTCCGGGCGGCCGGTGGCATACAGACGCGATTCGAACGTCGCGCAGTGCATGCCTTCGTACGAGACGTTGCGCGCGCCTTCCTTGCTGCGGATAACGGCGACGTAACGAATCACACCGTCTTCACGCGTGACTTCGATGGACTTCGCGTCGATGGCGTAATCGAGCGACGAATTGGGCAGCGTGGGGAAGCTGATCAGATCGGCGTCCTGCGGCGCGGCGGTCGGCAGCTTGAATTCCGCTTCCTTCCATTTGCCCTTGTTTGCCTCCTGTTGAGCCAGGTATTCGTCAAAGTCCTGAACGGGCTGCGACGTGCTGCTGCAAGCGGAGATCAGCGCGAGCGCGGCCAGACCGACGAGCGTGACCAGGCGCGGAGCGCGGCGGGGAAGGGAAGGACGCATGGGAATGTGGTCGAGAGTTCGAAAGAAAGCGGGCGCGGGCGTGATGCCCGCGTCCGGTGATGAGACAGCCCGGCAGCCACCCGGTTCAGTGGTCCCGGCGGTGCTGGACGTCGACATTGTCAGCGTTACCTGCATTGGCAGCCGGTTCGGTCGTACCGCTGCAGTCGCCGCTGCCGAAGTTGTCGTTCTGCCCCTGCGATGCGTCGGTGGCACCCGGCGGCATTTCGCCCACGCGTGCCCCGGCGCGCGGAAACCGCCGCCGGTCCTGCTGGGCACGGGCGGCCGAGCGCCGCAAATAACGCGAGAGTTCGTTCAGTGCGAGTTGATAGACCTCGCGCTTGAACTCGATCACCGCGTCGAGCGGCACCCAGTATTCGTTCCAGCGCCAGGCGTCGAACTCCGGATGATCGGTGGCGCGAAGGCAAATATCGCAGTCGCGACCGACCATGCGCAGCAGGAACCAGATCTGTTTCTGGCCCCGGTAATGTCCGCGCACTTCGCGTTTGATGAACTTGTCCGGCACCTCATAACGCAGCCAGTCGCGTGTGCGACCGATGATTTTGACGTGTTCTGGCTTTAGCCCGGTTTCCTCGTGCAATTCTCGGAACATGGCCTGTTCCGGCGTTTCGCCGTACTTGATGCCGCCTTGCGGGAACTGCCAGGAGTGCTCGCCCAGCCGCTTGCCCCAGAACACTTCATTGCGTGCGTTTAAGAGGATGATGCCGACGTTCGGGCGAAAGCCTTCACGGTCCAGCATACAACCACCCTTGAATCCTTTAAAATTGTTTCGATTATAAACAGATAATCACCGGCGCGGCGGCCGGCGGCGGCTCGGGTAACCGGGGCGGCGCGTACGGCCGGCGGGAGTCTCAGGGGCTGCGAAGACATCATCGTGCGCCCCGGCCTCGCCCCGGCGCAGCCGACCGAACCGCCGCGTGCGCCGTTGACCCTATTTTTTCCCGGAAATCTGCATGAAAGCCTCTCGTTTCTTCATCGGCACCCTCAAGGAAGCTCCCGCCGACGCCGAAATCGTCAGCCACAAGCTGATGATGCGTGCCGGCATGATTCGTCGCGTTGCCGGCGGTATCTATGATTACCTGCCGATCGGCCTGCGCTCGATCCGCAAGGTCGAAGCCATCGTCCGTGAAGAAATGAATCGCGCCGGTGCGCTGGAGTTGCTCATGCCGGCTGTGCAGCCGGCGGAACTGTGGCAGGAGTCGGGCCGCTGGGTGAAGTACGGTCCGGAACTGCTGCGCCTGAAAGACCGTAACGAGCGCGAATTCGTGGTCGGTCCGACCCACGAGGAAGTCGTGACGGACATCGCGCGTCGCGAGATCAAGAGCTATCGCCAACTGCCGGTGAACTTCTATCAGGTGCAGACGAAGTTCCGCGACGAAATCCGTCCGCGTTTCGGCGTGATGCGCGGGCGCGAATTCATCATGAAGGACGCCTACTCCTTCGACAAGGATCGCGCCGGTCTGCAAGTGTCTTACCAGAAGATGTTCGATGCCTACGTGCGCATCTTCACCCGTCTGGGGCTCGAATTCCGTGCGGTGATGGCCGACAACGGCTCCATCGGCGGGTCGGGCTCGCATGAATTCCACGTCATTGCCGAAACCGGTGAAGACGCCATCGCCTATTGCCCGACGTCGGACTATGCCGCGAACGTGGAAATGGCCGAGGCGCTGCCGCCCCAAGGCGAGCGTGCCGCACCCACCGAAGCGATGACGAAGACGGCGACGCCGGGCAAGGCCAAGTGTGAAGCGGTCGCCGAATTGCTCTCGATTCCGTTGCAACGTACGGTCAAATCGATCGTGCTGGCCACCGACGACGAAGCCGGCACGACCCTCTGGTTGTTGTTGCTGCGCGGCGATCACGACCTCAACGAGATCAAGGCGAGCAAGGTGCCGGGGCTCGCGGAGTTGCGTTTTGCCAGCGAGGCGGAAATTGTCGAGTGGTTCGGCACACCGCCGGGCTACCTCGGCCCGATCGGTACGAAAAAGCCGGTGAAGCTCGTGGTCGACCGCAGTGTGGCGCATATGAGCGACTTCGTCGTCGGGGCGAACGAGAAGGACTTCCACATCACGGGCGTGAACTGGGGCCGCGATCTGCCGGAGCCGGAAGTCGTGGCCGATCTGCGCAACGTCGTGCCGGGCGACGCCTCGCCGGACGGCAAGGGTGAGATCGCGCTGTGCCGCGGCATCGAAGTCGGTCACGTGTTCCAGCTGGGCACGAAATATTCGGATGCCATGAACGCCACCTTCCTCGACGAGACCGGCAAGCCGGCACCGATGGAAATGGGCTGCTACGGTATCGGCATCACCCGGATTCTCGGTGCGGCCATCGAGCAGAACTTCGACGAACGCGGCATCATCTGGCCGGAAGCGATCGCGCCGTTCGAAGTGGTGCTTTGCCCGATGGGCTACGAGCGCAGCGACGCGGTGCGCGCTGCCGCCGACAAGCTGTACGAAGAACTGCTTGCCGCTGGCATCGACGTGATTCTCGACGACCGTGGCGAGCGTCCGGGGGTCATGTTCGCCGACTGGGAACTGATCGGTGTGCCGCATCGCGTGGTGATCGGCGAGCGTGGCCTGAAGGAAGGCAAGATCGAGTATCAGGGCCGTCGCGACACTGAAGCCCAACTGCTCGACGCCGCCGGCGTCGCTGATGTCGTGGCCGGCAAGGTGCGCGCTGCCAAGGGCGTCTGAACGGCGGCGGGGTGACGCCGTGCCGATGCGCATCTGCACGGCGTCACCGCACCTAGCTGCCTAGCTGCCTCGCTTCGAACGGCATTACCTGACGGCAGTCGCTTCGGCGGCTGCCGTTTTACGTCTGTGATCTGGAAAGCGTCGTTCGTATGGAATATACGTTTGCGTCGGCCACCGTACTGCTGCTGCTCATTACCGATCCGTTCGGCAATATCCCCATCTTCGTGAATGCGCTGAAGAACGTGCCGGCCAGCCGACGCTCGCGCGTGATTCTGCGGGAGGTATTGATTGCATTCGCGATCCTGCTGATCTTCATGCTCGTTGGCGAGCGTTTCCTGCGCATGATGAGTCTCACCGACCTGTCGTTGCAATTGGCGGGCGGGATCGTGCTGTTCCTGATTGCGTTGCGGATGATCTTTCCTCGCCCGGACAGCGGTTCGTTACCGGATGCCGGCGAGCCGCTCATCGTGCCGCTCGCGATCCCGGCGCTGGCCGGCCCGTCGGCGCTCGCGACCGTCATGCTGCTCGTCTCGCAGCAGCCGGGACGCATGCTCGAATGGATGACAGCGCTAAGCGTGACGATGCTCGTTTGCGCGATCGTGCTGCTGCTTGCCGATCGCATCGAGCGGTGGCTGGGCTCGCGCGTGGTGGCTGCGTTCGAGCGCCTCATGGGGCTGATTCTGGTGGCGATCTCGGTCGAGATGATCCTCAAGGGCGTGAAGATCTTCGTCCACCAGTTCTGATCCCGGCCCATGCGAGCGAAGGCGTGGGAGCGCAGCGCACGTCGGCGCAAAAGAAGAGGGACCCGGAGAGGGTCCCTCAGATTGCTGACGAACCCCTCGTTTTTCGGAGCGAGGGGTTTTTGGCTTTTAGGCAAGGGCGAATGGGCAGCGTAAGGGCGCGCACATTGAGAGACAAGCCCTCAGGACGCTCATGAGCCACCGAAACGGGCGCCAGAGGTACGAACGCTCGCCTAAACGCGCCCGTAGGCGCGCCACCAGCATCGCAATTTTCTTGATGTTCTGCGCCGCCGCAGCCAACAAGCACTGCTCGGCCACCTTGCGCAGCCCGCGCATGCGCGCATAGCGATGCCCATGCAGTTGCTTGGCATCGGCGAAGCTGCGTTCCACCGTCTCCTTGCGCCGCGCGTAAATGCGTCGCCCCCACTCGCTCAGCCGCCTCGCATCCACCCGCTCCTTGGCGCGCTCCCAGACATGGCGCGTCACCACCTTCACCGCGTTGGCACTGTTCGTGCACTGTGCTCGTACCGGGCAGCACCGGCATATCCGAGCATCGGATTTGTATTCCCGATAGCCGAGCCGGTTAGTCGTGCTGTACGGCAGCGCCTGTCCCTGCGGGCACACGTACTCGTTGCGGTACGCGTCGTACTGGAACTGCCGTTTGTAGAACAGCCCCGGCTTGTGGTTCGGCGTGCGATAGCCCATCACCCCGGCAATCTCCCGCTCCTCGAGCCCCTGGCACACCGCCGGCGTGAAGTAGCCAGCATCCAGCCCCACCGCTTCCACCTTGAACTCAAAGCGCTCGCGCTGTCGATCCAGCCGCTCCAGATACGGCTGGCTGTCGTGCACCGAGGCCGGCGTCACATGCGTATCGGTGATGATCGCGTGCTTCGCGTCCACCGTGCGGTGGTCCAGATAGAAGAACCCCTTCGGCTTGTCGTCCCGCACCATGTAGCCGCTGTCCGGATCGGTCCGGCTAATCTTGGTGTCCTTGCTCGACGGCGGCTCATCGCCGTCGCGATTCAGCGGCTTCTTGCCATGCGCGGCCCGGTCCGCATCCACTGCCGCATTGAGCTTCTCCAGATAGGCCGCAGGCGTCTGTTCCAGCTTTACCACGTCGAATTTGTTCTTGTTCGCGTTGGCTTTCAGGTGCGTGCTGTCGGTGTACAGCACCCGGCCATCGACCAGACCACGGCCCATCGCCTGGCGCACGATCTCGTCGAAGATCTCCTGATACACCGTCGTGTCCGTGAAGCGTCGGCGGCGATTCTGTGAGAACGTCGACGCATCCGGCACCTTGTCGGTCAGCCGAAACCGGGCGAACCACCGATAGGCGACGTTGACCTGGACCTCGCGCATCAACTGCCGCTCACTGCGCACTCCAAACAGGTAGCCGATGAACAGCAGCTTGAACATCACCACCGGATCGAGCGCCGGACGACCGTTGTCTGCGCAGTACAGATGCGCGACCTTTTCGCGGATGAATTCGAAATCCACTGCCGCGTCGATCTGGCGCAGCAGGTGGTCCTTCGGCACGAGTTCCTCGAGCGTCACCATCTCGAGTTCGTGCTGCGTGGGCGTCGGGATCTTTAGCATCCTGCTATTAAAAAACAAAACCCTCGCACTTGGCGAGGGTTTGTCAGCAATCTGAGGGACCCGGAGAGGGTCCCTTTCGCGTTTCAGTCCGGCGCGGGGTGATTCGACGAGGTGAGTGGGTTGGACGCGCCAGGGGGCGATGTCCTGTCCAGGCCGCGCCGGCCGCCCAAAGTCGCCTGGGGCGCCCGAACTGCCTGAATCGCTTAGCGCGGCGTCGTCAGCGCGCGAATGGCGGGCAGGTTGCGCCAGTAACCCTTCGCGTCCATGCCACAACCGAAGACGTAGCGATCCGGCACGGTAAAGCCACAGAAATCCGGATGCGACGGCTTTTCTTTCGTCAGCAGCTTCTCGCAGAGCACGGCGCTGTAGAACTTCGATGCGCCCATCTCCAGAATGCGGTCACGAATCGCGGCCATGGTGGCGCCTTCGTCCAGGATGTCGTCGAGCACGAGGACCACACGATCACGCACCGAGTCGCGCGGCGCCACACGCCACTGCATCGCACCGCCGGTGGTGGTGTTGTTGTAGCGCGAGAGGTGGATGTAATCGAATTCGAGCGGGAAGTCCAGGCGCGGCAGGAGCATGCCGGTGAAGACGGCGGCGCCGCCCATGACCGACAGCACCATCGGAAATTCGTCGCCAATGGCCTCCTTGATGGCCTTGGCCATGGTGTCGACGGATCGGTTGACTTCGTCGGCGGTGACGATTTCTTCGGAATTACGGAATACTTCGAGGGCTTCTTCGCGGTTCATATGGGGCGACCCTGTGGAACGGTGTTGCGGGGGAATCGAGGTCTGGCAAGGCCGTGCGAGGCCGGATGCCATCGGACGCGGATCAGCGCATCCCAGGCATCATGCCCTTCATGCTGCGCATCATCTTCATCATGCCACCGCCTTTGAGTTTCTTCATCATGGTGCGCATCTGGTCGTATTGATTGAGCATGCGGTTGACTTCCTGTACCTGAACGCCCGCGCCGGCGGCAATGCGGCGCTTGCGGCTCGCCTTGATCAGTTCGGGCTTGGCGCGCTCGGCGGGCGTCATCGAATTGATGATGCCCTCCATGCGGCGCACCTGCTTCTCGGCCTGGTCCATGTTCGTCTGGCTCGCCGCCGCCTGGAACTGGGCGGGCAGCTTGTCCATGAGCGACGACAGGCCGCCCATCTTCTTCATCTGACCGATTTGCGCCTTGAAGTCGTTCAGATCGAAGTCACCGCCTTTCTTGACCTTGTCGGCGAGCTTCTGCGCGGCCTGAACGTCGACGCCGCGTTGCGCTTCCTCGACCAGAGCGAGAATGTCGCCCATGCCGAGAATCCGGTTCGCCATGCGGTCCGGGTGGAAGACTTCGAGGCCATCGAGCTTTTCGCCCACACCCACGAACTTGATCGGTTTGCCGGTGATGTGACGCACCGACAGCGCGGCACCGCCGCGCGAGTCGCCGTCGAGCTTGGTAAGGACCACGCCGGTGAGCGGCAGCGCCTCGTTGAAGGCGCGGGCGGTATTCACGGCGTCCTGACCCAGCATGGCGTCGACGACGAACAGCGTTTCGATCGGTTTCAGTTCGGCGTGCAGGGCGCTGATTTCCTGCATCATCGCTTCGTCGATACCCAGACGGCCGGCCGTGTCGACGAGGAGCACTTCGTGGTGATGGCGACGCGCCCAGTCGACGGCCGCACGCGCGATGTCGACCGGCTTCTGATCGGGTTGGGACGGGAAGAAGTCGGCATCGACCTGCTTCGTGACCGTCTCCAGCTGGGCGATAGCGGCGGGACGGTAGACGTCGGTGGAAACCGTGAGTACTTTCTTCTTCTGGGCACGCAGCAGTTTGGCGAGCTTACCGACGGTGGTCGTCTTGCCCGCGCCCTGCAAACCGGCCATCAGAATGATGGCGGGCGGGGTCGTAGCCAGATTGAGTTCGGCGGCGCGGCCTTCGTAATCGCCGCCCATGAGGGCAGTGAGCTCGCGCTGCACCACGCCGACGAGGGCCTGACCCGGCGAAAGGCTGGAAATGACTTCCTCACCGAGGGCCTTTTCCTTCACTTTGGCGATGAAATCGCGCACCACCGGCAGCGCGACGTCGGCCTCGAGCAGGGCGAGGCGCACTTCGCGCAGCATTTCCTGCGTGTTGGCCTCGGTCAGCCGGGCTTCGCCGCGCAGCGTCTTGACGACTTTGGCAAGCCGCGTAGTGAGATTGTCGAGCATGAAACGTATCCTGTAAGACCCGCAGCGGCCTTGTTTGCCCGCCTCCCTGCCGTCTCATGGGCTGTTGACGGTGGTGACAAGCACGGCAGCGCGCCCCTCTTGGGCTGGTGTAAACTTCAAACATGACTATTTTACTGTATGCGCTGACCGCCATCCTCTACGCCGGGCTGGCGGTTTGCTCGTGGCACGGTTACCGGCGCGACGCCGCGCTCGCTCTCGCGGGCGGGCAGATCGCGCCTGCGCCTGTCGCAGGCACGCCCTCGCGCTGGCCGATGCAGCTTTCGCTGTTCGTCGTGCTCGTGTTGCATGGGGTGCTGCTGCATCAGACCATCTTCCGCGCGCAGAGCATGCACTTCGGTTTCGCATACATGCTCTCGGCCATGTTGTGGCTCTCGGTCGGCATCTACTGGATCGAAAGCTTCTTCTTTCCGCTCGACAGCCTGCGGCTGATGGTCACACCCGTGGCCGCCGTCGCCTGTGTGCTGCCCATGGTTTTTCCGGACGTGCGCATTCTCGGCTTTGCGGCCGATCCGATTTTCAAGGCGCATTTCATCATCGCCAACATGGCCTATGGATTGTTCGCGCTGGCGGCGCTGCACGCTTTGCTGATGATCTATGCCGAGCGCCAACTGCATCCGTCGCGCAGCAGCGAGGCGACAGGCTGGCTGTCGCGCTGGCTCGAGACGCTGCCGCCGCTGCTCACGATGGAGAAATTGCTGTTCCGCCTCATCGGCGCCGGCTTCGTGCTGCTCACGCTCACGCTGATCTCGGGCGTGATGTTCTCCGAGGCGCTTTTCGGGCGCGCAGTACGTATCGATCACAAGACCGTGTTCGCCGTGGTGTCGTGGCTGATGTTCGGCGCGGTGCTGCTCGGCCGGCATTTTTACGGGTGGCGCGGCAAGGTCGCGCTGCGTTGGGTTCTGGCGTCGTTCGTGGCGCTGTTGCTGGCGTATGTCGGTTCTCGCTTCGTGCTTGAGGTGGTGCTGCATCGCATGACGGAGACTTGAAGCGCGATGCGCAATATCCTGCTGTTACTGTTGCTCTTGATTGCCGGGACGTGGTGGATGCGTCACAACGAGCGCAAGCGCAATGCCGGGCGCCCGGAACACAATGAACGCATGCGCACGTCGCCCGGCGGCGATGGCCGCACCGCGGCGCGTCAGTCGCTGCCGCCCGCCGAGTGCATGGTGCGATGCAGCGAATGCGACACCTATCTGCCCGAGAGCGAGTCCGTCGCCGGTGCGGGCGGTAAGCATTTTTGCAGCGCCGCGCATCGCGAGGCGTACGCGGCGCGCGAACACCGCGTCTGAGTCCCGTTGCGCGGCTCGCCCGCGCAGCGTTGGCATCTCGCCGTGCCTCATCGCGCATCTTCCTCGTCTACCGTCATCGACTGCGTGGTTTGCGCCCGGCGCCCAAACGGGCGCGGCGGCTTGCGCATGACTGCCGCATGCACTAAAACACAGTTACCGACCTCGCCTATAAGAACGACAACGAAAGGGCGTGACGACAGGAGGGCGCAATATGCTAATGCGCAGACGGATGTATTTCCTTCTTCCCGATCTGGCCAGTGCCCAGCGCACGATGAGCGACTTGTTGCTCGCCCGTATCGAGGAGCGTCACATCCACTTCATGGCACGTGACGAAATGGATCTGGAGGGACTGCACGAGGCTAACCTGCTACAGACTTCCGATATCGTGCACGGCGCAGAAGCCGGGCTCGTGATCGGCGGCTTCTGTGGTCTGGCGGTCGGTGCGGTCGCCGCGTTTTTCCCCATCGTGGGCACGCGTCCCCAGTGGGAACTGATGATCGTGACCGCACCGCTCGGCGCGCTGTTCGGCGCCTGGGTGTCGAGCATGATCGGCGTCTCGGTACCGAACTCGCGGCTCAAGGCGTTTCGTGAACCGATGGAGCGCGGCATGATCCTGCTGATGGTGGACGTGCGCGAGAGCCGCGTCGACGAGATTCGCGACATGCTCAAGGAACACCACCCCGAGGCCCATATGGAAGGGGTCGAGGCGGCGATCCCGGCGTTCCCGTGATCGGGGACGACCTCGGGGTCAGTGCGGGAGAGGGTTTTACCGGCCGGCAACGGCCATTGGCGCCGCCCCTGTGAGCGGCGCGGGATGGTGTGCGTGCCTTGCAGGCGATGCACGGCACGACAGCGGCGCCATCCCCGGGCGTGGACACGCCCACGGAAGCCTCTCGGCCAGGAACGGCGAGAGGCTTCTTCTTTGGGAATTCTCCTTTTATTTTTTTGGCTTGTTTCAGACGATGCCCCACGTGACACTGGTCGTATGTCGACTTGCCGGACGGTCCGCGCACCGGGCCGGTCACCGGCGACGTCACGCCAAGTGGGCTACAATGCCACCCCTCGCTCTACGGGAGTTCGCTGTGCCCGTCATGCCCCAGTCATCTGCGTCCCCTAATGTTTTGCTCCGCTCGTGCTGCCTGTTGACCGGATACGGCGCAAGCGCGTTGCCTGCGCGAGGTGGCGCATGAACGCGCCGGATCCGCTGCCGGTCTTCACGCTCGATCCCGAAGGTTGGGTACGGGAAGCCGAGCGTCTGCCGTCGCCGAATTTCGACGCTCGCCCGCAGGGCATGCCGGTCGGTCTGCTCGTCGTGCACAACATCTCGTTGCCGCCAGGGCAGTTCGGCGGCAATGAGATTCCCGCGTTCTTCCAGAACCGTCTCGATCACGATGCGCATCCGTTTTTCGATGAGATTCGCGGCGTGCACGTCTCCTCGCATTTTCTGGTGCGGCGAGATGGTGCGTTGCAACAGTTCGTGTCGTGCGATGCGCGGGCCTGGCATGCGGGCGCGTCGTCCTTCGAGGGGCGCACGCGCTGTAACGATTTTTCGATCGGCGTTGAAATGGAAGGCACCGACGACCTGCCGTTTACCGCGGCGCAGTACGTCACGCTGGCGGCGCTCACGCGCGTGTTGCGTGAGCATTATCCGATTCAAGCCGTGGCCGGGCATGCCGATATAGCACCGGGCCGGAAGACGGACCCGGGGCCGCATTTCGAGTGGCAGCGGTTGCGCCGGATGGCCGCGTTGGAACCCGAAACGTTGCCGTTTCAGGCAAACGATTAACCCTCACCGAAGGGCAGGTTTTGCTTGACACGAAGACGGCGCGGGCCTTCCCGGGACACAAATTTTTGATTTTGCGGAGTGCGTCATCTCCACTATACTTAGTGCCAATCCGGCCACCGACCACTACATATAGTGGTCAGTGATGGGAAGCAAGATCCATCAATACCGTGCTTGCCCCGCGGCGTTTTGTGGGGCGGTACAGCAGCAAAGCCGTGCAGCGGACACCTCGAACCCTTGGCCGTCCGTCGGTCGTGCGGTGTTCAGCACTTCGCTCCATCGGCGCCCCCAGGGCGCACTTTTTGCCGACTCGGTACTTCGTATTCGCTGGTGGAAGTGCGCTAACAGCACCATCTCATTGGAACGGGAGTTTTTACATGCAGACTAACGAAAACCTCACCCGCCCGAACCCGACGCCCGCCGCGAACGCCGGCAGTGGCACGGGTGCGTCGGCGCCCCAGACGACGGGCGCATTCGAGCCGGCCACCAACGCCGACTTCAAAGTGATTCGACGCAACGGCGCGGTGGTGGGTTTCGAGCCGTCGAAGATCGCGATCGCCGTGACCAAGGCATTCCTCGCCGTGAACGGCGGTCAGGGTGCGGCGTCGGCCCGCGTACGCGAGCTCGTGGAACAGTTGACGCAGAACGTCGTGCGCGCACTGGTGCGCAGCCGCCCGAACGGCGGTACGTTCCACATCGAAGACATTCAGGATCAGGTCGAACTCGCGCTCATGCGCGAAGGCGAACACAACGTGGCCCGCGCCTACGTGCTGTATCGCGAAAAGCGTTCGCAGGAGCGTGCGCATGCGGTCGAGACCACGCAAGAGGCGGCAACGCCCGACACCCCGGTGCTGCATGTCACCGACAACGGTGTGACGCGTCCGCTCGACATGGCGGCGCTGCGTAACGTGGTGAAGGCCGCCTGCGAGAACCTCGGCGATGAAGTCTCGCCCGAGCCGATCCTGACCGAAACCATCAAGAACCTGTACGACGGCGTGCCGCTGTCGCAGGTCTACGATTCGGCGATCCTCGCCTCGCGCACCCTCATCGAAAAGGAACCGGCCTACAGTCAGGTCACCGCGCGCATTCTGATGCACACGATCCGCCGCGAAATCCTCGGCGAAGAAGTGCCGCAGGCCGAGATGGCCGCGCGTTACATCGAATACTTCCCGCGCTTCATCAAGCAGGGTGTCGAAGCCGAACTGCTCGACGAGCAACTGCTCTCGTACGATCTGGGCAGGCTGGCTGCCGCACTCGATGCGAACCGCGACCTGCAATTCAACTACCTCGGCTTGCAGACGCTGTACGACCGCTACTTCCTGCATATCGAAAGCCATCGCATCGAAATGCCGCAGGCGTTCTATATGCGAGTGGCAATGGGTCTGGCGCTGAACGAAGTCGAGCGCGAAGCGCGCGCGATCGAGTTCTATCAGATCCTGTCGAGCTTCGACTTCATGAGCTCCACGCCGACGCTGTTCAACTCGGGTACGCGCCGCTCGCAGCTCTCGTCGTGCTACCTGACGACCGTCTCGGACGATCTGGAAGGCATTTACGAAGCGCTCAAGGAAAACGCCCTCCTCTCGAAGTTCGCCGGCGGCCTGGGTAACGACTGGACGCAGGTTCGCGCGCTCGGCTCGCACATCAAGGGCACGAACGGCAAGAGCCAGGGGGTGGTCCCGTTCCTGAAGGTGGTCAACGACACGGCCGTGGCCGTGAACCAGGGCGGCAAGCGCAAGGGCGCCGTGTGCGCGTACCTGGAAACGTGGCACCTGGATATCGAAGAGTTCCTGGAGCTGCGCAAGAACACGGGCGACGACCGTCGCCGCACGCACGACATGAACACGGCGAACTGGATTCCCGACCTGTTCATGAAGCGCGTGATGGAAGGCGGCGAATGGACGCTGTTCTCGCCCTCGACCTGCCCGGACCTGCACGACAAGTTCGGCAAGGCCTTCGAACAGGCTTACACGGCATACGAAGACAAGGCCGCGCGCGGCGAGATCAAGCTGTTCAAGAAGGTGCCGGCGCAAGCGCTGTGGCGCAAGATGCTGGGCATGCTGTTCGAGACCGGCCATCCGTGGATCACGTTCAAGGATCCGTGCAACATCCGCTCGCCGCAGCAGCACGTGGGCGTGGTGCACTCGTCGAACCTGTGCACGGAAATCACGCTGAACACCAGCGAGACGGAAATTGCCGTGTGTAATCTCGGCTCGGTGAACCTCGTGGCTCACATGAAGCAGACGGCAAACGGCTACGAGCTGGATCACGAGAAGCTGCAACGCACCATTCGTGTGGCGATGCGCATGCTCGACAACGTCATCGACATCAACTACTACGCGGTGGCGAAGGCACGCAATTCGAACCTGCATCACCGTCCGGTGGGCATGGGCATCATGGGCTTCCAGGACTGTCTGCACCTGCTGCGCACGCCGTACGCTTCGAACGCTGCCGTCGAATTCGCCGACCGTTCGATGGAAGCGGTTTGCTACTACGCTTACTGGGCGTCGACCGAGCTGGCCAAGGAGCGCGGTCAGTACTCGTCGTACAAGGGCTCGCTGTGGGACCGTGGCATCTTGCCGCAAGATTCGCTCAAGCTGCTGATGGAAGAGCGCGGCGGGTACGTCGACGTCGATCTGTCGAGCACGCTCGACTGGGACAGCCTGCGCAAGCACATCGCCTCGCACGGCATGCGCAACTCGAACTGCGTGGCGATCGCGCCGACTGCGACCATCTCGAACATCATCGGTGTGTCGGCCTGTATCGAGCCGACGTTCCAGAACCTGTACGTGAAGTCGAACCTCTCGGGCGAATTCACGGTGGTCAACGAGTACCTCGTCCGAGACCTGAAGGCCCGCGGTCTGTGGGACGAAGTGATGGTCGCCGACCTGAAATACTTCGACGGTTCGCTCGCCCGTATCGACCGCGTGCCGGCCGACCTGCGCGAGATCTACGCCACGGCGTTCGAAGTCGAGCCGAAGTGGCTGGTCGAGGCAGCGTCGCGCCGTCAGAAATGGATCGACCAGGCGCAGTCGCTCAATATCTATATGGCGGGCGCCTCGGGCAAGAAACTCGACGAGACGTACAAGCTGGCATGGACGCGTGCGCTCAAGACCACGTACTACCTCCGTACGATGGCCGCCACGCACGTCGAGAAGTCGACGGTGAGCCACGGTGCGCTGAACGCGGTGCCGAGCTCGGGCGGTGTGTCGGGCGGGTTCTCGGCCGAGCCGACCTCGCCGCTGGCGCAACCGATGCCGGAAGCCGAAGGCGCCGTCTGCACGATGCGCCCGGGCGATCCGGGCTTCGAAGAGTGCGAGGCTTGCCAGTAAGCCGGGTGTGATGCGGTGCCGCATTCGACGTGCGGCACGCCGTATCGGGAAAAACCCCGCCTGTCCGATGGACGGCGGGGTTTTTCTTGGAGATGCGCTGCGCCCGGCGCAGGGTGGTGTGGGGCGCTCAGGCCAGATCGATGCGCATCGACAGGTCGAGCGTCTGGCCGTGGCCGAGCACGACGTGATCGTCATCGAACTCGCCGACACGATGGGTGGACGGTTCGAGGCACAGATAAGGGCGCCCGGGGGGGGAGTGCAATACGAGCCACGTGGCGTCGTCGCTGCGTACGGTGGCAGAACGCAAGCCGCCCGCGTACTCGATGCGGGCTTCGAAGCGTCCCGACTCGGCGGGTACTTCGGCGAACCAGGTCGAGCGTCCGCCGGTATCGAGACCGCCGCCGACCGATACCACTTCCATCGGCCCGACGTGTACACGCTGCTCGCTGGGCCAGCGGATGTCCTCGGACGGCGAACGCCAGAGCGCCTCGGATTCGAACGTCAGACGTGCACCTGCCGGCCAGCGGAAATACGGATGCAGGCCGAGTCCTGCGGGCATCTCCTGCGCCGAGAGGTTGGTCAGTGAAAGCTGCATGTCGATGCCGTGCTCGTCGAGCGTGGTCGACAGATACGCCTGATAGTGCCAGGGCCACGCTGGCTGGGCGGGACAGTCGAGTTGCAGCACGCAGCAATGCGTGCTTTCGTCCACGACTTCCCATTCGCGCCGCAGTCCCCAGCCATGCAGCGAGCTGGAGGCGACCGGCGCCTCGTGTACGACGATGGTGCGCTCGCGCCAGTGCAGCGTGTCGTCGCGCAACATATTGGTATACGGCAGCATCGGGAACGCACCGGCTTTGGGCCATTCGTCGGAGGAGAATGGCTCGGTGCCGAGCGGCACGAGGTAGTCGAACAGATCGCCGCGCGTGTCGCGCCGCGCCAGTCGCGAGAGGCGGGCACCGCAGCCGGGCTGCACCTCCGCGATGAGCGCGCCTCTGGTGAGGCGAACCGGCTTGCCGGGCGTGAGAATGGCGGGGGTGAGGGGTGCCGAACCCGGTTGGCCGGCCGGGTGCCGCGCGCCGTCTGCGCCTGAGGGTGTCATCGTCGGTATCTCCTTCATCGGCGTCGAGAGATGGTGAGGTGGCGCTTGCCGGAATCTGTCGCTCCGCTCCTGCGTCGTGACGCCTGCCGCACAGGATACGCCAATGCGGGCGCGCGTCATTTTGATGCACTGCAAACGCTGTCGCGCACTGCCGTTTCATGGCAAGATGCCGATCCCGCAAGGCCGGAGTGTCAATGTGTGCGGGATACTCGAAAACACTATGTATTGTGGTGGGTGCATCGCTTGACACAATATGTAGTATCGATGCACTGGAATGAGTGACGGTATTGTGCTAAATTGGAGTCATTCGATCGACGTCGGGAGGTCATGATGTTGCAAGACAGAGACACCAACTCCCGCACCGGCATCATCGTTCAAACCAGCGCGAAAGCGAATCTGCTTCACCCCCAATACCAGGCTTTACCTTCAGCGGATTTTTCGTCGTCATCGTCAAGTTGACGGCTGCACTATCGGCAATTTTTTCGTCGGCCTTCGCACGCGAACGGCTGATCTGTCACTTCGGCGATGCGCGCCCCGGGGCGTGTATCGCATCAACCTGAACGGACCGAGACCCTATGCTTAACTGGGAAGAAGACACCACTACCGCCAAGCCCGCTGCTCCTGCTTCGAACATTCTGGGCACGCAAGACAACACGCCGCACACGATCGCCTCGCAGTCGACGCGCCGCGTGAGCGCCTCCGACAAGCGCGTGATCAATGGCACGACGGACGTGAACCAGTTGGTGCCGTTCAAATACAAGTGGGCATGGGAAAAGTACCTGGCCGGTTGCGCGAACCACTGGATGCCGCAGGAAATCAACATGTCGCGCGACATCGCCCTCTGGAAGGACCCGAACGGTCTGACGGAAGACGAGCGCCGCATCATCAAGCGCAACCTCGGCTTCTTCGTGACGGCCGACTCGCTCGCCGCGAACAACATCGTGCTGGGCACCTATCGCCACATCACCGCGCCGGAGTGCCGTCAGTTCCTGCTGCGTCAGGCGTTCGAAGAGGCGATTCACACGCACGCTTACCAGTACATCGTCGAGAGTCTGGGCCTGGACGAAGCCGAGATCTTCAACGCGTATCACGAAGTGCCGTCGATTCGCGACAAGGACGAATTCCTGCTGCCGTTCATCGAAGTGGTGGCCGATCCGGAGTTCAAGACGGGTACGCAGGAAGCTGACCAGAAACTGCTGCGCTCGCTGATCGTGTTTGCCTGCATCATGGAAGGTCTGTTCTTCTACGTGGGCTTCACGCAGATTCTGGCGCTCGGCCGTCAGAACAAGATGACCGGTGCTGCGGAGCAGTATCAATACATCTTGCGCGACGAGTCGATGCACTGCAATTTCGGCATTGACCTGATCAACCAGGTGAAGCTGGAAAACCCGAACCTGTGGACGCCGGAGTTCCGCGAAGAGATTCGCGGGCTGTTCCAGAAGGCCGTCGAACTTGAGTATCGCTACGCCGAAGATACGATGCCGCGCGGTGTGCTCGGCCTGAACGCGGGCATGTTCAAGAGCTATCTGCGCTTCATCGCGAATCGTCGCTGCGCGCAAATCGGTCTCGAAGCGCTCTACCCGAACGAAGAAAATCCGTTCCCCTGGATGAGCGAGATGATCGACTTGAAGAAGGAGCGCAACTTCTTCGAAACGCGAGTGATCGAGTACCAGACCGGTGGCGCACTGAGCTGGGACTAAGCACTCGCGCAGTGCTCGCCCGGCGCCGGCTGTGCGCCGAGTGAAAAATGGGTGCCCTGTGCAATGCGAGCATCCATGCGGGTTTCGAGAGGATGGTGCGTGCGTGCGTTGCACGCGTGACTGACGCAACGAGCCGTCGAAGACGTGGCACCGACCACGCACATCATCCTCACTCGCACGTTGCAGTTGCCTCCCGACGAACGCATCGCACGCATCGACATGCGAGTGTGATGTGCATCAAATACAACAGATTGACTTCTTCGTTACGATTGATGTGCGCTTTTTTGCGCGCAAAGTATTAACATCGCATCACAAAAGAATTATTATTCGCTCAAATAAATTGCAGTCTCGATGAACACACGAAAGCACTCACTGCTTTCCTCCCGCGACAGAGAGCTGGTAGTTACGGAGCGTAAAAACCTTGGTGCATAGCAAGCAGTATCGCTTATCCGCTATCGCAATCTCCTCCATCCCGATGACGGGACAGGCAAGCTACCCCCCGAAGAATCTGGCGATCCCCCTTTCTCAAGACAATCGAATTGCTGGCGGCAATGTCGCCGGCAATTTTTTTGCGCGCGTGGCCACACACGGTCAGCGTCATGCGCGCAGCGCCGAATTCATTAGCGTAAGCCGTCGAAGTCCGATGCGTACGCCGATGAATAGCCCGCTCGCCGGCGGTTCCCGCACGGTGGTCGGGTTTCCTTCTCAGGTAGTTTCGTTTGAGTGATCTTTCACGTTAAGGAGTAATGTGATGGCTACTACTGCTAAGAAAAAACCCGCAGCAAAGAAGGCTGTTGCCAAGAAGCCGGTAGCGAAGAAGGCTGCGGCTGCCAAGAAGCCGGTCGCCAAGAAGGCTGTGGCTGCCAAGAAGCCGGCAGCGAAGAAGGCTGTTGCCGCGAAGAAGCCGGCAGCGAAGAAGGTTGCCGCCAAGAAGCCGGTCGCCAAGAAGGCAGCAGTGAAGAAGGTCGCCGCCAAGAAGCCGGTCGCCAAGAAGGCAGCAGTGAAGAAGGTCGCCGCCAAGAAGCCGGCCGCCAAGAAGGCAGCAGTGAAGAAGGTCGCCGCCAAGAAGCCGGCCGCCAAGAAGGCAGCAGTGAAGAAGGTTGCCGCCAAGAAGCCGGCCGCCAAGAAGGCTGTCGCAGCCAAGAAGCCGGCTGCGAAGAAGGCCGCTGCCAAGCCTGCTGCGAAGAAGGTTGCTGCCAAGAAGCCGGCCGCCAAGAAGGCTGCCGCGAAGCCGGCCGCTGCGAAGAAGCCCGCTGCCAAGAAACCGGCCGCGAAGAAGGTTGCTGCCAAGCCCGCTGCTCCCGCAGCACCGGCCGCAGCACCCGCAGCTGCAAAGACGACGCTGAACCCGGCAGCGGCATGGCCGTTCCCGACTGGCAGCCGTCCGTAATCCGAGTGCCGATGCAGGAACCAAGGCACTTAGGTGTCTGCTGATCGAGTAGGGCTACTCGATCCGAAACCCGCTGTGATGAGCGATCGTCACGGCGGGTTTTTTCATGCGAAAACGAAAACGGGCGACCGAAGCCGCCCGTGGCGTCAGGACCGCGTCGCGACTCAGTGCGTCACACGTGTCACACCGCCGCTCGAGAGCAGGCGCACGCGCTGGCCCGGCTGGAACGCTTCGTCGGCGTCCTGCGTGATCGCGCGCAACTCGCCGTTATCGAGTCGCACGGTGATCTCCAGACCGGCCTTCTTGCTCATGCGGCTCTCGATAGCCTGACCAGCCACCGCACCGAGCAGACCGCCGACGATACCCGTCGCGATCGAACCGCGCCCGCCACCGATGGCACTACCGCCGATAGCGCCCAGCGCGCCGCCGCCCGCGATACCGAGAATGCCCGGGTCACCGTTGCTGCTGTCGATCGTGACCGGGCGAACCGATTCGACCGTGCCCATGCGAACCACTTGTTCGCGTTGGGCCTGACGGCTGCTGTAGACGCTTGCCGAGTTGCTCGGACCGAACGCCGTGCAGGCGGACAGCGAGAGCGACGCCGCAGCGGCGAGGATGATGAGCGGTGTGGTGAGTCGTGCCATCGTTGTGTCTTTCCTTAAATCATTCGAAGCGGTGGCCGAACGCTTCTTCATATTGCGCTTCGATGTCCGAGCGCGTGGGTGCATATGTCTGCGAGCCCTGCTCGGCGATCTTGAGCGAACCCATCAGACTGGCCAGGCGGCCAGTGGTCGGCCACTCGAGGCCCTTCTCGATGCCATAGAGCAAACCGCCACGGAATGCATCGCCGCACCCCGTGGGGTCGACGACACGCTTGGCGGTCACGGCAGGAATGTCGTGTTGCTTGCCGCCGGCGAAGATCTGGGCCCCGTGTTCTCCGCGCGTGACGACAAGTGCCTCGACACGCGACTGGAGGTCTTCCATCGACATTCCGGTCTTCGTGCAGAGGAGCTTGGCTTCGTAGTCGCTGACCGCGAGATACGTTGCGAGTTCCACCATGCGGCGTAGTGCCTCGGGCGTGAGCAACGGCAGGCCTTGGCCCGGATCGAAAACGAAGGGCACGCCCGCGGCGGCGAAACCTTCGGCGTGCGTGAGCATGGCGTCCGGAGCGTCCGGGGCGACGATGCCGAGCGTGGCGCCCTTGGCATCCGCCACGCGGTTACGCGCGGAGAACATCATCGCGCCCGGGTGGAAAGCGGTGATCTGGTTATTGTCCAGGTCGGTGGTGATCATCGCGTTGGCCGTCATGCTGTCCGTGACCGTGCGCACGAACTCCGTCGTCATGCCGAGTGACCGGAAGCGCTCCAGATAGGCCGCACCGTCCTCGCCCACCGTAGCCATGACGACCGGCGTGCCGCCGAGCAGATGCAGGCTGTAGCCGATGTTGCCGGCGCAGCCACCGAAGTTGCGGCGCATTGTCGGCACGAGGAAGCTGACATTCAGGATGTGCACCTGATCAGGCAGGATGTGCTCGCCGAAGCGGCCTTCGAACGTCATGATGTTGTCGTAGGCCAGCGAGCCGCAGATCACGGTAGTCACGGGAAATTCCTTGCGAAAAATAAGCGGGGGGAGGGTCAACGGGGGACGGCGGACGGTGAGAGCCAGTCGTGCTGTCTTGGGCCGCTGGACAAAAATCGAGCCGGTGCATGCCATGCATCGGCGCGGGAACTGCGGGTCTTGCCCATGCTGCCGATCCCGCGATCTGACGAATGCCGCAAGTGCGGAAAGCATCAGATCGCAGCGGCGGCGATCTCGCGAGGAGACCGCGGAATTACGACAGGGCGGCGAGCGCTGCGTCGTAGTTCGGTTCGTTCTTGATTTCCGGCACCAGTTCGGCGTGCATGACGCGATTGTCGGCATCGAGCACCACCACGGCACGAGCGGCCACACCGGCGAGCGGGCCGGTCTTGATGTCCACGCCGTAGTTGTGGAGGAACTCGCGGCCGCGCATCGTCGAGAGCGTGACGACGTTGGTCAGGCCTTCGGTGGCGCAAAAGCGGCTCATCGCGAACGGCAGGTCGGCCGAGATCACCAGCACGACGGTGTTTTCGAGCTTGCTGGCCGCTTCGTTGAACTTGCGGGTCGACGTAGCGCACGTCGGCGTGTCGAGGCTCGGCACGATATTGAGGACTTTGCGTTTGCCGGTGAAGTCGTCGAGCGTGACGTCCTGCAACTTGGCGTTGACCAGCTTCAGCGCCGGTGCGGTCTGACCCTTTTGCGGGAACTGACCGCCGACTTCGGTGGGGTTGCCCCCGAGCGTGACTTGGGACATCTATATCTCCTAGGTTGAGTGCAACAGCGCTATCAGGGATAGAACGCGAGCACCCGGTAATTACTGGCTAGCGCTGCCTGCGCCGATAATCGTAACCGAATCGTGCGTTCGCTGCGTGGTGCGAGCCCCGCTTCGCGCATTGTTGCCTCGGTGACGTATTCGTCCGCTGAAAAAACGCGACGCACCACGGGCTTTCCGTCGAGGTCCGAGAGCGTGAGTTCGAGCGACGGCCAGGCCAGCGCATGGCCGGCTTGATTGCGCATGAAGACGGTGAGCGTCATCGGAACCGCATCGGCGGGAGCGGCGGGAGCAGCGGCGTCGCGGGCGGGCGGCTCGACAGCGGTGTCGGGGGCACTCGATTCGCCTGCGCTCGGCGACGCGTTGCCGTCGGTGACGAGCGTCACGCTCGAAATCTGGATCCGGTCGGGCTGACGCGGCAATCCGATGCTCACGTGCATCGGACGGCCGAGTGCCGCGAACACGCCGCGCAACGCGGGCATTCGATCGACGAGTGCCGCGCGCTCGATCCATGCCCACTGCCCGAGCAGACCGAGGATCGCGAGCGCCATCAGCAGGCGCCACACGGCGCGCGCGGCACCGGGGCGTTTTTGCGGCCCGGTACGCGTGGTCGGCGATGGTTCGGAGCGCGACGGTGCGGCTGTCGGCGCACTCAGGACGGTGGGATCGTCGTCCAGGTAGCGGCCCGGCCCATGCTGCATCCGTGCACGGCTTTCGTCCGGTGTACCGAGCAGGGCGGCGATGGCCGTGGGCGTGAGCATCTCCGGAATCGACTTGTCTCCTACGGATGCCGCTGTGACTGACGGGGGCGTGGAAGCCGCCGATGCCGTCGATGCGGAACTCGTCGCGAACGCTGTCGTGGAGGGTTTCGTGGGCGAATTGGCCGGTAGGGTGCCGGCGGCAGCGCCAGGCGCGACATCGGTGGGGGATGCGGCTTCCCCGGCATTTACCGGGGTTTCGGTGCCGGTGTCGTCGGCGGGCGGATCGCAAAGATAAGCGCGCCCGTCGAACACTTCACGGCAGTGGCCGCAGCGCACAAGGCCATCGCGCAGCTTGAGCTGATCCGCGACGACGCGAAAGACGGTGTGGCAGTGAGGGCAACGGGTAGCGAGAACGCGCGAGGACTGGGTCATGTGAGGAAGACTCGGGAGACTCGGCGCGCGACGCGCGGGTTAGTCTGTGGCCTGCCCGTGCAGGCAGACCCAGCCGTCGTGAGCGCGCCAGACCGACATCTTCATATAAGGCGCGTAAGCCGCGATCACTTCGTCTGCCTGCCGCTCCAGCACGCCGGAGAGCGCGAGCCTGCCGCCGGGCGCGACACGGGACGTCAGCATCGAGGCGAGCAGCTTGAGCGGATTCGACAGAATGTTCGCGACCACGATATCGAACCGACCATCGCGAAGATCGTCCGGCAACCCGTATTCGACTGGCGCGTGATTGCGTTCGCTGTTGTAGCGGGCCGATTCCACGGCTTGGGGGTCGATGTCGATGCCGATGACCGGATCGGCGCCGCACTTGCGCGCGAGAATCGCCAGAATGCCCGAGCCGCAGCCATAGTCGAGCAGCGACTGACCGGCCTGCACGTGCTGTTCGAGCCACTCCATGCAAAGGCGCGTGGTCGGGTGACTGCCGGTGCCGAAGGCAAGACCGGGGTCGAGTTCGAGGATGAGCGCGTCGGTGTCCGGGGCGTCGTGCCACGACGGCACGACCCAGATCCGCTGACCGATCTGCATCGGCTCGAACTGCGATTGCGTCAGACGTACCCAGTCCTGTTCCTCCACGTCGCGCAGCGCAAACGCCGGCGACTCGGCGAGGCCCAGTTGGTTGACGGCCGCCGCGAGCAACACGGCCGCGTCCTGATCTTCCCCCACCAGCGCGACCACGCGCGAGCGTTGCCAAGCGGTGTCCGGTGGGGTCAGACCCGGCTCGCCGAACATCGGTTGCTCGTCGGGTGTGTCGGCGTCCGCGTCTTCCACCGAGACGGACAGCACGCCCAGATCGAGCAGGGCGTCCGACAGGGCCTCGGCCTGGGCACGGGCAACTTCTACGACGAGTTCGCGATACATAGCGAGTATTTCCTGCGCAATAACGGCTTAATTACCGCCGACGGCAGACTTCTGCGCCAGCTTGTGTTCCAGATAGTGGATGCTCGTGCCGCCTTCGACGAACTTGGCGTCGAGCATCAATTCCCGATGCAGCGGAATGTTTGTCTGGATACCTTCGACCACGATTTCCGACAGTGCCACGCGCATGCGGCGAATTGCCTGCTCGCGCGTTGCGCCGTAAGCGATCAGCTTACCGATCATCGAATCGTAGTTCGGCGGCACGAAATAGCCGTTGTAGGCGTGCGTGTCGACGCGAATGCCAGGACCGCCCGGCATGTGCCACGCGGTGATGCGACCCGGCGACGGCGTGAACTTGAACGGGTCTTCAGCGTTGATACGGCACTCGATGGCGTGCCCCTGGAACTGGATGTCGCGCTGACGATAGGCGAGCTTCTCGCCGGCCGCGATGCGGATCTGTTCCTGCACGATGTCGACGCCCGTGATCATTTCCGTGACCGGGTGCTCGACCTGCACGCGCGTGTTCATTTCGATGAAATAGAACTCGCCGTTCTCGTACAGGAATTCGAACGTGCCGGCACCGAGATAGCCCATCTTCTTGCAAGCGTCGGCGCAACGGTCGCCAATGCGCTCGATCAGACGGCGCGGGATCAGCGGTGCGGTTGCTTCTTCGATCACCTTCTGGTGACGACGCTGCATCGAGCAGTCGCGCTCGCCCAGCCAGATCGCTTGCTTGTGCTTGTCGGCGAGCACCTGGATTTCGATATGGCGCGGGTTCTCGAGGAACTTCTCCATATAGACTTCCGGGTTGCCGAAGGCACGGCCGGCTTCTTCGCGCGTCATGTTGACCGCATTCACCAGCGCCGCTTCCGTGTGTACCACGCGCATGCCGCGACCACCGCCGCCACCCGCGGCCTTGATGATCACCGGATAGCCGACCTGGCGCGCAATTCGCACGATTTCCTTGGGATCTTCGGGCAACGCGCCTTCCGAACCCGGCACACAGGGCACGCCGGTCTTGATCATCGTCTGCTTGGCCGAGACCTTATCGCCCATCAGGCGAATGGTCTCGGGGCGCGGACCGATGAACGTGAAGCCCGATTGCTCCACGCGCTCGGCGAAGTCGGCATTCTCCGAGAGGAAGCCGTAGCCCGGGTGAATGGCCTGGGCGTCGGTGACTTCGGCCGCGCTGATGAGCGCCGGCATGTTCAGATAGCTCAGCGGCGACGGGGCCGGGCCGATACAGACCGCTTCGTCGGCGAGCTTGACGTACTTCGCTTCCTTGTCGGCTTCGGAATAGACCACGACGGTCTTGATGCCCATCTCGCGGCACGCGCGCTGGA
Source organism: Pandoraea faecigallinarum (assembly GCF_001029105.3). NCBI lineage: Bacteria > Pseudomonadati > Pseudomonadota > Betaproteobacteria > Burkholderiales > Burkholderiaceae > Pandoraea > Pandoraea faecigallinarum. Next base: position 4,521,339 of record NZ_CP011807.3, on the reverse strand, counting down.
TGCGCAGGGCGATTTCGCCGCGATTGGCGATGAGGATTTTTTCAAACATTATGTGCAGTCCTGCCCGAAAGGGGAGAGGAGCGGGGCCGGACGCCCGGTGCCTCCATACGGCTCATGGCCGTACGGGCGAAGCGTCCGACAACCGGCATTAGCCGATCACGAACAGCGGTTGACCGTATTCCACGGCCTGACCGTTCTCGACGAGGATTTCCTTGATCACGCCGGCTTTGTCCGACTCGATCTCGTTGAGCAGCTTCATCGCTTCGATGATGCAAAGCGTCTGGCCTTCCTTGACCGAATCGCCGACCTGCGCGAACGGATCGGCGCCCGGCGACGGCGCGCGGTAGAACGTGCCGACCATCGGCGACGTCACGATGTGGCCTTGCGGCACGGCCGGTGCTGCCGGGGCGGCGGCGGCGGGCGTGGCCGCGGGAGCTTGCGCAGCGACTTGCGGCACGGCGGCCGGCATGGCCATCTGCACCGGGGCGGCGATCACTTGCGGCGGCGCCTTGACGATGCGGACCTTGCCTTCGCCTTCGGTGACTTCGAGCTCGGAAATACCCGATTCGGCCACGAGGTCGATCAATGTCTTGAGTTTGCGCAAATCCATGAAGGAGGCTCCTTGATTCTGTATCGGCGCGGGCACAACGTCCCGCGAGAGGAAATGGGGATGTGAGACGACTACCCGCCGGCGAGCCGCCGCAGGGCAAAATCGAGTGCGTAGGTATACCCGCGCCAGCCCAGGCCGCAGATCACACCTTGCGCGATATCGGAAAAGTACGAGTGATGCCGGAAGGCCTCGCGCGTATGAACGTTCGAGAGGTGAACCTCGACGAACGGGATGCCTACCCCGGCCAACGCGTCGCGAATTGCCACGCTGGTATGGGTATAGGCCGCAGGGTTGATGACGACGAAGTCGATCGACTCACCGCTCGCCGCCTGAATCCGGTCAACCAGTGCACCTTCGTGATTGCTTTGGAATGTCGTCACCTCGGCGCCCGCGATCCTGGCCTGCTCCACAAGGGCGGAGTCGATGTCGGCCAGCGTCGTGCGACCGTACACCTCCGGCTCGCGAATACCGAGCAGGTTCAGGTTAGGGCCGTGGAGCACGAGAATGCGGTGAGGCATCGGCGAATCAAATTTCACGAAATTGGGCGCAATTAAACGCCAGTTGGTGGATTTTGTCCAGTGGGGCGAAAATCGGACCCCGCTGGTCACGTCCGACGGGGTTTCCCGGCACGTCTGCCTTTCCCATGGTGGGGTCAGATGAGCGGTTTGAGGGCTGCGCGCACTTCGTCGGACGTAATGCGTCCAAGTTTCTCGTAGTGCATGCGGCCCTTCGGGTCGATCACGACGGTAAAGGGCAAGGCGCCCGCCTTGTTTCCCAGTGCGCGAGCGAGGTCGGTGCCCGCGTAGCCTGCCACGAGCAGCGGATAGTCGACTTTCACCTTTTGCTCGAACGCGATCATGTTCTGTGCCGTATCGATACCAATACCCACGAATTGGACGTTTTTCGTGCCGAATTCAGTGGAAAGCGCTTGCAATTCGGGCATTTCCTCAACGCAGGGACCGCACCATGGCGCCCAGAAGTTCACGACCAGCGTCTTACCTTTCCATTGCGACACGGCCTGATCGTTACCTTTGAGGTCGGGCAGGCGCGTTGCCAGCAATTGTGCGACGGCGGCATCGGAGGCGTCGGAGGCGTCGGAGGCGCTCGGGGCCGGCTGGTTTCGGTGACCAAGCCAGAAACCGGCGGTCAAACCCGCGATGGCCAGCATCACCAGAATAACGATACGTTTTGCCATGATGGATGAGAGGTGGAAGGTCCGGAATCAACGGTAAACGAAAGACGAACGGTAATTGCGGAGAATTAGTGGCGATTTTGCATCGAATCGGCCGTTATTGCGCGGTCATCGGCCCGAAGATCAATGGCGATGGGCCGGCGCCAAGGCGTGGGCTTCGTCCATCAGCGCGCGCAAGCCGTCGGCATCGGTCCGGACCGCACGGCCATTGCCGTCGGTTGCCTTGAGAGCGCCGCGCATGTCGTCCGTCGAATACAACGACAGATGGACGCCGGCGGGTTCGCCGCGATGCCCGCGCTCGCGCCAGAGAAAGCTTAACGTCTCGACCATGCCCCGGCCGTTGAAGTGGCGGCTCTCGGAGACCTCGTAATCGATGCCTCTATTTAGCAGGTCGATGGCAACTTCCTTGGGGTTGTCGCAAAAAGCCTGCAAATAGATATCGGATAGCGCCGTCGCGGTGCCATTGTAGACAGCGCCAGTGATGTACGGGCGGTAACGCGCCAACTCCGTCATGACCGTCAGCGCAACCCGGCGCAGGTGAGCCAACTCGTCCGGTTGCGTGTCGGACAGGAATGTCTGTACATACTCGCGCACTTCCGCTTCGATCTGGTCGTTATCCGGCAGCAACTCTCCAGCAATTCGCGCCTCTCCCGTCACTTGTTTGGCTGCCTTGCGCTTCGCGCTCGCGTAGTCGGCACCCTCCTCGGCAATGAGGCGGGCGGCCGCAAGGGCGATTTCTTCGCGCAGGCGTTGGGCGTCGGTCCAGGATTTGCGTGTCATGCGAACGATGATACCTGAAAGGCATTGGGCTTCGCGCCGCAGGTACAATGGAGCCCTTGGCTCTTCGGCACTCCCCATTCCCGCACGGGCTCGGCCCGGCCTTCATCACGCTCCCCATCCATGCATATTCATATTCTTGGCATCTGCGGCACGTTCATGGGCGGTCTGGCAGTCCTCGCACGTCAGGCCGGTCACACCGTTACGGGGTGCGACGCCAACGTCTATCCGCCAATGAGCACGCAGCTAGAGGCTCAGGGTATCCGCCTGATCGAAGGCTTCGATGCCGATCAGGTTTCGCTGGAGCCCGACCTGTTCGTGATCGGCAACGTCGTCTCGCGCGGCAATCCGCTCATGGAAGAGATCCTGAACCGGAATCTGCCGTATACGTCTGGCCCGCAATGGCTCGGCGAGCATGTGCTCTCCCGGAAATGGGTGCTGGCGGTGGCGGGCACGCACGGCAAGACGACCACGACGTCGATGCTGACCTGGATTCTCGAAGACGCCGGGTACAACCCGGGCTTCCTGGTGGGTGGCGTGCCGATGAACTTCGGCATTTCGGCGCGACTCACCGACAGCGACTTCTTCGTCATCGAGGCCGACGAGTACGATACGGCCTTCTTCGACAAGCGCTCCAAGTTCGTCCACTATCGCCCGCGCACGGCGATCCTCAACAACCTTGAGTTCGATCATGCCGACATCTTTGCGGATCTGACTGCCATCGAGACGCAATTTCATCATCTCGTGCGCACTGTCCCGGGTCAGGGCCGTCTGATCGTCAATGGCCGTGAGCCGGCTTTGGAACGTGTGCTTGCGCGCGGTTGCTGGAGTGAGGTCGAACGCTTTGGTGTGGCAGACGGCTGGCACGTGGCGCAGTCCAACGAAGTTCTCAACTCCGGACAGGAGGCGTTTTGGGTCCATCAGGGTCCGAAGGCAGCCGGGGAAGTGAAATGGGCGCTCCAGGGCGAGCACAACCGGATGAACGCGCTCGCCGCACTGGCCGCCGCGCGCCACGTGGGCGTACCGGCGGAACAGGGCGCCGCATCGCTGGGCAAATTCCAGAATGTGAAGCGCCGTATGGAAGTCCGTGGGGAAGCCGGTGGGGTGACCGTCTACGACGATTTCGCGCATCATCCGACAGCAATTCAGACAACGCTCGCCGGATTGCGTCGCCGTGCCGGCAGCGCCCGCATTCTTGCGGTGCTCGAACCGCGCTCCAACACGATGAAGCTGGGCGTGATGAAGGCGCAGTTGCCTGCCAGTCTGGCCGACGCCGATCTCGTGTTCGGCTACGGCGCACCGTCCGGCAAGGACGCCCTCGGCTGGAATCTTGCGGAAGCGCTTGCCCCGCTGGGTGCACGGGCCCAGGCATTCAGCGACATCGATGGACTGGTGCGGGCTGTCAGTGCCGCGGCGCAACCGGGTGACCAGATCGTCGTCATGAGTAACGGCAGCTTCGGCGGTATCCATCAGAAGTTGCTGGATGCGATTGCGGCGCACGGGTAATTCGCGGCGGCGGTGGCGGGCGGTCGCATCTGACTCGCCCGGGACACGCCCGCTGCGGATACGGTGTGCCCGCGCACACCGAACAGGTTCTATCGGGGGCTTACATGATTCTCTATTTGCACGGCTTCCGTTCGTCGCCGCGTTCCTTCAAGGCGCAGTTGATGGCGGCGCGCATGCATCGGCTCGGGCTTGGCCACGACTGGGCATGCCCGCAGCTGCCGCCGTCGCCGCTCGCCGCTGTCGTCGATGCGCAGCGCCTGCTCACCGGGGCGAGCCCCGACGAGTTGACCATCGTGGGCAGTTCGCTGGGAGGCTACTACGCGACATATCTGGCGGAAAAGCTGGGGTGCCGTGCGGTGCTGCTCAATCCGGCCACGCGTCCGTACGACGATCTGCATAAGTGGCTCGGCGAGCAGCCGATGTGGCATGGCGGCGGATCGATCGTGGTCGAACCCCGGCATCTGGATGAATTGCGCATGATCGACGTGGCGCAAATCACGCGTCCCGAGCGCTATTACCTTGTAGCGGCGACCGGTGACCAGACGCTGGATTACCGCGACATGCTGGCGAAGTATCCCGGAGCGAAGCTTACGTTGATCAAGGGCAGCGACCACGGGATTTCCGATTTCTCCAACTATATGGACGACGTTTTGCGATTCGCGGGCGTCGACGTTACCCTCGGGCCTGACGCAGCAAGCCCTTTCGGGGGCGAATAACGCGTTTGCCCGTTCCGCCCCAAACCGCCGTACATTGGCGGGCTACAATATCGCCTATTGCGATCGATGGCTGTTTCATGAACATTTTTTTTGAGGAATCCGGCGGCTTCAAGGCTGGCACGGTGTTGTCGCAGCAGGGCGAGTCGTATCAGGTGGAGTTGCCTGGCGGGCGTCGCAGCAAGATCAAGGGGCGTGATGTCCTCCTGCGTTTCGAGTCGCCCACGCCCGCCGAGTTGATCGCGCAGGCGCAGGCCGCCGCACAGGACATCGACATGAGTTTCCTGTGGGAATGCGCGCCGGCCGACGAATTTGCCTTTCCCGTGCTCGCCGCCGAGTATTTCGGCGAAGGGGCGAGTGTGGCGCAGCAGGCCGGTCTGGCGCTGGCGTTGCAGGCGTCGCCCATTTATTTCCGTCGCAAGGGGCGCGGCCAGTATCAGCGCGCAGCGCAGGAACAACTGGAAGCCGCCCTCGCCGGACTCGCGCGCAAGCAGCAGCAGGCCGAGCTACAGGCATCGTATGCGGATCAGATGGTCGCCGGCACGCTGCCGGACGCACTCAAGGGCAAGGAACTCCAACTGCTGTTCCGTCCCGACAAGAACACGATCGAGTGGAAGGCGCTCGACGCCGCCGCCATCGCGCTCGGCAAGACGCATGCCGAAGTGATGCTGGCCTGCGGTGGTATCGCGTCGCCGCGCGCCTATCACGAGGCGGCGTTCCTCTACGAACACTTCCCGCGCGGCACCGGTTTTCCAGACGTCGGGCCGACGCCGCTGCCTGACGACGACCTGCCGCTTGCCGACGTGCAGGCGTTCTCCATCGACGATTCGACGACGACCGAAATCGACGATGCCCTCTCGGTGCAGGTGCTGCCCGACGGTCTGCTGCGTGTGGGAATCCACATCGCCGCGCCCGCGCTGGGCATCAAGCGCGGCGACCCCATCGACGAGATCGCGCGCGTGCGGTTGTCGACTGTCTATGCGCCGGGCGAGAAGATCACGATGCTTCCCGATTCGGTGGTCGAGACTTACACGCTCGCCGAAGGCGGTGCACGCCCTGCGTTGTCGCTGTACGTCGTGGTCAAGGCCGATACGTATGACATCGTGACGACCGAAACGCGTGCCGAACGCGTGCCGATCTCCGCGAACCTGCGGCACAACGAACTCGATTCGATCATTACGGAACAGACGCTGGCCGATGGCAGCGGCGACTATCCGCACAAGGAAGAGTTGCGTCTGCTCTGGCCGTTCGCGCAGTCGCTGTACAACAAGCGCCAGGCGGCGCGCGTGGGCTACGGCCTGCGTCCCGAAGTGCAGAACAAGACCGACTTCAATTTCTACGTCGATGGCGAACACATCACGATCAAGCAGCGTATGCGCGGCGCACCGCTCGACCTGATCGTGGCCGAGATGGCGATTCTCGCGAACAGCCGCTGGGGACGCCTGCTGGCCGAATGCGGCGTGCCGGGCATCTATCGTGCGCAGCGCGCGTATGGCGTGAACCGTACGCGTATGCAAACGTCGCCCGCGCCACACGAAGGTCTGGGCGTTGAGCAGTACGCGTGGAGTACGTCGCCGCTGCGTCGCTACGTCGATCTGGTGAATCAGTGGCAACTGATTGCATGCGTGCGCCATGGCGTGACCGCGAAACTGGCGGCGCCCTTCAAACCGAAGGACGCCGATCTGTACGCCACGGTGTCGAGTTTCGAGGCGGCCTATGCGGCGTATGGCGAACACCAGAGCCGCATGGAGCGTTACTGGTGCATGCGCTGGCTGATTCAGGAGAACAAGTCGCAGGTCCAGGCAAGCGTGCTCAAGGGCGATACCGTGCGTCTGAACGACATTCCGCTCACGCTGATCGTGCCGGGACTCGGGTTGCACGCACGGGGCACGCAGATCATGCTCGATGTGTTGTCGTTCGACGTCGTCACACTCAGTATCTCGGTGCGTGTTGCACAAGTCCTCGGTGCCGGCCAGAGCGCGCTCGCGGACGACGACGATGAAGGCGATGGCGGAGCAGGTGACGGTGGCGGCGGCGAGGGTGCCGAAGGCTCCGACAGCGGTGAAGGTTCCGGCAGCGAAGGGGCCGATGGCCCGGGCGGTGAGCAAGGTGACGCCGGCAATGGGGAGGGAGTGGCATCTGTCCGGCACGGCGATTGCACCGACAGCGACGGTACCAACGATACCAACGACACCGCACGAACATCGGCCGCTGGTGCGGCAGGCACCGCCAGCGGCGCGTCGCCGCTGGCGGTGGCACTAATGGCCGCTGGCGCGCACGATGCGTCGGCAAGCCCTGCGTGCTGAAACCCGCGCTTCCGTCCGGTCAGCTAGTCGCGGCACGTCGCCGCGGCTGGTCGCTCATGCGCGAGCATCCGCTAGCCACCGGCCTCATCTTCTCGGCGATGGTGCATTTGCTCGCGCTGGCAGTGCATTTCGTCGCGCCCGGCAGTTTCCGGTTGCACAGCGCGGACACGCCGCTCGAAGTGGTGCTTGTCAATGCCAAGTCGGCCCATGCGCCCGAAAAGGCCACCGCGCTCGCGCAGGCCAATCTTGCCGGCGGTGGCGAGCATGAAGGCGAACGCGCGACGTCGCCGTTGCCCTCGCGTGCGGCGCAGCGCGAGGGCGCGCCCGTCGCCCAGCTTCAGCGCAACGTAAGCGACCTTGAAGCCATGCAGGAAAAGCTGCTCTCGCAGCTTCGTAGCCAGTACGCCGCCTCGCCGGAAGCCGAGCGCAATCGAACCGACTCGCCGCAGCGCGGGCACGGGCCGGACGACCGGACCGTCGATCAGCAGATCGCGCGGTTGCAGGCGGAAATCGACAAGCAGTTGCGCGCCTATCAGACGCGTCCCAAGCGGGGACAGGTCACGGCGAATACGCGCGAGGTCGCGTACGCCCGCTATTTCGACGCACTGCGCCATCGGGTCGAGCGATACGGTACCGAACACTTTCCTCAGATCGGCAACGATCGTCTATACGGCGAACTGATCGTCACGCTCAACGTCAATCAGCGTGGCGGGCTCGGGTATCACAAGGACGGTTGGAATGTCGTCGGCGTGGAGGTGACGCGAAGCTCGGGCAACCGCGATCTCGACCGTCGCGCGGTTGCCATCGTGCAGGCCAGTGCACCGTTCGGCGATTTTTCCCCGGACATGAAGCAGCGTTACGACATTCTGGAGATTGTCACGCGCATGACGTTCACGCGTCAGGGTGTGCAAGCTCAGACGCTCGCCGCACCGGCGAGCGGCGCGGTGCAATAGGCAGCGATTCGTCCCAGCCATCGTCCTGAATGCGCGCGTCGGTGTGCGCTCTCCCAAGTCACTGCGCGTATACCCGGCGCACGGGGGGCACCGGCTCGCACGCGGGGTGCCCGCCTTCGGCGCGTCCGGCACGGCGGTACGTTGGGATCGTGCCCGGTGAAACTTTCCAAATATTTCTATAATTGCGAGGTTTTCCCCGAACTGAAAAGCCCGCCATGAAATGGATTGTTCTGGCGATCATTGCTGCTTGTGCTGTGTACGTGCATTTCCGCGGTAAGGTTCGCCACAAATTTTTCCGCCAGCTGTCCGACCACTCGACGTTTCTGTCACCACTGAACGTGTTCATGTACGCGTTCTCGCGGGTGCCGACCACGCCGTATCTCAAGACCGATCAATTCCCCGAACTCGAACCGCTGCGCCAGAACTGGGAAGCGATTCGCGCCGAAGCGCTGGCGCTGCTCGATGCCAGCCGTATCAAAGCCTCCGACAAGTACAACGACGTCGGCTTCAATTCGTTCTTCAAGAGTGGTTGGAAGCGCTTCTATCTGAAGTGGTATGACGAGGCGCATCCGTCCGCGAGCGAACTATGCCCGGTGACGACCCGTCTCGTTCGCCAGATTCCGGCGATCAAGGCCGCGATGTTTGCGGAATTGCCGCACGGCAGCCGTCTGGTGCGTCATCGCGATCCCTATGCCGGGTCGCTGCGTTATCACCTCGGACTCGTCACGCCGAACGACGACCGGTGCTACATCGACGTCGATGGACAGCGATACAGCTGGCGCGACGGCGAGGGCGTTCTGTTCGACGAGACGTACATCCATTACGCCGAGAATCAAAGCGGCCAGAACCGTATCATTCTCTTCTGCGACGTCGAGCGTCCGATGAAATACCGCTGGGCACAGCGTGTGAACCGATGGTTCGGCCGCCATCTGGTCGGCGCCGCCGCATCACCGAACGACGCGAGCGATCGTACCGGTGGGCTGAACAAGGCGTTCAAGTATATTTACGCGATCCGCCTCGTCGGCAAACGCCTCAAGGCGTGGAACCGCTACGTGTACTATGCGGTGAAATGGGCGTTGTTCGGAAGCATTCTGCTGTGGGTGCTCTCGTAATCGGCGCCCGCCGAATCGCGGTCGAGGCCGTATTTGCTGCAAGATATCGCGGCGCCCGGGGGAAAGCCGGGCGCCGCGTCTTTGAAAACGATGACAAACCAAACGCCTGCCGGGGAATTACCCGCCGATCGCTACGCCGTGATCGGTCACCCTGTCGAACATAGCCAGTCGCCATTCATTCACGCCGAGTTTGCCCGGGAGACAGGGCAGCACCTTGTCTACGAGCGCCTGCTCGCGCCGCTCGATGCGTTTGCGGCGACGGTGCGCACGTTCATCGAACACGGCGCGCGAGGTGCCAATGTCACCGTTCCCTTCAAGCTCGAAGCGCATGCGCTGGCAGATCGCCTGACAGCGCGCGCGCAGGCGGCCGGCGCAGTGAACACGCTGGTGTTCGATGCGCAGGGCATTACCGGCGACAACACCGATGGTGTGGGGCTGGTACGCGATATCGAAGGGCCGCTCGGCGTGTCGCTCGCGGGACGTCGCGTGCTGTTGCTCGGCGCGGGCGGTGCGTCGCGCGGTGCGATGCTGCCGCTGATCGAAGCCAAACCGGCCGTGCTTTTCGTCGCCAATCGCACGGCCGCGCGTGCTGACGAACTCGTCGCACGATTTGCCGACGCGGCCGGGCGTCACGAAGTGCGGCTTGCGGGCGGCGGTTGGGAGAGGGTTCCGGCGGGCTTCGACCTCGTCATCAATGCCACGGCCGGCAGCCTTCAGGGCGACGTGCCGCCGCTTCCCGAGGGTGCCTTTGCGGAAGGATCACTGGCGTACGACATGATGTACGGTGCACGGCCCACGGTTTTCATGACGCATGCCCTGTCGGCGGGGGCAGCCCGGGCCGCGGATGGCCTTGGCATGCTCGTCGAGCAGGCGGCGGAAGCGTTCGCCGTGTGGCGCGGCGTGCGACCGTCGACCGATGCCGTACGCGCGGCGTTGCGCGCCCGTCTCAACGCCAAAGCCTGAGCGGCGGCGATGGCTGCGCAGCGACGGACATCATCGACATCCCGCACCGGCCGCATCGGGCGCAAGCGGGCATGGGGGGCGTGGCAATGGGCAGGGTACTTCTTCACCTTGCTCATCGTCGGCGTGCTCGCAACGCAGCTCTACTACTTTCTGCAAATCGGCTGGTGGGTGCGTTTCGACCCGCAATCGACGGCATTCATGCGCGCCGCGCAGACGCGCTTGCGTGAAACGGATCCGAAAGCGACGCTCAGGCACGAATGGGTGCCTTACGACCGGATCTCGCGCAATCTGAAGCGCGCGATCATCGCCAGCGAAGACGCGAATTTCGTCAACCATGACGGTTACGAAATCGACGCCATGCTGGGCGCATGGGAGAAAAATCAGAAGAAAGGCCGGATCGTTGCCGGTGGCTCGACCATTTCGCAGCAACTCGCGAAGAATCTGTTCCTCTCCAGCGAGAAGAGCTACCTGCGCAAGGCCGAAGAATTCACCATCACGTGGATGCTCGAATTCTGGATGGACAAGCAGCGCATCTTCGAAATCTATCTGAACTCGGTGGAGTGGGGCGAGGGGGTGTTCGGTGCCGAAGCGGCAGCACGCTACTACTACGGCATTCCCGCCTCGAAGCTCTCGCCCTGGCAGGCGGCGCGGCTCGCGGTCATGTTGCCGCGTCCGCGCTACTTCGATACCCATCGGAACTCGCCATACCTCTCACAACGCGCGGGGGTCATTGCACGTCGCATGGGCGCGGCCGAACTGCCGCAGTAAGAGGCGCGGCCGCCGCGATCAGTGACGCGGTTGGACCGCATCGGGGATCGCCTGCGACGGTACCTGCACGACGGTACGCGTCGGGTAGGGCAGCGAGCAACCCACGCGCTCGACCGTCTCCTTCACGTTACGTTGCAGGTCCCAGTACAGCCCCCAGTAGTCGCCCAACAGTGCCCACACGCGCACATTCACGATCACGGCGCTGTCGCTCACCTGCTTGACCATGATTTCCGGTGCGGGCTTGTCGAGAACACGTTTGTCGGCGCTCACGTGTTCGCGCAAGGCCTGCATCGCGGCGTCCAGATCGTCGTCGAGCGCGATGCCGACAGTGACTTCCATGCGGCGCGTCGCGTTGCGGCTGAAGTTCGTGATCGGCTGGCCCCAGATCTGATTGTTCGGCACGCAGACGTAAATGCCGTCGGCATTCGTGAGCGTTGTGGTGAACAAGCCGATTTCCTCGACCGTGCCGGCGACCGCAGAGCCTGCCGTCACATAGTCGCCGTTACGGAACGGACGCAGCACGAGCAGCATCGTGCCGGCCGCGATGTTCTGCAACGTGCCTTGCAACGCCAGGCCGATTGCCAGACCGGCGGCGCCCAGCACCGCGACGATGCTCGCCGTCTGCACGCCGAACTGCGCCAGTACCGCGATGATCGTGACGATGCGCACCGACCACAAGACGACGGACTGGATCAGCGGCTTGAGCGTGGCATCGAAGTGCTGCGAGCGGTTAAGTGTGTTCTGGACGAAGCGGGACAGTCGTTTCGCGATCCAGAAGCCGACGAGCAGAATCAGTACGGCCTGCAAGAGCGACAGACCGTAATGGATGGCGTTGGCCGCAAGGAAACCCGTCACGGCGTCGAACGATGTGAGCGCAGGGGTGACTTCCGTCATTTTGTCTTTTCTCCCGATTGAATGACACCGCGACACATGGCGGTCCGAAAAGCGGTCGCCACTGAAGGCGATAACAAAGTTGACGCAAAGTGCGTAGATTGGTTCGATCAGCCTGCCATCGTTGCGCACCGGCGCCCGCGAATTTGTCGGATCTAGGAATATTCCTACGAACGATTCCGACAACGACCGACACGGGCGGGCATGCGCTTTGCGTCCCGCGGCGTGCCGCCATTGGCGTGACTGTAGCGCGGCTGCTACACTTGGCGTCGCCTTGTAGCAGGGAGAACCTCGTTTGATCAACGCCTTCGTCATCCATCATGGCCGCCTGCAACAGGTGACTTGTGACCATCCCAGTGATCTGGCCAGTGTTACGCCGGTCTGGGTCGATCTGCACAGCGAATCCGAAGAGGAGCGTCGCTGGGTCGAAGAGGCCTACAAGGTCAAGCTGCCGTCACGCGATGAAGTGACCGATATCGAAGCTTCGGCGCGCTATTACGAAGACGACGACGGTGTGCTGCACATCCGCACCGACTTCTTGCTCGACGACGAAGAGCAGTCGCGCAACGTGCCGGTAGCGTTCGTTGTGGTCAAGGATCTGCTGATTTCCGTTCACGACGAGGATTTGCCGGTATTCCGTCTGGTTCGCATGCGCGCGCGGATCCGCCCGGGCTCGGTGCGTGACGCGATGGACGTGCTTCTCGACCTCTATTCAACCGATGCCGAGTACTCGGCCGATTCGCTCGAAGGCGTGTACGCCGCGCTCGAAGAGGTGAGCAAGCGCGTGCTCGGCAAGAACCTCACCGATGCCGACGCCGCCAAGGCGCTCGAAAGCATTGCCGCGCAGGAGGACTTGAACGGGCGCATTCGCCGGAACGTCATGGATACGCGACGTGCAGTATCGTTCCTGATGCGCGCCCGGATGCTCAAGGACGAGCAGTACCAGGAAGGCAAGCAGATCATGCGCGATATCGAGTCGCTCGATAATCACACGGCGTATCTGTTCGACAAGATCAACTTTCTGATGGACGCCACCATCGGCTTCATCAACATCAATCAGAACAAGATCATCAAGATCTTTTCGGTGGCCGCCGTGGCATTTCTGCCGCCGACGCTCATCGCCAGCATTTACGGCATGAACTTCCAGATGATGCCGGAACTGGCCTGGGAAGCCGGGTATCCGTTCGCGATCGGTTTGATGATTCTCTCGGCCATCGCACCGTTCCTGTATTTCCGTCATCGCGGCTGGCTCGACTGAGGGTGGCACGCGCAGCGCCATGAAGCCGTTGCCGCGGCGATGACGAACGGACAGCAGAGGCGATGGCGAGCCCGGGCCGCCGAGCGGGTAAAATGGCGGCCTTGCCGGATTGGATTCGGCTCGAATTCGAATCATTCGCCGTCGGCTTGCCACCGTCGGAACCCCGCTGGAACACCGTTATGACATTCACCCAAGTTCTCAACGCCGCCTGGACGCGCAACAACTCGCTGCTGTGCGTGGGCCTCGACCCGGAGCCGTCGCGCATTCCCGCGCATCTGCAAGGCAAGCCGGACGCGATTTTCGAATTCTGCCGTCAGATCGTGGACGCCACGGCGCCGTACGCCAGCGCCTTCAAACCGCAGATCGCCTATTTCGCAGCGCATCGCGCCGAAGATCAGCTCGAACAGCTGATCGCCCACATCCACGCCAATCACCCGGGCCTGCCGGTGATTCTCGACGCCAAGCGCGGCGACATCGGCAGCACTGCGGAGCAATACGCCCGTGAAGCGTTCGAACGCTATCGCGCCGACGCGGTGACGGTGAATCCGTACATGGGTTTCGACTCGCTGGAGCCGTATCTCGCCTACGCCGAAAAAGGGGTAATCGTCCTGTGCCGAACGTCGAATCCGGGCGGTAGCGACCTGCAATTCCTGGACGTGGACGGCAAGCCGCTCTATCAGACGGTGGCTCGACTGGCGGCCGGGCCCTGGAATACGAGCGGTCAGATCGGTCTGGTCGTCGGTGCCACGTTCCCCGCGGAAATCGCCGCGGTGCGCGGCATCGTCGGCGACATGCCATTGCTGATCCCGGGCGTTGGTGCGCAAGGGGGGGACGTCGAGGCGACGGTCACCGCCGGTCGCACGGCCAACGGCACCGGCATGATGATCAACTCATCGCGCGCCATCATCTATGCGGGCCGGGACGAAAACTTCGCGCAAGCCGCGGCGCAGGCTGCGCAGAAGACGCGCGACAGCATCAACGCCTATCGCTGATCGAGTGGTGACGCGTCAGCGCGACGTCACGCTTGCTTGTCGAGCAATTCGATGATGCCGCGCAGCGCGTATTGCGCCGCTTGACTGCGGACCTGTGTGCGGTCGCCCTTGAAGTGCTTCGTCTCGACGACGGTCGTCACACGATTGCTCCAACCGAAGCAAACCATGCCAACGGGCTTGTCGGCGGTGCCACCGCTTGGCCCCGCCACGCCGGTGATCGACAGCGAGACCTGCGCGCGGCTATTGAGCAACGCGCCTTCGGCCATCGCGCGTGCCACGGGCTCGCTCACGGCGCCGTGCTTTTCGATCAGTTCGGGGGGCACGCCGATCATCTCCGACTTGGCCTGATTCGAGTATGTGACGAAACCTCGCTCGAACCAGTTACTGCTGCCGGAAATGTCAGTAATCGCTGCGGCAACGAGTCCACCGGTGCACGACTCGGCTGTCGCGAGCAACAAACGCTCGTCGCGCAGACGGTTGCCGACCTTTACCGACAACTGGGCCAAAAGATTTTGTTCGGAGACCACGGGACGACGCCTTCAAGAAGTCTAAAGCAACGAATACAGCTACGAAAGCCGCTACGGAAGCAGCAACGACCCCGACTACGACCACGAAGCGGATGACGCTTTGGCAGCGCTCGTTCTCCGCGCGCCTCACGTGACATTCGCCGTGCCGCCAGGGCAGGAGCAACGACAGTGCCGTGCGAGCCGGTGCTCAGACCGAGCGCCAGAGCGCAATAACGAGCAACGTACAGAATGCCGCCACCAGATCGTCCAGCATGATCCCCAGCCCGCCTTTGACTGTCCGGTCGAAATAGCGGATCGGCGGTGGCTTCACTGCGTCGAAGAAGCGGAACAGGACGAAAGCGACAAGTTGGCCGGCGAAGCTCGCAGGCGTAATCAGCAACAACACGATCCAGAACGCGACGATCTCATCCCATACGACAGCGCTGGGGTCCTGAATACCGAGCTTGCGCGCCGTGAAGCCGCAAATCCAGATGCCGCCGATGATCGATGCCGCGATCAGCATCGCCCAGTCCGTGACGGTCAGATACAGATTGAGCACCAGATACGATGCCCAGCCGAACAGTGTTCCCACCGTGCCCGGCGCGAATGACGAGAGGCCCGTGCCGAAGCCGAGCGAAAACAGGTGCGCAGGGTGCGACAGCAGGAACCGCGAGTTCGGCCGGCGCGGGCCGCTGCCCGGATTAACGGCGGCCGTTTGATCAGTGCTCATTGGAAATGGTCGAAACTTTTGAAGTCGGCAGCGACGCTCGCGCCCGTATTGTCATGGAGATGCAGCATCGTTCGGCGCGCGTCGGGAAGCGCTATTGTACCGATACGCGTGACCCGTATGCCGAGTTGATTGCCGATCGCTTCGATTCGCCCGCGCTGCGCGGCATCCGCGCTGAAGCAAAGCTGATAATCGTCGCCGCCGGCGAGCGTGCAAAGTCGCTGGATGTCAGGCGACTGTGCTGCGAGCAGCGCCGAGCGTGGCAAGGCATCGACGTCGATGTGCGCACTCATGCCCGAACGCGCCAGGATATGGCCAAGATCGCCGAGCAAGCCGTCCGATATATCGAGCGCGGCGCGGGCCACGCCCCGTAATGCCAGCCCGAGTGCAATCTGCGGTTCCGGCACGTCCATTGCGCGGCGCGCAAGCGCCAGCTCGCTGTCGACCAACGTCCATTCGCCGCGCAACGCGCCGAGTGCGAGGCGGGCGTCGCCCAGCGTGCCGGAGATCCACAGGTCGTCACCGGGTTGCGCCGCGTCGCGCCGCAGCGCTTGCACGCCCGGCACGCTGCCGAAGACCGTTACGCACAGATTGCGTGGACCCCGCGTGGTGTCGCCGCCGATCAGGGGGCATTCGTAGCGGTCTGCCAGTTCGGCGAGCCCCTGCGCAAACGGGCCGAGCCATGCCGGGTCACTATCGGGGAGCGCCAACGCCAGCGTGAAGCCCAGCGGGCGTGCGCCCATGGCGGCGAGATCCGAGAGATTCACGGCGAGCGTCTTGTGACCCAGCGTGCGCGGATCGACGTCCGCAAAGAAATGCCGGCCTTCCACCAGCATGTCGCTCGAAATCGCGAGTTGCTCTCCCGCCGGCGGGCGCAGCAGGGCACAGTCGTCGCCGATGCCCAGCGTGACGTGCTCACCCTGCCGCGTCGCTCGCGCAAAGAAGCGGTCGATCAGCGAAAACTCGGACAGTGGAGATGAGCCGGTCGGGGATGTCGTGGTCATGAACAGAACAGGTAATGGGCGAAAGGTGCTAACGCTGTTGTGCAAATGGAAGCCGGCCAGAGAGCCCCGGCTGACACCGTGCACGCCCCTATTCTAAGAGGCCGCCCCGGCTTTCCCAAGCGGACAATGGGGCGGCGTCCCGTTTTCAGGCGAGGTCCGATACCGGTCTCGGACAACACCTCAATCGCCAATGATCCGTTGTCTGAAAATGCGGGCGATGGTGCAATGCAGCGTTGAACTCATGCAGATTTTTCGCCACTATCGGCGTGGAATTGCTTCAGTGCGGGTGCAGCCCTTATCCGTTTTTTGCATAAATGGCGTGAATAAATAGGGCTACAATTCGCACTGAAAATTTGACCTCTTCTGTTCGCCAAGAGCTTCCCCTCATGCCCACGCCGATCGATCCGAAACTGCGCGAAGCTGCGCTCGAGTATCACGAATTTCCCAGCCCCGGCAAAATCGCCATCGCGCCGACCAAGCAGTTGCTGAACCAGCGCGATCTGGCGCTGGCGTATTCGCCGGGCGTTGCCGCCGCGTGCGAGGAAATCGTCGTCGATCCGCTCAACGCGTCGCGCTATACGGCCCGGGGCAATCTGGTGGGTGTGATTACCAACGGCACCGCCGTGCTGGGCCTGGGCGACATTGGTCCGCTGGCCTCGAAGCCGGTGATGGAAGGCAAGGGGGTGCTGTTCAAGAAGTTCGCCAATATCGACGTGTTCGATATCGAAATCGCGGAGAAGGACCCAGAGAAACTGGTCGACATCATTGCCGCGCTCGAACCGACGTTCGGGGCGATCAACCTTGAAGACATCAAGGCGCCGGAGTGCTTCATCGTGGAGCGCAAATTGCGCGAACGCATGAAGATTCCGGTCTTTCACGACGATCAACACGGCACGGCCATCGTGGTAGCGGCGGCGCTTATCAATGGCTTGAAGGTGGTGGGCAAGGATCTGGCCTCGGTGAAGGTGGTCACGTCCGGTGCGGGGGCAGCGGCCCTCGCGTGTCTCGATCTGCTCGTCGACATGGGGTTGCCCGTCGAGAATATCTGGGTGACAGACCTCGCGGGCGTAGTGTACGAAGGCCGTACCGAACTGATGGATCCGGAGAAGATTCGCTTCTCGCAAAAGACGGATGCGCGCGGACTGGCCGATGTGATCGGCGGCGCCGACGTGTTCCTCGGGCTGTCGGCTGCCGGCGTGCTCAAGCCGGAGATGGTCAAGACGATGGCGGACAAGCCGCTCATCTTCGCGCTGGCCAATCCGAACCCGGAAATCACGCCGGAACTGGCGAAGGAAGTGCGTCCGGACTGCGTGATGGCGACGGGCCGCACGGACTATCCGAACCAGGTCAACAACGTGCTGTGCTTCCCGTTCATTTTCCGCGGCGCGATTGACGTGGGCGCCACGACGATTACACGTTCGATGGAAATCGCCGCCGTAAACGCGCTCGCCGAACTCGCGCGTCAGGAACAGAGCGATATCGTGGCATCGGCCTACGGCATCAAGAATCTGTCGTTCGGCCCGGAGTATCTGATTCCGAAGCCTTTCGATCCGCGTCTGCTCGTCAAGGTGGCAACGGCCGTGGCAGAAGCGGCGATGGCGGCTGGCGTGGCAACGCGTCCGCTCGCCGATCTCGACGCCTATTCGCAGTCGCTCCAGCAATTCGTCTATCACAGCGGCGGACTGATGAAGCCGCTGTTCTCGGTCGCGCGCAGCGTGCCGGCCGGCAAGAAGCGCATTGCGTTTGCCGAAGGTGAAGAAGAGCGCGTGCTGCGTGCGGTGCAGGTGCTGGTGGATGAGCGTGTGGCCACGCCGATTCTCGTGGGCCGTCCGGCGGTGATCGAACATCGGATCCAGCAGTACGGCCTGCGCCTGACGCCGGGCGTGGACTTCACTGTCGTCAACCCGGAGCACGACGAGCGCTATCGCGATTACTGGGAGACGTACCATCGGCTGACGAACCGCAAGGGGGTGACGGCTTCGTATGCGCGCGTAGAAATGCGTCGCCGCACGACGCTCATTGCTGCCATGCTCGTGAACAAGGGCGAAGCGGACGGCATGATCTGCGGTACGGTGTCGACGCCCGGCCGTCACCTGCACTTCATCGACCGTGTGATCGGCAAGCGCGAAGGCGGAAACGTCTACGGCGCAATGAACGCGCTGATTTTGCCGAATCGACAGATTTTCCTGGTCGACACCCATATCAATCAGGATCCGACGGCCGAACAACTCGCTGAAATCACGCTGATGGCCGCTGAAGAAATACGTCGCTTCGGTATTCAGCCGAAGGTGGCCCTGCTGTCGCACTCGAACTTCGGTACGAGCGATGCGAATTGTGCACGCAAGATGCGTGAAACGCTGGCCATTCTGCAAGAACGCGCGCCAGAACTCGAAGTGGATGGCGAAATGCACGGCGATTGTGCGCTCGATCCGGAATTGCGCGCGCGCATCATGCCGGACTCGACGCTGACCGGTGCGGCCAATCTCCTGGTCATGCCGAACATCGATGCTGCGAACATCGCCTATAACCTCCTCAAGACGGCTGCGGGCAACAACGTGGCGATCGGACCGATCCTGCTGGGCGCTGCCAAGCCCGTGCACATCCTGACCGAATCCGCCACGGTGCGCCGTATCATCAACATGGCCGCGCTGGTAGTGGCCGATGCGGCGGCGCAGCAACAGGCACGCTGAGTCGGCGGCGCGAAAGGCGATTGGCTGCCAATTCGCGTACGTTAGCCGATAAAACGAACAAAACGCCGCACTCAACCGGGGCGGCGTTTGTTATTCCGGCGACGCGTTGTGTGTATCGTATATATTCGTGTGTGTGCTCACTATCATGAAAAAGCTTGTTTTTTCATGAATTTGTTGAGCGGTTTAGTTGCAAAATGTAAGCCGACATTGATTCTCGTGACCAATAGCGATAACCTTACGGCTCCACCCACCAGAACACAGGCCCGCAGCGCAAAATCCCGCCGGGCGATAGCTAGCTATGACAATGGCACGTTGGCTTCACCGGAGCATCGTGGCACTGACTGCGGCGAGCAGCGTCTTTCTGGGGGCCAATGCGTTAGCGCGTGAAACCGCGCCATACGTCACGGATCAAATGGCGACGGTATCCGTTGCCGAGTTGCCTCGCGAAGCGCAGCGCACGCTGTCGCTGATTGCCCAGGGCGGGCCGTTTCCCTATGCCAAGGACGGCATTACGTTCGGAAACTACGAGAAGCGTCTGCCCAAAATGCCGCGCGGCTATTACCATGAATATACGGTGCCGACTCCCGGTGCCCGCAATAGAGGCGCCAAGCGCATCGTCTGCGGGGGAAACCAACGAGCTATCGATCCGTGTTACTACACCCAAGACCACTACAACAGCTTTAAACGCATAAGGGAATGACAGCAGTATGAGTGAGCCGGTTTTCGCACAAGAACGCGGGAAAGATCTTATGGCAGATCCATTCGGTGCGGGCGAGGGCAACTTGTTCAAGCAGGTGCTGGGCCTGCATGCTGTCGCGCGGGCCGGCCATCGCCGTAGCCTATCGGAAGAGGGAGATATGAGTCTTTTCCAGGCCGTCAGGCCCAATATCGTGCAGTCGATCCGTGCATTCCGGGTTCCGGAACTGGCGGCGGAGGCCGAGCGACTCGGGCAACACTTCCTGTACGCCAATTGTTCGCAAGCGCAGAGCAAGGCCGAAGTGCTGGAAACGATCGCCACATCGTTCCTGTTCCCGAAGCATTTCGGGAAAAACTACGACGCCCTGCACGATTGTCTGACCGATCTCGTGAGCCACTGCGGTCCGCAACCCGGGTTCGTTGTCGTGCTCGAGGGGCTTCCAATCGCCACGAAGTTCGACAAGGACGGGCGGGAAACGCTGCTTGAAGTCTTCCGTGATGCCGCCGAGTTCTGGAGCGAACGGCGCGTGAGCTTCCGCGTTTTCTACTCGTTCGCCTGATTTGCATATCAAAGTTCGTCGGCGAGGGCGGGTTTTGAGCGATCAAGTATCCGCTGCGACGGCTCTATGCGGGTGACGAACGCGCCGCAATGGGCGCCAACGTGGCTCGCAACGGTTCTAACGTCGCCCTTCGCTACGCGCGGCTGCGGTTTCGCCCGGCCGTTCTCAAGAAAAAGGTCCGCATAGCGGACCTTTTTTCATAACGACGATTGCGATGAAGGGGCGCGCGATCAGCCGCCGGTCAGCCAGCGCGTCCGCCGCCGAGGAACTGTTGCGCGAGCGATGCCAGATCAAGTTGATCCGGCGACACCGCGCCGTTCGGCGTGAGGTGGTTGACGACCTGCGGCAGCAGTGCCGACAACTCCTGAGCGGCTTCGCTCTCCGAGATGCCTGCTGTGCCGGCCAGTTGCTGTAATTGACCGCCCGGGCCGAGCGCCTGGGCGACCTGATCGGGCGTGACAGGCTGGTTCGCGCCGGTGCCGACCCACGAGTTGACGGCGTCGCCAAGCCCGCCTTGGCTGAGGATTTGCGTCAGGCCGCCGAGGCCGCCCAGCGAACCGATCAGATCGCCGGGAGATGTCGCCGGGGCGCCCGCGCCGGCCGCTGACGATTGCGCGCCGCCCAGCAAACCGCCCAACAGTCCGCCAAGGCCACCCAGCGCACCGGCACCGCCGGCACTCCCCGCCACCCCACCGCCGCCCAGCATGCCGCCGAGCGCGCCGCCGAGCGATCCGAGCAAGCCACCGCCTTCGCCGTCCTGCCCCTGTGCGTTGCCCGAGCGGCTCGCAATCATCGCGAGCAAGCCCATCAACAGCAATGTCTTTGTGTTGAAGCCGCCACCGGTTTGATTTCCGGACCCACCGCCGAGAATGTTGTCGAGGATACCCATGACGATTACTCCTTTAGGCTTGTGATGCCATTTTCTGAATCATCGTTGCTTACCAACCGCCCCAGCGAGCGGCCAACGCAGCGAGAACTGCAATGCCCGCCGTTTCGGTCCGAAGAATGCGTTCGCCGAGACGGATTGCCGTGAATCCGGCGTCCCGCGCGAGCGCTTCCTCCTGAGGTGCCAGCCCGCCTTCCGGGCCGAAGAGCAGCACGCCGGCATGAGACGGCGCTTCCTGCGGCAGTGAATCGAACCCGCTGTCCGCTCGAGGTGACAATAGCACACGCCATACGCCACTCTTTATGACATCCCCATCCGCATTCCCGGCCTCATCCTGCCCTGCATCCCGATCGTTCAACCAACGTGTGATCGGCTGGATGGGCATTACGCGCGGCACCCGGTTTCGTCCGCACTGCTCGCAGGCGGCCTGCACGAGCGCCTGCCAATGGGCGACACGTTTCGCGGCGCGTTCACCGTCGAGCCGGATGACGGAGCGTTCGGTAGCCAGCGGCTGGATTTGCGTCACGCCGAGCTCGATGGCTTTCTCGATCAGCCAGTCCATCTTGTCGCCGCCGGCGATGCCTTGCGCCAGCGTAATGCGATACGGCGGTTCGGCTTCGCGCGGATTGTGTTCGCCGAGCTGGGCCGTGGCGTGGCGCTTTTCCAAGGTCGTGAGCACTGCCGGATATTCCCCGCCCATGCCGTTGAACAATGTAAGTGAATCTCCGGCTTTGAGGCGCAGCACCTGAACGTGACGGACGACGGTTTGGGGAAGGTCGAGCAGGGCGCCGGCATGCAGCGGCGCATCGATGAAAAAGCGAGGCATTCGGGCGAGGGGAAGAAGGGTTGCCGGATATGACGTTCGGGCGTTCGGGACGAAGCATACCCCAACGCACGCGCAGCTCACGTCCGCAGGCGCCTAACTGCGCGGAGTGACAGGCCGGGCAAAGCCCCAGCGGTAGCCGTCGGGGTCTTCCAACTGGCAAAAGCGATCGCCCCAGAACTGGTCGCTGGGCGGCATCAGGCCCTTGGCACCCGCCGCCGTCGCCCGCGCGTACAGCGCGTCGACATCTTCCGTATAGACGTAAAAGCTCTGCGGCGCTTCGACCCCGGACGTGCGCGGCGTGCGCGCCGTCGTCGCGAAGGCACCCTCGGGGGCGAACATCAGAATCAATTGTCCCTGGTAAAACATTTCGACGTGCATGACGGCGCCATCGTCGTCCACCATGTCGTGAACGGTAAAGCCGAACGCCTGTTCATAGAACGCCGCCGAAGCTTTGGCGTCGCGCACGGTCAGGTAGGGCGTCAGCCATGGCACATGGGAGGGACGGGGATCGGACATGATGGTGCTCCGTTGGGTTCGCCGGCGAAGTGCATCGAGGGGGTACGCCGGCGCGTCGTGACAAGTTCCCAATATACAAGGAACGCGCGAGCGCTTCATCCAGAACGCGAGCCCATGGAGACGATGCCGGACGGGCGCCGGTGCCGGCGCCAGATACTATGGGGTAGGCGCGTTTTCGCCGAGGATGTCGCGTAATTCCGGCGGGATGTCGAAAAGCGCCGCATGACGCAAGGGCGCGTAATGCCGCATGCCACGCAGCGCCGCGGGCAATGGCGCGGAGGCAAGTGCCGCGAGATCGCGTGCGTCGAGCGCATCGCTGGCAATGGCGAGCGCCCATTGGGTGCCGTACAGGGGGACGTAAGCCGTCATCGGCATAACGTGCTTGAACACCGAGCGCAGCGCATCGAGCATGTGGCGCACCCGCGTTCCCTCGAACCACGGCGCACCGAGTTGCAGCGCGATGCCGCCGCGCGGCGTGAGCAATTGGTGGACCTTGGCGAAGAACGGCGCGCCGTGCAACGACGCCGCGTCGCCGTCGGCCTCCGTCAGATCGAAGATGACGGCGTCGAACCGTTCGCCCCTCGCCACGGCGGCTTCGACGAGGTCGCGGGCATCGCCGATGACAAGCGTCGTGCGCGGGTCGTCGAATGCGCCGTCGGGCAGCGAGGGCAGGTATCGCAGGACGGTGGCGGGAACCTGCGCGTCGAGTTCGGCGATCACGACTTCCTTCACGCTGCCATGGCGCAGTGCTTCGCGCGCCGAGCCGCCATCGCCGCCGCCGAGGATCAGCACGCGCCGCGCCGTGCCGTGGGCCAGAATCAACGGGTGCACCATGCACTCGTGGCAAATGTGTGCGTCGGCGAGCGACGCCATGAAGCGGCCGTCAAGCCGATATGCCCGGCATGCCTGATATGGCGATCCCCGCTCGCCGAAAGCCGGCAAGTCCACGACTTCGATGTGCTGGTGGGCCGACGTCGTGGCGAAAACCGGGCGGGCCGCGAACCGATAACCGGCCCACGGCCCCAGCGGGGCGTCGAGTGTCGCGCGAGCGGTGCCGGGCGCGCAAGCGGCGCGCGAGGCTGGGCTTCCGTCGCCGGAATCGGCTTCCGGGGTGTCGTGTTTGGTGGGCATCGGTCGGACAACTTCCTCTAATTTGTGTCGATCATGTCACTTTTTGACATGATTCCACGTTCCCGCCGGTTGAGGAAGTTCGCCGCGATCGACCCGGGCGATGGTCGATTCTGGTAAAATCCCGGTCTTTTCCTGCATTTGAATTTCGCGCGGCAGCTCGCGGCAACGGGGCACGCCCGCTCTTCCGGCTGGTCACCATGACGAACTCCTCTCCTGCTAAGGCTGCGCTGATGGCTTCCGCCATTCGCGTCCTCTCCATGGACGCGGTCCAACAGGCAAACTCCGGTCACCCTGGCGCGCCGATGGGCATGGCCGATATCGCGGTCGCTCTGTGGGGCCGCCATCTCAAGCACAACCCGGTCAATCCGCACTGGGCCGATCGCGACCGCTTCGTGCTGTCGAACGGTCACGGCTCGATGCTGATCTACTCGTTGTTGCACCTCACGGGATACGACCTGCCGATCGAAGAACTCAAGCACTTCCGTCAATTGCACAGCAAGACGCCGGGTCACCCCGAAGTGGGCATCACCCCGGGCGTCGAGACCACGACGGGGCCGCTGGGCCAGGGCATTACGAATGCGGTGGGTTTCGCCCTCGCCGAAGCGCTGCTCGCGAAGGAGTTCAACCGTCCGGGCAACGACATTGTCGACCACTATACGTATGCATTCCTCGGCGACGGTTGCCTGATGGAAGGCATCTCGCACGAGGCCTGCTCGCTGGCCGGTACGCTGCGTCTGAACAAACTCATCGCGCTGTACGACGATAACGGCATCTCGATCGACGGCGATGTCGAGTACTGGTTCGCCGACGATACGCCGAAGCGCTTCGAGGCGTATGGCTGGAACGTGATCCGCGGTATCGACGGTCACGACGCCGACGCCGTCGATGCCGCCATCGCACAAGCCAAGACGTCGGATCGGCCGACGCTGATCTGCTGCAAGACGCTGATCGGCAAGGGCGCACCGAACAAGCAAGGCGGTCACGACGTTCACGGCGCCCCGCTGGGCGCCGACGAAATCGCCGCCACGCGCGCTGCGCTGGGCTGGAACCTGCCGCCGTTCGAAGTGCCGGCCGAAGTCTATGCCGCCTGGGACGCCAAGGCCGCAGGCCAACAAGCCGAAGCCGCCTGGAACGAGCGTTTCGCCGCCTACCGCAGCCAATTCCCGGCAGAAGCCGCCGAATTCGAGCGTCGCATGAAGGGCGAACTGCCCGGCGACTTCAAGTCGGCCGCTGCTGCGCTCATCGCGAAGACGAACGAGAAGGCCGAAACGGTCGCGACGCGCAAGGCCTCGCAACTGGCCATCGAAGGTCTGGCTGCCGTGCTGCCGGAGTTCCTGGGCGGTTCGGCCGACCTGACGGGCTCGAACCTCACGAACTGGAAGGCCAGCAAGGCCGTGCGCGCCAACGCCGACGGCGTACAGTTCGGCAACCACATCAACTACGGTGTGCGCGAGTTCGGCATGAGCGCGATCATGAACGGCATTGCGCTGCATGGCGGTTACATCCCGTTCGGCGGCACGTTCCTGACGTTCTCCGACTACAGCCGCAATGCGCTGCGCATGGCGGCGCTCATGAAGCTCCGCTCGATTTTCGTGTTCACGCACGATTCGATCGGCCTGGGCGAAGATGGCCCGACGCACCAGTCGATCGAACATGTCTCGAGCCTGCGCCTGATTCCGCAAATGGACGTGTGGCGTCCGTGCGATACGACGGAAACGGCGGCTGCCTGGGTGGCTGCGGTGGAGCGTCGCGATGGCCCGTCGAGCCTCGTGCTCAGCCGTCAGAACCTGCCGTTCGTCTCGCGCAGCGATGCGCAGATCGCGGACATTCGCCGTGGCGGCTATGTACTGCGCGACGTGGCGAACCCGCAGATCGTGCTGATCGCGACCGGTTCGGAAATGGATCTGGCCCTGAAGGGCGCCGAAGCGCTGGCGGCCGAAGGGATCGCCGCGCGTGTCGTGTCCATGCCGTCGACCAACGTGTTCGACCGCCAGGACAAGGCGTACCGTGAGAGCGTGCTGCCGCGCGGTGTGCCGCGTGTGGCCGTCGAAGCCGGTGTGACGGCCTTCTGGCATAAGTACGTCGGCCTGGAAGGCGGCGTGGTCGGCATCGACACCTTTGGCGAGTCGGCTCCGGCCGGCGTGCTGTTCAAACACTTCGGCTTCACCGTCGACCATGTGGTCGCGACGGTCAAGTCCGTGCTTGGCTGATTTCGTTAGACCCTACGGAGATACCCCCATGACCATTCGCGTCGCTATTAACGGCTACGGCCGTATCGGCCGCAACGTGCTGCGTGCCCACTACGAAGGCGGTAAGAAGCACGACATCGAAATCGTCGCCATCAACGATCTCGGCAACGCGCAGACGAACGCTCACCTGACGCAATACGACACGGCGCACGGCAAGTTCCCGGGCACCGTGACGGTCGACGGCGACTACATGGTCGTCAACGGCGACAAGATCCGCGTGCTGGCCAACCGCAACCCGGCCGAACTGCCGTGGGGCGAGTTGGGCGTTGACGTCGTGCTCGAGTGCACCGGCTTCTTCACCACGAAGGAAAAGGCCAGCGCCCACCTGAAGGGCGGCGCGAAGAAGGTCATCATCTCGGCGCCGGGCGGCAAGGATGTGGATGCCACCGTCGTGTTCGGCGTGAACGAAGGCGTGCTCAAGTCGACCGACACGGTCATCTCGAATGCTTCGTGCACCACGAACTGCCTGGCACCGCTGGTCAAGCCCCTGCACGACAAGATCGGTCTGGAAACGGGCCTGATGACGACCGTTCACGCTTACACGAACGATCAGGTGCTGACGGACGTCTACCATGAAGACCTGCGTCGCGCCCGTTCGGCCACGATGAGCATGATTCCGACGAAGACGGGCGCTGCCTCGGCGGTCGGCCTGGTGTTGCCGGAACTCAACGGCAAGCTCGACGGTTACGCCATTCGCGTCCCGACGATCAACGTGTCGATCGTCGACCTGTCCTTCATCGCCAAGCGCGACACGACCGTGGACGAAGTCAACGCGATCCTGAAGGAAGCGGCTGAGGGTTCGCTGAAGGCCATCGCGACGTACAACACGGCGCCGCTGGTGTCGGTCGACTTCAACCACAACCCGGCATCGTCGAACTTCGATGGCACCCTGACCAAGGTCTCGGGTCGCCTGGTGAAGGTCAGCTCGTGGTACGACAACGAGTGGGGCTTCTCGAACCGCATGCTCGACACCACCGTCGCGCTGATGGCCGCGAAATAAGGTCGGTTGAAGGCCTGTTGCAGAATCGAAAAAGCCGCTGTCGAAGGACAGCGGCTTCAGATTGCTGACAAACCCTCGCCAAGTGCGAGGGTTTTGTTTTTTAATAGCAGGATGCTAAAGATCCCGACGCCCACGCAGCACGAACTCGAGATGGTGACGCTCGAGGAACTCGTGCCGAAGGACCACCTGCTGCGCCAGATCGACGCGGCAGTGGATTTCGAATTCATCCGCGAAAAGGTCGCGCATCTGTACTGCGCAGACAACGGTCGTCCGGCGCTCGATCCGGTGGTGATGTTCAAGCTGCTGTTCATCGGCTACCTGTTTGGAGTGCGCAGTGAGCGGCAGTTGATGCGCGAGGTCCAGGTCAACGTCGCCTATCGGTGGTTCGCCCGGTTTCGGCTGACCGACAAGGTGCCGGATGCGTCGACGTTCTCACAGAATCGCCGCCGACGCTTCACGGACACGACGGTGTATCAGGAGATCTTCGACGAGATCGTGCGCCAGGCGATGGGCCGTGGTCTGGTCGATGGCCGGGTGCTGTACACCGACAGCACGCACCTGAAAGCCAACGCGAACAAGAACAAATTCGACGTGGTAAAGCTGGAACAGACGCCTGCGGCCTATCTGGAGAAGCTCAATGCGGCAGTGGATGCGGACCGGGCCGCGCATGGCAAGAAGCCGCTGAATCGCGACGGCGATGAGCCGCCGTCGAGCAAGGACACCAAGATTAGCCGGACCGATCCGGACAGCGGCTACATGGTGCGGGACGACAAGCCGAAGGGGTTCTTCTATCTGGACCACCGCACGGTGGACGCGAAGCACGCGATCATCACCGATACGCATGTGACGCCGGCCTCGGTGCACGACAGCCAGCCGTATCTGGAGCGGCTGGATCGACAGCGCGAGCGCTTCGAGTTCAAGGTGGAAGCGGTGGGGCTGGATGCTGGCTACTTCACGCCGGCGGTGTGCCAGGGGCTCGAGGAGCGGGAGATTGCCGGGGTGATGGGCTATCGCACGCCGAACCACAAGCCGGGGCTGTTCTACAAACGGCAGTTCCAGTACGACGCGTACCGCAACGAGTACGTGTGCCCGCAGGGACAGGCGCTGCCGTACAGCACGACTAACCGGCTCGGCTATCGGGAATACAAATCCGATGCTCGGATATGCCGGTGCTGCCCGGTACGAGCACAGTGCACGAACAGTGCCAACGCGGTGAAGGTGGTGACGCGCCATGTCTGGGAGCGCGCCAAGGAGCGGGTGGATGCGAGGCGGCTGAGCGAGTGGGGGCGACGCATTTACGCGCGGCGCAAGGAGACGGTGGAACGCAGCTTTGCCGATGCCAAGCAACTGCATGGGCATCGCTATGCGCGCATGCGCGGGCTGCGCAAGGTGGCCGAGCAGTGCTTGTTGGCTGCGGCGGCGCAGAACATCAAGAAAATTGCGATGCTGGTGGCGCGCCTACGGGCGCGTTTAGGCGAGCGTTCGTACCTCTGGCGCCCGTTTCGGTGGCTCATGAGCGTCCTGAGGGCTTGTCTCTCAATGTGCGCGCCCTTACGCTGCCCATTCGCCCTTGCCTAAAAGCCAAAAACCCCTCGCTCCGAAAAACGAGGGGTTCGTCAGCAATCTGAAGCCGCTGTCGAAGGACAGCGGCTTTTTCTTTGGCCAACGGCGGAGCGTCCGCCAATCGCGCGATGGGTGATCGCGCGTGGGAAATCGCACTTAGCGCGCTCGTATTTTACGCCAGAGACCGAAAAGAACGCCCAGGACGGCACCCGCGGCAAGGCCGCCGAAGCCGAAATACAGCTTGCGCGGAAATACGGCGTTCGTATCGACCTGGATCTCGCTGACGATGCGAGTGTTGTACGACTGGTCCGGTGCGAGCAGTTGCGATACCCGATAGCGGCTGTCATTGAGTGCGGCGCGTTCCGTACGGCTGCTCTGCAAGGCGCCCAGCGCCAGCAGCGAATCCGTATTCTTCGAATGTGCCAGCGCTGCGCTCAATTGCTCTTGCGCCTTGGTGTTGGCTTCGATGGCCGCGTCAATGACACTCAACTGCTGCTTCGGCAGCGCACGAGCGCGCTCGAGAATCGCCGCGTGCTCGGTCTCGACAAGGTGCGCCGCCGCCGTCAGTACCTGCTGTGCCTGTTCGGGCGACTGGCCGCGAGCGGTAATTTCGACGTACGCCGTCCCCGGCTGGGTCTGGGCTTTCAATGCCCCCCACGCGGTCGTGCGGCGCAGGGCACTCTCATCCTTCTGCAATTGCGGAAAGACTTCGGCCATCACCTTGTCGCGGAAGGTATTGAGCTGAATGCGTCCGACCGTCTGCTGAAGTGATTCGATCAGCGGGCCATCGGGACCCACGACCGGCGAACCCGCGGCACGCCCGACTTGCAGCGTGACTTTGCCCTGCCACTGCTTGCTGATCGAAAAAGTGCTGGCAATGCCGATCACCGCACCGAGCACAGCAAGTCCTGCGATCGTTTTCAGATTGTCGCGAATGAAGCGGAGAACATCTGCGAACGAAATTTCGTCTGCGTCGCTCTGTGCCATGTCGTTGGGCAATTCTTTGTGGGTCATAGGGAGCCAGGCGGTTAATGTGGTCCCGTGGAGACGCAGGTCGCGTCTCAACGCTGCTAACGGGGAAATATTGTAGACGATGCGCTCGGGCGCTCGGTTCAGTAAGACAAGGCGTCAGAGGAAAAATCTCAGAATGCCTTCGCCCGAAGGCATTCTGACAAAGTCTTTTTTAATTTTTCTGGCGATGCGGGCAGGGCTCTTTCGTGCAACTGCCGTACATGGCGAGCGAGTGCTCCTGGAGCGCGAAGCCGCGTTCCTTGGCAATCAGCTTCTGACGGCGTTCGATCTCGGCGTCGAAGAATTCCTCGACGCGGCCGCAGTCCATGCACACGAGGTGATCGTGGTGATGGCCTTCGTTGAGCTCGAAAACGGCCTTGCCGGATTCAAAGTTACTGCGCGACAATAGCCCGGCTTGCTCGAATTGCGTCAGCACCCGGTAGACCGTGGCCAGACCGATATCGAGATTTTCGCCGAGCAGATGACGATATACGTCTTCAGCGGTCAAATGGCGCACCTCACTATTCTGGAAGATTTCCAGAATCTTGAGGCGCGGAAGCGTGGCTTTCAGTCCGATATTTTTCAGATCGGCGGGATTCGGCATCGCTCTACGTCCCTAGAGTACAATACAGCCCCAATAATAATGCCTTTTTGCCTTGCCCGGGCGCAAACCGGGGCAAACGGGACGGTTGTGCCGTCAACGGGGGCGATGTGGCGGCGCGCCCGGCGTGCCGGATTCAAGTTCGATTTTTTTGAAAGCGAGTCAGATTTGCGTCGTTATCTCTCCCTTCCGTTCTCCGTCTGTGCCGCGGCGGCATTCCTCGCGCTCGCCGGTTGCTCGACGTACGACAGCGTGACCGACAAAGTGATCGGCGTGGTCACGCCGTATCGCATCAACATCGTCCAGGGCAACTTCGTTTCGAAGGAAGCCTACGAGCAGCTCAAGGCCGGCATGACGCGCGATCAGGTCCGTCAGTTGCTCGGCACGCCGCTGCTCACCGACATGTTCCACGCCAATCGCTGGGACTACGTCTTTTACTTCAAGCGCGGCAACGCGTCGGTGGTGCAAGAGCGCCACCTGAAGGTGTATTTCGACGGCGACACGCTGGCGCGCTGGGAAGGCGGCGAAAATCTGCCGACCGAATACCAACTGGTGCAGGAAATCGACGGCCAGAAGGGCAAGACCGTGAAGACGGAAGCCCCGGCGCCGTCGACGGCCAGCGCCGCAGCCGCAGAAGCTGCGGCACCTTCGCCCGATGCTGCTGCCGCAGCCCCGAGCGCGGCGCCGGCAACGACCGACGTCGCGACGGTATCGACGGACGCCGCAGCCCACAACGTGGCCGCTGCGGCCAAGCCCGCGCCGCAACCCACATCGCAACCTGCACCGTCGGCCGCGCCCGCAACGGGCAGCGGCGCTTCGGGCACGGGACTCGTTCCGTCACCGCGCGTGACCTCGGGCGGCGGGCTGTTCTCTGCGCCGCAATAAGCGGGAACACGCCCAATCCCGCTGCGGCACGGGGCCCGCGAGTCTCCCTGAGTGGCGGTAAGTGACGCCACGCGGCGGTAAGGCGCGCAACGACTGAAGAAAGACGACGAAAGACTCACCATGATGAAGATTGCGATTGCTGGCGCTTCCGGCCGTATGGGCCGGATGCTGATCGAAACCGTACTCGCGGCGGACGACGCCGAACTGGTCGGCGCGCTCGACCGCGAAGGCAGCCCGGCGCTCGGCATCGACGCTGGTGCGTTTCTGGGACGCGACACCGGCGTGACGATCACGTCGGATCTCCACGCCGCACTGGCCGGCGCCGAATACCTGATCGATTTCACGCGTCCCGAAGGCACGCTGGCCCATCTGGCGGCTGCCGAAAGGCATGGCGTAAAGATGATCGTCGGCACGACCGGTTTTTCGGACGAAGACAAGGCGTTGCTGGCCAAGGGCGCCGAACGCGTCGCGGTCGTCTTCGCGCCGAACATGAGCGTGGGTGTGAACGCCACGTTCAAGCTGCTCGAAATCGCGGCGAAGATTCTCAATACCGGCTACGACATCGAGATCATCGAAGCACACCATCGTCACAAGGTCGATGCCCCGTCGGGCACGGCACTGCGCATGGGCGAAGTCGTGGCGCAAGCATTGGGCCGCGATCTGAAGGAGTGCGCGATTTACGGTCGTGAGGGCGTGACGGGCGAGCGCGATCCGTCGACCATCGGCTTCGCCACCGTGCGCGGCGGCGACATCGTTGGCGATCACACGGTGCTGTTTGCCGGAATCGGAGAGCGTATCGAAATCACGCACAAGTCGTCGAGCCGTCTGTCGTACGCGCAGGGGGCGCTGCGTGCCGCCCGTTTCCTCGCGCAACACAAGACCGGCCTGTTCGACATGCAGGACGTGCTGGGTCTGCGCTGATCCGGCACGCATTTTTCACCGGGTGGCCGGCAATGTCGCTGCGCGTCGAGTCCGATGGCGTGGGCGACACCGGCCGGCATCCGATGCCACCCGTGTGGCAAGCGTCCGTGCCGACGGCGCTACCCGTGCGCCGCCCCGCAGCGAAAGTGACGCAAAGGTCGTCCTCCCTCGCCAACGTCACGCCGAATCGACTCCCGGCGGCGTTATAATCATCGTTTTCCCCGGATCCGCCCCGTAATTCCTGCGTACCGCGCACCCGATGTCGCGTACCTGCGGGGCCGAAGCCGAGCCGAATCCTATCCGCCGACCCATCATGCAAGAAAAATACGTTCCCGCCGACGTCGAAGCCACTGCCCAGTCCCACTGGCAGGCAATCGATGCCTACAAGACCACCGAGCGCGCGGACAAACAGAAATTCTATTGCGTCTCGATGCTGCCGTATCCGTCGGGCAAGCTGCATATGGGGCACGTGCGCAACTACACCATCAACGACGTGATGTACCGTCAGATGCGCATGCGCGGCTTCAACGTGCTCATGCCGATGGGCTGGGACGCCTTCGGCATGCCGGCAGAGAATGCCGCGATGGCCAACGGCGTGCCGCCGGCCAAGTGGACGTACGACAACATCGCGTACATGAAGAAGCAGATGCAGGCGATGGGTCTGGCGATCGACTGGTCGCGCGAAGTCGCCACCTGCAAGCCCGACTACTACCGCTGGAACCAGTGGCTGTTCCTGAAGATGCTCGAAAAGGGCGTTGTCTACCTGAAGACGGGCACCGTCAACTGGGATCCGGTCGATCAGACCGTGCTTGCCAACGAGCAGGTGATCGACGGCCGCGGCTGGCGCTCGGGTGCGCTCGTCGAAAAGCGCGAAATCCCCATGTACTACATGCGCATCACCGAATACGCCGACGAATTGCTCGGCGACCTGGACGACCTCGGCTGGCCCGAGCGCGTGAAGGTGATGCAGCAGAACTGGATCGGCAAGAGCTTCGGCGTGAACTTCGGCTTCCTGTACGAACTCGACGGCGAGCAAAAGCTGCTTCGCGTGTTCACCACGCGTGCCGACACGATCATGGGGGTGACGTTCGCCGCGATCGCCGCCGAGCATCCGCTCGCGACGCGTCTGGCCGCCGACCGCCCCGATTTGCAGGCATTCATCGCCGAGTGCAAGCAGGGGGGGGTGGCGGAAGCCGACATCGCCACGATGGAAAAGAAGGGCATGCCGACGGGCTTCTTCGTCGAGCATCCGCTCACGGGCGACAAGGTCGAAGTGTGGATCGGCAACTACGTGCTCATGGGCTACGGCGAAGGCGCCGTGATGGGCGTGCCGGCGCATGACGAGCGGGACTTCGCGTTTGCCCGCAAGTACGGCCTGCCGATCAAACAGGTCGTGGCCGTCGAAGGTCAGACGTATTCCACCGACGCCTGGCAGGCCTGGTATGGCGAGAAGGAGGGCACGCTCATCAACAGCGGCAAGTACGACGGCCTGGATTTCGCCGCCGCCGTCGACGCCATTGCAGCCGACCTCAAGGCGCAGGGCGTGGGCGACAAGCAGGTCACCTTCCGTCTGCGTGACTGGGGTATCTCGCGCCAGCGTTACTGGGGCACGCCGATCCCGATCATTCATTGCGAGTCGTGCGGTGCGGTGCCGGTCCCCGAGAAGGACCTGCCGGTCGTGCTGCCCGAAGACCTCGTGCCGGACGGCACGGGCAACCCGCTGGCGAAGTCCGAAGCATTCCTCAAGTGCGATTGCCCGAAGTGCGGCAAGCCGGCACGTCGCGAGACCGACACGATGGATACCTTCGTGGATTCGTCGTGGTACTTCTCGCGTTACGCGTGTCCGGACGCCGAGACCATGGTCGACGCGCGCACCGACTACTGGATGCCGATGGATCAGTACATCGGCGGCATCGAGCACGCCATTCTGCACCTGCTCTACTCGCGCTTCTGGACCAAGGTCATGCGCGATCTGGGGCTGGTGAGCTTCAAGGAGCCGGCGCAGAACCTGCTCACGCAGGGCATGGTGCTCAACGAAACGTTCTACCGCGAAGATGCGTCGGGCAAGAAGACGTGGTTCAACCCGCTCGACGTGCAGGTGCAGTTCGACGACAAGGGCCGTCCGGTGGGCGCGACGTCGAAGGCCGACGGGGCCGGCGTGACACTTGGCGGCATCGAGAAGATGTCGAAGTCGAAGAACAACGGCGTGGATCCGCAGTCGCTGATCGACTCGTACGGTGCCGACACGGCGCGTCTGTTCGTGATGTTCGCCGCGCCGCCCGAGCAGCAGCTCGAGTGGTCCGGCGCGGGTGTGGAAGGCGCGAGCCGCTTCCTGCGCCGCCTGTGGAGCTTCGGTCAGTCGCACGCCGCACTGCTGCGCCAGGCGGATGCGGCCATCGATACGGCGAATCCGGCGGCTCAGGCGCTGCGCCTTGAAATCCACAGCGTGCTCAAGCAAGCCAACTACGACTACCAGCGCGTGCAATACAACACGGTCGTGTCGGCGGCGATGAAGATGCTCAACGCCATCGAGAGCGACAAGGGTGCGGCGGGCGCCGGCGCGGTGCGCGAATGCTACGGTATTCTGTTGCGCGTGCTGTATCCGGTTGTGCCGCACGTCACGCACAATCTGTGGGTGGAACTGGGATACGCGGCGCAGTCTGGCGATTTGCTCGACGCCGCGTGGCCGGAGGTCGACGAAGCCGCGCTCGTGCAGGACGAAATCGAACTGGTGTTGCAGGTGGCCGGCAAGGTACGCGGCGCGGTGCGCGTGGCGAAGGACGCCTCGCGTGAAACCATCGAACAGGCCGCACTCGCGCATGAAATGACCGCCAAGTTCGGCGAGGGCAAGCCGGTGAAGAAGGTGATCGTCGTGCCGGGCCGTCTCGTGAACGTGGTGGTCTGACCCGTCGGTATTCGAAAGATCCGGGGCGGCAGCCATTGCCGCCATCGATGATGCAGAGATTTGGCGAGAAGAGGGCACATCACGTGCAAATGACAACCCGGCAACGAGGCGTCGGTGCGACGCGCAGGATTTTCGGCTGGATCGCATTGTTGGCGACGGCATTGACGCTGAGCGCTTGCGGCTTTCAGTTGCGCGGCGCGAGCGAGTACGCTTTCCACCGTCTCTACATCTCGGGCGGCGGTCAGATGGCGGTCGATATCTCGCGATACATCCGCTATGGCAGCAAGGGCACGGTCGTCGTGACCGACCCGAAAGACGCCGATGCCCGCCTGGAACTCATCGGCACGACTAGCTCGCGTATCGCTGTGAGTCTGGATGCGAACGGTCAGGCGCGCGAGTACGAAATGCGAAGCGCGTTCACCTTCCAGCTCGTCACGCCGGATGGCAGGCCGCTGATTCCGCTCACGACCATCCGTCTGGTGCGCAATCTGCCGTACAGCGATAACGAGACGACCGCACGCGATACGGAAGCCGCGCTGCTCAATCGCGACATGCAGAAAGATGCCGTCGATCAGATCATCCGCCGCATGGAAGCTGTGAAATCCATGCCGGAAGCCAAGCACGAAGAGTAAGTTTCGAACCGTCACACAACGCCTGCGACAGTCACCATGCAATTGCGGCCCGACGCGCTCGACGCGCACCTTGCCAAGACGCTCTCGCCGATCTACACGATTCATGGCGACGAGAGCCTGCTCGTGCAGGAGGCGGTGGATCGCGTGCGTGCGGCAGCGCGTGCCGGCGGGTACACCGAGCGCGACGTGCTGAGCGTGGAGCGGAGCTTCGAT
The DNA here is from genome assembly GCF_001029105.3 of Pandoraea faecigallinarum. Classification (NCBI taxonomy): domain Bacteria; kingdom Pseudomonadati; phylum Pseudomonadota; class Betaproteobacteria; order Burkholderiales; family Burkholderiaceae; genus Pandoraea; species Pandoraea faecigallinarum. The sequence goes on along the minus strand of NZ_CP011807.3, from coordinate 4,485,776 downwards.
TGGGGAGCGCTGGCCAATGCCGGACAGTCGATGTCGCTCTTCGGTGACCGTAAGCTCATCGAGTTGCGTATTCCCGGCGGCAAGCCGGGCAAGGACGGTGGCGCGGCGCTCAAGGCGCATGCCGAGGCCGCCAACAGCGATGTGCTGACCATCGTCACGCTCCCCCGGCTCGACGCCGCGGCGAGCAAATCCGACTGGTTCACGTCGCTCGAGCGCGCCGGTGTTACGGTCAAGGTCGATCCCGTCGATCGTGCGCGCCTGCCGGACTGGATCGCGCAGCGCCTCGGCGCACAAGGCCAGCGTGTCGAAGCCGGTGAGCCGGGTCGGCGCGTGCTGCAGTTCATTGCCGATCGCGTCGAAGGCAATTTGCTCGCCGCGCATCAGGAAATTCAGAAGTTGGGGCTGCTGTATCCGTCCGGGGTGCTGACGTTCGAGCAGGTGCAGGACGCCGTGCTGAACGTTGCACGCTACGACGTCTTCAAGCTCAGCGAAGCCGTGCTCGCGGGCGATGTGGCGCGTCTGGTGCGCATGCTCGACGGGCTGCGCGGCGAGGGCGAAGCGGCCCCGCTCGTATTGTGGGCGCTCACCGAAGAGGTGCGTACACTTGCCAAGATCACGCGTGGCATGGCTTCGGGCAAACCGCTCGCGATGCTGCTGCGCGAATATCGCGTCTGGGGGCCGCGCGAGCGGCTGATGGAACAGGCGGCGAACCGTGTCACCGCGCCGATGCTCGCACAGGCGCTGCAACTGGCGGCGCGTCTGGACCGGCAAGTCAAAGGGCTGCGCGCCGACGGACTGCCCGGCGATCCGTGGGACGGCATGCTGCAACTCGGCCTGCTGCTCGCCGGCGAGCGACCGCCGATGGCGCGCTCCGCTCGTGCGGCCCGCCCGGCGCACGCGTAGATCGCGCCCGACATCCCCGAGCATCGGCCGTCACCCACGCATCGATCCCGGACCGCGGGAGACGGGCCAGCAAAGTCCGGGCAATTGACGGACAATCTTGCGCACGGCCGGTGACATGAGCGACGGTGCCGTCCGATTTTTTCGATCCCGCTCGTCTCGACAGTCAACAGAACGTACAGGCGGCAGAACCGCCAACATTGAAGCCGACGATATGGATATCAAAGCCTATATGCAATCGCTGGGCCAGCGCGCCCGCGACGCATCGCGCGCGATGGCGCGTGCGGACACCGCAGCGAAGAACCGCGCCCTGCTCGCCATCGCTCATGCCATCGAGCGCGAGGGCGGCCGTTTGCAGGAGGTGAACCGCCGCGACCTCGAACGTGCCCGTGCCAACGGTCAGGACGCCGCGTTCATCGACCGCCTCACGCTGTCGGACAAAGCGCTGCGCACGATGATCGAAGGGCTGCGTCAGATCGCCGGGCTGTCCGATCCCATCGGCGAAATCGGCAATGTGCGGGTGCAGCCGAGCGGCATTCAGGTCGGCCAGATGCGTGTGCCGCTGGGCGTCATCGGCATCATTTACGAATCGCGTCCCAACGTGACCATCGACGCGGCGGCGCTCTGCCTGAAGTCGGGCAACGCCACCATTCTGCGTGGCGGCTCGGAAGCCATCGAAAGTAATACGGCGCTGGCGGCGCTCATCGCCGAGGCGCTCGCCGCCACCGGCCTGCCTGGCGACGCCGTGCAGGTCGTGAGCACGCCGGATCGCGCGGCGGTCGGTGAACTCATCACCATGACGGAGTATGTCGACGTGATCGTGCCGCGCGGTGGCAAGAGTCTGATCGCGCGCCTGATGCAGGACGCCCGCGTGCCGATGATCAAGCACCTCGACGGCATCTGCCACGTGTATGTCGACGGCCGCGCCGATCCCGCGAAGGCGCTGGCGATCTGCGAGAACGCCAAGACGCACCGCTACGGCACCTGCAACACGATGGAGACGCTGCTCGTCGACCAGAAGGCCATCGATCAGCTGCCCGCCATCGCGCGCATGTTCCAGAGCAAACAGGTCGAACTGCGCGGCTGCGCGCGCACGCTTGCTGCGCTGGAGCAAGCGGGCGTGAGCGGTGCCATCGCGGCGACCGAAGACGACTGGTCGACGGAATATCTGGCACCGGTGCTCGCCATCAAAATCGTCGACGGCATGGCCGCGGCCATCGCCCACATCAATCGCTATGGCTCGCATCACACCGACGCGATCGTGACCGAGAACTACACCGACGCCATGCAGTTCCTGCGCGAAGTCGATTCGGCCAGTGTGATGATCAACGCGAGCACGCGTTTTGCCGACGGTTTCGAGTTCGGTCTCGGGGCCGAGATCGGTATCTCGAACGACAAGCTCCACGCCCGCGGTCCGGTCGGTCTCGAAGGGCTGACGAGTCTGAAGTACGTCGTGTTCGGTCACGGTGAAGTTCGCCAATGAAACTTACGGTTCTCGGCCCGGCCGACTTTCTGAAGATGCCGTGGAAGAACGGCCAGGGTGTCACGACGGAACTCGCCGTGGCACGGCGTCCCGGGCAGGAGGGCTTCGACTGGCGCATCAGCACGGCCACCGTCGCCGCGCCGGGGCCGTTCTCGGTATTTACCGGGATCGACCGGTCGCTGGCCATCGTGCGGGGGGGCTCGCTGACGTTGAACGTCGAAGGCCGCCCGGACGTCACCCTCACCACGCGCACGCCGCCTTACGCCTTCGGTGGCGAACTGGCGGTGAGCAGTACCCCGGCGCTCGACGTGGCCGATGTGCCGATCGACGACTTCAATGTCATGACGCGCCGCACCGGCTGGCAACATACCTTGACGCAGCATCGTCTCGAACGCGAAGCGCTGACGTGGGAGTTGCCGGCCGCCGCCGGCGCCGTGGCGTTCCTCTATACCGCGCAGGGCGAGGTGCGTGTGACCTCGCGCGACGGGCAGACGCTCACCGTACCGGCGAACCACGCGCTTCGCATCGAAGGCGGCGAGGTCTGCGAGTTGCAGGCCGCGAGCGGTTGCGCAGACGTTTTTCTGACGGCACTGGTGCGTCGCCGATAGCCGCGCGCGACGCGCGCGGCTGCAATGGTCACAGTGGCCGCGACCGTCGCACTCCCTTCCCACCGTTCCCTTCAGGACAATCCCAATACTTTTCCGCTCGGTAAACCGGCATACTTCGATTTACCCATAAGTAAATCAAGGTTTCATCCATGAAACAATCTGCTGGCCGTATTGCGCGAAGCGGGGCGTGATGGATCCGCTGAGCGACGTGCTTGGCGACTTGCGCGCGGATGCTGTCGTCACCGGACGATTCACCTTCGGCGCCCCGTGGTCGCTGCGCAAACCGGCGCTCGACGGTGCGCCGTTTCGCACGGCGATGGGCGAGCCGTTCTATCTCGTCGTGGCGGGAATGGCGCCGGTGCTCGTCGAACCGGGCGATTGCGTGTTGTTGCCGCACGGACATGAGCATGTGATGTGTTCGTCGCTCGACGAGCCGCCCATCGTCTTCGAGGCCCTGATGTCCGCGCAGGGGATCGAGCCGCGGCTCGACACACCGCTCGCGTTTCGTGCCGGTGGCGACGGTCCGGTGAGCGATCTTTACACCGGTGTCGTTATGTTTCGCGACCGGGTGCGCAATCCGTTGCTGGCATCGCTGCCGCCGCTGATTCACATTCGTGCGGGCGATCCTGCCGTGCCTGCGCTGCTTACAACGACCATCGCGGGCTTCATCGAGGAATCGATGCAGCGGGGCGCGGGATGGCGCGTAGCCGTGGCGCGTCTGGCCGACGTGCTCTTCGTACAGATTCTGCGCGCACATCTGGGCAAGAACGGCGCGACGAGCACGCACTGGCTGCGCGGCATGACCGATCCGCAACTCGGACGCGCCATCGCCTCCATGCACGAAACGCCGCAACGCCCGTGGTCCGTGGAACAACTCGCCGCCATTGCGGGGATGTCGCGCTCCAAGTTCTGCCTGCGTTTTCGCGACCTCGTCGGCGAGTCGCCGATGACGTATCTCACCGCGCATCGCATGTACCTTGCCGCCGAGCGGCTGGCCGGGGCGGGGGCGCGCATCGGCGATGTCGCCGATGCCGTGGGCTACGCCTCCGAGAAAGCCTTCACCCGCGCGTTTCGACGTTGCTACGGCCTGCCGCCGCGCGAATATCTGAAAAGCTGCGAACTCGCGAACTAAGCGGCAACCGATAACCACCGCCAAGACCGCGCCGCCCGAATTCCGGTGGCCGCGCCTGCGCGTGCCTGCATCATCTCCCTGTCTCGAATGCCCCGCACCACAAGCCTCTGAGGGTTTTCCCGTCTCTGGACGAACGGCAACCCTTTCGGGCCGCCCGGCCGTTGTCCGGCAATTTCCTCGTTGTGAGAATTCACTCGCCGTCTGCCGGTGCCTCCCGGGGCGCATCGCGGCAGCGGGCAGACACAACGGGAGAGTCAATGGAATTCCAACTCAACGGGCGGCCTTTCGTCTTCGACGGCGATGACGACACGCCTTTGCTCTGGGTCATTCGCGACGCTGCGGGACTGACCGGCACCAAATACGGTTGCGGCATCGGCGCATGCGGCGCCTGCACGGTGCATATCGACGGTGTGGCCACGCGCACGTGCGTGATGCCGGTCTCCGCCGTCGCTGGAAAACGCATCACGACCATCGAGGCGCTCTCGCCCGCGCGCTCGCATCCGATTCAGCAGGCGTGGATCGCCAAGGACGTGCCCCAGTGCGGGTACTGCCAGTCCGGCATGGTGATGGCCGCCGCCGCGCTGCTCGACAAGTATCCGCACCCCACCGATGCGCAGATCGACGAGGCGATGACGAATCTCTGCCGTTGCGCCACTTATCACCGTATCCGCGAGGCGATCCATGACGCAGCAAAACGCTGAAGTGACGACGGCGCCCATGCCGGACGCTCCGGACGCTCCGGCCGCCCCGGCCGCCGCCCGCCCCGAGGCTCACGCCACGCACGTGTCGCGTGCCGTGCCTGCCTCACCGTCGCGCCGCCGATGGATCAAGGGGATGTCGCTGGCCGCAGGCAGCCTGATGATCCCGCTTTCGGCCTCGTGGCTCGCCAGTCCGCACGCGCATGCCGCCGGTGACAATCTCGTCGAAATCAATGACTGGATTCGCATCGACGCCGACGGCACCACGGTGCTCGGCCTGTCGCAGTGCGAAGTTGGACAGGGCGTGTACACGGGCTTGCCCCAGGTGCTGGCCGACGAACTGGACGCCGACTGGCGACGCGTGCGCGTGGAGTTCGTGACGGCGCGCGACGCCTACCGGACCGCCGCCGCCAACGAAGCCTTGCAGCAGTTCGTCGGCGCATCGATGTCGGCAACGCTCTTCTACGAGCGTCTGCGCATCGCCGGGGCGCAGGCGCGCGAAGCGCTCGTTGCCGTGGCCGCTCGCCGGTTCGGCGTTCGCACGACCAACTGCGTGACGCGCGACGGCCGTGTGATGCATCCGCAATCGGGCCGCTCGCTGGGCTACGGCGAGTTGGTGGCGGAGGCGGCGAAGCTCCCGCTCAATGCGCATCCCCGCCTGAAGAACGACGCCGCGCACGGGTTGATCGGCAAGTCGGTGGCGCGTCTGGACACGCCGTCGAAGGTCGACGGCTCGGCGGTGTTCGGTATCGACGTGAAGGTGCCGGACATGCTGATCGGCGCGATCCGCATGGCGCCGACGTCGGGCGGCACGCCGCTGTCCGTGCGCAATCGCGACGCGATCAAAGCGCGCAACGGCGTGCACGACGTGGTGCTTGCGAAAGATGCCGTCATCGTCGTGGCAGACGATTACTGGCGCGCGAAGAAAGCCTGCGATGCGCTGGACGTCGAATGGAAAGCCGGGCCGGCCGCCGACAGCACGACGATTCTCGCGCAGCGCCGCGAAGCCCTGACAAGCGCGAAGGGCGGGGTCGCCACGAACATCGGCGACGCAAAGGGGCTGATCGCCGCCGGCGGCGAGGTCGTGACGGGCAAGTATCACTCGCCGTACATCGTCCACGCGACGATGGAGCCGGTCAACGCCACCGCGCACGTGCGAAAAGACAAAGGCGAAATCGAAGTCTGGGGGCCAATCCAGGGGCAGGACAAAGTGCGTTGGGCACTCGGAGGCATCTTCAAATTGCCGCCGGAAAAGGTCATCGTCCACACCACGTTCCTCGGCGGGAGCTTCGGACGCAAGTACGTGCCCGATTTCGTCATTCACGCGGCGGTGGCATCGGCTGCGGTAGGGCGCCCCGTCAAGGTGATCCGTTCGCGCGAAGACGACATTCGCCACGGCTTTTATCGCCCGTGCGCCTCCGGCCGCTTCCAGGCGGTGCTCGGCAACGACGGTTTGCCCACGGCGATGCACCTGCGCGTGGCCGGGCAGTCGATGTACAACGTCATCAAGAAGGATCATTACGAGAAGGCGGGCTACGACGAGACCATGCTCGACGGCCTCTACGACCTTGCCTACGCCGTGCCGAACCTGCTCGTCGAAGGTATCGACGTACCGCAGCCCAACATTCCGGTGAGCTTCATGCGCTCGGTCGGTTCGACCTCCAGCGTGTTCTTCCTGGAGAGCTTCATCGACGAGATGGCGGATGCGGCGGGCATCGACCCCATCGAGTATCGCAAGCGCCTGCTCCGGCACGACCCGCTTGCCACACGCGTGATCGAGACGACGGTGGGCGCGGCGGGCTGGCAGGCGAAGGCGAAGCCGGGCGTTCATCGCGGCTTTGGCTACTGCACCTACACCGGGCGCGGGGCCGCGTTCTCGACGTACGTTGCCGTCGCCGTGGAACTGCGTGTCGAGCGTGAGCGCTTCAGGATCGAGCGCGTGGTGTGCGGCGTCGACTGCGGCCGCTCGATCAACCCGAACCTCATCCGGGCGAACATCGAAGGCGGCATCGGCTTCGCATTGACGAACACGTTCAAGAGTCAGATCACGTTCGCGAACGGTAGCGTCGAGCAAAGCAACTTCGGTGATTACCCGCTGCTGTATCTTGCCGAAATGCCCCGGATCGAGACGGTCATCTTGCCGAGCGACCGGCCGCCGCAGGGCTGCGGCGAGGTGTCGTTGCCGCCGATGGCGCCGGCCGTGGCGCAGGCGATCCGCCGGGCAACGGGCGTGCGCCCGCGCTCGATGCCGCTGCCGCAGACGGTGGCCGAAGCACGTGCGTTGGCCGCCGCGCAACGGCTGGAAAAGGGGCGCGTGTAATGGACGGGCTCGACGCCGAGGTGCTCGACGCTGTTGCGCGCTGGCAGGCTCAGGGCGACGACGTGTTGCTCGCGACCGTCGCCCGCACGTGGGGCTCGGCGCCGCGCCCGGTCGGTGCGCTCATGGCGCTGACCACGCGTGGCCGGGTGGCCGGGTCGGTGTCCGGCGGATGCATCGAGGACGATTTGCTCGCGAAGGTGGCCGGCGGTTTTTGTCCCGGCCTGCGACCGCATGTGCAGACGTACGGCCTGAGTGCCGACGAGGCGCATCGCTTCGGCCTGCCCTGCGGGGGAACGCTCGAACTCGTCATCGAGCAGGTGACGCCGCGCAGTGAACTCGACGCCATGCGCGAGGCCATCGCTGCCGGACGCCTTGGCGTGCGCGAACTCGATCTGCTCACGGGACAGGCGTGCGTGCGCAGTGCGGCGCGACCCATGGCATTCGCCTACACGCCGGCGCGTCTGCGCGTGCCGTTCGGGCCGCGCTGGCGAATCGTCGTGATCGGCGATGGCCAGCTCACCGGCCACCTCGTGAACATGGCGGTGCCGCTGGGGTATCAGATCGTCATCTGCGATCCGCGCGGCATCCATGACGTGACGCCCGAGGCAACCCGGACGCCGCACGTCACACGCACGGCGGAGATGCCCGACGATCTCATCGTGCGGCTGCGGCCCGACGGCAACACGGCCATCGTGGCGCTGACGCACGATCCCAAGCTCGACGACATGGCGTTGCTCGAAGCACTCAAGTCCGATGCCTTCTATGTGGGCGCCATCGGCTCGCACCGCAATCAGGCGTCGCGACGCGAACGGCTGGCGATGTTCGATCTGAGCGCTGCGCAGATCGCGCGGCTGCGCGGTCCCGTGGGCTTGCCGCTTGGCGCTCGCACGCCACCGGAGATCGCGCTGGCCATCCTCGCCGAGATAACGGCGCTGAGAAACGGTATCGACGTCCCGGCGCTATCGTCGAATCGCGCCACGCGCCACGTAGATCCGCCACAACGGATATGCGCGGCCTGAAAGCGTCACTTCCCCCCAGTTCGTGCCGAAGCGTCCCTATGAGACGCAAGGCGCGGTCGTCTCGCAGTGCATGACGGTAAGGTAATTCGTAATCCAATATAAATAAGGGAATGTCATGAAACTCAGGAAGCGCAAGGTTTGGATGGCGATGGCGTTGTCGCTGGCCGCGGGCGGCGCCAGGGCCGACGGGTTGCAGATCTACGGGATTCTGGATAACAGCCTGGAGTACCTCAGCAACGCGAGCGTGAACGCGAACGGCAGCAAGGCGTCGGTACTGCGCGCGAGCAATGGTTCGCAGGCGCCGAATCGCTTCGGCTTCAAGGGCTCGGAAGACCTCGGTGGCGGTCTCAAGGCCATCATGCAACTCGAAGCGGGGTTCAACCTCAACACCGGACTGTTGCAGCAAGGGGGGCGGATGTTCGGTCGTCAGGCCTACGTCGGCTTGCAGAACGAGTGGGGTGCGCTGACCCTCGGTCGTCAGAAGAATCTGATCTACGACGCTTTCCTCGAACTCGATCCGCTCAGCTACTACAGCTACTCGCTGCCGGCGCTCGATGCGCAGTTCGTCGGCAAGGCCGACAACGCGATCAAGTATTCGGGCAACTTCAACGGCGTGAAGATCGCGGGTCTGTTCTCGACGGGCTACGATGCGAGCATCGCCAACGGCGCGCAGGTGCCGGGCGAATGGCGCGTGGGCAAGGAATACGGCGTGTCGGTGGGCTACGCCAACGGGCCGGTCAACGTCTCGCTGACGTACGATCAGCAGCAGGGCACGTCAGTTGCCACGCAGGGGACGACAACACAGCGTGTGGCCGCGGGCGCGAGCTACGCCATCGGCAACTGGAAACCGTACGTTGGCTACCAGTGGTATCTGAGCAACGTGCCCGGTGTCGCCGGGCGCAATGAGCTGTACTTCGCGGGGGTGCAATACCGGCCGGTGACGGAAGTGATTCTGTCGGGCGCGATTTACTACAACAACATCACCTCGGCGAATCAGCATCCGTACCTGCTCGCCGCGAACGCGGCATATCTGCTGTCCAAGCGCACGCAGCTGTTTGCGGAAGTCGGCTTCTCGCGCAACCAGAACGGCTCGAATCTGGGCGTGACCGGCTACGGCATGAGCGTCGTGCCGGGCAGCAATCAGCTTGGCGTCGCGGTGGGGCTGGCGCACTACTTCTGAATCGTTTGCCGACGAGGCTTCAGAGGCGGAGCCGTCACCGCCTCGCCATGCGGCGCCGGCCCGGGGGGAATGGCGCCGCAGGAAGTGTCGGACGCGCCCGGCGCCAGTTGCGATGCCGGGCGCGAGCCCGATGCGGGACCCGCGTGCTGAATACCTGCGGGGCTTAGTGACGGAAGTGACGCGTGCCGGTCATCAGCATGGCGACATTGCGCTCGTCCGCTGCCGCGATGACTTCGTCGTCGCGCATCGAACCGCCCGGGTGAATCACGCACGTGGCACCGGCGTCCACGACCACGTCGAGGCCGTCACGGAACGGGAAGAAGGCGTCTGACGCCACGGCCGAACCGTTGAGCGACAAGCCGGCGTTCTGCGCCTTGATGCTCGCGATGCGGGCCGAATCCACGCGGCTCATCTGACCGGCGCCCACGCCCAGCGTCATGCCGCCGGCACAGAACACGATGGCGTTCGACTTGACGTACTTCGCCACGCGCCATGCGAACAGCAGATCTTCCATTTCCTTCGGCGTGGGGTGACGCTTCGTGACCACGCGCAGTTCATGCGGCGCAACGTTTTTCGCGTCCGGCGACTGCACGAGCAGACCACCGCCGACGCGCTTGAAGTCGTACTGGTTCACGCCGTTGCCCACCGGTACTTCCAGCAGACGCACATTCTGCTTGGCGGCGAAGACCTGCCTGGCCGCGTCGGTGAACGACGGGGCGAGCAGCACTTCCACGAACTGCTTGGCGACGGCTTGCGCCGCGGCTTCGTCGACTTCGCGATTGAACGCGATGATGCCGCCGAAGGCCGACGTCGGATCGGTCTGGAAGGCCTTGGCGTAGGCGTCGGCCGGCGATGCGGCCACGGCCACGCCGCACGGGTTCGCGTGCTTGATGATGACGCAGGCGGGGGCTTCGAACGTCTTCACGCACTCCCACGCGGCGTCGGCGTCGGCAATGTTGTTGTACGACAGTTCCTTGCCCTGCAACTGACGATAGTTCGCCAGCGAGCCGTCCGGCGTCGAGATGTCGCGGTAGAACGCGGCGCTCTGGTGCGGGTTCTCGCCGTAACGCATGTCCTGCACCTTGGTGTAGGCGAGGTTCAGCGTTGCCGGGTAGGCCGAGCGCTCGCTGTGACGCAGCGACTCGCCCAGACTCGTCAGATAGTTCGTGATCGCGCCGTCGTACTGGGCCGTGTGGGCGAAGACCTTGGTCGCCAGACGGAAGTTCGTGGCGTAGCCGACGGTGTTGCCGTTCGCCTTCATTTCATCGAGCACCACGGCGTAGTCGGCCGGATCGACGATGACCGTGACGTCACGATGGTTCTTGGCCGCCGAGCGCAGCATGGTCGGGCCGCCGATGTCGATGTTCTCGATGGCGTCGTCGAGCGAGCAGTCGTCCTTCGCAACCGTCTGCACGAACGGATACAGGTTCACGACGAGCAGGTCGATCGTCGGAATGCCGTGCTGGTCGAGAGCCGCCATGTGCTCGGGCAGATCGCGACGCGCCAGAATGCCGCCGTGGACCTTCGGGTGCAACGTCTTCACGCGCCCGTCGAGCATTTCCGGGAAACCGGTGTAGTCGGCCACTTCGGTCACTTTCAGACCGGCGTCGGCCAGCAGTTTGGCGGTGCCGCCGGTGGAGAGAATCGACACACCTTGGGCCGCGAGCGACTTGGCGAAGTCGACGATGCCGGTCTTGTCGGAGACGGAGATGAGAGCTTGCTTGATCATGACGGACGATAGTAAAGCGGCAAAATAAAGCGGCAAAAACGGGCGGGTGAACGCGGATCGACGGGATTGCCCGGGCCGACAGCCCGGGTGGCGCTGCCGTTACAGCAGACCGTGCTGCTGCAACTTCTTGCGCAGCGTGTTGCGGTTGATCCCCAGATACTCCGCGGCGAGCGACTGGTTGCCGTCGGCCTTGCCGAGCACGAACTCGAGCAGGGGTTTTTCGACGACGGAGACGACCATGTCGTAGACATCGTGTGGCCGTGCGCCGTCCAGATCGCGGAAATACATGTCCAGACTGTCGCGCACAGATTGTTCTATGTTTGCTTTGCTCATGCGGCTAATAGCTCCCTCGGAGATTCTTGTTCATAGCAGAGGCGGTCCGAGTGCACCTTCTGCTGTTCGAAAAACTCGTTGACGGCGGCCAACTGTTCCTGCGTGGTGTCGAGCGTGTTCATACGCTGGCGAAACGTGGCTGCCCCCGGCAGGCCACGCGAGTACCACGCGATGTGCTTGCGTGCGGTACGTACACCGGTGTACTCCCCGTAGAACTCGTAATGGTCCTCGAGGTGTTCGTTCATGATCTGCTGGATTTCGTCGACGCGCGGCGGCAGCGCGATTTCGCCCGTCGCGAGAAAAAGTTCGATGTCGCGGAACAGCCAGGGACGTCCCTGTGCCGCCCGGCCGATCATGATGGCGTCCGCGCCGGTGACTTCGAGCACGTGTTTCGCCTTTTGCGCCGACGTGATGTCGCCATTGGCCACGACCGGAATACGCGCGGCCGCCTTCACGGCCGCGATGGTCTCGTACTCGGCGTCACCGTGATAGAGATCGGCGCGCGTGCGACCATGCACCGTCAGCATGCTGATGCCGCAGTCTTCGGCGATGCGCGCGACGGTGAGCGCGTTCTTGTGCTCGCGGTCCCAGCCGGTGCGAATCTTGAGCGTGACCGGCACCACGTCGCCCACGGCGCCCACGACAGCGGAAACGATACGCGCGACCAGCGGCTCGTTTTGCAACAGGGCGGAGCCGGCTGCCACGTTGCAAACCTTCTTGGCCGGGCAACCCATGTTGATGTCGATGATCTGGGCGCCGCGCTCGACGTTGTAGCGGGCTGCCTCGGCCATCATGACCGGGTCGGCCCCCGCGATCTGCACGGAGATCGGGGCGACTTCGCCCGCGTGGTTCGCGCGGCGCATCGTCTTCTCGCTCTTCCACAATTGAGCGTTGGAGGCCACCATCTCCGAGACGGCATAGCCCGCGCCCAGTCGTTTGCACAACTGGCGGAACGGCCGATCCGTCACCCCCGCCATGGGGGCGACGAACAGGTTATTGCGGAGTTCGTGAGGACCGATACGCACGATGAAGGGAAAAGCCGGGAAAAAGATCGCTATTTTACGGCGAAAACCCGCCCTTGTCGCCTAAAAATTGTGCAATCTTCCCGGCGGCCCCGCCGGAAATGCCTCGGCATCAGCCGCGATGGCCGAACATCATCTGACGCGCGAAGGCCGTCTTGAGGGGCGGGACGAGGTCCAGACCGGCGAGCGCCAGCCCGCGCACGAGTGCCACGGGGGAGGCGTCGATGCCGAAGACGCGCGGCAGCAGATCGGTGATGCGGATCGTGAGCCCCCGATCGGCGCGGCGGCGCCGCGCGAACGTCCTGAGCGCGGCGGGACCGGGCACGCCCCGATGCGTCGTGGCGTTGCGGGCGTCCCGCACGAGGCTGTCGGCAAGATCGAAAGCGTCGCGCAGACCCAGATTCAGGCCCTGACCGGCGACCGGATGGAGCGTCTGGGCCGCGTTGCCGATGGCCGCGACGCGCCCGTCCACCACATGGCCGAGCGCATTGAGTCCCAGCGGGAATCCCGCACGGCCGGCAATCGATGTGAATCGGCCCATTCTGTCGCCGAACGCCGTGTGCAGTTCGGCCAGAAACGCGGCGTCGTCCAGCTCGCGGCGGCGTCTGGCCTCGGCGTGTGCGCAGCACCACACCAGCGCGTAGCCGTTTTCCTGCGGCAGGAGGGCCAGCGGACCATCGGGCGTGAAGCGCTCCCAGGCCCAGCCGATACGGGGACGTTCGCACGTCACGAACCCGACGAGCGCCGTCTGGCCGTAATCGCGCGCACGCGGTCGCGCCGTCTGGCCCTCGAACAGACCGCCTTCGGCATTCACCGCCAGGGTCGCGTGCAGGGTATGGGCGTGGTCGCCGCCCGACGTGCCGAGCGTGATCGTGACTTGCTGCGCGTCCTGACGCAGGGCAATGGCGCGGTACGCACGGAAGTGATGCAGGCCCGGCGTGCCGTCGTCGAGCATGTTCGAGGTTGTCGCGGGAACGGGGGGCGCTGTGCGGCTCGTCGGTGCCGCCGGTGCTACAGCGGTCGTGCGGGCGGCCTCGGGCGCATGTTCGAAGCGAACGGGCAAGTGCGCGGTTGCCGCGTCGAGCGCGCGCATGAGCGCACCGTATCGCACGACGTAGCCGAGCGCGGGCACCTGCTGCTCGCGATAGTCGATTTCGGTGCTGCCGAAGCGCTGCGCCTGCGACACATGGATGTGCCGGATCGGCGTGCTCGGCAGCGCGTTGCGATCGTGCGGCCACGCGCCGGCGCGCGAGAGAATTTCATGACTGCCGTGCGAGAGTGCGAGCGTTCGCGGATCGTCGTAACCGGCCTGTGGCGCGCGCCCGTCCACCAGCGCAATGCGCAACTGCGGGGCACGCTGCGTCAACAGCAGCGCAAGGGTCGTACCCACGGGGCCCGCACCGACGATCGCGACGTCGAAGCGCCCGGCGAGGCACGGGGCCGCTGCACGCCGGCCGAGCGGTTCGGTAGTCTGCGCGTTCGTCATCGGCCGCTCATCCGTCACTTGTCTGTCTCTCGTTCGCTAGTGGCTGCGCTCGAGCTCAACCGCGCATGAGCGCTTCGATCTCGTCGGCGTCGACCGGCACGCCGCGCGTGAGCAGCGTACAGCCGTGCGCCGTCACCACCGCGTCGTCTTCGATGCGGATACCGATGTTCCAGTAGCGCTCGTCGATGTCCGGTGCCGGGCGCACGTAGATGCCGGGCTCGATGGTCGTGACCATGTTCGCAGCCAGCGTGCGCCATGGGCGCTCGCCGTTCGGACCATTTTCCCGGTACTCGCCGCAGTCGTGCACGTCCATGCCGATCCAGTGGCCCGTGCGATGCATGTAGAAGCGGCTGAACGACTTGTTGGCGATGACGTCGTCGAGGCCGCCCACCGCGTCGCGCTTGAGCAGGCCGGTGTCGAGCATGCCTTGCGCCAGGACGCGCACGGCCGCGTCGTGCGGGGCGTCGAAGCGGACACCGGCGCGCGTGGCATCGATGGCCGCCTGTTGCGAGGCCAGCACGATGTCGTAAAGCTCGCGTTGCGCGGGCGTGAACTTGCCGTTGGCCGGGAACGTGCGGGTGATATCGGAAGCGTAGCCGTCGAGTTCGCAGGCGGCGTCGATCAGCACGAGATCGCCGTCGCGCAATTCGGCGTCGCCCGCGCGGTAGTGGAGCACGGTCGCGTTCGCACCGGTGGCGACAATCGAGCCGTACGCGGGGAACTGCGACCCATTGCGGCGAAATTCGTACAGCAGTTCGGCTTCGAGGTGGTATTCACGCAGCCCGACACGCGCGGCCTTCATTGCGCGCACATGAGCGTCGGCGGAAATCTTGCCGGCACGGGCCATGATGTCCAGTTCGGTGCTGTCCTTGACGAGACGCATCTCGTCGAGAATCGCGCGGATATCGTGCGCGGCCGACGGCGCGCATACGCCGGTGCGGCTCTGCGCACGCACGGCGCTCAGCCAGTGGCGTACCTGGCGGTCCTGCTGGGCGGACGCGCCGAGCGCATAGAACAGGGCGGGCGCGTCGGCCAGCAACTGCGACAAACGCGTGTCGATCTCGTCGATGGCGTGGGCGGCGTCGAAGCCGAACGTCTCGCGTGCGGCTTCCGGACCATAACGGAAGCCGTCCCAGATTTCCCGTTCTTCGTTCTTCGCGCGGCAAAACAGGATCGACTGGCCCGTACGGCTGTCGAGCACGACGACGGCTTCAGGCTCCGTGAAGCCGGACAGGTAATAGAAATAGCTGTCATGGCGATACGGATAGTCGCTGTCGCGGTTGCGCGGCACTTCCGGCGCCGTCGGCAGAATGGCGACGCCGCCACCGGCCTTGCGCATCTGTTCGATGACGCGCTCGCGGCGGGCACGGTACGGGGAATCAGACATCGCGGGCTCCATTGTCGGGGATGAGTTGGTGCGCTTCGAACACGCTCGGACGCATTCACGCGCTTTCAGGCGATTCTACTGCCGGGGACGAGGTCGTGCCGGGCGCGCAACCCGGTGTCCAGGGCGGCGAGTTGCGCTGGCGTGCCGATGTTCTCCCAAACGCCGTCGAAACGCTCGCCGCTGGCCCGTCCGGCCGCCACCGAGCGCTGATATAGCGGAGTGAGCGCCATGCGCGTGCCGGGCGCAATCCCGTCGAACAGACGCAGGTCGTACAGCGCGATGTTGCCGAACGTGAGCGGCTCGGCCGTTGAAGGCGCGGTGTCGCGCGCATACAGGCGGCCCGACGCGTCGAGCGCGAAGTCGCCTTTCGGATGAAACCCTGGATTGGGGACCATCACCAGATGCATGCCGGGCTCGGTCAGGGCGGCAAGACGCGTGGCCTGCGCACCCAGCGATGCGTAATCGAACGTGGTGAAAATATCGCCGGACACCGCCAGAAACACGTTCCCGTTGCCTTCGAGCAGCGCTCGCGCCTTCGCGATGCCGCCAGCGGTCTCAAGCGCTTCGGCCTCGGCCGAATAGGCCAGACGCACACCGAATGCGCGGCCGTCGCCGAGCGTGGCTTCTATCTGTGCGCCAAGCCAGGCGTGATTGACGACGATATCCGTAAAGCCCGCTCGGGCCAGCGCTTCGATCTGCCAGACGACGAGCGGCTTGCCGCCAACGCACAGCAGCGGCTTCGGGGTCGTGTCCGTGAGCGGACGCATGCGTTCGCCGCGTCCGGCAGCGAAGATCATCGCCTTCATCCGCCGGCCTCAGAAGGTGTAACCGACATCGACCTGCTGGCCGGTCAGTTCGTCGAGCAGTTTGGCCAGGGGACGCAGCGGGGCATAACGGTCCGCGACCTTGCGCGCATATTCGATAAAGCGCGGCGTATCCGCGAGGTAGCGCGGCTTGCCGTCGCGATAGTTGATTCGCGCGAAGATGCCGAGCACCTTGAGGTGGCGTTGCAGCCCCATCCACTCGGCCTGGCGGTAGAACTCGCCAAAGTCGGCATCGACCGGCAGACCGGCTTTGCGCGCCCGCTCCCAGTAATACGCGAGCCAGTCGAGCTGGCGCGCTTCGTCCCAGCTGAGGAACGCGTCGCGCATGAGCGAGATCACGTCGTAAGTGAGCGGGCCGTAGACCGCATCCTGAAAGTCGAGAATGCCCGGCCCCGGCGTGCCCGGCAGGCCAGGCATCAGATTGCGCGGCATGTAATCCCGATGCACGAACACTTTGGGCTGTGCAAGCGCGCTTTCGATGAGCAACTGGTTCGTGCGCTCGAGCGTGGCGCGCTGTGTCTCGCTCAGATCCACCTTCAGATGCCTGTCGACGTACCAGTCGGGGAACAGATCGAGTTCGCGCTGAAGCAGCGCGGTGTCGTAGGCGGGCAGCACGTTCGGGCGTGAACTCTTCTGCCACACGATCAGTGCGTCGAGCGCGGCGCGCATGAGCGGGCGGGCGTTGTCGTCGGTCAGCACGTCGAGATACGTCTCGCGTCCCAGATCCGTGAGGAGCAGAAAACCCTGCGACAGGTCCGCGGCCAGTACCTTCGGCGCCTGCAGACCGGCTTCGTCGAGCAATCCGGCGACGTGCACGAACGGATGGCAGTCCTCCTGGGGCGGTGGCGCGTCCATGACAATGAGGCTCGGATGCGCCGGATCGTGGCTGCCGATGCGGAAGTAGCGGCGGAAGCTCGCGTCGCTTGACGCCGGTGCCCAGTTCGCCAGATCGAGCGAGAACGGAGCGCCCCCGCTGGAGAGCCAGTGCGAGAGGGCTTGCAGGCGGGGTTCGGTGGTGTCGGCGAGGGCGCTGGAAGCGTCGGAAACACTCGCGGATGCGGTGGGGTGTGCAGTCATGATGGGGGCGGTAAACGTCTTGCCATATAATACCCGATCATGTTTTCCAGACGCCCTGTTTCTCGACCTCGATCGACCGTCCCGAATGTCCCGGCAATGCTGTCTGGACCGGCGGGATTGGCTGCCCGCAAGCGGCGCCACGATTGTCACGCTGTTTGCGTACATGCCGGATAAACAAGTCCATACGAATGAAGTTTTTTCGCTGCGGCGCATGATGCGCACGCGCCGTAAGCCACTGGCGCTTCTGCTCTCCCTTCCGGGGGTGTGGTGTTCGCTCGCCGGTGCGCAGGAAGCCCCCCCGCCCGATATTGCCAAGAGCGACGGTCTCGTGCTGCGCACGGTGCCCGCGCTCGTCGACAACCCGCTCGCCAGCGGTGACGATGTGCCGATGTACGTGCGCGGCATGAGCCTCACCGGGCGGACCAACGTCGACGCGACCGTCGACGGCGACGCCGAGGCGCGCAAGTATCGCTCGTTCGTGAAGGGCGATCGCCTCACGTACGATCAGGACTCGGACGAGGTGGTGGCACGCGGCAATGCGCGTCTGTCGCAGGGCGGCAATCTGTTCACCGGCCCCGAAGCGCACATGTATGCAGGCGCGGGCGACGGCTACATGCTCACGCCGACCTACCGGCTGGTGTCGGGCGGCGGCGGGAAGTCGGAGCGTGCGGACATCGAGGCGAGCAACGTCGTCACGCTGCAACGCGGCACCTATTCCGCCTGCGAGTGCTCGGACGAGGGCAAGACGCCCGCGTGGTACATCAAGGCCTCGGAGTTCGAGTTCGATCAGGAGCAGCAGGAAGGCACGGCATACAACGGCATTCTGTTCTTTCAGGGTGTGCCGATCCTGGCGAGCCCGTATTTGTCGTTTCCGACGTCGAACGAGCGCCGTTCGGGTTTTCTCGCGCCGACCTTCACGCAGTCGAGCCGTACCGGCTTCGAACTGGCAACGCCA
The DNA here is from genome assembly GCF_001029105.3 of Pandoraea faecigallinarum. Lineage (NCBI taxonomy): Bacteria > Pseudomonadati > Pseudomonadota > Betaproteobacteria > Burkholderiales > Burkholderiaceae > Pandoraea > Pandoraea faecigallinarum. The sequence continues at coordinate 4,467,623 of NZ_CP011807.3, read as the reverse complement.
TACTATTTCAACATCGCGCCGAACCGCGATCTGACCATTACGCCGCGCTTCATGACCAAGCGGGGCGTGATGGGCGTGGCGGACTTCCGTTATCTGGAACCGACGTACGCGGGCTTATTCCATATCGAATACCTGCCCAAGGACCGCGTCACGGGCGACGCGCGTTACACGTTCACGTTCCAGCATAGTCAGGCCCTGGGTTACGGCGTGAATGCCTACGTGAACTTCACGAAGGTGTCGGACGACACGTATCCGGACGATTTCGGCTCGGGGACGAATTTCCAGACCGGCGTGCAGCGCGTGTACAGCCGCGAAGCCGGTCTGACGTGGAGCCACGGCGACTGGTCCTTCCTGGCGCGTGTGCTGAAGTATCAGACGCTTGCACCCAGCGTGCCGCAGTACGAGTCGGTGCCGGAACTGTCCGCAACGTACAACAAGCTGGATTTCCACGGCTTCGACTTCACGATGCCGATCCGGTACAACCGCTTCCAGATCGCCTCGTGGACGGGGCAACCGAACGGCGAGCGTATTTACGCGCAACCGACGTTGAGCTACCCGATTCTGACCCCCGGCTATTTCATCGTGCCGAAGGTCATGTTCAATGCGGCGTCGTACAACGTCAAATATCCGAACGGATCGACCATGCAATCGTCGATCACGCGCACGGTGCCCACGGTCAGTCTCGATACCGGGCTCACGTTCGAGCGTCCGTTGACGCTGTTCGGCACGGCGATGAAGCAGACGTTGGAGCCGCGTCTGTTCTACGTCTACACGCCGTATCGCAATCAGAGTTCGATTCCGATTTTCGATAGCGCGGTGGCCGACTTCAACCTCGCCGAAATCTTCAGCGAGAACTCGTTCATCGGCGTCGACCGGATTCAGGACGCGAACCGCGTGACCGCGGCGCTGACCTCGCGCCTGATCGACGCGGATACCGGCGTGGAGCGTGGGCGTTTCTGGTACGCGCAGCGCTACAACATCCAGGCCTCGCGAGTGACGATGCCGGGTGGCGTGCCGGAAGACGCCGGCGTGTCCGACTTCCTGGTGGGTGGATCGGCATTGCTCTACCGCAACATCACGTTCAGTTCGGCCGTGCAGTACAGCCCGAGCACCTCGCAGTTCAACCGGTCGGACGTCGGCGTGACGTGGCGCCCGGGCGAGCGCAAGGTCTTCAACCTGTATTACCGCTATCTGCGCAACCCGCAACCGGTGGTGGGACAAACCGCATTGGACGTGACGCCGATCAACCAGATCGAACTTTCGGGTCAATGGCCGATCACACCGCGATTCGGCGTTGTCGGGCGTCTGAACTACAGCATTACCGACAAGACGTTCATCGATGCCCTGGCGGGTTTCGAGTATGATGCCGACTGCTGGGCCTTCCGGGTGGGGCTCCAGCGCTACGCGACCAACGCCACGACGACGACTTCGCGCATCTTCGCGCAGTTGGAGTTGAAGGGCTTGACCAAGTCCGGCAACAGCGCCACAGAAGCCTTCAAGGTCGGGGTGCCGGGCTATCAGCCGCCGCCGACGAACCAGATTCCTTCTCGATTCAGCAACTATGAATGACATGTTTGTGAAGCGCGCCTCGCTGCTGGCGAGCCTGTGTCTCGCCGCCGGGGTGGCGGTGGCTCAGCCCGCGCCGGTCAGCGCCCGCGCGGCAGGCGCGCCCGCGTCGTCCGCACGTGCGGTCGATTCCATCGTTGCCGTGGTCAACGACAGCGTGATTACCCGCAAGGAACTCGACACGCGTATCGAGGAAGCCAAGCATCAACTCACGCTCGCCAAGCGCCCGGTGCCCGACGCCGACCTGTTGCAACGTCAGGTGCTCGAACAGATGATCGTCACGCAGGTGCAGCTCCAGCGGGCCAAGGAAAGCGGCATCGTCGTCAAGGATGCCGACGTCGAGCAGGCCTTGCAGCGCATTGCCGCCGACAACCGTCTGAGCGTCGCTCAGTACAAGGCGCGTCTGTCGCAGGCGGGTGTGCCTTGGGATGCCTTCCGCAAGGAAGTGCGCGAACAGATCATCATGGCGCGGCTGCGCGACCGTGAGGTCGACAGCCAGGTGCAGGTGAGCGATTCGGAAATCAATTCGTATCTCGCGGCACAGCGCGGCGCGACGGCCGCACCGGCGGAGACGGAATACCGTCTGAGCGAAATTCTCGTGAAGCTGCCGGACGGCGCGAGCGCCGATCAGGTCAGCGCTGCCCAGAAGAAAGCGGCCGAAGCGCTGGACAAGGCGAAGAGCGGGGGCGATTTCGCCGCGTTGGCCAGGCAGTATTCGGACGCGTCCGATGCCGCCAATGGCGGTGACATGGGGTTCCGTATCCCCGAACGTATTCCCGATCTCTATCTGAACCAGATTCAGAAGCTGCAACCGGGCACCGTCGTGCCGCAGGTGCTTCGCAGCAACAACGGTTTTCACGTCATCAAGCTGGTCGAGACCCGCAAGCAGGGGGGCGATCAGGGCATGACGGTGCCGCAAATCCACGCGCGTCACGTCCTGATCCCGGTGGGTGACGGCGTCTCCGAGGAAGCCGCCCGCAAGAAACTGCTCGATCTCAAGTCGAAAATCGAAGCCGGTCAGCTCGACTTTGCGGTGGCTGCGCGCGAGAACTCGAAGGACGGTTCTGCGTCGCAGGGCGGCGATCTCGGCTGGATTTCGCCGGGCGAAACGGTGCCCGCGTTCGAGCGTGCGATGTCCGAACTCAAGGATGGACAGATCAGCGACCCGGTGCGCTCGGAGTATGGCTATCACCTGATTCAGGTACTGGGCCATCGCGAGTCGCAGGTCTCCGGCGATCAGGAACGCAATCTCGCCATGCAGGAACTGCGCGGGCGCAAGGCCGAACAGCAGTATCGCGACTGGTTGCAACAACTGCGCGACAGCGCTTACGTCGACTATCGTCTGAACAACGCGCAGCAGTAAGCGCCGCGTGAGACGTTTCTCGATTCTCTTCCCCTTTCAGGCATGACTACCGACCGGTCCTTCGTCCTCGCCATCACCACGGGTGAACCGGCGGGCGTCGGGCCGGAATTGACGGTGCAGGCACTTGTGACGTGCCTCGCCGCTTCGCTGGCCGCTCCGGCCACCGCGGCGCTTTCGACTGCCTCCCCTGATACCCTGCTGGCCCGATGCCGGTTCGCCGTACTTGGCGACGCATCGTTGCTCGCCTCGCGCGCGCAGGCGGTGGGCCTGGGCGACGAATGGCAGACATTGCTGGCGAGCGGGCGGGTGCGTGTCGTGCATCATCCGCTTTCCGTACCGGTGACGGCGGGACAGCTCGACGCGGCGAACGGCCGATACGTACTCGCGCTGCTCGACGACGCCATCGACGGCGCGCTGGCAGGAACGTACGACGCCATCGTCACGGCGCCGTTGCAGAAGAGCACCATCAACGACTGCGGCGTTGCCTTCACGGGACATACCGAATATCTTGCCGAACGCACGGGTACGCCACGCGTGGTGATGATGCTCGCCGGCGGTGGACTGCGCGTTGCGCTGGCGACCACGCATCTGCCCCTCGCACAGGTGCCCGGTGCGATCCGTCGCGACGAACTGCTGCGCACGCTCGTCATCCTCAATCACGATCTGATGCGCCACTTCGGTGTGACGCGCCCCCGCATTCTCGTGACCGGCCTCAATCCGCATGCAGGCGAGTCGGGCTATCTGGGGCGCGAAGAGATCGACGTCATTACGCCGGCGTTGAACGATGCGAATGCCGCGGGCATCGACGCCCGCGGACCGTATCCCGCGGATACGCTGTTTCAGCCGCGTCATCTCGAAGGTGCCGACGCCGTGCTCGCCATGTATCACGATCAGGGGTTGCCGGTGCTCAAATACGCGAGCTTCGGCGCCGGCGTGAACATCACACTGGGTCTGCCGATCATCCGGACATCGGTCGATCATGGCACGGCGCTCGATCTCGCGGGCACGGGCCGGGCCGAGAGCGGAAGTCTGCTCGAAGCCCTGCGCACCGCTGCCACGATGGCAGCGAACGCCGCCACACACGCACAACTGACCGCAGGCGCGAGCGGCGATCCGCACGCCGTGCCGCCGCGTTCATAAGGAATTTCACATGAGTAGCGCATCGAAGCGCACGGGCGTCCAGCAGGGCCACGTGGCGCGCAAACGTTTTGGTCAGAACTTTCTCGTCGACATGGGCGTGATCGACGCCATCGTCAGCGCGATCTCGCCACGCACCGACGATCTGATGGTCGAAATCGGACCTGGACTCGGCGCCCTCACGACACCATTGACCGAATGGCTCGCCCATCTGCACGTGGTCGAACTCGACCGGGATCTGGTCGCGCGCCTGACCCGCAAGTTCGCAGAGCGCGTGAGCGTGCACGCGGGCGATGCCCTCGATTTCGATTTCGGCTCGCTCGTGCCGGAAGATCGTCGCGACGAAGCGCCCCTTCGCATCGTCGGCAACCTGCCGTACAACATCTCCAGTCCTCTGCTGTTCCACCTCATGCGCTACGCCGCGCTCGTGCGCGATCAGCATTTCATGTTGCAGGACGAAGTGGTCGAGCGCATGGTTGCCCCGGCCGGATCGAGCAACTACAGCCGGCTGTCGGTCATGCTTCAGTACCGCTACTGGATGGACAAGGTACTCGACGTACCGCCCGACGCCTTCAATCCGCCGCCGAAAGTCGATTCCGCCGTGGTGCGGATGATTCCGCGCGCCGTAGCCGATCTGCCGCAGGTCGATCTGGACGTGTTCGAGACCGTGGTCGCGCAGGCGTTTTCCCAGCGTCGCAAGATGCTGCGCAACACGCTGCACAGCTACCGCGACCGGGTCGATTTCGGCGCGCTCGGTTTCGACCTGACGCGTCGCGCCGAAGATGTGCCCGTCGACGAATACGTGAATCTCGCACGCGCGATCAGCGGCGCCGATTCACAAGGCTGATGCCGACGAATACCAGTACGACGGCGCATCCAAAGCGCCAGCCGACCGATTCGCCGAGAATCAGCACGCCGAACGTCACGCCGAATAGCGGACTCAGGAACGAGAACGACGCGAGGCGGGCGGCGCTGTAGCGGGTGAGCAGCCAGAACCAGATCAGGTAGCTGGCGAACGCGACCCCTACGGATTGGTAGACAAGGCTGATCCAGGTCGTCATCGTCATCGGCGCGATCTGCACGTTCCCCGTGACCAGCGCCAACAGGCACAACAACACGGCCGAGACGGCGAGTTGATAGAGCAGCGTCTTCGACGCCGCTGCCGTGGCCAGGCGCGAGGCGCGCACGACGACCGTCGTCATTCCCCAGAACACTCCGGCGAGAACCCCGAGCAGATCGCCGGGCCAGGTCTTCGCAATATCGGCACTGCTGCCGTCCGAGAATGCCACCACGATGCCGAAGAAGGCGAGCGCCATGCCGAGCCATTGCATGGGTCGCAGCCGCTCGCTCGGCACGCTCCAGTGCAGGCCGATGGCGGTAAAGCATGGCGCCGAATACAGGAAGACCGCCATGCGCGACGCGCTCGTGTGCGTGAGGCCGACGAAGATGCAGAGAAATTCCAGCGAGAACAACCCGCCTGCGAGCAGCCCGGCGGGCAGGGTGCCGTCGCCGGTGAACAGGCGCTGTCGCCGCCACAGCATCCATGCACCGACCAGTACGGTCGCGACGACGGAGCGCAGACCTGCCTGCAGGACGGCCGGCACGACGGGCACTGCCAGTTTGACGGCGACTTGCTGGCCGCCCCAGATCATGCACAGGCCCAGCATGATCGCGAGTGCGGTAGCGTCGAGCGCACGCGGCGTGGTTTTCATGAAGTTGATTCGGATGGCGATGTATCGCGCACGGGGTGCGCAGTGACGGCCATTGTCACCGATCCTGATATGGTCCGCATCATTCCGGTGCAGTCAGTGCGGGTATGGTCGCCCGGAAGCCGCTCGTGCGGCGCACCATTGTTGCGCCATGCGGCACAATGTCTCCCGGAATCGCCGATTTATTTCACCCGGGCGTGCCGATAGAATGCTTCGCGAGGCAGCATTCGCGTCTCGATTTTGCCCATCGTCACCTGCATCAATACGTATGTACAAGAAAGGCTCTGCCGTCGAATTGCAGTTTTCTCCGTCGCGGCTCAACGACGGCGCGGGCGATCCGTTCTGGATCGACCTCACGCGTGACGAAGCCCAGGCGCTGCTCGAATCCTTGCAATCCTATCTGGCACGTCCGGCGAGCGATGCGTCCGGGACCGCGTCGCCAATGATTTTCACCTTGCTCGATCCGGGCACCGCGCCCGCATCCGAAGGGCGCTCGATCGCGCAGAACGAGGCGACTGCCGGGATTGCTCAGGCGGCCCCGGGCCTTCCGGCGGCGAAGGACGCGTCACGCCAGTGGGTATGCGTCATTTGCGGCTGGATCTATGACGAAGCGGCGGGGTATCCCGAAGACGGCATCGCGCCGGGCACGCGCTGGGAAGACGTGCCGGAAGACTGGCGTTGCCCGTTGTGCGACGTGGGCAAGGAAGTTTTCGCGATGGTGGAGATCTGAGCGACGGCCCGGTGGGCCGATGCCGCGCAAACGGGCGACGTCCGCCTCACGCGCGAGCGAAAATGTACCAACGCACCAACGTACCAATGAAGACGGCCGCCCCTGAACTGACCCGCAGGGGCGGCCGTTATTGCGTTCGCGACCGGAATGCGGTGGCGGCGCTTGCGACTTACAGGCCGCCCTTGGACGAGTGTTTCTGAATCAGTTCGATCTTGTAGCCGTCCGGGTCCTCCACGAACGCGATGACCGTGGTGCCGCCCTTGACGGGACCGGCTTCGCGCGAGACCTTGCCACCGGCCGCACGGATCGTATCGCAGGCCTTGTACGCGTCGTCGACTTCCACGGCCAGATGGCCGAAGGCCGTACCCATTTCGTACTTTTCCACGCCCCAGTTGTACGTCAGTTCGAGCACGGTGTTCCCCGACTCGGCGCCATAGCCGACGAACGCCAGCGTGTACTTGTACTCGGGGTTTTCGCTCTGACGCAGGAGTTGCATGCCGAGCACGCGCGTGTAGAAATCGATCGAGCGCTGGAGGTCGCCGACCCGCAGCATGGTATGGAGCATTCGCATGGTGTTTTCAGTGTGGGGACAACGAAAGCTCAATTGTACTCGCCACCGTGAAAATGAACATCATTCATGTTGCGTTGAACCAATTTTAACGTCAGTCGAGCCGATGGCGATATTCGCCCAGCCGGTCGTTCAGAATTCGGGCAGCCACTCCGGCGCGTGCGACTTGAGCGTGTCCCGGGCAGCTTCGAATTCGGGGAAGATCGACGCCACGGCCTGCCAGAAGCGCGGCCCGTGGTTCATCTCCTTGAGATGCGCCAGTTCGTGTGCGACCACGTAATCGATCACCCCCAGCGGGAAATGGATGAGGCGCCAGTTCAGACGAATGCGGCCGTCGGCGCTGCAACTGCCCCAGCGAGTGGCCGCCGAGGACAATCCCAGCGCCGTATAACGCACACCGAGCCGTTCGCCATAGACTTCCAGCCGTGTCGTGAACAGCTTGCGGGCCTCCTGTTGCAGCCAGCCCTGTACGCGGTCGCGCATTTGTTCTGGTGCCGCTTGCGGGGGCAAATCGAGCCACAACGTATGCGTGTGGATGTCGTACTGAGCCGCGCCTGCGCGCCCGCCGAGGCGGACCGTGAGCGTATGGCCGAGGTAGGGCAGGGTCGCACCGTCGATCCATGTCACGCGCGGAATCACGCGCCGCGCGGCCCGCTCGCGGAACTCGGCGATCTTGCTGAAGATCCAGCGCTTCTTCTCGACAACGGCGGCTTCGACGTCCGCAATCGTGACCCAGCGCGGCGCAGTCACCGCCAGGCCGGATTCGTCGATCATGAAGCCGATAGTGCGGCGTGAGGAGCGTTTGAAGCGATAGTAGAGCGCATGACCGTCGAGCATGATGACGCGCTCGCCCGCGGTGGGGGCGCGTCGCGGACCGGTGCCCGGCGATGTGGGCGTGTCTGTGGCAGGTGCCGTTGCACCCGGCAAGGTGGGCGCGGTGGGAGTGGTGGACGGGCGCGGCATGACCGGTGACCCGGCCGGCACCCCGAGCGGCGACGCGGCGACGCCGGGAGCGTCGGTCGCTACGCCATTGGCTTCGGGCGCGGGACTGCCGAACAGGTCGAGTTCCATCTGGGGGGCGGGCGTCTCGTGCCGGGAGCGGCTATCGCGTGCATCGCGTGTATCGCGGGTGGCGGGTTGAGCTTTCGACATGAGACGGCCTCGCGTGATGCGCAGTCAGGTCCGGGGCGTCGCGTCGGAAGTGTCAGACGCGCTCGCCCTCGGTTTCGACGTATAAGCGGCGGGGTCGATGCGTATCATCTCGCGCTCGATCCACTCGGCGAGCTCGGCGTTCACGGCTTCGGCCGTGCGGCCTGCCGTCTCGATGACCGGTCCGATGGAGACGGTCACTTCCCCGGGGTATTTCATGAACGAGTTGCGCGGCCAGACCCGTCCGGCGTTGTGCGCGATCGGCACGATCGGGGTACCGGTCGCCGTCGCCAGACGCGCCCCGCCCGACTTGTACTTGTTGCGCGAGCCGGTCTTCGTGCGCGTGCCTTCCGGGAACATGATGATCCAGTTCCCTTCGGCGAGTCGCTCACGCCCCTGTTTCACGACCGACGCGAACGCATCGGTGCCCTTGCGACGGTCGATGTGGATCATGCTCAGCAGGCCCAGCGCCCAGCCGAAAAACGGCACGAGCAGCAGCTCGCGCTTGAAGACATAGCACAGCGGACGCGGCATCAGGGCGGGCAACGCGACCGTCTCCCATGCCGATTGATGCTTCGAGAGCAGAATGGCCGACGTCTTCGGCAAATTCTCCCAGCCGATCACGCGGTAACGCATGCCGCACAGCGTGTCACCCACGCGAATCACGACCTTGCACCAGCCCACGGCGAACCAGTAACGCTGCACCCGCGACAGGAACGGGAACGACACGATGCACGCGATGGCGTACGGAATCGTCCAGACGATCTGGAAAATGAAGAAGAGAATCGAACGAAGTTGCAGCATGGGGTCCTGGCCTGAAAGCGGTCGCCGCCTCGCGCATCGCGCGCGGTGTGCGAGAGAGTTAAGCGTCCTCGTCGGCGAGCAGATCGTTGACGAAAGCCGCCAGACTCTCGTGCACGCGCGTGCCTTCGGGCAGGTCGCCGGCGGCGAGCGTCTTCTTGCCCTTGCCGGTGAGCACCAGATGGGGCAATGCACCCACCGCCGCGGCGGCCTGCAAATCGCGCAGCGAGTCGCCCACGGCCGGCACACCGGTCAGGTCGACTTCGTAGCGTCGCGCGATTTCCTGGAACAGGCCGGGCTTCGGCTTGCGGCAATCGCAGGCGTCGACCGACGTGTGCGGGCAGAAGAACACCGCGTCGATGCGTCCGCCGGCCGCGGCGGCCAGCTTCGACATCTTCGCGTGCATGGCGCCGAGCGTCGCCATATCGAAAAGACCGCGCCCCACCCCCGACTGGTTCGTCGCGACGACCACGCGGTACCCGGCCTGGTTGAGCCGGCCGATGGCCTCGAGACTGCCGGGCAGCGGTACCCACTCATCCGTCGACTTGATGAATTGATCCGAGTCGGCGTTGATGACACCGTCCCGGTCGAGAATCACGAGTTTGCGGGCGGCGGGGCCGAGGGTGCGATCTTTGCGCGAATCCATGAGGAGCTCAGTTGACTCGTTGGAACATCAGGCGGCGAGCTTCGAGAGATCGGCCACGCGGTTCATCTGGAAGTGCAGGTTCTTGAGCAGCGCGAGGCGGTTGTTGCGCAGCGCGTCCGCTTCGGCCATCACCATCACGTCGTTGAAGAAGGCGTCGACCGCATCGCGCAGTTCGGCCAGTGCCGAGAGCGCCTGCGCATACTCGCGGGCTTCGAATTTCCGTTCGACGACCGGCGTCACCTTCTCCAGCGCGGCGGCGAGCGCCTGCTCGGCCGGTTCCACCAGCAGGTCGGGCGAGATCGTGCCGTCGGCCGGCGGCGCCGTCTTCTTCAGAATGTTGCCGATTCGCTTGTTCGCCGCGGCGAGCGCGTCGGCCTGCGGCAGTGCCGAGAAGGCGCGCACGGCGTCCAGACGCTCGATCAGATCGCCGAGATACTTCGGCTGCTCCGCCAGCACGGCTTCGATTTCGTTCGCCGCGTAACCGCGCTCACGCAGATAGCCGCGCAGACGGTCGAGCACGAACTGCGAGACTTGCTCCAGGTAGCGCGAATCGGCCACCCCCGTCGTGAACTGCCGGTACGTGACGTGCAGCAATTCCGGCAGCAGTACCGGCAGACGCTTCTCGATGAGCATGCGCACGATACCCAGGGCATGACGGCGCAGCGCGAACGGATCCTTCTCGCCGGTCGGTTGCAGCCCGATGCCCCAGATGCCCACGAGCGTTTCGAGCTTGTCGGCCAGTGCGACCACGGTACCAGTCGGACTGATGGGCAGGGCGTCGCCCGCAAAGCGCGGCTGATAGTGTTCCGAGCAGGCCAGGGCAACGTCTGCCGCTTCGCCGTCGTGGCGCGCGTAGTACGTCCCCATCGTGCCTTGCAGTTCGGGGAATTCGCCGACCATGTCGGTCAGCAGGTCGGCCTTGGCCAGCAGCGCGCCGCGTTCGGCGAGTTCCACGCCGTCCCGATCCGCGCCGATCATGTGCGAGATCGCCCCGGCAAGCTTCACCAGACGCTGGGTGCGCTCGAACTGCGAGCCCAGCTTGTTGTGATAGACGACGTTTGCAAGCAGCGGCACGCGATCGGCCAGCGATTTCTTCTTGTCCTGTTCGAAGAAGAACTTCGCATCGGCCAGACGCGGGCGCACCACGCGCTCGTTACCCGTGACAATCTGTTCGGGCTGAGCCGTCTCGATGTTGGAGACGATCAGGAAGCGGTTCGTGAGCTTGCCGCCATCGGTGAGCGGCTTGTCGGTGAGTGCGAAGTACTTCTGATTCGTCTGCATCGTCAGAATCAGACATTCCTGCGGCACCGCCAGGAATTCCTGCTCGAAATGGCAGGCGTAGATGGCGGGCCATTCGACGAGTGCCGTCACTTCGTCGAGCAGCGCCTCGGGCATCACCACATGGTCGTTACCGGCGGCGGCGAGCAATCGCGTGCGGATCGCGTCGCGGCGGCCCGTGAAGCTGGCGAGCACTTTGCCGTCGCGTTCGAGCGTGGCGGCATAGGCATCGGCGTTGGCGATGGTGACTTCGCCCTTCGACAGGAAGCGATGGCCTTGCGTCTTGTTGCCCGACGCGAGGCCGATGGCCGTGGCTGGCACGAGCGTGTCGCCGTGCAGCGCGATCAGGCCATGCACGGGGCGCACGAACTGCACCGTCTCGCCGTCCGGCCGCTGGTAGCTCATCACCTTCGGGATCGGCAGCTTGCCGAGTGTTTCGTCGAGCGAGGCTTGCAGCGCATCGGCCAGTTGGGCACCCGGCGCGGTGTACGTGTGGAAGAAGGCTTCGGCCTTGCCGTCCATCGCGCGTTCGAGACTGGCGAGCGGCAGGTCGGGGAAACCCATCGCGGCAAGCTTTTTCGCCAGCGGCGGCGTGGGGTTGCCGTTGGCGTCGAGTGCGACGGATACCGGGAGCACCTTGGCACGGATGGTGGCGTCCGGGGCGCGATCGAGTACGTTCGTGATCGAGACGGCCAGACGACGCGGCGTGGCGTATGGCGTGATGACGCCCGCTTCGGTGACAAGCCCGCGCGTGCGCAGGCCGTTGGCGATGCCGTCGGCAAACGCGTCGCCCAGACGCGCCAGCGCCTTCGGCGGCAATTCTTCGGTCAGCAGTTCGACCAGCAGGGTGCGTTGTGCGGTGCTCATCATGCGGCTTGCGTTTGGGCGGATGTTTGGGTTGAAGCGGCGGGTGCGTTCAGCATCGGGAAACCGAGTTTTTCGCGCGACGCGTAGTAGGCCTGTGCGATCAGACGCGACAGCGAGCGGATGCGGCCAATGTACGCCGCGCGCTCGGTCACCGAGATGGCGCCGCGCGCGTCGAGCAGGTTGAAGGTGTGCGCGGCCTTGAGAATCATCTCGTAGGCGGGCAGCGCCAGTTCGGCTTCGATCAGACGCTTCGCTTCGCTCTCGTAGTTGTCGAAGAACCCGAACAGCATCGGCTGATTGGAATGCTCGAAGTTGTATGTCGACTGCTCGACTTCGTTCTGATGGAACACGTCACCATACGTCAGGCGGCGCTTGACCGGACCGCCGGCCGTCTGCTCTTCCCATTCCGTCCACACCAGATCGTAGACGTTCTCGACCTGTTGCAGATACATGGCCAGACGCTCGATACCGTACGTGATTTCCCCGAGCACCGGCTTGCAGTCGAGGCCGCCGACTTGCTGGAAGTAGGTGAACTGGGTGACTTCCATACCGTTGAGCCACACTTCCCAGCCCAGGCCCCAGGCGCCGAGCGTGGGATTTTCCCAGTCGTCTTCGACGAAGCGCACGTCGTTTTGGGTGAGGTCGAGCCCGAGCGCGCGCAGCGAGCCCAGATACAGATCGAGAATGTTCTCCGGCGCCGGCTTGAGCACCACCTGGTACTGGTAGTAGTGCTGCATGCGGTTCGGGTTCTCACCGTAACGGCCATCCTTGGGACGGCGCGACGGCTGCACGTAGGCAGCGCGCCACGGCTCCGGACCGATCGCGCGCAGGAACGTGGCAGTGTGCGAGGTACCGGCGCCGACCTCCATGTCGTAAGGCTGGAGCAACGCACAGCCTTGCTTGTCCCAGTAATCCTGCAATGTCAGGATGACTTGCTGAAAGGTAAGCATGATGAATTCGCGCGGACGAACAGGAAAAGATGCGGATTTTGCGCAGTCTTTCGGCCCGGCCGCGAGCGCGGCCGAAAGACTAAAACGTTGAATTTTAGCGGGAATTCGACTCGCGCGGGGCGCCGATGCCCTCGGCAGGGCGCCACACGGAGATTTTTGCGTCCCCCTGTGCCGTTCCGACGGGCGCGAAGCGCACCCGCGGGTGTCGATTTTCCGTTCAGCGCGAGCGGCGCGTCATTGCCAGACCGAGGCCGAGCGCCACGAGGGCGAGCGCGAGGGCGGGCACGTTGCCGAAACGAACATACGGCGTGAGGCCGCCATAGGGCTGGACGTTGCCCGCGAGTGCACCGACGGTCATCGCGGGCAGACGTCCCTGAACGTTGCCGTGGGCGTCGATGATGGCCGTAGCGCCAGTATTCGTCGCGCGCAGCATTGGCCGCCCCGTTTCGAGCGTGCGCATGCGGGCGATCTGCAAATGCTGATCGAGCGCGATGGTGTCGCCGAACCACGCGAGGTTGGTCGAATTGGCGAGTACGGTCGCTGGCTCCGGCATATTGCGCAGCGCCTGCGCGATTTCCTCGCCGAACAGGTCCTCGTAGCAAATGTCGAGTGCCACGCGCTGATCGCGGACCGGGAAGCCGCTCGGCGTGGCGGTGCCCCGCAGGAAGTCGCCCAGCGGGATGTGCATCATGTCCACGAACCAGCGGAAGCCCCACGGCACGAATTCGCCGAAGGGCACGAGATGGTGTTTGTCGTAGCGGTAGAGCGTCTGATCGCGCGGCGTCACGCCGAACAGGCTGTTGGTGAGGTCGGTGGGGCCGCGATCGGTGAGCGTGGCGCCCACGGCGCCCAGTACCACGTGTGAGCCGGTGCGATCCGCGAATTCGCGAATCGGCGTGGCGATTTCGGGCGGAATGCCCTGGAGCAGCACCGGAAAGGCGGTTTCCGGCGTGATGACCAGATCGGCGGGCGCGGCGACGATCATGTCGCGATACATCGCCATCGCGTGGTCGATGCCCGCACGCTCGAACTTCATGTCCTGCGGGACATTACCTTGCAGTAGACGCACGGAGAGCGGTTTGCCCGATGGTGCCGTCCATGCGTGGCGCGCCAGCCCCGCGCCCACGCCCATCAGCGCGAGCACGCCGGCTACGGCGGCAAGACGCCGCGCAGCGAGCGCGCCCGGCACGACGGGAACGACGGGAACGACGGCGCGGGCGAGCCAGGCCGCAGCCAGTGCCGCCAGACCCGTAACGCCGTACACGCCGAGCAGTGGCGCGAAGCCCGCGAGCGGGCCGTCGACATGGGCATACCCGGGCGAGAGCCAGGGAAAGCCGGTGAAGACGGTGCCGCGCAGCCATTCGGCAATCGTCCATGCCCCCGCGAAGGCGAATGCACGCCATGGACCGGCGGCCGGCACCGCGCGCGTCGCGAACGCCGCCAGAGCGGGGTAAAGCGCGAGATAGACCGAAAACAGAACGACCGCCGCACCGGCCATGACGCCGGGCATGCCGCCGTAGGTGTGCATGCTGATGTAGAGCCACCAGATGCCGCACACGAACGACATGACACCGAAACTGCCGCCGAGCCAGAGCGCCTGGCGTCGCGAGGCGCTGCGCTCCACGAGCGCGAACAGCGCGGCCATCGCGAGCAGTTGCAGCCACCAGAAGTCGCGCGGCGCGAACGCCAGCGTTTGCGCGATACCGGCCAGACCGGCGAGCGCTCGGGCACGCCAGGCCGGCCACGAGCGCCGCTCGGGCGCGTGGACGGTCATTTCCTGCATGGACAGATGAGTTGATTGACTCGGGCGTTAGTCGGGCTGAACGGCCGGTGCCGGTTCGACACGCCGCAACAGCAGCATGTGGACCTGACGACCATCGGCGCGCAGCACCTCGAACACGAGATTGCCGATGCGCATACGCTCGCCCCGGCGCGGCACACGTCCGAACTGGTGGGTGATCATACCGCCGATCGTGTCGTTCTCGTCATCGTGAAACTGTGTGCCGAACGCTTCGTTGAACTGCTCGATTTCGGTGAGCGCGCGAATGCGGTACGTGCCGTCGGGGGCGGCGATGATGTTGTCTTCTTCCTCATCGAAGTCGTACTCGTCTTCGATATCGCCGACGATCTGCTCCAGCACGTCTTCAATGGTGATGAGGCCCGCCACGCCGCCGTATTCGTCCACGACGATGGCGATGTGATTGCGATTGACGCGGAAGTCGTGCAGCAATACGTTCAGACGCTTCGACTCCGGAATGAACACGGCCGGGCGCAGCATGTCGCGCACGTCGAAGTCGTGGTTGGCGTAGTAACGCAGCAGATCCTTCGCGAGCAGAATGCCGATGATGTTGTCGCGATTGCCCTCGTAGACCGGGTAGCGCGAGTGCGCCTGCTCCAGCACGAAGGGGACAAATTCTTCGGGAGTCTGTTCGATGTTGATGGCGTCCATTTGTGCGCGCGGAACCATGATGTCGCGGGCGCACAGATCGGCCACCTGGAATACGCCCTCGATCATCGCCAGCGAATCGGCGTCCATCAGGTTACGGGCGTGGGCGTCTTGCAGAATTTCGAGCAACTCTGCGCGCGACTCCGGCTCCGGGGAAATCAGATCGGTGAGGCGTTCGAGCAGGGAGCGAGGTTTTTCGGTGCTTTTTCGACCGGGTCGACTGGGATAAGGGTCGTTCATGACGGCGCGTCCAAGTTGGGCGGACGCCGAGCTGTTACAGGAAGCTCAAGGATACACCAGATGTGCGGCATCTCCGCGTCAGGCCGTGCGCGTTGCAAGGCTCGCCGCCCGCCCGCACGGCTTACCTCGCACCGCAGCGGTGCAGCAAGGCTTCGAGCGCGGGGTCCGGCATG
Organism: Pandoraea faecigallinarum; assembly: GCF_001029105.3. Lineage (NCBI taxonomy): Bacteria > Pseudomonadati > Pseudomonadota > Betaproteobacteria > Burkholderiales > Burkholderiaceae > Pandoraea > Pandoraea faecigallinarum. The sequence continues at coordinate 4,452,000 of NZ_CP011807.3, read as the reverse complement.
CCGGCTTCGCGCAACGCCTTGACCGTGCGCGCGACGTAATCGTGCGTGGTGCCGTAGCGTCCCTGCGCCCGGTCGAAGACTTGCCGGATGATCTCGTCGGGCAGGCGCCCGGCGTAGCTCACGGCCTCGCGGCGCATGACGAACGCCAGTCCGGGCTTGGTGCGGCCGTCCGTCAACCGGCAGTTCAGCCACATTGGCCGGTACGAGCCCATCGCCATCTCGCGATACCAGAGCGTTTCGAGTTCCGCGCGGGCGCGTCTGGCCGCAAGGCGCATCGCCACGCCGGCGCAGGAACCGCCGCGATCGAGCGCCAGCACGAGGCCGGGCTGCTCGGGCGTGCCGCGATTGACCCGCGACCACAGATACAGCCCGCGGTGATAGCCGTGCACGCGAGCGCGATGACTTTCTTCGACCGGCATGCCGGGATTCCAGATGAGCGAGCCGTACGCGAAGATCCACAGATCCTCGCGGCCGTCCCAGTCGACGAGTGCGGCGTCGAGCGACTCGCTCATTTCGTCTTGCGTCAGATGGCGCGAAACGCCGAGATCGGGTGGGTAACGGTTGCATCCGGGGCCGCTCGAGATGCTGGCCTGTGCGGTATCGCTAACGTCAGGGGCGGTCGGTCGATCGGGGATACGGTCCATGAGCGGTCGGTCAGACGCGGCGTGGTTTGGCCGTCGTCCGGGATTCGGGCGGTTGAGGGGAGCGGCGGGTCTGGCGCGACCTGGGCGAGTCAGGCGAATTCGGAGTCTTCACCGGTTTTGCCGCGGCGGCGGCCGCCGGCGGCTTCTCGGCAGCGTAGGGATCGGCATATCCGAGGTCAGCGAGAATCCCGGTCTCGAGGCCTTCCATTTCCCGCGCTTCGTCATCTTCCTCATGATCGTAGCCTTGCGCGTGCAGCACGCCGTGCACGATCAGATGCGCGTAATGCGCTTCGAGCGAAATGCCTTGCTCGTTCGCTTCGCGCTCGACGACGGGGCAGCACAGCACGATATCGGCCGTCACGGGATCGCTCTCATGCTGCGCGTAGGCGAACGTCAGCACGTTGGTGGCGTAGTCCTTACCGCGATAGCCGCGATTGAGCGTCTGGCCTTCCTGCGCGTCGACGAAGCGCAGCGTGAGTTCGGCGTCGGCCAGCAGCGCGGCCTGCACCCAACGGCGCACGGTCGTGCGCGTGAGCAACGTCTTGTGCGACGCGAACGCCGGCCCGGCTACGAACTGACTCGTCAGCGCGAGCGAATGACGGGGCGTTCGCCCGCTCGGCCCGCCCGGGCGGTTCACGCTTTGCCTCCGGCCACGCGCGACGCACGGGCGGGACGCCCGGACGCCGGCAGATCGAGCCCGGCTTCCACGTGTTGCGCATGCTCGTCGTAAGCTTCGACGATGCGCGCCACCAGCGGGTGACGCACCACGTCGACGCTGGTGAAACGCGTCATGGCAATGCCACGCACGTTCTTGAGGATGACCTGCGCTTCCATCAGGCCGCTCTTCTGACCGCGCGGCAAATCGACCTGGGTGGTGTCGCCGGTCACGACGGCCTTGCTGCCGAAGCCGATCCGCGTGAGGAACATCTTCATCTGTTCGGGCGTGGTGTTTTGCGCCTCATCCAGAATGATGAACGCGTGATTGAGCGTGCGCCCGCGCATATACGCAAGCGGAGCGATCTCGATCATCTGCTTCTCGAAATACTTCTGCGTTTTGTCGAAGCCGAGCAGGTCGTAGAGCGCGTCGTAGAGCGGACGCAGATACGGATCGACCTTCTGCGCCAGGTCACCGGGCAGGAAGCCCAGACGTTCACCGGCTTCCACGGCCGGGCGCGTAAGCACGATGCGCTTGACGGCGTCGCGCTCCAGCGCGTCGACGGCGCACGCCACGGCGAGATACGTTTTGCCGGTGCCGGCCGGGCCGATGCCGAACGTCACGTCGTGCGAGAGGATTTGCTTGAGGTATTCGCGTTGTGCCGGCGTACGGCCATGCAGATCGCTGCGACGCGTATGCAGCACGGGTGAGCCATCTTCCGTCTCACCGGCCGCGAACGGGTTGTCGTCGCCATGACGCACGGTCGGGGCCAGGCCCTGACGCGTTTCCACCAGGCCCAACTGAATGTCGTCGACGGACAGCGCTTCGGTGGCGCGGTTGTAGAAGCTCTCGAGCGCCTGCGTGGCGACGGCGGCGCTCTTGCCGCGAATGGAGAAGCGATGCCCGCGGCGGGTGATCGAGACGTCGAGCGCCTGCTCGATCTGACGCAGATTTTCGTCGAGCGGACCGCAGAGGTTGGCCAGACGGCGGTTGTCGTCGCGCGGGGCGGTGAATTCTTGGACGGGTGCTTTCAAGGGGATCCGGTCGGTTGCCTGTTCAGGTCGTTCGATGGCGTCGTGGCGGCGGAAGGGGGGGGCCTGTCTCCCGTCGGTCCGTTCATGTTCGCGATCTTGTTTCGGTGGCGCTCAGTGCGTGGTGACCAGCTCGCCGCGCAACGAGTGCGGGTAGGCGAACGTGATCACGACGTCGGTCATCTGGCCGATCAGCCCCGCGCGCTGTGCCTCGGGCGCCGGGAAATTGACCACGCGGTTGTTCTCGGTGCGGCCTTGCAGCTCGTTCGGGTCCTTGCGCGAAACGCCTTCGACCAGAATACGCTGACGCGAGCCGACCATGCGCTGACTGATGCGCGCGGCATTCTCTTCGATCACGGCCTGCAAGTGTTGCAGACGACGCAGCTTCACTGCGCGCGGCGTGTCGTCCGGCAGGTTCGCGGCGGGCGTGCCCGGGCGCGGGCTGTAGATGAACGAGAAGCTGGTGTCGTAGCCGATCTCGTGAATCATCGCCATGAGCTTGTCGAAGTCCTCTTCGGTCTCGCCGGGAAAGCCGACGATGAAGTCCGACGACATCGACATATCGGGGCGCACCTGACGCAAACGGCGGATGATCGATTTGTATTCGAGTACCGTGTAGCCGCGCTTCATGGCCGACAGGATGCGGTCGGCGCCGTGCTGCACGGGCAGGTGCAGATGGCTCACGAGCTTGGGCACCCTGGCGTAGGTGTCGATCAGACGCTGCGTGAATTCCTTCGGGTGGCTGGTCGTATAGCGAATGCGCTCGATGCCGGGCACTTCGGCCACATACTCGATGAGCAGCGCGAAGTCGGCGATCTCGCCGTCGGCCATCAGGCCGCGATAGGCGTTCACGTTCTGTCCCAGCAGCGTGATCTCGCGCACGCCCTGTTCGGCCAGCCCCGCGATTTCGGTCAGCACGTCATCGAACGGGCGTGAGACTTCGTCGCCGCGAGTGTACGGCACCACGCAGTAGCTGCAATATTTGGAGCAGCCTTCCATGATCGAGACGAACGCCGTGGCGCCTTCGACCTTGGCCGGCGGCAGGTGGTCGAACTTCTCGATTTCGGGGAAGGAGATGTCGACCTGGGAGCGGCCGGTCGAGCGGCGCGCTTCGAGCATTTGCGGCAGGCGGTGCAGGGTCTGCGGGCCGAACACCACGTCCACGTACGGGGCGCGTTGCACGATTGCCGCGCCTTCCTGACTGGCGACGCAGCCGCCGACGCCGATGACCAGATCCGGCTTGATTTCCTTGAGCGCGCGCATGCGGCCCAGATCCGAAAACACCTTTTCCTGTGCCTTTTCGCGCACCGAGCAGGTGTTGAACAGGATGACGTCGGCGTCTTCGGGGGTATCGGTCTTTTCGAGGCCTTCGGCAGCCCCGAGTACGTCCGCCATCTTGTCGGAGTCGTACTCGTTCATCTGACAGCCGAACGTCTTGATGTAAATCTTCTTTGCCATTGAGTGTGCGCCGTTCGCAGTGGTTGACCTGGGGGCGTCCGTATTGAATGTTTCAGGGGTTCAGTCTCGGGTCACGCGGGAAACGGGATGACCCAAACGCAAAAGCCGGCATCGCCGGCCTGTCCGGACCTCCGTAGCGGGGCCGGTGTGTGGTGCACGCATTATACCGCGTGCACCGCATGGGAGCGGGAGAGGCCGCCGCCGCTCAGCGGTTGTCCTTCATGGCCGTGGCGAGCGCCCGTATGTTGTACTGGAACAACTGGAGATAGGTCGTTGCTTCCGGGTTCTTCGACAGCGCGTCGGAGTACAGCTTGCCGTCCACCGTCACCCGGGCGTCGTGCGCAATGCGTTCCACGAGGCGCGGATTGGAGATGTTCTCCATGAACACGGCGCGGATACCGGTGCGGCGGATCAGGCGGATCAGGTTCGCCACGTCCTTGGCGCTGGCTTCGCTTTGCGTCGACACGCCCTCCGGGGCAAGGAACTTGATGCCGAAACGCTGGCCGAGGTAGCCGAAGGCGTCATGTGAGGTGAGTACCACGCGGCGCGACGGCGGGATGGCCGCCAGTTGCTTGTCGGCCCATTTGATCAGGTCGTCGAGCGCGCCACGATAGTTCTTCGCGCGTTCCGCGTAATAGCTGGCGCCGGCCGGATCGGCTTGCGACAGGGCGGCGGCAATGTTGTCCACCATCGTCTTCACGCGCTCCGGGTCCTGAAACATATGCGGATCGGTCACGGCCTTGCCGTCGTCGACCATGGTGCGCGGCTTGAGGCCCTTCGTGACCGTCACCAGCTGGCCGGGATAGTGGCTCGACTTCATCAGGCGGGGCAGCCAGCCTTCGAAACCCAGACCATTCACGAAGAACAGCCGGGTGCCGGAGAGTTTGGCGACATCGGCCGGGGTCGGTTCGTAGGTATGGGTGTCCTGATCGGGGCCGACGAGCGCGGTGACGTCGACCCGGTCTCCGCCGACGGACTTCACGATGTCCGCCAGAATGCTGAAGCTCACGCCGACAGGCAGACGTGTGTCCTGCGCGCGAGCCGGCGCGGCGAAGGCCATCGCCAACGCAAACATTGCCGCCAAAACGACAGAAAGCCCTGCGCCAAGCCGCGATTTGCCCTGCGGCTTGCCCCGTTGACTCAATCCGAACATGTTTCCCTCTCTTAAAGCGCCGAAGCCTTTGCAGTACCGGTAGTGCCCGGCGAAACAAGCAGCGCGCTCAAATAGGCCACGCCTGCCGTCAAAACGATGGCCGGCCCGGAAGGGCAGGCCAGATAGTACGAAATCAGCAACCCGATCACGCTCGAGGCGCTTGCGACCAGCCACGCGGCCAGCAGCATGCCGGGCAAGGTGCGGGCGACGAGCCGTGCGGTGGCCGCCGGAAGCATCATCAGCCCTACGGCCATGAGCGTGCCCATGGCCTGAAAGCCGGCAACGAGGTTCATCACCGTCAGCACGGTAAAGCCGAGGTGATAGCGCATCACGCTCATTCCCTTGCCCTGGGAGCGGCCCTGGCCCAGGAATGTCGGGTCGGCGCTGTCGAGCACCAGGCCGCGATAGTGCCAGCCGAACCAGAGCAACGTCACCGTGGTGATCGCGGCCACGAGGATCAACGAGGGGTCGTCCACTGCCAGCACGGAGCCGAACAGCAGGTTCATCAGGTCGACGCTGTTCCCCCACTTCGACACGATCACCACGCCGCCCGCGAGCGCCAACAAATAGAACCCGGCGAACGACGCGCCTTCGTCCAGCCGTGTGCGCCGGCTCGACAGCCCGGCGAGCATGGCGACGAGCAGACCCGCCGCCATGCCGCCTCCGGCCATCCATGGCAGCGACAGGCCGCCGATCAGATAGCCGACGGCCGCGCCCGGCAACACGGCGTGCGAGAGCGAATCGCCCATCAGGCTCATGCGGCGCAGCAGCAAAAACACCCCGACGGGCGTACAGCCGAGCGATAGCGCCAGACTGCCGACGAGGGCGTGCCGCATGAAGTCGAACTCCGCGAACGGGCCGACAATCAGTTCGGGCAGTGCGCTCACTGGCGGCCTCCCGTGACGGAGCCGGCAGGGCGCGGTGTCTGTGGCGGTGGCGACGCCGGCAACGGCAGTGACGGCTGCCCGGCCGCGAATGCGGTGTACCCGCCGGCGCCCGACAGGCCGGAGAACGTGCCGCCGCCCGCCCGCTCCGTCGACGGGAAGCCGCTGTGCAGGCAGTCTGCCGGGGTGCCCGAGGCCACCAGCCGTCCGGCCATCACGGCCACATGGGCGAAGCGTTCGAGCACGAGCGGCAAGTCGTGGAGCACCGTCACGACGGTGCGGCCTTCGTTGCGCCATTGATCCAGCAAAGCCAGCAACAGTTCCGCGGAGGGCACATCGATGCCGGTCAGCGGTTCGTCGAGCAAAACGATCGGGGCGTCTTCGACGATCAGCCGGGCGAAGCGGGCGCGCTGCCATTGACCGCCGGACAAGACTTCCAGCGCCTGCATGCGTTTGTCGGCCAGGCCGACACGGGCGAGGGCGTCGATGGCGCGATCGAACTCGTCGCGCCCAACACGCCGTGCGTCTGCCGTGCGTCGCCACGTGCCGGTGAGCACGTACTCTTCCACGCACATCGGGAAACGGTGATCGGTTTCGGGCCGCTGAGACAGATAGGCCGCCGGCCCGTCGCACACGACATGGCCTGTCGAGACCTTTTGCAATCCCGCAAGCGCGCGCAGCAAGGTCGTCTTGCCGCCGCCGTTGGGGCCGACCACCGCCGAGAGTACGCCCGGGGCGAATGTCGCGCTTACGCCTTCGAGTGCGACGTTCGGCCCGAAACGGACCGAGAGATCCTGGCAGCCGATCACTGGGCGACCCCTTTCAGCGCCCAAAAAACGAGCGCCCAGAGTGGGACGAGCACGAGCAGCGTAAGTGCCGTGCGTTCCCAGCCAGCGAGACGGTAGAGCCAAACAGAGAAGCGAATCATGGAAAAGTCGGGTGACGCACGGGTGCGAAGCCACGGAACCGCTGTGCGGCGCTGCGTGGCGCTATGTGCAGATGCGCCCTAAATGCAACAAGGTTGCATTATTGCACGAATCGACCGGGCGGCAGCGGTTGTCGTTCGAACCCTGGCCGGGCGGCGCGGCGGCTCACAACACGTTACATATTCCGCGCAGCACATTTCGGTGAACCGGCGTAACATGCTTTCAAGGCTGATCGTCTGGCACGTTGTTCGCTTCATTCCAGAGATCGGCGATTTGCAAGGAGGAGGTAGTCCGTTCAGACAGCCGTCCGTCGTCGACTTTCCGCTTGCGGCGATCATGTGTCGCTACATGTCGTTCGCACGACCTTCGCGACTTTGCGCAGTCGCGACGCCTCGACAGGAAAGCACTCGTATCGCGCCCACGTCTTCGGCTTCGTCGACGTCGTCGGGCCGCCCGCTTTTTTTCCCAAAAACTTCGCACACCGTGGTTCGGATACGACTGCGATATTTTCCATGATAAATAGGATTCCGTAATAAATTGGAGAGAAGTCGAAACGTCTTTCGATGCAGGCAAACCCGAGTGCGCTGTGCGTGGGTGAAGACTCCAAAAGTCGCTCGACTTTCGACATGTCTCGTGTGACGTGCGCATTGCGTAGATGTGGCGGAAACCCTTGCCGCATGCGGGTTATCAAGAATGGTTAGCGATGCGGCAAATATCTAGCGACAGTTTTTTTGTTTGTGCATATGATGAGTTAACGGTTGCAATTTTCACGGACAAGTTTAAAGTCAACCTAAACCGATTTTGAGTCGTTCATGTGAGGGAGGGGACAGTGCGAAAGGTTTCGCGTCAGTCGCTCCGGCATGCAGTGAGCCAGGTCGAAACCATTGCGCAGTCATCCGGGTCTTAGAGCCGGTTTACGATCTCCTGAGCAGCAGTGCCAAAAAGGCGAGATGGACAAACTGCAAGCTGGTGTTGAGCAAACGCTCACAGTTCTTCCATAAGCGCCGGTTCTTCTCCAGCCAGGCGAAACTGCGCTCGACGACCCAACGCTGCGGCAGGACCTTGAAAGTATGCAGTTCGCTGCGTTTGGCGATCTGCACCGTGACCCGCTCGCCCAAGATCTCGCGCACGCCCTGCGCGAAGGGTTCGCCCACGTAACCGCCATCGACCAGCACACTTTGCACCTGTCCCAAGCGAGGCTTGCCGTGCTCGAACGCCAGCAACGCTCCTTTGCGATCGGTCACCTCGGCAGTGGTTACCGCCACGGCGTGCGGCAAGCCCTGCGTGTCTACGGCAATATGACGCTTGATGCCCGACACCTTCTTGCCCGCGTCATAACCCTTATGCGCTGCCGTGTCAGTGTTCTTCACGCTCTGCGCGTCCACGATCAAGAACGTCGTGCTGGCGCTGCGTCCCTGTCTTGTGCGCGCCGCGCCAACCTGATTTTTTGAGTGCCTGCTCCAGCACGCTCACGCCGTGCTGGTCAGGCTGACTCCATTTGCTGAAATACGCGTAGACGGTTTGCCACTTGGGAAACTCGCTGGGCAAGAAGCGCCATTGGCAACCTGTACGCAACAGATACAGCACCGCGCAAAACACCTCGTACAAGTCCACCGTCGTGGGCTTCGTGCGCCGGCGCACGCTGCGCAACAGCGGCTCGATCTCCGAGAACTTCTCTCGGCTTATGTCACTCGCGTATTTCTTTCTCGTCATCCTCGAATTATCAGGGATGACCAGAAGATCGCAAACACGTTCTTAGGCAACAGAGCGGGCATCGCGTCGCGATGTTTTCCGATGAAGCGGGGTGAGGCATATGGATATTTTCAGCCACTACACGACACGTTTCGAAGCACGCAAGGAAGAGGAATACAGCATCCAGGAATATCTGGAGATCTGTAAGAAGGACTCGACTGCGTATGCAACGGCAGCCGAGCGCATGTTGCGCGCGATCGGCGAGCCTGAGCTGATCGATACGCATCACGACCCGCGACTCTCGCGGCTGTTCTCCAACAAGATCATCAAGATCTATCCCGCCTTCCGTGACTTCTACGGCATGGAAGACACGATCGAGCAAATCGTCTCGTTCTTCAAACACGCCGCACAGGGACTCGAAGAGCGCAAGCAGATTCTCTATCTGCTCGGGCCTCCGGGCGGCGGCAAGTCGTCGCTGGCCGAGAAGCTCAAGGCGTTGATGGAGGACGTGCCCATCTATTGCCTGAAGGGATCGCCAGTGCACGAGTCGCCTCTGGGTCTGTTCTCGCCCGAGGAAGACGGCAAGATTCTGGAAGAGGACTTCGGCATCCCGATACGGTATCTGAATACGATTCCGTCTCCATGGGCCACCAAGCGTCTGAATGAATTCAACGGCGACATCACGAAGTTCCGTGTGGTGAAGGTGCGGCCGTCCGTGCTGCAACAAATCGCCATTGCCAAGACCGAGCCGGGGGACGAAAACAACCAGGACATCTCGTCGCTGGTCGGTAAGGTCGATATCCGCAAACTCGAGGAATATCCGCAGGACGATCCCGACGCCTATTCCTACTCCGGGGGGCTGTGCCTGGCCAACCGCGGCCTGCTCGAATTCGTCGAAATGTTCAAGGCGCCGATCAAGGTGCTCCACCCGTTGCTGACCGCGACACAGGAAGGCAACTACAAGGGAACGGAAGGGTTCGGCGCGATTCCGTTCGACGGCATCGTGCTCGCCCACTCGAACGAAGCGGAGTGGCAAAGTTTCAAGGGCAACCGCAACAACGAAGCTTTCCTCGACCGTATCTATATCGTAAAGGTGCCGTACTGCCTGCGCGTGACCGACGAGGTAAAGATCTACGAGAAACTGGTGAAGAACAGTTCGCTCGCCAATGCACCGCGCGCGCCGAACGTGCTCAAGATGCTGGCTCAGTTTGCAGTGCTCACCCGGCTGAAAGAGCCCGAGAACTCCAACATCTTCTCCAAGGTCCGTGTCTACGACGGTGAAAACCTCAAGGACATCGATCCGAAGGCCAAGTCGTATCAGGAATACCGCGACTACGCCGGGGTGGACGAAGGGATGACGGGCATGTCCACGCGTTTTGCCTTCAAGGTGCTCTCGAAAGTCTTCAACTTCGATAACACCGAAGTCGCGGCCAACCCGGTGCACATGCTGTACGTGCTCGAACAGCAAATCGAGCGCGAGCAGTATCCGGGCGAAGTCGAGAAGCGCTATCTGGCCTACATCAAGGAGTATCTGACCGCACCCTTCGTCGAGTTCATCGGCAAGGAGATTCAGACCGCCTATCTCGAGTCGTATTCCGAGTACGGTCAGAACATCTTCGATCGTTATGTGAACTTCGCGGATCTGTGGATTCAGGATCAGGAATATCGTGACCCGAACACCGGCGAAATTCTGGATCGCACGGCGCTCAACGACGAACTGGAGAAAGTCGAGAAACCGGCCGGGATTACCAATCCGAAGGACTTCCGCAACGAGATCGTCAACTTCGTTCTGCGTGCGCGCGCCAACAACGCGGGCAAGAATCCGCTCTGGACGAGTTACGAAAAGCTGCGCGCGGTCATCGAGAAGCGCATGTTCTCGACCACCGAGGATCTGCTGCCGGTGATTTCTTTCAATGCGAAGTCGTCCAAGGAGGATCAGGAAAAGCACGCCAACTTCGTCAACCGGATGGTGGAAAAGGGCTATACCCCGAAGCAGGTTCGCCTGCTCGTGGAATGGTATCTGCGCGTGCGCAAATCCTCGTAGCAACCGTAGCAACCAATCGGGGCCACCATGTCAGCAATCATCGACAGACGGCAAAACGGCAAGAACAAAAGCGCCATCAATCAGCAGCGCTTCATCAAGCGCTACCGCGATCAGATTCGTCGCGCGGTAGCGAAGGCGGTGGGTGGGCGCAAGATTACCGATATCGATGGCAGCGGACAGGTCTCGATCCCGGTGAAGGACATTTCGGAGCCATTGTTCCACCACGGACCCGGCGGGCGGCGGGAGATGGTACATCCCGGCAATCGGGAGTTCGTGGTGGGCGACAACTTCGAGCGTCCGCCATCGGGCGCGGGCGGCGGCGGCAGCCGCGCCAGCGACTCGGGCGAGGGCGAGGACGATTTCGTCTTCAACCTCTCGCGGGAGGAGTTCCTGAAATTTTTCTTCGAAGACATGGCGCTGCCCGACCTTGCCAAGCGCAGGCTCGCGCAGATTCCGGAGTTCCGCAAGGTTCGTGCGGGCTATTCCATCGACGGTACGCCGTCGAACCTCAACGTCATTCGCACGATGCGCAGCTCGCTGGGCCGCCGCATCGCGCTCACCGCGCCCTATCGCAAGCAGTTGCGCGAACTGGAGGCCGAGTATGCGGACATCGTCTCACGGGAAGGCGACACGTCGCCCCGTGCGCTGGCGCTGGCGCACGAGATTACGCATCTGCGTACGCGCGTCGAGGCGATTCCATACATCGAAAAGCTCGATCTGCGGTATTCGAACCGGATCATGCAGCCGCGCCCGCAGGCGCAGGCCGTCATGTTCTGTCTGATGGACGTTTCCGGCTCCATGGACCAAAGCCGCAAGGATCTGGCCAAACGCTTTTTCATGCTGCTCTACCTGTTCCTGCGGCATAACTACGAGCGCATCGACCTCGTGCTCATCCGTCACCATACGACCGCGAAGGAAGTCAACGAAGACGACTTCTTCTACGCGCGCGAATCGGGCGGCACGGTGGTGTCCAGCGCGCTCAAGCTGATGAACGACATCATTGCCGACCGGTATTCGCCCAGCGACTGGAATATCTACGGCGCGCAGGTTTCGGACGGCGACAACTGGGACGGGGACTCGCCGATCTGTCGCGATATTCTGATGCAGTCGATCATGCCGGCGGTGCAGTATTTCGCCTACGTGGAGGTGGCGAGCGCCGAGCCGCAGAACCTGTGGAACGAATACCTGTCGGTCAAGCAGCAGCATCCGAATTTCGCAATGCAGCGCATCATGGAAGCGGCTGAAATCTACCCGGTGCTGCACGACCTGTTCAAGAAGAAGGCGGCCTGAAAACCGTCCCGCCGGTACTACAACGAGGACGCATCATGGCGTATATCTCCACCGGATCGGAATGGACGTTCGAACTGATTCAGCGTTACGAGCACGAGATCGCGCGCATTGCCTCGGACTTCAAGCTCGACACGTACCCGAATCAGATCGAGATCATTACCGCCGAGCAGATGCTCGACGCTTACGCGACCGTCGGCCTGCCCATCGGCTATCACCACTGGTCGTACGGCAAGCACTTCCTGTCTTCCGAGCGCGGTTACAAGCGCGGGCAGATGGGGCTGGCTTACGAGATCGTCATCAATTCAAACCCCTGCATCGCCTATCTGATGGAGGAGAACAGCATGACCATGCAGGCGCTGACCATCGCGCACGCCAGCTACGGTCATAACTCGTTCTTCAAGGGGAATTACCTTTTCCGCACATGGACCAGCGCCGACGCCATCGTCGACTATCTGCTGTTCGCGCGGAACTACATTACCGAGTGCGAGCAACGCTACGGCGAACAGTCGGTGGAGTTGCTGCTCGACTCCTGCCACGCGCTGATGAACTACGGCGTGGACCGGTACAAACGGCCCAAACGTCTGTCGCTCGCCCAGGAGCAGGCGCGCCAGAAGGAACGCGAGAATTACCTGCAAATGCAGATCAACGATCTGTGGCGCACGCTGCCGAATCACGCGCTGCACGACGACGATGAGGACGACGGCCTCGACCCCACGGAGTCGGACGAGCCGCCCTTTCCGGGCGAGCCGCAGGAGAACCTGTTGTATTTCTTCGAGAAGAACGCGCCGAAGCTCGCTCCGTGGCAGCGCGAGATCGTGCGCATCGTGCGCAAGCTGGCGCAGTACTTCTATCCGCAGCGCCAGACCAAGGTGATGAACGAAGGATGGGCCACGTTCTGGCACTACACGATTCTCCAGCAGCTCTACAAGGAGAAACTTGTCAACGACGCCTTCATGATGGAGTTCCTGCACGCGCATACGAACGTGGTCTATCAACCGTCGTTCGACAGCCCCTACTACAGCGGGCTCAATCCGTACGCGCTCGGTTTTGCGATGTTCCAGGACATTCGCCGCATGTGCGAGGCGCCAACGGAAGAAGATCGTCTGTGGGCCCCCGACATCGCGGGGTCCGACTGGGTGAAAACGCTCGACTTCGCGATGCGCAACTTCAAGGACGAGAGTTTCATCCAGCAGTTCCTTTCGCCCAAGGTCATTCGCGACCTCAAGCTGTTTTCCGTGCTCGACGACGACCGCGACAGCCGCCTGCGCGTGACGGCCATTCATAACGACAGCGGCTATCGCGAGATTCGCGAGATGCTGGCGCAGCAATACAACCTCAGCCAGCTCGAACCGAACATACAGGTCGCACACGTCGATCTGCATGGCGACCGGTCACTCACGCTGCGTCACGTGCAAAGCGAGCGAAAACCGCTCGACGACAGCTTCGAGGAAGTGCTCAAGCACGTGGCCCGGCTGTGGGGCTTCACCGTACGGCTGGAAACGGTGTTCGAGGACGGGCGCAGCGAGATGACGCACGAAACCAAGGTCGAGAAGCGGCGGCGCTACGCGCTGAGCGCCTGACGGCGGGCGCGGGCAGCGGATGAAGATCCCGTTCGTCGCACTCGATCATGTCGTGCTGCGCACCGCAGATGTCGCCCGGCTCCAGCATTTCTACATCCACGTGCTGGCGTGCTCGCTGGAGAAGGTACAGGCCGAGCTCGGGCTGGTGCAGTTGCGCGCGGGCGATTCGCTCATCGATCTGGTGGACGTCGCAGGAACGATCGGCCGTCAGGGCGGCGCCGCGCCGGGCCCCGAAGGCCGTAACCTCGATCATTTCTGTCTGCGGGTCGAACCGTTCGACGACGAGGCGATCCGTCGGGAACTGGCAACGCATGGGGTCACGCTGGGCGAGGTGGTGCAACGCTATGGCGCGCATGGGCAAGGGCCGTCGTGCTACCTCAACGACCCCGACGGCAATACCGTCGAGCTCAAGGGACCGCCGTCTCGTTAGCGTTCCCGCCTATGCGGCGTCATGTCAGGTTATGCAACCTTACGCAACGTCATGCCGCCATCTGTCCCAGCACGCTCTGATCGCGTCCCTTGTGCTTCGCCTGATACAGCGCCTTGTCGGCGCGCTCCAGCATTGCACTGATGACGAGCGGCTCGCCCGGCTGCCATGACGCGATCCCCACGCTGATCGTGATCGCTTCGCCCTCATCACGTGCGGCCTGCGGCAGCAAATCCGAACTGGCGCGTTTGACCGATTCGCGAATACGGTCGGCCACACGAAGCGCCGCATGCTGATCGATCTCCGGCAGCACCACCGCGAACTCCTCTCCTCCCAGACGCACTGCGAAGTCACTCGGCAAGCGAATGCAATGCTGGATCGTCGTGGCGATGCGTTGCAGCACGGCGTCGCCGAACGGATGGCCGTAGCGGTCGTTGACCTGCTTGAAGAAGTCGATGTCGATGAGCAGTACGGACAGGGGAATCTCCCGCTGTTGCACGCGTTCGGCCACCAGACGAATGCGATTGTCGAAGTAGCGGCGATTGTAGATATGCGTGAGCGGATCGATGAACACCTTCTCCACGAGATCGGTGTTCGTGAGTGCGAGCGATTGGTATTGTCGTGTGATCTCCCATACCAGCGCGAGCGTTGCAACGCCCGGCGATGCCAGCGCGAGCAGGCGCGCCGCGTACCACTGATAAGACGCCTCGCTCGGCGCGGTAAGCGAGAGCAGCAACTGGCACAGCGAGATCGTGACCACGACCCACACGAGCAGGAAGAGTTTGTGCGACAGGCGCGTGACGGCCGCAATACGCCACCACAGCGCGACATAAGCGACGAAGAGTGCGCCAAGCGCGAGTGTCTCGATGTCGATGCCGCCCGCAAGATGTGGCGTGACGAGGGTGCGTCCGGCGCCAACGAGCGACAACGACACCGTCACCCAGATGATGAGCACAGTCGCGCCGTAGCGCGCCGCTTCCGAATAGCCGGGGCGCGTATGCGGGTCCATGCGGGTGCGCGAATAACTGCGCACGCTCAACATGACGTATGCGGCGAAGCTCGCTTCAGCCACGAGCCAGAGCCAGAACGGCGCGCGCGTGACGTGGGTGGAAATGCCGGCGAGCTGGTTCGCGAGCAGCACGCCTTCGGTGAACATGAAGAGTCCGCGCAGCAAAAACGCGCAACCGAACTGCGCGAAGTAACGCTTACCGTTGTAGAGGTACTGAACGCCGAGCAGACACGCCGTCGACAAATTGAGGATGCCGCCGGCCGAGACGAGGAAGAACGTGAGCAAGGGATTCACCGTGCCTTCGAGCGCACGCGCAAGGAATCCCGCGAGAGTGAGTGCGGCGCACGCTGCCAAAATGGTGGCCGCGGCAACCCGATTGCCCTGTTCGGTACGGCTGATGGTACTTTTCATAGTTGTTATTCGCCATTCAACGACCTCGTGCCCGCGCACGATCGCTTTCCTACCGTTCAATCATCGCGCCCGCGAATCGCCGCGAGATCATGGCCTCACGTTGCGTTCACGTTCCCCGATTTTGCGCTAAATGATTGATAACTAAGATAAACCTCGGAGAATACACGAGTTTTTCCGGCTTCGCACTGGTTTCCGGAGTGGGCCGCCAATTTCCGGTTGGCGACGAGAAAGCACGCAGATTTCGACGGCACTTCGTGTCGGGTCAAGGCCTGCGAAACGACACGTCCACGTCCTCGGGGAGCGCACCGTGCGGCACACTGGTCCGCCATGCGGAACATGCGAGTTTCGACACAAATGCCGGATTTCGGGACATTTCAAAAATATCTCGTTCGTGCATCTTTTTCCATTCCCGAATGGCCCCGCCCGGCGGGGGATTACGGCGTGCACAATTGATTCGGAATCCTATTCGTATGAAAAATATCTTGTGTAATTGCGTGTAAATATGCCCGATTCCGCATCAAAAACATGCTAAGGGTTGGCATCGACGCATTATCTGTACTAGAATAAAAAAAGCCAATCGCTGCGGTTGGCCCATAGAATCAAAAGCGTTGCCGGTGTTCCTCGTTGCGCCGGCGTCCTTACCACCACGCAATGAGTTTCAGCAGTAAAACATTCGCGCGCTTTCAATAAGCGTGCACCGAGAGGCCCAGGCGCCCACGGCGTTGAAAGCTCGTCTCTCAAGTCGCATTCCGCGACGCCTTGTTCGTCACCGTCGTCTTCCACAGACCTTCGGATCGAACACATCACAATTCGCAAGGCAGCTAACAGTTGTCATGCTTGTTTGACCGCGTTGTCACGTGGGGCGATGGCTATTGCTTCGCGCGCAGCGCTGCCAACCCATTCAAAGGGAGCATGAACGTGGCGAAGCAGTATCGCATTCTCTATCTGGCCGGATTCGGGCTACTCGGCGTTGCCGCCGCAGCCACTGGTCTGGTGTATTGGCTGGGCGTCGATTCGCTCGTCAAATACCGGGGCGACCTGGTGTATTACACCCAGCAGCATCTCAAGCTCGTAGCCATATCGATGACATTGGCCATCGTGGTCGGCGTGCCCGCGGGGGTGCTGATCTCGCGGCCGATGTTCGAGAAGCACGCCGAGCGGGCGGTGCAGATTTTCAATATCGGCAACACGCTGCCCTCGCTTGCCGTCCTGGCGCTTTCGATGGCGGTACTCGGCATTGGCGACCGCCCGGCCATTCTGGCGCTGTGGCTCGCGTCGCTGCTGCCGATCGTGCGTAATGCGTACGAAGGGTTGCGGCAGGTGCCGCCCGCATTGCGGGAGTCGGCGCGCGGCATGGGCATGACACCCGCGCAGGTGTTGTTCCGCGTCGATCTGCCCAACGCCATGCCGGTCATCGTCGGCGGCATTCGCACCGCGCTCGCCATCAATGTCGGTACGGCGCCGCTCGCCTTTCTGATCGGCGCGGACAGTCTGGGACAACTGATTTTTCCGGGCATTTATCTCAACGACCAGACCAAGCTGTTGCTCGGCGCTGCCGGAACTGCCCTGCTGGCGCTCGTGCTCGACGGTATCGTCGCCTTCGCCAGCGGGCTGTGGTTCGCCCGTCACGGCGCTGCCGTGCGCTGAGACCTCAGGAGGCCCATACGTATGAAAATTTCGTTTCAACAGATGATGCCGCGCTGGATGCGCCTGTTCGGCGCCGCGGCACTCGCGCTGGGCGTGATGGCCACGAGTGCCGCGGCGCAGGCTGCCACGCTGACCATCGGCGGCAAGAACTTCACCGAACAACTCATCCTGTCCGAGATGACGGCGCAATATCTGCGCAGCAAAGGCTACGACGTCGAGCTCAAAAACGGGTTGGGCAGCGTGGTGATGCGTCAAGGCATGGAGAGCCAGCAGCTCGATGTGGTCTGGGAGTACACGGGCACTTCGCTGATCGTCTACAACAAGGTTACCGAGAAACTCGACCCGCAGCAGACCTATGAACGCGTGAAGGAACTCGACGGCAGGATCGGCCTCGTCTGGCTGAATCCGGCGGCGCTGAACAACACCTATGCGTTCGCGATGCCCGGCAAGATCGCACGCGAAGAAGGCATCGATACGGTGTCGCAGCTCATCGATAAATTTCGCTCGAATCCGAAGATGCAGTTTGCGTTCGACATGGAGTTCGTCGGTCGTTCGGACGGTCTCGAACCGATGGAACAGCTCTACGACTTCCATCTCGCGCGCAGCAACATCAAGCAGATGGACCCGGGTCTCGTCTACACGGCGCTGCGCAATGAGCAGATCGATGCCGGACTCGTCTACACCAGCGATGGCCGCAACAAGGGTTTCGATCTGAAGGTGCTGGCCGACGACAAGGGCTTCTTCCCGGCTTACGCCGCCACGCCGGTCGTGCGCAAGGAAGTGCTCGACGCCAACCCCGCGCTCGCTGACGAACTCAACGCACTGTCAGCGAAGATCAACGACGAGAACATGCGAGACATGAATGCACAGGTCGATATCGATCACCGTGCCGTCTCGCGGGTGGCGAGCGAATTCCTCAAGCAGGAAGGACTGGTGCCGTGACGGCCGCAGGCTTGTCATGGCACCCATGGATTTTGATCGAGGAGTCTCATGATTGAATTTTTGACGCATAACTGGCATCGCATTCTGACCCTCACCGGTCAGCACGCGTGGCTGGTGGCAGCTTCCGTAGGAGCGGCCATCGTGGTCGGCGTGCCGCTGGGCGTGCTGGTCACGCGGTTTCGCTGGTTGTCCGGCGCGGTGCTGGGATTGGCGACGGTCGTGCTCACGATCCCGTCGATTGCCCTGTTCGGCCTGATGATCCCGGCACTGTCCGTCTATGGCATGGGCATCGGCCCCGCGCCCGCCGTTGCCGCCGTCTTCCTGTATTCGCTGCTTCCGATCATGCGCAACACGAGCCTCGCGCTTCGGCAGATCGATCCGAGCATTCGCGAAGCGGGAGTCGGCATCGGCATGACGTTCTGGCAGCGTCTGCGTCTGGTGGAATTGCCGCTCGCCGTGCCGGTGGTACTGGGTGGCGTGCGCACTGCTGTCGTAATGAATATTGGCGTGATGGCCATTGGCGCCATCGTCGGGGCCGGCGGTCTCGGGGTGTTGATCACCCAGGGAATCAGCCAGAGCGATACCCGGCAGCTTGTCGCGGGTGCGGTCATGGTGAGTCTGCTCGCCATCGTTGCCGACACCCTGTTGCACCGCCTTCAGCGTGTGCTGACACCGAAAGGAATCCGAACCGTATGATCAAACTCGACAATCTCACCAAAAGCTTCGTCCAGAAGGACGGCACGCGCGTGAACGCCGTGAACAAGGTCAGTCTCGATGTGCCGCCTGGCGAAATCTGCGTCTTCCTCGGCCCGTCGGGGTGCGGCAAGACGACCACGCTCAAGATGATCAACCGGCTGATCAAGCCGACCTCCGGGCACATTCTGCTCAATGGGCAAGACACCGGCAACATCAACGAAATCGAACTGCGCCGCCATATCGGTTATGTGATCCAGCAGATCGGTCTGTTCCCGAACATGACCATCGAGGAGAACATTACCGTGGTGCCGCGCCTGCTCGGCTGGGACAAGAAGCGCTGCCGCGAACGGGCGACCGAACTGATGGGCATGGTCGCCCTCGATCCGAAGCGTTATCTGTCGCGCTATCCGCGTGAACTCTCGGGCGGTCAGCAGCAGCGTATCGGCGTGATCCGCGCGCTGGCGGCCGACCCGCCGGTGCTGCTGATGGACGAGCCGTTCGGCGCCGTCGACCCGATCAACCGCGAGTCGATCCAGAACGAGTTCCTGCAGATGCAGCGTCAACTGGGCAAGACGGTCATCATGGTCAGCCACGATATCGACGAGGCGATCAAGCTGGCGGACCGCATTGCGATTTTCCGCCAGGGCAGTCTGGTGCAGTATGCGCAGCCCGACGCCTTGCTCGCACGCCCGGTCGACGAGTTCGTGGCGAGCTTCGTGGGACATGACCGAATTCTCAAGCGACTGCTGCTGGTGCGCGCCGAGGATGCGGCCACGCCGCAACCGACCGTCAAGCCGCAAACCACGCTGTCCGAAGCGTACGGTCTGATGGACGAACTCGACACACGCTCGCTGGTGGTCGTTGACGAAAATGCGCGTGCATTGGGTTACATTGCGCGTCGCGATACGCGTCACGCACAGGGCACGTGCGGCGAACGGGTGCGGGATTTCAAGGCGTCGGCGGTGGCGGGAGACAACCTTCGGGTGCTGCTCTCGCGCATGTACGAACACAATCTGGCATCGCTGCCGGTGCTCGGCGACGACAATCAATACCTCGGTGAGGTCACGCAGGACTCCATCGCCGATTACCTGAGTTCCGGCAAGTCGCGCGGCAATGGCGGAGGTACGATCATCGCGCCGTCGCTGCCGGGGGCGCAGAGTGTCGTGGCGAGCGTGCCGTTTGGAGCGTCCGTATAAGACGTGCGGACGGGCGTGCGTGCGGGCATTCTGCGGTATCACGGCATCACGGTGTCGCGGGGCCGGTCGATGCGGCACGCCGCCATGACCGCTCGTAACCGCTCGTGGCCGCTCGTGACGGCGTCTGAAAAAGCGTGCCGCCGTGTGCGTGCCGGCCCGTGCGCGGGAACGGCGAGCGCGCGGCGACTCCGGGAATGACGGTCCATGGCGGCCGTCATTTTACGTTGGCGGTTGGCGCGCTCGGCGGCGCATCGGTCCGGTCGGGGCCGGTGGCAGCGCCGGGCAAGGTCGTCGGTATGTTGGTGAATCTGAGAGTCGAGGAGTGGCGGGATGACGTGGGAAGCCTTGATGGCGTGGTTCGGCAATGCGCCCTGGGCGCGGATGGCCGTGGCATTGGCGATGCTGGTTGTGGTGGCGGTGCTGGTGCAGGCCGTGGCGCAGTTCGTGATCGTGCGTGTCGTGCGCCTGGTCGTGCAACGTACGGCCAATCGCTGGGACGATGCGCTACTCGCGCATCGCGTGTTCCATCGGGCCGCGCGTACCCTGCCGTATCTCGTGGTTCAGTTCGGCATCGAACTGGTGCCGGACCTGCCGGAAAAGGCCGTACTCGTCATCGGCAACGTGGCGCTTGCCACGACCCTGCTCTACGCCACGCTGGCCATTGCGGGCATTCTGGATGCGGCGCAGTCCGTCTATGCGATGTCCGAGCATGCGCGCACGCGGTCGATCAAGGGGTATGTCCAGCTAGGGAAGATCGCGCTGTACGTGGTCGCGGGCATTGCCATCGTCGCGACGATCATCGACCGCTCGCCGTGGTTGCTGCTCTCCGGCCTGGGCGCGATGTCGGCGGTGCTGCTGCTGGTATTCAAGGACACGATCATGTCGTTCGTCGCGAGCGTGCAATTGACGTCGAACGACATGCTGCGCGTGGGTGACTGGATCGAAATGCCGCAAGTCGGCGCCGATGGCGACGTGGTGGACATTGCGCTGCACACGGTGAAAGTCCAGAACTGGGACAAGACGATCACGACCATTCCGACATGGCGTCTGATCTCCGAGAGCTTCCGGAACTGGCGGGGAATGCAGCAGGCGGGTGGGCGCCGCATCAAGCGCACGTTGTGCATCGATGCGGGGAGCGTTGGGTTCCTCGACGAGGCGGAGATCGCGCGTTTGTCGAAGTTGCATCTGCTGTGTGACTACCTCTCGGAGAAACAGCGTTCGCTGGCGGACGCAAATGCTGCGTTGGGCATTGCGGCGGGAGTGCCGGCCAACACGCGCCGTCTGACGAACATTGGCACGTTCCGCGCGTATGCGCTGGCGTATCTGAAAGCGCACCCGAACATTCACGAAGGCATGACGTGTATGGTGCGCTCGCTGCAACCGTCCGCCACGGGAATTCCGGTAGAGCTTTACTGCTTCACCAACACGATCGTGTGGGCCGAATACGAGCGCGTGCAGGGCGATGTCTTCGACCATCTGCTGGCGATCCTGCCGGAGTTCGGGCTGCGCATGTATCAGAACCCGGCGGGCGCCGACCTGATGCGTTGGACCGCGCCGGAGGCGCGCGCGGCTTAACCGGGATCCCGGTTAAGCGCTTCAGGTCAACATCCTGAAAGCCTCATCGCGGCGAGGCGAGCCGGACATAAACGCAGGGCGCCTCGCAGGCGTCCTGCTTTCCGGGCGGCAACGCAACGATGTCATCGCCGCCGTGGCGGCGGCGCGAACGTCAGGCTGCCGACTCGTCCAGCGTCGGGTAATCGACGTAACCCCGCGCGTCGCCACCGTACAGCGTGTCGCGATCGAGCGCGTTGAACGGGCCGCCGCGCCTGAGGCGCTCGACCAGATCCGGGTTCGCGATGAATGGCTTGCCGAAGGCGATCAGATCCGCGAGGTTTTCCTTGCGTGCCTTGATCGCGAGCGCAAGGTCATAGCCGTTGTTGGCCATGAACGTACCCTTGAACAGACGACGCAGCTTTTGCAGATCGAAGCCGCCTTCCACTTCGCGCGGGCCGCCCGTTGCCCCTTCGACCACGTGCAGGTACACCAGACCGAAACGGTTGAGTTGCTCGACGGCATAGGTAAACACGGGTTCCGGATGGCTGTCGCCGCAATCGTTCGCCGGGCTGATCGGCGACAGGCGAATGCCCACGCGCTCGGCGCCCCACACATCGACGACGGCTTGCGTCACTTCTAGTACGATGCGCACGCGGTTCTCGATGCTTCCGCCGTATTGATCCGTGCGATGGTTCGTCTTGTCGCGCATGAACTGATCGAGCAGATAGCCGTTCGCGGCGTGGATTTCCACGCCGTCGAAACCGGCACGCCTGGCGCATTCGGCGGCGTGTCGATACTGTTCGACGATGCCCGGGATCTCGGACGTCTCCAGCGCGCGCGGCACCGGATGCGGCTCGAAACCGTGCTCGGTGAACGCTTTACCTGCCGGCTGAATCGCCGACGGCGCCACGGGCAGCGCCCCCCCGGGTTGCAACGACGGATGCGAGATGCGGCCGACGTGCCACAACTGGCAGAAAATCTTGCCGCCCTTGGCATGCAGCGCGTCCGTCACCTGCTTCCAGCCGGCGACTTGTGCTTCGGTATAGATGCCCGGCGTGAAGGCGTAGCCTTTGCCCTGTTGCGAGATGTTCGTGGCTTCGCTGATGATGAGCCCGGCCGATGCGCGTTGCGCGTAGTACTCGGCGACCATCGGGCCGGGCACGTCGCCCTGACCGGCACGGCTGCGGGTGAGCGGGGCCATCACGATACGGTTGCTCAGTTCAAGCGGGCCGAGCGGATACGGCGAGAACAGATCGGTATCGAGGGCGGCGAGTGGGGTATGTTGCGAGTCCGTCATTGCTGAAGGTCCTGTGAAAGTGGGGGTTGCTGTGCTGCACAAAACCTGCACAGGTTACGGCAATTCGCTCGGCCTTGCCGAACACGCCCAAGGTGCTCCGGCCGGCCGCAGCCGATAGGAAAACGTTCCGGATGTCATGCACCGGAGCAGGGCATCGCAGCGAGTCTTCATGGCATGCGTGACAAGTGCGTCGACGGCGGGACCGACGGCGGGATCGAAGACGGAATTCGTCGAAAATCCGCCGACATTCGGCAATTCAGGCGTTCGCGGCCGCCGGGCGCTTCGGTGCGTGCGGCGCAATTCGCAGCACCATGAATGCCCCGACGATGCACACGCCGCCCGACAGCATCGACGCCATCGTGTAGTTACCGAGCGTGGCACGCAGCGAACCGGCAACGAGTGCGGCAGTGGCCGCGCCCAGTTGATGGCCGGCGACGATCCAGCCGAACACGATCGGGGCCATCGTCTTGCCGAAGACATCGGTGGTCAGGCGCACCGTCGGCGGCACCGTCGCAATCCAGTCCAGCCCGTAGAACAGCGCGAAAAGCGGGAGCCCGAAGAAGTCCAGCCCGAAGGCGTACGGCAGATAGATCAGCGACAGACCGCGCAGACCGTAGTACCAGAACAGCAACACGCGGCTGTTGTATCGGTCCGAGAGCCAGCCCGAGGCCGTGGTGCCCACGAGGTCGAGAATGCCCATCGCCGCCAGAATGCCCGCTCCCTTCACCTCGGAAATGCCGTAATCGCCGCACATCGCGATGAAGTGCGTGCCGATGTAACCGTTGGTGCTCGCGCCGCAGATGAAAAAGCTGAAGAACAGCAGCCAGAAGTCGCGCTTGCCGGCGGCCATGCGCAACGCAGACAACGCGGCAGTAAGGGGGTTGCCTTGCGTGAGCGGCACGTCGGCGGCATCTTCCGGTGCGCCGACCGGACGCAGTCCGACCGAGCCGGGACGCTCCGGCAACAGGAACGCCACCAGAGGCAAAACGATTGCCGCCACGAGCGCCACGACCAGCACCACCGGGCGCCAGCCGTAGTTTTCGGTGATCGCCGCCATCATCGGCAGGAACACCATCTGGCCCGTTGCCGAGCTTGCCGTGAGAATGCCCATCGCCAGGCCGCGATGCGTGTGAAACCAGCGGTTCGAGACCGTGGCCGCGAGCGTGACGGCGGCCACACCCGTCCCGCCGCCGACCATCACGCCCCAGATCAGCACCATCTGCCAGGGCGCCGTCATGAGCGACGACAACGCCGTGCCCGACGCCAACAGCAGCAACGCCACCATGACCGTGGGACGAATGCCAAAACGCTGCATGGCGGCTGCGGCAAACGGGCCGGTCAGGCCGTACAGCGCAAGGTTCACCGAGATCGCCAGCGAGATCGTGGCGCGGCTCCAGCCGAAGTCGTGCTCCAGCGGCACCATCATGACGCTCGGCGTCGCGCGGATGCCCGCCGAGGCAAGCAAAACCAGAAAAATGACGCCGACGACGATCCACCCGTAGTGGAAATGTCCGTCGATGCGCTTTGCAAGTGCAGCCTTCATGGCAGAAATCCTTGCTGAGGTTCGGTGTTGTGCGCCGAACCGGGAACGTTTGGGAGAACCGGGCTGTCTATGTCCCTCAGTAGACATGTGACAGATCGGTAACATTAGGTTGCCATGTTATGAACCGATCGGTAACATGTCAAGACATCCATTGCGACGGCAGGGTTATCGCTTCGCTCGCGTGCTTCGCAAACCACAGTTCAGGGAGTGCCGGATCATGGCCAAATCGACCACGTCTTCATCGCCGCAGGCGCCCGCAGCGCCCGCGGTGTCGTCTGCCGCGCACCGGCGCGGTGCTGCGCCGCGTGCCGGCAAGACGCCACGCCATGTCACGCCGGCCCCCATCGCACAACAGCACCTGCTCGACGCCGCCGTGGAGTTGTTCCATTCGGAAGGTGTGCGCGCCGTGGGGGTGGACGCCGTCGTCAAACGCGCGGGTGTGAACAAGATGAGCCTGTACCGTCAGTTCGCATCGAAGGACGACCTGATTCTGGCGTATCTCGATCATATGCAGACGGCAAGTCTCGCGCGTATCGACGAAAGCATCGCGAAGCGCCCGGGCGAACCGCGCGCGCAGATGCTGCAAATTTTCCTGGATTTGTCGGAGCGGGCGAGCAAACCCGGCTATCGCGGCTGCCCGTTCGTGAATGTGGCGGCGGAATTCCCCGATCCGGCCCATGCGGCGCGGGTGTCGGTGCTCAATTACAAGGCGGAAGTGGTGCGCCGCTTCACGGCCCTCGTGACGGCGGCCGGCCTCAAGGAGCCGGCGCCGCTGGTCGACGCGTTGTCGCTGATTCTCGAAGGCGCCTACGCCGCGAGCCAGACCTTCGGCGCGGGTTCACCGCCGCTGCGTATTCTGCCGATCGTCGCGCAGCGGATCATCGACGCGGGAATGGCAGGCGAGTTGACGGCGTAGACGCTGAGTTTGCCGCTCAGGCCGCCAGCCGCCGGAGCGCCACGGCCGCCGTGCCTTGCGTGAGCGGTGCGTCTGGGGCGCCGGGTGCCGTGGCCGTCCCGTTCATCCGGAATGCGGCCACCGCCTGATCGAGCAGGCGGGCCTGATCTTCCATCGAGGCGGCGGCCGCGGCCGCCTGTTCCACGAGCGCTGCGTTCTGCTGCGTGACTTCGTCCATTTGCGTGACCGCCCGGCCGACCTGCTCGATGCCGTGGCTCTGTTCTTCGGACGCCGCCGAAATCTCGCCCATGATGTCGGTCACGCGCCGCACCGCCTGGACCACTTCGTGCATCGTCTGACCCGCCTGTGCGACGAGCACCGAGCCGTCCTGCACACGGCTGTTCGACGATTCGATCAGTTCCTTGATCTCCCTGGCCGCGGCCGCGCTACGCTGCGCCAGCGTGCGGACTTCGCCCGCCACGACCGCGAAGCCGCGTCCCTGCTCGCCCGCGCGTGCGGCTTCCACCGCCGCATTGAGCGCGAGAATGTTCGTCTGGAAAGCGATACCGTCGATCACGCCAATGATGTCGACGACCTTGCCCGAGCTATGGGAAATGCCTTCCATCGTGGCAACCACCTGGTCCACCACTTGTCCGCCGCGCACGGCGATGGCCGACGCATTCTCCGCCAGTTGACTCGCCTGACGCGCGTTGTCGGCGTTCTGACGCACCGTCGAAGTGAGCTGCTCCATCGACGACGCCGTCTCTTCGAGCGCCGCCGCCTGCTGTTCGGTGCGCGCCGACAGATCGGTGTTGCCTTCGGCAATCTCTCGCGACGCGACGGTAATGGCGCTGGTGCCGCTGCGGATGCGTCCGATCATCTGCTGAAGGTTGCCTTGCATGCGTTGCATGGCATAAAGCAGACTTGCGCCGTCGCCCGGGCGCAGCCGTACCTGCGTGAGCAGATCGCCGTCGGCGATACGCGTTGCGATGTCCGCGGCGTACTCCGGTTCCCCGCCCAGACTGTGCTGGACGTTGCGGATGATGAGCAGCATGACGCCCGATACGGCCAGACCGACGATGGCGAGCATCGCGCCCCAGCGCAACAGCGCGCCAAGGAAGGCCGCGTTGATGTCGTCGACGTAGACGCCCGTCGTCAGATACCAGTCCCACGGCGAGAACACGCCAACTCGGCTGATCTTCTCCACGGGTTGCTCGGAGCCGGGCTTCGGCCACAGATAAGTGACGAACGGATCGCCGGTGCGCGCGGCCGCCACGATGTCCGAAAACATGAGCTTGCCCGACGGATCGCGGAACTGGCTCATGTCCTTGCCTTCGAGCTTCGGATTCACCGAATTGAGCACGATCACGCGCTGGGAGTTCAAGATACCGAAATAGTTGTCGCCGTCGTAACGGATCGCGCCGATCTGCTCGCGCGCCAGTCTTTGGGCGTCGGTGACACTCATTTCACCGCGCTCGGCGCGTGCGGCGTAGTGCTTGGCCAGACTCAGACCGGCGTCGACCACGTGGGTCAGGCCCGCGCGGCGCTCGGCGAGCATTGTGTCGCGTTGGGCCCATGCGCCCCAGATTGCCATTGCGAGCAGGCTCACCCACATCAATGCCACCGCAGACCACAACTTCGCTTTCAGACTCAATCGCTGCATTCCTTCGTCATCCCCACTGATTCCGCGCTGGTGTTGCGCTTGCGGCGGCCGCGCGTGACGTGCTGGCACGTCCGGGCGGTCCGGTTATCGAGTTGCCGGCGTCCTTCGATGAAGACACGGACCAAACGTGTGCTAACGGCAGTTGGCGGGCGGACTTGAGCTTTGCGCGAGGCGACATGCGCACCGCCGCCCTGGCGGCGGGCGGTGCGGGCGGGGCGCGGCGGGAAACAGGACGGGAGGAATGGGGAAGTGGGAATGGCGAACCCGGCGGGAGACCGGCGATCGCTTAGCCGTGGATGACGACCATCAGGCCGCGCGCCACCGCTTTGCCGACGTTGCGGATCGCGTGCGCCCGGTCGGCGGGGTAGCGCGCCGTCTCGCCCGGTCTGGCGCGCCGGGCAACATGTTCGACTTCGATGTCAACCTGTCCGTCGAATACCGTGAAATGCTCGCGCGTGCCCGGATCGTGCGGCTCGGAGACAAGCGCCGCGCCCGGTTGCAGCGTCAGTTCATACCATTCGAACTTCCCGGCGAGGTCCATCGGTCCGAGGATCTTCAACTGATAAGCCTGCTCGGCCCCGGCGAGTGTCGGCGTCTCGTGCTTGCCGAAAATGCGCACCGGCTCGGGGTCGCCCGCGGGAGCGCCGAGCAACTGGTCGAGCCGCACGCCCAGGGCGTTCGCCAGACGCCATGCGACCGCAATGGTCGGATTGGCCTTGTCGCGCTCGATTTGCGAGAGCATCGACTTCGACACGCCGGAGGCGCGCGAGAGCGTCTCCAGCGTCATGCCGCGCTCCTTGCGCAACTGCTGGATCATGTCGCCGACGGGCGGCGGGGCGATAGGGGACACCGCAGCGGCTGCGGGAGTACTTGCCATATGAATTCCGGGATATTAGAATTTTTCAATATATTGAAACTAGTTCAATATAAAGTATAGTTTCCGATAAGCTGTATGTCGTGATGGTAGCAGAGCATGCTCGCACGCAGCGGGGCTTTCGGCCCGATCACATTCAGGAGATGCACCCCATGACCGCACAAACCCCGGAAGCCCGCGAGGGCTTCTACCGTCAACTGACCGAACGACTCGAAGACACGCGCCGGCAGGGCCTTTTCAAGCAGGAACGTGTGCTCATGTCGCGGCAGGGGCCGGAGGTCATGTGCGACGACGGGCAAACGCGTATCAACCTGTGTGCCAACAACTACCTGGGGCTGTCGGGCAGCGAATCGCTGGTCAAGGCCGGGCAGAAGGCGCTGGAAGATTTCGGCTTCGGCCTGTCGTCGGTGCGCTTCATTTGCGGCACGCAGGGCCCGCACAAGGAACTCGAAGCCCGCATCGCGGCATTCCTCGGTACCGAGGACGCCATTCTCTACGCCGCGGCGTTCGACGCCAACGGCGGGGTGTTCGAGCCGCTGTTCGACGAGCAGGACGCCATCATTTCCGACGCGCTGAACCACGCCTCCATCATCGACGGCGTGCGGCTTTGCAAGGCGCAACGTTTGCGCTACGCCCATAACGACATGGACGATCTCGAGCGCCAGTTGCAGGCCGCCGCGGGCGCGCGCCATCGGATCATCGTCACCGACGGAGTGTTTTCGATGGACGGCACGATTGCCCAGCTCGATCGCATCGTCGCGCTTGCCGAACAGTACGGCGCGCTCGTCATGATCGACGAGTGCCACGCCTCCGGCTTCATGGGCCCGACCGGGCGCGGCACGCACGAGCATCACGGCGTGCTGGGCAGGATCGACATCATCACCGGCACGCTGGGCAAGGCGCTGGGCGGTGCGATGGGCGGCTTTACGGCCGGCCGCCGGGAAGTCATCGAGACGCTGCGTCAGCGTTCGCGCCCCTACCTCTTTTCCAACAGTCTGGCACCGGCCATCGTGGGCACCTCGCTTGCCGTTTTCGAGGAGCTCGAACATTCGTCGGCGCGCCGCGAACGATTGCACGAAAACACGGCGTTCTTCCGTCAGGAAGTCGCGGCACTGGGCTTCACGATCAAGCCGGGCACGCACCCCATCGTCCCCGTCATGCTGTTCGACGCCACACTTGCGCAACGCTTCGCCCAGCGTCTGTACGAACTGGGTGTCATCGCCACCGGCTTCTTTTACCCCGTGGTGCCGCAAGGTCAGGCGCGCGTGCGCGTGCAGCTCTCGGCGGCCCATACCCGCGAACACCTCACCCGTGCGCTGGCGGCGTTCGCCCAGGCCGGTAACGAACTCGGCATTCTCAAGCAAGGTTGATCATGGAACGAATTCTCATCATCGGCGCCAACGGGCAAATCGGCAGCGAACTCGTGGAGGCGCTGGCGGCGCAGTACGGCAACGGGAATGTCGTTGCGACGGATATCGCTCCGGGGCCGTCGCGTCACCCGGTGCATTACGAGACACTCGACGTGCTCGACGCCGCGCGTCTGGCCGCGCTGGTCGAGCGCTTCGGCATCACGCAGATCTTCCATCTGGCGGCGCTGCTCTCGGCCACTGGCGAGACGCGACCGTTGCAAGCGTGGACACTTAACATGAACGGCTTGCTCAACGTGCTCGAACTCGCGCGCGAGCATCGGGGCAAGGGCCGGAGCCTGCGAGTGTTCTGGCCGTCGTCGATTGCCGCTTTCGGCCCGCACACGCCTGCCGTGGAGACGCCGCAACTCGCGATCATGGACCCGACCACCATGTATGGCATCAGCAAGCAGGCGGGCGAACGGTTATGCGAGTACTACTTTACGAAGTTCGGGGTGGACGTGCGCAGCCTGCGCTATCCGGGCGTCATCAGCTACAAGACGCCGCCGGGCGGCGGCACGACCGATTACGCCATCGAGATCTTCCAGGCGGCGCGTCGCGGCCAGACGTACACCTGTTTCCTGAAGGAAGATGCCACGCTGCCGATGATCCACATGCCCGACGCCGTACGCGCGACGCTCGAACTGATGAACGCCGATGCGTCGAAACTGCGCGTGCGCTCGTCATACAACGTCGCGGGGGTGAGTTTCGATCCGAAGACGCTGGCCGGGGCGATTGCGCACCGTGTGCCGGGCTTTACCGTGACGTATGCGCCGGATTTCCGCCAGGCGATCGCCGAGACGTGGCCGCATACCCTCGACGACACGCACGCACGATATGACTGGGGCTGGAAGCCGGCCTACGATCTGGACGCCATGGTGGACGACATGCTCGCCAACGTACCGCTCGACTGGCACGCGAGCGCACTGGGAAACGCCGCCTGACGGGCGGGCGTCATGGTGGACGCCGGAGGCTAAACCGCAAGGGCTGAGAGAAAACGCAAAGGCGAACCGGAAGGTGGGCGGAAAGACGGCCTGAGCAAGGCGCGTGCGATGCGACTCGTACGCGCCTTGTTTCTTTTGGCGCTGCGCTTGCGATGACGACTTACTTGGGATGGTGCACGGCGTAGTACGCGAGTGCGGCCAGCACCGCACAAGTCACCGCAAATGCGCGACGTCGCCAACGGTAGGCGGCGGTGAAGCTGATGGCCCGTACGCGGCCTTCTTCTTTCGAATGGTAATAGCTCATATTGCACCTTCTCGATCTGGTACACGGTCTTCGCCGCAAGGAGAACCCGCGCACTCCCTTGTCGATGTGCCCCCCGGCACATGACA
Organism: Pandoraea faecigallinarum; assembly: GCF_001029105.3. Taxonomy (NCBI): domain Bacteria; kingdom Pseudomonadati; phylum Pseudomonadota; class Betaproteobacteria; order Burkholderiales; family Burkholderiaceae; genus Pandoraea; species Pandoraea faecigallinarum. The sequence continues at coordinate 4,421,749 of NZ_CP011807.3, read as the reverse complement.
CGCAGGTTCCGAATCGATTATGCGACCGCACAAAACCGACCGCTAATCAGTATCTTTACCGATAGGTGTGGCCTTTTTGACACGGTCGGCTCACGCTCGATTCGTTTCGACGCAGCGCTCGAACGTCGCCCGACGGGCGTGCCGGCATCGCCGTCGCCGCCGCCGCGCCCAATCGCCACGGCCCGCCGGCGGACATTCCACGAATCAGCGCCCGACTGTGCAGAAATCTCGATTGTCGAGAGACACGAAGAATCCACACTTCTCCGCTTGCGCGGTGCCGTGGGCGCTGAAACAATGCCTGAAAACGGTGGCCACGCCGATGGCCGCTTCCAAGCCGTCGTTGCGATCACGCCTGGGGAGGGACGTGCCATGACGCCGAACACGCGCCGCACCATCGCTTGCGGCCTACGTCTTGCCGCCGCCGGTCTTACCGGCCTTCTCGTTTTTTCCGCGGCCAATGTCCACGCGCAGGAAGCCATGCTGCGGGCCAACAATCAGGTCTGGTTCGGCGTGGGCGCACAACGGCTGAACTACTGGGAATCCATTGGGCCCGGCAAGAGCGACTCGGAAAGCGGAACGACCGCGGCCTTCGCCCTGACCGCCTCCACGCAGCGCCAGTTGTTCGGCATCTCCAATCTGTATTTCAGCGGGGCCGTGCGCGTGGCGCATGGCAACGTGGACTATGGCGGCTATTTGCAGGACACCGCCGGCAGGGTGCTTCAGTCCGACTATCAGATGAAGACACGCTCCACGGCCACGGACGTCACGCTCAAGGCGGGCAAGGCCATCCCGTTCCATCTGGGCACATGGAATGCACAAGTCATCCCTTATGTGAGCTACAGCTACCGGGACTGGATTCGCGACAGCAGCCGCGACCCCTACGGATTCTACGAACGCTATCGCCACCACGTGGTCGGCGGCGGGCTGATGGGGCAGGTCGAGCTCACGCCGAAGCTGGTCGCAACGGCGGACGTCCGGGCCGGCGCGATGGTCGGCGCATCGATGACGCTGGCCGGTTCGCAGAACACCTTCACCCTTGGCAACAAACCGGTCGTCGTGGCGGGCTTCGGTCTCGATTACGCGATTGCCCGCAACTTCCACGTGAATGCGAGCTACGAGTGGTCGCGCTTTCAGTACGGCCGCTCGGCGGTGACGCAGGTCGGCCCCGGTGTGACGGCGTACGAGCCCGATTCGAAGACGATCAACCAGACGTGGATGATCGGCGCGGGTTACGCCTTCTGACCGGCGTGCGCCTTGCGGCGCATGGCCGGCCGCATTCGGGGTTCGTTGCCGCAAACGCCGGTCAGCTCGCGCCTTCCATGTCTTCGAGACTGAACGTTTCGGTGTGGTCGTTGTACGAAAAGATCTCGGCGTAACGGCCCCAGTTGATCGCAGTGTCGAGCGTTTCCTGCGCCAGATCGTCCGACATCGAATCTTCCAGTTCCTGCTCGAAACGCACGCGCGGCGCGCGCTGGCCGCGACGCTCCTGCAACACCGAGCGAATCTTCGCCGCGAGCGGCACGTGACGCAGCAAATGCTCTGCGAACAGCACCTTGCGCTCCTGCGTACTTACGTCCACGAACCGCTTGCCCGCGGCGGTGAGCAAAATGTCGCCCTCCTTGAGTTCCGCGAATCCCAACTGATCGAGAATTTCGGCGACCGGGAAGAGATCGTCGACTTCGAGCAGCAGCGTCTGCGCGATGTCCGGCAAGTCGGCGCGCCCGTTGTACGGCGGCACCGCCAGGGCTTCGAGCAGACCGGCCATCAGGTTGGTCGAGACCTCATGCAGCGGGCTGGAAAGCTCCAGCGGCATCTTCTGCGTGGTGTGGGCGTTGCGGCGCGAAGTCATGAGCGCGTAAATGTCGTCCACCATCTTGCGAAACGCCGGATCGAGGCGGTTACGACGGTGCGGGAACGGCACCTTGATCTCCGCGACCACGCGGCCCGGATTCGACGACAGCACCAGAATCCGGTCGCACATGAAGACCGCTTCTTCGATGTTGTGCGTGACGATCAGGATCGACTTGATCGGCAATTGACGCTGGCTCCACAGGTCGAGCAGATCGGTACGCAGCGTTTCCGCCGTGAGCACGTCGAGCGCGGAAAACGGCTCGTCCATGAGCAGCAGCGTGGGGTTGACCACCAGCGCCCGGGCGAAGCCCACGCGTTGGCGCATGCCGCCGGAGAGTTCGCGCGGGTAGGCGTTCTCGAAGCCGTCCAGACCGATCAGATCGATGGCGGCGAGCGCCCGCTCGCGGCGCTCGCGAGGTTCCACGCCCAGCGCTTCGAGCCCGGCTTCCACGTTCTGCAACACTGTCAGCCACGGAAACAGCGCGAAGGTCTGGAACACCATCGCCACGCCCTCGGGCGGGCCTTCGAGCGGTTGGCCCAGGTAGCGGATGTCGCCCGAGCTGGGCTGGATCAGACCGGCGATGATGCGCAGCAGTGTCGACTTCCCGGAGCCGGAGCGGCCCAGCAGGCCGACAATCTCGCCCTCGTGCAGTTGCAGGTTCACGCTGTCGAGTACTTGACGCTCGTCGCTGCCCTTGCGGAAGCCGCGACTGACGTTGGCGAGCGAGAAGATTTCTTTTCCGGCGATCGATTGGCCAGCGTTCGTATCGTTTGGCATCACGGTCCCTTCAATTCAGACGAAGCTTGTTTTCGGCGATGGCGTACATGGGGCGCCACAGCAAACGGTTGAACAGCACGACGAACAGCGCCATCACCGCGATGCCGAGCAGAATGCGCGGATAGTCGCCGGCGGCCGTCGTTTGCGCGATATAGGCCCCCAGGCCGTGCGCGGCGACCTTGTCGTCGCCCCATTGCACGTATTCCGAGACGATGGAGGCGTTCCACGCACCGCCCGACGCCGTGATCGCGCCCGTTACGTAATAAGGAAAGATGCCCGGCAGCATGACCTGACGCCACCACTGCCAGCCGCGAATGCGGAAGTTGGTCGCCGCTTCCTTGAAGTCGTTCGGGAACGCCGTGGCCCCCGCGATCACGTTGAACAGGATGTACCACTGCGTGCCCAGCACGATCAGCGGCGAGAGCCAGATGTCCGGATTGAGGCGGAAGTGGACGATGACCACCACGAAGATCGGGAACAGCAGGTTCGCCGGGAAGGCGGCGAGAAACTGGGCAAGCGGCTGGATGCGCTCGGCCAGCTTCGGGCGAAGCCCGATCAGCACACCCAACGGCACCCAGATCGCCGACGCAATGGCGATGAGCACGACCACTCGCACCAGCGTGACAAGGCCAAGGCCGAACACACGCAGAATCTCCGTCCCGCCGACTTCGGCCAGCACGAAGGTGCAGATCTTCCACGCGGTCGCCACGCCCAGCACGACGAGCAGCGCGGCCCACAGCCAGTCGATGACACGCGACAAAGGCGTATTCGCTTCGGAGTGAATCGCCGCAGGCAGCGAGATCGGCATCCGCATGCGGGCAATCGTGCGCAGCAGCTTGCCCAGCGGGCGCAGCAGCAACTGAATCGCGCGCGTGCGCTGAATCACGTTGAGCACCCAGGACTCGGGCGCGGCCTGTGAGACGGTGTCTTCCAGACGGAATTTGTCCGCCCACGCGACCATGGGGCGGAACAGGAACTGATCGTAAATGACGATCACCACGACCATCGCCAGAATCACCCATCCGACGGCGCCCAGATCGCGCTGAAGGATCGCCGTGGCGAGATACGCGCCGATACCCGGCAATGTGACGGTCTTGTCGCCCACGGTGATCGCCTCGGAGGCCACCACGAAGAACCAGCCGCCCGACATGCTCATCATCATGTTCCAGATGAGGCCCGGCATCGAATACGGCACGTCGAGCTTCCAGAAGCGCTGCCACGGCGAGAGGCGCAGGTTGACCGCCACTTCGGACAGATCGCGCGGCTGGGTCCGCATCGACTGGTAGAACGAGAACGTCATGTTCCACGCCTGACTTGTGAAGATCGCGAAGATGGCGGCGCACTCGGCGCCCAGCACGCGTCCCGGGAAAAGCGCGAGAAAGAACGTGACGGTAAACGAGATGTAGCCCAGCACCGGCACCGACTGAAGGATGTCCAGCATCGGCACGAGCAGTTTCTCCGCACGCCGGCTCTTGGCGGCGAGCGTACCGTAGACCAGCGTGAAGACGAGCGACGCCACCATCGCCGCGAGCATTCGCAGCGTGGTGCGCAACGCGTATTCGGGCAGGTTGGCCGGATCCAGCGAGATGACTTCGGTATGCAGGTCGCCCAGCGGCGCCCACGTCTGACGAATGCCCGACGAACTGACCATCAGAAAACCGATGATGATCGGGAACGCAATGAAGTCCCAGCGGTTGGGCAGCAGGCGTCGCGCGGTGGCGGGGATGAACGGACGGGCTACGCGCGTCATCAGGACCTCGTCTGGATGAGGGTTCGGACGGACAACAGGACTGAAGCGTCGAAGTGCGGCACGGCAACGGCATGGCGCGCGCGCAATGACGGCAGCGGATGCTACCAGATTGCCCCGCAAAAAGATGTTAAAGCGCGTGCCATACGTTGGCAAACGGGGTCGCTCATGCGTGACTGTGGTATTTATGCTGCACTGCGGGAGAAGGCGGTTTCATTGAGTGATACCACTGACGGGATGTCCGTTTGCGCTTCCGAAAAACGCGCATCGAGGCCGGTGCAAGCCGATACTGTGAATGTGTGAACTTTATTGGCGTTGCGCGGACCAATTCCCGCGGCTTGCTTCGCGCCGTGCGGTCGTGTAGTGTGCACCGCTCGCTCGGGCTACGGCGCCTGTCCCCGGGGGCGTGCTTGCTTCCGGTAAATATGCGGCTTGCCGGCCCGTCCCCCTCCAATTCCAAGACAAGCAAGGATGCGCCGCATGACGACGCCATTAGACGCGCGTTGCGAGCGTGCACGACAACTGAGTGCCGCCGGCCGGCTCGACGAGGCGATCGCCGAGTTACGACAAGTTCTGAAACAGTCTCCCGAATTTCTCCCCGCGCTCGAAGGGCTCGCCTACGTCTCGTTGCGCATGAGCGCGTTCGAGGCCGCAGCCGATGCGTTCGATCGTCTGCTCGCGCTCGTGCCGCGCCCCGGCGCGCAGCCTACTTTCGATGCCGCAATGGCCAGCTTGCAGGCCGGCCGTCCGATGCGTGCCGAGGCGTTGTTCGAAGCGACCGTGCAGCAATCGCCGGACGTCATCGGCACGTTGCACACCATCGGCCTGACGTGGGCGCAGGCGGGCGACAATGCCCGCGCACTTGCCTGGTTCGAGCGCACGGCCGCCAGGGCGCCCGCGCTGTGGCAGGCCCATTTCAACAAAGGACGCGCGCTCGGTGCGCTGGGTCGATTCGACGAGGAGATCGCCGCCTACCGGCTCGCCAATGCGATTGCGCCTCAACAGCCCGACCCCCTCGTCAATCTTGGCGTGGCGCTGCGCGAACGGCACGCGTTCGCCGATTCCCTGAAATGCCTGCACGAAGCCGTGAGGCTCGCGCCGGATCACGCCGGGGCGCGGACCAATCGCGCGCAGACCCACCTGCTGATGGGCGACTTCGAGCACGGCTGGCACGACTACGAGTGGCGCTGGCAGGACGGTATGCAGACGCGCCGGTTCGACGATCGACTATGGGACGGCAAGGCCCCGCTTGCGGGCAAGACGGTGTTCGTCTACAGCGAACAGGGCTTCGGCGACACCTTGCAGTTCGTGCGTTTCGTGCCTCGTCTGGTGGCGTTGGGCGCGACGGTGGTGCTCTCGGTGCAGGCGCCGCTCGTGACATTGCTGGGTGGTTTCGCACGGGGGGTGACGGTGCTGGGCGAGCATATGCCGGTGCCGTCGTTCGACTGGCAGATGCCGCTGCTCAGCCTGCCGCATCTGCTCAAGGTGGGCGGCAATGTGGCCACGAGCGCCGCGTATCTGCGCGCCAGCGCGGGACGCGAAACGATCTGGCGCTCGATGCTCGGGGCGAAGCCCGAGGGGGCGATGCGCGTTGGCTTCGTCTGGCGCACGCGTCCGTACCCGCCGAATCGCGATATCGCGTTGACGCACTGGGCGCCGTTGTTCGCGACGAACGCACAGTTCTATTCGTTGCAGGTCGACGCGACGGACGACGAGCATGCCGCGCTGGCGAATTATCGAAAGGTGCACGGCAACGTGCACGACATTGGCGCGAAACTCAGCGATTTTGCCGAGACTGCCGCCGTCATTGCGCAAATGGACCTCGTGATCGCCGCCGACACCGCCGTTGTCCATTTGGCGGGCGCACTGGGCAAACCGGTCTGGGTGCTGTTGAGCTACACGCCGGACTGGCGCTGGCAGATGATGCGACGCGATAGCGACTGGTACCCTTCGGCGTCGCTGTATCGTCAGCCGGCGCGAGGCGATTGGGATGCCGTGATGGCACAGGTGAGCGACGACGTTGCGGCGATGTCGTGCAGTTTCGCTTGACGACAGGCGGCGTCAGCCCGCATCGGCGGCATCGTCGTCGTCGCGCAGGCGTGTGTAGATGTTCCAGCTCGCGATGAAGAGGGCGGCGATGAGCGGGCCGATGACGAAGCCCGTCAGTCCGAAGAGCGACATGCCGCCGAGGGTGGAGATCAGCACCACCCAGTCGGGCAGCTTGGTGTCCTTGCCTACGAGAATCGGACGCAGCACGTTGTCCACCAGACTGACGATGGTGCCGCAGAATGCGAACAGTATTACCGCCTTCCAGACGTGCCCGGCGAGCAGCAGCCATATCCCTACGGGCACCCACACCACGGCCGCGCCGACGGCGGGCAACAGCGACAAAAACGCCATCACCACGGCCGCGAGCACGTATCCCTGAATACCGAGCACGGCGAAGATGAAGCCGCCGAGCGCCCCTTGCGCAACGGCAACGGCGATGTTGCCTTTGACCGTCGCGCGTACGACCGTGGTGAACTGCCGGATCAGTTGACTCTTGTGGCGCTCGTCGAGCGGCAGCGCGCGGCGCACCATCGCGCCGAGCACCGTGCCGTCGCGCAGCAGGAAGAACAGCAGGTACAGCATCACACCGAAGCTCACCAGCAGTTGCGCCGTGTTCTGGCCGATGCTCACGAGGTAGACGGCCACGAGGCGTCCGATCTGCGCGGCACCGTCTCCCAGCCGCTGCTGTATGGCGTTGACGTCCTGCACGCCTGCGAGATCCATGATGCGGTGAACGCTGGCGGGCAGACGGTCGAGCAATTGCTGGAAGGCGACGGTCAGTTGCGGCAGATCGGTGCGAAAGCGCACGAGCGCCGTGCTGACTTCCTGCGTGAGCATGCCCACGACGAGCGTGAGCGGCAGGATCACGATCACCAGAATGACGGCGAGCGTGGTAAGCGCGGCGAGGTTCGGGCGGCCGCGCATGCGCGCGAGCATGCGGCGCTGCACCGGCTGGAACAGCACGGCAAGGATCGTCCCCCAGAATACGGCGCCGAACAGCGGGAACAGAATCCACCCGAACACGACTGTCACGATGAACAGCATGAGGTGGAAGAACTTGCGCTGGTCGCTACGACTCGACATGGGGTTTCCTCACAGGTGACGACGGGCGGGAGGGCGCGTCAGTCGTTCTTATAGCAGATGCCGATGGCGCATCGTCCGGCGCGACCGCTGCGGACGTTGCGGACGTCGCCGCCATCGTATTCGCGAGAATGCGGGTGACGAGCGGATGTCCTTCGCCGCGTCGCGAGCGAATGGCGTGGATGTCTTCGTGCACGCCCTGCGGCCGGCCCAGCCAGCGCAGTCCCCGTAACAGGGAGACATCGCCCGCGCCCGCCTCGCTCAGGGCGAACACCCCCATGCCGCGCGTGGCGAACACGGCCATCAATGCGCTGTCTTCGAACTCGCCGACAATGTTCGGGCGCAGGCCCTGCGACTCGAACCACTGATCGAGCCGGGATCGCAGCACGGAGTGACCGGTCGGCAATAATACGGGGAGTTCCGTCAGACACTGCGGGAAGGTGTCGCGCGAGACATTGCGCACGAGCGAGGCGGGGCCATACCAGTCGATCGGCGACGCCACCAGTCGTTCGCTGGTCAGACGTAAGGTCGGGTTGTAAGGCGCGGGCTGGCTCGCGAGTACGAGGTCGAGCTTATGCAGCGCAAGTTCGGCGAGGAGTTGTTCGTGTTCCCCTTCGTGGCAGACGAGCCGCAGCGAGGGTGTGTCCAGCACAGGTGCGAGAATGGCGTGGGCGGCGAGTTTGGAGATACCGTCGGCGAGTCCCACGGCCAGCCGGGCGACCCGGCCGCTCGCCGCTTCGCGGACTTCGTCGGGAATGGCCTGGCCGAGGCGGAAGATTTCCTCCGCACGGCGAAAGGCCGCCTGACCTGGCTCCGTCATGGCGACACCACGTCCGGCCGGCTTGAGCAGTTGGTGGCCCAGCGACTTTTCCAGTTCGCGAACCTGCGCGCTGATCGTCTGCACGGCCATGTCGAGGCGCTGCGCGGCGCGCGCGAAGCCGCCTTCCTTGACGACCACCCAGAAGTAGTAAAGATGGCGGTAATTCAACATGGATGGAATGTTTCGGAAAAACCGAACTAAAGCGAAGTATATAGCTGGTTTTTGCGAAGCGGGAGTTCGACGATGATGCTGTCCTGAGCCCGGACACTACGTTGTGTGCGGGATATGAAGGGAAGATCCGCTGCCGGCCGGTGGCGGACATACCGATAACCATACGGAAACTCTGGCGCACATATGGACTATTTACTTGCTTTGGCGGTCGACCCGGCGGTATGGGCGGCGCTCGTCACGCTGGTGGTCATGGAGGTCGTGCTCGGCATCGACAACCTGATCTTCATTTCGATCCTGACGAACAAGCTGCCGTTATCGATGCGTGCGCGCACGCAGCGCATGGGTATCGCGCTGGCACTTGTCATGCGTCTGGCATTACTGGGCACAGTGGCCTGGATTGCCAAGCTGACCACGCCGCTCTTCGAGTTGTTCGATCACGGCTTTTCGTGGCGCGATCTGATCCTTATTGCCGGGGGGCTGTTCCTCGTGTGGAAGGCGACAAAGGAGATGCATCACCATGTCGCGATCGGTCCGGACGACGAGGCGCATGGCGATGGTGCGTCGGGGGCGGGCACCGTGGCGACGATCACGGCGCGCGCGGCCGTCATGCAGATTCTGGTGCTGGATCTGGTGTTCTCGATCGACAGTATCGTGACGGCGGTGGGCATGACCGAGCACATCCCCATCATGTTCGTTGCCGTCATTGCGGCGGTGACCGCGATGTTGTTCATGGCGGGGCCGCTCTCGCGCTTCATTGCGGCGAATCCGACGGTGGTCATGCTGGCGCTGGGTTTCCTGCTGGTCATCGGGATGACGCTGATCGCGGAGGGCTTTGGGTCCCATATCCCGAAGGGTTACATCTACGCTGCCATGGCGTTCTCGGCGTTCGTCGAGGGGCTGAACATGATGACGCGCCGGGCCAGGGCCCGGCGCGAGGCGGAGAAGACGCGCGTGCTGCATTAAACGAAGTTGTTGTCGCGCAATGAAAAAAGCGGGGCCGGTGAGAATCGGCACCGCTTTTTTCATCGGCGGATGTCGGGGACGACCATCATTTCGCTTGCCGTGCTCGCAATTCGCCGCGGACGGAGGAACAACGGGCGGTCGACCGCGCAGGCGGCGCAGCAATGCCGTGATGGTCGGTCAATCTACGGAAACTTCGGTTTTGCCGAAGTCGGATGTCTACAAATACAGGTTTTTTCGTCATATCGTCCCCGATACATTGAGGGCGTTGTCTTTTACGTGACGGAGCGAAAACGATGAAATGTCCTGTATGCGGTACCCCGGATTTGTTGATGGCCGAGCGGCAGGGAGTGGAGATCGATTACTGTCCGAACTGCCGTGGCGTGTGGTTGGATCGCGGCGAGCTGGACAAGTTGATCGAGCGCACGGACGGTATGCAAGGCGTGTCGGCACCGCCGCCGGTGGTGCAGCGCGGGTTCGGCCGGGAAGGTCACGACGGTCGCGCGGCGCGTGAATCGCGCGAATATGACAACGAATATGGCGGCGAATATCACGGCGGGTACGACAAACGCGACCGGGACTATCGCAAAGGGCATCGCCACGGCCACGACGGCCATCGACGCGACGACGACCGTCCGCGCAAGAAGAAGTCGCTGTTCGAGATATTCGACTTCGATTGATCGCTGCACGAGCCATGCGTCGCGAGCGGCAACGCCGGAATCGATAAGCCGATCAGGCATGGAAAGATCGGCCATAGAAAAAGCCGCTGAACCTTTCGGAGCAGCGGCTTTTCGCATTTGGTGGCGAATCAGGGACTCGAACCCCGGACCTGCGGATTATGATTCCGTCGCTCTAACCGACTGAGCTAATTCGCCGTAGAAGAAAGATTATAGGTAGCCCTCTATAGGCTGTCAACAGGTATTTTGCGAAAACTATGAAAATGTCGCCAGGACCGCCGGCCACGCGCGATGGCCTGGCCGACGCAATGGGCTCGGCGCAAACAAAAACGCCGGAGCCCGCAGGCCCCGGCGTCTCACATCGCTAACGAGCTATCCGGCGTCAGTCGTTGGCGTAGATGTCGACGTCCTTCGTTTCCTTGATGAAGAGCATACCGACCACGAAGGTAATCAGCGCGATCACGATCGGGTACCAGAGGCCGGAGTAGATGTCGCCCTTGGCAGCCACGATGGCGAAGGCGGTGGCCGGCAGGAAGCCGCCGAACCAGCCGTTACCGATGTGATACGGCAGCGACATCGAGGTGTAGCGAATGCGGGTCGGGAACAGTTCCACCAGCATCGCCGCAATCGGCCCGTACACCATCGTCACGAAGATCACGAGAATCGCCAGCAGGATCACGACCATCGGCTTGTTCATCTGCGCCGGGTCGGCCTTCGCCGGATATCCGTCCGCCTTGAGCGTGGCCGACATGTCCGTCTCGAATGCCTTGGTCTTCTCCTTGGCGTCCGCCGCCTTGCCGTCGACCGACTGGATCAGCTTGTCGCCGATCTTCACCGACGTCATCGTGCCCGCCGGTGCCGCTTCGTTCTGATAATTCAGACCGGCACGCGACAGATAGCTCTTTGCGATGTCGCACGAACTGGTGAACTTCGAAGTGCCCACCGGGTTGAACTGGAACGAGCACTCGTTCGGATCGGCGATGACCGTGATCGGCGACCGTGCCGATGCCGCTTCGAGGGCCGGGTTGGCGTAGTGCGTAAGCGCCTTGAAGATCGGGAAGTACAGCAGTGCGGCCAGCAGGCAGCCCGCCATGATGATGGGCTTGCGGCCGATCTTGTCCGACAGCGCGCCGAAGAACACGAAGAATGGGCTACCGATCAGCAGACCCAGCGCGACCATGATGTTCGCGGTGTTGCCGTCGACCTTGAGCACCTGCGTCATGAAGAACAGCGAATAGAACTGGCCCGTGTACCACACGACGGCCTGACCGGCCGTGAGACCGACCAGCGCCAGAATCACGATCTTCAGGTTCTTCCACTGACCGAACGATTCCTTGAGCGGCGCCTTCGATGCCTTGCCTTCCGCCTTCATGCGCTGGAACGCCGGCGATTCGCTCAGTTGCAGACGAATCCACAGCGAGATGAGCAGCAGCACGATCGACAGAATGAACGGGATACGCCAGCCCCAGTCGCCGAACGCCTCTTCGCCCATCACCATGCGGGTGCCGAGAATCACCAGCAGCGAGAGGAAGAGACCCAGCGTTGCGGTCGTCTGAATCCACGAAGTGTAGAAACCGCGACGGCCGTGCGGCGCATGCTCGGCAACGTACGTGGCAGCACCGCCGTATTCGCCGCCCAGGGCCAGACCCTGCAACAGACGCATGGCGATGAAGATCACCGGTGCGGCAATACCCCAGGACGCATAGCTCGGCAACAGACCGACGACCAGCGTCGACAGACCCATCAGCGTGATGGTCACGAGGAACGTGTACTTGCGTCCCACGAGGTCACCGATGCGGCCGAACACGATAGCGCCGAACGGACGCACCGCGAAACCGGCGGCAAACGACAACAGCGTGAAAATGAAGGCCGCCGTCGGATTGATCCCCGAGAAGAAATGACGGCTGATGAAGGCGGCCAACGAACCGGCCAGGTAAAAGTCGTACCACTCGAACACCGTGCCCAGCGACGACGCGAAGATCACCTTGCGTTCTTCTTTGGTCATCGGCGCATGGGTGGTGGCTGCCGTTGTAGTAGCCATGCGGTTGTCTCCTGTAATGTGAGCACGCCCCTGGGACGCACCCGGGCCGTTGCAACTGATTATTGGAGGGCAACCTTACCGCCGTCTGACGCCAAACTGACTCGAACCTTACGTCGCTAGGGATTTACCCTCGACTTTGGTCGAAAAATGGCCGCATTTCGCGTGATTCCGTCACGCATGAGGGTTTTCGATAGGCACCTCGGCGAGCGGTAACGTCACACGAATGAGGGTGCCGGTTGCTTCGGGGTGCTGCGCGTCGACGTGATCGAGCACGCTGACATCGCCGCGATGAATCTGCACGATCTCGCGCACGATGGCCAGACCCAGCCCGCTGCCGTCGCTGTCGCTGCCGAGAATGCGATAGAAGCGCTCGAACACGCGTGGTCGTTCCGGGACAGGAATGCCGGGACCGGTGTCCTCCACTTCGAGATGGACGAAACCGTCGGAGGCCTCATGGCGCAAGCGCACGGTCACCTTGCCGCCAGCGGGCGTGTAACGGATCGCGTTGTCGATGAGGTTGTTGAGCAACTCGCGCAGCATTACCGGCTGACCGGACAGGTGCACCGGGAACGGCGGCTCTTCGAAGCCGAGATCGATCCGCTTCGCGAACGCGGCCTGAAACCAGTCCTGCATGGCGCTGCGGGCCAGCAGGCTGAGATTCAGAGGGGTGAACGCGGCAGCGTCGTTCGCGCTGTTTTCCGCACGCGCCAGTGCGAGCAACTGATTGACCAGACGGGCGGCCTGTTCGGAACTGACGGCGATCTGCGAGAGCGAGCGGCGCAATTCGTCGGGCGAGGTCTGACGCAGTGCGAGTTCGGCCTGCATGCGCAACCCGGCAAGCGGCGTCTTCAGTTGATGTGCGGCGTCGGCGATGAAGCGCTGCTGGAGTTTCATGTTCTGTTCGAGACGTCCGAGCAGATCGTTCAACGAATTGACGAGCGGTGCGATTTCCGGCGGCGCCTGACGCGCTTCGAGCGGCGACAGATCGTCCGGGCGACGGGCGCGGATGTGTTCCTGCAACGCATGCAGCGGGGCAAGGCCGCGTGACAGGCCGAACCACACGAGCACGATGGCCAGTGGCAAGATCACGAACTGCGGCAGGATCACGCCCTTGATGATCTCGTTCGCCAACTGGCTGCGCTTGTCGAGCGTCTCCGCAACCTGCACGAGCGCCATGCTGCCCGGCGGTTCCATGCGCGGCAGATCGACATAAGTGAACGCCACGCGAATGTCGTTGCCGCCCACTGTCTCGTCCCGGAACTGGACGACGCCCGGTTGCGGCCGGTCGTCTTCATGAGGCAACGGCAGTTCGGCCGTGCCGCCCACGAGTTCTCCCTTCGCGCCAAGCACCTGAAAGTAGACGTTGTCGGTGGCATCGGCGCGCAGCAGGTCGCGCGCGGGCATCGGCAGTGTGAGGGTGACCTGTCCGCGATCCGAGTGAACTTGCTGGGCGAGGACGTAAGTATTCGTTTCCAGCGCCCGGTCGAACGGCCCGTTGGCGATCGACTTTGCGACGAGATACGTCACGGCAATGCTCATTGGCCAAAGCAGCAGCAACGGCGCGAGCATCCAGTCGAGAATCTCGCCGAACAGCGAGCGTGGCGGAGGCTCCGCTTCGCGCTCCAGCGGCGCGCCGAAGCCGGGGCGTACGAAGGGATCGGCGTAGGGGTCGAGCGGATCGGCGGCGTCTGCGGCAGGGGCAGAGGCGTGCGGGTCCGCAGGCGTGGTGCGATGGGGATGACGAAAGCTCAGACGCATCGGATGTGAGGTCTAAAGAAACTGAGGCGACTGAGGTGGCGGGGCACGCCGGGCGCCGGCCGACGTCGCAACAGGCGGCCGAAGGGCGCGGTTCGTCGCGGTGATGTGGAACGCCCCGTCTGCGCCTGCACGATCAGGCGGCGTTGGCGGGCGCCGCTGCGGGCTTCTCCAGACAATACCCCAGGCCGCGGATCGTAGCGATGCGTACGCCGCTCGGCTCGATCTTCTTGCGAAGCCGGTGCATGTAGACCTCGATGGCGTTGTTGCTCACCTCCTCGCCCCAACCGCACAAATGATCGACCAATTGCTCCTTCGAGACGAGTCTGCCGGTACGCAGCAGCAGGACTTCGAGCAATTCGAGTTCGCGCGCGGACAGGTCGAGCATCTGCTCATGGATGTAAGCGGTGCGTCCGACCTGATCGAAACTCAGCGGACCGTGGCGGATGACTGTCGAGCCGCCGCCCGCGCCGCGCCGGGTCAGCGCCCGTACACGCGCTTCGAGCTCGGCAAGCGCGAAGGGCTTGGCCATATAGTCGTCAGCACCGAGATCGAGACCCTTTACGCGGGCGTCGACGCTGTCGGATGCCGTCAGGATCAGTACGGGCAAATGGGAATTGCGGGCGCGCAGCCGGCGCAGCACTTCGTGACCGGGCAGGCGAGGCAGACCAAGGTCGAGAATCAGCAGGTCGAACGTCTGGGCGGAGAGAGCGGAGTCCGCTTCGAGCCCCGTCTTCACGTGATCGACGGCGTAGCCCCCCTGACGCAGCGAGCGGGTCAGGGCGTCGGCCAGAATGCTGTCATCCTCTGCGATGAGAATTCGCATGGGCGTGATAGGCTTGTGTAGGCACCGGCGCCTGACGGCAACGGTGTGTCTCCTGTGATGTTGCGGCGCGTGGTTCGCGGCTTTTTTTGTCGTTTCGGCGCTTTCGGACAACAGGCACTTGCAAAGAGCACTGGTTTTTTATACAGTACCGGCAGTCACGCCTCACTCGAGCCGTCTCGCTCATCATATCAAAGGACGATTCATGGAAGAAAGCAAGAAAGGGTCTGCCAATCTGTCGGCCGAGAAAGGCAAGGCGCTCGCCGCCGCCCTCGCGCAGATCGAGAAGCAATTCGGCAAGGGCTCGATCATGCGTCTGGGCGACGGCGAGGTCGAAGCGGACATCCAGGTCGTCTCCACGGGCTCTCTGGGTCTGGACATCGCGCTTGGCGTCGGTGGTCTGCCGCGCGGTCGTGTGATCGAGATCTACGGTCCGGAATCGTCGGGTAAGACCACGCTCACGCTGCAAGTCGTGGCGGAAATGCAGAAGATCGGCGGTACCTGCGCGTTCATCGACGCGGAGCACGCCCTCGACGTTGGCTACGCCAGCAAGCTCGGCGTTTCGGTGCCGGACCTGCTGATCTCGCAGCCGGACACGGGCGAGCAGGCCCTGGAAATTGCCGACGCACTGGTGCGCTCGGGGTCGATCGACCTCATCATCATCGACTCGGTTGCGGCGCTGGTGCCGAAGGCCGAAATCGAAGGCGAAATGGGCGACTCGCTGCCGGGGCTGCAAGCGCGTCTGATGTCTCAGGCACTGCGCAAGCTGACGGGCACGATCAAACGTACGAACTGCACGGTGATCTTCATCAACCAGATCCGTATGAAGATCGGCGTGATGTTCGGCAACCCGGAGACGACGACCGGCGGTAACGCGCTGAAGTTCTACTCATCGGTGCGTCTGGACATCCGTCGTATCGGTTCGATCAAGAAGGGCGACGAGGTGGTCGGTAACGAAACCCGCGTCAAGGTTGTGAAGAACAAGGTGTCGCCGCCGTTCCGCGAAGCGATTTTCGATATCCTTTACGGTCAGGGGATTTCGCGCGAAGGCGAAATCATCGATCTGGGCGTCAATGCGAAGATCGTTGAGAAGGCTGGCGCCTGGTACAGCTACAACGGCGAGAAGATCGGCCAGGGTAAGGACAACGCGCGCGAGTTCCTGCGCGAAAATCCGGACATCGCCCACGAAATCGAGAACAAGGTGCGTGCATCGCTGGGGGTGACGGCGATCAACGAAACCGGTGAGATCGAAGAAGACGACGAGGCTTAATCGCCCGAGTTGTCGAAACGGCAGCGCGAAGCTTTACGGCCTCGCGCTGCCGTTTTTGCTTTGTTACCTGGTTTCTCAATTGGCTACGTCGTGGCCTCAGCGCCAGCGTTTGTTTATCTCGCTCTGTGAATGGCCGCCGATGGCGCTACGATGAACTCATGATCAGTCGTCGTCCTCCCCGCGACCCGAATGCGCCGCCGCCCCCGCCGGGGGACGAGGCCGTTGCGGTCAAAAAATCTCGCAAGCCCGCGCCGAGTCTGAAAGGCCGTGCGTTGTCCTATCTCGCGCGTCGCGAGTACAGTCGCGCGGAACTGCGTCGCAAGCTTACGCCGTACGTGGATGCCGGGGACCCCGAAGCACTGGATCGCGTGCTCGATACCCTTGAACAGGAACGCTGGCTGTCGAACTCGCGGTTCGCGGACAGTGTGGTGAACCGTCGCGCGTCGCGCATGGGCACAACACGCATTGTCGGCGAGCTCAAACAACATCAGGTCGACGCGGAGACCGTCGCCGCGATTTCGGAGCAACTGCGCGAGACCGAACTGGCGCGCGCCCGTGCCGTCTGGCAGAAGAAGTTCGGCGAAGTCGCCACGACCCCGGAAGCGCGTGCCAAACAGATGCGCTTTCTGGCGGCTCGTGGCTTCTCGCGTACCGTTATCAGCAAAATCGTGCGGGGCGCCGACGAATTTTCGGACGATTGCTGACGTACGCCCCTGCAAATTCGTCATGGACGGGCGTCCATTTATCCACGAGCCGCTAACGGCACGCCTTGTCGTGTAACCTGCACCGATGCTGGCGTGACACAGCGATGGAACTCACGTGACGCGTCACGCCTCGCTTATCGCCTTTTGGCGTCGCACCATGCACGCCGGCGGTGGCGGGATTTTGATAACCCGACCGGTGGGTCGGGTTATTGCGCCTTATGCAGCGGGCTTCTGCTGCGCTGCGGCAGACGGCGCTGTCGCCTATGCTAGAATCAAGGTCTTTCTGCGTTCATGCATTGCACACTTCCGCATGCCGCTCTCCGCGCCTGCCTCTCGTACCTTGCGTCACCGTCGCACGATCGCTGTTGAAGCGTATTCGCGCGAGGATGGCCTATGGGACATCGAAGCCCGTCTCACCGATCACAAGGATCGGGATTTTGCATTGGCGACCGGCCTTCGCAAGGAAGGCACGCCGATTCATGAGCTATGGCTGCGATTGACGATCGACGAAGCGTTCGAGGTGCATGACGCCGAAGCCGTTTCCGATTGGGTGCCTTATCCCGGTATTTGCGATCAGATTGGACCAGAATATCGTCAGTTGATCGGACTTAACCTGCGGCGGGGCTTCCGGCGCGGGGTTCGCGAGCGACTTGGCGGTGCCGCGGGTTGTACCCATCTGACCGAACTTTGCAGTGTCCTGCCTACCGCAGCGATTCAGGCCTTCGCCGGCGTGGTGATCGATACGCCCGATACCGCGCTCAAGGCCGCCAACGATGCCGAAGATTCGGCACCTCCTTTCCAACTCGGACATTGTCACGCCCTGCGGTTTGATGGCGAGGCGGTGCGCCGGTTTTACCCGCGCTGGTTCAACGGCCGCGCAAACGATCGAGCGAACGAGCCCACGACGCCCGTCACATCAGAAGCGGTGCGCGATGAGGCCTCGACTCGCAAGCTCGAACCCAAACTTCCAACTCAGCAAGAAGGGAATCACGCATGAAGATTCATGAGTATCAAGGCAAGGAAATCCTCCGGAAATTCGGAGTCGCGGTGCCCCGCGGCATTCCGGCGTTTTCCGTGGACGAGGCCGTGAAGGCAGCCGAAGAACTCGGCGGTCCGGTTTGGGTGGTCAAGGCCCAGATTCACGCAGGCGGTCGCGGCAAGGGCGGCGGCGTGAAGGTTGCCAAGTCGATCGAGCAAGTGCGCGAATACGCCGGCCAGATCCTCGGCATGCAACTGGTCACGCACCAGACGGGCCCGGAAGGTCAGAAGGTCAATCGCCTGCTGATCGAAGAAGGCGCCGACATCCACAACGAACTGTACGTCAGCCTGGTGGTTGACCGCGTCACGCAGAAGATCGTGCTGATGGGTTCGAGCGAAGGCGGCATGGACATCGAAGAAGTCGCCGAAAAGCACCCGGAACTGATCCACCATGTCGTGATCGATCCGTCGGTCGGCCTGACGGACGCGCAAGCCGACGACTTCGCCAAGAAGATCAGCGTGCCGGACGCCTCGGTGCCGCAAGCCCGCACGATCCTCCAGGGTCTGTACAAGGCCTTCTGGGAAACGGACGCTTCGCTGGCCGAAATCAACCCGCTGAATGTCAGCAAGAACGGTACGGTCACGGCCCTGGACGCCAAGTTCAACTTCGACTCGAACGCACTGTTCCGTCATCCGGAAATCGTCGCTTACCGCGATCTGGACGAAGAAGATCCGGCTGAAGTCGAAGCCTCGAAGTTCGATCTCGCGTACATCTCGCTCGACGGCAACATCGGCTGTCTGGTGAACGGTGCCGGTCTGGCCATGGCCACGATGGACACCATCAAGCTGTTCGGCGGCGAGCCGGCCAACTTCCTGGACGTGGGCGGTGGCGCCACGGCGGAAAAGGTGACCGAAGCGTTCAAGATCATGCTGAAGAACCCGAACCTGACGGCCATTCTGGTCAACATCTTCGGCGGCATCATGCGTTGCGACGTGATCGCCGAAGGCGTGATCACCGCATCGAAGGCTGTTTCGCTGAAGGTGCCGCTCGTCGTGCGCATGAAGGGCACGAACGAAGACCTGGGCAAGAAGATGCTCGCCGAGTCCGGCCTGCCGATCATCTCTGCGGACAGCATGGAAGAAGCTGCCCAGAAGGTTGTCGCGGCTGCCGCAGGCAAGTAACCAGAACAGTCGAAGCCGTCGCGGCGTGCCGCTCCCGAAAGGCCGGGCGCACACCGTCAGGCAACAGGACGAAGGAAATCAAGCAATGTCGATTCTGATCAACAAAGACACCAAGGTCATCACCCAGGGTATCACTGGCAAAACCGGCCAGTTCCATACCCGCATGTGCCGCGAATACGCGAACGGCAAGAACGCATTTGTCGCCGGCGTGAACCCGAAGAAAGCTGGCGAAGACTTCGAGGGCATTCCGATTTACGGTTCGGTGAAGGATGCGAAGGAACAAACCGGCGCGACCGTCTCGGTGATCTACGTGCCGCCCGCAGGCGCCGCCGCTGCCATCTGGGAAGCTGTCGAAGCGGACCTGGACCTGGCGATCTGTATCACGGAAGGTATCCCCGTGCGTGACATGATCGAAGTGAAGGACCGTATGCGTCGCGAAGGTCGCAAGACCCTGCTGCTCGGCCCGAACTGCCCGGGCGTCATCACGCCGGACGAACTGAAGATCGGCATCATGCCGGGTCACATCCACAAGAAGGGGCGCATCGGCGTGGTGTCGCGCTCGGGCACCCTGACGTACGAAGCCGTGGGCCAGCTGACCGCTCTGGGTCTGGGCCAGTCGAGCGCCGTCGGTATCGGTGGCGACCCGATCAACGGTCTGAAGCACATCGACGTCATGAAGATGTTCAACGACGATCCGGAAACGGACGCCGTCATCATGATCGGTGAAATCGGTGGTCCGGACGAAGCCGCCGCCGCCGAGTGGATCAAGGGCAACATGAAGAAGCCGGTCGTCGGCTTCATCGCGGGCGTGACAGCGCCTCCGGGCAAGCGCATGGGCCACGCCGGCGCGCTGATCTCGGGCGGTGCCGATACGGCCGAAGCCAAGCTGGCCATCATGGACGCCTGCGGCATCAAGGTGACGCGCAACCCGTCGGAAATGGGCCGTCTGCTCAAGGCAGCCCTGTAATTCCCGCCGGACGGCCTTGTTACGGTCGCCGGAACCGGCGGCCGCGCAACCGGTCATGAAAGAGGGAGCCCGGGACATCGGGCTCCCTCTTTGCTATTGCGTATGCGCAATCCTTCGTTGTCACCGTTGTTGCCGTTGTTACCGTCGTTCCCAGCGTTTCATCCGTTCCAGTCGTTCCCATCGTTGCCGAGGATATTTGCGCCATGCTTGCGTTTTTTGCCGAGCTGAACTGGGCCGCCGTGGCTCAGATCATCATGATCGACATCCTGCTGGGTGGCGACAACGCCGTGGTGATCGCGCTCGCCTGCCGCAATCTGCCGGCCAAGCAACGGTTGCAAGGCATCGTCTGGGGGACGGTCGGGGCCATCGTATTGCGCGTGATCCTGATCGCGTTCGCCGTGACGCTGCTCGCGGTGCCCTATCTCAAGGCGGTCGGCGGGTTGTTGCTGCTCTGGATCGGTACCAAGCTGCTGGTGCCGGACCATGACGCGCACGACAGCGTGAAACCGGCCGACAAGCTCTGGACGGCGATCAAGACCATCATCATTGCCGATCTGGTGATGAGCATCGACAACGTGATTGCGATTGCCGGGGCGGCCGAAGGCGCCGCGGATCACCATCAACTGCCGCTCGTCATCTTCGGTCTGCTCGTGAGCATTCCGCTGATCGTGTGGGGTTCGCAGCTCGTGCTCAAGGCGCTGGACCGCTTCCCGGTCATCGTGATGGCGGGCGCTGCGCTGTTGGGCTGGATCGCCGGCGGTCTGATCGTGACGGACCCGGGCGTTGGCCACCTATTGCATTTACCCGGCGATGCGGCGAAATACACCCATTACGTGGCGGCGGCGACCGGTGCGCTATTCGTTCTTGTCGTGGGTCTGACGCTCAAGCGTCGCAGCGAAGCCCGGCAAACGGGTGCAACCTCTTCGAAATAATCGGGTCCATTGCCGGGACCGGGCGTTGCGCCGGGGTGCCCTTTTGGGGGGGGCGCCGGCGCGTCATGACGTCGCGGGGCGCGTCGTGACACACGCAGCACACGCAGCGCACGCGAGATGCGGCGGGAATCGCGCGCCGTCGGACAGGCGGTTCGACATTGGTTCGGACGATTCCGATGACCCCATGGGGCTGCAGCCGAATTTGATCTGCGGCAGGGCGTTCGCCGTGAGGGCTATGGCATACTCCGCCCACTTCCCCCCGATGTCCCTTTTGTTCTTATTGCTTTTGCAGGGAGTTACACAATGCGTCGTTTCGGCCACCGGACAACCGGTCTCGCCAAGTCCCGGGGTTTCACCCTGATCGAACTGATGATCGTGTTGGCGATCATCGGTGTGCTGGTCACGGCTGGAGTTCCGTATTTGCAGAATTATCTGGTGCGCGCACGTGTCGTCGAAGGCCTGGGCGCAGCGGCCTCGGCCAAGGCGCTCGTGAGCGAGAACGCCATGCACGGCGCGCCGTTCAACAGCGGCTGGCAAGCGCCTAGCGCGACGGACAACGTGAGCGGTGTGAGCATCGACTCCGTGAGCGGCAATGTCACGGTGGCATACACGCAGCGGGCCGGCGACGGCGCGCTCGTGCTGGTGCCCACGAGTACCGGCGCGAGCGGCAAGCCGGAATCGCTGAGCGTCGGCAAGGCGCCGGAAGGTCAGATCGTCTGGACGTGTTATGCGCAGGGCCGCGAGGGCGCGCCGAACGGCGCTACGCTGCCCGGGAAGCTGGCACCGCCGGAGTGCCGCGGCGAGGCGGCGACCAAGGGGGCCTGAGTTCCGTTGACAGCGGACCGGACGCTGGGGGAGTTGCATCACGCGATACGCGATACCCGGGCTGGTCTGGCTGTCATTGCGGATTGGCAGACGGCGTGAATAAGCGCGTCAGGCATGAAATGGCTGCCCCTCGGGCGGCCATTTTTCGTTATGCTTGCGCATCTTCCAACCGGTGCATTGCACGGCGGCGACCTTGTTTCCTCCTTTGCTTCTCTCGATGATCGGGCTCACGGTGGCCTTGATCTGGGCTTCGCCCTACAACCTTGTCAAGCACACCTATCCGATCTCCACGTTTTATTCGGAAGCGCTGACGTTTTCGCTGTTCGCGTTGCTGGGCGTGCTCTCGATGATCGCCGTGTGGCAACGCGATGCGCGGGCGCTGCGCATGCCGCGCGTTACCTGGATGCCACTAGCCTTCGTGGCGGTAGTGCTGATTCAGCGCGCGACGATTCCGACCGAATTGCCGCAGTTGATGATGACGGCGCTGCTCTACGGCGTTGCAATGATCGTCGCGGTCAACGCCGGTTACTGGCTCGCGCAGCTGGGCTGGCGCAGCGTGCTCATGCGCTGGAGCGCCGTGGCGCTGACGCTTGGCGGTCTATACGCTGTCGGCGCGCAGATCGTGCAGGCGTTTCACCTCGAGGCGCAGGTGCCGTGGCTGGTGGCGAAGTACACCGTGAGCGTGGCTCGCCGATTGTTCGGCAACATGTACCAGCCGAATCATCTGGCGACGTATCTGTCGCTCGCGAGCGCCGGTGCGTTCTACCTCTGGTATCGGCGCAAGTTGCCGGCATGGGCGTTGCTCGTCGCGTGTGCCGCGTTCGATATCGGCATCTGCCTGACGGGGTCGCGCACGCCGTGGCTGCAACTGGCATTGCTCTCGACCTTCGGCTTGTGGCTCGTGTGGACCGAGCGAAGCGAGCCGGCGCGCAGTATGCGCCGTTCGATGCGCTGGTTTGTGCCCGTTGCGCTGCTGCCGATGCTCGGCCTGATGACGCTGTTCGTCGGCTGGGCGAATCTGGCGTGGGGGCTGCAACTCGACGGCAGCGCCGTGGCGCGCATGCAGCAGGCCGGGCAGGTGGCGGGCCGCCTGAATCTGTGGGAATACGGGCTGGCGATTTTCCGCGAGCACTGGTTCTTCGGCGCGGGTTGGTCCAACTACATCGATGCGCAGTTTGCGCTGGTCGACAAGCTCGGCCCGGTGGAAATGGCAGATAACGCGCACAACGTGCTGCTCGATTTGCTTGCGAAGACGGGCGTTGTCGGAACACTGGCGGTGTTGGTGCCGCTGGCGTTCTGGTTTGCGCGTGCGATTCGGGGCATCAAGGCGGCGCCGATCGCCATCGCCTTCGTTCTGCTGGGCATGCTCGCAATTCACGCCTTGCTTGAGTATCCGCAGCATTACGCGTTCTTCCTGCTGCCGGCCATGTTCCTGCTCGGTTTTTGCGAGACGAAGCCGATCGAGAGCGTGTCGCCGACGGCGACTGGCGCGGTCAATGGCGTCATCGTGCTGTTCGCGTGCGTGGCGATCCCATGGCTATATCACGACTATCAGCGTGTCGAAGTGGCCTATCGCGCGGGCAAGATCGAGGCGTATCGCACCGATCCGGCATTATTCTTCGCGCCATACGGCGATTACGCGGTCACGGGGGCGCTTTACCTCAATCGCGATCAGCTCGACGAAAAGCTGGCCGCGCATCGCGAGGCGCTGGCGCTGGGTGCCGGGCCGACCATGATCAAGCGCTACATCGTCCTGCTCGCGCTGGCCGGCCGCGACGACGAGGCATTGCAGGATATTCAGCGCCTGAAGAACTACAACATGCGAATCTTCGACGGACAATATGCCGCCCTGGTGCGCATGCTGCGCGCTCAGGGCGACGACCTCAAGCCATTCGTCAAGCGTGTCATCGAGGTGTGGGGGCGTCCCAAGGGAGAGTCGGATGAGGACGCGATGATCGTGCCGCCTGAGGTGGCGCACCGTTTGACTTAAGGTCTGTCTGAACCCGATAGACGTGAAAACGCCCGCGAACTTGCGGGCGTTTTGCCTGATGGCGCCGATGTGTCCGAAGCGGCCCGGACCCGGGCTCCGGCGTCGGCCTCGATCTCCGGCCCTTCGGTCTCATGCCTGCGGCGAGGCGCTGTCCTGCTCGGCGTCTTCGGCGCGCGCCCAGAAAAAACGATCGGGAAAGTGCCGTCCCATGCCGGGGCGGAACGCATTCTCCAGCACCTGCTGCAAGTACTCCTGGGCCTCGCGCACGGCCTCCGGCACCGCAAGACCGTTGGCAAGCATGGCGGTGACGGCAGCGGCGAGCGTGTCGATGGCGCCCGCCACGTTGTGAGGCGGACGATCCCAGGCGTCCTCACGAACCACGCCGCCGTCGCTGTACAACGTGTGCGTGAACTGCGGCGCGTTGCCGTCGCTTACCAGCACGAATTCGCAGCCGTTCTCCAGCAGTACGGACACGGCCTCATCCTGCGAGAGGTTTTCGTTCTCGGTGATGGTCTGTGCCAGCGCGACGGCGCTCGCCGGGCTCACCACGAGCACACTCGCCTGCGGCACGAGCAGGCTGGCCGTTGCTTCGCGCAGCTCGTCCGCCGAGAGCAGATGTTCGCCCGCGAGTCCGAAGTCGGGCGAGACAACGAGCGGCGTTTCGTCGTAATCGGCCACGATCTCGGCGATGGCGGCCACGTTATCGGCATTCACGGCGCTGCCGACCTTGAAAGCCGCCACGGGCATGTCTTCGAGCAGCATGCGCGCCTGATCGGCAATCCAGTCGGGATCGATGGGTTGCACGTCGTCGCACGCGCGTGAGTCCTGCGAGGAATAGCCGGTGAGGACCGACACGCCATAGCCGCCCATGCTCGCGAAGGTGAGCAGGTCGGCCTGAACGCCGGTTGCCGAAGTGGGGTCGGAAAGTCCGAAGGTCAGCAGAATGGGTGGGGATTCAGTGTGCATGGAGGCAGGATAGACGGCGATCTGGTCAGGCCTTGGGTTCGTTGGTACCATCACGCCTTAAATGCCCGTTTCGGAGCGCTCGAAAGCGCCGTGGGCAGCGCCCGCCGGACAATGCGCCGGCAGGTTCCCACAAGACCGTCCGGCATCTCTGCCGACGGGACCCGAAGCGGTTGACAAGCCATTGTAACGGAACGCTCGTCGCCTAAGAAAGAATGGAATACAAGAGCTGGATGTGCCTCATTTGCGGCTGGATTTATGACGAAGAGGCAGGTTTGCCCGACGAGGGCATCGCCCCCGGCACGCGCTGGGAAGACGTGCCCATCAACTGGACCTGCCCGGAGTGCGGAGCCCGCAAGGAAGACTTCGAGATGGTGCAGATCTGAGGCCGAGCGGCCAGGAGATGGCCTATGGTGATGTCTGAATCGTCCGGCTCGTCGAGCACTGGCGGCGCATCTCAACCGTCCCCCGATACCTCTGCCAACGCCACGGCTGGCACCGCGCGCGAGATGCGCGAGACCCGCGAGGTGCCGTTGTGGCGTTTGCCCGAAGTCGCCGAAGCGCTGACCGAGGCGTCCGACGCCTGGTCCAACGGCCCCGCGGCAGCCCTCGGGCCGCTGCGTCGCGCCAATCGGCTGCTTCTGACGAGCGGTCACGCCGACTGGGCGTTGCATGGCGAGCGTTTGGTGCAGGCGATTGCCGAGGCCGCCTATGGCGAGCCGGGTAGTCAGGACGCCCAGCGCAACGCGTTGCGTCAGTTCGAGCGAGAGATCTGGCAGGCGGGGGCGGCGGCCCCATTGTCACCCGCTGCGCCATCCACAGCATCGACACCATCGACCGCAGCACCGGCCGTCGCCGACGGTTGGCCCGGGGCGCCCACGCTGGGGGCGCTCCGCATGGCGGGATGGACGGTGGCGCAGCCACGCCTGCATGGCTTACCGGCAGGCACGGCGCCGCTGCGTGCCGACGTCGAGCGGGTGTTGCTGCGCCTGCTGCGCCCGGACGCCGACGCGACCGATACCACCGCTGCCCTGAGCCAGTTGGCCGATCTGGCCGCCGATCTGCATCGTGCGGGCGCGAGCGCACCGCTCGATTATTGGCGTCTGGCCGCCGCCTGGCTGCGTTTTGTGCGCGCACCGCTGAGCCTGGCCGACAAGCGCCAGATCGGACGCATGAACATGGCGCTGCGCAAGCAATTGACGCGTCCCGGTGCGGACGATGCGAACGCGGTGGCGAAGGCGCCCGTCACTGCCGCGACATCGGCATTGGCGCAGGCACCGGCATCGGCGGGGACTGCCAAGGCAACCTCCGAGGCGATTCCCGGCCATGACCTGATCGAAGCGCTCGCGACCTGGCACGCGCGGGCGCCGGACACCTGGCTAGGCACGCTCCTGGCCGATTTCGGCGTATTGCGCCGTTCCGGCCACCTGCCCGAGCCGCTGGCAGATGCGGCGCAGGCCGGACAGAAGCAGGGGGTGGGCACCAGTTCGCGCGACTGGCTGCGTATCGGGCCGCTGGCGGTGCGTCAGGATGTTTGTCAGACGTTCCTCAGCCTCGCCGATGAGGCCCTTCCGAATTTGAACGATCCGGCGGTTGCGGGGCAGATGGCGCAGTACGCCGCTGCCATCGGGCTGGCACCGGTCGCCCGGCTGGCGGCTGCGGTTGCCGCCACGGGCGAGCGCCTGGCCGTGTCGCCGCCGGCGGAGCCCGGGGGGCCGGCCGCGCTGGCCATGACAGTCAAGGCGTTGCGCGGCATGCTTCACCAGTTTGCGGCGGACACCTATCCCGAGTCGCGTCCCGATCTCATCGCGGAGATGGCCATGTGGCGCGAGCGTGCGCTGGATGCGAGCGTGTTCGGGCAGCGGCTAGTCACCGCTCGCGACGTTCCGTGATACAGTCGGCCAAAAGGCTGCCCTTGGCGGCCGATGGCCGTATCACGATGCGGAAAAAGTTCGTCCGCCGACCGGCCGCCGGCAGGTGACGCGAGCCCTCATGGGCACTGGCACCGTGCTGCGGCACGTACCGGACGGCAGACCGTCAAACAGGTTCCGACAAACTCTGGCCCTATGCCGAACGACCGTATCAACCTTACGAATCAGTTCCTCATCGCCATGCCGGGCATGGCCGATCCCACCTTTTCCGGCACCGTCGTCTATCTGTGCGAGCACAGTGAAAAGGGCGCAATCGGGCTGGTGATCAATCGTCCCACCGACATCGATCTCGCGTCGCTCTTCGAGCGGCTCGACCTCAAGCTCGAAATCGATCCGCTTGCGCATCAGCCTGTCTTCTTCGGTGGGCCGGTGCAGACCGAGCGCGGCTTCGTGCTGCATGAAGCGACGGGGACATCGTACAGTTCCTCGCTGTCCGTGCCGGGCGGTCTGGAGATGACCACGTCCAAGGACGTGCTCGAGGCCGTCGCCAACGGTCAGGGCCCGAACCGGTTCCTGCTCACGCTGGGGCATTCGGGGTGGAGCGCGGGGCAACTGGAAGATGAAATCAGCCGTAATGGATGGCTGACGGTCGCCGCGGACCCGGGCATCGTGTTCGATGTACCGCCGGCCGAGCGCTTCGACGCCGCACTGGCATTGCTCGGCGTGACGTCGTCCATGCTCTCCGCCGACGCAGGTCACGCATGATGGCTGGCAGTCGCACGGTGCTCGCTTTCGATTACGGCGAGCGCCGCATTGGCGTGGCGATGGGCAACCTGGTGCTGCGCGAAGCCCGCGCGCTCACCGTCGTCGCCAATCTCAACCGCGACGTCCGTTTTGCCGAAATGGGCAAGCTCATCGCCGAGTGGCAGCCCGAACTGATCGTCGTCGGTCTGCCGTGCCATCCGGACGGCACACCGCACGAGATGACGCAACAGGCCCGGCGCTTCGGCAATCAACTCAACGGGCGGTTCAACGTGCCGGTGGTCTGGGTCGACGAACGCTATTCGTCGGTCGCCGCCGCGGCGGCGCTGGCCGATGCCGGCGTCAAGGTATCGCAAAAGACATCGCTCGACGCGGAAGCCGCCCGCATCATCCTCCAGCAGTACTTCGACGAGCATGTGCCCGCCTGATATTCCCTTGCACAACGCCATGCCGGTCGCCACGGAGGCCCGGCATGGCTAACGGTATGCTCGGCCGGCGCGGCCACCCCCAACT
Organism: Pandoraea faecigallinarum; assembly: GCF_001029105.3. Lineage (NCBI taxonomy): Bacteria > Pseudomonadati > Pseudomonadota > Betaproteobacteria > Burkholderiales > Burkholderiaceae > Pandoraea > Pandoraea faecigallinarum. The sequence goes on along the minus strand of NZ_CP011807.3, from coordinate 4,394,040 downwards.
CAATCGCAACGGCGAGCTGAAGCATTTGCTGACGGTCGAAGGACTGCCGCGCGCCGTGCTCATGCATATTCTCGACACGGCAACGCAGTTCGTGAGCGTGAACGATGCCGACGTGAAGAAGGTGCCGCTGCTGCGCGGCAAATCCGTCTTCAATCTCTTCTTCGAAAACTCGACGCGTACGCGAACGACGTTCGAGATCGCAGCCGCGCGATTGTCGGCCGATGTGCTGAATCTGAATATCAACGCGTCGTCGACGAGCAAGGGCGAAACGCTGCTCGACACCATCGGCAATCTGTCGGCGATGCATGCCGACCTTTTCGTCGTGCGTCACGCACAATCGGGGGCGCCGTATCTGATTGCCGAGCATTGCGCGCCGCACGTGCATGTCATCAATGCGGGCGACGGACGTCACGCACATCCCACACAGGGCCTGCTCGACATGTACACGATTCGCCATCACAAGGGCGAATTCCAGAATCTGACGGTTGCCATCGTGGGGGACATTCTGCACTCGCGCGTGGCCCGCTCGGACATCCATGCGCTCACAACGCTCGGCGTGCCCGAAGTGCGCGCCATCGGCCCGCGCACGCTTTTGCCGGCCGGACTCGAACAACTTGGCGTGCGCGTGTTTCACGACATGGACGAAGGACTGCGCGACGTCGACGTGATCATCATGCTGCGCTTGCAGAACGAGCGAATGAACGGGGCGCTGCTGCCGTCGGCGAGCGAATACTTCAAGTACTACGGGCTGACGCCCGAGCGGCTCGCATTCGCCAAGCCGGATGCCATCGTCATGCATCCCGGCCCGATGAACCGGGGCGTGGAGATCGATTCCGCCGTTGCGGATGGCCCGCAGTCGGTCATTCTCGAACAAGTCTCGTTCGGCATTGCCGTGCGGATGGCGGCGATGAGCATTGTTGCCGCGAACAACGGATGAGCGCGTCATGAGATTGCATCTGAAGGGTGGCCGCGTCATCGACCCCGCGTCCCGTACGGATCGTGTGCAGGACGTCTTCATTGCCGAGGGCAACGTCGTTGCGCTCGACACGCCGCCTGCCGGCTTTGCGCCCGAGCGCGTGATCGATGTGCAGGGTTCGCTGGTTGTGCCGGGACTGATCGATTTATCCGCGCGGCGCGTGACAGCCGCCAGCGAAGCGGCCGCCGCACTCGCGGGCGGCATCACGCGTGTCGTATGCCCGCCGGATACCGACCCTGTGCTCGACGAGCCCGATCTCGTCGAGATGCTGCAACTGCGGGCCCGCGCGACACATCACGCGCAGGTTCACCCGTTGGGGGCGCTGACCGTCGGTCTTGCCGGATGCGAACTGACCGAGATGGCGCAGCTCACGCAAGCCGGTTGCATCGGTGTGTCACAGGCGAATGCTGCCATCGCGGATAACCGGACGCTGCTACGTGCGTTGCAATATGCGGGCACTTTCGGGGTGACGGTCTGGCTGCGGGCGCAGGACGCGGCATTGGCGGCCGGCGGCGTGGCCGCGAGCGGCGCGGTGGCGTCTCGCCTCGGACTGGCCGGAATTCCGGTCGCGGCCGAAACCATTGCGCTGCACACGATTCTCGAACTGGTGCGAGTGACGGGCACGCACGTACACCTGTGCCGTCTGTCGTCGGCGGCCGGACTGGCGCTCGTGCGCGCGGCAAAAGCGGAAGGATTGCCGGTGAGTTGCGACGTAGCTGCTCATCATCTGCATCTCACCGACATGGACATCGGGTATTTTGACGCCCAGTACCGGCTCGATCCGCCGCTGCGTGCCCAACGCGACCGCGAAGCCGTGCGCGAGGCGGCGCGTGACGGTACGATCGACGCCATTTGCTCGGACCATACGCCGCTCGCCGCCGACGCGCGTCTCGTTCCCTTCGCGGAAGCGGCGCCGGGCGCCACGGGACTCGAATTGCTGCTGTCGCTGGTGTTGAAGTGGGCCGAGGAAGGGCGCGTGCCGCTCGTCGATGCGCTTGCGCGGGTGACGTGCGGGCCCGGGCAGCGTCTGGCCCAGGTCGCGCCGGGGGCGGGGCAGTTATTGCCCGGACGGCCTGCGGACATCTGTGTTTTTGCGCCGTCGGCGCACTGGACGGTGTCGGCCGGGCAGTTGCGCAGCGCCGGTCACAACACCCCATTTCTGGGCTACGAATTACCGGGCCAGGTACGGCTCACGCTGGTCGGCGGCCGCGTGGCGTACGAATCCCTCGCCGCATAGGATGCGATTGCCGTGCTGTTGATCAAAAAACTTCGTCTGGGTCTGCACCTCGCGCGCGGCATGGTGACCGCCGCCGTGCTCTTCCCGTTCCTGTCGCAAGCGCAGAAGGACCGTCGCATTCGCGCGTGGTCGCGCAAGCTGCTCAAGCTCTGCGGCATGCACCTCGAAGTGGAGCAGCGCTCACCGGTGCCCGAGGGCGGCGTCATGCTGCTGTGCAATCACGTGTCGTGGATCGACATCTTCGCGCTCAACGCGTGGCAGCCGGTGCGCTTCGTTGCCAAGGCGGAGATTCGCCACTGGCCGTTGGTGGGCTGGCTGTGCGTGCAGACGCGCACCATCTTCCTGCAACGCGAGCGCCGTGCCGATGCGCGCCGCATCATGCATTACCTGTCGGAATGCCTGCGCGACGGCGACATCATCACGGTCTTTCCCGAGGGCACGACGACCGACGGGCGCAGCCTGCTGCCTTTTCATGCCAATCTGTTGCAGGCGCCGGTGTCCACGGGCAAGCCGGTACAGCCGATGTGCCTGTTCTATACGGACGCCGCGAGCGGGCGTCACACGGTGGCGCCGGCGTACATCGGCGAGACGAGCCTGATCGAGTCCATCGACATGATTCTCAAGGCGCCGCCGATGACCGTGCGTCTGTCGATTGGCGAGCCGCAGTATCCGCAGCAGGGGCAGCATCGTCGCGAATTCACGCTGGGCGCGCAGCAGGCCGTGGGCGCGGCGTTGCAGGGCTTCTTGCCCGAGGCGGTGTTGCCGGAGAGCGGTTCGGTCGGTTCGCGCACGTCGACGTTGGGCGACGAAGAGGACGACGCCGCACAGCCCGTTCGCGCCTGAATCGAGGCGTTGCCCGCGCTGGCGACAAAAACGGCACCCGAGTGTGCCGTTTTTTGTTGGATGGCCACGACCGGCGCGGCGCCATGCCGCGCGATCACTCGGCCTTGCGTTTCGTTCCCTTCTCGGCCTTCTCGACCTTTTCGGTTTTCTCGTCCCTCGCCGACTTTTCTGCCTTCGCCGCCTTCGCCGCTTTTTCCAGCTTGCGCGCCGCCTTTCCGAACTTGTCCAGCTTCTCGGCCTTGGCGGCTTTGAGCGCATCTTCGGCCTTCTCCGCCGTTTTCATCTTGTTGCGCCTCTGGTCGCTCGTGGCGAGCGGGTCGCGAATCCGCGGGCAATCGATCTGGATCAGCTCGCGTCCGGCGGGCGTACTGGCGAGTTTGACTGCTGTGAGCTTGCCGCCCCACACGCATCCCGTATCGAGTCCGAGCACGTCGTCGCGCATCACCAGCCCGAGCGCCGACCAGTGGCCGAACACCATCGTCACGTCCGCCGTACGGCGGCCCGGAGCGTCGAACCACGGCTTGAGCGAGTCGGTGGCGGCGTCGGCACCTTCCTTGATCTTGAAGTCGATGCGGCCATCTGCCGTGCAAAAGCGCATGCGCGTGAGGGCATTGATCGTGAGACGCTGACGGTCTTCGTCGTTCAGCCCCGGCTGCCACTGATCGGGCTGATTGCCGAACATGCGCGAGAGAAACACCTTCCAGTCGGGGCTGCGCAGTTGCGCCTGCACATCGCCCGCCAGCCGGACGACCTGTTCGGCATCCCATTGCGGCAGGACCCCGGCGTGCACCATCAGATGCCCATGTGCGAAGTGCGCCAACGGCTGACGGCGCACCCAGTCGATGAGGGCATCGCGGTCCGGTGCATTGAGAATATCGTCGAGGGTGTCGCTGCCATGCGCCTGACGTACGCCGGCGGCTACGGCCAGAAGATGCAGATCGTGATTGCCGAGCACCGCGGTGACACGCTCGCCCAGCGCAATGACCTGACGCAGCGTATCGAGCGAGCGCGGGCCACGATTGACGAGATCGCCGGCGAGCCAGAGATCGGCGTGCGGCGGCAAACGCCCGAGCAGTTGTTCAAACGACGTTTGGCAACCTTGCAGGTCGCCGATGGCATAGATGTCACGCATCGCGTTGGTGGCGCTGTCTTGTCTTGTTGTCCCGATCGGGGGATTCCGTGTGCCGCGGCCGCGCACTTTCGCGCGCGTTGCCCCCCGTGGTCGTTCATTTCTTGTAGATCAGCCAGCGTGGCGCCTTGAAGCGGACGATGCTCAGATACAGCCACACATACGTCACCATGAAAGCGACGCAGCACAGTGCAAGCACCACGCTATGCCGCCAGAAAACCGTCGCCGGGATCACTGCCAGCAAGCATAGCAGCCAAAGGTACGGAGAGGTCAAGGAATTGCGTTGCGTGAGGGCGCTCGCCGTGCGCGCGCCCGCGGCCCAGCGCATCAGCCGCTTGTAGACCAGCATGTGCAGATGCACGCCGTCCGGAATGCCGGGCGAAATGCCGCGCACGAAGCGCTTGCGGTAGATCGAGAAGCAGACTTCGAAAGCGGGATAAATCACCATCAGCGCGGGATACCAGGGCGACACCTGCGGGTTGCGCATCACGAGCAGAATGGCGATTTCGGCGAGCATGAAGCCGAGGAAGTAGGCGCCGCCGTCACCGAGGAAGATCAGTCCGCCGGGGAAATTGAAGATGAAGAAGCCGAGGATCGCGCCGACCATGATCATCGACGTGGTGAGCACGATCGGGTCCTGCACCTGGAACCCAACGTAGCCAAGCGAGGCGAACATGATCATCGCGACCATGGCCGCGAGGCCGTTGAAGCCGTCGATGATGTTCACGGCGTTGGCCATGCCCGCCACGCACAGCACCGTGAGCGGCACCGAGACAGCAGCCGCGAGCAGCGCGCGGTCGGCCACGCCGATGTCCACGCGCGTGATGTGAATATCGAGCACCAGCCACGCGAGCAGCGCGGCGAACATCGTGCACACAAGACGTACCGTGGGCGTGACCTTCTTCGTCAGATCCTCGATGAAGCCGGACAGGAACGCGGGCAGGCCGCATGCAACGAGCAGCAGAATGTCGCGCGACACGGCGGGGTAGGACAAGCTGAGCGCCGACGCGGAGACGAGCAGGCCGGCGAGAATGCCGACGCCGCCGATACGCGGCACCGGACGCACGTGAAATTTCTGTACGCCGGCGACATCGCTATCGCCGGAGAAACGGGAGTGAACGTGCGCGTAGCGGACGATCAACAATGTCGTGACGAACGACACCACGAGGGCGATAGCGAGACTCAGCATGATGCGTGAAGGGATCCGAGAACCCGAAAATACTCTGCAACGACGACGTGTTCGTCGAATTGGCGCGCTACTTTAGCACGCCCGGCTTCGCCCATCCGGACGAGATCGGCCGCAGGCTGACGGGCCACGTCGCGCAGGCGTGCCGCCAGTGCGGCGGCGTCGCGCGGCGGCACGAGATACCCCGTGACACCGTCGTCGATCACGTCGCGGCACCCCGGCACGTCGGTGGCGATCAGCGGACGTGCCATGGCGGCAGCTTCGAGCAACGTTCGCGACAGGCCTTCCCGGTACGACGGTAGCACCACGCAGTGCGCGTTGGCGATGAAGGGGCGCACATCGCCCGTGGTACCGAGATAGTCGACGACGCCTTCCCGTTGCCACGCGTTCACCTCGGTGCGGGAGATCGCCGTGGGGTTCTCGACATCCGCCGCGCCCAGAATCTGGAAGGTGACGTGAGGCATCTCGGCACGGATGGTTCGCGCGGCCTCCACGTATTCCAATACCCCTTTGTCCCGCAGCAAACGCGCGATCAGGAGAAAGCGAACGGCGGGTGCCGTTCCCGGCGCGGCGTCCGGTGCATTCGGTGCATTCGGTGCGTCCGGTGCTGGCCATGCGGCCTTCGCGAAATGCGTCAGATCCACGCCTTCGCCCGGCAGCAGGCGTGTCTTGCCCAGCGCGACGAGTCCGCCGTCGACGAACGTCCGATGATCTTCGACGTTCAGAAACCAGTTCTCCAGCGTATGCCGGAAGGCCACGCGGTAGAGCTGGCGTGCGAGACGCGTGGTCAGCGACTCCCGGATGAAGACGTACCCCAGGCCGGTCGTCATCGAGACGGCGGGAATGCGGGCGAAGTGCGCGGCAATCGAGCCGTAGATGTTCGGTTTGATGGTGTAGTGAAAGACGACGGACGGGCGCACTTGCCGGTAGAGGCGATAAAGCCGCCACATCAGGCCGAAGTCCTGAAGCGGATTCTGCCCCTTTGCCGCCATCGGCACGCGGTGCACCACGCACCCCATCTGCGCGAGCGGCGCGGCGAATTCGTCGTCCGGCGCGGCAACGTGAACCGGATGGCCGGCCGCGAGCATGGCCGCAATCGGGCCGCGCCGGAAGTTGTAGATCGACCAGAACGTGTTGGAGCAGAGCAGGACCGGGAATGTCATTGACGGAGTGCCGTGAAAGTCAGGCGTTCGCGCGGGTGTCGCCGCGCAAACGGGCATACGTGTCGAGCCAGCGCGTCACGATGGCGTCGAGCGAGTAGCGGGCGACGATGCGTTCGCGGTTGGCCGCGCCGGCGGCCTGCCGGTCCTCGGGCGTGGCGCGCAGGTGGCGGAGCAGCGCGTCGCCGAGGGCTGGCGCATCGCCGACCGGCACCAGGGTGTTGTGCGACGTTTGCAGGCCGGTGTCGCCCACCAGTTCCCGAACGCCGCCGCAGTCCGTCGATACGATGGGCAGGCCGCTGGCCATCGCCTCGCCGATCACGAGCGGCAAGCCCTCCCACGCGGAGGACATCGCGTATACATCGGCCGCGCACATCCATTGCGCGATGTCATTGCGGCGTCCGAGCAGCGTGATGGCATGCGCAAGCCCCCTCGTCTTCACCAGTGCCTGCATCGATGCGAGCAACGCGCCGTCGCCCGCAATGAACAGTCGCGCGTCGGGCATGGCGTCGAGCACGCGCGCGAAGGCGCCGATCAACGTCGGATAGTCCTTCGCCTCGACCATGCGGCCCGCGGCGAACACGACGGGCGCGCTGTCCGTCGATGCCGCGGGCAGACCCGGCATCATGCCGCGCCAATGTGAGCGTACCTGGGGGTCCGGCCGATAGCGCCCGGTGTCGATGCCGTTGGGCATGCTGACGATGCGGGTGGCCGGAGCGGCGCCCTGCGCGATGAAGGCGGCGACGGCGTCGTCGCTGACGTTGGTCGTGAGATCCGTCCAGCGGTCCGTTAGCCGATAGGCGAGCATGCGCGCCCGGCCGCCCTCGTTGCGGCTGTGAGCGCTCGTCACCAGCACCGGCATCGACACGAACCATCGTGCCACGCGCGCCATCAGATTCGCGTGAACCATGTGGGCGTGAACGACGTCGGGCCGCCAGGCGCGCAAGTACGACACGAGACGCTGCATGGCACGTGCCAGAGAGACCGGCGACTTGCCCGCGCCCAGTTCGAGGCGGATGAAGCGCGGCGACTCCGGCAGGGCGATGGCGCAAGCGCCGGTCAATGAGATCAGCGTGACGTCATGACCGCGTGCGAGAAAGCCCCTGGCGAGATCGGCGACCTGCGTCTCCGCGCCGCCAAGTTGCAGACCGGTGACGAACAGGGCGATCTTCATCGTGCCTCCGTCAGCGCAGGTGCGGCGGCGTCCCACAGCGCTTCCCAGCGCGCGGCGATGGCGTCGGCACGGAAATGCCGTGCATGGGCGTAACCGGCCAGCCCGAGCCGGCGGCGCAGGCCCGCGTCGCCGACGAGCTGGCGCATTGCGCTCGCCAGTCCCGCGATGTCGCCGTCATCCACGACGAGGCTATCCACACCGTGACGGAGCAGCGCGCGCGGCCCGGCGTCGGCGGCGTAAGCCACGACCGGCACCGCGTAGGCCTTCGTCTCGATCAACACCAGCCCGAAGCTCTCGCGACGCGATGGCAGGCAGTAGATCGATGCGCGCGCGTAGTGCTGCGCGATATTCGCGACGGCAGGCAGCACGTGTACCGTGTCCGCCACGCCGAGAGCCTGCGCCTGCCTGAGCAGGTCGTCGCGCAACGGCCCGTCGCCGACGATCGACACCTGCCAGCCCGGCGCGTCGGAGGCAATGCGCGCCCACGCGTCGATTAGCCGGTCGAAGCCCTTTTCGGGCACCAGACGGCCGACCGCGAGAATGCAGCGTTCGCCGGCCGGCGCCGGGGCGGTGTCCGGAATCGGAATGCCCAGGGGATTGGGCAGGGTGACGAATTGCGCACGGGCGTGGCGATGATGCGCCTGCCAGGCGTCGCGGTCGGCGTCGGTCAGGACCACCACGGCCTCGTACCGGCGCGCCGCAAGCGCGCGCGCCCAGCGGCGGGCGCGGCGGCCGAGATCGCTGGCGTAAGTGCTGTGCTCCCACGCGATGCGCCGCAACGGCAGAGCGAATGTGGCCGGTAGCGTGTAGAGCGCGAGCATCGGGTCGACGTCGATCATCACGTCGATGTCATGGGCGCGCACGTAACGCCGCACCTGGCGCACGATCGGCACATAGTGATGTCTGAACGCCACGCGCTCGCGAAACATCGCATGATGCACAACGCCGGGCGACAGGTCGAAGACCGGCGTATCGCCCCACAGCGACAGCACGTGAACGCGGTGCCCGCGTGCGGCGAGCGCGTTGGCAAGGGTCGCGGTGGCGCGCTCCGCGCCCGCGAATGCCGCAAGGGTGCCGGTGAACAGACACAGCGTGCGGGCGCGGGGGGTGTCGGGCGATGTGCGCGAATCGATCATCGTCATCTCGTCTCGGTCCAGTCTCAATCCCGCCTCAATCCCGCCGAAGCAGCCAGACGCCCAGCACCAGCGCGGCCGCGTAGCCCGCGCCATACCCCAATGCGCCGGCGAAGGCGCCGAGTTGCGGAGCGAGTCCGCGCACGACAGCGAAGGCCACGACCGCGGCGCACAGCCATTTCGCGATGACCCAGCGCCCCGCACCGCGCCGAATGAGCGTGAGGTTGAGTGCGGCGTCCGCGAACACGAGCACGCCCATCAGCGCGGAGATTCGCAGAATCTGCGCCGATTCGGCAAATCCCGCCCCGTAGATCAGGTGGACGATCCAGGGGGCCAGCAATGCGATCGGCACAGCCAGACTCGCGCCCGCGGCGACCATCAGCCAGACGGCACGCACCGTGTTGCGCCGGGCGGTGGCGTTATCCATCGTCTGAAAGATCAGCTGCGGCGCGAGCGAATTCGCGATGATCGGCGCGACCAGCACGAAGTTCTCCGTGATCTGCATGGCGGCCGCGTAGGCGCCCAGTTCGGACAGCGGAATGATCGGTTTGAGCACGAGCTGGTCAATGCGCTTGAACAGAATCATCAGCATCAGCCCGCCCCAGAATGTTGCGCCGCTGCGCAGCAGTTCGAGCAGCAGCGAGCGATGCCAGACGATCGCGGTCTTCGGCGAATGCCGCAGGTAGTATCGAACGAGCAGCGCAGCCGCGACAATGGCTTCCACGGCATACACGATGGCGAACACCGTGACGTCCGCGTGCGTGGCAAACAGCACGGCCACGAGCGCGAGCTTCGCCCCCAGCCCGCAAAGATTGGCCGTGACGCCGGGCCGGTTGAACGTGCGCGCTTGCAGCCAGGCGATCACGATGCCCGACGGCTCCCGGAACCACAGCGCCACCCCGAGCCAGAGCGTCACGGCGACCAGATTCGATTCCGCGAAGCCCAGAACATAGATCGTGAGCAGGGTGTAGGCGACAGCCGCGGCCGCGAGCCGCAGCACGAACGCGTGGGCGATGACGGTGCGCTGTTCCGCTTCCGGTTTGTCGACAAGGCGCGGCACCACGACTTCGCTGCCGCACAGCAACGTGAGGGAGGCGGCGAGAAACACGAGCGATTGCGCATACTGAAACAGGCCGAACTGGGCCGCGCCCAGACTGCGCGCCAGCAGTCCGGACACCGCAATGCCGCCGGCAATCTGCGCGCCGCGCTCGGTCAGCATCCATAGGATGTTGCGGAAAATGGTCCGGTACGTTCGGTAGGGCATGGGGCGCTCGCGCGTCTCACTCGTTCTCAAGATAAGCAAAACCGGCCTTGCGAGGGCCGGTGCGTGTGGACCGAAACTGGACTTCCGGCGCGGGGCGTCGTGTTCGGCCGCGCCCGACAGAACGGAATGTAGGTACTGGCTGACAAGGGTTCGGGGAAATGCCGCGGTGCGGCGAAGTCTCGTATAATTTTAGCGTAATGCAGCCATTCCCGGCCGGGCTTCCTGCCGGGATTCGATGTCTGTGGCGTCTGTGCACCCCCCTGTACGCCCGGCATCTTCTGTGCAATTTCTCCCCTCGTTTCCGAGAGACTCTTTCCCATGACGCAAACCACGCAAGTTTCGCCTGCGATTTTCAAGGCTTACGACATTCGCGGCATCGTCGGCAAGACGCTGGATGCCAACGTCGCACACCTGATCGGACGCGCCTTCGGCACGGCACTGCGTCGCGAAGGCGGCAACGCCGTCGTCGTCGGCCGTGATGGCCGCCTCTCCGGTCCGGAACTGATCGGCGCGCTGTCCGACGGGTTGCGCGCCGCGGGCGTCGACGTGGTCGACATCGGCGTCGTGGTCACGCCGATGGTGTATTTCGCCACCAACGTGACCCTGCACGGGCGCGTCGTCGACTCGGGCATCATGGTCACGGGCAGCCACAATCCGCCCGACTACAACGGTTTCAAGATGGTGCTGCGCGGCCGCGCGATCTACGGCGATGCGATTCAGGGCCTCGCCAGACTGATCGAAGCGCAGGACTTCGAATCCGGACAAGGCACCTACACTGCCGACGAGATCGGCGAGTCGTATCGCGCACGCATTGTCAACGACGTGCATCTGGCGCGTCCGATGAAAGTCGCAGTGGATTGCGGCAACGGTGTGGCCGGTGCTTACGCGCCGGCGTTGTTTCAGGCGCTGGGCTGCGAAGTCGTCGAACTGTTCTGCGACGTCGATGGCACGTTCCCGAATCACCACCCGGACCCGGCGCATCCCGAAAACCTTCAGGATCTCATTCGCACGCTGCAAACGACCGATGCGGAAATCGGTCTGGCGTTCGATGGCGACGGCGACCGTCTCGGCGTGGTCACCAAGGACGGCCAGATCATTTATCCGGATCGTCAGCTGATGCTGTTCGCTGCCGAAGTGCTGAGCCGCAACCCGGGCGAGAAGATCATCTACGACGTGAAGTGCACGCGTAACCTTGCAGGCTGGGTGCGCGAGCATGGCGGCGAGCCGCTCATGTGGAAGACGGGGCACTCGCTGGTCAAGGCCAAACTCAAGGAAACCGGCGCGCCGCTGGCCGGCGAGATGAGCGGTCACGTGTTCTTCAAGGATCGCTGGTACGGGTTCGACGACGGCCTCTACACGGGCGCGCGTCTGCTCGAAATCCTGTCCAGGTCTGCCGATCCGAGCGCCGTGCTCAACGCGCTGCCCAATTCGATCTCGACGCCGGAACTCCAGATTCCGCTCGCCGAGGGCGAGAACTTCGCGCTGATCGACAAGCTGCGCGAGACGGCCAGGTTCGACGGTGCAAAGCAGGTCGTCACGATCGACGGTATTCGCGTCGAATACGCCGACGGTTTCGGGCTGGCCCGCTCGTCGAACACCACGCCGGTCATCGTGCTGCGTTTCGAGGCCGACAGCGATGCGGCGATCAAGCGCATTCAGGACGACTTCCGCCGCGCGATCCTCGCTGTCAAGCCCGACGCCAAGCTGCCGTTCTGACCGCCCGGCTCGGGCGGCGCGGCCGCCTTGCCCCTGCGCGCATGCCGGCGCGAACGGGAACATGGTAAGGCGGCCGTTTTCCCGACGGGGACGACAATCATGATCGGCGGGCCGGCTCGGAGTAAAATCGCGGTTTTGCTCACGAGGCCCGGCCGAACCGCCGGGGCGTTCGGTTGCAGGTTCTGATCGTCAAAGTCTCGTCGCTCGGCGACGTCGTCCATAACATGCCCGTGGTGCAGGACATCCTGCGCCAGTACCCGGACGCCCGGATCGACTGGGTCGTGGAAGAGGGTTTCGTCGACCTAGTCAAACTCGTGCGCGGTGTGCGCCGGGTCATTCCATTCGCGCTGCGCCGCTGGCGCAAGAAACCCTTCGCGGCTCGCACGTGGCAGGAAATCGGTGCGTTTCGCCGCGCCCTGCGCGACACCCCTTACGACTACGTGATCGATACGCAGGGTCTGGTCAAGACCGGCTGGATCGCGCGAACTGCGCGCGGCGCCGTGTGGGGGCTGGGTAACCGCACCGAGGGCGCGAGCTACGAGTGGCCGGTGCGATACCTCTATCGGCACATGGTACGTATCGAGCCGCATACACACGTGGTGACCCGTTCTCGCCTGCTCGTGGCACAGGCGCTCGGCTTCGGGATGCCGGGCGAGATCGACTTCGGCATTGCCACCGAGCGGGCCGATCACAGCCAGTGTCCGGATCGTCCGTATGCCGTCTTCGTGCACGCGACCTCGCGTGAGGACAAGACGTGGCCGGAGGACAACTGGGTGGCGCTCGGTCGCGACCTGGCGTCGCAAGGCTTCCTGATCGTCTTGCCGTGGGGCAGTGCGTCGGAGCGCGACGTGTCGCTACGCCTCGCGGCAGCGTTGGGCGACGCCGCGTGGGTGCCGCCGAAGATGAACCTGTCGCAGGTCGTCGGCCTCATCGACCGTGGCGCGATCACCGTGGGCGTGGACACCGGGTTGGTGCATATCGCCGCAGCGCTGAACCGCCCGACCATCGAGCTATACAATTTCAGCACGGCGTGGCGCACCGGCGGGTTCTGGTCGCCGCGCATCGTCAATCTCGGCGACGCCGAACACAAGCCAACGCTCGCACAGGTGCGCGAGGCGGTGCGCGAACTCGCGCCGTCGCTCACGCCGGTGCGAAGCGGCGCTGCCGTGCCCGAGGAGGACCGACCCGCATGAATCGAACGAACGAAGCGAACCAGGCAAACCAGGTGAGCGCGCCGACCGGCAGCAGCCAGATCGTCACCGTCGACTCGGGCGACTGGCAAGGCGGACAACTGTCGGTCTCGCGCGAGGCGCTGGTGGCCGATGTCGAAGCCGGCAAGGTGCTGTACTTTCCGCATCTGGCCTTCGCCCTCGACACCGCCGAGCAACGTCTGCTCGACCCGAAGATCGCCGATCCGAAGCGCAAGAACATCAGCCTCGACCCGAAGACGGATGTCCTCGTGGGCGTTGCCGCCGACGCTGCCACGCAGCGCGCCGTGCACGCGCTGGTCAAGCGCTATTACACGCAGGCGTGCAGTCTGGTCGACGGCCTGATGCCGGAGTATCGCGGCAAGCTGCGTGCGGCGCCGACCAGTCTGCGCCTGCATCAGGTGGAAACGCGCCAGACATCGTGGCGCAAGGACGACAGCCGTCTGCATGTGGACGCTTTCCCGTCGCGGCCGAATTATGGCGAGCGCATTCTGCGCGTGTTCACCAACATCAATCCGGCAGGCCAGCCTCGCGTGTGGCGCGTGGGCGAGCCGTTCGAGGACGTGGCGAAGCGCTTTTTGCCGAAAGTGCCAACGCAATGGCCGGGCTCCGCGTGGCTGCAAAACGCCGTGGGCATCACCAAACGTCCGCGCAGCGGTTATGACCACATCATGTTGCATCTGCACGATGGCATGAAGGCCGACATGGCGTATCAGCGCGACGCCGGCCAGCAGACCATGCCGTTCCCCCCGGGCAGCGTGTGGATCTGCTTTTCCGACCAGACGTCGCACGCCGTGATGTCGGGCCAGTTCATGATGGAACAGACCTTTTTCCTGCCCGCCGAGTCGATGGTGCACCCCGAGTGTTCGCCGCTGGCGGTATTGCAACGCCTGACGCATCGCGCGCTGATCTGAATGCTGCTGCGTCTCGTCTATCGCGCGCTCTGGTGGATCGTCGCACCGTTGGCCGTGGTGCGTCTGTGGTGGCGCGGGCGGTTCGAGCCGGGCTATCGCCGTCACATCGGCGAGCGCTTCGGCTTTTACGGCACGCCGCCGTACACCGGGCGTGCGCTGATCTGGGTGCACGCCGTCTCCGTTGGCGAGACGCGCGCGGCGCAACCGCTCGTCGAAGCCCTGCTCAAGCGCTATCCGTCGCACGGGGTGCTGCTCACGCACATGACCCCGACCGGCCGTGCCACGGGTGAGGGGTTGTTCGGCGATCGCGTGCTGCGCTGCTACCTGCCGTACGACATGGTCGGGCCGATCCGGCGTTTCCTGAAGCATTGGCGGCCGAGCGTGGGCGTGGTGATGGAGACGGAAGTCTGGCCGAATCTCATCTTCACATGTCGCGAAGACGATGTGCCGCTCGTGCTGACCAACGCCCGCATGTCGGCGCGTTCGTTCCGTCGCGCGGCGCGCTTCGGTGGTGCGACGAAGCCTGTCTTCGGCGGATTCAGCCGCGTGCTGGCGCAAAGCGATGCCGATGCCGAGCGCCTGCGCATGCTCGGCGCGAGCGACGTCGACGTCATGGGCAACCTCAAGTTCGACATGACGCCGCCGCCCGCCCTGCTCGCGCTGGGGGCCCGTTGGCGGGCGCGCTTCGGCGAGCGCAAGGTGTGGCTCGCTGCCAGTACACGCGACGGTGAGGAAGCGCTGGTGCTTCACGCGCGCGCCATGCTTTCGGCGGCGTCCGACGCGGGGCGCCGGTCGTTGCTGGTACTCGTGCCGCGACATCCCCAGCGTTTCGACGAAGTGGCCGCGATGCTCGGGAAGGTGCGCCTCAACTACGTGCGCCGCAGTGCATGGCCGGACGACGACACCCCGTTGCCTGCCGACGTCGATGTCGTGCTGGGCGATTCGATGGGAGAGATGGCCGCATATTTCGCGGCGGCCGATGTCGCCTTCATTGGCGGCAGTCTGTTGCCGCTGGGCGGTCAGAACCTGATCGAAGCGTGCGCCGCGGGCACACCCGTCGTCTTCGGTCCACATATGTTCAACTTCACCCAGGCGAGCGAAAACGCGCTGAACGCCGGTGCCGCGCGGCGTGTGAGCGATGCCGGCGAACTCGCTACGACGCTGGCCGATTTGCTCGTCAACGACGACAAGCGGCTCGCGATGCGCACGGCGGCGCTGTTGTTCGCGAAACAGCACCAGGGCGCGACGGCGCGCACCGTCACCGCGCTCGGACGCTGGCTCGACCGGGGATACGCCGCACCGCAGGAGTGAACGGGAAGATGTCCGATGCTGCGTTCGGACTTCGCCAACAAAAAGCCTCGCATGCTGCCGACATGGCAATGCGAGGCTTTTTGTTGGGCGGGCGGAAGCTTGGGAGTGCGGTCTGCCTCTGCTTCGGTTAGCGCCCTCGGGCGCTGCCTGGCTACGCCTTCACCGGCGAAGCGGCGCTGTCGTTCCCGGCCGGACACCGCGCGCCGGCAGCCCTGTGCCGGCGTCAGCCGGTGCCGGTTCGCGAGCGCCTGCCATGGCGGCGGAGGCGTCCGGATTTTCGGTGAGCAGGGCGTTGAGCAACTGCAAGTCCGTATCGACGAGCGTGGCGGCGCTGGCCTTCAACTGAAGGCTCGAGAGCAGCGTGCTGTAACGCGCCTTGGCGAGATCGCGCCGTGTGGTGAAGAGCTTGTCTTCGGCGTTGAGCACGTCGGCGTTGATGCGAACGCCGACCTGATAGCCGAGCTTGTTCGATGCGACCGACGATTGCGCCGACTGCTCGGCGGCTTCCAGCGCCTTGACCTGCGCCAGCCCGCTCGACACGCCGAGATACGAGGTGCGCGCACCCAGTACGGCGAGCCGTCGCGCGTCGTCCAGATCGCTTTGTGCCTTGTCTTCGAGCGCGAGCGTCTGGCGCATCCTGCTCTGCACCGACCCGCCCGAGAAGATCGGGATACTGATCTGGATGCCGATCTGACCTGCGGAACTGGGGCCTGTGCCCTGACTCGACGGGCTCGACATCGCGGAGGTCAGCAAACTGTTGGCATTGCCGACATTCGAGTGTGCACCCGAGGCAACCAGATCGACCGACGGCAGATAGCCCGACTTCGCCTTGGACGTTTCGCGACGCGCGATCTCCAGCGTCAGCGTCTGCAACTGCACGCCGTAGTTGGACTGCTCCGCCTGCGCGACCCAGTCCGCGACGTTGTTCGGCTCGGGTGACGGCAGCGTCGATCCCGCGCGCAGGGTGGCGAGCGAACCGACGGGGTGCCCGACGATGCGTGCGAACGCCGCGCGACGTACGTCGAGCGTATTCTGTGCGGCGATTTCCTGAGCGGTGGCCTGATCGAAGCTGGCCTGGGCTTCGTTCGCATCGACGATGGTGGCGTTGCCGACCTCGAAGTTGCGTTTGGCGGATGCGAGCTGTTCGGCGATGGCTTGCTTGTGCGTGCCGGCGAGCGCAAGATCGTCCTGCGCGGCGAGCACGTCGAAATATGCGGTGGCGACCCGCAGGATCAAGTCCTGCTGCGCCTGCGCGAAAGCGGCCTCGGCGCTTGCCACCGTCAGCTTGCCCTGCTGGTACGACTGCCAGCTATCCCAATGGAAGATAGGCTGCGTGAGCGCGAGGCTGTAGCCGCTGCTGCCGAAGGTGTTCGAAATGTTGCCGGAACCGTAGTGCGTGTTGACGGTACCCCAGCGTGCGGTGATTTGCGGCAGCAGGGCTGCGCGGGCTTGCGGCAGCGCTTCGATGTTCGCGAGGTATGCCGAGCGGGCGCTGGCGATCAGCGCGTCGCGGTTCTGCGCTTCGCTGTACAGCTGGAGGAGATCGGCCGCCCGAACGGGCGCGGCGTGCCCGGCGAGGGCAAGAAAGGCGAAGAGCGCCGTCGCGGTGGCGAAGGCGCTCGCAGCGCGAGTGTGCGAGGCGGGTGCACACCTCGCCGCGCGGATTCGCGCGGCAATCCTTGGGGGGCGCACGGTCCTGGCTCAGTAAGTCGGCATCGACGGATCGACCTCGCGAGCCCAGGCATCGATTCCGCCGTCCAGATTGAACAGCCGGGTAAAGCCTTGTTGTTCCAGAAACATCGCGGCGCGGGCGCTGCGCATGCCGTGATGGCAAATGCACACGATGGGCGCGTCGGCGTCGAGTTCGTTCAGACGGGCGGGCACGTCGCCGAGCGGCACGTTCTTGCTCCTGGCGATGCGGCAGGTCTGAACTTCCCAGTCCTCACGCACGTCGAGGAGCGTGGGTTGGTCGCGTTCCCCATCCGCGAGCCACTGGTCCAATTGCGCCGGTGTAATGATTTGCATGATGTTCCACGTGTGTCGATTCGATGGCGTCCGGTCCTCGTTCTGCCGCACGTTCGTCCCCAAACGAAGGTGCGCGGGACCGGTCCGCTCACGGCATCCGGCAGGCGCGCAGTCCCGAAGTTCGTGAGGGAACTGCGCGTGCGCGCCGGTCACCGGGCTTAGAACTTGAAGCTCGACGGCTGCGGCGCGACCAGATAGGCCACTTGCGTCTCGAACAGGTTTTCGCGGCGGTATTCGGTCTCGGACACGCGCGTGATGAGCACGGCCTCCATGACCGGGATGCCGCCCACGAATGCGGCCAGACGGCCACCGACTTTCAATTGGTTGAGGAACGCTTGCGGCAGCTCTGCCAGTGCGCCCGAGATGGCGATGACGTCGTACGGCGCGGCGGCGCTCCAGCCTTGCGCGCCATCGGCGTTCACGACTTCCACGTTGGTCACGCCGTTCGCGCGAAGCGTCTGTTGGGCGGCCTGAGCGAGATTGGCGTCGAATTCGACGGTGGTGACGTGGTGAGCGTTATAGGCCAGCAGCGCGGCCATGTAGCCCGAGCCGGTGCCGATTTCGAGCACGTTTTCGTTCTTCTTCGGGGCGAGCGCTTGCAGAATGCGCGCCTCGACGCGCGGGAACATCATGTGCTGGCTCTTGTTTGCGATGGCGGCGCCCGAGAGCGGGAGTTCCACGTCCGTGAACGCGATGTCGCGCAGAGCCGCCGGCACGAAATTTTCGCGCTTGACGACTTTGAGCAACTCGAGCACGTCCTGATCGAGCACGTCCCAGGGACGGATCTGCTGCTCGATCATATTAAAGCGGGCCTGTTCGTAATTCATTTCGATTACTCGTGGGTAGTAGGCAAACACAACCCGGCATTTTACCAGTTCCGGGCGGCGGCCATGATGACGTGTGAACTTTTGCCGCAAATCGGCACGACGGCGGCGGAAGACGGCGACTGGCGATGCACGGCGGTGGCGGTGACGCGCCGCCCGCGCTCAGTCCCTCATGGGGCCGCCTGTTCGCGTCGCTCGTCCATCCGGCATGTCATGCCGCCTTCTCCGGCGGGACATCGGCATGCGGACCGTCGCCCGCCCCTTGGGCGACGCGCTGCAAGTACGCGCCGCACATGGTCGCCATCTGGTCGGCGATCTGGCGGGACAGTGTTTCGTGGCAGACGCCCGCGGGCGCACGATTTTCCAGAATGGCCTTGATCGGGCCGGACATCGAGTTCAGGAACACGAAGGCGACCGTTTCCGGGTCGTCGAACCGGGCATTGTGCGCCGTGCGAAGCATGCCGACGACCGCCGCATGCATGCGCGACGCCGCGCCGGCAAACACTTCGCGTCCGTCCAGATCCTCCGAGAGCCGGTACAACGCCTGCGCTTCCTCGATGTCGCGCATCTTCGCGCCGACATACGCCCATGCCAATTCCCGTGCCATGGCCTCCAGCGATCGCCCACGCGCGGCCTGACAGGTTTGCTCGACCGTCTCGACGATCCGGTCGATATGGCGCTCCAGCACCGCGTACAGCAACACCTGTTTGTTCTGGAAGTACTGATAGAGGGTGCCGACGGATACCCCCGCGCGCTCGGCGACTCGCGTGGTCGTCAACTGACGTCCGCCGTCGAGCAGCAAAACCTGAAGCGCGGCTTCGAAAATGGCGTCGATGGTGACTCGCGAACGGGCCTGCTGCGGCGACTTACGGGGCGTTGCGGGGGATCGGGCGGCCGGTTTCATATGCGAATAGAAAATCTGAAGGATTCTTCATAAACTCGATGCTAACAAATTTGCGAGCGGTCGGGCGCAGAACAACAGGGAATTCGACGGGAGCAGTGATGAAACGGGACGCGATCGAGAATGCGGTGCGCGAGGACGCCGAACGCCACGTGGGAAAAGTGGCGCTGGTGACCGGCGCGACCCGGGGAATCGGACAGGAAGTGGCGCGCGAGCTGGCCGAGGCGGGCATGACGGTGCTTGTGGGCGCGCGCGAAGAGGCGAAGGGCGACGAGGTCGTCGCGCCGTTGCGCAAGGCGGGTTTTCAGGCGGAGACGCTCGTCATCGACCTGTTGCGCCCCGAGACGCTCCATGCGGCGGCGTATCGCATCGGCCGTTATCACGCGCGGCTCGACGTGCTGGTCAACAACGCCGGTGTGACCGATCCGCGCGACGATACGCCGCAGAAGGCGTCCATTGAGGCGGTGGAGCGGATATTCCAGACCAACTTCTTCGGCACGCTGCGCGTGACGCAGGCAATGCTGCCGTGGCTTGCCCGCTCGGAAGCGGCGCGCATCGTCAACGTGTCGAGCGGGCTCGGCTCGCTGGCGCGCAACAACGATCCCGCGTGGGAGCATGCGGCGTTCCGGCAGATCGGATTCAACGCCTCGAAGGCCGCACTGAACATGCTGACGGTGCAGCTCTCGCAGACATTGCGCGATACGTCGATCACCGTGAACTCCGTCGATCCGGGTGCGCCGTCGGATCTCACCGTCGATGCGAGCGGCAAGCGCGGGCGCCAGGGTCTGGCGGACGGTACGCGAAGCGTTGTGATGCTCGCGCTCGGCGAACGCGGACCGGTGACGGGCGGGTTCTTCGATCTGAAGGGCGATCTGCCCTGGTAAGACGTCGTCGCGGCGGCGGCATCCCCTTGCGGCATCCGCTCGCGGCACTCGCGGTAAAATGCGCGGCGCTGAAAAGCGTCGTTCCGCACGGTCGACGCCATGCCATCCCACCGGCCAGCGTCTGCTCATCCACGTTCATGAATTGCCGACCTCACTGCGCGGCGTGCTGCATTGCGCCCTCCATCTCGACGCCCATTCCCGGCATGCCGAACGGCAAGCCGGCGAATACGCGTTGTGTGCAGCTCGATGAGAACGACCGCTGCCGGATTTTCGGAAGCCCGCAGCGTCCGGCCGTGTGCGGGTCGTTGCAGCCCTCGGGCGAGATGTGCGGCGACGACCGCGCGCAGGCGATCGCCTGGCTGTCGCAACTCGAAGCGTTGACAGCGCCTGAGCCGGCCGGCGTTCGCCCCTGACGGCGCTCCGGTCCGTCGATCCACGAATCGTCGTTTCATCGCCGCATCTCCGGCCGATGCGGGAAAGACGCGGGCCAACGTAGGGCCGTGTCGCATGCGGGTGCTATAGTCGCGCGTGTCGGGCGTCTGGCGCCCTGAAGCGGAACGTCTCATGTCGGGTAACACGCATCCGGAACCGAATTTTCATCAGCAGTGCAACGGGCTTGCAAAGCAAGCCGCGCAACGGCGCGCGTCTCACGTATCGCGTCGCCGCTGGCTGACGATGACCGGCGCGGCGGCGCTTGCCGTCGGCCTTGCTGCCTGCACGGGTCTGCCGTTCGGCAACGACTACACATTTTCCGAGGGACAATTGCAGCGCGCGCTCGAACGCAAGTTTCCGTTCGACCGCCGTGTGCTGGCCGTGCTCGACGTCAATCTTTCGCATCCGCGTCTCACGCTGCTGCCGGAGCGCAATCGTCTGGCGGTCGCGGTCGATGCCACGGTGACGCATCCGCTGGGGGGCGCACCGCTAACCGGCACGCTCGCCATCGACAGCGCGCTCGCGTACGATCCGGCCACGCTGTCCGTGGTCCTGCAAGATCCCGAGGTCGAAACCTTCACGATCGACGGCTTGCCCGAGCGCTGGTCGCGTCAACTGAACGCGGCGGGCGCGCTGATCGCGACACAGTTGTTGCAGGGCGCGCCGATCTACACGTTCAAGCCCGAGCAACTCAATATCGGCGGCGCGATGCGTCAGCCGGGCGCGATCACCGTGTTGTCGCACGGCGTGAACGTGAAGTTCGACACGCGTTGAGACTTCCGTCATTCCTCTTACCCAAACTCTTCAGGAACGCATTGCATGGACTTGTTGCTGGCGCTCAAAGCCGTCATTCTCGGTGTGGTCGAAGGTCTGACCGAATTTCTGCCGATCTCCTCGACGGGACACCTGATCCTCGCAGGAAGTCTGCTGAACTTCAACGACGAGAAGGGCAAGGTCTTCGACATCGTGATTCAGTTCGGCGCGATTCTGGCCGTGTGCTGGGAGTTCCGCGCAAAGATCGCTCAGGTCGTGCTGGGGCTGGGCAGCGAGGCGAAGGCGCGCCGCTTTGCGCTCAACGTCATCGTCGCGTGCGTGCCGGCCATCGTGCTTGGGCTGTTGTTCGGCAAGCACATCAAGGCGGTGCTCTTCAATCCGCTGGTGGTGGCTACTGCATTCATCGTCGGCGGCGTAATCATTCTGCTCGTGGAGCGTCACAACCGTGCCAACGAAGCGGCGGGGAAGTTGCCCCGCGTGACGTCGATCGACGACCTGAGCGCGCTCGACGCACTGAAAGTCGGCTTTGCGCAGTGCCTCGCGCTGGTGCCGGGCACGTCGCGCTCGGGCGCGACGATCATCGGCGGCATGATGTTCGGGCTGGAGCGCCGTGTGGCGACCGAGTTTTCGTTCTTCCTCGCGATCCCTATCCTGTTCGGCGCGACGGTCTACGAACTTTACAAGTCGCGCTCGACGCTGGCCGTCGAGGATTTCGGCCTGTTCGGCGTCGGCTTCGTCTTCGCGTTCATCAGTGCGTTCATTTGCGTGCGCTGGTTGCTGCGCTACATTGCTTCGCACGACTTCACGGCGTTCGCGTGGTACCGGATCGTGTTCGGCCTGATCGTGCTGGCGTCGGCATACAGTGGGCTGGTGGTCTGGGCGGACTGAGTTTCACGTCGCCGCACGCCGCATGAAAAAGGGCACCGCCGTGCCCTTTTCACTATGTGCCGACGTTGATTATCGTCGCCTATCGCCGCTCATCCGCGCTTGCGAAACACCAGATCCCACACGCCGTGGCCGAGGCGCAGACCGCGATTCTCGAACTTCGTCACGGGACGATAGTCCGGGCGAGGCGCGTAGCCGGCTGCCGTATTTTCCAACGATGCTTCGCCGCCGAGGACTTCGAGCATCTGCTCGGCATACTCCTGCCAGTCCGTCGCGCAGTGCAGATAGCCGCCCGGTTTCAGACGTGACGCGAGCAGCGCCACAAACGGCGGTTGCAGCAGTCGACGCTTGTGGTGACGCTTCTTGTGCCATGGGTCGGGGAAGAACACGTGCACGCCG
Source organism: Pandoraea faecigallinarum (assembly GCF_001029105.3). NCBI lineage: Bacteria > Pseudomonadati > Pseudomonadota > Betaproteobacteria > Burkholderiales > Burkholderiaceae > Pandoraea > Pandoraea faecigallinarum. The sequence goes on along the minus strand of NZ_CP011807.3, from coordinate 4,371,665 downwards.
TCGAGCGAGCCTTCCGGCAGCATGTGCTCGACGACCTCCACGGCATCGTGCTGCACGATGCGCACGTTCGAGAGCGGTGTCGTGCCGATGAGCTTGAGCAGCGCGCCCACGCCCGGCTCGTGCACTTCCACGCCGAGAAAATCGTCTGCCGGACGCAGCTTTGCAATGTGTGCGGTGCCGTCGCCCATGCCGAAGCCGATTTCCAGAATGCGCGGCGCGCCCGCGCGTCCGAAAGCCGTGGGCCAGTCGAGCGTCTCGGGGATGTAGGGCAGCACGAACTTGGGGCCGAGTTCGTCGAAGGCGCGCTTCTGCGCTTCCGAGCTGCGCCCGGCACGTCGCACGAAACTGCGAATGCGTCGCGGGTGTGCCACGCCGTCCGGGCCGACGTAGGCATCGGCGTCGCCTTCGGCGTGGGTTGGCGACGTACCGTTCTCGTCGTCGTCGTGAGCCGGTTGCGCGTCGTCAGCCGGCGGATGTCCGTGGTTCGTCATGGAAGCAAAAAGCCGTCTGGACGACGGCTTGTCGAGGAATGCTGCGGCGGGCGGCAGCGTTGGCAGTCTTGCCCGAGCCGGCGCCCAACACGATGATTTTCAATGGAAAATTCCCGCGCCGTGGCGGTGGGAACGGGCTCGATTATCCACCGGAACCGCCTCCACTGGCAAGCCGGCGCCCGCGTTGGCGTTCGCCGTGGTGTGCACTTGTGTCGACCTGGATCCCCGCGTCGGTCCTCGTGGCGGCATCTGCCGCCCGCACCTTGGCCGCCGACGGCGGCGTGCCCTTGTGGCGGTGCTAGCTCGGGCGAACGACCTGCGTGTGTTCCGGCGCGACGGGCTGCCCATCGACGGTACTCGGCTGCAATTCGGCCAGCGGTTTGCCGGTGCGTGTGTCGATGAGCGTCGAGTGCCGCTCGCGCTCTCCGAACCGGTATTTCTCTCCCCACTGCCGCAGCGCCACGATGAGCGTGAAGAGTTCGCGGCCCTGCGGTGTGAGCACGTATTCCTGATACGACGTGCCGTCCGACGCGGGCTGCGCCGAGAGAATGCCCGCCTCCACGAGCGTGCGCAAACGCGTGGTAAGCATGCTGCGCGCGACCCCAAGGCTGCGCAGAAAGTCGCCGAAGCGCCGCACGCCATCGAAGGCGTCGCGCACGATGAGCAGACTCCAACGGTCGCCGATCACGTCGACGGTGCGGGCGACGGGACACGCGTCGAGCGAAGACGCCGGCGCGATGGAACGGGAACGGCTTGCGGTCATGAAGGGATGCCCTCCGAAAAATAACGTCATAAGCGACGTCACAAGCGATGCCAGAGGCATCGCCAGAAAAATCAGGTTTCATTTTAAGACTGCTTTGGCTATGATCCAACAGGTCTTAATTTGATACCGGTTTTCGCGCCGATTCGGGAGTCTTCATGTCATCGAGTCAACCTACGAACGCTGCATGCGCATCGAGCATGCCTTCCACAATGCCGGACAGCGCCCGTCGCATGCCGCGCGCGCTGGTGGCGGTCTTCGCGTGCGCGGCGGGTCTGAGCGTCGCAAACGTGTATTACGCCCAGCCGCTGCTCGACGCCCTCGCCAGCGACTTCGGCATCTCGCAGGGGGCGGCGGGCGGCGTCATGACGGCAACGCAGCTCGGCTGCGCGCTGGCGCTGCTGTTTCTCGTGCCGCTGGGCGACCAGTGGGAACGGCGGCGATTGATGCTCGTGCAATGGGGCGTGCTGACGGTGAGCCTGCTCGCGGTATCGGTGTCGACATCGGCCGTGGCGCTGTTGGCGGGCATGGCGCTCGTCGGCATGCTGGGCACCGCGATGACGCAGGGCCTGATCGCCTATGCGTCGAGCGCGGCGGGCGAGCACGAGCGCGGGCGCGTCGTTGGGGCGACGCAGGGCGGCGTGGTGGTCGGCTTGTTGCTCGCGCGTGTGATGTCAGGAGCGATTGCCGACATCGCCGGATGGCGCGGCGTGTATCTCGCGTCGGCGCTGGCAATGCTGGGACTCGGCGTGGTGCTGTGGCGCGCGCTGCCGCATCAGGCGGCGCGGGGCGCGCGACAGCGCTACGCCGCGTTGTTGAGGTCGATGTTTGGCCTGCTTCGCGAAGAACGCACGTTGCAGATTCGCGGCACCCTTGCGTTGCTGATGTTCATGGCGTTCAGCATTTTCTGGAGTGCGCTGGTGTTGCCGCTGTCCGCCGCGCCGTTCCACTTCTCCCATGCGACGGTGGGGGCGTTCGGCCTCGTTGGCGCAGCGGGAGCCCTGGCGGCGGCGCGCGCAGGCCGTTGGGCGGACCGGGGATGGGCGCAGCGCACGACCGGCGTGTCGCTGGTGTTGCTCACGCTCTCGTGGCTGCCGCTGGCGGGGCTGCACGCCTCGCTCGTGTGGCTTGTGGTGGGGGTGTTGTTGCTGGATCTCGCAGGGCAGGCGATTCACGTCACGAATCAGAGCCTGATCTTCGCGGCGCGCTCCGATGCACCGAGCCGTCTCGTCGGTGCCTACATGCTGTTTTATGCAACCGGAAGCGGTGTGGGGGCGGTCGCGGCGACGGCGACCTATGCGGCCCATGGCTGGCTGGGCGTGTGCCTGCTCGGCGCGGGCGTGAGCGCAATCGCGCTGGTGTTCTGGGGCGCGACGTTGCGCGCTATGCCGTCGACATCAGCGGGCCTTCGCGCGTGACGGCTTGGCGGGCGCCGCGCTGCGGGCGGCCGCCTTGTTGCCGAAGACGCCTGTCGCCTCCATGTCTTCGAGCCACGAGAGGGCGTCGGCATGGCGCAGGAAGTGACGCAGATAGTCGGGCGAGACATCGTGCATGAGCGACAGTGCACGGTGCACGAGATGGCTGGAATTGAGCGGCCCGGCATTCTCGGGCACCTGTGCGAGTGACTGGCGCAGATTGCCGTCGGTGCTCAGCTTCGACCACGTCTCGCGGAAATATTCGAGGACATCGAGGTCTTCAAACGCGTCGTCCGTGGCGATGACCGTTGGTGTGATCGCGACAGGGGACGGAGCGGACGGTGCAGCCGGCCGTGTCGGCAGCGACGCACTACCGTCGGCTTTTGACGCCGTGCGCGGTGGCCGGGCCGACGTCGCCGACGTCGCCGCGGTCGACGTGGTCGATGTGGCCGACGCGGTCGACGTGGTCGAAGGCTTCGTGGTGCGAAGCCGTGCCGACGCCGCGGACCGTTCGCCGGCGCCGGGCCGTTGCGCCATGCTCGCGGTCAGTGCGACGAGCGGCGACGCCGCAGCGTTCGGTGCAGCCGGGGCGTGCGAGGCGACCTTCGCACTGTCGAGCCCCTTCGAAAAGTCGCCCATGAGGACACCGAGGCGCTGGTCGAGCACACGGCGTACGTCACCGCTGAACGCCTGTGCGCGACGCGAGAGCGCCTCGATGCGATGAAACCGGGCCGGGTCACGTTCGTGCAGCCCTTGTGCGCGCCACGCCGCGAGTTGTGTCGTGATCGCGTCGGCGTCTTCGTGCTCACGCATTCGGCTTCCCCGCGTTGCTCGCGCTGCTGCGCGGCATCGGTGCGATTTCCACACGACGGTTCTTCGCGCGTCCGGCTTCGTTGGCGTTCGATGTCACCGGTTGTTCCGCGCCGAAGGCGGCGGAGAAGACGGACGAGGGCGGCACACCGGCGGCGATCAGCTCGCGCGTGACGGTCAGCGCGCGTTGTGCCGACAACTCCCAGTTGTCCGCGAAGCGGCGGTTCGTCTCGCGCACTTGCTGGTCGTCGGTAAAGCCGCTGACCATGAGAATCTCGTCGCTTGCCCGCAGATAGGCGGCGAGCGGCGCGGCCAGACTGCGCAGCACCTCACGGCCCTGCGGTTGCAACTGATCGGAGTTCAGGGCGAACAGCACGTTGCCGCTGATGCCGATACGGCCGTTGACCAGTGTGACGCGTCCACCGGCGAGTGGCCCGGCGAGCGCTTTTTCCAGCGTCTCGCGGCGCTGCGTCTCGACCTGACGCTCCTTCACCTCGCGCTCCAGCTTGGCGGACAGTTCGATCTGCACGCCGATCACGCCGAGCATGATGAGCACGAACGCACCCAGCATCACGGACATCAGATCGCCGAAGACGGCCCACGTCGGCGCGGCGGCACCGACGTCGCCGTGCGCGATGTCCGCGTCGAAATCGTCCCTCATGCCGCCACGCTACCCGGTTGCGCGTTCGCCTGCGACGCCGCCTGCGAGCGCATCTGCGCCAGGTCCTGAAGGTTCTCGAGGATCTGCTTTTGCGACATTACGCTCAACTCCACGACTTCGCGCGCCTGTGCGACGTAGTAGCCGAGCTGCTCGTCGCTGCGCGCCATCGACTTGTCGAGCGCGGTTTCGATGCGTCGCAGATGTTCGAGCAGTTGCGTGTTCGATTCGCCGAAGGACTGCACGGCGGCGCCGAAGGCGTCGCCAAGGCTCGCGATTTCGATGACGCTGCTGGTGACCTGCGCGGACGCTTCCGTGAGTTTCTCCGTCTGCGCGGCGATGGCGTCGCCGAGATTCGCTCCGGCGCGTTCGAGCAGTTGCGCGGACGTCGTCACGAGATCGTCGACGGCGGCACGCTGTTCGTTACCCGCGTGCCTGACGGTGTCGAGCAGCGTGCCCAGCGTGTCGAGCAGTCGCGAGCGTTCTTCCAGCATGGCGTTGTCCCGCGCCATGCTGTCCGAGAGCTTCTGACGCAGTTCGCCGATGATTTCGGCGGCGGCCTTCGGGGCTTCGGAAGCGGTCTGCACGAGACGTGAGATTTCCGCGATCGTGTCGCTCGCGCTGGCGCGCGTCTGTTCGGACATCTCCAGCGCCGTACGCGCGAGCGTGTCGCAGATCGCCTGTTGCTGGCTGGCCGTTTGCGCGCCGATCTGCTGCCATTCGGAGCGCAGCGTGGCGAGCGTGCCTTCGAGCGTTTCGGTCCAGACGGACAGCCGTTGCGTCTCGCGCTCGGCCGTTGCGTCGTGATGGGCGGCGTTCGCCGCATTGAGCGCCTGGAGCAACGACGCGCTGTGTTCGGTGAAGGCCTGTGTCGTCGCGGTGACGAGCTGCTGATTGCCGTCGGCTAGACGTTCGTTCGTGCGGGCGTGCGCCGTCACCGCGTCGCGCCACGTTTGTGCGACGTTGCTCGACGTCGCGTCCATTTGGGCAGAAACGTCCTGGAGCAACTGCGACGCGCGCGCTTCGAACGTTTCGGCGAAGCGGTCGAGGGCGACGGCGAGGTCGCGCGCGAGGGCGTCATTGGCCGTTTGCTGCGCAGCGATCGCCTGCTTCCACTCGCCGGACACCACGGCGGCCGTCTCTGACACGCTGTGCATGGCGCCCTCCGCCCGTCGGCTCACACCGTCGACCAGATGCGCCGCGCGCTGCTCGAACGTGTCGGTGAAGCGCGTCAGTGCGGCGGCGAGCTCGGTGCTCAGTGCGGCGTTCGCCTGCTGCTGCAACGCAATCGACCGGTCCCAAGCCTGCGCCACGCGCTCGTGCGCGCCGCTTACGTTGCCGCTTGCCGCATCGAGTTTTGCGGCGACGTCGCCCAGGAGCGCGCTCGAACGGGCTTCGAACGTCTGCGCGAAGCGCTCCAGCGCGGCGCCGAGCGATTGCGTGAGCGCGTCGTGCGATTGTTGTTGGCGGCCAAGCGCCTGCTCCCATGCCTGCGCCACGGTGGTCTGCGCCGTGGCGATGCTGCCGGTGGCGTTGTCGAGGCGCGTGGCGACATCGGCGAGCAAACCGGCCGAGCGTGTCTGGAACGATTCGGTGAACTGCGCAAGCGTGGTGCCGAGTGCGCGGGCGAGGGCGTCGTTCGTTTGCTGTTGCGTGGCGAGCGACGTTTCCCACGTCTGCGCGATCCCGGCGTGAGCCGCACCGACCTGCCCCGTGGTTGCGTCCAGGCGTGCGGCGATGCCGTCGACGAGTTGCGTCGAGCGCGCCTCGAACGTCTGCGCAAAGTCGCCGAGCGCGGCACGCAAATCGGTTGTGAGCGATTCATTGGCGCGCAACTGAGCGTCGAGCGAATCCTTCCAGACACTGGCCACGCGCGCCGTCGTCGCTTCGAAGCGATCCGACAGGCCGTCCATACGGTCTTGCACGGCGGCGGAAACGGTCTGGTGCCATGTGGCGGTCTCGCGCGCCAGGCTTGCCATCGTCGCTTCCACTTCCGGACGAATCGCCGCACCGGCCGCGCTGGCGGTGGTGGCGACGCTGTCCTTCAGGTATTGCCGCATCGCGTCGGTGAGTTGCGCGTAGGACTCGTCGGTCCTGGCGTGCAACGCATCCTGACTGGCGACGAGGCGCTCGCCGAGCGCCTGATTCTGGCGCTCCATCGCGGCCATCATGTCTTGCAGACGGTCGACGAGCGCCGGCATGACCGCCGCTTGTTGCTGAAGCAGTTGCAGCGTGGCCTCGCGTTGATGCTGCTGGGAAAAACCGCGCAGCGTCGTAACGATACGGGCGTCGAGCGACTGGACGACTTGCGAGCGTTCCTTGCGGGCGAGCGCGGCGAGCAGGCCGAGCATGGCCGACGTTGCCACCCCGGCGACCGATGTCCCGAAGGCAAAGCCGAGACCCTTGACCGGCGACGCGAGCGAGGCCCGTATCGCCTGGAGATCGGTCGCGCCTTCGAGGGCGATACCGGTGCCGCGCAACGTGGCCGCCATGCCGAGGAAGGTGCCGAGCATGCCGAGCAGTACGAGCAGGCCGACGAGATACGGCGTGAGCGCCGGGCCGGGCAGGCCGACGCGCTCCCCTTCGACGCGCAGACGCACCGAGGTGCGCAGACCGGCGGGCAGCGTGTCGAGCCATGACGGCAGCGACGTGGGCGTGGTGCTCAGGCCCGCGACAGCGCGCGCGAGGGCGTTCGTCGACTGGTGGAATCGCTTGAGTTCGAGCGCGCCGATGAGATAGACGGCGGCAATCAGCAGGGCGACGGCGAGTGCGAGGGTATTGGTGCCGGCATAGCCGATGGCGATCCAGCCTACGACGGCCAGTCCTGCGACAAAGGCAACGAGATCAACGAGGTAACGGGTCATGTTGTCCGGGTTCACTAACGTTTTCGCCGGTGGCGGCCGAAGCGAGGGCGGCAATCAGCCCCTCGACCGGTTCCAGGCGTATATCCAGTTCCGCGAGCAAAACGCTCTGCATGTCCCGGTGGAAGGTGTCGAGCCATGTGCCGGCGGGTGCGAGCGCCGGGGCGCCGGGCACGCGCGGGGCGGCCATCGTCGCCTGCTCCGTGTCGCGCAATCGTACGAAGTGCCCTTCGAGCAAATTCGGCACGCTCGCAAGCAGTGCGCGCTCACGTGCGCCCATCACGCGCTCCATGACGGCATCGACGCTGGCGAGGCGCGCCGCGGCGGGCGACTGCGCGGCCAGTTGGGCGCGCAGGCGGGTGCGCAGGGCGCTGATCGCCGTGTCCATCGTCTGTTGCGAGGTCGCATAGCGTTGCCGATACGCCGGGAATTCGGCGAACGACGCGGCGCGCTGCCGCTCGGCGGCGCTCAGAGCGCGGATTTGCCCGCCGGGCGCGGCAGCCAGACCGCAATCGCGCGCGATGGCAGCCGCAAGCTCCCCGCGTACACGGGCGAGTTCACTGGCCGGGGCCTGCGCAGGCGCACGCGCGCCGGGCGTTGCCGCCGGCGGGTTGGCTTTCAGGGCCGACGAGAGCGCGATGGCGTCGGTCCAGCCCAGCCACTGGCTCAGGCGGTCCGAGAGCGAGGGCGCGGCCTCGGGGGGCACGAACGCGCTCAAACGGGCCAGCGAGCGTATGAGTGTTGGGGCGCTGATAACGGGACGCCGGGACACTTGCACCATTCCACTGGGGGTCGAAAACCCAGCAGTTTACACTGCGCGCGCCCTCCGGCAGCAGACTGACCGTTGCGGCGAGTGCTTCGCCAAAAGCCCGGCTGCGATTTTCCCCGGTTTCAGGAAAACAATAAGTGCTTTCGGAAGTCGCCGATCCGTTCATGTGACCGGCGACGCACGCCGTCGAATCAGGACGTCGAGCAAACCGTCTCGGGCGCTTGGGCAAGACCCGAGCGCAGGTAGGGCAACAAACTGGCAAGACCCGCGGCTGCCATCGCGGCGCCGATCCACAGCGGCGCGCGCATGCTGTAGCCGGCGTCGATAGCGGCGCCCCCGGCCCACGTTCCGAAGGCGAGGCCCGCCGTGATCACCGACGTGTGCATCGTATTGACCAGCGGACCCGGGGCGGCGGTGCGCATCACGCGTGCCACCATGGCCGGATTGAGCGAGACCCCCGTGAGCCCGATGGCGGCGAACGCGGCGATACCGACCGGTGTCAACTGCGCCCAAAGCGCAAAGCTGATGAGCGCGAGTGCAAGCACTGACAAACCCACTACGAGGACTGTCAGCGTATGGCGGTCCGCGAACCGTCCGACCACGGCGTTACCGACGATGTTGGCGATGCCGTACATCGCAAGCAGATTCGGAATCGATGCCGCCGAGATGCCCGCGACATTCAGAAAGATCGGCGAGAAGTAGCTGAACGCGGCAAATGTCGCGCCGATAATCAAACCGCTTGTCGCGAAGGCGGCCCACAGCGGGCGATTCAGCAGCGAGCGAAATTCCGCCGACAGGCTGATGACGTCCTTATCATGCGCCTCGCGTTTCGGCGCCCAAAGCGCGACCGCCACCGTGCAAAGCGCGGCGAGCACGGCAACGAGCCAGAAGCTCGCGCGCCAGCCGTAGTGTTGCTCGATGAAGGCCGTGAGCGGCACGCCGACCACCGGCGAGAACATCAGGCCGCCGAGTACGAACGACGCGGCCCGCCCCCGAACCGACGGCGCGACGAGATCGGCGCAGAGCGTGAGCGCCACACCGAAGGTCGCCGAACTCGCCACGCCCATGATGATTCGCGCGAGCGCCATCACTTCGTAGCGGGTCGACATCGCGGCAAGCACGCCGCCCGCGACATTGATCGTCAACAGCCAGACGAGGGCACGCTTGTGCAGCGTGCGCAATGCGAGCAGCAGGGCGGTGAGTACCGGACCGCCGATGGTCATGCCGAGCGCATAGAGCGAAATCAGGTTCCCGATGTCGCCGATGCCGACGTGCATCGCATGGGCGAGCGCGGGCATCATCCCGGCGACCATGAATTCCGCTGTCGTCATGGCGAAGACAGTGAGTCCCAACAGGTAGACGACGGGTGGCATTGTCGATTTTTGCGTCATAACTTTAATGATCGTTCCATATTTGCGGACAAGAACGTCGCCCGCGAGGGGGTGGATAAGGTTGTCAGGTGTTTGGGGTGACGGGTTGCGCGAGAAGGAATGCAGTGGGGCGTTGTGCCGGGCGGGCACACGTCAGAGCTGATCGAGGGTGCCTTCCATGATGCCTTCGAGGAAAGCACGGTCGCAGACGGTGCGTCCGAGCGCGCGCAGTCCGTAGTAGCTTGACAGGAATGTACGGGCGACGACGACGGGTGAGCGTTCGGTGGCGAGTTCGCCGCTGTGTTGACCGACGGCGATCAGATGGACGAGCACCTGTTCGATGCGGGTGAAGTAAGCCTGACTGATTTGCCGGACTTTCTCGTCCTTGGCGCCGCGCTCGAAGGCGGCGAAAAGCGACATGCAGCCGCGCTGCCGGGCAGGGTCGAGCTCTTCGTCGATGCCCGATTGCATGAGGGTGCGCAGCCGGTCCTTGACGAGACCGGGCGCATTGAGAATATCGGCTTGCTTCTGAAGGCCGAGCGTCTGGTAGCGCTCCAGGGCTTCGTGATAGAGGTTGAGCTTGCTGCCGAAGGCGTTGTAGAGGCTGCCGCGGCCGAGGCCGGTACATTCGACGAGCGTTTGCGCGGACGTGCCTTCATAGCCATGCGTCCAGAATGCATCCATCGCGGCGTCGATGACGGCAGCGTCGTCGAATTCTCTGGGTCGTCCGCTCATGATGCGCCTCGCCGGTCTGGAGGAATGGAAATAGCGATGCGCACGGCGCACCGATCCGATGGCGTGACTATAGGTGATTTTTTGACCGGACGTTCAAATAACCGGGTGCCGGTTGTGGGTTTGGGAGGAGGGCGGAGGGCGCGACGACGGAGCGCCGCACCGGAAAACAAAAAAGCCGTCACGAGGACGGCTTCTTCGGGAATTCTTTGGAGCGGGCGATGGGAATCGAACCCACGGCTCTAGCTTGGGAAGCTAGGGTATTACCATTATACGACGCCCGCTCTGGCGCACTGAGTCGAGAAGTTTAGCATAGCTTCGTGAAGTCGAGTCGCAATGTGGGGCCGACTGGGCTGCTCCCGCACAAGCCCAACGCCATCCTTCAAATGAACGATACCTCCGCCTCCGATCGCCTCCTAAAATCCCTCGACACATAAATCCGGCACTTCGGGGGGCACGTATGATCAAGGCTCACGCGCAACGACTTCAATTCATCGCGGCGGGGCTTGCTTCGCTGCTGGCCGGCTGCGGACTGCCTGGTCCGACGCATAAGGGCGGCGCGCTGGTTGCGCTGGAGAATCGTCCGGACTGTGGGGTGTACGGCGTTTGGGAGCGTTACACCTGGTCCGGCGAATGCGAGGGCGGTCTGACGAGCGGGTCCGGTACGCTGCTCGGCTACGGCGGCTCTACCCTGATGCTGCGCTATGAAGGCGAGATGAAGGCCGGTCTCCGCGATGGCATGGGCGAGATGTGGATGAACGCCGAGAAGTTCAACGGCGGCCCGGTCACCCGCGCCGGGCGCTTTTCTCGCGGCAATATCGTCACAGGCTCCGAAACGAACAACTACAGCGTACGAACCTACGCCGACGGCAAGAACGCCAGCACCGTCTATACGGCTCAAGAAAGCGAGTCGTCCTCCGGGGTCGGCTCCGCGCTTGCCCTCGTCGGTGCGGCCATGCAGGGCGTCGCCGCCGGCGGCGGCAAGAACGCAGCGCAACTTGCGGCACTGGGCAGTGCCATGCAAGGCACCGCCCAGCCCGCCGACATGCGTGCATCTTCAGGACCGTCGAACACGTCCCCCGCCTCGAACTTCGGCCTCGATCCGACGGTGCCCGCCGTCAACCAGTGCGTCAGCCTCAAACGCACGAAGTACTCGGTGAGCTTCACCAATACGTGCAACTACCCGGTGGCCGTGCGCTACTGCTTCACAACCCTGTCCGGCGCCAGTCAGGTCGACGCCAGTAGCGGAACGCTGAAGGACTCGCTCTGCGGCGTGAAAACGGCCTATCCCAGCGGGACGCCGTCGATCATGCCGGGAGGCACCGACACGCAGTCGGCGCCGAATAACGCCGCGCCCATCCATTTCATGGCATGCCCGTCAAGCGACATTCGCGCGCAAAACCACATCGAGTGGGACGGCAGCTCGCTTCGAGGCACCTGTGGCGGTGTGATCGGCAAGGAGAGCGCATCGAACGGCCCCGCCAGAAAGGCAGGGGCGGTTCGCTAACAAGAGCATATTCTCCAACGGTGCGCATTTGGCATTGCCCCTCACATCACCACCGATACCGGAAGCCCGCTTGCCCGTAAATGTTGCGACGGTAGTCCCCACCGATGTTCCGCGCGTATTTCACGCCAGCATACAGTGACGAAGCACGTCCCAGGGCCGCTTCCACGCCCGCGCCGAGTTCGTACCATGTTTTCGCCAGACTGCTGTCGAACGTGGCGCCACCCACGTTCGTCGCGCCCGGCGACAGGAAGTCATGGATCACGTCGACCGACACATACGGCGACGCCGATCCGATACCCGCCGCATTGCCCAGATCCGGCGTATTGAGCTTGACGCCGATACGTCCGCGCAGTGCATTCGTCGTATTGCCCGAGACCGGCGACACGCTATCGCTGAACCCGTTCAGATGCAGATACTGATACGCCAACTGCACCTGCGGCTCGATGGTGAAGCCGGAGTCAAGGATGGCGAACCTGTGACCGATCTCGCCCGAGAGCGCCGCACCGAAGCCATTCTGCGTCGCCCCAACGCCCGTCACGTCGCTGTACTTATTGCGGTAGTGCGAGAGCTGCGTCGTCACGTCGATGAACGCCCCTTGCGGTAGGATCCGCGTCCAGTAAGCACCCACCGACTGCGCCTGCATCGTCACCGACCCGGTGGCTGACGAGAGTGCCGGGTCCTGCGTGCGGGCACTGTCGGAAAACGATGCCGACGCCGTCCCGAACGTTGCCGTCACGCCCGCCAGCATGCTGCCCCCCATGCCGGACGCGTCCGTGTTCAGCCGCCAGTCGCGCCCGAACTGGGCCGCAAACATGCGCTCATCGGCACCGAAGCGGCCCGACAGGCTGGCATCCATCGTTTTGCCGTACAGGCGTCCCCAGACGCTGTTCGATGCATCGCCGCCCACACCGCCCACGCCGCCATTCGTGCGCACACTGCCCAACCGCTCCTGCATGCGGCCCAGCATCGTGAAGCCGAAATCGGCGTTCAACTGCGGTGTCATCGCATACGCGACGGTTGCGGCGCGATAGGCGGCCGCCCCCGAGGCATACGACGTCGACAGGAACCAGCTCGGATCGCCGCCCACCGGCCCGACCTTGCGAAGCAGATACTGATACGCCCCCGCCTGAATCGGCGAGGCCAGCTTGAACGCGCCATCCGATGCCGTGCCGTTGACCTGTACCAGTTCGATGCCGCTTCCCGGCGTCGGCGCGCCAGCGCCTGAAACCTTCAACTGCAGGAACGTCGTGCCGCTCGCATTGCCATTGATGACGAGCTTGTCGGAGGCCACCGAGCCGTCGGCTCCGATGCTCGCGCCCATCAGCGCCGTGCCATTGTTGCCCACGTAATTGCCGGCAATGGTGAACGTTCCCAGACTGCCCGCCACCGCGCCGGGCGAGGCGCTCCCGACCGCGATCATGCCGGCGTTCGTTACGCTGCCCAGCACGCCGCCGTAGCCGCCGAGCGTCGCACCCGGGGCGACGCTCGTCATGCCGCTGCCCAGCGTCGCGCTTCGATGCGCCGCGTCGCCCATCACGACCGTCGCCCCGCTCGCAATCGACGTCGCCCCCGCATAGGTGCTGGCGCCGTTCAGCGTGATCGTGCCCGCGCCCAGCGAGACCGCCGAGAAGTTCGAGATCGCGCCGTTGTAGCGGAACGCGTTGCCCGCGCCCGGTGCGATCGTCAACGTACTGGTGCCCGTGCCGCCAGAGATGTCGCCGTTCACCACGGCCGAGCCGCCCAGAATCTGGAGGCTGCTGTTGCCGCTGCCCAGATCCACGGCCTTGCCGCTCCGATCGGCGGTGATCGTGCCGTAGTTGACGACCGTTGCGTCGCTCGCGCCGGTGTTGACGACGGCGGCCGTCGCGCCGCCACCCTCGAGAATGCCGCCCGCCTGATTGACGACCGTGACCGTAAAGGCGTTGCGTGCCCCCGTCACCGCGATGGCCGAATCGCTTTGACCGCGAATGAGGCCGCTGTTGACGATGGTCGAATTCGCGTAGATGCCCTGCGGCGCAATGGACAAGCCCGAGACCGGATCCTTGTCGACGCCGGCGAGCGTAATGCCGCGCCCGATGCCGCCGGCGGTGTTCTCCCCGACGATGGTGCCGCTGTTGACGATGGTGCCGCCCCCGACCGTGATGCCCTCGCTGACGTCGTTGTTGGCCCGGGCGCCACGAATCACACCGGTGTTCGTGATGTTGACGATGCCGTCCACGTCCACGCCGTCGCCGTCGCCCGTCACGCCGTTGCCGACGATGGTGCCTGCGTTGACGATCGTAACGACCTCCTTGGCGTTGAAGCCGTCGATATTGATGCCGGAGCCGTTCGTGCCCTGAATCGTGCCGCCGGCCTGATTCGTGACGGAGAGCCTGAATGTGCCGTCGGTCGTCGTGTCCACACCGCCGGTTATGCCATGCCGCGCACCCTGAATCAGACCGGTGCCCGTATTGATCACCGTAATGCCGCTGTTCGCCTGCGCATCGATACCGTCGCTGCTGCTCGTGCTGCCGGGGTTGTTGGTCGAGCGGATGATGCCCGCGTTGTTGACCACACCGTTCACCCCGGGGCGCACGGCATCCGCTTCGTTTGCCTGAATGATGCCGCCGGCGAAGTTGTTCAGCACGTTGGTGCCCGTGGCGATCGCGTTGAAGTCGATGGCCTGACTGCCGCCCGCGGACGTGTTGGTCGACGTGAGTGTGCCGTAGTTGTTGAAGATGACGTTGCTGTTCGCCTTGTTCATCTGAATCACGTCGGCGTCGAACGTGGTCATGCTCGCGCCGGCGCCGTTCGTCACTGTCAGCGTCAGACCACCGGTGTTGTCGCGAATTGCGCGGCCGGTGCCCGTCATGTTGAGTGTGCCGTTGTTGACCAGCGTGGCGTTGCCCGTCACGGAGATGCCGACGGTGCTGCCGCCGACCGACAGCGTGCCGCCCTTGTCGATGGCGCCGGTCTGAGCGCCCGAGAGTGTCTGCGCCGTGTTCGACGTTTGTCCGTCGGCGATATGGAAATTGGCGGCGATGGCGTGCTGCTCGGCGAAGAGCGCGATGACGCCCGCCAGAATGGCGATGGGTTTCATAGACTCCGATGTCCTCTTTGGAACTTGTTCGAAGCCGCCAAGTATTCGTCGGAGTAGTGACGAATTGATGAAAGGAAGGGAAAGACACGCGAACCGCGGGCCATTCCATGCGGTAAAACGGCAAAAGCCCGATAAACGGGACGGAAGCAATACGGAAGCGATACGGGGAAGCGAGACGGAAGCGAGACAAAGGCGGGCCGCATGTCGCCGCCCCCGCACGAGGCTTACGCCCCGCCGCTCTCGGAAAATCGCAACCCTGCGATGCCGACGATCGTCAGCATCAGAAAGCCGATGCGGCTCCACGGCAGCGAATCGCCGAACCAGAGCGCGCCCGCAAGCACAAGTCCGACCGTTCCGATACCTGTCCAGATGGCGTAGGCCATGCCGACCGGCAACGCGCGCAATGCCAGCGCGAGCAGATAGATGCTGGCCAGCGCCGCGGCGATGGCGACGGCACTCGGCACGAGCCGCGTCCAGCCGTCGTTGAACTTTAGCGCCAGCCCCATCGCGATCTCCAGCGCGGCCGCGAGCAGCAGATAGATCCACGCCATCGCATCAGGCCTCCGGTTGGACCATCTCGCCGCGGTTCGCGACAATCGCCGCCTGCACCGCCGGACGCGCGTCGATCTGTGCAAGCCACCGGCGCACATGAGGGAAGGGCGTCAGATCGAGATTCAGCTCGTCGTGGGTGCGCAACCACGCGAAGGCGGCGATGTCGGCAATCGAATAGTCGTCCGTCGCGAGATACGCCGAGCGCGCCAGTCGCGTATCGACCACGTCGATCAGTCGCAGCGACTCCTTGCGATACCGCGCGATGGCTTCCGTGTTGGCTGTCTTCGAGCCGTGCAGAAACCACCACAGCTGCCCGAGCATTGGCCCGATACCGCCAATCTGGAAATGGAGCCATTGATTCACGGCGATGGCCTGCGTTTGCGACATCGGTTGCAGAACACCGGTGCGCATCGCGAGATACGTCAGGATCGCGCCCGATTCGAAGATTGTCAGATCCCGTTCGTGATCGACGACGACCGGAATCTTGCCGTTAGGGTTGCGTTCCAGGAACGCCGGCTGTTTCTGTTCGCCGGCAGACAGGTCGACGTTGATCTGCGTGTGCGCCAGATTGGCTTCATGCAGGTACAGGCTGACTTTCAGGCCGTTGGGAGTGTCGGCGGTGTAGAAGGTGAGCGGCGGCGTGGTTGCGGGCGTCGGCTTCATGTTCTTTCCTCAGGTGTTGTTCGCATTTGCGATTGCAAATACAATGATTGCAATTGCAATCGTATGAGTTTTTGCGGCGAATCACAAGTCGCGACGAAACAAGAGCGGACACAAAGGAGCGGCGATGAGGGGAATGGCTGACACGAACCCGGCGGGTCGCAATGCTGCGGCGGTGCAAGGCGCCACGCGGCAGGCGGCGCTCGCTTGCATCGGCAGGCTGATGGCTTCCCGGAACTCAGGGGGAGGCGTGGATGGCGTGGATGGCGTGGGAGGGACGGGGGGGGGCGGGCGATGCAAGGTCGCCGCTGGACGCCCTGACTCATATCGCGAACGTGCTCGCCGAAGGCGAGATGTCCGATCATGTGTGGATCGTGGATTCGGCGGTTGCCGAGGCCGCGCCCCGGTCGTCGGCACGCCCACGCCGAAGCAGGCGCGCGTCGCTGCCGAGCGCCGTCGCCACGTGGTTTCAGCCGTCGCCGGCCCGGGAGCGGCCGTTGCTGTATCTGCTGCACTCGCCGACGTTGCGTGGCGTATTGACGGCAGGCGTCGAAGCGATGGGACTCGGCGCGGGGATCGAGGCCGCGCCGAACAATGTGAACAACGCAAACGATGCAGCCGATGTGGCCACGCTTCGGGGCCGCCGCGAACCGGCTGGCACACTCAGGCGCGGCATCTTCCTGAACGACGCCGCCCTCTGGTCGCCCGACAGGCTCAAGCGCGTGCGTCCCGAGTTGCCGCTGTGGCTGGCGGCGCAACCGGAATGGCTGCCCTACGATCCGGCGTCCGCGCAGGAGCTGCATGCCTTGCTATGCGCGGCGCTCGATGCCTTGTACGTCCAGGGCGAATCCGGTTTCTGCTATCTGAGCGCGCACGACGTGCCCTCCATCGAGGGACCGCCGCTCGGTCCCGCCGATGCGCACGATGCCTTTCGTGGCATGTACCGTCTGAGGGCGCTGCCCGGCACGCATCCCCCTTATGTGATTCGTCTGTGCGGCGCGGGCCGGGCGCTGGCGAATGTGCTCGAAGCCGCACGATGGTTGCAACTCGATTGGGGCGTGGCGTGTGAAGTGTGGAGTTGTCCGAGCTACACGCGTCTGGCACGCGAGGCGGGCGATGCCGGGCGCATGGCGATGCTGCATGGCGAGAGCACGGCGCGCGTGCCCCACGTGATGCGATGCCTCGGTGACGGGCGAGCGCCGGTGCTTGCCGTGACAGGCTATGCGCGTCACATCGCCAATCAGATCGGCGCGTTCGTCCCGGCACGGTTCGCGGCGCTGGGCAGCGACGATACCGATGCGCTGGGCGGGAAGGACGAGGGCGGTGAGAGCCTCAAATCCGGCGACACGCCGGGCGTGCGCTGGATCGTCCTGAATGCGTTGCGGTTGCTGGTGAGCGACGGCGTACTGCCGCGCGAGCGTATCGCCGAAGCGACACGTCGCTATGGCGTGGTTTGACGGTGCGCAATCGCGCGGGGCATGCCGCGGATCGCGCCATGCATCGCGCAGGATCGGCAGGGCGCAAAAGGGGGGCGCATCGCCGCTCCCCCTTGCCGGGGCCTGCCTCAGCGCTGCTTCGTCTCGAGCAGAAACTCGCGCGCCGCCGTACTGGCGCGGTCGAGCGCCTCGGCCACCGGTGCGACATCTTTCTCGCGAAACTGACTGAGAAACAATTCCGCGACGGTGGACTGGTAGACCTTCCACATCTTCTTGCGAAGCGCGCGTCCCTTGTCGGTAATGGTCGCGTAGGCCGCGCGACCGTCGTCCGGGTCGCGCATGCGCGTGACGAGTCCTTCCTGCTCCAGCCGGTCGATCAGGCGCGTCAGGTTGTAGCGCTCGATGGCGAGCACGTCGGCCAGTTCGTGCATGCGGCGGGTGCCTTGCGGACCGCTCTCGAGGCCCCACAGGGTGTCGTACCAGGCATAGGCGGGCAGACCG
Source organism: Pandoraea faecigallinarum (assembly GCF_001029105.3). Taxonomy (NCBI): domain Bacteria; kingdom Pseudomonadati; phylum Pseudomonadota; class Betaproteobacteria; order Burkholderiales; family Burkholderiaceae; genus Pandoraea; species Pandoraea faecigallinarum. The sequence continues at coordinate 4,354,064 of NZ_CP011807.3, read as the reverse complement.
GCGGCAGCCAGGCGGCGCTCGATCTCGCGGATCATCGTGCGATGTGCGCGCACGAAGGAAAACCAGAGATCGGGTTCAAGCGAGCTCATGAATGTCCTTGTCGTTTCCATGGGTGAGTTGCAGTTGCAATTGTACATCGTTAGAATGGCCGGCATTACGATTGCAAATGCAATTCATCGTATGGATGTTTGTCGACATTGTTGGCGATCGCACCCTTCGTGATCTTCAAGGAGACCTGTCATGACTCAACTGCCCGTGGTGGCATCCGCCGATACCGATATTCAGGAAACGCGAGAGTGGCTCGATGCGCTCGAAGGCGTCACCTGCGTCGAAGGCCGTTCGCGCGCGCACTTCCTGATCGACCGGCTCGCTGCATGGGATTTCGCACGGCACGGCGACTTCCACGCGCGTGTGACGACCGATTACGTCAACACGATCCCGCCCTCGCGCCAGAGCGCCTATCCGGGCGATCTCGCCGTCGAGCGCCGGCTCAACGCGTTCATTCGCTGGAACGCGATGGTGATGGTGCTGCGTGCGGGCAGGCATTCGAACGTGGGCGGCCACATCGCGACGTATCAGTCTGCGGCCGTGCTCTACGACGTGGGCTTCGATCACTTCTTCCGTGGCCGCACCGATACGTTCGACGGCGACATGATCTACGTGCAGGGGCACTCCGCGCCCGGCATCTATGCGAGGGCCTATGTCGAAGGACGCATCACCGGCGCGCAGCTCGACAACTATCGTCGCGAAGCGGGACGCGACGGCATCTCGTCCTATCCGCACCCGCGTCTGATGCCGGACTTCTGGCAATTTCCCACGGTGTCGATGGGTCTCGGCCCAATCACTGCCGCGTATCAGGCGCGTTTCATGCGCTATCTCGAATACCGCGGCCTCAAGCCGCATCAGGGCCGCAAGGTCTGGGCCTTCCTCGGCGACGGCGAAATGGATCAACCGGAATCGCTTGCCGCGATTTCCCTGGGCGGGCGCGAGCGTCTGGACAATCTGATCTTCGTCGTCAACTGCAACCTGCAACGTCTGGACGGCCCGGTGCGCGGCAACGGCAAGGTCATTCAGGAACTGGAGGGCACCTTTCGCGCGGCGGGCTGGAACGTCATCAAGGTGATCTGGGGCAGCGGCTGGGATGCGTTGCTGGAAAAGGACGTTCACGGCCTGCTGCGCGAGCGGATGATGGCGTGCGTCGACGGCGACTACCAGACGTTCAAGTCGCAGAACGGCGCTTACGTGCGCGAACATTTCTTCGGCACGTCCCCCGAGCTGCTGGCGATGGTCGCGCACCTGAGCGACGACGAGATCTGGCAACTCGCACGCGGCGGCCACGATGCGCTGAAGGTCTACGCCGCCTACGCGCAGGCGATGAAGACGCAGGGGCGCCCGAGTGTGATTCTCGCCAAGACCGTGAAGGGCTTCGGCATGGGCGAAGCGGGCGAAGGGCAGAACGTCAACCATCAATTGAAGAAGATGAGCGCCGACGCCGTACGCGCTTTCCGCGACCGCTTCGACCTGCCCGTGACCGACGCGCAGTTGCCGGAGATGCCGTATCTGCGCCCCGATCCCGACAGCCCGGAAGGCCGCTACCTTGCCGCGCGTCGCGCAGCGCTGGGCGGGCACCAGCCGGCGCGCTTCGGCTTGCGCGCGCCGCTGGCCATCCCCCCGCTGAGCACCTTCGCCGCGCAATTGAAGGACACCGGCGAGCGCGAGTTGTCCACGACGATGGCGTTCGTGCGCATTCTCACGGCGCTGCTCAAGGATCCCGAGATCGGTCAGCGCGTGGTCCCCATCGTGCCGGACGAATCGCGCACGTTCGGCATGGAGCCGCTGTTCCGCCAGATCGGCATCCACTCGTATCTCGGCCAGCGCTATACGCCACAGGACGCCGGGCAGCTCAGTTACTACAGGGAAGCGCTCGACGGGCAGATTCTGCAAGAAGGCATCAACGAGTCGGGCGCGATGGCGTCGTGGATCGCGGCGGGTACGTCGTACAGCACCCATGACTTCGCCACCATTCCGTTCTACATCTTCTATTCGATGTTCGGCCTGCAACGGGTGGGCGATCTCGCATGGGCGGCAGGCGACGCGCGCACGCGCGGCTTCATGCTGGGCGCCACGTCCGGGCGCACCACGCTCATGGGCGAAGGGCTGCAACACGACGACGGGCACAGTCACGTACTGGCATCGGTCATTCCGAACTGCGTGGCGTACGACCCTACATTCCAGTACGAACTGGCGGTAATTCTCCAGAACGGCATGCAGCGCATGTACGGCGACAATGAAGACGTCTACTACTACGTCACGCTGCTCAACGAAAACTACACGCACCCGGCAATGCCGGAGGGTGCGCAGGCGGGCATTCTGAAGGGGCTGTATCTGTTGCGCGAAGGTGAGCCCACGCCCGCCGATGCGCCCCGCGTGCAGCTAATGGGCAGCGGCGCGATTCTGCGGGAGGTGATCGCCGCCAGCGCGCTGCTTCGCGACGACTTTGGCGTGCAGAGCGACATCTGGAGCGCGACGAGTCTTACCGAAGTGCGCCGCGAAGGGCTGGCCGCCGAGCGCTGGAATCTGCTGCATCCGGATCGGACGCCGCGCGTGCCGTATGCCCAGCAATGTCTGGCGGACCGCAAAGGCCCGCTCGTCGTCGCCACGGACTACATGAAAATCGTCGGCGATCAGATTCGTCCGTTCGTGCGAGACCGCCGCTTCGTCACGCTGGGCACTGACGGCTTCGGCTGCTCGGATACGCGAGAATCGCTGCGCAAGTACTTCGAAGTGGATCGCCACTTTATTGTGCTGGCGGCGCTGGGTGCGTTGGCGGATGCCGGCATGGTGCCGCGCGGGCGCGTGGGCGAAGCGATCCGCAAGTACGGTATCGATCCGGAAAAGCTGGATCCCAGCACCGTTTAACGGCGCGTGCGCCGCTCGTATTCGCGCGAGCCCATCTCCGCGAGGCGGCTGATCGTGCGCGACAGGTCGCGCCAGTCGCTCAGGGCGTCGAGCGCCGGGATGAGGGGCGCGTCGGATGCGATCAGCAGCGTGCGCTGCCGGTCATAGGCTATGTCGATGAGCCAGAGAAAGCGTTGCAGCGTATCGGGGCGACGCAGTCGCTCCACGTGCAGGTCGTCCACGATCAGCGTCTGCCATTGCTCCGCCAGTCCGAGATAGTCCAGATGCGACCGATGCGCCACGCACAGTGCATCGAAATCGGCCCACAGCACGTGGCGACCTGCACTTCGTACGGCGAGCGCCCGGCCTGCCACGCTCACTTCCGAAGGCTCGGCGGGCGGACATCCTTCCCACTCGGTGTAGCGCGCGGGAAGGATGTCGCGCGCTGCTTCCAACGGCGACAGCCAGCGGGCGATCTCCGCCGCCTCGCCGCCCATCCGGTAATCGGTTTCGCCGTCGAAATGGACGATGGCGAAGCGTTGCAGGATAAGCGCAATGGTCGGCTCGAAGCGTTCGTGAAACTCGGGATCGGGCAGTAACTGCTGCGGCGCATAGTTCGACGTCAGCACCAGCCGGACGCCGCGTGCCAGGGCGATGTCGAGAAAGCGTCCGACGAGAAAGGCGTCGGCGATGTCGTGAACGTGGAACTCGTCGAAACAGAGCAGTTCGACGGCATCGAGCCAGCGATTCGCCACGGCGGCAAGCCGGTCGTCGCACTTTGGCTCACGTACGAGTTGCCGGTGTATGTCGCGCAGAAATTCGTGGAAATGGACACGGCGCTTTTCGCATTGCGCGACGGCGAACGCGGTGTCGACGACGAGGCTCTTGCCGCGTCCCGGCGGGCCGTAGCAGTACACGCCGCCGCACGGTGCGATGGCGGATGCGCCGCCGAGCGTCGTCAGGCGTGTGAGCACGGCAATGGCGTCGCGTTGACGCAGGTCGGGGGTGACGTGGCGCTCGGCCAGCGCCTGCGTGATACGCGCGGCGTCGATCATGAGAAAAACATACTCCGGAAGGCGGATGCCGACGGCGTCGCGCCGGCGCACGAGCGTCACTATACCGGCGTGTCGCGATCCCGGCCAATGCGGAATTGAGCGCGCGGTCATCGCATTCCGGCATCCCGCGTGCCGATGGGTGGGCGGTATGCCGGCACGTTGGCAGGCGCTGTCGAAGCGTCGTTCCGGCCCTCTCTCAGGGGCGCTTCGGATTGCTGCTAGAATTGCCGCCAAGGCCGATGCTGCCTGCCGCTCGCCCCCGCATGGGGATGGTGAAAGCATCGCAGGCAGGGCATGTCCGTCCCGTTCCTCAGGCGACGCGCATCAGCAACGCGAGCACTGATCGAATGCGTCGCCACCGAACGCTATCGAGGATGGCAAACATGCGAACCTATCTCGACGCCAAAGTCATGGCCAGGTCGCTGCGCGAGCGTCTCGCGCGCGAGGGCATCGACATTTCCCACGCACAGGCACTCGAAGCCGTGGCCGCGCAGTTCGGCTTTGCGGACTGGAACGTGCTCGCCGCAAAGCTCGCCTCTGCGGCTGACGATGGCATCGTATTCGACACCGTCGCACCGATCCACCGGATCTTCGACGAAGCCAGGGCGCGCGAATTCTACGTCGGCTTTCTCGGCTTCCACGTCGATTGGGAGCATCGCTTCGCCGACGGCATGCCGCTGTACTGTCAGGTCTCGCGTGCGGGGATGACGTTGCATCTGTCCGGCCATTTTGGCGACGCGAGCCCCGGCGCAACCACGTTCGTGTTCATGCGCGGCATCGAAGCGTATCAGCGCGATTTGTCCGGCAAGCGCTATCCGAACATGAACCCCGGCATCGAAGAACTCGACTGGGGCAAGCAGATGACGGTGACGGACCCGTTCAATAATCGTATTCGCTTCTGCGAATCGACCGACTGAAGAGGCAGGCCGGTATGTCCCAGACTTTCGATCTCGAACGCTATTTCCGGCGCATCGGCTACACCGGTCCGCGCGAGCCCACGCTCGACGTTTTGCGCGCCATCCACGCACTCCATCCACAGGCCATTCCGTTCGAGAACATCGACCCGATTCGCGGCAAGCCGGTCGCCGTCGACTTGCCGTCGGTCGTCGGCAAACTGATCGACGGCGCACGGGGCGGCTATTGTTTCGAGCAGAACGCGTTGTTCGCCAACGCGCTCACCCATCTTGGGTTCGACGTCACACCGATGATCGGGCGTGTCGCGTGGGGCCGAACCTTCACCGTGGAGGCGCCGCTCACGCACATGTTGCTGCGCGTGGAACTGGAGAGCGAGTCATGGCTGGCGGATGTGGGATTCGGCTCGGTGACGCTCACCGCGCCTCTGCGTCTGAATACGTCGCAAGAGCAGTCGACACCGCTCGAAATCTTCCAGCTCGAACCCGTACGCCCGGCCGATGGCGATGTCGTCGCCGAGTACCGCCTGAGCGTGAAATCGGCACAGGCATGGTTGCCGGCCTATCGCTTTACGCCGCGACCGGCCGAGTGGATCGACTACAAACTCGGCAACTGGTACACGTCGAGCGCACCGGAGTCCATCTTCACCAACCATCTGATGGCGTGCCGGGTGCTGCCGGATGGCCCCCGCGGACGCATCGCGCTGTTCGACACCAAGTTCGTCGAGCGGGGGCCGGCTGGCGACGTGCGGGTCGAGACCCAGATCGGGTCCGCGTCGCAATTGGCCGAGGTGCTCGAAGGATCGTTCGGGCTCAATCTTGAGGGTGTCGACACCGGCGACCTGTTCGAGCGCGCGCTGGCGGGGGCGGCAAAGACGGTGGTTCGCTAAACGCCGCGTGAGCGGCCGCGCACCACGCGTGCAGGCCGGCATTCAGCGGGCCGACGCGGTCCCCGGCCACATGCGCACGGCGAGTGCGCCCAGTGCCGAGAGGGTGGCGAGCGAGGCAACGCCTGTCCAGCCCCACTGCGCCAGCGCTTGCGAACCGAGCACCGAGCCGAGCGACATGCCGATGAACACGCACACGAACAACACGGCGTTCAGACGGCTGCGTGCGGCGGGCTCGATCCCGTACACGATGGTCTGGTGCGAGATCAGCGCGACCTGCACCCCGAGATCGAAACCGATGGCGCCGAGCCCGATCAGCCACAACTGCGCATGCGGGCTGAGCATCGGCGCGAACAGCATGGCAGCGAACGAGGCGGCGACCATCGCGGCGCCAAGACGTGTCACGACCTGGGGCCCCTTCTTGTCGGCGATGCGACCGGCAATCGGCGCGCCGAGGGCGCCGGCTGCACCGGCCAGACCGAACGCACCGGCCGCGGCCGCCCCCATATGGAACGGCGCTTCGTGGAGCATGACCGCCAACGTCGACCAGAAGGCGCTGAAGCCGACCGAAAGCAGGCCCTGCGCAAACGCTGCCCGGCGCAGTGCCGGGTGACGGCGCCATAAACCGGCCACCGAGCCGATCAATTGACGATAGGACAATTGCGTCGTCGGATGGAACGACGGCAAACCGCGCCATGCCACCACGCCGAAACTCGCCACACTGATCGCCGCCACCACATACATCGCCCGCCATCCGAAGTTCTGCGCGACGAAGCCCGAAACGACCCGCGAGAGCAGAATGCCCAGCAGCAGGCCGGTCATGACGGTGCCGACGACGCGTCCCCGGATCGATTCGGGGGCGAGGGTCGCGGCGGCAGGCACAATGTCCTGCGCCATCGTCGCCGTCAGCCCGATGGCGAGGCTCGCGACCAGCAGCGTGCCGATGCCCGGCGCGAAGGCCGCCAGCAGCAGCGCCAGCGTGAGAATCGCGCCCTTGATGAGCACGATGCGACGCCGGTCGAAGCGGTCGCCGAGCGGCACCAGCAGCAAAATACCGAGCGCGTAGCCGAGTTGGGTGAGCGTCGGCACCCAGCCGACGGTTGTGTTGGCCGCGTGGATGTCGTCGGTCATGATGCCGAGCATCGGCTGCGCGTAATACAGCGAGGCCACCGTCAGGCCGGTGCCGGTCGCCAGCAACAGGATGAGCCGCGCCGACAGCGCGGGCTGGGGCCGTCGGGCCGTGGCAGTGTTGGAAAGCTGAGCGGAACTCATGAGCGAGTCTCCAGAAAAGAATCGGTACGGAAGCTGGCGCTACCGGGCAGTCACGAAGCGTCGATGTCGACAGACCTGCGCGGCAATGACGGGGTAACCAGGCACGGGGCGTAGTGTCTCGCTTGGTGCGGTGCAGCGGTAGACCTATAATCCGTACAACCTTTATACGCACGACGTATGACAGAGCCTCCCGATACCCCTCATCCGGCCGTTGGCGTCGCCTCGGCGCGCCCCAGTGGTGCCGACCGCGTCGAACTGATGCAGACTTTCGTGCGCATCGTCGAATCCGGCAGCCTGTCGGCGGCCGCCGCGCTGCTCGGCACCACGCAACCGACCGTCAGCCGGCGTCTCCAGATGCTGGAGCGCTCGCTCGGCCTGCGGCTGCTTCAGCGCTCCACGCATCAGATGAAACTCACCGAGGACGGGGAACGTTGCTATGCGCGGGCCAAGGACCTGGTGACGAGCTGGGAGGCATTCGAAGCCGATTTGCGCGGCACCGGCGACGAGCCCGAAGGCACGCTGCGGGTATATGTTCCGCATGCGTTCGGGCAGGACATGATGATCGGGCCGCTGGCCGACTTCCTGGAACGCCATACGAAGATAAAGGTGCACTGGTTCTTGCAGGACCGCGAGCCGGACTTCATCGCCGAGGGCGTCGATTGCGCCATTCACGTGGGCGAATTGCAGGATCCGTCGAATGTCGCGATCCTGCTGACCGACGTGCCGCGCATCGTCGTCGCCTCGCCTGAACTGGTGCGCGCACGCGCGATGCCGCAACGCCCGTCGGACCTGATGGCGCTGCCGTGGCTCGCGCTCACCACGTTCTACCGCACCGAACTCACGCTCACGCATGGGCAGACGCACGAATCGGAGCGCATTACATTCGATCCGCGAATGAGCACCGACAACCTGTTTGCATTGCGCAGTGCCGCATTGCGGGGGCTGGGCGTGGGTGTGGCTTCCGCGTGGGTGATGGCCGAAGACATTTCGCAGGGACGCCTGATTCAACTGGTGCCGCAGTGGCGCTCGGCGGCCTTGCCCATGTATCTCATCTATCTTTACGCGAAGTACTACCCGGCGCGGCTGCGGCGCTTCATCGAAGCGATGCGCACCGTGGTGCCGGTTGTCATCGAGCAAGAGCAGCGCAAGATCCGCTGAAGAGAGGCTCAGTGCAGTCGCAGTTGCCCCGCCTTGCCTTGCAGCAGCGCGTCGTTGCGATGCGCCGCGTCGCGAAGATAGTCCCACAGCACCGTAATGCGCTTGAGCGTGCGCAATTCCTCGTGGCAGTAGATCCAGAAACTGCGCGTGACAACCACGTCGTCGACCAGCAACGGCGCGAGCCGCGGGTCCTGCGCCGCCATGAAGCACGGCAGAATCGCCAGCGCTTCGCCCTGCAACGCCGCCTGATACTGCGCAATGACGCTGGTGCTGCGCAGCACGACGTTGCAACCCGGCACGATGTCTTCCAGATAACGCAACTCGTTGCTGAACGTCAGCTCGTCCACATAGCTGATGAAGCGGCGTCCCGCCAGATCCGCAAATGTCTTCACGTCGCCGTATCGCGCCAGGTAGCCGGGCGTGGCGTACAACTGCAAGCGGTAGTCGCACAGCTTGCTGCACACATACGGCCCGCGTTGCGGGCGCTCGATGGTGATGGCCAGATCGGCCTCGCGCTTGGACAGGCTCACGAAGCGTGGCACCGGCAACACGTCGAAATCGATGGCGGGGTATTCGCGCTGAAAGCGTGAGAGTACGGGCGTGACGAAATAGGTGCCGAAGGCCTCCGTGGAGCCGATGCGCACGTGGCCCGACAACGTTTGGCCGAGACCGGCGACCTGTTCGCACGCCGATTGCAGTGCCGTCTCCATCTGTTCGGCATACACGAGCAGTTGCTGACCTTCCGGCGTGAGTGCAAAGCCCGCATTGCGCGACTTGTCGAACAGCAGCGTGCCGAGTGCCTGCTCCAGCGCCCGTACGCGTCGCGAGACGGTCGTGTGATCGACGCCCAGACGCTGCGCCGCGGCACTGACCCGCTGCGTTCGCGCGACTTCCAGAAAATACCGAAGGTCGTCCCAGTCGGGGCGCGGCTCCGTGCCCGGATTCCCGGACAGACTGCTCTGTCGTGTCGCGCCGATGCGTGTCATCGCGCTGTCTCCTATGTGTATTTCTGCACAAAGTAGATGCAACGATGCGCTATGTAAAGCAAATTCGCACAAATACAATTTATGAGCGCCGCGCATAGACCTCGGCGCCAAAAAAGCATAAGAGCGTTCGATAAGACCTCAAGGAGACAAAAGCGATGAAGATCAAGCCGTGGCTGCTCGCGCTGGGACTCGGCGCGGGTTTGGGATTGTCGTCTCTCGGTTCGTTTGCGCAGTTGCCCGATCGTCCCGTGAAAGTGGGGGTGCTCACCGATATGTCGGGGACGTATTCCGCGATGGGCGGCGCTGGCTCGGTCGTTGCTGCTCAACTCGCGATCGACGACTGTCTGGCCGCCGAATGCAAGGGCATGAAGATCGAACTGGTCTCGGCCGACAACCAGAACAAGGCCGACGTGGCCGCCAACAAGGCGCGCGAATGGTTCGACCGCGATAACGTCGATGCGATTGCCGACCTGACCAACTCCGCTGCCGCGCTTGCCGTGCAGAAGCTGGCGATGGACAAGCAGCGTGTGGTGCTGTTCTCCGGCCCGGCGACCACGCGTCTGACCAACGAAGACTGCTCGCCCACGGGCTTTCACTGGATGTTCGACACGTACTCGCAATCGGCCGCCACCGCGCGCGCCGTGGTCGGTGACGGCGGCAAGTCCTGGTATTTCATCACCGTCGATTACGCGTTCGGCCATTCGCTGGAAAAGGACGCCGCGGACATTGTGAAGACGCTCGGCGGCACGGTCGTCGGCCAGTCGCGCCACCCGCTCAATGCCTCCGACTATGCGTCGTTCCTCTTGCAGGCGCAAAGCTCGAAGGCGCAGGTCGTGGCGCTCGCCAACGGCGGGCAGGACACCGTCAACGTTCTCAAGCAGGCGCGCGAATTCGGCATCGTGCAACGCGGACAGAAGCTCGCGGCGCTGCTGGTGTTCCTCTCGGACGTGCATGCGCTCGGCCTGAACACCGCGCAAGGCCTGCTGTTCACCGACGGCTTTTACTGGGATTTCGACGACGCCTCGCGCAAATGGTCCGATCGCTTCCAGAAGAAGTACAGGAACCTGAAGCCGACGATGGTGCAGGCGGGCGTGTATTCGAGCGTGCTGCATTACCTGCGTTCGGTGGCGGCTGCCCGGAGTGTCGATGCGAAGGTCGTTGCGCAAAAAATGCGTGAATTGCCGATTCGCGATCCGATCATGCACAACGCGTCCATTCGGCCGGACGGACGCGTGATTCACGACATGTATCTGTTCAAAGTGAAATCGCCCGCCGAGTCCAGGGGGCCGTGGGATTACTACACTACAGTGGCCACCGTCCCCGCGACGGAAGCCTTCCAGCCGCTGTCGAAATCGATCTGTCCGCTCGTGAAGACGAGCACGGCAGCGAAGTAACTTTCACCCGGATTCCTTCACCCGTATTCGTTTCGATCTGGAGAGCGTGTCATGTCCCTACCCACTATTGCGCTGCTCATCGATGGCAAGCGTGTTGAATCGAAGACGTCGCAGTGGCGTGACGTCGTGAACCCCGCCACGCAGGAGGTCGTCGCGCGAGTGCCGTTTGCAACGACCGAAGAGCTCGACGCGGCCGTCGCATCCGCCAAGGCGGCTTACAAGGGCTGGCGCAATACCTCGCAAGCCAACCGCATGCGCGTGATGCTGCGCTTTCAGCAGTTGTTGCGCGATCACACGGCGGAGCTTGCCGAACTGATTACGCGCGAACATGGCAAGACGCTGCCCGATGCCGAAGGCGAAGTCGGACGCGGTCTCGAAGTCGTCGAACATGCGTGTTCGATCGCCTCGCTGCAACTGGGCGAGTACGCGCAGAATGCGGCGGGCGGCGTGGATGTCTACACCCTCATCGAGCCGCTCGGCGTGTGCGCGGGTATCACGGCCTTCAACTTCCCCGTGATGCTGCCGTGTTTCATGTTCCCGCTCGCGGTGGCAACCGGCAATACGTTCGTGCTCAAGCCCTCGGAGCAGGACCCGAGCGCGTCGCTGCGGCTTGCGGAACTCGCACTCGAAGCCGGTCTGCCGCCGGGCGTGCTCAATGTCGTGCACGGCGGCCCGGACATCGCCAACGCCATTTGCGATCACCCCGACATCAAGGCCGTGTCGTTCATCGGCTCGACGCACGTCGGCACGCACATCTATCGTCGCGCTTCGGAAGCCGGCAAGCGTTGTCAGGCGATGATGGGCGCGAAGAACCACTGCGTGATTCTGCCGGACGCGGATCGCGAGCAGGCCATCAACCACCTGCTGGGCGCCGCCTTCGGGGCGGCAGGGCAGCGTTGCATGGCGACGTCGGTGGCGGTGCTCGTGGGCGAAGCGCGCGAGTGGGTGCCCGAACTTGTCGAGCGGGCGCGGGCGCTCAAGGTCGGCCCGGGTACGGATCGCACGGCGGACGTAGGCCCACTGGTGTCGAAGCAGGCACGCGCGCGGGTGGAGAAACTCATCGGCGCGGGCGTGGAGGAGGGCGCCAAGCTGCTGCTCGACGGGCGGGGTTACGCGGTCAGCGACGCGCCGGACGGCAACTTCGTCGGCCCCACGATCTTCGATGGCGTGACGGCCGATATGTCGATCTACCGGGATGAAATCTTCGGGCCGGTGCTGTGCATGGCGGGCGCCGAGACGCTCGACGAGGCGATCGCCTTCGTCAACGCGAACCCGAACGGTAACGGCGTGGCGCTGTTCACGCAGGATGGCGGTGCCGCGCGTCAGTTCCAGAACGAGATCGACGTCGGTCAGGTCGGCATCAACCTGCCGATTCCGGTGCCCGTCGCGTGGTTCAGCTTCACCGGTTCGCGAGCCTCGAAGCTCGGCGATCTGGGGCCGAACGGCAAGCAGGCGATTCTGTTCTGGACGCAAACGAAGACCGTGACTGCGCGCTGGCAGGCGCGCGGCACCGGCCCGGCGGGCGTGAACACCACGATCACGCTGAAGTAACTTCGGAGACGGACCATGGCTACGGAAACTCAGCAAGGACCGCTGCGCGTCGCCTTCATCGGCCTGGGCAATATGGGCGGACCGATGGCGGCGAATCTCGTGAGCGCCGGGCATATGGTGCGCGGCTTCGACTTGTCGGGCGCGGCGGTGGAGCGCCTCGTGGCGGCGGGCGGCAAAGCGGCGAAATCGATTGCCGACGCCGTGCGCGACGCGCAGGTCGTCATTACCATGTTGCCCGCGGGGGAACACGTGCTCGCGGCGTATGACGGCCCGGAAGGTGTGCTCGCGAATGCGCCCGCGCCCGCGGTGCTGATCGACAGCAGCACGGTGCCGCCGGAAATTCCGCGCCAGTTGGCGAAACTCGCGCGCCCGGGCACGCTGCTGCTCGACGCGCCGGTCTCGGGTGGCACGGCGGGCGCCGCCGCGGGCACCTTGACGTTCATGGTCGGGGGCGACGCGGCACTCGTCGAGCGCATGCGGCCGTTGCTCGGCAACATGGGCAAGGCCATCCACCACGGGGGGCCGCTCGGTGCCGGACAAACGCTCAAGCTGTGCAACAACATGCTGCTGGGCATTCTGATGGCGGGCACGAGCGAGGCGCTGCGTCTGGGCATCGCCAACGGGCTCGATCCCAAGGTGCTCTCGGCGGTAATGCAGCAAAGCTCCGGGCGCAACTGGACGCTGGAAGTCTATAACCCGTGTCCGGGGGTGATGGAGAACGCGGCGTCGTCGCGCGGTTACACGGGAGGCTTCGCAACGGACCTGATGGCGAAGGATTTGCGTCTCGCGCATGGGGCGGCGGTGTCGAGCGACGTGGCCACGCCGCTGGGCGATCTTGCCCGGCGTATTTTCGAAGTCCATCGCGCGAACGGTCACGGGGGACTCGATTTTTCGAGCATCTTCCAGGATCCGGTAACGCTGGCGCAGGCGCTGGAGGTCAAGTAGCGTCTCGCACTGTGCAAGGCGGCGAGACAACGGGCTGCGCCCGCCGGACGCTCATCCGGCGGGTGTTCCGCTATCGGTTTGCCGCCGATGCGCAGCCGCGGCCATTCGATGCGTTCGGTCCGTTGCATCGGCCGAAGTCATTTCAATGACGCGAATATCGGCGTATCATCCGGCCCCAACGGCTACCCCCACCGCCGGTTTCTCAGCGCCTGCGAGCGTCTCCGTCATCATGATCGTCCGTCCCAACCTGCATTGGCTGCGCATGCTATTCGTCGTGCGCGGCTCGATCTTGCCCAAGATCGCCCCGCAGCTTGTCTTCACCACGATCATCTCGATTGCCGTCACGCTCGCGCACGGGCGTATCTTCGAATGGAAGATCCCGCTTACGTTCATCCCGTTCTCGCTGATCGGCATTACGCTCGCCATCTTTCTCGGCTTCCGTAACACCACGAGTTATGCCCGCTACTGGGAAGCCCGCATGCTCTGGGGCAGCGTACTCAACGAGACGCGCGCGCTGTCGCGTCAGTCGATGACGCTCGTGTCCGACACGTCGGATTCGCCGCGCTTCGTCGCCTATCTGATCGCCTTCGTGCACGCAATGCGTCATCAATTGCGGGGCACCGATCCGCGCGCCGACCTCGATCGTCTGCTCGGCAAGGAAGACGTGACCTGCCTCGGGCGCAAGCAATTCAAGCCGATCACGCTCCTGCTCATGGCCGGAGAATGGTTGCGCGAGCGCCGGATGCGCGGTCAGATCGAGGCGCCGCTCGCGCAACTCATGGAGATGCACCTGGACCGTCTGGGCGAGGCCATCGGCGGCTGCGAGCGTATTGCCACCACGCCGATTCCCTTCACGTATGGCGTGATCCTGCACCGCGTCACTTATCTCTACAGTCTGCTGCTGCCGTTCGGACTCGTGGATTCCATCGGCCCCATGACGCCGGTGATCGTCGCCTTCATCTCCTACACCTTCTTCGCGCTCGAAGCGGTGAGTGCCGAAATCGAAGAGCCGTTTGGACTCGAACCGAACGACCTGGCGCTCGACGCCATGTCCGAGACCATCGAGCAATCTCTGCGGGAAATTCTGCATCGCCAGCACACGGCGCAGATGCGTGCGCGCGAGCATCACATCATCACCTGATCCCTGTCGCCGGACACCGGCTGAAATTTTTAATACTAAAGTCCTTGCTTTAGTTTTTGACGCGATTATACTCAAGTACATGCTTGACCATGACAACACCCTCGATCTGACCTTTCAGGCACTGGCCGATGCGTCTCGCCGCGCGATGCTCGTGCGGCTGGCGCAGGGGCCGGCGTCGGTGAGTGCGCTTGCGCAACCGCTGGCGATGTCGTTGCAGGCGGTCATGCAGCATCTGTCCGTGCTGGAGAGCGCGGGACTGGTGCGAACGGAAAAGGCCGGACGTGTGCGCACGTGCCGGATCGAACCTCAGGCGCTGAGCCTTGCCGAGCGATGGATCAATCAGCGCCGTCACGAGTGGGAAGGCCATCTCGACCGATTGGGCGAGTATCTGGCCAGCCTGCCGCCCGAAGGAGACCTTCATGACGACAGCAAGTGAAGCAAAAGCGACGGCGCAACGTCAGCCGTTGACCGTGGGCCGGACTTACGCGGTCGCCCGCGACGTGGTGTTCGGTGCGTGGACGGCGACCGAGGCCGTCAAGCGCTGGTTTTGCCCGGCCGGTTTCACGGTCCCCGAAGCGAAGATCGAGGCGCGTGAAGGTGGCGCGTTCGATCTGCGCATGCAGTCGCCCGAGGGCGAGTCGCACTGGATTCGCGGGCGCTTCGTCGACGTCGATGCCCCCGCGCGTCTCGTCATCGACATGACCGTGACCGACGAAAAGGGCCACGCGCTGTTCAGTGCGCTCACGACCGCCACGTTCACCGATGTCGCGCAAGGCACGCGGCTAGATGTGGAGCAACGCTATACGGTGCTCGATCCCGCCTTCGCCTGGATGCCGGAAGGTGCCGGACAGGGCTGGACGCAAACGCTCGACAAGCTCGGTCGCGAAGTCATGCGCGAGGCCGAAGCGCCGACGTCTCGCAGCGTCGTGCATGCGACCTTCCGTATCGAACGTCAGTACCCCGCATCGCCGGCGCGTGTGTTTCGCGCACTGGTCGAGCGTGAGGCCAAGGACCGCTGGTTTGCGCGCGGTGAGGGACTGACGCTGATCGAGCGCACGATGGATGTGCGCCCTGGAGGACGCGAGATCGCGAAGGGCAAGTGGCAGAGCGGCATGGTGTCGACGTTCGATGCGCTCTACTACGACGTTGTCAAGGACACGCGTCTCGTCTACGCCTACGAGATGCATCTCGATACGCGCAAGATTTCGGTGTCGCTCGCGACCATCGATCTCAAGGCGCGCGACGGCGGCACGCACCTCGTCATGACCGAGCAGGGCGCATTCCTCGACGGTTACGACGACGCGGGCTCGCGCGAGCGCGGCACGAACTTCCTGCTCGACGCGCTCGGCGCTTCGCTCGTCGACTGAGCATCCTGCCCCGGGCTTTTCACGCGCTCTCGTGCTTTTTCCGCACCCCGCCGCACCCCGCCGCACGTCGCCGGCCATCCCGGCGGCCGCGGCGTTTTCATATCCGGCAACGCACCGAAGTGGTGCATTCATTCCTATCGAAACGCACAATAGTTCCTCGACAAATTTCGCGTTTTTCATCGTGATGGCGAGTTCTAGACTTCCTTCCATCGACGGCGCCATTCAAAACAAAGCCGTCGCAACTGACAGGAGTTATGAAAATGAACCGCAAGAACATCGCTATCGCCCTTATCGCTGCCGTCGCTTCGCTGAGTGCCGTTGCCGGCAACGCTGCCGAGAACGGTAACAACTACCCCGAAATCGCTTCGCAAGGTCAAGCGCTGACCCGCGCTGCCGTGCTGGCCGATCTGGCCCAGGCCCGTGCCAACGGTCTGATCCCGCACGGCGACGCCGACTATCCGGCGTACGTCGCTTCGGGCCCGGGCAAGACCCGCGCCGATGTGAAGTCGGAACTGGCACAAGCGCGTGCCCAGGGGTTGCTCGCCGAGAACGACGTCGACTATCCGATCGTCGCCTCGCAAGGCCAGAGCGTGTCGCGCGCCGACGTCAAGCAGGACCTCGCCCGCGCCCGTGCCGCTGGCCAACTCAACGAGTTCCAGGGCAGTTGATTGCCGGACGGCTGACGAAGCCGCCGAACTTGCCCATCGAAAAGCCGTCCCGGGTGTCGCACTCGGGACGGCTTTTTTGTCGTTGTGGGGAGGCGCTCAGGCCTTCATGAAACGCAGCGCGAAGCGTGCGAGCTTCGGTACGAACGTGGGACGCAGCAGGCGCTTGTCGTAGCCCCCCATGCGGCGTGCATCCTCTTCGAGGCACAGCGCAATCAGATCGCGCGGCTTGAGCGATTCACCGATGTCGGCGGTGCCCGTGGCGGGGAAGTTGGCGTCGCGCGCCACGCCGTCCGTATCGATGCCGCGGGCAATCGCCATGCGATCCCAGATCAGCGTCACCCACACGGCCGCCACGCGCGCGTAAAACCATGGACGCTTCCAGAAAGGCAGCGTGCGTCGATACCAGGCCACCCAATTCGCGAAGAAAAGAATGTGGCGCGCTTCTTCCTGAATGACCGGCTCGAAGGTCTCGACCAGCGCTTCGGGGAAGTAGCCCGAGCGTTGAGCCGAACGAAACAGACCGAACGCGACGAAGCTGTCGATGCATTCGCTGAAGCCGGTCTTCATCCACGCCCATTCGGCGTCTTTCGGGGCCGGATAGGGCGGTTCCTGGGCCAGTTCGATGCCGTAGGCCTCGACCAGCCTGGAGAGCACGACCTTGTGGCGCGCTTCTTCCTCGCCGTCCATGACGAGCGCCGCGCGCAGGAGCGGATCCTGAATCGTCGCCGCATACGTTGCGACGCGAATGGACGCGCGGCCTTCGGTCTGCACCGCGATGTCCCAGATGGGCAGCGCGGTCAGACGCTTGAGGGCATCGGGCGGCAGCGTCGGCCATTCGATGACGGCGGGCTTATAAGGATTGTGAGACTCCAGCAACATGCGGCAGAACATGCGTTTGTGGGAGTCCGAACCAATTTCCACGGGTCCCTGGACATCGTATTGCCAATGGCGCATGACATGGTCGGCTTCGGCCACGGCGGCTGCTGACGTGTCGGACATCTGTTCGGGATATCGCATCGGTATGAGTCGTGTCGGCGTCGCCGAAAATCATACCATCGGCGATGCGCGCGCGCCGTGCAGACGGGGGCGTGGCGCGTCATCATGCCCAGGCGCCGTGTGCGCAAGGGCGGCGGGACGAGACGACGATGCGTTGAAATATCCGGTAATTGTTGCGGGCCGTGCAACGCAGGTATTCGCGCAGCGCGCTATATCGCGGGCAAAGAGGTGACTAGACTGTAGAGCCGCTGTCGCAGTTTTCACAGCTACCTTGCAATGGACACACCATGTCGCTGACCCTTGAGCAACTCTTTCCGCAGCATCGTCCCGAAGGTGAAGCCGTGGCTACGGCTCTCGATAGTCACGCTGTCGTGCAGGCGTTGTCGCTCGCCGTTGCCGATCATCCGATCATCCTGCTGCGCATGATGTACCCGGCCACCGACGCGAATACGCATCGCAGCCGCGACGAACTCACCGAGGTGCTGCACCGCCACGGTTTGCATCAGGTCGCAAGCCTGATCGAAGAAGAATCGCCGTATCTGATGTTCACGTCGGCTGAGCATGCGCACCTCACGCTCGTGGAAATTCGCCGCTACTCGGCGGCCATCGCGGTGCATCTCTACTATCGCGGCCTTGCCGGCGTGGAGGCTGAAACGCGCCTGCGTGCCGATGCACGCGCGCCGGCCGACGGTCACTTCAAGCCATTCGATTAAGGCGCAACGTCATGCGTGGCGATCGTCTTTCGTGCCGTCGGGCGCGCGCTCGCCGTCCCAGCCGAAGGTGACCTGACGTTGCGCATGACGCATGGCGCGCTCGCGCGCCATCTGTTCCTCGAACTGACGGCGCCCTTCCTTCGCGGTGGCGATCATCTTGTTGCGATCCTGGTAGGAGGGATACATTTCGTCCGTCAACTGCACATTGGCGCGCCTGAATGCCATCGTCGCCTCGCGGGCTTCGGCCGCGGGCCATCCCAATGCTTCGAGGACCGAGCGCGCGCTGCGCAGCGACGACTCGAAGACTTCGCGTTCGATATGCTGCACGCCGCGCTCGCGCAACTGGAACAGGTGTCCGACGTTGCGCGCTCTGGCGACGACGGGCACCTCGGGGAAGTGCTCGCGCATCAGGTCGGCGATTTCGAGCGACTGATCGACGTCGTCCACGGCGATGACGACGGCGCGCGCATTCGCCACGCCCGCAATGCGCAGCAGATCGAGACGCGTCGCGTCGCCGTAGAACACGCGAAAGCCGAACTGGCGCAGGCTCTCGATGGTGTCGGGATCGTGATCGAGCACCGTTACCGACACGCCCTGCGGCACCAGCGTGCGGCCCACGATCTGGCCGTAGCGCCCGAAGCCGCAGATCACGACGTTCGCCGACTGCGGCTCCGAAATCTCCTCCATGCGGGGTGAACCCTTCATGCCATAGCGCGGTAACAGCCATTTGTCGATGGCGACCAGCAACAGTGGCGAGAGCAGCATGGACAACGCCACGGCCCCGATCAGGAACGACGATACGGCCGGCGGCAGCACCTGCGGTCCGGCGGACTGGAACACGACGAACGCGAACTCGCCGCCCTGCGCGAGCAGCAGCGTGAAGACCGGACGCTCCTGGTACGGCAACTGCATCAGCCGCGACACGCCGTAGATCGCCAGACCCTTGAGCGCCATGAAGCCGACGACGACCGTGATCATGCGCAGCGGTTGCGCGAGCAGCACGCCGAAGTCGATGCTCATGCCCACGGCGATGAAGAACAGGCCCAGCAGCAATCCCTTGAACGGCTCGATGTCGGTCTCGAGTTCGCGGCGGTATTCGCTCTCGGCGAGCAGCACGCCGGCAAGAAAGGCTCCGAGCGCCATCGACAGACCGACGAGCTGCATCAGCGTGGCAATGGCGACGACCAGCAGCAACGCGGCCGCCGTGAAGATTTCCGGCGTCCTGCTGTTGGCGATCCAGCGTAGTAAGGGGCGCAGCGCGAGCCGCCCGCCGAGAACGATGGCGGCAATCACGCCCACGATCTTCAACGCTTCGAGCGCCCGGGTGGTGCCGGTCATCGCATGGCTGTCGACGGAATTCGCGAGCAGCGGTAGCAGCGCCAGTATCGGAATGGCGGCGACATCCTGAAACAGGAGAATCGAGAAGCCGGCCTGACCGCTGGCCGTGGCGAGCATGTTGCGCTCTGCCATCACCTGCAAGGCAATGGCGGTGGAGGAGAGTGCCAGTCCCAACGCCGCGACGAGGGCGATGCGCCACGGTGCGCCAAGGGCGACGCCGGCGGCGAAAAGCAGCACTGCGCAGCCGGCGACCTGTGCGGAGCCCCAGCCGAAGATCGGCCGCCGCAGGCTCCACAGACGCCGCGGCTCCAACTCCAGACCGACGAGGAACAACATCAGCACCACGCCGAATTCGGCGAAGTGCAGGACATCTTCGACTCGCGAGACGAGGCCGAGACCCCATGGGCCGATGGCGATCCCCGCAGCAAGATAGCCGATGATCGCGCCGAGGCCGAGCGCGCGCGACAGCGGCACGACGATCACGGCCGCGGCGAGGTAAATCAGGCTGGCAAGCAGCCAGGCGGGTACGTGTTCCATCAGGCGGCCCTCCCGGTGCCGGCGTTCGTATCCATGGCCTCGGCCGGCGAGAAGTGCGGCCGGTCGGTGGAGGGAATGGCCTGACATTCGGCGGCGTGCGCCATCGAGATCAATTCGGGCCAGTGCGGGTAGGTCGCAAGACGGCCGGCGAATTCGCCGACGTGGGCGTCGAGCGCGGCGTCGTCGCAACGGCGCGCGCCGTAGAGCACCTGCGGCGGCAGAAAGCGCATGCCGCACAGATGCGACGTCTGCTCGTACGCCGGCAGGAATGCGGCAAACGGATGCTGGTTGTAGCCGTCGGGCCGGTAGCTGTCTTCCGGGCCGCCGGTGCTGGCCACGAGCCAGAGGTCCTTGTTCGCGAGGGCATGTCCGTCCTGCCCATAGGCCCAGCCCCACGACAGGACTTCGTCGAACCAGAGCTTCTGCAATGGCGGCATGCTGTACCAGTAAATCGGGTGGACGAGAACGATCAGATCGGCGCGCGCCAGGCGTCGCTGCTCGGCAGCGACGTCGATACTGAAGTCGGGGTATGTCGAATAGAGGTCGTTGACGTCAACGCCTTCGATGCCTCGTGCGGCTTCCAGAAGACGGCGATTCACGCGCGAATCGCGCCAGCGCGGATGCGCCACGATGACATAGACGGCTCGCGCCGGGGCGCCCTCGCGGGCGTCCTGAGCGGCGTGCTGGATACGGGGGGAAGCGGGGGCGGTCATGCGGGGGAGGATACTCCATTCGCGTGGCGCCCGGCACCGCGGTCTCGAGAGGAAGGAAGGCCGCCGTATCGCGCCAGGGACTAAAGACTGCGCTGGCAAAAGCCGTTAGGACTGGATAAGCTCTGCACAGCTTTTCGAGGCCCGCGATGCGCCGTGAGGCGTGCCGCAGGTCAAAAGGACAAATAACAAGACCCTTCGCGCAGGCGGTGCATCCGTGCACGCGTCAGTGCTTTTCCGACATGTCGCCGCAAGCCTTTCGCAACACCGTCAATCTGATCTATCACGGACGCAACGTGGCGCTCGCGTTGCTGCTCATCGCCTTGCTCTACAACCAGACGTTCTGGGTGTTTGCGAGCGCACTGGCAGCGGCGCTGTGCACGGGCGCGTTGCACGAGGCCGGGCGCATGCCGCGGGAAGACGACCTGCCGCCGCGCCCGCTCGTCATCCAGATCATCCGCATTTCCGTGCCGCTGCTGCTCACGATGTTCGCGCTTGGCTACGGCGCGGTCTGGCTCAACCGCAATTTCGGCTGAACGCCGCATCGAGCGCGGGACGACGATCCGCGTCAGGCGCGCGGCGTGTCGCCTTGCTTGTGCAGCAGGGCGTTGCGGCGGGCGTAGGTGAAGTAGATCCCCATGCCGATGGCCAGCCAGATCACGAACGCGATCCAGGTGGCCGCTTGCAGGTGCGCCATCAGGAACAGGCACAGGCCCGCCGAGATGAGCGGCACGACCGGCGCACCGGGCACGCGGAAGGCGCGCGGCAGGTCGGGACGCGTGCGGCGCAGCACGAGGACGGCGACCGACACGAGCGCGAATGCCGACAGGGTGCCGATGTTGATCAGTTCGGCGAGCACGTCCAGCGGCACGAAGCCCGCGATGACGGCGAACACCACGCCAATGATCCACGTGCCCGCGAACGGCGTCTTGTGCGTGGGATGGATGCGCGAGAGCAGCGGCGGGAGCAGGCCGTCGCGCGACATGGCGTAGGTGATGCGTGTCTGGCCGTACGTCATCACGAGGATGACGGTGGTCATGCCGAGGATCGCGCCAAGATCGACGAAGCCCGCCACCCAGTTCTGACCGGCGTACTGCAACGCCAGCGACACGGGGTGATCCACACCGGCGAACTGTGCGAAGGGGACGATGCCGGTCATGATCGCGGCCACCGTCACGTACAGCAACGTGCAGACGATGAGCGAGCCGATGATACCGATGGGCAGATCGCGCGCCGGATTGCGGACTTCTTCGGCGGCGGAGGTCACGGCGTCGAAACCGATGAACGCAAAGAAAACGAGCGCCGCGGCATTGAACAGGCCGCTGGTGCCGAAGGGCATGAACGGCGTCCAGTTGGCAGGCTTGACGTGCCAGACGCCCACGGCGATGAACAGCAGAACCACACCGATCTTGATCGCCACCATCAGGTTGTTGATGCGCGCCGACTCGCGTACGCCATACGAGAGCACCCAGGTGATGAGCAGCATGATGGCGACGGCGGGCAGGTTGATGAAGGTCGTGACGCCGGGCACACTGCCGGGCGCGGCAGTGATTGCGGCGGGCAGATGCAGCCCGAACCCCGCGGCGAGCGACTGGAAGTAGCCCGACCAGCCCACGGATACGGCGGAGGACGCGAGTCCGTATTCGAGCATCAGGTCCCAGCCGATGATCCACGCGACGATTTCGCCAAGGGTGGCGTAGCTGTATGTATAGATGGAGCCGGAGACGGGGATGGTCGAAGCGAATTCCGCATAGCACAGCGCGGCGAAGCCGCAGGCCATGGCCGCGATGACGAAGGACAGGGTGAGCGCCGGGCCGGCGGTCAGCGCGCCAGTGCCGGTGAGCACGAAAATGCCGGTGCCGATGATGGCGCCGATGCCCATGAGGACGAGGTCGACGGGGCCCAGCACTTTCTTGAGACTGCCGGTACGCCCGGCGGCCAGCATGTTCTCGATGTTTTTGGTTCGGAAAAGACTCATTGCCTGCAAATGGTTCCTGCAACGTGTATCCGTGGCGCACGCGTGAGGTTGGTCGGGCGCGGGCCGTCGGGGAATCCACGGGAGACGTGTCCCGCGGCCTGGCTGCAAGGGCACCCCGGGCTTGTGGCCGCTCGTTCCCATGCGTGGCGGACAGCCACAGGGTTTGACGAACCACGTCGATGCGCTAACGCCGGCCGGCGCCGCCCGTGCGTGCCACCACCGGTCGGACAAAGGCAGCAGGCCGTCGTCGGCTGGCGCGCAGAGCGCGTTCCGCGTATCGACGGCAAGGTGGCAAGGCGCCAAGGCGATAGGCATGCCACGGCGTGCCGTTGGACACACCGGGCGGGGACGAACACGATCGAGACTTACCGAGGATCCTGCCGGACGGTCGTGACCGCCGCGATTTGCGCGTCGGTACGCCGGAGATAGGTCTGCTGAAGGGTCTGTAACGTTGGATGCACGTCGACGCCGGATGACGCCGTGTGTGCAAGGGCTCGCTGTCCTGCGGTCCGGCCATCGGCGCCAGTTCGGCACCTCCGCCTGGCCGGAATTGCTCACATTTTAAGCGTTTTTGCCGAAGGGCGTGCAGTGGATGCTGAATTGATGGTGTCGCGTTCGATACCGGTACCCTGACGGTGCTCCGTCTGAAAGCCGCGCCGTCAGGGGGCCGATAGCCTGCGCGCTGCATTTGCCCGAACCCATACTATCGGTTCGGTCCTCCCGGCCCCCCGCCCGGCGGACGGCCTCCGCCACCATGACCCCCGCCATGGTTGCCTCCATGACCCCCTCCGCCCCCGCCCGGCGGACGTGAGCCCGATCCCCCGCCATGGCCCGGCGGACGCGGACCCGGACCCGCCCCATGCCCCGGAGGCTTCGGTCCCGGACCGGCTCCGTGACCCGGTGGACGCGGTCGATTGCCGGGGTAGTGACCGCCCGGAGGGCGCGGCGTGGGACCCGGACCCCAGTGCGGCGGCCTCGGCCCTGGCGGCGGACGATGCCAATAGCGCTGGTCGTGGTACCACGGGCGATTGCGGTAATAGCTGCCCCAGTACGTGCCGATCGAGAAGGTGATGATCGGTAATCCGATCACCGTTCCGTAATTGAGTACAGGCACCGGATTGCCCTGATACGGATAACTGAGCAACCCGGCGTATATCCATCCCCGTGTGCCCGGCAAACCGATGTCGCACCACGAATACCCGGAGATACAGCCGTAGACCGTCACGGGCATGCCCGCCGCTGCCTGCGCCACGACCGGGTAGTCGCTGGCTGGGCCTGCCCGCACATTGGCCGACGAATTGACGATTGCCTGGCCCGACTGCGCCGATGCCACGCCGTGCACCGCCGCAAGCGTCGTGAGCATCGCCGTGCCCGCGAGAAGGCGCGGCAAGGTTCGTTTGTTCATGTTCGTCTCCCTGTTGTGGCAAGTGGCTCGATTGCCGCCGGCTGGCGGCCCGTGCAGGCCCGATGCCCCGCCATTGCCCGCCCTTTCGGAAACGGCAACGGCGGCGACATGCTCGTCGAAAAAGCACATCGCCGCCGCCATCGTCACACTCACGTCGCGCTCACATCGCGCGATGACGATCAGTACAACACGACGGAGCGGATCGACTCGCCGCGCTTCATCAGATCGAAACCTTCGTTGATCTGGTCGAGGCGCAGCGTGTGCGTGATGAGGTCGTCGATGTTGATCTTGCCTTCCATGTACCAGTCGACGATCTTCGGCACGTCGGTCCGGCCGCGTGCACCGCCGAACGCGGATCCTTTCCACTCGCGGCCCGTCACCAGTTGGAACGGGCGCGTGCTGATTTCCTGGCCTGCCGCGGCCACACCGATGATGAACGACTGGCCCCAGCCCTTGTGGCAGCACTCCAGCGCCTGACGCATGGTCGTGACGTTGCCGATGCACTCGAACGAGTAGTCGGCCCCGCCGTCGGTCAGTTGCACGATGGTGTCCACGACGTTCTCGACTTCCTTCGGATTGATGAAGTGCGTCATGCCGAACTTCTTCGCCAGTTCCACGCGCCCCGGATTGATGTCGACGCCGATGATCTTGTCGGCGCCGACCATCCTGGCCCCTTGAATGACGTTCAGGCCGATACCGCCGAACCCGAAGACGACGACGTTCGCGCCCGCTTCGACCTTCGCCGAGTAGACGACGGCGCCAACGCCTGTCGTAACACCGCACCCGATGTAGCAGACCTTGTCGAACGGCGCGTCGGAGCGCACCTTCGCGACGGCGATTTCCGGCACGACGATGTAGTTCGAGAAGGTGGACGTGCCCATGTAGTGGAAGATGGGCTTGCCGTCGAGCGAGAAGCGCGATGTGGCGTCCGGCATCAGGCCGCGGCCCTGCGTGCTGCGGATTGCCTGACAAAGATTGGTCTTGCGCGACAGGCAGAACTTGCACTGGCGGCATTCGGGCGTGTACAGCGGAATGACGTGGTCGTCCTTCTTGAGCGTGGTGACACCGGGGCCGACGTCCACGATCACGCCCGCGCCTTCATGGCCGAGGATGGCGGGGAAGATGCCTTCCGGGTCCGCGCCCGAGAGCGTGTAGTAGTCCGTATGGCAGATGCCGGTGGCCTTGACCTCGATCAGCACCTCGCCGGCGCGCGGCCCTTCCAGATCGACTTCTTCGATGGTCAGGGGTTTGCCCGCTTCCCAGGCAATGGCGGCTTTGGTTTTCATGGCGTTATTCCTCGTTGCAACGTCGTTCGGGGGAATCCCTTCGCGACGTACCATACCGCGTTCTAAAGTCGTGCGCGAGTCTTGACATGCGATGCCGGCGAAAAAGGCGGGGCCGGACGCACGAATTTCCGCGACAGCCTTCGTCATCCTTTGACCGCGCTTTCAGCGCCGCGCACCGCTGCCCAACGGCGCGACGATGTGATAGAAGCCCCGCGCGTCGACGGGACGCGCGAACCAGAACCCCTGTGCCTCGTCGCAGCCCAGTTCGGTGAGCCGCTGCGCCTGCGCCCGGGTCTCCACACCCTCTGCCGTCACCCGTAATCCGAGCGAATGTGCCATGGCGATGACGGCGCTCACGATGGCATGGCTGGGCGCATGCGTGAGCATGTCGCGCACGAAGCTCTGGTCGATCTTGAGCCGGTGCACCGGGAAGCGGGTGAGGTAGGCCAGGCTCGCGTAGCCGGTGCCGAAGTCGTCCACGGCGATCTCCACGCCCATGTCGTGCAGCGAGCGCAGACTGCCTACGGCGGCGCTGGCGTCGCCCAGCAGCACCGTTTCCGTGATCTCGATTTCAAGGTGGCGCGGCTCCAGCGCATTGACGTTCAGCGCCCGCTCCACCATGCCCACGACATCCTGCCGGGCGAACTGCTGTGCGCAGACATTCACCGAAATACGCGGCAAATGGCCGCAGCGCCGCAGCAACCGGCTCGCTTCGCGGCACGCGGTCTGCATCACCCACTCGCCCAGCGGCACGATGAGGCCCGACGTCTCGGCAATCGGCACGAATTCGGCAGGGCCGACCGCGCCTAGCGCCGGATGACGCCAGCGCAGGAGTGTTTCCGCGTGGTGAATCTCGCCGGTCGCGAGCGTGACCTGAGGCTGATAGACGAGATGCAATTGCGAATGGGCCTGCTCGTGCACGGCGACGCGCAACGACCCTTCCAGTTCGTTGCGGCGCCGCGCGTGCGCGTCCATCTCGCTGCTGAAAAAGCGCATGCCGCCCCCGGCGGCGCTGGCGATGCCGAGCGCGACGTGTGCGCGTCGCAGCAAGGTCTCCGGCGTATTGCCATGATCCGGATAGCTCACGGCGCCGATGCTGGCGTCGAGCGCTACCGGGCCCTGATCGACGTCGGCCCACTGGGCAAGGCGTGTCTGAATCCGTGAAGCCAGCAAACGCGCGCCGTCGCCCGTCTCGTTGGTGACGATGACGAACTGGCTGCCGCCAAGGCAGGCGAGGGCGTCTTCGGGGCCGCTCGCTTCGCGCAGACGTTCGGCGGCGATGCGCAAGGCCAGTTCGGCGGTCGGCGCGCCGAACGTGCTGCGCAGCATGCGCAGGTGATCGAGTTCC
This sequence comes from Pandoraea faecigallinarum, assembly GCF_001029105.3. Taxonomy (NCBI): domain Bacteria; kingdom Pseudomonadati; phylum Pseudomonadota; class Betaproteobacteria; order Burkholderiales; family Burkholderiaceae; genus Pandoraea; species Pandoraea faecigallinarum. Next base: position 4,327,520 of record NZ_CP011807.3, on the reverse strand, counting down.
ACGAGCAACACTGTCATCCCGGCACCCTGATGCGCACACCGGTGGATCGCGAGTTCGAGCCGCTCGTTGAGCAAGGTCTGGTTAGGCAGGTTCGTGACCGGGTCGTGATGGGTCACGTACCACAGGCGCGACGCCACCTGCACCTGCCGCGAGAGGTCGAGCACGATTCCTACCCAGCGGCGCTCGCCGGGCGCATGTTCGACGCACGAGAGCGCCAGGCGGATCGGCAGCCAACTGCGGTTGTGCGTGAGCAGATGCCATTCGCCGTCGTACGGCATGGCTTCCCGGGCCGAGAGACTGGCCAGCGCGGGCAGGCGGCGGCGGGCGAGTTCGGAGGGATCGAGCAGGGAGAGGAAGCTGCGTTTGCCGAGCAGATCGTCGGGCCGGTAGCCGGTCAGCCTCGTGAAGGCCGTGTTCATGCGTTCGAGCATGCCGTCGTCCGTGCAGACGAACATGGCATACGGCGCGCTGTCGAGCGCGGCGCGACTCAGTTCGGCCTGCCCGTCGGGCACGCCGCGAGGTGCGGGATCGTTCACGTCCGCACCTCCCGAAAGCCGGTCGAACCGGCGTTCAGGAACCTCATGCAACACCTCCCTGGCGCCGCGATTTTTATCTCGATAATCGAGCGATCGAATCGCACGATTCCTTTTGTTTTTCAAGCGGTTATGAGCACCATTCTGCCACGATGCGAGCGCCTGCGGGCAAGGGAAAACGCGGGGTCGGAAGGGGTTTCGAAAATGCGCTGTAACGCGCATGCTGTGGACTTGAGACGACAGGGGGTGAACGCCCGGCGACCGTCTGTATGGCCCAAAGGCAAGCCCTTCGGTATCATGCGGCCTGTTTCCGGCGCCGGGCACTCGCGAAGCGTCGACATCGCCGGGGACGACGTTCCGGCGACCCGGAACATCTCGGCACACAGGGAAGACGGCATTGCGTAGCGTCCGAACGAAGACGAACGGCATGACAGGGGGCCTGCGGCGCGATTGCCGGACGGATCCGTTTTGGCGTGCGCGTCTGCTGCTCTGCTGGCTGGCGCTCTGCATGGTGACGCTCGGCGACGCGTTGGCCCAGACTTCGTCACAACTGCCGGCCGGCGGCACCGGATCGACGGGCAGTCCCCGCGACGCAAACGTTCGGCAAGTCGTGCTGGGCATCATCAGCTTCACCCGCTGGCCGGTGCCGCCCGCCCGGGTGCGTCTGTGCGTGGTCGGCAACACGGACTATGCGCGCGACTTGCTGGCGGCGCCGGCGGGCGCGGCGTCGTCCGGCAGCGCGCCGCCCGTGGACGCACAGCGGCAATCCGTCACGGAGCCCGCCATCGGTTCGTTGTGCGACGCGTTGTATCTCGGCGCCGTGAGCGACACCGAGCGCCGTCAGGTACTGGCTTCACTGGCCGGTCACCCCGTGCTTACGATCAGCGAGCGTAACGATTCGTGCACGCTCGGCACGATGTTCTGCCTGAACGTCGATGCCGATCGGGTGACATTCGATATCAACCTCGACACCGTCGCGCGCAGCGGCGTACGTGTCCACCCGAACGTGCTGAAGCTGGCACGAAAGCCGGGGACACCATGACAACCCAATTCCCTCCAGCCCATTCACCGCCCACCGGACACGGGGCGCCTGTTGCCGGACTGCCGCCGCAGGCATCGGCCGTGTCCTCCGCAGCTTCCGCCAAAGTCCCCGAAGCGCCCGGATTGCACGATTCGCGTAATCCACGCGATCCGCGCGATCCTCCGGCAGGCCAGACTGCACCTCCGCCGCCTCCTGCGCGCCGCCGACGCCCGTCGCTGCAACGCGTACTGCGACGCACGCACCTACGTCTGGCGGTCTCGGCCGTCGTGCTCGCCGCGCTCTCGCTGTCGGTCGTGGCATGGGTCGCGCTACGCGCCTACGCTGAAAACAATCTGCTGCTTGTCGGGCGCTCGCTCGCTTATACGGCCGAAGCGGCCGTGGTGTTCGGCGACCGTGTGGCGGCACACGAGGCGATTGCGCTCATTGCCAACGACGAGGACGTGGTGCAGGTACGGGTGCTCGACGCCCGCAATGCGCAGTTCGCGATGTGGCGGCGCCCCGACGGCGGCACGCTGGCGAGAGTCGAGCGCGCCGTCGCCGACATTGCGTTGCCCGGACCCGTGACCCTGCCCATTCGTCACGACGGCAATGTCGTCGGACAGATCGAGGTGCAGGGGCAGGGCAAGCAGTTCTTCGTGTTCCTCATGAGCGGCATCGGCGGTGTGCTCGCGTGTCTGCTGGTGACCTTTGCCGTGGCGAACCTGCTGGCCAAGCGCATGCACCGCGATATCGTCAAGCCGCTGCGGGCGCTGGCGGAAGTGGCGCACGCGGTGCGCCGCGAACGCGCGTTCCATCAGCGCGTGGCGGCGACGCCGATCGCCGAGTTCAAGGAACTGGGCGACGACTTCAACGCGTTGCTCGACGAGTTCGAGGGCTGGCAGAACCACCTTCGGGCGCAGAACGCGACGCTTGCCCATCAGGCGAATCACGATCCGCTCACGGGGCTGCCGAATCGCGCGTACTTCGAGTCGCGTCTGGCGCAGGCGCTGGCCGAAGCGGGCGAGCTGGGCACACATGTCGCGCTGCTGTATCTCGACAGCAACCGATTCAAGGACATCAACGACCAGTTGGGTCACGATGCCGGCGACGCCGTACTCGTGGCGATTGCCCAGCGTCTGCGCCAGCCGTTGCGCGAAGGCGATCTGGTGGCGCGTCTCGGGGGAGACGAGTTCGCCGTGATGCTGCCGGGGGTGCGTCAGACCTCCAACGCCGTGCGGCTCGCGCAGAGCCTGCTCGCGTCGATGGAAAAGCCGATCGCGCTGCCGGACGGCGGCGAACTCGTCACGTCGATGAGCATCGGCATCGCGTTGTACCCGACACACGCCGGGAACGCCTCCACGCTGCTGCGTGTCGCGGACTCGGCGATGTATCAGGCCAAGCGTGCCGGCCAGGGCACCTGGCATGTTGCGGAAAGCCCCAAGGGATAAGGGGGCGGGCAACACCTGCGCTGTATTCACAACAATCAGATATCACGACCGGATTTATCACTGCAATGGGGAATGGTTTTGAGCACTCATCACACACGTGAGCGCGCACCGCTCGGCGCTTTCATCCTCCCGTTCACGCATACGTCACACGCGGGCCTGCAATGCAAGGCATTCCTGCGCCGGATGTTCCTGCTCGTTTGCCTGCTGCTGGGTGCCGGCACACTCGCCGGCTGTCAGACCACGCCGGCGCACGGCCTCACGCCCGAGCAAATCGCAGCGCTCAAGTCCGAAGGCTTCACGCAGACGGACGAGGGCTGGGAATTCGGCCTGTCCGACACGGTGCTGTTCGACACCGACAAGTTCGTCGTGCGCGACCCGGCGCGCGAGACGGTTTCGCGCATCGGTCGCACGCTGGTGAAGGTCGGACTGGAGGCGGTGCGCATCTACGGCTACACGGATTCGGTCGGCAGCGACACCTATAACGAGCAACTCTCGGCGCGCCGTGCCGAGGCCGTGGCCGAGGTACTCGTCGACGCCGGGATGCGGCGCGCGGGCATTCAGACCATCGGTGCAGGCAAGCGCAATCCGGTGGCGGATAACAGCACGCCGGCGGGACGCGCCCAGAATCGCCGCGTCGCCATCGTGATCTCGACGCGCTGAGTGGCGGGGCACCGGCGCCGGTGCATCGACGCCGTCGGCCGGATAGGCAATGTAAGTCCTTGCCAACGGCCGCAATCAGGCACAATGGCGGCTGCTGCCTCCATTGCGTATGTCGCCGACGCTGTCCCGATGCTTCCGATGCTTCCGATGTTCCCGATGTTCCCGAATCACCGGTTTCCTGCTGCCGAGGGCTTGCCCCGCATGCATCGCACTCTGCGTCTTGTCCTGCGTCTCGTGCTGTGTTGCACCGTGAACGTTGCCGCCGTGCTGGCGGCGGCCACTGCCGCGCCGCCGGTCGCGGCTCAAACTTTGTCCAACGCCCCCGGTGGTGTCAGCGCCCCACACCCATCGAGCACGGCGAACGCACGCGTCGGCGCGTGGGCAACCGCACCCCAGGCAGTGGCGCAACATCCCGGCGCGCCGTCGTTCAATCGCGCGCCTGCGGTGGGTGGGCGCACCGTGCGTCAGATCGTCTTTCCGACACTTTCCGGCAACGAGGTACGCGTACGTTTCTCGAACGCTTACGGCTCGCAGCCGTTGGTCATCGAGCGCGCCAGCCTCGCTGTCTCGCTGCGTGGCGCGGCAGTAGACGCGGCGAGCCTGCGCAACCTGACGTTCGGCGCGCAGCCGGGCGCGCGCATCGCACCGGGGGCCTCGCTGGAGAGCGACCCGCTGCCGTTCGCGGTGCGCGCCGGCACGCCGCTGGCGGTGAGCCTCTTCACGCGCGAATCGAAGACGCCGACGACGTGGCACAAGATTGCCCAGCAAACGGCGTTCTTGAGCGCGGCGGGGGACTTCGTCGATAACGCACAGGCGGCGTCGTTCCCGTCGCGATTCACGAATACGTTGTGGCTGGCGGGCCTGAGCGTGGTGCCGGAAGTGCCGTCACACGCTATTGTCGCCATCGGCGATTCGATCACGGACGGCATGCGCAGCACCCTGAACGCCAATCGCCGCTGGCCGGATGGGCTGGCACGGCGTCTCGAGAGCGCCGGGCGGCGCGACGTCGCCGTGCTCAATCTCGGCATCAGCGGCAATCGTCTGCTGAACGACTCCCCGTGTTACGGCGAGCGGCTGATTGCGCGTTTTCGCCGCGACGCGCTGGAGCAACCGGGCGTGAAGACGGTTGTCGTGCAGATCGGCATCAACGACATCAACTTCGGTTATGTGGCGCCGCATGCGGGCCTCGATTGCGACGTGCCCCATGTGATCGTGACGGTGCCCGAGATGATCGCGGGCTACCAGTCGCTGATCGCTGCGGCGCGCGCGCGCAACGTGCGCATCGTCGGTACGACGATCCCGCCGGGTAAGCTGCCGCCGGAGCGTGAAGCGGTGCGAGAGGCCGTGAACCGGTGGGTGCGCACCGGCGGCGCGTTCGATGGCGTGATCGATTTCGATGCCGCGCTGCGCGACCCGTCACAGCCCACGCGTATGTTGCCGCGCCTGGACAGTGGCGACGGCACGCATCCGAGCGACGCGGGGTATGCGGCCATGGCCGATGCGGTGCCGCTGCCGCTCGTCCTCGGCACGGGCAAGTAGCCCATCGGGCGTCGAGGGCGCTTCGGCGCGACGAGGGAAGCCGGCTCAGCGCTCGCGTCGCACACCGACAGTGACCTGCTGCAACCACTTCACGTCGGGCGATTGCAGCCATTCCGGATGGGCGAGGCAATGGCGGAACATCGCCGTGGCATCGTCTCCCCAGTACAACTCTCCCCCATAGGCAAACGTCGGCACGCCGAAAACGCCGGTGGCGATCGCTGCCTCGGTGTTCTCGCGCAATGCCGCCTTGACCTTCGGCGCTTCGGTCCGCGCGAGCGCGTCGTCGGCCGACAGGCCCAGACGCCCGCTCAACTCTGCCCAGCCCTGCGCGTCGGTGACGTCGCGTCCCTCCGCCCAGATGAAACGAAAGATCGTGCGTACCACTTCATGAGTTGCGCCCAGCGACACGGCGAGGCGCAGCACGCGAATCGGATGGAACGGATGCACGGGCGGCATCTTGAACGCAATGCCGTCCTGCTCCGCCCGGAACTGCGCCATCCGGTAAGTGAAGATGCGCTTGTGCGGCGTTTCGGCCGGTCCCTGCGTCTGCAAGTGCACGAGAATGGCACCGAGCACGATGGGTTTCAGATCGATGGCGAGCGTGCGCGGGAGCGTGTCGAAGCGTTCGAATTGCAGATATGCGAAGGGCGAGGCGAAATCGAAATACCACTGGGCACGGCGAGCGGGGGCGTCGGCACTTTGCGACATGAGGCGCGGTCTCCTGTGAGTGGATGCTTCACGGTTCATCGGTGTTGGCGCTCACGACAGTGTAGCGGGCCGGGCCAGCACTTGTGAGTCCAGGGGGAAAGCGCCGATGAATCAATGACTTACGGCGATCATCTGAAATTATCGGAATTTCGGATATTTTGTATCCGATATAACGATTTTTATTATTGAAGCGGAGTTTTTAGACTTGCAGTCATTCGAAAGGAGTGCCTGCAATGACAACAAAAACCCACACTGCATCGACCGCCTCGGCCAGCCGTCCCGACACGCTGGTGCCGGATCAGCACAATCCGTGGGCAGGTCTGATCCTCTCGACCGCCATTGCATTCGTTGCGTTGCTGCTGGGCCGCCAGATGCCGCTCGTGGGCGGTCCGGTATTCGGCATTCTTCTGGGCATTCTCGTTCGCAATCTGTTCTCGCCCGGCGCGCGCTACGAAGCGGGCATCAAGTTCGCCTCAAAATATGTGCTCCAGTGGTCGATCATCGCGCTCGGCTTCGGTCTGAGCCTGTCGCAGGTGGCGCACACGGGGCTGGAATCGCTCGCCGTGACCGCCGTGACGATCACGGCAGCCGGACTGTCCGCCTGGGGACTGGGCCGTTTGCTCGGCGTGCCCGACAAGCTCAAACTGCTCATCGGCGTGGGTACGGCGATTTGCGGCGGGTCGGCTATTGCCGCAGTGACCCCGATCGTCAAGCCGGACGACCATGAAACGGTCTTCGCCATCTCGACGATCTTCCTGTTCAACATTGCCGCCGTGTTGCTGTTCCCGGTGCTGGGCCATGCGCTGAACCTCTCGGACCTCGGGTTCGGCATGTGGGCGGGCACGGCGATCAACGATACGTCGTCGGTGGTGGCGGCGGGTTACAGCTACAGCAAGGCGGCGGGCGACTACGCGACCATCGTCAAACTCACCCGTGCCACGCTGATCATTCCGATCTGCCTGACGCTGGCGGCCATCGTCGCCTACCGTGCCAAGCGCGCCGGTGCCGGCAACTTCAGCCTCGCTCGCATCTTCCCGTGGTTCATTCTCGGCTTCCTGATCGCGTCGGGCGTCCGCACTGCCGGTCTCGTGCCCGCCGCCATGCAACCGTGGATTCACGACGCCGCCGAGTTTCTTATCATCGTCGCCCTGAGCGCTATCGGCCTGTCGTCGAACCTGCGCCGGATGGCCTCGACGGGTGTGCGACCGATCCTCCTCGGCCTGGGTGTGTGGGCGGCCGTGTCGGTCAGCAGCCTCGTGGTGCAGCTCGGCATGGGGCAACTCTGACCGGGCGACTGCCCGGCGCCTTAGGGCAGACCCGGCGGGCAAGCCGCCTTTCGTCGCCTAGAATGCAATCACGGACGGCCGCCGGTCGTCCGTGAAGGCTTTTCGGGAGGCCGAGATGACAACCTCGTTCGGTGAACTCTGGTACACGATCGGCGCACTCGTGGTGATCGCGGTACTGGCGGCAATGGTGTGGGAGCTGGGAGTGTGGTGGACGCGTCACCCCGACAGCCCGGCAGTGAAACGTCTTGAACACGCGTGGGCGCGCATCCGTCACCCACGGCACTGACGCCACCGCCGACATCCCTCAAGGGGAAGGCTGGATGCTCAGTCCAGCTTCAGATGACGAGGCACGCCGGTATCCCAACGCGCGAGATCTTCCAGCGGATAGGGCTTGCTGCCGTGCAGCGCGCGCTTGATGCGGCTTCTGCCGCTCGGCGTGGGCACGTTCGGGAGACCGGCGCCCGCAGGCGTGCCGGCGAGATCGAGATAGTCGCGCTTGAACTCGGCCTGCGTCATCCCCCACTTCATCAGGAATTCGCGGCTGCCGCGATTTTTCACGACGCGCCCGGTCGAGCGGCAGCCGAAGTGATAGACGACGCTCTTGCCGACGATGCGGAAGGTCCGGCATCCGACCAGCCACAGCTTCATCAGGAAGTCGTCGTCGCTACTCATGCCCGGGCCGAACTCGATGCTGTAGCCGCCGACGAGGTGCCACAGGCTGCGGCTTACCAGCGTGGGCTGAGTCGGCACGCCGTTCACGTCGCTGCGTCCCAGCGAGGCGGCATAGGCGAGCAGGCCGGCTTCGTCGAATGTCTCGGCGGTGGTGCCGAAGTCCTTCGAGACCACTTGCTTGCTTGCGCCGGCGTTCGGCTCGATCATCACCGACGACAGGTAGTAGATGGGCGTGTCGAGCGCTCGGGCGGCGTCGACGAGTGCCGTGTCCCAGCCTGGCGTGACGAACATGTCGTCGTTCAGAAAGAGCAACTGATCGTGCGAGGCGAGCGGCGCGAGCTGGTTGAGCGCCAGGCACACGCCGACATTGCCGCTGCTGTGCGTGTAACGCAGACCTTGCTCGCGCACCCATGCCAGCGTGCCGTCGCTGCCGTCGTTCACATGAACGAGTATTTCATGCGCCTCGCCGGAATGACGGCGAACGCTATCGATGCACAGCTTGAGGAACGGAAGGTTGTTCCAGGTGGGGATCAGGATACTTAGCATGTCGGGAACGCCGCGTTCATCGGCCCGCGGGCGTTGCGTCTTCTGAAGAGTCGACAGGATAGGCGATCGCGGCAAACAGGGCCAGCATCGTCGCATAGAAGGCGACGGTCACCTTGAGATTGAATGTCTCGACGGTCAGGCCGAAAACGGCGAACGACACGGCCGTCATCAACCCCATCAGCGCAGCGCGATTCTCCACGCGAGCGCGCCGGATCCGGGCCGACCGGATAAAGAAGATCGCCGGACCGACGTAGACGCCGAGAATGCTGATAAGGCCGAGCAGCCCATAGTCCACGGCGTACGCCAGAATCTGGTTGTGGACCTCGCCCTTGCCGAGTTCGGCCGCCTGTGGCGTCAGTTCACCGGAGGCCGCCATGGCAGGCATGGCGTCGTGATAGCCATGGGCACCGTAGCCCAGCAGCGGACGTTTCGCGATAAGCGTGCCTGCCGCTTTCCAGAGTTCGAGCCGGATGCCCGTGGACGTATCCGCATTGCCTGCCGACAGGCTGACCAGATCCACGCGAATGGCTTCGAACCGGTCCCGCACGACCTGCGAGGAAAACGTGCTCGCGAGCAGTGCGAGGGCCACGACGGCGATCCCGGCACGACGCGCCTTGCTGAACGCTTGATCGCGCCAGAGGAGCCAGACGACGAGCAGGCACGGCAGCACGATCCAGCCGCCACGGGACTGACTGGCCCACGAGGCGTAGCAACCGGAGGCGGCGCCGAGAATTTTCAAACCGACGATCCACGGCTTGTCGTGCGAGAACCAGTGGATCGATACGACGGACAGAATGCCGAGCAACACGGCGATGTCGCCGAAATGGATCGGGTTCAGAAACGAGCTTTCCGCGCGGGCGGCAAACAGGTCCGCCGTCGAATACCACGCCATGAGCGCCGCACAGATCGCCCCGGTGCAGAACGTCAGATCCACCCACCGGGGCAGAATGGCGGCGATCCGGCGAAGCCCGAGGAAGACGACGATGGCGAGCAGGAAACGCACGGGCGAATCGAGTGTGTTGGCCACGACGTTGCCGTGCAGCGCTTCGACGATCAGGATGGCCAGCACCGGCAGGAGCAACGAGACGATCAGAATCCGGACGTGCAGGTTCTCCTTGATGAGGGCGCACGTCTGACCGGGCTTCCGGTTCGTGAACAGCGCGATTGCGCCGAGCGCGACGGTCAGGAACATAGCCGTATTCCCTCCGCGCGGTATGACGAGCGAGGCGGCGGGAAACAGCAGGATAAGTGTGCCGAAAAGCTTGGCAAAAAGGTGCCGACGGAAAGGTCGTGCCGGCGCGGCGGACTTGCTCATTGGATACCAGGCAACTGCGGGAATTTGCTTTGCACGAAGTATGCCAGAAATGCCCGCTGCGCCGCGTTATCCGTCTCCAGACGACAACGTGGGTGCGCCAGTGCGCCCGAAATCCGCAATTACAGATTCATCGCCCCAAGCACGCCACAAAGGTGCAGCGCGACGTGTGTCCAGGCGGCTTCGTCGTAGCCATCCCCTTGCCGTGCGAGTTGCTGCGCCTCGTGAAACGTTCGCCAGACGGCGGCGGCGCTCGAGGGCGTGCTGCCCGCCAACCGGTATTGACGTTGCAGCGCTTCGGCCAGCCACGGCTGTTCCTGGGCGCACGCCCCGGCGTACGCTTCGACGGCGACCCGGGCGTAGGGATCGCCGGCGGGGTCGAGCACCACCGGCTCATCACGGGCCGATGTCTGCTCCGCGCGGGCGGGGTGAGTCGTCGATGTGGCCATCGATGCGGCCATCGCGTGCCGCTCGGCGGCGTTGTGACGGGTGTGGTGATGTTTCATTTCGGTCTCGTCTCGTTGGCCGCGCCAGAGGTCCCGGCGCGGTACCCGGTGCCTCTTGCGTGGACTCACTCGGTTTCCATGTCGCGAATGAACAGCATGGCCGCCTGCTTGGCCTGATCGATGCTGTTGAAAGTCCGGCCGTCCATCGGCCAGATGTCGACCAGTACCGCATAGCTGCCGGGATGCTCGGCCTGCATGATGCGGATGTAATGCTGCCGGAACACACAGCGTGCGAGTTCCACGGTCGGGTGCGGTCGGCGGAAATGGGCGGTTGACATGACAGTCTCCAGAGATTCGGCCCTCCGGCCTCGACGGGCCGTTGTCTCTCTTCAGCAAGTCCCGTGCCAATCCTTTTGAGTGTCTTAACTGCTTGATTTGTAAGGGGTGGGACGCTGCCGCGAAATTGCAGGTGTTGGAAAACGTTACGAAAACGAAACGTGTCGAAACATGATGGGAACGTGGCGCCGTAACGCGCGACGTCCCCGGTGGCAACGCAATCTGCGTTTGGTAGCGTTCTTTGTGTTGCCGCTAAAATGGGCTATTTCCCATGAACCTTGTCCGTCACTCCGCATGAACCTGCGTTTTCTGGAAACTTTCGTCTGGCTGGCCAAGCTGCGCAATTTCCGGCTCACGGCCGAGCGGCTGCACACGACGCAGGCGGGGGTGTCGAGCCGCATCGCGTCGCTGGAGCAAAGTTTCGGGGTACGCCTGTTCGACCGCAGCGCCCGTGAGGTCACGCTGACGGCCGCGGGGCAAAAGGCGCTGGCGTATGCCGAGCGCATCGTCATGCTCGGGCAGGAGATGAAGCGCGAACTGAGCGACCCGGACATGCCGCCGGGAGTGCTGAAGATCGGCGTGGTCGAGTCGATCGTGCACAGCTGGTTTCCCGATCTCGCCGCACGCATCCACCGCGAGTACCCGCAACTGGAGATCGAGGTCACCAGCGAGACGACCATCAATCTGTGCAAGCAACTCGAAGCCGGTACGCTCGATCTCGTCTTGCAGACGGACATCCAGCACGGCACCGGCGTGGAGAACCTGCCGCTGGCCGAGTTTCCGATGCGTTGGGTCGCCAGTCCAAAACTGAACCTCGAAGGCGAGACGCTCGACGTGGCCGATCTGGCGGCATACCCGCTGGTGAGCTTTTCGCGTAATTCAGGCCCACACAAGACGCTGGAGCGGATGTTTTCCGTGGCCGCCGAGCGGCCCGTGCGGGTCAATTGCATGACCTCGGTGGCCGCAATCATTCGACTGGTGGCCGACGGTTTCGGCGTGGCGATGCTGCCACCGGCCATCATCCAGCGAGAACTCGGCGAGCACAGCCTGCATTTACTGCGCGTGAATGCCAACTTCCCCAATCTCCCGCTCGTCGGGTCATTCCGCACGGGCGCCCTGCTCGCCGAGAACGTGGCGCGTCTCGCGCAACGTACGGCCAGCGAGTTCGCCCTGAACATGGGACCCGACATCGCCATTCCGCCCGCCGCCGTGATGACCGCGCCCGCCTGGGGCGCGAACGACGCCTGAGACGCACCGGCGCTCCCGTGCACCGGGCGCAGCCCCGTCCGTCAACGGCCCTCGGGCAGTCATAAGAATTTGCTGTCATGGCGAATTTGATTTCTTGTTGGACGCCTTTTCCGTCGTTTTGCACACTCGATGCAACGGTCGAGCCGTACGCACGCCTCGCGGCGTCGTCCCGGCCGCCCCCCGATTGTCGAAACCGATGGATGCCCCATGACTGTGATTGCCCCGCGCGCCCAACTCTGTATCTGGACGAATATCGATCCGGCCTTCGAAGCGGACTTCAACCGCTGGTACGACCGCGAACACATGCAGGAGCGAGTGGCGATTCCCGGCTTCCGGTTCGCGCGTCGCTTCAAGGCGCTGCACGACTGCGCCCGCCCGTACCTCGCGCTCTATTGCACCCGGGACGCCGCCGTCTTTACGAGCGAGCCGTACGCGCAGGCCTTCCAGCATCAGACCGAATGGTCGCTGCGCAACTTCGCGCGCATGCAGGGTACGCAGCGCCGCGTCGGCACGCTCGACGTCGAAGCCGGTGAGGGGCAGGGCGGGGTGCTGGCCGCTTTCGTGCTCACGCCGGCGGCGCTTGCGCAGGCCCGCCCGCGTCTTGATACCCAGCTCGACGAGTTGACGCGGGGCGACGGCATCGTGCGGGCCACGCTGCAAGTCACCGTACCGGCGCTCTCCGTCTCGCTCACCGCCAAAGACGCCGCGCTGCCACCGGCCGACGCCGTCGTGCTCATCGAAGGCACCGACCCGGACGCCGTACGCACCGCAGCCGAGACACTTGCCGCCGCGCACGGCGTGCCCGCCGCGGGTGTGACCTGCTTCGCCATGCTGTGGCGCCTCGGTGCCAACGACGACTGACGTCGTGCCGCCCACTCGCAGGGCCGGCCGGCCCTGCGGCCCCCTGGAGACACCCATGACAACGTATTCGAATACCCGCGACGTCCGCGCCAACGACGGCGAGTCCACTGCCGCCCACGCCGTGAGCGGCAAACACGGCGCCAACAAGGGCCGTCTCGCGACCGCCAGCATGGTCGGCACGACGCTCGAGTGGTATGACTTCACCGTCTACAACACGCTCGCTGCACTGGTCTTCAACCATCTGTTCTTTCCGTCGCTCGATCCGCTGGCCGGCACCATCCTGGCGTTGTCGACGTATGCCGTCGGCTACGTCTCGCGCCCGCTCGGCGGCTTCGTGTTCGGTAATCTGGGCGACAGGATCGGGCGGCGCGCCGTGCTGGTGCTCACGCTCGTCGTGATGGGGCTGACCACCGGTCTGATGGGGCTGCTGCCGACCTACGCTTCGATCGGCATCTGGAGTCCTGTGCTGCTCGTGGCCCTGCGGTTCGTGCAAGGCGTTGCGCTCGGCGGCGAATGGGCCGGGGCCGTGCTGCTCTCGGTCGAGCACGGCGATCAGAACAAACGCGGACTGAACGCGTCGTGGACGCAGGTCGGCCCGTCGTTCGGCACCTTGCTCGCGACGGGGCTGATCGCGCTCATTACATTGGCGATTTCGCCGGACGACTTCCTTGCCTGGGGCTGGCGCGTACCGTTTCTGCTGAGTCTCGCGCTCGTGGCGTTCGGTCTGTGGGTGCGCCGTGGCGTGGAAGAAACGCCGATGTTCGAGCAGATGCAGCATGCGGAGCGTCAGGCGGACCTGCCGATTGCCGATGTCTTTCGCAACCACTGGCGCAATCTGCTGATTGCCGGCGGCTCGCGTATCGGCTCGGACGTGCTTTACGCGCTGATGGTCGTCTTCACGCTGACGTACGTGACCGGCACGTTGCACCTGTCGCGGCCGCTGGCGCTGAGCGCCGTGCTCGTCGGCACGGCCTTCAATGCCCTGAGCGTGCCGCTGTTCGGCGCGCTCTCCGACAAGCTGGGCCGACGTCCCGTGTACGGCTTCGGCGTGCTGTGCGCCGTGATCTGGGCCTATGGCTTCTTCGTGCTGCTCGATACGTCGAATCCGGCATTGATCGTGGTGTCGGTGGTGATCGGTCTGGTGATCCACGCGGTCATGTACGGCCCGCAGGCAGCTTTCGTCACCGAGCAGTTCCCGACACGTGTGCGCTACGCCGGTTCGTCGCTGGCCTACACGCTTGCGGGCATTCTCGGCGGTGGTTTTGCACCGCTCATCATCGTGAGTCTGTACAAGGAGTACGGCACGACACTCTCGGTCTCGCTGTATGTGACGGCAGCGCTCGCGGTCACGGCCATTGCGTTGTTCGCCGCACGCGAGACCGCGCACAAGCCGCTGCGGGACTGACGGGGCGATTTCGCCAAATCCCCGAACTGACCGGGGATTTGCTTCGCCGTTATTGCGCGGGCGACGCGCACAGCTCCGCGAGCCCCGCGAGATCGCCCCGCTGCGCGAGATGACGGACGTGATGCGCGAAGCCCTCGTATTGCGGCGACAGCACGCTCAGGTGACGCGCCCAGTCCATGAGGTCGGTGATCGCGCCCATCGCGATCAGCTGACGCGCCTCGGCCAGCGATTCGCGCGGCGGCCGCACAAGCGCCGTGCGCTGCGGATCCTCGGGGATCTCGCCGGCGTCGCCACGTTGCAGATCGAGCAGACGCGCGAGCGTATTGCGCAGGTCGACGAGTTCGACGGGTTTGAGCAGGCACGCGTCGTAACCCCCGGCTTCGGCGCCGAGCACGGCCTGCGGCGACGCGGACACCGCCAGCACCGGCACGTCCGGCCAACGGCGACGCATGGCGCGCGCCACGGCGAGGCCGTCGGCGTCGGGCATCATGTGGTCGGTCAGCACGAGATCCGGTTGCGCCAGCGTGGCATCGCCCAGCGCGGCGATGAGCGCCACACCGTCGCCGAAGGTGCTTACCGAGAAGCCGAGACTCGCGAGTTCGTCATGCAGGAATTGCCGGATTTCGGGCGAATCTTCCGCGAGCCAGATGTGATGCCCTGTGCCGTCGAGCGGCGGCAACGCGTGCGTGGCGCCGGCGAACGATTGCGGCACGAGATCGGCCTCGCGGGCCACGCGCACCGGTAACGCGAACGTCACCCGTGTGCCGACGTCCAGCGTGCTGTCGATGGCGATCGCGCCGTCCATGCGCTCGATCCACTGTTTGACGATGGCGAGTCCGAGGCCCACGCCCGGCAGGCGCCGAGCGCGGTCGAACCGGGCGAACGGCTCGAATACGCGCGGCAGATCGTCTTGCGCGATGCCGCAGCCGGAATCCTCCACGCCGAAGCGCAGGTGCACGATGTCCGCATGCGTGGCGTCCGGCGTGGCGGACAACGACAGCGTGATCGCACCGTCCGAGGTGTACTTCGCGGCGTTGTCCAGCAGATTGCCGAGCACCTGACGCACGCGCTTGGCGTCGAATGCGAGCAGCGGCGGGAGCGGCGTGCGCACGTCGAGCAGAAAGGCGTTGTCGTGCTTGCGCGCGAGACTCATGCCTTCGTGCGCCATGCCGTCGATGAACGCGTGCGTGTACACGGGAGCGACATGCAGGGTGTCGGCCGCCCCCCCGCCCGCGTATTCGATCAGATCGTTGACCATCGCGAGCATGTGATGCGCGCTGCGGCGGATGATGCGGCCCCGGTCGGCGTCTTCGCGACCGCCGGACTGCACGAGATCGGCAAAGCCGATGATCGACGTGAGCGGCGTTCGCAGATCGTGGCTGATGCGCGCGAGGAAGTCGCTCTTCGCGCTGTTCGCTTCGTCGGCGGCGATGAGCGCGGCTTGCAGTTCGCGCGTGCGGGTGTCCACCGCATTCGCCAGACGCGCCTGCTCTTCACGACGCGTTTGCAGCAACTCGCGCTGCGCGGCGCGCTGTTCGCGCACCAACTCGCGCGAGCGTCCGGCCACAATGATCGTCAGCATGAGCAGCACGGAGATGTTCGTGCTCCAGCCCATCGCCGTATTGGCCAGCCAGTCCTCCGGCAGCAGACCGTTGATGATCGCCAGGCGCCAGAAGAGCACGAGGCAGCCTGGCGAAAACGACAGCAGGCTCAGGCGTGCATTGGTGAAGCCGCGTCGCCAGCCGTCGATCAGCGAGACGACCCACACGACGTTGAAGACCGTGAGCAACTGCAGATGCGTGAAGGCGGCCACGCGGTGATCGCCGAACAGCACCCATAGCGTCATGAAGCCCATGAGCCCGACCATCGCACGGTATGTCCAGCGCCACAGCGCCACGCTCGACAGGCCCGAGAAAATCATCAGCATCGCGCTGAAGAACCCGGCCGTCAGTGTCGAGAAGAAACTCGGCGCGCGCACGATGAACTCGCCCCCCTGCGGCAGCAGGTAGCGATACAGGAACCCCTGAAACGCCATGTCCTGCGCCACCTGCGTGACGGTCGTGAGCGCCAGCAGCACGAAAACGGGATCGCGGCGTGCAACGCCCAGCACGAACGCATACAGGCCGATGGAGATCATCGAGCCGGCAAGCAGCATGGCAATCATCGCGTTATGCGACTCCGCCATGCGGAAGTCGTCCGGACGCCACATCTGCGGCACGAGGCTCACGATCGAGCGTGTCTGCACGCGCACGAGGAACGTCAGACGCTCGCCCGGCGCGAGCGTGATCGGAAAGACGGCGGTTTCGGACGCGACCGGATGTTGCGCGAGCGGCACCGTATGGCCAGAGCGCCAACTGACGGCGGGCTGCGCCGCGCCGGCCGGCATGGCGAAGAAGCGCACGTCTTCCAGTCGCACGATGCCGATGCTCAGCCAGCGCGTGAGCGCCGTGGCGCCGGGGTTCGCAACGCTGCCCGTGAGCCAGAACGCCGAGCGGCTGTAGCCGGCGTTGAGCGTGCTTGCAGCGACCTCGTGCCAACCCGGCGCGGCGAGCGCCTGCGCGGCGTCGAGGCGCTGTGTCGGATCTTCGAGCATGCGCAGCTGCGTGCCCAGATCGAGAGGCGAGGGCGCGCTGGCGAGATCGATGGGCGAGGTCGATGAGGTGGAAAGTCCGGTGGACGGCACCGGGGCGGCGACGCCAGCTGCAGCCGGCAACGCCGCTGCAACAAGGCCGATCAGTGCGGTCAGGGCGATCATCGCAATCCGTGCGACCGGCCCTCGCAGCGCGGGTGCGACAGCCGCGCGCCAGATGGCGCCGGTCCGGCGCAGTGCGTGCACCGTCGGGCCCGATGAGCCATCGGTCATGGCGTATCCGAAATGGGCGAGGTGGGCGAGGTGGGTGAGGTGGGCGACGTAGGCTGCATGCCCGAGTGGTCTCGGGGGAGATCCGGCGACGCCCCCTGCTCGCGAAAGCCGCTGGGCGGCATGCCGAAGCGCTCGCGAAAGGCCGTAGCGAAATTGGCGGCGCTGGCGAAGCCGACGGCCCCGGCGATGTCCCGCACGTCGAGCGACGTCTCCGAGAGCAGGCGTCGCGCTTCCTTCATGCGTTCTTCGCGAAGAAAGTCGAACACCGTCACGCCGACACAGCGCCGGAACGCAAGATTGAGACGGCGGGTGTTCGTGCCGACCGCGCTCGCCAGTCCGGCGAGTTCGGGCGTCGTGCTCAACTGGTCGAGCAGCAGCGCACGCGTGGCGCGAAACAGTACGGCGTCGAGCGTATGCGCCTGCACGGGCAGCGGGGCGAGCTTGTTGCCGTCGCCCGGCGCGCTCGCTTTCAGATGGATGGAAAGACGCAGCCGCACTTCTTCGAAGTCGTAGGGCTTGGTGACATAGTCGACGGCGCCTGCCGTGAGCCCGGCCACGCGTTCGCCGGGCAGGGCGGCGGCGGTCAGAAAGATGAGCGGGATGTGGCGGGTGCCGGGGTCCGCCTTGAGCAGGCGGCACGCGCCGAGGCCGTCGCAGACCGGCATGCGGATGTCCATCAGGATCAGGTCGGGCTGTACCGTGCGCGCCTTGGTGTAGCCGTCGCGCCCGTCTTGCGCGATATAGACCCGGCAGCCTTGCTGGCTGAGGAAGTCCATGAGCAGCATACGGTCTTCCTGATTGTCGTCGACCACAAGCACGCGCACACCCGATAACTGACGGGCATGCGGCGACGCGGGCCATGCGCCGGCCGGACCGGGAGATGTCGTGGCGGGGGCGGCAAACGACTGCGGGGGCAGGTAACGATCGCTCATGATGGTCGCCATTCTTTCACATTCCCCCGGCGGTGCCGCGTCGAACCGGTGCGAATGCCGGCATGCGGGAAATAATTTACCGTCGGGCAAACACCGGATGCCGTCGGGCAAAGGCGAGGACCTCGCTCGCCGGGCCGGCTCGGGTAAGGTCAACCGTCGGGTTCGCCGCGGCGACGACCGGCGCGTGGGCGATCGGGGGGTCGTTCGCCGCTGGCGCGTACCGCAACGCGAGCCCGGCCCCCCCCGGGGGGGGCCGCCGGGGTACGGCTTCGGCGGGGCTGCCTCGGCCCGGGTGGCTTACTCCGGCGTCGTCCAGACGACGTTCGCGCCGACCGAGCACAGGTTTTCGACGAAGTGCGGATGCGCGCGGCGGATCGGCTGCGCGTTCTTGATGGTCGACTGGCCGTCGATGCTGGCGGCCACCATCAGCAAGGCGATCGCCACGCGGATGATGTACGGGCTCTCGACCACTGCGGGCGAGAGCGGCACGCCGCCGAACGTAATCAGACGATGCGGATCGGACTGGAACACGTGCGCGCCGAACTTCGACAGTTCCGTCGACCAGCCCATGGCGCCGTCATATACCTTGTTCCAGAACATGGCGCTGCCCTCGGCTTTCACACCCAGCGCGATGAAGATCGGCAACAGGTCCACCGGGAAATACGGCCACGGTGCGGCTTCCACCTTCGTCAGAATGTTCTGCGTGAACGGCGTTTGCACCTTGAGCTTGCCCTGCGCGGTCGCCGTCGACCAGCCGTCGCGGTGTTCGACCTTGACGCCGAACTTCGCGAAGGTGCGGTCGATCAGCGGGAATTGCTCGGGCGCCGAGTTCTTGACCGTGATCTCGCCGCCGGTGATCGCGCCGAGCGCCAGGAATGTCGTGATTTCGTGGAAGTCTTCGGCGAAGCGGAATTCGCCACCGCCGAAGCGCTCGACCCCTTCGATGGCGAGCTGCGACGTGCCCACGCCTTCGATCGGCACGCCGAGCATCTGCATGAAGCGGCAAAACTCCTGCACATGCGGCTCCGATGCGGCGTTGTTCAACTGCGAACGCCCGTTGGCGGTCGCCGCGCACAGCACGAAGTTCTCCGTGGTGGTCACCGAGGCGTAATCCAGCCAGTGGTGGATGGCGGGGCGCGCTTCGTCGGCATGGATCAGCAAGGAGCCGGAAGTGCGCTCGACACGTCCGCCGAAATGGCGCAGCACTTCGATGTGGGGATCGATCTCGCGCACGCCGAGGGTGCAGCCCTTGATGTTGTCTTCGATGCGCGCAACACCGAAGCGCGCGAGCAGCGGCGGCACCAGCATGATCGATGAGCGCATCTCTTCGGGCAGATGGTCGGTGCGCGGGTCGAACTTCGTGTTCAGGTGATGTACGTCGAGAATGCCCGCGTCGAAGTCGACGCTCACGTCGCTGCCGAGTTGCCGGAAGATGTCGAGGATCTTGCGAACGTCGGTGATCTCGGGCACCCCGACGAGGCGCACGGGCTGATCGGTCAGCAGCGTGGCGCACAGCACCGGGAGAACGGCATTCTTGTTGGCGGAGGGGGTGATGCGGCCGCGCAGCGGCTGGCCGCCGTGGACTACCAGATGGGACATGGGCTTCCTTCGGGCTTCGTGCGTCGTAACAGCTTGGCAGGCGCGTCGTCGCGGCCCTGGCGAGGCTTCTTGAAGTCTTCTCGCGGGCGTTGGAACGGCACGTGCCAAACGGGGGCAAAAATGGCAGACGGGCCGCTGACCCGTCGCGATCACGCGCAATATACCCCGATTTAGGTCGCCGCACCGGCAAAGGCTTCGGCAAAGATCGCACGGAAGTCCGGCGTCTCTGCCGCGGCCGCGCGCGTGAGCACCCGCGTTTCGAGTTCGTCGAGATGAGCGGTGGCCAGCGCGATGGCGGCCTGCGTCTTGCCGTCGCGCAACTGGCCGACGAGCCGGGCGTGTTCGGTCGGTGCGCAATGCATGAATTCCGCCGGGTCGTACAGCGCCTTGTATAGCTCCGTCTTGGCGACCAGTTGCCGCGCGAATGCATCGAGTTCGGCGCTGCCGGCCATGCCGATCAATACCAGATGGAATTCCCCCGCGAGGCGAATCGAGCGCTCGTGCGTGCCGTCGGCGTGGGAGCGGACTTCGGTCGCGACATGGGCGTCGAGCGCCGCGAGTTGCGCTTCGCCGAGGTTGCCGCACAGGCTCGCGATCACGCCGGTTTCCAGCACGCGACGCGCGCGATACGTCTGACGGATGTCGTCGAGCGAGGGTTTCGGCACGAACGCGCCGCGGTTCGGTTCGAGCACCAGCTTGCCTTCGAAGCCGAGTCGTGCGAGCACCTTGCGCACCGCTCCGCGCGTGCAATCGAAAGCCTGTGCGAGATTCCGCTCGCGCAACGGCATGCCCGGGCGCAACTTGCCCGAGAGCAACGCTTGCGAGATTGCCGCATAGACCCGTGCCTCGATCTGCTGTCCGGCGTTGCCCGGTGCGTCGTCGCCTGCGGGCGCGGGGCCGGCGTGAGGGGCGTCTTCCGGCATGCCCGTTGCCGGCGGCAGGGGCGAGGGCGGTGCGGCGGTGCGGCTCAAGCCTGATCTCCTTGGCGTTCGCGTTTCGAGGGGGACGCGGCGGGTGTCGCGAATGTCGCGGCGGGTGTCGCGGGTGTGGCGGGCATCCCGGGTCTGGGGCGAATTGTACCCGCGACGCGGCGTGTTCCTCTCTCGCACCCTCCCCGCACCACCTTTTCTCAATGTCGATCGTCCATCCGCCCGGCTCCCTCTCGGAAACCCTCGGTTTCTTGCCGTTTCCTCGTTTCGGCCCAACGCGACCTTGCATTTCGGCAAATCGTTACCGATAATGGTCAACAAAAATGGTTAACCATTTTGTAGTATTTGGTTGATGATATGTCAAATTCAACCGGCATGTCAGCCCACCGGATGCCCCGTGAAATGGCCGAAGCCATCGGGCCGTCGGGCTGCGCAAAACGGGTCATCGCTGCCCCCGTGCGCCCGTGCCTATGAATCCCTTGGGTCTGGAGACATCATGAAACCTGTGCATTGTCTGGCCGCGCTCCCCGTCGCGGCCTTTTACAGCGGCGGCTGGCTCGCCGAACACGTGGGTACCCGGCTCGCCGGTCTGCCTTTTCTGATGACGTGGAACATTGCCTGGCTGCTGCTCACGTCGGTGGTCATGGTGGTGATGTTCCGGTTCGACGGTTCGCGCGATGCCGCTCGCGCCCCGGCGGCGGCCAACGCCGCCAATGCCGCCAATGCCGCCAACACCGCCGATCGCGACGGAGCCGCATCATGAACGCCGCACTCGCTGTCATTGCGGCGTTTCTCGCCTTTGCGCTGTTCGTCGGGATCCGCGCGCGCCGCGGGCGCACGATGAGCCTCGAACAATGGGCTGTGGGCGGCCGCGGCTTCGGCACGCTGCTCGTGTTTCTGCTCATGGCCGGGGAAGCGTTTTCGACTTTCACGTTTCTGGGCGCGAGCGGCTGGGCATACAGCAAGGGACCGCCCGCGTTCTACATCCTTGCGTACGGCGCACTCGCGTATCTGCTCGGTTACTGGATGCTGCCCGCCGCGTGGCGTCATGCGACGAAGCACAACTGCGTGTCGTTCTCCGACTTTTTCGCAACGGCGTACCGCTCGCGAGCGCTGGGCGTGGTGGTATCGGTGGTGGCGGTGCTGGGCATGAGCGCCTTGCTCATCA
This sequence comes from Pandoraea faecigallinarum, assembly GCF_001029105.3. Classification (NCBI taxonomy): domain Bacteria; kingdom Pseudomonadati; phylum Pseudomonadota; class Betaproteobacteria; order Burkholderiales; family Burkholderiaceae; genus Pandoraea; species Pandoraea faecigallinarum. Next base: position 4,306,008 of record NZ_CP011807.3, on the reverse strand, counting down.
TTCAGTTGCGCGGCCTGGGCATCATCGTGTCAGAGGCGTCGTACGGCACGATTGCCCCGGCCGTGGCGATCTGGTGCTCGGCGATTGCGATGGTGCTCTACATTACGGTGTCGGGCATCCACGGATCGGCGAGCATCGCGATCTACAAGGACATTCTGATTCTCGTGATCGCTGTGTTCCTCGGCATCTATCTGCCGCTGCATTACTTCGGCGGGTTCGGTGAGATGTTCGACAGGATCGAAGCGGCGCGACCGGGATTCCTGGAAATGCCGGCGAGCGGCCTGACACTGTCCTGGTACAACTCGACGATTCTGCTCACGTCGCTCGGCTACTACCTGTACCCCTACGTCTTCACGTCGGTGTATGCGGCCAGGACCGAGAGCGCGGTGCGCAAGAACACGATCCTGATGCCGCTGTATCAGATGGTCATCGCGTTCATGTTCTTCGTCGGCTTCGCGGCGATCCTGCAAGTGCCGGGGCTGGCCGGTGCAGACTCCGATCTGGCGCTGTTGCGCATCGTCAAGCAGACGTTCTCGCCGTGGTTCGTCGGGGTGATCGGCGGGGTTGGGGTGTTGACCGCGCTCGTGCCGGGTTCGATGATTCTGCTCAATGCGTCGACGCTGATCGCAAAGAACATCTACCGCGACGGGTTCGCGCCGCACGCGAGCGAGGCGTTCGTCGGCAAGCTGGCCAAGCGCATCCTGCCGGTGTTCGGTCTGGTTGCGGTGTTTTTCGTGCTGCGCGGTGGCGCGACGTTCGTTGCGCTGGCACTGTTCGCGTCGAGTCTGCTCACGCAGTTGTTCCCCTCGTTCGTGGCGAGCTTGCTGCCGCGCCCGTTCGGCAACAAATACGGCGCATTCGCCGGCATCGGCGCGGGCGCGCTCGTGTTGCTCGCCGCGGTCGGCTTCGACGTCAACCTGCGCACGTTGTTGCCGGGCGCATCGAATACCGTCGCGTCGATCAACATGGGGCTGGTCGCGCTGGCCGTCAATGCGGCGACGTTCGTGGCGGTGAGCATGCTGACACGCTCGCGTAATGTGCAGCCGGGCATTTTGAGGAAGGTATGACGACACTGGAAATTTGCAACGCACGCACGCTGGACGGCAAGGCCGTGGACGTGCGCGTGGAGCACGGGAAGATTGCTGCCATCGGGTCCTCCTTGCCCGCCTTGGCGGCGTCACCGGCATGCACCGACGGCACCACGCAGCAGATCGACGCGCGCGGCGCATTGCTCATGCCCGGTCTTGTCGAGGCGCACACGCATCTCGACAAGACCACGTGGGGCATGCCCTGGTACGTCAACGAATGCGGCTCGCGACTCATCGACCGCATCGATAACGAACGGACGTGGCGCGCCGCGACCGGGCACGACGCGGGCGAGGCGTCGCTTGCGCTCGGCCGTGCGTTCCTCGCGGCAGGCACTACGCGCTTGCGGACTCACGTCGACATCGACACGGAGGCGGGGCTGCGTCATCTCGATGGCGTGCTCGCCACGCGAGAGACACTCGCCGACACGCTCGACATGCAGATCGTGGCGTTCCCGCAGTCGGGCGTGCTCGACCGTGCGGGCACCGTCGAATGGCTCGACGCATCGCTCGCACGCGGCGCCGACGTGCTCGGCTGGCTCGATCCGTGCGCCATCGACCGCGATCCCCGAGCGTCGCTCGACGCCATGTTTGCGCTGGCCGACAAGCATGGATGTCCCGTCGACATCCACCTGCACGAGCCGGGCGAGATGGGCGTGTTCTCGTTCGAGTTGATGCTCGAACGAATTCTGGCGCTGGGCATGCAGGGCAAGGTCGTGGTGTCGCATGCCTTCTGTCTTGGCGAACTGGACGCGGCGCGCGCCGACGCCTTGCTCGCGCGTCTGGCAGATGCCGGTGTCGCGCTCGTCACCACCGCGCCGCCATCGCGCGTCGTGCCGCCGCTCATGGCCTGCCGTCGCGCGGGCGTGCCGCTGGCCGGCGGCAACGACGGTATTCGCGACACCTGGACGCCCTACGGTTCGCCCGACATGCTGGAGCGCGCCATGATGATCGGCCTGCGCTACAACCTGCGCCGCGACGACGAACTCGATATCGCGCTCGATTGCGTGACGTATCAGGGCGCACGCGCCTGCTGGTTCGAGGACTACGGTCTGCACGTCGGCGCACGCGCCGATCTGGTGCTGGTCGATGCGCTGAATGCGGCGCAGGCGATCGTCACGCGTGCACCGCGCCGCTGGGTGGTCGCAAACGGACGGCTCGTGGTGAGCGAGGGCGTGGCGGTATGACGCTTTGGCTGGCCATCGTGGCCGTCGGGCTGACCTTGCGCCCGACGCTCACGTCGATCGGTCCGTTGTTGCCGCAGATCCGCGAAGCGACGGGGATGACGTATCCCGTCGCGGCGCTGCTCACGTCGCTGCCGGTGTTGGCGATGGGCGCGGGGGCCTTCGCGGCGGGCGGGCTGACGCGTCGCTTCGGCGAGCGGCGCGGCGTGTTGCTCGGGCTCGCGGCGCTCGCATTCGCATGCGGCGTGCGTTTCGTCGCCGGCGACACGGTGACGATGATCGCGACCGCGCTCGCGTCGGGCACCGGTATCGCCATCGTGCAGGCACTGCTGCCCGGCGTGGTCAAGGCGAACTACAGCGCAGCGCGCATGACGTCGATGATGGGGCTGTACTCGGCCGCGCTCATGGGCGGTGGCGGGCTGGGCGCGGCGGTGAGTCCGTGGGCGGCGTCGGAGGCAGGCGATTGGCGTGCCGGCCTGGGGATGTGGCTCGCAGTGGTCGGTGCGGCGGCGTTGGCGTGGTGGCGGGCGCCTTTGGCCCGGGCCGCCGCAGCTGCCGGCGGCGACTTGCGCGTCGCATGTCACGCCGGGGGCACGCATGTCGACGCGAAGGCACCGTCGATGCTGAACTTGCTGCGCAAGCCCCGTGCGTGGACGCTGGCCGTCTACTTCGGTCTCGTCAACTGTACCTACACGGCAATGGTGGCGTGGCTGCCGCCGTTCTATCAGCAGCGTGGCATGAGCGCGACACAAAGTGGGGCGTTGCTCGCCGGACTGACGGCGTGTCAGGTCGTTGCGGCGCTGATGTTGCCGTGGCTTGCGCGTCGCCACGTCGACCGGCGCCGCTGGCTCACGCTGGCTCTCGCGGCGACGCTGGGCGGCCTGACGGGACTGGTTGCCGCCCCGGATGCGGCGCCGTGGTGGTGGATCGGCGGGATCGGCTTCGGACTGGGCGGCACGTTCTCGCTCGGGTTGGTGCTGGCGCTGGATCACCATGCGCAACCGCGTCACGCGGCCGCGCTGGCGGCGTTCATGCAGGGCGTGGGCTTTTGCATCGCGGCGCTGGCGCCGTTCGCGGCGGGTGCCGTCATGGCGCTCACGGGCAGCTTCGTGCCATCGTGGGTCGCACTCATCGTGCTCAACGTCGCGCTGATCGCGCTGACATGGCGGTTCGACCCTCAGGGGTATGCCTCGGCGTTCGATGCAAGGCAAGGCGGCGCCGTGCGCGTTGCGCACGCGACACAGGGAGGAACGATGCTAAATTCATGCGAGCAAGATACGCAATCCGCGCTAAGATGACTCCTCATTTGAGGTCGCAGCGGAGCCTCGTCGCGAGACCGGCGCTCCCGGCCTGACCTGTTCCCTCGGCGGGATCGAACTCGCCCGTTCGGGCCCAGGTTGGCTGCGCGCTGCCGGATACCAGAGGAGAACGGATGCTCGGAAAGTCGCGCAGGGCCGTGGGACGATCGTTCGGGACGTTACTCGTCGCGCTCGGTGCCTGCGGCGCCGGCGCGCCCCTGCTGGCGACGTTCCCCTCCCACGTTTTGGCTGCCGACACTGTCGCGCCGGTCACTTCCGCTGCCTCCTCCTCTTCCAGGCCTTCCGCCGCTTCTACCGCTCCCGGCGCTTCCCCCGAACCGGCGGCGGCCTCCATGGCGACGGGCTCGGATCAGCGCGTGCCGCGCAGCGACGGCGCGTACGCCAGCCTGCATGTCTTTCGTCCGGTGTCCGCCTGCAACGGCGTGGCTGTGCTCAGTCCGGGCGCGGGTGACGACCGCGACGCATTGTCGTGGCTCGGTCGCGCACTCTCGAAGTATGGCTGGCTGACGGTGACGATGGCGCACAAGGAGAGCGGGCGCGATTCGCTGCGCGACCGGGTCCGCACCGGTGGCCTGCGCGACGGTTTGCTTGCGCTCACTACGGATCCCGAATCGTATGACGACCGCCTCGAAGATGCCGGTGCGGCGTTGCGTTGGGCGCGGGGGCAATGCCATGCCGGCCCGGCAGTCCTGGCCGGGCATTCCATGGGCGCGGCCACCGTCATGATCGAGGCGGGGGCGAAGAACAGGCTGGGCGTCGATGGCGGCGATCGTTTCGACGGCTACATCGCCCTCTCTCCGCAGGGCAAGGGGCCGATCTTTCCGGCCGGCGCGTGGCACGATATCCGCAAGCCCATGCTGCTCGTGACCGGCACGCGCGACGAGCCGATCGACGGTAAGTGGCAGTCACGCATCGAGCCGTTCGCCGACATGCCGCCGGGGTGTCACTGGCTGGCGGTGGTCGATGGTGCGACGCATTTCAACTTTGCGGGCTTCGGTTACGGCCACGGCGATATCGAGGCCAAGGTGCTGCCGCTGATCCAGCGCTTTCTCGATAACGTCCGCGGGCATCGATGTACCGTGCCCACGCCGGCGTCCGGCGTGAAGTTCGATACCAAATAGGGCGGACATGGCCGAACAGGACCTCACGCGCGGACCCATCGGCAAGACCCTGTTCTGGTTCTCGCTGCCGGTGCTCGGCAGTAACGTTCTTCAGTCGCTCAATGCGTCGATCAACGCCATGTGGATCGGCCATTACCTTGGCGAATCGGCGCTGACGGCAGCGTCCAATGCCAACATTCCGCTGTTCTTTCTGCTCGGTGTCGTGTTCGGCATCAGCATGGCCAACACCATTCTCATCGGCCAGTCCATCGGGGCGAAGAACCATGTCCTCACGCAACGCATCGTCGGGACGAGCGCGACGTTCTTCATCCTCATGTCCGTTGCCGTCTCGGTTTTCGGCTACGTCTTCACGCCGGAACTGCTGGGCGCGCTCGGCACGCCGGGCGATGCGCGCGAGTTCGCCATCGCGTATCTGCGCATCATCTTCGTGGCGTTGCCGGTGATGTACTTCTATAACTTCGTCATGATGGCGCTGCGGGGAGCGGGGGATGCGCGCACGCCGTTCCGCTTCATGCTGCTGTCGGCGGGACTCGACGTGGCGCTCAATCCGTTGCTCATCTTCGGATGGGGGCCGATCCCGCCGTTCGGCATCGCCGGCTCCGCAGGCGCCACGCTCGTCGCGCAGACCCTGAGCCTCGCGGCACTGATGTACACGTTGTACCGGCGTCGCGATCCGCTGTGGCTCACGCGCAAGGACTGGAAGTACCTGCGTATCGATATGGGGCTGTTGCGGTTGATCGTCGTGAAGGGCCTGCCGATGGGGTTGCAGATGGTCGTGATCTCGTCGTCGGCCATGGTCATGATGGGCTTCGTGAACGGTTACGGATCGCGGACCACCGCGGCTTATGGTGTGGCGTCGCAGTTGTGGACGTACGTGCAAATGCCGGCGTTGGCGATTGGCGCCGGCGTGTCGTCCATGACCGCGCAGAACGTCGGGGCGGGCCTGTGGGACCGCGTCTCGCGCATCGGGCGCGTGGGCGTGGGGCTGAACTTCGTCATGACCGGCGCACTCGTCGTCGCCATTCTGCTGTTCAACCGGCAATTCATGAATGCCTTCTTGCCGGGCGACGGTTACGCGATTTCCGTCGCGCAGCACATCAACGCGGTGGTCGCGTGGTCGTTCGTGCTGTTCGGCGTGACCATCGTCTTGTTCGGCGTCGTGCGTGCCACCGGGGCGGTGACCGCGCCGCTCGTCATCCTGTTCGTCTCGCAGTGGGTGATCCGGTTGCCGTGCGCCTGGCAGATGCAGAAAACGTGGGGCGCCGAGGCGATCTGGTGGAGTTTCCCGCTCGGGTTCGCGGTGTCGCTCGTCATGGCGTTGAGCTATTACAAGTGGGGCAACTGGCGGGGCGCGCGGATGTTGCCGAAAGGCCCGCCTGCCGTCGCACAAACCGAAGATGCCGCGAGCGCCGCGGCAGGACCGGCACCCGTGCCGGTGCCGCCTTCGACGTTCGCGGACTCACCGTCGGATTCGCAGTCCGCATCCCGGCCTGCTTCCCGGTCCGCCGACGCTGCGCCCGGTACTTCGCGTGGCGACCCGCGCACGTGAGCAGCGAACGGCGTAAGGCGATTTCGCTACGTGTTTGCGATCCACGGCGCCGCGGCTTGCGCCAGCGCCTCGCGTAGCCGCTCCAGCAGGGCATGTTTGGCCGGATCGGCGGCGAAGGGTTCGCGCGAGAGCGCGACATAGCCCGAGCCGTCGCGCACAAATCCGTAGGGCGCGACGAGGCGTCCGGCGTCGAGTTCGTCGCTCACCATATAGACCGAGCCGATGGCGGCCCCCAGTCCGGCCCCGGCTGCCTGCAAGCTCAGATAGAAGTGTTCGAACAGAGGCGTCGTCCCATTCGTCTCGAAGGGCGGCAGCGTTCGCGCGGCGGCGCGCATGGCCCGTTGCCAGTCGTGCCAGGCGTTGGGGCGCGTGCGCGTGCCGAGGGTGGTGAGGCGAGGCGTGTCGAAGGCGGCGGGAAGGCCGACGGGGCCGATCCATTCGTGCGCGAGAGGTTCGGCTGCGAGCGCGTGACCCCAGAAGAAGTCGTTGCGCCGGATGGCGACATCGACACCGGTGGTATCGAAGTCGAGCGGTCCGCCGGCGGAGTGCAGGTGCAGCGCGATGCCGGGGTGAAGGTGAGCGAAGGCACCGAGCCGCGGAATGAGCCACCGCATGGCGAGGGTGGGTTCGCACGAGACGACGAGTGTAACGGTGGCAGCGGGCGGGTGGAGGCAGGCGACAGTCGCGGCGAGTTGTTCGAACATTTGCCGCGTGGTGGCATGCAGTCGAATCCCCGCGGGGGTGAGAAAGACGGCACGGTTGCGACGCTCGAAAAGAGGAAGTCCAAGGGCAAGTTCGAGGGTGCGGATTTGCCGGCTGACGGCGCCGTGGGTGACGAACAGGCGGTCGGCGGCGCGGGCGAAGCTGAGTTCGCTGGCGGCGACGTCGAAGACGTGGAGGGCGTTCAGAGGCATGGCGGGTCTCATTCGTGAGAAATTATCACGGATATCGCGTCGAAACCATCGTTTTTCTTCGAGAAAAAGGCAAAGCAAAATACGGGAAACGAGGGTACGGGTTCCATCGGTGCCGACTATGAAACCACGCCGGACGCCATGAAAGTGCGTGGGCGAATCAGTGAGAATTCATCATGCAAGAGATGTTGGCGGTCATGACGATTACCGTGTTGGCGGTGATCAGTCCGGGGGCCGATTTCGCGATGGTCACGCGTGAGAGCTGGCGCCACGGAAGGCGTGCGGGGTTATGGGCGGCGTGGGGAATTGCAGCGGGAGTGCAGGTCCACGTGGCGTACACGTTGGTGGGTGTGGGGCTGCTCATCGCGCAACTGCCGTGGTTGTTCATGGCCATCAAGTGGACCGGAGCGGTGTATCTGATTTACATCGGCTGGCGGACGTTGGGAGATCGATCCCCGGTGGCGGATGTGATGCAAGCGTCGACGGTGCCGGACGCCGCGCAACCGGCACGCAAACCCGCCCAATGGCGCGAGGCGGCGCAAGCCTTTCGTACCGGCTTTTTCACCAATGCGTTGAACCCGAAGTGCACGTTGTTCGTGGTGAGCACGTTCACGCAAGTCGTCCAACCCGGCACGGGATGGACGCTTGGGCTGGCGTATGGAGCGTTCATGTCCTTTGCGCATTGGGCGTGGTTCAGCCTGGTGGCGCTGGGATTCTCGGCGGGATGGATGCGTGCGGCCATGCTGCACCGGCAGCATCTGGTCAGGCGTACGATTGGCGGCGCGCTGATGACGCTGGGGGGACTGCTTGCCGTGACGAGCCGATAGCCCGCGGGCAGGGCAGACGCATCGGGGAGCGAGGGCGCGTTCGGGCCCATCGGCATGAAAGCGCAATGAATGGCCGGAAAATGGCGCGGGACTGTCGTAAAAATGGCAAAAAATCGACAGAAAAGGCGATGAAATTCTCTCCAATGCCTTTCGAATGACCCGTTAGTCACAAATAGTCACAAATTTGTGACTCGGCGGAAGCACCGTCACAGCAGACGATTGGGGTAATGTGAGCACCCGCTTTGAAGGTTTTGCCGATGCATCTTTAGTCAATCGGTGAATGAACGGGTAAAATTGCGCGTTCGGCGCACGCTGGCTACGGTCAGCACGCGCGTTACATGCCCTTCCCACTGCCGATGGAATTCCTGCCCAACGCGGTTTCCCGCATGATTTCCCACCGTGCCCTGCGCCTGGCGATCGCCAGTGTGCTCAGTGTTTGCGCGCTCGTCTCGGGGGCAGCGCATGCTTTTTCGTTCGACGACGTCGCCAGACAAGCCCGTACGCTCGCAAACAGCCGATACAAGCCCAAGGATCCGAATCTCCCCAAAGAGCTTCAGAATCTTACGTACGACCGCTACCGCAACATCCGCTTCAAGCCGGAAAAGGCGCTCTGGCGCGCGCAGAAGCTGCCGTTCGAACTGATGTTCTTCCACGAAGGTTCGTACTACGACCGCCCCGTGAAGATCAACGAACTGGCGGGCAACAGCGTGCGCGAAATCCGCTACAGCCCGGACATGTTCGACTTCGGTGCCCTCAAGGTCGACCCGAAACAATTGCGTGGCCTCGGCTTCGCAGGCTTCCGTATCCACTTCCCGGTGAATACGCCGAAGTACAAGGACGAAGTCATGGTGTTCCTCGGCGCGAGCTACTTCCGCGCGCTGGGTAAGAACCAGACCTACGGCCTGTCCGCTCGCGGTCTGGCCCTCGACACCGCGCTGAACTCCGGCGAAGAGTTTCCGCGCTTCACCGAATTCTGGATTCAGCGTCCGGCGCCCGGTGCGAAGGAACTCGTCATCTACGCGCTGCTCGACTCGCCGCGTGCGACCGGTGCGTATCGCTTCACGCTGCGTCCGGGCGTGGACACCACCGTCGACGTGAAATCCGAATTGTTCCTGCGCGAGAACGTTACCAAGCTCGGTATCGCACCGCTCACCAGCATGTTCTTCTTCGGCGAAAACCAGCAGGCGCCCGCTCCCGACTACCGCCCCGAAGTGCATGACTCCGACGGCCTGTCGATACAGTCCGGGACGGGCGAATGGATCTGGCGTCCGCTGGTCAATCCCAAGCGTCTGCTCGTGTCGTCGTTCTCGTTGTCCAATCCCGGTGGCTTCGGGCTGGTGCAGCGCGACCGGGACTTCAACAATTACCAGGACCTCGAAGACCATTATGAGTCGCGTCCGAGCGCCTGGGTGGAACCGAAGGGCAAGTGGGGACAAGGCCGCGTAGAGTTGGTGCAGATTCCCACGCCGGATGAGACCAATGACAACATCGTCGCCTATTGGGTGCCCGATGCGCCGCCGAAGCCGAAGCAGGCCTATTCGCTCGAATACCGGCTCACGTGGCAAAAAGACAATGAGAAGCGCCCGCCGCTGGCGTGGGTGACGCAAAGCCGCCGGGGACACGGCTACCGGGGAAAACCAGACGACAGTCTGCTGTTCGCCCTGGATTTCGAGGGCCCGGCGCTCAAGAAACTGCCGGACGACGCCAAGGTCGAAGGCAATGTGTCCATCGACGGCAACGGCAAGATCCTCGAAGTGCAGACGCAGCGCAATGACGTCACGGGAGGCTATCGCGTCATGCTTCGCATGCGCCGCCTCGATTCCGAGAAACCCGTCGAAATGCGCGCTTACCTGCGCAACGGCAGTAACACCTTATCCGAAACGTGGAGCTACCTGTTACCCCCCGAGTGAGCGACCGCTCCGACATTCCGGTCGACGAACTTTACGTCGACCGGTTGCCCCTGCCCGCCGAGAAACGTCGTGCCCTGCTCGCGCAGGCCAGGCGTGACGGCGGCGATGCGCTCGACGTCCTCACGCGCTTGCAGCGCCTGCTCGCACGCGCGACCCATGTCGCCGGCGATGGCGCGCCCTCGGCCAACGATGGTCCTTCGACGCCCGAGAGCACCGTGGCGACAGCCGTTCAGGCTGCCGGTGTGGCAGACGCGCCGACCGAAAGCACCGGCGCTGCCACTGCGGTGGCGACGGCGGCTTGGCACGCCCACGACCTCGCCGAGATCGAATCCGGCAGCGACGCGGTACTCGCGTCGCAACCGGTGCGTCTCGCGCTCACCGAAGGCGGCTCGCTGGCCGCGGCGGCCGGGCTCAACGAGGTGCGCGGTGTGCAGACCTTGCGTGTTGCACCGCCGGTGCGCCGCACGTCGCTCATTCCGCGTGCGTGGTCGCTCAATCCGCTCGCACGTCTGTGGCGCAAGCTCGCCGGCCGCAAGGACCCCGACCCGCTCGTGCGCGACGCGCCCGATCCCAAGGGCAAGTGGTCGCAAGCGGGACGCCGCCGCCGCTGGATGCTGCTCGCGCTGATGATTGCGCAAACGGCTCTCGCCACGCACTTCATGGCGTCCGTGCTGCCGTATCACGGCGCCGATCCGCTCGAGTTCTCCGTCCTGGTGCTCTTCGTGCTGCTCTTCGGCTGGGTCTCCGCCGGATTCTGGACGGCCATCTTCGGCTTCTTCGTCCTGCTCTTCGGCGGCGAGCGTCACATGATCTCGAAGATGGCGGCGGGCGATGCGCCCATTGCGCCCGATGCGCGCACGGCCATCGTCATGCCGATCTGCAACGAAGATGTGGGGCGCGTGTTCGCCGGTTTGCGTGCGACGTATGAATCGCTTGCCAAGACCGATTCGCTCGAACGCTTCGACTTCTTCATCCTGTCCGATTCCAACGAGGCCGATAACTGTACCGCCGAGGTCGACGCGTGGCAGGCGCTGTGCCGCGAAGTCGGCGGCTTCGGGCGCATCTTCTATCGCCGCCGTCAGCGTCGCGTGAAGCGCAAGAGCGGCAACCTCGACGACTTCTGCCGCCGCTGGGGCAGCAATTACCGTTACATGATCGTGCTCGACGCGGACAGTGTCATGAGCGGCGAATGCCTGACCAAGCTGGTGCGCATGATGGAATCTCATCCGAGCGCCGGCCTGATCCAGACGGCGCCGCTCGCGGCCGGTCGCGAGACCTTCTACGCGCGTCTGCAACAGTTCGCGGGACGCGTCTACGGACCGCTCTTCACCGCTGGCCTGCATTACTGGCAACTTGGCGAATCGCACTACTGGGGGCATAACGCCATCATCCGTCTGAAGCCGTTCATGGAGCACTGCGCGCTCGCGCCGTTGCCTGGCAAGGGCGCGATGTCGGGGGCGATTCTCTCGCACGACTTCGTCGAGGCGGCGCTGATGCGTCGCGCGGGCTGGGGCGTGTGGATCGCCTACGATCTGCCGGGAAGCTATGAAGAGATGCCGCCGAACCTGCTCGACGAACTCAAGCGCGACCGGCGCTGGTGTCAGGGCAACCTGATGAACTTCCGCCTGTTCCTCGCGGAAGGCATGCATCCGGTGCACCGCGCGGTGTTCGTCACGGGCGCGATGGCTTACGTGTCCGCCCCGCTGTGGTTCATCTTCCTGATTCTCTCGACGTGCCTGCTCGCCAAGCACACGCTTGTCGTGCCGGAGTATTTCACCGCGCCGCGTCAGTTGTTTCCGGTGTGGCCGGAGTGGCATCCGGAGCGTGCGCTCGCGCTGTTCTCGGCTACCGCCACGCTGCTCTTCCTGCCAAAGATACTGGCCGTGCTGCTGATCTGGGTGAAGGGCGCGAAACGCTTCGGCGGCTGGTTCGCCGTGAGCGTCAGCATGTTCATCGAGATGGTGTTCTCGGCCGTGCTCGCGCCGGTGCGTATGCTGTTCCACACGCAGTTCGTGCTGGCAGCGCTCACGGGCATCGCGATCCAGTGGAAGTCGCCCCCTCGCGAAGATGCCGAAACGCACTGGGGCGAAGCCATTCGCCGTCACGGTTTGCACACGTTGATCGGCATGGGCTGGGGCGGTGTCGTGTATTGGCTCAACCCGGACTTCATCTGGTGGCTGATGCCGATCGTCGGCTCGATGATGATCTCGATTCCGGTGTCGGTCTTCTCCAGCCGGGTCTCGCTCGGCCGCGGTCTGAAACGCGCTCGCCTGTTCCTCATTCCCGAGGAATCATGGCCGCCGAAGGAACTGCGCATGACGGACAAGTACACGAGCGAGACGGGCAAACATGTCGATTTCGTCGATGCCGTGGTCGATCCGATGGCCAATGCACTCGTGGCGTCGAGCGTGAAGCCGACGCTCGACGACGCAAAGCGCGACGCGCTGCGTGCCGGTCGTGTGGAGACGGCGCTGCTGCGAGGTCCGACCCGTCTGACCAACACGCAGAAGTGGGAACTGCTCAACGACCCACGTGCCCTGGCGGCGCTGCATCTGCTCGCGTGGACCGATCCGCGCGCGCATCCGGAATGGTGTGAAGCGCGTGCCAACGGCCTGTCGCAAGGGTATCTCGCGTCGGCGTGACAGCGTTTCGGTTCGCGAACGAGAAAAACGGCAAGGCGTCGCCCTGCCGTTTTTTATGGTGCGTAGGTCGCTCCGCCCACGTGTCGTTCAGCGCGGCGGCAGGAAGTCGCTTGGATTGAACGGGGTGCCTTTCTGACGGACTTCGAAGTGCAGCTTCACGACGCCGTGCGAGTCGGTGTCTCCCATGCGGGCGATCGTCTGGCCCTTCGCGACGGCAGCCCCTTCCTTGACCAGCAACTCGCGGTTGTGAGCGTATGCGGTGAGATAGCCGTTTTCGTGCTGGATCATCACGAGGTTGCCGTAGCCGCGCAAGCCGTTGCCGGCGTACACGACCTTTCCGGCGGCGGCGGCATAGATCGGATCCCCAGACTTGCCGCCGATATCGATCCCCTTGTTGCTGCTGCCGTTGTAGTTCGCGAGGACGTTGCCCGTTGCGGGCCATGTCATCGGAATCTTGTTGGTGGCTGTGCGGGGCGCCGCCGGCGCAGGCGCGGGCTTCGAGGCGGGTTTCGACGGTCTTGCCTGTGCACGGGGGCGTGCCGGCGGCGTGGTGCCGCCGGACGATGCCACCGTGGCGGGCGCGCTGGCCGAGCCGGGCGGCGGTACCACGCGCAGCACTTGTCCGACCTCGATCCTGTCGGCGTCGGGCAAACTGTTCCAGCGCACGAGATCGGCCGTGCTGACGCTGTTGGCGCGGGCAATACCGTACAGGGTGTCACCAGACTGCACGCGATAGCTGCCCGCCGGCACCGGGCCGTACGCCGGCGATCCGGCGCAGCCGGCGAGCGTGGCGCAAACGGCCAGACCGATCAGATGAGCGCGGCACCGGGCAAGCCAATGCGACTGGCCGGACATGCGAACTTCGGTTTGCGATCGCAGGGATCGCGCGAGGCGATAAGGCTCCATCCGTGAGCAGACAGGAAAACTTGAGGGTAAAGACCCGCTAACGGTCGCAAATCGTGCCGGCCGGTGGGCACTTTGCAGGCCTGTGCGTCGAATAGGGGAAAAACGTCGGAAAACGGTTTCGGACAGCACAAAACTCGGGCCGGACGCGCGACAACGGCATGGACGCGGGACAAAACGCCCATTGTACAGGCAGCGATGGCCGGTCGGACATGGAATGAGCGCCCAAATTCCCCGTTATTTGCGGAAATTGTTACTTATTTTGCGGTATTTCCCCTGTTGACAAGCGTCGACGCGACACGTATAAAACCAATTGCAGATTGTCAAGCCGCGAAGTTGTTGTCAGACGTAGTTTTCCTGCTTCTCGCTGGTTTCTAGTCCTTCATTTTCCCTTGATTGTCAGCGCATCACGAGGTCAATTCCGACCTCAGGCTATTGTTTTATTAGGAAAAAACATGGAAACCGGTACTGTTAAGTGGTTCAACGACGCAAAGGGCTTCGGCTTCATTACCCCGGACGCCGGCGGTGAAGACCTGTTCGCTCACTTCTCGGAAGTGAAGGTCGACGGCTTCAAGTCGCTGCAAGAGAACCAAAAGGTCTCGTTCGAAGTCAAGGTTGGCCCGAAGGGCAAGCAAGCTGCGAACATCAAGCCCATCTAAGGGCTGAGCGCTTTTCGTGATGTTGCCTCGACCCTCGGGTGAGGCGGTATCGCGTGACCGGCAGGCTCGATGACGAAAGTCATCGGGCCTGTTTGTTTTTGTGCCGCGTCATGGCGAGCGTGTTGAATCGCACATGACGTGCACGCGGACGATGCTACCGTCACGGTTCGACGCTACAATGCCGGATCGATTTCGCGTAACGCTTTTTCCGGGGCAATCATGAGCCTGCAAACGTGGTGGCTATACGTAGTCACCGTTTTTTTCGTCTCGGCAACGCCGGGGCCGAACATGCTGCTCGTCATGACGCACGGTGCGCGTCACGGTCTGCGCCCGTCGCTCGGTACGATGGCTGGCTGCATGACCGCGCTCATCGCGATGATGTCGATTTCCGCCGCCGGTCTGGGCGCCGTGCTCAAAGCCTGGCCAATGCTGTTCGACACGTTGCGTTACGTCGGCGCGGCCTACCTCGTTTATCTGGGATACAAGAGCTGGCGCTCGCCGGTGAATACGCACAACGCGACAGAGGAGGCGGCCAGACTTGCTTCGCCCGCGCTGGCGCCCGATTCAAGCTTCGGCAAGCTGTTCAAGGCCGGTTTCCTGGTCGCCGCGAGCAACCCCAAGGCCATTCTCTTTGCTGCGGCATTCCTGCCGCAATTCATCGACCCGGCCGCCGCCAAGCTGCCGCAGTTCTCGATTCTGCTCGGCACATTTGCCGTCATCGAGATGAGCTGGTACATGGTCTACGCGGCCGGTGGCCTGCGAATCGCACCGTATCTTCGCGAGGCGCGCGTACTCAAGGCGTTCAACCGTATCAGCGGCGGCGTGTTCATGGGCTTCGGCGCATTGATGGCGGCAGTGCACCGCTGATCGGACGAGGTGGGGCGCCGCTCGGCGGGCTCGGCGAAGATGCCGCAGGAAGTTTGCAGCAAGGGTAGGAAATGCAGCAGGCAGCAGCAGGCAGCAGGCGGGCTGTGGGAAGGCCCGGGCGTGGCGCACGGCACGGGGAGCGGTAGGCGCGTGCGCGGGATCGCTCAATATTCCCGGCCAGTGACCGTTAACGTTCATGACCAGATGCATGAGACGGCAGGCGGGTACCGACAGGCGCTCGCTTACGTCGCGATTACGTCGCGATTACGTCGCGATGCGAGAGCGAAGATCCTCGTCATTGCGCGTCGCAACGGCTTTATTACGTACGGGTCGCGCGCTGGCGCGCGGGCCGTCACGGGGACAAATAGAAGATCAGGTATGGAAACGACAGAACCGCAGGTGACACCGGCGCCCACGGACGAAGAGTCTCAACTGCATGACTCGTACCGCATCAGCAACCCGTTGGAAATCGGCGGCGTGCTGCGTCACCTGGCGACCCGCGGCGACTTCATGACGGTGTACTTCGCGAACGGCCAGCGTCAGCTCGTCACGCGTTTGCTCAAGGTCGAACCGCAAGCGCGCGGCTTCTACTTCGACTGGGGCGGGATCGAGACGGAAAACCGCGCGTTGCTCGCCAACAAGCGTGCGCTGTTCGTTGGCGTGCCCGAAGGCATTCAGGTGCATTTCCCCATCGGCGACGTGGAGGAGCGCGAGTACGAAGGCTATCCGGCGTTCTATTCGTCGTATCCGGAAACGCTCGTTCGCCTGCAACGACGCGACTATTTCCGGGTGAAGACGCCGATCCTCGATCCGTATCAGTGCACCGTCAAATTCCCGGACGACACGCCGATGCGGCTGGCGGTGTTCGACCTCTCGCTCGGTGGCGTCGGTCTGCGCACGAAGGCCGCGGCGGCCGCCGACATTCCGAAGGGCTCGATGCTCATGCAGGTCGACATGGAGTTGCGCGACTACGGCACCGTGCAGGTCGATCTGGAAGTCTGCGCCGTGCGCGCCGTGCCGCTCGCGAAGGACATCGAGTATCACATCGGATGCCGCTTCATCGCGCTGTCGCGCGCCGCCGAATCGCGTCTGCAAAAGCTCATCACGCAGCTCGAACTCAATCGCAAGGCATTCGCTCGCGGGTAAGCCGGCGAATCGAGTCGATCACCTGAGGGCGGCTGTTCGGCCGCCCTTCTTGCATTGGCGGCGCGGCGATCACCCCGGCGCGTGAATCCGCAAGGCCGGTATCGCGTGCAGCAAACGCAGCAGATCGGTCTGCCGGCGGCATCCTGTCTTGTCGAAGATGTGACGCAACTGTGTGCGCGCGGTGTTGGTGGCGACATTGGCGTCCTGCGCGTATTGGGCCAGCTCGCGGCCTTCGGCCAGCGCCTGCGCGAGACGGGCTTCCGCCGGCGACAGCCCGAACAGCACTTTCAGCGTGTACGGTCCGAGCGCGACCCGCCGGTCGAGTTCGCCGATCGTCAGCATTGCCATGGGCCGCTGCCAGGGGGCGGCGCAAGCGTGAGATTCGCGCAACGGCAGCACGGTCACGACCCAATGGCGCTGATTGTCACTGTGCAGACGATAACTTCCGGCGACGGGCATTGCGGCCGTTGCATTCACGATCAGGCGTCGCATCGCCTGATCGTCGCTCGGCAGCAGCGCGGAGAGCTTTCCGCCACGAATGCCGATGCTGCGTGTCGAGCCGAGTATCTGGTGGGCGGCGACATTCAGATAGTGCGCATGGCTCGTCTCGTCCGTCACGACGATGGCCATCTCGAGATGATCGAGCACCGACATGCCCATCGCCGCCTGCGCTTGCAGATGGCGCGTGCCCGCGCGCAGACGCGCCGCACGCGCAATGTGCCTTGTCAGCATTTCCAGCTCGGGGGCGTTGTCGGCGTCTTCGAAGGGGGCGTGATCGGGACTGCGCAGAATCGCCAGCAATTCGCTGGTGCCGTCGGCGCCGTCGAGATGCAGGCCGTAGGTGTAGCGAACGCCGTTGGGAATGAGGAATTCGTTGAAGAGTTCGCTACGGGCGACGTAGCGGTCGCTCAGATGGTGGTGGCACCGCATGGCGTGGCCGACCGGCTGACGCAGCATGAGCGCCACGCGCGGATCCGTCGGCGCGAGCTTTTCGACGAACTCGCGAATGAGATCGGGCGAGGCGTTCAGCGAATGCGAGTCGCGCGTGGCGCAGTGACGCGCGCGATCCCACGTCACCGAATGGAAGCCCATGCCGCCGGCCCACTGATTGAAATCGCGCAGCGCCTGATCCCAGCGCGCTTCGTCGAGCACCCCGTCGTAGCAGGTGCTGATCAGCGCATCGAGAGACAACTTCCCCGTGTCGTCCACCATCGCCTCGGCTTTGTTCTGACGAACTCTTGTGTTGCCTTGCCCCGCACTCCCCCACGTGACCTTGTCTTGCCTCTATCGGGCGAGGTCACGCATAGTGCGTATTCTGACAAGCCAACACGACGGATATCAATCGGGGATTACGGCTCGCGTTGCTGCACCGCCACATCGGGCGGCTCGCCACGGGCCTCGCGCACGCCGTCGGGGTAGATACGCACGAGTACGATACGCGGACCCTGCATCTTCTTGACGACCACCGAGAAGCCGTCGAAGTCGACCTTTTGGCCCTCGCGCGGCAGATACCCGAGGGCGTTCATAATGAGTCCGCCCACCGATTCGGCGTGCTCGCTCGGAATTTCGAGGCCCAGCGCACGCTCCAGCGTCAGGATCGGCAGACTGCCGCGCCCGATCAGGGTGCCGTCCTCCATGCGCGTCCAGTCGTCTTCCGTCTGACGGAATTCGTCGCGGATCTTGCCGACGAGCGCCGAGAGCAGGTTGTCCAGCGTGAGGAAGCCGATAGGCTTCTGGTCGGGCCATCCCACGATGGCAAAGTGCGGCGCGCCGCGACGGAAACGGCTGAACAGTTCACGCGCGGGCATATCGGGCTTCACGCGCTCGACGGGGCGCGCCATGGCGCCCAGGTCTTCGATGGACTGGCCGTGGTGCTCCGCGAGGAACAGATCCTTCAGGTGGACCACGCCGAGCACGGTTTCGCCGTCGGTGTCGAAGAAGGGGTAGCGGCTGTAGCGATGACGGTACGCCGTGTCCATGTTCTGCGCGAACGTGGCGCTACGGCGGAACGCCGCGACTTCGCTCATCGGACGCATCAGGTCGGACACGGTCAGATCGCTGAAGTCGATGGCGTAGGCCACTACGTTCCAGTCGTCGCGCGAGAGCTTTTCGCTCGACGCGCCCCGACGCACGATCAGCTTGATTTCGTCGGCCGAATAGCGAGCGTCGGTGCCGTGCGACGGATCGAGTCCCGTCCAGCGCAGCAGGCGGTTGGCACTGTGGTTGAGAATCCAGATCGCCGGATACATCAGCCAGTAAAAACCGTACAACGGTGCGGCCGTCCACACCGAAATCGCTTCGGGCATGCGCAGCGCCATCGACTTCGGGGCGAGTTCGCCCACGACAATATGCAGATACGAAATCGTGAAGAACGCGATGAAGAACGCCAGCGCGTGAATCAACTCGGGGGAGCTCACACCGGCGAGTTCGAACAGCGGCGTGAGAATGCGCGCGAAGGCGGGCTCACCGATCCAGCCGAGGCCCAGCGAGGCGAGCGTGATGCCGAGCTGGCAGGCGGAGAGGTAAGTGTCGAGCTGGCTGTGAACCTTGGCCAGGATACGGCCGCGCCAACCCCGTTGGCGGGCAATGACATGAACGCGCGTCTGGCGCAGTTTGACGAGGCCGAATTCCGCCGCCACGAAGAAGCCGTTGAGCAACACCAGCAGGATCGCAGCGACGATGAGTAAGAAGTTTTCCAAAATAAAGGTAATGGGACGACAGGCCCATCAGTATAAGTGACAAATACCGTCGCCAATAAATATCCGTGGCATTCCGGTGTTTTATCGACCGTTCACTACCGGTTCAGGGGGCTTTCGCGGCGGATGCAGGCACGTTTCGCGCGCGCCGGGATACCTTGGCCGGCCTTGCCACGAAGGGGGTGGCGCCACTTGCGCGATTTACGGGCCCTCACTTGCGTTCAAGCACATGCCAGCCGGGCATTGCGAACGCTTCGACGAGAAAGTCGATCATCGCGCGCACCTTGGCGCTCAGGTACTTGCGTGACGGATAGACGACATAGATGCCGCGCTCGCCTTGCGTGTACTCGGACAGAAACTCGACGAGCCGGCCGTCGCGCAGTGCATCCTGAACGAGAAATGCCGGTTGCAGGATGATGCCGCTGCCCGCCACGGCGGCGGCAACACAGGTATCGCCATTGTCGGCGATCAGTCGTGCGTGCGTCTGCACGGACACGGGGCCGTCAGGGCCGTCGAAATGCCATTCGCGGCGATGCAGGAAATAACTGTAGCCGACCGTTTCGTGCTGCGTGAGTTCGCTCGGATGTTTGGGGGTGCCGTGCTGCGCAAGATAGCCGGGCGATGCGCACAACACCAGACGCGTGCCCGCCAGCCGGCGATGCACGAGAGACGAGTCCGGCAGGCGCGAGATGCGAATTGCCAGATCGTAACCTTCGTCGACGATATCGACGAGCCGGTCGCTTAGCGTGATGTCGAGCAGGACTTGCGGATACTGCGCGAGAAACGCTGGCCAGAGTGGCGCGAGATGCAGCACGCCGAACGTATGCGGTGCGTTGATACGCAATGGGCCGGTCGGCTCGCCGTCCTGTTCGCCGGCCATGGCGTCGGCTTCGTCCAGTTCCGCCAGAATCTGGCGGCAGCGCTCGACGTAGCGTTGGCCGGGTTCGGTGAGCGAGAGGCGGCGTGTCGTGCGTTGCAGCAGCCGCGTTCCCAGGCGCGCTTCGAGATCGGCCACGTAGCGCGAGACGGCGGTCTTCGAGATGCCGAGCGAGTCGGCCGCTTTGACGAAGCTGCCCGACTCGACCACGGCGATGAAACATTCGATCTCGCGAAGTTTGTTCATGCGGGGGCGAGGCTCCTCTGGATGACGCGACAAGGCGGGATGTCCGGGCGCGGGCATCCGGGCCGCCCCGAATCTCGATGCCGCTATTGTGCCAGTCGGCTCACATGGGCGAGCGACGGGGCGGCGCTGCCGAACGCGAAGGCGTCCATGCGCAGCGCCCCGTAAGTCGAGCCGGTGTCGAAGTGCGTCTGACTGAGCGCGTTGTCCGCGGCGCCCATCGCGACGTAGATCGGCAGCAGATGCTCATCGGTGGGGTGCGCGCGCTCGGCGTGCGGCGCGCGGGCGCGGTAGTCGAACAGCGCGTCCAGATCCATCTTCGCCAGATGCTCCGTGAACCATGCGACGAACTCGGCCAGGTAAGGGGCCTCGGCACGGTCTTCCGACGGGGCGCGAAATACTTCGTGCAGATTGTGCGTGAAGCTGCCGGAGGCCACGATCAGCACGTCTTCATTAGCGAGTTGAGCGAGCGTCTGCCCAAGCCGGTACTGATATTCCGGCCGCATATGACGTTGCAGCGACAACTGCGTGACCGGAATATCGGCGTCCGGGTACAGGTAGCTGAGCGGTACCCATGCGCCGTGATCGAGGCCCCACTGGTCGTCGGTGACGGCCGGCAGCCCGGCGTCGCGCAAAAGCTGCGCCGTGCGCGCGGCAAGGGCCGGGGCGCCCGGCGCCGGATACCCCAGGGCGTAGAGTTCACGCGGGAAGCTCCCGAAATCGTGGATCGTGCGTTGCTGCGCAAGACTGCCCACGCGCGGTGCGGGCGTTGACCAATGCGGCGAAATCACGAGGATTTCCCGCGGACGCGGCACCGCACGCCCCAGCGCCGTCAGCAACGGGCCGGTGCGGCCGGGCTCGACCGCGAGCAGCGGCGAACCGTGGGAGACGAAGAGGGTGGGAAGGGCAGACATGGCAATGACTCCTGCAAAACTACGCTAAACGACAAACGTCACGATTCCGAACCGGCTTCCGAACCGGAGATAGGGGCCATCAGGCAGTGCGCGTGCGGCGAAGTGCGAACGCACCGTCGCCAAGCAGCGCGACGACCAGCAACGCCACCAGCCAGAACGCCGGAAACTCCCAGCCGCCGCCCTTGTTGGCGAACATCCATCCATTGTGGCCGTGCACCGAGACGATGGTGCCGAGCATCAGTGCCGCGAGCGGCAAGGCCGCCCAGCGGGCGTAAAAGCCGGCGAGGAGCATCAGGCCACCGACGAGTTCCAGCGCCATCGTGACATAGGCGAGGACCGGCGGCAGACCAAGCGACCCCATGAACCCAACGAAACCGGGGACGGTGAAGACGAACACCTTGAGCGAGAGGTGGGCGAGGAACAGGATACCCAGCGAGACGCGCAGCAATAGTGCAGCGTACGGGGCGGTTTTGGTATCGATCATGACAGGCTCCGGCGAGGGTATCGGATGAAAGGACTTGACGACCGCCGGCCACAGCTGACGCGGTTGACCGGCTCAGTCCAGATTCTAGGGAGCGGGATCGTGCAGATAAACGAGCGGCGAAGGGATTGATTGTCCCGGTTGCCGGGACAATCAATCAGGTGCGGCGAGGAGAGTCGCCGCGAGAGGGGGATGAAGGGTGATGGGGGCGCGAGGGGCGCGCCCGGACGCCACGGCTCAGGCGGTTGCGATCAACCGGTCCAGAAGTTCGATCCAGTGCTGCACCGGCGCGTGATCGCGGGCGTGTTCGCCCTTGGCCGTCGCCTGTAAATGGCAGATGCAGCCGACGTTGGCCGAGACGACGAGTTCGGGATCGAGCGCGTCGAGCGCCTTCCACTTGGCGTCGCGCAGTTGGTGGGACAGGTCCGGCTGCGTGACGGAGTATGTGCCGGCCGAGCCGCAGCAGATATGGCTGTCCTGCGGCAGCACGACGGTAACGCCAACACCGGCGAGCACCTTTTCCACCACGCCCTTGAGTTGCTGGCCATGTAGCAGCGTGCACGGCGGGTGATAGGCGATCTTGCCGGTTTTACCCGTCAGGCGCTGGGGCACGCGCTTTTGCAGCGCGTCGAGATTGTCGAGCAGCACTTCCGACAAGTCGCGTGCGAGTTCGGAGACGCGTTGCGCCTTACCCGCGTATTGCGCGTCGTGGCGCAGCAGATGGCCATACTCCTTGACCGTCGCGCCGCAGCCGGAGGCGTTGATGACGATGGCCTGCGCACCGGCTTCGATCTCGGGCCACCAGGCGTCGATGTTGCGGCGAATATCGTCCAGGCCGTCGTCGTGGTAGTTCAGATGCAGACGAATCGCGCCACAACATCCGGCCGAAGCGGGGCGTACCGTCTCGATGCCGAGGGCGTCGAGCACACGGGCGGTGGCCTTGTTGACGTTCGGCAGCATGGCCGGTTGCACACAGCCTTCGAGCATGAGCATGCGACGCGCGTGCTTCGCGTGCGGCCAGGTGCCCGAACGTTGACGGTGCGGCACCTTCTCCCGCAGCGAACGCGGCAGCAACCCGCGGAACTGCTGGCCGAGGCGCAGCGCGGGTGAGAACAGCGTACGGTTGGGCAGCACACGGGCGAGCGTCCAGCGCAGGGCGCGCTCCCCGGCGGGGCGGCCCACCCTGGCGTCGATGTGACGACGGCCGATGTCGGCCAGACGCCCGTACTGAACCCCCGACGGACAGGTCGATTCACAACTGCGGCAGGTCAGGCAGCGGTCCAGATGGCGCTGCGTTTCGCGCGTCACATGCTGGCCCTCGACCATCTGCTTGATGAGGTAGATGCGGCCGCGAGGGCCGTCGAGTTCGTCGCCCAGCAGCTGATAGGTGGGACAGGTCGCGGTACAGAATCCGCAATGCACGCATTTGCGGAGAATGGCTTCGGCTTCGTCACCGTCCGGTGTCTGACGGAGGAATTCTGCGAGGTTGGTTTGCATCGTTCTGAATTAGCGATTTACCGGTACAACCGATGACGGTTGAAGATGCGGCTCGGGTCGAACGCCTGTTGCAGACGCTCGCCGATCGCTTGCAGTGCCGCCGGTTGCGGTGTGAAGACGCTCGCCGCGCCCGCCGACTTGTTGCCGTGGCGAAACAGCGTAGCATGCCCGCCGGCCGCTGCGGCGATTGCGCGAATTTCGGCGGCCGGGCGCGGGGTGATCCACCAGCGCTGCGCGCCGCCCCATTCGATCAGGTGTTCATCGCCATGCGCGAGCGGCGGCGTGGTCGGCGGCACCGAAAGACGCCACAGCGGCTGGCCGTCGCCCTGCACGGGGGCCGTGGCGAAGAATGGGTGGGTCTGCTCGCGCAGCGATTCCCAGAAACCGAGTGCTTCGATGGCGTCGACCTGATGGCCGCCCATCGTCGCTCGCGCGGCGTCGATGGCTGCCGCCGCCCCGCCGAGACGCACGCTCAATACGCCGTCGTGCCAGGCCGAGCCCATGAGCGGGAGCGGCTGGCCGCCCCAGCGATTGAGTTGCCCGATGGCCTGCGCCTGCGGCAACGCGAAGCGCAGCGTGGCTTCGGCGACCGGGCAGGGCAATACCTTGATCGAGAGTTCGAGCAGCACGCCCAGCGTGCCGAGGGCACCGGCAAGCACACGCGAGACGTCGTAACCCGCGACGTTCTTCATCACCTGTCCACCAAAATGCAGCACTTGTCCCTGACCGTTCATGACGACGGCGCCGAGTACGAAGTCGCGCGGCGCGCCGACATGCGGACGTCGGGGACCGGCAAGTCCCGCGGCGATGCAGCCGCCGAGCGTGGCGCCGGGACCGAAGTGCGGTGGCTCGAATGGAAGCATCTGTCCACGCTCGGCGAGCGCCGCCTCGATCTCGGCGAGCGGCGTGCCGGCGCGCGCGGTGATCACGAGTTCGGCAGGGTCGTACGACACGATGCCGCGATACGCGCGCATGTCGAGCGGTTCGCCGCTGGGCGTCTCGCCGTACCAGCGCTTCGTATTGCCGCCCTGAATATCGAGCGGCGTGCCGCCGGCCGTGGCGGCGAGTACGCGTTCGCGTATCGCGGCAAGCGTCTGGGCGGCGGCGCTCGTCTGTAGAGTCTCGGTCGTGATTGGAGGGACGTGCGACATCAGAACCTCGGCAAATCGGGGTGGGGCAGCAGCCCGCCGCGCACGTGCATCTTGCCGTATTCGGCGCAACGCGCGCGCGTGGGAATGGCCTTGTCGGCGTTGAGCAATCCGGCGGGATCGAAGGCGCGCTTCACGGCAAAGAACGCATCGCGCTCTTGCGGCGAGAACTGGACGCACATCGAGTTGATTTTCTCGATGCCGACACCATGCTCGCCCGTCACCGTTCCACCCAGCTCCACGCAGGCTTCGAGAATGTCGCTCCCAAACGCTTCGGCGCGATGCCACTCGTCCTGATCGTTGCCGTTGAACAGAATCAGCGGATGCATATTGCCGTCGCCCGCGTGGAAGACGTTGATGCAGCGCAGGCCGTATTGCACTTCCATGGCTTCGATACGCTTGAGTAGCGTACCGATGGTCCGGCGCGGGATGGTGCCGTCCATGCAGTAGTAATCGGGCGAGATGCGCCCGGCGGCGGGGAAGGCGTTCTTGCGTCCGGACCAGAATCGCAGGCGTTCGGCTTCCGAGGCGGAGACCTGAATGCGTGTGGCGCCCGACGCTCGCAGCACCGCCGAGACGCGTGCGATTTCCTCGGCGATTTCTTCCGGTGTGCCATCCGATTCGCACAGCAGGATGGCGGCGGCGTTGAGGTCGTAACCTGCATGTACGAACTCTTCCACGGCCTGAGTCGCCGGTTTGTCCATCATTTCCAGCCCGGCCGGAATGATGCCCGCAGCGATGATCGCGGCAACCGCGTTACCGCCGGCTTCCACGTCGTCGAAGCTCGCCATGATGACTTGCTGGACCTGCGGTTTCGGCACGAGCTTCACGGTAACTTCCGTGACGACACAGAACATTCCCTCACTGCCGATGAACACGGACAGCAGGTCGAGACCCGGCGAATCCAGCGCGTGGGAGCCGAACTCGACGATCTCGCCGTCCATCGTCACGGCGCGCACGCGCAACACGTTATGAACGGTGAGACCGTACTTCAGGCAATGCACGCCGCCGGAATTCTCCGAGACGTTGCCGCCGATGGTGCAGGCGATTTGCGATGACGGATCGGGAGCGTAATAGAGGCCGTAAGGTGCGGCGGCTTCGGACACGGCAAGGTTGCGCACACCCGGCTGCACGGTGGCCGTGCGGGCGTAGGCGTCGACTTCCAGAATGCGTTTGAATTTCGCCAGCGAGAGCACGATGCCGTCGGTGATCGGCATTGCGCCGCCCGACAGTCCGGTGCCTGCACCGCGCGGCACGACTGGAACGCCATGCGCGTGGCACGCCCGCAGAATGCGGCACACCTGATCTTCGTCGGCCGGCAGCACCACGGCCAGCGGCAGTTTACGGTACGCGGCCAGACCGTCGCACTCGTACGGCGTGATCTGCTCCCGTTCGGTGAGCCATTGAGCGTCGGGCACTGCCGCGCGCAAGGCGTCAAGGCGGGCGGCGCGCGTGGCTGCGCTCAACGTGTCGAACACGGGCTCATCGGCGGGGGGCGAGGCTAACGGCAAAGTAGGCGGCAACGGTGGCGGCGATGAAAGTGGCGATGACGGCGACGTCAGCGAATTGATTGGCTGGGTACGCTGCGATTGAGTGCGCAGCGTATCGGCAGCGGGCGACACATTCGATCCCATCGGCTTGCTCTCGGACGATCGTTGGCGTGTAATGACGGTGAGTCGATCTGGTCTACTGGTAGACTGGTCGACCAGTTGTCGGATGACGTCATCGTAAAGGGAATGAACCGATTCCGACTAGAGGGTTAACCCTTAAATGAATCGGATTCTCCAGTCATACCCGCGCACGCGCGGCATGCGCGCCCTGAGCGATGCCGCATCCTGTATCGTGGCGTCTGTGATTTCTGTCGAGAACCGAAGCCGACATGCCGTCCAACGAGTCGTCTCTGCCTATGTCTTCTCTTTCTTCCCGCTTCGCCAGCGAATCGGCCAATGTCAGTGATTCCGCCGGCGCCACTGGGCCGGCGGGCACCGTCGCCAGCTTTGCGCCGGTCACGCCGCCGCCGCGCCTGCGCCTGTCCGACATGGTCTACGAGCAACTGGAAACGATGGTCGTCGAAGGCCGGCTGGCGCCCGGCTCGGCGCTGCCGTCGGAGCGCGATCTGGCGCAGCAGATGGGGGTGTCGCGTCCGTCGCTGCGTGAGGCGCTGTTGCGACTGGAGTCGCGCGGCCTGATCGTCGGGCGCGCCGGTGGTGGCTATCTTGTCGCCAACGCGAGTCAGCCGCTGCTTGCCGAGCCGTTGTCTCAATTGATGTCGCGTCACAGCAAGACCGTCGACGACGTGCTGGAAATGCGCGAAGTGCTCGAAGCGAAGGCCGTGGAACTGGCCGCGCAGCGCGCCACGCCCGAGGACATTGCACGTCTGGGACAGGCGCTCGAAGCGTTGGAAGCGGCCTATGCGGCAGGGCGTGACGGGCTGGACGGCGAGGGCGACGCGCGCGGGCAGTCGTTGCTCACCCGTGTGCCCGAACTGGATGCGCACTTTCATCTGGCCCTGGCCGAGGCCACGCACAATCTGGTGCTCGTGCATCTCATGCATGCGATCTTCGAGCTGCTGCGCGGCTCGGTCGTCGATAACTACCGAGCGATCGTCGGCCATGGCGCCGATCTGGCGGAACTGGTCGATCAGCATCGCCGCATTTTCAATGCCGTGGCGTCGCACGACACCGCCAGCGCGCAACGGTCGCTGCGCGAGCATCTGGCCTTCATCCGCAACAATTCCGGCGACCCGGTCGATCCGCGCGCCGAAAGTCCCCAAAAGACTGTCTGACTCCGATGCCGGAGGGGCTTCGTTTCCCAACGAAGCCTTGGCCGAACGATTGGCCGGACCCGTCAAACTCTCATCGTTTTCCCTGACCTCTGCCTCCGGCGACATGCGTCGCCCGGGGGCGGCATGCCTGTCTGCGCATGCCGCCATACCCGGCAACGGCGCGGTTTACCGTGGTTTGCCGGTTACCGAGCGCTTACCAGCGAGGCGCCGGCGGCTGACGGAGGCCGGTCATTACCGGCCCGTATGCGGGCGCAATCGGGTTGACAGTGGTTCGGCCATCGTCTAATTTTGGAACCATAAAAAATACTTAATTCGATATATTGAATCTTGTATATCAAATTCAAGTGTCGAGACGGCCCCGAAGTTTCCGTGAAATTGCCGGGAACGGATGGGTGGGCCGGACCGGCATGGCATTTCATCGGAGACATCAGTTGGGTAAGCACGCATTTTCTTTCGGGCAGTCTTCGTGCGACGTTTGTCGCGCACCGGCTGCCCTGTCCTATCCGCCGTCAGTGTCCACGGAGGTCGTTCGTGCGCTGGGGCGTTCCTCATCTCCCTGCCGCCAACCGTGGGCAGGCGATCTGGCGATCACGCGTCCGCGAGGCGCGCCCGCCTGAGTGATGGGACCAGGCTTGCGATGCGATCCGTGCGGTCCATCGTGATACGCCGACAGCGCAGGCCGGTCCTCACTCGAATTTGTATAACCAGTCACCCTTCGGCAGCCGGCAACTTGCCGGCGCGGACCCTGAAAAGTCTGCGTCGCCGCGCCGAAGCGGGGGCCGGGAGTGTCCTTTGACACTTCCGAGAGTCAGTCAGCCGGGGCATAAGCCCTGCGAGCCTGCCGCCAGGCAGTGCTCCGCGATCAAGCGGCCACGCATGAGCCGCACGCAACGCCAGGAGGCGTGCCGTCTGCGCGAGTCCCCCTTGGGGCGCGCGGCGCACGCGATGACGGCGGGCACCGCACAACGAATCGCGGGCCGTCGTCAATCGTCTGACAGGAACAGGAGGCAAGTCATGCAAGCAGCTGCGCAACCGGAGGAGAAGACCTCTTTTCTGGGAGGGCGCTGGTCACAACTGGTGATCGGCATCATCTGTATGGGCCTGGTGGCCAATTTGCAGTATTCGTGGACGTTGTTCGTCGAACCGATGGAGGCCAAACACCATTGGGGTGTTGCCGCCATTCAGGTGGCATTCTCGATCTTCATCGTCGTGGAAACGTGGCTGGTCCCGATCGAGGGCTGGCTGGTGGATCGCTTCGGGCCGCGCCCCGTGGTCGCGGGCGGCGCAGTTTGCGTGGGCCTGTCGTGGATCATGTACTCCTATGCCGAATCGCTGAGCGTGCTGTACGCGGCGGCGGTCATCGCGGGGATCGGTGCCGGCTGCGTGTACGGCACCTGCGTAGGTAACGCACTGAAGTGGTTTCCGGACAAGCGCGGTCTGGCCGCCGGTCTGACGGCTGCGGGCTTCGGTGCCGGTGCGGCCATCACGGTAATTCCGATTGCGAACATGATCCGCTCGTCGGGTTACGAAGCCGCGTTCTTCAACTTCGGCATCGTGCAGGGCGTGGCGATCTTTCTGCTCGCGCTGCTGCTGGTCAAGCCGCGTGCCCCGAAGGGGGCGACGGTGTCGCGTCGCAACCTGGCGACCAAGCAGGACTATACGTCGGGCCAGATGATTCGCACGCCCGTGTTCTGGGTGATCTACATCTGCTTCGTTGCGGTGGCCGCTGGCGGTCTCATGGCAACGGCACAGATCGGTCCGATCGCGAAGGACTACGGCATTGCCTCGATGCCCATGACGCTGTTCGGCGCCACGCTGCCGCTGCTGACGATGACGCTGTCGATCGACAACCTGTGCAACGGCTTTACGCGCCCGCTGTGCGGTTTCGTCTCGGACAAGATCGGGCGGGAGAGCGCCATGTTCATCATCTTCCTGGGGGAAGGGGTGGCGATGCTCGGCCTGATGCACTTCGGTCAGAACCCGTACATGTTCGTGTTCTTCGCCGCGATGACCTTCCTGTGCTGGGGCGAAATCTTCTCGATCTTCCCGGCGCTGTGTGCGGACACGTTCGGTAGCAAGAACGCGGCGTCCAACGCGGGTACGCTTTACACCGCCAAGGGCACGGCTGCATTGCTGGTGCCGCTGGCTTCGGTGCTGGCGATCGGCGGTCATTGGGACCGTGTGTTCATCGCAGCTGCGAGCATCAGCATCGTGGCGGCCGTTGGCGCGAAGTTCGTGCTCGCCCCGATGCGCCGTCGCTGGATCGAGTCCGAAAACAGCAATAGCGCGAAGACGTCGGCGAGCCCGTCGGTCGTCATCGGTGCGCCTGCCAGCGAGTAAGCGAGGGCAGTTCGCGGTAAAGGATTTCGGCGGTATTTGAAGTGAGAGTGCGGGGTGCCGGGAAGGCACCCCGTTTTCGTTGGGGCACGCGTATGCGTGGCCGCGGGAGACGAAAACAAAAAAGCCCGTCTAAGACGGGCTTTCTTGTGTTTTTGGCTCCTCGACCTGGGCTCGAACCAGGGACCTACGGATTAACAGTCCGGCGCTCTACCGACTGAGCTATCGAGGATCAAACTTGGCAGTCGTGCGCCGCTGACACGACGCATCGACTAAAACAAAGGCCTCGCGTGAGCGAGGCCATCGCTTCGGTATTCTTGGCTCCCCGACCTGGGCTCGAACCAGGGACCTACGGATTAACAGTCCGGCGCTCTACCGACTGAGCTATCGGGGATCAAAAGAGAAAGCGATTATAGAGGCGGCTTTTACACACTGTCAACACTCGGAACGCATTTTTTCTGCGTTCGCAGTGGCAAAGCCGCCAGCGTCGCGCTCGCGGTTCAGCGCTCGAGCAGATGGAGCTTTTCCTTGACGTCCTTCCAGTCGTCGGCATCCGGCAACTGCGGCTTCGTCTTGGTAATGCTCGGCCAGTTCAGCGAGAGTTCGGCGTTCAATGCGATGAATTCCTGCTGGTCGCCCGGCACGTCCTCTTCGGCATAAATGGCATTCACCGGGCATTCGGCCACGCACACGGCGCAATCGATGCACTCGTCCGGATCGATGGACAGGAAGTTCGGGCCTTCGCGGAAGCAGTCCACGGGGCAAACGTCCACACAGTCGGTGAATTTACATTTGATGCAGCTTTCAGTGACAACGTGCGTCATGCCAACAACTCCAGAGTAGGGCGCGAAACGGCTTCGAGCGGCCGTTAAAACGCGTATTGTAACGCAGCCCGCCGCCGCAGGTGCGAGAGCCGAACGGCGTTGCGAGCGGTGTGGGGAGGGGGCGACGCGCCGCATCGGCGGGGCTGGCCCCGTGCCGCGAACCGAGATGCGGACCGCGGTGCGGGCCGAGTCGTGAGCCGAGTCGCGAACCGGGAAAGGAATAGGGTAAAAGAGGGCGGAACAGCGCGGAATAGGGGGGCGCCAATTCGCCCGTCATGTCATGACTGACACCGCTTTGCGGTACGATGTTCGATGTTCCTGTGCGCTGTCCGGCAAAAGTGCGAATGCACGTGCCGCCGCGTTCGATGCCTTCTCGTGAGTGCTCCTCGCGGAGCCTGTCGTCATGATCATCACGTCGCTGCTCGATACCGATCTCTACAAGTTCACGATGATGCAGGTCGTCCTGCATCATTTCCCCGCCGCACAGGTCGAATACCGCTTCAAATGCCGGACCGAAGGCGTCGACCTCACGCCTTACGTCGACGAGATCCGCGACGAAATCCGTCTGCTGTGCGGGCTGCGATTCACCGAGTCGGAACTGCACTACCTCGGCGCGATGCGCTTTATCAAGAGCGATTTCATCGACTTTCTCGACCTGTTCCATCTGAACGAGAAGTACATCACCGTGCAGCCTTCGCCCAAAGGCAACGGCGAGATCGACATTACGATTCGCGGGCCGTGGCTTCACACGATTCTGTTCGAGATCCCCGTGCTCGCCATTGTGAACGAAGTGTATTTCCGCAATACGCAACTCACACCCGCATACGAGGAAGGCCGTCAGCGTCTCAAGGACAAGATCTGCATGCTGGCCGAGCGTGTCGATTACCGCGATTGCAAAATCGCGGATTACGGTACGCGCCGCCGCTTCTCGAAGGAGTGGCACGAGGAAGTCATTCACACCTTGCGTGACGAACTCGGCGAGCAGTTCGCGGGCACGAGCAACGTGTACTACGCGGCGAAGCTCGGCCTGACCCCGCTCGGCACGATGGCGCACGAGTATCTTCAGGCGTGTCAGGCGCTGGGTCCGCGTCTGCGCGATTCCCAGATCTTCGGTTTCGAGACGTGGGCGAAGGAGTATCGCGGCGACCTCGGCATCGCGCTTTCCGACGTCTACGGCATGTCCGCCTTCCTGCGCGACTTCGACATGTACTTCTGCAAGCTGTTCGACGGGGCGCGCCACGATTCCGGCGATCCGTTCGCCTGGGGCGAGCGTCTGCTGGAGCATTACGCGCAAAACCGTGTCGATGCGCATACGAAGACCATGATTTTTTCCGACGGACTGGATATTCCGAAAGTGCTGCAACTGTTCGAGCGCTTCCGCGATCGCTGCAAGCTGGCCTTCGGGGTGGGGACGAACCTGACCAACGACCTCGGTTACCAGCCCCTGCAGATCGTCATCAAGATGGTGCGTTGCAACGGACAGCCGGTCGCGAAGCTGTCGGATTCGCCGGGCAAGAACATGTGCGACGACGACGCCTACCTGACCTACCTGCGTCAGGTCTTCGACATTGCACCCGAGCCCGCCAAAGCCGGTTGAGGGGCAAGTTCGTTGCGGTGGTGTCCGGGCGCGAGGGCGGACGATTCCGATAGTGCGCGAACGCCCGGTGCGCGCCCGGGGCCAGCCGCTATAATTGCGCATCGCCCGCCGGACTGTGCGCCGGCGGCCTCGAGAGACGACACATGACGACGCCGGCCGCAGACCGGCGCGTTGGCTTCACAGGACAGCTCATGGACACCTCCGACGCCCGCAATCGCATCTTTGCCCGCATTCGCAACGCTCAGCATCGGCCCGATGTCGCACGTGCGAACGAGCAGGCAGCGGCCGAGGACTATCTGGCGCGGCATCCGCAAGGACCGCGTCCGGCCATGAGTGCAGACCTGATCGCCACGTTCATTGCGAAAGCCGAAGCGCTCTCGACGACCATCACCCGGGTGCCGGCAATCGGCGACGTGCCGGCGGCTGCGGCAACGTATTTGCAGGCCAATGGCCTCACCGCGCGGGCCGTGGCATGGCCAACGCTGCGCGAACTCGACTGGGCAGGCGCGGGGTGTCAGGTGGAATTCCGCAAGCCGCACGGCGACGATCTCGTCGGTATCACGGGCTGCTTCTGCGCGATTGCGGAGACCGGGGCACTGATGATGATATCGGGCCCGGACACCTTTGCGTCGGCCACCTTGCTGCCCGAGACGCATATCGCAGTCGTGCCTGCGTCGCGCGTCGTCGCGGGGCACGAGGACGGGTTTGCCCTGATGCGCAGCGAGCGTGGACAGTTGTCGCGTGCGACCAATTTCATTGCGGGACCGTCGCGTACCGCCGATATCGAACAGACGCTGGTATTGGGGGCGCACGGCCCGTATCGCGTCCATCTCATCATTGTCGACGGCGCCTGAGTCGCGCTGCGTCGTCGCGTCGCTGCGTAAGCGGGGGGCGACGAATCGACCCTGACGCTCATCCGCCCGTGTCGCTTCACGATGGCGGGCCGCATGTCTTGCGGGAAACGACCGGATGTCGGCGACATTGGCCGTTTCGGGGGATACATCACCTTGTTTTGGGATATATCCCAAGCTAATGCCGCTGAGGGCACTCCGGCGCTGAGGACGACTCATACGTAGTCGTCCATCCATCACTAGGAACCAGAAACAATGCATAAGGGGATTTGGGGAGCATTGGCTGCGGCGGGACTGGCATTGGCAAGCCCTGCGGCATTTGCTGCCGGACCGGACGGCGCACAACTCGCCGCCTGGTGGGGCGTGCCGTTTGCCGGGCTGTTGCTCTCGATTGCGCTCGGGCCGTTGCTGGCGCCCGCGTTCTGGCACCACCACTTCGGCAAGATCGCCGCGTTCTGGGGCGCGGCGTTTTTGCTGCCGTTCGCAGCGGCCTTCGGCGTGGGGGCGGCGTGGTACGGCGCAGTCCATGCCGTCGTCGCCGAATACATTCCGTTCGTGGTCCTGCTCACCGCGCTGTTCACGACGGCAGGGGGAATTTGCGTGCATGGCAACCTGCGAGGCGGGCCATGGCTCAATACCGGTCTGCTGGCGCTCGGCACGGTGCTCGCGAGCATCATGGGCACGACCGGCGCGGCCATGTTGCTGATTCGTCCGCTCATTCGCGCGAACGACAATCGCAAACACAACGTCCATGTGGTCGTGTTCTTCATCTTCCTCGTCGCGAACGCGGGCGGCTCGCTCACGCCGCTGGGCGATCCGCCGCTCTTTCTCGGGTTCCTGCAAGGTGTCGATTTCTTCTGGACGACAGCACACATCTGGCCCGAGACGCTGTTCGTCTGCGCCGTGCTGCTGGTGCTGTTCTTCCTGATCGACGCGTATTACTTCCGTCAGAAAACCGAACGCCAGATCGACGAACTCGACCCCACGCCGTACGCCGCGCCGGTGCGACTCGAAGGCAAGCGAAACTTCATTCTGCTGGCTGCTGCCGTGGGGCTGGTGCTGATGAGCGGTATCTGGAAGCCGGGTGTGGAGTTCGACGTGTTCGGCACGCCGGTCGCCTTGCAGAATCTCGCACGCGACGCGGGGCTCGTCGTCGTGACCCTGATTTCGCTCGCGATCACGCCGCGAACCGCGCGTGACGGCAACGGTTTCAACTGGGAGCCGATGAAGGAAGTGGCGAAGTTGTTCGCGGGCATCTTCCTCACCATCATTCCGGTGGTGGCCATTTTGCGCGCGGGCGAAGCCGGTGCGCTGGGCTGGGTGATCCGTCTGGTGACGGGGCCGGGCGGGATGCCGGACAACGACATGTATTTCTGGGCGACGGGATTGTTGTCGTCGTTCCTCGACAACGCGCCGACTTATCTGGTGTTCTTCAATACGGCCGGCGGCGACGCGGCAACGTTGATGACGACCGGCGCCGGGACACTCGCGGCCATTTCGGCTGGCGCGGTGTTCATGGGAGCGAATACGTACATCGGCAATGCACCGAACTTCATGGTGAAAGCCATCGCGGAGCAGCGCGGCATTCGCATGCCGAGCTTCTTTGGCTATATGCTGTGGTCGGGCGCGATTTTGCTGCCGCTGTTCGTGCTGATGACCCTGATATTCTTCTGAGCCGCGACATTGCCACGCGGCCAATCTTTGCGAGACAACTGGTGAAACCGAAGATTCTGGTGGCCCGAGCCATTTTCCCCGACGTGATCGAGCGTCTGGCGCAGTATTTCGAGGTCGAGCGCAACGATGCCGACACGGTGTTTTCACGCGATGAACTGCGCGCGCGGCTGGCCGACAAGGTCGGCGCGATCACGACGGCGAGCGAACGTATCGATGCCTCGGTACTCGCCGGCGCACCGAATCTGCGCGTGGTGGCCAATATGGCCGTGGGCTACAACAACTTCGATATCGATGCGATGACGGCCGCTGGCGTGATGGCGACCAACACGCCCGACGTGCTCAATGAGACCACGGCCGATTTCGGATGGGCGTTGTTGATGGCGACCGCGCGCCGCATCACGGAATCGGAGCGCTGGCTGCGCGAAGGGCATTGGGACAAGTGGGCTTACGACATGTTTCTCGGTGCCGACTTGCATGGCAGCACGCTTGGCATCATTGGCATGGGGCGCATCGGACAGGCGATTGCACGCCGGGCGATGGGTTTCAACATGCGGGTCGTCTACCACAATCGCTCGCGTCTCGATGCCGCGACGGAAGCCGCGTGCAATGCCGGTTATGTCGATAAGGACGCACTGCTGCGCACGGCCGATCACGTGATGCTGGTGCTGCCGTATTCGGCGTCGACGCATCACACGATTGGCGCGGATGAACTCGCGCTCATGAAGCCGACGGCCACGCTCGTGAATCTCGCGCGTGGCGGCATCGTCGACGACGCGGCACTGGCGGTGGCGCTGGCGAAGCGCCAGATTGCGGCCGCGGGCCTCGACGTCTTCGAGGGCGAGCCGAAAGTGCATCCCGAGCTGCTGAAGGTGCCGAACGTCGTACTCACGCCGCATATCGCGAGTGCGTCCGCTGCGACACGCCGTGGCATGGCAAGTCTGGCCGCCGACAATCTGATCGCGGCGCTGGGCTTCGGTGCGGCGGCGGGCAAGCCGCCGTGTTTGCTCAACCCGGCCGCACGGAAGTCGTGAGATCGCCGGGCGCAAATGGTCGTCGGCGAGGCGATGGAACGTCGGGCGTGAGTGGCAGCCGCGCCCGCTCTACTGCAAAATCGGCAACATAAAGAAGGCGTCAACGGGAGTCGTAACGCGATGGTCGAGAGGGTGTTGGTGGCGCTGGCAGCGCTGAATCTGTTGGTGATGATCGCGATCGCGGTGAAAGTCTGGCAACGCGGCGGCGACGCGTCGTTGCGTGCCACGCTCGTCGATTCGCTCACCAGCGTTCGTGACGATTTGCTGCAAGCGGCCGATCGCAGCGAGCGTGGACTGCGTCAGGAGTTCGCCGAGACGGCGCGTGCCGGTCGCGGCGAACAAAGCGCGCAGATGGCGCAGTTCCAGCAAACGCTCGCCGCACAAATGACGAGTGTCGCCACCGTTCAGAACAATCAGATCGACGGCTTCGCCCAACAGCTCGCGAAGCTCACCGAATCGAACGCGGCGCAGATCGAGGCGGTGCGTCAGAGTCTGGTGCAAAGCGGTCAACTGATGCGTGAAGAGCAGGCGTCCACACTGCGCCGCTTCGGGGAAGCGCAGCATCAGCAGCTCACGCAGTTGGCGGAGGGCAACGAACGCCGTCTGGCCGAGGTGCGCGCCACGCTCGAACAGAAACTCAAGGACATCGAAGTCAACAATGCGACGAAGCTCGAAGAGATGCGCCGCACGGTCGACGAGAAGCTGCACGCCACGCTTGAGCAACGCCTGGGCGAGTCGTTCAAGCTGGTCTCGGATCGTCTGGAGCAGGTCCATCGCGGACTGGGCGAGATGCAGACCCTCGCTGCCGGGGTGGGTGACCTCAAGCGCGTGCTGACCAACGTGAAGACGCGCGGCATCTGGGGGGAAGTGCAATTGCAGGCGTTGCTCGAACAGTTGCTCACGCCGGAGCAATTTGCGAAGAACGTGGCGACGCGCCCGGGCAGCACCGAACGCGTGGAATTTGCCATCGCGCTGCCGGGGCAGAACGGCGACAGCAACAAGCCGGTCTGGCTGCCGATCGACGCCAAATTCCCACGCGAGGATTACGAGCGTCTGCTCGATGCGCAGGAGCGTGCCGATCCGGTCGCAGTCGAAGAGGCGTCGAAGGCACTCGAAGCGCGCATCCGTCTGGAAGCGAAAACCATCGCCGACAAGTACCTCGCGCCGCCGCACACCACTGATTTCGCTTTGCTCTTCCTGCCGACGGAGGGACTGTACGCGGAAGTGCTGCGCCGTCCGGGCCTGTCCGACCTGCTGCAACGCGAATATCGTGTGACGGTGGCGGGGCCGACGACGTTGACCGCGTTGCTCAACAGTCTTCAGATGGGCTTCCGCACGCTTGCGATCGAGCGCCGCTCCAGCGAAGTCTGGCAGGTGCTCGGTGCGGTGAAGACCGAGTTCACCAAGTTCGGCGATGTGCTCGCCAAGACGAAATCGCAACTGGAGACGGTCACGCGCTCGATCGACAAGGCGGAAGTGCGAACGCGCGCGATGGCCCGCCAGCTCAAGGCAGTCGAGGCGCTGCCGGGCGAGCAGGCCGTCGAACTGCTCGGTGTGGAGATGGAGAGCGACGAGGACGCTTAAACGTCCTCTGCGTTTGCGAACTGCGTCAGCGCATTGCCCGTCATGCGCACCACGCGCCAGTCGGGCAATACCGTCGCGCCCTGCGACGTGTAGAAGTCGATGGCCGGCTGATTCCAGTCGAGTACGGTCCATTCGAAGCGTGCGCAGTTGCGCTCGATGGCGATGCGCGCGAGGCGGCGCAGCAGCTTCTGTCCCACACCGCGGCCGCGCATCGCCGGCTGTACATAGACATCTTCCAGATAAAGGCCGCGTCGGCCGAGAAAGGTCGAGAAATTGTGGAAGTACAACGCGTAGCCCACCGGCTTGCCTTCCCATTCCGCCATCAAACACTCGGCCGCCGGGGCGCTTCCGAACAAGGCTTCATGCACGCTCTCGGGCGTTGCTTCAAAAATATCCAGCAACTTTTCAAAGACGGCCAGTTCTCGCATCAGGCCGTGAATGGCGGCGACGTCGTCGGCCGTGGCTGCACGCAGGGTCAGGGACATGGGGAAGGGGGCTCCAAAAAGCGAAAGGCGGCGCCGCGACGGAGATCGTTTGTCCGCCGTCAGTCACCGCCAGAACGAAAGTGCGGGGTACGCGTCAGTACTCTTCTTCTGGCGCGTCGCTCAGCGCGATCTCGATGCCGCCGAATCGGACCGCCACCCAGTTGTAAAGATGGCAGGCGATCCAGAGCAGCACGAAACCCACGATGGCGTTGAGCACCAGCGCGGAAATGATCGCGAGCCCCGGCAATTCGCCGTAGCGGATGAACGCCGCCAGAAAGGCGAGCAGAACCAGGGGAATGCTGAAGGTGAGGTAGACCAGCACCAGCGCTTTGGCCGTCTGGCCGGGACTGATGTACGTGATCTGTTTTTTCGTTGTCATTGCCGTGTGCTTTTGGTGTGTGTGGTGCCGGTGTCGTCGAAGCGCCGACGTCGGCGATCTTTCGTTGCTTCGTTGCTTCGCTTATTCGGATGGTGCGCCGGGATTCGGGATGGTGCGCGTATGACAGGCGCTCAAACCAGCCCGTCGAACGCGATGACATCGACCAGTTCGCCCGCCGCGACGTCGCCTCGTTCGGTGCTCAGCGTGACAAAGCAATTGGCCTCGCTCATCGTGCGCAGGATGCCCGCGCTCTGCGCGTCGGCGACGGTGACCTGCCAGCGTCCCTGAGCGTCTGCGGCGAGAACGCCGCGCAGGAACTCCGTGCGACCGGGGCGCTTCGCGATGGCCGTGGCCGTGGGCACCGGCAAGCTTGGCGTGATCTGCGGCTCCGCACCCATCAGCACGAACAGACCGTCGCGGACCAGATGGTAGAACGACGCCATGACCGCGGCGGGATTGCCGGGCAGGCCGAACAGCAGCGCTCGTTTGCCTTCGCTCTCCAGTTCGCCGAAGGCGAACGGGCGGCCCGGGCGCATGGCCATCTTCCAGAACACGACGTTGCCCAGACGCGCCATCATTTCACGCGTGAAATCGGCTTCGCCAACGGATACGCCCCCGGACGTGATCACGGCATCGGCCTCGCGGCAAGCGGTGCGCAAGGTGTCTTCGATGGCCTGCGGATCGTCGCGCACAACGCCGAGATCGAGTACGTCGACGCCCAGTCGTTGCAGCATGCCGAAAAGCGTATAGCGATTGCTGTCGTACAGATTGCCCGGCGCGAGCGTCTCACCCACGGAGCGGAGTTCGTCGCCAGTCGAGAAGAAAGCCACACGGATGCGTCGGCGCACCGGGACTTCGGCAATACCGAGCGACGCGAGCAAACCGAGCGCGGCCGGACGAAGGCGTTTGCCCGCGTGGAGCGCCGGATGGCCGGCGGCCAGATCTTCGCCAACGTGGCGGACGTGCCGGCCAGTTGTTACGGCGCCGGCATCGAAGGTGACGATCTCGGTATCGCCCTCGCGCTGGACCTGTTCCTGGGGAATGACGGTGTCGCAACCCGCTGGCAGCAGCGCGCCGGTCATGATTCGCACGCACTCGCCAGCGGCGACCATGCCGTCGAACGGATGGCCGGCAAACGAGCGGCCCGCGACGCGCAGCCGCACTTCGCCACCGGCGGCCAGCGCAGTACCGGCAAACGCGTAGCCGTCCATGGCGGCGTTTTCGAAAGCGGGAACGTCGAGAGGCGATACGACATCGCGGCCGAGCACGCGGCCCAGTGCGCTGCGCACGGCGACCTGCTCGATAGCGCACACCGGGCTGGCGGTGCGCGCGATGATCGCACGCGCTGCTTCGACCGTCATGTGGTTGGGGTCGTAGTCCGGCAAGCCGGCCAGGGCTTCGTCTAGTGTTGTCATCGGTGTGGCGTCGTCATCCGGCACGTATCGGGCACGAACCCGGCATGAATCCCGTAAAAGCGGTGGCGACGGATCGGGCCGCGTCGGTGCCCGGCATCTCAAGGGGCGTGCGGCGAATCGGTATGCAGGTCGTCCAGCGTGTTGACATTGTAAAACGGACGCTCGTCACCGAAGTTAACTTGTATGGCTTTGTGGCGTGACAACCACGCTCTCACGCGGTGTTCGCCGCCCGCGAGGGTGGCGGCGAGATCGTCGGCAAGCGAGCGATGGAGAAGGGCGAATACCGGATGCGGGCCTTGTGCGGTCGCGGCATACGCGGCCCGGGGGCGTTCGGTTTCACTGCCGGAGGCGCCGGCCTCTGCGGTATCCGGCCCCTCATGCGGCCCCTCATGCGGCCCTTTATGCGGCCCCTTATGCGGCCCCTTATGCGGCAGGCTGCCGGGCGCCGCACTTCGCGCAGCGCTTAGCGCCAAACCGAGCCGTGCACCCAGATCTTCAGGCAGGTACGGCGAGTCGCACGGCACGGTGAGGACATATTCCGTACATGCCGCGCGCAACCCGGCCAACATGCCCGCAAGCGGCCCGGCGAAATCCTGTGTGGCGTCGCTCACGACAGGGGCGCCGAGCGCCGCATAGGCATCGTGATTCCGATTGGCGCTAATGAGCAGCGCACCGACCTGCGGCCGCAACCGCTCGATCGCGTGCGCTGCCAGCGGGCGTCCGGCAAACGGCTGAAGGCCTTTGTCGCGCCCGCCCATGCGCCGAGCGCGTCCGCCTGCGAGGATCAGGCCGGTCATGTCGCTGCGGAGAATGGTCGGGGCAGTCGAAGTCGTCATACGCGTCGCGTTCCCGATCTCGGAAACGCCTTGTGCTCGTCAGGAACGGTTCAGGGCGATGACCCGCCCGGCGGCGTCGAACCAGACGGCGCCGTCGCCGAGCATGACGCCCTGATCGCGCGCGAACATCAGGCGAGGCACCGCAGCACCGATGGTACGTACGAAACCGTCGGTGAAGATCTCGTTGTAGCGTGCGAGCAACGATTTCGGGTTCCGAAGAATCATCGTCTTGCCGCGCAACGAGACGTGCAGGGGATAGCGGATCGATTGCGCGACGACATCGCGCCGGTCGTCGAGCACGCCTTTGCGGAACTGCGTCGCTGCGCGATTGACCGTTTCGTCGTCGTTCACACCGGCAACGCTGTACAGATGATCGATTTTGCCCGCCTGCACACTGGACAGCGACAGTTCGAAAGGCACCGAGCGTCCGCTGCGCAGATCTTTCCATTGGCCGGAAATCACTTCGCAGGAGGACGACACGCCTTGCTGACGATTGACGTCGTCCGCCGAGGCGAATTCGCCCTCGAAGGTCGCTCGCGGCATGCCGCCGGCGTCGAACTCGGTCAGATGCAGGCGCGACTTGTTGTCGAGCCGGCCGGTGAGGTGCGTATCGCCGAGCGACGAGGCGTTGGCGTAACGGCCTTCCAGCTTGCCGCCGGAGGTGGGACGCAATACGAGCCGCAGAGGGTTACGCTCGCCGAGTTGACCGCTGTATGTCATGACGCGGTTGGCGATGTTGCGATCCGACGGGTCGCAATCCGCATGCGCCATGGTCGGCACGACGAGCGCCAACAGCAAGGTCATCGCACTCAGACCGGCCGCGATCCGTTGCCCGACGGCGGGCAGCGGGAACGATGTGAGCGATGTGAAGGACGAGGTGTTCGCGCCGGTACGTTCGGCTCGTACATTGGCGCAAGCATGAGAAGGGACAGCGAGGCAGTCTCGGGCGCGAGTGGCGTCCGGGGCGTCAAAAATCATGAGTCGAGAAGAGAGTTCGATAAAGCGAAAGCGGTGTGGATGCACAGAGGCCCGTCGTCACGTTGATCGGTCGATCGGTCGATCGGAGGATCGGAGGATCGGAGGATCGGACGACTGCGTCCCGGATGTTCATCCACCGATGTAGGACATCTCCACTTTCGGTGGTGCGTTTTCCGGCAAGCCGGTGGCCGCCGTACGCAAGGCCGAGTATCGGTCGGTGCGCCCATGCCAGATGTCGCCGATGACGGTGGAAATCTGCGCGTCGCTTGCGCCGTTACGCAGCAGCGTGCGCAGGTCATGCCCCGCGCTGGCGAACAGACACAGGTACAACTTGCCTTCCGTAGACAGTCGGGCACGGGAACAAGTGCCGCAAAAAGCGCGGGTGACGGAGGAAATGACGCCGACTTCACCGCCGCCGTCACGATAACGCCAGCGTTGCGCCGTCTCGCCGGGGTAGTTGGCCTCCAACGGCTCGACGGCAAGCGCGTCGTTCACTCGGGCGATGACCTCGGCCGAGGGCAGCACTTCATCCATGCGCCACCCGTTCGATGTGCCGACGTCCATGTATTCGATGAAGCGCAGAATGACACCGCTGCCGTGGAAATGCCGTGCCATCGGCACGATATCGGCGTCGTTGGTGCCGCGTTTGACGACCATGTTGACTTTGACTGGGCCGAGGCCGACGTGCTGAGCCTCGGCGATGCCTTCGAGCACCTTCGCGACAGGGAAGTCGACGTCGTTCATTTGCCGGAAAATCGTGTCGTCCAGGCTGTCGAGGCTGACCGTGACACGCGTGAGCCCGGCATCCTTCAACGATTGCGCCCGGCGTGCGAGGAGCGAGCCGTTTGTCGTGAGCGTGATGTCGACCGGCTTGCCCGACGGCGTGCGCAGACGTGCCAGCATCTCGATCAGCCGCTCGATGTGCTTGCGCAACAGCGGTTCGCCACCGGTCAGACGCAGCTTCTCCACGCCATGTTCGACGAACAGGCGTGCAGCACGCTCGATCTCTTCGAATGACAGCAGGGAGGATTGCGGCAGGAAGGCGTAGTCCTTGTCGAACACGTCCTTCGGCATGCAGTAGACGCAGCGGAAGTTGCAACGATCCGTCACCGAGATCCGCAGGTCGTGCAACCGCCGCGCCAATGCATCTTCGAGATGACCGGCGGCAGCGCGTATCTGTGCGGGAATCTGCGGGGTATGCGTCGTATAGCGCGCGTCACTACGCAGATCGGTGAGTCTGATGATCGTTTCAGTCATGGTGGGGCCTTAGCTTGCGTCTCCATTCTAACGAATCGGCCTAAATGCCGCCGACACCGGATCGCCGGGCATCGGATATCGGTACCGAGGTACTCGCGGTGAGACGTCAAACTCGTACTAACGCAGACGATACGGGCCGCACCGCATGGACACAAGTCGGGACAACGCGAGGTTCCTGGCGCGGAAAACGATCCAGGCCCGCAAGACGCCTGAACGCGATGCAATCCTTGAAGCGCGGCCACAAAGCGAAAAAGGAGGCCGAAGCCTCCTTTTCTGGCAATACGTCACGTCGGGTATCGGGTGACGACGGGCGGGCCGTGACCGCATTACGCCGGGACCGCCCGGGCGTTACATCTCCACCTGCGTTACCTGTTACCCGCGATCCGAACGTTTCACCAGGACGCCCTCACGCAACGTGATTCGTCGAACGCGTTTCCACCTGCTCCATCGGGCCGCTGTTGAGCGGCGTCGACGGCCTGCGTTCACGCTGCACGCGCGGGGGCGGCGCGACTTGCGCGGCGGCTTCCCGGGCGGCGCGGTGCTTGTCGGCGTCCGTATGGACCCAGACGAGACCCACGCTTGCCAGCGTCGATTCCAGCGCGGCGCGCTCAAGCGTCGGCGTCACGGCGACCGGTGCGGCCTTGTGCGTGACGACTTCCGTCACGGCCGCTGCGGCTTCGGGTGCGACCGGCACGGCCGCGCTCGCCTGAACCGGTGCTGCGGGGGCGGTCTCCACCGGCGCTGGCGGCTCGACGGCGGGCGCCGGTTGGTCGGCTTCCATCGGCTGCGAGGCCTGCGGCGCTTGTGCAACCGGTGCCGGTGCGCTGGCTGTTGCGGCCGTAGCGACGATCTCGGTCAGCGCTTCGGCAGGCAACGTCGGTTGGGCCGGCATCTGAACGGCAGCAGGCAGCGGTGCGCTAACCGGGGGTACGACCGGCGTCGAGGCGACTTGCGCGGCGG
Source organism: Pandoraea faecigallinarum (assembly GCF_001029105.3). Taxonomy (NCBI): domain Bacteria; kingdom Pseudomonadati; phylum Pseudomonadota; class Betaproteobacteria; order Burkholderiales; family Burkholderiaceae; genus Pandoraea; species Pandoraea faecigallinarum. The sequence continues at coordinate 4,263,036 of NZ_CP011807.3, read as the reverse complement.
GCAGCGGCGCGACGTTGGCCGGCGCGACCGGCGCAGGCGCGGCCGCCGGGGCTTGTGCCACAGGCTCCGACACGACACGAGACGGCACTTCGGGCGTTGCGGCCGGGGCGGCTTCGGTCACCGTGGCGACCGGTGCGGCGGCTGTGGTGGCGTCCGCAGGTTCGGCACGGACGGGGGCCGGGGTCGGCTCAACCTGCGCAGCGGGAACCGGTGCGGCAACCGCGGGTGCTCCTGCCGGTGCCGGAATGGCCGGGGCAGCGGCGTGGACCAGCGTGTCGGTCGCAACATTCTCGGCGGCTTTGTCCGACAGTGCCGGTGCGCGCGCACCTTCCGCACCTTCCACGGCTTCCGGCGCCTCGATGTCGACGTGTTCGCCGTCGGCATTCACCTGCTGCTCTCCGGTTTCGCGTTCACGACGACCGCCACGACGACCGCGACGACGGCTGCGGCGGCGCTCTTCGCCCCCTTGCTCGCCTTCCTCGCCCGTGACTTGCGGCGCGCCTTCGGCCTGAGCAGCCAGGCGATCCTGATCGAGCTCTTCCTGCCCGGCGTTCAGCGGTGCCGTTGCCACCTGTGCGACGCGTTGCGGCGCGGCTTGCTGAGCGTCGGCGCCTTCCGTCTGGCGACGATCTCGGCGCTCGCCGCGTTCGCGGCGGCTGCCACGTTCACGGCCTTCGCGCGGTTCGCGACCTTCCTCGGCGCGTACGTCCTGCGAGGGCTGACGCTGCGCGTCGTCGCGCTCGCGTTTGTCGCGGCCTTCCTGACGGTCGTTGCGATCACTGCCGCGCTCGTTACGCTCATTGCGGTCGCTGTTGCGCTCGCCACGGTCTGCACGTTCAGCTCGTTCAGGCCGTGCACCACGGCCATCGCGGCCCTCGCGCGCCGGCTGGCCGGCGTTGTCCTTGCCGGACTTGTTGTCGTCGCGGACATTGCCACGGCGATTGCGGTTCTGCTGATGCGGGCGTTCGTGGCGCTCACGCGGCGGGCGGGCCGTCGGCTTGGCCGGCTCTTCGGCCTTGACCGGTGCCGGTGCGGCAGCGCCGATGCCGAACAGGCGCTTGATGAAACCGAAGAAACCTCCCCCGTTTGCCGGTGCGGCAGCAGCCGGGGCCGCGACTGCGACCGGTTCCGGACGCGGCTGGGCCGCCGGTGCCGGCTGCTCCGGCGTGATGCCCTTGACCGCAGCTTCCTGACGCGGGCGTGCGTCTTCTTTCTTCTTGCTGTAGCCGGCAGGATCTTCTTCCAGCGAACGCGCAGCCTCTTCGGCGAGCGCGTAGCTGGCCTTCGGGGCGTCCAGGCGCGGATCGTCGAAGCGCAGACGTTCGAGCTTGTAATGCGGTGTTTCGAGGTGCTTGTTGGGGATCAGCAGCACGCCAACTTTGAAGCGGGCTTCGATCTTGTTGATTTCCTGACGCTTTTCGTTGAGCAGGAACGCAGAGACTTCAACCGGCACCTGGCAGTGGATCGCTGCCGTGTGCTCCTTCATCGCCTCTTCCTGGATGATGCGCAGCACTTGCAGCGCCGACGATTCGGCGTCGCGAATGTGGCCGGTGCCGTTGCAGCGCGGGCACGTCACGTGCGTGCCTTCGGACAGCGACGGACGCAGGCGCTGACGCGACAGCTCCATCAGGCCGAAACGCGAAATCTTGCCCATCTGCACGCGTGCACGGTCGTGCTTGAGCGCGTCCTTCACACGTTGTTCGACTTCACGCTGGCTCTTGGCCGACTCCATGTCGATGAAGTCGATGACGATCAGGCCGCCGAGGTCACGCAAACGCAACTGGCGCGCGACTTCGTCCGCGGCTTCCAGGTTAGTGCGCAGGGCGGTTTCTTCGATGTCGGCGCCCTTGGTGGCGCGTGCCGAGTTCACGTCGATGGAAACGAGCGCTTCGGTGTGATCGATCACGATCGCGCCGCCCGAGGGCAGCGGCACCTGACGCGAGTAGGCCGTCTCGATCTGGTGTTCGATCTGGAAACGGGAGAACAGCGGCACGTCGTCGCGATACTGCTTCACGCGGTTGAGGTGGTCGGGCATGACCACCTGCATGAAGTTGCGTGCTTGTTCGGAGATTTCTTCCGTATCGATGAGGATTTCACCGATGTCCGGCTGGAAGTAGTCGCGGATGGCGCGAATGACGAGGCTCGACTCGAGATAGATCAGGGCCGAGTCGCGCGGCAGTTCGATGTTGTGGGCGGCGCCTTCGATGGCGTGCCACAGTTGCAGCAGGTAGTTCAGGTCCCACTGGAGTTCTTCGGCCGAGCGGCCGATGCCGGCGGTACGGGCGATGATGCTCATGCCTTCCGGCAGTTCGAGCTGACCCATCGTCTCACGCAGTTCCTGACGGTCTTCACCTTCGATACGACGCGAAACACCGCCGCCGCGCGGGTTGTTCGGCATCAGCACCAGATAGCGGCCGGCCAGCGAAATGAACGTCGTGAGGGCGGCGCCCTTGTTGCCGCGCTCTTCCTTTTCGACCTGAACGATGAGTTCCTGACCTTCGGACAGGGCGTCCTGAATGCGCGCATTGCGCACATCGGCACCTTCGCGGAAGTACGCACGGGCGACTTCCTTGAACGGCAGGAAGCCGTGGCGGCCTTCACCGTAGTTGACGAAGCAGGCTTCGAGAGAGGGCTCGATACGGGTGATAACACCCTTGTAGATATTGCCTTTACGCTGTTCGCGTCCGGCCGTCTCGATATCGATGTCGATGAGTTTCTGCCCATCGACGATTGCCACGCGCAGTTCTTCCTGCTGCGTGGCGTTGAACAACATGCGTTTCATGAAAACGACTCCCACCCGCCGCAGTTGCCAATGCGCAGTGCGTCGGGCATGTATCACTCGAGTTATCCAACACGCGAGGTTCGAGCCGGGAGTGGAAGAATTGCCGGGGGGTCCGGGCGATGAGGCCAACGGACGCTATGGCGCCAGGAATACGTTTTCGCGCTCACCCGGATCCGCCGGGCCACCGGAAAACCCCGGCTCGGCGCGGATCACTTCGGGCTTGCAGTCCTTACCAATAGAAACTGGACGAGAAACTTCATCAGGGTTTTCTCGGGGCGCCTGTCGACACTTATTCTTCTTGTGACGGCGCCTCACTTCGACTTCTTGCGCGAACGATATTCACAAAGCGATCAGCTCGGGCAATGTCGCCCGGGCTGATCGCCAAAAAATTCTATAACCACCAACTCTATCCGCGTCCCGCGCGCTGCGGCCGAAGCGGCCTATGGGCCCACTTCCTGCCGTCGCTGCGTGACGTGCGTGCGCTCGCTGCTCCAGGGTCACCGGACGAGCAGCCTGCCCGGGGTGCAAGTAAAATACCGTTTTGGGGTATGCACCGGACAGCGATGGGGATTTGGCATGATTCCCGCTACCACCACCGCTGTCGGACAAATTATATTCATAATGAATGAGTTAGGCAAAAGTCGGCAGAAAATGGTTGCGCCGGCGTCCGCGCCGCAGGTCAGGCTCGTCGAGGTTGACGATGGTTCGGCCGGTCAGCGCATCGATAATTTCCTCCTGCGCGAGTGCAAAGGCGTACCGAAAAGCCACGTCTACCGCATTTTGCGTAGCGGTGAAGTCCGCGTGAACAAAGGGCGAGTAGACGCAGCCTATCGACTCGTCTTTGGCGATATCGTGCGCATTCCGCCGGTTCGAACGGCGACACCCGATTTCGACGCAAAGGCCCACGTGCCGGCCGCCAGTTTCCCCATCCTGTTCGAAGACGATTATCTGATGGCCATCGACAAGCCGGCCGGTGTGGCCGTGCACGGTGGCAGCGGGGTGTCGTTCGGCGTGATCGAGCAATTGCGCCGCACGCTGCCGCATCTGAAATTCCTCGAATTGGTGCATCGGCTCGACCGCGAGACGTCCGGCATTCTGCTGCTGGCGAAAAAACGGGCAGCCCTCGTGGGCATGCACGAGCAAATTCGCCATAACCGGATGGACAAGCGCTATCTGGCCTGTGTGACCGGGCAGTGGGGCGATCGCCAGCGAGCGGTGAAGGCGCCGCTATATAAATATGTCACTGCCGAAGGCGAGCGCCGCGTGCGCGTGCAGGAAGACGGCCAGGCTTCGCACACCGTATTCCGCATGGTGGAATCTCACCCGCCCTATACCTTGCTCGAAGCGGAACTCAAAACGGGGCGCACCCATCAGATTCGCGTTCATCTGGCGCATTGCGGTACGCCCATTGTCGGCGATGACAAGTACGGCGACTTCACGCTGAACAAGCATCTGGCGCGTCCCGGCAGCCGTCCCGGCATCAAACGCATGTTCCTGCATGCGTACCGGCTGAAGTTCACGCACCCGGTGCTGGACACGCCGATTGCGCTGGAAGCCGCGTTACCGCCAGAATGTGAGCAATTCCTGAATCAACTTCGAACAACCTCCGCCGATGCCAAGCCCTGAATTTGACCTGGTCGTGTTCGACTGGGACGGGACGTTGATGGACTCGACGCCCACGATTACCCGCTGCATCCAGGCGGCGTGCCGGGATCTCGGCCTGCCTGTCCCGACGGACGAACTGGCCAGCCACGTGATTGGCCTCGGATTGCGCGACGCCCTGCAAATGGCCGTGCCGTCGCTCGATCCCGCGCACTATCCCCGTTTGTCGGAGCGTTATCGTTTTCACTATCTGGTCGGCGACAAGGAGACGGTGCTGTTCGCCGGCATTCGCGAACTGCTCGAAGAGTTGCGCTCGCGCGGCCGCTTCCTCGCCGTGGCGACGGGCAAATCGCGTGTCGGCCTGAACCGTGCGCTGGAATCGGCAGGGCTGATGCGGATGTTCGACGCGACCCGTTGCGCGGATGAGACATTCTCGAAGCCGCATCCCGCCATGTTGCAGGAATTGACACGCGAACTCGGCCAGGACCTGCGCCGAACCGTGATGATCGGCGACACCACACACGATTTGCAGATGGCGCAAAGCGCCGGCGCGGCAGGGGTGGGCGTGGCCTATGGCGGTGCTCACCCGCGCGAGCAACTCGTGGCGCTGGCGCCGGCGTATTGCGCCGGAAGCGTGGCCGAGCTGCGGGACTGGCTGCTGGAGCGCGTGTGAGCGACAACCCGGCCCCGTTGCCCATCTGTGCAGGCGATGCGCTCGAGGATGGCGGGCGCGGCGTGCGGTTCGAGGTGCTCGTGGGCGGGCGGCCGACGCCCGCGTTCGTGATCCGCTACGATGGCCGCGTCTACGGCTATCTCAATCAGTGCGCGCACGTGCCCATGGAGCTCGACTGGTCCGAGGGGCAGTTCTTCGAGACGGGCGGCTTATACTTGATGTGCGCAACGCATGGCGCGACATACGAGCCGGACACCGGATTGTGCGTCGGTGGCCCGTGCCGCGGGGGGGCCTTGCAGCCGGTGCGGGTCGGGGAATTGCCCTCGGTGCCGGACGTTCCGTCGGGCACTCGCACGACCGTCGTCTGGTGGCCCGACGCTCACATCGCCGCCCCCGGGTCGCCGGCGCGCTGACTGGCGCAGCCTCCGGTCTCATTCGTCTCTCACGTCCCCTAAACTCATCAAGCCCTGGATAACGTATGGCCGACTCCCTGCCGCCCGATTCGCCCCGCACCGAACCCGGCTTCCCGCCCCCGGGCGGACGTTTACCTTCCGGCGCGGGACGCGATCCCCATGACGTCAGGCCCTGGGAGCGCGAGATGCTGGAAAAGGTACTGATGGCGGGCATTCGCGAGCAACGGGCGGCACGCCGGTGGAAGATATTTTTCCGGCTGCTCATGCTGGCGATCGTCGCATTCGCCGTCTGGTCGATCTTCGATTTCGATGGCGGCACCACGACGTCGGCTGCGGCTGGTTCCGGCAAACATACCGCGCTCGTGACGTTGAACGGGGAAATCGCCGCGGATGGTCAGGCGAGTGCGCAGAAGATCAACACGGCGCTTGAATCGGCGTTCGAGGACAAATCCGCCGCGGGCGTGATCCTGCGGATCAACAGCCCTGGCGGAAGCCCGGTGCAGGCCGGCATGATCTACGACGACATTGCGCGTTTGCGGGCGAAATACCCGAAGAAGCCGCTTTATGTCGTCGTCGAGGAGATGTGCGCCTCTGGGGGGTATTACGTCGCGGCGGCCGCTGACAGGATTTACGTCGATAAGGCCAGCATCGTCGGCTCCATTGGCGTGCTGATGGACGGCTTCGGCTTTACCGGGTTGATGGACAAGCTCGGCGTCGAGCGCCGCTTGCTCACGGCAGGCCGGAACAAGGGCTTCCTCGACCCGTTCTCGCCGCAAACCGAACAGCAGAAAGCGTACGCGCTCGACATGCTGGAACAGGTGCACCAGCAGTTCATTGCCGCCGTCAAAAAAGGGCGAGGTGCGCGTCTGAAGGAAGATCCGGACCTGTTCAGCGGTCTGTTCTGGACCGGGCAGCGCTCCGTCGAACGGGGGCTCGCGGATGGTCTCGGGACTGTCGATTCGGTGGCGCGCGACGTGCTCAAGGCCCCCGATCTGGTCGACTACACCGTCAAGGAAAACCTGCCCGAGCGCATGGCGCGACGCTTCGGCGCGGCCGTCGGTGCCGCGGCAATGAAAACGATGCTGATGGGCTCGGCATTGACGATGAAGTAATGCATTTGCCGCCAGATTTGCCGAAATTCGGCACTAAGGGGTAAAAGCCCACAACCCCACGGAAATGCGAATTTCCGTGGGGTTGTGGGCTTGGCGGCCGTGATTCTTAGGACGTTCTTTTAGGACGTTACTGAGCCAGGAATAGAAAGATCGCAGGGCGTTTGTGCAGATCGAGATGCGTCTGCGGCCATCCCTTGACCCGGTGCGTCACGATCTGTTCGCCGTCCTGCGTCACGTCCACGGCAACGCACAGCAGCGTAGACGCGTCGCAGTTTTGCAACAGGGCGTCCAGCATGGCCTTGTTGCGGTAGGGCGTCTCGATAAATATCTGCGTCTGCTTTTCCTTGCGGGAGCGTTGTTCCAACTCGCGCAGACGTTTGGTGCGCTCGCCCGCATCGGTCGGCAGATAGCCGTGAAACGCGAAGCTCTGGCCGTTCAGGCCGCTCGCCATCAGCGCGAGCAGAATTGAACTCGGACCCACGAACGGCACCACGCGTACGCCCTTCTCGTGGGCGCGCCGCACCAGCAAGGCGCCGGGGTCGGCCACGGCCGGACATCCCGCTTCCGACACGAGGCCGCCATTCGCGCCGGCGAGAATCGGGGCGAGCAGGGCGTCGACGGCGGCGTCCGGCGTGTTGACGTTCAGTTCGCGGATGTCGATCTCCTGAATCGGCGTACTCACACCGACCAGCTTGAGGAAGGCGCGCGTGCTCTTTGCCTGTTCCCCGACGAAGTACTTCAGGTCCGCCGTCACGGCACGTACGTCTTCGGGCAGCACCGCCGGCAAACCGCCGCGCGTGTTCGTGCCGAGTGTGTTGGGAATGAGATACAGCGTGCCGCTCATGCCGTCGCTCCCTTTCCGCCGGGGCCCGGCAGGCAGACGCCGGTGCGCATGAGCATGGTGGTGAGGGCGATCAGGGGCAAGCCGATGAGGGCTGTCGGGTCGTTGTTTTCGATGGTCTCGAGCAACATGATGCCGAGCCCCTCCGACTTGGCGCTGCCCGCGCAGTCATACGGCGTTTCGGCATGGAGATAAGCGGCCAGCACGTCGTCGGGCAGGTTGCGGAACTTCACTCGCGTTACCACGTCTGTGGCCTGGCTTTCGCCAGTGCGCGCATCGTGGACGCAAAGTGCGGAGTGAAATTCCACGACTTTGCCGCGCATGTCGCGCAGTTGTGCCATGGCGTTGTCGAAATTGCCGGGCTTGCCGATCTGGCGGCCTTCGAAGGTGGCGACCTGGTCGGAGCCGATGATGACGGCGCCGGGCTGGCGGGCGGCAACGGCCTGCGCCTTGCGGCGGGCCAGCCGCAGCGACGTGTCATGGGGCGTCTCGCCGGCGAGCGGGGTTTCGTCGATGTCCGGGACGTCGACGGTGAACGGCAGGCGCAGGCGCTCGAGCAGTTCACGTCGATAGCGCGATCCGGAGGCCAGGATCAGCGGTGGCAGGGGCTGTGCGGTCATCGGGTTTAAGTGTTTGACGAGAAACGAAAAACTATTTAGAATTCACGGCTTTTGCAATCTGGCGCTCGGTCCCGCCAGTCTGTGCGATACCGGTTCGAACGCCCGAAAGTGGCGTCGGATCAAGGCGATGCGAGTGGCAAGGGACATGGAAATGCGCTCGGATGCGCCAAGGCAAGGATGAGCGTGATGAACGAATATATCGTCGATCTGTTCGAATTCGCGCGTACCGGCCGGGTGGCGGAAGGTGACGTGCAACTTGCGGCATTGCCGCGCATGGTAACCGAAGTGCCTGCCGAAGTGTCGGCGTCGGGGCGTGCGCGGAGCGTGTTCCACTGGCGCGCCGAAGGGGCGGAAGAGCCTGTGCTTCGTGCCGATGGCAAGCCCGCTGTGGTGCAGTTCCTGACACTGAAGGTCGAAGGCCCGATGTGGCTCGAATGTCAGCGTTGCCTGACGCCGTTCGAAGCGCCGCTCGATTCGGAAACGACGTTCGAGATCGTGCCTGACGAAGCGGCTGCGGAAGACCGTCCGCTCGACGAGGACGAACTCGAAGCGCTGGTGGGTTCCAGACATTTCGATCTGCTGGAATTGATCGAGGAAGAATTGCTGTTGGCTTTGCCGATCGTGCCGAAACATGAGGTTTGTCCGACTGTTCACGATAGCCTGGCCACGGGGAGCGACGGATTGGCCGAACCGGCTCCGGCACCCGAAGACGAGGATAAGCCGTCTCCGTTCGCGGCGCTGGCAGCGCTCAAGCGCTCGCCGGACAAGGACGGAAAGTAATGTGCGGCCGGATTTCCGGCTCACCAAAGTACATGTTTGCGTTAGTCGCACAGGTCGGGCCGACAGGCCGACACCGTAGGGCGGCGCTCGAACTGTGTTAAAATTTCGCGATATTTTGAGGAGTTATCATGGCCGTTCAACAGAACAAGAAGTCGCCGTCGAAGCGCGGCATGCACCGTTCGCACGATTTCCTGACCGCACCGTCGACCGCCGTCGAACCGACGTCGGGTGAGACGCACCTGCGTCACCACATCTCGCCGAACGGTTTCTACCGCGGTCGTAAGGTCATCAAGACCAAGAACGACTAATTCGGCCCTCCAGGCGACACGCGCCCATCATGGCGCTGCTTGATCGTCCGATGTGGCAAAAGCGGCACTTATCCTGCCGCTTTTTTTGTTACCTGTACCGCAAGCCAATCACGTCGACATGACAGTCACCCTGACGATCGATTGTATGGGCGGAGATCACGGCCCATCGGTGACGGTGCCGGCTGCGGTTCGCTTCGTGCAATCCACCGACGATGTCGAACTTGTGCTGGTCGGGCAGCAGGAGATCATCAACGCACAGCTCGCGAAGCTGCGCGTGACGGATCACCCGCGCCTGTCCGTGGTCAATGCGACCGAAGTCGTTGCCATGGACGACTCCGTCGAGACTGCGCTGCGCAAGAAGAAAGACTCTTCGATGCGCGTGGCGCTCAATCTGGTCAAGGAAGCGCGCGCGCAAGCCTGCGTATCGGCCGGCAACACCGGCGCGCTGATGGCCGTGTCCCGCTACGTACTCAAGACGCTGCCCGGCATCGAGCGCCCGGCGATCGCCACCGTATTGCCGAACCAGTTGGGCGGCTACACCACGATGCTCGATCTGGGCGCGAATGTGGACTGCGAGCCGACGCACCTGCTGCAATTCGCCGAAATGGGCCACGCGCTCGTGGCGGCGGTCGATGGCAAGGAACGGCCGTCGATCGGCCTGCTCAACATTGGCGAAGAAGTCATCAAGGGCAACGACGTCATCAAGCAGGCGGGCGAACTGCTGCGCGGCTCCACGCTGAACTTCTACGGCAACGTGGAAGGCAACGATATTTATCGAGGCACGACGGACATCGTCGTATGCGATGGATTCGTCGGCAACGTCGCGCTCAAAACCTCCGAAGGCCTTGCACAAATGCTCGGCGACATGATCCGCGAAGAATTCACCCGCACCTGGTGGACGAAGGTGATTGCCGTCATTGCGCTGCCGATTCTCACTCGCTTCAAGAACCGCGTCGACCATCGCCGATACAACGGCGCTGCGTTGCTCGGACTGCGTGCGCTCGTTATCAAGAGTCACGGCTCTGCCGATGCCTACTCGTTTGAATGGGCTATCAAACGCGGATATGATGCAGTTCGCAACGGTGTGCTAGACCGTCTGTCGCGCGCCATGCAAGAGAATCAGACCCAGCTCCAGGACAACAAGCCGGTGAGCGCCGTTCCGGCGCTCTGAAGCCGGTGCCCGCCCCGGTGCGCTAACCGATCATAAGATGACTCAGTCCGCGATTTATTCCCGTGTCGTCGGCACCGGCAGCTACCTGCCGGCACGACGCGTGACCAATCAGCAGTTGGCCGATGAGCTTGCCACCCGTGGCATCGAGACGAGCGACGAGTGGATCGTCGCGCGTACCGGCATTCAGGCGCGCCACTTCGCCGCACCAGACCAGACGAGCAGCGACATGGCCGTCGAAGCCGCCAGGCGCGCGCTCGACATGGCCGGACTGAGTGCCGACCAGATCGACCTCATCATGGTCGCCACGTCCACGCCCGACTTCGTGTTCCCGAGCACTGCCTGCCTCGTGCAGAGCAAGCTGGGGATCACCAACGGCTGCGCGGCGTTCGACATTCAGGCGGTTTGCTCCGGCTTCGCCTACGCGATGGCCACGGCCGACAATTTCATTCGCTCGGGCGCCTATCGCAACGTTCTCGTGATCGGTGCCGAGACGTTCTCGCGCATTCTCGATTTCAACGACCGTACGACGTGCGTGCTGTTCGGCGATGGCGCGGGCGCCGTCGTGCTGCAGGCCTCCGGCGAGCCGGGCATTCTGTCGAGTGCGCTGCATGCGGATGGCAGTCATTCGAACATCCTGTGCGTGCCGGGCAACGTGAACGCCGGTGCCGTGCAGGGCGAAGCGTTCCTCTATATGGATGGCCAGGCGGTGTTCAAGCTGGCCGTCAAGGTACTCGAAAAGGTGGCTCACGAGGCCCTCGAGAAGGCCGGGCTGGAAGCGTCGGCGATCGACTGGCTGATTCCGCATCAGGCCAATCTACGCATCATGACAAGCACGGCCCGCAAGTTGGGGGCCGAAGAGAAGATGGTCGTGACCGTCGACCAGCACGGCAACACCTCGGCCGCCTCGATTCCGCTCGCTCTCGACGTCGCTGTGCGCGACGGGCGTATCAAGCCTGGCCAGACCGTCATGATCGAGGGTGTGGGTGGCGGCTTTACGTGGGGTGCGGTGCTCTTCCGCATGTGAAACGCGTCCGGCGCCAAGGCGTCGCGCATGCCGATGGCGCCCGTCGCGGCGTACGGCGCGCGACGACGCCTCAATGTGCGTCACATCGGCGCGCCGCCATGCGCCGCAATGTTTCTGAATCTGACTGCAAAAAACAAGCGCCATGACATTCGCTTTCGTTTTCCCGGGACAAGGGTCCCAATCGGTGGGCATGCTCGACGCGTTCGCAGATAACGCGGTAGTGCGGGAAGTGCTCGCCGAAGCTTCGGACGCCCTCGGGCAGGACATCGCCAAGCTGATCGCCGCAGGGCCCGCCGAAGAGCTCAACCTCACGACGAACACGCAGCCGGTCATGCTGAGTGCCGCTTACGCGATGTATCGCGCATGGTTGGCCGACGGTGGCGCGATGCCGGCGTTCGTTGCCGGCCATAGCCTCGGTGAGTACACCGCGCTGGTCGCTGCCGGCGTGATCGCATTCAAGGATGCGGTGCCGCTGGTGCGTTTTCGCGCGCAAGCCATGCAGGAAGCGGTGCCCGTCGGGCAGGGCGGCATGGCTGCGATTCTCGGTCTGGACGACGATACGGTTCGCAGTGTCTGCGCAGACGCATCGGCCGCGGGCGTCGTCGAGGCCGTCAATTTCAATGCGCCGGCTCAAGTCGTGATCGCAGGTGCCAAGGCGGGCGTGGAGAAGGCCTGTGAACTGGCCAAGGCGGCGGGCGCCAAGCGCGCGCTCGTGCTGCCGGTCTCGGCGCCGTTCCATTCGTCGCTGCTCAAGCCGGCCTCGGATCGTCTGCGCGAGTATCTGGAAAACGTGACGTTTAACGCGCCGCAGGTCTCGCTCGTCAATAACGTCGATGTGGCGGTCGAAACCGACGTGGCTCGTATCAAGGACGCCCTCGTGCGTCAGGCTGCCGCGCCGGTGCGCTGGGTGGAATCGGTGAAGTGGCTCGCCGCGCAAGGCGTGACGCAGGTGGTCGAATGCGGCCCGGGCAAGGTGCTGACCGGCCTGACCAAGCGTATCGACGGTAATCTCACGGGTTTGGCGATCACCGATCCGGCGTCGCTCGCCGATGTGCGCGCCCAACTCTCGTAAGCCAACGGCAAGGGTATTTCTTACATGAGCAAGCAACTCGACAACCTCGTGGCCCTGGTGACGGGCGCTTCGCGCGGCATTGGTCGCGCCATCGCCCTCGAACTCGCGCGCCAGGGGGCGACCGTCGTCGGTACCGCGACCAGCGAGACCGGTGCGCAGGGCATCGACGCCTACTTCGCCGAAGCTGGCGTCGCGGGCAAGGGCATTGTCCTGAATGTGACCGACGCGGACGGTGTGGCCGCTGCGCTAGACGACATTCTCAAGCAGCACGGCAAACTGGACATCCTCGTCAATAATGCCGGCATCACGCGCGATAATCTCGCGATGCGGATGAAGGACGACGAATGGGACGACGTGATCGACACCAACCTCAAGGCGATCTTCCGTCTCTCGCGTGCGGTCATCAAGCCCATGATGAAGGCCCGTAGCGGTCGCATCATCAACGTGACTTCGGTTGTCGGCTCGGCCGGCAATCCCGGTCAGGCCAACTATGCGGCAGCCAAGGCGGGCGTGGCCGGGATGTCGCGCTCGCTGGCCGCCGAGATCGGCAGCCGGAACATCACGGTCAACTGTGTTGCCCCGGGCTTTATCGATACCGATATGACCAAAGCGCTGGGCGAGGCGCAGCATGAAGCGCTCAAGGCGCGGATTCCGCTGGGCCGCTTGGGCGCGCCGGAAGACATTGCCAATGCGGTGGCGTTCCTCGCGTCCCCGCAGGCGGGTTACATTACCGGCACCACGCTTCACGTGAACGGCGGCATGTTCATGAATTGAGGGAAATGCGTGCAGATATGATGAAAATGCATGTCTTTGCACGACATTGAACATTATTTGGCGCATGCTAACTTTGCTTGGCAAACCTGTTAAAATGCGCGCACTTGTCTGAACTAACTACCCCGGAGGGTTTGAATGGATACCATTGAGCAACGCGTCAAGAAGATCGTCGCGGAACAACTTGGCGTGGCAGAAGCCGACGTCAAGAACGAATCCAGCTTTGTGAACGATCTTGGCGCTGACTCGCTCGACACGGTTGAGCTGGTGATGGCACTGGAAGAAGAGTTCGAGATCGAGATCCCGGACGAAGACGCAGAAAAGATCACCACCGTGCAACAAGCTATCGATTTCGCCCAGGCTCAGTCGAAGGCCTGATACGCCTACGGATCGCCTGACTGGCCGGGATGCCGACCGGCTCCTGGCGTCAGGCATGCCTGTCAGCCGCAGGGAGCGCAGGGTCGGACCTTGTCGCCTCTGTGGCTTTTGTTTTGTATGACCCAGCAGAAGAAGGGGAGTATCGTGAGTCGTCGTCGCGTCGTCATTACCGGTCTGGGCCTGATCTCGCCGGTCGGCAACACCGTTGCCGAAGGTTGGGAGAATCTGGTCGCGGGCCGTTCGGGCATCGCCAACATCACGAAGTTCGATGCGAGCGGCCATAAGGTTCGCTTCGCAGGCGAAGTCAAAAACTTCGAGACCGAGAAGTATCTGTCGGCCAAGGAAGCGCGCCGCATGGATACGTTCATCCATTACGGCCTCGCCGCCGGTATTCAGGCGTTCGAGGACAGCGGTCTGCAAATCACCGCGGAAAACGCTGAGCGTGTGGGCGTGCTGGTCGGCTCCGGTATCGGCGGTCTGCCGATGATCGAAAATACGCAGACCGATCTGCTCAATGGCGGTCCACGCAAGATTTCCCCGTTCTTCGTGCCCGGTTCGATCATCAACATGATCTCCGGTCATCTCTCGATCAAGTACGGCCTGAAGGGCCCGAACCTCGCTATCGTCACCGCCTGCACGACCGGTCTGCACTGTATCGGTCAGGCGGCGCGCATGATTCAGTATGGCGACGCGGATGCCGTGCTTGCCGGCGGTGCCGAATCGACGGTGTCGCCGCTGGGTATCGGCGGCTTCGCTGCGATGACCGCCCTGTCCATGCGTAACGACGACCCGGCGACGGCGAGCCGTCCGTGGGACAGGGATCGCGACGGTTTCGTGCTGGGCGAGGGCGCCGGCGTGATGATGGTCGAAGAATACGAGCACGCCAAGGCGCGCGGCGCGAAGATCTATGCGGAGATCAAAGGCTTCGGCATGAGCGCCGACGCGTATCACATGACCGCACCGTGCGAAGACGGCGACGGCGCATTGCGCGCCATGACGAACGCACTGCGCGATGCCGGCCTCAATGCCGACACCGTCAATTACGTGAACGCTCATGGCACCTCGACGCCGCTGGGCGATATCGCCGAGACGGTGGCCATCAAACGCCTCATGGGCGACGCCGCCAAGCGTGTCGTCGTGAACTCCACCAAGTCGATGACCGGCCACTTGCTGGGCGGCGCGGGCGGCCTGGAGTCGGTGTTCACCGTGCTGGCCGTCCACCATCAGAAATCGCCGCCGACGATCAATATCATCAATCAGGACCCCGCTTGCGACCTCGATTACTGCGCAAACGTGGCCCGCGACGTGAAAATCGATGTCGCGTTGAAGAACTCTTTCGGATTTGGCGGGACTAACGGCACGCTGGTCTTCCAGCGCGTCTAAGTTCGCGGGGCGCCGCGCAGGCGTCCCGTCCCGCTGACCCACGCTCCGGTGAGTGTGCCCGGGCGTGCGGCGTAAAGACACTTCCAGCCACGGTGGCACGTGCTGCCGTGGTGCAATCGGGTCCGACCGGGGGCCTGGCAGCCAGAGAAAATACGGATCCATATCAGGTGAGTGAACGAGAAATCGACCAGGCGCTCGTTGAGCGCGTGCAAAAAGGCGACAAAGCCGCCTTCGAGCTATTGGTCGCGAAATATCACCGCAAGATCATCCGCCTCGTATCGCGGCTCGTGCGCGACGCCGCTGAGGTCGAGGATGTGACGCAGGAGGCCTTCATCAAGGCCTACCGCGCCTTGCCGCAATTTCGCGGCGAGTCGGCGTTCTATACCTGGTTGTATCGAATTGCTGTCAACACGGCGAAAAATCACCTTGCAACGCAGGGGCGCCGTGCACCGACTTCGACTGAAGCGAACGCTGAAGAAGCGGAAACTTTTGCCGAGGCCGATCAACTAAGGGATATCAACACGCCTGAGTCGATGCTGATGAGCAAGCAGATTGCTCAAACGGTCAACACAGCGATGGAGGCTTTGCCCGATGAGCTTCGGACGGCGATTACCCTGCGAGAAATCGAAGGGTTGAGCTACGAAGAGATCGCCGAAGCCATGGGGTGCCCGATCGGAACGGTCCGTTCGCGAATTTTCCGGGCGCGTGAAGCGATTGCCAGCCGGCTGAGGCCGCTGCTGGACACGCCTGACGGTAAGCGCTGGTGAGCGCGCCGCCGGGGAAGTTAATTTCGTTGGGGGATATCATGGGATCAGCGACGGTGCAAACGCAGCGGGGGCTGCAAGCCGAGCGGATTTCCGCGTTGATGGACGGGGAATTCGATCCGGACGAACTGGCTGCCCTGCTGGACGAGGCTGACGCCTCGGGTCGGCCTCTGTGGGACGACTACCATCTGATCGGGGACGCACTGCGTTCCGACGAACTGACGCTGCCGCGTTCGGAGTCCGCCTTCATGGCGTCGTTCGCGGCACGCCTCGAAGCCGAGCCGCATTTGCTCGCACCGGCCGCACTGGCCGATGCACAAGCGGCCGCGGCGCCGGGCGCGAGGGCCGCCGGCTCGCGCGTCACGCGAATCAATCCATTCCTGCGGGTACGCCGTGTCCTGCCGACGGCCGCTGCGGCCGCCGCAGTTGCCGCACTGTCGTGGGTCGTGGTCCCGCGTCTGCAAGACCATCCGGCAGGCGGCACGCAACCGCAGGTACTCGCTCAGGCGGCAACGCCGGCGACGGCCGGTTCGAGCCTCACGCGTGTGGCGCTCGCCCAGCAGCCGCAAGCCGCTGTGGCCGCCAACGGTGCCAGCGCCAGCGCGCAGAACGATCTGATCGTGCTGCGCGACGCACGTCTCGACCAGTATCTGGCGGCCCATCAGCAATATGCGCCGGCCCCCATCGGTCAGAGTGTTTCCCCCTACATGCGAGCCTCGGCGCAAGCGGACGAATAAATGCAGCGCCTGAGTATCGAATCCTTGCCGCGTGCGCCCATCGGGCGCACTTTCTTGCTGTTCGCTTTCCTTCTGGCGGCTACCCTGCAAACGCAGGCGTGGGCGCAGGCATCCGCGCCGTCGACCGACCCGCTGATCGAAAAGCGCGAGGTCAGCGCGTGGCTCAACAAGATCCACCGCGCGGCGCAGACGCAAAACTACATCGGTACGTTCGTCTACCAGCGCGGCTCGACCATGCGTTCGTCGAAGATCAGTCACTTCGCGGACAAGGGTAACGAGTACGAAGAGCTTGAGACGCTCGACGGACGTCAGCGTCGCATTCTTCGTCAGAACGACGATGTCTACACGCTCATACCGGAGCAGAAGACCGTCTTCCAGGAAAAGCGCGAGAGCAAGGATTCCTTCCCCGCTTTGCTCGCCACGCCCAATCGCGATGTGCTCGACAATTACGCACCGAAGCTGCTGCCCAATGAGCGCATGGCCGGTTTCGACTGCATGGTGATCGAACTCTCACCGAGGGACGATTACCGTTTCGGTTATCGCCTGTGGGCCGATCGCAACACCGGTCTGCTGCTGCGGGCGCAAACGCTCGATGCAGAAGGCCCCCTGCTCGAACAGGCGGCGTTCTCGCAAATTTCGATTGGCGTGCCGAGTGAGAAGGCGCGCATCATGCACGCGATTCAGGCGACACACGGCTGGCATGTCATCAAGCCGCAGATTGCCTCCACGCACTTGTCCGATGCGGGCTGGAGCATCGACGTCGACAAGAAGGTGCCCGGATTCAAGGCGGTGCGCGAGGTGCTTCGAACCATGCGTTCGACCGCGGACGGCAAGCCGCTGGAAGTCCAGCAGGTGGTATATTCCGACGGCATGGCCGGACTTTCGGTGTTTATCGAACCGGCCACGCGGGATCGCAAGGAAGGTCACGGCAGCGCGGGAGCGACGAACATCCTCATCAAGCGCTACGGCGACTTCTGGCTGACCTTGCTCGGCGAAGTGCCGCAGGCCACTCTGCAACAATTCGCCTCCAGTATCGAGTACAAACAGCCGGCGAAGTGACCGGCTGTCGGGTGGGCCGCGACCGGCGACGGCGCGGTCCGGGCAGCGAGGCGCATTCGAGACGCGACGAGGCGTCGGGTGCCGGACTGCCCTCAGGGATTCCGAGACTTTCGCGCACCACGATCTTCCAATGAAGAAGACTCTCCTGCTTCGTGTCATCCTCGGCGGCACCATCGCCGCTCAATTGGCGGGAGCTCCCGCCGCCTTTGCCGCACCGGCCTCGGCGCCGGGCAGCGGATCTGCGGCGTCGAACCCGCCGCTCGTCAGCAACCTTCCCGATTTCACTCAGCTCGTCGATCGCGTCGGCCCGGCCGTCGTGAACATTCGCACGACCGAGCGCGTCAGCCGCAGTCAGCGCGGCTTGCCGCCCGGCATGGACGACGACATGGCCGAGTTGTTCCGCCGCTTCTTCGGCGTCCCCATGCCGCAGCAGCCGGGCCCGAAGGGCGGCACGCCGCGGCGTGGTCAGCCGCAGCCGGACGAGGAGCAGAACAGCGGCGTGGGCTCGGGTTTCATTGTCTCCAACGACGGCTATATCCTGACGAACGCCCACGTCGTCGACGGTGCCGACAGCATTTACGTCACCTTGACCGACAAGCGTGAATTCAAGGCAAAGCTGGTGGGTGCGGACAAGCGTACCGACGTCGCCGTGGTCAAGGTCGAAGCGAAGGATCTGCCGACCGTGCCAGTGGGCGATTCGAACAGGCTGCGCGTCGGCGAGTGGGTCGTGGCTATCGGTTCACCGTTTGGTCTCGAAAATACGGTAACCTCGGGCATCGTGTCGGCCAAGGGGCGCGATACGGGCGATTACCTTCCGTTTATCCAGACGGACGTGGCCGTGAACCCGGGCAATTCGGGCGGTCCGTTGATCAATATGCGCGGTGAGGTGGTGGGCATCAACTCGATGATCTACAGCCAGACCGGTGGTTTCATGGGCATTTCGTTCGCGATTCCGATCGACGAAGTGATGCGCGTGGTCGACCAGCTCAAGAAGACGGGCAAGGTCGTGCGCGGCCGCATCGGCGTGGCGATCAGCGAAGTCAGCAAGGATGTGGCCGATTCGCTGGGCCTGCCGCGAGCGCAGGGCGCGCTGGTGCGCAGTGTCGAACCGGGCAGCCCGGCCGAGAAGGCGGGCGTGCAGCCGGGCGACATCATCATGAAATTCGAGGGCCGCTCCGTCGATCACGCGACCGACCTGCCGCGCATGGTCGGCGAGACCAAGCCGGGTTCGAGTGCCACGCTGCAAGTGCTGCGCAAAGGCAAGAATCAGGATCTGAAAATCACCATCGCAGAGGCTGACGCCGACACGCCCAAGGCATCCCGGGCGCAGAGCGGCAGCGCCGATACACCGCATCCGAACGCGCTGGGTCTGGTCGTCTCCGATCTGACCGAGGCACAGAAGAAGGATCTGAAGCTGCGTGGCGGCGTGCAGGTCGAGCTTGCCGAAGGTCCGGCGGGCCGTGCGGGACTCCAGCAGGGCGACATCATCCTGCGGGTGGGCGACGCCGATATCGCCAACGCCAAGCAATTCGAGGAAGTCGTCAAGGCGCTCGATCCGAAGCGTCTGGTGCCGATCCTGGTCCGTCGCGGCGATGCAACTCAGTTCGTGCCGCTGCGCCCGCGCGCGCCGAGCGGCAAGTAAGCTGGCTCATGACCGCGCCGGCGCTCACCCTTTATGGCCGCAAGTGGTGTCATCTTTGTGATGACATGCTTGCGGCGCTCGAGGCGATGCGTCCGGCGTGGGACTTTTCCGTCACGGTCATCGATGTCGACAGCGATCCCGCGCTGGAAGCCAGGTACGACGAGATCGTGCCGGTGCTTACATTGGGGGAGCGCGAGTTGTGCCGGTATCGTTTCGACGTCGATGCCGTTGCTGTCGTATTTCAATCGGGCTGAAGCCGCGCCCGTCTACCGGCCCGCGACCGGCACCAGAACCTTCCCGCCACTACCGATGTATCGCCGCGATGCGCGCGATTCCAGACGGAATCCCTGCGCTTTCGGCTAAAATGTCGTGTTTGCCGATTCTCTCGAAAGCCGCTGCCGAGCCGAATCCGATGGCACCGACTTTTCTATAGCCCGCCTCATGGACCATATTCGCAATTTTTCGATCATCGCCCACATCGACCACGGGAAATCGACCCTGGCCGATCGCATCATCCAGCTGAGCGGCGGTTTGTCCGATCGTGAAATGGAATCGCGCGTCCTCGACTCGATGGACCTCGAGCGCGAGCGTGGCATCACCATCAAGGCACAGACGGCTGCGCTGCAATACAAGGCTCGCGACGGCAAGGTCTACAACCTCAACCTCATCGATACGCCGGGACACGTCGACTTCTCGTACGAGGTGAGCCGCTCCCTGTCCGCCTGCGAAGGCGCGCTGCTCGTGGTCGACGCCTCGCAGGGCGTGGAAGCGCAGACGGTCGCGAATTGCTACACGGCCATCGAACTGGGCGTGGAAGTCGTGCCGGTGCTCAACAAGATCGACCTGCCGTCTGCTGAACCGGAAAACGCGATTCAGGAAATCGAAGACGTCATCGGTATCGAAGCGACCGACGCTGTGCGCTGCTCGGCGAAGACCGGGCTCGGCGTGGAAGACGTGCTCGAAGCCCTGATCGCCAAGGTGCCGCCGCCCAAGGGCGATGCAAACGCACCGTTGCAGGCGCTGATCATCGACTCGTGGTTCGATAGCTACGTGGGTGTTGTCATGCTGGTGCGTGTCGTGAACGGCACGCTCAAGCCGAAGGAAAAGATTCATTTGATGGCCACGGGCTCCAGCCATCTGGTCGAGCAGGTCGGCGTGTTCACGCCGAAGTCGAAACAACTCGCGTCGCTCTCGGCAGGACAGGTCGGCTTCATCATCTCCGGCATCAAGGAACTCGGTGCCGCAAAGGTGGGTGATACCGTCACGCATGCCGTGACCACGACGACCAAGCCGGCCGACGCGCCGTTGCCAGGCTTCAAGGAAGTCAAGCCGCAGGTGTTCGCCGGTCTCTACCCGGTCGAAGCGAATCAATACGACGCGCTGCGCGAATCGCTCGAAAAGCTCAAGCTCAACGACGCCTCGCTGCAATACGAACCGGAAGTCTCGCAGGCGCTGGGGTTCGGTTTCCGTTGCGGCTTCCTGGGCCTGCTCCACATGGAGATCGTGCAGGAGCGTCTGGAGCGCGAATTCGACATGGACCTCATCACCACGGCACCGACCGTGATTTATGAGGTGACGGAGCGCGACGGCACGGTCGTGTCGGTCGAAAATCCGTCGAAGATGCCGGATCCGGGGCGTATCGAAGAAGTGCGCGAGCCGATCGTTACCGTCAATCTGTACATGCCGCAGGAGTACGTCGGTTCGGTCGTCACGCTGTGTCAGCAAAAACGCGGCATCCAGATCGACATGCAGTATCACGGTCGTCAGGTCCGTCTGATTTATGAAATCCCGATGGCCGAAATCGTGCTCGACTTCTTCGACCGTCTGAAGTCGGTGTCGCGCGGTTATGCGTCGATGGACTATGAGTTCAAGGAATATCGCGCGTCGGACGTGGTCAAGGTGGACATGCTCATCAACAGCGACAAGGTCGATGCGCTGTCGATCATCGTTCACCGTTCGGAGAGCCGCCGTCGCGGTGCGCAGGTCGCGTCGAAGATGCGGGAAATCATTCCGCGTCAGATGTACGATGTAGCGATTCAGGCGGCGATCGGTGCGAACATCATTGCCCGTGAAAACATCAAGGCTTTGCGTAAGAACGTTTTGGCCAAGTGCTATGGTGGCGACATCACACGTAAGAAGAAGCTGCTCGAGAAACAGAAGGAAGGTAAGAAGCGCATGAAGCAGGTGGGGAGCGTCGAGATTCCTCAGGAAGCGTTCCTTGCCATTTTGCAAGTCGAAGACAAATAACGTAGCGACAGGTCCCGCATGAATTTCGCCCTGATTCTTTTGATCCTGGTGCTGGTGACCGGGGTGGCCTGGGTGGCCGACAAGTTGGTGTTTCAACCGGCGCGCCGCCGGGCAGCACAGAACGCCGTGGCGCAATTCGATCAGCAGCAGTTGGCATTACAGGGGTCCGGTGTCCAGGGCTCGGGGCCGCAGGAAAGCAACGCGCTCGCAAGCGCACGCGCGAAGCTGCGGGACGAAAAGCTGCGTCAGCCATGGTGGCTCGAATATTCCGCGAGCTTCTTCCCGGTGATTCTGGCGGTGTTCGTGCTGCGCTCGTTCGTGGTCGAGCCGTTCAAGATTCCGTCCGGATCGATGATCCCGACGCTGCTCGTCGGCGATTTCATTCTCGTGAACAAGTTCGACTACGGCATTCGTCTGCCGGTGATCAACAGGAAAATCGTCGACGTGGGCGAGCCGAAGCGCGGCGATGTCGTGGTGTTCCGTTACCCGAAAGACGAGTCGATGGATTACATCAAGCGCGTGATCGGTGTGCCGGGCGATGTGGTGGCCTACCAGAACAAGAAGCTGACCATCAACGGGCAGCCGGTGCCGGAAACGGCGTTGCCGGACTACTTCGACGACGAGCACATTGCCTACTTCAAGCAGTTCGAAGAGACGGTCGGCGGGGTGAAAAACCGTATCCTGAACGATCCGAACGTGCCGCCATACATCATGGGGGCCGACGACTTCCCGAACAAGCAGAACTGCCAGTACAACAGCCAGGGCGTGATTTGCAAGGTGCCGCCGGGCAATTATTTCATGATGGGCGACAATCGCGACAACAGTGCGGATAGCCGTTACTGGGGCTTCGTGCCGGAACAGAACATCGTTGGCCGTGCCTTCTTCATCTGGATGAACTTCTCGAATCTGAAGCGTCTGGGCAGCTTCCAGTAAGCGGCCCTGGTCACGGATGCGGCGATGTGCGCCGATGATCGCTGAATTGATGCGGAAATTGACGTTATTTTGTCATTTTCCGCATTATTATTTTTAAAGCAGAAATAAAAAATGCGATGTGACAGGACTACCCGGAGGACCGATTCGTCCTGACCTCGGAAATGTCCGATCCACCGCTCTCACGCGAGTCCGAAAAGGCCGCCGGACGGCGGTAAAGCCCGTCGTTTCTTGGCGACGACGCGCGCCGGGGCGGGAGCGTCGCGCTATACTTGCGCCATGCCTCAATCTCTGAACCAACTGGAAGAACGCCTCCAGTATCGTTTCCACGATGCGGAATTGCTTTGCCAAGCACTGACGCACCGTAGCCACAGTGCCGCCAACAATGAGCGGCTGGAGTTTCTCGGCGATTCCATTCTGAATTGTTCGGTCGCAGCGATTCTTTTCCGTCGCTACGGCAAGCTCGACGAAGGCGACCTCTCTCGTGTGCGCGCCAATCTCGTGAAGCAGCAATCGTTGTACGAGATCGCGCAGACGCTTGGCGTTTCCGATTTCCTGCGCCTGGGCGAAGGCGAACTCAAGAGCGGGGGCTTTCGCCGACCATCGATTCTGGCTGACACGCTCGAAGCGCTGTTCGGGGCGATGTACCTCGACGGCGGGTTCGAGGCGGCCTATGCGGTGATCGAGCGGCTTTATACGCCGGTGCTCGAACACGTTGACCCGAAAACGCTTGGCAAGGATGCCAAGACGCTGCTTCAGGAGTATCTGCAAGGTCACAAGATCGCGCTGCCGCAATACACAGTGATTGCCACGCACGGCGCTGCACACAACCAGCAGTTCGAGGTCGAGTGTACGGTGCCGAAGCTCGACATCAAGGTGGGCGGCTCCGGTGCGAGCCGTCGTGCGGCGGAGCAGGCGGCTGCCAAGAAGGCTCTGGAAGAGGTGCAGAAGATGCCTGCGCTCGCCAAGCCGAAGGCGGAAAAGAGCGCCAAGGCGGCCAGGAAGCGTGCGGCGAAGGCGGCGGCGTCCGAGGCGAAGAAGGCGGAGAAAGCGGAGAGGGCCGGTCAGGTGGCAACGGCGTCGCAGGTCGACTCGAAAGACGCGAAGGACGTGCGCGATACCGTTGCGGGATCGACGACGGCGCCTGCAATGACAGCGTCGAGCCACGGCGCGCCGCGTGGCACGGCGACGGAAAAAAACGTCGACAAGCCTGCCGAGAAGGTCGGGGATAAAGTCGCGGAAAAGGCCGTGGAAAAGGCTATCGAGAAGCCGGCGGACAAGCCGACCGAGAAGGCCGACGCCGCCAGGCAGCCGCCGGCTGCCGCCTGAGTCCCATTCAGGGGACAAGCGCGAGACGCCGGCCCCTATTCAAGAGAGTTTCCAATCATGAACGATAAGACGGATTTTCGCTGCGGCACCGTGGCGATCGTCGGGCGTCCTAACGTCGGCAAGTCGACATTGCTCAACGCCCTCGTCGGTCAGAAGATCAGCATTACGTCGCGCAAGGCGCAGACGACGCGACATCGCATTACCGGCATCAATACCACCGAAGACGCGCAGTACATCTTCGTCGACACCCCGGGTTTCCAGACGCGCCACGCGACAGCCCTGAACCGCTCGCTCAATCGCGCAGTGACCTCTACGCTCTCAAGCGTCGATGTCGTAATGTTCGTGATCGAAGCCGGCACGTTTGGTCCGGACGACGAGAAGGTCCTCAATCTGCTGCCGGAAACCACGCCGGTACTGCTCATCGTCAACAAGCTCGATCGCATTGCCGACAAGGCGGAAATGTTGCCGTTCCTGCGCAAGGTCGGCGAGGCGCGCGATTTCCGTGAAATCGTGCCGCTGTCGGCCAAGCGTGCGGATGACATCAAGCGCTTGCTCGGTGTGTTGCGTCCGTACCTGCTCGAAGGCGAGCCGATCTATGGCGAGGACGATCTGACCGATCGCAGCGAACGCTTCATGGCGGCGGAAATCCTGCGTGAGAAGGTCTTCCGCTGGACCGGCGACGAAATCCCGTACACGAGCACCGTCATCATCGACAAATACGAGCAGGAAGGCCGGTTGCGCCGCATCTTTGCGAGCGTGCTGGTCGAGCGCGAAAACCACAAGGCGATGATCATCGGCAGCAAGGGTGCGAAGCTCAAGCAGATTTCCACCGATGCCCGTCACGACATGGAAAAGCTCTTCGACGGCCCGGTGTATCTGGAAGTCTTCATCAAGGTGAAGAGCGGGTGGGCCGACAACGACGCCGGCCTGCGGGCATATGGCTACGAGTGAACTCGACACCTCACGCGAAGACGTTGCCGTTCCTGTCGAATTGACAGCGGCGGGAGGCGCGTCGCGAGCATCGCGTGCCGCGTCGTCGGCGACGCCGGGGGCACGATCGGTGCGTCAGTCGCGCAGTGCGCCTACGCGTGCGGTGGACGACGAAGCGTCGGAGGCTTTTCGGCAGGCGGAAGCCAACGTCCGGGGCGTCGGGCGCGACGCTCGCGCCGGCAGGCCTGACGCAAACGCCAGCACCCGGGCGGACACCGATCACGGCACCAAGCCCGAGGGCAAGCGGGTCCGGCGTGCGCCGTCGCCCGCCCGCGTGGCCGAGCGCGAACAGAGCCGCGTGACGGAGCAGCCCGGGTTTGTCCTTCACAGTTATCCCTATCGAGAAACCAGTCTGATCATCGACGTTCTGACCCGGGATCACGGCCGCATCGCGCTGGTGGCCAAGGGGGCCAAGCGGCCGCATTCGGCGCTGCGCGGCGTACTTCAGACGTTTCAGCCGCTCTCGCTCGCCTGGTTGGGCAAAGGCGAGTTGCGTACGCTGACGAAGGCGGAGTGGGTGGGCGGTTTGCGTCCGCTGGAGGGCGACGCTTTGCTCTCGGGCTTCTACCTGAATGAATTGCTGGTGAAATTCTGCGCGCGCGACGACCCGCACGACAAATTGTTTCAGCACTATCTGACGACACTGCACCATCTCGCGCATGGTGAGCCGGCGGGCATCATTCTCAGAGCGTTCGAGCGCGTGTTGCTGCGGGAGACCGGGTATGCCGTGGCGTTCGATCGCTGCACGCAAACGCGCGGCCAGGTCACACCGGATCGTCGTTACGTGTTTCATCCCGACTGGGGAGTGCGTCCGGCGCGGGGCGACGAGCCGTCCGACTGGCCCGTGGTCATCGGGCAGACATTGCTCGATATGGAGCAAGACGACTATTCGCGAGCGCAGACCGTACAGCAAAGCAAGCTGCTCATGCGCTTTCTTCTCAACCATCACTTGGGCGGCGTACCGCTCAATACCCGGCAGATCCTGCTCGACCTGCAAAAACTATGAGCCTCTTCTTTCAAGGCAACTCCATCGATCTCGGGGTCAACATCGATCACGTCGCAACGGTGCGCAACGCGCGTGGTACGGCTTATCCGGACCCGATCCGGGCTGCCCTGCTGGCCGAAGAGGCGGGAGCGGACGTGATCACGTTGCACCTGCGTGAAGATCGTCGTCATATTCGCGACGAGGACGTGACGAATCTGCGCGACAAGCTGATCACGCGCATGAACCTCGAATGTGCGGTCACGGAAGAAATGCTGGCGATTGCCTGCCGCGTAAAGCCGCACGATGTTTGCCTGGTGCCGGAGAGCCGTCAGGAGCTCACGACCGAGGGCGGATTGGACGTCGTGGGGCTTTACGACCGTATCGCGGCCGCGACGAAGCAATTGAGCGAAGCCGGCAGCCGCGTATCGCTCTTCATCGATCCCGATGAAGCACCCATTCGCGCTGCGGCTCGCATGGGCGCGCCGGTCGTCGAACTGCATACGGGCCGTTACGCCGAAGCCCACAACGAAGCTTCCCGCGAGGCGGAGTTTGCTCGCATCGAACGTGCCGTCGCGCTCGGAGTGTCGCTCGGCTTGCGCGTGAATGCGGGCCACGGCCTGCACTACGAGAACGTGCAGCCGATTGCCGCCATCGAAGGTATCTCGGAGTTGAATATCGGACATGCCATCGTCGCTCACGCGCTGTTTGCCGGCTGGGAAAATGCCGTGCGCGAGATGAAGGCGATCATGGTCGCCAGTCGCGTCGCCGCGCGCGGCTGACGCGGTGCGCCTCGATGCGTCCGTCGCATAACCTCGCGGTCCCTTTGCCGCTTTCATCGACGTACCACGCGATGCCACGTTCATGAGCGAACCGACGCCACCGTCTTCCCCGTTGCCGGACGCCAGGGCCGCATCTTCGGCGTCTTCCGCGTCTTCCGCGCACGGTAACCCTGTTACGCCCGCGCAAGTGGCGACGACGATTTACGGCATCGGCACCGATATCCTGCAAATCAGCCGCGTCGTGGGCGTGATGACGCGCACGAACGGGCGATTCGCGGCGCGTGTGCTCGGTCCCGAGGAACTCAAGGTTTATCACGCACGTCAGAAGCGCTCGGAAGCGCGGGGACTGGCATACCTGTGTACGCGATTCGCAGCGAAGGAAGCGGTGTCGAAGGCCATCGGCCTTGGCATGCGCTGGCCCATGACATGGCGCGCGGTGCAGACCCTGAATGCGCCATCGGGCAAACCGATCGTTGTGGCCTCGGGCGAATTGGTACAGTGGCTGGCCGAGCGGCAACTGTCGATCGAGATCTCGATCACGGACGAGAAGGACTACGCAGTCGCGTTCGCGATCGCCTCTCGCCCGTTAGGTAACTTAAGCCACATTGGCAATATTGCATCGGAGAAAACGCAATGACGAAGCGCAGGCCTGGCCCGGTGATGCTGGACGTCGTCGGGCTGACCCTCAGCGAAGACGACATCCGTCGCATCGACCATCCGTTGACCGGGGGTGTGATTCTGTTCGCCCGCAACTTTGATGACCGGGCGCAACTTTGCTCGCTGACCAAGCAGATTCGCGACGTGCGCGACGATATTCTGATCGCCGTCGATCATGAGGGCGGACGCGTGCAGCGTTTCCGCACCGATGGCTTCACGCATTTGCCCGCGATGGGCAAGCTGGGCAAGCTCTGGCACGAGGACGTGTTCCAGGCGACGCGTGTGGCGACAGCCGTGGGCTACGTGCTGGCTTCCGAACTGCGTGCGTGCGACATCGATCTGAGCTTTACGCCGGTGCTGGATCTGGATTACGGCACGTCGACCGTGATCGGCGATCGTGCGTTCGACGCCGACCCGCGCGTCGTCGCGATGCTCGCCAAGAGCCTGAACCACGGACTGCTGCTCGCCGGCATGGCGAACTGCGGCAAGCACTTCCCGGGACACGGTTTCGTCGCCGCCGATTCGCATCACGAGATTCCTGTCGATGAGCGTTCGCTCGACGAAATCCTTTCGGTGGATGCGCAGCCGTACGGCTGGCTCGGCATGTCGCTGTCGGCAGTGATGCCGGCGCACGTGATCTATCCGCAGGTCGATCCGAATCCCGCCGGCTTCTCGGCCAAATGGCTCAAGGAGATCCTGCGCGGCAAGTACGGCTTCGACGGTGTGATCTTCAGTGACGATCTGTCGATGCAAGGCGCAAGTGCCGCGGGCGATGTGGTGAGCGCCGCGCACGCTGCGCTGGATGCCGGTTGCGACATGGTGCTGATCTGCAATAGCCCTGATAAGGCGGACCGTCTGCTGCGCGAGATGAAGCCGGTGACGGACACCGTATCGCAGCGTCGCATCAAGCATCTGCAAGGCCGTGGCAAGGCGCATGGCTGGGAAAAGATGCTGGCGCAGGCGGAGTATCAGGCGGCGAAGCGTTTGATCGCGGAGACGTTTGGGGGATAAAGGCAGCCGGCAGCCGCAGGCCCAAACAAAAAGCGCTCGACCCCGAAGGGACGAGCGCTTTTTTGTCATCTGACAAACCGCGCGCCCCGAAGGGCGCTGCGGTCGCAAGCCGACGCTTAGGCGCGGCTCTTGTATTCGTCGGTGCGCGTATCGATTTCGATCTTGTCGCCGGTGTTCACGAACAGCGGAACCTGGACTTCGAGCAGATCGTTGATCTTGGCGTTCTTCAGGACCTTGCCCGACGAGGTGTCACCCTTGACAGCCGGTTCCGTATACTCGACCACGCGAATGAGCGTCGTCGGCAGTTCGACCGAGATGGCCTTATCGTTGTAGAACACGACTTCGCACGGCATGTCGGGCTCGAGATACTTGATCGCGTTGTCCATGTTCTCGGCTTCGACTTCGTACTGGTTGTACTCGGCGTCCATGAACACGTACATCGGGTCGGCGTAGTACGAGTAGGTCACTTCCTTCTTGTCGAGCGTGACGGTGTCGAACTTTTCGTCGGCGCGGTACGTGAATTCACCGCGGCCTTCCTTCAGCAGCTTCTTGTACTTCAGCTTGACCATGCTGGAGTTACGGCCCGACTTGACGAATTCGGTGCGAAGCACGACGTGCGGCTCATTTTCGAGCATGAAGACGTTGCCGACGCGGAGTTCTTGAGCGATTTTCATAAAAAAACGAGATCCTGTGACGAAATAAGCGATTTGCCGCTTGTTGAGCGCTTCCATACGCCCCTTCGCCGCTTGATTCCCGTGTCCGCCCAAAGCGACTCGGAGCAGCAGGTTCAGCAGCAAAGCGTTGAAAAACCAGTTATTTTACCTGATTTTCCACGAAGCTTGCCAACTGTCGAGCGAGGTCCGGCAAGCTCGCCTGAGTGCTCGCCCATCGCTGCGCATGGCGATTAAGTTCGGGTAATGCCAGTGCCAATGCCGTCCAGTTCGGGGGCGTCCCGGCGTATCCGTTCCAGAGGTGCCAGAAGGTGCGCAGCGCTTCGCGCGCATCGCCTCCCAACGGGGTATCCGCCGGCGACGAATGCGCGAGATATCGCTCGAGAAAGGCGTCGAGCTTCACGTGATGAGCGTTTTCGGCTTGCGGATAGATGTGCCAGACGAATGGTTTCGCCGCCCATTGCGCGCGTACGAACGAATCTTCCCCTCGCACGAAATTCAGGTCGCAGGCCCACAGCAGTGCGTCGAAGTCGTTTTGCGCAACGAACGGCAGGCCATGCACCGTGAGCGCACCGCGTGCCGCCGATTCGCCGGCGGTGAGCGCATGGCGTCCGAACCACTCACCGACGGCTGGCGCGATGCGGCCTTGGGGCACCAGACAGACGATAGGCGTTGTGCTTTGCGCCCATTGCGTCAGCAGTGCCGGGAGCGCGGCGTTTTCGTACGCGAACAGCGACACGACCAGGGCGCCCTGCGGCGCGGCCGGCAGACCGACCGCGCGCTGCCACCAGGCGTTGCGCAGCCCGGCAGACGCGAGAAACGCCTCACGCCGGGAAAATAGCTCGCGTTCGCGAATGAGCCCGCCGGTCCGCTCGGTGAATCCCGGCATGAAAATCGTCTTGACGAGTCCGAACTGGGGATGAAGCGACTTCTGCAAATGAAAATCGTCGACCCAGTTTTCTGCGCTCAGATATTCCAGATTGATCCACACCGGCGCGTTGCCCGCCTTTTTTCGGGCGTGCATCGCGTGGAGATAGGCCTTCGGAAGATGGCAGGCAAACCCTTCGATCACCACATCGCCCGGCGCATTGGCCTCGGAGATCGGGCCGAAGTCGGCATCCCAGCGGCGCACGTCCACGCCATCGCAACGCTGCCGGGCAAGTGCCGGATCGAGGTCCGGACGCAGGTGACGGAAGCTCGCGAGGTCGTCGACCCACAGCCGGACCGACCAGCCATGCTCGCGAACGAGTTGCCGTGCGAGCCGCCAGCACACGCCGATATCGCCGAAATTGTCGACGACGGTACAGAAAAGATCGCAACGAGGCACAAGGGGGAGCGCGCCTGAAGTCGCGGTGGCGGAAGGAGACGCAGCGGGCAGGGACATTGAGAAGCGGAAACGCGGATTGGTCTAAACTTCTGATTCTAGTCCCTGTGACGCGTGACGACGATGTCGCGCGCCGACGCAATTCGCGTCACTGCGCGCCGTGCCGCTACGCCCGCATTCCCTTGGGACGCACCGATCGCCGAGTTCATGACCGAAGACGCCCACGACGTCACGCCGCCGCGCAAGCCCCGCAAAACCCGATCCGCCTCAAGCGAGCCGGGTCGCGACGCCGCGCAATCCGCGACTGCGTCGACATCGACCGGCGACGCCAACGACACTCCCTTGTTCGACGCCCGCAAAGTACTCGCGCAATTGCCGAATTTGCCGGGCGTCTACCGCTATTACGACGCGGCGGGCAACGTCCTCTACGTGGGAAAGGCGAGAAATCTCAAGAAGCGCGTGTCGAGCTATTTCAACAAGACGCAGTTGTCGCCGCGTATCGCGCTGATGGTGGCACGCATCGCGAAGCTCGAAACGACGGTCACACGCTCGGAAACCGAGGCGCTGCTGCTCGAGAACAACCTCATCAAGGCGCTGCATCCGCGTTACAACATCCTGTTTCGCGACGACAAGTCATACCCATTCCTCAAGCTCACGCAGCATAAGTATCCGCGCATGGCGTACTACCGTGGCTCGGTGGATCGGCGCGGTCAGTATTTCGGACCGTTTCCGAGTGCCTGGGCGGTGCGCGAGAGCATTCAGATTCTGCAAAAGGTCTTTCAGTTGCGTACCTGCGAGGACTCGGTCTTCTCGAATCGCACGCGGCCATGTCTTCTCAACCAGATCGAGCGATGCAGCGCGCCGTGCGTTGGTGCAATCACGGACGAAGACTACGCGCGGGACGTGAACAACGCGGCCGCGTTCCTCTCGGGCCGTCAGAACGAAGTCCTCGGTGCGTTGGAAGAAAAAATGATGGCGTACGCCGAAGCGCTTCAGTTCGAGCAGGCGGCGGTCGTGCGCAACCAGATGCAGGCACTCTCCGGCGTGCTTCAGCAGCAGTCCGTCGAAACGGCGGGTGACGTCGATGCCGACATTCTCGCGGTGGCCTACGCGGGCGGTCGTGCCTGCGTGAACCTTGCGATGGTGCGCGGCGGCCGGCACCTCGGCGACAAGGCGTACTTCCCGGCGCACGTGGAGCGCGGCGTCGAAGGCGGTATTGCCGACGAATTCGAGGAAGACGAGGCGGTGGCGCAGGGTGCGCCCGACGAAGGCGCGGACGTTGCCGCCTCGCCGGGCGAGATCGTCGACATGCCCTCGGATACTCCGTCGGCATCGCTCGAATCGCGCCTGCTCGAAGCGTTCGTCGCGCAGCACTATCTGGGGCAGTCCGTGCCGCCGGTGCTGATCGTGAGCCACGCGCTGCCCAACGACGAACTGCTGACGGCCTTGTCCGAGCAGGCAGGGCGCCGTATTGCCATGGTGCGACAACCTCAGGGGCAACGCCGTGCGTGGCTCGACATGGCGCTGCAAGGGGCGCAGCTGGCGCTCACGCGATTGTTGACGGAGCAGGGCAGCCAGCAGTCGCGCACGCGCGAACTGGTGCAGACGATCGGGCTCGACATCGACGACCCGGCCTTGCTGCGAGTGGAGTGCTTCGACATCAGTCATACGCAGGGCGAGGCCACGCAGGCGTCCTGCGTCGTCTTCCATCATCACAAGATGCAGACGAGCGAATATCGTCGCTACAACATTACGGGCATTACGCCGGGCGACGACTACGCCGCGATGCGACAGGTGCTCACGCGCCGCTACGGCCGTCTCATGGAAGCGGCTGTGGCCAGTGTGACCGATATGGCCGATCCGACTTCGGTGGCCGCCGACGTGGCGCGCGCGGAAGCCGGCACCTCCGTGGTTGCCGATACCGAGTCGGCCGACGTGGGCACATCGGCGCTGTCTGCCGCAGCGGATACCTCGGATGTCGAAGCCAACCTGCCGCAACTGGTGCTGATCGACGGTGGAAAAGGGCAGGTGGAAGTGGCGCGCCAGGTGTTCGTCGAGCTGGGCATCGACATTGGCCGGCTGGTCGGCGTGGCGAAGGGCGAGGGACGCAAGGTGGGCCTCGAAACGCTGATCTTCGCGGATGGCCGCGCACCGCTGGAACTGGGGCGCGAGAGCGCGGTACTGATGCTGATCGCGCAGATTCGTGACGAGGCGCACCGTTTCGCCATCACCGGCATGCGGGCCAAGCGGGCGAAAGCGCGTCAGACGTCGCGGCTCGAAGAGATCGAAGGCATCGGGGCGAAGCGACGTCAGCGTCTGCTCATGCGATTCGGCGGCTTGCAGGGCGTGGCGTCGGCAAGCATCGATGAACTGGCGAGTGTCGAAGGTATTTCGACCACGCTTGCCGAGCAGATTTACCGTCAACTTCACTGATGCGGCGCGGGCTACACCGCTGCACCGTGTGCTGCCTTGCGCTACGTCGGTACGTCCTTACGTTCGTACGTCCCTACGTCGTCACGTATCCCCGTGAAACAGCAACCGCATGACGGTCTCGTTATCGACCGTCTCACCGGAAAGCGTGCGCGCGAGAAGTTCGCCACCGACCACGGGCGGCGCGAAAATCATATCCGGCTGCACGCGTTTGAGTTTGCTCAGGTGCTTGCTGTCGTTGACCGATGCGATCGTACGCACCGCGGGTGCGATCTCCTTGGCCGCCAGCACGATGAAGGCGTTTTCCGAGTCGTCTGCGCGCAGCGCCAACACCGCCCTGGCGTGTGCGATACCCGCTTGCGTGAGCACGGCGTTGTCGCTCGCGTCGCCGTGCATGACGTCGGCCGCTTCCGGATAGGGACTGTCCACGCCGGCCGCGATGATGACCGTGACCGCCCATCCGCGCTTGGTAAGCTCGTGATGGACATTGACCGCAAGTGGCGACGCGCCGGCCACGATGAAGTGGTTCTTTCGTATCACGTGAGTGAATCTCCCCGCGAGAATTTTCTTGAGGTTGCCCCCGACGAGCGGCCCGATGACCACGGAGAGCGAGGTTGCGAACACGCTGATTCCGAAGATGATGACCGACGCGGTGAAAAGGCGTGCGTGGGTCGATACGGGCACGATGTCACCATAACCGACGGTCGTCATCGTCACGATGGCGAAGTAAAAGGCGGTGGCCAGATCGACGACGTGGGGCTTGAACTCGCGCCCGAGGTACATCGTGCCGAACGTTGCGTAGACCATTAGCGCGAAGACGGCCACGAGCGTGTAGAGCGTCGCTGCGGCAAAGCTTGCGCGGTCGAATTCGCGCCAGTACCCGAGCAGCAGGCCGAGACAGACGACCGAGAGGACGAACGTCAGATCGAAGCGGATGTCGAGATGGAAATCGATGGCGGCGGCGAGCGTGAGCATCACCAGCGTGAACGCCCACGCGGTGCGGGCGCGAATGGCGAGTCCGCAGCCCAGCGCGACTAGCGCCAGGCCGACGAGAGCGCGTGGCAGATGTGAAAAATCGATCCGCTCGATGGCGGTCAGCCCGAACAGCAGCCGGGGCAGATGCGTGGCTTCGATGCGCTCCAGTGCGGAAAGGTCACCGCGTACGAAAAGGTCGATGAGAAGCGAGCCGGGCACACGCAGCAGGACGGAGGCGACGAGCAACAGGCCGTCGATGCCGACGAGCGCAGCGATGAGAACGTGGGCCGGGAGCCGTGGCTGGCGCAGAGCACCACGCACAGTGTTACGCAAGGCGGTCAGGGGCCGGGGCAGTTTCACGAGATCGGCGCTATTGGCGTGATGTTGCGAGCAAGATAGGGGCACACTGACGCACATGTCAACAAGTGTGAGGTGCCGCGGCCTTGTCGCTACGGGGCAGACACGGCACAATGCGGGTCTGGTACGGCTGCCGAGCGCGCCGTGTGTCGACTGCCGTTTGCCGAACTCATGCTGCCATGCCTTTCAATGTCCCCATATTCCTGACCTGGCTCCGGATCGTGCTGATCCCGCTGGTGGTCGGCGTCTATTACTTGCCGAACACGTGGTTATCGACGGTCGAGATGAACTGGGTGGCGTGTGCGGTCTTCGTGCTGGCGGCGCTCACGGATTGGTTCGACGGATTTCTGGCGCGACGCTGGAATCAGACGTCGGCGTTCGGTGCGTTTCTCGATCCGGTGGCGGACAAGTTGATGGTGGCGGCGGCGCTGCTGATGTTGTTGCAGATGGGGCGGATCAATGCGTTGGTGGCGTTGATCATCATTGGTCGTGAGATCACGATTTCGGCATTGCGCGAGTGGATGGCGCAGATCGGCGCGTCGCGCAGCGTCGCGGTGCATCAGTTGGGCAAGATCAAGACGGCGGCGCAGATGGTGGCGATTCCTCTGTTGCTGTTCAACGGGACGGTGGCGTGGAATGGATTGCGTTTCGATTCCCGGTTCTGGGGAACGTGGCTGATTTACGTGGCGGCGGTTCTCACGCTGTGGTCGATGTTGTATTATCTGCGCCGCGCCTGGCCGCAGATTCGCGAGCGTGGCGGCGGCCAGATGTGAGCATAAGTCTCTGAAAGTGGGGGATGTATGCGGCAACTGCGCGGTGGAGGAGAAAAATCTTCACAAATTTTCAGTGCAGGTGCTTGACACTGAATCGCGGTTTCGACATAATCTCCTTCTCGCTGCTACGGCGTTAGCCCGGCAGCGAAGTTTTAAGAAGTTAGTGGATTGGTAGTACGCATGACAATGCGGGAGTAGCTCAGTTGGTAGAGCGCAACCTTGCCAAGGTTGAGGTCGCGAGTTCGAGACTCGTCTCCCGCTCCAGTTTTTACACTGGACATTGAGTGAGTGAATCCTTGGTGTTTGGTGTCATGCGGGAGTAGCTCAGTTGGTAGAGCGCAACCTTGCCAAGGTTGAGGTCGCGAGTTCGAGACTCGTCTCCCGCTCCAAATCCGGAGGGAAGCCTGGCTTCCCTTTTTATTTGCCGAAAAGCCCACGGCGATCGATCCGAAGGGCGCCCTCGATGGCAACAGCGAGCGGTTACAATGCGGCACATATCCCGATGGCGGGATGGCAGAGTGGTCATGCAGCGGCCTGCAAAGCCGTGTACGCCGGTTCGATTCCGACTCCCGCCTCCATCTAGACCCCTGTATTTACAGGGGTTTTTCTTTTTCTGCGCCGGTTTTGTTACTTCAAGGGGCGTGCCGGTGAAATCGACGAAGACGATTACCGCGCGGTGCGCGGCGAGGTTTACCGAGCGGGATGAGAAAGCGTGGACGGCGTGACAGGCAAAAAGAAAGGCGCCTGAGCGCCTGGGGTGGCCCGAGCCGTGAAGTCCTTGCGTCGCCGGTGGTCAGCTTTGCGTGCCCACCGATTCCTGCGCCCGGCGCAGACGCTCGCGGCTGTTGGTGAGGTGCGTTCGCATAGCGGCGCGCGCTGCTTCCGGGTCGCGCCGCGCGATGGCGTTGTAGATGTCTTCGTGCTCGCGATTCACGCGGTTCAGATAGGACACCTGATCGTCGTCGGCGAGCGCCGCGGAATTCACGCGCGTGCGCGGGATGATCGTGTTGCCGAGTTGTTCGAGGATGTCGTGGAAGTAGCGGTTGCCGGTCGCGCTCGCCACTTGCAGGTGAAAGGCGACATCCGCCGTCACCGCGTTGCCCGTGCGCTCGCGCACGTGCATTTCGAAATCGTCCAGCGCCTGGCGCATCGCTTTGAGCTGCGTATCGGTACGACGATTCGCTGCCAGACCGGCAGCCTCGGTTTCCAGCGAAATGCGCAACTCCAGAATCGCCATCACGTCGAGCATCGTGAGAATGCTGTTGGTATCGACTTGTAGCGCGTTCTCGCGCGGTGCTTCGAGCACGAAAGTGCCAATGCCGTGACGTGTCTCGACCAGTTGTGCCGCTTGCAGCCGCGAAATCGCCTCGCGCACGACGGTACGGCTGACGCCCAGACTTTCCATGATGGCCGACTCGGTCGGCAACTTGTCGCCCGGGCGGAACGTGCCGGCGCGAATCTGCTCGGACAAGGCACTCACCACCTCCTCCGTGAGGCTGCGAGACTTGCGGCGAGGACGTGCGGGCAACGGGCTGGTCATGGACATGGCGTCGGTTGGATGGATGGGTGACGATAAAGACGAAAAACGCCCCCAGTTTACCTTATCGACCGTCGCATACATACGACAACCGATAAGAACCGACCGCCAATGCCACAACCATGAAAACACCGGGCACCGGCGGCCGGCAATACGACATTGTGCGACTTCTCGCGACCACTCAAGACCGTCCGGGCCGACACGCGCACGGCGTCGGACCGGACAGCTTCGCTACGAACGGGATGGCATCAGAAATCGACGCGAATCCCGAGCATGCCGACGAACTGCGAACTCGTCGCCGAGGGCGTGCTGTTCTGCGAGTCCCCGACCACCGGGCCGGCATTGATGATGCTCACCCCATTGGCCGACAGCGATTTGCCGTTGGCGTGCTGCCAGGCTTCGAGCGCGTAGAGCGACGTGCGCTTCGACAGCGAATAGACCTGTGCGAGCGATACCTGATGATACGTGGCGGCGTCGGTGATGCCGTTGGCCTTCGATGCGGCCGTGTAGCTGTACGCTGCCGCCAGACGCCACTGCGGCGCCACGATCCACGACGCATGCACGCCCGCCGTGTTGAAGATGGCGCTGTCGTGGAACAACGACGCCGCGCCCGGCTTGTACTGCACGTTGCTGTAGCTCGCGCCCAGCGTCACGTTGCCGAGGGTGTAGATACCCGCCAACGCAATGTGTTGCAGCGAGTCCGCCGTCATGTAGCCCTGGTTGACGGCAGAGGTGCTGGGCACGCCCGTCGACGCGCCATTCCATGTGGTACCGCCGCCCACGTTGTTCAGGCGCAGGTAACCGGCCGCGAGCGAGAGCGGGCCGCCGTCGTAGCGCAGCGCGCCGGAGAACGTGTTGCCTTTGCCCATCGCGCCGGGCTGACCGCCGAAGCCGTATTGCAGGCTGGCCGTCACGCCCCACAGCACCGGCGAGGTGTACGTGACCGAGTTGTTGATGCGGATGGTCGTGTCGAGCCCGTCGATATCGCCCGGATGCGCCCCGGTGGCGCCCGTCAAGTAGGCGACCGGGCCGATGGTGCCGACCATGAGGTAGTACGGCGAGTACTGACGGCCGATGGTCAGTGTGCCGGCGCTGTCGTTCTTCAGGCCGACGAACGCCTGACGGTTGAACATCAAGCCCGACGAACTGAAGGCGCCGTTATTGACGTCGAAGCCGTTTTCCAACTGAAAGAGCGCCTTGGTGCCCCCGCCGAGATCTTCCGTGCCGCGCAGGCCCCAGCGGCTGCCCGCGAGGTTGCCGTTGCGCAGATACGTGTTCGACTTGCCGTTCTGGTTGCTGCTGTATGTCAGCGCATCGTCGACGATCCCGTACAGCGTCACGTTCGACTGGGCAAACGTCGGCACAGCCCCGGCGGCGAGACCGGCCAGTACGAGCCCGGCAAGCAGTTTCGAATGTCTCACGACTTCTCCTCTTGTGATGTGTTTTCCTGGACTTCGCTTTTTTCAGGTGATGCAAGGCGATGCGTGCTGCCTGGCCCCGGTGTGAGCCTTGCAAGGTGCTGCCGTGGTGTTCCGTGTGTCGATTCGATCCACTTGCGGGGCGCCGCCCATGTCCGGATCAGAAGCGGGGTGCCTTGCCGCTCCAGCCGGGCCGGTACTTGCGCATCTGCACGGCGTCGTTGCGCGTGCGCAACCCGCAGCGCAGATATTGCTCGTGCAACTTGGCCAATTGATCGCGATCGATTTCGAGCCCGAGCCCCGGCGCTTTCGTGACGGCAACCGCACCGTTGCGAATGGCGATCTTTCCCCCGCGTACGACTTCCTCGTCGGCCTCCTGCCAGGGGTAGTGCGTGTCGCAGGCGTACGACAGGCGAGGCACGCTCGCGGCCAGATGCGTCATGGCCATCAGACTGATGCCGAGGTGGGAGTTGGAATGCATCGACAAGCCGATGTCGAACGTCTCGCACATGCGTGCGAGCAGTTGCGTGTCGCGCAGACCGCCCCAGTAGTGGTGATCCGAGAGGATGATCTGCGCGCCGTTCAGGCGCACGTTCTCGCGGAATTGCCTCAGGTCGGTGACGACCATGTTCGTGGCAAGCGGCATGCCCGTCGCACGATGCAGTTCCGCCATGCCTTCGAGCGTGGGCGTCGGGTCTTCGTAGTATTCGAGATCGCCAGCCAACTCGCGCCCCATCGCAATGGCGGTAGCGAGCGACCAGTTACCGTTCGGATCGATGCGCAGCGGCTTGTCCGGGAACGCCTGCCTGAGCGCCTTGAGGCACTTCACTTCTTCCATCGGGTCGAGCACCCCGGCTTTGAGCTTGATGCTGCCGAAGCCATAAGTGTCGATCATGAAGCGCGCCTGCCCGACGAGCTGCGCCGCGTTCAACGCCTCTCCCCAACTGTCGGGGGCATATGGCGAATCGATGTGCTGCGCGTACTTGAAGAACAGATACGCGCTGTACTGCACTTCGTCGCGCACGGCGCCGCCCAGCAATTCGACGAGCGGAATGCCGAGATGCCGCGCCTGCAAATCGAGAAACGGCACTTCGAACGCGGAGTAGATTTTCTCGGCGTCCTTGCGCGGGTCCGTGCCGGGCGCAAGTTCGTACTCCACACGCTCGCCGCTCACGCCATCACGTACCACGGCCGCGACACGCGCCCTCAGCCCATTGGTGTCGAACGGGTCCATGCCGATCAGGTGCGGCCGAGTGTTCTCGAGCAGGGCGAGCACCGGGGCGTCGCCATACGTTTCTCCCAGTCCGACATGCCCGTTGTCTGTCTCGATCTCGATGATCGAGCGCAGGGCGTACGGCTCGTGAATCCCCGCAGCGTTGAGCAGCGGCGGGTCGCGAAAGGCAATTGGGGTGATCGTGATGCGCTGGATTTTCACGGCAACTTTTCCTCGGTCTCCACCAGGAATGTGGCGTTGGTGGCGACGTTATCTGCGTCGTCTATATCGCGGTTCGTGTTGCTTTTACGTCATCGTATGACTGGCCGTAGTGTAGGTGACGCACTGAGCATCTCTCTATCGGTGAAATCCCTGAGAAATGATCGGCGTCCTGATGAATCCTTGGTAAAACGTCCGAGAAAACAAGGGTTTCGTCGTTTGTTAGGGAAATCTCTGAGGCGATTTGGCGCGTCTCCCAATTGCAAATTGCGAATCCAAGTCATATGATGACTTACGAGAATTCAACCAAAAGGAGACAGCATGGCCTTCAGTCGCAGGGGATTCCGGCAACGCACGCTCGGGCGCGTGGCATGTGCCGCCGTGTGGGGAATATGGGTAAGCGTGGCAAGCACCGCGAGCGCCGCGCCGGTCGCGCTGAACGTAGTCGACGTTGCGGGCAATCTGGCGCTCACGCAAAAGGGTTTCGAGGCGTTTCGCGACAAGTATCCGGATCTTGTCTCCAGAATCACCTTCACCAACGCTCCCGCGCCGCAACTGCCCGGCAAGATCAAGGCCATGCAGGCCGCGGGCCGCTCCGACATCGACATTGTGCTGACGGGCACCGATGCGTTGGCCGCCGGTATCCAGCAAAACCTCTGGCAACGTCTGCTGCCGGACTACAGCGCCAGGCTGCCGGGCGTGCTCGACAAATACGCGCCCAACGTGCGCGCGATGCAGGAGCTGTCGAAGGGTTACGGTCTGGCCGTGACGTTCATGCCTGCCGGCCCGCTTGTCGAATACAACCCGGCGAAGGTCACGACCCCGCCGAAGACACCCGCCGAGCTGCTCGCGTGGTGCAAGGCGAATCCGGGCAAGCTGATTTACGCACGTCCGGCCAACTCGGGGCCGGGACGCACGTTTCTGATGGGGTTGCCATATCTGCTCGGCGACAAGGATCCGCACGATCCGATCAAGGGATGGGACAAGACGTGGGCGTTTCTCAAGGAACTCGATACGTGCATTCCGTACTATCCGGGCGGCACGTCGGCGGTGATGAAGGAGCTTGGCGAGGGCAGCCGCGACATGACGGTGACCGTGACCGGCTGGGACATCAACCCGCGCGCGCTCGGCATTGTGCCGGCCAGCTTCAAGGTGCAGTCGTTCGACAGGTTCACGTGGGTCAACGACGCACATTACATGGTCGTGCCCAAGGGGGTGTCGAAAGAAAAGATGGACGTGATCGTCAAGCTGATCAACTTCATGCTGGAGCCGGCGCAGCAGGCGCTCACGTATGACGACGGTTACTTCTATCCGGGCCCCGCGGTGAAGGACGTGCCGCTGTCCGCGGCGCCTGCGAAGAGCCAGGAAACCATTGCGAAGTACGGCCGTCCGGAATACGCGAAGCTCATCGCCGACTTCCCGCATGCCGTGCCGCTCGATGCAACGGCGATGGTGGCCGCATTCCAGAAGTGGGATGCCGAGATCGGGTCGCAGAAGTCGAAATAAGGGTTTCGTCATGAAGCACAACTTTCAGCAACTGCGCCTCGATAACGTTGCGCGCAGCTTCACCAACGCGGAAGGGCAGTCGGTGGCCGCTTTGAACGGCCTCGATCTGACCATCGAGCGGGGTGAATTCATTGCGCTGCTGGGCCCGTCGGGCTGCGGCAAGTCGACGGCGCTCAACTGTATTGCCGGACTCACCCCGCTGACCGGCGGCGCGATCTGGCTCGACGACGAGCGCATCGACGGACTGCCTAGCGAGAAGCGCGGCTTCGGCATGGTGTTCCAGAACTACGCGCTGTTCCCGCACATGAGCGTGCTCGATAACGTGGGCTTCGGTTTGCGCATGCGCGGCGTGCCGCGCACCGAGATCGAGAAACGTGCGCGCGAAGCGCTGCAACTCGTGCAGCTCGTGGGGCACGAGCGCAAGCTGCCGGGGCAACTGTCGGGCGGGCAGCAGCAGCGTGTCGCGATTGCGCGCGCCATCGTGATCGAGCCACCGGTGGTGCTCATGGATGAGCCGCTGTCGAACCTCGATGCGAAGCTGCGTATCGAGATGCGCGCCGACATCCGCCGTATCCACGGCAAACTCGATCGCGCCACCATTTACGTCACGCACGATCAGGACGAAGCACTGTCCATGGCCGACCGCATCGTGGTGATGAAAGAAGGCGTGGTGCAGCAGATCGGTGCGCCGCGCGACGTGTACGGGCGCCCGCGCAACCTGCACGTGGCCCGCTTCATGGGCTACCGCAATGTGCTCGACGTGTCGATCACATCGGCGCAGGGCGCGCGCGCGCGCGTGTCGTGCGGCGGTGCGTCGTTCGACGGCGTGCTTATGGACCCGCCGGCCAGCGCAGGCAAGGCCGACGGGAAGGTCAGCGTGGCGATTCGCCCGGATGACTTCGAGCGTGCGCCCGCGGCCAACGACAACGCATTCGAGGCGGTCGTGGAGACGGTGGAGTACGGTGGCCGCGATTCGCTGCTCAAAGTCGCATCGCCGTTCGGGCCGCTGTATGCGCGTCTGCCCGGTGACTTTGCCGTGGGCGAGCGTGTGCCGCTGCGGGTGCCGGCCGAGCGCACGCTTGTTTATGCAGGGGAACTTGCATGAGTGCCGCGGCTTGCACCCCGGCGTCCATGACGCCTGCGCCGCGTGCCGACGGGCGCGGCTGGCTCGTTGCGCCGGCGCTTGTGTGTCTGGTGGCAATGTTCGTCTATCCGTTCGCGTACGGGCTGTTCCTGTCGTTTCAGCCGATGGAAGGCGGCGGCGTCTTCGCGAACTATCTCAAGTTCTTCAGCGAGCCGGCGCTGTGGCCGACGGTGCTCATCACGCTCAAGCTCGCCGTGCCCGCGACGCTCATCAACGTGGGGGCCTCGATTCCGGCAGCGTTTGCCCTGCGCAAGAGCACGCGTGCGTCGAAATTCGTGACGATGTTGCTCGTGATCCCCGTCACGCTCGGCACGGTACTGATTGCGGACGGCATGCTCACCTACTACGGTCCGAACGGCTGGTTCCCGCAGGCGTTGCACGCGCTGGGTCTGTATCGCGACGAAGTGCGGCTGACACACAACTACT
The DNA here is from genome assembly GCF_001029105.3 of Pandoraea faecigallinarum. Classification (NCBI taxonomy): domain Bacteria; kingdom Pseudomonadati; phylum Pseudomonadota; class Betaproteobacteria; order Burkholderiales; family Burkholderiaceae; genus Pandoraea; species Pandoraea faecigallinarum. Next base: position 4,220,983 of record NZ_CP011807.3, on the reverse strand, counting down.
GGGGCGTACTGATCTCGCTGGTGATTTCGGGCTTCCCGTTCGCGTTCCTGCTGATCCTGTCGTACGTGACGGGGATCGATCCGACGCTCGCCCGTGCCGCCGGCACCCTCGGCGCCGGGCCGTGGCAGCAGTTCCGTCTCATTTATCTGCCGTTGCTGGTGCCGGGGATGACAATGGCGGCATGTCTGTCGTTTGTGCAGGCGTTCTCGGTATTTCCGTCTGCGGTGCTGCTCGGGGTGCCTGCGGGAGCCACGCGCGTGGTATCGATTGCGGCGTACGAAGCGGCGTTCGAGAGTTACGACTATTCGCTCGCATCGTGCGTGGCGATCGTGATGGGTTTCGTCCAGCTGTTGATCGTGGCGGGTATGCTCGGCGCACGCCGGGCGTTCTATAGCGGCCCGACGACGGGAGGTAAGGGATGAGCGGCGCAGACAGGAATCTGGCCGGTACTCTGGCCGCGCAGAACGGAGAGTTCATGGTAACGCAGGCGTCGCGGCGTCCCTCGACGGCCGCACCGGAAGTGCGACGGAAGATGCGTCGGGAGGGGCCGGGCTCGCGCCTGTGGCGGATGCTGGTGTGGGGCACGATGATCTTCTTCCTCGCGAATGTGGCGCTCATGATCGCCACCGTCACGATGAATTCGTTCGCCACGCGCTGGTTCGGCACGCCGTTGCCCGAAGGCTTCACGCTGCATTGGTATGCGCAGGCGTGGCGTGACTTTCAGCTCGCTGGCGTGCTGTGGGTAACCGTCGAAGTTGTCGGTGCTGTGGTGCTGCTGTCGATTGCGTTGGGCGTGCCTGCGGCCTATGCGCTCGCGCGTGCACAGTTCCCCGGCAAGAAGCTTGCGATGCTGGTGTTCCTGCTGCCGTTGATGGTGCCGCCGGTCACGTACGGCATTCCGATGGCGACGGTGCTCTACAAGGCCGGGCTGGGCGGCACGCTCACGGGCGTGATTCTCGCGAACCTCGTGCCATCGTTGCCGTTCGTGATTCTGGTGATGACGCCGTTCATCGAGCAGATCGATCCGAATCTCGAGTCGGCGGCGCGTATCTTCGGAGCGAACACGTTCAAGTACTTTCGTCACGTATTGCTGCCGCTGCTGGTGCCGGGCATTCTCGCTGCGGGGTTGCTCGTGCTGGTGCGCACGATCGGCATGTTCGAGCTGACATTCTTCACCGCGGGACCCGATACGCAGACGCTCGTGGTCGCGTTGTACTACGCGGTGTTCTCGACCGGTGTGCGAGCCCCGCAGTCCATCGATGCGATGGCCATGATCTACATGGCCATCACGCTGCTGTGGGTGCTCATTGCGCTGCAATTCGTGAGCCCGACGCAGTTGGTCAGCCGCGTGAAGGAAGCGCCGAAGGGCGAGTAGGGCGAGTAGGACGTTGGGGGGGCGGGCGCCGTGCCCGCTCCGTGCCCCCCTGCTGCGATGCAGCAGAAAAATATAAAAAAATGCGGTGGAATAAAGCGCCGGCGCCAGGCGTTCTGAGAGTGTCGACAACGACATTTCACTCAGGAGCCAAAGTCATGAACCAACGTCAATCGATGTCCGCTGTACTCGCCGGCCTCGTGGCTGCCGCCGGTCTGTTCGCGGCCGCCGCAGCGCATGCGGAAGTCCCCCTCAAGACTGCCAATGGCGTGCTGGTCGACGCTCAGAATCGCACCGTCTATACGTTCGACAACGACGTGGCAGGTAACGGCAAGAGCGCGTGCAACGGTCAATGCGCAGGCGCCTGGCCGCCTGTCGCGGCCGATGCCGGTGCGAAAGCCGAAGGCGACTATTCCGTCGTGACGCGCGACGACGGCACGAAGCAGTGGGCCTATAAGGGCAAGCCACTGTATCTGTTCGTGAAGGACACCGCTGCCGGCGACAGGAAGGGCGATGGCGTCAAGGACGTGTGGCACGTCGTCAAGCCCTGATCCGGCGTAGACGAGGCGCTCGGGGAACCTGACGGGAGCGCGAGGGTGTTGGCATGCCGGCCTGCCGGGACAGTGCGCGCAAAGTCGCGGCGGCTCAGTATAATTTCGCGGCAAGCGTCGTCGGCCTTCGCCGGCGACGCGTCGGACTCGCCTGCCGTCAGGCCCCCTCCGCCAGGAAATTCGCCGATGACCGGTCAGGATTTACCCAGCTTGCTACCCGCTCTGCTGCCCCGCCTCTGGGCATTCGCCTTGCGCATTGCGGGCGATCGCCACGATGCCGAGGATCTCGTGCAACGCGCCTGCGTGCATGCGCTGGAGCGCGTGCACCAGTGGCGGCCGGGCACCTCGGCGTTGAGCTGGATGTTCAGCATCGTGCACACGACGTGGATCGACGAGATCCGCGCGCGTCGCGTGCGTTCGCGCGGAAGTCTCGCGTGGGACGAAGCGGACGTCGACGCCGTGCCGGATCTTCAGGCGTCCACGCCCGAAGATCTCGCCAGCTATCGCCAGATCTTCGGCGCGGTGGACCGTCTACCCGAAGCGCAGCGGCTCGTGCTGTTGCTCGTGGCCGTGGAGGGGATGAGTTATCAGGAGACGGCGGATGTGCTCGACGTGCCTGTCGGTACGGTGATGAGCCGTCTGTCGCGCGCCCGCCGTACCATCGGCGAGCAATTTCGCAACCCCGATGGGCAGCCCCGCCTCGCAGACCTCGCACCGCGTGAGCATCGTGCCGGTCCCGCGCTCGGCGCACGTGAGGAGGACGCGTGATGAACGAAGACGATATCCGCCTGCTCGCATACGCTGACGGCACGCTCCCCGCCGCGCAGCGGGCGGAAGTGGAAGCGGCAATCGCCGCGTCTCCCGAACTGACCGATGCACTGGAGTCGCTGCGCGCGTCGCGCCTGCCGTATCGCGAGACGTTCGCCGCGCAAGTCATGCCGCCGGTCCCGGAACGGCTGACGGCGAGCCTCGACGCGCTGCTGCGCGTGCACGCACAACGCCGGACGGCGGCGTCGCCAACGTCGCCAACCTTGGCGACATCCCAGCCGGTGTCGGAGACGCCCGCGCCGGTGAAGCCCGTGGATGCCGCGGCGCCCGTGCGTGTCGACGAACCGCATAACGTACCGGCGGCCAACGACGCGCCTCACGCCCGGCGCGTGCGTCCGTGGTGGCTCGCCGCGGCGTTCGCGGCCGGCGTGGCGGCGACGGCCGTCACGTTGCCATGGCTCTCGGCCCTGATGCACCCGGCAGGGGCAGGCGGCGTCATGACCGTTTCGGTGTCGCCGAAACCGGAAGCGGGGCGCACGTGGGTGCGTGCGGCTGCCGAGTATCAGCAGTTGTATGCGCGTGACACGGTGGCCTCGATTCATGTGGACGACGGTGACACAGCGCGTACCGTCAGCGATATCCGCCAGAACGACAAGCTCGACATCAGCGTGCCGGATCTTCGTGCACAGGGGCTGACGTTCAAGCGCGTGCAACGGTTGCGCTGGAAGAACGGTGCGCTGGTGCAGATGGTGTATCTCCCGGCAACGGGCGACCCTGTCGCGCTGTGCATGGTGCACGACGCGCGCCCGGACCAGGGGCTTGCGGAGCAGACGATCGACAGCATGGGCGTGGTGACGTGGCGCAAGGGCCAGATTGGCTACGCGTTAATCGGCGCCCCCGGGTCGGCCGATCTCAAGGCGGTTGCCAGGACGCTTGCCGACGGCCCCGTCACACCGCTGTACAGCATGTTGCCGTCGGTGGCGTCCGCTCCCTCTCATTCGTCTGATCGCCCATCGTGAGCTCCGCTCAGGCGGCTGCATGGCGACGCACTCGCCATGCTCGCTGTTGCGCTACCGCTGTACGAGCGCGCCGTCGCGAAGTCGCCACAGGCCGAGCGGATTGCGCTCTTGCAGCGCTTCCGGCAAGAGCGCATCCGGCAGATCCTGATAGCACACGGGACGCAGGAAGCGATCGATGGCCGATGCGCCGACCGACGTGAACATTGCATTCGACGTCGCCGGGAACGGACCGCCGTGCACCATCGCGTGACACACTTCGACGCCGGTCGGAAACCCGTTGGCGAGAATGCGTCCGGCGCGCCGCTCCAGACTCGGCAGCAAACGCCGCGCCGTTGCGGTGTCGCCCGCGTCGAGTTGCAGCGTTGCCGTCAACTGGCCTTCAAGACGTTCCGTGATCGCGATCATCTCGTCAATCGTCTCGCAGGCGATCACGACCGACGCCGGCCCGAACATCTCGTCGTGCAGCGCCGGCGTGGCGAGGAATTCGGCCGCCGTGGCGCGAAACAACGCCGCCTGGCCCTGGCACGCGCCGCCCGGCCGGCCGCGCGCAACGAGCGTCACGTTGGACTCGTCGCGCAGACGCGCTACGCCCCTGTCGTAGGCCTGTTGAATGCCGGGCGTGAGCATGGTGCCCGCGGCCTTCGCCGTGAGGGCGTCGGCGGCTGTTCGGCAGAACCGTTCGAGTGCGTCGCCCGCGAGACCGAGCACCAGCCCCGGGTTCGTGCAGAATTGGCCGACACCCATCGTCAGCGATTCGACGAAGCCTGTGGCGATGGCGTCGCCGCGCGCCGTCAGCGCTTCGGGAAGCAGGTATACCGGGTTGATGCTGCTCATCTCGGCATACACGGGGATTGGGGCCGTGCGCGACTGTGCGATGCGTTGCAGTGCGAGACCGCCGGTGCGCGAGCCGGTGAAACCGACTGCCGCGATGGCCGGATGCGCCACCAGCGCTTCGCCCACGGCGCGCTCGCCCACGAGTAGCGAGAACACGCCTTCGGGCAGGTCGAGTGCCTGTACGGCGCGCCGAATGGCGCGCGCAACGAGTTCCGACGTGCCCAAATGTGCGGAGTGCGCCTTCACGATGACCGGGCAGCCCGCTGCGAACGCCGATGCGGTGTCGCCCCCTGCCACCGAGAACGCCAGCGGGAAGTTGCTTGCGCCGAACACGGCCACCGGACCGAGGCCGATCTTCGCGAGCCGCAGGTCGCTGCGCGGCAGCGGCTCGCGAGCAGGCTGGGCGGGGTCGATGGTGGCGTCGAGGAAATGTCCGTCGCGCACCACGCGGGCAAACATCCGCAACTGGCCGACGGTGCGCCCGCGCTCGCCTTGAAGACGGGCGAGGGGCAAGCCCGTCTCGGCGTGTGCCCGCTCGATGAGCGCGTCGCCCAGATCGAGGATCGCCTGCGCCACGGCTTCCAGAAACTCGGCGCGCCGGGCCAGGGGCAGCGAACGGAACAGATCGAAAGCGGCATGCGCCAGATTGCACGCGCGCTCGACGTCCTGCACGGTGCCTGCGCCGAACGACGGCGTCAGGCGCTCGCCACGCGACGGATCGAACGCCTCGAGCGTGCCCGCGCTGCCGCGCACGTCGTCGCGGCCGATCAACATCTCACCGGTGATCTGCATGGGGCGACTCCTTAGCCTTCGACTTTCTGGATCAGTGCGTCGAGCGCTTCAAGCTCGGCGGGCAGCAGATCGGTGAGCGGGGCGCGCACCGGGCCGGCGTCGCGGCCGACCAGCTTCGCGCCCGCCTTGACGATGCTCACGGCATAACCGGCGCGGCGGTTGCGAATCTCCAGATACGGCAGGAAGAACGTGTCGAGCAGATGGCCCATCGTCTGCTGATCGTTGTTGCACACGGCGTGATAGAACTTCATCGCCGTCTTCGGAATGAAGTTGAAGACGGCCGACGAATACACCGGCACGCCCAGTGCGCGATAGGCCGCTGCATAGACCTCGGCGGTCGGCAGGCCACCCAGATACGAGAAGCGATCGCCCATGCGGCGGCGAATCTGCACCATGCGTTCGATGTCGCCGACACCGTCCTTGAAGCCGATCAGGTTCGGGCACTTTTCGGCCAGACGTTCGAGATGGTCCGCACCGAGCTTCGAGTTCGCACGGTTGTACACGATCACACCGATGTTCACCGCCTGGCAGACCTGCTCAACGTGAGCGGCAATGCCGTCCAGGCTCGCTTCGGTCAGATAGTGGGGCATGAGCAGCACCCCCTTGGCCCCCAGACGCTCGGCTTCCCTGGCGTATTCGATGGCCAGACGCGTCGGCCCGCCCGCCCCGGCGAGAATCGGCACTTTGCCGGCGCACGTGTCGACGGCCGTCTTGATGACGGCGCTGTAGTCCCGCGGCGTGAGCGAGAAGAACTCGCCGGTGCCGCCCGCCGCGAAGAGCGCCGTCGCCCCGAACGGCGCGAGCCACTCCAGACGCGCGGCATAGCTGCGGGTATTGAAGTCGCCGTTCGCGTCGAAGTCTGTCACGGGGAAAGACAACAAGCCGTCCGAGACGATCTGCTTGAGTTCTTGAGGTGCGGTCATTTCAAGAGTTCCTGTCGGCCATGAGGCCGGATTCGATGAATAAAGAAAGCGCTCAACCAGCGCTCGGCGCTGAGTTATATGTCATCGTATAACATGTCATGAGCAGGAACAAGAGGCTTGACCGTACGAAGCGCAGTGGGATAAACCCGCAAAAAGATCGGGAAAGGGTTTTTCCCAAGGGCGGCGAATGTGTGTAAGTCCGCGCACAGCAGGGCATCTAGATGTATGATGACGCATAAGTGATGGGCGATTGAGCGAATATCAACGACCGTCGCCGGTTTTGGTGCCTGTGCTGTCACGATGCGACGGATCGCCTGCTTCGGCGACGGCGAGTGTCGTCTTCGGCGGCGCGGGAGGATCAAGGGGAGGAACGGGCAACATGGCATCGACGAAGGACACGGGCGGCGTGGTGCAGGCGGCGAAGAACGCGCCGCGCTATATCAGGATGCAGGCGCAGGACAACGTCGCCATCGTGGTGAACGACGGTGGATTGCCGGTCGGCAGCCGGTTTGCGGATGGGCTCACACTCGTGGACGCCGTGCCGCAAGGTCACAAGGTTGCGCTGACCGATCTGGCCGAAGGCGCGGCGGTGATTCGCTACGGCGTGGTCATCGGCTACGCGGCGCAAGCCTTGCCGGCCGGTAGTTGGGTCAACGAGCGCAATCTGACGATGCCCGGGGCGCCGTCGCTGGACCGTCTGCCGATCAGCACGCGTGTGCCTGCCGAACTGCCGCCGCTTGAGGGCTTCACCTTTCAGGGATATCGAAACGCGGACGGCTCCGTCGGCACGCGTAACATTCTCGCGATCACGACCACCGTGCAATGCGTGGCGGGCGTCGTCGACTTTGCGGTCAAACGGATCAAGGACACGCTGTTGCCGCAATATCCCAACGTCGACGATGTGGTCGCGCTGGAGCATTCCTACGGCTGCGGTGTCGCCATCGATGCGCCCGACGCCATCGTGCCCATTCGCACATTGCGCAATATCTCCACCAATCCGAACTTCGGCGGCGAAGTGATGGTGGTGAGTCTCGGGTGCGAGAAGTTGCAGCCGGAGCGTCTGCTCCCGGCGGGGAGCATCCCCATCGGCAGCGCCGGTGCCGGCGGCAAGCCCGACACGGTCTGTCTGCAAGACGAGGCGCACGTCGGCTTCATGTCGATGATCGAGTCGATTCTGTCGACGGCGCGTACGCATCTGGAGCGCCTGAATGCCCGGCAGCGCGAGACGGTGCCTGCGTCCGAACTCGTTGTGGGTGTGCAGTGCGGTGGCAGCGATGCGTTCTCCGGAGTGACGGCCAACCCCGCCGTTGGTTTCGCTACCGATCTGCTGGTGCGCGCCGGCGCGACCGTCATGTTCTCCGAGGTTACCGAGGTGCGCGACGGCATCGATCAACTGACGTCACGCGCGGCCACCCCCGAAGTCGCCGAAGCGATGATCCGCGAGATGGCCTGGTATGACGCTTATCTGGAGCGCGGACGGGTCGACCGCAGTGCCAACACCACACCCGGCAACAAGCGTGGCGGGTTGTCGAACATCGTGGAAAAGGCGATGGGATCGATCGTGAAGTCGGGCACCGGACCGATTCATGGCGTGGTATCGCCGGGCGCGAAACTCGATCGTGCCCACCAGCGCGGCCTGATCTACGCGGCGACACCGGCCAGCGATTTCATTTGCGGCACGCTGCAACTCGCGGCCGGGATCAACCTGCACGTGTTCACGACGGGGCGCGGCACGCCCTATGGCCTGGCGGAAGTGCCTGTCATCAAGGTGGCGACGCGCTCGGATCTGGCCCGCCGCTGGCACGACCTGATGGACGTGGACGCCGGGCGCATCGCGACCGGCGAAGCCACCATCGAGGACATCGGCTGGCAGTTGTTTCACCTCATGCTCGCCGTGGCGAGCGGGGAGAAGACATGGGCCGAGCGATGGGGGCTGCACAACGCGCTCACCCTTTTCAACCCGGCACCGGTGACCTGATTCGCCGGGCCGGCGGCCCGCTCAGAGTTCGGCTTGCGTCTGCGCCAGACCGAATTCGAGCATGGCGGGCACGAAGCAGTGGTTGAGCGTGTCGCGCCGCGAGAGTTTCGCGAGGACATAGCGGCGAAACGGCGTGAGCGTGCCCCAGTTGCCGACGTCAGGCGGCAGCAGGTCGGCCAGTTCGCACTGTCTGAGCAGTCCCGGCGGTAGCGCATTGGCATCCTGCCAGGCCGTGGGCGCCGGATCGACGCTGCGCGCGACCTCCTGTCCGAGATGCGTGCGGGCAATCTCCTCCAGACGCGCCGCAAAGTCCTCGTCTCCCGGCACACATGACGCCAGCGTCTCGCGCGCCTCATACGGCAGACGCTGCCAGTCGGCCAGCGAGAGATGCTGGCCGTTGCGATCCAGATTGAAGCGAATCGCCATCGTGATGTACTTCAGGTTTTCGCAGGCTTCGATCTCGAAAACAAAGATCGGCAGACGCTGGTAAAGATGCATGGCTGTCACTCCTTGTATGGCGACGTATGGCGTGCGATCGATTGTACTCGCGCCTTCCGGACGGTTGCGCATGCGCCGGTGCGGCATGTCGACGCGAGCAGGCGGCACGTGCGATGCCGCGGTCTGCGTTTTGGCACATCCGCCGTGTCTTTCCAAAATTGTCATTCGTTCTTGGGAAATTTCTCAAAATTGCCCGAGACGACGCCTGGGAAAATGCCCCATGGGGACGGCGTCGCACGGCACGGAGAGGCTGTCGGCTCGCGGCTGAACCGGGATTTCGGACTTATCACATTCAATGTCATGTGAAACATCCTAGAGTTTCGTCACCTTCCGCAGTCCGCCGGGATTTTCTAAGGTAGTCGTTCCGCCCACCGGTCGCGACGTTGTCGCGTGCCGGCGATGGCTCGCCCGGACGTGCTGTCGCCCGGGTCATTGCCAAGTCGTTCAACCGCTGACAGGAGCCGACATGCCGTCCCATTCGCCCGACCCGTCGCCCATGCCATTTCCGTTTCTTCCCGTGGTGCTCGAATCGCCCAAGTCTGCCAAGTCATCAAAATCCTCCCCCTCCGCGAAGGCGTCGGACGTGCCGAAGCCGCTACCCGGGCGCGAGGCGGCCTCACAGGGTGTCACGCAGGTTGCCGCCGCTGCCGAGTCGCCGGGCCGGTCCGGTGCCGCGCGGGCCAGGTCGCGGGCGCATCGAAGTGGGGGCGTGGGCGAGGCCGCACAACCGCCGGGCATGGATTCCGCCGGGGGCAATCCGTTGCGCATCGAGATCGTGCGCAGCGTCTCGTCCGAGCGGCTGACGGTGCTCGGAGCCATTGTCCGATGAGCGCGATGGCTGCAACGGACGGGACGGCGGACGGTGCGACGAAGGACCCGGTAAGGGTCTCGGTGCCGCATGCCGCGAAGCCTCCGGCAAAAGACGCTACGTCGAACGATGACGCCGTCTGGGCGATGACCTCGCCGCACGCGCAATGGACGTGTGCGCCGGACACCGTGACCGTGTCGTCGCATGAAGTGACGTGCACGCTGCACGACGCCACCGTCGATACCCGCCAGTGGCTCGACCGCATGAGGCACGGCGTGCTGCTCACGCAAGCGCCGGTGCCGGGCACGTGGCTGGCAACGCTCGTCGACGAGGCGCTCGTGCATGTGTTGCCCGCCCAATGCGATGTCGTGCCGGCCTTCGGGCAGATATGCGACGACTGGGTGCGTGGCATCTTCGCGGCGCCATTCTGGACGCGGTTCCTCGCGGGCGAGTCGAGCGATATCCAGGTGCTGGCGTTTCTCGCGCAGCTCTACCATCGCGCGGCGGGGGCGGACGTGCACAACCGCATCGCCGTCGAACGCTGTACCGACTCGGCGCTGCGGCCGTTGTTGCTGCGCCAGTATCGCGAGCAACGCGGCCAGTCGACGATGCTCGCCGCGGGGCTGCTGCGCTGCGGTCCGGCGGCGCGCACGTTTCTCGATAGCGGCGCCTTTGACGCGACCCACGCGCTCATCGATTTCATCATCGGCGCGGCAGGCGACATGCCGGCCTACGTGGGGTGCTGTGCGTTGTGTCAGGCGCCTGCCGCCGTACGGGCCGCCAGCGAAATCGAGGCGCAGTTCGATGCGCTCGCAAAGCGCTATCCGTCGGCGGCCGACGGCTTTGCCGCCGTTTGCGCCCACGCGCGGCACGATGCAAGCGTTTGCGGCGGCACGGCTTTGTTGTCGCAATGGGTCGAGGATGCGGGCGAGCCCGATGTGCCGTCGCGTCTTCGAATGCTGCGCGGGGCCTATGGCGTGGCGGCGGCTTATCGCGTGATGTTCGACGCGTTGTACCGGCTCGACGAAGCGCTTTGAGGCGTGTGCCGGTGTCCGGCCACCGGGCGCGCAGTACCCCCGGACAGGGCATGTGACTCGTATAATGGCGTCCCAACGGCGGGGGCGGTTGCGGCTCCGCGTCGTCCGCCCCCTGACCATGACAACCCAACTCGCTTACCTCGCCGCGCTCGGTGCCGCCCTCTGCTGGGCTTGCAGCGGCATGATCGCCATCACGCCTGTTCGTCAGGCCGGTTCGTTTCCCTTCAATTACGCCCGGATGTTGCTCGTTTTCGCGATGCTGCTGTTTGCGCTCGCGGCCCTGCGCGGCTGGCCGCCGCTCTCGCTGGAGCAGTGGCTGCGGCTCACGGCGTCGGGATTGATCGGTATTCTCGTGGGCGACACGATTCTCTACACATCGCTCGGCCGCCTTGGGCCGCGACGCAACTCCATCGTCTTTGCCACCAACGCACCCATGACGGCCGTGCTCGGCTACGTCTGGCTGGGCGAAGCGCTCGGATGGCGTGCGGTGTTCGGCGTCGCGCTGGTGACGGCCGGAGTGGCGCTGGCGATTGCGTTCGGCGGGCGTCGCGAAGACGCGCATCATTGGGAATCGGTGCGCGGCGACGTGCGTGTGGGCGTGGCCATTGGGCTGACGGCGGCGCTGTGTCATTCCATCGGCACGCTGATCGCCAAGCCGGTCATGGCGGCGGGGGTGGACCCGGTGGGTGCGTCGGCGGTACGCGTGGGCGTGTCGGCGCTCGGGCTGACGGTGATCGCGGCGCGCCGCGGCCGCTCTATATTTTCCGCGTTTACGCCGGGCACGCTCGCGCTCACGGCGGCGTCCGGTTTCGTCGGCGTGGCCGTTGGCATGACGCTGCTGCTCTACGGGATGGGCCACGGCAACACCGGTGTCATCGCGACCCTCTCGGCCACGACGCCCGTGATGGTGCTGCCGCTGCTGTGGATCCGCACCCGGCAGCGTCCGGCCGCTGGCGCCTGGTGGGGCGCGCTGATTGCGAGTGCCGGTGTGGCGCTGATCTTCAACCGGTAGCCCGCATGCGGCGGATCGGCCGGAAAAATCGTTGGCAAACCAATAGGTTATTATTAGCCACCCGACCATCCCATGCCCCTGAGGTCAGTCATGATCGAGAGCGCGGAGCCGAGAGTATCAAAGCTTGATGACAGCAGAGATCACCGTCCTCCGTACCGGTCGCGCGCCGACGACGCATTGACGCAGAGCGCGCCGTCGATGGTCGCACAGCGGCGCATGGTATCGATGATCGGGAGTAGCCCGGTCATCGCCGCACAGCGCCAGCGCGTCGATGCCATCCACAACAGTCCCCGCGTGGTGCAACGGCAACAGCAAGCCGACGCGCTCACCGGCGCCCCCACTGCCGTCTCCGCCGCCGTCCCCACGTCCCGTGCCAATCACACCGGCCTCCCGGACCACCTCAAGTCGGGCATCGAGCAGCTCTCCGGCATCTCGATGGACGGTGTCAGAGTCCATTACAACTCTTCGAAGCCGGCGCAATTGCAGGCGCACGCTTACGCACAAGGTCAGGAGATCCATCTCGGACCGGGGCAGGAGCGGCATTTACCCCATGAGGCGTGGCACGTGGTGCAACAGGCGCAGGGGCGTGTGAGGCCGATGGTGCAGATGAAAGGCGGCGTGTCGGTCAACGTCGACACCGGTCTGGAGCGCGAGGCCGACGTGATGGGCGCCAAAGCGCTGCAATTTCAGGGCGGCGGGCTCGCCGGGCAGGACGCGGCCGAGCCGCATCAGTTCAAAGGCGCGGCGCCGGATGGCGTCGTGCAATGCAACCTCGGTGCGCTGGTGCTGGCGGGCCATGCCTCGGGCGCGTTCGGCAATTTTTTCGGCACCAGCACCTTCGAAGACATTCGTGCGAAGTTGCGGCAGTATCAGGCCGCAGCAGACGACGCGCAAAAGCTGCGCCTGCTGCACGAGATGCAGACGCTCGGCCAGAAGTGGCTCTCCGACAACCAGAAGAAGACCGACGCGAACGACGAGGTCAAACGCACCGGGATCCGTCAACTGCTGAGTCTTGTCAAGCAGGAACTCGCGACGCGTGACGACACGGCGCAGTATTTCAAGGAAGCCAAGGCGTTCGAACACCGGCTCGGGCTGTATTTGTTCAACTTCCCCGCAGCGACTACCGCCGCCCAGCAGGCGCTGAGCAAGATGAGCGACGTGATGGGCGTCACGGCGGACAACACCAAGGCGGCCAACGTGTTCGGCGGCGACGACGTGAAGTACGCGGGCAATGTCGGCAAGGATGTAGCGACCGTGATGGACGTCATCAATCGCGGCAATCTGCGCGAACGGATGACCGCGTTCTACAACGCCTCGCTCGGTCCCTTCAAAGGCATGATCGAGCACCACATCCGTTTGTCCGGACCGATGGCGGGCCAAACGTGGGCCAATGCAAGAACCTCGCTCACGGGGATGGGAATCGCGGCCGCCGGGGTCAACGAGATCGAGGCGCGCAAGAACGAGATAGCGGACTACCCCAACAGGTTCGGCTATTCGCTCGCGAAGCGGTTCGACACGGGCGGCAAGTTGCTCGACGTCTACAAGGCTGCCGGCGACCGGTTCACGCGAAGCGAGGACGACGCGCTGCTGCGTGGACAGAAGGGCGTATTCGAAAGCGAGGGGCGGGACGAGGCATTCAACATCGGCGCCTTTTCCAGCGACGCCTTCAATTTCAACTTCGACGCATTCGACTTTACGCGAGCCGATCTGCAAGGCGTGCCGTCCGGCACGGTGCGCACGACCTACGCGAATATTGGTCAGCAGCTCGACACATTCCTCACAGCCACGAGTGCCACCGAAAAACTGTCGAGCTACAACGCGATGCAGTCGCTGAGCTACACGTGGCTCAAGGACAACGCAGACAAGACGGACGCCAACGCGCAGCTCAAGCGCGCAAGTCTTCAAACGCTTCAGACGGCGTTGAGAAAGGTCTACAGCGGCAGCGCCCGCACGCCTGCCGATTTGCGAAGCGGTGCTCTCAATGCCGACCTCAGCTCGCGCGAGCAGGAATTCATCATGAGTCGAAGTCCCGTGCACAGCTTGCCGGACTATTCCGAGGGAACCGACATTCAACGCCTGTTCGGCGCAGCCCCCAGAGTTTTCGACGACACGCAGCGCCTGCCGTGGGAAGAGGGCGGCACGCGTTTCACGGCGAGTCTGCGCAACGAGTGGGTCAAGGAGGCTGTCCAGACATTGAAGATGCCGGTGGTCGCGGGGCCGTCGGGCACGACCGATCGCATGCTTCAGGCGCTGAAATTTCTCGGCATCTGGGGCAACCCGGTGAGTCCCGACGCATTCCGTTTGTCCCTGCTCGGCTGGATGCTCACCAGCAACGACCATAGCTTCCACGAAATCATGGCGGTGTCGCAGTCGTTCGGCCTGTCGTACAGGCCTGGGCCGTATGCGTATCACCACATCCCGCCGCTGACGATCGAACAGATCCGTGAAAACGTTTGTGTCGGGCAGAACTTCCCAGACGAAATCGTCTATCAGAGGCTCTGGCCCAATTTCGAACTCGTGAGCAACGAACTGGCCACCGGTGGCGCGCCGATGACAACGCATGGCAGGCTTCTGGCCGCTCCCGCGACAAGTCCCCTGGCCGCGCGACTGAGTCCCATCGCCGCGGCCAGCATCGCGCTGTACACGGGCGGCGCGTATCTGGTGGAGAATCCCGCACGCGAAGGCGGCATGCTCGCCAGCACGAAGATCGGCGCGCACGTCAACGAGAAAGCGGAATTGAGGGGCGTGAAAGCGCGCATGGATGCCGGCCAGGTGTCGGTCTCCGACCTGCAGGCCGAGGCGGCCATCCACAACCCGATTCTCGATAACGCTTTGCAGGACCTTCCGGATTTCGCCGGCCGCACCTATCGCGGGCAGGCCGATTTCCTGCGTGCGAGCTACGCGGTCGGGGACACGCACACGTTCCAGAAATTCACCAGTAGCAGCAAGAGACCGGAGGAAGCCATCAAGTTCATGAGAACGGGCACTTTCAAGACGCCGGTCTTCGTCAGGCTCGATGTCATCCACGGCAAGGACGTTTCCGAACTGTCTCGCTACAGGAGCGAACAGGAGGTGTTGCTTCGGGCCGGCGCGACGTTCCGAGTCACGCAGGTCGAACCGGATATCAACGACAACTCCGACAATGTGCCGGGCCCGTTGCGGCCATATACGCGAATCACCATGCAGGAGCTGTGAACATGACGGCGAACGACGGCGAGACACAGGAATGGCAGAAGTGCGCCCACTGTGGACGGGCGATTCCGGCGATGCCGAGGTATCCCCGCGCGATCTGTGACGTTTGCTGTGCGCTGCTCACGGATGCGTCGGGCCGACGCGTGGCGTTCGTCAATGAAGACGCCTTTGGCGGGCTCACCGGTTTCTACGTCGGCACCGAACCGCCCGAACCGTACCTGCTGCACGAGTGCTTTATTGGCGCTGCCGTGTTCCATGCGCAGGAAGGACGCTTCGGCGGCGTGGTGGTGCAGGCGGACCTCCCGTAGCGGCTGCGCGACGCCCGACGTGTGGCCCTCAGCGTGCGGCGGGCGTATGCAGCGGCTCTGCGTTCTGATGCGTGGCTTCGGTCGCGAGCGTGGGGACCTGAACTTCGGGCACTGGCGCGGGGCGCGACACGCTCGGTGTGAGCAGGCGCCGCAACCACGCGGCGATGCGCTCGAACAGTCCCGGATCGTCGTTGAATAACTCGGGCCGCAGCACCCCGAGATACTCCAGAATCTGTTCGGCTTCCTGAGTACCTACCGAACCGTAGATCACGGCAAGATCGAGCAGGGTGCGCAGTTCGCCAAGCTTTTCCCGGGCCTGAAGCGAACGCGCGGTTTCCACGGCGCGCTTCGCTTCGAATACGCGTTCGCGCAGCACCGATGCGGTGCGCCATGCGGGCGTCTGCAAGGTGGCTTCCAGCGTTCGCAGGTCCTGTGCGGACGTCACGATCTGACCGGCGAGCGATTCCACGATCCGCTCCTCGCCCTTCGCTTCGCGCACGATGCCCTCGGCCCAGCGGCTGGCCTGGCGCGACATATCCTCGCGCGACCACTCCGGGCGCGAGACGAAATAGAAGCCGTGCTGGCGCGCCTGGTTGAGGATGATCGAGACGACGTCCGGAAATTGCTTGTCGAACGTACGTTTGGCCCACGCGTAATGGCCGCCCGCGAGCAGTTGGGCAACGGCGGCCTCCGTGAGCGGCACCGTGCTGTCGAGCAGGCGGGCGCGCAGGAAGTCGTCGAACGGCGGCGGGGTGAAATGTCGGTCCACGGCCGACGAGATGCGCACAAAGGCGTCGAAATCCTTTTGCAGGTCTGCCAGCGCCGAGTCGGACAGGGTGAGGGCGATGCGGCTCATCGGGACCGCTCCTGCGCCGCTTGCGCAACGACGGCCAGGCGAGCGGGCGCGCGCCGTACGCACCGCGCGAACGATGTCGCGTCGGCCGGTCGAGCGTCTGTGCGAGTGCATCGGGCCGCAGGTGCTGTCGCCCAGGCCGGTGCCACGTGCATCCCCATTGCGCGTGAATTCATGTGCAGCGATACGTATCAACGGTGCGCCGCGGTCGTGGCCGGGCGCTGTGAGGTGGGCTGCCGCGCGGAATTCGCGATCCGCGTTGCGGGCAGCATGAGTCTGCATGCATCAACGGCAGAAATTCGCCAAAACTTTAGCGATGGCAGCGCATTTTTCTTTCACTGCCTTGCGCCGGCGACATTTTGGGCCGGAAAGGCGCGAGGAGGAGGCGACCGGGCTGTCCGGAGGCGTCTTCGTCGGCAGATGCGGCACCGGGGCGCGAGCTGCCGCCGTGGCCCTGGCGCTCAGGGGCTCAGGGGGCAGGGGGCAGGGGGGCAGGGGGGCAGGCGGTGGCCGGGCACAGCAGATAGACGGCGAAACGCGAGCGGGCGTCGAGCCAGACGCGTTCGACATCCCAGCCCGCGGAGTTCGCCAGGGCGCGGAATTCCGTCTGGCCGTATTTGTAGGAGTTCTCAGTATGAATGGACTCGCCGGCGGCGAAACTGAAGCGGTGACCGAGTACGGTGGCCGTAAAGGCGCGCTGCGCCACCAGATGCATCTCGATGCGGCTGGCGCCCGCATTGAAGCGGGCCTCGTGGCGGAAGGCGTCGAGCGGCAGATCGCCCTGGAGTTCGCGATTGATGCGCACGAGCACGTTCAGATCGAATTGCGCCGTCACGCCGCGCGCGTCGTCGTAGGCGGGCAGCAGCACGGCCGGGTCCTGGCAGGCGTCGACCCCCACGACCATGTGGCGGTGCGGGCCAAGCATCTTGCCCACGTGTGCGAGGAATGCGGCGGCTTGCGCGGGCGCGAAGTTGCCGATCGTCGAACCGGGAAAGAAGCCCAGACGCGGCCCCCGCGTGTTTCGCAACTGCGGTGGCAAATGGAACGGGCGGGTGAAGTCGGCGCGCACCGGCAGCATGGGAATGCCGGGACATCGCCGGGCGAGCGTAGCGAGCGCGCCGTCGAGAAAATCGTCGGCGATATCGACCGGCACATAGGCGCGGGGAGTGACGAGCGCGTCGAGCAACAATGGGGTCTTGCGGCTGGAGCCGCTGCCGAATTCGACGACGACCGCGTCCGGGCCGATGACGTCGGCGATGGCGGCGGCGCATTCACCCAGCAGTGCGGTTTCGGTGCGGGTCTGGTAGTACTCGTCCAGGCCGGTGATCTCTTCGAAGAGTACGCTGCCGCGCTGGTCGTACAGCCAGACGCTGGGCAGCGACTTCGGGGTACGGCCGAGGCCGGCGAGCACGTCGGTGGCGAAAGCGTCTTCCGGCAGCGACGGGCATACGAACGCGGCCTGTTGGGATGGTGTGGCTTGCGACATCAGCGGTCCTCCGCGAGCCTCAGGCCGCAAAATTGCCAGCGCTGATGCGGATAGAAGAAGTTACGGTACGTGGCGCGTGCGTGACCCGGCGGCGTGGCGATGGACCCGCCGCGCAACACGAACTGTCCGCACATGAATTTGCCGTTGTACTCGCCGACGGCCCCCGATGCCGTCCGGAATCCGGGATACGCGACATATGGACTCGCAGTCCATTGCCATACCGGGCCAAAGCGTTGCTCCATTGCTCGATGCGCGGGTGACGATACGCTGCCGGACATTTCACCGGATAGATTCGCCGCCACCTCCCATTCCTGTTCTGTCGGCAGGCGCTTGCCCGCCCATCGGGCGAATGCGTCGGCCTCGAAATAGCTGACGTGCTGTACCGGGGCGTCGTCGTCGACCGGCTGCATGCCGGCGAGCGTCATCGAATGCCATTCGCCGTTGCGCAGTTCCCAGTACAGCGGGTGTCCCCAGCCCTCGCGCTGCACCGTCGCCCAGCCGTCGGAGAGCCACAGCCCTGCCATGCGATAGCCGCCGTCTTCGATGAAATCGCGCCATTCGCCGTTCGTTACCACGCGCGATGCGATGGCAAAGGGGCGCAGCAGCACGTCGTGCGCCGGGGTCTCGCAGTCGAAGGCGAAGTGCCCGCCGGTACTGCTCGCATCGCCGGGATGCCCGATGCGGAATTGACCGCCTGCATGCTCGATCCAGCGCATCGGCGACGCCGCATGCGGTACCGCGCACGGTTGACGATGGGCGGGGCGCAACGGATTCTGCGCGAAGAGATGCAGCAAGTCCGTATGCATCAATTCCTGATGCTGTTGCTCGTGATGCAGACCCAATGTGATGAGCCCCACGGTATCGGGAGCGAGCTCGGCGTGCAGCAGCAGTGCGTGCATGGCCGTGTCGACGTGGCGGCGGTAAGCCAGCACCTCGTCGAGCGTGGGCCGTGTAAGCAGGCCGCGCTGCGGGCGCGGGTGACGTGGGCCGGCGGCTTCGTAGTACGAATTGAAGAGATAGGCGAAGCGGGGATCGTAAGGGTGGTAGCGTTTGCCCGGCAAGGTGCTGGCTTCGCCGAGCAGAAACGTCTCGAAAAACCAGGTGGTGTGCGCGAGGTGCCACTTGATGGGGCTGGCGTCGGGCATCGACTGGACGGTGGCGTCGGCGTCCGAGAGGCCTTGCGCGAAGGCGACGGAGGCAGCGCGCACGGCGTCGAACCGCTCGGCCAGCGTGGCGGGGTGAGCGAGCGGTGCCGCCTTCGCAGCCGGCGGTCCGTCGCGTGCGATCCGCGAGTGGGTGGCATGGGAGGAGGTGCCCGGGGGTGCCTCGGCTTGCGACGTACAACAGGGGACGGTCATGGGGACACACCGTGTTGTGAAACGTGTTGCCTATTGTAGACCCGTTGCCCTGGCGGGATGAACCCTGGTTTGGCGGCAGTGTGTGACGGTTCGTAACGAAGATTGACGCTGTGGCGGGCCTGCCCATCTGCGTCAATGGTCGTGACGGGCATTCCATCGCACCCGAAGCCCGACTGCCGGTCGCCGCTGCGCTCGCGGGCAGTGCTGCTGCGGCGTCGATTGCCGCGATCATGACGATCACCGGCTGGGCCGCTACATCAACCAGCCGGTAAGGCCGAGCAAGGCACCCGCGGCGATGAGCCAGAGCGGATTCCAGCGGGTGCGCAAGGTGACGACGACCGCGGTGAGCGTCACAAGGCCACGTGCGACGTTGACGTCGACTTCACGTGCGAGCAGCGCACTGCTGGCCGCGAGCAGGCCGACGGTGATCGGTGCGAGTCCGGCGCGCACAGCCCGCACCCACGGCGAGCGCTCGTGCCGGTCGACCCAGCCACCGACAAGATAGGCGAGCAATGAGCTTGGGGCGCATTTGGCGAGCGTGGCCGTGAATGCGCCGGGCAGCCCGGCGGCCTGCAAACCGATCAGCGTGACGGCCATGCCGTTGGGACCGGGGGCGGCCTGAGCGAGCGAGAAGAAGGTGACGAATTGCGCGTCGGTGATCCAGTGGCGGGTCTCGACCGCATAGCGATGAATGTCGGCGAGCGTGACGTTCGTGCCGCCGACAGCGAGCAGCGACCAGAGCGAGCCGTGCAGAAACAGGTCGATTAGCGTGTTCATGAGTCGGTGCCGGCGCCGTCCTTCCGATGCCGCTGCGCGCGCCGGTACGCTGTCAGGATCGCACAGGGGCCCAGCACACCGAGCACGACGAGCAGCGGCAGGCCGAGCAGGAAACTGCCCGCGAACGTTGCACCGGCAAAGGCGAGCGTCGTCCAATGACGTTCCAGCCCGGCGAGCAGCCGCAGCGAGGTCGCGATAACCAGTCCTGTCGCCGCGGGCATGAGTCCGGAGAGCAGATGCTGGACGAGGTTCGTCTGTCCCCATTGCGCGTAGGCGAAGCCGATCAGAACGATGACGATGGTCGGGCAGAAATAGAGGCCGGCGACCGCGGCAGCGGCGCCGCGCGGGCCACGGAAGCGGCGTCCGAGCACGGTGGCGATGTTCGCGACATTGGGCCCGGGCAGGAGTTGTGCGAGCGGGAGCAATTCGGCAAATTCGCGGTCGGTGAGCCATCGCCGCTGGTCGACCACCATACGGCGCGCCCACGGCAGCACGCCCCCGAAGCCGGTGGCACCGATGGTGCCGAAGGCGAGTGCGAGGTCCAGGCAGGCGGGCGGTTCGGTGGGTGGTTCGGTGAGAGGGACGGCGTTCGGCTCAGGGAGCGACGGTCGGTGGGCGGCGCGGGCGTCGCTCGCGTGTGCGGCATGAGAAGCGTGGGATGCGTGGGATGCGTGGGGTGTCACGATTGTCCGTTGCCGGAGGGGTTATGTCCGTGGATTTCGTGTTCGAGGCGCACGACTTCCTGAGCGACGAGTGCGATGGCGTTACGAATTTCCATAAGCGCGGTGTAGAGGGCTTGCGCATTCTGGGGGGAGTGCATGGCGACGTCCCGGGCGGCGGTTTCGATGGCGTCGAGCGACAGGGCGATACGGTCGAGATTCTCCAGCATGGATCGATCTCCGTTGACGCGCACAGTGAGTGCATACCCCATGATACCCAACTGACGTATCTCGGTGGGGGATGTTAGAATGCGAGCCCTTGCCGGGGTGATGAAATTGGTAAACATAGCGGACTTAAAATCCGCCGCCTTCGGGCTTGCCGGTTCAAGTCCGGTCCCCGGCACCACTAGGGCTTCGAGCCACATCCAATCGAGCACAGCAAACCTTGTTATTTCAAGGGCTTGCGCGATGTCTTCCCTTCACCGCGCGGTACCGGAACATAGCCGGCAACAGCTATTTTTGCAAATCCAGTGCACCGGATTTGCACCGGAATTTGCACCAAGAATTTTCCGGGGATTCATGGCTACATGTGCGAAGCGCAGTGGCGGCTGGTGAGTGCAGATCCGCCTCAAGGGCGTCGTCACATCTCAACATTCAAGCGCAAGGCGCGTGCGGCCGCATGGGCAACGCGCACCGAACATGACATCAATGTCGGCAAAATTACTCCGGGCACAGAGCATACACTTGCAGATGCGTCATGCGAGTATGAGAAGCGCGTGTCGCCGACGAAGCGCTCCAGCCGGTGGGAGGCGATACGCTTTGCCGCTTTCCTTCATGACTTCCATGATCTGGCGGCGAAGAATATTGCCGACATCACGCCAGACGATATGGGGCGTTGCCGCCATCGAGAATGCGAAAGCCACACGCGACGTCAACGCGGCTGCGAGCGAAGCGAAGGCTAAGGCTACGCGAGCGGACGGCAAAGCGGCGAACAGCGGACGCGCGAATGGGGCGGCATGATCAACGAACGCCAAACCGATCTTATTGCCGAGCCGAGAGGTTTCCCTTAGCAGGAAAACCACATCCTCGATAACTCGGCGAATGTCTTCGTCGCTTTGGCTGAACTACAGGACGCGCAGTTCTTCGATTGATCGGTGGGATGGAGCTAGTGCGGATTTCATTGCTGCAAATACCGTGATTGTGCACAGTGTTCGCAGACTATACTTCTGCGTCACGCGATCTTCTGCCCGGCTCGCGATGCGCGTGGCGGCATGTTGACCTACCGCACGCCGTGGGGACCCTCACCGGGTGACTGCAAACTCGCGAGTCAGAATACAGAGATATTCACGACCGCCTCGCCATTGAAAAGTACGGATAACGCAAGCGTTACTTCTTTTCCGCAGATGTTAAAGGAAACAGGCCTTTCTCGATTCAGATTTTGACCACGCTGCTCGAAACCAGGGGCTTTTATATCGATGATGATCCGGTTTTCTGGCTGGATGAATTCCATGGCCTTGATTCTGAGGTCGCCAGCGGATTGGGCCTGACCGATCCTCATAAACACGGTTTTGTCATCAATCTTGCACGTTTGCGCTGCGTTGGCCTGTGAGCAGAGTGCCGAGAGGCCAAAGATCGCGGCACAAGCGTTTCGGAGAAGTCGTTTGTCGAGAAAATTCATGAGAGGTATACGAGCTGAATTGAGTGAATGCGGATAGCGTCAAGTTGACCATGAAGGCGTAGTATTTTTGCCTCGGCGCTTCATTTCCCGTTAGACCTGTATTTATCTTCTCGCGACTCTAATCAACCTACCCGGGTTGTTACATCCTCAATATGGAGGATAACGAGTCTCCCATCAGCATGATAAGTTCTGACGCGCGCTCACCACACGTGGAGTGAGCAAAGGACACAAGAAGGGTGGGGGAAATGAAGAAGTCGATCGTTCGAGTGATGGCGGTGTCGGTACTGATGGCGTCTACTGTGCACGCTGCTCAGCAAATCTCGCTCGCGGCTCGGCACGCTGATCGAGCAAGCGCGTGCGACAACGCTAAACGCCAGGCGAATGAAGCTGCGCGCCGCACTGGGAAGTCCGTCGTTTCGACCGGGGCTTGCGACTGCTCCAAACGTGAGTTGGATCCCCAAAGCCCTGATGGCATCGCCGCAAAATCCGCGTTCGGCTCTGCAACCCAGTGGACCTGTCAGGTCGACGCCACGCTCAACTGAATTGGCGCTCGCAGTTCCATACTGTAATCAAGCGTAGGCCGCACACTCGTCGAACGGATTTATAAGATCACGTCGAACCGTCTAGATACTCGGTTGGATCATGAATTAGCTTCCCCGCGTTCGACGAACTCAGGGGAGAATTGCGATACCAACTAGCAATTTAGTGTCTGCAACGGGTCGGAATCGACCATCCGGGAGGACTAATCTCCATCAGTCAAAACTCTCGCATCTGTGCACCAGACGTGCACCATTTGACGATATCTAATTGATCATAGGACTCCGGTCATCGGCATACCTACTCCATTTTTGATGCGGTTCGAAGGGACTTTTTTGAAAGGCTAAAGTCGGCCACTATCGGACGGTCGTTACCGGAACCAAGAT
The DNA here is from genome assembly GCF_001029105.3 of Pandoraea faecigallinarum. Classification (NCBI taxonomy): domain Bacteria; kingdom Pseudomonadati; phylum Pseudomonadota; class Betaproteobacteria; order Burkholderiales; family Burkholderiaceae; genus Pandoraea; species Pandoraea faecigallinarum. Next base: position 4,198,157 of record NZ_CP011807.3, on the reverse strand, counting down.
TGACGACGATGTAGTTTCCGTAATCGTCACGCTGTCAAGCCTTGCTTGGTTCTGCACCATATGCTCGTGGGGGGAACGGCCCAAAAAGCTTGTTTCCCGACCAAACCACGATGAAGGGCAATATGACGACTAGAACGTCGGTCACGAATACGCCATAGGCCCCGTAGGCTCCCAACCTGTAGAGACCTAGACCAGCAATAAGTACGAGATGCGCGATAAGCCCACCCGCCACCGAAACCGCCAACGCCTTGGTACTGAGCGCACCCGAGCGCCGAACGACGTGGACCATCCAGAAAAAGCTGAAAAGGAAGAAAAGCACCCCAGTTATTAGCCCGGAGCCCGAATCCACGCCACCCTGTGCCATCCCTACGATGTGAGTGACGCCGTTGAAAGCCGTCAGCCCATAGAATGTGAGTCCCACCATAAGATTGCGCCGGGCGAACGCGGCGGCAATTGGCGCCCCGATCCAAGCTACGCCGAGGTTCAACAGCGCATAGTGCGCCATCGGGATCGGACAGTCCGGATATGGTGGAAAGCCGAGCGTCTTGCACATCGTCACAGGAAAAGCGTTACTGCGCCCAAGCAGATCAAAACCGTACTCCTCGAACATGTGAACCATCAGCATTGGGACGACAAGCCATGCGAGCCAGACAGGATCGTGCCATCGTTGCACACGAAGTTGACCGCGCGCCGCGTTTGTGAGGAGCAAGACTGCGAACATAACCAGACCGCCACCAAGGCACAAATACGGCCATCCGTAGTCCCACGCAGACCACGTCATTGTTACCTCCTCGTAAAGGGTCAGTTATTAAGGCTCAGGCCGTCATGTACTAACGCTTTGCGGCGAGAGACTGTCCAGAAAGTTAACATGCTAGAGCCTGCAGTGGAAATACCTGCTGCGCCCCATCACCATGCGCATGAAGCCACAGACGCTCTACAAGGTCGTGGCGACGGCCACGCCGCCGTTGATTCCGATTACCCGGCTGCTGCGCAAAATCGGTGGACGAGCCGGTGCGCGTATCAGTCCGATCTGCGAGTATTCCCATCTGGGACTGCCGGCGGAAGTCAACCGGGACTGGGCGATTCTCGATACCTTCGACATGTATTCGCCCGCGCACGATCATCCGCAGTCCGTTGCCGACGTTTCGGCGTGGTTCGAGCGGGCCGGCTTTGTCGACGTCGAGGTGGGTTACGGCCCGAACGGTGTGATCGGGCGACGCCGCCGGGTCGCCGAATGAGCGAGTAACCCAAAGCGATGCGTAGGGACAGGCGATTGGCCGCACCGAAGTTAGGTGCGGCCAATTTGCGTAAAATCGTCCCATCCCGACGCGAGGTTCGCAATGCCCAACCCATCACACGACGCGCACGACCACGACCATGATCATGACGGTCATCGCCACGCCCCCGGTCAAAGTCGCGTGGACCACAGTCACGCAGGCCATAGCCACGCCGAACGTGGTCACGCAGGCCATAGTCACGCCAGCGCCGTCGCCGATCAGAAGCGGATCGGCATCGCCTTCGTACTGATTGCGATCTTCATGATCGTCGAGGTCGTGGGAGGCCTGCTCTCGGGCTCGCTCGCGCTGCTTGCCGATGCCGGGCATATGGTCAGCGACGCAGCGGCGCTGGCCTTCAGCTGGATTGCGATTCATTACGGCAAGCGCCCGGCAACGTTACAACTGACCTACGGTTACAAACGGCTCGAAGTGTTGGCTGCCTTCGTAAACGGTTGCGCGCTGTTCGTCATCGCGGGATGGATCCTGATCGAGGCGATCCGGCGTTTTGCTGCTCCGGTGCCCGTCGTCGGCAAAACCATGCTCATCGTCGCGTTCGCCGGTTTGCTTGCCAACATTGCCGCGTTCCTGGTGTTGCATGGCGGCAATCGCGAGAATCTGAACATGCGCGGCGCATGGCTGCATGTGATGGGCGATATGCTGGGTTCGGCGGCAGCTATCGTCGCGGCGGGCGTCATTCTTCTCACCGGCTGGACACCCATCGACCCGCTGCTGTCGATCTTCGTGGCGGTCATTATCCTGAAAAGCGCGTGGGGCATCGTGAAGTCGTCCGCGCATATCCTGCTCGAAGGCAGCCCCGAGTTCCTCAATCCGACGGAGATCAAAGCGGACCTGGAAGCGAGCGTCGCACAAGTGCAAGAGGTCCACCACATCCACGCGTGGTCGATCACGGGCGAGCGTCACATGATTACGCTGCATGCCGTGCCGGCGCCGGGCATCAGCGCGCGCGAGGCCATGATTGCCGTGCAGCAACGGTTGGCGACGCGCTTCGGCGTCGAACACGCCACGATCCAGATCGAAGAGGGAGCGTGCGCCGGTGCCCACGGCGGCGACACCCGTTGCGGCGACGCGTCGTCGTCCGGTGAGCCTTCGCGGCGCTGATACGTCTGACACAGCTCACACGGCTCACACGGCTCACACGGCTCACACGGCTCACACGGCTCACACGGCTCACACGGCTCACACGGCTCACACGGCTCACACGGCTCACACGGCTCACACGGCTCACACGGCTCACACGGCTCACACGGCTCACACGGCTCACACGGCTCACACGGCTCACACAGCTCACACAGCTCACACAGCTCACACAGCTCACACAGCTCACACGGCGCAGGCGATTCGTTCCGGCGCCATGCCGGACCGGTAGCCGGATTATTTGAACGTATGCAGGTATGCGATCAGGTCGGCGACCTTGCGTTCGTTGCCAATGCCCCAGAAGCGCATTTTCGTGCCCGGCACGGTCTTGCCCGGATTGGCGATGAAGGCGGCGAGCGTCTTGTCGTCCCATACCAGTCCGGACTGTTTCATTGCCGTCGAATATTCGAAGTCTTTGAGACTCCCGGCGCGGCGCGTGGAAAGACCGTTGAGCTGCGGCCCGAAACCTGAGGCCGCCATTGGCCCGACCGAATGGCAGGATGCGCAGCGCGAGGCGAACAACGCCTTGCCCGCTTCAATGTTGCCGCTATCGGCAGCGACGGCGCCAGGCGCAATGGCAGACAACGTGAGCGCGACGCCGCCGAGGCTGGCGCGCGCGGCGCGGGAAAGACGAAAAGCAAAAAACGCGTAACGGGCGATCATCGGCAAGTCGGCACCGGAAAGATGGCAAAGGCAAGCCGCTAACTTACCCGTTTCCGCCCTCCACGGCCAGTAAAGACCGCATCCAAGAAGGCTGTCGTTGCGTAAAAGCAAGGACGGCCTTCCGTGACGTCACATTTTGGTGTCGCACGCGCTGCGTTTCAGGCAGTGCCGCAGTCAGCGTCGCATCCAATGTCTTGCTCAACGTCTCACACGGCGTCTCACACAGCGTCTCAGGCAGCGCCCTTCGTCACGCTCTCCGGCAGATCGCGGCCGTGGTACTTCTTGTAAATGTCGTTGAGCTTGCCGTTCCTCAGGTTCGTCTTGACCCAGTTGTTGACCCATTCCTTCAGGGCGGGCTGGTTCTTGTTCAGTGCGATTCCCAGATCGAATTCCTTCTGCGCGAACTTCAGTTCGAGATTCTTGCCCGGCGCGCGCTTCTGCATTTCGCCGAGGTTCGAGGGGGTGCTCGAGAAGATATCGACCTGCCCCGTGACCATCGACGTGATGAGCGTGGCGTCGTCTTCGTAACGCACGATCTGCGCGCCCTTGGCATTCGCGGTGGTGAGCGTATCGTTCACGGTGGCGCGCGTCAGACCGATGCGCTTGCCGTCAAGATCGGCGTAGCTCTTGATGTTCATGCTCTTGGGCGCACCCACGATGATCGAAATTACCGCGTACGGAACGGAGAAGTCGACGACTTGCGCGCGTTCCGGCGTGATCGAGAGGTCCGCCACCACGAGGTCGGCACGATTCGCCTGCAAGGTCGGTACGCGCGCGGCGTTCGTCACCGACACGATGTCGAGCTTCACGCCCAGGTCCTTCGCGAGCAGTTCGGCTGTCTCGATGTCGGAGCCGACGGGCTTCAGGTTGGCGTCGGCATACGAATACAGCGGCGTACCCATCGCGATTGCCACACGAATCTTGCCGGCCTTCTTGATGTCGTCGAGCTGGTCGGCAAACGCTGCGTGGGTCATCGCGCCAAGCAGAACGGCTGCGCAGGCTTGGGTCAGGAACGTCTTGAGGTTCATGCAGTGGTCTCCTTCGAGTGATTGTTGTCCTGCAAGTGCAAGGTGGACGTTCGCAATGGCCGATGCGTCCGCCGTCGTTTCCTTGAAAGTGCCGCTCGCCTACAGTCCGTTGGCGAGGAACGCGCGCAGTTCGGGCGTTTGCGGGTCATCCAGCATTTCGCCCGGACCGACTTCCCACACCTTGCCCTGATGCATGTAGATGATCTGATCGGCCACGCGCTTGGCGAACGCCATTTCGTGCGTCACGAGCAGCATGGTCATGCCGTCGGCCGCGAGGTCTTCCATCACGCGCAGCACTTCGCCGGTGAGTTGCGGGTCGAGCGCGGAGGTGACTTCGTCGAACAACATGACCTTCGGCGACATGGCCAGCGAGCGCGCAATCGCCACGCGCTGCTGCTGACCGCCCGAGAGTTGTTCGGGGTAGCTGCCGGCCTTGTCCGACAGGCCGACCTGCGCGAGCACGCGTCTGGCCACTTCCTCGGCTTCGCCGCGCGCCATGCGCTTGACGTGACGCAGTGCCAGCATGATGTTCTCGCGCACATTCAGGTGCGGGAAGAGGTTGTAGCTCTGGAAGACGATGCCCACTTCGCGACGCAGTTGGTGCAGATCGACGGAGGGATCGTCGACGCGAATGCCGCACACTTCGATGGAGCCGTCGTCGATGGTTTCCAACCGGTCGATGCAACGCAAGGCCGTACTTTTTCCGGAACCGCTGGCGCCGATGATCGCGACCATCCGGCCACGCTCCACCTCGAACGACACGCCCTTGAGCACGGGGTTGTCGCCGAAGCGCTTGTGAATCTCTTTGACCTTAACGATTGCCGACATTGAGCCTGTCCTCCAGTGATGCGCTCCAGCGCGAGAGCGGGTAGCACAGCACGAAATAAAACACCCCCACCAGCGAGAACACGAGGAAGGGCTGGAAAATCGAATTGTTGATGATCTGTCCGGCGCGGGTCAGTTCGACGAAGCCGATGACCGACGCGAGCGACGTCATCTTGATGATCTGCACGAGAAAACCGATGGTCGGCGGCAAAGACAGACGCACTGCCTGCGGAATGATGACCAGACGCAGGGTTTGCCAACGCGAGAACGACAGGCACTCCGCCGCTTCCCATTGCGCGCGGGGCATGGCTTGCACGCAGCCGCGCCAGATGTCGCCGAGATATGCGCTTGTGTAGATCATCAGCGCGAGGGCGGCGGCCACGATGGAGGGCAACTCGAAGCCGTACACCGACAGGCCGAAGTAGACGATGAACAACAAAATAAGCAGCGGGATGCCTTGAATCGCTTCGATGAAGACTTGTGTGGGCAGACGCAGCCAGCGACGCGGCGAAATACGGCCGAGCATCACCAGAAATCCCCCGGCCATGCCGAGTACGAAGGCCAGGGCGGAGAGCACCAGTGTCCAGCCGACGGACTGGACCATGTAGCCCAGATAGGTGAAGGAGAAATTGCCGATCATGAAACGCTCCGTTGCGCGGCGTTGCCCGCCGACGTGCCGGAGGCCGCCGGATTGCCGGCGCGCGCCGCGGCCGCACGGCGGCGTGCGGCTTGGGCGGTCTGCGCCGCGGCGCGTCGTACGGTGCGGCGGCGCTTGAAGAAGTATTCACCAGCGGCCCACGCCACGAGCTTCACGAGCAGCGAGAGCGCGAGATAGAGCGCGGCGACGACGATGTATGTCTCGAGCGAGCGGAAGGTATCCGACTGCACCGTATTGGCCACCGCCGTAAGTTCTTCGGCCGAAATCTGCGAAGCGATGGCAGACGCCTGCATCATCAGAATGAACTGGGTGGTGAGCGACGGGTACACCTTCTCGATGGACGGTTGCAGCATCACATGCCATGCAATGCGCCATTTCGACAGGCCCAGACACTCGGCGGCTTCGATCTGGCCGCGCGGCACCGATTCCAGGCCCGCGCGAATGATCTCGGCGGCGTAGGCGCCGATGTTGATAACCATCGCGAGCACCGACGCGGTAAACGTCGGCAGGTGCACGCCCATGCTGGCGAGACCGAAATACAGCAGGAATATCTGGACGAGGAACGGCGTGTTGCGCACCGATTCGATGTAGATGCCGCACAGGCGCGAGATCAGGCGACGACGGCTGCGCTTGGCAAATGCGACCAGTGTGCCGAGGGCCGTGCCGATGACGACCGAGAGTGCGCTCATCTTCAGCGTGAGCCACGCGCCTTCGAGGAAGACCGGCCAGTAAGGAGCCAGCGGGGCGAAATTCAACGAGAAATGCATGGCAAACGCCTGTCTCCGGTGACGTTCGGGGCCGACGCGCCAGACGGCGATCGTTGCGGTCATGACGCCCGCAGCCGCGGTGGCGGGTCTTTCTTGTACGTCGTCATATAAGTGATGTGATTTTGCGCACCGCCCCGTGGCGTTGTCAATAGCTGTTCCTTGGGGGTTACCCTTGGCTCTTGCCTTGACAGGATAAGGGCGGAGGCGATTTTCAGCGGTCGCCCCGGGCACCACGGGTTGCGTGAAACGCCTTCAACGTCCGGTTGACGGAAGGTGCCTTCGGACCGTTGTCATCGTATCTCTTTGCCCGGGGGCAAGAGGCGCCGGGGAGGGATGACGGGAGTGTGACGGGCCGATCGCCGCTCCTTCGCCGGTGCTGGAATCGGGACGCGTGGGGGCTGTCGGGTTCTATAATCTGCGCTGGCCGATCGCCCGATCCCCTCGACATCACGACAATCCGAGACAAGATGACGCTCTTAGCGACTGTGCTCGACGAACTCGACCGTAACCTGCTGGCGCTGCTGCGTCTGAATGCCCGCGAGAGCACGGCGAATCTTGCGCGCCGGCTGGGGGTGGCGCGTACGACGGTCGTCGCCCGCATCGGGCGACTGGAGCAGGCCGGTGTCATCGCCGGCTATACGGTTCGACTGGGACAGGACGCCGCCGGTGGCGGACTGCAGGCCTGCGTGAGCATTGCCGTGCAACCGCGTTCGGGGCGCGACGTGCTGCGACGTCTGAACAAAATGCCGGAGATCCATCTGCTGTGTTCGGTGAGCGGCGAATTCGACTATGTCGCCTGGCTGCACGCGGCCTCGGCGGACCAACTCGACGCGCTGCTCGACACCATCGGCGAAATCGACGGCGTGACGCGTACGACGACCTCCGTGGTGCTGGCCCGCAAAATCGACCGGGGCGGCGTGCTTCCCTGATTCGGCGCCAACGCTCGGCGGCTGAGGTGCCGGCCCGTGGCGGACCGCCCGAAGGGCGCCCCGGTAATTTTCCGTAACCGGCGGCTAAGAATCCCGGGCAGGCCCGCCGGCACTCACGTTGCTCCCGACACTGCCCGATTCTCTCCGTTATGCCTCGCGTTCGCCGGTTTGTCGGCATGAGGCGATAGTGCTAAACTTATTGAGAATTGTTTGCATTAACTTCTCGACCATCATTGGAGTGTGTATGCGCGTGAAAACCCTCGTGGCAGCGGTCTTGCTTGCCGGTGCGGCTACCATGGCTCAGGCCGCTGAATTTCCGATCGGCAAACCGCTGAACACAGCGGGCATGGAAATCAACACGGTGTACCTCCAGCCGATCACGATGGAACCGGCTGGCATGATGCGCGACGCCGCCAAGTCGGACATCCATCTGGAGGCCGACATCCACGCGATCAAGAACAACCCGAACGGTTATGCCGAAGGCGACTGGATTCCGAATCTCGAAATCACCTACAAGCTCCAGAAGATGAAGTCCGACGGCAAGACGCCGGACGGCGCGGCGATCGAAGGCCTGATGATGCCGATGGTGGCGATCGACGGCCCGCACTATGGCGATAACGTCAAGCTCAACGGTGTGGGCAAGTACCAGCTGACGATGGTCGTCAACGCGCCGGGCACGCTCAAGGAATTCGGTTGCGTGGCGGATAAAAACGCCAAGCCGATGGCGGGCGGACACATGGACCATGGCGGGCTCGGCCCGTGGTGCTTCGGCCGTCACGTCGACAAGGAAACCGGCGTGAACCCGTGGTTCAAGCCCATCACCAAGGTCGTCGATTTCACGTTTGCGACCGTCGGCAAGAAGGGTGGCTACTAAGCCCGGTAACCGGATGCAGCGTTGGTCTGCCGACCAGCGCTGTTTTCATTTGGAGCGGAAGGATGAATCAGCGCATCGCGCGCCTGCTGGCCACGATGACGGCCGTGGTGGTGACATTGTTCGCATTGGGCGGCCCCTCGCTTGCCCGCGCCGACGACTTGCCCACCTTCAAGCTGGAAATGAACAACGGCAAGCTCAACCCGGTACGTATCGAAGTGCCGGCCGGCAAGCGCATCAAGATCGAGGTGCACAACACCGGAACGAATGCCGTCGAATTCGAGAGTCTGCAACTGCGCAAGGAAAAGGTGCTCGCACCGGGCGCGCAGTCGTTTGTCGTGATCGCCCCGTTGCAACCGGGCGAGTACAAGTTTTTCGACGACTTCCACCAGCAGGCGCAAGGCGTGATCGTCGCCAGGTAAGCCGGTAGGCGTTCGGGTCGCGTTTCAGGAACACCGCAGTACGCGCATTACAAAAGGAATCACACGATGGGTCAGGTCATGTTCATCGTCTGGCGCGAAAGCGTCGAGGCATTGCTGGTTGTGGGCATTCTCCATGCCTGGCTGGCCAATCCGGATCACGGCGCCAAGCGCGGCCTGCCGTATCTGTGGGCCGGCGTCGCGCTCGGGATTGCGGCAGCCGTGGGGCTGGGCGCCGCACTCGTCGGCTTCACCGAGGTGCTCTCGGGCGACGCGCAGGACTACTTCCAGACCGCCATGGTGCTTGTCGCCTGCGCGCTGATCGTGCAAATGGTCTTCTGGATGAAACGCAACGGGCGAACGCTCAAGCGCGACATGGAGTCCTCGTTGCAGAAGAACCACGATCAGGGCACGTGGTGGGGCGTGCTCGTGCTGGTCGCGCTGGCGATTGCCCGCGAAGGCAGCGAGACGGCCATCTTCCTGTATGGGCTGGGCTTCGGGCAGGGCGGTAGCGTGCCGGCGTCCATGTGGCTCGCCGTGGCGATCGGCTTCGTGCTCGCGCTCCTCACGTTCTGGTTGCTGCAACTCGGCGGGAAGATCTTCTCGTGGCGCCTGTTCTTCCGCGTCACCGAAATCATGCTGCTGTTCCTCGCGGCCGGTTTGCTGGAGTCGGGGCTGGATCGCCTGATCTCACTGGAGCTTGTGCCGACGCTGGTCGACCAACTGTGGGATACTTCCGCGATTCTGGATGACGCCAGCCCGTTCGGCAGCCTCGTGGCGACGCTGACCGGCTACCGCGCACATCCGTCAGGCATGAATTTGTTGGTGTACGCCGTGTATTGGCTTTTCATGTGGGTGCTGCTCAAGCGGGCAAGCGCTCCGGCCAAGCAGGTGAAGGCCGCCTGAACGACCGGCATGCGATGCCGGGCGGTGCCCTCCGCCCGGCGTCGTGAGAACGGACCGGCCGGGCGCGCAGCACACGAGATCCGGTAGCCCGGCAGGTCATCCCCCCGAATGCAGTACCACGCAAGACCGACGCAAGAATCGAGCATGAGCATCGCCATTACCGTCCCGAATCGACTGGCCCGACTGGGCCTTTGGATGCAACGCCACGGCAAACTGATTCGCGGCGTGCAGTGGGGCATTGTGCTGGTCTACGCGTTCCTCATCTGCGTGCCCGTGCTCATGCCGCTGCCCGATGAGACGGCACACATCCTGACCAACCTCACCGTTTTCGCGCAGTTCACCTTCTGGGGCATATGGTGGCCGTTCGTGCTCATCAGCATGGTGCTCATGGGGCGCGTGTGGTGCGGTGTGCTGTGCCCGGAAGGCACGCTCTCGGAATTCGCCAGCCGTCACGGCAAGGGCCGCGCCATTCCACGCTGGATGCGCTGGGGCGGCTGGCCCTTCGTGGCGTTTGCCGGCACCACGCTCTACGGCCAGATGGTGAGCGTCTACCAGTATCCGAAGGCCGTGCTGCTGGTGCTGGGCGGCTCGACGGTGGGCGCGATGGTGATCGGTTACTTCTACGGACGCGACAAGCGCGTGTGGTGCAAGTATCTATGCCCGGTCAACGGTGTGTTCTCGTTGTTGGCGCGTCTCGCGCCGTTCCACTTCAAGGTCAACGAGGACGCCTGGCGTCAGTCGTACAACACCAGTGGTCACAAGATCATCCCGATCAATTGCGCGCCGCTCGTGCCGCTGCGCAATATGAAGGGCGGCGCGCAATGCCACATGTGCGGGCGCTGCGCCGGGCATCGCGACGCCATCTCGCTTACCGGCCGCTCGCCGAGCGAAGAAATCGTCACGTATGGCGCGACCGAGAACAATAGCCTCTGGGACAGCGTACTGGTCAATTTCGGTCTGCTGGGCGTGGCCATCGGCGCTTTCCACTGGACGGTGAATCCGTGGTTCGTCGCGACCAAGACGGCGCTGGCGACGTGGCTGATCGATCGCGACATCATGTGGCCGTTCGAGACCAACGCGCCCTGGTTCATCTTCACCAATTACCCGGAACAGAGCGACGTCTTCACGTGGCTGGACGGCGCGATGGTCGTGACCTACATCCTGGGCAACGGGCTGGTGCTGGGGCTGGCGTTTACCGCCATCTTCGCGCTGGCCAACCGTGCGATGGGCGTGTGGCAGACGTCGCGCTTCAACCATCTGGTGCAGTCGCTGATTCCGATTGCCGGGGCCGGCGTATTCATCGGCCTGTCGGCCACCACGGTCAGTCTGCTGCGCGCCGAGCATCTGCCCATCTACTGGGCGAACGACGTGCGCGCCGCCATTCTCGCCGTGACCACGCTGTGGAGCCTCTGGCTGGGGTGGCGGGTCACGGGGCGTCACGCGACGTCGCTGGTACGGCGTTTGGCCGGCATGGCCGGGATCGTGGCGGCGCTCGCACTCGTGAACTGGCTGTGGCTGCTGATGTTCTGGATCTGGTGACGCAATCGCGGGCGTTGCCGCCGGTGGAACCTCGATTGGCGAGCATCGGACCGGTGGCCTACAATGTCGCCACGAATTCTTCTGTGTGACGTCCATGTTGCTCGCCCAACGTCTTCCGCTGTATTTCCGCCTCGTTCGTCTGGACAAGCCGATCGGCACCGTGTTGCTGCTGTGGCCGACACTCTCGGCGCTGTGGATTGCGTCGAACGGACACCCCGGCGCGTTGCTGGTCGTGATTTTCACGCTGGGTACCTTTCTGATGCGCTCGGCGGGCTGTGCCATCAACGATTACGCCGACCGCGACTTCGACAAGTTCGTCAAACGCACGAAGGAGCGCCCGATCACCTCGGGGCGCATCCGCGCATGGGAAGCGCTCGCCGTGGCCGCCACGTTGGCCGTCGTCAGCTTCATGCTGATCCTGCCGCTCAATGCGCTGACCAAATGGTTGTCGATCCCCGCGCTGTTCGTTGCGGGCACCTATCCGTTCACCAAGCGCTTTTTCGCGTTGCCGCAGGCCTATCTGGGCGTGGCGTTCGGTTTCGGTATTCCGATGGCATTCGCCGCGGTGCAGGATCAGGTGCCGGTCGTCGCGTGGGTGCTGCTGCTCTCGAACGTGTTCTGGTCGCTCGCGTATGACACCGAGTATGCGATGGTCGATCGCGACGACGATCTGAAGATCGGCATCAAGACGTCCGCGATCACGTTCGGCAGATTCGACGTAGCGGCCGTCATGCTGTGTTACGCCGGCGCACTCGGCATTCAGGCGCTGGTGGGCGCGTATCTCGGTTTTGGCTGGCCGTTCTGGCTGGGTATGGCCGTGGCCGTGAGCTTCGCCATCTATCACTACTTTCTGATTCGAGGCCGCGAACGCATGCCTTGCTTCGCCGCCTTCCGTCATAACAACTGGCTCGGCGCGGCGGTCTTCGCGGGCATCACCGGACATTATCTGTTGACGGCGCAGGGGTAGGGCAAAGCGTCTCCCGACGCTCGCCGGAAAAAAACGGACCGCATGCGGTCCGTTTCTTTTTCCGTTTCTGGCGCGACTCATGCGCGCCGAACCCGCGCGATCAGGCCTTGCCCAGTTCGTCTCCGAGTTCCTTGGCGCGGTGGTTGGCGGCTTTCACGCCACGCACGATGGCGTCCTTGACGGCGTCCTTTTCGAACTGCGAAATCGCCGCGAAGGTCGTGCCGCCCTTGGACGTCACACGATCGCGCAGCACGCTGGCCGGCTCGGGAGAGTTCGCGGCAAGCTGCGATGCCCCCATGAACGTTGCGATGGCGAGCTGACGTCCCTGCGCCGGCGAGAAGCCCAGTTCTTGCGCGGCCTGCTCCAGGGCTTCGATGAAGTAGAACACGTACGCCGGACCGCTTCCCGAGATAGCGGTGACGGCATCGAGCTGGCTCTCCTTGTCGACCCAGATGATCTCGCCGGCGGCGCTCAGTATGTTTTCGGCGCGCTTGCGCTGATCCGAATCCACCCCGGAGAGCGCAATCAACCCGGTAATGCCCTTGCCGATCAGCGCCGGCGTGTTCGGCATGCAGCGCACGATCTGGTTGTGACCGCCAAGCCAGCGCGCCAGATCCGACGCGCGAATGCCCGCAGCAATGCTGATGACGAGTTGGCCGTTCAGATGCGGCTGGAGGGCTTGCGCGACATCCTTGAGGACTTGAGGTTTGACGGCCAGCACGAGCGTGTCGTAATCGCGCAAGCGATCGTTGGGAGCACTGGCGGTCTCGATGTTGTGTTGCGTGACGAGACCCTCGCGGGTCGATTCGTTGACGTCGATGGCGAGAATGTCGCGCGGTGCCGTGCCGCGCTTGACGAGTCCGCCGATCAAGGCGTTGGCCATGTTGCCGCCGCCGATGAATGCAATTCTCATAACCATCCTTTGCGTTGCGTATGTCGTTACTCGTGACTCTGATGCTGCTGCACGTGAGTGCCTTGCGGCAGCACGCCTTGCCGGTGCGTCTGCCGCCTGGGGTGCGGTACATCGCGATCAGGCGCGGGGGCTGTAATCGCGTGCACCGAAAATCGCGGTGCCGATACGCACCATTGTCGCACCCTCGGCCACCGCCGCTTCCAGATCCGCCGACATGCCCATCGAGAGCGTATCGAGTGCGAGCCCGTCCGCGCGCAGCGTGTCGAACAACGCGCGCACGGCCCTGAACGGCGCGCGCTGACGTGCCGGGTCGTCTTCGGGCTCCGGAATCGCCATCAGTCCGCGCAACGTCAGGTTCGGCAGGGCGGCGATCGCATGGGCAACGGCCGGGACTTCGTCCGGCGTCACGCCACTCTTGCTCGCTTCGCCGCTGATGTTGACCTGCAAGCAGACCTGCAACGGCGGCAGATTGACCGGGCGCTGCGCACTCAGCCGTTGCGCAATCTTCAGACGGTCGACCGAATGCACCCAGTCGAAATGCTCCGCCACTGCGCGCGTCTTGTTGCTTTGCAGCGGGCCGATGAAATGCCATTCCAGCGGCTTGCCGTCGACGGTCTCGCCGGCGAGTGCCGCCATCTTCTCAAGCGCCTCCTGCACATAGTTCTCGCCGAACGCCCATTGGCCGGCGCCCAGCGCGGCGCGCACGGCTTCGGCACCGAAGGTCTTCGAGACGGCGAGCAGACGTACGCTGCCCGCCGGTCGGCCTGCATCGGCGGTGGCGCGTGAAATCCGGGAGAGGACGTCGTCGAGATGTGCAGCGATGTTCGACATAGAGCGGGTTCGGCGGCTTCGGGCTTGGGTACGGCGATGTCGGGCGTTCAACCATGTTGGGCAACGATTATAGCCGCGCTCAGGCCGCAGGTGCTACCGCGCAAAAAAGAAGGTGCTACCCGGGCGGTGCAAGACGATGCGGGCACGGGGTTGTCCGGGTTTGTGGCAGACTTCGCGGTGCCAACACCCACAGGGAGCGGGAGATGAGTGCAAATTCGCAGCACGTGTACGATTTTTCAGTCCGGACGCTGGCTGGCGAGTCCGTCAGCCTGTCGCAATACCGCGGCAAGGTGCTGCTCATCGTCAACACGGCGAGCGAGTGCGGATTCACGCCGCAGTACGCCGGTTTGCAGACCCTGTACGAGCAGCTCGGCCCGCGCGGGTTCGAAGTCCTCGCGTTTCCGTGCAATCAGTTCGGCAAGCAGGAGCCGGGCGACGCGCAGGCAATCCGCAGCTTCTGCGACGCGCGGTTTCACGTCACGTTTCCGATGTTCGCAAAGATCGACGTCAGGGGGCCGCACGCCGCTCCGCTCTACACCTATCTCACGCGGGAAAAGCGCGGCGTGCTTGGAACGAAGGCGATCAAGTGGAACTTCACCAAGTTTCTGGTGGATGCCTCCGGTCACGTGGTGGCGCGGTATGCCCCGAGTGCGAAGCCCGAAGCGATTCGTGCAGACATCGAGAAACTGCTGCCTTAAAACCCGAAGCGCTGGCGCAAGGCCCGCAGCGGGCTGACGGCCAGGCGCCGGGCCGCCGGCGCCGCGGTGCCCGATGCGTCGGCCTCGGTCCGGCAGGTCATGTTCGCCCCGGTGTCGCTGGCAAGCGTGATCCAGCCGGACGTTTGCACCACGTGCACTTGTCCTGCCGCGAGCGGCACGGCTGGACGCCAGATGCTGGCGGCCAGCCAGCGCGACGCGGGGTGAGTACCGCGTGGCCGGTCCGGACGTGAAGCACCGTGCCACGGCTCAAGTACCCGTGGAACGACTGACCGCGCACGAGCGTGACGTCGATGCACCGGGCGGGAGCCTTCGACGAAACATGGGATGTGGGGGATGTGGGGACAAGGGGCGTTGCCATGATGGCCTCCGGAGCGCTGAACCGATGACTCCAGCGTACTGACGGCACGGCCGCCCCAGTAGGCACACCGTCACGCTGTTTGGCCCGCAACAGATGGGCATCGGACGATCTGTTACGATGCCAAATCTCCAAATCTGTATCTGTTATGGTCGCGCGCAATGGCCGATCATCTGCGCATGGACGCCCCCAATCCCGATCTCCTGGTCTCCGACGAGACACCCCCGATGCGCTCCGCGGCATCGCCGGTGGCGCCCGTCGTCGCCGAGGGGCGCATCCCCCTCTATCGCCAGTTGGCGGAGCGCTATCGCCACGCCATCGATGCCGGTACGCTCGAACCCGGCACGCGCATGCCCAGCGTGCGAGCGCTCATGGAGCGGCATCAGGTCAGCCTGTCGACGGCGTTGCAGACGTGCCGTCATCTGGAAGCGCAGGGCCTGCTGGAGGCGCGGCCGCGTTCGGGCTACTTCGTGCGCATGCCGGCACGGGCGAGCCTCGCGCCGATGGCGGAGCCGCGCCCGTGGGTGCCTGACCTGATGCAGTACGTGGGCATCAACCAACGCGTATCGTCGATCCTGGCAAGGGGCCTTCAGGCGGACGTCAAGATCAACCTCGCGGTCGCGCACGGCTCCGCGTCGCTGTATCCGGTCAACGAACTGCGTCAGGCGACGATGCGTGCGCTGCGCGACAACCCGTTGCTATTCGGTACACCGCCACCGGGCGGTGGAGAGTCACGTTTTCGCTCGGCCATTGCCCGGCGTGCGCTCGAAGCGCGCATGAACATCAATCCCGAGGAAATCGTCGTCACGCACGGATGTATCGAGGCGATCAATCTCGCACTGCGCGCCGTAGCCAGTTCGGGCGACGTGGTCGCCGTCGAATCGCCGACGTACTACGCGTTGTTGCAGACGCTGGAGAGCATGGGCATTCGCGCGCTCGAAATTCCGACGAGTCCGCAGACCGGTATCTCGCTAGACGCACTGGAACTGGCGAGCCAGACCTACGAGAACATCAAGGCGGTGATTGTCGTGCCGCATTTCCAGAACCCGCTCGGATCGGTGATGCCGGATGCGCACAAGGCGCAACTCGTGAAATGGGCCGAGGCGCGCGGCATCGCGATCATCGAAGACGATACCTATTCCGCGCTGGGCGACGACGGCAACGTTCCCGCCGCCATCCGGTCATGGGATACGACGGGCAACGTGATTCACTGCGCGTCGCTGCACAAAACCCTCGCGCCCGGTATGCGCCTGGGCTGGATCGCCGGCGGCAAGTGGCAGTGGCGGGTGGAGATGTTGAAATATGCGCAGACGCGTCCGAACGAGGCGCTCGCGCAGATCGCGATGGGCGAGTTCATGGATTCGCCTCGCTTCGATCGCCACCTGCGCCGCTTGCGGGCCATGCTGCGCGAACATCGCGCGGCAATGGCAGAGGCGATCGCGACGTATTTCCCCGCGGGCACACGTCTCACGCAACCGGCCGGCGGGTTGAGTCTGTGGGTCGAAATGCCGGGAGGCGTCAGTTCGGAGCGGCTGTTCGATGCCGCGCTCGAGAAGGGGATTCGCGTCGCGCCGGGCAGCCTGTTCTCGAATTCGGCGCGTTACGACAATTTCCTGCGGATCAACGGCGGGCAACCGTTCACGCGCGAGGTCGACAAGGCAGTGCGCACGCTGGCGGCCGAAGTCATTCGCCTGCTCGACACGAACGGCTGAGCGGGGTGCGGCGCAGGCGCACCCTCAGAATTCCGGGTACATCCGTCCCGGATTGAAGATGCCGGCGGGATCGAACACCGACTTCAGATTTCGGTGAATGCGCATGACCGGCGCGGGCAGCGGCGTGAAGACACTGACTCCCGGTTCGCCGTAGCGGAACAGCGTGGCATGACCGCCGTCCTGCCGTGCCGCAGAGCGCACGATCTGTGCGTCGGCATCGGTGATCCACCAGCGCTGCGCGCCGCCCCACTCGATCAATTGCTTGCCTGGCAGACGATGCGGCTCCGCCGTCGACGGCACGGCCAGCCGCCACAGTGCCTGCCCGGGGCCTGCGTCGGCGAAGAAATTGTCCGTCTGCTCGCGAATGGCATGCCAGAACTTGGCCGCGTGGATTGCATCGACCAGTTCGCCGCCCATCTTCACGCGCGCGGCCTTGATTGCCGCGGAAGCGCCGGCCAGACGAATCACCAGCAAGTCGCTGCGCCACGCGCTGCCGGTAATCGGCAGCGGCTGGCCGCCCCATTCGTTGAGCTTGCGCACCGCATCGATGGCGTTCATCTCGAATTGCAGGGTCAGTTCGGCGAACGGCTGCGGCAGCACCTTGAGTGAGACCTCCAGAATCAACCCCAGCGTGCCGAGCGAGCCCGCGAGCATGCGCGAGACGTCGTACCCGGCAACGTTTTTCATTACCTGACCACCGAAGTTCAGCACATGCCCGCGGCCGTCCATCAGCCGGGCACCGAGCACGAAGTCGCGCACGGCGCCGACCGCGCTGCGGCGCGGGCCGGCCAGCCCGGCCGCCACGGCGCCGCCGATGGTCGCGCCCGGTCCGAAGTAGGGCGGCTCGAACGGCAGCAACTGACTGCGTTCGGCGAGGGCGGCTTCGATCTCGGCCAGCGGTGTGCCGCAGCGCGCGGTGATGACCAGTTCGGCCGGATCGTACGCGACGATGCCGCTGTAGGCGCGTGTGTCGAGCACGTCGCCCACACGCTGCTGGCCGTACCACGCCTTGGTGCCGCCGCCGCGAAGCTGGAGCGGTGCGCGACGTGCCGTCGCCTGTTCGATGACGGCGCGGAAATTCTCGATGGTGTCGTTCGTGTCGGTCATCAGCTCGGTTCGGGCGGCGGTGCCGTATCGGTTTGGTAGGGCCCCAGTTCGCTTCCGCAATGCTTGCAAAAGCGCGCGTCGGGATCGTGTCCTTCGGTCTGACATTGGCCGCAGGTGCGCGTGGTGATGGGCTTTCTGCGCATGGCCGAATGAATTTCGGCGCCCATGATGCCGGTCGGAATCGCGATCACGCTATAGCCGAGCAGCATCACGAAGCCGGTGATCGCCTTGCCCAGGCCGGTCACGGGAACGACGTCGCCGTAGCCGGTGGTCGTGAGCGTGACGATGGCCCAGTAGATGCCCACGGGAATGCTGGTGAAGCCGTGCTCCGGGCCTTCGATGATATGCATGAGCGTGCCGAAGATCACCACGATGATCGAGATGAATCCGAGAAACACCAGGATCTTGCGACGCGCGTTGTACAGCGCGATGCTGAGAATTCCCGCTTCGTTCACGTACGCGGTGAGCTTGAGAATCCGGAACGCTCGCATCAGACGCAACAGACGCACGTCGATCAGCCCATGCAACTCCGGCACGAGTATCGCGAGATACGTCGGCAAGATGGCCAACAGGTCGATGATCCCGTAGAACGACAGCGCATAACGCATCGGCCGGTGCGCACTCAACAGCCGTGCAATGTATTCGGCAGTGAAAAGCAGCGTGAAGAACCATTCCAGAATGGCCATCGGTATCGGCATCGTGGCCTGTACCGCGGGCACGCTCGACACCACCACCGTGAGCACGGAGAGCACGATGGCGACGAGCAGCGCAATATCGAACAGCCGGCCTTCGCGCGTGTCGGCTTCGAAGATGATGATGTAGAGCCGCTGCCGCCAGTCGTGCGGCAGCCATTCCGACAGCGGGCGCATGTCAGAACCTCGGCAGGTCGGGGTGAGGCAGCATTCCCCCCCGCACATGCAGCTTGCCGTATTCGGCGCAGCGTGCGCGTGTCGGAATGCCCTTGTCCGGATTGAGCAGCCCGACCGGATCGAACGCACGCTTCACCCCGAAGAATGCGTCGCGCTCCTGCGCGGAAAACTGGACGCACATCGAATTGATCTTCTCGATGCCGACGCCGTGCTCGCCCGTGATCGTGCCGCCGAGCTCGACGCACGCCTCGAGAATGTCGCAACCGAACGCTTCGGCACGATGCCATTCGTCCTGGTCGTTGCCGTTGAAAAGAATGAGCGGATGCATGTTCCCGTCTCCCGCATGAAAGACGTTAATACAGCGCAACCCATATTGTTGTTCCAGGCCTTCGATGCGTTTGAGTAATGTCCCAATCGCGCGGCGTGGAATGGTGCCGTCCATGCAGTAGTAGTCCGGCGAGATACGCCCGGCGGCGGGGAACGCATTCTTGCGTCCGGACCAGAAGCGCAGGCGCTCTTCCTCGCTGCGGGAGATTTGCAGACGCGTGGCTCCCGACGTGCGCAGTACATGGGAGATGCGCAGAATTTCCTCGGTGACCTCTTCCGGCGTGCCGTCCGATTCGCACAGCAGGATCGCTGCGGCATCGAGGTCGTAGCCCGCATGCACGAACTCCTCGACGGCCCGAGTCGCGGGTTTGTCCATCATTTCCAGCCCGGCCGGAATGATGCCGGCGGCGATGATGGCCGCAACGGCATTGCCACCCGTCTCGACGTCGTCGAAACTCGCCATGATGACCTGCGCCGTCTGTGCGCGCGGCACGAGCTTGACGGTGATCTCGGTGACGACGCCGAACATCCCCTCGCTGCCGATGAACACGGAGAGCAGGTCGAGCCCGGGGGCGTCCGGCCCGAGCGAGCCGAATTCGATGGCTTCGCCCGACATCGTAATGGCACGCACGCGCAGTACGTTATGCACCGTGAGCCCGTATTTAAGGCAATGCACGCCGCCGGAATTCTCCGCCACGTTCCCGCCAATGGTGCACGCGATCTGCGAGGACGGATCGGGCGCGTAATACAGCCCGTAAGGCGCGGCTGCCTCCGAGATCGCAAGATTGCGAACGCCCGGTTGCACCGTGGCCGTGCGCGCGTAGGGGTCGACTTCCACGATCTTCTTGAATTTCGCGAGCGAAAGCACCAGTCCGTCCGAGATCGGCATGGCGCCGCCGGACAGGCTCGTGCCCGCCCCGCGCGGCACCACGGGAATGCCAAGCTGATGACATGCCTGCAAGATGCGCTGCACCTGCGATTCGGATTCGGGCAGCACGACGGCGAGCGGCACGCGACGATACGCGGCAAGGCCGTCGCACTCATAAGGCGTGGTGTCTTCGCGGCGGTGCAGGATGCAGTGCAGTGGCAAAATCCGGGCGAGCGCTTCGAGCAACTGACGCTGACGCGCGGCGAGCGCATCGGCGTCGTTGGGAGCGTCGAACGCGGTGCCCGCCGGCGTCGAGCCGGGGGCATTGGGCTGGCCTTGCGGCGTCAGAGGCGCGTTCATGCGGCGCTCAGCCCGCAGCACGCAGCCGGAAAATCTTGCCCGGGTTCAGCAGATTGTGAGGATCGAGCGATGTCTTGATCGCTCGCATGACGTCGATGGCGTCCTCACCGTGTTCGGTCACGAGAAAGCCCATCTTGTGCAGGCCCACCCCGTGTTCGCCGGTGCACGTGCCGCCCATGCGGATCGCGCGATCGACGATACGTCGATTCAGGCGTTCGGCTTCTTCGATGTCTTCCGGCTTGTCCGGATCGATCAGAATCGCCACGTGAAAGTTGCCGTCGCCCACGTGGCCGACGATCGGGCACGTCAGGTAGGAGCCTTTCAAATCCTCTTCCGTCTCGCCGACGCACTCCGCCAGACGCGAGATCGGCACGCACACGTCCGTCGTGACGGCACGGCTGCCCGGTTGCAACTGAAGCATCGCAAAGTACGCACTGTGACGCGCGCTCCACAGACGATTGCGATCTTCGGTGCGCGTGGCCCATTCGAAGCCGGTACCGCCGTTTTCCTTGGCAAGTTCCTCGACCGTCTGCGCCTGTTCCTTCACCCCGGCTTCGCTGCCGTGGAATTCGAAGAACAGCGTTTGCGTCTCGGGCAATTCCATCCTGGAGTGCTTGTTGATCGCGCGCACGGCGAGTGCATCGACGAATTCGACACGTGCGACGGGCACGCCCAACTGAATCGTCTGAATGGTGCAGTTCACGGCATCGGTCATGCTCGGGAACGAGCAGATGGCGGCCGATACGGCTTCCGGCTGCGGATACAGACGCACCGTAGCTTCGGTGATGATGCCGAGCGTGCCTTCGCTGCCGACGAACAGACGGGTGAGATCGTACCCGGCCGACGACTTGCGCGCGCGCGTGCCGGTATGGATCACACGACCGTCGGCGAGCACCACGGTGAGCGCCAGCACGTTCTCGCGCATGGTGCCGTAGCGCACGGCGTTCGTGCCCGAGGCGCGCGTGGCGCACATGCCGCCGATGCTGGCGTCCGCTCCCGGATCGATCGGGAAGAACAGGCCGGTATCGCGCAGCGCTTCGTTCAGTGCCTTGCGTGAGATGCCCGGCTGGGTGGTGACGGTCAGGTCTTCGGCGTTGATGGAAACGATCCGGTTCATCTCCGAGAGATCGAGCGACAGGCCGCCCTCGACCGCGAGCAGATGCCCTTCGAGCGACGAGCCCGCACCGTAAGGAATGATGGGGACGTCGTATCTGGCGCAGAGTTTGACGATCTGCGAGACCTCTTCCGTGCTGTGCGCGAACGCGACCGCATCGGGCAGCATCGGGTCGAACGGAGACTCGTCGCGGCCGTGATGTTCGCGCAGCGCCTCCTTGGTGCTCACACGCTCGCCCAGCAGGGCTTGCAGCTCGGCGAGCAGGGCGCCGGGAAACGGACGCTTGGCGGCGAACGGCAGGTGGGGGTGATTCACGGCTTTCTCCTTCGGGTCTCCGGGCCGCCGTTGCCGGTGGGCGTGGGCGGACACCATATCGGGCGGGGTCTCGGGCGCGCGGTGCACGCCCTGACACCTCATGAGCGGGGATTTTACGCCGTGACGGCGTTTTTCCCCACACTTTGCGTCATATCATACGGACTTGCCGTGCATGGACGCCATCGGAATTGCCTGAAAAATGAGCAGCGGGTGTCGGCACGGTTACTTTCAACCAAAATGGCAGACCGTCCGGAAGCCCGACAGGCACGGGCGGGCGAGAGATGCCGCAAGAGGTAGGGTCAGAAGATGGGGAATCGTTTGAGCAAGATCGTCACGCGTACGGGCGACGGCGGCAAGACCGGACTGGGCGACGGCGCGCGCGTCGACAAGTTCAGTCTGCGCATCGTCGCCATCGGCGAGGTCGACGAGACCAACTCGCATATCGGCGTGCTGTTGTGCGAAGACCTGCCGCAGGATGTACGCGCCATGCTGATCGATATTCAGCACGACCTGTTCGATCTCGGGGGCGAGTTGAGCATGCCGCGCCACACGCTGCTGGGCGACGCTCACGTCGCCAAACTCGACGAGTGGCTGGCGCATTACAACGCCGATTTACCGCGTCTGAAGGAATTCATTTTGCCGGGCGGCACGCGTGCGGCGGCGCTCGCGCACATCGTACGGACCGTGGCACGGCGCGCCGAGCGCGCGATGGTGGCGCTGGGCGCGGAAGAGACGGTCGCGCCTGCGCCGCGTCAATACGTCAATCGCTTGTCCGACCTGATGTTCGTGCTGGCCCGCGTACTCAATCGCGCGGGTGGCGGCGCCGACGTGCTGTGGCAGCGCGACCGGGCCGAACGCAACGCCTGACGGTCGGCGAAAGGACGCGAAAGGGCGCGAAAGGGCGCGGAAGGGCGGCCGAGCGTCACCCGGGCCGCCCGTCACATCAGTTACCCGCGCCGCGAGCCACGCGACGTGCACGCACGGCTTCGGCCAGCGTATCGAGCACCTTCAGGCTGTCTTCCCAGTCGATGCAGGCGTCGGTGACGCTCTGACCGTACGTCAGTTCCTTGCCCGGCACATGGTCCTGACGGCCGGCCACGAGGTGCGACTCGACCATCACACCGATGATGCGGTCGTCGCCTCCGGCGATCTGGCGGGCGATGTCTTCGCACACCGGGATCTGGTTCTCGTGCTTCTTCTGGCTGTTGGCGTGCGATGCGTCGATCATCACGCGCGCGGCCAGTCCCGACTTGGCGATGTCGTCGCAGGCCGTCTGCACGCTGGCGGCGTCGTAGTTCGGCGCCTTGCCACCGCGCAGGATCAGATGGCAATCTTCGTTGCCGGCGGTCGACACGATGGCCGAGTGCCCGCCCTTCGTCACCGACAGGAAATGGTGCGGCTGCGAGGCGGCCTTGATCGCGTCCACGGCAATCTTCACGTTACCGTCGGTGCCGTTCTTGAAACCGACCGGACACGACAGACCGGAGGCCAGCTCGCGGTGCACCTGCGATTCGGTGGTGCGTGCGCCGATGGCGCCCCACGACACGAGATCGGCGATGTACTGCGGGCTGATCATATCGAGGTATTCCGTGCCGGCCGGCAGACCCATCTCGTTGATCTGGGCGAGCAGTTCGCGCGCCAGGCGCAGGCCGTCGTTGATCTTGAAGCTGTTGTCCATGTGCGGGTCGTTGATCAGACCCTTCCAGCCCACCGTCGTGCGCGGCTTCTCGAAGTACACGCGCATCACGATTTCCAGTTCGCCCTTGAGCCGTTCGCGCTGTTCGACCAGGCGCGCGGCGTATTCCAGCGCGGCTTTCGGGTCATGGATCGAGCACGGTCCGATGATGACGACGAGGCGGTCTTCCATGCCGTGCAGCACGCGGTGGATGGCGCCGCGCGAGCGATGGATGAGGTCGGCGCTCTTTTCCGAGCACGGGTATTCGCGAATCAGGTGCGCCGGGGGCGTCAGTTCCTTCAGTTCGCGAATACGGACATCATCGGTGTTGTGGGGAGGCATGTTTTTTCTCCTGGGCAGTTCGGACTGCGGTTCGTTTCTCGGGATTCGGGGTAAAAAAAAAACCGCCAGACTCGCTGGCGGTTTTTCAGGATTCGTTCGGTGCTTACTGCTGCAACTGTCCCTCTCCATCCGCCAGCGGTGTGAGATACGCAAAAAAGTAAAAGTAAAACTTATTGGCGGTCATGAAGGATGTCTTGGACATTGCTTTGACGGCGGCTCGCCGTACACAGAAACAACTTTATACGCTCAATCGTATGGCGCTGCAACCGCGTGACACCGCTGGAGGACGGAAAAACGCGCGGAAACGCCGCGTTTTCAATGTTCGTTTTGCGTCAAAAAATCTGGTTTTTTCGAAAACATGCGAAAACGCCCGGTTCGACCCAGGCGCCTTGCTATGCTTTACGCATTTTTTGCGGTGCGCAATTCGATAGCCTCCGCCGCGCACGTGGGAACTGTCCCGTCCGTTCAGGCCGTACCGCCGACCGTCATGTTTTCCATGCGCAGCGTCGGCTGGCCGACACCTACCGGCACGCTTTGACCTTCCTTGCCGCACACGCCCACACCCGAATCCAGCGACATGTCGTTGCCGATCATCGTCACGTCCTTGAGCGATTCGGGGCCGTTGCCGATCAGCGTGGCCCCCTTGACCGGATACGTGATCTTGCCGTCTTCGATCATGTAGGCCTCGGACATCGAGAACACGAACTTGCCGTTGGTGATGTCGACCTGGCCGCCGCCGAAGTTCACCGCGTACAAGCCGCGCTTGACCGACTTGATGATTTCCTCGGGATCCTTGTCGCCGCCGAGCATGTACGTATTGGTCATGCGCGGCATCGGCAGCGCGGCATAGGATTCGCGGCGGCCGTTACCGGTGACCGGCATTTTCATGAGACGCGCATTGAGGCTGTCCTGCATGTAGCCCTTCAGGATGCCGTCTTCGATCAGTGTGGTGCACTGTGTCGGATTGCCTTCGTCGTCGACGTTCAGCGAGCCACGGCGATTCGACAGCGTACCGTCGTCGACCACCGTCACGCCCTTGGCGGCGACACGTTCGCCCAGACGGCCCGAGAAGGCCGACGAGCCCTTACGGTTGAAGTCGCCCTCCAGCCCGTGGCCGACGGCTTCGTGCAGCAGCACACCGGGCCAGCCCGGTCCGAGCACGACGGTCATCGCACCGGCTGGTGCGGGACGGGCGTCGAGCTTGACGATGGCGCCGTCCACGGCCTCCTTGACGTACTTTTCGAGCAGATCGTCGGTGAAGTAACCGTAGTCGAGACGCGCGCCGCCGCCGCTGTTGCCGATTTCGCGGCGGCCATTGGATTCGACGATGACGGTAACCGACACGCGCACGAGCGGACGCACGTCGGCGGCGATCACACCGTCGCTGCGCGCCACGAGCACGACATCGTATTCGCCTGCCAGACCGGCCATGACCTGCGACACGCGCGGATCGCGAGCCCGGGCGAGTTTTTCGATACGTTCGAGCAACGCCACCTTGCCGTTCGCATCGAGCGACGCGAGCGGGTCGGACGGCAGGTACAGCCCGTGGCCGCTGGCGCTGGCGAGCCGGTTGCCCACCTTCACACGCCCGCGCCCGGCCGACGCGATGCTGCGCGTGGCGGCGGCAGCGTCCTTGAGGGCGATTTCGGAAATGTCGTCGGAGTAGGCGAACGCCGTGCGGTCGCCCACAATGGCGCGCACGCCCACGCCCTGATCGATCGAGAACGAGCCGGACTTGACGATACCTTCTTCGAGACTCCACGCTTCGCTGCGCGTGTACTGGAAGTACAGGTCGGCGTAATCCACGCGGTGCGTGAAGATGTCGCCGAGTGCACGTTGCAGATGGCTTTCGTCGAGGCCGTACGGCGTGAGCAGCAGCTCGCGGGCCGTGGCCAGATTCTGGATGCCGGTGTCGATGATTTTCATGCGGTGTCAGGCCAAAGAAATGTATTCGGTAAATGAGGGCGAATTTGGCGAAGTCAACATAGCAACCGTGGCGCGTCCGGTGTCCCGGACTTCAGCCATGCAGCACGCGATGCCGCCAGGCGGGCAAGCTCTGGCGTACGCCGGCGAGCCGCGCCGGGTCGATCTCGCCGACGACCACGCCGGCGCCTTCGGCTTCGCGCTGGGCGACGATTTCACCCCAGGGATCGACCAGCATGGAATGCCCCCAGGTGCGCCGCCCGTTTTCGTGGTGTCCGCCCTGCGCGGATGCGAGCACGTAACACTGGTTCTCGACGGCCCGCGCGCGCAGCAGCAGTTCCCAGTGTGCGCGACCCGTTGTGTAGGTAAAGGCGGCGGGTACGACCATGAGCGTACAGTCGCCCATGGCACGGTACAACTCGGGAAAACGCAGGTCGTAGCAGACCGAGAGCCCGACGCGTCCGAAGGGCGCATCGAAAGTCCGCACCGTGTCGCCCGGGCGAATGGTGCGGGCTTCGTCATAGGCTTCCTCGCCTTTGACGAAGTTGAACAGGTGGATCTTGTCGTAGCGCGCGGCCGGGGTACCGTCCGGCGCGAAGACCAGCGTTGTGTTGAGCACGCGCTCGGGCTCGGGCTCGGGGGCGGCCAGCGGCAGCGTGCCGCCGATGAGCCACACGCCATGCCGGCGGGCCGTCTCGGCCAGGAAGTCCTGAATCGGGCCGCTCCCCGGCGTTTCGCGCAGGGCGAGCTTGTCCGTATCGCGCTGGCCCATGTAGCAGAAATACTCGGGCAACAGCACCAGTTGCGCGCCGGCTTGCGCGGCATCTGCCACCAGCCGGGCCGCTTCACGCAGGTTGCGCTCCACGTCCGGCGCACTCACCATCTGTGCGGCGGCAACGCGCACGGGCGCGGTGGCTGACTTCGTGTCGGGACTCGTCATGAAATAGCGGGTTTCGGGGCGATGATCGTTGCGGTGTCGATTTCCGGGGGCTGCGCTCAGTTGCCGCGCATGCCGGCCGGCTGGACATTTTGCGCCGCCGGCCGGTTCTCCGGGGATGCATCGATCTTACTCTTATTGCCGCTGTCCTGTCCGATGACCGGATTGTCCCAGGAACCGGTGACATGATAGGTCGTCGAGAGCGTGCGCGAGAGCTGGTCGCCCAGCGCCAGTTGTGCGAAGAACGATCCGATACCCAGTGCAGGATTGATGATCGCCCACGCCAGTGAGGCCGATGCCGCGTTGATCTTCGGCAGCACCAGCACGTTCAGGTCCTGCGTCTCGCGCGCGAGGTCGGTATGTCCGTCGATCTTGATGGTCGCGGCGTTGGCGTTGATCGTCAGGTCGCTGGTGTTGGCCACGCCCGCCTGCATCGTCACATTGCCGTCGATGCCGTCGAACGGCAGGCCGCTGCCGATGACGCTGTTGAAGTCGAACGTAAGGATCTTCGCGAGCGTTTGCACCGAGAGAATGCCGAGCAGTTTGGCCAGACCCGGGTCGGCCTTCAGGATCTGTCCCCGCCTGAGGTCGATCGTCACGCGACCCCCCAGTGTCGGATAGTCAATGGCATCGGGCCCGCCGCGCCAGCCGAAGCGGCCCGAGACGGTACCGGAGCCGTCCTTGAGCGTCTTGGGCAGGCCGAGGCGGTCGAGCAGGCCGCCGGCGTCCTTCACATCCAGATTGAAATCGAGCACGGTCCGGCGTGGCACGTCTTCGCCGCTGCCGGCCTGCGCGGCGCGGCGGCGCGACGTGCGCCAGTTGCCTTTCACGTCGAGCGTGGCGGCGCTGTTGCTCAGTTCCAGCTTTGTGAGTTGCCATACCGGCACACCGTCTTCGGTGTCGTTGTGGGCGTTGAGTTGCAGCCGTCCGAGCGGCTTGTCGCGCAGCACGAAATCGTTGACGACCATATCGATGGCCGGGAACTCGTCGCTCGGCTCGTCAAGTACCTGCGTGAGCACGTCGCTGCCATGGTCTTCGCGCGGGATCACCAGCTTGGCCAGACGCGCACGGATCGCGCCCGACGGATTCCTGTCGCTCGGCGCCTGCCACTCGGCGAACCCCGAGACCAGTTCGGAGGCCAGACTCACCTGCCAGTCCCGGTCGTTGCGCTGCGCGCCGACCACCAGTTCCGGCCACTGCCGCGAGAGCAGGCGCACCTGCTTGGCATGCAACGCCAGCCGCGTGGGCAGATACGGCGTGAGGGCGCCGAATTCGTCGCGTGCGGCGGCGGCCGTGGCGGCAGGCGCGGGCGGCGTGCCCTGCGTGCCGGGGGGCACCGCGTCGCTGCCGAGCGAGGCGATCACGTTGCGCCAGGCGTCCACGTCGAGCGTGTCGAACTGGGCGCTCGCCTGCACGCCTTCGCGCGGCGCAGGAACGGGCTGATTGATGCCGATGCCCCCGCGCAGCACATCGACACGGTTGCCATTGCGCTGCTGGACGTAATTCGCCTGCACGCTGCCGATGGCGAAGTCGAGCGTATCGATCCGGCGTCCCGCCGTGGCGCCGGCTCCGGACGGGCTCGCCTGCGGACGCATCGTGAAGCGTGCCGGCAGCGACGTCTCGGCACTCTTGCCCAGCGGCGCAGGCAGGTTCACGGCCAGGCCCGCGAGAGTGGACTGCACCGCCACGTCCGTCATGCCCTGGCGCACCGTGACCGTCGCGGTGTAGGGCGTGCTGCCGGTCATGCGCTTGGCCAGCTGGGCCAGCGTGGCGTTTTCGCGGTTCTCGCGCAGCCCCTGCGCGCTCATCTGGCCGTTGACGTTCAGGACGATAGTGCCATCGTCGCGACTGCCGCCCGAGGCGCGAACGTCGCCGCCGAGGAACGTGCCGCGCAGATTGTCGAGCGAGATGCCCCGCTCGGTGAAGGCCAGCTCGCCGTCCACCGCGCCGAAGGTTGGCAGGCCGTTGATGAGCGTAATGTCGTTGCGCAGCAAGCGTGCGCGCCCCGTCACCTTCGAACGGTCGGTATGCTCCAGCGGCATCGACAACTGCATCGCGAGCTGCGTGTTGCCGTTTGCCTTCGTCTCGTCGGTGAAGTCGCCGATCCAGTGGCCGACGGGGCTGCTGTTCAGGTATTTGACGAAGTCCATCGCCGGGCCGCGTGCGTCGCCCTTGAGGGTAAGCGTGGAGTCGTCCTGACCGATGTCGTTGATGTCGCCCTGAACCTGCGTGAGCGTGACGCCATACACCGATCCGCTGTCGATGGCGATGTGCAGCTTGTCGGCGTCGAAGCGCAGATTGCCCCGCACTTTCTCGAACGGCGGCCAGACTTCCGTATGGCTGGGACGCAGCGGCGACGGGTTGAAGGTGACGTCCACCAGAGGAATGTCGACCCGGAACTTGCCGCCGCCCTTGCCGTAGGGGAAATCTTCGAGATCACCCTGCACCGCGAACGGCGCGTTCTGCACCATGCCCGCCGTCAGCGCACGTTGGAGATAGTCGCGCACGCTCGCGCCGATGTCCGTGGGCAGATAGCGCGGCACCGCGCTGGCGTTCGCCCGTGCAATCGTCCCTTTCAGGTCGACGATGCCGTTGCCCTTGCCGCCGTTCTGCCACGTGCCGCTGACATCGCCCGCGAGTTCGGCATTTTGCAGGTGGACGGCATCGAGGCGCACCTGCACGTTTGCCGGCGCGTCGCGCCGGGTCGCCGAGTGCGAAATGCGCCACGACGTTCTTGCCGTGAGCGTGTCGAGATCGATGCGCGGCTGGTCGAAGCGGCCCGGGAAATCGAGCGTTGCATTCTTCGCATTGAGCGAGAGGCTGCCGCGTGTCTGGTCGGCCTCGATGTGGCCGCTCAGGTTGGCGAAGCCGGGACGTCCCGCGTTGGGTGAATCCGGGCGCGGCGGGGGATGCTGACTTGGCTGACTGTCGAGGCCGAGATTCTCGAAATCCGCAACGATGCGGTAACGCTCGCGCTCGGGCGGCAGTTGCTTGATGCCCGGCAGGTCGCGCCAGTTGGTCGGGCCGTGAGGCTTGGGCGCCTGATAGTTGACGTCGAAGTTCGCCAGGCGGCCCCGCGGGCGGAAACTGGCGAGCGTGTCGCGCGTTTGTTGATCGACAGGCAGCGACGGCACGAGCGCCATGGCCGCCCCGATGTCGAAGCGCTGCCCGGCAACGGCCAGGTGCAGACCGCGCTCGGTGCTGCCCGGCGTGAAGCTGCCGGTCAGGTCCGGGACGTCGAGCGTCGGTCTGCCGGTCGCCCGCAGGCTGAGTTCGCGCGCGCGCAGGTTCCAGCCCGCGTCGGCTTGAGCGCCGATACGGGTGACATCGATGCGGCCCTGCGTGGCATCGAAGGTGAGCGGCGGGAGATCGTCGGCCAACTGCACGGACGTGTCGGCCCCCGCCGCGCGCAGCGTCGCGCCGGTGATCGCGCCGCCGTCGAAATCGACCCATGCGCGCGCGGCGACCCGTCCGCGCGAGTCTTTGCCCGGAAGCTCGACGTAGCGCGCCAGTTCGGCCAGATCGAGCGTGCCGACATCCCCGTAAATCTGTCCGCGCCAGCGTTTGACTTCACCCGGACGCGCGAACAGGGGATTCGTGAAACGTGCTCGAATGTCGAGCGGCGCGACGATGCCCTGCGGCGGCGTTGCCTGCACGCCGATGCGATGCTCGAAGCCGCGGTTGCGCAGCATGGCGTTGACCTGTGTGACGACGAGCTCCGGCACGTCGCGTGTCGCGTCGCGCCAGCGGACCGTGCCGTCACGCACGACGACGCGCGCCTGACGCATGAGCCAGTCCGCCGCCTGTGTGTCGTTCGTTTTCCCGTTGCCCGACACCGGCATTCCGGCGACGAGGATCGAGCCGTCCGCGCGGCGCTCGACCGTGAGATCCGGTTCGTACAGCGTGAGATTCGCCAGACGCAGGTCGAAGTGGAGCAGGCTGGTCCAGGAGAGCACGGCGTCGAGCCGGTGCAGCGTCAGGCTCGGCTCGACCGGCGGCGGCGCGCCCGGCGGGGCGTAGCTCGCCGGGCGCGTGTCGGCAGGCGTAGGGGGCGTGATGCGCACGTCTTCCAGCGTCAGGTAAGGGTGCCAGCCGCGCCAGACGGCGTCGATCCGGCCAATGGTGACGGGAAGCCCGATGGCGCGCGTTGCCGCTGCCTCGATTTGCGGGCGGTAGTCGGACACGCGGGGAAGGATGACGTACCGGGTCGCGAGGACGACGGCGCCCAGCCCGAAATAGACGATGACGACGAGCGCCAGCAGCCATTCCAGGCCCAGGCGCAAGCCACGCGGCAGTGACGAGAACCAGGACCGGGTCGCAGTGGGCGAGGCGGGCGGCTTACGGTCGGTCATGCTGCGCGTCTACGAGGGAATGTGGTAGTTTCTGTGGCAAAGACTGTAACACAAGCCCACGGCCCCCCGATGGCCCGGCTGTCGCGGAAACAGACGTGTGATCCGGCGCTTCATTGCGCCCGGGAAAGCATGCGAAAGTCTCTTCATCCTTTGCTGACCGGAACCCCGCCAGTGAGTTCACCCGAAACCCCGATCGATATTCAGTCCTACTCGCGATATGCCGCGCGTATGCTCGCGAGCCGCCCGGCGCTGGCCGGGACCTTGCCCACATTGACGGAGCACCCCGTCGACGCCCGCTGGCTCGCTCACCGTTTCGAAGCCATCACCGGCACGCGACTCTCGCCGCCCGAGCAACCTTCGGGTGTGGTTGGCCTCGACGAGGCGGGTCTGGCGCGCGCGCTTCGCGTGCTGCGCGTCGAGGCGCTGTGCGCCGTCATGCAGCGCGATCTGGACGGTCGCGCCGAGTTGTCCGAAGTGACCGAGGCCATGACGGCGCTCGCCGAGTTTGCCGTGCAGGCGGGCATTTCGGTGCTCTCGCGCGAACTCGAAGCGATTCACGGCGTGCCGCGCAATGCGGAGGGCGAGCGCCAGACGCTTGGCGTGGTCGGCATGGGCAAGTTAGGCGGGCGCGAGCTGAACGTTTCGTCCGACATCGACCTGATCTTCCTGTACGAAGACGATGGCGACACCACCGCGCCCGACGATGCCGACCCCGCCGCGGCCGGCCGTTTGCGCCTGCTCTCCAACCACGAGTTCTTCACCAAGCTCGGCCGCAAGCTGATCGGCCTGATTTCCGAACTTACCCCGGACGGCTATGTGTTCCGGGTCGACATGCGCCTGCGTCCCAATGGCGACTCGGGCCCGCTCGTGTGCAGCCTGCCCATGCTCGAAGAGTATTTCTACGTGCAGGGCCGCGAGTGGGAGCGCTACGCCTGGATCAAGGGGCGTCTGGTGTCCGAAGTGGCAAGCGAGCCGGGCCGGCGCATCGAGCGGTTGCTGACATCGCTGGTGCAGCCTTTCGTCTTCCGTCGTTATCTGGATTACGGGGTCATCGGCGCGATTCGCGCCCTGCACGAGCAGATTCGTCATGAGGCGGAGCGTCGCGCGCGGGCCAAACCCGCCCGCATCAACGACATCAAGCTCGGACGCGGCGGTATTCGTGAAGTGGAGTTTTCGGCGCAGGTGTTTCAACTGATTCGCGGCGGGCAGGAGCCGGAACTGCGGGTGCGCCCGACACTTGCCGTGCTCGGCGTGGCCGCCCGGCGCGGCTGGCTGGCGCAAAGCGTGGCGGAGGCGCTCGCGAACGCGTATGTCTTCCTGCGCAAGCTCGAACACCGGATTCAGTATCTGGACGACGCCCAAACGCACATCCTCCCCGCCCCGGGCGACGACCGGCTCGCGGTGGCGCGGGCCATGGGCTTCCCGGACGAAGCCTCGTTCATGACCGTGCTCGACGAGCATCGCGAATTCGTGGCCGGACAGTTCGACGAGATTTTCGCGGACAAGGCCAACGGGGGCGGGCAAAAGGGCGCTCCGGGCACGGGCGAATGCGAATGTCCACCGGAACTGTGGAGCGAATGTCTGGCCGACGAGGCGCAGACGGGCGATCTGGGCAACCAGCTCACGCGTCTTGGCTTCACCGATGCCGAAGGGGCGCTCGATCGCCTGCGCGCCGTCTGGACATCGTCGCGCTACCAGGCGCTCGGCGAGATGAGCCGGCGGCGCTTCGACCAACTGGTGCAGCGCGCCGTCGAAGGCGCGGCGGGCACGGGCGAGGCGGATGCCGTACTCGCGCGCATGCTCGATCTGCTCTCGACCATCAGCCGTCGCAGTTCGTATCTGGCGCTGCTTACCGAGTATCCGCGGGCGCTGGAACGCGTGGTCAAGGTGCTGGCCGGCTCACGCTGGGCCGCGGGCTATCTGATCAGTCATCCGCAACTGCTTGACGAACTGCTCGACGACGAGGCGCTCGCGGCGCCCTTCGACTGGCCGTCGTTCAAGACGCAATTGCTGCTCAGCCTGAATGCCGCAGGCGCGGCGGGCAATGTCGAAGTGCAGATGGACATTCTGCGGCGTGCGCATCATGCCGAAGTGTTCCGTATTCTGCTGCTCGACCTGCAGGGCACGTTGTCGGTCGAGGCCATCGGCGACCGGCTCTCGGAACTGGCCGACATCATCGTCGACGTCACAATCTCGACCGTCTGGCCGCACGTGGCAACGCGCCACCGCGAAGTGCCGCGCTTCTCCGTCATTGCGTACGGCAAGCTCGGCGGCAAGGAGTTGGGCTACGCGTCCGATCTCGATCTCATCTTCCTGTACGACGATGACGACGACCGTGCGCCGGACGCCTACGCCGCACTTGCCCGCCGCTTCGTGACGTGGCTTACGACCCATACCGGCGCGGGCATGCTGTTCGACGTGGACCTGCGGCTGCGTCCCAACGGCCTGTCCGGTCTGCTGGTGACCAACATCGAGAGCTTCCGTCAGTACCAGTTCCGCGAAGGCAATGCCAACACGGCATGGGTCTGGGAGCATCAGGCCCTCACGCGGGCACGGTTCTGCGCCGGGGACGAAACCATCGGCGCGACGTTCGAGCGCATTCGCGCGCAGGTGCTGGCCACGCCGCGCGAGGCGCTGCCGCTTGCCCAGGAAATCGTGGCGATGCGCCGCAAGGTGCTCGAAGGACATCCGAACCCGTCGAAGCTGTTCGATCTCAAGCACGACCGGGGCGGCATGGTGGACATCGAATTCACCGTGCAGTATCTGGTGCTGCTGCATTCCGGGGCGCACCCGGCCTTGCTGCGAAACGCGGGGAACATCGCGTTGCTGCGCGAAGCGGCACAACTGGGGTTGATCGACGCCAGGCTCGCGGACGCGGCGGG
This sequence comes from Pandoraea faecigallinarum, assembly GCF_001029105.3. Lineage (NCBI taxonomy): Bacteria > Pseudomonadati > Pseudomonadota > Betaproteobacteria > Burkholderiales > Burkholderiaceae > Pandoraea > Pandoraea faecigallinarum. The sequence goes on along the minus strand of NZ_CP011807.3, from coordinate 4,164,552 downwards.
CGCGGCCTATCGGACTTATCGCAAGCGTCAGCACAAGTTGCGGCTCGACGGTGTGGAGACGGCGCGGGTGCCGTCTGCCGATATCGAGGCGGAACGCGATGCCGTGATGGCACTCTGGGATTCGGTGTTTGCAAACGCCGGACCGGTCTGACTTACCTAGAGCGCCAGCATCTCCCGCGCGTGCTTTCGCGTCGTGGGCGTGATCTCCACGCCGCCGAGCATGCGTGCAATCTCTTCGACACGCTCGGTGCGCCCGAGTGGTTCGATCTCGCTCATCGTCGTGTCGCCATCGCTGCGCTTGCTCACACGCAGGTGCTGATGGCCCAGGGCGGCGACCTGCGGCAGGTGCGTCACGCAGAGCACCTGCCGTCCCTGCCCCAACTCGCGCAGCAGACGGCCCACCACTTCGGCGACGGCGCCGCCGATGCCGGAGTCCACTTCGTCGAAAATCAGCGTTGGCGTAAGACTTGCGCTGCTGGCAATCACTTGCAAGGCGAGGCTGATACGCGCGAGTTCGCCACCGGAGGCCACCTTGGCGAGCGGTCGCGTCGGCACGCCGGGGTGCCCCGCGACGAGGAATTCGACCGTCTCCAGACCGAACGACTGCGGCTCGGGCGTTGGCGTGAGCGCGACTTCGAAGCGCCCGCCGGGCATCGAGAGGTCCTGCATGGCGCGAGTGACTTCGCGCGCAAGCGACGCCGCCGCCTTGGCCCGCGCCTTCGAGAGGTCCTTCGCGAGTTTCAGATATGCGGCATGCGCCGCGTCCGCCGCCGCTTGCATGGCCGCGGTGTCGGCCGACGCTGTCAATTCTTCCAACTGTGCACGGCGCTCCGCCCATTGCGCAGGCAACTGCTCGGGCGTGACGCGGAACTTGCGTGCGGCCGAATGCAGCGCGTCGAGGCGTTGCTCGACCACGGCCAGACGTTCCGGATCGAGTTCGACACGTTGCGCGTAATGCGTGAGCGAGTGAACGGCTTCGCGAAGCTGAATCTCGGCGGGTTCGAGTGCGGCGAGCGTGTCCGCCAGTCCGGCGTCGATCTCGGCGAGTTCGCGAAGCTGGTGCACGACATGGCCGAGCGAAGGCACGAGCGCGCCATCCGCTTCGGCGAGCACATCGAGCGCGCCTTGCACGCCATTGATGAGGCTGGCCGCGTGCGAGAGCCGACGATGCTCGGCGCTCACGTCGTCCCATTCGCCTTCCTGCGGGCTGAGCTTGTCGAGCTCGGACGTCTGCCATTCGAGGCGCTCGCGCTCGAGTTGCAGTTCGCGGTCGCGCCCGTGCGCTTGCTCGCACCGCTTCACGAGGCGTCGCCATTCCTTATGGGCTGCGTTCGCCTCTGCGGCGAGCGTGGTCGCGCCAGCGTGCGAGTCGAGCAAACGGCGCTGTGCGTCGGGGCGCAACAACTGCTGATGCGCGTGCTGACCATGAATGTCGACGAGCATTTCGCCAAGTTCGCGCAATTGCGCGAGCGTGGCGGGCGTGCCGTTGATGAAGGCGCGTGAACGTCCACCGGCGTCGAGCACACGGCGCAGCAATACGCCACCGTGCTCTTCGAGGGTGAGGGCCTGGGCTTGCAGCCAGGCTTCGAGGTCGGGGCGTGCCTGGGCGTCCGCGGCGAACTCGGCAGTAATGTCGGCGCGCGGCTTCCCATTGCGCACCATGCTGGCGTCGCCGCGCTCGCCCATCGCGAGCGCCAGCGCATCGATCAGGATCGATTTGCCTGCGCCGGTCTCCCCCGAAAACACGGTGAAGCCGGCGGAGAATTCCAGATCGAGACGATCGACGATCACGAAATCGCGAATCGAGAGACTGCGTAGCATGGGATGTCGGGTGAGGCGTGAGGTCAGTTCTGCGGCATATCTTCGTCGGAGATATGCTCGTTCCAGTGCAATTTGCGGCGCAGCGTGGCGTAATAGTTGTAGCCGACCGGGTGCAGGAACGTCACCTGATGTTCGGAGCGGCCCACCAGAATCCTGTCGCCCTGGCGCAGTTCGGCAAACGATTGCATATCGAAGTTGGCGCCGACTTCGCGTCCGCCCGTGATCGTGATGACGATGTCGCTCGAATCCGGCAACACGATCGGACGGTTCGACAGCGCGTGCGGGGCGATCGGCACGAGCACCACGCCGCCCAGACGCGGATGCAGGATCGGGCCGGTGGCCGAAAGGGCGTACGCCGTGGAGCCCGTGGGCGTGGCGACGATCAGGCCGTCCGAGCGTTGCTTGTACATGAAGCGGCCGTCGACGTCGACGCGCAACTCGACCATCCCCGAAATCCCCGAGCGGTTCACGACGACGTCGTTGAACGCGAGGGTTTCGAAGAGCACCTGGCCGTCGCGCTCGATACGTGCGGACAGGAGCGTGCGCTGCTCCGCTTCGAAGTGACCTTCGAGCATGGCCGGCACGACCTGACGCATTTCGTCGAGCGGAATATCGGTGATGAAGCCCACGCGCCCGTGGTTCACCCCGATGAGCGGGACCTTCGAGGCGGCCAGCTGACGCCCGACGCCGAGCATCGTGCCGTCGCCGCCGACCACGACGGCGACATCGGCCTGCCTGGCGATCTCCTGAATGTCGAGCGTGCCGTACGGATCGGCGCCGGCACCGATGTTGTGCGCGGTATCGCGCTCGAAGACGACATGATGCCCACGCTGGACAATGCATGCCGCGAGCGTGAGCAATGGTTCGGCGACGCCGTCGGCATGGTACTTTCCGACGAGCGCCACGGTCTTGAAGGGGCTCCCAGTTTTCATGCCGCCATTACACCATAACTCGATGACAGCAACCATCGGCACGCACGGGCTGCAACGGTTCTCGTGTCGGGGTTTGCCGTACGCCGCGTACCTACATTTCGCGTTACAATTTTTGCCATGCTAGATCAACGTGCGCAAACGCTCCTCAAAACCCTGATCGAACGGTACATCGCCGATGGCCAGCCGGTCGGTTCGCGCACGCTTTCGCGGTATTCGGGACTCGACCTGTCGCCGGCGACCATTCGCAATGTGATGGCCGACCTCGAAGCGCTGGGGTTCGTCTCCAGTCCCCATACGTCCGCGGGCCGGGTGCCGACGCCGCGCGCCTACCGGCTGTTCGTCGACACCATGCTCTCGGTTCGCCCGCTCGAAGAGGCCGTGCACCAACTGGCGTCGCAGGTGCAGACAAGTCTGCAACCGGCGGGCCCGCAGCAACTGGTCGCGTCCGCCGCTCAGGTGCTTTCGCATCTGTCGCAGTTCGCGGGCGTGGTGCTCACGCCGCGTCGCAGCCAGACCTTCCGCCATATCGAATTCCTGCGTTTGTCCGACAAGCGCGTTCTGCTCATCATCGTGACTCCCGACGGCGACGTGCAGAACCGTATCATTCTGACGGAGAAAGATTATTCTCCGGCGCAACTTGTCGAGGCGGCGAACTACCTGAACGCGAACTTCGGCGGTCATAGCTTCGACGACGTGCGCACTTACTTGCGCGGTGAACTCGACGCGCTGCGCTCGGACATGAGCGCCCTGATGCAGGCCGCCGTACAGGCCGGCAGCGACGCGATGGCCGACACCACGCGCGAGAGCGTGCTGATCTCGGGCGAGCGCAACCTGCTGGGCGTGGAGGACCTGTCGTCGAACATGGAACGGCTGCGCAAGCTGTTCGACGTGTTCGAGTCCAAGACCGGCCTGTTGCAGTTGCTCGACGTGTCGAGCCGCGCTTCCGGCGTGCAGATCTTCATCGGCGGCGAGTCGAACCTCGTGCCCATCGAAGAGATGACGGTCGTCACGGCCCCGTACGAGGTCGACGGGCAGATCGTGGGCACGCTCGGCGTGATCGGCCCGACGCGCATGGCATACGAGCGCGTGATCCCCATCGTCGACATCACGGCCAAGTTGCTCTCCAACGCGCTCAGTCATCACTGAGTTACAACCCCGTAGCATTCCTTTACACGCTGTCACACGCAGTGGGCCTACGCTCGAAGCGTCCCTCGCGGTCGGCGCCTCGTCGTGTTGCGTCAGACGCTCGCCCGAGGATTCGGACAGAACAACAAGGTGGCGCGCGACGCCACGCACGGCGTGCCCGCCGAATGGGCCCGGAGTGTTTATGAATCCCCTGCTTTCCTGGCGGACGCTGGTCCGCGCCCTCGGTGCCGCGCTGGCATTGAGCGTTCTCGGTGCGGGCCCGCTTGCGCTGGCACAGGCGCAGGCGCAGGCGCAAAGCGCCGATCCGCCGGGGCGCGTGGCACGTCTGAGCGAGTTCGACGGCACGGTGACCTACGCCCCGGCCGGCACCGGCGACTGGCGCTACGCCAACCGGAACCGGCCGCTCACCACCGGCGACGCCGTCTGGGTCGAGCGCAACAGCCGTGCCGAGATGCACGTGGGCGGCACCGCGGTGCGCATGGGCGCATCGACCAGCCTCACGCTCTCGGCGCTCACCGACCAGAATGTGCAACTGAACGTAACGCAGGGCACCGTGGCCTGCGCCTGCGCAGTTTCGATCCGAACCAGCCCTACGAGATCGACACGCCGAACCTGGCGTTCGTGCCGGCGCAGGCCGGCGAGTATCGCGTCGACGTCGATCCGAACGGCGTGACGACGCTCACCGTGTCGCGAGGCGCGGGCACGGCCTACGGGCAGGGGGCGTCGATGCCGCTGCAACAAGGGCAGCGTGTGGCGTTCGCCGGCCAGAACCTCGTCCAGCAGGCGAGCGGGCCGCTCGTGGCCGACGCTTTCGATCAGTGGATGCGCGAGCGTGACGCGCGTGAAGACGCCTCCGTCTCCGCGCGTTACGTTTCGCGAGACATGACCGGTTTCGAGAGTCTGGACGACTATGGGTCCTGGCAGGAAACGCCGGCCTACGGCGCGGTTTGGGTCCCATCGGATGTGCCGTCGGGCTGGGCGCCTTACCGTACCGGCCATTGGGTCTGGGTCGACCCGTGGGGCTGGACGTGGGTGGACGACGCCCCGTGGGGCTTCGCACTGTACCACTACGGACGTTGGGCCTATGTGGATGCGCGCTGGTGCTGGGTGCCGGGGCCGGTCGCGGTGCGCCCCGTGTACGCGCCGGCGCTGGTCGGCTGGGTCGGCGGCAATAGCGGCGCGAACGCGTGGGGCGTGACGTTCGCCACCGGCGGCGTGGGCCTCGCCTGGTTCGCGCTGGGACCGCACGATCCGTATCGTCCCGCGTATCGCGCGAGTTCGTCGTACATCACGAACATCAATCGTTCGACGATCGTGCGCACCACGAATATCACCAATAACGTGCACGTAAACAACGTCTACGTGAATCGGAACGTGCGTGGCGCGGTGTCGACGATGCCCGCGCAGGCGTTCGTGCAGGGACGTCCGGTCGGTGCGCCGACGGCATTGGCTGCGCCGCGAGCAGGGCAGACGTGGCGGGTCGGAAATACACCGGGCGTCGCACCGGTGCGGCAGAGCGTGGTGGGGACCAGCCGTCCGGCAGCGGGCGCACCGCCGGCGGGCGTATTCGACCGGCAGGTCCTCGCGACGCGCACGCCAGCGGCGCGCAGCGCGCCGTCGCGGGAGTTGACGAGCAACCTTCATGCCGTGCCGAACGCCGGCGGTGCCCCGTTGGTGTTCGGGCAGAACGCTCAGCAGGTCCGCAATCTTCGGACGAATGACCGCGACGTGCAGGCACCGGGACGCGTCGCCCCGCGTGTGACGGTTATCGGCACGCATGGGGCGGGAGGCGAGCCAATCGGCGCAGCGCCGGCCCGCGGCGGGCTGCCCGCCACCGGCGCCATTGCGCCGATGCACGGCGCGCCGGGTGTGCCGGGTGTGCCGGGAGTGCCGGGTGTGCCGGGTGTGCCGGCCCGGCCCGGAGTACCGGGAGTGCCGCGTCCGCCCGGCATGACCGGCATGACAGGCCAAAGCGTGACCGGCCAACCGGCAGCACGTACCGAGACACCACAGGCAGTCCCGCAACCGGGACACGAGGCTGCGCAACGCGAGATGCAGATGCGCCGTCAGTCGGGGCAGCCCCCTCAGCCTCCGCAATCTTTGCAATCTCCGCAGACGCCAGCCGCGCAGCGCGAGACGCCGCAAAGTCGCCCAACACCGCAACAGGCCCAGCCCGACGCCGTGGAGCCGGCACGCCGCCCGCAGCAATGGCAGTCGCAACCGCGCGCGCAATCGCAGCCGGCGTTCTCTTCTCAGCCAATGCAGCAGCACCCGTCACCGCAGGCGGAGCGAGTCCAGCCGCGTCCTGAAGCGCAGCCGCAGCGCCCGCCGCCGCAGGTCGAGCGAGCGCAACCGGCGCCCAGGCCGCAGCCACAGCCCGAGCGGCCCCAGCCGCATCCGCAGCCTCAGGAGCGCGCGCATCCGCAACCGCAGGAGCGCCCGCAGCCGGCACAGCGCGAGAGCAAGCCGGAAGGCGCGCGTCCGGGCGCCGAGCATCGGCCTGCCCGCGAGGACGAACGTAGGCACGGCTGAGCGTCGTGCGCTTCGTTGTGCTGCGTCGCCCGCCGCAGGGCCGGTGCAGCACCTGTCCTGGGGTGACGACCGGCACGAGGCCCTGCCTGTTTCCCCCCTCCGTTTGCGGTAAAGTACGCTCCATGCGCTTCGATCCCGAACCTATTTCGCATGGCCAGTCCGGCAAGACCGCCGTCCTGCTGATCAACCTTGGCACGCCCGATGAGCCGCGTCCCGCGGCCGTGCGCCGATATTTGCGCGAGTTCCTGTCGGACCCGCGCGTCGTGGAAATTCCGCGGCTGGTCTGGCAACCGCTGTTGCGGCTGGTCATCCTGCCGCTGCGCTCGCGCGCATCCGCGCAGAAGTACGCGACGGTCTGGACTCGCGACGGCTCGCCGCTCAAGGTGAACACGGAGCACCAGACGAACGCCCTGCGCGCGTTGCTGCACGCAAACGACTACGACGTGGTCGTCGACTACGCGATGCGTTACGGCAATCCGTCGATTCCCGAACGAATTCGCGCGCTGCGTCAGAATGGCGTTGAGCGAATTCTCCTGCTGCCGCTCTATCCGCAGTATTCGAGCAGCACGACCGCCACCGCCAGCGATGCGGTATTCCGCGTGCTTGGCCGTTTGCGCAACCAACCGGACGTGCGCACGGTACGTGACTATCACGATCATCCCGCGTACATCGAGGCGCTGCGTCAGCAGGTCGAAGGCTACTGGCAGCAGCACGGCCGGCCCGACTTTGCGGCGGGCGAGCGCCTGTTGCTGAGTTTCCACGGGGTGCCGCGCCGCACGCTCGATCTCGGGGATCCGTACCATGACCAGTGCGTGAGAACGGCGCGTCTGCTCGCGGCGTCGCTCGGCCTCGACGAGACGACCTGCCGCCTCACGTTCCAGTCGCGCTTCGGCAAGGCGGAGTGGCTTCAACCGTACACCGCACCGACGCTCGAAGAATTGGGCCGTGGCGGCACGCCGCGTGTGGACGTCTTCTGTCCTGGCTTTACGTCCGACTGCCTCGAAACGCTTGAGGAAATCAACATGGAAGGCCGCCACGCGTATCTGAGCGCCGGCGGCAAGGCGTTCCACTTCATTCCCTGCCTGAACGGCGCGAGCGCATGGATCACGGCGCTTGGCGAAATCGCGGCGCGGCATCTGCAAGGCTGGCCGGTGCTGTCGCCGCAGGGCGAGGCCCAGGCCTCGGCGGCGGCGGTGGCGTCGACCCGTCAGCGGCAGGTGGCGGCAGTCGCGGCGTTCGAGGAAGCGAGTGCGGCTGCCGCCGCGGCTGCGGCAGTGCGGGAGCCGCTGCAAAGCCAGGCCGAACCGGGAGCCCGGACGTGACGGTCAAGGTAGACGACTCCCCGCAGGCCGCTACGCGTATCGACAAATGGCTGTGGGCGGCTCGCTTTTTCAAGACGCGCTCGCTCGCCACGCAAGCGGTCGACCGTGGCCGTGTGCTTTGCAACGAGACACGCGTCAAGCCGGCGCGCGACGTGCGCCCGGGCGATCTGGTGTCGGTGGATAACGGCAGCACGCGCTGGGAAGTTCGTGTGAAAGCCATTGCCGAAGTGCGCGGCTCGGCCCCGGTCGCGCAGTCGCTGTACGAAGAGACCGAAGCCAGTATTCGGGCGCGCGCCGACGAGAACGAGCGCCGACGTCTGTATCAGGAGCCCGCGGCGCAGATGCATGGACGCCCCACGAAACGGGACCGCCGCCGCCTCGGCGGGGTTGGCGAGTAGCGCGGCAAGCGGCCCCCGCGAAGCACAGGGGAGCCGGCGAACGCCTTCCGGCGCCGAAATGGACGCCGCCGCTGGCGAAGCGCACAGCGGCGGACGGGGAGGGAGCGGAAATCAGCTCGGGGAACGGCACCGCGCACAACCGCAAAGGATCATGCACCCCGGGGGCGATCAGCGCGTAGGGATTCCGGCAGTCGAACTCGACGAATGCCCCGGCATGCCCGGCACTTCCACAAATTGATGCAGCACAGCCCGCACGCCACCGTATTCGGTGTCGCGCCGGGTTACCGCGCCGGACAAGCAGATCGTAATCGTTACCGTAGTCACCAACGCGAGGATGAAGACAACAGCCAGTGGCAGCTTCATGATGCGCTCCTTGAGAACACTTCACCGGACGGGGGATGCCCGGTGAGCGGCCGGGCCCGGGGAGGAAGCCAGCAAACCGGGCACTTCCAACGTCCGGACCGTAATTCATGTTAGGTCGCAGCAACGGCCGATACAATAGAGGACTCGTAACGCGTGTAACCGGATATTTACCGGCACGCGGCGCGCACCGGTATGGCGCACAGAATGCCCGCCAGCTCTTGAAATCGGTGTGAACGCCCCGACTATCCAAAGGGATTTGAACAGGCGGCGCATCGTTGTGGTGCGCTGCAAGAACCTTTTGACGACTCAAGCTCATGACTGAACAGCAAAACACTCCCGATCAGCCGATTCCGTCCCAGGCCGAAGCGGCCCCGACCGACGCTGCGCTCGCGAACGACGCGCTGCCCTCGGTCGAGGCGCAGCTTCAGGCGGCTCAGGCCGAAGCGGCTGCCCTGCGCGACGACGCCCTGCGGGCCCGCGCCGAAATGGAAAACGTCCGCCGCCGTGCGGAAGAGGAAGTGGCCAAGGCCCGTAAATTCGCCGTCGAGAGCTTTGCCGAGAACCTTCTGCCGGTCATCGACAGCCTGGAAGCCGCCGCTGCCGACAAGAGCGGCGACGTGGCCAAGCTGCAAGAAGGCGTCGCACTGACGCTTCGCCAACTGGTGTCGGCGCTCGAGCGCAGCAAGGTGTCGGTCATCGACCCCGCCGGCGCGAAGTTCGACCCGCATCAGCATCAGGCCATTTCGATGGTGCCGGCCGATCAGGAGCCGAATACCGTCGTGGCCGTGCTGCAAAAGGGGTATCTGATTGCCGACCGCGTGTTGCGTCCGGCACTCGTGACCGTGGCTGCGGGCAAGTAAGCCGCCAGGTCGTCCCGACGTCACCCTGTCCGTGTTCCGGGGCTCGATACCTTGCCATCATGGCAGACTTCGATGCTCCGAGCGCAGGGATGGCGGCACGCGCAGTACAGGCAGCGGGGCGCGGGGACATCGGAGATTTCAGGGGCTTTCCACCATGGCAGGCGATCTTCCGGGCATGAAAGGCGTGGACGGCACGGCCTTCGAAGCGTTTTCGATGCGCGAACTGAGCGCACAGACGTTCGACGAAGGATTGCGTGAAGCGGGGGACGGCCTCGCCGTCGTGTTTTTCTGGGGCGTCGATTGCTTTAACTGCGAAGTCGCCAAGAAAACCATGCTTGCGCAACGCGAGGCCATCGACGCGCTGGGGCTACGCTGGTACCACGCCAACGTATACGCCGACATGGCGCTCGCACGTCGCTTCGCCCTGCATGGGGTGCCGACGTTTTTCTTTTTCCACGCAGGTAAGAAGCTGGGCCGGGCGACCGGCTGGCATGGCCTGCCCCAGTTCCGGCTGGCGGTGGCCGCCGCCCGCGACAAGATCGCGGCGGCGGGGAGCAAAACCGGGCTGCAAAAAGGGTCTTGAAATGTTCCGCGCTGCACCCATATCCCGTGCAGATCAATGAATTGAACGGGCGACACGCCCTACGGAAAGACGCAAAGGACGCTAGGAGAAATTAATATGGGCAAAATCATCGGTATCGACTTGGGCACCACGAACTCGTGCGTGGCCGTCATGGAAGGCAATCAGGTCAAGATCATCGAGAACGCGGAAGGGGCTCGCACCACCCCGTCGATCATCGCCTACATGGACGATGGCGAGATTCTGGTCGGTGCACCGGCCAAACGCCAGGCCGTGACCAATCCGAAAAATACGCTGTACGCCGTCAAGCGCCTGATTGGCCGTCGCTTCGAAGAAAAGGAAGTGCAGAAGGACATCTCGCTGATGCCCTACAAGATCGTCAAGGCCGACAACGGCGACGCCTGGGTGGAAGCGCGCGACCAGAAGCTGGCTCCGCCGCAGATTTCCGCCGAAGTGCTGCGCAAGATGAAAAAGACCGCCGAGGACTACCTGGGCGAGCCGGTGACGGAAGCCGTGATCACGGTGCCGGCCTATTTCAACGACAGCCAGCGTCAGGCCACGAAGGACGCCGGGCGCATCGCCGGTCTGGACGTCAAGCGCATCATCAACGAGCCGACCGCGGCCGCACTGGCATTCGGTCTGGACAAGAAGGAAGGCGGCGACCGCAAGATCGCGGTGTATGACCTTGGTGGCGGCACGTTCGACATCTCGATCATCGAAATCGCGGATGTGGATGGCGAACACCAGTTCGAAGTGCTCTCGACCAACGGCGACACGTTCCTGGGTGGCGAAGACTTCGACCAGCGCATCATCGACTACATCATCGGCGAGTTCAAGAAGGAACAAGGCGTCGATCTGTCGAAGGACGTGCTCGCGCTGCAACGCCTGAAGGAAGCTGCCGAAAAGGCCAAGATCGAACTGTCGTCGAGCCAGCAGACCGAAATCAACCTGCCGTACATCACGGCCGACGCCTCGGGTCCGAAGCACTTGAACCTGAAGATCACGCGCGCCAAGCTCGAAGCCCTGGTCGAAGACCTGATCACGCGCACGATCGAACCGTGCCGCACCGCAATCAAGGATGCCGGCGTGAAGGTCAGCGATATCGACGACGTGATTCTGGTCGGCGGTATGACGCGTATGCCGAAGGTGCAGGAGAAGGTGAAGGAATTCTTCGGCAAGGATCCGCGCAAGGACGTGAATCCGGACGAAGCCGTGGCTGCCGGTGCCTCGATTCAGGGCTCGGTGCTCTCGGGCGACCGCAAGGATGTGCTGCTGCTCGACGTGACCCCGCTCTCGCTCGGTATCGAGACGCTGGGCGGCGTGATGACGAAGATGATCGCGAAGAACACCACGATCCCGACGAAGCACTCGCAAGTGTTCTCGACGGCGGACGACAATCAGCCGGCCGTGACGATCAAGGTGTACCAGGGTGAGCGCGAGATGGCCGCCGGCAACAAGTCGCTGGGCGAGTTCAATCTCGAAGGCATTCCGCCGGCCGCACGCGGCACGCCGCAGATCGAAGTGACCTTCGACATCGACGCGAACGGCATTCTGCACGTTGGCGCGAAGGACAAGGCAACCGGCAAGGAAAACAAGATCGTCATCAAGGCGAACTCGGGCCTGTCGGACGCGGAAATCGAGCAAATGGTGAAGGACGCCGAGCTCAACGCCGCGGAAGACAAGAAGGCACGCGAGCTGGCCGACTCCCGTAACCAGGGCGACGCGCTGGTGCACAGCACGCGCAAGGCGCTGACCGAGTACGGCGACAAGATCGAGGCGTCGGAGAAGGAAGCCATCGGATCGGCCATCACGGCGCTGGAAGAAGCGCTGCGCGGTTCGGACAAGGCGGAAATCGACGCCAAGGTCGAAGCGCTCGGTACCGCCAGCCAGAAGCTCGGCGAGAAGATGTATGCCGACATGCAGGCACAAGCCGGTGCTGCGGGCGCTGCGGGTGCCGCAGGCGCCGAGCAGGGCAAGCCGCATGACGACAACGTCGTCGATGCCGAAGTGAAGGAAGTCAACGACAAGAAGTAAAGCGTGCGTGGCGCGCGGGGCACCGACCGGTGCTTCGCGTGTGGGCCGGGTATCGAGGTTCTCTGCACGGAGAATGTCGACCCGGCTTTTTGCCTGATGGCGACATGCGCCAACATTGGAAAGAGTTATGGCCAAACGTGATTACTACGAAGTCCTTGGCGTCGCCAAGAACGCCTCGGACGACGAGATCAAGAAGGCGTATCGCAAGCTGGCGATGAAGTACCACCCGGACCGCAATCCGGACAGCAAGAACGCCGAAGACAAGTTCAAGGAGGTCAAAGAGGCCTACGAGATGCTCTCCGAGCCGGAGAAGCGTGCTGCGTACGACCAGTACGGTCACGCGGGGGTCGACCCGAGCATGGGCGGCTTCGGTGGCGGGGGTGGTCAGGGCTTCGGCGGTTTCGCGGACGCGTTCGGCGACATCTTCGGCGACATCTTCGGTCAGGGCGGTCCCGGCGCTCGTGGCGGCCGTGGAGGTCCGCAGGTGTATCGCGGCGCGGATTTGCGCTACAACATGGAGATCACCCTGGAGCAGGCGGCGAACGGTTTCGACACGCAGATTCGCGTGCCGAGCTGGGACGAGTGCGAAGTCTGCCACGGCAACGGTGCGAAGCCGGGTACGAAGCCCGAAACCTGTCCGACCTGTAACGGGGCGGGTTCGGTGCGCATGTCGCAGGGTTTCTTCAGCGTTCAGCAGACCTGCCCGAAGTGCCACGGCACCGGCACCTACATTCCCGAGCCCTGCACGAACTGCCACGGTTCGGGCAAGATCAAGAAGACCAAGACGCTGGAGATCAAGATTCCGGCGGGTATCGAAGACGGCATGCGCATTCGCTCCTCCGGCAACGGTGAGCCGGGCGTGAATGGCGGCCCGGCGGGCGACCTGTACGTGGAAATCCACATCAAGGCGCACAACGTGTTCGAGCGCGATGGCGACGATCTGCATTGCCAGATGCCGATCTCGTTTGCGACGGCTGCACTCGGTGGCGACATCGACGCGCCGACGCTGCACGGCAAGGCAACCTTCGAAGTGCCGGAAGGCACGCAGACCGGCAAGACGTTCCGGCTGCGCGGCAAGGGCATCAAGGGGCTGCGCGCGAGCTATCCGGGCGATCTCTACGTTCACGTGCAGGTGGAGACGCCGGTCAAGCTTAACGACGCCCAGAAGCAAATGCTGCGTGACTTCGATGCATCCCTGAAGGAAGGCGGTGCGCGTCACAGCCCGCAATCGAAGGGCTGGTTCGACCGCGTGAAGCAGTTCTTCGAGTAATTCCATGCAGAATGAAGCGCCTTTGGCCGCGTTCGCGCTGTTGGACGACAGCGCGGATCCGGCCGGCGGGGCGCGTCTGTATACCGGGCTCGTACGCGAGGTGACTTGCGACGAGCCCGGTGTGCTTTCCGACGCGCTCCGCGAAGTGGAAGATGCGACACGGCGTGGCCTGCATGCCGTACTGCTGGCCGACTACGAATTCGGTGTGCGTCTGAATGGCGTGCATACGGTAGCGACGCGCCGTGCGCCGGGCCAGTTCCGCGTGCTGCTGTTCTCCGATCTGCGGCGGCTCGATGCCGCACAGACGCAGGCATGGCTCGCACGCCAGGAAGCGGCCGGCGCGATGCATGCACAGCGCGCAGCTGACCCTGCCAGTGTCGCCATGCCCGGTGTCGCGGGCGTCGCCGCATTGCGCGACGACGTGAGCGATGCGGCTTTCGACGATGCCATCGCGCGCATTCACGAATGGCTCTCGCAAGGCGAGTGCTATCAGATCAACTACACGTATCGTCTGAATTTCGACGAGTTCGGTTCGCCCGTTGCACTCTATCGGCGGTTGCGGGCGCGTCAGCCGGTGCCGTATGGCGCGCTGGTGATGCTGCCCGGCGCGAAGGACGTGCCGGGCCGCGGGATCCTTTCGTTGTCGCCTGAATTGTTCCTGCGTCATTCGCGGGGGCGGATCGAGGCGCGGCCGATGAAAGGCACCGCGCCGGCGTGCGGCGACGCTGCCATCGACGCCCGGCGCAGCGCCGATCTTGCGGCGGACGGGAAAAACCGCGCCGAGAACCTGATGATCGTCGATTTGCTGCGCAACGATCTCGGACGTCTCGCGGTGCCCGGCTCCGTCAAGGTGCCCCAACTCTTCGAAGTGACGCGTTTCGCCAGTGTCCTGCAGATGACCTCGACGGTCACGGCGGCGCTGCCGAACACCGTCACGTTGGCCGAAGTCCTGCGCGCCTTGTTCCCGTGCGGCTCGATTACCGGTGCCCCGAAGCACCGCACGATGCAATTGATCGGCGAGCTTGAAACGTCGCCGCGCGGGCTGTACACCGGCGCCATCGGCTGGCTCGACGCCCGGAGCGACGACGCGCCCGCATTGGGGGACTTCTGCCTGTCGGTGGCGATTCGCACACTCGAACTCGATGCGCCGGGCGCGAGCGGGTTGCGTCGCGGACGGCTCGGCGTGGGCGCCGGTATCGTGCTCGACAGCAACGCGGCCGAAGAGCGCGAAGAGTGCCGCCTGAAGGCGCGCTTTCTGAGCGCACTCGACCCCGGCTTCCAGATCTTCGAGACGATGCGGGCGATGCGTGCGACGGGCGTTGCGCATCTCGACCGGCATCTGGCCCGTTTGCAGGCATCCGCACGTTACTTCGGGTTCACCTTCGACGAGGCGGCGTTGCGTGTGCAGCTCGATGCCGTTGTCGCAGCTTTGCCCGAAGACGACATGCACCGGGTGCGTCTCGCGCTGTCGCACGACGGGACGGCAGCGATCGCCCACGGAGTCCTCAAACCGCTACCCGGTGATCGCGTTACGGTGTTGCTCGCAGACGCCGCGAGCGTGACGCGCGCCGACGATCTGTTCCTGCGTCACAAGACCACGGTCCGCGCCCGTTACGACGCCGCGTGGAAAGCCGCGGAAGCCCGGGGCGCATTCGACGTGCTGTTCTTCAACGATCGAGGCGAACTGACCGAGGGCGGGCGCAGCAGCGTCTTCGTCAAACGCGACGGCATCTGGACGACGCCGCCGCTCTCATCCGGTGTGCTGCCGGGAGTGATGCGCAGTGTCATGCTCGACGATCCGGCATGGGCCGCCGCCGAGGCGATCATTACGCGCGACGATTTACTGAACGCGCAGGCCGTGGCGGTGTGCAATGCGTTGCGTGGCGCGTTGCACGCGACGATTGCCGGAACTGTCCCGGCGTGACCCGCCAGAGCGCCATGATGCGGGCGCCGTGATCGCCGCATGATGGGCGACGTCACGGCAGCATCATGGCAATGTCGGACATCCGGGACGCCGCCATGCGCCGTCGCCGCGTGCTCTTCAACTTCCCTGACGCGCAGCCATTTGCGGCACGAACAATTCGCTCCACTTCGCCGGACGCGTCTTGATCGTGCCTGCCCGTCCCATGAATTCGACGTACTGCATCAGACCGTTCGGCGTGGTCGTGAATTGCAGCCCCGGGTCGGCAAGCATCTGTTCGATCTCGGCTTGCGGCAAATTCATTTTGGAGACCCGCAGGAAAGTTTGCGCCGCGCCGACGTGATCTTTCGCGATGTACGCCGCGGCCTCTTCCTGCGCAGCCAGAATCGCCTGCACCAGCTTTGGATTCTGCACGGTGAACTGCTTCGGCGCGAAGACCACATCGATGGTGATGTTGCCCAGCACGTCGGTCGAATTGAGCACGCGTTTGATGCGCGGATCCTTCACTTCCTGATATGAGAACGGCGGCGAGGTGAAGTGCGCTGTGATCTCGGTCTTGCCCGAGAGCAGTGCGCTCACGGCCTCGGGATGGCTCAGGCTGACCGTTTGCGGATCCAGCCTGGCGTAATTCTCGATGCCGAATGTCTTCGCGACCGCCATTTGCAGCAACACGGCGGAGAGCGACGTCTTGATGCCCGGAATCGCAATCTTGTCCTTCGGCGTGAAGTCCTTGAGCGACTTGATGTTCGGATTGTTCGTGTTGAGCCAGAGCGGACCGGTCGAGAGTGCCGACAGCCCGATCACTTCCGAGCGCGGAATGCCGTGCGCCTTGGACCACAGCGTGACGAAGCCCGGCGCCCCCGTGCCAGCAACATCGAGATTGCCGGCGAGCATGGCGTCGTTGATGACGTTGCCGCCGTCGAGAATCGTCCAGGTGGTCTTCACGTCGCCCAGTCCCAGCGCTTTTGCGTGTTTCTCGACGAGGTGCTGATCGCGCATGACCATCAGCGGCAGATAGAGGATGCCGTAGCCGTGCGACAGGCGCACCGTGCTGGCTTCGGCGCGTGCCGCATTGCCCGGCGTGGAAAGTGCCGTCGTGGCGGCGAGGGCGAGCGCGCTGGCCCAGCGGGCGAAGTTGCGTCGGTTCATGGTGATGTTGTCTCCGGTGTCGTTGGAATTATTCATCAAGGCCATCAATCGGACAAAGCCGGAAACTCTGTCCGGTTCGGGTATCAGTGCTGCATGCCCCAGCGGTGCAACGTGCGCTTTTCGATGCGGGCGAACAGCAGATTTTCGACCGCCAGCCCGATCAGAATCACGAAAAACAGCCCGGCGAAGACATTGGCCGTCTCCAGCGAGTTGCGGTTCTCGAAGATGTACCAGCCCAGACCCCCTGAGCCGGACGACACGCCGAACACGAGTTCTGCGGCGATCAGTGTGCGCCATGCAAAAGCCCAGCCCACCTTCAGGCCGGTGAGAATGCTCGGAAACGCGGCCGGAATCAGCACGTGCCGCACAAGGGCAAAACGCTTGAGTCCATAGTTCTGACCGACCATGCGCAGCGTCTTCGACACGCCGCGGAAGCCGCTGTGCGTGTTGAGCGCCACCGCCCACAGCACCGAATGCACGAGGACGAAGATCACGCTGCCGTTGCCCAGCCCGAACCAGATGAGCGCGAGCGGCAGCAGCGCAATGGCGGGCAGCGGATTGAACATGGCTGTCAGCGTTTCCAGCAAGTCGTTGCCGATCTTCGAACTGATGGCCACCGTCGTGAGCACCGCCGCGAGCACAATGCCGATGCCGTAGCCGATCAGCAGGGTCTTGAGCGAGACGGCCGCGCGCAGCAGTAGCACGCCGCTCGTCAACCCGCCCGCAAAGGCGGCAACCGTATCGGTGAAACTCGGAAACAGCAGTGCGTTGTCGAGCCAGCGGCCGTAGATTTCCCAGATGACGGCAAGCACGCACAGAATCACGATCTTGCGCAGCCAGCCAAGACGGTAGAGCGTCTCGAACGTGGAGAGCGGGCGCTGAATCGACGACAGCTCAGCCTGTACCGGTTCGAGGACGAACTCCGGCCGCCAGACCGGTTCGACGGGCATCCCGGCCGCCGGGCCCGGCCCGGACAGCGACGTGTGTTGCGAAGGCATAGCGTTCATGGTCGTCGTCCTCAATGCGTGGTGAACAGCAGTTGGTCGATGCGTGTTTCGAGCGCGCTCTGATGCGCCGTGCCGAGTGCTTCGGGCGCAATGCTGTTGAGTTCCGCCTTCACCTGTCCGGGATGGGGCGAGAGCAGCAGGATGCGCGTGCCGATGCGAATCGCCTCGTCGATGCCGTGCGTGACAAAGAGCACGGTAAAGCGCGTGTCGTCCCACAGACGCAGCAGTTCGTCCTGCATCTTGCGGCGGGTGAGGGCGTCGAGCGCGGCGAACGGCTCGTCCATGAGGAGCACGTCAGGCTCCATTGCCATACCGCGCGCGATCGATACGCGCTGCTTCATGCCGCCCGAGAGCGTGTGAGGGTAGCTGTCGATGAATTTCGCCAGGCCGACCTTCTCGATGTAGTGCGCGGCGCGCTCGGCGGCTTCGCGCGCCTTCAGTCGGCCGCTCGCGGTAAGCGCGAAGGTCACGTTCTGCCGCACGGTTTTCCACGGCAGCAACTGGTCGAATTCCTGGAAGACCATCATGCGGTCGGGGCCGGGCTCGGTGATCGTGCGGCCTTTCAGACGAATTTCGCCGCTCACCGGCGGCAGATATCCGCCGATGGCCTTGAGCAATGTCGATTTGCCGCAGCCGGATGGGCCGAGCAGCACGAAGCGGTCGCCGGGGTAGACGTTGAAGCTCACTTGCTGGGCGGCGGTGACGAGATAGTCGTCGGTCTTGTATTGCAGTGTGACGCCGTCGATCTCCAGCAACGGCGGCACTGCGGGCGAAGTCGTCCCGGCAGCGCCCGCGTGGGGGGCGTTGGGCATGGCGTGTCTCCTGAGCGGGTGTCTTATGATCTGGCCCGATACTAAGTAGCGAAGCTGTAGTGAACCTGACATGGCGCCCACGCATGCGCGGGATTCAGGGGAAACACCGAGGTGGCTCCCGCGGATTTCCGCGAAAATCGCGCTCAGAAGCGATGCCGCCCCCATGCGCCGGGCGGCCTGAAGAATGAAGGAGACGGAAGACCCATGCGCATCATGCTCGTGGAAGATACCCCCGACGTCGCCGAAGCGATTGCCACACAGTTGCGCCGGCTCGGCCATGCGCTCGATTGCGAAACGGACGGCGCGGCCGCAGCGACGCGGATCGGCGACGATTACGACTTGCTGATCCTCGACGTCATGCTGCCGCACGTTGACGGTTTCGAATTGCTCCGGCGTGTGCGCGAGCGCGGGCTGACCACGCGCGTGCTGATGCTCACGGCGTGCGCGGAGATCGACGAGCGCGTGCGGGCGCTCGATCTCGGGGCCGACGACTACCTCACGAAGCCTTTCGATTTCCGCGAGCTGGAAGCGCGTGTGCGGGCACTGATGCGTCGCACCGGTCACGACGCCACGAACCGGCTGACCTGCGCCAATCTCACGCTGGACCGCAAGAGTCGCGGCGTGGAGGTGGACGGACAACCGGTCGAGCTGACACGGCGCGAAGTCACCTTGCTGGAAATCCTCGCGGGACGTCCTGGGCGGATTTTCGGCAAGGACGAACTGATGGATCGCCTCTACGGCGACGAGCCTGCCCCGAATGCAAACGCCATCGAGCAATACGTCGCCCGTCTGCGCAAGAAACTCGCGACGGCGCAATTCCGGATTCGCACGTTGCGTGGTCTGGGCTACCAACTCGTGCTGTCATGATCGTTCCGGGCCGTTCCCTCTATCTGCGTCTGGTCGTTCGCATCGGTGTGGTGCTGGCGTTCGCGGTGGTCGCCGTGCTGCTCGGCATCTGGTTTTCGACGCGCGCGGCCGTCGACCGCGCCTACGATCGCTGGTTGCTCGGCAGCGCGTTGCAGGTGGCGGAGAATACCTGGTATCAGAACGGAGAAGTGAACGTGGACGTGCCGCTCGCCGCATTCTCGGCGCTTGCGCCCGGCGACCAGATTTTCTACACGGTGCTCGATCCGAACGGCCGGTCCGTCGCGGGCGATTCGGAGTTTCGTCCGCCGATTCCGTGGGACAGGCTGGCGGACGGTCCCATCGTGATCGACGGCATGTATCAGGAGATGCCGGTCCGCATCGCCATCGTGGGACGTCGCATGCCAGTGACCGCGGCACACCCATGGGCTGTGGTCGCCCTCGCGCATACACAGAACGCGCGCGTACGTTTCACGCGCGCATTGGCGGACAACACGCTGCTCATCACCGTTGCCACTGCGGTGCTGACGCTGCTCGCCGCGTTGTGGACATTGCGTCAGGCGCTCGCCCCGCTCAAGCAGATCGAAGCGGCGATACGCGAGCGGGACTCGAACGATCTCGTGCCTCTTGCCGTGACGGTGCCCGCCGAAACGCTCGCGCTCGTGGGCGCAATCAACGACTTCATGCAACGACTGGCGACGTCGCGCGCGTTGATGCGTCGTGTGATCGGCGACGCCGCACATCAGTTGCGAACGCCCGTTACGGCGCTCACGGCGCAGGTGGAAATGCTGAGTCAGACGCAGGACGATGCCGCGCGGCGCACGCACATCGCCCGCATTCAGAAGCAGGCGAGGGGGCTGGGCGGCCTGATCCATCAATTGATCAATCACGCGATGGTGCAGCACCGGGCGCAGAGCGTTGCGCCGGTGCCGGTCGATCTGAACGGCTTGTTGCAGACGGCGATGCGCGAGACGTTATCGTATGCCACGCGCGATATCGATGTGGCGCTGCATGCGCCGGACGACGCCTGCATGATTGTGGGCGATGCGCTGAGCCTGCGCGAGGCAATCAAGAACGTGCTGATGAATGCGCTCGCATATGGCGCACCGCACCGGCTCCATGTCGACGTGACGCGTGTGGGCGAGCAATGGCGTTTGCGTTTCTTCGATGATGGCCCGGGCATTCCGGCCTCGGAGTGGCAACGCGTGCGAACGCCGTTCTCGCCACGCGCCGACGGGCGCGAAGGCGCAAGTCTCGGCCTCGCGATGGTCGCGGAGGTCGTTCACGCCCAGGGCGGGCAGATGACATTCGAGCGGGTGGAGGGCGAGGGGTTTGCCGTGATATTGACGCTGCCGGTCGCGGGGCAAACGGCGGCGTGAACCGCAGCACGAAGGCGGCAGGAATGATGGCAGGAATGACGGCGCGAATCACCACATGAATCGCGACACGAATCGCGACGCAATCGCACCAAATCCTGGTGCAAAAAAAGCGGCGCATCGCTGCGCCGCTGTGTTCACATCTGCTGTCCGTCTCGTTTCGCCCACCGTTAGAAGCTGTGCTCCTGCGTCGGGAACGTGCCGTGCTTCACGGCCTGTACGTAGGCCTCGATGGCGGCGGCGATGCTGGGCTGACCGTCCATGAAGTTCTTCGAGAACTTGGGCGACTTGCCGGGGAATACGCCGAGCATGTCCTGCAATACGAGCACCTGCCCGTCGCAATCGACGCCCGCACCGATGCCGATGGTCGGCATGGTGTGCATTTCCGGCGTCACGCGTGCGGCAAGCGCGGCGGGGATCGCTTCGAACACCACCAGTTGAGCGCCCGCGGCTTGCAGCGCACGGCAATCTTCGAGCAGCTTCGCCTGCGCCGCATCTTCGCGCGCCTGCACCTTGAAGCCGCCAAACGCATGAACCGACTGCGGCGTGAGACCCACGTGGGCGCACACCGGAATGCTGCGCTCGACGAGGAAACGCACGGTCTGCGCGAGCCACGCGCCGCCTTCGATCTTCACCATCTGCGCACCGGCCTGCATGACGGCAACGGCGCTTTGATAGGCCTGCTCCTTCGTGCCGAACGTGCCGAACGGCAGATCGGCCAGCACCAGTGCTTTCTCCACGCTGCGGGCCACGCATTCGGTGTGATAGCAAATGTCACGCAGCGTGACCGGCAGCGTCGTGCGCTGGCCTTGAATCACATTGCCGAGCGAGTCGCCGATAAGAATGGCGTCGACACCCACGCGATCGAGCAGCGCGGCAAAACTCGCGTCATAGGCGGTGAGCATGGCGATCTTCTCGCCGCGCTCGCGCATCTGGGCAAGTCCGGGAACGGTCACGGCCTTGCGATTGGATTCTTGCAGATAACTCATGTCAGCCTCGGTTCAGGAGGGTTCGCTGGCAGGACAGATGCGACGGGTGCGCGCGCAGCGCAGCAGCGCAAGACGGTCAGAGGCGTGCGCCCTTGACGAAGACTTCCTTGCGCCCGCGCATCTGGTCGATGCGTTCGACCAACAGGGCGAAGTCGCTGTCGTTGTGCGCCGGATCGAATTGTTCCGTGTCGACTGTCAATACCGGCGCAGCGGCGTAATGATAGAAGAATTCGCCGTAGATGTCGCACAGCGCGCGCAGATACGTGTCGGGAATCTGCTGTTCCATCGGAATCGCACGTTTCTGAATGCGCGAGAACAGTGTCTCGGGACTCGCTTGAAGATGAATCACCAGATCCGGCGCCCGGTGCGCACGCTCGATGTGCGCGACGAGCCTGCGGTACAGCTCCAGCTCGTCGGTGGCCAGCGTCAGGCGGGCGAAAAGACCGTCCTTCTCGGGCAGAAAGTCGGTAAAGACCGGCTTGCCGTCGATTTCGCGTCGCGCGATTTCCGCCGCTTCGTCCACGCGTTGCAGACAGAACGACAATTGCGCAGGCAACGCGTAGCGCGCGCTGTCGCGATAGAAACGTTCGAGAAAGGGGTTGAGCGCCGGCTGTTCCAGCATCAGGTCGGCGCCGGCTGCATCGGCCAGCCGCTGGGCGAGCGAGGTCTTGCCGACCCCGATCGGGCCTTCGACGGCGAGATAGCGAAAGCGCCCGAGAACCGGCGACTTCATGACGTGCAAACCCGCTTCGTGGGGCAGCAGCCGTGCGCGACGCGCTCGATGCGTTGATCGGCCACCCCGGACAGCAGGGCGCTCACGCGGCCCACGCCGGGAATCTCGAGATCGGGCGCGATGTCCGCAAGGGGATGCAGCACGAAGGCGCGCAAGGCCATGCGCGGATGCGGCACAATCAGATCGGGCTCGACGATGCGCTCGTCGCCATACAACAGCAGATCGAGATCGAGCGTGCGCGGCGCATTCTTGTACGGCCGCTCGCGCCCGAAATGCAACTCGATCTTCAGGCACAGGGCGAGCAACTGGCGAGCGCTCAGACTCGTCTCCACGGCGACAGCGCAGTTGAGATAGTCATCGCCGCTCGACTCGATCGGAGCTGTGCGATACAGGTCGGACTTGGCCGTGATGGTGACGCCGATTTGCTGCGCCAGACAGACAATGGCGTCCTTGATCGCTTGGCGGGCGTCGCCGAGATTCGCGCCCAGCCCGATATAGGCAACAGTCATTAAGCACCTTCGGAACCATGCTGTCGCGATGATACCCGCTTGCCATGATTCTCGCTGGCAGCGTTCTCGCGTTCGCCGCCACCGTCGCCTTGCGAGCCTGTGCCGCTTTCGTTAGCTTCGCCGCCACGCCCGCCGGAGGGCTTGCGACGACGCCGGCGACGCTTCGCCGCCGAGGTCGAACCCGACGAACCGCTACCTTGCGAGAGCAACTCGTCGCGCTTGACCGAATCGCCTTCGAGGAAGTCCGTCCACCATTGACCGGCTTCTGCCGGGACTTCGCCCGACTCGCAACGAAGCAGCAGGAAGTCGTAACCGGCGCGCAGGCGCGGATGCTCGAGCAAACGCAGCGGCGTGCGGCCGACGCGCTTGTCCAGCCGCACCTGCAACCCCCAGATTTCCTTCATGTCGGCAACGAACCGGCGCTGGATCGCCAGCTTGCCGGTTTGCGCGTCGAGCACGTCGTCCATTGCAAGGTGCAAGGCGGGAATCGGATACTCGCCGGCGCTTTGGTAGGCCTGCCATTTTTCCAGCACGAGATGCCAAAGCAGCGCGGCAAACAGGAAGCCCGGCGAGACCGGCTTGCCCGCGCGAATGCGGGCGTCGGTATTGGCGAGCGCGAGCGTGACGAACTTCTCGCCCAGCGGCTGCTCCAGCACGACGTCGAGCAGCGGCAGCAGCCCATGGTGCAGACCTTGCGATCGCAGTTGCTGCACGCAGGCCCACGCGTGTCCCGAGAGCAGCAACTTGAGCATTTCGTCGAACAGGCGTGCCGCCGGCACGTTGTCGATGAGCGGGGCGAGCTGCGGGATCGGCGCCGCACTCGCTTCGTCGATCTTGAAGCCGAGCTTCGCGGCGAAGCGCACCACGCGCAACATGCGCACCGGGTCTTCGCGATACCGCGTGGCCGGGTCGCCGATCATGCGCAGCACACGTTTCTGGATATCTTCCCAGCCATGGTGGTAATCGTGCACCGTCTGCGTGGCCGGGTCGTAATACATGGCGTTGACGGTGAAGTCGCGACGCGCGGCATCTTCGTCCTGCTCACCCCACACGTTGTCGCGCAGTACCCGGCCGGATTCGTCGGTGACGTGCGTCTTGCGGTCGAGTTCACCCTTTTTCGGACGACGCGCACCGATTTGCTCGCTATCGACGGCGTCGACCAACGCACGGAACGTGGAGGTCTCGATGATCTCCTGTCCGAACTGCACGTGAACGATCTGGAAGCGGCGGCCGATAATGCGTGCGCGGCGGAACAGGCGCTGCACCTGTTCGGGCGTGGCGCTCGTGGCGACGTCGAAGTCCTTGGGGGCGATGCCGAGCAGCAGGTCGCGTACGGCGCCGCCCACGATGAACGCCTTGAAGCCGGCTTGTTGCAACGTATCGGTCACGCGCACGGCATTCTTCGAGAGCAGGCTCGGATCGATACCGTGAGTGGAGACGGGAATGACGACCGGCGTGCCGGGCGGCGGATTGCCTGCGCCGCCTTCGGCCCGGGCGTCCTTGCCGAGCAGCTTCTTGATGAGTTTGCGGATCACTGGAACAACTCGAGAATGGGCCAGCGACGCGCCAGCGCGATGTCGCGCAGCGCCTCATCGGGGTTCGTTGCCACCGGATGGTTCACCTTCTCCATCAGGGGGACGTCGTTGGCGGAGTCGCTATAGAAGAAAGCGTGGTTGAAGTCGCCCCAGGTCTTGCCCAGGCTGGCGAGCCACGCTTCGGTGCGGGTGATCTTGCCTTCGCGGAAGCTCGGCGTACCGACGTACTCGCCGGTGAAGCGAGCGTTCGGATCGCCGCCTGCCGTGGCCGGCTCGGTGCCGATCAGATGGTCGACGCCGAACGCCGTGGCGATGGGACGCGTGACGAACGTGTTGGTCGCCGTCACGATGGCGCACAGATCGCCGGCCTTGCGGTGCATGTCCAGAAGCGCAAGGGCTTCGGGGCGTACGTGCGGCAGGATCGCTTCTTCCATGTATTGCGCATGCCAGGCGTCGAGTTGGTCACGCGGATAGCGTGCGAGCGGTGCAAGACAGAAACGCAGATAGGCCGGCATGTCGAGCCGGCCTGCACGGTAGTCCTGATAGAAGGCCTCGTTGGCCTGTGCGTACGAGTCACGCTCCACCGCGCCCTGGCGCACGAGGAAACGGCCCCACTCCTTGTCGCTGTCGGTCGGCAGCAGGGTGTGGTCGAGATCGAAGAGAGCTAAATTGGTCATTGCGCGAATTTTACCTGAAGCGAGGGGCGGTCTAATGTCGTTCGGTGATTGGGGGTATCGGTAAGACTTTCGGGTAGCTGCGTTGCGCTCGCCAGCCGATCGGTCACCGGTCAGTGTTTGCCGTCCGGCGGCGCAGCATCGGTGTGGGTGAGCATCTGGCGCAGCAGCGGCAACGTCACCGCGCGCTTTTGCTCCATCGAGAACCGGTCGAGCCGGTCGAGCAGGGCCATCAGGCTCGACATGTCGCGCTCGAAGTGCGTGAGCAGATAGGCCGGCACGTCCGCCGCGAGTTGCAGCCCGCGCTCGCGGGCGGCGTTTTGCAGCGCCTGCTTCTTGCCATCGTCGTCAAGTCCCACAATATGAAATACGAGCCCCCAGCCGAGACGGGTGCGCAGATCTTCGCGCAGCGGCATGTCGACCGGCGGCTGGGAGCCCGCGGCCACGAAGGCGCAATGCGGACGCGCGCGGGTCTCGTTGAACAGGTTGAAGGCGGCGATCTGCTGGGTGGGCGTGAGATTGTCGCTGTCGTCCACGCAGTAGACGGTGCTGGCCTCGTCGAACGTGAAAGCGGCCAGCGGACTGTTCGGGCGCAAATACCGCGCGCTCGGCCCGACGGCATGGCACAGCGCCTCCATCAGGTGGGTGCGCCCGGACCCGGCAGCCCCCCAGAGGTAGATGCCGCGGTCGCGCGCCGTGCCCGCCGACAGTTCGGCGGGAAGGCCGGCAAGCGTTTGCGCCGCCTCGCGATTGAGTCCGGCAATGAAATTGTCGAACGTGGCGGGCGGCGGGGTGCCGAGGTCGAGATACAGTTGCTGAATCACGAACGAAGAAAGCCGGCGAAAGGCCGGCGGAGTACGGTTTACGGGGCACGCAGGCCCTTGCCTGCGTCCGATATCCCGTTTGCGTGCCGAAAGGTCACGCGCATCGGGTAAAATCGCATTTTACCGAACCTTGATGCATTCCCGTCATGTCACACCCTAACGAAACTTCCGGCCTTTCCTATCGCGACGCTGGCGTCGACATCGAAGCGGGCGACGCACTGGTCGAAGCGATCAAGCCGTTTGCCAAGAAAACTCTGCGCGACGGCGTGCTGGGCGGCATCGGCGGCTTTGGGGCACTGTTCGAAGTGCCCAAGCGCTACAAGGAGCCGGTGCTCGTTTCGGGGACCGACGGCGTGGGCACCAAGCTCAAGCTGGCCTTCACGCTGAACAAGCACGATACGGTCGGTCAGGATCTGGTCGCCATGAGCGTCAACGACATTCTGGTGCAGGGCGCCGAGCCGCTGTTCTTCCTCGACTACTTTGCCTGCGGCAAGCTGGACGTGGCCACGGCGGCGACCGTCGTCAAGGGCATCGCGCAGGGGTGCGAGCTGGCCGGTTGTGCGCTCATCGGCGGTGAAACGGCCGAAATGCCGAGCATGTACCCCGACGGCGAATACGATCTGGCCGGTTTCGCGGTCGGTGCGGTCGAAAAGAGCAAGATCATCGACGGCAAGTCCATCGTGCCGGGCGACGTGGTACTGGGCCTGGCCTCCTCGGGGGCGCATTCGAACGGCTATTCGCTGGTGCGCAAGATCATCGACGTCGCCCGGCCGGATCTGGACGCCGACTTTCACGGCCAGCCGCTGCGCGACGTGCTGATGGCGCCCACGCGCATCTACGTCAAGCCGCTGCTCGCGCTGATGGAAACGCTGACGGTCAAGGGCATGGCCCACATCACCGGCGGCGGTATCGTGGAGAACATTCCGCGCGTGTTGCAGGATCATCTGACGGCCGACATCAGGCAGGACGCCTGGACGTTGCCGCCGCTGTTCCAGTGGCTGCAGGAACACGGCAAGGTGGCCGACGCCGAAATGCACCGCGTGTTCAACTGCGGTATCGGCATGGCCGTGATCGTGTCGGCGGCCGACGCCGACGCGGCGGTGACGCATCTCGAAGCCTCGGGCGAGACGGTCTACCGTCTGGGCACGATCCGCGAGCGCAAGGAAGGGGAAGCTCAGACGATCGTGTCGTAAGACGGTCGTCACACCTTCATCCGCGCCTGCACCGCGCGCAGCACGTCGTCGAGCGTTGTCTCCATGATGCGCACCAGGTCGTCCAGTTGGGCGCTGGGCGCTGCTGCACGCGGCGTGATACGCAGCGTGTGAAAGGGCATCGACGGCTCGAAGCGACGCAGCACGAGATCCGAATCGAGGAAGTCGTAGGCGGATACCGGATGCAACAACCCGATGCCCACCTTCTCCTTGACCATCGTGCCGATGTTGATGGAATAGCGCGCCGTGGCAACGACCTGCTGATGCAGATTGCCTTGCGCGAACAGCCGGTCCATGCCCCAGCGAATCATGTCGGTCGGCTCGTACGACAGGATCGGCTGATCCTTCAGATCGGCCAGCCGCACGATCTTCTTGCGCGCGAGCGGATGACCGGCGGGCAGGGCGCAGATCGCGTCGAGCCTGGCGAACGAGACCGCATCGGTCGCCGCCACGTCGATGGTGTCGGTCACGAGACCGAGCGTGAGTTGATGTGTGACCACCTGGTCGCGAATCAGATCGGACGCCCCTGTCGTGAGCGCGAGTTGCACGCTCGGATACAACGCGCGATACCCGGCCATCACACGTGCGAAAAAGCCCAGCCCGAACGAGACGACGGATCCCACCCGGATGACAGCCTTGTCGGGGTTGCGCAGATTGAGCGCGAATTCACGGATGTTGTCGAGTCCGGCATAGCGGCGCTCGACTTCCTCGAACAGGGCGAAGGCCTCGGCCGTGGGTTCGAGACGCCCGCGCGCACGGTCGAAGAGCGTGAGACGCGTCGAGCGTTCGAGGTCGGCGACGAGACGGCTCACCGCGGACTGCGACATGCCGAGCACCTGTGCCGCTTTGGTGGTTGTGCGCGTGAGCATCAGCGCCCGAAAGGCGTCGATGTGCCGGAAATCCATCGGTTCTCCACGGAAGGGGTTGGCGTGCGCGCCGACGTGCCCGCGTGCCCGCGCATGCGGGCGCACCGCCGCACGCACCTGCCGCGTGCACCGATGTCCCGACGCGCTCGCGGCAATCGTCTTATAGCGCGAAAGCGTGGATTCTACCGCCCTTCATCACCATCGGAATCCGCTCCCCCTGCCCGAGCAGGCAGTCGAGCGACGTGAGCGGATTACCGTCGACGACGAGCACGTCGGCGTGCGCGCCGGGCACGATCTCGCCCAGTTGCCCGGACTGGCCCAGGACTTCCGCGCCGACGACCGTGGCGCTGCGCAGGATCTCCGCCGGCGAGAGGACTTCCGCGCGCAAGCGGAACTCGTCGCTTTGCAGACGCTGCGACTCGCCGAGCAAATCCGAGCCATACCCCAACTTCACGCCGGCCTCGCGGAAGATTTCCAGCGAGCGCAGACCGGCCGCGTGCACGTCGGCGATCTTCGCGACGCTGTCTTGCGGCAGCCCGAGCGACTTGCCTTCGCTTGCGAGGGCGTCGTAAGTCACGAGCGTGGGAACGGCGAATGCGCCTTGCTCGGCCATGTAGCGCGCGGTTGGTGCGTCGACGAGATTGCCATGTTCGATGGTACGAACGCCGCAACGTACGGCACGTTCGATGGCCGCCGCCGTGTATGCATGTGCGAGCACATAGGTGCCGCGGCCTCGCGCCTCGGCGACGATGGCGCGGATTTCGTCTTCCGAATATCCCCATGCGCCGACCGGGTCGGTGGGCGACGCTACGCCGCCCGAGGCCATGATCTTGATCTGGTCCGCGCCCATTTGCAGTTCTTCGCGCACCGCTCGGCGCACTTCGTCCACGCCGTCCGCCACGCGCGAGAGCGCCCCGACACGCACGCAACACGGACACGGACCGTCGGTGCCGATGTAGTCGGTGCGGGCGCGGCCGTCGCCGTGGCCGCCGGTCTGACTGATGGCGCGCCCCGAGACGAACAGGCGCGGTCCTTCGGCCAGCCCGCTCTCGACGGCGTGCTTGATGGCGTGGCCCGCCCCGCCGGCGTCGCGCACGGTGGTGAAGCCGCGTCGCAGCATGCCTTGCAGTATCGGAACCGATTTGAGCGTGACGAGCACATTGGGCAAATGTGCCTGCGCCGAGAGATTGAGTTGCGTGGCGTGCACGTGCACATGCAAATCGATGAGACCGGGCATGACGGTGCGCCCGCGGGCATCGATCTCGCGCGCGGACGCCGCGCGAATCGGCTTGTCGGACACTTCCTTGATGCGTCCGTTTTCGATCAGCACGGCGTGATCTTCGCGAAGCTCGCCCTTGACCGGGTCGAGCAACGCGCAGTTCGACAGCAGAATCGACTCCATGACTTCTCCTCCGGGATGGGTTCTTGTCAATCGATGGTTGCGTGCGCCAGCGTGCGCGGCGTGTTGGTGAGCATGACCGGCGTGTCGCCCGTGACGACCGAGTCGTCGAGACGGAATCCGCCCAGGCCGTACACGTAGATGCCCGGCTCCGCCGAATAGACTTCGTTGGCCAGCAAGGGACGGTGATTGAACGCCATGTCATCCGGATATTCGTGACCGATGATGCCCATGCCATGGCCGGTGCGATGGCGGATGTACTCGCCGCAACCGGCTTTTTCGATCACGGCCTGCGCTGCGGCATCGATACCGGACACCGGCCTGCCGGTGACGGCGGCGTTGACGGCCGCTTCGTTAGCGGCCCGGGCGACTTCGTAAAAGCGGGCCTGTTCGCTCGACGGCTTGCCGCAGAACCACGTGCGTTCGTTTTCGATGACCAGACCGTTAAGGCGCGGGATCACGATATTGACCATACCGTCGCCCTCGGCGATGCGCGCGCCGCACGAGGCCCCGTCGCCATGCGGCGAGGCGGACGCGGGGCCGGAGAGTGTCCAGCAGCGCAGCACTTCCAGATTTTCGCCGGGAAAGCGCTTCGCGCCTTCGGTGACCATCAGCGCCGCCATCGAGTAATCGAGTTCCTGCACCAGACGCCCCGGGCGGATGTTCTCGCGATATCGCTCCTGTACCCAGTCCGCCAGCTCGGCAGCGGCGCGCATGATGGCGATCTCCTCGTCGTGCTTGACCCAGCGCAGGCCGCGCATTTGCGCGAGCATCGGCACGAGTTTGGCCTCGGGCAGCAAAGCGCCGGCGCGTGCAAGCGGACCGGCGGGGGCGTCCACGCCGATGCGCGAGGCAGCGAGCCCCGCCGCGCGCAACGTGTCGGCGATGAGCGCGGGGACCTCGGCGAGCAGGGGCTGACGGTGAGTTACGCGCGGGTGCTCCGCGTAAAGCGTGACACGATCCGCATCGAGCCAGAGATGATGGCGCTCGCGCGCCATCATCAGGTGATGCGTCGAGAGTTCGTTCATCACGGCGAAGGGCTCGCCGTCGCGCGGTACGCACACGGCGATAGGGCGCTCCCACGTCTGTACGTCGACGTGAAAGTTGGTCGCCCACTGGAAGAAGTCGGCGGCGGTGAACACGAGCGCATCGACGCGCGTTCGGTCCATCAGGTCGTTCATCAGCACGCGACGGTACTGACGTGTGGCATCGGAGAGAGTCGGCATGGTGCAGTCCTTGTCGGCAAACGAAGGGCGAAATCACAGACCCGGATCCCACCGACCCGGGCAGGCGGGGCACGCCGCGAGCCGCACGCCGGGGAAGGCGGAGGACGTCGGGGTGTCAGGTCATCATCGTCTTCGCGTAGCGGCGGTGAATGAGCCAGTGAGACGCGACGGCGAGCGCGAACGTCACGACCATCGACACGATGGAGAGCACCGCACCGAACGGCCAGTTGTTGGCCTTGGCGATCTGGTCGTAGATCGAAGGCGTCATCATCGTGATACCGGTGCCACCGAGCAGCACGGGCGTGGCGTAAGCATTCATGCACAGAATGAACACGAGCATGGTGCCCGCCGCAAT
This sequence comes from Pandoraea faecigallinarum, assembly GCF_001029105.3. Taxonomy (NCBI): domain Bacteria; kingdom Pseudomonadati; phylum Pseudomonadota; class Betaproteobacteria; order Burkholderiales; family Burkholderiaceae; genus Pandoraea; species Pandoraea faecigallinarum. The sequence goes on along the minus strand of NZ_CP011807.3, from coordinate 4,133,844 downwards.
GCCAGGCGCGGCCATCGGCAGGATCACGCGTGTGAGCGTGTGCCGGAAGGTCGCGCCGAGATTGCGCGCGGCTTCTTCGACGGAGAAGTCCATGCCTTCGAGCACACTCTGCAAGGTGAGAATCATGTACGGCAGCACGACGGCCGTCGTGCCGACAACAACCGCGAACGGCGTGTACAGCAGGCGAATCGGCTGCGGCACGATGCCCAGCGACACGAGCATCGAATTGACGAAACCGGCATTGCCGAGCATCACCATCCAGCCTGCGGCGCGCACGACGTTGCCCACGAGCAGCGGGAAGACCAGCAGCATCACGAGCAGACTCTTGAAGCGGCTTTGCGTGCGCGCAAGGACATACGCCACGGGAAACCCGAACACGAGTGCCAGCACGGTGCACAGCGAGGCGACCTTGATCGTCGTCCACAGGACGGACAGATAGTAGGGGTCGGTGAAGAACTTGACGTAGTTCGCGCCGGTGAGCGCGGCCTGCATCATGTCCACGGGATCGAACCGGTTGAAGCTGTAGCGCACCAGTTGCAGTCCCGGTAGCACAATCACCAGCAGCACGACGAGCGTGGCGGGCGCGGCGAGCGCGCCGCCGGCGAATGCGCCGCGCACCGCGCGTGCGGTGGCGGCGCTGCGTGCGGTGGCGGGTGGCGTGGCTTCGGTCAGGCGCGACGTCATCGCGGGCTCCGATGAGGGGGACGTGTGCGCGACACTCACAGCCCCACCTTGAATTCCTTGTTCCAGAAGTCGAGCAGTGCGGGCTTGTCGGCGGTGAAGCGCGCGTAATCGAGCTTGACCATGCGGTCCAGTTCGGCGCTCGTGAAGCCCACGCTTTGCTGGAGGGACGGCGGCAGATTCGCGTTCTTCACGGTGGGCGCGTAGCCCATCGTCTCGGCGAAGCCGATCTGCGCGCGCGGATCGAGCATCGCGTTCAGATAGTTGAAACCGCACGGCTTGGACTGCGAGTTCTTCGGTACCGCGGCTTCGAACGTCACCGGCACCGCACCTTCCTTCGGCACCACGTATTCAATGGGCACACCCGCCTTCTTCCACTGCAACGCGCGCGCCTTCCACATGCAGGTGAACCAGATGTCGCCGCTCTTGAGCGCCGACGCGACCGCCTCGTTGGACGGATACACCTTGGGCCGCTGTGTCTTGCGAAGCTCGCGCAGGAATTGCACGCCGCCCGCCATGTCGCCGTCCTTGTGGCCCGCTGCGAGCGAACTGCTCACGACGTTGAAGTTGTAGAGGATGTCCGAGAAGCCGACCTTGCCTTTGAGTTTCGGATCGAGCGCGGCGGTAAACGAATCGGGCTTCGTGCCGACCTTCTCCGGGTTGTAGACGATCACCATCGCACTGAAGATGTGAGGAATCGAGTACGGACGACGTAGCGTCTCCAGCGTGTTCGCGAGATTCGGCACGAGCCTGGCATCGACCGCCTCCAGAATGCCGGAACGGTTGATGTCGTACATGTCCAGATCGGCGAGGCACGCGACGTCGAGCGAGCCGCGACGAGACGCTTTCTCCGCGCGCAGTTTCGTCATGCGCCCGACCTGATCGGCGGAGTCGTACGTCACCTTGCCGCCCGCGGCTTCGATGATCGGCTTGCCGATGTTCTGTTCGAGCAGGTTCAGATAGTCGCCGCCCCAGGTGCCGACGACCACGTTCGGACATGCCGCGGCCGCGTATGCCGAAAGGGCGTCGAGTCCCAGCGTGGGAGCGATCACGAGACCGGAGGCGGTCTTCAGAAACGTGCGGCGGTTCAGGGCGTGTGTCATGTCGTCATCCTTCTAAACGTTGACCATCGGGTGGCCAAGGCAGGGGGGGCAGGCGTGAGTGAAACGAAGGCGATGCGGGAATTCCGGTGGGCCGGTGTCGGCGCGTGCGTATCGTCAGGCATTGAAAAACAGACAGTCGGTACTCGCAAAACATGCCTTAAGCGACTTGCCCGGCATGTAGAGACGGGTGTCCTCGCGTGCCGTGTTCTGCACGTGGGCGACGAGCATTTCGCCCTGCGGACTCTTCAGGCGGAGTTCGAGCGTCGAGCCGAGATAGATCGTCTGGTCGACGGTGACGGGCATGAACGTTTCGCTGGGCGCGGGGGTGTCCGTCAGGCGCAGCCGCTCGGGGCGAATACCCAGCGTTTTCGCGTCCGGCGTCGCGCCGGCGAGCGCGAGACGCTCGCCTCTGGCGGTCACGAAGTGCCCATCGCTCATCCGGCCGGCGAGGAAATTCATCTTGCCGAGGAAATTTGCGACGAACGGGTTGGCGGGGCGCTCGTACAGGGCGTCGGCGGTGCCGATTTGCTGCACGCAGCCGTCGTGCATCACGGCGAGTCGGTCCGCAATGGCCAGCGCTTCTTCCTGATCGTGCGTGACGAAGATCGTCGTCAGCCCGAGACGGCGTTGCAGCGCGCGGATCTCCTCGCGGACTTCGGTGCGCAGTTTGGCGTCGAGGTTCGAGAGCGGTTCGTCCAGCAGAAAGACATCGGGACGAATGGCGAGCGCGCGCGCAATCGCAACGCGCTGCTGCTGGCCGCCGGACAACTGACGCGGGTACCGGTCGGCAAGCGAGGTGAGCCGCACCATGTCGAGCGCTTCGCGAATGCGCGTGTCGCGCTCGGCGGCCGGCACGCGCCGCATCTCCAGCCCGAATGCCACGTTCTGCGCCACGGTCATGTGCGGAAAGAGTGCGTAGCGCTGGAACACCATGCCGGTGTTGCGGCGATGCGCGGGCAGGCGCGAAACCTCCTTGCCGCCGATCCAGATTTCGCCGGCCGTCGGCTCGACGAAGCCCGCGACCATGCGCAGCGTGGTGGTCTTGCCGCAACCGCTGGGCCCGAGGAAGGCAACGAGTTCGCCTTCGGCAATGTCCAGCGAGAAGTCCGAGACGGCAGCGGCGTTGCCGTATTGCTTGCGCAGGTTGCGCAGCGAGACGTTGGCCATGTCAGATCACCTGGCTGAGTTTGACGAAGCGATCGGTGATCAGCATAACGATGCCGAGCAACACGATCTGCGCGGCGGAGACCGCGGCAATCGTCGGATCGAGATTGAATTCGAGGTACTGCATGATCGCGATGGGCAACGTCGTCTTGCCCGGTCCCACCAGCGGCAGCGTGAGTTCGAGGTTCTCGAACGACACGATGAAACTGAACAGCACGGCCGCGACGATGGCTGGCCGCAGCATCGGCAGCGTTACGCGCCAGAGCGTGCGCCACGGCCCCGCGCCAAGATTGCGCGCTGCTTCTTCAATGGTGCCGTCGATCTGCGCGAGGCTCGCGCCCACCAGGCGCATCGTCCACGGAATGGTCAGACAGACGTGCGCGATCACAAGGCCGCCGAACGTGCCGACGATGTCCATGTCGAGGGCGTTCTCGGCGCGCAGATAGAACAGATAGGTCGCAATGCCCGCGACGATGCCCGGCACGACGAGCGGCAAAAGCAGCACGTTGCCGAGCGTGCGGCGGCCGGGGAAGCGGTAGCGGGCGAGGGCGAGCGACGCCGTGACACCGAGCATCACGCCCCCGATGGCGGCGCAGGCGGCGAGTTGGAGCGAGAGCAGGAAACCGTCGGCAAAGGCGGCGTTGCGCCAGGCGTTGACGTACCACGACAGCGTGTAGCCGCTGGGCGGGAAGGTGATGATCGCGTCTTTGAAAAAACTCAGCCAGACGACGAAGATCAGCGGGCTGAGCATGAACAGATAGATCAGCGCGATCCCCGCACGCATCGCCCATTTCGCAATCGGCACGCGTCGCGGGCCGCTTGCCGGCCTGCGCAACACATGACCCGCCACCCCACTCGGCTCCATCGAAGTCTGCGTCATTGGCACCCTTCCCGGTATCGTGGATTCGATGCAATTTTGCATTGATCGAAACGTTAATATGCAAATTAGCATATCAAAATCGACGTGCAAACCGGAAAGCTGTCAGGGTTTCAACGGAGAGGGAGGGGCTGCGCCGACCTCGGGGGCGGCGCAGCGCGGGCAGGCAAGGGTCAGGCTTGCCAGAGATTGCGCACGGTGGCCAGGGCGCGTTGCGTCGCGTCGGGGGCGGTGCAGTCGACGATGTGACGCTCGGGCATCGAACGCAGCCACGTCAGTTGCCGTTTGCACAACTGACGCGTGGCGAAGATGCCCTTATCGCGCATGGTGTCGTAGTCGGTCTTGCCGTCGAGGTATTCCCACACCTGACGGTAGCCTACGCAACGCATCGAGGGTAAGCCGGGATCGAGATCGCCTCGCGCCCGCAGGCGTTCGACTTCTTCGATGAAACCGGCGGCGAGCATCAGGCGGAAACGCTCGGCAATGCGCGCATGCAGTATCGAACGCTCGCCTGGCTCCAGCGCCACGGGCACGAATGTGTGTGGCGACGCCGTGTCCCGTGCGGGTGCCTGTTCGGCGAGCCACTGCGACATCGGCTTGCCCGACAGCAGGAAGATCTCCAGCGCGCGCTGAATGCGCTGCGAGTCGTTCGGGGCGAGACGCGCCGCCGTTGCGGGATCGACGCTGGCGAGCCGCGCGTGAAGCGCCGGCCAGCCGTCGCGCGCGGCGTCCTCGTCAAGTGCCGCCCGCACATCCGCATCGGCAGCCGGCAGCGGCGAGAGACCTTGCGTGAGCGCCTTGTAGTAGAGCATGGTGCCGCCGACGAGTAACGCGCGGCGTCCGCGCGCGGCGATGCCGTCGACCAGACGCAGCGTGTCTTCGCGAAACTGCGCGGCGCAATAGGTGTCGCGCGGATCGATGATGTCGATCAGGTGATGCGGCACGGCGGCGAGTTCTTCGGCACTCGGTTTTGCCGTGCCGATGTCCATCTCGCGATACACGAGGGCGGAATCGACGCTGATAATCTCCAGCGGGGTGTCTTGTGCGAGGGCAAGGGCGGCGGCGGTCTTGCCGGATGCCGTCGGGCCCAGCAGACAGACGATCGGGGGATTTGCGTTCATGAACCGCTCAACGTCCGCGCATGAATAACCTGTCGAGGTCGCCGAGCGTGAGCTGGTACCAGGTGGGGCGTCCGTGATTGCATTGGTCGGCCCGTTCGGTCGCCTCCATCTGACGCAGCAAAGCGTTCATTTCCTCGTGCGTCAGTCGCCGGTTGGCACGCACCGCCGTGTGGCAGGCGAGCGTGCCGAGCAGTTCGTGCTGACGCTCGGTAAGCACGCGAGAGCCGCCGTACTGGCGCAGATCGGCCAGCACGGCCCGCGCGAGCGCCTGCGCGTCGGCGCCGTCGAGCAGCGCGGGGATGGCGCGCACGGCCAGCGTGGTGGGGGACATGGCGGCGAGGTCGAAGCCGAGCGCCGTCAACGTCTCCCGATGTTCTTCCGCCGTGCCGATTTCCACCGGATCCGCGAAGAACGTCACCGGAATGAGTAGCGGCTGGACAGGCACGCTGCGCTCGATAAGCGCCTGCTTGAAGCGTTCGTAAAGGATGCGCTCGTGCGCGGCGTGCATGTCGACGAGCACGAGGCCATGGGCGTTCTGCGCGAGGATGTAGATGCCGTGCAACTGGCCGAGCGCAAAGCCCAGCGGTTGTTCGAGTGCCTGGGCGTCGGCGCTGCCGTTGGCGCTCGCCGCGAAGGCGTGGGCGAGGCCACTGCCCGGCGGTGCGCCGTCCGGTGTCGTGCCGGGGGCGCCGCCCGGAGAGCCGTTGGCGTTCCCGTAGACCGGCGAAGGCACGTCGGTTACACCGGTCAGGCCAGTCACGCCGGACTGGCCGTAGGGGCGCGCCGCCGGCGGCGCCGCGCGTCCGAACAGATTGTCGTAGACGGACAGGGGCTGCGCCATCGGCAACGCCCCTTGTTGCGCACGCGAATTCCAATTGCTGCCGCCCGGGGTGCCGAACCCTCCGGTGGAGCGCGCGCCGAAGCCGCCGCCCAATCCGGCCACTGCGCCGGGACCGGCGGCAAGTCCGCCGCCTTCGGTCAGGTGTGCGGCATGCGTCGCGCCGCCGCTGCCCGCCGCGCGCGCCAGTGCACGTTGCACGGCGTGGAACACGAATTGGTGAACGCTGCGGGCATCGCGAAAGCGCACTTCGATTTTCGACGGGTGAACGTTCACGTCCACCAACTGCGGCGGTAGTTCGAAATACAGCACGTACGCCGGGTAGCGATCGCCGTGCAGCACGTCTTCATAAGCGGCGCGCACGGCGTGCGTGAGCAGCTTGTCGCGTACGAAGCGGCCGTTCACGAAGAAAAACTGCTGGTCCGCGCGGCCGCGGCTCGCGGTCGGCAGGCCGACGAAGCCCGAAAGGCGCAATTCGGCCGCGCCTTCATCGAGCGCCAGATGCGCGTCGGCAAAGTCGTTGCCGAGCACGCGTGCGACCCGCGTGGCGGCATCCGACGCGTTCCAGTGCTCGACGGCCCGGTTGTTGTGCAGGATCGAGAAGCCGACGTCCGGGCGCGCCAATGCGCTGCGGCGGATGACGTCCATGCAATGACCGAACTCGGTCTGTTCCGTCTTGAGAAACTTGCGTCGCGCGGGCGTGTTGAAGTACAGGTCGCGCACGTCGACGGTGGTGCCCACGGGGCCGGCGGCCGGGGTGAGCGCGCCGGTATTGCCGTCGATGGCGGTCGCATGCGGCGCATCGATTTGGCGGCTCGAGAGCGTGAGCTGCGCCACGGAGGCGATGGACGCCAGGGCTTCGCCGCGGAATCCGAGCGTGAGCACCGATTCGAGTTCGTCGAGCGTGCGGATCTTGCTCGTCGCGTGGCGGGTGAGCGCCAGCGGCAATTGTTCGGCGGACATGCCGCCGCCGTCGTCGGTAATCGCGATGCGGCGCACGCCGCCTTCTTCCAGCTTGATTTGAAGCGCCCGGGCGCCCGCGTCGAGGGCGTTCTCCAGCAACTCCTTGACCACGGAGGCCGGGCGCTCGACCACCTCGCCGGCGGCGATCTGACTGATCAACTGGTCGGGAAGGACGCGAATGGCGCGCGCCGGGGCGAGCCCCGCCGGCATGGGGCCGGGGCGGCGTTGGGGAGGCGCGGTGGCCGGATCCGGAGCGTCCGGGGTATCCGGAGCGTTCGGGACGTTCGGGACGTTCGGGGCGGGGGTCGGGGTGGCAGACATGGGAACCATTATAAAGCGTGCCCTCAAAGACATAGATCGTGCGATGTTCCGGCCGGTAATACCGGGTTCGTTCCCCTCCAGGCGGCTTTAAGTGGCAACTAATTCCGGTGTGGGATGCTGGCCGGGACGGCAAATCGGCAAGGAATACGGCGACAAGTGGCGATTTGGGACGCGCGCGGCCTGCCTCGGCAGCGGGTGTTAGCGTCACGCAGACTTAACGACGCACGACGGCCGCGCTGGTATGATGCGACTCGTCGCGCGCCCGCGGGAACGGGCCGGCGTCCTTTATCTTGAGGAATCGACTTGGATACTTTGGTGCAATTGCTGGAGATGGTGCTCCACATCGATAAACACTTGGGGGTGTTTATCGATCAGTACGGAAACTGGGTGTATCTGTTCCTGTTCATGATCGTATTCGTGGAAACAGGGCTGGTGCTTTTCCCGTTTCTTCCGGGCGATTCCCTGCTGTTCATCGGCGGCGCCTTTGCCGCCACCGGCGCCATGGATCCGTGGCTGCTCGGTGTGCTGCTCTTTATCGCAGCGGTGAGCGGCAACACGCTCAATTACTGGATCGGCTCGAAGATCGGCCCCCGCGTATACGAGAAGAACTGGCGGTTCCTCGATCGCGACGCGCTGCGCAAAACCCACGACTTCTACGAACATCACGGCGGCAAGACCATCGTGATGGCGCGTTTCGTGCCCGTCGTGCGTACGTTTGCTCCGTTCGTTGCCGGCGTCTCGGCCATGTCGTGGGGGCGCTTCCAGTTGTACAACGTGCTCGGCGCGCTGATCTGGGTGGTGCTGCTCGTGGGCGGCGGCTATCTGTTCGGCAACCTGCCGCTGGTCAAGCAGTACCTGAACATCATCGTGCTGGTCGGTATTTCCGCCGCGGTGGTGCCCATCGCCCTGGGCGCGCTGTGGAAGCTGCTCACGCGCGGGCGTCGCCGTGGTGCGCCGCAAGGGCAGGGCAAGTAACGGTATTCGGATGAGATGCCCGGGCGAGGCGGCTCCCCGGTCGCCACGCCGTTCGCTTCAATGAAAAATGGCGCGTCCTGTCGGGCGCGCCATTTTTTTGCGATGTCCGCGACGCGACGTTCGCGTCAGGCAGTGCGGTTCTTGGCGATGGGGGGATTTTTGGCGAAATACGCCTTGATGCCCTTGAGCAGCGCGTCGGCCAATCGCTCCTGGTAGGCCGGATCGTTCAGATTGCGCTCTTCGTCGAGGTTGCTGATGAAGGCCGTCTCGACAAGCACCGACGGGATGTCGGGCGCCTTGAGCACGGCAAACGCGGCTTGTTCGACGTTCTTGCTATGCAGGCGCGGCGCGGCGCGACCGTGCCGATCTGCGTGAGCAGCGCGGTGCCGAACACCTTGCTGTCGCGGATCTGCGCCGTCGTCGACATATCGAGCAGCGCGTGGGCGACTGTGCGGTCGTTCGTCTTGATGTTGACGCCGCCGATCAGATCGGATGCATTCTGTGTCCTTTCGAGAAGCCGCGCCGTCGCGCTCGTCGCGCCCCGTTCGGATAGCGCGAACACCGATGCGCCGTTGGCCGAGGGCGAGGTGAACGCGTCGGCGTGAATCGACATGAAGAGATCGGCGGAGACGCGACGCGCCTTTTGCACCCGCACGCCGAGCGGCACGAAGAAATCGGCGTCGCGGGTCATCATCGCGCGCATGTTCGGCTCGGCATCGATCTTCCGGCGCAGGCGCTGGGCGATCTGCAACACCACGACCTTCTCGCAAGTGCCGCGCGCGCCGACGGCGCCGGGGTCTTCACCACCGTGTCCCGGGTCGAGCGCGATGGTGAGCAGACGCGCCGTTTTCTGCGCATTTGCCGGTGGTACGTAGTCGTCGGCGTCGTCCTTGTCCTCCTTGTCCCCCTTGCGTTGGGCCAGCGGAGGTGCCTTGTCCGGTATGGCGGGTGCGGTAGGTGCCGGGCCGGGTTTGGGCATTCGTCCACCTGGTTCGCGCTGCGCGTACTTCTGGAAGAATGCCTCGCTTTCGTCCGTGCTGGGTGTGGTGCCGCCGCCCTGTGCCGGGGACGAATGCGAATTCTGTGCGAGCGCCTGGGCCTTGTTCGCCGTCTGCGCGAGCAGTTCCATGAGCGGATCCGGTTCGACGGCCGGATACAGATCGAACACCGTTCGGTACTTGTAGCCCGCCACCGGCGGCAGCGTGAACGACTGCGGTTTCACGCCCGCCTTCAGGTCGAAGACCATGCGCACCACGCCGGGTTTGAATTGCCCCACGCGCACTTGCGCGATTTGCGGGTCGTTCGGCTGGATTTTCGCGACGAGCTCGCGCAGCGCAGGACTGAGATCCACTTCGTCGAGATCGATGACGAAGCGGTTCGGGCTTTCCATCAACTGCTGCTGGAACCTGACGGGGTTATCGGTCTCGAGCGTGACGCGTGTGTAGTCCCTCGCCGGCCAGACGCGCACCGCGACGATGGCATTGGCGAAGGCCAGACGGGGGCCGGTGAGGGCGAGAATCAGGGTCGATGCGCCAGCGCGCAAGGCGCGGCGGCGGCCGGCATTGGGCGATGAGGCGTCGTCGGTACGGGCGAAGCGTTTGATCAGCATGAATTCAGGCAAGCAAGACCGGCCGGCGTGTAGGCGCTCGTCGTGAGACGGCGACTGTCGCCGACAGGTTCCAGCCAAAGGCGCAAATCGGGGACGCCAAGAAGTCCTTCGGCTTTTTCCGGCCACTCGACCAGGCACAGCGCGTCGCCTGCGAAATGCTCGCGAAAGCCCGTGTCATGCCATTCGGCCGGATCGGCGAAGCGGTACAGATCGAAATGATAGACCGGCAGCACACCTTGTGGTGTGTCGATGTTGTATGGTTCACACAGCGCGTAGGTAGGGCTTTTGACGCGGCCCGTGTGACCCAGCGCGCGCAACAGGGCTCGCACGAAGGTGGTCTTGCCTGCGCCGAGGTCGCCCGAGAGCTGCACGTGCAGACCCGCGTGCGCGGCGTCGGTATGCGCCATGCGTTCCACGACGACGCGCGCGAACGCCGCCGCGAAGGCCTCGGTAGCGGCTTCGTCCGGTAGCGCGAAGATGCGCTCGCCCAGCAAGGGCGGCGCCGATGGATCGGGCGTGGCGGGCATTGCGTAAAATGGAGTCGATGAAAGCTTCCGTGATTTTCCCCGCTACCGCCGCACAAGTCGAGCCGTCGACACCTCCGCAGACCCCGGAAGTGTCGTCCTCGCGCGACAACGCGACGCCGCCGGCCCTCGATTCCGAGGGGCTGGCAGCGCTTGCCGTGCAGATTCGCGCCTGGGCGCGCGAACTCGGGTTCGGCCACGTGGGCATCGCCCACACCGATCTCTCGCACGCCGAAGCGGGGTTACAACAATGGCTCGACGACGGCTGTCATGGCGACATGGATTACATGGCGGCCCACGGCATGAAGCGTGCGCGGCCCGCCGAACTGGTGCCCGGCACGGTACGCGTCATCAGCGCGCGCATGAATTACCTTCCTGGCGATGTCGATCTCGCGCATTGGCGCGAGCATGAAGCCGCGCGTGCGGCGCGTCCGGGCGAAGCCATCGTATCGATCTACGCCAGAGGACGCGACTACCACAAGGTCATGCGCAATCGCTTGCAGCAGTTGTCCGATCGCATCACGCAGGCCATCGGCCCGTTCGGGTATCGCGTATTTACCGATTCCGCACCGGTGCTCGAAGTCGAACTCGCGCAGAAGGCCGGACTCGGCTGGCGCGGCAAGCACACGCTGCTGCTCTCGCGCGAGGCCGGTTCGCTCTTTTTCCTCGGCGAGATCTTCGTCGATGTGCCGCTGCCGGCCGATGCCGACCAAGCCGACGAAGCCGAGGAAGCCGACCAAGCCGGCGGGGGGGCCATGGCGCGCGGCGAACACTGCGGGCAGTGCCGGCGCTGCCTCGACGTGTGCCCGACCGGTGCGATCACCGAACCGTTTCGTGTCGATGCCCGCCTGTGCGTGTCGTACCTAACCATCGAGCACAAGGGCGCGATTCCCGAACCGCTGCGCGCGAAGATGGGCAATCGTATTTACGGCTGCGACGATTGTCAGTTGTATTGCCCCTGGAACAAGTTCGCGCAACCGTCGCCGCTCGCGGATTTCGCCCCGCGCAACCGGCTCGACGGCTCGTCGCTCGTCGAGCTCTTTGCCTGGAGCGAGACAGAATTCATGGAGCGGCTGGCAGGCAGCCCGATTCGCCGTATCGGCCATGAGCGGTGGCTGCGCAATCTGGCGGTCGGGCTCGGCAACGCGCTGCGCGAGACGACCGCACAGGAGGCGCGCACCTCGATACGCGAGGCCTTGCTTGCGCGGCGCGCACATCCCTCGGCGCTGGTCCGGGAACATGTCGAATGGGCGCTTGCGCAGCAAGGACAGGCGCCCACGGAAGGAGCCCTGGTTTGAGTCATCCCAACGAGCGCAGTACAGCCCTCATCGACCAGTTCTGCGACACGATCTGGCTTGAAGACGGCCTTTCCCGAAACACGCTCGACGCCTATCGTCGCGACTTGCGGCTCTTTGCCGACTGGCTTTTCAAGACGTACGAGATCGCCCTCGATGCCGTCGACGAGGCCGCGCTCTCGGCTTATCTGGCGTGGCGTCGCGAGAGTCGGGCCAGCAGTGTGAACCGGCGGCTGTCCGTCTTCAAACGCTTCTACCAGTGGGCGCTGCGCGAGCATGTCGTGCAGCACGATCCTTGTTTGCGTATCGCGTCGGCCAAGCGGGCGCAACGATTGCCCTCGACGTTGTCGGAGGCGCAGGTCGAGGCGCTGCTCGCTGCGCCCGACCTGACACAGCCGCTGGGCCTGCGCGATCGCGCCATGCTGGAACTCATGTATGCGAGCGGACTGCGCGTGTCGGAGCTGGTGGCGCTCAAGACCATCGAAGTGGGACTGAACGAGGGCGTGCTGCGTATCTTCGGCAAGGGCGCGAAGGAGCGCCTCGTGCCGTTCGGCGAGGAGGCCAACGCATGGCTGGCACGCTATCTCGACGAGAGCCGCCGCGTGCTGCTCAACGGCCGGACCTGCGACACGCTTTTCGTCACGCAACGCGGCGAGGGCATGACGCGTCAGGCGTTCTGGTACCTGATCAAGCGTTATGCATTGCAGGCGGACATTCGCGCGCCGCTCTCGCCGCACACGCTACGGCATGCGTTCGCCACCCATCTGATCAATCACGGCGCGGATCTTCGCGTCGTGCAATTGCTGCTCGGTCACGCCGACATTTCCACCACGCAGATCTACACGCACGTCGCTCGCGAACGTCTCAAGTCGCTCCATGCGCAGCATCACCCGCGCGGGTGAGGTGCGGTTGTCCTCGTCCTTGTCCTCGTCGAGCGTCAGAGCAGGGCCTTGAGCCTGTGCTTGAGCACCTTGCCGGTGGAGGCGGCGGGCAGGGTGTCCAGCACGCGAATGCGCGCCGGGCGTTTGTAAGGCGCGAGGCGCTTCGCCGCCCATTCGGCAAGCGCGTCGACGTCGATCGCATGTCCCGGCAGCGCTTGCACGAACGCGACGACCTGCTCGTTACCTTCGTGTGGATGACCCACCACGGCGGCCTGAAGCACGTCGGGGTGACTGGCGAGCGCCTGTTCGACTTCGATGGGGTAGACGTTGAAACCGGAGTGGATGATGAGTTCCCTGGCGCGTCCGGCCAGGAAAAGGGCGCCGTCCCCCGCACGGCGTGCAAGATCGCCGGTGCGCAGCCAGCCGTCCGCGGTGACGGTCGCGGCGGTCAGTTCCGGCGCCCGGTAGTAGCCGAGCATGACGTTCGGGCCGCGCACCCAGAGTTCACCGACTTCGCCGTCCGGCAGATCTTCCCCGTCCCGCCCCACGATGCGCACGGCTACGCCCGGAATGACGGGGCCGACGGCGCAATCGTCGCGAGGCGCATCGAGCAGCGTCTGGGCGACGGTCGGGCTGCTCTCGGTCAGCCCGTAGCCGTTGTGGATCGGCAAACCGTAGAACGCTTCGACGCGCGCTTTGAGGGCCGCGTCGAGCGGCGAGCCGCCAGAGTAGACGAAACGCAGGCGGGGGGCGACCAGCGATACGCCCTGCGTCGCCACGTGGGCCACCAGACGCGCATGCATCGCGGGCACGCCTTGCAGGATCGTCAGTCCGTCATGGGCGAGCGAGTCGAGCACGGCCTCCGGCGTGAAGCGCGCCGCGAGCCGCAACGTTCCTCCGGCGTACAGCGTGCCGAGACAGACCGATGTCAGCCCGTAGACATGGGAGATCGGCAGCACGCCGTAGGCGATGTCGTCGGGGCCGACATGTCGCAACGTGCTCGACACTGCCGCGATGAACATCAGATTGCGATGCGAGAGCCGCACGCCCTTGGGGGCGCCTGTCGTGCCCGTCGTATAGATCAGGGCCGCGCATTGGGCCGCCGGGCCGGTTTCCACCGGCTCGGCAACACTGCCGGGATCGACGTCGGACGCCGCAATCGCGCCCAGCGCGAGTTCCGTCCATTGGATCCGGGCGGCGTTGGAGCGGGCGTGGGCGGCGGCGTCCGGCGAGGCGTCGATCGTGTAGATCGCGCAGCGCGGACGTGCGTGCTCGCGAATCACGCGCAGTTCCGCCGCCGAGAGGCGGGCGTTGCACAGCAGCGGCCAGGCATCGAGCGACGCCACCGCGAGCAGCAGCACGACGTAGGCAATCCCGTTCTCGCCGACGATCATCACACGGTCGCCGCCGCGCACGCCATGCGCACGCAATCGCTCGGCAGTGGCCGTGACGGCGTGAACGAGTTCGCCGTAGGTCATGCGTCCGAAGTCGTCGATCAGCGCCACGCGATGGGGCGCAGTGCTCGCCACGCGTTCGGCAAGCGTATCGATGCGCGCAGGCAGGCCGGCGAGAAACCGGGCCAGGGCGTCACCGGAAGCGTCGGCGGCCAATGGGGCAAGTGAGGCAGACATGGCGGCATTGTAATGCGCGATGAAGCGATTGCTTACAATCCGTATATTTGGCGTTTGGGATAGCCACCGGATCATGCCCGGCGCCGCTTTCGTCTTTCCACCGTATTGACCGACATGAAACCCAAGGCCACTGCCGAGACCCCGGCGACCAAACAGCTTCGCGACGCCAAGGTCGCATTCCGGAATCATTTCTACGAGTATCAGGAGCACGGCGGCACGCGTGTCTCGTCGCAGGCGTTGCAGGTGCCGGAGCACGTGGTCATCAAGACGCTGGTGATGGAAGACGAGGACGCCAACCCGCTGATCGTGCTGATGCACGGCGATCGTCAAGTGTCGACGAAGTCGCTGGCGCGTCAGGCGGGACGCAAGCGCATCGAGCCGTGCAAGCCGGACGTCGCCAACCGGCACTCGGGGTTTCTGGTGGGCGGCACGAGTCCGTTCGGCACGCGCAAGCGCATGCCGATCTACATGGAGGCGTCGATCCTCGAACTGCCGGAGATCTACATCAACGGCGGCCGTCGTGGCTATCTGGTCTCGATTGCCCCGGCCGAACTCGTGCGCGTGCTCGCGCCCACGCTGGTCAACGTCGCCCTTGCGGACTGACGGCATCGCTTTCAAGAAGCGCTCGTCTGCGTGGCCCCGGCGCGTCGCGCGAGGCGCGCTTGCTCCGCTCGCATGCCGCTGCGATGGCTGCGCGGCCGGGGCATCTGCGCAACCCCGTGTTTGCCAGAATGGGGACGCGCGTCGTCTCAAGTAGAATGGCGGCCATTACAAATCTTCCACACGCTCGAAGTTCATGGCCACACTGGTTTTTATCGTTCTCGCGTACCTGATCGGCTCGGTGCCGTTTGCGGTGATCGTCAGCCGCGCGATGGGCCTGGCGGACCCGCGCAGCTACGGCTCGGGAAATCCGGGGGCGACGAACGTGCTGCGCTCCGGCAACAAGAAGGCCGCCGTGCTCACGCTGATCGGCGACGCACTCAAGGGCTGGCTCGCGGTTTATCTCGCGCAACGCCTCGCCGATGCCTGGGGTGTCGGTGACTTCGGGCTTGCCGCCGTGGCGCTGGCGGTTTTCCTTGGCCATCTGTATCCGGTGTTCCTGCGCTTCGCGGGCGGCAAGGGCGTGGCGACGGCAGCGGGCGTTCTCCTCGCCATCAGCCCGGTGCTCGGCCTCGCGGTGATGGCGACCTGGCTCATCATCGCCGTCTTCTTCCGCTATTCGTCGCTCGCCGCGCTGGTCTCGGCGGTGTTCGCGCCGCTGTACTACGTTTTCATGTTCGGGTTCGGCCCCTACGCGCCGGCAGTGATCGTCATGGCGGCGCTGCTGGTCTATCGCCACCGTTCGAACATTGGCAAGCTCATTGCGGGCAAGGAAAGCCGCATCGGCCAGAAGAAGTAGTTCGTTGCGTGCCGGCAAACAAAAACCCGCAGCGAGTCTGCGGGTTTTTCGTGTCCGCCGTCCATAGGAGAGCGGCGGAAGACAGCAACGCAGTGCCGTGACGTTCAGTCGCGGAAGTTGTTGAAGTCCAGCGGCGTATCGGTGACGTCCTTGCGCAGCAGGGCCATCGCGCTTTGCAGATCGTCGCGCTTGGCGCCGGAGACGCGCACGCTGTCGCCCTGAATGCTCGCCTGCACCTTCATCTTGCTGTCCTTGATGATGCGCACGATTTTCTTGGCGAGGTCGCCTTCGACCCCCTTCTTGACCTTCACGACCTGCTTGACCTTGTCGCCGCTGATCTTCTCGACCTTGCCGTAGTCGAGAAACCGCACGTCGACATTACGCTTGGCCATTTTGGCGATGAGCACCTGCGTGACCTGATCGAGCTTGAAGTTGTCGTCGGCGAAGAGCGTGAGTTCCTGCTCCTTGTGCTCGATGCGCGAGTCCGATCCCTTGAAGTCGAAGCGCGTCGAGATTTCCTTGTTGGCCTGCTCGACGGCGTTCTTGACCTCGACCATGTTGGCTTCGCTAACCACGTCAAACGATGGCATCTGGCTCTCCTGAATTAGTGAGGGTTCGTGAAAGGCATGCGGTGCATGCCCTGTGAGTTGGCCGGCAGTCGTCTGCCCGGCGCCGTCTCCGGCCGCCTCTGACGATCCGTGCGGCCGGTATAATGGCGCGCATCAATCTTTCGCCCGACATTGTAATTCAGCCGTCGGTCCCGCGTCCCTTCGGGACGTGATTCGGAGCGGTCACCATGGCCGGTACGGCGGCATCCACCGGTCAGCACATACTTCATGTCCCAGTTGCTACGCGACGTCAGCCTGCGCGAACTCAACACCTTCGGTCTGCCCGCTACCGCCCGTTATCTCGTTGTCATCGATAGCGAAGCCGCGTTGCTCGAAGCGCTTGCCATGCCCGAGCTGGCGGGCCTGCCGCGTCTCGTGCTCGGTGGCGGCAGCAACATCGTGCTCACGCGCGATTTCGACGGGGTGGTGCTGCGCATGGCGATTCGCGGCCGGGAACGGCTGCCGGACGACCCCGCCGATCCGCATGCGCGCTATGTGCGCGGCGGCGCCGGCGAAGTCTGGCACGACTTTGTCGACTGGACGCTCTCGCAGGACTGCCCCGGCCTCGAAAACCTCGCGTTGATTCCGGGCACGCTCGGGGCCGCGCCGATCCAGAACATCGGCGCCTACGGGCTGGAACTCGCCGAGCGCTTCTTCGCGGCGCGCGCGCTCGACACGACCACGGGCGAGTTCGTCACGCTCTCGCGCGAGGTCTGCGCATTCGGCTACCGCGATTCATGCTTCAAGCGCGAACCGGGACGGTTCGTCATCGTGTCCGTCACACTGCGCCTGCCGCAGCCGTGGCACGCCGTGACGGGGTATGCGGACGTGTCGCGCGCGCTTGCCGACGCCGGTGTCGCACATCCCGATGCACGCCGTATTTTCGACGCGGTCGTCGATATTCGACGTCGCAAGCTGCCCGATCCGGCGGTTCTCGGCAATGCCGGAAGCTTCTTCAAGAACCCCGTTGTCGATGCCGAAACCTTCGATGCCTTGCGCGCGCGTTTCCCGGAGGCGGTCGGTTACCCGCAGCCCGACGGCACGTGGAAGGTCGCTGCCGGCTGGCTGATCGATCAATGCGGCTGGCGCGGCAAGTCGCAGGGCCGTGCGGGTGTGCACGAGCGTCAGGCGCTGGTGCTCGTCAATCGGGGGGGCGCGAGCGGCGACGACATCGTGGCGCTGGCGCGCGCCGTGCAGACGAGTGTTCGGACGCGTTTCGGCATCTCGCTCGACCCTGAGCCGCTCATGATCTGATGGCGGAGGCGTTGGGCAAGCGCTGCAAGTAATCGCGTTTCAGATCCACCGTCGAGCGTATGCCCACGTCGTGGTAATGGGCCTCCAGCCAGCGGGCGGCCGCGTCCCGACCTCGGTCGCGCAGCGTCGTGAGGAAGTGCCAGTCGGTCACGAATTTCGTCGACGAGGACAAGTCGTACAGTGCCTTGTCGGCGCGAATCGAGTGAATCAACGGGTACTTCAGCCGCTCGCGAAACTCTGGCTTCAACCAGCCCTCGTCGATCAGTTTGTGAACAAACGAGATCGCCCGGAATTCGCGCTGTAACGATGCGTTGAACGTGATCTCGTTCACGCGGTTCATGATTTGCCCCGGCAATACCGGCTTCTCCGCGCGCTCGATCGGATTGATGTGCACGATCAGAATGTCGCTCGTGAGTGTCTCGTAATAGAACGGAAAGAGCGCAGGATTGCCGAGATAACCCCCGTCCCAGTAAAAGTCCTCGTCGATCTTTACCGGCTTGAACAGCCAGGGCAGACAGGCGGAGGCCATTGCCACGTCGAGGGTGATTTCGTGTGTGCGGAAAATGCGGATGTTGCCGGTGCGGATGTTCGTCGCGGACACGAACAGGTGCGTTGCGGTGCTCTCGCGCAGCCGCTCGAAGTCCACTTGTGCTTCGAGGACGGTGCGCAGCGGATTGATCTCGGCCGGTGGCTGGGAGAACGGCATCATCCACTGCTGCATGCTCTGCATCCAGTCGTGCCAGACCGGATACTCGGTCGGACGGCCGTTGAGCCAGCTGAAGACGGTTTGTGCCCATGCGGTTGCGGACGAACCCGCCTGCGAGACGCCCAGCCAGAAGCTGTGCAACGCCTCACGCGCTTTCTCCCGCGGATCGACGCCGGGACGCTCCAGCAGGCCATGCGCGAGCACCACGGCGTTCATCGTCCCGGCCGAGGCGCCGCTGATGCCCTCGAATTCCAGACGCCCGTCTTCGAGCAGTTTGTCGAGCACGCCCCACGCGTAGGCGCCATGCGCGCCACCGCCTTGCAAGCCGAGATCGATGCCTTTGCGCTTCGCGCCGCCGCGTCGCGAGCGGGTCGACTTCGTTGCCGCCGGGGCGTTGGGGGATTCCGGTGGAAGCAGCGGGACGTCGGTCGGTTCGAGATCGGTACTCATGCCCGATGTCTGCGGCGAGCCGGAAGTCTCCGGTGGCGTGCGCAGCGACTTGCCGGACGGCTCGGCGGGGAGCGTTAGCGGGGGCTTTGCAGAGATCTCACGCCCGTCGGTGGGCCGGCTGGCAGCAGTGTCGTCAGCGTTGTCGGGGCCATGGTCGACGGAATCGGGGGGCAGTCGCGACATAGTGAGAAGCGGCGCCGGGGCCGCGCTGAACCAGCCGGGAAGGCGGCGGCGCGGGCGACCCCGCACCGTCGCGATATGGGCCGGACGGTTAGCCGTAATGGCAAACGTAATCGAGCGTCTCCACGACCTCGATATCGAACTTGCTGTTGCCCGGCACGGCGAATTCCTGACCGGCGGCATATTCCTGCCATTCGGTCTGACCTGCCAGACGGATGCGGCAGCGGCCGCCCGTGACCTCCATGATTTCGGGAGCCTCGGTGCCGAACTGGAGCGTGGCCGGGAAAATCACGCCCAGCGTCTTGCGCGTACCGTCCGGAAACAGAACGGTGTGCGAGACGCACTTGCCGTCGAAATAGGTGTTGGCGCGCTTGATTACGGAAACGTTGTCGAACTGCGTTGCGTTTTGCGTCATGACCGAATGCTGTGTCGAATGCGAGCGAATGTCGCGATGGAGAGTCGATATGTCCGATCACTTTGAAGATCGGACGTGAATTCATGCTAGCACGTTTCGAACGTCCACCCGTCTGCATTTTGTGCGATGCACAACGAAAATGCACTGCCACGGTGCAAATTCCGAAATGTTCTGACGGCGGGGCGATTCATGCCGCGCGGCTATGAAGCGCGTGACCACGGACCGGGATGGCGGCGCGTCAGCGATGATAGCGGAACGTTAGTTGCGGTGGGTGATCGGTGGCGCGGGAAGCGAGGCGGGGCGGGGGCAGCAACCGCCCGGATGCGTTATCGCTCCGGGCGGCAGACAGATTGCCGTGCGAACCGGCTCAGACGCGGCCGAGCATCAGGTACTCCATGAGCGCCTTCTGCACGTGCAGACGGTTCTCGGCTTCGTCCCACACGACACTTTGCGCACCATCGATGACATCCGCCGACACTTCCTCGCCGCGGTGGGCGGGAAGGCAATGCATGAACAGGGCGTCGGGCTTGGCGCGTTGCATCAGGTCGGCATTGACGCACCACTGTGCGAAAGCGGCCTTGCGTGCCTCGTTTTCCGCTTCGAAACCCATGCTCGTCCAGACGTCGGTGGAGACGAGGTCGGCACCTTCGCACGCGGCGCGCGGGTCGTCGAACTCGCGCACGAACGGACGGCTCGACTCGGCCACCATTGCCTGATCGAGCCGGTAGCCCGGCGGCGTGGAGATGTGGAACTGGAAGCCGAAGATTTCGGCCGCCTGAATCCACGTATACGACATGTTGTTCGCGTCGCCGATCCACGTCACGGTCTTGCCCTTGATCGGGCCGCGGTGCTCGTAGTACGTGAAAATATCCGCCAACACCTGACACGGGTGGTATTCGTTCGTCAGACCGTTGATCACCGGCACGCGCGAGTGCTGTGCGAAGCGCTCGATGATCTCCTGACCGAACGTGCGGATCATGATGATGTCGGTCATGCGCGAGATCACCTGTGCCGCGTCTTCAATCGGCTCGCCGCGGCCAAGTTGCGTATCGCGCGTGTTCAGGAACACGGCGTGGCCGCCCAACTGGTGAATACCGGCTTCGAACGACAGACGCGTGCGCGTCGAGCTTTTCTCGAAGATCATCGCCAGCGTGCGGTCATGCAGCGGGTGGTAGGTCTCGTAGTTCTTGAATTTCTTCTTGAGGATGCGGGTGCGCTCGAGCACGTAGTCGTACTCGTCGAGCGTCAGATCCGAAAATTGAAGGTAATGCTTGATGGGTTTGGCGGTGGTCATTTGGATGTTCTGCTGGAGGCCGATGTCGCGCGAATCCGCTGCGGATTTGCTGGGAACTCGGACGCGTTCGGCACGACGAACAAGCCTTGAGGCCTGTCCCCCGATCAGGCCCGTTAAGGTGTTCTACCGGTTGCTGGCTTCAGGGGAACGGCCCCTAGTCTACCAAATCGTATTGTCGTCACACGAAAAGCGTATTATCGAGCCCGCTGCTGCACGGCCAAAAAATGGCTGGCAAGACCGAAAAAAACATTCGCAGCAACGGTGGGGGACAGGTTCCAGTCTTATATAAGATATAATACTGACTCTGTCGGCAACGCTACCCGCGTACGGCTGGCCAGATGTTTTTTGAGGTGATTGAGCGATATGACCGACCAGGTTTCCGCGCGCGAGTATTTCATCCAGGGGCTGACTCTGGATGGCAAGAAGTTTCGTCCGAGTGACTGGGCGGAGCGTCTGTGCGGCGCCGTGTCGTTCTGTGGCCGCAGCAATTCCGGCCCGAACGCATACATGCAGTACTCCCCCTACGTGCGTCCCACGATGGTGGGCGACGTCAAGTGCGTCGTCGTCGACGAGCGACTGCGCGATATCGAGCCGCGAATGTTCGATTTCGTGATGAGTTTTGCCCGTGACAACGGTTTGCAGATGACGGAAGCCTGCTTCGTTCCTGACGTCAAGTAATTCCCCCACGGCCGTTTTCGGCCAGACGTGAGTGCCGGGCCTTCGGCCCCGACTCACCGTCGCACCTGCGCCACCGCGCCACTGTATCGTTTCAGTGTTCCCGTATCCCGCCGGTATCCCGCCGGTATCCGCCGTTTCGACGCTTCCGCGCTTTTCCTGTCCTTCCCTCGTACTTCGTCCGTGCCGCTTCGCTCGCCCTTGCCGTTTTCGTTCGCGTAAACAGAAAAAAGCCCGCATGAAGCGGGCTTTTTAGTGTCCCGACCGTAGTCGGAACCGGCAAGCAACTTATTCTGCCGGCAGCTAACGCTGTCTTAGGCAGCAGCCGACATCGCCTTGATGGCGGCCGACAGGCGGCTCTTTTGACGAGCAGCGGTGTTCTTGTGGACGATCTTCTTGTCAGCGATGATGTCGATCGTCTTTGCCGAAGCGCGCAGCACTTCCTTGGCTGCGGCCTGATCGCCAGCGGCGATGGCCTTGCGGACAGCCTTCACAGCCGTGCGCAGACGCGAACGCAGCGCCGAGTTGTGGGCGTTGATCTTAACGGTTTGACGCGCGCGCTTGCGTGCTTGTGCGGTATTTGCCATGTTCTGTGAATTCCTTGAATTGCTCCGCCTGATGCGGCTTCTATGCAGTTTGGCTCGGCTCCCTGGGAGACACGGTGGCCAGGAAGCAATCCATTGACTTCGAAACCGTCGATTATAGCCGAAGCGAAACGGAAATTGCAACTTCTTTGCTGCATTGGTGTGCGTATAATACGCGCAACATGAATTTGCTCAAAGCTCTCGCTACGGTCAGCGGTTTTACGATGCTTTCGCGCATCACCGGCCTGATCCGTGAAATTCTTATCGCACGCATGTTCGGCGCCGGTCCCATGACCGACGCCTACAACGTCGCGTTCCGAATTCCCAATCTGCTGCGCCGTTTGTCCGCCGAAGGGGCGTTTTCGCAGGCATTCGTGCCGATTCTGGCCGAATTCAAATCCCAACGTAGTGAAGAAGAGACGAAAACCCTCGTCGATTCCGTCACCACGGTGCTCTTCTGGGTGTTGCTGTCGATCACGGTTGCCGGGGTGCTGGGCGCCTCGGGGGTGGTCTACGCGGTGGCGACCGGCCTCTCGCGCGAGAACGGCACGTTCGACGCGGCCGTCTTCATGACGCGCGTGATGTTCCCCTATATCACCCTGATTTCGATCACGACGCTTGCCGCGGGCGTACTCAATACATGGCGTCAGTTCTCGATGCCGGCGTTTGCCCCGGTACTGCTCAACGTCAGCTCGATCGTGGCGTCGCTGTGGGTCGCCCCCCACCTCGAGACGCCGGTGTACGCGCTTGCCTACGCCGTGATCGTCGGCGGGGTGCTGCAACTGGTCATTCAATTGCCGGCGCTCGCGCGCATCGGCATGCTGCCGCGCATCACCCTCAATATCGTGGCGGCGTTGCGAAATGCGGGCGTCAAGCGGGTGCTGGCAAAGATGGTGCCGGCGACGCTGGCCGTCTCGGTCGCTCAGGTGAGCCTCATTATCAATACGAACATCGCATCGCGGCTCGCGCAAGGCAGTGTGTCGTGGCTGGCCTATGCCGACCGCCTGATGGAGTTTCCGACGGCGCTGCTAGGTGTGGCGCTCGGTACCATTCTGCTGCCGAGCCTGTCCCGGGCGAACGCCGACGGCGACGCCGCCGAATATTCCGCGTTGCTCGACTGGGGCCTGCGCCTCACGTTCCTGCTGGCAATGCCCAGCGCCGTCGGCCTGTTCGTCTATGCCGAACCCCTGACCGCCACGCTGTATCAGTACGGACGCTTCGACGCGAACGACGTGCTGATGACGGCGCACGCGCTCACGGCCTATGGCGTGGGCCTCGTCGGCCTGATTCTCATCAAGATTCTTGCGCCGGGTTTCTACGCGAAGCAGGACATCAAGACGCCGGTGAAGATCGCGATCGTGGTCCTTGTCGCCACCCAGATCTCGAATCTGATCTTCGTGCGCTGGTTTGCACACGCGGGGCTGTCGCTGTCGATCGGCGTGGGCGCGTGCATGAACGCCGCGCTGCTCTTCGCCGGGCTCTACAAACGCGGCATCTACCGGCCCGCGGCGGGTTGGCGGCTCTTCTTCGTGCAATTGCTGGCGGCATGCCTGATTCTGGCGGGCGTGCTCCTGTGGTTCACGCAGAGCTTCGACTGGGTGGCGCTGGGGACGCGTCCGCTCGCGCGCATTGCCCTGCTTGGCGCCAGTCTGGTGCTATGCGCCGTGGTGTATTTCGGGGCATTATTCCTCATGGGCTTCAACTTCTCGTTCTTCCGTCGACGCACCCAGTCGTGATCCCCGCCGAGGATCGCCGCAAGGGCAGGGGGGCGCGGTGGAATTCACGGATACCGCATGGCGAATCGAATTCTCGAGTACTTTGCTGCGCTGGTCGCCTCCGACGACGGTCTACCGTTGACCGAAGCGGCCATTGCCATCGCGCAGGACGTCTATCCCGATCTCGACGTGCAGGACACGCTCACCCAGATCGACGCGCTCGCGGCGCGGCTGGCCAAGCGTCTGCCGCCGGATGCCGGGCCGTTGCAGAAGCTGCAACTGCTCGATCACTTCTTTTTCCGCGAACTCGGCTTTACGGTCAATCAGAACGATTATTACGACCCGGACAACAGTCATCTGCACGTGGTGCTGGACCGGCGCCGGGGAATTCCGATCTCGCTGGCGGTGCTGTGCATGGAGATTGGTCATCAAATCGGGTTGCCGCTGCGCGGCCTGTCGTTCCCCGGACACTTTCTGCTGCGGCTTGCCGTGCCGGCGGGCGACGTCGTCATCGACCCCATTTCCGGGAACTCGCTCTCGCCGCAACGGCTGCTGGAAATGGTCGAGCCGTATCTGAAGCACTATCGCGACGAGAGTGCCGAGCCAATTCAGGAACTCGCGCTGTGGGCGCTGCTGCACCCCTTCCTGGAGCCCGCGACGCCGCGCGAAATCCTCGCCCGAATGCTTCGTAACCTACGTGCCATTTATACGCAGAATGAGCGCTGGGAGCGTTTGCTGGCGGTGCAGGAGCGCATGGTGCTCGTGCTGCCCGATCAACCGATCGAAAAGCGGGATCGCGGACTGGCCTACGCACGCCTGGGGCTGGTGCGCCCCGCGCAGGACGACCTCGAACTGTACCTGAGCAAGCGTCCCGAGGCGGACGATGCCGACGCGATCCGCCAGGTGCTCGACGACCTGAGCCGTCGACCGGGAAGTCACGGGTAGCGATGGCACGCCGCGCGTCGCCGGGCCGTGCGATGTCACGGGACAATGCAGTATGAAACGCCAGCCGACGTGAGGCTGGCGTTTTTTCGTTGTTGCCTTGCCGCCTTCCTGCGGCGACGGCGGTCGATAGTGCCCGGCTACACCGATTGCATCGACAGTTCCTGCACTTCCCGCTTGAGGCCGGGCTTGTAACCGAAATGGAAGAACACTTCGGCCATCAGGAACATCGGCGCGATGAAGATCTGAAAAAGATTGTCGAGCAGCGCAGGCTTGCGGCCTTCGAAGTGATGACCGACGAGTTGCACGATCCAACCGCCGACAAACAGCACGACAAATGCGGCCAGCGCCCATGGCAACGGCAGCTTCGCCAGATGCTGCGTGACGGCGAGCATTACGGCGAAGAAGGCGGTCATCGCGAGCGCCAGCGGAACGTCGAGCAGAAAATAGTACATCAGCAGGATCAGCACAATGACATGCGTCGCGTTCAGTCCGCTGGGGCCGAGCGGCACCCACGAGAACGCCTGCATCACTGCGAGGACGATCATGGGAACGCCGAAGAAATGGGTCAGGCGATTCTTGGGACTGCGGTGATAGCGCTGATAGAACGACATCTGTTGCGCCAGTGATTTCATGCCAGCCTCCTGCCTCGGGGGACGACGGGAAGAACCCTTGGGCACCGGCCTGTGTGCATGAATACCGGTGTCGCGACCGGCCGCGAAATGCGCCCGGCATTCCATTGTAGTCACAGTCGAGGCGACGTTTTGTTGCGGTGCGGCAACGTGTCGTGCCGCTGCGCCCTTGCCGCACCGCGGCCGCCCTTACCTCGCGTGCGTTGTGCAGAATCGTTACTTCGGTTGCATCCGAATCGCACCGTCGAGACGAATGACTTCGCCATTGAGCATCGGGTTGCGCACAATCTGCTCCACCAGCATGGCGTACTCCGCAGGTCGGCCCAGGCGAGGAGGGAACGGCACCATCTGACCGAGCGACGCCTGCACGTCGGCGGGCATGCCGAGCATCATGGGCGTCTCGAAGATCCCCGGTGCGATGGTCATCACACGGATGCCGCTGCGCGACAGATCTCGCGCGACCGGTAATGTCAGGCTTGCCACACCGCCCTTCGAAGCGGCATAGGCGGCCTGCCCCATCTGGCCGTCGAACGCCGCGACCGACGCGGTATTGACGATCACGCCGCGCTCGCCCTCGCCATTGGGCTCGGTCTGCGTCATGGCACTGGCCGCCAGGCGGATCATGTTGAAGGTGCCGATCAGGTTGATCTGGATGACACGCGAGAATGCATCGAGCGGATGCGGGCCGTCGCGCCCGACGGTCTTACTGCCAATGGCGATGCCCGCGCAGTTGACGAGGCCGCGAAGCGTGCCGAGCGCCTGCGCCGCGGCCACGGCCGCGTTGCCGTCCTGTTCGCGTGTGACGTCGCATTTGACGAACTTGCCGCCGAGCTTCTCGGCAAGCGCCTCGCCTTCGTCGACGTTCACATCGGCGAGAACCACTTTCGCCCCGAGTCCGGCAAGCCAGCGCGCGGCAGCAGCACCGAGCCCCGAGGCGCCACCGGTGATCAGAAACACATTGCCTTGAATTTCCATGCGTCATCCTCCTTTGGCAAAAAAGGCGGCGCAGTGTGAACTGGCCGCCTTTTTGCTGGCGTTACTCATGCGGAAATTACGCAGTACCCGTGTTACGCAGTACCCGTGCGGTGCTCGGGCAGCGCGCATGCACCGACGTCGAATCGACGTCTGCCGGACCAGAATCGGCGAGTTACTCCCCGTGTCGCCGACCGGCGAGCGACTGGCTTACCTGAGCGCGTCGAACACGCGCGCGCGGATGTCGTCCACGCTGCCTTGCCCCGAGATTTTGCGATATTGCGGCGCTGCAACGATGGCGCCCGGGCTGCCATGCTTGGCCCAATCCGAATAATAGGCGACCAGCGGCTTGGTCTGCGACTCGTACACGGCGAGGCGCTTCTTCACGGTCTCTTCCTTGTCGTCGTCGCGCTGCACGAGCGGCTCGCCTGTCACGTCGTCCACGCCTTCGACCTTCGGCGGATTGAACTTGACGTGGTACGTGCGGCCCGACGCCGGGTGCGTACGACGACCGCTCATGCGCGTGATGATTTCATCGAACGGCACGTCGATTTCGAGCACGAAGTCGATGGCGACGCCAGCTTCCTTCATCGCTTCCGCCTGGGCGATGGTGCGCGGGAAACCGTCGAACAGGTAGCCGTTCTTGCAGTCGTCGGCGGTCAGGCGT
Source organism: Pandoraea faecigallinarum (assembly GCF_001029105.3). Taxonomy (NCBI): domain Bacteria; kingdom Pseudomonadati; phylum Pseudomonadota; class Betaproteobacteria; order Burkholderiales; family Burkholderiaceae; genus Pandoraea; species Pandoraea faecigallinarum. The sequence continues at coordinate 4,107,368 of NZ_CP011807.3, read as the reverse complement.
TCCTTGACCATACCGATGATGACCCCGTCCGGCACGAGATCGCCGGCGTCCATGAAACGTTTGGCTTCGAGGCCGAGTTGGGTGCCTTCCTTGATCGCGGCGCGCAGCATGTCGCCGGTCGAGATTTGCGGGATGCCGAATTTTTCCTTGATGAACGTTGCTTGGGTGCCCTTGCCGGCCCCGGGTGCCCCCAACAAAATTAGACGCATCGATGACTCCTGAAAGTTTGTGATTTGTGAATGCTGTGCGTGCGGCAGGAGTATGACTCCCCGGGGTTGGCAGCGATTGCGGGTCCGGTGACCGGCCAACCGCGCTGCGCGCAGACGACGCGCTCGGCAGGGCGCGACGTATGCGCGACCAGGGGGCTGCTCGCGAGAATCAGAGCGATTATGCCACGTCATGCCCGCCCGGCGGCGTTTTGCAGACCTGCCCATGTCGCGTCGTTGCGAATTCCGGGACACGTCCGCAAGGCATTCGGGGCATGCCGAACTTCGCATACGTGGCGGACCGCGTTATACGATTGAATCCTGGTTTTTCAGCAAAGCGCGCACGCGTTCGAGATCTTCTGCGGTGTCGACGCCCGGCAGCGGTGCGTCGCCCGTCACCAGCACGGCGATACGTTCGCCATGCCATAGCGCGCGCAACTGTTCCAGCGATTCGGCGGTTTCGACCGGTGCCTGAGGCAAGCTGGGATAGCTGCGCAGAAACTTGGCGCGATAGGCGTACAGACCGATGTGACGGAAAACCGGCGTCGCGGCTGCGGGCAGCGTCGCGGGGTTGGCCAAACCGGCGGCCCACGCATCGCGCGACCACGGAATCGGCGCACGTGAGAAATAGAGCGCACGGCCATGCGCGTCGAGCACGACCTTGACGACGTTCGGCGAGAAGATCTCCGCGTTGTCGGTAATCGGATGTGCCGCCGTCGACAACGCGCATTCCGGATGGTCGGCCAGATGTGCCGCGACCGCATGTACCAATCGGGGATCGATCAGCGGCTCGTCTCCCTGCACGTTGACGACGATCGTGTCGTCGGGCCAGCCCTGCGCCACGGCGACTTCGGCCAGCCGGTCCGTGCCGGTCGGATGATCGGCGCGCGTAAGGACGACGCCGAAACCGTGTGCGCCAACGGCATCGACCACACGCTGGGCATCCGTGGCGACGACCACCTGACGGGCCCCCGATTCGCGAGCGCGTTCGGCGACCCGCACGACCATCGGCTTTCCGCCGATGTCGGCGAGCGGCTTGTTGGGCAGACGCGTCGATGCCAGGCGTGCGGGCACCACGGCGACGAAATCGATGGTGTCGATGGTGGCTTTCGTATCGCTCACGATGCGGACTTGTCGTCGTTCAGTGGGACGGGCGTGCCTTCGACGGACTGACGCGCTTCATCGGCCAGCATGACGGGAATGCCGTCGCGAATCGGGTAAGCGAGCTTGTCGGCGTGGCAAATCAGCTCCTGGGCTTTCTTATCCAGCGCCAGGGGGCCCTTGCACAACGGGCAGACGAGAATCTCAAACAGTCGGTTGTCCACGCAATTTCTCCACTACCAGTGATACGAGACGCGCATCGAGCGCCGCCTCGGCAGGTACGGCCCACACGCGCGGGTCGGACCAGGTGACGCATTTTACTGCATCCTTTTCGGTGATCAGGATGGCGTCTGCCGCCACGCCATCGAACGGATTCGTCGCAAAGTCGTAATGGTCGGGCAACGCCAGCGTGTCGATTTGCAGCCCCGCTGCGCGTAAGGCCGCGAAGAATCGCTCGGGTGCACCGATGCCCGCAGCGGCCAGCACGCGCTTACCGGCAAAGTGCGACAGCGCGCGCGTGAGCGTTGGCTGGCTCACGCACCATGCGTCGCCGAGCGTGAGCGTCAATCGCCACGTGTCAGGCCAATCGGGAAGGCTTCGGCCATACGGGTCGTTGATGAGGTTGGCGTCTCGTGCGCGCGACAGCGGTTCGCGCAACGGGCCGGCAGGCAGAAGGAAGCCATTGCCGCCGAGCCGGTGATCGAACACGGCAATCTCCACATCTCGCGCCAGCGCGTAATGTTGAAGACCGTCGTCGCAGACGATGACGTCGCATGCCGGGTGCGCCGCGAGCAGCGCACGGCCACCTTCGACCCGTGACGGCCACACCCACACCGGCGCGCCAGTGCGTTTGGCGATCAGCAGCGGTTCGTCGCCCGTGTCTTCCGGACGTGCCGACACATCGACCTGCGTCGGTTCCGACAGCTTCGCGCCGTAGCCGCGCGAGAGCACACCGGGTGTGTAACCGTGGTGACGCAGCGCACCGATCAGTGCAATGACGGTCGGCGTCTTGCCGGTGCCGCCCACGGTGAGATTGCCGACGATCACGACGGGCACCGGCAGGCGGGTCGATCGCTTCCAGCCCCGTCGAAAACACATGCGACGCCAGGCGGCCATCGCAGCGAATGCCAATGAGAGCGGCCAAAGCGCCCATGCGAACACGCCTCTGTGTTGCCACTGCGCCGTGACCCAGTGGACCAGCGTTCCGGACAGTCGCGGCACCAGCGCCCGCGTGCGGGTGCCGCTCACCTTGCCGGGGCGTGGGGAGACGGTCATCGGCTCGGCGGGGCCGATGTCGAGCGTGCCGCGAACGTCAGTCGCGACAAGCCCGCCTCACGCGCCGCTTCCATCACATTGACAACCGACTGATGCGCGCTCTTGGCATCCGCATTGATGATGACGACCGGGGGCTCGGCACCGGTATTCGCGGCTCCGGCCGCCTGACGCAGCGCGGCTGTCAGGCTCGCCACGTCGCGTTGCGCAAGGGAATGGCGATCGATCGCGTAGCCGCCGTCTGCACCCACGGAGACGACGATCTGGCGCGGCGGCACGACGGCCTTTTCGGCATCCGCCGTCGGCAGATTGACCTTGAGCGCGGTGTAACGCGTGTAGGTCGTCGTGACCATGAGAAAGATCAGAATGACGAGCAGCACATCGATGAGCGGGATCAGATTGATCTCCGGCTCGTCGCGTGTGGAGAGACCTCGACGGAAATTCATCGTGTGTCTCGCGAATCAGTGCCGCGGTAACGTGGCATCGAGAAAATGGACCGCCTGCGTTTCCAGTTCGACGAGAAATGCGTCGACGCGCGTGCGGTAATAGCGATAGAAGATCATCGCCGGAATCGCGATCATCAGGCCAAAGCCGGTGTTGTAGAGCGCAACCGAAATGCCGTGCGCCAGTTGCGCCGGATCTGTGCCGGTGGCATCTTGCGCGCCGAAAATCTCGATCATGCCGACGACCGTACCGAACAGCCCCATCAGCGGGGCGACGGAGGCGATGGTGCCCAACGCCGGAAGGAAGCGTTCGAGTTCGTGGGCAACGGCGCGCCCGGTTTCCTCCAGCGCCTCTTTTGCCCCGTCACGCGGCCCCTGTGGATTGTGCGCGACATAACGCACGCCGGTCGCGAGCACCCGGCCGAGCATGGAGCCGCGCGCAAGGGCTTCGGTGGCGTCCTGCCTGGCGGCGCCCCGGCGCGCGAGCGTGATCGCATTTTCGAGAACACCGCCCGGCAGCACGCGCGCACGGCGCAGCGACAGGGCGCGCTCGACGATCAGGGCGAGGGCGATGACGGAAGCGATGAGAAGTGGCCAGATGGGCCAGCCGGCGGCCTGGATGACGGCGAACAAAGACGACCTCTTGCTTGTTGCGGGGATGGGCAAACGAGTCCGAACTGTAGCGTGCAGGGGGGGGATGGGCAAGCACCGTTTTCCACACCTCACGAGCACAAGGATGTGGACAACCTTGGGATACGTTCGGCAACTCTTTGACGCAACGGAACTTTTTAGTTCGTGATGAAAAAATGTGCAATGAGCGGTTTCAGAAATGAACACCACCGCAAGCTCACAAATCCCAGGATTTTTACATCAGCCTGTGGATAACTATGTGCACATGTCGTTCCTCGACGATATATCTGGGCGTCGCGCCGGAAATTACGCCTTGCGGGCCGCGGGATGTCTCTCGCAAACCCCGATAAATCAATGGTTTGCTGTCGCGATGAAGGAAATACAGGGCGTCCGGGCGAGAAAACCCTTAAATTAGCGGTCCTGTGGACAGTTTTTCGGCAGCGCATACGCATGAACTCATCTTTCGACGACGCCCGTCCCACCGGTGGTGCGGATCGCGTATTAAGTGTTTCGGATTTGAACAAAGCCGTGGCCGGGGTGCTGGAGCGCAGTTTTCCGTTGGCATGGGTCAGCGGTGAAATTTCCAACTTCACGCGCGCCGCGAGTGGCCACTGGTATTTCTCGATCAAGGACGCGCAGGCACAGATGCGCTGCGTGATGTTCCGGGGTCGCGCTCAATATGCGGATTTCTCGCCGCGCGAGGGCGACCGGGTGGAAGTCCGGGCCTTGCTCTCGATGTACGTGCCGCGCGGCGAGGTGCAACTCAACGTCGAAGCGATCCGCCGGGCGGGGCAGGGCAATTTATACGAAGCGTTTCTGCGTTTGAAGGAAAAGCTTGCCGCTGCCGGTCTTTTCGATGTCGGGCGCAAGCGCCCGCTGCCGCGCTATGCCCGCCGTGTGGGGGTCGTCACGTCGTTGCAGGCGGCTGCGTTGCGCGACGTGCTCACGACCCTCGCTCGCCGGGCGCCGCACATCTCCATCGTGATTTATCCCGCGCCGGTGCAGGGCGCCGATGCCGCGGCGCGCCTGGCGGCCGCACTCGACATCGCGAACGCCCGGCGCGAAGTGGATACCCTTTTGCTTTGCCGCGGCGGTGGTTCCATCGAGGATTTGTGGGCCTTCAACGAAGAAGTGCTGGCGCATGCGATCGCACGCAGCGAGTTGCCCGTGGTGGCCGGTGTCGGCCATGAAACCGATTTCACGATTGCCGACTTCGTTGCGGACGTGCGCGCCCCGACACCCACGGCGGCGGCGGAACTCATCACGGCCGCGCGCGACGAATGCCTGCGCGAGGTCGAGCGCGAACGCCAACGGTTGGACCGCGCCATGCGACGCATGCTGGAGCTGCGGGCTCAGCAACTCGACAGTCTGTCGCGCGCGCTGGTGTCGCCCAGGGAGCGTCTGGCGCGTCAGCGCACGGCGCTGGCGCATCTCGCAGACCGGATGCGTCATGCGCTCGAGCGCCCGCTCGCCCAGCGTCGCAGCCGTTTCGAGATGCTGCGCCTGCGCCTGGCGCGCGCCGTGCCCGATGTGGCGTCGCAGCATGAGCGCGTGGCATTGCTCTCGCAGCGGGTGCATACGGCGATGTCGCGCCGTGCGGAGCGCTCGGCCCAACGACTGGCCGACGCCACGGCGCAACTCGAATTGCTCAACCCCCGGCGCACGTTGCAACGCGGCTATGCCGCAGTGCTCGATGCGAGGGGGCAACCGTTGCGCGACCCGGGAAAATTGCAGCGCGGCCAGCAGGTGACGATGCATCTCGCCGATGGCGCGGCGGATGTGGGCATTGGTGAGGTTCAGGTCAGGCTAGATGATACTTTTTAGTCGGTGCGGTTCGCCAAAGCCGACGAATCGCAGGCATCGTGCATCGATTAGCCGCGATCGGCAAACAATCGTCGCAATCCTCGGGCAGATTGCGGTAAACCAAGTACCCGTCGGGTTTGCGGGGTTTTCGCATCTGCCCTAGAATCGATGGCTCCGGATAACGCAAAATCGGGTTCCCCTCAGAGCACAAAGGACATTTGCCATGGAACACAAGCTCCCTGAACTGCCGTACGCCATCGATGCACTGGCGCCGACCATCTCCAAGGAAACGATGGAGTATCACTACGGCAAGCACCACCAAGCCTATGTGACCAACTTGAACAACCTGATCAAGGGCACCGAATTCGAAAACGCCAGCCTCGAAGACATCATCAAGAAGTCGTCGGGCGGCGTGTTCAACAACGCAGCACAGGTGTGGAACCACACCTTCTTCTGGAACACGCTGTCGCCGAAGGGCGGCGGCGCGCCGACCGGCGATCTGGCCAAGGCCATCGACGCCAAGTTCGGCTCGTTCGATGCATTCAAGGAAGCCTTCTCGAAGGCGGCCGTGGGCAACTTCGGTTCGGGCTGGACGTGGCTCGTGAAGAAGGCCGACGGCTCGGTCGACATCGTGAGCACCAGCAACGCTGCGACGCCGCTCACCGGTGCCGACAAGCCGCTGATCACGATCGACGTGTGGGAACACGCGTATTACATCGACTACCGCAATGCCCGTCCGAAGTTCGTCGAGGCATTCTGGAATCTGGTCAACTGGGAATTCGCGGCGAAGAACTTCGCGTAATCGAAACGCCCGGAATTTGCCGGCCGGCGGCGGTCGACTTCGACGAGCCATCGCCGAAGGGGATGGTCAGGCGCCCAACCCGAGCGTCCGACCCCACCGGCAAGACGAAAGCCCACTGCATGCAGTGGGTTTTTCTTTTTCAGCGTCTGCCGGACCGGACCGAACTGCGGCGCGCTTGATCCCTGTCAACATTCGCATGCGTGTGCGTCGCTAGAGTGGGCGCTTCAAACTCACCGGAAACCGCAATGCCCGACCCTGCGCCAACGTGCCTCGCCGCCGCGCTTCCCCGATGCTGCCCCTCCGACACCTTCGATACTCTCGATATCTGCCATATCTGCGCTAGCTGCGACACGTTCGACGCACGCGCCGGCGAGCACGCGGAAACCGCGCACGACACGATGCGCCGTGACTTGCCGGCCGATGCTCGCCTCATGCGCAGCTTGCCGCCGGCGGCCTGGACGCTCTTTCGCCTGGCCGAGACAAAGCGCGGTGGCACCGCGACACATATGTGGCGAGTCGGTACGCTGGCATGGCGATTCGCGCAGGCCCTGGGCATGTCGTCGATTGAAGCGCAGGCACTCGGCCTGGCCGCCGCATTGCACGACACCGGCAAGCTTTGCGTGCCCGATGCGATATTGGAAAAGCCGGGCAAGCTGTTGCCGGAGGAAATGCAACTCATGCGCATGCACCCGCAATGGGGCGCGGACATGCTCGGCGCCATCGGTGGCGCGGCATGCGAACTGGCCGCGACGGTGGCGCGCACCCATCACGAACGTTACGACGGCAGGGGATACCCGTATGGGTTATCCGGCAATCGCATTCCGCTGGCTGGGCGCATCGTCGCGCTGGTCGACGTCTTCGACGCCCTCGCCAGTCATCGTCCGTATCGCGCGGCATTGAGCGGGGCGCAGATTGTCGGTGCGATGCTCGCCGAGCGGGGACGCCATTTCGATCCGTGGTTACTGGACCGATTCCTTGAGCGCACACTGAGCACGGCGCTGGCAATATCGAGTGGCGCTCGCTAAATCTCGCCGGTGTTGCCGGATCGATCGAGCGCCGCTTCGGCTGCCGGGCGTCGAATCAGCGCGGCAGGCCGGATATCTTCGACCCCGCCTTGATGTTCTTGCTCTTGAACCAGCCCTGATTCATTTCGAGGGCGTATCGCACCGCGGCACGCGGGCAGTGGTTGTCTTCGGTCTGCGGCGCCATGTCTTCGATGTTGACGATCGTGCCGTCGTCGGCGAGGAACGCAATGGATAACGGCAAATCGGTGTTCTTCATCCAGAAGCAGTGCCCGGCGCTCTGATCGAATACGAAGAGCATGCCGGCATTGGCGGGCATGCTCTTGCGATACATCAGCCCCTGTTCGCGGTCCTTCTCGTTCGCGGCGACTTCGGCCTTGATGAGATACATGCCGGCCGACAGCTGCACGGTCGGGAATTCGCCGGGCTGCTTGATCTGCGCCGCGGCCCTGACCGGGGCGAGAGCCATGACGGCGGCGAGACTGGCAAACGCGGCGCTGGCGGCGAGCGCGGCCAACTGATGTGAAATCCGGATCACGAACGACTCCTGGGAAGATTGGGGCGAACGTCGGGGAAGCGGTCGGAATGCGTTCGCGGGGCATCGAAGCGTCGCGCAAACAAGGTCGACTGCGGTCCGACAGGTCGCGGGTCATTGTAGCCGCCAGGCGAAAAAAAAGCAGGTTGCACGCGCAACCTGCCTGTTACCGTCCGTTGCGCAGGCGGGCTGCGCGAGGCGGTACTTACTTGCTTGCAGCAGCCGGAGCTTCAGCAGCAGCGGCCTTCTTTGCCGACTTCTTGTGCGACGACTTCTTGTGCGACGACTTCTTCTTTGCAGCCGGCTTGCTTGCGGCGGCCGGAGCGGCAGCGGCGTCAGCGGCCGGAGCCGAAGCTTGGGCGAACACGCCAGTTGCGAACAGGCCAGCGACCAGGGCAGCGATCAGTTTTTTCATGAGATTCCTCGTTGAAGCTCGATGTTGGGTTGTTTACTCGTTGACCCGCGAAGTGAGTCATCTCCTTTAACGTCCGGTCAGGACATCGGTTGACAACCCGCGCGCGGATTTTTTACGACGGCAAGTATTACGGCTTGTTACCGACCGGGGGCTGGCTGACCTTCTTGCCGGTCTTCTTGTGATGATGCTTCTTTTGCTTGGTGGTCTTCTTCGCCGGTGCGGCATGGTCCGCGGCCGGTGCCGCCGTAGCAGGCGCTGCCGCCGCGGGCGCTGCCGGTGCGACAGGCGCGGTTGCCGGCGCCGAATTTTGGGCCATCGCGGCACCGGACACGATCAGGCCGGCGGTCAGTGCGAGCAGCAGTTTGTTCATGACTTGGTTTCCTCGTTTCAGTTAGCGGTGCGTATGATGCGCACCTGTTCCCTCAACGAGGTGAGCGACGGTCGCGTTGACCGGAAAGTGTAAGTATTTGTTGCGGTAGTTCGCACCACTGTGCGGGCGCGAGGTTCAATGCAAAGACGTCGATCGGTCCGATGGCCACGCGTACGAGCCGCAGGGTCGGTTTACCCACGGCCGCCGTCATGCGCCTGACCTGACGGTTTTTGCCTTCGACGAGCCTGATTTCGAGCCAATGCGTCGGAATGGCGGCGCGATAGCGGATCGGCGGGTTTCGGGGCCACAGCGTTTCCGGTTCGGGGATGGCGCGCGCTTCGCACGGCAGCGTGACGAAATCGCCAAGGTCGAGTCCGGCACGCAGACGCACGAGCGCCGCTTCGTCGTACTCGCCCTCGACCTGCGCCCAATAGGTCTTGGGCAGCTTGCGCTCCGGCTCCGCGATGCGCGCCTGAAGGCGCCCGTCGTCGGTGAGCAGCAACAGCCCTTCGCTGTCGGCGTCGAGTCTTCCCGCCGGATAGACGCCGGGCAGATCGATGCACCCGGCAAGCGTGGGACGCGTCGGATGCGGCGAAAACTGGCAGATCGTACCGAAGGGTTTGTTGAGTGCGAGAAGTGTCATACCGGGCGAGGGAATCTGTTCAGCGCCGACATGTTAATGCATAATCGGAAATCTCAGTCTTATGTCTTATATAAGACATGATCGATGTCACACCGGGTTCAGGATGCAATGACTACAATAGGGCTGCGCTGTGCAGAGCGGCAACTCCCGAACGCTCAACGCTGTCCGGCTTGAGCCCGTCGACTCAAGCGATCCGATGCACACCCTCTGATCTACCCATTGGAGCCCCACCATGTCGTATCAGCACATCACGGTCCCGGCAGGCGAGAAGATTACCGTCAACAAGGATTTTTCACTGAACGTGCCGGACAATCCGATCATTCCGTACATCGAAGGTGACGGCACGGGCGTGGACATTACGCCGGTGATGCTCAAGGTCGTCGACGCGGCAGTGGAAAAGGCCTATGGCGGCAAGCGCAAGATCAGCTGGATGGAAATCTATGCGGGCGAGAAGTCGACACGCGTCTACGGCCCGGACGTATGGCTGCCCGATGAAACGCTCCAGGTCGTCAAAGACTACGTCATCTCGATCAAAGGGCCGCTGACCACGCCGGTGGGCGGCGGCATCCGCTCGCTCAACGTGGCCTTGCGTCAGCAACTCGATCTGTACGTGTGCCTGCGTCCGGTGCAGTACTTCAAGGGCGTGCCCTCACCCGTGCGTCAGCCGGAAAAGATCAACATGGTGATCTTCCGCGAGAACTCGGAGGACATCTACGCCGGGATCGAATGGGAAGCCGAGTCCGAAGGCGCGAAGAAACTGATTGCGTTCCTGCAAAACGAAATGGGGGTGAGCAAGATTCGTTTCCCGAAAACGTCGGGCATCGGTGTGAAGCCGGTGTCGCGCGAAGGCACGCAGCGGCTGGTGCGCAAGGCGATTCAGTACGCGATCGACAACAACCGCGACACGGTTACGCTGGTGCACAAGGGCAACATCATGAAGTTCACCGAAGGCGCGTTTCGCGACTGGGGTTACGAACTCGCGAAGAAGGAGTTCGCGGCGACCGAGATCGACGGCGGTCCGTGGTGCAAGGTGAAGAACCCGAAGACGGGCAAGGAAATCACCATCAAGGATTCGATCGCCGACGCTTTCTTGCAGCAGATATTGCTGCGTCCGGCCGAATACGACGTGATCGCCACGTTGAACCTCAACGGCGACTACATCTCCGATGCACTGGCCGCACAGGTCGGCGGCATCGGCATTGCGCCGGGTGCGAATCTGTCCGACTCGGTGGCGATGTTCGAAGCCACGCACGGTACGGCGTCAAAATATGCCGGCAAGGACTACGTGAATCCCGGTTCGGAAATTCTGTCGGCAGAGATGATGCTGCGCCACATGGGATGGACCGAGGCGGCGGACCGGATCATCGCGTCGATGGAAAAATCGATTCTGTCGAAAAAGGTGACATACGACTTTGCCCGCCTGATGGAGGGCGCGACGCAAGTGTCGTGCTCGGGCTTCGGCGACGTGATGATCGAAAATATGTGACGCCCGCTAGCGAATGACAATCTTCGTCGTCACGCGATGTTCGCCGGAGCCCGGTGTGCGACTGCCGAATTCACGCGGGAAGCCGACGGTCCACACGACCTCGTCGGTGCCCGGCGTGGAGCCCGCCTGATACCAGACGATCATTCCCGAGAACTTCATCTGCTCGCAGCGCTGCCCGACCGGCACCGTGTAAGTGATCCATTCGGGTGTGACTTCGCCCAGCGCCGGCTTCGAATCGAGCTCGAACGTCGGTGTGCCGAGGTCGCGGCACAACACGCTGTAGTTGCTTTGCTCCCAGATCGGCACCTTCTGGCCGACGGCGGCCTCGACCTCGATGGTATCCGGCGGGAACGGCGGGCTAGCGCCTGCCGTGCTCGCGCCGAGCATGCAAACGGCGAAGAGCGCCGCGCGCCATGCGACTCCGGTGGTATCCATAACGGATCTCCCACCCCCCTGGACAACCGGCGCCAGAGGGGGTCTCCTCCCCGTCGCAGCACCGGCAAGACGCTTTCATTACAGTGCACGGACGTGAACAACGCAAGGAACGGACATCACATGCTAGGCTCTTGATGTCGTTCGGCGTCCCGAGCACCGCGTCGGAAACGTTATCTGCGTCACTTGCATAAGGGAAGAAGATGAAGGTCAACCGGATTGTCGCGAATTTGGCCGTACCGGCGCCGCAAGCCATGCAAGCGGCGAAGCGGTTCTACGGCGATTTGTTGGGGCTCGATTTGCTGATGGACCACGGCTGGATCGCGACATACGGCAATGCGGCCAGGATGACCGTGCAGATGAGTGTGGCGACCGAAGGCGGCAGCGGTACACCCGTGCCGGATTTGTCCGTCGAAGTGGATGACGTCGACGAGGCGCTGTCGCGCATGCGCGACGCGGGCGTCGCCATCGAATACGGGCCCGCCGACGAGCCGTGGGGAGTCCGGCGATTCTACGTACGCGACCCGCTCGGTCGTCTGATCAACATCCTCGCGCATCGATAACCGGCAATCCGTAAGCCGTGGCACGCCTGTCTCGTGCCGTTACGCACCGCCGGCGACATCCCACCGCCAGTCGAAACGCGCGGCGAGCCGCTGTTGCTCGAACGATTGTGCGATATGTTCGACGAACACCCGTGTGCGCAGCGGCAACTGCTTCTTGTTCGGGTAGTAGATGAAGACGCCGCCATATTCGTCGAACCAGCCGGGCAGCAGGCGTTGAATGCGCCCGTTGGCGAGCAACGGCGCGGCGTGGGGCATCGGCAACAGCGCAACGCCGTAACCGAGTGCGACGGCGTGGGCCATCGCTTCCGGGTCGTCGAAGATCATGCGGGTTCGCGCCTCGACGTTTACCCGTTCTCCCGCCACATTGCACAGGTTCCAGGCACGTAAGCGTCCCGACATGCCGGAGCGTCGCATTACGGCGTCGAGGGAGGCGAGTTCCGCGGGGTGCGTCGGCATCTTGCGCCCCGCCATATAACCGGCCGACGCGCACATGACGGCGTACGTCGGCGCAAGCCGCCGCGCAATCACGCCTTGCGTGAGTTCGATGCCGCCGCCAATCGCTGCATCGAACCCTTCGCCCACCACGTCGACACTCCGGTTATCGAATCGCCAGTCGGGCACGATGTCCGGATAACGCGACAGAAAGCTCCCCAGCATCGGCAAAAGATACTGACGCCCGAACGAATGCGCCATGCTCACCTTCAGCGTGCCGGACGGCGCATTCTCGCGTTCTGCGGCGCGGGAAAAAGCATCGGTCAATGCAGCAAACGGCCCGTCCACGTCGAGCAGAAAACGCTCGCCGCCTGCGGTCAACGTAAGGCTGCGCGTACTCCGATGAAACAGTCGCAGGCCGAGCTGCGCTTCGAGGCGCGCCACATTCTTGCTCACCGCTGCGGGCGTGATGCCCAGCCGGCGGGCGGCGGCCGAGAAACTTCCCGCGCGTGCGCTCAGAACGAACGACTCGATCAAATGCAACGCCTCCATGGCAAACCTGTTCCAATTGGTTGAAAGTGATGATCTCCATTATGGTCTAGTGGCGATGTAATTCAACGCCGATACTGCATTCACTTTCTCACTAACTCAGCGGAGCAAGATCATGGCGAAATTTCAAGGCAAGGTGGCATTCGTGACGGGCGGCTCGCGCGGTATCGGCGCGGCGGTCGTGCAGCGTCTGGCGGACGAGGGCGCGGCGGTCGCGTTCACTTACCACGGGTCGGAAGCGGCCGCGCAGACGCTCGTCACGCGCATTCGCAATGCCGGCGCCCAGGCCGTGGCATTGCAGGTGGATGTCGCCGACGCGCAGGCGCTGACCCGCGCCGTGAACGACGCCGCCCGTCAACTGGGCAAGATCGACATTCTGGTGAACAACGCTGGCGTTTTCTCGATGGGGAATATCGCGGACGTGCCGCTGGAAACGTTCGACCAGTTGCTCGACATCAACGTGCGCGCCGTTTTCGTGGCGTCGAAGGCGGCGCTCGCGCATATGGGCGAGGGCGGCCGGATCATCAACATTGGGTCGTGCAACGCAGAGCGCATCCCGTTCCCCGATCTCGCGACGTACGCCATGACCAAGTCGGCGCTGGTCGGCCTTGTCAAGGGAATGGCCCGCGATCTGGGGCCGCGCGGCATCACCGTGAACAACGTGCAACCGGGGCCGACGGACACGGACATGAATCCGGCCTCGGGCGAATTCGCCGGCGGGATGCATGACGTGATGGCGCTGCGGCGCCATGCCCGTCCGGAAGAGATCGCGGGCATGGTCGCGTACGTTGCCAGCGAGGAGGCGGGCTTCGTCACGGGCGCCAGCCTGACCATCGACGGCGGTTTCAGCGCATGAGTCGCGTGATCGTCGCCGATGGGTAACACGGACCGCGTTCAAGGCGCACGCGTCACTCCGAGAACAAGTCGAACAACAGCGAGCGGATCCACTGGCTGCCCGGTTCGCGGTGATATCTCGCATGCCAGAACAGATTGATCTGAACGTCGGGGATATCGATGGGATGGTCGACGTAGCGCAAGCCGAAGTGCTGTGCGCTGCGTTGCGCGAACTTCTCGGTCACCGTCGCAATGAGATCCGTCGCATGGAGGATGTCGGCCAGCGCGACGAAATGCGGCACCCGTAACCGAATGTTGCGTTGCACATGGGCGCGGGCCATGAACTCGTCCACCTGTCCGTGGCCGGTGCCCGCCGCGACCACCATCACTTGCTCCGAGCGCTCGAAGTCCTCGCGCGTGACCGATGTCGCCTTCGAGGGGCCGGACTTCGCGGACCGGGTTGCCCTGGCGGCGCGATCGAGAGGATGCCCCGGGCGGAACATGCACACATATTTCTGCCGAAACAGACGCCGCTGAAAGAACTCCGCCGTGAGATCCGGCAAGTGGCCGACCGCGAGATCGACTTGCCCCGAGGCCATCGCTTCGCGCAGGTTGATCGCCGTATTGCGCACGGTGCTGATCGTGATGCCCGGTGCACGCTCGCCGAGCGCGTGCATCAGTTTCGGCAGGAAGTGCACTTCCCCGATGTCCGTCATGGCGATCTCGAACGCGCGCTGACTCGTTGCCGGATCGAACGCCAGTTCCCGATTGAATACGCCGTGCAGCGCATCGAGCGCCGCGGCCACCGGTTCGGCCAGTTCGATCGCCATCGGCGTTGGCAACATCCCCCGCGAGGTGCGGATAAACAACTCGTCGTTGAAGACTTTGCGCAGGCGAGCCAACGCGTTGCTCACGGCCGGCTGCGTAACGCCCAGCGTTTCGGCGACACGCGATACGCGTCTTGCGTTGTACAGATGGTGGAAGACGACCAGCAGGTTGAGATCGACGGCGTGTAAGTCCATGGCGAATCCGGCGCGTGGCCGGCGTGCACGGACATGTGCCGCCAGCCGGGAAAAATCACTGAAATTTATGGGGCATATAAACGAGATTCTATTGGTTTATATCGATCGTTGCGCGATCCTGCTTGCAAACGGCGTCTTAACGCCATGCGCGGTGCGTCGAATGCACTGGCACAACGGAGACAATCCCCCATGCAAGTTCACGTGCAACCGCTCGGCGCGCGCTTCGACGTTGCGCCCGGCGACAACCTGCTCAAGGCGCTGACAGACCGGCAGATCCCGGTGTCGTACAGTTGCGTGTCCGGACGTTGCGGCACGTGCCGTTGCCGGGTCGTGTCCGGCGACGTGCGCGAGGCTGAAGGGAGCGAATACCGGCATCACGACGTCGGAGCCACGGGAACGGATACGGCCACGGCGGCAGACGCCGCGCCCGAGGCTCGTTACGTGCTTGCCTGTCAGTCGAGCGTGCACGGCGATTGCGAAATCGAGATACCGGAAGTGGACGAAGTCGTCGTGCATCCCGCGAGGATCCTCAAGGCGACGGTGCTGGCCATCGAACCGCTCACACACGACATCAAGCGTCTGGTCCTCAAGCCGGCCAAGCCGCTGAACTTCTCGCCCGGGCAATACGCCACGCTGCAATTCACGCCCGCTCACATTCGTCCGTATTCGATGGCTGGCATCGATGCCGACGGCACGCTCGAATTCCACATTCGGCGCGTGCCAGGCGGCGCGGTGACCGGGTACGTCGACGAGCAACTCAAAGTGGGGGACGTAGTGCGCGTTTCGGGGCCGTTGGGCACGTCGTACCTGCGTACGCGCCACGTCGGCCCGATGCTTTGCGTCGCCGGCGGCACCGGACTCGCACCGGTGTTGTCCATCGTGCGCGGCGCGCTCGCTCGCGGCATGACCAATCCCATCGAGATCTACGTGGGGGCGCGCTCCCCGGCGGACGTCTACGGTCTTGCGTGGCTGCGCGAACTGGTGGCGCGTCACAACGGTATTCGTCTGCACGTGGTGACGACGCTCGACGCGCCTCACGTCGTCGCAGACAACGCCCAGCCTTTGCGTCGCGGGCACGTCACCGAAGCGCTCGCCGCCGACTTTGCGGCTGCCGATGCATTCGCCGGCTGGCGCGCGTATCTGTGCGGCGCGCCGCCGATGGTCGACGCCGCCACGCGCCTGCTGCGCGAGCGCGGTATCGAAGGTGCCCATATCTACGCCGACGCGTTTTACGCAAAGGCCGCATGATCGCCGGCCCGGCGCCGCCTGGCTGGTGCGTGCCGCGCTTCGGTGCGCCCAGTGGCTTCCCCTGCCATCCCCGCATCCTCAACAGGAGACAATCGTGACGACAACACCGCAGACCGGAGTCGATCCGGCGCCGTCCGCTGGTTTCGAGCCATCGGACATCTGGCCCGCCGAGGGGGCGAGCCGTATCCCCTTTCGCGTCTACACCGACGAGCAACTGCACCGGCGCGAACTGGAGCAGTGCTTCTACCGCAATCACTGGAATTACGTCGGTCTGGAGGCCGAAGTGCCGGATCCGGGCGATTTCAAGCGCACGGTCATCGGCGAGCGCTCGGTCATCGTGACGCGCGACGCCACGGGCGAAATCAATGTGCTCGAAAACGTGTGCGCGCATCGCGGCATGAAGTTCTGCCGCGAAAAGCGTGGCAATCGTACCGATTTCCACTGTCCGTACCACCAGTGGAACTACGACCTGAAAGGGAATTTGCAGGGAGTGCCGTTCCGGCGCGGCGTGAAGCAGGACGGCAAGGTCAACGGCGGCATGCCGAAGGACTTCAGGCCTGAGGATCACGGCCTCACGAAGCTCAGGGTCGCCACGCGCGGCGGCGTGATCTTCGCGTCGTTCGACCACGACATCGAGTCGCTCGAAGACTTTCTGGGACCTGACATCTGCGCGTATTTCGACCGGTTGTTCGACGGGCGCAAGCTCAAACTGCTCGGATACAACAAGCAGCGCATTCCGGGTAACTGGAAGCTCATGCAGGAGAACATCAAGGACCCGTACCACCCGGGATTGCTGCACACCTGGTTCGTCACGTTCGGGCTCTGGCGCGCGGACAACAAGTCGCGGCTGGTGATGGACGCCCACGGGCGTCACGCCGCGATGGTCTCTACGCGCGGGCAGGGCGGCGGCGGGGAGGTCACCTCGGGCGTGTCGAGCTTCAAGGAATCGATGTCGCTCAACGACATGCGGTTTCTGGACATCGTGCAGGAAGACTGGTGGAAGGGGCCGACAGCGGTACTCATGACGCTGTTTCCCAGCGTCATCCTGCAACAGCAGGTCAATTCGGTGTCGACACGGCATATCCAGCCGCGTGGCCACAATGCGTTCGACTTCGTCTGGACTCACTTCGGCTTCGAGGACGACACGGAGGAAATGACCCAGCGGCGTTTGCGTCAGGCCAATCTTTTCGGACCGGCGGGGTTCGTGTCCGCCGACGACGGCGAGGCCATCGAATGCTCGCAGGAGGGCTTCACGCAAAAGCCATGGCACCGGGCGCTGGCCGAACTGGGCGGCACCGGGGTAGAGAACACCGAACACATGGTGACCGAAACACTGATTCGCGGCATGTACGCCTACTGGCGGCGCGTGATGGGCGTGTGAGCGCCCGGGGAGACGATTCGATGGTGGATTTTGCAACGTTTCAGGCAGTGGTCGAACTGAATGCAGCATACGCGGCGGCCCTCGACACCCAGGCGTGGGACGCCTGGCCGGAGTTCTTTCTGGACGAGTGCGTCTATCGCATTCAGCCCCGGGAGAACTTCGAGATGGGGTTGCCGCTCGCGACGCTCTCGTTCGAGAGCAAAGGGATGTTGCGCGATCGCATTTACGGCATTCGCGACACGCTTTTCCATGACCCGTATTACCAACGCCACGTGATCGGACTGCCGTGCGTGCGGGACGCCGGCGACGACACGCTGCACGTTGAGGCCAACTACGCGGTGTTTCGTACGAAGCCGGATCAATTGACCGATATCCTGTCGGTCGGCCGCTATCTGGATATCGTCAAACGAACGGCCGACGGCTGGAAATTCGCGTCGCGCCAATGCATTTTCGATAGCGAGATGATCCCGAACTCGCTCATCTACCCGATCTGACAATCTGACACGAGGACATCATGAACGGCAACTGGATCGAGGCGGCGTCGCGCGACGCTATTCCCGAGGACGACGTCATCGGCGTGATCGTCGGTGGGCGGGACATCGCCCTGTATGGCGTGGACGGCGAAGTATTTGCCACCGACAACGTGTGCACACACGGTAACGCGCGGCTGTGCGACGGGTTTCTGGACGGGCACGAGATCGAGTGTCCGCTGCATCAGGGCAAGTTCGACGTGCGGACCGGCGCGGCGATGTGCGCGCCGCTGACCGAAGCCGTCAAAACGTACCCGATTCGCATCGAGGCCGACAAGGTCTACGTCAATCTGGGCTAACTGCCGCGTGCGTCGGCGCGGCGCCTTTTAGGGGAATGTGTCCAAACGGGCCGCCTAATGGAATCCGGGGATTCCGGCATTCCAACGGGCGGCCTGTCGCGTTTGCACGACAGCCGTGCTCCGTCATGGCGAGGCCGATGCACCAAGGCGAGCCGGCTGAATCGTTCGTTTCGTGAAATGCGGCGATGAGGCGGATGATTCAACGTGCGGGCATTGCGAATGAGATGCCGGCTGCTTTGGAAATCGCCAAAAGAACTTTTTCTTTCCGTCGCTTATCGTACGCCATTCGGACGAATGGACGACCGGCCGGCTGCGTAGGATTACTTAGCCAATTCGGGGAAATGCGTAATTGATTTCCGCGTTCCGGCAGGCGATCGGAGGTATTTTAATAACTGAGTGGAATGTTGCGATGAATATGGTTTTATATGGTATTAAACGCAGTTTAATACCGCAAAGATTCATCGCCGGAGTGGAAAGTTGCGCTGTTTTTGCATGCAAAAAAGGATCCAAAAACAACCTGCCTTTCATTCGGTTTGTGCGCTGCAATAAAAAACCCGGCCGAAGCCGGGTTTTCAATGCGTCGAACGGCGCTACCTCAGGCGGCTGCCTGGATGTTCGAAGCCTGCTTGCCCTTCGGGCCTTGAACGACCTCGAACTGAACCTTCTGACCTTCCTTCAGGGTCTTGAAACCGTTCATCTGGATCGCCGAGAAGTGAGCGAACAGATCTTCGCCACCCTCGTCCGGCGTGATGAAACCAAAACCCTTGGCATCGTTAAACCATTTGACCGTACCGGTTGCCATACAAACTTCCCCTAAACAATTACGACTACTACATATCACCGCAACAACGAGCACATCTGAAAAACCCGCCGGCTGGCGGCGGCTTCTTAGGCTCACCCAGGCATCTTTTCTTTTAAATCACTTATAGAGGAAAAGCGCCACGTCGATTGTTTTCGCTAACTGCCAATAGTGTCAAGCCCTTTTTTTAGCGGTAGAACTGACGTTCGATCAGGTTTTACCCTTATATCTGGGAGGGCATAAGCCGTGCGGAGACACGGGCTTGAAATTTGGGTTAAGCTGACTCATATGGGTGTGGCACCCCCGGTGGTCGGGGCTGTAGCGCCTTGCTGGACAACGCACGCGCTGACGGGCGAGTGTTGGCATTCCGGTGGAAAACCGGACGGCAGGCGGCAATAGGGGCTCCGATTGCTTCCTGCACCCGGGAGTTGTTTAGAATCCACGTATGGCAACCTTACCGACAACGCATGACGACACCGTACAGGAGCGGCAGGAGCAACAGCTCAAGCCGCCGTCCATGTACAAGGTGGTACTGTTGAACGACGATTTCACCCCGATGGAGTTCGTGGTGATGGTCATTCAGGAATATTTCAATAAGGACCGGGAATCTGCCACGCAGATCATGCTCAAGGTTCATCGCGAGGGCAGGGGAGTTTGTGGGGTCTTTACGCGCGACGTCGCGGCGACCAAAGTTGAGCAAGTCGTTAGCCATGCAAGGCAGTCCGGGCACCCGCTGCAGTGCGTGATGGAGGAAGCATGATTGCCCAGGAATTGGAAGTCAGCCTGCACATGGCGTTTATGGAAGCGCGCCAGGCACGACACGAATTCATCACGGTCGAGCACTTGTTGCTCGCCCTGTTGGATAACCCCACCGCAGCCGAGGTATTGCGCGCATGTGCCGCAAATCTCGACGATTTGCGCCAGAACCTGCGCAACTTCATCGCCGACAATACGCCGACGGTGCCAGGCAGCGACGAGGTCGACACGCAGCCCACGCTCGGTTTTCAGCGTGTGATTCAACGCGCCATCATGCACGTGCAGTCCACTTCCAACGGCAAGAAGGAAGTGACGGGCGCCAATGTGCTGGTCGCGATCTTCGGTGAAAAGGATTCCCATGCCGTCTACTACCTGCAACAGCAGGGCGTGACACGGCTGGACGTCGTCAATTTCATCTCCCACGGCATTACCAAGACCGGGGCGTCCGGTGAGTCGGCCAAGGCCGGCGAAGGCAGTGCCGAAGGGGAAGAGGGCGCGAACACCAAGGAAAGTCCGCTTGCGCAGTACACGCAGAACCTGAACCAGATGGCGCGCGACGGCAAGATCGATCCGCTCATTGGGCGCGAATCGGAAGTCGAGCGCGTGGTGCAGGTGCTGTGCCGCCGCCGCAAGAACAACCCGCTGCTCGTGGGTGAGGCGGGTGTGGGCAAAACGGCGATTGCCGAAGGCCTCGCCTGGCGCGTGACGCGCGGCGAAGTCCCCGAAATCCTTCAGGACGCGACCGTCTATTCGCTGGACATGGGCGCGCTGCTGGCCGGGACCAAGTATCGCGGCGACTTCGAGCAGCGGCTGAAGGCGGTGCTCAAGGAACTCAAGGAGCGCAACAGCGCGATCCTGTTCATCGACGAAATTCATACGCTGATCGGCGCGGGTGCCGCGTCGGGCGGCACGCTCGACGCCTCGAACCTGCTCAAGCCGGCGTTGTCGTCCGGCCAACTCAAGTGCATCGGCGCGACGACATTTACCGAGTACCGCGGCATCTTTGAGAAGGACGCAGCGCTGTCGCGCCGTTTCCAGAAGATCGACGTGAACGAGCCGACGGTCGAGCAGACGGTGCAGATCCTGCGCGGTCTCAAGTCGCGTTTCGAAGAGCACCACGGCGTGAAGTATTCGTCGAGCGCGCTCTCGGCCGCGGCCGAATTGTCGGCGAAGTTCATCACCGATCGCCACCTGCCGGACAAGGCTATCGACGTGATCGACGAGGCGGGCGCCGCCCAGCGAATCCTGCCGAAGTCCAAGCAGAAGAAAACCATCGGCAAGGGCGAGATCGAGGAAATCGTCTCGAAAATCGCACGAATTCCGGCCCAAAGCGTGTCGGCGGACGACCGCGGCAAGCTGCAAACGCTCGATCGCGACCTCAAGAGCGTGGTGTTTGGGCAGGACCCGGCCATCGACGCCCTGTCCGCGGCGATCAAGATGTCGCGTGCCGGACTTGGCAAGACTGACAAGCCGATCGGTGCCTTCCTGTTCTCGGGCCCGACCGGTGTCGGCAAGACCGAAGTCGCCAAGCAACTTGCGTTCACGCTCGGCATCGAACTGATCCGCTTCGACATGTCGGAGTACATGGAACGCCACGCAGTGAGCCGGCTCATCGGTGCGCCGCCGGGCTACGTGGGCTTCGATCAGGGTGGCTTGCTGACCGAAGCTGTCACGAAGAAGCCGCATTGCGTGTTGTTGCTCGACGAAATCGAAAAGGCGCATCCGGACATCTTCAACGTGCTGCTTCAGGTGATGGACCACGGCACGCTGACCGACAACAACGGTCGCAAGGCGGATTTCCGTAACGTCATCATCATCATGACGACGAACGCGGGCGCCGAGACGATCAACCGTGCGAGCATCGGCTTCACGAACGAGCGTCAGGCGGGCGACGAGATGGCCGACATCAAGCGCATGTTCACGCCGGAGTTCCGTAACCGTCTGGACGCGATCATCAGCTTCAAGCCGCTCGATGAGCAGATCATCCTGCGCGTGGTCGACAAGTTCCTCATTCAGCTCGAAGATCAACTGCATGAGAAGAAGGTCGAGGTTGTCTTCACCGACAAGCTGCGGGCCTATCTGTCGAAGAAGGGCTTCGATCCGCTCATGGGGGCGCGTCCGATGCAGCGTCTGATTCAGGACACGATCCGTCGTGCGCTGGCCGACGAACTGCTGTTCGGCCGTCTGACGAGCGGGGGCCGCGTGAGCGTCGATCTTGACGAGCACGATCAGGTGCAGTTGTCCTTCCCGGAGGACGGCAACACCAAGGCTCAGCCGGAAGCCGCCGAAGTCGAGTAATCGCCACGGCACTGCCCTGACGAGAAAGCGCCGCATATGCGGCGCTTTCTCGTTGTCCCGAGCCGAGCGGCAGGCGCGGGTTATTGAGTTATCGGGTTTATCGGGGTTATCGGGTTATTGCTTGCCCGTGCTGCCGAAGCCTCCCTCGCCGCGATCGCTTTCCGGAAATTCGTCGACGATATTGAATTCGGCCTGCACGACCGGCACGATGACCAGTTGTGCCAGACGCTCGAACGGATTCAGCACGAACGGCTCGTTGCCGCGGTTCCATGTGGAGACCATCAACTGCCCCTGGTAGTCCGAGTCGATCAGACCAACGAGGTTGCCGAGCACGATGCCATGCTTGTGGCCGAGGCCCGATCGCGGCAGGATCAGGGCGGCATAGCCTGCGTCGGCCAGATGGATGGCGAGTCCCGTGGGCACGAGTACCGTCTGCCCCGGGGCGATGGTCATCGGTGCGTCGAGACAGGCGCGCAGATCGAGTCCGGCGCTACCGGGCGTGGCATAGGCGGGCAGTTGCGCGCGCAGGCGTTCGTCGAGAATCTTGACGTCGAGTTTCATGGCGGTATGACGTGATGGCGGTGAATGAGAGCGAAAAGTCCGGTCGCGGCGTTGACGATACCCAGGCGAGGTCAGTCCCCGGCACGCAGTGAAAATGCCTGCGCCAGCAATTCATGGGAACGCAGGCGGGCGCCATAGCTGCCGGCCACCGTCAGCACGGTGATCTCGTCGGCTTCGAATTGCGCCTGCAACGCCAGCACGCGTTCGGTGACGCGCTCCGGGGTGCCGATGATACTACGCGGCTTCTCCCGCGCGATGACGGACAGTTCCCGCTCACGATACTGCGCCTTGGCCTGCGCCCCTTGTTCAAGGCTGGGGATCGGCTCGTTCATGCCGTATGCCATCTGCACGCGACGCAGGTCCACGCCCGCCTCCAGCGCTTCGGCCTGCGCGTGCGTATCGGCGCAGATCACGAACAGGGCCACCGAGCAGTAAGGCTTCTCCAGCTGTCCCGGCGTGAAGCGTTCGCGATAGGCCTGTGTCACGCGATGACCGTAATGCGCGTTGATGAAGTGAGCGAAGCAGTAGCGCAGGCCAAGCTGCGCGGCGAGCAATCCACCGAACTCGCTCGATCCCAACACCCACAGTTCGGGACGCGTCTGTACCGCCGGTTGCAACAAGACCCCGCGATACGGATGGTCGTCCGCCAGGGAGTCGCCGAAGAGTCCCGCCAGTTCGGCGACCTGTTGGGGAAAGTGCTCCCCGGCGTCGTACGGTCCCTTCGCTACGGCGCGCGCGGTGCGCATGTCGCCCCCCGGCGCGCGGCCGACACCCAGATCGATGCGATTCGGGAACAACGCTTCGAGCATCAAGAATTGCTCGGCCAGTTTGAACGGGCTGTAGTAGGGCAGCATGACGCCGCCCGAGCCGACCCGCAGACGCTTCGTCACGCTCGCCAGACGGGCGATCATGACTTCCGGCGCGGGGTTGGCCACGCCGCGCAACCCGTGGTGCTCCGCACACCAGTAGCGTGTGTAGCCGAGATCGTCGGCGGCTTGCGCCAATTCGACGGTCGCGGCGATGGCGTCTGCAACGCTGTGGCCGTGGATGACAGGCGTCTGATCGAGAATCGACAGTTTGATTCGTTGCGTAGGCTGCACCATGCGTTTCACACTCCTTGTCGAATGCCGGGGCCAGTGTTTCGGCTCAGGGGCATCGACACGACGTCATATCGTTCAATGGCCGCTGCCGGCGGACGAATCCCCCGGCGCTGCGCCCGGACCTGCGTGCGGCAGGCGCGCAATCATCAGAATCGCCACGACGCCGCCGAGGGCGCCGCAAAGGAAAATCGATGCGTAGCCGAAGAAGTTCGCGACGAGTCCGGCCATCGGACCGATCAGGCCGAGCGCCAGATCGAAGAACGCTGAGTATGCCGCGAGCGCCGCGCCGCGGTTTTGCGGCGGCACCTGACGCAGCGCTTCCACGCCAAGCGCCGGGAATACCAGCGAGAAGCCCACGCCCGTGAGGCCCGCGCCGGCCAGCGCCATATGCGGGTTCACCGCGCCCCATAGCAGGAACTGGCCGATGGCGCTGAAGAGCAGCGAGCACATGGCGACGCGGCGTCCGCCGAAACGGTCCACTGCGTGCGAGAACAGCACGCGCATCGCAATGAACGTACCGCTGTAGAGCGTGAGCGCGAACGCCGCGCCCGGCCAGCCGTGGCTGGCGTAGAACAGCGTGATGAACGCGGCGATCACAGCGTAACCGATGCTGCCGAGCGTCATTGCAAGTCCGGGACGCCAAACCAGGCCGACCACCTTGAAGAACGGCAGGCGCGTGCCGCCGACCGGCGTTGCGGCCGGAAGGCGCAGGGCGATGGCGAATGCGATACTGGGCAACCCGATGTTGACGAGCGAAACGACTGTGAAGCCTGTGGTTTGCAACAGGTAGGCGCCGAACGGCGCGCCGACCGCGAGAGCGGTGTACATCGACACGCCTTGCCACGAAATCGCCTTGCTCGCATGCGCCGCACCGAGCAGTCCGATGCCCCAGGACATGCCGCCCGTGAGCAACAGGCTTTCGCCGAAGCCGAGCACGACGCGTCCCGCGAGCAGCACGCCCAGCGCGAGCGGCGGCGTCGGCATGATCGAGGCGACAAGGTACAGCACACCGGCAGCCGCGCAGCCGCACAATCCAGTGAGCACCGCGTTGCGCGGGCCGCGCGTGTCCACGGTGCGGCCTGCGTACGAGCGCAGCAACAGCGTGACCACGGATTGAATGCCGATCGTCACCCCCACAACGAACGAGCCGAAACCCAGCGTTTCATGGACATATACCGGCAGCACGGGCAGCGGCATGCCGATCGTCATGAAGCCGAAGAACATGATCGCGGCAAGCATGCTCAGTGTCCCGTAGACACTCACGTCGGGCCGCGCGGAGGGGGGAAGTTGCGTCATTTGAATGTTTTTCGAATGCATCGGCCCGAGGGCCGCGGTACTGACGGCATTGGACGGCGTTGGATGGCATTGAGGGGCGCGATCAGGCCGGCGCGCGCGGAGGCAGGCGCGCGGCGATTTCGATCATGAGGCTGCGCGCGAGCGACTGTTTGTCGGCGCGCGGCAGTCGCTTCTGACCCGTCTCGTCGAACAGGATGATTTCGTTATCGTCCCGGCCGAACGTGGCCGGCCCGAGGTTGCCCACGAGCAGCGGCACCTGCTTGCGTTGACGCTTCTGTGCGCCATGTTTTTCCAGATCGCCCGACTCGGCCGCGAAGCCCACGCAATAAGGCGGCTTCGGCAACTGCGCCACGGCTGCGAGAATGTCCGGGTTCTGAACGAATTCGAGCGTCGGCACGTCGGCGACGCCTGTCTTCTTGATCTTGTCTTGCGCAACGTCCTTCACCCGCCAGTCGGCTACCGCCGCCACGGCGATGAAGATGTCGTTGCGGGCGACGTCGGCCATCACGGCGTCGAACATCTGCTGTGCCGTCTGCACGTTGCTGCGCGTGACGCCATAAGGCGTGGCGAGCGATGTCGGCCCTGCCACGAGATGCACGTCGGCGCCTGCCTGGGCGGCGGCGCGCGCGAGGGCGAAGCCCATCTTGCCGCTCGACAGATTGGTCAGGCCGCGCACCGGATCGATGGGCTCGAACGTGGGGCCGGCGGTAATCAGCACGCGGCGTCCGGCCAGACGCTTCGGTTGGAAGAAGCCTGCGAGCGCTTCGTACAGGTCCTCGGGTTCGAGCATGCGCCCGTCGCCGATTTCGCCGCATGCCTGATCGCCGCTGCCGGGGCCGAGAATCGTGACGCCATCGCCGCGCAGCGTCGCAGCATTGCGTTGCGTGGCCGGATTTGCCCACATCTGGCGGTTCATGGCGGGCGCGACGAGCAGCGGACAGTCGCGCGCCACGCACAGTGTGCAAAGCAGATCGTCGGCCATGCCGTGCGCGAGCTTGGCGAGAAAGTCGGTGGAGGCCGGGGCGATGAGGATCGCATCGGCCTCACGTGAGAGGTCGATGTGCGCCATGTTGTTGTCGATGCGGCTGTCCCACTGACTTGTAAAGACGGGGCGGCCCGAGAGCGCCTGCATCGTGAGCGGCGTGATGAATTGCGTGGCGGCCTCGGTCATGACGACCTGCACCGTCGCGCCGGCCTTGATGAGCAGCCGCGTGAGTTCGGCCGACTTGTAGCAGGCGATGCCGCCCGTCAGGCCGAGGACGATGGTCTTGCCAGCCAGTTCACCGCGTTCCATAAGGAAATGCCTCCTCAAAGTGCCGCGCGGCGCCTCCAGGGCGCCGCGACGGTGTTTGATGCCTTTCGTCGATTCGCCGCACGCGTTTCGTCTCGTGGGCGAATCGTGCCGCAGATCGCGCTGCGGTGCCGTACGCGCTACTTTCCGCGCCGCACGCGTCGCAACTCGTCGATCACCAGCAGTACTGCGCCGACGCAAATGGCCGAGTCGGCCACGTTGAACGCCGGCCAGTGCCAGCCGCCGACGTGAAAGTCCAGAAAGTCGATCACGTGGCCGTAGATGACGCGGTCGATCACGTTGCCCAATGCGCCACCGAGAATCAGCGACAGCGACAGGCAAAACATCTTCTGGCCGTTATGGCGCTTGAGCAGCAGGATGATGACCGCCGCCGCCACGACACCGAGCAATGTGAAGAACCAGCGCTGCCAGCCCCCGGCGGCCGCCAGAAAGCTGAACGCCGCGCCCTTGTTGTACACCAGCACCAGATTGAAGAACGAGGTCAGCGGGCGGAATTCGCCGTACTGGAACGTCTTCAGAATCGTGAGCTTGGTCACCTGATCGAGCAGGATCGCGATGACCGCGATCCCCAGCCACGGCGCCAGCCCGAAGGTGCCGCCGCTGCGCGCTGCGCCTCCCGCACTGCGCTTTGCGCCCGTTCGCGCGCCTGCTTTGCTTGCCATTATGCCGCGCTCCGGTGTTCGCCGCTGCCGAACAGATTCGACACGCAGCGTCCGCAAAGGGTCGGGTGAGCAGCGTCCGCGCCCACGTCTTCACGATAGTGCCAGCAGCGCTCGCATTTCTGATGCGTCGATGGCGTGACCACCACGCCTTCTTCGGCTTCCGTCGCGACTTGCGTCACCTTGGCGGCCGAGGTGATCAACACGAAGCGCAGATCGTCGCCAAGGCTCGCGAGTACGTCGTACTTGCGGCCCGAGACGCGAACGTCGACTTCCGCCTGCAGCGACGAACCGATCTGTTCGGCGGCACGCGCTTCTTCGAGCGCCTTCGTGACGTCGCCGCGCACCGTGCGCAGCAGATGCCATTTCTCGAGCAGACGCGTGCCTTGCGCCACTTCCGGGTAAGCGTAGTACGTCTCGGTGAAGATCGTGTCGTTGCCCGGCTGGAACACCTGCCACGCTTCCTCTGCCGTGAACGAAAGGAACGGGGCCATCACCTTCAACAGGCCGTGCGTGATGTGATACAGCGCGTTCTGGGCGGCGCGGCGTGCCGGGGCGTCCGGCGCGCTCGTGTATAGACGGTCCTTCAGGATGTCGAGATAGAAGCCGCCGAGGTCTTCGGAGCAGAACGTCTGGAGCTTGGACACGACCGGGTGGAACTCGTAACGGTCGTAGTGGCCGAGTACTTCGGTTTGCAGCGACTGCGCCAGCGCCACGGCGTAGCGGTCGATTTCGAGCCACTGGTCGGCCGGCATGGCGTGCTTCGCGTGGTCGTAATCGGCCAGGTTCGCGAGCAGGAAGCGCAGCGTGTTGCGGATACGGCGGTAGCTTTCGACCACGCGCTTGAGGATTTCGTCCGAGATCGACAACTCGCCAGAGTAGTCGGTCGAGGCCACCCACAGGCGGATGATTTCGGCGCCCAGCTTGCCCGCGACTTCCTGCGGCACGATGGTGTTGCCGATCGACTTCGACATCTTGCGGCCCTGACCGTCGACGGTGAAGCCGTGCGTGAGCAGCGCCTTGTAGGGTGGGCGGCCATCGAGCATCGACGCGGTCAGCAGCGACGAGTGGAACCAGCCACGATGCTGATCCGAGCCTTCCAGATACAGGTCGGCCGGGAAGCCCAGCTCATGCGCATGCGAGCCGCGCAGCACGTGCCAGTGCGTCGTGCCCGAGTCGAACCAGACGTCGAGCGTGTCGCGGTTCTTCACGTAATCCTTCGCTTCGTCGCCAAGCAGTTCGACCGGGTCGAGCGTCTGCCAGGCTTCGATGCCTTCGAGCTCCACGCGCTTGGCCACGGCTTCGAGCAGTTCGGGCGTACGCGGGTGCAGTGCGCCGGTTTCCTTGTGGACGAAGAAGGCCATCGGCACGCCCCATTGACGCTGACGGGAGAGCGTCCAGTCCGGGCGGTGCGCGATCATGTTATGCAGGCGCTGCTTGCCCCACGACGGGAAGAATTCCGTGGCTTCGATGCCGGCGAGCGCGATTTCGCGCAGCGTCCGGCCGTGGCCCGGCGCACCATCGGCCGGCTTCATGTCCATGCCGGCAAACCACTGATTCGTCGCGCGATAGATGATCGGCGACTTGTGGCGCCAGCAGTGCATGTAGCTGTGCGTGTACTTGAACGAATGGAACAGCGAGCCGGCTTCGCGCAGCGCTTCGACGATCTGCGCATTGGCGTCCCAGATCGACTGGCCGCCGAAAAGCGGCAGACTGTCCTGGTAGCGGCCGTCGCCGAGCACCGGCATGCGGATTTCCGAGTCCGGCATGTCGTGCGCCTTGCACGACACGAAGTCCTCCACGCCGTAGGCCGGCGCCGAGTGGACGATACCGGTGCCGGTATCGGTCGTGACGTAGTCGCCGAGGTAGACCGGCGAGGTGCGATCGTAACCGGCGTCGGCGCTCGCGAGCGGATGACGGAAGCGGATCAGCGAGAGCGCTTCGCCCTTCGTGCGGGCGACGATTTCCCCGTGCAGGCCATACGTCTTCAGGCATTCCTCGACGCGATCGGTCGCGAGGATCAGCAGCCCGCGCTCGGTCGACACGAGTGCGTACTCGACTTCCGGGTGCACGTTGAGCGCCTGGTTCGAGGGGATCGTCCACGGCGTGGTCGTCCAGATCACGATGTAGCCGTCTTCACGCGGCAGCTTCGGCAGACCGAACGCCCTCGCGACCTTGTCCGGTTCGGCGAAGGCGAAGCCCACGTCGATGGCCAGATCGGTCTTGTCCTTGTACTCGACTTCCGCTTCTGCCAGTGCCGAACCACAGTCGAAGCACCAGTTCACCGGCTTCAGGCCCCGGTACACGTAGCCGTTCTCCAGAATCTTCGCGAGCGCACGAAGCTCGTCCGCTTCGTTCGAGAAGTTCATGGTCTTGTACGGATTGTCCCAGTCGCCGAGCACGCCCAGACGCTCGAAGTCGGCCTTCTGGCGCTCGATCTGGACGGCCGCGTAGGCGCGCGCCTTTTCCTGCACTTCGCGCACCGGCAGGTGCTTGCCGAACTGCTTTTCGATCTGGATTTCGATGGGCATGCCGTGGCAGTCCCAGCCCGGCACATAGGCGGCGTCGAAGCCCGCGAGACTGCGCGCCTTGACGATCATGTCCTTGAGGATCTTGTTGACCGCGTGTCCGATGTGGATGTCACCGTTGGCATACGGCGGGCCGTCATGCAGGATGAACTTCGGCCGGCCCTTGCTGGCACGGCGGATCTTGTCGTAGATATTCTTGTCCTGCCATTGTTTGACCCACAACGGTTCGCGCTTGGGCAGGTCGCCCCGCATCGGGAACGGCGTGTCCAGCAGGTTGACGGGATATTTGCTCGGGGCTTTCTTTTCGCTCATGGTGCAACGCTTCGAATTTTGGATGTCGGGTGTGGGGCGCTCATGCCACGGGTGTCGACGAGGCCTTGCGGGCCTGAGGTGCGACGCCCGGGCAGGTGCCGAAGACGGCGGCGGGCCGCGCGCGAGGCGCTGAGCGCCGGCGCACGCGGGCGAAGATCAACTAATTCGGTCGGTGGCCGACGTGGCGAAATCGCGTCGTGCGCTCGGGCCGTTGGCGTCGAGCGCATGGGCGAAATAGGCGCGTGCCTCGCGCGTGTCCTGCGCGATGGCGGCTTCGAGTTCGGCCAGTCCGTCGAATTTCGCTTCGTCGCGCAGTTTCTGCAGGAATTCCACGCGCACGAGTTTGCCGTAGCAATCGCCTGTGAAGTCGAGCAGATGCACTTCGAGCAGCACGCGACCGGAGTCGTCGACGGTCGGGCGCAAGCCCAGGCTTGCCACAGCCGGCAGCGGTTTGTCCGCCAGGCCGTGCACCTGCACGACGAATATTCCCGTGAGGGCAGGGTGCTTGTGGGCGATGCGCAGATTGAGCGTGGGGAAGCCGAGCTTGCGGCCGAGCTTCATGCCATGCACGACGTGACCGGTGATGGCGTACGGACGGCCGAGCAGCGCGTGGGCGCGCTCGAAATTGCCGTCGGCAAGCGCTGCACGCACCTCCGAGCTGGAAATGCGCACGCCGTCGTGCGCGATGGTCGGCATCTGTTCGACGACGAAGTCGAAGCGGCGGCCGGCGTCGCGCAGATAATCGATGTCGCCCGCGCGTTTCGCGCCGAAGCGGAAGTCGTCGCCCACGAGCAGCCAGCGCGTATGCAGACCGTCCACGATGATGTTGCGCACGAAGTCCTCGGGCGACTGACCGGCGAAGTGGGCATTGAAGTGCTCCACCACCAGACGGTCGACGCCATGCGCGCGCAGCGCCTCGAACTTGTCGCGCAGATTGGAGATGCGCGCGGGCGCGCGCTCGGGCGTGAAATATTCGCGGGGATGCGGCTCGAACGTCATCACGCACACGGGCAAGCTGCGCGCAGCCGCCGCCGCGCGCACGCGTGCGAGCAGTGCCTGGTGGCCCAGATGCACGCCGTCGAAATTGCCGATCGTCAGCACGCAGGGCGCTTTGCTTTGCGCGTTGGGTAGACCCCGGAAGACTCGCACGATAAGGAAGCGTCAGTACAGGACGTTGAGTGTTGGATGAACCGCGCGGCGGGGCTGGGAAGGCCCGGCGGCCTGTGGCGGCGGGACGGGGCCCGGACGGCGCAGGACGGCCGATCCGACATTGCGGCGCCGCAGAACGTTGAATTATAAACGCTTCGGGGCCATCGCGGCGCGGATCGCGCTGTCTGGTGCGCCGCGCCAATGATAAAATCCGGCGATGAAGAACATTGTCATCCTGATTTCCGGACGAGGCAGCAACATGCAGGCCATCGTCCG
Source organism: Pandoraea faecigallinarum (assembly GCF_001029105.3). Lineage (NCBI taxonomy): Bacteria > Pseudomonadati > Pseudomonadota > Betaproteobacteria > Burkholderiales > Burkholderiaceae > Pandoraea > Pandoraea faecigallinarum. The sequence goes on along the minus strand of NZ_CP011807.3, from coordinate 4,076,304 downwards.
GGCCTGTACCGCAGAAGGCTGGCCGGCCCGCGTGGCCGCCGTCGTCGCCAATCGTCCCGAGGCCGAAGGCCTGGCATTTGCACGGGAAAACGGCATTCCCACCGCTGTCGTTCCCAGCCGTGGCAAGACCCGCGAGGTTTTCGACGCCGAACTCGCCGCCGAGATCGATCGCCATCGCCCCGATCTCGTCGTGCTCGCCGGATTCATGCGCATTCTCACGCCGGAATTCACCGAGCGCTACGCAGGGCGGCTCATCAACATCCACCCGTCGCTGTTGCCTGCATTCCCCGGATTGCAGACGCACGCCCGCGCACTGGAGGCCGGTTGCAAGATCGTCGGCGCGACCGTGCATTTCGTGACCGCGGAACTCGATCATGGCCCGTACGTGGTGCAAACGGCCATCGCCGTGCGTGACGGCGACACGCCCGAGACACTGGCCGAGCGCATTCTGCCGCTCGAACATGTCATTTATCCGCGTGCCGTGCGCTGGTTCGTGGAGGACCGTCTGATCGTGGCCGGCAGCCGCGTGACGCTCGCGCCGCGCGCCGACGGCACGGTCGATCCGCAAGATTCGCAATGGCTTTTTGGTGAGGACGCATGAGCACCCGCCCGACCCAGCGCCGCGATGGCGCCAATCAATCTGTCAACCGCTCCGGCGGCCGTCCCTCCGATGCCCGTCGCCCCGTCAAGGGCAGCGGCAACAGCGGCGGCAATGAGCGGGGTTACGTTCGCCCCGACCGCTACGACCGTTCACGCAACGAGCGTCGTCAGGATGCGCCGCCCGTCGTGGGCGGCACCGGCATGCGCGGCGAGCGGCTGCCGCCCGCGCTTTTCGAACATACGCAGCGGCTGCTGGGCAGTGTGCTGACGTTCACCGGCCCGGCCGACACGCTCGTGAGCACATACTTCCGCGCCAACGACAAGCTGGGCCACCGCGAGCGCGGTGTGCTGGCCGAGACGGTATTCGCCATCCTGCGCCGCAAGCTCGAGTTCGGTCAGCATGCCGTGAGCGGCACGGGTTCGCAGGAGCGCCGTCTGGCGTTGCTCGGTCTCGCCTTCACCCGCGGCATCGCATCGGTGGAACTGGTCGCCACGCCCGAGGAAGCCGCCTGGCTCGAACACGTGGGGCAGATCGATCCGGCCAGCCTTTCGCCGCGAGTGCGCACTAACTTGCCGGAATGGTTGTATGACCGGCTGGCCGGCCGTTTCGACGCGACCGAACTCGAATCGCTTGCGGCCGCGCTGAACCAGCCCGCGCCGCTCGATTGCCGCGTCAACCTCATCAAGGCAAATCGCGACGATGTGCTCGCGAAGCTGCGTGAGGACGGGTTCTCTGCCGAGCCGACGCCGCTTGCCCCCAACGGCATTCGCCTGTCGGGCAAACCGGCGTTGCAGAAGCACCCGTTGTTCATGTCGGGCGCCATCGAAGTGCAGGACGAGGGCAGCCAGTTGCTGTGCCAACTGGTGGCGCCGCGCCGTGGCGAGATGATCGTCGATTTCTGCGCCGGTGCCGGCGGCAAGACACTCGCCATCGGCGCACAGATGCGCTCGACCGGTCGGCTGTACGCCTTCGACGTCTCGGAAAAGCGGCTGGCGAAGCTCAAACCGCGTCTGGCGCGTAGCGGACTGTCCAACGTCTATCCGGTGATGATCGACAGCGAGAACGACAGCAAGATCAAGCGTCTCGCGGGCAAGATCGACCGTGTGCTGGTCGACGCGCCATGCAGCGGGCTCGGTACGCTGCGTCGCAACCCGGATCTGAAGTGGCGTCAGTCGCCGCAGTCGGTGGCGGAACTCACGCAGAAGCAGACGTCGATCCTGGCGAGCGCGGCGCGTCTGGTGAAGCCGGGCGGGCGTCTCGTGTACGCGACGTGCAGTCTGTTGACCGAGGAGAACGGCGCGATTGCCGAGGCATTCGCGGCGGCGCATCCGGACTTCGTGCTGCTGCCGGCCAACGAATTGCTCGCGTCTCAGAAAATCGGACTCGACACGGGCAAGTACCTCGAATTGCTGCCGAACCGCAATGCGACCGACGGCTTCTTTGCCGCTGTGTTCGAGCGTCGTGCGGCTTTGAAGACGGCGAGCGTCACCGAGGCGTTGCCGCAGGCGTAAGGGTGTAAGGTGTCGCCTCAACGAGTATCGGCAATCAACAATAAGAGATAGAAGGGATATGGCGATGCAGGAAAGTCCGGCTTTCGCGAGGTTGGTGCGGGACGTCGTGCGCGACTTCGGCGATGCGCAGATCGTCTGGCAGATCGTCGCGCTCGTGGGGGCGCTCGCCGTCGCGCTGGTGCTGCGCCGCTGGATGATCGGCCGGCTCGAGCGCCACTTCGAACGCGTGGCGCCGGCGCGCCGGGCGGGCTCGTCGAGCCTGCGTCGCGCGTTTTTCCCGATGTTCGGCTGGATGTGCGTAGCGCTCACGCGCGTGGTGCTTCAGGAGTACACGCACGTCTCGCTGCTGATGCTCGCGGAGGTGCCCCTGTTCGGCACGGCGCTCATTTATCTCGCGTTCTACTTCGCGCGCCGGCTGTTTGCCGCCTCGCCGCACGCGTCGGGCCTGCTGAAGGTGTTCGAGCGCGTGTTCACGACGCTCGCCTGGGTCTCGATGCTGGCCTACGTGCTCGGCGTTCACGACGACATTCTCAAATGGCTCGCCAGCGTCAAATTTGCCGTGGGCACGAGCCATCTGACGTTGCTCTCGATCCTGTCGGGACTGCTGTGGATCGGCGTGACGCTGGTGCTGGCGATGTGGGTCGGTTCGCTGATCGAAGACCGCATCATGCGCACGACCACGCTCGACGGCAACCTGAAAGTGGTGCTGTCGCGAGTCGTCAAGGGTTTGCTGACGCTGGTCGCCGTTCTCGCCACGCTGTCGTTCGTCGGCATCGACATCACGGTGCTCGGCGTGTTCGGCGGGGCGCTTGGCGTGGGGCTGGGGTTCGGCTTGCAGAAGATCGCCTCGAATCTCGTCTCGGGTTTCATCATCCTGCTCGATCGCTCCGTGCGGATCGGCGACCTGATCACGGTGTCGACGTATCACGGCACCGTTTCGCAAATCAACACACGGTATTCGGTCGTGCGCGGGCTGGACGGTGTCGAGGCGCTGGTGCCGAACGAGCAACTCGTCACGAACGTCGTGCAGAACCATTCGTTCACGCAAACCCGCGGGCGGGCCAAAGTGAATGTCCAGGTGGCCTACAGTGCGGATGTCGAGCTGGCGATGTCGCTGATGCTCAAGGCAGCACAGGACATCCCTCGCGTACTGACGGACCCGCCGCCCTCGGCATTGCTGCTCAATTTCGGTGCCGATGGGATGGATCTGGAAATGGGCTTTTGGGTGCAGGACCCTGCGCAGGGCAGCGGCGCGATTCGCTCGACCATCAATTTGCGGATTTGGCGCGCTTTTCGTGAGCATGGTATTGAAATTCCGTATGCGCAGCGCGAAATACGTATCCTGAACGACTGGGCGGACGGCGTTCCTGCGCAGGCGGCCCAACCGGTCGAGGATGTTTCGGAGCGTCCAACTTCCTGATTCATTGGAAGAATCTCGGGAATTGACGCCGAAATCGACGTCTGCACAGGCGAATGACACCGTAAAGACGTCCGATAGACGCTTTTCCCTAAGCCGCCGGGTTGACCTGCGACAAAATGCGTGGCTGCGAGGCGACACACGGGCAACGGCGGGTCGGGTAAAATGCGTGCCAAACCTCAAAAAAACCAGACGTTCACTGGCACGTTTTCCGCCCATATCGCCACGGCATTCAGCAACTTGCCGAACTCCAGCGAATCCAAGCGTCAAGCGAGCGCAAGAACGAGACCTGACGCGACGGCCGACGCCCATCGGGCGCTTATGCCGCCCGGCCCGACAAGACAGGACACGGCACCTCGTGTGCTTTGCCGTGATGGCTACCGTATTGATTAGTTTGGAGTGATATTTTGCTGGACAGTCTCCTTGGATTTCTCTCGACCGGCTTGCTCGACTGGAGCGGCTGGAAGATCTTTTTCTTCACATTGGCCGTCACCCATGTGACGATTGCCGCCGTGACCATCTATCTGCACCGTTGCCAGGCGCATCGCGCCCTCGACGTGCATCCGATCGTCGCCCATTTCTTCCGTCTGTGGCTGTGGATGACCACTGGCATGATTACGAGCGAGTGGGCCGCCATCCACCGCAAGCACCACGCCAAGTGCGAGACGCCCGAAGATCCGCACAGCCCGCAAACGCGTGGCCTGTGGAAGGTGCTGGCCGAAGGCGCCGAACTCTATCGCGCCGAGGCGAAGAACGAGGAAACTCTGCGCAAATTCAGCCACGGCACGCCGAACGACTGGATCGAGAACCACGTCTACAAGCGTTTTCCGATTCTCGGCATCAGCATGATGATGATTATCGACATCGCGCTGTTCGGGGCCATCGGCCTGACCGTGTGGGCCGTGCAGATGGTATGGATTCCGTTCTGGGCCGCCGGCGTGGTCAACGGTCTGGGCCACTACTGGGGCTACCGCAACTTCAATTGCGCCGACGCATCGACGAACCTGCTGCCCTGGGGCATCATCATCGGCGGCGAAGAACTGCACAACAACCACCACACGTATGCCACGTCGGCCAAGCTGTCGAACAAGTGGTACGAGTTCGACATCGGCTGGCTGTACATTCGTACGCTGTCCTTCGTGGGGCTGGCCAAGGTGAAGAAGATCGCGCCGACGCCGAAGCTCTCGAAGGTGAAGGCCGCCTGCGACGACGATACGCTGCAGGCCGTGCTCTCGAACCGCTATGAAGTGATGGCGCGTTACGCCAAGACCTTCAAGCGTGCGTATGGCGAGGAACTGGCGCGCTTCAAGGAGAAGCGTCAGCATGGCGAGTATCAGTTGTTCCGCGGTGCCCGCAAGTGGCTGCATCACGACGAAGCCTCGCTGCAAGAGCCGCAGAAGCAGCAACTGGGCGAGATTTTCGCGCACAGCAACGCTGTGAAGACTTACTACGAATTGCGCCGAGAACTCGCCGGTATTTGGGATCGCTCGAACGCTTCGCGTGAGCAGTTGCTGGGTCAGTTGCAGAACTGGTGCCATCGTGCCGAGCAGAGCGGTATTCACGCGTTGCAGGAGTTTGCGACGCGTCTGCGCCGCTACGCGTGAACGGGGTCAGCCAGAAATCTGTTTTTGACGCATAATCGAAACCCCGCCACGGCGGGGTTTTGTCATTCCCGGCCTATCCCACGGGCCACGTAAAAATGAATGCCTCACTCAAATCCGTAGAATTCGAGCGCCCCGCACCGAGCGGCGCCACGTGCGTTGCCCAAGCCTGGGCGCGCGTCCCGGATGCGCCGTCGCAGGAGGAACGCGCGGCGCTCAAGGCCAGGATCAAGCGGCTGCTCGTCGAGCAGAACGCCGTGCTCGTTGCCCATTACTACGTTGATTCCGACTTGCAGGATCTCGCCGAGGAGACCGGTGGCTGCGTGGCGGATTCGCTGGAAATGGCGCGGTTCGGCCGGAATCATCCGGCGAAGACGCTTGTCGTCGCGGGCGTGCGCTTCATGGGCGAGACCTCGAAGATCCTCAGTCCCGAAAAGCGCATTTTGATGCCCGATCTCGACGCGACCTGCTCGCTCGATCTGGGCTGCCCGGCCGACGAGTTCGCCGCATTTTGCGATGCGCACCCCGATCGCACGGTGGTCGTCTATGCAAATACGAGTGCTGCCGTAAAGGCGCGCGCAGACTGGATGGTGACGTCGTCCATCGGTCTCGAGATCGTGGCGCATCTGCATGCGCAGGGTAAGAAAATCCTGTGGGCGCCCGACCGTCATCTGGGCAGCTACGTCCAGAAGCAGACCGGCGCCGACATGTTGCTGTGGCAGGGCGCGTGCCTCGTGCACGACGAGTTCAAGGGGACCGAACTCGAACTGCTGCGCCGCGAATATCCGAACGCCAAGGTGCTGGTGCATCCGGAGTCGCCTGCGGCGGTGGTCGAACTGGCCGACGTCGTGGGTTCGACGTCGCAGATGATCGCGGCGGCGCAAACCATGGATGCCACCGAATTCATCGTGGCGACCGACAACGGCATTTTGCACAAGATGCGTGCCGCGGCACCTGGCAAGCGTTTCATCGAAGCGCCGACGGCCGGTAACAGTGCGACGTGCAAGAGCTGCGCGCATTGCCCTTGGATGGCGATGAACAGCTTGCGGAATCTGGCCGACGTGCTCGAATCCGGTGCCAATGAGATCCACGTCGATCCGGAGATCGGTCGTCGTGCTCATACCTGTATCGATCGTATGTTGACGTTCGCCGAAGCGCGCAAGCAGAACGTGCGCGCCAGCGGTGACTTCGCGCGCGACGGCGCGCTGTTTGCCGGTGTGGGCCCCGCATGATGACGCAATCGAAAACGTTGAGCACTGCCGAGGCGCTCTCTCCGGAATTCAGCACGTTCGGCGAGCCGCTCGAAGCGGCGCTCACGCGCAATGTACGTGACGCTTTGGCGGAAGACATCGGCAGTGGCGATCTCACGGGACTGCTCGTGCCGTCGGAGGAAATGGCGCACGCACGGGTCATCGTGCGTGAGTCGGCCGTGTTGTGCGGCGTGCGCTGGTTTGAGCGCTGCATGCAGGGCGTGGATGCGTCGGTGCGCGTGCAGTGGCACTATCGCGAAGGTGAGCGCATGACACCCGGCGCGGCGGTCTGCGACATTCACGGGCCGGCGCGCGCGCTGCTCACGGGCGAGCGCACGTCGATGAATTTCCTCCAGATGCTCTCCGGTGTGGCGACGGCAGTGCGCCGTTACGCGGATATCGTTGAAGGAACGAAGGCGCGCGTGCTCGATACGCGCAAGACTCTGCCCGGGCTGCGTCTCGCACAGAAGTTCGCGGTGCGCGTGGGCGGCGGCGTGAATCAACGTCTCGCTCTCTACGACGGCATTCTCATCAAGGAGAACCACATCGCGGCGGCGGGCGGCATTCGTCAGGTGCTGGCAAATGCGGATCGTCTGGCCGATGGTGCGCCCGTGCAGATCGAAGTGGAGTCGCTCGAAGAGCTTGAAACGGCGCTGGAGTGCGGCGCAACGTCGATCCTGCTCGACAACTTCTCGCTCGAAATGATGCGTGAAGCCGCGCGCGTGACGGATGGCCGTGCCCTGCTGGAAGCGTCCGGCGGCATCAATCTCGAAACGTTGCGTGCGATTGCGGAGACGGGCGTCGACCGCATTTCGGTCGGGGGCCTCACCAAGGACGTGCGTGCGACGGATTTCTCGATGCGGATTGTCGAGACAGTGGGATGAGCATCGTAGCGTAGCAACGCCATGCCGGAACGAACAAGGCCGCGAGATAACATCCGCGGCCTTGTGTTTTCATGGATGGCCGTCAGCGCTTGCGGCCCGGCAGTGCGGGTGACAGTACCGTCGGCAGCGCCTTCGGCAAAGTGTCAGGAAAGTCGCGTGAGAAATGCAGGCCGCGACTTTCACGACGCGACAACGCGCTATCCACGATCAGCGACGCAACGTCGACCAGATTGCGCAGTTCCAGCAGATCGCGGCTCACGCGGAAGTTCGCGTAGTACTCGGCGATCTCCTCGCGCAGCAGGGCAATGCGATGCTGCGCGCGTTCGAGGCGTTTGGTCGTTCGTACGATCCCAACGTAGTTCCACATCATCCGTCGCAATTCATCCCAATTGTGAGCGACGACGACTTCCTCGTCGGCGTCGGAGACGCGACTTTCATCCCATGCGGGTACGTCGATGGCGACGGCGTGCGTTGCGTCGCTACGCTGAATGTCTTCGGCAGCGGCCTTGCCCAACACGATGCATTCGAGCAGCGAGTTGCTGGCAAGACGGTTCGCGCCGTGCAGGCCGGTGTACGTCGCTTCGCCTACGGCATAGAGTCCCGGCAGATCCGTGCGGCCGTGCATGTCGGTGACAATCCCGCCGCAAGTGTAATGTGCGGCGGGAACGACCGGAATCGGCTGCTTGGTGATGTCGATGCCCAGTTCGGCGCAGCGCGCAAGGATCGTGGGGAAGTGCTCGCGCAGAAACTCGGGGCTTTGATGGCTGATGTCGAGATATACGCAATCGAGGCCGTGCTTTTTCATCTCGAAATCGATGGCACGGGCGACGATATCGCGCGGCGCCAATTCCGCGCGCGGATCGTGCTGCAGCATGAAGCGGGTGCCGTCGGGCAGCACGAGCCGTCCGCCTTCGCCGCGAACGGCCTCGGAAATCAGGAACGACTTTGCATACGGATGGTAAAGGCAGGTCGGATGGAACTGGATGAACTCCATGTTCGCGATCCGGCACCCGACGCGCCAGGCCATGGCGATGCCATCGCCCGTGGCGGTGTCGGGGTTCGTCGTGTAGAGATAGACCTTGCCGGCACCGCCGGTTGCCAGCACGGTATGCCTTGCGGTGAGCGCGTGCACTTCTCCCGTGCCCAGATCCTGAAGGTACAGGCCTTGGCAATGGCGTCCGGCGGTCGGCGCCGCATCGGCGCGATCGGACGTGATCAGATCGACGGCAAAGTGATTTTCGAAGAGCGTGATGTTCGGGTGTTTGCGCACGCGCTCCGTGAGCGTGGTGATGACGGCATGTCCGGTCGCATCGGCCGCATGAATGATGCGGCGGTGACTGTGGCCGCCTTCGCGCGTGAGATGGAAGCCGAGTTCGGCATCGGCGTCGCGGGTAAAGGGCACGCCTTGCTCGATGAGCCATTCGATCGCTTCGCGGCTGTGCTCCACGATGTATCGCGTGGCCGCTTCGTCACACAGGCCGGCGCCGGCCACGAGGGTATCGGCAACGTGTTCGTCGACACTGTCGGTCGAATCCAGCACCGCGGCGATACCGCCTTGTGCCCAATCGCTCGCACCTTCCGGCATGGGCCGCTTGGCGACCAGCGCCACGCGGCAGGTATTGGCCAGATGCAGGGCGACGGATTGACCGGCGAGCCCGCTGCCGACGATGACGACATCGAAATTCATGGTACGTGTGGTGTCTGGGATCGACGCGAGAACGGTGGCGCGATCCTCGTTATGGGAGATGAGCCAGTATAGCGAGTCAATACGCGCCTGACACATGACCCTGTGCGCACCCGGGAGAAATTGTGCCTCGCGTGACTACGCATAGCGTAGGGTTGCGGTTTTCGGGACGCCCAAACGAAAATACCCCGCCAAAGGCGGGGTATCGAACGCAATAGCAAGCTATCGCGATGAAACCTGTTGATCTTATTTGATCTTGGTTTCTTTGTACGGCACGTGCTTACGAGCCACCGGATCGAACTTGCTGATTTCCATCTTTTCCGGATGGGTACGCTTGTTCTTGGTGGTCGTGTAGAAATGACCCGTGCCTGCGGTCGATTCCAGCTTGATCTTGTCGCGAGCGCCTTTTGCCATGATGAGCTCCTAAAACTTAGATGGCGTTACGCGAACGCAGGTCCGCGAGAACGGCATCGATACCGACCTTATCGATCAGGCGCAAGCCGGCGTTCGAAAGGCGCAGGCGCACAAAACGGTTTTCGCTCTCAACCCAGAACCGGCGATTTTGCAAGTTCGGGAGGAAACGGCGCTTGGTTTTGTTATTGGCGTGGGAAACGTTGTTGCCGACCATCGGCGCTTTCCCGGTCACTTGACATACGCGTGCCATGAAGCACTCCTAACCCAGAATTCTGTGTAAAAAAAGGTGAGTCGAAAAGACAGACCGCGATAATACCACAAAAATCCCAGACAAATCAATCGCTTTAGTCGATGTAGGACGTAAGTCCCTGGCGGAACACGTCTGTCGGAGATTCGGGGAAGGGACGGATCATAGCGTAAACGGCGCTCGAATGCGAACCGGCTGCCAAATTTCTGTGCACGGTGTTGTTCGATGTCACATTCGGCGGCGCCGCGTGCGGTGGCGTGCGCCCTATCCCCTCTCCGTCACATTTCGCCGCTCTCGGCGAGCGAGCGGATGGTGTCCCCGGCCACAATGAAGTGATCGAGCAGGCGAATGTCCAGCAACGCCAGCCCGTCGCCCAACTGGCGGGTCAGCGTCAGGTCTGCCGTGCTGGGCACCGGGATCCCCGAGGGGTGATTGTGAGCGACGATGACGGCGGCTGCATGAACGTCGAGCGCAGCCCGGACGATTTCCCTCGGGTATGCGCACGTCTGGGTGAGCGTTCCCTCGAACATGATCCGCGTGCCGATGAGCCGGTGCGCCGCATCGAGAAACAGGCAGACGAAGCGCTCGCGCGACATGTCCTGCAACGTGAGGCGAAGATAGTCGCGAACCCGGGCCGGCGAGTCGAGCATGCAACCCGATTGCAAGCCTTCACGCAGCATGCGCCGCGCCATTTCCAGCGATGCCTGAAACTGAAGGGCCTTGACCTGCCCCAGCCCCGGGAATTGACGCAAGGTCTCGAACGGGGTGGCGAGCAGGCGGGCGAGGGACCCGGTGTGGGTCAGGAGTTCGCGGCCGAGTTCGACGGCGTTGCGTCCGTGCGAGCCGGTTCGCAACAGGATGGCGAGCAACTCGGCATCCGACAGGGCGCCGGGCCCGTGGGCAAGCATTTTTTCGCGGGGGCGCTCGGCCGGTGGCCAATGAGCGATGGACATGACGACTCCGGAGGCGGACACGGTTGCGCGCATGATCGCGGGTGTCACTAATAGAGAAACCCCGGGGGGAGCACCCGGGGGACAGCAAGAGACAACGGGAAGCCACGGAAGAAGAGCCGTCGAGGGGAAAATTCGGGGCTGCTTTCGATGGGGAGCCGGACGCGCAACGCGTCGTCGCTTACAATAATAGCTTGACCTTGCTGTGAGACCCCCATGAGTTCTGTTGCAACCCCCGTGGTTCAAGACAATTCCTATCTGACGCTGCACTACCGGATCGGCGCGCCCGACGGCGCGGATATTGTCAACACTTTCGAAGGCACGCCTGCGACGCTGCAGCTGGGCGGTGGCCAGATGGCGCCCACGCTGGAACACGCAATGCTGGGCATGGCCGTGGGGGAACGTCGCCGCACCGAGCTGGCACCGGAGCAGGCATTCGGCCCGCGCAATCCGGATCTGCTGCAACGCGTCTCGATGAAGACGTTGCAGGAGAACAGCAACTTCGGCGAAGAATATAGCGTTGGCGATCTCGTCGAGTTCAACGCGCCGAGCGGTGGCCGCTATGCGGGCATCCTGCGCGAACTGGGCGACGGCTGGGCATTGTTCGACTTCAATCACCCGCTGGCGGGCCAGCCGATCGTGTTCGAAGTCCAGATTATCGGCATTCTGTAGGAATCGAAATGAGCGCCACCCAAGACGTAGCACCGATGCTGTCGGATGCGGAAATCCTGTTGGCTCAGCCGCGCGGCTTTTGCGCGGGTGTCGACCGCGCGATCGAGATCGTCGAGCGCGCCCTTGCGATGTACGGTGCGCCGATTTATGTGCGTCACGAAATCGTGCACAACGTGTATGTCGTCGAGAATCTGCGCAAGAAGGGCGCGATTTTCATCGAGGAACTGTCGGACGTGCCCCCGGGCAACACGCTGATTTTCAGCGCCCACGGCGTGTCGCAAGCCGTGCGTGCCGAAGCCGAATCGCGCGGACTGCGCATTTTCGACGCCACGTGTCCGCTCGTGACCAAGGTTCACGTGGAGGTCGCGAAAATGCGCGGCCAGGGCCTGGAGATCATCATGATCGGCCACAAGGGGCACCCGGAAGTCGAAGGCACGATGGGGCAATCGGGCGAGGGCATGTTCCTCGTCGAGACGATCGAAGATGTGCTGGCGCTACAAGTGGCGGACGAAAGCAAGCTCGCCTACGTGACGCAGACGACGCTGTCCGTCGACGACGCCGCCGAAGTCATCAACGCGCTCAAGAAGCGTTTCCCCGAAATCACGGAGCCGAAGAAGCAGGACATCTGCTACGCCACGCAGAACCGTCAGGATGCCGTGAAGTTCATGGCGCCGCAGTGCGATGTGGTGGTGGTGGTCGGCAGCCCCAACAGTTCGAACTCGAACCGTTTGCGTGAAGTCGCGGAAAAGATGGGTGTGCCCGCCTATATGGTGGACTCGCCGGATCAACTCAAGCCGGCGTGGTTCGACGGCAAGCGTCGCATCGGCGTGACGGCCGGCGCGTCCGCGCCCGAGGTGCTGGCGCAGTCGATCGTCTCGCGTCTGCGCGAATTGGGGGTCAACCAGGTCAAGGTGCTCGATGGCGTGGAAGAGAACATCGCGTTTCCGCTGCCCAAGGGCCTTACGCCAGTCACGGCAGGATAAGTCCGCGCATCCGCAGGACACCGGCCGGCAGTCACGCCGCGCGGCCGACCGACCGGGGTACCGTCATCGACGGCCCCGGTTTTTTTATGCCTCCTCCCGTTCCGCGTTCGCGGCACATCTCTCCTGCTGTCGCGCCTTACCGGACCCCGCGCGGAATCACGTCGTCAGATTTCATCAGGCAACCTGATGCATGCGCGCTGTCTGCGGGAAAAAGGCTCGCTTCGTGTCCCTCAAAGACCCTTGCGGCTTTTTCGCATTGACGATCGATAATTCGCAACTTTTCCGCGTGTCCGATTTCGGCGGTTTTAACGTCTTGTCAGCCAAAACCGAATGACGGTATTCCCAATTCAACGAATATGGAATTAAGAAAGGAAATGGCCGTCTGGTTTTCCGGAATTTAATTATTTATATGCCTGCTTAATTAGAGCAAACGCTCAAAATACAATGGGCATGCTAATTGCTTACTAATTTGGTATGGCACCGAGGCCCATCAATGGTGCATCGGTTGCACCATGAAGCCGCCCGCGCAGCAGCAAGCGGGTGCGTAAAACCATTCACAAATCCGGGGTTGCGCTTTTGAAAAAACAGGGTTGCACAAGTCGGTATAAAACCTTAGGCCTCCATTATGGAAAACCCTGTGGCTGCGGGCGTCGCAGCCGCAAAGAATGGAGTTACAATGCGCGCGTTTCGCATACGAAACATCGATTTGGCGTTATTGGCGTTATTTAATCGCCGACAATCAGGAGATAATCACATGCAACTCAAGTTCGCGAAGGTACTGCCCGTAGTCGCCGCAGTCACGCTGTTGGCGGCATGCGGCCAGAAAGAAGAAAAGCAGGCCGACTCGGGTGCGGCTTCTGCACCTGCCGCGACGACTGCCGCCAGCGGGGGCGGCGATGCGGTTGTCATTAGGATTGGTCACGTTGCACCGCTGACGGGCCAAATTGCTCACTTGGGCAAAGATAACGAAAACGGTGCACGCCTCGCCATCGAAGAAGCCAACAAGGCCGGTCTGACGATCGACGGCAAGCCGGTGAAGCTGGAACTGGTGGCCGAAGATGACGCCGCCGATCCGAAGACCGCAACGCAGGTTGCCCAGAAGCTCGTCGACGAGAAGGTCGTCGCCGTGGTGGGTCACCTGAACTCGGGCACGACGATTCCGGCATCGAAGATCTATAGCGATGCGGGCATTGTGCAGATCTCGCCGTCGGCCACCAATCCGGCCTACACCCAACAGGGCTTCAAGACGACCTATCGTGTGGTCGCGACCGATGCGCAGCAGGGTCCCGCGCTGGCCAACTACGCGACCAAGTCGCTCAATGCCAAATCGGTGGCCATCGTCGACGACGCGACGGCGTACGGCAAGGGCCTGGCCGACGAGTTCGAGAAGACCGCCAAGGCCAATGGCCTGAAGGTGCTCTCGCACGACGCGACCAACGACAAGGCGACGGACTTCCGCGCCATTCTGACCAAGATCAAGGGTGAGAAGCCGGACATCATCATGTACGGCGGCATGGACGCGACCGGTGGCCCGTTCGCCAAGCAGTCGAAGGAACTGGGTATTGGCGCCAAGGTGCTGGCCGGTGACGGCGTGTGTACCGACAAGGTGGCCGAACTCGCCGGCGACGCCATCGACAACATCGTCTGCTCGGAAGCGGGCATGGCGCTGTCGAAGATGGAAGGCGGCGGCGACTTCTCGAAGCGCTACGAAGCCCGTTACAACCAGCCGATCCAGATCTACGCCCCCTTCACGTATGACGCCGTCAACGTGATCATCGACGCCATGAAGCGCGCCAACTCGGCCGATCCGGCCAAGATCCTGGCCGCCATGCCGGCGACCGATTACAAGGGTGTGATCGGTCACATCGCCTTCGACAGCAAGGGCGACATGAAGGAGCCGGTGATTACGCTCTACAACTACAAGGACAAGAAGAAGAGCGTGCTCGACGTGGTGAAGATGTAACTCCCGGGCGCTCGCGCCATGAAACGGCACCGTTGCCTACCCGTACGGTGCCGTCTCGATATCTGCGGAAAGACGCCGTGCCTGCATGACGGGCACGGCCCTCCTCCTGACACAGGATTACGCCTCATAACCCGCAGTTCTCTCGACCCCCTCGCGCGCCTATCTGGCTAGCGTGTCGAGAGCCCGTTTCCGGGACAAGGAGTTTGCTTCATGGATATTTTTATCCAACAAATCTTGAACGGCCTCGTGCTTGGCAGCGTCTACGCGATCATTGCACTGGGCTATACGATGGTCTACGGCATTCTGGGCATCATCAACTTCGCCCACGCCGACGTGATGATGATCGGCGCGATGGTCGCGCTGTCCACCATCAATCTGCTTCTGAAAGTCGCGCCGGACATGAACCCGGCGCTCATGCTGGCCATTGCCACGCTCGTGTGTATGCCCGTGTGTGCGATCGCCAACTTCGTGATCGAGCGCGTGGCCTACCGGCCGCTGCGTAACGCACCACGGCTCGCGCCGTTGATTACGGCCATCGGCGTCTCGCTGCTCCTGCAAACGATCGCCATGCTGATCTGGTCGCGTAACCCTCTCTCGTTCCCGCAACTGTTGCCCACCGACGCGATGAACGTCATCCCGCCGCGCGGGGACCATCCGGGCGCGGTCACCAACGGCACGGGTATCGTGATCGTGGTCGTGGCCTTCCTGGTCATGTTCGGCCTGACACAACTCGTGAACCGCACCAAGCTGGGGCGCGCCATGCGGGCGACGGCGGAAAACCGCAACGTCGCCGGTCTCATGGGTGTGAACCCGAACTTCGTGATCTCCGCAACCTTCGCCCTTGGCGGCGGCCTCGCCGCGCTCGCCGGTGTGATGATGGCCTCGAACTACGGTAACGCGCACTTCTACATGGGTTTCATCCCCGGCATGAAGGCGTTCACCGCCGCCGTGCTTGGCGGTATCGGCAACCTGCAAGGGGCCATGGTCGGCGGCGTGCTGCTGGGCCTTATCGAAGCGCTGGGCGCGGGGTACATCGGCGATCTGACCGGTGGCGTGTTCGGCAGTAACTATCAGGACGTATTCGCTTTCGTCGTGCTGATCGTCGTGCTGGTGTTCCGTCCGAGCGGTCTGCTTGGCGAGCGCGTGGCCGATCGTGCGTAAAACGGGAGGATCGACATCATGAATCAACCCGTACCTGCCGCCAACGGCGCTACGCAAATCTCCGCGGCCGCCGCGACCCGCAAGGCGTATCGCGGTCTCGCGTTCTTCCTCATCGCGGCTATCATCGCGCCCGTGCTCGTCGGCTATGCCGGGGGCAACTACTGGGTGCGCGTGCTGGATTTCGCGCTGCTCTATATCATGCTCGCGCTGGGCCTGAACATCGTGGTGGGCTTCGCCGGTCTGCTCGATCTGGGTTACATCGCGTTCTATGCCGTGGGTGCGTACGTCACCGCTTTCCTCAGTTCACCGCATCTCACGACCCAGTTCGAGTGGATCGGGCATCTGTTCCCCGCCGGGCTGCACGTGCCGGTTTGGTTCACGATTCCGATCGGTGCGGCGATCGCGGCGATCTTCGGCATCCTGCTCGGGGCGCCCACGCTGCGCTTGCGCGGCGATTATCTGGCCATCGTGACGCTCGGCTTCGGCGAGATCATCCGCATCTTCATGAACAACCTCGATCGGCCGGTCAATATCACGAACGGCCCGAAGGGGATCACCGGCATCCAGCCAGCCTCCCTGTTCGGCTTCGATTTTTCGAAGGCCCACGAATTCTTCGGGTTCAAGGTCAGCTCGGTGTACATGTATTACTACCTGTTCGTGTTCCTCGCGTTGCTCATTGCGTTCGTCTGCGTACGCTTGCAGCACTCGCGCATCGGGCGCGCATGGGTTGCCATTCGTGAAGACGAAATCGCCGCCAAGGCGATGGGCATCAACACGCGCAACATCAAGCTGCTCGCGTTCGCCATGGGCGCGTCGTTCGGTGGTGTGGCAGGTGGCATGTTCTCCGCGTTCCAGGGCTTTGTCTCGCCAGAGTCGTTCACTTTCTGGGAGTCGATCGTCGTGCTCTCGATGGTGGTGCTCGGCGGCATGGGCCACATTCCGGGCGTGATTCTGGGCGGTGTGCTGCTCTCGGCGTTCCCCGAGATCCTGCGCTCGACCATGGGCCCGTTGCAGATGAAGTTGTTCGGCACCGTCATCGTCGATCCCGAAGTGATCCGGCAATTGCTGTACGGTCTGGCCATGATTCTCATCATGCTGTACCGTCCGGCCGGCCTGTGGCCGTCGCCGCGTCCGGAAGAGCGGACTCTGTAAGCCGAGGGAGATGACCTGAATATGAGCGAACAAATTCTTCTGTCCGTCAAGGGCGTGAACAAGCGCTTCGGCGGTCTGCAAGCCCTCACCGATGTGGGCCTGGAGATCGAGCCGGGGCAGATTTACGGGCTGATCGGCCCGAACGGTGCGGGCAAGACCACGTTCTTCAACGTGATTACCGGCCTTTACACACCGGACTCCGGCGAATTCAGGCTCGACGGCGCGGCCTACAAGCCGACCGCCGTGCATGAAGTGGCGAAGGCCGGCATTGCGCGCACCTTTCAGAACATTCGTCTGTTTGGCGGCATGACCGTCATCGAAAACGTGATGGTGGGGCGTCACGTGCGTACGAAGATGGGGGTGATCGGCGCGATTGTGCGCCACCCCGGCGCGAAGGCCGAAGAGCGCGCCATCCGTGACCGCGCGATGGAGTTGCTGGAGTACGTGGGCGTGGCGAAGTACGCCAACTACACGGCGGCGAACCTCTCGTACGGGCACCAGCGGCGTCTGGAGATTGCCCGTGCCCTCGCCACCGACCCGAAGCTGCTCGCATTGGACGAACCGGCCGCCGGCATGAACGCCACGGAGAAGGTCGAACTGCGCGGTCTGCTCGACAAGATCCGCAGCGACGGCCGCACGATTCTGCTCATCGAGCACGACGTGAAGCTGGTGATGGGGTTGTGCAACCGCATGACGGTGCTCGATTACGGCAAGGTGATTGCCGAAGGTTTGCCGCAGGACGTCCAGAAGAATCCGGCGGTGATTGAAGCGTATCTGGGTTCGGGAGGCCATTGATGAGCGCAATGTTGACGATCAAGGGCCTGAAAGTCGCTTACGGCGGGATCAAGGCGGTCAAGGGTATCGACCTGAACATTCAGCCGGGTGAGCTGGTGACGCTCATCGGTGCGAACGGTGCAGGCAAAACGACCACCATGAAGGCCATCACGGGCCTGTTGCCGTGGGCCGAGGGCGACATCGAGTATCTGGGCAAGTCGATCCGCGGTGTGAAGGCGTTCGATCTGCTCAAGCAGGGGCTGGCGATGGTGCCGGAAGGCCGCGGCATCTTCACGCGCATGACCATTCTCGAGAACATGCAGATGGGGGCGTATCTGCGCAACGACAACGCGGGCATCAAGCAGGACGTCGACAAGATGTTCGGTATCTTTCCGCGTCTGAAGGAGCGCAGGGATCAACTCGCGGGCACGCTCTCGGGTGGCGAACAGCAGATGCTTGCGATGGCGCGTGCGCTGATGAGCCAGCCCAAGCTGTTGTTGCTCGACGAGCCGTCGATGGGTCTCTCGCCGATCATGGTCGAGAAGATTTTCGAAGTGGTGCGCACCGTCTCGGCAGAGGGGGTGACGGTGCTGCTCGTGGAGCAGAACGCACGTCTGGCGCTGCAAGCCGCGCACCGTGGCTATGTGATGGACAGCGGGCTGGTCACCATGACGGGCGATGCGAAAGACATGCTCGACGATCCGAAGGTGCGTGCCGCGTATCTTGGGGAGTGAGCCCGGGAGCGGCGAGGGCCGGCGTACGCAAGTCCGCCGATCCATCGCGCGTTGAGGTGGAGAGCGTCAGGCAGGGGGCGCCGGAGGCAACTTCCGGCGCCCTTTGCCGTTTTGACGAACCGGCGACGTGCGGCTTCGCGTGCCGCACGGGCGACAACTACGGCGCCGCCGCCGCCGCCGTCGACGCGACCGGCAAGCGCTTGCCGAGACACACGACGTCATCGGCGGCATAACCGTGCGCGCGGTAGAAAGCCAGCGCCCCGCGCGATTGCGTGAGCACTTGCAGATTGAGCTTGAGGCAGCCGCGCGCGGCCAGCGCCACCTCTGCATGCCGCAGCAGTGCGCTGGCCACACCGCGGCGGCGCAATGCCGAGCTTACCGCGAGCGAATAAACCCAACCCCGATGACCGTCGTAGCCGGCCATCACCGTGCCCACGACCTTGCGATCGCGCACTGCGACGAAGAACAGACCGTCGTGCATGGCGACCTTGTTGGCGATCGAGCGGCGCGGTTCGCGATGCGGCTTGTCCGTGCGGTTGTACTCCGGAAATGCTTCGCGCCAGAGTGCGATCACCGCGTCGGTGTCCGAGTCGTCGAAGGTGCGCAGATGAATGTCGGCGGGCATGCGGTTCATGGGGTGTCCTGTTTGCCGGTGTAGATGTCGGGCCGATGGATCTGCATCATCTTGTTGACGGGGCCGAGCGGCTCGAAGCCATACCGCGCGTAGAGGCCGGTGGCATCGGTGGTGGCGAGCAGGAAACGGCGCAGCCCTTGCAGGGCGGGATGGGCAAGCACGTCTTCGCACAGCCGCTTGCCGATACCGAGCCCGCGCATCGACGGCTCGACGAACACGTCCGCCAGGTAGGCGAACGTGGCGTGATCGGTGATCACGCGGGCGAAACCTACCTGACGTGCCGGTCCCCCTTCGACCTGGGTGGCATACGCGCCGAAGCACAGCGAGTGACTGATGGCGCGCATGAGGGTATTGCGTGGAATGTCCTGTGCCCAGTGCGTTTGTGTCGACAGGGCGTGATGGATGAAGCCGATGTCGAGCCGTGCCGGATCGGACGAAATTTCGACGATGGCGTCGGCGGGGGATGTGATCTGTCCCTGACTCAGGTCTTTCATCGATGGATTCTCCTCTGAGATGTCCGGCGTGCTCGCCATGTGCAATCCGGGCGAGCGTCGGCGGACGTTAGGTAGGCAATGCGTTACCACTTGCCTGACGTGACGTGACGAGCGCCGGCGCTCAGGCGTGCCTGGCGAGCAACGTGTCGAGCATCGTCAGCATCTGATCGATTTCCTCGCGGCTCACGTTCAGTGCCGGCATGAAGCGCAGCAGGTTGGGGCGTGCCGAGTTGAGCAGCAGCCCGTCCGGTCCCATGTCGCGTGCTGCGTCGACCAGTTGCGGCCCGATGTCGCGCCCGAGCAGCAGCGCGCGCAGCAGACCGGCGCCCCGTTCGCCCTGCCCGCCGTAGCGCGAGGACAGATGCTGCAATCCGGCGCTCAGATAATCGGCTTGCGCACGCACGAATTCGAGGAAACCGGGCGAGCTGAGCGTGCGCATCACGGCCAGGCCCACCGCGCACATCAGCGGATTGCCGTTATACGTGCCGCCCTGATCGCCGGGCTGGAAGACGGCGAACTCGTCGCCACAGAGCATCGCGGCGAGCGGCACGCCGCCGCCGATGCCTTTGCCGAGGGTGACGATGTCCGGAACGATGTCGTTTTGCTGATACGAGAACATCGTGCCCGTGCGCCCGCAGCCCGTTTGCACCTCGTCGACGATCAGGAGCAGCCCGCGTTGCTTCGTCAGTTCGCGCAGCGCCTTCATGAAGGCGTCGGTGGCGGGGACCACGCCGGCTTCGCCCTGAACCGGTTCGAGCATGACGGCGACGGTGTCCGGGCCGAGCAGCGCTTCGACCGACGCGATGTCGTTGAGCTCGGCCTTCGGAAAGCCCGGCACCTGAGGGGCGAAGATCCTGTCCCAGCCGGGCTTGCCGCTCGCGGACATCGTGGCGAGCGTGCGGCCGTGGAACGCGTTGTTGAACGTAATGATCTCGTAGCGTGCGCCGCCGGCGGCGTTCGGATGCCGTTGCCCCCACTTGCGGGCGAGCTTGATGGCGCTCTCGTTCGCCTCGGCGCCGCTGTTGGCGAAGAAGACCTTGCCCAGGCCGGAGAGCTTCGTGAGCAGGTCGGCCAGTTCGATCATCGGCAGGTTGTAATACGCCGGACTCGGATTGAGCAGCAGCGCGCCCTGCGTGGCGAGCGCGTCGCGCATTACCGGGTGGCAGTGGCCGAGGCTGTTCACGGCCCAGCCCTGGATGAAGTCGAGGTATCGCTTGCCTTCGTGGTCGTACAGCCAACCGCCCTTGCCGTGCGTGAATACGAGTTCGGGACGCGTGGTAATGGGCAGCAACGCCTGCGTGGGGTACTCGGCAAACTTGGCGTGGCGAGCGGCCTTGGGCGAGTTGGACGGCGCGGCGGCGGACGAGGGTGCAAGCGACATGACGGTCTCCGGAGGGCGAAGGGAAAAGAGACGGGAAATAAAAAAAGCCACGGGGGGTGCCCGTGGCTTCGCTGTGCTTGAGAACTTGCGTTGTTATCGCAGTCGATAGCGTGCCGCGCGGCATCCCGGTTGGGGCAGCGTGCGGCGACGTCGGATCGAGGCGATGGCAATCAGGTTCATGTCGGCAAGCATAAGGCGGTGACGCGACGCTTGTCAAAGGGAATGCACGGACTGTGGTTTGCATGCATCTTTCGCACGTCCCTTCGACGTGGCGGGACTCTCACGGTCGTTGGCGTCGCGCTTCGCGCCGCGAAGCCCTTCGGGCGCGGCGCATGGTGCGCCCCTGCGGCCGTGTCTCGCGGCGTTGTCCGTCAGTCTCCGCCGCCGGGGTTGTCGGCTTCGGTGGTGAAGGCATCGGCGAAGAACGCGTCTTCCGGCAATTGATGGTGGGCGATGAAATCGCGGCGAGCCGACTCGACCATCACCGGCGCACCGCAGGCATATACCTCGTACCCCGACATGTCCGCAATGTCTTCGGCCACGGCGCGGTGCACGAAGCCCGTGCGGCCTTCCCAGCGGTCGTCCGGCGCGGCTTCCGAGAGTACCGGCACGAACTTGAAGTTCGGGATCTCGCGCGCCCACCGTTGCGCGAGATCGAGCATGTAGATGTCCTTGAGCTGACGCGCGCCCCAATAAAGCGTCATTGGACGCTCAAGCCCCTTGTGCACGGCATGTTCGACGATGGCCTTGATCGGTGCGAAGCCGGTGCCCGAGGCGAGCAGCACGATCGGCTTCTCGGAGTCTTCACGCAGGAAGAACGTGCCGAGCGGACCCTCGAAGCGCAGGATTTCGCGCTCCTTCATCGTGTTGAACACATGATCGGTAAACACGCCGCCGGGCATGTGGCGCAGGTGCAGTTCGAGGAAACCTTCTTCGTGCGGCGCGGTGGCCATGGAGTAGCTGCGGCGGCGACCGTCCTTGAGGATGAATTCGATGTATTGCCCGGCGAGATATTGGAAGCGCTCGTTGGCGGGCAGTTGAAGGCGCATCACGATGACGTCGTCGGCGCGGCGCTCCAGTGCGTTCACACGGCACGGCAGGCGTTTGACCGGAATGTCGCCGATGCCTTTGACCTCGCGCGACTCGATGACGAGATCGCCCTGGGTGTGGGCGCAGCAGAGCAGGGCGAACCCGCGCGTTTCTTCGTCCTTGGAAAGTGCCGAGCTCGAGTGTGCGCCGTGCTCGACGGTGCCCTCGACCAGCCTGGCCTTGCATGAGCCGCAACCGCCGTTCTTGCACCCGTAGGGCAGGCCGATGCCTTGACGCAACGCGGCGCTGAGTACGGCCTCGCCGTCTTCGACCTGGAACTCGCGCCCGCTCGGCACGAGGGTAACGTTGTAAGCCATACTACAATCCGAAAAATGAAAAAACCGTCCAAACCCTTCGGCCGTCCGCGCCTGTTGATCGTGGGCTGCGGCGATGTCGGCATGCGTGCGTTGCCGGCTCTCGTCGAGCGCTTTCGCGTCTTTGCCGTGACTTCCAGCGATGCTCGTCATGCGGTCTTGCGTGCGGCGGGCGCGGTGCCTGTCCTCGCCAATCTGGACGACGCGGCGAGCCTGCATCGCATTGGCCGTCTGGCCCCGCGGGTGTTGCATCTGGCGCCCCCCGCAGCCGTCGCCGGCGGTGGCACGCAGGACTGGCGGACACGCCGTTTGCGCGCTGCGCTGAACCGGCCGTCGAAACCCGATATTGTACCCGAGGGGGGGCATGCCGCCTTGTCACGACTGGCGGGCGGACCTCGCCGGGTTCTCGTCTATGCGAGCACCAGCGGGGTCTATGGCGACTGTGGAGGCGCCTATGTGGACGAGACCCGCACGCCGATGCCGCGTTCACCGCGCGGCCAGCGCCGGGTCGATGCCGAGCGGACGGTGCGCAGCCTGGGACGTGCGTCGTTCCATGCGCGCAATCCGCGTCGTTTGCTCAAGGCCGGTGCGGCGCGTGCCAGAGTGCCGGGCGCCGTCGCGGCATTTGGCACGCGTGCGTCGTGGCGCCGAACCGAGCGCGCCCGTGTGGGGTGGCGGGCTTCGATCGTGCGCATACCGGGAATTTACGCGGCGCAGCGTTTGCCGCTGGCGCGGCTGCAAAGGGGCACCCCCGCGTTGCAGGCCTCGGACGACGTGTACACCAACCACATCCATGCCGACGATCTCGCGGCGATCCTGATTCGCGCGATGTGGCGCGGCAAGGCGCAGCGCATCGTGCACGCGAGCGACGACACCGACTGGCGCATGGGCGAGTACTTCGACCATGTCGCGCAGGCCTTCGGGTTGCCGCGACCCCCACGCGTGAGCCGGCAGGAGGCCGCGCGGGTGCTGGAGCCGACGTTGCTGTCCTTCATGTCCGAGTCGCGGCGTCTGGCCAACACGCGGCTCAAGCGCGAACTCGGATACCGGCTGAAATATCCCGACGTGGCGGCGCTGCTGGCGACGCTCACGCCCACCCCGCCAGCCGGGCCGGTCACACCGGCGGTGCCGTCCAACGTCGCTCCGGGATCCTCGTCCGGCATCGCCTGAGCCGTTTCGACGGCGTCAGCCGTCATGGCCCAGTGTGCCGCCCAGCGCCTTGACGAGCGAGAGCGTCGCATCGATCTGATCGAGCCGCGACTGCGCGGCGTTGCGACGCGCCTGACGCGCGAGCCGCTGGGCGTCGAGCCAGGTTTGCAGGTCGATGTCCCCGGCGCGATAGCGTGCCCCGGACAGGGCGGCGGCCCGTTGCGCCAGTGCGGCGGCGCTGGCGAGCGAGGCGTACTGCGACGCCGTTCGTTCGCGCGCGCTGAGGGCGTCTTCGACTTCCGTCAACGCCGTGAGAAGCGTGCTGCGAAAGGCGATGACGGATTGTTCGTAGTCGTTGCGAGCGAGCGCCGTGGTAAAGCGTGCCGTCTGGACTTGCAGGAACGGCAGGGCAATCGATGCCGCGAGCGTACCGACCGGATTGGCGAGCAAACGCGAGAGCGAATCGCTGCCGGTCGTGGCCGTGCCGTTGAGCGTGAGAGACGGATAGAACAGGCGTGCGGCGTCGACGTCGGCCAGCCGGGCGCGCACGCGGGTCTCCGCGGCGGCCAGATCGGGACGATGGGCGAGCAGCGACGCCGGCAATCCTGGCGCGACGTCCGGCAAGCGGGCGGGCGCGAGCGACTCGCTTTCCGCAAAGCGTGTTTGCGCGGGACGCCCCAGCGCATTGGCGAGCGCATGCCGTGCGACGTCCCGAAGCCGCTCCCATTGCGCCAGCGCGCCGGCGAGCGCATCGCGATCCTGCTGCGCCTGCACCGGGTCGAGCGCCGACACCGATCCTGCCCGGTGACGTGCATCCACCAGCGCCACGACACGATTCGCGGCGTCGAGATCTTCCGCCGCGCTTTGCACGTTCTCGTTGAGGTAGGCCACGCGCCAGTAGAGCGACGCCACCTGGCTCGAGAGCGACAATGCGGCGGCGCGCCGGTCCCACGCGCTCGCGGCGGCCTGCCAGTGGGCCGCATCGCGCTGCGCGGCGAGCTTGTTCCAGAGATCGATTTCGTAGCTGATGCCGAGACTGGCGCCGGACGTCGTGCGTGTCTGACCATCGGAGGCGAGGGCCGCTTTTCCGCCATCGAGCGAGCGCGATTTGGCTGCGGTGACGTTGCCGGCGAACTGCGGCCAGCGATTGGCCGCGCTCAGCCCGGCTTGTAGCGCGTCGCGATCCGCTTGCAGCGCCTTGAGCGCGAGGGCGGGGCTGCCGGCGAGTGCCTGAGCGACGAGCGTATCGAGCCGGGGTTCGCCGAAGGCGCGCCACCACGGCTGAAGATCGGCCTGAAGACCGGCCCGAAGACTGGCATCGTGCGACGTCGCCGCCTGTGGGGCGCTGGCGTGGCTCGGACTGCCGGCGCTACGTGTTGTGTCTTGCCCGTCGATGGGCGCGCGAAACTGCGCCGGGAGGGGAAGCGCCGGACGTTCATAGTCCGTACGTGTGAGGGCGCATCCCGAAAGCAGAAGGGCCGTGGCCGCCATGCTCAGCGTACGAACGTGCCATTGCGGGATCGGAGCGGCGCGTCGCGCGCGGCGTGAAGAAGACGTGCAGTGAAGAATGAAACGAGGAATGAAACGGAAAATGAAGCGCGTCATGCGTCATCGAATCGATCAAAAAGACCCCCGCGCGCGACACCGAATCGCGCGCGGGGTATAAAAGCCATCCCGAGCCTGAGGGGGCGCCACGGGACGGCGGGGGGCAATCATTCACGCGCCAGTGCATCCACCGGATCGAGCCGCGCGGCACTGCGCGCGGGCAGCCAGCCGCTGAGCATGCCGATCGTGCAGGCACAGGCGAGCGCAGCGGCGAACGTGTTGACGGAGAACACCACGGCGACTTGCGGCACGAAGGTCGACACCAGCCAGCCGATGGCGTAGGACAGCGCGACACCTATGGCACCGCCCATCAGACAGACGAGCACCGCTTCGATGAGGAACTGCCGGAGAATGTCCTGACGTCGCGCGCCGATGGCGCGTCGAATGCCGATCTCGCGGGTGCGTTCCGTGACCGAGACCAGCATGATGTTCATCACGCCAATGCCGCCCACCACAAGCGAAATCAGCGCGACGAATGACAGCAACAGCGTCAGCATCTGGCTCGTGCGCGAGATCGACTTCACGATCGTGTCCATGTTGAACGTGAAAAAGTCCTTGCGACCATGCGCGCGCGTGAGTGCGCGAATGATCCCCGCTTCGGCGGCCGCGGGCGGATGCCCGTCGACAATGCGCACCGTGATCGATTCCAGATGCTGCTGACCGGCAAGACGGCTCGCGACCGTCGTCCATGGCACGTATACGTTGAGCGAACGGCTGACGAACATCGACGAGCGGTCCCGCACCACGCCGATGACCCGTAGCGGGAGCGATCCGGCCAGCACGATCTTGCCGACCGGATCGCCGCCGTTGGGCATCAGCTTCCTGAGCGTGTTCTCGCCGAGCAGCGCGACCTGTGCCTGCCGCTCGATCTCGCTCTCGTCGAAGCTTCGGCCCCGCGCAAGCTTCAGGCCGTTCGCGCGCATGAAATCGGCGCCTTCGCCGTGCACTTGCGCGTCGGTGTCGAGGCGTCCGAAGCGCATGCGCACGGTGCGCGGGCCGACTTGCGCCGTCACGCTGTCCGTGTACGGTTGCGCGGCGAGCAGCATGGCATCGCGTGGGAGCAGCGTTCGGATTTCCGCGGCCTTGTCGTCGTTGAAATCCCTGCCGCGCAGCACCGTGATCGTGTTCGGGGCGATGTTGCCGATGTCGTCGAGCACACGGCGCTTCGTGCCTTCGCCGATCGCCGAGAGCGACACCACCGACGTGATGCCGATGATGATGCCGAGCATCGTCAGGCCGGTGCGTAATCGATGCGACGCCAGGGCGTGCCATGCCATCGCGAGACTCTCCGAGAACGTCGGCCAGCCGCTCATCCAGCGAGCGAGCCGGTGACGTTGCGACGCGGGTGGGGACGGCGAGGCCGGGGACGACGCGAACGAGATCGGCGACGCCGATGATGTCGAGGTCGAGGACGAGGCATCGCCGGGGCCGCCCCGTGTGGGCGCATCGACGTCGCGCGGCGTTTCGTTGACGCCATCCCACCTGACGCGTCCGTCTGCGATTTCGATGACGCGTTGCGCCCAGGCGGCGACACCGGGATCGTGCGTGACGAGGATGATCGTATGTCCGCGCGCATGCAGTTCGCGCAGGATACGCATGACTTCCAGCCCGCTGTGGCTGTCGAGTGCACCGGTCGGCTCGTCCGCGAGGATGATGTCGCCGCCATTCATCAGCGCGCGGGCGATACTCACGCGTTGCTGCTGGCCGCCCGACATTTGCGCGGGGCGATGAGACAGATGCTTGCCCAGGCCAAGCCGTTCGAGCAAGGCGGCCGAGCGCGGCGAGCGCTGCGCACGGGCCATGCCCGCGTACACGGCCGGGACTTCCACGTTCCCTTGCGCCGTGAGATGCCCCATCAGGTGATAGCGCTGAAAGATGAAGCCGAAGTATTCGCGGCGAAGTTTGGCGAGGGCGTCGTCGGACAGCGACGCGACGTCGTGACCGTCGATTTCGTAGCGCCCGCCGGTGGCGCGGTCGAGGCAGCCCAGTACGTTCATCAGCGTCGACTTGCCGGAGCCGGACGGTCCCATGATCGCGACCATCTCGCCGCGCCGGATTTCCAGTTCGACGTCGCGCAGCACGGTGACGGCGCCGACGCCTTCACCGAAGGTCCGGGAGATGCCCGACAGGCGCAGCAGGGGCGCGGCGGCGTTCGTCACAGCAGCGTTCCCGAGTCGCTTGCGCCGGGCGGAGGTGCGTCGGCCGGATCGGCGGTCACGACGCGCTCGCCCTCCGACAGGCCGTCGAGCGCCTGGGCCGTGAGGCGGTTGTCGAGTCCGACCTTGACCCAGCGTGGGTGAGCGTTGCCTTTCGCGTCGAGCACGCGTACACGATAGCGGCCGTCGGCGCGTTTTTCGCCGAGCGCGACCGAGGGAAACGTAAGCACGTTCGACACATGCGCGCTGACGATGGACACCTGCGCGGTCATGTCGGGGCGCAGCACGCCGTCCGGATTCGGCACATCGAAAAGCGCATTGAAAAAGATGGCGTTGTTGATTTTCTCCGGAGACGGCTGAATTACGCGCAGCTTTCCTTCGTAGCGCTTTTCCGGCGCACCGAGAATATTGAAGTAGACCGGCTGACCGGCGCGAATGCGCACGACGTCGGCTTCCGAGACCTGAGCGCGAATCGTCATCATCGAGAGATCGGCGATTTTCAGGATGGTGGGGATCTGATAGATCGCGGTCACCGTTTGGCCTTCCTGCGTGGTGATCGCGGTGACCGTGCCGCTAATCGGCGCGGTGATCCGGGTGTAGGAAAGATGGGTTCGCGCTTTGTCGACTTTGACTTTTTGCTGACCGATCTGCGAGTCGAGCGATGCGAGTTCGGCGGCGAGTGCGTCGGCTTCGGTACGGGCTTTCTCGAGATCGCGCGGCGACGTCGCATCATCGCGGGCCAATTGGCGTTGGCGGGCGAGTTCGCGATCCGCCTGCGCGTGGCGAATCGACCGGGCGCGCCTGTCGGCCGCGAGCGTGGTGAGTCCGGCGTTGGCTTCACGCAAGTCGTTTTCGCTGGAGGTCGGATCGATTTCGGCGAGGAGTTGTCCTTTCGAGACGGTATCGCCGAGTACGACCTTGAGCGAGCGAAGCTGGCCGTTGGCCTGCGAGCCGACTTCGACCTGCTTGATGGGTTGGAGGACCCCGGTGGCGAGCACGGCGTCTTCGAGATCGTTGCGGACCACCTTGGCGAAGAGGAACGCGGGCGGTTTGGGGCGCGGCCAATACCAGGTGGCCAGGCCGATGAGCAGGGCGACGGTCACCGCAGCGATCTTGCGACGGCGTGTGCGGAACAGTGAAGAAAAAAGCATCATTGAGCGTACGGATACCGCGCCGGAAGATGGCGTGCGGAATAGAGAGCGTGGCCCGATGCTAAACAAAGGTGCGCAAACGAACTGTTTTCAGTTGTTGACACTTTGTGAACAGAGATGACGCGAGAAGCAAGGCAGGCGTGGCGCGAGCCGTAGGGGGAAATGTGGAGAAGCGGAAAACGCCGCAAGGAAGCGGGATATCGAGGAAGTGCATCGCGTAAGGCCTTGAGCGACAAGACCTGGTGAGGGAAAGGCCAAAGAAGGGCGAAGAGAAGGGGGCGAGACCGACGGCTGCACAGTGTGAAGATTGCGGCGCGTGCGGCGTATGCCGGGGCCGGTCTCGCGGCATGAGGCACGAAGTCGCCGTCGGATCGATATCGTTAAATTGGCTATAATTTCGCCCAATATCGCCTAATATCGACGAAATCATGAATTTCTGGCGTTTCGAACGACGGCGAGACGTCTGGCGTCTCCCGAACATCCTTACCAATCCTTTCTGAAATAAGGATTAGGCGTCATTCTGTTGGATGCTTCGGTCAACGGTGCACTGGACGGGCGCGCAAACTGCGATGTATCTCGTCACAGAGGAGCACAAAGCATGGCCATCACCATTGGTTCACCGGAGACGGCGATACATCGGGCCTGGCGCTTGCCGGGGCAGGGATCGGCGTCGACGGTCGGCACACATCGTGCGCCATCGGGGGCGGATCGATATTCCAACGCGTTGCGGGCGCTCTCCAGCACGCCGCAGACGCCGTCCGTGACACAGGACGAGGCCGTGAAGCTGTCGCGAAGCGCGACGGCCGCGCGCGAAACTTAATTTACCGAGAATTATTTATGAGTCTGCATGTTCTTCTGGTCGATGACGATCCGGTCGTTCGCGACCTGTTGCGCGAATTGCTGCACGCCAATGGCATGCAGGTCTCGGTGCTTCACAACGGCGCTTCGCTGATGCGCCGGCTCGAACTCGAACGCCCGTCCGTCATTCTGCTCGACATCATGATGCCCGAGCGGGACGGTCTGCGAGCGTTGCAGGACCTGCGCGCGGCGGGGGAGGATATTCCCGTCATCATGTTGTCGGCGCGGGGCGGTCCGCTCGACCGCGCGCTGGGTCTCGAACTCGGTGCCGACGACTATCTTGCCAAGCCGTTCGATCCGCGAGAGTTGCTCGCGCGGATTCACGCCGTGCTGCGCCGTCGCGGCCCCATCGCCGCCAGCGCCCCGGATGCCCGGGCACCGTATCGTTTCGGTCCGTTCGAACTCGATTACTCGCTGCGAACGCTTCAGCGCGAGGGAGAGCGCCTGCCGTTGCGCGATACCGAGTTCGCCATGCTCAAGGCGTTCACCCAGCATCCGATGCAGGTACTGCCGCGCGTGAAGCTTCATGCCATGCTTTACGGCGATGGCATTGCGTTTCGCGACCGCAGTCTCGACGTGCCCGTGTGGCGCTTGCGTCGTCTCATCGAGGCCGATCCGTCCGAGCCGCGCTACATCCAGACCGTTCGTGGCAAGGGTTACGTCTTCGTCCCGGGCGGCGAACTGCCCGAAGGCGCGACGTCCGACGCACGCGAGGGTTCCGGCGGCATGGGCGATGGACACGACGATGGCATGTCGCTCGCCACCTCGGCATCCGCGAGCAAACGGGCCGTACGCGGCTGGCGGGAGTCTGCTGCGTGAACGTTCGCTGGTTGCTGCGCGACACGCTGTTCGCGCGCATGGCATGGCTGGGCATTGCCGTCTTGCTGGTGATGCATCTCGTGTGGAGCGCGCTGGTGTTCTATCAGCGTCCCCGTCAGCAGGTCGACGGCTTCGCCCGCGGCCTGCTAGTCGCCATTCAGAGTGTGGACCAGCGCGCCGTCGCTCCCGGCAGCCTCGTTCCGCCGCATGGCCTGCGGCGCGTGCCGTTGCGCCAGACGCCGACCTTCGCCGGCGAGGCCGACGACGAACGCGCGGGGCGTTTGCGGCAGGAACTGCTCTCGCGATTGCCTGAGGGCACGCAGCTGCATATCGTCAACGAGCGCAAGCGCGGCAATATCTGGGTGCTGCTCCCGCAACACGACGAATGGATCGTCATTGCTCTGGACCTGCCGCCCATGCCTCCGTTCGTGCGCCAAACGCTCGGCATTCTCATCGGCGCGGTACTGCTGGCGTTGCTCGTTGCGTGGCAGATGCAGCGCCCCATCGCGCGGCTCGCGCACGCGGCGCGGGTCATCGGTCGAGGCCGGCGCCCCGCGCTGCTGCCCGAGCAAGGGCCGCACGAACTGCGCGACCTCACGCACGCATTCAACGACATGGCCAAACGCCTTGCCGAGGCGCAGGACAATCAGGCCATCATGCTCGCGGGGATTGCCCACGATCTCAAATCGCCGCTCACGCGCTTGCGGCTGCGCGCCGATCTGATCGACGACGTGGCGTCGCGCGACGGTTTCGTGCGCGATATCGCCTCCATCGATCACATCGTCCAGCAGTTTCTGGCGTATGCGCGCGATGAAGCCGACACCAGTCCGCTCGTCAATGTCGACGAATTCCTGCGCGAGCAGTTTCCGGCCGACGAACAGACGCCGGCCGATGGCGATGCCGCGCGTGCCGAAGCGCAGGACGACAGCGGGCTGTTCGTGAGCCATCTGCGCGCGGGTTCCGGCTTCTTGCTGCCGCGCACGTTGCTCGATCGCGTCATGTCCAATCTCGTCGATAACGCGCTCGAACACGGCGAACCGACCGTGCGTCTGGCCACATGGCGAGACGGCGAACTGGGATGCATCGAGGTGAGCGACTGCGGCAAGGGGATTCCCGACGATCAGGTGGCGCTGGCGATGCGCCCCTTCGTGCGGCTCGACGCGTCGCGTGGCGGCGAAGGGCATTGTGGCCTCGGTCTGTCGCTCGTCGTGCGTCTGGTCGAGGGGCAGGGCGGGACGGTGCGCCTCGACAAATCGCCGGGCGGCGGATTGCGCGTCACGCTCAGGCTGCCGATCGCGAGTGGGACCACCAATGAAAACGCAAAGGCAAACGCAAACGCAAATGCAGGCGATCTTGCCGCCGTGCCCGCCCACTGACTCGCCGGGGCGGCGCCCATGCACATGGCCCGGAGGCGGCGTTGCCGTCCAGGGCCGTCTTCATTGGCATGTCGGCGCTCCGAACGGCGGGGCTCGCCCCAGATGCGGCCAGTCTTAGTAAATCTCCGGCACGATGATCTCGGGCGGCACCGGATGGCGCATGTAGTCCTCGCTGCGCGCACGCTCGGGCAGCACGACCTTCGAGCGCTCCACGTCGTGATACGGCACTTGCTGGAGCAGGTGATGAATGCAGTTCAGACGGGCGCGCTTCTTGTCGTCGGCCTGCACCACCCACCAGGGGGCTTCCGGAATGTGCGTGCGTTCGAGCATCACTTCCTTGGCGACGGTGTACTTTTCCCAACGTGTACGGCTTTCCAGATCCATCGGGCTGAGCTTCCACTGCTTGAGCGGGTCCTGAATCCGTGCGAGAAAGCGTGCTTCCTGCTCCTCGTCCGAAATCGAGAACCAGTATTTGACGATCTGAATGCCGCTGCGCACCAGCATCTTCTCGAATTCCGGCACCGAGCGAAAAAATTCCTCGTACTCGTCCTGCGTGCAAAAGCCCATCACATGCTCGACGCCCGCGCGGTTGTACCAGCTACGGTCGAACAGCACGATCTCGCCCGCGGCCGGCAGATGCTGAACGTAACGCTGGAAATACCACTGCGTGCGCTCGCGGTCGTTCGGGGCGGGTAGGGCGGCGACCCGGCACACACGAGGATTCAGCCGCTGGGTGATGCGCTTGATCGCCCCCCCCTTGCCCGCGGCATCGCGGCCTTCGAAGATCACCACGAGACGGTGGCGGCTGCGAATCACCCAGTCCTGCAGCTTCACGAGTTCGCCTTGCAGACGGAACAACTCGCGGAAATAGTGCAGACGGTCGTCGCGCGCTTGCGCGCTCAGATCGTTCAGGCCCGGCAGACGCAGGTCGTCGATCTCCATCTCGATCTCTTCGTCGTAGCTGTCGATCAGGTCATCTTGGAGACGACGCGCAAGCATCGCGTCGTGGTCGGCGTCGGAATCGAATTGGGTCATGGCGACGATCTCTCACGGCCAGAATGCACAAAAGGGACAACCCCTGCGGCCCGGACGTCGGCCTGGGTGACGACGGACGAACGGCGCGCCCGATGGTGAACCTGAGTATGCGACGATTTTATGACACCAGCGTGGCGTTGACGAACACCGTGCGGAGGACTTCCCGTTCGCGGCGTGCTCCGCGGGTCGCGGACCGCGTTCCGGTGACCGCGTTCCCGTGACTTCGCAGCGGGCCGGCTGTCACGAAAATGAAATATGACATTGTCATGATGGCAAATCCCACCGCTGCGGTGCGGATCATCTCATCCCCCTACGTTCGCCCAGATTGCGCGCATGTTCGCCGACCTAGTCCACAACGCTTATGGCTGCGATCAGGCCGGCCTTATCTACGGCTACCGCTTTACCGACGGCAACGCGCCGCAGCCGGTCGATTCGGGCGAAGCGCTGGCGTGGCTCATGCAGGGGGAGCGGGCCGAGGGCTTTCTCTGGCTGCACTTCAATTTCGCGCACGCCGCGTGCGAGAAGTGGCTCAAGGCGCAGATGCACCTGCCTGAGGAGTTCTACGAGAGTCTGAGCGAAGGGTCGCGTTCCACTCGCATCGAGCATTCCGACGACTGGCTGCTCGCGGTCATCAACGACGTGATTTTCGCGTTCGACATCGCGCAGTCCGAGATCTCCACGCTGCGCGTCGCGGCCAACGCGCGCTTGCTCGTCACCGGACGCGTGAAACCGCTGCGCTCCATCGACAAGCTGCGCGCGTCGGTCAAACGAGGGGACGCATTCCGTACGCCGCTCGCGCTGCTCGTGCATCTGTTGCGCGATCAGGCGGACGTGCTCGAGCGTATCGTGCGCGAGACGAGCCGCCGGGTGGATATCGTGGAAGACCGTTTGTTGCAGCAGCGCATCGAGAGCAATCGCGCGGATCTGGGGTCGCTCAGACGCGTGCTCGTGCGGCTGCAACGCCTGCTTGCGCCGGAGCCCGCAGCGCTCTTTCGACTGTTGAGCCGCCCGCCAGTATGGGGGCATGCGGAAGACGTGCAGGAATTTCGTCAGGCGACGGAAGAGTTCGCGGTGGTGCTCAACGATCTGTCCGCGTTGCTCGAGCGAATCAAGCTGCTTCAGGAAGAGATCGCGGCGATGGTCAGCGAGCGTACGGAGCGCACGATTTACACGCTGACCGTGGTGACCGTGCTCGCGCTGCCGATCAACATCGTGGCGGGGTTCTTCGGGATGAACGTGGGCGGCATACCGCTCGCCGACCATCCGCACGGTTTCTGGGTACTCGTCGCGATCGTTGCAACCGGCACGGCGGCAGCCGGCTGGTGGGCCTTCCGGCGGCGGCCGGACTGACGCGGCTGCCGACCTCCTGTCCGCCCGCTACCGGCTGCCCGCCATATGGCGCGGCGGCGCGCCGCCGCCGTGCGGGTTATTTCGTGTCCGCCGCCGGTTGAATCATCTTCCAGCCGTTGCCCGCGGGATCGCGGAATCCGGCGTCGACGCTGCCGTAGCGGTCCACCGGTTCCTGCGTGAACTCCACGCCCCTGGCCTTGAGCCGGGCATAGCTGGCCTTGCAGTCGTCGACGTAAAGGACGAGCGGCGGCATCGCGCCTTTCGCCACCATGGCCCGAAGCGTTTGCGCGGTGGCGTCGTCGTGAATGGGCGTGCCGGGGGCGAACAGTCCCAGTTGAAACGAGGGCTGGTCCGGGTGCTGGACGGTCAGCCAGCGATACGGGCCGTTGCGCACATCCGTGTGCACGCGAAATCCGAGCTTGTCGACATAGAACGCGAGCGCCTCGTCCTGATCGTCGACATACAGTCCTGCCACGCCAATTCCCTGATTCATGTTCCCTCCCTGGTTGATGGACGAACTGTACCGTTCGCCATTCGGCGGCGCTTCTCCAAAACTGCGATGTTGAGATCGGGCCGTTGAGCGGCCTTCAGTACACAGGCAGGCATGGCGGCCAGCGGCGCGGGAATCTGCCGTGCGTGACGGCGAAACTCGCCGGGGCTTCGCCCGTTGATGTCGCGAAAGATGCGTCCGAACGTGCCGACGCTTTCCCAGCCGGTCGCGAAGGCGATTTCCGTGATGCTGAAGTCGGTATCGCGTAGCAGCGTGTTGGCTTGCTCGATGCGACGGGTGAGCAGATAGCGATGCGGCGGGAGTCCGAAGGCCTGCTTGAATGCGCGTGCAAAGTGGGCTTCCGAGGTGCCGCTGAGCGCGGCGAGCCGCTTGACGGGCCATGCCTCGTGCGAGGCGGCGTCCACGTGATCTTTGGCGCGCAGCAAGCGCCGCAGCAGTGCCGGTGACGGCGTGGGTCCGGTGTCGGATGGCGCAAGGACAGTCGTGCGGCGGGTTTTCGGGGCCATGGCGGGGTCCGGGCGGCGCAATGAATGTCCACCTAGTATATCGACGCCATTTGGAGTGCAGCGCGACGCCAAGCGCTGCGCCATCAATTCCGGCTGGTCACGCCGGGGATTCGGTCGACTGCTTCCAACACGGCGTCGGGCGTGATCTCCCGCGTGCATTCGAACGCACGGCCGGTCCCTTTATGCCTCGGGCAGAAATGGAAGTCGTCGTGGTTATAGCGAATGGCGGGATCGTGCCAGCAGCCGGTGCAGACGTCATTGTTGATGACGCGATAGGGGGTCGCGAATTCGTTGTGCGGCAGGGTGAACCCGGAGATGAGTACCGTTGGGGTTCCCATCGTCCATGCCAGCCACGACAGGCCGCTTGACAGGCCGACGAAAGCGCTCGCATGCATGAGCCAGCGCGCGCGTTCGGTCAGCGGCCGCTCGCCGGTCGCATCGACGGCGCCTTCGGGAATCGATTGCCAGAAGTCGTTCTTTCCATGACGCGCCTTCTGGTCGATGCAAACCACTTGCAGCCCCCGCGCACGCAGTCCGGCCACGACTGCGTCCCACCCCCCCGGCCGGTTCCAGTATTTGCATTGCGCCGTGCTTTGCACCGCGATACAGACGTACGGCTGTGCCATCGGACGCGATACATCCGGCAGCGCCGTATTCGCCGCCGATTCGCTCTCGTCCACGCCGAGAATGTGCGCAGCCGTGCGATGCAGCCCCGTCTCGCGGAAGTCTCGCGGCTGTTGTGTCAGTTCCTTGTCGTCGAAGAACAGGCCGACGTTGTAGGTCGCGTAATACTTGCGGCGCTCCACCTTGTCCTGCGCGAGGAATTCGACGTCGGGATAGGCCTCCCGGAACAAGGCCGCCACCGCTGGCGTGACGACGCACGCCAGCCGGCATCCGTGAACCTGCGCAAAGCGCAACGCATACGGCAGCCAGCCCAGCACATCGCCCAATGCGGCCAGCGGAAACTGGATCAGCACATCCTGATCGCGC
The DNA here is from genome assembly GCF_001029105.3 of Pandoraea faecigallinarum. NCBI lineage: Bacteria > Pseudomonadati > Pseudomonadota > Betaproteobacteria > Burkholderiales > Burkholderiaceae > Pandoraea > Pandoraea faecigallinarum. The sequence continues at coordinate 4,040,888 of NZ_CP011807.3, read as the reverse complement.
AGATCGAAACGATGCTCGAAGACCACCACGCCGTTCAGCCAGATCGTGATGCCGTAAGGGGTGTAGTACTTGGCCGGGCTGCGCACCACGCCGCAGGACAGCGAGACATCGGCGAGCGTGCTGTCGTCGCGCAAATCGCAGATACGCACGCGCCAGGGCAGCGGCTGGCCAAAGTCGGGAATGACCACGCGAGCGCCATCGTTGAAGTCGAAGCGCAGGCCAGCGGGGCCGACCTGTGTCGGCAGCAGCGCAGGGGCCAGAAAGATCTGGCCGGGGGACGGGGCGAACGGCGTCACGACCGGGGCATGGCCGGTGGACGTCACGGGGTCCGCATGAGTGAGGGAGGCGGCGTCGTTCATGAACGACACCTTACGACGGACACTGCTCGGGCAATCGGGTGGGAAACGAGCTGAAAAGGCTGCATTTCGCGAAATTTGCCGGTTTTGACGTCAAAAGACCTTTCGGTGCCTTTCCGGAACGGGGGCGTGCGCCTGATCCGCCCGCCGTTCGAGTCACGCAAGCCGCCCAAGCCGCCTAAGCCGCCTAAGCCGTCCCGGCCATCGCCTGATACTGCGCGCGCAATGCCTGGGTAAAGCGCCGGTGCGTCTCCCGCGGGTTCTCCCGGCGCGTGAACATCGCCACGGGCGGCAGCGTCCACGTAAGCGACCACGGTACGATGGCGACCCCGGCGATACGCACCAGTTCTTCGGCAATGTCGGCCGGCAGCAACGAGACGGCACGCTCGCTGCTCGCGAGAAGCTCGCCTGTCAGGCGCGACGAGAAACTTTCCACCACCGGGACCGGTGGCACCACGCCCGCATGCAGAAACAGATCGGAGAGCTGGTCGCGCATCGGGGTGTTCGGCGCGCCCATGACCCAATCGAGTTCCGCCAGTTGCGGCCACACCGGGCCGCTTCGCCCGAGCCGGGCCGCCAGACGCCGGCTCGCGACCACGCGCGGCATCTGGTGATGCAGCACTTCGAACTGCACCTGCGCGAGATCAACGGTCGCCGCCGCACGGGCGATCACCACGTCCAGCGTATGATCGCGTAGCTGTGCCATCAGCGATTCGCTGGTCCCTTCGTGCAGGGTGACGGTCAGGCGTTGGGGAATCTGGGCCAGCGTTTGCTGTATCGCGGCGGCGAGCGTCTTGCCCGAGATGTACGGAATCACGCCCACCTGCAAACGCGCTGCATGGCCCGCCATCACGGCCTCGATGTCGCGGGTCAGATGGTCCAGATCGTGGACCATGGCCTGTGCCCGGGCCAGCACGACGTCGCCCAGCGGGGTCGGTGTCATGCCGCGCGGCGTACGATCGAAAAGCGGGCCGCCGAGCATGCTTTCCAGCTCTGCCAGGGCGCTCGTGACGGCCGGCTGGCTCGTCGCCATATGCTCTGCCACCCGCGTGAGCGAGCCGTGCTGCTGAATCTGCAACAACAGCACAAGATGACGCATCTTGAGCCGTGTCGTCAGCCGCCGGACCACTTCCCCCGTATCGAAAGGCACCGCCGCCATCTGTCCTGAATCCTCTGAAACCCCCGATGCTCCGGGCTTATAACGAAAACATGATGCCCCCATAGTAATTCAGAATCGTCCCCCGCTGGCGGCTCCCTAGAATGGCTTCACCTCCGTTGCGCCCATGGCGGTAGCCGTCCCGTAGAACGGTTCGCTGCGCAATCCGGAGCCCGGAACATCAGCCGAGACAATCACCGAGGACGACATTGCCATGAGCAACAGCAACGATCACCAGGCCGCCCTGGAATATCACCAGTTCCCCACCCCGGGCAAGATCTCCGTGACGGCCAGCAAGCCGCTCGTCACGCAGCGCGACCTGGCGCTCGCCTACACCCCGGGCGTGGCCATCCCCTGTCAGGAAATCGCCGCCGACCCGTCGGCGTCGTTCAAGTACACCGGCCGTGGCAACCTCGTGGGCGTCATCACCAACGGCTCCGCCGTGCTGGGCCTGGGCAACATCGGTGCGCTCGCCTCCAAGCCGGTCATGGAAGGCAAGGCCGTCCTCTTCAAGAAGTTTGCCGGGATCGACGTGTTCGACATCGAAATCACCGAAAGCGACCCGGACAAGCTCGTCGACATCATCGCCAGCCTCGAAGCCACGTTCGGCGGCATCAACCTCGAAGACATCAAGGCACCGGAGTGCTTCACCGTCGAGCGCAAGCTGCGCGAGCGCATGAAGATCCCGGTGTTCCACGACGACCAGCACGGCACCGCCATTACGGTCAGCGCCGCATTCATCAACGGTCTGAAGGTGGTCGGCAAGGACATTCGCGAAGTGAAGGTCGTGACCTCGGGCGCCGGCGCGGCAGCCCTTGCGTGCCTCGACCTGATGATCGACCTTGGCCTGCCCGTCGAGAACATCTGGGCGACGGACATCGACGGTGTCGTGTACGAGGGCCGTACCGCCAGCATGGATCCGGACAAGGCGCGTTTCGCCCAGAAGACCGACAAGCGCACGCTTGCCGAAGTCATCGACGGCGCAGATGTCTTCATCGGCCTGTCGGCCGGGGGCGTGCTCAAGCCGGAAATGCTCAGGACGATGGCGGCGCGTCCGCTGATTCTGGCGCTTGCCAACCCCACGCCGGAGATTTTCCCGCACGCGGCCCGCGCCGTGCGGGAAGACGCCGTGCTCGCCACGGGCCGCTCGGACTTCCCGAATCAGGTCAACAACGTCCTGTGCTTCCCGTACATTTTCCGCGGTGCGCTCGATGTGGGCGCGACGACCATCACGCGCAACATGGAAATCGCCGCCGTGCACGCGATTGCCGCGCTGGCGCAGGAAGAAGTGAACGACTCGGTCGCCAACGCCTACGGAGCGTACGACCTGTCGTTCGGGCCGGAGTATCTGATCCCGCGTCCGTTCGATTCGCGCCTGATCGTGCGTATCGCCCCGGCCGTGGCGCGTGCCGCCATGGAAGACGGCGTGGCGACGCGTCCGATTGCCGACTTCGACGCCTATGCCGACCAGTTGCAGCAGTTCGTGTATCACTCGGGCGCGTTCATGAAGCCGATCTTCTCGGCCGCGAAGCAATTCGTGCGCGACGGCGGCAAATCGCGCATCGTATTCGCCGAAGGCGAGGAAGAGCGTGTGCTGCGCGCCGTGCAGGTGATCGTCGACGAGAAGCTGGCGCGTCCGATTCTGGTGGGGCGTCCGGAAGTGCTGCTCGCGCGCATCGAGAAGTTCGGCCTGCGTCTGCGGCTGGGCGAAGACGTTGAAGTCACCAACCCGTACTACGACGAGCGCTTCCACCAGTACTGGACCAGTTACTGGGAACTGCGTTGCCGCGATGGCATCACCAAGGAAATGGCGCGTGTCGAGATGCGTCGCCGTCTCACGCTGATCGGCGCCATGATGGTCCGTCTGGGCGATGCCGACGGCATGATCTGCGGCACGGTGGGCGCGTATCACGACCATCTGCGCTTCGTCGACGAAGTCATCGGCAGGCAGCCGGGCGCGAACACCTACGCGGCGATGAACATCCTGCTGCTCGACAAGCGCACGGTGGCGCTGGTCGACACGCACGTCAACGACGATCCCACGGCCGAGCAGATCACCGAGTTCACGCTCGCGGCCGCCCGGCAGATGACGCGTCTCAACCTGAACCCGAAGGTCGCGCTGCTCTCGCGCTCGAACTTCGGCTCGGGCAGCGCGGCATCGGGTACGAAGATGCGCCGCGTGCTCGATATGGTGACGGCGCAGGCGCCGGATCTGGAAATCGACGGCGAGATGCACGGCGATTGCGCGCTCGACGAAGCGCTGCGCAGCCGCATCCTGCCGCATTCGAAGCTCAAGGGCGCCGCCAATCTGCTGGTGTGCCCGAACGTCGATTCCGGCAACATCGCCTACAACCTGCTCAAGACGGGCGCCGGCAGCAATGTGGCCGTCGGTCCCTTCCTGCTGGGCGTGGGCGCGCCGGTCAACGTGCTGACGTCCAGCTCGACCGTGCGCCGCATCATCAACATGACGGCCCTGACCGTCATCCAGGCCAATCGCGACTGAAGTCCACACGGCGCTCGTGTTCCGGAACGTTCTCCGGAGTGCGGCGCCGGTCGCGATGCGCAAGACGACGCAGGCGCTCGACGGCGCCCGTAAGGACATTCGCAGCATTCGCAAGCCCCGGCGCGGAAGGCAGCCACATCGACACGATGCGCTGCCAGCTCTGCCGGGGCCTGGCCGTTGCGTTTTCCGGCGCCCTGGCCCGGGGATGCGGCGGCTTGCCCAGCAGTGCCGTGCAAAGCCATTCGAGCGCGCTGCACATCGCGAAGTAGATCAGGGCGACGAAGGCAAATACCTCGGCGGGATAGACCATCAACCGGCTGTTGACCTGCGTGGCGACGAACGACAGTTCGGCCACGCCGACGATGTACGCCAGCGAGGTATCTTTCACGAGCGAAATCCACTGATTGACGAACGATGGCGTCATGATGCGCAGCGCCTGCGGCAGCACGATGTGACGCAGCGTCTGCACGCGCGTGAGGCCGAGCGACATGCCGGCTTGCCACTGCGCTGGGCCGACGCCTCGAATGCCCGCGTAGACCGTGTGTGAAAGATATGCCCCGCCGATCAGCGCGAGCGCGCAGGCGACAGTGGCCAGGCCGGGCACGTCCACGCCGAACAGAATCGGCAGCAGAAAGTACGTCCAGAAGATCAGCATCAGAACGGGAATCGCGCGAAAGAAGCCGATCGCGAAGGTCAGCCCCCATCGTGCCGGGCCGCCGAGCATGGCCAGGGCGATGCCGCCGGCCAGGCCCAGCACGCCGGAGGCGAGCGCACTGAGTGTGGCGAGCGCGAGCGTGAGCGCGGCGCCCGAGAGCGGTCCGTCCGGAAAGTCGCCCCACAGCAGGTAGGGCAGGTTGTCGAGTACGGCGGAGAAGTTCATGGGCAACGGCGTCGGTATCGTCGTCGGAGTGGGTGTCGGTATGGGCGTCGGTATGAGCGTCGGTATGGGCGCACAGGACGGGCGTGCAGGATCAGCGTGAGGGCGCGGCGGCGTGCCGATGTGTCGTTGCCATGCTGAGTGCCTCGATCACGGCAATGGCGCCGATGTAGAGCAGCGTGGCGATGCCGAAGGCCTGAAACGTCCGGAACGTCTCCGTCTCCACTTGCCGCGAGGCATAGGAGAGTTCCGCCAGTCCGATCGCCATCGTCAGCGACGAATTTTTCACCACGTTCATGTACTGGCCGAACAGCGGCGGCATCGCGATGCGCACCGCCTGCGGCAGCACCACATATCGGAAGATCGCAAGCGGGCGCATGCCGAGCGCGGCCGCAGCATTCGTTTGTCCTGCGGGTACGCCGCGCAACCCGGCGCGAATTTCTTCACCGATAAACGCCGTCGTATAGATCGTCAGGCCGATGAAACCGGCAAGCGTCTCCAATGTCGGCCAGCGAATGTCGAAGAACACCACGTGCCAGACATGCGCCTGCGACAGCCACTGTATCGCGCCGGGCGGCAGCAATGCGGCAACGCCGAAGTACCAGAAGAAGAGCTGCACGAGCAATGGCGTATTGCGCATGAGCGCGACGAAGGTGGCCGCGGGGCGCGCGAACCCCCGGTGCGCCGAATTGCGCGCAATGGCCAGCATGAAGCCGAGCAGCGTGGCGGCGGCGCTCGCTGCGGTGGCCAGTGCGACCGTGACACCGAAGCCGCTCAGCAGCCAGCCGAGGTACTTCGGAGCGAGCCAGTCGATCATGATGAGGCGTTCCAATGCAAAACGCCGGGCGCGCACAGGGCTCTCATCCCATGCGCCCCGGCCAGGCCGACGGGCAAGCGTCAGACGTTGGGCCGGCGCCCGCTCAGACCTTGTCGCCGATCTTGAACAGGCGCGGCAGCGGCTGGGCCGATTTCGGGCCGAACCAGCGCTCGTAGATGTTGGCGGCCGTGCCGTCCTTCTCCAGATCGCGCAGCGTGTCGTTGACGAATGCCGTCAAACGCGGCTCGCCCTTCGGCAAGCCAACGCCCATGTAGTCGTTGGAGATCGTGAACGCGGGAATCTCGTAGTTCTGCTTGTCCGGCACGTTGGCGAGCAATCCGACGAGCTTCGGCCCGTCCTGCGTGATTGCCTGCACGGTGCCGGTGCGCAGTGCCGCGAATGCGAACGGCGTGTCGTCGAACGCGACGATGGTGGCCTTCGGGAATTTCTCGCGCAGTGTGATCTCGTTCGTCGTGCCCTTGTCGGCACCGATGCGCAGTGCGCTCAATTGATCGGGCGACGACAGCGTGCCCTTTTTCGCGAGGAACTGCTGGCCCGACGAGAAGTAGGGAATGCTGAAATCGACCTGCTTGGCGCGCTCGTCCGTGATGGTGAAGTTGGCCAGCACGAGGTCGACTTTCTTCGACGTGAGGAACGGAATGCGGTTGGCGGGGTTCGTCGGTTGCAGTTCGAGCTTCACGCCAAGCTTGTCGGCGAGTGCTTTCGCATAATCGACGTCGAGGCCGACGATCTTGTGCGACTTCGCGTCCACGTAGCCGAATGGCGGGTTGCTGTCGAAAGTGGCGACGCGCAGCACGCCGGCCTTCTTGATGTCGTCGAGCTTGTCGGCATGCGCCGCGAGCGGTACGAGGGCGGCGATGGAAAGCAGCGCGGCAGCGATGCCGGGCACTGCGAGACGTGCGCGTGGCGGGCGATTCTTGTTTTGCATGGCCTGTTGGGCTCCGTTTTTCGTTGATCCTTGATGTGTCCCGAAGTCGTCGACAGTACGGCACGCAGATATCGACGGGGACCGGGCTGCGGGTAGCAGCGAGCGGGTATCAACGATAACGGTGGGAACGCGTGCGCCCAACCAACCGATTTTCCTTAGCAAAACGCCGGCGCTGATAAGCGCCGGCGTTTCATCGCAACTTCACTGCACGACAGCTTCGCGCCCGGACGGGCGGTCCGTGCGGGGATTAGCCGTGATAGCGATCATGGTCATGATCGTGGTCGTGACCACGGTCGCGATTGTCATGATGGTCCGGACCGCCGTGCTCCCATCCGCCACGGTTCAATTCCCACCCGTGCGGACCCTGGTGCCAGGCCGGGGCGCGATAGGCGTAACCCGGACGTGCGCGTTCCCAATGGCCCTCGCGCCACGCGTGCCGATGGCCGTCCCAGTCCCAGAAGCCCGGCGCCCAGACGTAGCCGGCGCGCGGCGGCGGGACCGGCTCGTAGCGCGGCGGCGGCGGTGCGCCGATGCTGATCGATACGCCCACCTGAGCGTGAGCCGGCGCCACGGCAAAGCCGCCGAGCGTGGCGGCGACAAGCGTGATGGTCAATGTCAGTTTTTTCATGTTCGCCCCCTTGAAAGCGAAGTTTTGGTACACCTTCATCGTACGAGGGGACGCGTTCGTTACGAAGCTAATAGTCGTAAGAAAATGTTGAAAATGTATCGTTCGATGCGGCTGGAATGTGCATGGACAAAGCGTTCGGCGAAATCGGCAGGTAGTCGGGATTGCCGGTTTCGCCGTCGTCGCATCGGCTGCGCGCCCGCGCGTTGCGAAACGATCAAAGGGCGGGCGTGCGCTGATGCCGGTACTCCTGCGTGCGCCCGCCGTAGCCATAGGCGGCGGCCCGTGCATCGATCACGTGGATGTAGGAACACTCGTGCACGTTGCCGAGAATGGCGGACAGCGTTTCGAAAACCTGCGCGATGAACCGCGCCTTTTCCGCTTTGGTATTCGTCTCGTCCGTGACACTGATATCCAGATGGAAGGCGTTCTTGCCTTGCTCCGAGAGCGGTGTGCCGCCGATGAACCAGCGCTCGTGAGGGATGTACTCGACGCTCACGGCGATGACTTCAGGCGCCTTGTGCAGCGTGTCGACGGTCAATTGCGAGACGGCGCGAACGGCTTGGCGGGAGAGGGTGTCGTCGGGCGTGCCCGAGAGTTGCAGAACGATGTGCGGCATGATGGCACTCCTTGGGAAAACGTGTCGTTAAAAGCGTGACGATGAAGATCACGGCTTCAGTCTAGGGAGAGGTTTGACATCGGAAAAGCGGGAATATACGATTTCATCCATCGGTTTCATTAATGGATAGCGTTATGACGCCCGGATTCGATTTCGAGCAGTTGCGGACCTTCGTCGCGGTGGCCGAGGCGGGGAGTCTTTCGGCGGCCGCGCCACGCGTGTTTCTGTCGCAGTCGTCGGTGAGCGAGCAGATGCGCAAGCTCGAGGAGCGTGTCGGCGTGACGTTGTTCACGCGCGGCAAACAGGGCGTGTCGACCACACCGGCGGGCGAGCGTCTGCTCGGGCACGCGAGACAATTGATCGCGCAGTCCGAACATGCCTGGCACGATGTTCGCGGGTTCTCGCTTGCGGGAGAACTGCGCCTGGCGATTACGGATTACTTCCGTCCGGGCGAGGTCGCGCGCCTGCTGCGGTACCTGGGCACGGCATACCCGTCGCTGCGCATCCACGTCACGATCCTGAAAAGCGGTGTGATCGAGAGCGGTTACGACACCGGCGAATTCGACATCGGGTTGTCCATGCGGGTGCTCGGCAGGTCGCTCGGTCGCGATGCCGTGACAGGCACACGACCCCTCGGGCGCGAATCGCTCGATTGGGTGGCGGCGCCCGATTTCGTGCTGGACGTGCACGCGCCGTTACCGTTGCTGGTACTGCCGGATACGTGTGCACTGCATCGGTTCACCACGCAATGGCTCGACGAGCACGAAGTGCCGTACGCCATCGCCCATGTGGCGTCGGGTGTGGCGGGTTTGCAACTGGCATTGAATGCAGGGCTGGGTGTCGCGTGCCTGAACGCATCGGCGGCGGGGCCGTCGCTGGCACGTGTCGAAGCGTTGGTGCCGGGGCGACGTTTGCCCCCCTTGCCTGACGCCGAATTTCACCTGTTGCCCGCGCGTCGCGGTGAACCCGAGTGGGTCACGCGCGCGCGCGATGCGCTCGCCGAGCAGTTGGGCGCGCCGGCGGGACTTACAGCGCGTTGAGCGGGATTTTCAGATAGCGCGTGCCGTTTGCTTCCGGCGCGGGCATGTCGCCGGCGCGGATATTGACCTGCACGGCGGGCAGGATCAGCGTCGGCATGTCGAGCGTGCGATCGCGCGCTTCACGCATGGCGACGAACGCCGCTTCGTCGATGCCGTCATGTACGTGGATGTTCGCGCGGCGCTGTTCCCCCACGGTCGTTTGCCAGTGGGCGGGGCGTCCGGGCGGCGGGTAGTCGTGACACATGAACAGGCGGGTGGACGCCGGCAACGCGAGCAATCGGCGGATCGAACGGAACAGCGTGTGCGCATTGCCGCCGGGAAAGTCGCAGCGCGCCGTGCCCACGTCCGGCATGAAAAGGGTGTCGCCCACGAAGACGGCGTCGCCCACGCGATATGCCATGTCCGCAGGGGTATGCCCCGGCACGAACATCGCCTCGGCCTGCAATGCGCCGATGGCGAACGTTTCCCCGTCCTCGAAGAGATGATCGAACTGCGAGCCGTCGGGCGGCACGTCGGCGCCCAGATGAAATAGCTTCTTGAAGACGTGCTGCACGTCGCGGATGTGCGCGCCGATGGCGATGCGCCCGCCCACCCGTTCCTTGAGCCAGCGCGCCGACGAGAGATGGTCGGCGTGGGCATGTGTCTCCAGAATCCAGTCGACGGCGAGCCGTTGCGCAGCAACGAAGTCGAGTACGCGCTGCGCCGAACCCGTGTGCGTGCGGCCGGCCTTCGGATCGTAGTCGAGCACCGGGTCGATGATCGCTGCGTGCCCGCCCGGCGCATCGAATACGACATACGTCACCGTGGCGGTGGCGGTGTCGAAGAAGGCTTCGATGTGTGCTGGCGTGGCTGACATGACCGGCTCCTGCAAAAGTTTATCGATTCATATATTATAAATCAGTAAAGTGTCCGCGATATGTGTGACATCTCGCAAAGCGGCGCGACATCTCGTCGCGTCACGGCTTTCTGATTTGCATCGATCCTGCCATGCCACGAGCCACTGCGCTATCCCCCGTCGCCCCGCGCGCCGCCGCCGCGCTCCGAGACGATCGCCGCGCCGCGCCGCTCGACATTGCGCGCCTGCGTGCGGCCGCGCACGACGCGACGGCGTTGTTGCGTGCGCTTGCCAACGAAGACCGGTTGCTCATTCTGTGTCAGCTCACGCAGGGCGAATTGTCCGTGGGCGAACTCGAAGCGCAGCTCGACATCCGTCAACCCACGCTTTCCCAGCAACTCGCCGTGCTGCGCAGCGAAGCGCTCGTCACGACCCGGCGCGACGGCAAACGTATCTATTACGCCGTGGCCGACGCGGCGGTGCTTGCCGTGCTCGCGTGTCTCTACGACCAGTTCTGCCCGCAGGCCTGAAAGCCTGAAGGCGCCACAGGAGGTGTGCGTCATGACACTCGATACCCTTAACTTCACGCCGTGGGCGTCGCTCGCCGGCGGTGGGCTTGTCGGCGTTGCCGCCGTCTGGCTGATGCTGTCCTCGGGACGGATCGCCGGCATCTCCGGTATCGTGGGCGGTCTGTTGCGCCCGCGCTCGGGCGATATCGCATGGCGTGTCGCGTTCATCATCGGATTGATGGCGGCGCCATGGGCGTATCGCGCGGTGACCGTCGCGCCCGAAGCGCAGATCGATGCTAGTACGGCGATGCTCGTCGTCGCAGGCCTGCTCGTGGGCTTCGGCACGCGTCTGGGTTCGGGATGCACGAGCGGTCACGGCGTGTGCGGTCTGTCGCGATTGTCGTGGCGCTCGCTCGTCGCCACGCTGTGCTTCATGGCCACGGGGGTTCTGACTGTCTATGTCGTGCGTCATGTCCTGGGTCATGTCCTGGGTCATGTCTTGGGTATCGCCGGCGCGGGAGGTTCGGTATGACAAAGGTGCTTTTCGCGTGGATCGGCGGGCTGGTCTTCGGACTGGGGCTGATGCTCGCTGGCATGGCGAATCCCACGAAAGTGCTCGGCTTTCTCGACGTCGCCGGCCGGTGGGACCCCTCGCTCGCGTTCGTGATGGGCGGCGCGGTGGCCGTCGGTCTGGTCGGGTTTCGGCTGGCGCGTTCGCAGGCGCTGGCATGGACGGGTGAGCCGCGCGTCTGGCCCGCGTTGCGCGGACTTGATCGCCGACTGGTCATCGGCGCGCTGCTCTTCGGTGTCGGCTGGGGACTCGCGGGCATTTGCCCCGGCCCGGCATGGGTGCTGCTCGGGGCGGGCTCGGACAAGGCGCTGCTCTTCGTCGTTGCCATGATCGTCGGCATGGCGCTGCATGCCGTCGTCATCCGGCCGAACGCGAAGTAGCGTTCGCGTGTGTGTGCGCCGGCCGGTGTTAGTGCTTGCGCGCCAGTTCGGTGCCCGCGTCGGCCGGCAATCGACGCGTGACCGGAATCGACAACAGTGAAAAGAGGCCGATCACCAGAAAGGCCGGAAGGAAGTCGCCCGCTTCCAGTTGATCGTGGCCGGCCAGCCGGCTGCTCGCCTGCAAGACCATGCCCGAAATCGTCACTCCCAGCCCCAGCGACAATTGCTGAACCACGCTCGCCAGACTGGTGGCGCGGCTCGCGTCTTCGCTCGCAATGTCGGCGTAGACGATCGAGTTCAGGCAAGTGAATTGCAACGACGGGAAGAAGCCGCCGAATGCCACGACCGCGAGCATCACGATCACCGGCGTGTCGTGTGTGAAAAGCCCGTAAGATGCGAGCGCCAATCCTGCCAGTCCGGCGTTGACGATCAGCACCTGCCGGAAGCCGAACCTTGCCAGCACGCGTTGGGCGATCGCCTTCATGAAGATCGCGCCGAATGCCGATGCGCACGTGATCATGCCGGATTCGAACGGATCCATGTGCAGCCCTTCCTGCAACGCCAGAGGCAGCAGGAACGGCACGGCGCCCAGACCGATCCGGAAAAGCGATCCGCCGACGACGCTCGCGTGAAACGTCGGAATGCGCATCAGACGGAAGTCCAGCAGGGGCGCTTCGACGCGGTTGGCGTGCCGCCAGTACGCATACACGAATAGCGCGCCGACGGCGCACATGCCGATCACCACGGTGTCGCTCACCTGATGCTCGCCGATCATCGCGAGCCCCAGCATGAGCAGACCGCTGCCCAGTGCGGAGAGAACGAAGCCGAGGGTGTCGAGACGTCCGGCGTCGCCGCCGCGCTCGTTGTCGATGTACTTGCCCGCGAGGTAGATGCCCAGCAGGCTCACCGGAATGTTGATGAAGAAAATCCAGCGCCAGTGCAGGTAGGCGGTGATCGCACCGCCGAGCGGCGGGCCGATGACCGGACCGAGCAGCGCGGGCATCGTCAGGTAGCCGATGGCCTTGACCAGATCGTGCTTGGGCACCGCGCGGAAGATGACGAGGCGCCCGACCGGGACCATCATCGCGCCGCCCACGCCTTGCAGGAAGCGGGCGAACACGAACGTCGGCAACGAGAACGACACCGCGCACAGGAGCGACCCGGCCATGAAAATGCCGATGGCCGTGCGGAACACGTTGCGCGCGCCGAAGCGATCCGAGACCCAGCCGCAGATCGGGATGAAGATGCCGAGGCCGACCACGTACGCGGTCAGCGCCATCTTCAGTGAAATCGGGTCCTGATGGAGATCGCGTGCCATGGCGGGCAGCGATGTGGTGATCACCGTGGCGTCGATGTTCTCCATGAACAAGGCGCAGGCGATGATGAGCGGGATGATGACGGCGCGCGACACGATGGGGGAGACGGCTGGCGCAAAGAGTCGGATTCTCCCACGTTTTAAGCGAATGCTTCAATCGCGGAGGCGACGTTCGTCGCGTGTCTGCCGCCATTCGATGCCAGCGCGTGCCGCCTCAGTGCCGCGCCGGCGTGGCGGCTCAGGCCTTGAGCTCGTCGGCGTTCAGCCGGTACAGAACATGGCGACGCAGACGGTGGCCGGGGGGCACTAGCGGGTGCAGGAAGTCCTCGTCCGGGCAATGGCGCATGCCGATGCGCTGCATCACCGCGCGTGAACGGACGTTGGCAGGCACCGTAAAGGACACCAGATCGTCCATGCCCAAGGTATCGAACGCGTATCGGGCGGCGGCCGTGGCGGCCTCGGTTGCGTACCCCTTCGACCACCAGGCTCGCGCCAGACGCCAACCGATCTCCACCGCGGGCACGAACGGGGCGTCGAAGCCCACCCGCATCAGGCCGACGAACCCGGCGAACGGCGTGACGCCGGGGATTTCCATCGCCCAGGGGCCGAAGCCGTGTGTTTCGAGATGCTGCGCCAGGCGGTGGGCGACGGCATCGCTTTGTGCCCGGTCGAGGGAGGTGGGGAAATGCCGCATGACTTCACGATCGGCGTTGAGTGCGGCGAACAGCGGCAGATCGTCCGTGCGCCACTGACGCAGGATCGTGCGCGCGGTCGTGATCGTGGGAGCCTCGGTGTCGAAAGGCGAGGGTGAATGGGAAGCCGTCGTCGAGGTCGTCATGCGTTCAAATCCAAGGGGAAGCAACTCCAATGCCGATCGCGAATCGCAAAACTTCGGTAAATCAGCGAAAGCTTAATTGCACTGAAAAACCGTGACATATCACCCGTAAAGCCTCGCGGCACGGTGTTTTATGAGAATGGGTGGGGCGACGCGTTTGCCTATCTTACGAAATCTTTTTCCATTCGGGAAATGAGATTCCCGTATGAATTTGACGTATACGTCAATGCAATACGGCGGCGTACCCCGCGTCCTGATTTGTCCCTAACTTGACTGCCGGACGTTCTTCCGGTCGATAGGCGGCTGGGGAAGGTTGGGATGCCCGTCTCACCAAATCTCGATTTCGTCCCATCGCGTTCGGCCGCACGAACGTCACCGCGCGACATCCGGGCGTCAACTAGCGGTTGGTGAAATGCTGCAAAACCTCAAGTGAAATCCTCAAGCCGAGCTTATCCGTAAATTGCGGCGCGCCCATGAGAATTGTCCGAATGATTACGGTCGTTCGGATAACGGAGCAATCGCAATGCAATTAAATATTTGTGATCGTATATTCTGACGCGTCGAATGGCGCGGAAAATTGTGGCGTCGCGCCCGCGGCGAGCGAGGCGGAGAAAGCTTTCTCTATCTTGCAGCATGAGGCGTGAACTAATAGTGCCGCATGGAGTCCTGATCACCTGGCGGCGAATTCGGCACATATTTCCAGCGAATTGGGGGCCGCATCCGACGGGATATTGGTGGCGTAAGGCGGCGTATCGCCTTTGTGGATGTCGTGGTAATGACGGATTGATGCCCCGCTTCTGTGCATTTTCTGAAGTGTCTCTCGGACAATTCAATGCGATTTGTGTGCCCGCAGACTCATTTGCTGGAAATGCGGTTTTCAAATTATTAAAACTCGTGTTATTTTAAGTGGCGATCCACTTTTAACAATGTAAGGACACGCCAGATGGCAAGCTATAAGGAACTCATCGCGCAACGCGACAAAATCGAAAAGCAGATCGAAGAGGCCCGTGCCCGTGAAGTGGCCGAGGTCATTGCTGCGGTCAAACAGAAGATCCAGGAATACGAGCTTACGGCCAAGGATCTGGGCCTTGCCACCACGGACGGCCGTCGCCGCGCCGTTCGCGCTCAGATTGCACCGAAATACATGAATCCGGCCACTGGCGAAACGTGGTCGGGCCGTGGCCGTGCGCCGAAGTGGGTCGGTAAGAACAAAGAGAAATTCCTGATCAAGTAATTTGCCGGCACGCGCCGGACTGGCATTGCCGGTCACATGCCAGGGAGGTCGGGGAGCAGACATCGCTGTGTCTCACCGGCGCAGCGTGTTGCCATCTCCATCGCGTCCCTGCGAGCAGTAAAGCGCAGCCCAGTAGTCGCATTGCCCCCCAACCCGGATCGCCTGGCTGTGGCTTGATGTGATGCAGTGCCGTAAAAGACAAAACCCGCCGTTCGTTCATCGACGGCGGGTTTTTTCATTGCGTGAGAGTCGCGGTGTGTGGGTGGGGGTGTGTGCGGCTCGTCGTCCGGGTTTGGTCCGTCCCGCGCTTCGTCTTTTCTTTATTCCGCGCTCGGATCGTCGGGCAGGAACATCAGCGTGACCTGCAAGCCGCCTGACGGCCGGTTCGCGAAGGACACGCGTCCGCCCAACTGCTGCGTGAGCTTGTCCACGATGGCGAGCCCCAGACCGCAATGTGCATTGCCCCCACGCGCGGGGTCGAGCCGTACGAAGGGCCGCACGACGCGATTGATATCTTCATTCGGAATGCCTGGGCCGCTGTCCTCGATCACGAGCCGCCATCCGCTGGCGTCCTGAGATGTGCGGATCGCCAACGGCGCGCGCCCGTACGTCACGGCGTTATCGAGCAGATTGTTCACGATGCGTTCGAGATAGGTCTGACGCAGCTTGAAACCCGGTCCGGCCTGAAGATCGAGTTCGACCGCGTAGCCCTGATCGAGGAACGGCGCGGCCAATGCGGGAAGCCGCGCTTCGACCGGCGACGCCGCGCTGTCGAGCTCGATCCCACGGGCGAAGAGCAGGAACTGATCGACGATGCGCGTCATCGATTCGGCGTCGCGCGTGATGCCCTCGCTCATCTGTACATCTTCGATCATCTCCGCGCGCAGCCGCAGGCGTGCGAGCGGCGTCTTCAGGTCATGGGCAATACCGGCGAGCATCGTGTTGCGCTCACGGTCGGTCTGCACGATGTCCTGACTCATGCGATTGAAACGCTCGGTCAGCTGGCGAAGCTCCAGCGGACCGCGCTCCTTGACCTGCGTTCGAACGCGGTGGGTGGCCAGTTGCTCCGCGGCCGCGGCCATATCCCGCACGGGGCGTTGCAACTGCCAGGCAGCGAACAGTGCGAAGATGACGGTAATCCCGAGCACGGCCGCCAGCCCGGGCAGAATCGTGGCGGTGCCCGGCGGGTTGCGCACCGACAGTATCGGCGTGGCGATCCAGTAATCGCGGCCCGGCAGGCGGGCCCAGATACGTGGCGGCGGCGTATGCTCCACGCGAAGTTGAGTGCCGGCCGGCAGCCGGCGGGCAAGCTCGGTCGTCAGGCGCGCGCTCTTGTTGGTGGGTTCGAACACGTCGCCATGAGCGAACGAGACCGGCACGACCTGAACCAGATCCGGCAAGGTGAGGCTCGAATTGCCGTCGTGGACTTCCGATGCGGCCTTGATGATGAACGCCATCTGCTCCGCGGCGTTCTGCACGCGCGTCTCGTCGTGATCGCTGCGCAGGATCGTCAGATAGGAGAAATGACTGATGACCAGCGCGGCGATGATAAGCACCGCGAGCCGGCCGAACAAGGTATCGAAACGGCCTTTCATGCCGCGCTCCGCATCCGGGCCATGCGGCCCGCCCGGTGGACCGGGGCGACTGTCAACAATATCGGCTGCATGCCGGAGTCCTTGTCAGACCGGAAAGCGGCGTCTTCGAAGCGGATGAGGGCGACCCTACGCCGGTCATCGGCGCGGCGCGGCTCACACGTGCCGGGGGAGTCGTGCCGACGCATCAGCCGGCGGCCATGTCGGCGCGCTGGCCGTCGGGAACGAAGATGTAACCGCGCCCGCGCACGGTCTGGATGAAACGCGGGCTTTGCGCGTCTTCGTCGAGCAGGCGGCGCAAGCGCCAGATCTGCACGTCGATGCCGCGGTCGTTGACATCGCTGTCGGCACCATAGAGCAATTCGATGATGCGTTCTCGCGAAAGCACCTGCATGGCGTGGTTCACCAGCAGGCGCAGCAATCCGTATTCCCCGTCCGAGAGGGTCAGCAATTGTGCGTCGCGGGTGAGCGTGCGGCTGCGGAAGTCGAGCATAAACGGGCCGAATGCATAGTTTTCGCGCTGTTCGGGCACGGCAGCATCGGGCGTCTTGCGACGGCGCAGCACCGCGTTGATGCGCGCAAGCAGCTCGCGCGGGCTGAAAGGCTTGCCGAGATAGTCGTCGGCACCGATTTCCAGCCCGACGATGCGGTCGATCTCGTCGCTGCGCGCGGTGAGCAGGATCACCGGCACATCGTCGTTGCGCGCGCGCAAGTCGCGCAGGGCGGTGAGCCCGTCGACCTTCGGCATCATGAGGTCGAGCACGATCAGGGCGGGGCGCTCGCGCTCAAGGCGTGCGGCCAGCCCTTCGCCATCGTGCATGACGGCAACGGAGAAGCCATGGCGGCTCAAATACTCGCGCAGCAGGTCACGCAGATCGGGATCGTCGTCGACTACAAGAATCTTCATATTCGTTCGGACAGGTTGTGTCGTCATGATAGTGGCCTCCCTGCACGGCTTTGCACGTGTTTTGTTTCCGGAAATTACAGTCTTGGTTGTCTGTAACGATGCGTAATAATAGAGCGAGCTTCTCTTGCGCATGAATTACGCGCCGATTCGCCCGCCTCGCGTAAAGTTCGTTCTCTCGAACGGGCCCTCTGAAGCGCCTCTATATCAGAGGGTAAATCGCCCGCCCAATCGCACGTCTCACCTCACGGGAATGTCGCGGCCGGGCACGGCACGGTAAGGAACGGCAAGGCGACGCGCCACGTCGGCAGCCGTCGAGCCCGCACGAGTCGAGAACCTTTCGCGCGTGCGGCAGGTCTTTCAGCAGCGTCGGATATTTCCGAGCGCCAATACAGAGAAAGCTCTTGTAACAAGGCGTCCCGTCAACCTGTTACACCGGTCTGCTATGCTGATCAGCCGATGAGGCCTGTGCCGTCGCCCGGGGCATTCCGAGCGACTTGGCGCGCCGCAGCAATCCGACAAAAAAAGAACGTCGTCCGCATTGGGCGAATCCGCCAACTACTCCGCTGTTACGAGGAAGTCATGACCGAGCACGGTCCCCACGGTACCGAAAAACCGAACGGTTCTGAGCGTTCGCCTGCCCCGCAGACGCCGCCGATACCACCGGTTTCGACCTCTCCCGCGCCGTCGCGCACGCGCCGCTGGCTCGTGCCGGGCGTGATCGGGCTGATCGTCGTGCTCATCGCCGGGGGCGTTTATTACCGTCTGCATTCGCAAAACGCCGCAGGTCCGGCGCAGGCCGGCGGGCGTCGCGGCGGTCCCCCCGCGGGCATGGCCGGCGCGGCAACGCCGGTGACCGCGGTCGCGGCGAAAACGGGCGATCTGCCGGTTTTTCTCAACGGGCTGGGCACCGTCACCCCGACGCGCAGCGTCACCGTGCACTCGCGTGTGGACGGGCAGCTCATGAAGGTGCATTTCAAGGAAGGCGATCTCGTCAAGGCCGGGCAGTTGCTCGCGGAGATCGATCCGCGGCCGTTCCAGGTGCAGGTCACTCAGATGGAAGGTCAGTTGGCGCGCGATCAGGCGCTGCTCAAGAACGCCCAGCTCGACCTCGTCCGTTACGAAACGCTGCTCAAGCAGGATTCGATTGCAACGCAGACGGTCGACACGCAGCGCGCGCTCGTCAAGCAGTACGAGGGAACCGTCAAATCGGATCAGGGACAACTCGACAACGCGCGGCTGCAATTGACGTACGCCAGCGTCACGGCGCCGGTCTCGGGGCTGGCGGGGCTGCGACAGGTCGATCCGGGCAACATCATCCACGCTTCGGACACCAACGGTATCGTCATCATCAACGAAGTGACCCCGATCACCGTCGTCTATACGATTCCGGAAGACAACCTGCCGAAGGTGGTCAAGCGCACACGCGGTGGCGAGACGCTGCCCGTCGAAGCGTTCGACCGGGCCGGCAAGATCAAGCTGGCCGAAGGCAAGCTGGCGTCCATCGACAACCAGATCGACACGACCACGGGCACCGTCAAGCTCAAGGCGGAGTTCGCCAACCCGGACGGCATGCTGTTCCCGAATCAGTTCGTCAACGTGAAGATGCTCGTGGATACGCTCAAGGGTGTGACATTGATTCCGAGCGCAGCCGTGCAGCGCGGCACACAGGGCAGCTTCGTCTATACCGTGCAGCCGGATCAGACGGTCAAGCTCAAGACGGTGAAGCTCGGCCCGACCGATGGCACCAACACGGCCGTGGAATCGGGGATCGAGCCGGGCGAGAAGATGGTGATCGACGGCATGGACAAGTTGCGCGACGGCGCCAAGGTCGAAGTGATCACGGCCGAGAGCCGGGCCGCTGCCGTGGCGCCGCGTGCCCCGGGCGAAAAGCGCAGCGGCAATGGCGGCGGGCATCGCCGTCAGGGACAGTAAGGAGAAGCCAGGGGAAGACGGGCGCGCGCATGAGCGCCGCTTCCCGCCCCTGCGGCCCCTTCGTCGTGCTCACGCAATGCTCACGCCCCTAAAGAGACGCCCTTCAACGTAGCCAATGAATCCGTCCCGTCAGTTTATTCTCCGACCGGTCGCCACATCGTTGCTGATGTTGGCGATCCTGCTTGCCGGCTTTGTCGCCTACCGGCTGCTGCCGCTCTCGGCATTGCCGGAAGTCGACTATCCGACCATTCAGGTGGTCACGCTGTATCCGGGCGCGAGTCCGGATGTGATGACCTCGTCGGTCACGGCGCCGCTGGAGCGGCAGTTCGGTCAGATGCCGGGACTCAATCAGATGTCGTCGACCAGTTCGGGCGGGGCGTCGGTGATCACGTTGCAGTTCTCGCTGGATCTCGGGCTCGATGTTGCCGAACAGGAGGTGCAGGCCGCCATCAACAGCGCCAGCAATCTGCTGCCGAGCGACCTGCCGATGCCGCCGATCTACAACAAGGTCAACCCGGCGGACACGCCGATTCTGACGCTGGCGATCATGTCACGGACCATGCCGCTGCCCAAGCTTCAGGATCTGGTGGATACCCGCGTCGCGCAGAAGATCTCGCAACTGCCGGGCATCGGGCTGGTGAGCATCTCCGGCGGGCAGCGTCCCGCCGTGCGCATTCAGGTCAATCCCCGGGCGATTACGTCGTATGGCCTGAATATCGAAGACGTGCGCACGTCGATTGCGGCAGCCAACGTCAACCAGGCGAAGGGCAGTTTCGACGGACCGTTGCGCGCCTCGACCATCGATGCGAACGATCAGCTGGCCTCCGCCGACGAGTATCGGAATCTGGTCATTGCCTACAAGAACGGGGGGGCGATTCGCCTGTCGGACATTGCAGACGTCATCGACGGCGCGGAGAACACCAAACTCGCCGCCTGGGCCGATACCACGCCGGCCATCGTGCTCAATGTGCAGCGTCAGCCGGGGGCCAACGTGATCGAGACGGTCAACAAGGTCAAGGCGCTGTTGCCGCAGTTGCAGGCCGCGCTGCCCGGCAGTATCGACATGCAGTTGCTCACCGACCGCACCACCACGATCCGCGCGTCCGTCTCCGACGTCCAGTTCGAACTCATTCTTGCGGTCGCCCTCGTGGTGATGGTCATCTTCCTGTTCCTGCGCAATGTCTCCGCGACCATCATTCCGAGCGTGGCGGTGCCGCTCTCACTCATCGGCACCTTCGGCGTGATGTATCTCGCCGGCTTCTCGATCAACAACCTGACGCTCATGGCGCTGACCATTGCGACCGGTTTCGTGGTCGACGATGCCATCGTGATGATCGAGAACATCGCCCGCTACATGGAGCAGGGAGAAAAGCCGTTGCAGGCGGCGCTCAAGGGCGCCGAGCAAATCGGCTTCACCATCATTTCGCTCACGTTCTCGCTGATCGCCGTGCTCATTCCGCTGCTGTTCATGGGGGATGTCGTGGGGCGCCTGTTCCGCGAGTTCGCGATCACGCTGGCGGTATCGATCCTCATATCGGCTGTCGTCTCGCTGACCCTCACGCCGATGATGTGCGCCAAGCTTCTGCGGCATGTGCCGGAAGAGAAGCAGGGCAAGTTTTACCGCAAGACCGGCGAAATGTTCGATCGCATCATCGCGAAGTACGGCGAGTGGCTTACCTGGGTGCTCGACCGCCAGCCGGCCACGCTCCTTGTCGCGCTTGGCACGCTGGTGCTGACCGTGCTGCTTTACCTGTGGGTGCCCAAAGGTTTCTTTCCGGTGCAGGACACCGGCGTGATTCAGGGGATCTCCGAAGCGCCGCAGTCGATCTCGTTCGCGGCGATGGGCGAGCGCCAGCAGGCGCTGGTGGCAGCCGTTCTCAAGGACCCCGCGGTGCAATCCGTGTCGTCGTTCATTGGCGTGGACGGCGTGAACGCCACGCTCAATAGCGGACGTCTGCTCATCAACCTGAAGGACAAGGCGACGCGCGGGCTCGACGCCTCGGAGGTCATTCGCCGTACTCAGCCCGAAGTGGCGAAGGTGCCCGGCATCGCGCTTTACATGCAGCCGGTGCAGGACCTGACCATCGAGGACCGGATCAGCCGCACGCAGTATCAGTTCACGTTGCAAGACCCAAGTCTGGACACGCTGGGCGTCTGGGTGCCGAAGCTGGTCGAGAAACTGCAACATGTGCCGCAACTGGCGGATGTGACGAGCGATCTTCAAGTCAATGGCCTGCAAGCCTATGTGGAGATCGACCGGGATACGGCGAGCCGTCTGGGCGTCACGCCGGCGTCGGTCGACCAGACCCTTTACAGCGCTTTCGGGCAGCGTCTGATTTCGACGATCTATACGCAGGCGTCGCAGTACCGCGTGGTGCTGGAGGTGGCAAACGACTTCCAGCGCGGGCCGGACGCCCTCAAGGGCATTTATGTCGCCTCGTCGTCCGGCGTTCAGGTGCCGCTCACCTCGTTCGCGAAGATCGTGGAGAAGCCCACGCCGCTGGCGATCAACCATCAGGCACAGTTTCCGGCCGCGACGATTTCGTTCAACCTCGCCAAGGGGGCGTCGCTCGGTGAAGCCGTGAAGGCGATCACGCAAGCGGAGCAGGCCATTGGCCTTCCGGTGAGCACGCAAACGACGTTCCAGGGCGCTGCGCAGGCATTCCAGGCGTCTCTCTCCAACACGCTGTGGCTGATTCTCGCCGCTGTCGTGACGATGTACATCGTGCTCGGCGTGTTGTACGAGAGCTACATTCACCCGATCACGATTCTGTCCACACTGCCGTCGGCCGGGGTAGGGGCGTTGCTCGCGCTCATGGTCTCGGGCAACGACATCAGCATCATTGCGATCATCGGCATCATTTTGCTGATCGGTATCGTGAAGAAGAACGCCATCATGATGATCGACTTCGCGCTCGAAGCGGAGCGCGAGCACGGCATGGCGCCGCGCGAGGCGATCTATCAGGCCTGCCTGCTGCGTTTCCGTCCGATTCTCATGACGACGATGGCCGCGGTGCTGGGCGCACTGCCGCTCATGCTCGGCTCGGGCGTTGGCTCGGAGTTGCGTCAGCCGCTGGGTATCACGATGGTCGGCGGCTTGATGGTAAGTCAGGTGCTGACTCTTTTCACCACGCCGGTAATTTACCTGTGGTTCGACCGCTGGGCACTTCGCGCGCGGGCGTGGCGCGAGCGCCGCTTCGGCGCGTCGGACGGTGCATCGCACAGCGATCACGACGGCCCCGGGGGTAGCGGCGGTAGCGGGGGTAGCGGGGGTACCAGTGGCCCGGCAGGGGCAGCCACGACGGACGGCCCCGCACGATGAACCTGTCGGCCGTCTTCATCAAGCGCTCGGTCGCTACCGTTCTGCTCACCGTCGGGGTGACGCTGGCGGGTATCGTCGCCTTCGGGCTGTTGCCCGTCTCGCCGCTTCCGCAGGTCGACTTCCCGACGATCTCCGTCTCGGCGTCGCTGCCCGGCGCGAGTCCCGAAACCATGGCCGCAAGCGTGGCCACGCCGCTGGAGCGTTCGCTCGGACGTATTGCAGGCGTGACGGAAATGACGTCGAACAGTACGCTGGGCTCGACGCGCATCACGCTGCAATTCGACCTTTCGCGCGACATCAACGGGGCCGCGCGCGACGTGCAGGCGGCGATCAATGCCGCGCGCAGCCTGTTGCCGACGGGGCTGCCGAGCAACCCGACCTATCGCAAGGTGAACCCGGCCAGCGCGCCGGTGATGATTATCGCGCTGACGTCGGAGAGCATGACGCGCGGGCAGATGTACGATGCGGCGTCCACCATCCTCGCGCAGAAAATTTCGCAACTTGAAGGCGTGGGCGACGTGACCGTCGGTGGCAGTTCGTTGCCGGCGGTACGTGTGGAACTCAATCCCACGGCGCTCAACAAGTATCAGATTCCACTGGAGACAGTGCGCACGGCGATCCAGTCCGTCAACGCGAACCGTCCGAAAGGCGCGCTCGAAGACGGTGACCGGCGCTGGCAGATTCTTGCCAACGATCAGGCGAAGACGGCCAAGGAGTATCTGCCGGTGATCGTCAGCTATCAGGATGGCCGCCCGGTGCGGCTGTCCGACATCGCGGATGTGGTCGATTCGGTGCAGGACCTGCGTAACGCAGGCTCGGCGAACGGCAAGCCGTCGGTGCTGCTGATCATCACGACACAGCCCGGCGCGAACATCATCCAGACGGTCGACGGCATCAACAGAATTCTGCCGAATCTGCGGGCGTCGATTCCGGCGGCGATCAACCTCGACGTCGTGATGGACCGCACGCCGACGATCCGCGCCTCGCTCAAGGAGGTCGAGCGCACGCTGCTGATCTCGATCGCGCTCGTCATCATGGTCGTCTTCATCTTCCTGCGGAACTGGCGCGCGACGCTGATTCCGAGCGTGGCGGTGCCGGTCTCGCTGATCGGCACGTTCGGGGTGATGTATCTGTGCGGTTTCAGTCTCGACAATCTCTCGCTCATGGCGCTGACCATTGCGACCGGCTTCGTTGTCGACGACGCCATCGTCGTGCTCGAGAATATCTCGCGGCATATCGAGGAGGGGCTGAGTCCATTCGCAGCGGCGCTCAAGGGCACGCGCGAAGTCGGCTTCACCGTGCTGTCGATGAGCATTTCGCTGGTCGCCGTGTTCATACCGTTGCTGCTCATGGGCGGTATCGTCGGGCGCCTGTTTCGGGAGTTTGCGGTGACGCTGTCCGCGGCGATCATGGTGTCGCTGGTCGTCTCGCTGACGACCACGCCGATGATGTGTGCTCGCCTGCTCAAGGGCAAGCCGGCGCCGGGCGTGCCCGCAGGCACCGCACCGCTCGCCCCCGAGCCGCCGAAGCGAGCTTCGATATGGACGCGCGCGGGCGACTGGACCGAGCGCATGTTCGAAGCGATGTTGCGCGAGTATGAGCGTTCGCTCGCCTGGGCACTGCGACACGGACCGCTCATGTTACTGATTCTGCTGGCGACGATCTGCCTGAATGTCTGGCTCTATATGGTGGTGCCCAAAGGCTTCTTCCCGCAGCAGGACACCGGACGGATGATCGGCTTCATTCAGGCCGATCAGGCGATCTCGTTCCAGGCGATGGAGAAAAAGCTCGCGGATTTCATCAAGATCGTGCAGGCGGACCCCGACGTCGCGACGGTGACGGGCTTCACCGGCGGGTCGAACCGCAACGGCGGATCGATGTTCGTCACCCTCAAGCCGTTGGGCGAGCGCAAGTTGACGGCCGATCAGGTGATCGCGCGTCTGCGGGGCAAGCTGGCGAAGGAGCCGGGCGCGATGCTGTATCTGCAATCGGTGCAGGACATCCGGGTCGGGGGGCGCTCAAGCAACGCGCAATATCAGTACACGTTGCAGGCCGATGACCTTCAGCAGTTGCGCGAATGGGAGCCGAAGGTGCGCAACGCGATATCCCGTCTGCCGGACCTCGCCGACGTGAATACGGACCAGCAGGACAAGGGGCTGCAAACGACGCTGGACATCGATCGCGATCAGGCGTCGCGCCTCGGGTTGACGATGAGCCAGATCGACAACGTGCTCAACGACGCGTTCGGCCAGCGCCAGGTCTCGACCATCTACAACCCGCTCAATCAGTACAAGGTAGTGATGGAGGTGGCGCCGCAGTGGTGGCAAAGTCCGGAATCGCTCAAGGATATTTACGTCGTGACGTCCGCGGGCGCGCAGGTGCCGCTCTCGGCGTTTGCGCGTTACCGGCCGACGAACACGGCGCTGGGCGTTTCGCATCAGGGGCAGTTCGCCGCCAGTACGATTTCGTTCAATTTGCCGGCGGGCGTGTCGCTCTCGCAGGCGCAGGCGTCCATCAACGACGCGGTGAGCCGGCTCGGTATGCCGACCTCGGTGCAGGGCAGTTTCCAGGGCACGGCGCAGGCGTTCCAGTCCGCGCTGTCGTCCCAGCCGATTCTGATTCTCACGGCGTTGTTGACGGTGTATATCGTGCTGGGCGTGCTCTATGAGAGCTATATCCATCCGCTGACGATTCTCTCGACGTTGCCGTCGGCCGGCGTGGGCGCCTTGCTTGCATTGCTGCTGTTCAATACCGAGTTCAGCATCATTGCGCTGATCGGGGTAATTTTGCTGATCGGTATCGTGAAGAAGAATGCCATCATGATGATCGACTTCGCGCTCGACGCGGAGCGGCGTCAGAATCTGCCGCCGCGCGAGGCGATCTTCCAGGCGTGTGTGCTGCGTTTTCGTCCGATCATGATGACGACGATGGCCGCCATGCTCGGGGCGATTCCCCTGGCGCTGGGAACGGGCGACGGAGCGGAACTGCGTCAGCCGTTGGGCATTTCGATCGTGGGCGGCCTGCTGGTGAGTCAGGTGCTCACGCTTTACACCACGCCGGTCGTGTATCTGTATCTGGATCGCGTGCGCCTGCGCTGGGCGCGGTGGCGCGCGCGCGCCCAGACCGGCCACAGCGACGTCGGGGAGGTCGGCCATGGGTGATCCGATCCGTCGCGCGGCGCGCGACATCCATGGCTCGCCGCGGGCTACTGCGTCATCTGCGTCGTCTGTCCTGTCTTCCGAAACTTCTGTCGCGGCCGATGAGCCGATGTGTGCCATGTCCCGTACCCTGAATCGTCAAGTCGCCAGCATGCCTTCTCAAACGGCCGTCGCCGCGAGCAAGGGGCGAGGCATGGGGAGGTCGCCGCGCCTGCGCCGCTCGGCAACGTTTCTTGCGGCAAGCGCTGTGCTCTGGCTCGCCGGATGCGCGCTGGGGCCGGACTATGTCCGCCCGGAGATCGATACGCCCGCCGCGTTCAAGGAAACCGGCGACTGGAAGCTGGCCGAGCCGAGCGATGCTCTCGCCAAGGGCGACTGGTGGGCGATCTATCAGGACCCGGTGCTCTCCGGGCTGATGAATCAGGTCGATATCAACAACCAGAACATCAAAGTGGCCGAAGCCAATTACCGGCAGGCGCTCGCGGTCGCTTCGCAGGCGCGTTCGGCATTCTTTCCGACCATCGGCGCCGATGCCGGTGTGACGCGCAGCAGTTCGCGTGTGAGCAACACGGCAGTCAGCGGATCGGGGGTTGGCGGGATCTCGAACAGCTACAGCCTGTCGGGTACGGCGAGCTGGGAACCGGACATCTGGGGCAGCGTACGCCGCTCCGTCGAGGCGGGCAATGCCAGTGCCGAAGCCAGTGCGGCGGATTTGGCAAACGCGCGTCTGTCGGCGCAAGCCCTGCTTGCACAGAACTACTTCGACCTGAGAGTGACGGACGAGCAAAAAGCACTGCTCGAACGCACTGTCGCGGCGTACGAGCAAACGCTCAAGCTGACCCAGAATCAGTACGCGGTGGGCGTTGCACAGCGCTCGGACGTGATCCAGGCGCAGACGCAATTGCAACAGGCGCAGGCGTCCGCGCTGGACATCGAAGTCACCCGTGCGCAACTGGAGCACGCCATTGCCCTGCTCGTGGGTAAGGCGCCCGCGGCTTTCTCGCTGACGCCCATGCCGTTGCGCGCCGCGCTGCCGCCGGTGCCCGTGAGCCTGCCGTCGCAGTTGCTGGAGCGTCGTCCGGACATTGCGTCGGCCGAGCGTTCGGTCGTGGCGGCGAACGCGAAGATCGGCGTCGCGAAAGCGGCATTTTTCCCCACGCTCTCGCTCTCGGCGACGGGCGGGTTCCAGAGCAACAGCTTTGCCGACTGGCTCACGTTGCCGAGCCGCTTCTGGTCGGTTGGCCCGGCACTGGCGGCGACGCTTTTCGACGGTGGCCTGCGCCGTGCGCAAACCGATGCCGCCATCGCCGCTTACGATGCGCAGGTTGCGACCTACCGTCAGACGGTGCTCACGGCGTTCCAGGCTGTCGAGGACAATCTCGCGGCGCTGAACTATCTGGGACGCGAGGCGGCCGTGCAGAATCAGGCCGTGCAATCGTCGCGCGAGGCGGCGCAACTCATTCTCAATCAATACAAGGCCGGCACCGTCGGATTCCAGAACGTACTTACGGCACAGGCGACGGCGTACGCTGCGGAGCGGACGGCGCTGACCATTCTCGGCCGTCAGTTCACGGCGAACGTATTGCTTGTGACCGCACTTGGCGGTGGCTGGCATGGCCTGCCCGCAGAGGGCGGCGCAACCAGTGACGTAGCAGGTGGTGCGGCAAGCGGTGGCGCAAGTGGTGCGCCGGGCGAGGCGGGCGCGTCTGCTGTCGCCGCGCAGGAATGACTACGCATATTCCGAGGCTCCGAGGGAGCCGATCATCAAATCCGGCGCCGGTGTTTAAGGTAATTCCGACTTTCTAATTCGGAATGCCCGACACCGGCGTCGCGAATCTTCCGAATGCCGGTGACGCGAGTAGCACAAACTTCGTCAATGCGCGTCTGTGCAATTTCACCTCTGTGCGAGTCCCGTCAAGCGGTTAGGGCGCAGTACCCGCTCTATCGGGCAGCATGCGGGCTTCGCGCCGGTTGACCACGCTGCGTGGCAAGCCGGGGATTCCGCGCGACTATGTGATGTTTCCCAATGGGTTGGCATGAACCCTTTTTGCCAGAATGGACCCGCTTCGTTGTGACGGCCGGCGCGAAGCACCGTGCCAGCGGCGCGGTCATCGCGGCCTGCAAACGACGAATAGAAAAGGGGGCAAAGGATGACGATCAATGTCGTGGTCGCGGACGACCATCCGATTGTGCGCTTTGGCATACGGCGTCTGCTCGAAGAGCGGGAGATGATCCATCTGGTCGGGGAGGCCGGAAATTCGTCGGAACTGGTGAACCTGCTGGCCAGAGCGCCATGCGACATTCTGGTGACCGATTTTTCCATGCCGGGGGGCAACTTCAAGGACGGACTGTTTCTCATCGGCTACGTCCGCCGATATTTTCCGCAGATCAAGATCATCGTCGTGACCATGCTGGAGAATCTTGCGATTCTGCGCGGCATGCTGAAGCTCGGTGTCCATTCGATTCTCTCGAAGCTCGACGAACAGAGTTCGATCGCCGACATCGTATGTGTGGTCGCCGACGGCAGTCGCTACATTCCCGCCGGGCTGGCCACGCGCTTGCACGATTCGGTGGTCGACGACGCGGAGATCGATGCGTCGAAGCTCTCGGGGCGCGAAGTCGAAGTGGTGCGGCTGTTCGTGTCGGGACTGACGATCAGCGAAATCGCATTTCAGCTAAGCCGCAGCGTCAAAACCGTCAGTTCGCAGAAAACCAACGCCATGCGCAAACTGGGGCTGGATCGCGACGTCGATCTCTACCACTACGCTACGCGCTCGGGCATTACCTGACCCGTCGCCGTCGCCGGCGCCGGTCCTGTCCGACTGGGGCGCGCTCAGGCGGGCAGGCGAATTGCCCGCATGTCGCGCAAAATCAACTCACCCGCACGCAGCATCTGCTTGAGTTGATGCACCACCTGCTTGATTTCCTGGATGTGGGCATCGGCGGCGTCGGGCTGTTGCTCCTGTTCGACGACAAGGGCGTCCAGCCGTCGCGTGTAATCGCGCATGGCCTCGGTTGCCGCCTGCGTGTCCGTCGGGACGGACGCCGCAGGCGCGGCGACCGCCTGAGAAAGCAGATCGCTAATGGCGGCCACGACCTGTCCGAGTTCTCCGCTCTTGTCCGCCGCGATCTGACGAGGCAGCACGTCCGACATCCCTGTGATGTACGACGCCATCACGTGGTTTTGCACCAGCAAATCGTTGAGTTCGGCCACCGCGACCTGTTTGGACTTCGGTTCGAGCATCATCCGCTTGAAGGCGGCGCCGAAATTTCCGAACGCGATATGCATATCCTTGCGCGCCATCCGGTAGGCGAAGTCGTCGCGCTTGCCTTCGAGCCCGGCACACGATTCCAGATACGTGCGCGTGGACTGAACGGCGTTGCGAATCAGCGGCCCCATGAGGCGGTATTCCCAGTACGGGAACAAATACGAGCAGACCAGCGCGATGGCCGAGCCGATCAGCGTATCGACGGCGCGCTCGCCAATGACCGAAAGCGAACCGGGTAGAAGAAAGTGGAACAGCAACAGGACGTAAGACGACATGAACACGACCGACAGTCCGTAGTTGAACAGGGACAGACTGTTGCCCATGACCATGCAGAAGAACATGAGCGCGAGCAGGATCCATGCCTTGTGCACGAACGAGAGGATGACGAGCACGCTCACACATCCCAGAAGCGTGCCGGTCAACCGCTGCGCGTTCTTCTGCTTCGTCAGGCTGAAGCCGGGCTTCAGGATCACGATGATCGTGAGCAATACCCAGTAGCTGTGGTCCTGCCCGGCGAGCAACGACCAGTTTTCGCAGATGAGCAGGCCTGCCGAGATGGCAATCGTCACGCGCAACGCGTGACGGAAACTCGGCGACGAAAACGTCAGGTTTTTCCATAACAATTTCGGCGAAAAGCTCTGTCGCGACGTAAAGCGCACGAGCGCCTGGTCGATCTGCATCTCCGTCGCGTTGCCGGCCGTGGTCACGTCCGTGTTGCGATGCATGCGCTCCACGATGCGCGTGGTGCTCCATACACGACGGAAGGTACTCGTCAGCGCCTGATAGGCCTCGGGCGAGCGCTGCTGGAGCGACTGCTTGCGCATGAGTTCGATTTCGTACTCGATGGCCCGGAACTCGGCGCGCCAGCTGCGCTGGGCGCGTGACGGCTCGTTTGTGGCAATGGCGTAACCGATGGCATCCACTTCGATCGCGATCTTGCGAATCATGTCGCGAAAGAACAGAAGCACGTCGTTGCTGGCGAACTCGCGGCGCAGCATGGGGTAGTCGGTGTGCACCGAGACCACCGTCTCATGCAGGTCCACGATGTTGATGAACAGATTGAACAGCATCGTGCGGCGCGGTTCGAGCGCCCCGATCCGCAGACGCGGCAAATTTCGCAAGATGATTTCGCGCGCCGCCTGCTGCTTTTCCACCACGTTGACCTGCGCCGCGATCAGACGGCGGTAGCAGGCGTCGATGTCGGTCGACGTATCGTAAAAGGCGGCCTTGGCCTCAAGATATTCCGAGGTGACGAAGAAGCATTCGGCCAGTGTCTGCTGCTCGATCCGAAACCACCAGATACGGCAGACGAACAAACTGAAGTAGGTGTACCAGAGCCCGCCCGCAAGTACAGCCCCGGCATCGAGAACCGCTTGATGACGCGTGAGGTCGGCCTCGACATTGAGGACCATCATCATCAGGCACGCGAAGCTCACGAGCGATGCGCGAAAACCGTAGACGACGAGCATGGACAGGCCGAACGTCAGAATCAGCGACGTGAGCCAGAGTTGCCAGGGCTGTGCCGCCGTGGCCATACCGGTGATGAGCACGGTCAGGGCGCCGAGCAGCGTGCAACTGAGCAGTTCGGTATGTTTGTGGCGCAGCGGTCCGTTGATGTCGACCACGCTCGCGCACAGGGCGCCGGAGGCGACCTCGATGCCGAGCAGGTGCTGATCCATCCCCCAGAACAGGACGAGCGCGGGCAGGATGACGCCGACTGCCTGCCGGGTGCCACTGAAAAAGTAATGGCTATATAGGAACTTCTTGATATCGGTCTGGTAGTCCATGCGTCGGGTGCGAGGGTTCCGCAGCAAAGCCGGCCGCGCCATGGGGTAACGCGCGGCGCAGTGAGAGTCTAGCTGAACGCCTGCGTGCCGCGAAGTGGGGATACTGCCCGTTACACGCTAGGCGCCGGCCGCCGGCCCGCTGGCGCAAAGCGGATGGACGGTCACCGATGACGGGGCAAGCTTTCGGACCCGTCCGATGGGCTTTGCCGTGAGGCATTTGCTATGCTTGCGAACAGACTCGCTAAGCCGTCACGCCCGCATGCTCCATCTATTCTTCTCCAACCGGTTCACCACGCTCGAAGCCGCCTTGCTGCGCGATCTCGCACAGGCGCCCGGCGCGTCGACGGGACCTGTCGATCCGTTCGAGACGGAAACCATCATCGTGCCGAGCGTGGCGGTGCGCCGCCGGCTGGAACTGGACTATGCGGATGTCTTCGGCGTGTGCGCCAACGTGCGTCTCGCCTACCTCGCGCAGTGGTTGTGGGACATGGCCGGGAAATTGCTGACGGTGCCGGAAAGCTCGCCGTTTGCGCCGGACCGGCTGGTCTGGCCGCTGTACCAATGTCTTGGGAAGCCGTGGGTCGAGGCGTCGCCGCGTCTGGCGGGTTATCTGTCGGGAGCGGACGACGTCATGCGCTTCGAGCTGGCGGACCGCCTCGCCCATATCTACGATCAATATCTGACGTACCGGCCGGACTGGCTGGAGCGATGGCAGTCCGGCGAATCGATCACGCCGGGGGCGGCGGCGACCTGGGGCGAGGTCCAGCGCGCCGACGAGGCCTGGCAGAGCGCGTTATGGCGTCAGGTGCTGGCGCATCTCGAGATTCGCGAGCGTCACCCGACGCTGCGTGCGATCGACCGTATCGAGCAATTGACGCCGGAGACGGTGCCGGTGGGCTGGCCGTCCCGCGTCTCGGTGTTTGCGCTGTCGTCGATGCCGCCGCTTTCGATGGCGTTGCTCAAGGCAATGTCCCGGTTGATCGACGTTCACCTGTATGTCCTCAATCCCTGCGAGAGCTATTGGTTCGACATCGTGCCGCCGTCGCGGCTGTCGTATCTGACGAAGCGCGACGGTGCGGCCCATCGCGAGGTGGGGCATCCGCTGCTGGCCGAATGGGGGAGGCAGACGCAGTCGCACATCGACGCCCTGTATGCGGACCTCGCGCCGCAAGCCGTGGAGGACCGGGCGCTGTTTCAGCCAAATCCCGCGCCGACACTGCTCGCCGCATTGCAAAACGGCATTCTCACATTGGACGATGGACGCCATGGCGCCCCGGACGGTGTTGGCGCCGACGGATCGGTGCAGGTGCACGTCTGTCATAGCCTTGCGCGACAGATCGAAGTGCTGCACGACCGGTTGCTGGCGTGCTTCGACGAACTCCCCGACTTGCGCCCGGACGATGTGCTGATAACCGTGCCGGACCTCGGCCGTGCGGCACCGCTGATCGACGCCGTGTTCGGCACTGCCACGCCGCGCATTCCCTATCTGGTGACTGGCCTGCCGCCAACGCGAACCAATCCGGTCGCCCGGGCGTTCGGGGCGATTCTTGCGCTGCCGCAGCAGCGCGTGGCGGCGTCGAGTCTGGTCGAGCTGGCGCGAACGGAAGCGGTGGCGCAGCGCTACGATCTGGGCGGCAATGTGCTCGATGCCATTCAGAACTGGTTGCACGCTGCCGGGGCGCGGCGAGGTTGGCGAGGAGACGCTCTGCTGCGGCTCGATAGTCCGGGGGCGAGCGGTGATGGCGGCGGAGACGTTGCCCCCGCACTGGAGCGCCACACGCTGGGCGACGCCATGATGCGACTGTTCCTGGGCTACGCGCTGCCGGACGATGCCATGCCTGTCGACGACTGGCTGCCTGTCGGAGGCATTGAAGGCGGTCGCGCCGAACTGCTCGGCCAGTTGGCCCGCCTGATCGACGATCTCGACATGACGGTAGTCGCGCTGCAAAGCGAGCGTACCGGTCTCGCGTGGCGGGATCAGTTGCTCGCCATGTTGGAGCAATTCTTTTCCGACGAGCCGAGATTTGCCGACGACGTTGCCGAAGTGCGCATGGCGATAGAGCAAATCGGTTCGGCCATCGCAGACGGTGCGCCCGAGGTTCGGGTCCCGGTGGACGTGGTGGCGCGTGTGCTGGCCAATGCGCTCGACGATCCCACGCGCGGCGGCGTGCCTGCCGGACGCGTGACGTTTGCGGCGATTCCCAGTTTGCGGTTGTTACCGTATCGCGTCGTGTGCATGATCGGCATGGACGACGGCGTATTGCCGGGGCGTGTACGTGCGGACGAGTTCGACCTGATGCGCGCACTGCCGCAGCGCGGCGACCGCCAGCGGCGCGATGACGAGCGCAATCTCTTTCTCGATTTGATGTTGAGTGCGCAGGACCGCTTCCTGGTGACCTATACGGGACGAAGCGTGCGCGATAACGCACCGCTGCCGCCGTCGACGGTGGTAGACGAATTGCTGGACTTCACCGGTCAGTTGCTCGCGCCGATGTCGCAAGGCTTCAGTCTCGATGAGCAACGCGAAGCGCGGGAGCGCCTTGTGGTGTTGCATCCGCTTCAGCCGTTCTCGCCAAAGTATTTCGATGGCACGGTGCCGTCGTTGTACAGCTACGACGTGTCCAACGGCGAAGCCGCGCAGCAATTGGCCGGCCAACTGGCGTCGCCGGTGCCGCAAGCGGTGGCCGTGCCGTTCGCTGGTGAGCCGCTGCCCGCCATCGTGCAAACGCATCTGACGCTGGACGATCTCCTGCGCTTCTGGCGGCATCCGGGGCGTGCCTGGGCGCGCGACCGGTTGGGCCTTTCGCTCAACGAGATGCTCACGGAGGTTGAAGACGAGGAGCCGTTCGCGCTCGACTGGACGGGACGCGACGCGCTTGCCTCGCGCCTCTTGCCTCGCCTGCTGCGCGACGACGTGCGCGATGCACGCGCCAGCGCAGAGGCCATCGAACGGATCGCCAGCGTGAGTCATGAACTGCCCGGTGGTGCCACCGGAGCGGTCTGGCGGCGCCGTGAATTGGGCGGCCTGCGCGCACTCGCTGCGCAGGTGCGGCAGGCGCAGGCGGACGGCACCGGGGAGCTTCTGGTCACATTGACGTTGACGCCTGCGCTGCCGCCGACCTGGAAAGCGTCGACGCAGGCAATATGGCATGGCGATGCCACGCTGTTTGCCGACTGTGTGCTGCAAGGGCGCCTCGCACCGGTCTCGCGTCATGGTCTGGTAATGTACCGCTATGGCAGCATGCGCCCGAGCGATTTGCTGGCGGCATGGCTTGCCCATCTCGCACTGTGCGCCCATTTGCAACAGCCGGAGCACGCGGGGTTGGACATCGCTGCCAGAACGCTCTGGTACGGCGAAGACGAGACATTCGCATTGCGTCCTGTGGACGATGCGGCGGCGCTCCTGGCGCAATGGATTGCGTTGTATCGGCTCGGACAGACACGTCCGCTGCCGTTTTTCGTGCGAAGCGCCTGGAAGCTCGCCAGCACCGGCAAACTGGCGGATGCGCAAAGCGCCTGGCTGGGTTCCGCATTCGCCCGCGCAGATGCGGACGACCCCTACACGAAACTGGTCTGGCGCGGCGTGGACGACCCGCTGGCCTCGCCGTTCGACCTGCTGGCGAACACAATGTTCGGACCGTTGGCGCAGCACCTTGAACTCGTGGAGGGCGCATGACCCGGCTCACGGACCTCGACGTTTTTGGGTGCGACCTCGATGGCGTTTGCCTGATTGAAGCGTCTGCCGGCACCGGCAAGACCTGGAATATCTGCGCGCTCTATGTACGCCTGCTGCTCGAAAAGCAACTGAGCGTCGAGCAAATTCTCGTGGTGACCTTTACGAATGCCGCGACGGCAGAGTTGCGCGAGCGCATTCGCGCTCGCCTGTCGGGGCTGGTTGCGGCAATGGCGCCTGTCTTTGGCGACGAAGACGCGGCGAGCGAAAGCGGTGACGATGAAGATCTCCCCGACTTCGATCCCGATGCCAGCGACGATCCGTTGTTCAACGTGATGATTGCGGGCTTGATCGAGCGCGGCGATATGTCGGCGAAAGCCATTCGCGAGTGCCTGCAAAGGGCGCTGCGCGGCTTCGATCAGGCTTCGATTCACACGATTCACGGCTTCTGCCAGCGCGCCCTTGCCGAGGTGCCGTTCGCGGCCGGGCTGCCGTTTGCGTATGAGCTGGTGCCTGACGACAACGGCGTGCGACACGATCTGGCGGTGGAGTTCTGGCGTCAGGTGGTGGAGCCGATGGCGGCGCAGGACGATAGTTTTGCCGCGTGGCTCGTGGACCGGAAACGTTCGCCGGGCACGCTCACCGATCAGTTGGCGCGACGGTTGAAAAAGCCCATGTCCGAGCTGCGCTGGCCGGAAGCGGTCCAAAGTGATGCGCAGGCGTCTGCGGACACCGCGCTGCTCGCCACCTACTCGGCAGCGTGCGACTGCTGGGAGACCGACGCGCCGGTGATTGCCGAGCTCATGCGCCGTGCGTTGCCGTCTTACAAAAAGAACATCTACAACGACACGTCGCTCCCGCAGGCCGTGTCGGCGTGGCAGCGATACCTCGGCTCGCGCGATGCCGGCGCGCCGTTGGCGCCGAAAGCGGAGTTGCTGACGACGACGCGTCTGGCCAAAGACATCAAAAAGGGAGAAACGCCGCCCGGTCACCGGTTCTTCGAGATGGCGGATGTCCTCGTGCGTGCACGCGCCGACGCCGACGAACGTTACGCGATGCAGTGGCTACGGATTCTGCGCACATGGTTGACACAGGCGCCGGAACAACTGGCGCTACGCAAACGCCAATTGCGCGTGGTGTCGTTCGACGATCTTCTCGGCAATATCGCGCGCGCGCTCAATCAGCATCCCGACCTCGCGCAGGCGCTGCGCGAGCGCTATCCCTGCGCGCTGATCGACGAATTCCAGGATACCGACCCACTGCAATTCGCCATTTTCAGCGCGGTGTACGGCCAGACCGCCCGGGCACCGGCGACATCCGCGGCATCGCCGACATCTGCGCATGAGGGGCGCGGCCCGATGTTCATGGTGGGCGACCCGAAGCAGGCCATCTACAGCTTTCGCGCTGCCGACCTTCATACCTATCTGGCGGCACGCGAGAACGCCGACGCGGCGTACACGCTTGCCGTCAATCAGCGCTCCACGCCCGCCATCATCGAAGCGGGCAACCGGCTCTTTGGCGCGCACGACCGTGCCTTCGTGCTCGACGGACTCGACTATCCTCCGGTGCGACCGGGCGCACGCCGACGTCCGCCGTTATCGGACGTGCGTGACGTGGCGGACTTCACGGTGTGGTGGCTGCCCGACGAAGACGAGCCGCTGTCGAAGGACGAAGCACAGCAAGCGTGCGCGCGTGCGACGGCCGCAGAGGTGGCTCGCTTGCTCGCAGGCGCGTCGCGCGACGAAGTACTCGTCGGCGACCGGCCGCTGGCACCGGGCGACATTGCGGTGATCGTCCAGACGCACCGGCAGGGCGCGCTCATGAAGGCCATGCTCGCCGAACACGCCGTGGGCAGCGTCGAGCTGACGCAGGAATCGGTATTCGCGAGTGAGGAAGCCGAAACGTTGCTGCGCGTGCTGCGGGCAGTGGAAGCGCCGGGGGACGTGCGCGCCCTTCGAGCGGCGCTCGCAACGGAGCTTTTCGGACTCGACGCAACGGCGCTATATCGCATGCAGACGAGTGAGGCATCCGATGCGGAAGCGATCGCCTGGATCGAGCGTTTGCAACGCTATCGACAGTTGTGGACCGACCGTGGTTTCTCGGCGATGTGGCGCACGCTCATGCGCGAACTGGGGCTGGCGGCACGGTTGGTCGCGCAGCCCGGGGGGGAGCGGCGTCTGACAAATTTCATGCACCTGGCCGAGTTGGCGCAGGCACGCTGGGCCGAACAACCGGGCATGCCGGCGTTGCTGCGCTGGCTGGCGTCTCAACGCAGCGCGAGCGGAGGCGAAGAGACGCAATTGCGGCTCGAGTCGGACCAGAATCTGGTGCAGATCGTGACCGTTCACAAGTCGAAGGGGCTTGAGTATGGCGTGGTCTTCTGCCCGTTCCTCTGGGACGGTGCGGTGCGGGACACCGGCGGGCTCGAAGGCCTTGAATATCACGACGGTGCCACTGCCGTCATCGACTTTACCGATGCTGCGGGCAAAGGATCGCCAGCCGCTGCGGCCTTGCGTCAGGAGCAATCCGCCGAGCAGGCACGTCTGCTGTATGTCGCACTGACCCGAGCGGTGTACCGGTGCTATCTGGCAGCGGGCATTTATTCGTCTCGCCGCAGTGTGAAGGAGGCGTGCGGCGGCATGCTCAACTGGCTTGCCGCCGGTCAGGGGATCTCGTTCGACGCCTGGATTTCGTCGACAGTCGATACCGACGAGCGCGTTGGGACGATTCGCAACGCGTGGAAAGCGCTCGTCGGCGGCCCGCTCGACGTCGTGCCGCTGCCGGTCGGCGACGCGCTCGATAACGACACGCGGGTGGTGCACGACATGCCGCAGGACCTTGCGCCACGTACGAGTACGCGCGCCTTGCGAGAAGTCTGGCGCATCGGCAGCTTCTCGGGACTGTTGGCGGGTATGCATACCGGCCCCCAACTAGGTGGGGGGCAGTTGAGCGCGCCGGAGCGAACGCGACCGGACTACGACGCGCAGGCCAATGCCGGGCCGGTATTCGCATTGCCGCCGGAAGGCGACGACACCTGGCCCCCCGCGGAGGATATTCTGCGATTCCCGCGTGGCCCGGCTGCCGGCGAAAGTCTGCACCGGGTGTTCGAGCTTGCGGATTTTCAGTCACGCGCACAATGGCCGCACGCGGTAGCGCGGGCGTTGCGCGAACGTCCGCCGGGCCGTGGTGCCGAGCACAACGATACGTGGCGCGCCATGATGATGAACATGCTGGCCGATACGCTCGCCACGCCGTTGCGTCCCGGCATGCATCTGGCTGACGTCGCGCTGACGGAACGGCTGACCGAAATGGAGTTCACGTATCCGGCCGATGCGGTGTCGCTCGAAGCATTGCGCGGGCTGCTCCGGCAGTTCGGTTACCCCGACCTGCCGCTCGAAGCGACGGTGCTGCGGGGTTACCTCAAAGGTTTTATCGATCTGGTGTTCCGGCACGGCGGCCAATGGTGGATCCTCGACTGGAAGTCCAACTATCTGGGTACTGCCCCCGAGAACTATGCCGCGGACGGTCTGCGCGAGGCGATGGCCGAGCATGGCTACCACTTGCAATATTTGCTTTACACGCTTGCGCTGCATCGCTATTTGCAGCGCCGTCTACCGAACTACGATTACGACCGCGATATGGGCGGCAGCCTTTACCTCTTCGTGCGGGGCGTACGTCCCGATTGGGCGAGTGCACATCTGGCCGGCGACGATGTGCCGGGCGTCTTCTTCGATAAGCCGTCGCGGGAAATGGTCGATGCACTTGACGGCTTGTTCGCCGCAGGCGAGAACGCGGCGCTTGCCGAAGCGCTTTCGCTCGACGGACGAGGCAGTACGGCGGCCCCCGCAGCGGGGGCGGGCGTGGCGGACATCGGTGGGGAGGGCGCATGATCGACCGACGTCATACGGGGGACGCGTCCGGTGCGCCATTGGCCGATAGCGGTGTCGTGCGTCTCGCGCAGGGATTCGCGCGCCGCATGGAACTGCTGGCGCGTGGCAATGGCGCCGACGAGGTCATATGTCGCTATGTGCGGCGCGCCGCCTTCGAGGTGAGCCTTGCCACGTCGGAGGGCCATGTCTGCGTGCCGCTCGACAACCTACTCGACGTGCAGGCCAGCGGCGAATTGTTCCCGGGAGATGCGCCCGCGCTGTCCGTCTGGCGCGATGCGCTTTTCGCGAGCGGACTGTGCGCACCCGCCAGCCTCGCACGTGCCCTCGCAGGCGAAGCACAGGGCGACGCGTTTCCATTGTTGCTCGACGACCATGATCGTCTGTATCTGGCGCGCTATTACGGGTACGAAGCCCGTTTGGCCGCCGCGCTGGCCCGCAAGCTCTCGACGACGCAACGCCTTTCCGACGCGCCGGATTCCCCTGCCGGGTCCATTACCGCGGCGGATCGGGAACGCCTGCATCGTTACTTCGGCGACGGTGTACTTCTCTCGCCGGACGGCCGGCGAGAGCCGAACTGGCAGATGGCCGCTGCGGCGTTGGCGCTTCGACGCTCGCTGGTCGTTCTCAGCGGTGGTCCGGGAACGGGCAAGACGACGACTGTCGTCGGTCTGCTGGCATGCCTGCTGGAGCGCGACGCCAACCTTCGTGTCGCGCTCGCCGCCCCCACGGGCAAGGCGGCACAGCGGATGCAGGAGGCGCTCACGGCGCGTCAGTATCTGCCGCAAGCTGTGCGCATGGCATTGCCCGAGGCGGCGGTGACGTTGCATCGCCTGCTGGGCGTGTTGCCCGAGTCGGCCGATCAGGTCGGGCGGCGCTTCCGTCATCACGCCGGCAATCCTTTGCCCTACGACCTGATCGTCGTGGACGAGGCGTCGATGATCGACCTGTCGATGGCGACGGCATTGCTTGAGGCGGTGCCGGACGAGGCGCGCTTGATTCTGCTGGGTGACAAGGATCAGTTGGCCGCCGTCGAAGCTGGTGCGGTATTCGGGGAACTGAGTGCGCAGCGGGCATTCTCCGAGGCGATGCGCGCGCAGCTTCTGACGGCGCTGGCGTGGCCCGCGGACGATTTGCCGCGTTCGGGTCCGCTCGCGCCGGGCGCGTCGGCTACGCCGAATGTGTCGACCTGCGCACGCACGGCGAGAGGACTGGAAGACGCCGTCGTCTGGTTGGAGCGGACCTATCGTTTCGGCGCGCATTCGGCGATCGGACGACTGGCGAGCGCGATCAAGACGGGCAGGGTTATCGATGCCCGCAAGGAGTTTGCCGTTGGCGAGAGCGCGCTTGCGACCTCCGGCGAGCAACGAGAAACGCGTGCCGTATTGGCAGAAGGCGTATCACCCGATCGAGTGCTGCTCAGCGAGGATGGTGGCATCCAGTTGTCGTCGCACAATCTGAATGTGCTTGCCGACGGGTACGGCCAATACCTGGAAGCGCTCGCGCAGGCCATGCAAACCATCGAGCAACTGGGAGATCCGGCTGCGGCCATGTCGACCGACATTGCAATGGTCGCGCAACCGGTGTTCGCCGCTTTCGGTCAGTTCCGGGTGTTGTGCGCGACGCGTGGCGGGCGGCGGGGCGTTGAGTTTCTGGGTGCGCAGTTGACGGCACTGCTGGCGCGTCGCGCGGGCGTGGCGCTGGGCGCGGGAGGTGGCGCGTGGTTTGCGGGGCGTCCCGTGCTGGTCACGCAGAACGAATATGCGCTCAATCTCTTCAACGGGGATATTGGCATCGCCTTGCCGCTTGGGCCATCGGGCACGTTACGCGTTGCGTTTGCGACGCCGGATGGCCGTTACCGCCTGTACTCGCCGGCGAGTTTGCCCGCCCATGAGACCGCGTTTGCCATGACGATTCACAAGTCGCAGGGTTCGGAGTTCGAGCGCGTCGCCATCGTTCTGCCCGAACAGGCAAGCCGTGTGCTGTCGCGCGAGTTGGTCTACACCGGTGTGACGCGCGCGCGTCGTGAGGCGTGGCTGTTTTCGCCCTGGCCGGTGATCGCGTCGGCCATCGCGCGGCCGACGCAGCGCGATGGAGGCCTGACCGACCGGCTGACCGAGGTGCTGGCTACGATGTCCGCTGCGCCGCCGGATTTTCCGCGGCCTTTGAGGCCGCGATAGCGGCCTCGGCCACGGCACCGAGGCGGGTTACGAGCAACTGGTCGATCTTGTAGTTGTCGATGTCGACCACCTCGAACTTGTATCCTGCGGCCTCCGTGGCTTCCGATTTCTTCGGAATGCGTTTGAGCTGATAGATCATGAACCCGGCAATGGTCTCGAACTTGCCTTCGCCAGGAAGTTCGTCGATATCGAGAGTCTTCTTCACGTCCTCGACCGAGGTCACGCCATCGACGAGCCATGAGTGTTCGTCGCGCTGCACGATCTGATCTTCGTCGGCGGGGTGGACCACGTCGCCCATGAGCGCACCCACGATGTCATTGAGGGTCACCACGCCGACGACCATGCCGTATTCGTTGATGATGACGGCGAAGCCTTCACGGGTTTCCTTGAAGCGCGCGAGCGCTTCGGACAGGTTCAGCGTGTCCGGAATCACCAGCAGCTTCTTGGCGTAGAGGCGATCCAGATTGCGGATCACGCTCGACAGATCTTCGCTCGCAATGCGCTGGAGCAGATCTTTCGAATCGACGTAACCCAGCACATTGTCGATTTCGTCGCGGCAAACAAGATACTTCGAATGCGGGCTTTCCGTGATCTTCTGGCGAATGCTGCGCTCGTCCTCGGAGATGGTGAAATAGACCACGTCGTCGCGGAAGGTCATGACCGAGCCGACGGTGCGCGACTCGAGTTCGAACACGTTCTCGATCAGATGCAGTTCCTGCTTGCGCAGCACACCGGCCTGCGCGCCGGCGCCCACCATCGCCGCAATGTCTTCCGAGGTAATGTTGTCGATGGCATGGGTCGGCAGCTTGAACATGCGCAGAAACAGATTGGCGACGCCATTGAAGAGATAGACGAGCGGGCGCAGCACCTTCAGGCAGAGCAGCATCGGATCGATGATGGCCATTGCCACCCGCTCGGGATTGACCATGGCGAGGCGTTTGGGAATCAGATCCGCGAACTGGATGAAGGCGATCGTGATGAACAGGAACGAGCCGATACCGGCCAAGCGCAGCGCCAGCG
This sequence comes from Pandoraea faecigallinarum, assembly GCF_001029105.3. Classification (NCBI taxonomy): domain Bacteria; kingdom Pseudomonadati; phylum Pseudomonadota; class Betaproteobacteria; order Burkholderiales; family Burkholderiaceae; genus Pandoraea; species Pandoraea faecigallinarum. The sequence goes on along the minus strand of NZ_CP011807.3, from coordinate 3,999,540 downwards.
CCTGATCGGTAAAGGGCGACAGCCACTCGAACAGATAGCCGGTGAGGAAGCTCTCGCCGAGCACGCCGCCGAGCACCGCGACCGCGTTCACACCAATCTGCACGACGGTGAAAAAGTTGCCCGGCTGTTCCTTGAGAGCGAGCACTTTGACCGCCTGTTCGTCGCCCTTTTCCATGAGCACCTGCAGCTTGGTGCGCTTGGCGGCGGTCAACGAGATTTCGGAAGCGGAAAAGAAGGCGCTTGCCAGCACCAGCAGGAGAATACTGAAAAGAAAACCGTAACCACTCATATTGTTGTCCCTGTAAGTGCGAGTGCGGATACATCGCCGCGACGCAGGCCGGACCGGTTCGCACGGGAGTGGGTCCGGAGAGCAGGGAGACATTTCAAAACAAGGCCTGCCGGCCATCATTTTGAGATGCCTTCGGGCTGTAGCGCGGGTGCCGCGTCAGCCGCGTCGGCTGTATCGCTGTCCGATAGCATGCCATAACTTGGGGGCACTCCGACAGCGCGACCCCTGCGTGACCGGCGCGCGCAAGCGGCCGGCGCTGTCTACTCCCGGACGGTCGCTTGCACGACCTGCGAGAGCCGGCGTGCAGAACCGACAATTCCCGAACGACCGTTCGGGCATCGTGGACGTCGCTTTGACGCCGTATTGCGACGGCATCGAAGCGTGGCGCAAAGCCACGACTCCTCCTTTTCCATTTTTCATAGGACTTCCTGATGACCTTCGGTATGCAGCCATTGCATCAACCGCCCGGCGTAGGCGGGCTGGCGTTTCTCGCACCTGTGGCACTTAATCCGGATGCCGGAATGGCCGACGCCGCCGGCATGCCGCTGCTGCAAATCGCCAATGTGGCGAATGTCCGCGCCGGAACGCAGGCGCATCCGTGGCGGGTTCACCGGCCCATCGTCGCGGCTGCGGAGGGGCGCGACGATAACGATCTGCGACCTCAGGCGAGGCGCGATTTTCAGACGGCGTTCGCGTCGGCATCGCCTGTATCTTCCGAAATTAAAGGTGATGGCGCCGATGGCGGGACGTTCTTCGGCGCTGTTGCACTCGCGCCGATGGATGTCGACAACGTCGATGTGGTCGACCCGTCGCTCGCCGGGGCGATCTTCGACGCACCGCGCGCGGCCCAGCCCGTTCTGTCCGCCGCATCCGTGGCGACACTCCATGTCTGCGCAAGCGCGCAGAACGTCAATACGCGGGTTGCTGCGCTCGAAGGCAGGAATCACCCGGTCGTCATGCCCGACGGCCGGAGCGAGCGTGCCCAGATCTGCCGCGATATCGTCAACGGCTCATTGCTCGGCACCGGCGGCAGGAATGGCACCGTACCGTTCGATCCCAGCCGGGCGGACGTGACGAAGACCGTGGCCAACACCGCGCGCCGCTGGACGGGCAAACCGGCATTGGCAGGCAAGAAGGAGTGGACGACGGCATGCCTGATGAACACGCCGCCGAGGAAGTTCATTGGAGGGCTGAACGACCGTCTGCACGCCGGAACACGTTTGCTGCCGTCTGCCGAGAGTACCGAGTGGATGCTGCGCGTGGGATTCTCCGATGGCCTGCCGATGCACCAGGCGTTCGTACGCGGCGATCTGCCGGGTTCGGTCGGACTGGGAACGCACGAATGGGTAAAGCTGGCGCTCGGCATCGAGCAACTGGGCGAGCGGCACTGGGACATGCGTCACGTGGAGGTCGTCGATGCGGCGGCGATACCGGCGACGAACACCAAGGCGTTTACGGCATTGGCGACATCGCTCTCGTCCATGGCGCCGCATATTGCCACGCAGCGCTTGCGTAATCAGTTGACGATGCAGGGCATTCCCACGGTGCCCGCGGAGGCGACGAGCCAAAAGCCCGACGCCGGCTAATTCCGGTCGACTCGCCTACGTCGCAAAAAAAAGCGCCCGGCGTTACCCGGGCGCGTTTCCGCGTTTCGCCTTTCCTGCCACCCGAATGCCTTGCGGCATGCGTGGACGACATCGGGGGCGACCTCGGACGTCAGGTGCGGCGATAGATCTCGGCACCGCTCTTGACGAACTCGACAGCCTTCACTTCCATGCCCTGCTTGAGCGCGGCTTCGTCACTGATGCCTTGCTTGGCCGCGTAATCGCGCACGTCCTGCGTGATCTTCATCGAGCAGAAGTGCGGTCCGCACATCGAGCAGAAATGCGCCACCTTGGCGGAGTCCTTCGGCAGCGTTTCGTCGTGGAATTCACGGGCCTTGTCCGGATCGAGGCCCAGGTTGAACTGGTCTTCCCAACGGAACTCGAAACGTGCCTTCGACAGCGCGTTGTCACGAATCTGCGAGCCGGGGTGCCCCTTGGCAAGGTCGGCCGCGTGCGCCGCCAGCTTGTACGTGATGATGCCTTCCTTCACGTCGTCCTTGTTCGGCAAACCCAGGTGTTCCTTCGGCGTGACATAGCACAGCATGGCCGTGCCGTACCAGCCGATGGTCGCCGCGCCGATACCCGACGTGATGTGGTCGTAACCCGGCGCGATGTCCGTGGACAACGGGCCGAGCGTGTAGAACGGGGCTTCGTCGCAGTACTCGAGCTGGAGATCCATGTTCTCCTTGATGAGTTGCATCGGCACGTGGCCCGGGCCTTCGATCATCACCTGAACGTCGTGCTTCCACGCGATTTGCGTGAGTTCGCCGAGCGTCTTGAGTTCGGAGAGTTGCGCTTCGTCGTTGGCATCGTAGATCGAGCCGGGACGCAGGCCGTCGCCCAGCGAGAACGCGACGTCGTACGCCTTCATGATTTCGCAGATCTCTTCGAAGTGCGTGTACAGGAAGCTTTCCTTGTGATGCGCGAGACACCACTTGGCCATGATCGAGCCGCCGCGGCTGACGATACCCGTCATGCGGTTGGCCGTCATCGGTACGTACGCAAGGCGCACGCCGGCGTGGATCGTGAAGTAGTCAACGCCTTGCTCGGCCTGCTCGATGAGTGTGTCGCGGAACATTTCCCACGTCAGATCTTCGGCCTTGCCGTTGACCTTTTCCAGTGCCTGATAGATCGGCACCGTGCCGATGGGCACCGGGCTGTTACGCAGAATCCACTCGCGCGTTTCGTGGATGTGCTTGCCCGTCGACAGATCCATGACGGTGTCGCCGCCCCAGCGGATGGCCCACGTCATCTTGTCCACTTCTTCGCCGATCGACGACGTCACGGCGGAGTTGCCGATGTTCGCGTTGATCTTCACGAGGAAGTTACGGCCGATAATCATCGGCTCCGACTCCGGGTGGTTGATGTTGTTCGGAATGATGGCGCGGCCGCGTGCGACTTCGTCGCGCACGAATTCCGGCGTGATTTCGGCAGGAATGCTCGCGCCGAAATGCTGACCCGGATGCTGGCGCGAGAGCAGCTTGGCCAGGCGCTCGCCCTGCGGGCCGGTATTGCGCACACTTTCGATGTATTCCTGGCGGCGCAGGTTTTCGCGAATGGCGATGTATTCCATCTCCGGCGTGATGATGCCCTGACGCGCGTAATGCATTTGCGTCACGTTCTTGCCGGCCTTCGCGCGACGCGGCGTGCGGTGCAATCCGGGGAAGCGCAGGTCGGCGGTCGCGCTGTCGTTGGCGCGCTCACGGCCGTAAGCGGAGGACAGGCCCGGCAGCGCTTCCGTGTCGCCGCGCTCTTCGATCCATTTCGCGCGCAGCGCGGGCAGACCGGAACGGATATCGATGGTCGCATTCGGATCGGTGTACGGACCCGAGCAGTCGTAGACGTAGATCGGCGGATTCTTTTCGCCGCCGAAGCTCGTGGGCGTGTCGGCTTGCGAGATTTCGCGCATCGGGACCTGAATGTCCGGGCGCGAGCCCTGTACGTAGATCTTGCGGGAATTGGGCAGCGGTGCGATCGCGGCTTCGTCCACGCGCGCGTTGGCTGAGAGGAACTTCGGATTGGCGTTCATGCAATGTCTCCTGGCGGGGCACGTGTTGACGCCGACAAATTCGGCGCAAAGCGGCTCAGGAGCATGAACGGGGGCGAGGAATTTCTACGCTCCCTGCGCTGGCATTATCCAGATCAGGTTCTAAGGGTATTTCTCACCCACAACTCACGTTGCAGGACCCCTGCGCTTAGCTTTGCGGCAACGATACACCGACATACCCGGCAAACACAAGCGCGATGTGTCCCGAAAAACGTGAACCGATCATGGTGCGGTGCGACATATCGCGCGTTGCCCGGCGTGTATCGAAGGCCCGCCGGAAACGGATGACGCGCCCGTGGCGAGCCCGCCCGATCGTCCGGCAAGGCGCTATTGCGCGAGACGCACTTCCCGCTGAAACTCGCGTGGCATCAGGCGCAGGGCATCGCGGAAAAATCGCCGGTCCGGCGGCGGCAGCAGCGGCAGGACACGTCCGAGCGAGCGCGCGGCATGCAGGGCTTGCGGCGAATCGCCGTCCTGATGCAGCGCAAACCACAACATCTCGAACCAAAGGTTGGCAAGTTGTAACGGCTCGAAACGAACGCGTCCCTCTTCGTGGTCGTCAAGCGTCGTCACGATGACGTCGGTCCAGCGCCAGAATCCCTTGGCGCGGGAGAATGGTGCGCCGAAGGGCTGCACGGCGTCGAGAAAGGCGTCGACGGCCAGCGGCGTGCTCGCGCGCAGCGTCTCCAGATCCGGGTCCCGCCTCGCGGGTACGGCGCCTCGCGCGATACGCAACAGAAAGACGGTATTCCAGACGGAATTCCCGCCCACGCCGAAGCGATCGCAAATCCACTCCGACAGGCCGATCCAGCGCAACGCTTGACGTTGCACGTCGGCGGCGGCGAGGCGTCTGCCGGGGTCGATGAGCGCACCTTGCCAGAACAGCCAGAGCGACAGGCCGATGTTCGCCGCGACGTGTTGCGCGAGCTCGATGGAGTCGGCTTCGAAGGCCGCTTGCAGGGCGTCGGAGAAGGCAGCGAGCGCGTCGGCAGCCGATTGCGCTCGCGCTGAAATCGGGCCGTTGCGCGCGGCGTGCGACTTGTGCAACAACGCTTGCAGATTGCGGCTTTCGAAGCGGATACGCGGGTTATAGACGAGACAGGGCGCGAGCGTCGCGTCGTCGCTGATGCGGTGCAGATGCGCCAGCGCGCCCGCTTCGTCACGCGATGCGTAGGCTTGCCATGCCTGCACGATCCAGTGCATGGCGCGTAACGTCGGCGATCCCGGCCGATTGGCGTCAACGGTCGCAGCGAGCGTGGCGAGCGTGCGTTTGGTCCGCGCTGCGTCACCCATGCGGCGCCATACGATCGTCTCGGCGAGCAGGGCGATGCCGCGTTGCACGTCGTCCACGGCGCAGAGCTGCGCCGCATGAAACGAGGGGATGGCGCCCGTGCGCTGCTGTCGCCTGGGCCCGCCCGCGGACGGTGCACACGGCGGTGCGAAGAACACGCCATCCTGCATGTCGCGTTTGCCCAGCGTCAGGTGATGCCAGAACGCAATGTCCTGCATGACGTAATCGAGTGCGGGCGACTGCGTGTCGGGCACCGAGGCCAGCGGCAGACCGAGAAAGGCCGCGATGGCGCGACGGGCGTCGGCGGGTGCGGCATCGCCGATCATGACCTCGATGCGCGACATCTCCTGCGGGGCCAGCCAGAACGGACCTTTGCCGCGCCCACGCGTGGGCAGCAGACGCACGTCCATTTGACGATCGTCGCCCCAGCCCACGGCGATACCCCACCGCGCAAAATCCGAAAATGCGCGGCTAACGAGCATACGCATATCGCCGGCGGCCTGACCGAAGCGAATCTTCAATGACGCCAAGGTTACCGGCGAGGTTTCGTAATGCGCGGCGTAGTAGACGCGCATGAGCAGCCACAGACTCTGGTAACGCACCGGCTGCCCGTCGATTTTCTGGGGGGCATCGAGGCGCACGACGCGTGTCCGGGCGTGAGACGGCGCGCCGGCAGGGCGAGGCGGAAGGGTGGGGACGACGGTATCTGACATGGCGTCGGGCGGCATCGAGTCGTGCCGCGCAGCGGGCAGCTTGCGCACGATCTTCGACGTACTCGGAAGGAATGCGCCGATGATACGGCGGTTACATCGGTTACGGTAGCTCGGCTTTGCATCTCGCGAAACGCGCACTAAGCTGCAAACGCTTTCGAAACGCGGTGCCTGGCCAGCGCCATCGATACGCCGACAACGTCTTTGTCATCCATCCAATCAGGACAACGAAATGAAAACGACAATCTCCCGCTGGCGACGCATTGCCTTCGTATTGCGTCTGGCCTCGGCGCTCGTCTCTCCCGTCATGTTCACGACGCCGGCGCATGCCGCCGAGGGGGAGAAAAGTGCCTCCGTGCACATGACCGAACGCGCCGACTGGGGCAAGTATTTCGCGGCGGAAAACGTCAAGGGCACGATCGTCGTGTTAGACGGCAAGACGCAGACATATCAGGCGTTCGATGCCGCACGCGCGCAGCGCCGCATGTCGCCTGCATCGACGTACAAGATATTCAACAGCCTGCTGGCGCTGGAGTCGGGGGCGCTGGACAACGAGCGCGAGATCATTCCCTGGGATGGCAAGCCGCGCCGCGTGAAGGCATGGAACGCCGCGATGGATCTGCGCACGGCGTTTCGCGTGTCGTGTCTGCCGTGCTACCAAGCCGTGTCGCACAAGATCCCGCGCGAGTATGCGCAGGCGAAACTCAATGCGCTCGGGTACGGCAATCGCACCATCGGGCGCGCGGCAGATGCGTATTGGGTCGATGACAGCTTGCAGATCTCGGCGCGCGAACAGGTCGATTTCCTGCAACGTCTCGCGCGCGGCACGTTGCCGTTCTCGGCGAGAACGCAGGACATCGTGCGTCAGATTTCGATCGTGGAAGCCAACGCCGACTACGTGCTTCACGGCAAGACGGGGTGGTTCGTCGACAAGAAGCCGGATATCGGCTGGTGGGTCGGCTGGCTCGAACGCGACGGCAATCTCACGATGGTCGCGTTGAACATGGACATGGGAGGCGACGCCGACGGGCCGAAGCGTGCGCGCATCGTGCGCAGCGTGCTCAAGGATCTGAAGTTGATCTGAGGCCGGTCCGAAGCCGGCGCGCGGTCGCCTTGAGGTCGAACCAGGGCCGCACCGAAGCGAACGTCGGAGACTCGCGCGGTGCACACGCTGTAGCACGGCATCCGCGCGAGCGGGGTGACTTAGAGCGTGCGGCCGTGCTTGAGGGCGGCGGCGATTTCCGCGACGTGACGGCCTTGCGTCCTGGCGATCTTCAACTCGTTTTCGCTGGGTTGCCGGGAGCCGTCGCCCGCCGCGAGCGTGGTCGCACCATAGGGGCTGCCGCCGGTAATTTCCGCCATGTTGGTGAGGCCCGGTTCGGTGTACGGCACGCCGACGATGACCATGCCGTGGTGGAGCAGCGTGGTGTGGAAGCTGGTGATCGTCGTTTCCTGCCCGCCGTGCTGGGTCGCGGTGCTGGCGAAGACGCTGCCGACTTTGCCAACGAGCGCCCCCTTGGCCCAGAGGCCGCCGGTCTGGTCGAGGAAGTTGCGCATCTGCGCGGTCATGTTGCCGAAGCGGGTAGGGGTGCCGAAAATGATCGCGTCGTATTCGACGAGTTGGTCGACGCGCGCGACGGGCACGCTCGCAAATGCGGCGCGTGCGGCCTTCGCGCCGCTCTTCTCGAGGACGTCGTCGGGCACGAGTTCAGGGACTTGCATGACAGTGACTTCGGCGCTGGCGACACTGCGTGCACCTTCGGCAACCGCTTCGGCCATCTTGTAGATGTGCCCGTACATGCTATAGAACACCACCAGGATCTTGGCGTTGGCCATGGGAATCTCCTTAGGGGTCAAGAGACGCCGGCGCCGCGCGCCGGTGTCGACGAACGCGCGAGGCGAGCCGTTCCATCATAGTCGACTCGTGTGACGAATCGCGCAATGCCTGGAGCGCCGGGTACCGGCCGGTCAGCGCAGGCGCGAACCGATGAGGCAGGCGAGCGCCAGTGCGGCCATCAGGACCGCCACGCTCGCCGAGACGCCACCGGCGAGAGCCAGACCGGTCGCCGCCAGACCATGCGCCATCACGGCGGCGGGCACGAGCAACACGGCACTGACTACACACCAACGCATGACATAGCGCCACATGAAGCGGCTTACGATCCGCATACGCGCGTCGAGTTGATGCCGCTGCCAGAAGGACAGATCGGCTGCCGCGTGGAAAAGCCACAGCGGGCTGAAGTATTTGATGAACAAGTCCATGACGCCGTACCGGAAACACAATGCCCGCCGGGCGCGGGCATGGCGTCGAGGCGCGGTGGCAAGGCGGGCGGGAGCCCGGTGGCCCGGTCGCGCACGTTCGGGGGAGTCGACGCCTACTTATTGTAGCAAACGCTCACTTACTTTGCGGGTGCGCCTTGCGTCGACGTGATTTGCTGGATCAATTCCCAGACCGACTGGGCGGCGGGCGAGAGCGTCCGGTTCTTGCGGCGCACGAGCATGATGGTGCGGTCGATCTGCGGAATCAACGGCAGCGCAACGAGACGGCTGCCCGGTTCCTGAAGCCCGGGCACTGCCGGCAAGGCCAGCGCCGGCATGATACTGATGCCGATGCCGGCTTCGACCATCCGGAAGACGGTGATCGCATGCCCAACTTCCTGCGCGACCCGGCAATAAGCACCATGTTCGGCCAGCGCCCGGTCGATCAGCGGACGGCTGCCGGACGCGTAGTCGAGCAACACGAGTTTCTCGCCATTGAGTTCCTTCCACGTCACCTGGGCTTGTTTTGCAAAGCGATGCGAGCGGTCGCACACCACGAGAAACGGTTCGACCATGATCGGCTCGCCGACCAGATCGTCCGTGCCTTCCGAGGCCACGATCACCCCGAAATCCACTTCGCCATGCCGCACGCTGTCGGTCGCCAGAGTCTGTACCTGATCGCGCAGCATCAGTGTGATGTCCGGATACCGGGCGGCACAGGCGGAAATGCACTCCGGCATCAGGTTCGCGGAGATGGTCGGGGCGCTGGCCACCCGCACCCGGCCGCGTCGCTCTTCGGCCAGCCCGTGCGTGTCGCGCAGGGCGCTTTCCAGTTCGTCGAGCACGCGCGCGAGGGTGGCGGAGAGGCTGGCGCCCACTTCGGTCAGCGTGACCTCGCGTGTCGTCCGGTCCACCAGCTTGAGACCGAGTTCTTGCTCCAATTCCCGTATGCCGCGGCTCACGGCCGGCTGAGTCAGGCCAATAACCTCGCCCGCCCGGCTGAAACTGCCATGTTCGGCCACTGCGAGGAACACTTTGAGCTGCCGAAGCGAGATATTCATGCGTCTTTGGTATGAATAAAATTTTTAAATGAATTTGTATTTTAACTGGCCTTGCGCTCTAATACGTGAAAACCCGTAGCGCGAGCGCACACTTCCGGTCACTTTTCCGATCCCTACTCCGGTTCGTGACCCCGCCGACGGCCCGGCCGCGGCCTGCGTGTTCTGGCGGACGGGCTTTGGCATTTTTAGACGCATTCGAGAGAGTATTCGAGATAGACGATGGCCAGACCGCGTTTCCTTCCCGACAATTTCACGTTGATGCTGGTCGCCACCGTGGCACTGGCCAGTTTTCTGCCGGCGCACGGCGAGGGCGAAGTCGCCTTCAACCTGCTGACCAACGTGGCGATTGCCGCATTGTTCTTCCTGCACGGCGCGAAATTGTCGCGCGAGGCGGTGCTCGCCGGTGCCACGCACTGGCGTTTGCACCTGCTGGTGTTCGCCAGCACGTTCGTTATCTTTCCGATCGTGGGCGTGGTGCTCAGACCCGTGCTCTCGTGGATGGTGACTCCCGAGTTGTATCTGGGCATCCTGTTCCTTTGCACGCTTCCGGCGACCGTCCAGTCGGCCATCGCCTTTACCTCGATGGCGCGCGGCAACGTGCCGGCGGCCGTGTGCAGCGCGTCGGCGTCGAGCCTGTTCGGCATTTTCATCACGCCGGTGCTGGTCGGCCTGATCGTGGTGCATCACGACGGCAACAGCGGCGCCTCGCCGTTCGACTCCATCGGCAACATCATGTTGCAGCTGCTCGTGCCGTTCATCGCCGGACAACTCTCGCGCAAGGCCATCGGCAAATGGGTCGAGCGCAATCGCGGACTGCTCAAGGTGGTGGATCAGGGCTCGATTCTGCTGGTCGTCTACACGGCCTTCAGCGAGGCGGTGAATACGGGCCTGTGGCATCAGATTCCACCGCTGGCGCTGCTCGGCCTGCTGGGGTGCTGCGCGGTCATTCTGACCATCATGCTGGCGTTGACGACCTATTCGGCACGCTGGCTGGGTTTTTCGCGTGAAGACGAGATCACCATTGTCTTCTGCGGCTCGAAGAAGAGTCTGGCGAGCGGTATCCCGATGGCCAAGGTGCTGTTTGCGACCGGCCCGCTGGGCGCCATCGTACTGCCGCTCATGTTGTTTCATCAGATGCAACTGATGGTCTGCGCCGTTCTGGCGCAACGCTACGCGAACCGGCAGCGCACGGCAAACACGGCGACGGCGAAAGCCGTCAAACCCGCGGCCGGCAAGGCTGTGTCCGCCGCCAAGCCGGGCAAGTCCGACGGCAGCAGCGCCAACGCCGGTGCGGGCCGCTGAGCCTCGCTGCGTTGCCCGTCACCCCGAGAACGCGGCCCGGTAAGGGCCGTTGTCACACGTTGGTCGTGCGCAAGTGCTAGAATTGCGTCTGTTTCGCTTCTTGACGACCACCCTGGTCCGGCGGCGCCCGACGCATCTGTCACCCGACAGGCCCCTCTCGCGCCAGCCCCGAGCATGGCGCGCAGCGCCCCTTGAATCTTCGCGAGTGAGCTTTGATGCGGAAACCCTTCCGCGTGGCGGCCCCCGTTTTTTTAAAAGAGATGTCCCTTCATCATGGCTGACGTAAATGCTGTTCCGACCCCCGGCTTCGATAGCTTTGGGCTGCATGCGGACATCTTGCGGGCCATCGCCGAGCAGGGCTACACCCAGCCGACGCCGATTCAGGCCCAGGCCATTCCGGTGGTGCTGTCCGGTCGCGACGTCATGGGTGCCGCGCAAACGGGGACCGGCAAGACCGCGAGTTTCTCGCTGCCGATCATTCAGCGCCTGTTGCCCGACGCCAACACGAGTGCATCGCCCGCCCGTCATCCGGTGCGCGCACTGATCCTCACGCCGACACGCGAACTCGCCGATCAGGTGGCAGACAACGTGCGCCTGTACGCGAAGCACACGCCGCTGCGCAACACGGTGGTGTTCGGCGGCGTCGACATGAATCCGCAGAAGGATGCCCTGCGACGCGGTGTCGAAATCCTCATCGCCACGCCGGGCCGTCTGCTCGATCACGTCGAACAGAAGACGGTGAACCTGAGCCAGGTGAAGATGCTGGTGCTCGACGAGGCCGACCGCATGCTGGACATGGGCTTCCTGCCGGATCTTCAGCGCATTCTGAATTTGCTGCCGAAGCAGCGCCAGACGCTGCTTTTCTCGGCAACGTTCTCGAACGAAATCAAGAAGCTCGCATCGAGCTATCTCACGAGTCCGGTCACGATCGAAGTGGCGCGTCGCAATGCGACGGCCGATACGGTCGAGCAGGTCGTCTACGAAGTGGATGAAGACGACAAGCGCGCCGCCGTGGTGCAGATTCTCAACGAGCGCGATCTCAAGCAGGTGATCGTGTTCGTCAACAGCAAGATCGGTGCAAGCCGTCTCGCGCGACAACTGGAGCGCGACGGTGTCGTGACGGCCGCCATTCACGGCGACAAGTCGCAAAACGAGCGCATGCAGGCGCTCGAAGCGTTCAAGCAAGGCAATATCCGCGCGCTGGTCGCGACCGACGTGGCGGCTCGTGGTCTCGACATCTCCGATCTGCCGGGCGTGATCAATTACGATCTGCCGTACAACGCGGAAGACTATGTGCACCGTATCGGCCGTACGGGACGCGCCGGTGCGTCGGGTGTCGCGCTTTCGCTGTGCGCCCCGGACGAGCGCAAGCAACTCGTGGAAATCGAGAAGCTCATCAAGCGCGAACTCAAGCGTGGCCAAATGACGCTGGAGCGTCGCAGCCGTTCGCGCGACGAGCGTGGCGAGCGGGGTGAGCGCTATGAGCGCAGCGAGCGTCATGGCCGTCACGACGGCTTGCGCGTCGGTCGCAGCGGCGGTGCGGCCATGCCACGGCGCGTGCGTCCGGAGGACGAGTTCTTCTACAAGCCTTACGAGCCGTCGCCGTCGGCCGGCGAATCCCGGCACGACAACCGGGCGTCGCTCGACAGCGGTGCGCCGACGGCGTTCGGTGTTCCGTCCGAGAAGGCCCCGAAACGTCAGGTTGCCGCGTTGCTCGCGGGTTTCCCGCGCAAGTCCGGCTGAGACCGAATCGACGCGGGGCAAGTCCGATGAAGGAAGCCAGCGTTTTTACGCTGGCTTTTTTGTTGCTGCGAATGAATCGCGATGGTGTCAGTGTCCGTGCCGCTCGCGCCATGCCTGCGTAGCGGCCGCATAAAAGCGATCCCGATCTGCGATGTCCGCAAGCGTCGCCGGTAAGCCCAGGTGCGCGGCGGCGTTCTTCAATGCCGCGAGCACGGCCGTCGGCGTGTCGAGCGACAAGGGGGCTGCGCCGTTCTGCTTGCTCAACTTCTCCCCATCGTCTGCCATGACGAGCGGAACGTGCAGGTAGCGTGGTGCCGGGGCATCGAGACATGTCTGGAGATAGATTTGACGCGCTGTCGAGTCGAGCAGGTCGGCGCCGCGCACGATGTCGGTGATGCCTTGCAACTGGTCGTCCACGACCACCGCCAGTTGATAGGCCCATTGCCCATCCGCGCGCTTGAGCACGAAATCGCCGACTTCCGTCGCCAGATTCTGGGTCTGCGGCCCCTTCCAGCGATCCTGAAAGCGCATCAGCGCGGCGTCGCCGTCCGGGACCCGCAGACGCCACGCGCGGGCCGTTTTGCCATGCAGGCCGTCGCGACAGGTCCCCGGATACGCCAGTGTGCTGTGACGCGCGTGCACGCGGGTGAGCGAGTCGGCAATCTCGCGACGGGTGCAGCCACAGGGGTAGACGAGACCGCGCGCCGTGAGCGAGACGAGCGCTCGCTCGTAGTGGGCATGACGGCGGCTTTGCCAGACGACGGGTTCGTCCGAATGGAGCCCGAGGCGGTGCAGCGTATCGAGAATGTCCTGCGCGGCGCCGGGCACGCATCGCGGTTCGTCCAGATCTTCCATGCGAACGATCCACACGCCGTTGTGCGCGCGAGCGTCGAGCCAACTGGCCAGTGCCGTGACGAGTGAGCCGCGATGCAGCGGCCCGGTCGGGGAAGGGGCGAAGCGCCCGCGGTATCGTGAAGGGGACGACACCGGCAGGCAAGTGCCGGCGGGCGAAGCGGCCTGTGGCGCCGAAGCCGGGTCCACCTGCGCGCTCAGGCCGCTGTAGCCGATGTTGCCGCCGCCGCATCGGCTGCCATGGCCGCCGCGGCGCCACCGGACACTCCCGTCGTTCGACGGCTACCCGCGCATGCTGGGCATTGCTTGCCTTCGATGTAGTCGGGACTGCGCTGTGCTTCGGCCGTCACGACAGCGCGGCATGCGAAGCACTGCCTGGTGGCGGACGGCGCGAGTTCCGGCGTGAGCGCCGTGCGGTAGTCGAACACGAAGCAGTCGCCCTGATAGTGCGCGCCGCCCACGTCTTCGAAATACTTGAGAATGCCGCCGTCGAGCTGATATGTGTGTTCGAGCCCGATGTCGCGCATGTAGATCGCGGCCTTCTCACAGCGAATGCCACCGGTGCAGAACGACACGATGGTCTTGCCCTCGAAGTCTGCGCGATGTGCGGCGATGACGTCAGGGAATTCCGAGAATTTCGTGAGACGGTAGTCGATCGCGTTGTCGAACGTGCCGACGTCGACTTCGAAGTCGTTGCGCGTGTCGAGCATCACCACCGGACGGCCTTCGTCGTCCCGGCCGGCGTCGAGCCAGCGCTTGAGCGTGGCGGGATCGACACCCGGCGCACGGCCATCCGCCGGCTTGATGACCGGCATCTTCATCGTGATGATCTCTTTCTTCTGACGCACGAGCATCCGGCGAAACGGCTGATCGTCCGAGAGGCTTTCCTTGACTTCGAGGTCGGCAAACCGGGTGTCGGCGCGCAGGCCGGCGAGGAAGGCGTCGATGGCCTCGCGCGAGCCCGCCAGAAACAGATTGATGCCTTCCGGCGCGAGCAGGATGGTGCCCTTCAAGGCGAGCGCCTGGCAGCGTTCGAGCAGGGCCGGACGCAGGGTCGCGATGTCGTCGAGCGTGACGAACTTGTACGCAGCGATGTTGACGATAGACATGGCAACGGGTTTTCGCAAAAGCGTGAAGCAATAAAGCGCCATTATCGCCGATTCGGTGCCGGTTCGTGCTTGATTCAGGACAAAGCGGCCTGCTTCGGAGCATATTGCATCGTAGTGGGACGCATCGGGACGCATCGGGACACAGCCGCCGCGTCGGCCGCGCCGCGAGCCCACGGTGTCGAGGCGCGACCTGCCACGTCGGCCGGGGATCACGCCCGAACGCTCAGCCGCGGACTCAGCCGCGCGGCGTATCCGAGTTCACGCAGTTCTCCCAGGATGCCGTTCAGGTCTTCGAGGCTGGACGCCGTGAGCGCCGTGCGCTTGCCGGGGACGAAGAATATCGGGGCGTCGCTGGACGAAAAGCCGGGGGAGAAGGGATTGCCGTTTTCCGTGTTGTGCCAGAAGAGCTTGCCGCCTCGGTAGCCGTCGTCGATCACGGCGGCGTTCAGCGCATCGACGATGGTGCGATGAAACAGCGAAATGTTGCCCATGTTGGGGTCTTCGGCCCGCGTGTTTCCGGCCGCGACGGCCTTCAGATACTGCGATGCACGGTTGTGCGACGGCATCTTCGGCCCGGCCACGACATGCGGCTGCACGGGCATCGGCGTTTGATCGACGTCGCGTTGCCACGACGAGAACAGACAGAAGAGGTCGTAGTCCGCCGTAATGGGCAGCGGGCTCGCCCTGAGCGCCTTGTCCCTGGCGAATCCGCCGGACAGTTCCGGCGGATTCGTGAGCACCTTCACAGGGTGTCCGGCGGCATCGAGCACGTCGAAGGTATCCGTGCCGTTGGATCGCAACGAGAATGTCAATGTCCCGCACGGGAAGTCGGCGCCGTAGCGCGAGCCGCCGGCGGGTGTCATAGCGCCGAGCGTGACCAGTTCGGTCACCCGTTCCTGGCTGAGCCGCAGATTGACGGCCTTCGCACCGGCACGCAGCGCGTCGGCAACGGCGTTTGCCTGCTTTTCCCACTGCGCGAGGCCGACCTTCGCGTATTTCGGTTCGTGGGGCACGAAGCCGGCGGTCGGCCCTGTCGCGCTCGTTTTTGCCTTGACGTGGAAGTTCTTGGTTGGAAAACCCTCGCGCAACAGCGACTGGCCGAGCGTGTTCGGCTGGCGCAGGCCGATCACGACCTTGTATTGGTTCGCCACGCGCTGCAGGGATTCGCTGAACAGCGGCATCGACCTCGCGTTGGGACTGGGGCGGGGCACCGCGGATTCGATCCTGCCGGGTGTCGCCGTGCGCCCGATGCCAGCCGCAACGCGTGTTCCCGGGACGTCCGGCGCCGCACCGGGGGCCACATTGCGCGCATGGAGCATGGTGCGCCGCAGGCTGTCGAGCGCCGGGTTGCCGATGCGCCAGGCGTCGGGATCGATGTCGGGCTCGCTGGCGCTGCCGCTGCGGTCTGCGCTTGCATCGTTGCGGTGAAGCACGCCATTTTCGCTATCGTCGCTGCTGTAACCGGAATCGTTGTGGCTGGGCGGCGTTTCGGTGGCCGATGCCGCGCCGTGCGGTCGTTGCCGGTCGGGTGAAGCCGGTACGGGTTGCGAAGCGCGGGAGGATTTTGGGGGCTCGGCGGCGCGTGCGGGCACGGGCGCCCAATGATGCGATATTTGCATGTCCGGTGGGGATCTCGTATGGCGTCTTTGCCGGTGTCAGCGCGCCGGCGTTTTTGTTTGGCCCGAGAGTCTGCGCGACAATGGCCGGCCGGGATTCCCGGATTCGCTCATGTCGGCCCTGTTCGTGCTTGCCGATGCCGCCGGTGCCGGTGCATTGCCCGTGCGTGGCGCTGCACGGCCGGGCATGCCGCAGGCCGGTGTCAGGCACCGTTGACGCGAGGCGGCACCGATCATCCGGACGCGGTCAATCCGGGGAGGCCGCGTTACAATACGGCCCATGTCAGAACCTCGCTTCGTCCACCTCCGTCTCCACTCCGAATACTCGATTGCCGATGGCATCGTGCGGCTCGACGACGTCGTCAAGGCCGCCGCCAAGGACGGGCAGGGCGCGCTCGCGCTCACCGATCTGGCGAACATGTTCGGGGCCATCCGTTTCTACAAGGAAGCCCGTGGCAAGGGTGTCAAGCCGATCATCGGTTGCGACGCCTGGATCACGAATCCGGCCGATCGCGACAAGCCGTCGCGACTGCTGCTGCTCGCGCGCGACCGGCAAGGCTATCTGAACCTGTGTCAGTTGCTCTCGCGTGCCTGGTTGAACAACCAGTACCGGGGGCGCGCCGAGATCGAATCGTCGTGGCTGACGCCCGACGGTCTGGCCCGCGGTCTGCTCGCGCTCTCCGGCGCTCAGATGGGCGATGTCGGCGCGGCATTGGCGGCAGGCAATCCGGATCTGGCGTTGCAGTGCGCGAAACATTGGGCGAGCGTTTTTCCGGGGGCCTTTTACATCGAACTGCAACGCACCGGCCAGCAAGGCATGGAAACGTACGTGCAGCAGGCGGTGCAACTCGCGGCGAAGGCCGGGCTGCCGGTGGTCGCCACGCATCCGATCCAGTTCATGACGGCCGACGATTTCACCGCGCACGAAGCGCGCGTGTGTATCTCGGAAGGCGAAATGCTCGGCAATGCGCGCCGGGTGCGCCGCTTCACTCAGGACCAGAGCTTCCGTACGCAGGACGACATGATCGCCGCGTTCGACGACGTGCCGTCCGCCATTGCCAACACAGTCGAAATCGCCAAGCGCTGCAACCTGACGCTCGAACTCGGCAAGCCGAAGCTGCCGCTGTTCCCGACGCCGGACGGCATGTCGCTCGACGACTACCTCGTCCAACTATCCAAGGAAGGGCTGGAGAAGCGTCTCGCCCTGTTGTTCCCGGACGAGGCCGAGCGCGACGAGCGGCGCCCCGAGTATTACAAGCGTCTCGACTTCGAGACCGGCACGATCATCAAGATGGGCTTCCCGGGCTACTTCCTGATCGTGGCCGACTTCATTCAATGGGCGAAGAACAACGGTGTGCCGGTCGGTCCGGGCCGCGGATCGGGCGCCGGTTCGCTCGTCGCGTACGCGCTGGGCATTACCGATCTCGACCCGCTCAAGTACAACCTCCTGTTCGAGCGCTTCCTGAATCCGGAACGCGTTTCGATGCCCGACTTCGACATCGACTTCTGTCAGGACGGGCGCGATCGCGTCATTCAGTACGTGAAGGACAAGTACGGTGCGGACGCCGTCTCGCAAATCGCCACCTTTGGCTCGATGGCCGCGAAGGCCGCGGTGCGCGACGTCGGTCGTGTGCTCGATCTCGGCTACAACTTCGTCGACGGGATCTCGAAGCTCATTCCGTTCAAGCCGGGCAAGCACGTCACCATCGACGATGCGCTCAAGGAAGAGCCGCAGCTCGCCGAGCGCTACCAGACGGAAGACGAAGTCAAGCAATTGATCGAGCTGGCGCAGCGCGTGGAAGGCCTCACGCGTAACGTCGGCATGCACGCGGGCGGCGTGTTGATCGCCCCGGGCAAGCTCACCGACTTCTGCCCGCTTTACACGCAGGGCAGCGGCGAAGATGCCAGCGGTGTGGTGAGCCAGTACGACAAGGACGACGTGGAAGCCGTCGGCCTCGTGAAGTTCGACTTTCTGGGCCTGACCACGCTCACGATCCTTAACTGGGCCGAGCGCTACATCAAGCGCCTGCATCCGGAGATGGCGAACTGGTCGCTCGATCAGGTCTCGCTCACGGACCCGGCGGCGTTCAGCATCCTCAAGAAGGCCAACACGGTCGCCGTGTTCCAGCTGGAAAGCCGGGGCATGCAGGGCATGTTGAAGGACGCCCAGCCCGACCGCTTCGAGGACATCATCGCGCTGGTGGCGTTGTATCGTCCGGGCCCGATGGATCTGATCCCGAGCTTCTGCGCGCGCAAGCACGGCCGCGAAAAGACGGAATACCCGGATCCGCGCGTCGAGCCGGTGCTCCAGGAGACCTACGGCATCATGGTCTACCAGGAGCAGGTGATGCAGATGGCGCAGATCATCGGCGGCTACTCGCTCGGTGGCGCCGACTTGCTGCGTCGCGCGATGGGCAAGAAAAAGGCCGAGGAAATGGCCGAACATCGCGAGATTTTCGCCAAGGGGGCCGCTCAGAACGGTCTGACGCGCGAGAAGTCGGACGAAATCTTCGACCTGATGGAAAAGTTTGCGGGCTACGGCTTCAACAAGTCGCACGCCGCTGCGTACGCGCTGCTCGCTTACTACACCGCCTGGCTCAAGGCGCACCATCCCGCCGAATTCATGGCAGCCAACATGAGCCTGGCCATGGACGACACCGACAAGGTCAAGATTCTCTACGAAGACTGCCTGTCGCCGGCCAACGGGCTGGGCGTGCTGCCGCCGGACGTCAACGTCTCCGCCTACCGCTTCGAGCCGGCCGATTCCAGGACCGTGCGTTACGGTCTGGGCGCGATCAAGGGTAGCGGTCAGTCGGCGATCGAAGAAATTCTGCGCGCCCGCGAAGCCGGGCCGTTCACCGACCTGTTCGACTTCTGCGCGCGGATCGATCGCCGCGTGGTGAACCGCCGCACGATCGAGGCGCTGATTCGTGCCGGCGCCTTCGATTCCATTCACGAGAACCGTGCGCAGTTAATGGCGTCCGTGCCGATGGCGATGGAAGCCGCCGAGCAGGCGAGCGCGGCGGCCAATCAGGTCAGCCTGTTCGATCTCGGCGACGAAAGCCTGCAAGCGCCGCTGGAACTGGCGGACGAGCCGGCCTGGACCGACAAGCGCAAGTTGCAGGAAGAAAAGCAGGCGCTCGGCTTCTATCTGTCGGGCCACATGTTCGATTCCTACGCGGACGAAGTGCGCCGTTTCGTGCGCACACGTATCCGCGATCTGTCGGAAGGGCGCGACCGGCTCGTGGCCGGTGTGATCTCCAGCATGCGCACGATGATGACGCAGCGCGGGAAGATGCTGATCGTGCAGCTGGACGACGGAACGGCCACGCTGGAAGTCACGATCTTCAATGAGCAGTTCGAAGCGAACAAGCATCTGTTCAAGGAAGACGAGCTGCTGATCGTGCACGGCAACGCGCGTCCCGACAGCTTCACGGGCGGTCTTCGCTTCACTGTGGAAAGTCTGATGGACCTCGGCCGCGCGCGTGCGCGATTCGCGCGGGCACTCAAGCTGTCATTCAATGGCAATGCCGACTGGACGCGCCTGCGCGCCACGCTGCAACCGCACTGCACGATGTACCGCGTGGCGGCGACGGCCGGGGGTGGCAGCGGCGGTGGCGGCGGGGGGGGCTTCAACGGCGGCGGTCATCAGGGGGGAGGCGGCAGTGGTTTCGGCCGGCGCAACGGCAATGGCGACGGCGACGCCGATAAGCAAAACGGCCTGCCGGTGCATATCGTGTACCGCCGTTCCGACGCCGAGTGCGAGTCCCGTCTCGGCGACGACTGGAAGGTCCAGCCCGGCGACGAATTGCTCGGCGAGCTTCGTCAGTGGCTCACGACCGACTCGGTGCAAGTCATTTATTGACGCTTCGGTGCATCGATGCATCGATGCACCGAGGTGAGGCAGCGGGCAGCGCACGGCAGGCGATGGCGGCAAGCGAAGCCGACCGTCATCCGCCGCCCGACACTCGACACAACAAGGAAATCCGGATGTTCTCCATCATCGTTCCGACCTGGAACAACCTCGCCTTGCTGCAACTCTGCGTTCGCAGTATTCGACAGAATTCGCGCTACCCGCATCAGATCATCGTTCACGTCAACGATGGTTCGGACGGTTCGCTCGATTGGGTCAGGGCCGAGGGGATCGAGCATACGGCCTCGCCGGATAACATCGGCATTTGCTACGCCGTCAATCAGGCGGCGGCGCTCGCGCGCGAGAAGTACATCGTCTACCTCAACGACGACATGTATTGCTGCCCCGGCTGGGACACGGCACTGATCGAACGCGCCGAGGCTCAGCCGGACAAGGCGTTCATGCTCTCGGGCACGATGATCGAGCCGGTCGATACCGGCAATCCATGCGTGCTGGTGCAGGACTTCGGCCGTGACGTCGACAAGTTCGACGAAGCCGGCTTGCTCGCCGCAGTGCCCACTTATCGCAAGCCCGACTGGTTCGGCGCGACGTGGCCGCCGACGCTCGTGCATCGCGATTGGTGGTTCCTCGTGGGCGGTTACAGCACCGAGCTGAGCCCTGGCATGAGCAGCGACAACGACTTTTCGATGAAGATGTGGGCGGCTGGCGCACGGCGCTTCGTCGGAGTGGGCGCGAGCCTCGTCTATCACTTCCAGTGCAAGAGCACGGGGAAGGTCGTAAAGAACGACGGGCGTACCCAGTTCCTGCGCAAGTGGGGAATGACACAGTCGATTTTCGACCGTTACTATCTGCGTCGCGGTACGCCCGTGCCTTCGGGTAGCGATGGCCGTCTCGCCGAGCCGGTTGACGACGGCAAGCTGCGCTGGCAATTGTTCCGCTCACGTATCAAGCGGGCCTTGGCCAAGTAAGGCCGCGGGACAGAAACGGACGCCGGACGCCGTCGGCGTCCGTTTTACTTCGTGGCGGTCATCCGATGTGGATGCCGCGCCCAGGCGTTTCCGCTCGCGCATGCGCTGCATGCGGCGGCATGTAGTGGCACGTGGCGGCATGTGGCGGCACGTGGTGGCATGTCGCGGCGACCGGTGACGGCGCGCGCACCGTCATGTGCACGCGCACGAGGTCGGCCGGGCTGGCTCAGGCGTCGCCGCGCCGCAGCAGCGCGTATTTGAGAAAGGCGCTCCGGGCATTCATGCAGGCAATGGCAACGCCGGTCGCGCCATCCAAAAAGCCCCGACGCAGCACGTATGTGCGAACGAAAGCCCAGCCGCCGTTGATCCACGGCTTGAGCGGCGACACCCGCTTGCCGCGCAACGCCATCTCCTTCGCACCGGCCCTGGCATATCGCTGCACTTTATCCTCGACCTGACGCGCTTCCGTGTAGCTGTAATGCAGCAGATGATGCGCGAGCGTACCAATCTCGCCATCGACGATCACACGCTCGTGCACGAGGTTGTCGGAGAAGCGTCCGGCTTCACGGCGAAACAGCCGCAACACATAGTCCGGATACCACCCGCAATGCCTGACCCAATGCCCGAGGAATTGCGACAGACGCGGCATGCGGTAGCCGGCGTGCGTGCCTTGTGCGATGGCGGCGGCCACCTCGGCGGCCAACTCGGGCGTGATGCGCTCGTCGGCGTCCAGCGACAGCACCCATGGCTGTGTCGCATACGACAGCGCACGATTCTTCTGTGGCCCGAAACCCGGCCAGTCCGGCGTGACGTACACGTCGGCGCCCTCGGCGCGCGCAAGCGCCGCGGTGCCGTCCGTGCTTGCGTTGTCGAGCACGACGATTTGCGAAGCGAAGGCCTTCACCGATGCGATGCACTCGACGATGTTGTGGCGCTCGTTACGCGTGAGAATCGTGACGGTCAGAGGCAGACTTGGCATGAGCGGACGTAAGGCGTTTGCTGTGGGCGTCGGGCCATATTGAGCCATATTGGTGGGCGTATGCCGGAAATATGTCGAGGGCAGTCGGGCGGTCCCGTTAGCGAGGCCCTCCGGACGTTCGGGCGCTCAGGCAGACCGGCGATCATGCATTGAGCAATTCCACGAGTGCTTCGCCGTAGCGTTCGATCTTCGCTTCGCCGAGGCCGGTGATATCGGCCAGCCCTTCGCGGTGGCGCGGACGGCGCTGCGCGAGTTCCCGCAACGTACGGTCATGCAGGATAACGTAGGCGGGCACGGCCTGTGTCTTGGCGACGTCCTGCCGCCACGCACGCAACTTCTCGAACAATTGCTGATCGGCGACGTCGAGTTCGATGGCCGGTGCCGACGCATATCCGGCAAAGCGGCTTTTCTTGCCCGCGCTCGGGCGCTGTTGCCGCCGCAGCGACACCGTCGTTTCCCCCTTGAGCACCGGCCGTGCCGCCGCATTGAGCGTCAGCGCTCCATACTGGCTGCTGTCCGGTTCGATGATGCCGTGCGCGATCAGTTGACGAAACACGGCGCGCCAGCCCTGATCGTCCATTTCACCGCCAACGCCGAAGGTCGGCAGACTCTCATGTCCGAATTGACGAATCTTGTCGGTGCTGCGCCCGCGCAGCAAGTCGATGAGGTGCCCTGCACCGAAGCGCTGGCCGGTACGCAAAATGGCTGAGAGCGCCTTCTGTGCGGCGATGGTGCCGTCGAACACTTCCGGGGGATTGAGGCAGACGTCGCAGTTCCCGCATGGCTCGCTCGTCTCGCCGAAGTACGACAGCAGCACCGTGCGGCGGCAGCGTGGCGCTTCGCAGTAGCCGAGCAGGGCGTCGAGTTTTTGGCGCTCGACGCGCTTTTGCAATTCCGAGGCGTTCGATTCGTCGATCCGGTTGCGATGCACCACGACGTCGTTCAGACCGTAGGTCATCCATGCTTCGGCGGGCTCCCCGTCCCGGCCGGCGCGGCCCGTCTCCTGATAGTAGGCTTCGAGGCTCTTGGGCAGGTCCAGGTGCGCGACGAAGCGCACGTCCGGCTTGTCGATACCCATGCCGAACGCGACGGTCGCCGCCATCACCAGCCCTTCCTCACGCAGGAACCGCTGCTGATGCATGCGCCGCACCTCGGCGTCCAGCCCCGCATGATAGGGCAGCGCAGGAATGCCCTGCGTTTCCAGCCATGCGGCGGTTTCCTCCACTTTCTTGCGCGACAGGCAATACACGATGCCCGCCTCGCCGCGATGCCGCGCCAGAAAAGCCAGCAACTGCTTGCGCGGGTTGTCCCGGTCGACGATCTCGTAGCGAATGTTGGGCCGGTCGAAGCTGGAGACGAACAACCGCGCTTCGGTCAAACCCAGTCGCGTCTGAATTTCCTCGCGTGTGGCTGCGTCCGCCGTGGCGGTGAGCGCGATGCGCGGCACGCGCGGGTAGCGTTCGTGCAGCGCGCAGAGCTGAATGTACTCGGGACGGAAATCGTGCCCCCATTGCGAGACACAATGGGCTTCGTCGATGGCGAAGAGGGCCAGTTGACCCCGCTCGTCGAGCCGGTCGAGCAGATTGAGAAAGCGCTCGGTGAGCAGCCGTTCGGGTGCGACATACAACAGGTCGAGTTCGCCCCGGGCGGCGCGGCGTTCGATATCGACCGCCTCGTCGAAGGCGAGACTGGAATTCAGATAGGCGGCGCGCACCCCGGCTTGCAGCAAGGCGTCGACCTGATCCTGCATGAGCGCGATGAGCGGAGAGACGACAATGCCGATGCCCGGTCGCAGCAGCGCGGGAATCTGGTAGCAGAGTGACTTGCCGCCGCCCGTGGGCATGAGCACGAGGGCATCGCCCCCGTCGGCCACATGGTCGACGATGGCGGCCTGATCGCCACGGAATGCGTTATAGCCGAATACGGTACGGAGGACTTCGATTGCGCTTGCCATGCGGCGGAGTATACCGGTTCCCCCTCGGGTTCGGCATGCCGAAGGCCCCGGATATTGGGCATTGCGGAGATTTTGCGGCACCGTCCGAGTCCGGTTCGGACACGTCCCGGCGAGACCGTTCGGTACGTTAGAATAGCGGTTTTCCCGCCGTCCCCGACTTACATGAGCGCACCGCACAAGCCCGCCGGACCGATTCTGCGACGTCTGCTGGGCTACCTCCAGCCTTATTGGCACATGGGCCTGCTGGCCGTTCTCGCCATGGCGCTGGTCGCGGGAACGGAAGCCGCGATCCCGGCAGTCCTCAAGCCGGTGCTCGACAAAGGCTTCTCGGGCGGCGATCCGTGGAAGCTCTGGTACGTGCCGGCCGCGGTGATCGGTCTGGCCGTGATTCGCGGGTTGGCGCAGTATTCGGCCAACTACATGCTCTCGTGGGTTTCGAACCGGGTGCTGCTGGACTTGCGTGTGCGCATGTTCGAGCGTCTGTTGCACGCACCGGCGTCCTACTATCAGCGCGAGACGACCAGCACGCTCATCAACGCCATCGTCTACGAAGTCAATCAGGTGCTCGGTGTGCTGACCACCGTGCTCATCACGCTCGTGCGCGATTCGCTGACCGTTGTCGGCCTGCTGGGCTACCTGTTCTACCTCAATTGGCGTCTCACGCTGGTCGTGGCCGTCATTCTGCCGCTCATCGGCTGGCTGGTCGGCAAGATCAACCGACGCCTTCGTCGCCTGAACCGCGAGCAGCAAACGCTGACCAATGCGTTGTCGTATGTCGTCGAAGAGGCGGTCGGCGGCTACAAGGTCGTGAAGATTCACAACGGCGAAGCGTACGAGAAAAACCGCTTCGACAAGATGACCAGCAAGCTGCGCGGCTATGCCATGCGCGTGACGGTCTCGGGCGGTCTCGCACAGCCGGTCACGCAGGCGCTCGCGTCGCTGGCGCTGGCCATCGTCATTACGGTGGCGATGATCGAATCGTCCTCGGGCGAGATGACCGTGGGCGGGTTCACCGCGTTCGTCACGGCCCTGCTGCTCGTGGTCTCGCCGCTCAAGCATCTGATGGACGTCAACCAGCCGCTGCAACGCGGCGTGACGGCCGCCGAGCTGATTTTCGAAGTCATGGACGTGGAAGTCGAGCCCACGGGCGGCGAGCGCACGCTCGAACGCGCGAAGGGCCGCGTGACGTTCGAGCGGGTGAGCTTTCACTACGGCGCGAGCGAGCGCCCCACGCTGGACAACATTTCGCTGGACGTCGCGCCGGGCGAGATGGTCGCACTGGTCGGCCCGTCGGGCAGCGGCAAGACGACGATGGTCAACCTGGTGCCGCGCTTCTTCGACCCGACCGGCGGACGGATTCTGCTCGACGGCATTGCGCTGAACGAACTGCGTCTGGCGGATCTGCGCCGCCAGATCGCGTTCGTGAGTCAGGATGTCGTGCTGTTCAACGACACCATCGCCGCGAACGTTGCCTATGGGCAGGAAATCGACGCCGAACGCGTGCAGGCCGCATTGCGCGCCGCCAATCTGGCCGACGCGGTCGCGGCGATGCCCGATGGCGTGAACACGCTCGTCGGCGACAACGGCATGCGGCTGTCGGGCGGCCAGCGTCAACGCCTGGCGATCGCTCGCGCCATTTACAAGGACGCGCCGATCCTGATTCTTGACGAAGCGACGTCGGCCCTGGACTCCGAGTCCGAGCGCCACGTGCAGGCGGCCCTGGAAGTGTTGATGGAGGGCCGCACCACGCTGGTGATCGCCCACCGTCTGTCGACCATCGAGCGCGCCGACCGCATCGTCGTGCTCGAACACGGCCGGATTGTGGAGCAGGGCTCGCACCAGGAACTGGTGACGCATAATGGCCTGTACGCCCATTTGCACCGCATTCAGTACGCACAGCAGCAGGATGCCTGACGTTGCACGTGGCGTCGCGCCCGAATTCAACCCGTCGTTGAGGAGACCATGATGAGCCCGCCGCCGATCAGCCGTTTTCCCGTGCCGGACCTTGCCACGTTGCCCGGCGACATTCGTGCCCGTATCCATGAGGTGCATGAAAAGGCAGGCTTCATCCCGAACGTGTTTCTGGCGCTGGCCCATCGTCCCGACCAGTTCCGTGCGTTCTTCGCGTATCACGATGCGCTGATGCTCAAGGACGGCAATCTGAGCAAGGGCGAGCGCGAAATGATCGTGGTCGCGACAAGCGCCGCGAACCAGTGTCTGTACTGCGTAGTTGCGCACGGTGCACTGGTGCGCATTTACGAGAAGCAGCCGCTACTCGCCGACCAGGTCGCCGTCAACTATCTGAAGGCGGACCTGACCGAGCGCCAGAAGGCGATTCTGGCCTACGCGCTGAAAGTCTGCGAGCGTTCGCAGGAAGTGAACGACGACGATTACGCGGCGCTGCGCGGCCATGGCCTGCATGACGAGGACATCTGGGACATCGCTGCGATCACGGCGTTTTTCGGCATGTCCAACCGCATCGCCAATGCCATTTCGATGCGGCCGAACGACGAATTTTTCCTGATGGGGCGCGTGCCGCGCACGTAAGGACGCCCCCACATTCTATTTCCGTACCCATGATCTTCGTGACTGGCGGCGCCGGTTTCATCGGCGCAAATTTCGTTCTGGACTGGCTCGCGCAACACGACGAGCCGGTGTTGACCATCGACAAGCTGACGTACGCGGGCAATCTTGCCAATCTGGCAAGCGTGGAGCGCGATGCGCGGCATCGCTTCGCGCAGGTCGACATCTGCGACCGGCCCGCGCTCGAGCGCCTGTACGCGGAGCATCGTCCGCGCGCGGTGCTGCATTTCGCGGCGGAAAGCCACGTCGATCGCTCCATCCACGGGCCGGGCGACTTCGTGCAGACGAACGTCGTCGGCACGTTCACGATGCTCGAAGCGGCGCGTGCCTATTGGAGCGGGCTCGACGGCCAGGCGCGCGAGCAATTCCGCTTTCTGCATGTGTCGACCGACGAGGTCTACGGTTCGCTGAGTCCGACCGATCCCGCGTTCACCGAGACCACGCCGTACGCCCCCAATAGTCCGTATTCGGCCTCCAAAGCCGGCTCGGACCACCTGGTGCGCGCGTATCACCACACGTACGGCCTGCCGGTGCTCACGACCAATTGCTCGAACAATTACGGCCCGTATCAGTTCCCGGAAAAGCTCATTCCGCTGGTCATCGCCAATGCGCTGGCTGGCAAGCCGCTGCCGGTCTACGGCGACGGCAGCAACGTACGCGACTGGTTGTATGTCGGCGATCATTGCTCGGCCATCCGGGAAGTGCTGCGCAAGGGTACGCCGGGCGAGGTTTATAACGTCGGCGGGTGGAACGAGCAGAACAATCTGTCGGTCGTGAAGCATCTCTGCCAGTTGCTCGACGAACTCTCGCCGCGCGCCGACGGCAAGTCGTATGCCGAGCAGATCACGTTCGTCACGGACCGTCCGGGGCACGACCGCCGTTACGCCATCGACGCGCGCAAACTGGAGCGCGAACTGGGATGGCGCCCGGCCGAGACGTTCGAGACCGGCATGCGCAAGACCGTTCAGTGGTACCTCGCCAACGGCGAGTGGGTGCGTCAGGTGCAGTCTGGGGAGTACCAGCGCTGGATCGAAACGCATTATCAGGATCGGGACGCCTCGGCCGCCCCGGCAGGAGATGTGGCATGACGACCAGACGCAAAGGCATCATTCTCGCGGGAGGCTCCGGCACCCGCCTTTATCCGGCGACGCTGGCGGTATCGAAGCAATTGCTTCCCGTCTACGACAAGCCGATGATCTATTACCCGCTGACCACGCTGATGCTGGCGGGGATTCGCGACGTGCTCGTGGTCTCGACGCCGCAGGACACGCCGCGCTTCGCGCAATTGCTCGGCGACGGCAGCCAATGGGGACTGAACATCCAGTACGCGGTGCAGCCGTCCCCCGACGGTCTGGCGCAGGCATTCCTGATCGGCGCGGATTTCATCGGCAACGACCCGTGCGCGCTCGTGCTGGGCGACAACCTGTTCTACGGCCACGATTTCGCGGCGCTGCTCAGTGCGGCCAATTGCCAGACCGACGGCGCCACCGTGTTCGCCTATCCGGTAAACGATCCGGAGCGCTACGGTGTGGTGACGTTCGACGAGTCGGGCCGTGCCATCGAACTGATCGAGAAGCCGACGCAACCGAAGTCGCGCTACGCCGTGACGGGG
Source organism: Pandoraea faecigallinarum (assembly GCF_001029105.3). Lineage (NCBI taxonomy): Bacteria > Pseudomonadati > Pseudomonadota > Betaproteobacteria > Burkholderiales > Burkholderiaceae > Pandoraea > Pandoraea faecigallinarum. The sequence goes on along the minus strand of NZ_CP011807.3, from coordinate 3,971,687 downwards.
CTGTACTTCTGCGATAACGACGTCGTCGAGATCGCGCGTGCCATCAAGCCGTCGGCGCGCGGCGAACTTGAGATCACCGACGTCAACAACGAGTATCTGAAGCGCGGCAAGCTCAACGTGCAGATCATGGGGCGCGGTTACGCGTGGCTGGATACGGGCACGCACGAATCGATGCTCGAAGCCAGCACGTTCATCCAGACGATCGAATCGCGTCAGGGGCTGAAGGTCGCGTGTCCCGAGGAAATTGCCTATCGACGGGGATGGATCGACGCGGCCGCCATCGAGACGCTGGCGCAGCCGTTGGCAAAGACCGGCTACGGCCAGTATCTCCTCTCGATGTTGCGCGAGCGGGTGTTCTGAACCGCTTCGGGCGGTTCCGGGCATTGCGTCGCGCGATCATGGATTCTTACCGGTAATTGATATGCAAGTGACTCCCAGCGCCATCCCGGCCGTGTGCGTGATCGAACCCAAGGTGTTCGGCGATTCGCGCGGCTATTTCTTCGAGAGCTTCAATCAGCGCGGCTTCAACGACGCGCTCGGCGAAACGATCACGTTCGTGCAGGACAACCAGTCACGCTCGGCACGCGGCGTGCTGCGCGGCCTGCATTATCAGATCCGGCAACCGCAGGGCAAGCTCGTACGCGTATTACAGGGTGAGATCTACGACGTTGCGGTCGATATCCGCAAGGGCTCACCGACGTTCGGACAATGGGTGGCGGAAGTGCTCAGTGCCGGGAACAAGAAGCAGTTGTGGATTCCGGCGGGCTTTGCGCATGGTTTCGTGGTGACGTCGGACACGGCCGAAGTGCTCTACAAGACCACGGACTATTGGGCGCCGCAGTTCGAGCGCTGCATTCGCTGGGACGATCCGACGCTGGCCATTCCCTGGCCGCTCGACGGTATCGAGCCGATCGTCTCGGACAAGGACAGGCAGGGCATGCCGTTCTCGGCGTTCCGGCACGAGGACTGATCCCTCTTTTCACGCTTTTCACATACGTCGAACGCGTCGGCACACATCGACGCACCGCCGCGACGCACTGCAACGGCCGCCGCTGCCTTTGCGTCAACCGGCGGAAGGGCCAGTGGCCGATGCGCTTTCGGCGTCTTGTGCGCTTTGGGGCGCGTTCGATGTTGGCGGCACCGGCACCGGCACCGGCGCCGACGTCGCCGAAGTTTCGCCCGTCACCCGAAGCACCCGAACGTACCGCAGCCCCAACGGCTCGAAGCGCGCGGCGAGCGCATCGGCGACTGTCTGCGACGGGACTTCCATGCCGCCGGCGCCCACGATATCGGCGCCCGCATGTCGCGCGTCGTTCAGTCCTTCGACGATGACGTCGGCTTCCAGACCGTTATTCAGATAGTGCAACTTGACGTCGTGAAGCATGAGCGCGTTGGCCCGGCAGAGCAGTTCTGCGGCACCGATAACGACCGCGCGGGCGGGCCATTGCTGCAATGCCGTGCCTTTGGCGTCGCTTTCGGGATCGACATGCACCAGAACGTCGAGAATCTGCGGCTCGCCCATGACGGCAGCGCGCGCCTGCTCCGCAATGTAGTGTCCCTCGGAGACGGAAAGACGCGCATCGACGAGGATGTGGACGTCCACGACGATCTCGTCGCCCATGCGGCGCGTGCGCAGAACGTCGATGGCACGCACGCCGGGCGTGTCGAGCAGACGCTGGCGAATGGCGACGGTGGTGGCGTCGTCCACACCGCGATCGATGAGATCCTGAAGGGCGTTCCAGCCGAACTTCCAGCCAGTGCGTCCGATCATCAATCCCACGAGCGCGGCGGCGAGCGGATCGAGAATGCGATAGCCGGCGAGGTTGCCGAGAATGCCGCAGGCGACGACGAGCGACGACAGCGCATCCGAGCGGGCATGCCACGCGTTGGCGACGAGCATCGCGGAGCGCACGCGTTGGGCGGCGCGCAACATGTAGCGAAAGAGGCCTTCCTTGCTCAGCAGCACCACGACGGCCACGGCCAGCGCAACGACATGCACCTCCGGAATTTCCTCCGGATGCAGCAAACGCTCGATGCCTCGCCACAGCATGCCCGCGCCGACCGCGAGCAGGATCACACCGAGAAATAGCGACGCCGCGTTTTCATAGCGGCTGTGCCCATAGGGATGATCGGCGTCCGGTGCGCGGGCGCTGCCGCGCGCCGCGGCGAGCACCACGAAGTCGGAAACGATGTCGGAGAGCGAGTGGATGCCGTCCGCGATCAGCGCCTGCGACCGGGCGAACAGGCCGATGACGATCTGCGCCGTCGTCAGCACGATATTGACCCAGATGCTGACCCAGGTCGAATGGCGTGCGACGGCGTGTTTGTCGAGCGCCTCGCTCGATGCTGCCAGATTGTCGTAGTTCGAGTAGGGCATGGCGTCGGGGCGGGCGTTGACGGGCTTACATCAGAATGATGTCGTACTGCTCCTGATGGAACGACGATTCCACTTGCAGCGAAACCGGTTTGCCGATGAAGTCGATCAGCATTGCCAGATGTTGCGATTCCTCTTCCAGGAACAGATCGACGACCTCCTGCGAGGCAATCAGACGGAACTCCCGCGGGTTGAACTGACGAGACTCGCGCAGGATTTCGCGCAGAATGTCGTAGCATAGCGTGCGCGGCGTCTTAACCTGCCCCTTGCCCTGACAGACGGCGCACGGCTCGCACAACACGTGCGCGAGCGATTCGCGCGTGCGCTTGCGCGTCATCTCCACCAGACCCAGTTGAGAGAATCCGTTGACCGTGATGCGGGTGCGGTCGCGCGCGAGTGCCTTTTTCAGCTCCGCCAGCACCGAGTCGCGGTGCTCCGCGCTTTCCATGTCGATGAAATCGATGATGATGATCCCGCCCAGATTGCGCAGACGCAACTGGCGCGCGATCATCAGCGCCGCTTCGAGGTTCGTCTTGAAGATCGTGTCGTCGAAGTTGCGCGCCCCGACGTAACCGCCGGTGTTCACGTCGATGGTGGTCATCGCTTCGGTCTGGTCGATCATCAGATACCCGCCGGACTTCAGATCGACGCGGCGCGACAACGCCCGCTCGATCTCCGTCTCCACGTTGTACAGATCGAACAGCGGGCGCTCGCCCGTGTAGTGCGTGAGCTTGCCGAGCACGGCCGGCGTGTAGGTCGTGGCGAATTCGGCGAGCTTCTGGTAGGTCTCGCGCGAGTCGACGAGGATCTTGCCCGTTTCCTCATGCACGAAGTCGCGCAGCACGCGCTGGGCAAGGTTCAGATCCTGATAGAGCAGGGCGGGCGCCGGCACACGTGTGCTTTGCTCGCCAATGGTCTGCCACGACTTGCGCAGATAGGCGATGTCGTTGGCCAGTTCCGCGTCGGCGGCGTCCTCCGCAATCGTACGGACGATGAAGCCGCCCTTTTCGTCGACGGGCACCAGCGCCTGAATCTTGCTTCGCAGCGCCTCGCGTTCGGCCTCGCTCTCGATACGCTGCGAGATGCCGATATGCGGCTCCTGCGGCAGGTAGACGAGCGTTCGCCCGGCAATGCTGATCTGCGTCGACAGACGCGCGCCTTTCGTGCCGATGGGGTCCTTGATGACCTGCACCATCAGCGTCTGTCCCTCGAAAACCGTCTTTTCGATGGGCGGCTGCGGGTGCGGCACGGATGTGTCGTTGCCGGTGCGCGGATGCCAGATGTCGGCCACGTGCAGGAACGCCGCGCGCTCCAGTCCGATATCGATGAAGGCAGACTGCATGCCCGGGAGCACGCGCACGACCTTGCCCAGATAGATGTTGCCCACCAGGCCGCGCGAGAGCGTGCGCTCGATGTGCAGTTCCTGCACGGCACCGAGCTGCATGAGCGCCACGCGGGTTTCCTGTGGCGTGATGTTGACCAGAATGTCTTCGTTCATAAAGTGTCGACCGGACTCGAAATGCTTGGGGCTTCGGTATGCGTCAGAAGTCAACGCCCGCCTGACGCAACAGCGCGGCGGTCTCGCACAGGGGCAGTCCCATGATGCCGGAATAACTGCCGTCGATGCGCATGACGAACTCGGCGGCCTTGCCCTGAATGCCGTAGGCGCCGGCCTTGCCCCGCGGCTCTCCGGAGGCGACGTAACGCTCGATTTCCTCACGACGCAGCGGGCGGAACCAGACGTGCGAGATGTTCACCGCCTGATGAATCTGTCCGTGCGCGCACACGGCAACGGCCGTCAGCACGCGGTGACGGGTGCCCGAGAGGCGGGCGAGCACGGCGCGGGCGTCGGCGTCGTCGAACGGCTTGCCGAGGATCGTGCCGTCCAGGCAGACGGTCGTGTCGGCCGCGAGGATCGGTGCGCCCGGCAATCCGGCGCGGGCGAGACGGGCAACGGCCGCTTCCGCCTTGGCGCGCGTGACGCGCTGCACATAGTCGTCGGGCGGCTCCGCAGGCAGTACGGCTTCGAGCGCTTCGGCGTCCTCGTCGGCATGAGGCAGCAACAACTCGAAACGAACGCCGAGTTGCTGCAACAGTTCCTGACGGCGGGGGCTTTGCGACGCGAGATAGATGTACGGCATGGCGGCTTGACTTGAATTCGTCCAGCCCGGCACACGTCTTTGCATGGACCTGCAATGCGAGCACCGGGCCGCTGGATGGGCTGGGCGAGGGGAACGCCCTATTATGCCGCCTTGCGAGCGCCCCCGCCAGCGGGCGGCGGGGGCTTGCAGTGCCGATGATTGTGCCTTGTCGTGGCACACCGCGGTTTACCGCAACGTCATGCCGGCAGGCGCGCCTCAAAGGCGGTCGAGAAAGTCTGCGCCGATGAGGTCGATGCGATCGGTGCAGATGGCGTCCACGCCCCACGCGGCCAGTTCGCGCGCGCGTGCCGGCTCGTTGACCGTGTAGACGAGCATATGCAGGCCGGCCGCCCTGATCTCGGCAACCTGCGGGCCGTCGAGATACCGATGGCTCGCATGCAGCGAGACCGTGGCCAGCTTGCGGGCGTCGTCGCGCCAATGCGCCGGCACGGCCTCGTACAGCATCCCGCGCGGCAGTTCCGGCGCAGCCGCGGCGGCCGCTTCGAGCGCCTCGTAGGAGAACGAGGAGAGCAGCGGCGGCGGGGTCTGGCCCGCCCACAGCGTTCTGACCGCTTCGGCGACGCGCTTGCCCGTCTCAACTTCGCGGCCCGGGCACGGTTTGATTTCGACGTTGGCCGCCAGCCCCAGGGCCAGGCACCGCTGCGCCACCTGCGCCAGCGTTGGCATGACCTGACCGGCAAAACGCCCGTCGGCCCCGAACCAGCTACCGGCATCGAGTTTTTCGATCTCGGCGTAGGTCATCTGTGCGGCGGCGCCATGCCCGTTGCTGGTGCGCTCGACGGTGTCGTCGTGCAATAGGAAAACGACGTTATCGGCCGAGAGCTTGGCGTCGAACTCGACCATGCGAAGGCCGAGCGAGGCGCCCATCTCGAACGCCGCGAGCGTATTTTCCGGCGCCAGCTTGCCGCCGCCACGGTGCGATACGATGCGCGGATATGGCCATTCGCGCCACAAATGGGTCGATGCGGAACTGTCGCTCATCGCGTCATGCCTCGACTCGTTTGCCCGTCGACGGATCGAACAGGTGCAGCGCCTTGGCCGAGATCGCCAGCGGCACGATGGTCCCGGCGGCCGGGCGCAATTCGTGCGGCAGACGCACCGTCACGTGCTGGTCGCCCCAGCGGCCATGCAGGAGGTTGTCGGCACCGAGCAGTTCGAGCTGGTCGACCTGGATGCTGGTCTGGGCGGCGAACGCACCCAGGCCATTCTGCTGTTCCGCGGGCACCAGATGTTCCGGACGCACGCCGAGGACAAGTTCGCGGTTCGCGTGCGCCATGCTCGTGGGCGGCAGACGCAGCGCCGGGCCGCCCTCGACCTCGAACGTGCGGCCGTCCGGATCGACGCGCCCCTTGAGCAGGTTCATCGCGGGCGATCCCATGAAACTCGCCACAAAGAGCGACGCCGGGCGCTCGTACACGTCCGTGGGGGTGCCGATCTGCTCGGCGTAGCCCTTGTTCATGACGATGACGCGATCGGCCAGCGTCATGGCTTCGACCTGATCGTGCGTGACGTACAGGCTTGTCGTCTTCAGGCGTTTGTGCAGACGCTGGATTTCGAGTCGCATCTGCACGCGCAGCTTCGCGTCGAGGTTCGAGAGCGGTTCGTCGAACAGGAACACGGCCGGCTCGCGCACGATGGCACGGCCCATCGCCACGCGCTGACGCTGGCCGCCCGAGAGTTCGCGCGGCTTGCGTGCGAGCAACGGCTCCAGTTCGAGAATGCGCGCCGCGGTCATCACGCGCTCGTCGATGGTCTTCTTGTCGATGCCGCGAATCTTCAGGCCGTACGACATGTTCTGACGCACGTCCATGTGCGGATACAGGGCGTAGTTCTGGAACACCATCGCGATGTTCCGGTCCTTCGGCTCCAGCTGATTGACGACCTGCGAGCCGATGAGGATGCTGCCTTCGCTGACCGATTCGAGGCCGGCGACCATGCGCAGCAACGTCGACTTGCCGCAACCCGACGGGCCGACGATGACCACGAACTCGCCGTCCTGGATGTCGATGTCGACACCGTGCAGCACGTAGTTGTTCCGGTCGTAGGTTTTCTTGACGCTATGGAGTTTGAGATTTGCCATGATTACTTTTCCGAATCGACCAGACCGCGCACGAACCAGCGTTGCATCAGCAGCACCACCGCGAGCGGCGGCAGCATGGCGAGCAGCGTGGCGCTCATGACGAGTTGCCATTGGGTGGCGGTGTCACCGCTGCCGATCATGCTCTTGATCCCCACCACGGCGGTTGTCATTTCCGGTGCATTGGTCACCAGAATTGGCCAAAGATACTGGTTCCAGCCATAGATGAAGGTGATGACGAAGAGTGCGGCGATGTTCGTCTTCGACAGCGGCAGGACCACGTCGAAGAAGAAGCGCATTGGCCCGGCGCCGTCGATGCGGGCAGCTTCGACGAGTTCGTCGGGCAGCGTCATGAAGAACTGCCGGAACAGGAACGTGGCGGTAGCCGACGCGATCAGCGGCACTGTCAGACCGGCATAGGTGTTGATGAGCCCGAGGCTCGAAATGACCTGAACCGTCGGGAAAATGCGCACTTCGACCGGCAGCATCAGCGTCACGAAGATCAGCCAGAAGAACAGATTGCGCAGCGGGAAACGGAAGTACACGATGGCGAAGGCCGAGAGGATCGAGACCGAAATCTTGCCGATCGTCACGACCAGTGCCATGAACAGGCTGTTGCCGAGCATCATGCCGAACGGCATGGCGGCGTTGCCCGTGCCCGCCCCCCAAACCGTGGCGAGGTTCTCGAACAGATGCGTGCCCGGGATCAGCGACAAAGGCACGTTGAAGACTTCGCTCTCGTTCATGGTAGCGGCGACGAACGCCACATAGAGCGGGAGGACCACCAGCAACACGCCGATTATCAGCATGACGTGGCAGAAAATATCCAGGCCGCGACGGTTTTCGATCATGCGTATTGCACCTTGCGTTCGATGAAGCGGAACTGCACGACCGTGAGCACGATGACAATGACCATCAGCACCACCGACTGGGCAGCCGAGCTGCCGAGGTCGAGCCCCTTGAAGCCTTCCGAATAGATCTTGTAAATCAGCGTCATGGTCGACTGGCCCGGGCCGCCGCCGGTCGCGGCGTCGATCACCGGGAAGGTGTCGAAGAACGAGTACACGAGATTGACCACGAGCAGGAAGAATGTCGTCGGCGAGATCAGCGGCAACACGAGACCGAAGAAGCGCCGTATCGGCCCGGCGCCGTCGATTGCGGCGGCTTCCACGAGTGAGCGCGGAATTGCCTGCAGGCCGGCGTAGAAGAACAGGAAGTTATAGCTGATTTGCTTCCAGATCGACGCCAGCACGACGAGAAACATCGCCTGCCCGCCATTGAGCGCATGATTCCATTCGATGCCGAATTTGGCGAGGCCGTAGGTGATCAGACCGATACTTGGATTGAAGAGAAAGGCCCACAGTACGGCGGCAATGGCCGGTGCAACGGCGTATGGCCAGATCAGGAGTGTCTGGTAGGTGCGTTTGCCACGCGTGACCCGGTCGGCCATCGCGGCGAGCAGTAGCGAGATGACCAGACCGCACACGGTCACCAGTGTGCTGAAGATCATCGTGGTGCGGAATGAGGCGAGATAGAGCGGATCGCCCCACAGCGCCGTGAAGTTGGCGAGCCCGACGAACTCGCTCGATAGCCCGAAGGCGTCCTGCGTCGAAGTCGATTGCCACAGGGCTTCGCCCGCGGGCCACAGGAAGAAGACGACGGTGATGAGCAGTTGCGGGGCTACAAGAGCGTAGGGCAGCCAGCCGGTGCCGAAGCGAGGGCGTTCTCTGGAGTTGTGCGCCATAACGTAGTGACCGAAAAAAACCAATCCGGCCCGCGTTTCAGGCGGGCCGGGGTGGTGTCATTGTAACGTCGCGATTCATGTGCCGAATGCAGGAAAAGCCCCGGCATGACATGCATGCTCGCGCGTTCGCGGCGGCTTAGCTGCCTTGCTTCGCGAAGCGAGCCAACAGGTCGTCGCCACGTTGTACGGCCTTGTCGAGTGCAGCTTTGGGCGTTTGCTTGCCGCTCCACACGCCTTCGAGTTCCTCGTCGATCACCGTACGGATCTGCGGCATGTTGCCCAGACGCAGACCCCGCGTGAACGGCAGCGGGTCCTTGTTGAGCATTTGCTTGATAGCCGTGTCCGCGCCCGGGTTCTTCGTGTAGAAGCCCTGCTTTTCGGTCAGTTCGTAAGCGGCCTTCGTCACCGGCAGGTAACCGGTGTCCTGGTGCCACTTGGCCGCCACGGCCGGCGAAGCGAGGTAGTTCAGGAACTTGGCGACGCCCTTGTACTCGGTGGCCGACTTGCCGGCGAGCACCCACAGGCTGGCGCCACCGATGATGGCGTTCTGCGGTGCGCCCTTCACGTCGGCGTCGTACGGCATCATGCCCACGCCGTAGCTGAACTTGGCGTACTTGGCGATGTTCGCGAGTGCGCCCGAGGTGGTCATGGCGATACCGCAGTCGCCACTGTAGAACTTCGAGGTCACTTCATCCTTGCGGCCCACGTACGTGAACGTGCCGGCCTTGGCCATGTCGGCCAGGAACTGGATGTGCTTGACTTGCTGCGGCCCGTTGAAACTGAGCTTGGCATCGGGGCCGTCGAAACCGTTGTTCTTCGTCGCGAACGGCAGACCGTGCCAGGCGCTGTAGTTTTCGAGTTGCGTCCAGCTTTGCCAGCCCATCGTGAAACCGCACGACATGCCCGATGCCTTGAGCTTCTCGGCGTCGTGCTTCACGTCGGCCCAGGTCTTTGGCGGGGTATTCGGGTCGAGGCCGGCTTTCTTGAAGGCGTCCTTGTTGTAGTACAGCACCGGGGTCGAGCTGTTGAACGGCATCGACACGAGATGGTTGGTCTTGCTGTCGGCGTAATAGCCCGCGATGGTCGGCACGAAAGCCTTCTCGTCGAACGGTTCGCCGGCGTCCTTCATGACTTGCCACACGGGCTTCACGGCCTTCCTGGCCTGGATCATCGTGGCGGTGCCCACTTCGTACACCTGGAGAATGGCCGGGGCGTTGCCGGCACGAAACGCGGCGATCCCCGCGGCCAGACCCTGCTCGTAGTTGCCCTTGTAAATCGGGACGATCTTGTAGTCGCTTTGCGATGCGTTGAAGTCGGCGGCAATCTGGTTGACGCGATCGCCAAGGGCCGATTCCATCGAATGCCAGAATTGGATCTCCGTGGCGGCCAGGGCCGACGTGCTCATGCCGAGTGCCAGTGCGGCGCCCGCGCCGGCGAGGGCGAAGGTGCGCAGGGAAGGTTGCTTCATACCAATCTCCGGGGGTTCACGAGAAGTCGAGGGTCCCTTGAGTGAGCGGACCCTGCTCGTTCGCGGTGCGAACTGTGTAGCGCCGCGTAGACTAACACGTCATTGTGATTTTTCCACTTGCGTTGCACAACGGGTGTTGCAGGCCCGTACGGTGCGGGGATTGACAGGCGACGGCGTCACGGGTCCGGCAAGGCCGCAGGCGAGCGCGAAGGTCGCGCGAAGCCGTCCGTCAAACGCGATGGTAGGGGTGATTGGCGTTGATGCTCCACGCACGGTAGAGCTGTTCGGCAAGCAGTACGCGCACCATGCCGTGCGGCAGCGTCAGGCTGGACAGGCGGATGAGGGTATCGGCACGCGCCTTGAGTGCCGGATCGAGGCCGTCGGCCCCGCCGATCACGAAGGCGACGTCTCGCCCGTCCTGTTGCCAGCCGGTGAGCGACTGCGCCAGACGCATGGTCGTGAGATCGTGCCCGCGTTCGTCAAGACATACGAGGCGGGAGCCGCGGGGCAGCGCCGCCTCGATGCGCTGTGCTTCGGCGGCCATCACGGTTTCGGCCGTGCGGGAGTTGGAGCGTTGCTCCGGCTTGATTTCCTTGAGTTCGATGCGCAGCTCGGGCGGCATGCGCTTGGCGTACTCGGCGAAGGCGGTCTCGATCCAGCCGGGCATCTTGTGCCCGACTGCGAGGATGAACAGACGCATGTCGACAGAATCGCGTGCGAGTCTTACTTGCTGGCCTTGCGGCGGGCGGGAGCGGGCGCCTTGACGGCGTCGTCGGACGCTTGAGCATCGTCCTCTTCGTTCTCTTCGTCTTCCGCGCTCGCCTTCGCCCCGGCCTTGGTGCCGGCGGCCTTCAGGCGCACGGGCTTCTCGCCCCAGATCTCTTCGAGGTTGTAGTACTGGCGCAGCGCCGGCTGCATGATGTGCACGATGGCGTCGCCCGTGTCGACCAGCACCCATTCGCCGACGTCTTCGCCTTCCATGCTGACGATGTCGCCGCCGGCGGCCTTGACCTTGTCGCGCACGCTGGCGGCCAGCGCCTTGGTCTGGCGATTGGAGGTGCCGCTCGCGATGATCACGCGCTCGAACAGGGCGGTGAGATGTTCGGTGTTGAACACCTTGATGTCCTGGGCTTTGACGTCTTCGAGGGCGTCGACGATCAGGCGCTGAAGTTTACGAATATCCATAGTGCGTTTTTTGGGTGAAACAGGGGGCGCAAGACAGCGTCCCGGTAGTCGGATGACGGGCCGTCAGGCGCGATACAGGTGTTGCGCGCGGATGTACTGCCACACGGGTTCGGGCAGATTTGCCGGGGGCTTCGCCGCGTTCTGCGCGTGCGCCAGCGTGGCGCGCAACTCGGTGGCAGAAATGTCGACGGCCAGTGAGTCGTCGATCAGGATGCCGCCGCATGGCGTGGATTGTACCCCGAGCGCCGACTTTTCCCGCTCGGCAAAGACTTTGCGCAGTGGCGCGGATGCCGTCTCGCGACTGAAACCCGGGCGTGCGGCCGCACAGATGTGGGCATAGTCGAACAGTTCGCGCCAGGCGTGCCACGTATCGAGCCGCACCAGCTGGTCCGAGCCGATAAGCAGCGAGAGCGAGGCGCCGGGCCCGGCTTCGCGCCGCATTTCCCGCAGCGTGTCGACCGTATAGCTCGGTCCGGCACGCTCGATCTCGCGGGTGCTGACGATCACCTGCGTCGACGGATGGGAGGCGGCCAGCGCTGCCGCAAGGCCTTCCGCGGCCAGCCGCGTCATCGCCAGCCGGTGCGCGGCGGCGGTGCTGCCCTGCTTCTGTGGCTGCTGGCCGGCGGGCATCAACACCAGTTCGTCGAGGTCGAGCGTACGGGCGAAGAGGGCGCCCAGCGCGAGATGACCCATATGGATCGGGTCGAACGTGCCGCCAAGCACGCCGATGCGGCGCGGGGAACGGGCCGGCGCGCCGGGGCCTGCGAGCGTTGTGGCTGAAGCTGCCGGCGCGGCAGAAGAGATGACGGTCATGCGCGCCCGGCCTTCACACCCACTCGCGGCGCACGAGGAAGTCGGTATAGAGCTTCGCTTCGGGCGTGCCCGGCTCGGGCTTCCAGTCGTAGTGCCATTTCACGACGGGAGGCATCGACATCAGAATGGATTCGGTGCGCCCGCCCGATTGCAGGCCGAAGTGCGTTCCCCGATCCCAGACCAGATTGAACTCGACGTAACGGCCGCGGCGGTGCGCCTGAAAATCGCGCTCGCGCTCGCCGTACGGCATGCCACGGCGGCGCTCCACGATGGGAATGTACGCGTCGAGAAACGCATCGCCTACGCTTTGCATGACCGCGAAGCCCGTATCGAAGCCGCCACCGGAGAAATCGTCGAAAAAGATGCCCCCGATGCCTCGCGGCTCCTGCCGGTGCTTAAGGTAGAAATACTCGTCGCACCAGGTCTTGAAGCGCGGATACCAAGTCGGGTCGAACGGATCGAGCGCATCCTTGCAGGTCTGGTGGAAGTGCTTGCAGTCTTCCTCGAATGCGTAGTAGGGCGTGAGGTCCATGCCGCCGCCGAACCAGAATGCGGGAAGTTCGCCCGGCGCGGTGGCGATCAGGATACGCACGTTGAAGTGTACGGTCGGGCAGTAGGGATTGCGCGGATGCAGCACCAGCGAGACGCCAAGGGCTTCGAAGCCGCGTCCCGCCAGCTCGGGCCGCGACGCGCTCGCCGAGGCGGGCAGCTTGTCGCCGATCACATGGGAGAAGTTCACACCGCCGCGCTCGAAGAAGTCGCCGTCGTCGAGCACGCGCGTACGGCCGTCGCCACGCAGCGGGCCGTCGGCCGGGCGTTGCCAGTCGTCGACGAAGAAGCGTTTGCCATCCAGGCGCTCCATCGTTTCGACGATCCTGTCCTGAAGTCCGAGCAGATATGTCCGTACCGCCGCCGTATCCGGCGCTCGCGCGGTGTCTTGCGCTGTCATTCTGTGACGTCCCTTGCGTGGTAATTGTGACGAATTTACCCGCGATTGTACCGGGACGTGACGTGAGGCGGGCAGTGGGCGCCGTAGCCCGTGCCGCCCGCATGACCTGCGTCAAGCTTTCGGCCCGCGGCTCAAATGGCACGGCGCCAGCCGTCCGCCCGCGCTTCAGGGCGGCGGAGCGAGCGCCCTCAAGGGGCCGGAGCGTTGGGCAGCGTACCTGCCGGGGCGGTGCCGCCGGCGCCGGGCACGATCGGCGGCACGGCGCCGGTGCCCGCGTTGGGTGCGCCCGGCACGCCCGGCGGCGGCATAAGGATCTGGCGCGTTGCCGGCACCGGCCAATGCGCCGTGCCGCCAACTTCGGCAATGGCTTTGTTGGTGTCGAAATACACTTGCCAGTAGTCGCGGTTATGGCAGTACGGGCGCACCGCCAGCACCGGCCCGGACGCGTTGAATTCGAGGATTTCCACGTCCACGCCGGGCTTGTCGACCACGTTCGGAATCTGCGTGATGCGTGCCTTCAGGCGCGCCACGGCGTCCTGCACGTCGACGGTATGGGCGAGCTGCGCGGTGAGATCGACCCGGCGGTAGGCGTTGGCGTCGTACACCGTGATGTTGTCGCCGAAGACTTTCGTGTTGCCGACATACACGCGAAGGTTGTCCGCGGTTGTGAGCGTAGTGACGAACAGGCCGATTTCCTCGACTACGCCCGTCACACCGCCCGCGCTGATCATGTCTCCCGTCTTGAAGGGGCGCAGCACGATGAGGAAGATGCCGGAGGCGAAGTTCGACAGCAGTCCGGACCAGGCGGCGCCAATGGCGATGCCGGCAGCCGCGAGCAGGGCGGCGAACGATGTTGTCTCGATACCGCAAACGCTGAGAATGGACAGAATGAGCGCAATGCGCAACGCGATGCGCAGCGACGACTCGGTGTAGCGAACGAGGGTGGGATCGATGTGGCGGCGGGTCATCGCGCCGCGTACCAGCCGCGCCGCCAGATTGATGACGATGCCGCCGACGATCCAGATGACGACGGCCATCACGATCTTCAGGCCGAACGGCACCAGGTAATCGTTGACCAGCTTATCGAGGTCGAACATGTAAGTCTCCGTCGAGCGAGGGGTCTGTCGGGAAAACCGCATGAATTCCGCCGGAGCTGGCCGGATGCGCGCAATGGTGAGTGAACTTCCAGTGCCACGCGACGCCAGCGTGCCAATTTGGCCCGCGCTTGTCAATCGCGGCGCGCCGACGATGTGACGGCCCCCAAAGCATTTGTCGTCACCCGAACCGCCCAAACGGCCACGGCCCGGAAGACGTGGGGTCTTCCGGGCCGTGGCCGTCGTTCCCGAATCGCGTAGACGCGTTGACGCGTTGACGCGTTGGCGCCTGTCGACTTATTCCGGCTTGCGCGCCAGCGCGCGGTTGCCGATGTCGTGACGATACTGCATGCCGTCGAAGTTGATCTGATTGACGGTCTGATACGCCACGCTTTGCGCGCCGCGCACCGTATCGGACAGGCCCACCACGCACAGCACGCGTCCGCCGGTGACCTTGAGCACGTCGCCGTCGAGCTGGGTGCCGGCGTGGAAGGTCACGCAATCGTCGGTCTGCGCCGGAATTTCCGAGATGCGGTCGCCTTTGCGCGGCGTGTCCGGATAGCCGTGAGCGGCGAGCACCACTCCCAACGCATAACGGCGGTCCCAATCGAGTTCGATCTTGTCGAGCGTGCCGGCGATGGCGTGCTCGACCACCACCGAGAAGTCGCCCTTCAGACGCGCCATGATCGGCTGCGTTTCCGGGTCGCCCATGCGGCAGTTGAATTCGAGCGTCTTGACGTTGCCTTCGGCGTCGATCATCAGACCGGCGTATAGGAAGCCGGTGAAGCGAATGCCGTCGGTCTCCATGCCGCGCACGGTCGGCATGATGATCTCGCGCATCACGCGGGCGTGGATTTGCGGCGTGACGATCGGCGCAGGCGAGTAAGCGCCCATGCCGCCCGTGTTCGGGCCCTGATCGTTATCGAGCAGGCGCTTGTGATCTTGCGACGTGGCGAGCGGCAGCACGTTCTTGCCGTCGACCATCACGATGAAACTGGCTTCCTCGCCTTGCAGGAATTCCTCGATCACCACGCGCGCGCCGGCGTCGCCGAGCTTGTTGTCCGCAAGCATCATGTCCACGGCGTTGTGCGCCTGCTCGATCGACATCGCCACGACCACGCCCTTGCCGGCGGCCAGGCCGTCGGCCTTCACGACGATCGGCGCGCCCTTGGCGTTGATGTAGGCGTGCGCGGCGGCGGCGTCGGCGAACGTCTCGTAATCGGCGGTCGGAATGCCGTGGCGCTTCATGAACGCCTTGGCGAAGTCCTTGGACGATTCGAGCTGTGCGGCTTCCTTCGTCGGCCCGAAGATCTTCAGGCCGCGGGCGCGGAAGATGTTGACGATACCGGCGGCGAGCGGCGTTTCCGGACCGACCACCGTGAGCGCGATGCCTTCGCGTGCGGCGAATTCGGCGAGCACGTTCGGATCGCTGATCGGGACGTTGCGCAGGCGCTCGTCGAGTGCGGTGCCACCGTTACCCGGTGCTACGTAGACCAGTTGGATACGCGGCGATTGGGCGAGCTTCCAGGCGAGCGCGTGTTCGCGGCCGCCCGAGCCGACAACCAGAATTTTCATCTTATTCCTCGATGACGGCGTTGGTGAATACGTCCTGCACGTCGTCGAGGTTTTCGAGCGCGTCGAGCAGCTTTTGCATCTTCACGGCGTCATCGCCAGTGAAGATCACTTCGGTTTGCGGTTTCATCGTCACCTCCGCGACTTCGGCCTTCAGCCCGGCCGCTTCGAGCTTTTCCTTCACGGCCTGGAAGTCGTTGGGCGGGCAGATGACTTCGAAGCTGCCGTCGTCGTTGGTGATGACGTCGTCGGCACCGGCGTCGAGCGCCACTTCCATGAGCTTGTCTTCCGGGGTTTCCGGCGAGTACAGGAACTGGCCGCAATGCGTGAAGAGGAACGCCACCGAGCCGTCGGTGCCCATGTTGCCGCCGAACTTGGAGAAGGCGTGACGCACTTCGGCCACCGTACGCACACGGTTATCCGTCATGGTGTCGACGATCACGGCCGCGCCGTTGATGCCATAGCCTTCGTAGCGGATTTCTTCGTAGTTGGCGCCGTCCAGACCGCCTACGCCGCGATCGATCGCGCGCTTGACGTTGTCCTTGGGCATGTTGGCGTCAGCCGCCTTTTCCACGGCCAGACGCAGGCGCGGGTTGCTGTCGGCGTCGCCGCCGCCCAGACGGGCCGCGACCGTGATTTCCTTGATCAGACGTGTCCAGACTTTACCGCGCTTGGCATCTGCCGCAGCCTTCTTGTGCTTGATGTTGGCCCACTTGCTATGACCCGCCATGAATTTCTCCGTCGTGCCGCGCGTGGCGGCGAAGTATGCTCTGCCGGCCCGCGCAGTCCGGCGCGGCCAACCGTTGAAACGGGAGCGCCCGCCACCACCGGGTCGCGGGCGCCGATTGTCCAGCCGCCCCGCCGCCTCGCACGGACCGGGGCGATCTCGCGGGCGTTTCGGGACGGTACAGTCCGAGCGGCAGGACCTGCCGCTATAATCGGAGGCAATTTTATCATGCCGCCGCACCGTGCCACGGGTGTTTGCTGCGCCGTGTCACGCCCCGCGCCGTGTCCACCGCCGAGGTCTCGCATGCCCAAGAAGCCCGTGCCGTCGCCAGTGCCGCCGTCCACCCCGCCCGCCGCCGCCGCGCAGGCGCTCGCCGCCGATACATCGGCTCCACCCGCGGCACCGTCCGCGGCACCCCCCGCGGCGGCCACCGGCGTCGCCACAGCGAGGCCGGCTCACGATGCCGGTGAGGCGCTCGCGATCGCGCGCAACGCGCAGCATGTTTTGGGACTGCTGCCTGCCATGGGCAACCGCCACGGGCTCATCACGGGTGCCACGGGCACCGGCAAGACCGTCACCCTGCAAGTCATCGCGCAAGCGTTCTCCGACATCGGCGTGCCGGTCTTTCTGGCGGACGTGAAAGGCGATCTGACCGGCATTACCCAGCCGGGTGTGGAAACACCCAAGCTCAGGGAGCGCATCGCCAATCTCGGCTTCGATACGCCCGACTGGCACGGCAGCCCGGCCACGCTGTGGGACGTGTTCGGCGAGCAGGGCCACCCCGTGCGCGCTACCGTCTCCGATCTCGGCCCGCTCCTGCTGGCGCGGCTGCTGGGCCTGAACGAGACGCAAACCGGCGTACTCAACCTTGTCTTCAAGATCGCCGACGACAATGGTCTGCTCCTGCTCGACAGCAAGGACCTGCGCGCCATGCTCCAGCACGTGGGCGAGAACGCGTCGAGCTTCACCACCCAGTACGGCAACATCTCGGCCGCCTCCATCGGCGCGATTCAGCGCGGCCTGCTCACGCTGGAGCAGCAAGGCGCGGACAAGTTCTTCGGCGAGCCGATGCTCAACATCGAGGACTTCATGCAGACGGATGCGCAGGGACGCGGCGTGGTCAACATCCTCGCGGCCGACAAGTTGCTGGCCGCCCCGCGCATTTACGCCACGTTCCTGCTGTGGCTGCTCGCCGAGCTGTTCGAGCGGCTGCCGGAAGTCGGCGACCCGGACAAACCCAAGCTGGTCTTCTTTTTCGACGAGGCGCACCTGCTGTTCAACGAAGCGCCCAAGCCGTTGCTCGAACGCATCGAGCAGATGGTTCGCCTGATTCGCTCGAAGGGCGTGGGCGTGTACTTCGTGACGCAAAATCCGGTCGACGTGCCCGATACCGTGCTCGGTCAGTTGGGCAACCGCGTGCAGCATGCCTTGCGCGCGTATTCGCCGCGCGACCAGAAGGCGGTGAAAGTGGCGGCGCAGACCATGCGCGCGAATCCGTCGCTCGACATCGAGACGGTGATCGGCGAGTTAGGCGTGGGTGAGGCGCTGGTGTCGCTGCTCGACGAGAAGGGACGCCCTGCCGTGACCGAGCGTGCGTACGTCGCGCCGCCCGCGTCGCGCATTGGGCCGATTACGCCGCAGGAGCGCGCCGCGCTGCTGGCGGCGTCGCTCGTCGCGGGCGTGTACGAAAAGGTCGTGGATCGCGAGTCGGCGTATGAAAAACTCGTCGGACGCACGCAGGCGCGGCAGCCCGACGGCACCCCCGCGCCGGACGGTACCCCCCCGTCTGCCCCGTCCACCCCATCTGCCCCGTCAGGCGGCGGTCTGCTCGATGCGCTGGGCGGCCTGCTCGGCGGCAGGGGCGGCTCGCGTAGCAAGGACACCCCGGTCGAAGCGATGGTCAAGAGCACCATGCGCACGGTGGGCAGCCAGTTGGGACGTGAGATCGTCCGCGGCGTGCTGGGCAGCATTCTGGGCGGCAGCAAGCGCAGGTAAGGTTGAAGGTGAAGGCGGTGCATCGGTCGATGCCGCCGCACTGCGGCGCTGCGGCGCGCGCCGCCGGCATCGCGCCTGTCGCGCAACAAAAAGGAAAAGGACCCTCCACTTACCGATGTCCCTGAAATCTTCGCTGGAGCCGGTACGCACCGGTGTCGCACACGATCCGTTGTGGCTGCGTGCCGCACCGCTCATCTTTCTGTTCCTGTGGTCAGTCGGATTTACCGTCGCCAAGATCGGTCTGGATTACGCCGATCCGCTGACCTTTCTCGCCTTGCGCTACGGCCTCGTGCTGGTGCTGCTCGCGCCGCTGGCGGCGCTCATGCGCCCGCCGTTGCCGAAGACGGCCGCAGCGTGGGGGCACCTCGTTGTGATCGGCCTGCTGATTCAGGCGCTGTATTTCAGCATGACGTACCTGGCGCTGCGGCTCGGCGTGTCGGCGGGGAGCGTGGCGCTGATTACGTCGCTACAACCGATTCTCGTGGCGCTGGCAGTGCCGCGCCTGGTGGGCGAGCGCGTGAGCGGCCTGAACTGGATCGGGCTGGGGTTGGGGCTGGCCGGGGCGGCGCTCGTGATCGTGGCGCGCTCGGCGGTGGAGGCAACCTCTGCGCTGGGCTTGCTGCTCACGTTCGTGGCGCTGGGCGCCATCACCTGCGGCACGCTGTACGAGAAGCGCTTCGGCCTCGGACAGCACCCGGTGACGTCGAATCTCGTGCAGTACGCCGTCGGGTTTGCCGCGACGTTGCCGCTCGCGTGGTGGCTTGAGCCGATGCGCGTGGACTGGACATGGCAACTCGGGCTCACGCTCGTCTATCTCGTGATCGGCAACTCGATCGTGGCGATTTCGCTGTTGCTGGCGATGATCCGGCGCGGTGAGGCGTCGCGCGTGTCGGCGCTGTTCTTCCTGGTGCCGCCCGCTGCGGCGCTCGCCGCGTGGCTGATGGTCGGCGAACACATGCCGCCGTTGGCGTGGGGCGGTATGGTGCTGGCGGCCATCGGTGTGGCGATGGCTACCCGGCGCAAGCGCGTGTAAGTTGCTGCGCGGGGCAGCTCGGAGACAGGGGCGTCCTGCTATCAGTTCTTGGTGCCGAACAGGCGGTCGCCCGCATCGCCCAGTCCCGGAATGATGTACGCATGGTCGTCCAGGCGCTCATCGAGCGACGCGACGTACAGCTTCACGCCAGGGTGCGCGTCGTGCAGCACCTTCACGCCTTCCGGTGCGGCCACGAGCGCAAGGAACGCAATGTTCTCTTGCGCCACGCCGCGCTTGACCAACACGTCCACGGCGTGAACGGCCGAGTAGCCGGTCGCGACCATCGGGTCGCACAGAATGAAGCGGCGGTCGTTCACGTCCGGCAGGCGTACGAGATATTCCACCGGACGATGCTGTTCGTCGCGATACACGCCGATGTGGCCGACGCGCGCCGACGGCACCAGATCGAGCAGGCCGTCGCTCATGCCGACGCCGGCGCGCAGCACCGGCACGATGGCGAGCTTCTTGCCGGCGATGACGGGGGCGTCCATTGCCACCATTGGCGTGTCGATGCGCTCGGTCGTGAGCGGCAGATCGCGTGTGATCTCGTAGCCCATGAGCAGGGTGATCTCGCGCAGCAGGCCGCGGAACGTGCGCGTCGACGTTTCCTTGTCGCGCATGTGCGAGAGCTTGTGCTGGATCAGCGGGTGATCGCAGATGAAGAGATTCGGGAATCGGGTGTCTTGTTTCATGGCAGGCAATGTGAGGCTGGGCCACCGGATCGGAGTGTCGCGGTATGGCGCGCATGGCCGCGATTTTAGCCGATGCGGGCGAGGCCGGTCCGGGTTTCGGTCCCCGGCCCGGCCGCGCGCTTGCAGCGGCGCGTGCACGATTCCCTTAGAATCGCTGCAAAGACCGCTGCACAGCTGTCTTTCGACCAACGCATCACTTGTCTTGAAGGCTGACCATGGATCTGGGAATCAAGGGCCGCACCGCGCTGGTGTGCGGCGCGAGCAAGGGGCTGGGGCGCGCCTGTGCGCAGGCGCTGGCCGACGCCGGCGTGAATGTCGTGATCGTCGCGCGCACTGCCGGCGCACTGAACGCCGCTGCCGACCAAATCCGCGCAGCCACCGGTGTGAACGTGAGCGCCGTGGCCTGCGACATCACCACGCCCGAAGGCCGTGCCCAGGCGCTGGCCGCGTGCCCGCAGCCCGACATCCTCGTGACGAACGCGGGCGGCCCGCCACCGGGCGACTTCCGCCACTGGCAGCGCGACGACTGGATCCGTGCACTCGACGCCAACATGCTCACGCCCATCGAACTCATCAAGGCGACGGTGGACGGCATGATCGCGCGGGGGTTCGGGCGTATCGTGAACATCACGTCGTCTGCCGTGAAGGCCCCCATCGACATCCTCGGTTTGTCCAACGGCGCGCGTTCGGGCCTCACGGGCTTCGTCGCAGGCATTGCCCGCACGACCGTGGCGCATAACGTCACCATCAACAATCTGCTGCCGGGAGCGTTCGACACGGATCGTCTGACGGCGACCATGCAGGCGTCGGCGACGAAGAGCGGACAGAGTGTCGAGGACACGCGGGCCAAACGCGCGGCGGCAATTCCCGCGCGCCGCTTCGGCCAGCCGGACGAGTTCGGCGCGACCTGCGCCTTCCTGTGCAGCGCGAAGGCCGGATACATCACCGGCCAGAACGTGCTGATCGACGGCGGTGCTTATCCGGGCACGTTCTGATGCGTCATCCGGCAATCCATCGTATTCACCCTCATCCATACCACGCTCGGGGATTGCATCAATGACAGTACCGAAAGTGCCTGCCGCTGCCACGGTTCCCGCAGTTCCGGCAGTTCCGGCAGTTCGAATTGCACTCATCGCCCACGACAAGAAGAAAGACGAGATCCTGGCGGTCGCGCGCGACTATGTCGACGTCCTGCGCCAGTGCCGGCTCGTGGCCACCGGCACCACAGGCGGGCGCATCGCCACCGAGCTTGGACTCGACGTCGAGCGCATGCTCTCCGGCCCGCATGGCGGCGATTTGCAGATCGGCGCGCAACTGGCGGAGGGGCGCGTCGACATGGTGCTGTTCCTGCGCGACCCCATGACGCCGCAACCGCACGAACCCGATATCAACGCGCTGGTGCGCGCCTGCGACGTGCACAACGTACCGTGCGCCACGAACAGTGCGACGGCGCGGCTGCTGCTGGAGCAACTGATCGTGCGTCTGACCACGAACCCGTGACGACATACACAACGCATAGAGGGAGAAATTGACGATGACCAAAGCCATTCGTATCGAACAGAACGGCGGCCCGGAAGTGATGAAGTGGGTCGATGTCGAAGTCGGCGAACCCGGTCCGGGCGAGGCGCGCGTGCGCCATCAGGCGGTGGGCCTGAACTACATCGACGTATATTTCCGCACCGGCCTGTATCCGCAACCGCTGCCCGCCGGTCTGGGCATGGAAGCGGCCGGGGTGGTCGAAGCCGTGGGCGAAGGCGTGACCCATGTCAAGCCGGGCGATCGCGTGGCGTATGCGAGCCGCCCATGCGGCGCGTACTCGCAGGCGCGAGTGATGCCGGCCGCACCGCTGGTGCGTCTGCCCGACGCCATCAGCGACGATCAGGCTGCTGCCATGATGCTGCAAGGCATGACGGCACAGTACCTGCTGCGCCGCACGTATGCCGTGAAGCCGGGCGACACGATCCTGATTCACGCGGCCGCGGGGGGGGCGGCCTGATCGTTTGCCAATGGGCGAAGGCGCTCGGTGCGACGGTAATCGGCACGGTCGGCTCGGAGGAAAAGGCAGCGCTCGTGCGCCGGCATGGCTGCGATCACCCGATCGTCTACACGCGTGAGAACTTCGTCGAGCGGGTGAAGGAAATCACTGGCGGCGAAGGCGTTCCGGTGGTCTACGATTCGATCGGCAAGGACACCTTTACCGGCTCGCTCGACTGCCTGCGTCCGCTGGGCATGATGGTGAACTTCGGCAACGCTTCCGGTCCCGTCACGCAAATCAACACCAGCGATCTTGTCTCGCGCGGTTCGTTATTCTTCACGCGCCCAACGCTGTTCAACTACACCGCCAAGCGCGCCGATCTGGTAGCCACGGCGAACGAGTTGTTCGACGTGGTCAGCAAGGGAATCGTCAAGATCGAAGTGAATCAGCGCTACGCACTGGCCGATGTCGCGCAGGCGCACCGCGATCTGGAGTCGCGCAAGACCACGGGCTCGACCTTGCTCATGCCGTAGGTCCGCGGCGACGGGAGCGGACGAAAAAAAAGGGATGCCGAAGCGTCCCTTTTTTGTTGCACCCGGGCGTTCGACCGTCAGGCGCGCTGCGTGAACACGTGAGCCCGGGCGTCTTCACGCACGTCGACCGGCAAACGCTTGATGAGCCAGTGGATGACCATGCCGATCACGACGACATCGTCGAGCAACCCGAACACCGGCACGAAGTCGGGAATCAGGTCGATGGGGCTGAGCAGGTAGAGCGCGAGCAACACGACGGCGGGCAAAAGCCAGCGCGGACGTCGCGGATCGCGGGCCGCGTGCCACAGCACACGGAAGTCGTGACGGGCGACCTGCCACAGACGAAGAAAACGCTTCACTTGCAGACTCCTGATGCCAATAAGCTCGCCGGACGGGCAAGCAAGTTCTCGTGAACGACGTTAACATCGCGCAATTCGTGTTCAATGTGCGACGAACGCCGTTCAACATGTCCGGATTATACGCGTCGGCGGTGCGATTCGCCGCAGCGGGGCCATGCCGTGCCGCCGGCCAGCGGAACGCGTCCGTCGCGTGACCAGCACATTCGACATCGGACGGGCGGGACGGTTTCATCGCTTTTGCGAGGCGCGCCCGGCGATGAGGTTGCGATGCCCCCGGGAGCGCCGACGTTTTCGCGCTGGCGGTTGCGGCGCGATGGTGCCGGCGGGATAATTCCCGGGCCGACGTGGTCAATCCCTCTTTCCCCTTCGTCCTCACGATCTTTTTCAGGACGCATTTCAAAGCCATCATGACCGACGCTCAAGATCCGAAATCGCCGCAGCCGCCGTCCAAGCCCGAGTCCGATACGAGCAAGCCCGCACCTTCGCCAACACCCGCGGCGCCTTCTGCCGCGTCACCATCGTCGGCCCCATCGGCATCCGGTGCCGCGAAAGCGGGAGGATCGCCTGCGGATTCGCCGGCGACGCGCTCGTCCGACTACGTCGAGCCGGCCACGCCCCAGACGCCGCGCCCGACGGCCAAGCCCGTCGCGGGGACGGCCGAAGGTTCGGCCAGCATGCCGCCGAATCCCGATACGCTGACGCGTCCGGTGCCACCGACGGAAGTGTCCGGTTCGGCCGATGCGAAGGCGGAAAAGCCTGCTACGTCCGCGACATCCGCCACGTCCACCGCGCCCGCGGCGAAACCGGCGGGGCAGACGTCGGCTGCCGAAGTCGCTTCGGACCGTAATCCGATTGGCGCGTCTGCGCCGAAAACCGCCGACGACGTCAAAGCGGCCGGTCTCGGCAGCGCGGGCGGAAACATCGACGAAGCGCGGACGACCGGTGGCGCGGGTGGGGCAGGCGGTGCGGGTGGCGGTGGTGAGCCGCCGCATCAACCGTCATTCGGTGCGGGGGCGCCGCGTCCGGGCAGCCCGGCATCGATGGGCGGTCAGCCGTCGTACTTGCAGGCGGGCGATTCGCCCTGGTCGGTTCTGCGTCGCATCATGTCGGCGCGCCTGCGTGCCTGGTACGATCGCGCCGGCCAGCGCATCACGCAGCGCACGCTGAAAATCGGCATCTCGGCACGCATCTTTCACCCCGAGCCGGGCGCCAAGGGTTTGCGCAGCAAAACGCTGCAATACCTCGAAGAATCGATCGCACACTGGGTGATGTCGCGCGACGTGCTGGTGTTCATGATTCCGACCGTCGACACGCAAGGGCTGCTCCACCCGAGCCATATCCGTCTGCACGATTATGCGAAGCATCTCGACGGTCTGGTCTTGCAGGGCGGGGCGGACGTCTCGCCGCTGACCTATTCGGAAGTGGCCACGCGTCACGAATGGCAGGGCGATCGTATGCGCGACATGTACGAACTTGAGCTTCTGCACGAATTCGTCGAGCAGGGCAAGCCGATTCTGGGTGTCTGCCGCGGTTGCCAACTGATTAACGTGGCGTTCGGCGGCACGCTGCACCAGGACATTGCGACGGATCTGCCCGAGGCGATTCCGCACGTCACCGAGACATACGAACACAACCGCCACACGCTGACCTTCCCCGAAGGCTCGTCGCTTGCGCAGATGCTCGCGCCGCTCGACGTGCCGATCGTCAACTCGATTCACCACCAGTCGGTGAAGACGTTGGGGCGCGATCTGAGCGTCGAGGCCGTGTGTGCGGAAGACGGCGTGGTCGAAGCGATTCGCTATCGCAAGGCACCGTTCGTGATGGGCTTGCAGTGGCACCCGGAATTCCACCGAGCGGGTGGACCGGAGTTTCTCGATTGCACGCCGGTGCTGGACAACTTCCTGCGCGCCGCGCGCGAGACGCGCTTCTGATGTGAACCGGGCGCAGCGGTGCGGCGTGCGATATCGCGCGTTGCACCGCTGCGCACCTTCGATGCAAAAAAATGGCAGCCGTGAGGCTGCCATTTTCGTGTCAGGAACACCGGCAAACCGCACCGGTGTTCACGCCGCCTGGATTAGAAGCGGTGACGGATACCCGTGCCGACGACGGTTTGCGAGCTGGTCGACGACATACCGCCGGCAGCGCCGACACCGGCCGCCAGACCCGTGCCTTCGTTGTCGGAGATGTGCTGGTACGAACCCGTCAGGTACACATCGGTGCGCTTCGACAGACGGTAGTCGGCTTGCAGCGTAACGGTGTGGAACTTCGGCTTCTTGTCCGTCGAATCCTGCTTGGCCATCGTGTACGTGTACGCGGCCGACAGCGAGACTGCCGGGGTCAGCATGTAGCGACCGTTGACTTCGAAGTTGTCGAACTTCAGACCGTCGTTGGCGAACGACACAGCGGTGCTGTTGTAGTTCAGACCCGTCAGGCCTTGCAGTTGGGTGTGGGTGTACACCAGGCCGACCGTTGCCGGGCCGAAGGCATAGTTACCACCGATACCCCAAACGCGTTGCTTCGACGATTGGAACACCGAGTCACCGCCAGTCGACGTGTCGACTGCGCCCGAGCCGTTGTTGTTACCCGGATTGCCTTGACGCTCCAAGTAAGCAGCAGCCACCGTGAACGGGCCGTTTGCGTAGTTCACGCCAGCGCTGAATGCACGGTTGTTGGCGAAGTCGCCGGCCTTGTTCGAGAAGCCATACAGGCCGCCGAAGGTCAGGCCGTTGTAGTTGGCGCTCGAGTACTTGACCGAGTTGTTCACACGGAACGAATTGTTCGTGTTGTCGTTGTCATACGGGTGCGAAGCGATCGTGCCGCCGAACGACGAACCGTTCAGGGTCAGCGGTGCCAGGTAGTCAACCAGCGAGTCGTACTGACGGCCGATCGTCACAGCGCCGAACTTGTCGTTTTGCAGACCGACGAAGGCTTGGCGACCGAACATACGGCCGTTTTGGCCCGACTGACCATTGTTGATCGAGAAACCGTTTTCCAGCACGAAGATGGCCTTGTTACCGCCACCCAGGTCTTCCGAGCCCTTCAGGCCCCAACGGCTGCCGTTGACCAGGCCGCTCGTTGCACGGAAGTTCTTCGAACCCGAAGCACCAACGGTGTTCGTCGAGTTGCTCGTGTAAGCGATGCCGGCGTCGATCAAGCCGTACAGGGTGACGCTGCTTTGCGCGTGCGCGGTCATCGAGAACGCGCCGACAACGGCCGCGGCAAGAAGAGTTTTTTTCATGGTTTAAGCTCCAGTAACGTGACACGAATCGCAGAATTCGCGTGTAAACAGAACGCGGCGAAACAGAACATGTCGAGGTGACGATGTGTCACTCGCGGACCCGAACAGCTATCGGCACTGCTCTGTTGACAGGGGGCAGTGTATGAGCCGGTGTCACTCCCGCCTATTTCAGAATCCGCAAGAATCTATTTCAGATATGAAAAGAATGTGCGAAGCGCGTCGTAAAGCATTGTCTGGCAAGGGATTGGCCTGATTAAGCGTAGGCGAGAAATCGCCCTGCAAGCGACGTGTGTTGCGCTTGGGACACAGTGTGACGTGCTGGCAAAAGCGCGCGCGAAGCATGGCCAGCGCGCGTTTTGCGCGCGACAAGCATGTTTTGTTTTGGTTCCGTCGATGTGAGAACGCGCGCAGTGATGACGTCGCGCACATGACGCATCCGTCAGAAGTCCCACGCCGGCGCGGGCACGCGGAGGTCAACGTCAGTCGGCGGCAAGCGGCGTCACTCTGTGTCGTTGATCGAGGTGGCGCGAGAGGAGCCGACGTGGGTTGGCGCGCAATAAGGTGAGCGTTATCCGTCGATCGTCGCTGCCATATAAATAGCGACGAGTTCGGAACAAGCGAATCGGGCGGTCGCCGCACATGCCCGTGTCAGTGCGCTGCCATGCGCCTGTCATATGGGATGCGTACACGCGCGTAATGAGTGAATTCTGAGATGTTGGCAAGCACCTGAATTCGTCGCGTGCCGAAAAGTGCTTTATTTATGGGGTTTTACGGACTATTGCGAGTCGCCAAATAATTCATTGCGTCGAATGATGACAATGATTTCGGGTGGCAGACCTATACTACGTTCCGCGAGAAGTAGACTTTTGCGTTGAGTGAAAAGTCTCCAAACCTTGGCGCGGCCTTATCGGCCGCGCTTTTTTTTGTCTGTGATTTTTGTCCGCGATTGTTGTTCGCAATCTTTCTCCACGTTTCTCGTCGGCACCATTCGACGCAACGCACGCACTAGGCAAAGTGACCGGTCGTGAGCGCTTCACCACAATCGCGCACGTGCGGAATGCTCAACTGCTTGAGCTTGCGATACAGCGACGCGCGACAGAAACCGAGCGAGCGCGCCGCCGCCGAGATGTTCCAGCGATGTTGTGCAAGCGCCTGCACAATGCGTTCGCGCTCCGGGTCCTGCCCCATGTCTTGTGTGGCATGCGCGGCAGGCAACGCACGAAGCGCCGTTGCCCGGGGCATCGTCTTCGCGTCGTGCGCCGACGCCTCGCCGTTCACCTCCCGCATGTGCATGTCGTCTTCGCGATGTCGCGGCGTCGACGCACGCATTGTCTGCGGCGCCCGTGCCGCGTGTGCGGCGCGTGTCTGCAAGAACTCCGGCGGCAAGTCGTTCGCGCACAGCAGCTCGCCGCTCATTACGGCGCACGCGTAACGCAATGCGGCACGCATCTGACGCAGATTGCCCGGCCAGGCGTGCGCGAGCAGACGGGAAAGTGCGTCGGGCGATACCCGCGCCAGCGCCTGGTCGACACGCAGTCCGGGCCATTCGTCGCACAGCATGCGGGCGATGAGCTCCGGCTTGTCGTCTCGCTCGCGCAGCGTGGGCAACGTCAGGACACCGACGGCGATCCGGTAGTAGAGGTCTTCGCGGAACGTTCCCTGTGCGACGGCGCTGGCGAGATCCTGATGCGTCGCGCAGATCAGCTGCACATCGACCGGCACGGGCTGGCTCGCGCCAAGCGGCGTGACTTCCCGCTCCGATAGCACGCGTAGCAAACGAGTCTGCAACGCATACGGCATGTCGCCGATCTCGTCGAGGAAGAGCGTGCCGCCGTCGGCTTGCTGCAATTTCCCTTTCATGCCCCCGGGCAACGCGCCCGAGAATGCGCCGCGCTGATAACCGAACAATTCGCTTTCGACGAGATGTTCCGGCAACGACGCCGTGTTGATGGCGACGAACGATTGCGAGCGTCGTTCGCTATACGCGTGCAACGCCCGCGCGAGAAATTCCTTGCCCGTTCCCGTCTCGCCGAGAATCAGCACGGGCAGACCGCGATCGATGAAGCGTTTGCCGCGCGCAAGCAAATCGCGCATGCGGGCGTCGGTGCCGCACAGATCGTCGATGGCCAGGTAATCGGGACGCAACCGAAGCGCCTGAAGTGTCGCGGGGGACGACACGGAGGCCGAGGCGGGCGGTACGCGCACGATGCGCTCGGCGAGGGCGGCAATGTTGCTGAATGCGGTGTTGGCACTGGCCGCGCCGCGGGGGCTGGCGTGGCCGACAGGTCGAGCGGGGGCGTGCGCTACGGCGAGGTGAGCGGGCATGACTTGTCTCCTTCTCGTATTGGTACGAAAGGGGCGCCGTCGGTGGCTTGTGGCCTGGCGATTCCTGACGTCTCTTTATGTCGCGACCGGCTCGGGTGGCCAACCGCCAAAGCAGGATACGACCGTCGAGTCATAACATCCAATACAATATTGATGCGTCAATAATACCTCTGGGGTATCAAATGATCGAACTGCGCCATTTTCAGTATTTCGTGGCCCTCGCGCAGACGCTGCATTTCGGCCGCGCGGCCCAGCAACTGCACATCTCTCAGCCGCCGCTCTCGCGCCAGATTGCGTTGATGGAAGCCGAACTGGGCGTGCAGTTGTTCGAGCGCACGAACCGCAGCGTGCGGCTCACACGGGCCGGCACGCGCTTTTATCAGGATGCGGTGGAAATCCTCAATTCGGTCGACCGCGCACGTCGCAACGTGGTGGCGGCGAGTCGGGGGGAAGACGGCGCGATCACCGTCGGCTTCATGATGTCTTCCGCCTACAACATTCTCCCGGCGCTCACGCGTACCTACGCCGCCGCATTCTCCCGCGTCGACATGAAACTGGCGGAGACGCTGCCGAATCTGCTGGCCGAGTCCGTGCGCGCCGGACAGACCGACGTGGGCATCATGTACCGTCCCGAGGATCTGACCGGTCTCGATACGGCGACCGTCTTTCGCGAGGAGATGGTGGCGGTGATTCCGCGCACGCATCCGCTGGCCAAGGTGCGCGTGCTCGACGCCACGCAACTCGCCGAGGAATCGTTCGTCAGCATTCCGCGCGAGATCGCGCCCCTCGTCTACGACCTGATCGTCACGCATTGTCGCCGCGCGGGATTCTCGCCGCATATCCGGCTCGAAACCAACTTGCAGCAGACCATCATCAACCTCGTTGGCGAAGGACTGGGTGTGGCGATGGTGCCTATGTCGATGAGCAGTGCAAGCGCGTCGGGCAACGCGGTGTTCAAGCCGCTCAGGAACGCTCCCGTGGCCGAAGTGGCGCTGTTATGGAGCCGTGACAATCACAATCCGTGCGTGGCGACGTTCGTTGAGAACGCGCGCAGCGTGTGGCGGGAGATGCAGCGCGCGCCGGGCGCACGGCTGGTGCCCGATCTGCCGGACACCAGCCTTCGGTAGGCGTTGGGGGAGGGAAGGAAGTCTGCCGGGTGAGTGGCGCCCGGATGACGCGTCAATGCGCAGGCGCGGCGGCGCCAGTGTGCGACGTCAGATTTCGAGAATCCCGGCGGCAACGAAACCGCCATCGACCGGCAGAATATGCCCGGTCACATACGAAGCGTCGTCCGATGCGAGGAAGCTCACCGCACCCGCGATCTCGGCCGGTTGCCCGTAGCGCCCGAGCGGCGTCGTCTGTGTGTAGTTGCGACGCGACACGTCGGAATGCAGCACCTGCGTGAGCGGCGTGTCGATCGGACCGGGGGCAATGCCGTTGGCGGTAATGCCGAACGGCGCGAGTTCGATGGCCATCTGACGCGTGAGCCCGATCACGGCCGCCTTCGACGTGCCGTAAGCCGTGCGCCCCGCGCTGGCCAGAATGCCCGCCACCGAAGCCAGATTGACGATGCGTCCCCAACGCTGTTCGCGCATGAGTCGCGCCGCGTGCTGCCCGCACAGCAGCGTGCCCGTGAGGTTCACATTCATCACCTGATGCCAGTGGTCGAGCGGATAGTCGAGAAACGGATACGTCTTGGCGATGCCGGCATTGTTGACGAGCACGTCGCAGCGTCCATGCCTTTTCGCGATCTGAGAAAAGCCGTCGGCAATCGACGCCTCCTCGCCCACATTCATGCCCAGCGCCCAGGCCTTGCCGCCGGAGGCGTTGAGTGCTGCCGCCGTCTCCGTTGCCGCGCCTTCGTTCAGATCGGCGACGACCACGGTCATGCCATCCTTTGCCAAACGTTCGCAGATGGCGGCACCGATGCCCATGCCCCCACCCGTGACTACTGCTACCTTCTCAGTCATGCTATGGACTCCTAAATTTACTGATAGTTACAGCACGGGCCCCGCCGCCCGCAAAGCGGCGGAGCCCGTCGGTGAAACCGTTAAGTGATTTGCGTTACTTCAGGAAACCGATCGAGATCCAGGGGATGAAGACCACGACGAGCAGGGCGACGAGCAGGGCGCCCATGTAGGTCCACATCCGGTTGAACACCTTGTCGGGCGACGTTTTGCCGATGGCGCACGCGGCGTAGAATCCGACACCGAGCGGCGGTGCGAACAGGCCCATGCCCATCGACAGGATCACCACCATGGCGTAGTGCACGTCGTGGATGCCGAGCGAGCGCGCGACCGGAAACAGCAGCGGGCCGAACAGCACGATGGCCGGAATCCCTTCGAGCACGCTGCCCAGCACGATGAATACGACCACCGAGATGAGCAGGAAGCCGACCTGGCCGCCGGGCACGCCGTGCATCAGGCTGACGAGCTTCGCCGAGAAGCCCGATTGCGTGAGCGCCCACGCCATGGCGGTCGCCATGCCGATGATGAGCAGGATCGCACCGGACAGGGCCGCCGTCTCGGTGAGCAGCGGATACAGACGCTTGAAGTTCAGATGTTTCTTGAAAGCGTGAACGATCAGGCCGATGACGATCGTGTAGGCAATGCCGATGGTCGAGACTTCCGTTGCCGTGGCAGCGCCTTCGATCACGGCCGTGCGGATGAGAATCGGCAGGGCGAGGGCGGGCAGCGCGACGATGAACGTCTTGTCGATCACGCCCCACGGTGCACGGCGTGCCGCGTTCGGCGCTTCCTTGCGCGAGCGGGCAAAGCACACCACGACGATGGCGAGCGTTGCGATGACCGCCGGGAGCAGGCCGCCGACGAACAGGGCGGTGATCGACACGCCGCATACGGCACCGATCGTGATGAGGACGAGACTCGGCGGGATCGTCTCCGTCATGGCTCCGGTCGCCGACAGCAGCGCGACGAGGTCTTCCTGTTTGGAGCCGCGACGCTGCATCTCGGGGAAGAGCGCCGGGGCGACGGCGGCCATGTCGGCGGCCTTCGAGCCGGAGATTCCCGAGACGAGGAACATCGCCCCGAGCAGCACGTATTGCAGGCCGCCGCGCACGTGTCCGAGCAGCGAGGCCATGAATTCGATCAGGCTGCGCGCCAGCCCGCTCATTTCGATGAGCGCGCCGAGCAGCACGAACAACGGTACCGACAGCAGCACCAGGCCCGACATGCCTTCGTCCATACGGCTGACGACGATCTGCAACGGGGCGTCGGTCACGAGCGCCAGATACGCCAGGGTGGCCGTTCCGAAGGCAAACGCGATCGGAATGCCGCCTGCCACGCACGCGCCGACGATCAGCACGAAGAAGATCAGCAGGTTGTAGTTGCCCATGGCGATGAGCGTCGGACGACCGAGCCAGAGGGCAGCGCCGAGTGCCGCGACGAACAGCACGCCGAGGCCGAACTGACGCATGCTGGAGCAGCGCGCCATGCGCGAGACCGCGGCAATGAGCATCAACGCCGCGCCCACCGGAAGGGCGGCGGCGCGCAGCCCGTCAGGAATTTCCAGCGCGGGTGTGGTGATGTCCATCTGTTCGATGGCATGTGTGTACGCCGGCATGATGATGAGGGCGACGAACACGCATACCGTGAGCGCGGCCATGGTCTGGAACCAGTCGCGCCATGCAGCGGGAAGTTTGTTGACGATGGCGGACAGACGCATGTGCTCGCCCCGGTCCAGGGCGAGGACGGCGCCGAGCATCGACAGCCAGATGAACAGGATCTGCGCGAGTTCGTCCGACCACGTGAGCGGATTGTCGAACCCGTAACGCGAGACCACGCCCGCGAGCAGGATGAAAGTCTCCGCCACCACCAGCAGCACGGCAGCCGCTTCGGTGACTTTCATCACCGCGCGGTTGACGTGGCAGAAGAGGCGGGCGAGCGCGTGCGTCGGCTCGGCCGTCATCGTCAACGTTTCCATTTACGCGAGCTTCCCAGTGTACTTTTCCAACATGGCCCATGCTTCGTCGCCGAACTTCTTGTGCCATTCGGCATAGAAGCCCGCCGCGCGCAGCTTCTCGCGGAATTGCTCGTTGTTCGGTGCATTGAACACGAGACCCTTCTGCTTGAGTTCGGCGGTCACGCCCTCATTGAGCTTGCGCACGTCTTCGCGCTGCGCCACGGCGGCAGCGTTGACGTTGGCGGTGACGATGTCCTGCAAGTCCTTCGGCAGCTTGTCCCACTTCTGCTTGTTGGCCAGGAACCAGAAGCCGTCCCACATGTGGTTCGTCATCGACACGTACTTCTGCACTTCGTAGAGCTTGGCCGTGGTCAGCAGGGCCAGCGGGTTTTCCTGCGCTTCGACGATGTGGGTCTGCAAGGCCGAATACACTTCGGCGAAGTTGATCGACGTGGGCGACGAATCGAACGCGCGGAACATCGACGTCCACAGCGGGCTGGTCGGCACGCGAATCTTCAGGCCCTTGAGATCGGCCGGCGAATTGATGGGACGGCTGCTCGTGGTGATCTGGCGATAGCCGTTCTCCCAGATCTTGTCGAACGCGAACACCGTCGTCTTCGCGATCTGACCGCGAACGTGCTTGCCGAGATCGCCGTCCATGGCGGCCCACACCTGGCTGTAGTCCTTGAACGCGAAGCCCACGCCCGAGATCTGCGCGGCCGGCACGAGCGTGCCGAGAATCAGCGGCGAGAGCGTGAAGTAGTCGATCGCGCCCGAGCGGATCTGGCTGAGCATGTCGCTGTCGGAGCCGAGCTGGTTGTTCGGGTAGATCTGGAAGTCGACGCGGCCCTTCGATTGCTCCGCGATCTTCTGCGCCATCTCCTTGGCGCGGATGTTCATCGGGTGGCTGACAGGCAGGTTGTTGGCAAACTTCAACGTAAATTCTGCAGCGTGGGCTTGCGTCTGGTACAACCCCGTAGCGGCAGCTGCCGATGTGGCGGCCACGACCTTGATGAAGTGGCGGCGATCCATGGTGCTCATACTGCATGTCTCCTTGTTTATAGGTTTGTGACTGCG
Source organism: Pandoraea faecigallinarum (assembly GCF_001029105.3). Lineage (NCBI taxonomy): Bacteria > Pseudomonadati > Pseudomonadota > Betaproteobacteria > Burkholderiales > Burkholderiaceae > Pandoraea > Pandoraea faecigallinarum. Next base: position 3,938,374 of record NZ_CP011807.3, on the reverse strand, counting down.
TCTGAAGCTCGGGCCATGCGAGCGTGCTGCCTTGCAATGTCCCGGCCAACTCGGAAGGCGATGCGCGAGCGTTTCGCTATGTCCGAACATTCGGCTCGCAAGTGGCTAGGTAATCTTACGCAAATCGAATGCCAGTTCGGTGCCCGAACGGGAAAACCCTTACGTTGTTAAGCATTAGTGAAATCCCGTGTTCCGTTCGCGAGTGCTCCGGAGCGCCGTTCGTCAGGCGAGGCAAGGCTTTGCAGCCGGTTTGCCGCGGGCCGTGCGTTTTGCTGCATGTGCGAATCGGGGCCGGATAGACGAAAAGACGCCGGTGTGACACCTGTCGCATTTGGCGCTCGGCCTGCGACACCTGTCGCATCGCCGGGTGAGCAAGGTGCGACAGGTGTCGCAGCCGTTGCGCGATGCGTTTTCTTGTTGCGGCACAGCAAACGGCGCTCACCCGGCGCGATGCAAAATTCACTTGATGCGGCGGCAAATCCCGCTTTACGCTTGCGTCAATTGCGAAAGCGCCACAAGCGCAGGAAAGACATCGACTTCGCAACGACGACTGACCGAGCCGTCGATGTGAAAGATCCGGCACTGCGGAGCATTCCGTAATATTCCGTAATGTCCGCGCAGTCGCGCTACACGGGGCTGGCATCGAAATTGCTCACCGGAGTCTGGATGACCCCATTTTTCCGGAGACACTTCATGGTTGCTGCATGCCTTACCGGCTGGGCCCACTCCCAGTTCGGCAAACTCGATAACGTCGACGCCGAAGTCCTGCTGGCCGACGTCGCTCAGGCCGCACTCGACGATGCGGGCCTTTCGCCCGAACAGATCGATTCGATTCACGTTGGCACTTTCAATGGCGGTTTCCTGTATCAGGACTTCCCGTCCTCGCTCGTCTTCAACCGCATTTCCGGGCTGCGCTTCAAGCCGGCCACGCGTTACGAGAATGCGTGCGCCACGGGATCGGCTGCCGTGCATGGCGGACTGCAATCGATCGAAGCGGGCAAAGCCACGCATGTGCTCGTGATCGGCTTCGAGAAAATGACGGAGCTCGCCACGCCGCAGGTCGGCGAGGTGTTGCTCAAGTGTTCGTATGCACGTGAGGAAGCCGGAATCCCCGGGGGGTTCGCGGGCGTATTCGGGACCATCGCGCAGGCGTATTTCGAGCGTTACGGCGATCAGTCCGATGCCCTCGCGCGTATCGCCGCCAAGAACCATCGCAATGGCAGTGTGAATCCGTACGCGCACATGCGCCGCGATTTCGGCTACGACTTTTGCCGCAACGTCTCCGAGAAGAACCCGTTCGTGGCTGGTCCGCTCAAGCGCACGGACTGCTCGATGGTCTCCGACGGGGCGGCAGCGCTCGTGATCTCGAAGGCGGACGTCGCGCGCACCATGCCCAAGTCGGTCGGCTTTCGCGCGGCGGTGCAGGTCAACGATTACCTGCCGCTCTCGCGGCGCGATCCGCTCGCGTTCGAGGGCGGTCAGCACGCGTGGCGCCAGGCGCTGGGCGTTGCCGGGGTTTCGCTCAGGGATCTGTCGCTGGTCGAGACGCACGATTGCTTCACCATCGCCGAACTGATCGAGTACGAGGCGATGGGCCTGGCGAAGCCGGGGCAGGGCGCGAATGTCCTGGCTGAAGGGCTGACGGAAAAGAACGGGCTGCTGCCGGTCAATCCGTCGGGTGGCCTGAAGGCGAAGGGGCATCCGGTCGGCGCGACCGGTGTGTCGATGCACGTGATGGCGGCGATGCAATTGACGGGCACGGCCGGGGAGATGCAGATCCCGAACGCCAAGCTCGCGGGCGTCTTCAACATGGGCGGCGCGGCGGTGGCGAACTACGTGAGCATTCTCGAAGCACGCTGAGTGCATACAGGAGACGAGAGATGCTCAAGAAGGTCATGAATCTCGGCCGACTGCTGGCCGACGTCGCCCGCCGTCATCCGGACGAGCCCGGCCTCATCGTCGGTGACAAGGTCACGACATGGGGCGAGATCGACGCCCGCGTGAATGCGGCGGTCGACGCCCTGCGCAAGCTCGGTGTCGGCAAAGGCGACAAGCTACTGGTGCATTCGCGCAACAACCTGCCGATTTTCGAAAGCGCATGGATCGCGTTTCGCCTCGGCGCCGTGTGGGTGCCGACGAACTTCCGCATCACCGCCCCCGAAGCCGCCTATCTGGGGCAGTCGAGCGGTGCCTGCGCGATGATTTACGACGCCGGTTTCGAAGGTCATGTCGACGCGGTGCGCGCCGCGTCCCCGGCGCTGCGCCATGTGATTTCGATCGGCGCACCGCGCGAAGGCGAATTGCATTACGAGACGCTGGTGGCCGAACATCTGGGCGCGCCGGGTTACGAGGAAGAGGTCGAGTACGAGGATCCGCTGTGGTTCTTCTACACGTCGGGCACGACCGGACATCCGAAGGCCGGTGTGCTTTCGCACGGACAGATGGCGTTCGTGGTCACGAATCACCTCGCGGATCTGATGCCGGGCATTACGTATCGCAGCCGTTCGATGGTCGTGGCGCCGCTCTCGCATGGCGCCGGCATTCACGCCATCGTCAACACGGCGCGCGGGGCGGCCAGCGTGCTGCTCCCGGGCGAGAAGATGGACGCCGAGCAGGTGTGGCAGGCGATCGAGCGCCATCGCGTGGACAACATGTTCACGGTCCCCACCATCGTCAAGATGCTTGTCGAGGACCCGGCCGTCGACCGCTACGATCATAGTTCGCTGCGCTTCGTGATCTACGCGGGCGCGCCGATGTATCGCGCCGACCAGAAATACGCGTTGCAAAAGCTCGGTCGCGTGCTGGTGCAGTACTACGGCCTTGGCGAAGTGACGGGCAACATCACGGTGCTGCCGCCGTGGCTGCATAGCGACGACGACAACGCGCCGGATGCCCGCGTGGGCACCTGCGGTTTGCCGCGCACGGGCATGGAGGTGGCGATTCTCGACGAGCACGGGCAGCGTCAGCCGGCGTTCGCGTCGGGCGAGATTTGCGTGCGCGGGCCGGCCGTCTTCATGGGGTATCACAACAATCCGGACGCCAACGCAAAGGCCTTCAAGGACGACTGGTTCCACACCGGCGACCTGGGGCACGTGGATGAACAGGGATTCCTGTACATCACGGGGCGGGCGTCCGACATGTACATCTCGGGCGGCTCGAACGTCTATCCGCGCGAGATCGAGGAAGCGTTGCTCACACATCCGTGTGTTTCGGAGTGCGCGGTGCTCGGCGTGCCCGACCCCAAGTGGGGCGAGAGCGGGCTCGCGGTGGTGGTCGCCCGGGAAGGCATGGCCGCACAGGCCGATGAACTGCTCGGGCATCTCGAAGCGCGTATTGCCCGCTACAAGTGGCCGCGCCGCTTCGTGTTCTGGAGTGCCATGCCCAAGTCGGGCTACGGCAAGATCGTGAAAAAGCAAATCAAGACGATGCTCGAAGAGCAAGGAGACTATCGACTATGAAACCTGCGCTTTCACGGGTCTATCGACATGCAGGTGTCCCCACGTTACCCCGTGTGGAAGACTGTGTGTTGAGCGGGCAGCACGAACTGCGCGTGACGATCCGGTCTGGTGCGAATCTCGGCGAGTCCATACGCGCGGCGTTATCCCGCTATGCGTACGGCGGCGGCGTCGGGCGTTTCTGTGCGGGTACCGCACGCGGTCTGCGGTACCACATGATCGAGAACACGACGGATGCGGAGCGTCCCTTCGGGTACGGGGCGCCGGTCGACGAGTTGCGCGAGGTCGATCTGATCGGCGGCTCGCTCACCGTGGGCCGCACGTCCGACGGCGCAACGCTGCTGCATTGCCATGCGGGGTTCTCCGACCCGTCGGGCGAGTTGCACGGCGGCCATCTGATTCTCGATCACACCTGGGCCGGGGACGAGCCTGTGGTGATCCGCCTGTGTCTGTTCGAGCACGGCGGTTATGTGACGGGGGACGACGAGGAAACGCGGTTTCATCTGTTGCGTCCGGTGGCGGGAAGTCTCTCATGAGCGCGGCGCTGGAGATTCCCGTCGCCATCGAAAATGGCACGTTGGGCCGGTTGGTGGTGGCGCGGCTCAAGCCGAATCAGGATCTGACGGAAAGCATCGAGGCGCTGTGCGCCGAGCATGGGATCGCCCGTGCCATCGTGCGCGGCGCCGTCGGCAGCCTGATCGACGCGCGCCTCGCGTTTCGTGCGGGTGACGGCTGGCGCGAACAGCTGGTCAGCGGTCCCGGTGTGGAGATCCTCAACGTGTTCGGTGAGGTGGACGCGAGGCCCGATGCGTCGAACGAATTGCCCACGCTGCACGGCATGGTGGCCGATACCGACGGCCGCATGTTCGCCGGGCGTTTCGTGCGCGGTGGCAATCTTTCGTTCATCACCATCGAGGTGACGTTGCAGGAGTGGTTGCCGGCCTGAGCGCGACGCCGGTCACGAGAAGGGGGGCGCAATCGATGCGCCCCCCTTTTTTGTGCTGCGTCGTCGAGTTCCCGACGAACTATGCGCCCGCCGGCTGCACCAGTCCGTCTTCACGGAACATGTGCTTGATGCCGCGCACGGCTTGCCGGATGCGCGATTCGTTTTCGATCAGCGCGAAGCGCACGTATTCGTCGCCGTACTCGCCGAAGCCGATGCCCGGCGAGACCGACACCTTGGCTTGCGCGAGCAGTTTCTTCGCGAATTCGAGCGAACCGAGGGCGCGATACGGTTCCGGGATGCGCGCCCAGATGTACATCGATGCTTTCGGCAGATCGACCGTCCAGCCGGCTTCGGTCAGGCCCTTGTAGAGCACGTCGCGGCGGCGCTGATACTGCTCGCGAATTTCCCCGACGCATGTCTGGTCGCCTTCGAGTGCGGCGATGGCGGCGACCTGCACCGGGGTGAACGTGCCGTAGTCGTGATAACTCTTGATGCGCGCGAGCGCCGCGACCAGTTCCGGATTGCCGACCATGAAGCCGATACGCCAGCCGGCCATGTTGTAGCTCTTGGACAGTGTGAAGAATTCGACGCATACGTCCTGCGCGCCGGGCACTTGCATGATCGACGGTGCCCGATAGCCGTCGTAGACGATGTCGGCGTAAGCCAGATCGTGCACCACGAGAATGTCGTGTTTGCGCGCGAGATCGACCACACGCTCGAAGAATTCGAGTTCGACGCACTGAGCGGTGGGATTCGACGGGAAGCCGAGAATCACCATCTTCGGCTTCGGGTGACTCTCGCGGATGCCGCGTTCGAGTTCGGTGAAGAAATCGATGCCCGGCGTCATCGGCACGGAACGGATGTTCGCACCCGCGATGACGGCGCCGTAGATGTGAATCGGATAGGACGGATTGGGCACGAGCACCGTGTCGCCCTGGTCCAGCGTGGCGAGCATCAGGTGCGCCAGGCCTTCCTTCGAGCCGATGGTCACGATGGCCTCGCGCTCGGGATCGAGTTCGACGTCGTATCGATCCTTGTACCAGCGGGTGATCGCGCGACGCAGGCGCGGAATGCCGCGCGAGGTCGAATAGCCATGCGTGTCGGGACGTTGTGCGACTTCGACGAGCTTGTTCACGATATGCGGTGGCGTGGCACCGTCGGGATTGCCCATCGACAGATCGATGATGTCTTCGCCACGACGCCGTGCCGCCATCTTCAGTTCGGCGGTGATATTGAAAACGTACGGGGGAAGACGATTGATGCGCGCAAAGCTGCGCGAGCCCTGAGAGCTGGACATGGGATGCATCCTGGAACGTAAGCGCCCGGAACCGTCCGAGCGACGCCGGTGTGCTGGCCACACCGTGACGGCGACTGTAGCGCGACGTCGAACGCTTAGGCAAGCGATATTTGCGCGATGCGATGTGGCATGGATCGGCGAATGCAGGAAGAGATGCACAAGAGGCGTCGGTTATGATGAGCGCCCGTCGTGTCCGCGCGGGGCGGACGGCCAACCGAGTGAAAGGAGTGACGATGGCGTATCTGTATCTGCTCGTGGCGATCGTGGCCGAAGTGATCGCGACGTCGGCGCTCAAGGCGTCGGAGGGTTTCACCCGTGTGGGGCCGGTTGCGTTGGTCGTCGCCGGCTACGGCATTGCGTTCTACATGTTGTCGCTCACACTGCGCACGATTCCCGTGGGCATTGCCTATGCCATGTGGTCGGGCCTGGGCATCGTGCTCATCTCCATTGCCTCGCGCGTGATGTTCGGGCAGAAGCTCGACGCCCCGGCCATCCTCGGCATGGCGCTCATCATCGCTGGCGTGCTGGTGATGAACCTGTGGTCGAAATCGTCGGCGCATTGACACTGATATGGCAGCCGGCGTCGAGGCGCGACTCAGGCTTGAGATTCCGCTTCCGATTCGGCTTCGGCCAGCACGGCCTTGAGTGCCGAGATACACATATCGATCTCGGCGCGTTCGATGACCAGCGGCGGGGCGAGGCGCAGCACGGTCGAGCGGGTTTCCTTCGCGAGCACGCGACGGCGCAGCATCCGCATCGACAGATCGTGGGCGTCGGCGCGTGCGGGGTCGATCTCGATGCCGGCCCACAGACCGCGGCCGCGCACTTCCCGAATGAGCGGCGAGTGAATCGCGTGCAGGCGCGAGAGCAGATATTCCCCCATCTCGGCGCTTCGGCCCGGCAGATCTTCGTCGGCCATGACGTCGAGCGCTTCGAGCGCGACGGTGGCTGCAAGCGCATTGCCTCCGAATGTCGAGCCGTGACTGCCGGGTTCGAACAGATCGATGATGTCGCGTCTCGCAACGAACGCGGACACGGGCAGCAAGCCGCCGCCGAGGGCTTTGCCGAGCATGACGCCATCGGGCACGATGCCTTCGTGCTGATAGGCGAACCAGCGTCCGGTGCGTCCGAGTCCGGACTGGATCTCATCGAGTAGCATGAGGACGTTCTGCTCGGTGCAAAGCGCGCGCAGCCCGCGCAGGAAGCCCTCGGGCGGCACGACGATGCCGCCCTCGCCCTGAATCGTCTCGAAGAGCACGGCGCAGGTGTTGGGTGTGATGGCGGCGCGTAGCGCGTCGATGTCGCCGAAGGGCACGCGAACGAAGCCGGGGGCGAACGGCCCGAAATCGGCGCGGTAGGCGGGTTCGGAGGAGAAGCCGACGATGGTGGTGGTGCGTCCGTGGAAATTGCCGTCGGCGACGATGATCTCGGCCTTCCCGGCGGGAATGCGCTTGACGCTGTATCCCCAGCGCCGCGCCGCCTTGATGGCGGTTTCGACGGCTTCCGCACCGGTATTCATGGGCAGGGCGCCCCCAAGGGTGGTGAGGTCGCACAGCCGTTCGAGAAAGGCGCCGAGGCGGTCGGTATAGAAGGCCCGGGAGACGACGGCGAGGCGCTGCGCCTGTGCAGTGAGCGCGGCAACCAGTCTCGGATGCGCATGGCCGTGGCTGACGGCGGAATAGGCGCTCATCATGTCGAGGTAGCGGTTGCCTTCGACGTCCCAGACCCAGACGCCCTTGCCATGCGAGAGCACGACCGGCAGGGGCGAGTAGTTGTGCGCACCAAAGCGTTGTTCGCGTTCGATCTCGTTCATGAGCGCGTTCCTCCACGTATGGAGTCTAGTTGCGAACGCGACGGCGCGCAAAGGGGGACAACTCCCGAAACCGCGCCGATGAAACTGGCATGCGCGTGCGCTATAATCACCGGCTACCCGGCTGTGGCGTAAAGATTTGTCGTTGCGCTGCGTCGGGGGCTTTCCGGCGGCGATACTCGCTCGCTGCCAACGTGCACTGCCCATAGCTCAGTTGGATAGAGCATCGGCCTTCTAAGCCGACGGTCGGGGGTTCGAATCCCTCTGGGCAGGCCAATGAATCGAGGGGTTTCGCGATACCTCACTCCCATCCTCGTCTCCATGCCCATGACCGATTCCGCGATTTCGTTCGAACGTCACCGCGCTCGCCTGTTTGCGATTGCGTACCGCATGCTCGGCGCCGTGGCCGAGGCCGAAGACGTGGTGCAGGAAGCGTGGCTGCGCTGGCACGGCAGCGACCAAGGCGCGGTGGAGAACGCCGAAGCGTGGCTGGTCACCACGACCACACGCCTGTCCATCGACCGCCTGCGTGCCGTCAAGATCGAGCGAGAAACCTATACCGGGGTCTGGCTGCCCGAACCGATGCTGATGTCGGCGCCCGAGACCCCCGAACAGGCGCATGAGTTCGCCGACGATGTCTCCGTGGCGTTCCTGTACACGCTGGAGCGCCTCTCGCCCGATGCCCGGGCAGCGTTTCTGATGCGCGACGTGTTCGACGCCGAGTACGACGACATCGCGCAGACGCTGGAAAAGACGCCAGCCGCCGTGCGCCAGCTCGTCAAGCGTGCGAGACAGCAGTTGCGCGACGGCACGCCGCGAGACGCCGTCCCGCGCGCAACGCTGCATCGCCTGCTCACAGCCTTCACCGACGCGATTCAGCGCAGCGACTTCCACGGCCTGCATGCCTTGCTGAGCGATCAGGCAGAGCTCATTGGCGACGGCGGCGGCAAGATCCCGAGCTTCCGCAGTCTGGTCGGCGCAAAGCGTCTTGCCCAACTGTTCTACGCGGGAAAACGGCGGTATGGCGATGCGATGCGCGTCGAGATGGTTCAGGTCAACGGACAGTGGGCACTGCTGCGCTATCTCGATGGGCAGCTTGAATCCGTGCAGTCTTACGAGACGGACGGCGAGCGTCTGACCCGGGTGCTGGTGCAACGCAATCCGGACAAGCTCGCGCGAATCGCCGCGGACATGGCACGGCGCTGACGCGCAAAAAAATATTTCACGCGGGATGTCACAAAACGATCGGTTGGGCCGTCTTGAGGGTAAGGTCAACCAATTGCGGCTTCGCCATGATGTCGACATCCCGCTCCACGCTTGCGTCCACGTTCCCAGCGCCGGCTTCAGTGCCGGCTTCCGCACCATTTTCCGCCCCTCGCGCCGACTCGCTCGCCGAGAGCTTTGCCGCAAGTTATGCGGGAGTCGTGGCCTTTCTTGCCGTGGCGGCCGAAGGCAACTTTGCCAGGGCTGGCGACCGGCTGGGCATCGGCCGTTCGGCGATCAGCCGCAGCGTCCAGAAGCTCGAAGCGCAGCTGGGCGTGCGGCTTTTCGTGCGCACGACCCGCCGCACCGTGCTGACCACCGAAGGCCAGCGTTTTTACGATCAGTGCCATCCGGGCGTCGCCCGCATCGTTCATGCGCTCGACGATATCCGGGAGCTGCGCGAGGGGCCGCCATCAGGGCAATTGCGCGTCAGCTCTCCCGTGAGCTTCGGACGCCAGGTCGTCGCGCCGCTGCTGGCGGGCTTTCGCGAAGCGTATCCGAATATCTCGATCGAACTGTTGCTTGACGATAGTCCGGCCGACTTCGCCGCCGAGCGTGTCGACATCGCTTTTCGCAACGGTCGTATGGAAGACAGCCGGGTGATCGCCAGGAAGGTGATTCCGATGCAGATGCTGCTGTGCGCCTCGCCCGGCTATGTCGCCAGACATGGTCTGCCGGGCAGTATCGAGGCGCTTGCCGATCACCGCTGTGTGAATCTGCGGCTGGGCTCGGGGCGTCTGTACGAATGGGAATTCAAGTCGGACGGGCAATTGCGCAAGTTCGCGCCGAACGCCATGCTGACCTTCAACGATGCCGATCTGGTGCTGCAATCGGTGCTCGACGGCCACGGCATCGCGCAACTGGCCGATCATCAGGTAAGCCGGCATCTGCGGGCAGGCACGCTCGTCGCCTGCCTGCCGCGTCACGCGCCCGACGACTACGGCCACTATCTGTGTTTTCTGAGCCGTCAGCATTTGCCTGCCCGTATGCGCGCGTTCATCGATTACATGACGGAGCGCATCCGGGCGTTGGACCTGCTCAGTTGAGATTGGCCTTGTCCAGACCGTACGCCTTGTCGGCAGAGCCCGGTTCGGTGCGGAAGCCGACGTTCAGACGGTTCCAGCCATTGATCGCCATGATCGCGAAGCTGAGGTCCGAGATTTCCTTTTCGGAAAGTTCGGCGCGCACGAACTCATAGACGTCGTCGGGCACCCCGTGCGGGGGCAGGGTGGTGAGCGCTTCGGTCCAGGCCAGGCAGGCGCGCTCGCGCGGCGAGAACAGCGTGGATTCGCGCCAGATCGCCACGTGGTGCACACGCAGTTCGCGCTCGCCACCGATCCTGGCCTGCTTCACGTGCATATCCAGACAGAAACCGCAGCCGTTGATCTGCGACGCCCGGATTTCGACCAGATGCAGAATGGACGCCTCGATGGCGCCGGATTTCAGTAGCAGGCCGAATTCGACGTATTTCTTGAAAAGTTCGGGCGATTGCGCGAAGGCATTCAGACGTTGACTCATGATGGCATCCTCGAAAGGGTGATGCGCCTCGCAAAGGCGTTGCGGGGACGCACGGGCTTTGACAACCTCGCTATCGTAGTGCCGAGTGCGATGCGGCAGAAGTTCCGGCGACGGGCGCACGATGTTGCGTCGAAAGCGACAATAGTGGCGCAAGCGCCTGAGTGCCTGAGTGCCTGAGTGTGTGAGCGTCGCGGCGTGTGTTGCCGCGGCCTTCGCATACCTCGGACAGCCAACGGATTCCGGCACTCGTTTCTTCCCATGCCATGTAATATTCCGATATCGGCCGCCACACCGCGCCACACCGCGCCACACCGCGCCGGAGCGTGGCGCTCGAAAGTCCAAGCCAACAGCTCAATTCGAATGAGCGTGCCCCGGAGACGCCATGTCGCAGTCCGCTCACCTGCCGGATTCCCGTTACGCCGTTTTTCGACTCATCGTCGCGCTGCTCATCATGACGGTGGGAAGCAGCAGCATGTATATCGTCTCGGTGGTGTTGCCTGCGGTACAGGCGGACTTCGGGATTGCGCGCGCCCAGGCGTCGCTGCCCTACACGTTCATGATGCTGGGATTCGCGCTCGGCGGCATCGTGATGGGGCGCATGGCCGATCGCTACGGTGTGATGCGTCCGCTGCTGGTGGGATCCGTCGCGCTGGGGGTGGGCTATATCGCCAGCGGATTTGCATCCGGCATTATCGGCTTCACCGCGATACACGCGCTGCTCATCGGCGCGATGGGGAGTTCGACGACGCTCGGGCCGCTCATTGCCGACACGACCTCGTGGTTCGTTCGCCGGCGCGGTGCCGCGGTCGCCGTGTGCGCCAGCGGCAACTATCTTTCCGGCGCGATATGGCCGCCCATCGTTCAGTTTCTGGTCGCGCATCATGGCTGGCGTCAGACTTACATCGAGCTCGGCGTTTTTTGCGGCGTCACGATGTTCGCGCTGGCGCTGCTCATGCGGGCCGGGCCGCCGGCGATCCCGGTCGGTGTGACTCGTTCGCCCCGGGCGATGGCGATGGTCTCCGAGCGGCCCTTCGGCATGAACAAAGGCGGGGCGCAGGCGCTGCTATGCGTGGCGGGCATCGCCTGCTGTGTGGCGATGGCCATGCCGCAGGTGCATATCGTCGCCTATTGCGGCGACCTCGGTTACGGCGTGGCAAGCGGCGCACGGATGCTCGCGCTGATGCTTGGGTTCGGGATCGTCAGCCGGCTGGTTTCCGGGGTGATCTGCGATTACATCGGCGGCCTGCGCACGCTCCTGCTCGGCGCGGGACTCCAGTGCGTCGCACTGTTGCTCTTCCTCCCCTTCGACGGGCTGGGATCGCTGTATGTCGTCTCGGCGCTGTTCGGGTTGTTTCAGGGCGGTATTGTCCCGGCGTATGCGATTGTGGTGCGGGAGTACTTTCCGGCGTCCGAGGCGGGTGCCCGTGTGAGTACGGTGCTCATGGCCACGTTGGTGGGCATGGCGCTGGGCGGCTGGATGTCGGGAGCCGTGTTCGATCTGACCGGCAGCTACCGGGCGGCATTCCTCAACGGCATTGCCTGGAACCTGCTCAATCTGTCGATCGTCGCGACACTTCTGTATCGGGCGGGGCGCCGGGGCGCGACGTCGAAGCCGGCACTCGGGAACGCCGCCCGCGAACCGTCCGCGCAGCGCTGAGCAACGGCAGCGAAACCCCGCCGGCCGGATGTCCACCGGCCCCGGTCTCATTCCGAGGCTTGCTGCGGCCACGCGTTCTCGAACACATACGTTTCCAGGGGCGCGCGCGCCGCCCATCCTTCGATCTCCAGCATCGGGGCGCCGTAGAACTCCGCGACGTGGCCGAGGCAGAGAATGGCGACCGGCTTGGCACCTGAGGGCATGTGCAGCAGCCGGGCGACGTCCTGCGGATCGAAGAGCGAGACCCAGCCCACGCCCAGGCCCTCCGCGCGAGCGGCCAGCCAGAGGTTCTGAATCGCGCACGAGACCGATGCCAGATCCATCTCCGGCAGCGTGCGCCGTCCGAAGACATGGCGCTCGCGCCCGTCCATCAACGCCATTACCAGGATCTCGGCGCATTGCTGCATGCCCTCGACCTTCAGCTTCATGAACGCGTCGCGGCGCTCGCCCAGTGCATCGGCGGTTTTCAGCCGTTCGCGCTCGACTGCGTCATGCAGTGATGCGCGCAGGGCGGGCGACGTTACCCGCACGATTCGCCACGGTTGCATGAAGCCGACACTGGGGGCATGGTGCGCCGCATCGAGCAGGCGCGCGAGAACGCCGGAATCGACGGGCGCCGGCACGAAATGGCGCATGTCGCGCCGTTCGTGGATCACGCGGTAGACGGCGGCGCGCTCGGATTCGCTAAAAGGCTGTGCCATGGAAAAGTGCCGCAGTGAGCGCCGGGTTCGACGGCCAGTAGCCATGCAGATAGGTCGCGACCGTCGCGCCTACGCGAAATACCGGTTCGCCCGGCGTGTCGCTGCCTGCACGCCGGGCGTGGCAGACCGGCGTCATGGGCGTGGCCATGCTGGTGTAATGAAACGTATGACCTCGCAACGTGCCGCGAGGCGTCGCCACTTCCTGCATGCCGAGACCGGCAAGGCGCGTTTGCAGCGTTGCATGACCGGGCAGCACGCCAAGCATGGGCGTCGAGATGCCCGATGCATCCGTGAGCCGCTCCAGCAGATAAAGCATGCCGCCACACTCCGCGACGACGGGCTTGCCCGCGGCCGCGTGCGCGCGAATGCTGCTGGCGCTGCGCGTGTTCGCGGCCAGCGTCGCTGCGTGCAATTCGGGGTAGCCGCCAGGAAGGAAGAGAGCGTCGGCCGCCGCCGGCAGCGCGTCGTTCGCCAAGGGCGAGAAATACGTCACGTTCGCCCCCAGCGACGTCAACAGACGGATGTTCTCCGGATAGACGAACGAGAAGGCCGCGTCGCGCGCCACGGCGATCTGCATGCCCTTGAGCGTTTCACGATCCTGGGCCAATGCGGGCGACGGCGGCGCTTCGAAGGCGATGGCCGGCGGCAACGCCGCCAGCGCCGTCTCGGCCAAGGCGCGGGCGGTGGCGGCAATGCGCTCGTCGAGCCGGTCGATTTCGTGCGCCTGATGCAGGCCGAGGTGCCGCGCGGGCAAGGTCATCCGGTCGGACGTGCCGAGGTGCCCCAGCCATGCAATATCCGCTGGCATGCCTTCGCGCAGCAACTGTGCATGGCGCGGCGAACCGACGTGATTCGCCAGTACGCCGTACGTCGGTAGTCCGGGGCGATAGTGCGCGAGACCCGAGGCGATTGCACCGAACGTCTGCGCCATCGACTTCGCCGAAATCACGGTGACGACCGGGATCCCGAACGTCGTCGCAAGATCCGCGCTGCTCGGGGTGCCGTCGAACAATCCCATCACGCCTTCGATGAGGATCAGGTCGGCCGTTTGCGCCGCCTCGGCCAGCAGTTGCCGGCATTGCGCTTCGCCCACCATCCACAGATCGAGCGTCTGCACGGGGGCGCCGCTCGCGCGCTCGAGAATCTTCGGATCGAGAAAATCGGGGCCGGTCTTGAAGACCCGGACCTTACGTCCTTGGTCTCGATGCAGTCGCGCCAGCCCGGCGGTGACCGTGGTCTTGCCCTGACCCGACGCCGGAGCGCCAATGAACAACGCGGGGCACGAGGCCACGATCAGAACTCGATGCCCTGTTGCGCCTTCACACCCTGCTCGCGATATGGGTGCTTCACGAGCCGCATCTCCGTGACGAGATCCGCCGCTTCGATCAGCTCGTCCGGCGCGTGCCGGCCGGTGACGACGACGTGCTGCATCTCGCCGCGTGCGCCGAGCACGCCGAGCACTTCCTCAAGCGGCAGATACTTGTACTTCAGCACGGTGTTCAGTTCGTCGAGAATCACCATCTTGTAGTTGCCGCTCCCGATCATGTCGACGGCCGCCTGCCAGCCTTTGCGCGCCGTCGCGATGTCGGCGTCGCGGTTCTGCGTATTCCACGTGTAGCCGTCGCCCATCGTGACGAAGTCGCATCGGGCATGGCTGCCGAGAAAGTCGCGCTCGGACGTGTGCAATGCGCCCTTGATGAACTGCACGACACCGATGCGCTGATCGTGGCCCAGCATGCGAACCGCCATGCCGAACGCCGCGGTGCTCTTGCCCTTGCCATTGCCGGTGTGCACGATGAGAAGGCCCTTTTCGGTCGTCGCTGCGGCCTGCTTCTTTTCGTGTCCCTCGCGGCGTCGCTGCGTCATGCGCAGGTGGGATTCGCTATCGGTCTTCATCGTGTCGTGACTCCATTGGCGCTTTCGTGGCGATGGCGACGCTCAGGCCATCGCCGATATGCCGGGCGGCAAGCAACGTGCCGCCCGACGCGGCCAGCAATGCGCAGGGCTCGCAGACGGCGTGCACGCCGGTGTGTTGGTAAACGGTGTTCGAACGTGGCAACTGCGGATGGGCATCCAGACACGTTTCGATATCCGCAGGTGCGCATCCTATCAAGGCAAGGCCGTGATGCTCGCAGAAACGGACGAGCGCGGGGTCGGCGGCCTTTCTGTCGAGCGTTGCCACCGCGCCGACTTCCGCCAGCGTGCGTGACCCCAGCGCCGCGCGCACGGCGGCCTCGATCTGTTCGGCCGTCACACCCTGCCGGAAGCCGATGCCGACACTCAGCGGCCGTACCGCGGCGATCGGGACAGCACGCTTCGGGATGGCAGGCTTCGGGCCGGCAGAGTCGGACGTATGCGCCAGCGAGACCACCTCGCCGATCACGATAATCGATGGCGAGCCGATGCCGGCGGCCCGGACCTTGGCGGGCAGGGCGTTCAGCGTGGCAAGCACGTGACGCTGCGCCGGCAACGTCGCCGACTCGATGGCGGCACACGGTGTGCACGGCGCCAGCCCGGCTTGCAACAGGCGATTCGCGATGTCTTCCAGACGCAGGATGCCCATGTAGATGACGAGCGTGAGGCCCGCGGCGGCGAGCGCCTGCCAATCCGGCTCGTCGTCGCCCGCGCCGTGCCCCGTCACGAAGATCGTGCCCTGCGCCAGCCCCCGGTGCGTCACGGGAATGCCGAGCGTCGTTGGCGCAGCAATGCCGGCGGTGATGCCGTTGACGATCTCCACGGCAACGCCTTCGGCTTGCAGGGCCAGCAGTTCTTCGCCGCCGCGTCCGAAAACGAACGGGTCGCCGCCCTTCAGACGCGCCACGCTGCGGCCGGCGCGCAAGTGCGCGAGCATCAGCTCGATGATCTCGCGTTGCGGGGTGGAGGCATGTCCGCCGCGCTTGCCGACGTGGACGACCTGTGCCTGTGGCCCGGCCATGAGGAGCACGTCCGGATTCACGAGGTCGTCCACCAGCACGACATCCGCGACGGCGAGCGCCCGCATGGCCTTGACAGTGATGAGTTCGGCGTCGCCCGGCCCGGCGCCGATCAGCCAGGCGCGGCGCTCGTGGCTCGTGGCACTCATTGGGGACCTCGTGCGTGACGATGGACCTGAAGGCCGGCGTTCATGTGACGAGGGGATGCGAGAACGATGCCCGGCATCCGGGAGGGACATGCCGCCGGAGGGGGGCCAGGACGATGACTCGATGCACTGCAACGTCTCACAGGGGGATGAAAAAATCTGGTGGCGAGCATACCACAGGCGTTTGCCCGTTCGCTGCCTTGACGCAGCGGTATCCGGCACCTACACTCGCGGCTAATCTGGTGCTCGCGCGCATGTTCCCGTGCGCGCAGTTAAACGGGAAACAGGAGAGCGGCGCGACCACGCGCAAGTCGTGCGACGCGACGCTCCAGCCTGTGCTGCCCCCGCAACGGTAAAACGAAGGCGCCGCAGTCATGCGGTGCCGGGCCGTCTTCAACCCCGCAGGTGTTTCATCTGTTTCAAGGGGCGAGACCACTGCGCAACAGCCTTCGATGGCGGCGTGGGAAGGTGAAGCGGCCGTTTCGTCAGCCCGGATACCGGCCGGAGAAGACGATTGGCACTGCGGGTAGGCGGTGTGCAGTCAAACCCTCAGCTTTGTCACGCTTTCTCCGTTTTTCCGATGCAGCCGCCGGCGGCGGCACGGTCGCGTCCTGCCGGGCGGGCCGCGCGCCGTACCGACGACGGTGCCGGGCGGGGTCAGGCGTGCGACTACGCTTTGCTTCCATGTCGAGTTCCATGCGCAAGATCCCCGTGACCGTGATTACGGGCTTCCTCGGTAGCGGTAAGACCACGCTGCTGCGTCACATCCTGTCCGGCAACAACGGCCTGCGCGTCGCCGTGATCGTCAACGAGTTCGGCGAGCTTGGCATCGACGGCGAGATTCTCAAGGGCTGCGGCATCGGCTGCGACGAGAACGGCCGGGAGACCGAGGGCCAACTGTTCGAACTGGCCAACGGCTGCCTGTGCTGCACCGTGCAGGAGGAGTTCTTCCCGGTGATGGAAGCGCTCAACGAGCGACGCGACCGGATCGACCACGTGCTGATCGAAACCTCCGGGCTGGCGCTGCCCAAGCCGCTGGTGCAGGCCTTCAACTGGCCGTCGATTCGCAATGGCTTCACCGTTGATGCGGTCATTACGGTCGTTGACGGTCCTGCGGCGGCCAGCGGGCAATTCGCCGAAAATCCCGACGCCGTCGATGCGCAGCGCAAGGCCGACCCGAACCTCGATCACGAGTCGCCGCTGCACGAACTGTTCGAAGATCAACTGAGTGCAGCCGATCTCGTCGTCCTCAATAAGACCGATCTGCTCGACGAGGCGGCGCAGGCCAGCGTATCGGCGGCGATCCGGGAGGCGTTGCCCGCGCACGTGAAGATCGTGCCCGCCAGCAATGGCAACCTCGACCTGGGTGTGCTGCTCGGCCTGAACTCGGCGTCCGAGCAAACCATCGACCAGCGCCACGATCACCACGGCTCGGCGGACGACGCCGACCATCACCACGACGCGTTCGATTCGGTCATGGTCTGCGTGTCGACGCAGGCCTCCGACGCTCTGGACGCGTTGGGCGCGTCCGCATCGCGCGAGACGATCATCGCGGCGTTGCGTCAACTGGTCGAGCATCACACGATCTACCGTGCGAAGGGTTTCACGGCCTTGCCCGGTGCGCCGATGCGCCTTGTCGTGCAGGGTGTGGGCCAGCGTTTCGACAGCTATTTCGACCGTCACTGGCGCGCGGCGGACGTGCGCGGCAGCCGCTTCGTGCTGATCGGCGAAGATCTCGACGCCGACGCGCTTCAGCGCGAGTTCGACGCCGCACTGCGCGCGATCTCGCCCGTCGCGACGGCCTGACGCACGCCCCCCGGACGACGCCTCGCATGCATCTGCTACGCACAGTCCCCGGCGGCTTCGTCGACGACGCGGCCGGTGTGATCCGCATCGACCAGCAGCCTGCCGACATCGTCGTGCTCAGTTCCGCCGACACGACGTTGTCGCTGCTGGCGAGCGTGGTCGAGCGCCTCGGTGACGATTTCCCAAGTCTGCGGCTCGCCAATGTCACGTATCTGCGCCAACCGGCGTCGGTCGATTTCTATGTCGAGGATGTCTTGCGGCATGCGCGCGTGGTGGTGGTCGATCATCTCGGCGGCGAGGCGTACTGGCCGTACGGCATCGAGCAGATCGTCGCGCTGGCACAGCGTCGTGGGCAAATGCTCGTGATGTTCTCGGGCGACTTGCAGGAAGACCCGAATCTCACGGCGTTGAGCACGGCGAGCCCCGAGTTCTGCGCGCGTTTGTGGCGCTATCTGCGTCAGGGCGGCCCGGTCAACGCCGAAGCGTTCCTGCGGGCCATCGCGTGGCAGGCGCTGGGGTGGGGCGAGGAACCGCCGCTGCCGCTCGCCGTGCCGAATGCGGCGCTTTATCATCCGCACAACCATCACCCGGCGATGGCCGACTGGCATGCCGATTGGCAGGCCGGCGCGCCTGTCGTCGCGATTCTCTTTTATCGCGCGCATTTGCAGGCGGCCAATACCCGCGTGTTCGACGCCCTGATCGATGCGCTCGCCGCGCGGGGCCTGAACCCGCTGCCGATTGCGATCACCTCGCTCAAGGACGCATTGAGTTGCGACGTCGTGCAACGGCTTTGCGACGCGCACGATGTCTCGCTCGTGCTCAATACCACGGCTTTTTCGACGTCGACGCCGCACGATCCGCGCCTGGCGCAGGGCTTCGGCATCGACGCCCCGGTATTGCAGGTCATTCTCAGCGGGGGCAACCGCGACGATTGGGTCGAGGACAATCAGGGGTTGAATTCGCGCGACATCGCCATGCACGTTGCGTTGCCCGAGGTCGATGGCCGCATCATTACGCGCGCGATCAGCTTCAAGGGGCTGGACTACCGTTGCTCACGCACCGAAGTCGACGTCGTGCGTTATCAGCCGGATCCGGAGCGTGTCGAATTCGTTGCGGAACTGAGCCGTCGCTGGTGCCTGCTGCGCAAGAAACCCAACGCGCAGAAGCGACTCGCGCTGGTGCTGGCCAACTACCCGGCGAGCGAAGGGCGCATCGGCAACGGTGTCGGCCTCGACACACCGGCATCGGTGCTCGGGATTCTGACGCTGCTGCGCGACGAGGGTTATCGCGTCGACGAACTGCCGCCCGACGGCGACGCATTGATGGCGCGGTTGACCCGAGGTGTGACCAACGATCCCGGCATGCGCGCGCTGCGACCGGCGTTTCAGAGTTATGCGCTTGACGATTATCTGGCGGCATTCGCGACGCTGCCCGCCCCGGTACGCGAGGCGCTCGACGCGCGCTGGGGACCGGCGGATCGGGACCCGACGCTACGTCAGCGGCGTTTCATGATCGCCGGCTGGCGATGCGGGAACGTCTTCGTCGGCATTCAGCCCTCGCGTTCGCGGGTCGATGGCGACTACGCGAGCTACCACGACGCCGAACTGGTGCCGCCGCACGCCTATCTGGCGTTCTACTTCTGGCTGCGGCATACGTTCGGCGTGGACGCCGTCGTACATGTGGGCAAGCACGGCAGCCTCGAATGGCTGCCGGGCAAGAGTGTTGCGCTGTCGGACCGTTGCTGGCCGGATCTCACGCTCGGGCCGACGCCGCACCTGTACCCGTTCATCGTCAATGATCCCGGCGAAGGCAGTCAGGCGAAACGCCGCGCGCAGGCCGTCATCGTCGACCACTTGATGCCGCCGCTCACGCGCGCCGAGTCATACGGTCCGTTGCAGGATCTGGAGCGCCAGGTCGACGAGTATTACGACGCCCTGATGGTCGACATGCGTCGCGCGAAACTGCTACGCCGCACGATTCTCGAGACTATCGTGCGGCATCGTCTGCATGAGGAGTTGAGTCTCGACGCGCCGAGCGGTCAGGAAGCGGAAGACGAATTACTCACGCGCGTGGACACGTGGCTGTGCGAGTTGAAGGAAACGCAGATTCGTGACGGACTTCATATTTTCGGACGCTCGCCGACCGGGCGCGAACGTTGCGACACGTTGCTCGCGCTGATGCGCTTTCCGGTGCGTGCCGGACAGGGGCGCGACGCGGGTCTGATCGACGCGCTGGCGAAAGACTTGCGGATCGATGGCGGGTTCGATCCGCTTGGCGCCGAAGCGGCGACGCCGTGGACTGGGCCGCGCCCGGCATTGCTCGCGTGCGTGAGCGATGCGCCGTGGCGCCATCAGGGCGATACGCGCGAGCGGCTGGAGTTGCTGGGCGCACGCCTGCTACAGATGCTGGCGAGTGAAGGGACGGCGTCGCTCGACACCGCCACGCAGGCGCTCCCGGCCACGCGCGAGGTGTTGGCCCGCGCGCGGGACGAAGTGCTGCCCGCGCTCGATGCGTGCGGCAGCGAGGAGTTGCGCCATCTCAAACGAGGTCTCGAAGGCCGTTTCGTGCCGCCGGGGCCGAGCGGTGCGCCGTCGCGCGGGCGTCCCGACGTCCTGCCGACCGGACGCAACTTCTACTCGGTGGACACCCGCGCGATTCCCACGCAGACGGCCTGGGCGCTGGGCGTGAAGTCCGCGCGCCATCTGATCGAGCGCCACTTGCAGGACCATGGCGACTATCCGCGCGCCGTCGGCTTGTCGGTCTGGGGCACGGCCACGATGCGCACTGGTGGCGACGACATTGCGCAGGCGTTCGCGCTGCTTGGCGTACGCCCGAAATGGGCGCCAGGCAGTCACCGTGTGACGGACTTCGAAATCCTGCCGCCAGGCGGCATGGAGCGCCCCCGTATCGACGTCACGCTGCGGGTGTCCGGGTTCTTTCGCGATGCGTTCCCGAACGTGATGCACTTGTTCGACGCGGCCGTGCAGGCCGTTGCCGAACTCGACGAGCCGCAGGACATCAATCCGGTTCGCGCCCGGGTGATGCGCGAGCGCGATGCGTGGATCGCGCGCGGACTGGACGCCGCCGAGGCGCGAAAGCGCGCGGGCTGGCGGGTGTTCGGGTCGCAGCCCGGGACGTACGGCGCCGGACTGCAGGAAACGATCGACAACGGTTCATGGCAAACGGACGAGGATCTCGCGCAGGCCTATCGCCAGTCCGGCGGATATGCGTATGCGCAGACCAGTGCCGGGGAACGGGCGCATGGCGTGTTCGCGACGCGGCTCGCGGCCATCGACCTCGTCTTGCAAAATCAGGACAATCGTGAGCACGACATTCTCGACTCGAACGATTACTACCAGTTCCAGGGCGGCATGACCGCGGCGGTGCGGCACTTCTCGGGGCAGCAACCTGCGGTGTATCACGCCGACCACAGCCATCCCGGCGCGCCCCGGGTGCGCCCGCTCACCGAGGAAATCGCGCGGGTGATCCGCTCGCGCGTCGTGAATCCGAAATGGCTCGCCGGAGTGAAGCGTCACGGATACAAGGGGGCGGCGGAAATTGCGGCGACGGTCGACTACCTGTACGGCTACGACGCCACCGCGCGCGTAATCTCGGACCATCAGTACGGCATGGTGACCGACGCATGCCTGAACGACGCCGACACCCGTGAGTTCATGCAGCGTCACAATCCGCATGCGCTGCGTGGCGTGTGCGAGCGTTTGCTCGAGGCGATCGGTCGCGGCCTGTGGCAATCGCCCGGTGCCTATCGTGAGCAGATCGAAAACCATCTCCTGGCCGCAGGGCGGGAAATCGAAAGGAGAATGTCGTGACGTCGAGCCCCGTGCCGGAGTCCATCCCCGTGCCCATTCCTGATCTCATTCCGGACCTCATTCCGGAACCGGCCGCCCCGGCTGCGCCGTTTCCGTTGACCGCGCTGGTCGGCCAGTCGTCGCTGCGCGAGGCGCTGCTGCTCGTGGCGGTCGATCCATCGATTGGCGGCGTACTCGTGAGCGGCCCGCGTGGCACGGCGAAATCGACGGCGGCGCGCTCGCTCGCCGGCCTGTTGCCCGATTGCCCGTTCGTGACGCTGCCGTTGGGCGCGAGCGAGGAGCGCCTGATCGGTGCGCTCGACATCGACGAGGCGCTGCGCGGCGGCGGCGTGAAATTCTCGCCCGGCCTGCTGGCGCGGGCGCATCGCGGCGTGTTGTACGTCGACGAAGTGAACCTGCTGGCCGATTCGCTCGTGGATGTCGTGCTGGATGTGGCGGCGAGCGGCATCAATGTCGTGGAGCGCGACGGCGTGTCGCATCGGCATGCCGCGCGTTTCATGCTCGTCGGTACGATGAATCCGGAAGAGGGCGAATTGCGGCCGCAGTTGCTGGACCGTTTCGGCCTGATGGTTGCGCTGGAGAATTGCTTCGACCCGCAGGTGCGCCAGCAGATCGTGCGCACGCGTATGGCTTTCGATCTCGATCCGGTGGCGTTCCACGAGCGGTACGCGCAGGCGCAGGCGCAGCAACGCCAGCGTATTCTCGACGCGCGCGCGGCATTGTCCACCGTCGAGATCGACGACGACGTGCATGACGCGGTGAGCGCGTTGTGCATCGACGCGCAGGTGGATGGCATGCGCGCCGATCTCATCATGCTGCGTGCGGCACGAGCCCTGGCAGCGCTGGAGGCGTCGCCGTCGCTGCCATCGTCACCCAAACTGTCCGTCGCGCGCAGACACGTCGAGCGCGTGGCCGATCTGGTCCTGCGCCATCGTCGGCGTGCGCCGGCGACAGTATCGTCCGCGACGTTGCCCCCGGACACCGATAGCCCGGCACCGCATGCGCGCGAGCCGGACTCCCGGCCCTCGGGGAGCGCGGCGCCGCCCTGCGGCGACGATGCTTGCGACTGGGGCTACCTGCCGCCGGAGGCGACGGGCACGACACGCGTGAAGGGCGTCGTTGCGCTGACGTCAAAAAAACGCTGAGCCATCGGGGGGATGCCCCCGCCGGTGTGTCCGGCGGTTCTCGATGGTTGTGCGACACAGGGCAAACCGGGCGAACCCGGCGCCGCGGTACGGCTCCAGAGCCGGGGCGCGGTATTGGCCGTATCGCATGGGTGCCGACGCTCGTGCGCAAAGGGCCGCACAAGCTCGACAGGACGCATCTGCGCTATGCCGACGAGCAAGCGCCGGGCGGCGAGTTGCATTGCTTCTTGCTGGATGGCTCGGCGTCGATGCTCGGCAGTCTGGCGCAGGCGAAGGGCTGGCTGCTCGACAGCTTCGACCGGCTGGCACGTGCGCGAGCCGAGGTGGCGCTGATCCGCTTCGGCGGAGACCGCGCGCAGGTGCTGTTCGGTCCCGCGGTGCCGCGCTGGTGGAACGAGCGCTGGATCGAGCCGATCGGGGGCGGTGGCGCGACGCCGTTCCCAGCAGGCGTCGCGGCCGCGTCACGATTGCTGGACCGGGCGAAGCAGCGGCGGGCGTCGCAAGTCCGCGTGTTGTGGCTGCTTACGGATGGGCGGACGAACGACGCTGCGCCCAGGCCCGCCGCGGCGGATCGCGTTGTCGTGGTGAACTGCGAGCAGGGACGCATCGCGCTGGGCGGTAGCGAACGGCTCGCCCGCGCATGGCATGCCGAGTCCCTGCGTCTGGACGACATTGCGCAGCACGTGTAGCGTCAGGCACGCTTCCCGTCCGCCATGATCCGCCATGATCCGCCATGATCCGCCATGGCCCGCTATGGTCCCGCATGTTCCGGAATGATCCGAGGGGGGGAACGTAACCCGGCATCAACGCCCGGGCGCTTCACCGTACCAGCGCGGCGTGTAGATCCACTCCCCGTTCGGGCCGCCGTCGATGCCCCGGGTCGTCGAAGAACCAATGATGACCATCGTGCGCATGTCGACCTGCTCGGGGCGTAGCTCGCCTAGCGTGGTGTTGACGAGCGTTGCGCCGGGGCGTCCGATGTCGCGCCCGAGTACGACCCGGGTCTGCGGTGCGCGCCATTGCCTGACGATGTCGAGCGCTTCGCCGAGTTGCCACGGCCGCGCCCGGGAGATGGGGTTATAGAACGCCATGACGAGATCCGCCTGCGCCGCATGTCGCAGGCGCTCGCAGATGATGTCCCACGGCTTCAGGTTGTCCGACAGCGAAAGCATGCAGAAGTCGTGACCGAGCGGTGCACCGGCGCATGCGGCCGTTGCCATGGCTGCCGAGATGCCCGGCACGATGCGCAGGTCGACGGCTTTCCACGCGGGATCGTCGCTCAGGTCGAGCGCTTCGAGCACGGCGCTGGCCATGGCGAATACGCCCGGGTCACCCGAGGATACGACCACTACGTGCTTGCCCTCGCACGCAAGTTCGAACGCATGGCGCGCCCGCATCAATTCCTCGCGGTTATCGGTGGGGTGCACCGTCTGGTCGTCGCGGAACGGCCCGGCCATGGCGACGTAAGTGGCATAGCCGAGGATGTCGGTTGCCGCCGCGAGCGCGGCGCTCGCTTCCGGCACGCGCAGTCCGGCGTTGCCCGGGCCGAGGCCGATCACGCTCAGCGTGCCGCGCGCGCGGCCGATTTGCGTCGGGTCGAGGGGCGCGCCGGCGAGTGCGAGCGCCATGCCACGCTCGTCATGACGAATGTCGACGTCACTGCCAAGCATTGTCGTCAGCCAGTCGTCTACCTGCGCCGGGTCGAATGCCGCGAAGCGCAGCGGCACGCCAAGTTCGTGCGCCATCGTCCGGATGGCCGCATGGCCCATGAGCGAAAGCGGCGCGACGAGCACTGCCAGCGCAAGGGCGGAGAGACCCTGCGCCGACAGCATGTCCCGCACCTGTTGTGCGCCGACGCCGTCTGCCCGTGTGAGCGCAACGAGCAGGCTGCGCGGATGAATGACGAGCGTTTCGCGATCGCCGTCGCCGATGCGGGGCGTGATGCGAATCGTGCGCGCGGCGGTGCTGGCACGCGGCAGGTCGGCGTCGCGCAGCCATGGCGCATCGCCTTCGATGCGCACCGACTCTCCGGCCAGCAGATCCGAGACGAAATGTTTGCTCTGCGCCAGATCGGCGAGCACGTAGCCTTCGGGGGGATTGAGCACGCACGTGCCGAAGCGCAGTTCGCCGCTCGTCGTGATCGCGGGGGCAATGCCCAGCGTGCGGGCGATCTGGCGAGCCAATACGTTGACGCCCGACAATCCGCCAAGCAACGGCACCACCGCGCTGCCGTCTTCGGCCACGGCGAGCACGGGCGGTTCGGTCCCTTTGTTGCTCAGCATCGGCGCCACGCAGCGAATGACGATACCCGCAGCGCATAGCGCGACGATCGGCGTGCCCTGCGCGTAGAGCGACTGAAGATGAGCGCCGAGTTCGGTGAAGGGCACGTCGACGTCGTCACCGACACGCGCCGTCAGACCGTGGAGGGTGGCTTTCGGCAAGCTTGCCCGAAGGCGTCGTGCCGTGTCGAGCGCGCTGCGACCGAGTACCACAATGGCGGGGGCGGCGAAAGTGACGGACATCGCGCTCATCCCTGCCACTTCTGGCCCGGCACGACCAGAAGCGAGAAGTACGGCGATGCGCTCGGATCGACTTCTTCGAGCGGCACGATGCGTTGGTTGTGCATCGTCGCCCGTTCGACATACCGGGCGCGGCCTGCGAGACCGAGGTCGTCGAGAACGCGGCGTACCTTGTCGAAGTTGCGACCGAGTTTCATGATGACCGCGGCATCGGCGTGGGCCAGCTTGCGACGCAATTCGTCTTCGGGCAGGACGCCGGAAAGCACGGCGAGGCTCTGGTTGCGATAGACGAGCGGCGTGCCCAGCACGGCCGCACCCCCGAGCATCGAACAAACACCCGGTACGACTTCGGCGGGGTACTGCTCGGCCAGCCGGTCGTGCAGATACATGTACGAACCGTAGAAGAACGGGTCGCCTTCGCAGACCACGGCCACGTCGCGTCCCGCCGCGAGGTGCTCGCCAATGAGCGCGGCGGCCGTGTCGTAAAAATCGGCGATGATCGTCTCGTAGGACAGCGGCGGTGCAAGGACTTCTGTCGTGACCGGATAGACGAGCGGCATGCGCGTCTGTGCGTCGAGCAGATGCTCTTCGATGATGCCGAATGCATTGCCTTTCTTGCCCTTCGCCACGAAATACGCGACCACGGGGGCGGCTTGCAACAGGCGCAGCGCCTTGAGCGTCAGCAGCTCGGGGTCTCCCGGACCGACACCGATACCGTAGAGCTTTCCGGAGATGGTCATTATTCGATTTCCGATGCCAGAGCGTTGATGGCGGCGGCGGCCATGGCGCTGCCGCCACGGCGGCCCGAGACGGTCACATACGGCACGCCGCGACTGTCGGCGGCGAGCATCGCCTTCGATTCGGCCGCACCGACGAAGCCGACGGGAAAGCCGAGAATGAGCGCAGGACGCGGCGCTCCACGATCGAGCATGTCGAGCAAATGGAACAGGGCCGTCGGCGCGTTGCCGATGGCGACGATGCTGCCCGCGAGCATCGGACGCCACAGTTCGAGCGCAGCCGCCGAGCGGGTATTGCCCATGGCGCGTGCGAGGTCCGGCACGCCGGGGTGCGTGAGCGTGCACACGACCTCGTTCGCGGCCGGCAGCCGCGCGCGCGTGACGCCATGCGCGACCATGTTGGCGTCGCACAGGACCGGTGCGCCGGCAAGCAGCGCGTTGCGCCCGGCGACGCCCGCCCCTTCGGAGAAGTGCAGGTCGTGCACGATGTCGACCATGCCGCACGCGTGGATCACGCGCACGGCGAGCTTTTCGAGATCGGCGGGAATGCGCGAAAGGTCGGCTTCCGCACGGATCGTGGCGAACGATTCGCGGTAGATGGCTTGTCCGTCGCGGACGTAATCAATCATGGCTGGGCAATCCGGTCTTGCGAGTTCAGTCGAAGCGCAATCGCTTCGAGGGGCATATCGGTGGCGATGCGCTCGCCAAAGCGCCCGGCATCGGCCTGGCGCCGGCCGGCGGGCTCGGCGGTGCCGGCGATGGCGAGGGACGCCGCAGGGTGCCGATACAGGTCGTATCGCCCCGGCGCGACGGCGACGAGCGTCCACGGCGCGCGATGGGCAGCCGCACACGAGCGCACGCAGCCGCTCAGATGCACTTCCACGCTTTCGTTCAGACGCCCGGCGAGGTCGCGGGCATCGGCTTTCGTGTCCGACAACGCCTTGGCGCATCCTGTCGATCCGGCACAGGCGATGAGACGGCCCAGCGGCGTTTGCGCGCTGCGAATCAAGTTCAGACGATCGAACGCCTGCTCAACGGCTGCGACGTCGCAATGCGCGACGTCGGTCAGCATCACGCCTTGCCACGGCGTCACGCGGATACCGCCTGGAGAATAGCTGCGGGCGAGGTCGGCGAGGGCACGCAACGTTGCGGCATCGAGGCGGCCGAGCGGCGCTTGCGCCCCCACGTGCCACAGGCCGGCGTTGCGCTGCGGCCATGCGCCGAACCGGCGCAGCGGGTCGGCGGGCGTGCGTCGCCATGCGTCGACGGCGGCGTTGCGATGGAGCGTCACGCCGGCGTGCGCCGCTGCGCGATTCGCCACGTCGTTCGCGCGATGCGTGCGCAACAGATCGCGCATGCGTTTGTCGCCCGCGTCGGCGAGGTCGATGAAATTACACAGCAACGCGTGCACCAGCGCCGGGACGTCGCACGCCCGAACGGCGCCAAGCGCCTGGGCGAACGTCATGCCCGGTGCGCCGGCCAGACCGAACACGAACATCGGTTCGCGGCCGGTCCCGGGTGACATTGGCGACAGCCAGACGTCGTGCGGATGGTCGAGCGCGGCGAGCCGTTCGCCTCCGTCGAGCAGCACCGAGACCTTGGGCGAGAGTGCGGCGAAGCGCGGTTCGTTCTCCAGACGGATGAGGAGGGTGTCGGCGAGCGCCGTCGTGTCGAACAGCGCGCCGGCGTCGACGCCCGCGGCAGGACTGAGCATCAGGTTGCGCACGTCGTCGGCGACCGCCGTTCGATGGGCAATGCAAGAGGTGCCGGCCGGGTCGTGGAGCGCGTTCCGGTCATGTTGCACGCGCGGCCCCAGACCTGCGTCGATCAGTTGCCGGGTCAGGTGCGCTTGCGCATCGTCGTGTACGCCGCGCAGTTGAAGATTGGACCGGTTCGTCAGTTCGAGGACGCCGCTGGCGAACGTCTCGGCGGCATGCGCGATGGCGAGCGCCTGCGCCGCGCTGAGTTTCCCGCCGGGCAGCTTGACCCGGCACAACCCGCCGTCGCGACTCGTCACGATGCGTCCGAGTGCGGGGCAGGCGGATGCTCGCGCGGCGGGACGCGAAGGATTCGAGAGAAAAGCGGCGTGATCCAAGGTTCGATGAATGGCGGGAACGGCTGCGGTGGGCGGCGCATTGTCAGCTCCGGCCGAAGAAAGGCTGTCAATCCGGCCGTCACTTCGTCTATCGGCCCCGGCCTCACCGGGATCTCCGGCCGGAAGCCCCCAAAATGCCGGCGAAGTTGCCCCCGTACCGACAATCGCCCGAGCGGTTTCGGCAAAGCGGTATTATGCCTGCTTTGCGATTTTCGGCCGCGATTTTGCAGGCCGCGAAAAGAGGACCGAGGATGATGACCGGCGATGCAATGCCCCCCTGGCTGACAGTGATCGGCATCGGTGAGGACGGGTTCGCCGGTCTGAGCCGGAATGCCCGCCGGGCATTGCTGGACGCCGAGATCGTGACCGGTGCGCCGCGTCACCTGTCGATGCTGCCGGGCCGCATTCGCGCGCGGCGCGAACCGTGGCCCAAACCGTTCGACGTCGATGCCGTGCATGGGTGGCGCGGCAGGCCGGTGTGCGTGCTCGCGAGCGGCGATCCGATGCTGTTCGGCGTCGGTGCGACACTGGCCCGGTGCATTCCGGCAAACGAAATGCAAGTGATCGGTGCGCCCTCGTCGCTGTCGCTTGCCGCGGGGCGGCTGGGCTGGGCGTTGCAGGACATACCTGCCGTCTCGCTGGTCGGCCGGCCATTGGCCGCGTTGAATGCGCATTTGCGCGAGGGCGCGAGACTGCTGGTTCTGAGCCGCGACGGCGCGTCGCCGGCGGACGTCGCGGCGCTGCTGTGTGCCAATGGTTTTGGCGCAACGTCCATGAGCGTATTCGAGTCGCTGGGCGGGCCGCACGAGCGTCGCATCGATGCCACCGCACGGCATTGGGGCGACCGGCAGGTCGAAGCCCTCAACCTCGTCGCGCTCACTTGCGCGGCGGACCCCGGCGCAGGGCGCGCGTTGCCGCTCACCGCCGGCCTGCCCGACGATGCCTTTGTCAACGACGGTCAGTTGACCAAGCGCGACGTGCGCGCCATCACGCTGTCGCGGCTGGCCCCGCATCCCGGCGCGCTGCTCTGGGACGTCGGCGCCGGCTGCGGCTCGATCGGCATCGAATGGATGCGCGCGCATCCGGCTTGCCACGCCATCGCCATCGAATCGTCGCCTGCGCGTCAGGCGTTCATCGCGCATAACCGCGACGCGTTGGGCGTGCCCGGGCTGACATTGGTCGCGGGACGTGCGCCCGACGCCTTGCAAGGGCTCGCCGCGCCTCACGCCATCTTCATCGGCGGTGGCGTCACCGCGCCGGGCGTGCTCGACGCATGCTGGACGCACTTGCGTCCCGGGGGGCGCCTCGTCGCGAACGCGGTAACGCTGCAAAGCGAAGCGGTATTGACCGCCTGGCGCGAGCGGCACGGCGGCACGCTCACGCGTCTGGCGATCAGCGAAGCGCAGCCGCTGGGGGGCTTCGACACCTGGCGGGCAGCGTTGCCGATTACGCTGCTGGAGGTGGTCAAACCAGCGACGCCCGGCGAAGGTGCCACGTCATGAAACGTGTGTTGCTCCTGGGCGGCACGGGCGACGCACTGAAGATTGCGCGTCGACTCGATGGGCACGACGTCTACAGTCTCGCGGGCCTTGGCCGCGTGCCCGGCGACCTGCCTTGCCGCGTGCGCGTTGGCGGCTTCGGCGGCAGCGAAGGCCTTGCGCGTTATCTCGACGACGAAGCCATCGAACTGATCATCGACGCCACGCATCCCTACGCGGCAAAAATGAGCGCGAACGCGGTGGCGGCCGGACGGCTGGCCGGTGTGACGGTGTGGTCGCTGCGGCGCGCGCCATGGCAGGCGCAACCGGGCGACGACTGGCGTTTCGTGCCGGATTGGCCCGCGATGTGCGAGGCGCTGGCGGGTTTCTCGCGTCCGTTATTCACGATGGGGCGCGAGCCACTCGGCCATCTCGACGCGATTCCGGCACACCAGCGCTGGGTCGTGCGCTGCCTCGACGATCATCCGGGTAACGCGCAAGCGACCGTGATCGGCGCGCGTGGCCCGTTCACCCACGAGAGCGAACGCGTGCTGTTCGCGCAGCACGAGATCGATGTCGTTGTCAGCAAGCACAGCGGCGGTGCGGCGACCGAGGCCAAACTCGACATCGCACGCGAGCGGGGCTTGCCGGTGGTCATGCTGGCGCGCCCGCCGGAAATCGACACGGATCGCGCGTTCGAGACCGGCGCGGCGTTGCTGGCCGCGCTCGATGCGGTGCGCCGTGGGGGGAGGGGCAAGACCAATGAGAGCCGTGAGAACAGTGAGAACAGTGAGAACAGTGAGAACGGGGGAGGGCGACGTGGCACGCGCTAATTACATTCAGCCCGCCAGACGAGGGAACGAAGCATGACGGTTTATTTCATTGGCGCCGGCCCCGGCGATCCCGAACTGATCACCGTGAAAGGCCAGCGCCTGATTCGCAGTTCTCCCGTGATTCTGTATGCGGGGTCGCTGGTGCCGCCGGAGGTGCTCGACGGCCACCGCGCCGAGTGTGTCGTCAACACGGCCGAGCTCGATCTCGACGCCATTGTCGGGCTGCTGTCCGACGCGCATGCCCGGGGGCAGAACGTGGCCCGGGTGCATTCCGGCGATCCGTCGCTGTACGGTGCCATCGGCGAGCAGATCCGGCGTCTGCGTGCGCTGGGCATTCCCTATGAGATCGTGCCGGGGGTGACGGCCACCGCGGCATGTGCCGCGACGCTGGGTTGCGAACTGACGCTTCCGGGCATTTCGCAGACGCTGATTCTCACACGATACGCGACCAGGACACCGATGCCGGAGGGCGAAGCGCTGAGCGATCTGGCGCGCCACGGCGCGACGATGGCGATCCATCTCGGTGTGCGGCATCTTGCGCGCATTGTCCAGACGCTGACGCCGCATTACGGCAGCGACTGTCCGGTTGCCGTGGTGTACCGCGCCAGCTGGCCGGACGAGACGCGCATGACGGGCACATTGGCGGACATCGAAGCGAAGGTCGGACAGACTGGTATCGAGCGCACGGCGCTCATTCTCGTGGGACGGGTACTCGCGGCCGAAGGCTTCGTCGACTCGTCGCTGTATGCGAGCGCGCGGCATCGGGAGATCGGGACATGAAGCATCTCCTGGTGATCGGCATCGGTGCCGGCAATCCCGATTACGTAACGGTGCAGGCGATCGAGGCGATGAACCGCGCCGACGTGTTCTTCGTGATGGACAAGGGCGTAGCGAAGGAAAAGCTGATCGCGCTGCGCAAGCACATCGTCGAGCGGTTCGTTACGGATCGCGACTACCGCATTGTGCAGGCGACGAGCCCCGAGCGTCGTCGCGACGAATCGGACGCCGACTACCGAACGGCCGTCGACGAACTGAACCGCGACAAGCAGCAGATCTACGAGCGTCTGATTTCGGACGAACTGCAAGACGGTGAAGTCGGTGCGTTTCTCGTGTGGGGCGATCCGTCGCTTTACGACAGCACAATCCGCATTCTCGATGCCATCCGTGCGCAGGGGAACCACACTTTCGCGTTCGACGTGATTCCCGGCATCAGCAGTGTGCAGGCACTGGCCGCACGGCACCGCATCCCGTTGAACCGGATCGGCAAGTCCATCGAGATTACCAACGCCCGCGGCATCGCCGATGGGTTCCCCGCGGGCGTGGACACTGTCGTCGTGATGCTCGATGCGAAGCACACGTACAAGCGTCTCGCACACGAAGCGCTTGAAATCTTTTGGGGCGCGTACGTCGGCACGCCCGACGAGATTCTCATCTCGGGGCCGCTGCGCGACGTCATGGACGAGATCGAGCGCGTGCGCGACGAGGCGCGTCGCACGCACGGCTGGATCATGGATACCTATTTGCTGCGGCGGCGCGATACCGAGTGATCGTCCGCTGCAATGACTCGTTCGCGCAGGGCTTCAAGCATTTCCACGATGTCGCTCGGCAGCCGGCGCTCCCGGGCGATGTCGACGCAATCGCGCCCGCGGTCGTCGGCAATCGACGGATCGGCGCCGGCGTCGATCAGCAGGCGCAGCGTTGCCAGCCGTTGCAGTCGTGCCGCATAAAACATCGGCGTCTCCCCATGGAGGCGCAGATTCAGCGACGGCGTGAATTCGAGCAGCGAACGGCACATTGCGTCGTCGTCGCGCCACACGGCTGCCCACAGCGAATAGCTCGGGTTCGCGCCGCGCCGTAGCAGGAATTCCACCAGCGGGCGGTTTTCGCCGTGCGCGACGGCGTACCAGAGTGGCGTCGCCTGAAAATCGCCTTCATTCCCGGGCATCGGGACAACGTGCTCCAGTGCCGCGCCCGCGTCGAGGAGGGTTTCGACCGTTTTCAGGCCATTTGGCTCGAACAGCCCGCCCGTCTCGGAAGGGCGCACCGAACATGCCAGATGCAGCGCCGTGCGATGTTTCGGATCGACGGCGGCGATCAGTTCGGGGACATCGCCCAATAATGCGGCGACCGTGCCGCAATCCCACTTCCTTGCAGCATTGAACCATGCGGTCTTCGAAGGTTTTGCCATCCCGGCCTCTCCATTCCGATGCCGCGCGATGCCCGTGTCATGGGGCATCGCGCACACCGTGACGTCAATCCAACCCGGTCGTGTGGCAGTTCGACAAATGGTCCGGGCGACGGTTCGCGGCCCGGGCATTCCTTTACCCGCATGCGCGCCCCCCTGCCTTGCCATGCTGTCAGGCTTCGTTGGTACTCGCGCGCAACAACTCGGCAAAGCGCGCTTCGCACCAGCGCATCACGTCGTTCGGCTCGCGACCGAAGCGCCATAGCATTCGCACAGGAAGCTGAGGTAATCCGAGATCGTCGCAGCGAAGCTCGTGAAGATCTTCGTATTCCGCAATATCGATGGGCAGCACGGCCCAGCCGAGTTTGTCGACGACCATGCTGGCGATGACGTACGAACTGTCGGCGCGCCAGATCGATGGGCTCAGTTGCAGCGGTGTGATGTCGTCCATCTGCAACAGAATCTGCCGATATTTGGCGAGATCGCCGCGCGTGACCTGATCGCGGTACGCCAGAGGATGGTCGCCCGCCACGAAGACGCCCTGCACGGCCGAGCCGACATACTTGTGACCCAACGCCGAGGAGATCGCGCCGCGATCCACGTGAAAGCCGATGTCCGCGCGCTGCTTTTCCACGTATTCGGCAACTTCCGTCGACGTGCCGTTAAGCAGTGTCAGTTCCAGATACGCGAACTGATAGGCGAGGTCGCGCACCAGTTCGCTGACGGCCTGGTATGGCAGCGCCTCGTCGAGCGCCAGGGACAACTGAGGCTGCTCGCCGAATGCCAGCGCGTTCGCCCGGTGATTGAGCCCTTCGGCCTGGCGCAGCAGTTCCTTGGCTTCGAGGAGCATGACCTCGCCCTGATCGGTGAGGCGCGCATTGCGACGGCTGCGATCGAATAGTTCAAATCCCAAATCGGCTTCGAGCAGCGAAATCGCCGTACTCACCGCCGACTGCGCCTTGCCCAGACGACGGGCGGCAGCGGATATCGAGCCTTCTTCCGCTGCCGCCACAAAGTAGCGTAATTGTTCTATGGTCCAGTTCATTCATCCATTCTATAGATAGGTTCCAACTTTTTCTAACATGGTTTTCACGGCAGAATCGCGCTTCTCTGCCCCCCGGTTCTCCCATCGCTGGCGTATCGCGCCAGCCATCGCTCGACGCCGCGCACCGAACGCGGCTTCGACACCCCTGACCGGATGTCGTAAATCAAACGTACTTACATGTCATCGAAAATCGATTGCCGAACCCGTTTCGGAGTACTGACTGGTGTATCCACCGGTCTGATCGCCAGCGTTGTCCTGCTCTCCGCCTGTTCGGAGCGTGGCAAGAAAGAGACGGCGGACGCCACGCCGGAGGCCGTCGTGCGCACGGTCGAGCGTCGCGCGGAACCGCTCACGACCCGGCAGCCTGGACGTCTGGAGGCCTACCGCAGTGCCGACGTGCGTGCGCGGGCCGGCGGCGTGATCGTCGAGCGCAAGTATCGGGAAGGGCAGACGGTCGCCCGGGGCGAAGTGCTGTTCCGCATCGACCCGCAGCCGCTATCCGCCGCGCTCGACGCCGCGCGTGGCGCGCTCGCGAAGGCGCAGGCCGAACACGATTCGGCGCGCGACAAGATCGAGCGCTATCGCGGTCTGCTCGAATCGCATGCAATCAGCGCCCGGGAAGATGCCGAAGCGCGTGCGGCCGAAGCGCGTACGCGCGCCGAAGTGCTCGCCGCGCGCGCGGAAGTGCGCAAGGCGGAACTCAACCTCGGCTACACGAGCGTCACGTCGCCCATTGCCGGACGGGTGCGCCGCGCCGAAGTCACCGAAGGCGCGCTGGTCGGCCTCGACTCGCCCACGTTGCTCACGCGCGTGGAGCAGATCGATCCGATCTACGTGAACTTCTCGCAGCCGGCTGCCCAGGTGTACGCCATGACGCGCGACCTGCGCGCGGGCAAGTTGCAGCATGGCAACGAGGCCTCGGCGCCGCAGGTTCATGTGACGCTGCCCGATGGCCGTGAGTACGCGCTGCCCGGCAAGCTGCTGTTCACCGATCTGGCTGTCGATCCCGGTACGGACACCATCGCCATGCGCGCCTTGCTGCCGAACCCGGACGGTGTGTTGCTGCCCGGCGCCTTTGTGCAGGTGCGCATGCAGGGCGCGGTGAACCCGAACGTCGTCCGGGTGCCGCGCGAGTCGCTGACCCGCACCGGCGAAGGCGCGATCGTGCGCGTTGTCGATACGCAGGGCAAGGTCCACGACAGGAAGGTTCGCGCCGAAGCGATCGACGCTCGCGAATGGCTCGTGACGGAAGGCCTCAAGGGCGGCGAGCACGTGATCGTGCAGAACGTCGCGCAATTCTCGGACGGCATGCAGGTCAGGATCAAGGCGGACGCCGGCGCCGCGGCGGGGACGGGTAAAACGTCCGCCAAAACGTCCGGAAATACCTCCGGCAATGCCTCTGGCAATACCGCCGGCAATACGTCCGACAGGACGCCCGGCACCGGAACGCAAAACAACGCTGCACCGGTCGAGCCTGCGCGCGCCGGTCCGGCCTCCCAAGCGGAGACGCACTGACAATGGCTCGTTTCTTTATCGATCGCCCGGTCTTTGCCTGGGTGATCTCGCTAATGATCACACTCGTGGGCGTGCTCGCGATCCGGGCTTTGCCGGTGGCGCAATACCCGGACATCGCGCCGCCGATGGTGAGCGTGTGGAGCAGCTACCCGGGCGCTTCGGCGAAGGTGGTCGAAGATTCCGTCACGGCCATCATCGAACGTCAGATGAACGGCGCGCCCGGCCTGATGTATACGTCGGCCACGAGCGGTAACGGCGAATCGTCCGTCAACCTCACGTTCCGCCAGGGCACCAGCCTCGATCTGGCGGCGGTTGAAGTGCAGAACCGTTTGAAGACGGTCGAATCGCGCCTGCCCGAAGTCGTGCGCCGCTATGGCGTGAAGGTCGAGCGGGCCGCCGACAACATCCATATGGTCGTCACGCTGTCCTCGCGCAACCCGGCCGTGGACGAGTTCGATCTGGGCGAGATCGCCGCGTCGCAGGTGATGAACCAGCTCAAGCGCGTGCCCGGCGTCGGTCAGGTGCAGTTCTGGGGCACCGAGAAGGCGATCCGCATCTGGCCGGATCCCGCGAAACTCGTGGCGCTCGACCTTGGCGCGTCGGACATCGTGTCCAGGGTGCGTGCCTACAATGCGCGTGTGACCATCGGCGACCTCGGTGCGGGGTCGACTCCGGCGTCCGCGCCCATCAACGCCAACGTGGTCTCCGACAGCGCGTTGTCGACACCGGAGGAGTTCGCGAACATTCCGCTGCGCGTGCGTGCGGACGGCTCGGCCATCAGGCTGGGCGACGTGGCGCGCGTGGAACTGGGCGCGTCCGACTACAACTACTCGGCACGCGTCGACGGCATGCCTGCGACCGCCATGGGCATCAAGCTCGCGGCAGGCTCGAACGCCGTCGAGGTGATGAAGGCCGTGCGTCAGGTGATGGACGAGCAGGCGAAGCTGTTTCCGGCGGGTGTCGAATATCAGATGCCCTACGAGACTGCCTCGTTCGTGAAGGTCTCGATCCAGAAGGTGGTGAAGACGCTGCTCGAAGCCATCGTGCTCGTGTTCCTCGTGATGTATCTGTTCATGCAGAACCTGCGCGCCACGCTGATCCCGACACTCGTCGTGCCGGTCGCGCTGCTCGGCACGTTCGGCGTGTTGCTGGGACTCGGCTACTCGATCAACACGCTGACGATGTTCGGCATGGTGCTCGCCATCGGCATTCTGGTGGACGACGCTATCGTCGTGGTCGAGAACACCGAGCGCATCATGGTCGAGGAGGGGCTCACGCCCTACGCCGCCACGGTCAAGGCGATGCAGCAGATCAGCGGAGCCATCGTGGGCATTACGGTGGTGCTGGTGACGGTGTTCGTGCCGATGGCGTTCTTCTCCGGCGCCGTGGGCAACATCTACCGGCAGTTCGCCGTAACGCTCGCGGTCTCCATCGGGTTCTCGGCGTTCCTTGCGCTTTCGCTCACGCCGGCGCTGTGCGCCACGCTGCTGCGTCCGATTGCCGTGGACCATCACGAGAAGCGCGGCTTCTTCGGCTGGTTCAACCGCACGTTCGCGGTGGGGACCGAGCGCTACACGCGCTCGGTGGACAAGACGCTGCGTCGCCCGTGGCGCGCGATGCTGGTGTACGGTCTGGTGCTGGTCGCAGTGCCCCTGGCGTTCATGCGCCTGCCGTCCGCCTTCATTCCGGAGGAGGACACAGGCAGCTTCATGGTGATGGCGTCGGAGCCGCAGGGGGCCACGTTGCCCGAAGCGATGACGGCGCTCAAGCGCATCGAGCACTATTTGATGCAGAACGAGCCGGTCAAACACGTGTTCGTGCTGGGCGGATGGAACGAGTTCGGCGCGGGGCCGGGCGGCGGCATGCTGTACGTCACGCTCAAGGACTGGCGCGAACGCACGTCCACGCATGACGGCGTGAATGCCATTGTCGATCGCGTCAACGAGAAGTTTGCCGGTCAGCCCGATCGCATGATGATTGCGATGAACAGCCCGGCGCTGCCGGAACTCGGCTCGTCGAACGGCTTCAACCTGCGTTTGCAGGATCGCGCGGGGGTGGGCAAGGAGGTGTTCACTGCGGCGCGTGACGACCTGCTGCGCGAGGCGGCGAAGGACCCTGTGCTCAAGAACGTGATTTTCGCCGGCCAGGGCGACGTGCCGCAGGTCGACGTGAGCATCGACCGCCGCAAAATGGAAGCGCTCCAGGTCGGCATGGACGACGTGAATACCACGCTCGCGACGATGTTCGGCTCGGATTACGTGGGCGACTTCATGCTGGGTGCGGAAAATCGCCGCGTGCTGGTGCAGTCGGATGGGCGTCAGCGCGTGAGTCCGGAAGATGTCGGCAATCTGCGCGTGCGCAACGCCAATGGCGAGATGGTGCCGCTCTCGGCCTTCGTCACGCTCCAGTGGAAGCTCGGCTCGCCGCAGCTCAAGCGCTACAACGGCTATCCCTCGTTCACGATTCAGGGCGAAGCCGCGCCTGGCAGGAGCAGTGGCGAGGCCATGGCCCGCATGGAGCGCTTGATGGCCGCGATGCCGGCCGGCATCGGTTACGAGTGGAGCGGTCAGTCGCTCGAAGAGCGTGACTCGGGCGCGCAGGCTCCGATGCTGTTCGCATTGTCGGTGCTGGTTGTGTTCCTCGCGCTCGCGGCGCTCTATGAGAGCTGGGCGATCCCGGCGGCGGTCATCATGGTCGTGCCGCTGGGCGTGATCGGCGCGCTTGGTGCGGTCAGTCTGCTCGGCATGCCCAACGACATCTATTTCAAGGTGGGGCTGATCGCGACCATCGGTCTGTCGGCGAAGAACGCCATTCTGATCGTGGAAGTCGCCAATGATCTGACGAAGCAGGGCATGGGGTGGCTTGAGGCCGCGGTGCAAGCGGCTCGCCTGCGTCTGCGTCCCATCGTCATGACCTCGCTGGCGTTCGGCTTCGGCGTGGTGCCGCTGGCCATTGCGTCGGGGCCGGCCTCGGGGGCGCAGCGCGCCATCGGTGTCGCGGTGCTCGGCGGGATCGTGACGGCCACTGTGCTGGCGATTTTTCTGGTGCCGCTGTTCTTCCTGATCGTCGGCCGCTTCGTGCGTCGCCCGCACAAGCGCGGCAACCCGGGGCGGGATGGAGTGCATGGAAGGAACGGCAAGGACGGCAAGGACGGCAAGGACGGCAAGGACGGCAAGGACGGTGATCGGGGCGGTGAGGGTCACCATGCGCCGCGTGACGCTGCACCGGCTGTCGAGGGGAAGGTATGACGAAGTTTCGAGCCCGCCTGCGCGGGATGACCATTGGCGCGGCGTGCTTCTTTGCACTGCTTGGCGGATGTACGCTCGCGCCGACTTACGAGCGTCCGGCGGCGCCGGTGCCCACAACCTACGAAGCCGTGCCGCCGCGCGGCGACGCACAACTCGCGCTCGCCGCCCCGCTTTCGGCGCAGGCGGACTGGGCGGAGGTCTTCACCGATCCGCAATTGCAGGGGCTGATTCGCAAGGCGCTTGCACAGAATCGCGATCTGCGTCTCGCGTCGTTGCGCGTGCAGGAGGCTCGGGCGTTGTATGGCATCGAAGGTGCGAATCTGCTGCCGGGCGTGCAGGCGGGCGGCGCGTTCTCCCGTCAGCGCTACTCCGGCTCGGCCGGACTGCCCGAGGGCACGAGCAGTATGCCGGGCGGATATGTCGCGAACGACGTGCGGGCGATCGTGGGCGTGAGCGCGTTCGAGCTCGACTTCTTCGGGCGCGTGCGCAGTCTGCGTGACGCCGCATTGCAGGAGTATCTGGCGAGCGAAGAGGCGCAACGCGCCGCGCAGGTCAGCCTCGTGGCGGAAGTCGCGACAGCGTACATCGGTCTGATTGCCGCCAACGAGCAGAGCGCTTACGCGCTCAAGGTGCTGGCAGCGCGCGAGGCGGGCATGAAGGTGATTCGTCTGCGCGCCGAGCGCGGACTGATCGACGGTCTCGATCTCAACACGGAGACGACGCAGGTCGAGGTAGCGCGCGCCGCGTTTGCCGAGCGTGAGCGTCAACGCAGCGAGATCGTGCACGTGTTGCAGGTGCTGACCGGCGACGTGGCCACGCGGCCGTACACGCAGACGTCGCTCGACAGCGCGTTCGTCGTGCCGGTCGCCGCCGGGCTGCCGTCGTCGCTGCTGATGCGCCGTCCGGATATTCGTCTGGCCGAAGCCAGGCTGCGCGGCGCGAATGCCAACATCGGCGCAGCTCGCGCGGCGTTCTTCCCGTCCATCAAGCTGACGACGGAGATTGGCACGGCCAGTTCACGCTTTTCCGACTTGTTCGGTGCGGGCACCGGAGTGTGGTCGTTTCTGCCACAGATCACCGTGCCGATCTTCGAAGGCGGACGCAACATTCAGGGGCTGAATCTGGCGAACGTGCGCAAGGAAATGGCGGTGGTCTCGTATGAGCGCGCCATTCAGACGGCCTTCACCGAAGTCAACGACGCGCTCGCGGCGCAGCAACTGCTCGCCCGCCAGCTCGAAGCGCAGAAGCGGGTGTCGGACGGCGAGCGCGAGCGGCTGCACCTGGCGCAACGTCGCTATGCGAACGGCGTGGCGAGCTATCTGGAATTGCTCGACGCGCAACGCAGCGAGTTCCAGGCGGCGCAGCAGTTGATCGACGTGAAGCAGCGTGTGCTGATCAACCACGTGGCGCTGTACCGCGCGCTGGGGGGCGGCTGGACACCGCAGACCGAGGCGTCCTGAGGCCGCATCGCCGCGTGTCGGGCACCAAATGAAACCCCGCCGGATCGAGCGACCCGGCGGGGTTTTTTCATGCGCTGGCGCTTACGTCATGCGAACGGGCTCAGAACGCAAAGCGGCCTTCCGATGCGATCCTGGCGAGCGGCTCGCGCGGGCTCGGCACTTCGCGGGCGCGCAGACCTTCGGGCAGGGCGTTCACGTCGCCGCCCGGACGTCCGATGGCGATGGCCGCTTCGATCTTGTACTTCGACGGCAGATCGAGTTCGTTGCGGATCTTGTCGTGCTCGATGCCGGCCAGACCGTGCGTCGCCCAGCCCGAGAGCGAGGCTTGCAGCGCGAGGTAACCCCACGCGGCGCCCGCATCGAAGCTATGGGTCGAGGCGGGCACTTCCTTGTCGCTGCCCGGGGGCGTGAGTGTCGACTTCGAAATCACGAGGACGATGGCGGCGGCATGTTTTGCCCAACTCTGATTGAACTCGTTGAGAAAGCCGACGAATTGTTCCCAATGCGGCGTGCCGCGGCGGGCGAACACGAAGCGCCACGGCTGCGCGTTGTAGGCGGACGGGGCCCAGCGGGCCGCTTCGAAGAACGACAGCAGCGTGGCTTCGGGAATCGTTTCATCCTTGAATGCACGGGGCGACCAGCGGGCGACGAACTGCGGGTCGATCGGGTGGTCGGCCTGACGGGTGTTGATATCGGTCATGCGAATGTCTCGTGGGCAAATGGCAAGATACGGGATACGGAAACCTGCGACGGTCTCCGGCGGGTACGGCGGTGTTCCGCGGAGTGTCGTCGAATAAGCGCCCGGTTGAGCCTGAGCGGGCCGCTAGGATACCGTGTGCGCGGCCCGATCCCAACCAATATCGGCGCATGTCCATATCACCTGGCGATATCATCCGGGGTCATGAACACATTGAAGAACATGCGGATCTTCGTGCGCGTGGCCGACGGCGCCAGCTTTGCCGGGGCCGCCCGCGCGCTCGACATGACCACGCCTCAAGTATCGAAGGCCATTTCCGAGCTTGAAGCGCACCTGCGAACCCGCTTGCTGCATCGCACGACGCGCAAGCTTGCGCTCACTGACGCGGGCAGGCGCTATCTGGCCCGCTGCCGGGACATCATCGCGTTGGTGGATGTCTCGGAGGCCGAGGCCGGCGCCGCGAGCGCCGCACCAAGCGGCACACTGCGCCTGCACGCGCCCGCGAGCTTCGGACAGGTATTCGTGGTTCCCGCGCTGGCGCGTTTTCTGGAGCAGTACCCGGACGTCGAGGCGGACCTGCTGTTGTCCTCGCGCGTACCCGACCTGCTGGAGGAGAACATCGACGTCTCGCTGCGTCTGGCGGCGTCGCAACTGCCGGACTCCGGACTGGTATCGGCGCGTATTTGCCGCATGGCGTCGGTATTGTGCGCCTCGCCGCAATACCTTGCGGAGCACGGAACGCCCGCCTCGCTCGACGCTCTGGCGCAGCACACGCGCGTCAGGCTGAACGCGCCGCACTACACCGTGGAGCGTTGGCTTTTCGACGGGCCGGGCGGCCCGGTGAAGTTGCCGATTCCGCAGGCGCGCCTGCGAGTCAATACCGCGGACTCGCTGACGGCGGCGCTTGTGAGCGGTTGCGGCGTGGCCCCGGTGCCCCTGCTTTCCGCGCTGGCGGCATTGCGCAACGGCTCGCTCGTTCGTGTGCTGCCCGAATACGAATTGCAGGGAACGGACGTGTATGCACTCTACGCCTCGCGACGCTATCTCGATGCGAAGGTCAAGACGTGGATCGAGTTTCTCCGGGCGTTTGTCGAGCAGGTGCTCGCGGCGCCAGACGCCGCGGCGATAGCGCAGCTACCGCAATCAGCAGGCCGATAACCAGCGAAACGCCCAAAATCGCGTTGTTGCCCAAACGCTCGCGTGCCACGGTGTATCCCCCCGCCGCGACGGCCGCGAGCGCAAATGCCGGCGTGAGCAACGTGCCGAGCGCGTGTGCATAGGCGTCGCGCGTTGGCAACGCAGCTGCATGGTGGGCCGGGTCCATCTCTTGGTAAAGTCTTGGCATCTTATCCGGTTCATAAGGAAAACTTTGGGATGCGTCGCCTGAATCTGGATCAGCTTCACACATTTTCCGAGGTGATCGACGCGGGCAGTTTCTCCGCGGCCGCCGCTCGCCTCGATTTGTCGCAGCCCGCCGTGAGCCTTCAAGTCCGCCAGTTGGAGCAGCGCCTGAACGTCAGACTCATCGAGCGTGTCGGCAAGCGGCTCAAGCCGACCTCGGCGGGGCAGAGCTTGCTGGAGCATGCGCGCCGCATCGACGCCGCCGTCGAAGACACCATGCAGGCGCTCACGAGCCACGCACGCGGCGTTGCGGGCGAAGTCGCAATCGGCACGGGCGCCACCGCGTGCATCCATTTGCTGCCGCCGATGCTGCGCGCCATGCGCAAACGCTACCCGTCGCTCGACATTCGCGTGAGCACCGGCAACACGGACGACGTCGTGAGCGCCGTGACGGAGAACCGGCTCGACATCGGTCTGGTCACGCTGCCCGCTGCTGGGCGCAGCCTGCACGTCAAACCGGTCTTGCGCGACGACTTCGTTGCCATCGCACCGGCGGGCGATCGCGAATGGGCGCAGGAACTCTCACCGCACGCGCTGGCCGCCGCGCCCATGGTCGCGTTCGAAGCCGGCAGCAGCACGCGGCTGCTGATCGACGAGTGGTTCCTGCAGGCGGGACTGCGCGTGCGCCCCGTGATGGCGTTGGGCAGTATCGAGGCTATTAAGGAGATGGTGGCTGCCGGCCTGGGCTATGGCATCGTGCCGCGCATGTCGGTCAACGCGGTTCATTGCCGCCGCGGATTGCGTATATCTGCACTGACGCCGGCATTATCCAGAACGCTGGCGATCGTCGTGCGGAAAGATAAACCGCTTACGCCGGGATTGCGAAAAGTCCTGTCGGCATTGGAGGCATTGGGCTGCGACGTGTGAAATTCAATGCGAAAATCATTCGCACTCCACGTGAAATGGCATTGTTGTTTTATTGGGCAAATTTACTCCCCGCAAAGGGCAAAGCTCAGACTACAATGCGCGAATATCGGCATTCCACCGGCAATTATTGAGAACGTGCAACTCGCAATGCATCACAATCTTTATCGATACGAGGGGCTGCTAGGTGCCCGGTCGGTCGAGGCGCTGGACGCCGAGTTTCAGAAACTGACGCAAACGCTGGAATACGATGCGTTGTTCTATGCCCCGCTATTGCCGCGCCGTGAACGCGAGGCCGCTGCGTTTCAGATGGACGATCAGTTCATTTCCGCGCAAGGTTTGCCGAGCCGTCATATCTTCACGACATTTCCGCCGGCCTGGATCGAGCGTTATCAGAGTGCGGGATACGCCGAAGTGGACCCGGTGCTCGTGGCGGCGAATCTGTCGCCGCTGCCGATCCTTTGGCGAACGTTCCTGACGCAAAAGCGCCCCCATCCGATCTTCGCGGACGCACGTGCGCACGGACTGGGCTGCGGGGTGTCGATTCCGATCTATGGGGCGGCGGGCGAGCGCGCGATATTCAGCGCCGCGACGGGGAAATCGCCGGAGGAATCGGCCGAACTCGAAGCACGCATGATCGGGGAGATCTATCTGACGGCGTTATATTTCCATCAGGCGATTCAGCAACTGGACATGCAATGGGTGGCGAGCCGAAGCACCGGCAAGCTCAGTCCGCGCGAGATCGAAAGTCTGCTGTGGGCGGCACGCGGCAAAACGGCCTGGGAAATCGGTTTGATTCTGAAAATCTCCGAGCACACCGTGACGTTTCACATCAATAACGCCAAGCGCAAACTGGGCGCCGTCAACCGGCATCAGGCGATTGCCGCCGCGATCAGCACCGGCCTGATTTCGCCCTGACGTTCCGTTCGGGGTTTTCCTCTCGAAATTTCCGCGATTCATCGGTTGGCCGTGAGCGCTTTTGATTAGCGCTCACGCGCTGCTGTTTGCTTGCGATTTTCGATGGCCGGCATACTCGTTTTTCACCCGCGACGCTTCGTCGATTCTCACCAGATGAAATAGCGGAATCATCGGGCGCGCTGCGCTATTTCACAATTTGCGCCGGGTTCGCTTCAGGCCTGCTTTGCATCGTTTTCGAGACATTTCGATGCCGGATTCAGCCGATTTCACACCATTTCCGAAACAGTGTGTTGTCGCTTTGCGGCTGGTTCATTTCTAGGGGAAAACTATAATTTACTCAGGGCGAAAACTGATTGGTTAGCGGTTTTCGCTTCCCTGACCAAGACATGAACGATAAAAGGAGTTTTCCATGAACAAGAACCTGTTGGCTGCCGTTGCGCTGGTTGGCCTGAGCGCTGTCGCCGCCTCGGCTTTTGCTGCCGATCAATCGAGTGGTGTGACCCGTGAACATGTGCGTGCCGAATTGCAAGCCGCACGCGAGCTTGGTCTTTCGCCGGTGACGGAATTCAATTTCCCGTACACCTATGAGCAGTCGGTGCAGTTGCAAAAACGTACGGCCGAAATTGAAGCTGCGCGGCACGCCGCTGTTCCGCAGGCCCCGATGGCAAACTAAGGCAGTCTGACGTTCGGCAAGCCTGCCGGATTGTCGATGCCGTTGTTCGAGTTGTACCCAGGTCGTATTCAAGCTGTACCCAAACCGCACCCCGATTCGCGCTGGCCCCGCCGGATTCCGTCATGAATCTGCCCGCGCCGCGCCTATCGTGGCGACGGTTCCCACGATGCC
This sequence comes from Pandoraea faecigallinarum, assembly GCF_001029105.3. Classification (NCBI taxonomy): domain Bacteria; kingdom Pseudomonadati; phylum Pseudomonadota; class Betaproteobacteria; order Burkholderiales; family Burkholderiaceae; genus Pandoraea; species Pandoraea faecigallinarum. The sequence goes on along the minus strand of NZ_CP011807.3, from coordinate 3,894,028 downwards.
CGCGTGCATCATTTGCCACAGCCCCGCCCGAGGATTCCCTCCCGACGGGGCTTGTGTGTTTCTGGAGGGCCAGCGTCACGAAGACGCCGTCGGCCCAATTTCAATGTGGGTGCGTGGCGCTCTCGGCGTGGGATTCGTTCGGCACGTCGTCATGCGCGCCCGCACCGGAATGGCTCGATTGCCATCCGCCTCCCAGTGCCAGGAACAGGTTCACCTGATCCATCGCGACCTGCGTCTCCGACGCTGCCAGGGCCGCTTGCGCACTCGCGTGCGTGCGTTCGGCGTCGAGGCTGGTCAGATATGGCGCGCGTCCTGCCTGATAGAGCTTGTGATTCTGCTCGGCGGCGGCGCGCGATTTGTCGCGAGCATCGCGCAACGCCGCGTCACGCTGCAATTCGCGCAGGTAAGCGGAGAGCGACGTTTTCGTTTCCTGTACTGCCTTGAGCACGACGCCGTCGAAATGCGCGAGCGCGGCGTCCGCACCGGCTTCCATACCCTTGATGTGCGCACGCACGCCGTTGGTCGGTAGCGACCACGAGATCATCGGCCCGAGCGTCCACTGTTCCGTACGCCCTTGCCCGAAGTGTTCCAGCAACCCGTTCGCGCCAATCGACGCACCAATACGGATCGACGGGTAAAGATCCGCGGTTGCCACACCGATCCTGGCCGTGGCCGACGCCAGTTCGCGTTCGGCCTGGCGCACGTCGGGGCGGCGCTTGAGTAGCGCGGTGCCGTCGCCGAGCGGCAGCGGTTGCGCGAGTTGGGGGATGCGACGGCATTGCGCCGCGTCGGCGTCGAGCGTGCCGGGCACCTTGCCGAGCATCACGGCGAGCCGATAGGCAGCGGCTTCGTGCTGCGCGCGGAAGTGGGGAAGCGCGGCGCGCAGCGTGTCCGCCTGCGCCTGTGCCCTCAGCAGATCGGTCGGCTGGTTGCGACCGGCGTCGACGAGCTTGCGGGTAATGGCGACACTGCGCTCCTGCAACTTCAGTTGTTCGTTGGCGATGTCGTATTCATGATTGGCGGCGCAGCCTTGCAGGTATGCGCGCACGGTTTCGGCCGCCACGCTCACACGGGCGACGTCCAGCGCGGCCTGACTTGCCTGCGCGGCAGCGAGTGCCGCTTCGTCGGCACGTGCGAGCTTGCCAAAGAAATCGATCTGATACGAAATACCGAGCGTGGCGACCGCGAGGTTGGCCACCGGCAGTTTCTCTTCCTGCAGAAGACTCTCGCCCGAAATCTGGGCGCGCAGCGCCTCGGCCTGCACGCCGCCCTGCGGCAGATTCTCCGATTCCACTTCGTGATACATCGCCACGGCGCGCTGCACGTTCGCAAGCGCCACCCGCACGTTCGTGTTGGCGGCGAGCGCCTGCCTCACGAGCGCGTCGAGCTTGGGATCGTCGTACAGTTTCCACCAGTCTTCGGGCACCGCCTCGATGGAGACGGCGTTCGCCACGGCTTGTTGCGAGCCGTCGACAAGTGCGCCATTCGCCTCGGGTGAACGCATCGCCGCGCGATCCGGCAGGTGATAATCGGGGCCGACCGTCGTGCATCCGGCGACGAGCGCGGCAGCGGCGGCCACGGCGCTCATCAGGAGAAAACGCGGCTTCACTGGCGCTCTCCCGCCTGTGCAGTGCGCGCGTCGCCTTGCGGCCCGGCGGCCAGCGACGTTGCCTTCGCGGGCGTTGCGCCGCCGGATTGCGATGCCGCTTTCGGCTTGCCGCTCGGGTCTTTGTCCTGCACGACGCTCACCGTCGCCGTGCGGCCGGCAACGAGGCGCATGTCCTTGGGCACGTCGTCGAGCGCGATACGCACCGGAATGCGCTGGGCGAGACGTACCCAGTTGAACGTCGGGTTGATGTTCGGAAGCATCGACGCGCCGCTGGTGCGGTCGCGGTCTTCGATGCCGGCCACGATGCTTTGCACGTGGCCGTGCAGCACATGGTGCTCGCCCATCAGGCGAATCTCCACCTTGTCGCCGATATGGATGCCGCGCATCTTCGTTTCCTCGAAGTACCCTTCGACATGCAGCGAGTTGGCATCGACCATCGACAGTACCGGACGGCCCGTGCTCACGTAGTCGCCCACGCGCGGCAGCCGATCGTTCAGGTAGCCGTCTGCCGGTGCGAGCACACGCGTGCGTTCGAGGTTGAGTCTGGCGAGGCGCACGGCGGCGTCGGCCTGCGCGACGGCGGCTTCGAGAGACTCGACTTTCGCCTGACCGGCTTCGACGACTTCCTTCGCGACGACTTCCGTCAACTGACGATTGCGCGCGTTCTCACGACGCGCCTGCGCGAGCGAGGCGCGTTGCGCGGCGGCGTTGGCTTCGGCCTGCTGCACCGCGAGCGTGTACCGATCGCGGTCGATGACGAACAGCAGATCGCCACGGTGGACCTGCTGGTTGTCCTTGACTTCGACATCGGTAATGAGACCGGACACGTCGGGCGCGACCTGCACGATGTCGGCACGAATGCGGCCGTCACGCGTCCACGGGGCGACGGTGTAGTAGTCCCACAGATGCAGCAGCACGTAGATCGCGACGCAGGAGACGGCAAGCGTCAGGACGACGGGGCCCAGAGAGCGAAGTTTCAGTTTCATGGTTGACAGGCGCGCGCAATGGCGACGATGCCGCCCAGCGCGATGATGTACACAGCAAGGTTGAATAACGAACGGTGCCAGACGAGCTTGTAAAAGCCGATGCGTGCGAGTACGAAGCGCAACGCGCCCGTGAGCACGAAGGCCACGACCATCAGGGCCAGCAGCATCGGAACGAAGACGCCGTAGATGTCGATTTCGCCGCTCATTGAGCACTCCCGGTTGTGGTGGCGGGGAACAGCGCGACGTGGATGTCCATGAGCGACGCGCGCGCACTGCGCGAAGTCTGATCGCTATGGGCCACAAGCGAGCGCACCGCGCCCAGCAGTTTGTCTTGCAGCGTGGTGGCGTCCGGTTGGCGCGCCGGGTCGTCGAGACGCGCCTGATAGAAGCGCGCCACGTCGGTAAGCGCGGCCTCGACGGCATGGCGCTGCGATGGATTCAGATGCGGCAGTTCGCGTTGCAATGCGAGGGCCGAGAGCTCGACGCGCACTTCCGTGAAGCCGTCGCTCGATGTCTCGCTCTCGCTTGCCGCCAGACGCGGCACCAGTTGCCCCAGCCGGTCGAGCAGGCGCGCACGCAGGCGGTTGTGCTCGCTGACCGAGCGTCCCACCGCATTCTTCGCAATGTCGCGCCAGCTCGAATGGATCAGGCGGCGCATGGCCACGCGCGTGCCGAACGGGCGCGTCTGCAACGTCCACAGCAGGGCGAACAGCACCCCGGCGAGACCTGCAAGGTTGCTGTTGAAGAAAGCCGGGAAGTCGGCGCTGTATCCGCCCTGAATGCCGACGAAACTCGCAGTGTTCACGGCCACGAGCATCGCAACCATGGTGAAGCGCGGCTGCGGAATGAAGGTGCCGAGCAGCAGATACGGCACGGCGAAGAGAGCGACGAGCAGACCGAAGTCGTGCGCGTTCGTCAGAATGAAGAAGACATAGACGGCCGCGAACACCACGCACACCGCCGTCGCCCAGAAAAACGAGCGGATGAACGGTGCGGGCTCGTCCATCGCCGCGAAGAAGCAACAGGCGACTGCGCCGAGCGAGACGGCGGATGCGCCGTCGTTCCAGCCGGTGTAGACCCAGGCCATGCCCATGAGGAACGTGCATAGCGCGGCGGAGACGGTCGAGAACAACAACAGGCCGTGATCGTAGTGGCGCGCGCCGCCCAGTTGCCAGTATGGGAAGGCGGGGACCCATTCGGGGGCGCCGTCCGGCTGACCGAACCGGCGTTGCAGCGAGGCGCAATCCTGCCAGAGCTGCACCAGCGAGCGTAGACGGTCTTCCGTTGCCGCGACCAGTGCGCCGTACCAGTCCGAGGCCTCGCCGGCGGAATGCGGCGGCTTGAGCAGGTGGGCGGGCGCGGGCGAGGGGGCGCCGCGACGCAGCCATGCCACGACCTCGGCCATCTTCGCTTCGAGCGCTTCGGGCGCGCCCTTCGGGTGTCGGCGCAGCGCGTGTACGAGCGAGGCCACCGTCGAGAGCACCGGCATCATCATCGTCATGCGTCCGCGCAGTTCCTGCGCGTCGCGCACCCGCTCGGACGTGTCGGCGTCGTAGGACAACTGGCTGATCAGCTGGTCGAGCGCGAGGATGTCGGCCGCCATGCGGTGACGGCTCATGTGGCGCGTGGCCTTGCCTTCCGGATCCGCGGAGAGCATGTCGGTGGTCCAGCGCGCGGCGTCGACGAGCCAGCGCGACGAGCGGTCGTGCAACACTTTGGCCACGCTCGTGGGCAGGATCACGGCGCCGACCACGCTCGCGCACACGATACCGAGAATGATCTCTTCGGCGCGCGCAATGGCGATATCGAAAATGCCCGACGGCGTATTCACCGCAGGCAAGGCGATCAGCGGCAGCGTGTACGACGCGAGCAGAAACACATAGCTGCGCGGCGAGCGATGCAGTAACGAGATATAGAGCAGCGTGCCCGTCCAGACGCCGACGGCGGCCATCAGCAGTTCGGGGGTATCGACGAGCGCGGGCACGAAGGCGATGGCGGCGGCGGCGCCAAGCAGCGTGCCGAGAACGCGATACAGCGCCTTGGAGCGCGTCGCGCCGGTGAGCGGATGCGAAACGATGTAGACCGTTGCCATCGCCCAGTAAGGGCGCGGCAGGCCGAGAGCGAGCGCGATGTAGAGCGCCAGCATCGAGGCGAGGAACGCCTTGATCGAAAAAATCCAGTCGCGTGAGGATGGCCAGGTAAGCACGGTTTACTTCTTGGGAAGCTCCATCGCGAGCATGGACCCCTCCGGGTCGGCCGCGCGGTTGAGCGTATCGAACACGCGCAACACCGCCTCGAAATCTTCCCGGGGGATGTTCGCGAATACCTTGGCGCGCAATTGACTGAGTTCGAGTTCGAGCTTCCCGGCGAGCGCATCGCCGGCCGCGGTCAGACGCAGCGCGTTGGCACGGCGGTCGCTGGCATCGACTTCACGCACCACCAGCCCGGCGGCGCACAACTGATCGAGCAGGCGCACGAGCGACGCGCCTTCGAGACCGACATACTCGGCAAGCTCGACCTGACGCACACCCTGGCCAAGACGGCGGATGAACAACAACGGGCCTGCGCTCGCCGCGGAAATTCCGTATTCGACGATCGCGCCCTGCGATAACTGACGCCACTGTTTGCCCGCCAGCAACAAATGGCTGGTGAACACGAAGCGGAGCGATTCCAAGGAGGTCATGGTGAAAGATTATATGTTAACTAATAATTAGGATGCTAGTTAATGGACTGTTGCCCAACGCGCGGAAATGATGGGAAGGATGCGCGCGGAAAATCGTGCGCAGCCATGCGCGGCGCGCCTGGCGCCGGGGTGCGCGGGTAAGATAGCGAGACTCGCGCGGCCGACGGCCGCCTGGCAGACAAGTGTTACGACATATTTCAAGGGACGCCCGATGACATCGAAGGGACTGGATCGCGAATCGTTCGAATTGCTGCTCGCCGCCGTGCAACGCTTTATCCGCGAGCGGCTGGTGCCCGCCGAGGACGACGTGGAAGCGAACGACGACGTGCCCGCCGCCATCGTCGACGACATGAAGGAAATGGGATTGTTCGGTCTGTCGATTCCCGAAGCGTTCGGCGGCATCGGCCTGTCGATGGCTCAGGAAGTGCGCGTGGCCTACGAGTTCGGGCAGACGTCGCTGGCGTTTCGCTCGGTGTTCGGCACGAACGTGGGAATCGGCTCGCAGGGCATTCTGATGGACGGCACCGACGCGCAGAAACGCGATCTGCTGCCGCGCGTGGCGAGCGGCGAACTGATCATGTCCTTCGCGCTCACGGAGCCCGATGCCGGGTCCGACCCCGCCGCGCTCAAGACGCGGGCCGTGCTCGACGGCGACACCTATGTCATCGACGGCGTGAAGCGTTTCATCACCAACGCGCCGCGCGCCGGGGCGTTCACGTTGATGGCGCGCACCGGAGGCGAGGGCGCGGGGGGCATCTCCGCGTTCATCGTGCCGGCCGACACGCCGGGCCTGTCGCTGGGAAAACCGGACCGGAAGATGGGGCAACGCGGCACCAGGACTTGCGACGTCGTGCTGCAAGGCGCGCGCGTGCCGGCGGCGAACGTGATCGGCGGCGTGGCAGGCCAAGGCTTCAAGACGGCCATGAAGGTGCTCGACCGCGGGCGTCTGCACGTGGCGGCGCTCGCGTGCGGCATGGCGCAGCGCATTCTCGACGAGTCGGTGGCGTACGCGCGCGAGCGCAAGCAGTTCGGCCAGCGCATCGGCGACTTTCAGCTGGTGCAGGCGATGCTCGCCGACAGTCAGGCCGAACTCTATGCCGGATGGTCGATGGTGCAGGACTGCGCCGCGCGCTACGACGCGAAGCCCGCGGGCACGCGCGATGCCGACGTCAGCATGCGCGCTTCCTGTGCGAAGCTCTTCTGTACGGAGATGGCCGGGCGCGTGGCCGACCGTGGCGTGCAGGTGCACGGCGGCGCGGGCTACATCAACGAGTACAAGGTCGAGCGCTTTTATCGCGACGTGCGTCTGCTGCGGCTGTATGAAGGCACCACGCAGATTCAGCAACTCATCATCGGGCGCGCCCTGATGCAGGCCTCATGATGGTGCGCGTGGCGCGATGGCGTCACGTCGTGCACTGGTGCGGTGCGGCAGATTTCGTTCCACTCTCGGACGATTCCCATAGACAAATTTCCGTCTTCTCCTTGTCCGGCAACGCCTTGCCCGGGGTAATGCCCTGCCTGGCACGCTTGTTGCGTTAGCAATAACGCCAGCGGCAAAGGCGTCGCCGGCAACGAATTCAGGTGCGGCGTCGGGCGGGAGCGCCCGCAACGCACCCTCAGGACAACGGCGTCCCTCCGTGCTTCGGCATGGACGGACGCCGTTTTGTTTTTCGGGCGCCGCGCGCGATTCGGGCGGTGCAACAGGAGAAGACAGCATGGGCAAACCTCGTCTGGTCGTCATCGGCAACGGCATGGCCGGCATCCGCACGCTCGAAGAGTTGCTTGAGATCGCGCCGGACCAATACGACATCACCGTATTCGGCGCGGAGCCGCACCCGAACTACAACCGCATCCTGCTCTCGCCGGTGCTCGCGGGCGAGCAGTCCTTCAAGGACATCGTGCTCAATCCGCTCGATTGGTACGCGCAAAAGGGCATCACGCTGCATCTGGGCAAGGAGGTCACGCAGATCGACCGCCCGCGCCGCGTCGTGCGTTGTGCCGACGGCACCGAAGCGCCGTACGACCGTCTGCTCATCGCCACCGGTTCCACTCCGTTCATCCTCCCGGTGCCGGGCCGGGATCTCGACGGTGTCATCAGCTATCGCGACATTCGCGACACCGAGATCATGATCGAGACGGCGAAGGTCAAGCGTCACGCGGTGGTGATCGGCGGCGGACTGCTCGGGCTGGAAGCGGCCAACGGCCTGAAGCTGCGCGGCATGGATGTCACCGTCGTGCATCTGGCGTCCACGCTGCTCGAACGTCAGCTCGACTGCACCGCGGGCAAGCTGCTGCAACAGTCGCTCGAAGCGCGCGGACTGGCCTTCCGGTTGTCGCATCAGACCTCGGAGATTCTCGGCGACGAACACGGCCGCGCGCGTGCCGTGAAGTTCGGTAACGGCGAGGAAATCGCGGCGGATCTCGTGGTGATGGCGGCCGGCATCCGCCCGAACACCGCGCTCGCCGAAGCCGCCGGCCTGCACTGCGCGCGCGGCATCGTCGTGTCCGACACGCTGCAAACCTACGACCCGCGCATCTACGCCGTGGGCGAGTGCGTAAGCCATCGCGGTGTGGCATACGGTCTCGTCGCGCCGCTCTTCGAGCAGGCCAGGGTGTGCGCGAACCACCTCGCGCTCATGGGCATCGGCAGCTATCGAGGTTCGGTGCTCTCGACGAAGCTCAAGGTCACCGGCATCGACCTGTTTTCCGCAGGCGACTTTCTCGGCGGCGAAGGCACCGAGGAGATCGTGCTCTCGGACCCGGCCAGCGGCGTCTACAAGAAGCTTGTGATTCGCGACGACAAGCTCGTCGGCGCTTGCCTGTATGGCGATACGGCCGATGGCGCGTGGTACTTCAAGCTGCTGCGAGAAGGGCGCACGCTGGGCGAACTGCGTGAGCGCATCATGTTCGGCGAGTCGAGCGTGGGCGACGTCGGCACGCAGGGGCAGAACCGCGCATCCGCCATGGCCGATACCGACGAAGTCTGCGGCTGCAACGGCGTGTGCAAGGGCACCATCGTCAAGGCGATCACCGGGAAGGGCCTGTTCACGCTCGACGAGGTGAAGAAGCACACCAAGGCTGCCAGCTCGTGCGGTTCGTGCGCCGGCCTGTGCGAACAGATTCTGATGAGCACGCTCGGTTCGACTTACGATGCGGCGCCGAAAGAGAAGGCCGTGTGCGGCTGCACCGGCCTGTCGCATGCCGACGTGCGCCGCGCCGTGCGCGAGCACCGCCTGACTACGCACCGTGCCGCTTTCGACTTCCTCGAATGGCGCACGCCGAACGGCTGTGCGACGTGCCGTCCGGCACTCAATTACTACATGCTCAGCACGTGGCCGAAGGAGGCCGTTGACGACCCGCAAAGCCGCTTCGTCAACGAACGCGTGCACGCCAACATCCAGAAGGACAACACGTTCTCCGTCATTCCGCAGATGAAGGGCGGCGTGACGAATGCGAGCGAACTGCGCCGTATCGCGGATGTGGCCGACAAGTACCGGATTCCGATGGTCAAGGTCACGGGCGGTCAGCGTATCGACTTGCTCGGGGTGAAGAAGGAGGACCTCGTGAACGTCTGGCGCGATCTGGGCATGCCGTCCGGTCACGCTTACGGCAAATCGATCCGTACGGTGAAGACGTGTGTGGGCAGCGAGTTCTGCCGCTTCGGCACGCAGAACAGCACGCAGATGGGCATCGACCTGGAGACCATGCTCGCGAACATGTGGTCGCCGCACAAGGTGAAGCTGGCGGTGTCGGGTTGCCCGCGCAACTGCGCCGAAGCCGGCATCAAGGATGTCGGCGTCATCGCGGTCGAATCGGGCTGGGAGTTGTACGTCGGCGGCAACGGCGGCATCAAGACCGAAGTGGCGCAGTTCCTCGTCAAGGTGAAGACGGCAGAGGAGGTCAAGGAATACACGGGCGCATTCCTCCAGTTGTATCGCGAGGAGGCCTACTACCTCGACCGTACCGTGCACTACATCGACCGTGTGGGCCTTGACTACGTGAAGCAGAAGGTGGTGAGCGATGCGGCGAATCGCCGTGCGCTGTACGAGCGCCTGCTGTTCTCGCTCGATGGCCTGCCCGACCCGTGGCAGGCGCGCATCGACGGCACGCAGGCCAACGAGTACCGCCCGCTTACGGTGGCGAGTGCGCCGGCTGCCGAAATCACGACTGCCTGAGGAGACCGTCATGGCCCCAACCCAACCGATCTGGCTGCATGTGTGCGCCGTGAATGCGATTCCGCGTCTGGGCACGCGCGTGCTGACGCATGCGGGCGGCGACATCGCCCTGTTTCGCACCGAGAGCGACAGCGTCTTCGCGTTACGCGACAGGTGCCCGCACAAGGGCGGCGCGCTCTCGCAAGGCATTGTGCACGGCGAGAAGGTGACGTGTCCGCTGCACGCCTGGAACATCGGTCTGACGACGGGCGAAGCGTGTGCGCCGGATATCGGCTGCGCGCGGCGCTTTCCGGTGCGGATCGACGCCGGTGAGGTGTACCTGTCGTTCGACGAGACGACGGGCAGCGGTGCCGCCGAGACGCTCGGCGGCGTGACTGCCTGACTGGCGTCAGCCGATCGAATCCGGCCGGAGCCTGCCCATGACAACCATCACGCAAACCACCTGCTGTTACTGCGGCGTCGGTTGCGGCATGCTCGTCGAGAGCGACGGCGAGCGCATCGTCGGTGTGCGGGGCGACCCGGCGCATCCGGCGAATTACGGGCGGCTGTGCAGCAAGGGCATGACCTTGCCGCTCACCGCGCAGTCGCTTGCCGGTCGTGTGCTGACGCCCGAGATACGCGTCTCGCGAGATGCCGGGCGCACGCCCGCGACGTGGGACGCCGCTCTCGACACCGTGGCGTCGCGCTTTGCCGAGGTCATCCGCCGCCATGGGCCCGACGCGGTGGCGTTTTACGTATCGGGTCAGTTGCTCACCGAGGACTACTACGTCTTCAACAAGCTCGCCAAAGGGCTGGTGCGCACCAACAACATCGATACCAACTCCCGCCTGTGCATGTCGAGCGCGGTGAGCGCGTACAAGATGGCGTTCGGCGCGGACGGCCCGCCCACGTGCTACGAAGATCTCGAAGCCGCCCGCACGGTGATCTTCGCGGGCAGCAATATGGCGTATGCGCATCCGGTGCTGTTCCGCCGTCTGGAGGCGGCCAGGGCGGCCGATCCGTCGATTCGCTGGATCGTGATCGATCCGCGCCGTACCGATACCGCCGCGATGGCCGACCTGCATCTGCCTATCGTGCCGGGCACCGATGTCGCGCTGTTTCACGGCATGCTGCATCACCTGATCTGGGAAGGGCGCATCGACCGTCGCTACATCGATGCTCACACCGAGGGATTCGACGCGCTCAAGCAGACACTGCGCGCCTACCCGCCCCAACTCGTTGCGGACATTTGCGGTATCGAGGAGTCTGCGTTACGGCAGGCCGCCGACTGGTTCGGCGAGAGTCCGGCGGCGCTGTCGCTCTACTGCATGGGGCTGAACCAGTCGAGCCATGGCACGCAGAAGAACCTCGCACTCATCCATCTGCATCTGGCGACGGGGCAAATCGGACGTGCCGGCGCGGGACCGTTCTCGCTCACCGGGCAACCGAACGCCATGGGCGGACGCGAGGTCGGCGGTCTTGCCACCATGCTCGCCGCACATCGCGAAATCGGCAACGCGGCGCACCGTGCACAGGTCGAGCAGCTTTGGGGCGTGCAGGGACTCTCGGACACGCCCGGCCTGCCGGCCGTGGAAATGTTCGATGCCGTGCGCGACGCACGCGTCAAGGCCATCTGGATCGTGTGCACGAACCCGGTCCACTCGATGCCCGACAGCGCGCGGGTGCGCGAGGCGCTCGCGAACGCGGAGTTCGTTGTCGTGCAGGAAGCGTTTCACCAGACGGACACGGTGCCGTACGCCGACGTGCTGCTGCCCGCTGCCAGCTGGGGTGAGAAGGCGGGCACGGTCACGAATTCGGAGCGGCGGATTTCGCGCGTGCGTGCGGCGCTCGCGCCCCCGGGCGACGCGCGCGCGGACTGGTGGATCGCCGGCGAAGTGGCGCGGCGTCTTGCGCCGAAGCTAGGTGTGCCGCCCGAGCCGTTCGCGTTTACGTCCATCGAGGCGATCTTCGACGAGCATCGCTCGCTCACGCTCGGCCGCGATCTCGATATCGGCGGCATCGACTATGCGTTGCTCGACGCGAGCGGGCCGCAGCAGTGGCCATTCCCGGCGGGGGCGGCACACGGCGCCGCCCGTCGTTATGAGGATGGTGTGTTCGCTACCGCGCACGGCCGCGCCAAATTCCACGCCTTCGATTACCAGCCGGTCGCCGAGCCGATCAGTGCGCGGCATCCGCTGCGTCTGATTACCGGGCGCCTGCGCGATCAGTGGCATGGCATGAGCCGCACGGGCCGCGTAGGACAGTTGTTCGAGCACGCACCGGAGCCGGCCGTGACGATGCACCCGGCGGACGCGGCGCGTCGTGGTCTGCGCGCGGGGGACCTCGTGCGGTTGTCGAGCCGGCGCGCGGAGCGCGTGCTGACGCTGACGGTGAACGACGAGGTCGCGTCGGGCACGGTCTTCGTCCCGATGCATTGGAGCGGCCAGTTTCTCGGCGGCGGTGGCGTGAACGACACCACGACGAATGCCGTCGATCCGTATTCGAGACAGCCGGAGCTGAAGCACGCGGCGGTGCGGGTCGATCCGCTCACACTGCCCTGGCGCGTGGCGGCAGTGCGACGCGGCGATGCGCTTGCCTTGCACGCCGCGGTGCAGCCGCTGCTTGCCGGGCGCAGGTTCGCGGCGGTACGTCTGGAGGGCGACGACCGTATCGTCGTGACGGCCGCCGACGTCGAAGCCGATGCCCACTGGCTCGAACGGTTGCATACGGCGTTGGCGCTGCCGCGCGATGCGTCGCTGCTGGAGTACCGCGATGCGCGTCGGGCGACGACCAAGCGCGTGGCCTGGCGCGGGGCGCTCATCGACGGTGTGCTGGTCGCGGGCAGCGAAGCGGATGTGGCGGGATCGATGTCGCTGCTGGCGCGGGTGAGCGCAGCGTTGCCGTGGACGCGCGCGCGCCACGCGGTCTTCGTGGCCGATAGCGGCCCGGCCGCGCCGCGCGACCGGACGGTGTGCCAGTGCAAGGCGGTGGCGGCATCGAGCATCGACGCAGCTATCGCGGCGGGCGCGGACGTCGCGCAACTCAAGGCGACGCTTGGCTGCGGCACGGTGTGCGGCTCGTGCGTGCCGGAGTTGCAGCGCATGTGCAACGCGATGGCGATGGCTGCACAAACGAGTGCGGCGACGCCGGCAGTGACAGGCGCGGCATGACCGGCATGGGCGACACCGGAAGCATTGAGGAATCAAGGGAGAACGATCATGAAGCAAGGCAAAGTCACGCTGCTCAGTGCCGGCCCCGGCGCACTCGATCTGCTCACGTTACGCGCGGCGCGCGTGCTCGGCGAGGCCGATGTGCTGCTCATCGACGATCTGGCGAATCCGGAGATCGCCACGCTCGCGCCGCAGGCACGCGTGATTGCCGTGGGCAAGCGCGGCGGGTGCCGTTCCACGCCGCAGGCTTTCATCGAACGAATGATGTGCCGGTTCGCGAAATGCGGCGCGCATGTGGTGCGGGTCAAGGGCGGCGACGCACTGATGTTCGGCCGGGCGGGCGAGGAGATGACGGCACTGCGGCGCGCGGGCGTGCCGGTGGAGATCGTCAACGGCGTGTCGGCAGCCTTTGCGGCGGCGGCCGGCCTCGGCATGTCGCTGACGCATCGCGATCATTGTGCGGGCGTGACCTTCGTCACCGCGCACCGGCAGGACGGCAGTGCGCCGAACTGGGCGGCGCTCGCCGCGACCGGTACCACGCTGGCGATCTACATGGGACTGCATCGGGTCGAGGCACTGAGCGCTGCGCTGCTCGCGCATCTCGATGCCCACACGCCGGCGGGCATTGTCCAGTGGGCGGGCACGCCGCAGGAACGCCGCATGGTGACGTCGCTGGGCCGGCTGGCCGCCGATGTGCGGGCGGGCGGCTTCGCCAGTCCTGCCATCCTCCTCGTGGGCGGCGCGGTCGCTGAAGCGGCGATGGACGCTGCAACGACGCGACAACAACGCGAGGATGTCATCGCGCGGGCGGCCTGACGCGTTGTATCGGCAGTACCTATTCAGTGCCTATACTGAGCGCCAGGCGCTTCGAGAACGGATTCTTCACCGACTGGCCGACTGTGTCGGCCCTCACCAAACTTGCCGAAAACACCGGATGCCGGGGAGATCGATCCACCGGCCGCTCCTTCCCGCAAGACAACGGCTTCGGCGACACCGGTCGCCGCCGAGCCTGTTATGGCCACGCCCGCCGCGGCGGGCGCATCGCGTCCGGCTCACGCTTCGGGCGTGCTGCGCGTGCTCCTCGTCACGGACACCGACAAACCGATCGGCGAATTGCGCGCGGCGCTCGCGCGTCTGGGCTGCGAGATGCTCGCCGAAGTCGCCAAACCGCAGGCCTTGCCGCGTGTGGTCGAGAGCGAGCGGCCCGATGTGGTCATCATCGATACCGAATCGCCGTCGCGAGACACGCTGGAGCAACTGGCGGTCATGAACGCGGCGGCGCCGCGCCCGGTGCTGATGTTCTCTGCCGACGGTAATCAGTCGCTCATTCGCGCGGCCGTGGATGCGGGCGTGACGGCGTACTCTGTCGAAGGGCTGGCAGCCGACCGGCTCGCACCGATTCTCGAAGTCGCGCTGGCGCGTTTCGCCCACGAGGAGAAACTGCGGGCCCGGCTGGCGAAGGCCGAGAGCGAACTGGCCGACCGCAAGCTGATCGACCGTGCGAAGCGGCTGCTCATGGACCGGCGCAGGATTTCCGAGCAGGAGGCGTATGCCATTCTGCGCAAGCGGGCGATGGATCAGGGCGAGAAGCTCGTCGAGGTGGCGCGTCAGCTCGTCTCGATTGCCGAATTACTGGGATAGACACTGCTCATGTCGACGTCATCATGGTTGGCTTCCGGCGCGCCGTTGCCGGAGCGTATGTTGCACGAGGCGCACGAGACGCATGAGGCGTATGAGGCGCCGGAGAAGCGTCACTTGCGCGTGGGGTTCGTCGCGCTATCGGACGCGGCGCCACTGGTCGTGGCGAAGCGTCTGGAGCTTGGGCACGAGCATGGCCTCACGCTGGAGCTGAGCCGGGAGTCGTCGTGGGCGGCCATTCGCGACAAGCTGCTCACCGGCGAACTCGACGCGGCGCATTCCCTCTACGGGCTGGTCTATGGCGTGCAGCTGGGGATCGGCGGCCCACGCGAGGACATGGCGGTGCTCATGGTGCTGAATCGCAACGGACAGGCGGTGACGGTGACGCCGTCGCTGGCCGGCGCGCTGGCCGATACCGCAGACCTGCGCGCTGCCCTGGCCTCGCTCGGTCGTAGACCGGTCTTCGCGCAGACCTTCCCCACGGGCACGCACGCGATGTTCATGAACTACTGGTTTGCGGCGCAGGGCATCGACCCGCTCACGGACATTACCAGCATTGTGATTCCGCCCGCCCACATGGTGGCGGCGATGGAGGAGGGCGGGCTCGACGGCTTTTGCTGCGGTGAGCCGTGGCATGCCGTTGCGCAGGCACGCGGACTCGGACGCACGGTCGCGGTGTCCAGCGACATCTGGCCGAACCATCCGGAGAAGGTGCTGGCTTGCCGGCGGGATTTCGTCCTGCGTTATCCGAAGACGGCGCTGGCGTTGGTGCGCACCCTGCTGAGCGCCTGCCGCTGGCTCGACATGCCGGGGCACCGGGCGGAGGCGGCTGGCTGGCTGGCCGAACCGGCATGGGTCGGTGCGCCGCGCGATCTCATCGCGGCGCGATTGCTGGGCGATTTCGGGCGCTTGCGGGGGCGGCATGCATTGCTGCCGGTGAGCTTCTTCGACGACGGTGCGGTGAATTACCCGCATCCCGCCGACGGCATGTGGTTCATCTCGCAGTATCGTCGTTGGGGGATGGTCGGGGACGACGCGCTCGCGCAGGCTGCGCACACGGCGGCCGCGGTCAATCACACGGCATTGTTCGAGGCGGCGGCGCGGGCCGAGGGCGTGCCGGTCGCACCGCCGCCCGGGAGTGAAACGTTGTGCGACGGCAGGATCTGGAACACCGCGAGCGCCGCGGATCTGCGGGCTTACGTCGACGGGTTCGCCATTCGGGCGTGATGGGCGTGATAGGCGTGATGACCGCGATGAACGTGCCGCGTGCTTACTGCGCGAAGGCGTCGCAGTCCGTGCCGCCGCCCGCGAGGCAGGCGCGCAGGGCATGTTCACGATGGCGATGATGCAGGTTCAGGTGATAGACGAGGGCGAGCAGCACGACCTGGCGCGAGACGTTGGCAAAGACGGGCTCGAGACCGGCGGCGCGCGCCAGTTCGCGGCGCAGAACGGGGTGCAGACAGGCGAGCGCCAGGATCGCAAACGATCCGGGCACTGCGAGAAACGCCGCTAAAGCAATCTTCTTTTTCATGGCCGTCGGGTGTGGATAGGGCGTGGGTGAGCACGCACCTGCTGGAGACGGTTGGGGGGCTTCACGGAAGCCGGCGCACCGATGTGCGCCGGCGCACCGATGTGCGCCGGTTTTTCCTTGTTGGCGGGCGTCTCCTCCCGTCTCACTGCATGCGTGACAGTGTAGGGACCGGCCGCCATTCGATAAACGCGCGAAACGGAAAGCGTTTCTTGCGCAAAGTGGGAGGAATCGGGGGAAACGTCCCGCGACGGGACAGACCGGATCACACCTTCCTGACGAACTCCGTCTTCAGGCTCATGGCGCCGAAACCGTCGATCTTGCAATCGATGTCGTGGTCGCTGTCGACGAGGCGGATGTTCTTTACCTTGGTGCCCATCTTGATCGTGCCGCCGCCGCCTTTGAGTTTCAGGTCCTTGATGACGGTGACGGTGTCGCCGTTTTGCAGGATCGCACCGGTCGAATCGCGGTAGACACGCGCGGCCGGCTCGGCGGACGCTTCGGCCTGCGCCGACCATTCGTTGCCGCATTCCGGGCAAATGTACATGCCGGCGTCTTCATACGTGAATTCGGAATGGCATTTCGGGCAAGGGGGCAGTGTGCTCATCTGGCATGTTCCTCGGGGGAAGCAAAGGCGTTAAGAGCGCGAGAGTATAACGCCCGGCGCGCGGGTCCCGTTTGCGTTGGCTCAGGCGCCGGGGGCGGCCGCCGGCCTCGGTTGAAATCCCTAATGGAACGGCGGCGTCGCTCAGGCGATACTGCCCGGGGCGACAATGACCGCCTGTGTGAGCACCTGTGCGCTCCTCCCAAACGACCTCCAACTCCATCGCTGTTCTCGTCATGGCCGCCGAGATCCAGATTGTCATCCGTACGGAATGCCCGCCCGGTGCCTGCACTTGCGAGCGGGAAAGTCTCATGCAGGATCCGCATGGCGACCGCCGCATCCTGAGGCTCACGCAGACGGAGGAGAAGCGGCTGATTGCACGGATCGAAGCGATTTCCAGTTACGCCGACCTGAATCGCGTCATCGGCCTGATGCACGCGCAACTCGGCATCCGGTTGCGAATTTCGCCCGGCCCGAACGAAGTCAAAACGCTGCGCGGCATCATCATCCAACTCGACGCACAGCCGGGACTCTGCCGGAAGACCCGCTCCGCGATTCCCGCCGCCATCCGGCGCTGCCTCGATGCGCGTCCCGAAATCGCGTACGCGATTCTCGATTCCCACGACTTGCTCGGAGGTATCTGACCCTTGCCGTCGCAGGCTTCGGTACGCTCGGTTTCGATTCGCGCCGCTGGGTAACCGACGCGAACGACTTCGCGCGCGGCAAGCGCAACGGCCAGCAGTGCTTCGGTTCGTTGTCCGCCGGTTACGAATACCGCACAGACGACTGGCTGTTCTCGCCCTACGGACGCCTGACGGCCTCACGCTCCACACTCGATCAGTACAGCGAGACCGGCGCGGGACTCAACGCGCTCACGTACTTCAAGCAGAACGTGAACACGCTTTCCGGAACCCTGGGCGTGCGCGCGGGCTTTGCGAAGGCGACACGCCTCGGCACGTTCTCTCCCTACCTCCGCGTTGAGTTGCAGCACGACTTCAACGGACAGAGCCTCGCCGGGCTGGCGTATGCCGATATCGCGGCGAGCGGACCGGTGTATTTCGTGCCGGGCAGCCCGTACGGCAGCGACCGTGTGCAGGTCGGTGCCGGCACGAAGCTGCGTACCGGGGGGTTCTTGTTCGGCCTGGACGACAGCGTGCCGACGGGCATGGGCGGCTTGCAACAGGGTTTGCGCCTGACATTGACTGCGCCGTTCTGAGTCGGCGTCCGACCGGAAGGTCAACGTCATGGCCCGTCGATCGCAAGGTCGCCGGGCATGGTGGCTTATCGGCCCTTGGCGTGGTCGCCGCGCAAGGTCATGACGGCGCTGTCCACGCGTGCAACGACTTTGCCGTCGTCGCGCTCGATGTCGCATTGATAGTGGGAGACGGTGCGCCCGCGGTGCGTTGCCCATGCGTGCGCGAGCAGACGCGATTCCCACACGGGACGCAGGAACGTGGCCTTCAGGTCGATGCTGGTGAAGGTTTCGCCCTCGACCATGAGCGTGGAATGTGCGGTGCCGATGGCGGCATCTGCAAGCTCGCAGAGCAGGCCGCCGTGCACGGTGCCCTGCTGGTTGCCGTGGAGGTCGGTGCGTGCGTGCAATTCGATGACCGCCGATGCTTCACCGATCTCCACGATGCGAAAGCCCAGGAATCGCGAGATTGCCGTCGGGTAACGCATGTGGATCGTCTCGTCGCCGCGCAGTGTGCCGTCGAGCTGGCTTCGCAGGTAGTTCAGGACCGGGAGTGGGGTGGCGGACATGGCAGGCCTCGGTGGTTATTTGCTCCGCTCAGTGTCGTCGCCTAGAATCGGACAATCAAGAAATTGTCCTAGGTACAGTTCTTTCGTCCCTTCGTCCCTTCGCCCCTTTCGTCGATGTCGCCCACCTCGTCAGCCTCCTCCACGTCGCCTGTGGCCGCGCTCGTCGCGCGTTTGTCCGACGACATTCGCAGCGGTGCGTTCCCGCCGGGCATGGCGCTGCCGACACACCGCAAGCTCGCGGCGCAATATGGCATCGCCGTCGCCTCGGCCACGAAGGTCTACGCGAAGCTGCGCGATCTCGGACTGGTCGTCGGGGAAACCGGGCGGGGGACGTTCGTGCGCGACCGTCCGATGCAGCGCGAGTGGGACGTCGACGACGAGGCGCGGCTGAGTTCCAGTGCGGTGGACCTGTCGTTCAACCATCCGTCGTGGCCCGATCGCAGCGAACTGCTGCGCTCGACGTTGCGCGAACTCACGACGGCGGGCGATCTCAGTGCGTTGCTGCATCAGCAGCCGCCCGGCGGGCGCCGGCACGAGCGCGAGATCGTCGCGGCGTACTTGCGCGACACGCGGGGAATCGACGTGCCCGGCGAGCGCGTTTTCCTCGTGGGCGGCGCGCAACAGGGACTCGATGTCGTGGTCCGAGCGGCGCTGCGCCCCGGCGATGCGGTGGCCGTCGACGCGTTGACGTATCCCGGCTTCCGAATGACGGCGTCGCTCGCGGGACTGACGTTAAAGCCGGTGCCCTTCGCAGAGGGCGTCCCGGATCTCGATGCCCTGGAAGCGACGTGTCGTCATCACGCGGTGCGCGCGATCTACACGATGCCGACCTTGCACAATCCGCTCGGCGGGGTGTTGAACGAGGCGCAGCGTCGGCGTCTGGTAGATATCGCACGTCGCTACGACTGCCTGATCGTCGAAGACGCAACGTATGCCTATCTGGTGGACGATGCGCCGGCATCGGTCGTGACACTCGCGCCGGAGCGGACATTTCACGTGGCGAGCATTTCGAAGAGTGTGGCGACGGGGCTGCGGTTCGGCCATGTCGTGACGCCGGCGAGCCACGCAGGGGCGCTCATGCGGGTGATTCGCGCGACGTACTGGAGTCTGCCGAGCCTGGTGACGGCCATCGCCACGCGATGGATGGCGGGCGGGGACATCGTGCGTCAGGAGGAGCGCCAGCGCGAGAGCGCGAAACGGCGCCAGGCCGTCGCGCGGAAGGTGTTGCGCGGTATGGAGGTGGTGGCGCATCCCTCGTCGTTGTTTCTGTGGTTGCCCCTACCGGAAGGCCTGCGCATGGATCGGGTGGCATCTGCCCTTGCCGCAAGTGGTATCGCCGTGTCGAAGGCGCAGGCGTATGCCACGACACGCCACGCGCCGCATGCGCTTCGTCTCGGGCTCAGTTCGATGACCGACGAGCAGGTCGAGCCCGTATTGACGGCGGTTCGTGAGGTGATCGAACGGTTTCCTGTGGAGTGACCGGGGCAATGACGAGGCAACGCGGTGCTTGCCTAAGTTGCGAATCGCAACTATATTGGTTGCGTGCCGCAACTAGCATTTTGTGTCGCAACTGATACCCGGCTGGCCGACGCGTGCAGTCTTCGCTCTCCGCGTGACCGGTACACCTCCTGTGAGATGACCTATGGATTTTGTCGACATCCCCGGTAAGCCCCGTGACGCAGAGATTCTGGAACTCCGCGACTTCTCCCGCCGGTTGGTGCGCGAACTCGGCTTCATGCGTACCACGTTGGCCGATAGCGATCTTGCGCCGTCCGCCGTGCACGCCATCATCGAAATCGGCGCCGCGCCCGGCATCGGTGCCAAGGACCTCGGCCATATCCTGCGTCTCGATAAATCCAATACGAGCCGCCAGATCGCGAAGCTCGAAGCCAGCGGGCTCGTGCGGCGCGTGACAGCGAACGACGATGCCCGCGCCTCCGAGCTTTATCTGACCGAGGAGGGACAAAAGCTGCGCCAAAAGATCGACCGTTACGCCACGGATCAGGTGTCCAGCGCGTTGCGGCGCATCGTGCCCGCCGATCAGGCGGCGTTGGTCCGTTCCCTGGCGTTATATGCGGACGCGCTCGCGCAGGACAACGCTTCGAAGCGCGATACCGATGCGCAGATCGCGTCGCAGATCACGCAGGGCTATCGGCCCGGCTGTATCGGGGACATCGCGAGTCTTCATGCGCGCTACTACGCGCAGCACTGGGGCTTCGGTGCGTTCTTCGAGAAAAAGGTTGCCATGGGGCTGGCGGAATTTGCCGGTGCTTTGCCGGCCGAGGGCAAGGCGTTATGGCTTTACGTCGAGAACGATCGCACCCTCGCGTCGCTGGCCATCGACGGGAATCTCGAGACGGGAGTCGCTCATCTGCGATGGTTCATCGTCGATGACGTGTTGCGCGGCACGGGCGTCGGGCGACGTCTCATGTCCAACGCCATGGCGTTCGTCGATGCGCGGTTTCATGAGACGTACCTCTGGACGTTCAAAGGACTCGATGCGGCACGCCACCTGTACGAATCGTTCGGCTTCCGCCTCGCGGAAGCATTCGAGGGCGAGCAATGGGGGACGAAAGTCACGGAGCAGCGGTTTTGCCGTCTCAGAGGGAGGGGCGAGCCCGGCGTCGAGGACTCACTGCGTGTCGCGTCGGCCGACTAGCGCCAACGCGTCGGCCAGCGTGAGCACCGTTGTGCGCGAGTCGAACGCCGTCGCGAACAGCCGATCGTGAACGACCGGATCGGGGTCGTAGCAACAATCCTTGACGGTGAATAGCCGATAGTCGGCGTCGCTCGCGTAGGCCACGGTCGAAAGCATCACGCCCGTCGATGCAATGCCGGCCATGATGAGCGTGTCGATACCTTTGCCGGAAAGCCGCACCTCCAGATCCGTGCCGAAGAATGCGCTGGCGCGGTGAGCGAGAATGAGCGGCTCGTCCGCCCGTTGGCCGAGTTCCGGCGAGATGCAGTCGTCGACGAAGCGCCCGAGGCGTTTGACACCCTGTCCGTTCCGGTTCATCGGACTGATCTCCGGATAACCTGCGCTGAAGTGAAATTTGACGAAGTAGACGCCGATGTCGCTGAGACGGGCGGCGTCGCATAGCGCACGGGTATTGGCCAGCAGCGCTGGTGCGGCGCTCGGAAACAACGCGAGGATATCCGTCTGGTAATGCATGACGATCAATGCGGTTTTCGCCGGGAGGATCGCTGTGCCGGGCGCGTCGTATTGGCGGGCGTTCGAATCTGCGGTGCTGCCTTCGGGGAAAGCGGACATAAGCGGGTGCAGTAGCGGAAGGTTCAGGGAGCGGGACGCTGGACCTGCATGGGGCGACTCTAGCATGGGCGCGGTTACCGGATTCGCTGTCCGGCGTTCGCCGTTTGCATTCGGTATTCGGCATCTCGCATCTGCATTGAAGTCTGCCGGGCTTTGTCTGGCCACTGTGTCAGGGCGTACGCACCCTGGCTATCCTGCCGCCACAACGACATGCGCCTGTATTTTCCCGCTCACTGGGCCGTTGCCGTGACGTGCCGCAATCGCTTGCGTTGCGCTGTGCGTCGCTGCGGGCAACGACCCGGCATCGCGCGCTTCGATTCCATTGCGCAGCGGCGTGCCGTGACAGTATGCGATGGCCGCATCGCGCGCCGAAGCGGCAAGACTTGTTCTGGCGTGTGTCTCGATGTGGATGTCGGAGAATCCGGCGCGCGTCAGATCCTCACGGATGCGCTCGACGTCGTGATAGCCATGCGGCGTGCGGGCGAGAAATTGCGGAGGATCGTCGGGGAACAACGCGGCGACGGCGCGAGCGACTTCGTCCGCAAACTCGTTTTCCTCGATGCGATCCCAGACGCTGAAGACGAAACGTCCACCGGGCTTCAGCACACGACGCGCCTGTGCGAAGCCTTGCGTTCGGTCGGGGAAGAACATGGCGCCGAATTGGCAGACGACGAGGTCGAAGGACGCCGCATCGAAGGGAAAATGGCAAGCGCGTCGGCCTGCCGCCATTCGATGCGTTCGTCGGCAGGTTGGCGGCTCGCGGCGTAGTCAAGCATCGGCGCGTTGAGATCGGTAACGACATAACGCGTATGCGCCGGGAGCCGGGGCGCGAGCGCGCGGGTAACGGCACCGCTGCCGGCGGCCGTCTCCAGCACTGCGGCGGGCGAACTCGCGGCGATCAGTTTTGCCGTGTCTTCGGCGTATTCTTCGGCGTATGACTCGAAGATCAGCGGCACCATCAGCGTGTCGTAACACTTCGGGATCGAACCGGCGAATACCTTGTCGTGGTCGGACATGATGCGCTATATGAACGCGTCCCGTTTGCAACAGTTTTCGCGTGTTTTGATAGACAGGATGGGCTGCAGCTCTATATCCGGCCTCGATGCAGTCGGTACAGTCGCTGCGGGCCCCTATGAAATTCGCTGACTCGCACCTCATTCTCCCGGCGAGCTCAAAGCTCGAGGCATCATTCAGGTTTAGCGAGTCCCGGTCCTACCTGGCTTGTCATCACACTCGATTGCTGCGCAACCTTTCGACGTTCACCCTGTGTTTAAACGTTAATCC
Source organism: Pandoraea faecigallinarum (assembly GCF_001029105.3). Classification (NCBI taxonomy): domain Bacteria; kingdom Pseudomonadati; phylum Pseudomonadota; class Betaproteobacteria; order Burkholderiales; family Burkholderiaceae; genus Pandoraea; species Pandoraea faecigallinarum. The sequence goes on along the minus strand of NZ_CP011807.3, from coordinate 3,871,340 downwards.
TCTACGCAAGCGCTGCCCGTTTAGACGGGTTTCACGCTCACGTATCCCTTCTGGTACTGCCGGTCATGGGCAAGAACTGCCCAGATCGTTCGCGCCATCTTGTTGGCTAACGCGACGATTACGACATTTTTTGGCCGCCGCTTCTGGATTTGTTCGACCCACTCACCGGGCTCTTTCGCATGCGTCAGCACAGATCGTGCACCGTGAATCAGCAGGGTGCGCAGATATGTGTCGCCGCGCTTTGATATGCCATGCAAGTTCACCTTGCCGCCCGAACCCGTCTGCTTCGGCACGATCCCAACCCACGCGGCAAACTCTCGTCCCGAACTGAACGCTTTCGCATCTCCCATCATCGCGACAGCTGCTGTTGCCGTCAGTAATCCAACACCGGGAATCTCGCTGATGGCCTTGACCGCCTTATCCTCTTTCTTCCACTCGCGCATCCGACGCTCGATCTCAGCGATCTGCTCATCAAGCTTCTCCAGTCCGTTCCACTGCGCGCGAAACGTATCGATCAGCACGGCAGGCAAACGCTCCGCAATCCGTTCGAGCACAGCGGGTATTTCCTTATCGAGCTTCGCCCGACTCTTGCCCATCACTTCACCGTATTCCGTTAGCAGCCCTCGCAGAGCATTAATCTGCATCGTGCGAAATTTGATCAGTTGCTGTCTCATCCGGTGCAGCCCCAGCATGGCTTGCTGCATTTCGGTCTTTACTGCGACCGGCTTGCCCGGCTGCTGCACGGCCAGCCAGATCGCCTTCGCATCAGCCGCATCGCTCTTGTTCCTGATGTTGAAAGCCTTTACGAACTCCCCCGGCATCAGCTTCACCTCGTGGCCCAGCTTCGCGAGTTGCCGGGCCCAGTGGTGCGCACCACCGCACGCTTCCATCCCGATCAGGCACGGCGCTCGGTTCGCAAAATGCTCAAGGAACTTTGCCCGCTTGATCGGCTTGTTCACGATCTCGCCAGTTTCCTGATCGACGTAATGCACTTGGAACACACTTTTCGCGATGTCTACACCCACTGCCGTACAATTCACTCGGATCCTCCGGTTGCTTTGGAAAACTTCGTATTTTCCACTTTGGGCACATCGATGCCGTTGGCCCGTGAGGATCCACCTTCCTTTGCTCACTCGGTCACGGGGTGGGACGCGTTCATTTCATTCTCCCTGTCAAAGGCCGCGACGACGCTTCCTGAATTCTAGATGCTGGGAGAGACTTCGTGACGTGTACCGAACGGCGCGTAATCAGGGACACCGAATGGCGCCGGGAATGACAAAAGCCCGTTGACCTTGCGATCAACGGGCTTTCCGTATTTGGTTGCGGGGACAGGATTTGAACCTGTGACCTTCGGGTTATGAGCCCGACGAGCTGCCAGACTGCTCCACCCCGCGTCTGAGAAGAAGAATAATACGGGTATTCTGCGCATCGTGTCAAGAATTTATGACATTAAATTTAAGGGGTGCTCGAAATTCATGCGCGTCGTGTGCGTATTTCTCGCGTCCCGCGCGGGTCGCAACGCGCTGCGTACGTCCCGGCCTGTCGTTGGCTCCCACTTCCGGCGACAGGGCGGGCGACGCTTACCAGCGAATCGTTACCCCGGCCTGAACCGAATGCGTGAGGGAGGCGGGATTCAGGCCGCGCTTGTAGCCGACGTCCAGATCGAGGTCCTTCGTCGGACTGTAAATGGCGCCGACGAGCGCATACGCGGGCTTGGTCTGCGTGGTGCTGTCGGGGTTCGTTGCCATGCCGATATCGCCGACGAGCCGCAATTCCTCCGTCACGCTGAAAAGCATGGCCGTTGATACATTCCACAGGCTCTGCCGGTTGCCCGTGCTGTTGTTGTTCCAGGTGTAGCCGGCGTTGGCGAGGAACGTCCAGCGATCGAGCGTATATTGCATCAACAGGTTGGCGCCGGTCGTGGCGCGCCCGTTGCCGAGGCCGCGATCCTGGCTTGCCGTCGGGAGCGTGACGAATGGTTTCAGGCCGAGACTCCATTGCTCGCCTTCGAGAAAGCGCCATTTGGCCTGCAGCTGGAGGTCGGTGAAGCCACTGGTCCAGCCGTCGCCGTCCGGACGGCTGCGTTGGTAGGGCGCCTGAATGGCCACGTCGAGCGCGGGCAGTACCCCATAGGTCAGTGTGTTGGTCCATTGCTGCTGTCGCGATGTCGGCAGCGTTATCCATTCGCTATTGAGTTCCAACTGCCAGTTGCCCGTATCCTGCGTGCCCGTGTCATCCGTGACGAGCGGATTCGTAGCATGCGCGGCGAGCGGCATAATCGCTGCGGCCAACATCAGAAACTTCTTCATCGAAAACTCCTGCGGGATTTTTTGCTTGTCGACCTCGGCTCGTCTCGCGGCGAACGAACGGGGAATCGCGACGCTATGGACCGGTCGGGCGGATCGTAAAGTTCGCATATGACGCCGTCAATCGAATCATGTCGAAAGGCGGGACGAGGGCGGGCGAACGTGTCGTATTGGCGTTGTATTGGCGTTGTATTGGCGTCGTATTTGCCTCTGTGCTCGCGGTGCTGCGCAAAGGGCGTTGCGGATTTGTTTTTGATGTGGTGATGCCCGATGGCTGCGCGCGAGCCGCGTTCGATATGCGGTGGTAGACTTCGCCCCCTTTTGTGCGGATTCGAATGTCTTCGCGCGTCGACTCGTATCTTTCCATGCAAGCCAGAAGTCATCTCATATTCGGTATCGGCGCGACTTGGCTGATGCATCGTACCGGTTGGGCCGCGAGCGTTCACGCATGGCCGTTGACGCTGGTTGGCGCGTTGCTGCCCGATATCGATCATCCGAAAAGTATGCTGGGGCGGCGCGTGGCGCCTCTGTCGCTTGCGATATCCCATGTCTTCGGGCACCGCGGCCTGACGCATTCCCTGTTATTACCGGCGTTTGCGATCGTCGCGTGTCTTTACGGATGGGGTCGCGTGCCGCCCTGGATGCTCGCGCTGTGTGCCGGATACCTGTCGCACTTGCTGGCGGACTGGCTGACGCCCTCCGGTGTGCCGCTGTGCTGGCCTCTTCGGACTCGCTTTCGCTCGCCGCTTCATGTCACGACAGGGTCCGCCGCCGAGTGGTGCGTGGCGGCGGCGCTTGCGTTCGCGATGTGGCGATGGTGGTGAGAGGGCTAAGGGGCGCCTGGCTTGCTCGGGGCCGACGTCCCCGATTGGCGTAGCGTCGTCGACATACCGCCCCCGGGCGAAAGGCTTTCAGCGCCAGGCGAGCGGCGGTTCGTCCATTAGCGCAACCTGCTCGCGTAGTTCCAGGATACGGTCCTGCCAATAGCGCTGTGTGTTGAACCAGGGGAAGGCGGCGGGGAACGCCGGGTCGTCCCAGCGTCGCGCGAGCCAGGCGCTGTAATGCAGCAGGCGCAACGTGCGCAATGCTTCCGTCAGATGGAGTTCTCGCGGATTGAAGTCGGCGAAGTCTTCGTAACCGGAGAGGACTTCGTCCAATTGGACAGTCATCTCGGCGCGTGTGCCGGAGAGCAGCATCCAGAGGTCTTGCATCGCGGGGGCCATGCAAGTGTCGTCGAAGTCGACGAAATGCGGCCCGGCGTCGGTCCACAACACGTTGCCGCCGTGACAGTCGCCGTGAACGCGCAGTTGCCGGACATCCCCCGCTCGTTCGTATGCGCGCGCAATGCCGGTAAGGGCAAGGTCGGCGATGCTGCGCCAGGCGTCGCGCAAGTCGACCGGGATGAAGTCGTTCGTCCACAGATAGTCGACCGCCGCCCGACCATAGGTATCGATGTCCAGTGTGAGGCGATGGCGGAACGGCTGGATGGCACCCTGTGCATGGATGCGCCCCAGAAAGCGGCCGAGCCAGTTGAGCGTGTCCGGATCCTGAAGCTCGGGCGCGCGGCCGCCGCGTCGTGGGAAGAGGGCGAAGCGGAAGCCGTTGAAGTGGTGCAGCGTTCGGCCGTTGATTTCCAGTGGGGCGACGACAGGGATCTCGTTGTGCGCGAGAGACTGCGTGAATGCGTGTTCTTCGAGGATGGCGTCATCGGTCCAGCGCTCGGGGCGATAGAACTTGGCGATCAGTGGGTGACCGTCTTCCATTCCTATCTGATAGACGCGGTTCTCGTAACTGTTGAGCGCGAGCAGGCGACCGTCGCTATAGCTTCCCAGTTGCTCGACGGCAGAGATGACCGTGTCGGGCAGCAGAGCGGCGAAGGGATGTGCTTGCTCGGAGGCGTCGTGAGGCAGATCTGTGTTCATGCGCGCTATTGTGCCCAAAGGCGGCGATGCCGGTGTGGAGATGTGCACGGCAGCGAAAGCGCGGCGGCGCTTTTTCCCTCTTCTATAGAGACCTGCCACTGCGCGGCCCGGAGCGCGAGAAAATGCGGCATCGTCAAAATAGTTTCACAAAGGACTTGCGCGATGGGGCGAAGGTCATTAATATCTCGTCTCTCGCAACGACGGCGACGCAGCGAAAGCGGCGGCGAGGTTGATGCGACGGGCCGAAAAGCCCGGTGGTTGGCGGTTTTGGGGCTGGTGAGTTGCGAGAGCGACGAGCGATGAAGGCGAAAAAAACTGTTGACGACGACGAGAGGCTGCGACATAATCTCACTTCTCTGCTGCTGATGCAGCGACGCAGAAAACGAAGCGACGGCGCGGTAAGTCGGCGACGAAGCGAAGTTCGATGCGATTGATCTTTAAAAATTGAACAACCGATAAGTGTGGGCACTCGATGAATGGTGCGTCTGCTTCGGCAGATAAGCTTTAAATTTATTGAGGCTCACATAGTAATAGGTAAGTTAAGAAATTAACTTGTCAGCATACTTTGAGAGCGACCGGTTCTAGCGATGTATCGCGAAAGACCGAAAACAGTAACAGGTTTAAACTGAAGAGTTTGATCCTGGCTCAGATTGAACGCTGGCGGCATGCCTTACACATGCAAGTCGAACGGCAGCACGGGTGCTTGCACCTGGTGGCGAGTGGCGAACGGGTGAGTAACATATCGGAACGTACCTTGTAGTGGGGGATAGCTCGGCGAAAGCCGGATTAATACCGCATACGCTCTGAGGAGGAAAGCGGGGGACCTTTGGGCCTCGCGCTACAAGAGCGGCCGATATCAGATTAGCTAGTTGGTGAGGTAAAAGCTCACCAAGGCGACGATCTGTAGCTGGTCTGAGAGGACGACCAGCCACACTGGGACTGAGACACGGCCCAGACTCCTACGGGAGGCAGCAGTGGGGAATTTTGGACAATGGGCGCAAGCCTGATCCAGCAATGCCGCGTGTGTGAAGAAGGCCTTCGGGTTGTAAAGCACTTTTGTCCGGAAAGAAATCCTCTGGGTTAATACCTCGGGGGGATGACGGTACCGGAAGAATAAGCACCGGCTAACTACGTGCCAGCAGCCGCGGTAATACGTAGGGTGCGAGCGTTAATCGGAATTACTGGGCGTAAAGCGTGCGCAGGCGGTTTTGTAAGACGGATGTGAAATCCCCGGGCTCAACCTGGGAACTGCATTCGTGACTGCAAGGCTAGAGTATGGCAGAGGGGGGTAGAATTCCACGTGTAGCAGTGAAATGCGTAGAGATGTGGAGGAATACCGATGGCGAAGGCAGCCCCCTGGGCCAATACTGACGCTCATGCACGAAAGCGTGGGGAGCAAACAGGATTAGATACCCTGGTAGTCCACGCCCTAAACGATGTCAACTAGTTGTTGGGGATTCATTTCCTTAGTAACGTAGCTAACGCGTGAAGTTGACCGCCTGGGGAGTACGGTCGCAAGATTAAAACTCAAAGGAATTGACGGGGACCCGCACAAGCGGTGGATGATGTGGATTAATTCGATGCAACGCGAAAAACCTTACCTACCCTTGACATGTACGGAATCCTGCTGAGAGGCGGGAGTGCTCGAAAGAGAGCCGTAACACAGGTGCTGCATGGCTGTCGTCAGCTCGTGTCGTGAGATGTTGGGTTAAGTCCCGCAACGAGCGCAACCCTTGTCCTTAGTTGCTACGCAAGAGCACTCTAAGGAGACTGCCGGTGACAAACCGGAGGAAGGTGGGGATGACGTCAAGTCCTCATGGCCCTTATGGGTAGGGCTTCACACGTCATACAATGGTCGGTACAGAGGGCTGCCAAACCGCGAGGTGGAGCTAACCCCAGAAAACCGATCGTAGTCCGGATCGCAGTCTGCAACTCGACTGCGTGAAGCTGGAATCGCTAGTAATCGCGGATCAGCATGTCGCGGTGAATACGTTCCCGGGTCTTGTACACACCGCCCGTCACACCATGGGAGTGGGTTTTGCCAGAAGTAGGTAGCCTAACCGCAAGGAGGGCGCTTACCACGGCAGGATTCATGACTGGGGTGAAGTCGTAACAAGGTAGCCGTAGGGGAACCTGCGGCTGGATCACCTCCTTTCTAGAGCATGCACTGGAAGTTGAGTGCTCACGCTTATCGGTTGTTGACTGCGTAGATCTAAGTCGGGTCTGTAGCTCAGGTGGTTAGAGCACCGTCTTGATAAGGCGGGGGTCGAAGGTTCAAGTCCTTCCAGACCCACCAACTCTTTCCACCGATGTCTGGTAGAAAGAAATCTGGCTGAGGCAAGGCACAAAAAGCCGCGGCATACACCGGTATGCAAGGTTTTTTGTAACGCCGCATCAGACTGATTTGGGGGGCATAGCTCAGCTGGGAGAGCACCTGCTTTGCAAGCAGGGGGTCGTCGGTTCGATCCCGTCTGCCTCCACCAACACCTTGGATCTCACATCGATGTCAGTCAAAAGCGCTTTACGTCTGTAGTCAATCCCCCTGTGGTGAGTACGCGTTCTGTGAATGCTTTTGAATGACAGCAATGTCATGCAGTATTTGTTCTTTAACAATTTGGAAGAAGAAGTAGTACAACGGAAGCGCGTTAGAGATGGCGCGTGGAAATTGTACGGGTTGTGATTGTATCAACCAGTATTTAAAGTGATCGAAAGATGACTTGGAATACGGCACAACGCGAATACTCAACCTATGAAGGATGTGTCGAGAGACGCACTCGTTATAGGGTCAAGCGAATAAGTGCATGTGGTGGATGCCTTGGCGATTACAGGCGATGAAGGACGCGATAGCCTGCGAAAAGTTGTGGGGAGCTGGCAAATAAGCATTGATCCACAAATGTCCGAATGGGGAAACCCGGCCTTTTAGGTCATCCTAGACTGAATCCATAGGTCTAGCGAAGCGAACGCGGCGAACTGAAACATCTAAGTAGCTGCAGGAAAAGAAATCAACCGAGATTCCCAAAGTAGTGGCGAGCGAAATGGGACCAGCCTTCAAGATTTAGCACCGGTGTTATCAGAACGGAATGGAAAGTCCGGCCATAGTGGGTGATAGCCCCGTATGAGAAAACCCTGGTGTGGAACTAAGCTTGAGAAAAGTAGGGCGGGACACGTGAAATCCTGTCTGAAGATGGGGGGACCATCCTCCAAGGCTAAATACTCGTAATCGACCGATAGTGAACCAGTACCGTGAGGGAAAGGCGAAAAGAACCCCGGGAGGGGAGTGAAATAGATCCTGAAACCGCATGCATACAAACAGTCGGAGCCTCGTAAGGGGTGACGGCGTACCTTTTGTATAATGGGTCAGCGACTTACATTCAGTGGCGAGCTTAACCGAATAGGGAAGGCGTAGCGAAAGCGAGTCCGAATAGGGCGTCCAGTCGCTGGGTGTAGACCCGAAACCAAGTGATCTATCCATGGCCAGGTTGAAGGTGCGGTAACACGTACTGGAGGACCGAACCCACTAACGTTGAAAAGTTAGGGGATGAGCTGTGGATAGGGGTGAAAGGCTAAACAAACTTGGAAATAGCTGGTTCTCTCCGAAAACTATTTAGGTAGTGCCTCGTGTATCACCTTCGGGGGTAGAGCACTGTCATGGTTGAGGGGTCCATTGCGGATTACCTCGCCATAGCAAACTCCGAATACCGAAGAGTGCAATCACGGGAGACAGACATCGGGTGCTAACGTCCGGTGTCAAGAGGGAAACAACCCAGACCGCCAGCTAAGGTCCCTAAATATTGCTAAGTGGGAAACGAAGTGGGAAGGCTAAAACAGTCAGGAGGTTGGCTTAGAAGCAGCCACCCTTTAAAGAAAGCGTAATAGCTCACTGATCGAGTCGTCCTGCGCGGAAGATGTAACGGGGCTAAGCAATATACCGAAGCTGCGGATGCGAGCTTGCTCGCATGGTAGGAGAGCGTTCTGTAAGCCTGTGAAGGTGTCTTGTAAAGGATGCTGGAGGTATCAGAAGTGCGAATGCTGACATGAGTAGCGATAAAGGGGGTGAAAGGCCCCCTCGCCGTAAGCCCAAGGTTTCCTACGCAACGTTCATCGGCGTAGGGTGAGTCGGCCCCTAAGGCGAGGCAGAGATGCGTAGCTGATGGGAAGCAGGTTAATATTCCTGCACCGTCGTATGATGCGATGGGGGGACGGATCGCGGAAGGTTGTCCGGGTGTTGGAAGTCCCGGTCCCTGCAGTGGAGAAGGCGCTTAGGCAAATCCGGGCGCGTAATTCAAGGCTGTGGGGCGAGCGAACTTGTTCGCGAAGCAATTGGAAGTGGTTCCAAGAAAAGCCTCTAAGCTTCAGTCATACGAGACCGTACCGCAAACCGACACAGGTGGGCGAGATGAGTATTCTAAGGCGCTTGAGAGAACTCGGGAGAAGGAACTCGGCAAATTGGTACCGTAACTTCGGGATAAGGTACGCCCTTGTAGCTTGACTGGCCTGCGCCAGAAGGGTGAAGGGGTTGCAATAAACTGGTGGCTGCGACTGTTTAATAAAAACACAGCACTCTGCAAACACGAAAGTGGACGTATAGGGTGTGACGCCTGCCCGGTGCCGGAAGATTAAATGATGGGGTGCAAGCTCTTGATTGAAGTCCCGGTAAACGGCGGCCGTAACTATAACGGTCCTAAGGTAGCGAAATTCCTTGTCGGGTAAGTTCCGACCTGCACGAATGGCGTAACGATGGCCACACTGTCTCCTCCCGAGACTCAGCGAAGTTGAAGTGTTTGTGATGATGCAATCTACCCGCGGCTAGACGGAAAGACCCCATGAACCTTTACTGTAGCTTTGCATTGGACTTTGAACCGGTCTGTGTAGGATAGGTGGGAGGCTTTGAAGCAGGAACGCTAGTTTCTGTGGAGCCGTCCTTGAAATACCACCCTGGCTTGTTTGAGGTTCTAACCTAGGTCCGTAATCCGGATCGGGGACAGTGCATGGTAGGCAGTTTGACTGGGGCGGTCTCCTCCCAAAGTGTAACGGAGGAGTACGAAGGTACGCTAGGTACGGTCGGAAATCGTGCTGATAGTGCAATGGCAAAAGCGTGCTTAACTGCGAGACTGACAAGTCGAGCAGGTGCGAAAGCAGGTCATAGTGATCCGGTGGTTCTGTATGGAAGGGCCATCGCTCAACGGATAAAAGGTACTCTGGGGATAACAGGCTGATACCGCCCAAGAGTTCATATCGACGGCGGTGTTTGGCACCTCGATGTCGGCTCATCTCATCCTGGGGCTGTAGCCGGTCCCAAGGGTATGGCTGTTCGCCATTTAAAGAGGTACGTGAGCTGGGTTTAAAACGTCGTGAGACAGTTTGGTCCCTATCTGCCGTGGGCGTTGGAAGTTTGAAGGGGGCTGCTCCTAGTACGAGAGGACCGGAGTGGACGAACCTCTGGTGTACCGGTTGTCACGCCAGTGGCATCGCCGGGTAGCTATGTTCGGAAGAGATAACCGCTGAAAGCATCTAAGCGGGAAACTCGCCTTAAGATGAGACTTCCCTGGGAACTCGATTCCCCTTAAGGGTCGTTCAAGACCAGGACGTTGATAGGTCAGGTGTGGAAGCGCAGTAATGCGTTAAGCTAACTGATACTAATTGCCCGTGAGGCTTGATCCTATAACCAGTGTGTTTTTCCTGGTGTGAGTATCGATGTGCCGATACAACTCACAACCCACATGTGTTGTACTACGCTTCTTCCGAATTGGTTTTGTTGGCCCCAGGCCAGCAGAACATACAAGTTATGCCTGATGACCATAGCGAGTTGGAACCACCCCTTCCCATCCCGAACAGGACCGTGAAACGACTCCACGCCGATGATAGTGCGGATTCCCGTGTGAAAGTAGGTAATCGTCAGGCTCCCCTTAAAAACCCCTTGCTACTCCCGTAGCAAGGGGTTTTTGCTTTGCGACATCCCTTCCTCTTACGTCATCGCTAGGCGCCTGTTGTTGGGGGGGCGTCATGAGGGCGACATCCCCCCGTCTTCAGTAGCGTTGGGCTTTAGAGTCCGGTGACCTTCCCCCTTCGAGTACGCCATTCGTAAGTTAGTGGGCTCACCGGTTGTCGGTTGATGCAATTGCCGGAATTGGTCCGGCGCTGACCTTACCCCTTCGAGTATGCCATTCGTAAGTTAGTGGGCTCACCGGTTGTCAGTTGATGCAGTTGCCGGAATTGGTCCGGCGCCAGTTGCCCTAAGCGCTATGTGGGCGCACCGAGTTGTAGTCAGTGCGCCAGGCTTCGATTCGCTTGCGTGCATCGTCGAGACCGACGAACGCATGCTGGTTCAAACATTCTTCGCGCAGTCGGCCGTTGAAGCTTTCGATGTGCGCGTTTTCACTGGCTTGCCTAGACGAATGAACTGCAGCTTGACGCCATGTTCGTGCGCCCAGGCATCGAGCGCCTTGCTGACGAACTCCGGTCCGTTATTCCCCTGAATCAGATTGGGACATCGTCCTCGTTGCCGCAACTGCCCGAGCACACGCGCTTTCGGAGGCAGTGAGTGATGCCTCGCGTTTAAGCCGTCGACGTCGTTCCTCTTCGGCTTCAGCGTGGGTAGCATGCTTTTGTCATGCTGGTCATGCACGCAAACATTCGGTTGACTGGCAGACGCACGACAAGGTCAGGCGGGCGGCGTCCCACTGACTCAAGCGGACGTACTTTTTAGCGTGCGCTTTCGGAAGAACACCACGCGTTCGGTCTCCTCGAAGCCGAGTGCCCGGTGCAATGCTTGGACGTCAGTGTTGGCCACATCGGTATCCGAGGCGAATTCTTCGCATCCACGCAGGGTGCCCCAGTGCTCGACCCTTTTGAATAGCGCCTTCGCGATGCCCCGACGGCGAGCATCGGGTGCGACGTAAACGCCTTCAAGAAACAGCACCGGCGACGTGTCGCACCCGTTGACGTAATCGCGTCGTATCGATGCCTCGGCAAATCCCACCGTCCGACCTTCCTGCGAGATCGCGATGAACGCCGCATAGCGATTCGGCTCCGACAGCATCTCCATGATCTCCCGTTCATGTTCGGTCGGCGACGCGTGGGGCCAGAGGCGGTGCCTGAGCGAGCCCCAACGGGCTACATCACGGGATTCGACAGGATGGATGGTGACCGAATTGAGCGTCATTTCAGATATCTACCGGGATCGGGCGAACCCGCTCAAGCGTACACCATCGGTTTGGATGTGTTCGGGGAATCGCGCAGACGATTCACGTGGCTTCAAACGGGCCTTGCCGCCGATATCCCGTTCCCGTCGACTCCGGGACCGGGGCGATTCGCAAACTCTCCGCGCATCGAAGCACGGCGCGCAGACCGATGAATGAAAAAAGCGCGGTCCAGGCAGGCCGCGCTTTTCTCTTCAATGCATCCGTGCGATCAACGGCAATGCCGGCCAACGTTTGCCACTTCTGATGGACCCGGCATCAGGCTGCCACGGTCCCGGGAAACACTGGCTCCCCGAGATTGAGCATCAACCGATTCGCCCAGGCGAAAATGGCGATGGAATGAATCAGATCGAGGATTTCCGCGTCCGTCAGTCCAACGTCGCGCAGCGTCTGCAATTGCGCCGGACGTACCTCGCCAGGTGTCTCCGTCAACGCAATCGAGAACTGCGCAATGGCTTTCTCACGCGGCGTCGTACCGGCCGTGCGCGGATCGTCGAACACTTCGCGGATCACGTCGTTGCGCTTGGCCAATTGCTCGAAACGTTGCGCATGCACCGACGCGCAATACACGCACCCATTGATTCGCGACACAACCGTCGTCGACAGCTCGCGCTCCGCACGCGGCATGCCACCCGGCGCATACATGATTGCGTTGAACGCCGCCGAGCGTTGACGAAGGATCTCGGGCTGATGCACGAGGAAGAGGTAATAATCCGACGTCTTCGCTTTCGGATGACTCTCCTCCAGCACCGCTACCTGCTCCGGCGTCGCCTTGTCGAGTTCGACCACGTCGAGCCAGGCATCCCAGTCGAGCGATTCGTTGGTGAATCCATGCGAACGGATGATTTCGCTCATGCCGTCACCTCCCGAGGCGCCAGTTGTTTTAGGGCTTGCAGACCCGCGACCAGACGCGTCTGATACGACAGGAACGCAATCAGTTGCGCCAATGCGACGACCGCCGGTGTCGTCAGACCCGCGGCCGGTAGCTTGTGCAACGCGGCCTTGTCGCCAGCCACCGGGTTCTCGATCAGCGTCTTCGTAAACGTCAGGATTGCGCGCAACCGCGCATCGGCCACATCCTCCGGCGAACCGGATTCGACAGCCTTCAACTGCACAGCGTCGACGTCATGCTCGGCCAACGCCGCGCGATAGTGCGCGACGAGAGACGCAGACGGCGTCAACCGGCTCGCGTACAACGCGACGAGCAAACGCTCCACGAGCGTAATACCCTCCAGCGCTGGATCGAACAGCCCTTCGTAGCTTCCCTGCGTGGCGGCGGCAACCTTGTCGCGCGCGTGACGCAACGTATGCGTTGCCGAGCCCGGCGCCAAACCAGCGACACGGTCGACGAGATCGTTGGCGATATCGTATTGAGTACTGACGGTCATGATTGTCCTTGTGATGGGGCGCGCGCGGCGACAGCCTGCGCGAGGAATGCCTGCACCGCCGCCCACGAACGCTCGTCGGCAAAGGCGTTGGCGTCCGGTTCGCCGCCGCCGGTGCTGATCTTGCCGGAGACGGGATGGGCATACACGAGCTGCGTCGTGGGCACGTACGGGAACACGATGGCATGCCCCGCATGGTCGAAGTCGAGATGCTCGACCGCGTGCGGATGTCCATGCGCCGCGAGCCGCTCCGTCACCATTCGCGAGTAAAGGCTCGATGGCCACGAGCCATCGTCTCCGGCAGACAGCAACATCACCGGCCCACGGATCTTTTCGACGGGGATGCGGGCGCGCTCGACGGCGTCCGCGTCATCCAACGCGGTCAGCATCGCGTTGGCGTGACGATGCGGTGGTGGTCCTTCGTCGAACGGCGCCCACGACGCCGTCCGGTTGTTTTCCCAGATGTGCGGCAGCGGCTTGCCGCCGAGCAGCCACGTCAGGCCTTCACGGCCGATGGCCGGATCGCAGGCGTTCTGCGCACTGTGGATCAGTGCGCTCGGCACGTAACCGATGACAGCCGAGACGGCGTCGGGGAATGTCGCACCGAGCAGCAGCACCAACTCGCCGCCACGCGACTGCCCCGAGAGCGCCACGAAGTCATGGGCCGGACGCACGGTGCGCCGCAACCAGTCCATGCCCCTCTTGAAATATTCGAGCGGCGTGTTGGAGATGTAGTCGGGAAGCCCGGGGCCCTTGAAGTAGCCGAGGGCAAACGCCGCATAGCCACGCGACGCATACAACGCCGCACGCGGTTCGTTGATCCCGCCGCCCGAGCCGTTGAGGACCATGACGGCGGGATGCGGCCCGTCGCCCGGCGGCAGGTACAGCGTGCCCGCGAGCCCGTCTTCCCGCACGTCACGCCGCGTCACGCCGTCGGCGGCAAGCCGTTGCGTGAACGATACCGACGACGTGTTCCCGGGCACCGGATGCGCGTGCGACGCGGCTGCGTCGTCGCCTGCGAGAGCCGCTGTACCTGCGTGACTCACCTGCGCGATAACCGTCGTTACGAGCGGAGCGATGACCGGTTGCGGGAACACATCGCGGCTCTTGCCGTCTTCCGGCACCTGCGACCAGACGAGGCCCATCGCGGACACGCCGCGATAGCTCCCGCTCACCGGTGCGTCGCGCGAGGCATCGACGACGCCGTCGGCGTCCGCCACGAACGTGGCATGCGCGTGCCACACCACGCCGCCGGCCCGCGCGGTGCGGGCGGTGAGCGTGACGTGCGCCCCGGGCGCCGCGCCGCGCACCACGAGGTGACGCGGCACATCGATCAGGGCGTCGGCGGGCGTCGCCGTCAATATCAGCGACGAAGTATGCGATGACGTCATAACGCGGCGGCCGGCTTACTTGGCGGCCTTCGTCACTTGCATCGCAACGGTGCGATCGCTCGTGAACGGCGTCACCTTCAGGCCCTTACGCGCGGCCCAGATGTTCTGGTAGTGATACAGCGGGATCGTGCCGACGTCGTCCGTCTCCACCTTCACCGACTGACGCAGGATCGCTTCGCGCTTGCCCTCGTCGAACTCGGCCGTCGACGCGTCGAGCGCCTTGTCGATGGCCGGGTTGCTGTAGTGGCCCCAATTCGACGCTCCGAGACCCTTCTTCGCGTCGACGGTTGCCAGCACGTTCACGAGCGCGTAGCTCGCTTCTCCCGTGCCGTTACCCCATGCAAGCATCGTCATGGCGTACTCGTTCTTGTTCGCGCGGCTCGAATACACCGCCCAGGGCACCACTTCCACTTGTGTCTTCACACCGATGCGCGTCCAGAACTGCGCGACGGCCTGTGCCGTTTCGGGACCTTGCGGGTAACGGTCGTTCGGCACGTGCATCGTCAGCTTGAAGCCTTCCGGGAAACCGGCCTCAGCCAGCAGCTTTTTGGCCTGCGCGGCGTCGAACGGAATGTCTTTCACTTCCGGGTTGTAGCCGAACGTATCCTTCGGCATCCATTGGTTGGCCACGCTGGCCGTGCCCTGCATGATGCGCGAGACGATCGCTTCGCGGTTGATGGCCAGCGAGAGCGCACGACGCACGCGCACGTCGAGCAATGGGTTCCTGGCGAGCGGCTTGCCGGCGTTATCGGTGATGTACTGGTTGGTGCCTTCGCGGAACGTCGGCTGAAGCAGCATTACGCGCAGACCGGGGTATGGGTACACCGTGACGTTCGGCGCCTTCTTCAGACGCGGAATGTCCGACGCCGACACCTTGTCGATCACGTCGACGTCGCCGGCGAGCAGGGCGGCAGTACGCGCTGCACCGTTGTTGATGTAGCGATAGTCGACCTTCTCCCACTCCGGCTTGCCGCCCCAGTAGCTGTCGTTGCGCACCATCTCCACACGATCGCCCGGGGTGTACGAAACGTACTTGAACGGCCCCGTGCCGACCACGGCGCGGCCCGCGTTGTAGTCGTCCGTGTTCGACTTCTCGCCCACGTGCTTGCTCACGATGTGCACCGATGCGAGGTTCAGCGGCAGATCCGGGTTCGGAATCCTGGTCTTGACGACGAGCGTGAGCGGATCCGGCGCGCTCATCGTGTCGATCGTGCGCAGGTAGCCCGCGAACGTCGCCACGCTGCCCGGCACGTTACGCGCGCGCTGATACGAGTAGATGACGTCGGCGGCGGTGAATGCCTGACCGTCGTGCCACTTCACGTTCGGGCGCAGCTTGAACTCCCACGTCTTCGAATCGAGCGCTTTCCACGACACGGCGAGGCCCGGCTGAAGCTTGTTCCACTTGTTTTCGACGAGCAGATCCCAGAAGTGCAGATCGACGGAACGGTCTCCCGCATGGTTGTTCAGCTGCGGGTCGAGCGACGAGAGCGGATCGGCAAACGCGATGCGCAGTGTCTGACTGTTTTGGGCAGACGCCGCTGCGCTCGTGACGAGCAAAGCGGCTGCCAGAGAGGACAACAAGAAGCGTTTCATTATCAATCGATCCTGGTCGTGAGTGATGGGATGGAAAGTCAGCGAGCCGGCTCACTGATCGTTAAGGTGACACGCGCTGACGTGATGGATCGCCACACCGCGCAGCGTCGGCACTTCCGTACGGCATCGCGGCATGGCGTGCGGACATCGCGGATGGAAGTGACAGCCGCCTGGCGGCGCAATCGGGCTCGGGATTTCGCCGCGGATCGCGGAGAAAGTCTTGTGACGCACGTCAATGCGCGGAATCTCCGCCAGCAGCGCCTGCGTGTAAGGATGGTTCGGGCGACGGAAAATTTCGTCGACCGGGGCGCTCTCGACGATGCGTCCGAGATACATGATGACTACGCGATCCGACAGATGCTCGACCACGCCGAGGTCGTGACTGATGAAAACGTACGTGAGCCGAAGCTGCTCGCGCAGGTCCATGAACAGATTCAGAATTTGCGCCTGAATGGAGACGTCGAGCGCAGCCACGGCTTCGTCGCACACCAGCAGATCGGGATTCACGGCCAGCGCACGGGCGATGCCGATCCGCTGGCGCTGTCCGCCGCTGAACTGGTGCGCATAGCGGTGCCGCAATGCGGGGTCGAGACCCGCACGCTGCAATTGCGCGCTGACGTAGTCGTCGAAGCCGGCACGATCCGTCAACCCGTGCACGAGTGCGCCCTCGCCAACGATACGGTCGATGCGCAGGCGCGGGTTCAGGCTCGCGTACGGATCCTGAAAAATCATCTGGATCTTGAGGCGGGCGTTGCGTTGTTCGTCCGCGCTCAGCGACTGCGCCGCGCGTCCATGGATCTGGACTTCGCCCGAGGACGGCTTGAGCAGCCCCGCGAGCATGCGTCCGAGCGTGGATTTGCCGCAGCCCGACTCGCCCACGAGACCGACGACTTCCCCCGGCTTGACGATCAGATCGACGTTGTCGACCGCGCGCACGACGGCGGGCCGGTGAGCCAGGCCCGCGCGTTCGAGCAGGCGTCCCGCCACACCGACCTTTCGCTCGCCGAAACGCTTGCTCACGCCGCGCAGCGAGACGATGGGTGCGGGCAGTGTCGCGCTCGGGCTGTTTGTTTTGCCGTAGCCGGCGCCGGCCGGCTGGCTTTGCGGCAGCGGCGTGCTCATACCATCTCCTTTTGCAGTGCGGCGCCCGGGTGGAAGCAGCGCACGAGGCGGCCCGGCGATGTCGGCGTCATTTCGGGACGCTCGCCACAGACTGCCGTCGCATAGGCGCAGCGCGACGCGAATGCGCAACCGGTGGGCATGTTCAGCAGATTCGGCGTCATGCCGGGAATCTGGCGCAGGCGCTGACCGCGCTTGTTCAGGCTCGGCAGACTGCCGATCAGGCCTGCGGTGTACGGGTGCTCCGGCGCGTCGAGCACGGCGTCGACGGCACCTTGCTCGACGATGCGTCCCGCATACATCACGGCCAGCGTGTCGGCCAGCCCGGCGACCACCGACAGGTCATGTGTGATCCAGATGAGCGCAGTGCCGTTCTGGCGCGCGAGCTTCTGCACTTCCGACAGAATCTGCGCCTGAATCGTGACGTCGAGGGCCGTGGTCGGCTCGTCGGCAATGATGAGGTCCGGGCGATGCAGCATCGCGATGGCGATCGCCACGCGCTGACGCATCCCGCCCGAGAGTTGGTGCGGATAGGCGCGCAGGCGCTCGTCGGGACTCGGAATGCCCATCATGCCGAGCGTGTCGCGCGCAAGCTCGCGTGCCTGCGACTTCGATACTTTCCGGTGCGCACGCACGGCTTCGATCATCTGCGCGTCGACGCGCAATACCGGATTGAGCGTCATCATCGGGTCCTGAAAGATCATCGCAATGCGATTGCCTTGCAGGTGACGCAGCTCCGCGGGCGACATCTTCGTGAGGTCGCGGCCCTGGAACAGCACTTCGCCGCCGACGATGCGCCCCGGCGCATCCACGAGCGCCATGATCGAGAAGCCGGTCACCGATTTGCCCGAACCGGACTCACCGACGAGGCCCATGATGTGGCCCGGTGGCAGTGAGAACGAGACGTCGTCCACGGCGGGCAGCGTGCCGGCGCGCGTGACGAACTGCGTGCGCAGATGGCGCACCTCCAGTGTGAGGGGCAAGGGCGTGGATGACGCCGATGCTGCCGATGAGGAAGGGACTGCGCCGCTCATTTCTGCAACCTTGGATTGAACACATCGCGCAGGCGGTCGCCCACGAGATTGATGGCGACGACCGTGACGAGCAGCGCCAGGCCGGGATACAGACTGATCCAGTATTCGCCGGAGAGCATCGTCTGATAGCCGTTCGCGATGAGCAGGCCGAGCGACGGCTCGGTAACGGGCACGCCAAGGCCGAGGAACGACAAAGTGGCTTCGAGCGTAATGGCGCGGGCGACTTGCAGCGAGCCGACGACGATCAGCGGCGGCAGGCAGTTCGGCAGGATGTGCCCGAGCACGATGCGCCAGTTCGGAATCGCCTGGCACCGCGCTGCCTCCACGTACTCGCGACGCGATTCGACCAGCGCCTGTCCGCGCGCCGTTCGTGCGAAGTACGCCCATTCGAGGACCACCAGCGTGAGCACGACATTGCCGATGCCCTTGCCGACGTACGCGAGGATCATCAGTGCGACGAGGATCGACGGGAACGAGAGCAGCAAGTCGACGACGCGCATGATGAGCGCGTCGACGCGTGAGCCGGCATACGCGGCGACCAGTCCGAGAATCGTGCCGAGAATGCCCGCGATGAGCGCCGAGCCGACGCCCACGCCGAGACTGATCCGTAGCCCGTAGATGATGCCGGAGAGCAGGTCGCGACCCTGACCGTCGGTGCCGAGCCAGTAGGTGTACGTGGCGGCCCCGTTCGCGGTGGCGGGCGGCAGGCGCGCGTCCATCACATCGAGCTGACTCAGGTCGTACGGATTTTGCGGCGAGATCCACGGCGCGGCGAGAGCCGCGGCGATCAGGATCGCCAGCACGACGAGGCCGAGCACGGCGCTTTTCGAGCGCAGAAACTCGCGCAGTCCTTGCTGCCACGGCGATTCGCGGCGCATCGGCACCGGTTCCGTCGCCAACGCCGGCGCGGGGGTGCCGTTGGAGGAGGGATGGAGCGGCATCAGGCAGCGGCCTCCACGCGCACACGCGGATCGAGCCACTTATACAGCACGTCCACAATCAGGTTGAGCGACACGAACAGGCACACCACGACGATGAGATATGCCACGATCACCGGGCGGTCGATGGAATTGATGCTGTCGAGAATGAGCTTGCCCGCGCCGGGCCACGCGAACACGCTTTCCGTCACGACGGCAAAGGCGATGGTCGAACCGAATTCGAGCCCCAACACCGTCACCAGCGGAATCAACGTATTGCGCAACACATGGACGAGCACGACGCGCAACGGCGACAAACCCTTGGCGCGCGCGAACTTCACGAAGTCCTGCGGCAGGACTTCCGTCACGCCGGCCCGCGTGAGACGCATCACCAGCGAGATCTTGAACATCGCCAGATTGAGCGCGGGCAGGATCAGGTGACGCAAGCCGTCGGCGGTGAGGAACGACCATTGCACGCCGAACAGACCTGCCGTCTCGCCGCGGCCGCTCGCGGGCAGCACGCTCAGATGCACCGAGAAGAACATGATGAGCATCAGGCCGACCCAGAACGTCGGCAGCGAGAACCCGACGATGCTTCCCGTCATCAATAGCTTCGAGATCGGATTGCGCGGATACAGGCCGGCGAACAGACCGAGCGGAATGCCGATGAGCACCGCAAGAATGAGCGCGGCAAACGCCAGTTCCAGCGTGGCGGGCAGGCGTTGCAGGATCAACTGGATGGCCGGCACGTTGTACACGTAGCTATTGCCCAGATTGCCGTGCAGCGCGCCGCTCAGGAACGACAGGTATTGACGCCACAACGGCTGGTCGAGGCCGAGCTGCGCGATGATGCGCGCGCGGTCGATCTGATCGACGTCCTGACCGATGAGGATATCGACCGGATTGCCGATGGCGTGCAGGCCGACGAACACGATCAGCGTCATCAGCCACACCACGAACACCGCTTGCAGCGCGCGGCGCAGAATCCATGCGGTCATGATGCGAGACGCTCCCTGTCTGCCGATGCGGCCATGTCCGGCACGGCGGGCGGCGGCGGGGCCGGGGTCCATTCGTCGCCGTAGACTTCCGGCTCGGCGTACGCCTCCATGTTGGCGTAGTGATGCGCGACGTCTTCTCGGTAGAAGGTGCCCGCGAGCCCCTGCGCCAGCCGCTTCGCGCCTTCGCTGACCGCCGGGATGTCTCCCGAGACGGCGCCGTGCGACAACGTGGCCGGTGCGCAGAAGCAATGAATGCGCTCGAGACCGGGGCATTCCCCTGGCGTCTTTTCCTGGAATTCGAAGGTCGGGCCGAGATCCGGCGAGTCCGAGAGTTCGGCGTCTTCGTCACCTGCGGCGGGCGTGTAACGATCGCTCCACTTGCGCACGAATTTCGAGAACGGGGCGAACTCCGGCCGTCCCTCGATATCGATGCGAAAGCCCGTCGCGAAGATGAGGAAGTCGAGCACGAAGGTGCCCTTGGCGGTGCGCACGCGCAGCTCGTCGCCGACCGGCACGACGTCGAGAATCGGTGCGCCGAGATTGAAACGCGCATTCGCGTGACGCGACACGCGCAGCGTGCTGCCGCGCGGCGGCGGCACTTGTTGCGCATTCACGTAATGACGGATGCGCCACTTCCATTCGTCCGGAAGATGGAGGTGGCCGTGCGTGAGTCCGGGGTTGCCGGCGCCCTTGCCCTTGTTGACGCGCGGAATGTCGGCGCGACGAATCAACAGATCGACGCCGGCCGCGCCCGCCTCAAGCGCGGTGGCGGCGCTGTCCATGGCCGAAGCACCCGCGCCGACGACGCCGACGCGTTTGCCGCGCAGCGTCGCGTAATCCATCACGTCCGACGAGTGCGCCCAGAAGCGGCGCGGCAGGTCGCGGGCGAACGCAGGCACAGTCGGTCCGCCGAGGCCGTCGCGGCCCGTGGCCAGCACGACATGGCGCGCGTAGACGATGCGGTGGCCTTCGGGCGACGTCACGGACAATTCGACGAGTCCGTCGCTGCCGCGTGGCGTCACGCTGTCGATGCGGTGTTCGTTACGCACGTCGATGGCGAGCACGTCGCGATACCAGCGCAGGTAGTCCATCCATTGCAGACGCGGAATCTTGTCGAGCGCTTCCCACGCCTGAAGACCGAATTGCGCCTCGAACCACGCACGGAAGGTCAGGGCAGGCAGGCCGAGCGCCGGGCCCGTGAGTTGCTTGGGCGAGCGCAGGGTTTCCATGCGCGCCGTGGTCGCCCACGGTCCTTCGAAGCCGCGCGGCGATTGATCGAAGATGACAGCACCCACGCCCAGGTGCGTGAGCGACGCTGCGGCGGCCAGTCCGGCCATGCCGCCGCCGACGATGGCGACGTCGAGCACGGGCTGCGCATCGTGCGTGCGCTCGGGCACCCAATGCCTGGCGGGCAGTTCGAGCCAGGCGAGGTCCTGACGCAGACGCGCTTCGAGCGCAGGCAGGCCGGTGGCGGAGGTCGGGGACGTGGTCATGACGACTGGGCTTCCTTGGGAGCGGGCAAGTCGCCGTAGAGCGACTGCAAGACTTGGGCGTGTTCGGCGGCGGCGCGCTGCGCGAAGCCGGGCAACAGATGGCGTGCGGCGTTGGCCAGCGCGTCGACGAAAGCGAGGGCGGCGGGAGACGGTGCGCGGGCGTCGCGGGTAATGACACCGAAGAAGAACGGAATGTCGGCGTCGATGGGACGCACGGCCACGTCGGCGAGTGGCAGACCGTAGGCTGTCACCGGTTCGAGCACGGCCACACCGAGGCCGGCGCGCACGGCCGTCATCGCATTGATCGACGCGTTCGTTTCGATCAGGCCGGCCGGCGCGACGCCCGCCTGCGCAAACGCCTGATCGAGGCGGCGGCGCAGGCGGTACGGGTTCTGCATGGTGATGATGCGTCGTCCGGCACAGGCGGCCAGCGGCAGGCGCGCGTGGCCGGCCAGCGGGTCGTCTCGATGCACGGCCGCCACGCATGCGGCTTCGCCGATCCAGTGTACGACGATGCCGCGATGTTCCAGCGGCAGGCTGGTCACGCCGATGTCGGCCGCACCGGTGAGTACGGCGTGCACCACCTGCTCGGGCGACGTGCTGCGCAGTTGAATCTGATGGGTGTCGCGTGCAGGACCTGGCACGGCGAGCGCTGCCGGAACGAGCCCGGCGGCCAGTGCCGACGTGGCGGCGACGTGCAACGCACGGGTCTGGCCGCGGGCGATCTCGTCGGCGCGGGACCGGATCTGTTGCAAACCGGCGAGCACGTGCTCGACGTCCTCGAACAACAGAAAACCTTGTTCGGTCGGCGTGACGCGCGGGCCGCTGCGCGTGAACAGGGCGTAGCCGATCTCCGCTTCCAGCTCCTGAATCATGCGCGTGATGGCAGGTTGCGAGCGCCCGAGCAAACGCCCGGCAGCAGTAATGCTGCCGGTCGACATGACCGCCGCGAAGGCTTCGAGTTGGCGTAATTCCATCTGGCTCGGTGTGGGGCGAGGACCCGGCGCGTACCCCTACGCCCCGGATCCCCGGTCGTCGACGACGCTACGGCCGTCGATGCCGCAAGTCCTGTTGTATTCGGATTGCGTATTCTTCGGCTGCCAGCATGCGTCTTGCAAATACTTAATATTTATATGCTCATGACCCGAAGTGGATAGGCGGGTTTTGCCTAGGTGGCACAAGGCGGAAAGAAATTTAGGCACGATGCACGACGTGCGAAGGCGTCTCGCGAGGTGAGACGCAGGAAGCGAGACGGCAGGGGCGCGCGAGGGACGGCTAATGCGGGTCGAACGGCAGTCGCAACTGGTTCGGATCTTCGGGGCGGGGGTGACGGCGACGCAACAGCGCAACGCCGCGAGGCTTTGGGGGCGTGTCGACTGGCGGTTCGACGTGGCTCAGACGGAACGCCGCACGCGTGAGGCGCAGGATCGTGAGCGGGGACGGCGAGCGGCGAGCGGACAGCGCGGGGGACGGCTCTGTGATGGTGCCGGCCGTCTCGCCGCTGGACACCGGCACGGCGAGACGCCGCCCCAGCAAACGGTAGATGTCCGGATCGAAGCCGGTGGCGGCGGGCATGCCATCGACGAGCGTGTCGAGCGCTTCGCGAGACGCCACGCTGCCCAGATATTGCCAGCGATCGATTACGTGGTAGTCGACGGCATCGCCATCGTCGCTGTGTTCCTCGATGGCGATGGGGCCGTCGTACGGCCATGTTTCGAGTTGCAGCATTGCGAGGGCTTCGCGTGTACGCGATGTGTGGGCGGCGAGCGGCGCTTCGCCCACGCACACGCCGTCGCAGCGCTTGACCTGATAGCCGAAACACGGACGCCCTTTCGCGACTTTTTCCAGCCCGAGCTGGGCGCAGCACAGCCGATGCTCGTCGGCCAGCGCGCGCAGTGCATTCTCGGCGCCATTACGAGACGTGAACGTGCCATACAGCGAATCGGCGCCGGCGAAGTCGACCGTCCTGGCGCTGACGAGTTTGGGGGTATCGCTGTCCTGCGACAACTGCCAGCTATATAAACTCGCCGCGCGACGCAGCATGCGGTTGTGCACCGGTTGCAACTGCTTGACCAGCCGGGATTCGAGCAGCAACGCGCCCAACTCGCCGACCGTGCGGCGCACCTCCACCCGGCGAATCTCCTGTGAGATACGCAAGTCCTTGGCGGCCTGATGGTCGCTGGAGAAATGGGAACGCACACGCGCCCGCACGTCGACACTCTTTCCGACATACAGCAGTGTGTCGCCTTCGCCGTAGAAGAGATACACGCCAGGGCTGTCGGGCAGCGCGTCGATGGCTTCGTCCGGCAATTGCGGCGGTTGACTTGAGCGCTTCGTGACCCGCTGTACCGCCTGTCCGATGAGTTCGGGGGTATAGAGGGTGTGGAGCTTTTGCCAGAACTGCCAGAGCAGATCGGCGTCGGCGAGGGC
Organism: Pandoraea faecigallinarum; assembly: GCF_001029105.3. NCBI lineage: Bacteria > Pseudomonadati > Pseudomonadota > Betaproteobacteria > Burkholderiales > Burkholderiaceae > Pandoraea > Pandoraea faecigallinarum. Next base: position 3,847,553 of record NZ_CP011807.3, on the reverse strand, counting down.
ACGGTGGCGCCCCTGGGGCGTGAGGCCGAAGCGAGCGATCAGTGCGTCCAGTCCATGGCGTGCCGCCGAGGGAAACAGCAGGCGCGACAGCCGCACGGTACACAGCACGTCCGCCTGAAAAGCCATGCCGGCACGGCGGAATTCGTTCTTGAGAAAGCCGTAATCGAAGCGGGCGTTGTGCGCGACGAACAACTTGCCTTGCAGGCGTTCGGCCAGGCCCTGCGCGAGCGCGCCAAACGATGGCTGGCCTTTCACCATCTCGTTGGTGATGCCGGTGAGCTTCTGAATGAACGGCGGAATCGGCTCGGCCGGATCGAGCAGCGTGCTCCATTGCTCCACGCCGTGCGGGCCGACCTCGACCACGCCGATCTCGGTGATGCGGTCCTCGAGCGCGTTGCCGCCCGTCGTCTCCAGATCCACGAAGACCATCGGCGCGGGCAGGGAGCGGGCAAGCGCGTCGGGATCGATCATCTCGGGGATGACCTCGCGAGCGCCTTGCCAGGCATGCGGAGCAGCGTCTTCGATCACGTTCTCGGGCACTTCGTGAACCTCGTTCCTGTTGGCGTCCCGGAACCCCGTTCCGGGTGGTTCCTCAGTCTTGCGGAATGGATGTGGGGGCGGTGTCTGACGGCTCAGGCCATCCGCGTGGGGACGCCGGTGCCGATCGCTACCGCGCAGACCGCAGCCGCCGTAACCGATGCGCACGGCAGCATCGTCCCGCCGGGCAGCGGCGATGCCGCATCGTCCGCCGGCAGATCGTCGTGCGCAAAAGCAGCCACGATGGCGCGAAAGACCGCGGGCGCAGCCATGTCGGGCCATTGCAGATCGACCGCCGCGTCGAGCGAGGGCAATTCGCCGCCGCGCCGCAGCGCTTCGTCGCCGGGCAGGCGCAGCAGGCGCGCGAGCACCCACGGCTCATGCCGCGCGTGAAGTCCGAGGTCCGCCTCCGCTTCGTCCGCGATGGCCACGAGCGTGCGCCAGTCCGGCGTCATTGAAGGGGCATTGCCTGCGGCGCCTGTTTCGGTGGCTTGCGCACGATGTGACACCGCACGCCCGTCACGTGCGTAGCGGGCGGCGATCTCGCGCACGATACCGGTCAGGTCGCGTTCGGCGGCGCTCAGCGCCAGTTGATCCCAGTCGATGATTTCCATGAGATATTCCTCGATTGGGGGATATGATACTGTATAAAATCACAGTGCGCGAGTCACGTATTCTGAGCGGGATGCCGTCAGTTTCGGCGCACTGCGGCACGTCCGGTGTTGCCGGCGCACGTCGAGCGGGCGGCCGCGCGGGCGGCCCGGCGTGTAATACTCTGCGCCATTCTTTCCGCACAGGAGCGCACACCCGATGTTGACTCTGTATACCTTCGGCCCGGCATTCGGGCTGCCCGACGCGAGTCCGTTCGTCGTCAAGGCGGAGATGCTGCTCAAGTTTGCCGGGCTGCCGTATCGCACGGATCGCGGCGGTTTTCGTCGCGCCCCCAAGGGCAAGCTGCCCTATATCAACGACGACGGACAGATCGTGGCCGACTCGACTCTGATCCGGCTGCACATCGAGCGCAAATACGGGTTCGACTTCGACGCCGGACTGACGCCGGAACAGCGCGGCGCCGCATGGATGTTCGAGAAGGCGCTGGAGGACCACTTTTACTGGCACGTGGTGCAGGCGAGGTGGTGCGACGACGAGAATTTCGCCCGGGGTCCGGCCTCGTTCTTCAAGTCGATTCCGTGGCCGGTGCGTCCCGTCGCGCAGGCGGTGATCCGTCGCAAGATCCGCAACACCCTGCACGGACAAGGCACAGGACGTTACCAGCCGGAGGAGCAGCGTCAACTGCTTGCGCGGGGCGCACAGGCTGCCGCGCAGATGCTCGGCGACAAGCCGTACTTCTTCGGAGAGACCCCGTGCGGCGCCGATGCGACGGCCTTCGGTTTCATCGCCGGGGCCATGACGCCGAGCTTCCGGCAGCCGTTACGCGACGAGATCGAGAACCATCCGAATCTGACGGCGTACGTGGCGCGCATGCGCCGCCGGTTCTTTCCGGATGCGGCGCAAGGCGCGAGCGCCTGACGACGGGAGTACCGTCAACCCGCCTCCGACGCCGTCTCATCGCTTGGCAGCACGTCGGACAGCACGAGGTTGCGCCCGGAAATCTTCGCCGCATACAGCGCGCGGTCGGCGCGAATGCAGAGCGCCTCCAGGCTTTCATGCTCCAGCCACGTCGCGACCCCGCCGCTCAGCGTGTAGTGGCATACCCCGAACGGACCTGCCACGAGATGCCGGCTCGCCTGCGTGCGTAACCGCTCGGCGATGCGGATGGCGCCCGGCGTGTCGGTGCCGGGCAGCAGCACGGCAAACTCCTCGCCGCCCAGCCGTCCGAAGACATCCCCTTCGCGCAGACTGTCGCGCACCAGTTTCACGAATTCGCGCAGCACCGTGTCGCCGCCGGCATGGCCGTGCGTATCGTTGATCGCCTTGAAGTGATCGAGATCGATGACGACGATCGACAACGGCCAGCCACGCGCCACCGCCCGGGCCATCTCCTGACGCGCCAGCAGGTCGAAGTGCTTGCGAGAGATCGCGCCCGTGAGATAGTCGCGATTGGCGGCTTCTTCGGCCGTGGCGAGCATGGCGTCGTGAATCATGAGCACCGAGCCCATCGTCATTGCGGGCATGACGATCGCGCCGATCGTGAGCATGACCGTGTTGAACAGGGTCGGCGCGAAGATTTCGGGGCCCGGTGCGGGCGCCGACCCGAATACGACGCCGCGCACGATGTGACCCACGGCGAAGGCGGCCGCCATGCCCGCGGTCAGCCAATAGTTATATGGGTGACGGCGTGGCGGGATATGCCGAAGGATCAGCAGCGCGGTGGCGAGCAGTAACGTCGCGTGATAAGCCGAAACGATGACGACGCGCAGCTGCGGATTGTCGATGCCGTAATGCCAGAAAAGCATTGCCGCGGCGAGCACGCCCAGCGACGCGCCGAGCAGATGCCAGCGAGGCGGGCGTCCGAGAAAACGTGCGCAGCCGGCATAGTAGAGCGTCAGGCCGCCGCCAAGCGTGAGATTGGCAACGGGAATCGAGAGGAAGTCGGGGACGACGCCGCGCAGGGCGAACAGCGGCAGGGCGCTCAGGACGGCGACGTTGGCGAAGCACCATTCACGCACACCTGCCACGCGAGAGCGTAAAAGAGATCCCACGATCAGCAGCATCATGAAGCTGAGCAGTGAGGTGATCGCAAGCAGGGACGTCGTCAACATGGCAATGGCCAATGGGGGGGGCTGACATGTGTTGAGCATTGTAATGTACGGCGCGATGCGCGTTACAGTCCTTCGCGTGCCACGCCAGTAGAATGGCCGGGTTTGCCATTCATGCTTCGAGGAGTTCTCGTCAATGCCGACGGCCCATTCCGATTCGTCACATCGTTCCTTTTTTCTGCGCGCGGCGGCGCTCGCCCTCGGCATGTCGGCCGGTCTGGGCGCCGTGCCCGCACTGGCCCAGCAAGAACCGATGCAACGCCGTTCGGCGCAGCCACCGCTGTTCTCCGCGCCGGCGAGCAACGCCACCGCCCCGGCGGCGGACATCAATCGCGATATGCGTCCGGCGCTCGAAGCCGCCAATCTCTGGTTGGGGCTGGCCGACGTGAACCGGGCGCAACAAAGCTGGCAGCAGGCTGCGCCGGTGTTTCAGCGAGCGATCTCGGCGCAGGACTGGGCGAGCAGCCTGGAAAGTGCGCGCTCGCCGCTGGGCAAGGTGAAGTCGCGCAAGACGCACGACGCCGTATTCACGCGTTCGCTGCCCGGACAGCCGGACGGGGAGTATGTGGTGATTCAGTACGACACCGTGTTCGAGAACAAGGCCGAGGCGCAGGAAATGGTGACGATGGTGTTCGGTATCGACGGCCGCTGGCGCGTTGCCGGGTATCTGGTGCGGTAGAAGATGTGGGAAAGGGCGCAGTTAAAGGGCGCAGTAAGTGCCCTGACGGGGCGGCTGCGCAAGGCTCGCCCGGCCGGCGTCGTCGCGGTAAGCGATGTCGTCGCGTTAGCGCGGCAAGGCGGGCTCGACGATATGCATCGTCGTTTCGACGTGGGCGCGCGCAACCGTTTCGGCGCGTGCTTCATCGTGCGCGCGCAGCGCTGCGAGTATTTCGCGATGCTGTTCGTTGGTCGCGCGCAGCTGCTCGTCCGAGAACATGACGGGCACGCGTAGCGCCCAGTAATAGAACTGCGTGCGTTCGTGAAACTGCGCGATAACGACGTTATCCGCCGCTTTCACGATCAGGTCGTGAAACGCCGTGTTGAGACGATTCAACGCCAGACGTGGCTGATGTCCGCTCGGCTCCATCTGCTCGATGAGGGCGTCGAGCGCGTCGCACATCTCGGGTGTGATCTTGCGCGCGGCGAGGCGCGCCGTTTCGGCTTCGACGGCCATGCGACTCTCGAAGATGGCGCGCACGGGAAGGTGATCGGCCCCTTGCACTTCCCAGCCGCGATTGCGGGCAATGAACCCCTCGCCTTGCAGAATCAGCAGAGCTTCGCGCACCGGTGTGCGGCCTACGCCGAGCAACTGGATGAGGTCGTCCTCGATGAGGCGCTGCCCGGGCTTGAGTTCCGAGGCGAGAATCATGCTGCGGATTTTGGTCCGCACTTCACCAGTAATCAGGTTGCTGGGCGCTTTCATCTGAGGCTTGTCTTCCCTTGGGCGGCGTGCCCGCCGTTGACTTCGACTTCGGTGAGAGGCCCTGGCGACGATCGACCTCTCGTGCAAGGGGGTACCGTTCATATATGGACGCCTTCCCATGCCGCTGCGGATTTTACCGAGTTTCCCGGGCCGCTCTGAAAACCATTCCCAAAACGTCAAAGTTCCGGCCACCATGCGCGCAACGCATGATGGCGGTCGAATTTTGCGCAATTCTTTCGGTTTCCGAAGCGAGGACTCGCTTATACGGGCGTTTGAAGCGTGGCAACATTCCCCTAACGTCAGCCCTGACGGGGTTCGCGCTCACTTACTTGTAATGTGAGCGCCCACCGTCATAGCGTTGCGGGTACCGAAACATGCGGCACGCCACGGCTTCGAAAAATTGGTGAAGATGTAAAGAAAGTGTGGCGAATAACCCCTCATAAATAAGGGGCTTTCCCTGCATGCCGGTGACGCGTTGTTCTTGCGCGAGTCATGCGGCTTGCCGTATTCCCGGGCGGCAAACCTCTCCGGCGTGGCGACCATGGGGTGTCCATGGGGTGTCACTCGCAAAATTTGGGGACATGTCAGAATCGTCCCATTCCATCTTGTTCCACTTCCCGTGCCATCGCGCCCGCCCTCTGCCATGCCGTCAATGCGCTATCGGCGCGCGTGCCGCCTTTCGCGACACGCTGCCGTCAGTCTGATCTCTCTCTTTTGTGCGACGCTCGCGAACGCCGCGCCGACCCCGCCGGCCCCGGGGGGCGATCCCCAGCACCGTGCCGCAAGCAGTGCAACGATCGTTGCGACGGCGCCTGCGCGTGGCAACGCCGAGAGCAATGGCGATAGCTTTGTCGCGAGCAACGCCGAGAGCAATGCCGAGAGCAATGCCGGACCTGCCTATGGACCGGAGTTGCAGGGCTTCGCTTATCCATATCCGGTCAACCGCTTCGACTTCATGTCGCAGCGCACGCCGCTGCACATGGCCTATATCGACGTGATGCCCGCGCAGCCCAACGGGCGCACCGTCGTCTTGCTGCACGGAAAGAACTTCTGCGCGGCCACGTGGCAGGAAACGATCGATACCCTCGCTGGCGCGGGATACCGCGTGATCGCGCCGGATCAGATCGGCTTCTGCAAGTCGAGCAAGCCCGCACAATATCAATACAGCTTCCAGCAACTCGCCAACAACACGCACGCATTGCTGATGTCGCTCGGTATCGAGACGGCGACCGTGATCGGGCATTCGACAGGCGGCATGCTGGCCGCGCGTTACGCACTGATGTATCCGGCGCAGACGCAGCAACTGGTGCTGGTCAACCCGATCGGTCTGGAAGACTGGAAGGCGCTCGGCGTGCCGTCGAAAACGGTGGACGAGTGGTTCGACCGCGAATTGCGCACTAGCGCGCCAGGCATCCGCCGCTATGAGCGATCGACCTATTACGCCGGTCAGTGGAGCGAGCGTTATGAGCCGTGGGTGCAGATGCTTGCCGGGATGTATCGCGGGCCGGGCAAGCGAATCGTGGCGTGGAATTCGGCGCTGCTGTACGACATGATCTATACGCAACCGGTCGTGTACGAGTTTGGCAAGATTCGCGTGCCGACGCTTCTGATGATCGGCGACAAGGACACGACCGCCATCGGCAAGGACTTCTCGCCGCCCGAAGTGCAGGCGCGCATCGGCCACTACCCCGCGCTCGCGAAGACGGCACACGCCGCGATTCCGGGCTCCACGCTCGTCGAATTCCCCGATCTGGGACATGCACCGCAGATGCAGGACCCCGCAGCCTTTCACAAAGCGTTACTCGCGGGGTTGGCGGCGCTGCACTAACCGGCCCGGCGAACGGCTGCCAGCCGCCTATCGGAGGTGCTTGTAATAGAACGTCGTCGCACAAAATGCCCCATCGGGCATCAGGGCGAACTTCGGCACGTCGCCTGCTCGCTGCCAGCCGCTGCGCTGGTAGAGACGTTCGGCGTCGCCGCCGGTCACGGTATCGAGCACCAGGACGTGACGCTCGTGGGCGCGTGCCACGTCGTCGACGGCCGCCATCAGTTGCCGCGCCACCCCCTGACGGCGCGCCGAGCGGTGCACGAGCATCTTGGCGACGTCCGCCCGGTGCGGCTGGTTCTCGGGCAAATCGAGCAGCAGTTGCACCGTGCCGACGATGCCGCAAGCGCCGGCACTATTGTCTGCATTGCCGTCGGCTCCGGCCTCCTCACGTCGTCGACGCGCCACGAGCAGCACGCGCTCGCCCCGGCCGACGCTCTCGGCCACCTTGCGCCAGAATGCCGTCGCGCGCTCGCGCGTGAGCGGCAGCAGGAAGCTCACCGACGCGCCGCCTTCCACGCAGTCGATGAGAACGTCGGCCAGCGCGTCGACGGCGGCGAGCGCTTGTGCGCCGTCCAGCCGTTGCACCGTAATTGGGGCGGGAGACATCAGGACGATCTCCTTGCAGGAACGAACGGTAAGGTCACGAGGCCGACGAGGTAGCGCGCCGTGGTCGACGCGGGATTGTGAAAACCGATGGGTTGGTCGAGGCGCATCGAAAGGCAATCGCCGGTGTCGAGCCGCCAGGTGGTCGCGCCGAGCGTGATTTCGATGGTGCCGGCAATGACCCAAATCTGCTGCCAGATCTCGTTGTCTCTCGCGCCGGTGTCGTAAGCGACGCGCTCGCCGGCGGGGAACCGGACTTCTACGAACTGAAGCGGTGACGGCTGCGACGGCGACAGATTGCGTCTCACGTATCCGGAATCCGGATCGGTCCAAACGGGCTGGTCCGCGTATCGCGACAGCGGCGAGGGCGAGGCGCCGGCGACGGCCTTCTCGTCGAAGAGCGACGCCAGCGTGACGTCCAGCGCCGTAGCGAGCTTGTCCAGTACGTTGGCCGTGGGGCTTGTCTGCGCGCGCTCGATGAGCGAGATGCTCGAACGGCTCACGCCGCTGCGCTCGGCCAGCGTATCGAGGGAGTAACCCCGCTCGCTGCGCAAGTCGCGCACCCGGCGGGCGATGCGTTCGTTGATGTCCATGGTGTCCAGTTTAATGGAAATATATTTCTAGTAAAATGGATATCGATGCCATGCGACACGGCAACACACGAACGCTTCCCACACCGTGACCTCACCGTGATTTACAGTGACTCACGGCAAGTTGCTTGCGGGACCACCGACATGACTGCTTCATCCGCCACACTGACGATTCGCGACGCCACCGACGCCGACCTCCCCGCCATTCGCGACATATACAACGACGCCGTCGAGCACACGACCGCCATCTGGAACGACGTCCTCGTCGACCTCGACAATCGTCGCGAGTGGCTGGCCGCGCGTCTGAAGCGCGGTTATCCGGTCATCGTGGCGCAGCGCGAGGGCAAGACCGTGGGTTACGCGTCGTTCGGCGACTGGCGCGCTTTCGACGGTTATCGCCATACCGTCGAACATTCGATCTACATCGACAGGCATGCGCGGGGCGGCGGCATTGGCGAGACATTGATGCGCGCGCTCATCGAACGGGCGCGCGCATTGCGCGTGCATGTCATGATTGCCGCCATCGAAGCGCAGAACGCGCCCTCGATTCGCCTGCATGAAAAACTCGGCTTTCGCACGGTCGGCACGTTCAGCGAAGTGGGCACCAAATTCGGCCGCTGGCTCGATCTGACGTGCATGGAATTACGCATCGTTTAACTGCTGTGCTGGCGCAGAGCGCCCCAAAAGCACGCGCTGCACAAACCGCTTCGATGCCGCTGTCTCCGTCTGGATATAGCGGCATTTCTTATTTGGCATAGCCAACATCATTCATCGTAAATACCGCCTGCTCACGCCCGCCAACCGGTGCGCAATGCGTCGCGCCCGCACGGTGTTCTCACGCAGTGCGTCATGTCCAACCTTGTCATTCCGGGAGCCGGCGTGTAGCCTTGAAACGTCCGGTGTCACTCATGAAGCGTGTTCTTATCGAACTTCACGAGCGCATCACGGCGCGCGAATGTCACGCATTGTGAACATGTATCGTGGGGGCCATGACGACGTAACTTTTGTCGTGACCGCGTGAGTCGTTGCAGTGCCGTTTTGTCGTTCGGGAGTTGCAGCATCGCATTCGTGATTGCGACACGTCCCCCCCAAAACAAGACGGACGGAACGCTTATGCCGCGCCTGCCAAGAAAACACAGTCCAACAGCGGCAGTGTCGAGCGATGACGCTCGCCATGATGCCGCTTGCGCAACATCCCAATATTCTCCCGCCGCTCAGGCCACCGATGCGTCTCCCGGTTTCGCTTTGACGCGACGCGGGTTTCTCAAAGCCTCGGTGATTGCGGGCATTTCCGTGTATATCGCCCCGATGGGCAGCCGCGCCTTCGCTGCGCTCTTCGAAGACAGGAACCTCACGCCGGTGGCATGGAACGCCGCCAGAGGACAAGCCAGATTCCGCATCGACGGCACGGCCAAAGTCATCGGCAGCAAGATATTCGCGCGCGACGTTCGCGCGCGCGACATGCCGGGCTGGCCCGCCCAGCAGGCGCATGCGTTCGTGCTGCGCACGACGCTCGCCGACCGGCCCTATCTCGGCTTCGATCTCTCGCGTCTCGACGACGGCCTGCAACCCGACCGTATCGTGACGGCCGACGATCTGGCGCGAGACGGCATTGCCTTTCCCGAGTTCTACGGCGACGACATGCTCCTGCCCACGGGCAAGACGCCCGCCTATCTGGGACATGCCGTCGCGATCTTGATCTACCGCGATTTCACCCGCTTCCGGTTCGCCAAGGACAAGCTCAAGTTCCACGACGAAATCATTCGCTATGGCGACGTGACGGGGCCGCTGGAGCGCGACCCGTGGGGGAGCTTCCGGTACGTGCGCGTGGGCGGCAAAACGGCCTATGACGATGACGTCTACTCCAGTCTCAAGGACGCGCCGATCTTCCCGAGCATGATGCGCAAGCACCTGCCTGTCTGGCCCGACGGCAACGACCACGGCAAGCTCGACGAGCAAGGCATGGCATACGCCGGCAAGATCGGCGATGCGCTAGCCCATCCGCCGGCGAACTGGCTGGTGATGTCGCGCGAGTACCGCACGCAGTCCGTCGACACGGCGGCACTCGAACCCGATAACGCCAACTGCTGGTACGACGCCGCGACGCAGACGCTGCACATGGTCGTGCCCACGCAGTCGCCATCCGAAGTCGCGGAGAATGCCGCGGCGATGGCTGCGAAGGGGCGCCTGCCGGTCAGGCGTCTGATCGTCTATCCGTGCTACACGGTCGGTTACGGCTCGAAGGATCACTACAACATGCCGTTCTACGGACTGGCGGCCGCCATGTACGGCGACGGCTTGCCGGTACGGCTCGCGAACGACCGTTACGAGCAGTTCCAGACGTCGCTCAAGCGCCACGCGTTCACGATGCGTTACCGCATCGGGGTGGACAAGGAGACGGGCATGTTACAGGCGTTCGCGGCCGACATGGAGTGCAACGGCGGCGGGCGCATGAACTTCTCGCCTTCGGTGGCGATGGTCGGTGCCACGGCCGCCCAGTCGATCTATTACTTCCCGCAAAGCGACTTGGCGAGCGTGGCGATTGCGTCGCGCGCCATCGATGCGGGCTCGGCGCGTGGCTACGGCACGTTGCAGTCGATGGCGGCGACCGAAATGATGATCGACGAGATGGCCGCGCAACTCGGCGTCGACGCCATCGACTTCCGTCTCAAGAACGCCTTGCGCTCGGGCATGAAGAACACGCAGGGCGCGATTCCGGCCGGTGCGGTGCGCGTGGACGAGGTGCTTGCGCGCGCGAAGGCGCATCCGTTGTGGACGCAGCGTGCGAAGAAGAAGGCCGAGTACGAAGCCGCGCATCCGGGGCGCCGCTACGGTGTGGGATTCGCGTGCGTGCAGAAGGACTTCGGCACGGGCGCCGAGACGTCGTTCGCGCGGGTGGAATTCGACGAGACGGGCAGGATTTCGCTGTATCACACGGCCGCGGAGATCGGCACGGGAACCTCCACGTCGCAGGCGGTCGCCGTGGCGAAATGGCTCGGCATGCCCGCGACCGACGTGCACATCGCCATCACCGACTGGCCGGAGTTGCCGGTCGTCACCAGCGGCGATCCGTACCTCATGTCGCAGGCCGATCAGGACAAACTCGCCGCCAACCCACGTTGGTCGCCGGGCTATGCGTCACCGTCCAGCGCGACGAACTCCGCGTTCTATTTCACGCACAGTACGCGCGAAGCGGCGCGCCTCGTGTTCCTGCAAGGGCTATGGCCCGCAGCGCTCTCGATCTGGCGGCGCGGCCTGGGCGGCGGTCAGGCCGCACCGCTCGTGGTACGCGCCGAAGATGCGCGCTGGGTCGATGGCAAGCTTACGGCCGCCGGGCTCGAAGCACTGCCGCTCGGCATGCTCGCCAGAACGGCGCACGACCTCGGGCTGGTGACAGGCGCGACGGTGCATGTGTTCAATCGCTGGCAGTGGGCCGAAGCCGATTGGGATCTTGGCGATGGCGTGACGCAGCGCCTGCCGGTCGACGGCATCGCGCTTCGCTTCGGCAAGGGCGGTGCAAACCCGGCAACCGCGGCAGCACAGGCCCCCGCCACGCATACGGTTGCGGCCAGGACGGCGCATCGCAGCGGCAACGCACCGGCGAAGTCGGCATCGCCCGCCGTGGCGGCAGCCGCCGCGAGCGGCTCGCACGGTGCGAAGGGCGCGCCGTCGCCCGATTCCGGCCACCCGGGCATGCACGTGGCTGCGCCCACGCCCGCAACCGGCTATCGCACGCTCGATCGCAAACGCGTGTACTACCCGCCCGTGCAGCGAAACAATGCCGCCGTGACTTATTACAGCGCCGTGGGCACGCTGGTCGAATTGTCCGTCCATGAGGCGACGGGCAAGGTCGAACTGCTCACGCACCACTCGATCATGGAGTGCGGCAATCAGATTTCGCCGCAACTTGTCTCCGGGCAGTTGCAGGGCGGTCTGGCGATGGGCATCGGGCACGCGTTGCACGAGTATCTGCCGCTGTACGAGGACGGTCCCGGCAACGGTACGTGGAACTTCAACCGCTACCACCTGCCACGAGCGGTGGACGTCGCCGTGTGGACGCAAACGGGTGAAGTGCTGCCGCCGATCTCCGAGACCGATGTGCCCAAGGGCATTGCCGAAGTGGTGATGATTCCCGTGGTGGGCGCGATTGTGAACGGCCTCGCGCATGCGATCGGCCATCGATTTACGGATTTGCCGGTGACGCCGGAGAAGATCCAGGAGGTACTGGCATGACGGACACGACGAACGCACCCCGGACGGCATCGGGCGCGAGCGCGTCGGGCGCGATGGCGCAACAGACGAACAACGCAAGTGCGGCGACGGCGGTGGGCGCCACAGGCGCGCCCGGCACGCCGGGCACCACGACGGCGCCCGTGGCGGCCCCGGCCCCGCCGGGCGGCAAGACGCCGTGGGAGACATTGCCCGTCACGGTGAAGATCAATGGCGTGTCGCACGGCCCGATGGACGTGCCCGCGGGCCTGATGATGATCGACTTCCTTCACGAGACGCTGGGCCTGACCGGCTCGCGTCTGGGCTGCGGACAAGGCATTTGCCACGCGTGCGTGGTGATCGTCGATCACGCCGACGGCAGCAGCGAAACCGTACGCACCTGTATCACCGGCGCGAACTATTTCGATGGCAAGACCGTGCGCACGGTGGAGGGGCATGCCACGCGCGATGCCGACGGCAAAGTCACGCTCGCACCGATTCAGCAGGCGTTCCTCGATCACTTCAGCTTCCAGTGCGGGTATTGCACGCCGGGGTTCGTGAATGCGGCGACGGTGCTCGTCGAGCGGCTCAAGCGCAAGCCGGTGGCACGCGCGGATCTCGAGGCGGCGATCACCGAAGGACTCAACGATCAGATCTGCCGGTGCACGGGGTATGTGCGCTACTACGAGGCGGTGCGCGACGTGATTCTGAAAACGCCGGGGTGCGTGAAGGATGCGAAATGAGAGGAGCCGCCATGCATCTGACTCGCGTGACCCGATGGAGCGTTCGTGCGGCGTGTGTCGCGGCCGTATTGCTCGTGACCGCCTGCAACGACTCGACGGCGCCCAAGCCGCCCGAACCCGGGCAGCCGCCCAAGCCCAGAACATCGCTGGTGCCGTCGCTCGTAACCAGCGCAACGGCGGCCGACGGGCCCGCATCCGCCCCGACAGCACCCGCCGAGCTCATCGCGCGCGGTAAGTATCTTGCCCGGGCGGCCGACTGCGCCGCCTGTCATACGAGCGCGGACGGCGCGCCGTTCGCGGGCGGCGTGCCGCTGAAGTCGCCGTTCGGCACGTTCTACGGTACCAACATCACGCCGGACAGGACGAACGGCATCGGCGGCTGGACGGCGGACGATTTTTACCACGCCCTGCATGACGGCGTGGCGCCCGGCAAGGTGCTCTATCCGGCGATGCCTTACACGTCCTACCGGCAAATGACGCGCGCGGACAGCGACGCCCTCTATGCTTACCTGATGTCGGTGAAGCCCGTCGCGGTGGCCAATCGCAAGCACGATCTCTCGTTCCCGTACAACATGCGCTTCGCCATGCGGGCGTGGGACTGGATGTTCCTCAAGGACACGTTGCCCGACGCGTCCAAGGGACAGTCTGCCGACTGGCTGCGCGGACGCTATCTCGCCAACGCGCTCGGTCACTGCGCGGAATGCCACACGCCGCGGGGAACGTTCGGGCAACTGGACAAGGCCAGGCCGCTCGGCGGGGCGGCGCTTGCCCGCATCGCCGCGCCCGACCTCACGCCCGAAGCGCTGGCCGCACGCGGCTGGACGGTGAAGGATCTGCAAACGTTCTTCGGCACGGGGATCGCACCGCAAGGGTCGGCATTCGGCGAGATGTATCCGGTGGTGCATCTGAGCACGCAGTACCTCACGCCCGACGACCTGCGTTCGCTCTCGACGTACCTGCTCGGCGATGCGCCACCGGCGCCCAAGCCGCTGCCGCAGTCTCCGGATACGGGCAAGCTGACGGCAGGCCGCAACATGTACCTCGCCGTGTGCGCCGGCTGTCACGCGGCAGACGGCACCGGCAAGCCGCACGTGGCGGTATCGATGCTGGGCAATTCGACGGTGCGCCAGAAGGACCCGCGTAATCTGATCGTCGCGATTCTCGATGGCGTGGAAGCTCAGAAATTCCCGGGGCTCGAAGCGATGCAGGACATGCCCGGATTCGACAAGCGGCTCACCGACGCGCAGATCTCCGAGTTGTCCAACTACCTGCGCGTCGCTTACGGCGGGCAGGCGGGCGACGTGAATTCCGAGATCGTCAGGCAATTGCGTCAGAAGTAGACCGGAAGTCAATGCGAAGTTTGCCGCGGCGCCGGCCGGCGCCGCGCATCGACGCGGACATGGCGCATAATGCGCGCCATGTCCCGCACACAACGTCTTTTCTCCCTCATGCAACTGCTGCGCCGTCATCGCTATCCGGTGGCGGGTGCGGCGCTCGCCACTTCGCTTGGCGTGAGTTTGCGCACGCTTTATCGGGACATCGCCGAATTGCAGTCGCAGGGGGCGCATATCGAGGGAGCGCCGGGCTTGGGGTACGTCCTCAAGCCGGGTTTCATGCTGCCGCCGCTGATGTTCTCCGAGGAGGAAATCGAAGCGATCGTGCTCGGCTCGCGTTGGGTCGCCAGGCGCACCGACGGGGCGCTCGCCGATGCGGCTGCCAACGCGCTGGCGAAGATCGCGGCGGCCCTGCCGCCGGATCTGCGCGCATCGCTTGAAGCGTCCACGCTGCTCATCGGACCGGGCGATCCGTTGCCCCCCATGGTCGTGGAGCTGACCGAGATTCGCGAGGCCATTCGCGCCGAGCGCAAACTCCGTCTCTCGTATCGGGACGAGGCCGGGCGGATGTCCGAGCGCGTCGTCTGGCCGTTCGCGCTGGGCTTCTTCGATCGCGTGCGGATGATCCTCGCATGGTGCGAACTGCGCGACGATTTCCGCAGCTTTCGCTGTGACCGTATCGAAGCCATGACCGTGTTCGAGACCCGCTATCCCCGGGGCCGCCGCTCGCTGCTCAAGGCGTGGCGCGAGACGAGCGGCAGAGGCTGACTCCCACTGCTGACAAAAACTGACAGCATCTCTTCGTACGATGACGTTCACGACAACGCGCGACGGCGTTCGACAGACGAGCGACCGGTGCGCGTGTCCTTGGGAAAACTTCATCGATAACGAACGACAGGAGCGAGTCATGCCACATCCGGACATGATCAATTTATACGTTGCAAGCCCGCCCGAGAGCGCCGGTTTCTATTCCGAGCTGTTCGACATGGAGCCGGTCGAGGCCTCGCCGGGATTTGCCCTGTTCGCCTTTGCGTCGGGAATGAAGCTGGGGCTGTGGGCGCGCTACGCCGTGGCACCGACGGTGATTGCGCCGCCGGGCGGCAGCGAGGTGGTGATTCCGGTCGCGTCGAACGCCCACGTCGATGCGACGTGGGAAGACTGGAGCGCACGGGGCATCACGATTCTTCAGGCGCCGACGACGATGGACTTCGGCCGTACCTTCGTCGCCTCGGATCCGGATGGGCATCGCTTGCGCGTGTACAAGCTGGCCGAAAGCCGATAGCCGACGAGTCATTTGGCCGACGCTGTCTTTACCAGCACCGGCGTGTCGCGATACTGCGCGGGGAAGATGCGCTTGAGGTTCCTCACCTTCGGCAGATCGTTGATGACGATGTACGGATAGTTCGGGTGTTCGGTCAGAAAGTCCTGGTGATAGCCCTCGGCGGCATAGAAGCCGGTGTACTTCTCGACCTTCGTCGCAATGGGCTTGCTGTAGACGTGCGAGGCGTCGAGCTGCGCGATGTAGGCGGCAGCGACCTGGCGTTGCGCATCGTTCATCGGGAAGATGGCCGAGCGGTATTGCGTACCCGAGTCTGGGCCCTGACGATTCACCTGCGTCGGGTCATGCGCCACCGAGAAGTAGATTTGCAGCAGCTTGCCGTAGGACACCTGCCGCGGATCGAACGTCACCTGGACCGACTCGGCGTGACCGGTCGAGCCTGTGCCGACCGTTTCATAGTCGGCCGTGCGGGCAGTGCCGCCCGCGTAGCCGGACTCGGCCTTCGTCACGCCTTTCACGTGCTGGAAGACGCCTTGCACGCCCCAGAAGCAACCGCCCGCGAAGACGGCAGTTTCCGTGCGTGCGCCGGTCGATGGTTCGTCGAGTTTTGGCGCGGCGATGACAACTGCGTCTTCCGTGCCGAAGGCGAACGCACCGCCTTGCCACGCGAAGACACCGGCCACGACAGCGGCGGCGCCCAGCAGCGCGCGTCGCAGGTTCGAAAACGCGTGTGACGAGACGACGGCCGGCGAAGCAGGCGCCTTGGCCTGCGATGACGCAGGCGCCGCGGGCGCGAAGGCCTGCGGCGTGGGCGTCGATGCTTGCTGCGAATGCATCGAAGCGTTCGAGAGATTCGTCATGTGCGACAGGTGCGATGGGTTCGACGGGTTCGATTGGAACTGGGTCATTTGAAAACTCCCGGCGTCGGTGAACGCCTCGGTGGTGCGGTGGTCAGGGCGCTCGCCGGTTTCGCGACGTGCGGTGGTGCGGTGTCATACGGGGCGATCAGCCGAAGGTAAAGGCATACGCCGATGCCCCCGGGTCGAGGAATTCGATGCTGAAGGTGCGCTCGCGAACGTCGCCCGTCTGACGAACCAACTGATACAGACGCTGCGAGGTCACGATGCCGGTGCCGTCTGCGGCGACATCGGTGCCGTGTGCGTCGCCCGGTGCCTGAGCGTCGAGCGTCACGCGAAACCGCACGGGTTTGCCGTCGCTTGCCGGACCGAGCACAAGGTGCAGGTCGCGTGCGTGGAAGCGATAGACAATGCGGGCACCGGCTTGCGTCGCGGTGGCCTGTTCGGGGCCCACCCTCCAGCCACCGGCGAGCCCCCACTGGTTAAGTGACGGGGCCGACGGTGCCCGGTACTCGTTCGTCCTGTCCTTCACGACGCCGCCCGGCGACGTGAAATGCTCGGCGCGTTGGTAGCCGACGTACGTTTCCGGCGAACGCACGTCACCCGAGTCGGCGGCTTGCTGAACGCCGCTGGCCTTCACTTCGGTAATGCCGTCGGCGATCCGGTTGGCGCCGGCTTCGCGCAGCAACTGCTGGATCACGCGCTCCGACTCGGCGTAATTGCCCTCACCGAAGTGGTGGTAGCGCACGCGACCCTGCGCGTCGACGAAGTAGTGCGCCGGCCAGTACCGATTGTCGAAGCCGCGCCAGATGGCGTAGTTGTTATCGATGGCGACCGGGTAGTTCACGCCCAGATCCTTCACCGCCTTCCTGACGTTGCCGATGTCGCGCTCGAAGGCGAATTCCGGGGCGTGCACACCGATGACGACCAAACCCTGGTCGCGGTACTTTTCCGCCCACGCCTTCACGTACGGCAGCGTGCGCAGGCAGTTGATGCACGAGTACGTCCAGAAGTCGACGAGCACGACCTTGCCGCGAAGCGCCTGCGCAGTGAGTGGCGGCGAGTTGAGCCATTGCACTGCGCCGTCGAGGGAGGGCAACTGACCTTCAACGGGCAGCGTTGCCACTGCGTTGGTCGCCGTGCGCGCCATGGCACGGCTTGCGGCCACCATGGCGGGGCCGCCGCCGGGATTGGCATCAGATGCCGGCGTGTCTTGTCCCGGAGCTGCGGCGGCATCGGCGACATGACTATTGTTGGCGGCACGGGTGGCAGTCGTGCTGTCCGCGCTGTTCGCCGTGCCGATATTGCCGATATTGCCGATACGCTGCCGCCCGCCCAGCCGCTCCACCAGACGTTGCTCGATGCCGCCTGTCGATGCCGTCGAAAGCTGGGCGAGCACACCGGTGTCCAGGCCCAGCCCAATCGCCGCGACGCCTGCGAGCATCAGGCCGCCAAGGACACGGCGGATCCATTCGCCCGCGCCGAGCGAGCGCTTCATGGTCGCGAAGACGCGTCCGCCGACGAGCAGTGCAAGGGCGAGCGACGTGGCGGCGCCCGCAGCGTAGGCAGCCAGCAGCAGCGTGGTGCCGGCGCTCGCGCCTTGCAGTGCCGCACCCGTGAGCACGAGACCGAGAATCGGGCCGGCGCACGGCGCCCACAGCAAACCGGTGGCAATGCCCAGCAGGAACGACGCGCCCGGCCCTGCGCCCGTAGCCTTGCCGTCCGGCGCTGTACCGCCTTGCGCCGATTGCGTCAGACGGTTGCCCAACGACACGAGGGGATGCGTGAGGCGTTCCGCCAGCTTCGGGAACAGCAGCGTTGCGCCGAAGATGGCAACGAGGGCGAGCGCCAGCCAGCGTCCGTACTGGTTCGCCTGCACCACCCAGTTGCCGCCTACCGCCGCGAGCGTGGCGACGAGCGCGAACATCAGCACCATACCCGCGAGCATCGGCAGCACGCTGCGCGAAAACGACTGGCCGGCACGCGAGAATACGAACGGCAGCACGGGCAAGATGCACGGGCTGACGATCGTCAGAATCCCGCCGAGATAGGCAAGGACGAGCAAAGTCATGAAGCGCTCCTTTGGCGACGTCCGAGGTCGGGATGCGGACGAGGCGTGTTGCTATCAGGCTGGAGGCAGGCGTTGGCCGGCCCCGAGCCGCCAACCCTTTCGGTTCCATCGGTGCCGGGCGTGGTATCGCTGCGACCGGCGGACTGCGGATTCGGGGTGTTGTCGTCGTCAGGCGGCCTGCGGATGAAACGTCATGGCCAGACCGTTCATGCAGTAGCGCAGACCGGTTGGCTTCGGGCCGTCGTCGAACACGTGTCCCAGGTGGCCGCCACAGCGGCTGCAATGGACTTCGGTGCGAACCATCCCGAAGGTCGTGTCGGTGCGCGTGCCCACGGCCTTGTCGAGCGGTGTCCAGAAGCTCGGCCAGCCCGTATGACTTTCGAACTTGGTACGTGACGAGAACAACGGTTGCGCGCAACCGGCGCACGCGAAGGTGCCTGCGCGATGTTCGTCGTTCAACGGGCTGGAATACGGGCGCTCAGTGCCTTCCCGGCGCAGGATGTCGTATTGGCCGGGCGTGAGGCGCTTGCGCCACTCGGCGTCGCTCAGGGCGACCTCGAAACGCTCGGGTGCGTTGCCCTGACGGCTATCCGCGGCGAGCGCCGGGCGCACCAGGCGCGGGACCAGCCCCGCGGCGACGGCTGCCGCCGCGGCGGTGGCGCCGAGCAGAAACACGCGGCGGGCAGGCGCCTGGCGAGCACTGGCCGTGGCGGCGGGAGCGCGCTGCGCGGCCTGTCGCGGCGCTCGCGGCTTGGGCGGGTACAAATCGGACAATCTCATGGCATGCTCCGGTCAGTGGGACGATCCGGCGCGGGCTGGCTCCGCCGCGGCAAGAACCGGGGAGCGCGACGGCGGTGGTACGGCACAGAGGGGATCCGCGCCGGATCGATGACTGAAGGTTAGTGCCCCGGCGATGGCGAAGTCCTCACGTAAAATTAAACAATTCGTGATACCTCCGGCGGCCGGTTCTGCGCACAATGGGGGCCATCAAGACTCACTTTCCGGGAGCCGTCCCCCTGATGGAATCGCCGCGCCGTGTCCTGCTCGTCGAAGACGACGTGCATATCGCCGACCTGCTCACGCTGCATTTGCGCGACGAGCGCTTTGAAGTCGTGCATTGCGCCGATGGCAACGAGGGCCTGCGCCGTCTGGCCGAAGGCGGCTGGGACGCCCTGATTCTCGATCTGATGCTCCCCGGCGTGGACGGACTGGAAATCTGCCGCCGTGCCCGCGAGATGACCCGCTACACGCCGATCATCATCACGAGCGCCCGCTCCAGCGAGGTTCACCGGATTCTCGGCCTGGAACTGGGCGCCGACGACTATCTCGCCAAGCCGTTCTCGGTACTCGAGTTGGTGGCGCGGGTCAAGGCGCTCATGCGGCGCGTCGATGCGCTGGCGCGCAACGCGCGCATGGAAGCGGGCAGCCTGGCGATTGCCGGACTGTTCATCGATCCGATCGCACGCGAGGCGTCGCTCGCCGGCAAGTCGCTCGATCTCACGCCGCGCGAGTTCGATCTGCTGTACTTCTTCGCCCGTCAGCCGGGCAAGGTCTTCTCGCGCATGGACTTACTCAATGCGGTTTGGGGCTATCAGCACGAGGGATACGAACATACGGTCAATACCCACATCAACCGGCTGCGCGCCAAGATCGAGGCCGACCCGGCACAGCCGGCGCGCATTCTGACCGTATGGGGACGTGGCTACAAATTTGCCAGCGACGGGGCGTCCGAAGCGCCGGGCGCCAACGCGGGAGCCGCATGATGCGTCGCTGGAATCTCACACTGACCCAACGCCTGTCGGTCGTGTTCGCGGTGTTGCTGCTCATATGCAGCGGCACGTCGGCCTGGATGCAGGTGCGGGCGAATCGCATGCACGAGGCCGAAGTGATTCAGGGGCTCTCGCGCGGTCTGGCCGAACACATTGCCGCCAATGCGCAACTGATGGATGCGAACGGCATGAAGCCCGATGCCGTGCGGCGTCTGTTCGGACAACTCATGGTCGTGAATCCGAGCGTCGAGGTCTATCTGCTCGACGCGCAGGGACGCATTACCGGCCACGCGGCGCCGCAGGGGCGTCTGCGTCGCATGCAGATCGATCTCGGACCGGTGCACAAACTGCTCGACGGCGAATCGCTGCCGATCTATGGCGACGATCCGCGTAACGCCGGCGTGCGCAAGGTCTTCAGCGCCGCGCCGTTGCGTGTGGACGGTCGCGAAGTCGGGTACGTGTATGTCGTGCTGCTCGGTGAGGCGCATGACCGTTTCGCCGAGCGTGGTGCGACGAGCGCTGCGCTGAACACGGCGTTGTGGTCCATCGGACTCGTGGCGGCGTTGTGTCTGGTTGCCGGGCTGACGGCGTTCGCGCTCATTACCCGGCCGCTGCGGCGTCTCACGGATACCGTGAGGGAATTCGACATGGACGCCGCGCCGCCGCCCGTCGCCGCCGTGTCGAACGCGTCCACCGGGCTTGATGGGGAATTGGCCGGCCAGCCGCCGCGACCGAACGACGAGATCGTGGTGCTGGAACGAGCGTTTCGTCAAATGGTCGAGCGCCTGGGCACGCAGTGGCGCACGTTGACCCGTCAGGATCAGGAGCGCCGCGAACTCATCGCCAACATCTCGCACGATCTGCGCACGCCGCTCTCGTCGATGCACGGGTATCTCGAGACACTATCGCTCAAGGATGCGACGCTCACGCCTGCCGAACGGCGGCGCTATCTGGGTATCGCGCTGGATCAGAGTCGCAAGGTCGGCGCTCTGGCGCAGTCCTTGTTCGAGCTGGCGCGTCTGGAGCATGGTTTCGTGCAGCCCGAGGCCGAGCCGTTCTCCGTGACGGACCTGATTCAGGACGTCTTCCAGAAGTTCGAACTGAGTGCCGAGTCGCGCGGTGTGGTCTTGCGCGCGCAGTTGGCGCCGCAAATTCCGGCGGCGCGCGCCGATCTCGGGCTGATCGAGCGCGTGCTCACCAACCTGTTGGAAAATGCGCTGCGCTATACGCCGTCGGGCGGCGAGATCATGGTGGCCGTCGCGCCGGTGGGCTCGGAGATCGAGGTGCGGGTGAGCGACACGGGGCCGGGCATTCCGGAGAGCGCGCGCGAGGGGCTGTTCGAGCGACCGTTCACGGTCGGTGGGGCGCGTCGCGAAGGGGGGCTGGGATTGCGGATCGTGCATCGCATTCTGCAACTGCACGACCGGCGTATCACACTCGTGGACACGGCCGGTCAGGCAGGGCAGGGCGCGACGTTCCGCTTTACTTTGCCGACGTAAGTTTGTCGGCCGACGGCGCCGCCGCCGTCGCGTCGAAGTACGTCAACTTGCGCACGAAGACGTTGGCAAACGGATCGATCTTCTCGCCGGACTTGCCTGCGGGTGAAGTGATGACGATGCGAACGATGTTGCCGTGGTCGTCGTACTTATAGTGATACTCGGACACGTGGTGTTCGCCGGTGGCGGCGTCGGTCCGGGTCACGCGCAGCAGTTCGTGACGCGGTGAATACTCGGAGACCTCGTTGTCCCACGCCAGCGGCAGCCATTGGCCGTCGATGAAAGCTGCCGCGCCGTTCTCGCGTACGATGCGGCTGCCGTCGGGTTTGCGCTCGACGCTCGCGAATGTGCGGTACGACACCATTTTCGGCGCCGGGCGGACACGGCCGTCCGCCGTGACGACCTGACGTGCCTCGTTCGGCGCTTCCCATTGCCGTGAGAGCGCGAAACACTCGTCGTCGAACTGACGCGTCTGTACGGTGCCCGGGCGGCGATGATGCAGGTTGCCCGGATTCGGGACGATGCTGCGCGTCCATTCGAGGCGACCGTCTTCCTGACGCACCTGTTCCTTCCACGCGGGGTGCCGCATGGCATGCACCACCCATGCGCCGGGGCTCTCCCAGTCGACGCTTGCGCCATTGATGCTGTGCAGCCGGCCGTCGGCGTCGTAGGTGTAGCGTCCGCGGTCGGTGCTCGCGAGCAGATGCCCCTGCGCGTCGAACTCCATCACGAAGCGATTGCCGTTATCGAGCGGGCCGACCTTGCCGGTACTGCGGTCGTAGCTCGCAATGAAGCGAGTTTCCTCGATCTTGCGAACGCCGGCGGGAATGCCGCCGAAGTTGCGCATCAGGTCGTCTTCTTCGCGCAAGGGCGTTTGCACGCACCACGGGAGCGGCGCGGCCGCTTGCGGCGTATCGGGAGCGGGGGACGCGGCGGGATTCGCGGGCGCGCTTACCGGGACACTCGCCGATGGCGGGCTGGCCGGGGGCGTTCCCGGCGGCGGGCTGGCGCAACCGGCCAGTACCGCGGTAAGTGCGGCGGTAAGTGCGGTGGTAAGGGCAGCAAGCGCCGGAGCACCACGCGCGGGACGTGAAAAAAGCATGGATCGGACAGTTCGGGCAGGTGAAGCAGACATCATCGCAACAGGTTGCCGGAGGTATTCGAAGGTATTTTTCCAAGATTGTACCGGCTCCGTGTGACGTGTCTGCCTCAGGGCCTCACGGATGGGGCATCACGCGACTACCAAGGGACGATCGAAACCCTGTCAAGGCGTGGCGAGCGCGCCGAATCGTCGGAGGCGAACGGCGACTCACAGGGGGGGCGAGCGCCACAGCGTCCACGCGAACGCCGCGATCACCAGAATACAGACGACATTGATCCCGAATCCCGCGCGCACCATCGCACTCTGCGGCACGCGGCCGGTGCCGAACACGATGGCGTTGGGAGGGGTTGCCACGGGCAGCATGAAGGCGCACGACGCGCCGATGCCGATCACCATCGTGAGCAGCGCCTCGGGCATGCCGAGCGATAAAGAGATCGCCGCAAAAATCGGCACGAGAATCGCCGCGCTGGCAGTGTTGCTCGTCAGTTCGGTGAGAAAGACGATGAACGCGGCGGTGATGAGCAGGATCACGAGGGTGGGGCTGGTCGCGAAAGCACTCGACACACCCTGTGCCAGCACGACGCTCGCGCCCGAGTTGCGCAGCACCACACTGAGCGTGAGGCCGCCGCCGAACAGAAGCAGCACGCCCCAGTCGGTGTGCGCCTGAATCT
This sequence comes from Pandoraea faecigallinarum, assembly GCF_001029105.3. NCBI lineage: Bacteria > Pseudomonadati > Pseudomonadota > Betaproteobacteria > Burkholderiales > Burkholderiaceae > Pandoraea > Pandoraea faecigallinarum. The sequence continues at coordinate 3,824,321 of NZ_CP011807.3, read as the reverse complement.
CCTTCCAGGAGGCAACGCCGGTTGTGGCGATGAGGATGGCGGCGAGCAGCGCGATGATCGTGTCGAGCTGCTTCACGCCACCGAGCCAGGCCGAGATCTGCTGGCTGAAGATCCATGAGACGACGGTGAACGCGAAGATGCCGACGGCCGCGATGCGCGGGCCGGTCCACGCCAGCGATTCGGCGGTCGTGTCGACGGTCTGGTCCAGTCGCGGGCGTAGCACGACATAGGTCGTGGCGATCATGAGGGGGAGCAATACGGCGACGAGCGGCACGCCGAATTTGGCCCACGTCAGGAAGTCGATGCCCAGATGCGTGGCGACCATGGCGTTGGGCACGCTGCCGACGATGGTGCCAAGGCCGCCGATGTTTGCGCTGTAGGCAATGCCCAGCAGCAGGAAGGTGATGGTCTTGCGGTCGCGGGTGGCGTCGAGCTGAGAGAGGATGCCGAGCGCGAGGGGCAGCATCATCGACGTGGTCGAGGTGTTGTTCACCCACATGGACAGCAGGGCCGTGGCGATGAACAGCATGAGGGCGGCGCGGCCCATGCGTCCCCCGGCCAGATGCAGGAGCCGGTTGGCGAGGAAGCGGTCCAGTCCCTGAATTCGCATGGCGGTGGCGAGCGCGAAGCCGCCGAAGAACAGGAAGACGATGGGGTGCGCGAACGAGGTGAGCGCGGCTGGCGTTTCCAGAATGCCCAGCATGACGGCGAGCACCGGCACCATGAGCGCGGTGGCCGTCAGATGCACGGCCTCCGAGAGCCAGAGCACAGCGACGAAGACGGCGAGAGCGAGCCCGCGATTGGTTTTTTCGTCGAACGGCAGCACGAATATGAGTGCGACCATCAGGACGGCGTTGGTCAGCAATATGCATACGTCGCGGCGGGACATCGCCCAACTTCCCGTCCTGGTCGCGGCGATGCCAGCGGCTCCGGCAAGTTCTTTCATCTCCTGGCTCCTCGATTTGCGGTGGTGTCCCCGGCACTTCCCGTCTTGGTACGGGAAGGATGGGGCGGGTGGCGCGTCGGTTGTCCGTATCCGGCCGGACCGGCGTTCGATGGACGGATAGTCCGTCATTCGCGCCCCCCGCTTTGATGCCACGGATTTCCCGGAGGTGCCTTAGGAAATCGCTCATACGAACAGCCGCGGGGTGGGAATGGCGAACGCTCCGGAGAACCCCGGCCGCATCTTCCGACATCCGGGAAAACCCCGCGTCTTGAAATCGTAAAACCCCGTCCCTATAATTAGCACTCGTTGGCGCAGAGTGCTAACGCCATGAATTTGTCGGATATGCAATTCATTGCATATTTAGTTTTGACGATCTCACTGAGAGAAAGAGGAGCTTGTAATGAACCTTCGTCCCTTGCATGACCGCGTTATTGTCAAGCGCCTGGACAACGAAACGAAGACCGCTTCGGGCATCGTGATCCCGGACGCCGCCGCCGAAAAGCCGGACCAGGGCGAGATCCTGGCCGTCGGCCCGGGCAAGCGCGATGATCAAGGCAAGTTGATCGCACTCGACGTGAAGGTGGGCGACCGCGTTCTGTTCGGCAAGTACGCCGGCCAAAGCGTGAAGGTGGATGGCCAGGAACTGCTGGTCATGCGCGAAGAAGACATCATGGCCGTCGTGGCCGCCTGAGTTGTCTGCCCCCAGACATCTACGTAAAGTATTCAAGGAGTTAATGCAATGGCAGCTAAAGAAGTCGTTTTCGGCGATGCCGCTCGTTCCAAGATGGTCGAGGGTGTCAACATCCTCGCGAACGCAGTCAAGGTGACCCTGGGCCCGAAGGGCCGTAACGTCGTGCTCGAGCGCAGCTTCGGCGGCCCGACCGTGACCAAGGACGGCGTGTCGGTCGCCAAGGAAATCGAACTCAAGGACAAGCTCCAGAACATGGGCGCGCAAATGGTCAAGGAAGTGGCTTCCAAGACCAGCGATAACGCCGGCGACGGTACCACCACCGCTACGGTGCTGGCTCAGTCGATCGTTCGCGAAGGCATGAAGTACGTTGCGTCTGGCATGAACCCGATGGACCTCAAGCGTGGTATCGACAAGGCTGTCGGCGCCGCCATCGAAGAGTTGCGCAAGATCAGCAAGCCCTGCACCACCAACAAGGAAATCGCTCAGGTCGGCTCGATTTCGGCCAACAGCGACACCTCGATCGGTGATTACATCGCCAAGGCGATGGACAAGGTTGGCAAGGAAGGCGTGATCACCGTCGAAGACGGCAAGTCGCTGCAAGACGAGCTGGACGTCGTCGAAGGTATGCAGTTCGACCGCGGCTACCTCTCGCCGTACTTCATCAACACCCCGGAAAAGCAAGTCGCGATCCTCGAGAACCCGTTCGTCCTGCTGTTCGACAAGAAGGTCTCGAACATCCGTGACCTGCTGCCGATCCTGGAACAAGTCGCCAAGGCTGGCCGTCCGCTGCTGATCATCGCCGAAGACGTCGAAGGCGAAGCCCTCGCCACGCTGGTGGTCAACAACATCCGCGGCATCCTGAAGACCTGCGCCGTCAAGGCCCCGGGCTTCGGCGACCGCCGCAAGGCCATGCTGGAAGACATCGCCATCCTGACGGGCGGTCAGGTCATCGCCGAAGAAATCGGTCTGACGCTCGAAAAGGCTACGCTCGCAGAGCTGGGCCAGGCCAAGCGCATCGAAATCGGCAAGGAAAATACCATCATCATCGATGGCGCCGGTGAAGCCGTGAACATCGAAGCACGCGTCAAGCAGATCCGTGCCCAGATCGAAGAAGCCACCAGCGACTACGACCGTGAAAAGCTGCAAGAGCGCGTGGCCAAACTCGCCGGCGGTGTTGCCGTGATCAAGGTCGGTGCTGCGACCGAAGTCGAGATGAAGGAAAAGAAGGCACGCGTGGAAGACGCGCTGCACGCTACCCGCGCTGCCGTGGAAGAAGGCATCGTCCCGGGCGGTGGTGTCGCGCTGCTGCGTGCACGTGTGGCCGTCTCGGGCCTGAAGGGTGACAACGCCGATCAGGACGCCGGTATCAAGATCGTCCTGCGCGCCATGGAAGAGCCGCTGCGCCAGATCGTCACCAACGGTGGCGAAGAAGCCAGCGTCGTCGTGGCCAATGTGGTTGCCGGCAAGGGCAACTACGGCTACAACGCTTCGACCGGCGAGTACGGCGATCTGGTGGAAATGGGCGTTGTGGACCCGACCAAGGTCACTCGCACCGCACTGCAAAACGCCGCTTCGGTGTCGGGCCTGCTCCTGACGACGGACTGCGCCGTTGCCGAACTGCCGAAGGAAGATGCTCCGATGGCCGGCGGTATGGGCGACATGGGCGGTATGGGCGGCATGGGCATGGGCATGTAAGTCTCGCACGAGACTGCATGACGGGGCGCCGCAAGGCGCTCCGGGTGCCTGGCTACCGGGCTTCGCGCCGGGATTTCGATCCGGGTGCCGGAGCCCACGCCAGAAACGGCAACACATTCCTCGGGATGCGTTGCCGTTTTTTTATGCGCGATGCGCCCGCGCTTCGTTCGCCGTTCACATCGTTCACACGCGCTTACACCGCTCACACCGCTTACACCGCTCACACCGCTCGCACCGCTCGCATTGTTCGCATTGTTCGCATCGCCGCTCGCATCGTTCGCATCGTTCGTTCAGCTCGTTCCGCCTTTGATGGGGGACGGCATCAGCGGCGCCGTGGCCGCAATCTCTTCCTGCATCCAGTCCCAGAACGCGTGAATCGCCCGTTCGCGCGGATGATTTTCCCGCCAGCTTACGTGGTATTCCAGACTTGGCGGCACGCGCACGTCGCCTATCTGCACCAATTCCCCCGCGGCGAGCGAATCGCGCACGAGCAGACTGCGCGCGGTCGCAACGCCGTGTCCCGAGAGAGCCGCGCGCAGCAACAGACCGGAGTCGTCGAAGATCGGCCCGCGCGTCGGCTCGTGTGGCGGCAGGCCTGCTGCGATCTGCCAGTCGCGCCAAGACCGGTAGGCGAAGCGCAGCATCGGCAGTTTGTGGGTGTCGGCGACAGTGAAGCCCGGTACCCGGGCGATCAGATCGGGCCGGCAGACGGCGATCACGAAGTCGTCGAGCAACTTGCGGGTGACAAATCCCGTCGCTTCCACGCGCTGGTGCCAGATGCCGACGTCGACCGAATACGGATCGGGCGCCGAGATGTCCGCATGAATCCGCACGACCAGATCGATGCCGGGATGCCGCTCGCTGAAGCGCGACAACCGGGGAATCAACCATTGCGCCGCCAGATCCGTCATTACGCTGATTTCCAGGCGGACGATGGCCGGGGCGGCATCGGGCGTGATGCCCGCCTTGGCCTCGGTCATGGCTTCGTCGAGTTCCGAGATGCCGATGCGCACGCGCTCGGCCAGACGCGCCCCGACGCTCGTCGGAATCATCCGCGCACCCGCCCGGCGAAACAGCGCGGTGCCGAGTTGCTGCTCCAGCGAGCGCATGTGATGACTGACCGCACTGTGCGTTAAATTCAATTCCTCTGCGGCGCGCGTAAAGCTCCGGTGACGCACGGCTGCTTCAAGCGCACGCAGCGATTGGAGGGGAGGGAGGTGCTGGAACATAGTGTCAAATTCTACTCACAATGCGAGCACAAAGGTTTCGTTGGCTTCCATTCGCCGTTGCATCGACAATCGAACCTCAAGCGAGCTATCAGGGTTTACTCCATGTCGAAAGCCATCAGAATCTTCGTGCTATTCGCCTGCGGCTACTTCGTCTCGTACGTGTATCGCGGGGTGAATATCGGGTTTGCGCCGTTCATGACGCGCGAACTGGGTCTCTCGTCCGCCGACCTCGGTCTGCTCACAAGCCTTTACTTTCTGGGCTTCGCCGGAGCGCAACTGCCCGCGGGCGTGCTGCTCGACAAGTTCGGGCCGCGCCGTGTCGCGTCGCTGGTCCTGCTGCTTGCGGCGGCCGGGGCGGCGACGTTCGGTTTGGCGCAAGGAATCGGTGCGCTGATGGTCGGGCGTCTGCTTATCGGCGTTGGCGTGTCGGTGTGTCTGGGAAGTGCGTTCAAGGCGCTCGCCCAGTGGTTCCCGGTCGCGCGTCTGCCCCTGGTCAATGGTCTGGTGATGGCCGTGGGCGGGATGGGCGGCGTGGTCGTCGGCACGCCGCTGAACTGGCTGCTGGGCCTGACGGACTGGCGGGTCGTGTCCTTCGGGCTGGCGGCGCTTACGGTTGTCATGTCGGTGGCGCTGTGGTTCGGTGCGCCGGAGAAGCCCGGCTCACACGCGCCGGGCGGGTTGTCCGAGGCGTTGCAAGGCGTGCGCAAGGTATTGAGCAGCGGCATGTTCTGGAAAGTGACGTCGCTCTCCGGGATCACGCAAGGTGTGTTCTACGCGATGCAATCGCTGTGGATGGCCCCCTTCATGCGCGATGTCGAAGGGCTGTCGGAAGTGCAGGCGGCCTCGCTGGTCTCGGTCGTTGGACTGGCGATGATGGCCGGGAGCGTGGTGTTCGGCGCGGCGGCGCGCTCGCTGGAGCGGCGCGGGGTAAGCCTGTTCGCCTTCTCGGGCGTGGGCATGGTGCTGTTCGTGGCCGTGCAATTGCTACTGATGCTGCGTGCGCCGATTCCGCCGGTCTGGCTTTGGGCGGCGTACGGAATCTTCGGCGGTACGGGCATTTTGTCGTACGCAGTCCTGGCCGAACACTTCCACGGCACCCTGATCGGACGCGTGAACACGTCGCTCACCCTCGTTATCTTCCTGCTGATTTTTCTGTGCCAGGTCGGCGTGGGGGCCGTGCTGGGGGCCTATGACACGCACAGCGCGCAGGGCCACTTCGCGGCATGGGCAATGCTGGTGGTGCTGCAGGCGATTGGCGCCGTGTGGTACTTCTGGCCGCAACGTCAGCGTGTGGGCACGGCCGTGGCGGCATGACGATCGCCATGCCGGCGATGACCTGACGTCGCGATAGAGGCACACAGGTTCGCGATGCCGGACCTCTGTCACGTCCGGCATGACCGGGTGTCATTATTTGTTGCCTTCCAGCACGCGCAGCCAGTCGCTCAATCCGGTGTCAATGTTTGTGAGCGACGCTTTTGTAAGCGGTGCGAGCATACGATGTTCGTTGGCAACGTGCGCCTCAACCGCCCGCTCGATCAGCGCGAAGCCGTCGTCGGTCAACTGAACGAGCGTGCTGCGGGCGTCGTCCGGATTGGCGACGCGCGTGATCCATCCCCGGCCCTCCAGCCGCTGCAACCGGTGCGTCATCGTGCCCGACGTGACCATCAACGTGGAAAACAGAGCGGTCGGGGCGAGCCGATACGGCGCGCCCGACCGGCGCAGCGTTGCCAGCATGTCGAACTCCCACCCGCTCATGTCGAACTCGGCGAACGTTGCGTCGAGTTGTTGCTGAACAAGCGCGGCACAACGCTTGAGGCGGCCGATCATTCCCATCGGCGAGACATCCAGGTCGGGACGCTCGCGGTGCCATTGCGCGAGGATCGTGTCGACGGCATCCCCGCCAGTCGTGTCCCCTTGTTGCCGTCGAGCCATGTCATTCCCTGCCGGCCGATTCGTCATACGTCGTTCCTTTTTATCTTGACATCAAGACAAAAGGATACCAAACTTCGATTTATCTTGAACTGAAGATAAATCATCGTGACCACGAAAATCCCTGGGCGTGTGAGCGGACTCGATGTACTGCTTACGGCGTTCGCACCCGTGATCTGGGGTTCGACCTATATCGTGACGACACAACTCCTGCCACCCGACCGGCCGTTCACGGCGGCATTGATTCGGGTATTGCCGTCGGGATTGCTGTTGTTGCTCCATGCGCGTTGTTTGCCCGCAAAGGGCGATTGGGCGCGTTTACTGGTGCTTTCGGCATTGAACATCGGCGCGTTTCAGGCGTTGCTTTTCGTGGCGGCGTACCGGCTGCCGGGTGGTCTGGCCGCCGTGGTGGGGGCGATTCAACCGTTGCTCGTCATGGCGTTGGCGTGGGGCGTTGAGCGCAAGCGCCCATTCGCGAGCACCGTGTGGGCGGCCGCGGCTGGCGTTGTCGGCATGGCGGTGTTGCTGTTGTCCCCGAGTACGGTCTTCGAGCCCGTCGGGATCGTGGCGGCGTTGGCCGGTGCGGCTAGCATGGCGACGGGGACCTATCTCACGCGTCGCTGGCGGATGAGCATGCCGGTGCTTGCGTTGACTGGCTGGCAACTGCTGCTGGGAGGACTGATGCTGGTGCCGGTGGCGGTGATGGCCGATCCGGCGTTGCCGTCGCTTACCTTGTTCCAGGTGGCGGGTTACGCGTATCTGTCGATGGCGGGCGCGTTGCTGGCCTACGCGTTGTGGTTTCGCGGCATCGCGCGACTGGCGCCGGTGGCCGTGTCGTCGCTGGGATTGCTCAGCCCGCTCACGGCCGTCGTACTCGGTTGGGTGCTGTTGGGGCAAGCCATCGAAGGCCTGGCGTTTGCCGGCCTCGCGATGGTGTTCGCGAGCATTCTGGCAGTGCAGTGGACGGCGTCGCGAACCGGTTAGCCGCCGTATGCCGTCCTGTAATCGTCCCGCCGCTGGCGGCTTATTCGGACACCACCCAGTCGCCCGACTTGCCGCCGTGCTTCTCCAGTACGCGTACGTCGGTCATGGTCATGCCGCGGTCGACGGCCTTGCACATGTCGTAAATCGTCAGCAGGCCAACCTGCACGGCGGTGAGCGCTTCCATCTCGACACCGGTGCGGCCGATGGTTTCGACCTGCGCGCGGCAATGAACGGCGTTCGCGCCGTCGTCGATCAGAAACTCCACCGTCACACGCGTGAGGGCCAGCGGATGGCATAGCGGAATCAGGTCGGCCGTGCGCTTGGCGCCCTGAATGGCGGCGATGCGGGCGATGCCCAGCACGTCGCCCTTCCTGGCCGTGCCGGTGCGAACCAGCGCCAGGGTTTCCGGCTTCATGCGGATGGTGCCGCGCGCCACCGCGATGCGGTGCGTGCTGTCCTTGCCGCCGACGTCAACCATGTGGGCCTGTCCGGCGGTGTCGAAGTGGGTGAGTTCTGCCATGAGTCGATGCTGAGAAGGTGCTGGGAAGATGCCGGAAATCGCCCGGAGATGTCCGGGAACGCACGCGGCAGCGATCCGGATGCGCCGCGTTCGTGCCGGTCGCGAGCTTGAATCGGTTGACGTTTCGAACGTTCGGGCCGGGGTGCGGAACGTGCGCGACTGGCTGCTATCATAGCAGCAGCCAAGAATGACCAGCGCCGCGCTGCGCCCATATCTGCGCCTTTCCCGACATCCGTAAGCCGATCACGTCAACCACGCCGATCACACGCCGATGCCCCGTCCGTTACCTTCGTCGCCTTCGTTCCGTTCATCGCATTCGTTTTGCGCGGTTTCCAGCATGTCCTGCCCGCCATGCGCGATGCCTGGTTTCCTTCAGCTTCGCCGGCACATGCCCACGTGACGCTCATGCCGACGCTCGCCCGCACGCCCCATGTCGTCACCTCCCGCGCGAGCGGCGTCGCTTGCTGGCGGCGCGCCATCGCGGGGGCGCTGCTGCCCGCGATGACGGTCATGACGTTCGCAAGCGCCATCGTGCCGACACGGGCGGCTGCGCAAGGCTTGCCGACGCTGGGGCAGAGCTCGGCGTCCGACCTGTCGCCTGCGATGGAGCGCAAACTCGGCGAGCGGGTGATGCGCGCGATCCGCGCCGATCCGGATTACCTCTCGGACCTGCTGCTCTCCGACTACATCAATGCGTTGGGCAGCCGGCTCGTGTCGGCCACCCGCAAGGTCGGACTCGATGCCAGCCAGAGCTTCGAGTTCTTCGTCGTGCGCGATCCGGCGATCAACGCCTTCTCGCTGCCCGGCGGGTTCATCGGCATCAACACCGGCCTGATCGTCACCACGCGCACCGAGTCGGAACTGGCGTCGGTGGTCGGTCACGAAACGGGGCACGTGCTGCAACACCACATCGCGCGCATGCTCGGGCAGCAATCGCAAAATTCGTGGATTGCGCTCGGCGGGCTGCTGCTTGGCTTGCTCGCGGGCATCGGCGCGCGCAGTCCCGACCTCGGCATGGGGATCGCGATGGGCGGGCAGGGGCTGGCCGTCGACCGGCAACTGCGCTTCTCGCGAGACGCGGAGCGCGAGGCGGATCGCGTCGGCTTTCAGTTGCTGCAAGCGGCCGGCTTCGATACATACGCCATGCCGACCTTTTTCGAACGCCTGCAACGCGCCGACGCTATTAACGAAGCTGGGGTGCCGGAATATGTGCGGACTCACCCGCTCACGACCGATCGCATTGCCGACATGCTCAATCGCTCGCGCGGCGCGGGGTACCGTCAGCCTGAGCAATCGCCGGAATACGCGTTCGTGCGCGCCCGCGCGCTCGTCTTGCAACAGAAGTCGGCCAGCGATTACGCGACGATCGCCGACGCACAACGGACCGCCATTCGCACCCAGACAGCCCCGAGTGTGGCGGGTGCCTGGTACGCTGTCGCACTCGCCGAGTTCAAGCAGCGCCGCTGGGAACCTGCACGCGATGCGCTGGAAAAGTCGCGCACGGCCTTTGGCGGGACGGGGCCGGGCACGCCGAGTCTGGCCGTGCTGGGTTCGGACATTGCGCGGCAGTCGGGCCGCCCCGAGGAAGCGTTGCGCATCGCCACGCAAGCGCGCGCCGCGTTTCCGTTGTCGCAGGCTGCCGACATGGCGTACGCCGACGCTCTCGTTGCCAGCCAGCGCATACCGGAAGCCACGAAGTTCCTGCAGGCGCAGGTCGAGCGCTACCGCAGCGAACCGATCTGGTGGCGGGCGCTGGCCGGGGCGTGGGCGGCGGGCGGCAAGCGTGCACGCCAGCATGAAGCGCTCGCGGAGCAATATGCCTTGCAGGGGCAATGGATGGCGGCGGTCAGCCAGTTGAAGCTGGCGCGCGATGCGGGCGACGCCGACTTCTACGAGATGTCGACCATCGACGCGAAACTGCACGAGTTCCAGCGCCGCTATCGCGAAGACAAGGAAGACGAGAAGGACTTCAACAAGCAGTTCGGCTGAGCTTGCATCCCAACGCTGCGGCGGCCGCGCCCAGTCTATCGGGGCGGCTGTTCATCTTTTCATCTCATCGTGCCGTCATTCGTCATCTATTTGCTCCTGGATGCGTTGCTCGCAGCCTATCTCGGCATGTGGAACGCGATGGTGCCGTTCGTCCTGCTTGCGCGATTCGGCACCGCGAGCGTCGTGATCTACGAGATGGCGCTCGCCGTATGTGCCGTCATCGCGTTGCCTCTTGCTGCCACGTGGACCGAACGATTACCCCGAGGTCGGGTCATGCGCGGGGCTTGTGGTGTCATTGCGCTCACCGGCGTCTCACGGCTGGCGGCGATGAGCGCCACGCAAAGCCTCGTGTTTTGGGTGGTGAACGATGTGATTGCCGTGATCGCCTTCGCAGTCGTGCAACCGTTGCTGAGTCTCTACCCTGCGGAGACGCCGGGCAGAGCCCGCGTACTGTCGGCATTTCGTCTGCGGCGGGTCGTCGTGAATCTCGGTCGCGTTGGCGGGCCCTTGCTGGCCGCCGGCGCATTGGCACGCTGGCGCCACGAATACGCCATGGGTTGTGTCGCGATACTCGGGTGTTTCTTGATTCCACCGGCGCTGCGATTGCCGGTATGGCCGGCAACGAAGGTCGCCGGGGGCACGGCGTCAACCCGCCGTGAGACGCATTGGCGACTGGCGCTCGCGGGCTTCGTGCTGAAATTCCGTTTGCCAGCCGAACGATTCTTCTCGCTGCAAGACATCTTGCTCGGTGTTGCAACGGCGGGTGTCGTGCCGATACTGATTCCCCAATTGGTGAGATGCACCGGTCTCGACGACTCACAAGTGGGGTGGCTGGTCTCCATGTTCGTTGCCGGGTCGATTGGCGGTGTCGTTCTCGTCCACCCGCTGTTATCCGGCGTGTTGAGACGAAGGCCGGGTTACTTGTCGGTCTGGGTGGCGCTCTGCGCGAGCCTCGTTACCGCGTCGGCCTCAAGTGCCGTCGTCGCGCTGGGGGCTGCATTGATGGCTGCTGGCATCTTCGGGGCTTGTCTGTCCATGACGGGCGTCGATAGACGCGTCATGGCGATGCCATCCTCCGTGCGTATCAGAGTCGCCAGCGCAACGCTGCTGACCGGGCAATTCGCGAGCCTGCTGTCGTTCGCGTTTTATGGCGCGTCGTCTGTCGCCGGCACCGAGGGCGGGCAATACGGCTGGTACGTGGGCGTGGCCTGCACCGCCGCGCTCGCCGCGGGCGTCTCGCGCGAGCCGTGGCGGCTTCTGACACAGCGTGACGCCAGGGACGAGGTCGAGACGTTCTACCTGCGCCGATATCCCGACCTTTTCGGCGACGACCTTCGGCGACGACCTTCGGCGGTGATTTTCGGCGGTGATTTTCGGCGGTGATTTTCGGCGGTGATTTTCGGCGGTGATTCTCGGTGGTGATTCTCGGCGGCAATATTCGACGATCGTTGTCTACGGCAGCGAGAACGTCCGGGGGCGATGTCCCCGGGGCGCGTGTCAATCGGCGCGGCTCGCGCGGGGATCGCGCTCGAACCCGTACGTCTGAGGCAGCGTGCCAGCGTGCACCGTCATGAAAGGCAAGGCATCGCCGTTGCGCCAATGCAGTCGCACGGCGCCTTTGGCCTCTGCGGTATCGTCCGACGTCTGCGCAATCTCATAGGCCTGCGGCAGATTGGAGACCTGCGTAAGCAGATCGATGTCGTGGTCGTGTAGCAACGCGAGCGACGTATTCTCTTCGCCCTGCGCGTTCCCCGCAAAGGCCACGTTGCCGTCTTCGTCCAGCAGACAGATCTGCGGGACGAACGCCTTCCCCAACTGATCGATGAGTACCGGCGCGCCGCGACCGTCGTTCGCCGACGCGTCCCAGGTCAGCCGCACCACGAACGGCGCGTACGCCAACGACACGTAAACCCGTTGCGGGCCATTCTGAAAATACCAGCGGCCCTCGTCGTCGCTTGCATAGTTGCGGGCGATAAACGCGATCAATGCGGCGTGACGAATCGGATCGCCCGCCGAGCCTTCGGCCTGGGCCTGTTCGTCGCGCATGCGCCATTGGCCTCGGCGATCCAGGGCGAGCCAGCCGTAGCAATGCGGCACATTGGGCCACTTGGCCATCGCCTGTCGAACGATTTCATCCATTAGGACACCTTCATGTATGTCGATGGGCCGGAACGTGCCCGGAACGCCTGCGCGGCGCTCGCATGGGACTTGCCGGGCACGCATGGCGGGCTCATGGAACGCTCACGCGGCATTCACACCGCACTCCGCAGAAACTGACGGAAATAGTCGACGACCGTGCGCGGCATCCATGTCAGGCCGCCCGGAAACGGCCCGCTCATGAAGCCGACGTGTCCACCGTGCGCGGGTTGCAGCAATTGAACGAAGCGTCCCACGTCGTCTTCGCCGGGCAGGGCGCTGGCGGGTTGGAACGGGTCGTTGCGGGCATTGATGACGAGCGTCGGCACTTCGATGGCCGGCAGGATCGGCTTGCTCGAGGCGCGCGTGTAGTAATCGAAGGCGCTATGGAAGCCGTGTAGCGGCGCGGTCACCACATGGTCGAATTCGCCGAGATCGCGCGCCGCCATCATGAGCGCACGGTCGTAGAGGCCCGGGTACTGGTCGAGCTTGGCCAGCGCCTTCTTCTTGAGCGTGCCGAGGAAATTGCGCGTGTACACCATGTTGAAACCACGGGACAGCGCGAGTCCTCCCGCCCGGAGATCGAGCGGCGCGGAGATGGCGCAGGCCGCGCTCACGACCTGCGAGGCATGGCCCTCGCGCTCGCCGAGCCAGCGCAACAGCACGTTGCCGCCGAGCGACACGCCAGCCGCGAAGATCGGCCCCGACGTGCTGGCGCGCAGGCGTTGCAGCATCCAGTCGACCTCGGTGCTGTCGCCCGAGTGATAGAAGCGCGGGGCGCGGTTCAGGCGGCCGCTGCAACTGCGAAAGTGCGGGATTACGCCGCGCCAGCCTTGCGCTTCGACTTCACGCATGAGGGTGCGGGCGTAATGACTGCCCGAGCCGCCTTCCAGCCCGTGAAACAGCACGACGAGCGGCGTGTCGACCAGTGCCTCGGGCGCGGGCGGCGTTTTTTCGGACGCGGGCGGTGCAATCAGCCAGTCGACGTCCACGAAATCGCCGTCGGGCGTATCCCATGTCTCGCGACGGAACTCGACCGACGGGCGGCGGCCAAGCAATGCGGGGTAGATGGTCTGGCTATGCCCGTCGGGCAGCCACCGGGGCGGCCGGTAATCCTGTGCGAGAAAGGGCGCCTGGCGCGCTGTCATCCGGGCACCGGTCCGATCAATGCAGCCCGTCCGGACGCGCGTGCATCATCAGGCTGAATTGCTCGACGGCATGCGGCGGCAGCGGGCTGGAGTGAATGTGGGCGAAGCGCCAGTCACCCTGCTCGTGAACCAGAACGTAGGTCGTGTGGATGAGCTGGGCAGTGTTTTGCCCGGCGTCTTCGTTGCCGACACGAATGGCTTCGGTCGCCGTGTGTACGACCGTGCCGACGGTGTCGTATTCGGTCGTGTCCAGCGAATCGATCAGCACCACGCTCTGGGAGAATTGCGCGACGAGGCCGCTGCGGATCTGCTCGAGCCCGTCCCAGCGAGTGCCGTCGGCGCGAATGTAGCTGACGAAATCCTCGTTCGCCCAAAGCGCCATGGCGCGGTCCGTCTGGCCCCGGCGCAGCGCGTCATAAAAGGCCGTGATGGTTTCACTGGCGGCATCGAACAGACGGACAAAACGTGGCATGAGGATTTACCGTTGAGTGTTACCGGGATCGAGCCGAAGCCTTTCGACGTCTCGCATTTTGCGCGGTCCGGCGCCGGGGTTCAGCGCTGGGTAAGCAAAATGTTGCGCAGGTTCACGAACACATGCTCAGGCATCAGTTCATTCAGGCAGCGCGTATGGCCCAATGGGCATTCGCGGGCGAAACACGGGCTGCATTCCAATTGTAGCCACAGGATATGCGCCTGATCCGACAATGGCGGTGTGTGGCGCGGATCGGACGAACCGAACAGGGCGATCTGCGGCCGGCGCAACGCGGCCGTCACGTGCATCAGTCCCGAGTCGTTGCTCACCACGGCGTTGGCGCGCGCGAGCAGCGCACAGGCTTCGGCGAGTGAGGTCTGCCCGCAAAGGTTGCGCACGAACGGGGCGTCGGCGGCGATCTGCTGCGCCAGCGCGCCGTCCTTGCCGGAACCCAGCGCGACGATCTGTGCATACGGGAACGAGCGGCGGACCAACTGCGCGAGCTGCGCGAAGTGACCAGGCGGCCAGCGCTTGGCCGGCCCGAATTCGGCGCCCGGGCAGAACACCACAAGCGGCACGCGCAGATCGAGGCCGAAGCGCGCGAATACGCGGGCCGACTCGTTCAGATCGGCCTCGATGCGCGGTGTGGGCAGCGTCTCGGGCAGTTTGGCGCCGGGCGCGAACGCCAGCGCCGCGTAGTGCCGAACCATCGGCGGACGCTCGTCCTTGCGCGGGTTCGTGTGGCGCACGTTGAGCAGGCCGTAGCGCTGCTCGCCCTTGTATCCGATACGCAACGGAATGCGCGCCAGCCACGGAATCAGGGCCGACTTCAGCGAATTCGGCAGCACGTAGGCGGCGTCGTAACCCTCGTCGGCGAGCACGCTCGCGAGCCGGTAGCGCTCGAGCGGCTGCAATTTGCCGTGCGCGAGGTCGGTGGCGACGACGCGCGAAATCTCCGGCATGCGTTCCAGCACCGGGGCGACCCAGCCGGGCGCGATCGCATCGATGGTCAGACGCGGATGCAGACGCTTGAGCAGGGTAAACAACGGCTGCGCCATCAGCGCGTCCCCAATCCAGTTGGGGGCGATCACCAAGGCTTTATGCATCGTGGCGGAGACTCTATACGTTAAGCGTGACGATGAAACGGGCGGAGGACCGGGCGGGGCGGGGCAATCGGCGCAAGCCGCACTTGCTGCGCGCCGCCCACCGGGTCCGCATCGCGAGGCAAACAGGAAATCAGTGACCCTTGATCACGGTACCCGGCTTCAGACGATAGCGCGTGCCGCAATAGGAGCAGGCGGCTTCGCCATGGCTCACGTCGATGTAGACGCGCGGATGGCTGCTCCACAGCGGCATCTTCGGGTTCGGGCAGTAGGCCGGGAGATCTTCGCCGCCGATTTCGACGACCGGCATTTGTTTGACTTCGCTCATGGGGTTCGGACCGTGATGGGTATTCGGTGGGCGTTGCGAGCCATTGCCCGCTTGCCAAAAGACGCTATTGTAAAGCAGCAGCAGCCCTTTGCGGATGGCTCACCCGTTCCATGCCCGGGCGCCGCGCCGCGCAGCCAGCCCGCGTGGTGCGTATGCTACAACGCCGCGGCGAGATCGGAAAAATCAGGCGCACGACAGTTTTTCGCGTACTAAGTAACCGTTTACCGTGGCTATAATGGCTTGTCGTCCGCCGCCAAAGACGAACATATTCAAGAGACATTCCGGCAACCCTGGCGGGCGCAGTGGCCGCTAGCGGTCATCTTGGGCGTGCCGGGCGCCGTCGGGACCGCTTTGCCCCGCAATGCCAGACTCCGCGCCGTTCGTCACGGCGCTCGCCCCCCCAGCCGACCATGCCAATGCTTCGTTTGCCTGCCGCTGAACGTGAAGGGTTCGCGGCCGGTTTTCGCATTATTTCGCCGCTTTTGCCCGCCATCTTTTCATGGGGGCTCGTCACCGGTGTCGCCATGAGCAAATCGGTGCTGACCGTGCCGCAGGCCATCGGCATGAGCCTGATGCTCTACGCCGGCTCGGCACAACTGGCCTCGCTGCCGTTGTTCGCCGCGGGCATGCCGCTGTGGACGATTCTGCTCACGGTCGGCATCGTCAACCTGCGCTTCGTGATTTTCAGCGCCGGGCTGCAACCGCATTTTTCCTACCTGTCGTTGCCGCGTCGCATTGCGCTCGGCTACGTCAACGGCGATCTCGGATTCGTGATGTTCATGAATCAGAACTTCGGCAACGGCTACGTACCGGGCAAGGAAGGGACCTATTACGGCATTACGCTCAGCAACTGGGCGGTCTGGCACGTGTCGACGATTCTGGGCATCGTGCTCGGAGCGCTCGTGCCCGACAGCTGGGGACTCGGGTTCGCCGGCACGCTCGCGCTCATTCCCATGATGGTTCACACGATCAACAGCCGCTCGACCATGCTGGCGGTGGCGCTGGCCTCGCTCATCGGCGTGCTGGCGTTCGATCTGCCGTATCGCCTCAATCTCGTGCTGGGCGTGCTCGGCGCGCTGGCGGCCGGCATGGTGTGCGACGAACTGGCGGCACGCCATGCCAAAAGGCTTGCGCCGGCGCATCCGGTGAAGGTGCCGATCGCGGCGTCCCCGCCCGCTGCGGCTGGCCCCAACGCGGTCGAACCGCAGAAAGACGCCGTGCACTCGGCGCGTCATCCGTCGGAGGATCGTCGCGGATGAGCACATTCGAAATCTGGTTCGCTTTCGTCGCCATGACGGCGATCACCATCGTCACCCGCACTTTCTTCCTGCTCGCGGGAGAGCGGGTCGCGCTGCCCCAGCGCCTGCAACGTGCGCTGCGCTACGCGCCCGCCGCGGCGCTCGCCGTGATCGTGGTGCCCGAAGTGGTGCTGCTCGATCATCAGTTCGCGGTGCATCTGGGCAATCACAAGCTCGCAGCGGCGGTGGCGGCCACGGGCTGGTTCATCTGGCGCAAGAACATGATCGAGATGATCGCGATCGGTATGGCTGTCTACACGCTTGGACGGCTGTTCCTGTAGGCGGAACGCCCGGCCGTGAAAATGGGCATCCGGTGGGGTGGATCGGTTAAAATGCATGTTTTTCCCACTATTTATTCCGGATTCTCATGGCTTCCGTCGTACGTCTTTCCGATTTGATCGCTCAGGGCCGCCTCGCGGGCAAACGTGTCTTCATCCGCGCCGATATGAACGTGCCGCAAGACGATAACGGCCGAATCACGGAAGACACGCGAATCCGCGCCTCGGTGCCGGCCATTCAGATGGCGCTCGACGCCGGTGCCGCCGTGATGGTCACGTCGCACCTGGGCCGCCCGACCGAAGGCGAATTCAGGCCCGCCGATTCGCTCGCCCCGGTGGCGCAGCGTCTGTCGGAACTGCTTGGCCGCGAAGTGAAGCTGGTGTCCGACTGGGTCGACGGCGGCTTCGAGGTGGCGCCGGGCACGGTCGTGCTGCTGGAGAACTGCCGCGTCAACAAGGGCGAGAAGAAGGACAACGACGAACTGGCGCAGAAGATGGCCAGGCTGTGCGACATCTATGTGAATGACGCATTCGGCACCGCCCACCGTGCCGAAGCCACGACGCACGGCATCGCCAGGTATGCGCCCATCGCCTGCGCCGGCCCGCTGCTCGCCGCCGAACTCGAAGCGCTGGGCAAGGCGCTGAACGCACCGGCGCGCCCGCTCGTGGCTATCGTGGCCGGCTCCAAGGTGTCCACCAAACTCACCATTCTGAAAACGCTCGCCGACAAGGTCGACCAACTGATCGTGGGTGGCGGCATCGCCAACACGTTCATGCTGGCCGCTGGACTGCCGATCGGCAAGTCGCTTGCCGAAGCCGATCTGGTCGACGAAGCGAAGGCCATCATCGACGCCATGGCCACGCGCGGCGCCTCGGTGCCGATTCCCACGGATGTCGTGTGCGCCAAGGAATTCAGCGCAACGGCCGAAGCGACGGTGAAGCCGGTCGCCGAAGTGGGCGCCGACGACATGATTCTGGACATCGGCCCGCAAACGGCCGCGAAGCTCGCCGAGCAACTGGGCAACGCCGGCACGATCGTGTGGAACGGCCCGGTCGGCGTGTTCGAATTCGACCAGTTCGGTCACGGCACGGAAGTGCTCGCGCGCGCCATCGCCGCAGCCCGGGGCTTCTCGATCGCCGGCGGTGGTGACACGCTCGCCGCCATTGCCAAGTACGGTATCGCCGATCAGGTGAGCTATATCTCGACCGGCGGCGGCGCGTTCCTGGAATTCCTGGAAGGCAAGACGTTGCCGGCTGTGGACGTGCTGCAACAACGCGCTGCGCAGTCGAACTGATCCGGCGCGCCGGGCGAGTTGTCCAAAGGCTGGTGGGGCGGGGCTTGCGGGCAGGTTGGGCGGTCTGGAATGCGTTCGCGGACGGCGGTTTTGACCGCTTTATTGCGAACGTATGAGATCGAATCAAACGATTTCGTACGGACAATACGAACTTTTTGGTTAACCTGCGGCGGCCTAATTGCGTTACAAACCTCTAAGCGCCAGTAATGTCGAAAGCGCTGTTACCAAAAGAGGATGAAGAGATGGATGTAATGAACCGCTCCACCAAGATCGTCGCCACCATCGGTCCGGCATCGAGCACGCCGGAAGTGCTTTCGCGCATGATCGCCGCAGGCGTCGACGTCGTTCGCCTGAATTTTTCGCACGGCAAGGCGCAAGATCACATCGAGCGCGCCGAGATGGTGCGCGCGGCCGCCAAGGCGGCGGGCCGCGAAGTGGCCATCATGGCCGACTTGCAGGGCCCGAAGATTCGTGTTGGCAAGTTCGAGAACGGCAAGACCACGCTCGAAGCCGGCGCGAAGTTCATTCTGGACGCGAACTGCGAACTCGGTAACGATGAGCGCGTCGGGCTGGATTACAAGGAACTGCCGCGCGACGTGCGCACGGGCGATGTGCTGCTGCTCAACGACGGCCTGATCGTGCTGATCGTCGATCGCGTGATCGATCAGGAGATCCATACGACCGTGAAGGTCGGCGGCGACCTGTCGAACAACAAGGGCATCAACCGTCAGGGTGGCGGGCTGACCGCGCCGGCGCTGACCGCCAAGGACATGGAAGACATCAAGACCGCGATGGCGCTGGGCGCCGATTACGTTGCGGTCTCGTTCCCCAAGAACGCCACCGATATGGAAATGGCGCGGCGTCTGGCGAACGTGGCAGGCGAGCCGTACGGCATCAAGCCGCTGATGATCGCGAAGATCGAGCGTGCCGAAGCGATTCCGGCGCTCGAAGAAATTCTGGCGGCCTCGGACTGCATCATGGTCGCGCGTGGCGACCTGGCCATCGAGGTCGGCAATGCGGCGGTTCCGGCACTTCAGAAGCGCATGATCAAGCTCGCGCGGGAGATGAACAAGACGACCATCACGGCCACGCAGATGATGGAGTCGATGATCCACAATCCGGTGCCGACCCGCGCCGAAGTGTCGGACGTCGCCAACGCCGTGCTCGACGGTACCGATGCCGTGATGCTCTCGGCCGAGAGCGCCGCGGGCAAGTATCCGGTCGAAACGATCGAAACGATGGCGGCGATTTGCGTCGAAGCCGAGCGCTCGGAGACCGTGGAACTCGATCGGGACTGGCTGGACCAAACTTTTACACGCATCGATCAAACGATTGCGGCCGGCGCCCTGTTTACCGCGTATCATCTTGGCGCGAAAGCGATCGTGGCGCTGACCGAGTCGGGCGCGACC
This sequence comes from Pandoraea faecigallinarum, assembly GCF_001029105.3. Lineage (NCBI taxonomy): Bacteria > Pseudomonadati > Pseudomonadota > Betaproteobacteria > Burkholderiales > Burkholderiaceae > Pandoraea > Pandoraea faecigallinarum. Next base: position 3,804,871 of record NZ_CP011807.3, on the reverse strand, counting down.
GCGTTGTGGCTGTCCCGTCACAAGATCCATGTGCCGATTTTTGCCTTGACGTCGCAACTGAGCAGTCACCGCAAGATGGCGCTGTATCGCAACGTCTACGCCATGCGCGCAGACGCCACGCACGACCGCGATCACGCGCTCAAGCAAGCCGAGCAACTGTTGCTCTCGAGCGGTGTGGTCAAGCGTGGCGACACGATCGTGCTGACGGTGGGCGAGCCGATGGGACAACCCGGTGGTACCAATACGTTGAAGATCGTCCAGGTGGGTCACGCATGACGATGAAGGCCGCGCGAGGGCGGCGGGGTGGGGGGCAAGACCCCCGCCGCGCCGCGACGCGAGCTGTCGTCATGGGGGGCGCCTCTGGATCGAGGAAAGATTTGCTTAGTTTTTGATTCCAAGGAGAACATCATGCCCCTAGTCTCTATGCGACAGCTGCTCGACCATGCCGCCGAAAACGGCTACGGTCTGCCGGCCTTCAACGTCAACAATCTGGAGCAGGTCTCCGCGATCATGGCCGCCGCCGACGAAGTCGGTGCGCCGGTCATCATGCAGGCGTCGGCCGGTGCCCGTAAGTACGCTGGCGAAGCGTTCCTGCGCCACCTGATCTCGGCTGCGGTGGAAGCGTACCCGCATATCCCGGTGGTGATGCACCAGGATCACGGCCAATCGCCGGCCGTGTGTATGGCCGCTATCAAGAGCGGCTTCTCTAGCGTGATGATGGACGGTTCGCTCGAAGCCGACGGCAAGTCGGTGGCCAGCTACGAATACAACGTCGAAGTGTCGAAGAAGGTCGTCGAGTTCTCGCACTACATCGGCGTGACGGTGGAAGCCGAACTGGGCGTGCTGGGTTCGCTCGAAACGATGAAGGGCGACAAGGAAGACGGTCACGGCGCCGACGGCACGATGACCCGGGAACAACTGCTGACCGACCCGGACCAGGCTGCCGACTTCGTGCAGCAGACGCAGTGCGACGCGTTGGCCATCGCCATCGGCACCTCGCACGGCGCTTACAAGTTCAGCCGCAAGCCGACGGGCGACATTCTCGCCATCGACCGCATCAAGGAAATCCACCGCCGCATTCCGAACACCCATCTGGTGATGCACGGTTCGTCGTCGGTGCCGCAGGAACTGCTCGCCGAAATCCGTGAATTCGGGGGCGACATGAAGGAAACGTACGGCGTGCCGGTCGAAGAGATCGTCGAAGGCATCAAGCACGGCGTTCGCAAGATCAACATCGATACCGATATCCGTCTGGCAATGACCGGCGCGATCCGTCGCTATCTGTTCGAAAACCCGAGCAAGTTCGACCCGCGCGACTACCTGAAGCCGGCCCGCGAAGCCGCGAAGCAGGTTTGCAAGGCGCGTTATCTGTCGTTCGGCTGCGAAGGTCAGGCGGGCAAGATCAAGAGCATCTCGCTCGAGAAGATGGCCGAGAAGTACAAGAGCGGCGACCTCGCGCAGATCGTGAAGTAAGCAGGCCCGGGCGGCGTTGCCGCTCAGGTCGCAGGCCCGGCTTTGGCCAGCACACGCTGGAACAGGAGCCGGGCCTTGTCTTTTGGCAATTGCAACTGGAATTTCCCGCCGAGTTCGGAGCGGATGGTTGCGGTAAGCATCTCCACGCCGTCGACGATCAGCGTCATCGGCTCGTTCATATGCTGACGTGAAAAGTCGCGCATGCGCGAGGTCGCGCCGTCGCGCAGGCTCATCGTGATGACCACCTCCGTGTCCGGCGAGGCATTGCCGGCGTTGCTCGCGTGTGCCGGAAACTGCAAGCCCAACTGTTCGATATCGCGCGCCGCGTAAAGCGCGAAGCGCGCGATGTCGTCGTTATCCTGCGGCGTGATGGCGATCAGGCGAGGCAGGGCTGGCGAAGTGGCGGCATCGGCCGATGGACTCGATGCGCCGGCGCCGGATGCCGTGCGCGGTGCGGCATGAGGTGCGGTATGAGGTGCGGTATGAGGTGCCGCGTGAGGTATCGCGTGAGGTGTCGCATCTTGCCGCGTTGTCCGGTGAGGCGGTGAGACGGGCGCCGTTTGCGCCACTTCCGCCACTTTCGCCACTTTCGCCACTTTCGCCGTTTGTGCGTGGGCGGTTTGCGCCATGTGCGCACCGCCTGCCAGCACCAGCAGCACCATCAGCGGCGCCTGAGCGGCACGCCGGACGAGACGTGGCTGCCGGACATGGTCCGTTCCTGATCGGGTTGTCATGGCAGCCCCCATTGGCCGGGTGAACGTTTCCATTCTAGGCAACATCCGTCTTCGGGGCGCGACGGTGAAATCCCGCCCTTCGGCGATGTCCCGCCGCACGCGGTTTCCTATGCCGTTGGCCGTGATTCCGCGCAGTTCCGGCGTGAAACGACAGGCATGCGATCGATCCCGGAAGTCCGCCCGCGACTGGCGTGGCAGTCTCCGTGCCTCCCGCCAACCTGCCCGTCATGGGCTACCCCGGAGTTATCGATGCCGCTCAACCGTTTTCCCAAGGCCGTCACCCGGTGCCTCGGGCTGCCCAGCCCAGACGAAACCAGCGCCGCACCGCCGCCGCGTGCCAACGCCATGGCGAGGAACCTGACGGGGACGCTCAACCGTACGCCAGCGCTACGCGGACCCGGAGGCGTTTCCCATGCGTCGGCACAGGCCTCGCAGACTGCGCAGCCCTCGCCGGCGCGGCACGCGCGCAATTCAGCCGCCGCGCCGGTTCACGCTTCGGTCGATCCGTCGCCAGACATGCCGATGACGATGGCGGCCGACTGGCAAAACCCTGCCACATGCCGTGTGCGCACCGAAGACCGGACTGAGGCGCAGCGGCCGATCGCGATGCCGATTCGGCTTTGGGAGTGCGACGATCCGTCGCCGGACTGGGCGTCATCGACGCGTGCCATGGCGCAAGACTGGGCCGACCGCTATGGCGTGAATACGTCGAGATTGATTCGCGTCGGGGCCGAATGCACGCGTTACGGGCTGATCGATCTGGGTGGACATCGCTTCATCGTGGGACCGACGGCCACACCGGCGGAGGCGCGTGTGCTGACGCTCATGCTCAAGACCAATCCTCAGATCGGCGCTGTCTTCTGCGTGGAGCCGGGCGCATTGGGCGGGCAGCATGAGCCTCGCGAGGCACAGACTCGGCACGGCTATTGCGAGCGGCCGATCAGCGCGTACCTCTGCCGCGTCGCACGCCGCAGTGCCGACCCGCGCGAGGCAGATGCGCCGGCGGGGACGCCGCGGCCATCGACCTCGTCGAGGCCGTCGCCACCGTCCTATGGGCATCTCGAGGGCGGCCTGTCCCATGTCCGGTTCATGGCATTCGACGGCATGACACGCATCGACGCGAAGATCGACAGCGCGACGCTCTGGCGTGCGGGCAAGGGGGTGGCGGACTTCATGCGGGACAATCCCGGCAAGATCCCGCTCGTTTGCTCGGAGCATGGCATCGCCCGGCCGTGCGCGGTCATTGCCAGCGCAGCGCTTCAATTGCAGGATGGCGACGTGCGGTTGCGCAGTCAGCTTGGCACCGAAGCGATACGCCAGCGTTCGCAGGCCAGCGATCACCATATCGGCGTGGCGGCGCGCGGCCTCGACCTGATCGCGGAACTGGCGAGGCTAAGCGCCATGCTGCGCGCGCCGGGGCGGGGCGATCCGCGCTGGGAGCGCAAGGTCGTCCTGTTGCGGCAACGTCTGCCCGAGCTGGTCGCGAGCGGCCACGTCGACTGGCAAAGCCGCGAAGGGCGTCGCCGGCTGGCAGACATTCTCGAAGCGAATTTCGAGCGCGTGGCGCCGCTGCTGGCCTCTGGTGGCCTGCCGCCGGGCACGGCGTTGCTGTGGTTGCATCACGAGGTCGACGTGCTGTGCGGTGTGCGTTTTCTCAGCCCGGCTTACGTCGGCGCACACGTCGACCGGATTTCGCAGGAAGATGTCGACCCGCAGAGCCGCGACGCCGTGCGTCTGGTGTCGCTCGACGACTACGGGCTGACGTGCGACAACAAGTACTACGACGTCAGGTCCGTGGCCGACTGGCACCGCGAATGCGAGCGGCGCGGCAGCGTCTTGACGAACCCGATATCGCGCTCGCCGGTCGTGGCGTTGCTCGTGCATGCCACCCAGAAGGCGCGTCTGGAAAACGAGTTCCGGACCTGAACCCGGGAAGGCCGGCGCAGCCCGGTGCCCGAAGCGTTTTCGCACGCATGCATCGGCGGGCGCCCCGGGCAAGATGCCGGCCCCGGGGCATCGTGGGGCCGACATCTTCGTGAATCGCCCGCCGACGCGCGTATAATTACGCCTTTGCCCTTCCTGATATTGGGTCCCGCCGTGACTACCCCCGCTCTGAACGCCCTGTACGAATCCTCCCTCAAGAGCCTGCCGCTGCTCTCGCGCGGCAAGGTGCGCGATAACTACGCCGTCGGCGACGACAAGCTGCTGATCGTGACGACGGACCGCCTCTCGGCGTTCGACGTCATCATGGGCGAGCCGATTCCGGGCAAGGGCCGGGTGCTCAACCAGATGGCCAACTTCTGGTTCGACAAGCTCGCGCACGTCGTGCCGAACCACCTGACGGGCGTGGCGCCGGAGTCGGTCGTCGCGGCCGACGAAGCCGCTCAGGTCGCAGGCCGCGCCGTCGTGGTCAAGCGCCTCAAGCCGATCCTCGTCGAAGCCGTGGTGCGCGGCTACCTGGCAGGTAGCGGCTGGAAGGACTATCAGGCAACGGGCGCCGTGTGCGGCGTGAAGCTGCCGGCCGGCCTGCAAAACGCCCAGCAACTCCCGGAGCCGATCTTCACCCCGGCGGCCAAGGCCGAACTGGGCGAGCACGATGAAAACATCAGCTTCGACGACATGGTGAGCCGCATCGGCCGCGAACTGGCCGAGCAGATCCGCGAGATATCCATCCGTCTGTACAAGGAAGCCGCCGCCTATGCGGCCACGCGCGGCATCATCATTGCCGACACGAAATTCGAATTCGGACTGGACGACGACGGCAAGCTTCACCTGATGGACGAAGCGCTGACGGCCGACTCGTCGCGCTTCTGGCCGGCGGATTCGTACGCGGTGGGCAGCAATCCGCCGTCGTTCGACAAGCAATTCGTGCGTGACTGGCTCGAAACCCAGCCTTGGGGCAAGACCCCGCCCGCACCGGCACTGCCGGCCGATGTCGTCGAGAAGACGGCTGCCAAGTACCGCGAGGCGCTCGAGCGCCTGACCGGTCAGCAACTGGCGTGAGCGGGACGACCGACGACATGAGCGAGAAACAAGCCGTGGCGCCGCGCGTTGGCGTGGTAATGGGGTCCAGCTCGGACTGGGAAGTGATGAAGAACGCGGCTGCCATTCTGGCCGAGTTCGGTGTGCCGTACGAAGCACAGGTCGTCTCGGCGCACCGCATGCCGGACGACATGTTCCGCTACGCAGAAGCCGCACGCGAGCGCGGTCTGGTCGCGATCATCGCGGGTGCCGGCGGTGCCGCGCATCTGCCGGGCATGATCGCTGCCAAGACGACGGTGCCGGTGCTGGGCGTGCCGGTGCCGAGCAAGTACCTGCGTGGCGAAGACTCGCTGCTGTCGATCGTGCAGATGCCCAAGGGCGTGCCGGTCGCGACCTTCGCTATCGGCGAGGCGGGCGCGGCCAACGCGGCCCTGTTCGCCGTCTCGATGCTCGCGGCCGGTGACAAGCCGCTTGCCGCCAGGCTCGACGCGTTTCGCGCGAAGCAGACCGAAGCGGCCCGCGGCATGACGCTGCCGGCGCTGTAAAAGAAGCCAACGTCCCCCAACGTCCCCGCTACTGCCTGCGCTTTCACGAAGATGAATTCTGCCTCCGCTGCGCCTGTCCTTCCCGGCCAATGGCTGGGCATGCTGGGCGGCGGCCAACTCGGCCGCATGTTCTGTTTTGCCGCCCAGTCGATGGGTTACAAGGTTTGCGTGCTGGACCCGGACCCGCGTTGTCCGGCCGGCGCCGTGGCCGATCGACTGATCGTCGCGGACTATCGCGACGAAACGGCCCTGACCGAGCTGGCCACGCTATGTCCGGCCGTCTCGACCGAGTTCGAGAACGTGCCGGCGCAGTCGCTCGACTTCCTGGCCCGAACCACGACCGTGAGCCCCGCCGGGCGCTGCGTCGCGATTGCGCAGGATCGTGTCGCGGAGAAGCGTTTCATCGAAAGTTGCGGCGTGCCTGTCGCGCCGCATCTGGTGATCGAATCGAACGAAGCGCTCGCCGCCATCGGCGATTCGGCCATCGAGAGCGTGTTGCCCGGCATTCTCAAGACGGCACGCCTGGGCTACGACGGTAAGGGGCAGGTGCGCGTGAACACCGCGGCCGAAGCCCGCGAGGCCTATGCCGCGCTCGGTGGCGTGCCGTGCGTGCTGGAAAAGCGCCTGGCACTGGCCTTCGAAGTCTCGGTGCTGAGCGCTCGCGGTGCCGATGGTGCGGTGGCCACGTATCCGCTCGCGCAGAACGTGCACATCGACGGTATTCTCGCGACCACCACTGTCCCCGCGCCCGATGCGGCGCCGGCCATTGCCGACGCCGCACGCGCGGCGGCCGCAGCGATTGCGTCGCAAATGGATTATGTGGGCGTGCTGTGCGTCGAGTTCTTCATCCTGAAGGACGGCTCGCTCGTGGCAAACGAAATGGCGCCGCGCCCGCACAACAGCGGTCACTACACGATCGATGCCTGCGCATCGAGCCAGTTCGATCAGCAGGTGCGCGCGATGGCCGGACTGCCGCTCGGCGAGACACGCCAGCATTCGCCTGCGGTGATGCTCAACGTGCTGGGCGACGTCTGGTTCGAAGGTCCTGCAAAGGACCGGGCGCGAGTGCCCGCGTGGGCCGACGTGGTGGCGCTGCCTTCCGCCCGCCTGCATCTCTACGGCAAGGAAGACGCGCGCGTGGGCCGCAAGATGGGGCACATCACGTTCGCCGGGGCCTCGCTCGACGAAGCGCGGCACGCCTGCGTGACGGCAGCGGCGAGCCTCGATATCCCGCTGGAAGACTGAACGATGACCACGCCCGATCTGCCGCGCATCGTCATGCCGTCCGCCGAGGCCATCACCAGAGCGGCGGAACAACTCGCCGCGGGCGAACTGGTCGCGTTCCCGACGGAAACGGTCTATGGCCTCGGCGGCGACGCCGAGAGTCCTGCCGCCGTGGCGGCGATTTACGCGGCGAAGGGGCGACCGGCCAATCATCCGGTCATCGTGCATTTTTCACCGGACGGCGATCCCGGTTACTGGAGCGACGACGTCACGCCGGCTGCCCGCAAGCTGATGGACGCGTTCTGGCCCGGTCCGCTCACGCTCATTCTCAAGCGCGCCCCGCATATCCCCGACGCTGTCTCCGGCGGTCAGGATTCGGTCGGTCTGCGTTGCCCGTCGCATCCAGTGGCACAGGCGTTGTTGCGCGAGTTCGAACGTATCAAGGGCGGGCAGGGCGGCGTGGCCGCGCCGTCGGCCAATCGTTTCGGGCAGGTGAGTCCGACCGCCGCACAGCACGTGCGTGACGAATTCGCCGGTCTGCCGGGCGTGACCGTTCATGTGCTCGATGGCGGCGAGGCGGCCGTCGGCATCGAGTCGACGATCGTGGATCTCTCGCGTGGGTTCCCGGCGCTGCTGCGTCCTGGGCATATTACGCCCGCGCAGATCGCCGAAGTGCTGGGCGAGATGCCGCGTCTGCCCGGGCAGGACAGCGACGCGCCGCGCGCCTCGGGCACACTCAAGGCGCATTACGCTCCGCGCACGCCGCTGTATCTGTGCGACGCCGCTCAGTTTGCGGCGGCGTTGGCTGTCCACCCGGCGGGTGAGCGCGTGGCGGTGGTGGCATTCGCGCCGACGCTGGCGGCCCTGCCGGTCGACATTGCCGAGTCCGACGGCATCGTGAAGATCGTGCTGCCCGCAACGCCCGCCGCACTGGCGACCGACCTGTACGCGATGCTGCGACGCCTCGACCGCGCCAACGTCACGCATATCCTTTTCGAACGCCTGCCCGACACGCCCGCGTGGGCCGCTGTCGCCGACCGTCTCGGCCGGGCGGCCGCGGCTTTCGAACGCATCGCCTGACGCCTCTTACCCTTGCGTGACTTGCGGGGGCTGCGTGCGCTGCGACGCCTGCCACGCATGCCGCCATTCCGGCGGTCCGAACAGCGCCATCCATTTGTTGTGCCAGCCCGGCATCGTGACGGCATCGTGTGCCATCGTGCGCCACTCATGAAACGTCAGCGTGATCGGATTGTGCGTGTGAATCTGATCGACGATGCCGAATTCGCAGGGCTCGGCATCGCTCTCCTCGACGTAAGAGCCGAACAGACGATCCCAGACGACCAGCACGCCCGCGTAATTGCGGTCGATGTAACGGGGATTGCGCGCGTGATGCGCCCGATGGATCGAGGGCGTGTTGAGCACATACTCCAGCCAGCCGAGCTTCGGGATCGCCTGCGTGTGCACGAAGAACTGGAAAGCGAGATTGAGCAGTACTACGCCCACGATCTGCGTGGGCGTGAAACCGATGAGCGCCATCGGCGTCCAGAACAGCCACATGCCCGCAACGGGATACATCAGACTCTGGCGGAAGGCTGTGGACAGATTCAGACGCTCCGACGAGTGATGCACGACGTGCGCGGCCCACAGCCAGCGAATGCGGTGACTGGCGCGATGGAATACGTAATAGAGGAAGTCCTGCACGACGAACAGCAGCAGGAAGCCGACCCAGCCGGCGGGCATCGTGAACAGGCGGTGATGGTCGTAGAGCCACGCGTAGACCGGCACGATGAGCAGCCACGCGAGTTTGTCGGCGCCCTGGTGCATGAGCGCGAGTGTGGCGTTGCTCACGGTGTCCTTGAGGCTGTACATGCCTGGGCGGCGGCGCCGCCAGTACCAGGCTTCGATGCCAATGCACAGCATGAATACCGGTGCGAGCGCCAGCAGAATCAGTTCGACGTTCATGACCTCGCGTCTCCTCACGATTGGGTCATCTGAACCGGTGTCCCCGCATCTCATGGGTCTGGCGCGGGTGACACCGATGGAACGTCTATTCTGACGCGAACGGACCGCGCCGGCGCCGTGTTAGAGGGAAACGTCAAATAGGTCCGCCCGCCTGGAGTGTCTCCTCGGCAGACGGAGACTTAACCCAAGTTACGGTGCGTTTTCGTACACCCAGGAAATCAGGGCGTCGTTGAACCCCCGTGCGTTGCTGGCGCGTGGGTCGTTGATGAGCGACACCACGACGTAGGTACTGCCCGAACGTGTGGCGACGTAACCGGCGACCGCGCCCACGTCGTCGAGCGTGCCTGTCTTCATATGCGCGTTGCCCGCGACTTCGCGATCGACCAGACGATTGCGCATGGTGCCATCCACACCGACCGTCGGCATCGACTCGACAAGCACCTGACCGGTCGGGCTGTTGATGCCGTGCTGCAGCACACGCGCCAGTTCCATGGCGCTGATGCGCTCCATGCGAGAGAGGCCCGAACCATTCTCCACGACGAGACTCGGCATGGCGAGATCGTTCTTCTCGAGCCAGCGGTTAAGGACTTCACGCGAACGGGCGATGCTTGCCGGCGTTTTGCCATCGGCGCTCAGCCCGAGCGTGAGGAACAGTTGCCGTGCCATCACGTTGTTGCTGAACTTGTTCATGTCGTGCACGACTTGCGCCAGTGTCTGACCGCGATGCGTGACAAGAAGGCGCGCACCCGGCGGCACGGTACCGGTCCGCACATTGCCGTTGAACTGTCCGCCCGACGCCTGCCACAGGGCGCGAAACCCGCCGAGGAAGAAGCGGTCGCGATCGGGCGCCGCAATGTTCCATCCCTTGTCTTCGCACGACGCCGGATAGGCCCCGGAGAAGTGCGCGAGATACGCGCCGTCGGGCGTCGTGCTGAGGGTCGGGTGAATGCGGGTGAGCCAGTCGCCGCAATTGCCGGCGGGCACCGAGGACATCTCGTTCGAGACCTGCAGGTTCGCGAGCGGCGGCAGCACACCGACATCCACCGTGCCGTTCGGATTGCTGGTGAACGTGAACGACATTGCCTTGAACGAGTACAGCAGCGGGTCGGGCGAGACGTTGTAAGGGCGGTCGGTGTCGCCGTCGATGGGGCCCTGTGCGCCGATGTCGGCGCTGTACGCCGAGCGGTCGAGCACGATGTCGCCATTGATGTTCGTCACGCCCGCGTTGTGCAGTTCCGCCACGAACTTTTCCATCTCCTCGGGTACGAGCTTCGGATCACCGGTGCCCTTGAAGTACAGGTTGCCGTTGAGCGTGCGGCCGTCCGAATACCCGTCGGTGAACGCCTGCGTGCGCCAGCGGTAATCCGGACCGAGCGTGTCGAGGGCGACGATCGTCGTGACGAGCTTCATGGTCGACGCCGGATTGCGCGGCACGTTGGGGTTGAGCGCGAGCATCGGTGCGGGAATCGCGCCCCGTGTCTGAAGCGGATTGTCGACCTTCGCCACGATGACACTCACATGCGACGCGGGGACCTTGCTCGCGGCAAGCGCGCGCGCCAGCGGCTGCGGCAGCGGGGTGGCGTGCGCCGCGGTGACCGGGACCCTGGGCGCCTGCTTCGCGAGCCTGGCGGGCTTCGCCTGCACCGGTGCGCTCACGAGCATTGCCATGCTCAGCGCCGCGCTCAAGGCTGTTAGGCGGGCGCGAGCGGCATGGAGGACGCCGGTGCGGCGTGCCGAGCGGGGCAGGAGGGGCGGGAGGGGCGGGATGGGCAGAAACGACAAGCGGGGCAAGAAGGACAGGCGAGGGACGCGCATGGCGGGCGGGGTTCTCCAATGTTGCGCGCAGCGAAACCGTGCGGACCGAATGCGCGAGGGGCACAAACAGAGCCGGAGCGGACGCGGCTGTGCAGCAATGTTAAGCGGTAAAGTTGGCCGCGAATGCGTCTTGGCGCGCGGCGCGTGCGTGCCATTGTAAGTCCGGCGTGCCGCTAACTGTCGCTACAATGAGTCGAATTCCGGGCGGAATGTCACTCGAAGGCAACATCATGCGACGTTGCGCGCCCGTCATGTGACGCTCGGACAACGCATATAACGGTGCTCGATTCATGCGAATCCTGTTGGTGGAAGACGACACGATGATTGCGACAGCCGTCGCGAAAGGGCTGCGGCAGGACGGATGGACGGTCGACCATGTCGGCGACGGCCAGCGCGCACTCGATGCGCTCGCTGTCGAGTCGTACGACGCGCTGCTGCTCGACCTCGGTCTGCCGCGTCGCGACGGCATCGACGTGCTACGTACGTTGCGTGGGCGCGGGCAGACATTACCGGTGCTGATCGCCACGGCGCGCGACGCTGTGGCGGACCGCGTCAAAGGCCTCGATGCCGGGGCGGACGACTACCTCGTCAAACCGTTCGATCTCGACGAACTCGCCGCACGGCTGCGTGCGCTCGTGCGGCGTCAGGCCGGGCGCAGCGAACCGCTGCTGCGTCACGGCGGTATCGTGCTCGATCCGGCTACACGTCAGGTCTCGTGCAACGGCTCGCCCGTCGTGCTGTCGGCGCGCGAATATGCCGTGCTCGAAGCGTTACTCCACCGTCCCGGCGCCGTGTTGTCGAAGACGCAACTCGAAGAACGCATCTATGGCTGGGGAGAGGAGGTCGCGAGCAATGCCGTCGAAGTCCACGTGCACGGCCTGCGCAAGAAACTCGGGGCCGACGCCATTCGTACCGTGCGCGGCGTCGGCTACATGATGCCGGCCAACGTCGGCGGCATGGACGAGGCGAACGATGTGAGCGATGTGAACGATGCTCCGGAGGCGACCTGATGCGCTCGATCCGCCGTCGTCTTCTCGTGGGGCTGTTGATAACGCTGGCCGTCGCGCTGGTTCTCGCGGGCATTGCCATCTTCCGCCAGGCGCGTACCGAGGCCAACGAACTGTTCGACTTCCAATTGCAACAGATGGCGTTGTCGTTGCCTGCCGAATCGTTTTCGAGCGTGCCGGGCGAGCATAACGACACGGAAGGTCTCGTCATCCAGATATGGAGCCGCAACGGCGTGGAGTTGTATTACTCGCATCCGCGCACGCCGCTGCCGCCACGCGCCGAACTCGGTTTCACGACCGTGCGGACACCGGCTGGCGACTGGCGCGTCTACGCGGCGCTCGTTGGCGACAACGTTGTGCAGCTCGCGCAGCCGATGGTCATCCGCGATTCGCTCGCCGTGTCGATGGCGCTGCGCACATTGTTGCCGCTGGTGGTGGCCATGCCGCTACTGGGGCTGCTTGTCTGGATCGTGGTCGGGCGCGGGCTGCGGCCGCTGCGTCGCGTGACGAAGGCGCTCGACGCGCGTGCGCCCGGCGCGATGGAGGCGTTCCCCGAAGCGGGATTGCCCGATGAGGTGAGGCCGCTGGTGCGTGCGCTCAACAGCCTGCTCGGCCGGCTCGACGAAGCGCTGGTGCAACAGAAGGCCTTTGTTGCCGACGCTGCGCACGAACTTCGAACGCCGCTGGCCGCCCTGCAACTTCAGGTGCAGTTGCTGGAACGCGCACACACCGAGCAGGCGCGTGCCGAAGCGATGCGCGACCTGCGTGAGGGCGTGCGCCGTTCGTCGCACATGGTGGCGCAATTGCTGACGCTGGCGCGTCAGGAGCCGGATGCCGCGCGCGCCGCCGCCGCTTTCGCCGAATTGCCGCTCGCGCCGTTGTTGCAGGACGTGGTGGCGCATCACGCGCCTTTGGCGGTGGCGCGCGGCATCGATCTCGGGCTCGACGCGCCCGATGCGCTCGCGGCCATCAGTCGCGTACGAGGCGACGCCGATGCATTGCAGACGCTCTTCGGCAATCTCGTCGACAACGCGCTGAAGTACACGCCACGCGGCGGGCGCGTGGACGTGCGCCTGGTGTCGGCGTCGCCGTCGCCGGTCGTCGAGATCGAGGATACGGGACCGGGTATCCCGCCCGCCGAGCGCGAACGGGTGTTCGATCGCTTCTTCCGCGGTGGTGCGGCAACGGCGCAAGGTCAGACGTCTCCCGAGGCGCCGGTTCCAGCCGCTCATGATGAAAATACCGCGCCGCGCGCACAAGGCAGCGGTCTGGGACTCGCTATCGTGCGCAACATTGCTCGCGCGCATGGTGCGCGCGTAGAGTTGTTCGACGCACGCAATGGCCACGGGCTGCGCGTGCGTGTGAGCTTCGGCGGCGCGACGTCCGCACCTCCCGCGCTCTGACTTGTTCCTCGCGCCATGGCACGGCACCGGTGTCGCCACCGGCACCGTGCTTGCGCCAAGTGATGGCGCTCATCCGCGCGTCACGTCGGTGATCCTGTCATGCTCGATCGTGAGCGTGCGGCGATCCGGACGATGGTCGCGCGTGACCGGCATGGCCTTGCCATCCTGCATGCCGATGCGCCACGGACATCCTTGCAGCATCGATTTCGCTTCGGCGAGCGACTTGCCGACGAGCGCCTGATCGGCCGGGGCGTCCTTCGGGCAGGTGCCGTTCTGTGCCTGCATCGGTTCGGGCGTCTGCCCCGGCATCTGTCCCTGCATCGGCGTCGATTCGGCCGGACCTTGGGTGCCCGGGCCGTTGCCATTGCCGGCGGCGGCTTGGGCAGACACCGTGAACGCCAGACACATGAAGGCACCCGCGGCACCCATCCAGCGACGGGCTCGGGAAGCTCGGGAAACCTGACGATCCAATTGCGTACGCATCGCGACTCTCCTGTAGGCAAAAAACACGCGGCGCGGAATTGCGCCACTACGCCACCGTAGACAGCGGCATCCGTCGTCCGCAAGGCGAACTACGCGAGTTGTGCCTTCAAACGCAGGCAACCGTAACGTAAAGCGCTCAGCGAGCCCTACAATTCGCCGCCGATGCGTGTCTTTTGAGGGGGTGACGCACGAAAGTGTCCACCGATCGTCGGCCTTAAGGTTCTCTTAAGGGAGCGTCTCTACGATGGCAGTCATGTTCAAACGTGGTTGTCGGTAAGGAGAGACTCATGCGGACCTCGAAGCTCACTCGTACGCTGGTTGCCGGTGCGGTGCTCGTCGCGTTGACGGGCGGTTACGTCGCGGGGCGCCAGCACTGGCAGACGCCGCTCGCCTCGGAAGTGGTCAGCGACGCCAGCGCGGCGAGCGTGGCCACGGCCACTCCCGCCGCCGCCCTCGCCGCGAGCGGACAAAACACGCCGAATACCGCGCCCCGCATGCTGGTGCCGGACTTCTCGCAACTGGCGGAACAATACGGACCCGCCGTAGTCAACATCAGTGTGACGCACGATGGGAAACCTTCGGGGCCGCGCGGCTCGGCAGCCAGCCAACTGCCTCCGGGCATGGATCAGAACGACCCGCTGTTTCAGTTCTTCCGTCGTTTCTATGGCGCGCCGGGCAACGACGGCGGTGGCAATGGCGATGACGGCGGCGATGGCAGCGGGCCGACGCGCAGTCTCGGGTCGGGTTTCATCGTGAGTCCGGACGGCTACATCCTCACCAACGCACACGTCGTGGACGACGCGAGCCAGGTGACGGTGAAACTCACCGACAAGCGCGAGTACAAGGCGAAGGTCGTGGGCAGCGACAAGGCGAGTGACGTGGCATTGCTCAAGATTGCCGCCACGGGCCTGCCGACGGTGAAAATCGGCGACCCGTCGAAGTCGAAGGCCGGTGAATGGGTCGTGGCCATCGGTTCGCCGTACGGTTTCGACAACACGGTAACGGCAGGTATCGTGTCGGCCAAGGCGCGCGCGCTGCCTGACGAGAACTACACGCCGTTCATCCAGACGGACGTGCCGGTCAACCCGGGCAATTCGGGCGGACCGCTGTTCAATCTGAACGGTGAGGTCATCGGTATCAACTCGATGATCTACTCGCGTACCGGCGGGTTCCAGGGCCTGTCGTTCGCGATTCCGATCGACATGGCGATGAAGGTCAAGACGCAGCTCCAGCAGTACGGCAAGGTGAGTCGTGGCCGCATCGGTGTGGCGATTCAGGAAGTGAATCAGTCGCTCGCGAAGTCGTTCGGTCTGCCCAAGCCTACAGGCGCGCTCGTGTCGTCCATCGACAGGAACGGCCCGGCGGCGAAGTCCGACCTGAAACCGGGCGACGTGATTCTCGCAGTCAACGGCACGGCCATCGAAGATTCGGCGCAGTTGCCGGAGAAGATTGCGGATATGCGCCCTGGCCAGACGGCGACGCTCACGGTGTGGCGTAACGGCGCGAAGCAGGACGTGAGTGTGAAGATCGGAGCGCTCAGCGAGAAGAAGGATGTCGCGAGCGCCGACGATTCGGCCACGCACGGACGTCTGGGGCTTGCCGTGCGTGAACTGTCGCCGCAGGAAAAACGTGCAGCGCAGGTCACGAACGGGCTGCTGGTCGCCCGTGCCGGCGGTCCGGCGGCGCAGGCCGGGGTGGAAGAGGGCGACATCATCCTCTCGCTCAACGGCACGCCCGTTACGAGCGCCGCGCAACTGAGCGAGAAGCTCAAGAAGGCGGGCAATAATGTCGCGTTGCTCGTGCAGCGCGACGGACAACAGATTTTCATCCCGGTCGATCTCGGTTGAGCAGCGATACCGCTGATATGACCGTTACGGGATGCCATGCGCTACCTGTGTCCCGGCGGCGGCCCGTCGGGACGATCCGGCATCGAGCAGTCATGCAAGGGGAGGTGAACATGTGGCAGAAGCAATGGCAACGCTGGTCGGTGGCAGCCGCTACCGCCGCAGCACTCGCGGGTGGTCTGGGCGGCGTGTCGGTCGCCCACGCGCAGGGCGGCACGCTGCCCGAGACCATGCAGCAAGGCAATGTGACCTACGTCTCGGGCGGTATCGACAGCGACGAGTCGGGCACTTTCAAGCGGGAAGCGTCGCGCTGGCCGTTATCCATCGAGATGGCCGCACGTGGCGACGGCAAGAACGAGTACATCGCCGATGCGCAGGTCGAGATTCTGCGTGGCGGCACGACCGTGCTCGACACGCGCGCGAAAGGCCCGTACATGCTGGTGAAGTTGCCCGACGGCAATTACACCGTGAAGGTGACGTACAACGGCAAACCCATGACCCGGGATGTGAAGGTTTCGGCCAAGGGGCACGCCGTCGCATCATTCCTGTGGCCGCACGACTGATGTGCCGGCCGGTTGTGCACGCGCAATACCACGGACGATGAGCTAACCCAGGCAGTATCGAGCAGTACCAGGCAGTACCACTCTGCAACGAGTGAGCGAGTTGCGCCGCCATGTGCTTCGTGGCGGCGCTTTTTTTGTTGCGCCGAAGCCGCGCCGAGGCCACGCCGGATACACCCGGCTGCCCCCGGCCGCAGGGGGCCACGCCGACCCGCACGGCGTCAATGCTCAGGCGGCGCTGCGGCAGTCGTCGGTGGACGTCCCGCTGCGGGCAGCCGTGTCTTCGGTGCACACCGCGAACGTCTGCGTGACGGCAATGCCGTTCTTGATGGCAGTCATCTCGGCAAGAATCGCGACGGCAATCTCGGCGGGCGTGCGCGCACCGAGGTGCATGCCGACCGGCCCATGCAGGCGCTCGATTTCCGTCGTGCTCAAATCGAACAGCGACAGGCGTTCGCGACGTCGGGCATTGTTCAGGCGCGAGCCGATGGCGCCGATGTAGAACGCCGGTGACTTCAGCGCTTCGAGCAGCGCCATGTCGTCGAGCTTCGGGTCGTGCGTGAGCGTGAGCACCGCGCTGTGCGAATCGAGCTGCAGACGCACGATGAGGTCGTCGGGCATCTCACGCGAGAGTTCGGTCCCGGGCACCTGCCATTCGTGCGCATACTCGCTGCGCGGCTCGCAGACGATCACGTGATAGTCGAGGGCGCAGGCCATGCTCGCCACGTACTTCGAGAGTTGTCCTGCGCCGATCACGACCAGCCGATGACGCGGACCATGCGATGTGATGAGACGCTCGCCGTCGAATTCGACGGACGGTGTGTGATGGCCCGGCGCCATGCGCACGGCGCCCGTCTTCATGTCCAGTTCGCGAACGACGAGGCGGAACTGGCCGATGGCGTCGAGAAGCGCTTCGATGCGCGAAGCTTCCCGCACGGGTTCGAGCACGAGTTGCAGTGTGCCGCCGCAGGGCAGGCCGAAGCGATGCGCTTCCTCGGCCGTCACACCGTAGCTGGTGATTTGAGGGCGATCCTGGGGCCAGTCGCCGGCGCGAATGCGAGCGACGAGATCGTCTTCGACGCAACCGCCGGATACGGAGCCGACCAGATGGCCGTCTTCCCGGATTGCAAGCATCGACCCCACGGGGCGCGGGGCCGAGCCCCAGGTGCGCACAACGGTGCCCAGCGTGACGAAAAAGCCCGCGCGGGTCCACTGTACGGCGGACTTCAGCACTTCCAGATCGACACTGTCCATAGCACTCGCTTCCTTCGCCAATACGCGGGCCGCCGCCGTGTGGCCAAAGGCCTCCGGGGATTCCGATAGCGCGCCGCCCGATGTGATGCGGTGAGTATATCGCGCCTTGGCGAGCGCTGTATTCCAGCTGATATTCCGGTCGGTCGTACCGGCAGCGGTCCACAGCGGTCCACAGCCGTCTGCGTGGGTCCGCAACGGCTCGCCGGTACGGAGGTGCCGGCGAGCAGGGCCCGGGCGGGCGCGTGCGCGGGGTGAACTGCCGCACGTGTGATCTGAGGAGCGGTAACTCATGTCACAATAGTTCGATGTTCGAGACAACGCCGCACCGCTCCACCGCTTTCCTTCCCATTCGCGGCAGGACGCACCGTCCGCGACAGCCGTCGCGCGCTCAAGGAGACGAAGCCATGGAACTACAGAGCAGCCGGCAACTTCCGGTTTCCCGGGACGTCGCATGGATCGCCCTGAACGACCCCGGCGTATTGCAGGGATGCATTCCGGGGTGCGAGTCGATCGAGCGGATCGACGACACGACGTGGACGATCGTCGTGGCCGCCACGCTTGGTCCCGTGGGCGGGCGCTGGAGCGGGCGCATCAAACTTACCGACGTGGTCGCGCCCACGGCCTACACCCTGACCTTCGACGGGCTGGGGTCGTCTGCCGGACTCACGCGCGGCCGGGCCGTCGTCACGTTGCATTCGCAAGGACCGATGACGACATTGCTGACGTATGACCTCCAGGCGAAGTTCGGCGGCGAATATGCGGGACTCGACACACCGCAGATGGATGGCGCGGCGCGCGAACTCGCCGACGAATTCTTCCGTCGTCTGAGCCTGGCGATCGCGCCGCATCATCGGCTCAACGATCCCGTCGCGGCCGACGGCGAGGTCGCGGCTGCGCTCGCCACCGACGCCGCCATGCGCGACATGCCGTCGGCACGCGGTAAGATGGCGCGCTGGTGGCCGTGGGCCGTCGCGCTGCTGGTGCTGATCTTCATCGTGCTGTGGGGCAACCATGCCAGTTGAGCGCCGTCGGCGGCAAGGCGCAATCGGCGCGCAAGCCGCGAAGCGGGGAAATGACGAGAACGAAGCGAACCACGGTAATGAAGGTGATGAAGGCGATGAGGGCGATGAGGGCGATGAGGGCGATGAGGGCGATGAGGGCGATGAAGAGGGCGCTGCGATGACATCGGCCAACCACAACGAAGCGCAGGACTCGCTCGCCAGCGAATTGCTCGCGACGGCCGAGGCGCTGGAAGCCGCGGCCCGGGAGCCGGCGGCGGCCGGTGTGGCAGGCTACGACGTTCGCGTGCGAATTCGCGACGGCGAGACGCCGGTGTTCGGCCCGGGGCGTTTGACCTTGCTGCGCGCCATCGACGCCACCGGGTCGATCTCGGCAGCGGCGCGTCGCATGAACATGTCGTATCGGCGCGCGTGGCTGCTCGTCGAAGCGATGAACCACGAATTTCGCGAACCGCTCGTCATGCGTCACATCGGCGGCGTGTCCGGCGGTGGGGCGCAACTTACGCCCTTTGCGCAGAATCTCGTCGCGCATTACGACACTCTCATCAAAGAAATCCGCTCGCTCATCGACGCGCACGTTCCGACCTTCGACGCGTATCTCAAACGCGGCGCGAACGTCGCGCCGGACGACGCATGACACCGCACAACGACACGTAAGAACGTATAGCGACGCCGCTTGCTACACCGTTTGTCATTCCTTATTCAGGGCATTCCTCGTTTTTCACGAAAACGTTAAGTTTTTGTGAGGACTTCGTCACCGCAGCGACGCGACACTAGCGCCATCGAAAGTCACTTTTTGATGGAGACGCCGATGTCCACTTTGACGAAGTCCGTGCCCCCTGCGGCACCGTCTCCCGTGCATGGCGCACCGGTGCAACCCGGGTGGCTGCGCGTGACCCACTGGCTCAATGTGCTGGCGGTCGTCGCGATGATCATGAGCGGCTGGCGCATCTATAACGCGTCGCCCATCTTCGCCTTTCGCTTCCCGAACGAAATCACGCTTGGCGGCTGGCTCGGCGGCGCGTTGCAATGGCATTTCGCGGCGATGTGGCTGCTGGCGGCCAACGGCCTGATCTACCTGGCGATGAACCTGGCGAGCGGGCGCTTCTCGCGGCGCTTTTTTCCACTGACACCGATCGGCGTGGTGCGTGAGCTCGTTGCGGCGCTGCGAGGCCGCCTCGCGCACGACGATCCCGGTCACTACAACCAGGTGCAGCGCGCTGCCTATCTGTTTGCGGTGCTCGATCTGGTGTTGCTCGTCGCGTCGGGACTCGCCATCTGGAAGCCGGTGCAGCTTGGCTGGCTGGTCGCCGTCTTCGGTGGTTTTCAGGGCGCGCGTCTGGTGCACTTCATTGCCATGGCAGGACTGGTGGCATTTATCGCGGTCCACGTGGCGATGGTGGCACTGGTGCCGCGCACGCTGCGCACCATGATTACGGGACGCTGAGCGCGTTGGCGGCGGAGAAGTTCGAAACGACGCCGGGCGACGTCAGGCATCGTGAACCCCCAGCACGGCACGAACGAGACGAACGAGACGAACGAGACGAAAGATCAGGACGGTACTGCCATGACACTCGAACGCAAACCCCGGATCGTCGCGCCCGACGCGCCGATCGTCCGCGACGGCGAGGCCGTGCTTCGCGAAGCCCGCGCGCTGGTGGCGCGCCGTGTCACCGAGCCCTCGCGCCGCGCGTTTCTCACGCGCACGCTCTCGCTCGGCGGCGTGGCGCTGCTCTCGGGCTGTTCGCTCAATGACAACGCCAGCGTGGAGTCGGCGTTGATCAAGATCTCGCGCTGGAACGACCGTGTACAGGCGGCGCTGTTTCGCAAAGACGCGCTGGCGCCGACGTTTCCGGCGTCTGCCATTACGCGTCCGTTCCCGTTCAATGCGTTCTACCCGATCGACGACGCGCCCGACGTGGACGAGACCGATTACCGGTTGGAGTTATCCGGGCTGATCGCGGACAAGGCGCCCTGGCGACTCGATGCGTTGCGGGATTTCGCCGCGACGCGTGCGTCCGAGCAGATCACCCAGCATATCTGCGTGGAGGGATGGAGCGCCATCGGCCGGTGGGGTGGCGTGACGTTCGCCGACTTTCTGCGTCGCATCGGCGCAGACACTTCCGCGAAATACGTTGGCTTCAAGTGCGCGGACGATTACTACACGAGCATCGACATGCCGACGGCGCTGCATCCGCAGACGCTGCTCGCGCTGACCTACGACGGCCGGACGCTGCCGAGGGAATACGGCTTTCCGATGAAGCTGCGTATGCCGACGAAGCTCGGCTACAAGAATCCCAAACATATCCAAGCGATTTACGTGACCAACACGTATACGGGCGGGTACTGGGAGGACCAGGGCTACAACTGGTTCGGCGGCAGTTGATGCGACACCCCGGGGCGGCTCGACCGGCCTGGGCGCACAACGCTGCACGATGGACGGGACGCGCAGGCAGCGTCTCGATGGAAACTTCTCACTCTTGGAGGAATAGCATGAAGACACGATATCTGGCAGTGATGGCAATGGGTCTGGCGCTCGGTACGGGCGCAGCGTTTGCGCAGGACGCCATGAGCAAGGGTGACGCCATGGGCAAGGGCGACGCGATGGCCAAGGGCGATGCCATGGGCAAGGGCGGCGCGATGGCGAAGCACGATGCGATGGGCAAGCACGACGCGATGAAGAAGGGCGACGCCATGGGCAAGGGAGACGCGATGGGCAAGGGCGACGCGATGAAGAAGGGCGACGCCATGGGCAAGGGCGACGCGATGAGCAAGTAAGGCGCATCGCGGCAGGTAGGCATCAAAGCATCAGGGCGTCGCAGCGGAATTCCGTGGCGACGCCTTGTGCTTTGGCCATGTTGCCGATTCGCTACGCGGCCCCGACGGACGCGCGGTGTTTCGTCATCGCATCATCGCGTCAGTGCTACCGATTTGACGAGCAAATACACGTCGCGGCCCGGGGCGAGCCGCAACTGGTCGGCGGAGTAGCGCGTGATCCGAGCCCGAAGGGAGGTTTGCGCACCCCCGCCGAGTAACGCCGCGTCGACCTCCACCGCGTCGCCCAGATCGCGCAGCGTCGACACGCGTGCGCGAAGTACGTTGAGCACGCTTGTGTCGGCCGGTGCGGAGGTGGCGACTGCCACGTCGCGCTCGCGCACGAGTATGCGGCAGGCGTCTCCCGGCGCCCCGCCCGCGCGCGGCACACGCAGCCGAACGGTCTCGCTGCCATCGACGGCAAGCTCCGTGAGTCCGTATTGCGTGTCGTGCGCGACGATGCGCGTATCCAGCACCGTGCCCGGCGATTCCGTCGTGCCGTCGAGTGCGTCGCGATGCAGGTTGAGGACATCGGCCGGCGCGCCCTGCGAGATCGTGCGTCCCTCCCTGAAGAGCACCACCTGATCGGCGAGCCGCATGACCTCGTCGAGCGAATGCGTGACGTACAGCACCGGCAACTTCAGTTCGTGACGAATGCGGTTCAGATAGTCGAGGATTTCGAGACGTCGCGCATGATCGAGCGAAGCGAGCGGCTCGTCCATGAGCAGCATGCGCGGGCATGACAGCAACGCTCTGCCGATCCCCACCCGCTGCTTCTCGCCGCCGGACAGCGCGCCCGGACGCCGGTTCAGCAGGTGGCCGAGGTTGAGCACCTCGAGCACATGTTCCAGCGCAATGGCGCCGCCGCCCGCCGCCGCAACGTCACGGCGGCGCAGCCAACGTCCGAACAGCAGATTCTGCCGCACGGTGAAGTGCGGCAGCAGGCGCGCGTCCTGAAATACGTAGCCGATGCGGCGGCGCCACGTCGGCAGCGCGATACCGTTGGCCCTGTCGAAGAGCACGTCGCCGCCCACGACGATGCGCCCCGCATCCGGCCTGAGCAGTCCGGATACCGCGTTGACCACGGTGCTCTTGCCGCTGCCGGACGGGCCGAACAGCGCGGTCACGCCCATGCCGGCGGCGAATTCGGCGTCGAGCGCGAAGTTGCCGAAGCGATGTGTGAGGCGAACTTCAACCGTCATGGCCGAGCGCCTTGCGATGGCCGAAACGGATCATGACTTCGGAGAAGATGAGTGTGGCGACAGCCAGCACGGTCGATATCGCGCACAGGCGCCAGACCATCGCGTCTCCATCGGGGACCTGCGTGGCTGTGTAGATCGCCAGCGGCAGCGTCTGCGTCTGCCCGGGAATGTTCGAGACGAACGTGATCGTTGCACCGAACTCGCCGAGCGCACGCGCGAACGCCAGCACGAAACCATGCAGCACGCCGGTCGCCGTGAGCGGCAGCGTCACGGTGAGGAATGTGAGCCAGGGACCCGCGCCGAGCGTCTGCGCGGCTTGTTCCAGTTTCGTGTCCGATGCCTCCAGCGCCTGACGGATCGCACGCACGAGCAACGGGAAGCCCATCACACCGGCTGCGAGCGCTGCGCCCGTCCAGCGAAAGGCGAAGGTGAAATGGAACCACTCGCGCAGCAGTTTGCCGATCGCGCCCTGGGCGCCGAACAGCACCAGTAGCGCGAAGCCGACGACGACGGGCGGCAGCACGAGCGGCAAATGCAGGACGGCATCGAGCAGCGCCTTGCCGCGAAAACGCCGGCGTGCGAGCAGCCAGGCAGCGGCGTAGGCGAACGGCAGGCTGCATAGCGTGCCCCACAGGCCGACGCGCAGGCTGAGTTCGACGATGCCCCATTCGTCCGGGGTCAGGCCCATGTCTGCAATGTCCTCGGGTGCCGGATCAGGGACGGCTGAAACCGAAACGCTGGAACGTGGCCTGAGCCGCCGGCGTTAGCAGGAATTTGTAGAACGGATCGGCGTCGGCACGATTGGCCTGCTTCGTCACGGCGACCGGATAGACGATCGGAGCATGACTGTCGGCGGGAAACGTGCCGGCGATGCGCACCCGCTTCTCGGCGTTGGCATCCGTCTTGTAGACGATGCCGTACGGCGCTTCGCCCCGTGCGACCAGAAGCAGCGCATTGCGCACGTTGTCGGCGGCGGCGACTTTGCCCTGCACTTTCGGCCAGATACCGAGCTTTTCGAGGGCGGCCTTGCCGTAGAGGCCCGCCGGCACGTGGGCCGGATCGCCCATTGCGAGCTTGCCGTTGCCGATTTTCGCATCGAGGTCGGTGCCGGACCTGAGGTCGACGTCGCCGGTGGTCGTGGCCGGCGCAATCAGCACCAGTTCGTTGCCCAGCAAATTGCGGCGCGTGCCCGTGTCGATCAGGTCATGCTTCTGAGCGTAATCCATCCAGTCCTGGTCCGCCGAAATGAACACATCGGCCGGCGCGCCTTTCTCGATCTGGCGCGCGAGCGTCGAACTCGCGCCGTACACCAGTACCGGCTTCTTGCCCGTCTCCTTCGTGTAGGCGGCCGACAGGTCGTCGAGTGCATCCTTCATGCTGGCTGCGGCAAACACTTGCTGGGCGGCGGTGTGGCCCGAAAACAACAGACTGGCGCCAACGGCGGCGATGCCCAGCGAGCGGCGCAGCACCGTGCAGGTCGCTCGCGTGGCCTGCGTGGCTCGCGATTTCAGGCTAACGGTAACGGGAATTGCGACAGCAGCTTTCACGAAAAGGGTCTCCGGCGGGTAGTGCCAAAGCCGACGCGACGTGCGACGTCGAACCTCGGTGGCAATCATCAGTGTGGCGTCAATGCGGCGTGTCGGCATCGGCGGGCCGGGGCGTGCGGGCGCGGCCGGGCTGCGAATGGCTAAAGAATGGCTGCGCAGGCGGGGCCTCCGATGCGTTGTGTAGGATTATATATAACGCTGCGGCGCTGTACAGCGATATGCGATATCACGGTACGCGAATGGGGTGCGATGCGGCAACGCCGCGTGACAAAACGGAGAAATCGGGACAGTGCGGGACAGTGCGGGACAGTGTGCGTAGGTGATGTCCGTTGAGGAACGGGCCATCGGGTCGCGAGACGGCCGGTCCGGCCGCAACTGCTAATTAATATATGTAGTAAATCGGGGGTGGTCCTTGACGGGACCCTTCGGCGCTCAGGCGGATACCGGCTGACCCGGCTTGCTGCCGGGGCGGAGCATGGCGGGGCTGGTGCGCAGCATGTCGAAAAAACCGTCGACCACGGCGTCGCACTCCGCCCCGAGATCGTAGTCGGGCAGGAACAGCCAGTCCGACATCATGCCGACCACGAGCGCATGCAGCATGATGGCCGCGCGGCGCGTGTCCAGACCTGCCGGCAACTGACCACGCTCGATCGCGCGCTCCATGTCGCGCATGATGCGCTGCTTGCCATCCGCGCAGGCTTCGCGCTGGCGCTCCAGCACCGAGAGCATCTCGTTGGTGTACTCGCATTTGTGGAACAGAATGTCGAGCACGCGGCGGCGGCGCTCGTTGCGAGCCGTTTCCTTGAGCACGAGCTTGCAGATCTCGTGCATGCGCTGCACCGGGTCGCCGTTCTCGGGTTCAGCACATTCTTCGTCGATCATGCGCTCCATCGGCAGACGAATACGGTCCGTCATGGCGTTGAAGAGATCGATCTTGTTCTTGAAGTGCCAGTAAATGGCGCCGCGGGTCAGGCCGGCGGCTTCGGCGATGTCGGCAAGCGAGGTGCGCGACACGCCTTTCTGAGCGAACACCGTCTCGGCGGTATCCAACAACAGATTGCGGGTCTCGATCGCTTCTTCTTTCGTTCTGCGGGCCATCGTCGTGTCACAGGGTCACAGGGGGCGGCGGAAATTGTGGAATGCGATGTAAACGGCGCCGCACTATGGTGCGACGCAATGTGATTTACATACATTCATGAATGTATCTATAATAGCAGCCGCTTGCTCTATTGCACAGGGACCATTTAAGCTGCCTCCTCTAAGGGGAAACCTTCCCGGCCGGAGAGCGCGAATTGGTAAGGACGCGCCGCCTCGTTCGATATGAGGTGCGCATGCCAAGGTCGCCTGATGTCCCGGAGCCTGTTCGACGATCTCACTCGAGTGCCAGCGTGCGCGGCGACCGCCGCGCCCGGGGACGTCTTGTTGGCCCGCCACGCGGGCTTGTCTCCGGCGGCCCGCTCACCACGGGCCTTTTGGCATTCGCCGCCCGCCTTGTGCGACGGGATTGCGGACCGGCCTTCGCCGTCGCAATCGTCGCAACGTATTCGTCATTTTGTTTGACCGCATTCCATTTATCGGGGGCGTATATGCACGTCAAGAGAAGTTCACTGGGGATGGTCACTGCCGTAGCGTTCGCGGTATTGACCCTGGCCGCGTGCGGCAAGAAGCCGCAGCAGCCGCAGGGCATGGTGCCGGAAGTCGGCGTCGTGACGCTGCAACCCCAGAGCGTTACGCTGACGACCGACCTGCCCGGCCGCACGGCACCCTATCGCGTCGCCGACGTGCGTGCGCGAGTCGACGGTATCGTGCTCAAGCGCGATTTCACCGAGGGCGGTGACGTCAAGGCAGGCCAGCGTCTGTACAAGATCGATCCGGCAACCTATCAGGCCGCTTACGAAAACGCCAAGGCAACGCTTGCGAAGGCCGTGGCGAACCAGGCGTCCACCAAGCTGCTGGCCGATCGCTACAAGCAACTGGTCGCCGTCGAAGCCGTGTCGAAGCAGGACTACGACAATGCAGTCGCCGCGGCGCTGCAAGCCGATGCCGACGTTCAGGCCGGCAAGGCGGCGGTCGATACGGCGAAGATCAACCTCGGTTACACCGACGTGCCGGCCCCGATCTCGGGCCGCACCGGCCTGTCGCAAGTGACCGAAGGGGCCTACGTGCAAGCCGGCGCGGCCACGCTCATGACGACCGTGCAGCAGATCGATCCCATGTACGTGGACGTGACGCAATCGGCCGCCGACGGCCTGCGTCTGCGTCGCGCACTGGCCGACGGCAAGCTCCAGAGCGCCGGCAAGAACGCCGCCAAGGTCGAGTTGACGCTGGAAGACGGCACGACCTACCCGCTCGAAGGCAAGCTCCAGTTCTCGGACATCACCGTAGACCAGACGACCGGCTCGGTGACCGTGCGCGCAATCTTCCCGAATCCCAACCGCGAGTTGCTGCCCGGCATGTTCGTGCACGCCAGACTCCAGGAAGGCGTGAAGGAAGGCGGTCTGCTGGTGCCGCAGCAAGGCGTCACGCGTGACCAGAAGGGGCAGCCCACGGCGCTGATCGTGAATAAGGAAGGCAAGGTCGAGCTCCGTCAACTCGTCACCGACCGTGCGATCGGCGACAAGTGGCTGGTGAGTTCGGGTCTGGCAGCCGGCGACCAGGTGATCGTGTCCGGTCTTCAGAAGGCGCGCCCGGGCGCGCCGGCGAAGGCGGTTCCGGCGCAGTTGCCGGGTACCCAGGCGCAAGCCCCGGCGGGTGCCAGCGCACCGGCCGCTGCGAGCGCATCGCAGGCCAACGCCGCCTCTAGCGCCAAAGCCCAATAACGCGGAGCCTCATTCATGGCAAAGTTTTTTATCGATCGCCCGATCTTTGCTTGGGTGATCGCCATTGTCATCATGCTGGCCGGTGCGCTTTCGATTCTGAAGCTGCCGGTCTCGCAGTACCCGCCGATCGCACCGCCGTCCGTGCAGATCACCGCGACCTATCCGGGCGCTTCGGCGCAGACCGTGCAGGATACGGTCACGCAGGTGATCGAGCAGCAGATGAACGGTATCGATCACCTGGAATACATGTCGTCGACGTCCGACGGCTCGGGTACCGCTCAGATCACGCTGACGTTCGCGCAGGGGACCAACCCCGACATCGCTCAGGTGCAGGTGCAGAACAAACTGCAACTCGCCACGCCGCTGCTGCCGCAGCAGGTGCAACAGCAGGGTATCAAGGTGGCCAAGGCAACCAAGAACTTCCTGCTGGTGATCGGTGCGTATTCCGATGACGGCACGATGACCGACATCGATCTGGCGAACTACATCGCTGCCAACGTGCAGGATCCGATCAGCCGTGTGAACGGTGTGGGTCAGGTCCAGCTGTTCGGTTCGCAATACGCCATGCGCGTGTGGGTCGATCCGCAGAAGCTCAACGGCTACAACCTGACCGTCATCGACGTCTCGAACGCCATTCAGTCGCAGAACGTGCAGATCTCGGCCGGTGAACTGGGCGGGGCGCCGGCGGTCAAGGGCCAGCAGCTCAATGCGACCGTGACGGCGCAGAGCCGTCTGCAAACGCCGGAGCAGTTCCGCAAGATTCTGCTCAAGGTCAACAAGGACGGCTCGCAGGTGCGTCTGGGCGACGTGGCGCGCATCGAACTCGGCGGCGAGTCGTATCAGGTGGTGGCGCGATACAACGGCAAACCGGCAGCCGGTCTGGCCATTACGCTGGCCACCGGTGCGAACGCGCTGCAAACGGCGACTGCCGTCAAGCAGCAGGTCACCGAGCTCGAACCGTACTTCCCGCAGGGCATGAAGGTCGACTATCCGTACGACACCACGCCGTTCGTGAAGATTTCGATCGAGGAAGTGATCAAGACCCTCATCGAAGGTATCGTGCTGGTGTTCCTCGTGATGTATCTGTTCCTGCAGAATCTGCGGGCGACGATCATCCCGACGATTGCCGTGCCGGTCGTGCTGCTCGGTACGTTCGGCATCATGGGGGCCGCCGGCTTCTCCATCAACACGCTCTCGATGTTCGGTCTGGTGCTGGCCATCGGTCTGCTCGTCGACGATGCCATTGTGGTGGTCGAAAACGTCGAGCGGGTGATGGCCGAAGAGGGGCTCAGTCCGAAGGAAGCGACGAAGAAGGCGATGGATCAGATCGTCGGCGCGCTGGTGGGTGTGGCGCTCGTGCTCTCGGCGGTGTTCGTGCCGATGGCATTCTTCGGTGGCTCGACCGGTGCGATCTATCGCCAGTTCTCGCTGACCATCGTGGCCGCCATGGCGCTCTCGGTGCTCGTGGCTATCGTGCTGACGCCGGCCATGTGCGCGACGATCCTCAAGCCGATCAAGAAGGGCGAAGTTCACGAGAAGCGCGGCTTCTTCGGCTGGTTCAACCGCAAGTTCGACAACGGCTCGAAGGCGTATCAGGGCCAGGTGGAGCGCATTCTGAAGCGCACCACACCGTTCGTTGTCGTCTACGTGGTGATCGTGGCGGTGGTGGGCTTCCTGTTCGTGCGCATGCCGACCGCATTCTTGCCGGACGAAGACCAGGGGTACTTCTTCAACCTCGTGCAATTGCCGCCGGGCGCGACCCAGGAACGTACGCTCGACGTCATGAAGCAGGTCGAGAAGCACTACCTCGAGAAGGAAAAGGATTCGGTTCGTTCGATCTTCACGGTGACGGGTTTCGGCTTTAACGGCCGGGGTCAGAACGTGGGTCTGGCGTTCACGATGATGAAGCCGTGGGAAGACCGTCAGTCGTCCGACCTCAAGGTGCAGGCCGTGATCGCGCGTTCCTATCAGGCGTTCGCCAGTGTGAAGGACGCCATGATCTTCGCCATCAACCCGCCGTCGGTGCCGGAACTCGGTAACGCGGGCGGTATCGACTTCGAGTTGCAGGATCGCGCAGGCCTTGGCCACGACGCGCTCATGGCGGCCCGGAATCAGTTGCTGGGCATGGCGGCGAAGAATCCGAACCTCGCGAACATGCGTCCGAACGGTCTGGACGACACGCCGCAGTACAAGGTAGACGTCGACGAAGAGAAAGCCGCGGCGCTGGGCCTGTCGATCTCGGACGTCTACCAGACGCTGTCGGCATCGTGGGGCTCGTCGTACGTCAACGACTTCATCGACCGCGGTCGTGTGAAGAAGGTGTACGTGATGGCGGAACCGAAGGACCGGATGCTGCCGCAGGACATCAACAAGCTCTACGTGCGCAACAGCAGCGGGACGATGGTGCCATTCTCGGCCTTCGCCACGGGCAAGTGGACGTACGGCTCGCCGCGTCTGGAGCGTTACAACGGTGTGCCTGCCGTGGAAATCCAGGGCATGCCGGCACCGGGCAAGTCGTCGGGCGATGCGATGAAGGCCGTGGAAGAAATCGCGAAGCAACTCCCGCCGGGTATCGGTCTGGAGTGGACGGGGCTGTCGTTCGAAGAGCGTATTTCGGGCTCGCAGGCGCCGGCGCTGTACGCGATCTCCATCCTGATCGTGTTCCTGTGTCTGGCTGCGTTGTACGAAAGCTGGTCGATCCCGTTCTCGGTGATTCTGGTGGTGCCGCTGGGCGTGCTGGGTGCACTGTTGGCGGCGACGCTGCGCGGACTGTCCAACGACGTGTACTTCCAGGTGGGTCTGTTGACGACGGTGGGTCTGTCGGCGAAGAACGCGATTCTGATCGTGGAATTCGCCAAGGATCTGCAAGAGCAGGGACGCACGCTGATGGAAGCAACGATGGAAGCGGTGCGACTGCGTCTGCGACCGATTCTGATGACGTCGATGGCGTTCATTCTCGGGGTGCTGCCGCTGGCGATCTCGAACGGTGCGGGCTCGGCGTCGCAGCACGCGATCGGTACCGGTGTGATCGGCGGTATGCTGGCCGCGACGTTCCTCGCGATCTACTACGTGCCGGTGTTCTTCGTGCTGGTGCGCAAGCGCTTCGCACATGAGGATCTGGACACGGTGGAGCATCCGGAGGCACGTCATGAAAACCCGGACGCAACCGGCGGCCCCGCCAAGGAAGGAAACTGACCTATGAAGCACAAAGCATTGCCGATTGCCTTGGCGGCAGCGTTCCTGGCAGGCTGTACCCTCGCGCCGCATTACGAGCGGCCCGAGGCGCCGGTCGCCACGTCGTTCCCCACGGGCCCGGCTTACAAGACGCCCGCTGCGGCGAACCAGAACGGCGCCGCCGACAGTAATGTCGTGGCCGCCGAGCTGGGCTGGCGTGAGTTCTTCACCGATCCGCGCCTGCAAAAGCTGATCGAGATCGCGTTGCAGAACAACCGCGATCTGCGCGTTTCGATGCTCAACGTCGAAGCCGCCCGAGCGCAGTACCAGATTCAGCGCTCGGCGCTGCTGCCCTCGGTAGGGGCAGCCGGTCAGGCGTCGGTGCAGCGCTCGCCGGCAGATTTGTCGTCGTCGGGCCGCGCCGGCATCAGCCGCAGCTATCAGGTCGGCGTGGGCTTCACGTCGTACGAACTCGATCTGTTCGGTCGTATCCAGAGTCTGAAGGATCAGGCGTTGGAGACGTATCTGGCGAGCGAGGACACCGCCAAGGCTGCGCACATGACGCTGGTCTCGGAGGTCGCGACGGCTTATCTCACGTGGCTGGCCGATCAGGAACTGCTCAAGCTCACGCAGGACACGCTCAAGAGCCAGCAATCGTCGTATGACCTGACCAAGCGCAGCTTCGACGTGGGCACGGCTTCCGGTCTCGATCTGCGTCAGGCGCAAACGCCGGTCGATACGGCGCGGGCCAACTTCGCGCAGTACACGCGTCAGGTAGCGCAGGACGAGAACGCGCTGGCGCTGCTCATTGGCCAGCCGTTGCCGGCCGATCTGCCGCCGGGACGTCCGCTCGACGGGCAGGGCCTGCTGGCCGATCTGCCCGCCGGGTTGCCGTCGGATCTGTTGCTGCGTCGCCCCGACGTGACGGCCGCCGAACACACGCTCAAGGGCGCCAACGCGAACATCGGTGCGGCACGCGCGGCGTTCTTCCCGTCGATTTCCCTGACGGCAAGCGCAGGCACGGCGAGCGCCTCGTTGAGCAATCTGTTCAAGGGCGGGCAGGGCGCATGGTCGTTCGCACCGACCATCACGCTGCCGATCTTCGCGGGCGGGCAGAACATCGCCAACCTCGATCTGGCCAAGGTGCAAAAGCGCATCGAGATCGCCAACTACGAGAAGTCGATTCAGACGGCGTTCCGCGAAGTGTCCGACGGGTTGGCCGCACGCGGCACGCTCGACGACCAGATCGCGGCGCAGGAGTCGCTGGTGAAGGCGAGCGACGAGAGCTACAAGCTCTCGGACATGCGTTACCGCAAAGGCGTGGACAGCTACCTGAACGCGCTCGTTGCACAACGCACGCTGTACTCGGCGCAGCAAACGCTGATCGCAACGCGTCTGGCGCGTTGGACCAACCTCGTCACGCTGTACAAGGCGCTTGGCGGCGGCTGGGAAGAGCACAGTGTGCCGGCGAATGCCGGTGCGGCGTCGGCGCCTGCGGCATCGGCGTCGTGATCTCGCGGCGCGATACGAAGGCGCTCCGATGCACCTGAAGCCCTCGCCGTGAGGTAAGTCTCACAAATCGAAACGCCCGGCACGTCAACGCGCCGGGCGTTTTGCATTGAGGCACCATGCGGCATGGTTTCTTGAAAAATCGACTCAGTTCCCAAGAGGTTTAGACGCGGGGTTCTACGCTGGCCTCTACCTTGAGCGGACCATCGTCGCTATCCTTGATCGCGTTGTATTCGCAATACCTCCGTGCGTCGACGCGAGAGCTTTTCCGGCCTTTTTGACCTTTTTCGACGTCTTTCGACGTTTCCGGCCCTCGCCGTCCCGTCGCGCGGGACATTTATAAGCTGACCGTATTCCCAGGGAGAGACACCATGAGCGATCTTCAAGCCCGCTTCGACGAGGCCGTAGCCCAATCCAAGACGCTGCCCGAACGCCCCGACAATCTGACGCTGCTGCGCATCTATGCGTTGTTCAAGCAGGGCACCGAAGGCGACGTGACCGGTTCCCGCCCCGGTGCGATGGATTTCGTCGCACGCGCCAAATTCGATGCGTGGGAAATGCTCAAGGGCAAGTCGAAGGAAGAAGTCCAGCAGGCTTACGTCGAACTCATCGACTCGCTCAAGGGCTGATCGAGGACCGCGCACCCGCGTCGTGCGACGCGCGGCATCGCGGCGTCACGGCGTCACGGCGTCACGGCGTCACGGCGGAGCCTCACCAAGGCGCATTGCGCAACATGCCAGGAACGGCGACTTCGGTCGCCGTTTTTTTGTGCGTGAAATTCAAGCGTGAACGCGTGACATGGCGGTATCCCGCAGTGCGTACGCGAAGAGTGAGGTGGCCGATAGCGGGGGTGGATTTGCGGTGTTGTCCGATTGGCGTGATGGCAGCGGCGCGCGACGATGGACGCGTCGCCAACCCTCAACGAGATAAGGACTCCGACCATGCAACAGGATCGCCATCACATGATGCACATGACCGGCCAACACACGTCGCGAGATGTGCGCACCGATCGGCGGATGCGCCGCGCGCGAACATTGCCGGTGCAACATCCGGGAGTGCCGTCCCCAGGTGAGGCACGCCCGCGTTCGCTTCCGCGAATGAAGGGCGGTGACGCGCGATCGCGGGCAGCGACGTCTTCGGGAGTCACCGCCGCGCTCGCCCGCCATGCGCATGGCATACGCCGCCGTCACGCCATGCGAGGCGCTGCGCTGCTCGATGTGATGTTCACGCTGACTGCCTTGATGGCGGGAGCGCAAGGCTTTGCGCATTGGCAGGCGGCTGGTGGCATGTCGTCTGCGGAGCTTGCCGCTACACCGAAGGTGGTCATGATGGCGATGCCGGGACTCGCCGGGCGGGACGCGACGCCCATCGCGCAGCGACGCTGGCTGGCATCAGGCGGGATGTCGGTGGCGACCGACGCATCGGCCGCACGGGACTCAGGGGACGCATGGGCTGCATGGGACGAACGGGACGCATGGGACGCACCGGATGTGTCGCGGCCATCTCTGTCATCGCTGTCATTGCCGACGGACGCGCCGATCACCACAGCCTTCGTCGCCACGAATGGCAGCCTGGTCGGCGGCCGTCAGCCATCATGACCACGCGCGACCTCCTCGACCCGGCGACGCGACGGTACCGGGCAAGGGGCTTCACCTTGCTCGAATGGGTGATCGCCATGCCGCTGGGCCTGCTCATTGTGACGGCGGCGACGGCGATCTATCTGGCGGGTATTCGATTATGGCGAGTACAGGCCGAGCGATACGACGTGAACGAGCGCGCCATCTTCGCGCTCACGCAACTTTCGCGCGCGGTTGGCATGGCGGGCTATCGCAACTGGGATCCAGTCGAAGGATTGATCCGTCCGCTCAACGATGGAGGCAAGCGCGACTGGCCGTCGCTTCGCGCCAGTGCGGAATGCGCCAGCACGATAGACACCTGCCCGAAGCGCGGTTGGCAGGGCAGTTCGATCCTTGAGGTGCAATTTCACGGCGCCGGGTTCGGCGACGACAACGGCAATGGCAGTGGCGCGGTACAGAACTGCGCCGGCATGAATGTCATCGCACGAAGCGGTGACGACAACCGCAATCTGAGCATCTTCTACGTCGACAAGGGCGAAGACGGCATTCCCTCACTGTTTTGCCGCTATGGGGAGCGCGCGGCGCATTTCACCGATTTGCATCCCGCGCAGGTGTTGGTTGCGGGTGTGGAAGCGATGTACCTGCGCCTTGGCATCCGGACAAACGGCACGGGGCCGTTACGTTGGGTGTCGCCGGTCAAAAGCGCGCGTCGCAAGCCGCCGAATCCGCCTGCCGGCTCCGGCGGTTGGGAGAACGTGAGCGCGGTGGCGATCTCACTCGTGCTGCGCGGTGCGCCGCGTGCCGGTGGCAAAACGCGCGCCGGGCGAACCGTCGAGGTGTTCGACAAGGCGACGGGCGGGCGTGAGTACAAATGGTTTTCCAACGCCGGCAACGTTCATCTTCACGTGTTCAACGCGGTGGCCTATCGCCGCAACGATGGCGGTATTGGCGAGGAGGCGGCATGGTTGGTGTCTTCATCGTAATGTGGCTGGCAGCCCTGATGACGCTCGCTGCGTCAGGCATGCAACACCGGCAGATGGCGATGCGCTTCATTGCGTACACCAACGACAGGGCCGAGGCGTTCGTGGCGGCCGACAAGGCACTTCTGGCGGCCCGTGAAAAACTTGTGAATGGCGAGCAGGCCGCCAATATCGCGGCGTTGGCCGAGTTCGAAAGGGGACCGCACGGCGTGATCGCTGCAAGCTATCTCACGGGCTTTCGGGAGCAGAACCGCGTGGTGGGGTGGGCGAAGGTCGACTGGAACGGGCGAGACGTCACGGCAACGGACAACGCACGGTACTTCATCGAGCGAATTGCCTTTACCGGTGTCTTTCCCGATCCCCCGTTGGCGACGGCTGCGAGGGAGTCGCCGATACGCCGCTACCGGGTGAGTGCGATGGGCTGCGGCAAGCTGCCGGGGACTCGCGTCTTCCTGCAAGCGGTCTATGAGGTGAGAACACCACGCGGGCGAGGCGCAGGCCGGGGCGCGCCGGATACATTCTCGTCGCGCTTGCTGAACTGGCGCGAGGTGGTTGCGTGGCACGACAACTCGGCACTCAAGGCTATGCCGGGACGGCGTCGTGAGCGATGCGATGTGTGAGCGAGGCGGGATAGGCGCAATGCGCGGCGTCACCTTGATTGAATGCCTCGTCGCGATGGCGGTGCTCGCGATTGCCTTGCTGGCGGTGGCACCATCGATAGAGGCGGCGCGGCGGCGCGTGGGAGTGGACATCACGGCGCGGGCCTTCATGGCGACGATGCAGTCCGCGCGCGCCGAGGCGCTGGGCCGGCATCGCCGGATTGCGATCGCCCCGCACGACGGTGCGAGTCTGAGCAGCGGCTGGATCACGTTTGTCGACGAGAACCGCAATCATCGCTTCGATGATGGGGAATTATTGCTGGCCCGCCATGCGCCCTTGCCGCAGGGCGTTTCCATCGAAGCGAGATGGGGCTTGTACTACACCGAGGGACTCGCGTTCTCGGAGAGTGGATTCATCCGGACGGAAGCGCGTAAATGGCTCTCGGGGACAGTGCGAATCGCAGGGCACGACCGGCGCATCTGCATCACCATCAACGCCTATGGTCGCGCCCGCGTTGCAAAGCGCTGCGACGCGTAGACGGGCATCGACGGGCATCGACGCTCACATTGACGGCGGGGCGCCGCGCTTGTCGGCTCTGGAGTCGGCTCTGGAGTCGGCCCTGGAGTCGCTCCGGGAGTCGGCAGCGACCGCGGCACTCGTCGCGCGCGCCGTTGCCGCGGCGGCAGTGTCCGGCGCTTTCGTCTGCGAAGCCGACGACTTCGTCGATTCCTGCCACAGCTTGATGCCCTGCCAGGCGAGTACTCCGAGGCCAACCCATTTGATGCCGTGCCGTGCGAGGCGTCCGATCGACGTATGCGACAAGCCGGTGAGCGCGATCGAGGCCACCGAACTCACGAGCGGGTAGCGTTCGAGCAGCCCACCCAGTTTGAGACCCGAATTGGCGAGTCCACCGAGGCCGGAGAGACCGGCGAAACCGCCGGGCAGCAGATAGCGAACCCAGCGGAAGTTGCGCAGCCGTTCGCGCGTCATGTGCGAGGCCTGAATCAGTTCGGCGCGTTCGACGGCGATGCGCGTGAGCACGAGTTCCTTGCGAATGGCGAGGAGTTCGTGGCGCGAACGCCGCGACTGTCGCGGGCGGCGTGGGCGTTGAGTGCGGTTCTGTTCCAGCGGCACGGGCAGATCTCCTTCAGTCCGGACGCAAAGCGTCGCGGTCCTTTTCGAACTCGGCCAGCGTGGCTTCGAACGGCATCGGCGCATCGCGCAGAATGTTACGGGCGCGCATGGCGCACCAGCTTGCGAGCAAGAGATACACGATGAAGATGCCGCACATGGCCTGGAGGCGATAGGTGTCCCAGAAAATCACGATTACCAGCGCGGTCAGCGACACGAGTGCGAGAACGCCGAAGAGCATTGCGGCGAGGCCGAGAAAAGCCACGCCCATCAGGCGTTCCTTTTCTTCGGTCAGCTCGATGCCGATGAGTTCGATGCGCGACTGTACGATCTCGAGCAACGCACCGGCGAGGCGCCGCAGTGAAGGCCGCGGCGGGGTCGTGCGATCATTGTCGGTCATGGGCAGAACTGGGCGGCCCACCCGACCCGTCGCACCGGTCAGGCAGGCTCCGCCTCGGGCAGAGTAGGCGAGAGAGTGGCTTGCGTCGGTGCAGGCTTACTTGCGATTGAGCAGCAGGCCGATCACCACGCCGATACCGGCGGCGATGCCCACAGCCTGCCACGGGTGGTCATGCACGTAGTCGTCCGTTGCACGAGCGGCCTGCTTGCTCTTTTCCACGACGACGACCTGAACATCCGAGGCCTTTTCCTTGGCTTGCTTGAGCAGCGCGAGGGCCTTGTCGCTCAGTTCGGAAGCCCGTTCGCCGGTCGTGTTGGCAGCTTGCTTGAGCAGGTCTTCGGCGTCGGCCAGTACGGATTTGATATCGGTCATGAACTTCTCCTTGTTGGTATGCGCTTGCGACATAGTCGTTACCCGGTTCTGGGAGGAAAATGCGGAAGGGATGTGCAGCTGATATGAGCGTATCGTACCGCTTTCAACGCTTCGTTGTCAGAAAACAACACCAGGACAACGGTATATTTCGAAACGTTATTTGGAACAAATTTTTTATTCGTTCTGACTAAGCTTAGCATCCTTTAGTCTTGATCCCACTAAGTTTTAGGTTTTCAAGGAGACCGTAAATGACACTGCGTTTGGGTGATATCGCTCCCGATTTCGAGCAGGATTCGTCGATCGGCACGATCAAGTTTCATGAATACCTTGGCGATGGCTGGGGTGTCCTTTTCTCGCATCCGGCCGACTACACGCCGGTATGCACGACTGAACTCGGTCTGACCGCCAAACTCAAGGGCGAGTTCGAAAAACGTAACGTGAAAGCCATTGCGCTGTCGGTCGACGATGTCGAATCGCACAAGGGCTGGATCAACGACATCAACGAGACGCAGAACACCACGGTCAACTTCCCGATCCTGGCCGACAAGGACCGCAAGGTTTCACAGCTGTACGACATGATCCACCCGAACGCCAGCGAAACGGTGACGGTGCGCTCACTGTTCGTAATCGATCCGAAGAAGAAGGTGCGTCTGATCATTACGTACCCCGCCAGCACGGGCCGCAACTTCGATGAGATCCTGCGCGTGATCGACTCGCTGCAACTGACCGACAATTACTCGGTCGCCACGCCGGGCAACTGGAAAGACGGTGAGGACGTCGTGATCGTGCCGTCGCTCAAGGACGAAGCCGTGCTCAAGGAAAAATTCCCGAAGGGCTACAAGGCCGTGCGTCCCTACCTGCGCCTGACGCCGCAACCGAACAAGTAAGCCGGTAGCAAACCGTCGGCGGCGGTGAGGGCAAAAAGCCAGCTCAGCCAGCTCGGATGAGCTGGCTTTTTCGTTTGGTACGCGCCGTCACTCGTGGGATTGACGGCCCGCGGCATGCGGCTCGAGAACGACGCGTACCGGACAAATGCGCCCGCGCGTCGATGCATCGATGTGTCGATGTAACCGACGCGCGGCCGCTTCGATACCTCAGAAGAAAGCCTGAATGCCGGTCTGAGCGCGCCCCAGAATCAGGGCGTGAATGTCATGCGTGCCTTCGTAGGTGTTGACCACTTCAAGGTTCACGAGATGACGGGCAATGCCGAATTCGTCCGAGATGCCGTTGCCGCCGAGCATGTCGCGCGCGAGACGAGCGACGTCGAGCGCCTTGCCGCATGAGTTGCGTTTCATGATCGACGTAATCTCGACCGCGGCCGTGCCCTCGTCCTTCATGCGGCCCAGACGCAGACAGCCTTGCAGGCCCAGTGTGATTTCCGTCTGCATGTCGGCCAGCTTTTTCTGAATCAATTGATTGGCGGCGAGCGGCCGGCCGAATTGCTGACGGTCGAGCACGTACTGACGCGCCGTGTGCCAGCAGAATTCGGCGGCGCCCAGCGCACCCCAGGCGATGCCATAACGCGCTGAGTTCAGGCACGTGAACGGCCCCTTCAGACCGGAGACGCCCGGCATCAGGTTCTCTTCCGGCACGAACACCTGATCCATCACGATCTCTCCGGTGATCGACGCTCGCAAGCCGACCTTGCCATGGATCGCGGGAGCGGACAGACCCTTCCAGCCCTTTTCCAGGATGAAGCCGCGGATCTTTTCCTCGCCGTTGTCGTCGGCGAGCTTGCCCCACACGACGAACACATCGGCGATGGGCGAGTTCGTGATCCACATCTTGCCGCCGCTCAGTTCATAGCCGCCGGCGACCTTCCTGGCGCGCGTCGTCATGCCGGCAGGGTCGGAGCCGTGATTCGGTTCGGTCAGGCCGAAGCAGCCGATCCACTCGCCGCTCGCGAGCTTCGGCAGGTACTTCTGCTTCTGCGCTTCGCTGCCGAATTCATGAATCGGCACCATGACCAGCGAGGACTGCACCGACATCATCGAGCGATAGCCCGAATCCACACGCTCGACTTCGCGCGCGATCAGACCATAGGCAACGTAGTTGAGGCCGGGGCCGCCGTATTGCTCCGGAATCGTCGGGCCAAGCAGGCCGATCTCGCCCATCTCGCGAAAGATCGACGCATCGGTGCGCTCATGACGGAACGCTTCGAGCACGCGCGGGGCGAGCTTGTCGTTCGCATACGCGGCGGCGGCGTCGCGAATCATGCGCTCGTCGGTAGTGAGCTGCGCGTCGAGCAACAGCGGATCTTCCCAGTGAAACTGTGCATTGCCTGCCATGACCCATCTCCTCCGTTCAACTTGACGAAAGTTCCGCAATGCGGAACAATGTTCTGAAATCGAAGTTAGTTTAACACTAAAGTTTTTTGCCGGGCAACGGCTAGTGCGTACACTGGCCGAATCTGTTTCTCGGGACTGAAATCCCGGGATCGAAAGCGAAACGAAAAAGCGGAGTACGCGATGGCTGTGATCCGAACGACCCTGTCTGCCCTTGCCGGTGCACCGGCGCATGGCGTGCCGCCGTCGCACGACGAGCGCAAGTTCGTGACGGCGCTCGCGCGCGGTCTGGAATTGCTGCGCGCCTTCGGGCCGGACGACACCTTGCTCGGCAACCGCGATTTCGCGGCACGCACCGGATTGCCCAAGGCGACTGTCAGCCGTTTGGCCTACACGCTTACCGAGCTGGGTTATCTGCGTTACGACGCCGAGCTGGGCAAGTATGCGCTGGACGCCGGCGTGCTGGCGCTCGGCTACGCCTTCCTCAACGGCACGGACATGTTGACGCTCGCGCGTCCGCACATGCGTGCGCTGGCCAGGGAGATGGGCTGCTCCATTTCGCTGGGGTGTCGAGAAGGGCTGGACATGATGTATCTGGAGACGATTCGTAGCGACTCGGCGCATCTCACGCTTGGCCTGAGCGCCGGCTCTCGTCTGTCGATGTTGACGAGTTCGATGGGGCGCGTCTACCTCGCGGCCATGACGCCGACCGAGCGCGAGACGATGCTCTCGGATCTGCACGACGCCTACGACGCGAATCCGGCGGCACTTCGCAACGTCGGATGGGATGCGTTGCAGTCCGGCGTCGATAAAGCCATCGAGTCTTACAAGCGGGAAGGATGCTGCTACTCGTTTCGTGAGTGGCACGAGGGTGTGAACGCGGTGGCGGTGCCGCTCAGGGACGTCCGGCAAAATCGCTGGCTCGCGATCAGTTGCAGTGGGCCGTCGTCCTCGATTCCGGATTCGGTGTTTCGTGACGAGATCGGACCTCGATTGAAACAGTTGGCGGCGCGTCTTGGCGGACAGTCCTGATCGACGGGCAATCGCCGCTGCCCCGAACACGGCGCAACGGCGATTGCCGGTACGGTGCGGCGATCCTGGCTCAGCGCCACTGTCGTCACAGCAGAGTCCGCACGTGCCACAACTCCGGGAAGAGCACGACGTCGAGCATCTTGCGCAGGTAAGGTGCGCCGTTGGTGCCGCCCGTCCCCTGCTTGAAGCCGATGATGCGCTCCACGGTGGTCACGTGACGGAAGCGCCATTGGCGGAAGGCGTCTTCGAGATCGACCAGTTCTTCGGCCATCTCGTAAAGCTCCCAGTGCTGCGACGGGTTCCGGTAGACCTCCAGCCAGGCCGCCTCGACGCTTTTGTCGTGCGGCGTCGGCTTCGTCCAGTCGCGCTCCAGACGCTCCGGCGCGATCGCGAAGCCGCGACGGGCCAGCAGACGCACCACCTCGTCGTAGAACGAAGGCGCCTTGAGTGCCGCTTCCACCTGCTGGTACAGATCGGGGCGATGCGAATGCGGCTGAAGCATGGCCGCATTCTTGTTGCCCAGCATGAACTCCAGAATGCGGTACTGATACGACTGAAAGCCCGACGAGCTGCCCAGCGACGGGCGCATCGACGAATACTCCGAAGGCGTCATCGTGGCCAGTACGCTCCACGCCTGCACCAGTTGTTCGAGGATGCGCGACACGCGTGCGAGCATCTTGAACGCCGGAGGCAGCTCGTCGTTGTGCACGGCCGAACGTGCAGCCCGCAGTTCGTACAACGCCAGCTTCATCCACAGTTCGCTCGTCTGATGCTGAATGATGAACAGCATCTCGTTGTGATCGGTCGAGCGCGGATGCTGCGCATTCAGAATCGGATCGAGCGACAGGTAGTCGCCGTAGCTCATGCTCTTGGAGAAGTCGAGCTTGGCGTCGTGCCATTGCGTCGAATTCGCCGGTTCGGGCGAGGTGTCCTTCGCGGCAGGCGCCGCGCCGGACGTCTCGTCGCTCCGAT
The DNA here is from genome assembly GCF_001029105.3 of Pandoraea faecigallinarum. Taxonomy (NCBI): domain Bacteria; kingdom Pseudomonadati; phylum Pseudomonadota; class Betaproteobacteria; order Burkholderiales; family Burkholderiaceae; genus Pandoraea; species Pandoraea faecigallinarum. The sequence continues at coordinate 3,764,152 of NZ_CP011807.3, read as the reverse complement.
GTCCGAACGGGCAGCCGCCCTGAGCCGGCGTGGCGCGTTCGTCGGCTGGCGCGCCAGGGTTGCCGGACGTGGGGGAAGTCTTGCTCATACTGACAGCTCCTCGCTCAGGTCACCGCGCCACGACGATGAAACTCGGGCTTGTCCCACGACCCCGTGCTCAGCACGTCACGCAGAATCTCGACCGAATCCCACACGTCGGCAAAGCTCGTGTACAGCGGCGTCATGCCGAAACGCATGATGCGCGGCTCGCGATAGTCGCCGATCACGCCACGCGCGATCAGCGCCTGAATCACCGCAAAGCCCTCCGGATGCTCGAAACTCACCTGCGATCCGCGTGCCGCATGGTCGCGCGGCGTCACGAGCGTGAGCGGGAATTCGGCGCAACGCGATTCCACCAGTTCGATGAACAGATCCGTGAGGGCCAGCGACTTGCGACGCAGCGCCTGCATCGACGTCTGCGCAAAGATGTCCAGGCCGCACTGCACGAGCGAGAGCGAGACGATCGGCTGCGTGCCGCACAGGTAGCGCCCGATACCGTCGTCCGGCGTGTATTCCGGCGTCATCGCGAACGGGGCGCGATGGCCCCACCAGCCCGAGAGCGGTTGCCAGAACGTGTCCTGATGCTTCTTGTTGACCCACACGAAAGCCGGCGAACCGGGGCCGCCGTTCAGGTACTTGTAGGTGCAGCCGACCGCGTAGTCCGCGTTCGCGCCGTTCAGGTCGACCGGCACCGCACCGGCGGAGTGGCACAGATCCCATACGGCCAATGCGCCCGATGCGTGAATTTCGGCCGTGCGCGCGGCCATGTCGTACATCGCGCCCGTGCGGTAGTTCACATGCGTGAGCAGGACCACGGCGACATCGTCGCCCAGGGCGCTCTGCAATTCGTCCGGCGAATCGATCAGACGCAGCGAGTAGCCGTCGTCGAGCAAACGCGTGAGCCCCTGCACGATATACAGGTCGGTCGGGAAGTTGCTGCGCTCGGAGACGACGACCTTGCGTTGCGGCGCACGCACGCGCTGTGCGTCGAGCGCGGCGGCCATCACCTTGAAGAGGTTGCTCGACGTGGTGTCCGTCACCACGACTTCGCCCTTGCCCGCGCCCACGATGGGGGCCAGCGCATCGCCCAGCGTGCGCGGCAGCGCGAACCAGTCGGCTTCGTTCCAGCTGCGAATGAGGCCGACACCCCATTCGCTCGTAATCACTTCCTGTGCGCGCTTGGCCGACGCAATGGGACGCGCGCCCAGCGAGTTGCCGTCAAGGTAAATCACGCCCGGCGGCAGGTCGAACTGCGCGCGCAACGGGGCAAGCGGATCGGCCGCGTCGAGGGCCAGACAATCGTTGCGAGAAGACGTCATGGTTTGCGTTGGTTGGTAAGGGAAACGATGAAAAGAAGCGGGCGTGCCGCGACGTTCAGAGCGAACGCAGCACGGCGCGAACGGGGCTGGCGTCGAGCCGCATGAACTTCAGCGGCAGCGCAATGAGTTCGTAATCGGCAGGCTCGATGGCATCGAGCACCAACCCTTCGAGAATCGCCATGCGATGCGCGCGAATGCGGTGGTGCGCGTCCATCGTCTTGCTCTGCTGCGGATCGAGCGACGGCGTGTCGATGCCCACGAGCGTCACGCCGTGCGAGGCGAGCAGATCGATGGTGGCGGGGGCCACGGCACAGAACGCGCTGTTCCAGCGCGATACCGGCGCCTGTGCATAGGTGCGCAGCAGCACGCGCGAGGGCACATCCTTCAGATGCGCTTCGACCATCTCGGGAGTGACCGCCGGCGACGCGCCGATGCAATGGATGACGCGGCACGGCCCCAGATACGTCAGAAGATCGACTTCGCCGATGCATGCCCCTTCGTCGTCGTAATGACGTGGCGCGTCGGCGTGCGCACCGGTATGCGGCGAGAGGGTGACGCGCCCCACGTTGACGGGGCAGCCCGGGCCGATCTGCCAGACGGGAGCCTCGGTAAGCGGTGTGTCGCCCGGCCACACGGGCGTGTCGGCACTCAGCGGTGCACTGATATCCCATACGCGACGCTCGTGCGTGCGGGGACGGTCCGCGGGGCTATCCGCAGCGTTCGAAACGTTCATACGCAAGCGCCTTGCGAGGGCGATTCATGAAAGGAAAAATCCCACATAGTTTAGGAAATTCCTCGCCGCAGGTGCTTGCGTATTCGAATGGCGTGAAACGTCGGATTGAAATTCGGCAAGCGATTTTGCCGGATTATCGGTGGATTATTTTAATTTTCCAGAAATTGGTCGAATTCGATGCGAGTTCATCGGAATTCGGCGGCGCGGTCGGGCGTAAGGCGCCGGGCGGGGACTGGCGGCAGCGTTAAAGCGACCGGCGATGCGTCATCTGATGGATGAGTTCGCGCAGGGCGTCCTTGAGTTGTGCCGACTGCGCCTCGCCGAATCGCGCAAGCACGCGCGCTTCGTGACGGCGGGCGCTCTCCAGCAGCGGGGCAACATGGGCGACGCCCGCATCGGTGAGCGAGACGAGCGACTGACGCCGGTCAGTCGCGCTCTCGCCACGCACCACGTAACCCGATGCTTCGAGACGGTCGATGACCTTGGTGACGGTCGGCTGCTTGGCGAGCACGATGTCCGCCAACTGATTGACGGTACGCGCCCGGGTGTCCGAGAGCGTGGCGAGCACACGCCACTCCAGCACGCCGAGACCGGCCGCAGCGACTTCGCGGTGAAATTCGTCGGACACGAGCGCGCTCGCTCGGGCAAGCAGGTACGCCAGATAATCGTCGACGAACGGCGTACCCGAAGCGGATCGCGTGGCAGACATGACGCGTCTTAGCCCAGCGACTGCGGTTTGTGAAAGCCGCCGGCGTGAAAGATCAGCGGCATGCGATCCGAGGCTTGCGCGTGTACGCCGCAACGCTCGACCTCGCCCACGAAGATGACGTGATCGCCTTCGTCGTAACGACTGCGGTTGTGGCATTCGAACCAGGCCAGCGCCCCTTCGAGAACCGGCGTTCCGGAGGCGGACAGCGTATACGGCACCCCCGCGAACCGGTCGCCCTTCATCGTTGCAAAGCGCTTGCAGATGTCGAGCTGATCGGCGGCGAGCACATTCACGACGTAGTGCGTATTTTCACGGAAGACGGGCATGCTGCCGGCACGCGTGGCGAGGCTCCACAGGATGAGCGGAGGCGTGAGCGAGACCGAATTGAACGAACTCGCGGTAATGCCGATGAGCGAACCGTCCTCGGCTCGGGTGGTGATCACCGTGACCCCGGTCGCAAACTGACCCAGTGCATTGCGAAAAGCCGTGCTGTCGAAATCCGGCGTTGCGGCGCGTTTGGCGTTCACTTTCCCTGCACTCCCGTCCGGCTAATTTGATCGGGTTGATTTGTATGAATATTCATATACTATGGCACGAACGACAGATCGACAAGACGCGTGATGGCCAACGGAGCCCAGCAGGGGCGCAAGGGTCAGGCGCTCAGGAGACGATATGCTGATCGAGCGAATCGAGCATAAGTGGATCGATGTATTTGCCGAGACTTTGCGGCGCTGCGACATACGGCCCGGCGACGTGGTGGCGATTGTAGCCGAAACGCAATCCCGGCCTGTCAACGTGGAATTAGCGCAACTGGCCGCGGAGTCGCTTGGCGCAAGGCCGTTCCGGCTGGTGGTGCCGAGCCCGCGCGTGCAGGCCCCGGTGCCCGTGCGCTCCACCGGCGCGAGCGACGCACTGGGTCAACTGGCTCCCGTCGTGGCGGCGCTCAGAACGGCAACGCTGGTGGTCGACTGTACCGTCGAAGGCTTGTTGCACGCGCCCGAACTGCCGGAAATCCTTGGCGGCGGCGCGCGCGTGCTGATGGTCTCGAACGAGCATCCCGAGATTCTGGAGCGGTGCGCGACGGACCCGGCCCTTGAGCCGAAAGTGCGCGCGGCCATCAAGCGTTTGCGCGGTGCAGCACAAATGCACGTGACGTCCGCGGCGGGCACCGACCTGCGCATCGGACTGCGCGAGGCGCGAGTGGGCGGTGTATGGGGGTGGTGCGCCAAACCTGGTCAGGTGGCGCATTGGCCTGGCGGTCTTGCGCTGGCATTTCCTGCCGCGCACAGCGTGAACGGGCAACTCGTCCTCGCGCCCGGCGACATCAATCTCACCTTCAAGCAGTACCTGCGTGAGCGCGTTGCGCTTACCGTCGAAGACGATTACGTCGTCGCGATCGACGGCGAGGGCGTCGACGTCGACCTCATGCGCGACTATTTTTCCGCGTGGGCAGACCGCGAGGCCTACGCCGTCTCGCACGTCGGCTTCGGCCTGAACCCGCGTGCGCGCTGGGATGCGCTCGCCTGCTACGACAAGCGCGATTGCAACGGCACGGAACAGCGCGCCTTTGCGGGCAACTTCCTCTATTCGACGGGGGCCAACGAGGTGGCAGGGCGCCACACGCTGGGTCACTTCGATTTGCCGTTACGCAAATGCACGATCGCGCTCGACGGCGACGTTGTCGTGCGTGACGGACAACTTCAGGGCGAATTCGCATGACGACGCCTGCTCCGCCGGCCGCCGGCGCTTCACTCCCGTGCGCGTCATCCGCTCCGTGCGCTCCGTGCGCTTCATTCGCTTCGTCCGCATCGTCAACCTCATCCGTTGTCGTGCCGACGTCCTCCGCTGCGCCAGCGTGCCCCGCGTACCGCGTGGCCGGGCAGGGGCCGATCACGCTCGTATTGCTGCACGGCATTGGCGGGAATCGCGACCTCTGGCCTGCACAGTTCGAGACATTCGTCGCCGCGGGCTATCGCGTGCTCGCGTGGGACATGCCGGGCTATGGCGACAGCGCCCCGCCAGCCGAGCCGACGATGGCGGCGCTTGCCGACAGCCTGCGGGCATTGCTCGATGCGCTGGGTCCTTCGCGCTTCGTGCTCGTCGGTCACAGTATGGGCGGCATGGTCGTACAGGAACTGATGGCGCGCGGCGCACCGTTCACGCGCGATGTGGCGGCGCTGGTGCTGTGCGGCACGTCTGCCGCATTCGGTAAACCGGACGGCGATTTTCAGCGCGAGTTCGTGCGCCAGCGTACCGCGCCGCTCGACGCGGGCAAGACCTTGCGCGAGATGGCCGAAGCGATCGTGCCCGGCATGCTCGGCGAGCCGGACGACGCGACGCGCAGCAAGGCGCACGCGCTGGCCGTCGAGGCGATGGGCGCCGTTTCGCCGCGGGCCTATCGCGCGGCGTTGCAGGCGCTCGTTGGCTTCGAACAGCGCGCGGCCCTGGCGCGCCTGAGCGTGCCGGTGTTGCTCATCGCGGGCGAGCACGACAACAACGCACCGCCGAAGGTCATGGCGCGCATGGCCGACGCCATCATGCAGGCGCGTTACGTCTGCCTGCCCGGCGCGGGGCATCTCATGAATCTCACACATGCGGCGGCATTCGACACCGAGGTGCAGGCGTTCCTCGCCCGGATATAAGCGCTCGCGAGACACCCCGGCGTACATCGGACATCCCAGGCGCACCTTCGCTCACTCAAGCGCATTCCCAGAACACATCAGGAGACTACCGTGGCCTATCAGCCCCCTTCGATCGTCGGCGAGCATTACCCGCTCACGGACAAGCAGCGGCGCCTGCTGGCGCTGGCAGAACAGGTCGGACGCGAGTCGCTCGCCCCGCGCGCCGCGCGCTGGGATCGCGAAGCGTCGTTCCCGTTCGAGAACTACGACGACATGCGTGCCGCGGGCCTGCTGAAGTTGTGCATTCCCGAAGAAGACGGCGGTCTGGGCGCGGACTTCGCGACCTACATGATGGTCTCGGCCGAACTTGGCCGTCACTGCGGTGCGACGGCGCTCACGTTCAACATGCACACCTGCTCGATGATGTGGACCGGCATTCTCGCGGACGACCTCGACATGACGCCCGAGCAACGCACGGAACACGCCGGCTACCGCAAGCATCATTTCGAGCGCGTGATTCAGGACGGCGCGATCTACGCACAACCGTTCTCCGAGGGCAGCGCGGCGGCCGCCGGCAAGGCGCCGTTCGGCACGACGGCGACGAAGGTCGACGGTGGCTGGCTGATCAACGGCCGCAAGATCTTCGCGTCGCTCTCGGGCGCGTCAAACTATTACGGCGTGCTGTGCACGGAAGACAAACCCGAGCTGTCGATGAAGGACACGTTCTACATCGCCGTGCCGGGCGACGCCCCGGGGGTGACCGTCACCGGCGACTGGGATCCGCTCGGCATGCGCGGGACCGTCTCGCGCACGCTGCTCTTCAAGGACGTGTTCGTCGCCGACGCGCTGCAACTGATGCCGCGCGGCGTCTACTATCAGGCCGCCAGCCGCTGGCCGCACATGTTCATGACGCTCGCGCCGACGTACATGGGGATCGCGCAGGCCGCGTACGATTTCACGGTGCGCTATCTGCGCGGCGAAGCCGAAGGCATGGGGGCGCCGGTCAAGCGCCGGATGTACCCGACCAAGCAGATCGCCGTCGCGCAAATGCACATCATGCTGGAGCAGACGCGCGCGCTGTTCCTGCGGGCGTTGCAGGATGGCCGGGCCGATCCCGGCAAGGACGCGCGTCTGCGCGCCTATGCGGCGCAGTACACGATCATGGAGAATGCCAACGAGCTGTGCCGTCTCGCGATTCGCACGTGCGGGGGGCAGTCGATGCTCAAGACGCTGCCGCTCGAGCGCATGTATCGCGATTCGCGTTGCGGCGCGCTGATGCTGCCCTGGACCGCCGAGCTGTGCCTGGATCGCATCGGCCGCGAAGCGCTCTATGAGCCGGGCGAGCGCGACGAGTAAGGCGCTTGCACAACCCTTCGGCGCGCGCACGACATTCGGTCGGCAGCCCATCAGCAAGTCAGTGGTTCAGCGACGCGGCGCGGCGACGATAGCCTCGCCGTCTCTCTTGTCACGGAGAACAAGTTGACGCCTTTTGTAGAAGCGCTTGCCTGTCACGCGCGCGCCACGCCCGAGCGGCTGGCGCTGCGGTGCGGCGTTGGAGAGCAAGCCCTGACGACCGACTATGCCGCGTTGTGGCGGCGCATCGAGCGCGTTGGCGGCCATCTGCGCGAGACGTGGCGCATTGCGCCGGGCGAGCGCGTGGCCTGTCTCGGTCTGAACGACGAACTGCAACTGGCGTTGCTGTTCGCGTGTGCGCGGGCCGGCGCCATCTTTCTGCCGCTCAATTTCCGTCTGGCGGTGCCGGAACTGGCGGCCATCGTGCGCCATGCGGGCGTGCGCGTGCTCTGGTTCGATGCCATGCATCGCGACACGGCCCGCCAGATTCGCGACGCGCTGGAGCAAGACGCCATCACCGATTTGCCTGCGCCGGCCATCGCCCCCATCGAAGGGCTGATCGCCGTGCCTTCGGTCAAGCCGGTCGTCTATCCCGACGTGCCGGCCGATGCCCCCGTGTTGCTCGCCTATACGTCGGGCACGACCGGCGAGCCCAAAGGGGCGCTGCACACGCAGGCCGGACTGCTGGCCAACGCCGAAGCCAGTTGGTGGTCGCACGACATGCGCGCCGACGATCATGTCCTGTCGACATTGCCGATGTTTCACGTCGGCGGACTCTGTATTCAGACGTTGCCGGCGCTGCTGCGCGGCGCGAGTGTCACGCTGCATCCGCGCTTCGATCCGGCCGCGTGGCTCGCGGACGTCGCCCGGCATCGTCCGACGCTCTCGCTGATGGTGCCCGCCACCCTGCGTGCCGTACAGACGCACCCGATGTGGGCGGCGACGGATCTCTCGTCGCTGCGCGGCGTGATGGCCGGATCGAGCGTGGTGCCCATGTCGGCCATCGACGCGTTCCACGCGCGTGGCATTCCGCTTGGTCAGGTGTACGGTGCAACGGAGACCGGTCCGGTGTCGATCGCGCTGCGTTTCGGCGAAGCGAAGGCGCATCCCGGCGCAGTGGGACGCCCGTGTCCGGGCGTGGAAGTGCGTCTGGTCGATGCGGCAGGGCAGGAAGTCGCACCGGGCGACGTCGGCGAAATTCTCGTGCGCGCCCCGAACGTGATGCGCGAGTACTGGCGCGCCCCCGGCCACGCCGGCTTCGAAGACGGCTGGTTCCACTCCGGCGATCTGGCGCGGCTGCGTGACGATGGCTGCATCGAAGTCGTCGGCCGCAGCAAGGACATGATCATCTCGGGCGGCGAGAACATCTATCCGGCCGAAATCGAGAATGCGCTCGTCGACTGTCCCGGCGTCATGGAGGCGTCGGTCGTCGGTGTGCCCGACGAGCGATGGGGTGAAGTGCCGGTCGCCGTCGTCGTTCCGACGTCGCAGGCGCCCGCCACGCAACCCTCCGTTCTCGACTTTCTCGCGACACGTATCGCTCGCTTCAAATTGCCGCGCCGTGTTGTCATTGTTGAGAACCTGCCCAAGAGCGCACTTGGGAAAGTGCAAAAACCGATTCTCATCGCATGGCTATCCGACAGCCGGGATTCGTCAACGGCAACCCACATTCGGTAATCGGAAGCTTTATTCGGTTTTTGCTTAAAAACGCCGAAACCCTTGTTTTTCAAAGGTTTCGGCGTTTTTTTATGGCCGCTACCCGCGATGCGTAAGGGAAAATCCCTATGCGTAATCTCCCAATTTGTTACCATCTGCTGAGAATTACATTTTTTACTTTGGGAATTGCATCGCAAGATAGCGCCCATGTCGTCATCGGCGGCACATCCCGCTGATTTTTTGCTTTCTTTGGTTTTTGAAGACGATGGACACCACCGAAGCTCAATCGGTCTCCGAGCGTGTACTGCAAGTCCTCGTGACTGTGGCGCGTCATGGACGACCGATCGCGGCACGCGAGATCGCCGCGCAAACGAGCCTGCCGCTCTCCACGGTTTACCGCCACCTCGTGCCGCTCAAGAAGTGGGGCCTGGTGCAGGAGCACGCCCATGAGGCGCTCTACGAACCCGGGCCGGTGGGCGTGCAACTGGCGTGGGGTTTCGACCACAACTCGCATCTTGTCACCCAGGCGCGCGAAGAAATCGACGCCCTCGTGCAGCGCACGGGCGAGACGGTCGGTCTGCTCGTGGCCGCGAACGGTCAGGTCGTGTGTCTCGACATGCACGAGAGCGAGCAATCGCTGCGTTGCTCGTTCGCCAAGGGCCGTGCGCATCCGCTGGTGCACGGCGCGTCGGCCAAGGCCTTGCTTTCCTTTCTGCCCCAGACCACTCGCGACAACCTGATCGGCCGTCAGTTGGCTGGCCAGCCGGTGGCGCAGGAGCGTCTGATCGCGCAGATCGAGGAGATTCGCAAGCAACGGTATGCGGTGTCCGAAAGCGAAGTGGATTTCGGCGTCTGGGGCGTATCGGCCCCGGTCTTTGCCGCGAAGGAACGTCTGGAAGGCACCATCACCCTGATGGCGCCGGCCGTGCGTGTGGCGCAGCGCCACGAAGAGCTGATCCGCCTCACGGTGGCGGCGGCAGAGCGTATTTCGAATCGATTGCAGTACTTTTAACCGGTTTTTCCGAACTGAGACTACACGAAGGAGTACCAGATGAAATTGCGTCACATCCTGTTCACGATGGCGCTGGCCGTCACCTGCTCGACCAAGGTTTTCGCTGCCGACGACGTGTTGCGTGTTGCTACCGACGCGACCTTCCCGCCGTTCGAATACGTGGAAAACGGCAAGCGTACGGGCTTCGACGTCGAAATGATCGAAGCGCTGGGCAAGGCGATGGGCAAGAAGGTCGAGTGGACGGATATCGACTTCAAGGGGCTGATCCCGGCAGTGCTGTCCAAGCGTGTCGACGTGGCGGCTTCGGCCATCTACATCACGGACGAACGTTTGAAGGCCGTGAACTTCACGCACCCGTACTACACCGGCGGTCTGGCCATTATGGTCAAGGCCGATAACACCAGCATCAAGGAGCCGGCCGATCTGAACGGCAAGAAGGTCTCGGTGCAGGTCGGCACGAAGTCGGTGCAGTTCCTCACGGAAAACTATCCGAAGGTCTCGCGCGTGGAAGTCGAGAAGAACGACCAGATGTTCGAACTCGTGAAGATCGGCCGTGCCGACGCCGCAGTGACCGGTAAGCCGGCAGCGCTGCTGTACGCCAAGGCCAATCCGAGCGTGAAGGTGCTCGACAAGACGCTGACGATCGAGCGCTACGGCTTCGCCCTGCGCAAGGACGACAAGGCGCTGACCGAAGAAATGAACAAGGCGCTGGAGAAGGTGCGCGCCGACGGCACGTACGCTGCGCTGGTGACGAAGTACTTCGGTAGCGCGAAGTAATGCAGTCGAGACAGTCGCCCGCGCGCAACGCCGGGCGACATCCGGGCAATACCAAAGCAACAGCAAGGCAATACCAAAGCAATACCGGGCGGGTTGGCCGTCATCCCTGATCACAGGGTGACGTCGCCCGCCCAAGTCATAGGCATTAGCGCAGTAGAGCAACTGACGGAGTACGCATGGAACTCGATTTTTCGCCGGTGTGGGCAAACTGGACGGACCTGGCGCGTGGCGCGCTTGTGACCGTCGAAGTCACTGCCTGTGCCCTGGCCCTGGGCTGTGTGCTGGGTTTGCTGGTCGGCATGGGCCGCCTCAACCCGGCCAATCGCATTCGCTACGGCATCTGTACCGCTTACGTCACGTTCATTCGTGGCACGCCGCTGCTCGTGCAGCTCTTCATCCTGTTCTTCGGTCTGCCGCAGTTCAACATTCTGCTGCCGGCGTTCGTGTGCGGCGTGCTGGGTCTGGGCATCTATAGCGGTGCCTACGTCTCGGAAATCGTGCGTGGCGCCATCCAGTCGATCGAACGCGGTCAGATGGAAGCCGCCCGTTCGCTCGGCATGCCGTACGGTCAGGCCATGCGCTCGGTGATTCTGCCGCAGGCGGTCGTACGCATGATTCCGCCGCTGGGCAATGAATTCATCGCGCTCATCAAGAATTCCGCCCTCGTGTCGCTGCTCACGATTCACGACGTGATGCATGAAGGCCAGAAGATCATCAGCGTGTCGTATCGCTCGCTGGAAGTGTATCTGGCGATTGCTTTTGTTTATCTGATTTTGACCGGTGTTACCACGCTGCTGTTGCAGCGCGCCGAGAAGTCCCTGCGTGCCGGAGGTGCCGTGCAATGAGCGAAGTGAAGAAAGTCACCGGCGCCCCGATCCTGAAGATCGAAGGGCTGGGCAAGGCCTATGGCAGCCATCAGGTGCTCAAGGGCATCGATTTCGAAGTCGACGCCCGCCAGGTCGTCGTGGTCATTGGCCCGAGCGGTTCGGGCAAGAGTACGTTCCTGCGCTGCTGCAACGGGCTGGAAACGGCAGAGCAGGGCACCATCGAGATCGTTGGCAAGAAGCTCGTCGATCACGGCAAGATGATGGGCGAGAACGCGCTCAACCATCTGCGCATGGAAGTGGGCATGGTGTTCCAGTCGTTCAACCTGTTCCCGCACCTGACGGTCCTCGATAACGTCACGCTCGCGCCTCGCAAGCTGCGCGGCATGAAGAACGCCGACGCCGAAAAGCTGGCGCGCGAACTGCTCGCGAAGGTGGGCCTCGCCGCGAAGGCGGACGTCTACCCGGGCACGCTCTCCGGCGGTCAGAAGCAGCGCGTGGCGATTGCGCGCGCACTGGCCATGCAGCCGCAGGTCATGTTGTTCGACGAGCCGACGTCCGCCCTCGATCCGGAGCTGGTCGGTGAAGTGCTGCAAGTCATGAAGGCGCTCGCCAACGATGGGATGACGATGTTGGTCGTCACGCACGAAATGGGCTTCGCCCGCGAAGTGGCCGACGTCGTTGTCGTGATGGATCAGGGCCGCATCATCGAAGCCGGACCGCCCGAGCAGATTTTCACCGCGCCGCGTGAAGCGCGTACGCGTGAATTCCTGCAAGCGGTGCTCACGCGATCGGCGTAATGCGCGTGAATCGTGCCGGTGCACGGCGATGGCATTAGTGGCATTAGTGGCATTCGCAACAACGTGCGCAGGCATCCGGTAACGACACAGGTAAGGTAAGGCAAGGCAGGAAAACGTATGACAATCGATCGAACGGTCTGGCAAGGCCGGGTGGATACCGGCGAAGCAGGCCATACGCTGCGTCTGCATCAGGTGTTGCGCGATTACGACGCGAGCGACGCCTCGGACATCGCTGGCGGCGCTGTGGTGCTGGGCTTTTGCAGCGACGAGGGCGTGCGCCGCAATCATGGGCGTCCGGGGGCGGTTGCCGGCCCGGACATGCTGCGCCGCGCGCTGGCGAGTCTGCCGGTGCAAGGCACGCCTGTCGTGTTCGATGGCGGCAACATCGTCTGTGCGGACGATCGCCTCGAAGCGGCGCAGGCAGCGCTGGGACATCGCGTGGCCGAAGTGCTGGCGGCGGGGGCGCGTCCGGTCGTACTGGGCGGTGGGCACGAGATTGCCTACGGCACGTTCCTCGGCGTTGCGGAGCATTTCGGCGACCGCCTGCGCGACGAGCCGATTCTGATTCTCAATTTCGATGCGCACTTCGATCTGCGTGCGCAGCCCACGGCCAGTTCCGGCACGCCGTTCTGGCAGATCTCGCAACTGCTCGCGGGGCGTCGGGCACCGTTCCATTACGCGTGTCTCGGCGTGAGCCGTTACAGCAATACGGAAGCGCTTTTCGAGCGCGCGGGCGCGCTGAACGTCGATTACTGGCTTGACGAGACGATGCTCGCGCATCGTCTGCCGCAGATGTGCGAGCAGTTGGAAAAGAAGCTGGCGACGGTGAGCCACGTGTATCTGACCATTGACATGGACGTGCTGCCGGGCGAGAAGGCGCCGGGCGTGTCGGCGCCGGCGGCGCATGGCGTGGCGTTCGAAGTGGTCGAGGCGCTCATCGGCGTGGTACGACGCTCGGGCAAGCTGCGCGTGGCGGATATCGCGGAGTACAACCCGACGTATGACCGTGACGGCCTGACGGCGCGTGTCGGTGCACGTCTGCTGCATCCGCTGATCACGCAACTGGAGGGCTGACGCGGCCCCATAGGGATGGCATGGCCGCATCAAGTCGCATCGAGTCGCATCGAGTCGCATTAGGCCGGATAAAGCCGCGCCCTGCTGTGGTCGGCGTACGGTCGATGCAGCCTCAATGCACGGCGGGCGCACCGGCCGAGCGGCGAGGGGCGCAAAAGGTATTTGCGCCGTTCGCAGAACTTCTGCGCGACAATAGGGCGGGCGATCGAACCATCGGTCGCCCGCCCTATTTGTTTGGTGCGGCGCGTCATGAATGGAGGCGCGCGCACACTCGAACGCAGTCGACAAGCGAGGTCAAGATGACAGAGCAGACGAAGTCTCCCAGCGATACCCGTACCGAAGTCGCCACGCTGGCCGGTGGTTGTTTCTGGTGCCTCGAGGCCTGCTATCAGCAACTGGACGGGGTGAAGTCCGTCGTCTCCGGCTACGAAGGCGGGCATGTGGACAATCCGACCTACGAGCAGGTCTGCGAAGGCGAGACTGGTCACGCGGAAGTGGTTCAGGTGACCTATGACCCGGACGTCGTCACGTTCGAAGAAATTCTCGTCGTGTTCTTCCAGATCCACGATCCGACCACGCTCAACCGTCAGGGTAACGACATCGGCACGCAGTACCGCTCGGCGATCTTCTATCACGACGACGCACAAAAAACAGCGGCCGACCGTCTCATCGCCGAACTGATGGCTGAGATGACATACCAGCACCCGATTGTCACGCAGGTCGTGCCGGCGCAAACGTTCTGGCCAGCCGAGGCGTATCACCAGAACTACTTCCGCCAGCACCCCGATCAGGGCTACTGCGCTTATGTCGTTGCGCCGAAGCTCAAGAAATTCCGCGAGAAGTTCGCGCGTCGGCTGAAGTCCGCCGCGTGAGCCAGGGCACGGGGCCATCGATCGACACGACGGTGTATGTGTTGCGAAGCGTGAGTGGCTGGCGCGTGTTGCCCGGATGCACGCTTCGCGCTTCATAAGGCCTTCAGAGCAACGTGCAGTTGTAAAGAATGTCGTGCCGGGGTGAGAGCGGGTGGGGCGGGTACGGTGGCGACTCACCCTTTGCCTTGCGGCGCGAACGCTGGACTTCAATGTCCTGTGAGATCGGAACGCGCTCGCTGGCTTGCGCCGGGGGATGTGCCGGCTCGCGCCGCTGCCGGCATCGCACGAGATGCTCAAGGAACCGGCCGATTCCCTGTTCGTGATTTGCGCGCTGCCGGAGGCTTTCGCCGCCCCCTCGGCTCCGAAGAATCCCGTTGCGCTCACGGCTCTGACGGTCTTCACCGCTCTCTTCGCTCTCATTGCTCTCATGTGTCCCTCGGCTCTCACGGTCTACCGGACTGCGAGAACCGGGAAGTCTCTCCCACGTTGTGGCGCCCGCTGCACGGTAATGGAAGTCGAGAATCCGCTTGTGGTCCAAGGCCACCTGCGCTGCATGGGGATGCCCGGCATCGAGATACGCGAGTTCACGGGCGCCGGCTGCGTGCAATGCGGCGTCCCCCGGCGCTTCGAGATCTGCGAGATCGGGAAGTCTGCTTCGCTCGATCGCCACAATGCGCGATCCCACGTCGTAACGAAGTGCCTCAAGTGTGCCCGGCAAGTACTGCGATTCGTCGCGCAGCAAAGAGGGCAACCCCAACGCCTTGAGCCGAGCCTCCAGCAATGCGTCGCCACCGTCGGGATGGAGGGCCAGCGCCGTAGCGACCGACGCTCGTAAATCGGCGTTGCGCGTATAGCGGCGAGACGGGCTGCCGTCCTGCGGCGTGACCAATGCGGCGAGTACGTCGTGCATATAGTCGTCCACTTGCACGGCGCCGCACTCGACGCACTCGACGCACTCGACGCCTGAGGCGCGCACGGGGGATCTGGCGTTCAGCGATTCCACTGACATGGCGTGCCCTTCCCGCAGGCGGTTCCTGATGCTCGTGAATGTCGCCAACGCGTGCCCGTCGGCCAACGCTTCGACCGGCTTCACTTGCCAGTTCGAAAGTTGCGGCCAGTCACCCGTTAGCGGTTGCGAGGGCAAGTGCATGGAAAGACTCCTCATTCGATGTCGATAGACTGTGGGCTGTCCCACGCAATGAAAGAAGGCACTAACTGTTCACGCAAAGTGCGCAATTGCTCAGCCCACTACACAGACCGGCGCGCCGGCCGCTTTCGCGTACAGGATCAGGCACGGGTCCGCGGCGTCGCCGGCGTGTCCGTAAGCGGCTTCGAGATGATCGAAGTAGAACGCTTCTGCGGCACTCGCCACCTGTTGCGTGACGATGGCAAAGCGCTGGTGATCGAAGCGGATGTCGAGATACGTGAGGTTCCCATGGAACCAGACGACGTAACCGGCAAACGGCAGGGTCGCCGGAATCTCCGGGAATGTGAGCGTCGCCGGATCGCCGGACTGCCCGTCCGCCAGCGTCCTGACGCGCTGTGCGCTCAGCCAGCGTTCGTAGTCTTCGCGCATGGGGCGGTGTTTCATGGACGTGTCTCCATAGAAGTGACGATGACGCTTTGCGAAGCGTCGAGCGATGGTGCGGCCGTTGTTCGGACGCCGTTTTGGCGAATGCGTCCGGCTTTGCCGCATTTGTTTCGTCCCGCGTGGATGGCGGTGAAAAGATGATGCCCGCCCGGGCGGCACGTGGGGTTGAGGTGTGTCCGAAAGGGGTATCGGACAACGCCCGTTTTGCAGGATTCGCGTCACCCAGGGCCGTAGGGAAGGGTTGGCCCCGAGTCGTTGAGTTTTTTTAAGGTGACCATTGAGTGTTGTGTTTTCGCGAATTCGTTGAGGTATCAAACGATGCGGATCGATGTGCGACGAGGCATACGGGGCACTTTCGGCCGATAATGCGCGCCGCGCATGAACGTTCATATATTCATTATTTTTCGCATAGAATGGCGACTCTCCTCAATGAAGTCTTCAGGTAGTCCGCCGTGCGCCCCCTGCCTTTTCGCGATGCGTTGATGGCCATGATCGGCATCGCGCTCGTCAATATGCTGGTCGCCCTCGACCAGACCGTCGTCAGTACGGCACTTCCCTCCATCGTCGCCGAGCTCAAGGGTTTCGAGTATTACGCCTGGATCGCGAGCATTTACTTGCTGGCTTCCGTCGTGACCGTGCCGGTGTTCGGACGGCTGGGCGACTACTTCGGCAGGCGCCACTTCGTGATCGCGTCGGTACTGACGTTTACCGTTGCCTCGCTGCTGTGCGGCTTGGCGCCCAACATGCCGTTTCTGGTGTTCGCGCGCGGATTGCAGGGCATTGGCGGCGGCATGATGGTCGGCACCGCATTCGCGTCCGTACCCGATCTCTTCCCGGACGCGCGCTCCCGTGTTCGCTGGCAGGTCGTGATTACCACGGCGTACGGCATCGGCACGGCGGCCGGCCCCTCGCTCGGTGGTTTGCTCTCGGAGCATTTCGGCTGGCGCTCCACGTTCTTCGTGAATCTGCCGGTGGGTCTGGCGGCGCTGTACTTCGTGTGGCGCTATCTGCCGAAATTCCCGCCGGCGCATCGGGGCGACGTGCGTGTCGACTGGCGCGGCGCGTTGTGGATCGCGGTCGTGCTCGGCGGATTTCAGATATTCATCGAAAACGTGCCGTCGCACGGCGCATCGACCGGCAACCTGCTGTTGCTCCTCACCGTAGCCATCGGGTGCTTCGTGTTGCTGCGCACCGAACGGCGCGCCACGCACCCGATCGTTCCGCTCGACATGTTTCGTCACCCGCAACTCGTAGTGCTGTTCACACTGTCGGTGCTGATCGGGTTCGTGATGTATTCGCTGATCTTTTTCGCACCGTTGCTCCTGCAAGGCGGATTCGGCCTCAGTCCTCAGGCGGCAGGGCTGATCGCGACACCCATCGCGGCATGCATCGCGCTGGGGAGCTTCATCAATACGCCGGTGGTCGTGCGGCTGGCGCGCCCGACCAACATGCTGGTCATCGGCTTCTGCCTGCTCGCCATTGCGTCGGCATGCGTGGGACTGTCGCATCGCGATACGCCGCACGGTTTGCTCGCGCTGGCGATGGCCTGTGCCGGGATCGGCATCGGCTTCATTCTCAACAACATGAACGTGTTCGGACAGGAGATTGCCGGGCGAGAGCGTTTCGGCATCACCACGGCGTTGCTGCAATCGACCCGCATGGTCGGCGGCATGCTCGGCACGACCATCGTGGGAACGCTGGTCAATCACTGGTACGCGCGTGGCGTGGCCGGCGCGGTCTCGGGTTTCGACGGGACATTGGCCGCGCATGCCGTGGCACGGGCGCTCGATCCCCGCATTCTGATCGACCCGGCCGTTCGTACGGAGCTGCTGACGGACCTGCGGGCGATGGGCATCGACGGGGCGCCGCTGGTCGAAACGGCGCGTCAGACGCTCGTGAACGCCGTTCATGCCGGGGTGCTGCTCACGGGCGTTGCCGCCATCGTCGCGGCCTTGCTGGTGCGGCGCATTCGTCAGATCCAGTTTCCGAAGCGTATCGATCGCACGGTCGTCGCTACACCGGAATGATCCGAAAGTGCTCCGGCGACGTCTGATCCGGCATTACCGAATGGCGCAAAAGCCGGCCCCGGACGGGCCCAAAATGCCGGCCGGCGCCCGACCTCGTTTACAATGCGCGGTGTTTGCCGGGTGAGCCGGCATCACCGAATTTTGTGAACGAGGTTTCCATGATCATCAAGCCACGCGTGCGCGGCTTCATCTGCGTCACCACTCATCCCGTTGGCTGCGAAGCCAATGTCAAGCAACAGATCGAATACGTGAAGGCGCAGGGCCCGATCGCGAACGGTCCGAAGAAGGTGCTCGTGATCGGCGCGTCGACCGGATACGGACTGGCTGCGCGTATCACCGCCGCTTTCGGCAGCGACGCCGCCACGCTCGGCGTGTTCTTCGAGCGTCCGGGCACCGATACCAAGCCGGCCACGCCGGGCTGGTACAACACCGCTGCTTTCGACAAGTTCGCCACCGAAAAGGGCCTCTACGCGAAGAGCATCAACGGCGACGCATTCTCCAAGGAAATCAAGGCCAAGACCATCGAGACGATCAAGAACGATCTCGGTCAGGTCGATCTGGTCGTGTACAGCCTCGCGGCACCACGCCGCACGCATCCGGAAACCGGGCAGGTGTTCAACTCCGTGCTCAAGCCGGTGGGCAAGTCGGTGACGCTGCGCGGTATCGATACGGACAAGGAAGTCGTGAAGGAATCGGTGTTCGAACCGGCTTCGCAGGAAGAGATCGAGAACACGGTGGCCGTCATGGGCGGCGAAGACTGGCAGATGTGGATCGACGCGCTGGCCGACGCCGGTGTACTCGCCCCCGGCGCCAAGACCACCGCGTTCACGTATCTGGGCGAGAAGATCACGCACGACATCTACTGGAACGGCTCCATTGGCGCTGCCAAGAAGGATCTGGACGAGAGAGTGCTCGGCATCCGCGCCAAGCTTGCGAGCGCCGGCGGCGACGCACGTGTGGCGGTGCTGAAAGCGCTGGTCACACAGGCCAGTTCGGCCATTCCGATGATGCCGCTTTACCTCTCCCTGCTGTTCAAGGTCATGAAGGCCAAGGGCACGCATGAGGGCTGTATCGAGCAGATCTACGGCCTGTACAGGGACAGCCTGTACAACGCCGCGCCGCAGTTCGACGAAGAAGGCCGCTTGCGCACCGATCAGAAGGAACTCTCGCCGGACGTGCAAAGCGAGGTTTCGGCACTGTGGGACAAGGTGACGAACGAGAACCTGTACGAACTGACGGACTTCGCGGGCTACAAGCACGAGTTCCTGCGTCTGTTCGGTTTCGAGATCGAGGGCGTGGATTACGAAGCGGATGTGAATCCGGACGTCGCGATTGCGCATCTCGTGGCGTAAGCCGCGGCATTACCGGGCAAGACTGCGCAGTCCGCCGGTCGCATGAGCGATCGACGATGGCCTGAGTCGGCAGTTGTGCCGGCCTCAGGCCATTGTCGTTTCAGGCTTCGGCCGTCGAGCGTCAGCCATCAAGCGTCCGGCGCGTGCGCCGTCTGCCACAAGTCGGAAATCCGCTCGGCCAGCGCATGGCAAGACAGCGGCGACGACCCCTCGGCCTTGTTGTTGACGATTACGAAGACGGGTTGCCCGGCGAGTGCATAGTGGGTGGCCAGTGCGGCAAGTACGTCGCGTGTGGCCGGATCGGGATCGACGATCCTGTCGAACGGCGCGTATTTCGCTTTCGCCTGTTCGTACTTATGACCGCTGTTCAGATTCCAGCGCACGACCAGCGGCCCTGCGCCAGCTTCGTCCAGCAGCGCCAGCGCTGCGGCCTGACGCTCCACGTGCGGCATGCGCGCATGTAGCCCAACGGAGTAACGCACACCCAACGGCCCCAATGCCCGCATGAGACGCGGCGTGAGCAATGCCCCGTCGCGGATCTCCAGTGCGTAGCAAGGCCCCGGCGCCGTCGTGCCATCCGGCATGACCTCGCCTGCGGGGAGCGGCGGTAGTGCCGAGAAAAACGCTTCGATGCGCCGAATCAGTGCCGGTACGTCGCGCAGTAGCTCGGCGGGCAGCGGCGACACCTGAAATACCAGCACACCGGCCTTGGGGCCAAGGCCCGCGAGGCAGGGCGCGACGAACTGTTCCCCGGCAACGCGCGCGTCGAGAAAACAAGGGTTCGCGCTTAGCCGTTCACCTTTGTCGCCACGCACGACGGCGTCCGTCACGACGCTCGGTGCTTTGACCAGAAAACGGAAATCCTTCGGCACCTGCTCGGCGTACTTCTGATACTCGACGATCGACATCGGCTTGTAGAACGACCGGTCGATACCGACGCAACGCAGCACCGGGTGACTCGCGTAAGCCGTGAGTCCCTGACGCGAGAGTTTGGTGTCGCTGTAATCGTCGTCCCAGACGATGCCTTTCCAGCCGGGGAACGACCACGATGAGGTGCCGAGACGGATGTTGCCGGGCAATCGATCGCCCAGCATGCGGGTGGCGGCCGAGATGTCGGCGGCACCGACGCCGCCGCGGCGCGATGGCCTCCGGGCGGGAGCGGCGCCGGCGTCCTGCGAAGATGAAGAAGGGGCAGGGGCGCAATCGCCGTCGATCTGCCTGGCACGTCCCCCTGGCGGGGGATCGTCAGGCGGCGTGCCAAACAGATCGAACTGGCTCATCGGTTCTCGTACATGTAACGGCGCGACCACGGCAATTGCGTGGCCGACTTTCCTGCCTTGCGGCAGACGACCTGATAGATCGACACGTGATCGTGTTCGAACGCATACGCGCAGCCCGCGAGATACACACGCCACACGCGGAAGCGTTCCTCGCCTGCAAGTTCCCGCAGGCGCGGGGCATGGGCTTCGAAGCGTTCCGACCACAGCGTAAGGGTGCGCGCATAGTGACGGCGCAGACTTTCGACGTCGCTCGCTTCAAGCCCGCCGCGCTGCATCGATTCCAGCGCCAGACTGATGTGCGGCAACTCGCCGTTCGGGAAGACGTACTTGTCGATGAATTCGCCGCCGCCCATCGCCGTCTCGCCGCTATCCGGATCGGTCGACGTGATGCCGTGGTTCATCGCCACGCCGTCGTCCTTGAGCAGCGAAGCCATTTTCGCGAAGTAGTCCTTCAGATTTTTCCGGCCCACGTGCTCGAACATGCCCACGCTCGTGATGCGGTCGAACTGACCTTCCACGTCGCGGTAATCCTGGATGCGGATTTCGATCCTGTCTTCCAGTCCGAGCTTCCTGACGCGCTCGGTGGCCAGATCGAACTGGTTCTGCGATAACGTGACACCGACACATTTCGCACCGAACTTCTGCGCGGCGCGAATCACCAGTGCCCCCCATCCGCAACCGATGTCGAGCAAGGTCTGCCCGGGGCGCAGACCGATCTTGGTGAGAATGTGATCGATCTTCTTCTCTTGCGCGGTGTCGAGGTCTTCGTCGCCATTTTCGAAGTAGGCACACGAATAGACCATGTTCTTGTCCAGCCAGAGCTGGTAGAACTCGTTCGACACGTCGTAATGGAACTCGATCGAGCGTTTGTCGGATTTCTTGCTGTGATTGAAGTGGCGCACGGCACGCTCCAGCGGACCGATAGTCGTCAGACTGCTACCGGCGAGCGCATAGCTCATGTCGATGACGTCGGCGAGTTTGCCCTCGACGTCGATTTCGCCCTTCACATAGGCCTCGCCGAGATTGTCGAGACTGGGACTGAGCAGGCGCGTCATGGCCGCAGGGCCGTTGATGCGCAACGTTACGCTGGGATTGTCGAAGGCACCGAAATCGTATTGCTGTCCATTCCAGAGCGCGAGGCGAATAGGCAGGTTCGACGATGTCCTGACACCGCTTACCCAGTTTTCGAGTTTTTTCTCCCACAACATGGATGTGCTCCAAGTGTCACCAAAAAAACTTCAATCCGTACCGTCGGCACGGTGACGTCTCCTCGTCAAGCGGGCGGGCAGGCGTACCGCGTCGGCGTAGCCGACACAACGTTTAAGGAGACAGGCGCGCGACGCGCCATCCTCCATCGGCAAGCCGGAAAAATTTGATGCGATCGTGCAGTCGCGATTCGCGACCCTGCCAGAATTCGATGGCATCCGGCGCGAGCCGGTAGCCACCCCAGTGCGGCGGGCGCGGCGGGGCGTCGCCGAACTGGCGCCGGAACTCCGCTTCGCGTTGCTCGATGATGGTTCGGTCCGCGACTTCGGCGCTTTGCACCGAAGCCCAGGCACCCAGACGGGAGCCGACCGGGCGTGAATGGTAATAGGCGTCGCTTTCTTCCGCGCTCACCTTCTCGACGCGTCCCTCGATGCGCACCTGACGCTCAAGTTCGATCCAGTGAAACAGCAGACAGCCGTACGGCGTGGCCGCCAGTTCCTGCCCCTTGCGCGACTCGTAATTGGTGAAGAAGGTGAACCCGCGCTCGTCCGCCCCCTTGATCAGCACGATGCGCGCGTCCGGGCGTCCGTCGGGTGTGACGGTGGCGAGCGTCATCGCGTTCGGCTCGGCCAACCGGGCCGCGAGCGCTTGCTCAAACCAAAGCCGGAATTGGTCGAACGGGCTGGATGCCACGTCGGTCTCGGAAAGCGAGCCGAGGGCATAGTTCTTGCGCAGGTCCGCGAGTGAAAGCGTCTGGGTCACGACGATCGTAGTCGGTCTGTAGCGGTTGGGGATTGCGACACAGTATAGCGAAGAGTCGACAAATGTGCGCACGTGACGATTTGTCGCGTGGAACGAATATCAATCCTCCGAACGCCCCGTGGTATGGGCGTCTCGCGCTATGTGCTTGATATTTAATGAATGAAGTAACTGCGTGATGAAGCCACCGCCGTTCCGAGCATCACAGACGCCGGCGACACCAAATCCATCACGCGGGCATGGGCATTGCTTTGCCCGTGGCATGCAACAGGTGACGTCGTTGCCGTGTGCGGCAAGGACTCAGGGCTTCTCACGAACACCCTCGACCCCGGCGGCTGCGGCGGGCTGACCGGCTCGTCCCTTGTTGCCGGTCCTATCCGCACTACCGGTCTTGTGCGCGTTGCCGTTGCCGGTGCCGTTGGCATCCGGTGCGGCCTTGACGTTGGCCGGGTTCCGGCTCGGCGGATGTTGCAGACTGGCCAGCAGTTCGCCGCACGGGCTGTCCTTGCCGGGACCGAGTTCGAGCAGCGGCACGAGCGCGGTGTACGGCGCGAGCACCCCGAGGGCGATCGCGCCGCCCGCGCGTGCGACCAGTGTCGGTACGTTCACGCCGACGTCCGGGTGCTTGAACGTACCGCGCACGTACAGCGGCGAGCGCAACGACAGCAGACCGAAGTGCTTCGGTTCGGGACGGATCGTCAGGTTGAAGTGCTCGCGCTTGAGGTCGACCTGACCCGTCACGCCGATGCTCGTGTCGTCGGTGTCGATGACGAAGGTACGCGTGTCCATGATGCCATCGCGCACCGCGAAGTCTGCCGCCGCGCAGCGCATCTCGACCTGCTTGTCGCCGAAGAGCTTGGTCAGCACGATGTTGCCCACGTTGAGTCCCATGTATTGCAGCAACAGCTTGCTCACCGAGCCACGGTCGATCAGCGTCTTGATCTCGCCGTTGGACGAACCGGCCAGCGCGGCAACCGAATTGCCGGTGGCTGTGAGCGCGGCGTCGCCGTTGACCTCGCCAACGCTGGTCTTCATCAGATCGACCTCGGGCAGCAGTTGCTTCATCTTCAGATGGCGCAACGAGACCTGCGAGTCGACCTTCATCGGTTCGGTCTGCCCGTTGAGCACGAGTGTCGAGGTGATGCGCCCACCCGCCACACCGAACTCCAGCGGACGCAGCGAGAGCACGCCGTTGTCCAGCACCAGGTGCGTGACGAGATTGTCGATCGGCAGGCTTTTGTCCCTGATGATCTTGCGGCCGGTGAACTGCACGTCCGCATCGATGGCGCGCCAACGGTCCGTCCTGAACGGGTCGACCGGCAATACCTTGTCGGACGGCGGCGCTTTCGGCTTGCCGGAGAGATCGCTGCCGCCGGACGGATTCTGCCCGCCGATGGCAGGGCCGAGATCGGCCAGCCGCAACTGATTCGACACGACGGCGCCTTGCAGGATGTTGCGCGGCTCGCGCTGACGAAACACGAGCGTGCCCGACAGATCGCTCTGGCCGACCCTGCCCTGGAAGCGCTCGTAACGCCAAACGCCCGCCGTATGCAGCAGATGGCCGTTGGTTTCGTATGAGGGCGTTTCCGGCAGCAACACGCCGGTGATCGGGTACAGGTCGGCCATCGTGGGGCCGGCCAGCCGCAGATGCATGTCGAGCGCCGAAAGCGTGGCCGGGTTCGTGAAGGTGCCCCTGGCGGCGATCTGTGTGCGGCCGATGCGCACGCTGGCGTCGAGCGGGTACGGTTCGCCGGCGTCTTCGAGCGAGAGCACGTCGCCACCGCGCGCCTTGCCGGTGACGGCTACTTTTCGGAACGTGCCTTTCAGAGTGACGCCGATGCCATACGGCGCCTGACCGTCGATGGTGGCGATGTTCGCCGTCAGGTCGAGTTGTTGCGGTACGAGGTTCGCGCGAATGACACCGTCTTCGAGAATCAGGCGCCCGATACGAAGTTTCCACGGGGAAGGCTTGCCGTCGCCCTTCGTGAATGTCCAGTTGTTCTGCCCGTCGGCCCGCTGTTCCACGACGACCTTCGGCGCGGAGAGGGCCACTTCGGGCAGGACCACGTGCTTGTCGAGCAGCGGCAACCATTCGAGCGAGAAGGTGAGGCGGCCGACCGAGATCATGTTCGGCTCCTGACTCCACGCGACGTTGCCTAACACGATATCATTCGCGATCAGGCGAGGCCGCGGCAGCCAGCGCCCCAGCCCCGGGGCCTGCGCATTCGGCGCCAGCCAGTGCAGCGAGAGGTCGCCCCGGATTTCGAAGGGGCGCCCAGTCGCGGTGCTCACTTCCCGGTTGATGAAGGGCCGGGCGTAGTTCCAGTCAAACCACGTGATGAACGCCGCGAATGCCAGCACGATGGCGACTATCGTGATCGCCAGCCATTTCAAGGACGTTACCCATCGCATCATGAACAGTACCCCGTCGATCGTTGTTGCTCCGGTGCCTGCCACGTCATCGGAGGTGGATTATGACGCGAACCGCCGTTTCGGCGGCCTCGCGCGTTTGTACGGCGACGCCGGCCTCGCGCGTCTGCGCGACGCGCACGTGGCCGTCATCGGTATCGGCGGCGTTGGCTCGTGGGTGGCCGAAGCGTTGGCGCGCAGCGCCGTGGGACGGCTTACCCTCATCGATCTCGATAACGTCGCCGAAAGCAATACCAATCGTCAGGTGCACGCACTCGATGGCAACTATGGCAAACCGAAAGTTGCCGCGATGGCCGAGCGTATCGTGGCCATCAATCCTGGTTGTCAGCTTACGCTCGTCGAGGACTTCGTAGAGCTTGAAAATCTCGACGCCATGTTGGGCGGCGGCTTCGACTGGGTGGTCGACGCCATCGACAGCGTACGGGTAAAGACGGCGCTCATCGCATGGTGTGTCGCGCATAAGCAGCGTCTGATCACCGTTGGCGGCGCGGGCGGTCAGATCGATCCGACACGGATTTGCATCGACGATCTCGCCCGCACCATCCAGGATCCGCTGCTTGCGAAAGTGCGTGCGCAATTACGCAAGCAACATGGTTTTGTCCGTGGCCCCAAAGCCAAGTTCAACGTGCCGGCCGTGTATTCGGATGAACCGTTGCAGTATCCGGAAGCGGCCTGCGCGCCGGGAGAAACGCCCGATGCCGCTGCGGGGCCACAGGGCCTGAACTGCGCCGGTTTCGGTTCGAGCATGTGTGTGACAGCGACGTTCGGCATGGCAGCCGCTGCTCACGTTTTGAAGCAGGTGACGAAGGTCGGACGTTGAGAGGGCACTGACGTGCCCGGGATTTTCCCAAGCCTGACGCGCGCCGTCTGTAACCAAAAGTTACCAACGGCCTGAGCGGCAAGCGGGCGTGGCGCGCGAGGGCGGCGGGGCGCCGCCCTGAAAGATCCCTCGATGTCCAAAGCAAAAACGGCCGTAAGGCCGTTTTTGAGGGGGCATGATTTCCTTGCGCAGCGTTTCGTCATGCCGGCCGAAACAACGCGAGAGCGACATCGCGTCGATGCGCGGACCTCACTCGCGCTCAGCGTAGCTCACGGCGCAGCACCTTGCCTACGGGCGTTTTTGGCAGTTCGGTGCGGAACTCGATGACATGCGGCACCTTGTAGTTCGTCAGATGCTGGCGACAGAAATCGATGATGGCCTGCTCGTTGAGATCCTGCGACTTCTTGACGATCACCGCCTTCACCGCTTCGCCGGTACGCTCGCTCGGCACACCGACCACCGCCGACTCCAGCACGCCCGGGCACATCGCCAGTACGCTCTCGACTTCGTTCGGATAAACGTTGAAACCGGACACGATGATCATGTCCTTCTTGCGGTCGGTGATGCGCACGTAGCCCTGATCGTCCATCGTGCCGATGTCACCGGTGCGCAGCCAGCCGTCCGGCGCGATGGTCCTGGCCGTTTCGTCGGGGCGATTCCAGTAGCCCTTCATGACCTGCGGGCCCCGCACGCAGATCTCGCCTTCCTGACCGAAGCCGAGCGCTTCGTTGGCATCGTTGCGGATACTGACTTCGGTCGACGAAATCGGCAGACCGATCGAACCGTTGAACTCGCTGCCCAGGGGATTGATACACACCGCGGGCGAGGTCTCCGTCAATCCATAGGCTTCGATCAACGGGTGCCCGGTCACCTTCTGCCAGCGCTCGGCCACCGCGCGCTGCACAGCGGCGCCGCCCCCCAACGCGCACTTGAGTTCGCTGAAATCGAGCTGGTCGAAGCCCGGCGTGTTGAGCAGCCCATTGAAGAGCGTGTTCACACCGGTCATGAACGTGAACTTCCACTTGCTCAACTCTTTCACGAAGCCCGGCATGTCGCGCGGATTGGTGATGAGCAGATTGAGCGCGCCGAGCTGGAGGAACACCAGGCAGTTCGCCGTCAGACAGAAGATGTGATAGAGCGGCAGGGCGGTGACGATGATCTCCTTGCCCTCTTCGAGACCCGAGCCGACCCATGCCCGCGCCTGCAGCATGTTGGCGATCATGTTCCGGTGCGTGAGCATCGCCCCCTTGGCAACACCGGTGGTGCCGCCGGTGTATTGCAGGAACGCGATGTCGTCATGACCGAGCTGCGCTTCCTGCAACGTCGAGCGTGCGCCGAGCGCCATGGCCGTGCGGAACGGCACGGCGTGCGCAATGCTCCACTCGGGGACCATCTTCTTCACGTGGCGCACGACATAGTTCACGATCCAGCGCTTGGGCGCGGGCACCAGATCCCCGATGGCCGTCGTAATGACGTGCCTGACCGGCGTATTCGGCAGCGCCTTTTGCAGCGTGGCGGCGAAGTTCTCGATCACGAGAATCGCTGCGCAGTCCGCGTCCTTCAACTGATGCTCGAGTTCGCCCGCCGTGTATAGCGGATTGACGTTGACGACGACCATCCCGGCGCGCAGGATGCCGAACACGGCAACGGGATATTGCAGCAGGTTCGGTGACATGATGGCCACACGCGAGCCGCGTTGCAAACCGGGCAGGCTCTGCAGATAGGCGGCAAAATCACGCGATTTGCGCTCGAGGTCGGCGAAGGTCAGCGTGACACCCAGATTGGTGAACGACGGACGATTCGCGAACTTCTGGCAGCTTTGCAGGAACAGATCGTTCAGCGAACGATACGTGTTGACGTCGATCTCGGCCGGCACGCCGGGCGGATAGCTCTTGAGCCAGACTTTTTCCATGAGCGCCTCCTTGAGTGTGGTTTTTATCGCATCGTGAGCGCCGGGGGAAGAACAGGGCGGTCCGATGCGTCGTTTCATCGCATGTCGTATGTGGGGGGCGGCGAGCGGGGCGTCTCCTTGCCCGATGCTGTCTCGCCTGCGCAGCGGGTGCGCCATTCGATGCGTTGCAAAAAGCCGTAGCATACCGTGCCGTATCCGGGCGGAGCACATGGAAAGCCCTGATTTGACGCGGGTTTGCGTGGAGTAATTGTTCTAGCGGCAAAGGCTTGCCAGCCGGGGCGATTCCGCGCTAATCCCGCATGGAAAGGCGGATGCGGCGGGCAAATCGGGGATATGGCAAAAGAATTGCAAAAAACACTTGCGTGGCTGGCGGCTTTCTTACATAATTCTGTTCTCACAGCGCGGCTGTAGCTCAGTTGGATAGAGTACTTGGCTACGAACCAAGGGGTCGTGGGTTCGAATCCTGCCAGCCGCGCCACCTATTTCGAGGGTCTCCTCACGGAGACCCTTAGTTTTTCGGGAGAGTCCTTCCTGTGGCGTACCAGGTGTCATGCACCGGTGGCGTTGATGAGAAGGTAGGCCGGCAGCAGCAGGATCGTCTGATCGGTATCTCGTGCAGTAAGTGCGGCTGTAGCTCAGTTGGATAGAGTACTTGGCTACGAACCAAGGGGTCGTGGGTTCGAATCCTGCCAGCCGCGCCAACTTAGTTGGCAAAAACGCTCCGGAGGCGCAAGCTTCTGGAGCGTTTTTCGTTTACCTCGCCGTTTCGACGGCAGGTTCGTCCGCCGACGCCGTTTGCCATCCCAGGCCTAGCGCCTTGTGCAGCGTCACGAACGACTTGAGCAGTTGTGCATCGCCCGCGATGCGGTCCTGCTCCGCGGAAAAGCGCGTACGTTCGGCGTCGAGCCAGTCGAGCGTGCTGGCCGTACCGGCGCGGTAGCGCTGACGCGTGAGTGTCGCGGCGCGCGATGCCGAGGCCTCCACGCTGCGCAAACGATAGACGTTCTCGCGCTGATGTCCGTAACGGGCGAGCGCCACGTCGGCGTCGCGCAGTGCTGTGAGCACCGCACTTTCGTATTTCGCCTGTGCCTGATCGCGACCCGCCCGGGCACCGTCCACACTCGCCTGCACGCGTCCGAAGTCGAGCACGTTCCATTGCAGGCGCGGCAACGTCATCCAACTGAAGTTGTCCTTGCGCACGAGGTGCCCGGGGTCCAGCGCCGAAAAGCCGAGCTCGCCCATGATCGACAGCTTGGGGAACCAGTTCGCCGTCTGCACGCCAATCTGCGCATTCTGCGAGGCCAGACGCCGCTCGGCCGCGCGGATGTCCGGGCGCGCCTGCAACAACGCCGACGGATCGCCGATGGCGACCTTCGCCGGCACGCTCGGCAACGTCTGCGGGGTCTTGAATCTGTCGTCGAGTGCGCCCGGCGTGCGGCCCGTGAGCAGCGCCAACTGATCGAGCGATTCGATCACGTCGGCCTCCAGCGGCAGCACGCGCGATTGCGTTTGCTCGACCTGCGTGTAAATTCGTTCGACGTCCAGTTCCGATGCCACGCCGCCCGCGCGACGCTGGCGCGTCAGTTCCAGCATCTCGCCCTCCAACTGCGCGGAGTCGCGTACCAGCGCGAGGCGTGCTTGCTGGTCGCGCAGTGCGACGTACGTCTGCGCAACTTCGGCCGCGAGTTGCACGTGAGCGTCGGCGAGGTCTTCCGACGCGGCGTCCGCCTCCGCGCCGGCTGCTTCCACGGCACGACGTGTCCCGCCGAACAAATCGATTTCCCAACTGGCGTCGAACCCGGCGATGTAGAGGTCGAGCGGTCCGCGCCCGCCACCGCCACCATTGCCGGTCAACGCACCGAGGTCCGGTGAGCGAGTCCGCAGGGTCGCGAGATCCACCGTCGCTTTCGGAAGCAGATCGGCCTGATGATTGCGCAGACTCGCGCGCGACTGACGCACTTTCGCCTGCGCCGCGCGAATATCGGGGCTATGCGCGATGGCATCGTCGATAAGCGCCGTGAGTTGCGGGTCGCCAAGCGCTGTCCACCAGTGTGCAACGCCAGGGGTATGGGCCTGCACGCCCGGCCCCGCGTGAGCGAAGGTCCCGCCGGTGCGCAGGGCGTCGCCGGCGACATCGGGCGCGCCACGATAGTCGGGGCCGACCGTGCAGCCGGCGACGAGAAAAGCGGCCGCGACGGCCATCGTTCTGAGATGAAAAGTCATGATCGATTAGTGCCCGCCAGCGCTGAAGCCGGCCGGCTGCTTGAGCATCAGGGCAAGCGGCACGCAAAGCAGCAGTGCGATACCCAGTGCGTAAAAAGTCTCGGAGAACGTGATCACGCTCGCCTGTCGCGCGATCTCGGCGGCAAGTTG
The DNA here is from genome assembly GCF_001029105.3 of Pandoraea faecigallinarum. Lineage (NCBI taxonomy): Bacteria > Pseudomonadati > Pseudomonadota > Betaproteobacteria > Burkholderiales > Burkholderiaceae > Pandoraea > Pandoraea faecigallinarum. The sequence goes on along the minus strand of NZ_CP011807.3, from coordinate 3,734,613 downwards.
CGCGGTGGCCTGCAATTGCGCGTGAACCATATCGCCCGACTGCGCGAAAAAGCCCGCGGCATTGGCCGACAGATGTTCCTGTCCCAAGGGATTGTTGGCGGTGAGCGATTCGCGCAGCACGGCGTCGTGATAGTCGGTGCGACGGTCGATCAGTGTGCCCAGCAGCGCAAGCCCGACGGAGCCGCCGAGATTGCGGCCCATGTTGTAGAGCCCCGCGGCGTCGCCCGCATCCTGCGCTTCGACGGCGGCCATCGATGCCTGATTGAGTGGCATCATCGCGAGCATCTGGCCGACACCGCGCAACAACTGCGAGATCGTGAAATCGTGCCCCACGCTCTGCGCCGTCAGATCGATATCGAGCATGCAACTGGCGAAGAAGCTGAGCAGCCCGAGAATCACGAGCAGACGAATGTCCACGCGGCTGATGAGCCGGGGCAGAAACGGCATCATCAGAAACGCCGGCAGTCCGGAGAGCAGCATGATGTTGCCCGACTGCTGCGCGTTGTAGCCCGCAATGGTGGCGAGGAACTGTGGCAACAGGTACGACACGCCGTAAAGCCCCGCGCCGACCGTGAACACGATATAGATCACGCTCGCGTAGTTCTTGTTGCCCAGCAGCGAGAGCTTGACGATGGGCTTCTCGGCGGTGAACTGGGCGACCAGCATCATGCCGATGCCGATGACGGACAGTACCGACAGCCAGACGATCATGTGCGAGTCGAACCAGCGCTCGCGCTGGCCTTCTTCGAGCACGACAGTGAGCGAACTCAATCCGATGGCAAGGCCCACGATGCCGAGCCAGTCGGCTTTGAAGAATGCCTGCACGTTGGCCGGTTCGCGCTTGAGTCCGAGCATGAGCAGCGCGACGATGGCCGCCGAGAGGGGCAGGTTCAGGAAGAAGCACCATCGCCAGTTGGCATTCTCCGTGAGCCAGCCGCCGACGACCGGGCCAAGGAGCGGGCCGAGCAGCACGATCAGCCCGAACATCGCCATGCCGATACCCATCTGGTGCCGTGGCAGACGTGTCCGAATGATCATCTGTGCCGTCGGGATCATGGCCCCGCCCGCAAAGCCCTGGCCGATGCGGCCAATGACCATTTCGGCCAGGCTGCCCGACGCGCCGCACATCATCGAAAACAGCGTGAAGAAAACGGCGTTGAGCATCAGAAAGCGTCGCAAACCGAGCACCCGCGTGAGCCACGCCGCGAGCGGAATCATGACGATTTCCGACATCAGATAGCCGGTCGAAATCCACGTACCTTCCGTACCCGACGCCCCGATCTGCCCCTGAATCTGCGGCAGTGCGGAGTTCGTAATCGAGATGTCGAGCGTGGCCAGCAATGCGCCGAGCGCACCGGCCGCCACGGCGATCCAGTCCGATGCCGACGCGTTTGCTTCTTTGGGCGCTGTGCGTGGCAGTGCCGGTCGCGCCGCAGGCGCCGGGGGCGTCGCCGTGCCGGGGGCGGCGTCGCCCGCGCCCGCACCCGTGCCTGGATTAGCCACGTTGCACTCCCGCGCCCGATGAGGCGGCATCGGCGCCCGACGCACCGGTGCCATGCGTGTCGACGTCGGCCGTCACCGAGAGGCCCGGCAGCAGCACGGCACGTAGCGAGTCCGGCGCTTCGAGGCGAATGCGCACGGGCACACGCTGCACGATCTTCGTGAAGTTGCCCGTCGCGTTCTGCGCGGGCAGCAGCGCAAACTGCGAGCCGGTACCCGGTGAGACCGAGTCGACCACGCCGTGGATCGGCTCGCCCGGCAAGGCGTCGACGTGAATCGTTACCGGTTGCCCGGGGCGCATGTGGCCGACCTGCGTTTCCTTGAAGTTGGCCGTCAGATAAATGTTCTGCACCGGCACGACCGTGAGCAGACGCGTGCCGGGCTGCGCGAACTGGCCGACGCGCACGGCACGGTCGCCGACGCGCCCGGCCAGCGTGCTCCTGACCACCGTGTCGGCGAGATCGAGTTCCGCCTTGCGCGCACTCGCCTGCGCCACCGCCAACTGGGCCTTGGCCTGTGCCAGCGCCGCAGTGAGGGTGCCGGTCCGGCGCTCGGTGGACTGAAGGTTCGCTTCATTGCTCTTGAGCGACGCCTGCGCGCGTGTGCTCGTGTTGCGCAGTTCGGCCAGACGCTCGTCCGTCTCGGCGCCTGTCGCCACGAGCGGCGCGTACCGCCTGACCTGACCGGCCGAATACGCCGCATTGGCGCGGGCGCTGTCGAATTCGGCGTGTGCCTGCGCGATGGTCGCGGCGTGCTGCGACAACTCGGCCTGCGCCCGCGCGACATCCGCTTCACGTGCCACGACGGTGGCGGTGGCTTCGTCGTAGGCGGCCTGATATTGACGCGCATCGAGCCTCACCAGTGGCTGCCCGACGCCGACCGTTTCGTTGTCGCGCACCAGCACTTCCGTGACGTAGCCGCCGACTTTCGGGGCGACGGTCATGCTGTCGGCTTGCAGATACGCGTCGTCGGTCGATTCGATGAAGCGGCCGACAAACCACCAGTGCGCTCCCCAGCCGAGCCCGACGACGACGCCAATGGCCAGCGCGCCAAGCAACATCGTCTTGCGGCGCGGATTGGCCGGCGGCGTTGTCTGGCCGGGCTTGCCGGCGCTTTCCTGTGCCCTGCCGACAGGGGCTTGCGCCGGATTCTCCACCGTCTGCGCCGCGTCGAGCGGTTTGACCTGTGCTGCCGTGGTCATGGGAATTTCCTCAAATTATTCCAGTTGGCAGAATTATTCCAGTTGATCGATTTATGTCAAGTGTTATATTTTTGACGAAAGTTTCTGCAAGCAAGGAGATACATGACAAGGACTTCACGTGCCGGGCGTGTTCGGAGCACCGCCGCGCGTCCGCGGCATGCGGTCGACACTGGCTATCAACGTGGCGAGGAAACGCGTGCTCGCATCGTTCTCGCGGCGATCAAGTGTTTTGGCGAATACGGATTTACCGGCGCGTCCACGCGCGACATCGCGAATGCGGCAGGCGTGAATGCGCCCGCGCTTCAGTATTACTTCGATAACAAGGAAGGGGTGTACAAGGCGTGCGTCGAATACATCCTGGAACTGGTGCTCGGGCAGATGGGCGAAGCCATCGACGTGGCCGAGCGTGTCGTGGCCGACCCGAACGCGACCGACAAGCAACTCATCGACGCCTTCTGCGAGCTTCAGAACCGCAAGGGCGGTTTCATGGAGAAGGGGCCCGAGATCGACGGCTGGCACATGTTCATGGCGCGCGAGCAGGCGGGGCTGGGTCCCGAAGCGGGGTTCAAGGTGTTTCACGAGCGCTTTTCCAGCCGTCTCGCGTCGGTCGGCGCCAACATCGTTACGCGGCTCGCGGGTGTCGATCCCGACGACGAAGCGATGCGCGTTCGCGCCGTATGCATCAGCACGCTGGGCATGGCGTTTCGCGTGATGCGCCGCTCCGTCGATTGTTCGATGGGATGGGGGACCGAGCCGAATCCGGAGCGCAACCGCATGGTGCGTGAGGCGGTGCTGGAGCAGACACGTTATCTGCTGGAGCGCACGGTCAAGGAACGCAAGGCGGCAAGCCGGTCAGCCGCGCCGCGGTAGAGCGCAAAAGCATCTGCATCGAAAATGGATGGGGCACCCGATGGTGAATATCGGGCGCCCCATTTTCATGCCCGTCTCATTTCGAGTTCGGTTCGGCGTCGTTTCGACCACGTTTGCGTCGACGACCGCCCACGCCCCCACGACCGCCGACGACCGCCTACGTCTGTTATGACTGCTTACGACTGCGTCATCGTGCGCCCTTGCGGCGCACCGTCGCGTTTGCGATACCACAGGAAGTAAATCAGCAGCACGGCGACGACGAACGGCACGCCGAAGATCATGGTCATGCGAAAGACGCCGGTGAAGAGCGTCGTGACCATGATAGCGGCCATGAGCCCCGCGCCGAGCAGCGTGAGCCACGGGAAGCCCCACATGCGAAAGGCAAGCGGTGCGCGGGACTCGCGCCGCCATGCACGACGGAAGAAGTAGTGCGTGACGAAGATCATCATCCAGGTGAGCATCGCACCGAACATCGAAATCGCCATCATGAACGTGAACGACGAGTCGGGGTACAGGAAGTTCACGAGCGTCGCGAGCGCAATGCCGAGCGTCGAGAGCAACAATGCGGCGAGCGGCACGCCGCGCCTGTTCACTTCGCCGAAGCGGGCGGGCGCGTACCCGGCGCGCGAGAGCGAGAACATCATGCGCGTGGTGATGTAGAGCTGGCTGTTCATTGACGAGAGCGCCGCAATCAGCACCACGAAGTTGATGACGCCCGCCGCGCCGGGAATGTTGATGGCCTGCATTACCTTCACGAACGGGCTTTCGTCCTGACCGGCGGCGGTCCACGGCACGATGGCGAGCATCAGCGCGAGCGTGAGCAGATAGAACAGCACGAGACGCACGACCGTCGAGCGGAAGGCCTGCGTTACGGCGCGCTCGGGATTCTCGGCTTCGCCCGCCGCCACGGCGATCATCTCGATGGACAGGTAGCTGAAGATCGAAATGATCACGGCAACCCACATGCCCCAGAGGCCCTTCGGGAAGAAGCCGCCATGCGCGGCGTAGTTCGCGAATCCGGCCGGGGCATGAGCGGCGTTTGCCACCGAGTTCGGCGCGACGAACACCACATAGGCACCGATCAGGATGAAGCCGACGATGGCGGTGATCTTGATGAGCGAGAAGCCGTATTCGATGGCACCGAACAGATTCACCGACATGGCGTTCACGAGCACCAGTGCCGCGGAAAAACCCGCGACCCAATACCATCCCGGCACTTGCGGGAACCAGTACTTCATGTAGACGGCGATGGCGCTGACCTCGGTGCCCACGGCGAGCACGATGCAGGACCAGTACGCGTGGCGCACCAGAAATCCCGCCCAAGGGCCGATGTAGTGTTCGGCATACGCACCGAACGAACCGGACGTCGGGTGCGCGACCGTCATCTCCGCGAGGCATCCCATGAGCATGAGTGCGATGAGCGCGCCGATGGCATACGAAACGAGCACGCTGGGACCGGCGAAGCCGATGGCGAAACCGCTGCCGAGAAACAGTCCCGTGCCTATCGCACCGCCGATGGCGATCATCGCCATCTGACTGGCGGTGAGCGAGCGTCGCAGGCCCTGTTCGCGCTTCGTAATGTGCGAAAAGTCGCGGGGCTTGCCTGATGAGGAGGAGGACTGAGGAGCCTGGGGAGTACGCGTCATGACACACCTCTTGGATACCGCTGCGCCGGTCCGGCGGCGCGCACGGCATCCGCATGAGTACTGCGTTGCTTGTCATTGCCCGATCGCGCTGCGTCCAAACGCAGGCACGAACGGGCCCCGCCGCCCCGGTCGAATCCGGGGCGGTTCATACGAACTGCAAAATGCCGAAGTCTTCCGGCAGGCAGGGCGCGAGCGAGTCGCGTCCGACGCTCAGAAGATGTGACGGATGCCGGTGGCCACGCCGACTTGCGTCGAATTACCCGGCAGCTCGACGCGCGCCGCGCCGCTGACCTTGTTGTAATCGACGGTGCCGTAAAGTTGCGTGCGTCTGGACAACGCGTACTCCGCGAGCAGCACGTAGGTGTAACGACGACCCGAACCGGCATCGCCGGCCTGGGCGTTGATGTTCTTGATGTCGTCGAAATAGGCTGCGCCGGTGATGGCGAGATTCGGCATGGCCTGAATGGTCGTGCCGAGATAGAACGTCATGTCCTTGCGCGGGTTGTCGTTCAGATTGCCCGTGGTGACCGGGTGCGCGGGGTCGTTGAGCGTGCCGTCGAGCCAGCCGCTGCGGTCGCGCCCGCCCATGTAACCGGCGAACACCTTGGCGATGGATACGCTGTAGATGCCACCCAGACCCCACATCTGCTGTACGCGCTTGGCGGCGTCGCGCGCTTGCTGGTACACGCCGGCGACCTGGAACGGGCCCATGGCGTACGCGGCCCGGGCGCCCCAGTAATTGCTGGCGGCCATCGTGCCGGCGGTATTGCCGAAGCCGTAGGTGGCGCCGACCGACAGGCCGCCGAAGGTGCCGGCGTAGCTCACGGCGTTGTCCACGCGGCCGCGCGTGATGTTGTACATCCAGGCATTGTTCGCGTAGTTGCCGATCGTCAGCGGGTCGAAGTCGCCGTAGACATTGAACCCTTCGGTCGCCTGACGGCCGATCTTGATCGTGCCGTACTGGTTTTGCAGGCCGACGAAGGCGTAGCGATCGAACAGGCGCGGACTGTTGGCGAGCGTGCCGTTCTGCGGGTTGATGCCCGACTCCAGCTGGAAGATCGCCTTCATGCCGCCGCCGAGGTCTTCCGAGCCCTTGAAGCCGAAGCGGCTGTTGGTCACGGCACCGTTGGCGACTTGCCAGAGGGCGTCGTTGTTGGCGTTGGCATTCGTTTGATAGCGCACGCTCTGATCGACGATCCCGTAAAGCGTGACGGAGCTTTGTGCTGCTGCCGTAGTGCTGAAGGCAAGGCCGCAGGCGGCCGAGAGAACGGCCAGACTGGCCGGAATTGCAGACTTCATGGGTCTCCTTGATGCGTCTTTTAGACGCTTTTATGGATGTTCTTTAAATCGATTCGCGGCTCCTTCCGATATAGGAGCTGACGAACTTTTTCGGCACGGCGACTGCAATATCTGAAACGGCTCCGACGAGGACGCCTTACCCATCCGGCCTCGGGCCGAGAGCTATCATATCAACGCAAAAATTGAATTTGCTTGCTATTTCTATCAAGCAACTGGCGGAGAATCGAAGGATCTGCCAGAATCCCGGGAAACTTGATGGATTCTGCCAATGAACCTCGACCTTGCCGATCTGCGCATCCTTCGCCATCTGGAACTCAATGGCCGCATCTCCAACCAGGAACTGGCCGACGCCGTTGGCCTGTCGCCGTCGGCATGCCTGCGCCGGGTGAAGCTGCTGGAGGATCGGGGAGTGATTTCCGGATACCGCTGCATCGTGGACGCACAGCATATCGGGCTGGAGTTCGAAGCGCTAGTCCAGATTACGTTGCGTCCGGATGTCGATCAGTGGCACGAAAAGTTTCTGGCCGCCGTACAGAACTGGCCCGAAGTGGTCACGGCGCGCATCGTCACCGGCTCGGCGAATTACATCCTGACGGTAAGAGCGCGTAACCTCGCGCATTACTCCGACTTCATCGTCAATGAGCTTTACCGCGCGCCAGCCGTCATGTCGATTCAATCGAACATTGTCCTCAAGACAATTAAGCATACGCAGTCGCTCGTCGACCTCGTAAAACAGAAATAAAAAATTCTAGAAGATATTAACTATTCTCGAATTGCGAGAATGCATTCTTAAAACAAGAGACGCAGCATGGCAGTGATCACCACTATCGAGGACTTGCGGGTTCTCGCACAACGGCGCGTACCGCGCATGTTCTACGAATATGTCGATTCCGGCTCATGGACAGAGTCGACGTATCGGGCGAACGCGGCGGATTTCGCCGGCATCGAGTTTCGTCAGCGCGTTGCCGTGAATATCGAGCATCGCAGCACGCGCACGACGATGCTGGGGCAGCCGGTGGCCATGCCGGTGGCGCTCGCACCCACGGGCATGACCGGTATGCAGCATGCGGACGGCGAAATTCTCGCGGCGCGCGCGGCCGAGGCGTTCGGCGTGCCGTTCACGCTGTCGACCGTGTCGATCTGCTCCATCGAGGACGTCGCGGCGCACACGAAGGCGCCGTTCTGGTTCCAGTTGTACGTCATGAAGGACCGTGACTTCATCGAGCGCCTGATCGATCGCGCGAAGGCTGCCGGGTGTTCGGCGTTGATGGTGACGATGGACCTGCAAATCAGCGGTCAGCGTCACAAGGACATCAAGAACGGTTTGTCCGCGCCGCCCAGGCTGACGCTGCCGAACATCGCCAACATGATGACCAAGCCGCGCTGGTGCCTGGGCATGCTCGGCACGCGCCGTCGCACGTTCGGCAACATCGTGGGGCATGCGAAGGGGGTGGACGACATCGGGTCGCTCGCGGCGTGGTCGGCGGCGCAGTTCGACCCGCGGTTATCGTGGGACGACGTTGAGTGGATCAAGAAGCGCTGGGGCGGCAAGTTGGTCATCAAGGGCGTGCTCGATCCGGAGGATGCGCGCGCGGCCCGCGACACGGGGGCCGACGCCATCGTGGTGAGCAACCATGGCGGGCGTCAGCTCGACGGCGCGATCTCGACGATTCGCGCGCTTCCGGACATCGTGGCGGCGCTCGGGCGTGACACCGAAGTCTGGCTCGACGGCGGGATTCGTTCCGGACAGGACGTCATCAAGGCGATGGCGCTGGGCGCGAAGGGCACGCTCATCGGCCGGCCCTTCCTGTACGGACTGGGCGCGATGGGCGAAGCGGGCGTGCGCCGGGCGCTGGAGGTGATCGCGAAGGAGATGGATGTCACGATGGCCCTCACGGGGCGCACCACCATCGACCGGCTCGATCCGTCGATGCTGATCCCGGGCAGCTACCCGACGGGCATCGGACCGTATCTCGCGCAGCCGGGCAACCCGTAACGTTTCCCGGCCGAAGCGACTCAATGATGATGCTTGCGGTGGCCGCGGCGCTTGCCGCGATAGTGATCGTCGTCGTACGAGCTGGAGCGCGACATGTTGCCGCCGAGCGCGGCACCTGCGCCGCCGCCCACCGCGGCGCCGATCAGGCCGCCCGAGCGGCCGCCCATGGCATTGCCTGCGGCCGTACCGGCCCCGCCGCCCAGCGCGCCGCCGATGATCGCGCCCGTGCGTTCGCGACGGTTGGACGTCATGGCACCGCCGGCGCCGCCGCCGACCGCGCCGCCCAGCACGGCGCCGGTGCTGCCGCCCAGCGCACCGCCGACGGCCGCGCCCGCGACACCCCCCAGTGCGCCGCCGAGGGCATTGTTCATATCACCGGCCGTCGCCGTCAGGGAAGTCGTTGCAGCCAGCGTGGCGATCGCCACCATCGGGAAAATTCGCTTGAACATGTGTCTTGAGTAAGATCGGATTGACGCGACGCAAGTATAAAGACGCCGCGTCATGCCGCCATCCACGCAATGTTTCGCTTCTCGTAAGACGGGTAACAAAGTGTTTCGGCACGTGCAATCACGGCGCGCCGACGATAAGTGCGCGTGCCGTATCGCCGGGCGTGTGAGAATCCGCTCCCGGCTCGCTGGCTCGCTGGCTACCCGGCTACCCGACGTCGAGACGTCGTCTTCATCTCGGCGACGAAGCGATACAACTGCGCGGCGGCGGGCGAGAGCGGACGTGCCTTGCTGCGGATCATGCCCACGCGCCGCGAAACCGCCGGTTCGACCAGCGGCACGCTCGTGAGTACCGGATGATCGCCGCCGGGCATCGCCATCGTCGGCACCGCCGCCACGCCCAAGCCGGCTTCCACCAGCCCGATCATGGTCGTGACGTGCTGCGTCTCACAAATGCTCGGTGGCCGCTGCGGCAGTCCGGTAAGCGCCTGATCGAGCAGCAGCCGGTTGCCCGAGACCTTCCCTACGGCGATGTAGTCGTATTCGTACAGTTCACGCCACGTCACGCGTTTCTTGCCCGCGAGCGGATGATCGCGACGACACGCCGCCACATAACGCTCCTGCAACAGCAACTTGAATTCGATGTTCGGTTCCTGACTCCCGATGAAGTTCAGCCCGAAGTCAGCATCGCCGTTCACCACGGCAGCCAGCACCTCGTTGGCGCTCGCATCGAGCACCGAGATCCGGATGCGCGGGAACGCCTTGTGATACCGCGAGATCACCTCCGGCATGAAGTAATAGGCGGCAGACGGCACGCAGGCGATCGTCACATGCCCGAGGCTCGACGAGGCCACGTCGCGAATGCCGAGCAACGCGTTGTCCAGGTCGTCGAGAATGCGCTCGGCGTCGCGCGCAAACGCTCGTCCGACGTTGGTCAGCGCCACGCGCCGTGTACTGCGCTCGAAGAGTTTGACGCCCAGCGCGTCTTCCAGCTTGTCGATACGGCGCGACAACGCGGGCTGGGAAATGTGGATCGATTCGGCTGCGCGGCGAAAGCTCGAAAGCTGGGCAACGGCGCGAAAGGCCTGTAAATCGTTCAGGTCGAAATTGATCGCCATGGCGTGGAAAGGACAAATGCCGGACAGGCGCCGATGAGGCCCGGAAAACCCTTGCCGGCAAGGGAACGCCGAGCGATTGCGGCGGGGTGTCGCAGTGTAGCCTGTTACCGCTCGGTTGGTGCATTAGCATCCTACGATTGATAGCGTGTGCGCATCAATCGTTCCAAAACTTGCAATTCACAAGCGTGGAACTTCCGGCGCAACATTGGCGGCTTCAAAATGCGTCCATGACGGCTCGACACGTCCCCGGCGAAGGCGCAAGTGCGACGACGACTATTGGCGGTCCTGCCTCCGGGGCCGCACGCAACACGGAGACAGCGCATGTCACAGCGCCCCCAAGAAGACGCGGTTTCGCGTCGCCCCTCGAAAGCTGGCGCGGTGCTTCGCGTCACGGCTGGCAACTTCCTCGAGCAGTTCGATTTCTTCCTGTTCGGCTTCTACGCAACGCAGATTTCCCGGGTCTTTTTCCCGACGGACAGCGAGTTTGCGTCGCTCATGCTGACCTTCGCCGTCTTCGGCGCAGGCTTCCTGATGCGCCCGCTCGGCGCCATCGTCCTGGGCGCGTACATCGATAACGTCGGCCGCCGTAAAGGGCTGGTGACCACGCTGGCCATCATGGCGAGCGGCACGATCCTCATCGCGTTCGTTCCCGGTTACGAAACCATCGGTCTGGCGGCTCCGGCACTGGTGCTGCTCGGGCGTCTGCTGCAAGGCTTCTCGGCCGGTGCCGAGCTTGGCGGCGTGTCCGTGTATCTGGCGGAAATCGCCACGCCGGGACGCAAAGGCTTCTACACGAGCTGGCAGTCGGCCAGCCAGCAGGTTGCCATCGTGGTCTCGGCAGCGCTCGGCTTCGTGCTGTCGCTCACGCTCACTGCGCAGCAGATCGCTTCGTGGGGTTGGCGGGTGCCGTTCCTCGTCGGTTGCATGATCGTGCCGGTGATCTTCGCGCTGCGCCGCTCGTTGCAGGAGAGCGACGAGTTCAAGCAACGCAAGCGTCATCCGTCGGTGAAGGAAGTGTTTCGTTCGATGGCCGCCAATCTCGGCGTCGTGATCGGCGGGACCATGCTCGTGGCGCTGACCACCACGGCGTTCTATCTGATTACGGTTTATGCCCCGACCTTCGGCAAGAGCGTGCTGCACCTGTCGAGCGCCGACGCCTTGCTCGTCACACTGTGCGTGGGCGTGTCGAATTTCATCTGGCTGCCCGTTGGCGGTTCGCTGTCGGACCGCATCGGCCGCCGCGCCGTGTTGCTGCTGTTCGCGGGGCTCACGCTCGTGACGGCCTATCCGGTGCTGTCGTTCCTCGTGCAGGCGCCGAGCTTCACGCGCATGCTCGTCGCGCTCCTGTGGCTCTCGTTCCTGTATGGCATGTACAACGGCGCGATGATCCCGGCACTGACCGAAGTCATGCCGCCCGACGTTCGTGTGGCCGGTTTCTCGCTCGCCTATAGCCTGGCGACCGCGATCTTCGGTGGCTTCACGCCTGCGCTGTCGACCTTTCTGATCCATGCGACGGGCGACAAGGCAGCGCCGGGCTACTGGATGAGCTTCGCGGCGTTGTGCGCCATCTGCGCGACGCTCGCGCTGTACCGTGGCCGCCGTGGCGGACAGGGCAATCGCGCCGGACTGGCGGCGGGCTGAAGCGGTACGCCGGGACCGGCACGGACTCGCGCCAACCCATGCCACTCCGCATGAATCGACAATAACGACGAGAGAGACAACACCATGAAGGCTATTTCGATGCGACGTCTGCGTGGCGCGCTGAATGTGTTGGGCGCAGGCATCGCCGTGACGGCGCTGCTCGGCGCCGCCCCCGCCCGTGCGGAAGATTTGCGCGTGATGAACTCCGGCGGGTTCACCGCCGCGTACAAGCTGTTGCTGCCGAAGTTCGAAGCGGCCAGCGGCGACCATGTCGACACGGCGTGGGGCCCCTCGATGGGCAAGGCGCCCGAGGCGATTCCCAACCGTCTGGCGCGCGGCGAGTCGGCCGATGTCGTCATCATGGTCGGCTATGCACTCGACGATCTCATCAAGGCGGGCAAGGTGCGCGCGGATTCGCGTGTCGATCTGGCCGATTCGCGCATCGGCGTCGTCGTGAAGGCAGGCGAGCCGGTGCCGGACGTCAGCACCCCGGACAAACTCAGGGCGGCGCTGCTCGCTGCGAAGTCGGTGGCCTATTCGGACAGCGCGAGCGGCGTGTACGTCGAGCGCGAACTGTTCGCCAGGCTGGGGATTGCCGAACAGATGCGAGGCAAGGCGGTGATGGTGCAGAAGACGCCGGTGGCCGAGAAGGTCGCCGCGGGCGACTACGCGCTGGGTTTGCAGCAAGTGAGCGAACTGCTGCCGGTCAAGGGCGTCGCCTTCGCGGGCAAGATTCCCGAGTCGCTGCAATCGGTCACGCGTTTTGCCGGTGGCGTGCCCGTGACGGCGTCGCATCCCGAGGCCGGGAAGAAGCTGCTGACGTACATGGCCGCGCCTGCCGTGGCCGGGGACGTGGCGTCGACCGGGCTCGATCCGCTGGCTCATTGAGTTTCGCCCGATCCGCAGATCCGCAACGATCTGGCGATTCGGCATCGGCATCGGCATCGGCATCGCGCGCAGGTTTGAGGGACAATGTCAGGCGTTCGCATCGCACCGCTCGATGCCACCGCCAAGGAGACAGACATGGCCGCAGCGCCAACAGGGCAGGCTTCCTCGCCTTCGCAGCATTCGCTGAACGACATCGTCGCGCTCGACGCGCTCGCGTTGTCCGAGTCCATCCGCGAGCGCCGCGTATCGTGCCGCGAGGTGATGCAGGCATATCTCGGACACATCGCGCAATACAACCCGGCTGTGAACGCCATCGTGTCGCTACGCGATGCCGGCGTGCTGCTGGCCGAAGCCGACGCGCGCGACCGGCAACTGGCGAACGGCGAATACCTGGGCTGGATGCACGGCATGCCGCACGCCGTGAAGGACATCGCGTCCTGCGCCGGATTGCCCACGCGCAAGGGCTCGCCGCTGACCTCCGCGGCGCCTGACACGCAGGACAGCATCAGCGTGTCGCGCATTCGTGCGGCCGGGGCGATCTTCATCGGCAAGACGAACGTTTCCGAGTTCGGGCTGGGCTCGCACAGCTACAACCCCGTATTCGGCACCACCCGCAACGCCTACGACACTACGCGCATCGCCGGTGGCAGCAGCGGCGGCGCGGGCAGCGCACTGGCCATGCGTCTGTTACCCGTGGCCGACGGAAGCGACTTCATGGGCTCGCTGCGCAACCCCGCGGCGTTCGGCAACGTCTACGGCTTCCGGCCGTCGCAAGGCCGTGTGCCGTACGGTCCCGCACCGGAACTCTTCGTGCAGCAAATGAGCACCGAGGGGCCGATGGGGCGCACCGTCGCGGACGTCGCGCAACTGCTCGTCACTCAGGCGGGCTATGACAAGCGCAGTCCGCTGTCGATGGCGAGCGATGCATCGCACTTCGTCGGTGCGCTGCAACGCGGCATGAAGGGCGTGAAACTCGGCTGGCTCGGTGACTACGGCGGTCATCTGCCGATGGAAGACGGCGTGATGGCGCTTTGCGAGGCGTCGCTCAAGGATTTCGCCGCGTTGGGGTGCGAGGTCGAAGCCTGCGCGCCCGACTTTGCCCCGGACAGGCTTTGGCAAACGTGGCTCACGTTGCGTCACTGGATGGTGAACGGCTCGCTCGGTGAGATGTATGCCGATCCCGCCCGGCGCGAGAAGCTCAAACCGGAAGCGCGATGGGAAGTGGAAGGCGGCGAAACGCTGCGTGCGGCCGACGTGTTTCGCGCGTCGATCGACCGCAGCGAATGGTACCGGTCGCTGGCGCGTCTGTTCGAGCGTTACGACTTCCTGCTGCTGCCGTCGGCTCAGGTGTTCCCGTTCGATGCCGAGATGCACTGGCCTTCCGAGGTCGCGGGCAAGCCAATGGACACCTATCACCGCTGGATGGAGGTCGTGATCGGGCCGACGCTCGCAGGCTTGCCCGCGATCAGCGTGCCGGTCGGGTTCGACGCGCGCGGGCTGCCGATGGGCCTGCAAATTATCGGACCGGCGCAGGCCGATCTCGCGGTGCTGCAACTCGCGCATGCGCATGAGCAGCAGACACAGTGGGTGCGGCGTCGATTGCCGCCGATGCTGGCGGGGCGCTGACACGTCGCCGACATGCCGCTGACATGCCGCTCGGCCCCGAGCTGCACCCAACCGCGCAGGCAACGTCCTATCTCGTACGTGACGCCTGCGCGCGTGCCCGCAGCGGCTTGAGCAGTTCGCCGAGCGCGTTATGGTCGATTTCGTGCATCAGCGCGAGCAGACGGCCGATCTCGGTGGGGGGAAAGCCTTCGCGGGCGAACCAGCTGAGGTAGTTTCCCGGCAGGTCGGCGATCATGGTGCCCTTGTGCTTGCCATAGGGCATGGGCGTGGTTACGAGGCGCATCAGCGCGTCGGCATCGAAATTAAGCATGAACGCAGGTATAGCTCAAACCCGCGACGTCAGCAACTGCCACCCTGCCGCACCGAAGACGACGGCCAGACAGCCGTCGAGCCAACGGCGGATTCCGAGGTACACACGCCGTGCGGTTTGCGTCGAGAACAACATCGCGTAGCCGCAGAAGACCATCAATCCGAGCCCCGCGCAGCCGGGCACGACGGCGACCGGCATGCTCCCGTCCGGCCCCGACGACAACGCGACCACGGACATCCACCCCAGCACCGCCTTCGGATTCGTGAGGTGGAACAGCGCGCCGCGCACGTAGAGGCGCTTGAGGGACAACACCCCGTTGGCGTCCGTCGGCACGAACGCCGCTGCCTTTGACGGACGTAGCGCTGCACGCCCCGACTTGAACGCCAGCCACAGCAGATAGGCACCGCCGAAGAGCTTGAGCGCGACGAGAAACTGCGCGTAGGCAAGCAGCGTGGCCGAGATCCCAAGCATGGCGACCGTCGCCCAGAACAACGAGCCGGACATGACGCCCAGTGCGAACGTGAGCGCCGGACGGCGGCCATGGTGGGCGGCGATGGACAGGATCGCGAGATTGCTCGGGCCGGGACTCGCGGCGTTGACGAAGTACGCCGTGAAGGCGACCACAAGATGGGCGCAGAGCGCGGTGCTGACGATCATGGCGGACCTGATGCCCGACGGCCGATACCCGGTGAGGGGCAAGCAGACGGGCAATCTGACGGGAATCGTCAGAGTGTCGGGGCGTGCCTCGCCCCGCGCCATAGACAGTTCGCGTGTTTTCTACCGTGCCAGTTCGCTGGGTGTTGACCCGCTCGCTATCCGTTCAGACGTTCCGCCCTGTCACACCTTGATCGGAAAGCGCCGGTCGAAGGTCGGTCGGACATCGAGCGGTTGACGTAGCAACCCGACCTGCGCGTAGAAGTCCGCGGTGCGTTGCTGCTCGGCGACGAGTGCATCGTCGATGTTGCGCCATTTCGTGGCGCGTCGGGAAAACTGGAGCTTCGCCGCCTCCGGCGCAATGCCGATGATGCGCGCCATCGCGGCCGAGAACGCGTCCACGTGCTGGTAAGACCACACTTGCGCACGCACCACCCGGGCCAGAAAGTCGCGCAGCACTTCCTGTTTGGCGGCGATGGCGGCGTCCGTGGCGGCGAGATAGCTCAGCCCCGACCAGAGTCCCCGGCCGTTCACGAGCACGCGCGCCCGTCCGGTCGTCTCCGCCACGGCGGTGTACGGCTCCCACGTGGCCCAGGCATCCACCGACCCGCTGGCAAGCGCCGTGACGGTGTCGGCCGGCGGCAGGAAGCGAAAGTTGACGTCGCCCGGTGCAAGCCCTGCCGCCGTGATCGCCTTGAGCGTGACGAAGTGCCCGATGGAGCCGCGCGTCGTGCCGATGTTCTTGCCTTTGAGGTCGGCGGCGGTGCGCAGCGTCGCGTCGGGACGCACCAGCACCGCCGTGCCGTACGCGTCCGAGCGGTTCGCGCCCACGATCTTGATCGCCGCA
Source organism: Pandoraea faecigallinarum (assembly GCF_001029105.3). Taxonomy (NCBI): domain Bacteria; kingdom Pseudomonadati; phylum Pseudomonadota; class Betaproteobacteria; order Burkholderiales; family Burkholderiaceae; genus Pandoraea; species Pandoraea faecigallinarum. The sequence continues at coordinate 3,718,571 of NZ_CP011807.3, read as the reverse complement.
CCGGCGGACAGCGCGAAGATCACCGGGGCGTCGCCAATCGGTCCGCAGTCGACTGCGCCTGCATTGAGCGCTTCGGCCAGCGGTGCAGCTGCCGGAAATTCCGTCCACTGAATGTCGTAGGGCAGTTGCTTCAGTTCATCGGCCGCTTCGAGCAGTGCGCGCAGCCCGCCTTTCTGGTCGCCAGCTTTGAGGACAGGGCGTCCCGGTTGGGCGAACGAGGTGCCCGGCAGCGCGAGTGTGGTCATGGCACCGGCGGCGCTGGAAGTCGCGACGTACTGCAGGAAACGGCGTCGGGAAATCGTCATGGTCAAAGCCTGAGTTGGATTGGGATGTGGAAAAAACCTGGTGAGATGGCGATGGCGAGGGCTAATCGAGCGCTAATCGAGCGCTAATGGACGAAGCCGCCCTTGACGAAGCGCACCGGGTCGTCGTCCATCTGGCGCAATGTCGCACTCAGCGCATCGCGTGGCCCGCGGGAAAGACTCCCGCCGTCTCGTGCGCCGGTGCCGGCCGGTTCGCTCGCACCGTTCCCGGGCAGCGCGGTCGCCGTCGTGCACATCAGAGCGCCGTCGGCCCAGCCGCGACGCCCGGCCGGGGCGAGCGCGCGCAGCCAGCCATCGCGGTCGACGAGCCACTCGGTGCCGGCAAGCGCCGACGCCGAGGTGCCTGCAAGCTGCGCGAAGACTTGCCAGGCCTCGGGCGAGTCCGCGACGCAATCCGCCCGGGTGCCGAACAGCGGTGTGACGTTCGATGCCTTGCGCGAGGATGCGACGGTACGAACCGCCGCTACCGCCTGCTCTGGCGTGCGCGTTGGCGTCTGCGCCTCGCCGGGCCGGATCAGCAGCGTGAGGAAACGAGGGTCTTCGAACGGTGCCGGATGCTGCGCATCCACGGCCACGACCCGAACCCGCTGTCGAGCGCGCCATGCGGTGATCTGGCGGGCCGGGCCGGTTGCACATTTCACGGCGACGGACGGCAACGCAATCGGCACCGGCCAACTGCCGCCGGCGGCCATGCCCGCCGAGGCCGAGAGCACGCGCATGTAATCGAGCGCGGCCCATACCTCGCGGTCGCTGAGACGGCCGATGAAGCCGGGCATCGTCACGCCGTGCCCGTCACGCATGCCGTACAGCACATGCCAGAACAGCTCGCCATCCGCGCGACGACTCAGCAGCGCACTGGCCATGGTCGGCGGCCAGCGATCGAGCGTGGCGGCCAGCGGCCCCTCGCCGCGCCCGTCGGTGCCATGGCATGCGGCGCACTGCGCCGAATACACGCGCGAGCCGCGCGCAATGCTCTGCACCGTGAAGCCTGTCGGACTCGAATGAAAGCTGGTCGGCACGGCCGCCGTGAGCCATAGCGAGGGCGACGGCCAGGGCGCGAGCGCCAGCGCGCCCACGGCGGCCGCCGTCAACCAGCGCCATGCGCGTCGCCACAGCAGCGCGGCCGCCAGGCAGACGAGGGCAAACGCAATCGCTGCCAGCATCCATGCGAACTGCCGGGCGAGGGCAACGTCGATGATCAGATTTTCTCCGGCGATGCGCGAGGCGAATGGCCACGCCGGCGCGCCGTGCGAGTCGTCGGTCATGCCCAGCGCATATAGCGCGCGCAGCGACGTGGACTGCGTGAACTGCACGCCTTGCAGCAGTGCATTGAGCCAGAGATGGGCGGGCGGCGAAGTCATCGAATCCGCTCCGCCTGCGAGCACCACGACGACCGCCTGCGCATCGACTTCAGCTGCACAGCGAAACTGCGACCTGCGAACGCATCGGGAGCCTTACCAGCTTGCATCGAGACCAAGGTGTCGGAGCGCTTCGTGGCGCAGTTCGGTAATGCGCGCGTCGCCGCGATGGCGCGGATACGGCAGATCGACGCGTAACTCCGCCACGATCCTTGCCGGACGCGGACTGAACACGATCACTCGCTGCGCGAGGAAGAGCGCTTCTTCCACATCGTGCGTGACGAGCAATGCGGAGAATCCGGCGCGTTGCCAGAGATCGACCAGTTCGCTTTGCATCGCCAGCCGCGTGAGCGAGTCGAGCTTGCCGAGCGGCTCGTCGAGCACCAGCAGACGTGGATCGTTGACGAGCGCACGGGCCAGCGCCACGCGTTGCGCCATGCCGCCCGAGAGCTGGTGCGGAAATGCGCTGGCGAATTCGGACAGGCCCACGCGTGCCAGCGCGGCATCGACACGGGGACGCTCCTTCGCGAGCACGCCCCGCGCTTGCAGCCCCAGCGCGACGTTATCGCGCACCGTGCGCCACGGGTACAGCGTGGGATCCTGAAACACGACGATGCGCGACGGATCGGGGCGCGTGATCGGCGTGCCGTCCTGCGTGATCGCGCCGCGCGTGGCCGTCTCCAGACCGGCAACCAGACGCAGCAACGTGGACTTGCCGCACCCGCTCGGGCCGAGCAGCGCGACGAACTCGCCGGGCGCGACGCTCAGATCGACACCGTCGAGCACTTGCAATGGCGACTGGCGCGAGCCGAACCAGTGGCTCACCCCCTGGATATCGATCTGCGCGCCCGTGTCGTTCGCCGGCGCGCCGTGAGGGCGGGTGCCGTTCGCCGTCGAAGACTCGGGACGAACGCCGGAAAATGTCGGAGATGCATTGGCGGCGCTTACCATTTGACGGTTCCTTTCTGCCAGGCGAGTGCACGGTCGCGCACAGTGAAAAGCAGCGTGATGACGCCGGAGAAAAGCAGGGCCATGACGATCAGCGCGGCGTACATATTGACGTACGACGCCCAGCCTTGCGCCCACGTGAGATACCAGCCGAGACCGGACTTCACGCCCATCATTTCGGCGGTCACCAGCACCGAGAACGACGCCCCCAGTCCCATGAACAGGCCCACGAAGACATTTGGCAGCGCAGCGGGAATTGCCACGCGCAGCACCAGAAACGCTTCGGACGCGCCCAGCGTGCGTGCCACGTCGTAGTAGCTCTTGTTGACGCCTGCGACGCCCGACCACGTGAGCACGGCCACGGGAAAGGCCGTCGACAAGGCGATGAGGAAGGCCGCCGCCGAATAGCTCGACGGGAAGAAGTAGAACGTGAGCGGCAACAGCGCCGTGGCGGGCACTGGGCCGAGCACGCGCAGGACCGGATGCACCCAGTAGCCGATGGCGCGCGACCAGCCGATGGACACACCGATCAGAAAGCCTGCGATCGCACCGAAGCCGAAGCCCAGCCCGAGCAGCTTGAGCGTGTTCGCGGCGCTGTCGCCGAGACGTCGCCAGTCTTCCGTATAGACCTCGATGAGCGCCTGCGGCGGTGCGAAAAACGGCGTGGGCAGCGAGCCGGTCTTCGCGGTGAGGATTTCCCAGGCCGAGAGCGCCAACGGAATGGCCACGAGCCATGGTCCCGCACCGGTCAGGACTTTACGCAGCCGCAGCAGCGGCGGCGTTGCACGGCCAGCGACGGACAGCACCGCAAGCAATGCGGCCACAGCCAGCGCGAACACGCCCAACTCCTCGGTGAATGCCCAGTCGGAGAAGCCGGCGACCTTGTTCGGCCAGCGCAGCGTGATCGCACCGAAGGCCGCCCACGCCAGCGCGGCGGCGAAGCCCACACCCCACAGCGCAGACGTACGCGAGGCGGCAAACAATTGCTCGATTTCGGTTTCGTCGAAGGCCGGGATGCGCGGCACGTCATCCGCGCTTGCCGCGCCGGTCCGCAGCGCGGACCCCCCGGCCTGTTCCGTCAGCTCAAGCGCACTGGCGGGCGATGCACCGCGCAGGGCGGCGTTATCGAGAATGGCACTCATGATCACTTGTCCCGGAGGTGCGCTCAGCCCAGCACGTTGGCGTAGACGTGTTGCGCGAGTTTCTGCGGATCGGTCGTCTTCTTGAGCACACCGATGCGGCGGAAGTCGTCGGCGAAGTACGCGATCTCATCGCGCAGGTCCACGCCGGTCGGGTGATGGGAGTATGTGAGCGTGGCGTACAGCTTGCGCAGATCCTCCGGGCTGATCTTCGGCGAATACTTCGCAAAGATCTTTGCGGCCTCGTTCGGGTTCTCGTTGACGAACTCGGTGGCCTGCACGATGGAGCGCGCCAGCGCACTCGCTGCGGCACGGTCGTTGCGCACCAGATCGCCGCGCGCGCCGATCACGCAGCACACCTTGCGGGCGTACTCGCCGGTGAGATTCGTCGCCAGTTCGACGTAAGCGCCGTTGGTGCGCTTCTCCAGCAGATAGAGGTTCGGATCGCCGTCGGCAATCGCCTGAATCTCGCCCTTGTCCACGGCCACGCCGAGCAGGTCGGCCGGGTACTGACGCCACGTGATGTCGCGCTCGGCATCGATACCGTTTTTCGCCAGCAGAATCTGGAAGAAGTGCTTGCCCGGTGCCGCGAGATCCGACACACCGACCGTTTTGCCCTTGAGCGCGGCGAGCGATGTGATGCCCGCCGCCTTCGAGCCGAGCAGGCGCACGCAGCCGCCGTGCGAGCTGCCGATGATCTTCACGTCGAAGCCCGATTCGAGCGGCTTGAGCCAGCGGTGAATCATGCCCACGGCCGCGTCGGCCTTGCCGGTGGCGATCGATTCGAGCAACTGGTCCGTCGAGCCGCTGTAGTTGATCAGGTCGACTTGCAGGCCGTTCTTCTCGAAGAAGCCGCGCTCCTGTGCGGCGACGATAGGCGTCAGGCAAAACGAGTTCTGGTTCCACGCGAAGGTGAGCTTCTTCGGCTGCGACCATGCCTGACGCCCGAGCAGCAGAGCGGGCGCGGCGAGCGCGACAGCGGCGCCCGCACGCAGCACTTTGCGGCGACCGGTGTACACATCGGTTGGCGTGGCGATGGTGCTGGTACCGGCAATGCCGGCGATCTTGTCGGTGCGACGGAACTTCATGGGTACGACTCCCCTGTTGATTTCTGTTGTCTGTAGGTCTGGTGCTTCGGTCGATGACGTCAGTCGAGCAGGTCGGGTTCGGCTTCGACGAGACCCTCGTAAAGGCTTTCGAACGAATACAGCGCGCCTTCGGGGCCACCGACCTGAGTGTGCGTGTGGCGCGCCGTCGCTTCGTCGATGGGCTGCGGTGTGCCGGCCGCTTGCGCGAGCAGCTGCGTGTGCGCGGCGTTCTCCAACGCGATGTACCACCATGCGGCGGCTTCCACGCTCGGCCCCGCAGTGAGAATGCCGTGGTTCTTCAGGATCACGCCCTTGACCGTGCCGTTGCCGTCCGGCTTGTTCAGCGCCTGCGCAATGCGATCGCCCTCGCTGCCGTCGACCACCATGCCGGTGAAGTCGTCGAACAGCGCGTGGTCTTCGAAGAAGCCGCATGCATCCTGCGTGAGCGGGTCGAGCGTACGGCCCAGCGTCGACCACGCCTTGCCGTAGGTCGAATGGGTGTGAGCGGCGGCGACCAGATGCGGATGCGCTTCGTGAATCGCCGCGTGGATCGCGAAGGCGGCCTTGTTCAGCGGACGGTCGCCCACGACCGTCTCGCCGTTCGCATTGACGAGCAGCAGATCCGAGACCTTGATGCGCGAGAAATGCACGCCGAGCGGGTTCACCCAGAAGTGATCGGTCAACTCGGGGTCGCGCGCGGTGATGTGCCCGGCCAGACCGAGATCGAAGCCGTGGCGGGCGAAGATGCGGAAGGCCGCGGCCAGGCGAGTCTGGCGATGGCGGCGCTCGGCGACGATGTCGCTGCGCACGGGCGGCGTATCGAACCAGAAGCGTTGCCGCGGGGCGGCATTGAGCACGAGCCCGGTCGGCGTGGTGCGGGTGTCCGGCACGTACGCGCTACGTCCGAAACCGGGGGTGTCGACGGGCAGAACGGCAGCCATTGGGTTTCTCCTATGCGTCAAAAGGGCATCAGGCCGCGCGACGCGTGGCGTCGTTCTGCCGGTCGCGTTCGGCCACGAGCGTGCGCAGGCGGGGGATGAGTTCGCGGCCATAGTCGATGACATCGCCCAGTGGGTCGAAGCCGCGAATGAGGAATGTCGTCACGCCGAGGTCGTAGTAGTCGAGCAGGGCGTCGGCGACTTGCTCCGGCGTGCCCACGAGCGCGGTCGAGTTCGAACGCCCGCCGATGAGCTTGGCGATCTCGGTCCACAGCACCTTGTCCAGGCGCGCGCCCTTGTCGGCGGCGGCGAGCAGGCGTCGCGCGCCTTCGCTTTGCAGCGCCGAGCCCTGCGGCAGACCGGCGGCTTCGCGAATGGCTTTGGCCTGCGCAAGAATCTTCTCGGCGCGCTCCCACGCCTTGGCCTCGGTCTCGGCCAGCACCGGCCGGAACGACACCGAGAAGCGCGGCACGCGGCCGTACACCGCGGCGGCGGCGCGTACGCGCGTGGTGATGTCCCGCACCTGATCGAGCGATTCGCCCCACAGCGCATAGATGTCGGCATGTTTGGCCGCAACTTCGAGCGCCGCTTCCGACGCCCCGCCGAAGAAGATCGGCACGTGCGGCTGCTGCACCGGCTTGACTTCCGAGAAGCCCTGCTTGAAGCGGTAGTACTTGCCGTCGTGATCGAACGGCGTGTCTTCCGTCCAGATGCGGCGCAGGATGCCCAGATACTCGTCGGTGCGCGCATAGCGTTCGTCATGCAGCAGGAAGTCGCCGTCGCGCTGTTGTTCTTCGTCGGAGCCGCCGGAGATGAAGTGCACGCCGAGGCGTCCGCCGCTGAACTGGTCGAGCGTGGCGATCTGGCGTGCGGCGAGCGTCGGCGCGACGAAGCCGGGGCGGTGCGCGAGCATGAAATGGATGTTCTCGGTCACGGTCGACGCGTACGCAATCGTGAGTGTGGCCGATGGGCTGGTCGAGTGGTGCGGCACGAGAATCCGGTCGAAGCCCGATTGCTCGTGGGCGCGCGCAAAGTTGCGCACGTAATCGCGGTCGACAGCGGGGCCTTGCTTCGGATGAATTTCGGACTGCTTACTGCTTTGAATCATGCCGATGATCTCGACGCTCATGACGCTCTCCTTATGTGGACTCAGGGGCGCGTGCACGGCGACGTGGGTCGGTTTGCGCTACACGCCCATCGATCGGAACAGACGGTGAATGGGTGTGAGCCTACGCAAACAATCTTCGGCCGTTAAATAATCATTTCCGCAAAGATTATTCGATATGGATGGTTGGGGCGGACTGTGCCGGGCCTTACGCTATGGGCATTGCGTAGATCGGCGCGTCCTGCGTCGAACGCGTATTTGCTTATTCCAAAATCATGTCTTCTTCCGGTCTCGCACCTTCCGGGGCGGTGCTGCCCCTGCCGCGTGCCGACGGCCCGGCACGTCTGGCGCAACTGGACGCACTGCTGCCGCCCATCACACGCGCATTGGCCGAAGGCGCCGCGTCGCTCGACCGAGATGCGCGCTTTCCGTTCGATAACTTCTCGCTCCTGCATCGTCACGGCCTGATCGCCGAGGTCGTGCCGCGCGCTGCGGGCGGCGGTGGCGGCGGGTTGGCAACGGCGCGCCGCATCGTCGGCGCCATCGCCGCGGGCGAGTCGGCCACGGCGCTCGTGCTGACCATGACGTATCTCCAGCACCGCTCGCTCGCGCGTGCCGGTACACGCTGGCCCGAGGCGCAACGCCGCATGGTGTTCGAGAGCGCGGTGCGCGACGGCGCGCTCATCAATGCGCTGCGTGTCGAACCGGATCTCGGCACGCCTGCGCGTGGCGGTTTGCCATCGACGATGGCGCGCCGCACGGAAACCGGCTGGCGTTTGTCCGGCCGCAAACTCTATTGCACGGGCATTCCGGCGTTGCGCTGGCTGTCGGTCTGGGCACGCACCGACGAAGCGGAGCCGCGCGTCGGGGTGTTTCTCGTGCCGCGTCCGGCCGGACCCGAAGCGTCGCCAGATCGACCGGGGATTCGCGTCGTCCCGAATTGGGATCACCTCGGCCTGCGCGCCTCCGGCAGTCACGAGGTGGTGCTCGAAGACATCGATTTGCCGTTCGGCAATGCGGTGGATATCCGGCTGCCGGGCGAATGGGCGAGCGCCGGTATCGGCCAACGCGACAACGACGCTCACGTCGAGCAACAGGCGTGGATGAGCGTGTTGCTCGGCACGCTGTACGACGCCGTGGCGCGCGCCGGTGTCGATTGGCTCGTCACCTTTCTCAACACGCGTGTGCCCGGCAATCTCGGCGCACCGCTCGCGACCTTGCCTCGCGTTCAGGAGGCCGTTGGCGAGATCGCCGCGCTGCTGCATGTCAATCGGCGCCTGCTCGACGCGGCAGCACAGGCGGCCGATACGGGAGAACCCGATGACGACATCGCCAGCGGTGCGCTAAAGTTCACGGTGACGGGCAACGCGATCCGTGTGCTGGAACTGGCCTTGCAGCTCTCGGGCAACCACGGGCTGTCGCGCAACAACCCGCTCGAGCGCTATCATCGCGACGTGCTGTGCAGCCGTATCCACACGCCGCAAAACGACACCATTCTGGGCGCTGCCGGCCGGCAGGCGCTCGCTGCTTTCCGGGAATCTGCATGACAGGTACTACCGAAGTGTTGGATGGCATCGCCTTGTCGCGCGATTTGCCAGCACATGAATACAACGCGCTCGACCCGCTCGACCCGCTCGACCCGTTGCGCAACTTCGTCGCGGCCTTCTCGCGCCTGTTGGAACGTCGTCCGCACGAGACGACGTTGCTCGAAGAGGGCGCGGGGCTGCTCGCCCGGCTCGTTGCCCGCGATGACTGGCTGCCGGATGCCTTCGCCGCGCCGCATCCCGATCATTACCAGCAATTCCTGCTGCACTGCGACTCGGCACAGCGCTTCTCCATCGTGAGCTTCGTCTGGGGCCCCGGACAGCGCACACCGATTCACGACCACACGGTGTGGGGGCTGATCGGCATGTTGCGCGGCGCAGAGAATTCCCAGCCGTATGTGCTCGATGCGAACGGCATTCCCGTCGTGGCCGGCGAGCCGGTCCGGCTCTCGCCGGGCGACGTGGAGGTGCTGTCGCCGCGTCTGGGCGACATTCACCGCGTCAGCAACGCGTACGACGACCGGGTGTCGGTCAGCATCCACGTGTATGGCGCGAACATCGGCGTGGTGCATCGCAGCGTCTTCACCGAGACGGGCGAGCGCAAGGGCTTCGTGTCCGGCTATGCCAACGCGCAGTTGCCGAATCCTTGGCGCAAGGCTGCGCCCCCTGACGGCAAGCCATAATTCGGCGATGGACCGACCATCGACAGGCAGCTCCGCATCAACTTCTGACGAATTCAAGGAATGACCGTGTCCGTTCAATCGACCGACGTGCCGTCGCAGGCCGCAGACGCCACTTTCCCCGAACTGACTTACGCCGACGTGCGTGCCGCGCTGCTCGCCCGTGAGGAAATCGCGCTGCTCGACGTGCGCGAAGAAGATCCCTATGCGCAGGCGCACCCCCTGTGGGCCGCGAACCTGCCGTTGTCCCGCGTGGAAATCGACGCGTGGGCGCGCATTCCGCGCCGCGACACGCGCATCGTCCTCTACGGCGCACATGACGGCGAAGATCTTGCGCCGCGTGCGGCGGCCGTGCTGCGCAGACTCGGCTACACCGGCGTCAATCTGCTCGCCGGCGGGCTGGACGGCTGGATCGCTGCCGGTGGCGAGGTGTTTCGCGACGTGAACGTGCCGAGCAAAGCCTTCGGCGAATGGGTCGAAGGGCTGCGGCATACGCCCTCGCTCAGCGCGCAGGAGGTGCAGGCGCTGCTCGATTCGGAAGCCGACGTGGTCGTCGTCGATGCACGCCGTTTCGACGAATACCAGACCATGAACATTCCCGGTTCGACGAGCATGCCCGGCGCCGAGCTGGTGTTGCGCATTCGCGAACTCGCCCCGGATCCGGCCACGCGTGTGATCGTCAATTGCGCCGGCCGCACGCGCAGCATCATCGGCACGCAATCGCTCGTGAACGCCGGTCTGCCGAATCCGGTGGCCGCGCTTCGCAACGGTACCATCGGCTGGACCCTCGCCGGTCAGACGCTCGAACATGGCGCCCATCGCCGTCACCCGGCGACGGTGCGCGAGGCCACGCTGGCCGTGGCGCGCGAAGGCGCCCGGGCCGTTGCGGATCGTGCGGGCGTGCGCCGCATTGCGTTGGAAGCGGTGCCTTCGCTGAACGTGCCGGGGCGCACCGTCTATCGCTTCGATGTGCGTACGCCGGAAGAATACGCGGCCGGGCATCTGCCGGATTTCGCGAGTGCCCCCGGCGGACAACTCGTGCAGGAAACGGATCATCACGCCCCGGTGCGCGGCGCATGGATCGTGCTGACGGATGACGACGGCGTGCGCGCCGACATGACCGGTTCGTGGCTCGCGCAGATGGGCTGGACGGTCTACGTCGTCGAGCCGCATGGCGCCGACGCACGCAGCGCGCAGGGCGGCTGGCCGCTTCACACGCCTAGCGCGCCGGACGTGGCCACCGTCACCCCGGCCCTGCTCGCGCGCTGGCTCGACGAAGCAGCGCCGGGCCAGCTTGCCGTGCTGGATTTCACGTCGGGCGTCAACTACGTCAAACGGCACATTCCGGGCGCGTGGTTCGTGATTCGCGCCCGGCTCGCAGAGGCCTTGCGCAAGATCGGTCCCGTGCAGCGTTATGTGCTGACGTGCGGTTCCAGCCTGCTGGCGCGTTTCGCGGCCGCCGACCTGCGGCGTCTGACCGATGCCGAGATCGTCGTGCTCGAAGGCGGTACGCAGGCGTGGATCCATACCGGGCTGCCGCTGGCCTCGGGCGAGACGCATCTGGCCAGCGCGCGCGACGATCGCTATCGCCGTCCGTACGAAGGCACCGGCAATGCGGCGGCCGCCATGCAGGCGTATCTCGACTGGGAGTTCGGCCTCGTCGAGCAACTGCGGCGCGACGGCACGCACCACTTCCAGGTCGTGTGACACGTGCGCAGGCGGCGCGAGAAGGCGAGGTGGGCGACCGTCCCGGGCCGGCACCCGTGGCATACTCCCGAACTTCGAACGCCGCCCCGCGTGCCCCGTCGGTCCGATATGCCGGACGGGGGCCGCGTTGCGGCCGACCTGCCCTCGATCCGACCATGTCACAGCCGCAGCGCCGCTTCGCCAGCCTTATCGATCCGTGCACCCGCATACCTTACGAGTGGGTGTATCACGAGCCCGACGTCTTCTTGCAGCGCACGTCCCGGCTTTCCGTCGCCAAGAAGTACCTCCATCGACGCGTGCGTCTCGCGCTTAGCGGACAGGCACGCCGCGAGGTGCGTCATGTCGCGCCGGGCGCGCGCGTCCTGTGGATCTATGGCGGGAAGGCGTCGGTCGGCGATGCCGTGATGGACATGTCCGGTCGCGCGTTGCTGCGCGATCGCGAAGGTCACATCGATTTGCTCGTTGGGCCGAACCTCAAGGCCGTGTTCGAGGGCGACGACATCTTTCGCAAGATCTTCGACGATCCGGCAGCCGTGAATCCGGCCGACTACGACGTCGTCGTCCTCCAGGAATTCAACTATCCGACGCTGCGCATCAAACGCCGCTTTTTCGCGACGCTGCCGTTCGCGTGCCTGTTCCGTTTCTTCCACGGCCCGGACCGTAATCAGACACAGTTCAGTCTGGCCGCCGTCAACGATGTGTTCGGTCTGCAACTCGCGGCGGACGAACTCTTCGCGCGCGCGAAGCCTTATCTGCGCGAAGAGACGGACTTGCCGGAAGCGGTCGTGAACCGGTTGCCGCCGGGACCGTTCATCGTGCTGGCGATGGGCGGTGTCGAGCCGCGACGCACGTATGCGCACTGGCGGGCGTGCCTGGACGCCTACGACGCGGCGTGGACCCCGGACCTGCCCACGGGCATTGTCCTGTTGGGTTCGGGCAACGGTGCGGACGCGGCCAGCGTGCTCATGGAAGCGACCTTCGAGCACCTGGAGCTGGTGTCGTTCGTCGGGGAACTGACGTTGCGCGACGCCAAGCGCGTGATTGCCAACGCGTCGCTGTTCGTTGGGGCGGACGGTGGGCTCATGCACGTGGCGCACACCACGCGCGCCCCGAGCGTCACCCTGTTCGCGGCGGCGGAGCCACCGTATCTTCGCCTCACACCGCGTTGCCGGTCGACGCCGTTGCAGACGGAAAGCGACGTGAGCGCGCTCGATCCGGTCGAACTGGCCGACACGATCCTGGCCACGCTGTCGGCCATGCCGTCGTTCGTGCCCAATCTTGCGGGGCAGACGCAATCGTCGCAATCGTCGCAAACGCCACAATCGCCAAGGCCATCGCCGGCATCGCTGTCTTCCCCAACGCCCGGCGCATCGCACTAGGACAGTTCTTCCACCCTGCGCCGTACCCGCACGCCATAGGCGCCCGGATGGCCGCGCCCCGAGCATTGCACGAAAGCCCCGCGATGACACCTGTCAACGTTGACAGGTGCGGTTTCGTGCATCGGAACCTAACTTTCAATCAATAAAGACGCCGCAACTCCATGATTGCATAGGGTTTTCCCTGCACACAACAAGCGGCGTGACAGTCCGTGATCCCGGGGGCCTGGTTTACGGCGGATCGCTTGGTGGGGGCGTCCGCCGGTCTTGTCGTATCGATCGGTTTGTCATGCCTTTGCATAGGAGAACCGTATGAAAACGTCAAAGTCCCCGACGCCGCCGCGTCATCAGATCTCCCTGGCCGTCGGCGTGGTGCTGGCCTGTCTGGCGGCTCAGGCGCATGCTGGCATCGTCGATGGCGTTTCGCAGACAGTGACGGCGCCGGGCGACCCGAACGAACCATGGCAGGTCCACAACAACGGGTCGCTCACGGTAGAGCCGGGCGCGGCGACCAACGCCATCGTGGTCGATACGGGCAGCACGCTAACGCTCAATGGCGCGACGGTCGGCGCTACCGGGAACAACCCTGGCGTGCAGCTTCTGAATACCTCCGGTGTCATCACGAATTCGACGATCACCAGCGCGGCTGGCGCGGGATTGGCGCTCGGAACGCTAGGCACGAATGCGATTGCACCAAACGCCACCGTCACCGGCAGCACGATTTCCGGTTTCGCCATTGCCGCGCAGGTCAGTTGGAAGGGCACGCTCACCTTGAACAACAGCACGATGAGCACAGGCACCGGTCTGGTCGGCGGTGGGCAGTTCAACGCCGGGGTGGCGAATTTCGATTCCACCGTGATCATGAATGGCGGATCGTCGACAGGCCGGAACGGCGTCTGGGTCACTACGGGGGCCGGCGGATCATCGTCGTCGACGACCCTCTCCGGCGCCAATATCGTCGGCACGAACGGGGCCGGGATCCTGATTCAACCGTCGCCTGGCCAAACCGGGAACCGCTCCGCAACGCTGCTGATCGACGGCGGAACCAGGATCTCGGGGTCGGACGGCAACCTCATCAGCGCCGTCGGCCCGATCACGTCGGCGATCACGATCGACAATACGCCGCTCACCGGCAATGTGACCGGCGATGGCACCGCGGTTGTCAACCTCACCTTGCAGAACAACACGTCGTTGACTGGATCGCTGACGAACCTGACCTCGCTTGCGGTGAATTCAGGATCGCAATGGATGCTCACCGGCAACAATTCGGTGCCTACCGTCACAATGAATGCCGGCACCATCGATATCTCCGGCACGGCCGCCGGCACTGGCGCGTTTCACACGCTGACGCTCGGCTCTCTGTCCGGCAATGGCGATTTCCGGATGGGCACGAACATCGCTGCGCACACCGGCGACCTGCTGGCGGTCACGGGCAACGCCACAGGCGCATATCAACTGCATGTTCGCAATAGCGGGGCGGAGCCCACCGATCTGACGCCGCTGACGGTGGTCACGACTGGCGGGGGCGGTGCGGCCTTTTCGCTGGTCGGCGGCAAGGTCGACGCGGGCGTCTACAGCTATGACCTGCGCCAGGACGGCAACAACTGGGTGCTCGCGACCGATCCGCACGATCCCGGCGATCCGGGCGGTCCGGATCTGACCCCGGGCGCCCAGACCGTCATCGGTATCTCGGGCGTGGCGCCCACGGTCTGGTACGGCGAACAGGCTATCCTGCGAAGCCGTCTCGGCGATGTGCGTATCGCGGATCAGAGCAACAGCGGCGTGTGGGTCCGCACGTTCGGCAAGCAGTTTCATGCGACACCGGTCTCCGGCGTGGATTATCGCCAGACGCAATATGGCGTGATGGGCGGTGCCGACGCTGTTGTCGGCAAGGCTTGGGGCGGGACTTGGCTCGTGGGGGCATTGCTCGGCACCAGCCACAGCAAGCTGTCTTTCGATGGCGGTTCGACCGGCGGCGTGAACAGCTATACGGCTGGTCTGTATGGCACATGGCTCGGGCCGACGGGGTACTACTTCGAGACGGTGGCGCGCTACAACCACTTTCAGAACGACGCCAATGTCATCATGAGCGACGGCGAAGGCGCGCATGGCAGCTTTGGTGAAAACAGTTTCGGCATTACGTTCGAGTTTGGCCGCCACATGAGATTCGCGAACGACTGGTTCGTCGAGCCATACGTGCATCTGGCGCTGCTTCGCGTGGGCGGCGACGACTTCACCCTGACCAACGGCATGGCGTCGAACACCGACCATACGGGATCGGTGCAGGCGCGAGTCGGCGCGGCGTTCGGCAAGACCGTGTCATTGAGCGGCGGTGGTGTCATTCAACCTTACCTCAAGCTCGCCCTGGTGCAGGAATTCATTTCCAGCAATCGGGTCACCGTCAACGCGATCTCCTTTAACAACGATCTGTCCGGCACCCGCTTCGAGTTCGGTGCGGGGGTGACGGGTCAGGTGCGCCGCAATCTCCAGATCTACTCGGAAGTCGAGTCGAGCGTGGGACGTCATATCAACCAGCCGTGGGGCGTGCAACTGGGCGTTCGCTACACGTTCTGAGCCGATTCAGGACCCTCAAAGGGGGTGGGTGTGTTTTGGTGAATATGGTGGAATATCGATGAATTATCGTGAATATTGATGTTTTTCTCCATTTCATTGGAGGTTTTTGAGCGATTTTTAGTACGCTTCGCGTCGTTTTTGATTTCTTTTTGGAAACGACCATTATGCGTACGACAAATCTGCGGCGCATCGCCGCAACGCCTTTCCCGAGCCGAATCGCAGGAGCCGTTGCGATTCTTCTCGCCTGCCTGAGTGCGACCGCCCACGCCGCAAGGATTGACGACGGGGGAGAGCACGAGCTCGATGCCCCCGGCAATCCGGACGAAGTCTGGAGCGTGGTCAATGGCAGTCAGTTGACCGTCAAACCGGGCACGGCAACCAACTCGATCCATGTCGGCGCGGACAGCCGCCTGATCCTGGACGGCGCGCAGGTCGTCAGCACTGTCGGGGCGAACAGCGGCGTAATGCTCGAAAGTGCGTCCGCGACGATTACCAACTCCAGTGTCACGAGTCACAACGGAAGTGGTCTATGGCTGGGACAGGCCGCGGGGAGCGCAAAGCCTTCCACCGCAACGGTCACAAACAGCACGATCAGCGGTAAAGGGTCTGGCGTTCATATGGGCAGAGAGGCGACGCTTGTGCTCAACGATTCGCACGTCACCGCCAACGAAGGGTTCCTCGGCGGACACAATATCGGGGCCTACGTTCGCGACGCCCAGCTTTTCGTCAATGGCGGATCGATCACCGGCGACAAGGGACTTTGGTTGTCGAGTGGTTCGCTAGGCGACGAATCCTTCGCTGTGCTGAACGGCACACATATCGTAGGCAGGAACGGCGCGGGGATTCTGATCGAGGCCGACGCGGCGCATGTCGAGGGCAAGAGGGTGTCGCTCATGATTGCGAACGGCACGACAATCACCGGCAGCGACGGCGTGCTGATCGAACTCAGTAAGGGCGTCGATTCGACCGTGACCGTTGACAATTCCCAGCTCACCGGCGACATCGTGAGCGATGGCAGTGCGACGATGGATCTGACGCTGCAAAATTACGGATCGATCACCGGCAAGCTGATCAACGTCGATTCGCTGGCGGTCAATTCGAACGGCAAATGGGCCCTGACGGCCGACCAGGAAATGGCCCGGATCACGATGGACGGCGGCCTGATCGACATTCACGGCACGGCGGCCGACGGCACGTTCCATACGCTCGACGTCGCTGACCTGTCCGGCAACGGCACCTTCCAGATGCAAGCCGATCTGCAACTGGGCGGCGCCGACCTGCTCGACGTGGAGAACGCCACCGGCGAGCACCAGTTGCACGTCAGGAATACGGGGACGGAAGGCGGCGTCCAGACGCAGCTTCTGGTCGAGCAGGGCGGTGGCGACGGCAAGTTCTCGCTCGTGGGCGGCAAGGTCGATGCTGGTGTGTATTCCTACGAACTGAAGTCCAGCGGCGAGGCCGGGGGCGAGCAATCGTGGTATCTGGAGAAAACCGAAGAGATTACGCCGGGTACCGACGCGGTGGTGAACGTGCACAGCGCGCTGCCGACGGCGTGGCTCGGCGAGCACACGGTGCTGCGCACGCGACTGGGCGAAGTGCGTCTGGGCGACGGCGAGAAAGGGGGTACCTGGGCGCGCGTATTCGGCGGCAAGTACAACGCGCGTCCTTCGGCGGGTTCCGGCTACAACCAGAATCAATGGGGGGTGGTCGGCGGTAGCGACAGGGTCGTTGCGCAAAACGATGCGGGCCGCTGGCTCGTCGGCGGCATGTTCGGTACCAGCACGAGCCAGTTGAAATTCAATAACGGTTCGCGTGGCACGATCGACAGCCACACGGTGGGCGCTTACGCGACCTGGCTAGGCAACAACGGCTACTACTTCGACGGTGTGCTCAAGTACAACCGCTTTGGCTCGGAACTGGATGTGCGCATGAGCGACGGCATGCGCAGCAAGGGCGACTTCGTCAATCATGGCGTGGGTCTCTCGGCGGAAGTCGGCCGCAAGATCGAGTTCGGCAACCGCTGGTTCATCGAACCGTTCGGGCAAGTGACGGGCATGTGGGCCAACGGCTCGGATTTCACGCTGGATAACGGCATGCATGCCAAGACGAGCAGCACGAAGTCGCTGCTGGGCACAATCGGCATGCATTTCGGCAAGACGTTCGAGACCGCGAAAGGCACGTTCCAGCCTTACGGCAAGCTCGCGCTCACCCAAGAGTTCGTGCGCAGCAACTCGGTGCGCGTGAACGGCATCGAATTGCAGCAGGATATCTCGGGCACGCGCGTCGAAGTCGGTGCGGGTCTGGCCGCGCAGATGACGAAGAATCTCCAGGCCTACGCCGACGCGAGCTATTCGCTCGGCAAGCGGCTGGATAAACCGTGGGGCGTCAATGTGGGGGTGCGCTACCGCTTCTAAGAACGTGTTTGCGATCTTCTGGTCATCCCTGATAATTCGAGGATGACGAGAAAGAAATACGCGAGTGACATAAGCCGAGAGAAGTTCTCGGAGATCGAGCCGCTGTTGCGCAGCGTGCGCCGGCGCACGAAGCCCACGACGGTGGACTTGTACGAGGTGTTTTGCGCGGTGCTGTATCTGTTGCGTACCGGTTGCCAATGGCGCTTCTTGCCCAGCGAGTTTCCCAAGTGGCAAACCGTCTACGCGTATTTCAGCAAATGGAGTCAGCCTGACCAGCACGGCGTGAGCGTGCTGGAGCAGGCACTCAAAAAATCAGGTTGGCGCGGCGCGCACAAGACAGGGACGCAGCGCCAGCACGACGTTCTTGATCGTGGACGCGCAGAGCGTGAAGAACACTGACACGGCAGCGCATAAGGGTTATGACGCGGGCAAGAAGGTGTCGGGCATCAAGCGTCATATTGCCGTAGACACGCAGGGCTTACCGCACGCCGTGGCGGTAACCACTGCCGAGGTGAACGATCGCAAAGGAGCGTTGCTGGCGTTCGAGCACGGCAAGCCTCGCTTGGGACAGGTGCAAAGTGTGCTGGTCGATGGCGGTTACGTGGGCGAACCCTTCGCGCAGGGCGTGCGCGAGATCTTGGGCGAGCGGGTCACGGTGCAGATCGCCAAACGCAGCGAACTGCATACTTTCAAGGTCCTGCCGCAGCGTTGGGTCGTCGAGCGCAGTTTCGCCTGGCTGGAGAAGAACCGGCGCTTATGGAAGAACTGTGAGCGTTTGCTCAACACCAGCTTGCAGTTTGTCCATCTCGCCTTTTTGGCACTGCTGCTCAGGAGATCGTAAACCGGCTCTAAGAATCTCCGAAGGGGTGTGGTGCATATGACCGCCCCACTTCGTGCACCGCAGGTGCACCTTGGCCTGACAGCCTTGCCGCTGTCAGGCTTTTTTGCGAGTTCGACAATTGCCCCGATTCATCGCGCGCCTGCGGCCCGAGCGCCAGGCGGCGCTGCGCAGAACACGCGAGGCTGCTGGTTGAAGCCGACGCTCATGCCAGCGCCAGTGCGCATCGCCTGAAAATAGTCGGTATGCCCGGGGCGGAAACCACCGTAGACATACTGGAAGACGAGGTCGTCCGGCGCATCGTCGGTGGCAAGCCGGCTCGCACGTATGGTGTTCACGCGCACCATGCTGTCGAGCGCCACATAGTCGAATTCGGCCATGCGATGGACTACATTCACGGTGTCGACCTGACGTATGCGGCCGGAAAAACGCGCCGTTCCCGTGCCATTGTGCGAGTAGTCCGACGCCATCGTGCCGGTAACCTGCACGAACTTGCCGTGCGGTGTCACCGTGTCGAATTCGATATCCGACAGGCATTGCCAGTCGATGCGCCTGTCCGGCACAAGCGGCCAAGCGGCAAGCCAGGGGACGACGACGGCGGCGGTCACGCCGAGCCACAGCGCGCGGCGCGAAATTCGCCGGACAAATCGACGCGGGAGGGGGGCGGAAGCGGCGGAAAAACTCATGGCGAAAGATGATCGATCAGCAGATACGACACGCAGCCGGGATCCGGTTGCGTGATGGGGCGAAGGCACAGAAAGTAGCTGGCCACTTCATTGCTTTGCGAACCGTTCAGATACACGAGGCGCTTCGCATGGTCGTCGACGGATGTCGGCGGCGTGCGGGCAAGCCTGTCGAGCCGCTCGTCGATAAAGGACTTGACCTGTTTCAGTTCGGGTGGCACGAACACACGGTTGCCGGGGCTGGCATCGCGCGCTTCCCATCGAACTTCGGGGGCGTTCGAGCGCAGGTCGCCGTGAATCTTCGGGATGACCCACAACGCGATGCCGGTGCTCAGCGCCGCGGCGGCGATCCACGCAAAGACCGCTGCATCGAGACGCACCGCCTTGCGCGGCGCCGCCTTGTCGATCCCATCGAGGGCTTCCGTTTCCCGCGTAGAAATTTCCTCGGACGGCGTTGATTTTTGGGTGATTTCCTCGTCTTCGACGTGTGTTCCGGTTTCGGAAACGATGCCGGAGGGCGTTGTCCATTGTCCGGAGTTATGGGCGGACACGCGCTCTACGCCTGTAATGCGATAGCCAATGCGCGGCAAGGTGATCAACACGGCGGGGTCGGCTCCGAGTTGTACCAGCGCTTTGCGAATGCGAACGATGGCCTGGCTGAGGTTGTTCTCGGAGACGACGGCGCCGTACTGTTCCCAGCCCTGGGCGAGCAGTGTTTTCTTGGTGACGATTTCGCCGTCGGCTTCGAGCAGCACCTGCAGACAGCGGCCGGCGGCGGCGCCGAGTGGCACGCTTTGCGTGCTGTCGTGCCGGGAAACGAGGGCGAACGTATCCGTATCGAAGCCGGCGGTCCCGCCGAGCAGAAACTTGACCATAGAAAGTGCCAGGGCGACAGGCGCCCTGGCGTTGTGGGAATGGTGGATGGGGTGCGCAGGCACGCATAACCCGCGTTGCACTGCGCACTTTGTTTCACCAGATGTTACTCGTTTCGTTTGGTCTTTGGGATCGGGCGCATGGCAATCTCACGGAGCTTCGCCTGAATCGGCGTGAGGTTGTCGTCGCGCGCAGCGACAGCCGCGTGTTTGACCTTTCCGGCCTGCATCCGGCGCTGGCGCAAATGTGCGCGCGCCTGCCGGCTGGTCCGGAACTGGCTGGCGAAGTCGTTGAGCGCCGCCATCCGTTGCGGCGAATTCCTGGCGCCTGTCCGGTTCGCTTCGGAGAATGTGATCCGGGGCGCCGTGAGGCCGTACGAGTCGGGCTCGGGCTGCCCGGCCTGCGACACGTCCGTGCGCTGATCGGCCCCGGCACGTGCATCGGCTCGCTTGCCATCGGGCCTCGTAACGGAATAGGTAATACGCGCCATTCCGTAAATATAGGTCCAGTGGACGAGCTCCTGCGGCCACCCGAACGTAAGGTCGGTATCGATATTGTCGTCTGTGACGACGATCTCGTGCGGGTACACCGGATGCGGATGCTTGTTCTGGTCGCCTCCCCATTCGGCTCTTGGGTACGGATCGCCGTAGGTTTGATCATTCGGAAAGAATTCGTCGGCGGTGACATGGACCCGCACCTTGTCGCCCACTCGCATCCCTTCATAAGCTTTGACAGTCAGCGGGGCGTGCCCCACTACCGAGACTTCGCTCCAGCGTACGATGTCGGCAACGAAGCGGGCAGGCAACAGACCGTCTGGGCCGCCCGGAATGTCGCTGCTGTCCTCGACCTCGACGTCGGCTGGCGGCGAAACGGACGTGTTTTCCCTGCGATTGTCGTCAAAATACCGTATTGCGAGATATTGGATCGGTTTGATCCCGCTGCCCGCAGCTTTGACCACTTCCCACGGCAACACAAACTTCAGGTCCTGTTTGGCGCTTACGTCCGACCCCGATACGGGACGTTCATCGAATACCTCACCGTTGTACATGACGATGACATCGTCGCCTCCCCGGAAGGCATCGTCGCCTGACGGGGTGCCGTCGGGATTGCGTGCGAACCACGGCACAAAGAACTCGTGGTCTTCCTGAAGCGATGCGTCGGGGATGTAATTGATCCGGTCGCTGTTCCACTGGGAATGGTGTACGTACGGGAATCCCAGCGCTTCGTTTTCGGGAGTTTCGGGATCGGGGTCGACACCACCAGCCTGACTCAGATTGACCACCACGTTATGAGGCGCCGGCGGAC
Source organism: Pandoraea faecigallinarum (assembly GCF_001029105.3). Taxonomy (NCBI): domain Bacteria; kingdom Pseudomonadati; phylum Pseudomonadota; class Betaproteobacteria; order Burkholderiales; family Burkholderiaceae; genus Pandoraea; species Pandoraea faecigallinarum. Next base: position 3,697,678 of record NZ_CP011807.3, on the reverse strand, counting down.
GCCCGACTTCCTTGTTGGCGCGGAAGACGACGTAGTTGACCGGAATGGTTGCGAAGCCATCCGCGTCCTGGGCGGCGTCTGCCCATTCGCCTGAGACCTCGCCGTACGGAATCTTGATTTGCAGGATCACGGGCGCACTCGCGTCGTCGCCTGTAAAGATGACCGGAGGCTGCTCGCGGGTTCCCCACCATACGACGAACACGTCGCCGGTCGCCAGTTCGGGATGCCCGGGGATGTGCACTTCGACGGGCGTGCGTGCATCGACTTCGTCAATGAGCTTGATATCGGGCGGGGTTGGGGCATCGTCGTCGTAGAGCGGTACGAGCGGCGGATCGAGATCCGGAATGCCAGGCTTCAGGAAGACGTCGATGACGACCGGCTCGGATTCGTCGCTCACATTGCCCGCGAGGTCCGTCACGATGTACGTGAAAGTCAGCAACCCGTCGCCAAGCCGCGCGAGCATCTCGCGCGTGAATTCAAGCACGACCGGTTCACCCGCCTGCATGTAGGGAATTTGAAAGGGCGCCGTTCGTTCTTCGTCACCGGCGATATTGCGCACAATGCCCACCGCCGTGTCGCCGTGAATCCGGTCCGTATAGCTGGGCACTTCGCCGGGAAGCTTGTTGCCCAGCTCGGTGAGGCGCGCATCCGTCAGGCCATTCTCATGCACATCGTCGGGAAACTCGATGTCTCCCAGCATAGGCACTCCCGGCTTCTGCCGGTCGATGGTGAAGAAGGTGACATCGGAAGGGTCTGTAAAGTTGGTTTCGGTATCGGACTTCCAGTCCCACTTGAAGGTATGCATGCCGTCTTCGCGGGCGTAGACCTCGGGCGCGAGCGTCATGGAGATGTAGCCGTTCTCGAAATCAGCGGGTTGCATCTCGTGTTCCGCGGTGTCCAGACCGCCGTCGTAGTAGACGCGAAACAGACACCTGGGATACATGGCGGCCGTTATCGGTCCCTTGAACAGAAGCGGTTGCGTCAACGTATCCGATCTGATCAGGTTGTACGGGGCCGCGTCGGGCGGGAAGTCGGCGGGGTTGGCGACCACGACGGTCTCATCGATGTCGGCGGGATCCGGGGCAACGCGACCCTCGCGGGTGGGGGAGCGCGTGCTCTGACGAGCCGGGGCATTATCGGTGCGAAGCAGGGCCTTACGCTTGACGCTCATGATGAACCTCCACGGTGTGGGCGAATGGTTTGCAGAGTGTCGCGCCCGGATTCGCGACGGAAAACTGTCAACGTTGACAGTTGCCGGGCGACGGTTGCGGTGGCGAGATGGAGACCCCGTGTCTGCGTTTCTCCCGGTCTCCGATCGCACGGTCAGGGGCCGGATTCCACCCGCAGCAATCGTGCTGCAAACCGGAGGTCGGTCATGAATACACGCGACAGTTTCTTCCTCAGAGCGCCGGACAAACTCGAGGAAACCCTGGTGCTCCAGGCACCGCAGGTGCCTTTGGCCGAGGCCAACGGCGGTATCCGGAAACAGGAGGTCTACGCGGATCTCGAAGGCTATCTCGACGTGCTGGTGCCATGGAACCCGCTGATGCTCAAGGGGGATACCTTGCGGTTGTACTGGGGGCGCGTCGGTCACATTGTCGATCTGATGATCGTGGAGTCTCCCAACGACCCGAACTTTCAGATGAAGGTGCCGGTAAAGGATGTCATCGACGTGGGCGACGGCATCGTGGACGTCTGGTACGAGCGCATCTCGTCGTTCGGCGACCCCGCGCCGGCACCGTCGCCGATTACGTCTGTGCTCGTGAAACTCTCGGTGCCCGGCGGTGACGATCCCGATCAGTCGACGTGGCCGGTCAACGAAGGGCTGGAGAAGGCGATTCTGCCCCCCGGGCCGATCGATGCCGTTCCCCCGGAGGGCATCCGCGTGGAGATTCCGCCGTGGCTCAACATGACGGCCGGCGACCGGCTCAAGCTGTTCTGGGGCGCCGCGACGTGGGAAGTGCCGCCCATCGACGAATCGCAGGTTGACAAACCGCTGATCCTGATGGTGCCCGCAGCAGTGATCGAGGCGGGAGGCGATGGCGAGGCGGTCGCCGTGACGTACGAAATCCGCGACACCGTGAGTAACTGGTCAGGGCGGGCGCTGTCTTCATTCATCGAAGTCGAAATGGGCGACGCGATCTATGACCCGCCCGCTGTCGTGGAAGTCAGCAACGACGTGCTCGATTACGACTTGCTCGACGGCGCCGATGCGCAAGTGATCATCATGAAAAATGGTGACATGGAGCAGGGCGATGGCGTGATACTCGTCTTCGAAGGCCGATCGTACGAAGGGCTGGAGGTCACTTATACGGCGTCGCAAACGCTCGGCGGCGGCGTGATTCTGTCGTTCGATCTGCCGAATGCGACGCTCGCGCAGATCGTGCCCGGACAAGGGTCGTTGTACTACCGGGTAAGCACCGCGGGCGGCGTGCACAAGGGACGCTCGTATCGCTCGAATTTCGCCGTCGAGGGCACGGCGGTCTTGCTGCCCGCGCCGCGCGTGCTCGAAGCGTCCGACGACGCGACGCTGGACCCCGCAGACGTGCCCAATGGCGCCACGGTCGACGTCGAACCGTGGCCGAATCTGGCGTTGGGCGATCTTTTGCGTTTGCGGTGGGAGGGAACCACGCAGGGCGGTGATCCGGTGACGTACTTCGACATCATCGAAATCAGTCGCGAGAACGTGGGCGAGCCGCTTCGCTTCACGGTGCCGTACAGCAAGATCGGGCCGCTGGGTGGCGGTACGGTGAACGTGATGTACACGGTGCAGTCCGGAACGAGCCTCAGGGAGTCGTCCACACTGACGCTGACCGTGTTCAAGGCCGACGCCTTGCCGGCGCCGCTGGTCGAAGGGGAAGTGAACGGCGAGCTGAATCCGATCTTCGTGCCCGCCGGCGCCAGAGTGACGATTCCGGCCTGGCCCGATATGGCGGTAGGTGACAGCGTCACCTGGTTCTGGCTCGGCACTTCGGAGGGCGGCCAGCAGACCGGTACCGAACAGGTGACGGCGGTGGGCGATATCGTCGTGGTAGCCGACCGGAACGTCATCGAAATCAACGCGATGGGCGGCGATACCGTCAACGTGCTGTACGAAGTCACGCATGCCTCGGGCGGCAAGACCGGATCGATGGCGAAGACGTTCGTGGTGCTGCCGCTGGAGACTACGCTGCCCGCGCCGATTGTGGTGGAAGCGGTCGACGGCATCCTCGATCCGAGCGAACTGGAAATCGATGCGACAGTGCGGGTCGCGCCATACGAAGGGATGGCGCGCAACGATGTGGTGAAGATCCGGTTCGGAGAAAATACCGCCGGCGAGCATATCCAGTCCTTTGCGATCACCGACAACATGGTGGGTAACCCCGTCAACATGTACGTGCCCAGGGACAAGATTCTCGCGCTGAACAACCGGATGGTCGCGGTGTATTACACGGTGACCAACGCCGACGGCGAACAGACGTCGAAGGAACTGCTCATCGAGATTCACGAAGCGGAAATCTGGCCCGCCCCGCACGTGGAAGAGGCCGACGGCGATTTCCTGCCGGAAGATGCGTATCTGCGCGGCGCGACGACGGTCGTGCCGGAATTCCGCGACATGCGCCCCGGCGACGAAATCGATCTTTACTGGGGAGAAGGCAGCCGCGAGTACCACGACAGTATCGGCATCGTCACGCCAATGGACTATCCATTCCGCGTGGAAAAGGATGTGATCGACCGTTGGCACGGAGAAATCGTGCCCGTGCGCTATACGATCACGCGCGGCAATCGGGTATTCAAGTCCGAAGTGCTGAACCTGCGCGTTGCACTGCCGTTACCCGGCCTCAGTGCGCCCGAGGTGCTCGAAGCCACGGGCAACGTGCTCAAACCCGTGGATGCGAAACAGGGCGCTACCGTGAGCGTCACCTATGAAGACATGTCGCCGGAAGATTCGATTCAGCTGAGTTGGGACGGCGACACGAGCTTCCCCGCCGTGCCGGGCGATCCGTCGGGGACGGTGACGTTTACCGTGCCACCGGACAAGGTCGCGATGTGCCTCGGACGTACCGTGCCGGTGTCGTTTGTGGTTACGCGCAAAGGCATCGACGTCGAGTCGCCGGTGCTCGATCTCGTGGTCGAGAATTTCCTGCCGGGCAATCTGCCGCTCGCGACGGTCGTCGAGCAAAAGGGCGGCGTACTCAATCTGTCCAATTTCGCGGGAGACGCCACGGCACGGCAGCCGGCGTGGCCGCTCATGGCGCAAGGCCAGCGCATCTGGTGGCGTTTGCATGGGACGCAAATCAGCGGCAGCCGAATCACGATCACCTTGGAGAGCGGGCATGTCGTTACCGCCGAGGAAGCGGGCAAGCCACTCAACCGGACGCTGCGCCGCGTAGATTTGGAAAAGCTGCAGGACGGCTCGAACTTCACGCTTGAGGTCAAGGTGACGTTCGATGGCAGCCCGAACGAGGCCGACGCCGTGGTGTTCCGCGTTCGCACGCTCCGGTTCTCGGACGGTCTGGACCTGTTTGCGCCGGAAGTGACCGAAGCACAGGACGGGGAGCTCGACGCGATCGATGCGATCGACGGTGTCACGGTTCGCGTGACCTATGAGGACATGCAGGCAACCGACTCGATCCAGCTCGTGTGGGATGGCGACGCGTCGTTCGATACGGTGGCGGGAGATGCGAGCGGCACCGTTGACATACCCGTAGACGCGGACAAGGTGCTGCCCTACATCGGCAAGACCCTGCCCGTCTATTACACGGTCACTCGCAACGGTCAGACGACCGCGTCCGGGATTCTCGATTTGACCATCAACGACTTCGCGGCGGGAGACCTGCCGACGCCTGTCATTCCGCAAGCGGCCAACGGCCAGCTCAAACTGTCGAGCTTCACCGGCAACGCCGCGGTCACGGTCAAACAGTGGCCGGCGATCGCCGCTGACCAGAAATTCTGGTTGCGGTGCCATGGCACGCTGGCGAGCGGCGCGAGCGATACGATCGTGCTGGCGGAGGGCGTGGGTGTCACTGCCGCGGAAGTCGACGCCGGGATCAACAGGGCGCTTCCGCGAGCGCGCCTTGAGGCGTTGCGCAACGGGTCGAACCTGAGGGTGGAGATGAAGGTGACGTTCGACGGCAGCAGCAACGAGGCGAACGCCATCCCGTTCCCCGAACTGACGGTGAAGATGGAAGTGATTCCGGACTTCACGTTGCCGGATACGCAGATGGTGTTGAACGGTCTGGCGATCAAGACGGGCTGGCCGAAGACCGGAGAGGACGCCCCCGGAAATGCGCAGACCCGTGCCGCCACGGGCGGTGTGCCGCCGTATACCTACACCTCGAGCAAGCCATCCGTTGCGTCGGTCAATGCGCAAGGCAAGGTTGTCGGCGAAAGAAACGGCACCGCAACCATTACCGTAAAAGACAGCAGAGGTACGTCGAAGTCCTATACGGTGGTGGTGAGCAACGTCTTCCAGTTCATTATCTGGGACGTGCCGGGGCTTAGCATTCAGCAGGCCATCAGTTGGGCCAATAGCGTTGGTCGCGGTATTGGCGACGCCGAAATCGCGGTATTGAGGAAGGTCTATTCGCGAGGGGTGAGGCCGGAGAGCTTCTTCTATTGGGCATCGTCGCAAGCCGGGTGCGGCTCGAACTACGGCCGTCAGATGGGGTGGGACACCATTACCCTGTCCGGCTGCGTGCTCAGCAACCCAGGAGTGGGCCCGGGTCACGGGGCTTTTGCCAAGGCTGCCGCCCTTACGCCCTTGAACGGTTGACGGCTTGGACCTGTGGCTGTTCGACCGGTCGTCGATTGCCGCTCCCCAAGTCGATTCACCAGCATTCGCCACGGCGTTCGCGCCGTGGCTTTTTTGTGCCGGTGAATCTCTCGAAAAACCGTGAAAACGCCGAATTCACACATTGAATCGCTGTCGGCGCGACAGATGAGTGATTATTGAAGGCGCATCCTTCGCGCGTTGCGTTGACGTTTGGGTACCTGTTAACCTTGACAGTTTTCGCTGCATTTCGGCGTCGCTAATCTGCCTCCATCTACTAACGATGGAGGTTTGGAATGCGGGTCGATGTCATGCGCGGTGCTCAACTGATCCCTTCTGCACGAGGCGAAATTGCGCGCTTTCGCCATCGCGTTTTTGTGCAAAAACTGGGGTGGGAAATGAAAACGTCGTCCCAGTACGGGATGTCGCCGGACGGTGAGGAGTCCAATGAGTACGATCGCGACGATACGATCTACGTCACGCTTCGCCATGAGGACGCCATTATCGGGTGCGCGCGCTTGTTGCCGGCGACGCACCGCTGTTTGCTCGGCGATCATTTTCCCCATCTCGTAGACGATCTTCCTGCTGCGATCCACATGGGAGACGGTTTCGACATGGGGGAGGGCGCCTACGCCCACGGCGCGTCCCTCACGTGCCACACGTCCCAGACGTGCGCAACGTCCGCAACGTCGCAGACGTCCTCGACACCTCCCACACCCGTCTGGGAACTCTCCCGGTTTGCATGGGAGGCACCCCAGGCCGATCGGGCCCTGCACGACGGCGCACCGGGGCAGCAATCCCTGCAGGGGGCGCGTGAACTGCTGCGTGCCGCGGTGTTCACCGCAAGTTCGCTGGGCGCGCGCCGGCTGATCGGCGTCACGTTCGTGAGCCTGGCGCGCCTGTTCGTGCGCATTGGCGTGCCGACCCACAAGCTCGGTGCGGCGTATCGTATCGACGGCCGGCTGGTAGCGGCTTACCGCATCGACATCGACGCGACCACCCGGTCGGCGCTCGGCTTGTCGGGCAATGCCTCGGCCAACTGAGGCACCGCGCCGCCGGACTCCCCGCTCATTCAATTTCTATCGCGTTTGCGTCGGCGCGGGTGGCTAGCGCCACATCACGAGTCGAATGGCGCTTTGCACCTTGTTCCGGCAGCCTGTCTTGTCGAGGCAGTTGCGAATGTGAAAATTGACCGTGCGAGTCGAGATCCCGAGGATGTCGCCGATTTCATCGGCGGTTTTCCCTTCGGCTGTCCATAGCAGCACCTCGCGCTCGCGCACCGACAGCAAGGTGATGTCGAAAGGAGGGCGCTGCGGGCGCAGCAGGCGGCTCATCGATTCATGGGTGTAGTTCGCCAGCACGCCCATGCCAACCTGCAACGAATTCAGTTCGACGGGAGTGAGAGATTCGGTCGAACGACTGAAACTCAGCAAACCGAACTCTCCGTGCGGCCCCCAACTGGAGCGCGCGATGCCGTGGTTCAGACCGAAGTCATGCGCGTCGCGCCACAGCGCATCGGCCTTGGGCAATGCCGGGTCGCGCCACAACACGAGGCTTTCCGTGTGAGCGCCTACGGCGACCGTCGGGTCGACGTCGAGATACCCGCACTTGCCATAGTGCGCCATCCAGCCTTCAGGGTAACTGTCGAAGACGCGAACTTCCGATTGCGTAGCACTGCGATGATGGCGAAAGCCATAACTGCAAAATTCGAACCCGATGCGCTTCGAAAATGAATCGATTTGCTGAAAAAGCTTCTGCGAGTCGGTTATTCCGCTGCAGTCGTCGTGAATGGTTTCGAGTAAATGCATCAAGGCAGACATGATGGCCTCCAGGGGAATGGGTCCGATGCTTGTGCGTTCAACTGTGTTTTGCAGCGACACCAAATCCGACGCGCGTACGACGCCACCATGGCGTTATCGCCATGTCGGCCCCTGGGTCATAAAAGCGTCGGAGTTTTAAATTGAATACAACAACAGGATGGTGTTGCTGACGTTGGCAATCGCTTCGCACGCCGTGGCAATGCAATAAACCGAAAGCTACGTATCGAGGCCGGGCGGCCAGTCGCCGCTTGTATGAACTTGAATCCGTACACCGATGCGTTGAAGAATATCAACCGGTTTGCACGTTTTCAATGCGTGCATCGAAAATATTAAAAAACGAGACCCCTCGAATTTCAAGATATTATTTTGTTGGATTTGGTGCCGTAGAATTAAGGGTTTTGTTTTGAAGAACCCTCGAAAATCGAGCGGGTTCTATCCGATTTTTTTGGGCGATTTCAGTTCGTGTTGCCTATCCCGATTTCGTTGAAAATCCGAGATGAATTGAATGTATGAATTAAATGGATAATTAATTTTTTGCTTGATCAGGATTGATTGGCATTGATCGCGGCACGAATAAGACTGGTCAGGGCTTTTTCATCGATAACGTCGCCTTCGTGAAAATCGATCGCGCGGCGCGTATTGCCTTCGAGGCTGGCATTAAAGAGGCCTGTAGGGTCGGGAAGCGAGGCGCCTTTGGGGAATGTCATTTTGACGGCGCGCTGGTATGCCTCGCCGGTGCACAGAATGCCGTGACATGACCAGACGGGCACACGCCACTTCCATTGCTCCACGATATCGGGCGAGACGCCGGTCACGATCTTGCGCACACGGGCGAGCATGTCGCCGCGCCAGTCCGCGAGTTCCCGGATGCGGGCGTCGATGAGGGTGGCGGCTTGCGCGGCGTCGGGAAAGGTTTTCTTCATGGCGTGTCTCCAGCGATGCAGTGCGATGCGGACCCGGGCAGACAGGAAGCGTGTCCCGAGCGGACCGGAGCCGAAGGGGATGATAAGCGATAAGGAAACGGCCCGGGCGACGATTGACCGTCGACCGGGCCGTTGAGCGCAAGGCGCGTTGGCGTGGGTCAGTACGCAGCGCTATAGATGGCGAACGCGTCGGCCTCCGAGACTTCGCGCGGGTTGTTCACCAGCAGGCGCGTCTGGAGCATCGCGTCGCTGGCCATGCGCGCAATGTCGTCCTGCTTGACGCCGACCTCGCGCAGGGTGCGGGGAATGGCGGTCTCAACGATCATGGACTCGATATGCCGGATGAGTGCGTCGGTCCTCGCTTCATCGCTGCCCGAGGCCTTGCCCGGCAGGATCACGTCGGCCAGTTCGGCGTACAGCTTGCATGCGGCCGGCGCGTTGAAGCGCATGACGTGCGAGAGCACCAGCGCGTTGGACAGCCCGTGAGCGACATGGAAAATGCCGCCAATCGGATAAGCGAGGGCATGCACGGCGGCCACGGGCGAATTGGTGAACGACTGCCCGGCGAACATGGCGCCGAGGAGCATCGCTTCGCGGGCGTCGCGATTGTTGCCGTCGTTGCAGGCCGGCAGCAGATTGCGCGAAAGCAGCTCCAGCGCCTTCACGGCGAGCATGTCGGAGATCGGGTTCTTCAGGTGCGCCGACGTATAGGCTTCGATGGCGTGAACCATGGCATCGATACCGGTCGCGGCAGTGGCCGCGCGCGGCAAGCCGAGCGTCAGTTCGGCGTCGAGAATCGCGAGATCCGCGAAGAGTTGCGGTGCGACCACGCCCATCTTCGTCGTCTCGCCGGTGGTCACGATCGACACGGCGGTCACTTCCGAGCCGGTGCCGGCCGTCGTGGGCATCTGCACCAGCGGCAGGCGCGTGCCCGTCACTTTCTTGACGCCGTACATCTCCTTGATCGACTGCGTGCCCGGCAACAGCACGGCGAGCAGCTTGGCCACGTCCATCGACGAGCCGCCGCCCAGACCCAGCACGATCTCGGCGTGCGCGGCGCGGGCGCGCTCGGCGGCTTCGAGCACGACATGCTCGGGCGGATCGGCGATCACGTCGTCGATCACCGAGACCTGCCAGTCGTGCCGGGCCAGATCGGCCAGCGCGGGGGCCAGCAAACCGCTTTTGTGCAGGAAGCCGTCCGTTACCACGCACAGGCGCTTGCCGCAGGGGAAGTGTTCGCGCAGCAGTGCGCCGAGGCGGCGCGCGGCGCCGAATTCGACAACGACGGTGGGGACCGTCTGGAAACGAAACGCGTTCATGATCGTTTTCCTCTTGAAACCTTGTGTTGAGAGCTATGCGACCATCTGGCCGCGATCGATCCGGTAGACGGTATCGAGCACCGCGCCGGCGTGCTGCAAGTCAGCACCGGAGAGAATCACCGCGAGACCTTCGCCGCGCATCTGGCCGATCACTTCGGCAATGCGCTTCGACAGGGCGGGGGCCACGCCTTCGAACGGCTCGTCGAGCATGAGCAGTCGCGAGCTGGTCATCAGCGCGCGCCCGACGGCCACCAGTTTCTGCTGGCCTCCGGACAATTGCAAGGCGCGCCGCGGCGCCCATTCGCGCGCTTCGGGAATGATGCGGTAGACCTTGTCCAGCCGGGTTTGCACGTCCGTTGCCTTGAGCGCCCAGGCCGGCACGCACAGGTTCTCTTCGACGGTCATGTCCGGGATGAGACGGCGATCCTCCGGCGCGTAGCCGATGCCGAGCGATGTGCGCTCGTGCGAGGGCGCCTTCATCAGATCGGTGCCGTCGAACGTCAACGTGCCGCCGCTCGCCTTCACGAGTCCCATGATGGCGCGCAGCGTTGTGGTCTTGCCCGCGCCATTGCGCCCGATCAGGCCGACGATCGCGCCCTTCGGCACTGAAAACTGCACCCCGCGAAGAATGTCCGTCGCGCCGAAGCGCACATTCAGATTTCTGACTTCAAGCATGGGCTACCTCGCCTGCCGTGTGAGCGGTGCCCGGCACCGCCGCCACCGTCTCGCCAATGATCAATTCACGCACCTGCGGGTCGGCGAGCACCTTGTCCGGTGTGCCGTCGGCCAGAATGCGGCCATCGCAGAACGCCAGCACACGATCGCTGTAGCGGCGCACGATTTCCATGTCGTGCTCCACGAACAGCACGGTGATGCCCAGCGCGCGCGCCGCGTCCAGCACGCGATTCATCACGTCGAACTTCTCTTCTGCCGCCACGCCCGACGTCGGTTCGTCGAGCAGCAACACCTCCGGCTTGCAGACCATGGCGAGCGCGATATCCAGCAGCTTGCGCACGCCTTCGGGCAACGTGCCGGAAATCATGTCGGCAAACTCCAGCACGCCCAGACGCGCCAGACTCTCGTTCGCCAGTTCGGCGGACAGACCGGAGATCGCCAGCGCGATCTCGATGTTCTCGCGCGCGGTCTGCGAGCCGAAAAGCTGCGGAATCTGGAACGAGCGTGCGATGCCCAGCCGCGTGATCTTGCGCGGCGCGAGACCCGTAATGCGCTTGCCGCGGAACACGATCTCGCCGCGATCCGGTTTGATGTAGCCCGTGAGCATGTTGACGAACGTCGTCTTGCCGGCGCCGTTCGTGCCGATCAGACCGACCACGCTTTGCGCGTCGATGTTGACGGTGATGTCCTTCGCGGGTGTCACGCTGCCGAAGGTCTTGTACAGGCCCGAGGCCTCAATGATGTGTGTCGATGCCATCTCGTGCCCCTTATGCCGCGTCCGTGGCCGTCTTGGTTTGCGTGACGGGATGTGCCGCGGCAGGCTTGCGGCGCCCCAGCCCAAGGCTCGTGAGGCCGCCCGGCAGGAATGCGATGATCGCGAGCATGATGGCGCCCATCACGATCTGCCATGTATTCGGCGCGTAGCGATAGGCCATGGCTCGCGCGACTTCCAGGAGCAGCGCGCCGATGAACGGCGAAAACGCGAAGCGGGTGCCCGAGAGCACGGCGATGAAAACGAACTCGCCGGAGGTCGTCCAGAACGCCATGTCCGGATCGATGTGGCCAATGTTGAACGCCTGCAATGCACCGCCCAGACCGGCGAGCGCACCGGCGATGACGTAAGTCAGATGAATGTTCGCGCGCGCGGACGTGCCCAGATACTCGACGCGAATCTCGTTGTCCTTGATCGCGGGGCCCAGGCGGCCCGGCGTCGAGCGCATGTACAGCGCCACCCCCATCACGCAGACGATGGCCGCGATGAGGCCCACGGCGAACAGGTTCGTGCCCGTGAGTTGCCACGGCTCGGCACTGCTGCCCAGCGTGGGGGCGTTCACGTTAAAGCCGTCGCTGCCGCCGAGTTCAACGTTGTTGAGCAGCAGGCCGTAGCAGATCATCGACAGGGCCAGCGTGAGCATCGCGAAGAAGATGTCGCGGTAACGCGCGAGCAGGAAGCCGAGCACAAACGCCAGCGCAGCGCTGACGAGCATTGAAATCGCGAGCAGCGCGAAGAGTTCGGTCAGGCCGTAGTCGTTCATGCCCAGACCGACGCAATACGCGCCGACGGCGAAGAACAGCGCCTGACCGAACGACGCGAGGCCCGTGCGCAACAGCAGCGCGAGACCCAGGGCAACGATGCCCTTGGACAGCGCCACCGACACCAGAAATTGCCACTGCGGCAGCGCGAGGCCCGCGCCGCCGATGACGACGAAACCGGCAACCGCGAGCCACGTGCCGGGCGTGCGCAGTTGGGAGGAGATTGCGGAACTCATATCTTGCGAGCCTCCAGCGGAGCAAAGATGCCTTTCGGACGCACAGCCAGCACCAGCGCCATGACGATGTAGATGGAGAAGAGTTCGCCCTGCGGCCAGTAATGCACGGCACTCGCGCGTACCAGCCCCACGAGCAGCGCGCCGAACGCCGCGCCGGGCAGCGAGCCGAGCCCGCCGATCACCACCACGGCGAAGGTCAGCACCACGATCTCGACGCCCATACCTGGCGCGACGGACACCGTCGGTGCGGTGAGCGCACCGCCGATCGCGGCGAGCACGGCACCGGCCATGAACGTCACCACGAAATAGCGGCTCACGCGGATGCCCATCGCCTGACTGACTTCACGGTCGTGAATCACCGCGCGCAGCAGACGGCCGCTGCGGGTGAACTTCAGGAACGCCGTGAGACCGATGCCGGCCACCAGCGCCACGCCCACGATCAGGAAGTTGTAGTTCGGGTACGAGAGATCGCCGAGATCGAAGTTGCCGAGAAAACTGTACGGCTCGGAGACGGTGTACGGGTCGACACCCCAGACAAGCTTGATGGCGTCTTCCATGATGAGAAAGAGCGCATAGGTGACGAGCAGCAGCACCACCGGGTCCTGCCCGTAGAAGCGCTTGAGAATGCCGCGCTCCATGATGAAGCCGATAGCCCCGCCCGCGACGATGGCCGCGAGCACGAGCAGCAGATAGCTCACGTAAAGATTGCCGCCCTGAGCAACCCAGGGGCCGATCAACGTCACGCCAGCATACGCGCCCAACGCGTACAGGCTGCCGTGCGCCATGTTCAAGATTTTGAGCACGCCGTAGACGAGGGTCAGTCCCAGAGCAACCAGGAACAGCCACGCGGCGTACATCACCCCGTCCACCAGGACGGCGTAGATCTGCGACATCTCGCATTCTCCTTGGAACGTAAAGCGGCGGGCGGCATGCGAGCCGCCGCGCCGGCGTTACGGGTACCGCTTTATTGCAAGGAGGGCGAACGCGTTCGCCCTCCCGAACTTGATGCCTTGACTGCGCAATACGCGGGGGCTCAGTGCTTCAGGCCGCCCTTGATCCACTCCGCCGACTTCACACCCTCGGGCGGCGTGACCTCGGCAATCGAGTATTGCTTGACGTCGGTCACGGTGACCTTGCCGTTCACGTTCTTCACCACACCGAACGCCGTGCCCTGGGCCGCCTGGTGACCCTTGCCCAGCGTGAGGCCGATCTTGCCCGCCGGTGCGTCGAAGGCAAGGTGCTCGAACGACGCGATGACCTGCTCGGGCGCGGGCTGCTTGCCGCCGTTGGCGGCCTGGGCTTTCTCGTATGCCGCCTTGAGCGCGAGAATGCTCTGGTTCATCTTGTACGACGGGTAGCTCGGGGTGTCGTTGAACTTGGCGCTGTAGGCCGTGCGCAGCCAGCGGTTCAGTGCGTTGTCCGGCGCGAACATGCCGTACATGCCGCGTGCGCCGATGATCACACCGTCCGGCAGGCGGGTCTTGCCGTGCGTGGCGGTCTCACCGGCGGTGAGCACCGTGAGCGACTTCTTGAACAGGTCGCGGGGACCGGCCTGCACCACGAGGCCTTCCAGGTCGCCGCCCCAGAAGCTCGAATGCAGTACGTCCGGATGCGCGGCCAGCAGGCTCGAAATACCGGCGTTGTATTGACCGGCGCCCAGTTGCGGCATTTGGGAGCTGACGGCCTTCGCGTTCGGCTTGAGCGCCTTGAGCGTGCCTTCGAAGTCGGCCCAGGCGTCCTGACCCCATGCGTAGTTCTGGTTGATACCGGCGTAGGTCTGGAGATCCGGCTTGCGCTCGGCGACGTAGCGCGCCGCGCCGACGTTGTCCATCGTGGCCGTGGCTACCGGACGGAAGACGTACTTGAAGCTCGCGTCTTCGAACACGCGCGGCGTGCCGCAATCGAAGAACAGCGTGACCTTCTTCATTTCTTCGGCAACCGGTGCGATCGCCAGGCAATTGCCCGACGACGTGTAGCCGACCACGTAGTCGACGCCCTGATTGAGCAGGTTGCGGTACTCGCTGACCTGCTTGCTGGTGCTGCCGGCTTCGTCGATATAAACGAGTTCGATCGGCGCACCGCCGAAGCCCTTCGTCGCATACGGTGCGGGCACCTTGCCGGCATTGAGTTCGGCGGCGGTGACTTCGGCGGCGTTCTTCGCGGGCACGCCGAAGGGACCGGCAGCGGCGCCGGACATGAACGTCACGATGCCGATCTTGATCGGCTTGGCGTCGGCGTGTGCCGTGGCGGCAACCGAGGCGATGGCGGCGCCGGCCGCAAGTGCGAGAGCGAGCGGCTTCATGCCGCGCTGGATAACGCGCTTCATACTGGTTTCCTTTGGTGGTGTTACGACGGGTATGTCGATTTATGGTCGTGCGGAGTCTGATGCCCCGGTGCGGTGCCCGGGCCTGCCGGACTGGGCCCGGCCCGGCCCCTTACCTCACACTTGCAGGCACAGGTACTTCATTTCGAGGTATTCCTCGATGCCGTAGCGCGAGCCTTCGCGGCCCACCCCGGATTGCTTGATGCCGCCGAACGGGGCGACTTCGTTGGAGATCAGGCCGGTGTTCAGACCGACCATGCCGTACTCGAGCGCCTCAGACGTACGCCATGCCCGCGCGATGTCGCGCGTATACAAATAGGCGGCGAGACCGAACTCGGTGTCGTTGGCCAGCGCGATGGCGTCTTCGTCGCGCGTGAAGCGAAAGAGCGGGGCAACCGGGCCGAAGATCTCTTCGCGCGCCATGCGCATTTGCGCGGTGGCGTCGGCAATCACGGTCGGCGCGTAGTAGGTGCCGCCCAGCGCGTGAGCTTCGCCGCCCACGAGCACACGCCCGCCACGCGACTTCGCGTCTTCGACCAGCGTGACGACCTTGTCCACGGCCTTGCCTTCGATCAGCGGGCCGATGACCACGCCGTCTTCCAGACCGTTGCCGACCTTCATCTCGGCCACGCGCTGCGCGAATTTCCCGGCGAAGGCATCGTAGACGCCGTCCTGAATGTAGAAGCGGTTCGCGCACACGCACGTCTGGCCGCCGTTGCGGTACTTCGCGGCGATGGCGCCTTCGACGGCGGCGTCCACGTCGGCATCGTCGAACACGATGAACGGTGCATTCCCGCCCAGTTCGAGCGACAGACGCTTGACGGTCGGCGCGCACTGCGCCATGAGCAGACGGCCCACGCCGGTCGAGCCGGTGAAAGAGAGCTTGCGAACGCTCGGGTGCGAACTCAGCACGCCGCCCACGGCGCGGGCGTCGCCCGTCACCACCTGGAACACGCCCGCCGGGATGCCGGCACGCTGGGCCAGTTCGGCCAGCGCAAAGGCGGACAGCGGGGTGAGTTCGGACGGCTTGACCACGATGGCGCAGCCCGCGGCGAGGGCCGGTGCGACCTTGCGCGTAATCATCGCGGCGGGGAAGTTCCACGGCGTGATCGCGGCGCATACCCCGACCGGCTGCTTGATCGTGATGAGGCGCTTGTCGGCGGCGGGCGTGGCGAGCACGTCGCCGTCCACGCGCTTGGCTTCTTCCGCAAACCACTCGATGAAGCTCGCCGCGTAAGCGATTTCACCGCGAGCTTCGGCGAGCGGCTTGCCTTGCTCGCGCGTCATGAGATACGCCAGGTCTTCGGTGTTCGCAATCATCAGATCGAACCAGCGGCGCAGCACGTTCGCACGGTCCTTGCCGGTACGTGCGGCCCATGCCTTCTGCGCCACCTCGGCAGCAGCCACGGCGCGCGTGGTTTCCTCCGCGCCGAGTTCGGGCACCTGCGCCAGCACTTCGCCGGTGGCCGGGTCGAGTACGTCGAAGGTCCTGCCGCTGTCGGCCGGGATCCATTGACCGTCGACCCACGCGAGGGTCTTGAAGAGATTGGTGTCTTTGAGTTGCATGGCTATTGGCCGGGCGCGCCGGCGTTTCCTTTAAAGGGACGCGGACCCCATGCGAGCGAATGGCATAGGCCAGTGTCTCGGATGGTCGCTTGCTGTTCCATCTATTGAACAGTATTCTATGTATTGAATGTGATTCTACGTATTGAACGTTTCCGGTGCAACTAAGGGGTTTTCCTAAGGCGGAATGGGAAGGACTTGCCCGTACCATGCTGGCGGCGTCGCACTCCCGTTTCATCGTCTCACCATGTGAGACCGTCCATTTGGCCCGACCGACGCCGATTTCCGAGATTTCCGAGATTTCCGAGACTCCCGATTCATGCCAAAGCGCAAACTCGATCTGCCTGCCAACCTGTCCTTCGCTGCTGCCACTGGCGCCAATGTCGATGAGCCGCTCAAGACCACCGCGCCCGCCGTGGTGCGTGCGGTCCATATCCTCGATGTGATTGCCGCGTCGTCGGAGCCGGTGGCGCTGGCCGATCTGGCGCGCGAGACCGGCGTGCCCAAAAGCACGCTGCACGGGTTGTGCGACACGCTCGTCAAACTGCGGCTCGTGAAGCGCCATGCCAATGGCGGCATGACGATGGGGTCGTATGTGATGGGGTGGGCGAACGCATTTTTGTCGCAGACCAATATCACCGAGGAATTCCGGGCGGTCTGGGAGGCGTCGCAGGCATTTGCGCAGGAAACGGTGACGCTGTCCGTGCTCGATGGCGCCGATGTGATCTATCTTGCCTGCCACAACGGCAACCGTCCGCTGGGCGTCACGTTTCGCATCGGCATGCGCCTGCCCGCGCCGTACACGGCAACCGGCAAGGCCATGCTCTCCACGCTAGCGCCGGGAGAAGCTGCCGATCTGCTCGCCGGTGCCTGGCCTGCGCCGCTCACGCGCGCGAGCGTGGGCACCTTTCCGGCCCTGGCCGAGGAGATGGCGCAGGTGCGCCGCGATGGCTACTCGATCGATAACGGACAGATGCGTGAAGGGATGATCTGCTTCGGCGCGCCGGTGTTCGACGCGAGCGGCGAGCGTGCCGTCGCCGGTCTGGCGGTCAGTTTTCTGACCAATGAAATCGACGCGCAGACCGGGCAGCGCATCGGACGCCAGATTCGTGAGTTGGCCGACCAGCTCTCGGTACGGCTCGGGGCGCCATCGCGTCGCTGAAGTCGCTGAAGTCGCTGAAGTCGCTGAAGTCGCTGAAGTTGCCGAATTCCCGGAGCGAAGCCGTCACAAATGCGGCATTGGCGCCGGGCGGGGGCGGCAACATCCGTCGAACGTAACGTTCGTGTCCCCTTGAATCGAATTCACGTCGACTTCGGGCAACGGTGTCGGGAGGTGCACGCAAGCTGCTGTGCTTCATGAGGTGAATGTCCCGATAATCACCCTGCACCCGACAGGGGGAATCGAGCGCTCCGGTCCTCGTGGCGCAGCTACCGGGTCGATCAGCGCGTAGCGCCGCGCGATTCCATATTTCGCTTCGCTCGCCGGTCATGCCGGTCCGTCCCGTCTCGCTGTCAGCGTGGCGCCTTGTTCCTGTCAGCTTCGCGCTTGCGGACCGACAGCGTCTTGCAGACGTTCGATTGTTATCTTTAGCGGAACAGTCATGTCCATGAATGCGGGCTATTCCCTAGGGGTTATCACTGGCATCATTGGGTCCTGACTGATGTCCAGACAAGCCAGAGGAAGCGTAGGGAAGCGCGATCCCGGCGGTGCCATGGGGCGGACATCCAATAGGGAAGCACTACGCCATGTCCAATATCGCAATCGTCTATTACTCGCAGGGCGGCGCTACCGCCATGATTGCCCATTCCGTTGCGCAAGGTGTCAACGACGCCGGTGCGCATGCACAACTTTTCAGTATCGAGCCGCACCAGCTCGTCGACGGGCAATGGCACGACGAAGCCATGCTGTCGCGTCTGGCCGCCGCCGACGCCATCATCTTCGGGGCGCCGGCGTTCCACGGCGGCATTGCCGCGGTATTCAAAGCCTTCGCGGATGCCACGACCGGCATGTGGCGCGCTCGCAGCTGGCGCAACAAGGTCGCAGGCGGATTCTCGTTCAGTTGCCGCTCCAGCGACGACAAGCGCGATACGCTCGACTACTTTGCGGCGCTCGCTGCGCAACACGGCATGGTGTGGGCGGACGCGGATGCCGAGGCGCCGGGTTTCGAGATGCGCGGTACGGCGGGCGCGTCGATGGCGTCGCGCGTCACGCCGCAGGTGGCACGTTTCGCCGGTGATTTTCCGGCCGTGACTGCGCCGGGTGTGGAAGTGGATGCGGCCTACGCGCTCGATCCCGCCGACGTCATTTCCGGCAAGCAGTACGGACGCAACGTGGCATCGCTCGTCGCGCGTCTGGCCGGAGAAGTGCTGGAGTCCCCCGCCGTGCTGGCACGTCGTGCATTGGAAGCGGCGGAACGGCGTCTTTGAAGCGTCGGCAAGGCATCGATCAACAACGCGCGACGGCACGACGGCGGCAAAACGGCAGCAGAATGACGGCAGGATGACAGAAGCGGCACGCCCGGTGATTGCACTGGCGTGCCGTTTGTCTTTTGTGGGGCGTCAACGTTGTGCGCGTGCTCAATTGCCTGGCGCGTTGCCTGCCGGTTCGGCATGGATTTGCAGCACGGCGTCGCGCTTGGCCAGCAGGTGCTTGCGCAGAATCTCGCCCAGGCGCTTGCCGTCGCGCTTCTCGAGCGCATCGATCATCTGCTCATGCTCGTCGATGGCGCGGTCCCACTTGTCCGCATGGAAGTTCGAGCGAAAGCGCAGGGCCATCAGACGACGATTGATCGACACGTACGTCTGACGTAACGCGCCGTTGCGCGCCGCTTCGTTGATGCGATCGTGAATGGCCTGATTGCGTGCGTAGTAGCCCGGCAGGTCCTGCTGCGCGCGGCACGCGAGCATGGCGTAATGCAACGCCTTGATCTCCGCGAGCTCGACCGGCGTCATGCGCTCGGCCGCCAGCTCGCCGGAGAAAGCTTCGAGCGCGCTCATCAGCTCGAACATTTCCCGGATTTCCTTCTCCGTCATGCGCGCGACGCTCGCGCCGCGATTCGGCGCGATCTCGATGAGCCCTTCGGCCGCCAGCACCTTGAACGCTTCGCGCAACGGCGTGCGCGAAATGCCGAGTGTCTCGCACAACTCGCGTTCGTTGAGTTTGACGCCGGGAGAGAGCACCCCCTCGATGATGAGGCGGCGCAGGTGTTCGACGACGGTGTCGTGCAGACGCAGGCGCTCGACACGCGGAATCTCTGGGACGGCAATCGTCGACGTGTTATCCATTTTTTGCATTCAAAATCATCAAGCCATCGTCAAAGCACATCGCCGCGATTGTAACGCACGGTATCAGGCATCCGTATCGCTAGGGTAAACGACTGTATTGAAAGCGCTTCTCACCCCTTGCGAAAGTCGGCCGCTCTGCTAAAGTATTTTGAATGCAAAATTCAAAACGAATTTTTCAAGAGGAGAGAGACGTTCATGTTGAAGCTCGATTTCCATCCCTCGGGTCGCCATTTCCTGCAGATCCCGGGCCCGAGCCCGGTGCCCGATCGCATTCTGCGCACCATGAGCTACCCGACGATCGATCATCGGGGACCCGAATTCGGCGCCCTCGGCCGTAAGGTGCTTGCCGACATCAAGAAGATTTTCAAGACCGAACAGCCGGTGGTGATCTATCCGGCCTCGGGCACCGGCGCGTGGGAAGCCGCGCTGTCGAACACGCTCTCGCCGGCAGACCACGTGCTCATGTTCGAGACCGGGCACTTTTCGACGCTCTGGAAGAAGATGGCCGAAAACCTGGGTCTCAAGCCGGAGTTCATCGGGCTGCCGGGCACCGAAGGCTGGCGCCGTGGCGTGCAGCCGGACATGATCGAAGCGCGCCTGCGCGCCGACACCGCGCACGCGATCAAGGCCGTGTGTGTCGTGCATAACGAAACTTCCACCGGTGTGACGTCGGATATCGCGGCCGTGCGCCGCGCCATCGACGCCGCCGCTCACCCGGCGCTGCTGCTCGTCGACACGATTTCGGGCCTCGGCTCGGCCGACTACCGTCACGACGAGTGGGGCGTGGACG
Source organism: Pandoraea faecigallinarum (assembly GCF_001029105.3). Taxonomy (NCBI): domain Bacteria; kingdom Pseudomonadati; phylum Pseudomonadota; class Betaproteobacteria; order Burkholderiales; family Burkholderiaceae; genus Pandoraea; species Pandoraea faecigallinarum. The sequence continues at coordinate 3,677,459 of NZ_CP011807.3, read as the reverse complement.
TCACCGTTTCCGGCTCGCAAAAGGGTCTCATGCTGCCCCCGGGAATCAGCTTCAATGCGGTGTCGCCCAAGGCGCTCGAAGCCGGCAAGCAGGCGAAGCTGCCGCGCGCGTTCTGGGGCTGGCAGGAAATCATCGAGGCGAACAAGAACGGCTACTGGCCGTACACGCCGAACACGAACTTGCTGTATGGGCTGTCGGAAGCGCTCGACATGATTCTGGAAGAAGGACTGGATAACGTGTTCGCGCGTCACCAGCGTCTGGCCGAAGCCACGCGTCGCGCGGTGAACGCGTGGGGGCTCGAGATTCAGTGTCAGGACCCCGCGGTGTACAGCCCGGTGCTCACCGGCGTGGTGATGCCGCAGGGCGTGGACGCCGATGAAGTGCGCAAGCGCATTTACGAGCGCTTCGACATGTCGCTCGGTCAGGCGCTGGGCAAGATCCGCGGCACGATGTTCCGTATCGGCCATCTTGGCGACTGCAACGACCTTACGCTCATGGCCACGCTCTCGGGCTGCGAAATGGGCTTGCAGATCTCCGGCGTGAAGCTCGCCGGTTCGGGCGTCGTCGCGGCCATGGACTACCTGGCACGGGCGAAAGACACGCCTTCGCTCAAGGCGGCTGCCTGAACTGCCGTTAGTAGTCCTTAGGAGACGGGGGCGTTGTTGCGGTAATGCGTTGTCGTGTGCGCCACGCAACGCCTCTGATGTGAACGCTTTAATTGTCATTCACGCGTCACAGGGCTTCATGACAGAAAAGCCCGTGACGCAGCAACACCTTTGCGTTGCCGGCATGCCGCGGGCGCGCTTCACAGGATGTTTCAGGAGACATGCAATGAAGCTTTTCAGAGCGACAAGGGTCGTGCTGGTGATGTTATGCGTCATGTATTTCATCACCTACCTCGATCGCGTCAACGTCAGCACGGCCGCAGCCGGCTTCGGCAAAGAGTTCAACCTCAGCAAGACGGAAATCGGTCTCGTTTTCTCGGCATTTGCCTATCCCTATCTGGTCTTCCAAATCATCGGCGGTTGGGTCAGCGACCGTTTCGGCGCGAAGCGCACGCTGCTTGTGTGCGGCGCGCTGTGGGCGGTTGCGACGATCCTGACCGGCATGGCCGGCGGTCTCGTCACGCTGTTGCTCGCACGCCTGATGCTCGGTCTGGGCGAAGGGGCGACGTTCCCGGCCGCCACGTCGGCCATGTCGCGCTGGATTCCCAAGGAAAAGCGCGGCTTTGCGCAAGGCATCACGCATGCGGCGTCTCGCATCGGTAACGCCGTGGCCCCAGCCGTGGTGGTGTTCATCATGGCGACGCACGGCTGGCGCGAATCGTTTTACCTGTGCGGTATCGTGAGTCTGATCTGGGTGGGGTTGTGGGCCCTCACGTTCACGGAGCGCCCGCAGGATCACCCGCGCATCACCACCGAAGAACTTGCGGTGCTGCCCGCGCTCAAGGCGAAAAGCGCTTCGGTGCCGTGGGGACCGCTGTTCAGGCGCATGATGCCCGTGACCATCGTGTACTTCTGCTACGGCTGGACACTTTGGCTGTTCCTGTCGTGGATTCCGCAATACTTCCTGCACAGCTACGACCTCGATCTGAAGAAGTCGGCGCTGTTCGCATCGAGCGTGTTCTTTGCCGGTGTGGTCGGCGATACGCTGGGCGGGATCGTCACCGACAAGCTCTACGAGCGCACCGGCAACCTCAAGCGCGCCCGCAGCTGGATGGTCTCGGTGTGCATGCTGCTCACGCTGATCTCGCTCGTGCCGATGATGTTTATGCACCATCTCTACGTGTCGATGGCCTGTCTGGCGTTCGGCTTCTTCTTTGCCGAAATGACCATCGGTCCGATGTGGGCGATTCCCATGGACGTTGCGCCCGAATACTCGGGCACGGCCAGCGGCATGATGAACACCGGTTCGGCGCTCGCGGCGATCATCTCGCCGGTGCTCTCCGGCTACCTCATCGATCGCACGGGGAACTGGGAACTCCCGTTCGTGGGCAGCATGATTCTGATGGCCGTCGGGGTGGTGCTGGCCTTCCGCATGCAGCCGGAGAGCAAGTTCTCGGTGGCCGGCGATGCCGCCAAGGCGAGCAACGCCCGTCAGCCCGCCTAATGCCACCGCTGTCACCGCTGTCACCGCTGCCGCGGATGCACGGCATGCATGTGAAGCACCCGATGCCGGTCTGACGTCTGTCCGGTCGCCGCCGCCAGCATGGGCGGCGGCGATCCGGCGACGTTGGCCAGCATCGCCCTGCAATATCTCTGCCGGGTGGGCCCGGTGATTGCCGCAGAGCGTATCGTGCCCTCGTCTTGCCGATCGGCCGGATGCATCTTCGACGCCTCCACCCCGCCGGATCAAATGCCAGCCACGCCATGAATTCCCAATCGAACGCCCGCGAATCCCATCGTCCGAATCTCGTCAGCCAGCCCGTGCATCTGATGCCGATGCAGCGCGGCGGCGTGGCGCTCACTCCGTTGCAGGCGCGCTTGCGTCGCGAACTTCGCGGCGACGTGCTCTTCGATCGTGCCAGTCGCGGCCGCTACGCAACGGACGCATCGATCTATCAGATCTTCCCCATCGGCGTGGTCGTGCCGCGCGATCAGGAGGACTTGATTCGCGCCCTCGACATCGCACGCGATCAGCACGTGCCGGTACTCGCACGCGGCGCGGGCACGAGCCAGTGCGGCCAGACCATCGGAGAAGCGCTCGTCATCGACAACAGCAAGTGGCTGAACCGTGTGGTGGCGTTCGACGCCGAGGCGCGCACCGTTACCGTCGAGCCGGGGATCGTGCTCGATCACCTCAATGCCTGGCTGAAGCCGCACGGTCTGTGGTTTCCGGTCGACGTATCGACGGCGGCGCAATGCACCATCGGCGGCATGGCGGGCAACAACTCGTGCGGTTCGCGCTCCATCGAGTACGGCAACATGGTGCACAACGTGCTGTCCATCGACGCTGTGCTCGCCGACGGTGCGCAGCTGCACTTCGGTTCGCTGCACACGCCGCCGGCCGACGCACGCACGAAGGCGCTGCTCGCGAGCGTGCACGAGATCGCCATGCGAGAGCAGCAGGAAATGCGCGAGCGTGTGCCACGCGTGTTGCGCCGCGTCGCGGGCTACAACCTCGATCTGTTCGATTGCCTGAACCCGCGCGCCTATACGGACGATGGCGTGGCCAATCTCTCGCATCTGCTGGTCGGCTCCGAGGGTACGCTCGCTTACAGCCGTCAGATCACGCTGAGGCTGGCGCCGCTGCCCAAACACAAGACACTCGGTGTGGTGAATTTCCCGACGTTCTATCAGGCGATGGATCTCACGCAGCACATCGTCAAGCTGGGACCCGTGGCGGTGGAACTGGTCGACCGCACGATGATCGATCTGGCGATGGACAACGCGGCGTTTCGTCCGGTGATCGAGAAGGCGCTCACGGGCGATCCGCAAGCGATTCTGCTGGTCGAATTCGCGGGCGACGATCCTGCGGCACTGCGCGCGAAACTCGAAGATCTCGCCGCGCTGATGGGCGATCTCGGCCTGCCTGGCAGCGTGGTGAAGATGCCCGAGGCCGGCCCGCAAAAGGCGCTGTGGGAAGTGCGCAAAGCGGGCTTGAACATCATGATGAGCATGAAGGGCGACGGCAAGCCGGTGTCCTTCATCGAAGACTGTGCGGTGCCGCTCGAACATCTGGCGGAGTACACACGCCGTCTGACCGAGGTGTTCCATCGCAACGGTACGGAAGGCACATGGTACGCCCACGCGAGTGTGGGCACGCTGCACGTGCGGCCGATTCTGGACATGCGCCGCGATGGCGCCGTGAAGATGCGCGAGATTGCCGAGGAAGCGGCGGCGCTCGTGCGCGAATACAAGGGGGCGTACTCGGGCGAGCACGGCGACGGGCTGTGTCGCGGCGAGTGGGTGGCCTGGCAGTACGGGCCGCGCATCAACGCGGCATTCGGCGAGATCAAGCAACTGTTCGATCCGGAGAATCGTTTCAACCCGGACAAGATGGTGCGTCCGCCGAAGATGGATACGCGCGAACTGTTCCGCTTCGCGCCGGGATACGCCGCGAAACCCATTACGCCGGCGCTCGACTGGAGCGCGTGGAACGTGACGCGCGACGCGCTGACCGGCGAGCAGAGCGCGCCGGACACCGGCACCGACGCCACGCATGGCCTCGCGTCTGCCGTCGAGATGTGCAACAACAATGGGCATTGCCGCAAGTTCGACGCTGGCACGATGTGCCCGAGCTATCGTGTGACGCGCGACGAACAGCATGTCACGCGCGGGCGCGCGAACACGCTGCGTCTGGCAGTCTCCGGTCAATTGGGCGAAGAGGGGCTGGCGAGCGACGACGTCAAGGCCGCACTCGATCTGTGCGTGTCGTGCAAGGGCTGCAAGCGCGATTGTCCGACGGGCATCGACATGGCGCGCTTCAAGATCGAAGCGCGTCATGCGCGCGCGAAGCGCCACGGGGTGTCGCTGCGGGACAAGTTGATCGCCTATCTGCCGCGCTACGCGCCGTGGGCCAGTCGACTGGGCGCGCTGCTGGATGTGATGCAGCGGGCGCCGGGAAGCCGTGCGGCCAAGCGCTGGCTCGGCCTCGCACCGGGGCGCTCGGTGCCGGCATTGAAGACACCGTTCCTCGATCGTCAGGCGCCGCTGGGCGCGGGCGATGCCCTGCGCGGCGAGCGTCACGTGCTGCTCTTCGTCGATACGTTCAACAACTACATGGAGCCGGAAAACGCGCGCGCGGCGAGGCAGGTACTCGAAGCGGCGGGCTATACGGTCCATCTGAACCGGCGTGCCGGAGAGCGTGCGCTGTGCTGCGGGCGAACGTTCCTGGCCGCCGGGCTGGTCGACGAGGCGAAGGCGGAAGCGCGCCGCCTGCTCGACGCGGTCATGCCGTTCGTCGAGCGCGGCGTGCCCATCGTGGGACTGGAGCCGTCATGCCTGTTGTCGTTGCGCGATGAAGTGCTGAGTTACGGCTTTGGCGACGCGGCCCGCAAGTTGGCGGATAACGCGTTCTTGTTTGAGGAATTTCTGGTTCGCGAGAAGGCGGCGGGGCGCTTCGAGATCGCCTGGCAGGCACTCCCGGACGGCGTGGACGAAGCGCTCGTGCACGCTCACTGCCATCAGAAGGCGTTCGACGCATTTTCGCCGGTCACGGCGGTGCTTGGTTGGCTGCCGGGGCTAAAGGTATCATCGATCGAGTCGTCATGTTGCGGCATGGCAGGCAGCTTCGGTTACGAGGCGGAGCACTACGACACGTCGCGGGCCATGTCGGAACTTACGCTGTTGCCGGCGATCCGTGAGCGTAGCGAAAATGCCATCGTGGTCGCCGATGGCACCAGTTGCCGACATCAGATTCACGACGGTGCACACATGCAGGCCCTGCACGTCGCCTGTGTGCTGGCCCGAGCGCTGCCGCCCTTGTCGTTCTCGTCGTCGTCGCCCTCGTCGCCCCCGGCGGCCGTTGCCTGATGGCCGACACGCGCTTGCGAATGCCCTTGAAAGGATAGTGATGCCAGACTCAGTCAATACGGTTTCGACGTCTTCGAATGCGGCCGCGGGTGGCCTCGCGGTGCCGCCGGTGGCGCGCGTGGGCGATTCGCTTACGCAGATCGCCACGCCTTCCCTGTTGCTCGATCTCGATGCATTCGAGGCGAACCTGGCGCGCATGGCGAGCGCGGCGGCCGCACGCGGTGTTGCCGTGCGTCCCCATGCGAAGGCGCACAAGTCCGTGACGGTTGCGCGCGCGCAGATGGCGGCGGGGGCCGTCGGCATCTGTTGCCAGAAGATCACCGAGGCCATTCCGTTCGTCAACGCGGGCATCGGCAACATCCACATCAGCAACGAGTTCGTCGGGCAGGCGCGTGTGGCACTGGCCGTGGCGATGGCCGCGCGTGTTGCGTTGTCGGTGTGCGTGGACGACGTGCGTCAGGTGGCGCCGCTGGGCAAAGCGGCACAGCGTGCCGGGGTGCGAATCTCGGTGCTGCCCGAAGTCGACGTGGGGCAGGGCCGGTGCGGTGTCGATTCGACGGATGCCGTAGGCCAGTTGGTGGACGCCATCGACCATTACGAAGGGTTGCGCTTCGGTGGCCTGCAGGCGTATCACGGGAGCGCGCAGCATGTCGACGGTTGGGGCAAGCGTCGCGATACTGCGCGGCTCGCGGCGGAGCGGGCGTCTGCCTACGTGCGTTTTCTCGAAGCGCGCGGCATTGCGTGCCCCGTGGTGACTGGCGGCGGTACGGGCACGGCGGAGTTCGACATCGAGAGCGGTGTCTATACCGAGATCCAGCCGGGGTCGTACGTGTTTCTCGACGGCCATTACGGCGCGCTCGAATGGCGCGACGACTGGCGCTTCCGTCACGGACTGTTTCTGGCGTCGACCGTCATGAGCACGGCGCGCAAGGGCATCATCGTGTGCGACGCGGGCCTCAAGAGCGTGGCGACCGATTCGGGGCTGCCCCGTTTCTGGGCGTCGCAGCAGGCGGGCAAACCGCATTACCGTACGGCGTCGGACGAACACGGCGTACTCGAACTGGCGTCGCCGGACGACGACGGCACGCCGTGGCTGGGCGAGCCGATTCTGCTGGTGCCCGGACATTGCGACCCGACAGTCAATCTGTATGACCGTTACGTGGCTGTACGGCACGGCCGGGTCGAGGGGCTGTGGCCTATCGAGGCAAGGGGACTTAGCCAGTAAGCGGGGCCGAGCCCGGTGATGGGCCGGGGAAGAAGAGAACGAGGCGCCCGCCGGGCGCTGCGTCACTGTTCCGGCATCCGGCTGTCCCAAAATATTTTGGTGAAGGGGCTTCCCAAGCTATGAAAAGCACGCTATAGTCTCACTTCTTCGCCGTACGGGGGTATAGCTCAGCTGGGAGAGCGCTTGCATGGCATGCAAGAGGTCAGCGGTTCGATCCCGCTTACCTCCACCAAAACGAAGATTTTAGGTCCCCTTCGTCTAGAGGCCTAGGACATCACCCTTTCACGGTGAGTACAGGGGTTCGAATCCCCTAGGGGACGCCAGATTCAGTGGCGTGTTTCTCGGAAATCTCCGGAAAACGCGGTACGCAATCGGTTGTCGACAAACGCGCTTGGCTTCATCGCCAAGCGCGTTTTGTTTTTGCGCGACGGTTTCCTGAGGGATGGTCACAATCGTCAGGGCCGATTGCGACGCTTGTTCGAGACCGCCGCCGGTCGCCAGTGGCTTTAGCGGACGGGGGTGCTCGCCGTCTTCCCGACGACCGTCTTCCACGGCCGCACGCGCCACGACTTCACCAGACCATTCACCACGTACGGATCCGCCTTGGCGAAGGCTTCCGCTGCCGCAGACGAGTCGCCTTCGAAGAGCAGCGCGGCGGCATCGACCGGCGACTCCAGTGCGCCAGCCAGAAGCAGTTCGCCCCGGTCGGCCGCCGCCCATGCGAGCGCCAGATGCGCGTCGCGGTATTGGCCGCGCCGCTCGAGATAGTCGTCGACGAGGTCGTAGGTGAGCAGGTAATGCATGCTGATGTCTCCCGAGAGGTTTGCAACGTTCGGATATTCGTCGGAGTCTACGGATTCATTATCGATAGAACGCCGATGGCGGTACGCCGAAATGCCGTTTGAACATGGCCGCGAACGCGCTCTGGCTCGCATAGCCATGATCGAGCGCGACGTTCACGATTTTCTCGCCGCGTGCCAAGGCTTCCAGCGCTTGCAGCAGTCGCGCTTGCTGACGCCAGCGGCCGAAGGTCAGTCCTGTCTCCCCGGAAAAGCGCCGCTGAAATGTCTTTGCCGAAAGCCCCGCTTCCGTTGCCCAATCGTCGATGGTCGCGTCGTCGCACGGTTCCTGCATCAGCCGGTCGCAGATGCGTGCGAGACGCGGGTCTCTCGGCCAGGGCAGGTAGAGCGGCAATACGGGCAGAGCGATCAGTTCGTCGAGCAACAGACGCATCAGACGGGCATCGCGTGAGTTGGCCGCGTAGTCGGGTGGGACGTCGATTGCCGCGAGGATGAGTTCGCGCATGAGCGGCGTGATCTCCACCACGCAACTGCTGTCGGGCAACGGTTCGATGCCGGGTTCGACGAACACGGTGCGCATCTTGACGTTGCCGCTCATGCGCACCGTGTGCTCCAGACCGGCCGCGAGCCAGACACCGCGCGTCGGCGGCACCACCCAGCGTCCGGACGCCGACGCGATAATCATCACCCCTTCGATGGCGTAGAGCAGTTGCGCACGTCGGTGCGAATGCGACGCAATGAATTCATTGTGCACGTAATCGACCGCCATCGCCGCCATCGGCATGGGCGTGCTCTCGAAGCGAAGATGGTCGGTCAGTCGGGGATCGATGATCCGGCGTACGGGCGTCATGGCGGGAAGAAGAATGTCCTTTTCAAGACAGGTTCTGGAATTTTAGCGTGAGACGGTCTGGGCCGCATCCCTGACGATAGGGCTTCCTTTGTCAAACCTGTGGGAATTCGTCATGGGGTACTTCCTGTATCCGCTCGGCGCCATGCTGTTGTGGGCCGGCAATGTCATCGTCTCCAAACTCTCTGCCACGACCATCGCGCCGTCGGCCATCACGTTCTACCGGCTGGTGCTGGCGCTTGCCGTGATGACGCCTTTCGTGATCCGCCCGCTGGCGCGCAACTGGCACCACGTGCGTCCGCAACTGGCCAGGCTCGCCTTCCTCGGTTTTCTGAGCATGTCGTTTTATCAGAGCCTGTCGTACCTCGCCGCGCACAGCACGACCGCGACCAACATGGCAATCGTCACGGCGCTCGCGCCGCTGCTCACGCTGCTGTGGAGTGTCGTGCTGCTGCGCGAGCCGCCGACGCTTGGCATGCTGGTCGGCGGGCTGCTCTCGCTCGCGGGGCTGGTGTATCTGATCGGTCAGGGGCATCCGTCCACGTTGCTCGACGGCGGCGTGCATCCGGGCGACATACTGATGCTGATTGCGTCGGCGTCGTACGGGCTGTACAGCGTGTTGCTGCGCCGTTGGCATGTCGCCGTGCCGCCTGCGCAGTCGACTTACGTGCAGGCCTGGGCAGCGCTCGTGACGATGATCCCGATGCTGGCCATGGTGCCCGCGGGGCAGGCGCAGTTGAATGCGGCGACGGTGCCACTGGTGCTGTACGCGGGGTTGGGGGCGTCTATCGTGTTGCCGATTCTGTGGATTCAGGGCATTCGACATCTGGGGCCGAACCGTTGCAGCATGTTCATCAACGTGCTGCCCGTGATGACGGCGGCGATTGCAGTCGTCCTGCTGGGCGAGCAGTTGCATATGTTCCACGTGATCGGCGGGGGCGTGGCGCTCGTGGGTGTGTTCGTGGCGCAGCGCTGGCAGCGTGCGCTGCCAGGTTTTGGCGCTGTGCCCGAAGATTCGGACGAAGTCCCGGCCTGACACGGATGCGGCGCTCGGGGAGGCGCTCAAAGAGGGCGGGGGGACCACGGTCCCCCTTTTGTCGTCCTTAGTTTCGTACCGCGACCCCGTAAGTGCTCACTATGCGACGGTCCTGCTCAGCGGCGGAGAATGCTTCCCACAACACGCCGTTGCAGTCCGTGCTGCTCGCGTACCCCGGCGCATCGTCATCTTCGAAGCCGACGTGCCGCAGCTCGCCGGCGCGCGATGGCGACTGATTGATCGAGAAGTTGAGCAGATCGGTGCGCCACATGGCATACGCGCCGGGCACCACGGCCGAGGGCGGTTGGCCGAGGCGGGCGGAGTAATCGGCGATGGACTCGGCGAGATCGCGCACGGCGAGCGCGATATGAAAGCGTTTCATGAGGTCTCCTGACGTCGGATGCACGGGGCAATGAGGTGAATGCCGACGACGCCGCCGCGGCGGGTGAGCGCCCGCTCGCGGGATGCGCCTGCAGTGCGCCCGCAAGCGGGGCAGCCACGCGGCGCGGCGGCGTCGTCGGCGATGCCCATCTTAGGTGGCGTCAGGAAAGCCAGCCAGACGGGCGGTTATCCCGGTATCGGGGGTAATCGGATGTGCGGGGGCGGCGCCGGACATGCCGTGGCGTTAGCGGGCGCTTACTGGGGACGTTGGAAGTCGTTGTCTACCCAGGCGCGTGCGCTGTTGCGCGAGAGCTTGAACGACGGCGGCACCTTGACCGACGCGATGGTCTCGCCGAAACGGTCGATGGCGCTGAGCATGGCGTAAGGGTCGTAGTCGTCGGGCACGATGTCGAGAATGACGTCGATCTCGCCGTTGGGCCCGTCGACGCTCACTCGCTTGTGCAACTGGGCACGCAGTTGCTGCTCGTGACGTCGTAACACCTCGGCAGCCGTTTTCACGAGTGTGTGGAAAGCGTTGACGTCGAGCGGTTTCGGATTTTTCTTGTCGCGCCCCATCGTCCATGGCCCCACGAGGGCGGGTTCCGATTCGCCGTCCTTGAACATGGCGACCGCCCAGCCGTCGTCCTCCTCGTTCTTGATCACCTTGGCGGTCCAGCCATCGTCGCGCCACAGGCGGTCTTCGTAAATGGCGTTCCGGCTATCGGCGGTGTCGTCAGCGTTGGGGATGTCGGTGGAAGCGATGGAAGTGGTGGTCACTGTCTGAAGTCGGGGCTTGGAAATAAGGAGCCGGAAGGAGGCGGGGCGCGGGAAGGGCGGCGCGCATTCGCCTGAGCAAACACTGAAGCGGGCGCTCACAAAGGTGGCAATTTTACCGCGTCCGGCAAATGCGCGGACGCGTTCAGTGCGTTGCGTAGGGACACGCGCGTTCGCGCTGCCCTCAGCCCTTCACCAGCCCACCGTCGACGATGAGGTTCTGCCCCGTGACGGCGCGCGCCCACGGCGAGAGGAAGTAAAGCACGGCGTCGGCGAACTCGTCGGGCGTGGTGACCCGGCGCAGTGGCGTAAGACCGGCGATCAGATCGAACACGGCTTCGGGTGTTGCCGAACTGGCGTCGGTCACGCGCAACAGGCCGCCGGAGACCATGTTGACGGCGATGCCGTCCGGCCCGAGATCGTTGGCCGCCGTGCGTGTGAGCGAGAGCAGCGCGGCCTTGGCGGTTGTGTAATCGTGGTAGGGCACGACCGGGTTCTGAAACAGGTTGGTGCCCACGTTTACGATGCGCCCGAAGCCGGCCTCGCGCATGCCCGGCAGCGCGGCCTGCATGGTGTTGAGCGCGCCCTTGACCGCCCCTTCGAGCTGCTGCGCGAAGCGCGACCAGGGGATGTCGGCCAGCTTGGGGCGCGCGTCGCCATCGAACCGGAAATCGGCCAGTGCGTTGTTCACGACGGAGACGATCGGTGCGCCGATACGCTCACGGGCTTCGGCAAACAGACGGGCGACGGCTTTCTCGTCGGTGACGTCGGCTTGCAAGGCCACGGCGCGATGTCCAAGCGCGCCCAGCGAATCGGCCAACTCCCGCGCCGCTGCGTCGCTGCGCAGGTAATTGATGACCACGCCTGCACCCTCCCGGGCGACGGCGCGCGTAATCGCGGCACCCAGGCCCCGTGCCCCGCCCGTGACGAGCACCCATTGCGAATCCAGCTTCATTGCGATGTTCCTTGACGAGTGTGTGCACGCCCGTGGCGAATGCGCCAGGGGCGATTCGTCCCTACGTGAAACCGACGGGCGTGTAAGCGCAACATTATCGCGCGTTCGCGTCACGGACCGGCGAGACGCGCGAAGCCGGCAAGGCAAACTTATTCGTTCGCCGTGGCCAGCGCCACGAGCAGGGCCACAGGCAGCAGTACGCACCAGAAGCCTGCGCCGTGATAGGCAAAGCCCCCGAAAACCGCCCCCACGGCGAAGGCGACGAGGGCGGGAAGCATCTTGCGCAGGCGCGCCTTCGCGGCATTGCCGTCGCCGCAGTTGCCGCTCGCCAGTTCGACCATGTCGATCACGATCTGTGTCGTGTTGCCTGTCATGATGGTGGTCGGCGCCAGATCGGAGAGCACGAGCCGGCCGATGGCGTTCTGAATCGCCAGCGCGGCCACGCCGAACATGCCGGAGAGGATCGCGAGCGGGGCGTCTGCCGAGATGATGGGTTGTGCCGCCATGCCGATCACCATGAACCCCAGCAGCAATAGCGTTTGCAAGATGAGCAGCAGACGCAGCGGACGCCGGTCCCGGTTCGCGAACGCCTGCACGATGAGTTTGACCGCCGCGACGAAAATCACGAACACCGGCAGCGCCAGTAACTTGGCCAGCACGCCCACGTGTGTGCTGGCGACCAGTTGCACGCCGATCATCACGAAGTTGCCGGTCACGTGTGCGGTAAACAGCCCGAAGAGGGCAATGAAGCCCACCACGTCGACATAACCGGCGACGAAGGCGAGTGTCATGCCGATGGCCGTGGGCCTGGCAAAGTGGGCGGCCCACTTGCGGGCGAGCGTTGCGGCTTCGGCCGGAGAGGGGATGTGGCGCGGGGTACCCATGGCGGCTCCTGTATCGGCATGCGTGTCGGATATTGCGCCCCCTTGCAGGGCACATACCGCACGTGAAGCTGCCCTGGACGCCAGTCGAGCATATCACCTGTCCATTACGCAGGACTTCATGTCGACCCGTCATGCTGCCGCGCGCCGCCGCTCCGGGGCCACTGTCCGAACGTCTTATTGCATCGGCCGGTCTTCATCGCATCCTGGCGACGCCGAGACGCCCCAGGCGCGCGCGCCGTCGCGGTCGGTGCGGCGAAATGGCCTGCTCCGTCAGAAGCCTCCCACACTTCCCGCCATCGTGCGGCGCGTCAGATCCATGCGTTCGTAAAAGAGATCGGTCGTCACGATCATGACGTTCTGCGCCATACCACCGACGGTCTCGGCATCCTGCGTCACGCCGCCCGTGGCCAGAGCCACCGGTTGGCGTCCCATCGCCCACCACTCCGCTTCCACTTGCAATCCGAGCGCGTGCGAGCGTTCGAAGTCGTTGTCGTTACGGTGCATGCCGATGAACTCCAGCGCGTCGACGAGCGAAGCCGATTCCCTGAGAAACGCCGAATGCGATTCCATATCGACGTAGATGGTGCCGTCTTCGTCCTCGCTCACCATTGGCGGGCGAGCCTCATGCGCGCTCGCCGCTTCGATCTGGAGAAACTTCAACAGCAGTGGCGTTTCGTTGTGATGCGTCGATATCAGCATTCGCGCCATCTCGACCGTGTTCAGATTCAACGGCGTGCGCCCCGCCCAGTCCGGCGCGGCCTGAATGACAGCGTCTCCGATCATGAAATAGGGCGCGGCCCCTTCCCCGGTGCACCACTTCAGCTGATGGCGGTGTTCCGGTTTGACGTACTGTGTGAGTTCGAGGAAGGCATCGACCTGCTTGCCGGCCGAAGCCGTCGTCGCCATGGTGTGGATGGCACTCGTGGCAGCGACCTTGTTCGTGCCGAGGATCCAGTCCTTGATACGCTCCCAGAGCGTGTTCAACTGATACTGAATGCCTTGTTTCGTACATGCCTCGACCGTATCGGCGCTGAGGCTGCGCGATACATGGCCGATCAGACCAATCGACGATGTTGCTGATGCGACTGACATGCCGGTATCTCCCTTCGGTTTCGCGTGAGATGGAAATCCACGCGATAGGATCTTGCCGAGGGGCGGCGTGCCTGTATTCCAGGAATCGCTTCGGTGAGCGGCAGGATTTTTTCCGCGCTGATAGCATGTATCGTTCGCACGACCCCGCGCGCTTCGCGCTGTGCTACCCCTGAGGAGTTTCCCGATGTCGATTTCCCTCTATCGCGCCACCATTCCCGTGTATCTGCGCGGCCTGACCGTCATGGCCGACTACATCAGGAAGGCTCGCGCCCATTGCGAAGCCAATGCCGTGGATCCCGTGTCGATCCTTACGGCGAAGCTCGCGCCGGACATGCTCGATTTCACCGCGCAGATCCAGCGGGTGAGCGACACGGCGAAGTTTGCGGTGGCGCGCCTGACGGGCGTCGAATCGCCGAAGTTCGACGACGACGAAACGACGTTCGATCAACTGCGTGATCGCATCGCGAACACCGAGGCGTTTATCGCCGGCATTCTGGAAGATCGTTTCGACGGCGCGCAGTCGCGCCAGATCACGCTGAAGTTCAGGACGCAGCAGACCACAATGGACGCCGTCGATTACCTCTTCAAGTTCGCGCTGCCGAACTTCTATTTCCACGTGACGACCACACACGACCTGCTGCGTGCGCAGGGTGTGGAAGTGGGCAAGATGGATTACCTCGGTCCGTTCGAGATGCAGCCGGTCTGAGATTCGATGCGCCCGGACAGCGCCCGAACAGCGCTCGATAGCGCCCGGATGGACCGGGCGTTCGTCCCGGGTGCGCGTCGGGTCGCTTGCGTGCGGTGAACGATCAGTGTGTCGAGATCGGCAGATACATGCGAATGTCGTCGCAAAAGCCGTTACCGACGCGCATGGCATCGGGTTCGCGTCCGATTTCCACGAAGCCGAACGATCGATACAGCGCAATGGCCGCGCGGTTCTCGGCATTGACCTGCAAGGTGATGTGGCGAAGTCCGGGCTGCGAGCGTGCCAGCGCAAGGGCGGCATCGACCAGTGCCCGGCCGATGCCGCGCCCCATGGCGTCCGCCTGAACGTACATTCCCCACAGAAAGCCCACGTGCGAGAAATTCCGGCGGGTCTGGCGTCCGAGACCGAGCACGCCGACCAGCCGTTCGTTTTCGAAGGCGCCGAAGACGCCCGCATCCGGACGCGCCGTCAGCCACTCGCGCACGCGCTCGAGCGGCCAGTCCTTTTCTTCCTCGTAGCTCGATCCGAACGCTTCGGGGTGCCTCTGCAAGCCCGCGAGGCGCAGTGCCTGGAAGGCGAGCGCATCGGTAGGAACGAGGCGCCGGATATCCACTGATGCTGCGGGTTTCCTCATGGCAGGCGCGGCTCCATCATCGCGAGCACCGTGCGCGCAGCTTCTTCCGACGACGCCGGGTTTTGTCCCGTGACGAGGCGTCCGTCGCCTACCACGTGCGACACCCAGTTCCCGGCCTTCTCGTACAGTCCGCCCAGCCGTTTGAGTTCGTCTTCGACGAGGAACGGCACCACGCCGGTGAGACCGACGGCGGCTTCCTCGTCGTTGGTGAAGCCGGTCACGTGACGCCCGCGCACGAGCGGTTCGCCGTTCGCCGCACGCACCTGCCGCAGCACGCCCGGCGCATGGCATACGAAGCCGATGGGCTTGCCGGCGCGCTCGAATGCTTCGATCAGACGGATGGAGTGCGGGTCTTGTGCGAGATCCCAGAGCGGGCCGTGGCCGCCGGGGTAAAAGACGGCGTCGTAGTCGTCGGGATTGACATCGGCCAGCTTCAGCGTGGTGGCCAGCGCCGTTCTGGCCTCCGCGTCGTCGCGAAAGCGCCGGGTGGCTTCCGTTTGCGCGTCGGGCTCGTCGCTCTTCGGGTCGAGCGGCGGTTGGCCACCCGCGGGTGACGCGAGCGTGACGGCAAGTCCTTCATCGATGAACACGTAGTAAGGCGAGGCGAACTCTTCGAGCCAGAACCCGGTCTTCTTGCCCGTGTCGCCCAGGCGGTCGTGCGAGGTCAGAACCATCAGGATGTTCATGAAACATTCTCCCTGTCGAGTCGGCCATGCGACCCATTCTACCCGTCATGTATGATCGGCGGAACCGCCGGTGCGGCGGCCACCGCCTTGCAAAGGAGCGAGACATGCAGTTGATAGGAATGCTGGATTCCCCGTACGTGCGACGCACGGCGATTTGTCTGAAGTTGCTTGGCCTGCCTTTCGAACACCGTTCCCTGTCGGTCTTTCGGACCTTCGACGAGTTCGCCGCGATCAACCCCGTCGTGAAGGCGCCGACGCTCGTCGCCGACGACGGCACGGTGCTGATGGACTCCACGCTCATCCTCCAATATCTGGAATCGCTGGTCGACCCGGCGCAACGGCTGGTGCCGGTCGATCCGGCCGCACATCTGCGTTCGCTGCGCCTGACCGGGCTGGCGCTCGCGGCATGCGAGAAGTCGGTGCAACTGGTGTACGAGCGCGAATTGCGTCCGAGCGAAAAACGTCACGCACCATGGACGCAACGCGTGCGCACGCAGGTGCATGCGGCCTTTCAGGCGCTGGAAAAGGAACTGGCGCAGGTGCCGGTCGTGGCAACACCCGATCGGATCGGCGTGCATGGTGTGACGATTGCCGTGTCGTGGCGCTTTCATCAACTCATGCTGCCGGAGATCGATTTCAGCCGCGAGTTTCCCGGGATCGCCGACTTCTCGGCGCAAGCCGAAGCCTTGCCCGCGTTTCGCGAGACGCCGCCGGTCTGAGATGGGGAGGATGAAGGCAAGGCGGTGCGGCGCATCCGCCGGAGGGCGTACCGTCCGGCAGATGCCTCAGCTCTTGAGGCGGTAGCCCGTCTTGAACATCCACGCGACGATGGCGAGGAAAATCGCGAGGAACAGCAGCGTCATGCCGAGGCTCACGGCGACGCTCACGTCCGCCAGTCCGTAAAAGCTCCAGCGAAAGCCGCTGATGAGATACACGACCGGATTGAACAGTGTGACCGCGCGCCAGAACGGCGGCAGGATGCTCGTCGAGTAGAAGCTGCCGCCGAGAAACGTGAGCGGCGTGATGATGAGCAGCGGCACGAGTTGCAGTTTCTCGAAGCCGTCCGCCCAGATCCCGATGATGAACCCGAGCAGGCTGAACGTGAGCGCGGTCAGCACGAGAAAGAAGATCATCCAGACCGGATGCTCGATGCGCAACGGCACGAACAGCGCAGCCGTGCCCAGCATGATGACGCCGAGAATGATCGACTTGGTCGCCGCGGCCCCCACATACGCGCACACGATTTCCATGTACGACACGGGGGCCGAGAGTACCTCGTAGATCGTGCCGGTAAAGCGCGGAAAGTAGATGCCGAACGAGGCGTTCGTCACACTCTGCGTGAGCAGGGAGAGCATGATGAGGCCCGGCACGATGAACGCGCCGTACGGCACGCCCTCGATCTCCGGAATGCGCGAGCCGATAGCCGCGCCGAACACCACGAAGTACAGCGAGGTCGAGATGACCGGTGAGATGATGCTCTGCATCAGCGTGCGGCGCGTGCGGGCCATCTCGAAGTTGTAAATCGCCCTGACGGCGTAAAGATTCATGGCGCGGCTCATCCTTCTTTCTTGTGCACGAGCGAGACGAAAATATCTTCGAGCGAGCTTTGCGTCGTGTGCAGATCCTTCACCGAAATACCGGCCCGCTCCATGTCGCGCAGCAGCGCGGCGATGGACGTCTGCTCGATATTCGCGTCGTAGGTGAAGACCAGTTCGGTGCCGTTCTCGCCGAGCGTGACGCCGTAGCCGGCGAGCGCGTCGGGCACGGCGGCAATCGGCTCGGCCAGCTGCAACGACAGTTGCTTGCTGCCCATGTGCCGCATCAGCTCGGTCTTCTCCTGCACGAGCGTGATCTGGCCGCCGGTGATGATGCCGATGCGGTCGGCCATCTCCTCGGCTTCTTCGATGTAGTGCGTGGTCAGGATCACCGTCACGCCGGTTTCGCGCAACGATTGCACGAGACCCCACATATCGCGGCGCAGTTCGACGTCGACACCGGCGGTCGGCTCGTCGAGAAACAGCACGCGCGGTTCGTGCGAGAGCGCCTTGGCGATCAGCACGCGTCGCTTCATGCCGCCAGAGAGTTGCATGATGCGGCTGTCCTTCTTCTCCCAGAGCGACAGCGAACGCAGCACCTTTTCGATGTACGCGGGATTCGCTGGCTTGCCGAACAGGCCGCGTGAGAACGAGACGGTGGCCCACACCGATTCGAAGGAGTCGGTGGTCAGCTCCTGTGGCACGAGACCGATGGCTTCGCGCGCGGCGCGATAGTCGGTGATGATGTCGTGACCGTCGACCGTGACCGTGCCCGAACTCGGACGCACGATGCCGCAGATGGTGCTGATGAGGGTCGTTTTGCCGGCGCCGTTCGGGCCGAGCAGGGCGAAGATCTCGCCGCGCTGGATTTCCAGGTTGATGTTCTTGAGCGCCTGGAACCCTGTCGCGTACGTCTTCGACAGATTCTTGATTGAGATGACGGATGGCATGGCGGCGACGATAGCACAGGCTTGAGGAACTTGTCGGGCACACACGGCGGAACAAAAATGCGGGCATCGAAACCGCCGTCGATTCCGATCCCGCATCCTTCCGAAGGCTGCGCTGCAACCGCCGTGAAGCCGTTGCGGCGTGCTCGCACGCCTCAGCCCTTCGGCATTTCCTTCGGCACGATCACCATCCAGTTCATGCCGAAGCGATCCTTCACCATGCCGAACGTTTTCGCGAAGAACGTCTCGCCGAGCGGCATGTTGACCGAGCCGCCCTCGGCCAGCGCGTGAAAGGCTTTCTCGGCCTCGGCCACTTCCGTGAAATCGACCGACAGCGAGAATCCGTCGAACTTCGGCTGACCGCTCACCATGCCGTCGGACGCCATCACCATCGAATCGCCGATGTAGAACTCGGTATGCATGATCTTCTTCTCGCTACCCGGCGGCAGCATGCCTTCGGGACACGCTTCCGGGCTGTCGCCGTAGCGCATCATCATGCCGGGCTTCGCGCCCAGCGTCTTCACATAGAAATCGATCGCTTCTTCGCAACGGCCTTCGAAAAACAGATAGGAATGAACTTGCATGGAGCGCTCCTCGATATGTCTGCAACAAGGGCGACCGCGAGGGGAGTCGGGATCGCCCGGTTAAGGGAAGTGTCATCGGTCCTACGTCATCGATACCTCGGTACATAGACCCACCATAGTGCCTGGGCAGCCAAGGTGCGAATGTGACGCTATCCACGCACCCATGACGCAGGGCGACTTGCTTTTGTGGACAGTGTACACAAACAATAGCAGACATAATGGACACTGTCCACAAGGGGTAGCAATGTCAGAACAAGAAACCACGACCGGCCCGGCGCGCGCGACCTACCGTCACGGTGACCTGCGCAGGGCGTTACTGGAAGCGGGGATCGCGCTGGCGCGCGACGGCGGGCCGGACGCAGTGATCCTACGCGAAGCAACACGCCGCGCCGGGGTCGTTCCCAATGCGGCATACCGGCACTTCGCGAACCGTCAGGATTTGCTCGACGCGGTGCGCTCGGCGGCGTTGGCCGAGCTGGCCATGGCGATCGAGCATGAGCAGGCAATGATCGATGCGGCGTCGCTGCCGGATGGCATGGCGCGCTCGCGGGCCTTGCTGCGCGCCGTCGGTATCGGATATCTGCATTTCGCACGGCGGCAGCCGGGACTGTTTCGCACGGCGTTTGCACCGTCGGAGAACGTGCGTTCGGCGGGCGGACCGGACAAGGCGGGCGCGAGCGGCCTGAATCCGTTCGAATTGCTCGGCGCCGCCCTCGACGGCATGGCCGCCGCGGGCATCATCGGTGCGCACCAGCGCCCCGGCGCGGAGTATCTGGCCTGGGCTGCCGTGCATGGCCTGGCGGTGCTCGTCATCGACGGGCCGCTGCGCGATCTGCCCGACGATCAGGTCGACGCACTGGGGCAACGGCTCGTGACGATGGTCGAGCAGGGGCTGTAGCGATCGAGGCCGGTCCGGCCATCGAGGGGGAAGGCGCGCGGCGGCGACGTGGTGACAGCGCCCGCCGCACGTCTACCGGCGTGTCGCAGGACGCTCGTCGAATGCCGTCAGACGCGGCGTGAGCAAGTCGGCGAGCCAGTTCATGAAGGCCTGCGCACGGCGCGGAAGGTGACGGCGGTTCGCATAGAGCAGCGAGACCGCCAGGGGCTCGGCCTGAAACGCCGGCATGACTTCTTGCAGTGTGCCGTTCGCGAGCAACGCCCGCACGCCGCCTTCAGGCGCCTGAATCAGGCCGAGTCCGGCAATGCATGCCGCCTGATAGGCGTCGGCGTTGTTCACCGTCAACACGCCCTCCATCGGCCATTGCGTATAGCGCTCGCCGTCGTGGTACTCCCAACCGGCAGGGCGGGTGCCGAGCGTCGTGGTGTAGTGGATCAGACGGTGCGAGCGCAGATCTTCCAGCGTCTGCGGTACGCCGTAGCGTTTCAGATACGCGGCGCTCGCCACGTTGATCTGGCGCATGTGGCCGAGCGGCCGCGCAATCAGCGTCGAGTCGGCGACGGCGCCCACACGCAGCACGCAGTCGAATCCTTCGCGAACGAGATCGACGCGCCTGTCGGTACTCGAGAGTTCCACGCGCAGGGCCGGGTGCTGCGCCAGAAACGACGGCAACTGCGGAATGATCGTCGTGCGCGCGAGCGTGGCCGGCAGATCCACCCGCAGCCGTCCCGTGAGCGCCTCGTCGCGCGCCACGAACATCGTCTCCCACTCCTCCATGTCGGCGAGCAGATCCTTGCAGCGCTCAAGGCATGCCTGACCGTCCTGCGTGAGCTGAACGCGCCGCGTGGTCCGATGCAGCAAACGCGTTCCCAGTTTCGTTTCGAGTTGCTTGATGGCGTTGGACACGCTCGCGCGCGGCAGGCCGAGACTGTCGGCGGCCTGCGTGAAGCTGCCGGTCTCCGTAACGCGCACGAAAATGCGCATGGCGTCGAGCTGATGCATGGCGGCAAGAGCGCCGTCTGTGCAGACGAGCGATTGTTATTTGAATTTGATCAGTGTAATCAAATTCAATGGATTTATTGGTGAAATTCGATGCAATAGCATGTTGAACATACCGCGGCATTCACAGCGCACCGTCTCCGACGACGACGCTGGTTGGCGCGGCAAGCGAGAGAGACGGCCGGCGCGGCCGTCCGATGTGTTCAACGGGGCGGCGCCCGCCTGTGCTGCCCGATGCCTTGAGTCCCAGGAGAATTACCATGACCCGCAAGATCGCTCTCATTACCGGTGGCAGCCGTGGCCTTGGCCGCGCTTCGGCGCTCGCCGTCGCCCAGCGTGGCACCGACGTTATCCTCACCTATCGCAGCCAGCGCGCCGAAGCCGAGGCCGTGGTCGCCGATATCGTCGGGATGGGCGCGAACGCCGTGGCGCTGCCGCTCGACGCGTCGGACACGGCGCAATTCGCCCCGTTCGCGGCGCAGGTCAAGCGCCTGCTTCAGGAAACCTGGAAGCGCGACACGTTCGATTTCCTCGTGAACAACGCGGGCACCGGTCTGCACAAGTCGATTGTGCAGACGACGGAAGATGAGTTCGACTATCTGGTGAGACTGCATCTCAAGGGCCCGTTCTTCCTCACGCAAACCCTGCTGCCGATGATTGCCGACGGCGGGCGCATTCTGAACGTCTCGAGCGGTCTGGCCCGCTTTACGCTGCCGAACGCTTCGGCGTACGCGATGATGAAGGGCGGTATCGAGGTGTTCTCGCGTTACCTTGCAAAGGAGCTGGGCGCACGCGGCATTCGCGCCAACACGATTGCTCCGGGCGCTATCGCCACCGACTTCAATGGCGGCACGGTGCGGGACAATCAGGCGGTGCACGAGATGGTCGCGGGCAACACCGGGCTGGGCCGCGTGGGCGAGGCCGACGACATCGGCGGCGCCGTGGCGGCGCTGCTGAGTGAGGAGACGGGTTGGATCAACGGCCAACGCGTCGAAGCGTCGGGCGGCATGTTCCTCTGAACCGCTTTAAACCGCTTTAAACCGCTTGAACCGCTTGAACCGCTTGAACCGCTCCAAACCCGCTCCAACCGTTTCCGGCCTCGCGGCAGAGGCTCAGCGAGCCGGGCGGCGTGAGCGCATCGAACCGGACCAGGCGACGGCACCGACGATGCATACGCCGCCGATAGCCATCTTGAGTGTCGGCGCGGTGCCGAACAGCACCCACGCGAACGCGATGGCATAGACCGGCTCCAGCGCGATCACCACCGCGGCCTGGCTCGCCTTGACGCTACGCAGCGCATGAATGAAAAGGGTATAGGCGAGCGCCGTGCACACGATACCGAGACACGCGAGCCAGCCCCATTGCGCGGCAGGCAGCGCGAACGCCTCGCGCCAGGCGAACGGGCCGAGCACGACGAGAATGCCAAGGCATTGCCACCAGCTTGCCTGTAATGGCGAGGCCTGCGCGCCCAGCACGCGGTTCGAGAGCGCGATGACGGCGTAGATCGCGCCGGACAACACGCCCCATGCCAGACCGAGCGTCGCGCCGGCCTGCCAGTCGAAGGCGGGCGTCACAAGCGCGAGCCCCAGACAAACGAGCGCGATGACGCCCATGTCGCCCCATGAGGGACGTTCGCGGCGCAGCGGCCATTCCAGCAGAATCACGAACGCCGGGAAGCAGGCGAAACCGAGCGTGCCGACGGCGACACCGCCCGCCTTGATCGCGAGAAAGAAGGCGAGCCAGTGCACGGCGAGCAGCACGCCCGCAACGATCAGACGGCCTGCCGCGGCCGCGGAGATGCCGCGCCACGGTACGCCGCTCGAGAGTCGTGCCGGGCCACGCACGCCAGCCAGACCGGCGAGCGCCATGGCGGTGAGGGCGAGCCACGAGAACAATCCGCGTCCGAAGACGATCGTTGTGCTGCTCGCGGCAATGTGTTCGCCGAAGAGTGCCGAGGCGCCGAACAGCATGGCCGCCACGTGCAACGCGATCTGCTGCGTGGCGCCGCCGCCCGCCTCGTGCGGCGGCTGCCCGGTGGCGGTGTCGGCGGGCGACGCCTCAGGCATGACCGGTGGCGGGATCGTCGGGGCCGGGCACCGGCACGGCCGTGGTGTACATCACCTGCTTGAGCGCGAAGCTCGAACGAATATTCCGGATGCCCGGAATGCGGGAGAGGCGGTCGGTGATGAGCGTTTCATACGCCGCCATGTCGCTCACCATCACGCGCAGCAGATAGTCGGCGTCGCCCGACATCAGGTAACACTCCATGACGTTGGGCAGGGCGGTCACGGCGGTTTCGAAGGCGTCCAGACCGTCACGATTCTGGTTTTCCAGTGTGACGTGGATGAAGACGTTGATATGCAGCCCGAGACGCGACGGATCGAGCAATGTCACGCGCTGGCGAATATACCCCGCTGCCTCAAGTGCCTTCACGCGCGCCAGACAAGGCGACGGCGACAGGCTCACCCGCGAGGCGAGTTCCACGTTGGTGAGGCGGGCGTCGGCTTGCAGCTCCCGCAGAATTTTCAAATCAATGGCGTCGAGTTCCATACCACTTGCGCGCACGCCCCGGATGAGGGCCGGCGTTCCGTTCAATGAGCCGCTCGGTAGGCGACAGTGCCGCGATATTAGCCTATTTGGCCCCTTTCCCGGTGAAGGAGCAACAAGGATGTTCGGGACCCGCGAGCGATTTCGCCTGTTCTGGCGCCGTCGCGATGTCCGGGCCTTGTAAGGAATCGAAATGTTGTATTTCTGTGTTGTCCTCGTCAGGGAGCGACAACATTTGTTGACGGTGCGTGCGGGTTTGCTAATATCCCAAACTTGCGAATGAGAACGTTAACGATTCTCATTAAACAATAAGTTTTCTGAATACACGGGATTTCAAGCATGTCTTCCGCTTCGGCTCACCGGGTCCGCCGCATGGTGGCTGGCCGTCCTGCTGCACGTCCGCTGGCGCTCGCCGCGTTTCTGACCTTCGCTGCCCTTGCCGCCACGCCGGCCCCGGCCTTTTCGCAGACATCCGCCGAATCGGGGAGCGCTGCCGACACTGCCGGTTCGTCCGGTAATGCCTCGGCCGCCGAGGCTGGCACCCCGGCCGCGTCGGCCACGCTCAAGGCCACCACGGTGACCGATTCGGCGCTGCGCGAAACGCCGCAGAACCTGAAACAATCGGTGCAGGCGGGCGCGCTCGGCTCGCGCAGCCAGCTCGACACGCCGTTCTCGACGACAGTGGTGAGTCAGGAGCAATTGGAAAAACGTCAGCCCGCCAAGCTTGGCGACGTGTTCGTCACCGACGCCTCGGTGACCGACGGCAGTAATGCGTTCGACGCGTGGGCGGGTTACATCTACGTGCGCGGCATGCCCGTCGACTGGCAATCGGGTTTCAAGCTCGATGGCATGCCCGTCATGACCTATGGCGTGACGATGCCGTACGAACAATTCGACCGCGTGGAACTGCTCAAGGGTCTGTCCGGTTTCATGTATGGCTTCGTCGCCCCCGGCGGTGTGGTGAACTACGTGACGAAAAAGCCGACGGACGAGCGTATCGCGAGCATCGACGTAGGCTACCAGTCCGAAGGGATCTGGCGCGAGCACGTCGACCTCGGCGGTCGTGCCGGTCCGAACGACATGTTCGGCGCGCGTCTGAATTACACGCACGAGGAAGGCCGCACGTACACCGACGGCAATCTGAACCGCGATACGGTTTCCGTCGCCCTCGACGCGCGCATCACGCCCGATCTCACCTGGAATTTCGGCGCGATGTATCAGGACCGCCGGGCGACGGGCACGTCGCCGTCGCTCTCGACGTTTCGCTTGACCGGCAACCAGTTGCCGGCCCCGATCAATGTGTCCAATGCGAACCTGCAAACGCAGGCAACGCACCTGAACACGATCACGCAGTTCTACACGACGGGTCTGCAATATCAGATCAATCCGGACTGGAAGGTGTCGGCCAACTTCGCCTACAACAAGTCGACGCGCGACCGTAACGAAGCCACGCTGTCTCTGCTGAACGGCGCGGGCGACTTCAGCGGCCAGAACGATCTGGGCGATGAAGTGAATACGTTCCATGCGTGGCAAGTGACGGCAGAGGGCAAGGTCCGCACCGGTGCGCTGACCCACCGGCTGGCGTTCGGCTACGCCTCGCAATATCAGACGAACGACTACGCCTACGTCTATAGCCCGGAATACACGGGCAATCTGTATCAGGGCACCTCCTACCAGTTCCACGGCGACGGCACGCCGCTTCAGGCGCAGCGCTCCAGCGCCATCGAGCAGAAGTCTGTCTTCGCGTCCGACACCGTGCAGATCACGGACCGCTTCTCGGTGCTGGCCGGTGGTCGCTTCACGAACTACGATCAGACCAACGCGCAAGGCGTGTCGACATATTCGACGAACGGCGTCTTCACGCCGACGCTCGCCGCGATGTACAAGCTCACGCCGAATACGACCGCCTATGTGAGCTACGTCGAGGCGCTCGAAGCCGGTGAAGTGGTTGCCTCGTCGTACGCCAACGCGGGCGCCGTGCTCAACCCGTTCAAGAGCCGCCAATATGAAGTGGGCGTGAAGACCGAGCAGGCGACGTGGAGCACGACGGCGGCGCTCTTCCGTATCGAGCGCGGTGCCGTCTACACGAACAGCGCCAATGCGCGTGTGGCCGACGGTCAGTCCGTCTACCAGGGTATCGAACTCGCCGGTTCCGTGAAGCTCGGTCCGCAATGGACCCTCGGCGCCAGCGCCATGGCGCTCGACGCCTGGTACGCACGTACGGCAGGCGGTTTCGACGGCAACCGCGTAGGCGGTGCGCCGCGCTTCGTGCTCTCGGGCAACGTCGAATACAAGATCCCGTACGTGCCGGGCCTGTCGGTCGGTGGCGACATCCGCTACAACGGCCGCACGGCGCTCAACCCGCAGAACTCGCTGACGGTTTCGGGTTACACGCTCATCAACGTTGGCGCGACCTACCGCACACGCGTTGCAGGCAAGGACGTGACCCTGCGTGCCGCCGTGAGCAACCTCACCAACCGCAAATACTGGGAATATCAGTACGACAACTACATCAAACCGGCCGACCCGCGCATGGTCAGCCTGAACGCCAAGATCGACTTTTGATCGCGCGGCAATTCAGTAATGGTACTTTGGCAGCGCCGGCGGCACGGGGGCACCGTGTCGCCAACCGCATCGACAGCGGCCCGCGGGCCGCTGTTTTTTCTGCGACGGGTTCCCTATCGTCCTCATCGGCAGAATTCATCGGACGCTTCGAAAAATCGCTTGACTTATCTATCTACTGATAGATAAGATTCGATGCATGAACCGCACAACGACATCGTCCGCCGCGCCCACTGTCAGGGAGCAACTGCTGGAACAGGCGCAGACGTTCCTGATGACGCGAGGCTACAACGGCTTCAGTTATCGGGACCTGGCCGAGCGTGTCGGTGTGAAGACGTCGAGCATCCACTACTACTTCCCCGCCAAGGAAGATCTGGTGCTCGAAGCGATCAAGGCGTACGACGCGTTGATCGGTGAAGGACTGACGCAGATCGATGCGTCGCTACGTGCACCGGAGAAATTGGCGTTGTACGCGCAGGGGTTCGGACGTATCGTCGAAGATGGTCACCGGATTTGCCTGTGCGGCATGCTGGCGGCCGACATCGAAACGCTGCCGGAGACAGTGCGCGAAGCGGTGCAACGATTCTTCGCGTATCACGAAGCGTGGCTCGCGGCGGTGCTGACCCAAGGCGAGACGCAGGGATCGCTGAAGCTGACTTCCTCGCCCGAAGCGACGGCGCGCGCATTGTTCGCGGGATTTCAGGGCAGTGTGATGGCGTCGCGATTGTTCCGTGCGCCATCGCGGTTGGAGGATGTGGTCGCGTCGGTGTGCGGCGTTGCCTGAGCGAAGACGCCAACATGGCGCCGCGGGGAGAACGACAACGGGAGAGACTCTCCCGTTTATTTGGGGTAGTTTATCTATCTATAAGTAGATAGATGATGAGAAGGGCAACAAACGGGACGGCCGTCGGCCTCGGGTGGAATCGATGCTCACGAACGGTGTCCCACAGGTGCATTAAGATGGCCGCTTGGCTGCAAGGCATTGCCTCGATGGCGTGTCAGGTCATGAGGTCGAAGTTTGGAAGTGAAATTCTCTACTTACCAGGAGTTCGTCATGTCGATCGAAAAAGTGCTGTACACCGCCCATGCCACCGCCACCGGAGGCCGTGATGGCCGTGCCGTCTCGTCCGACGGCGTGCTTGACGTCAAGTTGGTCGTCCCCAAGGAAATGGGGGGCCCCGGCGTTGGCGGCACGAACCCGGAACAACTGTTCGCCGCCGGGTACTCGGCCTGTTTTCTCGGCGCGCTGAAGTTCGTCGCGGGCAAGGAGAAAGTGGCGTTGCCGGCGGAAACGAAGATCGACGGTGCCGTGGGCATCGGCCAGATCCCGACCGGCTTCGGCATTCAGGCCGAACTGAAAATCAGCGTGCCGGGCGTGGACCGTGCCGTGGTGGAAGACCTCGTGCAAAAGGCGCACGTCGTGTGCCCGTATTCGAACGCCACGCGCGGCAACATCGACGTGACGCTGACCATCGTCTAACGACACCGTTCACCGTACGCGGAATGTGAAAAGAGCAGCTCTCGGGCTGCTCTTTTGCATTGCATTTCGTGGCGGGTGCGGTGTCGTTCGCGCCGAGGCTCACTTTGTCTTCACTTCGACCTTGATGCCGTCCGGCAACACGGTGATGGCGCCGGGTTCGACGTCGCGCCCGCCGTATTTCAATTGCTCCGGCTTGAACGTGTAGATTGGGTACTGGTTGAGGACCTGCTGCGCGACGGTGCCGCCGATGGCCGTCAGTTGCTGGCCGTAGGCAGGCGGCATGCCGGTCACGTCGACGCGCTCGACGCTGGGATTGTCGAGCAGCACGGCGCGGCGGACCGGATCGTACTTCAGCGCGCTGGAGATCGCCAGCACACCCTTGAGGGGCTGGCCCTGGAGCAGGACGTTCTGCACTTGCGCGTCGACTTGCGTGTTGACGCGGTTCGCCTGTGGATTGAAGCCGATCTGCGGGTGAGTCAATTCGACGGAGAGCCACTGGCCGTAATTGAGCGTTGTAGGAAAGCGTTTGTCGACGGCGCTTTCGATCTCCTTGCGCGTCATCGTGTACTCGCCGGTCCAGATGTTGTACGCGGCCTCGGCGGCGCGCATCCACGGCGCGAGCGTGAGTCCGAGCAGCCCGCCGACGGCGAGGCGCAGCCCGTCGCGGCGTGAGACGCCGGGCATGCCATCGGCATGTGCCGCGTCCTCGAAACGGACGATGTGCTGGAGACGGCTGGGGCGGCGGGTCTGGCGTTGCGAGGTCATGTCACGAATGCCCGGCGAGCGGGTGGGCTTGGGTCGTCGATGGTCGTGTGACCCGCGCGGCGTCGAATCGTTCTGAGGGCGGCGTGGATCCGCAGGCGGGGCGTTTACACCCGGCGTCCGCGATGGCCATCCCATTGGCGCCCCGTCGCCCCATTGCCCCGTCGCCCCGAACGCCGTGCGACCGTGCGACCGTGCGATCCGTCTCAATAATGCGGCGGAATCTCGTGACGGGCATTCCCGTCGCTGCCGCCGCCCTGTCCCTGCGACTGCATCTGTTGATAAAGCGCCTTGAATTGCTTTTGAAGCAGGGCGATTTGCTGTTCCTGGCGTGTGACGATCTCGTTGAGCGTTTCGAGCAGATCTTCCTGAAAGGCTGTCTTGACTTCAAGTTCGACGACGCGGGCTTCCAACGATTCCATGAGCTTCTCCGGTGAACGCGGCATTTTAGGCTATTACGGGATTCTCGCAGGCCCGCGCCGCTCGCGAAGGGGGCGCGTGGGCATGACGCATCGCACACACGCCGGGCATAATCGCGGCATGAAAACCTTTCTGCTTTATGTCGTCACCGCGGTGGCCGAGGTCGTCGGTTGCTATCTGCCCTGGCTGTGGCTCAGGCAAGATCGCAGCGCGTGGTTGCTGGTGCCCGGCGCGATGGCGCTCGCACTCTTCGCGTGGCTGCTCACGTTGCATCCCGCCGCGGCCGGGCGCGTCTATGCCGCGTACGGCGGTGTGTACATCGGTGTGGCGATCGTGTGGTTGTGGCTCGTCGACGGCATGCGTCCGACGTCATGGGATATTGCCGGCGTGGCCGTGGCGCTCGCGGGCATGGGCCTGATTGCGTTTCAGCCGCGCTGAAGCGAAGGATGCAGGGCAGGCCGCCAAGCCACTGAGGCATCAACGCGCCGGCGGCGTTTTCGTGCCGGCGCTTTCATTCGGGTTCAGCCGGCTGCGCCCGGTTTCACCCGATATGTGCAGCGTTGTCCGCCTGCGAGGATGTGTGTTTCGCGCGAAACGGTGCCGCGCTCGCCGACCAACTCCTGAAACAGATCGAGTTCCGTGCGGCAAAAACCCTGACACGTTTTCGCGGCGGCACAGATCGGGCAGTGATCCTCGATCAGCAGCCAGTCGTCGCCGTCGCGCTCCACGCGCGCCATATACCCCTCCGCCGAACGGATCTCCGCGAGTTTTTCCATCCGTGCCGCCAGTCCCGGCAACGGATCGATGGCGCGCTTGTAGTGGGCGCGCGTCTCGAGAGCGCGTTGCGTAATCAGACGGTCGAGACCGTCCTCGCCGAAAAGCTGGCGAATCGAGCCGATCAACTGAATGGTGAGATTGGAATGGGCATCGGGGAAACGGCTGTGGCCAGCCTCCGTGAGTGTCCAGGCCTGACGTGGACGCCCCGCGCCGCGCGTGGGCATCGTCTCGCCGGCCAGCAATCCGTCCGCCACGAGTTTCTGCACCTGCTGACGCGCAGCCTCGGCCGTGATGCCCAATCCCGACGCAACTTCGGCGGTCGATGCCGGGCCCTGCGTCTTCAACCAATGCAGAACGCGTTCATTCCCCGCACCCGACATGCCTGAATGGGGTGCCCTATTATCCAAGTGGTTATTTGGGTAATTCATTGTGAGGCATGTAATATCCAAGAACTTTCTTGCATATTAGTCTCCCGGTGGGTGACTGTCCATCCATGACAACGAGCACGACGAATTCCCGTGCGCCGGGCTGGCGCGATTTGCTCAGTGGCAACAACGGCTGGCGTTCGCTGGCGCTGGCGGGTGGCGTGGCGTTGCATGCGACCAACGTCTATGTGGCGACGACGGTGCTGCCGTCCATCGTGAAAGACATCGGCGGACTTGATCTCTACTCGTGGAACACCACGTTGTTCGTCGTCGCGTCGATCCTCGGTTCCGTATTCGCCGCGCAGATGCTCTCGGCGCTCGGTCCTCGCGTGGCCTACGTCATGGCGCTGGTCGGCTTCAGTGCGGGGACGATCCTGTGCGCGGCAGCGCCGAACATGGCGTGGATGCTGGGGGGGCGCACGTTGCAAGGTTTCGGTGGCGGGATTCTGCTCGCGTCGAGTTACGCGCTGATCCGAATCGTTTTCGCGCCGCCGCTCTGGTCGCGTGCCATGGGACTGGTCTCCGGGATGTGGGGCGTGGCGACGCTTTGCGGACCGGCAGTCGGCGGCGTGTTCGCGCAGTTCGGCCACTGGCGCTGGGCGTTCTGGTCGCTATTGCCGATCGTGGCCGGGCTGGGACTCATCATCCGCGCGCAGGTGCCGGCAGGGCGCGCCGTGTCGAGCGCCGACGGCACTTCGCGGACGCACGACGATGCCCACGCCGTGCCCTGGTTCAAAGTGGTGCTGCTGTGCGCCTCGGCCGTGGCGATTTCACTGGGCGCCGTGGTGAGTTCGCACGTCCTGGCCGTCATCTGGATGCTGCTCGGGTTGCTGCTCGCGTGGTGGCTGGCACAGCGCGAGCGCAGCGTACGGCACGCGTTGCCGCGTCTCATGCCGACGGGAGCGTATTCGCTGCGAACGCGTCTGGGCGCGCTGTACGCGGTCATGAGCCTGCTCGGACTGGCGACGACGAGCGAAATCTACATCCCCTATTTCCTTCAGACGATTCACGGGCAGACGCCGTTCGCCGCCGGATACCTCGCCGCGCTCATGGCCGCAGGCTGGTCGGCCGGCTCGATGACGAGTGCCGCACGGCATGGCGAGAGTGCCGAGCGTCGCGTGCGTCTCGGTCCGGTGATCGTCGCGCTCGGCATGTTCGCGCTGGCGTGGTTGCTCCCGCAAGCGTCGCTCTTTGCGAGCGCCGCAGGACTCGCCGCGATCTGCATTGCATTGTTCGGGGTGGGCGTTGGCGTGGGCATCGGCTGGCCACACTTGCTCACGCGAGCGATGACGGCGGTGCGTCCCGGCGAGCAGGGACTGGCATCAGCGTCGATCACGACCGTGCAGTTGTATTCGATGGCGCTCGGATCGGCGCTGGCCGGACTGGTGGCCAACTCGGCCGGGCTGGCGGGTGGCGGCCTGGCCGACGTGCAACGTGCGTCGGTCTGGTTGTTCGCGCTGTTCGCACTGGCGCCGGCGGGGGCGGCCGTGATCGTCTTGCGAGGCAGGACGGCGGCCTCGCCGTCCGGGCAGGACGTCAAGCTGGAAATGCGGCAGCAGGTAACGATGGAAGCAAGGAAGGAAGCAAGGAAGGAAGCGAAGCACGAAGCGAGCAGGCGAGGGAGCCGGGAAGGACAGGAGAATGAAATGAACGCGTCCCACCCCGTGACCGAGTGAGCAAAGGAAGGTGGATCCTCACGGGCCAACGGCATCGATGTGCCCAAAGTGGAAAATACGAAGTTTTCCAAAGCAACCGGAGGATCCGAGTGAATTGTACGGCAGTGGGTGTAGACATCGCGAAAAGTGTGTTCCAAGTGCATTACGTCGATCAGGAAACTGGCGAGATCGTGAACAAGCCGATCAAGCGGGCAAAGTTCCTTGAGCATTTTGCGAACCGAGCGCCGTGCCTGATCGGGATGGAAGCGTGCGGTGGTGCGCACCACTGGGCCCGGCAACTCGCGAAGCTGGGCCACGAGGTGAAGCTGATGCCGGGGGAGTTCGTAAAGGCTTTCAACATCAGGAACAAGAGCGATGCGGCTGATGCGAAGGCGATCTGGCTGGCCGTGCAGCAGCCGGGCAAGCCGGTCGCAGTAAAGACCGAAATGCAGCAAGCCATGCTGGGGCTGCACCGGATGAGACAGCAACTGATCAAATTTCGCACGATGCAGATTAATGCTCTGCGAGGGCTGCTAACGGAATACGGTGAAGTGATGGGCAAGAGTCGGGCGAAGCTCGATAAGGAAATACCCGCTGTGCTCGAACGGATTGCGGAGCGTTTGCCTGCCGTGCTGATCGATACGTTTCGCGCGCAGTGGAACGGACTGGAGAAGCTTGATGAGCAGATCGCTGAGATCGAGCGTCGGATGCGCGAGTGGAAGAAAGAGGATAAGGCGGTCAAGGCCATCAGCGAGATTCCCGGTGTTGGATTACTGACGGCAACAGCAGCTGTCGCGATGATGGGAGATGCGAAAGCGTTCAGTTCGGGACGAGAGTTTGCCGCGTGGGTTGGGATCGTGCCGAAGCAGACGGGTTCGGGCGGCAAGGTGAACTTGCATGGCATATCAAAGCGCGGCGACACATATCTGCGCACCCTGCTGATTCACGGTGCACGATCTGTGCTGACGCATGCGAAAGAGCCCGGTGAGTGGGTCGAACAAATCCAGAAGCGGCGGCCAAAAAATGTCGTAATCGTCGCGTTAGCCAACAAGATGGCGCGAACGATCTGGGCAGTTCTTGCCCATGACCGGCAGTACCAGAAGGGATACGTGAGCGTGAAACCCGTCTAAACGGGCAGCGCTTGCGTAGAGGATTAACGTTTAAACACAGGGTGAACGTCGAAAGGTTGCGCAGCAATCGAGTGTGATGACAAGCCAGGTAGGACCGGGACTCGCTAAACCTGAATGATGCCTCGAGCTTTGAGCTCGCCGGGAGAATGAGGTGCGAGTCAGCGAATTTCATAGGGGCCCGCAGCGACTGTACCGACTGCATCGAGGCCGGATATAGAGCTGCAGCCCATCCTGTCTATCAAAACACGCGAAAACTGTTGCAAACGGGACGCGTTCATATAGGCATCATGATCGATCGCATCACTGCCATGCGCACGTTTGTGCGTGTGGCCGAAGTCGGCAGCTTCACCAAGGCGGCGCTGTCGCTGGACATTCCGCGCGCGACCGCCACAACGCAAGTGCAGCATCTCGAACGCTGGTTCGGCGTGGCGCTCTTCACGCGCTCGACGCGGCGTGTCGCACTCACGATGGAGGGGGCCGCGTACTACGAGCGATGCACGGCCATTCTCGCGGATGTCGAGGAAGTCGAATCGGGCCTGTTCGGCGCGCAGGCGCAACTGCGTGGACGTCTCGTCGTCGTGCTGCCGCCGGTCATCGCGCGCGAGGTCGTCATGCCATCGCTTGCCGAGTTTCAGGCGCGCTATCCGGGGCTGGAAATCGCACTGGATGCGACGCCCGCGCACGGCGACTGGCGCGGCGACGGCGTCGATTGCGGTGTGGTGCTCGGCGAGTTGCCTGACTCGCGTCTGGTCGCGCGACGTCTCGGCGATCTGCCCCGGGTCACGTGCGCGAGCCGTCGCTATCTCGACTCCCACGGCACGCCCGGCGACCTCGACGATCTGGCCACGCATACCTCGGTGAAATGGTTGTCGGCGCCCGCGGAGTCGTTCGGATCCCTGGCGCCGGCCGGTGCATCCGCCACGTCGCCGGGCGGAGAAGGCTTCCCGCTGCCGACACGCTGTGGCGATCTCACGATGATCGTCGGCGGCAAGGCCACTTGCGTGCGCACGCGCGGACAATTGCATGTGGGCGACGAGGCGGCGTATCTCGCGGCCGGGCTGGAGGGACTCGGGCTGATTCAGCCCACGCTGCTGGCGGCGGCACCCTATCTGGCTTCCGGCCGTCTGGTGCCGGTATTGCCGAAATGCCCGCCGCCGCCGTTGCGTCTGTCGGCGGCGTACCCGGCGCAAAAGCGCGTGTCGCCGCGTGTGCGGGCGTTCGTCGACTGGCTCGCGCAGATTTGCGAGCCGCTGGGAACAGCGCGAGCCGGGGCGATGGCCGAAGGGAAAGCCGAGCGGGAGGCGGACGCAAAGGCCGACGTAAAGGCCGACGCAAAAGCCGACGCAAAAGCCGACGCTAGTGCCGGTACTTACGTGCCGTTGCCGGTCTTACCCGACGGTGCGCCATCCAGCGACCGGCGTTCGTTCACGCTGCCGGCGTAATGACTGCGCTTCTCTTCGTACATCAGCAAATCGGCACGCTGAATCGTTGCTTCGAGCCGTTCGCCGGCTTCGCACGTTGCCATGCCCATCGAGAATGAGAGCGGCGTGCCCGGGTAAAACGAATTGTTCAATTCGACCAGTTGACGAATGCTCTCGATGATTGCCGCCCCGCCGGTCGAGTCGGTGGACGGCAGCAGCAGGGCGAATTCGTCGCCGCCGATGCGGGCTGCGATCTGCGGGGCGGCGACGGCCTTGCTCAGGACTTCGCCCGCGCGGCGCAGCAACGCGTCGCCCGCCGCGTGGCCGAGCTGATCGTTCACGGCCTTCAGACCGTTCAGATCCGCCACCACGACCGTCACCGGATACGGACCCTTGCGTTCGAGCCGGTTGAGTTCGTCCACATAGAACGAGCGATTGCGCAGTTTGGTCAGCACGTCGTGCTTGCCGAGAAATTCGAGATACGACTCCGCCTTCTTGCGTGCCGTAATGTCGGTGAGCGCGACGAGCACCAGATCCCAGCGCGACTCGTGACCGGGCAGCACGGCAAATTGCAGATGGACGTTAATCTCGTTGCCATCGAGCGCGTAGTTGACGACTTCGCGCTGCTGGAAGAGTTTGTTTTCCCACAGGTCGATCAGCTGCTCGCGGAAGTTGTGCCGCATGTCGTCGCGAAACACGTCGGGCAACCGGCCGAGCAGCGTGGCCTTGTCGGGGGCGACGAACATCGCGAGTGTGTGACGGTTCACGTCCAGCACGTCGATTTCCTGCATGCAGCGCTCGACGAACTCCGGGTGAACATCCGTGAACGTGCGAAAGTCGGTGATGCCTCGCGCACGTGCGTCGTCGAGCAGCAGCTTGATCGCGCTGAAGTCTTCCACCCACAACGAGACCGGCGAATACTCGAAGAGGCCGCGAGCATACTGCTCGCCCATCGTGACGCGCTGGCGGGCGTGCTCCAGTTCCGTCACGTTCTCCAGCGAGATCAGCACGCGATCGAGCGTGGCTTCATGGCCGGGCAGCACCGAGCCGTTCAGCAGCACGTCGAGACGTCGTCCGTCGAGCGTGTAATTGACGGTTTTGCTCGTGAAGTGCGTCTTGCCGTCCCACAACTGGCAAAGTTCTTCGATGTGGGTCTTGAGCATGTCGTCGCGGAACACGCGTGGCAGGTTCGCCACAAGTTCGGCGAGCGAGGGCGCGTTGAACATTTCGAGCGTGCGGCGATTGACCTTGATGACCCGAATGCGTTGCGAGCAGCGCGAGACGTGCGCGGGATCGGCCTTGAAGTGCGCACGCAGATCGATCACGCCCTCGGTGCGCCATGCCTCGAACAACTGCTTCACGCCGCTGAAGTCTTCCAGCCAAAGGGAGACGGGCGCGAGGTCGAACATCAGGGCGTCGTCCGTAGCGCTGGTAGCGCCGGCGGATCCGACGGATCCGGTAACACCGGCGCCCGGCGATGACGGCGAGGAAGGAACGGCGGGCAGTGCGTCCGGCATGTATCACCTGGTCTGGTTCTGGTTTTAGCTCGCCATTTTACGGTGAAACCCACTTCATGCCGGGGTGAATCGCTTCACAGCAGGGGCGCGCCGGTATCGCGTTTGACTTCGCGCAGGGAAAGCATTGATTCGATGGCCGTGACGCCGGGCAGGGCGCGCAGCACGTCGCGCGTAAAGCTGCCGTAGTCGTCCAGATCCGTGGCGACCACGCCGAGCAGATAATCCGCGCTGCCGGAGATGTTGTGACACGAGACGATGCGGTCGATGGCCTGCACTTCGCGCTCGAATTGTTCGGACAGCGCACGGTCGTGCACCGCAAAACGAACATGAACGAACGCCGTCACGCCCAGGCCGAGTGCGCGATGCGAGAGTTCGGCACGGTAGCCGGTGATGTATCCCTCGGCTTCAAGACGTTTGAGACGGCGCGCGCAAGGCGTTTCGGAAAGGGAGACGCGCTCGGCAAGGCGGGCGTTGGAGATGCGTCCGTCGCGCTGGACGATGGCGAGGATCGCCCGATCGATGGCGTCGAGTTCGTTCATTGTGGTTATCCCGCTACAAAAACAGCTTCAAAGACGGCATTCCACCACGATCCGTAACGCGCGGAAAGTATTTTCCCTCATCCATACGGCTTAAGCCGGCCGGCGGTGGTCGAAAAGTGATGTTGGGGGTTTGTCCACAAAAATGATGAAATTCAGAGTAAAGCGCCAAATATATCGCAAAGAATAGCCGGAAAACGCCGTGTATCCCTAGTCGAGTAGAGGGATCATGAGGCGAGTTTTCGATTGCTTTCGTTCAGGGAAAAATGTCATGGTCTCGCTGCACCTGCTTACCGTGTTCATCGGCGCACTCGTTGTCGTCTACGCATTGCCCGGGCCCGACATGGCGGTGGTGATGCAAATGAGCATGACGCGCGGCGCGCGCCACGGACTGGCGACTGCCGCCGGTCTGGCGCTGGCCCGCGCGGCGCACGTCACGCTCTCGGCTTGCGGGGTGGCGGCGCTGCTGCGCGCCGCACCCTGGCTTTTCGACGCGGTACGGATCGTGGGGGCAATCTACCTTGCGTGGGTGGCGATCCAGATCTGGCGCTCGCCGGCGTTCGGCATGGAGGTGGCACCCGCCGCGAAGGACACTGCGCCGCCGCTCTCCCATGCTTTCCGGCGCGGCGTGCTCTCGAGCGTGCTCAATCCGAAGGCCCTCCTGTTCTGCTCGGTACTGCTGCCGCAGTTCGTGCGTCCCGAAGCCGGGCCGGTGTGGTCGCAGGTCCTCGAACTCGGCGCGCTGCTGCTGGTCGTCGGGGCAGTCTTCGATGTCTCGCTCACCTACGGCGCGGCGCGCATCGCACGCTGGCTGCACATGCGACCGGTTGCACAAAAAGTGCAACGCTGGTCGTTCGGCGCCGCGCTCATGGCATTCGCCGTCCGGCTGTCGCTCGACTGAAAAGCCGGGCACCATCCTCCCCCCTGCATCACGCTCCACCCGGTTGCACCAACAAGGTGCATTTCGCTGCGACACCGCAAATCAGGGTGCGACACAACGTCGCACCCGTTGAATTCCAAGAACCTTCCCCCATTGCTGCATTGCACAGCGTTTACCGTCAAAAAGGTGTCGATCTGTCGGGAAAACGTCGCGCGCGTACGCGTGAGGCCCGCGCGACACATTGTCGCGCCGGCGGGTGCGTGATGTCCCGCCTAATTAAACTTCGGCATAATGCCGCACCGTGATGGAAGTAAAAGACAAGAAGTCGGACAGTGACTTGAGGTCTGCGGGCGGCAATCCGCCCCGGTTCCCGTCTTTTCGATGACACAGTCGTCGTAGTTCGACCGGCGCAATACCGGCGTGACGACTGCTCCCGTCCCACCTTAACCCTTGCCAACCTCCTGCGACCCTGCATCAGGCCGGTAAGCCCGTGTTGCGCCGTTCGCTGGCCAACTCAACCCTGTCGTGTGACATGAAGAAACACAGAAACCCGCGATTGTTTAGGCTCCTCGCCTTGTGCTCGCCGCTGCTTTTGGCCGGCTGCGACATGACGCTGCTCGACCCTAAGGGGCAGATCGGAATCGAGAACAAGAACCTGATCCTCACGGCCACCTGGCTGATGTTGATCGTGGTGATTCCGGTCATCCTGATGACGCTGTGGTTCGCGTGGAAGTATCGCGCAACCAACAAGTCGGCCCGCTACGAGCCGAATTGGTCGCACTCGACGGCCATCGAGGTTGTGGTCTGGCTCGTGCCGATCATCATCATTGCGATCCTCGCGCGCATCACTTGGGTCTCCACCCACGAACTCGATCCGTACAAGCCACTGGAAAGCGAAGTGAAGCCGATTACGGTCGAAGTGGTGGCGATGAACTACAAGTGGTTGTTCATCTACCCGGAACAGGGCATTGCGTCGATCAACGAACTGGCTGTTCCTGTCGATGTCCCGGTGAATTTCAAGATCACCTCGGAATCGATCATGAACTCGTTCTTCATTCCGCAATTGGGTAGTCAGGTCTACTCGATGGCCGGCATGGAAACGAAGCTGCACCTGATCGCCAACCACGTCGGCTCGTACGACGGTATCTCGGCGAACTACAGCGGCGGCGGCTTCTCGGGCATGCGCTTCAAGACGCTGGCGATGACCGACGGCGACTTCCAGCAATGGGTGACGAAGGTGCGCGAGTCGAAGAAGGTGCTCGACAAGCAGGCCTACGCCTCGCTGGTGCCGATGAGCGAGAACACGCCGGTGACGTATTACAGCTCGGTCGACGCGAATATGTTCCAGTCGATCGTGCACGCCCCGATGGCATCGGGCATGGCGCAGCAGCACGAAGGCCATGAGAACCACGGTGCCATGGAAATGAAGGGCATGGACATGAAGTTGGAAATGAAGGGCGCGGGCACCGGCGCCGCGACGGCCCCGGCCGCCGCCGCCAACGTGCAAGGCCAGTCGATGACCATGGCCATGGACGCCGGTGCGCACGCGATGCACGCCGGTACGGCTGCGCACGCGCATAAGGAGTAAAAACAATGTCGGCACTGTTTGGCAAACTGACTCTCGAAGCCATCCCGTACCACGAGCCGATCATCGTCGGCGCGGTCGGCATGATGGTGCTGGGCGGGCTGGGCATCATCGCCCTGCTCACCTACTTCGGTAAGTGGAAGTACCTTTGGAACGAGTGGGTGACGTCGGTCGATCACAAGAAGATCGGTGTCATGTACGTGCTCGTCGCGCTCGTCATGCTGCTGCGCGGCTTTGCCGACGCCATGATGATGCGTACGCAGTTGGCGCTTGCGCACAACTCGGGCGGCATTCTCCCGCCGGATCACTACGACCAGATCTTCACGGCTCACGGCGTGATCATGATCTTCTTCGTGGCGATGCCGTTCATGACGGGGCTCGTGAACCTCGTGGTGCCGCTGCAAATCGGCGCACGCGACGTGGCGTTTCCGTTCCTGAACACGCTGTCGTTCTGGCTGTTCGTGGCCGGTGCCGCGCTGGTGAACCTGTCGCTGGGCGTGGGCGAATTCGCACGCACGGGCTGGCTGGCTTACCCGCCGCTCTCGGGCATTCAATACAGCCCTGGCGTGGGGGTGGACTACTACATCTGGGCCTTGCAGATTTCAGGGTTGGGGACGTTGCTCACCGGTGTGAACTTCGTCGTCACGATTCTGAAGATGCGCGCGCCGGGCATGAACCTGATGAAGATGCCGATCTTCACGTGGACGTCCCTGTGCACGATGGTGCTGGTGTGCGCCGCGTTCCCGGTCCTGACGGTGACGCTGGCTCTGCTCTCGCTGGATCGCTACCTCGACTTCCATTTCTTCACGAATGAGTTGGGCGGCAACCCGATGATGTACATCAACCTGATCTGGATCTGGGGTCATCCGGAGGTGTACATCCTGATTCTGCCGGCGTTCGGTATCTTCTCGGAAATCATCTCGACGTTCTCCGGCAAGAAGCTGTTCGGCTACAAGTCGATGGTGTACGCGACGGCTGCGATCATGGTGCTGTCGTTCCTCGTGTGGGCGCACCACTTCTTCACGATGGGCTCGGGCGCGAGCGTGAACGCCTTCTTCGGTATCGCGACGATGATCATCTCGATCCCGACCGGCGTGAAGATCTTCAACTGGCTGTTCACGATGTACCGCGGTCGCGTGCAAATGACCACGCCGGTGCTGTGGACGCTGGGCTTCATCGTCACGTTCGTGATCGGCGGTATGACCGGTGTGCTGCTGGCCGTGCCGGGCGCCGACTTCGTGCTGCACAACTCGCTGTTCCTGATTGCCCACTTCCACAACGTGATCATCGGTGGCGTGCTGTTCGGTTACATCGCCGGTATGAACTACTGGTTCCCGAAGGCTTTCGGCTTCAAGCTCGACGAGCGTCTGGGCAAGGCAAGCTTCTGGTGCTGGCTGATCGGCTTCTACCTCGCGTTCATGCCGCTGTACGTGCTGGGCCTGATGGGCATGACCCGTCGTCTGAACCACTACAGCAATCCGGAATGGCAACCCTGGCTGATCGCTGCACTCATCGGTGCACTGTTCATCGCCGCGGGTATCGGCTTCCAGGTGCTGCAACTGGTCGTGTCGATCAAGAACCGCAAGGCGCTGGCCGACACGACGGGCGATCCCTGGAACGGCCGTACGCTGGAGTGGATGACGTCTTCGCCGCCGCAGTTCTACAACTTTGCCGAAGAGCCGCGCGTGCATGACATCGACGAACTGGCCTATCGCAAGGAACACGGCATCAAGAGCGATCTGAAGACGAGCTACGCCCCGATTCACATGCCGAAGAACACCGGCGCCGGTTTCATCATCAGTGCGTTCTCGCTGGTGTTCGGTTTCGCCGCGATCTGGCACATCTGGTGGCTCGCCATCGTTGGCTTCGTGGGCATGATCGTGACGTTCATCTGCCGCAGCAACAACGATTCGATCGACTACTACGTGCAGTCGCCGGAAGTGGTGGCCATCGAATCGGCTCACCATCAGGCACTGGCCGCAGCAGCAAAGGCTTAATCATGACGAGCGAAGTTCTCAAACACACTGGCGCGCATGCCGATGCGCATGCGCATGACCACGCGCACCACGACACCGGAGGCAACACGATCTTCGGTTTCTGGGTGTACCTGATGACCGACCTGGTGCTGTTCGCCAGCTTGTTTGCCACGTTTGCCGTGCTGCGTGACGCAACGGCGGGCGGCCCCACGGGTAAGGAATTGTTCGACCTGAAGTTCGTGCTGGTCGAAACGTTCATCCTGCTGTTCTCGTCGATCACCTATGGCTTCGCCATGATCGGCCTGCACAACGGCAAAAAGGGCGCCGTGATGGGCTGGCTCGCCATCACGTGGATTCTGGGTGCCGCGTTTATCGCGATGGAACTGTACGAATTCCACCACCTGATTCTCGAAGGCGCAGGCCCGAACCGTAGCGGTTTCCTGTCGTCGTTCTTCGCCCTGGTGGCAACTCACGGTCTGCACGTGGCCTCGGGGCTGCTGTGGATGGCGGTCCTGATGTACCAGATCGCCAAGAAAGGCCTGAGCTCGACCAACACCACGCGTCTTCAGTGCCTCTCGCTGTTCTGGCACTTTCTGGACGTGGTCTGGATCGGCGTGTTCACGGTCGTCTACCTGATGGGAGCGATGTAAATGAGCAATAGCAAATCGGTGCAATCGCACGGCCACGAA
This sequence comes from Pandoraea faecigallinarum, assembly GCF_001029105.3. Classification (NCBI taxonomy): domain Bacteria; kingdom Pseudomonadati; phylum Pseudomonadota; class Betaproteobacteria; order Burkholderiales; family Burkholderiaceae; genus Pandoraea; species Pandoraea faecigallinarum. The sequence goes on along the minus strand of NZ_CP011807.3, from coordinate 3,636,640 downwards.
GCTGGCCACAATGCGGCCGGTGGCAGCCACGGCAGCGTGAAGTCGTACCTGATCGGTTTCGTGCTCGCAGTGATCCTGACGGTCGTGCCGTTCAAGCTGGTGATGGATGGCACGATGCCGCCGTCGACGGTGCTGCCCCTGATCCTCGGCGCAGCCCTCGTGCAGATCATCGTCCACCTGATCTACTTCCTGCACATGGACCGTTCGTCGGAACAGCGCTGGAATGTGATGGCGTTCCTGTTCACGGTGCTGATCGTGGCCATCGTGCTCGTCGGCTCGCTGTGGATCATGCACAACGCCAACTCGCTGATGATGCCGGGCATGTAAGTTCCCGGACTTGTCTGGTTGTTTCAGGCAAGTGAAAAGGCGGCCTCGGAATATCCGGGCCGCCTTTTTTATTCGAAGCCGTCAACCGTGCGGCGCCTTGTCGTCCGGCGGCGTATCGGAGGTCGGTGCCGCCAGAATCACCCCGGGCCGTACCGGCAGGTCCGGCCGAATGCCAAGCAGAGGCAAGGCCTGCGAGGCAATCTCCGCGAACGCCGGGCCAGCCGCCTGCCCCCCAAAGTGCTGCGACGCCTTGGGCTCGTCGACCGACACCGCAATTACCAGACGCGGCGCCGACAACGGCGCAATCCCTACAAACGATGCCCGATACTTCGAATGATCGTAACCGCGCACGCCGGCCTTGTACGCGGTCCCGGTCTTGCCGCCAATGCTGTAACCCGCCACCTGAGCCGTCGTCGCCGTTCCGCCCGTGTCGACCACCGCAGCCAGCATCTTGCGCATCTCGGCCGCCGTGCGCGCATCGATCACACGCACGCCTTCGGGCGGCACGGGCGCGTCGGGTTTGATGATGGAGATGGGGACGAGCACACCGTCGTTCGCGAAGATGGTGTACGCGCGGGCCAACTGGAACAGCGATGCTGAAATCCCGTAGCCGTACGCCATGGTCGCCTGCTCGATCCGCCGCCACGATTTGTACGGACGCAGACGCCCCGAGACCGCGCCGGGAAAGCCGAGTTTCGGCTGCTGTCCCAACCCGATCTCGGTGAACATGTCCCACATTTCTTCGGCCCGCAACATCGTCGATACCTTGGTCATGCCGATGTTGCTCGACTTCTGAATCACGCCCGCCGCCGTCAGCACACCGTTCGCACTGTCGTCGGTAATCGTCGCACCTTCGAATACATAACGGCCCGGGCCGGTGTCGATGGGCGTGGCCGGTGTGAGCCGATGCAGATCCAGCGCCAACGCCATGGTGAACGGCTTGAGAATCGAACCCGGCTCGAAGACGTCCGTGAACACGCGGTTACGCAACTGCTCGCCGGTCAGATGCTCACGGTCGTTCGGGTTGTACGTCGGCAAATTCGCCAGCGCCAGCACCTGCCCGCTTTTCGCGTCGATGACGACTGCCATGGCCGCCTTCGCGCCAGTGCGATCCACCGCATTCTTCAATGCCTCGTAGGCGATGTACTGCACGCGGGTGTCCAGCGTCAGACGAATGTCCTTGCCGTCGCGCGGCGGGCTGGAGTCGTCGAGGTCCTGAATGGTGCGCCCGATGCGGTCCTTGATGACGCGACGCACGCCCGCCGTGCCTTCGAGCAACGACTCCTCGCCAAGCTCCATGCCTTCCTGACCCTTGTCCTCGACGTTCGTGAAGCCCACAACGTGCGCCGCGACATCACCTTCCGGATAAAAGCGCTTGAACTCGCTGCTTTCATAGACGCCAGGAATACCCAGTGCCTCGACCTGCTTGCCGATCTCCGGCGACACCTGACGCTTCACGTAGACGAATTTTTTCTCGCCGATGAGCTTGGCGCGCAATTCCTTGACAGGGATGTCCAGCAGCTTGCTGGCTTTCTGAATGTCGCTGTCGGACAGGTCGTCCGGCACTTCGGCCGGCACTGCCCAGATGGTGCGCATCGGCAGACTGGTGGCGAGCACGCGTCCATCGCGATCTTCGATCTTGCCGCGTACCCCTGGCATGACGATGGCGTGTTCGTAACGCTTTTCGCCCTGCGCGATGTAAAAGCTGTTCCCCGGCCCGGCGATCCAGAACGCGCGCACGACCAGACCGATGAAGGCGAGGGTAATGACAATGACGACGAATTTGGAGCGCCACAACGACATGCGCGATTGCAAAACGGGACTGGCGGCGAACGTGACGTCCTTGGGCTGGCGATTCTTCTGCATGGCGCTCGCGGGGCGATGAAAGGCTGAACGACGATTGGATGCAATGAGTCCGTGTGCAACGCGGGCTCAAATTCCAGGCGAGATAGCGTAGCACGCAAGCGATTGTTGCCATAGCGCGAAAGCCACGTCACACGGGGCTTTCAGTGCTTTTTTCAATGCTCTCGACGGCGCGGTTGGTGTGGGTGTCGACAGATGAAACCGGAGACGGATTTTCACGATGAAAATCGCTTCCGGCGATCTCGCCGCCTGTCCTCGCTTTCCCTCACTTGCCCGCCTCGAAGCGCACGTCGCCGTACCACGCATGTGCGCTGGCATGCGTGTTATCGCTGTCGGTGAAGACGCCGTAACCGAGCAGTTTGCCCGGTTTCTCCTTATAGACCCGCTCGTAGTCGGCTGCGAGATTGCGTGAGAACGTTTGCCACTTGCCGGTCGATGCGTCACTTCCCGCGACCACGATCATTTGCACCCGGTCGGTGTGAGGGTTCTGGATGATGCCGCCCACCGGCGCGTCGTCGGACCAGATGTACATGAGCGTGGCATAGGGAAGGTCTTCACCGCCGGCTTTCGCCAGTGTCATGGCGGCCCGCTCGCCGAACGAGAGCGAGGACTTGTCGCCGTCGAAGAAGAACACCAGCCGCGCCGGCGCGTCTTCCTTGTCGCTCGCCCGGTTGTCCGCGCCGGGAATGCCCTTTTCGACTTTCCAGCGCCACGCGACGACAGGCGTCGCGCTCAGATCGATGCCGTCGCCTTTGGCCACGAGCGCCGATGCCGAGTCGGCGGAACTCGCTTCGATCACGTTGCGCTTGCCATCGGCCACCACGGTGTAGACGGTGAGTTTCTTGCCGCTGACGACCGGCAGGTTTTGCCATCCGGCTGGCAACGTGTTGCCCGCCGGAGCTTTTGAAAAGGGGATGGCGGCAGGGCCGGGCGGCGGTGCGTCGGCGGCCCGCGCGAGCGGCAGATATGCGCCGGCGGCGGCTGCCGATGCGACATAAGCGGTGTACGCAACGGACCGCACGAACGATGCGAATGCTGCGAACCGGCGGCGCGGCGCGCGCGGAACGGACGGGGAAGGACGTTGCGAGGACAACGGACGAAGCGTCGGGACAATGCGTTGCATGGCGGACGACTCCCAGGTCAAAGACGAACTCAGCGCTGCTGCATGGCAACTCGCAGACCCAGTCCGATGAAGATGGTGCCGATGATCTTGCCTTGCCAGCGAAGCAGCCACGTAAAGCGTCCCACGAACTTGCCGAGCGGGCGCACCGACATGGCGACGGCGGCAGTGTAGAGCGCGCTCATCGCGACGAAGACCATCCCCAGTACGAGGAACTGCATGAAGACGTTGCCCTCGCTTGCGCGCACGAACTGCGGCATGAAGGCGAGGAAGAAAAGCGCGGTCTTGGGGTTGAGCACCTCGGTCGCCACGGCCTGCGCAAATGCACGTCGCGGCGATACCTTCGGGGCGGCAGGCAGTTGCGGATCGGACGGACGCTCCCATAGCGCCCGGATCCCGAGATAGATCAGATAGGCCGCACCGGCATATTTCACGACGTCGAACGCCAACGCCGAGGTCATCAGCACGGCGGACAACCCGAGCGCCGCGAACAACGTGTGGACGAGGTCGCCGAATGCGATCCCCATGCCGGTCATGACGCCCGCGCGACGTCCGCCTTGCACGGTGCGCGTGATGGTGAGCAGGACCGCGGGCCCGGGAATCAGAAACAGCCCGAGAACGACAGCAACGAAGGTAGCAAGCGTGGTGAGCGTCGGCATGAGGTCTCCTGGGATGAACGTGTTTTCGGGATGCGGCAACGGGCGGTAACGGGCGGCAACGGGCGGTAACGCACGGCAATGGCGACATCATCCCAGATTCTGCGAGAGGACGCCCAAAAGGCCCGGGCGCGATTCCTGAAGCCGCACGCGCTTGAGCGGTGGACCATGCCCGCTCTTCCGACCCGCTCTGGCCAACGAGGCCCGGGACGCGTCGGCACCGCCGACCGGATCGACCCTGATCGTCGGCTTGACCGGATCGCCATTCCGCTTCCAGGAGCCTGTGCCATGTTAGTTGCCTCCGATGCTGTTTCCATCACCACCACCGCCACCACCGCCATGGAGGCTGCCGTCCCCCCCCCTTGCGAGCGGTTCGCCGCCCAACGCCGGTTTCGCGCTGGCGAAGGAGGCCATGCATTGCATTTTCGACGTCTTCAGGGCGGACTTCTCGGGCGCCGCAGCCTGTCTGCGCGAGAGCGGGTTGCATCATCTGCTTGCCGGCGCCTGGCATCGCGCGAGCCGGTGCTTTCAGACACACGCGGCCGGGCAACCCGGGGCGGCGGACGTCGGCTTCGCCTGTGCGCTGAGCGCGCTTACGGTGGGGGCGACGTGCACCTATCTGTGGCCCGAACTGAAGGCGCTGGAGCAGGCGATTGGCGGTGGCGGCGAGACGCAGCGCCAGTGGGCATTGCAGACGGACTCGCAACTGCGCCGGCGGACGATGGCGGACGTGAGCGCAATGCGTCAGTGTCTGGCCGTGTTCGATGCGACCGCTCCCGCTGCCACTGCCGAGCGGGACGGGGCCTCGCTGCCGCGCCGTGCGCTCGCGGAAATGCGCATTGCCGAAGCGCTGCTGCTCCACGTCGCCGACACACCGCAACCCGATCTCGCGCGCAGCGACCGCGTCGCCGGGCTTTGCCAATTGATGGCACATGGCCTCGGCTTCAAATTGCCCAGAGCGCTGCGCGAGGCGCTGCGCATCACCGACGAACGGCCTTCGCTGATTCGTGACGACAACGCCTTCGCACTGCTCAAGGCCCGGCTCGAACCGGACTGGCGTCACGACGAGCCGGGCTCGCCGACCTTTACCGTTCACCCCATCGATGTGCAGATGTTCGACCCCGCCGAGACGACTGGCGACCTGTGCGCCGCGGCGCGCAACGAACGTCGCCTGCTGACGCATCCCACCGCCCTGCGACGCGTGCGTGCCCGCCTCGTCGAGCTGTTCGCGGCGAGTGTGCGCAACGACTGCGGGGGCAACGGCGACTGGCGCCAGATCGCCGAGCGGGCGATGGCGGTGGCGGCGCAGCAAGGCATGACGTGCGATAACGTGCTCAGTGCATTGGGAATCGCCACGCGTGCGGGGATCAGTGCGCGCCATGCATGGCGCTGGTCGGACGAACCCGCGCTGCAACCGGGCGAGACGATGCGTCCGGCGATTCCGTTCGACGTCGCCCGGTGGATCGCCCGCGTGATGATCGTGGCGGGCAGGCCCGACGCGAGTGCGGCGCATGCGCCGTGTCCGGCGCGTCTTGCCGCGCTGGTGAGAGGTGATACACCCCCGTCGCTCAGGATCGGTAGCCCGGACTGGATGCGTCTGGTCGAGGGAATCGACGCGCTGGGCCGCGATCACTGGCACACGGCATTTGCTCAGGTTTGCGAAGAAGGGCGGTGAGTACCGCCCCCGCGCATCACAGATACGCGCCGCCGAGCAACCCGGCGACACTGCCCGCCGCGAGCCACCACAGCGGGTGGACGCTGGTCCGGATGGCCAGCACGGCCACGCTGGCCGTAATGCCGGCGAGCAGCCATGACGTTGCCGACGCCTCGGCGATCAGCGCGGCGCTGGCGGCGACGAGGCCCGCCGTCATCGGCATCAGCCCGGCTTGCACGATGCGTCGCCACGGCCGGTCCTTGAAGCGCTCCCACAGATGCAGAACGCCGACCGTGATGAGCGACGACGGCCCGAACTTTGCAATCGACGTGACGAGCATGCCCTGCCATCCGGCAACATGCCAGCCGACCAGCGTCACGATCATGAGGTTCGGGCCCGGGGCGGCCTGTCCCAGTGCGAACAGTGCGCTGAATTCTTCCGACGTCATCCAGTGGTGCAGGTCGACGACCTGACGCTCCATCTCCGGCAGGATCGTGTTGCCGCCGCCGAACGCGAGCACCGACAACTGCGTGAAGATCAGCGCGAGCGAGATGAGGGTGCCGGTCATTGCGACACCTGCCACGTGGCATAGATCGAGATCGGCGTCATCACGAGCATGGTCAGCACGAGCGGCACGCGCAGCACGGCAATCGCAATGAAGCACGCCACTGCCACGCCCCCCAGCGCCAGCGACTTGCGCAATGGCCACGCCACTTTCCACGCCATTTGGATCAGCAGGCCCGCAGCGGCGGCCGCCAATCCGGCGAAGAGGTGCTTCACGTGCGGATCGTTCTGGAAACGCTGGTAAATCGTGCCGAGCGCGATGACGACGGCCGACGGCGCGGCAATCAATCCGAGAATCGACGCAGCGGCGCCGCGCCATCCATGAAAGCGCATGCCGAGCGCGACCGACAGGTTGATGATGTTGCCGCCCGGAAGAAACTGACACAGGCCGAGCAGGTCGGTGAATTCGGCGGGCGTGATCCAGCGATGCTTCTCGACGATCATGCGCCGCGCCAGCGGCAACGCGCCGCCGAAGGCCGTCATGCCAAGCCCCAGGAAGCCGAGGAAGAGCGTGCGCACGCTCGGCGTATTCGTGGCAAACGGGGAAGACGCCGTCGCAGACGGGGCGGGAAGCGAGCGGGGAGTGGCGTCGGATGGGGCCGTCGCGGGAGCTGAGGGATCGGAGGGACCGGCGGGAGCTGAGGGCGTGGAGGGCGTGGAAGACATGGCGAACAAATTCCGAAAAACGCTAACGACTGTTGAGGCCGCCCGGCAGGAGGTGTCATCGGGGCAGGAGGCACGAATGCCGCGCGGGACCCCTTGAGAGTAGGCCGGTTACGCTATATTGTCCAATATATGGAAGTGACATGAATCATATCGAACCAATATGGCAAATATCGACGTGCGCTTGCTGCGCTACTTCATTGCGGTGGCTGAAACCGGGCACATGACGCGCGCGGCGCAGCGCCTGGGTATCGGGCAGCCGCCGCTCTCGCAACAGATCCGGGTGCTGGAGACACAATTGGGCGTGACGCTGTTCGAGCGGCTGCCGCGCGGCATGGCGCTCACCGATGCCGGTCAGGCGTTTCTCGCCGATGCCTACGATGTCGTGCGCAAGCTCGATCAGGCGGTGGACGACGTCCGGCGTGTGGCAGCGGGCATCAAGGGGCGGCTCTCCGTGGGCTTCACCAGTTCGGCGGCGCTGCATCCGTTCGTGCCGACGGTGATTCGCGCGTTTCGCAGCGATGCGCCGTCGGTCTCCCTCATGCTCGACGAGGCGAGCACGGGCGACCTGCTTGATGGGCTGCGCGCCGGGCATATCGACGTGGCATTCATCCGGCAGCCGCAAGGCAATACGGGCGAGGTCGTTGTCGTGCCGGTGCTGGAGGAGCCGATGGTGCTGGCGGTGCCGTCCGCGCATCCGCTGGCGCGCACGGGGCGGGGCGGCAAGCCGGGCAAAGCCGGCGTGCCCATGACCGCCATTGCTTCCGAGAAGCTGATTCTCTATCGGCGGCGCGCGGGGCAGGGGCTGTACGACGCGATCATCGCCGCCTGCCACGGTGCCGGATTCAGCCCGGCCATCGACCAGGAGGCGCCGCGTCTGCTCACGACGCTCTCGCTCGTCGCCGCGGGACTCGGGGTGTCGGTAGTGCCGGCATCGCTCATGCGCATGCAGATCGAAGGGATCGTGTACCGGCCGCTTTCGCCGCCGCCACGCGCGCCGTTGTGCTGCGCATATCGGGAAGGCGTGCTGGCAGGGCCGACGGCGCGGCTGCTCGATCACGTGCGCACGGTGGCGGCCGGGCAAGCCGCATGAGCGTTTGCGGTGGCTCGAGGTGGTCCGGGGTCGCCCGAAGCGGCTTCAGGCCGCCGCGCCCGTCTTCTGCGTGAGCAGTGCCTCGATGTGCCCGTGCAACCCCACGTCCGTCCACTCCAGTTCACCCATGCGCCAGAAGCGCGCGTTGCCGGTGCGATCGACCAGATACGTGGCAGGCAGGCCGAGCGAACCGAAGCGCTTGTAGACCGCGCCGTCGGTGTCGAGCAGAACCGTGCCGTCGATGGGCAATTTGTCGAGGAAAGGCTTCACGGTCGTGGCGGGTTCCTTGTAGTTGACGGCAAGCAGCGCGAGGCCGCGCTCACGGTACCGACGCACGACCTCGCCCATCGCCGGAATCTCGTTGCGGCAAGGCCCGCACCACGTTGCCCAGAAGTTCAGGATAACCACCCGCCCGCGATACTGCGACAAGGCGTGGGTTTTGCCGTCGAGTCCTTCAAGGGCGAACGCCGGGGTCGCCCCGCGCCATGTCGCCAGTGTCCCGCCGGACGTGCCGGCGAGCGCGCTGTCGTCGACTTCCGTGGCGCCTTTCACCGGCCCCGCGGCCAACGCCTGCGTGCCGGTGCCGCCCAATGCCCCCGCGGCGCTCAATGTGCCGAGGGCGTAAAGAAAGTGACGGCGTTGCATGGCGTGACTCCTTCGTGAATCCACAGAACGAAGACGAGGGGCGAGATCGACGGGACGGCCTTGTCGCCGCGCTCAGGCCGTGATTTCCCGGGCGTTCATGCGATAGCGGAAGGTGTCGGGATCGAGACTGTCGAGGCGCGCATGCGCGAGTTCGCCATTCGGGTACATGAGGAACGGCACCGCCCCCTTTGCGCCTGCCTGTGCGCCCGGCAGCGCGATGTCCGCCCCGTGGTTGAACGCGACCCAGTTCATTTCCCACTGTCCGAAGAGCATCGCGCGCGCGGCGCGAACCCGCAGGTCGTCGAGCGGCAGACCGCCCGGCACTTCTTCGAGCACGACCTTGCGCACGTCCGCCGGATCGACCGGCACCCAGCCGTAGCCGGCGGCGTAGAACTCGGCGCGGCAGTGCTGGGCACGCGTCACGTCGCCCGCCTTGCCAAGACTGTTGAAGCCGTGACGCGACGTCGCCACGCGAACCCCGTAGGCATCTCGCGCAGGAATGCCAACCGAGCGGGCGAGCGCGGTAAAGAGCGCGTTGATGTCCGCGCATTTGCCCGCGAGGTCGCCGGTGGTGAGCATGTAGCGCACGTCGCCCGTGCCGCAACCGCGCACCGACCCTTCACGGCGGCAGTTGTCCACGATCCATTGGTAAATGGCGCGCGCTTTTTCGACGTCGCCTTTGTGCCCGAGTGTGATCTTCTCGGCGGTCTCGCGCACCAGACCGTCGGTCGGCTGCAGTTCGGTCGGCTGGAGATATTGACGCAGCACCGCAGCCGATTCGCGCGGCGCGTTATCGGACGGCGGTTGCGACAAGTCGACGCGCCGGTCGCGCGTGGCGAAGGTGTTCGTCAACGTGACAGTGCGCGGCGCTTGCGATGCGCTTTGCGGCCATGCCACGGCAAGCAGCGGCACGCCGATGCCCGATGCGCCGCGCACCATGCGCAGTTCCGCCCTGGCGCCCGGAGCATCCCAATGGGTGCCGAGCGCCGTCTGGTACGCACCGGACGGCGTCGTCGCCACCGGCAGCCAGACGTTGGCCGGACCGTTGCCGGCCGGAAGGTCCACCTGCGTGGTGAGTTCGAAGGTGCGCCAGCCGTCGGCGGCGTTGGGCGTGGCCGGCACGGTCGAGATGGCCGATGCAGGGGCAGCATGCGCAACGGTCGGAATCAGCGACGTCGACGATGCGCAGACAGGCAGGGCACAGGCGCCCAGAGAGGCGCTCAAGGACAGGAAGCGGCGGCGTTGCATGGTGGTCCCCTTAGGCTTTGGCGCTCACGGCGCACATTGGTTAGCGGGTAGATCGGGGGTGACGCGGGGTGAAGCAAAACCACGTCCCCGGATGCAGGGACGATGTGAGACGGTAGCATGACGTCATCGGCCGCCATTCGAGACATGGCGATGCGCCAAAGCTGCTTCATAATACGTCGACTTAAGGAAAACGAACACTCACGACCATGACTGCAAACGATGCAACCCAAGCTGGCGAAGCCCCGGCAGCGCCGCGTCTGACTTCGCTTTCCCACGGCGGCGGCTGCGGCTGCAAGATTGCGCCGGGCGTGCTGACCGAACTGCTCGCCCGCAACGACACGCCGCTGCCCGCGCCGGCCGCGCTGCTGGTCGGCACCGAGACCGCCGACGACGCCGCCGTCTATCAGCTCAACGACGAGCAGGCAATCATCGCCACCACGGATTTCTTCATGCCGATCGTCGACGATCCGTTCGACTTCGGCCGCATCGCCGCAACCAACGCACTGTCCGATATTTACGCGATGGGCGGCAAGCCGATCTTCGCACTGGCCATTGTCGGCATGCCCATCAACGTGTTGCCGCGCGAGACGATCCGCGACATTTTGCGCGGGGGCGAATCGATTTGCGCCGAGGCCGGTATTCCCGTTGCGGGCGGCCACAGCATCGATTCCGTCGAACCGATCTACGGCCTGGCGGCGTTGGGGGTGGTGCATCCGAAGCGGCTCAAACGCAATGCCGACGCGCAGGCGGGAGACGTGCTGGTGCTCGGCAAGCCGCTCGGTGTCGGCGTAATGTCGGCCGCACTCAAGAAAAATCAACTGGACGACGCGGGCTATCGCCGCATGATCGACGCGACCACGCGCCTCAATCGCGTCGGCCCGGCACTGGCCGCGCTGCCCGGCGTGCACGCGCTTACCGACGTGACCGGTTTCGGCCTGCTCGGCCACACGCTGGAAATGTGCCGCGGCGCAAACCTCGCTGCCTATCTGCGCATGTCGGACGTGCCCCTGTTCGACGGCGTGCGCGAGTTGGCCGACAAGGGATGCATCACGGGGGCGTCCGGGCGCAACTGGGCGTCCTACGGGGCATCGGTGGAACTGGGCGAGCGGCTCACGGCCCGCGACCGCGATTTGCTGTGCGATCCGCAGACCGCTGGCGGCCTGCTGGTGTCGTGCGCACCGGGGGCGGTAGACGACGTCCTCGCCGTCTTGCGCGCCGACGGCTTCATCGAGGCCGCCATCGTCGGCGCCATGCGCCCCGGCGCACCGGGGGTACGGGTCATCTGAGCATCACGCCGCCGACGCTGCCCGACGCTGCGCGTGCGCGGCGATAAACGCGACGATGGCCTCGCCCAGCGGGGCCGGCGCGTCGCGATGCGGCGAATGTCCGCAGTCGGGCAGCTTCACCACCTTCGCGTGCGGCACGTGTGCGGCAATGCTGTCCATCTGCGCCATGGTGCCGTACTCGTCGTTCTCGCCCTGAATCGCGAGCAGCGGCTTCGTGATCGCCGCCACGGCCCCGACCACATTCCAGTCGCGAAACGCGGGGTTCAGCCAGATGTCGTTCCATCCCCAGAAGGCGGAGTCGACGTCGTCGTGATAGCGGCCGAGCTTGCTGCGCAAATCCGTCGTCTCATAGACGGTCTTCGTCCTGGCAATGCTCTCGATCGATACGTCCTCGACGAACAGGTGCGGTGCCAGCACCACGGCACCGGCGATCCGGTCGGGGAACGCCGCGCAGAACAGCAGCGAGATCGACCCGCCGTCGCTGTGACCGACGAGCCACACACGATCCGCCTGTTCCGGGCCGACGCCCACCGCGTCGAGAAATGCGGGCAATACTTCACGCGCCTGACGATGCATGAAGTCGACGGGCCACTTCTCGTCATGGGGACGCGGCGTCGAGCGGCCATAGCCGTTGCGCGAGTACACGAGGCCGCGATACCCCCCCGCGTCGCATAACTGCTGCGGCCAGTCCTTCCACATGGCGACCGAGCCCAGCCCCTCGTGCAGGAACACCAGCAGCGGCGCGCTCGCGCGCTCGGGATGGATCCAGCGATACTCCAGCGAGAGCGCGCCGTGCGAGGGCGTCTCGATCCGGGCGAACTGTACGTCCGACATTCTTGGGTTGTCTCCTAAAGCATCTCGCGCAACTTGAAGCGCTGCACCTTGCCCGTGGCGGTCTTCGGCAGATCGTCGACGAACGCCAGCTCGCGAGGATATTTGTGTGGCGCCAGACGCGCCTTGACGAAGGCCTTCAACTCGGTGGCCATCTCGTCGGTAGGGGCGATGCCCGGCTTGAGAACGACGAAGGCCTGCGTCTTGGTCAGGCCGTTGTCGTCGCGTCCCACGACGCCCGCTTCGAGCACGGCGTCGTGCTGCATCAATACCATTTCCACTTCGATGGGCGAGACGTATTGACCGCTGACCTTGAGCATATCGTCACTGCGCCCCGCATAGACGTAATACCCATTGGGCAGACGCTGGTACTTGTCGCCGCTCTTGAGCCAGTCGCCGAGGAACGTCGCACGCGATTTCTCGCGATTGCACCAGTACATGAGCGCCGCGCTCGGCCCCTTGATGTAAAGATCGCCGATCTCGCCATCGGGCACCGGCCTGCCGTTCTCGTCGCGCAATTCCACGGCGTAGCCCGGCACCGGCTCGCCCGTCGTGCCGTAGGCCACCTGGCCCGCGCGGTTCGACAGGAAGATGTGCAGCATCTCGGTCGAGCCGATGCCGTCGAGAATCTCCGCGCCGAAGTGTGCCGTGAACCGCTCGCCGATCTCGCGCGGCAACGCTTCGCCGGCAGACGTGCAAAGACGCAGCGCCACGTCCTCGCGCGCTGGCAGATGCGGCGAGGCGAGCAACGTGGCGTACAGCGTCGGCACGCCGTAGAAGATTGTCGGACGATGCCGGCGCAGGCGCAGCGCCACCGCTTCGGCCGTCGGACGCTCGGCCATCAGCACGATGCTCGCGCCCACCGACAGCGGAAACGTGAGGCCGTTGCCCAGCCCGTACGCGAAGAACAGCTTGGCCGCGGAAAAGACGACATCGTCCTCGCGAATGCCAAGCACGTGGCGGCCGTAGGTCTCGGCGGTCCAGTACAGGTTGGCGTGCGTGTGGACGGTGCCCTTGGGCTTGCCGGTCGAGCCCGACGAGTACAGCCAGAAGGCGATGTCGTCACCGGCGGTATCGGCGGGAAGGGCGCTGGGCGGGCCGTCGACGAGCACATCGAACGTGGTCATGGCGCAGGCCGTGCCGGCTTCGGCAGCGACCGGCTGCGAGACGATGCACGGCGGCGGCGACGCCGTTTGTGCGACCTTGTCCAGCGCCGCCTGTACCGTGGGCATCAGTGCACCGGACGCGATCACGAGCTGCGCCTTGCTGTGCGCGATCATGTACGCGTAATCGTCCGCCGTGAGCAGCGTGTTGACGACCACGGGCACGACGCCCGCGTAGAGTGCGCCGAGAAAGGCGACCGGCAGATCGACCGTATCGAGCATGACGAGCAGGATGCGCTCCTCGCGATGCACGCCGGCGCGTGTCAGTCCGGTGGCGAAGCGCCGGCTTTGCTCGGCCAGTTCGCCGTAGGTGAGCGTGCGCGTATCGTCGAGATAAGCAGTCTTGGCAGCGCGCTCGCGGTTGAGCGCCTCCAGATGCGCGGCGAAGTTGAAGTTCGCCGGCGGTGGGGTGAGTACGGCTTCCATGTTGCCTCCGGTGGATCACCGCGCGGGCATCGCCTTGCAAACGGGCGGGCACCTGCGGCGTGAGTTCTTTTTCAGCGCTCTGACGGCGCTTCTTTGAATCACCTTGACTGCGACGGCTTGCGGTTACTGCGGCGCGATGCGAGAGGGCGCCGCTTCGGCGCCCGGTACGACGGCAGACGATGTGGCGACGGCTTACTTCGGCAGTTCGGCGGCATCCTGCGTGAGCGCTTCGACGAGTGCGGCCGGTCCCTGAACGGCCGAGCGCACGTGGTAGAAGCGCAGCGCGCGCAGGCCGCCGAGTTCCTCGCCGCCACCGGCGCGCCCCGGGCCGCCGTGCAACGATTGCGGCATGACGTTGCCGTGACCGGTCTGCGTCTTCGCAACCGACGGATCGACGGCATGTACGCGGCCATGGGCGTCGGCCAGCGCAAGGGCAGGCGCGCGCATGGCGAGCGCATCGTTGCCGTACAGGGAGACGACCAGCGAGCCCTGCCCCCGTTTGGCGAGCGTCACGGCCTCGTCGAGATCGCGGTAGCCGACCAGCGTCGCCACCGGTCCGAAGACTTCCGTGTCATGGACGCGCTTGCCCGCGGCGCCGTCGCGCAGGCCGAGCAGCACAGGCGCCACGCAGGCGCTGTTCGCGTCGGCGTCGACGAAGGCGGCATCGCGATTGCCGTCGTACAGTGTTTGCGCTTCGGTCTGCAAGGCGGCGATCCCTTCGAGCACCGCGCGCTTTTGCGCGAGACTGACGAGCGAGCCCATTTTCACCGACTCGTTGCGTGGATTCCCGACAACGGTCTTCGCCAGCCGCTCGGCAATCGTCGCCGCAGCCGCATCGAAATGTTCAATGGGCACCATGGCACGACGGATCGCCGTGCACTTCTGTCCCGACTTGACGGTCATCTCGCGGGCGACTTCGCGCACGAACTGATCGAAGGCGGCCGTGCCGGGCGTGGCGTCCGGGAGCAGGATGGCGCTGTTCAGACTGTCCGCTTCCACGTTGAGGCGAGCGGAGCGTTCGGCAAACGCCGGGTGAGCGCGCAACGTGGCGGCCGTGTCGGCGGAGCCGGTAAAGGAGACGACGTCGAACGGACCGATCCGGTCGAGCAACCCGGCGGCGCTGCCGCAGATCACCGACAGACTGCCTGATGGAAGCACGCCCGCGCCGATGACGTCGGCCACCATGCGCTGCGTGAGCCATGCGGTCGCCGTGGCGGGTTTCACGATCACGGGCACGCCCGCGAGCAACGCCCCGGCCGCCTTCTCCCACAATCCCCACGAGGGAAAGTTGAAGGCGTTGATGAAGAGGGCGACGCCTGGCGTCGGACGGAAGATATGGCGGACGGCGAACGAGGCGTCCTTGGCGAGCGGCACCGCCGCGCCATCGAGCAACGTATGCGCGTCGCCCAGTGAAGCGCCGAGCTTCGCGTACGTGGACAACGTGTAGATCGCACCGTCGATATCGACGGCGGAGTCCGCGGCGACCGTGCCGGAATTGGCGGTGGCGATGGCGTAATACTCGTCGCGGTTCGCCTGCAACGTCGCAACGATCTGCGAGAGCCGCTGCGCGCGTTCTCCATAGGACAGCGCGCGCAGCGCCGCGCCGCCGGTCTCGCGTGCGAAAGTGAAGGCGGCGTCCAGATCGAGGCCGGCGCTCGACACATAGGCGAGCGTGTCGCCCGTCACGGGATCGGTCAGGGCGGTGCGCTCGCCGTTGCCGGCCACCCATTGACCGGCAACGTAGTTTTCCAGCAAGGCGGGGGTACTCATGTCCATCAACCTGAAACCATCGGAAAAAGGGAAGCGGCGCGGCAAAGCGCGTCGACGGGACGATGCGCCGCTCAGGCGCTGCGCGTGAATTCGATAGCGCCTTCGGGCAGCAGGTACAGCACGAGGGCACGTCCGCCGGCGACCGTCGGCCGATGCGAGGTGCCGGGCCCGTACACGCACCAGCCGGCGGGATGGCCGTCGAAGGTCGCGCCCGGCGTGAGCGGCATGATCAGATCGATTTCGCCATTGGGATGCACGTGGTGCGGGCCAGCCAGATCGGCCATGTCCACCACGTCGACGGAAAAGCCGTGCGTGTCGGGCGAAGGTTTGATGACGCGACCGTAACGAATGCCGCCGCCTTCGCGGTTGCACAGCCAGCCTTCGGCCACGCCGGTGCGGCAGGCCCCGGCCAGCATTTCGTATCCTTCGGAACCGGCGCCGTAGTGCGCGTTGAGCCAGCCGGCGAGCGAGGCGTCGAGCGTGCGGCCGTCGAGTTGACGGGTCACATCGGCGATCAGCGCCTGAAATTGGGGCACATCCATCCATGTCTCCTGGGGACGTCGCAGTCGCTTTACCGGTCGCGCCGACAGAAACGCCCGACGTGTGGTCGGCCGGCATCGCCATGCGATGCTCTGTCGCTCGCGCGCATTCCGGTCTGCGCCCTGTCGGTTGATATGACGCCGATCAATAGCGGTGCACACAACTGCCCGGCCCGCGTTTGCTTTTTTGTCGACGCATGGTGAAAATTAGAGCATGCAAATTTGGCTGTCAAGCAATATATTACATGTTATCTGCTTCGAGGATCTCCTCCGATGAATAAGAGTGCGCAAGCCGATGGGGTGCCGACGGCGCGAGGCGCCGGTGACAAAGACCCGTTCCTGGTCGCGCTGGGCGAGCGGGTACGGACATTGCGCGCCCGCCGTGGCCTGACGCGCAAGGCGCTCGCACTGGACGCCGGGGTCTCCGAGCGCCACGTGGCAAACCTTGAGTCTGGCGTGGGCAATGCGTCCGTCATGTTCCTGCGGCAGCTCGCACAGGCACTAAATTGCACGTTGGCGGAAATCGTTGGCGACGAAACCACCTCGTCCGCCGAATGGCTGCTCATTCGCGAGATCCTGCACGGGCGCGAC
This sequence comes from Pandoraea faecigallinarum, assembly GCF_001029105.3. Lineage (NCBI taxonomy): Bacteria > Pseudomonadati > Pseudomonadota > Betaproteobacteria > Burkholderiales > Burkholderiaceae > Pandoraea > Pandoraea faecigallinarum. Next base: position 3,620,201 of record NZ_CP011807.3, on the reverse strand, counting down.
GGTGAGGCGCTCACGCGCGCCCGTCAGGCGTTGACCGAGTTGTTTGCGGGAAGCGAGCGCGACCCCGACCGGCGCGGGCGTATCGCGCTCATCGGTCTTCGCGGCGCCGGCAAGTCGACGCTGGGCCGCATGCTGGCCGACGACATGCACGTGCCGTTCGTCGAACTCAATCGCGTGATCGAGCAACTGGCCGGCTGCCCGCCGTCGGAGATCTATTCGTTATATGGCGCGACGGCTTATCGCCGTTATGAACTGCGGGCGCTGGAGGCGGTGGTCGCGGAGCATCCGCGTGCCGTGATCGCGTCGCCGGGCGGGATCGTCAGCGACGCCGCCACCTTCAATTTCCTGCTCACGCATTGCTACACGGTGTGGCTGCAAGCGTCGCCGGAAGAGCACATGAAGCGCGTTGTGGCACAGGGCGACCTGCGTCCGATGTCGGGCAATGCGGAAGCCATGGACGACCTCAAACGCATTCTGGCCGGCCGTACGGATTTCTACGCCAAGGCCGACATGAATTTCGACACCGGCGGCCGTGCGCTCGCGGACGCTTATCTGCAACTGCGTGGGCGGCTGGCAGTGCAGTTGTCATCCGATTGATAGATGGCGCTCTGCAAAATAATTCATTTTTCTTTATGAAAACGGTTGACGGTGGGTTTGTGCTGCACTATATTGCAATTCAACAAGATCATTATTCGTGTTGGAGGCAATCATGTTCGGCAAACCCCACGTCGACTACCGTACGGACCCCACGCAGTACAAGCACTGGAAGCTGAGCTTCGACGGCTCGGTGGCCACGCTTGCCATCGACATTGCGGAAGATGGCGGCATCCGCGAAGGCTACAAGCTCAAGCTCAATTCGTACGACCTTGGCGTGGACATCGAACTGCACGATGCCATCCAGCGTATCCGCTTCGAGCATCCGGAAGTGAAGACGGTGGTGGTGACGAGCGCCAAGGATCGTGTCTTCTGCTCGGGCGCGAACATCTTCATGCTCGGCCTGTCCTCGCATGCGTGGAAGGTCAACTTCTGCAAATTCACCAACGAAACGCGTAACGGACTCGAAGACTCCAGCCGTCATTCGGGCCTGAAGTTCATTGCCGCCGTGAACGGCGCCTGTGCAGGCGGCGGTTACGAACTGGCCCTGGCTTGCGACGAAATCTATCTGGTGGACGACCGCTCGTCGTCGGTGGCCCTGCCGGAAGTGCCGCTGCTGGGCGTGCTGCCGGGCACCGGCGGCCTGACGCGCCTGACCGACAAGCGCCACGTGCGCAACGACCGCGCCGACATCTTCTGCACCATCGTCGAAGGCATTCGCGGCGAGCGCGCCAAGCAATGGCGTCTCGTGGACGAAGTGGTCAAGCCCGCCCAGTTTGCGCAGACCGTCGCAGCACGTGCGCAGGAACTCGCCCAGGGCAGCGACCGCCCGGGCGGCAAGGGCGTCACGCTCACCCGCATCGAGCGCACCGACGAGCCGGACGCCATTCGTTACGAATTCGTCGACGTGGAAATCGACCGCGCCAATCGCACCGCCAGCCTGACCGTGAAGGCGCCGAAGTCCGCGCCGCCGGCCGATATCGCCGGGATCGAAGCGGCGGGCATCAACTGGTGGCCGCTCAAGATGGCGCGCGAACTCGACGACGCCATTCTCAACCTGCGCACGAACGAACTCGACATCGGAACGTGGTTGCTGCGCACGGAAGGCGACGCCAGGCACGTGCTCGCCGCCGACGCTTCGCTGCTCGCGCATCGGGATCACTGGTTCGTGCGCGAGACCATCGGCATGCTGCGCCGCACGTTTGCCCGCATCGACGTATCGTCGCGCTCGCTCTTCGCGCTGATCGAGCCGGACTCGTGCTTTACCGGCACGCTCGCCGAATTCGCATTTGCCGCCGACCGCACTTACATGGCCGCGCTGCCTGCCAGCGAGGAAGACGAACCGGCCATCACGCTCAGCGAAGTCAACTTCGGCCTGTTGCCGATGGTCACCGACCAGTCGCGCCTGGCGCGGCGTTTCTATGAGAACGCCGCGGAGCTGGATGCCGTGCGCGCCACCATCGGCCGCCCGGTGCGTGCGGACGAAGCGGAGCGTCTGGGGCTGGTGACGGCCGCGGTCGACGATCTGGACTGGCCGGACGAAATTCGCATCGCCATCGAAGAGCGTGCGGCCATGTCGCCCGACGCGCTCACCGGCATGGAAGCGAACCTGCGCTTCAACGGCAAGGAGACGATGAACACGCGCATCTTCGGCCGCCTGTCGGCATGGCAGAACTGGATATTCATCCGTCCGAACGCCGTGGGCGAGAAGGGCGCGCTGAAGGTCTACGGCAAGGGCAACAAGGCGCAGTTCGATCTGAACCGCGTCTGACGAATGCGGGGCGTCGCCACGGCGTGATGGCGTGGCGATGCAACCCGCCGGACGAGACGTTTTCCACAGAATACGCACGAGACACGAGGATTCCCACGATGGCTTCGATCAACTACAGCGAGAAGATCCCCAACAACGTCAACCTGTCGGACGACCGCACGCTGCAACGCGCGCTCGAACAGTGGCAGCCGAACTTTCTGTCCTGGTGGGGCGACATGGGGCCGGAAGGCTCGCATGGGTTCGACGTTTATCTGCGCACGGCGGTGAGCGTTGACCCGAGCGGCTGGGCGCACTTCGATCATGTGAAGATGCCGGACTATCGCTGGGGCATCTTCCTCACGCCGGGCGAAGCCGATCGCAAGATCCACTTCGGCGAACACAAGGGCGAAGCCGCGTGGCAGGACGTGCCGGGCGAGCACCGCGCCAACCTGCGCCGCATCATCGTCACGCAGGGCGACACGGAACCGGCATCGGTCGAGCAACAGCGTCACCTCGGGCTGACCGCGCCGTCGATGTACGATCTGCGCAACCTGTTCCAGGTAAACGTGGAAGAGGGGCGCCACCTCTGGGCGATGGTCTACCTGCTGCATCGCTATTTCGGCCGCGACGGCCGCGAGGAAGCCGAAGCGCTGCTCGGCCGTCGTTCGGGCGACGACGACAATCCGCGTATTCTCGGCGCGTTCAACGAGAAGACGCCGGACTGGCTCGCGTTCTACATGTTCACGTATTTCACCGACCGCGACGGCAAGTTCCAGCTGTCGGCGCTGGCCGAGTCGGGCTTCGATCCGCTGGCCCGCACCACGAAGTTCATGCTCACGGAAGAAGCGCACCACATGTTCGTGGGCGAGTCGGGTGTCTCGCGGGTGATCGCCCGCACGGCGCAGGTCATGAACGAACTGAAGACCGACGACGTCTCGAAGCTGCGCGCCGCGGGCGTCATCGACCTGCCGACGATCCAGCGCTACATCAACTTCCACTATTCCGTGACGATCGATCTGTTCGGCGCGGACCAGTCGTCGAACGCGGCGATTTTCTATAGCTCCGGTCTGAAGGGGCGTTACGAAGAGAGCAAGCGCGACGACGACCATCAGCTCAACGGGCAGATGTACCGCCTGCTCGACGTGGACAACGGCAAGCTCGTGGAGCGCGAAGTGCCGATGCTCAACGCGATGAACGAAGTGCTGCGCGACGATTACATCAAGGACTCGGTGGCGGGCGTGAACCGCTGGAACAAGGTGCTGGAGAAGGCGGGCATCGACTTCCGTCTGACGGTGCCGCACAAGGCGTTCAATCGTCAGATCGGTACGTTCGCCGGGGTGCGTGTGTCGCCGGACGGTCGTGTCGTGAGCGAGACGGAATGGGCCGCGCACGAGCGCGAGTGGCTGCCCTCGCCGGAAGATCGTGCGTATGTCGCCTCGCTCATGGGGCGCGTGACGGAACCGGGCAAGTTCGCCAACTGGATTGCGCCGCCCCCGTTGGGCATCAACCGTCAGCCCATCGATTTCGAGTACGTGCGTTTCAACTGAGCGGCCGCAAGAGCCATCCCCACAAGGAGACAGCATCATGAACGGCCCCGTTCCGGTCGACGTCCTGAAGCAGCATCTGATCGATCCGGAGATCTGCATTCGCTGCAACACCTGCGAGGAGACGTGTCCGGTCGACGCGATCACGCACGACGAGAACAACTACGTTGTGCGCGCGGACACGTGTAATGGATGCATGGCGTGTATCTCGCCGTGTCCGACGGGGGCCATCGACAACTGGCGCGACGTGCTCAGGGCCGAAGCCTATCCCGTCGACGAACAGCTCACGTGGGACGAACTGCCGGTGCAGGACGACGCGCTGGCAGGGCAGGGCACGATCGGCGAGTCGGCCGACACGGCACCGGGTGGCGGCGCGGGTGCGTCCGGCGATGCGTCCGAGCCGGTCATCGGCGGCTCGGACCTCGTGCGCGGCTCGGTCGTGCCACCGTGGTCGGCGGCGAAGCCGTACGTCAATTTGTACAACCACAAGGCGCCCGTGCAGGCGACCGTGGTCGGCAATTATCGTGTGACGGACACCAGCACCGAGAGCGATATCCATCACATCGTGCTCGACTTCGGCAAGCAGCCGTTCCCGGTGCTCGAAGGGCAGTCCATCGGCATCATCCCGCCGGGCACGACGGCCGACGGGCGCGTGCACCATGCGCGTCAGTACTCGATTGCGTCGCCGCGCGACGGCGAGCGTCCCGGCTATAACAACCTGGCGCTCACCGTCAAACGCGTGACGAAGGACCATCAGGGCCAGGCGGTCGGCGGGGTGTGCTCGAACTATCTGTGCGATCTGAAAAAGGGCGACGTGGTGAACGTGATGGGACCGTTCGGCAGCACGTTCCTCATGCCCAATCATGCGGATTCGCATCTGCTGATGATCTGTACCGGCACGGGCGCCGCCCCGATGCGCGCGATGACCGAGTATCGCCGTCGCCGTCGCATGAAAGGGGCGACGGGCAAGTTGATGCTGTTCTTCGGCGCGCGCACGCAAGGTGAACTGCCGTACTTCGGTCCGTTGTTGAATCTGCCAAAGGATTTCATCGATACCAATCTCGCGTTCTCGCGTACGCCGGGGCAACCCAAGCGCTACGTACAGGACGCAATGCGCGAGCGCGCGGCCGATGTGGCGGCGCTGTTGCGTCACGAACATACGTACATTTACGTGTGCGGGCTGAAGGGGATGGAAGACGGTGTGCTGCAAGCGTTACAGACCATTGCAGGCGAGGCCGGACTGGACTGGCACACGCTCTGGCAACGAATGAAAACCGAAGGGCGTCTGCATCTGGAGACGTACTGACCGTGCGCTTGCGAGGGCTGCGCCGGATGGCTTGGCGCAGTGCCCAATGATTGACCGACGGCGTTTTGCGCCGACTTGACACCGCGTGCTTCGTCACGCGGTTTTTTTTCGCCCGCGCTGTCCTCGGAGTGTGGCGGGAATTGGGTAACATGGAAGGGCTGTTTCCCTTCCATTTTTTCTCTGAACGGAGAGTCACATGGGCAAGAAGCGGATTCTGGTGTTGGCGGGCGATTACGTCGAAGACTACGAGCTGATGGTGCCCGTGCAGGCGCTGATGGCCGTGGGGCATCGCGTGGAAGTCGTCTGCCCCGGCAAGAAAGCGGGCGACAAGGTGCGCACCGCGATTCACGACTTCGAGGGCGACCAGACGTACAGCGAAAAGCGCGGTCACGACTTCACGCTCAACGCGACCTTCGACGGCCTCTCCCCGGCCGACTTCGACGCGCTGGTGATTCCCGGCGGACGCGCGCCGGAATATTTGCGTCTGAACGACGCCGTGCTCGCCGCAGTACGTCACTTCGCGCAGAACGACAAGCCGATTGCGGCGATCTGCCACGGCGCGCAGTTGCTGGCGGCGGCCGGCGTGATCGAAGGGCGCGAGTGCTCGGCCTATCCGGCGTGCGCGCCGGAGGTTCGTCTGGCGGGCGGCAAGTACATGGACATTGCCATCGACGAGGCGCATACCGACGGCAAGCTCGTCACCGCGCCCGCCTGGCCCGCGCATCCCGCATGGATTGCGCAGTTCCTGGCCGTTCTCGGTACGCAAATCGAGCTTTGACGTTTCGACGCAACGCGCAGTGCAACGCTGCGCGTTCGAACGAGCTGTCGTAAATCGACGTGCTCGTGCTCGCGCATGACGTGCGAGGCGCCTGCCCGGCGCGGCGGCTTTGTCCGATGTTGCCCCATTTTCGAAAGCTGGATGTCCGGGGCCGCAGCAAGATTTTCCCATTTCAACCGGGGGCCGCGCATGCGCGCACGTTGCGGCCTCGTGCTACGGCCAAGGGGGAGTCGTGACGCACGTCAATGTCTATATCGCTCAGGGCGACGTCAACCACAACTGGAGGGAGGACGATGCACCGCCGCCCGCCGGTTTACTGCCGGAGGCGGGACCCGCGGGCGTCTTCGGGGCCGTGATCGGCTATGACGGCAGCGGTGCGCCGTTGCCGGACATCGGTCCTTACGATTTCTCGTCGGCAACCCGTGTGAGCGGTGTGCCCGCGATGGGGAGCAGCGAAGGCGCGGTGCGCATGTCGCTCGCGCCGCTGGCCGATGCGCCGCAGTATGTCGTCAAGGCGTGTGCGAGCGCAGGGCATGCCGCGCAGGCGTGGCTCGCGTCGCGGCTGTTCGGCGCGGTGGGACTGGCGACGCCGACCGCGATGCTGGTAAAGGGATGTTCGCAGGCGTTCGACAACACGCTCGCCCCCGAGCGCGTCCACCTGGCCACCACGTTTCTGTCCGGGTACCGGGATCTCGGCGAATGGATCGAGGGCGACGACGCCTGGCGGGTTTTCGAGGGCGCAGGGCATCGGGCGCCGGCGGCGTTGCGTCACGTACGTGACGAAGCGTTGGCCGCGGGCGTGCGCATGGCGCAGGTATTGCGCGAGGCCGGGGGACTACCGTTCCATGCGCTGCACGGCGCATCGGCCCGGGCGTATGCCGACGCCCTTGGGTATCGCAACGCCATGCGTCTACAGCTTTGTCACGCGCTGCCCGACGTCTATCAATGCGCGCTCGAACGGCATTACATCGCCGGACTTTGGCTGGGCAATTGGGACATGTCCAACGTCTTCATGGAGAACATCGGCGTGTGGCGCGACAAGAACGACCTGCCGTGCGCGATGTCGCTCGACTTCGACGCGTGCCTGCATCTGGGATTTCAGGGACGGCTCAAGGAGAACGCGTACGACGTGGCGCTCAAGCAGCGCGAGGCTGTGCCGTCGCTGCCCGCCCTCACGTCGACATTCCGTCGCGATGCGGCCGCCTTCGACGCCACCCTGCCTGAGGACGCGCTGGCCGATCTGTCGCAGTTTCCGTATGGCGAACACTATGCACCGTTCGTTCGCCGGTTCGCCGGATTCGCACGCGAAGCGTCGACGAAAACGATCGTGGACGAATTGAGAAATCCGACGAGCGTGCGCGCCGTCGCCGCGGAGATGGCTTATCGGCTGGGCAGGATTTCGGCGCTGCAAATCCGGCCGTGGGCCGAAGCCGCGTACCGGGTGGGGCAGGCCGGGGGAGGCATGGCGTCCGACGCGGAAATGCGGCATCTCGACCCGGAGACGCTCGTCAACCATCTGCTGCGGCGTCGCGACAGTCTCGTTCAACTTCTCGGCGGCCCGTGGGCGGCGCAGACATGGGCCCATATGTACAGCACGCGGGCCGAGGCCGTCGACGCGCAGCAGGCGCCATTCCTGTCTCGGGACACGACCTGAGCGGCGTTGTGCAACCGGAGGTGGCCGTCAGACGTTGCGTTCCGGCTGTTGCGGCATTCCGAGCAATGCCGGGGCCGCGCTCACAAGCGCATCGATGGCGGCGCGCAGCTTGGGAGACGGGTGCCGCGTGTCGGGCCAGACGAGATGCAGCGGGGTGCCGGGGGTGTCAGTGTGCGGCAGCAGATGCACGAGAGTGCCAGCGTTCAACGAATGCATCGCGACCCAACGAGGAAGGTATGCGATGCCAAGCCCCTGCTCGGCCGCCTCCAGGAGTGCGACGAGATCGTCGAGGATGAAGCGCGGTGTGCGTGCCTGCGCCGTGCAGGAGGGCACGGGTGGGCCGAGCGCACCCGATTCACCGGATTCACCGGATTCACCGGATTCACCGGATGCGCCGGATTTGCTCGATGCGCTGGAAGCCACAGGCGGTATCGCCAACGCCGGCCATTGATAAAGATTGCCACCGCGTCCGTACAGCAGACGCTCATGCGTGGCCAGATCTGTCGCTCGCTGCGGCGTGCCATTGGCGGCGAGGTAGGCGGGCGACGCGCACAAGAGCATCGTTTGTTCGCCGAGCGAACGCGCCTTGAGTCCGGGGGTGTCGTCCAGACGCCCACTGCGTACGGCTAGATCGTAGCCCTCCTCGATCAGATCGACACGGCGGTCGCTGAAGGCCATTTCCAGCCGCAACTGCGTGTGGACTTTGGCCAGCGTGAACAGCACCGGCGCGATGCACTGGCGTCCGATCTGTACGGGCATCGTCACGCGAAGTCTTCCCCTCGGGGTTTGCGACCCGGCGCTCAGTTCGTCTTCCGCTTCGGACAGTTCGGCCAGCACCCGTGTGCAACGTTGATAGAACGTTTGCCCTTCGTCGGTCAGGTGCTGGCTGCGAGTGGTGCGATGAAACAGACGCACACCGAGCCGCGTCTCCAGACGCCCGATGCGCTTCGCCACCGCCGAACGGGTGGGATGAAGCCGCTCGGCCGCCGCCGCGAAGCTGCCGGCATCCACCGCCGCGACAAAGGCCGAGATGCCGGAAAGCCGATCGGGCGTGTAGGTTTCATTGGTTCTCATAAGTCGTCAATCAGTGGAGAAATCGCCAACACTGCGGCTGAGTATTCTCCAATAAGCTAAGCCTGTCTACCGGGCGTTCCGGTTTCCTGGGCTTATCGATAAAGGGATTGGCAATGACAACGATGCAGCAATGGCAAATGGCGACCCTGGGCGAAGGCGCCCTGACCTTGGCAACGGCCGAAGTGCCGGCACCGGGGCCGGGCGAAGTGCTGGTCAGGGTGAAGGCGGTATCGCTCAATTATCGCGACGCCTTGATGATCGACACCGGCATGGGTTTGCCGGTGGCGTTTCCGTTCGTGCCCGGATCGGACATGGCCGGTGAGGTCGTGGCGGTGGGAGAGGACGTGACGCGGGTGGCCGTGGGCGAGCGGGTCATCAATACATTCTGGGACCGCTGGATCGACGGCGAGCAGGCGCCGGCGGGCCTGCGGATCTTCGGCGGGACGTTACAGGGCGTGTTGCGCGAATATGCGGTATTCGACGAGGCGGCATTGGTGCGGGCGCCATCCACGCTCGACGATGTCGCCGCATCGACGCTGACGTGTGCCGGGCTGACTGCGTGGTTCGCACTGTTCGGCACGGGGCGAAAACTGCGGCCCGAAGAAACGGTGCTGTCCATCGGGACGGGCGGCGTGGCATTGTTCGGCGCGCAACTGGCCCTCGCCCACGGGGCGAAGGCCATCGTCGTGAGTGGCAGCGAGGCGAAGCTGGCCCGGGCAGCGGCGCTCGGCGTCACGCATGGTGTCCTACGGCAGGGAGGTTGGTCGGAGGCGGTTCGCCGGCTCACGCAGGACCGCGGGGTGGAGCAGGTGCTGGAACTGGCGGGCGGCGACATGCGCGAGAGCATGGCGGCGCTGGCCGCGGGCGGCAAAGTGTCCGTGATCGGCACGCTGGGCGGGGACACGCTGCAGTTGCCGGTGTATTCGATGTTGCTCAAGCGCGCGCACGTCCAGGGAATTGGGGTCGGACACCGGCAGGGGCTGGAGACGCTCGTGTCGAGCATCGACCGCCACGGGATCGTACCGGTCGTGGATGCCGTCTACGAATTCGCCGACTTCGGGCAGGCGCTGGCGCACCTGCGCCGCGGGGCGTTCGGCAAGGTGGTGGTACGTGTATCGAGCGCTTCGGGGCCGGTTGCCTAACGCCGCAACCTCGCATAAACTGTCGACGCCACAAACCCCGCGTGACTGGCGATTAGGGTGCACAGCCTTGTGTGCCCGAGGTGGAGCAACCCACCGGGAAGCGCCGGGGTCTTATTTGCCGTTCGCCTGGGCAGCCGTGATGGTTGGTGCTGCCCTGTCTATCGTCTTCCGAAGCACAAAGGAAGACGCGCCGCAGCATCCCCTCCCGGAAAACCTGTTCAATTCAACGGAAACGCCATGTTCGACAAATCGAAATCTACCGTTGCCTCCGTCGATCCCGACGTCTGGGCCGCGATTCAGAAAGAAAACCAGCGTCAGGAAGACCACATCGAACTGATCGCCTCGGAAAACTACACCAGCCCGGCCGTGATGGAAGCGCAGGGTTCGCAGTTGACCAACAAATACGCGGAAGGTTATCCAGGCAAGCGTTACTACGGCGGTTGCGAGTATGTCGACGTCGTCGAACAACTGGCGATCGATCGCGTGAAGGCTCTGTTCGGCGCGGAAGCCGCCAACGTACAGCCGAACTCCGGCTCGCAGGCCAACCAGGGCGTGTATTTCGCCATGCTCAAGCCGGGCGACACGATCATGGGCATGAGCCTTGCGCACGGCGGTCACCTCACGCACGGCTCGCCGGTCAATATGTCGGGCAAGTGGTTCAACGTGGTGAGCTATGGTCTGAACGAAGCCGAAGACATCGATTACGACGCGGCGCAGAAGCTGGCGGAGCAACACAAGCCGAAGATGATCGTGGCAGGCGCCTCGGCCTTCGCGCTGAAGATCGATTTCGAACGCATGGCAAAGATCGCCAGGTCGGTCGGCGCCTATTTCATGGTCGACATGGCGCACTACGCCGGTCTGATCGCCGCCGGCGTGTACCCGAACCCGGTCCCGCACGCCGACTTCGTCACCACGACCACGCACAAGAGCCTGCGCGGCCCGCGCGGTGGCGTGATTCTGATGAAGGCGGAATTCGAGAAGGCCATCAACTCGGCCATTTTCCCCGGTATCCAGGGCGGTCCGCTCATGCACGTGATCGCCGGTAAGGCCGTCGCGTTCAAGGAAGCCGCCACGCCGGAATTCAAGCAATACCAGCAGCAAGTCGCCAAGAACGCACGCGTGATGGCGGAAACGCTGGTCAAGCGCGGTCTGCGCATCGTGTCGGGCCGCACCGAGTCGCACGTGATGCTCGTGGACCTGCGTGCAAAGAACATCACCGGCAAGGCTGCGGAAGCCGCGCTGGGCGAAGCCCACATTACCGTCAACAAGAACGCGATTCCGAACGATCCGGAAAAGCCGTTCGTGACGAGCGGTGTGCGTCTGGGTTCGCCTGCCATGACCACGCGTGGTTTCAAGGAAGCCGAAGCCGAACTGGTCGGCAACCTGATCGCCGACGTGCTGGACAACCCGGAAGACGCCGAAAACCTGGCCCGCGTGCGCGCACAAGTGGCCGAGTTGACCAAGCGTTTCCCGGTCTACGGCTAAGCCACAGGCGTCGCACGCATGCGCTGCCCGTTCTGCCGGCACGACGACACGCAAGTCATCGACTCGCGTGAAGCGGAAGACGGCGCTGCCATTCGGCGGCGCCGGAAATGCCCGTCGTGCGACAAGCGTTTCACCACGTACGAGCGTGTCGAGCTTGCGATGCCGGTCGTCGTCAAGAAAGACGGCAGCCGCGCCGAGTACGACCGCGCGAAAGTCCGTGCCAGCATGCAGTTGGCGATTCGCAAGCGTCCCGTAAGCGCCGAGGCCATGGATGCCGCAATCGCGCGTATCGAGTACAAGCTGCTGGCCGGCGCGGAGCGTGAAGTGATCAGCCAGCGCATTGGCGAACTGGTGATGCGGGAGTTGAAACGCCTGGACAAGATCGCTTACATCCGGTTTGCATCGGTCTACCGAAGCTTCGAGGACATTGCGGAGTTCCGCGACGTGCTCGAGGAGATCGACAGCACCGACATCAAGCCCAGGCGCAAACCGGGGGCATGAGGCCGAGCGGGGTATGCGTGCCCAATGACGACCGCACGCGCGACGCGGGCTGAAAAGCCAGCGCAAGCGCGAGAGTGACGGAAAACCCGTCGTGCCCGAAAGGGTACGGCGGGTTTTTTCATGGCTGCGCGAAACGTAAGGAACGGGCGTCGGCCGAGCGGCAAACGTCACGATTTCGAGGGTGGGATGTGACTGAAAGGCGACCGTACGCCGTTGTGCCCGCGCTGAACGCAATGACACTTTTGGGTTATTGAGACGGGTTATAAATGTTATTTTGGGAATATTCTAATAATTATTGGGATTTAATAATGAGAATGATCCTAATTTTAAAAGTTGATGTAATTATGGGGTAAATACTAAAAATTAATCGGTTTTGTCGGGGTTCGATGGTTCCTCTCTAGAATTCGCGGTCTCGATGGCGGTGGCGTCGCTGCTATCGGGACGAGGGCGGTATGGATTGCCGCTGATTGTGAATTGAATAGGGATCAGACGAATGCAGGCGAAATTGATAAAGGCGAAAACGTTTCATCGGTCGAAAATTTACGTGGCAGTGGCCACGGTGGTGGCAGCCATGGGGTTGCCGGCGCAAGCGGCGGTCCCTCTAGGCGAGATGGCCGAAGCCGCTTCATGGATTGAAAAGCGGGACGACGTCGTCAGTGCCCTGAGCGAGCGGTTGACGCAAGTGGGTGTCGAATTCGGCAAGAAGAATGAAATTTACGAGAATTTGTCCGCGGTGAAATCAATGAATTCGGACATTCTGTCGGATCTCCGAAGTACTGCCGTTGCGGCGGATATTGATAAAAAACTCCGGGAGTATTCCGAGAAAATCAAATCTGCAATTCTTGTTGTCGGCGTCTCGGGAGAGGAAGGCGAAGTTCAGCCGTGGATGAAAAATCTGCGTAAAGAAGATCTCGAAAGAACCAACAGGGAATTGAATAGTGTATTGACCGCGTCCGCACAGGAAAAGGCGGCCAAACAGGAAGCGCTGACCCGGTTTCTCGACGATCGTTCGGCATACGACCGCGTACGGGCGGAAGCGCTCGCGTTGAGTGAACAGATGCACGGGTTGCGCACCCGGGTCGAACGTTTGCGTCAGGTCGACGAAACAACGTTCAACCGGATGGCGAACACCCACGAGCTCGTTTCCCCGGCGCAGCCCGACCCGGTAAAGTTGACCGCCCTGTCGTGGCGCGACGAGAACCTGTTCAACAACGACTTCGATACCGGATACCCGGCAGGCGGGGATGTTCTCGGCAAGGACACGGTACTGGAACTGACGGCCCGCTCGGGACCGTGGTCCGAGGCGATGAAGGACGCCACCGATGGGGCTCGCGACGTGGGCACGATCCGTGCAACAGCGCAATCCAGGCACGTTGTGGGCGTCGCCGGCGGCACGCTGAACGTTCACCACGCGCTCGAAGCCGAGACCGCCGCCCTGGCCGTGCCGCAGGCACAGACGGGGATCACGGTGGCGGTGGGCACGAACGGCGTGCTCAATTTCGTGGCGAACGGCAAGGGCATCGACGGCGAGCCGGGCCATGTCGCGCTGATCGCCGGGCGAGGCGCCGATGCGCTTCAGGTAATCGACGGTGATCGCCCGGTGACGAGCGTTTCCGGTGACGCCCCGTCTACCGCCACTTCGGAAGGCGACGCCGGGCGCGGCAACGCCGGGAAGATCGTCTTCAACGCCAACACCACCGCCGGCAATGCCAGCATTCTGGTGTCTGACGGCGGGCAAGTCCGCTTCGAAAAGGGTGCCGATGCGGGCGCCAGTACGATCCTGGTGGACGACGGCAGCGCCCATTTCGAAGGCGCGAGTGCCGGTCGCGCAACGATCCGGAACTCGGACGAGTTGACGGCGAACGGCGCTTTCATGGGATCGAGCCGGATCGCCAACTACGAGGGCGGCAGCGTCGCGTTTTCGGACTCGCACCTCGAAAACATGGAAATGACGAACACGGGACACGCGGAGTTCTTCAACGTGCGGGGCGGCAATGCGCGCGTGGTGAATGGCGGCGACGCCAATCTGCGTATTCTCGACGCCGATCTCGACGACATGAGCCTCATCAACATGAGCGAGGCGACCATCGCCCGGTCGCGCGCCGGGAACGCGCGTATCGAGAACAGCGTGGACGGGGAACTGGCGTTTCTCGATACGGCGCTCGAAGGCGTCCACCTCACCAACAAGGGCCATGTGGCCTTCGCGGGGAAGACCACGGCACAAGATGCGCGCATCGCGCTCGAGGACGGGGCACTCGATGTCTCCATGGTCGGGGCGTCGCCCGAAGGGAACGCGCCGCAGCGCAAGATCGCCATCGGCTCGCTGACCGGGCGCGGCGATCTGGTCACGGGCGAGACGGAGGTGACGTTAGGCGCACTGGGCAGCGACGATGTTTTCGACGGCCGCATTCTCGCGTCGCCGGAATTGCAGGACGAGAGTGCGGGCAAGAAGCGCATGACCTCGCGCACCCCGGACGTGGCGCCGACGATCGAACCGGAGATGGCGCAATCGCCGGCGGCCAAGGGCTCGCGCCTTGTCAAGGTCGGCACCGGCAATTTGACGCTCACGGGCGACCAAAGCGGCCTGGCTTCCCTCGATGTGCAGGGCGGCAAGCTGACCGCGGCGCATGAAAACGCCCTGGGCTCGGGCACGGTGACGATCGGCAAGCAGGGAGCCGTTGCGCTGGCGAAGCCTGTCGCAGGCGTCGGACACATCGACAATGCCGGTCAGATCGATCTGGGGACGAACAAGCTCGCCGTCGCCACCTACACGTCGAAGCCCGGTGCGACGATCCGCTCGCGCGTGGCGAAAGTCGACGGCAATGTGTCGGGCGGGGCCATCGAAGTGGCGCAAGACAGCGATTTCACCCACACGGAGATCAATGTCGCCGTGGCGCACGACGTCGTTCTGGCCGACGTGCAGGACAAGCTCGGTGTGGTGAGCGTTGCCAAAGGAAAGACGGCAACGCTCGGCAAGGTGACGGTCGGCAGCATCACGGTGGACAAGGGGCCGGATCCCGTCGATCCGACCGACCCGACCGATCCGACCGACCCGACCGACCCGACCGACCCGACTGGCCCCGGCACGAAGGATCCGGTCAAACCGTCGGACCCGGACACCACGCCTACCGTCGATCCGGCCACGACGAACCCGACCGGTGTCGTCACCGCGCGGAACGTCGTGCAGTATCTGGCCGCCGATGGAGCCTACCGCGCGAACGAACGCGCCGTGCTCGGCTCGGTCAACGGCATCACCGTGGGCGATCTGACCTCCGGCAGGGTCGGCGGCGCGGTGCTCTCGGAAATGGCGTTGCAAACGGCGGGTTCGGACGAGCAACGCCGTGCCGCCAGCCTGCTGTCGGGCGAATCGCTGTTGAACAACGCAACGGCCGCACAGGGCGCGAACACGGCGTTCCAACGTGGCATGCAGGCGCGCATGCTCGCGGGCGGCGCGATGTTCGACGACAAGACCGCCAATGGCGCGAGCGCCGACGGCCGGGGTATTGCGGGATGGGCGTCTTTCGCCGGTGGCAACACGAGCCAGCGGGGCAACGCACTGTCGTTCGACGTTCGCGGTATCGATGGCGCAATCGGTGTGGACAAACGCATCGGCAACGACACGGTCGTGGGCGTTTCGTTGGGCATGGGCAACCAGCGCTCGAAGGCCGAAGGCCTGCCGGGCGAATCGAAGATCAACAGCGTCAGCGTGGGGCTGTACGGCTCGCACCTGAACGACGCCAACGTGTTCGTCGGCGGCGGTCTGTCGTACACGAATCATCGCCTGACCACCGAGCGCACGGTGGCCGCACGCAGCGTGTCCTCACGTCTGTCCGGCAAGACGGGCGGCAACACGTTCGGCGCGTTTGGCGAGATCGGCAAGCGTTTCGATGTCGCCGGGTTCAACGTCGATCCGTCGATCGGCATGCGCGTTGCGTCGACCCGCCTGAACGCGTTCGACGAGACGAATCGTGATGGTGGCACCGCTAACGGCGGGAACGACGGCCTGAAAGTCGGTGCCCAGTCGCAAACGTCGGCACGCAGTGTGCTGGGCGTGCGCCTCTCGCGCGATGTATTCGAGTTCGAGGGCGGCAAGCTCACGCCGTCGCTGCGCCTGGCCTACGAGCATGAGTTCGGCAGCACGCAAAGTCGCCTGACCAACACGATCTACGGCGCACCGCGCGCCTTCGACGTGAAGGGAGCCAAGCTGGGCCGCGAAGTCTTCACGGCCAATCTGGGCGTCGATCTCCAGATCAGGAAGCGACTCGACGTGCATGTCGGCGGCAACGTCAGCGTGCGAAAGGGAGAAAGCGCTCTGGCGGGTGGGATCTCCGCGAAGTATCGCTTCTAAGGCGCCCTGAGTCCAGGGTGGCCCTCGCGGGCCGCGAGGCGAGCGTTGCCGGTGGCTCGACGACAACCCGCCGTGTCCGAAAGGATGCGGCGGGTTTTTTCGTTTCGGTAGGGCGTTGCGGGACCGTCCGGATGGCGGATGCCCGGAACAAAGACGCGGGGAAATCGCTGAATTGCCTGGCCACTTCTGTTGCGCAGGTGCGTCAGGTTTCCCCGTGTTTGGGATGAGGCCGGCGTGACGCGATATCGATGTGAGCGATTATTGAAAATTAAAAATATTTATGTCGTATTTTGACGTTTATTTAAAGAAGTTTGTGTCGATGGGTTAAGTATCAAAGCTGTCGTTATTGGCGTAATTCGAGATAAATCGACTCCTAGAATTTGCCCGAGAGATGGCGGCTTCAAGTCGCCGTCCGAAGCGTGATGAGGGAAATCATCATTTGAGGCGAATTGAAAAGGAGTTGTCCAATGCAAGGGAATCGTCCGAAGTCTAATACTCGTTGTCAGACAAGGATCTGCTTGGCTGTGGCGGCGGTGGTGATGGCAGGGACACCGGTATATGCACTTTCTCAAACGCCCCAAACCAGTTGGCAGGATGAAAAAGAAGCGCGAGTCGGGGATCTGAATACCGAGGCCGAAGCGGCCGGCCGGGTTGCCGAGGAAAAGGAAAATTATAAAAAGAGCAACGATGTCCTGCTCGATTACAACGATCAGGTGAAGGTCGTCATGACCAGTTCGGAATCTGTCGAGAACAAGATCGCGATTTTGAAACGGCTGGCGAAAATAATGGAGGAAAAGGCAAAAGACATTCTGGGGAAATCGCCGCCCGCCTGGGATCAGGCGTTGGCCGCAGATCTAAAGAGCTTGTCGGAAAAAATCAACGAATTGAAAGTGGACAACGGACAGTTCGAGGAGAAAACAAGAAACGCGCTGCTGGGCGGCCTTTCCGATAACGACGTGAAGTGGCACGACGCCAACAAGGCCTTCGAAGCCGCCGAACGCGAGAAGGAATTGATCGCGTACAAACGGGACCGGTGGAATGGTGTCAATAGCGAAACGGATCTCGATACGCTGAAGAAAACCTATCAACTGAACGCCGGTACGACGGACGCCATCAATAATCCGGACGGCGTGCTGACGTGGAACGACAGGAATCAGATCGATTTCAAGAACGAGACCGCGCCGGCCCCCGGGCAAACCTTCATCGACGCGAACGCCACGCTGGAAATCACGAAACGTTCGGGAGAAAAGTCCGACGCCATTACCGGCGCGGCCAACGATACGCGCGAGGTCGGCACCATTCGGGCCGTTGAAGAGGCCAATCACACGATTCTGGTCGACGAGGGGACGCTGAAGGTGCATCGGGGCATCGAAGGCGAGGCGTCGCTGAAAGTGGCCGTCGGCACCAATGGCGCACTGGATTTCGTCTCGGGCAAAGGCGTGGATCCCGCCGCGCAGAACATTCTCCTGAGCGCGGGCACCACGCAAGGCAAGCCGCTCGGTGCAGGCGACAAAGGCGGACGCATCGCCTTCGAGCAGGGCACGAGCGCCGGCGGTGCCCATATTCTCGTTGCCGATCACGGTGAACTGCACTTCCGCCAGGGGGCGGACGCGGGCCAAAGCCAGATCGCGATTCGCGAAGGAGGCGTGGCCGGGTTCGATGAAGCGGCCGCCAAAGGCGCGGTCATCTCAAACGACGGGACGCTGACCTTTCTCAAATCGAACGGTGACGACGCCGATGTCGACAACCACAAAGGCGCACACGTCGTTTTCAAGGATACATCGCTCGATCGCCTGCATCTGAAGAACGCCGGCACCGCGAACCTGACCGGCGCTACCACGGCCGATGCCGCCACCATCGAACTGGACGGCGGCGTGCTTTCGCTCGCGGATACGGCATCGCTCGCGGCCGATGCGCCGCGTGCCGGCACCGGCCCCACGCTCGGTATCGGTTCGCTGTCGGGCACCGGCGAAGTCATCACCGCGGGCAAATCGCTGCAACTCGGCGCCCTGAACCGAAACGACGTTTTCGGCGGCCGTATCCTGAGCGGTAGTCAGGGCGGGGCGGGCGCCCACGTCAGCAAAGTCGGTACGGGCCACCTCGTGTTCAGCGCAGACCAGAGCGGCATCGAGACATTGAACGTCGAGAACGGCACGCTGACGGCGGCGCACAGAAACGCCCTTGGCACCGGTTTGCTCACGCTTGCCGAGCCCGCCACGATCTCGCTGGCCAACGATGTCTACGACGTCAAGACATTCGAGAACGCCGGCACGCTCAAGCTCAATGGCTACAAGCTGGTGATCGATTCCTACGCGTCGAAGGGTGAGAAGGCCAAGATTCTTTCCGATGCGAAAAAGGACGCCGACGGCATCCACCGCGGCACGCTCGAAGTGAACAAGGACGGCGACTTCACGAAGACGAAGATCGTGCTGCGTCCGGTCGATACGTCCGTCTCGCCGGAAGAACTGCTCGAGAAAAAGATTCAGGTCGTGGTGCCCGGCAAGGACGCCAAGGTAAAGCTCGGCGAAGTCGATTACGGCAGCATTCCCACGAATCCTTCCGGCGACGGCGGCGACGACGGTTCCGTCATCATCGATCCGAACAAAGGCATTGCGTTTCTCGACCCGAACGCCCCCTACTCGGGTAACGAAGGGGAATTGCTCGCATCGCTTGGGGGAGTCACGCTCAACGACATCGTCTCGGGCCGGGTCGGCGGGAATGTGCTGGGGCAGATGGTCTTGCTGCCCGCGGGATCGGCGGAGCAACGGCGGGCAGCACGCATGCTCTCCGGCGAATCGCTCGCGAACAATGCAACAGCAGCCTATGGGGCGGCCGATCAGTTTCGCGCCAGCATGCAGACCCGAATGCTCGCCGGCGGGTCGATGCCCGATTGCAACACCACGGCCGGGCAGCGCGCAGGCGAAAACGGCACGGCCGTCTGGGGCTCGTTCAAGGGCGCGGGCGCGAATCAGGAAGGCAGTGGCACGTCGTTCTCGACCAGCGGCATCGATGGGGCATTTGGCGTGGACAGGCGGCTGAACCGGAACGCGCTCATCGGCGCGTCGTTCGGGCTGGGCACGCGAACGTCGCGGGCGAACGACCTGCCCGGCGACGCCAGCGTGCGCACGGCAAGCGTCGGCCTCTACGGCTCCTACCTGAGCGATGCGCGCTGGTTCGCCAACGGCGGCGTGTTTTTCTCCAACCACAACCTGACGAGCGATCGCACCGTCGCCGCTCGCGACGTCTCCGCGCGCGTCTCCGGCAAGACCGGTGGCCGGACCATCGGCGTCTTCGGTGAGCTCGGGCAGCGCGTGATTGCAGGCGGCATGAACGTCGATCCTTTCCTCGGCATGCGCCTCGCGTCGACACGGCTCGACGGCTACGACGAAACCGATCGCGATGCCACTCAGGGCAACAACGGCTTGCACGTCGGCTCGCAAACCAGCAACTCCCGACGCGTGATCGCCGGTGTGCGGCTGTGGCGCGAACTCGTCAACACCGCCGGGGGGAGTGTCATTCCGTCGTTGCGTCTGGCTTACGAGCATGAGTTCGGCGACACGCAAGGCAGCCTGACGAATGCCATTTATGGTGCGCCGCGCTCGTTCACGGTCAACGGCGTGAAGTTGGGGCGCGACATCTTTACCGCCGATCTGGGCGCCGACATCCGGGTCACGCGGCAACTCAACATGCATGTCGGCGGGAACCTCAGTCTGCGCTCCGGCGAAAAGGCGGTGGCAGGCGGCGTGAGCGCGAAATACAGCTTCTGATCGTTGCCGACGAAAAAACAAACCGCGCGGCAGTGACCGTGCGGTTTGTCGTGATGGGCTTGCGCGATAGGTGACGCACGACGCGGGGTGCGAGACGCCACTCGAACAGCAGAACCTTACAACATCGGAACCTCGGAACCTCAGAACGAATGCGAGATGCCGATGTAGGCGCCGGTCTGGCTCTTCCCGGCGGGCGGGTTGTCGAGCGAATCGCTCGGAATCGCCGCGACCGAGAAGCTCTGGTTCGCGCTGTTTTTCACGTAGGCGATGGTGCCGTAGAAGAAGGTCCGCTTCGAGAGGTTGTAAGTCGTTCCCAACTCGAACATGGTGGCATGCCCGAAGCCGCCCGGCACGTTCACGTGATACACCGCGGCATTCGCGGCCCACACGGCAGTGGCCTGATACTTCACGCCGGCCCAGTAGTGATCGGCGCGCGTGGCGAAGTCGGGAGCCGGCGCGTCCGGTGCCGCCATGTGTGTGTAGCCGAGCGAAATCGTGAAGCGGTTCAGGAAGACGTTGGCGCCTGCGAAGTACTCGCGCGACGTGGCGAACACGTCGGTAAAGCGCCCGTTGGTGTCCCGGATTTCGTCGTACAACGCACGCAGCTGGAAACGATCGTGCGTGTACGTCAATTGCGCCCCCATGCCCCGGCCGTTATTGAACTGGCCGGCAATATTGGAGAAGGCATACTGCCCCACGACATCGAAGCCGTACCAGTTCGGGCTCTGGTAATTGACGGTGTTGCTCGCCTGCGGCCAGTTACGTCCGCGTACAAGCGAGGCCGACGAGAAGGCCTGCTGCTGGAACGGATCGAAGTCCCATACCCCGTTGCTGATGAACAGGTTGCGACCGAGCGTCAACTGACCCCAGGTGAGCGAGTTCAGGCCGACCAGCGCGCGACGGTCGAACAGGGAACCCGAGCCGTTATTGTTGAACCCGTTCATCAACTGGAAGCCGGCTTCCAGATTGAACACGGCGTGCAACCCGCGGCCGAGGTCTTCATAGCCGCGCAGGCCGAACAGGCTCGTACCGTAGTCGCCGCCCTGCGCGCTCCAGCGCGAGGCGGTGCCGCCATTCCCGTCCTGCAAATTGTTCATGAACTGAAAGCCGCCATCGACGCGGCCGTAGAGTTGCACGCTCGATTGAGCGTGCGCAAATGTGCCGATGCTGCAAAGCAGGCTTGCTGCAATGAGCTTCTTTTTCATGATCTGCTCCCCAGATTGCGTTTTGCCCCGCACCTCTTTGCGTGGTGATGACCGCCGTCGTCGCCAGACCTTTGCATGGCCCCGAGCGGAAGCCATAGGTGACGTCGTCGGAAAAGCCTGAAATTTCGTTACGAGTGACGAGAAATCGGCAAGCGGAAACGCCTGGGCAACGGGCGCCGCATGGGGGAGTGCGGCCGGTTGCGAGTGATGCCGTCACGCTCTGGTCGTCAGAGATCGTCGTCATGGCAGTCCACTGGCGTAGGGTCGGCTGGCAATACGCTGTGCGCGCACTGTCATGCGACCGGAATGGGTGTCGGGCCAGGTGAGATTTGTCTCGTAGTGCGACGCAAACCCGCACCTGTTCGCCTGTTTGGCTTCTTTATATCCGAATTTTTCGGCACGCAATATAAGGGAAAGGCTTAGTCCCCGGTTTGTTGCGTGCCAGCAACCGAAATGGCTCGCCCGGCGTGTGCCCGGACCGCAGAATTTGGCCGGTGGACTTCAGTCGGGCGTTTCAGCGTCAGTCCGGCGCACCGAAGGCTTCCATCTTGCTGGCCAGATGGGTCAGCAGGCGGTTGGCCGCGCCGGACAGGCGGCGTCCGGCGCGGGTAATCAGGTGGGCTTCCGCGCGATTGAGAATCGGATGGTCGATGGCGACCGCGCACAGCACACCCGCCTCGATTTCCTGCGACACGGCGAAGGTGGGCAGAAAGGTTGCCCCGAGTCCGGCGCGCACGAAATGCTTGAGTACGGAAATTGAATTGGTCGTGACGGCAGGCGTCAGCCGGTGCTTCTCGGACTGTTCGGCCAACTCCATCAACTGGCGCGTGCCGTACGAGCCGTGCATGAGCGCGAGCGGCACGTCGTAGAGGGCGTCGAGCGTCACCGCACCGGCCTTGTCCGCCTGCGCGATGAGCGCCGAGCCGGGCGCGACGATCGCGTGGACCGGCTGCGCCATTTGCGCCCGCGAGACGATCTTGGGCTCGGCGGGCGGATTGTAGACGAGGCCGATATCCGCGTCGTCCTCGGCCACGAGGCGCATGACTTCGTTGGTCCCCGCCAGATCGAGCGTGAGCGTGATATCGGGGTAGCGCTTGCAGAAGTACTGCAATGGCGCGCCCATCAGATCGCTGACGAATCCTTCGCCGACGGCCAGCCGGATGTGGCCGCGCCGCAATCCGCGCACTTCCTGGAGCTTGGCGAGCAGGTCTTCCTGGTGCGCGCGTTGCTCGCGGTAGTACTCCATGAGCAGACGCCCGGCCTGTGTCAGGTGCACGCCGCGCTTATGGCGTTCGATCAGCGGCAGCGCCAGTTCCGCCTCCAGCAAGGCGATCTGGCGGCTCACGGCGGACGGGGCGATGTCGAGCCTGTCGGCGGCCGCGCGCACCGTGCCGCACTGGACGGCCTCGTAGAGATAGGACAGACGGCTTTCGTTGATGGCAGGTGTCATAGCCTAAAGACTAATTATTAGAACAAAAATCTTCAAGCGTTGTCATTGAGCGTCCATTTTTTTCAATCCACACTGCGAGGCATGCGGATCGGCCCCAACGCCGGGCAACGAACCCAGGCGAGGCCCGGTGTCGGCGGCCCGATTCCGCGCCAGTTTTGACGCGACCCCGGGTCACCTGCCATGACCGGCAGGGTCCCTCGGAGACACCCGATGATTCCTCCGCGCAACACGCGATTCGGCATCGATCATCCGCTGGTCACCGTGCATGACCACCCGCGGCGCCTCGCCCATTACATGCGCATGGGCTTTGCGCCGTCCCCGGTGTCGTATCACCCGTGGGGCACCGTGACGTCGCTGATGATGTTCGGCGACAACTTCATCGAACTCATCGGCGTGGACGACGCCGGCAAGTTCGGCACGAACGCCGCGGGCGACTTCTGCTTCGGGCGCTACCTCGGCAGCTTCCTCGGCCGGGAAGAGGGTGTCTCGCTCGTCGCGCTGCATAGCAAGGACGCCCGCGCCGATCATGCCCGCCTGACACAAGCCGGACTGAGCACGCAAGGCATCCTTGAGTTCCGCCGCGCCATGCGCAAACCGGACGGCACCCCAGATGAGGCGGTCGTCTCACTGGGCCTGTTCATCGACGACACGCTGGGCGACGCGTCCAATTTCATCTGCCACCAGCATCGCCCCGAACTGATCTGGGTGCCGGAATGGCAACAGCACGCCAATGGAGTGACGGGCATTGTCGGCGTCACGTACGTCACGCCCGATACCGTTTCGCTGCGCACGCTCGCCATGCGCTGGCAGCGCATGTACGGCGCCCGCCACGTCGATCTTTACGACGGCGGCGCCGTGGCCGACACGGGATGCGGTCACCTGCGCGCGATGTCGCCGCAGCGCGCCGAAGCGCGCTACGCCGCAGTGGGGCTGCCCATGGCGCAAGGCGTGCGCACGCATGCGGTGGCGATCACGCTGCTCGCGCCGGATCTGGCGCACGTCGAAGCGTTATGGCGCGAGCATGGCGTGCCCTACGGCTACAACGAGCATGGGCTGGTGGTCGAGCCCGACTTCGCAGGCAATGTCGTGCTGGAATTCGTGAACCACTAGCGCGGCGACACCCGGAATTCAATGCGCGTCGGCCGGATGTTCCGGCGCGCAGAGCAACGCGGCGTCGCCCGTGGGGGCGGCGTCATTCTCGCAGTCAAACTGGAGTCAACATGAAAATCATCGGAGTGGTCGGACTGGGCAATATGGGACGCGGCATGGCGCTGTCGTTGCAGCGCGGCGGTTTCACGGTGCTCGGTTTCGATCCGTCGCCGGCCGCCGGTGCCGCGCTGGCCGAGGCCGGAATCGGCCTGCGCGCCTCGGTTGCCGAATTGGCCCGCGAAGCCGACGCCCTCGTGCTCTCGCTGCCGACGTCGCAAGTGGTCGAAGCCGTAGTGAACGGCGCCGACGGCATTGCCGCGAACGGTCGCGAAGGACTGATCGTGGTCGATACGTCGACGGCCGATCCTCAAAGCACCCGCAAGCTTGCCGTCACCCTGCGCGAGAAGGGCATCGCCCTGGTCGATGCACCGGTCTCCGGCGGCCCGAAGGGCGCGCTCAACGGTGCGCTGACGATGGTGCTGGGCGGTTCGGCGCACGACATCGCCCGTATCGAACCGGTGCTCGCGGCCATGTCGGCGAAGCGCGTGCATATCGGCGATGTGGGCGCGGGCCATGTCACCAAGCTCATCAACAACCTGATGTGCGCGGCCCACCTGGTGATCGCGGGTGAAGCCATGCGCCTGGCGAAGGCCGCCGGTGTGGCGCCGGAGCAGGTGCTCGAAGGGCTGAACGCCGGTTCGGGGCGCAGCGGCGTGACGCAGACCAACTATCCGACGTGGATCCTCAACGACGCCTTCGACTCCGGCTTCACGATGAAGCTCATGCGCAAGGATGTGCGTCTGGCCATGGCTCTCGCCGAGCAGGCCGGCACGCTTGCCACGGGGCCGCTGTCGGCCGAAGTCGGCCGCCTCTGGGCCGCGAGCGCGGCGAGCGTGGGCGACGACGAGGACTTCAACCGTATCGTGCAATTCATCGAGCCGGGTCGCGCGTAAATCGCGTCCGCAATTTCATTTTTCGTTTGACGGCATGACGCGTCGCTGACGGCGTGTCATGCAGCGTCACCCTGCAAGTCACGGAGTTTTTCATGGCAGACCAACAAGCCGCCGCTTTGCTCGGCGCATTCGCGAAGTTCTTCCCCAGCGCGACCACCATCGGTTCGTTCGTCAATGGCGAACTGGTCGAAGGCAAGGGCGAGACATCCATCGACATCGTCAACCCGGCCACCGGCCAGACCGTGCTGACCTATCGCGACGCTGGTGCCGACGTCGTGGCACAAGCCGCCGATGCCGCTCAGGCCGCACAGAAAACGTGGTGGGCTCTCACGCACGCCGCCCGAGGCCGGGTGATGCAGGCGGTCGGCGCGAAGATCCGCGAAAACGCCGAAGCGCTCGCCCAGCTCGAAGCCATCGGTGCCGGCAAGCCGATCCGCGATTGCCGTGGCGAAGTGGGCAAAGTGGCCGAGATGTTCGAGTACTACGCCGGTTGGACGGACAAGTTCTTCGGCGACGTGATCCCCGTGCCGAGCACCCACCTGAACTACACGCGCCGCGAAGCCATGGGCGTGGTGTTGCAGATCACCCCGTGGAACGCTCCGGTCTTTACCTGCGGCTGGCAACTGGCGCCGGCCATCGCCATGGGCAACGGCGTGTTGCTCAAGCCGTCGGAACTCACCCCGGCCAGCTCGCTCGTGGTCGCAGCGCTCGCCGAGCAGGCCGGTGTGCCGCGCGGTCTCATCAACGTGCTGGCCGGCTTCGGTCACACGACGGGGCAGGCCGCCATCTCGCACCCGGTCGTCAAGAAGGTCGTGTTCGTCGGCTCACCGGCCACCGGCAGCAAGATCGCCGCGGCCGCCGCGCAGCGTCTGCTGCCGAGCGTGCTGGAACTGGGCGGCAAGTCCGCGAACATCGTGTTTGACGATGCCGATCTCAAGCGCGCATGTCTCGGCGCTCAGGCGGCCATTTTCTCGAGCGCGGGGCAAAGCTGTGTCGCGGGCTCGCGTCTGCTGGTGCAGCGCGGCGTGTACGACCGGATGGTCGAGATGCTGGCGCGCGGCGCGCAGAAGATTCGCGTGGGCGAACCGCTCGACGACACCACCGAAGTCGGCCCGATCTGCAACCGCACCCAGTATCAGCACGTGATGAACATGATCGACGCCGGCGTACAGGGCGGCGCACGTCTGGCCGCCGGCTCGCAACAGCGCAGCGACGGCGGTTTCTTCGTGCGCCCGACGGTGCTGGCGGACGCCAATAACACGATGGGTGTGGCGCGTACGGAAATCTTCGGGCCGGTCGTCGTGGCCATCCCGTTCGACACGGAGGACGAAGCGCTTGCCATCGCCAACGACAGCGAATTCGGTCTGGCCGGCGCCGTCTGGACCCAGGACGTGGCGCGCGCACACCGTGTGGCGTCGAAAGTCAACGCCGGCACGTTCTGGATCAACGGCTACAAGACGATCAACGTGGCTTCGCCGTTTGGCGGTTACAACCACAGCGGTTACGGCCGTTCGAGCGGCGTGGAAGCGCTGTACGAGTATACGCAGACCAAGAGTGTGTGGGTCGAGACGGCCGCCGATCCGGCCACGCCGTTCGGCTACGTCTGATCGTCTCGCCACGGGATGCGAGCGTTTCAGCCTGCGGGACATGGGGCCGAAACGGGGATTTTGACCGCGTATAATGCCGCCCTCAGGTGGACCGGCGCGGGATGCTGTTGCTGTCACCAAGGCGTGCCAACATGGCGGGCGGACATGCCCGCCGTGCAGAAAAAGTTCGCGGGTCGCGAGACCTGACGGACGGCGTGCCGAACTTCCTTAATCGCCGAAATGTTTGCCAGAGGCGCCGGCTAGCCGGAAAGCACGAGGCATCGGACCGGTTCAATAGCAAGTGCAGTGGAGACCCAGATGGCAGTCATGGAACAAAAAGCGGCCAAGCCGCAAGGGGGCGCCTTCAGCGATGGCGTGCGCCTGTATGTGTGGGCAATCGTGATCCTCGTGATCGCGGAACTCATCGGTGCGATCAGCATCAAGGCCGGTCACGGCAAGATCGTGTTGTTGCCGATGGTCTGGGCGTTGCTGCTCGGCGCGGCGCTGGGCCTGTCGCAGGCGCGTTTGCCGCGCTTCGCGCAGATCGACCTGCCGATGCAGCACAAGGCCGCCGCCATTCTGCAACCGGCGCTGCTGCTGTTCGTGGCAAAGCTGGGTCTGCTCGTGGGCGGCTCGCTGCCCAAGCTGGTGGCAGCCGGCTGGGCGCTCGTGTTCCAGGAGTTCGGCCACTTCGTCGGTACGATCATCCTCGGTTTGCCGGTCGCCCTGATGCTGGGCATCAAGCGTGAAGCCATCGGTGCGACTTTCTCGGTCGGCCGTGAGCCGAGCCTCGCCATCATTGGCGAAAAATACGGCTTCGATTCGCCGGAAGGCCGGGGCGTGCTCGCCGAGTACCTGACGGGTACGATCTTCGGTGCTGTATTCATTTCGCTGTTCGCAGGCTTCGTTGCCAGCCTGAACCTGTTTCATCCGCACTCGCTCGCCATGGGCGCCGGGGTGGGCTCGGGTTCGATGATGGCTGCCGCCGCAGGCGCGATCGCCGCACAGCAAACGCCGGAAGTCGCCAAGGAAGTCGCCACTTTCGCGGCGGCGTCGAACCTGATCACCACGACCATCGGCACGTACTTCACGCTGTTTATCTCGCTGCCGCTCGCCGTCTGGGGCTACCGCGTGATGGAGCCGGTACTGGGCCGCATCAGCAAGCGCGGCCGTGCCAACGCCGAAGCCGCCGCCGTGGAAGACGCCGAAGCGGCTAAGGAACTGAAGAACGCCAGCACGGCCCACACCGTCGAGATGAACTTCGGCGCGCGTCTGTTCGCCTGGGTGTTCTCGGGCGCACTGGCGCTCGTCGGTAACAGCATGGCCTTCAAGACGCCGTTCCTCGACGGCGTGCCGGGCATGCTCATCATCATCGGTGCAGTGATCGTCGGCGAAGTGCTGTACTTCGTCACGCGTCGCAAGGTGCCGGCCGTGTGCTGGGTGTCGCTGATCGCCATGTTCCTGACCTCGCCGGCATTCCCGTTTGCACCGGTCGTCGAACAGTTCACGGGCAAGATCAACTTCCTCGCGCTCGTAACGCCGATGCTGACCTACGCAGGCCTGTCGGTAGCCAAGGATGTGCCGGCATTCCGCCGCCTGGGCTGGCGCATCGTTGTCGTGTCGTTCCTCGCGAACGCCGGCACGTTCCTCGGCGCTGCGATCATTGCGGAATTCTTCCACGTCTGATGAGCGCGCCTCGCCTGCGACGGTGACAGGTCGCAGGCACGGAGAAAAACGAATACGCCACGGCATGCCGTGGCGTATTTTTTTATGTTGCCGATGTGCCGGGACTCAGGCCAGGAAGGGTGCGCGACGCCGTTCATCGGGCCGGCCCGGCTTCTCCTGCTTACGGCTTGGTCGTCGCCGCGTCGGCCTGAGCGCGCTCGTGGTAGTACCGCCGGAAGAAACTGCGGATTTCGGCGGGCGACAGCTTGCCGTCGCGATTGGCGTCGATCTGGTCGAAATGCTGGTAGAGGAACGGCTCGGCCGCGGCGACCTCCTCACGATTCAGATAACCGTCGCCGTCCTTGTCGGCTGCCTTGAAATAGCGCTCGAACGTTGCGCGGCGAGCCTGCAACTGACTGCGCTGATACGCGGCCCATTCGTTGCGGTCGATCCGGCCGTCGCGATTGGTGTCGATAGCGTCGAACGAGCGTTGCACGTACATGCCGAGCGCGGCGTTCTGATCGGCGGCGTCGCCGTAATCCGGAGCGCCGGCCGCTGGTGGCGGGCCCGGCGGCGCCGGCGTGGTGGGGACTACGCCGTTCACCGGCGGGGCCGGCTGCGCGAAGCTCGGGAAGGCCGAAAGCGACAGGGCGGCGGCCCCCGCGCAGAGTGTCACGGCGGCAAGCGCCCGGCGACCGAAGCGTCGGACCTTGAGTGTACGAAGCGTGCGTTGGTGGAGGGTGTCTTGGGGAGTCATGTCTCGCTTCTCCTTATTCCTTGAGCTATGACGGACAACAGGCGAGGGGGCATGGGCGCCATGCCGTCATCAACGGCGATGGCGGTCGTCGGTGATGACGTTACCGATAACGCCACCGACGACGGCACCGCCCACGGTCGTGCCCACGTCGCCTCCCGAAATGAGCGCACCGCCCAGCGCGCCGATACCGGCGCCCACGGCGGTATTACGCGATTCGCGTGGGGTCATGCCGCCGCATCCGGCGAGCGTGCCAATGAGCGCGGCGCCCACGAGAACGGGCGCGGCACGGCGCGAGAGCTTCGAGATGTGCGAGACCCATCGTTGTTTGGTTTTCATGACGTATGGCTCCTTCAATGGGGCAAGGTGCCCCGGTTGGCAGACCGGGCCGAGGGCAACAGGCCGGCCTGTGTGTGTCAATGCGCGGTAGCCGAACCGTTCTCAGGCACGCCCGCGCCGTTGGCCGGATTGGATTCGCGGTAGGCCGGTGGCGGCGGGGCGGCATAGGGCCGGCCCTGCGCGTCGGTCGGGTACGGGCGTCCGTAACCATCGGTCGGGGGATACGGGCGTCCGTAGGCGTCGGTGTTGGGCGCGCCCGGGGACGGCGGCGCTGCGTACGGGCTGCAAGCCGAGCCTGCCGCATACGGCGGCGGGCCGCAATTCGGTTGCGGTGCATACGAAGGGTTCGTACTGTCAGGGCCCCGGTAGGGCAGACGGGGCTGCGGCGGCGCATCGTACGCGCACCCTGCCAACGTGACCGACGCTATCAACGTCATCGTCAGCGCCATTGCCGAGGACGCCTCTGCAATACGCGTCTTGCCGATACGCGGCGCGCCTCTCTTCACAGCTTCGTTTGCAGCACCTTCAGCGTTCGTTCGCATCATGACCTCCTGTCGAGAGCGGTGTTTCCCCCGCCCGCCGTCATCATGGGTTTCCCGAAGTTGGACGCGAATTGCGGGATTTGGATCGCTCGATCTTGTAAGTCTTTGTAATTACCGCGCGACGCGCCGTGCGACGGGCCTGTGCGCGAATATTGCAGTGCACAGAATGACCGGAATTTAAGACGGACTCCGAACGAGTGTAGGAATTCGCTGACAGTATCATTCGCCAGCGGGGCTGTGTGCGGTCCCTATTGCGCGTTCACGCGTTTGTGTATTCGGCGCGGTATTCGCTTTCGTATATCGGACGGGCAAGCGAAGGCCCCTTCGGCGAATGAACCCACTCGGCGTCAGCCGCCGAAAGCATGACATCGAAATTGTTCAATTTTGAAATATATGATCGGCAAGCCCTTGGCCGAGGGGTTTTGCCAACGTGCGCGGAATATGCGGTTAGACGACGCATTACGCGATGTCTGTCATCGCAAATCGCGTTGTGTGCGTTGAAATATCGGGAAAGTCCGGGGGAGTGTTTGCGCTTAGTTTTCGCCGCAAGCTGCGTTTGCGCTGGCATACTGTGCGCGCTGACACTCTGCGTCGGCGTTAGGGGAAGTTGAGAATTTACGTTTCGAGGCGCCCGGCTCAACCGGGCAGGCTCACATATGCCACAAGTCAAGAAAGAAGACATCCGTCTCGCCATTCTCGAAGCATCGCACGCCCTGTTTCTCGAAAAAGGGTATGTCGACACCACAATGGTGCAGATCGCCAAGCGCGCCGGTATTTCGCACGCGAACATCTACAGCTATTTCACCGCGAAGCTGCAAGTCTTCTTCTGCGTCTACGAGAAATGGTTCAAGGCGCGTATCTCCGCGCTCGAAGCCGAGGTGATGACCGCGCACGGCGCCCATGCCCGCATGCGCACGCTGCTCAGCGGCCTGCTGGTGGAGACACCGAGGCTCGACAACGGCTTCTCGCACAATCTGGTGCAGGCGCTGGCCACCGTCAGCCCGGGCGACCCCTACGATCCGTCGCTGCTCCAGTGGTTTCGCGAACGCCTCTCGGCAATGCTCGCCGCCAGCGCGCCCAGTCTGGCGCGCGACGGCGTGCGGCGCGCGCGTCTCATCGACATGCTCGTGCTCACCTTCGACGGCTGCCTCGTCAACTATCACGTGAACCCCGCATCGCTGCCCGATGTGGCCATGCTCGAAGAATACGTGGCCGCTTTCCTGTCGGCAGAGCCTGCACAGTCGCATGAATCGGCGTCGATGCCCCAAGGTGAGGACCCGGTGACGACTTCCGGCTCCGCAGCGGCGGCCTGACTGCACGCCGATGCGATCACTTCCCTGGACAGCCCTCAATCTCGGACGAAAGCTCAAGTTTCACCAGCTTCAGGTCTTCGACCGCGTGCTCGAAACGGGGTCGCTCGTGCGTGCCGCCAACGAAACCGGGCTCACGCAACCTGCGGTAAGCAAGATCGTGCATGAGCTTGAGGCCTGCTTCGAAGGGCCGCTTTTCGTTCGCAGCAACCGCGGCATGCAGCCCACGGAGCTGGGCGAACTGCTCGGTCATCGCGTGAAGTCGCTGATGGCCGAACTGCGGTACCTGACGGACGAGGTGAATGCGTTCAGCGCCGGCACCAGCGGTCACGTCATCGTCGGCACACTGATTTCGGCCGCCGCGGACCTGCTGCCGCGCACGATCGCTATGCTCAAGGCGCGTACTCCCGGGGTGCTCGTGACGGTACGCGAAGCCACCACGGCACAACTGTTCCCGGCGCTGGCCAGCGGCGATCTGGACATTGTCGTGGGGCGGTTGCCCGAACGCTCGCTGCCGGTGGCCAATGCCTTTGCCCTGACGCACGAAGTCCTCTTCAACGAATCGCTCAGTGTGATCGGCGGCAAGCGGCACTGGTCGCACGTACCGGAGCGCGTGCCGCTCGCGCAATTGCGCGAGCAGGCGTGGATTCTGCCGGTGCCCGAGTCGCCGTCGCGGCTCGCTGCCGAGCGGCTGTTTCACGATGCCGGGCTCGCCTTGCCGGAGGATGTCGTGGAGTCGCTGTCGGTTCTCACCAACATCGGTCTCATGCTGGAGACGCCACGCGTGGCGCTGATGCCGCGCGCTGCCGCTACGCCGTTCGTGGAGTCCGGCCTGCTGCGCGTGCTGGCCGATACGATGCCGGGGAGCTTCGGTGACGTGGGTTATTCGCTGCGCGCGGACAAGTCGCCCAGCCCGGCGTGCGCGCGCTTCGTCACCTGCCTGCGAGAAGTCTGCGGGCTCAAACCGTAGCCGGTTCGCGAGCGACTGTCGGCGTGTAAAAATGGGGGCGTACCGACGAATCGGTACGCCCCCTTCTCGTATCGATGCGATCCGCCGCACGGGCGGGATCGCCGTCGTTCTTGCCGACTCAGAGACGCGCGAGCGACGAAACCAGCCCCGGGTTCTGCTGCACGAGCCGGATCAGACACGCCGCCTGCGCGTTCGGACGCGCGCGCCCCTGTTCCCAGTTCTCAAGCGTACGCGGGTTCGTGCGCAGGTAATGCGCGAAGACGTTGCGCGACATGCCGAGATGTTTTCGCAATGCGAGCAGTTCGTCGGGAAACACTTCCAGTTTGGGAAGCGGCGTGCGTGGCAGCTCCTTGATGTTGAGCGGAAGATCCGCAGGCAGACCGTTCTTGACGTGAGCCGGCTCGGCGGGCGGCGGCGCACCGGTGTCCTGTGAGAGCAGCCAGCGGAAGGGATTCGAAGGCGTATTCGAGTAAGCCATAGTCCTGACCGGTGTCGTGAGTTGTTGATCGGGAGTGCTTGCAAAGTCAATCAAGCGGAGCCGATTGCACCACATAGTTTCGCTGGGTGCTTTCACAAAACACTCCCGATTTTTGCGTCTGACACCTATCGAGTACTACGCACCTCGTGTAGACGAGGTGCCGTAGAGTGTACGCAGAAATGTGATGTACGCCCGTGCACGGACGACTCAGACGCCGAGATACGCCTGTAATTCCGGGAGCGAGCGACGCAGCTTGGAGGAGTCGCCCTGCCAAGCCACACGGCCCTTGTCGACGATGTAGTGCTGGTCGCCGAGTTCGAGCATTGGCGCCAGATTCTTGTCGATGCAGAGGATGGACAGGCCGCTGCCTTTGAGTTGCTTCAGGCATTGCCAGATTTCACCGCGAATGAGCGGCGCAAGGCCTTCGGTGGCCTCGTCGAGAATGAGTAATTTCGGATTCGTCATCAAGGCACGACCGATGGCGAGCATTTGCTGCTCACCGCCGGACAGATTGCTCCCGAGATTTTTCTCACGCTCGCGCAGTCGCGGAAACAGTCCGTAGATACGCTCGAGCGTCCACGGCGAACTTGCCCCGTGACGATTGCCCGCCGTGGCCACAAGATTCTCGCGCACGGTCAACGTGGGGAAAATCTGACGCCCTTCAGGCACAAGTCCCATCCCCGCACGGGCAATGCGATGCGACGGGCTGGCATGTACCGGCTTTCCGTCGAACACGATTTCCCCGCGCGCGGGCCGCATCAGTCCCGTCATCGATTTCACGGTGGTCGACTTGCCCATGCCGTTGCGCCCGAGCAGGGTGACGAACGCACCGCGCTCGATTTCCAGATGCATGCCGAACAGCGCCTGACTCGCCCCGTAGTACGACTCGACGCCAGACAAAGACAACAAGGTGCTCATGCCGTGGCTCCCAGCATTT
Source organism: Pandoraea faecigallinarum (assembly GCF_001029105.3). NCBI lineage: Bacteria > Pseudomonadati > Pseudomonadota > Betaproteobacteria > Burkholderiales > Burkholderiaceae > Pandoraea > Pandoraea faecigallinarum. The sequence goes on along the minus strand of NZ_CP011807.3, from coordinate 3,586,920 downwards.
CGTTGCGGGTTTCGTCCCCGAGATAGGCCTCGCGCACGCCCGCGTCGCTGCGGATCGTGTCGGCGTTGCCGCAGGCGATGGCGCGTCCGTAGACGAGCACGGTGATGCGATCGGCCAGCGCGAACACGGCGTCCATGTCGTGTTCCACGAGGACGATGGCATAGTCGCCCTTCAGATCGGCGAGTAGATGCGTCATTTGCTCGGACTCGGCCTGCGACATACCGGCCATCGGTTCGTCGAGCAGCAGCAGTTTCGGACGTCCCGCGAGCGCCATTGCCAGTTCGAGTTGACGATGCTCGCCGTGCGCCAGTGCGCTGGCCGGCACGTTCATGCGCCCGGCCAGACCAGTGCGCGCCAGAATCTCGCGTGCCGGTTCGACGAGCGCGGCTTCGCGAATTGCCGGACGCCAGAATCGGAAACTGTGTCCTTGCATGGCCTGCACGGCCACGAGCACATTCTCGAGCGCCGTGAATTCGCGAAACACCGAGGTGATCTGATACGAGCGCGCGAGTCCCGAGCGGGCGCGTTGCTCGATAGGCATCGAGGTGATGTCCTGTCCGTCGAAGTGAATGCTGCCCTCGTCGGAGCGCAGTTCGCCCGCGAGCTGGCCAATGAGCGTGCTCTTGCCCGCGCCGTTCGGCCCGATGATGGCGTGCAGCTCACCCGGCGCGACCTCGAGACAGAAGTGATCGGTGGCGGTCAGTCCGCCGTAGCGTTTGACCAGTTGGTCGACACGGAGCAGGCTCATGCTTTGCCCTCCACGGCGCGCGTACGGCGCGACAGCCGAACCTGAAGGTCGCCGAGCAGGCCGTAGAGACCGCGTCGCGACACGAGCACGGACACGACGACGAGCGGGCCGAAGATAATCATCCAGTGCTCCGTCATGCCCTTGAGCCACTCTTCGATCAGCAGCATTGCCGTGCTGCCCAGCAGCGGCCCGAAGAACGAGCCCAGACCGCCCAGGACGACCATCACGATCAGCTCGCCGGAAGCCGTCCACGCCAGGTAGGCGGGGGAGACGAAGTGCGTGAGGTTCGCGTAGAGCATGCCCGCGACACCGCACACCATCGCGCTGATGACGTAGGCCGCCAGTTTGTAGCGCAGCGTGGGGTATCCGAGCGCGCGCATGCGGCGGTCGTTCTGGCGCGAGCCGCGAATGACCATGCCGAAGCGTGCTTCGACCAGGCGGCGTCCGGCCCAGACGCACAGGCAGAGCACCGCGAACGCCACGTAGTACAGCACCGCAGGATCGTCCAGCGTCACGCTGCCGAAACGGCTGCCGGCCGACACGGGCAGCCCGTCGTCGCCGCCGTACTGCTTCAGGCTCACGGCGAGGAAGTAGAACATTTGGGCGAACGCGAGCGTAATCATGATGAAGGCGATGCCGGTCGTGCGCAGCGAGAGCAGACCGGTAATACCACCGACGACGGCGCACAGCAGCAATGTCGCGCCGAGGTGCACGAACCCGTTGTCGATACCGTGAAAGCTCATGATGCCCACGATGTAAGCGCCGAGACCGAGATACAGCGCATGGCCGAAGCTGACCATGCCGCCGTACCCCAGAATCAGATCGAGCGAGACGGCTGCGATCGCGAACACGACGATGCGCCCGAACAGGGTGAGGAAGAACGGTTGCTGGGCAAACGTCGCGTACAGCGGCACCAGCGCCAGCAGAACCAGCAGCAGAATCGGCACGGCGGTGCGTAGATTGAGTTTCATTTCCATCGTTTCTCTTGGGCGATCAGCCGCGGATCAGCCATGTTTTACCGGGAAGAGTCCTTGCGGGCGCACCGCAAGCACTGCCGCCATGACCAGATAGATGAGCATCGACGCGAGCGCCGGACCGGCCGTATCGGCGGTACTGCGCTCCATCAGGCTGCGCAGCAGCGTGGGCAGCGCGGTGCGGCCCACGGTATCGACCACGCCGACGATGAGTGCGGCGAGAAACGCGCCGCGCACCGACCCGATGCCGCCGATCACGATCACGACCATCGTCAGAATCAGGATTGGCTCGCCCATGCCCGGCTGCACGGACAGAATCGGACCCGCCATCAGCCCGGCAATGCCCGCGAGGATCGCGCCCAGACCGAACAGCAGCGAGTTGAGCAACACGATGTTCACCCCGAGCGCACCGACCATCTGCCGGTGCGTCGAACCGGCGCGAATCAGCATGCCGATGCGCGTGCGGTGAATCAGGAGATAGCAGCCGAGCGCAACCGCGAGGCCCACCACAATGATCAGGAAGCGATACGCCGGGTAATCGAGGCCGAAGAGACTGACCGTGCCGGACAGCCACTCGGGCACTTCCATGTAGTACGGCGACGGACCCCAGATCATGCGCGCCAGTTCGTTGAAGAACAGGATCAGGCCGAACGTGGCCAGCACCTGGTCGAGGTGGTCGCGGTCGTAGAGTGTCTTGAGAGCGACGAATTCGACGATGAGGCCCAGTACCAGCATGGCCGGGACGATCGCGAGCGCCGCGAGCGCGAACGAGCCCGTGTGGTTGTAGACGGTCGCTGCGATGAACGCGCCCATCATGTAGAGCGAGCCATGCGCGAGATTGACGAAGTTCATGATGCCGAACACCAGCGTCAGACCGGCGGCCATCAGGAACAGCAGTACCCCGAGTTGCAGCCCGTTCAGGCACTGCATGATGAAAAGCGTGAGGCTCATGGCGTCTCCCGGGGCAGGCCCATCTGGCGGAAGATGGCTTGCGTCAGCGGGCTGGCCGGGTCGTTCAGCGTGAGCACGATGTCGAAGTGATTGGTCCCCGGCATCGGCACGTACTCGCCCGGAAAGCCTTTCTCGCGCCATGCGCCGAGATAATCGTCCGTCTGACGCTTGAACTCGGCCGTCTCCGTCTCGCCATAGGACACGACGAGCGGGCAACCGCGCTCGGGCAGCAGGAAGATCGGGCTGTTTCGCCGCGCATCGTCGGCCGACAGATTCATCCACGCGTTGATGTGCGTGAACGGAATCGGCGTGAGATCGAACAGACCCGACAGCGGCGCCGCACCGGCGATGACGTCTTGCGGCACGTCGTACTGCGCATGCCACCCCTTCGCGAGCAGCATGCCGACGAGATGACCGCCCGCCGAGCTGCCGCAGACATGAATGCGGCGGGCGTCGCCATGATGCTCGCCGATATGGCGGTGCACCCACGCCAGCGCGCGGCGCGTCTGGTCGACGATGGTGTCGAGCGAGGCGCCGGGGGCGAGCGAATAGTTGATGGCGACGACGGTTGCGCCGGCGCGGGTGAACGCGGGCGCCATATTGCTCGAATCGCTCTTGTTCAGGGCACGCCAGTAGCCGCCGTGAACGAAGAAGAGCACAGGTGCGCCGGGGGTGGCAGCCGGGAAGATGTCGAGTGTTTCGTCGGGGTGATCCCCGTAGGCGACATCGAGAACGCAGGGCACGACGGCGCGGGCCTGCGCGCTGTGCTCGGCGTACAGCTTCAGGATGTCGAGAACGTTGGGTGTGGTGGCGCGAGCGTTGTACTGGACGTCCAGCTCGGCGTCGTCGAAATTGCGGTAGTGCTTCATAAACCCTCGATAAAGCTCAAAGACAGCGGGGGCCGGCTGCCCCCGCCTTGCAGCGCCCGGTGGCTTATGACCGGATCTTGCACATCGACGCCAGGTTGGCGCGCGTCTTGATATCGATTCGCCCCTTGTTGGCGAACGCCGCACCGCTGGCGTCCTTCACGACATCCACGCGATAGAACGGCGCGATCGGGAACTGGTTGCTCGCGAACTTGAAGGCGCCGCGCACCGACTGGAAGTCGGCGGCCTTGAGGGCGGCGCGCAGTGCTTCGCGATCGGCCACGCTGCCTTTGGTCTTCGTGAGGGCGGAGTCGATCAGATTGGCGGCGTCGTACGACTGCGCGGCGTACATCGACGGCACGCGGTTGTACTTTTTCTGGAAGGCCGCAACAAACTGCTTGTTCTGTGCGTTATCGAGGTCCGGCGAGTACGGCGCGCTCGTAATGCTGCCGATGGCCTGTTCCTTGAGCGCGGGCAGGGTCGAGCCGTCGATGGTCGATACGGAGATCAGCGGAATCTTGCCGAGCAGGCCCGCCTGACGGTACTGCTTGACGAAATTCACGCCCATGCCGCCCGGGTAGAAGACATAGACGGCATCCGGCTTGGCCGCCTGCAACTGCGCGATTTCCGCCGAGTAGTCCGGCTGGTTGACCTGCGTGTAGACCTCGTCGACGATCTGGCCCTTGTAGTCGCGCTTGAAGCCGTTCACGGCGTCGCGTCCGGCCTGGTAGTTCGGGGCCATCACGTACATCTTCTTGTAGCCCAGATTGGTCGAGAGCTGGCCGCCGGCTTCGTGCAGCTCGTCGTTATCCCACGACGTCGAGAAGAAGTTCGGGGAACATTGCTCGCCGGCAATCGGCGCCGGACCGGCGTTCGAGCCGACCATGACCACGCCCGCGTTCGTCACGTTCTTGTGGATGGCCATCATCACGTTCGAGAACGTCACGCCGGTGATGAGTTGCACCTTGTCGCGCTCCACCAGCTTTTGCGCCGCCTGCACGCCGACATCGGGCTTGAGCTGGTCGTCTTCCTTGATCACCTGCACCGGCACGCCGCCGAGCTTGCCGCCTTTTTGCTCGATGGCGAGCATGAAGGCGTCGTACTGATCCTGTCCAAGCGCACCGCCCGGGCCTGAGAGCGTGCCGATGAAGCCGATCTTCACCTGTGCGTGCGCGCCGCCCGATGCGAACATCGCCGCGGCCGCGGCGATGGCGCCAAGGACTGCGACGGCCTTGCGTTGCGTGGTCTTCGTTCCCGTCATCATGGTCTCCAAACTATGAATTCAAGCACTGTCATCTGCGGACTCGCGCCGGGATACCTGACCGCTTCTTCACGTCGGTCATCGCAGGCCAGGCGCGTCGGACTATTTCAAAACTGAAAGAATTGTTTAAGCATCAAGTATTTCAGTGTCCAGCCTAAACGACGCCTATTGCGTAGGCAAGCGTTTTCAAAAACACCTCGGGAAAGCACCAGTCACAGGCCGAAGAACTCGATGGCGTTGCCTGCCAGAATGCGACGGCGGGCCGCCTCGTCCAGCCCCGGCTGCTGCGCGACCAGATGGCCGATGTTCTGTTCGCCGAGCGGGAACGGATGGTCCGAGCCGAGCATGATGCGCTCCGCGCCCATCGTGTCGACGAGCAGGCGCAGCGCGCGCGGGTCGAACACGGCGCTGTCGACATAGAAACGGTCCAGATAGTGCGACGGCGGGTGCGGGCTGTCGGCGCGCACGATGTCGCGGCAATGCCAGGCGTTCTCCGCGCGGCCCAGCAGGTACGGGAAGGCGCCGCCGCCGTGCGCGAAGCACAGCTTGAGCGAGCGCGGCAGGCGCTCGAGCGCCCCTGAGAGAATCAGCGAAAGAATGGAGAGCTGCGTCTCGGCGGGCATGGCGACGAGCCAGGGCATCATCCACTTCTTCATGCGGCCATCGGTCATCATGTCCCACGGGTGCACGAGCACGGGGATGTGTTCGTTGCCGCAGTGCCGCAAAAACGCCACGAGCTGTTCGTCGTCCAGATCTTTTTCACCCAGATGGTTGCCGATCTGCACACCGACGTGGCCGGTCGCCTTGGCTCGCGAGGCCTCCGCGCAGGCCAGATCGAGGTCTTGCAGCGGCACCTGCGCCATGGGTTTCAGGCGCTCCGGGGCGTAGGCGCAATGCTCCAGCGCCAGATCGTTCATGCGCTGCACCCAGTCCATCACGGCACGGCCTTCGTAGCGGTAGCCGAACATGATCGGCGTGGCGCAGACCACCTGGAGGTCGACGCCGTGGCGGTCGAGTTCCTCGATACGCAGCGCGGGATCCCACAGGGCGCGGTAGACCGGACGGAATGCGCGGTTCTCGAGCATGATGTTGCCGGTCTCGCCGCCTTCGTCGATACGCAGCCAGGGGGCGGTGGCGGCATCCAGGCGGGCCGCTTCTTCTCGCGTGATGCGCGGGAAGAAGTGGGCGTGCATGTCGATTTTCTTCATGACGTGGCGTGTGATGTGTTGATGACGTTGCTGTAGGTCAGGCAGGCACCGTGGTCTTCGGCTGCGCGGCGCGGCCCGGATGAATCTCGCCGCAACCGGGGCACCGGCGCAGCGATTCGTCGCCGTAGAACGCTTCGAACAGCGGCGGCAGATCCGTCACGATGCTCTTGAGCTGGACTTCCACGCGATGGACCTGCGCGTTGCACTTCAGGCAGTACCATTCGAAGCCGTCGAGCAGTCCCGCGGGGCGCTGACGCTCGATCACGAGACACAGGCTGCCGTCTTCGGGACGCTGGGGCGAATGCCGCACGTGCGGCGGCAGCAGGAAGATGTCGCCTTCCTTGAGATCCACCCGCTCGGGGCGGCCGTCGATCCACAGGTTGACCCAGGCGTTGCCCCTGAACTGGTAGAAAAACTCTTCGAGCGGATCGTCGTGGTAGTCGGTGCGATGGTTGGGGCCGCCGACGACCGTCACGATGAAATCGCTGTCCTGCCAGACCTGCTGGTTGCCGACCGGCGGCTTGAGCAGATGCGCGTGATCGTCGATCCAGCGCTGGAAGTTGAAAGGTTTGCCATACGTCAACATGTTGTCTCCCGGGGCATGCCGCGTCAGGGGTAGGGATCGGTGAGGGGCGAAGGGCTCAGCGCCCGCGCGGCGCGTACGCCACGCATTTGATCTCGATGAGCAGCAACGGATGCGGCAACTGATGAACGGCCACCGTCGTACGCGTGGGGCCGTTCTCGTCGAAATACTCGCCATACACCTCGTTGTAGCCGCCGAAGTCGTTCATGTTCACGAGGAACGAGCCGATCTCGACGACATCCGCCAGTGTGGCGCCTTCGCTCGCAAGAATGTCGCGGATGTTCTCGATTACCGCGCGGGTCTGCTCGCGGATGTCGAGTTGCGTGACACCGAGGGCATCGACCTGCGCGCCGGCATAGGAATTGTCGGGGCGCCGCGAACTGGTGCCCGAGACGAAGAGGAAGTCGCCGGCACGCTTGATGTGCGGGAACTTGCCGCGCGGTCTGGCCTTGCCTTCGACCACGCGGGCTTGGGTGTCTTGCGATGCGCTCATGGATGGGTGTCTCCGTGGTATATCCGATGTGCCGGTTCGAACGGCGCGCGGGTGCGGCAGTCCCGACCCCCATCGGAATTGCCGCACGGTCGCCTCACAGCTTGCTTCTAACTCGCTTCGGGCTCCGCTCAAAAGTCGCCATGGGCGCGTTTCAGAGCTTGATGCAGATATTGGTGATTTCGGAATAGAAATCGAGCGAATGGCGTCCGCCCTCACGCCCCAGCCCCGAGAGCTTCACTCCGCCGAACGGCGTGCGCAGGTCACGCAGGAACCAGGTATTGACCCACACGAGTCCGGTCTGGAACTGGCGCGCCACGCGATGCGCGCGCGACAGGTCGGTCGTCCACACGCAGCCGGCCAGGCCGTAGTCGCTGTCGTTCACGCGGCGGATCACTTCGTCCTCGCTGTCGAACGGGGCGATGTGGCAGACCGGTCCGAAGATCTCTTCACGCACGCAGCGCGCCGTATCGGGCAAGCCGGTCCATACCGTGGGCTGGACGAAGGCGCCGTCGTCGCGCGCATCGCCGAAAGTCGGCACGCCGCCGCCGGTGACGACCGTTGCGCCCTCTTCGACGGCGAGACGATAGTAAGAGAGCACCTTCTCGCGATGCTTGCGAGAAACGAGCGGCCCCATCTGCACGCCGTCGGCGTCGGGGGCGTCGATCCGCAATGCAGCGGCGCGCTCGGCCAATGCCGCGACGAACCGGTCGAAGATCGGACGCTCGACATACACTCGCTCCGAGCACAGGCACACTTGTCCGGCGTTGGTGAACGACGAACGCACTACGCCGTCCACGGCCTTCTCGAAATCGGCGTCGGCGAACACGACCGCCGCGTTCTTGCCGCCGAGTTCGAACGAAATTTCCTTCACGCCGTCGGCCACGGCTTTCATGATGGCGCTGCCGGTGCGCGATTCGCCGGTGAAGGTGATGGCGGCCACGTCCGGGTGTTTCGTGAGGAATTCGCCTGCCGATTGCGGGCCGAAGCCATGCACGAGGTTGAAGACACCCGGCGGCACACCGGCGGCGTCCATGACTTCGGCGAGCAGCGTGGCGGACGACGACGTTTCTTCCGACGGCTTCGCAACGACGCAGTTGCCCATTGCCAGCGCCGGGGCGACTTTCCACGTGAAGAGCAGCAGCGGCAGGTTCCACGGCGAGATGATGCCGATGACGCCGAGCGGCTTGCGGGTGACGTAATTCATGACGTCGCCACCATCGGCGGCGCGCATCTCGTACACCTCGCTGCCGGCGGTCTTGATCAGGTCGGCGAACATGCGGAAGTTGGCGATGCCGCGAGCGATGTCCAGCGTGCGGGCCTGCTCCACGGGACGGCCGGTGTCGGCGACTTCGGCGGCGACGAACTCGTCGAAGCGGGCCTGAATGCCATCGGCAATGCGGTGCAGCACGGCGGCGCGCTCGGCGGGCGTGGTCTTGCCCCACGGGCCTTCGTGCAGGGCGCGCCGGGCGGCGCTCACCGCATGGTCGACGGTGGCGGCATCGGCTTCGCAGACCTTTGCGACGAGCCGCCCGTCGACCGGGCTGAGATTATCGAACTGACGGTCGGTGGCCACGAAGGCGCCATCCACGTAATGCCGCAGCAGCGGCGCAGTCGCAAGGCTCACGAGATCTCCTGGAGCTGATTGTCTTGTGGGGCGGCAGATGTCGGACGGCAAGCGCCACGGCATGAGCGCCGGATGTCCACAAGTCTAGGCATCCGTCGATATAAAAAATAATGAAATGTGCGGGATCGTGTATTCCGGAATGGAATAGCAGAAGGAGGGCGCTTCGGAGGCGTGTCGGCATTGGGCCGGAGCGACGCTGAACAGCGTCGTCCGATGTCCGTCGCCACCGGGGGCATGAGCGCTACTGAACGATACGGCGCAGCCTTATGCTGGCGCGCCGTGCTGCCTAGTGCCGAGCGTCTTGACTGACCCGCGAGCGGGCCTCCCGAAGTTCGCGGCGGTCGCGGTCCTTGCCGATGGCAGCGGGCGGCAGGTCCGTATCGAGGCACTCGACCAGATGCGCATTGAGCGTCGCGGCCAGACCTTCGCCGCCCCGGCGCATCACATAGTTGTGATTCCAGCGGAACAGCGGGCGGGCGAGCGGCGCGAGCTTGTTCATCCATTCCCGCCTGGTATGGACGTCCCACGCATACCGAACGACGGTAATCGAGCCTTCCGTATCGAAGCGCCAGACGCCGGTCCCTTCGGCTTCGCCGGTCGCGGAAGTGCGCACTTCGCGCATCGGGTCGACGTGCGTGACGCGTGTGTCGAAGGTGAGAGAGTAGGGGAGCGCGCCGTGCCACGTCAGTTGGCGCACGGCGCCGACGCCATCGGCGTCTCCCGGATCGAGCGTGCGGACGTCTCGCACGCACGGCCACCAGCGCGCCCAGTGGTCGACATCGCGCAGGGTGTCCCAGACTTCATCGAGCGGTGCAGTGAGCCGCCACAGCGTGAGGAAGTGATAGTCGTTCATGGCCTTTCCGGTCGTGTATGGAAGGGGCTGCCGTGATGTCCCCGTTGGAGCCGTTGCGAGGGGGAATTCCAGTATAGGCGGCATCCTGCCTGTTCGTTGGGACGACGCTTGACCTGTGGGGGCCGCGTTCCGAAAGCCGAAGTCGTGCGGCCGTCTCTTAAAGTGGTGTGACGTATCGCGACCAAGATGAAATCTCCAACCACCCGATGGAGAGCCATCATGATGAAGATTGATTCCGCCACGATTCAAACGCCCCCCGCCCGTTGTCGAAACACCGCCGCCAGCTCAGGCGCCGAATCCGGAAGGTTTCGCGCACACGTTTTCTGGCGCCGGGCAACGTTCCGCACAGCCTGAGATGTCTCCGTACGATGCCTTCGACGATTTCATGGAGTGATTCGGAGGCGATGGTGACTACGTCGATCGCGACGAACTCGGCTATCCCTATGCCGCGTGAGCCGGTGAGATTCACGATGGCCAGGTTGCCCGAGGCATGTTCATGGTGCAAGGCAATGCAACGCTGAGAGTGGAAGTCACTTCGGGCGCGTCGCAGACCCGTCGACTGCGCAATCGCAATCTCGGTGAACCCGTGACAATGGCCGTGGCGGCGCCTGTGGGCCGTTCCTGTATCGCGGGTAGCGATGCCCTGCGCAACGTGCGCGCGCAGCACGTCGCGTTTTAGGCGCCAGCCGCCGGCGGTATCCGGCGGGCACCGCCCGTCTCTCTAATGGCGAGTGCGTGGGGGCGGGCAGTATCCGCAGGCGACGACGCATGGCGCACCTTCGTCAGCAACTATGTTGACGAGGTTGCCAGAGACGGCCGCGAAGACGATCTGGACTCCATCAAGCAGGCGGTGCTGGCACAGTTCGCCGCGAACCTGTCCTGCCTCGGGTCAGAGGAGGTCGTGCCGGCATTGCGATGCCTCCTGAACGACAAGCCGTACGGCGTCGATATCGTTCAAAGGTACGTATCGACAATCGATCGATTCGTCCCACGCGAACGCGTCGAGGAAGTCAGGGCTCTGCTAACGGAGTACAACATCACTCGCGAGGAGCAAGCCTACCTCGGCGGGCCAGTACGCCGGGCGCCATCGGTACCGGCCGACAACACGGCCACCGCCTTGAAACCCGGAAACCTGCCCGGCAAGCCTACGGATAAGTCCGAGGCGCCTTCGCAGCAACCCCCCGCCGTGTGATTGCGGGTATCCGCGGGGGTATTGGCAACGCATCGCCACCGCCCCCCGACGGGGCCATTCCGCATGGCCCATCAAATTCATCGCCGGATATCGTCCGATTCAGCGAGCCTCGCGCCTAGCAGGGGGGACGGCGCACCCGCGTCCCGCCTTATCCCGTCGACCGTTGTACGCCCGCATCGACGAATTTCCTGTCACGAATTCATCACAAAGCCTCCATACAATCCCTAAATGAAAACGTTTTCGTAAACGTTTACATTTGCGTAAAATCCGTCAACGCCAAAAATGACGGTCCAGATAGGAGGAGCGGGGTGGGGCTGATATTCGGGACGTGGCACAGCGTGCAGGATGCTCGATTGCGACCGTGTCGCGCGCGCTCAACTCGCCGCATCTCGTGCGTCCCGAAACGCTCGCCCGTGTGCAGGCCGCCGCCACCGAGCTGAAGTTCCGGCCCAACGCGCTCGGTCGCCAACTGCGCGGCGAACGCACCGGTCTGATCGGCGTCATGCTCCCCACGCTGGGCAACCCGGTCTTCGCCGATTGCCTCGAAGGCATCGAAGCCGCCATCGACGGGACCGGCCGCCGTCTGCTGCTCGTCACCACCCAATACGATCCCGAGCGCGAGCGCAACGCCATCGAAACCCTGCTGCAACAGCGGGTGGACGGTCTGCTGCTCACCCTCGCCGACGCCGAGCACAGCGCGCTCATCGACGATCTCGCCGCCGAAGGGGTGGCCTGCCAACTCGTCTACAACGATGCGCCGGACCGTCCGTGCGTCTCCGTCGATAACCGCGCTGCGGCAGCGCAGGGCGTTGCCATGCTGATCGAGGCGGGGCATCGCGACATCGTCATGGTGACGGGGGCGCTGCATGCGTCGGACCGTGCCAAACGTCGCTATCTCGGCTACGGGGATGCCATGCAGGCTGCCGGTCTCACGCCGCTGCCCGCCTTCGAAATCGATTTCAACAGCGGTGCGCGCGGTGAGCGGGTTCGCGAATGGCTGGCGCGGCGCGAGCGCGACGGCGCGCGTCCCACGGCCCTGTTCTGTTCCAACGATCTGCTGGCTCTGGGCGTCATGCGCGCCCTGCGCGAAGCCGGCCTGCGGGTGCCGGACGACATCTCGGTCCTCGGCTTCGACGGCCTGGCCGTAGGCGAACTGCTCTCGCCCACGCTTGCCACCGTCGTGCAGCCGAGCGTGGACATCGGACGTCACGCCGCACAGCGTCTGCTCGCCCAGATCGAAGGACGTGCCGTCGCCGCCGGTGCGGGCGCCACGCAGGACGCTGAGCTCGGCCATGCGCTGATCCTGCCGCACGAAGTCCGCCGGGGCGGCACGGTCGCGGCGCCGCCGGGCAGACGAGGATGAAGCCGCCACGGACGCACCGCGCAGAGGGCGGCATACAGGACGGTGCAGAGGCAGCGCAACGATTTTGAAGTCACCGAAGTAACCAGCAAGGAAGCAAGGAAGCGGCCCACGACTGACTCCGTAAAGAGAGAACAGCGACGGCCAAGGCAATCAGGCATCCGGCCGCGAGGCCCGTATCGGACAGTCACGCACTGTAGAGAACGTAACCCGCGGCAGCATTTGCATGCTGCCCACGCTCAGACTTTCAGGAGCCCAGAAATGAAGCTTTGGATTACCCGCGCCGCCCGCACGCTGGCGTTGTTTACGATGCTCGGCGCTAGCGCCGCGCAGGCTCAGCAGACGGCAATCTGCTACAACTGCCCGCCGGAATGGGCGGACTGGGCCGGCCAGGTCAAGTCGATTGCGCAGGACACCGGCATTCGCGTGCCGCTCGACAACAAGAATTCGGGCCAGGCGGTGGCCCAACTGATCGCCGAACAGAAGGCGCCGGTCGCCGACATCGTCTATCTCGGTATCACGTCGGCCATCGAAGCCGCGAAGAAGGGCCTGCTCGCCCCGTACAAGCCGGCGAACTGGGACCAGGTGCCGGCCAACCTCAAGGATCCGAACGGTATGTGGACGACCATCCACTCGGGTACCGTCGGCTTCTTCGTGAACCGTGACGCCCTGGAAGGCAAGCCGGTGCCCCGTTCGTGGGCCGACCTGCTCAAGCCGGAATATCGCGGCATGGTGGGCTATCTGGACCCGAGCAGCGCGTTTGCGGGCTATGCCGCGGCGATTGCCGCCAATCAGGCGCTCGGCGGTTCGATGGAGAACTTCGGCCCGGCCATCGGCTTCTTCCAGAAGCTCAAGGCCAACGCCCCGATCGTGCCGAAGCAAACGGCCTATGCCCGGGTGCTCTCGGGTGAGATCCCCATCCTGATCGACTTCGATTTCAACGCCTACCGCGCCATCTACAAGGACCGCGCCAACGTGCAGTTCGTGATTCCGATGGAAGGCAGCGTGTCCCTGCCGTACGTGATCGCCCTCGTGAAGAACGCGCCGCACGCCGACAACGGCAAGAAGGTGATCGACTACACGCTCTCGGACAAGGGGCAGGCGCATTGGGCGCAGGCATTCCTGCGTCCGGTTCGCGCGAACACGATGCCGGCCGATGTGGCGGCGAAGTTTCTGCCCTCGACCGATTACGCCCGCGTGAAGCCCGTCGATCTGCAAAAGCTGGCCGCGCAGCAGGACGCCTTCGGTCAGCAGTACCTCAAGAGCGTGCGCTAAGTCGTCTGGCGCACACCATACCGGCGTTCAACGACCAACGAGGAAGAGGAGCAAAGCAAGCGATGCGTGACCTGACTCTGCCGCGCGGCTGGCGCGTGGCACTTCTGCTACCGGCACTGGCGGTCTTTCTGGCGTTCTGGCTGTTGCCGATGGCCGCACTCGTGAAGGTCAGCGGCGACGGTCACGCGCTCGAGACCTATCGCGCGATTCTCACCAACGCGCGTTATCTCGACAGCCTGTGGCAGACCGTGGTGCTTTCGGCACTCGTGACGCTGGCAACACTGGCGTTATCGCTTGTGGCGGGCCTCTTCCTCACCCGTCATGACTTTCCGGGGAAATCGGCGCTCGTGTCGATGCTCACCCTGCCGCTGGCGTTCCCCGGCGTGGTGGTCGGCTTCATGGTCATCATGCTCGCGGGACGTCAGGGCCTGATCGGCGATCTGACGTCGAAGTTCGCCGGTCACAAACTCGTGTTCGCCTACTCGCTCGCGGGGCTGTTCCTCGGCTATCTGTATTTCTCGATTCCGCGGGTGATCCTGGCCGTGATGGCCGCGGCGGAATCGCTCGATCACTCGCTCACGGAAGCGGCGGCGTCGCTGGGCGCCGGTCCCTTCGCCATTGCCCGCGACGTCACGCTGCCCGCGCTGGCCCCCGCCCTGATCGCCTCGGGCGCCATGTGCTTTGCGACCTCGGTCGGCGCCTTCGGCACGGCCTTCACGCTGGCCACCGACATCGATGTCCTGCCGATGACCATCTACACCGAGTTCACGCTCAACGCCAACGTGGCGACGGCGGCGGCACTCTCCGTGATTCTCGGTGTCGTCACCTGGGCGGTGCTGATGCTCGCCCGCAATTTCACTGGGCAGGCTGTCGCCGCCGGAGGTTGATCCGCATGCTCAAGAAAACCCTTTTCACGCTGCAACTGCTGCTCACGCTGCTGATGTGCGCGTTTCTGCTGATTCCGGTCGGGATGTCGATCCTCGCCGGATTGTCGGTGAACTATTTCCGCGGACCGTCCGCCGGGCTGACGTTCAAGTGGGTGATTCAGGTCTGGCAGGACTATCACGATGCCATCCTGAATTCGCTCTACGTCGGCGCGGCCACGCTCGTGCTCGTCGCGCTGCTCGGCGTGCCCGCCGGTTACGTGCTCGCACGCTGGCAGAGCCGCTTCGCGCGCTGGATAGAGGAACTGTTGACGTTGCCCATCGCATTGCCCGGACTGGCCAGCGCGCTGGCATTGATCAGCGTGTACGGCGGTATGCGCGGCTTTCGCGAGAGTCTGGCGTTCATCATCGTCGGCCATGTGATCTTCACGCTGCCGTTCATGGTGCGCGCCGTGGCCGCGGCCTGTGCCGACTCGCGCATCAAGCTCATGGAGGAGGGCGCGGCCAGTCTCGGTGCCAGCTTCGTGCGCCGTTTCATGACCGTGGTGCTCCCCAACATTCGCAGCGAAATCGTGGCCGCCGCGCTGATTGTCGTGACGCTCTCGCTCGGCGAATTCAACCTCACATGGATGCTGCATACGCCCGATACCAAGACACTGCCCGTGGGGCTGGCCGATGCCTACGCCTCCCTGCGCCTGGAAATCGGCAGCGCCTATACGGCGGTGTTCTTCGTGCTGATCGTGCCGCTGCTCATCGTCATGCAGACGACAGCCCAGCGCGCCAAGGTCAGGAACGCGCGCGGTCGTACCTGAGCCTCCGATTTCACGGTTGCGCGGGCCGCCCACCGAATGCCAAGGATTTGACGATGAAACTGACTTCCATCCCCATTCATCTCGAACGCTGTGCCAAGACGTTCCATGGCAACACCGTTCTGCAACCGCTCGATCTGACGATCGGCGCGGGCGAGACGCTGGTGCTGCTCGGCCCGTCGGGATGCGGCAAGACCACGACGTTGCGCATGATCGCGGGGCTGGAGCGCCCCGACGCCGGTGGCCGCGTTCGCTTCGGCGACGAAGACGTCACGCGTTTGCCCATCGAAAAGCGGCGCGTGGGCATGGTGTTCCAGAACTACGCGCTGTTCCCGAACTTCACCGTGCGCGGCAATGTCGCGTACGGCCTCAAGTTGCGCGGTCTGCCCTCGGCGCAGATCGACAAGCGTGTGGACGAGTTGCTTGATCTGGTGCATCTCACGCCGTACGCGGACCGCGCCATCGCACAACTCTCCGGCGGTCAGAAGCAGCGCGTGGCACTGGCTCGTGCGCTCGCGCCGGAGCCGCGTGTGTTGCTGCTCGACGAACCGCTTACGGCACTCGATGCGAAATTGCGCGAGACCGTGCGCGCGGATATGGACCGTTTGCTGCGGGGCTTGGGGGTCACCACCGTGTATGTCACCCACGATCAGGACGAAGCGATGGCGCTGGGGGACCGCATCGTGGTGATGAGTGCCGGGCGCATCGAGCAGATCGGCGCACCGCGCGACATTTACTATCAGCCGGCCTCGCGTCACGTGGCGAACTTCGTCGGCACGCTCAATCGGCTGGCCGGTGTCTGGCGCGACGGTCATTTTCATCTGGCGGGTGGGCGGCTTGCCTGTCCGCAAGTGCGTGCGGACGTGCAGGAGCTTTACTTCCGTCCGGAAGACGCCACCGTGGTGGCGGCGGATGACGCCGCGCTCACGGGCCGGATCGAAGAGGTGCAGTTCCTCGGCGACCGTACACGCCTGGTGCTCGGCGGCGTGTCCGCTGCCGGCCCGGTGCTGGTCGAGGTTTCCAGCCGTCGCGAGTGCCGCGTCGGCGACAAGGTGGGCCTGTCGCTGCCCGCCGCCCATGTCTTTTCGCTTCACGGATAAACCGCTCATGCTGTTCGCGCAAATCAGCGACCTTCACATCAAACGCCCCGGCAAGCTGGCGTATCGCCGCGTCGATACCGCCGCCTATCTCGAGCGCTGCGTGGCGCGTCTCAATACGCTTGCGCCGCGTCCCGAGTTCGTCGTGCTCACGGGCGATCTCGTCGACTTCGGCGCTCGCGAGGAGTACGAGCATCTGCGCCGCCTGCTCGCACCACTGCAAATCCCGTATTACCTCGTCATGGGCAATCACGACGGGCGCGACGCGTTGCGCGACGTCTTCCCCGAGCATACGTACCTCGGCAAGCCGGGCGAGTTCGTGCAATACACCGCCATGTTCGGGCCGATGCGGCTTGTGGCGCTCGACACGCAGGATCCGCCCAACGGAGGCGGGAAGCTGTGCGACGTACGCCTCGACTGGTTGGAAGCCACGCTGGCGAGCGACACCGGAACCCCCACGGTCATCGCGATGCATCACCCGCCGTTTCTGTGCGGCATCGAACATATGGACGTTCAGGCGCTCGATCCGGCCTCGGCCGCGCGCCTGGCGGCGATCGTGAAGCGTTTCGACAACGTGGAGCGCGTGATTTGCGGACATGTGCATCGTCCGATTCACACGCGTTTCGCGGGGACCGTCGCCAGCGTATGCCCGTCGCCTGCGCATCAGGTGGCGCTCGATCTGCGTGAGGGCGGTCCGTCGGCGTGGGTGCTCGATCCGCCGGCTTTCCAACTGCACCGCTTCACGCCGCAAACGGGGCTCGTGTCCCATCTCGCGTTCGTGGACGATGCGGGCGGCTCGCATCCGTTCTACGACGCGTCCGGCGCGCTGATCGACTGAACGGGCCGAAGGGCCGAAGGCTCGCCGACGTTCCCGCGGCCCCGGCGCTGCGCGGGCGTTCGAGCGGCGCCCGCGCGATTGCCGCCGGTGACTGTGCACGAACGACAAGGCCCCCGACGCAATATCGGGGGCCTTGTCGTTGACGGCTGACGATCCGCTTTTCCCGGATCGTGATCTGGATTTACAGCAAGTGGTCCAGGGCATCCGGGCCGAAGACTTCGCGGTGCATGCGCTCGGCGGGCACGCCGGCGTCGCGCAGGGCACGCCACTGTGCCTGCATGAATGCCGCCGGGCCGCACAGCAGGTAGTCGGCATCGGCCGGCAGCGACAGGCGCGCAATGTCCATGCGCCCGGCGAAGGTGTAGTCGACGCCCTCGCGCTCGGTGGGCCGCGGCGTTTCGAAGAACGTCGCCACGCGCAGATGCGGCAGCTGCCCGGCGGCGAACGCCAGATGACGGCGCAGCGCCACGTGCGAACCGTTGCGCCCGGCGTGGGCGAATACGATCTCGCGATGCGACCGCTTCGCGGCGAGCGCGGCCACCATCGACATCATCGGCGTAATGCCGACACCGGCGCTGAGCAGCACGAGCGGCCGGGCGTCGTTCTGCGGCAGTGTGAACTCGCCGTATGCCGGGCTCACCAGAATGCGATCGCCAGCCTTCAGATTGGCGTGCAGCCAGTTGGAGACCTGACCGGCAGGCTTTGTCCCGTCGGCCGCTTCACGCTTGACGGTGATGCGCCAGTGCGGCGCGTCGGGGGCGTCGGAGAGGCTGTATTGGCGGCGCTGTTGCAAACCGTCCGGCAACGTGACCGAGACGCTCACGTACTGACCCGGGACGAACTCGCCCGGCGAGCCGCCTTCCGGCGTACGCAGGTAGTACGACACGACGTGTTCGGTTTCGCGGTCGACATCGGCCACGACCAGTTCGCGCAGGCTGCCCAGCGCGGCGTGTGTTTTCTCGGAGAGCCGTGCTTCGGCGGCGATCAATTCGCCGGCGAGCAGCCAGTAGGCTTCGTCCCAGGCGGCGATCAGCTCCGGCGTTGCAGCGTCTCCCAATACGTCCTTGATGGCACCGAGCAGATGGCGTCCGACGATCGGATAGTGCGACGGCGTGATGCCGACCGAGACGTGCTTGTGGACGATACGTTCGAGCACCGGCGCGAGCGCCGCGGCATTGTCGATGTTGGCGGCGTAAGCGAATACGGCCGAAGCCAGCGATTGCTGTTGTGCGCCGCTCGCCTGATTGCCCATATTGAAGAGATTGCGCAGCTCGGGATGCGCTTCGAACATGCTCGCGTAGAAGTGACGCGTGATCGCAAGGCCGTGTTCGCGCAGAACCGGAACGCTGGCATCGATATAAGGGCGGGAAGCGGCGGAAAGCATGGCGGGACTCCTTGGTTCATAAGATTCAACAAAAATGCATGTTTTAGGTCGCATTGCTGGACGTTTCATCGGCATCGTGGCATCTCGCTGATCAGACGCACGGTGCGGCATTCGGTGGCCGGTGCCCCCAAGGCTCAATTCACGACTACGACGTTCGGGGGCCCCGGCGGAGCGATTATAAGATGTAAATGAAATGCATATTATTGGGCTGCGGCGGAATGCCGCATTGATGCAGGCGGGGATGGCCCCGGGCTGGGCGGGTTCGCGCGCGCCAACGGGCCGTGGCGGCTATTGACCATCAGCGTTGCACTCTTGCGGGTTTGGCCGATGAACGAAAGGCCCGCGCGCAGGAAGCGGATGCGATCGGGCGTGAGCGGCGTGAGCGGCGTGAGCGGCGTGAGCGCCGAATCGCCCGCGAGATTGCAGATCGTGGGGTCGCCGCCGTAGCGCAGTGCGGTGTTGAGCATGTAGTCGGCGTAGATGGCGTCGCTCGAACAACGCGTGGCGGCGGCCAGATAGTGCATCAGCGTATTGCCGGCGAACCGGGGAACGTTGCAGTCGGGTTCATGGGCCAACAGAACTTCCGCGGCGCCGCAGTAGCCGCGCAGCGCGAGCCAGAGCACGGGCGGGGAGCCGTCCAGATGCATCTGCGTGAGATCGACGCCTTCGCGCCGGAGCGACGTGGCCGCCGCAAACAACGATTCGTGCGGGAGCAGGGGATCGTGCCCGGCCTCGCACAGCCGCCTGGCCTGCGCCATCATGACGGCGCTGACGTGCCGTTGCGCTCCTCGGGGGACTGCGGTTTCGGGTTGGCGATCACATGGCGCGCGCGCTCTCGTGCCTGCGCGATCATCTTCTGTGTAAGAGCCGGTTTACGATCTCCTGAGCAGCAGTGCCAAAAAGGCGAGATGGACAAACTGCAAGCTGGTGTTGAGCAAACGCTCACAGTTCTTCCATAAGCGCCGGTTCTTCTCCAGCCAGGCGAAACTGCGCTCGACGACCCAACGCTGCGGCAGGACCTTGAAAGTATGCAGTTCGCTGCGTTTGGCGATCTGCACCGTGACCCGCTCGCCCAAGATCTCGCGCACGCCCTGCGCGAAGGGTTCGCCCACGTAACCGCCATCGACCAGCACACTTTGCACCTGTCCCAAGCGAGGCTTGCCGTGCTCGAACGCCAGCAACGCTCCTTTGCGATCGGTCACCTCGGCAGTGGTTACCGCCACGGCGTGCGGCAAGCCCTGCGTGTCTACGGCAATATGACGCTTGATGCCCGACACCTTCTTGCCCGCGTCATAACCCTTATGCGCTGCCGTGTCAGTGTTCTTCACGCTCTGCGCGTCCACGATCAAGAACGTCGTGCTGGCGCTGCGTCCCTGTCTTGTGCGCGCCGCGCCAACCTGATTTTTTGAGTGCCTGCTCCAGCACGCTCACGCCGTGCTGGTCAGGCTGACTCCATTTGCTGAAATACGCGTAGACGGTTTGCCACTTGGGAAACTCGCTGGGCAAGAAGCGCCATTGGCAACCTGTACGCAACAGATACAGCACCGCGCAAAACACCTCGTACAAGTCCACCGTCGTGGGCTTCGTGCGCCGGCGCACGCTGCGCAACAGCGGCTCGATCTCCGAGAACTTCTCTCGGCTTATGTCACTCGCGTATTTCTTTCTCGTCATCCTCGAATTATCAGGGATGACCAGAAGATCGCAAACACGTTCTAAGGCGAGCGAAGTGGGAGAGGCTGTCCGGCAGCAGCGACAAGGCCGTGACGCCCGCGTGGTTCGCCTGCCCGGGATCGCCGCCATAGCGCAGGGCAAGCGTAAAGAGGAAAAACGCCGTGAACGAGCACGCCTTGTGCCGCGTGGCCGCGGCAAGTTGATGCATCAGTGTATTGCCGCCCGGATCGCCTGCGGCAGTATTGCATGAGGCGCCCAGTGCCAGCAGAACTTCGGCTGCCGCACAGTAGCCGTTCAGCGCGAGCAGCATGACCGGTGGCGATCCCTTGCGCGACGGCATTGCCAGATCGGCGCCATGCGTGCAGAGCGTCTTGCCGAGGCGGTACAGCGAGTCATGTGCGATCAACAAGTCATGCCCCTGCGTGTGAAGCCGGTCGGCCTGCGCCGCCATGGCCGAGGCCACGAGCGGCACACCGCTTGCCGTCACCTGATTCGGGTTCGCGCCAAGGTGCAGCAGCGATGGCAACCACGGCGCAGCGACGTGGCTGCACAAATGCGAGAGCGGGAGATAGCACTCGCCTGGCACGTTGGATATCGGCACGTCGTTGGTGGTGTCGCGTCCGCAGGCAATCAGCACGCGAAGCGCGCGCATGAGCGACGGGGACGGTTCCGGCGGGAAGGTGTCGCCCAGAATGGCGTCGATGAAAAGCGAGGGATAGGCCGATGGCGAGGCGGCGTAGCGCAGCCATAGCCGAAGGCCCTCGTCGCTCGTCAGCAGACCGGCGTCCTCCGGGGCAAGCGGCGTGCGTCGCGAGGAACCGACGAAGATGCCCGCGCGCTCGAGATCGGCCAGCGTTCTGCGCCGCTCGGGCGTGCAAAACAGCGTGGCCATGGTAAAGGTGAGTCCTTCGGGATCCGCCGGTCTTGCGACCAGACAACTGTCGCGAAGCTCACGCCCCGAGACCGTCGAGAGGCTCATCAACGTTTCCCATATCTCCTGCGACGAGCCGCGTCCTTCGCGTTGTGCCGTCAGCACGTCGTCCAACGTGAGCGCCGACAGCGGCGTGGGTGCGGGCGATTCGGCAACGCGAGCCGCGTTCGTGTGCGGTGGGGGGCAAGGCGGAGGTGTCGGCAGGTCTGTCGGCGGCGGCACGGCCGGCGTGGGTGGCGCGGGTGGCGTGGGTGGCATGCGTGGCATGAGGTTATCCGAGCGCCTTGATTCGCCGCAGTGCCGTCGCCCGCGTATTGCGCCGGAACTCGTCGTCGATAGGCCCGGCATGCGGACCGGGCGTCAGCGACTGCGGTAACCATTCGCGCGCGGCATGGCCGTTGGCGTTCACCCGGCCTAAATCGCCGCCGTAGCGTGAGGCGACGATCAGCATGTAATGCGCGAGTCTTGCGTTGTCGCTATGGGTGGGGTCGTCGCGCAGACTGACGGCATGAGCGAGGTGGTGCATCAAGGTATTGCCCTGCGCGTCGGCGGCGTTCGGATCGGCCCCCGAGGCGAGCAGCGCGTGCGCCGCGCCGCACAGGCCGTGAAAGGCAAGGAGCGCGACGCTCGGTACGCCGCGTCGATTCGGCGCCAGCAGATCGCCGCCGTGGCGTTTGAGCAACTCGGCGAGCCGGTGAAGCGAGGCATGCGCATGCATGACGTCCTGCCCGGCATGGTGCAGACGAAGTGCTTCGGCGCGCATCGCCGCGGTCGTGAGCGGCATGCCGCGCTGATTCCGTTGATTGGGATTCGCGCCGAGTTCGAGCACGCGGCGCAGCCAGTGCGGTGCGACCTGGCTGCATAGATGCGAGAGCGGATTGAGCGGTGCGGTTTCCACCCTGCTGGTGGGCGTGGTAGTGGTGCGGTCGCGCCCGCAGGCGATGAGAATGCGCAGAATCTTGCCGATGCGGTCCCGATCGCTGGTCGAAGTGCTCCCGAAGACGTCCGAGCCATCGAACACATTCAGGTAACCCGTTGGCGAGGCCGCATATTGCAGCCACAGCAGCAGGCCTTCGTTGCTGCGTAACAGGGCCGCGTCGTCGGCGCGCAGGTGCCGGGCGGGATCGGGAACCAGAAAGAGGCCGGCGTCGGCCAGTTTGTCGACGGTACGCTCACTTTCCGGTGTCGCCAGCAGCGTCACCATCTCGAGAAACAGCGGGCCGTTGCCGCAGGCCATGTCGCAGGCCTCGCGCAATTCGCGGCCGGCGCGGCTTTGCGTGTTGGCGAGCGTGTTCCAGATGTCCTGTGTGCGATAGGGCGGCGAGCCGCACGGAGGCGGCGGTTGGTGTGACGGTTGGTGCGAATGAGCGGTGCGCCGGGGATGCGTGGCGAGTAATTCACTCAAGGTCATGGCACTCAGTGCCGTGCTCTCGATTGGCCAATAGTGCAACGATACGACGTTGCCGCTGTCGCTGGTCGTGCTGGTGCTGTGAGCGTGGGTGGTGATGGGCGGTGTGCCGGGCATGGTTGTGGACGCTGCGCGCCGAAGGACGTGGGAGAGGCCGCATGGTTGCCCAGATGCCCGCCCCGCGTTTTGGCATTCACGCCGGAAAGTTATCGACGCCGGACGTGCCGGTACGTGCCAGTACGTGCCAGTACGTGCCAGTACGTGCCGGTGCGGAGGTTCGCGAACTACAATGCGGTATTCACGAATCACCATCCCGCTTTTTGTATGTCGGACAAACCCCATCCTCTTGCAGCGCCGGCGACGGGTCCGGCGAGCGCTTCGGACCACGTGCAGGACAACGACGCCGTGATTGCGGCGACTCGCCATTGGCTCACGCGCGCCGTGATCGGGCTGAACCTGTGTCCGTTTGCAAAAGCGGTACACGTCAAGGATCAGATCCGCTACGTGGTGAGCGCAGCGCACGATATGGAGGGTGCGCTGCTCGACCTCGAGAAGGAATTGCGGTGGCTGTCCGAAGCGGACCCGCGAGCCGTGGATACCACGTTGCTGATTTTGCCGCAGGCGCTGCTCGACTTTCACGAGTACAACGACGCGCTGTTCTTCGCCGGGCGCATGCTCCGGCAATTGCGTCTGGAAGGCGAGCTACAGATCGCGAGCTTCCATCCCGACTATCAGTTCGAAGGCACGGCGCCGGACGACGTCGAGAACTTCACGAACCGCTCGCCGTACCCGATTCTGCATTTGCTGCGCGAGGCCAGCATCGACCGGGCGGTCGACGCGTTCCCCGAAGCGGAGACGATCTACGCGCGCAACGAAGCGCTGATGCGCAAGATGGGCGCAGCCGGCTATCACGACTGGATGGCGCGGCCCGCGGACGACGATTAGGTTGCTGACGTCCGGGAGCCTGGTCAGTCAAGGCTCCGGACCGGAGTTCAAACGATGATTAGGGATCAGATGACCAGCTTCGGTGCATCGACGTAGTTCGCTCATTGCTGCAACATATTTCGACGCTGTGGAAGATGCGACGTGCGGTTATAGGCACGACCTAGCGGGTCTCGTACGGAGTGCGTTAATTGGGCTTGAATGATAACGACGGGGGTGTTGAGCGTCTCGTCGAGTATGGTCCGAGCCGTTGCCCGGAATCCGTGCCCGGTCATCATCTCTCTGTCATAGCCTGGACGCCGTAACGCGGCATATGACGCGTTGTCGCTCATGGGTCTGCCGGACAAGTGAATGCTCGGGAAAAGCTAGTTGCCGCTTCCGGTTAGCGCGTGCAGATCATGAAGAACTGCGATGGCTTGCGTTGGCAGCGGAACTATGTGCGCAGCCCCTTTCGGAGGGGGTGGCAGTGCGTGCCTTCGCGTCGGCAAGCGCCATGTGTGCAACTCCATGCCATGTTGGGGGCACCGGTCGCGAGGGGCAACGCCATGCCCCCACATGTGCCCCCAGATTGATGATCGATTGGGGGCGCCGCATGGTATCTCGCGGAAAAACAAAAAACCCGCCAAGCGTGCGCATTAGCGGGTTTTTAGGACTTCACTGCATCCAACGATTTAAGTCGCTGGTGCCGGAGAGAGGAATCGAACCCCCGACCTTCTCATTACGAATGAGCTGCTCTACCGACTGAGCTACTCCGGCGCTGCGAAGAAGTGAGATATTAGCAGGTTTTACGGATTTGTCACTACCTTTTTCAAAGATTTTTCGCGATGCTTGCGGCCATCGCGCGTAAATCATTGAAATTCCAGAGATCCTGCGCTTGCGTCGTCGCAAAAAATTTTCGGCATTCGCCGTCTCCGCGACGACGGCACCTGCGCCTTACTTCGCGCCAGCCTCGTGGTGATAACCGGTCACGCGTTCGACTTCGTTTTTCGAGCCGAGGAACACGGCAACGCGCTCATGCAGTTTTTGCGGCTGAATGTCCAGAATGCGTTGCACGCCGTTCGTCGCCGCACCGCCCGCCTGCTCCACCAGAAAGCTCATCGGATTCGCTTCGTACATGATGCGCAGCTTGCCCGGCTTGTCCGGATCGCGCTTGTCGGCCGGATACATGAACACACCGCCGCGCGTGAGGATGCGATGCACGTCCGCCACCATCGATGCAATCCAGCGCATGTTGAAGTCCTTGCCTCGCACGCCTTCCTTGCCTTGCAGCAACTCGCCGATATAACGCTGCACTGGCGGATACCAGTGGCGCTCGTTCGACATGTTGATGGCGAATTCCTTCGTGTCTTCCGGAATGCGCATGCCTTCCTGTGTGAGCACCCATGAACCCATTTCGCGATCCAGCGTGAAGCAGTTCACGCCATGCCCCGTCGTGAGCACCAGTACCGTTTGCGGGCCATACACCGCGTAACCCGCAGCGACCTGTTGCGTGCCCGGTTGCAGGAAGTCCTTCTCGGTCGGATCCGTGACGCCTTCCGGGCAACGCAGCACCGAGAAGATCGTGCCGATCGATACGTTCACGTCGATGTTCGACGAGCCGTCGAGCGGATCGAACATCAGCAGGTATTCGCCTTGCGGATAACGATTCGGAATGTGGAAGACGTCTTCCATTTCTTCCGACGCCATCGCCGCCAGATGACCGCCCCATTCGTTCGCTTCGAGCATGATCTCGTTGGAGATCACATCAAGCTTCTTCTGCACTTCGCCCTGCACGTTCTCGCTGCCGGCGCTGCCCAGCACGCCGCCGAGCGCCCCCTTGGACACGGCATGGCTGATGGACTTGCACGCGCGTGCGACAACTTCGATCAGCAAACGCAGCTCGGCGGGAATGTTGTTGAATTCCCGCTGCTGTTCGATGAGATATTGGGTAAGGGTCTTGCGCCGCATGTGGGCCTCCGGAAAAGCAAAAAAGCGTACCTATTCGTGATGGACGCAATTTTACTCGTAAAGCGACACTGCCCCCGCGAAAAATCCTCGGGGGCAGTGCAGTATCGGGCAGGAAGCGCCGGTGTCTCGGAATGATCCGAGACACTGCGGCAGCGACCGGCGATCAGTCGAGACCGTCGAACAGGGCGTCGTCCGGACCGATGTGCGACGGCGAGCGCCAGGCGGCGTCACGCATGCTGTGCTGGACCTGCTTGTCCACGCCGAGCAGGATCGCGAAGATCGCCATGCGCACCGGAATCCCGTTGTCCGTCTGACGGAAGATGGCCAGACGCGGATCGTGATTGAGGTCTGTCGACAGATCGTTGGCACCGGGGCGGCTGTCGCGCGGCAGCGGGTGCATGATGATCGTACGGCTGTCGCAGTACTGATTGATCAGCGCTTCGTTGATCTGGAAGTCCGGCGTGTAACCCTCGATCGCTTCGTCGGCAAAGCGCTCCTTCTGGATGCGCGTCGCGTAGACCACGTCCGCCCCGGCCAGATCGGCCAGCGAGTTGCTTTGCACGATGACGTGGCCGTTCTGCGAGATCTGGTCGAGAATGTACGTCGGCATTTCGAGCGACGGCGGCGAGATCAGCGTGAACTTCAGGCCGCGATACAGCGCCAGCAGCTTGATGAGCGAGTGCACGGTGCGGCCGTAGCGCAGGTCGCCGACCATCGCCACGTGCGCGCCGTCGACCAGCTTGCCCAGACGCGAGAATTCGCGGCCGATGGTGTACAGGTCGAGAATCGCCTGACTCGGGTGTTCGCCCGGGCCGTCGCCGCCGTTGATGACGGGGATGTTCGTGGCGCGTGCGAATTCGGCGACCGATCCCTTTTCCGGGTGACGGACGACGAGCGCGTCGACGTAGCCGCTCATGACGCGGCTCGTGTCGTAGATCGATTCGCCCTTGGCCATCGACGAGAACGTGAAGCCGGTCGTGTCGCACACCGAGCCGCCGAGGCGGCAGAAGGCGGCGCCGAAGCTCACGCGGGTGCGGGTGCTGGCTTCGAAGAACAGGTTGCCGAGCACCGCGCCTTCGAGCACGCGAGAAATCTTCTGGCGGCGCGCGATCGGTTGCATGATATCGGCAACGTGGAACAATTCTTCGAGCGAGTCGCGCGAGAACTGGTCGACGGAGATCAAATGCGGCTTGCCGTCCAGACCCATGCGTTCGCGCAGCGGCTTGTGTGCGCTTTGCGTAGATTCCGCGGACGGCGCTTCACGACCGAGGATTTCGCCGACGAATTTCTCCACGATGCTCGGCATCGTGCGATATTCGCTCGAATCCTCCGGCAGCAGCCAGGTGTCGAGGGCGCGCCGGCGAACGCCGATGCGCTCGGCGAAGGTGTCGCGGGTCATGTTCAGGCGACGCATCGCGTCGCGCAGGAAAGTCTGCTGTGCACTCATGGTCGGGTCGGCAGGTCTGTGTACGCGATGCGTATAATAGGCGTCGATTCGTTGTTTGTCCAGCAAAAGACGTGCCCCTCGCAGGGCCGCGCCAGCCGGGCGTTTCCGGCGTTTCCGGTGTATTGCCGTACGGGTATGGAAAACCTTCTCCGCAAGCTTGACCTCACTTCTTTGCGTCTTTTCGTGGCCGTCTGTCAGGAGCGGAGCATGGCGCGCGCCGCCGAGCGTGAATTCATCGCGCCGTCGGCCATCAGCCGGCGCATTGCCGACATCGAGGCCATCGTCGGGCTTCCTCTCATCCAGCGTCATCAGCGCGGTATCACCGTCACTCCGGTGGGCGAGACGGTGCGCCGTTATGCCGAACGTATTTTAGGCACGATCGAATCGCTCGGCGCCGAACTGTCCCAATTTCATGAGGGGGCGCGCGGCAGCGTGCGCATTGCGGCGAACCTTTCGGCCATCGTGCAGTTTCTGCCGGAGGATCTTGCGGCATTCGGCCGCGTGTTTTCGGCAGTGGACGTCGAACTCGACGAGCAGCACAGCAACGAAGTGCTTCAGCGTGTGGCCGAGCGCGCGGTGGACGTGGGCATCTGCAATGCCGTCGAAGGTATCGAGGCGTTCACGATGGTGCCCTACCGCCGCGACCGGCTCGCCGTGATTCTGCCCGCCGGCCACCCCTTGGCGGCGCGCACCGGCGAAATCCCGTTCTCGGCATGTGTAGGGGAAACGCTCGTCGGCCTTCAGGGCAACAGCGCGCTCACACAGATGCTGCGTCAGCAGGCGAGCGCGGCCGGGGAGTCGTTGCGCATCAAGATTCGCGTG
This sequence comes from Pandoraea faecigallinarum, assembly GCF_001029105.3. Classification (NCBI taxonomy): domain Bacteria; kingdom Pseudomonadati; phylum Pseudomonadota; class Betaproteobacteria; order Burkholderiales; family Burkholderiaceae; genus Pandoraea; species Pandoraea faecigallinarum. The sequence goes on along the minus strand of NZ_CP011807.3, from coordinate 3,559,352 downwards.
TCGAGTCTCGACGCCCTGTGCCGCATGGCGCATGCCGGGCTGGGCATCGCCATTGCGCCGGAGCAGGTCGGGCAGTTGTACGTCGGCAAACTCGACATCGTCGTGCGCCCGCTTACGGACGAATGGGCGCAGCGTCAACTGTGGCTGGTCTTTGCGTCGCGCGAGCAGTTGAGTGCGACAGCATCCGCCGTCGTGAATTTTCTCGCGCAGGGGCAGCAGGGGCAGCAAGACCGGCGCGCGGCGTCCGACGCATGACGGGGTAAGCGCCCCGTGCGAACGCGCAGAGCCGGCAATGCGGCAATGGCGTTTCGATGCTTCGCCGTTGGCTATCGCCATTCGCGCGCATCGTCGCCCGGCGCACCGGCTTCGCAAACGGTCACGCCGGGCTTGCCGAGACGGCACGGCAGGGCAGTGACGTGGCCGCTATGCTGTCTTCCGGAGGTCATTGCCGCATGGAAGACATCATTCGTTTCGACGGCCGCGTGCTGTTTCTGTCCGACGACCCGGCCATCGTGCGCCGTCAGATGTCGGGCGAGTCCCTTACCCGCGCTCAGGCAGGCACGCTGCGCGAGAACGTGTCCACGGACGAAATCACGCCCGTGACCGTCATGCTCACGTACGACGAGCGGCTCGGGCGCTATCCCTACGTCGGTTTCAAGGCGGGAAACGAGATGCCGATCGGCGAGCACGACGTGCGTCGCGGAGGCTTCCAGATCACGGTCGCCGGCAAGCGTTACGGCAAAGGCTCGTCGCGCGAATCGAGCCCGCTTGCGGAACTCTCGGCGGGCATTCGTCTGATCGTCGCCGAGAGTTTCGAGCGCATCTATCAGCAGAACTGCGACAACATCGGCATTCTGACGACGACCGACTTTGGCGTGCTCGATCGCATTCTGGCCGGCGAAGCCATCCCGATTACCGAATTCCTCAAAGGGCGCGATGCCCTCACGCAGCAGATCATCCGCAGCGGCGGTTTGCTCGCGTACAGCAAGTTCGCCGAGTGGCCCGCGCCTGTCGAGCGCCGCGACACGCGTGCGCGCACGCTCGTCGAGAAGATCATGGCGCGGCGCCTGCATCCGGGCACGCCGGGCGTCGAGCGTGGCGACGGCGTTTTCGTACGCGTCGACTGGCGATTCTCTCACGACTATTTCACGGGGATGTGCGCGCATCTGATGCACCGCGCCTTCGGGGAGCCGGCGGCGCTGCACGATCCCGCACGCATCATTGCGTTTCAGGACCATCTGGTGCTCGCCGCACAGAGTTTCCCGCACGTCTCGCGGGGGCTGCTGCCCGGAGTGGCGAACCTGACGAGCGGTCACCGCGAGTTCGTCGCACGCTATCCCGTGCTGGCGCACGGTCAGTTGGCCGATGACGGCGCGAGCGGCGCCGACGGCGCCGATGGCATCTGCCACGCGCTCATGGCAGAGCGCTACGCATTGCCGGGGCAGATCGTGGTCGGCACCGACTCGCACACCCCGCACGCGGGCGCACTCGGCTGTCTCGCGTTCGGTGCGGGCGCCACCGATGTCGCCAATAGCTGGGTCACGGGTTACGTGCGTTGCAAAGTGCCGCAGACGTTGCGCATCGAAATCGACGGCGCACTCAGGCCGGGTGTGACAGCGAAGGATGTCGTGCTTCATTTGCTGCACCTCGACGCGATCCGCAGCGGCGGGGCCATCGGTCTTGTCTTCGAGTATGCGGGCAGCGCGGTTCGCGACATGTCGATCGACGAGCGCGCCACGCTCACCAATATGGTTGCGGAGCTGGGCGGCTTTACCGGCATCGTCGCACCGGACGAGAAAACGGTGGCGTTCCTCAAGGAACGACGCGGCATCGACTTCACGCTCGAACCATGGATGACGAGCGACGCCGACGCGCGCTACCACGATGTGATCCGCATCGACGCCGCCTCGCTCACGCCGATGCTCGCGCGCCCGGGCGACCCCGGCAATGGCGTCCGCCTCGCGGCGCTCGAGGCTCCCGTACCCATCGACATCGCCTACGGCGGCTCGTGCACCGCCGGCAAGCGCGACGACTTCGACGCGTATCACGAGGTGCTGTCGTGGGGTGTCGCCAGGGGGTGGCGTGTCGCCCAGGGGCGCTCGCTGTTCCTGCAATTCGGCACGATGGACGTGCGCACGTATTGCGAGCAACGAGGCTATCTGAAGACGTTCGAAGCGGCGGGGGTCACGCTCATCATGCCGGGCTGCGGCGCCTGCGCGAACTGCGGTCCCGGCCAGTCGACGTCGGCCGATCAGGTCACGATCAGCGCGATCAATCGCAACTTCCCCGGACGCTCGGGGCCGGGAAGTGTCTGGCTCGCCAGTCCTTACACGGTGGCGGCGAGCGCGCTCGCCGGGCGAATCGTGAGCTTCGACGAACTCAAGGCGATGGGGGAGGGCAATAACCGGTTGCAATCGCGTGAGGCAATCACGTGAGGCAATCACGTGAGGCAATCACGTGAGGCAATCACGTGAGGCAATCGCGTCACGCACCGGCGCAAAGCCCCTCGCCGGAGGCGTTTTCGCCAGCGCGACGAATGCCGCGTTGCGTGCGCAAGCCGAAACGCCATGCTGCGCTCTGCGGCGTCGCGCAGCGTGCCGTGCCGTTGTTAATGAACATCGTAATTTTTCGCACTACGTGGCAAAGGTGACTGGCGCGGTGCCATTCGTGGCACAATTTCGGCCTCGTGCCTGTCGATTCATGGTGTAACCGGCGTCCATCGGCGATGTCGGTCAAGTGAGCAGTTCGGCCATGACCGAACGGGCCCGGAGACGATTTCCATGCCATCCCCCGACGTTTCAATGCCTTCCATGCCTCGCGCCGCTCAAGCAACGACTGCGGCAACCCGCCTGAACGCAGGCGACATTTCCGCCCGGCTCGACCGTCTGCCGCCCACCCGCACCGTCTGGATGCTGGTGGTGCTGCTCAGTCTCGGTTTCTTCTTCGAACTCTACGATCTGCTCTACACCGGCTACATTGCGCCGGGGCTCGTGAAAAGCGGCATTCTCACGCCGACGACACCGGGCCTGTTCGGCACGACCGGCGTGGCGAGTTTCATTGCCGCGCTGTTCTCGGGGCTGTTTATCGGCACCATCGCGTGCGGTTTTCTCGCCGACCGGTTCGGACGTCGCGCCGTGTTCACCGGCTCGCTGCTCTGGTACACGGTCGCGAACGTCGTCATGGCATTTCAGGAGACGGCCACCGGCGTGAACTTCTGGCGCTTCATCGTCGGTCTGGGCATCGGCGTCGAGTTGGTGACGATCGGCACCTACATCGCGGAGCTTGTGCCCAAGCAGATTCGCGGCCGTGCATTCGCCTGCGAGCAGGCCGTCGGCTTCACGGCGGTGCCGGTCGTCGCGCTGCTGTCCTACTGGCTCGTGCCGCGCGAGTTTTTCGGCCTCGAAGGCTGGCGCTGGGTGGTGCTTATCGGCGCCCATGGTGCGGTGTTCGTCTGGTGGATCCGTCGCGCGTTGCCGGAAAGCCCGCGCTGGCTGGCGCAGAAGGGGCGTCTCGACGAAGCCGGGCGCGTGCTCTCGGCGCTCGAAGCCAAAGTCGAGCGCGAGTACGGCAAACCGCTGCCGGCGCCGGGCACGCCGGAGCCGGTGGTGCCGAAGAGCGCGTTTCGCGACATGTGGGTGCCGCCGTACCGCAAGCGCGCGATCATGAGGATTCTGTTCAACATCTTCCAGACGGTGGGCTTCTACGGCTTCGCCAACTGGGTGCCCACGCTGCTCATCAAGCAGGGCATCACGGTGACGACGAGTCTCGCGTATTCGAGCGTGATCGCGCTGGCCGCGCCGGCCGGCCCGCTCATCGGCCTGTGGATGGCCGACAAGGTCGAGCGCAAGCACGCCATCGTATGGACGGCCGGCGTCGGCATCGTGTGCGGTATCGTGTTCTCGCAGGTGAGTTCGTCGTACCTGCTGATCGCAATGGGTATCGGTCTCACGCTCGCGAACAACATCATGTCGTACAGCTACCACGCGTATCAGACGGAACTGTTCCCCACGGGCATCCGCGCGCGCGCGGTCGGGTTCGTCTATTCGTGGAGCCGCTTCTCGGCGATTTTCACCGCGTTTCTGATCGCGTCGGTGCTGCGCAATTTCGGCGTGACGGGGGTGTTCGCGTTCATCTCGTGCGCGATGCTGATCGTCATGCTCTCCATCGGTCTGATGGGACCGCGCACGCGCGACATCGCACTGGAGAAGATTTCGCAATAGGCTGACGAAGCCGCGAGGCGAGCGCCCGTGGACTCAGAGCAGTTCGATCTCCGGCAGCGTCAGCAGGCTCGTCTCGCGCATGATCGAGACGAATTCGCCGATGTACGGCCGTGCGGTGATCGCCGGCAGCGTCGCCGCCCATAGCTCGGCCGTCAGCCCCCGTGGGGTGATCGGCCTTGCGCTCACGTACTTGCGTTCCAGATATCCCGTGACGGCCCAAAGCGGCAACGCCGCCAGCCCGCGGCGGCTCGCCACCAGTTGCAGGATCGCGACCGTCAGTTCGGTGGTGCGACGTGTCGGCTCGATGCCTGCCGGGCGCAGCACCTGACGCACGATATCGAGCATGTCGTCGGGCACGGGGTAGGTAATGAGCGTCTCGTCGCGAAAGTCTTCGGCATCGAGATGTGACTTGCCTGCCAGCGGATGGTCGTTTGCCATGAGCGCCATCATCTGGAAACGAAACAGCGGATGAAAATCCACCGCTTCGCCGTCCTCATGCTCCGAAATGATCGCCAGATCGGCGCGGTCTTGATGCAGCAGACCGATCGGGTCCGCATGAAAGCCCGACACGATATCCAGTTCCACTTCCGGCCAGCGCTGACGAAACGCGTCCATCGCAGGCATCAGCCAGTCGAAACAGGTGTGGCATTCCACGGCGATGCGCAGCGTGCCCTGGGTGCCCTGCGCGAGCCGGGTGAGGTCGCGTCCCGCCTCGTCGACGGCCGGCACCACCTCTTCGGCCAGGGCAAGCAGACGCTTGCCCGCCGGGGTGAACAGCAGCGGTGACGACTTGCGCACGAACAGCGGCAAGCCGTAGAAATCTTCCAATGCCTTGATCTGATGCGAGAGGGCGGACTGCGTCAGATGCAGCCACAACGCCGCACGCGAAACGCTGCCGGTGTCGCGCAGCGCCAGCAGTGTCTGCAAGTGACGAAGCTCGATGGGAGTGCGTTGCATGAATAAAAATAATGATGATCGGCAAAAACTTTCGTTTGGATAATACACGGAAGCCCCGGATACTGCCAGCCTGGGCGGGCATGTCCCGCACGCGTTCATGGACGCATAGGCTCATCAGGTGACGACGTCGTGCCCCCGAAGTCGTCGCCCCCCGCAAGGACACCCTTCATGGCTCAAGCCCACGTACTCGGATTGCCGCGCATCGGCGCGCAACGTGAACTCAAATTCGCCGTCGAGGCGTTCTGGCATGGCGGCATGGCCTCGGGCGACGTGCCGGCGTTGCTTGCCACCGGCCGCAGCATCCGGGCCGCCAACCGGCGCGCACAGCGCGACGCCGGTCTGGACTGGATCACCGTTGGCGACTTCCATTGGTACGACCAGGTACTGTCCACGCTCGCACTCGTGGGCGGGCTGCCCGAGCGCTTCGGCTTGGGTGCCGCCGACGTCACGCTGGCGGACTACTTCGCTGCCGCACGGGGCCGCGCCGGACAAAGCGCCATGGAAATGACGAAATGGTTCGATACGAACTACCACTATCTCGTGCCGGAGTACTCGCCGCGCACGCGCTTTGGCGAGGGCACTGCGTGGCTATTTGACGAAGTGGCCGAAGCGCTGGCCGAGGGGGCCAACGTCAAACCGGTACTGCTGGGGCCGGTCTCTTTGCTGTACCTCGGCAAGGAGACGGGCGGTCTGACGGATCGCCTGTTGCTGCTGCCCCGATTGTTGGCGCAATACGAGCGTGTGCTCGGCCGCCTGAAGGCGCAGGGTGTGACGTGGGTGCAGATCGACGAACCGATTCTCGCGCTCGATCTGCCCGCACCGTGGCGCGACGCCTTCATGCCCGCCTACGCGCGCTTGTCGGGCGCCGCCCCGTCGCTGTTGCTGGCGACGTACTTCGGCGACGTCAGCGAGCATGCCCCGTTGCTGGCGGCGCTGCCCGTCGGCGGAGTGCATGTCGACGTGGTGCGCGCCCCGTCGCAACTGGCGACGTTCGCTGCCGCATTTGCACAAGGTTCGCGACCTCCGCAAGGCTTGCAGGACACGCAATGGCCGCAAGCGAAGGTGCTCTCCGTCGGCGTGGTCGATGGCCGCAACGTCTGGCGCACGGACCTCGCACGCGTACGCGAGCAACTCCTGCCATTTGCGCAGGCGCTGGGGGATCGTCTGTGGATCGCATCCAGTTGCTCGTTGATGCATTGCCCGGTGGACCTCGCGCACGAAGTGCGTCTCGACAAGGAAGTGCGCTCGTGGCTCGCCTTCGCGGTGCAGAAGCTCGCGGAAGTGGCGCTGCTGCGCCGTTCGCTGGATACCGTCGAATTCGCCCGTGCCGACGTACGCGCGGCCTTCGCGGCCAATGCCACGGCACAGGCCGCGCGCCGCACATCGCCGCGAATTCACAACACTGTCGTGCAAAAGCGCCTCGCGGCTTTGCAAGATGAGCATGCGCGTCGCGCCTCGCCCTATCCGGTGCGCGCGAAGGCCCAGCGCGCATGGTTGAAACTGCCGCTGCTGCCGACGACCACGATCGGCTCGTTTCCGCAGACAGGGGCGATCCGCGAGGCGCGCGCCGCATTCCGGCGGCACGCGCTGTCGCATCTCGATTATCTGGAGACGATGCGCGCGCAGATTCGTCTGGCCATCGAGAAGCAGGAGGCCTATGGTCTGGACGTGCTGGTGCACGGGGAAGCCGAGCGCAGCGATATGGTCGAATACTTCGCCGAGCAGTTGTGGGGTTTCGCAACGACCGGGCATGGCTGGGTGCAGAGCTACGGCTCGCGTTGCGTGCGGCCGCCGGTGATCTATGGGGACGTATATCTGCCCGAGCCGATGACCGTGACATGGAGCGCTTACGCCCAGGCGCTGACCGACAAGCCGGTCAAAGGCATGCTCACCGGGCCGGTCACGATGCTGCAATGGTCGTTCGTGCGCGACGATCAGCCGCGCGAGCGCACGGCGCTGCAAATCGCTCTGGCGTTGCGCGAAGAGGTGGCGGCGCTGGAGTCGGCCGGCGTGCGTGTGATCCAGATCGACGAACCGGCATTGCGGGAAGGACTGCCGCTGCGTGAGAACGATTGGCCGGCGTATCTCGAATGGGCGGTGCGCGCGTTTCGCGTGTGCTCCTCGGGCGTGGCGGACGACACGCAGATCCACACGCATATGTGCTATTCGGCGTTCCACGACATCTTGCCGTCGATTGCCGCGCTCGACGCCGATGTGATTTCCATCGAGACCACGCGCTCCGATATGGCGCTGCTTGATGCATTCGAGGCATTCGAGGCATTCGAGGCATTCGAGTATCCGAATGGCATCGGCCCGGGCGTGTACGACATTCATTCGCCGCACGTGCCGTCGCAGGCGGAAATGGAGCGGCTGATCGAAGCGGCGTTGGCGCGGATTCCGGCGCAGCGGCTGTGGATCAACCCGGACTGCGGCCTGAAAACGCGCGACTGGGCGCAGGTCGACGGGGCGCTGACGCACATGGTCGCGGCGGCCAGGGCGGTGCGCGCACGTCTTGTCGGAGCGCAGGCGCAGGCGGCGTGAGGCGCTCCCATCGGAAAGCCGAACGCCGCCGGAGCGACATGAACTGCACCCCAAGCGTTGGACATTGATCCAATCCTTGGGGTGTTTTTCATTATGGGGTCAACCCCTCGGCTGCACACCTGTCAGGGTTGACAGGTGCGCAGCCGCCCATCGTTGACTAGACTGCGCTCCAAATAGCACGCGCACGAAATAGAACGACGACGCTAGAACGACGAAGCGAGAACGACGACGCTAGAACGACGAAGCGGCGTGCCAATGCGGGTAGCGGCACCACAGACGTAGCGCGCTCGCGGCAACGACTCAGGTTTGTGGACCAGCAGTCGGAGGTGGGGCATGGAAGCGTTCATTCTGCTTGCGCGCGGCGATCTCGTGCCGCCCGAGTCTGTCGACTTGCCCGTCGACAGGTCCATCGACACCCGCTACCCACGCGTCACGATCCACGAACAAGGGACATCCGAGCGAGGTGCTTTGCATTACGACGGCTGTATGCGCGCGTGGTGTTACGACGGCGAGGAGAAGAAGCGTTTCCTGCCGGTCGACGTTAAACTCGATTCGCTGGAGGGCTCCCCCTTCTGGTGGAGCGTGCGGGGCGAGGTGCGCTCGCCGGTAGCGTCGCACGCGGCGTTCGACGAGGCGCTGCGGCTCACGTTTCGCTCGAACCTTCCGAACGGCACCTACGATGTCGAGAGTCCGCCCGACGCCAACGTCACGATGATCTATCAGTTGACGTTTCGCGATCCTCCGAACTATCCGGGGCAGGACGTTCACCTCACGATCAGTGCAATGAGCGGCAAGGTGACACTGTGCAACGATCCCGCGAACTACCTGATGGCGGGAGCGTTCGACGAGGTGGTCATCCCGGTGCCCGCGCTGCGGCCGTTGATTGGCGCAGGGCCGCGGTGGCCCTACAAGATTTACGTCAGATGCGGATACTTCGAGGTCATGCGGCCGTAAGACTTAACGCGTGAGGTGTGAGGCAGGGCGCGTGGAGCATAAAGCCGTTACCGCATGACCGGCCATCGATCAGGCGAGCGCCTTTTCGACGATCTCGCGCACGTCCTTCGACAGCGCTTTGTGTTGCGCCACTTGTTGCAACGCGTCGCGCATGCGCTCGCGCAGGGCGGGCGTGTATTTGCGCCAGCGGTCGAGCACCCGTGCAAGACGGGCGGCGACCTGCGGATTGAGGGCGTCGAGCGCGAGGACCTGTTCCGCCCAGAACCGGTAGCCCGAACCGTCCGCCGCATGGAACTGCGCCGGATTGCCGCTACAGAAGCTGAAAATCAGCGAGCGGGCGCGATTCGGATTCTTCAGCGTGAACGCCGGGTGACGCATCAGGGCGCGCACGGCGTCGATCACGCAATGGCTGCCGTCGCCGCGTTGCATGGCTTGCAGCGCGAACCATTTGTCGATGGCCAGCGGCTCGTTCTCGAAGCGCTGATAGAAGTCCACGAGCGCCTCGGCCGCGTGGTTCGGGCCGTGGGCGGCGTCGCCCTCTCGCGCGGCACCTCCGCGCTGCACGAGTGCCGTGAGGGCGGCGAAGCGGTCCGTCATGTTGTCGGCCGAGTCGTACTGCGTACGCGCCGTTTGTGCGGCACCGGCGTCCGAGAGTTCCATCAGATACGACAGCGCAAGGTTCTTCAGCGCGCGTTCGCCGGCCGAGGCGGCATCCGGCTGATACGGGCCGGGCACGCGATGGTTGTGATAAGCGGCGAGCCACTCCGTATGCAGCGACGCCGCGAGGCGCTGACGCAGGTACTGACGCGCGGCATGAATTGCCGCCGGATCGATCTCCGTCATCTGTTCGCCGAGGTACGACTCGGCCGGCAGCGTGAGCGCCTGTGCGCGGAACGCCGGATCGAGCGTTTCGTCGCGCAGCACCTGACGGAAGGCTTCGAGCACGTAGCTGTCCACGCTCGGCAACTGGCCCATCTGAATCGATTCGACGAGGGCGAGCAATTGACGTGTTGCCAGTCGCTGCCCCGCTTCCCAGCGGTTGAACGGATCGCTGTCGTGCGCCATCAGGAACGCGAGCTCGTCGATGGTGTATTCGTGTTCGACGATCACCGGCGCCGAGAAACCGCGCAGCAGCGATGGCATCGGCGTATGCGGCACGTCGACGAACGTGAAACTCTGGCGCTCCTGCGTGAAGTCGAGCACGCGCGTGGTGGACGCTGCCGTGCCGGAAGTGTCGGACGCTTCGCCGGCCAGGCGCAGCGCCATATCGCGTCCGTCGCGATCGAGCAGGCCGACGGCGAACGGAATGTGGAACGGCTGCTTGACCAGCGTTTCGTCCTGCAACTCGACGCCGACCTTCGGGCAGCGCTGCGTGAGCGTGAGGGTGTACGTGCGGGCGGCTTCGTCATAGACGGCATCGACCGTCACACGTGGCGTGCCGGCCTGGCTGTACCAGCGGCCGAACTGCGTCAGATCGCGCTGGTTGGCGTCGGCCATGGCGGCCCGGAAGTCGTCGCAGGTCACGGCCTGCCCGTCGTGACGTTCGAAGTACAGGTCCATGCCACGGCGGAAACCGTCGCGACCGAGCAGCGTCTGGTACATGCGCACGACTTCCGCGCCCTTTTCGTAGACGGTGACGGTGTAGAAGTTATTGATTTCGACATAGCTCTCCGGGCGTACCGGATGCGCCATGGGGCCGGCGTCTTCGGGGAACTGTGCCTGACGCAGCACGCGTACGTCGTCGATACGCTTGACGGCGCGGCCCGACTCGGAACCCATCATGTCGGCGGAGAATTCCTGATCGCGGAAGACGGTCAGGCCTTCCTTGAGGCTCAACTGGAACCAGTCGCGGCACGTCACACGGTTGCCGGTCCAGTTATGGAAGTACTCGTGGCCCACAACGGCTTCGATGTTGCTGAAGTCGTCGTCGGTCGCCGTGGCCGCGTCGGCCAGCACGTACTTCGTGTTGAAGATGTTCAGGCCCTTGTTCTCCATCGCGCCCATGTTGAAGTCGCTCACCGCGACGATCATGAAGCGATCGAGGTCGAGCACACGGCCGAAGCGCTCCTCGTCCCAGCGGATCGAGTTGATGAGCGAATGCATGGCGTGTTCGGTCTTGTCGAGATCCTGCGGCTGCACCCAGACCTGGAGCAGTTTCTCGCGGCCGTCGCCCGCCACGATGCGGTCCTCACGGCACACCAGTCGGCCCGCGACGAGCGCGAAAAGATAGCTCGGCTTCTTGAACGGGTCGTCCCACACCGCAAAATGGCGGCCGTCGGGCAAGTCGCCCTTGTCGATCAGGTTCCCGTTGGCGAGCAGCACCGGATACGCTTCGCGGTCGGCGCGCAGCGTGACGGTGTACGTGGCCATCACGTCGGGACGGTCGAGGAAATAGGTGATCTTGCGAAAGCCCTCGGCCTCGCACTGCGTGAAGAAGTTGCCGCCGGAGACGTACAACCCCATGAGCGAGGTGTTCTCCTGGGGACGGCAACGCGTGACGAGCATCAGTTCGAAGGCCTGCGGCGGCGCTTCCACCGTCAGCATTTCGTCGCCGGTCCGGTAGCCGGACCACGGCTTGCCGTCGATTTCGAGGCTGACCAGTTGCAGCCCCTGGCCCACGAGTTCGAGGTCGCCCCCAGGCCCGGCAGGATTGCGATGCACGCGCAACCGGCTGGTTACGGTGGTCACATCGGGGGCGAGATCGAAGTCGAGTTGGACGGTGTCGATCAAATACGCCGGGGGCGTATAGTCGGAGCGTTGAATGACACCTGCAAGGTCGGTTCTGAGCATGGACGGTATTGTGCGGACGGCCAAGGATTCACAAATTGTAACGGAGTGGCGCAACCTTAGCGTCCAAGCCGCTCATTTGCTGAATTTTCGCCTCATGCCTGCGTCAAATGATCCGGATGTGCGCGAGGTGCCGTCCTATGCTTAAATCGTCGCAGGTTGCCCGCCGCAGCGAGCGCATCGGCCGCGTCGGAACGATGCCGGCGGGCGTGCCTGCGGCATCGCCGTCTCAACTCGGGAGTCGTGAATCATGTGGAAACGATGGGGAATGGCGACGTTGGCCGTCGCCAGCGTCTTGCTGGCCGGGTGTGCCAGCACGGTCACCAGTCAGGTGACTGCGTTCGGTAATTCGCCGGGTTTCGAAGGTCCGCGGACCTACGCCCTTACGCGTACCCCCGAGCAACAGAACAATCAGGAGCACGCCACGTATGAGCAGTGGCTGCGTGCGCGTCTCGCGGGTGATGGTTTCAGTGAGCAAAGCGCGGCGAGCGCGCATTATCTGATCGGCATGAGCTACGGCATTCAGCAGCAGATGATGCGCGTGACGGAGCCGGCCTACGACCCGATGTTCGCGCCCGGTCCCTGGGGGCCGTGGGGACGCCCGTGGGGCTGGTACGGTTATCCGTACGGTGCGCCGCCCGCCTATGTGCAGCGGGACTATCCCTATGCGCTGGCCGGTTTGCAGTTGCGTTTCACCGACCGCGCCACTGGCAAGGAGGTGTACCGCGTGCAGGCGGACACGAGCGATGCCGGCACGTCGATGGCCTCGGCCATGCCGTTCCTGATCGATGCGGCGCTCAGGCAGTTGCCATTCCCGAGCGGGCAGACCGTGAACGTGCAGCAGAAGGTCGGGAAGTAATCGCGACGTCGCCGGAAAGTCGTCGCCGGAAAGTCGTTCACCGCGGGGGAGCGGCCGATCCCGGGCCGCTTCCCCATGTCGCTGTGTCGCCTATGTCGGTGGCGTGGTTGCGGTCACTGCATCAACGTGACGATGCCCAGCACCAGGAAGATCACCGCGGCCACGGCGTGCACCGCACGCGTGGGCAGGCGTCCCGAGAACTTGTGCCCGACGAGCACCGCGGGCACGTTCGCCAGCATCATGCCGAGCGTGGTCCCGGCAACGACACCGAAGAAGTCCTGATAGCGCGCGGCGAGCATCACCGTCGCGATCTGCGTCTTGTCGCCCATCTCGGCGATGAAGAACGTGATGACGGTCGACAGGAAGACGCCGAACTTGCGCCGCATATTGGTCTCCTCGTCGTCGAGCTTGTCGGGCACGAGGATCCAGATCGCCATGCCGATGAAGGAGGCCACCACGGCCCATTTCATGATCGTGGGATTGATGGCTGTCGAAAGCCATTCGCCGAGCGCGCCGGCGAAGCCGTGATTCACGAGCGTGGCGACGAAAATCCCGAGAATGATCGGCACGGGCTTCTTGAAGCGCGCAGCGAGCACGAGGGACAACAATTGGGTTTTATCGCCGATTTCGGCAAGCGCGACCACACCGGTCGATACGAGGAACGGGGACACCTTTTTTCTCCGCCGGGCCGTGTAATTGCGAGCCAATGACAATGCATCCCGGCCCGGTTGGCGGAAGCATCGTCATCGGTCTCGCCAGGCCCGAGGGCTGCGCACGCCATAGCCGGAACCGGCCAAGTTTGTTGACGTACGCCCCTGCCGAAGACAAATGTCTATGTCAGGGCGGCTACTCCCCAATGAATCGGAGCGGATTATAGCATTGGCGAGCGGCACTCGCGCAAGCCTCGCGTTCGGTGCGAAGCGGTGCAGCGCGAGCGCCGCAACAAAAAAGGGCAGCCATGCGGCTGCCCAAGGAGATCCCCGGCCGTATGCCCCTTGCGCACGGCCGGCGACCGCGTGGGCGCGGCTGTCGAGCCAAGGCGACGACATCCGCTCTCACGCGTAAGACATCGGTAAGACATCTGCAAAACATCGATGCATCGAGGGGCGATGCGCCGGATCCGTCAGTGTGCGGCGCGACGATGCACCGGCTTGCCCGCCGCATACGTCGTGGCAATTGCCCGGTCGTCGCCCAGCATGGCGAACGCGAACAGCAACTCTTCGAGCGACTCGGCGAGCGCCGTGCGCCGTGCGAGTAGCGGGGTTGCCTTCGGATCGAGCACCACGAAATCGGCCTCGGCCCCCACGGCCAGCGTGCCGATGGTGCCGTGCAGATCCAGCGCGTGCGCCGCGCCCTCCGTTGCCAGATAGAACATGCGCTCGGCGCTGAGGTGGTAGCCCGACAGGCGCGCCACCTTGTGCGCCTCGTTCATCGTCTGCAACATCGAGAAGGTCGAGCCGCCGCCCACGTCCGTGGCAAGCGTGACCGGCATGCGCGTGGCTTCCGCGGCCGCGAAGTCGAACAGACCGCTGCCGAGGAACTGGTTCGACGTCGGGCAATGCGCGGCGACCGTTCCCGTCTCGAACATGCGGCGGCGATCATGCTCGTCGAGCCAGATGCAGTGGCCGTACACGGCACGCTTGCGCAGCAGCTTGTAATGGTCGTAGACGTCGAGATAGCTGCGGTGTCCGGGAAACAGCGAGCGGACCCATTCGACTTCGTCCGTGTTCTCCGCGACGTGGCTCTGGATGAACACGTCCCGATACTGCCCGGCGAGTTCGCCGCATACGCCCAACTGCGCTTCGGTCGACGTCGGCGCGAAGCGCGGCGTGAGTGCGTAGAGCTGACGCCCCTTGTTGTGCCAGCGCTGGATCAGTGCCTCGCTGTCGCGGGCGCCGCTCTCGGCCGTGTCGCGCAGGAAGTCCGGGCAATTGCGATCCATCATCACCTTGCCCGCGATCATGCGCAGATTGCGCGAATCGCTTTCCTTGAAGAAGGCGTCCGCCGAGCCGGGATGCACGGTGCAGTACACCAGTGCGCTCGTGGTGCCGCCGCGCAGCAGTTCGTCGAGGAAGAACCGGGCGACATCCGCCGCGTACTCCGGATTCTCGAAACGGCGCTCGGTCGGGAACGTGTACTTCTCGAGCCATGGCAGCAGCCCGGGCGCGGGCGACGCGATCATATCCGTTTGCGGATAGTGGATGTGCGTATCGATGAAGCCCGGCGTGATCACCTTGTCGCGCAGGTCTTCGACGGGCGTACCGGCGGGCAGTGTCGGGGCTACCCTGGCGTAATCGCCCACGGCGGTGATGCGCCCGTTCTCGAAGGCGACGATGCCGTCGGTGTGGTGCACCGTGCCGGGCGTGCCGTCGAGATAGGCGCGCGCGGGATCGTGCGTGAAGTAGACCAGTTGCGCGCGTACGGCACGTACGCCGTGCGTGGCTTGATTTGCGGTGGACATAATCGGGTCCTTCTGTCGTTACATTTGCGTGAGCAGCAGCACGGCCAGCGCTGCGACGACCCACATCGCGGGCTTGATTTCCTTGATGCGTCCCGTGAACAGCTTGAGGACGACGAACGCAAGGAAGCTGTACGCGATGCCGTCGGTGATCGAATACGAAATCGGAATCATCACCAGCGCGATGAAACTCGGGATGGCTTCGTCCATCCGGTGCCATTCGATGCGCGCCACGGATTCCATCATAAACACACCCACGAGAATCAGGGCGGGCGCCGTGGCAATGGCCGGCACGAGCGAGAGCATCGGCGAGAGGAACAGGAACGGCAGGAACAGCAGGGCGCACACCACGGCAGTCAGGCCGGTGCGCCCGCCCTGCGCGATACCGGCGGCCGATTCGATGTAGGCGTTCGCCGGGCTCGTGCCGAGCGGGCCGGAGATCAGCACCGAGAACGAGTCGACGATCATCGCCTGACGCATGTTGCGCGGATTGCCGTCGCGATCTTTCATGTTGCCCGCTTCGGCAATGCTCATGAAGGTCGAGAGGGTATCAAAGAACGCCGTGAACAGCATCACGAAGATGAACGGCAGGTACGCCACCTTCAGCGCGCCCAGCAGATCGAGCTGGCCGATACCCGAGAAGTCGGGAGCCGCGAAGAAGCCCTGGAAGTTCACCAGCGTGGCCGTGGCGATTTCCTTGGGAAAGTACGCACTGCCGTCGCCCCACAACCGCCCGATGGGCACGGCCATGAGCGTAGTAACGACGATGCCGATCATCAGCGCGCCATTCACGCGGCGCGCGACGAGTACGGTCGTGAGCGCCAGCCCGATGAGAAAGGTCACCGTGGGCGGGGACAGATGCGCGAGACGCACCACCGTCACCGGATCGCTCACCACCAGCTTCGCATTGACGAGCCCGATCACGGTAATGAACAGGCCGATGCCGCAGGAGATCGCGTAGCGCAGGTTGGCGGGAATCGCTTCGACGACGAAGCGTCGCACATTCAGCGCCGCGAGCAGCGCAAAGAGAATGCCCGACCAGAACACGCAGCCCAGTGCGGTCTGCCACGGCATGCCGACACCGTGCACCATCGTGAACGCGAAAAGGGCGTTGAGCCCCATGCCGGGGGCAACCAGCACCGGATTGCGCGCGTAGAGACCCATCGCGCAACTGCCGAAGAAGCTGATGAGCACCGTGGCCGTGAGAGCCGCCGGAAAGGCCATGCCCGTCTTCGACAGAATGGCCGGGTTCACGACGATGATGTACATCGCAGCGAGGAAAGTCGTGATACCCGCTATCACTTCGGTGCGCAAGGTCGAGCCGAGTGCCGTGATACCGAAATAACGGTCGAGCGCGGGCACCGGTTGCGCGCCCGCCACGCGCATGTTGTCGAGCGCCGCATCGGATGCGGTGTGGGCTTGCGTCTGGGCCTGGGGCAGGCCCAGGTCACGACTCGCCGGGGGGCTGAGCGATGAGTCCATGGGGTGTTGTCTCCGATATGTTCTATGTGAATGCGCCTGGCGTCGGCGGTGTGGGGGCACCTTCGACGCGTATCAGGGCACGCTCGAAAAATAGCATCGGGTCCCGGTGAAAATATTCCTCATGCGGAATGTTCCACATCATCGGCAGGTAATGTGGGCGCGCCGCACGCGCGCGGCCCGACCGATCAGGCCGTGCGCCCATAAAAAAACGCCCGAATGATTCGGGCGTTCGTGCTGGCGTAGACCCGGCGCAGACGCTCAGCCGCCGCTGCCGCAGCCGGTCACTGCGCCTGGGCTGCGCGGAATTGCTCCAGCTCGCCGACCAGACGGCGCTTCTCGGCATCGTCGATGAACGACGCCTCGAAGCTGTTCCTTGCCATTGTGTAAGCATCGTCGAGCGTCATGTCGAGCGCGTCGAAGGTGGCGAGGAAATTGTCGTTCAGGTAGCCGCCGAAGTAGGCGGGATCGTCGGAGTTGATCGTCACGGCGAGCCCGCGCTTGAGCAACTGGTGCAGGGTGTGCTGTCCCATGTGGTCGAACACCTTGAGACGCACATTCGAGAGCGGGCACACCGTCAGTGCGATTTTTTCGCGAGCCAGACGTGCCAGCAGCGCTTCGTCTTCGATGGCCCGCACGCCGTGATCGACGCGCTCCACACGCAGCATGTCCAGGGCTTCATGGATGTACTCGGGCGGCCCTTCCTCGCCGGCGTGCGCCACGATACGCAGGCCGAGCGCGCGGCAGCGCTCGAACACGCGGGCGAACTTGTTGGGCGGATGCCCCTGTTCCGACGAGTCGAGTCCCACGCCCACGAGACGATGCCCGTGGCTGTTGAAGTACGGCAGCGCCGTTTCCAGCGTTTGCAGGGCGTCGTCTTCCGGGAGATGACGCAGGAAGCACAGAATCAGACGGCTCGTGATGCCGTCTCGCGCCTGGGCTTCGGCCAGCGCGCGTTCGATGCCGTTCACCACGGTGGCCATCGACACGCCGCGGGACGTGTGGGTCTGCGGGTCGAAAAAGATCTCCGCATGACGGATGTTGTCGGCGGCCGCGCGTTGCATGTAGGCGCGCGTCATATCGTAGAAGTCGTCTTCGGTGAGCAGCACGCTCGCGCCCGCGTAGTAGATGTCCAGAAACGACTGGAGATCGGTGAAGGCGTATGCATCGCGCAGGGCTTGCACGCTGGGATAAGGCAGCGCGACGCGATTTCGCTCGGCAAGCCGGAAGATCAGTTCGGGCTCCAGCGTGCCTTCGATGTGCAGATGCAGTTCCGCCTTGGGCATGGCGCAAAGGGTTCTCGCGAGTTCTGGCGTGAGGGGCATGGCGGTGTCTTGTTCAGGGGGATGGGCGGGATTCTACCGTCGCAGGCGATTGCCGGTCACGCATGCAAGGGCGGCGCGGGCGCGAAACGTTCGAAGCGCTCGAAGCGTTCGAAGCAGAACCCCGGTTCAGACGGCAACGCCATTGTCGGACATGGCGGCCGGCCCGCTCTGACGCATTTGCTGCTCGCGCACGCGCAACAGCTGTGCGGCGAGCGCAATCGCAATCGTCGCGGGAGCCTTGCCGGTGATGCCTGCCACGCCGATGGGGCATATCATCTGCTCGAAACGCTCCGGCGGCACGCCGCGCTCGCGCAAACGATGCTCGAACTGGCGACGCTTGGTCATCGACCCGATCAGTCCGAAATAGGCGAAATCGTCGCGTTTGAAGATCGCCTCGCACAGGCGCTGGTCGAGCGCATGGTTATGCGTCATGACGAGGAAATACGCGCCGGGCGGCGCTTCGGCCACGAGCGCTTCGGGCGTGTCGGTCGACTCGACGACGGTATTGGGCGGCACCGATTCGGGAAACGTCTCGGTGCGCTCGTCGGCCCACGTCACGCGGCACGGTAGCGTGGCGAGCACCTGTACGACGGCCTGTCCCACGTGCCCGGCGCCGAACAGCACGATATGAAAATCGCTCGGCGCAAGCCGTTCGGAGAGCCACAGCCAGCCGTCGCTGGCTTGCCAGAAGGCGCAGGCCGCATCGTCGGCGTCGCGCGTGAGGGTGTGCGGATGCGCGAGCGGTTCGCCGGCATCGAGTTCGCTCAGCAGGACCGGCCCGCCTTGCTGCTGGCTCGCCGCGGCGTCGGCCCCGGGTGCGCCGAACGCCACACTGCGCAAGCTGGCTTCGCCCGCGGCAAGACGCTTGTGCAGTGCGCTCACCCAGGCCAGATCGGCCAGCGTGAGGACTTCGAAGGCGAGGGTGACGGCCCCGCCGCAGCACTGCCCCAAACTCGGGCCGAGCGCGAAACGCTCGACGTGCCGCGCGCCCTGCTGCCCGTACTGGCGCAGCAACTGACGTGCGACGTCCATCGCCCGCCATTCGAGATGCCCGCCGCCGATCGTCTCCCATACGTGTTCGCGCGTAACGAGCAGATGGGTGCCCGCTTCGCGCGGCGCAGAGCCTTCCACGCGCGCGATCGTCACCAATACCGCGGCTTCACCGCGAACGAGCAGCTTGTGGGCGGCGTCGACCCAGCGATGCATCAGGCGGCGCTCCGTGTGCGCAATTCGGTGATCGCCATGAGCAACGCTTCGGACGTTGCCGGCGCGTTGAGCACCGGTTCGTCGCGATAGTCGTTCACACTGGCCACGGCATCGCGCAGGGCGTTGAACACCGAGAACGGCAACAACAGCGGCGGCTCGCCCACCGCCTTCGAGCGGTGGATCGAATCCATGACGTTGGCGTTCTCATACAGCGCCACGCGGAAGTCCGTCGGGCAATCGCTGATGCCGGGAATCTTGTAGGTGGACGGGGCGTGCGTCATGAGCTTGCCGTCCTTGTTCCACCACAGTTCTTCCGTCGTTAGCCAGCCCATGCCCTGGATGAACGCCCCTTCGACCTGCCCGATGTCGAGCGCAGGGTTGATCGACTTGCCGGCGTCGTGCAGTACGTCGGCACGCAGCAGACGCCATTCGCCGGTGAGCGTGTCGAGAACGACTTCCGAGACGGCCGCACCGTAGGCAAAGTAGAAGAACGGATTGCCGTTCATCGTCTTGGCGTCCCACGACAGCCCGGGGGTGGCGTAGAAGCCGTCGGACCAGAGCTGCACGCGCGCCCAGTAGGCGGCTTCCACGAGGTCGGGGAAGGGCACGTCGTTGCCGTTCGCGCTGACGACCCCGTTGGCGAAACGCACGTCGTCCGCCGAGCCGCCGTACTTCTGCGCGGCGAAGGCGGCAAGACGCTGCCGGATCTGCCATGCGGCGTTCTGCGCCGCCTTGCCGTTCAGGTCGGCGCCGGTGGATGCGGCGGTGGCCGACGTGTTCGCGACCTTGCTCGTGTCGGTGGCCGTCACACGCACGTGCGAGAGGTCGACACCGAGTTCGTGCGCGACGACCTGCGCCACCTTGGTGTTCAGGCCCTGCCCCATCTCCGTGCCACCGTGGTTCACGAGCATCGAGCCGTCGCGGTAGACGTGGACGAGCGCGCCGGCCTGATTGAAGGCCTGCACGTTGAACGAGATGCCGAACTTCAGGGGCGTGAGCGCGAGCCCTTTTCGCAGCACCGGACTCGTGCGGTTGAACTCGCGCACGGCGTCGCGACGCGCGCGGTAATCGCTCGTGCGCTCCAGTTCCGCGACCAGTTCGTGAATGATGTTGTCCTTCACGACTTGCCCGTACGGCGTGACGTTGCGCTCGGTCTTGCCGTAGAAATTGACGCGGCGAACGTCGAGCGCATCCTTGCCCAGACGTCGCGCAATGGCGTCTTGCAGCACTTCCATGATGAGCGCGCCCTGCGGGCCGCCGAAGCCACGGAATGCGGTGTTCGATTGCGTGTTGGTCTTGCCGCACAGGGCGCGCAGATCGGCGTCCGGTACGTAGTACGCGTTGTCGAAGTGGCAGATGGCGCGTGTGGCGACCGGACCGGAGAGGTCGGCCGAGAAGCCCGCGCGCAGCGTCATGTCGACCTTGGCGGCGGTGATGCGGCCCTCGTCGTCGAAGCCCACGTCGTATTCGAAATAGAAGCCGTGACGCTTGCCCGTCATCATGAAGTCGTCGTCGCGATCCAGACGCAGCTTCACAGGGCGCTTCAGGCGTGTCGCGCACAGCGCGGCCACGCAGGCGAACAGGCCCGATTGCGATTCCTTGCCGCCGAAGCCGCCGCCCATGCGGCGGCATTCGACCTGCACCTGATGGCTATGCCAGCCCAGTGCATGCGAGACGAGCGCCTGCATCTCGGTCGGGTGCTGCGTCGAGCAATAGAGATGAAGGCCGTCGTTTTCCTTGGGAATCGCGTACGAAATTTGCCCTTCGAGGTAGAACTGCTCCTGTCCGTTACATTCGAACGTGCCGCTCAGACGGTTCGCCGAGGCTTGCAGGGCGGCGTCGGCATCGCCGCGACGCAGGTGCATCGGCGGGATCACGCCCGCGCCGGCCGCCTTGGCCGCCTGCGGCGTGAGGATGGCAGGAAGGTCCTCGTATTCGCCCTTGGCCAGACGCGCTGCGCGGCGTGCGGCGTCGTGCGACTCGGCGACCACCGCGAACATCGGTTGACCGATGTACTGGACGACGCCGTCCGCGAGGATCGGATCGTCGTGGACGAGCGGGCCGCAGTCGTTCACGCCGGGGATGTCGGCAGCGGTGAGCACGGCGACCACGCCCGGAGCGCGCCGCACGGCGTCCAGATCGAGCGAGAGGATGCGGGCATGGGCCTTGGGCGACGGGCCGAGTGCGCAATGCAGCGTGCCTTGCAACTCGGGAATGTCGTCGGTGTAGGTGGCTTCACCGCACACGTGGAGTTCAGCGGACTCGTGCGTGCGCGAGCGGCCGACCTGCGCGGCGGCCGGAGCGGCGTGCGTCATGAAGCCTTCGACTTGCGTGTTCATGGGGCGGCTCCGGTTAGACGTTGGCGAACGCGTTCACTTCGTGGGCCGCAAGCGGCGCGTCGGTGCGCGTTTCCAGGAAAAAACGATACAGCAGATTCTGTGCGCCGGCCAGACGATAGGCGCTCGTCGCGCGCATGTCCGACAACGGCTGGTAGTCGCTCGGCAAGGCGGCCATCGCAGCACGCACGGTCGCCTCGGTGAACGGCTGCCCGCTCAGCGCCGCTTCGATCGCGCTGCCGCGCTTGGGCGTGGCCGCCATGCCGCCGAAGGCCACGCGGGCCGAGCGTACGATGTCGCCGTCGAGTTCGACGGCGAACGCTGCGCACACCGCCGAGATGTCCTGGTCGAAGCGCTTGGCCAGCTTGTAGGTGCGAAAACGTTGGGCTGCGCCCGGCAGCGGCACGCGAATGCCCTGCACGAATTCGCCCGCTTCGAGGGCGTTCTTCTGATAGGCGAGATAGAAGTCTTCGAGCGGCATCTCGCGCACCACGCCTTCGCGGTGCAGCACGATGCGCGTGCCGAGTACGATCAGCGCGGGCATCGAGTCGCCGATGGGCGAGCCGTTGGCGACGTTGCCACCCAATGTCCCGGCGTTGCGAATCGGAAACGAGGCGAAACGCTGACGCAGTTCGGCCAGATCCGGATAGTGCCGGACGAGCGCATCGAACGCGTCGTTGAGCAAGGCCGCCGCGCCGATGTAGATGTCCTTCGCACCCTGCGAAATCTCGCGCAGTTCTGCAACCTGACCGATGTAGATGAGGTGCTTCAACTCGCGGAATTGCTTCGTCACCCACAGGCCGACGTCGGTGCTGCCGGCGAGAATGCGGGCGTCCGGATAAGCGGCGCGCAGACGGCCCAGTTCGGCCAGCGTGCGCGGTGCATGGAAGACATGGCCGTTGTGCTCGTAGGAGAGCGTGTCGCCGCGCTGCAATGCCTGAAGTTCTCGGGCCAGCGCCTGGCGGTCGAATTCGGGACGCGGCAATTCGAACATCTTCTGGGCGGCGTCGACGATGGGACGGTAGCCCGTGCAGCGGCACAGATTGCCGGAGAGCACGTCGTCGATCTCGCGGCGGGTCGGGCAGCCGGCGTCCAGCGGACGATTCTGGTACATCGCCCACAGCGACATGACGAAGCCCGGGGTGCAGAAGCCGCACTGCGAGGCATGGCAGTCCACCAGCGCCTGCTGCACCGGATGCAGCGTGCCGTCGGCGGCGCGCAGATCTTCGACCGTGAAGAGGGCCTTGCCGTCGAGCGTGGGCAGGAACTGGATGCAGGCGTTGACCGCGCGCAGCGCCACGCCGCCATCGTCGGCCAGTTCACCGATCACGACCGTGCAGGCGCCGCAATCTCCCTCGGCGCACCCTTCCTTGGTGCCGGTGCAGTGCAGGTCTTCGCGCGTGTACTGAAGCACGGTGCGCGTCGTGGCTTCGCCAGCGACCTCGTGCACCTTGCCGCGGTAAAAGAAGCGGATGGCTTGTGTCTCCATGGTTCTCAGTGTAGTGCAGTGGTGATTGCGGGGGCGCCGGAGGGTATTGGAAAGGCCGGCGTAGGGATGAGCCGAAGATAGCACCGGCGGCAGGGGGAAATATTTCGCTGCCATGATGATGGCTATTCCGGCGCCCCGATGACGCATCATTGTCATAAACTACCGGCTCGGCTCGGCGGTTATTGCCGCTTATTGCTGTCTATTGCTGTTTATTGCCGTTTCCCGGTGTTCAACCCGCCACCACAGCACTTTCGCCCATGCAAAGACCCCGCGAACAGATCGACGCCTACCTGCTGCGGGTACTTCACACGCTGCTGACCGAACAAAGCGTCTCGCGCGCCGCACTCAAGCTCGGCCAGTCGCAGCCGGCCATCAGCAACTCGCTGCGCCGCCTGCGCGAGATCACCGGCGACGCCATTCTGGTGCGCGGCAAGAGCGGCATGGTGGCCACGGAGCGCGGTCGCGAGTTGCTGGGCTACGCCACCGATGCGCTCGCCGCCATCGAGCGGATCACGCATCCCAGTACGGAATTCGCCCCGCAGACCACCACGCGGGCGTTTCGGCTGGGTGCGCCCGATTATCTCGATGCCGTCTTCCTGCCGAACATCGCCGAAGTGCTGCGCCGCGACGCGCCCTCGGCGCGGCTGCACGTCCAGCCGATCAATGCCGGTTTCGACTACGCGGGCGCGCTGGAAAACGGCTCGCTCGACGTGGTGATCGGCAACTGGCTGGAGCCGCCGCCGCAATTGCACATGTCGCGCCTGTTCGACGACGAGGTCGTCTGCATGCTCGGCGCGCAGCATCCACTTGCCAACAAGGGCATCTCGCTCAAGCACTATCTGGAGTTGCCGCATCTCGCGCCGATGCCTTACGTGGCGGAGCGCCAGAGCTTCATCGACGGTTATCTGGCCGAGCAGGGCCTGCGGCGCAACATCCAGATGACGATGCCTTATTTCGGGCTCGTGCCGTACGTGCTCATGCGCACCGATCTCGTATTCACGACGGGACGCCAGTTTGCGCAGCATTACGCGCGCTATCTGCCGATTCGTGTGGTGCCTTCGCCCATCGGTTTCCCGCCGATGCGCTTCTACCAGCTATGGCACGAGCGTACCCACGCAGCGCCCGAAGTGACGTGGCTGCGTCGGCGGATTGCGGAAGTGGCCACCGAACTCGACGCGGCCGGCACCCCCGGGACGGACGCACCGGCGTTGGTGCGTCCCTGAGCGCGTAACGACAACGGCCGTGGCCCTGCGGGCGAACGGCCGTTGCCGGCGCCGGCGCGATCGTGCAACGGCACGACGGTGCGCCGGGCAATACGCGCAATCGGTCAGCGAAGCGAAATCGCGCGGCGCGGGCGACTCAGCGCCAGCGACAGGAAAATCACGACGAACGCGGCGAGCGACCACATCGGCAGCGTCAGGCCGAGTATTGGCGGATACGTCGTCTGGCACATGCCCTGGACCTGGAAGACCTGCGGCAGCAGCCGCGACGTGGGCAGATTGTCGACGAACGCTTCGACCACGTCGTAACCGCAACTCACCATCGGATTGGCCTGCACGTAGATGAGATACGCAGAAGCCGCCATCCCGCCAATTGCGCAAAGCGCCGCGAGCAGGCGTGCGACCTGGATGCCCGCCCACCCCCGCGAGACTGCCCCGACCAGACCGAAAATCGCGATCAGCACGAGCGCGTAACGCGCCAGAATGCACAGCGGACAAGGGTCTTCGTGCCGCACGTACTGGAAGTACAGCGCACCGCCCAGCAAGGCCAGGCAAACCACGGTGAGCAGGAGATACAGCAGACGTTCGCGGCGCAGGGCCGGGTCGATTTGAGCGTTCATTTCACTTCGGGCGGTAGGCCATCACAAATCCCGCAGGTCCCCGCATGACGCGGGGCGGCAGGCACTTGGGCTGGGATTGTAACCCCGGCCCGAGCCGCGTGTGAGTCGAAAAATTACGGAACTTTTCGCCCGAAAATCAGACGTTTGCGCGTGCGCTGAGGTCCTGCGGCGGCGCCCGAGCACGCAGGCCGGCGAGGATTGCGGCCTCACGGCGCGCGCGCCGCCGGCGTCAACCGCCCAGACCTGCCGAGCGCAGGGTTTGCTCGATCGCGCGGGCGATCGGGAAAAGACGTGCGTCGTCGCCCGCTGCGCCGCTGGCCATCAGCCCAGTTGGGGCTTCTCCCCTGGCCTGACACGGCAGCGAGAACGCGCACCCGTCGATCATGTTGATGGCGGTGGGGTTGCGCAGCACCAACGCATTGGTCGCGGTGAACGATTCGTCGCTGGCTTCGAGCGGGGCGATGGCCGGCGGCGTGAGCGGCACGGTGGGGCACAGCACCGCGTCGAAGCGCTGCCAGACCGGGGTCGCGGCGGCAATCAGCGCGGCCCGGGCATTGAGCAAGTCGATGTAATCCGCTGCACCCGCCGGTTCCCCCTTGCGGATGCGCACGAGCACCCGGGGATCGTAGCCATCGGCCCGCTCGGCGAGCAGTTTCCGATGCCAGGCGTACGCCTCGATGGGCGAGAAGCCGAACCGGTTGATGGCGGGCAGATTGTCGAAGGGCGCGAACCTGAATTCGACGAGGGTCGCACCGGCCTTGGCGAGCGCGGCGAGTGCACGCTCGTAGATGGCGAGGGCGGCAGGCTCCGCGCCGTCGAGCACGACATTCGTCAAGACGCCGAAGCGCATGCCGCGCACGTCGCGCGCAGCGACTGGCGTTTCATTCACCGTGTTGCCCGAAAGAATTGCATCGACCCACGCGCAGCAATCGACCGAACGACCGATGGGGCCGACGGAGTCGAGCGACGTGGACAGCGGCAGGGCGCCGTCGCGCGGTGTGCGTGCGGCCGTCGGCTTGAAGCCCGTCAGGCCGCAGAATGCCGACGGAATACGGATCGAGCCGCCCGTGTCGGTGCCCAGAGCGACGGCGGCCATGCCGTCGGCCACCGATGCCGCAGCGCCCGAGGACGAGCCGCCGGCAATGTGTCCCGCCTCGCGCTGCCAGGGCGAGCGCGGCGTCCCGTAGTGCGGGTTCAGACCAAGGCCCGAGAAGGCGAACTCCGTCATGTTGGTGCGTCCGACGATCACGGCGCCGGCCCGACGCAGCCGGGCCACGGCGAGAGCGTCGTGCGTGGCGGGGGCGGCATCGGCAAGTATTTTGGAGCCCGCGCGCGTGACCTGACCGGCAATGTCGAACAGATCCTTGACCGAGACGGGGATCCCCATCAGCGGCGACAAACGCGTGCCCGCGCGGCGCAAGGCGTCGAGACCGTCGGCGGCCTCGCGTGCGGCCTGTGCGTCCACCTGCGTGAAAACGACGTTGCCCTGACCGGCCGGATCGGCGATGCGCGAGAGCGCCTGTTCGGTGAGCGCGCGGCTGGTGGTGCGACCGGCGTCCAGCGCGGCGGCGAGTTCGGGCAGGGGGCGTTGCAGATCGATGGCGTCGGTGCTCATGTTCAGATCGCTTTCAGGATCTGGGTGCGGAATTCTTCGATGTGACGGGCGATCGCCCGGCGGGCGCGCTCGCCGTCATGCGCGGCGAGCGCTTCAAACAGTTCGAGATGCTCTTCGTAGACGCCTTCCAGATGACTGGGCGTGGAGAGGGCGAGGAACCAGAAGCGCAGCGACCGCTCGTGCAGACCGCGCAACAGTTCGGCGAGCGTCTGGTTGCGCGAGGCGCGCGAAATCGCCAGGTGAAAGTCCCGGTCGATGCGCATCATCGCGGCCACGTCGCGCGACGCGATGGCCTCGCGCGATCGTTCCAGTACGGACCCGATGGCAGCGAGGTCGTCCGGCGTGGCCGCGCGCGCCGCGAGTTCGACGCAATACGTCTCATTGATCATGCGCACGTCGATGATTTCGAGCGCGTCGTTCAGCGAGACGGGGGCAACCATCGCGCCTTTGCGCGGCAGGATCACCAACAACCCTTCGAGTGCCAGCCGGTGCATTGCCTGATGGACCGGCGTGCGCCCGAGCCCGGTCGACTGCATCAGTTGCGCTTCGTTGAGCGTTTCACCCGGGCGCAGACGCAACGTGATGATGTCGTGCTTGATCGCTTCATAAGCGCGCTCTGTCAGGCTGCGGTCATCGGCGGCCGTTTGCGAAAGGACGGTGGCGGCCGCAGCGGAAACCGTGGAGCGGGACTCGAAAGCAGTGTCGTTGGGCATCGGATGGAAGGCAGTCAGTCGGCAATCGCCAGCGCCTGCGTGGCGTAGCGATGCCGGATCGCGCGGCCGAGAACCGGGTCGAGCAGTTCGATCTCGAACTGCTCGCCACCAGCCACGCCGCCAATGGCAGCGAGTGTGCCACAGAACATTGCGGCGCCCGACGGCAGGCCCAGCGGGCCGAGCTTCGCCATCAATTCCCGTGGCGACAAGAGCCCGGCGACCGTGCCTTCCTGATAGAGGCGGCGCTTGCCCTCGCGTGTCACCCATGAGCGCAGTTCCAACTGGTCCCAGTGCGCGGCGACATCGGTATAGCGCCACGCGTGGCGGGCGACCGGCTTGGCACAGACCTGCTTGGAGACGGTCACGCCATACGCTTCCACTTCGCGGTCGGTGTGATCGGATCCGACGCTCACGAGCCATTCGTCGCCCTGACGCAGAAGCACGCATTCGGCTTCCCCGCTGCTGGTCTGGCCGACCACGTCGATGGTGTCGTCCTGCACCAGCAGCGCGGGGGCGAGACGGTAGAAGCAGGGCGTGCTCGACGGCCGGCGCACGCCCAACGCGGCAAGTTCGGCGATGTGATGTTCGACAGCGTCCTGATCGCGCCCGGCCCAGCCGGCAACGATCAATGTGTCGAGCACGACGTCGACGCGCGCGGGCGCGGCATCGGCGCAGGTCGACGACGCGGCAGACACCGGGGAAGCCGGAGAAACCACAAAGGACAAGCGGGAACTCATACGTCGACAACTCCTGTGAAATCGGTCAATGCGGTCAATGCGGTCAATGCAGGGATGGGGCACCGGGCGAGCGCACGATGAACGAGCAATTTGCGTCTCTCGTGAAATTCGATTGATATTTGTGTGATATTTCACAGGCGAAGAAGACAAAAAGCAAGAAAAAAAATTTCCGACGACACCGTGAAAAACGGGAATTTTTTATGAAAAGCCCCGTCAATCTTGGGTTGCGCGCGTGTCCGGCCATCGCGTATATTGATTCGGCGCCAGTTTTTGGCCGAATGTTTGCCCGGTGCACGGTTTCGGTGTGCGAACCGGAGGCCCTTCAGGGTATGCAAGCGGGCGGTTCGGCGGCAGGTCGTTCCGGGAAACCGGGAGGCCGGGCGAGCAGGTAAGCGGCAAGCCCGGGCGAACGAACGCAACGTCTATCAAGTCGGCAGGAGGCAACGCCTGACCGGCTTCCCACCTTCATCGAGCATCACGTCTTGTGTGAGCGCTGCGTCTCCTGTCGAGACACGGCGTGTCGCGGGCGTGGGTCAAGAACATCAATATCGGCGCAACGCGCTGCGGGGAGAACGTATCGGATGCATCACGCCATCGACTTCATTCAGGATCTGGCCGTCATCATGCTGCTGGCAGGCGTCGTGACGGTCATCTTCAACCGGTTCCGGCAACCGGTCGTGCTCGGCTATATCGTGGCGGGTGTCATCATCGGACCGTACACGCCGCCGTTTGCGCTCATCCATGACGAGAAGACCATCGGGATCCTTGCCGAACTCGGTGTTGTGTTCCTGATGTTCTCTCTGGGACTGGAATTCAGCCTGCGCAAGCTCGCGCGGGTGGGCGTAACGGCGTTCGTGGCGGCGATTACCGAGATCGTGCTGATGTTGTGGATCGGTTACGAGATCGGCCGTTTCTTCGGCTGGAAGGCGATGGACTCGATCTTCCTCGGGGCGATGCTGGCGGTCTCGTCGACCACGATCATCGTCAAGGCGCTCGACGAACTCGGCATGAAGCGCGAGCGGTTCGCGCAACTGATCTTCGGTGTGCTGATCGTGGAGGATGTCCTCGCCATCGGCATGATCGCGTTGCTCTCCGGGATCGCCATCAGCGGCCAGGTCGACGCAGGCGAGGCCACCTTCACGCTGGGCAAGCTGCTGCTGTTCATGGTCGTATCGCTGGTCGTGGGCATTCTGCTGGTGCCGCGCGTCCTCGCGTACGTGGCGAAGTTCAAAAGCGACGAGATGCTGCTCGTCGTCGTACTCGGGCTGTGCTTCGGCTTCTGCCTGCTTGTGATCCAGATGGGTTACAGCGTGGCGCTCGGCGCCTTCCTGATCGGGGCGATCATGGCCGAAGCACGCGAGTTGCACACCATCGAGAGGCTCGTCGCGCCGCTGCGCGACATGTTCAGCGCAGTGTTCTTCGTCACGATCGGCCTGTTGCTCGATCCGCATGTGCTGGTCACCTACGTGTGGCCGATCCTGGTCATTACGGTGGCGGTGGTGCTCGGCAAGATCGTGTCGTGCGGGTTGGGGTCGTATCTTTCGGGGCAGGATGGACGGACGTCGATGCGCGTGGGCATGGGGCTTTCGCAGATCGGGGAATTCTCGTTCATCATCGCGTCGCTCGGCCTGTCGCTCAAAGTGACCAGCGACTTTCTCTATCCGATTGCCGTGGCCGTCTCGGTCATTACCACGCTGCTCACGCCGTATCTCATCAAGAGCGCCGATCCTTTCACCGGCTGGCTCGGACGCGCCATGCCCGGGCGTCTGTCGTATGTGCTCGGGCAATACACGCAGTGGCTGCAGAGCATTCAGTTGACGGGCGACAGCGCGACCATCGTGACCATCGTGCGTCGTATCGTGGTCAGTGTGGCGATCAATCTGGCGCTCGTCGTCACCATCTTCCTCGGCGGCGCATTCTTCTATCGTCGTCTGGCGGAACTGATGAAGCCGTGGGTGGCGGACCCCAGCCTGCAAAGCGCCGTGGTCTGGGGCGGGGCGCTCGTGTTGTCGCTGCCGTTCCTGATCGCGGTGTATCGCAAGCTCAAGTCGCTGTCGTTGCTGCTCGTGGAGTTGTCGGTGCCGCCGAGCCTGACCGGACGTTACACGTTTCAGGTGCGGCGCGTGGTCGCCGAGATCCTGCCCATCGCCGCCATGGTCGGTGTGATTCTGCTGGTGGCGGCACTCTCGGCAAGCATTCTGCCGTCGACGGAGATGATCGTGTTGATCGTCGCCGGCACGCTGGTGCTGGCCGTCATCATGCGTAGCTGGTTCGTGCGCATGCACGCCAAATTGCAGATCGCGTTGAAAGAAACGCTCGAACATCAGCCCGACGGCGAGCACGGCGGCGGGTCGTCGTCACACTGAGCGGGACTCCGTGTCGTCGACCCATCGCGACGCACAGGGTCCGGAGAGGGCATGAAAGAAGCCCGCCGAGGGACATCCCCGGCGGGCTTTTTCATGTCGGCAGCATCTGCGCGTATCCGGCGTGGCGCCTGTCCCCGTGACACCGCTTACATGCCTAATGACTTGTCAAATTACATGCCCGATTACGCGCCTGATCCGCTCAAGCCTTCTTCGGCGGGAAGTCGAAGATCAGACACGTGGTCGTGGCATGGGCGTAGAGCGTGCCGTCCGGGCCGACGATGCGGCCTTCGGCAATACCCACCTGACGTCCCGCCTGAATCACCTTGCCTTCGGCGCGCACGAGCGGAACGTCGCGCGTGAGGGCACGGACCATGTTGGTCTTCAGTTCGAGCGTCGTATAGCTGCGCCCGGCGGGCAGCGTCGAATGAATCGCGCAGGCGACGGCCGAGTCGAGCAGCGTGGCGAACCAGCCACCGTGAATCGAGCCGAGCGGGTTGTAGTAGGGCAGTGCCGGGCGTCCCTGGAAGACGGCGCGGCCGTTGGCGACTTCGACGGCGATGAAGCCGAGCGTTTCGCTGATCGGCGGCATCGGCAGCTTGCCGTCGAACATGGCGTCGAAGATTTCCTGACCGGTGAGACCGATCACGTCGGACGGTGTCGCCACACCGTAGCGCGCGGGGCCGTTACGCGTCATGCGCTCGCGCACGGCAGCTTCGTCAGCTTCCCATTGCGCCAGAACGGCGGCGGCATCGGTGGCGTTGCCCGGTTTCGTGCTCATGACGTCTTCCTCGTAACTTTTATAATGCTAGGCATTCGACTTGTCTGGCCGATTATAGGAGTGCCCGCGCTCGATTGCTCATCTTGCGTTAGAGGGAAGCGTCGACGGGTTGCAGGGGGAGGGGCGCAAACCGGCATCGCGGCAACGGCGGTGACCGCCGTTGCTGCGGGCAGTGCTCCCGTTTCGCGGCTCGAATGGCCGAGGAGAGCAGGGGGTGAGGGGAGGGGGAAGGGGCCGGGGCGTCTCAGGCGGCCTGAGCGCGGCCGAGGCGGTAGGTCGCGAGTTCGTCGATGGTCAGAATGGGCAGATCGTGCTGCCTGGCAAAGCGCTCGATGTCGGCGCCGCGCGTCATTGTGCCATCCGGGTTCATCAGTTCGCACAGCACGGCGGCGGGCTTGAGTCCGGCGAGAATTGCCAGGTCGACCGAGCCTTCCGTGTGACCGCGCCGCGTGAGCACGCCACCCGGCTGCGCGCGCAGCGGGAACACGTGGCCTGGCCGGGAAAGGTCGGACGGCTGGGCGTCGTCGGCAATTGCCGCGCGGATCGTGGTCACGCGGTCCGCTGCCGACACGCCGGTGCTCACGCCCTGACGCGCTTCGATCGTCACCGTGAACGCAGTGCCGTAACGGCTCTGATTCTGTTCGACCATCGGCGGCAGATCGAGACGGCGCAGCGTTTCGTCGGGCAGACACAGGCACACGATGCCGCTGCATTCGCGGATCAGCATCGCCATCGTGGCGGGGGTGATTTTCTCTGCGGCGACAATCAGATCGGCTTCGTTTTCGCGGTCGAGATCATCCATCAGAATGACGGGACGACCTTCGCGCATGGCCTCGAGCGCGGCGGCCAGACGCATTTCGACCGGCGGCAGATCGGCGAATGCCGGATAGGCGTACAGATCGTCGGTCGAGGCGGTGTCTTGCGATGCGGCTTGGGTATGGCGGTTGTTGCTGGTGGACATGAAACGCTCCTCGCGTAAGTCAATCGGGCGAAAAACGTTTTCGGGGCATGCGAACGGACGTGACCATGGGATGGCATCCCAAGGCACGCGGGTGTCGACGCATCTTCTCTCATCCGGACTATGACCGTCGGCTCTGGCTTCGCACCAGATCTGCTGACCCCGCCGATGTTGCGAAACAACGGTGGCAGGCGCTCGCGGGCTCATGACGTCGCAG
This sequence comes from Pandoraea faecigallinarum, assembly GCF_001029105.3. NCBI lineage: Bacteria > Pseudomonadati > Pseudomonadota > Betaproteobacteria > Burkholderiales > Burkholderiaceae > Pandoraea > Pandoraea faecigallinarum. Next base: position 3,527,517 of record NZ_CP011807.3, on the reverse strand, counting down.
CGAACTGCGCAGTGTCATATACCGCCGGTGGGGACTTTCACCCCGCCCTGAAGACGTGTATGCCGTACGAATGTCGCTGTGCTGTCACGCATCGCGCGGTGTCATTGCGTACTCGGCGGGACAAAGCGTAGCACAAGGCGTTGCGAGGCGCAGGGAAGGCCGCGTGGCGTGCGTGGGAATGGAGGCGGTGAGGCGAGCAAGGGAGGGGGGAGGCAGGCGAGGAGGGCCGGAAAAGATGTCGCAGGGGATGTCGCAGGGGATGTCGCAGGGCGAGGCGCCGCCCGCGACGTTAATGCGCCGGTTGGCCGAACCGGCGCCGAACGAACGTTCAGGTCTGGGTGCCCCTGACCGTATAACCCGCTTCGGTAATGGCGGCGCTGACTTCGGCTGCCGACAGACCGCTTTGTACGTCGACACTTCCCGCACCCAGGTCCACATTGACCTTCGCGTTTGGATCGCGCTCGATGATCGCCCGCGTGACAGCCTTGACGCAATGACCGCAGCTCATACCCTCGACTTGCACTTGCATGTTTGCTCTCCTTTCAAGAGGTTCGGTTGCACAGATGGCACTGATCAGTTGAATCGATGATAGACCTTCCTACGGCGGGAAGCTCAAGCCTTTTTTCGGACATGTCGGGTAACGGCTCGGACGTCCCCTAAACACGTGCGGTCGCGGCGGCGCTATCGTGATAAGGCGCGACGGCAGAACCACACCTATATACCCATACCCGTCCATACCCGTTCGCGAACGGAACGCAATTCGCGACGAGTTACCGCATAGTGCTTGACCTTCCTGTCATGGCAAGGTCTATGCTGTGACGCATGATGACAGTCCTCGTGGAGGCCCATAGATGACTCAGAACTGGTCGGTCGGTATCGAAGGCATGACCTGCGCATCGTGTGTGACGCGGGTGGAGAAGGCGTTGCGCCGCGCCCCCGGCGTAGCGGGCGCGAATGTGAACCTTGCAACCGAAACGGCCGCCGTCGAGGCGGCCGGCGATGTGGCGCCGACGGCGTTGCTGGACGCGGTCGAGGCGGCGGTGAGCGATGCCGGTTATCAGGTCGCGGAGCAATCGTTCGAACTTGCCATTGGCGGCATGACGTGCGCGTCATGTGCGGGACGGGTGGAAAAGGCTCTGCGCAACGTGCCGGGCGTGGTGGAGGCCAGCGTCAATCTGGCAACCGAGCGTGCCGCAGTGCGCGGCGTACGCGGTGTGGTGGACGTTGCGGTGTTGAGCGCGGCCGTGGAGAAAGCCGGTTACGAGGCGTCGCCGGTCACCGACCCGGCGCAGGCTGCCGCCGTCGAGCGTGGCCCGGCATGGTGGCCGGTGGCTGTGGCGGCGGTGTTGTCGCTGCCGTTGCTGTTGCCCATGCTCGTCGAGCCGTTCGGCGTGCATCTGATGCCGCCGCCGTGGGTGCAATGGTTGCTCGCCACGCCGGTGCAGTTCTGGCTCGGTGCGCGGTTCTACCGGGCAGGGTACAAGGCGGTAGTGGCAGGTAGCGGCAACATGGATTTGCTCGTGGCGCTGGGCACGTCGGCAGCATATGGCCTCAGTGTGTACGAGTGGTGGCGAGCGCCCGCCGGCAGCATGCCGCATCTGTATTTCGAAGCGGCGGCGGTGGTTATCACGCTGGTGCTTCTCGGCAAATGGCTCGAAGCGCGCGCCAAGCGGCGTACCGTGGAAGCGATTCGTGCGCTGGCGGCGTTGCGCCCCGAGACGGCACGCGTGCTGCGCGATCCGCAGGGGGCTGCCACTGAGGTATCGGTGCCGCTTGCGCAGGTAAAGGTCGGCGACTGGGTCGTCGTGCGCGCCGGTGAGCGGGTGCCGGTCGACGGTGTGATTCGCGAGGGCGCGAGCCAGCTCGATGAGTCATTGCTGACCGGTGAGCCGCTGCCCATCGACAAGGCCGGCGGCGACAAGGTCGTGGGCGGGTCGATCAACGGTTCGGGCACTTTGCGCGTGCAGACGACTGCCGTTGGCGCCGATACCGCGCTGGCGCGCATCATTCGCATGGTCGAAGACGCTCAGGCAGGCAAGGCGCCGATCCAGCGGGCTGTGGATCGAGTGGCAGCGGTGTTTGTGCCGGTGGTGGTGCTGATCGCTATCGCCACGGTGATCGGCGGATGGCTATCCGGAATCGGGCTGGAAGCGTCGTTACTGAATGCCGTGGCGGTGCTGGTGATCGCGTGTCCTTGCGCACTGGGTCTCGCCACACCGGCGGCCATCATGGTCGGCACGGGGGCAGCGGCGCGGCAGGGCATTCTCATCAAGGACGCCGAGGCGCTCGAACTGGCGCATCGCATCGACGTCGTGGCATTCGACAAGACCGGTACGCTAACGGAAGGTAAGCCGCGTCTGGTCGCGTATCTGCCGGCGCAAGGCGTCCGTGCCGACACACTCTTGCAGTGGGCTGCCGCAGTGCAGTCGGGGAGTTCGCATCCGTTGGCCAGGGCGGTGACGACGGCGGTCGAGCAAGCCGGGCAAACGTCGGCGGTGCCGGTGGCATCCGATATCGTGGCGTTGCCGGGCCGCGGCATGCGGGCCAGTATCCGGATCGCTTCGGCCGCGGGGGACGATGTCCGCCATTCGCTTCAGTTAGGGAACGCCCGATTGCTCGATGAACTCGGTGTTTCGCAGGGAGCGCTGGCGCAGGAAGCCGCTCGACTGGCCAGTGAGGGCCGCACGGTATCGTGGTTGGTGGAGACCGTGGCGGAGGGCGGCGCGTCGACCGGGGGGGGCGGTGCAGCGCGTCTGCTCGGATTGCTGGCGTTCGGCGACACGCTCAAGGAGAGCGCGCGAGCTGCTGTCGAACGGCTGCATGCGCTGGGCGTGCGGTGTGTGATGGTGACGGGCGACAACGCGGGAAGCGCCAGGGCGGTGGCAGACGCGCTGGGGCTCGACGAGGTTCATGCGGACGTGCTGCCTGAGAACAAGGCCGAGGTCGTGGCGCAACTCAAACGGGATGGCGGAGTCGTAGCGATGGTCGGTGACGGCATCAACGATGCGCCTGCCCTTGCGGCTGCCGATGTCGGCATTGCCATGGGCTCGGGAACGGATGTGGCGATGCAGACGGCGGGCATTACGCTGATGCGCGGCGATCCGCTGCGCGTGGCCGACGCGATCGATGTCTCGCGCCGTACGTGGTCGAAAATCCGTCAGAACCTGTTTTGGGCGTTCGCGTACAACGTGGTGGGCATTCCGCTGGCGGCGTTCGGCCTGTTGAGTCCGGTGATCGCGGGGGCGGCGATGGCGCTCAGTAGCGTTAGCGTCGTCAGTAATGCGTTGTTGCTGCGCCGGTGGCGTCCTGCCGATCAGGGGAGCGTGGCGCACGACACGGACGGTGCCGTAAAAACCGAGGGCGCAAAGGGCGAAGTGGCCCGCCGGGCGGGCGTTTGACGGGTGTTCGCCCGCGCACAAGGCGGACGGCGCATAATGAACCGATCGGGGGCGACGGATTGGCGGACACCGCGAAGTTGTCGCCCGGATTTTCATTTGTCTTGAAATTCGCCGAAAGCGGCATCATCTAGGTGATATCGTCTGTCTTCCGGCACGGAGTCGATGCTGCCGAATATGAATAGTCTGCATATCGCGAGTTACAACATCCACAAAGGCTTTTCCGCATTCAACCGTTTGCGCGTTCACGAATTGCGCGCGGGGTTGGAGGGGCTGGCGCCCGATCTGGTTTTCCTCCAGGAAGTGCAGGGCATGCACCAGCGCCACGCGGTGCGCCACAGCAACTGGCCGGTACAGCCTCAGCATGAGTTCCTGGCCGGTGCGATGTGGCGGGATCACGCTTATGGCCGCAATGTGGTCTATGAACACGGGCACCACGGCAATGCGATTTTGAGTCGTTATCCGATCGTTAAGTCGGACAATCACGACATCACGACCTATAGTTTCGAGAAGCGCGGCATGCTTCACTGCGAAATTGCCGTGCCGGGACTGTCGCAGCCGCTGCATTGTTTGTGCGTGCATTTGTCGCTCGCCGGGCAGGGGCGCCGCCGGCAGTTCGAAATGCTCACGGAGCGGGTGGCCGATGCCATTCCTTCGGATGCCCCGCTGATCATCGCGGGTGACTTCAACGACTGGAGCAATCAGGCGGACCGTCTGCTGGCCGAAAAGCTGGCGCTGACGGAGGTGTTTCAGAACAGCGTCGGTCGTCCTGCCCGCAGTTTTCCGAGCGGATTGCCGCTTTTACGACTTGACCGCATTTACGCACGCGGTTTTCATATCGAAGGGGCGCAAGTGTTGCACGGGCGCCCCTGGTCGCGGATTTCCGATCATGCGCCAATCAGTGCACGACTCGTGCTGTCGGACACCGAAAAGGCCGCGAACGGATCTTCTCTCCCGTCGTTCAACCCTCGTTCCCCCCAGTGAGGTCGCCATGAACATCGGACAAGCGGCGCAGGCCAGCGGCGTTACGGCCAAGATGATCCGGTACTACGAGAGTATCGGCCTGATGCCCCCGAGCCCCCGCTCCGAGGCGGGTTACCGGCGTTACGGCGAGCAGGATCTCCATCTGCTGCGCTTCATTCGTCAGGCGCGGCGTCTGGGGTTCGGCATCGACCAGATTCGCCAACTGCTGGCGCTGTGGCAGGATCGCGGGCGCTCCAGCGCTCAGGTGAAGGCCCTGGCGCAGTCTCACGTCGACGAACTCAATCAGCGCATCGGCGAACTGGTGGCGATGCGCGACACGCTGTCCCATCTGGCGATGCATTGCCATGGCGACGAGCGTCCCGATTGTCCGATCCTTGAGGGGCTGGCGGGGGCGGAACTGCCGGGCGGACCGGGTACGAAGCGCGATAGTGGTACGCATGCCACAGCCGCCTGCGGCACTGCGGCGCATCAGAACACGGCGTCGGACGCAGGTGCAACCGGTACCGTGACCACGACCGGAACCACGACTGGAACCGCGACTGACGGGCCAGTCAGCGACGGGGATGCTCAAGTGGTACGCCACGCCCCATAAGGCTCTCGACGATGATATGACGTTTGATCGATGTCACACGTGAGCCCTGGTTGACTTCGTGATGCGCCGCAGTAGCGGCGCTTTTTTTGTCTCTCGAATTTTGATCGTGCCGTGCGACAGTGTGCCGTGGACGGCATGAGGTGGCGTTGTTGTTTATATAAGTTATTGATTTTTAATTGTTTTTGATGGAATTGACTCCATTCGAAGCACTGCTCTAGCAGGTTTTGTTGGTTTTTCCCGCATAAGGGCTAACCCTTACCGGGAAAACCCTATATAATGCGAAGCACTGCTGCGATGCAGCACACTAATTGAAATGGAGAAACGTCATGTTTGCCGCCCTGTTTGAAGTCGTGAACACTTGGTTTGAAACCGCTGAGCGTCGTCGTCGTGAAGCGTTTTTGGCTGAGTCGAAGGACATCATTGAGTTGGAACAACGTATCCGCGCGCTCGAAACCGCCGGTTACTAAGCAAGTCCGAAGTGCTTCCGGACGAACGGTCGTCGCTGGCGCAGCCAGGCAAGTGATCGTCTCATCGGGCGATTCCCGTCATTGTGTAATGACGTGCGACGGCGCCCAACCGTGAGTCCGGATGCCATCCCCGCTGTTCCGGGGATGGGCAAAAGCAAGCCCGCCACTTCGGCGGGCTTTGTCGTTTTGTGGCTTGTCGCTTTGTCACTTTGTCGCTTACGCCGCTGCAATACGGCGCAACGATGCGCTCGGGCCATATCCACAGGTCACTCCGCGTGAGTGCCGGAACTCACGCTCAAGGCTCGCCGGATTCGTACCGGCCGCGAGTACGCATACATTGCGAACGCGGCGTCGAATCCGGCACGGGACCGTTTCGATCCCGGTGCCCGGTACCCGGTACGCTACGCTACGCAGATTTCTCCACGGAAGCGGCAACTCAGTCCGTACCGTACTTCGGCGAGCGCGGACCGTAGAGCATGCCGTTCGGGCGTCCTGCCGAGAGCAGACGGGCGTTGGCGGTGCCGGCAACGGTGTAACCGGCGTTCGACACGCTGTTGACGATTTGCTTGACGGCCGCCGTGATCAACATGCCGATCAGCCCGCCGCCACCGCTGTTGTTGCCTTCGTTGCTCGACGCGCTGGAAGCGCCGCTCCACAGCTTCGCGCCGTTGCGCAGATCGATCAATTCCGCAGAGACGGTCACCACCGTGGCGCTGTCGAGCACCATGTACTTCGTGCCGTATTGCGTGATCTTGATGTACAGCGCGGCGTCCGCTCCGAAAATTTCGCGCAGCTTGGCGGGGCTGACCTGATGAATGTCGCCAGCCACGGTCAGGCCGTTCTGACGGAACGACTCATCGACCAGCGCCACGGGCATCACGTAGTAGCCCGCTTCACCCAGCGGTACCGTAACCTGCGACAGCACACTATAGGTCGCGTCGATATCCGGCGATTCGTTCAGCGGCGGCAACACCAGAATCGACTTTGGCTTGCTTTCCTTGAACGCGGTGTAGTCGTACGGCTTGGCCTGATGTACGGCACAACCGGTCATCACGGCGGCCAGCGCGGCCACCGTCATCCATTGAAAGAGTCGGGCGATCATTGCTTGGCCTCCGTGGTCTTGTTCTTGAGCAGGAAGTCGATGTAATTGCCGGACTCGGGGAATAACTGCTTTTCGATCTGGAACTGCTCGACCATCTTGTCGGACTTGCCGACCGAGGCGTAAAGCAAACCGAGGTGAGCGTGGTAGCCGGGAGGCGCGGCGTTATTGGACGCCTTGATTTTTTGCAGGTCGCGTTCGAGCGCAATGATCTGGGCTTCTTTCGATTCGCCCTTGAAGTACTCGTAGACTTGCGGCTGGTAGCTTTCCCAGTCGTAAAGCGGCTTGGGTGGCGTGGCGCAACCCGACAGGGCGACGATGACGCCGCCGGCGATGACCGCCACGGCCGAACGGCCGAATGAGCGTGTGCGATTCATGATGAGAGAGATCCTGACAGGCATGCCGCCGCACGTGTCACCACGTCGCACCCGCGCCTGCGTCTGACGCGCAAGTTCGGGCGCGTGTCGGCTCACGCGCTACGGCATGCTGCAAAAATGGGATGGTTGGCTTACTTGCCGGGCTTCCAGGCGCCGCTTTCGATCCCGGCGACGAGGTTGTTGACGGCCTCGCGCATGGCGAGGTCGAGCACCTTGCCGTTGAGCGTCGAGTCGTAGCCCGCCGTGCCGCCGAAGCCGATGACCTCGCGGTTGGACAGGGCGAACTCGCCTGCACCGCCGCTCGAGTAGACGACTTCCGACGTGGCGATGTCCACCACGTTCAGGTTGACCTTCGCGTAAGCGATTTGCTCGCGGCCTCGCCCGAGAATGCCGAAGAGCTGCTTGTCGCCCACTTCCTTGCGGCCGAACTCGACGACGTCGCCAGTGATGACGTAGTCGGCACCCTTGAGCGTCTGCTGCGTCTTCTTGATGTCGGCTTCCTGACGAGTCTCGGCCATGTTGTCGCGGTCGAGCACGTTGAAGCGATGGGTTTGTTGCAGATGGGTGATAAGAATCGTCTTGGCCTGACTGCCGAGGCGATCGACGTTATCGGAAAAAACGCCACGCATGTACGCAGAACGGTTATCGAATTTGCCCACAGCAATCGGCGTACGCGCGCCAACATACGGGCGGCTGGCGCTTTCGACTTTGGCGACTTCCACGGAACGCGAGCTTTCGGTGGCGCAGCCGCCGAGCACGGCCGCAGAGACCATGGCAGCGCTGAGCAATGCAAAGCTGAACTTCTTTTTCTGCACGGTGATACCCCTGAGTGTGTTGGTGCCCACTGGACGATGCGCGTTGGCATCGGCTTCGCGGACCTCTGATGCCCTTACTTTCTTGTGACGACTTTTGTTTGTATGACTTGGTAAGGGGTGCTGATGGTAGCACGCGTTATCGCTGTGTTGGACGATCCCCCGGGCTGAGCGATCTCGGGTTGTCAGGCGGTTTGCACGGCGCAACGCGATGGCGGCGCACGACGATGTCGCGCCGCCATCGCGTTGCGCCGCTCAATTCAATCCGAAAATCAATAGCAGATTGGTGCCGGTGATCACGACGAAGAGGCACCAGGCGAACACCTGCGCCGGCCCCCCGATCGCATGGCCTTTCATCACACGCGAGTCGCTCACCGAGCGAATGAGCGGCCACATCGCGAACGGCAGTTGCAGGCTGAGCAGGACCTGGCTCCACACGAGCAACTTGCCCACGGCGCCGTCGCCGAGCCACAGCACCCCGATCAGCGCGGGGACGAGCGCAAGTCCGCGTGTGATCAGACGCCGCTGATAGCACGGAATCTTCATGTGCAGGAAACCGTCCATGATGACTTGCCCGGCGATGGTACCGGTGAGTGTCGAGCTTTGCCCGGAAGCGAGCAGTGCGAGGCCGAACATGAATGCAGCGGCGCCGCCCGCAATCGGCGTTATCAACTGATACGCCTGCTCGATATCGGTGACGTTGGTCTGGCCGCTGGCATGAAAGACCGAGCCGGCAAGAATCAGAATGGCCGCATTCACGCACATGGCGATCAACAGCGAACCCCACGTGTCGATACGCACCAATGCAAGCGTGTCGGGGACATCGCCCCGCTTGCCGCCGATCACTCGCCGGGTTTGCACGACGGACGAATGCAGGTACAGGTTGTGCGGCATGATCGTCGCACCGACGATGCCCAGCGCCAGCACGATGGCGTCGCGCCGGTCGTGGCTGGGTGCGCCCGGTACGAGACCCGCGGCCACGGCATGCCAGTCGGGGGGCACCATCGCAACTTGCGCCACGAAGCAGAACGCCATCGTTCCGATTAATCCGAAAACGATGGCTTCGATCTGACGAAAGCCTTTGCCTTGCAGCCCAAGCACGATCATGGTGTCGAGCGCGGTAAGCACGATGCCCCAGGTCACGGGCACTCCCAGCAGCAGCTTGAAGGCCAGTGCGCAGCCTAGCACCTCGGCGATATCGCAAGCGATGATGGAAATTTCGGCGGTGATCCATTGCACGAGACGGCCCGTGCGGCCGTAGCGTTCGTAGCTGGCCTGTGCGAGATCGCGTCCGGCGACCAGCCCCAGGCGTGCCGCGAGCATTTGCAGAAAGATGGCCGCGAGGCTCGATAGGGCCACCACCCAGAGCAACGAGTAGCCGAATTGCGAGCCGGCCTGAATATCCGTCGCCCAGTTCCCCGGATCCATATAGCCGATGGCGACGAGCAATCCCGGGCCGGCGAAGCGTTTGAGTTTGGTCCAGCGCGATTCGCGCGCGTCGATAACGATGCTGCCCTTGACCTCGGAGGGGCAGAAGGGGGCGGTGGCGGTAGTCGGGAGCGGCATGAGAGATGGGGTTCGTGCAATGTCGCTCACGTTAGCCGGGCGAACGTTCGCCCGCAAGCGAGATCGTCGTCATCGCCGGGCCATTGAGATGCTGTCCTGGGCCGACGAACTGCTATACTGTACATTCATACAGTATTCTGAGCGCTTGATTCTCCAGATGGCTCTGCCGCTTTCCTCTCTGCCTGCCGGGTTATGGCGCGCCAGTGAACTGGCGCACTGCCATCGGGCGGGCCACGCCACCGGTTTTGCGGCGCTGGATGCCGAACTGCCCGGTGCCGGGTGGCCGCATGGTGCGGTGACAGAGTTGTTGAGCGATCGTCCGGGAATCGGGGAGTGGCGTCTGTTGGTGCCGGTGCTGCGTGAGCTGACGCAGGCGGGCAAACCGGTGATGGTGATTGCGCCGCCGATGTTGCCGTATGCCCCGGCGCTGGCAGGGTGGGGCATCGATCTGCGTTGGCTCAGCGTGGTGATGCGCCCGGTATCCGGGGCATCCAAAAGCTCACGGGAATGGCTGGCGCGAGGCATCGAGGGACGAGCGGGGAGAGGGGGGGGGAGCACAGGCGGAAGCGGGAAGGACGTCCGGGCCGAAGACCGAGACATGCTCTGGTGTGCCGAGCAGGCGCTCAAGAGTGCTTGCTGCGGCGCGGTGCTGACATGGCTGCCAACGGCTACGCCGGAGCAGATTCGGCGTCTTCAGGTGGCGGCTGGCGGGAGTGAGACGCTGACGTGGGTAATGCGTCCCCCGGCGGCGGTTTCGAGCGCTTCGGCCGCACCGCTGAGGTTGGCGCTGACGGTCGGTGAGGGCAGCCGGCTCGGCGTGCAGTTTCACAAGCGCCGCGGGCCGCCGCGTCTCGATCCGCTCTGGCTGACGTTGCCTGCACCTTATACGCGCGCCCCGCAACCGGCGGCCGACACCCGCGACGACGCGTCGCCGTTGCACGCCCAGCCGAATCCTGCTCCTTCGTCCGCCACGTCCGCCACGTCCGTCACGTCCGTGGTGTCTTTCGTATCTGTTGCCGGAGTCTCGCATGGCCTGCTGGATCGCTCTGCATCTGCCATATCTGGCACTTGAGATCGCCTCTGCGCGCCTATGGGCGGACGGGCAGGCCGAGGCGTCCCCCGATACGACGGTGGTGCTGGCGCAGTCGCGTGTCTGGCAGGCGGGCGAGGTGGCACAGGCAGCCGGGGTGCGGCCAGGCATGCGTCGTGGCGGTGTGCTGGCGCTGTTGTCGCAGGCCCGGTTTCACGACCGCGATGAAGCCGCCGAGACACTCGCTCTCGAAGCGCTGGCGTTGGCATTGTTGCGTTTTGGCCCCGACGTGGCGATTGTCGCCCCACAGTGCGTAGTGATCGACGTCGCACCGAGTTTGCGATTGTTCGGCGGGCTGGCTTCGCTGGCGGCGCAAGTGCTCGAGAGCGCGCAGGCATTGGGGCATCGGGCTTCGGTGGGGATTGCGGCGACGGCCAGCGCGGCGTCGTTGCTGGCGCGCGCCGCAGAGGCGGTGCCGATGCACGCCGACCTGCTGCACGTCGACCTTTGTGCACCGTACAGCGAGGCTGGCGCCTCGGCATGGCATTCCGAATCCTGGCGGCCACCACCGCTGGCGGCGCTACCCGAGCAGCTCGACCCGCTATCGGTTGCGTTATTGCCCGAGGCGCAGCCATGGCTCGACTGGCTGGAGCACATCGGCTGCGCAACGCTGGGCGAATTGCGGGCGCTGCCATCGGCCGGCGTGAGACGCCGCTGTGGCGCAGACCTGCCGGCCGCGCTTTCCCGGGCGTATGGCGAGACGCCGGAGGCCCCCACTTGGTATCGCGCGCCGCCTCATTTCGAAGCGGTACTGCCATTGCCCTCGCTCACTCACGACGTCGAAGTGCTGCTCTTCGGTTTGCGTCGTCTGTTGGCGCAGTTGACGGGATGGCTCGCCGCCGGGCAACTGGCCGCACGCGCATTGACGCTGATACTCGAACACGAACCGCTCGGCAGAGAAACACTGGCGCCGACGCGCTTCGACATTCGGCTGGCCGAAGCGAGTGCTGCGCCCGCGCACCTGTTGTCGTTGTGCAAAGAACGGCTCGCACGCGCTGCGCTGATCGCACCGGTGCTGACTCTGCGGCTCGACATTACGCAAACGGCACCCCACGTTGCGCAAAGCGGCGCGTTGCTGCCGGAGCCGGGGCGCGAGCGGCAGGATTTCGTGCAATTGATGGAGCGCGTGGTGGCGCGTCTGGGAGATGAGCACGTGCGACGGTTGCAGGTGCGCGGCGATCACCGTCCCGAGGCGGCGTTCGTGAGCGTGCCGTATGGGGCGACGAATGCCGGTGGGCAGGTGGAGGCAAGGATTGCGAGTATTGCGTCGGCGGGGCAAGGGGCGGCATCCGGTGCGAACCGTCATCTGCCGCAGACCAGGCGCATATCGCCGCCTCGTCCGGTATGGCTGCTCGATGCGCCACAGCGCTTGAGCGTGCAGCAGGAGCGTCCGTGGCGGCAAGGACCGTTGCGACTGGTGAGCGGTCCCGAGCGTATCGAGGCGGGATGGTGGGAGCCGGGCACGGTAACGCGCGACTACTTCATCGCCGCCGATACGTCGGGCGCGTTGTTGTGGGTATTTCGGGAGCGTCCGGTGAAGGGGGCCGATGCTGCGTGGTATTTGCACGGCCTGTTTGGCTGAGATCGACGGGGCGGCTGTCTTATGAATTTTGACGATGACTTCTCATGGCAAGGGGCGGTGGCCAAAGGGCTGGCGGCCAACGACGACGGTATCGATACCCCCGATGCCGATCCTTCCCGATTGCGCGGGGAGGACGACGGCGGCTTGCCTGCGTATGCCGAGTTGCATTGCCTGTCGAATTTCTCGTTTCAGCGCGGGGCGTCGCACCCGGAGGAGTTGGTCGCGCGCGCGGTGCATCTCGGTTACACCGCGTTAGCCATTACCGATGAGTGCTCGCTCGCAGGTGTCGTTCGGGCGCTGGCTGAAGTGGAGAAGGCCGAGCACAAGCACATGTCGTTGATCGTGGGCAGCGAGTTTCGTCTGACGCCCGAAGACGCATCGTTACAAACACCGATAGCGTCGGAGGGACGATCGTCGAATCGCTCATCAGCTCAGCAATTTCAGCCCCATCAGCCCCATCGACCCTCCCGGCCCCCACTGTCCGGTATCGATGCAAACGCGCCGGATGGCCACGATTCCGATGTCCTCGATGCCCTCGGCACCCTACATCTGGTGGCGCTTGCACAGCACCGGGACGGTTACGGCAACCTGTCCGAGATGATTACGCTCGGACGCATGCGAGGGCCGAACCGCAGCTACCGTCTGCACGCGAGGGATTTCAGCGCACCGACCGGGGAGCACGCGCATCTGCGCGGTCTGCGGGGATGCCTGATCATTCTCGTGCCCGATCCCGATGCGAGTCATGAGCGCACGCTGGCCCAGACGCGCTGGGCGGCGCAAACGTTCGGAGAGGCGCGCCTATGGCTGGCCCTGGAGCGTCGCTACCGGGCCGACGACGAAGCGCATCTGGCGCGTTTGCGCGCGATCTCGGCCGAGTGTGGTGTGCCGCTTGTCGCCACCGGGCATGTGCTCATGCATGTGCGCTCGCGCAAACCGTTGCTGGACACGCTCACGGCAATCGGCTTGGGCAAGCCTGTGCAGGCATGCGGGTTGTCGCTCACGGCCAATGCCGAGCAGCATTTGCGTCCCCGACTGCGGCTTTCATGGCTTTTTCCGCAAGATGCGCTGGCCGCGACGATAGAGATGGCATCGCGATGCCATTTCGACTTGCGCACGCTGCGTTATGAGTATCCGGAGGAACTGGTGCCTGCCGGGTACACACCGGAATCGTATCTGCATCGGGAAGTCCAGGCGGGAGCGAAGCGCCGCTACCCGAACGGCGTGCCGGAGAAGGTAAGGAATCTTCTGGAAACGGAACTGAACCTCATTCGAGAGCTTGAGTACGAGCCGTACTTTCTGACCGTCTACGACATCGTGAGCTTCGCCCGTAGTCAGGGAATACTGTGTCAGGGGCGTGGCTCGGCGGCGAATTCAGCCGTGTGCTATTGCCTCGGGATTACGGCGGTGAATCCCGACGAAGCGCAAGTGCTGTTCGGCCGGTTTCTGTCGAAGGAACGCAAGGAGCCGCCGGATATCGACGTCGACTTCGAGCATCAGAAGCGCGAAATCGTCATCCAGTACATCTACAGGAAGTATGGCAACGACCGGGCGGCGCTGGCGGCGACGGTCATCAGCTATCGCATGCGCAGCGCGGTGCGCGACACGGGACGCGCGTTGGGCATCGACCTGTCCATCGTCGAGCAGGTCGCGCAGAGTCAGCAATGGTGGGACGGCAAGGAGAATCTGCTCGCGCGCATGGCCGCGCAAGGCCTGTCGCCCGATGCACCGACGACACGCCTGTGGGCCGATCTGGTGGCGCGGTTGATCGGTTTTCCCCGGCATCTGTCGCAGCACGTGGGCGGTTTCGTGATCTCGCGCAACAGACTGTCGCGTCTCGTGCCGATTGCCCCGGCGGCGATGGAAGGGCGCTACGTCATTCAGTGGGACAAGGACGATATCGAGACGCTCGAACTGCTCAAGGTCGATGTGCTTGCCCTCGGCATGCTGAGTGCGTTGCGTCGCACGCTCGATCTGCTTGGCGAGTGGCGGGGGGCGCCGCTTGAACTGGCCGACATTCCGCGTGACGATCCGGCTACGTTCGGCATGATTCGACGGGCCGACACCGTGGGCGTCTTCCAGATCGAGTCGCGGGCACAGATGAGCATGTTGCCGCGTTTGCAACCCAAGGTGTTCTACGACCTGGTGGTACAGGTCGCGATTGTGCGTCCGGGGCCGATTCAGGGCGGCATGGTGCATCCGTATCTGAAGCGGCGAAAGGATCGGAAACTGGTCGACTATCCTTGCGACGCGATCAAACCGGCGCTGGAGCGCACACTCGGCGTGCCAATCTTTCAGGAGCAGGTGATGCAGATCGCGATGATCGCTGCCGACTTCACGGCGGGGGAGGCAGACGAATTACGCCGTTCGATGGCGGCATGGAAACGCAAAGGCGGGCTGGAGAAATTTCAGAACCGCATCGTCAGCGGGATGCTGAAGAACGGTTATCCGCGCGAATTCGCCGAGGCGATCTGTCGCCAGATCGAGGGGTTCGGCGAGTACGGATTTCCCGAGAGTCATGCGGCGAGTTTTGCGTTGCTTGCGTACGCCAGTGCATGGCTCAAGTGTCATGCGCCGGAGATGTTCCTGTGCGGATTGCTCAACAGTTTGCCCATGGGGTTCTATTCGGCGTCGCAACTGGTGCAGGACGCGCGGCGGCACCGTGTCGAAGTGCGTGCGGTGGATGTATGCGTGAGCGATGTCGAATCGCGTCCCGAGGCGCGGATCGGCCGGTACGGGAACGCGCGTCGACCGGCAGTGCGACTGGGCCTGTCGCTGGTCAAGGGACTGTCGGAGGAGGGGGCGAAGGCGATCGAGGCGGCGCGCAGACAGCGGCCCTTCACCGATATCGACGATCTGACGGCACGGGCCGCGTTATCGCGCCGGGATCTCGATGCACTGGCCGCGGCGGATGCGCTATCGGCGCTGCTGGGCGGACGACGTCAGGCGCGCTGGACGGTAGCAGCATGGCAGCCGCCGACACCGCTGCTCGGCGCAACGGTTTTGCGCGACGCCGCGCCGGGCAGTGCGGACGAACAGGTCGCGCTACCGCCGATGCCCGAAGGGCAGGACATCGTGGCCGATTATGCGAGTACGGGACTGACGCTGCGTCGCCATCCGCTGCTGTTATTGCGAGAGAAACTGGCGAAGCTGCGCGTGCGCACGGCGAAGGACTTGCAATCCGAGGGCGTGCATGGGCGACGGGTACGCACGGCCGGCATTGTGACGGGACGTCAGCGGCCTGGCACGGCCAACGGCACGGTTTTTGTGTCCCTGGAAGACGAGACGGGCATCATCAATGTGATTGTCTGGCCGGATCTGGTCGAGGCGCAGCGCAGGGAGTTGCTCGCGTCGTCGTTATTGGGCGTGGAGGGCGTGTGGCAGCGCGAGGAGCGAGTCACCCATCTGGTCGCACATCGGCTGATCGATCTCTCGCCGATGCTCGGCGAACTGACGATCTCAAGTCGGAACTTTCACTGATGGGATGTTGCGGAATATCGGGGGATATCGGGGGGTATTGAGGGATATGCGGAATTGGCTCGCCATAGTCCGATCACGGCGTCCTGCCGGTCAGCGCCCCCACATCGCGTCGACCGGCAGGGCGTTCCACACCGCCCGGAACCATGCTGATTTGCGACTTCGCGACTTGCCGCCATGTGCCTCAATGCGCAGCGTCCGCTTGCCTGGCCGCTTCCTGCGCCAGCGCACTTGCCTCCTCTTCGCTGCGCAAGCCGTTGAAATGCGCATTGAGCAGAACAGCACTGATCGATGCGAGCAGAATGCCGCTGTGGAAGAACGGGGCGAGCGCATGCGGCAGTTTCATGAAGAATTTGTCCGACGCCACCGGAATCATCCCCACGCCGATACTGATCGCGATGATGTACAGGTTGTAGCGGTTCTTCGAGAGGTCGACGCTCGACAGAATCTTGATGCCGGTGGCCGTCACCATGCCGAACATCACAATGCCCGCGCCGCCAAGCACGAACTGCGGCACTGACGCCACGATGTGCGCGACCTTCGGAAACAGGCCGAGCACAATCAGAATCGCGCCGCCCATCGCGCACACCCAACGGCTTTTCACACCCGTCACGCCAACCAGTCCCACGTTTTGCGAGAACGACGTGTACGGAAAGGTGTTGAAAATGCCGCCGATCAGCGTGCCCAGTCCATCGACACGCAAGCCTCGCACCAGCGTCTTCTGATCGACCGGCCGTCCCACGATGTCGCCCACCGCGAGGAACATGCCCGTCGACTCGATGAACGTCACGAGCATGACCAGTGTCATCGTTGCGATGGCGATTGGATCGAAGCGCGGCACACCGAAATGGAACGGCATGACGAAGCCGAACCACGGGGCCTCCGATACCCCTGCAAACGACACCTTGCCCAACGCGATCGCCACGAGCGTTCCGAACAGAATGCCGAGCAGCACCGCGATGTTGGCGAAGAAACCGCGCACATATTTCGTGATGAACAGAATGCACAGCAGCACCGCAAACGAGACGCCCAGGTACAGTGGGTTGCCGTAATCGGGGTTGCCGAAACCGCCCGCCGCCCAATTGATCCCCACCCCCATGAGCGAGATGCCGATCACCGTAATGACGGTGCCCGTCACGACCGGCGGAAACAACCGCAACAGTTTGCCGATGAACGGTGCGATCAGAATACCGATGATGCCGGCCGCAATCGTGGCGCCGTAAATGTCGAGCAACCCGAGGTCGGGATTCGTGCCGATGGCGATCATCGGCGTGACAGCGGTAAACGTGACGCCCATCATGATCGGCAGGCGAAGGCCGAAGATCCAGAGACCAAGCGTCTGAATCAGCGTCGCAATGCCGCAGGCAAAAAGGTCCGCGTTGATCAGAAACGCAATCTGGTCGACCGACATCTTGAGGGCGCCGCCAATGATCAGCGGTACGGCGACCGCTCCTGCGTACATCACGAGCACGTGCTGCAATCCCAGCATGAACAACTTCGGCAGCGGCAGGCGCTCGTCGACCGGATGCACCGGTACAGCAGCAGATTGCGTCATGTCTTCTCCTGGTCCGTCGGTACGATTTGATTTACAGGGGTGATTCACAAGGTGAAACCGAGCGTAAATTCTTTACCGGGAGACAGCGAGTCGCGTCAAAAAACGCATGCGCGCACCGAGCATGGTGTACTCGCCCGCCATCAACGCACAGTCATGGAGAAAAACTGCGGTCTGCCGACATGGTACGCCCGAGCGCACGGATGGCGGCACACGGCGTGAAAGCCTTATGCCGCGTGGCGGGCGAGGCAGGGCCGGGCGGAATTCGCGAGGACGGCGGATGCCTGGAGACGGACGAAATATCCAACGCGGCCCTGGGCGCCATGCACGCTGCCGAACGCCAGCGGGTGGAACATACCGGATTTCAAATACCAAAGATTGCATTTGGCATATGAATTGTGCCGACACTGGAGCGTTCGACAAGGCAAACGCAACCGGCAAACGCAACTTGCCAACGCAACCCGAACCCCCCCGGCCTAACGAAAACGCCCGTCGACAAAGGTCGGACGGGCGCCGGGCAAACCGGGCAAACCGGGCAAACCGGGCAAACCGGGCAAACCGGGCAAACCGGCCAAATCGGGCAAATCGGGCAAATCGGGCAAATCGGGCAAATCGGGCAAATCGGGCAAATCGGGCAAATCGGGCAAATCGGGCAAATCGGGCAAATCGGGCAAATCGGGCAAATCGGGCAAATCGGGCAAATCGGGCAAATCGGGCAAACCGGCCAAATCGGGCAAACCGGCCAAATCGGGCAAATCGAAAAGGCCGGCCATCGTGGGGCGGTCGTCTCAGCGCCCGCCGGTCGTACCCGATGGCCTGCGGGCCAGCGAATCGGTGATCTTGCCCGTGGCGGCATTTTGCTGCGCCACGCTCTCGAGCTTGCTGGAGATCTCATCCCCCATGTAATGCAGGAACTCCATTTCCTTTGCCCCGATACCGCCCGCACACAACGCACCGCCCCAGTCACCGTAGAGCAAAGCCACGGTCTGGTTGCGCTGGCGAACCGGCAGCAGGAAGAACGACTTCACATTCGAGAAATGCTGGCGGTGCCACAGCGGGATACGCGGCACGATGCGCGGCTCGCGGGCGTTGTCGATCAGGATCGCACGACCGTTGGTCAGCGCAAGATGGAAGACATCCGGCTCGAAGGCTTCCGGGAAGGTGAGGCCCAGCAGGGGCTGCACGTCGCGCCCGATCCCGAAGCGCATCTCGAAACACTTGCCCGCCGGTGCTCGCACGAACGCGGCGCAGTTGACGAAGCCCAGCGATTGCAGAATCGCTTCGAGCGTCAGATTGAGCAGCCCGACGGCGTCGGTCTCCCCGGTCGCGGCGCGCACTTCGGACAACCCGTCGGCCAGACGCCGCGCCGAATCCAGCGGCTTGCCCGCGGGCGGTTGACGCGTGTTCGACGCGCCGGTGCTGATCGCGATGAATTCCTGATGGCTCGTGTCGCGAACCATCTCTTCGCCGACGGAAACGACTTCGCCGATGTCCAGCGCGAGACGATCGGCATAGCGCTCGGCCAGCTCGGCCAGACGCGTGGCATCGGCGCCGCGCGTGAGTTCCGTCACCATCTCGTTGGACATGTTCGCCACGGCGCACAGCCAGTCGGCGTGCGAGAGCGGTGCATCGCCTTCCAGATCGATCGGGCGCATGCTTGTCGCGATCGACTCCGGTAGTCCCCACTTGCGGGCCGCCGCTTCGGCAAGCTCGGGGAACGAAATGCCCAGGACCTGCTCGCAAGCGTCGCTGTCGCTGATGCCTTGCCCGGCGGCGATGTCCTGAATCTGCGCCCATTCGTTGGGGAAGCAATAGGTCACCAGCAGGCGCGCCACATGATGCAGCAGCGTGCACACGACGGCCTCTTCACCGTCGCGAATGCCGTTCTTGGACGTAATGTCGCGTGCGAATGCCCCGGCGAGCGTCGCCCGGGCAAGCTCGCGAGCCATGTCGTCGCGACGCGCCGCGACTTCGCCGAAACCTTCGAGCAGCTTCAAACTCAGCGCCAGGTGACCGATCGTGTCGACGCCAAGGATCATGATGGCGCGCGAGACCGTCGTCACGTTGCAGCCGAACGGCGCGTACATGGCGGAGTTGGCCAGCCGGATCACTTTCTGGGTGAGGGCAAAGTCGGAGAGTACCGACGACGCGAGGTCGGCCGTGCTGGTGTTCTCGCTTTGCATGGCAGACACGATGCCCGTGACCGAGCGTTGCAGCGACGGAAAGTCGCCGCGCTCAGCCATGCGCTGCCAGAGCAATTCGAGCGTTTTTTCTTTGGTAAGACTCATGGTAGCGGGTCCGGTCAGTGGCCGGCATCCACGTTGAGACGCCCGCTCGCAAAGGCTGCCTCCAGTTCTCCCGCAGGCAAGGCCTTCGACACCAGCCAGCCCTGGATGGAATGACAGCCGCGATCGATCAGCATCTGCCGTTGTTCTTCCGTTTCGACCCCTTCGGCGACAGCCGACAGTCCCAGCTCGCGTGCCAGTCCCAGAACTGCCGTCACGATCGTACGGTCGTTCGGTGACGTCGGCATGTCTTTGACGAAGCTGCGGTCGATCTTGAGCGCGGAGAGCGGGAATCGCTTGAGATATCCGAGGCTCGAATAGCCCGCGCCGAAGTCATCGACGGCGAAACGCACGCCGAGCGTCTGCAACTCGCGCAGCACCAGATTGGCTTGCTCCGGGTCACGCATGAGCACGCTTTCGGTAATTTCGAGCACCAGCCGGTGACCTTCCACGCCGGAGTCGGCAATGGCCTGCCACACCAGACTCGGGAACGACGGATGGTGAAACTGTTGTGCCGAGACGTTGACCGACATGTACAGGCCGTCGAGCCGGGTGCGATCCCAGCGCGCGAGTTGCATGCACGCCGCGCGCAACGCCCAGCCGCCCAGCAGATTGATCAGACCGTTGGCTTCGGCCAGCGGAATGAACTCGGCCGGCGAGACCGGGCCGAGCGCCGGATGCCAGCGCATCAGCGCCTCGACACCCTTCACGTTCAGCGAAATCGGATCGCAGATCGGCTGATAATGCAGGCTGAATTCACCGTTGTGAATCGCCTCGAACATCGCCGATTCCAGCGAAAACGCCTTGCGGTGCAAATCGCCCAGATCGTCCGTATAGACGAACAGACCGTTGCGGCCGCGATCCTTGGCGCAATACATGGCGGCGTCCGCATGCTTGATCAGCAAGCCGGCAGAGTCGCCATGCTGCGGATAGAACGACACGCCGATGCTCGTCGTCAGGTGCAGCAACTGGTCGCCGACCTGAAACGGTTGCTGCACGGCCGAGAGCAGTCGCTTCACGATGCCGCCGAGCGCCTGTTCGTTATCGCAACCGGGCAGCACCAGAACAAATTCGTCGCCGCCCATGCGTGCGGCCATGTCCGTTTCGCGAATCTGGGCGATCAGACGCTGCCCCGCGTCGCGCAGCAACTGATCGCCCACGTCGTGACCGAGCGAGTCGTTGACCTTCTTGAAGCCGTCGAGGTCGAGCAGGGCGACGGCGAAGTTCGGACCGCCTTCGCGCGCGTGCTGAATCGTCTCGACGATGCACTGCTGAATATATTGACGATTGCCGAGTCCGGTCACCGCGTCGCGTACCGCCAGGTCGGACAGGCGCGCTTCGTTTTCCTTGAAGGCGGTAATGTCTTCGCCATGCACGATGAACGTGGCGCCGGCCCCGCCAGCACCTCCGATACGGGGCGTGTACTGCGCAATGCGCAGACGCATCCAGACCCGGTCGGTCAGGCCGCGCAGCAGGCGCACGGTGCACTGCTGGGGGCCGAGCGTCTGGGCGGCGGAAAAGGCGTCCTGCAACAGGGGAACGTCTTCGATGCCGGTCAGCTCGAAAAGCGTGGCATGGTCGATGTACTCGCGCGAGTACTCAAGCAGACGTAGAGAAGCTTCGGCAATGAAAAGGAAACGGCCATCGGCTGCAACGTGAGCCGAAAGTCCGCCGGTCAGCTCGACCAGCGCCCGGGATAACGCCGGGGCCGGCGCCGCGGCACTCGCCTCGGCGATTGCCGGTGCCAGCGTCGAAGGCTCGACCAAAGGCACACCGGCTGGGAGTCGATCTGAACTCATTGTTGTTGTCTGTGCATGCATCACGTCGAGCGCGCTGCCGCTCATGTGCTTCCCCGTTCAGGCAAACGCGCTCATGGCCGGACTTCGGTCCGGCAGGTGTCCGATGGATTGTCGGCCATTATAGCCAAAGACGCCAGCGATTTTGGTGACCACAATCCCCGTTTCATGCCGCTTTCCAACGGATTTCCGGTGTTGGATTTTTTCCTACAAGGCGATCGGAGTTTTTTCCTGCATGACCGGTGGCGTTTGACCGAAGCCGGTCGACATCGTCCGCCTGGAAACCGTCACGCCGCCGGTATTCTCACCGGTGCGATCGACTCGCGTGCGCCAGTCTACCCAAGCGCGGCCCACTTGAGGGCATCGCCATCGTGGATTTTTAACATTGCGATGCAACATCGCAACGGCACCCATGTCGTCGCAGGGCGCACGATTCGCGGTCGGTGAGCGTGAAATCGGGAAATTGAGAATGGCCGGGCGGCGAACGCCGCCACGGCGAAGCTTCAGGCGTGAGCGGGTGCCTCGTGCGCGAGCGACCACGCAATGCAGGCCCGGGCCAGTGCTGCGGAGGCGTCCAGGCCGAAGCGTACGAGCGGCGTTTCGCAAGTGGCCAGCGCCACCGGAATTTCCGTGCAGCCGAGAATGACGCGTTGCGCGCCGGCCGCGAGCAACTGTTCCATCGCCATGGCAAGCGCTTCACCGCCGCGGCGAATTTCGCCCGCCTTGGTCAGGCGGATGCCTTCGTTCACAAGGGTTTGATGCGCGAGCGGTTCGTTCGCCGAGACGAAGCGGTAGCCGAGCGCTTCGAGGCGGGGACGGTAGACGTTCGCGTGGTGCGTGCCTTCGGTCGCCATCAGGCCGATGGGCGAGCCGGGCGGCACGCATTTGGACAACTCGCCGGCGACGGCCTCGACTACGTCGAGCACCGGCAGCCGGGTGCGATGACGCAGCGCGTCGAGCCACGCATGGGCGGTGTTGCAGGCGATGGCAATGCAGCCCACGCCGGACTGCTCCAGCGCGTGCACCCCGTCGAGCATGCCGTCGAGCGGCGAGGCGCCGTCGCGCAGCAGGGCTTCGGTCCGGTCGGGGATCTGGGGCACCGAATACAGGATGAACGGGATGTGATCCTGATCGCGGTCGGCGGGATGTTGATCGACGATCTTGCGGCAGAGGTCGATGCCGGCGGCGGGGCCCATGCCGCCGAGGATGCCGAGGGTGGCGTGCGAATTCATGGCGATGGCAATCTGCGGGAACGGCAAAAAACGGGATCGTCCGGTGCGGGGACCGTGGCCCCCGCACAACGGACCGTCCGTCAGGATCAGTCGTAAGCCTTCGTGATCGGATCCCTGAACATGGCGCGCATTTCCGGCGTCATCGGATAGTTCATGTTCTGGTTCTTCGGCGGCACCGGCTGGGTGAACCACTTGTCGTAGAGCCTGGTCATCTCGCCGGACTTCTGCATGTCGGCGATCACGGTGTTTACCACCTTGGTGAATGCCGGGTCGTCCTTGCGCATCATGCAGGCGTAGTTTTCGAACTGAAGGTTCGGGCCGACGATTTCAAAGTTCTTGGCTTCGCCGGGCGGCAGGGCGGCGCGCTGGCCGTAGAGCAGCGGTTCGTCCATCACAAACGCGACGGCGCGGCCCTGCTTGACGGTCAGGAAGCCGTCGGAGTGTTCCTTCGTCTGGATCAGGTTGAAGCCGATCTCGCCTTTCTTGCCCGACAGAATGCGGTCGGCCGTCGTGCCGGCCGTCGTCGCGATGGTCTTGTCCTTCAGGCTGTTCAGATCGGTGATGCCGGAGCCCGTCTTCGCGATCATCTTGATCGAGTAAAGGAAGATGTTGTGCGAGAAGCCGACTTGCTTGGCGCGCTCGAAGGTGTGCGTGGTCGAGCCGCATTCCAGGTCGATGGTGCCGTTTTGCATCAGCGCGATGCGATTTTGCGACGTGATCGGCGTTTCCGTCACTTTCAGGTTCGGCGCGTTCAGTTCCTTCTTGACCGCGTCGACGATCTTGAGCGCGATTTCCTGCGAGTAGCCGATGGTCTTGCCGTTGTTGTCCGAGTATGAGAACGGAATCGACGACTCGCGCACACCCAGAGCGATCACGCCGGTGTCCTTGATTTTCTTGAGCGTGCCAGTCAGTTCCTGCGCGCTCGCGGTTTGGGCGAACAGGGCGGCAGCAGCGCTGACGAGCAGCAAGGGAGCAAACAGCTTCTTCATGGTCTCTGTCCTATCGGAAGTGAATGGCACGGTGGTCCGCGCCGTTGGAATGTCAAAAGCCAAACACACTGATACAACCCGGCACCTTCCCCAACGGTCCCCGGGGGAGCGATGCCAATGGCCCGTCATGGTCGGACACCGGCCGCTAGGCGGCCAGACGGGCAAACCCTGCAAGATCGACGGCAGGACGCTTGCCGTCGATAGCGTCGGCGATGGCGCGTGCGGCCCCCATCGACAACGTGAAACCCAGTGCGCCGTGGCCCACGTTCAGCCACAGATTGCCCACCTTTTCCGCGCGGCCCAGGATCGGGCGACCATGCGGAGTGGACGGGCGCATGCCGGTCCACTCCAGCGGCGCGGGCGTGCCGCGCAGCGACGGGAACAGTGCGGCGGACAACGTGCGCAGCGCGTCGATGCGATGCGCGGCGATGCGATAGTCGTACCCCACCAGATCGGCAATGCCCGCCACGCGCAGACGCGCACCGAGACTGGCATAGACGACCTTGTTGTCGGCGTCCGTGACCGAGACTTGCGGGCGGGCGTCCGCGGGGGCGTCGCAATACGTCAGGCTGTAGCCCTTGAGCGGATACATCGACACCGGCTCGCCGGCCGCGCGCAGCAGCGGTGCGGCCGCCAGCCCGTTGGCGACGACACAGGCATCGACCGCAATGTCTTCGGTGCGCGTGCGCACGGCTCGCACCGCGTTGCCGCGTATGTCGAAGCCGGTCACTTCATGCTCGAAGCGCAGCGTGCCGCGCTCGTGCGCACCGACGATCCGTGCCAGTTCCGTGCACAGCATCTGGCAGTCGCCGGTGCCTTCGCCCGGCGTGTGGATGCCGCCAGCCAGTTCGCCGGCGATCCTGCCCAGCGCGGGTTCGAGCGTGGCGCACGTTGCCGCGTCCACACGGCGTTGCGGGTAACCCAGGCCGTTGGCCAGTTCGAGCGATCGTTCCGCGGCGGCGAGTTTGCCCGCGTCGCGATACACCACGAGCTTGCCGCTCAGACGGTAGGCGAACGACGCCGACTCCTGCGCCAGAAACTCCAGCATCACCTCGCGGCTGTGCAGGCCGAGCGCGAGCAGACGCAGCGTCGAATCGGCATTCGCTCTCGCGTTGCAATGCCTGACGAATTCGAGCGACCAGCGCCAGAAGTCCGGATCGAGCGACGGTTTGATTCTCAGCGGCCCGGTGCGGGAAAACACCAGCGAGGGCAGTTGCGATAGCACGCCCGGGGCGGCGAGCGGCGACACGTAGCCGTAGCTGAGCTGGCCGCCGTTGGCGAAACTGGTGCCCAGCCCCGGCGCGCGTGCGGCGTCGATCACGGTAACTTCGTGGCCCGCGCGAAGCAGCTGGTACGCGCTGGCGAGGCCGACGATGCCCGCCCCGATAACTCCAATGTGCATGACGATAAATAACAACGAAAAACGCGAGGGAAAGCAAGGCGGAAAAAATTCGCCCGGGCGGGTGTACACCCGCCTTTGCTACGCAGTGTAGAGGGAGAAAATTCGGTAACCTATGCGGATTTGAGGCAGCATATGTCTTTTGGCTATAGGTTCGGCGCGAGTGCCGGCACGGTAGCGAGGACGACGGGGAGACGACATCAGGCATGAAATTGCGGCATATCGAGACATTTCGCGCGGTGGTGCTGACCGGGTCGGCCAGCGGCGCGGCGCAACTGCTCAACGTCTCGCAACCGGTCGTCTCGCGCGTGTTGCAGCACGCGGAGCAGCAACTCGGCTTCAAGCTGTTCGATCGCGTCAAGGGGCGTCTCGTGCCGACGGCCGAAGCGCAGCGTCTGTATCCCGACGTCGAGCGGATCTTCATGGATCTGGAGCGGCTTCGGACGACGTCGCGCAATCTGCGCGCGCATGGCGTCGGTCATCTGCGCATTGCGGTCACGCCCAGTCTCGCGCAGAGTCTGCTGCCCGCGGCCATTGAGCGCATGCGGCGCGCGCATCCGGACGTGGTCTTCGAGCTCATCACCCATCACACCAGCGAGACGATTACCGCGATCCTGACCTCATCGGTCGACGTGGGTATCGTGTCGGCGCCGCCGATGGCGGCCGGTATCGTGAGCCGTCCGGTGGCGCAGGGCCACATCGTGCTGGCCGTGCCGGCTTCTTGGCCGAAGCTCTCGCGGCGCGGCCCGGCCAGCGCCGATGCACTGGCCGGGCGCGACCTCATCAAACTCCACGACGACACGCCGCTGGGGGCGCTGATCAACGAGCGTCTCGACCAGACGGCGTTGCTGCAAGACGCCGAAGTCATGGTGCAGACCTATTCGCTCGCCGCCGCGCTCGTCGAGCATGGCCTCGGCTATGCGTTACTGGATCAATTCACGGCAGCAAGCGCGCATGTGCAGGCGCAGCGTTTGTATCGCGTTGCGCCGGCGATCGACTTTCCGGTCGAGATGTTGCGTCCCGCGCATGCGCCCGAGTCGGTGCTGGCCGACACGCTGTTGCGGCATCTGGCGGACGTTGCCGCGGAACTCGGCGAACGCGCCGACGCGCTTTGCGAAGGCCGCGAGATCGTGCTCACGCCGAGCGACGAAGCCGATCCCGGCTGATGCTGCGACTCACCGGCAGCCCGGCTCGCTTTTCACTTCGTAATAGGTAAACGGCTGCGGCTGGAGCTTGTCGGCGAGCGAGGGATAGTTCGCCTGTACGAAGCGTCGCGCGCCCGCCATGTCGAATTCGGTACGCAGCCAGATCTTGCCGTCGCGGCTATCGAGCACGAGTGTGCCTGCGTAGATCACATCGCCGCGCTTGACCTGGACGGTCGGCACCTTGCGTCCCTTGCAGTAGCGGAAGCGGTAGCTGTTGTCGGCGGGTGTGAATTCCAACGGACCGAAACGCTCGTTGCGCATGAGCGGCGAGACACGCATGGCGAGGTAGCCGCGTGTGGGCGGATTGCTGTTGAGCGTGCGCGTGATCTTGCCGCCGATGATGCCGTTGACCGTCTGATTGAAGTCCGAGTAGCTCCACGGCCCCCACGTGCTTTGCAGTGGCGTGTCGAGGCCGACGATGACGATGGCGTATTCGTCGAGCGTGTCGTCGGTGAGCGTGGGGTTGGGCGGAACGCCCTTGGTGCTGCATGCGGCCAGCACGCCGGCCGCCATGACGAGAAGCGCCCGGCGCCACGTCGAAGGGAAGAACAACAGGGTACGCAGTGACCTCATTGCAGCCTCCTTGTGGCGCGCGGCGCTCAGGGGACGGAAACTAATCCTGAAGAAATCTTACCTTGACCTTGCGGCCCTTGACACGACCCTCGGACATCTTGCGCAACGCCACCGGCGCGATGTCGCGTTCAACCGCAATATACGTGAAGTTCTCCAGCACGTTGATCTTGCCGATCTGCGAGGCCGCGAAACCGGCTTCCCCCGTGAGCGCGCCGAGCACGTCGCCCGGGCGGATCTTGTCTTTCTTGCCGCCGAGCATCTGAATCGTCACCATCGGCGGGAGCAGGTGGCCACTGCCGGTAGGCGTGAGCTCCGAGAGCTTGTGCCACTGGACTTCCGCGCCCATCGCGGCTTCGATGTTGCCGACGCGGCCCATCTCGTCCATCGTCGCCAGACTGAACGCCCAGCCGTCTTCGCCGGCGCGGCCCGTGCGGCCGATGCGGTGGACGTAGACCTCGGGGTCGGGCGTGACGTCCACGTTGATGACCGCTTCGAGCTGCGCGATATCCAGCCCGCGTGCGGCCACATCCGTCGCTACCAGCACGGAGCAACTGCGGTTAGCGAACCGGATCAGCACCATGTCGCGTTCGCGCTGCTCCAGATCGCCGTGCAGTGTCAATGCGTGAAAGCCTTCGGCGCGCAGCACATCCGTCAGGTCGTTGCACTGGGCGCGTGTATTGCAGAACGCGATGGTGCTTACCGGGCGGAAGTGGTCGAGCAGCTGGCCCACGGCGTGCAGACGCTCGTCGTCGCGCACTTCGTAAAAGCGTTGGCGTATCTTGCCGGCGTCGTGTTTCTCTTCCAGACGGATCTCGCGCGGCGCTTTCAAAAAGCGCTGGGCAAGCTTGCCGATGCCTTCGGGGTAGGTGGCCGAGAACAGCAGCGTCTGACGCGTAGCGGGCGTTTGCCGCGCCACTGCCGCGATATCGTCGAAAAAACCCATGTCCAGCATGCGATCCGCTTCGTCGAGCACCAGCGTCTTGATGCCGGTGAGCGAGAGCGTGCCGCGATCGAGGTGATCCATGATGCGCCCCGGCGTACCGACGATCACGTGCGCGCCGTGGGCGAGGCTTTCGGCCTGCGGGCGCAGCGGCGAACCGCCGCACAACGTGAGTACCTTGATGTTGTCCTCGGCGCGCGCGATGCGGCGCACTTCCTGCGCGACCTGTTCGGCGAGTTCGCGCGTCGGGCACAGCACGGCGGCCTGAACGGCGAAATCGCGGGCGTCCACACGCTGGAGCAGGCCCAACGAGAACGCGGCGGTCTTGCCGCTGCCGGTCCGGGCCTGGGCGATGATGTCGTGGCCCGCGAGAATGCCGGGAAGCGATGCCTGCTGAATCGGTGTCATCGAGACATAACCGAGCCGTGCGAGGTTCTCCTGCATGGCAGGCGAGAGCGGCAGGCTCGAGAAGGGCGTCGCGGGTGCGCTGTCGTTGCGCGAGTCGGGGGCTTTTGAGGTCATGCGCGATTATACCGTCGGAGGCATCCCGTTTTTCGTGGCGCTCCGGCCTGCCCGCCCTCAGGAAAACCGCCGTTGCCAGCCCGGGGCCGCCGGGCGTAGCATGGCTTTGCCTGTCCCTGTCCCATTCCCGCCGAGGTCATCATGCCCGCGAATTCGGAAGAGAAGGTCCGCCAGCACATGGCGGAAGTCGTTACGATGGCCCGCGAGCGAGCGCCCGACGTGGCGACCCTGTTCGAGGCTTTCGTCCGGCATTACTACGGTCTGGCCGATGCCGACGACGTTGTCTCGCGCAGTGTCGCCGATCTGTACGGTGCGGCCATGGCGCACTGGCAACTCGGCCGGAAGTTCGTCTCCGGCGAGCCGTGCATCCGCATCTACAACCCCACGCTCGACCAGCACGGTTGGCATTGCAGTCACACCGTCGTGGAGATCGTCAACGACGACATGCCGTTCCTCGTCGATTCGGTGACGATGGAGATCAACCGTCAGGGGCTGGCGCTTCACTCGGCGTTTCACCCGGTCTATCGCATCCGGCGCGACACGTCGGGCAAGCGCCTGGGCGTCGCGCCCGGCAGCAGCAATACCGGCGCCGCCACGGAAGACGACGGCAGCCGCTTCGAGTCGTACATCCACATCGAGGTCGACCGGTTCTCCGAACCCGAGCGCGTTCAGGCGCTGGCCGACGGCCTGCAGCGCGTGCTGGGCGACGTGCGGGCCGCAGTCGAGGACTGGCGCGCGATGCAGGCCGCCGCCCATGCGGCCATCGAATCGCTCACGCAGCGCGCCGAACAACAGGACGTGACGGCCCGGGAGCGTGAGGAGATCGACGAAGCGCAGGCCTTTCTCGACTGGATGCTCGGCCGTCACTTCACCTTTCTCGGCTATCGCGACTACGAACTCGTCGAGCGCGACGGCGAGCACTATCTCCAAGGCGTGACGGGCACCGGCCTCGGTGTGCTGCGCGAGTCGCTACGCGACGCGGGCGCCCCCGACGTGACACGTCTTTCGCCGGGCGCCATCGGCATCGTGCAGGCAAGCTCCCCGATTTTTCTGACGAAGGCGAACTCGCGGGCGAGCGTCCATCGTCCCGGTTACCTCGATTACGTGGGGGTGAAGCGCTTCGACGCTCAGGGCAAGGTCTGCGGCGAGCGGCGCTTCCTCGGCCTTTACACGTCTACCGTCTATATGGTGCCGGCCGACGAGATACCGCTGGTACGCCGCAAGGTTGCCGAAGTCATTCGACGCACCGGTTTCCTGCCGAACGGCCATCTCGCCAAGACGCTGGCCACCATCCTCGAACAATATCCGCGCGACGAATTGTTCCAGATCGACGTCGATCCGCTTGCCGACATCGCGTTGGGCATTCTGCGCTTGCAGGAGCGTCAGCGCACCCGGCTGTTCGTGCGGCGCGACCGCTTCGACCGGTACGTGTCATGCCTCGTGTTCGTGCCGCGCGAGAAGTTCAACACCGATCTGCGCGTGCGCGTGCAGAACCTCTTGCTCGCGGCCTATCACGGCACCAGCGTGGAGTTCACGCCACAGCTCTCGGAGTCGATGCTCGCGCGTATTCACATCACCGTGCGGACGGAGCCGGGCAAAGTGCCGGATGTCGACGTCAACGAACTGGAAGCCCGCATCGTCGAGACGACCCGGCGCTGGCAGGACGATCTGTCCGACGCTCTGCGCGAGCAACTGGGGGAGGAGCGTGGCACGCAGGCGCTGCGTCGTTACGTACGGGCGTTTCCTGCGGGGTATCGCGAGGACTACGCGGCGCGCGTCGCCGTACGCGACGTCGCGCTGATCGAGCCGCTGTTGGCCGCTCGCACGCCGCCCTCGCAGGCGGATGCCGGAGGTGCATCGGGTCCATCGGCGGCGACACCGCTCGCCATGCAACTGTATCGACCGCTGGAGGCGGCCCCCGGCACGCTGCGCTTCAAGATCTATCAGGTGGGCGAGCCGATCGCGCTGTCCCGCAGTTTGCCGATGCTCGAACATCTCGGCGTGCGGGTGAACGACGAGCGGCCGTATCGCATCGAGCCGGCGGATGCCGGCGTGGTGTGGATGCACGACTTCGGCATGACGAGTCTCGACGGCGCGGATGTGGATCTGGAATACGCTCGCTCGCGTTTCGAAGACGCCTTCGCCCGCATCTGGGCAGGCGATGTGGAGAACGACGATCTCAACCGTCTGGTGCTGCAAGCCGGTCTCACGTGGCGTGAGGTGCGCATTTTGCGGGCGTACGCAAAGTACATCCGGCAAGTCGGTTCGACCTTCAGCAATGCGTACATCGAGAACGCGCTCACCGGCAACCCGGCGATTGCGGGCATGCTGGTGCGGCTGTTCCTGGCGCGCTTCGATCCGGCGCTGAGTGCGGATGTCCGCGATTCGCGCGCCGAGCGGCTGCGCGCGCAAGTCCACGCGGCGCTCGAAGACGTTCCCAACCTCGACGAAGACCGCATCCTGCGCCAGTTCCTCGGCGTGCTCGAAGCCACGCTGCGCACCAACTATTTCCAAAGCGCCCGGGGTGGCGCTGCACAGACCGAACAGAAGGCATATCTGTCGTTCAAGTTCGATCCGTCGAAGGTGCCCGGCCTGCCCGAGCCCAAGCCGATGTTCGAGATCTGGGTCTACTCGCCGCGCGTCGAGGGCGTGCATTTGCGTGGAGGGCGTGTGGCGCGCGGCGGACTGCGCTGGTCCGACCGTCGTGAGGATTTCCGCACGGAGGTGCTCGGACTGGTGAAGGCGCAGATGGTGAAGAACACCGTCATCGTGCCGGTCGGCTCGAAGGGCGGTTTCGTGGTCAAGCAGCCGCCGCCGCCCGGGGACCGCGATGCCTATCTGGCCGAGGGCGTGGCGTGTTACCAGACATTCCTGCGCGGGCTGCTGGACCTCACGGACAACTACGTCGACGGGCAATTGGTGCCGCCGCCGCAGACGGTGCGCATCGATGGTGACGATCCGTATCTGGTCGTCGCTGCCGACAAGGGCACGGCCACCTTCTCCGATTATGCGAATGCCATATCCGCGGAGTACGGCTTCTGGCTGGGAGACGCATTTGCGTCGGGCGGCTCCGTCGGTTACGACCACAAGAAGATGGCCATCACCGCACGCGGCGCCTGGGAGTCCGTCAAGCGGCATTTCAGCGAGATGGGCGTGGATACGCAAACGCAGGACTTCACGGTCGTGGGCATCGGCGATATGTCGGGCGACGTGTTCGGCAACGGCATGCTGCTCTCGAAGCACATCCGGCTCGTTGCCGCGTTCGACCATCGTCACATTTTCCTCGACCCCACGCCCGATGCGGCGACGTCGTATGCCGAGCGCCAGCGGTTGTTCGAGCTGCCGCGCTCCAGCTGGGCCGACTACGACACCCGGCTGATCTCGGCGGGCGGCGGCGTCTTTGCGCGTACCGCGAAGGCCATTGTGTTGTCGCCGCAGATTCGGGAGTGGCTGGGGGTCGACGCCCCGGAGATGGCCCCCAACGACTTGCTGCGCGCGCTGCTGAGTGCGCCGGTGGACCTGCTGTACAACGGCGGGATCGGGACTTACGTCAAGGCGAGTACCGAGACGCACGCGCAAGTCGGCGACCGTGCGAACGATGGGCTGCGGGTGAATGGCGCAGAGTTGCGTTGCAAGGTGGTGGCCGAAGGCGGCAACCTGGGGCTTACGCAACTCGGACGTATCGAGTATGCACAGCACGGCGGACGCATCAACACCGATGCCATCGACAACTCCGCCGGCGTCGACTGTTCCGACCATGAGGTCAACATCAAGATCCTGCTGGGTCTGGTCGTCACCGATGGCGAAATGACGCTCAAGCAGCGCAACGCCCTGCTTGCGGAAATGACGGAGGAAGTCGGCACGCTCGTGCTGCGCGACAACTACCTGCAAACGCAGGCTTTGTCGCTCGGCCGGTTGCGCTCGGCGGCGGCGCTCGACGACGATGCCCGCTTCATGCGGTATCTGGAGCGGGCGCAGCGGCTCTCGCGCACCATCGAGTTCCTGCCCGACGACGAAGCGCTCGACGCCCGGCGCGCAGCGGGTACCGGCCTGACGTCGCCGGAGCGGGCGGTCCTCATGGCCTACGGCAAGATGTGGCTGTACGACCTGTTGCTCGCGAGCGATCTGCCGGACGCCGAGTTCGTCGCGCACGGCTTGCCGTCCTATTTTCCAGCGCCACTGGCAAACCGGTGTGCCGCGGCGATGCAGCGCCATCCGCTCAAACGGGAAATTCTCGCGACAATGCACGCCAATGCGCTGGTCAACCGCGCAGGGGTGACGTTCGTTCACCGGCTGAGCGAGGAAACGGGCGCCGAACCGGCGGATGTCGTGCGGGCCAGCCTGGCGGCGCGGGGCGCGTACGGACTCGACGCGCTGTGGCTCGATGTCGACGCCCTCGACGCGCGTGTCTCGCATGAAACGCAGGCCTCGCTCTTCACGGCGCTTGCACAGTGGCACGAGCAGGCGACCCTGTGGTTCTTGCGACGTCGGCTGACGGACGTGCCGCAAACCGTTGCGCGCTTGCGCGGCGTGCTCGATCCAATCCTGCCGACGCTCGATACGCTGGTGAGCGGCGACGCCGCACAGGACGCTCAGGCCCGATGCCAGACGTTGATCGACGCAGGCGTGCCGCCGTTGCTCGCGCAGACGGCGGCCGGCATCGGTGCGCGCGTGGCGTTGCTCGATATCGCCGAAGTCGCGAGCACGACCGGTTGCGAACCGGCGCTTGCCGCGCAGGTGTATTTCGCACTGGATACGCCGCTCGGCTACCGCTGGTTGCACACGGGCGTGCTCGGCTTGCCCATACAGACGCACTGGCAGCGGCTCGCGCGCGCCACGTTGCTTGAGGAGTTGTCGGCGCTGCGGCGCCGGCTGACGGCGAGCGTGCTCGAAGGCGTGGGCCACGCGCAGGGCAACGATGCCCCGTCGGACGAAACTGCCGGGGGCAGTCCCGCGGGCCGGCTCGTGGCGAGCTGGCAGACCACCCATGCGGAAGCGCTCGCACGGTACCACCGCGTGTTGGCCGATCAGGTCGCGAGCGGCAATCCCGACCTTGCCATGTTGTCGGTCAGCATGAAATCGTTGGCAGAAGTGGGGCGCTAAAGCGCTTTTAAGCGTTTACACAAAACGGGGGAAACGGCGTATCATCCGGGAAAACCCTAGGATTGAGTCAACCCGCACGCATGCTTGCCCGTCGTGCGGGTTGTCGCTTCCTGGGGTTTCGTCGATTCCTGATCCCCTGCGCAATGCCTACCGACACCCGCCCCGCGAACGGCCAGTTCGCCACGACGTTGCAGATCGTCTCCACCGTGTTCTTCACGTTTCTCTGCTATTTGACGATCGGCCTGCCGCTCGCGGTGCTGCCGTCGTTTGTCCATGTCGATCTGGCGTATAGCTCGGTGATCGCCGGGCTGGCTATCAGCGTGCAATACCTTGCCACGTTGCTCTCGCGCCCCTACGCCGGGCGAACGGCTGACGCCTGGGGGCCCAAGCGCACTGTTCTGTGCGGTCTGGCGGCGTGCGGTGCGTCCGGCTTGCTCGTTGCGCTCGGGGGCGTGTTCTCCAGTGTGCCCTGGCTCGCACTGCTGGCGCTGATCGCGGCACGTCTGGTGCTCGGCTTCGGCGAGAGCTGGGTGTCGACGGGCGCGATCATGTGGGGTATCGGACAGGTCGGCCCGTCGCACACTGCGCGTGTCATCTCGTGGAACGGGGTGGCGACCTACGGCGCGCTGGCGCTCGGCGCACCGCTGGGCGTGGCGCTCGACCACGCATACGGCATTGAGGCCGTGGGGGGCGCCGTGGCGCTTGCCGGCGCCGCCGGTCTGCTGCTGGCGCGCATGAAGCGGGCAACGCCAGTGATTCATGGCGAGCGTCTGGCGTTCCGGGCCGTGCTCGGCCGTGTACTTCCGTTCGGCATGGGTCTCGCGCTGGGTTCCATCGGCTTCGGTGCGATTTCCACGTTCATCACGCTGTACTACGCCAGCCATCGCTGGGACAACGCCGCGTTGGCGCTGACGGCGTTCGGCCTGTGCTTCATGGGCGTGCGTCTGCTGTTCGGTAGCAGCATCGGGCGTTTCGGCGGTTATCGTGTCGCGATGGCGTCGTTCGCGCTGGAGGCCTTCGGCCTGATCGTGCTCGGCATCGCGCCGACCGGCTTCACGGCGTTGCTGGGCGCCGCACTGTCCGGTGCGGGCTTCTCGCTCGTGTTCCCGTCGCTGGGTGTGGCGGCGGTCAATCTCGTCCCGGCGCAAAACCGCGGCGCGGCGCTTGGCGCATACTCCGTATTTCTCGACGTTGCGCTCGGCGTGACCGGCCCCGTCGCCGGTCTGATTGTCGGTGCGTATGGCTACGCCGAAGTGTATCTGTGTGCCGCGCTCGCCGCGATGGCTGCCGTTCTGCTTACGCTTTGGATGGCGCGCAATGCCGCCGTCGACGCGGCGCACGGCAGCGAAATGGCTGGCGAGACGGCGGACGAAACGGCGGGCGAGACGGCGGACGAAACGGCGGGCGAAACGGCGGGCGACACGGCGGCGGCCGGCAAGCCGGCACAAAGCACCACGTCCGCAACGCCGGCACCCTCCGCCACGTGCGCGTAAGAACACTACGCCTCGCCCGCCGGTGGGACTGTCAGGACTGCGCCGCCACAATCGCGGCCAATCGCCGGACCAGCCCGGGGATACGTGACGCATCCGTGTCCCCATAGCCGATTACCAACCCGTTGTCCGCCGGTTGTGGGTCGAGCGCAAAGCTCGACAGCGCGCGAGGGCCAATGCCTTCGCGCTGCGCTGCCGCCACGATCGCCTTGTCGGGAAACGCCGGATCGAGCCGTACCGTCAAATGGAGTCCGCAGCGCTCGCCGATCACCGCGTAGGCGGGGTCGAAGTGGGTTGCCAGTGCGTCGCGCAATGCCGTCTGACGCTCTCGGTACAACCGGCGCATACGCCCCAGATGCCGTGCGAAATGTCCGCTGCGAATGAAATCGGCGAGCGCGAGCTGTTCGAAGCGATGGCCGCCACGCAGCAGTTCGTCGAGGGCATCGCGAGCCTGCGTGGCGAGCGCCGTCGGCAGGACCAGAAAGCCTAGCCGCAGGGCCGGGAACATTGTCTTGCTGAAGGTGCCGACATAGACCACGGGCGCATCCGGCACCATGCCCTGCATCGCCGCGATCGGTTCGCCCTGATGGCGAAACTCGCTGTCGTAATCGTCTTCGAGAATCCACGCGCCGTGGCGTCGCGCCTGCGCAATCAGATCGAGACGGCGCGACGCCGAGAGCACACTGCCCAGCGGGTATTGGTGCGACGGCGTGACGTACACCAGCCGGGGTGGCGAGCGTGTCCACAACGCTTGCGGAATCACGATGCCCTCGTCGTCGACACGCAGCGCCTGCAGGCGCACGTCGCTCGAATGGAAGGCCGCCTTCGCGCCGCGATATCCCGGATCTTCCATCCATACCGTATCGCCTGGGTCCGTCAGCAGGCGCACGCAAAGCATCAGCGCCTCGTGCGCGCCTTCCGTAATCACGACTTGAGACGCCTCGCAGCGCACACCGCGAGAGATCCGCAAGTGGCCCGCAATCGCTTCGCGCAACGCTGGCTCGCCCAACGGATCTCCGTAGTGATAGTGACGCGGCAGCGCCTCGCGCATCACACGTTCGAGCGTGCGGCGCCACGTGCTTGCGGGAAAGCGGGTGAGGGCCGGCACGCCGGGCGTGAACGGCAATGGCGTTTCGTCGGCGCGCGCGGCGTGGCGCGTGGCGGGCAGGCGCTGGATGCGGCGCGACGCGAGTGGTGCGGCAACGCTTTGCGTCGCCATGGCGGAAGCGGCGCCGGCGTGCGCCGCCTGTGCGGCAATGTGCGGGTCGAGCGAGAGCTGTGCCACGCGCGTGCCGAGCCGATGGGGCACGATGAAGCCCTCGGCGGCGAGCTGGTCGTAGACGATGGACACCGTGTTGCGCGAAACGGCGAGGTCTTCGGCGAGCGTGCGCGACGCGGGTAGCCGCGCGCCGGCGGGCAGGCGCCCTTCGAGAATCGCGTGTTTGAGACGCGCGAGCAGTTGCTTCTGAAGCGAGGTGCCGCGGCCCGGGCCGGTCGCGAGCGGGCTGTCGAAGAGCGCGGCGACACTCTCGGGCGGGAGCGCCGATGGGGCAGGCGGGGCTTTGGGGAGCGCAGTCATGGCACCAAGAGATTGGCTTGCTGTGGTGCTTTTAATCGTACCACTGAAGGGGTAACCTAAACATCGCCAGACGCTTGCCCTGCCACTTTGCCGGAGATGAGAGAGAAATGACCGACGTCCCGAACTTCAACGAATACGATCAGCCGATCGGTCCGCCGCTGCCCGGCTGGACGCCGCGTGCCCTGCCGCCGCGAACGCCGATCCAGGGGCGATATTGCCGCCTGGAGCCGATCGACGTGGAGCGTCACGCCAGGGAGTTGTACGATGCGTACGCCACCGCGCCCGATGGCCGCGACTGGACCTACATGAGCGGCGGACCGTTCCCCGACTTCGACAGCTACTACGCATATGCCACCAGGCTCTCGGCATCCACCGATCCGCTGCATCACGCCATCGTCGATGTCGGGACCGGCAAGGCCGTCGGGACGCTCGCGCTCATGCGCATCGATCCCGCCAACGGCGTGGTGGAAGTCGGACACGTGGCTTACTCGCCGTTGCTCAAGCGCACGCGTGCGGGCACCGAGGCGCAATACCTGCTCATGCGCCGCGCCTTCGACGAACTCGGCTACCGTCGCTACGAATGGAAGTGCGACGCGCTCAACGCTGCGTCGCGCCGCGCGGCCGCCCGCTATGGCTTCACCTTCGAGGGCATCTTCCGTCAGGCCATCGTCTATCGCGGCCGTAGCCGGGACACCGCGTGGTTCTCGATCACGGACGGTGAATGGCCGGCCATCAGTCGCGGCTTCGAGCAGTGGCTCTCGCCAGAGAATTTCGACGCCCGGGGCCAGCATCGCGCAGGCCTGGCGGCGCTGATCGCGGCGGCCAGGGCATAAGCCGGGCGCAACGCAAAAAGCGAACGGCCCGCCGGGAAGTTTTCCGGGGGGCCGTTTCGCGACATCTCCCGTTTTCGGGAGAATCGTTGGGCTTTGTCGATCCGCTCAGCCGGGGAAGAAGATGTACTTCAGAACGAAGAGCACGGCGATGACCCACGCTGCCGGATGCACTTCCTTGGCACGGCCCGTGAACAGCTTGAGCACGGCGTACGAGATGAAGCCGAAGGCCAGACCGGTGGCGATCGAGTACGTGAACGGCATGGCCAGTGCGGTCAGCGCGGCCGGCGTGGCTTCGGTGATGTCGTCCCACTCGACGTCGAGCAGTTCGCGCAACATCAGGCCCGCCACATACAGCAACGCCGGTGCCGCCGCGTAGGCCGGGACCGATCCCGCCAGCGGGGCGATGAACAGCGCGAGGATGAACAGCACGGCAATCGTCAGCGCGGTGAGACCCGTACGGCCACCGGCCTGAACGCCCGAGGCGCTCTCGACATAGGCCGTCGTGCTGCTGGTGCCCAGCAGCGAGCCGATGAAGATCGCGATCGAGTCGGCGAAAAGCGCACGTCCCAACCCCTTGTAATGCGTGCCTTCGAGCAGGCCGGCGCGTTTGGCCACACCCATGAGCGTGCCTGTCGCGTCGAACACTTCCACCAGCACGAAGGCCAGAATCACGTGCACGAAGCCCGCGTGCAGTGCGCCTGGAATGTCCAGTTGAAGGAACGTCGGGGCGAGGCTCGGCGGCATGGCGAACACGCCCTGGAACTGGTTCAGGCCCAGCACCATCGAGAGCACGGTCACCACCAGAATGCCGATCAGGATGGCGCCGCGAACCCGCAGCGCGTCGAGCACGGCGATCAGGAAGAAGCCGAAGATCGCGAGCAGCGCCTGTGGCGAGTGCAGGTCCCCCAGGCCGATCTTCGTTGCCGGATTGGCGACGACCACACCGGCGTTACCCAGTGCGATGATGGCGAGGAACAGGCCGATACCCGCGGCGATGGCGCATCGTAACGATTTGGGTACCCCGGCAATGAGCCAGGATCGCACCCCCGTGACGGTCAGGATAATGAACAGACACCCCGAGATGAACACCGCGCCGAGCGCCTGTTGCCAGGTGTAGCCCATGGCGCCCACGACCGTGAAGGCGAAGAAGGCGTTCAGGCCCATGCCCGGCGCCATGCCGATCGGGTAATTCGCGACGAAGGCCATCACCACCGAACCGATGGCGGCGGCAAGGCACGTCGCCACGAACACGGCGCTCTTGTCCATGCCCGTCGTGCCGAGGATGTTGGGGTTGACGAAAATGATGTACGACATGGTCAGGAAGGTCGTGAGACCCGCCACCATTTCCGTCCGTACATTGGAGCCATGCTCCTGGAGTTTGAAGAATTTGGTCAGCAACGCGCTCTCCTTGTGACTTTGTTATGCCGTTGTCCGTGTGCAGCGGGGGCGCGCGCATTGTACTGCGCGCGCGTGCGTACTACCGGGTTTGTGCGACGAGTTTGTCAGAACTTCATGCGCATGCCCACCCCGAAAGTATTCCCGGCATCCAGCCCGGAGACCTTGTCGTTGAGGTAGGCGGTGTACACGTCGGTGCGCTTGGACAGACCATAGTCATAGCCGATGGCCCACGTATTGCGGCTGCTGGTGTTCGCCCCGGAGTTCTTCGTATAAGCATAGGACGCCATCACGTTGCCGCCACCCAAAGGCACGGTAAAGCCGAGTTGACCGCCGTTGGAAGTCAGATTGCCGCCGGTGATGGTGTTCTTGATGTACTGATACTGCCCGAAGAACTTGACCACCTTGAAGTCGTACGTCAGACCGGCTTGCAGCGCCTGCTGATTGCGAAAACCCGTGATGCCGGCCTGGTCGTCGGGCACCGCGTCGAATTTGACCTGCTGGTAGGCGAGGGTGGCCGCGAGCGGGCCATGGAAGTACATCGCGGCGGCGCTCCACTTGTTCTGTCCCGTCTCGCCTGCCTTGTTGCCGAACGCATACGAAAAGCTCGCGCCGAGGCCCTTGTAATCCGGCGTGGCATACATGACCGCGTTGCTCCACCCCGAGTCGCCCACGATCCCCTGACCCGCGAGGCCGAGGAACGTGTGATACACCATCGGACTGAACGTGTAGGAGTCGATGAACGGGTTGAAGAGAATCGTCGAGACGAAGTACGACGTGGTAAGCCGGCCCATCGTGACCGTGCCGAGCGTATTCGATTGCAGACCGACATACGCGTTGCGCGAGAAGAAGCTGTCGCCGGTGAATCGGCCGTAGTGCCCGTTTTGCGGGAGGAAAAAGTCTTCCAGCGTGAAGATTGCCTTGAGGCCGTCGCCGAGATCCTCCGATCCCTTCATTCCCCAGTACGAGGTCGACATGCCGCCGCCGCCCTGCGTCCACGCGCGCTCGCCCCCGGGGGCCTTGGCCGCGCCGACCCAGGCGTCGACCTGGCCGTAAAGGGATACGTTCGATTGTGCGTTGGCGACGCCCGCCGCGCCGCAAACCGCGAGGGCGAGCGCGCCCCGCAGCCAACCTGCTGCCTTGCTCATGAATGTGTCTCCGTCTCGTTTTAGTCTGTGCGTGCCTCTGAACTTCTCTTTTCACCGAACAGTGCAAGGGGGCACGCCTGAGTCATTGACACACTGACTTCGCATCGCGCGGTTATCGGTGCTGCATTGAGGCGTGATCATTATTATCAACTTGCCTCACGCGAAATATCACGCGGCGTTGATACTCGGTATTCCGTTGTTACCGTCACACTTCGCGGGTTAACACGGGCGGTTTTGCTCTTGCGTAGCGCAATTTACGGGGAGACGAAAGCGGGCGGGGCAGACGCGAAAACGCCGCCGGCAACGATCGCCTGCGGCGTGCGAGGTGCGTCCCGGCGGCGGTTGCGCCAACGGCCAGTCAGCGAACGGCGCGCCAGCTTGCGTTATGGGCTTCGAGCCAGCGTTCGGCCAACTTCGGATCGCCGTGGCGATTCGGATGGAAGGAGGGCAGCAGGTACTTGAGCATCGGTCCGGTGGTGCGCCACACCAGCGCGTCGCGTCCGAAGAACATCGAGACGAATCCCAACCAGGTGCGCGGCTTGAAGAGCGTGCCGTCGTGCCAGAGGTTATTGATCGTCTGCGCATGGCTTTCGAGTCCGAACATGAACAGCACGTAGACGAACGACAGCACGCGCTGCCGCTCGCTGCCGCCCAGTGCGCGATACAGATCGAACGCCACGGCCTTGTGCTCGGTTTCCTCGGCGGCATGCCAGCGCCACATCAGGCGCATCTTCGGCTCGGCCTTCGCGAGCCAGCCCTCGTAACGCAGCGCACCGTCGCCGAACACCGCCGTGCAATGTTCGTAGGCGGCGGTAATCGCCAGCATGTACATCGGCGAGAAACGGCGGCGGCGCGCGAACCGGATGCGCCGCGTGGCCCAGTTTTCCCAATGGTTCACGAGACCTTGCCGGGCGAGCTGGGCGTTGTACTGCCCGTGCAGATGGCGGTGGGTCGCCTCCTGCCCGATGAACTGCGCGATGTCGGCACGCAGCTTGTCGTAGCGCGCGTCGTCAGGCAAACGATCCATCGTGTCGCGTACCGAGTCGATGAACGATTGCTCGCCGACCGGAAAACTCATCGACAGGGCGTTGTAATACATCGTGCGGTAAGCGCAGCCGCTATGCCAGTGACGATCGAAGCCGCTCGCCAGATCGACGGTCAGCTTGCGTACGGTCAGGGCCGAAATGTCGTTGCTCATGATGGCGGACCTCTCTTCAATGTGACGCAATGACGCCGTCTCTTGAATTTCGTCTTGAATGTGAGCATCATTCATTTTTCAGACGCTTGCCCGCAACTCGCTTCCCGCTCAGGTTTTCCGTTATGCCAGCATCCAAGCCGCCCACTACCCCGAATGCCGCGTCGACCATGCGTAAGCGGCCGATGCAGGCGCGCGCGCAACACACTGTCGAGACCATTTTCGAGGCCACTGCTCAGATTCTCGACGAAGAAGGCGAAGCGGCGCTCACCACGAATCGCATCGCCAGAAAGGCCGGGTTTTCCATCGGTACGCTGTATCAGTACTTTCCGACCAAAGAGGCGATCCTGCTGGCGATGATTGCGCGCGAGCGTCGCCGTGTGATGGACGAGCAGAACGAGCGTCTTGCCCAGGCGGCCGCGCAGGGCGACGACCCCGAACGCGTGATTCGCGAGCGTATCCGGTTGCTGATCGAGGCCTTCGGTTCGGGCGGGCGCGTGAAGCGCTCGCTCATCAAGATGGCGTGGCAACTGGATCACCACGAGAATGTCATGCAGGCGATGCGCGAGGCGGCCGAACACATCGCCATCGCCATGTCGCGCCGCGCCGCGCCGGAGATGCGAAAGCCCACGGCCGCCACCGTGTTCGTTCTCACGCGCGCCGTCATGGGTACGCTTCGCTCGGCGGTGCTCGAAGACTCCCCATTGCTTGGCACTCCGGAATTCGAGGACGAGCTTTACCGGTTATGCTGGGGGCTGTTGCGCGCCGACGTCTGACGCTCCATCGCTTGAACTCCTTTATTCGGGAACGCGTTGCATGGCTGAAATCATCAAGGCGGTCAGTATTCTGGCGGGCGGTGTCGGTATCTTCCTCATCGGCATGGCGATGATGACCGACGGCCTCAAGCTCGCTGCCGGCCCGGCGCTCGCGCGCATTCTCTCCGGAGCGACGCGCACGCGCTGGCAGGCCTTCGCTTCGGGCGTGCTCGTCACGGCCATCACGCAAAGCTCGTCCGTCGTGACGATTGCGACCATCGGTTTCGTCAACGCGGGATTGCTCAAGCTCGGCGGGGCGCTATGGCTGATGTTCGGCTCCAACCTCGGCTCCACCATGATGGGCTGGATCGTCGCTGTCATCGGCCTCAAGCTCAATATCGACGCCTTCGCCCTGCCGATGATCGCCATCGGCGTGGCCATGCGGCTGAGCGGCGCGGCGTCGCGACGTGGCGCCATCGGCAACGCGCTCGCGGGCTTCGGCCTGCTCTTCTTCGGCATCTCGCTGCTGCAATCGGCCTTCGTCGACATGGCCGGCATGATTCGCCTGCCCGACGGCGATGGGCCGCTCGACGTGCTGCTGCAAGTGATCGTCGGGTTCGTGCTCACCTGTATCGTGCAGTCCTCGGCCGCGGCGATGGCGATCACGCTGACGGCGGCGCAGAACGGCCTGTTGAGCGCGCAGGGCGCGGCGGCCGTCGTGATCGGGGCGAATGTGGGCACCACCGTCACGGCAGTGATCGCCGCCGTCGGCGCGACGCCCAATGCGCGCCGTGCCTCGATGGCGCACGTCGCTTTCAACGTGGTCGCCGCCGTGCTCGCCTTGCTGCTGTTGCCGTGGATGATCCGCGCGATCGC
Source organism: Pandoraea faecigallinarum (assembly GCF_001029105.3). Classification (NCBI taxonomy): domain Bacteria; kingdom Pseudomonadati; phylum Pseudomonadota; class Betaproteobacteria; order Burkholderiales; family Burkholderiaceae; genus Pandoraea; species Pandoraea faecigallinarum. The sequence continues at coordinate 3,485,212 of NZ_CP011807.3, read as the reverse complement.
CATTGGCCTGTCGTGGGCAGGGTACGCAGTCGATCCTGCCATCCAGCTCGCCATCTTCCATACCACGTTCAACGTGCTTGGCGTACTGCTGATGATTCCGCTCGCCACGCCGTTGCTGCACTGGCTGCAACGACGCTTCCGTACTCGCGAGGAGGACGAAGGCGCGCCGCAGTTCCTCGACGACAACGTTCTGCAGGTGCCCCAACTCGCCGTGGACGCCCTCAGGCGCGAGGTTGAGCGACTGGGCGCGATGACCCGGCACATGGTGCGCGGTGCGCTCGCGGCGGCGAGCCCTGGGGTGCTGGGGCAGGAACATGCGTCGGTGACGCGACTGGCGAGCGTCTGCCAGTCGTTCGCGGAGCGAATGAGCCGGGTGGCAATGGAGGCCGTCGCCGCGGAGCAGCTGGCGGACACACTGAGGACCTTGCGCTACTACGAGAGCGCAGCCGAGCAGGCGGTTGCGGCGGCGGCGTTGCACGATCGGACGACTACGGCAACGGGGCAGGCCGATGTCTACACCGCGTTCCTGCGCGAGTCGACCGCATTGCTGGACCACGTAGAGAGCGACACGTTGCCTGCGGATGGCGGCGAATCGCTCGGTACGCACGCGGCGTCCATGGAAGCCGCCTACGGCGGACTCAAGGCCAAGTTGCTGGCCGACGGCGCGGCCGGCAGCGTGCGCATCTCCGTCATGGAAGAGGCGTTGCGCCGCTACAGCGCGTTGCAGCAGACGGTCAAGGCCAGCACCCATCGGGCCAGGGGAACGGATCCGATCGACTGATCGGGACACCGTCGGCGAGCAGCCTGTCTCGTGCCGCAGCGTCGCAGTGCAGCGACGCCGTCGCTCCGATGCGCCTCATCCCCGCCGCTTCCTTGCCGCTTCCTTGCCGCTTCTTCGCCGGATCCTTGCCGCTTGCGCAACGCAATATGCGTGGCTAGAATGGCCACAGATTTCTGACTTCGGCAAACCATCGTCGATGTCACGTAAGCGTTCACGTCATTCAACGCATTCTCCGCGACAGCGGCCGGTCAGACCGGCACGTCGGTCGAGGGGCGTGCGTTTGTCGGTGAACGGCCGGTCAGCCCATTCAGCGCTGTCCGGGTTCCCTGAGCGCCACAAGCGCCGTCTCTTCCCGATTTGCCTGTACCGATCCGATGCCCCGTTGCGGTTGTTCGTCCGCCGGCTGGCGTCCGTCGTCCTGCGTCTGGCATGTCCGCGTTTTTGCGTGTCCGCCATTCGTCCAGCGTTGCCCGGCAACCTTTGGAGTCTTTTCGCATGTCGTCCTCCGCTGCATCGGCCCGTCAGACGGCCGCAACCCCGGCGCCTGCCAACGCTACGGCGTTGCTGGTGCGCTTCTCGCTGAACGTTTTTCTCGCGTGCCTGACCATCGGCATGTCCCTCTCGGTGGTGCCGCTGTTCGTGCATGACACACTCGGCTATCACAACGTCGTCGTCGGTTTTGCCGTGGGCGTACAGTCGCTCGCCACGGTGCTCACCCGCAAGTTCGCCGGGCGCACCGCCGATCAGCGCGGCGCGCGCGTCGCGCTGATGCGCGGTTTGCGGTTCGTCGCGCTCTCGGGCGTCGCGCTGCTCGCGCCCGGATTGTTGCCGATCGCGCCGGAGCCCCGGCTGGCGGTGCTCACGCTCGCGCGTCTGCTGCTCGGCGTGGGGGAGAGCCTGTGCATTACCGGTACTCTCACGTGGGCCATCGGCAGTCTCGGTGCGCCGCAATCGGGGCGTGTGATGTCGTGGACCGGCGCGGCCGTTTTCGGCGGCTTCGCCGTCGGCGCGCCGCTCGGGTTGACGTTGTACGGTGCGACGGCACTCAGCGGTGTCGCCATCGCGATCTGCCTGCTGCCGCTGGCCGGCTGGGCGGTCATCTCGCGGATCGCAGCGGTCGCGCCCGCGCACCATGCGGGTGGTGCGCTGCCGTATTCGCAGGTGCTGCGCATCGTGTTCATGCCCGGACTGGCGCTGGCGTTGCAGGGCGTTGGCTTCGCGGTGGTCGGTGCATTCGTGGTGTTGTACTTCGAAGCGTCGCGCTGGCCGGGGGCGGCCATTGCGCTGTCCGCATTCGGTGCGGCGTTCGTGCTCATGCGTCTGATCGGCGGACGCTGGCCCGAGCGCTTCGGCAATCTGCGTGTCGCGCAGGCGTCGCTCGCGGTGGAGGCCATCGGTCTGCTGATTGTCTGGCAGGCGCCGCTCGCGTGGCTCGCGTTGCTGGGCACGGCGCTCGCCGGTGCGGGCGCGTCGCTGATCTTTCCATCGCTGGGCATCGAAGTGGTCAAGCGCGCGCCGGCGGCGAGCCGTGGCACAAGTCTGGGAACTTACGCCGCGTTCCAGGACGTCGCGATTCTCACGACCGGCCCGCTCGCCGGGGCGGTGGCGAACCCGTTCGGTTACCGTGCCGTGTTTCTGTGCGGTGCGCTTGCGGCAGTCGTCGGCGTGATGGTGGTTGTCATATTGCGTGCACGTCACCGCTGATCCAGCAACCGGCACTCGCGTCGAGCGCGTCGCGCAGCGTCACGGTGATGGCGGACGGCCGTCCCATCGCCACGCCCTGACGCACGACCACGCCGCGCTCGCCCGGCGCGAGCCAGCCATAACGGCGTGCACCGTAGAGCAGTGCGGCGGCGGCAATGCCTGTCGCCGCGTCCTCGGGATAGCCGGACGAGCGCGGGAACTGACGCGCTTGCAACACCGGCAACGCGTGCCCGTCTTCTACCGCTTCGCGGGCGCAAGGGTAAAGCCCGGTCGAACCGATGGCGTCGCACGTGGCGAGCAGCGTCGTGAAGTCGGGGCAGAGCGCCTGCAATTGCGCGATGCTGCGCAGCGGCACGAGTGTCTTCACCCGGCTGGTTGCCGCGTTGCAGACGCCTTCGAGCGCGATGTCGTCCGGCGCGATGCGCAACGTGGCGCAGATGGCCGCAATCGCGCTGGCATCGACGACCGGTTCGGTGCGCCCGGCGGGCTGGCTCACTTCGATGTGCTCGCCATCGGCTGCGAGACGCCCCTGAACGCGTCCGCTCAGTGTCTCGATGGTGACGGGGCTGCCGTCCCATCGTCCCCCACGACGCAGGACCCATAACGCCCCCAGCGTGGCGTGTCCGCACATCTCCATTTCGTGATTCGGAACGAAGAAGCGAAAACGCCAGGCGTTCTCCGGGGCTCGCGCGTTCATGACGAAGGCGCTTTCGTGGCCGTAATGGGCGGCGACGGCCCGCATCTCCCCGGATGTCATCGCATCGGCATCGAGCACGATGGGGGCGGGGTTGCCGCCGTTGTCCCCTGCGGGAAAGACGCTGACCAGCGAAATAGTGGCGGGTGCGCGAAGCGAGAGCGGAGCGTGGGACGACATGACGGTAGGCATTCGGCGGTTGGCAAATGGCGGAGGGTGTGATGGCCCCGCCGTCGACACGGGCAGGTGGGCAACGACGGCCTCGGCGGCATCGTCAGGCCTCGACGGCGCTCGGAAGGGTCGTCATTGCGCAACGCTGCCGGAGGCCGATCAACGTCAAGATTACGCGCGAAAGGGCGCGCCTGTCAGCGGCGCACCGGCCGTGCACGGCGCAAATTTTCGGACATCACCGAGTGAGTCCGTGCGTGTCAGCCGTGGCGCTGGCCGTGACATGCGGCATCCTGCGATTGACGTGGCGTCACCGGGCGGCGCGTGTCAGTGGCGCGTTGCGTCGCGCCGATACGACATTCGCGAAGATGACGCTTTAAGAATTCGCTTAGAGATTGAGTGGGCGTTCCAAATTGAGAGGTGTCCTATGGTTTACAATCCGCGTCGGCCTCCCAATAACAGAAGGGGATGGCAGGGTGAGAAACGTCGCGAAACGGCTTGCGAGCCGGGCGCGACGTCCGGAGACAATGCCTCCGGACCCCCGCGGGATCGATTCTCGTACGACGGGAATCGTGAGGTCGTCAGAGCGGTCGAGCAGGTAAGGCAGCGTGATCGGTGCGAGTGGTCCGGGTGCGGCGTTGCAGTCAATTCAGGCTGCTGGGCAGCCGAGGTTCGAAGTGGAGACCATGAGTACTATCGCTAACGGTGTCAAAGCCAACGCGCACACGCGCGAGATCGAGGCGCAAGCCTACGCAAAAGCGACCTGGCGTTTGTTGCCGTTCCTTTTCCTGTGTTATGTCGCGGCCTATCTGGACCGCGTGAATGTTGGCTTCGCCAAGCTGCAAATGCTGAACGACCTCCAGTTCAGCGAGACCGTCTACGGTCTGGGCGCCGGTATCTTCTTCATCGGTTACTTCTTCTTCGAAGTGCCGAGTAACATCATCATGCACAAGGTCGGTGCGCGCCGCTGGATCGCGCGCATCATGATCTCCTGGGCCGTGCTCTCGGCAGCAACGCTGTTCGTGACGACGCCCACGCAGTTCTATGTCGTGCGCTTCCTGCTCGGTGTGGCCGAAGCGGGCTTCTTCCCCGGCATCGTGCTGTACCTCACGTACTGGTTCCCGGCACAGCGCCGTGGCCGTATGAACGCGTTGTTCATGATCGGGATCCCTGTCGCAGGTGTGTTCGGCGGCCCGCTCTCGGGTTGGATTCTGCAAGCGTTCAACGGCGTGGGCGGCTGGAAGGCCTGGCAGTGGCTGTTCTTCATCGAAGCCATTCCGTCGGTGATTCTCGGCGTGATCACGCTGATGTACCTGCCGAACGGCATCCGCGCCGCGAAGTGGCTCACGGAAGAGGAAAAGGCGGTGCTCGAACACAACATCGCGCAGGACAGCGCCGGCAAGGCGCCGCAGTCGGTTGCGTCGGTGTTCGCGAACGGCCGCGTGTGGCTCATGGCGGTGATTTACTTCTGCTGCATGATGGGCCTCTACGGCATCGGCTTTTACCTGCCGACGCTCATCAAGGCCAGTGGCGTGAAAAGCGCGCTCGACGTGGGGCTGCTGACCGCGATTCCTTACGCTTGCGCCGTCGTCAGCATGATCGGTGTGGCGCGCAGCTCGGACCGCACGCGTGAGCGACGCTGGCACTTCGCCGTGGTGTCGTTCGCCGGCGCCGCCGGTCTGTACCTGAGCACCGTCTGGGGCAGCAATGTGCCGCTCGCGATGGTGGCCCTGTCGGTCGGCACGGCCGGCATGCTGGCAACGATGCCGGTGTTCTGGACGTACCCGAGCGCATTGCTCGTCGGCGGCTCCGCCGCGGCAGCCATCGGCATGATCAACTCGATCGGTAACCTCGCAGGCTTCGTGAGCCCGTTCATCATCGGCTGGCTCAAGGACGTCACGCAGAGCACCAACGCGGGGATGTACTGCGTTTCCGCCGCGCTGGCGCTGGGCGCCGTGCTGGCATTGACGCAATCGAAGGAGCAGGTCAACCGCTGATCGTTCCGCGCAGTGTGAGCGGCTGTTAACGAAAAAAGCTGGTCCATGGGAATGGACCAGCTTCAGATTGCTGACAAACCCTCGCCAAGTGCGAGGGTTTTGTTTTTTAATAGCAGGATGCTAAAGATCCCGACGCCCACGCAGCACGAACTCGAGATGGTGACGCTCGAGGAACTCGTGCCGAAGGACCACCTGCTGCGCCAGATCGACGCGGCAGTGGATTTCGAATTCATCCGCGAAAAGGTCGCGCATCTGTACTGCGCAGACAACGGTCGTCCGGCGCTCGATCCGGTGGTGATGTTCAAGCTGCTGTTCATCGGCTACCTGTTTGGAGTGCGCAGTGAGCGGCAGTTGATGCGCGAGGTCCAGGTCAACGTCGCCTATCGGTGGTTCGCCCGGTTTCGGCTGACCGACAAGGTGCCGGATGCGTCGACGTTCTCACAGAATCGCCGCCGACGCTTCACGGACACGACGGTGTATCAGGAGATCTTCGACGAGATCGTGCGCCAGGCGATGGGCCGTGGTCTGGTCGATGGCCGTGTGCTGTACACCGACAGCACGCACCTGAAGGCCAACGCGAACAAGAACAAGTTCGACGTGGTAAAGCTGGAACAGACGCCTGCGGCCTATCTGGAGAAGCTCAATGCGGCAGTGGATGCGGACCGGGCCGCGCATGGCAAGAAGCCGCTGAATCGGGACGACGATGAGCCGCCGTCGAGCAAGGACACCAAGATTAGCCGGACCGATCCGGACAGCGGCTACATGGTGCGGGACGACAAGCCGAAGGGCTTCTTCTATCTGGACCACCGCACGGTGGACGCCAAGCACGCGATCATCACCGATACGCATGTGACGCCGGCCTCGGTGCACGACAGCCAGCCGTATCTGGAGCGGCTGGATCGACAGCGCGAGCGCTTCGAGTTCAAGGTGGAAGCGGTGGGGCTGGATGCTGGCTACTTCACGCCGGCGGTGTGCCAGGGGCTCGAGGAGCGGGAGATTGCCGGGGTGATGGGCTATCGCACGCCGAACCACAAGCCGGGGCTGTTCTACAAACGGCAGTTCCAATACGACGCGTACCGCAACGAGTACGTGTGCCCGCAGGGACAGGCGCTGCCGTACAGCACGACTAACCGGCTCGGCTATCGAGAATACAAATCCGATGCTCGGATATGCCGGTGCTGCCCGGTACGAGCACAGTGCACGAACAGTGCCAACGCGGTGAAGGTGGTGACGCGCCACGTCTGGGAGCGCGCCAAGCAGCGGGTGGACGCGAGGCGGCTGAGCGAGTGGGGGCGACGCATTTACGCGCGGCGCAAGGAGACGGTGGAACGCAGCTTTGCCGATGCCAAGCAACTGCATGGGCATCGCTATGCGCGCATGCGCGGGCTGCGCAAGGTGGCCGAGCAGTGCTTGTTGGCTGCGGCGGCGCAGAACATCAAAAAAATTGCGATGCTGGTGGCGCGCCTACGGGCGCGTTTAGGCGAGCGTTCGTCCCTTTGGCGCCCGTTTCGGTGGCTCACGAGCGTCCTGAGGGCTTGTCTCTCAATGTGCGCGCCCTTACGCTGCCCATTCGCCCTTGCCTAAAAGATAAAACCCCTCGCTCCGAAAAACGAGGGGTTCGTCAGCAATCTGAAGCTGGTCCATGGGAATGGACCAGCTTTTTTTCCGTCTGCCGACTGTCGGGCAACCCTTGCAGGCCGCCCGGGTCGAGTCGCTGCGACTTACGCCGTTGCGACGCTCGCCAGTGCCGCGTTGAACGTCTTGCTCGGGCGCATGACCTGTTCGAGCTTTTCGAAGTCCGGCTTGTAGTAACCGCCGATGTCGGTCGGCTTGCCTTGCACGTCGGCGAGTTCGCCCACGATCGTCTTCTCGTTCTCGGTCAGTTGCTTGGCGAGCGGTGCGAACAGCTTGGCCAGTTCGGCGTCGTCCTTCTGCCCGGCCAGTTCCTGCGCCCAGTACATCGACAGATAGAACTGGCTGCCGCGGTTGTCCAACTCGCCGGTCTTCGGCGAGGGACCCTTGTTGTTGTCGAGCAGCTTGCCCGTTGCGGCGTCGAGCGTCCTGGCCAGGATCTTGGCGCGTTCGTTACCCGTCTTGATACCCAGATCTTCCAGCGAAACGGCCAGTGCCAGGAATTCACCCAGCGAGTCCCAGCGCAGGTGGTTTTCTTCCACCAACTGCTTGACGTGCTTCGGTGCCGAACCGCCGGCGCCCGTTTCGTACATACCGCCACCGGCCATCAGCGGCACGATGGAGAGCATCTTGGCGCTGGTGCCCAGTTCCATGATCGGGAACAGGTCGGTCAGGTAGTCGCGCAGAATGTTGCCAGTCACCGAAATCGTGTCCAGGCCGCGGATCACGCGCTCGAGCGTGTAGCGCATGGCGCGCACCTGCGACATGATCTGGATGTCGAGACCGTTGGTGTCGTGATCCTTCAGGTACTTTTCCACCTTCTTGATCAGTTCGGCTTCGTGCGGACGGTACGGGTCGAGCCAGAACACGGCCGGCATGCCCGAGTTGCGCACACGGTTCACGGCGAGCTTCACCCAGTCGCGGATCGGCGCGTCCTTGACCTGGCACATGCGCCAGATGTCGCCGGCTTCCACGTTTTGCGAGAGCAGCACTTCACCCGTGGCAATGTCGACGATGTTCGCCACGCCGTCTTCGGCGATCTCGAACGTCTTGTCGTGCGAGCCATACTCTTCTGCTTTCTGCGCCATCAGGCCGACGTTCGGTACCGTACCCATCGTGGTCGGGTCGAATGCGCCGTTCGTTTTGCAGAAGTTGATGATTTCCTGATAGATGCGGGCGAACGTGCTTTCCGGAATCACGGCCTTCGTGTCCTTCGGACGGCCATCGGCGCCCCACATCTTGCCGCCGATTCGGATCATGGCGGGCATCGATGCGTCGACGATCACGTCGTTCGGCGCGTGCAGGTTCGAGATCCCCTTGGCCGAGTCGACCATCGCCAGTTCCGGGCGGTGTTCATGGCAGGCGTGCAGATCGCGGATGATCTCTTCACGCTGCGTGCTCGGCAGCGCTTCGATCTTCTCGTACAGGTTCACGAGACCGTTGTTGACGTTCACACCCAGTTCGTCGAACAGCTTGCCGTGCTTTTCGAAGGCTTCCTTGTAGAAGATCTTCACGGCGTGGCCGAACACGATCGGGTGCGAGACCTTCATCATGGTCGCTTTCACGTGCAGCGAGAACATGACGCCGGTCTTGCGGGCGTCTTCCATCTGTTCCTCGTAGAAGTCGCACAGCGCCTTCTTGCTCATGAACATGCTGTCGATGATTTCGCCGTCGAGCAGCGAGACCTTCGGCTTCAGAACAATCGTCTTGCCGCTGTTGGTGACGAGTTCCATCTTCACGTCGCGGGCCTTGTCGATCGTCATCGACTTTTCGCCGTGGTAGAAGTCGCCATGCTTCATGTGCGCGACGTGCGTGCGCGACGCCATGCTCCACTCACCCATGCTGTGCGGGTGCTTCCTGGCGTAGTTCTTGACGGCGAGCGGCGCGCGGCGATCCGAGTTGCCTTCGCGCAGGACAGGGTTCACGGCCGAACCGAGGCACTTCGAGTAGCGCTTCTGGATGGCCTTCTCTTCGTCGGTCTTCGGATCTTCCGGGTAATCGGGGACCTTGTAGCCCTTCGACTGGAGTTCCTTGATCGCGCTCTGGAGCTGGAACACCGAAGCGCTGATGTTCGGCAGCTTGATGATGTTCGTGTTCGGGTCCTGCGTCAGGCGACCGAGTTCGGCCAGGTTGTCCGGCACGCGCTGCTCTTCGGTCAGGAATTCGGGGAATTCGCCGAGGATACGGCCCGCGACCGAGATGTCGCTCGTCTCGATCGCCACGCCCGCCGGAGCGGTGAACGTGCGGATGATCGGGAGGAAGGAACTGGTGGCCAGAAGCGGTGCTTCGTCGGTCAGGGTGTAGATGATGCTGGGTTGCTGCGTACTCATCGCTGGTCTCGGATTCAAGAATCAGGAAAAGGTGGGGGAACGCCGCCGACTGGGGTGACAGTCCGCTAGCCATGACAAATTTTCTCTGATTGTGACACGGGTCAGGGGCAAAACTGAAATGCCTTTTCGTAATGTGAATGCTTGGGTCTTATATAAGACTGCCACGGAAGTCCCCATCACTCCGTCGAAAACCCCGCAGGCAGGGGTGGACGTTCGGCAAATCGAGATATTCCAGTGGATTGCGCTGATGATTTTTGCGATTGCGACTTTCATTTAATAGTAAAAATATATGAAATGCCGATGCGCTGCCCGTTGGCTGGGCGAGAGCGATGTCGCCGACGCCAGCGATGTGACGGTCGGAGTTCGCGCTGGCTGGCGGGGAGAGGTTTGCCCTTGAACAGCGCCCGACGCGGCGGCCTCGGAAGGCATCATCTTCAGGCGCGGTCGGCCTCTGCGACCACCGGAGCTTGCAACGTTGCGTGGGTTGGTTGTTAGTGGGGGAGGGGATTCAAACGACCGGGCACGCGTAGCAAACGTGACATGATGGGGGTACGTGTATGCGCCCATCGACAGTTTGCAGATTCCCGTGCGGAATGCAAAAAGGGCCGACGTGTCGTCGGCCCTTCGAATCTGGTGGGTGGTACAGGGATTGAACCTGTGACCCCTGCCGTGTGAAGGCCCCCTTCGCGTCCACGCTCCGCGCAGCCGCTCCTGCTCTACCGCTGGGTTGCTAACATCGGTGCAAATCCGCGCAAATCCCGGTGGCTTGTCTCACTATTGGCTCGGCAAGTCTCAAAATTATGACCCCTGCCGTCGCCCCTGTGCGACTCGGCAAACTGTACCTATGCCTTTTTCTGTAGTCAACAGAATTGTCTCTCGGTATCTCGTGGCTCGTAGCACTTCAAGGCGACTCTTTCTTCGAGGTCAATTTGCGACGGTATAGCTCATCCAGACCGGCTTTCGTTAGACTAATATACCCGGCTGTTGATCGGGAGAAGTACCCCCGCTCAATCAAGGTCTCCATTGTTTTATGGAGGTCGACGCTTTTAATGAACGGGCCAACCACCTCCTCAATTCGGCCTATGGTCATAGGCGGTAAACTCGGGGTCCACGATTCAAAAATCCATTCCTCGCTCCCCGTCAGGGGAGTGAATCGTGGCGACCACTTTATCGAGTGGATCGTCTTTGCGGCCGCAGTAGCACCTAGTCGCCATCCCCGTGCAGCTATGTCGCACACTAGCACCGTGACTGAAAAGACCGCGACCAGCCACGCAATCCAACGCCATTCAACGGGTACGCCCGCGCCAACGTCCGACCCGAATAATTGGGCTATGCGGGGTAGATTGAGTGCGGCAACGCTCGCTATGAATACTCCGAACGTTGCGATGTTTGCTTTGGATAATTTATCGAACGCCTTCAATACCGCATCGACTATCTGACCCATATTCACTCGCGCCCCCGTACAGTTTTGTCGGATGATACCGCGATGGCCCTGATCAAATGAGAGTGCGCTCTTGGGGCGCGGTCGGCGACAATGAGGGCTACGACGATGGCTACAAGCGACCCGATGAGGGAGCCGAGCAGCGTTTGCCACTTGTTCAGGAATTCAATGAGACTGCTAGTCGTTACCATCGGCAGATCTTGTTGGTGACTGAGTAGGCTGAATCGTATCTGAACCGGACCAAATTTTGCTGCGATTTTCTGCGGGGATTGCGCCGCTCGCCACGAGTCGGTTTCCCCCATGCCGGGGTCGGCTGGATGACTGTCCGGTTTCTGGCCGGGGGACGGTGCCGGGGAGCGGGTGCGGGGATGGCTGACGGGGCTGTGACTGCCCTGCAAAGGCAGGGGCCGGAACCGGCGACCATGACCGGCTGACGGGGCGGGGAGTGGGGCTGTACTAGCTGGGCGAGACAATCCGGGACACGGGCCGCTTACAGGGGCTGTGCTGGTTTACCGGTTGCTGGGTGTAAGTTGGCATTACCGGGCCAGTGCCGGGCCATTGTGCGGGCTGTACGCACGTCTATCCGCCTGTATCCGGGCGAGCGGTAGGCTCGCGTCTGTGGTTCCGTCGCATTGAACGCGTGCGTGCGAGTGCGGCATCTGTTTCTTCTTTTCCGGCTGGGCGGGTGCGTTGGGCGGGGACAGGACGCGGTTGATTGGTGCCGTTCCTATTTCGGTTCCCTAGAAAGACACAGAAACCATGACCGGTATCTGTCGGCCTGACGAGCGGATGCGAAGGCCAGCGCAGCTAGGCCGGTCAGGGAAACATAGACAGGGAGCGGGGACAGGACGCCGGGATAGGATGAGGTGAACAGGACACCACACAGGAATACGTCACAGGTCAGCAACACATGACCGAACACAGGGCAGCGGGTACAGGGAACCGGGCGGGGGAGAGCGACCTACCAAGAATCACAGGTGCTGGTATGAGACGAGCCTGACAGATGCAGGGCACGGGGAGCCACTGCGTAGTAAGCACTCCGTACGGATATAATGACAGGCCGCCGAGGGCGGGCCGGTACAGGAGCCGGTATATAAGATCAGCGAGGGGAGGTCACTGTATGGGGATGGGGCAGAATGAACAGGAAGCGCATTCTGAGGTGCCTTCCGGTGACACCGGTAATCGGTGGGCTACCACCGCGTGGCGTGCCTTTGGTGTGGGCCTCATGTCCGGGGTTTGGGGGTTGGCCCGTGTGGTCATTCCGCCCACCTACTTTAACAAGCCGATAGACATTATCGCAGTTCCTTTCTTTCACTTTACGGTGATGTTCTTGCTCTACGTAGCGGTGTCTGCGTGTTACCGGGTGGTCCGGGCTGTTTACCAAAACCGCATCCGTATCGCTCATGTAGCGAGGGGCGGTGTTCGTATCGCTAATGGGCGTGTGAAGCGAGCGGTGTCTAGACTGGAGTCGGAGGGGCGGGACTGATCTTTAGCTCACAACTGCCGACCGAACCAGACAACGCGGCCAACGACGTTAAACCCGGCCCGCTGGTCGTCGTCTTCCTTAACGGGGACTTCGAATGGCGGGTAATCGGGGTTGTCGGATATAACTTGCAGCCTACCGCCCGGAAGGCGTTGCAGACGCTTCACGAGTAGTTCACCGTCCACCGTAATCAAAAATATCCCATCGGTGGCGGCTGTATCGGCTCGGTTAATCAGGATGTTGTCCCCGTCGAAAAGAACATCCTCCATAGAGTCGCCCTTAACGCGAAGGACGCTCAAATCCTCCGGCCTTGCTCGCAAGTAGTTCTCCACCCAATGACGGCGGAATGCCATCGTGAACCGGGCTTGCGCCTCGTCTCCCAGCCAGTAGCCCGTACCCGCTGATGCGCAAGCATCGTAACGCGGGATGTAAACGAACTCGTCAGTATTTGCTGGCGTGGTATCTGCTGAATGGCGCGTGCTGTAGTTAGCATTTCCTTGCTCGCTGTCGGCACCTAATAGCCAGTCAACCGTTTTCCCCGTTGCTTTGCTGATTGCGAGTAGGCCGTCCGCCTTCGGGATGCTTCCTCGCTTGATGGTCTGCATCGTCCCTTCGGTTATGCCCACCTTCCGTCCCCAGCTATACAGGTTGTCATGCCCGATGGCCGTGAACAGGCGCTCTATGAACGCAGCCGCCGTTTGAGTTTCGCTCATGGTCGTCGTCTATCTGTGAGTTGGTCGTGACGCAAAGTATACATGCATATGCTGGGCGCGGTGAGTGGATGCTACCAGCATTTGATAATTTTTCCCTATCGCCATCATTTGGTGATTAAAAATCAGTATTTGATGGTTAGCATTTGCTTGTTTAAAGTTCGTCTCACGGTGCAGCAACAAGCAAAAGCTAGTTCGGCACCAGCAACACAGCAGCACCCGCCCGGCAGTGCGACCGGGGTTCTCGGGACGGTTCTTTAACAATTCGGTGCGTGAACGCTCACCGGCCTGCGGGCCACGGGCTAGTAACCGTATGTCCACCACGGGACACGAGACAGCCGGTAGCACCGGCACGTGGCGCGGCATTGGGCGGTTTCCTTCGAGTATTGCTCAGTGCCACGAGATAGAAACATTGGAACGGCGCATTGGTGCATCCAGTGCCTCTATCTCGATTCACCCGGGATTCCGGGATATCTGTCATTTATAAATTTAGTATTCCTACGTATAGGAGATTCGACCATGAGCGGAAGCAAAGGTTACAACGGCCACAAGAATTGGAATCACTGGAACGTGTCCCTGTGGATCAACAATGACGAGGGGCTGTACAGGGTCGCGCAAGAGTTGGTGCGTGACTCGGAGAACAAGCAGGTAGCAGCCGCCTCGTTACTGGCCCATCTGAACGACAACGGCGTCCACACCACACCGGACGGTGCGCCGTACAGCGTCAGCAGCATCCGTGCTGCGATGGTTGGCATGTAAGGGGGGCATCATGATCCACGAAAAGACCGTGTACGTGACGCGAGGAAAGACCTTCGACAGCCGCGAGAAAGCCGAAGGGCACCGCGTCGATCTGATCGGGGAGTTTTTCAACCTTGCTCCCGTCGTTTTGCATCCGCGAGAACGTATCCGCATTGTCGAGTACGTCGCGGCAAACCGTGCCGCGTTGGCTGGCCTGCTTGACTACTAAGGGGCCGCAATGTTCAGCACATACAAAGGCTTCCGAATCGCAAAGGGGCGGTGCGCAATCAGCTACAGCGTGCGGGTAGGCGGGCGTACCCGTTGGGGCACTCTTGCCGAGGTGCGGCAGGACGTTGATGACTTCCTCGCGGGCCGTCTCGCGGTGGCAAAGGCGGGGTGTGGTCATGCGTGAAGAAGCAGACATCGTGCACGAGAACGCGACCCATTGGGTTCACTGCAAGGGGGTGGGGCGGTTCGAGGTCTACCGCAAGACCACCACCCATTCCGTGCGATGCGCAACCTTTCATTTTAGTCATGACGCTTCGTACGCCCTGTTCCGCGCAATTGCTGATGCGGATTCGCGTGACGCCGCATGTCTCGCGTGAGGGAGTTTCTCTAACACAACTTCTAGAGAAAGATCACCTAGTAGCGGCTTACAAGGTAGCCGAGAATCGACTTGCCCTGCGAGTGAGTAGGTAAGTCAATCAACGAAGGAGAGCAGATGCAGCTTGTACATAGCGACTCCGGTCGCGTAGGCGGTGGCTTTATGAGGTTCCGTGAACGTGCCGAGCAAGGCGAAGCGATAGGCCCACAGCAAACGCACATGCTGCGGGCGTTCACGCGGCTTGCGGACACGACGGGGACGTTGTGCATCCGCGATGCAGCAAACGTGTTGGTTGTGCGCCCGCTTGAATTGACGGCGTACCTAGAGTCTCAGGGCTGGATATACCCGCACGGTGACGAGTGGCGTGCGAATCAGGAGCGCATCACTTCGGGGTTGCTGACGCAGAGGGAGATTCCTGTGCGGCTGGAGGGGCGAGGCAGAACGCAAGTCCGTATTTCGCAGAAAGGCATTACCAAATTGGCGCAGGCGTTCGAATGCCTCGCAGCCGCTTGAACTAAATTCAATCCACAGGAGAAGCAATGCAACACAGCACGAAGCAGCGTCCGTACCAAGGTAAGCCCGCCCGCAACGTCGGTTCCGCAGTCATCACGTCGGTTACTCGCCGCTCCCCGCGCTTTATCGAGCAGTCTGCAATGGCGTCGGCATTCGCCAAGTCCGTCAACCTCACGCCCGGAAAATGACGCCACGAGTTCGCATCGTCACACACAACGGCAAGGTAGTTGCAGCGTGTATTTCCGGCCTTGTCTCCCCGATTCGCACATCGGTCTTGATTCGACGTAACAGGGCGGTGAAGTAGCCAACGCAGTACAGAATTTCGGAACACGTCCCATCAATTTAATTAGGAGTTCTATGCATATTGTCCGTACCCTCAATTCGGTAGGCGGCACCCGCCCCGGCCGACAGTACACGCGCAAGAAGAACCGCGCAGCCCGCGCCATCGGCTTCCCGTCCCACGCGGCCTACGTGCAGCACCTGCTGGGCCGCATGCTCGCCAGCCGCATCGGTCTGGAAGGGGGCGCGTAACCGTGGGCGCGATGGTTCTCAGTCGCTTTCACGTGGAAGACGCCGAAGGTAAGCGCGTCTCCCGCTTCTACAACAACAAAGCCCCGGCGACTACCTGCCTGAATCGCGGTGGGTATCCATTCTTGTACCCGTCCCGCAAAGACACCACTGGTTGGGTCGTGATCGAAACCGTATTCGAGTACGCCCGCACCGTCACCCATACCCCGAAGCAACCGAAGGAGAAGACGCAATGACGCAAGCCCAACCGAAGTACAAGCCGTTCGACCTCGAAGCCGCCAAGGCCGGTGCAGCCCTGATTACCCGTGACGGCCGCGCTGCGCGGTTCGTCGCTTACGTGCCGGAGGAGCCGCAAACGTTCCGCGTGCTTGCGCATGTTACCGGTGAGCGCCACACGATGCACTTCTGCGACAACGGGGCTTTTCTTAGCGGCGAGGAAAACCGGCGCGACCTGTTCATGGCCCCGACCAAGCGCACGGTGTGGGTGAACCTGTACCGGGTCGGGGAGTGGGTTGAGGTCGGTAGCCTGCGTGCCTATGACACAGAGGCAGAAGCGCGACGCTACGGCGATGCGGCCCCCAAAGCTCTCGCTACGCTGCCGCTGGAGTACGCGGAATAACCGGCGCAGCCGAATAGGTTGCATAAGAGGAGAAGCAGCGCGGCTTCTCGTAGTGAGCAGTAACTAGCGAAACTCACCGACCCAAAAGCGCGCATCCAAGGTGTGCGCACTCTGAAAGGAATCCACATGAAATTCTCGAAGCATCTGGCCCGCGCTACGCGTGCCGTCCACCAGTTCGCCGTTTCCCTGCATATCAAGTCGCTGCGCCTCACGGTAGCCGCTGCCGAGGCGAAAGCCCGCGTACGCACTACGGAAGCCGATATCGCCTACAGCGTCGCTAACGCGGCCACCGATGCCGCCTTCGATGCCGATATCACTGCCGCCAAGGCCCGCGTCGCGGCGCGTGACGTGAAGCAGGCCGCACAGGCTGAAGCCAAGCTGATCGGCGGGGTGCTCTGATGACGAAGCAATTCAAAATCGGTGATCGCGTTCGTTGTGTGAGTGAGAGCGTCCGCCTGAAGCGTGGGGCAGTCTATACCATCGCCGGACAGACCGGCATCTACGTTCAGCTTCTGGAGACCGGCAGAACCGACTACTACGCCAGTCGCTTCGAATTGGCCGATGAGTCGTACTCGCCGCCCCCGCCGTCCAAGTTCAAAAAGGGCGACACGGTACGCTGCGTGTCCAGTGCGTCGTTGTACGGGAACAAACTGGAGGCTGGCGATGTTTACAAGGTAGAAGCAGTCAGCCGAGACCTTGTGCGTGTTGAGGGGGTCAATGCGCTTTGGCTTCATTGCCGATTCGAACGCATTACGCCTACCGCGACGAGCGGCGAAGCCCGCAAGGCTCGTGGTCAAGCAGCAGCGGCACGCCGTGCCGGTTCCGAGTGGGCGGCCCGCGCCATTGCAGCGCTGAAGCTGTTCTGCATGGAGAGCTACAAGCGCGGCGTCACTCGTGTGACTCTGGATGAATTCCGTGCCGCCGGGCGTGTGGACGAACCGGAAAGCGCGAATGCGTGGGGATCGCTGCCGCGCTCTGCGGCACGTCTCGGATTCCTTCGAGACACGGGCCATACGATGAAAGCGGGCCGTGAGAAGGCGCATGCGCGTCTGGTCAAGGTGTGGGCCATTCAGCCGCGAGCACTTTGATTGCTTCCGCCGTCCGACTGGCTCGCTAAGGCACAGGAGCTAGACGAAGGCCGGTCAGCCCGTGTAGGGCATGCCTGCGGCCCCGGACGCGTACTTTCCATCCGCCACGAGGCGCACCGCTGGAGCGCGTATTGCTTCCGCTGTGGTGAGCCGGGAATCGTGGACAAGCCGACGGAAACGCTCGGTGAATGGCTTGCTCGCCGCAAAAGCGAGCGCGAAGCCGATGAGGCGCTGGCCTCAAGCGTCACTCTGCCAGTACCAACCAACTTCGATATCGACTCATGGCCCGAGGAGGCACGCGTCTGGCTGTACAAGGCCGCGCTGGGCAGACCGGAGATTGAGCGCGTCGGTGCGTATTTCCACGAGCCGTCTGGTCGCGTGGTGCTGCCGGTGCTTGATGGCGAGCGGGTTGTGTACTGGCAGGGCAGGGCGATGGGCTGGAAGCCCGACGACCCGCGACCGAAGTACGTGAATCCAAACGTAGACCGTAGCCGCCTCGTCGCCAAGTACGGCACGGGCCGGGTGCTCGTGCTGACTGAAGACATTCTGTCGGCCTTCCGCGTCGGGAAGCACACGGAGGCGTGGTCGTTACTCGGCACGAAGCTGCCCGAGCCGGTCGCGGTTCAGATCGTCAGCCGGGGAGGGCCGGTGCTCGTGTGGCTAGACCCTGACTGGCAGTACCCCGCAGGCAAGCGGCCCGGCGTCATCGCTGCGCGGGCCATCGTCAAGCAACTCACCGGCTACGGTGTCAATGCCCGATACGTCTTATCGCGTGCTGACCCGAAGCTACTTTCTGACAGGGAGATACGCCGATTCTTGACGTAACACTGCTGCGTATTCTTCGCACCCGTGAGGAGTACGACCAGCTACACAGAGCGATACCCGACAAGGGCATCGATATCAAGACGAAGACCGTTCTAGCGGATTACGGCGCGTACTTCGCGGAGCATCCGACCGCTACGAAGATCGACACGGCAGCGTTCCAGACGTTCTTCGCGCTGCGTCACCCGAAGCTCAACGAGGAACAGCTTGCGCTGTACGGCGCGACGTTGCGAGAAGCTGCGGAGCCTGCACCGCCCGGTTCAACGGACGGTATCCGCAACCGGCTCGCAGAGGTAGCTACATCGAACCGGCTGGCCGCATTGATCGACGGGTACGAGGCCGGTGAAGTTGACCTGACGGCAGCACTGCGCGCCGTTGCGGAGCGGCACGAGAGCATCGTGCAGCGCACCGTAGAGCACCCGAAGGTGAAGGATCGCATCGAAGACATTCTGTTGGCCGAGGCGAACGACACCGGGTTTCACTACGGCATCGCATGCATCGACGCTTCGATGAAGCCACTGCGTTCCGGGGACTTCGGGATCATCGCGGCCCGTGTCGATAGCGGGAAGACCAGCTTGATCGCCTGTCTGCTCGCAGCGTTCGCGCCGCAGGTAGAGCAGCTATTTCCCGGCCAAGGTCGAACGATCATCGTGCTGAACAACGAGGGACCGGGACGGAAGATCAAGCAGCGCTTCTATAACGCGATGCTCAAGGCCACGACTTCGGAACTCGTCCGATGGTCACAAGACGGTTCGATCTACGAGCGGTACGTTCAAGCGCAGGGCGGGCGCGACCTGTTCTACGTGTTCGACGTGCACGACTTCACGGTGAGCCAGCTTGAGGACATTGTGCGCGACGTGAAGCCCGCTGTCGTAGTCGTGGACATGCTGGACAACGTGTCGATGGATCAAGGCGCGGCCAACGGCGGTACGCGAACCGACCAGTTGCTTGAGGCGATGTACCAGCGCGCCCGAATTTGGGCAGTGAAGTACGACTGTGCCGTGCTCGCCACGTCGCAGTTGAATGGAACCGCCGAAGGCGAGTGCTTCCCGAAGCAGAACATGCTGGCGAACAGCCAGACCGGTAAAGCCGGTGCTGCCGACTTCATTCTGATGCTAGGCCGCTCCAGCGACCCCACCCTTCAGAACACGCGGTTCCTTTCCCTCCCGAAGAACAAGAAGCGACGCGACGGCGCGGCAGGCGACCCTCGGCGCGAGGTGTACTTCGACGCAGGTAAATCGCAGTTCAATGACCCGGAGTAATCCGATTGCGACCCACTGAAATCTACAACGCCCCGTCCTTGGTGAACGGGGCAGGGACCACTACATCCCCGACGACGGCAACGCTGATGGAGCGCCGCGACGGTACGCCGTTGCTCGTGCTGCGACAGAAGCCGGTCAATCGGGATGACATGGACGACGACGATATCGTGGCTCTGGACGAGTCCGCGATGCAAGCCATCTACAAACGACTGCATACCCACTTCGGAAACTGACATGGACAAGAACATCGCCGCGCTTCTGCGTGAAGGCATTCGCACCGTTAGCGTGCGCTTCCAAGGTGCGCCGCTGGAAAAGACCTACATATACGTGACGGACCTTGTGCTGCTTGCCGGGGATCGTGCCGTGGTTCAGGTCGCTGAGAACTACAAGGTTGTCGAAGTGGTTGAGCAGCACAGTGACTTGCGAATCGAGCCGAACAGCGAGCATCGCTACCAGTGGATCGTGAGCAAGGTTGACCTGAAGCAATACCAGACGAATCTGGAAACGAATCAGCGCATCGAGCGCACTGTTGCAGACGCTTACCAAGCCAATCTGCGCCGGGGCTATCAGGAGCAGGTGCTTGCTGGCCTCCTCCCGGAAGCGCAGGCCGAACTGCTGGCGCTGACCCAGCCGAGAACCATCGTGGAGGTCGCATGATCGCTTTCCAGAAACCGACGCCGCCGTGCGTTGAATGCAAGCACTTCCGCAAGGCGCAGATTTATGTACATGCGGGCTACGGGATTTCAGCGCAATGTCGGGCGAACCCAACCCGCAAGCCTGACCATGTGAACGGCGGTGAGGACGTGTACTACACGACTGCATATTCGGCGCGGAAGGGGGAGCACTGTGCATCGTTCGAGCAGCGTCCCAAGTTCAGCATCCTGAAATTCTTCGGGCTGCCCGGTTGAACTACACCGTATGGGACATTGAGTCTTCGACCAAGACGGAATACAAGCGCAAAGCTAATCCGTTTTCGCCGGAGAACTATGTCGTATGCCACGGATGGTGCCGGGGGAAACTCTCCGACCAAAATCTGAACTCGTCAGGTGAGCGCGTTTTCGGCGAGTACTTCCCTGACGGCGACACCCAAGAGGCGCGGGTAGCCGCCTGCAAGAACCTGCCGAATGATTGGTTCACGAAGCTGCTGGCCGGTACGAAGTTGCTGGTCGGTCAGAACATCAAGTTCGACCTGCTGTACGCCATCGCTAACCCCAACTCCAATGCGCAGGCCAACCTGTCGGCGTGGATGGATTTCGTGGCTGGCGGCGGCATTGTGTGGGACATTCAGCTTGCCGAGTATCTACTGGCAGGGATGGAGCAGTCCTCGCACATGCTCGCGTTGGACGAGATTGCCCCGGCCTACGGTGGCAACGTCAAGCTCGATGAAGTGAAAGCGTTGTGGGAGGCGGGGGTTCAGACCATCGACATTCCCGAAGACCTGCTGATGCGCTATCTGGTCGGACGTACCGATGAGGCGGGGCAGTGGGAGCACGGTGATATCGGCAACACCGAACTCGTGTTCCGGGCGCAGTACGAGAAGGCCAAGGCAAACGGTCAACTCCGCAGCATCCTCCTGAATATGGGCGCGCTCATCTTCACCATCGAAGCCGAGCGCAATGGCATGTACGTCAACACGGAGCTAGGCCACAAGCTCGCCGGGGAATTGGCCGAGCGACTGGCCGGTGAGTTGACGACGCTCTCGGCGTTCCTGCCGGATGGCCTACCGTTCGAGTTCAACTGGAATAGCCGCTTCCACAAGTCTGCCCTGATTTTTGGCGGCAACGTCACGTACGAGGCCCGCGCCCCGGTGCTGGACGACGCCGGTCAGCAGGTCTATGCACAGAAGGAGGAGACGCACTACCTACTTGAAGACGGCACAACCGCCAGCTTCGAGAAAGTGGAGGCGCACGGACTGGTGGTTGCCACGTTCGCGGGCGGCAAGAACAAGGGCCAGCCCAAGACGAAGAAGGTCAAGGTCAACGACCTCTCCAAGCCGAAGTCGCGGATGGAGAAGTTCATCTACCGGTTCGACGGCTTCACGGAGCCTGATGCGAAATGGGCGGGCAGCGATCCGGGTGTGTACTCCACGTCGTCCGAAGTCATCGAAGAACTCGGCAGCCGGGATATCCCGTTCCTGAAGTCGCTCGCAGCAGTCCAGGCGATGACGAAGGACTTGGGTACGTACTTCATCCGGTACGACGAGAAGAAGGGGGAGCACGTCGGCATGCTCACGATGGTGCAGTTGGACAGCATCATCCACCACATGCTGAACATGACGAGCACCGTCACGGCCCGCCTGTCGTCCAGCAACCCGAACCTTCAGAATGTGCCGAAGGGGCAGAAGTCCGATGTGAAGCGCATCCTCGCTTCCCGCTGGGGCGACGACGGTGTGATTTGCCAGTCCGACTTCTCGTCGCTGGAAGTCTACATCCAAGCCATCCTTACCCATGCGCTTCAGCTTATCGAAGACTTGCGAACAGGCAAGGACATGCACTGCGTGCGTCTGGCTGCGAAGGAGCACATGGAATACGACGAAGTGTTCCACAAGTGCAAGGTCGAGGGCGATCCTGATTGGGATTACAAGCGCACGAAGGCCAAGGTCTTCAGCTTCCAGCGTGCCTATGGTGCAGGCGTCAAGACGATTGCCCGGTCCACCGGTATGTCCGAGGACGAAGTGCAAGCGCTGGCCGACGCAGAGGATGCACGCTACCCGGAAGTCAACGCGTTCTTCGACGCTATGACAACTACGCTCAAGAAGGGGCGGCGACCTACCGGCAAGGTAGTGGCTCACCCCGACATTCGCGGCCTGACGGTACAGCTTGGCAAGTCGTATTACAGGACGCCGGACGGTAAGCGCTACTGCTTCTACGAGTCTCCCGCTCCGAAGTTCCTAGCCGAGCGTGGGCAACTCGCGTCGTTCTCGCCTACGGAAATCAAGAACTATCCGGTTCAGGGATCGGGCGGCGAATGGGCCAAGGCCGCGATGTGGTTGTCAGTCCGCGCCTTCTATCACTTCAAAAACTTCGACGGCCTCGCGCTCCTCGTGAATCAGGTTCACGACGCCGAGTACGGCGACTTCCACAAGAGCGTTGCGGCGAAGGCTGCGGCCCTCTTGCACGTCTGCATGGAAGAAGCCAGCACGTTCATGGAGTGGTGGTTCAAGTGGGAACTGCCCATCGGTGTGCCGAGCGACACCGTTTGGGGCGCTTCGATGATGGACGAAGAAAAGATCACCGACCCGGTGTTCTCGAAGGCATGCGACGCGCTGCGTCCTTGGCTTCGTAAGCGATTCATCGGCGGCCACACCCCCTCGTGGCAGCACTAAAGCTCTACATCTTCGGTGCGGAAGCACTGGTCGCGATTCTCATTCTTCTACAAGGATACTGATTAATGACGTTCAATCTCCAAGACGCAGTAAAGCAAGCAGCAGCCCAATCCCAAGACATGAACGTTGCAACGAAGGGCGGCGGCGGTGGCGACTACACGCCCCCGGCGACGGGCCTTGTGCGCCTGCGCTTCGTTGGCTATATCGAAATGGGCAAGCACGAGGGGCAGTACCAAGGAAAGCCGAAGACCAACGAGAAGGCGTGGCTGGTCTTCGAACTGTCCGGCCCGAAGCACGAACCTCGTAAGCTGGAAGACGGTACGGTCGTGCCGCAACGCATCACGGTCAAGCTGAACAAGTCGCTCAGTGAAAAGGCTGGCTTCTACAAGCTGTTCAAGGCGATGAACTACGACGGTAAGGCGAAGATCATGGCCGAACTGTTGGGCAATGCCTACCTCGGCAATATCTTCCACCGTGAGTTCGATAAGAAGGGTGGCGGCAAGGGCATCGAAGCCGACCTCGTTGACCCGAACACGAAAGCCTTCACCGTGCGTGCTCCGTTGGTCGAAGACCCGGAGACGGGCGAGACGAAGCGTGTGCAGGTCAGCGACCCGATCACGGAGCCGAAGTGCTTCCTGTGGGACTTCCCGTCGAAAGCGATGTGGGACAGCATCTACATCGACGGCGAGTACCCGGAGCGCAAGGACGAGAAGACCGGTGAAGTGATTGCACCGGCCAAGTCGAAGAACGTGTTCCAGAACGCGATCATGACGGCGAAGAACTGGCAGGGTAGCCCGATGCAAGTCTTGCTCGAAGGTGAAGTCGATATCGGCGGCACTGACACTCCGGCCAAGGCGAAAGCGGCAGCGAAGCCCGAGCCGCAGCCGCAGGACGAGCCGGTTGACGAGTCGCCTGCCGCAGACGAAGACGACCCGTTGGCACAGTTCTGATTGCTGCCTGACCACATCGCTGCGGCCATCGACGCCGCAGCAGCCGCCCAGCCTGACCCCCGCAGTGTCATCCCAGAGCAAGTCCCCGAGCGCGTCGTCCATGTTGACGGCGACTACCTCGCGTACTTCGCTGCCGGTGGCGATGACATGGAAGCCGGGGTTGCGCGCCGGGTGGCGGCAGATCGGATTGAAGCGTTCCGGGAAATGTCCGGCAGCGCCTCGGCAACCTTACACCTCACCGCAGCAGCAAGCACCAAAGGCGAGCGCTTCCTGATTGCGCAGTGCAAGCCGTACCAAGGTCAGCGATCCGGCAGCAAGCCGAAGAACTGGCAGGTGCTCCGCGACTACCTTGAGCGTGCCGAGTACGTGCGCTTCAAGCGCGCCATGTGGGACGACCGCGAGGCCGACGACGGCATGGCTCTCGCTGCGTACACGTCCCGCGATCCACTGTTCGATACCGTGATCGCAACGCGTGACAAGGACATGCGGATGCTGCCCGGCATTCACATCGACTGGACGGACTTCACCCTCACCCACGTTCCGAAAGGCGCGTACGAAGTCATCGGCCCGTACAACGGCCTCGTCTATGGGCACAAGTGGTTCTGGTTGCAGATGCTCCAGGGCGACTCAGCGGACAACATCCCCGGTATCCCGAAGGTCGGGGAGGAAAAGGCGACGAAGGCTCTTGCCGGAACCGCTTGTAACGATGAGGCGTATGGCGTGGTGGCGACAGCCTACGCCACGAAGTTCGGCCCGGACGCCCCAGACATTTTCGTTGAACAAGCAGCGCTCTTGTGGCTTCGCACCACAAGCAACGCCCCCATTGCGGACATGCTCCGCATCGTCCCGGCCAAGGCCAGCATCAAAGCTGCGCTGGATCGGCTCATCATTCGTGTCAAGGAGCAGCGTGAGACGCTTAACCGCATCAATGCTCAAGCCGCAGCGTACGAAGATGCTGCGCGAGCAGAACAACACTAGCCCGATCACGGGCCTCCAGATCACCGACCCGGTACTGGATCACTGCCACAAGACCGGCTGCATTCGTGCCGTGCTGAATCGGTGGGAAAACGCGGTACTTGGCCGCTTGGAGAATTGGGCCTCCCGCCTCGGCGGCGGCGTCGATCCGATCAAGTTTCTGCGCGGCGTCGCGGACTACCTCGAATTCCACCAGCAGTTCCCATCGAACGTGTTGCATCCGACGTACAAGACGGAAGACCAAAAGCGCGACCTGCGCAACAAGAAGGCCCGAGAGGCACGCCGCAAGGCACGCATTGCCGGGGGATGTGCAGATGCCTGACCTCCGTATCCCGATCCGCGAGTGGTCGAAGTCATTCAGCGAGTGGCGCAGGGTGGACGAATGGCGACTTGTCGTCACCATCAACGGCACGGACTTGTATGTATGTGTCGATACGCCTGCCGATCGGTACTTCCGCGCATCCGAAATTCCCCGCGAGTACATCGTGCAATCGGTGGCGAAAAAGATCGGCGCAGTTATTGCCGACGAAATCCAACGCAGTATCTCCTGATCCAAAGGCCCACATCGAGTGACCAAACCCCGCATCCTCGTAGCAGACATTGAGACGGCCCCTATCCTTGCGAACGTGTGGCGCACTTGGAAGGAGAACGTCGGCCTGAACCAGATCGAACATGACTGGTACTTGCTTTCGTTCTCAGCGAAGTGGCTAGGCGCGAAGCGCGTCATCTATCACGACCAGTCCCGTGCAAAGGACATGGAGAACGACTACGAACTGATGCTCAAGCTGCATCGCCTGCTGGACGAGGCGGACATTGTTGTCGCCCACAACGGCAAGAAGTTCGACATGCGCAAGATCAATGCGCGGTTCATTCTGAACGGGCTACAGCCGCCGTCCCCCTACGTCATCATCGACACGATGCTGGAGGCCCGCAAGCACTTCGCTTTCACCTCGAACCGGCTGGTGTATCTGACCGACCAACTGTGTACGGAGAAGAAGTCGGAGCACGCTCAGTTCCCCGGCTTCGAACTGTGGAAGCAATGCCTTGCCGGTAATCGTGCGGCGTGGGCTGAAATGAAGAAGTACAACATTCAGGACACGGTGTCGCTGGAGGAACTGTACTTGAAGCTGCGGCCGTGGATGGAAGGTCATCCAAACGTGGCGGCGTTCTCGAACCCCACGAGTCCAGCGTGCCCGAAGTGCGGTAGTCACAACGTCATCCAGAAGGGCTATCGGCATACCCAAGTCAGCCGCTACATCCGTTACCGCTGCAATGACTGCGGTGGCTGGTCGCGTGGTCGACAAGTCGTGAACGGTAAGGCCGCCCGCGCCAACCTCCTCATCAACTGACCCCGGCCTCGAAGTCATCCTGACAGAAGGGCAGTAGCAACCTCCACTCGTAAGGAATCCATTTGGCAAAAATCATCGGCCTCACCGGCCTAGCCGGTGTTGGCAAGGACACGTTCGCCCGCGCACTTCAGCGCAGCTACCTTAACGCAGGCACCACGGCGCGTATTGGCGGGTTCGCGGACTTCATTCGCCATATCGCAACGGGCTGTGGCTTCGACGTTCACGACCGTGCGAAGAAAGAGAAGCGCGTCTTGTTCAACTGGTCGGTACTGAGCGACCGCCTTTTCAACGCCATCGAGTCGTACTTGCAGGGTCGCCTGACCGACAACGACCGTGCCCTGCTGTGGACGTACACCATCGAAGCCCTTGAACCGCGCATGTTTGATGACGCCGGTCGCTCCGCAATCAGCATTAGCCCCCGCGAGTTCATGCAGATTCTCGGCACCGAGGGCGGGCAGCGCGTTCGCAAAACGCTGTGGGTTGAACTGGCGGTTGACCAGTGGCGCAGTCTGCCGGGCATCGTCATCGTTACTGACTTCCGGTTCGAGCACGAGGCCGCTGTGTTGGACCGCTGCATCTGCGTCACCCGCAAGGATGTGGTGCGAGTCAACGAACACGTCAGCGAGAACCTTGCCGAGCAGCTTACGAACTACACGCGACCGGCATCGTTGTCTCACCTGTTGGTGGAACTGGTGGCGAACAACGGCACCATTGCCGACCTTGAGCGTCAAGCAGACAGCTTCGCCATCGCATAAGGTTGGAGCGTCGGCCTGAAACTCAGACCGAGCTAGAAGCGCAAATCCGCGACGCAGGCCGCACCCGCGCACTTCGCATGATGGCGAAGAACGAGGAGGAGGGCCGCGTCGAAAGCAACCCGTACACGAACGCCGTCTTCCGTCGTTGGCTTATCCCGGTGCGTGACCTGATCGAAGCATCACTTGCTGAGACAGGTCGCGCTGGACGCCGGGCGGCACACGTCGCACTCGTGAAGCCGCTCGACCCGGCATCGGTTGCGTTCATCGCGGTTCGCAGCGCTCTCGTACATTGCGTAGCCGGTGGCGACGACAACGATGCCCGCGACCTCGGTCGTACGGTCGGTCGTAGCGTCTACGCCGAACTGGTGCTCGCAACGTTCGAACACATCAACCCCGAGTTGTTTTGGGAAATCTCCCATGACCTCGACAAACGACGCAGTAAGAGTGCGCGTCACCGCTACAACACGCTACGCCACAGCGCGAACGAGAACGAGGTTCCTATCCCGATGTGGACGAACCCGGAGCGCGAACAGGTCGGCCTGTGGCTTGTTGAACTGATGCGGGAAATCGGCCTTATCGAAGTGGTACAGCAGCGGGTTAGCCGGAAGGGTAAGCACCGGGAATACTACTTCGTGAGCCTTTCGGACGATGCCAAGAGAGTCGTATCCACGGTGCGCGAGGCAGTCGCCATGTCGATGCCGTTCCACCAACCGTGTATCGAACCGCCGAAGGATTGGGTCGCGGTGAACGACGGCGGATACCACACGCCGGAAATGCGTCGGCAGATGCCGCACTGCATCAACATGCACCGCATCCACATCCGACAGGCCCGCGAGGCCATCAAGTCGGCTGACATGGGACGCGTGCTCGAAGGTATCAATCACCTCCAGCGAGTCCCTTGGCAGATCAACGCGGACTTGCTCGCAGCAGTGCAGGAGTTGTCCAGGCATTCGAAGCGAGACGTTGCTGAGATTGTTTCCGCTGAGGGTGAGGAACGACCGCCGGTTCCCGTGTGGTTGCCTCCGGGAGCGAAGATCAAGGAACTGGTACTTACCGAGCAGCAGCAGGTTGAGTTCAAGAAGTGGAAGCGTGAGGCTGCACTTTGGCATAACCGCAGGGTGCAGCGTGGTGTGAAGTGGGGCCGGTTCGATACCGCCATGCGTACGGCGCTGAAGTACCGGGACTACCCGGCCATCTACTTCGTCTACCAAGCGGACTTCCGAGGTCGCCTGTACGCCATGACTACAGGCGTCTCCCCGCAGGGCAGCGACTTGCAAAAGGCGATGCTGCGATTCGCGGAAGGGAAACCGCTCCACGACGAAGAAGCAGTCCGCTGGTTCAAGATCAACGGAGCCAACCGCTTCGGTATCGACAAAGTTCCGTTCGAGGAACGCATCAAGTGGGTCAACGACAATGAACGATTCATCCTCTCCTACGCCGACGACCCTATCGCTAACCGCGACTGGTCGGAAGCAGATTCGCCCTTTCAATTTCTTGCGTGGTGCATCGAGTACGCTGAGTGGCGACGACGCCCTGACACTTTCGTCTCTCGAATCCCGGTTGGGTTCGACGGTAGTTGCAACGGCCTTCAGCACTTCTCGGCAATGCTTCGAGATTCTGTCGGCGGACGGGCGGTTAACCTCGTACGCGCTGCACGACCGAACGATATCTACCAGCAAGTCGCAGACGTAGTACAGCGGAAACTCACCGACCTGAATCCGTCTGACCTATCTGAGCGCGATTTGGTTTTCCGTAGCAAGTGGCTTTCACACGGTATGAACCGGAAGCTAGTGAAGCGCTCTGTTATGACGCTCCCATACGGCTCTACGCGATTCTCCTGTGCTGAGTTCATTGAGGCCGACTATCTCCGTACCGGCTCTGCACCGGAGTTCAACCCGGACGAGTACACGACGGCGGCAGGATTTCTTTCCCATCTGGTTTGGGATGCCATCGGAGAAGTGGTGGTCGCGGCCACGTCGGCTATGGCGTGGCTTCAGAAGTCTGCAACGTCGCTAGTCCGCTCCGGTGCGCAACAGATATCTTGGACGGCTCCCTCGGGTTTTCCTGTGGTGCAGGTCTACAACGAGGTAGAGGTTGTCTCCGTGCGCTCTCTGTTGTTCGGCGCGACCCGCGTCAAGATCGGACTAACCGGCGACGAGCCGAGCAAATCCCGCCACAAGAACGGGATTGCCCCCAACTTCGTTCACTCGATGGATGCCGCGCACTTGGTACTGACGGTACTGGAGTGCAAGAACCGAGGCGTGAACTCTCTCGCGATGATTCACGATGACTACGGCACGCACGCCGCAGACGCCGGGAAGCTCTATCGCACGATCCGACAAACATTCGTGGGTATGTATGAAGAAAGTGATCCGCTCGATTCGTTCCGCAGCCGCTTCGATGGCCTCTCGAATCCACCGAAGCGCGGCGACTTGGATATCAAAGGCGTGCTCGACAGCCCGTTCTTCTTCGCATGATGGTGTGATCTTTCTAGGGAACCGAATCGGTTTTCAATTTCGGCACCCTAGAAAGACACAGAAAACGGAGCCCGCCCCTATGAATGAAGAAGTTGTTGTCCGGCTCGACCCGGAAGCTTACAAGGCGCTGGAATCTAAGCTAACCCCGCCCGTAGTCACCAGTTCTACTACGGACTTGCAGGCCGGGGCGCAGTTAGGCATTCAAACGGTGCTGAAGCTGCTGCGTGAAGGCTATGTTGTATCCCGATGATTACTCGCCGGAGCAGTGGCAAGCGATCATCGGGCGCGTGTTCTCTGAAGCCGAAGTAATCAAGAAGCGCGGCAAGCAGTGGACGCAATTGATTGACCCCGCACACGTTGCGGACTCGTTGCTCAAGCGGACAGTCGCGTCCGTTCTCGTATCCGGGTATCTGGTTTGCTACGGCGTAGGTACGCCTTGGTACAACCCGAACGTCCGAGCGTTGGAGGAAATGCTGGTGCTCCGCGTACCGGAGTCGCCAGGTCGATTCACCGACGCGATCAGGGCACTGCGTGCGTTAGCCGTAGAGAACCAGTGCGACGTAATCGTGGCAGGCTCCGCTCTGCCCAGCGATGACCGGCTAGTGAGGGTCTACGAGCGGTATGGCTTCCGGCGCGAAGCCACTACCCTAATTCAACGCATTTAAGAAGGAGAAGTATGGGAGGAATCGTACGCGGGGTGACAAAGGCACTCGGCTTCGGAGGCGGTGGTGGCGACGGCGGCATGGCTGAAGCTGCTGCCGCGCAAGCCGCAGAACTCAAGCGGCAGACTGATGCTCAGATTGCCGGACAGCAGGAGAACACTCGGCTGATGCAGCAGCAGCTTCAGCAACAAGCCGAGGCGTCGCGTAATGCACTACAGAACTCGGTTGCCCAGCAGCAAGCGGCCAATGAAGCATCGCAGCTTCAGGCGGACGCCGCGCCCGACAGCAAACCGGTGTCTGTTCAAGTTGGCGATCAAGGCGAGTCCGATCCGCGACGCCGGTACTTCAACCAGCGTAGCGCTGCATCTGGCGTTGGTGGGCGTGACAGTGGCGGTGTGGGTATCCGCCTGAGCTAGTGCTGTACACCGCGCAGCAGGCGTGGGAGGCCGGGTCGCTCAAGCGAACGGCCCTGCTTTCCCGCTGTGAAAAATACGCCGCATTTACCCAACCTATTATTTGCCCTCCGCAGGGCTACAACGAACAGAGCGAAGAACTTCAAACCGACTTCCAGTCGCTGGGTAATCAGCTAGTCAACAACCTGTCAAACAAGCTGATGCTCGCGTTGTTCGCCCCCTCCCGGCCCTTCTTCCGGCTGGACGTACCCTCGCAATTGTTGCAGCAGCTTATGACCCGGCTGGATGTGCCGGTCGAATCGCTGCAAGGTCAACTCGCCGTCGCAGAGCGCAACTGCATCAAGCAGCTAGACAAGATGGGCATTCGCCCGAAACTCTACCTCGCGCTCAAACACCTCATCATCACTGGAAACTGCCTGATTGTCTTGGGCAAGAAGAAAGACGCCCCCATGCGTGTGCTCGGGCTGAAGCGCTTCGTGGTGAAGCGCAGTATGACCGGCCGCATTATCGAAATCGTCATCCACGAGAAGGTGCGATTCGATGAGTTGGAGCATGACGTACAGGCGCACCTGAAGTCCGTTAAGCCGCAGCAGTACGGGCGGATGAACCCGCTTGATCCGACGACTTGCACTGAAGTCTCGTACTTCAAGTGGATTCGCTGGGACGGGGAGAAGGAGCGGTACACCGAGACGACTCAGATTGGTGACCTTGACCTCGGGCCGCAATTCCAAGGGACGTACTCCGAGAAAGACCTTCCGTACCGGGTGCTAACGTGGGAACTCGCAGACGAGAACGACTACGGCACCGGTCTAGTTGAGCAGAACTCGGGCGACTTCGCAGCGCTGTCTGTGCTATCAGAGTCGGAAGTGAAGGGCGCGATCCTTGCATCCGAGTTCCGCTGGCTGGTGAATCCGGCAGGCCAGACGAATGCGAAGGACTTAGAGAACTCCGAGAACGGTGCAGCACTGCCGGGCGTCAAGGACGACATTATCCCGCTCATCACGGGAACCGGCGCGAACATGCAGTTCGTGGATACGGTTGCGACGAAGTACGTCAACCGGCTTGGCCGCACGTTCTTGTTGGGGGCTTCGGTCATTCGCGATGCCGAGCGTGTCACCGCCGAAGAAGTGCGGTTGGTGGCGAATGAGTTGGAAACCGCGCTTGGCGGCGTCTACTCGCGACTCGCTATCGACTTCCAGCTTCCGATGGCCTACTGGCTGGTGGAACTCACTGGCGTCAAGTTGGGCGAGACGGAAATTGAGCCGACCATTGTTACCGGCCTCGACGCTCTCTCGCGCAACGGCGACTTGGACAACCTCAAGGCTTGCATTATGGACTTGGCTGCGTTGTCTGGTCTGCCGCCGCAAGCTCAGTTCGTTCTCAAGATGGACGCTATCGCACAGGCGATCTTCGCCGGTCGTGGTGTCGACTCCACGCAGTACATCAAATCCCCCGATGAACAGAAGGCTCAACTGGAAAACCAGCAAGCCGCAGCACTGGCACAACAAGTTGCCCGTCCTGTGTCGTCGGCATTCCTCAATGCAAATTCGCCGCAAGGATAAGTAATGACCACTGAAGTAACCACGACCGAAGTCACTGGCGCGCCCGCAGGCCAACCGGCAGCAGTAGCCGCCGCAGCAACGGCACCGGTAACGGCGACCACGCCCCCGGCGCAGAGCGCATCCGCGCAACCGGTAGCAGGCGTTGCTGGTGAATCGCCCGCCTTTGGTGAGGCGTTCGAGTATGCCCCGTCGGGTGACGACAAGCTCGACCTCGTGCTGGGCTTCCTTGGCCGGAACGGTATGTCGGATAAGCACCCTGCCGTCCAGGCGGCCATGGGCGGTGACTTCGACATGCTGCGCGCCGCATTGGCCGAGAAGGGGATTCAGGGTTGGGAGGCGCACATCGCGCTGGCCCAGCAATTTTATGAGACGCACACAGCGTCGGAGCGTGAAAAGCAGGAGGCCACGGGCGCGCTTTGTGTCGCCGCCGCAGGTAGCCGTGAGGAGTGGGACGCGGTTCTGGAGTGGGCCAGCACCAACGCCGAACCAACCGAGAAGCAGGCAGCAAACGACGCGCTCGCGGCGGGCGGGATTATGGCCGAGGCGATGGCGCACTTCTTGGTGAATGGCTACCGCAATTCGTCGGGCGTCACGTCTCCCCCGCAACGGTCGGCAGTCCGCTCCGACGCGGCGGCCAACACTGCCCAGCCGTTTTCGCCGCTTGACCAGCGCAGTTACGGCCGCGAAGTGCATGCCTTGCGCGAGCGCCTTGGTCCGTCGTTCGAATCCAGCCCGGATTACCGCCAACTCCAGCAACGCCGCGCAGCTTGGCGCGGTTGATACACGGCGCATAGCGCCTCCTCGCTTCCTCCTCATGGGGCCGCCTTCGGGCGGCCCTTTCGCATTTTGGTCGCCTAGAAAGACACACACATCCCGTGGCGTGTCGTTCGAAATAACGATAAGGAAATCGAATGGGCATCAGCTACACCAACGTCACCCGCTCGGGTGCAAATCTCCAGACCGGCACCAACGCACAGATCGGCTCGGCACCGGCAGAAACCAATCCGCTCGCCCTTCACATCGAAGAATACGGCGGCGTGGTCGAAGGCACCATCGAACGCAAGTCGATCATCCGCAACTTCGTGCCGATTCGCCCGGTGAAGGGAACCTCCACGATCAGCAACTACCAAGTCGGTGAATCGACGCTTTCGAAGGTGACGCCGGGCACCGAGCCGGACAGCGGTGTTGTGCAGTTCTCGAAGGTCAAGCTGACCGTCGATACGCTCATCAATGCGCGTGCTACCACGTTCCTGCTGGACGAATTCCAGTCGGCGTACGAGGCCCGCGCACATATCGGCATGGAGCACGGCAAGAAGATTTCGAAGTTCTTCGACCAGTCGTTCTTCATCCAAGCGCTCAAGGCCGCGCAAATCAGCGATATGGCGGCCTACCCGAAGGGCTGGAAGCCGGGCACCGTGACCACGATGAATGCCGCCTCGGATGAGACCGATCCGGCGAAGCTGGAATCGAAGCTGCTGGATATGTTCGCGGAGATGTCGGAGAAGGACGTTGACCCGGTTGAGGACGACATGATTATCGTCCTGAAGCCGAAGTACTTCTACACGCTCCTGAAGAACAACCGCCTCATCGACTCGACGCTCAAGACCTCGGAAGGCACGGAAATTCGCACCAAGTCGCTCAGCGCTGCGGGTGTTCCGATCTTCCTTTCGAACAACGTCCCGACGACCGTCATTACCGGTCACGAACTGTCGAACGCCGGTAACGGCAACGCCTACGACGGCGACTTCACGAAGACCATCGGCACGGTGTTCTCGCCGCGTGCTCTGCTGGCTGGTGAGACGATCCCGCTGACCCCGGCTGTGTTCTATGACGAGAAGTCGAAGATGTGGTACATCGACGCCCACTTGAGCTTCGGCGTTACCCCGAACAACCCGGCGTTCGCTGGCGTGTTGAAGGCCGCCGCCTAATCAGCAAGTCACCCGAACTCTATGCCCCGGCTGCGAACAGCAGTGCGGGGCATTTTTCGTTTCAGGAGCACAGATGGCGGCCTTGTCGCAACTTGACGTAATCAATGCGTGCCTCGACACGATGGGCGAATCCCCCATCAACTCAATCGATCTTGATCACCCGCTAGTCGCTGCCGCAATTAACAAGCTGAACACCTCTAACACGCTTGAGCAGTCGAGAGGGTGGTGGTTCAACAAAGACTTGATCGAACTCGTGCCGGACTCGACAACCGGTTTCATCTACCTACCTGCTGATCAGATCAACGTCGAAACGGCGTATCCGGCAGTCGTTGCTCGTGGCCGTCGTCTGTATGACCGTACGAAGTCAACGTATGACATGCGGGCGTTTGTTTCCGGCATCGGCGGCGTGGTTCGGGCGATTGTTGTCCGCGAAATTCCCTTCGCGGACCTGCCGATGATGGCGCAGCACGTCGTATGTGCGCGTACGGCGCTCGACTTCCAAGCCGCGTTCGACGGTGACCGGGACAAGTACAGCAAGCTCGGCGGTGCTTATCAACAGGCATTCAACGTACTGAGTGCCGAGAACATCCGCAACGAGCGAATCAACTTCCTCAACGCACCGTCTGCACTTTCGAAGCTGCGCTTGATTAGCCCGGTGACGCGCTACACGCGTCGTGGTTGGTAATGGCTAAGGTCGTTTCGAGCTATGAAAGTGTGGTGCGCGGTGTGTCGGAACAGATCCCGCAGGCACGCCATCCGGGGCAGCACTACGAACAGGTCAACATGGTTTCCGACCCGGTGCGGGGGCTGGCACGCCGCCATGGTTCCGTGACGATGGACGAGCGGGTAATCCCCGGCGTTAGCTTGTCGGATGACCAGAAGAAATACGCTCGTCAGTACCGGGAGTACAGCTTCTACATCGAAGGCACGGAGTACAGCTTCGTGTACCAATCTGCGGAGCGGCCAAAGGCTGACAACCTCCCGTTTTGCTACGTCCTCAACAAGGACACCGGAAAATTCTTAAACGTGGCGTATGCCGACCCTACGGCGTTGGAACCGTGGATTTACGGCGGCCTATCGGCGGTTACGACAGTCGGGCAGTACGTCGTCATGGCGTCGAACAAGCTGGGGCCGGGGTACAGCGTAGTCGATGACTACGCGGCAACCAGCGGGAACGGTGTGTTCTGGATTCGGGGCGGGCAGTACAGCCGCACCTATACGGTGACGGTACAACGCAAGTCGGACGGCAAGACGATTACCGCGTCTTACACGACGATGACTTCCAGCTATCAAGGGCTTCTCGACACGTCCGATATCCCATCTACAGCAACTGACTACCAGAAGCAGGTCAACGACCGTGTAAATGCGTATAACTCGGCAGTAAACAAGTGGATCGGTGACGCTGCGCGAGACATTCAGCCGCAGAGCATCGCAACTAAGTTATCGCAGGCGCTGTCGGCTGCCGGGTTCACCGAGCAGTACGTCATCGGTAGCACCCTTGTATTTTCGGGAGCGACTAAGGCGTCGGGAACGGACTCTGGCGACGGCACGCTGCTGCGCTGCGTGTTCGCTGAGGTCGACGACCCGTCCAAGCTATCCAGCATCCACGCACCGGGTAAGGTGGTACGCGTACGTCCGACCAATGGGGCGGACCCGTACTACATGCGCGCCGTCGCGGACACCACGAATGCCGGTTGGCAGACGGTTACATGGAAGGAGGCACCGGCACAGACGGTCACGCCGGGGCAGGTGTTCGCCCTTGGCGTCATTTCAGCCGATGGCCGGACGTTCACCCTCGCTTCTTCGCCAACGGCACTCGCCGCCGCGACGGGTGGGGAGGTTCCCGGATTCGCAGCGAGCAGTACTGGCGACCTCGACTCGAAGGGGGCGGTCCCTTACTTCTTTGGGCGTCGAATTTCGCTACTGACGGTCTTCCAAGATCGCCTTGTGATTGTCGCGAATGGTGTCGTGTTCATGTCTCGCACGGGCGACTACTTCAACTGGTTCCGTCGATCAATGCTTACGCTTGCTGACGATGATCCGATTGAAGCGTACGCCCTCGGTGCGGAGGACGACATCATTACGCGCAGCGTGACGTACAGCAAAGACCTGTTCATGTTCGGTGAGCGTAAGCAGTACGCAATCTCGGGGCGTGTAGTGCTCACGCCGAAGTCGGTTGCGATCACCACGTCAGCTAGTGAGCGCGATTCCACACAGGCGCAGCCGGTTGTCATCGGAAACCTGCTGTTCTACGGCAAGTACGCCAGCGCGCCAGCGCAGGCTGGGAACTCGAAGTTCTCGACTAGCGTGAGTCAGTTCCAGCTTGGACTGTTCCAAGACACACCTGAGACGTACAAGGTCAGCCAGCAACTCGACATGTACTTGCGGGGCAAGCCTGTGGAGTTCGCAGCATTGGCAGCACCGGCTACGGTGTTTCTGCGCACAGACGGTAACGATCATGGCCTGTACGTCTATTCGTTCATCGATCAACCGGGTACGCAGTCTCGTGTCTACGACTCGTGGTCGCGATGGGCGTGGGCAAAGACGGTTGGGCGAATCATCGCGATCACCGTTTACAAAGCGACGCTCTACGCGTTCACCTTGCGCACTCGTGGTACGGAGACATGGGTGGCATGTGAGCAGTTCGTTGTTGACGCCAATCTCGCCGCAGCACCGTACCTCGACATGCAACGTCGCGTATATGACTTCTACAGCAACTCGGGATTCCTGCGTAAGGCCGATGCACCCCGCGAGGACGTTTGCGTAGCAGCCACGGCTGACGCCGGAAATGCCCGCCTGCTGGGAGCGGATATCGCTGACGTTGACGCGTTCGTTGGTGACGTGCTCGGGGGTGGGGATGATCCACCGGCAGTAGTCGGGGCGGTATTCGATTCTTATGTAGATATCACTCCCCCGTACGTTCGTGACCAGAACGGCATCGCAATCGTCAACGGCCGCTTGGTTATCACGCGATACACAGTCTCGGTGTCGGACACGGGCGGGTTCGAAGGGTACGTCACGTTCGCTGGCAATACCGCGCAGGTCAAGTCGTTCAATGGTCGGCTTGTCGGGCACAGCAACAACCTAGTCGGGCGGCAGCCGGTGTCTCAGACCGTCCTAAACGTGGCAGTGGGGCGGGCCAACACGGAGCACCGTGTGCGAATGGCATCCCGACGCTGGCTACCTATGACCATCACCGCTATCGAGTGGGTGGGGCAGTTCTTCAACAACTCTCGTCGCGTGTAAGGAGGTCCGATGGGCAGTGTAGTAAAGGCCGGAACCGATGCAGTGTTCGGGTTTCTCGGGGCCAGCAATCGGAACGCTGCGTACGATGCGCAGAAGACGATTGGCATGGCTCAAATCGACTCGCAGAATCTGCTGGCTGAAGCCAAGGTGGCGAGCGAGAACGCGTTGCGCGGGGCAAACAATACCCTGTTGGCAGCGCAGGTTGCGCTTTCCGGTGTGCAGCGGAGTATCGCCAACTCGCAGAAGCTCGACTCCGCTGGTAAGGCGGTGAACGCCTCGGTAATCAATATGGCCCGTATGTCCGACAAGTTCGTACAGGGGAGCCTTGAGCGGCAGCTTCAATCGGCGGAGCAGCTTGGCGCTGTGCACGCTGCCGCCGCCGCGTCAGGTGTAGGTGGCACGACGGGCCGGATGCTTCAGGCAACGCTCGCCGCCACGTCAGCACGTCGCGAGTCGCAGATTCAGGACTCCCAGCAGCAGACCACATTCGATGCACTACTTCAGCGCTCAGGGCTTATGAGCGGTGCGATTCGGGCGCTGGACGAGGGGCAGGTTTTCGCACCGATGGACTTCACCAAGTCGATTGCGTCGAAGACTGTCGCGCCGCTTTGGCAAGCAGATTACCAACCGAGTGCCGTCACGCAGGGTGTTCTTTCACTTGGGGCCGACGCCCTCGGCGCGGCGTTTGGCGGGATCGGCGGTGCGGTCAGTTCGCTGCTGTCCGGCTTCGGTTCGGCAAGCAGCACTTCTGCCGGGCTATTCGGACTCGGTGCAGGAACACCGCTCGCGTCGGCCTCTTACGGGGCCGGGTTCACCGGTAGCAGCGGGTTCGGCTCGGCTTACAAGTTCACGTTGTAATTCACAGAGGAGGGTAGATGGCGGACTCGTTCGCATTGTCCAGTAACGGTAGCGTGGTGCTCCAGAATGCAGACGCGCAGCAATCGGGTGTACAAACGCAGATTCGGGGCGGCGGTGCGGGTGGGTCTGCTTCGACCGGTCCCGGCCCTGCCGTCGTGCAGTCGAACTTCGGCGGTATCGCAGACGCAAGCCTGAAGACGTTGACGGCGCTGAACCGTCTGTCTGACGGCGCACTGAAGCCGTACGTCGATGCGGAGCAAAAGCGGCTGTACTTCGAAGGCATGTCGAAGGTCGCTCAGGGGCAAGCGCTTCAGGACGTGGAGAAGGAGCAGCCGTGGTACACGCAGATTTTTGGCCCCTCTGCCACAGTGCGCGGCGCTCAGGCGATGGCGGCTACCACGGCGGTGACTCAGGCACAAACGGACTTCCTTCAGGCCATGCCAGACCTGAAGACGAAATCGCCGGACGAGGTGCGCAAGTTCCTCGTCTCGCAGGCCAGCAACATCAAGAGCACGGGCGATCCTCTCGTGGATGCGACTGTCCAGGCGAAGCTTGCGGAAGGGTGGGGCGGCATGCTGACCACGCATATGAAGGAGCACATCGCGTGGCAGCAGGAGGACATGGCCGACAAACAGGTCAACCTCAACGTCACCAACGGTAATGCGCTTCGTGCTGCCCGACAGGCATCGGTAAAGACTGGCTGGGCGGACGAGGATCGTCAGGTCGCGTACGAGAACTACCTTGCGTCGGCTGAACCCGCACCGGGCCAGTCCCAACAGTCGTGGACGAAGGGCATGGTTCGGTCGCTGAAGGCCAACCTCGATAGCGGCAACTTCGACGCGTTTACCGCGGTGAAGGAATCGCCGCTGTGGCGCAAGCTGCCCGGCGATGCCCGTGAGCACTTGGAGTCGTTGCTTCCGGCTTACGTGCAGAAGGATGCGCGGAGCAATCCGGCCGTGACCGATATCCTGAACAACCTCTCGGGATTCGAGTTCAACCTGTCCCACGGTATGACCGGTATTCACAGCGACAAGGAGTTCAACGCCGTTGTGGATGGTTACAACCAGCGCCATCAGACGCAAACTGGTGCGAGCGAGCCGCTAATCAACAACACCCAGCGGGCGCACATGTACAAGCAGTGGCTCTCCGGGAATCTGGCACTGGAGAAGACTGCGGCTGCCGCACAGAGCAAGCAGGAGAACTTCATCCAGTCGGGCACGCTTGCGCTCACGGCATTCAACAGTGGCCGCTTCGATGCTCTGCATGGTCTGACGCTTGACCCGAAGGCCGTGGGCGACGCAATGAACGAGGCGTTTCATTCGGCTGTGCAGTCCGGCGACCCGGTGCGGATGCAGACGTTCTTCGACAAGGCGGGGCAGTCGGCATCTGAGGAGAAGATGCGCCCGCCTGAATTGTCGGCCATCTTCAAGACGCAGATTCCCGGTCTGCTGTCCGGCAACGGCCCGGCTACGTCGAACCAGCAGCAAGCGCTTCAGTACGCGGCCATGCTTTACAAGTCACCGACCGGAGGTGCTTCCGCGCTGTCCCACTATCTCGGGGAGGAAGCACCGAAGGTTGTCGCGTTGCTCAACAGCGGAGTCGATATCAATGACCCGAAGCAACTGGTGGCCCAGCGAGAGGTAATCGCCCGTGGCGGTCATGCTGTCGCGACGGAAGCTGATCGTAAGCAGATGCGGCAGATCGTGTCCAACGCCGATCCGGGATTCTTCAAGAAGATGCTAGGCCACGGGCAGCTTACCCCGTTCGAACTCAACGACGGGAACAAGAAGGCGTTGGCCGATCAGGTCGCGCCGCTCGCCGCGCAGTACGCACGGGCCTATCACATGGACTATGCCGAAGCCGGTCAAATTGTGCTGTCGCAAGTGACCCGTAACGCCGACTTCGTGCCGGGTGCGTTCGTCCTGCACAACCCGGCAGTGCGTGCCGAGGAGTCGCTTGGCGCGAGCGTGAACCGCATCTTGCCGGGGAAAGGAAACCAGTCCACGAGCATCTATCAGGACGCGCTCAAGGAAATGATCCGGGCACGCGTCACCGAGAAGGTGCGCCAGAACGGCGGAGATATCGGCAACTTCGACCCGGACGACTACGAGGTACGGTCCGGCGAACAACTCGGCGCGGGGCAGCTAATGCTGTTCATGTTTCCGAAGTCTACGTCGGATACGACGCATGGTCCGTTAATGATTCAGGTCGGGCCGGGCCGGGATCGGAACGACCCGGACGGACTCGCCCACTGGATCGAGCATCTGACCGAAAAGAAGGCCAACGGCCGTCGTCCCGCACCCGATCCCGAAGGTGCATACAACGCATATCTCAAGACCCCCTTTTAACTAGCACGCAACCCCCGGCAGGTTCCTCGTGAGCCTGCCGCACGATGCGTGTTCCACTCTGGAGAACCACATGGCATTTCTGCCGACTCAAGACCAACTCGACAAAGCACAAGCGAACGACGACACGCTGGGAATTCCGCGTGGCACGACTGCCCGGCAGATCGGGGTCGAGAGCGAATGGAACCCGAACGCTGTTTCGAATAAGGGCGCACGAGGCTATGTGCAGGTCATGCCTGACACGTTGCTCGCTGTGCAGGCTCGCGTGGGCCGCGCACTCAATCCGTCTGACTTTGATGATGCGCTGACGCTTCACCGCGAAGTCATGTCGGAGAACCTGCGTCAGTTCGGCAATCTGCCGGATGCCTTGCGCGCCTATAGCGCTGGCTGGCGACGCGACCGCTGGAACAACGACGAGACGAACGCGTACGTACCGAAAGTGCTGGGCGGGGAAGCACCTGCTCCTGTCTCCGGGAAGCAGACGAAGGTCGGTCAGAAGCTTGCGATGGCGCAAGCCGCGTCCGGCCTGTTCCGTCAGATGGCGGACGGTACTGTCGGAGAGCGCAGCGTACTCGACCAAGTGACCGGATCGGGAGACACCTCGCTTACCGCGAAGGCCGAACAATCCAGTTGGGCACAGGTGGCCGACCAGACAACGAAGCACGTTGACCCGCGAGAGGCATTCGTGCAAGCCGCTGTGTGGGGAGGCATCACTGGCCGCCTCAAAGACATTTTCAGCCGGGAGGCGGACGACCCGAACTGGACGATCACGCCGGACCAAAGCCGTGCAATGGGCGAGCAGACGCCGCAGGTTTGGGCGAACGACGACCTCCGCAACTACGTGCTCGGTTCTGGCAGTGAAGCGGAATGGCGTCGCCGTATGGGCTGGGCCATTGAGCGCGCTGAGTTCGAAAACCGCGCTGCGGCTGTACAGGGATGGGAGAAGGTCGGCGCAACGACCGCGCAATTAGCGGCGGGCATGGGCGACCCGGCTGTCATCCTTGCGACGATGGGCACTGGTGGTGCGGTCGCCGCAGCGCGCTCGGCAATCGCGGCCCGTGCCGGTGTACAAATGAGCAGTGGGTTGCTCGGCTCCGCCGCACTAGCCGGTGCGGAGAACGGCGCAATAGAAATGGCAATCCGGGCGTCCAACAATCAGGACATGGACTGGTCCGGCGTGCTTCAGCAGTCTATCGTCGGCGCAGCATTGGGCGCGGGCGGTCACTTGCTGGCAAACCGATTCGGCGGTGCCCCCGTGCCCAAGAACGATCCCGCTGTCGTCGGCGCGGCAAAGGCCGCAACCGAAGTCGCAGAGCGCGGTGTGCGAGAGGCCGGTGCATTGGACGTACGCGGCCCGGTACCGAACGGCGGTGTGTACGCGGCGGACCCGGTGGCGATGCTTTCGGAATTCCGCCCGCACCGAGTCGGTATGACTGATGTTGTGGAGCCGGGCGCACGCCGTCTCGCGGATGTACTGGACGCGGACGTGGCCGCGCTTGAGGCCGAGCGTACACAGCACCTCGCCACGGCAGCCAAGGGCGCGGATAAGGGGGCGATTGCGTCCGCCCGTGACGAACTCGGCGTGCTCGCTGGCTCCGTACCGGACGAAGCTGATGTCAAGGCGCTGACCCGTAATTACCAAGCTGGCGGTATGAAGTTCAAGGAAGCGCAGGCGAAGGCGACGGCCGATGTGCAGGCGTACACCGCCGAGCATCATGCCAAGGTTGAACGCTTGTCTCAGTTCATCGAAATGAATGCGGAGGCGGCAAAGTCGCACCAGCGCCTTACCGAGATTGAAACGCAGCTTGCAGCGCTGCGCCGCGAACGTGCTTCCATCGACGCGCCGCAGACTGCGCAGTTGCCGATGGCTACAGCCGTGCGCCGGGCCTTGGCTTCGATGACTGATGAGGCGATCCCGACTATCCGCCGTGAGGAGCGCGCCCTGTCGCAGAACACGGAAGCGGCCGTTGCCGGTGCCTCCGGTAAAGCGGAACTGGCGCGTATGGCAGCGGGCACGGCCGACCCAATGGTGCAGGGACTGGCCGGTCGCTTGCACGAGCAATTGCGCGGTGATGTGTCTGTTGTCCGCCGTGCCGACGACTCGGTAACGGGTGCGTACAACCCGAAGACTCATTCTGTGTCGCTCGGCGGCAAGGCCGGTGACGACGTGCTGCTGCATGAGTTGGCCCACGCGGCTACGGTCAAGAAGCTCGAATACGGTAAGGCGAATCCCGCCTCAGCACATGGAAAGATCGCTGGGGAATTGGAGAAGCTTCGCGCAGAAGCGGCTGCCGCCTACAGGGGCAACGACTCGAAGACCCGCTACTACCTGTCGAACGTGGATGAGTTTGTGGCCGGTCTGTATAGCGGTAAGACGGAGTTCATCGACCATCTGGCCGCAATGAAGTCGAAGGGCGAACACCTACTGACTAAGGCGGTTGACCTAGTCCGTAGTTTGCTGGGCATTACGGCGAACCAGACCAATGCGCTGCTCAAGGCAATTGGCTTGGCGGATACGCTCATCGACACGCCGCTGCATGACACTGCCGCCGCAGGCGTGCGCAACAGCGCCCCCGTGCGTGATGACATTGTACGCTCGGCGCTGGCACAGGAGTTCAAGAAGCAAATTGACGACTGGCAGGAGGTACGCCCGGAGGCGACGGCCAAACTACGTGAGCGCGCCGCAGGTTGGTACGGCAGTGCGGTGCGTGATACCGCTGCGTTCCGAATGTTCGGGCAGATTGCGGACAGCGTGGGCCTGCTGCTGGCACAGTCAAAGAGCAAGGGCGTGCGTATGTGGGCGTCCGCGCTGGGCGAGGATGCGACGGGTATGAACCGTCAGCACGCCTCGTCGGCCGCAATCGAGAAGGAAATCATGACGCATTCGTTTAAGCGTCCCTTCTTCGAAGTCCATGAGCGTATCTGGCCGAAGCTGTTCACCCCGAAGGAACTGGCTGCCGCTGCAATGGGTGGCGGGGAGGAGGCGCAGAAGCGCGTAGGGAAGCTGATTGCCGAGGAGCGTCTGAAGCACCGTGCAGCAGTCCAGGCGGGCACCGAGTACGTGTCCACGGCAGACCCGCTGGTGCGTGAGTACGCGGGTGCGCTTGATGGCTACTGGCGTACTCTGACCGAGAACGGTAAGGCTGTCGGGGACGCGCAGAGCGAAGGCATCCACGGTGGCGGTTGGGTTGGCTACATGCCTTACAAGTGGGACTTCCGGGCGCTAAACGACCTGTACGTCAATGACGTGCCGAAGTTCAACGCGTTCAAGGCGATCTTGCGTCGCCAGTACGAGGCGAAGGTTGTCGGCCCCGCGCTGGACAAGATGCTGGCGACCGGCCCCCACACGCCCGAAGCGCTGGCCGAACTGCGAACTACGGCCTCGGAGAAGGCGGGGCGTATGGTTGACCACTACTTGAACCAGACGATGAAAGACCCGCAATCGCGGATCGATGGTGCCGACAACCATTTCGGTGCTGTGGCTGCTGATCTTCTGCTTGAGGACTGGCGCGGTACGAAGGTGTCGTGGGAAATGGCGACGGAATTCAAGCAGCGCCTGACCGACGTTATCAAGGATCGCACCCGTACCGAGTTCGACTTGCTAGACGCGGAGGGCGGCGTCCGCATGCTGGACTACATCGATACCGACATTGGTCGTATGGTCAACGGAAGTGCTGCCAAGTGGTCGGGCAACATCGCGCTGGCGAAGCGCGGCCTGCGTGACCCGCAGCACGTCGATGCGCTGTTGGACGCGCTGCGTCAGGACGGGGCAACGCCGCAGGACGTGGACAACATCCACTTCCTGATTCGGTCGCTTCAGGGGAACCTGAACAACCAAGAGCACGGTGTCTCGAAGCTACTCCAAACCGGGGCTTACGTCACGATGATGGGTAAGCTGGGCTTCAACGCAATGGCCGACATTGCGACCATCGCATCGACGGTTGGCGTGGGTGGATTCTTCCGCTCGCTGTACGCCGGGGTCACGGATGGCGCTGGGAAGGGGCTGAAGGCAACGCTGCATGAGTACGCTGGCAGTGCCCTCGGCCTTGACCATCGCATGCACATCGATCAGACCACGAACTCCGTGCTCAAGCCTGAAACGGTTCTCGCGGAAGGTAGCACGCTGAATCGTCTGGCCGATCGATCGGCA
This sequence comes from Pandoraea faecigallinarum, assembly GCF_001029105.3. NCBI lineage: Bacteria > Pseudomonadati > Pseudomonadota > Betaproteobacteria > Burkholderiales > Burkholderiaceae > Pandoraea > Pandoraea faecigallinarum. Next base: position 3,441,103 of record NZ_CP011807.3, on the reverse strand, counting down.
AATGCCGTCGGTACGCTGTCTGGTTTGAACCTCGTTGGCAAGATCGTTCACCGGGGCGTGCTGCCGATTCTGGCCGAGGACATGTGGGCGAAGATTCGTGACGGTAAGGGGCACATCACCGATGCGCGCCTCGCTGACATGGGCATCTTGCCGCAGGACATCGACCGAATCCGCACGCAGATGACGAAGCACGACGGCGGCCGCAAGAAGGGCGACGGCATCAACTTCGACAAGTGGGATGACCAGTACGCAGCGGACGCTTTCATTGGATCGCTGCACCGTGCCACATGGCAGGTTGTCCAGCGGGCGCTTGTTGGTGAAACGCCGCGTTGGGCCACGGAGAAGGAGTTCGGCAAGCTGATTGGGCAGTTCCGCCGGTTCGGTGTGACCGCCGCCGAAAAGCAGTTCGCTCGTAACGTGTTCATTGGCGATAGCAATGCGGCCGTAGGCTTCACGATGGCAACTGCTTGGGGCGCGATGCTGTACTACGCGAAGGTACAGGCAAATACCGTCGGTATGGACTCCACGCAGAAGCAGAAGTATCTGGAGGAGAACTTGTCCGGCATGAAGTTGGCAACGGGTGTCGCTGTCATGGTCAACATGGCGGGCCTACTGCCGGATACGCTTGACCTCGGGCATACGATCTTTGGCGGGCAGACGTTCGGCAGTAGTAGCCCCGTCGCAGCAATCGGCTTCCTCCAAAACATCGGACGCGGGGCAGGGGCGGCGGGCAATGTAGCATCCGGGGCCGTACTCGGCCACATGCCGGGCAAGGTCGATCCGGTGGACTATCACAAGCAGCTACGCAACATGTGGCGGCTGGTGCCGGGGTCAAACACAGTGTTCGGAACCGCGTTGAGTAATTCGTTGGCAACACAGTAAGCACGGGAGGCCCGCTACGGCGGGCTTCTCCCATTTTGGCTCCCTAGAAAGACACACAATACAAACAGGAGCCTGCATGGCGAACGAACAGCTATTGCCGTGGATCAACTCGGCAGGCGCGGGCGGCGAGCGGAATTCGATGGTCTCATTCCCGTGTGACGGGAAGCGTACCGCTTTCGAGTTCAACTTCGCTGGCGGCTACATCGGCCGGGCCAACATCAAGGCGTACACGTACGAGCAGGCCACCGGTCTAACGAGTCCGGTGGCCCTTGTACCGTCGAACTTCCTCGGCCCGAACACCCTGAGCATCACCCCGGCAATCCCTGCCGGTTTTTATCTCGTCGTCTACCGAGATACGCAGAAGACTGTACCGCTGGTGAACTACGCCACCGGGGCAGTCATGGACGAGAAAAATTTGGACATGAGCAACCAGCAGGCGGTGTTCGTCGCCGCCGAAATGGTTGACCGGTTTGACGCCATCAACGCCTCCAGCGCCGACGCCGTTGTGCGCAGCGTTGAGGCAGTCCGCAAGGCCGACGAGGCGCTTACCGCATCCGGCAAAGCATCGACTGATGCCGCCGACGCTCTGGCCGCCTCGGGGCAAGCCGTTCGCACGGCTAACGAGGCGAAGACTACCGCAGACGGTATCGACGCAAAGGCCACTAAAGCAATGGAGGACGGCGCTGCGGCAGTGCTGACCGCCGACGCAGCAAAAGTGACAGCGGACGCAGCACGCGATACCGCTAACGGAATCGACGGGAAGGCACAGCAAGCGCTGGACAACTCGGTTGGTGCAACAAACATTGCCACCAATGCGCAGACGGTGGCACAGACGGCGAACACTACGGCTAATGGCGTCGATAGCAAGGCGAGCGCGGCACTAGCTATGGCTTCTGCGCTGCGGGATCAAGTTAGCGTGCTGTTCGGCGTTTTGGGTAGCACTGCTGACAACGCAAACTGGTCGCCTGCGTTTGTCAGTGCAGGTACGTCGGCGGGATTTCGTCTGAAGGTGAAGCGCGGTGTACTCGCACGCCCGGGATCAGCAGCGGGGACACTCGCCATCCAGAACGTTGACCTCACATGCCGCGTCGGAGTGGTTGGGGCATTGGGACAGGATGGCAGCATTCCGGCTACAGGTGCAATCATTGTCCGTGTATTTCTCGTATACAACGACACGGATACGATCAGCTTGATTATGAGCGCGAATACGACCCCGAACCTTGTCGGGACTGTCTATAAGTACGCGCACCTTATTGCGCTGTTCGATATGAACAACCGTAAGCCACTTTGGGAAATCAAGCTAGATGGGGCGCGTGTTCGGTATTTTAGCCCACGGGGCATCTACGGCGACGCCAATCATCCGACGAATGCAGTGCGCACATTTGGTTTTCTGAACGGCGTCGAAGGTGTTTCAGACGTTGGTCTGTTCTTGGTGAGTAACATCGTTGCAGGCCCCGGTGTATATGGTGGAGTGGATGTAATCGTGTCAAGCGAGGGGGGAGGATCGACATTGCAACAAGGCGACGTATTGAGCTTTTCGCCGATTGCGTACGGTACCCCGACCTCCTCCGTCACCTGCCGGTACTACGCCCGCGAGTGGGTTCCTGTCCCGCCCACTAGTTGGAAGGTTTATACGCGGAATGCTGAGGGAAACATTGCAAGTCTGAACGTCTCACTCTACGCGGTCGGATATACGGTTAATAACAACGCCGTCAACTAGCCCACTCCCGCAACCAATCAAATCAAATTTCAGGACTCTATGTACGACGCACACCAACCTGCGACGGTTGCTAGTGTGGGCGTCGGCGGCTGGGCGTATACCGCCCTGAATCTCCCGTGGTCAACCATCGTGTCGATTCTCACCGCCTTCTACATCGCCCTCCAATGCATCAACATCGCGCCGACCGTGTGGGCCAAGTTCAAGAACTGGCACGCAGGTAAAGGCTGGCGCGAATGAGTAAAGCCAGTACCGATGAACTCGGCTTGCTGCACGCCGCTGTCGCGAAGATTCTCCGGGATCGAATCGACAATGACGAGGCGAGCGCTGCGGATATCAGCGCAGCAATCAAGTTCCTCAAGGACAACAGCATCACTGCTGTGATCGAAGACAACTCCGCGTTGGCTTCGTTGCAAGAGAAGTTGAAGAAGCGCCGTGAGCGCAATGCCACGGCGACTCCTGCCGCAGCCCCCGTAACCTCTGATGAAGTGGCTGACGCCACAGACAGCTTCCACGTCCACTAGTGGCACGCGAGTCGGAAGAACTCGCGCTACAACGCTGGGCAATGCTGGACCTTCTGCGGGATGCGTACCCGTCGTTTATCCCGTTCCTTCACGATGTTATGGAGGAATTGGGATTCTCGACTACGCGAATCCAGAAGGACATTGCCGAGTTCTTGGAGCACGGGCCGCACTACCTGATGATTCAGGCACAGCGCGGGCAGGCAAAAACCACTATCACCGCTGCATTCGCAGTCTGGTGTTTGATCCACAACCCACGCCAACGCATTCTCGTCATTTCGGCGGGTGGTACACAGGCCAACGAAATCAGCACGCTCATCGTTCGCATCATCATGACGATGGACGAGTTGGAATGCTTGCGCCCCGACCGTAACGCCGGGGATCGCACGTCAGTTGAAGCGTTCGACGTTCACCACAGTCTCAAGGGACTGGAGAAGTCCCCGTCAGTAGCGTGCGTCGGCATTACCGGCAACCTTCAGGGTAAGCGCGCCGACCTGTTGATCGCAGACGATATCGAGTCCGCGAAGAACTCCCTGACGGAGCACCAGCGCCAGTCGCTGCTGCAACTCACGCGAGACTTCCCGTCCATCTGCGCAACGGGGCGCATCGTCTACCTCGGCACGCCGCAGTCGATCAACTCAATCTACAACACGCTTCCGGGACGTGGCTACACCGTCCGCATTTGGACGGGACGTTACCCCACCGAGAAGCAGATGGCGAACTACGGCGACCTGCTTGCGCCGATGATTCGGCGCGACGTGGAGGCCGACCCGTCCTTGCATATCGGCGGCGGTACGCTTGGCGACCAAGGGCAGCCGACCGACTTGGAACTCCCAGCCGGGACAGAGGAGTTCCTGTGTAAGAAGGAGCACGACCAAGGGCCGTCGTACTTCCAGCTTCAGCACATGCTGAATACCAAGCTGGCGGACGCCGACCGCTTCCCGCTCCGTCTGGTGAAGATTCAGGCGGTTCGAATTATCGGGGACTCGTTCCCGCTGACGGTCGAGCCGGGCCTGCTTGAGCACCAGACGATCAAGTACGAGGTGTGCGGCACCACGTACACGTTGGCGGTTCCGTCCAGCGTCTCACCCGACCGGGCACCGCTTCAGGGCATCGTCATGCACGTTGACCCGGCAGGCGGTGGTAAGAACGGCGACGAAACGGGCTACTCCGTTACAGGCTTTCTCAACGGGACGATTTGGGTGTTGGAGTGCTCCGGTATCAAGGGAGGCTTCGACGCCGACGGCTTCCGCAAGCTGGCGCAAGTCGCCCGCAAGTGGAAGGTCAACCGCATCCTCGTGGAGAAGAACTTCGGCAACGGTGCGTATCTGCACACGTGGCTTCCGATCCTACGCGCCGAATACCCGAACGTGAACGGGGCAGGGTGCGCAATCGAGGAGGTTTGGGAGTCAGGGCAGAAGGAATTGCGCATCATCGACACGCTTGAGCCGGTCATCGCCCGTGGTTCTCTCGTCTTCAATGACGACATTGCCCGCGACGAGGCCGAAAGCCTTGTGCGGTACGCCGCCGAGAAGCGAAGCAGCTACTCCCTGTTCCATCAGATCGCCCACGTCACCCGTGACAAGGACGCTCTCCAGCACGACGACCGCCTGGACTCATTGGCGGCGAACGTCCGCTACTGGACTACCCAAATGGGTATCAACCAAGACCGAGCAATCGAAGCCCAGCGCGAACGCGAGTTCGCAGAGTGGCAGAAGAACCCGCTCGGCTACAACCGCATGACTCGCGGCCCGGCACGGGCGGCCGGGTCGATGTTCAACAAATACCGGAGGTAACATGCAATACGACAAGCTGCCCTATGTGGGCGATATCTGCTCGACCGGCTTCGAACTGCGCACCGCATCCGCCGACGCTATCTCCGCTGTGGAGGTGGCTGCCGGTTACGGCGACAGCGGCAAGGCGTCGGCCGCAACGCTGCGTGACTTCTTCATCGCCTGCGCCAATGCGTGCCATGCGGTGACCGGCGCTACCAAGACGGTGAAGGTGGCCTGATGGGCGTAAAAGCCCGGCTGCTGTTCGGTGCGCTGACCGTCTCGGTTAGTGGGCTGGCGTTCATCACCGGGCAGGAGGGGCGGGTGTACGAATCGTACCCCGACCCCGCCCTAGGATGGTCGGTCCCGACGATTTGCGACGGCCACACCGGCCCTGACGTGAAGCGCGGGATGGTAGCCAATGACGCCATGTGCGACGCATTGCGCTCCAAGGACGCGGCCAAGTGGGCCGGGCACGTCTCCCGATGCGTGACGTTCCGACCGCTGAACCAGAACCAAGTCGATTCCCTCATTTCATTCACGCACAACGTCGGCCCAACGGCTATGTGCTCGTCCACGCTTGTGCGCAAGCTGAACACCGGGGACTTCCAAGGTGCGGCCGACGAGTTTCCCCGCTGGGTGTACGCGAGAAAGACGAAGCTGCGCGGGCTGGTGAAGCGGCGTGACGCAGAACGGGCACTGTTCCTGACCCCATGACGACTACCGAGAAGATTCTAGGTTGCCTGCTGATCGTGGCGGCCGCCGTGGCCGGTGTCTGTGAGTACGGATACCGACGTGCGGCCGCCGACGCTGTACAGCAGCGCAGCCGTGCCGACCAACTGGACGCCACCCTCAAGGCTACCCAGCGCGCCGACCGGGCGAAGCAAGCCCGCCTCGACAGGCTGGCAGCCGAGGAGGCGAAGAACAAGGAGAAGTTGAAGAATGCGCTTGATGCGAACCGGGCTTGGGCTGACGCTCCTGTCCCTGACGCTGTATTTGACAGCCTGTTCGGTGACGCCGCTGATACCACCAACCGACCTGCTCGCTGATTGCACGCATGCACCGGCCCCGACCGCCCGTACCAACGGTGCGCTGGCCGGTGCAGTACAGGCAGAGCGGGCCGCGCTCGACCGGTGCAACGCAGACAAGGCAGCCCTGCGGGCGTACTACAACGTGGAGTGACCTGACAGGGCGTCCAGCTTGTCCGCTACATGCGTTGCGTTCAAGTGGGTGTACCGCTGGAGCATCGAGAGGGTCTTATGGCCGGTGATGCTCGCCACTTCCATCATGGACAGTCCCTTCTCGAAGAAGCGGCTAGTGGCCTCGTGACGCAGGTCGTGGAAGTGAAGGTCGTCCAGATTGGCCCGGCGTGTCGCTCGAATGTACGACCGCTTCACCGCCTCCGGCGACACGTCCCCGAAAGCGAGGCCGTACCGGGTAGGGCGGGATTGCAGTAGCTCGATAGCTCGCCGGGACAGTGGGACACCTCTTGGCGTACCGTTCTTCGTGTCCGGCAGGAACAGGCGTTTGTTCGGTATGTCGATGTGCTTCCAATCGATCTTCAGAAGCTCACTTTGTCTCATGGCTGTCTCAAGAGCCAGTTCCACGATGCAGCGCAGATAGCCGCCTCTCGACTCGCTACAGGCTTTGAGCAGGTCACGTTCCTCTGTCGGTGACAGTCGGCGGATGCGGCCGGGATTGTGCTTCGGTCGCCGCACATCGGATAGCGGGTTACGTCCGGCGCTGACTCCCCATTCTTTCCGGGCAATCTCCAGCACGTGATGCAGGACGTTGAATTCCCGGTTCACGGTAGACCCCGTCACCTTCTTCAACCGTTCGTCCCGGTACTCTGCGAATGCCTGAGTAGTCAGGTTATCGACGGTGTACTTGGCAATGGGCATCCGGCAGATGGTAAGCAGCCGGGCAGCTTCTGCCTCGCCGGTCTTCTTGGTGGGGGATACTTCCTTGGCGTACCGGCGCATCAAGTCACCAAACGTGTACTTGGTGGCGAGTTGTACCGAGTCTTGCGTGGGGGTAGCGAGGACGCTTTCCGTTTGCTCAAGCCATGCTTTAGCTTCGGCTTTCGTGGGGAAGGTCTTGGATTTGTGCGGGAAGCCGACGCGGCGAATCTTCGCCTGATACGTGACCTTGCCGCTATTGTCAGTACGTTTCTGGATAGTACCCATGCCGTTCTCCGTCTCGGGGATGACTGTCTCGCGACTGTCTCGGAGGTGGAACGCAAAGGTACCGAAAGTACTGGTGGGTGGTACAGGGATTGAACCTGTGACCCCTGCCGTGTGAAGGCAGTGCTCTACCGCTGAGCTAACCACCCAAATCATTAACTAAATCAATGATTTAGTGTCGATTGCTGAAGTTCTTCTTTCGCAATCAGGAGCAGAACTTTAACTGTTTTCGTAGAAGTCTGCAACCTTTCTTTTGTTCTATTTTGCTGCCGCCGTGACGATATCTTTCGATCACTTCACGCCGTTTCTCGCGATGCTTCGCAAGCAGCAAAGACAGCGATTATAGGGACGTTTTCTTCGTTTGGGAAGGGTTTTGCGCGAATTTTTCGCAATGCGCCTCACCTCGCCTCAATCGTCACGCAGCGGCCGCCGCTTCGCCCTCCGGCGGCGCCGGTTCCTTGCGCCAGACGCACGTGCCCTTGATGCCCTTGTCGATGCCATCGAGCACGCCGTCGTGCAGTGTGATTTCTTCCGTCGCCGCGAGAATCACCGGCAGCTCGAACTGCCGCAGCGAAATCTTCTCGCGCGGCACGCCGTCGTTGCCTTCGTCGTTTTCGCCTTCGTCGATGACCAGACTTTCCTGACCCCGCGTCATCGCAAGATAGACATCCGCGAGCAGTTCGGCATCGAGCAATGCGCCGTGCAGCGTGCGGTGTGCGTTGTTGACACCGAGTCGCTCGCACAGCGCGTCCAGAGAGTTGCGCCGGCCCGGGAACATCTCACGCGCACGCAGCAGGGTATCGATGAGACCCGAGCAATGTTCCATGAACGGCGGCCAGCCCAGGCGGGCGAACTCCATGTCGAGGAAGCCGAGGTCGAACGCCGCGTTGTGAATGATGATTTCCGCGCCGCGGCAATACTCGCGCAGCTGCTCGGCAATCTCGGCGAACTTGGGCTTGTCGGAGAGGAATTCGGTCGTCAGACCGTGCACCGCCAGTGCGCCCGGATCGCTGTCGCGCTCGGGGTTGATGTAGAAGTGCAGGTTGTTGCCGGTCAGGCGGCGATTGACCAGTTCGACACAACCAATTTCCAGCAGACGGTCGCCCGTCTTGGCATTCAGACCCGTGGTTTCAGTATCGAGGATCAGTTGTCGCATGAGGTTCAATCGGTAGTGTGCTTTCGGAATTGGCATGCTGTTGGCCGGCGGCCTCACGTGGCATGCGGATGATGCTAACGGCAGGGAGGACATTGCGACGCGCGTCGTGCCGGCGCCGTCATTGCCGTCCTCGTTACCCGCGGCGCAAGCTCTCCACGCCGCGATTGGCCAACAGGTCGGCGGCCTCGTTGCCGTCGTGACCGGCATGGCCCCTTACCCAGCGCCAGTCGATTTCGTGCTTCTGCGAAACGGCGTCGAGCGTTTGCCAGAGATCGGCATTTTTCACCGGTTCCTTGGCGGCAGTCTTCCAGCCGCGCGCTTTCCACCCATGAATCCATTCGCTGATGCCTTTCTGGACATATTGCGAGTCGGTATGCAGCACGACGTGGCAGGGCTTGTTCAACGCTTCGAGCGCGCGAATGACGGCCAGCAGCTCCATGCGGTTATTCGTCGTGTTCGGCTCGCCGCCGAACATTTCCTTGCGGTGTTTGCCCGCGACGAGCAGGGCGCCCCAACCGCCGGGGCCGGGATTGCCTTTGCAGGCACCGTCGGTGTAGATCTCAACTTGCGGCAAGGTCATCTCTCAAACAATCAGTCGGACGCGTCGGTCGCTTCGGCCATCTGACGGCGGGTGGTGTTCGGTGTCGCCACAGGCGCCGCCGCCGCCGGCTGGAGGCCGAGTATACGCTTGCGGACTTTGCCGACCAAGCGCATGCCTCTCACGCGCTTGACCGCACGCACCGCGTAAAGCGCGCCGAAGATAGGCCACCAGCGGTCGCCGGCCGGCTCCATGAACTCGAAGCGTTGCAGCCAGTGCTCACCGCGCAGAGGTGGACGATAGCAACCGAAGCGGCCCCGATCGATGTCGAACGACAGCAGCTTGAGCCAGTCCTTCAGGCGCGTGAACGCGATCAGATCGGCGCCGGGTGGCAGGAACGGCGCGCCGGCAAGGCGTCCCAATTCTTCTCGTGCGCCCCAAAGACTGAGATTGTTGAAGCCGGTGATGATGACTTGCCCTTCAGGCACGAGAATGCGCTCGACTTCGCGCAGGATGTCGTGCGGATTCTCGGCAAATTCGAGTACGTGCGGCAATACCACGAGGTCCGTGCTGGCGGTCGCGATCGGCAACTCGTCGAAGCGGCTCACGAGGATGTCGCGCGCAACCATATCGGTTGCGCCGGCGTCTGCCGACGGTATGCCGCCCGTGGTGTCGCTGGCCGCCTTGGTCATGAGCGCAGGCGCCTGCGGGCCGCGAGGGGCCGGAAGAATGAGACCCCGGTATGGCATGCGGTTTTCGCGCAGCGTATCCAGCTCGGGACGACCCAGTTGCAGTGCGTGATAGCCGAACAGATCCCCGACCCATTGGTCGAAAAGGGCCTGTTCCCATGCGAGCGCGTAGCGGCCTGGCGGTGAGACGAGCCAGACGGGCCAGTCTATAATCGGACGTTCTGACATGGTGGCGAGTATATATGGATGCGCACGCAGATGCGGTGAGTAAGGCGTCGGCCGGAACACTGACCGTCTTTCCCGTCCCCGCGTTCCAGGACAATTATCTCTGGGTCGTCGACAACGGCAAAGATGCCGTGGTGGTGGACCCGGGCGACGCCGCACCCGTACTCGCCTATCTCGACGCGCGCGGTCTGACGCTGCGCGCCATTCTCGTCACACACAAGCATGCCGATCACATCGGCGGCGTCGAGACATTGCTTGAACGTTTCGACGTGCCGGTGCACGGTCCCGCGCATGAAGCGATCGGGTGCGTCGATCATCCTCACCACGGCGGCGAGACGGTGCACATCGAGGCGCCTGCCATGACGCTTCAGGTGATCGACGTTCCCGGACACACCGCGGGTCACATCGCGTACTTCCTCGGGGCAGGGGCTGCGGGTGCGCCGCGCCTGTTCTGCGGCGACACGCTGTTCTCCTGCGGGTGCGGCCGTCTATTCGAGGGCACGCCGGCGCAGATGCTTGCCTCGCTCGATGCCTTGGCGGCGCTGCCGCCCGCCACGTTCGTGCACTGTGCGCATGAATACACGCTCTCCAACATCCGATTCGCGCTGGCCGTCGACCCTGAGAACGCGGCCCTCGATGCCTGGCATCGGGAAGCGACGGCGCTGCGCGCCGCGGGACGCCCCACGCTGCCCACGACGCTCGCTCAGGAGCGCGCGACCAACCCGTTTCTGCGCAGCGATGCCCCGGCGGTAATCGCCGCCGCCGAGCGGCATGCGGGCCGCACCGCGCTCTCGCGCGAGGCGGTGTTCGCCGCCGTGCGGGGTTGGAAGGACACGTTCCGCTAAGCGGCCTACGCGCCGGACGTAGTGGCGTAGTGGCGTAGTGACGTCGCACCGTCGTGCCCCGATTCCGATGGAGGTGCGTCGGCCGCCCGACTATGGTCCGGCTCCGGAACCCGGCACCCGGCACCCGGCACACAGAGGGGGGCGGGTTCGCCATGACCCCGGCACGCGGGGCCTGCAATGTTTCGTCTAATGTTGTCGGCCGAAACTGTCAACCGCACGGCGCATCATGCGCTCTGTCGCAAAGCGGCCGTTGACAGCGTCGTCTTCACCTGCTCCGCCCCAATGGGTCGTCTTCGCCTTGACGATCCGATGTCATGTCGATGACATCGTATATGACGCAAGCGGCACGAAGCGTCCCGAAAACGCGTGTCGCTTCGGCCACATTTTGTGAAATCGTCATCGGGGATAACCCTTATTTTTAGGGCCTTTTTGCGTAAATTTTGCAAAAAATTTAGGCAGAATGGTTGACGCATCTGAAGGGTTTCCTTACCATCCTTGCCAATTTCATGAAGATGTAACCCAAATCGAGCCCGATCAATGCGACTTATCGTTAGCTTGCTCCTGACGCTGCTATTGGCAGCGTGTGCCAGCACAGCGCCGACCACAGGTGCATCGAATTCCTCGCCCGATGCGCACAGCAAGTCGCCTGTCGCTTCGACCGCAAAAGGCAAGCAGCGCGTCTCGAGCGATCAGCCCATCGACCTCGACAACGATTCGATCAACGACCTGGCCTACGGCAGCGACGACGCCGATCTCTGGTCGCGCATCCGCCACGGCTTCGCCATCCCCGATCTCGATACCGATCTCGCACAGGACCGCACGCAGTGGTACGCGCAGCGTCCCGAGTATGTCGAGCGCATGATTCAGCGTTCCGAGAAGTACCTGTTCCACATCGTCGAAGAACTCGAACGTCGCCATATGCCGACGGAACTCGCGCTGTTGCCGTTCGTGGAAAGTGCGTACAACCCGCAGGCGCTCTCGACGGCCAAGGCCGCCGGCATGTGGCAGTTCATCCCCAGCACCGGCAAGACATACAACCTCAAGCAGAACATGTTCCAGGACGAGCGCCGCGATGTGCTCGCCTCGACGACCGCCGCACTCGATTACCTCTCGAAGCTTTACGCGATGTTCGGCGACTGGCACCTCGCGCTCGCCGCCTACAATTGGGGCGAGGGCAACGTGCAGCGCGCCATCGACCGCAATCAGGCGCAGGGTCTGCCGACCGATTATCTAAGCCTGCGTATGCCGACCGAGACGCGGTACTACGTGCCGAAGCTCCAGGCCATCAAGAACATCATTGCGCATCCGGACATTTACAGCGTGAAGCTGCCGGAGATCCCGAACCACCCGTACTTCGTGAGCGTGACCACCAAGCGCGACATCGACGTGGCACTGGCCGCCAAGCTGGCCGATCTTCCGCTCGACGAATTCCGTGCGCTGAACCCCTCGTTCCGCAAACCTGTCATTCTGGGCGCCGCGCAAACGCAGATCCTGCTGCCGTTTGACAGTGCCGAAGTCTTCCAGCGTCGTCTGAAGAGCTACGACAAACCGCTGTCAAGCTGGACGACCTATACGTCGGCCTCGCGCGAGCGTCCGGAAGATGTGGCGCGCAAGCTCGGCGTTGACGCCGCGGTCATCCGCTCGGTCAACAACATTGCGCCGCGCATGCGTCTGAAGGCCGGTTCGACGTTGCTGGTGCCGCGCTCGGACGATATCGATCAGGACATCAGCGCATCGGTGGCGAGCAGTGCCGTTCTGGCACTGGAGCCGGATCTGCCGGATACGCGCAAGGTGATGGTACGCGCCCGCAAGCACGATACGCTTGCCGGTGTGGCGGCGCGTAGCGGTGTGAGCGTGGCCCAGATCAAGAGCTGGAATCGTCTGCGTCGCGATACGCTGACGGCGGGCCAATTGCTGGTGCTGCACGTGCCGGTCAAGGATGCGTCGCGAGTGGTTGCCGCGTCGGCACCCGAGCCCGCGGCAAAGAACGACGACGATGCGCCACGCACCCGTCTGGTCAAGGGCAAGAACGGCAAGATGATTCGCGTGGTCGACCGTCGTCCGGCCGCCGGCCCGGCCAAGACGACGCGCACCGCAGCGGGCAAGGCGGCGCCGGCCGCCGGGGTGAGCGCGAAAGCGGCGGCCAAGGCTCCCGCCAGAACGGTTGCGAAGGCCGCAGCAAAGCCGGCCGCCAAGACCGCGACGAAGGTCACGAAGACCGCTCAGCGGTAAGCCGGAGCACAAGCCGTCACGGCACAACGCACGGCAACAGAGCAGCACGAAACCAAACGCCCGTGAGGTCAGCCCTCACGGGCGTTTTGCTTGGTATGCCGGTCTCCGGTTCGCGACTGCATATTCGCGAAGGCGCGTATGGCAGGAGACCTCTCACGCCCAGGCGAGGCGCCGGTCTACAGCATGTCGAGGTGGTTTGTCTGGAGGCATCTTGCGCAATCTTCCTGCTATCTCCGCGTAATCCCCTAGAATTCGGGGGATGGCGCACGGCATCCGGTAAGCCTTCCGTAAGCGTCGCCGCGCACACTGGGTGCAAATAAATGGAAGGAGACAACATGACTTCGTATGCGTCGTTTCACGCCCGTTCGATTTCACCGGACTCCCGTGCGGCCTTCTGGGAGGAGCAGGCCAGACTGATCGACTGGGAGACGCCGTTCGATCAGGTGCTCGAATACGACAAGCCGCCATTTGCTCGTTGGTTCGTTGGCGGACGGACCAACATCTGTCATAACGCACTCGACCGCCATCTGCCTTCACGCGGCACGCAAAACGCGCTGATCTGGGTCTCGACGGAGACAGGGCAGGAACGTGTGTACACCTATGACGAGCTGTCTGCGGAAGTGAACCGCATGGCGGCGTCGCTGCAATCGCTGGGCATTGTCCGAGGCGAGCGCGTGCTGATCTACATGCCGATGGTGCCGGAGGCGTTGTTCGCCATGCTCGCGTGCACGCGTCTGGGCGCCATTCACTCGGTGGTGTTCGGCGGTTTCGCGTCCGTCAACCTCGCGGCGCGCATCGACGACGCGCGGCCGAAGGTCATCGTCTCGGCCGACGCCGGATCTCGCAACGGCAAGGTGGTGCCTTACAAGCCGCTGCTCGACGAGGGCATTGCGCTCGCGCAGCACAAGCCGTCGAGCGTATTGCTCGTCGACCGGGGACTCGCACCGATGCCGCGCGTGGCAGGCCGCGACGTGGACTACGCGCCGCTGCGCGAACAGCATCTGGACGCGTTCGTTCCCTGCGAATGGATGGAATCGAGCGATCCATCTTACGTGCTCTACACCTCGGGCACCACGGGCAAGCCCAAGGGCGTGCAGCGCGACACGGGCGGCTACGCCGTCGCGCTGGCCTCGTCGATGCAGCATATCTTCTGTGCGAAGCCGGGCGACACGATGTTCTGCGCGTCGGATATCGGGTGGGTGGTCGGCCATAGTTACATCGTGTATGCGCCGCTGCTGGCCGGCATTGCGACCGTCATGTACGAGGGCACGCCGATTCGCCCGGACGGCGGTATCTGGTGGCGTATCGTCGAGAAGTACAAGGTGACGCAGTTGTTCACCGCGCCGACGGCCATTCGTGTGCTCAAGAAGCAGGATCCGGCTTACCTCACGCAATACGACCTGTCGTCGCTGCGCCTCATTTTCCTCGCGGGCGAACCGCTGGACGAACCGACCGCGCGCTGGCTGACGGAGGGCGTCGGCAAGCCGGTCGTCGACAACTATTGGCAGACGGAGACGGGCTGGCCGATCCTCGGCATGGCGCGTGGTGTCGAAGTCTTGCCGGGCAAGCTCGGTTCGCCGGGCAAGCCGGTGTACGGCTACGACGTGAAACTCGTCAACGAAGCGACAGGGGAAGACTGCGGACCGAACGAAAAGGGTGTGCTGGCAATTGAAGGCCCGATGCCGCCGGGATGCCTGAGCACGTTGTGGGGCGACGACGAGCGCTTCGTCAAGACGTATTGGCAAACGGTGCCGGGGCGCATGCTGTATTCGAGCTTCGACTGGGGCGTGCGTGACGAAGACGGTTACTACTTCATTCTCGGCCGTACCGACGACGTCATCAACGTGGCGGGACACCGGCTTGGATCGCGCGAGATCGAGGAGAGCATCGCGAGCCACCCGGCAGTGGCCGAAGTGGCGGTGATCGGCGTGCAGGACGCGTTGAAGGGACAAGTGGCGATGGCCTTCGCGGTGCTGCGCCGCCCGGAGCAGGCGGAGACGGCCGACGCGCGTCTCGCGCTTGAGGGCGACGTGATGAAGACGGTGGACAAGCAACTGGGTGCGGTGGCGCGTCCGGCCCGCGTGTTCTTCGTCTCCATGCTGCCCAAGACACGTTCCGGCAAATTGCTGCGTCGCGCGATTCAGGCGATTTGCGAAGGACGCGAAACCGGCGATCTCATCACGCTCGAAGATCCCGCCGCGCTCGAGCAGGTTCGCGATGCGTTAAAAGGAGCGTAGCGGGTGACGCCCCCCCATCCGGCCGCCTGGCGGCAAAAGGCGATGCTCTTCGTGGTCTCGGTCGGCTTCTTCATGCAGACGCTCGACTCGACCATCGTCAACACGGCCTTGCCCGCCATGGCGCGCGATCTCGGGCAATCGCCGCTGCACATGCAGGCCGTTGTCATCGCGTACGCGTTGACAATGGCGGTAACGATCCCCTTGTCCGGATGGCTCGCCGACAGGCTCGGCACGCGCGTGGTGTTCTCCAGCGCGCTCACGATCTTCTCCGTCGGCTCGGCCATGTGCGCGTACTCCGGCACACTGGATGCGCTCGTCGCGTGGCGCGTGGTACAGGGATTCGGTGGCGCCATGTTGTTGCCGGTAGGACGTCTGGCCGTGTTGCGCACATTCCCTCGCGAGCAGTACTTGCAGGCGCTGGCGTTCGTGGCGGTGCCCGGCATGATCGGGCCGCTGATCGGCCCGACGCTCGGCGGCTGGCTCGTGAAGGTGGCGTCGTGGCATTGGGTCTTCCTCATCAACGTGCCGGTCGGCGTCGCCGGGTGCGTCGCTGCGCATTTCTTTCTCGCCAATGCCCGCGCGCCGCATCGGACATCGTTCGACATCAAGGGCTATCTGCTGCTGTGCGTCGGCATGGTCGCGACGTCGCTTGCGCTCGACCGGCATGCCGACATCGCGGGCGCACACGCGTTGATGCTGGTGCTGCTCGTGCTCGGATTCGCCGGATTCGTCGCCTACGGGCTTTACGCGAACCGGGCGCCGCAGCCGCTGTTCTCGCTGGCGATGTTCAAGGTGCATACGTTCAGTGTCGGTCTGCTGGGCAATCTCTTCGCGCGCATCGGTATTGCGGCCGTGCCGTATCTCGTGCCGTTGCTGTTGCAGGTAAGCCTCGGGTATTCCGCATTCGAGGCCGGGTTGCTGATGCTGCCGATCACGATCGCCGGCATATTGGCGAAGCGTCTCGCGACGTATCTCGTCATGCGTTACGGTTACCGGCCGGTATTGGTCTGGAACACGATTCTGGCGGGGGCCGTGATGGCGAGTTTCGCGGCAATCACGTCGAACTATCCGGTGCCGCTGCTCATCGTCCAGTTGGGCGTTCTGGGCGGCATCAATTCGATTCAGTTCACGGCGATGAACACGCTCACGCTCAAGGATCTGAATCCCGACGAGGCGAGCGCGGGCAACAGCCTTTTCTCGCTGGTGCAGATGCTGGCAATGAGCTTCGGCCTGACGGTCGGCGGCGCGCTGCTGGTGACCTTTACCGGCGCGTTCGGTGAGAGCGCGGGGACTGGCGCGCTCCCCGCGTTCCGCGCGACGTTCGCATGTGTCGGCCTGATTACGTGCTGCTCATCGTGGATCTTTGCGCAGTTGACCGACCGCGAGCAGATGGCGTCCGGCGACGGCGAGGCGCACGCAACGGCAACGGCGGCCGCACCGCCGCCGCCCGTGGACTAAAGTCGCAATCGGTATGCCTGGGCCCGCTCCGCATGCTCAGGCGAAGGGCTTGTCGAGAATCTCTGGGGCGCGAATGGCGTCGATCAGCAGGCCGAGGAACGCGTCGACGGGAGCCGGCAGGGTGCGCCCGGCCATCGTCTGCACCTGCAACGAGCGCTGATGCAATTCGGGATTGCGGATGGGAATCGCCACGAGGCCTTCCGGCGCGAGGCGGCTGCGTACCGTCAGCAAGCCGGTGAGGGTGACGGCGTTGCCCGAGCGCACGAAGCTGTGCAGCGCTGCGTGGTAGTTGCTGGTGAAGACCGGCTCGAACAGCAGGCCTTCGAGCGTGCAGCACAGGTCGAACATCTGACGGATGGTCACGCCTGCGTTCGATAACGCCAGCGGGTAGGGAAGCAGGTCGGCAAGCGCGACGTTGCGCCGCCCGGCGAGCGGGTGTTGCTTCGCCATCAAGGCATAGATCGGCGCGGGCTGGGTGTGAACGACCTGCACGCCTTTTTCCGGCGCCACGCTGAAGCACACGGCGATGTCCGCTTCGCCGTCGCGCACGCGCTCCGTCGCAACGAACGGCGAGACGACGTCCAGCAGAAAATGTGCGCCCGGATAGGTTTCGCGAAAGCGCGCGAAAACTTGCGGCAGGAAGTCGCGCGCGACGCCTTCCGCACCGGCGACGCGAATCGTCGCGCGGCCCACCTCCGTCAGCCCCCGGATTTCCGACGTGACACGCTCCGCGTCGAGCAACACGCGACGCGCATGATCGGCAAGCAACGCGCCGGCCTCGCTCAACACCATGCCACGCGGGCGACGCTCGAACAATGGCGTGCCGAGATCCTCCTCCAGCTTCGCGATCTGCCGGCTCAATGCGGAGACGGCCACGTGCAAACGCTCGGAGGCGCGGCTGAGCGAGCCCGTGCGGGCGACTTCGAGAAAGTAACGCAGTGCGTGAGTTTGCATGACACCAAGGGAGTGGGTCCGCCCGACTTGCCCGGTGCGATGCGCCGGGGCGTTTGCTTTTGCTTTGCCGAAACAGCAAAGAAACCTTCGAAATATTATCATTGTTGTCAAAAATACCCGCTCCTAGAATGGCCTGAACGGTTGTGCCGCAGCGTGCCACCGGCACGCATGGCACGCATCGCAACGATGTGCGAGACCGGCAGCCGTGCCCATAAAGCCATCTGGAGACAAGTAGTGACCCGTAGCGCAGCGATTTCCCAAGCCACCGCCCACTACGATTCGGGCGCGTTCCTCGATACCCTCAATCGCCGGGTTGCCTACAAGACCGAAAGTCAGGAGGCGGACAGCGGCGAGGTGCTTCGGGCGTATCTGTCCGAGGAAATGACGCCGGCGCTCGCCGCGCTCGGTTTCACCTCGCGCATCGTGCCGAATCCGGTCCCGGGCGGCGGGCCGTTTCTGATCGCGCAACGCCACGAAGGCGACGGTCTGCCGACGGTGCTGACCTATGGGCACGGCGATGTCGTGCGCGGCTACGACGCTCAGTGGCGCGACGGACTGAAGCCCTGGGAGATCGTCGTCGAAGGCGATCGCTGGTACGGACGCGGCACCGCCGACAACAAGGGCCAGCACACCATCAATCTCGCGGCGCTGGCGGAAGTTCTGGCGGCGCGCGGCGGCAAGCTCGGCTACAACGTCAAGATGATCGTGGAGATGGGCGAGGAAATGGGGTCGCCCGGCCTTCACGCGATTTGCGAACAATTGCGAGACGAACTGCGTGCCGACGTGCTGATTGCCTCCGACGGTCCGCGCCTTGCGGCCACGCGCCCGACGGTGTTTCTCGGGTCGCGCGGACTCGTCAACTTCAAGCTCAGTCTGAATCTGCGCGACGGCGCTCATCACTCGGGAAACTGGGGCGGCCTGCTGCGCAACCCGGGCATCGTGCTGGCCAATGCCATCGCCTCGATGGTCGACGGCAACGGCAAGATTCTCGTGCAAGGGCTGCGTCCGCCCGAATTGCCCGCGTCGGTGCGTCGCGCGCTGGCCGGGCTGGAGGCCGGTGGTGGCCCGAACGATCCCAAGGTCGACGCCGACTACGGCGAGCCGGGGCTGACACCGACCGAACGTGTGATCGGCTGGAACAACATCGAAGTCCTCGCGTTCAAGACGGGCAATCCGGAGAAGCCGGTCAATGCCATTCCGCCGTATGCCTACGCGCACATGCAGATCCGTTTCGTAGTCGGCACGGATTGGGAGCATCTGGGCGAGATCGTGCGTGCGCACCTCGACGCGCATGGCTTCCCGATGGTGGAGGTCGAAGTGGAGCGTGGGGTGATGGCGACGCGCCTCGACCCGGAAGATCCATGGGTGCTGTGGGCGCTCGCCTCGCTGCGCGAGACGACCGGCAAGGCGCCGGTGCTGTTGCCGAACCTTGGCGGCACGTTGCCCAACGATGTGTTCGCCGACGTGCTCGGACTGCCCACGCTCTGGGTGCCGCATTCCTACCCCGCCTGCTCGCAACACGCGCCGGACGAGCATTTGCTGGGCTCCGTCGCGCGCGAAGCGTTGCAGATCATGGCCGGGCTGTTCTGGGATCTGGGTGAGCTCGGTCTCAAGGAGGGGAAGCCGCGATGAACAGTTCCGCTGCCGCCCCGGGGGCGGACCGTGCTCGCGAAGTGCCGGGCGACGCCAAAGCGGGCGCGCGTGCCGAGGTGCCCGTCTACAAGCTGATCGTCGCGACGTCCGTCGGCAATGCGCTGGAATGGTACGACCTGATCGTCTACGGCTACTTCGCGGTGACGATCTCGAAGCTGTTCTTTCCGGCGCACGACGAAACCGTATCGCTGCTGATGGCGCTGGGCACGTTTGCGCTGTCCTATCTGGCCCGCCCGTTGGGGGCATTCGTTCTCGGTGCGTATGCCGATCGGCGTGGGCGGCGTGCGTCGCTGATGCTCTCGATTGCGATGATGACGGTAGGCACGGGGCTGATTGCGTTCATGCCGACGTACGCGGCGATCGGTGTCTGGGCGCCGATCGGCATTTTCGCGTCGCGCCTGATGCAGGGCTTCTCGGCAGGCGGGGAGTTCGGCAGCTCGACGGCCTTCCTCGTCGAGCATGTGCCGAACCGGCCGGGCTTCATGTCGAGCTGGCAGTTCGCGAGTCAGGGCGCCAGTACGCTGCTGGCGTCTGCCTTCGGAGCGATCCTCACGGGCGCGCTGACGCAACCGCAACTCGAATCGTGGGGCTGGCGTGTCCCGTTCCTGTTCGGGATGCTGGTCGGTCCCATCGGCCTGTATATCCGCAAGTATGTCGACGAGACGCCGGCCTTCGCGAACGACGTGGCGCGCAAGCAGGCGGTGCCGGGCACGCACGACGCCCCCGGCAAGTCGCCGGTGTGGGAGGTGCTCGCCACGCAGAAGTCGCGTCTGCTGGTCTGCATCGGGGCCCTCATTCTGACGACGACCGCGAATTACATGATTCTGTACATGCCGACGTACGCTACGAAGCAACTCGGGCTGCCGCCTGCACAGGGCTTCATCGCGACGCTCGTGACCGGGTTCGTCATCATGACGCTGACACCGTTCGTGGGGCACTGGTCGGACAAGGTCGGTCGTATCCGCATCATGCTGGCCGCCGGTGTGCTGTTTCTGTGTACCGTGTATCCGGCGTTCGCATTCATGAATGCACACGCATCGCTGGCGACGATGATGGTCGTGATGTTGTGGGTCGGCACGTTGAAGGCGGTGTACTTCGCGCCCATTCCGGCGTTGATGTCGTCCCTGTTCCCGACGCGCACCCGCGCCACGGGCATGGCGGTCGGCTACAACCTGGGAACGACGATCTTCGGCGGCTTCACGCCGCTGGCCGTGGCATGGCTGATTGCCGCCACAGGCAACAAGCTGGCGCCGGGACTCTACCTGATGGCGGGGGCTGTCATCAGCCTGAGCACGCTGTCGATCGCGCGCTTCAGGATGGGCGCGCGCTGAACGAGGGCTGCCGGAGGGCGCGCAATCGCCGAGTCGCCTGAGGGTGACGAGGCGGCTGTGCGTCTTCGATCTACGTACTTTCCCTGCCCGCGCCCGACCCGCCGCGCACCTTGTCGCGGCGTTTTTTTTTCGCTAGTATTTTAGGCATAAACTATTTACGATTTAACAAAGGTCGAACGGTCGGTGGGCTTGATGCAAACTGTGGCGATCTGCGAATCCTGCAAATCCGGAGGCTGGAGATGAATATCGTCTGTATCGGTGGCGGTCCCGCGGGCCTGTACTTCGGGCTGTTGATGAAGCTGCGCGAACCTTCCCACCGGGTGGTGGTGGTCGAGCGCAACCGGCCTTACGACACGTTCGGCTGGGGCGTCGTGTTCTCGGATGCCACGATGGACAACCTCCAGGAAGCCGATCCGGTCAGCGCGGCGCAAATCAACGCCGCCTTCAATCACTGGGACGACATCGACATCCATTTCGAGGGCCGCACGATCACTTCGGGCGGGCACGGCTTCATCGGCATTGGCCGCAAGAAGCTGCTCAACATTTTGCAGGCGCGCTGCGAAGCGCTCGGCGTCGAACTCGTCTTCGAAACGGACGTGAGCGACGATCAGGAAATCGCGCGCCGTTATCAGGCCGATCTCGTGATCGCCTCCGATGGTCTGAACAGCCGTATCCGCACGCGTTACGCCCAAACCTTCCGTCCCGACATCGACACGCGCCGCAACCGCTTCGTCTGGCTCGGCACGCATCAACGCTTCGACGCTTTCACGTTTGCCTTCGAGAAGACGGAGCACGGCTGGTTTCAGGCACACGCCTATCAGTTCGACGCCGACACCTCGACGTTCATCGTCGAGACGCCCGAATCGGTCTGGCGTGCCCACGGCATCGATGCGATGAGTCAGGAAGAGGGCGTGAAGTTCTGCGAGCACCTCTTCGCCAAGTACCTCGGCGGCCACGCGCTGATGAGCAACGCCCGGCATCTGCGCGGCTCCGCCATCTGGATTCAGTTCCCGCGCGTGATCTGCGAACACTGGGTGCATTGGTCCGAGGTGGACGGCAAGCGTGTGCCCGTCGTGCTCATGGGCGACGCCGCCCACACCGCGCACTTCTCCATCGGATCCGGCACCAAGCTTGCGCTCGAAGACGCCATTGCGCTGGCCGACGGCCTTGGCACGCAAGGGGCGGACGCATTGCCGGGCGTGCTGGCCGGCTACGAAGCCGCGCGCAGCATCGAAGTGCTCAAGATCCAGAACGCCGCACGTAACTCGACGGAATGGTTCGAGACGGTCGATCGCTATGCCCGCTTCGCCCCCGAACAGTTCGCCTACTCGCTGCTCACGCGCTCGCAACGTATCTCGCATGAAAACCTGCGGATGCGCGACGCCGGTTACGTGCAGGGCTACGAGGACTGGCTGGCCGAGCATGCGGGGGTGAAGCGCGCGCAGGGCCAGCACGCGATTCCGCCGATGTTCACGCCGTTCCGTGCGCGCGAACTGACGCTCAAGAATCGCATCGTGATGTCGCCGATGGCCATGTATTCGGCCGTCGACGGCGTGCCGGGCGACTTCCACCTCGTGCATCTCGGCAGCCGCGCGCTCGGGGGAGCCGGCATGATCGTCGCGGAGATGACCTGCGTGTCGCCCGATGCGCGCATCACGCCGGGCTGCCCGGGCCTGTGGAACGACGCGCAGCGCGACGCCTGGAAACGCATCGTCGATTTCGTCCACGCGGGCAGCGACGCCAGGATCGCCATGCAGATCGGTCACGCCGGTCGCAAGGGCTCGACGCGACGGGCCTGGGACGGTATCGACCAGCCTTTGCACGAGGGTAACTGGCCGCTGATCTCGGCCTCGCCGCTGCCGTACATCGAAGGCGTGTCGCAAACGCCGCGCGAGATGACCCGTGCCGATATGGATCGCGTGAAGAACGACTTCGTGCAAGCGGCCCGCCGCGCGGCACAAGCCGGGTTCGACTGGCTCGAACTGCACTGTGCCCACGGCTATCTGCTGTCGAGCTTCATCTCGCCGCTCACGAACCGTCGTCAGGACGACTATGGCGGTTCGCTGGAGAATCGTCTGCGTTATCCGCTGGAAGTCTTCGAAGCGGTGCGCGACGTGTGGCCCGCCGCCAAGCCGATGTCGGTGCGTATTTCGGCGCATGACTGGGTCGAAGGCGGTATCACGCCGGACGACGCCGTTGCCATCGCCCGTGCCTTCAAGGAGGCCGGCGCCGACCTCATCGACTGCTCGTCGGGTCAGGTCAGCAAGGAAGAGAAACCGGTCTACGGCCGCATGTTCCAGACGCCGTTCGCCGACCGGGTGCGCAACGAAGCCGGGGTGCCGACGATTGCCGTCGGTGCGATTTTCGAGGCGGATCACGTGAACAGCATCATCGCCTCGGGCCGGGCCGACCTTTGCGCCCTGGCGCGCCCGCATCTGGCCGATCCGTTCTGGACACTGCACGAAGCCGCGAAGATCGGCTACAAGGACCTGCCGTGGCCGTCGCAGTACTATGCCGGCAAACGTCAGTACGAGACCAATCTGGAGCGTGCTGCCGCGTACGCTCAACAGATCGGTAAATAAGGACAGTTCATGACGACTACGGCAACCTCTGCGGGTACCGCCACCGGCACGGCCCCCACATCGCTCAAGGGCGTGCATGCCCTGGTGACCGGCGGCGCGCGCGGCATCGGCGAGGCGGTGGCGCGCGCGCTGCTCGCGCAAGGGGCGCGTGTCACGCTGCTCGGGCGAAGCGAGGCCAAGCTGGCGAGCAGTGCGCAGGCGCTGGCCGCGCACGGCGAGCTTGGGTGGGTGGCCGCGGACATTGCCGACGCGAGCGCTGTCGAGGCGGCATTCGCAAGTGCGGCCGGACGTTTCGGCCCGGTGCAGATACTCGTGAACAATGCCGGGCAGGCGGTGAGTGCGCCGTTCGGCAAGACGGACGCGCAGCTCTGGCGGCAGATGATCGACGTCAACCTGACGGGGACCTATCACTGCATTTCAGCCGCGCTGCCCGCGATGACGAACGCCGGATGGGGGCGCATCGTGAACGTTGCCAGCACCGCCGGTCTGATCGGGTATCCGTACGTCACCGCGTATTGCGCCGCAAAGCACGGCGTTGTCGGCCTGACGCGCGCGCTCGCCCTCGAAGTGGCGAAAAAAGGCGTGACGGTCAACGCGGTTTGTCCGGGCTACACGGAGACGGATATCGTGCGCGACGCGGTGGCGAACATTGTCGCCAAGACGGGCCGCAGCGAAGACGAGGCGCGCGCGGAGCTGGCCAGGCGCAATCCTCAGGGGCGTCTCGTTCAGCCGCAGGAAGTCGCCGACGCCGTGCTGTGGCTGTGCCAGCCGGGCGCGGGTGCGCTCACGGGGCAGTCCATTGCGGTGGCGGGCGGGGAAGTGACCGTCGGTTGAAAGGGCGGGCATGCCGGGCAGGTCCGGCATGTCTGTCGAAGCAATGACCATTGAAGACGTTGCGCCGGCGAACGGTCGCGCAACGCCATTCCAACCAGCAGGATCGCCGGTTTTTTCTCGGGCAGCGATGTCCTCGCGAGAGTGCCCGGCGATGTCAAAGGAGATCGGCCAATGAGTGACGTGAAACTGTCGATGGCGCATCACAAGCGCCCGTTCGCGAACTATGAAGCCAAACACTTTCTGTGGTCGGTGTCGAACGACGCGCAAGGGCGTCCGAGCATCGGCACGATCACGCTGAACCGTCCCGAAAAGAAAAACCCGCTGACGTTCGACTCGTACGCCGAGCTTCGCGATCTGTTCCGCGCTCTGGTGTACGCGACGGACATCAAGGTGGTCGTCGTGACGGGCGCGGGCGGCAATTTCTGCTCGGGCGGCGACGTCCACGAGATCATCGGCCCGCTCACCCAGATGAGCATGCCGGAACTGCTGGACTTCACGCGCATGACCGGCGATCTGGTCAAGGCGATGCGCGCATGTCCGCAGCCGGTTATCAGCGCCATCGACGGCATTTGCGCGGGGGCGGGAGCGATGGTGGCGCTGGCCTCCGACATGCGCCTGGGCACGCCGCAAACGAAGACGGCGTTCCTGTTCGTGCGCGTGGGGCTGGCCGGTGCCGATATGGGAGCCTGCACGTTGCTGCCGCGCATGATCGGGCAGGGACGCGCGTCCGAACTGCTCTACACCGGGCGCGTGATGACGGCGCAGGAGGGCCAGCAGTGGGGCTTCTTCAACGCGTTGCACGACGGGAGCGCGGTGCTCCCGGCGGCGCACACGCTGGCCGACCAGCTCGCTTGCGGACCGACCTTCGCCCA
The DNA here is from genome assembly GCF_001029105.3 of Pandoraea faecigallinarum. Taxonomy (NCBI): domain Bacteria; kingdom Pseudomonadati; phylum Pseudomonadota; class Betaproteobacteria; order Burkholderiales; family Burkholderiaceae; genus Pandoraea; species Pandoraea faecigallinarum. The sequence goes on along the minus strand of NZ_CP011807.3, from coordinate 3,416,422 downwards.
CGGCGTGACGAAGAAGTTGCTGCATCAGGAGTGGAACATGGGTGTCGACGAGGCCATCGAGGCCGAAGCCGAAGCGCAGGCCATCTGTATGCAGACGAAGGATTTCCGCCGGGCTTACGAGGCCTTCGTCGCGAAGCAAAAGCCAGTATTCAAGGGCGACTGACGATGAGCGATATCAACCCTCACAACGCGCCGCGACACGCGAGAAATAACGATTTCCTGGCGTGGCCGTTTTTCCACGACACGCATCGCCGTCTGGGCGCGGATCTCGACGACTGGTGCACGCGTGAACTCAAGGTCGACCATCACGCCGATACGGACGCGACTTGCGTGTCGCTCGTGCGTCAGCTGGGCCGCGCGGGATGGCTGAAGTACTGCGTGCCTGCCGGCTACGGCGGCGCGCTCGAAAAGCTCGATTCGCGTGCGCTGTGCGTGCTGCGCGAAACGCTGGCGCGCCATGACGGTCTGGCCGACTTCGCGTTTGCGATGCAGGGTCTGGGCAGCGGCGCGATTACGCTCGCGGGCAGTGACGCGCTTAGGCGGCATTATCTGCCGCGCGTGGCTTCGGGCGAGGCGATTGCCGCTTTCGCGCTCTCCGAGCCGAACGCCGGATCCGACGTTGCCGCCATGGCGTGCACCGCGACGCGCGACGGCGACGACTACGTGCTGAACGGCGAGAAGACGTGGATCTCCAACGGCGGCATCGCCGACTTTTATTGCGTGTTCGTGCGCACGGGCGAAGCGCCGGGGGCGCGTGGCATCAGTGCGTTCGTGGTGGATGCGCACACGCCGGGACTGACCGTTGCCGAACGTATCGACGTGAGCGCACCGCATCCGCTGGCGCGCCTGAAGTTCGAGAACTGCCGGGTGCCGGCGTCGCAACGTCTGGGTGAGGCGGGGCAGGGTTTCAAGGTCGCGATGATGACGCTGGATATTTTCCGCGCATCGGTGGCGGCGGCGGCGCTGGGCTTTGCGCGTCGCGCGCTCGACGAAGGGCTGGCACGGGCGAAGTCGCGCGAGATGTTCGGCCATACGCTTGCCGACTTTCAGTTGACGCAGGCCGCGCTGGGCGATATGGCCACATCGGTGGATGCCGCAGCGTTGTTGACGTATCGCGCCGCGTGGCAGCGCGACGTGCTGGGGCAGCGCACCACGCGGGAGGCCGCGATGGCAAAGATGTTCTCGACGGAGTCGGCACAGCAGGTGATCGACCGCGCATTGCAGATGTTCGGCGGCGCGGGCGTGGTGTCGGGCGCGGTAGTGGAACGCCTGTATCGCGAGATTCGTTCGCTGCGGATCTACGAAGGCGCTACGGAAGTACAAAAACTGATCATCGCGCGCGAATTGCTCAAGGACGGTTGATCCGGTTCCTGACATTCGACGCGCGGGGCATGCCGGACAGGTCGGCGGCAGGGCAGTACGACACGCCTGTGATTTGCGCAGTGGCCACCCACGGAGACAGGGATGGCATGGCGTCTTGCAATAACACTTGGAAGCACTGGAACAACGTCTGACGAGATGCGTCGGCGTCATGCTTGATTACCGGGGGCAAGGAGAGGCACATGGAACGATCTGGACATCTCGACACTTTCGCGCGCGACAATCTGCCGCCCGCCGAGCAGTGGCCCGAGTTTCTGCTCGACAATCCGGACGTGGCATATCCGGCGCGCATCAATTGCGCAGCCGAATTGCTGGACCGTACGATTGCCGAAGGACGCGGCGATGCACCCGCGATCTATTCGGTCGAGAATGGCAAGCCAACGGTCACGACATATCGCGGCCTGCGCGAGATGGTCGATCGCATTGCCCACGTACTGCGCAACGACATGGCGCTGGTGCCCGGCAATCGGGTATTGCTGCGCGGGCCGAACAACCTGTTCATGGCCGCCGCGTGGCTGGCGGTCATCAAGGCGGGGCTTGTCGGCGTGCCGACGATGCCGCTGCTGCGCGCGAAGGAACTCAAGCAGATCGTCGACAAGGCGCAAGTGAGCGCGGCCCTTTGCGACGGACGTCTGAAAGAAGAACTGGAATTCAATCGACAGGCGGGGCACGAATACTACTGCCCGGTGCTGTCGAAGGTGGTCTACTTTCACGACGTGGGTGAGGACTCACTGGAGGCCCGCATGGCCCGCCAGCCGGCGAGTTTCGATGCCTGCGACACGGCCGTGGACGACGTGTGTCTGATCGCGTTCACGAGCGGCACGACGGGGCAGCCGAAGGGCACGATGCATTTCCATCGCGACGTGCTGGCCATGTGCGATCTGTTCCCGCGTCATGTGCTCAAGCCGGGACCCGACGATATTTTCTGCGGCACTCCCCCGTTAGCGTTCACTTTCGGCACGGGCGGCCTGCTCACGTTCCCGCTGCGGGTCGGCGCGGCGACGGTCCTGCTGGAAAAGCTCACGCCGGACAGTTTGCTGCAAGCCATTGCCCACTACCGGGCGACGATTTGTTTCACGGCACCGACCTTCTACCGTCAGATGGCGGCACTGGTCGGCAAATACGACCTGTCGAGCCTGAAGAAGACGGTGTCGGCGGGCGAAGCCTTGCCCGACGCGACACGTCAGCTCTGGAAGCAGGCCTCGGGCATCGAGATGATCGACGGCATCGGCGGCACGGAGATGATTCATATCTTCATCTCGGCCGCCAATGGCGATGTGGTGCCGGGCGCCATCGGCAAGCCGGTGCCGGGCTACATCGCGATGATCGTCGACGAGAACATGCAGCCGGTGCCGCCGGGCACCGTGGGCAAGCTCGCCGTGAAAGGCCCGACCGGTTGCCGTTATCTGGCGGACTCGCGTCAGACGAATTACGTGAAGAACGGCTGGAACCTGCCGGGCGACACGTTCATGTGCGACGAAGCAGGCAATTACTACTATCAGGCGCGCTCGGACGACATGATCGTCTCCGCAGGCTATAACATCGCCGGTCCGGAAGTGGAGTCGGCACTGCTGCAACACCCGGCAGTGGCGGAATGCGGCGTGGTGGGCGCGAACGACGAGGCACGCGGGCAGATCGTGAAGGCCTACGTGGTGCTCAAGGCCGGCGAGGCGCGCGACGAGGCGATGGTGAAGACGCTTCAGGAGTATGTGAAGGCTAACATCGCGCCATACAAATACCCACGTGCCATCGAGTTCGTCGACGCGCTGCCGCGCACGGAGACAGGCAAGCTGCAACGCTTCAAGCTGCGGCAAATGGGACAGTGAGACGTATCCGGGGACGTTGGAAGTCGACGTGGCGGGACAGCGGGGGCGGCGGGGGCAGTGGTGCTCCGGTGAGTCCCCACTGACGTTACCGGCGTTGCTCGGGTTAGGGAGACAACAATGACAGAGGCCAATGTGGTGGAACACGCGTTCGTAAAGCCATTGCTGGTACGGTTCAAACACTGCGATCCGGCAGGCATCGTGTTTTATCCGCGCTATTTCGAAATGATCAACGATCTCGTCGAAGACTGGTGCGCCGAAGGCCTTGGCCTGTCGTTCGGCGAGATGCACCTGCGCGAGGCCATGGGCGTGCCGACGGCCAACATCGAATGCCGCTTCAGTGCGCCGAGTTTCCTGGGCGACACGCTAACGCGTTCGCTCGAAGTGACGCGCCTGGGCCGCTCGTCGATGACGCTGCGTATCCGGTTCGCCGGCGCTCGCGACGAAACGCGCCTGCAAGCGACGCTCGTTCTCGTCTGGGTGGCAAAGGGCGCTGGCGGCAAACCCGCTCCCATCGCCATTCCCGCCGCCCAACGTCAAGCGATTGTGCGCTTCGCCGCACCCGATTCTGTCATTGAAGGAGTGTCCTGATGCTGCAAGTTCTCCAACCGCCCGAGTGGGCAAAACCGCGCGGCTATGCCAACGGCATGGCTTTCGAGATGACGGCAGGTAGCCGCATCGTGTTTGTCGGCGGTCAGATCGGCTGGAATGGGCAGCAACGTTTCGAAACCGATGATTTCGCGCTCCAGGTGCGTCAGACGCTCGAGAATATCGTCGCCATTCTCGCCGAAGGTAACGCCAGGCCCGAGCACATCGTTCGTATGACCTGGTACGTCAAGGACAAGCGCGAGTACGTCGCCAACTATCCTGCGATCGGTGAGCACTACCGCGCTGTCATCGGTCGCCACTTTCCCGCCATGACGGCCGTCGAGGTCGCCGATCTCGTGGAGGACGAAGCCAAGGTCGAGATCGAAGTTACCGCTGTGGTGCCGCCCGGCGTTTGATGTAAACGCTTCCTCTACCCGATCGCGACCATGAAAATGCCGGGCCATAGCCCGGCGTTTTCATTTTCATGGCCGCTTCCGCTTCCGCTCCCGTGCTTGGCTCGCGGTTTTCGTCGTGCTTCTCGTGTTTCCTGTTCTACGCGACCTTCTGCGTTGCCTGCACGGCATCCAAAGCCGCCTGCGTCAGCAAATACACGCCCGGCAAGTCCTGCTCGTCGCAGTTGTGACCCTCGCCGCCCCGGTCCACCACTACGAAGTCGCTCACCTCATGGAGCGCCAACAGCGGGTGGTGCCACACGCCCTTCGCATAGTTCACCCCCTGCCAACCCTCCGAGACGAACGCGCGCATCTTGTTCACGTCCAACTCGCCCGCCGGCGCAACCACCACGAGGTACGGCGTCGTCTTCAGCGGAATGAACGCCTGACTGCCCAGCGGGTGACGCTCCAACATCTTCACCTCATACGGCAACTGCCTGGGCTGCCCCCGGAAGACGTTGACCAGCGTACGCCCGCCCTGCGGCCCCAAATCCACCGTCGCCAAATCGTGAAAACGCTCGGTCGTCCCGCCATTGATCGCGAAATGCTTCGCCCCCGCCAACTCGATCACGTCGCCAAACGGCGCAAACGCCTCGCGCGTCAACCGCTCGATCTTCAAGGCCGGTCCCGCCATTTCCCAACTCCTTTTTTCTCGATTCGTTGCTCTGTCGCGCAACTCGTGCGCGACAGAGGTTCATGCGGATCTCACGCCTTCGCGTCGCTCAGTCGCCCCCACAGCCGCAGACGCGACACGCCCCCGTCCGGAATGATGTTGAAGCGGATGTGCGTGATCGCCCCCAACTTCTGCACCTGCGCTTCGAACTGAAACGCCTTGTCCATCGCCAATTTCTGCTCGGGCAGCAACACCGGCCAGAACATCGACTGCGTGATGAGCGACTGCTCGGTGCCGCCCGTGACATACGCGGCCTGAATCGAACAGCGGTCCGGGAAGTTGCCCTTGAAGTGCGCGGTGTCGACTTCGATCCTGTCGATCTCGCCCGGCTGCGCCAGCGCGATGATCGCCCAGTCGTTGCCCGGCTCGCGACGACGGCGCGTCTCCCAGCCGTCGCCCATGTTCACGCCGCGACCCGGCATCAACAAGTTCGACGCCAGGCCGAAATGCTGATTGTTGGCCGCAACGACGTAGCCGCCGTTTTCCATCGCGATCAGATCGATCAGCTCGTCGCGCGAGCGTGCCGCCCAGTCGCTCTGCGGCAAACCGTACAGACGCAAACGCGCCAGACCGCCGTCCGGGTACAGATTCACGCGCACGTGCGTGACAGGGCGCTGCCCGGCAATGGCGTGGTAGTGGTGCGAGTTGCCCTGCAATGTGGTCGACGCGAGCAACTCGAACCATTCGGCCGCATCGGTCGGCGCATCGCCCGGGCTGTAGCAGCCTTCGAGCGACGCCGCGGGCGGGAAGTTGCCGGTGAAGTGGCTCGTGTCGAGATCGACGCCGAACAACACGCCCGGGCGCGCGAGCTTCACGATGCACCAGTCGTATCCGTTCACGCGCTTGCGACGCGTCTCCCAACCGTCCATCCACTTGCCGTTCTCGTCGTATTTGCCGGGGATGAAGACCGCAGGCTCGGGGTTGAGCATGCGCTCCTTGGCCGCGAAGAATTCGTCGCTGGCGACCAGCGCCTGCGCACCCAGACGCGGGTCCGCCAGATTGACGTAACGGCGCACGAATTCCGGTGCGTTCGGATCTTGGGGGGCGAGGGCCATGTTGCAATTTGCTCCGGATGAAGACGCCGACGCGCCATCGTCGGCGTCGGCGCAAAAGGCTTGAATGACTGAAGGACCGCAGCACCTGCCGTGGTCCTCCCGATGTTTTCGTTTCGTTGGCTTCTCGATTCAGCGCGTGAGGGCCGCGTTGGCCGGCGCGCCGTCGACGCCATCGTCCGACGTGGCAACCGGCTCGTACGGCAGCACGCCATCGAGGACCTTATGCGCTCTGGCGAAGTCGACATCTTTCTCCCACGCGGCGACCACCAGCGTTGCCACGCAGTTGCCCAGCAAGTTGGTGATGGCGCGCGCAATACCCACGAACCAGTCGACCGGCAGGATCAGGACAAGACCGATCACCGGAATCGCCGGGATGGCCGCCAGCGTCGCCGCCAGAATCACGATGGCCGAGCCGGGAATGCCGTGCGCCCCTTTGGATGTCAACAGCGATACCAGCACCACGAGAACGAGGTCGTGCATGGACAGCGGCGTGTTCGTCGCCTGCGCAATGAAGATGACCGCCAGCGTCAGATAGATCGAAAAACCGTCGAGGTTGAACGAGTACCCCGTCGGGACCACCAGACCCACTGTCGATTTCTTGACGCCCATCCATTCGAGTTTGCGCATGATGGCAGGCAACACGGCGTCGGACGATGCCGTGCCCAACACGATGGACAACTCTTCACGGAAATACTTGATGAACTTGAAGATGTTAAAGCCCGCCAGCCGCAACACGCCTCCGAGCACGACGGTGACGAACACGAAGCAGCTCGCGTAGAACACGAGGACCAACAACCCAAGTTGCTTGAGCGACGATGCGCCGTATTTGCCGGTCGTGAACGCAACGGCGCCGAGAACGCCCAGCGGCGCGAGGCGGATGATGAAGGCCATGACGCGGAAGAACACGTGGCTCAGGTCCTCGATGAAGCGCGCCACGGGGCGGCCGCGCTCACCCAATGCCGCCAATGCACATCCGAACATGACCGAGAACACGAGGATCTGGAGGATGTCGCCCTTGGCGAAGGCGTCGGTAATGGTGTTCGGAATGATCTTGAGCAGGAAGCCCGCCGTGTCTTTCAGGCTCTTGGCGTTTTCGGCATAAGCCGCCATCGAACTGGCGTCGAGGCTGCGAACGTCGATATTCATGCCCGCGCCCGGACGCGTCGCCCACGCCAGCACTGCGCCGATCACGAGCGCGAAGGTCGTGATGATCTCGAAATATACGATGGCCTTCACGCCCACCCGGCCGACCTTGCGCAAATCGCCCGCGCTCGCCATGCCGCTGACGACGACACAGAAGACGATCGGACCAATCACCATCTTGATGAGCTTCAGAAAGCCATCGCCCAACGGACGCAACGACTCTCCCAACTGCGGAAACCATATGCCGAGTGCGACACCGGCGATCAACGCGATGACGACTCGGCCAAACAACGAACGAAACAGCTTGGGCATGGTTTGTCTCCTCTGCCTGCGCAAATCACTCTCGGATTTCGCGATCTCAATGCCGAATGGACGGCTCTCTTGGGGGCTGGTTCTGTACGGCGGTACGGCGGGATTGCCGCTGCGGCCAGGTAACGTGTCGGGTCGCCAACACCCATGTCTATTAGGGTATGCAAACAAGTCATACCGGTCTGACCAGTGGTGTTATGGAGAATATTAGAAAACCAATATAGTGCGGTCAAGATATGTCTTTTGAGGGGAATCCCTAGGGCGAAGCGATTCGCTGCGGGGTTGGCCCGAGACCCGCGGTATCCGCTCGGAAGTCCTTGTTTTACTGGGCGAATCCGTCGAAATTCCGGTGAACTTCGCGTTGCGCGCCGCAGTCGCACCTGCATCTGGTGCGCTGCCGCAGCCGCGGGTGTGGACGCCCATGCGTAGCCGGGCAGGGTGCGCAGATCCCCAATGCAAACCCATCAGGGAGAATGAAATGAACGCGTCCCACCCCGTGACCGAGTGAGCAAAGGAAGGTGGATCCTCACGGGCCAACGGCATCGATGTGCCCAAAGTGGAAAATACGAAGTTTTCCAAAGCAACCGGAGGATCCGAGTGAATTGTACGGCAGTGGGTGTAGACATCGCGAAAAGTGTGTTCCAAGTGCATTACGTCGATCAGGAAACTGGCGAGATCGTGAACAAGCCGATCAAGCGGGCAAAGTTCCTTGAGCATTTTGCGAACCGAGCGCCGTGCCTGATCGGGATGGAAGCGTGCGGTGGTGCGCACCACTGGGCCCGGCAACTCGCGAAGCTGGGCCACGAGGTGAAGCTGATGCCGGGGGAGTTCGTAAAGGCTTTCAACATCAGGAACAAGAGCGATGCGGCTGATGCGAAGGCGATCTGGCTGGCCGTGCAGCAGCCGGGCAAGCCGGTCGCAGTAAAGACCGAAATGCAGCAAGCCATGCTGGGGCTGCACCGGATGAGACAGCAACTGATCAAATTTCGCACGATGCAGATTAATGCTCTGCGAGGGCTGCTAACGGAATACGGTGAAGTGATGGGCAAGAGTCGGGCGAAGCTCGATAAGGAAATACCCGCTGTGCTCGAACGGATTGCGGAGCGTTTGCCTGCCGTGCTGATCGATACGTTTCGCGCGCAGTGGAACGGACTGGAGAAGCTTGATGAGCAGATCGCTGAGATCGAGCGTCGGATGCGCGAGTGGAAGAAAGAGGATAAGGCGGTCAAGGCCATCAGCGAGATTCCCGGTGTTGGATTACTGACGGCAACAGCAGCTGTCGCGATGATGGGAGATGCGAAAGCGTTCAGTTCGGGACGAGAGTTTGCCGCGTGGGTTGGGATCGTGCCGAAGCAGACGGGTTCGGGCGGCAAGGTGAACTTGCATGGCATATCAAAGCGCGGCGACACATATCTGCGCACCCTGCTGATTCACGGTGCACGATCTGTGCTGACGCATGCGAAAGAGCCCGGTGAGTGGGTCGAACAAATCCAGAAGCGGCGGCCAAAAAATGTCGTAATCGTCGCGTTAGCCAACAAGATGGCGCGAACGATCTGGGCAGTTCTTGCCCATGACCGGCAGTACCAGAAGGGATACGTGAGCGTGAAACCCGTCTAAACGGGCAGCGCTTGCGTAGAGGATTAACGTTTAAACACAGGGTGAACGTCGAAAGGTTGCGCAGCAATCGAGTGTGATGACAAGCCAGGTAGGACCGGGACTCGCTAAACCTGAATGATGCCTCGAGCTTTGAGCTCGCCGGGAGAATGAGGTGCGAGTCAGCGAATTTCATAGGGGCCCGCAGCGACTGTACCGACTGCATCGAGGCCGGATATAGAGCTGCAGCCCATCCTGTCTATCAAAACACGCGAAAACTGTTGCAAACGGGACGCGTTCATATAGGCATCATGCGAATGAAAGACATGGTGGTACTCGTCACCGGCGGTGCCCAGGGTATCGGTCGCGCCATCGCGGTTCGTCTCGCGCAGGAAGGTGCGCGCATCGTCGTCGAGGACCGGCTCGACAGTGCCATGGCCGAGCAGACGCTCGACGCCGTGCGCGCCGCCGGGAGCGACGGTTGCGTGATTGCCGGGGATGTCGGGCGCGTGAACGACGACCGCGCCGTGATCGATCAGGCTGTCGCGCAACTGGGGCGCATCGACGTGCTGGTCAATAACGCCGGCGTCGAGCGGCGCGCCCCGTTTCTCGATGTGACGGAGGCCGATTACGATCTCGTCATGAACGTCAATCTGAAAGGGGCGTTTTTTCTCACGCAGGCTTTCGTCAAACACTTGCGCGACACGAAGCGCGGCGGCCGTATCGTGAACGTGAGTTCGGTACACGAGGAGCTGCCGTTTCCGCATTTCACGAGCTATTGTGCCAGCAAGGGCGGCATGAAGATGATGATGCGCAACCTTGCCATCGAACTGGCGCCGCTCGGTATCACGGTCAATAACGTCGCGCCCGGCGCCGTTGGCACGCCGATCAATCAGCAGTTGCTTGCCGACAAGGAGCAGCTCGCGGCGCTTGTCGCGAATATTCCCCTCGGACGCCTTGCGAATCCCGCCGAAGTCGCCAATGCCGTGCTGTTCCTCGCCTCGCCCGAAGCGAGCTATGTGACGGGGACGACGCTGTTCGTCGACGGTGGGCTGCTGTGGAACTACGCGGAGCAATGACCATGACGGACACCGCGCAACGCACGCTCGCTCAGGGCGGCATGACACCGGATGTCGCGCATTCGGCGCCCGCCGACGTGCTCACGCCTGGCGACCGTTACCAGGAGCTGTTCGTCGCCGTGCAGTCGCAGCGCATTTTTCCCGACAGCAAGACCTTCGTGGACTGCGCCCCGCTGCTCGCGCCGCAAGAGATCATGCGCCGCTATCGCGAGAACGCGGCAAAGCCGGGCTTCGACCTGGCGCAGTTCGTGGCGTCGTACTTCACTCTGGAGCGCATACCGCCGAGCGACTATGTCGCGGATCCGGCGCAAGGACTCGTGGAGCACATCGATAGTCTGTGGAACGTACTCAAGCGCGAGCCCGGCAAACACCCGGCCGACAGCTCGCTGCTGCCCCTGCCGCGTCCCTATGTCGTGCCGGGCGGACGTTTCCACGAACTCTATTACTGGGATTCGTATTTCACCATGCTCGGGCTCGCCCACAGCGGCCGCCACGATCTGCTCGTGAGCATGGCGGACAATTTTTCCTTCCTCATCGATACATACGGCCATATCCCGAACGGCAATCGCACCTATTATCTGAGCCGCTCCCAGCCGCCGGTGTACGCGCTGATGGTGGAGCTCTTCGAGTCGCACGGCGTAGCGCGGGCTTTGCGGTATCTGCCGCATCTTCGCCGTGAATACGAGTATTGGATGGACGGCGAGGCCTCGCTCAAGCCGGGCGACGCCTATCGTCATCTGGTACGTCTGCCCGATGGCGCACTCCTTAACCGCTATTGGGATGAGCGCGAAACGCCTCGTGAGGAAGGCTATCTGGAAGACGTGACGACCGCGCGCGGTGCGCCGCTTCGGCGTGCCGGCGAGGTGTACCGGGACTTGCGCGCCGGCGCCGCGTCGGGCTGGGACTTCAGCTCGCGATGGCTGGGCGACGCGAACGATCTGTCCTCGATCCGCACCACGGCGATCCTGCCGGTCGACCTCAATAGCTTCCTGTTTGCCGCGGAGCAGCAGATCGCCAGGCTCAGCGAGGCGGGCGGCGATACGCAGACGGCGCAAGCGTTTGCCCGGCGTGCGCAGGCGCGCCGCGACGCGATGACCCGCCATCTGTGGTCGGACGCCGAAAGCGCGTTCGTCGACTACGACTGGCGGCTCGGCGAGCAACGCCCGCAGCTATCGGCAGCGCTTGCCGCGCCGTTGTTCGTCGGACTCGCGTCGCGGGAGCAGGCGCAACGCTCGGCGGGGACAATGGCGGGGCGTTTGCTGGCGGCTGGCGGGCTGCGTACGACCGAGACGTCGAGCCTCCAGCAATGGGACCCGCCCAACGGCTGGGCTCCGCTGCAATGGATCGCCATTCACGGACTGCGCAAGTACGCAGAGAATCGGCTCGCAAACGACATCGCGCATCGCTGGCTCTCGACGGTCGGATCGCTCTACACGCGGGAAAGCAAACTGGTGGAAAAGTACTCGCTGCACACCAGCGAAGCGATGAGCGCGAGCGGCGGCTCGGGCGGGGAGTACCCGCTACAGGACGGCTTTGGCTGGACCAACGGCGTGGTGCGACGTCTGCTGGGCGACCATCCGGACCATCACGCCCACCGGATGACGGCGCGCGCATAGGCGTTCACCGCGGGCGGTGTGTTCGTGCCCGCGGCTTCGGGGCGGGCCGCAAAGCCCGTGCGGCAAGGGTCTCACGGTTGACGGTATCGTGTGCGCGTGAGGGGGAATTTGGCGTCGTACAATGCGCGATACGCACATCTGCCTTCCCTGCGAGGATCCATGAAGCATTCGGCGCATGCCGTAACCGACGCCGCCGTCGCCACGATTCGCGAGCGCATCGAACGTCAGGTCTATCCGGCCGGCGCGATGCTGCCGTCGCAACGCCAGCTCGCGGAGGAACTGTCGATCAGCCGCGCCTCGCTGCGCGAAGCCCTGTCCACGCTCGAAGCGCTGGGCATGGTCGCAATCCGTCCGGGCAAGGGCGTCTATGTCAACGACGCCTCGGCGCGGATCGGCGTGGCGTGGCGCTTCGCCGACCAGATATCGCTGGCCGACACCTATCAGCTACGCTATGCGCTCGAAGGCTTCTCCGCGCGCCTGGCCGCGCTTGCGGCCGGCAGCGCGGAGATCGAGTGGCTCACCGATAACGTGGAGTCGATGAAGGCCGCGCTGATCGAGGGCGACGTCGACACCGCCGCCCAACTGGACTTCGCCTTTCATCTGCGCATCGTCGGACTCGCCGGGAATGCGGCCATCGCCGATATTCTTCGCGGTAGCACCGAAATCGTGATGGAAAGTCAGCGCTTGCCGTTCTATCAACGGGAACTGGTCCTGTCCACCTATCATGAACATCTGGATATCCTGGACGCCTTGCGACGCCGAGACGGCGCCGCCGCAGGGGCCTCGATGGAGCGCCATATCGTGCTGGCGGCCCAGCGCGCGGGCATTCACTTCCCTATCCCCTCTGCGTATCCGTCTGCCGGCGGCCTTCCCCTCCGGGAGAACGCAGAGCGTACTGGTTCTCCACACGTTCAGCTTTGAGATGAACTGGAAATGCGCTATACTTTGAAGGTTTTAGTCATTTAACCCTCACCCTAGCGCCTACCCGCCTGACATCTCGTCCGCAGCCCGAGCATCCGCTGTGCGCATATTCCGCGCAATTCCGGTGCCCGCGCTGATGTCATCGCGAGCGGACGATGGGGCTGGCAGCAGGGTGAACCCTTCAGGAGTTTCCCGTGCTGCCGTCATTCCCACCCGCCATTCTCGCGCTCGCTGACGGCACGGTCTTTCGTGGGTACGCCATCGGCGCTGCCGGTCACACCATCGGTGAAGTGGTCTTCAACACGGCCATTACCGGCTATCAGGAAATCCTCACCGACCCCAGCTATGCGCGCCAGATCGTCACGCTGACGTATCCGCACATCGGCAACACTGGCGTCAACGGTGAAGACGTCGAAGCCACGAAAGTCCATGCCGCTGGCCTGATCATCAAGGATCTGCCGATCCTCGATTCGAATTTCCGCGCCGACAAGACGCTGTCGCAGTACCTGAAGGACGAAGGCGTTGTCGCCATCGCCGGGATCGACACGCGCCGCCTGACCCGGATCCTGCGTGAAAAGGGTGCACAGAACGGCTGCATCCTCGCCGGTGACGAAGCCGACGAAGCCAAGGCCATCGCACTTGCCCAGTCGTTCCCGGGGCTTGCCGGCATGGACCTCGCCAAGGTCGTCTCCACCACCGAACGGTATTCCTGGACGGAAACGGAATGGCGTCTGGGAGAAGGCTACGGCGAACAGCAGGACCCGAAATTCCACGTGGTCGCGCTCGACTACGGCGTCAAGCGCAACATTCTGCGCATGCTTGCCGAGCGTGGCTGCAAGGTCACGGTGCTGCCCGCGCAAAGCTCGGCCGAGGACGTGTTCGCCCTCAACCCGGACGGCGTGTTCCTCTCGAACGGCCCCGGCGACCCCGAGCCGTGCGACTACGCCATCGCCGCGACGCGGACCTTCCTTGAGCGCCGCATCCCGACCTTCGGCATCTGCCTCGGCCACCAGATCATGGGGCTGGCCGTCGGCGCAAAAACGCTCAAGATGAAGACCGGTCACCACGGGGCCAACCACCCGGTGAAGGATCTGGAGACGGGGCGCGTCGTCATCACGTCGCAGAACCACGGTTTCGCTGTGGACGCGAACAGCCTGCCGGCCAATGCGCGCGTCTCGCACGTCTCGCTGTTCGACGGCACGCTGCAAGGCTTCGAACTCACGGACCGTCCGGCATTCTGCTTCCAGGGGCACCCGGAAGCGTCGCCCGGCCCGCACGACATCGGTTATCTGTTCGACCGTTTCGTGAAGTCGATGGCCGACGCGAAGCAGCCCGCGTAAGTCGCGTCGCGACGACATCGGGAAACAGGAAAGGGAAACGCGCATCATGCTCGGAAACTCGATCGGCATAGTCAACCTCTGGACCTATCTGGCCGGGGTCGTGGTCGTCATTCTGCTGCCGGGACCGAACTCGCTCTACGTGCTGGCCGTGGCCGCACAGCGCGGCGTTCGCCAGGGCTACGCGGGCGCGTGCGGCGTGTTCCTCGGCGACACCATCCTCATGACGTTGTCGGCAGCCGGTGTGGCGTCGTTGCTGCACGCGCAGCCGGCGCTGTTCTTCGTCGTCAAGTACCTCGGCGCCGCCTATCTTTGCTGGATGGGCCTGAACATGCTGCGCGGGGCCATCGCCAACGTGCGGGCGGCACGCGCCCCTTCGGCAGCGGCCGATGCGGGCACCGGGGCTGCGGCCAAGCCGGTCGACGCGGATCACCCGTTCAAGCGCGCGCTGTTCATCAGTCTGCTGAATCCGAAGGCGATCCTGTTCTGCGTGTCGTTTTTCATCCAGTTCGTCGATCCCGGCTACGCCTACCCCGCGGTGTCCTTTGCCGTGCTTGGCGTGATCGTGCAGACGTGCAGTTTCCTGTATCTGAGCACGCTGATCCTGGCCGGTTACCGTCTGGCCGAGCACTTCCGGCAACGGCGCCGGTTGAGCGCCGGGGCAACCGGCGGCGTGGGCGCGTTGTTCGTCGGCTTCGGTGTGAAGCTCGCGACCGCGACGCTGAGTTAAATTTTTGTTGAGAACGTTATGCCAAAGCGCACAGACATCAAGAGCATCCTCATCATCGGCGCCGGCCCGATCATCATCGGTCAGGCATGCGAGTTCGATTACTCCGGCGCGCAAGCCTGCAAGGCACTGCGCGAGGAAGGCTACAAGGTCATCCTGATCAACAGCAACCCTGCCACGATCATGACCGACCCGGATACGGCCGATGTGACCTACATCGAGCCGATCACCTGGGAAGTCGTCGAACGCATCATCGCCAAGGAGCGCCCGGATGCGATTCTCCCGACGATGGGCGGCCAGACCGCGCTGAACTGCGCGCTCGACCTGCATCGTCACGGCGTGCTGGACAAGTACAAGGTCGAACTGATCGGCGCGTCGCCGGAAGCCATCGACAAGGCCGAAGACCGCCAGAAGTTCAAGGACGCGATGACCAAGATCGGTCTCGGTTCCGCCAAGTCGGGCATCGCCCATTCGATGGAAGAAGCGCTCGCGGTCCAGGCGCAGATCATGGCCGAGATCGGCGGCAGCGGTTATCCGATGGTGATCCGTCCGTCGTTCACGCTCGGCGGCTCGGGCGGCGGTATTGCCTACAACCGCGAAGAGTTCGAAGAGATCTGCAAGCGCGGCCTCGACCTCTCGCCCACGCGCGAACTGCTCATCGAAGAGTCGCTGCTGGGCTGGAAGGAATTCGAGATGGAAGTCGTGCGTGACCGCGCCGACAACTGCATCATCGTCTGCTCGATCGAAAACCTCGACCCGATGGGGGTGCACACCGGAGACTCGATCACCGTCGCGCCGGCACAGACGCTCACCGACAAGGAATACCAACTGCTGCGTAACGCATCGCTCGCCGTGCTGCGCGAGATCGGTGTGGAAACGGGCGGTTCGAACGTTCAGTTCTCGATCAACCCGAAGGACGGCCGCATGGTCGTCATCGAGATGAACCCGCGCGTGTCGCGTTCGTCCGCGCTGGCCTCGAAGGCCACCGGCTTCCCGATCGCCAAGGTCGCCGCGAAGCTGGCCGTGGGCTATACGCTCGACGAACTGCGCAACGAAATCACCGGCGGCGCAACGCCGGCATCGTTCGAGCCGACCATCGATTACGTCGTGACCAAGGTGCCGCGTTTTGCGTTCGAGAAGTTCCGCGAAGCCGATGCCCGTCTCACCACGCAGATGAAGTCGGTCGGTGAAGTGATGGCCATGGGCCGCACGTTCCAGGAGTCATTCCAGAAGGCCCTGCGCGGACTGGAAGTCGGCGTGGACGGCCTGGACGAAAAGTCGACCGATCGCGACGAGATCGTGGCCGAAATCGGTGAACCGGGCCCGGACCGTATCTGGTACGTGGGCGACGCATTCCGTCTGGGCATGAGCCTCGAAGAGGTGTACGCCGAGACCGCCATCGACCCGTGGTTCCTCGCCCAGCTCGAATCCATCGTCAAGAAGGAAAAGGCGCTCGCCGGCCGCAAGCTGGAAAGCCTGACGACCGGCGAACTGCGCTTCCTGAAGCAAAGCGGCTTCTCGGATCGCCGTCTGGCCAAGCTGCTCGGCACCGACCAGAGCGCCGTGTGGAAGGCGCGTATTGCGCAGAAGGTGCGCCCGGTCTACAAGCGTGTGGACACCTGCGCTGCCGAATTCTCGACCAATACGGCCTACATGTACTCGACCTACGAGGAAGAGTGCGAGGCCCAGCCGACCGACAAGAAGAAGATCATGGTCCTCGGCGGCGGTCCGAACCGTATCGGTCAGGGCATCGAATTCGACTACTGCTGCGTGCATGCCGCCCTCGCGCTGCGCGAAGACGGTTACGAGACCATCATGGTCAACTGCAACCCGGAAACGGTGTCCACGGACTACGACACGTCGGATCGTCTGTACTTCGAGCCGGTCACGCTGGAAGACGTGCTTGAGATCGTCGACCTCGAGAAGCCGGTTGGCGTGATTGTCCAGTACGGCGGCCAGACGCCGCTGAAGCTGGCGCTGGATCTCGAAGCGAACGGCGTGCCCATCATCGGCACGAGCCCGGACATGATCGACGCCGCCGAAGATCGCGAGCGCTTCCAGAAACTGCTGCAAGACCTGGGTCTGCGTCAGCCGCCGAACCGTACGGCCCGCGCCGAAGACGAGGCGCTCAAGCTGGCGTCCGAAATCGGCTACCCGCTGGTGGTGCGCCCGTCGTACGTGCTGGGCGGCCGCGCCATGGAAATCGTGCATGAGCCGCGCGATCTGGAGCGCTACATGCGCGAAGCCGTCAAGGTGAGCAACGACAGCCCGGTGCTGCTCGACCGTTTCCTCGACGACGCCATCGAATGCGATGTCGACTGCATTTCGGACGGCAAGGATGTCTACATCGGCGGCGTGATGGAGCACATCGAACAGGCGGGCGTCCACTCGGGCGATTCGGCCTGCTCGCTGCCGCCTTACTCGCTGTCGGCCGAGACCATCGCCGAACTCAAGCGTCAAACGGCCGAAATGGCCAAGGCGCTGAATGTGGTCGGTCTGATGAACGTGCAGTTCGCGATTCAGCAGGGCAATGGCGTCGACACGATCTACGTGCTCGAAGTGAACCCGCGCGCCTCGCGTACGGTGCCGTACGTCTCGAAGGCGACCGGCCGTCAACTGGCCAAGATCGCCGCCCGCGCGATGGCCGGTCAGTCGCTGACGTCGCAAGGCGTGACGAGCGAAGTCGTGCCGCCGTATTACAGCGTCAAGGAAGCCGTGTTCCCGTTCGTGAAGTTCCCGGGCGTGGACCCGGTGCTCGGACCGGAAATGCGCTCGACGGGCGAAGTGATGGGCGTGGGCCGTACGTTCGGGGAAGCGCTCTTCAAGTCGCAACTAGCCGCCGGCTCGCGTCTGCCGGCCTCGGGTACGGTGCTGCTCACGGTGAAGGACGCCGACAAGCCGCGCGCCGTCGAAGTCGCCCGCATGCTGCACGCGCTGGGCTACCCGATCGTCGCAACGCGTGGCACCGCTGCCGCCATCGAGGCCGCGGGTATCCCGGTGCGCGTGGTCAACAAGGTGAAGGACGGCCGTCCGCACATTGTCGACATGATCAAGAACGGTGAAATCGCGCTGGTGTTCACCACGGTGGACGAAACCCGCACCGCGATTGCCGATTCGCGCTCGATCCGCATGTCCGCCCAGGCGCACAAGGTCACGTACTACACGACGATCTCGGGTGCCCGTGCTGCCGTGGAAGGCCTGAAGTACCTGCAAAACCTGGAGGTCTACGACCTTCAGGGCCTGCATGCCCAACTGCCGGCCTGAATCGGCCGCGAGGTAAGGCGGGTACGCCCGGTGCGGTCGGATGTTGCGGCCGCACCGGGGAACGACGCAAAATAAGTGGCGCGCTCGACGGGGAACCGATCTCCGTCGAGGGCGCCAAATGCTTTGGATCTGCTTCAAACGTGCGTCGAATGTGGCGTCGCGCGGCACGACCGGTCCTCCGGTTGGCAGCGTCGGCAAGTCTGCTACACTAGCGCAACATAGGTGTCACAGCCGCGGTCGAGCGGCGTTCGCAGAAAGTGCGAATGCGGCTTTGCTGCGGCAATTTTTTTGTCTTTCGGAACAACGCGCATGAGTACCATTCCTCTGACCAAGCGGGGCGCAGAGCTGCTCAAGGAAGAGCTGCACCGCCTGAAGACCGTCGAACGTCCGAACGTGATCACTGCGATTGCCGAAGCCCGTGCGCAGGGCGATCTGTCGGAAAATGCGGAATACGACGCCGCGAAGGAAAAGCAGGGCTTTATCGAAGGCCGCATCGCCGATCTGGAATCGAAGCTCTCGGCAGCACAGATCATCGACCCGGCGGCGCTCGACGCCGAAGGCCGTGTGGTCTTTGCCGCGACCGTCGAACTCGAAGATCTCGAGAACGGCGGCAAGGTGGAGTATCAGATCGTCGGCGATGACGAGGCCGACCTGGAGCACGGCAAGATTTCGGTGAGTTCGCCGATTGCCCGTGCGTTGATCGGCAAGTACGCAGGCGATGTGGCCGAAGTGCAGGCCCCGAGCGGCGTGCGTGAGTACGAGATCATCGATGTCCGCTACGTCTGAAGTGACGTCTGCCAGCGGCGCGCCCCGGCTGGAACGGTTGTTCCGCCTGATCGCGACCGTCTGGTGCGGTAGTCAGTGGGCAATCGGTTATATCGTCGCTCCCACGCTGTTTGTTGTGCTGGAGTCGCGCACGATGGCCGGTACGGTTGCGGGGCGGCTGTTTCACACGCAGGCCTGGCTGAGTCTGGTCTGCGGCGTGTTGCTGGTCTGGCTCGCGACGGCGCTCATCGCGCGTGCGGCCGATGCCTCGGCGGTACGCAGCTATCGTGGCCTGCGCTGGCTGGCCGTGGCGATGATGGTGTGTGTGCTGATCAGCTCGTTCGGCTTGCAGCCGTTCATGGCGCAATTGCGTGAGCAGGCGCAAGCGTCGGGCGTCGACATTGGGCAATCGGCTTATGCGGCGCGCTTCGGCATGCTTCACGGGATTTCGAGCGGCATTTATCTGTTGCAAAGCCTGCTCGGTATTGCGCTGATCTGGCGTCAGCCGGTGCGCGGCTAATTGCCGCACGGGCGTCACGATGCCGGTCTCGCTGCCGACGCGTCGTCGTGGGCTGGCCGACGCGAGATCGCGTTGCGTCGAGCCGTATCAAGCGGCATCGAGATGTGTCACGCAACAAAAAACGCGCCCGACCGTGTCAGGGCGCGTTCTTTTGAGGGCGGGCGGATCGCGTCGGATTCGCGGCCATCGGCGGGTCAGTCGTTGCGCTGGCGCTTGACGCTGGTCTGGCGCTTTTTGGCGCGCTTGACGATACCGCCTGCGGTCATGCGTTCGTTTCCGGCGACCGTCACCTTCTTGACCGTCGGCCGACGGCCGGCGTTGGTGCTGGTCTTCACGACGGTCACCGTGCGCGGTGCGCGGCCCTTGACCGTGGCGCCGGTGCCGCCCGACCTGGCGCGAACGGGCATCGGCTTTTCATCCGGCGTGGGGCGGTACAGAACCAGCAGCTTGCCGATGTGTTGCACCGGTGCGGCGCCCAATTGATCGCAGATGGATTCGTAAATGGCCACGCGCGTGTCACGTTCGTCGCCGAACACACGCACCTTGATCAGTTCGTGGGCCTTGAGGGCGCCGTCGATTTCCTTGAGCACCGCCGGCGTCAAGCCGTCGGCGCCGATCAGCACGACGGGATTCAGCGCATGGGCGGCAGAGCGCAAGTCGGCGCGTTGCGCCGGGGTCAGGTTCAAAGCGGGCATAAAGACAAAGACAGACGAGACAAACGAGTTAGGATGCGCCCGCAACCCATGGCTTCAGGGCCGACGACGCCAGCGGCGGGTACCGGCCGGCTAACGGATTTTGGGCGCGCAAGGGCGTATTATCCTGCAAATTCGCAGTGTTTTTGAAGAATTATGGCAAAAAACCGTTTCAACCATGCGTGGTTGCACGATCACATCAACGATCCCTACGTCAAAATGGCGCAGCGCGAAGGCTATCGCGCCCGCGCAGCCTACAAACTCAAGGAGATCGACGAACAGGACCGGCTGATCAAGCCCGGCCAGGTGATCGTCGACCTTGGATCGACGCCGGGCAGCTGGAGCCAGTACGCCCGCAACAAACTCGCGGCAGGCAAGCGTGTGGATGGCGGCATCGACGGGACGATTATCGCGCTGGACATTTTGCCGATGGAGCCGATCGCGGACGTCCACTTTCTCCAGGGCGATTTCCGCGAGGACAGCGTGCTCGAACAGCTCGAGGAAATCGTCGCCGGGCGCAAAGTCGACCTTGTAGTTTCCGATATGGCCCCCAACTTGTCCGGTGTGGCCTCGGCCGATGCCGCGCGGATCGAGCACCTATGCGATCTGGCGCTGGATTTTGCACAGCGACACCTGAAACCGGAGGGCGCGTTACTGGTCAAATGTTTTCACGGCAGCGGCTATAGCCAGATTGTCGAAAAATTCAAATACCAGTTCAAAACCGTGGCGCCGCGCAAGCCGAAGGCGTCCCGAGACAAATCTTCCGAAACGTTCATTCTGGGTCGGGGTTTGAAAAAACCGGCTTGATGCCCGTCAAACGAGCGCACCGGCGCTATGGTGGCGGTAGAGAATCACTATAGCGGTGCGCCTGCGAGTGGATTAGAATGAATTCCTGGCGCGAAGCGATTTCATGAAGGAGCAACGCTTTGAACAATAATATGTTTTCCAAAGCGGCGGTGTGGTTAGTCATCGCGCTGGTCTTGTTTACTGTTTTTAAACAGTTCGACAAGCCGCACGTCCAGGAGGGCGTAACGTACTCCCAGTTCATGGACGATGCCAAGAACGGCAAGATCAAGAACGTGGTGGTGCAGGGGCGCAGCCTTCAGGTCACGCCCAGCGACGGCCAGAAGTACACCATCGTGTCGCCTGGCGACATCTGGATGGTCGGCGATCTCATGAAGTACGGCGTTCAGGTCTCGGGTAAGGCCGATGACGAACCGAACGTGCTCATGTCCGCCCTCTACTATCTCGGACCCACGTTGCTGATCATCGGCTTCTGGTTCTACATGATGCGACAGATGCAGGGCGGGGGTAAGGGCGGTGCCTTCTCCTTCGGCAAATCCCGCGCGCGCCTCATCGACGAGAATGCCAATCCGGTTACCTTTGCCGACGTAGCCGGTTGCGATGAAGCCAAGTACGAAGTCGGCGAGCTGGTCGACTTCCTCAAGGATCCCCAGAAATTCCAGAAGCTCGGTGGCCGTATTCCGCGCGGCGTGCTGCTCGTCGGCCCGCCGGGCACCGGTAAGACCTTGCTCGCGCGCGCCATTGCCGGTGAAGCCAAGGTCCCGTTCTTCAGCATTTCGGGCTCCGACTTCGTGGAAATGTTCGTCGGCGTGGGTGCTGCCCGCGTGCGCGACATGTTCGAAAACGCGAAGAAGCAGTCGCCGTGTATTGTGTTCATCGACGAAATCGACGCGGTCGGCCGCCATCGTGGCGCCGGCATGGGCGGCGGTAACGACGAGCGTGAGCAGACGCTGAACCAGATGCTCGTCGAGATGGATGGCTTCGAAGCCAACTCGGGCGTGATCGTCATCGCGGCGACCAACCGTTCGGACGTGCTGGATAAGGCGCTGCTGCGTCCGGGCCGTTTCGACCGCCAGGTCTATGTCGGTCTGCCGGATATCCGTGGTCGTGAGCAGATCCTCAAGGTGCACCTGCGCAAGGTGCCGATCGCGAACGACGTCGATGCCTCGGTCATTGCACGTGGTACGCCGGGGATGTCGGGTGCCGACCTGGCCAACCTCGTGAACGAAGCCGCACTGTTCGCCGCGCGCCGTAACAAGCGCATCGTCGAAATGCTCGACTTCGAAGACGCGAAGGACAAGATTTTCATGGGTCCGGAGCGCAAATCGGCGGTCATGCGTGACGAAGAGCGCCGAGCCACGGCATATCACGAGTCGGGTCACGCGGTGGTGGCCATGTTGCTGCCGGGCGCCGATCCGGTGCACAAGGTGACGATCATTCCGCGTGGTTGGGCGCTTGGCCTGACGATGCAGTTGCCGGAGCATGACAAGTATTCGGAATATCGCGACACGATGCTCACGCAGATCGCGATCCTGTTCGGTGGCCGTGCCGCGGAAGAAGTGTTCATCAACAAGATGTCCACGGGCGCTTCGAACGACTTCGAGCGCGCCACGAAGCTTGCTCGCGACATGGTGACCCGCTACGGTATGTCGGATGCCTTGGGCCCGATGGTCTACGTCGACACGGAGCAGGATTCGGTGTTCGGTCGCATGTCGGCCAAGTCGGTGTCGGAAGCCACGCAGCAGAAGGTCGACGCCGAAGTGCGCCGCATTCTGGACGAGCAGTACGCGCTGGCCAAGAAACTGCTGGAAGACAACCGCTCGAAGGTCGAGTCGATGACCGAAGCCCTGATGGAGTGGGAGACGATCGACGGCGAGCAGATCGGCGACATCATGGAAGACCGCCCGCCGCGCCCGCCCAAGGGCGGCCCGTCGAACGGCGGTGCCTCGGGTGGCAACCCGCCGCTCAAGCCCAGCAATACCCCGGCGACCGTCTGACGGACGCCATGACCGGGCGGGAGCCCTGTCACTCTAAAGGCCGGCATCTTGCCGGCCTTTTTGCATTTCGGCGGACCCACCGGGGCGGCGGGCCGTGGTGGCGACATCGGTGCTGCGGGCGTTGTGCACCAAATGCAAGACGGTGAATTTCGGTGTTACGGAGTGTTTCTGTGGTCGATGTGAGAGGCGATTCCGGTAACATTACGGCCATACAAGGCGTTCGTCCCTCGGGGCGCGCCGGGCTCCTCCGACGTTTTCGTCGCATGGGCTGCCATATTGGTTTTATTGAGCTACGAGCTTTCGAATGTCCACCGAGCAGTCGCAATCCCTTTCTCCTTCCGCTTCCCGTGGCGCGCCCGCCGACGCGGCGTCCGACATCGCTTTGCCCGCCAGCGTTGCCGAGCCTGTTGCAAAACCCGATACCCTGGCGCTCGGCCCGCGTTTCCGGCTAGATGCCCGTCGTGTGCATGTGATGGGCATTCTGAACGTGACCCCGGACTCATTTTCGGACGGAGGCAAGTATGTGGCACGTGACGCCGCCTTGCGCCACGCCGAACAACTGCTGGCGGACGGGGTCGACATTCTCGACATTGGGGGGGAATCGACGCGTCCCGGCGCCGAAGCGCTGCCCGAAGCCGCCGAACTCGATCGCGTCGTGCCGATTGTCGAAGCATTGCGCGATTGCGGCGTGCCGCTCTCCGTGGACACCTACAAGCCCGGCGTCATGCGCGCGGTCCTCGCGGCCGGCGCGGACATGATCAACGACATCTGGGGGTTCCAGCAGCCCGGCGCCATCGAGGCGGTCCGGGACAACGAAGCGGCGCTGTGCATCATGCACATGCTCCACGACCCGAAAACCATGCAGGATGCACCGATCTACACGGATGTGGTGACCGAAGTCGCCGCGTTTCTCGATGGCCGTGTGGACGCCATGCTCGGCGCCGGTGTTGCGCCGTCGCGTCTGTATCTCGATCCGGGATTCGGTTTTGGCAAGAATCTCGCTCATAATCTCGCCTTGCTCAAGCATTTGCGGGTGCTTTCGCGCGACGGGCTGCCGTTGCTCGTCGGCATGTCGCGCAAGCGGATGCTCGGTGAGATCACGGGGCGTCAGACGCCGCAGGAGCGCCGTGTGGCAAGCGTTGCCGCCGCGATCTGCGCTGCCCAGCAGGGCGCGGCCATCGTACGGGTGCACGATGTGGCGGAAACCGTCGACGCACTCAAGGTGTGGCAGGCCGTTCGCGACGCCGACTGAGGCGCCGCGGCGCCGTGTCGTCGCAGCGTCACGGCGTCACGGCGTCACGGCGTCACCGTGTCACGGCAATAAGGCGGCCGCGTCGCCCGGCGCCGATGGTGCCACCGGCGGCCCGGGAGCCATAAGACGCAAGACGCGAAACGCAAGGCACGGAAAACAGGACACAAAAGACGCGCGCGCAGGGACCGTCAACCGGCGCGACGCTTCAACAGGGAACGATGCAACGATGAAACGACGCTATTTTGGGACCGATGGAATTCGCGGCACGGTGGGTGAGAGCCCGATCACACCGGAGTTCGTGCTGCGACTGGGTTACGCCGCCGGGCGCGTGCTGGCCGGCAACCAGACGACGGGCCGACCCACGGTATTGATCGGCAAGGACACCCGCGTCTCCGGCTATATGCTCGAAGCCGCGCTGGAAGCCGGTTTTGCCGCTGCTGGTGTGGACACCATGCTGGCCGGTCCGATGCCGACGCCGGCAGTCGCGTACCTGACCCGGGCGCTGCGTCTCGCGGCGGGCGTCGTGATCAGCGCCTCGCACAACCCGTACCATGACAACGGCATCAAATTCTTCTCGGCGGACGGCAACAAACTGCCGGACCAGACCGAGCTTGCCATCGAGGCGGAACTGGATAATCCGATGACGTGCGTGCGTTCCGAGCAACTCGGCAAGGCGCGTCGTCTGGACGATGCCGCGGGCCGCTACATCGAGTTCTGCAAGAGCACGTTCCCCAACGATTTCGATCTGCGCGGCATGAAGATCGTGGTCGATTGCGCCAACGGCGCGGCGTATCACATCGCGCCGCATGTGTTCCATGAACTGGGCGCGGAAGTCATCGCCATCGGCAATCAGCCGAACGGCTTCAATATCAATGAAGACTGCGGCGCTACCGCCCCGGACGCCCTCATGCGCGCCGTGCGGGCGAACCACGCGGATCTCGGCGTGGCGCTCGATGGCGATGCCGACCGTCTGCAGATCGTGGACGGCGCAGGGCGTCTCTACAACGGCGACGAACTGCTGTATCTGCTGGTGAAGGATCGACTGAGCAACGGCGGCGTCGCGGGCGCCGTGGGCACGCTCATGACCAATATGGCCGTCGAGGTGGCGCTCAAGGATCTTGGCGTGCCGTTCGTGCGCGCCAAGGTGGGCGATCGCTATGTGCTGGAACAGTTGTACAAGCACGGCTGGCAGGTCGGCGCCGAAGGCTCCGGCCACATCCTTTGTCTGGACAAGCACACCACGGGAGACGGCATCGTCTCGGCGCTTCAGGTGCTCGCTGCCGTGCGGCGCGCGGACAACAAGCCGCTTGCGAAGCTCCT
The DNA here is from genome assembly GCF_001029105.3 of Pandoraea faecigallinarum. Classification (NCBI taxonomy): domain Bacteria; kingdom Pseudomonadati; phylum Pseudomonadota; class Betaproteobacteria; order Burkholderiales; family Burkholderiaceae; genus Pandoraea; species Pandoraea faecigallinarum. Next base: position 3,391,112 of record NZ_CP011807.3, on the reverse strand, counting down.
TGAAGGGGTTCGCCTGTTCCCGCAGCACATGATCAACGTGCGCACCCCGGCCGGTTACGACTGGCAGGCCGACACGCGTCTGGCTGCCGAGCGCGAGGCAATCGAGGCTCGGCTGGGCGACTCGGGCCGCGTGCTCATTCGCGCCTCGGGCACCGAGCCGGTGCTGCGCGTGATGGTCGAAGCGCGCGACGAATCGCAGGCCTCCGGCTTCGCGCAGCAACTGGCGAACGTGGTCAAAGCCGCCGCCTGATCGTTTTACCGTCTGGCGACGTCCGCTGCGATGTCGCCAGCCCCCCGCCAGCCCCTCTCCAGCCCCCTCTCCAGCCCCCTCGCAGCTTCCCCCACGCATCAAACCTTCCCATCGTTGTCACTCCGGGAACCAGAACCGCCACGGCATCCACATTTGTGACAGCACCCTGAGACATGTCAGACCCACTCCGACATCGTTTCGTCACTGTCATCGTGCTGACACGGGCCGGACCGGAGGCATTTCAGCGCCCTGAGCGCCGGTAGAACCGCTTCGCAACCCGCACCAGTCAATGATCTTCCGCAGAATGCGCCAGGCACCCGGCGTCGCATGCAGTGTGACGGTTCCGAGGCGTCTTCGTGACATTCTCATTGTGAGCTTTCGAAAATGACACATTACTGTCACATTCGGAATCTATTCTTCGAGCCATCCACACGCTGTACCACACCAACTCGGAGAGATCCATGAAGCTGATGAAGACTGCGATTGCCGGCCTGGCTGGCGTTCTGTTCGCCGCTGGCGCGATTGCGGGCGAGATTACGGGCGCTGGCAGCACGTTCGCCGCACCGATCTACACCAAGTGGGCGGACGCCTATCAGAAGTCGACCCAGAACAAGGTCAACTACCAGGGTATCGGTTCGTCGGGCGGCATCAAGCAGATTCAGGCAAAGACTGTCGATTTCGCCGGTTCGGATGCCCCGCTGACCGATGAAGAACTCGCCAAGCAGGGCCTGTTCCAGTTCCCGACGGTCGTCGGCGGGATCGTGCCGGTGGTGAACGTGCCGGGCGTGAAGGCGGGCGAGCTCGTCCTGTCGGGCGAAGTGCTGGGCGACATTTACCTGGGCAAGATCAAGAAGTGGAACGACCCGGCCATCGCCAAGCTGAACCCGAAGGTCAAGCTGCCGGATACGGATATCGCCGTGGTTCGCCGCGCCGACGGTTCGGGCACCAGCTTCGTGTTCACGAACTACCTGTCGAAGGTCAACGCCGAGTGGAAGAGCAAGGTCGGCGAAGGCACCACGGTCAACTGGCCGACGGGTACGGGCGGCAAGGGTAACGACGGCGTCGCCGCCTTCGTGCAACGTCTGCCGGGCGCTATCGGCTACGTGGAATCGGCCTACGCCAAGCAGAACAAGCTGACGTACACGGCCCTGACCAACGCCGACGGCAAGACCGTCGAGCCGACCGCCGAAACGTTCGCCGCTGCCGCTGGCAAGGCCGAATGGTCGAAGACGTTCTACCAGATCCTGACCAACGAGAAGGGCGACAAGTCGTGGCCGATCGTGGCCGCCACCTTCGTGCTCGTGCACCAGAAGGCCGAGGCGGGCAAGGAAGCGCAAAGCGCCGACGTGCTCAAGTTCTTCGACTGGTCGTTCAAGAACGGCGTGAACACCGCCAAGGAACTGGACTACATTCCGCTGCCGGAAGATGTCCTGAAGCAGATCCGTGCCGGCTGGAAAGCCAAGGTTGCCGAGTCGGCCGCCAAGGCTGGCGTCTAAAGCGCCTTGCAATGAGGCGCCCGGCGATGCAAACGCGCGTTGCCTGGCGCCTTGATACCGGCATCATCCGCGCCGCCTGTTCCGAAGCCCGAATCGAGATGTGGCAACGGCTGGCGGCGCGCTCACGCTGAGACGACATCATGGCAGAAGCCACCAGCTCCCTCGCAACACCGGGCGCGCAGCGCGCTCCGTCTTCCGTTGGCGACTTTCTCTTCGCGCTGCTCACCCGCGCCGCCGCCCTCATCACGCTGCTTCTGCTCGGTGGCATTATCGTGTCGCTGATCGTCAGCGCATGGCCGTCGATCGAGAAGTTTGGCTTCGCCTTCCTGTGGACGAAGGACTGGGATCCTCCCGCAGAACAATTCGGCGCGCTCGTGCCGATCTACGGCACGATCATCACGTCGGTCATCGCGCTCGTCATCGCCGTGCCGGTCAGCTTCGGCATCGCCCTGTTTTTGACGGAACTCTCGCCCGTGTGGCTGCGCCGGCCGCTCGGCACCGCCATTGAACTGCTCGCCGCCATTCCGAGTATCGTCTACGGGATGTGGGGCCTGCTGGTCTTCGCCCCGATCTTCAGCCAGTACTTCCAGAAGCCGCTGGGCGCACTGCTCGGCAACGTGCCGGTGATCGGCGCGCTGTTTCAGGGCCCGCCGCTTGGCATCGGTATCCTGCCCGCCGGCGTGATTCTCGCGATCATGATCATTCCGTACATCGCCTCGGTCATGCGCGACGTGTTCGAAGTCACGCCCGTGCTGCTCAAGGAATCGGCGTACGGCATCGGCTGCACGACCTGGGAAGTGATGTGGCGCGTGGTGCTGCCCTTCACGAAGACCGGCGTCATCGGCGGCATCATGCTGGGTCTGGGCCGCGCACTCGGCGAGACGATGGCCGTCACGTTCGTGATCGGCAACACGAACCTGCTCGACAACATCTCGCTGTTCTCGCCGGGCAACAGCATTACCTCGGCGCTCGCCAACGAATTCGCCGAAGCCGGCCCGGGCCTGCATACGTCCGCCCTGATGGAACTCGGCCTGATCCTGTTCTTCATCACCTTTGTCGTGCTGGCGCTGTCCAAGCTGATGCTGCTGCGCCTCGAAAAAAGCGAAGGTAAATAATGATGACCCAACAAGCGCTCGAATTGGAAACGCCCGCCGTGAAGCCGACAGACGCCTTTACGCGCGTGCGTCTGCAAGCCTATCGCCGTCGCAAGAACATGTTCGCCATCGCGATGTCGCTCGCGGCCATGGCCTTCGGCCTGGTGTGGCTGCTGTGGATTCTCTACACCACGCTCTCGCTGGGCATCGGCGGCCTGTCGCTGTCGCTGTTCACCGAAATGACGCCGCCGCCGAACACCGCCGGTGGCGGTCTCGCCAACGCCATCATGGGCAGTGTCGTGATGGTCGGCGTGGCGACGCTCGTCGGCACGCCGCTGGGCATTCTGGCTGGCGTATATCTGGCCGAGTACGGTCAGAAGTCGTGGCTCGCGAGCATCACGCGATTCATCAACGACATTCTGCTCTCCGCGCCGTCGATCGTGATCGGTCTGTTCGTCTACGCGCTCGTCGTCGCGCAGATGGGCCACTTCTCGGCATGGGCCGGCATCATCTCGCTCGCGCTGTTGCAGATTCCCATCGTGATCCGTACGACGGAGAACATGCTCAAGCTGGTGCCGAACAATCTGCGTGAAGCCGCCTTCGCATTGGGCACGCCGAAGTGGCGAATCATCGTGAAGATCACGTTGAAGGCATCCATTGCGGGGATCGTGACGGGCGTGCTGCTGGCGGTGGCGCGTATCGCGGGCGAGACGGCACCGCTGTTGTTCACGGCGCTGTCCAACCAGTTCTGGTCGATGAACCTGAACCAGCCGATGGCCAACCTGCCGGTCACCATCTTCAAATTTGCCATGAGCCCGTTTGCCGAATGGCAATCGCTTGCCTGGGCGGGCGTATTCATCATCACCCTCGGGGTGCTGTTCCTGAACATTCTGGCGCGCACGTTGTTTGCCAAGAAGTAATCGGCAACGAGAGACGACGCAACGCAAACACGACGCGACGACAAACGCCTACCTGACGGTTGAGACCGACCATGACGAACCCGACGCAAGAAATCAAGCTGCCCTCGAAGATCGAAGTCAAGAACCTGAACTTCTTCTACGACAAGTACCACGCGCTCAAGAACATCAACCTGCGCATTCCGGACCGCAAGGTGACGGCTTTCATCGGCCCGTCGGGTTGCGGCAAGTCGACCCTGCTGCGCACGTTCAACAAGATGTATGCCCTGTACCCGGAGCAACGCGCCGAGGGCGAGATCAACATGGACGGCGAGAACCTGCTGACCGCCAAGCAGGACATCGCACTGCTGCGCGCGAAGGTCGGCATGGTGTTCCAGAAGCCGACGCCGTTCCCGATGTCGATCTACGACAACATCGCCTTCGGCGTGCGCCTGTTCGAAAAGCTCTCGCGCTCGGAGATGGACGATCGCGTGGAGTGGGCACTGACCAAGGCGGCGCTGTGGAGCGAAGTCAAGGACAAGCTGCAACAGTCGGGCTATGGCCTCTCGGGCGGACAGCAACAGCGTCTGTGCATTGCGCGCGGCATCGCGATTCGTCCGGAAGTGCTGCTGCTCGACGAACCGTGCTCGGCGCTCGACCCGATTTCCACGGGCCGCATCGAAGAACTGATTGCCGAACTCAAGGACGACTACACGGTGGTGATCGTGACCCACAACATGCAGCAGGCGGCACGTTGCTCGGACTTCACGGCCTACATGTATCTCGGCGAGCTGATCGAATTCGGCGAGACCGAAAAGATCTTCATCAAGCCGGACCGCAAAGAGACCGAAGACTACATCACCGGCCGTTTCGGTTGATGCCACGAGGAAACCCGCGACATGAACGATAAACACCTTTCCAGCCAGTTCGATACCGACCTGAATCAGGTTTGCTCGCGCGTCCTCGAAATGGGCGGCGTGGTCGAGTCCCAGATCGTCACGGCGATGCAGGGCCTGAACACGTTCGACCGGGCGCTGGTCGACGAAGTCATCGCCAACGAACATCGTCTGAACACGATGGAAGTGGAGATCGACGAAGAGTGCAGCAAGATCATCGCCCGCCGTCAGCCGACCGCACGCGACCTGCGCCTGCTGCTCTCGATCTCGAAGACGATCACGAACCTCGAACGCGCGGGCGACGAAGCCGAGAAGATCGCCAAGCGCACCCGTCACCTGCTCGAAGACGGCGCCGCGCAAAGCGTGAATTTCGCCGAGATCAAGCTCTCCGGCGAGATGGCGGCGCAGTTGCTGCGCCGCACGCTCGACGCGTTCGCGCGTCTGGATATCGTGGCCGCCGCCGAGATCGTTCGCGACGACAAGGCGATCGACAATGAATTCCGCGGCTTCGTGCGAAAATTGGTGACGTATATGATGGAAGATCCGCGGACCATCTCAGCCGGTCTGGACTTCCTGTTCATCGCCAAGGCCATCGAGCGCATTGGCGATCACGCGAAGAACATTGCCGAATTCATCATTTACATTGTCAAAGGCACCGATGTCCGGCACATTTCGCGCGAAGACTTGCAGCGTAAGGTGCAAGGCGAATAGGGCGAATAAGGCGAATAAGGCAAAAAGGGCGAACGAAACGCCTGACATTACTGAAGGTTTGAGAGGGAACCGATGCCTAGCAGCATTCTGATCGTGGAAGACGAGCCGGCAATTTCCGAGCTGATCTCCGTTAATTTGCAACACGCGGGTCACTATCCGATCCGGGCGTACAACGCGGAGCAGGCGCTCACGTTGATCAGCGACGTCCTGCCGGATCTCGTTCTGCTCGACTGGATGCTGCCGGGCAAGTCTGGCGTGACGTTCGCGCGTGAGTTGCGCGCGAACGAGCGCACCAAGCATGTGCCGATCATCATGCTCACCGCGCGCAGCGAAGAGCAGGACAAAGTGATGGGGCTCGAAATCGGCGCGGACGACTATGTCACCAAGCCATTCTCGCCGAAGGAACTGATGGCGCGGATCAAGGCGGTGCTGCGCCGTCGTGCGCCGCAACTGACCGAGGACGTGGTGAGCGTAAACGGCCTGAAGCTCGACCCGGCAACGCATCGCGTGACGAGCCACCAGTCGAGCGGCGACAGCATCAAGCTCGACCTCGGCCCGACGGAATTCCGTTTGCTGCACTTTTTCATGACGCATCCGGAGCGCGTGCACAGCCGCTCGCAGTTGCTCGATCAGGTGTGGGGCGATCACGTGTTCGTCGAAGAACGTACGGTGGACGTGCATATCAAGCGGCTTCGCGCGGCGCTCAAGCCGGCGGGCCACGATGCTATGATCGAGACCGTACGCGGCAGCGGCTATCGTCTGACGAAGTCCGTCTGACAGGGCTGGCCGGGCGCCCGAAGGCGTTACGGCGTTGGGGTGATCCGGTGGGGGTATGCGTCCGGCGTCGCCACTCGCTCCGGTCGTGACCTGCCGTGCCCATGCCGCTCATGCCCGTAGGGCGATGAGCGGCGACATTCCTGTGCATCGTCTATGAATATCATCTGGGCCCGCGCGCTGGCGTTCCTGATCCTGCAAGCGGCCATTTCGGTGGCTGCCGGCTGGATGTTCGGCGCGAGTGCAGGCTACATCACCGCCGTCGTTCTGCTGGTGATACAGCTTTTCTTCAACGTCTATCACGCTCAGCGCCTGTGGCGCCTGCTCGATGCGCCGGTGTACGGCGAAGTGCCCAGCGCGCTCGGGTTGTGGGGCGAAATCTATTACCGGCTGCACAAGCTGGCCAAACGCTGGCATAACCAGGTCAAGCAGGTGGAACAACAGCACGCACGTTTCATTCAGGCGATCCAGGCATCGCCCAACGGCGTGATCATGCTCGACGAGCAGAACCAGATCGAGTGGTGCAATGCGATTGCCGAGACGCACTTCGGCATCGACGCCAGGCGAGATCTGCGTCAACAGATCACTCACCTTCTGCGCACGCCCGCCTTCGTGCATTACCTGTCCTCGGAACGCTACGACGAGGCGCTGCTCATGCACCACATGGGCGAGAAGCGCAACAACGTGCTGTCGATGCAGGTGTTTCCGTACGGCGACAATCGCAAGCTCATCATCTCGCTCGACGTGACCGATCTCGAGCGCACCGACGCGATGCGGCGTGACTTCGTGGCCAACGTCTCGCACGAACTGAAGACGCCGCTTACCGTTCTCTCGGGCTTTCTGGAGACGGTTGGCGAGTTGCCGCTGTCGCCGGACGAGATTCAGCGTTACGTCGAGATCATGCGCCAGCAGGCGGGGCGCATGCAGAACATCGTGAACGATCTGCTGACGCTGGCCAAGCTCGAGGGCAGCGGCAAGCCGCCGTCCGACGAGCGCATCGACATGGGCATGCAGATGCGCTCGCTGCGCGGAGATGCGGAAGGATTGTCGCAAGGTCAGCACGTCATCGAAGTGAGTGCAGCGCACGGACTCGATCTGCGGGGCGCGGAAGGCGAGTTGCACAGCGCGTTCAGCAATCTCGTGAGCAATGCCGTGCGCTACACGCCGCAGGGCGGCAAGATTCGTATCGAATGGGGACCGACGGACGAGGGCGGCGCGCGCTTTGCGGTGATCGACTCGGGTCTGGGGATTCCGGCGGAACACATTCCGCGACTGACGGAGCGCTTCTACCGTATCGACCGGAGCCGTTCACGCGATACCGGTGGCACGGGCCTCGGGCTTGCCATCGTGAAACATGTGCTGACGCGCCATCAGGCCGACCTGCGCGTGTCCAGCGAGGAAGGGCGCGGCAGCACGTTCGCGATTCACTTCCCGCCCACGCGTGTGGTGCATCGCGCACCGGCGGACACGCCCGCGCAGGTGCCGGTCGGGGGATAAGTGGCACACGCCGGACACACTCGGGGCACCCCGGGATAACGGAGAAAGGCGCCCGATGAACTGACCCCCAAGGGTTGGATTTATGTCCAACTCTTGGGGGTCATTTCACTTCGCGGTCGGGCGCTTTTTCCGTCGACACGACAAATGGGCAGCCAGCCCACCGCTCCATGGAAACAGGCGCCTTCGCTCCCTTGTTCAGTTGCCGGTCTGCACGTGCTGCGCGATCTCCTGCATCAGCACCATCTGGCTGTTGTATGGCGTCTTGCCCGGTTTGCGGCGCAGGTAGCTGCCGTCGGGGCGCATCAGCCACGAGAGCGTGTTGTCGCGCAGATGCACCATCAGACCTTCACGAATGACGCGGGCCTTGAGCCGCTTGTCGCGCACCGGAAACGCGACTTCCACGCGGCGAAAGAAGTTGCGCTCCATCCAGTCGGCGCTCGAGAGCATGACGTGTTCGTCACCATTCGCATAGAAGTAATAAATGCGATGGTGTTCGAGAAAGCGCCCGACGATGGAGCGCACGGTAATGTTCTCGGACAGCCCTTTCACGCCGGCCCGCAGAGAGCACACGCCGCGCACGATGAGGTCGATCTTGACCCCGGCGCGCGATGCCTTGTAAAGCTCGGCGATGATCGTCGGTTCGAGCAGCGCATTCATTTTTGCGATGATGCGGGCCTTCTTGCCGGCCGTCGCCGCTTCGGTTTCCCGGCGAATCGCTTCGAGCAGGTGCGAATGCATCGTGAACGGCGACTGCCAGAGGCCGTGGAGGTGCGTCTGGCGGCCGATGCCCGTGAGTTGCTGGAAGACGACGTGCACGTCGGCGCATAGCGCTTCGTCGGCCGTCATCAGGCCGAAGTCGGTGTAAAGCCGTGCCGTGCGCGGGTGATAGTTGCCGGTGCCGAGGTGGACGTAGCGCTTGAGAAACGCCTTCTTGCCCTGACGTGTGCGACGCACGACGAGCAGCATTTTCGCGTGGCATTTGTGTCCGACCACGCCATAGACGACGTGGGCGCCGACCGCTTCGAGCCGTGCGGCCCAGTTGATGTTCGTCTCTTCGTCGAAGCGTGCGAGCAATTCCACCACGACCGTGACTTCCTTGCCGTTGCGCGCGGCTTCCATGAGCGCGTCCATCAGGGCGGACTCGTTCCCGGTACGGTAGATGGTCTGCTTGATGGCCACGACATCGGGGTCGCGCGCGGCCTGGAGCAGCAGTTCGAGCACGGGCTGGAAGCTGTCGTACGGATGGTGCAGCAGCAAATCGCCCTGATCGATCAGGTCGAACATGGCGGGCGAGGCGCTCATGCGCCGGGGCAGCGCGGGAACGAACGGCACGAATTTCAGGTCCGGCCGGTCGACCATCTCCGGCAGCGGCATGAGGCGCACCAGATTGACCGGGCCTTTGACGCGGTAGCAGTCCGAGTCGGCCAGGCCGCATTCCGTCTGAAGCCGCCGCACGAGGCGCGCCGGGGTGCCGGCGTCGACTTCGAGGCGGACAGCGTCGCCGAGGTGACGCGCCGGGAGTTCGCCTTGCAGCGCGGTGCGAAGATTGGTGATTTCGTCTTCGTCGACGAACAGATCGCTGTTACGCGTGACACGGAACTGATGGCAGCCCTTTGCGGTGAGTCCGGGGAACAGTTCGCTCGCAAAGCGCAGCATGAGCGAGCTGAGCAGCACGAAGCTGTTGGGCAGCGGCGCGAGGGCGGGCGGCATCGGCACGAGCCGGGGCAGGGCACGCGGGGCCTGGACGATGGCGAGTTCGGCGTCGCGCCCGAAAGCGTCCTTGCCTTCGAGTTCGACGGCGAAATTCAGGCTCTTGTTGAGCACGCGCGGGAACGGGTGGGCGGGATCCAGCCCGATGGGCGTGAGCACGGGGACAAGTTCGCGCAGGAAATAGTCGCGGGCCCACTCGACCTGGGCCTCGTTCCAGCTCCCGGAAGGGTGAAAGGCGATGCCTTCGGCTTCCATGAGCGGCAACAGGCTGTCGAACATGGCGTATTGCTTTTCGACGAGCGCTTGTGCCCGCGCACAGACTTGCGTGTAAACTTGCTGAAACGTCATGCCGTCGGGCGTGAGCATGCCCGGATTTTCGCGCATCTGCTCCTTTAGTCCGGCGACGCGGATTTCGAAGAATTCATCCAGATTGCTACTCACGATACAAACGAAGCGCAGGCGCTCGAGCAATGGCGTGGCCGGATCGGCCGCCTGGGCCAGGACGCGTTCATTGAACGCGAGGATGCCCAGCTCGCGGTTGAGCAGCGGGTAATTCATATTGAACGTGCGAAAGACATGGGATTGGCGTGAATTCTTCATCCGCATTGTTACAGTTATATGACATTCATATTTGTCAACGACGTGTCATATTCGATTTGTAACTTATTCGTCATTTATTTGTCGAGTGCCCGTCATGCTTTTAAAGTTGAGCATCGGGCTTTTCGGCCTTCTTCGCTCAGGCGCATTCCCACATGAGTACCCCATCGCCCTTGTTAGCGGCCGTCGATCTCGGCTCGAACAGTTTTCGCCTGATCATCGGCCGTGTGGAGGAGACGTCCGCCGGAACGCAGATCTATCAGGTCGATGCGCTGCGCGAACCGGTGCGGCTGGCCGCGGGCCTGAACGGCGAGAAGTATCTGGATCATCCGTCGCAGCAACGCGGCTGGGATGTCCTCAAGCGCTTCGGTGAGCGTTTGCGCGGTTTCCACCCCGATCAGGTGCGCGCGGTGGCAACGAATACCTTGCGTGTGGCGAAGAACGCGCAGGACTTTCTGGGCGAAGCGCAGCGCGCGCTGGGATTTCCCATCGAAGTGATCGCGGGGCGGGAAGAGGCGCGTTTGATTTATGCCGGCGCGGCGCATTCGGTACCGACGTGCTCGGGCAATCGACTCGTCGTCGACATCGGCGGCGGCTCGACCGAGTTCATCATCGGACAGGACTACGAGCCGCTGATCATGGAGAGTCTGTATATCGGCTGCGTGAGTCACAGCCGTCAGTTCTTCCCCAGCGGTAATGTGGACGAGTATGCGATGAAGCAGGCCGAGTTGGCGGCGCGTCGCGAAATCCAGATCATTGCCGCCGCTTATCGCGACGCCGGCTGGTCGCAGGCCATCGGATCGTCGGGCACCGCGCGGGCGCTGGCGGAATTGCTCGAGGCCAACGGTTTCAACGATGGCGGCGTGCATGGCCTCACGCGTGGCGGGCTCGAGCGCCTCAAGCGTGCGCTCGTCAAGGCCGAGAACACCAACCGGCTGAAGCTCGCCGGACTCAAGCAGGACCGCATTCCGGTGCTGCCGGGTGGCCTGTCGATCATGTTGTCCGTGTTCAACGAACTCGAAGTCGACCACATGGAGACGACGGACGCCGCGTTGCGCCTTGGCGTGATGTACGACCTGCTGGGCCGTACGCAGCATCAGGACATGCGCGCCGTGACGGTCGAGCAGTTCGTGCGCCGTTACGGCGTGGACCGTGCGCAGGCCGAGCGCGTGGGCCGTCTGGCAATTTCACTGTACCGGCAGTTGCCGCTCAAGGCGGCCGATGACGCGCACGGTGCACAGGGCGCCGACGAGGGTCGCGAGGAAGGCGAAGCGCTGCTCAACTGGGCGTCGTCGTTGCACGAGATGGGGTTGTCGATCTCGCACAGCGCGTACCACAAGCATTCGGCGTACATCGGCAGCAACGCCGACATGCCGGGTTTTTCGCGGCCGGATCAGGCGCGGCTCGCGGAGTTGCTGCTCGGGCACGTCGGCAAGTTGGGCAAGCTCGCGTCGCAGGCGCAGCAGGTCGATTGGCAACTGCTGTTTTGCCTGCGGCTGGCGGTTCTGTTTTGTCGCCGCCGTACGGATGCACTGCCGGACAGCATCGAAGTGGAGCGTCTTGGCGACGGTTTCCAGGTGTCGGTGCCGCGTCAGTGGATCGACGCCAATCCGTTGACCGATTACAGCTTGCAGCGAGAAGCGCAGGAGTGGGAGAAGATCGGGATGCGCTACAAGGTCGTGTACGCCTGAGGTCCGCGTTGCCCGAGGCGGGCGTGTGATGAGTCTCAAACGAAAAGCCCGGCAAATGCCGGGCTTTTCGTTTGCCCCCGACGGTACGGTCCGGGGGAAGGAAGGCTTGGCATGCTGTCAGGCTTGTTGCAGCTTGCTTACGAGTTCCGGTCCGAGGAAGTGGCGCGCGTAACGCGGGTTCATGTCGGAGAGGCGGAACAGCGTGAGAAAGTCGGCGGTATTGAAGTCGGGATCCCAGGCCGGGGCGCCGCAGATGCGCGCGCCCAGGCGCAGATAGCCTTTGACGAGAGCCGGCGGTTCGACGTCTAGGGTCGATTGCAGTTCGTCTACGGGCAGGGCGATACGGGGCACTGCGTGATATTCGGCCGGCGCCATGGACGTGTCTTGCAGCTTGCGATAGAGGCTCGCGGCGTAGTGTCCGCCGTCGGCCATCGGCACGCTCGCGCAGCCGAGCATCGTCTCCAGACCGTTGCGCAGCATGTACTCGGCCAGACCGCTCCACAGTGCCATGATGACGGCGCCGTTGCGGTAGTCGGTATGTACGCAAGAGCGGCCTGTTTCGAGCATCTTCGGGCGCAGATGGTCGAGGCGCGACAGGTCGAATTCCCCTTCGGAGTACAAACGGCCGAGGCGCTTGGCCTGAGAGGGGGGCAATACGCGATACGTGCCGACGACCTTGAGCGAGTCCTGGTCGCGCACGATCAGGTGATCGCAGTATTGGTCGTATTCGTCGACGTCGAGGCCGGCGGGGCCCTTGACCGATGCGCCCATTTCTTCGGCGAATACCTGGTACCTCAGGTGCTGCGCTTCGCGAAGCTCGCTTTCGTCGCGTACCCACGCCACAGCCAGATTCTGTTTGACAGGCGTTTCAGGGCGAGGAAGACGCCTCCGCGACGTGGGGGTCAGCGAAGAGAGCGGCATGGTGGGGTTCGGCAGGTCGCGCATAAAGGCCCTTTTTGTGACGGTCGCGTTGCGACGTACTTTAAAAAGCATCAATGTCGATTCCGTGAACGATAGACGACAATTCTATGACAAAACGTCCGCTGTCATGAGGCAGCGCTTCGATCCGCCGCCTTACGTTGTCCACGGCACGCGCCTTCCCGGGAATTCGGGGGCTCGTCGAGGACGCCTTGCGATGTGTCAGATCAGGTCGGGATTGACGACGGCGCGCACGACGACCTGACTCTCGTCTTCGCGGCGGCGAGAGGCGAGCCACCAGATGCCGCCTTTCTTGATGGTCCAGTACGCTTCCTGGCCGCTCACCAGCAGGGCGGCGAGTTGGCCGAGGGCGGGTTGGTGGCTGACGAGCACGACTGTCTGGGCGGTGCCGGGCCAGTCGATGGCGCCGAGCAGGGTGACGGCGTTGGCGCCGGGCGCGAGCTCGCGCACGATGCGGGGGGCGTGCGTGAGTGCCTGAGCGGTCTGGACGGCGCGTACGGCCGGGCTGGAGAGGATGATTGCGTCATCGGGCAGGCGCGCCCGGAGCCACTGTGCGGCCTTGTCGGCCTGTTTGCGGCCCCGGTCGGTGAGTTCGCGGGCCAGATCGGCCTGTGCACTGAGCGCGAGGGTGGCGGGCAGGTTTTCGGCGTCGGCGTGACGCCAGAGAATCAGGTTCATCGACACGGGTTCTGACATGGTGAACCTCCCACTATGGCGGGGTTTCGTGGCGGCGGCGTGACCGTCGGCGAAGTGCGGGGGAGACGTTATTGTGCAGCGACCGTGGACGGCGCGGTCAATGCTCGGGAAATACCGGCAAAAAAAGTACCGGCAAGAGGCCAGGAATCCGCACAACGAATTGACGCGGCGCGCATAACCCTCTAGAATGCGTCCTCTTTCGTCGGAGCGTAGCGCAGCCTGGTAGCGCATCTGATTTGGGATCAGAGGGTCGTAGGTTCGAATCCTATCGCTCCGACCACTAGCTTCAAGGGATTGGGACAGGCAGCATCTATTGTCCCTAATCTTTTTTCTGGCATTTCCCTAATAAGTTTCAAAAACGCCGCTTGCACGTGTCTGCTGCATGTCGGTCACGCCGGTATTTTCAGCCTGACGTTACTCGTCGGAATCTCTCTTAGCTTCATCATCGCAGCAGTCCTGCGCCTTGAGTTTCAGTAACGTCCGAATAATTTCGTCGACGCGTTGACACTCGAAAGGTGTCGGCGCACTTACAAACGCCTACAGCGTATGTTAGGAATGCGCGAGCGCCCACTGCCGCGCCATATGCGATCCGGCATTCGCCATCGCGTCTACGGCAACTGCCAAATCTTCTATCGCGTGGTCGAATCGGACGAGTGCATCGACATCGTTCACGTCCCGCACAGCGCGCGAAATTACGCGGCGATTCTGTTTTCCTGACGGTATCCGTTGAAGTGCCGAGGACGGTAAAGTGGCGCGTCGCCTGCCCTTGGTGGCGCCCTAAACATCCCCCAATAATCCGTCTGAATCACGCCGCCCCGAACCGCGTTCCCACGTAAATCTGAACGCGGACGATGATCAGGGCGCTGACGTCCAGGAGCCTGGTCAAGCCTTTGGAACGTGGCTCAATTGGCGCGTAAGTTCGATCTCTTCCGACATTACGAGCGCGGGGCTCCTCTTAACGGCCTTTCTCACGCTCACGACTGATTGCTTCCAACCCGCCGATTGCAAATGTGTAGAGATGACGTGTGATCGTCTCTCGTGACATGTTCGATATCTCTGCAAGCGGCCCCGGTGCCCCTACGGAACCAAGCAGCATCATCGCGCAGGGCGCCAGCACGCTGAGAACACAGCGCGTGAGCGCCGGATCATCCTGGGGAATACCTGCTATCTCACCGATCACTGCCCTAATGAAAGATAGCTTCGGAGCAGCCACATCCGTAAGGAGCGCCTGACGGTGCGGCGACGGCGAGAGTAGCTCTTGCGCCAGCACCTTCAGGTGCCAGCCGCGGCAACCGGTTGTGGCCCCGTGGACGAGAAGGTCGAGAAGCGCCCAAAGCTTTTGCGATGAATCAAGCCTGCTTTCTGTCAGGTCGCGTAGCGCGTCGACGCTCACGAAATGCCGATGGCCCTCGGCCACGACCGCCTGATAGAGCGCGCTGCGGTTGCGAAAGTGGTAGTTGATCGAGGCCTGATCGACTTCTGCGCGCTCGGCGATCGCCTTGCAGGTAGTGGCTGCATAACCCGCGGCCGCGAACATCTCGCCGGCAGCTTCCAGGATACGCGTACGGGTGGCTTCGCCATCGGCCCGACTGCCGCGCCGAGATTTGCTCATCGAAATTCTCTCCGGATACGTGTTTTCATCGTCAGTGTAGTTTAAATTGGTTTTAAACTCTGCTATTGTCGCTACTATCATCGACATCCGACTCGGAAGTCCTTATGAACAAGCGAATCCTTGCCGCACTGATTGCGCTCGCGCTGGCCGGCGCGGGTTGGTTTTGGTGGCACGACCGGCGGCAGGCGGGCGAAAAGGAGCTGGTGCTGCACGGTAACGTCGATATCCGGCAGATATCGCTGGCTTTCGACGGCAATGGAAGGATTGCAGAGTTGCGTGCCAACGAAGGGGATACCGTCAA
This sequence comes from Pandoraea faecigallinarum, assembly GCF_001029105.3. Taxonomy (NCBI): domain Bacteria; kingdom Pseudomonadati; phylum Pseudomonadota; class Betaproteobacteria; order Burkholderiales; family Burkholderiaceae; genus Pandoraea; species Pandoraea faecigallinarum. The sequence goes on along the minus strand of NZ_CP011807.3, from coordinate 3,375,952 downwards.
GGCGGGCAGCATTGTCGCCGTGCTTGACACGCAGACATTGCAACTCCAGGCCGAGCAGGCGCAGGCGCAAATCGAGGTCCAGCAGCAAACGCTCATGAAGTTACGAAACGGGTCGCGCCCGCAAGAGGTCGCGCAGGCGAGAAGCCGTCTGCTTGCCGCTCAGGCCGACGCTGCTCGCGCAGGGCAGGACCTGGCTCGTCTGCAAGGAATCGCCGCAAATACGCAGGGCCGTGGGGTCAGTTCCCAGGACCTGGAACGCGCACAAAGCAGCCTGAAAGTTGCCAGGGCGCAGGAAGCCGAGCAACAACAGGCGCTGCGACTCGTCGAACTTGGGCCGCGCAAGGAAGATATTGGCGGCGCAGAGGCTCAACTGAAGGCGTTGCAAGCGCAACTCGCCTTATTGCAGCATCAGATCGCGCAGGGGCAGCTAAAGGCGCCGGTTGACGCAGTGGTGCGCTCTCGCTTGTTGGAGCCGGGCGATATGGTGACGCCCCAGCGGGCGGTATTCGCGTTGGCGCTGGCTCGACCCAAGTGGGTGCGGGTCTACGTTTCCGAGACAGACCTTGGTAAGGTCAAGCCGGGCATGTCGGCACGTGTGGTGACCGACAGTCATCCGGACCAGCCAGTAAGCGGCAAGGTGGGCTATATATCGTCAGTGGCGGAATTCACGCCCAAGGCAGTGCAAACCGAGGAATTGCGCACAACCCTGGTCTACGAAGTGCGTGTTCAGGTCGACGACGATGCCAACGTGCTGCGTCTCGGTCAGCCCGCCACTGTGCGTTTTGCCCCAGGTGAGTAGCAATGAGCGGCCTCGACGCGACCGTCGCTGCTCGGCAACTTCGCAAGACCTTTCCCTCGCCCACGGGCGGGGTGATACGTGCGGTCAGCGACATATCCCTGACGATCCGGCGCGGTGAACTAACCGCCCTCGTGGGGCCGGACGGTGCGGGGAAGACTACGCTGATGCGCATGTTGGCGGGATTGCTCACGCCGGATAGCGGCAGCCTGCATGTGCTGGATGTCGACGTGACACGCAGTCCACAGACGGTACAGGACCGTATCAGCTACATGCCGCAGCGTTTTGGCCTGTACGAGGACCTGAGCGTGCAGGAGAACCTGGACCTATACGCCGACCTGCATGGTGTGCCCCGGAACGTGCGCCGGGAGCGCTTCAAGCGCATGTTGGACATGACCGACATGACGCGCTTCATCGATCGCCCGGCAGGTAAGCTCTCCGGGGGCATGAAACAGAAACTTGGGCTGGCCTGTACACTCGTGCGCCCGCCTGAACTGCTCCTGCTTGACGAGCCGAGCGTCGGCGTCGATCCGCTCTCGCGGCGCGATCTGTGGAAGATCGTCCAGCAGCTTGTGGACGACGAAGGCCTGAGCGTCATCGTGAGTACGGCCTACATGGATGAGGCTGGGCGATGCGCGCAGGTGTACGTGATGCATGAAGGACGGCTGCTGGCGCAGGGGACGCCCGCCTCATTGCGCAAGGACGCAAGTGGACTTACCTATACCGCGACGCCTCCCGAGGGCATGCCGGCGCGTGACCTTCAGGCTCGTCTCATCGACGCCGGCGCATTGATTATCGACGCCGTGCCCAGAGGCGGCGCCGTGAGCTTCATTCGCCAGCCCGACGCAGACGAAGCGCATTTGAGCACCTTGCTGCAAGACGCTCACCCCGAACCGCGTGAAGAGGCGCTGGAAGACGCGTTCATGATGCTGCTGCGATCGCAACAGACGTCTGCGCGAAGACAAGGCACTGCGCGGGCCGGTATGCAGGTGCATGGGACCCCCAAGCAGGTTGCACGCGACGATATCCAAGGCGCCGCGCCGGTGATCGTGGTGCGGGATCTGGTGCGAAAATTTGGTGACTTCACGGCCGTTGCCCGCACTTCCTTTGACGTTGCCCGCGGCGAGATATTTGGCCTGCTCGGCCCCAACGGTGCAGGCAAAACGACGACATTTCGAATGCTCTGCGGGTTGTTGCCGGCCACGAGCGGACATCTGGAAGTCGCCGGCGTCGACCTGCGCACCGCCCGGGCTCAGGCCCGTGCACGCATCGGCTACGTATCACAGAAATTCGCGCTCTATGGCAACCTGACTGTGCGCGAGAACCTGGAATTCTTTGGCGGGGCCTACGGCTTGCGCGGCGACGCGCTACGCCGTCGCATCGACGACACGATTGCCCAGTTCGATCTCGACCCAGCCGCGACCAGCGGCATCTTGCCGGGAGGCTACAAGCAGCGCCTGGCAATGGCGGCGGGCGTCTTGCACGAGCCGGATATCCTGTTTCTGGATGAACCTACAAGCGGAATCGATCCGCTGGCGCGTCGCGCTTTCTGGCGTACCATCACAGCGCTTGCCCAATCGGGCGTGACTATCGTCGTCACGACCCACTTCATGGAAGAAGCGGAATACTGCGATCGCATCGCCATTCAGGACGCTGGCGAGTTGCTGGCGCTGGGCACGCCGCAGGATGTGCGTGCTCAGGCCGGAGGGAGTGCCGGGGCAGACATGAACAGCGCGTTCATTGCCATTGTCGAGCAGGAACGCGCAAAGCGCCATCGCCCCTCCGTGGGAGCGGCGTCATGAAAGACGAACCGGGATTCAGACGCCGCTTTGCCGCCTTGTTTCGCAAGGAAGTGCGGCAGATGCTGCGTGACAAAAGCAACCTTGCGGTGGGTCTGCTCCTGCCCGTCATGCTGATTTTGTTATTCGGCTACGGATTGTCGTTCGACGTCCCGAGCGCGCCAGTTGCGGTGGTGCTCGAGGACAGCTCGCCGAGCTCACGTGATTTCGCGGCGGGTCTGCAAGGGTCACGATATCTTGCCCCTGCCTGGGTCAGCGATATGACCGAGGCCGAAAAACTGATGCGCGCGGGCAAGGTGGATGCCATTGTGCGTTTTCCCGCGGATTTTTCGCGCCGGCTTGCACCGGGTAACGCCCACATCCAGCTTCTGCTCAATGGCGTCGACTCCACGACGGCATCCGCGGTCGAGGGCTATGTGGGCGGGGCCATCGGCTCATGGTCGCAGCGCCAGCTGGATCGTCTCGGCGGCAGCTCCGCCAGCGGTGGCTCCGTGGTCGTCGTTCAGCGGATGTGGTTCAACGAAGCCGGCAACAGCACGTGGTATCTCGTACCGGGGCTGCTGGTATTGGTACTCACATTGATTGGCGCTTTCCTGACGTCTCTGCTGATTGCCCGGGAATGGGAACGGGGTACTCTCGAGTCGTTGTTCGTTACACCTGTTCGGCCCCTGGAACTGGTGCTGGCGAAGCTGGCCCCGTATATGGGCGTCGGAATCATCAACGTGGTGACGTGTCTGCTGGCGGCCCGACTCCTGTTCAAGGTTCCGATCCGTGGCTCGCTTTGGGTCATCGTTATCGCGTCCATACTGTATCTGGTGGTGTCCCTCCTGCTGGGGTTATTGATCTCCGGGGTCGCGCGAAGTCAGTTCAAGGCCAGCCAGATGGCGCTGCTGGCGAGCTTCATGCCCGCCATGATGCTCTCGGGCTTCGTCTTCGATCTTCGCAACGTGCCGGTCGTGATTCAGATTGTCAGTCAAGTATTGCCGGCAACGCACTTCATGAGCCTGATAAAAACGCTGTTTCTGGCCGGAGACGACTGGGCGCAGATTCTGCGCAACTGCACCATCCTGCTGCTGTACGTTGCTGTTCTGACCCTTGCCACGACCCGCACGCTGCGCAAGTCACTGGATTGAGCCATGAGCGCATTCGTCGACGCCTTTTGGCAAATTGCCGCCCTGATCCGCAAGGAACTGCTTGCCATCGTCAAGGATCCGGCCAGCCGCGTCATCCTGTTCGCCCCCGCCCTGATGCAGGCGCTGCTCTTCGGATATGGGGCCACCTATGACCTCACAAATGTTCCGTACGCTGTGCTCGACCAAAGCCGAGGCGCGGCCTCGGTAGAACTGCTTGCACGATTGGACGGCACCGGCGTCTTCCATCGGGTCGCCACGTTGGCTTCACCACGGCAGATCGCGAATGTCATCGACGCCAATGACGCCCTTATGGTGCTGAGTATTCCATCCGATTTCGAGAACTTGCTTGCAACGGGACAGCAAGCGCCGGTGCAGGTCATTCTGGATGGCCGGAACTCTTCGACAGCCGGGGCGGCCGCGGGCTATGTCGGCTCGATCGTCACGGACTATAACAACGAGCGATCCGGCGCAGGGGGCGTAACGATCGAGCGCCGTGCCTGGTACAACCCCAACCTGGAATCGCGCTGGAATCTGATGCCCGCAATGATTGCGGCACTCAGCATGCTTCAGACTCTCTTGCTCGCCGCGCTTTCTGTGGCACGCGAGCGCGAGCAGGGCACGTTCGACCAGTTGCTGGTCACGCCGCTCACCCCAATGCAGATCCTCATTGGCAAGGCACTCCCTTCGATACTGATTGGGCTGATTCAGTCCACGATCATCTTCCTTGTGATCCGGTTCTGGTTTCAGATCCCCATGAACGGGTCGGTCTGGCTGATGTACGGCGGACTGCTCATGTTCAACTGTGCCGCCGTGGGCATCGGTTTATCGATCTCTGCGCTGTCGCTCAGTATGCAGCAGGCAATGCTCTATGCGTTCCTGTTGATCATGCCGCTGATGCTCTTGTCGGGCCTGCTGACACCGGTGAGGAACATGCCCGCGATCTTGCAGTTGGCGACCTACGTCAACCCGCTGCGCTTCGGCGTCTCGATCGTACGTCGCGTCTATCTGGAAGGCGCGGGGTTGGCCGATGTCGCCGTGGACTTCATTCCCCTTCTAGCCGTGGCCGCTGTCACCATGCCGTTATCGGCATGGCTGTTCAGAAACCGACTGGCTTGATTACTGCTCTGGAGCTGCCATGCCATTGCCACGCCCGATCGCTCGCGCCGCTGTTCGTTCCGTGCCACGCAGGATGGCGGCGAGCCTGATGGTGCTAGCGTTAAGCGGATGCGCGGTGGGACCGGACTTCAAGAGTCCCGAACCGCAGGCGCCGGAAGCGTGGAGCGCGTGGCGCAGCGGGGACGATAGCTTGCGCACAGCAATCGCAACCAACGAGGCGCTGCCCGCCGACTGGTGGCGAGCCTTCGGAGATCCGGTGCTCGACCGCCTTCAACAGCGGGCGGTTGACGCCAGCCCGGACCTGCTGAGCGCGACCCTGCGATTTGCGCAAGCGCGCATGCAGCGCCGTATGGTGGAGGCACAGCGCGGCCCACAGATCGATCTGAACGGCGAGATCAACCGTCAGCGCCTCAGCGAGAACGGCGCGAGTGTGCGTCTGATTGATGTACTGCTGCCGAGTGGTGCCTCCCGGGACGAGATCGTATCGCTCATGGCTGAGCCGTTCACGCTCTATCAGGCCGGCTTTGATTTGTCTTGGGAGATCGACCTTTGGGGGCGCATTCGCCGGTCGGTCGAAGCGTCGGATGCTGACGTGTCCCGGGAAGCTGCGTTGCTGGACCTTGCTCGACTGAGTTTGGCCAGCGACGTGGCGCGCAACTATTTCGAACTCCGGACAACCCAGACGCAAATTCGGCTCACACGTGAAGATATATCGACGCTCTCGGACCAGCTCCAGTTGCTCGACGCTCAGGTGCGGGGCGGCTCCATCAACCATCTGGGCCTGGAGCAGCAGCGCGCGGAGTTGGCGGCACTCAAGGCCCAGTTACCCCCACTGCTGGCCCAGGAGGCCGCCAGCGCCAACCAGATCGGGCTGCTGGTCGGGGAGCGCCCCGGCGCGCTACGCGACGAACTGCAACCATTGCCGGTCGAGTCGCAAGCGAGGTTGCCCGATCTGGCATTGGGCCTGCCTTCTGAGCTTGCCCGCCGCCGGCCGGATATCCGTGCCGCCGAAGCACGTCTGCACAATGCGACAGCGAGTATCGGCGTCGCGCAGGCGGACTTGTATCCGAGCATCCGCCTCGGCGCAAGATTCGGGTTCGAGTCATTTGCCAGTAGCGAGTTTACGGACTGGGGCAGCCGCTCCTGGTCCATCGGGCCTTCGTTGAACTTGCCGTTGTTCGATCGTGGGCGGCGCAAGGCGGTGGTGCAACTGCGTGAGTTGCAACAACAGGAAGCCGCAATCGCTTTCCAGCGCACAGTGCTGCAAGCGTGGCAGGAGATTGACGATGCGCTCAATGGTTACGCTGCCGAACAGCAGCAGGCACGGGAGCTTCGGAGCAAAGTTCAGGCAGCCCGGCAGGCTTACCAATTGGCGCGTGCCCGCTATGACGGCGGTGCTACCGACTTCCTGCCGGTGCTGGACACGCAGCGTAGCTATTTGCAGGCAAGCCATGATTTGGCCGCCAGCGAAGGGCGACTGAACACTCGATTCGTCACGGTGAACAAGGCATTGGGCAACGTATCCTCAACCTCGCAATCGCAGGCCGTTGGGAAATAATGGGGAAATGTAAGGCTGCGTCGTCAACACCCAGGCGCAGGGCGATGTGCGACCCAGCCGTGAAAGACGCCGGCGTGAGCCATATGCCCTTTTGCGACGTGAGGCGACTGCTTGAAACCAAATTTCGAGTCCAGGCGCTTTGGGGTGAGAACCGCAGGCAACACGGTATCCGGATGCAACGCGAGCTTCCGCGTGCGCCCTAACAAGGGAATCCTCCGGCAAACGCCCCGCGCAAGTAGTCCACGAACAATCGTACGGCCTGTGGCACGTGCGAGGTGTACGGCCGCACGACGTAAATCCGTCCGGCGAACGCGCCCACCGGCCGCCATTCGGGCAACAGCACCACCAGCTTGCCGGCACGCACGGCGGCCTGCGCCGTGAAATCGGGTACCAGCGCGATACCCAGATCGTCCAGCGCCGCATCGCGCAACGCTTCGCTGTTGTTCGCCGTCACGGGGCCGTTGGCATTGATCGTCACCGGACCCGTGGCCGATTTGCGCGGACCGTCGTATTCGAACGACCAGGTCGTTGCCACCTGCGCCCGCGGATATGCGAGGCAATCGTGCGCCATGAGGTCGGCGGGGGTGACGGGCGTGCCGCGTCGTTTGAGATAGGCACGGGTGGCGACGACGAGCGAGCGCGTGTCGCACAGCTTCCACGCCACGTGCGTTTCCGGCGCGTTGGTGCTGTGACGGATCGCCAGGTCGAACCCTTCCGATGCAATCGAACTCAACCGGTCCGACAAATCCAGTTGCACCCGAACTTCCGGATGCTCGCGCACAAAGCCGGACAGCCGTGGGATAACCTGTTGCCTGCCCAGCGCCACAGGCGCCGTCACCCGTATGAGGCCCCGGGCCACGCCCGCCTGGTCCCGCAAATTCGAGAAGCTCGTCGCGATTTGCTCGTACTGCCCCCGCGTGTCGTCGACGAGTTGCTGCCCGGCTTCCGTAAAACGGACGCTGCGCGTCGTGCGCTGCACCAGCGACACGCCCGCGGCCCGCTCCAGTTCGGCAATCCGCTGGCTCATCGCCGCCTTGCTCACGCCGAGCCGGGCCGCCGCCGCCGTAAAGCTGCCCTGCTCGGCGAGCACCGTCAGCCAGTGAAGATGCGTCCACAAGCCTTCAATTTTTTCCGATTCCATAGCTGGATTGTTCGTATCTGCAAACAATAAATTCAATAATAACGCCTAGGCGACGTCCCCGGCGATTCATACACTGCATGCATCGTTCATCAATCATGAGGAATTGAAATGCAAGCGTTCAACGATACCGCCGACGTCGTCCATTACATCCATGGCCGGCGCGTGAAGGGCGACGCCCAGCGGACCCAGCCGATTTTCAATCCGGCAACGGGCAAGAGCGCTCGTCAACTGGTGCTCGGCGGCGTGTCGGACGTCGATGCCGCCGTGGCAAGCGCCAAGGCGGCGTTTCCCGCATGGAGCGACACGCCGCCGATCCGACGTGCGCGCGTCATGCTCAAGTTCCTCGAACTGATGAACAAGCATCGCGACGAACTCGCTGCGATCATCACGTCGGAACACGGCAAGGTATTCTCGGACGCGCAGGGTGAAGTCACGCGCGGCATCGACGTGATCGAGTTCGCCTGCGGCATTCCGCAACTGCTCAAGGGCGACTACACGGAGCAGGTATCGACGGGGATCGACAACTGGACGACGCGTCAGGCGCTGGGTGTCGTGGCCGGCATCACGCCGTTCAACTTCCCGTGCATGGTGCCGTGCTGGATGTTCCCGGTGGCTATTGCCGCTGGTAACGCGTTCATCCTCAAGCCGAGCGAGCGCGATCCGTCGGCCTCGCTGTTCATGGCCGATCTGCTCAAGCAGGCGGGGCTGCCGGACGGCGTTTTCAACGTCGTACAGGGCGACAAGGTCGTCGTCGACGCCTTGCTCGCACACGCCGACGTCAAGGCGATCAGCTTCGTCGGCTCGACCCCGATTGCGAACTACATCTACGAAACGGGCGCCAGGCACGGCAAGCGCGTGCAAGCCCTGGGCGGTGCAAAGAACCATATGGTCGTGATGCCGGATGCCGATCTCGATCAGGCCATCGACGCCCTGGTCGGCGCGGGGTACGGCTCGGCGGGCGAGCGTTGCATGGCGATTTCGGTCGCGGTGCTCGTGGGCGACGTCGCCGACAAGATCATGGGCCGGCTGGCCGAGCGCGCCCGCACGCTCATCATCAAGAACGGCATGGAACCGGACGCCGAAATGGGGCCGATCGTGACCCGTCAATCGCTGGAGCGCATCGAGAGCTACATCGCGCTCGGCGTGCAAGAGGGCGCCAAGCTGGTGGTCGACGGCCGCGGCCTGAAGGTGCCGGGCCATGAAGAGGGCTTCTTTACCGGCGGCACACTCTTCGATCACGTGACCCCGGACATGCGTATCTACAAGGAAGAAATCTTCGGGCCGGTGCTCGCCTGCGTTCGCGTGAAGGACTTCGCCGAAGCCGTCGATCTCATCAACGCGCACGAGTTCGGCAACGGCGTGGCCTGCTACACGCGAGATGGCCACATTGCGCGTGAATTCGGCCGTCGTATCGAGGTCGGTATGGTCGGCATCAACGTGCCGATTCCGGTGCCGATGGCATGGCACGGTTTCGGCGGCTGGAAGCGCAGCCTGTTCGGCGACATGCACGCCTATGGCGAAGAGGGCGTGCGTTTCTACACCAAGCAGAAGTCGATCATGCAGCGCTGGCCGGAAAGCACCGAAAAGGGGGCCGAATTCGCGATGCCGACGGCGAAATAACGCGTCTGCACGGGGATAGGCAGCCGGCCTGGGCGGTGCAACGGAAGATTCGTTGCACCGCCCGGTCGTTTGGGGGCGCCGGGTCTCTCGCGTGTGTGCCGTGGCCGCCGCGTGACGCTCAGCCCTTCACCCTTGCCGGGAGTCCTTTGCCCGGCGAGTAAAGAATCAGGCTCGGACTCACGAGCCTGTCCGATGCCACCACCGCGTGCGCAAAGGTATCGAAGTAGATGGCGTGTTCGGGGTCGCTCACACATGCCTTGCGAATTTCCCGCGTGGACTCGTCCCACGTGAAGCCGAGATATTGCCTGTGCTCGTAGAACCAGACGACATGCCCTTCACGCGAGAGCGACGGCGGAATGTCGAGCCTCCTGCTGTCTCCGTCTTCATGCTCTTTTCCATTGTCATCGTACGAAGTACTCATCAAGGCCTCCTGAGATGAAAGTGATTTAGCCGCTCAGCGGCTGAATCCATCATCGCAGCAGGGCCGGGAGCCGGGTTTGCGCAACGTCCGAATCATTGCGTCGACGTGCCGGCGCCCGACACGTATCGCTGCCCTTCGAAAACGTTGACGACGTATGCCACATATTCGGCGTATCCGGCGTATCCGGCGTATCCGAGCGAACGTGTTCGACGGCGCCGTGGAGAAGATCGAATTCCTCGGGGCGTCCGGCATATCCGGCGGATACCGCATGTTCCGCGTGTTCCGCAGGGATCGGCATGATCGCCATGGGCGACGTTTGCGATGTACGCGACGCGTGACGGCGCGGGGCATCGCGGGGCATCGCGGGGCATCGCGAGGCATCGTGGGGCGTGCGCGTGCCAGCGAGGGCGTCCTCGCTATCGTTTCTGCCATCGATTGAAAATTTGGGTATACCGGTCAGTCGTGCCGACCACCTGTCTGGCCGGCCGGACAATCCGGTTCGGTTCCGGCACGGACCTTGCTGCGTTTATGGCTTTGTCGGCTTCGCCGGCTTCGTTGTTTCGAGCCGAACGCAGGGAGGACTTCATTTGCATTTCAGTGCGCTGACATCGCTAAAAGCCTTCGAAGGTATCGAACCCGCCGATTGGGCGATTGCCGCGATTGCCATGGTGTTGACCTACGGCGTTCTGAGCGGCGTCTTGCGCATTGCGCTCGGGCGTTTCGGGGCATTGTCGAGGCGGTTGCAATCGCCCGCCGCAGGCATGTTTGCAGAAGTGTTGGGCGCGACGCGGCACTTTGTCCTTTTCTTCGCCGCGCTGCTCATCGGGCTGAAGATGCTCGACCTCGGTGTCAAGTGGGACACCGCCATCGTGCGCGGCTGGACTGTGCTCTTTTGTCTGCAACTCGCGCTATGGGTCAATCGGGCGGTGGGCGTGTGGTCCACGCGTCGCATGCAGCATCGTGCGAGCGTGCCCGACAACCCGGTTATCGTCACCATGACCGCCTGGACGGCGCGGGTGCTTGCCTGGGCGGTGTTGCTGCTCGCCATGCTGGCGAACTTCGGCGTGAACATTACTGCCTTCGTCGCCAGTCTCGGCATTGGCGGTGTGGCGGTCGCGCTCGCCGTGCAGAACGTGCTGAGCGACTTGTTCGCTTCGCTCGCCATCGGCCTGGACAAGCCCTTCGAAGTCGGCGACTTCGTCGTGTTCAGCGACATCGCGGGCACGATCGAGCGCATTGGCCTCAAGACCACACGTATTCGGAGCCTGAGCGGCGAAGAGATCGTCTGCGGCAATACCGAGCTGCTCAAGAATACGCTGCACAATTACAAGCGGATGTCCGAACGGCGCATCGTGTTCGCGTTCAGCGTGTCTTATCACACCATTCCCGACAAACTCGCGAAGGTGCCTGCGATGGTGAAGCAGGCGGTGCAAGCCGCGGGCAATACCCGTTTCGATCGCGCGCACTTCAAGCAGTTCGGTACGAGTTCGCTCGACTTCGAAGTCGTCTATTTTGTGCTCAGTCCGGATTACAACCTGTACATGGACTTGCAGCAGGACATCAACCTTGCACTCATGCGCGCGTTCCTGGAGGAGGACATCCGTTTCGCCATCCCGGCAAGCGTGCAGTACTTCGCGCAGGCGCCCGAACCGCCGGAGGTGGCGTCCGCCACACACCGAAGCTCCTGAAATCGCCTGGCTTATTTTACGTACATTGCGACGTGGTAGGATCGCTCGCATCCACGTGGTTTCGATCGTGGCTTCGATCCAATCCGGGCCTGTCGATAGCAGGCGCCAGGCAGGTAAATCAGGAGGCCGAAATGTCTGTAGAGCAGAAGACGTCGCATCGCGGGTTCACTATCATCACCGTTCTCGAACGCTTGTCGAAAGGCCGCGCACGGCTTTGCGCCAAGGTGCTTGCCAGTGACGAGAACCACAAGCGACGCCTCGGCGGAAAGAAACTCTTGCAGGCCAAGCGCTGGTTCGATCACTTCGCGCACGACCTCTCGGCACCGGTGATCGCCGGTCTGAAGCACACCATCGATCTCGAACTGGCCGCTGCCGCGAAGGCTGACGTGAAGCCTGCCGCCGAGGGCAAGGCGTCGAAGGTCTCGAAGGCCGCGAAAGCGTCGAAGACGCCGAAGGTCCGGAAGACAGCCAGGCCGACTCAGGTCGCAGGGCAGGCCAAGGCCGCCAAAGCGACTAAGGCGGCCAAAGCGACTAAGGCGGCTAAGGCGGCTAAGGCGGTGAAGCCTCTTGAGGCGATCAGCTCGGGTGAGTCGGGTAAGGCGATCAAGTCCGATAAGTCAGTCAAGCCAGTTAAGTCGGTTAAGTCGTTGAAGTCGGTGAAGTCCGATAAGGCGACGAAGTCGGCGGATACCGCCAAACCCGTCCGGCCTGCGGCGGCGGGTAATGGCGCGCGCCATGGCGGTAACGCGTCGAAGGCGGTGAAGACCGTCAAAGCGCCTGCGGCCGTGAAACCTGCGAACGGTGTGGCCGTCACGGCAGCTAACGGCGCATCGCCTGCCAAGAGGGCACCCGTCGCTGCGCACAAGCGCGCAACATCCGCCGCCGGACCTGCGTCGCCTCGCAGGGGCGAATAAAAGACAGAGAAAGCGTAGCCGCATTCGTCGGCGAAACGATTCGGTGGCGCGCGGGTGATGGACGTTATCACGTTGCCTGAATCCCCTTCGCAACAGGCTGCATATGCCCAATATTTCATGTGTTGCAAATGCACCACTTGCCTGCGAAGTGTGTCGCTAACGTGTAAGAATGCATCCGCTTACGGATGACCAGCGGTGCTATTCCTGAATAAGGAAAGCACCGCTCGTTATTTGGTGAGTACTCCATTGCATATGCGGTTGCAGCAATCCTCGACGCACCGGCCGGGGCAACCGACATCGACAGTGGATACCTGCTGCGGCAGGTCAAAAATATAAGACCACCATCAAAGAGGATAAAGATGAAGCGCTTCCAACTCACGGCTCTGGCTGCCGCCAGCTTCGCCGTTGCCGCGCCGGCAATGGCGCAGACCTCGACGACCAACGTGACGCTCTACGGCGTGATCGATGCGGGCGTCGCTTACGTCAACAACGTTGCCAGCGGCCTGAACGCCAAAGGGGCACACAACTTTCAGGCCGTGAGCGGCATCGGACAGGGCAACCGCTGGGGCCTGAAGGGTTCGGAAGACCTGGGCGGCGGTCTGAAGGCGGTTTTCGTGCTGGAAAACGGGTTTAACCTGATGAACGGCACGCTGCTGCAAAACAGCCGCATGTTCGGTCGTCAGGCATACGTGGGCCTGCAAAGCGCACAAGCGGGCAGCGTCACGATCGGCCGTCAGTACGACTCCGTGGTGGACTTCGTGAGCCCGCTCACGTCGGCCAAGCAATGGGCGACGCAATACGGCGCCCACATCGGTGACATCGACAACCTGTACAACTCGTTCCGCATCAGCAACTCGGTCAAGTACACGAGCGCGAACTATGGCGGCTTCTCGTTCGGCGCACTGTATGGCTTCAGCAACGAGCCGAATACGGGTAACGGCACGGGCTTCTCGCATAACAACGCCTTCAGCGTCGGCGCGTCGTACGCCAACGGCCCGCTGAGCGCAGCGGCCGGCTACATGCACCTGGCGAGCCCGGGCACGGCAAACGGCAACGGCGCCGTGTCGAACGATTACGCCAGCGCCACCGACATCTTCTATACGGGCACTGTCGACAAGCACGACATTGCCGCGGCAGGTATCGCGTACCAGATTCAGGCGGCCACGATCGGCTTCGTGTACAGCTACGCCAAGATCAACTACGCCAACCAGTCGTCGATTCGCGTGAACACGTTCGAACTGAACGGCAAGTACCAGATTTCCCCGAATCTGCTGGGTGGCCTGGCGTTCGTCTACAGCGATGGCAGCGTGAGCGGCGCCACGGCACTGTCGGGCATCACCAAGGGCACCAAGCCGCGCTGGTTCCAGATCAACGCCGGTACGACGTACGCCTTCAGCAAGCGCACTGAAACGTACCTGAACGGCGTGTATCAACGCGCTACGGGCGACGCGGTCGTGGCAGCGATCGACAACGTCGGTGGCCCGACGGGCACCGGTGCGCAGTCGCAGATCGCCGTGATCGCAGGCGTGCGTCACAAGTTCTAAGTCGGGAACCGGCCGGAATCGGGCGATTCCGGCCGGGATGACAGGGGGAAATGCCGGGCTTTTCTCCGCTGAAACGGACTCCGCGACAGGCTGGCGGGGCTCGTTGCGTATGGTGGGCGGCCAAAACGTGTGCATTTGACGCTCTTTGTGTGTATAATCACGACCTTGTCCAAAATATGGGCATTGCGGGAAGCGGGATTCACTGACGAACGATGAATCTGCCGCTTCGCCATCAATCAACCGTTCAGCCAGTCTGGAAGGCGCGATGCGAGGGCCGTTAGGCGAGCCGGGTGTCGAAAGCCAATCGGGAGATCGCAGAGGAGGTGAGTCGCGGTCCCGCCGGACGTGGTGTAGTGCAGTCCGCAGCAAGTCCGTTCGTCGCGCCTGGCAGGAGAATGCTCCGGCAGGGCGGGGAGTGGTGTCTTTGCGCGGTAAATCAAATTTGTGGCTCCCGTGGGGGCCGAAACACTATTCGAGATATTGCATGACCAAGATCGTTATCAAAGACGGTGAACCCGTTGAAGTCGCACTGCGTCGTTTCCGTCGCGCCATTGATGGCACGGGTCTGATCAAGGAAGTCAAGGCACGTGCGGCTTACGAAAAGCCGACGGCTGAGCGCAAGCGCAAGAAGGCCGCTGCTGTGGCCCGTCTGCGTAAGCGTCTGCGCAGCCAGACCCTGAAGAAGAAGATGTACTAAGCACGTCGTTGCGCCGCACCGGCGCAATGTAGTGCAGAGTCAAAAAACCCGCCGAACGGCGGGTTTTTTTGTGGACGGTCATGGCGAAGCGATTTGCTACACTCGTGGCCGTTGCCGTTCGCAAGACGCATCGCTCCCAACATTCCCACAAGATCTCCATGAAAACGTTGACCTTTGCTGCGCTCGACGCACTGACCGGGCAGGCCACACAATCGCCGCGCGCCCGCATGAACCAGAATCTGCATGAGTCGCTCGACGATTCGATCCAGCGACTGGCCATTGCCATGGAGCCGGCAACGTATATTCGTCCGCACCTGCACCATCACACGTGGGAATTGCTCACGGCCCTGCGCGGGCGGTTTGTCGTGCTCACGTTCGACGCGGCCGGTGTCGTCATCGACCGTAAAGTGCTGGGTGAGGACACGAGCGTGATCGAAAGCCCGATCGGCACGCACCACACCGTGCTGTCGCTGGACCCGGGGGCGGTGATTTTCGAAGTGAAGCACGGACCGTATCGCCCGTTCGTCGAGGCCGATTATGCGAGCTGGTCGGCGCCAGCCGACACCCCCGAAGCGGAAGCATTCATGGTGTGGGTCAAGACCGCACAAGTCGGCGATCGCTGGACTGCCTGATCCCCGAGGCCACAGCGCGACCATCGGCAATCGCCGCCAGGTCGCAAACTGACGTGCGGTGTCGTGCACCGAGGTCATAGGTGCTGGTCGGCGATGTGATGATTTGGCGGCGGTGGATTATCGTCCCGCGTCATTCCCGACGCCGGCGCATGTTAGTGCATGTCAGTGCACGTGGCGAACATCCCCGGACGTTAGCGGGTCCAGCCTTGGAATTCAGTGGCCATTGCCAGCAATGCCGTTGCTGCGGCGTTCACGACGCCGGGCCAGTCTTCGCTCGACGGGGATAACCTGAAGGCGCCAATGTCGGCGAGCGTGGGTGAGTTCTCCCGGCGACACGGAAACGGGGTGGCTTGCCAGTCGTCGTCGTGAGATGTCGTCAGCCGTGTGGCGCTCAGTCGCCACACGGGCACCCCCAGACCGCTTGCCATATGTGCGTGAGCGGCATCCAGCGCAATCACGAGATCCAGGTTGTCGATGAGCGAGGCTTCGTCGGCCAGATCGTCACAGTCCGCCCGCCAGTCGATCCAGTCGACCGTTTCCGGCGGCGCGGCGTCACGCGCGAAAACTCCCGGCCGCCCCAGCGGCACCCACGATACCCCGGGCACGCCCAGTAGCGGCGCGAGCGGCGGTGTTGTCCGGGGCATGCCATCGAGCGTATCCAGCCCTGCCAGTCCGACGCACAACCCGTGTTGCGCGGCGGCGGCGAGCCGATCGCGCCAGTGGCGCGCCGCGGTCGTGGCGACGCGCAAAAACGGGCGTCCGGCATGCGCATGAGTGGCTTGCGGACCCAATGTGCGAGCCAGCGAGCCCAGCGCGCAGCGCAAGTCCCAGTCCGACACGTCGCGCGGCATACGCGAGAGCACGACCACACGATCCCCCATCGACCATTCGACCAGCCGACGCACGCTCGCGGGGCCGACGTAGCCCACCTTGCCGAAGCGGGCGGCGGCGGTCTCCAAATAGCAGAGCTGGCTCACGGGATCGTCGTCGCCACCGTTACCGATGACGAGCAGATGCTGGTGAAGCGTGTCGCCGCCACCGGCCCAGTCCGGCAGTGGGCAGTCGGGATGGGGGCTGAGGGCGGCCCCTACCTGCGCCCACGCGTGCGCGAGGGCATGGGCGGCCACGGCGTCTGGCGTAGTCGTCGGGACAGCGCGCTGCGAAGGCTTCGTCATACGAATCCTGGCGTCGGGTGAAGAGGGAATGGCGGGATCGCAGCGCAAGACGACGGGCGCGGCGAGACAGCACCTACGAAAATCCAAGGTGTACGGGGGCAGACACATGCGGATGATAGAGGAACCGATGGGCCGGGGCGCTCCGATGCCTTTGCCGACGGGGCGGATTCATTTGCCGGGCGGCAAAATATTTGACGTTCGACGCGCGAAGGGCAGGCGTGAGCCGTCGTGGGCGCCCGGTGGGCTGGATGGAGCGAGAGGGCTGGCTTGATGTGCCCGATTCGCCGCCCCGAACCGCGGCGAGTGCCGGGTTCGGGAGGGGGATGGCTATCGAGGATTACTTCTTCTTGCGGGTGCTTTTCTTGGCGGGGGCCGGTGCATCGTCGTCTTGCACGGCGAGTTGGCCGCCGGTGCCGAGGCCGCCGGCCACGGTTTGTTGCTTGTAGTTCTTCACGGCGCGCACGACATTGTTGTACGAGTCGGTGAACGCGGCCACGATGACCTTGCCTTCGGCGGTGTTCGAATAGCCGCCGAGCGAGCCGCCGGCCTGGCTGCCGACGATACGGCCGAGTGCGCCGAAGTCCATGGCGCTGGCGCTGCCTTCTGCGGCGGCGATCTGCACGCTGGAGCGGTTGTCGATGACGGTCAGCAGGGTGCTGGCTTCCTTCGAGTTCATGCTGCCGGCGAGCGCGCCGATGGCCGAGCCGATGCCCCCCGGCAGAAGGCCGGCCAGGCTGGCGCCGGCACCGCCGGCATTGTTGTTCGTGAAGGTGATCGACGGGCTGATCGCGTAGTCGGCGGAAACCATCTTGCCCTTGCCGAAGTTCGACTTGGCGCGCAGTTCGCCCGATTCTTGCAGCGCGCGTTCACCCATGATCGTGTTCATGCCGCGGCCGCGGTCGACCACGACGAAGCAGTTCGATTGCTGGACGAGCAACTTGAGGACAGGCACCGTCGAGCCGAGCTTGTATTGGCCGGTCAGCACGCCGTACCACGGGGCGGACGTGTCTTCGATCACCGCGATGGTACCCAGCGGGCGGTCGCACTTTTCTAGCGACGCATTGGCGTTTTCGGAGTTTGCGCCGCCGGCCGAGCCGGTGGCAGCCGTCTTGGCGCTGCTGCTTCCCTGGTTCATGGTCGAGCAGCCGGCCATGATGCCGGCTGCAAGCAGCAAACCGGAAATTTTTACGAGATGGTGTGCCATTTTCCTAGTTCTTTAGAATGTTGTTCTGGAAATGGCGGCGCTGCCACATCCCGTCGTGCATCGGGTTGTAGCCAGGTCGGTGACGCCGCCGAATGCCAGGAGTCCAAAAAAGCAGGAGTAAAAATCGATATACGGTAGGACTCCTATGCTGAAATGCTCCGTAAGAACATTCCGCGCCGCATGCTAGCACGGGCGTAAATTACGTATCCCCTATCAAATTTAATGGGGATTACGAATGGATTAGGTCGGTGCTTTCGATGGTCTTAGGTAAGGATTAAGGGAAAACCCCGCGTAACGATCGCTACATGGGGTTTTCTTATGTTCAATCGCATCAAAGACGCTCCAGGGCGCTATGTGGCGGGACGCCGACTGAGGGTTGATTTGGCGGATTAAAAATGCTTCGACACTAGCCCCATATCCAGCAATTTCTCGAGCGAGCCGAGCAAGCGTCGCCTGGTCTGCTGGTCATTTTTGTCCATGAGAACAATAGACTGGTCGTCGACGTCGCAATATGCCCTTTCCAGAATTTCCTTCTTGAGTAGTGGTCAATAAACCGTTCGTCATCAAGAATTTCGATTGCTATCCGTTTGCCGATCATGTCATCTCCCTAATGGCGTATTTCGACGATTACTTTATTTATGCTAAGTCGATCGAGCCTTTCATTGACTGTGCGTCGATTTTCATCGTCGAGATTTGCATCCCACTCATCGAGCAGCAGGTATTTCGTGGCGGGAAGATCAAAGGCTTCATGCAGCTGTTTCAATGTCCGTTGCCCGGTGGACATTTCGCTGACTCATTGCTGCCAGCAGAGCCGGCCATGTCGTGACGGAATGAGGAGGGCGTCGTCGGCGAGTTTTCCTTTCAGAACGTTTAATAAAGTTGATTTTCCCGCACCGTTGTCTCCTCGGATGGTGAATCGTCCGTTTTTGGTATTTTTTAGAAATTGGGCTGTCTCGTCATAAGTTGACACTCGAATACCATCTTGGACTGCTGCCGGGATTGTAAGCACTTCTGGCCTATGATTTGAGCATAGGAGGAAGTCCATGAGTGCAGAGCGATTTACACCGGAATTTAAGGAAGAGGCGGTCCGCCAGATCGTCGAACGCGGCCACTCCGTTGCAGAGGTGTCCGCCCGTCTTGGCGTCTCAGCGCACAGTCTTTACAAGTGGGTCAAGGCGCTCACCCCGGACAAAACCGAAAAGCAGGCGAGCGAGCTGGTCGAGGCCAAGAGCGAGATTTTGCGACTTCGGGCGCAACTGCGTCGTACCGAGGAGGAGCGCGACATCTTAAAAAAGGCCGCGCGGTACTTCGCCAGGGAACCCGAGTGAAGTACCGTTTCATCAACGATCATCGACACGAATTCCGTATCGCTGTGATGTGCCGGGTGCTCGAAGTTACGCGCGGCGGTTTCTACCAGTGGCTGAACAAACCAATGTCCGATCGCGCCATCGAAGATCAGCGCCTGCTCGGCCTCATCCGTGATTCTTATGTGGCCAGCGGTGGTGTCTATGGTGCCCGTCGGGTGTTCGGCGATCTTCGCGAAGCCGGTGAGACTTGCGGCCAGCATCGTGTTGAACGAATCATGCAGGCCAACAAGATCCAGGCTATTCGTGGCTACAAGGCTCCGCGCCGTATTGCCGGGCGCCCTTCGATCATCGCTCCGAACCGGCTCAATCGCCGATTCACCGTCGATTGCCCCGATCGAGCGTGGGTCACCGATATCACCTACTTGCGCACTTGGCAGGGCTGGCTTTACCTGGCCGTGGTCATCGACCTGCACTCACGCAAAGTGGTGGGTTGGTCGATGAAGCCCACGCTCGCTCGCGAGCTGGTTCTCGACGCGTTGCTCATGGCGATCTGGCGACGCAAGCCGTCAAAGTCTGGCATCGTACATTCAGATCAGGGCTCGCAAGGCGGATTCAACCGGTCACTGCAACACGCGCTGAAGTACTTGTGCCGGCGTCTGGCTGATACAGACGAAAGTCAGGCGCACAAGCGTCGATTTGCCGGAGCCACTCCCGCCGACGACGGTCACCGTCTGGGCACTGCCCACGCGAAACGATATGTCGTGCAACAGTTGCCGCCCCGGCCGGTAGGTGAAGTCCATTCCCGAAAACTCGATGGCGCCGCCCGTGACGATGAGCGGGCGGGCGTCGCACGCGTCGTTGTCCTCGTCCGGCCGTCTCTTGGCGAAGAGCAGCGCAAAGAAGCGTTCGATGTTGGTGATGGCGTCGTTCGTCTCGCGGAACACAAAACCCCGCGAATTGAGCGGCAGGCTTACCTGAGTGATGTACGCGTTGATGAGCACCAGATCGCCAAGGGTCATGGCGCGGGTCATGACGTGCTGGCCCGCGAGCAACATGACGGCGGCAATGCCAGCGCCGATACAGGCGCCCTGCCCGATGCGCAATGCGGAAAGCGCCGCTTGGTTGGCCACGCCGGCCTTGGCCCAGTCGTCCGCGACGGCGCGCAGCTTTTCCGTCTCGAACGATTCCCGCGCAAAGTACTGGACGGTGTCGGCATTGAGCAGGCTATCGACGAAGCGGCTGCTCTGTGCGGCCTCAAGTGCGTTGAGCTGCTTCTGCATGCGCCTGCGCATGCGTCGGCGCGCGGCGTAGGCCGTCCACGCGGCGTAGGACACGAACGTCGCCGCAATGATCACGAGAAACCCACCGCCGTAGTCGCGCACGACGATCACGAGGATCATCCCGATCTCGACCAGCGTTGGGACGATGGCGAAGAGCGAGACGCCGAGCAGGAAACCGACGGCCGTCGTCCCTTATTCCGTGTCGCGAATGACCGCCCCGGTTTCCCGTTGTGCGTGAAATCGCGCGCACAGATGGTGCAGGTGCGAGAACGTCCTGACGATCAGGTCTGCCATGGTGCGCTGAGTGACTTCGGAAAATGCGACGTCGCGCACCTCGTTGAAGGTATCGGATATGAAGCGCACGACCGCGTAACCGAGGATCGCGAAGACGGGCAGCGTCACAACCGTCGGCGCGCCCAACTCGTCCACGATGCGTTTGCGCAGCACCGGGAACGACACCGGGACGAGTCTCGCGGCAAGCAGCAGCGCCAGCGCGACGCCCACGCACCAGCCATGCGCGCGCACCGCCTGCCAGAGGTAGGCCGCGATCCGCCATTTCACATTGCCGGATGCGGAATTTGTCTTCGATGCCATGACCTTCTGGATCAGCGGGCGTAGCGTTGGACGCGCGGGGCGGGGTAAACCAATGGACTCAATGGCGGCGCAAGAGTCGTACCAAGGCGTTTATGCAAGGCCGTACTGGGCGATTCGGGGACGATGGCAGGAGAAAACTGCAAAGACGTGCAAATTGGCAGCGCGGCGCGCACCGGTCCGGCTTTCGCCGGAATGCGCCTGCACGACGCGCGGCACGGTTGCTTTGTTGCAGGGAGCCCACTTATGATGCCGGATTGAAGGGAATTAAGAGGATTGCAACAATGCGTCGTGAGACAGTTCTCGTGACAGGAGGGGCCGGTTATATCGGCTCTCATACGTGCGTGGCGTTGCTCGACCGTGGCTACGACGTGCTCATCGTGGACAACCTGGTCAACAGCCGAAAGATTGTCGTGGAACGCATTGCCGAGATCTGCGGGCGCGCGCCGGTGTTCATTGAAGGGGACGTGTGCTCGAAGAGTGTGCTGGACCGGGTGTTTACGGACTTCGACGTCACGTGCGTCATCCACTTCGCCGCGCTCAAATCTGTGGGCGAATCGGTCAGCAAGCCCATCGAGTACTACTGCAACAACGTCGGTTCCGTGCTGACGCTGGTGGAGGCCATGCAAAGGCATGGCGTGCGCGATCTGGTGTTCAGTTCTTCGGCCGCGGTGTACGGAAATCCCGAGAAAATGCCGATCGACGAGTCGTGCGCGCTCTCGGCGGCAAGCCCGTATGGGCAAACCAAGCTCATCGCGGAGACCATACTTCGGGATACGGCCAACGCAGATCCCGCGTGGCGCATCGCCATGCTGCGGTACTTCAATCCGGTCGGCGCGCACGAGAGCGGACGGATTGGCGAAGACCCGCTCGGCATACCCAATAACCTGATGCCGGTCGTAACCCGTGTCGCGCTGGGCCACCAGCCGACGTTAAAGGTGTTCGGCAACGACTGGGACACGGTGGACGGTACGGGTGTGCGCGACTATGTCCACGTGATGGACCTTGCCGAAGGGCATGTAAGCGCGCTCGACGCGCTGCGACGCCTGGACCATGGTTTCACGGTGAATCTCGGGACCGGCCGCGGCTATTCCGTCCTCCAGCTCATCCAGGCGTTCGAGGCCAGCTGCGGACAACGCGTGCCGCACGAATTCATGCCCCGGCGTGCAGGCGACGTCGCGTGCTGTTATGCGTCGACGTCGCTCGCACAGGCGCTCCTGGGCTGGAAAGCCAAACACGGCATCGAACGCATGTGCCTCGATCACTGGCGTTGGCAGGTCAACAATCCGTCGGGCTACGCCTAGGTCGTGTTCACACTACACTGATTTAAGGTCATGCTTCGGAGATGGAAATCTCCGAAGCCCAATTCAAACAGATCGAACATTGCCTGCCGCGACAGCGGGGCAACGTGAGCCTGTCGAACCTGCAAGTGCTCAATGCGATCCCCTATGTTGCCGAGCACGGGGAGTAAATGGCGTGGTCTGCCGCCCCGTTTGGGCCGCTGGCACACGATCTACACGCGCATGAACCGCTGGTCTCGCCACGGCGTACTGGACCGAGGATTCACGGCGTTGCAGCGTGATCTGCAATGAGAAAACTGGACCACCTAGGACGTTAGTTTTTCGGCAAACTTTCCCCTTGGAAAAAGGAGGAGTTTGCTATGAAACGTAAGCGCTTTTCAGTCGAGCAGATCGTGGCGGTACTGAAGCAGGCCGAGTTGGGTATGCCGGTGGCCGATCTCATCCGTCACGTCGGTATTTCGGAGCAGACGTTTTATCGCTGGAAGAAGCAATACGCCGGTATGCAGTCAGATCAGGTACGTGAGCTCAAACAGTTGCAAGACGAGAACGCACGGCTCAAGAAGCTAGTGGCCGAGCTAAGCCTGGACAAGGCCATTCTGCAGGATGTTGCTTCAAAAAAGTGGCCCGGCCCGCGCTGAGGAAAGACGTGGTGGATTACGTGATAAGCCACTATGGATTGACAATGAGGCGGGCCTGTCGTTTGGTGAAGCAACCTCGCAGCACGCAGTACTACCAAAGCGTGAAAGATCCTCGCGCCGAGCTTCGTGCCCGCATGCGCGAAATTGCCTATACGCGGGTGCGCTATGGCTATCGGCGCGTGCATGTACTGCTGCGGCGTGAAGGCTGGCAGTTGGGCAGGGATCAAGCATATCGGCTGTATTGCGAAGAGCAATTGCAATTACGATCGAAACTTCCCAAGCGCCGCAAGACGGTCGTCACGCGCGTGCAGAAAATCATGCCGCGCAAACCGAATGATGCCTGGAGTATGGATTTCGTCGCCGATCAACTCGCAGATGGCTCGAAGTTTCGCGCGCTGACAATTGTCGATGTATTCACGAAAGAAGCTCTGGCCATCGAAGTTGGTCAACGGTTGAGGGGAGAACATGTGGTGTCGGCGCTCAATCGTATCGCGGCCAGACGCGGTGCTCCTCGGCATATTTTCGTAGACAACGGCAGTGAGTTTTCCGGGCGATTGCTTGACATGTGGGCATATCACAACAAGTCGAAAATCGATTTCAGTCGCCCAGGAAAGCCCACGGACAATTGCCACATTGAGACATTTAACGGATCATTCCGTGATGAGTGTTTGAACGTAAGCGCGAATTAACCCACACCGCCGAGTGATCAGACCGAAGCGGAAGCGCCATGCGACTTGGCGAAGTTGAACGGCAAGAGATCGCTGATATCGGCATTGGTCGCGCGCTGCGGCAGCTCGGTGAGCACATGTAGCAGATACGCATACGGCTCGACACCGCAGGCACGACACGTCAGCATCAAGCTGTAGACGATCGCGCTGGCCTTGGCTCCGGCGACGGTATCGCTGAACAGCCAGGCCTTGCGTCCCGTGGTAAACGGCCGGATATCCCGCTCGATCACGTTGTTGTCAATCGGCGCGTCACCGTCCTCGACATAGCGTCGCAGATAATCCCATTGGTTCCGCGCATAGCTGATCGCCTTGCCGGTCAGACTTTCCGGCAGAACTTGCGGAGCCTGTTCATCGAGCCAGACGCCGAATGCATCGAGCAACGGCACACTGTGTGCCTGGCGCAATCGGTACGTATAGCCCGTCCGGGTTTCTCCCTCAGGTAGCACGCCACGCGCGAGCGTTTCGACCTGGTACAGCGATTTAAAGAATTCCAGCGCTTGGCGCGCACGACCGTCCGGTTTCTTGTGCGCCTTGTACGCCTCGTCGAACGCCCGGCGCGCATGGGCCATGCAACCGAGCTGCGTCACGCTGCCGAGCGTGCGCCATGCGCTATAACCATCGGTCATCAGCGTGCCGGCATAGCCCTTCAGGAAGGCTTGCGGATACTGCTGGCCTCGCCCAGGCTGATACTCGAACAGCACCACCGGCTCGGCGCAGGTTTCGGCGCTGCGGTAGACCCACATGTAGGACTGGCTCTGCGCGTTCTTGCCCGCCTCCTTGAGCACCTGCACGGTGGTCTCGTCGCCATGGATCAGCGATTGCGAGAGCAGTGTGCCGCGTAAGGTGTCGTACAGCCGGGACAGATGCAGTTCGGCGGGGCGGATGACCCAGTGAGCGAGCGTGCCGCGGCTGATCTCGATGTTCGAGCGGCCCAGTGCCTCGGTCATGCGGTACAGCGGCGTGCCGTCCGCGTACTTGGCTGTCATTACCGTGGCGATCATCGCCGGACTCGCGTTGCTGCCCGGCAGCGGTTGCGCCGGCATGGGCGCAATCACGATGGGCGTCTGCTCGGCGTGCCGCTCGCAATGGCGACATGCATACTTGAAGCGCACATGCTGCAATACCGAAGCCTTGACCTCGATATGCAGTTGCTCGCAGGTCTGTTCGCCCATCCGATGTAGCGCATGTTGGCAGCACGGGCAAACCTTCTGGTCATCCGGCAGATCGTATTCGATGCGCGTGCGCGGCAGGTCGGCCGGCAGAGCCTTGCGGCCTCGTTTGCCAGGGCGGGGTGCGTCGCTGGCCGGTAGCGCGGTATCGGGCAACGCGAATACGCCGTCCGGACCATCCTCGACGGGCTCGGCGACTGCCGCCTGTTCCGCTTCATCGAACACGCGATCCTTGAGCTTCTCGCTGCTGGGGGCAAAGCGCTTGAGCTGTGCGAGGCGGAACAACTCCTCGAGCTGTTCGACGCGTTGGGCCAACTGCTGGTTGCTCGCCTTTAGTTCGCGGTTGTTCGCTTCGAGCTGGCGGATATAGGCCAATACTTCGGGCGGCAGATCGGCGGTAGCGTCTTGGGCTGACATGACGCTCACGATAGCGAAATGCCAGCGCCCATGGGTTTACCGAATTTGTAACAGACGAGGCATCCGCCTCAACCCGCGTGTCGATACTGCCGTGCAGGGTGCCGGCGTACCGCTTCGATATCAATCCCTTCAAGTAGCCAGTGCAGTTGCTCGGTGGTGAGCTCCATGACAGCCTGCGGTCGGCGCGGCCAGACGAAACGGTCTTCTTCGAGCCGCTTCATCAACAGCCAGAAACCATTGCCACCCCAGCCGAGTAGCTTGATGCGATCCCGGCGCCGATTGCTGAACGCGTAGAGCGCCGAGCCAAACGGGTCCATCCCGTCTGCCTCGACCAGGCCCGCTAGGCCGTTGATTGACTTTCGGAAGTCAATGGCATCACGATGAAGGTAGACCGTAAGCTTAGCGTCGAGCTCGAACATCGCAACGCCCCAGGCTCTCAATCATGGCCGACAACAGCGGCCCATCGTGTTCGGTGCAGTCCAGACGCAGTGTGACCCCGTTGGGCATCTCGACGGTCAACTGTGCGCGCATCGGCGTGCACGGCGACAGGGGTGTCGATGCTGAAGCAGGTACGTTGGCCGGCGCTAAGCCGTGGGGGATCTCGACGACGGGGATAAAGCTTGATGGGGTGGTCGGCACCGGCGCGATTCGCTGGCCTGACAGGCCGACCCGCCCGCCACGTTCCTGATACAGCCGGATCCATCGCCGCAGCTGGTTCGCGTTCACGCCGGCCTTGAGTGCCAGCCCCGCCACCGACACGCCGCGTTGCAGGCTGGCTTCGATCAGGCGCCGCTTCGACTCCGCATCGTAGCGCCGCTTGCCGTTGCGACCGACGCAGGTGACGGTCAGGGTGAGGTCTGAATTGAGATCTGTCATGGGCTGTGTCCACAATTATTTCTGCGGACACAGCTTGCCCGGACCGTCTGCTAAATACTACGTGCGGAGAAATTCGCGCTTACGTTTGAACTTGCATTGGTTCGAGACGCTGGGCGAAGCGAAAGCGACTATCGAGGCATGGCGCGGGGACTACAACGAGAGTCGGCCTCACTCAGCTCTCAAAGAGCTGGCGCCGGCCGAATTCGCCCGACAATTGGTGTTTTTACCCGGGCCGACTTGACCCGATACGCCGAAAAACTCGCTCCGGATTTGGCACAGAAAACCCAAGCGGATCACTCGGTGGACTTCGCCCGAACGGCCCGCCCGGACTCCTCTCGCAACTTCCGATAGTGCGTAATGACGGCAGACACTAGCGTCTTCATCGACACCCTGTCGAGATTCCTCCCCTCATCAACTGCTACCTCAATTTCGCGTGCCCATGTAGTCGCCTGCGCCTTAGTGCGAAATGTTTTTGCTATACTCTTGCCCTCGCGTCGGATTTGAGCGCGCCAACGCGTTCCTACCTGCACAATCGATGCCACTATCGCCCTCCTTGCTGTAGCAAAAGTGCAGCAATGGCGACGTGAAACAGCAGGTTGCGGAGTGATCTGGAGTGATACATTAGGGGTATCACAACATCCCGGAAAGCCCCGTGGTATAAGGCGATGCCTTTGATTTCAAAGGACATCGCACTAATGGATAGAATCCAGCCTCTCCCTGTAGTTCAATGGATAGAACGAGTGCCTCCTAAGCGCTAGATACAGGTTCGATTCCTGTCGGGGGGACCAGCTTACTGCCTAACGATTCCCAGCATTGCCCACAAAACCGCGACAGTTCAAGGCTTCGCGGTTTTTTTATGCCCATAGATAACCGCGATTGCCCATCGACAGCGGGGGTACATTGGGGGTACCTTTGGGGGTACAAAATACCCCAAGTCACGAGATACCCTGGAGTTGACCCTGTAATCCCGTTGACGATCATCGACGCTTGGAACCGCGAGTGCCCGCACATCGAGGTCGACTTCTCGCTAACGGGTGTACGCGTGGCGCGTGTGCTCGAGCAATTGCGGCAACGAGGGCGATGCCCCAATCTGATTCACGTGGATAACGGACCGGAGCTCGTCAGCAAGGCGCTTGATGCCTGGGCGCACGAACATGGCGTCAAGCTGCAGTTCATTCGTCCAGGCAAGCCAGTGGAAAACGCGCACATCGAAAGCTTTAACGGCCGACTGCGCGAAGAATGTTTGAACCAGCATGCGTTCATCGGTCTCGACGATGCACGCAAGCGAATCGAAGCCTGGCGCACTGACTACAACTCGGTGCGCCCACATAGCGCTTTAGGGCAACTGGCGCCGGACCAATTCCGGCAATTGCATCAACCGTCAACCGGTGAGCCCACTTGGAGTTGCCCCTGTAACACAGGACACGCGGACACCGTTAGGTTGATGACACTGAAGTGCCCTCGGAAACTGGACAGTTTAAAACTGGAGAGGGGCTGCCTCTTTGGGTTGTACTGACCACTTTTGGACGAACTCGCTTGGGGTCAGATGGCCGAGCGAGCTGTGGGGACGATGATGGTTGTAGTCGTGCTGCCAAGCCGTCATTTTTTCTCGGAGGTCGTATAGCGTGACGAATTCATGCACGTTAAGGAATTCATCACGCAATCGACCATTGAAAGACTCGATCAGTCCATTATCGGTCGGCTTACCGGGGCGTGTGTAGTCGAGTTTCACCCCACGCCGGTATGCCCAGTCGTCTAGAGCGCGGGAGGTGAACTCTGTGCCGTTGTCCACGGTGATGGATTCAGGCCATCCACGAAGGAGCGCAGAACGATCCAGTGCTTGGCCAACCGCACGGCCGGTCTGTCGAAAGTTGGCCTCCAGACAGACACTCTCGCGACTCCATTGATCGATGACGGTCAGGATGCGAAAGCGGCGCCCATCAAGCATCTGATCATGAACGAAGTCCATGCTCCAGTGCTGATTCGGCCCAGTGGGCACCGGCGGCTTGCCTCGCAGCAGGGCGATGCGTTTGCGGCGCTTGACCTTCATCCGCAACTGCAATCCCTCCAGGCTGTAGAGCCGATAGACGCGCTTCTTGCCCACGTCCCAGCCCTCGCGATGCAGCATCACCAACACTCGCCGGTAGCCGAACCGCGGGCGACTTAAGGCGATGTCCCGGATGCGTTGGCGCAGCGCACTTTGATCTCGCGCATGACTCTTCGCGTACCAAGTCGAACGCTGTAGCAACGCCAGCGCGCAGGAACGTTGCACGCTGATCTGAAAGCGCTCTTGCATCCAAGCCGCCAGCTCGCGCCGTTTGGCGGCCTTCAGACTTTTTTTCGCACCACCTCTTGCAGGATCTGCTTATCGAGCGTCAGGTCGGCGACGATACGCCGCAGGCGTGCGTTCTCGTCTTCGAGTTGCTTGAGCTTGCGCATCTCGCTAATGCCGAAATCGGCGTACTTCTTCTTCCACGTGTAGAAGGTTGCCTCCGACACGCCAAGCTGCCGACAAACGTCGACCACCGGCGTGCCGCTCTCGGCCAGTCGCAGTGCAAAGGCGATCTGCTCTTCGGAAAATCTCGAGCGTTTCATGGCGACTCCTCGCCCCGTTTGGGGCGCCGAGAAGCAACTTTACCTCTAGTTTTGACCTGTACCGATATTCCGGGGACACGTCAACACTGCATTACGCCTGAACTCGCGAGGCGAGCGGTATTTCAGGGCTTTGTGCGGGTGGCGCTCATTGTAGTGTTCAAACGCGATAGCCAGACGCGAGAGCGCTGTTGGTGCGTCAGACTTGTCCATATAGGCGACGTAATTGTGCTTCATGGTCTTCACGAACGATTCGGCCATGCCATTGCTCTGCGGCGAACGAACCGGCGTGGTCAGCGGCTCAAGACCCAGTTCGCGAGCGAAGCTGCGCGTGCGGTGGTCGATGTAGGCCGAGCCGTTGTCAGTCAGCCATTCAATGGGCTGCGCGGCCAGCTCAGATGCCGGCACAACGGTTTCGCCTGCCTTCACCGCGGCCAGACTGCCTTCCTGGTATTGCTTGCGCCAGCCGAACACCTGGTTGGCATTGACGCCGTGCCGACGTGCAACGGCTGACACCGACGCTCCCGGCTCCAATGTTTCCTGCACGATGGCGATTTTTTCTTGCGCCGTGCGCCGACGACGGCGCTCCGGTTCGGTCAGAATTTCGATGCTTTCCACGTAATGACTAGGCTTACTGACAGGCACAAGACTATCCGTTATTTTAAGAGAGTCCTTGTGTCCTCAGATACGTGGGGCCGCTCCACTCAGTGCCTACAAATTCTCGATTTTGGTTGTCCGAAAACGGTATTTTTCGGCGAAGAAAAGATAGATTTCAACGGTCATAGGTACAAATCGCCGCCGTTTGCAGATGCTACAAATTTGCTACGGAAAATTAAAAATCCCTTGAGAATCAGTTATTTATGTTGTCATTCTATTAACTGAACTACAGGGAGAGGCTGGATCCTATCCATTAGTGCGATGTCCTTTGAAATCAAAGGCATCGCCTTATACCACGGGGCTTTCCGGGATGTTGTGATACCCCTAACGTATCACTCCAGATCACTCCGCAACCTGCTGTTTCACGTCGCCATTGCTACACTTTTGGTACAGCAACGAGGGCGATAGCGGCATCGATTGTGCAGGCAGGAACGCGTTGGCGCGCTCAAATCCGACGCGAGGGCAAGAGTATAGCAAAAACATTTCGCACTAAGGCGCAGGGCGGTTACGTGGACTCGGCAGTGGCGCTGCGTGCGGATCTTCAAACGTCGAGGGAGAAACCGAAAATCACCGGCCGTATCGCAAAGAGCGTGCTCAGAAGAGTGTCAGTCTGGAGTCTCCACTCACCGATGGAGAACCATCATGATTCCACCCGCAACGACTTCAAATGCGCATCCGGTTACCGCGACGGTTACATCAACGGTCTCCGGGATTCGTTCGCATGCCACGGCGACTACCCCTCTTGTCGATGATCTGAACTCGGTAGGGCAGAGACAGAGCATTGCGTCGCTGACCGAGCATCAGGATTTCTTGCCAAGGGCGACTGATGTTCAAGCACAACCCTCGTTGCGACTCCATCGAGAACCACAAGTATCGAACTTCTTGAGATCATGCAGCCGCTCCCCGACGGCTTCGCTGGATCGACCCGAAGTGTCGGAGAAACCTAATGCACAGTCCGACAAAATGACAGTTGCGGCCGTCTATTCGAATGATCAGGAATTCTATTCGGAATCGGAGCTACTTCCACGTTGGCTCGGTGCGCTCGATGACGCTCAAAGCGAATGGAATTCTCACGTCATGACCATGCTCACCGAGTCTGAAGCGGGGAACGTACTCGTCGGCAGGCAGCCCGCGGATCCGCTGGTCGTCGAGTATCAGCGAAAGATCACTGCGGAGATAGTAGGAAAACTTCATATCCTGCCAGCGGGCTATAGAGAAAAGGCGCTTGAATATATCTTCCATGATGCCTCCGGCGCTGGGAAATATGTGCTTTCACGCACCACGCTGGCGCAAATTCTCGATCAATTTCCGGAGGAAGAGAGGAAAATGCAGCGCCTAATTGGGTTCTCTGGGTTAGGACTGTTGGCGCTGGAGTAGTACTGCTCCCTGCCGAAGCAAACCCGATCCACGTGGGGGAGGATGATGGACTCTTGCTAGCGATGCTGTCTCAGAAGCCAGCAGCCTGAAGGCGGACGTCGCTTGCAACCGGCCCGCGCAGAATGTGCAACGCCGTGCAAATTACGCATTCTCACCTCCGCCTTTCCTCCTCCCCCGCAGCCTCGCCACGATGGCACGCAACATGCGTGTCCAAACGTGCGAGGCGGGCCGCGTCAGGCCCGGGAGTCACCGCATCCGTCCTCGCTTTTCCACGGATCGCTATTCCGGAGGAGTTCACCATGCAGCAACACCAATCTCAACATTCCCCAATGTCGAATCAGCGCTTGCGAGACATCATGACGCGAGATCCCGCGTTCGTTCGCAACGGCGACACGATTCAACAGGCGGCCAAGCTCATGGCCGATCTGAATGTCGGCGCATTGCCCGTCTGCGAGAACGGTCACCTCGAAGGCATGATTACCGACCGTGACATCTCGATACGCTGCGTCGCCGCAGGAAAGGGGCCCGACTCGAAGGTCGGAGACGCCATGTCCGAGGGCGCTCACTGGTGTCGCGAAGACGACTCTGTCGAAGATGCCTGCGACACCATGTGCCGCGAGCAAATCCGGCGCATGCCGGTGGTCGACGGCGACAAAAAGCTGGTCGGCATGGTCTCGATGGGCGACATCGCCACGAAGACCGCAGACGACGCCACCAGCGGCAAGATGGTCAGCGAGGTGTCCACGCCCTCGGAACCGAATCGATAAGTGGAGCGCAACCATGTCCGCCAACGCCGGTGAAAGAGCCGAAAAATCGGGGGACTTCCGATGCGCTCGCTGCCATCGCACCACACACGTGACGAAGGGGCACGTCATACCCAAATGTCCCCATTGCGGCAATGCAACCTTCGACACACGGCGCAACGAGCCATAGCGGAGCAGGCGTTCATGACCGATCCCAAGAAGAAGGGCTACCTCCTGCCGGACGAACCCGACGACCCGGCGAACACCACGGCGTCCGAGAGTCGCGGACCCACACCCACGACACATTCGTCGATCCAGGATAGCGCCGTAGACACCGCACCCGGCGGGCAGGGTGCACCCGTTGCCGGGCGATTGCAAAGCAAGGTCAGCGAGGCCTTGCGCGAGCCGGCCGACGGCCGTTACGCCTTCGTTACATTCTCGGTCACGCACGGCACGGTCACACTCGACGGATGGGTCGTTCACGCGGATGTTCGTGAGGGCCTCGTCGGCAAAATACGCGGCATTCCCGGTGTTGCGGACGTGGTTTGCCGAGTGCGTGTCGACGGCTGATGCACGCGCCGACGTTCCTCTCCGAACTCCAGCCGCTCCCGGCGATGGCGCTCCCCTCGCCGAGAGCGGTCGGGAACGTGGCCGACTTCGTCGACATGTACATCCGGTACGGGACCATTCCCGTATGGCTGCTCGCCGGCTTCGCAGACTGGATGTGTCATCGGCGTACCCGCATCGAGGCGAACGCCGGTGCGAAAGAATCGGTCATGCACATCGCGCAAATGCTCGAAGTCGGCATTCCGCTCATGGTCGCACTCGTCTTTCAGGTCAACATGACGGTCATTCTCATCATGCTCGCCGGTCTGGTGCTTCATGAAGTCACGGCGCTGTGGGACGTGAGTTACGCCAGACACCTGCGCGATATCTCCGCCCTGGAGCAACACATTCACAGCTTTCTGGAATTGCTTCCCATCTGCGCTGTGACGCTGATCGTCGGCGCCAACCTCGCGCAGATCCGAGACGCCATCGTTGGCAACGCGCCGCAAAGCTTCGCATTGACGCTCAGTCACGTCCCCTTGCCATACACCGCGGCGGTCGTCGTTGCCGCGGCGCTTTTTGCGGGGGTGCCATACGCGGAGGAATTGATTCGGTGCCTGCGTTATCGCCGCAACCCCCGCCGCAACACCGCCGCAGACCCCGTCGCAAACCGAGCGGACCCACGAACACGCCTAGACGACAATTGGGCAGGCGGGACGTCGGACGAAAGGTAGACGGAGCGACCCGCGCAACAATACCGGGCGACCACCGAAACCGTCGTCACGGCCTCGACGATCGCCCGGCACCGCACGACACTCAGCTGCAGCGGCGACCCTGACGACCACATACAACGCAAGGAACGCCGTGCGACACAAGGGGCGCCAGCAACCTCACGCGGCCATCATGCGACCATCACGCGGCCGCTGTGCCCCGTCACGCCCGCCGCCCCTCAGGTGTCGCACTCAATGCCGGCGTTGCACCATGCTGTCGCGTGCCTGTTCGGCACGCGCAGCGCCGATGGCCGACTCGACGTGCTTTCTTTCCTCCGGCGGCGGCAAGACGGCCGGAAAGCCGAGCGTATCGATCCACAGTTCCCTGGCCCATCCCATCGTGTGATAGAGGTGGTGGTCCTCTTGCGTTTCCACCGCCGAAACCGCATCGCCGAGCACCTTGCTGAGTTCACCGCTCGACTTCTCCGCAACGGTCGCGAGCAACTCCCAGTTCTGATGGTCCTTGGTTTCCGCCAGCACCACGCATTCGGCGGCAGCGATTTCCGCCAGCGCCGCGTCGCCGGACTGGCGGGCCAGTTCTATCGCCTTGACGAGCGAAGCGCCATGGTGCGCCACGACCTCGCGTCCGGGCGAGCGCGCGTTGGGATCGAGTCCCAACGCAGAGAACACGTCGAGCAGCACCTGCTGATGGTTTTTCGTCTGTTCGAGGTATTCGCTCCATTCCTTCTTCAAGTCTGTATTTTTTACACACTTGAGCGCGGCCGTGTAGACCTTCTCGCCGCCCAGTTCGGTCTCGTATGCCTGAAACAAGAGTTCGTGCAGGCCGTGGTCGTTGGGTTGTTTCTTGCTCGCTGCCATATTTCTCTCCTACCGGTGGTTTCGAGGGACTGCCTCGGTTGGGCAGGCATGCAATTACCGTGCCGCGGCGCTGGCCCGAAATTTGCTCGCCGTCCCCGTAAATGGGAGCGAGCAGAATGAAAACGACACAAGAACAAGAGGCATTGACGGTAAACAAGAACGCGCGGTCCGATGGGCGTGCGGGCTCCATCCTCCGACGCTTGGGGCCGGGGCTGCTGACCGGCGTCGCCGACGACGACCCGAGCGGTATCGGCACGTACACGCAGGCGGGCTCGCAATTCGGCTACCACGTGCTTTGGTCGGCCGTCGTCACCATTCCCCTGATGGTGTGCATTCAAGTCGCGTCCGCACATATCGGCCGCGGCGCGGGGCACGGCATTCTCTCCGAGGTGCGAAAGCACTACTCGCGAAAGATCGCCACGTCGATGGCGCTGTTGATCATTCTCGCGAACGTCATCAACGTCGGCGCGGATCTGGCCGCCATGGGCGACGCGGCGTCCATGCTTCTGGGCGGCGGCAATTACTGGTATGCCCTGCTCTTTGCGGCCGTCACATTGACGCTTCAGATTCGTCTGAAATACGAAGCCTACGCGCGATACCTGAAATGGCTGACGCTGGCCTTGTTCGCCTATATCGCGAATCTGTTCGTGCTTCATACCGACTGGCACACGGCGATGCGCGCCGTCGTCTGGCCCACGATCACGCCAACGAAGGAATACGCCACCACGCTGGTCGCAATTCTCGGCACGACGATCAGTCCGTATCTCTTCGTATGGCAGTCGGCGCTGGAAGTCGAGGAGATCGAGGCGCGCGATAACGAAAAGCCGATCAAGGTGGCGGCGAGTCAGCGCAAGGCACAGGAAACCCGCATTCTTGCCGATACCTGGGTCGGCATGCTCACGTCCAATATCGTGGCGGTGTGCATCATGATGACGGCTACCGCGGCGTTCTTTGTCCACGGCGTGCACAACGTCGAGTCGACGAGTCAGGCGGCCAGCGCCCTGACGCCGGTTGCCGGGAAGTCCGCAACGCTATTGTTCTCGCTCGGTCTGATCGGCTGCGGCCTGTTGGCGATCCCGTCGCTCACGGGCAGTGCGGCGTACGCATTGACCGGCGCGCTGAAGCTCCCCAGCTGCATGAGCAAGACGCCTCGCAATGCCAGCGCCTTCTATGCCGTGATCGGTCTGTGTACGGTGCTGGGGGCCGTGGTTTGCGTCAGTCCGATCAATCCGATCAAGGCACTGTATTGGAGTGCCGTCATCAACGGTGTGGTCGCCGTGCCTTGTATGGTGATCGTGATGCTGCTGTCGTCACGCGAGGCCGTCGTCGGCAAGATGACCAATTCGCGCGCGGTCGCCATCGGCGGATGGGTCGCGACAGCCTTGATGACGCTCTCGGTCGCGGTGATGCTGTACACGATGCTCACGTAATGCTTCGCCCGCAGCCACCGCGCACATGACGGCGACGCAACTTCGGCGTCGTCCAGGCACGACTCGATCCGCCTAGCCCGCACTCGGCTGCGTTCGGGGTCGTTGCTGCAAGCTGGCGTCCGCAACGCGCGGGAGAGGACGCCGGAAAAGGCGAGGAAGTTCAGACGACGCCGTCCGCCCGCAGTTGCGCGATCTTCGCGTCGTCGAAGCCGAGCCGTTCGCGCAGAATCTCGTCGCTGTGCTGGCCGAGCGTCGGCGGGGCCGTGCGTGCCAGCGGAGGCGTCTCGCTCATCTTCATGGGACTGGCGACGACTCTGGCGATGCCGCCCGAGGCATGGGGCAACGCGACTTCCATCGCGCGCGCCTTGACCTGCGGGTGCGCGAACACTTCGGGCAACGTATTGATCGGGCCGCACGGGACGCCTGCCGCTTCGAGCCTGGCGATCCATTCGTCCTTGCCGAGCCTGCGAACCATTTGCGAGAGCAATGGCACGAGCACGTCGCGATGCCGCACCCGCGACGGATTGGTCGCGAAGCGTTCGTCGCCGGCCAGTGCCGGCTCGCCGCCGATCTCGACAAATTTCCGGAACTGGCCGTCGTTGCCCACGGCCACGATGATCCAGCCGTCGTCCCCGGTCTGGAACGTCTGATAAGGCACGATGTTCGGGTGCGCATTCCCCCAGCGCACTGGCGCTTCGCCGCTCGCGAGATAGTTGGTGCTCATGTTCGCAAGCATCGCCACCTGGGTGTCGAGCAACGCCATGTCGATGTACTGCCCGACACCGGTACGGTCCCGGTGCGTGAGCGCGGCCACAATGGCGAGGCTCGCATACATGCCCGTCATGAGATCGGCGATAGCCACGCCGGCCTTTTGCGGTCCGCCGCCGGGCTGCCCGTCGCGCTCGCCGGTAACGCTCATGAAGCCGCCAATGCCCTGAACGATGAAGTCGTAGCCGGCGCGCGCAGCGTAAGGGCCGTCCTGTCCGAAACCCGTTACCGAGCAATAGACGAGATCCGGCTTGATCTCGCGCAACGCGGCGTAGTCCAGTCCGTACTTCGCCAACTGTCCCACCCTGTAGTTTTCGACGACGACGTCGCTTTGTGCCGCGAGCGCCTTGACGATGGCTTGTCCCTCATCAGACGAAATATCCAGTGTCAGAGAACGCTTGTTGCGGTTGGCCGCAAGATAGTACGCCGCCTCCTGCGTGTCGCGGCCCTCGGCGTCGCGTTGATACGGCGGCCCCCAGCGACGTGTGTCGTCGCCCGCGCCGGGGCGCTCCACCTTGATGACGTCCGCGCCCAGGTCGGCAAGATTTTGTGTCGCCCAAGGGCCGGCCAGCACGCGCGAAAGGTCCAGTACCCGAATATGACTCAGCGCGCCCATCCTTCGCTCTCTCCTGTTGGTGTCGTCGCTCGACGACGGTCGATGCGACATGTGCGAAACATTGTTTTGCAATGCGGAACTTGTGCCCGGAAGTCTACGGCCCATGGTTCGCCTGTGACCAGTGCCGTTTCGCACTGCGGTTGGCGCAGGAGCGCTGTGGGAGGACCGATTTCCCGTATAATCAAAAGTTTGCAAAATACCCGCCAGGCTTAGCTCGCCCGGTCCCCACGCTCCCAACGCACGCTATGAAAGTCGCAGACATTCGGGAAAAATTCCTAAACTTCTTCGAGTCGAAGGGCCACACGATCGTGCGCTCGTCGAGCCTCGTGCCGTCCAATGACCCCACGCTGCTGTTCACGAACTCCGGCATGGTGCAGTTCAAGGACGTCTTCCTCGGACTCGAATCGCGCCCCTACAAGCGCGCGACCACGGCCCAGCGCAGCGTGCGCGCCGGCGGCAAGCACAACGATCTCGAGAACGTGGGCTACACCGCCCGCCACCATACGTTCTTCGAAATGCTGGGCAACTTCTCGTTCGGCGACTACTTCAAGCGCGAAGCGATTCAGTACGCGTGGGAACTGCTGACGACCGTCTACAAGCTTCCAAAGGAAAAGCTCTGGGTCACCGTCTATCAGGAAGACGACGAGGCCTACGACATCTGGGCGAAGGAAGTGGGCGTGCCGACGGAGCGGATCATCCGCATCGGCGACAACAAGGGCGCGCGTTACGCCTCGGACAACTTCTGGCAAATGGCCGACACCGGCCCGTGCGGTCCCTGCTCGGAGATCTTCTTCGACCACGGTGAAGACGTATGGGGCGGGCCGCCGGGATCCCCGGACGAAGACGGCGATCGCTACATCGAGATCTGGAATCTCGTGTTCATGCAGTTCAACCGCGACGAGCAGGGCAACATGACACCGCTGCCCAAGCCGTGCGTCGACACCGGGATGGGCCTGGAGCGTATCGCGGCCGTGCTGCAACACGTTCACAGCAATTACGAAATCGATCTCTTCCAGCATCTGATCGAGGCTGCCGGCCGCGAGACGGGTGTGACCGATCTCACCGCGAACTCGCTCAAGGTGATCGCCGATCACATCCGCGCGTGCTCGTTCCTGATCGTCGATGGCGTGATTCCGGGCAACGAAGGCCGCGGCTACGTGCTGCGCCGTATCATTCGCCGCGCGATCCGCCATGGCTACAAGCTCGGCTGCAAAAAGCCGTTCTTCTACAAGCTCGTGCCGGATCTGGTCGCCGAAATGGGCGTCGCCTATCCGGAACTCGCGCAGGCGCAGCAACGCGTGACCGACGTGCTCAAGCAGGAAGAAGAGCGCTTCGGCGAAACCATCGAGAACGGCATGGAAATTCTCGAAGGCGCGCTCGCCGATCTGGCCAGGCAAGGCGTAACCACGCTCGACGGCGAACTCGCGTTCAAGTTGCACGACACGTATGGCTTCCCGCTCGATCTGACCGCAGACGTGTGCCGCGAGCGCAGCATTTCGGTCGACGAAGCCGGGTTCGATGCCGCGATGGCGCGTCAGCGCGAGCAGGCGCGCGCTGCGGGCAAGTTCAAGATGGCGACGGCGCTCGAATACACGGGCGACAAGACGCGCTTCCAGGGCTACGACCAACTCGCGCTCGAAGGCGCGAAGGTCACGGCGCTCTATGTGGATGGCACCAGCGTCGGCAAGCTCGGCGCGGGCCAGCAGGGTATCGTGGTGCTCGACACCACGCCGTTCTATGCCGAGTCGGGCGGTCAGGTCGGCGATCAGGGGCTGATTCTGACGGGCAATGCGCGTTTCGGCGTGTCGGACACCCAGAAGATTCAGGCGGACGTGTTCGGTCACTACGGCACGCTGGAATCGGGCGAACTGAAGGTGGGCGACACCGTGACGGCGCAGGTCGATGCCGTGCGTCGCGCGCGTACCGTACGCAACCACTCCGCGACTCACCTGATGCACAAGGCCTTGCGCGAGGTGCTGGGCGCTCACGTGCAACAGAAGGGCTCGCTCGTCGACGCCGACAAGACCCGTTTCGACTTTGCACACAACGCCGCGATGACCGCCGACGAAATCCGTCGTGTGGAGGACATCGTGAACGCCGAAGTGCTTGCGAATGCGCCGACGCAGGCCGCGCTCATGTCGTTCGACGACGCGGTGAAGGGCGGTGCGATGGCACTGTTCGGTGAAAAGTACGGCGACGAAGTGCGCGTACTCGACATCGGTACGTCGCGCGAATTGTGCGGCGGTACGCACGTTACCCGTACGGGAGACATCGGTCTGTTCAAGATCGTGATGGAAGGGGGCGTTGCCGCCGGTATCCGTCGCGTGGAGGCGATCACCGGCGACAATTCGGTGCGCTTCGTGCAGAAGCTCGATGACCGGATCAATGAGGCCGCCGCCGCGCTCAAGACACAACCGGCCGAACTCACGCCGCGCATTGCGCAGGTGCAGGATCAGGTCAGGTCGCTGGAGAAGGAACTGGCGGCGCTCAAGTCGAAGCTCGCATCGAGCCAGGGCGACGAACTGGTCGGGAAGGCCGTCGACGTGAACGGCCTGAAGGTGCTGGCCGCACAACTCGAAGGTGCCGACGTCAAGACGCTGCGCGAGACGATGGACAAGCTCAAGGACAAGCTGGGAAGCGCCGCGATCGTGCTGGCTGCCGTCGAAGGCGGCAAGGTCACGCTGATTGCCGGTGTGACGGCTGACGCGACGGCCAGGGTCAAGGCTGGCGAGCTCGTCAACTTCGTTGCTCAGCAAGTTGGCGGCAAGGGCGGTGGCCGTCCCGACATGGCCCAGGCCGGCGGCACGGACCCGTCGCAACTGCCGCAGGCGCTGGCCGGCGTGCAGGGCTGGGTGGCCGGCAAGCTGTAATCGTTCGGCGGATGCGAGGAGGTTTGGGCCGCAGCGCCATCCTCCGTCGATCGGGCAGGCCCCTGCAAAACGCGCACCTCGGTGCGCGTTTTGCATTTCCGGCGACGCATGTTTGCGGCGGCGCGGGGGCAAGTGCATCGAGCGCAGCAGGTGGCCCGGCGCGACAGCAGTACGGTTGCGATTGGTGAAAGGATGCCGGAGCGAACGTGGCGAATGTTGCATTCGCGAAGACAGTGGAGCGGAAATCGCCGCAATAATGCCGCCCATCGATGCCGCCTATTGCCCTGCATCGCACAGGGGAACCATCGCTGCCGGCAATGGTTTGCATGTAAAGTACTCGGCACACGACATGCATCGCGGGAGCGTTTCCGATTGCGGGTTACCGCGCGCGTTGCTTTCCATTGACGCCTTACGTTTGCTCCGTTCGCTCCGTTTGCCCGCGGGCCAGCCATCGCCATGCCAGCCACCGTCGCCGATACCGACCGCACTGTTTCGTCTCATCTCCCGTCGCCCGAGCGCGCCGCGTGGCGCATTGCGCTGTCGTGCATGCTCGCGCTGGCGATTGCCATGGGTATCGGCCGCTTCGCATTCACGCCCATGTTGCCGCTCATGCTGCATGAGCACCTCACCGACATTCAGCATGGCAGTTGGCTCGCGTCGCTGAATTACGCGGGGTATTTCGTCGGTGCGCTGTCGTGTATGTGGCTCCATTTGACGCCCACGCTCATCATTCGTTTCGCGCTCGCCGCGACGGTGGCGCTCACGCTGGCCATGGGGGTGTGGGAGTCGTTCGCGGTGTGGGCGGTCGTGCGCACGCTTGCCGGTGCGATGAGCGCATGGGCGATGGTGTTCTCGGCAGGGTGGGGCTTTCGCAAGCTGGCCGAGTTGCGCATGCCGAGTCTCGGCGGCGTGATGTTCGCCGGCCCGGGCGCGGGCATTGTGGTGACGGGCCTGCTGGCCAGCCTGAACGAATCGCTGGCGTGGCCCGCGCGTGGCGGCTGGTTGCTTTGCGGAGCGCTCGCGCTGGCGCTGCTTGCGCTCATCTGGCGTACCTTCATCAGCGATGCGCGCGATGCGCATGGCCCAGCAGGGGCGGCATCGGCCGCGAGCGCGGCAGGCGCCGGCAAACCGACCTCGGCCCCCGCCGCACCCGTCATCAATCATGGCAGTGGCGAGAGCGTGATTCCCGTCACGATTCTCTACGGTTTCGCCGGCTTCGGCTACATCATCACCGCAACGTTCCTGCCGGTCATCGCGCGTCAGGCGTTGCCCGGCTCGCCGTGGCCCGATCTCTTTTTTCCGTTGCTCGGCCTCATGGTGATTCCGGGCGCGATCATCGGCGCGCGGGCACCGCTCGCCTGGGATAACCGTCTGTTGCTTGCCGTCTGTTACATCATGCAGGGACTGGGCGTCGGCATCGGTATCGTCATGCCGAACGTAGCCGGTTTCGCGCTCGGAAGTGTACTGGTTGGGCTGCCGTTCACGGCAATTACGGTGTATGCCGTGCGCGAATGCCGCCGTCTGCGTGGGGACAACGCCAATGGTCTGATCGGTCTTGTGACGGCATCCTACGGCATCGGGCAGATTGTCGGACCGTTGGTCGCCGCGCCGCTCGTGGCTGTGACCGGCGGCTTCACGACAGCATTGTTGTGTGCGAGCGGTGTGCTCGTGCTGGGCGCGGCCGGTTTCGTGTGCGACTGGCGGCGCTCGCTGGAGCGCGCACCGTGAGTCGAAGGTCTTGCGTCTGACGTTGCCCACGACACCCCCCATTCCGGACTTTTCCAGAGAAGCGCGTATGTCTTTTACCTTGAAGGCGGGCAAAAAGGCCGCCACTGCGATAAGCGACGAAGAGCGCCGGATGCGCGTCGATCTCGCCGCTTGTTACCGTCTGGTCGCACTCAACGGCTGGGACGATCTCATCTACACCCACATCTCCGCGATGGTGCCGGGCGAGCCGGGCCACTTTCTCATCAATCCGTTCGGCTTGTCCTTCGACGAAGTGACGGCATCGAATCTGGTGAAGATCACGACGAGCGGTGAGATCGTCGGCGAGAGCGAGCATCCGGTCAATGTGACGGGCTTTGCATTGCACGGTGCCGTGCACGCCGCGCGCCCCGATGCGCTCTGCGTGATGCACTTGCACAACACGGCCGGCATCGCCGTGTCGATTCAGCCGCATGGGTTGTTGCCGATCTCGCAACACGCGCTGCGCTTTCATGAGCGCATCGGCTATCACGACTACGAAGGGCTGGCATTTTCGCCGTCAGAGGGCGAGCGTTTGGTGACGTCGCTTGGCCCGCATCGTGCCATGCTGCTGCGAAACCACGGCACGTTGACGCTCGGACGCACGGTCGCGGAAGCGTTTGTGCTGATGGCCACCCTCATCAAGGCGTGCGAGATCCAGTTGCAGGCGCTGGCCGGCGGCGCGTCGCCGAACTTGCCCAGTCCGGCCGTGCAGGACAAAACGGCCATTCAACTCGAAGACGGCGGGGCAATCGAAGGCGGGATGGAGTGGCCCGCCCTGTTGCGCAAACTCGATAGAATAGATGCCTCGTTTCGCGATTGACGGCCCGGCGGTTTGCGCCTCGGCCGGCATCGGAGGCGTCCGGCAACGCTGCGGATCATGCCTTTGGGAAGGGGCGCCGCGTGGCCGGTTTCAATAACGACATCAGGAGATACATCGCAATGCCAACGTTTCACGTCGAGATGTTCGAGGGGCGCACCGTCGAACAAAAGCGCGCATTCGTCAAAGCCGTTACGCAGGCGGCTGTCGAGACGATCGGCTGCACGCCGGAGTCCGTCGATATCATCATCACCGACGTGAAGCCGGAGAACTGGTCCACGGGCGGCGCGCTCTGGTCGGACCCGCGCTGAGTCCGTCGTTGCATCCGGTAGGCCGGCGGTGTGCGCCGGAGAGTCTGGGCGGGGCGTCTTGCGACGGCCCCGTCGTATCGAAGAGGTCGTCATGTCGCAAGCCCCGTCAGCATCGAACGCATCGAACGCATCGAATTCAACCGCCAGGGTAGGGGCCGCCGCCGATGCGCTGGCAACCCCCCAACACTTTGCGTCGGATAACTACGCCGGGATTTGCCCCGAAGCGATGCGTTACCTCGTCGAGGCGAATGCCAGCGGTCACGAAGTGTCGTACGGCGACGATACGTGGACCCAACGGGTGTGCGACGGCATCCGCCAGTTGTTCGACACCGATTGCGAAGTCTTCTTCGTCTTCAACGGCACTGCGGCGAATTCCCTCGCGCTCGCGTCGCTGTCGCAGTCGTATCACTCCGTCATCTGCCACGAACTGGCGCACGTTGAGACGGACGAATGCGGCGGGCCGGAGTTTTTCTCCAACGGCGCGAAGCTGCTGACCGCGCGCGGCCGGGACAATAACGGCAAGCTCACGCCGGAGGCGGTCGAAGCCGTCATCAACCGTCGCTCCGACATTCACTTCCCGAAGCCCAAGGTCGTGACGCTCACGCAGGCGACCGAAGTCGGTACGGTCTATACCGT
Source organism: Pandoraea faecigallinarum (assembly GCF_001029105.3). Lineage (NCBI taxonomy): Bacteria > Pseudomonadati > Pseudomonadota > Betaproteobacteria > Burkholderiales > Burkholderiaceae > Pandoraea > Pandoraea faecigallinarum. The sequence goes on along the minus strand of NZ_CP011807.3, from coordinate 3,333,509 downwards.
CGACGAAATCAAGGCGATCTCCGCCGTGGCAAAGCGCCGCAATTTGCGCGTTCACATGGACGGCGCACGCTTTGCCAACGCCGTGGCGACGTTGGGGTGCCATCCGGGCGACGTCACCTGGCGTGCTGGCGTGGACGTGCTGTGTTTCGGAGGCACGAAGAACGGTCTGCCGGTCGGTGAGGCGGTGGTGTTCTTTAACCGTGCGCTGGCGGAAGACTTCGCTTACCGCGTGAAGCAGGCGGGCCAACTGGCGTCGAAGATGCGTTTCATTTCGGCACCGTGGCTGGGCATGCTGGAGAACGATACGTGGTTGCGCCATGCGCGCCATGCCAACGACATGGCGCAACTGCTCGCCGCGCGCATTCGCGACGTGCCGGGCGTGTCGATCATGTTCGAGACACAGGCCAACGGCGTGTTCGCCGAACTGCCGGCGTTCGTGATCGAAGCGTTACGCGCCAGGGGCTGGCGCTTTTACACCTTCATCGGTGCCGGGGGCTGCCGCTTCATGTGCGCATGGGACACCCGTGTGGAGACGGTGGAGCGCCTGGCTGCCGATATCCGCGAACTGAGCGCGCAGGCGGCCGTGGCCTGAGCGGGGGAGGGAACCGGTCGGCAGACCATGCTTGTCTCGTCGCCCGGTTGCCATCTCCCGGCATCAAGCCTGTCGTGGCGCAGGCACTGTCGGCGTCAGGAAACGATGGGCCAGCGTGTGATAGAACGATGGCGCTATCGTTCGGGAGACCTGCGTCGCGAGCAGGGCGACAGCCATGAGCGGAATCACCATCTGATGACCGTCGATCATCTCCATGACGATCACGAAGGAAGTGATCGGCGACTGTGTCACGGCCGCTAAATACCCGACCATGCAAAGCGCGGCCATTGCCGGCAGGGGCACCACCGACGTGATGTGGGCCATGACGTTGCCCAGTCCCGCGCCAATGGCCAGCGACGGCGCAAAAATGCCGCCCGGAATCCCCGACAGGTAAGACACGGACAACGCCGCGAACTTCAGCACGGCGTATAACAGGGAGAGGGCCGCGTGCGATTCGAGCAGGCCGCGCGCTTCCGCGTAGCCGCTGCCGAATGTCGTGCCGCCGGAGGCGATTCCGATTGCCGCAATCGCAAGCCCGCACACAAAGGCGAATCGTACAGGATGGGCGCGACGCATATTGACCAGCGGCGCAGGCATCCATCGCGGTACGTTGAGCATCAGCCAGCCGAACGCGCCGCCCGCAACACCGGTGAGCACGCTGGCTGCAATGAGTACGGGAACGAGCGTCCAATGAAAGTCGCTGATCGCCCTGATCTGCCCGAAGTACAGGTAGTTGCCTTGCAATCCGAGCGCGACGATTCCCGAGAAGATGATCGCGGTGATGAGCGTGCCGCTGTTGCGGGCAACGAAACTGCGGCTCAGTTCCTCGATAGCGAATACCACGCCCGCGAGCGGCGTGTTGAACGCGGCGGCGAGGCCCGCCGCAGCGCCCGCCAGCGTCAGTTGACGCTCGATATGCGCGCTGCTGCGCCGATAACCACGTCGCATGGCGTACATGAGCGACGCGCCGATCTGTACGGTCGGGCCCTCGCGACCAATGGTGAATCCGCACAGAATGCCGAGAAACGAGACGGCGATCTTCCCGGACATGATGCGCAGCGTGAGCAGCGATTTCGACAGACGGGAGTCCTGAAGCGTTGCGATGACCTGCGGAATCCCGCTGCCCTCGGCGCCGCGGAAGAACGTCTGCGTCAGCCAGATTGCCAGCGCGGCCCCCAGCGGCGTGACGATCAGTGGCAGCCAGACACCATGCGAGAGCAAACGCTGGAACAACTCGAAACCGAAGTCCACGAGCTTGGCATAAGCCACGGAAACCAGCCCGACCAGCACGGCCCCGAGCCAGAACACGCCGTAGTTGTGCCAAAGGCGGCGCGAGCGGCGCATTCCCCGCTGTGTCAGCCGGGCCGACAACGGTGCGGCAGGCAGGGAGGGCGGCAAGGACGACGGAGGCGACGGAGGCGGCGAGCCAGAGGAGGCCGGGGTATTCGGTGGGATGTCAGACACGGAATCGTGAGCGAAATTTGCAAGACATCGGCCGATTATACGCCCCACCCCAAGTGGGCCTGGTCCGGCTGAGTCTCGGAATTTACCGAATATGCAGTGCGTCATGAGTTCATTTAAGATATTCGAATTCGCTGAAGAACGATCATGAACGAGCCCATATTCTGTCCCCGCTGTGCCTCTCCCCTCGATTCGCGCGACGTCGCAGGGCGTATCCGCCGCGCCTGTCCCGATGATGCCTGCGGTTTCGTCCACTGGGACAATCCGCTGCCGGTGGTGGCCGGTCTGGTCGAGTATCGTGGCCAGATACTGCTGGCGCGTAACGCAGCCTGGACCGAAGGCATGTTCGCGCTCATCACGGGCTTTCTGGAGCGGGACGAGACGCCCGAAGACGGCATTCGCCGCGAGATCAAGGAAGAAACGAATCTCGATACCGGCGCGATTTCGCTACTCGGCGTCTACGAATTCATGCGCAAGAACGAACTGATCATCGCGTACCACGCGGTTTGCGATGGCGACATTCGTCTGTCCGAAGAGTTGGCCGAGTTCCGTCTGGTTGCGCCTCATCAGGTGCGTCCGTGGCGTGCCGGTACGGGGCACGCCGTAGCGGAATGGTTGCGACGGCGCAATCTGCCGGTCGAGTACGTCGAATCTGCGCGTCTGTCGATCGCCGGCTGACGGCGTGACGTGTCGACTACGGTAGAATCGCGTTTCGTGTGGTAATCGCCGGAGCGACTCCGGCAAACGATTCGAACGAGACCGAAGAGAGGGACACAAGCATGGAATTCCAGAAAGAAGTCGACGCGAGCGGCCTGAATTGCCCGCTGCCGATCCTGCGTGCGAAGAAGGCGCTGGCCGAAATGCAAAGCGGTGAAGTGCTGCATATCATTGCGACCGACCCGGGTTCCGGACGCGACTTCAACGCGTTCGCCAAGCAGACCGGCAACGAACTGCTGGAAACGCGCGAGGAAGGCAAGACGTTCCACTTCTGGATGCGCCGTCGCTGATCGCGACGCGGCCCCGCTGCCGGGCGCGGCCGATAACAGTCGACCATGACTCGTCACGGCGCACCGCCTCCAGCCATCGCGAACAATAGCGAACGCGCGGCACGGCGGGAACCACAGGCACAAAAAACCGACGGACATGCCGTCGGTTTTTTATTTCCAACGCTGCGCTGCCGGATGTCCGGCATGCGACACGGGACCGGACTTACGTCAGATCGCCGTGCACCTCTTTTTGCAGGTATTCGCGGAAGGCGTCCTTGAGCTCGGGGTGGCGCAAGGCGAACTCCACCGTCGCCTTCAGATAACCCAGCTTGCTGCCGCAGTCGAAGCGCTTGCCGTCGTAGCGATACGCCAGCACGGCTTCAACCTGCATAAGCTTCTGGATGGCATCGGTGAGCTGAATCTCGCCGCCCGAACCCGGATCGATCTTGCGAATGCAGTCGAAAATGAGCGGACGCAGCACGTAACGGCCGACCACCCCGAGATTCGACGGCGCATTTTCCGGCGCCGGCTTCTCCACGATGTCCGTCAGCTTGACAATGGCTTTCTCGCCCCAGTCGGCCCCCTTGACGATACCGTACGAGCGGCTTTGCTCGATGTTGATCTCTTCCACGCCAATGATCGAGTTGTGATATTGGTTGTACAGATCGACCATCTGCTTGAGCACCGGCGGCCGGCCGTCGAGCAAGTCGTCCGCGAGGATGACCGCAAACGGTTCGTCGCCCACGAGCTTCTCCGCGCACAACACCGCGTGTCCGAGACCCAGCGCTTTGGGCTGGCGGACATAGAAACAATCGATGTGCGCCGGTTTGATGGAGTGAACGACGTCGAGCAACGCCTGCTTGTTCTTCGCTTCGAGTTCGGCTTCAAGCTCGAACGCCGTGTCGAAGTGATCTTCGATGGCGCGCTTGTTGCGGCCTGTCACGAAAATCATCTCCGTGATGCCGGCAGCGGCCGCTTCTTCCACTGCATACTGAATCAGCGGCTTGTCCACGACCGGCAGCATTTCTTTCGGGCTCGCCTTGGTCGCCGGCAGGAACCGGGTGCCGAGGCCCGCGACGGGGAACACGGCTTTCGTCACAACGGTTTTCATTGATTTCTCCCTGATGGATATAGAGGGGTCTCAGACAGGCAGGCGGGCGAGCTGTGCCTGCAATTTACCGAGAACCGCTTCGAAGTCGACCAGTCGTTGCTTCTCAAGTTCCACCACGTTGGCGGGCGCGCGTGCCACAAAGCTCTCATTGGACAGCTTGCCGTGGCATTTCGCGATCTCGCCTTCGAGCCGTTTGACTTCCTTGCCGAGGCGCTCGCGCTCGGCGGCGACGTCGATTTCCACCTTCAGCGCCAGCTTGTTCGGACCCACGACGGCCAGCGGTGCCCCTGCGGCCTGCGCGTCGAGCGTCGCCTCGTCCGCCAGCACCTGCACTTCGGAGAGCTTCGCCAGCGTTTGCAGGTACGGTGCGATGGAGGTGAGGAACGGCACATCGCCCGCGACCAGCAGTGGCACGCGTTGCGCCGGCGACAGGTTCATTTCGCCGCGCAGGTTACGGCAGGCATCCACCGCAGCCTTCAACTGCTGCATCCAGGCTTCGTCGCCCTCGTCGATCTTGCTGGTATCGGCGACCGGGTACGGCTGCACCATGATACTGGCTTCGCCGGGCGCCTTGTCCGCCGGATAGCGGCCGGCCAGCGGGGCCACCTTCTGCCACAGCGCTTCGGTGATGAACGGAATGATCGGGTGTGCCAGGCGCAGTACCGTTTCGAGCACGCGCAGCAGCGTGCGGCGCGTAGCGCGTTTCTGGGCCGGCGTGCCGTTCTGGATCTGCCACTTCGCCAGTTCGACGTACCAGTCGCAGTACTCGTCCCACACGAACTTGTATAGCGCGCTGGCGATGTTGTCGAAGCGGTAATCGGCGAAGCCCCTGGCGACATCGGCCTCCACGCGCTGGAGCAGCGACACGATCCAGCGGTCGGCGCGCGAGAAGTCGAGATGGCCGTCCGGGCCGCAATCACCCACGCACGGCGCTAGACCGCAATCCTGGCCTTCGCAGTTCATCAGCACGAAGCGCGTGGCGTTCCACAGCTTGTTGCAGAAGTTGCGATAGCCTTCGCAACGCGCCAGATCGAAGTTGATGTTGCGACCCAGCGTGGCCATCGAGGCGAAAGTGAAGCGCAGCGCATCGGTGCCATACGGCGCGATGCCGTCCGGGAATTCCTTGCGGGTCTTCTTCTCGATGCTGGCGGCCTGCTTCGGGTTCATCAGCCCGGTGGTGCGCTTGGCGACCAGCGCTTCGAGCGACACACCGTCGACGATGTCGATCGGATCGAGCGTGTTGCCCTTCGACTTAGACATCTTCTGACCTTCGGCGTCGCGCACGAGGCCGTGCATGTACACCGTCCTGAAAGGCACCTTGCCAGTGAAGTGCGTGGTCATCATGACCATGCGCGCCACCCAGAAGAAGATGATGTCGAAGCCGGATACGAGCACCGACGATGGCAGAAAATGCTTCAGTTCCGGCGTCTCTTGCGGCCAGCCGAGCGAGGAGAACGGCACCAGCGCCGACGAGAACCACGTGTCGAGCACGTCTTCGTCGCGCTTGAGCGTGCCGGTCGAACCGGCGGCGCGCGCCTTCTCGATGGCTTCCGCTTCCGTGCGGGCAACGAAGACGTTGCCGGCGTCGTCGTACCAGGCGGGAATTTGATGGCCCCACCAGAGCTGACGCGAAATGCACCAATCCTGAATGTTCTCGAGCCATTGGTTGTAAGTCGTGCTCCAGTTTTCCGGGACGAACTTGATCTCGCCGCTGCGCACGACGTCGAGCGCGGTTTCCGTGATCGACTTGCCGGGATGGAAGGTGCCTTCGGGCGCCGGCTTGCTCATCGCGACGAACCATTGGTCCGTGAGCATCGGTTCGATGACCGTGCCGGTGCGGTCGCTGCGCGGCACCATGAGCTTGTGCGGCTTGACCGATTCGAGCAGGCCGAGCGCGTCCAGATCGGCCACGATTTGCTTGCGCGCGTCGAAACGATCGAGGCCGCGGTATTTTTCCGGAGCGTTTTCGTTGATCTTCGCGTCGAGCGTGAGAATGTTGATCTGCGGCAGGTTGTGGCGCTGACCGACGGCGTAGTCGTTGAAGTCGTGTGCCGGCGTGACCTTCACCACACCCGTACCGAATTCGAGATCGACGTAATCGTCGGCGATGATCGGAATTTCACGATCGGCCAGCGGCAGCATGGCCGTCCTGCCGATCAGATGCTTGTAGCGCTCGTCTTCCGGATGCACCATCAGCGCGGTGTCGCCGAGCATCGTTTCCGGGCGCGTGGTCGCGACGGTGAGCGTGCCCGAGCCATCGGTCAGCGGATAGCGGATGTGCCACAGCGAACCTTCCTCTTCCTCGCTCACCACTTCCAGATCGGACACGGCGGTGAGCAGGACGGATTCCCAGTTCACGAGGCGCTTGCCCCGATAGATCAGGCCCTGCTCGTAGAGCGTGACGAACACGTCGCGCACCGCACGGGACATCTTTTCGTCCATCGTGAAGTACTCGCGGCTCCAATCGATGGACGCCCCGAGACGGCGTACCTGACGGGTGATCGTGCTGCCCGACTGCTCCTTCCACTCCCAGACGCGCTCGACGAACTTCTCGCGGCCGAGGTCGTGGCGCGAGACCTTCTGCGCGTCCAGTTGACGCTCGACGACGATCTGCGTGGCGATGCCCGCATGGTCGGTGCCCGGCACCCAGAGGGTATTGGCGCCCTTCATGCGGTGATAGCGCGTCAGGCCGTCCATGATCGTCTGGTTGAACGCGTGGCCCATATGCAGCGTGCCGGTGACGTTCGGCGGCGGCAACTGGATGCTGAAATCTTCGCGGGCGTCGTCGAAGGTCGGCCGGGCATAGCCGCGGCGCTCCCATTCGGGGCCCCAGTGGGCTTCGACGTCCTGCGGCTCGAAGCTCTTGGCAAGCGTATTGTCGCTGTCGCTCATGGATTGATGGACCGTGTAATGCGTGAAACCCTGAATTATAAAAGATTCGGTGCCATTTCCGCGCCGCAGCAGGATTTATAATCGGGCTTCACTCGAAATTCACATCCGACATGCCCGATCTGCTCGCCAACCTGAACCCCGAACAACTGGCCGCCGTCACGCTTCCCGACGAGCCGGCCCTCATTCTCGCGGGCGCGGGTTCCGGCAAGACGCGTGTGCTCACGACCCGTATCGCCTGGCTGATCCAGCAGGGACACGTCGGCCCGGCGGGCATTCTGGCGGTGACCTTTACCAACAAGGCGGCCAAGGAAATGCAGGCCCGTCTGGGTGCGATGCTTCCGGTCAGCACGCGCGCCATGTGGATCGGCACGTTCCACGGGCTGTGCAACCGTATGCTGCGCGCGCATTTCCGGGACGCCGGGCTGCCGCAGGGTTTTCAGATCCTTGACCAGTCCGACCAGCTTTCCGCCATCAAACGCATGATGAAGGCGGCGAATGTGGACGACGAGAAGTTTCCGCCCAAGAATCTCCAGTATTTCATCAACAACGCCAAGGAACAGGGTCTGCGGCCCCATGAGGTCGAGGCCAACGACGCGTTCAACCAGAAGTTCGTGGAGCTTTACGCGAGCTATCAGGAGCAATGCCAGCGCGAAGGGGTGGTCGACTTCGCCGAACTGCTGCTGCGCTGCTTCGAACTGCTCAAACATAACGAACCGCTGCGAGCGCACTACCAGTCACGCTTTCGCCACATCCTCGTCGACGAGTTCCAGGACACCAACAAACTCCAGTACGCGTGGCTCAAAATGCTCGCCGGCTCGCAAGGGGCGGTGTTTGCCGTGGGCGACGACGATCAGAGCATCTACGCGTTTCGTGGCGCCAACGTCGGCAATATGGCTGACTTCGAGCGCGAATTCCGCGTTCGCCACCTCATCAAGCTGGAGCAGAACTACCGCTCACACGGCAATATTCTCGATGCGGCCAATGCGCTGATTTCGAACAATGCCCGGCGTCTGGGCAAGAACCTGCGCACGGACGCGGGACACGGCGAGCCGATTCGCGTGTACGAGGCGGCCACCGATCTGCAAGAGGCGAGCTGGCTCGTGGAGGAGATCAAGGCACTGGTCGCGCAAGGGCTGTCGCGTCAGGACGTCGCCATCCTTTACCGCAGCAATGCGCAGTCGCGCGTCATGGAGCATGCGCTGGTGGGGGCGGGCATTGCGTACCGCGTGTACGGCGGTCTGCGCTTTTTCGAGCGTCAGGAAGTCAAGCATGCGCTCGCCTATCTGCGTCTGATCGAGAATCCGAACGACGATACGGCGTTCGCGCGCGTCGTCAATTTCCCCACGCGGGGCATCGGCGCGCGTTCGCTGGAGCAACTCGCCGACGCGGCGCGCCTGTACAACTGTTCGATGTACGCCGCCGTGCCTTACATGACGGGCAAGGCGGGCACGAATCTGCTGGCGTTCGTGCGGATGATCGAGCAGATGCGGCACGACACGGAGCGGTTGACGTTGCCGGAAGTCGTTACGCACGTGATCGACGCGAGCGGCCTCATTGCACATTACCAGACCGAGAAGGAAGGTCAGGATCGCATCGAGAACTTGCAGGAACTCGTGCATGCGGCGACGGCGTTCATCGCCGAAGAGGGGTATGGACTCGACGCCCCGGCGCGGCTGATTGCAACGCGCCCGGCGCTGCCCGGGGCGCCGGACATGCTCGTCTCGCCCGATGGGGTGGTGGACGCCGATACGCCGGTCGAGATGACGCCGTTGGCGGGCTTCCTGTCGCACGCGTCGCTCGAAGCCGGGGACAATCAGGCCGAGGCCGGGCAGGACGCCGTGCAGTTGATGACGGTGCACGCGGCAAAGGGGCTCGAATTCACGGCGGTGTTCGTCACCGGCCTCGAAGAAGGACTGTTCCCGCACGAAAACAGCGCGATGGAGCTTGATGGACTTGAAGAGGAGCGACGTCTGATGTACGTGGCGATTACGCGCGCCAAGGAGCGTCTGTACCTGTCGTTCACCCAGAGCCGCATGCTGCATGGCCAGACGCGCTACAACTTGCGCTCACGATTCTTCGACGAAATTCCCGAGGAAGTGCTGAAGTTCCTGACACCGCGAGCGCAGCCGGGCGCGCGTCTGGCTCAGGCGGAACCGGCATGGGGGCGCGATTGGTTTGCCCGTGCGCAGGTAAGCGCACCGAAGGATGAATGGGCGGCGACGAAGTCGGAAAAGGCGCTGGCAGATCGTTCGCGTGCGTCGGAGACCGGATTCAAGCTGGGGCAGGGCGTTTTCCACACCAAGTTCGGCGAAGGCAAGATCATCGGACTCGAAGGCACGGGCGATGAAGCCCGCGCGCACGTGAAGTTCGGTCGTCACGGTGAAAAGTGGCTGGCGCTGGCCGTTGCGAAACTGCAGCCGATCGAGTGATGCAACGCTGCAGCGTCGGTCGATACGCCAACGCCGCGGCGGTTGCGCAAGCCGTTTGGCTATGAAAAAAGGGCACCTTCGGGTGCCCCCAGATTGCTGACAAACCCTCGCCAAGTGCGAGGGTTTTGTTTTTTAATAGCAGGATGCTAAAGATCCCGACGCCCACGCAGCACGAACTCGAGATGGTGACGCTCGAGGAACTCGTGCCGAAGGACCACCTGCTGCGCCAGATCGAGGCGGCGGTGGATTTCGAATTCATCCGCGAAAAGGTCGCGCACCTGTACTGCGCAGACAACGGTCGTCCGGCGCTCGATCCGGTGGTGATGTTCAAGCTGCTGTTCATCGGCTACCTGTTTGGGGTGCGCAGTGAGCGGCAGTTGATGCGCGAGGTCCAGGTCAACGTCGCCTATCGGTGGTTCGCCCGGTTTCGGCTGACCGACAAGGTGCCGGATGCGTCGACGTTCTCGCAGAATCGCCGCCGACGCTTCACGGACACGACGGTGTATCAGGAAATCTTCGACGAGATCGTGCGCCAGGCGATGGGCCGTGGTCTGGTCGATGGCCGTGTGCTGTACACCGACAGCACGCACCTGAAGGCCAATGCGAACAAGAACAAGTTCGACGTGGTAAAGCTGGAACAGACGCCTGCGGCCTATCTGGAGAAGCTCAATGCGGCAGTGGATGCGGACCGGGCCGCGCATGGCAAGAAGCCGCTGAATCGGGACGACGATGAGCCGCCGTCGAGCAAGGACACCAAGATTAGCCGGACCGATCCGGACAGCGGCTACATGGTGCGGGACGACAAGCCGAAGGGCTTCTTCTATCTGGACCACCGCACGGTGGACGCCAAGCACGCGATCATTACCGATACGCATGTGACGCCGGCCTCGGTGCACGACAGCCAGCCGTATCTGGAGCGGCTGGATCGACAGCGCGAGCGCTTTGAGTTCAAGGTGGAAGCGGTGGGGCTGGATGCTGGCTACTTCACGCCAGCGGTGTGCCAGGGGCTGGAGGAGCGGGAGATTGCCGGGGTGATGGGCTATCGCACGCCGAACCACAAGCCGGGGCTGTTCTACAAACGGCAGTTCCAGTACGACGCGTACCGCAACGAGTACGTGTGCCCGCAGGGACAGGCGCTGCCGTACAGCACGACTAACCGGCTCGGCTATCGAGAATACAAATCCGATGCTCGGATATGCCGGTGCTGCCCGGTACGAGCACAGTGCACGAACAGTGCCAACGCGGTGAAGGTGGTGACGCGCCACGTCTGGGAGCGCGCCAAGCAGCGGGTGGACGCGAGGCGGCTGAGCGAGTGGGGGCGACGCATTTACGCGCGGCGCAAGGAGACGGTGGAACGCAGCTTTGCCGATGCCAAGCAACTGCATGGGCATCGCTATGCGCGCATGCGCGGGCTGCGCAAGGTGGCCGAGCAGTGCTTGTTGGCTGCGGCGGCGCAGAACATCAAGAAAATTGCGATGCTGGTGGCGCGCCTACGGGCGCGTTTAGGCGAGCGTTCGTCCCTTTGGCGCCCGTTTCGGTGGCTCACGAGCGTCCTGAGGGCTTGTCTCTCAATGTGCGCGCCCTTACGCTGCCCATTCGCCCTTGCCTAAAAGATAAAACCCCTCGCTCCGAAAAACGAGGGGTTCGTCAGCAATCTGAGGGCACCTTCGGGTGCCCCCCCTTACGCTGTACCGCTGCACGTGCCGATGTGCCGCCCTACGCCTCGTCGGGCGGTGCGACGTTCGGATCGATGGCGCCGATCTCCTGTACGCCGAAACAGCCGCGATAGCTCGCATAGAACGAACAGTAGACGATGGCGGCAAAGAGCAGCGACAGCGGCCAGAGCAGCAGCATCGCGTATTGGAAGATGCCAAGCACCGCCATGATGACCATGAGAAGCAGCGACGACACCATCGCGAGCAGCATCACGCACAGGCCATAGACGACGAACGCACGGAAGTTGCGGGTGCACGCCGTCCAACTGAAAAAGATCGCCTTGACCGGCGTAATGTCGTGCCACGCCACGAGCACCGGTGCAAACCAGAACAGCATGGCCACCGGGATATACGCGATCGCGAACGCCATGGCCGCGACGATTCCGGCAGTGCCGTTCATGACTTCGTCGCGATTCACGTTGCCGTCGAACAGCAGCTTGTTGATCAGTTCGCTGCCATTGAACAGCGACGACACCAGATACGCGACGACCGTTGCCCCCATGTAACAAGCACCGAGAATCAGCAGGCGGCGCGCGACTTCCTTGCCGTGCCCGCGAAAACCGTCGAGCAGCACTTGAGGCAGCACCTGTTTGTTCTTGATGATGTCGCGGCAGGCAGCCATGAACCCCACCGACAGGCCCGGGACAAGCACCAGCGAGATGAGTCCGCCAACGACCGGCACGAAGGAGACCACCAACGTGCCGAACAGATAGGCGAACAGCAGGCTCATGATGGCGAGCGGATTCTTGCGGAACAGCCAGATGCCCTGGCGCAGCCACACATAACCACTCTTCGGCGGGACTTCAAGCAATTGCATAGGGTTCGAATGACTCCGAGGGGGCGTCGGGTTACAGCCAGGGAATGGAAACGGCTTCGATGCGTTTGCGCAGGATTCGTTCGAAATGCCCGGGGTCGTGCGGCTTGAGCATTTCGGCTGCGCGCGGCAAATGAAAATCATACAGGCGCGACACCCAGAATCGCAGCGCGCCCGCGCGCAGCATGTCGCGCCAGTGCGACGCTTCGATGGCCGTCAGCGGGCGAACCGTCTCGTAGGCACGCAGCATCGCATGCACACGGGCATCGTCCAGTTCGCCGCTCACGAGGTCGCAGCACCAGTCGTTGACCGTCACGGCGAGATCGAAAAGCCACTTGTCGCAGCCGGCGAAGTAAAAGTCGAAGAAACCGCCCAGGCGCGGCGCGCCGTCTTCGGCCGTGTCGAACAGCACATTGTCGCGGAACAGGTCGCAATGGCACGGACCGGCCTGCATCGCCCGGTAGTCGTCGGAGGCGAAAAACGCTTCCTGATGCGCCATCTCGCTTTCCAGCAGCGTGCGCTCCGCGTCGCTCAGGAAGGGCAGTACCGCGGGCGTGGCCTCGCGCCACCACGTCAGGCTGCGCAGATTGGCCTGCTCCAGCGTGAAGTCGCGTCCGGCCAGATGCATGCGTGCGAGCATCGCACCGACGTGGGCACAGTGTTCGGGCGTGGGCGCGAGTTCCGAGCGGCCGGCGAGCTTGGTGACGATGGTCGCCGGCTTGCCGTTGAGCTCACCCAGAATTCGGCCTGTGCGATCCGGAACCGGATCGGGAACCGGCACGCTGTGATGAGCAAGGTGCCCCATCAATTGCAGATAAAACGGCAACTGCGTGGCCGTGAGCTTCTCGAACAGCGTGAGCACAAACTCGCCGCGCTCGGTCGTCAGGAAGTAATTGGTGTTCTCGATACCCGAGCTGATACCACGGAAATCCAGAACTTTCCCCAAATCGTAGCTTTGCAGCCACTGCTCAAGCTGCTCGGGCGAGACGGAAGTAAAAACGGCCATGCGTGCGTTGAGTGGATAAGACTCAGACAAACGGCCCGCGCATGTGCAGCGGGCCGCTGGTCGAGACAGACAGGAAGCGGCGCGCCGCAAACCGGCGCGCGAATGCGTCAGATTACCAGAGACGTCAGAACTTCAGTCCGACGGACGGCAGGCGGTCGTTTTGCGACGTGTTGTCACGGGCGCGCGGCGAGTTGTCCGGCGGGGTGGTCAACTGGTAGTTGGTGCCGAAGCGGGAATGGACGTCGATCTCCGTAGGCTTGCCGCGATCGCGGTACTCGGTCACGGTCGTACCCTGGTCGTTCACGTAGTAGCTCGGTTTGCGTTCCTGATTGACGTCGACCGACTGGGTGCTCGTCGCGGCCGCACGGGCGTCCGCCTCGCGTTTGGCGGCTTGCGCCGCAGTCTCCTTGCCATCCTGGGCAAAAGCCTGACCGGCGAGCAGCACGCCGGCGCCGATCAGCAGGGGCAGGGCACGGGAAAAGCGCGTTTTCATCATTATTCTCCGAGAGCGGGAACGCATCTGTGACGTGCGAGGCATGCCGGGCCGGCGCAGCGGGTTCCAATGCCTCCATTCTATCAAACGCGCCCCGCTTCGCATTGTGGAATCGCGTTGAATGCACCGCGGTGACTTGCGTGCGCGGCCATGACGTCTGTCCGGAACTGCCCTCACGGCAGCGCAGCCATTCGAAATATGAAGTTACGCAGGGGTAGACCGTAACGGCGCGGTATCTATATTTCCCGTCGTTATAAAGAAATCACAAAAAGGTCGTTTTCATCGATGTCGTGCTCTGGCATTCTCGCAAATTGTCTCAATGGGTGGCCACGGGCCACCCATCTGCATTCTGGAGTCTGAACGTCATGTCGTCTTCCGCCGCTTCGGCCGCCGTCAAATCGGCATCCCCATCCCCCTCGTCCTATAACGCCCGGCCGCTGACGGTCGCGTTGGTGCTCATCTTCATCGGCATTGCGTATCTGCAAGCGACGGTCGGGCCCCGGCAGGCGGCGCTCGCAGGTGTCGGTGCGTTGCTCGGTGTTGCGCTCTATCACGCCGCGTTCGGCTTCACCTCGGCCTGGCGCGTCTTCATTGCGGATCGCCGCGGCGCGGGCCTGCGTGCGCAGATGGTGATGCTCGCCGTCGGAGTCGCGTTGTTTTTCCCGGCACTGGCGGACGGGATGCTGTTCGGCAACAAGGTCGTCGGTCTGGTCTCGCCCGTGGGTGTGTCGGTGGCGTTCGGCGCCTTCATGTTCGGTATCGGCATGCAGCTTGGCGGCGGATGCGCGTCGGGCACGCTTTACACGGCGGGCGGAGGCAATACGCGCATGATCGTCACGCTCGCGGCTTTCATCGTCGGCTCGGTAGTGGCCACCGCCCATCTTCCGTGGTGGGAATCGCTGCCGCACATCAAGCCTGTCTCGTTGGTCAAGGTCTGGGGGTTGTGGCCTGCGCTGATCGCCAATCTCGCGCTGTTCGCCGCCATCGGCGGGTTCACGTTGTGGGCGGAGAAGCGTCGCCATGGCCGTGTTGTCGGGGTTCCGATGACACGCAGCGCCAAGGGCACCCCGGCGCTGCTGCGCGGCCCTTGGCCGTTGCTGTGGGGCGCGCTCGCGCTCGTGCTGCTCAATTACGCGACGCTGGCGCTGGCCGGGCGTCCGTGGGGCGTAACGTCGGCGTTTGCGCTGTGGGGCGCCAAGGCGTTCATGGCATTAGGGATCGACGTTGCCTCGTGGCCGTACTGGGCCAAGCAGGCTAATGTGCTCAACGCGCCGATTTCGCGGGACGTGACGACTGTCATGGACCTCGGCATCATTCTGGGCGCGCTGGTCGCCGCCTCCCTGGCGGGCAAGTTCGCGCCGGTGTGGAAGATTCCCGCGCGTTCGCTGATCGCGGCGGTCGTGGGCGGCTTGCTGCTCGGCTACGGCGCACGTCTGGCGTACGGCTGCAATATCGGCGCGTACTTCAGCGGCATCATCTCCGGCAGCCTGCATGGCTGGCTGTGGCTGGTGGCGGCGTTCTTCGGCAACGTGTTCGGCACGCGACTGCGTCCGTTCTTCGGTCTGGAAGTCGAGACTACCCCGCGCGAAAGCGGCTGCTGAGTCGCTGGCACGCGCTTGACGGCCGCCAAGGTATCGACGTGTCGAGGGCGGGCGCACGGATGACCGTCCGTCAACGAAAACCGGCGCTTGCGATCAACTCGCAGCGCCGGTTTTGACTTGGGCGAAACCGTTCGCGACGGTGCGCGACGGCAATTACAGATAGAACATCTTTTCGCTGGTTTCGGTCTCGGGTTCGATGTGGCCGTCGTAGAACGCGAACACCGCCTTGAGGATCTCGTCCGGATCGTCGATCACCTGCACGAGGTCGAGATCCTTTTCGCTGATGAGACCCATCGGCAGCATCGACGTGCGCACCCAGTCGAGCAGGCCCTTCCAGAATTCGGAGCCCACGAGAATCACCGGTACGTGACGGGACTTCTGTGTCTGGATGAGCGTGAGTACTTCGGACAACTCATCGAGCGTGCCGAAGCCGCCGGGCATGATGACGAAGGCGTCCGAGTTCTTCACGAACGTGACCTTGCGCGTGAAGAAGTGACGGAAGCGCAGCGAAATATCCTGCCACTGATTGCCTTTTTGCTCGTGCGGGAGTTCGATGTTCAGACCGACGGTAGGCGACGCGCCGCCGTGCGCACCCTTGTTTGCGGCTTCCATGATGCCGGGGCCGCCGCCCGAGATGACCGCAAAGCCATTGTCCGAGAATTTGCGGGCGATGGTCATCGTCAGTTTGTAGAACGGCGATTTCGGTTTGATGCGCGCGCTTCCGTAGATGCTCACGGCCGGGCGGATCTCGGACAGGTACTCGGTTGCCTCGATGAACTCTGCCATAATCGTGAACATCTGCCACGACGCGCGCGCCTTCTTGGCGGTGGCGCGCTCATGGTCTGCCAACATGCGCAGACTCGGTATTTCTTTTCTTCTCTTGGTCATATGTCGGAACAGCAAAGTCTGGAAGGTAAGACGCTCTTATTGGTCGATGGTTCGAGTTACCTCTATCGAGCCTATCACGCCCTGCCGGATTTGCGCGGCCCCAGCGGCGAACCCACCGGCGCGCTGCACGGCATCGTCAATATGCTGCGCCGCATGCGTAAAGACGTTCACGCAGAGTACAGCGCTTGCGTTTTCGATGCAAAGGGCAAGACCTTTCGCGACGACTGGTATCCGCAGTACAAGGCCAATCGCCCGTCGATGCCGGAGGATCTGCGCGCGCAGATCGAACCGATTCACGAAGCGGTGCGCGCGATGGGCTGGCCCTTGTTGATGATCGATGGCGTGGAGGCCGACGACGTGATCGGCACGCTGGCCAGACAGGCGGCGCAGCGAGGCATGCGCGTGGTCGTCTCGACCGGCGACAAGGACCTTGCGCAACTCGTGAACGATCGCGTGACGCTGGTTAACACGATGACCAACGAAACGCTCGACGCCGCCGCTGTTACCGCGAAATTCGGCGTGCCGCCCGAGCGCATCGTCGATTACCTGACGCTGGTGGGCGACACCGTCGACAACGTGCCAGGCGTCGAAAAATGCGGGCCGAAGACGGCCGTCAAATGGCTCACGCAATACGGCGATCTG
This sequence comes from Pandoraea faecigallinarum, assembly GCF_001029105.3. Lineage (NCBI taxonomy): Bacteria > Pseudomonadati > Pseudomonadota > Betaproteobacteria > Burkholderiales > Burkholderiaceae > Pandoraea > Pandoraea faecigallinarum. The sequence continues at coordinate 3,316,879 of NZ_CP011807.3, read as the reverse complement.
GACAACCTCCTGGCGAATGCCGCGCAAGTGAAGGGCGCCGTCGGCGATAACCTGCGCCGCGCGCTCGACTGGCTGCCGATGGGGCGCAAGCTCGTGACGGTGGCGCTCGACTGCGATCTCGCGCCACAGGTCACCTCCATCGAGGCGAGCCTGCAAACGCAGCCTGAAGACGCCGAAGTCCTGCGTGACTTCTTCTCGCGCCACGGCTTCAAGACGCTGCTTCGCGAAGCGGAAGCCGCCGTTGCCTCGCAGGCCGGCGAACCAGCGCCCGCGCCGGTGGCCGACACCATCGAGCGTCAGTACGATGCGGTGCTCACATGGGAGCAGTTCGATGCGTGGCTCAAGACTGTCGAAGCCGCCGAACTGACGGCGTTCGATACGGAAACCACGTCGCTCGACGCGATGCAGGCGCAACTCGTCGGCCTCTCGTTTTCCTGTGAGCCGGGGCGCGCCGCATACATTCCCGTCGCGCACCGTGCACCGGGCGAAGTGGAGCAGTTGCCGCGCGACGAAGTGCTGGCGCGCCTGAAGCACTGGCTCGAGAGCCCGGATCACAAGAAGGTCGGACAGAACCTCAAGTACGATGCGCACGTGCTCGAGAACTACGGCATCAAGCTCGGCGGTATCGCACACGACACGCTGCTGCAATCGTACGTGCTCGAATCGCATCGCAGTCACGATATGGACAGTCTCGCGTCGCGCCATCTCGGTGTGACGACCGTGAAGTACGAAGACGTTTGCGGCAAGGGGGCAAAGCAGATCGGCTTCGACGAAGTCACGATCGAGCGCGCCACCGAATACGCGGCGGAGGATGCCGACATTACGTTGCGTCTGCACCGTGCGCTGTATCCGGACGTCGCCCGTGAAGCCACGCTCGAATTCGTCTATCGCGATATCGAAATGCCGACCGCGCGCGTGCTCCAGCGCATGGAGCGCAATGGCGTGCTGGTGGATGCGGCGCGTCTGGCGGCACAGAGCGACGAGATCGGCCGCAAGCTCGTGACGCTGGAAAACGAGGCGTACACGCTGGCCGGACAGCAGTTCAACCTGAATTCGCCGAAGCAGATCGGCGACATTTTCTTCACGCAACTGCAATTGCCGGTCGTCAAGAAGACCGCGAGCGGAGCGCCGTCGACCGACGAAGAAGTGTTGCAGAAGCTGGCCGAGGACTATCCGCTGCCAAAGGTGTTGCTGGAGTATCGCGGCCTTGCCAAGCTGAAGTCCACGTACACCGACAAACTGCCGAAGATGGTCAATCCGGCGACAGGCCGCGTGCATACGAACTACGCGCAGGCCGTGGCGATCACGGGCCGTCTGGCGTCGAACGATCCGAACTTGCAGAACATTCCCGTGCGTACCGCCGAAGGCCGCCGCATTCGCGAGGCGTTCGTCGCGCCGCCGGGCAGCCAGCTGGTGTCGGCGGATTACTCGCAGATCGAGTTGCGCATCATGGCGCACATCTCGGGAGACGAAAGTCTTCTGCGCGCATTCGCCAACGGCGAGGACATTCACCGTGCGACCGCTGCGGAGATCTTCGCCGTCACCCCGCTTGAAGTCTCCTCGGAGCAGCGCCGCTACGCCAAGGTCATCAATTTCGGCCTGATCTACGGCATGAGCGCGTTCGGGCTCGCGGCAAACCTCGGCATCGAGCGCGACGCAGCCAAGCAGTACATCGACCGGTACTTCATGCGTTATCCGGGCGTGGCGCGTTACATGGATGAGACGCGCAAGAGCGCGAAGGCACGCGGCTACGTCGAGACCGTGTTCGGCCGTCGCCTGTGGCTGCCGGACATCAACGGCGGTAACGGGCCGCGTCGTCAGGCGGCCGAGCGCGCCGCCATCAACGCGCCGATGCAGGGCACGGCCGCCGACCTCATCAAGCTTTCCATGATTGCTGTGCAGCGCTGGCTGGACGACAGCGGCTTGCAGACGCGCCAGATCATGCAGGTGCACGACGAACTGGTGCTCGAAGTGCCGGATCACGAACTCGCGGAGGTGCGCAAGCGTCTGCCGGAACTGATGTGCAGCGTGGCGAAGTTGAAGGTGCCGCTCGTGGCCGAAGTCGGTGTGGGCGAAAATTGGGAGCAGGCGCACTGAAGGTGCGAAGCAAATGCCCAAATGGCGCGCCCGGCACAACACCGGGCAAGTGCCGGGCAGCGTTACGATCAGGATCACGCAATAGCGGAAATAGGGTGGCGGCAATACCCTAAGACCGCACTCTGCGGTAAGGTAATCGATATCGCCGGTCCCGCAGTTGCCGACCGGCCGGACGGTTTTCCGAGCTTGGGGAGTTATCGTGAGTGTGCATCGTATCGTTGTGGTCGGCGGCGGCGCCGGCGGTCTCGAACTGGTTACCCGGCTGGGCGACAAGTACGGGCGTGGCAAGGACGTTCAAATTACGCTGGTCGATCGTTCGCTCTCGCACATCTGGAAACCGTTGCTGCATGAGGTCGCCGCGGGTGTCATGGACACGGCGACGCATCAGCTCTCCTATGTGGCTCAGGCGAACTGGCACCACTTCGAGTTCGCAACGGGCGAGATGATCGGTCTCGATCGCGAAGCCAGGACGATCCGTCTGGCCGCCGTGCCCGCGGCGGCGGACGAGGGCGAGGGCGATTTGCTGCCCGAGCGTACGCTGCCGTACGACACCCTTGTACTCGCCATCGGCAGCACGACCAACTTCTTCGGGGTGCCGGGGGCTCAGGAAAACACCATTGCACTGGATACGGTCGAGCAGGCCGAGCGCTTCCGCCGTCGTCTGATGGCGGCGTGCGTTCGCGCACAGAACGCTGCCGATGCGCCGGTGCAGGCCACGACGTCCGATGCGCCGGGCGGCGCGTTGCTGTCGCCGCCGGGGGCGCAGCGTCACAAAGTGAATCTCGTGATCGTGGGCGCGGGTGCGACGGGCGTGGAGTTGTCGGCGGAGTTACGCAACACGGCGGAGGTGCTGCGCTCGTACGGGCTGAAGCTCGATCCGCGCAAGGATGTGCGTATCACCATCATCGAATCGAGCCCGCGCATTCTGAAGGCGCTGCCCGAGCGCGTGTCGAGCGCTGTCGCCGGCTTGCTCGCGAAGCTCGACGTCGACATTCTGTGCGGCGATTCGGTTGCGCAAGTGCGTCCGAACCAAGTGACGACGACGAACGGAAAGGTATTGCCTGCCGATATTACGGTCTGGTCGGCGGGCATTACCGCGCCGCCGGTGCTGGGTACGCTCGGGCTTGCCGTCAACCGGTTGAATCAGATCGAAGTGCTGCCGACGCTGCAAAGCAAAACCGATCCGGACATATTCGCTTTCGGCGATTGCGCGAGTTGCGAATGGCCGGAGCATGGCTTCGTGCCGCCGCGGGCGCAGGCTGCCCACCAGCAGGCGAGTTTCCTGGTGAAGGCGATCGACGCGCGCCTCAAGGGCCAAACCCTTCCCGCGTTCACTTATCGCGACTTCGGTTCGCTCGTCTCGCTGGGCAAGTTCAGTGCGGTCGGCAACCTGATGGGCGGTCTGATCGGCGGCAGCATGTTCATCGAGGGACTGTTCGCCCGCGTGATGTACACGTCGCTCTATCGCATGCACGTGGCGGCGCTGCATGGGGTCTGGCGCATGATGCTCGATACCGTGGCGAATCGTCTGCGGCGCTCGACCGTGCCGCGGGTGAAGTTGCACTGAGGTATCGGTGCGCCGCCGGCTGCACGGGCGTTTCCCGCTCGCCGGCGGCGGGCCTGTGTCGGCTGCCCGTCGCTGTTGGCGTGCATCATGTGCGCGTCATGCGTGCAATTTCGGAATGGTCCGAGCGTTCTTGCGCATGCGTCCGAATGCATGTGAGCCTCCTCTCTAGTAATATCCGAACGTCCGGCCTCGGTCGGCGGCTCGTCTGGCAGTTTCCCCGACCATTCTCTTACTGACGCTTTCTCCTGGAGTGCGACATGTCGCAAGCGGATCTGGATAGTCTCGTGCCCGAAGTGGCGCCGCGTAACCGGCGCGATTTTCTGAAGACCGCAGTCGGTTCGGCATTTGCCCTGGCGGTGCTGCCGGTGGCTGCCGAAACGATTACCACCGACACGCAGGGGCTGGACGCGGGCGAGCATATGCTCGACGTGCCCGGTATCAAAATGCCGGTGTACTACGCGAAGCCGGCCGGCAAGACGCACTTGCCGACGATCGTCGTCGTCTCCGAAATCTTCGGCGTGCACCAGCATATCGCCGATATCTGCCGACGTTTCGCGAAACTCGGCTATCTCGCTGTGGCGCCGGAATTGTTCGCGCGTGCGGGCGATCCGCAGTCGTTGGGCACCATTGCCGAGATCCAGTCGCAAATCGTCGCGAAAACCCCGGATCGGCAGGTCATGAGCGACATCGATGCCACGGTGAAGTGGGCGGTGGCCAACGGGGGCGACGACGAGCGCCTGGGAATCACGGGCTTTTGCTGGGGGGGACGCGTGACTTGGCTGTACGACGCCCATAATCCGAAGGTGAAGGCGGCCGTGGCGTGGTATGGCCGAATCGTCGGCGACAAGACCGAGAACTTCCCGCGCAATCCGATCGATATCGCGGGCAAGCTGCACGGTCCGTTGCTGGGCTTGTATGGCGGCAAGGACACGGGCATTCCGGTCTCAAGCGTTGAGCAGGCACGTGAAGCGCTGGCCAAGGGCAACGCCGCATCGAAGGCATCGGAACTGAAGGTGTTCCCGAATTCGGGGCACGCGTTCTTCGCCGATTACCGGGCGAGCTATGTCGAGGCCGATGCGAAGGAAGGCTGGGCGCTCGCGCAGGACTGGTTCCGAAAGCATGGCGTTGCCTGAGCGGCCACTGTCCCGGGCGGCCGCCCGGGCGCTTGCGGACATGGCATCTGCGCACCCATTGCGCTCGCCGGGCGCGTGGGTGCCGCTTACGCCGTCGCGTGAGGCGGCCTGACGGTTTGCCTGTCGCGGGAAAAGCTGGTTAAATCGCCGGCTTGCCGGGAGAATCACCATCGACGCCATCTTTCTTTTCATCGTTATCGCCACGCTGGCTTCAGGCGTGCTGAGCCTTTTCGGAGCGGCGTCGTTGTCGCTCGGGCTGCTCTCGAGGCTCATCGACAAGATGGTCAGCTTCTCGGCCGGCGTGCTGCTGGGCACGGCGTTGCTGCATTTGCTGCCGGAGAGTCTGGAGTCGCATGTCGACGCCCACGTCATCACGCGTTGGCTGCTCGGCGGATTGCTCGGCTTCTTCCTGCTGGAAAAGCTGGCGCTGCTGCGTCACAGCCACCACCACGAGGGCGATGGGCATCATCACGAGCATGGCCACGATGCGCACGAGGCGGGCAAGGGCGGGTGGATGATTCTGGTCGGCAGTGCCATCCACAACTTCGCCGACGGTGTCGTGATTGCAGCGGCGTTTCTCACCGATCCGCGCCTCGGCCTGGCGGCCACGGTGTCGATCACGGTGCACGAAGTCGCACATAAGCTCGGCGACTTCATGGTGCTGCTCAACGCAGGCTTCAAGCGGCGCAAGGCGCTGGTGCTGACACTGGCGTCCAGTCTGACGGCGTTGCTCGGCGGTGTGCTCGGGTACTTCATGCTCGACCGTCTCCAAAGCCTGATTCCCTATTTGCTGGCGTTGGCGGCAAGCAGCTTCATCTACATTGCAGTGTCGGATCTGATGCCGCAAATGCAGCGCCGGACGTCGCCGCGCGACGCGCTGCCGCAAATCCTGCTGATCGCCGTCGGACTGGCGTTGGTCGTCTGGCTGAACGGTCACGATCACGAGCATGACCACGGGCACGGTCATGACGAGCACGGCAGTGCGCTTGCGATGCCGGCGCCGTCAGCCCGTGCCACCGTCCTTCCATCTTAGGGCTGGGGGCCGGTCGCCACAGGCCGGCGCTTGTCCGCGCACCATTCGCTCCACGACCCCGGATAGAGGCTTGCGCCGTGCAGACCTGCGACTTCCATCGCCAGCAGGTTGTGGCATGCCGTCACGCCAGAACCGCATTGGGCGATGACGCGCTCAGGCTGACGCTCATGGCCGATGACCCGAGCGAATTCTTCACGAAGCGTGGCGGCGGGCTTGAAGCGGCCGTCGGCACCGAGGTTGTCCTTGAAGAAGCGATTTGCCGCCCCGGGGATATGGCCGCCAATGGGGTCTAGCGTTTCGTTTTCCCCGCGATAGCGATCGGGCGCGCGAGCGTCGATGACGAGCCGCTCGTGCGACGTGAGATTGCGTTCGACGGCAGCGGCATCGGCGGTGGTCGCCAGCGGTTCCCCGGGCGCGAAATCGCCGGGCGGCGGCGCTTCGGGCGGGGCGGCGTCGAGCTTGAATCCGGCGGCTTCCCATGCTTGCAGTCCGCCATCGAGCACAGCTACGGACTCGTGTCCGAGCCAGCGCAGCAACCACCACAGGCGCGCGGCATACATGCCGCCTTGCGCGTCGTAGGCGACGACTTGCTGGCCTTTCGACAGGCCGCATGCCGCGAGGTGACGCACGAGCGCGTCACGGTCAGGCAGCGGATGACGGCCATTCTTGCCCGTCGTTTTTCCGGAAAGATCGCGCTCGAGGTGCGCGTAGAACGCGCCGAAAATATGGCCGTCGACGTAGGCGGCCTCGCCTGCCGCCGGGTTGGCGAGATCGAATCGGCAGTCGAAGATGACCACCGGGGCGCCGCCACCGGCGGCGGTTTGCATCAGCGCATCGAGATTTTGCGGACTGATGAGCGTGGTGAAGTGGGTGTGAATCATGACGTCTCCGCAGACGGGCGTGGGGAATCGTTCGGCGGCGATCAGGCGGAGGGTGACGGCCGGCGAAGTGCGGTCATGCCGCTCGCCACGATGAGCAGCATGCCGATCCAGCCGGCCAGCGCGGGCCAGTCGCCCCACACGAGCATGCTGATCAGTGTAGCGAAGATTACGCCCGAGTATTGGAGATTCGCAGTGACCAGCGTATTGCCGAGGCTGAATGCCCGTGTGAGCGCGGTTTGCGCGATCAGTGCCGCAATCCCGACCCCCAGCATCAGGCCGGCGCCACGCCACGACATGGCGTGCAGGCCCTCGATGGCGACCCATCCCAAGCCCAGCAAAACACCACCGAGCGAAAAATAGAAGACGATGCGCCAGTCCGGCTCGCCAGCAGCCCCCAACTCCTTGACCTGCATGTATGCCACGGCGGAGAACACACCCGAGACGACGCCCGCGATGCCGCCTCCCCACGCCTGACTGTCGATCGTGGGCTGCAATAGCAGTGCAACCCCCACGAATCCCGCGAAAATCGCAGCGACAAGACGGAAGTCCGTACGCAGGCTGCCACGCATCGCTGCCGTTCCCATAACGATCAGGGAAATCCAGATCGGCGACATGTAGTTAAGGGTCATCGCCGTGGAAAGCGGTAATTGCGTGAGGGAGTAGAACCATAGGCCGAGCGACACGACGCCCGCTGCGCTGCGTTTGACGTGTGCGCCAAGGTGACGCGTGCGGATCGACTGGCCGCGCAGGCGGCAGATCGCCAGAAGGACGATCACGCCGATCAGGCTGCGGTAGAGAACGATTTCGCCGGTGTTATAGTCATTTGCCGCCAGTTTGATGAAAAGTCCCATCAACGTAAACATGAAGGCAGAGACCAACATCCAGAGCGATTGCATGGCGAATTGTGGCCGGATAACGGCGGGCAGACGAACAGGCGCGTTTTGTGCTGAACGCGGGCGACTCGTGCAGCACAAAGGGGCAGCGCACGGTCATATCTCAAGCATGGCGACGATTCTAACGAAAACGGCGGGCACTTGGCCCGCCGTTCGGAGAATTTTCGGCAAATATTTAATTCAGTCTCTCCTGCACCACATTCGTGCGTCGGCCAGCCTTCCCGGAAGTGCGGCGAACAAGCGCCGGTTCTCATTCGGTGAGATTTTTCAACCAGTCAACGCTCAGAAGTCTCCCATCTGCCGACGCAGGAACTCGTGGAAGTGCTGCATGCCGTCTTCCATCGGACTCTGGTACGGACCGACTTCCGACACGCCGCGCTCGAACAGCGCACGACGCCCGGCGTCCATCCGCTCGGCAATCTCGTCGTCCTCGCGCGCCGTTTCCATATAGGCGGCGCGTTCGGCCTCGATGAATTCGCGCTCGAAGAGGGCGATTTCCTCGGGGTAATAGAATTCGACGATGTTCGTCGTCTTCTGCGGACCGCGCGGAATCAGCCAGGACACCACCAGCACGTGCGGATACCATTCGATCATCAGGTGCGGGTAGTACACCATCCAGATCGCGCCGAAGTCCGGCGGCACGCCTTCCCGGTAGCGCAGCAACACGTCGTGCCACTGGCGATAGATCGGGCTGCCCGGTTTGGCCAGGCCTTCATGCACGCCGACGGTCTGGACGCTATACCAGTCGCCGAACTCCCAACTCAGGTCCTCGCACGAGACGAAGCTGCCCAGACCGGGGTGGAACGGTACGACGTGATAGTCCTCGAGATAAACCTCGATGAACGTCTTCCAGTTGTAGTTACATTCATGCACTTCGACGTGATCGAACATGAAGTTCGAAAAGTCGAGATGGTGCTTGACGCCCAGGCGTGCGAGATCTGCCTGCACATCGCGGCCTTGCGCTTCGAACAGCAGCCCGTTCCAGCGTTGCAGCGGAAACTTGCTGAGGTTGAGGCAGGGCTTTTCCGGGAAATGCGGCGCGCCGAGCAATTCGCCCTTCGTGTCGTAAGTCCAGCGGTGAAGCGGGCACACGATGTTGGGCGTATTCCCGCGCCCATTGAGCATGACCGCCTGGCGATGACGGCAGACGTTCGAGAGCAATTCGATGCCGTCGTGCTCGCCCGCGCCATTGCGCACGAGCATGCGGCCTTCCTGCTCCGCCGGGAGGGCGAAGTAATCGCCGGCTTCCGGCACCATCAGTTCGTGGCCCACATAGCGGGGGCCGTGCTTGAAGAGGACTTCACGCTCGCGGGCGAGGAGCGCCTCATCGAAATACGTGTAGACCGGCAGTTGGCTCGAGGCCGGTTTCAGTTGCAAAGCGCTGCTTAGATTGGACATTCCCACTCCCGTCTAGCTTGAAAGCAGTGAACAACCCAACCATCGAAAAATCGATTTAGGGGAACCGACGATTATACCCGGTCTATCCATTCAGGGGCCGCTAAGTCCATGATTTACGTTAAATAATGTCCGAAAATTGTCATCGCGACCGGTTTTGAGGCAATTTACGCTCTGCGAGCTAGTGCGCTTTTGCCGTAAAATGGAACATTCGACCCGAATTTTGCGTTTATGGCCAAGACTGCAAAGTCGCAAGACGCGGTGCCCGACGCGCCGCAAGATCTGCCCGAGACCTACGAGGCTGCGCTCGCCGAGCTGGAAAAGCTCGTCGGTCGCATGGAAGGCGGTGAGCTGGGACTGGAGGAATCGCTGGGCGCCTACCGGCGCGGCGCCGTGCTGGTGAAGTACTGCCAGGGGCTGCTCGAAAAAGTCGAGCAGCAGGTGAAGGTGCTCGAAGGCGAGACGCTCAAGCCGCTCGGACCGGCCGCGCGCGACGAGTTCTGAGCGCCGCGCCGGACCTCACGATCGAGCAAACGGCAAGACGACCCACGACCCAATGCGTCCCCGCGATTGCGGGGCGCCTCAATAACACGCACGGCCCCGGGGCACGTGCAGGACGAAGACGATGGCGGATCAGAATATCAAGGCCTGGATGCAGGCGGTACAGGCCCGTGTGGAACAGGCGCTCGACGCTGCGCTGCCCAAGGCGGCCGATGGCGGCTCGGCGCGACTCAACGAATCGATGCGTTATGCCGTGCTCGGCGGCGGCAAGCGCGTGCGTCCGCTGCTGTGCTTCGCCGCGGGTGAAGTGACGCAGGCGAGCGAGACCGCGCTGGACCGTGCCGCCTGTGCCGTTGAAATGATTCACGCCTATTCGCTGGTACATGACGATCTGCCATGCATGGATGACGACGACCTGCGCCGCGGCAAGCCCACGGTGCACGTGCAGTACGACGAAGCCACGGGGCTGCTCGCCGGCGACGGCCTCCAAACCCAGGCGTTCGCCTTGCTGGGTGAAGCCACGAACGACCTGAGCGCTGCGCAATCGCTCGCGCTGGTGCGCGAACTGGCGGTGGCTTCGGGCGCGCTCGGCATGGCAGGCGGTCAGGCAATCGATCTGGAAAGCGTGGGTATCAAGCTGACGCAGTCGCAACTGGAGAACATGCACCGCCTGAAGACCGGCGCGTTGCTGCGTGCCTCGTTGCGCATGGGCGCCATCTGCGGCCGTGCGCTGTCGGACGACGAAACCGTCGCGCTCGATGCCTACGCGGCCGCCGTTGGACTCGCTTTCCAGGTCGTGGACGACATTCTGGACACGACGGCCGATTCCGCTACGCTGGGCAAGACGGCGGGCAAGGATGCCGCCAACGACAAGCCCACGTATGTGTCGTTGATGGGCCTCGACGGCGCGCGCGCCTACGCCGAAAAGCTGCGCGCCGATGCCCACGAGGCGAGCGCGTCGCTTGGCAATGCGGACCGCTTGCGCGCGCTGGCCGACTACGTGGTCGATCGCATCAATTGAAGGACGTAGCCCGATAGTTCGCGTCAGTAGCCTGGGCGTCCGGTCGGAAGAGTTTCTGAAATCGGTCGCCGGCGGCAGTGCGGCATCGAACCCGCGGGACCGTATGCAGTAGAGATAAGCAAGGGGCAAGGAGGGTCGGCGCGATCTCCCCACAGAACGCACCGGCAGGAGATCGGGAACAGTGCGCAGGGGGCGCTGCCCGGTAAAGAACGCCTATATATGGAACGACGATGTACGAACTTCTAAATACTATCGATGACCCGGCCGATCTGCGGCGTCTGGAGCGTCGCCAACTCGCGCCGCTGGCCGAGGAACTGCGTGCTTTCGTGCTCGAGAGCGTGTCGCGTACCGGTGGCCACCTGTCGTCCAATCTCGGTACGGTCGAGTTGACGATTGCGCTGCATTACGTCTTCAACACGCCGGAAGATCGTATCGTCTGGGACGTGGGCCACCAGAGTTATCCGCACAAGATCCTGACCGGGCGGCGCGATGCCATGGGTTCGCTGCGTCAGTTGGGCGGCATTTCGGGCTTCCCCAAGCGCGACGAGTCGCCGTACGACACTTTTGGTACGGCGCACTCGAGCACGTCGATTTCGGCGGCGCTCGGCATGGCGCTCGGCGCGCGCACGAAGGGCGAGAACCGTTTCGGTATCGCCGTGATCGGCGACGGCTCGATGACGGCCGGCATGGCGTTCGAAGCGATGAACAACGCCGGTGTGCACGAAGACGTGCCGTTGCTGGTCATCCTGAACGACAACGATATGTCGATCTCGCCGCCCGTCGGCGCGCTCAACCGCTATCTGGCCCGCCTGATGTCGGGGCGCTTCTACGCAGCGGCGAAAAAGGGCGTCGAGAAGGTCTTGAGCGTGGCGCCGCCGGTGCTGGAACTGGCGCGCAAGTTCGAAGAACACGCCAAGGGCATGGTCGTGCCCGCCACGATGTTCGAGGAGTTCGGATTCAATTACATCGGCCCCATCGACGGCCACGATCTCGATTCGCTGATTCCGACGCTCGAGAACATCAAGAATCTGAAGGGGCCGCAATTCCTGCACGTCGTCACGCGCAAGGGCTACGGCTACAAGCTGGCCGAGGCCGATCCGGTGCTGTACCACGGTCCGGGCAAGTTCAATCCGGCTGAAGGCATCAAGCCGAGCGCGAGCAGCAAGAAGACATATACGCAGGTGTTCGGCGACTGGCTGTGCGACATCGCCGCCGTCGACAAGCGCATCGTGGGCATCACCCCGGCCATGCGCGAAGGTTCCGGTCTGGTCGAGTTCGAGAAGCGCTTCCCGGATCGTTATTACGACGTGGGCATCGCCGAGCAGCATGCGGTCACGTTCGCAGGCGGCATGGCAACGGAAGGTCTGAAGCCGATCGTCGCCATCTATTCGACGTTCCTGCAACGCGGCTACGACCAACTGATTCACGACATCGCCCTGCAAAATCTGCCGGTCGTCTTTGCGCTGGATCGCTCGGGTCTCGTGGGGGCGGATGGTGCGACGCACGCCGGTGCGTACGACATTCCGTTCATGCGCTGTATTCCGAACATGGTCATCATGGCGCCGTCCGACGAGAACGAATGCCGTCAGATGCTCTACACCGGCGTGCAGATCGACGGCCCGTCAGCCGTGCGCTACCCGCGTGGCGCAGGCACCGGCGCCGCGATCGAGCAGACGATGACCGCACTGCCGATCGGCAAGGGCATCGTGCGCCGCGAAACTCAGGCAGAAGCGGGCCGTCGCGTTGCGATTCTCGCCTTCGGCAGCATGGTTGCACCGTCGCTGGCGGCGGCGCAGACGCTCGATGCGACCGTGGCCGACATGCGTTTCGTCAAGCCGATCGATGACGAGCTGATTGCACGTCTGGCCAGGACGCATGACTACCTCGTGACTGTCGAAGAAGGCAGCATCATGGGCGGCGCAGGTTCGGCCGTCGCGGAATCCCTGCTGACGAGTGGGGGTAATCGACCCGTACTACAATTGGGCCTGCCCGATCGTTTCATCGATCATGGCGACCCGGCACTGCTTCTGTCCGGTCTGGGTCTCGATGCCGCAGGTATCGCCAAGTCGATCTGCGAACGCTTCGATCTCCAGCCGGCGGACGCCTCGCAGGCAGCCGGCAAAGTGACAAGGAAACTCGTCGCCTGAACCGCCCGGTAGTCCCGAGTGTCCGAACGATCCGGCTTGCGCGCCGGATCGTTTCGTTTTTGCATGGCGCACTCTCATCCCGTGCCGGGCTTCTCCGGCATGTTTCCGGTAGCACTCGCCAGAGGCTCGTGAGTTGCGTGTCGGGCACGTTTTGCCCATTGCCTCCCCCCAAGTCGGCTTGCCGGCAAAGAAGGAAACTAGATGAACCAGATGAACCCCGCTTTCGTCATGCCGGACGTGCAGAGCACCGTCGATACCCGGCAGATCCCGATTCAGCGCGTTGGTGTGCGCGGTGTGCGTCACCCGCTGACCGTGCGTCTGGCTGACGGCGGCGTGCAGGCGAGCGTTGGCCTGTTCAACCTCGACGTGCATCTGCCGGCCGATCAGAAGGGCACGCACATGTCGCGATTCGTGGCGCTGCTCGAAGCGAATCGTGCGCCGCTGGATGTCGCGGGTTTTCGCGCGATGCTCGCCAGCATGCTCGACAAGCTCGAAGCCGAAGCCGGGCGCATCGAAGTGACGTTCCCGTACTTCATCAATAAGACGGCCCCGGTCTCCGGTGTCCAGAGTCTGATGGACTACGAGGTGACGCTCACCGGCGACGTGCGCAACGGCGAGACGCGTGTGTGGCTCAAGGTGCTCGTGCCGGTAACGAGCCTGTGCCCGTGCTCGAAGAAGATTTCGCAATACGGTGCGCACAATCAGCGCTCGCACATCACCATCGACGCCGAGATCGCCGGCGACATCGCTGTTGAGGCGCTGGTGCGCATGGCCGAAGAAGAGGCCTCGTGCGAGTTGTGGGGGCTGCTCAAGCGTCCGGACGAAAAGTACGTTACGGAGCGCGCCTATGAGAATCCGAAGTTCGTGGAGGACCTGGTCCGCGACGTGGCGACGCGTTTGAATGAGGAGCCGCGTATCGTGGCTTACGTGCTTCAGGCCGAGAATTTCGAGTCGATCCACAATCACAGTGCCTACGCGGTGATCGAACGCGACAAGCGTCACGCAGCCTGACGGCGCGGCGAAGCGTCGGCATCAAAAAACCGCTCCTCGGAGCGGTTTTTTGATGGGCATCGGCCGTTGCAAAATCAGACGCTACGCACGATATCGGCGAGATCCCAGCGGGGGCGAACGGTATAGGCGTACTCGCTGTCGGCCTCGTCCGGCCAGTGCTTGAGTCGCATCGCGCCGGCAAAGGCGATCATCGCGCCGTTATCCGTGCAGAACGCGAGATCGGGATAGTGCACGCGGTAGCCGCGACGACGTGCCGCTTCGTTCAGGCCGGCACGAAGCTGTGCGTTTGCCCCCACGCCGCCCGCGACCACCAGCGTCTTCATGCCGGTTTGCTTGAGTGCCGCCATCGACTTGGCGACGAGCACTTCGACGATGGCGTCGACAAAACCGCGTGCGAGGTCAGCCTTCTCCTGTTCGCAGACGTTACCGCCGAGGTTGCGCACTTGCGTGAGCACCGCGGTCTTGAGCCCGCTGAAGCTGAAATCGAGATTGCCGGAATGCTTCATCGGACGCGGCAAGTCGAAACGGCCGGGGGTGCCGAAGTCTGCCAGACGCGAGACGGCCGGGCCGCCGGGATAACCCAGCCCCAGCAGCTTGGCGGTCTTGTCGAACGCTTCGCCGGCGGCGTCGTCCAGCGTTTCGCCGAGCATCGCGTATTGGCCGAAGGCGCGCACTTCCATCAACTGGGTGTGGCCGCCCGAGACCAGCAGTGCCACGAATGGGAAGCCGGGGGCGTCCGGCGCGAGCAGCGGAGACAGCAGGTGACCTTCGAGATGATGTACGCCCACGACCGGACGCTCGAGCGCGAAAGCCAGGGCGTTCGCGACACTGGCGCCCACGAGCAGGGCGCCGGCCAGCCCGGGGCCTTGCGTATAGGCAATGGCGTCGATGGCGCTGAGCGGTTTGCCGGCCTGCGCCAGCACTTCCTCGGCCAACGGCAGGGCGCGACGGATGTGGTCGCGCGACGCCAGCTCGGGCACCACGCCGCCGTACTCGCGATGCATGGCAATTTGCGAATGGAGCGCGTGCGAGAGCAGCCCCGCCTCGGTGTCGTAGAGGGCGAGTCCGGTTTCGTCACAGGAGCTTTCAATGCCTAGAACCAGCATGGCGGAAGGGGGTGGCGCGCAGCGTCAATGAATAAGGAGAGGCCGGAAGTATACCAGTCGGCCCCCGCGGCTGCCGGTTACAATGCGCGCCATGGAAAAGTTCGATGTAGCGATCGTGGGCGCCGGCGCGGCCGGCCTGATGTGTGCGGCCGTGGCCGGGCAATTGGGTTTGCGCGTGGTGCTGATCGATCATGCGACGCGTCTGGCGGAGAAGATCCGCATTTCGGGCGGCGGCCGCTGCAATTTCACCAATATCAACGCCGGGCCGGCAAATTACCTGTCGGAGAATCCGCGTTTTTGCCGTTCGGCGCTGGCGCGTTATACGCCGCGCGATTTTCTGGACCTGCTCAAGCGCCACCGCATCGCGTGGCATGAAAAGCATCGCGGTCAGCTCTTCTGCGACGAAAGCGCGGAAGACATCATCGACATGCTGCGAAAGGAGTGTGCCACGGGGCACGTGCACTGGCGCATGCCCTGCGCGGTCCACACCGTCGCCTATACGGAGGCGGGCGGTCTGCATCGTTATCATTTGACGACGGATGCGGGGCATATCGCGGCCAAACGCCTGGTGATCGCGACCGGAGGGTTGTCGATTCCGAAAATCGGAGCGACGGACTGGGGTTATCGTGTTGCGCGTCAGTTCGGCCTGGAGATCGTCGAACCGCGCCCGGCGCTCGTGCCGCTGATGTTCGATGCGTCCACCTGGGCGCCTTTCGCTGGTCTGTCGGGCCTGTCGCTCGAAGTCGAGGTGAGTACGGGCAAGGGAAAGGAAGCGGGAAGCTTCCTCGAAGACCTGCTGTTCACGCACCGTGGACTCTCCGGGCCCGCCATTCTGCAAATTTCCAGCTTCTGGACGCCCGGCCAGCCGATCACGCTCGATCTGGCGCCTGCGTTCGAGATCGAGGCTGCATTGTTCGAGGCGAAGGCCACCTCCAAACGTCAATTGGGCAACCTGCTGGCGCAATGGGTACCAGCGCGCCTCGCGGACGCATGGGTCGCGAATAGCGGACTCTCGCCACAGGCCCGCGTGCAGGAATTGCCGGATAAGGCGTTGCGCACGCTGGCGCAGGCGTTTTCGGGCTGGACGCTCAAACCGTGCGGCTCGGAAGGGTGGCGCAAGGCGGAGGTGACGCGCGGCGGCGTGGATACCAGGGCGTTGTCTTCGGCGACGCTGGAATCGCGCACGCAGCCCGGCCTGCACTTTGTTGGCGAAGTCGTCGACGTGACAGGGTGGCTCGGCGGTTACAACTTCCAATGGGCGTGGGCGTCCGCCGTGGCATGTGCCGGGGCGATGTCCGACAGCATCGCGTCGGCGCGGGCCGCCGGCAGTGTTCCGGGCTGACCCTTGGGCGACACGTCAGGGCCGCCCGACCCGGTGACCCAAAGGCGACGCGCTGTCATAGACGGCCACTCGCGCACTATGCTACACTCTTTCCTTCGTGGAGACGGCGCCGAATCGGCAGCAATCGCCGCTTGGGAAGTGGTCGACGCCTGTGGGCGAGACGACTCCGGCGTATTGCGCGGGATGTTGCGTCCGACCCGTCAGCGGCGACTTGGGTTGGCGAAGCCTGCGCCGTGGCGGTCCGAGTCTCCGGCGAGCCCGCTTGTGATCGCGTCCGTGATCGTTTCATCAAGCGGGTTTTTGTGCTTTGTGCCCTGCTCAATCCTGCGCCAGTGCAACGGCAGCGGTTTTGGGATGGTAAGTGGCACGCCGTCGTCGTCCTTTTCTTTGGGGCGGCATGCACTACACTAAAACGTAATCGAATTCCGGAATCCCTGCTCATGAGTCTGAAAGAACGCATCAACGAAGACATGAAGGCGGCCATGCGTGCCAAGGCCGCCGATAAACTGGGGACCATCCGTTTGCTGCTTGCAGCCATCAAACAAAAAGAAGTCGACGAGCGCATCACGCTCGATGATGCCGCTACGGTCGCCATCGTCGACAAGCTGATCAAACAACGCAAGGATTCCATCAGCCAGTTCCAGGCTGCCGGCCGTACCGATCTGGCCGACAAGGAGGCCGCCGAATTCGAAGTGCTCATGGTCTACATGCCTGAGCAACTTTCGGCAGAGGAAGTCGCGCAGGCGGTCAAGGCGGCAGTGGCGCAAACGGGCGCTGCGGGTCCGCAGGACATGGGTAAGGTGATGGGCGTGCTCAAGGGCCTGCTGGCCGGTCGCGCCGACATGACCGTCGTGTCCGCGCAAGTGAAGGCGGCGTTGGCTGCGTAATCCAGTGGTGCGGTACGGAGCCGTCGCGGTTGCGACGGTTCGGCACCGCGTTGCGATGGCACCGATCCAGTGATTCCCCAGTCGTTCTTGCAGGATTTGCTCAACCGCGTCGATATTGTCGAGGTGGTGGGCCGTTACGTTCAGTTGAAAAAGGGCGGGGCAAACTTCATGGGGCTGTGCCCCTTTCATAACGAGAAGTCGCCCTCATTTACGGTGAGTCCCACCAAGCAGTTCTACCACTGCTTCGGGTGCGGCGCGCACGGCAGCGCGATCAGCTTCCTGATGGAGCATGCCGGACTCGGATTTGTCGAAGCCGTTGAGGAGCTGGCCCGCAATGTCGGGCTGGACGTGCCGCGAGAGGCGCCGATGCCGGGCGCGCCGGCACCCGCCGCGCAACGTGCGCAGACCCTCGGGCTGGTGGACGTGATGACGCGCGCGTGCGATTACTACCGTAAGCAGTTACGTGGCGCGCCGGTGGCGATCGAGTACTTGAAGCGACGTGGGTTGACGGGCGAAATCGCCGCGCATTTCGGTCTGGGCTATGCCCCCGATGGGTGGCAGAACCTCGAAGCCGCGTTCGAGAACTACCGCGACGACCAGTTGCTCGATGCCGGACTCGTCATCGAGAGCGAAAAGGGCGAAGCGGGCAGTACGAAGCGGCGTTACGACCGTTTTCGCGACCGGATCATGTTCCCGATCCGTAATACGAAGGGCCAGGTGATCGCCTTCGGCGGACGCGTGCTGGACAAGGGCGAGCCCAAGTATCTGAATTCGCCTGAAACGCCGCTCTTCAGCAAGGGGAGCGAGCTTTACGGGTTATTCGAGGCGCGTATCGGCATTCGCGATGCCGGTTACGTGCTGGTGGTCGAAGGGTATATGGATGTCGTGGCGCTCGCGCAACTCGGCTTCCCGCAGGCGGTGGCTACGCTGGGCACCGCATGCACGCCGATGCACGTACAGAAGCTGCTGCGCCAGACCGAGACGGTGGTGTTCAGCTTCGATGGCGACGCGGCAGGGCGCCGGGCGGCGCGCCGCGCGCTCGAAGCCTGTTTGCCGCACGCCGACGACAATCGCAGTTTCAAGTTTCTGTTTTTGCCGAGCGAGCACGATCCGGACAGCTACGTGCGAGAGCACGGCGCGCAGGCATTCGCTGATGAAGTATCGCGTGCCATGCCGATGTCGCAGTTCCTGATCGGAGAGGTTACGGCGGGCAAGGAAATGCACCAGCCGGAAGGCCGGGCGCGAGCCTTGTTCGAAGCCAAGCCGCTGTTGCAGCAAATGCCGGCGAACGCGTTGCGCGGGCAGATCATCCACGCGCTGGCCGAGCGGGTGGGCAGTTCGGTGAACGAGGTTGCGGAACTGTGCGAATTGCACATCGGCGCTGCCCGCCGTCAGAACGCATGGGATAAGGCGCCTGCCAAACGCGAGAAGCGTCGTGTCGTGGGCACCGAGCACCGGGCACTACAGAACTTGCTGATGTTTCCGGCGCTTGGAAACGAATTGACGGAAGAAGAGACCAAGATATTGCGGGAGATGGGTCATCACGGCGAGATTTTCTCGGAAGTGCTGACGCTTTGCCGCGAAATGGGGGCAGAGGCGGACTTCCGTTATATGTCTGACCGGTTGAAGATTTCGCCGAACTGGGCGAGTTTCGACGACATCATTCGCGAAATCCTTTCCTTTGAGGAGAATGCGCGCGATCTGATGTTGTTCGACCCGGAAGACGAAGCGCAGGTCGAGCGTCGTGAAGAGCAGATCGCCCTGCGACTCACAGAGTTGCGCAGTGCGATCCGGCGCCTGCATTACGACCGGTTGTGCGAAGCGCTGGAGACGATTTTCAAGCGGGCGTCGCTGACGTCCGATGAATTGCGCCACGCTCAGGCGCTGTCGCGCGAGCGCGACGAATTGAAGCGATGGCTGGCTTCGGCCGGCACAGGCGGCACGCGAAGTTGAGGTAAGCCCGCGTGCTATAATGGAAAGTTTTCAGTGGGCTGTTTTCTGGCAAGCGAGATCGCTATGGCAAAGACGACAACGACCAGCGGAAAAAAGGCGGTAATCCCTTCACCGACGGCAAAGCGCGCGACAGGCGCGGCGGCGGCATCCGGTGGGAAGGGGGCGTCTCGATCTGCGAAAAGTGTCGTTGCGGGAAAAGCCGGCGCGGCGTCGCGAGCCACGAAGAAGACAGCCAGCCAGGCAAGTTCGGCGAAACGTACCACGCAAACCAAGGCAGCCGCCGGTGCCAAGAGAGCGACCGGCAAGACGGCTGCGAAGGTGACCGATGTCACCAAGCGCAAGGGTGCGACCGCCACGACGGCGAGGGCTGCGAAGGCAGCCAGGCCGACGGTGAAGTCCGAGCCGCCAGTCAAGGTCAAGGCGACTAGGGCGGCAACGGCCACGAAGGCAACGGCAGGCGGGAAACCGCAGGCCCGAGAACTCGCTGAAAAAAGCGCGAAGAGCGCAACTACCGCCAAGGCTTCGCGCCTGGCGGGCCGCAGTACACCTGCGACGAAAGCCCCACGCAAGACCGGGGCTTCCAGCAAACCGGAGGCAGTGGTGGAGGTTACGCCGGCGGCAATTGAGCCGGTCGTCCCTAAAGCACGCGGCAGAGCCGCGAAGACTACGGCCACGGCGGAGCAGAACGTCGCAGCGAATACTAACGATCAACCCGTGAACGAAGATCAGACCAAAGTGGAAAAGCAGAAGGCGCGTGATCGCCGGGCAAAAGAGAAAGCACTGCTCAAGGACGCATTTTCCTCGCACCAGCCCGGTACGGCCGAGGAACTTGAGGAACGTCGTGGCAAGCTGAGGACACTGATCAAGCTGGGCAAGGAACGAGGCTTCCTGACCTTTGCAGAGATCAACGACCACCTCCCCGACGATGTGGTGGAGGGCGACGCGCTGGAAGGCGTGATCGCAACGTTTAATGACATGGGCGTGGCCGTCTACGAGCAGGCGCCGGATGCCGAGACGCTGCTGCTCAACGACAATGCGCCGAACGCGGCAACGGACGACGAAGTGGAGGAGCAGGCGGAAGCGGCCCTGTCGACCGTCGATTCCGAATTTGGTCGCACGACTGACCCGGTGCGTATGTATATGCGCGAAATGGGTACCGTCGAGCTGCTTACGCGCGAAGGCGAGATCGAGATCGCGAAGCGCATTGAAGAAGGCCTCAAGCACATGGTGCAGGCCATCTCCGCTTGCCCGACGACGATCGCCGAAATTCTGGCCATGGCCGAGAAGGTCGAGCGCGAAGAAATGCGTATCGACGAAGTGGTCGACGGCCTGATCGACCCGAACGCGGAAGCCAATGCGGCCGCCGCTGCCTCCGAGGAAGAAGATTTCGACGCCGATGCGGACGAAGAAGAGGAGGAAGAGGAAGAAGAGGAAGGCGACGAGGAAGAGGATGGCGGCAACGGCGGCGCGGCAACGGCGGCGCAGGTCGAGCAACTCAAGCGTGACTCGCTCGCCAAGTTCGCCGTGATCGCCGACTGGTTCGGCAAGATGCGCCGTGCGTTCGAGAAGGAAGGCTATCAGTCGAAGCCGTACGTGAAGGCTGGCGAGTCGATCCAGGCTGAGCTCATGACCATCCGCTTCACGGCGCGTACGGTCGAGCGTCTGTGCGACACGCTGCGCTCGCAAGTGGACGAAGTGCGCAACATTGAGCGCGCGATCCTGAACATCGTGGTCGACAAGTGCGGCATGCCGCGCGCGGATTTCGTGTCGCGTTTCCCGGGCAACGAAACCAACCTCGACTGGATCTACACGGTCGTGGCCGACAACAAGGCTTATAGCTCGGTGGTTGAGCGTAACGTGCCGGCCGTGCAGGAACTGCAACAGAAGTTGATCGACCTGCAAGCACGGGTGGTGTTGCCGCTGGCGGAATTGAAGGACGTCAATCGCAAGATGTCGGAAGGTGAGCGCCGCGCCCGCAAGGCCAAGCGCGAAATGACCGAAGCGAACTTGCGTCTGGTGATTTCGATTGCGAAGAAGTACACGAACCGTGGTCTGCAATTCCTGGATCTGATTCAGGAAGGCAACATTGGCCTGATGAAGGCGGTGGACAAGTTCGAATACCGTCGTGGTTACAAGTTCTCGACGTACGCGACGTGGTGGATTCGTCAGGCCATCACGCGTTCGATTGCCGACCAGGCACGTACCATCCGTATTCCGGTGCACATGATCGAAACGATCAACAAGATGAACCGGATCTCGCGTCAGATCTTGCAGGAAACCGGTGTCGAGCCGGATCCGGCGACGTTGGCCGAGAAGATGGAAATGCCGGAGGACAAGATCCGCAAGATCATGAAGATCGCGAAGGAACCGATCTCCATGGAAACGCCGATCGGTGACGACGACGATTCGCATCTGGGCGATTTCATCGAAGATACTGGCACGGTAGCACCTGCGGACGCCGCATTGCATGGTAGTATGCGCGACGTCGTAAAGGACGTGCTCGATTCGCTCACGCCGCGTGAAGCCAAGGTGCTGCGTATGCGTTTCGGTATCGAGATGAGCACGGACCATACGCTCGAGGAAGTGGGCAAGCAATTTGACGTGACGCGCGAGCGTATTCGTCAGATCGAAGCCAAGGCGCTGCGCAAGCTGCGTCACCCGAGCCGCTCCGACAAGCTCAAGTCGTTCCTCGAAGGCAATTGATTGCTGCCTGAGCGAGCGCCGGTAGTTGTGGGCCGTTAGCTCAGCGGTTAGAGCAGGGGACTCATAATCCCTTGGTCGCTGGTTCGAACCCAGCACGGCCTACCAAAAAGCACTGTTGTATCAGTACCTTACGCCGCTCTGACCAGCGGCGTTTTTTCTTTCTGGTCTTGCTGTGACCAAAACGTGACCGTCTGCGCATGATGTGCGAGATGCGACGGCGAGAGGTGGGCATAGCGTTGGACCATCTCGATCGTCTCCCAGCCACCCAAGTCTTTTAGCACCATGAGCGGCGTACCGTTCTGTGCGTGCCAACTTGCCCAGGTGTGGCGGAAGTCGTGGAAATGAAAGTCCTCGATCCCGGCCACCTCACACGCCCGTCTGAGGCAGCGTGCATCGACCTGGCTAATCTTGCGCGTCTTTCCATCGACCGAAGGGCGCTCGAACACGTACTTCTTCGCTTTCAGCAATCGGCGTTGAAGAACTTCGATAGCATCGGCGTTCAACGGTACAGATCGGGCATATCCAGACTTGGCGTTCTCCGATACCACCCACGCATTGCCACGCGGCAGATCTACGTGCGACGGTTCTAGCGAACGTAGTTCGTCTTCACGCATCCCTGTCGCCACGGCAACGAGGCAGATATCGCGCATCCATTCCAGCGTGAGCGCTTCGAGCACCTTGGCGATGACGGAAGGTGGCTCCCAGCGCACTCGCTTGTCAGGCTCGTCAAACCGGCTCAACTTGGGGACGCGGTCAATCCATCCCCATGCGTGCGCCAAATTCAGGATGCGCTTGATCGTCGCGAGATAGCGATTCTTCGTCGCGGGTTCGAGAGGCGTAGCCTTGCGGTGCTTGTTCGTTG
Source organism: Pandoraea faecigallinarum (assembly GCF_001029105.3). Lineage (NCBI taxonomy): Bacteria > Pseudomonadati > Pseudomonadota > Betaproteobacteria > Burkholderiales > Burkholderiaceae > Pandoraea > Pandoraea faecigallinarum. Next base: position 3,294,347 of record NZ_CP011807.3, on the reverse strand, counting down.
TGTGAGTTGGCAAGCCCTGCATGATCTTGCCGGCGGTTAAAGAGCGGACCGGCGTGTTCTCCCCGATGACGGAGCGCCAGTAAGTCACGTGCAGCACCTTCTTGTCGTAGCTTGTTTGGCCCTCTGCGAGCTTCAGCATGCCTAGGGCGGCTTCGTCAAAGGTGTGGTCCCGCTCCTCCCCAAACTTCGCGCTACGCCACAACTCGGCCTTTACGCGGTCGTGGTACTCCTGCGCCGCTTGGCGGTCGGTTGTGCCAGTAGAGCGTCTAATTCTCGGGATGCCTTGCGCGCGGATATCAATCCACCAGATACCGGAACTTGCATTTTTGCGGATGGGCATTCGTTTTCTCCACCGACCCGCAGCGACAGCCGGGTCAGATTGTTTCGTTTTTTCGAGAATTCGGCAAGCTGTGTAGGCCAAACGCGCCACACACGTGAACCCGGCAGGCGGAATCCGATCTGATGCCGCATCGCAAACACGGTGCCGTAAGACAGTTGCAGGCGCTCGGCCACCTGCTGCAAGGTGAGGGCCTTTTCGTCCATCGCTCACACTCCGATCTCTCGCGGTTTCCCGCTCATCAAAATGCAAACGGGGACGCGCTAACAAGGGCGTCCCCGCTATCCAATCGAGCGCCGGCGGCGCTTACGTCAGAATTTCCCAATCTCTCGAGGTAACCCGCAGAATCTCTTTCAGTGCTTCGGCCGTGGCCGGGTGGGTGGTCATGCTATTCCCTTGATCGCTTCGTTCGCGCACCGGATGAATTCGATTGCCGCTTCCGCGTTGATCGCGTTGCCGTAGGCGCGAAGTCGTCCCACTCTCGCGGGAGCCCCATGAGCCAGCGGGAATGTGCCGGGTTCAACTGGCCGCCACTTTCCATCCCGGCAGGGGAGCCAATCAGCATCGCGCCAGAAGCCGTTAGTCGGGCCGGACCGCAGATCGCCGCGAAGTCCTGAAGGCGTTGCTGCACCTTCGTGCCGTCTGCACGCGTGATCGACATCGCTGATTCCGGATTTCCCACCCGATCGTTGTTGCAGGATGGTGTCGGCCAACCCGCCAGCATCCCCGCGTGATTCAACGTGACATTCGGCGTGGTGTAGTCCTGAGACGGTTTTCGCGATGCGTCCGCGGCTGTCGTGGTGGGCCATCCCGCGAGCCGCGCCGAACCCAGGCTCGTCAGATTTCCGCGAATGAACGTCTCGCTGCCCCGTTCTGCGTCGGCCGCTGCTGGCGTCGGCCATCCCGAGAATTGCGCCATCTGGCGAAGCGAAAATCCCCCCTGTAATCCCGGCTGTATCTGCGCGCCAGTTCCGTCGCTTGCGCGAGGCGTGGGCCATCCAGTACGTGCGGTCTCGGATGTGCGGAGCACCGACGCTCGCAGCCGGGAACGCGAGCGCCCCGAAGGCGTGACCCAAGGCTTCCATGTCATCTTGTACAAGGTCGATCCAAGGATCGACGTCCTTGCTCGCAACTTGCTCTCCAAAGACCGTTGCAGGCCTACACTGGCTGATGAGATGGAACCAGTGCGGCCACAGGTGCCGCTCGTCAGCAAACCCAAGTCCTGCGCCTGCCGCGCTGAAAGGTTGGCACGGACAGGAACCGGTCCAAACAGGTCGGTCGTCAGGCCATCCAGCCATGCGGAGGGCATACGACCAGACGCCGATTCCCGCGAAGAAATGGCACTGTGTGTAGCCTCGGAGGTCATCAGGTCGAACATCGCGGATATCTCTCGTGTCGACGTCACCGGGCGCGATATGCCCAGCGGCGATGAGGTTGCTGAGCCAGCGAGCGGCGTACTCGTCATGTTCGTTGTAGTAGGCACCGGTCATGCTCTGAAGGGCACCCATCCAGTTTTCGGCGAACCGTCCTTGTTCACCATCGGCGTTCCGTCGGCCTTCGTTTTCGTCCCCTGACACATAATCTTTAGGCTCGCGAGATCAGGCGTATTGCAGCGCTCAACCAGTGCGATGAACTCCTCGGCGAACTGAGGCGCGTCGAATTCTTGCGTCACCTTCACCGGTTTCATCGACAGGAATTTCTCGTCGGCCAATGCCCGCACCCGTTCCATCCACTCATTTTCCGAAAGCGGCTTGCGCCCCTCGTGGGTTGGGACTTTGTTCTTTGCGCGCTCGATCGCCACTTGGCGCGAGCGGCCATACACACAGAATCCACTCATGATCGATGCTCCTTTCAGTCATTGCCGCTACGCAGCGTGACAACGGGGCCGGCGTTATAGAAGCCGTCCTCGGTGCCGACTTCTTCCACGGCGACCAGGTCGACAAACGGATTGCCCTCGTAGTCATCGCTGTCTATCTGCATGACTACAACGTGGTGCTGAGGGTGCTTGTTGAGCTCTTCGATAAGGTCGGCGACGGTCATGCTAGGATTCCTCGAAACGAAAGGAGGCGCGAATGGACGATGCCGCGTGGCTCGGAAACATCCTGTACAGCGTATTTCCGGCAGACACCTTGCTCTCGGTAAGCGAAACGACGGGCCGAACTCGGGTTGAATGGACGGTGCCCAAGATCGACCGTCGGAATGTTCCGTTGGTGATCGATCTCGATCCGGTAGTCCGGCAGCGATGGGAAGACGAGTCCGTCGGCGAGCGCATCGCCCTTGAGGGACGAATTCGCCGCTCGGCCACAAATCAGCTCGTCGACTACGACGCTGCCGGGAGCACGGCCATTCCCGAAGCGGTGGTGATTCGGGTGCACGATATTGACCTGTAGCATCACGCCCCCTTAGCGCCGTCGACGCGCTCGAAGTGGAACACCACGGGCGCGCCGGTCTCAGTGATCAGGCTGTATTGCTTCGCCAGCCGGTAGATCGGGTGGTAGCTGTTCAGCGAGTTGATGTGTCCAGCCAGCCAGCCGCGCCACGATTCGAGCGACATCGATGCCTTGCTGATGTTGCAGGGCGGGCACGCGGGCATCATGTTCTCGATCACGTCGCGTTCGGGCCTGAGCGGCGTAGTCGTCGCGAGCCGCACGCTGCCGTTAGGGGCTTCCACACGTTTCAGATCGCGGATGCACGGCTCGAAGTGGTCAGCGTGCCAGCGCTCGGGCAATTGGCAGCCGCAGTAGGCGCAGTGGCCGTCGTACTTCTGGCGGACCTGCTCGCGCTGCGCTTTCGTCAGCTTCACGATTTCCGCTCCTCCGCTGCCTGCGAGGTGGAAGAACGCTCTTTACGGACGCTCAGGTATGCATCGAAGTTGATCGCCTCCACGCACTCAACATGCTTGCGCAGATGCATCAAGCATTCAGCTTTCGCGGCGTTGAACTGTGCCTCACGTGTTTCCCGCGAAATACGCAAGTCGTATCCCTCAATGGAGCGCACGGCGTTGGCTTGCTGGTACTGGTTCACGCATCCCCCTTCGCCCTGGCGGCAATGGCGGGGCGGACGTCATCTACCATCCGTGCGTTGTCGCTGCCGTCGTCCATACGCACGCGGACAAACACCCGATATACGCCTCGCTCGACTCCACCACTGCGCCAAGCGTAATAACCTGCAACGGTGCACTCGCGCCATGCATCGATGCTTGCGAGATGGATTTGCACGCGCGACCCGATGGCAGGCAGCACATCGCCGTCGACCGGCGGCAATGTCTCCCCGCCATCCGCCGACAGCGCGGCGCGGTTCTCCTTGAGCCAGTCGACAGCTTCGTCGTACTCGGGCAGGTAGGGGAAGGTTTCGATATGCTCGATGCCCACGACTCTGGCGGCATGGCGAGAGGCTTCAAGCAAGCAGATGCATTTGTCGATGAACGCCTCCCGCTCATCCCCGCCCACCTTCGCGGGAGACGTGAGGGCGGCGAGCGCGTCGCTACGGCGAATCAGTTCATCGGCCCCTGCCGCCATGCGGACATACCTGCCGTCTAGGGTGCGCATGATAACGGTCGGGATTGCCTTGATTCGATCAGTGTCGCCGCCCACCTTCGGAGCATCTGCGGCGCGATGCACGCCCAACACTTCGCATTGACCGTTCGGACAGTTACAGGTCTTGGTGCGCGCATAGGCGCACGGCTCGCGCTCGCCGCCATTCACGGGCGCGGCTGACGCGTTGATAAGTTGGCGCATCTGCGTGAACAATGCGGCCGCACAAATCTTTCCCGCCCCGGCCATGATTTCCAATTCATCGATGCGATCCTTCACGGTCGCGCTCAATGTCTCCGCCTCTTGCCCTGCGCTCTGTGCGGCTGGCGTGGGGGCGGCGGCAAGCATGGCGACATAAACGTCCGAAGTGATGCCGTAATTCTTCTTATTGCTGCCCGCTTTCAACATTCCCTCGGTTGGCACCTTCGGCACAAGCTGATACTGGCTCGCATCAAACGTCACGGTCTTGTTGTCAGGCATCTTCAACTCCGGTATCGAGAGGGCAATGACGTCCAGACTTGGCGGGCTCACCATCGCGGTTCTGTGGGCACTGTTTGTAGAAGCAGTCCCCATCACGGGCAGCGGCACAATGCCGCAACGGCTTGAGCGTCTTCACCGCAGACGGTGGGGCTGGCCGGGTATTCAGCTCTTCGGGGCGGGGTTCGTAGGGGCTCATGTTGCGGCACCTGCTTCCAGCGCAGTGCTGGTGTCAAGTTCCGACGTGGTAGTTGCCCAGGCGGGAAGGCTTAACTTGTCGCGAGCATCCGCTCGCATCGGCATCACCACGGCTACGAAGTCGCGATCACCGAGCGACACGATTGCCGCGCCTTCTCCGTTGTGATGAATGATGGGGTGATTGTGTTGACTCTCATTTATGAGTTTTGCCACCTTCCCCAGATCGCGGATGTATTCCGGATTGAACTGACCAGCATCGCCCGAGAGCTTCGATGGGATTAACTTCCGCCAGCGGGGAAACTCTCCAGCGAGGGGAGCGCCGGATAGCGTGATATCGGTTTGTTTAACGGCCACCACGTTCGCCCCAATCGTCAGGGTTACAGGCACATCGTTCTTCTTCACGGCCTGGAAGAGTCCAATCGGGAAGATTGCCGATAGCTTGCTGTCATTCCCGGATTGAGCGTCGACGCTCGTGCGGTAGGCGGCCAGGATATGACCGTTGGTGGCGCAGAGATACGCATCCTCGCCGTCGATCTCGACAAAGATGCCCTGCAAGTACCAACGAATATCTCGCTTGGCGGCGAAGTGCGAGATTGCTTTGATGATTGATGCTTTGACCAGAACGGTAACTTCGCTCATATCTCTCTCCGGGATCATTGGATCGACTCAGGCGGCGCCTGTTGTCTTGTTGATGTACTCGCGCCACGGGACCCACCTCCGGGGTGTGTGAAATCCCCAATTGCGCTGCCATGGCCCCATGATGAAAAGGGACCATGAGTCCTTGCCTTCGGGAATTTCGAGGCGGTGCCGGTCGGTGGCCTTTCTGAAGACGATCGAGCCAGGGCCGCGCCACACGCGGCGATAACCGCGCAGCAGTGACGTTTCCGGCTGGATATCCAGCCGCGCGGGCTGATCCTGTTCGGTCGGCATGATTTCCCAATAGCCACCGAGCAGCACGATGGAGATGCTCCACCACGGGTGATCGTGCAGATCTCGACCTTCGTCGCTGCGGAGCGTGTTGTGCACGCGAGCGCCCCACGAGGTATCGCGACGACCGTCGGCGGCGGCGCTCGCATCGTGCCCCTTTGGCTTACGAACCCACCAGCGGCGCATGTACCCCTTCAGGTCGAAATAGGGTGTGAGCTGCGCGTAGCCGATGATTGTGCACGCGACCAGCTTGGGCATCCAGATTCGCACGGTCACACTCCTTCCGATATGAGATCCTTCTCAGGCACGCGCTCACCGCCCACTGCCACGATGACGTCAGAGAGCAGGTGATTTAGCTCGCCGGTCATTAGCAGGAAATCAGCGTCGAATCGTTCGGCTTCGCTATCAGCAGTCGGGTCTGCGGCGTCCTTGAGGATATCGAGCGGCGCGATTCGTTTGAGCACAAATGCATCTGTCAGAACGAAGCTGATTCGGTCGTTCCAGGTCATGGCGAGGCGAGTAGTGCGCTTACCGCTCTGTATGTGCTGCCGAACGTCGTCACCATCAAGCGGATGTCGCACATAGCGCACAGCGGCCTTCTCATTCGTATTCGACCGCAACTCGACGTCCTGATCGACGGAGAAGCCGCCCGGGGCTTCATTCGATGCCAGCCAGTCCGTCATATGTGCGACTGGCGCGTCGTTTAGCTCGACGCACTGGATGCCGAATTCCAAGGTTCGCAGCAGCATGGCGCGGACGGAATCCGCCCGAGCAGGTGACGGCGTATCTATTGCGAGCCACCGATTGACGGTGTCGATCCAGACTCGAATGTCACTCCGGATGGCGAATGCCTTCGGCAGCAGTTCGTCGATTACCTGCTCTTTGATCTCGCGCATTTGCTTGCGACCCGGCTTGAAGCCTTGCTGCACTTCCAGTTCGGCAGCGCGCTCGCGGGTAGCGGCATTCACCACTTTTCCAGGCAGCAACTTTTTCTCGGTGCGGAACGTGAGCAAAATCTGGCCGTTTATCGAAAGGGCCAAGTCGCTTTCCTTCCGCACTGGTGCCCACCCGGCCGACTCAGATTCAAGGCTGGCACATGGGCTAAAGGCAAATTTCGCCAATTTTTCTTCGAGCTGCTGTGATGTGAGTGACCACGGCGAAATGCGATGAATCTGAAGGTTTTTGAACCACATGGGTTGTTTCCTTGTGTTGGTGGCGGGCGACGCTCACTCGTCTGCTTGAGCGACGGCTTTGATGAAGAAGGCGAGGGCGGCGATCAGGATGGGCGCATGCTTTTCGAGCGCGTCGCGGCGTGCCTGCCTAGCTTCGAATTCCTCACGGACGCGCGGCGAGCCAGGGCGTGGAGGAAGCCGGGACGGCTGGTGATTCATGAGCGGGCGCAGCTCTTTCCACGCGCGCGCGGCTGCCGCTCGCTTTGCGGCAGAGGTCATACGTTGAAAATCAGTTTTGCGACGATCGCCCCGGCGAGTGCAGACAGATGACATACCCATGCCGCGACGCTATGTTCGATCGTCCACTGGTTGTAGCGAAGGAAGACGGCGTTCACGGGGCCGACAATGAGGCGTTGAAACATGCTGCGCCTCAGTGAGAAGCGTCGCCGTACCCCATTCGGTAGGCGAGTTCAGTGGAGAGACACGGGCGACCGCACTTGGCGTCGTTCCAGCCGAACTGGTACTGGCGAATCTCTGCTGCAAACATGGGGAATCCTCCAGAGAGGTAGGGAGCGCCCCGGCAGAACGCCGGGGCGATACGGCTTTAACCATGTCCGTCATGGGCCTGTGAGCGGTCAGGCTCGCTCTGGTGCGCGAAGAGGGTGGAGGGGCTTTCCCCCTCTAGCCCGGACAGACGATTCGGCTGTGGCCTATAGCCGAATGGGCGAACCTTACCGGGCGGTTCATCGCGTTCCGGCGCGGTGATTTGCGCTCACCCTCAAGAGAGCAGACCCGAGATCCTGATCAGATCGGGGAAATGGGATACGGGCTTTATATCGACGCCGCGCCGCCGTCGGATCTGCTCACTTGAAGGTGCTCGGGCTTCCACCGAGCGCCAGCCTGGGATATCGCGGCTGTCTACCCCTCAGATCCGGACGTCCACCCACTGGGCACGTTTCACGACTTCGGGCGCTTATGGCGAGGGTGGCCGGCGCTCATCTCCGGCTTCGTGGTCCGTATAGCGCGGTAGCGAGCCGCCTGTTGAGACAGTGACCACACGAGGGGCTACACAGCGGAGAGCAACTCCTGTGTGCGCCTTTCCCTCTCGGATTACCAACTTCTCCGCGCCTGAGCATGCGCATTCACCCTCACGGCTGGCGACTGTACCGACTTCGCTATGTTGCTTGGCCCCATCGGCAGGTGCGCACCCTGCTATCAGTCGCCATGCGTGAGGCGGCTCCTTACGGGAGCCAGTCGGACGTACTTGTTTCTCGCCGGTTGAGCACTCAGTCGTCATCGAGCGGGCTCGGCACTGCTGCAATTCGGTAAAAAGACGCCGCACTCTGGCGGCCGTCACGCCTGCATCATCAGGGGCGTTCCCTCGCCGGGGTGTTTCTATATCAAGTCAAGACGATGACTGATTCGTTTCGATGCCTCCTGCGAGGATCGCGCGCAGCTTGCCAACATTCCAGCGCGCAGAACCGCCAATCCTGATGGGTTCGGGGAGGGCACCGCGCCTGCTGCGCTCCCACACCGTGGAGATACTGCAACCACACAGCGCGGCTACAGTCTTGACGTCGACGGCCGCCGCGTTCGGCAGATCATCGAAGCCCTTGAGAGTGGTGTTGTCACGTGCACTCATGGAAAACCTCCTCATGTATATGGCGCGGCTCTCGGAAGAAAGCCGCCTCAGATACAGCGTCGCAGTGCGCGGGCGGCGCTAGGCCTGCCGGCGCACTGCTGGGTGATACGTACTGCGCCGGGATTCCAACCGGCATAACCATTTCTGCTCTTGGCCGTCTACGCCTCACCCCATTCACCGTGAACCGCGCTTTGGCGGACTGGATACGGTAGGGACACCGCGCAGAGCTGCGGCCATGCCCGCAGATGCGATTGAGCCGGACGAACACCCAACGTAGGCGGGTGAGCAACATCGGCAAGTGAGTTTTTAAGGAGCGCCCCTACCTGCGGGCGGGCAGCGATGTGTGCTGCGATGGAGAGAACAATAAACATAAGTTTATAAATAGTCAAACAAAAGTTTATTTCCGAGCAAAAAAAATCCCCGGATTCCGGGGATTTGCTGAGCGCAGAACTTAAATTAGTGCGCAAATGCTTCTGCATGGTAAGCGGCGAGATCCTTGGCTTTGTCAGCATGGAAGATTTTGAAGCCGCTCGCGTACAACAAATCCAAATGTGAATCTGCAATATCCGCGACTTCCCGGGGAACACATACTAAGGCGAACTTCATTGTGGTATCCCCCCAAACCTTTTGCCCCTGCTGAGCTGCCGTAACTTTTGTGCACGCTTCCGCAATCTTTTGGCGCGCGCCCTGCGATGAAACCCGATAATCCAGAGTCTGAGTAATCCGGTACACGCCGTTCTTGTACACGAAATCTGCTTTCAAATCAGGGGTGCCAGGAATTGAGACGTGCGGAACTACCAAGTGGTCCAGCAAGTCGTCTGCTGTTTTCCCGAGCAGTTCCATGCTCTTGAAACGTTGAGCAATTTCGTGATGGAGCTTGCTTCTCGGCGCTCGCCTAGACGGTTCATTCTTGGCCGTTATGTATTGAGCCTCCACAAGACGAATCTCTTCGGCCAAGGTGGCCGGTGACGCATAAAAGAAACCCGGCTCGCCTGGCAGGCAATACCCAAGAGCCGCCAGGAGCGAAATTCGCTCAACTATCGGCCTGTTCTCGTCGGCGATAATTTCTTGAACAGCATCTCGGAAGCGGTCAGCGCGCGACGAGTTCCACGACGCGTCAAGCTGTCGAACTTTGGCCAGTGACGCACTGATCCTCGTCACTGGAGACTCGCCTTGGGGAAATATAGCGAGACCCACGTTGATGCTCTCGCCTCTTATCGCGTCCGGCGCAAGCCGGAGCACGACGTATTCATAAAACTTAGTCATGTCCATGCTCCCGATTGCAAAAAGGCCAGCGTATCGTCAACGCGTGCGGTCCAGTATTTGGCCCACCAGTCACAAAGCTCGGGTCCGCTGGCGTCTACCATCCATTCGACAGGAAGCTGTTCGAACAGGTTCGCAAGCCAGTCACCCGAAAGGGTTTTGATTATCTCACAAGCGTCGGAGGCTGACTTGTGGTCATAAACAACGCCCAGCGCGTGCCATTGGCGCCACGCCTGTTCCGTGTTCTCGTTTCGGAGAGACTCAAACGGGCGTGGCGGATGATACGTTGGCCATGCTCGCGAGAAGTCGACCGCCCTGAGAAATACATCGCCATTGAGTTGACGCTGAGGCAGCCAGTTGTGCCAGTGCCTGTCATTATTCCCTAGCGCGATATCGATTGCGAGCACGGCAGAGAAAATCGTCATGTTCTGGCATTTCTTGACCTGTTCTATCAGGTCGAGTTCCGACTCCGGCAGTTCCACCCCAGACTCAAGGCGCGAACCAAATACGCTTCTGCCTCGGTAGTTTACGACGGCGGGATCAGCGCACGGAACCTCGCTTGCTCGACAAAGAGCCGCTCCGACAAACTCAGCAAGACATACTTTTGGATCGGTTTTCAGTAGATACCGCTCGCCATGCTGCGTGATGCCTATACCCGCATTATCCGCGCCCGACTGCATCGGGCGATAACTTCTAATGACGGGCGGCAAAAGTCCAAGTTGGATCACTTATTGGTCTTTTTTGGACTGCTCGAGATCAGAAGTCTGATGCTCTCTCGAACAGAGTCTGGTAACTCCCTCTCCGCGATCGCGTTCGTTACATCTTCGATGAACTGGCGATCCCCCTGGCTGAGATCGGGTGCGTTTTGTTGGCAAAGGCGCTTATACCCGTCTAAGTCGATATACGTCAGATCCTCGGTTAAGAGGGTATCGAGGCCGACGCCAAAATGCTTTGCAAGCGAAGGGGCAAGTTCTGAGTGAGTGCTGTCCCGTCGCTCTAGGGCATAAATCGGCTGTTGCGACTCTATCCCAATCTGACGTGCGAGTTCCGGGCGAGATTCGCCGCGCAACAGTCGCAAATGTTGGACGTTCTTACCGAGAGCCATCACGCCACTCTATAAACAAATGTGTATGCCCGCAATAAACTAAAGTTTGACTAAAAATAAACAATAGTTTACTGTTCTGCACATGATCATCGAAACGAAGACCCCCCTGCAGGTTCTTGAGCTCGCGGTTTCGCATTTCGCGTCCCAAGCAGCGTTCGCTCGTGCGATCGGCCGACGTCCACAGGAGGTCTGGAACTGGCTCAAGCGAGACAAAAGGGCGCCGATCGATGCATGTCCGTTCATAGAGAAAGCGTGTGCAGATCATATTGTGACTTGTGAGAGTTTGCGTCCGGACTATGCGGGATGGGCTGTTGCGCGACTTATTTGGCATGAGGACGGGCGGTTTGGTGTGAGTCGAAATGCCGAAACCGAGCTAGTGGGCGGCGCTACGGGAGAGAGCCAATGAAAACATCTTCCACATTAGGCCCCGGCATCGAGATCGGGGCTTCGAGACACACGCGCCATACGCGTTGCTTCGTCAAGGGCATGCGTAACGGCGTTCGCGTCAAGCTTGTGCACTCTGTTGAGGTCAGTGATCTGCCCAATGAAGGTGAGGTGATACACAAGGTAGCGACTAAACGCCGCGATGTTTTGGGAGTTACCCGCATCGATGTTCGCTTGCCGCGCGTCCACATGAGCTCGATATTCCGCCGCCGCCGCGTCGTAGGCTCGCTCGACAAGTTGCTCGCGTTGCCGCTGTTTCACGCCCATTCGAGCCGCGATAAGCGTTGCCATAGCCCCCGACATGGAACCGATGATCGCGCCGACGCCACCGGCAATTGCAGTGATAACAGAGATATCCATTTTTTGAAGCCTTTCGTGAGGTCGGCTAAATCGCCTGGTTTGGTTAAACGGTTTCGCCTCTGGCTCCTCCGCCACCGATCGAGCACCAACGGTTCTACCGGAGAGAGCCAGTGAATTCACATATCTCCACCGGCAAGTCTCGCCGAAAGTGCTCTGTGGTCAATTTGGTAGGTGCGACCGGTGAAATAGACCGAGTTGCAGTGATTGCACACAAGATTTATGCGCCCGCTCTTCTGTTGACGCTGGAGCACGACTTTCTTCGTTTCGTTGTCCATGCATGGCTGGCAAAGGTAGTGCGGGCTTCCGCCAGCCTCGCTCGGCTGAATCTCAGCGAGGACAAAAACGCTCTCCGACAGCTCATGAAGGTCGTACTTCGCCCGCTCAGAGCTCCGCTCTTCAAGTTGAGCGATTTGTGCACTGAGCTTTCGCTTGTCGTCTTTGAGCGCATCAATCTCATCGCGAGCCGCCGAGTGCTTCTCTTGCAGTTGAAGCGCGGCGTTTGTGACCTCGAAGATATGTTCATTCAGCATTTGCTTCACCTCGGCGAGCTTCACATCGTCTCGTGCAGCCACAGCAGACTTTGCGAGATCGATGGAGGTTCGAAAAGCGGCGAGTGCGGTGCTCAGTGCGGTGATCGGTTCCATGGATTCGACGTAAATGAATTGGCGGTTAGGGGCGGCGCTTCTGGAGGTGTCAAATGACCGAGTACGGCGCGGCTTGGGAGGAACTGTTCAGACGCCATCGACATGCGCTGGACGAATTTGCATCAACCGCGCTTAAGGCAATAGCGACTGCCATCGGCATTCCGGACGTACTTATCCCTGATGACCCGGTGGTTTCAGCCATGCGCGCCAGCGTTCGCGAGCGGCTTCGAGCGCCGAAATGTTCGCATCGGAAGCGCCGCTGCCGAGCGCCATCGAAATATGCCGTTCTGCAAGCACTTCGAATTCTTCGCTCAGCAGGTCTCGCCGTGGATGTGTATCTAGTAGCGCGGTCAGTAGCCAGGTCTGGGCGAACAAATGCGCTTCGAGTGCGGTAATGCGCTCGCTGTCGGTCATGAGCACTCCTAGATTGAGTGAACTGGTTGTGTGGAAACACCATTCTCGCATGACGGTGAGTGCTCATCTTTATCTCGCGGGGCGTGTTGAACATGCCTTGCATCGTAGGAAAAACGGCGTGCAACAGCACGCAACTTAAGTTGAGGGAGGTTGAACATGGCTGAACGGCCGAACATCGAGAAGGCCTTGCGTCTTCTCTTAGCAAGCGACGAGCGGAAAGCTGCGATGGAGGTTCTGAATTGGGACGCATCGCAGGTTTCGCGCTTCCTATCGGGGCAGAACGGTATTCCCATCGACAAGATCGATCAGGTAATTGGTCTGACGGGCTTCGTGATGGTGACGCCGCGCTACCTGGAGGGGCTGGCATCGATGGCTGAGACTGGCGTCGGGTGCCGCTGCGCGCGAGAAGGTGGTGGTGAATGCGGATTCGAGCGACGCGTGAAGGTTCTGCCGCGTGCCGCATGAGGTGTTAGGGGAATGAGCGAAATCCAAATGAATCTGTCCGTGTCGGCCGATCAATCGGCAATGGCGGAGACGATTGACTATGTTCGCCAGCAGATCGTATCGGCATTCGCCGTCCAGGCCGAGTTGCTTGGCGGCGGACCGCGCATCTGCATCAGTTGCGGCGCGACGCCTAATTCCGCCGGCACCCTGCCGTGCGACCACTGAGCGCACGTCTATGACCGCAGCCGACTGGATTGCCCTTGTCGTGATTCTTGCTGTCGCTATCCCGACAGCGCTCATGTTCTGGCCATACCACGGCCGTACTCAGCCGGAGACCACCGAATGAGCTTCCATCGCGTCAATCAAGCGTGGGGCGTTGAGTTGCGCCATACGGAAAAGATCGTACTGCTGGCACTTAGCCACCACGCGGTCATGTCGACGGGCGAATCGTCGCCGAAGGTCAGCCGACTGGCGCGTGACTGCGGCATGTCAGAGTCGGCCGTCCGCGAGTCCATCAAGGCGCTGGAGGCGGCGGGACACGTCGAGTCGACGCCAGTTCGTCGTGGCGTCACCAATTATCGCGTCAAGGTCGGGCAGGCGGCATGAGCACGATCATCATGTCCCAATACTGGCCGTCGGAAGTGAGGAGCGTTCCCAGTCCCGAGTTGCGTCACAATGGATTTTTCAACTCGGAGAAGCGCAATGTTGACACGCGAGCAACTATTGGAAGCGATCTCGTCGCTGCAAAGGGTCGGAGTCGTTCTGTATTTCCAATGCCCGTACCCGTCGGGTACGAGGCCAATGCATGCAACGAACGAGGACTTGGCTGCGTGCGCATTGGGCGAACTGCATCTTGCCAGCAAGTTAACCGGATTGTCGCCGGACGAGTTTGCGTCGTGGGTCGAGAAGGACGGGTTCGTGCAATGCAGTGCGACTACACGCGAGGGCCATCGCTGCATGAAGATTGTCGCTCACAGCCGCTTGGACGACCCGCGCGCCTGGAAGGCCCTGGCCGATACCAAGCCATACTGCCCGACGCACGGGGGATAGACCCCGTCTCAAATGCCCTACCGCCTGCCAGGGGGCGTCGATGAGCGCCAAGGTGATGGGCATGGTATTCGAGCGCTACCCGACCGGCGGGGGCGAAATGCTCCTCGCGCTCAAGCTTGCCGATAACGCGCACGACGACGGCACGCGTATTTTCCCGAGCGTGGCCACCATGGCCGCGCGTACTCGCCAATCCGAACGAGCTGTCCAGTACCAACTTCGGCGCATGCAGAAGTCCGGCTGGCTGGTCCTCGTTCGTCCTGCTGTGGGTGGTCGCGGCCAGTCCGGAATGCCCGCTGAGTACCGTATCAATCCCTTGTGGTTAAACGGTGCAGAACTTGCACCTATTTCCGGTGACACGGAAGACGAAGGAAAGGGCGCAGATTCTGCACCGAATAAATCCGCAGAAAGGGTGCAATCCGAAGCGGAAAAGGGTGCAACTGGCGACGGAAAGGGTGCAAACGACGACAGAAAAGGGTGCAAAGCTTTTGCACCCGAACCATCAGTAGAACCATCAGTTAACCGTCAGGGAACCGTCATAGGCGACGGCGATGCCGCCGCCGGTGTTTCGTGCGCCGATTTGGCAGAGGACGATGGCAAGCCTCTCACGGTCAACGATCTCGTGCACGAGGGCATTCCCCGTCAGATTGCCAAAGACTGGATGGCTGTGCGGAAGGGCAAAAAGCAAACGTCGCTCACGCCGACTGCATGGGCCGCTGTGAAGCGCGAGGCGGAAAAGGCTGGCATTACGTTGACCGCTGCCGTCACGCACGCTGTTGAGGCTGGCTGGGCAGGGTTCAAGGCGAAGTGGTTGGCAAGCGAGGGTGGCACGACGGGCGGGCGCGGAGCGGCGGCGGGTTTGAACAAGCAGGAGCAGCTTGAGCAGCGCAATCGCGAGATCGCCGCCGCACAAGCCGCTCGCGTCATGGCAGGGGAGCGCGCATGAAACCGGAAGATTCCGCCGATTTTTTTTCGCTCATCAGTAACGTCTACGCCTTCTACCGGCAGGACTACTCCGATTTTGTCGGGCAGGTCTGGTGGGGCGCGATGAAGGTCTTCGATATCGCTGCGGTGCGAGACGCTCTCGGTCGCCACGCCGCCAATCCCGATGCAGGTCAGTTCCTTCCGAAGCCCGCTGACGTCGTGAAGATGCTCGAAGGTTCGACTCAGGACTCAGCGCTTCTGGCGTGGCACAAGGTCGACAAGGCGGTGCGCGAGGTTGGCACTCATGTGTCGGTGGTGTTCGACGATGCGCTGATCCATCGGGTGATTTTCGAAATGGGTGGTTGGGTGCTTGTCGGCGGGAAGGACGAAAAGGAGTGGCCCTTCGTCCGCAACGAGTTCGTCAACCGGTATCGAGGCTATAGAGGTCGCAGTCAGGTGCCCGAGTATCCGCCGGTGCTTGTCGGTATTGCTGAAGCTGCCAACACGCGGAATCACTTTCGGTCTTCGGCCCCCGTGCTGATCGGCAATGCCGAAATCGCGCACAAGGTGTTGCTCGGCGGAAGCGTGACGCCGCTCGTTGGATACACGCGAATGACGGGCGATGAGTTCCAACGAATCACGCAGTTTCCGGGGGATGCACCACGACTCAGCGCATAGAACAAGCTAAGTGCTGGCGGCGCTTCGATGAGGCGGCGAGGGCAGCACTGGAAGGGAACGGCGATCTGGCTCGGGCGCTCATTGCGGCGGTGGGGCGGCGCTTCGGCACAGAGGTGGCAGCGCGGCAGGAGAAGGAATTGCGTGCGTACATCGAACACTTACGGAGGAAGGGAAAGTGAGCAGAAAGGGCCTGACATTTCCCGAGAGTGCCGTAAGCAACGGCCTCGTAGGGACGGCGCGGATTCGTGAACAGATCGGCAGCACTGCCGCTGCACTTGCTTCGCCCACGCCGGCACCGCTGGCACAGCCGATCCTCGGCATGGTTGCGGAGAAGCGCTCGAAGTACAGCAATAAGAAGTGCGAAGTCGACGGCATTAGGTTTGACAGCCGAGCTGAGGCGCGCCGGTGGTCTCAACTGCTGGCGATGCAGGAACGAGGCGATATTTGCGCGCTTGAGCGCCAGGTTGTCTACGTACTGGCACCTGGAGTTGTGATCAACGGACGGAAAGTCCCACCGCTTCGTTACGTCGCTGACTTTGTATATGAGCGTGGTGATGAAACCCTGATCGAAGACGTGAAAGGTGTGATCACGCCGGAATATCGGATCAAGCGCCATCTGATGGCGTTGAAGGGATTGAGTATCGTGGAGATCAAATGAAGCACGACATCCTTGAGTGCATGGATCGCGGCCTTTGGTATTGCGTTGAAACGCTGTCGGCGTTGACGGGATATGCGAACCGCCAGACTCGCGACACTTGCATGCTGCTTGTTGGCGAGGGTTTGCTCGATATGAGCACTCTCAACGAGAAGCGCAGATTCCGCTTGGCGATGACGAAGCGTGCATCGCGGCAGCTGGACTACACCTGCGTGCCGACCACGGCGACGGCGCCGTATCGCCCTCGGTGGGCGCCGCTCGAAGGTTACGGTGCCGCCAACGCGACATTCCGCGAACTCGCGGAGATGGTTCGATGATGCGCCGTACGCCGCTGAGACGATCAGGATTCAAGCGCAAGGTTGGATGTGCGTTCAGCCCGTTCAGTGGTAGCGCAGTCCTTCGCGGCTCGACGTTCAAGCGCAAAGCCAAGAAGAAGCGGGCGGGGCACGACAAGCGAATGCTGGCCGCCTGTCGCGGCGAGCAGTGTTACCTGCGGGTACCCGGCATCTGCATTCCGGCATCAGATACCGTCGTCCCATGCCACTCCAACGAGCAGCAGCACGGCAAGGGTATGGGGATCAAAGCGCGCGACGAGTTCACAGTGCCAGGATGTCTGGCATGTCATGTCTGGCTTGATCAGGGATCAGCGCCGCGAGCCGAGAGGTTCAGCGTTTGGCGTGCCGCGTATCGCGAGTGGGAGCCGAAGCGTGCTGCAAAGCTCTCAATTGAGGTGGCCTGATGGCGACGCTGCCTTCGCACTTTTATCAGGATCCTGCAAAAGTCATTGAAATTGAGGAGAGCAAAACATGCAAGGGCTGCTTACACAAGCTGACGCTATGGGGACTGGAGTATTGCGCCAAGGAGCAGACCAAGCCCGGAATGAAGAACATGCGGCGGTGCTCGCTTTACAAGGACAGGGCATGACCGCAAAACGCGACCTCAATGCGCTTTGCGAGGATTGGGCAGCGTGGCATCGTTCGAGACGTCTATTTGCACCACCAGTTCCTCTGAATATTCTGGCGCGCCTCGTGCCGCGTAAAATTGGTGAAGTGCCTGATGCTATTTGTTCGTCGACGTTGAGTTTCTTCAACTTGGCCGTGCTTGCGCTACCGGAAAGCGTTGAGAAGCAAACGTTCTATCTGTACTACATCCATCGCGTGAAAAACATCAAGGTTGTCGCATCGGAGATGGGCATCTCCCGCAGCGCCTTCTATAAACGTGTCGAGTCATTTCGTGAGCAAGCATATCGAGCGTACGAGCGTATGGTCGAGACCGCATAGCACCCACTAGTTCATTAATCCGGAAATGTAAAGAACTAAGATGTATAGCCCCACGCTATACATCTTAGTGCTATACAAAAACCGCAAAAAACGTATCATTTCGGAAAGGCTGAATCATTGCCTCCAAAGCCCGCACAGTGCAAATTGTGCGGGCTTTTTTGTTGCCATTTCATCGAAGCGGAAGACTGCCGGCGAGGCTGGCCGAGCGGATCCGAGCGATCACGGGTTGTCCGCTTCGATGAAATGCGTGACCTCCTCCTCGCCTCACGGCGTTTGCCCGCATCGCCTCGGTGGTGCGGCATTTTTTCTCTAAATCCCAGATGATGGCATTGAATGTTCGGTCGGATCTTCGTGGAATTTCGGCTGACATGTCTCGCTACCTAGGGGAGGAGAAGAAGGCGGTAGTGCGGGCGCTGAACAAGACAGCGACACAGGCCAGAACAGAGGCATCGAAGGAAGTGCGCGGCGTTGGTTACAACATCAAAGCCAGCGCCATCAAGAAATCGTTTTCGATAAAGCGAGCAACCGCGGCGAATCTTGTCGTCACACTCCGCGCGACTGGTCGACCGATTGGCTTGATCAACTATGGCGCACGGCAAGGAAGGGGCGGTGTAAGCGTTCAAGTGAAGTCGGGAAGAAAGGTGCTCAAGCACGCTTTCATCGCGAGCATGCCCAATGGTCACAAAGGCGTGTTCGAGCGCACGGGCCGCGGCCATAAGAAAGTCGTTCGCAATGGAAAGGTCATGAGATCAGGGTTGCCAATCAAAGAGTTGTTCGGCCCCTCGATACCTCAATCGCTTGCGAACGACGCCGTTGAGAAGGCTGTCATGGCTAAGATCCGGCAGAAATTTCCGCAGATCCTTCGGCACGAACTGGCGTTCGTCGCCGCCCGTCGTCGGTAGCGTCATCGCCGGATGGTCTGCCCAAGAAATGAGCGGGTCCCTCTTGGAAGGGACCGCAGGGCGGGAGCGAAGACTCGCGAGTTTCGTCTAGCTGCAAACTTTTCAAATTTGGGTAACAGGTAACAGATCGCACATGAAACAGAGCGAGTTCGCAGCCCTTCACGGCGTCAGTCGCAAGACGGTCACAAAATGGAAGGAGCGCGGCTGGCTTGTGTTTGCAGGAGATGAGGTGGACGTCGACGCCTCAAATGCGATGCTGAAAAAGTATCGCCGGGACGGAGCGGAAACTGTTACCCAAGGTGTTACCCAAAGGTCGCAGGGTAACAATTCCGCTGCCAAGCCGAAACCTGTTACCCGGCGCGCAAAGGTAACAATCGGCGATGACGAGACGCCGGCCGAGGCCGCCGTGAGGTTGCTTGTCGCGACCGGTGCCGACATGGATTTTGACGAAGCGAGGCGCGTCAAGGAAAACTATCTCGCCCTCCAGACGCAGCTCGAATATGACCGGCAGTCAGGCCAGGTCGTTGCTGTAGCGGACGTAAGTCGAGCGGTTGGCGACGAGTACGCCAAGGTTCGCACGAAATTGCTGGCCATCCCGTCGGAGCACGCGCCGCGCATACAACGGCTGAAGACGGTTCAAGAGGTGCAGGATGTTCTGCGCAGCATCATTGTCGAAGCGCTTGAGGAGTTGACCCGAGATGGAGATGGGGGCGCAGCCTAACCAGCGGCGCTACGCTGTCGGGTTTGAATCACTCAAACGCGAATTGCTGGCGGCACGCCGGCGCAACATTCAACCACCGCCAAAACTGACGCTCAGCCAATGGGCGAATGAGTATGGGCGCCTGTCGCGCGAAACGAGCGCACAGACAGGGAAATTCCATGCTTTCCCGTATCAGAACGGGATTATGGATGCGATCACGGATCCGTCTGTGGAGATGGTGACCGTGCAGAAGTCTGCGCGCGTCGGATACACCAAGATTCTCGACCATGTGGCCGGCTACTACATCCATCAGGATCCGTCGCCGATGTTGGTCGTGCAGCCTCGCGTCGAAGACGCCGAGGACTATAGCGTTACCGAAATCGAGCCGATGCTTCGCGACACGCCAGTGCTCGCGGAGATCGTCGGTGACCTGAAAAAGAAGGATTCCAAGCAGAAAATCCAGAAACGGATGTTTCGCAACGGCGCTTCGATCTCGTTCGTCGGCGCAAACAGCCCAGGCGGATTTCGGCGCATTACCGCGCGGATCGTCGAGTTTGACGAGGTCGACGGTTACCCAGTCATGGGCGCTGGCAAGGAGGGCGACCAGATCAAACTGGGCATCAAGCGCACGGAATCGTTTTGGAACCGAAAGATCATCCTCGGTAGCACCCCGACGGTAAAAGGGGACAGCAGGATCGAGAAGAGCTTTGCGAAGAGCGACCAGCGTCGCTATTACGTCCCTTGTCCGCATTGTGGTGAGTTCCAGGTGCTGGAATGGGGTGGTCCTGATACGCCCCATGGCATCAAATGGGACAAGGACGAGGACGGCAACGGATTGCCTGCGACGACGCACTACGTGTGCCGACACAACGGATGCGTCATTTACGACGTGGACAAACCCGAAATGATCGAGCGGGGCGAGTGGCGTGCATCCAAGCCGTTCAGCGGCCATGCAGGGTTTCACATCTGGGCCGGCTACAGCCTATTCGCCAATGCGGCGTGGCCGAAGCTGGTCGAAGAGTGGCTTGAGGTGAAGAACGATCCGCTGATGCGGCAGACGTTCATCAACCTGGTGCTTGGTGAAACCTACGAGGATCACGGCGACCGAGCCCTGAAGGAAGACAAGCTTGTCTCTCGGTGCGAGGTGTGGCCGGCAGAAGTTCCGGATGGCGTCGCGGTGATCACGATCGGTGTGGACACCCAGGATTACCGGTTTGAGGTCGAGGTCGTCGGCTGGGGCCGCAACGAGGAAAGCTGGTCGATCGCCTATGAGGTGATCGAGGGCGATATGGAAACCCCCGATCCGTGGGATCGCCTCGACGCATTTCTCAAGCGCATCTGGTACCGGGCCGACGGCCGCGGCTTTGAAGCCATGGCCGTATGTATCGATTCTGGTGGACACCATACGCAGAAAGTCTACGACTTCTCCAAGGCGCGGCTCGGCCGTCGCATTTGGGCAATCGCAGGTGAGCGTGCGGTGGGTGGTAAGCGAAGCCCTGTTTGGCCGACCAAGAAGCCGAGTCGGCGAACAAAGGCGACCTTCCGCCCCGTGATTCTTGGCGTGAACACCGCGAAAGACGTGGTTCGTTCGCGATTGCATCTTGAACAGGCCGGGCCGGGGTATATGCATTTTCCGGCGGACCGCGACATCAATTACTTTGCGCAGCTCACGTCCGAACGGTTGATCGTCAAGTTCTCAGGTGGTCAGAAGTACCGTGTTTGGGATCTTCCGTCTGGCCGCGCGAACGAGGCGCTCGATTGCCGTGTGTATGCCTATGGCGCGTTGTGCGGCTTGCTGTATTTCGGACTCAAGCTGAACAAGCGGGCCGACGAGGTCGTCTTGAACGGCGATGGCCTCATCCGAGTCGTTGATGACGCGCCCTCACTGGCTGTTCAAGAAGTGTCCCTAGATGTTACGGCGCCGGCGCCGCGTCCAAAAGAGAGGGGGCCTCGGGTCATCGTGACTGAGCCGTCCAAGAAGACGCGGGTCAGCCGACTCGCATAGTAGGAATCCACACGTGTTCAACCCCAATACCTCAATCTTTGCCGGCATGCCAACGGCTGCGGTGCAGCAGGCGCTCGCTAATGCTCAGGCCGCATTGATCCAGTTGCAGTCGGGGCAGAAGGGCGTTTCGTTCAGCTATGCGCAGGGCGACGGAACCAAGTCCGTCACCTATCAGCAGGCTGACATCGCAGCATTGACGGCACTTATTCGACAACTTCAGCAGCAGCTCGGCATCATTCCTCGGGCTCGCCGCTCCTTTCGCTTCGTATATCGATAATGCAAAACCAAGTGTCGATTGTCGGTGTGGATGGCGCGCCGCTGCGACCAAGTCGTGCCCGTATGTTGACGGGCGGCTCGCGTACGCCGTATGACGCTGCGGACATTCGTGGCGATCACGTCGCTGACTGGAACCCGTACTTGTGGTCGCCTGATGGCGAACTCAACATGTACCGGGATCGGATTGTCTCGCGCGTACGTGATCTGGTTCGAAATGATGGATGGGCGTCTGCGGCAGTTACGCGCACGCTTGATACCGTCATCGGGGCAAACTTCCGACCGATTTTTAAGCCGGATTATCGGGCGCTTCAGGCCTTTAGTGGTAACAAGGCGTTCGACCACATGTGGGCCGAAGAATATGGTCAGGCGCTTGAGGCGCACTGGCGCACTTGGGCGAACGACCCGGGGCGTTACTGTGATGCCCAGCGCAACCTGACCATCGCCCAGATCATGGCCGTGGCGTTCCGTCATGAACTGATCGACGGCGATTCGCTTGCGCAGATCCTCTGGCTGCCAGAGCGTGTCGGCCCAGGGCGCGCTCGCTATGCCACTACGGTGATGTTGGTCGATCCCGACCGGCTGTCGAATCCCCAACTGCGTTTTGATCAACAAGATCAACGCGGGGGAGTAAAGGTCGACGACTACGGCGCTGCCGTTGGGTACTACATCCGGCGTGCGCACCAGGGCGATTGGTTCAGTGCCGGTGATTCAGTCCATTGGGACCTAATCCCCCGTGAGACCAACTGGGGGCGGCCCATTGTTGTGCATAACTTCACGGCGGATCGCGCTGGTCAGCATCGCGGCGGTGCCGGCATTCTGACGCCAGTGCTGCAACGGCTGAAGATGTTGATCAAGTATGACGGTGTCGAACTTGATGCGTCGATCATCAATGCGATTTTCGGCGCATACATCACCAGCCCGTTCGACCAGGAGTTCGTCGAGGAAAGCCTTGGAGACGGAAAGTTGGGCGCATATCAGGATGGCCGCGCCGAATTTCACGCGGAGCGTCGCATCCGCTTGGGCGGCGCTCAACTGACGTCGCTCTACCCAGGTGAAAGCATAGAAACGGTCGCCGCCGCACGCCCTAACGGAAATTTCGAGGCATTTGAGTCGGCCATGCTTCGCAACGTGGCCGCTGGCGCGGGGGTTTCGACGCAGCAGATCAGTCAGAACTGGTCGGATGTGAACTACTCGTCGTATCGAGCTGCAATGCTCGAAGCGTGGAAAACGTTCCAGCGCCGGCGTTTCAATTTTGCTCAGGGATTCGCGCAACCGATCGCCGGTGCTTTTGTAGAGGAATCGATGGAAGTCGACGATCTGCCGCTTCCCAGTGGAAACGTTCCCGACTTTATCGAGTGTCGTGGCGCATACGCGCGTGCGAAATGGATGGGGCCGGGAAGAGGCTATGTCGATCCCACGAAGGAGCGCCAAGGCGCAATCATGGGCTTGGACGCCAGTCTCTCAACGCTGGAAGACGAATGCTCGGAACTGGCCGGCACCGACTGGCGGGAAGTTCTTGAACGGAAGGCCGTCGAAGCTCAGAAATTCAGGGACCTCGGACTTCCGCCGCCCAAGTGGGTTGCAGGCGACGACGTAACCAAAGCCGGCGAACCGCCGGAGGAACCGAAAGCCGCATGAACCAAATTCTCCCGCGCTTAGCGCAACGGATGTTCAACACCCCGGTGGCAATCCATCCCCGTAAGGCGGAAATTGTCATCGCGGCGTTGGCCGACCGACTCGGTGTTTCTCAGATGCTCCGCCTCGACGGCTCGTCGATTATTCCGATGGCCATGGAAGATGACGAGTATGGATACGCTGAGCCGGGTCGAAACCCTCGCGGCGGTTACGACAATGTCGCTGGCGCGGCTGTAATCGAGGTTCAGGGCACGCTTGTCCAGAAACTCGGCAGTCTTCGGCCCTACTCCGGCATGACGGGCTATGACGGCATCCGCCAAAATCTACTGATGGCGATGGACGATCCAGATGTCAGCGCCGTCATTCTCGACGTCGATTCGCCGGGTGGGGAAGTCGCCGGATGCTTCGATTTGGTCGACACGATCTATGAGGTCCGTGGCCGGAAGCCAATTTGGGCGATTCTCAACGAGTCGGCCTACTCTGCAGCCTACGCGGTAGCTAGCGCTGCGGACCGCATCATTGTGCCTCGCACCGGTGGTGTAGGGAGCATTGGGGTGATCTGTGCCCACGTTGACTTCTCGCAGGCGCTTAGCGCATCTGGCGTCAAGGTGACGTTCATCACATACGGTGACCGCAAGGCTGACGGTCATGCCGAGATCCCACTGTCCGAGGAGGCGCTTGCGCGCTTTCAGGCAGACATCGACACGATGGGTGAACTGTTCGTCGAAACAGTTGCCCGCAACCGGAATATCTCAGCCGCCACGGTTCGGGATACGCAAGCCGCTACGTTTATGGGCGACAAGGGTGTCGCGCTAGGACTGGCGGACGAAGTGGCGGCGCCTGATGCCGCGTTTCGGGCCTTGATGGCCGAGATCAACAAGGCCTAGACCCATCATTCCAGGAAGGATCAAATGAAGAACCCGAAGCTCTCGAAGCTGGCGGCGGCGATGCCGTTTGCCCACTACCTTGGCCTTGGCATTGCCGGCCAGCGAGCCGCACGCGCCGAAGAAGGCGACGATGACGAGCGCAAGCAGAAGCCAGATGAGTCCGACGAAGACTATGCCAAGCGCATGGACGAGATGGACAAAGAGGAGGAAGCCGCGCGTCGTGCCGAAGAGGACAAGAGCAAACCGGGTGCGGACGATGAGGACGACGACGCGGACATGGAAGACGGTGCCGACGACGACAAGCAAGACGACAAGGAAGAGGGCAAGCGAGCAGGGCGCGCCAAGGGCGCTCGTCAGCGCGAGCGAGTCCGCTGCGCTCGAATCATCGCGGCCGGCGTCAAGGCGGGTCGTGTGAATCAAGCTGCCGTGTTCGCGTTTGACACCAGCATGACCGCGCACCAGGCAATCGCTGCATTGGGTGCGGTTGACCTCGACCGACCCCAAGCTCGCGGCTCTCGCCTCAGCTCGCTGATGTCGTCGGTCCAACCGCCGATCGCGACGCCGCAAGCCGATGCCCCGAACGCGAGCGACCCGCGCGCGATCGCGGCCAAAGCTATTGCCGCCGCCGCCAAGGCGCGTGGCGAAAAAGCCTAATCCTCTCCCCGATAAGGAGCCAACCTCATGACTCTCAACGTCAGCACCATCGGGGACAACCCGCAACAGCCGGGAATCTCCGCAGAAACTTACGTTCCCGATCAGTTGATCGCGGGCAATCTCAAGCTTGTCACCGATTCAGTGACCATCACGGGCGGCGCTTTCAAGCGGGGAACGGTGATGGGCGTGATTACTGCCAGCGGCAAATACACGCAAGCTCTTTCTGCATCCACTGACGGCAGCCAGACTCCCGC
This sequence comes from Pandoraea faecigallinarum, assembly GCF_001029105.3. Lineage (NCBI taxonomy): Bacteria > Pseudomonadati > Pseudomonadota > Betaproteobacteria > Burkholderiales > Burkholderiaceae > Pandoraea > Pandoraea faecigallinarum. Next base: position 3,269,490 of record NZ_CP011807.3, on the reverse strand, counting down.
GGCCATTCTCGCAGACGACTCGGATGCCAGTGCAGGCGATGTCACCGGCGGCGTGTATCTGATGGCCGAGGTGAACGGCAATGCCCTGATCCTTGGCACGGGCATCACGCTTCCCGCTGCCAACAAGGCGCTCCGGCCCCTTGGCATCTTTATCAAAAACTCGGTTTCCGCTGCGGACCCGACCTGACCCAACTACCTACGGCGACTGAAACCCGGCTTCGGCCGGGTTTTTTCGTTTACGGCCTTCGAGAAACGCAGGGAGCATCCACATGACCGGAAACCTGATTTACGACACCAACGTGCTTATCGCGATGGTGCCCAACCTTAAGAAGTCGCAGAAGTTCTTGCTCGACAAGTTCTTCCCGAACGTCGTCACGTCCGACACGGAGTTCGTCTCGATCGACGTAGACGTCGGTAAGCGTCGCATGTCGCCGTTCGTCTCGCCGCTTGTCGAAGGCAAGCTGGTCGAGCAACGTCGCTATCAGACGAACACGTTCAAGCCGGCCTACATTAAGGACAAGCGCGCGCCGGATCTGCGAAAGCCGGTTCGTCGCATGATCGGCGAGCGTATCGGTGGTGACATGAACGCCGGTGAGCGCGAAATGGCGAATCTGACGTTCGAGATGGAAGATCAAGTCGATATGATCGACCGCCGCCTCGAATGGATGGCCGCTCAAGCGCTGGTCGGTGGCTCGGTGACCATTTCCGGCGAAGGCTTCCCGACGGTGATCGTCGATTTTGGTCGCGCCGCCGATTTGTCCGTTGCAAATGCGGGCAGCACCAAATGGACGCCCGCGAACATTGCGGCCGGTACGGCCAACCCATCGCGAGACATCGAGACGTGGCAGCACACGATGCTCAAGGAGTCGGGCGGCGTGGCCACTGACCTCGTTTTCACGACGAGCGCATGGAACGGGTTCATCCTTGATCCGGTCGTGAAGGCGACGATCTGGTATCCGGGCAACGGCGGTCAAGGCAACACGATCAATGTCGGCGCGCAGATTCAACGCGGAGCCGTGTACAAGGGGCGCTGGGGTCAATATGACCTGTGGGTCTACAACGACTGGTACGTCGACGACAACAACAAGGAACAACCGATGCTGGTTGACGGTACGGTCGTGATGTCTGGCGCTGACCTCATGGGCACGCGTGCATTCGGTACGGTCCTCGACCCGGCGTTCAACTATCAGGCACTGCCGTATGCGCCGAAGACTTGGGTCGAGCAGGATCCGGCCCAGCGCTACATTCTGATGCAGTCGTCGCCGATTATCATCCCGAGTCGCGTCAACGCGAGCTTGGCCGCGAACGTGTGTGATCCGGTGGTTGGCTAATGGCGGCCGAATCGAAGGCCACGCGCGCCACCGTCGCGCGCGGCCGCACCCTCAATGTTGACGGCAAACGGTACGGCCCAGGAGACGAGGTCCAACTCCCGGCGTCAGAAGTCGCTCACCTCCGGCGAATCGGCTATTTGACGACTCCCGGAGAAGCCGAGCCCGCGCGTGGTGATGGCCCAGTTTTCACTCCGTCTGAAGGTCCGACGGTCAAGGTGGAATCGTGATCGACTGGGATGCCGAAGTGCTCGGTCCGCTGATGGGGGTGTTTGGTGAGCCGGTGCAGTATCGGCCTCACACCGGCGCGCCGCTGACCATCGGCGGTGTGTTCGACGACGCTTATCAGAAAGAGATGCTCTTTTCTGATGCGTCAGTCGAAATTTCAACCGTGCAGGCCGTGCTCGGCGTTCAGTTGTCCCAGTTCAAGGTTCTACCAGCGCAAAACGACCAGTTGACGGTCGAGAGCACCGGCGCGTCATACGTCGTGAAAGACGTGCGTGTCGATAGCCACGGCGGCGCTAAGTTGATCTTGAGCAAGATGGGGACCGCATGACGACCTCTGCGGATATTCGAGCTCTGTTCGTTCAGGCGCTCAAAGGGGCGACTGATGCCGGGCAATCGGTGTTCTCGCCGTTCGATTGGCCGACTCAGGCCGACGCTTACCCGTGCGTCTTGGTGCGAGCCCCAAAGGAGCGCAAGGAGTCGCAGGGGCCGTTTCAGCCGGGATATGACGTCTACACGACGCTGCAAGTCGTTGGCAGGACAGTTTCGAGCGCTTTGGTCGGGGATGAAGGATCTGCGATCGCGCTTGCGACAGCCGAGAGGCTGAAGGCGCAGATCGAGGCCACACTTATCAACAACCCACTCATCTGGAACGATTCCTCGGGGGCATCTCGAATCGAACAGTTTGTATCGATCGACTCCGAGATATCGACCTCGTCGGACGGCGAGGTCCCGATGGCCGAGTTGGTGATGCACGTCGAAGTCAAGTTCTACCAAGGCCCCGAGGACTTTTTCCCGATCCCCACGGTGCCGATCAACGAGGTGCAGATTGCCGTGTCGGTCCCCGACGGGACCCCGCAGCCCGGAATCATCATTCACCCCCAAAGCTAAGGAGCGGCGATGTTCATCAAGCCTGCACCCGGGATCAAGCTTCGTGATCCCGAGACGAAACAATTCATCCCCGAATCCGGCCAGGAGGTGGGGGACTTCGACCTGTATTGGGTCCGGCGCGTCAATGACGGCGACGCCATTCGCGTGAGCGCAGAGACACCTGAGCCTTCGTCGGCGAAGACCTCCAAAAGCGCCTGAATCACCAAACGATTTGAACAACGACCCCGCCTCGGCGGGGTTTTTGTTTTGGAGAACGCCAAGTGACAGTTCCCTTTAAGAACATTCCCGCAAATCTGCGGGTGCCTCTGTTTCATGCGGAGCTTGACAACAGCCAAGCGAACAGCGGCGCATCGACGCAACGCGCGTTGATCATCGGGCAGATCACGTCCGCAGGGACGGGGACGCCGGGCGTTCCGCAAATCTCGCAAGGTGCGACTGAGGCGAAATCGATCGGCGGTGCCGGCTCGATGCTCGCCCTGATGACGGCTGCGTACCGGCAGGCCGATCCGTTTGGTGAAGTCTGGTACTTGCCGCTCGCAGATGATGGGAGTGCCGTAGCGGCGTCGGGCAGCATTGCGGTTACCTCTGCCCCTACGGCAACGGGCGTGATATACCTCTACATCGCGGGCATCAGCGGCGTACCTCCGGTGACCTTGACGGTCACGGCCACTCAGTCAGCCGCACAGGTCGCAACGGCACTTGCAGCGGCGATCAACGCGCAGTCCGACCTGCCGGTCACGGCTACCGCCTCGACCTCTACCGTCACGGTGACTGCGAAGAATAAGGGCTTGGCAGGCAACGATATCGACATCCGGCTGAACTATCGGGGGGCTGCGAGCGGGGAAGTGATGCCGACAGGCCTCGCATTGACGATCACGCAGATGTCCGGCGGAGCCGTCAACCCCGCTCTGACGACGGCGTTTGCGAATTTGCTCGACCAAGAGTTCGATTTCATCGCCTTCCCGTACACGGACGCGAACTCGCTCGATGCCATGAAGGCGTTCCTCAGTTCGACGACTGGCCGGTGGAGTTGGAGCAAGCAGATCTATGGCCATGCATTCTGTGGTTACCGTGGAACCCTCGGCGCACTGACGACTTTCGGTAATGGCCGCAACGACGAGCATGTCTCGGTGATGGGTTTCAACGATTCGCCGACGCCTGCATGGGTCCTCGCCGCCGATCTCGCTGGCACCGTCGCAACGTCGGTGCGGGCCGATCCCGCGCGGCCCGTACAGACGCTCGCTCTCTCCAGCTTCCTCGCACCGCCACTGGCTTCGCGCTTTGCGTTGGGAGACCGGAACACGCTGCTGTGGGATGGCATTTCGACGTTCACCGTTGCCAGCGACGGCACGGTGGCTATCGAAAACCTGATCACGACCTACCAACTGAACAGCTTCGGCCAGCCGGACAACAGCTATCTCGAAGTCGAGACGCTCTACACGCTGGCTTACGTCCTACGCGCTCTTCGCTCGGTTGTTACGAGCAAGTATGCACGTATGAAGCTGGCGGCGGATGGGACGCGGTTCGCTCCGGGGTCGTCGATTGTGACGCCCGCGATCATCAAGGCGGATTTGATTGCTCAGTACCAACAGCTCGAATACGACGGCTTCGTGCAACAAAGCGCGGTGTTCGCCCAGGGCCTTATCGTCCAGCAGAACAGCACCAATCCGAACCGAGTGGACGTGATCTACCCGGCAGTGTTGATCGCGCAATTGCGCGTCTTCGCGCTGCTCATGCAATTCCGCTTGAGCTAACCCAACTGACTCCCGGTGCCCTAGTGGCACCTTTTTCTATTTAGGAGATACCTCATGGCAGGTAATCCGAATCGCCTGGCCGGGACCGCCAGCATCACCGTCGATGGGACGAATTACTTGCTGGTGGGGGACTTCGAATACAACCCGTCGTCGGTGACGCGCGAAACCCTGTCCGGCCAAGACGGCGTTCACGGTTTCAGCGAGAAAAAGCGCCCTGGCTCCATTTCGGCGAGTCTTCGCGATGCCGGCAACCTCACGGTGGCAGACCTGAACGCAATGGACAACGTCACCGTCGTCGCGCAACTTGCGAACGGAAAAACCATCATCGGCCGGAACATGTGGACGGTGGAAGACCAGACGGTCAAATCCACGGATGCCACGATCGAAGTCAAGTGGGAAGGCCCCCAAGTTTCCGAAACCACGAGCTGAACATGAATCAACCCGACGAAAAAACCATCCCCCTCCGTAAGCCGGTAAAGCTCGGCAGCGGTGAAAGCGAAGTCGTTTACGACAAGCTCCCACTTCGTGAGCCGACTGCCGGGGAGCTGGATAAGGCTACGTCCACCGGCGGCTCGAACATCGGCATCGGGATCACCTTGATTCACCTGGTATCCGGACTCCCGAAGTCGGCCGTCGAGAAGCTCAGCCAACGTGACTTCGCGGAGGCGAACGAGTATCTCGCGGGTTTTACCGACGATGGCCCGACGGCGTCGGCGACGTAATCGCCGACGTAACGTACTTCTTCCGTTGGGGGCCGCTCGAAGCTGAGCGACTATCGCTTTCAAAACTAGCCTGGTGGAGAGATCAGGCTAAACGCATTCGTCAAGCCGAGGTGGAGGACTGATGGCAGGTAACGCGTATCAGATCACCATCACGGCGGCCGATAGGGCGTCGGCGGTGGCGAAGCGCATCGAAGCGTCGATGCAGCGCATCACGAAGCCGATAGACCGTGTGACGGCGTCGTCGAAGAAGATGAACGAGGCGGCGGCAACACTTCGGAAGCCGTTCGCCGACGTCGGCCGATCGTTGAAGGCGTTGGGCGATGAAACCGGTGTAACCAAAGTCGCACGTGGCATTCGACGCATTGGGTATGCGGCGGCCGACGCTAGCCGGAGCCTGCTAGGTATCGTCGCCCCGCTGGCGGGCATTGCTGGCCTCGGATCGATCGCAGGCATTGCACTGATGACGAACGAGTGGGGCAAGATGGGTGCAGAGGTTTTGAAGACGTCTGCTGCCATCGGCGTCTCGACGGTGGACCTTCAGGCATACCGTGGCGCCGCAAAGCTTGCGGGTCTTTCGGCCGACGAGATGACAGGCTCGCTTAAGTCGCTCGGCAAGACCATCGAGGATGCCACCTACGGTCGGAATCAAGACGCTTTCGTGATGATGCAGAAGTTCGGCATCAGCCTGCACCGAACGAAGGACGGGGCTGTCGATGCGACGCGCGCTCTCAAGGACGTCGCCAATGCGATCGTGAAGCAAAAGGGCAACGTTCAGACGCAGGCTTTAATCGCTGACGTTTTCGGTGTTGGGTCGCTGCTCCCCATGCTCCAGAAGGGAGAATCGGGCATTGACGCGTTCGTTGAAAAGGCGAAGAGCATGGGGTTGGTGCTCGGCGACGAACAACTCAAACGCGCAGCGGCATATAACGAGCAAATGCTCAAGCTGGAAGCCTCCGGGACGAAGCTGAAGTACTCGTTCGGTGAGGCGATGGCACCGGCCCTGGAACGAGTAATTGGCGTCGTGCAACGCCTGGTTGAACAGTACGGAAGTATCGTCGCGACCAAGGTTGCGGAGTACGTTGAGCGCTTTGCCAAGTGGTTAGAGCAGGTCGATTGGGATAAAAAGGCGCGGCAAATTGCAGGCTTCGTTGACGCGCTTGGTGGTGTCAAGGGAATCGCCATCATCATTGCTGGCATAACGTTTGCGGGACCAATTGCTGGAATCGCAACGATTGCTTCGGGTCTTACTCAGTTGGCCATGGTTACCGTGCCGCTTGCGATCGGCGCACTGGCGAAGCTTGGAAAAGCGAAGGTGGCGGCTGATGCCGCAGGGGCTGCGGCAGCGGGTTCTGGTGGGGCTGCCGGGGCCGCTGGCAAAGGCTTGCTGTCAAGGTTGTTTCCCTTCGCGGCGAAGCTTGGGCTTCCGCTCTGGCTCCTGACCCACTCTGAGGGGCTCAACTCAGGGGAGGACGAGTATCTTGCATCTCGCCGCGCGAAACCTGGGCAACCGTGGCCCGGCGGCGGAAAGCCCACAGCGGAATCATCGGCGCTGTTTTCGCGGCTTGAGTCTCAATATGGCTTGCCGAGCGGTCTTTTGGACAGCGTTTGGGCGCAGGAATCGGGGCGCGGCACTAACATGCTGTCGCCTGCCGGCGCAAAGGGGCATTTCCAGTTCATGGATGCCACGGCCAGGCAGTACGGGCTAGACGATCCGAATGACTTGACCAAGTCAGCCACGGCCGCTGCCCAGATGTATCGGGATCTGCTCAAGCAGAACGACGGCGATTTGAGCAAGGCGCTTGCTGGATATAACTGGGGGCAAGGCAATTTGCAGCGCAAGGGCATTGAGAACGCTCCCAAAGAGACGCGGAATTACGTAGATCAGGTGCAAGCCCGAATGGGCGGTACTGGCCTCTACGGTAATTCTCCGCGCATCGCTGCTGCCAATTTGCCGGGGCAGTCTCCGCCGGCTGTGACTGCCGATGCGGGACGAGTCCATGTGGACGTGGTTATCCATCAGGACGGCCGTCCCGCAACGGCGAAGGTTCGGTCGCAAGGTAATGCTACTGCGACGGCAAGCATCGGTAATCGAGCAATCGGAGAAATGGCGTGAGCGTAGCTGATGTGGTGAATGTCGCCGGGAGTATCGGCGGCGTGGCGTCCGCCGCCAAGGGAATTGCCTCGTCAGCGCAGAACTTGATGAGCCTATTCGGCAGCGGCGACTACGCGAGCAAACTGCGCAAGGCTAGCTATAACGGTGTGCCGTTCGCTGTTGTATCGGAGAGTGGCGTGTTCGGGCGGAACGTGGTCGTGCACTCCTACCCGAAAAAGGAGACGCGCCCATGGATCGAGGACAACGGGCTGAAGACGAATGTCCTGCAGATCACCGGTTTTCTCGTCGAGAACAGCCTGATCTACGGTGGCGGGGACGTCACCACGCAGAAGATCAACCTGCTGAATGTGATTCGCGGCGGCTCCGTCAACAACACGAAACCGCCGGGTATCGGGAAGCTTGTCCACCCCACATGGGGTGAGATCAAGGCGAATTGCACCGAAGTCGAGATCGGAACGTCATGGGATCGCGGTCGCGTTGTTGAGTTACGCATGACGTTCATCCTCGGCGGTGATCGACTCTATCCGAGTGCGCAATCGGCGACCAAGGACGCTGTGACCGGTGCGGCCTCATCGCTCAATGCATCATCGCTGCTCAGTTTCATCAGCAACACACTCGACGCGATCAAGGCCGGTGTCGCAGTGATCAAGGCGGCGATCAGCGTAGCGGTGGGCTTTTATCAGATGGTGAACGGCCTGATCCATAGCGTGCGCCGGTTCTTCAATTCGATATCGACGCTGGCCGGGAATTTTGGACGGCTCTTTGGCGGTGGTAACTCTGGCTATGCGGGGTCGAACGGTAAGTCGCCGAAGTCGGCGACTGTCGCGAGCCTACTTGCACAGGACACACAGAACGTTGCTGCTGTCGCGGCGGCAGGGGCGGCGCTGACAGCAGCGGCTATAAATGCCGGGGTAGATCCCACTTCGTTTAGCAACGCGGCACAGGGACTGATGGCGGCTACCGCTGCCACTGCGGCGTCGCCAGCCGATGCGATTCGATTGCTCACCCCCTTGGCCAACTACACGCCGCCCGTAGTTGCTCCGGGGTCGCCGATTGCTGCCGCACAGGCAACGATGAGTAGTGCGACGGGGGCACTACTGCGCCGCGCGGCGATCGCGCAGATCGCGACCACTTCGACGACTTATCAGCCTGCATCGGTCGACGATTCGGTCAGCGTGCGCGATACGGTCGTTGGCCTGATCGATGCTGAGATTCAGTTGGCGGCGGATCAAGGTGAAGACGATGTCTACGCTTCCCTTCGGGCGTTGCGACAAGCTGTTGTCGACGACTTCAATGGAAGGGGACAGGGCCTCGCGGCGATCACGGCGTTTGAGTTCAAGAGCTCGATTCCGTCGTTGGTGTTGGCGAACCGGATTTACCGGGACGTTGCCAGAGAAGGTGAGCTGGTGACACAGGCGAACCCGGTTCATCCGGCCTTCTGTCCGACGAGTTTTAAGGCTCTGGCGACATAACTTCGGGCTTTCTGTGGCCGGGGGAAATAACCACGTATACTGGCTGCCAAACCGAATGGGCGGAGAGTAATGGAAAAAGATCGCATCGATTGGATCGAAAAAGCTGCCGTCGAAAATTTCAAAGCTCATCAAAGTGCGACGGAAGCAATCGAGAAGCAATGCACAACAACATTGACCGTTTTCTTTGCTGGTATCGGCGGAGGATTAGCTTACGGGGCAAAGGCGCTGGAATTGCATCACTGGACGTGGCTATCAATCGGAACCCTGACTTTTACCGCGTATATCGTAGTACTCGCGGGGCTTCTAATCTGCGGATGCATGACGATTGGGGAGTATCCTCAGTTGCATAATGAGCCTGGAAACTTGCTCAATGTGCCATCGCAATACTCTTTCGAGCAGATCAGGGTGTTCGAATTGGAGAATATGCAATCCAGAATTCAGCAGGCCATCGACCGAAATGTGAAGATCTCTGACCGGCTGAATTGGATTAGGCTGGCAGCGATTGCCAGCCCGCTCATCTTTATCGCTTCGGCGGGTTGCTCGGCGGCGTTGGGCGCTTAGAGTTGTGGTCGTGTGTATCGCGCCTAATTGGCTGCGGATTCGGAACAGGGTTCTTAGAATTACTCACGTTTTCCCCAGTATGGAATGTTAAGGGTGTAGGAGCCGGTAAACATACCAGAGAAACATAAAGCCCCTCTCAGCGGGGCTTTTTCTTTTGTGGACTATCGAAACTTAGTTTAGCGGCTGGTAGGTTTGCCGCATTTCCCCGTTCACACATTTGATAGTGACCTTGCCTTGCTTCAGATAGAGCTTTCCGTCGGGGCCTGCGCGCAGTGAGTTAGTGACAAAGGTGTGCGGGTAATCGCATTTCGCTTCCACTGGTAGACCTTGCTGGTCTAAGACCGGCGCGGCGGCGCTTCGCAAGATGTTGATGTATCTAGGGGCTCCGGACTCGTTAGCACCAGCTAGTTCTCGGCCATAGATAAGTAAATCCGTCTTCGTGACGTCGTCGGGCCAGTCGTAAGCGGCGCTCCGGTTGAGCGCTTCAAATGCAAAGCCAGCTTCAACCTGTTTGCATGTTGCCGGGAGAGGAGCGCCTGGCGAGAGCGTAGCGACATGCAAATCGGCTGCCGTAGCGCAAATTACGGCGGTGTCAGTTACAACTTTAAACACGGGCATCGCACGAGCGCCGAATGAAGCCGAAAGCGCGAATATTGCAACCGCCGAAGTTTTCAACATTCCTGTTCTCCTATCAATGACCGACGACAATATTACGCTCAAGCTCAATGACACATTGCTTTCTGGGTGGACGCGACTGCGAATGACTCGCGGTATCGAGCGGTTCCCCGGAGATTTCGAGCTTGAGATGACCGAGCTTTACCCAGGGCAGGCCCAAGACGTGATTGCTGTTCCTGGTGATCGATGTGTTTTGGCTCTGGGAAATGACCGCGTAATCACTGGGTATCTGGATCGTGTTGTGCCCAGCATCTCCGCTGAGTCTCACGACATTCGTGTGACCGGTAGGGGGAAGTGTCAGGACCTGCTCGATTGCGCTGCCGTGTGGCCGAATGGCCAGATGAGCAACATCAATGCGTTCACGATGGCGAAGCAGCTCGCGGCGGTGTACGGCATTGATGTGAGTTGCGACGTTGACGGCCTTTTGATGATTCCACAGATCAACATCATCCCCGGCGAGTCGACGTATGAGGTTGTCGAACGCACCGCCCGCTACAGCGCATTACTTGTCTATGAAGATCGCGCAGGCAACATGGTTCTCGCACGCGCGGGCACAGAAGCGATGGCGAGCGGCGTGCAAGAGGGAGTCAATATCGAAGCGGCCAGCGCCGAGCGCTCGATGGATCAGCGTTTCTCGCACGTAACGGCCCTGCTGACGGGCACGAACAACATGCAGGATCTGACCTCGATCACTGCGCCCCATTTCACCGCCACCGATCCTAACGTTCCGCGCCGGCGAGAGCGAGTCATCTTCGCCGAGGCTGGAGAGCTAGGATGGGAGGTCGGTAAGCAGCGTGCACTATGGGAAGTCGCGTGGCGCAGAGGACGTGCGGAGGTGATCCACGTCACCGTGGACAACTGGCGCGACGTCGATGGGAACCTCTGGGAGCCGAACAAGCTGATCGACGTGTTGATCCCGAGTCTTAAAGTATCAGGCGATCAGGCGGGCACCGTTCCACAGCGCTTGATGATCGCTGAGGTTACCTACACCCTCGACGAATCCGGAACACATGCGCAATTGACGCTCATGCCGCCTGAGGCGTTCGAGCCAAAACCGATATTGCTCTACCCGCAGTATGGGGATCTCGTTGGAACGGTGCCCCTACGATGACACGAGAACTGGATGTTGGTCCGATGCAACGGATGATCCGGCGTGCTCTGACAGCGTTCGCCAGGGCCTTACTTTCTGCCGTGAACGACTCGGGTGGTGTTCAGGTCGTTCAGATTTCTTTGAGCTCCACTGAGGTGCGAGACGGCTCCCCGAGAATCGCCGAATTCGGCTTTTCATCGCATCCGCCCGAAGGCTCGGATTGTGTGGTGGCGTTCCTCGGCGGAGATCGAACCAAAGGTATTGTCATTGGAACGTGCCACCAGCCGTCGCGTCCCAAGAATCTCGGCCCCGGTGAAACAATTCTCCACAGCCAGGACGGGAAATCAGTCTACTTAACGGCCTCCGGCGGAATCGTCGTAGAAGCGAAAGGTCAGCCGGTTGTCGTAAACGACGCGTCGGACGTGACGTGGAACTGTTCGGGCAAGTTCAAGCTGGTGGCGCCGGGCGGCGTAGAAATCGACGCGCCGCTAGTGCAGTCGACCGGGGACATGCAGGACAATTCCGCCAGCAACCCACACACCATCGCGGCGATGCGGCAAATTGCGAACCTCCACACGCACCCGGTGAAGGGCGTGCAGGGCGGTGGTTCCAGCGTGACCAGCGATGCACCGAATCAGCAGCAGTGATTGCTGCACCCAGTGACCTATAAGCCTCCCTTGCGGAGGCTTTTTTGTTTAGTGCGAATGGATACGTCGACCGTTTGGGATTCCACAGCTAACCGAGGCGATTGGGTCCTCGATGGCGCGTCGCTTGAAACTGGAAACGACGTTACAACGGCGCTGCTAATCAGCCTGTTCACTGATCGGATGGCGGATGTCGACGACATCATCCCTGACGGCACGACAGATCCGCGCGGCTGGTGGGGAGATGACGTCGCTTCCGGCCCGATCGGCTCTCGGCTGTGGCTGCTGTTTCGCGAAAAGCAGACAAAAGAGACATTGCAACGGGCATACGACTACATCGTCGAAGCCATCCAATGGATGATCGATGACAAGGTCGTTGCCCGTTTCGATATCAATGTGTCGTGGATCACCCGAGGGCAGATGGGTGCCCAAATTACGGCATTTAAACAGGATGGCGCGATCGTGCCTAACACCTTTACGTGGGCTTGGCAGGGGAATGACTGATGCCGTATCAACGACCAACGCTCACTGAGCTTCAACAGCAGGTCGCGACGGATATTGCGTCCAATGTGCCGGGGTCCGACCCGCTGCTACGGTTCGCGAACCTGAAGATCACTGGGCGGGTTCAAGCAGGTCTTGCGCACCTTCACTACGGATACATCGACTACATCGCGAAGCAAGCGGTCCCGTGGACTGCCACTGGCGAATACCTTGCGGCTTGGGGGGCACTTCGAAATACGTTTCAGAAGTCCCCCAGTGCGGCGTCCGGAGTGGTGACTTTCCCCGGAACTCCCGGAGCGCTCATCCTAGCCGGCACGTCTGGAGCCCGAGGGGATGGTGTTACCTATACCTCACAGGCGGATGCGACTGTTCAGCCGAATGGTGTGGCGAATGTCTCGTTCGAAGCCGATCAAGTGGGTGCGTCGGGAAATTGTGATGCGGGTACGGCTATTACGCTTGGCGTCGCAATACCGGGTGTTCAGAGCAGCGGGAGTGCCGGTGTGGCGTTCACCGGCGGTGCGGATGCTGAAAGCGAGGACGACTTCAGTGAGCGCGTAATGAGCGCCTACCAAGCCACGCCGCAGGGCGGTGCGGTCGGGGACTACGCAACCTGGGCTCTTGGGGTGAATGGGATCACTCGTGCCTGGGTAACTCGCAATGGCTTCGGTGCCGGTACGGTTGTCGTCTACGTCATGCTCGATGATGCGCAGGTCTCGCATGGTGGGTTTCCGCAGGGCACAGACGGTGTGGCGACCGGAGATCAGTCCAGAGGCATTGCGGCAACAGGAGATCAGCTCACCGTTGCGAACGCGATATTCCCGTTGCAACCGGTCACTGCCCTCGTCTACGTCTGCTCGCCGATCCCAAATCCGATCAATTTCACGATCACTGGTTTGACGGGAGCGTCGGATGCAACGAAGTCGGCTATCTCGGCGGCCATCGTTGGTGTGTTTCGCACCAACGGCGTGCCCGGCGGCACGATTGACATGTCAGATATCAACTCGGCTATCGGTTCCATTCCTAGCACGAGCGGCTTTGTCATCACGAGCCCCGTCGGGAACATCGCGAATACCACTGGGCAGCTTCCAACGCTCGGAAACATCACCTACCCATGAGGACCCAGATGCTTGCACCAGTCCTCACATCGGATGATTACCTCCAAGCATTTCAAGGGCTCATGCCGCGCGGAGCTGTGTGGCCGCGTGATCCGGATGCACTTCAGACGAAGGTGCTTCGTGGGTTGAGCGGGGTCTATGCGCAAAACACCGCGCGGGCAAACAACTTGTTGATCGACGCGTTTCCGGGTACGGCATTCGAGTTGCTTCCGGAGTGGGAGCAAACGCTTGGACTGCCCGATCCGTGCGCTGGCGTATCCCCGACGGTAGAGGCGCGGCGGGCTCAGGTAATAGCCCGGCTGGCAGCGGTTGGTGGGCAGTCGATCGCGTACTTCACGCAGCTCGCGGCGAATCTTGGCTATTCGATCACGATCACCCAGTTCTCGCCGTTCGTGTTTGGGCAAGCGTCATTTGGCGATGCTCTGAACGGACCGGACTGGGCTTTTGCGTGGCAAGTGAACGCCCCCTCGTATTCGATCCGCTATTTCGCGTTCGATGGCAGTGTTTTTGGCGAGCCATTTGCATCCTGGGACAACAACGTTCTCCAGTGTGAGATTTCGGCATATGCGCCGGCTCACACCATTCCCTTGTTCAACTACAACTGACCATATCAACATGGATCGATTGATTGCGCAGTACACGGTCCCCGTAGGTAGCGGCGATACCGCGCCCGCGACCGGCACGCCAGGCCAAGCCACAGGTGGGAATCCGGCGACAAACACACCGGCAACACGGATGCCGGCATACGCATGGAACGCCATTCAGGAGGAGTTGATGGCGGTGCTCGCGGCTGGCGGCATCGTGGCGGATCGCACCAACAATGCACAGGTCGTGGCGGCGATTCGTCGTTTGGTACAGACCAAGACGGTCCTTGTTGATGTCGGCTCTGCTAACGCGTACTCGGCAGTAAACACGCCACCACTGACGGCGCTCCCTTCAAGTGGATTCGTCCAGGTGCTGAGCATTGCGAATGCCAATACTGGTGCCTCGACGTACGCCCCTGATGGTCTGGCCGCGAAGCCGATTCTTGGCATGGGTCTGGCGGCATTGCAAAGCGGGGAGCTATCAGCGAAGGGCATCGCAACACTGTTGTACGTTGTTGCATCCAACGTCAATAGCGGAAACGGGGCGTGGATCCTGATTGAATGCACTGGCGGGGCGCAGCAGATTTCTGCGGCGACGGCATCCACCCATGCGGTTCAATTCTCGCAAGTGGCTTCAGCCTTGGGGGCGGTGAACGCGCGCGCTTATACGGCTGCGGCCTCATCCTTCACGCTTACGGCTGATCGAGTTGTTGCGGCCACATCGCTTGCCGGTGGCATAGCCTACGCAACATCTGGATTCAGCAAAGTCATCAATCTGACCGTCTCTGGTGCTGGAGGCATGGACACCGGCAGTGCGCCGGCGTTGGGGTATGTGGCGATTTACGCCATCTACAACCCGACCACCACCACGTGGGCTCTCCTGGCAACGAACGCTACCTCGACCGCTGCGCCGGAGGTCTACGCCGGTGCCAATATGCCGAGCGGCTACACGGCTTCGTGTCTAGTGTCTGTGTGGGGTACGACGTCGACTGCTAACCAGTTCCGGGCAGGATTGCAGCGCGGGCGGCACATAGCATTCCCTCCTGCGACGGTGCTCTCCTCTACCACGCCTCAAGCGTCATATACGGCCCTGTCGATCTCGTCGGCTGTGCCGCCGAATGCGATTCAGGTCTTTGGGAATGCGAACCCGCAGTCCTCAGCCGCATCGACGCTCCTCGTCCACATCGCAGGGGATGGCGGCGGGACGGATGACAACTACATCGTGGCAACGAGTTCCGCGACCGGCAGCGTGGGGAACGGGAGCGTATGGCGCGCACTGCTTTCGGTTGCGCAGACGATCTACTACTCGTGGACGAACACCGGTGGTTCGCCGCAGTTTAGCATGTCGGTCGTTGGCTACATCTTCTAAGGGATACGACATGACAACATCCATTTTTGTCGCATTCACGGACGCGTCTGAAACCGAAATTGACTCGGTATTCGGCGGACCTCAACCGGTTGAGTCATTCCCCGACCAAGGCACCATTCCGAGCGACGACGCGCGCTATATCTCCTATTACAACACCGTCACAGAGCTGTTCCCGAACTTGGTCGACACGCTTATTAAGCCCGGTGACTAATAAAGAAATTGGTGAATATCCATGGATGACCAGACGACGTTGCTTGTAAAAATCGGGGGCTCCGCGGCGTTCGGGGCTGCAGTATCGCTTAAGTTTATTCCGGGGAATTGGTGGCAGCGCGGGCTCTCGTTCGGAGCGAGCGTAGGCATCGGCTGTCTTGCAGGAGGAGCGGCGGCGGAGTATTACGCGATCACGCCAGGCAGCGTTACACATATGGCTGCGATCGCGGCGGCGTCGGTCTTCGGCCTATCTGGCGTGAGCAGTCTTATCCAGCAGATTCCGAAGTGGCTGGATGCGGCTCGCCAGAAAATTCTAGGGAGCTAAGTCATGCTCGCCATCATCAATTTTTCGGCAAACGCAGTAATTTTCGCGCTCTCGCTTTGGGCTGTGCTGACCCATCGCGTACCTACTCGCAGCGGCGGCGCGCTCGTGCTGTCACTGGTGAACTTCTCGGCAATCGGCAACATCGGATCGCCGATCGCATGCCACAGCGCCCCCGAGGTCACGTTAAATGTTGCCGTGGCCATCGCTGCTGCGTGGGGTTTCTGGCAAATCCAGATCAAGCGCCGTCACTTTGGGAGGCTCGGCCATGACACCCAGTGAAGTGCTCGACGTAGCGATCGTTCCGGCGCTCTCACTTTTACCGGAGAAAATGGACACGCCTCAGGCTCGCGTCATGCTGCTATCCATCGGCTTGCAGGAATCCCACTTGACGTATCGCCGCCAGATGCCTACGGGCCCGGCACGCGGCCTGTGGCAGTGCGAGCAGGGTACGCGTGCGTCGCGTGGCGGCATCTGGGGGCTGTACCTGTTCCCCACGACCGCCGATGCGCTGGTAAAACTGTGCGCTGCTCGCAATGTCGCACACGATCCTGTGGCCATCTACAACGCCATCGAGCGCGACGACATTCTCGCGGCCGGGTGCGCTCGGCTGCTGCTCTACACCGATCCGAAGCTGTTGCCGGATGTGGGTGATGTCGAGGGCTCGTGGGCGCTATACCTGCGTGTGTGGCAACCGGGGAAGCCCCGTCCGGCCGAGTGGGGCATGAACCACTACAGAGCAGCGGAGGCCGTATGACGTGGCTTGATCCTCGCGTATGGGGCGTTCTACTTCTAGCTGTAGTACTGGCTGCCGGTGGAGGGTACTGGAAGGGCCACCACGACGCCGACCAGTCGGCCACCGTTTCCATGCAGGTCAAGCAAATTAAAGACCTGACCGACGCCAACACCCTCTACCGCCAGACGAATCAAACGCTGGCCGGGATATCGATTGATGCGAAAAAATCTGCCGACCAAGCGACGAGTGACGCTCGCGCTGCTGATGCTGTCGCTGACAAGCTGCGCAAGCAACTCGCCGAATACATCGCAAGTGCGCGAAATTCCTCCACTGCCAGCGCAGGCGCGCCAGCCGACAGCGGAACAGACCCCCTCGATCTGCTCGCTGGGTTGTTCAGTAGGGCTGACCAAGCTGCGGGAGACCTCGCTAAATTCGCTGACGCTGCCCACATCGCAGGACTCGCCTGCGAAAGAAGCTACGACGCGTTGACTGCTCAGTAGTGCGACCCCGGCATAGCGCTTAGTGCTGTTGCGCCCTTGGCTGACCGCTTAGCCCACGTTATCCGGGCGCGCTTGCATGATGTATAGTTGTCCTGCGAAAAATAATGTGAAAGATAATCGGCGGGGGGCAATGAATATGCGTGGTCTGTTACTTTGTACTGCAGTTGTAGGCGTTTTCGGGATGGCCCATGCTGGGCCGGTCAAAAAGGCCGACGCAATCTGCAATGGCCATAGCGCCCTCTTGACAAGTTGGGTTTGCGGCGACGATGAGCAATATTGCTATCTGTGGGGGATCGATGTTTCCCGTTCTGGGAAGTGGGGCCGATCAAGTATTTTCGTGATCGAAGGGCCGAATGGCGTGAACCGAGTGGGATATGAGGAAGCGTGCAGGAATGGGCGTTGCTCTCATCCCGAATATTCCATTTGCTCAACGCCTGTTGCTCACCCCACGCCGACGAAATTAGAGGTTCTCTTGCGTCCTGACGGCTAATTTCATTGTTGTTAGCGCTGGCCATCTACTCGTGCCCCTTCGGCTTCCACATCGGCACAGCGTCTCTGGAACATATGCCATTGAGTCGCTCGCGCGGCGCGATGAATCTCCAGGACGAGTTGCGGAATTCGCTGACGCTCCCCACATCGCCGGACTCGCCTGCGAGCGCAGCTACGATGCGCTGATAATAGAGCGCCACCGACCGTACTCAATACAGCGATGTCATCGCCGTCCAGCCTATCCCGTTGCGCAGCGAACCAACGGACATAGTTTGCAAGCACGTCATCGAGCGGTGCGATCTCATCGTTGGCATACAGTGTCTCGAAGACGCTCAGCACTTCATCGTAGGTCATGTCAATCTCCAAACGAGAATTTCACTGTAGGTGGAAACCGCTCAGTGTGTTGGAAATAATGCTGATCGATCACGATGTCTCGCGAGGGCAAAAAAAGCCGCTCATAGAGCGGCTATCAAATTGGGGGTGTCCGATTACTCGAACGATAACGAGCATATCATGCTTGAAGCTGTTCGACACGATGAACGCAAGGGCGGAGATTCGAGGCCCCGAAGCCTCATTGAGCTTGGCGGGACTTCGACCATCGAGCGAGGGCCGCCACTCGCGCAAGCGCTGATCGTTCCTCTTTCGACATCTTGGCGACGCGCGCTCGTCCGCCGATTTGCGATATTTCCCTTCGCTGTTCTGGGGTTAGGGCTATAGCCCTCGCTTTGCCGCCTTTCTTTGCCCGTTCCTTCATGATGCATCCCATCGAGTGTCGCAAACTTAGGGCATGATCTCCCCCACTACCGGCCTTGAGCAACCTGAAACGCAGGTTTAGTGCATTGGGGCTGTGTGGCGGCCTCCCTCGTGGTGCTGGTGAGGGAGGTAAACTAGCATGAAATGCTGTACAAAAACACAGTCCCGCACTTAACCAGCAATCGACGCGCTCTGGATGGCGGATTGCAAATTTTGGCTATATACTTGGTGAAATTTGTGATTACTTGGTGAGAATATGTCTTTCGACGTACCTAAACAGCTAGGACTGATTGCAGAAAGCTTCAGCCCGAGTGCTCCAATCGACCAGACGACGCTTTTCGCTGGACGTGTTTCGCAGATTGCTGACGTGGCAAATGCTGTGTCGCAGAGAGGTCAGCACGTGGTGATGTTTGGCGAGAGAGGCGTCGGCAAGACCTCCTTAGCAACGGTGATTTCGCAAATGTACCGAGGCCAAGCGAATCAGATTACGTCGGGAAGCATTAACTGCGATGAGACGACCACCTTCTCGTCGCTCTGGCAAAAAATATTTCGCGAGATACCGATTCGAACTGGGGTATCGCAAGGAATCGGGTTCGGCGCCGAAGCAGCACCGACGCACGGCAATCTTGCCCAGTTCTTGCAAGAGAATGTGACTCCCGACGATGTGCGTCACCTTTTGCAGCAAATCGGCAAAACAATCATCGTTATTGACGAGTTGGATAGAGTTGAAGATCGAAAGACCACTAAGCTCCTCGCGGACACGATAAAGACTCTGTCTGACCACTCGACAGACTGCACGATCATCCTTGTTGGGGTAGCTGACTCCGTAGATGCATTGATTGAGCAACATGGATCAGTCGAGCGCGCGCTCGTGCAAATTCGAATGCCGAGAATGCATGTGGATGAACTGCTCGAGATCGTTACTCGTGGGGCTGCGCGCTGCGGAATGACGGTTGATGATTTAGCGAAGGGGCAGATTGCGAAGTTGTCGCAGGGCCTGCCGCACTATACGCACCTGCTCTCGCTTCACGCGTTTCAGGCGGCAGCCATGGCGCATCGAATGAATGTGACGTCGGCGGATGTGAAGACCGCGGTGCAAAAAGCGCTTGATAAAGCGCAGCAAAGTGTGATCAGTGCGCATCACAAGGCTACGAGCAGCGCTCGGGATAATTTGTATCCGCAGGTGCTGCTTGCGTGTGCAATGGCGAAGTCGGATGGACTAGGGCAGTTCGCCGCTTCCGACGTGCGAGATCCGATGAGCAAGATTATGGGACGTCATTATGATATCCCGGCCTTTTCGCAGCACTTGAACGCGTTTTGCGAAACGAGTCGGGGGCCGGTGCTTCAAAAGTTTGGGGTTTCGCGGCGCTATCGTTTCCGCTTCGTGAATCCGCTCATGCAACCTTACGTGCTGATGGATGGGGTGCGTCGAGGGTTAATTACCGAGGCCGATATCGGCCTGTAATCCGGCGTTGCGGCAGACGCTATTCTCGGGCGGGAAGAACATGTGCACGAACTACCGCGTTCCTGACCGGCAGTTGTTCAGCGACAAATACGGCGTGCTAGCGCCGTCCGCCGAGTGGCGCGAAGACGTCTACAAGGATTATTTCGCCCCGATCATTCGCCGGGCCGGCGACGGGGGCGCTGTGACCAAAACATGTCCATAATGCCTGTGAAATGGCTAAGAAAGATGAGAAAATGCAGCCGACACGAGGATGGCTGTCGCTGCAAGTCGTTGATATGACTGCATTTTCTCTTTCGTCTATTTAAAGGCGATAGGACTCATAATCCCTTGGTCGCTGGTTCGAACCCAGCACGGCCTACCAAAGAAGTAGATAAGCCCCTGACGGTGACGTCAGGGGCTTTTTGTTTTTATCAATGATGAATTTTCGAGCGGGGGGGAATGGCGCGGCCGCGAGTTCAGGCAAAATTGGGCGCAACGCAATACCAGGTTAACCGCACGCGGGCGGACGACCCGACCGGCGGGCAATGCGCTCAGCCGGGCATGCGGCAGGGGCGGGATCGTCTCCCCGTCTCGTCACATTTGCTTTCAAGTTTTCACTATGCTTGTGTAGATACGTCCGTTACGCTGACTTCGGAAAAAATTCTGCAAGACAAAGTGACAATATGGGGCGCCTCTCTCGTTGCGAACTTGCATTCTTTTTGATCAGTGTTGGTTACGTTCTTTCGCTCTACGGTCATCTATACCGACTGCTTCTGATCTGTTTCGTCCTCGCCATCGTGCTGACAGGTAAGCTCTACGGATGGCGGTATCAGGACGTCGCGGCAATTCGAAAGGGCGTTCTCATCGTCCTGCCGCTGTATCTCTACATGGCGCTCTCGGCGCTGTGGACGGCGAATCCCCGTTTCGGTGTCGAATATGCCGCCTACGCGGTAATGTCCGTCATGCCCGCGCTCAGCCTGGGCATCCTCCTCGGCATGCAGAAGGGGCTGGAGCGGCTCCCGAATAGCTTCGCATTGCTAATCTTGACGTTCCTGGCGATGGCCGTCGTCAATTTCTATCAAGGCGGCGACGCAATGCTCTTCAAGGACGGATCCATACGAACGGTGTTCGCGATCTTCCTCTGCGTTTCGACCCCCATGCTGATGGCCAACTGGCTCACGGGCCCACGATTCGCCAAGTGGTTCAGCGCAGCACTGCTTCTCCTGGCGCTCTACGCGCTGCGCGAATCGCGCTCCGTGGTGCTCCTCACCATTCCCGTCGTCGCCGTCATGCTGTGCGTCTATCGACGCAAGCAGTTCCTCGGCTACATGAAGTTCGCCATTCCGGTTGCCATTCTGGCGGCCGTGCTGCCTATCCTTATTCACGGGTCGGAGCCGCACCTCGACCTCGGCAGACTGACCTCCGATACGAGCTTCGACGTCGGCGACGTGCCGGGCGAGTTCAAACTTCCCCCGGAAAAGCGAATCGATTTCGCCCGACGCCTCACCACCTATACCGCGCTCCGAAATCTGTCGCACGCTCCCGTCTTCGGCGCGGGCTACACGAGCGTCTGGCAGGAGAACATTCAGAAGTACGCCTATAGCCTGTCGGCACACGGCTACATCGGCAATATCGCGGAAATCGGCATCGTCGGCATGACGGTATTTCTCGGCATCGTCGCGTACGCCACGATCCTGTTCCGCCGGCGCGTGCTGGGCAGCTTCGCCAGAATGTGGGCCGGCGAGGTGCCCGTGATCGAGACGGCGCTGTTTTTCTCGTTTGCCGAACTGCTTGTGCTGGGATTCGTGCACCAGATCTTCGAGTCGGTCGTCTTCGGCCTGCTGCTGGGGTTGGTGCTGGGCACGGCGTGGCGGTGCGACGAGGCAACGCTACCAGCGCAACGTCGCGCGGCCCCCGGACCTGACGTGCAGCACGACTAGGTTGCCGGCCGGCCGGCGTGGCGAATCGCGACGCCTGTCTTCGCGCGATCGGAGCATCGTCCGCCACCGGACGACCCCGGGGACCGGGGCCGTTCGACGACTCGCTCGTCGAGGCGGCGCGTTGAGCCAACGCGCCGACCCGGTTACACCGCGACCGTCTCTCCCGTCGAACGACCGGTCTTCGGGCCAACGCCGGGCTTGACCTGCAACATCGCGAAGACGCCGACAGCCGTTGCCACGGCGGTCGCCACGAACATCGACGAATAACCGTACTTCGCCGACAGGATGCCGGCGAGCGTCGGCGCCAGCACCGATGCAATGTTCGCGATGAAGTGCATCAACCCGCTGAACGTCCCCACACGCGTGGGCGCCGTGTCGATCACCACTGCCCAATACACGGAGTTCGGCAGCGCATTGAGTGCATTGCCCAGCGTCATCAGCGCGATCACGGCCCACACGCTCTGCGCCTGCGACACCATCAGGAAGCACAGCGTCGTGCACGTGAGCGACGCCGCGGCGAACCAGCTGCGTGCGATAACCAGCTTACCCGTCTTGCGATACAGCCAGTCGGAAATGCGTCCACCGAGCAGTACTGTCACGCATGCCCCCGTCCACGGAATCATGCCGATGTACCAGAGCGACGACAGGGTGAAGTGGAATTCGTCGGCCAGATACTTGGGCGTCCACGTGAGCAGCATGAAGTTGACGTAGATGAACGCGAAATACCCGATGGAGTTGAACACCAGTGTCCGGCTTCTGAAGAAACTCCACCATGGCATCTCGTTTGCGGCTGCCGCCGATGACGGATTCTGCGGCGCACGCCCCGCCTGAATCAAGGCTACCTCGGCGGCGTTCACGCGCGGGTTGTCTTCCGGGCGATTCGTATAGACGCGCGCAAACAGCGCGATCAGCACGAAGCCCGCCACACCGAGCACGATGTACATCGTGCGCCAGCTATCGGTCAGCAGCAGTAAACCGACGGCCACCGGCGCTGTGAGCAGCGCACCCAGCGGCGTGCTGAGCAGGCCGATCGACACGGCGAACCCGCGCTCCGACGGCGAGGCCCACGCCGACATCGTCTTGTTGATGATCGAGTAGGCGGGTCCTTCCGCAAAGCCGAAGAGCACGCGAATGGTGGCAAAGCCGGTGAGCGCCGAACCGCCGAAGACGGCGACGCCGATGTCGCCCGCCCAGATCATGGCGATGGCGAACGCCGACCACGCGATACCCGCAATCACCCAGACCTTTTTCGCACCCAGCCGATCCGCCAGCGCGCCGCCGAACAACGCGCCGAACATGTAGCCGTAGCCGAAGTAGCCGAGCACCGCGCCCCAGCCTGCCCGGTCGAACCCGTATTCGGACGTGATTTGTGCGGCGGAGTACGAGATCGCTCCCCGGTCGATGTAGTTCACAAGCGCGATCACCACGATCAGCGCGAATACCGCGAACCGGTATCGGGTCGCTCCGGCGGCCGGATGACCCACGGTGGTTGATTGCATGACATCTCCTGAATGTTGGTTGCTCTTGGGGGAGGGCGTGAGTGCGAAAACCCGGATGGCCTTCGCAAACGATTGTCGATTATATATAATGCACAATGCATATCAACTGAAATCAAAAATTCGTCCACGTCCGCCATGAGCCAATCGCCGAGCATATCCAACACGCCCACCGTCCCCGACGTCCGCAACACCAACGCCAGCCCCAACGCCAGCCCCTCCGACGGGCCGCCTTCGCACCCTTCGCACCTTGCGCGTCCCTCAGTTCCCACGGTTGCCGTGGGCTCGCTCGGCGGCACGATCAGCATGACCGCGTCCGACGCGGCTGGGGGGGTTGTCCCGACCCTGGACGCCACGCAACTGACCCGGTCCGTGCCGGGCCTGTCCGAAGTTGCCGAGATCCGCACCGCGTCGTTGCGTCAGTTGCCGAGCGCATCGCTGGGATACGACGATCTGATGGCTGCGCTCGACTGGGCGGAGCAGCAAATCGCGGCGGGCGCGAGCGGCGTCGTGCTCACGCAGGGCACCGACACGCTGGAGGAGACGGCCTTTCTGTTGGATCTGTTCTGGAAACTGCCCGCGCCGCTGGTGATCACAGGTGCGATGCGTGCGCCACAGACGGCCGGCGCCGACGGTCCGGCCAACTTGCTTGCGGCCGTGCGCACGGCATGTCATCCGGAGAGTGCGGGGCGCGGTGTCCTCGTCGTGATGAACGACACTGTCCACTATGCGCGCTGGGTCAGCAAAGGCGATGCGCTGGCCGTGCAGGCCTTCGTCTCGAACGATGGCGGTGTTGCCGCACGCCTCGTCGAAGGGCGGCCGACGTATTTCCATGGGGGCCCGGCGCGCGCGCAACCGCTGCCCCGCCCGGTGCGCGCGTGGCCGAAGGTCGCCCTGGTGACAGCTGTATTGGGCGACGACGGCGAACTTGCCGAACTGGCCGTGAACGCCGGTTACGAGGCAGTCGTGATCGCGGCGCAGGGCGCGGGTCATGTGTCGTTCGGATTCGCACAGCGCATCGGTACCCTGACGCCGCGTGTGCCGGTCGTGATTGCGAGCCGTGCCGCTGCCGGTTCGACCGCGTCGCAAACGTATGGCTACGTCGGCGCCGAAATCGACCTCGCGCGGCGTGGTGCGCATCTGGGGGGCTGGCTGTCTGCGCTCAAGTCGCGCCTGCTCGTGACGGCGCTCCTGGCGTCCGGTACGGTGGCCGGTGCGCTTGGAGAGGCGCTGGAAAATTGGAGTAAACTCACGCGTCGATAAATTTTCACACGGCCTTCCTTTGAAAAGCACGTCCCCCGCACCCGCCGCGGCGACCGGCACCGGTCGTCGCCGGCTCACGGCGTACCAGTACGCTATCGAGACCCTGCGCACCGAGATTCTGCAAGGCCGCCTGAAGGCGGGGGACCGGCTTCGGCAGGACGACCTCGCGCGCCGGCTGGAGATGTCGACCACGCCGGTGCGCGAAGCCCTGCGCACGCTGGTCTCCGAAGGGCTGGTGTTTTTCGACGTGCATCGAGGTGCGGTCGTGCGGGGTCTCACCATCGACGACGTCAACGAACTCTATCGGCTGCGCATGACGCTGGAACCGATGATGGCCGAGCAGGCGATGGCGACGATTCGCGAGGAAGACATTGCGAACGCGCAAGCGTTGCATGCCGAAATGCTGGCGACGACGGACGTCGCCAAATGGACGGAACTGAACCAGGCGTTTCACGCGGCGTTATGGGCATCGCAGGACAACTCGCGTCTTGCGCATCTGATCAAGACCTTGCGCGACGCCTCCGGGCCCTATATCGCACTGTCGCTTTACATGCGGCCCGTGCACGTGGATGTCAGCAACCGCGAGCATCGTGAGATGCTCGACGAATATCGCGCCCGCGACGTTCGCGCGGCGCGCAAGCGCACCGAGGCGCATCTCGACGCCACGTTGCGCATCATCGTCAAGGCCATCGAGCAGACGGAAGCCGAAGCCGCCGCGAACGAATAACGGTCGTGGTCGCGGCGTGCTCATGCCGCGCCGTTCGTACCCCTGATGTTTCGCCATCCGTAACGATAGGCGGGGATGACAACACGCCGTTTTCATCTTGTTGCGGGTTAACACCTAAAGTTCTGTCGATGTTTGCCGTAACTTCTGGGGTGGAATCTCCCACCTCGTGGAGCCGGCAGCCTGGGTGCCGGTCTCCTGTCTTCGACCCCCCCTAGCCGCAGGCCTGCCTCGACAGCATGACAGTATCTTCGCTTAGAACACGCATCATCCTGATCGCGTGTGCCACCGTCATCGGTGCACTGATCCTCTCCGGCATTACCACTTACCTCATCGTGCGCAGCAGCATGATGTCCACCATTTCCGACACGCTCGACGCCGTCGCTCGCGGCAATACGCTGGCGGTCGAACGCTGGGCCGCAGCCAAGGGCCAGTCGGTCGTCGGCACAGCCGCGGCTGTCGAAAAGGGCGAGCAGGGCGTGGCGCTCACGAAGCTGCTCGGCGCGACCAATGGCTTCCCGATTTCGAGTATCGGCTGGAGCGACAAGTCGTACTTCTCCAGTGGGCCGACGCCCCCCGATTACGATCCGACCGCGCGCCCGTGGTACAAGGGCGCCACCGCCGCCGGCAAGCTCACCGTCGTCAAGCCGTATGCCGACATTGCCTCAGGCAAGCTTTATGTGTCGTTCGCCGCGCCGATCCTGCGTGACGGGCAGACGCTCGGTGCCGTGAGCGGCGCCGTACCGCTGGACGCCGTTCAGGACGTCGTCAAGGCCGTGCACCCCACGCCGTCGAGTCTCGCCTTCGTGGTCTCGCGCGACGGTCTCGTGATCGCGCATCCCGACGAAAAGCTCATGCTCAAGCAATCGGGCGATCTTGCCCCCACGCTGAGCGCCGAGGCGCTCGACAAGATGGCGAATGCCACCGAGCCGACTCCGGTCGACCTCCAGGGCGTGCCCAAACTCGTCAAGGCACAGCCGGTGCCCGGCACCGACTGGCTCTTCGTCGTGGCGCTTGACAAGGCGGAAGCGACCGCCGGTCTGTCGCGCGTACTGAGCGGCACGGTCATCTCGCTGATCGTGCTGACGTTGTGCGCCATCGGCATCGCCAGCTTCTTCACGTCGCAAGCCTTCCGTCGGCTGTCGCAGGTGCGCGATGCGATGGACACCATCGGCTCCGGGGGCGGCGATCTGACGCGCCGGCTCGATGTCGTGGGGCACGACGAAGTCGCGCAGATTTCGAGGTCGTTCAATGCATTCGTGGACAAGATCGGCACCGTCATGCTCGACGTTCGCGCCGGGGTGCACGGCATGACCTCCGCCACGAGCGAAATCGAAATGGGCAACCGCGACCTGTCGCAGCGCACGGAAGCGTCTGCAGGCACGTTGCAGGAGACCTCGGCGGCGCTCACGGAGTTGACTGCAAGCGTCAGGCAGACGGCCGAAGCCGCCGAGCATGCCACGCGTCTGGCCAACGAGGCGAGCGATGCCGCTGCGCGCGGCGGCGAGGTCGTCACCGGTGCAGTCACCACGATGAGCGAGATCGCGCAATCGTCCGAGCGCATCACCGAAATCATCGGCGTGATCGACGGTATCGCGTTCCAGACGAACATTCTGGCGCTCAATGCGGCGGTGGAAGCCGCGCGAGCCGGTGAGCAGGGCCGCGGTTTTGCCGTGGTCGCCGGCGAAGTGCGCACGCTGGCACAACGCAGTGCAGCAGCGGCGCAGGAGATCAAGACGCTCATCGAAGCGTCGGTGCAGAACGTCAAGAGCGGTACGCAGCGCGTGCAGGCGGCGGGCGACACGATGGGGGAAATCGTCGACGGCATCGCCCGCGTACGTCGTCTGATCGTCGAGATTCACACGGCGATGACGGAGCAAAGCACCGGCATCAGCCAGATCGACCGCAGCGTTGCCGAGATGGATCAGTCGACGCAGCAGAACGCGGCGCTGGTCGAAGAGTCGGCGGCCGCATCGGCAATGCTCAGCGAGCAGGCACGCAATCTCGCCGACACCGTGGCGCTGTTCCAACTGCGTGAGCCGAGCCGTCACGGTGTGACGGTAATGCACACGTCGCCGGCCGGACGTGGCTCGCATCGCGACGAGCCGGCCCTGGCCGCTTAAGCCATTCTTCCTCTGCGGGCAGCGACCGGCGCGCCGGCGCCGGTCGCTGCCCGGGCGCCGGATTTTGTCGCACAATAGACACGCCGGCCGCGTCTGCGCTACCTCCCGGAGCCCGTCCGACGATCATCCGGATCGCTGCCGCCTATGTTCCCATTTCCCTTGAAGGAGACGCGTCATGGCGAATCGACAATATGCAGGCGGTTGTCATTGCGGCGACCTGCGTTTTACGGCAAATATTGATTTGTCCAAAACAATCACGTGCAATTGTTCTATTTGCAAGAAGCGCGGATTGATTCTCGCATTTACTCCCATCGCCGAGTTTTCACAGACTGCAGGCGAGGGGAATGCGCGTGAATATCTTTTCAACAAACACGTTATTCGTCATCAGTTTTGTCCGAATTGCGGCGTCGAAGCTTTCGCGTTCGGAAAAATGCCGGACGGCGCCGCAATGGCGGCCGTCAATGTGCGTTGCCTCGACGACATCGATCTCGATACGGTGCACCCCGCGCCGTTCGATGGGGCCAGCCGGTAGGCCGGGCGCGTCCGGGACGCAGACGGTATCCGTTTCGGTAGATCATTCAATATATTATTTTGAATATTTAAAACGCTTCATGTTTTTCCGGTTTGCATCGCGAAACCGGCATAAGGATAAACTGCCGCCGTCTTTTCGCTTTGCGTTGATTAATGCGATTTGAAAGCCGTGGCGTGAGAATCGAGGGATTATTGGCTCAAGTTTCCTGAATGGTCGCCCGTTATGGCATGCGATTGTTATCGTTTTGTCGCACATGGAGCGGACATGAAGTTCTTGGGTAGTCTGAAAATCGGCACACGGTTGACCGTTGGGTTCGCCATCACGTTGATTCTGTTGTGTATCGTGGGCGGCATGGCTGTCTTCCAGGCGTCGCGAATTTATGGCGGTACGCGCGACCTTGCCGATAACTGGCTGCCCAGCGTGCAGACGCTCGGCACCGCGCAGGTCGCCGCCAACTCGGCGCGTCGCGCGTCGCTCGCCTTGCTGCTCGCGTCGGCCGAAAATTCGCATGCGGAGGAAGCTGCCAAACGCCAGGCCGCCATCGCCCTGATGGCAAAAACGCTCGACGGCTATCAGACGATGGTCGCGTCGGACGAAGATCGCCGCGCCTACGAGGCCGTCAAGGCCGCGTGGGCGGACTACGCCGCGATCGACAATCGCGTCGCCCTGCTGGATCAGGGCGACGACAGCGCCAAGGCACAGGCGCGCGCATTGCTGACGACCGAGGGCGTCAGGAGCTTTGCGGCGCTCAGCGACCGGCTTGCCGCACACGTCGCCGTCAATCGCAAAGGCGCCATGGCCGCGACCGACGCCGCCGCGCTCAACTACCACACTGCCTTCATCGCTACCCTCGTGCTGATTGCGCTGGCGTTGGCGGCGGCGAGCGTTATCGCGTGGCTCATCACCCGCTCGATCACGGTGCCGATCGGCCGTTGCGTGGAGATTGCGCAGACGGTCGCGCGCGGCGACCTCACTTCGCGCATCGATGTCCAGGGGCGGGACGAACTCGCTCAACTGCTCGGCTCGCTCAAGGACATGAACGCCCGGCTGGCGCAGGTCGTGGGTCAGGTGCGCCATAGCAGCGAGAGCATTGCGACCGGTTCCGCGCAGATCGCGGCAGGCAACACCGATCTGTCGTCGCGTACGGAGCAGCAGGCCGCGTCGCTGGAAGAAACGGCGGCGAGCATGGAAGAGCTGACCACGACCGTCAAGCAAAATGCCGACAACGCCGAGCAGGGCAACGTGCTGGCGTCGAGTGCGTCGCATATCGCGCAGCGCGGCGGTGAGGTGGTGCGGCAGGTCGTTGAAACGATGCGTGGGATCTCCGACGGCTCGGCGCGCGTGGCGGACATCACGAGCGTGATCGAAGGCATTGCGTTCCAGACCAATATCCTGGCGCTCAATGCGGCCGTGGAGGCAGCGCGTGCGGGCGAGCAGGGGCGCGGTTTCGCGGTCGTCGCCGGGGAAGTGCGCACGCTCGCGCAGCGCAGCGCCAACGCGGCGAAGGAGATCAAGGAGTTGATCGACGCGTCGACGCGTCAGGTCAGCGAAGGGGCGAAGCTTGTCTCGGAAGCCGGCGGCACGATGGACGAGGTGGTGCGCGCGGTCAAACGTGTCACGGATCTGATGGCGGAAATCGCGGCCGCGTCGACCGAGCAGCGCACGGGTATCGAGCAGGTGAATCAGGCGGTGATGCAGATGGACGCCGTCACGCAGCAGAACGCGGCGTTGGTGGAAGAGGCTTCGGCAGCGGCGCAGTCGATGGCTGCGCAATCGAGCGGTCTGCGCGAACTCGTGTCGATCTTCCGTATCGACGGGGCGGCGAACGGCGCGGTGGCCCAATCTCACGTCGCACCCTAAAAAACGGCTCGCCCGCACACGCGGGCGAGCCGTGAATGCCGAAACGCTCTCACCCGCGTTCGGCCCATGAGACCGCATGCGTCTCACGTGCTTCCCGGCATCGACAGTGCTCGTCGATGCCGGCCAATCGGCGTGCGTCCACCTGCCGCCGGCGATCGCGTCCGGCACGGATGCCGGTTACGTCAATGCCGTGGATTCGGTCACTTGCCCGCGAGCATCGATCCGCGATCGCGCAGATTGACGTGCAGGTCGAAGGCGCGCTCCAGTGCGTGCGGCGTTTGCCCGCCGTAGCGCTGGGCATCGCGGTAATACTCGCGCAGCACCTCGCGGTAGCTCGGATGTGCGCAATGGTCGATCACCAGATTCACTCGTTCGCGCGGCGCGAGCGTGCGCAGATCGGCCAGGCCCTGTTCGGTCACGATGATGTCCACGTCGTGCTCGTTATGGTCGACGTGCGGCACCATCGGCACGATGCTGGAAATCTTCCCCTCCTTGGCGATGGACTTCGTCGCAAAGATCGCCATGCGGGCGTTGCGTGCGAAGTCGCCCGAGCCGCCAATACCGTTCATCATGTGCGTGCCGCCGACGTGGGTCGAATTCACGTTGCCGTAGATGTCGGCTTCCAGCGCCGTGTTCAATGCAATCAGACCGAGACGACGGATCACTTCCGGGTGATTGCTGACTTCCTGCGGCCGGAGTACGAGCTTGTCGCGATAGCGCTCCAGGTGCCCAAACACGCGGTCCTGCACCGCTTGCGAGACCGTGATGGAGGATCCTGACGCGAACACCATCTTGCCGGCGTCCATCAGGTCGAAGGTCGAGTCCTGAAGCACTTCCGAGTACATCGTCAGGTCTTCGAACGGCGAATCGATGAAGCCGGTAAGCACGGCGTTGGCGATGGTGCCGATGCCCGACTGAATCGCCGGCAGCGTGCGCGGCAGGCGGCCGCGCGAGACTTCGTGCTGGAAGAACTCGATGAGGTGACCGGCAATGCGCTGGGTCTCGGCGTCCGGAGGCAGCGCGTTGGAGGCGCTGTCCGGCGTGTCCGTGATGACGATGGCCGCGATCTTCTCCGGCGCGATTTTCACCACGCTCGCGCCGACGCGGTCGCGCACATCGACAATCGGCAGCGGTGCGCGGTGCGGACGCTGACCCGGAATCCAGATGTCGTGCATGCCTTCGAAGGCGAGCGGCTGCGCGAGGTTGATCTCGACGATCACCTTCTCGGCCAGAATCGCGAAGCTCGCCGAGTTGCCGACCGACGAGCTCGGCACGAGTCCGCCGTCTTCCGTGATGGCGACGGCTTCGATCACTGCCACGTCCAGCTTGCCGAACTGACCGGCGCGAAGGAACTCGACCGTCTCGGAGAGGTGCTGGTCAACGAACATCACGTCGCCGCGATTGATCGCGCCGCGCAGCGTGGTATCGACCTGGAACGGCAGGCGCCTGGCGAGCACACCGGCTTGCGTGAGTGTCTTGTCGGAGTCGTGCCCCAGCGATGCCCCGGTAATGAGCGTGATCTTCATCGGGTGGGCGCTCGCCCGTTTGGCCAGCGCGATGGGCATGTCCTTGGCGTCGCCGGCGCGGGTGAACCCGCTCATGCCGACCACCATGCCGTCACCGACGAGTCTGGCAGCGTCGTCGGCACTCATCACCCGGTCGCGCAGCGACGCCAGGCGGATGCGGTCTTCAAACATCGTGAGGCTCCTCGTCTCTCTTATTCGAATCTCTTGAATTCCCGGCGCCGCCGCTGTGGACGAGCCGGTCTGCGCCTTGACTCGAAGTGTATTGACCCATCGGTCACATTTCCAATATATTGAACATGTTGTTTTCATACTTATTATGTATTGATAGCGCAAAACCCGATGGCATCGGGCTGACGGAGGAGGGGGCATGGAATTGCGGCATCTGCAATATTTCATTGCTGTCGCGCAAGAGCGTCATTTCACGCGGGCGGCGGCGCGGGCGGGGATCCAGCAGCCGCCGCTGAGCTTGCAGATCCGTCAGCTCGAAGCGGAGCTGGGCGGGCCGTTGTTCGTGCGTTTGCCGCGCGACGTCGTGCTCACGGAATTGGGTGAGGCGTTCTTGCCGGAGGCGCGTCAGATCCTCGAGCGCGTGGCGCGAACCAAGCGGCGCATGCAACAGATTTCGCGCGGCGAGGCGGGGCATATCCGTATCGGTTTTGCCGGGGCAACCTATTTCGAGCCGCGAATTCCGGCGTGGATCCGGGACTACCGGGCGGGCTATCCGGACGTGCAACTGCATCCGCAGCAGAGCAACACGGCCAGTTTGCTGACCGCGCTTGCCGAAGATGCGGTGGATGCGGCCTTCATCCGCACGCCGTTCGAGGTGCCCGAGGGTATCGTGAGCCTACTTGTCGCGGACGAGCCGATGGTGCTGGTGTTGCCGCTGGGGCACCCGATGTGCGTGCGCGAGCGTGTGCCGCTCGCCGCCCTGGCGCAGGACGAATTCATTCTGCTGCCGCGCGAGATCAGTCCCGCGTTGTACGACCGAACGATTGCGGCCTGCGAGGCGGCGGGGTTTCGTCCGAAGCTCGGGCAGGAGGCGCCGCAGATCACTTCCATCGTGCCGATGGTGGCCGCGGGCTTTGGTGTGTCGCTGGTGCCGGTGTCCGTGAGTCAGATCCGCACGCCCGGCATGGGGTTCTGGCCCATCGACGCGCCCGCGGACGAAATGCCATTGGCACCCATCAGTCTCGCCTATCGCGCGGATCACGGTTCGGCGGCGCTCGATCGCTTCATTGCGATGAAGCCGGCGAGTCCCGCAGACGCCGACGGGGAACCCGGCGCAATGGCCGGCGCGCGTACGTGACGCTCAGTGATAGCCGCGCTGACCGGGGCCGGGCAGGGCGCCATCGCCGGCCGGCTCCCAGCCGCTCGCGCGCAGCCTGCCGACGAGCAACGGGTGGATCATCACCGCGTAAAGGAGACACGTTGCTGGCAGCGAGAGCGCCAGAAGCGATTCCTTCCAGACGAGCGCCGGGCCGATGGCGAGCAGAGCCCAGAGCAGTGCATGCCACGCAAACCCGTAGGCCAGCAGGTAGAGCGGGCCGAGGAAGAACGCGGCAACGCAGGACAGATACGAAATTTCGATGACGTCTGCGCTCGACGGATTGCGGAATTTGAGGGTCATGGTGAGATCGCGCGCAGGGGGTGAGAGTCGGCAAAATAGCCCACCATCGACCCCAATTCGTCCTACTCCCGGGCCCGCCCGTCGCATGGCCGAGCGGCCGTCGTCTCGCATCCCGATGCATTTGCCGGACGGTGCGCTACACTGCCCTCAAGCCCCGCCACGGGGCATCATCGTGGACGTCTCTCCATGCGAACGCTCAGAACGCTGACTCGCTGGCTACCGGTACTCATCGGCACTGTCGCGGGCACGCTGGCCATGTTGCTGATGGGACAGATTGCGCAGACGCGCGTGGACGACTTTCGTCTGCGTGCTTACGTGCAGGACATCATGGGGTTCATGGCCGATGCGTCGCTCTCGAGCCGCACGGCGTTGCACGACGCGATGTACAGCGGTGCGGTGCCGTGCACCGACGCCGATATTCTGGCGCTGCGCCGCGTCGCCATGCGCAGCCCCT
Organism: Pandoraea faecigallinarum; assembly: GCF_001029105.3. Lineage (NCBI taxonomy): Bacteria > Pseudomonadati > Pseudomonadota > Betaproteobacteria > Burkholderiales > Burkholderiaceae > Pandoraea > Pandoraea faecigallinarum. The sequence continues at coordinate 3,236,447 of NZ_CP011807.3, read as the reverse complement.
ATTTTCATGACATTGCGCGCGTTCACGACTCCCGCCTGCTGTGTTCCGCCGTGGCCGGCCGGTTCGACCCGGCGCCGGAACTGCCGCCGCCCAGCCATGAGACGCGAACGGGCGTGAAACTGTGGCATACGCTCACGGGCATCGTGACACCGGGCGTGCAGGTCAATGCCATCGGCCTGGGCGACGTGGTGGTCTTCAGCCCGCCGGTGTTACCTGCTCGACTCGGCACGCCGCATGCCGGATTCGCATCGGTGGCGTCGACGAGCGACATGCGCTTTCAATTCTGGCGTGCCGGGAAATTCGAGGATCAGCAGCACATTACGCTGGGCCAGACGTCACGCTGGATCGACATCGGGCCGGTGCGCCGCTTCTCGTTGTGCTCGGGCAGCGTGGATGTTTGCGCATCCGCCGTTTATACGTCCTCGCGCATTCTGGCCAATCCCTGGGGACTGTTGAGCGCGCTGGTCATCGGTGCGCTGGCGGGGGGCATGATGGGGCAGGCATGGCGCTCGCGGCGGCGGTATCGTATGTCGATCGACTGGGTGACGCAGCAGGCGGCGGAGTCCGGGGGCATCCATCTCGTCTATCAGCCGCTGGTGCGTTTGCGCGACGGCAAGATGGTCGGCGTCGAGGCGCTCGCGCGTCTGAACGACAGCGCGGGCAATCCGATCTCGCCGGATATATTCATTCCCATTGCCGAGCGGCAAGGCGTGATCGGGTTGATTGCGCGCCAGGTCGCGCGCCGCGCGTTGAGCGAAATGCACGGGCGGGCGTTGGCCGATCCGGAGTTCCATATCAGTATCAATCTCGCCGCGACGGACGTCGTCGATGAGACCTTTCATACGTATCTGAATCACCTGGCGGCGTCGTTACGGGTGCCGCGCGCGCAGATCGCGCTGGAGGTCACGGAACGCTCCACCGACAACATGACGCGGCTGCGCGAGGCGCTCGACCGGCTGCGCGTCGACGGCTATCAGATTCACATCGACGATTTCGGCACGGGCTTTTCCAATCTGGCCTATCTGTCGACACTGAACGTCGATGCACTCAAGATCGACCGCATGTTCACGCAGGCGATCGGCACCGATACCGTGGGCAACGCCATCGTCGATCAGATCTGCAAGATGGCCACCCTGCTGGGCGTGGATGTCATCGTGGAGGGACTGGAGACGCAGGCGCAGGCGGACTACATGCTTGCGATTCATCCCGGCGCCATCGGGCAGGGCTGGCTCTTCGGCAAGGCCGTGGCCGCAGATGAGCTCACCTCGCGCGGCGACGACAGAGGGACGCCTTCGAAAGCGTAGGTAATATTCCCGTACCCGTATCAGGCAAATTACCGAGAATAACGACGAGGATTCGGGACTACAGTGAAATCACCGTGGTCCCGATGTGCCCCCGACCTCCACGGACTGTCCGGCTCGCCGCCCTGGCGAGCCGCTTTTTTTTCGATCGGGAGCCGGAATTCGTGAACATGTTACGATTTCCCGAAAAACAGCGTCGGTTGCATCGGTGGTTGCGGCCCTATAGCTGTCGCTTGAAAGCAAGGGGACTTATGACAGATTCTTACAAATTCAACTGGCGTTACGTCAGTCATACGCCGCCGGGCCGTCCGTTCGACTTGGCGGGTGCGATCACGCCGCGCGCCGACAAACGCTTCGACGGTGCCGTCGATGCGTATTGCGATGGCGCCTACATCGGCCGCTGCGAGTTCTCCAGCATCGACGCCGATTGCGCATCCTCCGCAGCCGCGCAGATCCGAAAACGTATCGAGCTTCGCATCGAAGATCGCGTCAAGAAGGAAAATCAGACGTCGCACTGACCGGTTCTCCGGCGCACGTGCGCATCGCGTTTTGACGTTCTTCCCGAGCGCCTCGTCGGGCGCTCGTCACCCGCGCACGCGCATCCTCGGCCCCACGGAATCGACAGGCAAAAAAAACGGCCAGCGCGTTGCTGGCCGTGAAATCCACCAGGAGGAGGTGGAGGAGACAGGTGCAACTATATCAGGGAAATCCCTAGACGGGTAAACCTTTGTTAAAAAAATCTGTAGAAAAACCACATCTGCGACAATTCGCCGCTTTCCACCGGGCAAATCGCCCAATTCCCCGCTCCATATAGCCATACGGCACGCCGCGATGGCGTCTTCCCAATCTCCGCATGGAGAAAAACCACAAAGCGTGAGTCTTCTGCCAAGGCAGCGCGAGATTTCCGCGCCTTGGCCGCACGGCGTTCAGCCTCCCCACCGTGCTGCCAGGCCATGGGAATGGTGGGGGTGTCTAAGTGTTTACACCGAGCATTGAATTACGTTGGGAGATATAAACTTCCGCAAAGCGTAATTTGATGCCGGCTGGCGACGTCGTTCGTCGCGGACTCCCGGCATCGAATGCCCTGCGGCCCGAACCGGGCGGCAGGGCGCCCGCGAGGCAGCGTAACAACAAGCCGGCGCCTCGACCGGGACGCAGAACCACGAAGTTGCGAGAACGTTTGGAGACAGGATGAAAGCAGCAGAAGTGAATGTGGGCGCACTGATCGACGAGAGTCGTCTGGGGGCCTATCAGTGGTGGGTGATCGTGCTGTGCGCGATGTGCCTGGTGGTCGACGGTTTCGACGTTCAGGCGATGGGTTATGTCGCGCCGGTCGTCATCCGTGAGTGGGGCATTGCCAAGGAAACGCTCTCGCCGGTCTTCGGCGCGGGGTTGTTCGGCATGCTGGTTGGCTCGCTCACGTTCTCCGCGCTGGCGGACAAGCTGGGCCGCCGCCCGGTGTTGATCGGCGCCACGCTGTTCTTCTCGGTATGCATGATCGTCACCGGGTTCGCAAACACGATTACCGAACTGGTCGTCTGGCGCTTCGCCGCCGGTCTGGGACTGGGCTGCATCATGCCCAACGCGATGGCGCTGGCCGGTGAGTACAGCCCGCGCCGCATCCGCGTCTCGCTCATGATGATCGTGTCGTGCGGTTTCACGCTTGGCGGTGTGGTTGGCGGTCTCATCACGGCGGCCATCATTCCGAGCCTCGGCTGGCGCGCGGTGTTCTACATCGGCGGTGCCATTCCGCTCGTGCTGGGCGTGCTGATGTGGATCTCGCTGCCCGAGTCGATTCAGTTCCTGATGTTCAAGAAGAGCGACAACGCGCGCATCCGCAAGCAACTGCTGCGTGTGGCGCCGGGCGCCAACGTGCCGGTCGATGCGCGCTTCGTGCTCGATGAGCAAAAAGCCAAGGGCGTGCCGTTCATCGAACTCTTCAAGGACGGCCGTGCTCGCGTGACACTGCTGCTGTGGGTCGTCAACTTCGCCAACCTGCTCGACATGTACTTCCTGTCGAACTGGCTGCCGACGGTGATTCGCGATGCCGGCTATTCGACGCAGGTGGCCGTGATGGCGGGCACCGCGTTGTGGGCGGGCGGCGTGATCGGCACGTTGCTGCTGGGCCGTGTAATCGACCGCGTGGGCTTTACGAGTGTGCTGGCTGTCACGTTCCTGATTGCGATTGCAGCTACGGCGGCCATCGGCAATCCGGTCGTGATGGTCTCGATGCTGGCAGTGTTCGTTGCGATCTTTTTCGCGGGCTTCTCGATCATCGGCGGCCAGCCGGCGCTCAATGCCCTGGCGGCGACGTACTACCCGACGTCGCTGCGCTCGACGGGGATCGGCTGGAGCCTTGGTATCGGCCGCATCGGCTCGGTGCTGGGCCCGGTGCTGGGCGGCGCGCTGATGCACCTGCAATGGTCGTCGTCGTCGCTGTTCCTGGCGGCCGCCGTGCCGGCATGCGTCTCGCTGATCGGCGTGCTGGCCATTGCCCGTGCACAGCGCGGCGAACGCGGCAATCTGCGCGCTGCCACGGCCGCATGACGATGGCATGAACGCCGCATGACGCTGCGGGCCTCGCGGCTGCCACATAAGCAGCGGTTAGGGTTCCGATAACCATCGAGTATGAAAGTGCGACGCCCGCCGGCGTTATCATTGCGGGCGTCGTCGTTTTTGCGATGTCACGCGCAACGCGACAGGATTCGCACCGGCAAATCAAAACGATAAATGACCACGACGTCCGAACTTTCTCCCTCCCTGCCTTCCGAACGTGTGCTGTTGGGCATCCTCGGCCTGTTCATGATGATTGCGCCCGCGTCCACGGACATGTATCTGCCGGGGCTGCCGACGATGCGCCAGGAGTTGGGCGCGAGTGCCGCCGCCACGCAACTGACGCTGTCGTATTTCTTCCTGGGCTTTGCTTTCGGACAGCTGTTCTGGGGGCCGCTTGCCGACCGGTTCGGACGCCGCAAGCCAATGGCCGCCGGCATCGCCCTGTACATCTTCGGCAGCATCGGGTGCGCGTTCGCCGACAGCATCGATCACATGATGATGTGGCGCTTCGTGCAGGCGCTGGGCGGATGCGCCATGCCGGTCATCGCGCAGGCCATCGTGCGCGACGTCTATGGACCGCGCAACAGTGCGCGGGCGTTCTCCATCATGTTGCTGGTGATGAGCGTCGCGCCCATCGTCGCGCCGCTGGTGGGCGGGCAGATGCTTCGCTTCACGACGTGGCGCGTGATCTTCGGGATTCTCGCCGTGTTCGGCGTGGTCGCGTTGATGGCGCTGTGGCGTTTGCCGGAGACCGGGACGACGAACGGCCGTCAGGCGGGCGGCCCGCGTGCCATCCTCACGTCGTACTGGCAATTGCTGCGCGATCCGCATTTCGTCGGCTACATGATCGCCGGCGGTGCGGTTTTCGGCGCGTCGTTTACCTACATTACCGGCACGCCGCTCGTGTACATGGAGTACTTCCATGTCTCGCCGCAGTTCTTCGGGGTGCTGTTCGGCATCAATATCGTGGGCATGGCAGCGATGACAATCTTCAATTCGCGCCGCGTCGGGCAGATCGGCCCTTACAGGTTGATGCGTATCGGCATCGTCGGATGCGCAGTCGTCACGACGGTGCTGTGCGCCACGGTGTGGCTCGGCTTCGCGGTGCTTCCCCTGATGGTCGCGATGCTGTTCCTGTTCATGTCGCTGCGCGGCATCATTACCGCGAATTCGGTGGCAGGCGCGCTGGCCAATCATCCGACGCGCGCAGGCGCTGCGGCCGCGCTCGTGGGCAGCGTGCAGTACGGTTTCGGATTCGCGGCGGGCGGGTTGCTCGGCGTGCTCAACGACGGCTCGCCACGCCCTCTCGTGAGTGTCATGTGCGGCTTTGCCGTGCTGGCGCTGCTGGCATTGACGACGATGTTGCGTGCGCCGCGCGCGCATTGATCGAACAAAGGGGCGCCGCAGTGAACTGCACCCCTTTGTTCTTCCGTCACCCCAGGTACCGCCTTACAGCGCGAGCACCAGCTTCTTGCCGCAGGCACGCGAGCAGCAGGACATCATCTTCGTATTGGAATCGCGCTCGGCGCGCGTGAGCACCACGTCGCGGTGATCCACCTCACCTTCGAGGACCTGGACTTCGCATGACCCGCACAGCCCTTCCTCGCAGTCGCTCTGGACGTCGATGTTCGCCGCGCGCAGGGCGCTAAGCAGCGTCTGGTCGGCCGGGACCGTTACGGTGATGCCCGAATCTTTCAACGTGACTTCGAACGCATGTTCCTTCTCGGGATCGAGCGTGCCGAGTTGCGACTGGAAGTGTTCGACGCGCAACGTATCTTCCGGCCAATGCGCGCTGCATTGTGCCAGCGCATCGAGCATTCGCACCGGACCGCAGGCGTATACCTGCGTGCCGTGCTGCGGCGTGGCCAACAGGTTCGCGTAATCCGCGCGCCGGCCTTCGTCCTTCACCCAAAGATGCAGACGATCGCCATGCAACGCCTGAAGGTCGTCGATCAGCGCCATCGTGCGACGGCTGCGCCCGCTGTAGTGGATCTCGTAATCGATGCCGAGCGCTTTGGCACGACGTGCCATCGCGGCAATCGGCGTGATGCCGATTCCCCCGGCCACGAAAATCGCGCGCGGCGTGGTTTCGTCCAGACGGAAGTGATTGCGCGGGCCGCGAATGCGCAGGCGGTCGCCGACGCGCACTTGTGTGTGCACCCAGTTCGAGCCGCCACGACCCTGCGGCTCGTGCAGCACGGCGATCTCCAGCGCACCCGCGTCGGCCGGATCGCCGCACAGCGAGTACTGACGCGACAACCCCGTTTCGCCGCATTCGATATCGATGTGCGAGCCGGGCGCCCAGCGCGGCATGGCGCGGCCGTCCGGCGCCACGAGGCGCAACTTGACGATGCCCTCGGCAACCGGCGTCACCGATTCGACCACCACGGGACGCGTCACGCTGTGACCCGACGGCTCACCGATACGCACCGGCGTGTGACGCGTGAGCACCGACGGATCGAGACGCTCCGGGTTCTGCGCCGGGTCCCATTCCACGAAGAGATGCTCCGGGCCGCGGAACGAGGTGTTCGGCACATACGTGAACTTTTGCTCCGCGAGCTTCATATGCGGCAGACGGCGCGTGAATTCTTCGAGGAAGATCTGCATCTCCATGCGGGCGAGGTTCTTGCCCATGCACTGGTGCGATCCGTAACCGAACGTCAACTGATCGCTGGCGTTCTCGCGGCGAATGTCGAACAGATCGGCATCGGCGAAATGTCCCTCGTCGTGATTGGCAGACGACGTGACGATCAACAGTTTCGAGCCGGCGGGAATCTCGATGCCGCCGATGGTGACGTCCTTCGTGGCCAGACGGCGCCATGCAGCGACCGATCCGTTGTGACGCAGGCACTCTTCCACGGCATTCGGAATCAGCGACGGGTCTTCGCAGATTTCGCGCCAAACGTCCGGATGCGAGAGCAGCAGCTTCATTGCGTTGGCCGTGGCGTTCGCCGTCGTTTCATGAGCGGCCACGATGCCGGCCATCATCATCGAGTGCAGATACGAATCGGTGACGACTTCCGGAAACTCCTTCTGCTTGCGAATGCCGTATTGCATCCAGCCGGGGCCGTCGGGGTTCTGACGCATCTTGTCGAGAATCTTGCCCGCGAGTTGCCAGAAGTTGCCCACGGCATGGGCGACGGCGACCTGTTCCTCGGGCTTGGGACGTCCCCAGGTGTTGACGGTGTGCGCAATGGAGTACTCGCGCAGCTTGTCCATGTCTTCTTCCGGCACGCCGAGAAAGTGCAGCGCCACGGTCAGCGGTACTTCCCAGAGCATCTGATCGACGAGATCGGCTCGGCCGTCGTTCACGAAACGGTCGACGTATTCGCGTGCGAGCTGGCGCACCAGCGGTTCATGATGCTTGAGATGCTCCGGCGTGAACGGCTCCATCAGCACGCGGCGGCGCGGCATGTGCGCGGGCTCGTCTTCATTGACGAGCGTGCGGTTGAGCGCGAAACCGTAGGAGGCGAGCACGGCGTTGGCCTCCGGCCCGGTCGGGGTGATCTTCTCCAGCGCAATCGACGGACTGAAGGTGATGTTGTCGCGGAAGATCGCCTTGATGTCGTCGTAGCGTGTCACGACCCAGTAACCGAGCTTCGGGCTGAAGAACACCGGTTCCTGTTCGCGCGCCCAGCGCACATACTCGGGCGGGTCTTGCTGATAGCCGTCTTCGAATGGATCGAAGTCGGCGGCGCGTGCGCTGACCGGGCAGCCATTCGGTGCCTGTGCGGCAGACGGTTGATGGAACGGGCAGCCGCCGGCTGCCGCGCTGTTCGGGGTGGGGGAAATCGACTGGCTCATCCGCTCGCTCTCTGAGGCTTATCCGGTTGTATGCCGCCGACTCGCGCGAGCTTCGCGGGAATCCTGGCGGCGCACACAATAAATCAAGTGTAGAGGAGTGCTGCGGCGCGGGTAGCGTGCACCGGGCGAATCCGGCGTTCGCGCCCAAAGTCGAACGGGACGTCTCCTCGGTTCGATGGGGTCCGTCGCGCCGCGGATCTCATGTCCATGGCGGATCCACATTCTCTTGATTTGTTAAGCGTAAATATAATACGCATTGCGTAAATTCGTGGACTGGGGTTAACCTCTAGACTTGTCGACGCAGGGCTACGATGATTTGCATCTTAAAATCTCGCCGATGACGACAAGCAAACGATCCACAGCAGGCCGCCCGCGAAGCGGGGCCGCGCTTTCCCGCCAATCGGGCGGCTTTAACGAGGTCGCCGGACAGGAGGCCGCCGATGCCGTCGACGGCAATGATGCGCCGCGCGAACGGGGCCGCCGCCAGCGCGTGCAGTCGGCGGAGACCGGCATGGTCGTGCTCAAGGGACTGGCCCGTCTGGGCGGGCGCGCGAGTCTGACTTTGCTTGCCTTGCACGTCCAGCAAAGTCCGGCCAAGGTTCACCGTTATCTAATGAGTCTCGTCGAAGAGGGCTTGGTGGCGCAGGACGCCGACTCGCAGCATTACTACCTTGGACTCGAAGCCATGCTCATCGGTGTGGCCGCAATGCGACAGGCCGACCCGGTACGCGCGGCCGAACCGGCGCTGGTACGTTTGCGCGAGGCGTTCGACGTCACCTGCTTCATTGCCGTAATGGGCAACAAGGGGCCGACCATAGTGCGCTTCGAGGAGCCGGGGCTGCCGGTCACCATCAACGTGCGTATCGGCTCCGTCATGTCCGTTCTCTGGTCCGCCGCCGGTCGCGTTTTCCTTGGACTTCTCGATGACCCGCAAGTGCAGGCCATGGCCGAGAGCGAGTGGGCGCACGCAAGTGCGGAGCATCGCGCCCAGCTCGATCCCGCCGATCCGATAGGTACGCTGCGCGCGTCTGTGCGCGCCGCACAGGGCGCGTGCGTGCGGGACACCAACCTGACCGGCATCAGCGCCATCGCCGCGCCGGTGTTCAATTACGACGGACGGCTCGTGGGCGTCATCACCGCGCTCGGCGCGACGGGCGGCTTCGACGCCCGTATGGACAGCCCGATCGGCGAGGCGGTGCGTCGAGAAGCGATGGCGGCGAGCCACGCGCTGGGCTACCGTCCGCCGCTGCCTGCGAGCGCCTGAATCGCCCAGTCATCCGCGCTTCTTCGGCTTCTTCGCGCGTTTCTCGCGCCGGCTCGCCGACATTTCCCAATGTGCCGTTTCGACGCGTTGGCCGCATAGGCGGCTGACGCCGCTCCGGCTTGGGATGTCGGCGCGGTGCCGGGAATTCAAGCCAATTCCCATCCACATGTCACTCCTTTAGCGTAGACGCTTGTGCTATCATTTGATAATGATTCTCATTAACAAATGGGTGATTCCCGGCGGCCCTTGCCTGAGGCGAGGTGCGCCGTCGGCAGTCACGTCTGTGGAGGACGTCAATTGTTGATGTTGAAACGAACGGTCGATCCCACGCCGCACGTAGCATCGATTCCCACACCTTCCATGACTTACGTGCCGCTCGGGCAATTTGGGCAGGGCGGGCGCAGGCTCACCGGCAGCGCACAAAATCGTGCGCTGGCGAGCAGCGACATCGAAGCGGTCGAGCAGGTCGGGGATGGGGCGCGAACCGCACTCACGCCGTCGGCGCAATGCGGCAGCGACGAACTCTGGTTGTGGCGCTTTCTGTTGGCGGGTCGTCCTTTCGGGGCGACGGGGGCTGCGGCAGGCGGGCCGGACGACGGGGCCACCTGGCTCTCGGCGGCCGAACATGCGCTGGCGCGGCGCTTGCCCCGTACGCAAATGCGTCACCGCTTCCTCTCGGAGCGCATCGCGCTTCGCTGGATATTCGGACGGTGGTTCCGCTGTACGCCCGCGCAAGCGCCCGTGCCGGTGGCGACCCCCGGCGTGTCATCGTTGGCGTGCGACGGTCCGCACGGCAAAGTGTGGATCGACATGGCGCACGCGGGACTCTGGCTCTTCGTCGCGATGGGACAAGGCCCGGTTGCGCTGGCCGCACATGCACCGACGCCCGTGGGGGCCGACGAGAGCGCCACCGGGGCTCTCGATCCGTTTGCGGTAGCCCGCGACACAGCGCATCGTCTGTGTCTGGCGCGGCTCGCCGGCGAGGGCGAGGCGCTGGCGTCGGGAGCCGATATCCCGCTCCTCGCTCACCCGTACGTGAGCGTGCCGTATGCCGGGCGCACACGCTATCTTTACGACATGTCCGTAAGCTCGCGATTGACGGTTGTGGCAGCGCGCGACAGCATCGTTCACCGGATGCGCGCCTTCGGCTGGCAAAACTGATATTCACTGCGGTTCGCCGACGTTCACTTTTGGCATTTGTGCCCATGCATATATGCATATGCGCCGGCGCAAAGGCAGGGGTCCTGAATTTGCGCTATTCTGGCCCGCTGTTTTGCCATCCATGACATTCGTCATATTCATCGCAACCCATCCCACCCGTCATCGACTTCCTGGAGAAGAAGCTCATGCGCCGTCGCCCGCTCGCCTCGCGTCACACTCTCGCCGCAGTACTCACCGCGCTCGCCTTGCCGTTGATCCCGCTCGCGGCACAGGCCAAACCGCTTACCGTTTGCACCGAAGCCAGCCCGGAAGGGTTCGACGTCGTGCGTTACAACTCGCTGACCACGACCAACGCGTCTGCCGATCCGGTGTTCAACCGTCTGGTCGAATTCGACGCCGCGCAGGCCAAGGTCGTGCCGAGCCTCGCCACGAGGTGGGAGGTGAGTCCGGATGGTTTGACCTACACGTTCACGCTGCGACCGAACGTGAGCTTTCACAGCAACGACCTCTTCAAGCCCACGCGCGCCTTCAATGCCGACGACGTCGTGTTCACCTTCGAGCGCATGCTCAACGACAACGCGCCGTGGCACAAGCTCACGCCGTCGGGCTTCCCGCATGCGCAGTCGCTCTCGCTGGGCAAGCTGATCAAGTCGGTGCAAAAGGTGGACGACAACACCGTGCGCTTCACGCTCTCCGCGCCGGACGCCGTGTTCCTGTCGATGCTGTCGATGGGCTTTGCATCGATCTATTCGGCCGAATACGCGGACAAGCTCGTCGCCGCCAACAAGACCGATGAACTCAACGCGCGTCCGATCGGCACCGGCCCGTTCGTCTTTCGCAGCTACCAGAAAGACAATGTCGTGCGTTTCGATGCGAACAAATCGTACTTCGGCGGCGCGCCCGCATCCGAGCGGCTGATCTACACGATCGTGCCCGACGCCGCCGTGCGCGCGCAGAAGGTCAAGGTCGGCGAGTGTCAGATCGCTCTGTCGCCCAAGCCGCTAGACGTGCAGGCCGCACGCAGCGACCAGGCACTCAAGGTGGTGGAGACGCCAGCATTCATGACCGCGTTCGTCGCCATCAACACCCAGCACAAGCCGCTGAACGACGTGCGGGTGCGTCAGGCCCTGAACCTGGCATTCGACAAGCCGAGCTACGTCAAGCAAGTGTTCGAAGGCGCGGCGACCCCGGCGGTGAATGTATATCCGCCGAACACGTGGAGCTACGCAAAGAACGTGGCCGACTATCCGCACAACGTCGAAAAGGCGAAGAAGTTGCTGGCCGACGCCGGCTTTCCGCAAGGCTTCGAGACGACGATCTGGACGCGTCCCGCGGGCAGCCTGCTCAATCCGAACCCCCGTGTGGGCGCCGAAATGCTGCAAAGCGATCTCGCCAAAATCGGCGTGAAGGCGCAGATCAAGACCGTGGAGTGGGGGGAGCTGATTCGGCGCGGCAAAGCGGGTGAGCACGATCTGCTGTTCATGGGCTGGTCGGGCGATAACGGCGATCCGGACAATTTCCTCACGCCGCAGTTCGGCTGCGCGGCCGTGACTTCGGGTACCAACTTCGCCCGTTTTTGCGATGCGAATCTCGACAAGTTGATCGGCGACGGCAAGCGCACGCACGACGTTGCCACACGCACCGCGAAGTATCAGGCGGCGCAGAAGGCGATCAAGGACGACGCGCTGTGGATTCCGCTCGCGCACCCGGTCGCTTCGGTGATTACGCGCGCCGATGTGAGCGGCTATCGGGTCAGCCCGTTCGGCCGTCAGGACTTCTCGGCCGTCAAGGTGAAGTAAGCGCAGGCAGCCGTTCGTTGCAGCAAGCCGGCGCCGGATGAAAAAAGCCATGCCCGTCACGGGGCATGGCTTTTTTGTCGGCGAGTGACGGGGGCGGGAGGCGGGACGTCAGGCGTCCGGCGCGCTCTCGGCCTCGCCGATCCGAAACACCTGCGACAGATCCCAGTCCGCCATGCCGCGTTCGACGGCATCCTTGAGCAGGCGGCGCACCTCGGGCAGCACCCGTTGCACTGTCGCGCTGGTGTGCGCGAGTTCGGCAATCGCATCGAGGTCCTTGAGAATCACGCGCACGGTGCCGGTCGCGAAGTCGGGCGGGGTCACCATGCGCGGCCACAGCGTTTGCATCAGCACGGAATCGGCCCAGCCGCCTTGCAGCGCGGCGGGCACGGCGGCGGTGTCGATGCCGCTGCGCTTGGCAAGCACGAAGGCTTCGGCCAGACCGGCGAGCGTCGTGGCGACAATGGCCTGATTGGCGAGTTTGGTCGTTTGCCCGGCGCCGGTGTCGCCCATGCGCGTCACGCGCGAGGAGAACGCGCGCAGTACCGGCGTGACAGCCTCGATGGCTTGCGCCGGGCCACCGGCCATGATGGCCAGCGTACCGGCTTCGGCGCCGCCCGTGCCGCCCGACACGGGGGCGTCGATCCAGATGCTGCCGGTGGCTTCGTGCCAGCGCTTGGCCAGATGGCGCGTGAGCGCGGGTGAAAGCGTGGAATGGTCGACGAGATAACGTGGCGGTGTGGCGGCGTGCACGAGGCCATGCTCGCCGAACACCACGGCTTCGACCGCCTTGCCGTCACCCAGGCAAAGCAAGGCGATATCGACGCATTCGCCCAGCGCCTGCGGCGTGACGCAAGCGATGGCACCGGCCTCGGTCAGGGCGCCGAGCTTCGCGGCAGAGCGATTCCAGACGGCGACGCCGTGACCGGCGGCCAGCAGCCGCTGCGTCATCGGTTCGCCCATGCGGCCGATGCCGCATAAACCTACGCGTGGGGTAGTCATCAATTCGGGTCCTCGTGGATTGGCGTCTCCCCGATCGAGGCTTCATAGGGCCATTGCACGGCGCCGGAGTGGGTCACCGCACCCAGCTTGGCCGGCCGCACCAGCGCTTCGTACTTTTCCAGCACGCCGCCCAGACGGCCCCGCACGAACGGTTTGACCTGCGCGGCCCGGGCGGCGAGTTCCTCATCGGAGAGTTCGACGTCGAGCTTACCCTTGATTGCGTCGATATGGATGGTATCGCCGTCACGAATTAGACGAATCGGTCCGCCGGCGGCCGCCTCCGGGCCGACGTAGCCGATGCACATGCCGCGCGTCGCCCCCGAGAACCGGCCGTCGGTGAGCAGCGCCACCTTCTCGCCCATTCCCTGTCCGTAAATGGCGGCCGTCACGCTAAGCATCTCGCGCATGCCGGGGCCGCCCTTGGGGCCTTCGTTACGAATCACCAGCACGTCGCCCTCGCGGTACGTCTGCGCCGATACCACCGCCATGCAGTCTTCTTCCGTCTCGAACACGCGCGCGGTGCCCGTGAATGTGAGTTGCTTCAGACCGGCCGTCTTGAGGGCGGCGCCGTCCGGGGCGAGGTTGCCGCGCAGCACGACCAGGCCCGCGTTGGGCGAGAGCGGCTCGGTGTGCGGCTTGACGACACGGCCGTCCGGGCCAGGGAAGGCGCGCAGTGCGTCTTCGAGGGTTTTACCGGTTTGCGTGAGGGTGTCGCCGTGAATGTGCCCTCCGGCGAGCAGTGCATTGAGCACCGCGGGCACGCCGCCCACGTGATGCAGGTCGACGGCCAGATAGCGTCCGCCCGGCTGCATGTCGCCGATGAGCGGCGTGCGGGCGAGAACTTCGGACACGTCGTCGAGCGTGAATTCGATGCCCGCTTCATGCGCAATCGCCGGGATATGCAGCATGGCGTTGGTCGATCCGCCCGTGGCCGCCACCGCGGCGCAGGCGTTTTCGAGACTCTTGCGCGTGACGAGATCGCGCGGCAACGGTCCGCCGTTGCGCAACGCGCGCATCACATTTTCGCCGGCACGGCGTGCAATCGCGATCCGTTCGCTATAGACGGCCGGCACCATCGCCGAGCCCAGCGGCGCCAGACCGAGCACTTCCGCGACCATCGCCATGGTGTTTGCGGTGAACTGGCCGGGGCACGACCCCGCCGTGGGCGTGCAGCGCTTTTCGATGCCGCGAAGCGTCTCGGCGGACATGTCGCCGCGTTGCGCCGTGCCGACCGCTTCGATGGCCGTGAGAATGGTGGCCTGCGAGCCGTCCGGGGCCACGCCCGGCAGCATGGCGCCGCCGAAGAGGAACACGCCCGGCACGTTTACCCGCACCATGCCCATCAGAATGCCGGGCAGCGTCTTGTCGCAGCCGGCCACGCCCACGAGCGCGTCGTAGCAATGGGCGCGCACGAACAGCTCGACGCTGTCCGCGATGGTTTCGCGCGAGACGAGCGAGAATCGCATGCCCGAGTGGTTCATCGAGGTGCCGTCGGAGACCGAGATGGCGGAGCCGCGAATCGGCACGCCGCCGCCGGCGGCCACGCCCAGCCGCACATTGTCGGAAATCTGGTTCAGCGACATGGAGCAGGGCGTGTTCTCTCCGAACGTATCGACGATGGCGACGAACGGCTTGTCGATGGCGGCATCGTCGAGGCCGGTAGCGCGCAGAAAAGCGCGGTGCGGCGTGCGCGTGACGCCTTCGGTGACCGTGCGGGAGCGGTGTTTGTGCAGATCTGTCATGGGGACTTCCTTAGGCGGGTATGGCTGGGTGCGGCGCTCACGTGTTGAGCAGCAGCCCGTTCTCGATGGCGAGCACCTGGCCGGTCATGGCGGGCGCGCGTGCGGCAAGGAACCAGGCGAGTTCGGCGATCTCCGCAGGTTGCGAGACCCGCTTGAGCGGCGCGTTCTCGCGCATGCCGTCGACAACGCGTCCGTAGGCGTCGTCGCCCAGCACGCGGCGCAACAGGCCGTCGTCGACCATGCCGGGGGCGATGGCGTTCACGCGCACATGCGGCGCGAGACTGCGGGCGAGCGAGAGCGTGAGCGAATTGACCGCCCCCTTGGACGCCGCATAAGCGATCGACGACCCCGTGCCGTTGAGCGACGCGAGCGACGATACGTTGATGACCGACGCCGAGCCCGCGCCTGCCGCACGCTCGCGCAACCACGGTGTGGCGGCGCGCGTCATCTGAAACATGCCGATGAGGTTCACGCGGTAGATGCGCTCGAATTCAGCGGCGTCGATGGCTTCCAGATCGGTGTGGGCGATCACGCGCGTCGTGCCCGCGCTGTTCACGAGGGCGTCGAGCCTTCCCCACCGCGCCCCGACGGCATCGGCCATGCGGCGGCATGCGGCGTCGTCGCCGACGTCGGCATCCACCACGAGCGTTTGCGCACCGGTCTCGCGGCACTGTGCGGCGACCGCCTCGGCGGCGCTACGCGTGCTGTCGTCGAAGTTATTGATGGCGACGGCCCAGCCGTCCTGAGCGAAGCGCAGCGCGGTGGCCGCGCCGATGCCCGTTGCGGCACCGGTGACGAGACAGACGGGAAAGCTCATGCGTCGCTCCGTTGGGGCTTGAGCGACATCACGATGCATGCGCCGCCGACGAGTGCACACGCCAGCACGATCATGCCCGGCAACAATTGTCCGGTGCTGTCCTTGAGAAAGCCGATGACATAGGGACTCACGAAGCCCGCGAGGTTGCCGGTCGAGTTGATCAGCGCGATGGCCGCAGCCGCACCGGCGCCGCCCATCATCGCCGTGGGAATGCCCCAGAAGACCGGCGCAATCGAATTGATGCCGATGGCCGCGACGATCAGGGCTGCCATCGACCACCACAGATGGTCGGCCAGCAGCACGGAGGCGAGCATGCCCGCGGCGCCGAGCACACAACACGCGGCGACGTGCATGCGGCGTTCGTTGCGACGGTCGGCATGGCGCGCAACCAGAATCATGGCGATGGCGCTCACCAGCGAGGGCACCGCCGAGAGCATGCCGATGTTGCCGAGGTTGGCCACGCCGGCCGCGCGAATCATTGTCGGCAGCCAGAACACGAGACCGTAGTTGCCCATGGCAATGCAAAAATACAGCAGGCCGAGCATCCACACCTTGGCGCTGCCGAACACTTCGCGCACGCTGTGATGTGCGCGCGTGCTGCCGTCGGCCGCGAGGTCCTGCGCGAGCAGGCGTTTCTCGTCGGCACTCAGCCACTTCACCGTCTCGATCCTGTCCTGCAGCACGAAGAACGCCGCGACGCCGACCAGCAGCGATGCGATGCCTTCGATCAGGAACAGCCACTGCCATCCCGAATAGCCGTGCATACCGCCGAAATGCTGCATGATCCAGCCCGAGAGCGGACCACCGATGGCGCCCGACACCGGAATCGCCACCATGAACAGGGCAATGATCTGTGAGCGCTTGTTTGACGGAAACCACGACGACAGATACAGCACGATGCCGGGGAAAAAGCCCGCTTCGGCCACGCCGAGCAGGAAGCGCAGCATGTAGAACGACATCGGGCCCTGCGTGAACATCGTCAGACAGGAAATGATCGACCACGTGACCATGATGCGGGCGATCCACATGCGCGCGCCCACGCGGTGCAGGATCAGGTTGCTCGGCACTTCGAACAGAAAGTAGCCAAGGAAGAACACGCCCGCGCCGGCGCCGTAGACCGTCTCGGACAGCGACAGGTCGGCGAGCATTTCCAGCTTGGCGAAACTCACGTTCACACGGTCGATGTACGCGACGATGAACGAGAGAAACAGGAACGGAATGATGTGCCAGGTCAGCTTTCGATACAGCGCATTGCGCTGTGTGGGGTCGAGGCTGGCGGGGGCGGCCGCAGTGGCATGCGGCTGCGCGCCGCCGGAAAGGGACGTGCTCATGGGTGTTGTCTCCGAGGTGCGTGCCATTGGGCACGTCGAGTTATCGGGCAGGCGCGGCGCATTGGGGTAAGTGCCGCGACGTCGTGCGACACCTGGTTATGCGTGCTTCGCTTCGGTCCATGCAAACGGGTATACCCGCGCTCACTGGATGGAGCGCCGACTCCCATACGCGGCAACGCTGCTCGATCGAAGGGTAAGGGCTGCACGGCCGTCGCGGCAAATCACACTTTGCACTCGCGACATTACCGTTTGGTTATGATGTCGGTCATTCGCCGGACGTCTTGCCGTCCGTACCCGGCTCGATGCCGCTTTCTCGCAGACCGCCATGACGACAACCGATAGCTCGATGGAGCGCTTCTTCCGCAGCGGCCTGAAACTCGGCCACCTGCGCATTCTCGTGACGCTGGGCGAGTTGCGTCAGGTCACGCGTGTGGCGGCGGCGTTTCACGTCACGCAGCCCGCCATCTCCAAGCAGATCGCGGAAATCGAAGACGCGCTGGGGGCGGCGGTGGTGCGCCGCGTCGGAAATGCCGTGGAACTGACCGGCATCGGGCGCGTGCTGGTCGAGCGCGGCCGTGAAATCCTGCGGCAGATCGAGCTTGCGCGACGGGACGTGAGCGCGCTCACCGCCGGAACTGCCGGGCATGTGCGCTTCGGCGCGGTGGTCACCATTCCGCAGCCGTTGGTCGCGCACGCGGTGGAGTTGTTCACGCGACGCGCGCCGAACGCGTCCTTCTCGTTCGTGGAAGCCACACTGGACCGGCTGCTGAAGATGATGGACGAGGGCAACCTCGATCTGGCGCTAGGGCGTAATCGCGTGACCGGAACCCTGCCGGTAATGCGCAACGAGGCATTGCATCACGAGCCGTTCGTGTTTGTCGTCGGCACGCATCATCCGCTCGGGGCTGCCGAGGCGGCCGTGGCCTGGGCCGACTTGCAGGACGTGCGCTGGATCACGCCGATGCGCGGCTCGCCGGCGTTCACCACGATGGCCGAAATTCTCGCGGAGCAGGGGGTGACACTACAGCGCCCGGCCATCGAATCGAGTTCGCTGTCGCTGAACCTGGCGTTGCTGCGCGGCGGGGACTTCGTGTCGATCCTGCCGCTCTCGTTGGCGCGCCGTTATGCCCAGCGCGGCAGCATGCGCGTGCTGCCGTTGCCGCCACTGGGGCCGCTGGGCGAAGCCATCCTGTATTGGCGCGAAGACACGACAACGCCGGCGGCACAGTTGTTCGCCGACTGTCTGCGGGAGTCGTCGGCCGAACTGATCGACGCCAATTGAGGGGCTGGGAAGACGCTGCAAAAACGGGAAGGGCGACGCGTTCGAGCGATTTGGGAAAGCGGGAAATCTCCCAGTAAGGCATGCATAGACTGGCACGTCCATGAACTCGCTCCCATTGGAGGCCGCCTGTGAAATCCCATCCTGCTTCTGCTTCTGCTTCTGCTTCTCGCGTCTCGTTGACATGGCGTGCCTGCGCGCTCGCCGCGACCTTCGTCATGGCGACCGGATGCACGACGGTTCCGGCGCCCAAACCGGTCACGCTGCCTGCGACGTCGCCTGCACCACAGCCATCGTTACTGCCCGTGCCGTCGCCTGCACCGCAGCCGTCGATACTGCCTGTGCCGTCGCCTGCACCACAGCCGTCGACCCGACCTGCCGCCGTGCCGGGGCCGATCGCGCGAGACGCCGTGCCCTCGGCATTGAACAATCCATCGCGCCGGCCTTGCACGCCGGAGTGGTTCTCCTATCTGGAGACTCACTACGCGGCGGTTGGCGACGCGCAGGGGCATGGTCCCGACCCGGGCAGCGACGAATGGCTTGACGCCTTCGAGCGCCGTCGCAACCTGCCGTCGACGAGCGCATTGCCGCGCGAACAGCGCTGTGCAACGCTCGCCCGTGAACTCGATTACCGCCACTGAGCGCCGTCAATTGTCGTTGTTCGTGCGCGCCACAGGAAGACCCGTGACGCGCACGCGCGCTTCCCATCAGGCCGCCCGCGCGGCCGTCTTCACGCCATAACGCTTGCCCGGCGCACTGTTGCTCAGGCCTTGCGACATCTGGCGGCGCAGCGCTTCGTACGCGGCCCACTGGGCGCCATCCTGCAACGGCGGGATCGTGACGGCTTCGCCCTGGTCGAGCCCGGACAGGGCCGCATCGACCAGATCGGCCGACGTCATCAGCCACTCCTGCGGCAACTCGCCATGCGATTTGCCCGCCACCTCCCAGAATTCGGTAGCCGTCGCACCGGGCAGCACCGCCTGCACGCGCACGCCGGTGTCGGTCAGTTGATGTTGCAGCGACTGCGAAAAAGCAACGACGAACGCCTTCGAGCCACCATAGACATCGTTGAGCAATTCCGGCGCAATCGCGGCGATGGACGCGATGTTGATGACCGTGCCGCGCTTGCGCGCCACGAATCCGGGAACGGCGGCGTAAGTCAGCCTGGTGAGTGCGGTGACGTTGACTTCGATCATGTCGGTCATGTGCTCGATATCGGCTTGCAGCAGCGGCGCGACGGCGCCGAAGCCCGCGTTGTTCACCAGCGTATCGATCGTGGCGTCCTCGCGCAGACGCGCTTCGACCACGGCCTGTGCGTCGCGGGTCGAGAGATCCGCGACGATGACGTCCACCTTGCGGCCGGTCTCGGCGTGGATGCGCTGCGCGGCGTCGTGCAGGCGTGCGGAATTGCGCGCCACGAGAATGAGATCGTGACCGCGGCGGGCGAGACGCTCGGCATAAACGGCACCGATGCCGGAAGAGGCGCCGGTGATGAGGGCGGTGCCCAGGGGCGTTGAGGGATGTTGGGTCATGGCAGTTTCAGTTCCTGTGCAATGTTGCGCTTGCGCGCGGTTCGGGCGCCTCGTGCGTTGCCCGTCACGCGGTTCGACGCGGAGGCGGGAGTCGTTGGCCGGTCGTGAAGGGTGTCGTTCGCGCCGTCCAATGCCACGGAGTTTGGTACGGATTGTCGATGTCTCAAATGACAATAAAACCACTTTTTAGGACAAGCGTGTCCGACGTCGGCGCGTGTCGTTCATTACAATCGACACATCGGCCGCTCCTTCCGCTATGGCCCTGGTGCCTTCTTTCAGTCATGACGAAACGTGTTGCATTGGTGGTCTATCCGGGCTTTCAGATGATTTCGCTCGCTGCGATGTCGGTGTTCGAGATCGCGAATTTCGGGCGGGATACGCCACTTTACGAAGTGCTGACCGTTTCGGTGGAAGGCGGGCTTGTGAAGGATTCGGCGGGGATTTCCGTGGCGACGGAAACCATTGGCCGGCGTCATTACGACACGATGCTGGTAGCGGGCGCTACGTACGTCGTGCCGACCGAGCCCGATCTCGTCGACGCGCTCAAACGCTTTGCGCCGAACGTGCGCCGCATCGGCAGTATTTGCTCGGGGGCCTTCGTGCTGGCCGACGCCGGTTTGCTGGAGGGACGGCGCGCGACCACGCACTGGGGGCAGGCGAGCGCGCTCCGGCAGCAGCATCCGGACGTCGTCGTGGAAGAGGACCGGATTTACGTCAACGACGGCAGCATCTGGACTTCCGCCGGCATGACGGCCGGAATCGATCTGGCACTCGCGCTGGTCGAAGCCGACTACGGCAGCGAGATCGCCCGCGAGACGTCACGACTGCTCGTGGTGCACTACCGCCGCACCGGCGGTCAATCGCAGTTCTCCACACTCTCCACGCTCGAACCAAGCTCGGACCGCGTGCGCGCCGCACTGGCGTATGCGCGCGAGCATTTGCGCGAGCCGTTGTCGGTCGAACAACTGGCTGCGCAAGTGCATTGGAGCGCCCGGCACTTCAGCCGCGAGTTCACGTTGCAGACTGGCCTCACGCCCGCCAAGGCCATCGAGAAATTGCGGCTGGAAGCGGCGCAGGCGTTGCTCGAAGCCGGCGAGGCGTCGATTGCGCGGGTGGCGGACGTGACCGGTTTCGGCGACGAAGAGCGCATGCGGCGGGCTTTTGTGCGCACCCTCGGCAAGCCGCCGCAGGCCTTGTTGCGCGAAGCACGTGAGCGGATGCGCGCCTAGTCGGCCGGCAATGAGGGCGATGAGGCGATGCTCATGCGGGACTCCGCCGGCGCTCATGACGACGTCGTCCGCACGGACGAACGTCGTTTCCGGCGGGCGGGCGATGTAAGCGTTTCATGAACGATACATTTTTGGCAGGCCATCCCCCGATGTCTCGCAAGTTGAGTTATTAATTCTTTTTAAATCAAAGGGTTGAGTCGTCTGGCACGGAATTCGCGTACGTGAATCGTGTATGGCGAAGCGCCAACCCGGATTCTCCGCAGGCTGTTGGCCAGGGACTCCTGTGCATCGACGCACGGGCGGGGCAGTTATTGCCCGCGTTTACTGCGAATGCGCTTTCGCCGTAACGCCCGACCTTCTGGCGGGGTTCGGCGTGTTCCGAAGTGAGTGTGTGCGCGTGCGCGGGGAGGGGACCATGAACGGGTTCAAGGCGACGTTGGTAGCGGTGGCCGCAACGGCAATGCTGTGCGGCATTTCGATCAATGCGTCATATGCCGCCGGTGGTGGCGGTGGCGGGCGCGGCGGTGGCGGCGGCATCGGCTTCGGCGGTGGCGGCGGCCTCGGTGGCCTGGGTGCCTTCGGCGGCCCCAGTGGACCGGGAGGCGGTGTCGGCGTTGGCGGCATCGGTGGTATCGGTGGTATCGGTGGTATCGGTGGTATCGGTGGTATCGGTGGCGCAGGCGGCTGCGGCTGCGGCGGCCATGGCGGTGGCCCTGGTGGCGGCGGCGGTGGTGGTGGCGGCGGTGGCGGCGGCGGTGGTGGTGGCGGTGGTGGTGGCGGCGGTGGCGGCGGTGGTGGTACCGGCGGCGGAGGCGGCGTTGGCGCGAGTAGCGGTGGTGGTGGTGGTGGTGGTGTCGGCGTGGGCGGCCCGGGCGGGCGCGGCATCGGCGGCGCGGCCGGCGGCAATGGATTGGCGGCATTCGGTGGTCCCGGCGCCCTCGGCGCGGGCGGGGGCAGCGGATGCAACATGAACGGCCAGGCGGGCGAGGAGCCTTGTCCCTGAGCCTGGAGAGGGCGGGCGCCTGCACGCGTTCGGCACAGCGCGTGCAGGGACTGGCCCTCGGCACCTCGATAACGTAACGCATCTCAGGTTATTCGTCGGTTCCTGACGCGACCGGCTGACGGCATCGCCGTCGGCCGTGCCACCCCCCCGGCCCGTGATCAGGCTGTTCTCCCGGCGAAGGGCGCCCCTTTGGTGATCCGAAGGGGCGTTTTTTTATGATTTGCCCAGCCTATCGAAACGAATGGGGGATATGAAAATGCCGATTATGTATTTCGCGTAAACCCGCGTTTGTGGCAGCATCCGGATTCCGGTCGCGCGCATTGGGCTGTGCGGGCGACCCGGGCGGACCCATCAGGTTCGCGCTCACTCGCACAGGCGCCCAACAGGCGCCGCAATCCATAAGCACAAGGAGAATTCGCACATGCTGTCCCGTCAACTGATCAACGCGTTCCTCGGCGCCACGTTTGCGCTCGCCTCCCTCGGCGCTTCGGCTCAGACCGCCGACAAGCCCCTGAAGGTCGGCACGATGGCCGGCTCGGACGCGCAGATCTTCGAAGTCGTGAAGAAGGTTGCCGAGAAGCGCGGCCTGTTCATCAAGATCGTCGAGTTCAGTGACTACGCACAGCCGAACGCCGCGCTCGACGCCGGCGATCTGGATGCCAACGGCTTCCAGCACAAGCCGTTCCTCGACAGCCAGGTCAAGGACCGCGGCTACAAGATCACGACGGCGGGCCTGACTTACGTATCGCCGCTGGGCTTCTACTCAAAGAAGTACAAGTCGCTCAAGGACCTGCCCAACGGCGCGCAGGTCGGTATCCAGAACGATCCGTCGAACGGCAACCGTGCGCTGCTGCTGCTTCAGAAGGAAGGCCTGATCAAGCTCAAGTCCGGTCTGGAAGGCAAGAACGCCACGCCGCTCGACATCGCCGAGAACCCGAAGAAACTGAAGATCCGCGAACTGGAAGCCGCGCAATTGCCGCGCGCCTTGCCCGATCTGGATGCCGCGTCGATTAACACCAACTTCGCTGCACAGGCGGGTCTGGTGCCCAAGCGCGACGCCATCGCCATCGAAGATCTGAAGGGGCCGTACGCCAACCTGATCGCCGTGCGCACGCAAGACCTGAACAAGCCGTGGGTCAAGCAACTGGTCGACGCCTACCACTCCGACGAAGTGAAGCAATTCATCGACACCCAGTTCAAGGGGGCGCTGATCGCCACATGGTAAGCATGGGGTTTGCGGTGTGCCGCGCATGAAAAAACCGGGGTTTCGACCCCGGTTTTTTCATGCCGGCGTGCCTGGGCGATTGCTGCGCTGGCATGAAAGCGTTTGACTAGAATGGAAGTGTCATTCCATCGACGGGAGGCCGCCATGTCCATGATGAACGTTTCGATGATGCCGGTGGCGCTGCTCCTCGGTTTCGCCATCGGCATGCTCGTCGATCATTTCTGGGTGACGCACCACGACGAACCGTCCGGGCACCGGCGGCTCGACTGGCACGAGATGTGGGATCGCATCCGTCACCAGCACTGAACCGCACCGGCCGGCTCGGCAGGCAGGCGCGGGCAGTTACCGGCGTGGCGGGTCAAATGCCGGTGCGAAGCTTGCGCCACAGGGTCGAGCGGCTGATGCCGAGCGCTTCACACGCGGCGTTGCGGTCACCGCCGCAGGCCGCCAGCGTCGCGTGAATGCGTGCGAGTTCCTCGGCGGCGCGCCGCTCGCGTCCTGTGAGCGGCGCGCCGCGGGTGGCGTGTACTTCCTCGCTCGGGGCGACCATTGTCGGCGTGCCGATTTTCCGTCCTGCGTTCGTTTTTGAAACATCCTGGGCGGCGTCCGTCGCCGTACCCAGTTCCGGGGCGATTTCGATCAGGCGCGCCCGGCTGATTTCCCGGGCGTCGACCACGTCGGCGCACACGACGGCGATGCGCTCGAGCAGATTCTCCAGTTCCCGGACGTTTCCCGGCCAGCGATAGGTGGCCAGCAGCGGCAATAGCGACGCCTGCAACGCGTCGACGCTCATGCGCGCGCCCGCGCGGGCGAGAGCACGTTCGAGAAACAGCGGCGTGAGTCGAGGCAGGTCGTCCATGCGCTCGCGCAACGGCGGGAGCACCATGCGCAGGATGTTGAGCCGGTAGTAGAGGTCTTCGCGGAACAGCCCTGCGCCGACTTGCGCACGAAGATCGCGGTGCGTGGCGGCGATGACACGCACGTCGCACGGCACGGGTTCGTTGGCGCCGAGGCGCAGGACTTCACGCTCCTGCAATACGCGCAGCAGACGTGTTTGCAGTGGCATCGGCATCTCACCGATTTCATCCAGAAAGATGGTGCCGTTGTGCGCCGTCTCGAAAAGACCGGCCTTGCCGCCGCGCCGGGCGCCGGAGAATGCGCCGTCCTCGTACCCGAACAATTCGCTTTCCAGCAGCGTTTCCGGAAATGCCGCGCAATTGATCGCGACGAACGGATAGTCGCGTCGGCGGCTGGCGTTGTGAATGCCCTGGGCAAGCAATTCCTTGCCCGTCCCGCTTTCGCCGTGCACGAGCACCGTCGAATCCGTCTGCGCATAACGGCGTGCCAGCGCGCGCACTTGCGTCATGGCTGCCGAGTCGCCGATCAGGTCGTCGAGGCGGTAGCGCGCCACGAGATGCCGCGGACGGTGCCGCGAGCGCAGCGAACGATCCACGCGGGCAAATGCCTGCGAGTCCTGACACGTGACCAGCGCACCGGTCAGCGTTCCCTGATCCAGTAGCGGAATACGGTTGATGACCCAGGTTTTTCCAGCCATCGACACAATGGCTTCGAGTTCCGCGCTCGCGCTCTCCAGCGTGCGCGCCATATCGAGGGGCGGGGCGATGGCATCGAGAGGGCGCCCGAGCGCGTCGACTGCCGTGACGCCCAGAATCCCGGCCATCGACGCGTTGATCGCTTCGATGCGTCCGTTCAGATCGACGGCCGCCACGCCCTCGTGCAAGTGGCGCAGCACGGTGTCCAGACGTTCGCGCCGCTGGGCTTCGATACGCCCGAGACGCGCGACTTCCAGCGCCGTATCGAACGCGGCGCGCACGGAGCCCTGCGAGTACAGGAAGATGCCCGTCAGGCCGGCGCGCTCGGTCAGTTGCGTAACGAGACCAGGACCCACAATCACTTCCATGCCTTCGTCGCGCAGCCGCAGTACCAGATCTTCGGCGTTCTGTGCATCGACGTAAGTGTGTTGCGCGATGTCGATATGAAAAGCGCTCTTGAAGCGCTCGAACTCCGGCGCCGGGCGTGCGTAGGACACCAGCGCGATCCGCGAGTCGGGAGACGACGCAGGCAACGCGCGGCGCGCCCGCGCCAACGCATGCATGACGTCCGAGCCCGTCACCTTGACCAGCACAACGGGCAGCGCGAGACGCTCACGCAGGAAGTCGCCGTTGGATCCGCCCGCGACGATGCCGTCGACGCTTCCCGCGGGCAGTCGTTCGAGCGCCTCGATCACCGCCTCATAGCCCTTGTCGACGATATGCACCTCGGCCTGCGTGGCGTAATCGGGCACGATGTCGCGATACAGTTCCCCGAGCTTGCTGATGCCGACGGCCCAGATCACCGGCTTTCGCATGGCGGGCGTGGCTCCCGGGCGCGGCCCACCGGCCGGTGCGCCGGCGGATCGGGGCGGTAAATCGGCGGGGGACGAATTCGGCATATCGGGCGGGTGGGGCGGGCAAATTAGGTTGCATCGTAGCATGTTGCGATGATTTGTTTCATTTTTCGTTTCAAAATGAAACAGATTGAGTACGGACCCCATGCCATTGCCGGGCCTTGACCTTGACGTACACGTCGCGCCAGCGAAGAATTTCCTTCGACAAATGAAGGCATTACCGGCGTGGCGACGCAACGCCCACGTCTGCATCGATATCATTGGCACGGCCATTGCTAATGCATACCCGCACTCCACCTACGCAACCCACGCGCGACGCGGCGGCATCGGACCGCACGTCTCGCCAAACACGACCGAGGGACTCAAGTGACGCAAACCATTCGTTCGGCCGGCGCCGCCTTCCGCGAGGCCGTCAAGACCGAGCAACCGTTGCAGGTTGTCGGTGCGATCAACGCCAACCACGCCTTGCTCGCCAAGGCGGCCGGTTTCAAGGCGATCTATCTGTCCGGGGGCGGCGTCGCGGCGGGCTCGCTCGGCTTGCCCGATCTGGGCATCTCGACCCTCGACGACGTGCTCACCGATGTGCGCCGCATCACCGACGTATGCGACCTGCCGCTGCTGGTGGACGTCGACACCGGCTTCGGCCCGTCGGCCTTCAACATTGCGCGCACCGTGCAGTCGCTCATCAAGTTCGGCGCGGGCGCGATGCATATCGAAGATCAGGTCGGTGCGAAGCGTTGCGGCCATCGTCCGGGCAAGGCCATCGTGACGCAGCAGGAGATGGTCGACCGGATCAAGGCCGCGGTGGATGCACGCACCGACGAGAACTTCGTCATCATGGCGCGCACCGATGCGCTGGCCGTCGAAGGGCTTCAGGCCGCCATCGACCGCGCCTGCGCCTGCGTCGAAGCCGGTGCGGACATGATCTTCCCGGAAGCGATGACGGAACTGCCGATGTACCGCCAGTTTTCCGATGCCGTGAAGGTCCCCGTGCTCGCCAACATTACAGAGTTCGGCTCGACGCCGCTCTTCACCGTGGAAGAACTCAGAAGCGCGCAGGTCGGGCTGGTGCTGTATCCGCTGTCCGCCTTCCGTGCCATGAACAAGGCGGCGGAAAACGTCTATCACACGATTCGTCGCGACGGCACGCAAAAGGCCGTGCTCGACACGATGCAAACACGCGCCGAACTCTATGAGAGCATCGGTTACCACGCGTACGAACAGAAGCTCGACGCCCTGTTCGCGCAACAGAAATAACGAACCCTGATCCTGGAGGAAAGAGCATGAGCGAGACGACCGCCACCGGCTTCAAGCCGAAAAAATCCGTCGCCCTGTCGGGTGTCACCGCGGGCAATACCGCGCTGTGTACCGTGGGCCGTTCGGGTAACGATCTGCACTATCGCGGCTACGACATTCTGGATCTGGCGCAGGCTTCCGAATTCGAAGAGATCGCGTATCTGCTGGTCTACGGCAAGTTGCCGACGGCTGCCGAACTGCGCGGCTACAAGGCCAAACTCAAGTCGCTGCGTGGCCTGCCGGCTGCCGTGAAGGACGCCCTCGAAGCCGTGCCCGCCGCCGCGCATCCGATGGACGTCATGCGCACGGGCGTGTCGGTGCTCGGCACCGTGCTTCCGGAGAAGGACGACCACAACATCCCGGGAGCGCGCGACATCGCCGACCGGCTGATGGCGAGCCTCGGTTCCATGCTGCTGTACTGGTATCACTACAGCCAGAACGGCGTTCGCATCGACGTGGAGACGGACGACGACAGCATCGGGGGCCACTTCCTGCACCTGCTGCACGGCGAGAAGCCGTCGGACCAGTGGGTGCGCGCGATGCACACTTCGCTGATTCTCTACGCCGAGCACGAATTCAACGCCTCGACCTTCACCGCGCGCGTGATCGCCGGTACCGGGTCGGACATCCATTCGGCCATCACGGGCGCCATCGGTGCGCTGCGCGGCCCGAAGCACGGCGGCGCGAACGAAGTGGCGTTCGAAGTGCAGAAGCGCTACAACTCGCCGGACGAAGCCGAAGCGGATATTCGCAAGCGTGTCGAGAACAAGGAAGTCATCATCGGCTTCGGCCACCCGGTCTACACCGTGAGCGATCCGCGCAACAAGGTCATCAAGGAAGTCGCGCGCGAGTTGTCGAAGGCGCAGCAGAATACGGCGATGTACGACATTGCCGAGCGTCTCGAATCGGTGATGTGGGACGTCAAGAAGATGTTCCCGAACCTCGACTGGTTCAGCGCCGTGAGCTATCACATGATGGGCGTGCCCACGGCCATGTTCACGCCGTTGTTCGTGATCGCGCGCACCTCGGGCTGGAGCGCGCACATCATCGAGCAACGCATCGACAACAAGATCATTCGGCCG
Source organism: Pandoraea faecigallinarum (assembly GCF_001029105.3). Taxonomy (NCBI): domain Bacteria; kingdom Pseudomonadati; phylum Pseudomonadota; class Betaproteobacteria; order Burkholderiales; family Burkholderiaceae; genus Pandoraea; species Pandoraea faecigallinarum. Next base: position 3,208,620 of record NZ_CP011807.3, on the reverse strand, counting down.
AGCGCCAACTACACCGGTCCGGAAGATCAGCAGTTCGTGCCGATCGACAAGCGCTAAGTCCGCATTGCGCGCCGGGCGGAAGCCTTCGGGACGGCAGTAGCGCGATACCTGCTGCCGTCTCGCGCCCGATGCCGGCGCGCCGTCTTCACATCGCAACCGGCCGGGCCGGCACCTTCCTCACATGATGAACACCGAATACCGCAAATCCCTGCCCGGGACGTCGCTCGACTACTTCGACGCCCGAGCCGCCGTCGAGGCGATTGCCCCGGGCGCGTACGATACGCTGCCCTACACGTCGCGCGTGCTGGCCGAGAATCTCGTGCGCCGCTGCGAACCGGCGGCGCTCGCCGACTCGCTCAGGCAGCTGATCGAGCGACGCCGCGACCTCGATTTCCCGTGGTTTCCCGCTCGTGTGGTGTGCCACGACATTCTCGGCCAGACGGCGCTGGTCGACCTCGCGGGTCTGCGCGACGCCATTGCGGCGCAAGGCGGCGATCCGGCGCTGGTCAACCCCGTGGTGCCGACCCAACTCGTGGTCGATCACTCGCTCGCGGTCGAGTGCGGCGGTTTCGATCCGGATGCATTTGCCAAGAACCGCGCCATTGAAGATCGTCGTAACGAAGACCGTTTCGACTTCATCAACTGGACGAAGAAGGCGTTTCGCAACGTCGACGTGATTCCGCCGGGCAACGGCATCCTGCACCAGATCAATCTGGAGCGCATGAGCCCGGTGATTCAGGTGACGCAAGGCGTGGCCTATCCCGATACGCTGGTAGGCACCGATTCGCATACGCCGATGGTCGATGCGCTGGGCGTGATCGCCATCGGCGTGGGCGGGCTGGAAGCGGAGAGCGTGATGCTGGGCCGCGCGTCGTGGATGCGTCTGCCCGACATCGTCGGTGTGGAACTGACGGGCAGACCGCAGTCGGGCATTACCGCGACCGATATCGTGCTCGCGCTTACCGAATTCCTGCGTAAGGAAAAGGTCGTGTCGGCCTATCTGGAGTTCTACGGCGAGGGCGCCGCCAACCTCACGCTGGGCGACCGCGCGACGATCTCGAACATGGCGCCGGAGTTCGGCGCAACGGCGGCGATGTTCTATATCGACGCTCAGACGATCAAATATCTCAAGCTCACCGGCCGTGACGACGCGCTCGTCGCGCTGGTCGAGACGTACGCGAAGCAGACCGGTCTGTGGGCCGACAGCCTGACGAAGGTGCAGTACGAGCGCGTGCTCACGTTCGATCTGTCGAGCGTGGTGCGCAACATCGCCGGTCCGTCGAATCCGCACAAGCGCGTGCCGACGAGCGAGCTGGCCGCGCGCGGTATCAGCGGCAAGGTCGAGAGTGAGCCGGGACGGATGCCGGACGGCGCGGTCATCATCGCTGCGATCACGAGCTGCACCAACACCAACAACCCGCGCAACATGATCGCCGCGGGTCTGTTCGCGCGCAACGCCAATCGCGCGGGCCTCGTGCGCAAGCCGTGGGTCAAGAGTTCGCTCGCCCCCGGCTCGAAAGCGGTTACGCTGTATCTGGAGGCTGCCGGTCTGTTGCCGGAACTCGAGAAGCTCGGTTTCGGCGTGGTCGCTTACGCCTGCACGTCATGCAATGGCATGTCCGGGGCGCTCGATCCGGCGATTCAGAAGGAAGTCGTCGAACGCGACCTGTATGCCACGGCGGTCCTCTCGGGCAACCGCAACTTCGACGGCCGCATCCATCCCTACGCCAAACAGGCGTTCCTCGCCTCGCCGCCGCTGGTGGTGGCCTATGCGATTGCCGGGACCATTCGCTTCGATATCGAAAAGGACGTGCTGGGTGTCGATGCCCAGGGCAGGCCCGTGAAGCTTGCCGATCTGTGGCCGAGCGACGAGGAGATCGACGCGATCATCGCGAGCAGCGTCAAGCCGGAGCAGTTCCGCCGTGTGTACGAGCCGATGTTTGCCGCGTCGGTCGAGCAGGGCGAGCGCGCCGAACCGCTCTACGCCTGGCGCGAGATGAGCACGTACATCCGCCGTCCTCCGTACTGGGAGGGCGCGCTGGCCGGCGAGCGAACACTGCGCGGCATGCGCGCGCTGGCGGTGCTCGGCGACAACATCACGACCGATCACCTGTCGCCGTCGAACGCCATCATGGCGGACAGCGCGGCGGGCGAATATCTCGCGAAGATGGGCCTGCCGGAAGAGGACTTCAACTCGTACGCCACCCATCGTGGCGACCACCTCACGGCACAGCGCGCCACGTTCGCCAACCCGACGCTCAAGAACGAGATGGTCGTGGTCGACGGCCAGGTCAAGGCCGGCTCGCTCGCGCGCATCGAACCCGAAGGGAAGATCACGCGCATGTGGGAGGCTATCGAGACGTATATGGCGCGCAAGCAGCCGCTGATCGTGATCGCCGGGGCCGACTACGGTCAGGGCTCCTCGCGTGACTGGGCGGCCAAGGGCGTGCGTCTGGCGGGTACCGAGGCAATCGTCGCGGAAGGCTTCGAGCGCATTCACCGCACCAATCTGGTCGGCATGGGCGTGTTGCCGCTCGAATTCAAGCCGGGCACGAATCGCAAGACGCTCGGCATCGACGGCAGCGAGACGTTCGACGTCATCGGTGAGCGCACGCCGTGCGCCGATCTCACGCTGGTGATCCATCGCAGGAACGGCGAACGAGTCGACGTGCCCGTGACCTGCCGTCTCGACACGGCCGAAGAGGTGTCCATTTACGAGGCGGGCGGGGTGCTTCAGCGCTTCGCGCAGGACTTTCTGGAATCGTCGCAGGCAGCTGCCTGAGGAGAGACGTGATGGCGCATCGGCCACAAATTCGCATTCCCGCCACCTATATGCGTGGCGGCACGAGCAAGGGCGTGTTCTTCCGCTTGCAGGACCTGCCCGAGGCCGCCCGCATGCCGGGCGCCGCGCGCGACGCGCTGCTCATGCGTGTGATCGGCAGCCCGGACCCATACGGCAAGCAGATCGACGGCATGGGCGGCGCCACGTCGAGCACGAGCAAGACGGTCATCGTCGCGAAGAGCGAGCGCCCGGAACACGATGTGGACTATCTGTTCGGGCAAGTGTCCATCGACCAGAAGTTCGTGGACTGGAGCGGCAACTGCGGCAATCTGTCCGCCGCCGTCGGTCCGTTCGCCATCGGCGCCGGGCTGGTGGATCCGGCGCGCGTGCCGCGCGATGGCGTGGCCGTCGTGCGGATCTGGCAAGCCAATATCGGCAAGACCATCATCGCGCACGTGCCGATGACGGACGGCGCCGTGCAGGAGACGGGGGACTTCGAACTCGACGGCGTGACGTTTCCGGCCGCCGAAGTGCAACTCGAATTCCTCGATCCGGCCGCCGAGGAAGACGGTGACGGCGGCGCCATGTTCCCGACCGGTCATCTGATCGACGACCTCGAAGTCCCGGGGGTCGGCACGTTCAAGGCGACGCTCATCAACGCCGGCATTCCGACGATTTTCCTCAACGCCGAGGATATCGGCTACAAGGGCACGGAGTTGCAGGACGCCATCAACGGCGACCCCAAGGCGCTGGCGATGTTCGAGACGATCCGTGCGCACGGCGCGATTCGCATGGGACTCATCAAGGAGGTGTCCGAGGCGGCGACGCGTCAGCACACCCCGAAGGTCGCCTTCGTCGCGAAACCGGCGGCGTACACGGCATCGAGCGGCAAGGCCGTCGAAGCCGGCGACGTCGATCTGCTGGTCCGTGCCTTGTCGATGGGCAAGCTGCATCATGCGATGATGGGCACGGCGGCCGTGTGTATTGGTGCGGCAGCATCGATTCCGGGCACGCTCGTGAATCTGGCGGCCGGGGGCGGTGCGCGCAACACCGTGCGCTTCGGTCACCCGTCGGGCACGCTTCGCGTTGGCGCGCAGGCGCAGGAAGCCGGCGGCGAGTGGACGGTCACCAAAGCCATCATGAGCCGCAGCGCCCGCGTGCTGATGGAAGGCTGGGTCCGCATTCCGGGAGACGCCTTCTGAAACGTCAACCGATCCACCTTGCAGGAGGTCGCCGATGTCCGCAGGCCACTCGAATCGCTCGAACGTGCGTCCCTCGCCCGACAAGGTCCTCACCGATATTGCCGACTACGTTCTGACCTATGAGATCCGCAGCGATATCGCCTTCGATACTGCACGCTACTGCCTGATCGACACGCTCGGGTGCGGTTTCGAAGCGCTGGCGTATCCCGCCTGTACCAAGCTGCTCGGCCCCATTGTGCCGGGCACCGTCGTTCCGAACGGGGCGAAGGTGCCTGGCACGCCGTATCAGCTCGACCCCGTGCAGGCCGCGTTCAGCCTGGGCGCGATGATTCGCTGGCTCGACTTCAACGACACCTGGCTGGCCGCCGAATGGGGCCATCCGTCCGATAACCTCGGCGGCATTCTGATGACGGCCGACTGGCTCTCGCGCACGGCGGTGGCGCAGGGGCAGCCGCCGCTGACGATGCGTCACGTGCTCGCCGCCATGATCAAGGCGCACGAGATTCAGGGATGTCTGGCGCTGGAGAATTCGTTCAATCAGGTCGGACTCGACCACGTGATCCTGGTCAAAGTGGCATCGACGGCGGTGGTCGGCGAGATGCTCGGTCTGTCGCGCGACGAACTCGTCAATGCGCTCTCGCTGGCGTTCGTCGACGGGCAGAGTCTGCGCACCTATCGGCATGCGCCGAACACGGGCAGCCGGAAGTCGTGGGCCGCGGGCGATGCAACGAGCCGCGCCGTGCGGCTCGCACTCATGGCGCGTACTGGAGAGATGGGGTATCCGTCGGTCCTCACGGCGAAGGCGTGGGGCTTTTACGACGTGCTGTTCAAGGGCAAGCCGTTCGCCTTCCAGCGGCCTTACGGGGCGTACGTGATGGAGAACGTGCTGTTCAAGATTGCTTTCCCGGCGGAGTTTCACGCACAGACGGCAGCCGAAGCCGCCATGACGTTGCATCGCCGGTTGCAGGCGATGGGGCGCAGTGCGCAGGACATCCGGTCGGTGAGGATTCGCACGCACGCGGCGGCGATTCGCATCATCGACAAGCATGGGCCGCTCGCCAATCCGGCGGATCGCGATCACTGCATTCAGTACATGGTGGCGGTGCCGCTGCTTTTCGGCCGCCTGACGGCGGCCGACTACGAGGACGACGTGGCGGCCGACCCACGCATCGATGCCCTGCGCAAGAATATCGTCTGCGACGAAGATCCGCAGTTCACTCGCGACTATCACGACCCCGGCAAGCGCTCGATTGCCAACGGCCTGAGCGTCACGTTACACGACGGCACGGCGCTCGACGAGGTGCTCGTCGAATATCCGATCGGTCACAGGCGGCGCCGCGACGAGGGTATCCCGCTGCTGGTGGAGAAGTTCAGGGCGAACCTCGCGCGTCGCTTCGCGCCACGCGCCCAGGCCAGGATTCTCGACGCGGCACTGGACCGGCAACGGCTGGAAGCGATGCCCGTCCATCAGTTCGTCGATTTGATGGTGTGAGGCGTCAGCGCGCGCGCCGGCGAATCGTTCAGCCCTTGTGCGTATAACGCAGGCGAGCCATCTGTTCGGCGCTGTCCGCGAGAAGTCCGGCGGCGTCGGCGATGGCTTTTTCGAGCGTGGTCGGGCCGAACGTGAGCGAAAAGCATCCCGAGAAGACACGCGAGAGGCTTTCCAGTGCGCCGCGGTCGATCGCACCCGAGAGCAGGGAGGCCGTAGCGCCCCCCTTGATGGCGACCTGCGCGGCGATCATCGGAGTTTTGCCCGATAACGTCTGACCATCGCTTCGGCCTTCGCCGGTGATGAGCCAGTCGGCGCCATCGACCGCTTGCGGCAGGCCCACGCGCTCGGCCACGACTTCCGCACCCGAGCGGAACTGCGCCCCCAGCAGATGCAGGGCGAAGCCCAGACCGCCCGCAGCTCCCGCGCCCGCACGGCTCGCGGCTTCGCTGGCGTTGAACGCGCGGTGCGCATGACCGGCGAAATGGGCGATGGCGCGGTCGAGCGGTTCGACCTGGGCTTCGCTCACGCCCTTCTGCGGCCCGAAGATCGCGGTGGCGCCTTGCGTGCCATTCAGTGGATTGTTCACGTCGGACATCGCCACCAGTTCGCAATCCTTCAGGCGTGCGTCGAGTCCGTTCAGATCGATCGACGCCACGCGATGCAGCGCGGCCGGCACCGGTTGCACTTCTGCTCCGGTGTCGTCCAGCAGCCGTGCGCCGAGACCGACGAGCAACCCGGCGCCGCCATCGTTCGTGCTGCTGCCGCCCAGGCCGATCAGCACCCGGCGCGCCCCCGTATCGAGCAGCGCGCGCAGCAGCTCGCCGAGACCCACCGTCGAGCGCTCGGCCACCGGCGTCTGCATGCCGACCGGGTCCGTGATGCTCACGACATTGGCACTTTCGAGCACGCCCGTGCCGTCGGGCATGACCCCGTATTCGGCCATGACCGATGCCTTGCCGGCGCCGCGCACCGAGAGTGGCACCCGGCGTCCGCCTGCGGAGAGCAGGGCGTCGAGCGTGCCTTCGCCGCCATCGGCCATCGGGCGCAGGCGCAGGTCGGCCTGCGGCAACACGCGCGCAATACCTGACGCGATGGCCTGCGCCACTTCCGGCGCACTCAGCGAACCTTTGAACGAATCGGGGGCGATGACGATGATCGGGGCTTGCGCATTGCTGGACATGGAAATCGGGACAGTCGCAAAAAAGTGATACGGGTTGGCAGGATTCACGTGCGCCACGTGTCGAAATTCGTTCCGCGTGTTGTTATCGCTTATGGCGTACCGGAGGGATGGTGAGTCCGCATCCCGGCGAGCGGGGCGCACGCTGGCTCGCAGTTGGGTGGGACGCGAGGCGCGTGCGGCGCAGTGTGACAGAAACCAGCAATATACGCGATTCGGGCCGGCGCGCATTGCACGAATTGCCATGCTATGAATAACACGAGTAAGATGAGCGCCAACTGGCAGTGCGCCGCCCGACAGGCGGCACGGCGTGCGGCACATCGTGCGCAGGACGTGCGCGGGCGGGCGCGAGCGCAGGCCGGCGAACATCAACGAACGATTCGGCGCGCGTGGCGGTCCGGCATGGATGCATCAAGACATTCCCGGGGCCGTCTGATACGTTGCGCCTCAACCAGATACCCGCATGACATCCGCGGCACGCCTGTCGGCGTTGGCACAGTTGGCACAGGACGATGCCGGGCGGATGCATGCGACAACGATTTGCCAGTGTGGAGCGGGGGCCATGGACCGGGGCATCAACACGAATTCCGACACGGTGCGCGCGGCGCAGCGCGGTGTTGCGCGGGTGACAGCCGTTACATGCCTGACGTTGGCGGTATGGCTCGCCGGATGCGCGCAGACCGCACCCGTAGCGTCATCGCCTGACGATCCCCCTGTGGGCAGCGTTGCGGACGTTGCACCGGAAAACGTAAAAGTCGAGACGTTGCCCGCCTATCGCGACACCATCGACGACGCGCGCAACAACGGCGCCGTCTGGCAGGGATCGTCGAAGAAGACGCTCGTGCGGGTGAGCGCCTGCACGGCACGCCTGTGGAAGAAGCAACTTCCGTATGCACGTCTTCAGCGGGTGCAGGCGGGCACCGGCCAGACGCTCGAACTCTCCTCGAAAGACGACGGCATTCTCGCCATCCTCGACCTTGCCCCCGGCAAACCGGGCAGCGAAGGCTCGCTTTACCTCGGCTCGACCGGCCCGCAATCGCTGGCCGACGCTGTGCGACAGTGTCTCTGAGCATGCGCCCGCGCGTGCCCGGATAGCGCGTTCGCCGCCATTTCTCGAGGGTGACGGCCGTCAATCTCGTGTCACGGCAGTGTCGCACAACGGCGGGGTATCATGACGGCGAAAGTGCGGCCGCCCGGGCCGCGCGATGGCTTTTACCCGCGTGCGTGCCGATGCCCCAAACCGAATCCGCCGAATCTGTCGATGTCACCGAAGGCCCGGAAAGCCCCGAGGAAAGCCGCAATACGTCCGGGGATACCGGTCAGGCTTCGCTCAACGTGCGCCAGCAGTCGCTCTTCGACGCCGTTCGCCGGGACGGCTTTCTGACCGTCGACGAGTTGGCCGCGCGCTTCGACGTCACGCCGCAAACGATCCGGCGCGACATCAATTTCCTAGCCGAGCGCAAGTGGGTGCGGCGCTACCACGGCGGTGTCGGCCTGCCCGGCGGTGCCGAGAACGACGCCTACGATGCCCGCCAGACCCAACTGGCCGATGAAAAGCGCCGCATCGCGCTGCGTCTGGCCGAGCAGATTCCCGATCACGCCTCCCTGTTCATCAACCTGGGGACCACAACCGAAGCGGTGGCACGGGCGCTGTCGCGTCACCGTGGCCTTCGCGTCATCACGAACAATCTGCACGTTGCCGCGATGATGAGCAGTTACGCCGACGCCGAAGTCATCATTACCGGCGGTGTGGTGCGCGCCCGCGATCAGGGCGTCACCGGCGAGGCGACCCTCGACTTCATCCGCCAGTTCAAGGTCGACTTCGGCATCGTCGGCATTTCCGCCATCGACGCCGACGGCACGTTGCGCGACTTCGACTACCGCGAGGTGCGGGTGGCCGAAGCCATCATCGCGCAGTCCCGCACCGTGTTTCTGGCCGCCGATCACAGCAAGTTCGGGCGTCCGGCGCTGGTGCGGTTGGGGCATTTGTCACAGGTCGACGCGCTCTTCACCGACCGTCCCGTGCCCGCCGCCATGCAGGCCGTGATCGCCGAAGCCGGCACGCTGGTGCACGTGGCGGACTGACATGCGGGGGATGTGCGAATTCGAAACTCATGTCGCGTGATCTGTTAGAATTCGAATATCGATGTTCGAAAACGAACATGCAAGCGAACATATTAGGCCGAAATCGAACATTGCCGAATATTTTCGAACATTGGCGACTTTTCCTGATTTGACGTCCCATCGCTGGGAGTAACGACGTGCAGACATCCGCTCAATCGCTTTCGGCCAACGCACCGGCCGCTTCGGGGCCGAGCGCGCCTTCGGCCCCTTATGACCTGCTCGTCGTGGGCGGTGGCATCAACGGGACGGGGATCGCGCGCGACGCGGCCGGTCGCGGACTGCGGGTGCTGCTCGTCGAGCAGGACGATCTGGCTTCGCACACGTCGTCGGCCAGTACCAAGTTGATTCACGGCGGTCTGCGCTATCTCGAATACTACGAGTTCGGGCTGGTGCGCAAAGCGTTGCAGGAGCGCGAAGTCCTGCTGCGTGCCGCGCCGCACATCATGTGGCCGCTGCGTTTCGTCATGCCGCACGTGCCGAATCTGCGTCCCGCGTGGCTGATCCGCGCCGGTCTGTTTCTCTACGATCACCTCGCGCGACGCGAAATCCTGCCCGGGTCGCTCGGCATCGATCTGCGTCAGCATCCGGCGGGGGCGCCGCTGCGGCGTGATCTGGTCAGGGGTTTCGTCTATTCCGACGGCTGGGTGCAGGATGCGCGTCTGGTCGTGCTCAACGCGCAGGATGCCGCCGAGCGTGGCGCAACGATCCTCACGCGCACGCGTCTGGCCGGTGCCGAGCGTGGCGAGCACTCCTGGACGGCGCAACTCGAAACGACGGCGGGCGAGCGTCAGACGGTGCGCGCACGCGCCATCGTCAATGCGGCGGGGCCGTGGGTCGGCCACCTGCTGGGCGACGTGCTGCGCCAGAACGCCACGCATCGCATCCGCAACGTGAAGGGCAGCCACATCGTCACGCGCAAGCTGTTCGATCACGATCACGCTTACATCTTCCAGAACCCCGACAAACGCATCATCTTCGCGATCCCTTACGAACGCGAGTTCACGCTCATCGGCACGACCGACATCGAATACCTTGGCGACCCGGCGAAGGTGGCGATCAACGACGACGAAATCGCGTATCTCTGCAAGTCGGCCAGCGAATACTTCACCAGGCCGATTGCAGCGAGCGACGTCGTGTGGACGTACGCGGGCGTGCGGCCGCTGATGGAAGAGGACGTCTCGAATCCCTCGGCCGTCACGCGCGATTACAAGCTCGAACTCGACGCCCCGGGGACTCGCGCGCCGCTGCTGTCGGTGTTCGGCGGCAAGATCACGACGTACCGCCGTCTCGCGGAAGAAGCGATGTCGCAGCTCCATAGCGCGCTGGGCTTCACGCACGGCGACTGGACCGCCGGTGCGCCATTGCCGGGCGGCGACATGGCCGAGCCGGACGCTGGCGTTTTCGAGACCGCGCTGCGCGCACAGATGCCGTGGCTGCCGCCCGCGCTGGCGCAACGCTACGCGCGTACTTACGGCACGCGCACGCACGTGCTGGTGGGAGATGCGAACTCGCTCGACGGTCTTGGTCAGCGGATCTGCGGCGACCTGTACGAGGCCGAGCTGCGGTATCTGGTGCAGTACGAATGGGCGCGCTGCGCGCAGGACGTGCTGTGGCGCCGGACGAAACTGGGGCTGCACGTTGGCGAGGAAGGTGAGACCGCGGTGGCGCAGTGGTTCGCGCAACATCTGGAAATGGCCGCCTGAGGCGCGTGGCTCGTCGAGGCGGCATCGACACGTCAGGCCATCGGTTCAAAGGGCCGTAAGGCCGTAAGGCCGTAAGGCCGTAAGGCCGTAAGGCCGTAAGGCCATAAGGCCATGAGGACATAAGGGCATAAAGGGGATAAAGGGCATAACGCCCCAAGGAGACGAAGGCAATGTCAGGAGGCGCGTACATCCTCGCATTCGATCAGGGCACGACCAGCTCGCGAGCCCTGCTGTTCGACCGGGGCGGCCATGTGGTATCGACTGCGCAGAAGGAGTTCCGTCAGATCTACCCGCATCCCGGCTGGGTCGAGCACGATCCCCGCGAAATATGGGCAACGCAGGCCGGCGTGGCCGCCGAAGCGCTGACGCACGCCGGCGCTGGCGGTATCGACATCGCGGCCATCGGCATCACGAATCAGCGAGAGACGACCATCGTCTGGGATCGCCGCACTGGCGAGCCGGTCTACAACGCCATCGTCTGGCAGGATCGCCGCACGGCGGAATTTTGCGAGCAGCTTCGCGCGCAAGGTAACGAGGCGCTGGTCGCCACGCGCACGGGGCTTCGCATCGACTCGTATTTTTCGGGCAGCAAGATCCGCTGGATTCTCGATCATGTCGACGGTGCACGCGAAGCGGCCGAAGCGGGGCATCTCGCGTTCGGCACCGTCGACAGCTGGCTCGTGTGGCATCTCACGGGCGGCAAGTTGCACGTAACGGACGTGTCGAACGCATCGCGCACCATGCTCTTCAACATCCATTCGCTCGAATGGGACGACGAACTGCTCGCGCTGCTCGACGTGCCGCGCAGCATGTTGCCGCAGGTGCGCTCATCGAGCGAGGTTTACGGATACACGGCGACACCGCTGTTCTCGGCGCCAGTGCCGATCGCAGGCATCGCGGGCGATCAGCAGGCGGCGCTCTTCGGGCAGATGTGCCTCGCGCCGGGCATGGTCAAGAACACGTACGGGACCGGCTGCTTCATGGTGATGAACACCGGCCACAAGCCGCAGGCGTCGAGCCACAACCTGCTGACGACGGTCGCATGGAAAATCGGCAATCGAGTCGATTACGCACTCGAAGGCAGTATTTTCATCGGTGGTGCGGTGGTGCAATGGCTGCGCGACGGGTTGGGCATCATTCGCCATTCGCGCGACGTCGAAGCCCTCGCCACGAGCGTGCCGGACGCCGATGGCGTTGTGCTCGTGCCCGCGTTCGCCGGACTGGGGGCGCCGCATTGGCAGCCGCACGCCCGCGGCACGCTGTTCGGAGCGACGCGGGGCACAACCGCCGCGCACGTGGCGCGCGCGGCCCTCGACAGCATCGCCTTCCAGACGCTCGACGTGTTACGCGCCATGGAGGCCGACGCCGGTCTGCGTGTCTCGGAGTTGCGCGTGGACGGTGGCGCCGCGGCCAACGATCTGCTGATGCAATGGCAGGCCGACTTGCTGGGCGCCGACGTCGTGCGTCCCAATGTGATCGAGACGACCGCTGCGGGTGCGGCGTATCTCGCGGGACTGGCAGTTGGGTATTGGCCGGATATCGATACGTTGCAACGCCAGTGGCAGTTGCAGCGGCGCTTTTCGCGCAAGCTCCCGGAGAGCGACGTCGGTCGTGCGGTGAACGGCTGGCAGCGCGCGGTACGTGCCGCGAAAGCGTGGGCACAGGACAGTTGAGCGGTGTGTCCGGGCGCTCGGTTATCCAGCGTTGAGCTCGCCAGACGGGCGCGGACTTCAGCGCAATGCCCGCCCGGGCGCGACATGGCGGCGCTCGCCGATGGCATCGTGCCGACGGTGCCGCCAACTGGCGCACCGCTCGCGCGGATGTCGACGGGCCGACTTGGCCGGACTCGCCGGTGCGAGCGACCTGACGCAGGGACTTAGGGCGCAAGGCCCGGTGCGGCGCATTTGCATGATCCTCTCCCCGAACGATTCCTGTCTTTCGAAGCGCATCGCTTGCCCACTTCATGCGCGCTCGCTGGTGCAAATCCGTCCGCTCTCCGAAGCGCTCCCGGCAAGGGGATAGGCATCGGGCGTGCCGGGGCCATGTGGCGTGCATGGCTTGATTCCCGAGGCAGTCGGCCTGGCGAAGAGACTTCTCCGGGGGCGGACGGCTTGCCTCTTTCCTGATGCGAGAAGCGTGCCAACGCTTGCAACCCATTGAATCGAAAACGAAGTTCACCCGTTGAAACGGGGGCGCCTGCGCCTCGCAGCGAAAAACGTTTCAGGAATGAAAGCGGCGGGTGCGGGCGTGCCGCAACCGTTACCAAGCCGCGCCGGGGCGATGCAGCGATGGGGCGATGCGGCGATTGGAGGGACGAGGTGACGAGATGGGGCGAGACGACGATTGGTCGTTGGGCCGGGCACCTGCCGCGTGCATGGCGGCCGGAATGACGGCAATTTAGGCAACGCACTCGACAGTCAATACCGGCGGGCGATTGCCCCGCAGGGATGGGGACTTATGCAAAGGGTTATCAACAGTTGCTGTGGATATCCTTGCTGTCGGCTGAAAGGGTCGTCGCACAGCGAAGGCGACGAAGACAACGAAGATAACGAAAACAACGAAGGCGACGAAGACAACCAAGGCGACCAAGGCGACGTTCCGAAGACGTCGCCCTCGATCAGGCATCGGCCGTCGGGCGCTGCCGTCAGGCCGCCGGTTTCGTGCCGACGGTAAAGGCGATCTCGCCGACACCGGCCACGCCCGCGCTCACTTTATCGCCCGGTTCGAGCGGGCCGACGCCGGCCGGCGTGCCGGTGAAGATCAGATCGCCGGGCGCGAGCCTTACGCTGCGCGAGATCTCGGCGATCAGATCGGGCACCGGCCAGATCAGTTCGTTGAGATCGCCCGTCTGGCGGTTCTCACCGTTCACATCGAGCCACACGCGGCCCTCGCCCGGATGACCGATTTGTGCCACGGCGTGCAGCGCACCGCACGGCGCCGATGCGTCGAATGCCTTGCCCCAATCCCACGGACGGCGCGTGTCCTTGGCCTGCTGTTGCAAGTCGCGGCGCGTCAGGTCCACGCCCACGCCATACCCCCATACGAGCGACAGCGCGTCGCCCGCGTCCACGTTCTCGCCGGCGGCGCCGATAGCGACGACCAGTTCGATCTCGTGATGCAACTCGCTCGTGAGCGGCGGGTAAGGGAGGGTGCCTTCGGCGGGGACGACGGCGTCGGCCGGCTTCATGAAGAAGAACGGCGGTTCGCGGTCCGGATTGCTGCCCATCTCGCGGGCATGCGCGGCGTAGTTACGGCCAACGCAGAACACGCGGCGCACGGGAAAACGGGCGTCGCTGCCGGCGACGGCAACCGACGCCTGAGGCGGGGCCGGGATAACGAATTGACTCATGAGGAAACTCTTGGCTGATGTGAGACAAATGATTTCGCGAAGACCTGCGACATGTCGGCAAACGCCTTGAACTCCAGTGCGTTGCCCGACGGATCGTAGAAGAACAGTGTCGCCTGCTCGCCCACCTGACCGGCGAAACGGATATGCGGCTCGATCACGAAACGGGTGCCCGCAGCGCGCAGCCGGTCGGCCAGTGCATGCCACGCGGGCATGTCAAGGATAACGCCGAAATGCGGGACCGGAACGTCGTCGCCGTCGACTGGGTTCGTAATGCGCTTGCCCGCCTCGTCCGGCGACAGATGGGCAACCAGTTGGTGACCGAAGAAATCGAAGTCGATCCAGTGGTCCGAACTGCGGCCTTCGGCGCAGCCCATCACGCCGCCGTAGAACTGGCGCGCCGCGGCGAGATCGTGAACGGGAAAGGCGAGATGGAAAAGCGGTGTGGTCATGGCAGTCTGCGGTGTCCGGTGAGGTCGATCGATGTTCCGTGTGCCGGTGAAGGCGTGGATTCGGTGTAAATTCTATCCATCGATAAAAGTAATAAGAAACGAATAATTCGAGACCTCAGCAACGAAATTTTCGATAAATGATCCGCTACCTGAAAACCTTCGTCACGGCTGCCGAAACCGCCTCGTTCTCCGCGGCGGGTGCGCGTCTGGGCCTCACACAGTCAGCCGTGAGTGCGCAGATCCAGCGCCTGGAAGACGACCTGGGCGTTCAGTTGTTCGAACGTACGGGACGCGCCGTGTCCTTGTCCGACGACGGACGCCGTCTGCTCGCCCAGGCGCAGGGTGTCATCGCGGACTATCACGCGATGCGTGGCGAAGCCGGCGCGTCCGGTCAGCAGGCGGCGCTCGCCCCCATTCACGTCGGCGCGATCCTGACCGTTCAGCTGGGCTTGCTGCCGGGGGCCATACGGCGATGGACCGCGCTCGGGGCGATGCCGCATCTGAACATCGTGCCGGGCATGTCGGTGCAGTTGCTCGCGCAACTCGACGCCAGGGAACTCGATCTGGCCGTCATGATTCGTCCGCGTATCGGGGTGCCTGCCGACATGAAATGGCTCCCCCTCATGCACGAACCTTACGTCGCAATCGCCCCGAAGGGCACGCGCGGCGAGGTGCCCGACTGGGCGGCGGCGCTGCCGTTCGTGCGTTACAACCGGCGTTCGTACGGCGGCGATCTCGTCGAACGGTATCTGCGTCGGCACCGGATTTGGGTACGCGAGGGCGTGGAACTGGACGAACCGGAAGTCATCCTGCGCATGGTGCGCGCGGGGCTCGGGTGGTCCATCGTGCCGGCCACGCTCATTGGCTTGCCGGTGGACGCGAAGGCGTCATCGTCCCAAGCACCCAAAGCACCCAAAGCACCCAAAGTCTCAAGAGCGCGCAGCGCCATCGATGTCCAGCTGCTGCCGCTGGCAGGCGCGCCGCTCACACGTGAGCTTGGCGTGCTGGTGCGTCAATCGGCGCTCAAGCGCGCGGCGGTGAACACGTTGATGAAGTGCCTGGCGAACGAAGCCGGCTCGCGCGCGTGACGCGTGACGCGCGACGTGAGGCGCCCGGCGCGCGTGCGTCGGCATGAGCATCGCGTGCGTGTGCGCCGCCGGTAACGGCAAGAGTGCGCATGCGACGGCGTGTGGTGTCCGAACACGAGCGTTGCCGTTGCTCACGCCGGGCGGCGTCATGCGGTCAGTGAGAGTCTCTGCTATTGTGCGCACATGTCCGGCGGTGCGGGGATGCGCGAGTACCAGCGGCGCAGCGCTGCGGACCCATGCAAGGGAGCTTGATTGATATGTCTCACGACACGTTCGACGAAAACGACTGGAAGCGATTCCTGAAACACATCGGCGAAGATCCGAACCGCCCCGGCCTGCACGAGACGCCGGCGCGGGTACAAAAAGCGTGGCGTCAATGGACGGCAGGTTACGAACAGGATCCGGCCGAAGTCCTCAAGGTGTTCGAGGACGGCGCGGAACAATACAACGAACTGATTGTGGTGCGCGGCATTCCCGTCTACAGCCATTGCGAGCATCATCTCGCACCATTCTTCGGCAAGGCAACCATCGGCTATCTGCCCAACGGCAAGATCGTCGGCCTGTCGAAGCTCACACGTCTGGTCGATTGCTTCGCGCGACGCTTGCAGGTGCAGGAGCGCCTCACGACGCAGGTCGCCGAAGCCCTGATGACGCACCTGCAACCGAAGGCGGTCGGTGTGGTGGTGTCGTGCCGTCACATGTGCATGGAAAGCCGTGGCATTCGCACGGCGGGCGAAGAGACGGTGACGTCTGCGATGCTCGGCGAATTGCAGCCCAATCTCGCATTGCGCACGGAGTTCCTTGCGCTGGCACGGGACAAGTGATCGCAGGGCATACGACCGTAGTGGCGGCTGTGGCCCTGGCGTCTCTAGCGGCCGTAGCGCGCCACGATCGTCGAACCGTTCAGCGTGTGTCCCGCGAGGGCGACGGCGAGGCCTGCGGCGTCGAGTCCCGGTGGCAAGCGCCCCGGGTCGAGGTCGGTGGCTGTCACCGTGATGACGTAATGATGCGGCGTGTCGCCGACCGGCGGGCAGGCGCCACGGTAGGCGGCCGCTCCGCTGACGTTCTTGCCGACCGTGATTTGATCGCCGGACTTGTCGCCCGCGCCTGCGGGCAGCGAAAGCACCGATGCCGGGATGTTGTAGGCAATCCAGTGCACGACACCGCCGCCCTTCGCGCCGTCCGGATCGGTCATCTTGATGACGACGCTGCGCGTGGCCTGCGGCAGGTTCTTCCATTCGAGGGGCGGGCTGGTGTTGGTCCCGCCGCAGTCGCCCGCACCGGCGTGAATCGCCGGCAGCAGAGCGTTGTCGGCGAATGCGCTGGACGAAACGCTCATGCCTTGCGCATGCGCCACAGCGGCCAACCCGGTGAAGAGCGTCATGGCAACGGCCGCTGCGCCTCCCATGCGTTTCACGTCCGGATATGAAAGCCGATTCATAAGCTGCCTCCTATCTGGCAGTGGCAATGATGAGTTTGAATGGTAGTGCAAGCAGGGCCGTACCTGCCACACCGGCACACCAGAGCGTGACGAACCATCCCCAGCGTATCAACGTTTGCCGCCACGGCGCGCGCGAAGCGCACGGGCGTTGCCGGCGCACGCCCGGGCGTACGGGATCAGTGATAGTGCGCATCGTGCGTCACCTTGCCGCGAAAGACCCAGTAAGCCAGCATCGTGTAGGCGAGAATCACGGGAATGATGAAGGCCGCGCCCCACATCGTGAACGACAGACTGGAGTGCGGAGCCGCCGCGTCCCACAGCGTGATGCCCGGCAGAATCGCATACGGATATGCGCTGACGAGCAGGCCGCTGTAGCCCAGAAACACGAGGCCGATGGCGAGCCAGAAGGGCGTGGCGTCGTGCGCGCGCTGCAATACGCGGCGCATTGCGAACGTCGCGCCGGCCACGGCGAACGGCACCGGCAGACAGCGCCAGAACCAGGCGTCGTCGAACCAGCGCTCGGCCACGAGCGGCAATCGCAGCGGCGTCCACAGCGACACGACACCCATTGTGGCGACGAGCGCCATCGTGAGCGGCCACGCGAGCACGCGCAAACGGCGTTGCAGATCGCCTTCGGTCTTGCCGATCAGCCAGCAGGCACCGAGCAGTGCGTACGTCACCAGCAGGCCCAGCCCCGTGAAGAGATTGAACGCCGTGATCCAGGCGAACGCGTCGCCGGCGAACTGTCCGTTCTCGACCGGAATGCCGGAGAGATAAGCGCCGAGCGCCACGCCCTGAAAGAACGTTGCACCGGCCGATCCGCCGATGAAGGCGAGATCCCACCATTGGCGCGTGCGGCGCGACTTGCCGCGAATCTCGAACGCCACGCCGCGGAAGATCAGACACACGAGCATGAGCACGAGCGGCAGGTACAGCGCGGACAGCAGCACCGAATAGACCATCGGGAAGGCGGCGAGCAGGCCCGCGCCACCGAGCACGAGCCACGTCTCGTTGCCGTCCCAGACCGGCGCGACGGAGTTCATCATCGTGTCGCGTTCATGCGCGTGCGGGAAGAACGGAAAGAGAATGCCGATGCCGAGGTCGAAGCCGTCGAGCACCACGTAGAGAAACAGGCCGAGCGCGATGATGGCGGCCCAGGCTAAGGTCAGATCCATGAGAACTCTCTCTTTGATGGGTTAGGCACCTCCGGCAGCCCCGGTCCGCCGCGAAGCATCTTCAGCAGGTAATAGACGCCGGTTCCGAACACGAGAAAGTACGCGAGCACGAGCACCAGCAGCGAGACCTGCACCTGCTGCGCGCTGACAGGCGACATCGCGTTGGCGGTGCGCATTACGCCGTACACCACCCACGGCTGCCGCCCTGCTTCGGTGGTCACCCAGCCGGCAAGCAGCGCGATGAAACCGGTCGGCGAGAGGGCCAGTACGATGCGCGCGAACTTGCGCGAGGTGAACAGCGTGCCCCGGCGGCGCAGCCACAGAGCCGCGAGCGCCACACCGATCATCGCCAGACCGAGGCCGACCATGATGCGAAAACTCCAGAACACCAGCGGCACGTTGGGGCGCTCGTCCTTGGGGAATTCCTTCAGGCCGCGCACTTCACCGTCCCAGCTGTGCGTGAGGATCAGGCTGCCCAGATGCGGCACCTCGATTGCGTAGCGCGTGGTCTCGGCGTCCATGTCGGGCCAGCCGAACAGATTGAGCGGCGTGCCGCCGGTCTTCGTCTCCCACAGTCCTTCCATGGCGGCGAGCTTCGCCGGTTGATGTTCGCGGGTATTCAGTCCGTGCAGGTCGCCCACGAATGCCTGAAGCGGCGCGAAGATCAGCAGCAGCCACATCGCCATCGAGAACATCGTTCTGACTGCCGGGTCGCGACGGCCACGCAGCAGATGCCAGGCCCCGGTGCCCGCGACGACGAGGGCGGCAACCACGAAGGCCGCGATACTCATGTGGGCGAGCCGATACGGGAAGGAGGGATTGAAGATCACATCCCGCCAGGACTGCACGACCACGCGCCCGTCGACGATCTCGTAGCCCTGCGGCGTTTGCATCCAGCTATTGGACGCGAGAATCCAGAACGTCGAAATCAGTGTGCCGATGGCCACGCACAGCGTTGCGGCGAAGTGCGCCCGGGGACTCACGCGGTTCCAGCCGAACAGCATGATGCCGAGGAAACCCGCCTCCAGAAAGAAGGCCGTCATGACCTCGTAAGTTAGCAGTGGCCCTGTGACCGCGCCGGCGAAGCTGGAGAAGCCCGACCAGTTCGTGCCGAACTGATAGGCCATCACCACGCCGGAGACCACACCCATGCCGAAGCACACCGCGAAGGCCTTCGACCAGAAGCGGCACAGGTCGAGATAGTGTTGCTGGCGTGTCTTGAGCCAGAGCGCTTCGAGCACGGCGATGAAACTCGCCAGACCGATGGAGACGGCGGGGAAAACGATATGAAACGAGACCGTGAACGCGAATTGCAGGCGCGCGAGGTCGAGAGCTTCCGGAACGGCAGTCATGATGCACTCTATGTATGCAATTTAACCCTGTCTTGTATGGTGATAATCAAGGGATTTCACCATTCTTTTGCATGCATATTAGACATTGTTGCGACGCAGCACGCGTGACAAGTCGTCACATGTGGCGCATTGACGCGGCCTCAGGCACCGGGTGGTCATGCGGTAATTGTATGTTTCTAAATGGATTTATGTCCGCAGGCCGTGCGACGTCGTGTCGCGGTGTCCACGCGCAGGGAGACCGCCGGCCTCAACTGAGCAATCCGGCGCCGATATTGATCGACAGGCCGAGCACGGCCAGGTTGAAGAAGAACGAGAGAATGGCCTGTGCGAGCGCCGTGCGCCGCATGCGGCGCGACTTCAGTGCGATGTCCGCGGTTTGCGAAGCGACGGCGATGGTAAAGGAGAAGTACAGGAAGTCCCAGTAATCCGGATCGCAGTCGCGGTCCGGCCATGCCAGCGCGTAGGGCGATTCGGTATCGGTGAAGTAGAGCCGGGCGTAGTGGAGCGTGTAGATCGTCGGCACGAGAAGCCAGCCGGCGATGAGCGTCGCAGCGGCGAACAGCACATGTTCCGGCGCGTGTGTCGATCCACCGGCCTTTGCGCTCGCCAGAATATGAACGATGGCGGCCACGCTCGAAATGGCCGACAGACTGACGACCGACAGCACGATGACGGCGCTCTGGTCCTCCTGCTCGGCGAAGCGCTCGATGCTTCGCTTGGGCGCCGTGACCATCATGAGCCAGATCATCGCGAGATACGACCACGCGCCTGCGTTCCAGCCGATCAATACGCGGGTGACGAGGGTGAACTCGCCGTTCACGAAGACCTGCACGAACCACCCCGCGAGCACGCCGATCACAACGGCGATGAGCAGTCGTGGGTGGAAGCGGATCAGATGCGGGAAAAGCTTGGCGTTCATGGGCAAATTCCGGACGGGGCAGGGCAACAGGTGAGCCGATTATCGCTCACGCTGCCCCGTCCGGCCGTCCCGCCGTCCCGCCGTGACCTCCGGCATTTCGCCGTGCGGCTAACGAGACAGCACCATGGTCACGAAAATGGCGTTGTTGATCGCATGGATGACGATAGGCACCGCCAGCCCGTGAGTCTTCCTTGCGAGCCAGCCGGTCGTCGCGCCGAACACCACGAAAAAGAGGAAATGCCGGGCGTCGAAATGCACCGACGCAAAGATCACGGCCTGCCAGAGGTTCGCGGCGGCGAAGCTCATATGCCGGGTTAGCCCGCCCAGCAGGCAGCCCCGGAAAACGAACTCCTCGACGATGGGGACCGCCACCGCGACCATCAGCAAGGCGAACCACGGGCCACCCAGCTGCTTTGCCCCGTGCACTAGGATTTCGTTCCACAGCGGGCTGTCGGCCGCGCCCGGCGTGGCGTGCCGCGCCACTACCCAGGCACTGAGCGCCGCAATCGTCAGCAACAAGCCGGGCCAGAGGAACCAGCGGACTTTCCATTCGCCGTAGCCGGGCCACTGTCTCCATCCGAACTTCCGGACGGTGCCCGAGAGCAACAGCGAGACGATGCCGAGCGTGACGACGTGCGCGATGGCGAGCCTCGACGGCAACTCCTGCAAATCCGGCGTCGCGCCGGGGCGTGCCGGAACGATCTGTCCGATCATGAACACCGGAATCGCCCAGGTGGCGAGACAGAACACGGCCAGCCCGTACCAGGCGTGGCGCAGGCCGATGCCCTCGAAAACGGCGAGCGTCGGGCGGGCCTTGCGAGCGCGCACCGTGCCCACATAGTGCACGGGAAACATCAGCAGGCCGGGCAGCAGTGCGATGGACAAACCGGCAAGGAGCAACGTGAGCATCAGCACCGCGAAGGCGGGATGCATGGCCGCACGCGGATCGATGGTCAGAAGCACGGCGTACGATTGCGCGAGCGGCCAGCGGTTGTTCGTCTCGTGTTCCAGCGAGGACCGGATCGCGCTCGCCGCCGCATTGCCGTCGCCGGCGGCGAGCGCCACCGTGAGGCGCAGCGCGCGGCTTTGCGCGCTCTCCGGCGCGTCCGGTTTGATCTCCGGGAGGGCGCGTAGCGCACCCGCGGCGTCGCCCGCCTGGAGCAAGGCGCGCGCGCTCGTATACGGATCGATCTTCAGTCCTGCCTTTTGCATGCGCAGCAGCAGATCGCGCGCCGTGGTGCCGGGCAGGACGTCGTGCGCTGTGTTGATGCGAGCGTTGGCCAGCCAGGGCAGTTTCGGCACCGGGGCGTCCATCAACAGTTGCCTCGCCCGCGCTTTCTCGCCCGTCGCGGCGAGATGGCGAACGGCGAGCAGCAGCACGGGCGTGTCGGGCGACAGTTCCGCGGCCTGCACGGCATGCTTGCCCGCATTGCGTTTGTCCTGCGTGGCCTCGTAGGCGTTGGCGAGTGCGGCGTGAAGACGGGCGCGATCCGGCCGTGCCCAGTGCGCCGCCTTGGGTTCGAGCGCCGAGCCTTGCTCGATGGCCGCCTTGCCGTAGGTGCTTTGCAGCACGTAGAGCGCCACCTCGGGGAGGTCGCCGAATTTGTCTTTCAGCGCGTGCTGACACGCGCCCAGATCCGCTTGCGCCTGCTCGGTCCAATGCAGATCCTCCGACCACGAGTAATTCTGCATGAACTGGCAGCGCGCGAGCGCCAGCGTCGCGTCGCCCGGATGCACGCGTATCGCGGTGTCGAAGGTCGCCACGATTTCGCGATACTTGGCAAGTGATGCGGCGTCGACCTGCGCCGTCAGGGCTTCCTGACTGAGTCGCGGATTGGCGGGCGTTGCGGTCGGGGAGGCGAAGCTGGAGGCGATGGGCAGCAAGCCGAGCACGGCTGCCATCAGACAAAGACGAATGCGATACACGCGAGATTTCCCGGAATGTTGTTGTCGCCGAGCGCCGTCGTTCGTGCCGGCAGCCGGCCTGTCTGGCTTAACGGCCGGATCTTGCACGAACTGTAGTCCGCCGGACTATCGGGAAACGTCGCCCCTTCTGGAGCAAGTCCTCGATAGTCGCCGTGCGGGACTGCACCCGCGCGGGGGCCAGGCGCGTCGCCACTGCGGCGCACGCTAATGGTGCGCCGCCGCATCGCGATGCGGCATTGTGCCCGTTGCCATGCCATGCAGCACGCCATCGCTGCCGACGCCGCCGTTGCCGGTGCGGCCTTTCGGGACCACCCCCCCGTTCGCCGCACTTCCCGCGAAGCCCCGCGGTGCGGACATTCGTCGCATTTCTCCCCGGGCATGCCGCCCGCCTGGCACGTCAATTGCTTACGCTTGCATAAGGCCAACGGCGGCCGAGTGAAGACAAGCGAATTTTATGCACCGCATGCAGGGCCCCGCGAAAGCGGGGATTTCGGGGCAACGGCGTCCCGAAGCCAAAGGTCTGTCGTCAGACCGCGGCTTCGGGACGCTTTTTTTTCGGCATACGAACACGAGGGTATCCATGAGCTCGCTCACGCAATCGTTGAAAAGTGGCAACTGGCGCGCGCTGGTTGCGTGTTTTCTCTACTTCGACACCGGCTTTACCGTCTGGGTGATGCTCGGCCCTCTGGCCCCGTTCATCGGCAAGGACATTGCGATGACGCCCGCGCAGACCGGGTTCCTCGTGGCGGTGCCAGTGCTTGGCGCGGCGATCCTGCGCGTCACGCTGGGCAATCTCTATCAGGCCTTCGATGGCCGCAAGATCGCCCTCATGGGGCTCGCACTGTCGGCCGTTCCGTCGGTCGTGTTGTTGCTCATGCCGGGCACGCCGTCGTACACGCTGCTGCTCGTGCTGGGCGTGTTTCTCGGTGTGGGCGGCGCCAGCTTCGCGGTTGCGCTGCCGATGGCCGGCAGCAACTATCCCCCCAAGGTGCAGGGACTGGTGCTCGGGCTCGCCGCTGCGGGCAATGTCGGCGCCGTGCTCGACGGTTTCATGTTCCCGGGGCTGGCCGAGCACTACGGCTGGGCGCGTGCGGCCGGTGCGGCGTTGCCATTGCTTGCCCTGAGCGCACTCGCACTGGTGTTCTGGGCCAAGGATCAGGGCGTGAAGTCGGGCAACGCACCGCGTGCGTTCTCGAGCTTCTTCGTCACGGTGTTCGGTCTCGTTGCGCTCGTGCTGTGCGTGCATGCGGGCGCCTTCGGCGAGGGCAAGGCGGGTGTGTTGCTGCTGCCGGTGCTGGGCGCACTGCTCGCCATCGCCGTGCTGCCGCGCCACTATCGCGGTGTCCTCGGCGAGCGCGACACGTGGGTCATCATGCTGGTCTACAGCATTACGTTCGGCGGCTTCGTGGGGATGTCGTCGTATGTGACCACGCTCCTGATTTCGCTCTACGGCATGCCGCGTCTCGAAGCGGGACTGTTCATGTCGCTGCTCGCGTTTCTCGGCGCGCTGGTGCGCCCGGTCGGCGGACTGATTGCCGATCGCATCTCCGGGGTGCGCGCACTCGTGCTGCTGCTGGCCGCCATCTCCATCATCGACTTCGTCTTCGCGGCATGGATGCCGCCGCAAGGGGCCGGCATCGTGCTGCTCGTGCTGGTCTATCTGTGCTTCGGTCTGGGCAACGGGGCCACGTTCCAGCTGGTGCCGCAACGCTGGCAAGGCAAGACGGGGCTGATGTCGGGCATCGTCGGCGCAGCGGGCGGCATCGGCGGCTTCTATCTGCCGGTCATCATGGGGATGGCCAAGGAATCGACGGGCAGCTATCAGATGGGCTTCGCCACTTTCGGCGCGCTGGCCGCGCTCGCGTTCCTGCTGGTCGTGGCACTGCGCACGCGCTGGATGTCGTGGGCACTGCCCAAGGAAGTGCCGGGCGGCGTGGTGCTCGCCGGTGGCGTGGCGCACGTCGAGTAAGCGCTTCGCTTCGCGCGCCGGGCGCGCCGCTTTGTGTCGGCGTGATGCATCGCATAGACTGTCGGGCAACATCGTTTTCCCGCGGGAGCCATCATGCGTCTGGGCGTGCCCAGCCTCTCGGCGTTGCAGGCCTTCGAGGCCAGCGCGCGCCATCAGAACTTCGCCACTGCCGCGCAGGAGCTCGCGCTCACGCATGGCGCGGTCTGCAAGCGGGTCGGGGAGTTGGAGAAGCATCTGGGCGTGGCGCTGTTCGAGCGCGTCAGGCAGCGTCTGGTGCTTACCCCCGCAGGGGCCGAATACGCCAAGCGCATTCGCGTGCATCTCGACCAGATCCGGCGCGACACGCTGGACGTCGTGCGGCACGGGCACGAGACCGAACTGGAAATCGCCGTCGGCGTTACGTTCGCGGCGCAATGGCTCATCCCGCGGCTGGACGATTTCTACGCCAGCATACGAGACGTCCGCCTGCACATTCTCGGGCGCGATCAGCCTGTTTTTTTCGACGACTGCGCATTCGACGCCGCGATCTACTTCAGCACACGGTTGTGGCCCGGCATGCCCGGCACCGCGCTCGTTACCGACGATTCGCTCTTGCTCGTCGCGTCGCCGCAGCTGGTTGCGAGCCAGACGTCGCATGCCTGGATGACACTCGAACAGATCGCCGCGCAATCGTGGATCTGTCCGCGCGACCTGCCGCGAGTGTGGGACGACTGGTTCGCTTCGCAAGGCCTGACATCCCCCCTGGAGATCAGGCCGCTGCGCAGCGCACAGCGTTACGACATGTTCATCATGGCCATCAATGCCACGCTCGCCGGGCTGGGCGTGGCGCTGCTCCCGCGTGTGCTGATCGAGCGCGAACTGGCCAGCGGCGCGTTGGTGCAAGCCCATCCGCATACGCTCGCCAATCCACAAACCATCTACTTCTCGTATCCGGCGCAGCGTCGGGACTGGGAGCCGTTGCGCCAGTTCGGCGCCTGGTTGCGCGGCGCCGTCGATACCTATCTCAGCGCACGCACGTGAGCGAGGGGCACTCGCGCAGTACCTGTTCGTAGAGCCCCTGATAGCCGAACCACACCACGTAGTCCGATCCCAGCAGACGGAACACTTCGCGCGCTTCGGCGTCGCAGAGCACCTCCAGCGGGCCGGCCGCTTCGGCGAGCAGCTGAACCTGGGCGCATCGCTCCATCGCGAGGAAGCGATAGGCGGCAGCGTCGACCGAGGAGCCGACGCACAGCAGGCCGTGGTTGAGCAGTATGGCCGCACGCTTGTGACCCATCGTCCGGGCGATGCGACGCCCTTCTTCAGCCCCCAGCACAAGCACGTCGCCGCGAAACAGCACGTGATCTTCGAAGAACAGACAGGCTTCCTGATTGATGGGCGCGAGTGCCCGGGCGCGCGCGGAGAAGGCGCGCCCATGTGTGGTGTGCGTGTGTGCGGCCGCCGTCACATGGGGCAGGGTGGCGTGAATACCGGCGTGGATCGCCATGGCGGCGGCGTTGACCGGCCCGTCGCCATGATGCAGTCCGCCCGCTTCGTCGACCAGAATCAGGTCATCGGGATGAATCGACGAGAAGTGCTGCGCGTAGCGATTCACCCAGAAGCGATCGTGAAACTCGGGATCGCGTACCGTGATATGACCGGCAATGCCTTCGGCGAGGCCGAAGCGGGCGAAGATGCGAAACGCCACGGCAAGGCGCAGCTTCCGGTCGGCGCGTTCGTCTTCGACGTTATCGAACACCCGGGGCTTGGGCAGTGGCGCGCCGAGCGGCGTGGGAATGGCAAAGGTGTCGTGCAGGGAATTCATGGAGCGCTCCATCGTGGACAGACGCCGGACTCATCGTTCGCGAAGCCCGCCAGGCAGGCTGTGCGACGCGGTACGCCGGCGTGATCGAGTGTGAGCGCATTGTCGTCGCGCGGTGGCGGCAACGTCTATCGACGAAAAGTCAACGGTCATTCACCTTGCCGGAACAGCGCGTTGAGCGTAGCCCCGCTGGCTGCTCCGTCAAAGCCGTCGAAGCGGCCCTGCGCCAGCGCCTGGACCGCATGCATGAAGCCCCCCCATGCCGAACGGGCCAGTGCGCCGCCCACGCTCACGCGGCGCACACCGAGGTCGGCGAGTGTCTGCAAGGTAAAGGGCGAGGTGGCGCCGATCAGCACGTTGACCGGCTTCGGCGAGACGGCCGAGACCACCGCGCATATCTGGTCGGTCGACTGGATACCCGGCGCGTAAAGGCAGTCCGCCCCGGCTTCGGCGTACGCTTGCAGGCGCTTGATCGTGTCGTCGAGATCGGGCACGCCGGCGAAGAAATTCTCGGCCCGACCCACGAGCAACGTGTCGCCGCCGGTCTCGTCGATGGCGCGGCGCGCGGCCTTCAGGCGAGCGACCGCTTCGTCGATGGGGAAGAGCGGCTCGTTGTCGTCGCCCGTGGCGTCTTCGATGGACAGGCCGGCCACACCGGTCGCCACCGCCATTTTCACGCTTTGGGCCACCTCGCCGGGCGTGCTGCCGAAGCCGCTCTCGAAGTCGGCGTTCACGGGCAGGTCGGTCGCCTCGACCAGGGTGCGCAAGTGGGCGAGGACCGTGTCACGCGTCACACCGTTGTCGGGGCGTCCCGTCGACCAGGCGAAACCGGAACTGGTGGAGGCAATGGCCTGAAAGCCGGCATGTTCGAGATATTTGGCGCTGCCTGCGTCCCACGGGTTGGGGATCACAAAGCAGCCGGCAAGATGGAGTTCGCGAAACGCGGCGCGTTTTTCGGCGGTACTGCGTGGCATGGTGTGTCTCCTGAGGGGCGCGCAGTTCGTCGCATGCTGCGCAAGGGATGCCCGATCATCGCGGTTTTGGGGCGGGCCTGCAAGGCAGTTCCCATACTGCCGGACAAGCGTGGCGAGGCAATTGCGACCGGCGCACGGTTTTTGCCCTGCGCCCGTGAACAACTCGCTCACCGGGTGTCGTCGTTGGGGTGTTCGGGGGCGACGCGGTATCCTGTCGGGCGAGCGCGGGCGCAAGTGCCCCGCGACAGAGATTTTCCGGCAGTTTTCCCCGCAGTCTTACGGTTCCCGATGATTCGATCTTTGACGAGGCTGGCCATGGTATGCGCGTTGGCTGGCGTATTGAGTGCTACTGGGTGCAGCACCCCGGCCCCCCGGCCCCCGGGTCCCGACTATGCCGCGCAGGGCGGCGCTGCCGAAGTGCGTGGCGACTGGGACACCGCGCGCCGCGCTTTCGGGCAGGCGGTACTCGTGGCGGACCAGTCCGGCTGGCCCGCAGCGCAACGCGCCGCCATCCATTACGACTACGGACGCGCGCTCGGCGTGACCTGCTACTACGCCGAAGCCGAGCGTGAGCTGAGTCAGGCTTACGATCTCGATATTCTGACGGCCCGCTATCGCTATCCGGCGCTGGTCGAACTGGCGCGCCTTGCGCTGGTGCAACGTCGCTTCGACGCATCGGTCCGGTATTTCGGGCAGGCACTGTCCACCCTCGATGGTCTGGAGGCGGCGCGCAAAGCCCCGTACGCCTACGCCGAATTGCTCGACGACTATGCGCTGGCGCTCGGCGGCGCGGGCGACGCCGAAGCCGCAACCCGCATGATCGACCGCGCCGCACGGGTGCGGGCCGATCTCGGCGACGATGCGCGCAGCCCGGCGGTCCCCGCCACCTCGCGCACGCCATACGGCGCGCATTGCGACTCACTGGCGGCGGGGGCGAAATGAATCACCTCCGTGTCCCGCTCGCCAGCGTTGGCGAATTCGACGAAATCATCGACGTTCGCACGCCTGCCGAATTTGCCGACGACCACATTCCCGGGGCGACGAACGCCCCGGTGCTGAGCAACGAAGAGCGCGCGATCATTGGCACGATGTACAAGCAGGTCTCGCCGTTCGATGCCTCGCGCGAGGGCGCGGCGATGGTCGCACGCAACATCGCCCGGCATCTCGAGACGGTATTTGCCGAGCGCCCGCGCAACTGGCGTCCGCTCGTATATTGCTGGCGCGGCGGCATGCGCTCGGCGTCGATGACGCTGATGATGAACATGATCGGCTGGCGCGCCCGTCAGCTCGAAGGCGGTTACAAGACCTATCGCACCGACGTGGTGACGTCGCTTCAGACGCTGCCGCCGACGTTCGATTACATCGTGCTCGCCGGTCACACCGGCAGCGGCAAGACGCGCTTGCTGCATGCGCTGGCGGAGGTGGGCGCCCAGACGCTCGATCTCGAAGGCCTCGCCGTGCACCGCGGCTCGTTGCTCGGGGCCATGCCGGACGCACCGCAGCCCTCGCAGAAGTGGTTCGATACGTCGCTGATCGGCGCAATGCGCGGGTTAGACCCGCAACGTCCGGTTTTCGTGGAAGCGGAGAGCCGGCGCATCGGCCTCATTACCTTGCCCGAATCGTTGATGGCATCGATACGCGGCACGCCGCGCTGCGTCGAACTTCACGTCCCCATCGACGAGCGGGTCGAACTCCTGATGCAGGAGTACGGCCATTTGCTGGCGCAGCCAGAGCACTTTCGCGCGCAGTTGCTGCGTCTCGTGCCGTTGCATGGCAGGGCAGTCGTCGAGCAGTGGTTGACGTTGCTCGAGAGCGGCGAGCTGCGTGCGCTTTCGGAGGCGCTTGTCACGCGGCATTACGACCCGGCGTACACGCGCAGTTCACGCAAGCTCTTGCAGGGGCTGACGACAGCGATGCCGTTCGCCTTTCATCCGGTCACGCAAGATGCGCGCGCTCAGGCGCAGGCCTTGCTCGCACTCACTTCACCGGCAGACAGATCTTCGCTATCCGGATGAGTGGCGAGCCACCGCAGCACAGGCGCCATGCGCCGGGCATAGCGAAGACGAGCCTCCGGCTTCATTTACGCTCCTTGGACACCAAGGTACCGGCAGCCGATTTGCCGATGTGGCGATTAATTTGCCATGAGTCCCCGCAGGCGCCGCACCCGGTCCGCGCTCAATCGGTGAACATGCCCTTGCGAATGATGGCGTGAACGCCCCAGTTGCCGTTGACGACCTGCGTGATGCCGAAATCGACGGAGACCGACAGGATGGCGGTCGCTTCGTCTTCGGTCAGGCGTTTGACCTGCATGAGAAAGCGCCGCGCCTTGAGGAAGGCGTCGCGCAGCGCGCTGTCGAGTGTCGATTTCATATAAATCTGGCTCTGCGCTTTTTGCCCCAGTTCCGCGAGGTGATTCGGCGAACTGAAGCCGTGGATGATCCACTCGGTCGGCGTCTCGACGAGCGGATATGTCAGGTCGGCATAAGGCGCGTTCGCCTCGATGGCCGCTTTCTTGTGAAGTACCAGCTGAATGTTGCCGGTGAGCGAACATTCGATGGCGGTGCCGCCGAGTTCGGCGTCGCCCTGCGAGGCGTGCGGATCGCCGATGGAGAGCAGGGCGCCGGGCACGGCCACCTTGAGAAAGACGCTCGCGCCGCGCGTGACGCGCCAGTTATCGAGATTGCCCGCGTAGCTCGACGGCGGAATCGAATCGATCAGGCCGTCCTGCGCCGGGGCCACCGCCAGCACGCCGAAGTGAGGGCGCAGCGGAATTTCCACGTGTTTGAGTGTGCGGAAGTTTTTGGTGATGCGCGTGTGATCGACCGGCACACCCGGGTAGTCGATGGTCGGATGCACGACGCCGAACGGGTCCCGCTGCGGCGTCCATCGGAAACTGTAGATCGCGCGTGCGACGTCGCTCCCTTCGTCGTCGGCTTCGCCGTCCGCCTTGCGGCAATCGATTTCGAACACTGTCACGACTTCTCGCTCGCGCGGCAGCGTGAGCATGTCCTGATAGTGAAAGCCCCACCATGTCGACGCGTGGCTGCCGAACGCCTTGCCCGCGTACGCCGGGTTGGCGCTCGGCCGGGGGCGCAGATCCAGAATTCTCACTTCCAGCACGTCGCCCGGCATGGCGTCCTCAACGGCAATGGGGCCGGTGCAAATGTGCACGCCGAAGCCTTCGCCCGCGCCGCGCCCGTAGACCGAGGCATCCATGGGCCCCGCCCCGCGCCGGTCGACGTTTTTCTGTGTCGCGGTCCAGTGGAACACACTTTCCGCGCCCGGATCGCCCTGAACCATGCGCTCCCAGTCGTCCGTCGCATGCTGGGTCAGGGTCTCGATCGTCACCGTATCGCCGGATGCAACCGTGAGCACCGGCGCAATGTCGTGACTGAGATAGCCCCAATGCACCGAGTCGCGCGTGGCACGCAGATAGTGATGCCGTCCCGTCGCATGCGGCAGCGCATGGTGCAATGTGGCCTCGCCGGGCGCGGCGTCGCGCGCGGGGAAGCCGGCATGAGCGGCACGAGTGGCATGTGAGGCAATCTCCGGCGCGAGCCGCAGATGCGGCAGATGGGCGAGACCGGCGGGCACGTCGGGATGCCCCCGGGAGATGCGCGAGCGCTCGGGCAACGCACGCTCGCGTAACGCCTGATCGCGGCTCGCCTTGGGTGACACGCCGAAGCGTTCGCGAAAGGCCTGGCTGAAGTACGACGGATCGTTGAAGCCCCAGCGGTAACAGATGTCCGAGACGGACAACTGCTCGTACGCAGCGTTTTGCAAATCCGCATGGCAGCGCTGCAAGCGACTGTTGCGCAGATACGACGAGAAACTCTGGCCGGCGTCTTCGAAGAGCTTTCGCAAATAGCGATCCGACACGTGTTCGTCGCGGGCGATGGCCGAAAGCGAGAGATCAGGCTCGGCCAGACGCGCCTGAATCCGGTGGCAGATACGCGTGAACACAATGGAGCGCGACGTCGAAAGATTCGTCGCCGCCTGCGGTTTGACTGCCGAGAGCGCCGATGCCAGGCATTCGAGAATGACGCTCTCCACGGGTTCGAGCGCGTGCGCGTCGGCCTCGTGCATCGTTTCGAGCTGGAGGGCGAGGCCGCCCAGCAGGCCGCCGAACAGGCGCGACACGCGCTCGGGCAATTTGCACGCCTGCGATGGCGGCGCGCTACCCAGCCGCGGCGCGATCAAGGCATGCCGCACGTGCACCGAAATCAGCCGGAACGGCGTTCTCGCGATGAGATCGGCGCTCTGGGTGCCCGGAATGCATGCGATGTCGCCGGTGCATAGCGTCTCACCGTTGCGTGCGCCCGTGCTGGCGAGTTCGGCCTGTCCGTCGAGCAGCAGGATGAGCAAAAAGCCACGCTCGCCGCCCGCGCGTGCCGACACGGTCTGCGGTGTGGACGAAATCACGGAAAGTTCGATACCGCCCGGTGTGCGATGCGTGAGCAGGGTGCCGTGCAGCGGCGGGTTCAGGCCGTTGGGCGAGGGGGCGCGAAAATGCAGTCGCGCGTCGAGCAGGCGGGCTTGCCATGCAGGCCCGCGCTGGTCCTGAGCGTAGGATTCGGTGGAAAAATGCGCGCGATCCAAAACCCGGCCTCCTTCAGTCGTGACAATGACAGCCGTGCGCGGCCGTTGTGAGTGACGGCCGCGCAACGGTGAATGTCAATGATGCGAACGTGGCAAATGCACTAGCCAAAGTGTAACTGTCCGCGCATCGCCGCAACGAATGCGAAGCCCACGAACGTGCCCACGATAGCGAAGATGCCGCCGAGGACGTTGGGTGCGGGAATCGGCGCGCGAACGCTCGTGTAAAGCACGCCAGTCACAAGTCCGACCGCCGCGGCCTGCAACTCGGTCGCGCCAAGGGTGATTTCGACCATGACGGGCTCCTCAGGACCGACCGGCCGAACGGGCCGGGTACGACGAACCGGCACCGCTCGCGCCACCGGACGGCGGACGCCCGAAAGTGACCGAGCGACGCCATGCGTTGACGATCAGATAGCCGAGATACGTGAAGATGATGGCGAAGATGCCGCCGAGGACATTCGGTGCCGGAATGGGCAGATTGAGCCATGAGTACAGCGTGCCCGTCACCAATCCGACGATCAGGGCGACAAGCTCGTTGCGCCCGACGTAGACGTATTGCATGGAAGTCTCTCCTGCTGGCAAGACGACATGTGAGACGACATGAGAGCGGTGCCGGTCACTCGCCCGGCACCGAACCTGCTGCGGAAACCACGGAAACCACGGAAAATGCGTTGGCTGGCGATGGAGGCGCCAACGCGTTACGGGGCGCCGCCGAACCGGCTCACGACTTCGACGACTCCGACGACTTCGGCGGGAACATGCCGCGAGGCATGGTGCAGTGCACCCCTTGCGTGCCATCGACGACCTGCGTCACACCGAAGTCGGCCGCCACGCTCATGAGCGAGTAGGCGTCGTCGCGCGACAGGCCCTGCTGGTCGGTGAGCAGCTTGATCATGTCGCGTGCGGCGTTCTTGCCGGCTTCGTCCAGATCCTCGTGAAAGCCGTGCACGATCCAGCAGTCGGGTGTTTCCAGCAGCGGCGACGGGAACTCGAAATCCTTGCGCAGCACCACCTGGAAGAGCACATTGAGCGATGCTTCGATGGCCGTGCCGCTGATCTCGCCGTCACCTTGCGAGATGTGAGGATCGCCGATGGAGAACAGACCGCCATCGACCTGCACTTTGTAATACATCGTGGCGCCCGCGCCGATGCGCCAGTTGTCGATGTTGCCGCCGTGCAGGCCGGGCTCGACCGTGGTCACACGGCCATGCGCGTCGGGCGCAACGCCTGCCGTGCCGAGGTGAGGGCGTACCGGTACGCGCACACCGGCCAGCGCGGGCTGCTTGCAGCACTCGCGATGATCGACGACCTTACCCGGTGTGGTGAGCTTGCCCGGGTAGTCGAAGGCATACAGCGCGTGCGCGGTGTTCGAGCTGTTGTCCAGTTCGTAGATCGTGACGCGTTCTTTCTGGAAATCGTCGTAGAGTTGCCCCCAGTGGGCGGCCACGTTCGCGCCGAAGCGAAAGCGCGGAATCATCTGGAGATAGCGCACTTCGAGCATGTCGCCCGGCTTCGCGCCTTCCACGTAGATGGGCCCCGTCATGATGTGCACGCCGGGGTTGCGATCCTCGTGGGGAATTGTGTCGTAGATGGCGCGAACGGCGGCGTCCATCATCAGCTCGGGCGCGTCGCCTGCGTGATGCGTGACCGCCTCGGCGCGAATGAAGTCGCCGCTCTTGATGGTCAGCGCCGGTTTCTGCGTGGCGTCGAAATAGCCCCAATGCACCGTGTCGGGACGTGCGGGAAGGTCGTGAAGCATGCCATGTCTCCTGAGAATTTTTGTCTGACTGCCCGCAAACACTGTTCACGGTGAAGTCATGGTAGTGCTCGACAAAAACTCACCATTAGGAGCGTTTGACACCTTCTCTATTGCTGGGAGGAACTAACGTTTACCCCGTGCGCGCGTTCACGGATGTCGTGTTTACCCGTATTTTCCCGCCATCGGCACGGCGGCAGCGGTATGTGCCGCTCGACTTGGGCACGTGGCGCGCGTCAGTCTTCCAGCAGTTCGACCATGCGCTCCTTCGTATAGTCGACGAACGCCTGCGCCAGTCGAGAGGGCGGATGCTGTGTCGACGTGACCAGCGAAAAGCCCGACATGACGACTGGCTCGAAGGGTTTGACGATGACGCGGCCGGCTGCATAACGCGCCGTGACCTGATCGATGATCGCCACGCCTGCGCCATGCTGCACGAGCACGCAAATCGCTGCCGAGAGTTGAGACTCCGCACTCATCACCCGATCGATCTGGCGTTCCGCGAACAGCCGGTCGATGTACATCCGGTTATCGAACTCCTTCGGATACGACACGAACGACTCGTCGCGCAGGTCTTCCGGACGAATCACGTCGCGATCCGCAAGCCGGTGGCCAATGGGCAGAATGCAGCGCATGGGCGCGCGATGCAGTGTCTCGACGTTGGCGCCGGCGTGGGTGAGCGGGTGCGCGATGAAGCCGACGTCGCACCGCCTGCCGACCACCATGTCGACCACGATGCTCGACGCGTGGATGAGCAGCGTCGTGCTGACGCCCGGATGCGCCCGCATGAAGCCGGTGAGCGTGGTGGGCAGGAATTCCAGCGCGAGCGCCGGCGCGCCCGCGATGTGCAGAGAGCCGCGTCGAAGCGATTTGATCTGTTCGGCGGTCTGCGCAATGCGGTCGATGCCCGCGAACGAGCGCTCCACTTCCTCGAACAAGACCATCGCCTCGGGCGTCGGATTGAGGCGACCGTTGCTCCGGTCGAATAAGGAAAACCCTACATCGGCTTCCAGATCGTTGATGAGTCGTGTCACGGCCGGTTGCGAAACATGCAGCATGTCCGCCGCGCGAGTGACCGTCTGGCGCAGGATCAGCGCCCGAAATGCCTCCAACTGCCGGATCTTCATCGAAGCCTCGTCTGTGCTGCCCATAACATTTGCGTATGGGCGAGCAAAAAAATGTGATTTGACCGTAAGTGTGTCGAAAATGACCCTACGAAAACAACGTAATAGTCTGATTTTTTTCGTAATGCCGGGCCATAACATCACATAACACTGCATCACGCAAGGAGCTTTCCGATGAAGACTGCCGTCCCCCAAACGCTTCGCAATCTTGGCCGTGCCGCCGCCGTTTCCGTTGCTGCCGGTCTGACTTTCGGCGCTGCCGCCGCTCACGCCGACACCACGCTTTACGTGGGCGCCTATGGCGGTTCGTTCGAGCAGATGCTCAAGAAAGACGTCATTCCCGGCTTCGAGCGCGCAAATCCGGGGACCAAGGTCGTGATCGTGCCGGGTGACTCGACGACGACGCTCGCGAAGCTTCAAGCGCAAAAGGGCAAGGCCGGCATGGACGTGGTCTTCCTCGACGACGGTCCGATGTATCAGGCCATTCAGATGGGCTTCTGCGGCAAGCTCGCCGACGCGCCGGTCTATCAGGACCTCTACGACATCGCGAAATTCAAGCATGGAAACGCGGTGGCCGCCGGCCTGATTGCCACGGGTATCGCATACAACACGCGTCTGTTCCAGGCCAGGGGCTGGCCCGCGCCGACGTCGTGGAAGGAACTGTCCGATCCGAAGTACAAGGGCAAGCTCGTGATGCCGAGCATCAAGAACACCTATGGTCTGCACGCATTGCTCGTCGAGTCGAAGCTCAACGGCGGCAGCGACGCGAACATCGATCCGGGTTTCAGGGAGATGGAGAAGATCGCACCGAACGTGCTGTCGTTCGATCCGTCGCCGGGCAAGATCGCCGAGCTGTTCCAGGCCGATGAAGTCGCGCTCGCCGTGTGGGGCAATGGCCGCGTGCAGGCGCTGCGCCAGCAGGGCATTCCGGTCGAATTCGTCTATCCGAAGGAAGGCGCGGTCGCGCTGGGCATGGGCATGTGCGCGGTCGACAAGTCGGCCAACGACGCACTCGCGCAGAAGTTCATCCAGATGATTCTCTCGCCGCAGACACAGGCAGTGCTCGCCGAGAGTCAGGGCGTCGCGCCGGCCAACAAGAAGACGCAACTGTCGATGTCCGTGGCTGCGCGTGTGCCGTCGCCCGCGCAGATCGACAAGCTCGTGCGCGTCGACTGGGATGTCGTCAACGCCAGGCGCGCCGAGTGGACGCAGCGCTGGAATCGCCAGATCGAGCGCTGAGTCCCGGGTACGCCGTTAGTCGAGCCTGAACTCGAGCCGCAAGGAGAGCACAAGCGTCATGAGCACCAGCACCCCCTATCTACGTGTCGAACAACTCGGCAAGCGCTTCGGTGACACCGTCGCCGTCGAGGGCGTCGATCTCTCGATTGCGCAGGGCGAATTCATTTCCCTGCTCGGTCCGTCCGGTTGCGGCAAGACCACCACGTTGCAGATGATCGCAGGCTTCGTCGCGCCGACGTCCGGCCGGATTCTCCTCGAAGGCCGCGATCTGACGCCGGTGCCCCCGGAAAAGCGCGGGCTCGGGATTGTCTTCCAGAGCTATGCGTTGTTTCCGCACATGACCGTGGCGCAGAACGTGGCGTTCGGTCTGGATATGCGGCGCGTCGATCCCGGCGAGAAGCAACGCCGCGTGAAAGACGCGCTGGAACTGGTGCATCTCGGGCAGCACGCCCAACGCTATCCGCGCGAGCTCTCGGGCGGACAGCGTCAGCGTGTGGCGCTCGCGCGTGCGATGGTCATTGCGCCGCCCGTGCTGCTGCTCGACGAACCGCTCTCCAATCTCGATGCGAAACTGCGCGAGCAGATGCAGGACGAGTTGCGCGCGATCCAGCGCAAGGTCGGCACGACGACCATCATGGTCACGCACGATCAGGCCGAAGCGCTGGCGATCAGCGACCGGGTAGTGCTGCTCAACGCGGGACGGGTCGTGCGCATCGACACGCCGCATGAAGTGTACGAGGACCCGCGCGCCACGTTTGCCGCAAACTTCATCGGACAAACCAATCTCATTACGGGCCAGCTCGACGTGCGCGGCGGCGTGGCGTTGCTCGAAGTCCAGGGGCTGCGACTTGTCGTGTCGCCCGCGCAGGCCGGGCTCGCATCGACCGAGGCGGCGAATGCGGTGCTCACGTTCTGTCTGCGCCCCGAGCGCATCCGGCTCACGCCGGCTGCCGCCGGGCGCGTGGCGGGGCGTGTCGTGCAGCGCAGCTTTCACGGCAATCACTGGGTGCTGACCGTCTCGACGGCGCTTGGCGATCTGCGCGTGCTGGTGTCGAACGACGGTGCGCTCGCCGCGAACGACGGCGACGCCGTCGGGCTCGACTGGGCCGACGACGCCCTGCGACGGGTGGAGGAGAGCGCATGAACGCCACGACGTCCAGGCCTGCCGGAGCGTCGGCAGTGTCGGCAGTGCCGGCGAACAAGGCGAAGCCCGCGGCATCGCCGGAAGTCGCCAGCCAGCGGCGTGCCGCGTGGGCGCTGGTCATGCCGGCGACGCTGTACTTCCTCGTGCTGCTGGCCGTGCCGCTCGTTCTCACGTTCGTGCTGAGCCTGCATGGCTTCGATCCGAATTCGGGCGGCATTCTGCCGACGGTGTCGTTGCAGCATTACGTCGATATCGTCACGGACAGCTACTTCTACGAGATCTTCTTGCGCACGCTGCTGCTCTCGGCAGGCGTCACGCTGCTATGCGTGCTTGTCGGCGTGCCGGAAGCGTATTTTCTGTTCCGCATGCGCGATCCGTGGCGCTCGCTGTGTCTGGTGCTCGTGCTCGGCCCGCTGCTGATTTCGGTCGTCGTGCGCACGCTGGGCTGGTCGATCCTGCTGGGCCGCGAGGGGCTCGTCAATACCGCCCTCACGAAGCTCGGCCTGGTCGATCATCCGTTGCAGATGCTGTTCACGATGGGCGCGGTCACGGTGGCGCTCGTGCATGTGCTCGTGCCGCTGATGGTGCTCTCGGTGTGGACATCGCTCACCCGGCTCGATCCGGCGGTGGCGCACGCGGCTCGCTCGCTCGGCGCGGGCCGCCCGACCGTGATGTGGCGCGTGGTGCTGCCGCAGATCACGCCGGGCATTCTCTCGGGCAGCCTGATCGTCTTCGCCCTGACGGCGAGCGCCTTCGCCACGCCGGCCCTGATCGGCGGG
The DNA here is from genome assembly GCF_001029105.3 of Pandoraea faecigallinarum. Lineage (NCBI taxonomy): Bacteria > Pseudomonadati > Pseudomonadota > Betaproteobacteria > Burkholderiales > Burkholderiaceae > Pandoraea > Pandoraea faecigallinarum. Next base: position 3,171,056 of record NZ_CP011807.3, on the reverse strand, counting down.
CGGCGCCTGAAGGTGGTGGCGACCACGGCGTACGACGAATTCCTCGGCACGCTGAACTGGCCGCTCGGCGCGGCCATCGCCATCGTGCTGCTGGTCGTCAATGTGCTCATCATCAGCGGATACAACCGCGCACTCGAGAAGCGCTTCACGCGCCGTCTCGGCTGACGGGAGACCATCGCATGACTTCGCAAGATTCCCGGTACGATCGCAACGGCTTTGGCGCGCTTGCCTTCCACGTGGTGTTTCTCGTCTTCATCCTCGCGCCGCTGGCTGTCGTGTGTCTGGTAGCGTTCACACCGGACAACTTCCTCTCGATTCCGACGCAACACTTCTCGCTGCGCTGGTTCAGGTCGCTCATGGGCGACGAGGACTTCCAGTCGGCATTACGCACCAGCCTGTGGCTCGGTGTGACGTCCGCAACGGTGTCGACGGCGCTGGCCGTGCCCACCGCAATGGGACTGGCGCGCTACCGCTTTCCGGGGCGCGATGCGATCAACTCGTTCGTGCTCTCGCCCCTGATGATCCCGCCTGTAGTGCTGGGCATTGCATTCCTGCGGCTGTTCACGTTGCTGGACATGGGCGGCTCGTTCGAGAGTCTGGTTGCGTGCCACGCGTTGCTGATCTTTCCGTATGCGCTTCGCCTCATCATGGCGGCGCTCGTCGGACAGGCGGACGAAGGTGAGCGCGCGGCACGCTCGCTCGGCGCCGGGCGTTGGACGACGTTCCGCCGCATTACGCTCCCGGCGATTCTGCCGGGCGTCGCGGGCGGCTGGGTGCTGGCATTCATCAACAGCTTCGACGAGCTGACGGCGACGATCTTCGTCACCTCGCCCGAGACGATCACGCTGCCGGTGCGCATCTACATGAACATGAGCGAGACGGTCGACCCCAGCGTGGCGGCGATCTCGACGCTGCTCATCGGGTTGACGCTTGCCGTGATGCTGGTGCTCGACCGCATTTACGGATTGAACAAGGTTCTGGTTGGAAATCACTAAAACATGCAAAAGACATACGATATCGCCGTGGTCGGCGGTGGCCTGGTCGGCATGGCGATTGCCTACGGACTCGCCAAGCGCGGGCAACGCGTCGTCGTTTGCGATGGCGAAGACAACTCGTTGCGTGCCGCGCGCGGCAACTTCGGGCTGGTCTGGGTACAGGGCAAGGGCGGCACCTGCACCGACTATGCCCGCTGGTCGCTGCACTCCGCGAACACCTGGCAGGGCATGGCCGACGAACTGTTCCAGCGCACCGGTGTCGACGTGGGCTTTCAGCGGCCGGGCGGCTTCAACATCGCGCAGACGGCCGACGAACTCGCCGTCAAGGTCGAGAGCATGCGCAAGCTCAAGCAAGCCGAGCCTGCGCTCGTCTACGAAGTCCTCGATCACGATGCGCTCGCCGAGCGCTTGCCCGCCATCGGTCCCGACGTATTCGGCGGCATCTATTCGCCGAACGACGGTCACGTCAGCCCGCTCTACACGCTTCGCGCCCTGTTCGCCGCATTCGAGCAGGCGGGCGGCGAGTATGCGCCGAACCTTCGCGTGACGGACATTCGTCATCTGGGCAACGCCTTTCGCGTGAGCATGGGGGACATGGCGTTCGAAGCCGGGCGCGTGGTGCTCGCCGCCGGTCTCGGGAATCGCGACCTCGCGCCGATGGTCGGACTGAGCGCGCCGGTCAAGCCGTTGCGCGGCCAGATCGTCGTGACGGAGCGCGTCAAGCCGTTCCTGGCCTACCCAACGATCTATGTGCGTCAGACCGTCGAGGGTTCGGTCATGCTAGGCGACTCTGCCGAGGACGTCGGATTCAACGATGGCGTCACGCCCGACGTGCTTGCCGACATCGCGCGCCGCGGCATTGCGCCGTTCCCCATTCTCAAGGATGTGCGCGTGGTGCGCGCCTGGGGCGCGCTGCGCGTGATGACCGCCGACGGCTTGCCGATCTACGAGGAATCGCAGGCATGCCCCGGCGCGTTCCTCGCGACTTGCCACAGCGGCGTGACGCTTGCCGCCGCGCATTGTGAAACCATCGCGCCGTGGATTCTCGGCGCCGGGCGCCCCGCGCTTCTGGACCATTTCTATGCCAAACGTTTCTCTGCTTAAGTCGCTGGCGCGCAAGGACGGCGCGACGGTGCGCATATTTATCGAGGGATCGCCGCTCGACGTGCCGGCGCACATGAATGTTGCCGCGGCGCTGCTGTTCGCGGGCGTGACGGCGTGCCGCACGACCCCCGTGAGCGGCAGCGAGCGTGCGCCGTTTTGCATGATGGGCGTGTGCTTCGACTGCCTCGTGGAGATCGACGGCGCGCCGAACCGGCAGGGGTGCATGACACCCGTGCGTGAGGGAATGCAGGTGCGCCGCATGGACGGTGCAAGGAGCGTGGCATGAGCGCAAAGCATGTGGACTTGTTGGTCGTGGGCGCGGGTCCCGCCGGTCTGGCGGCGGCGCTCGAAGCGAAACGGCATGGGCTCGAACCGCTGGTCGTCGACGAAAACGTGCTGCCCGGCGGGCAGATTTACCGCAGCGTGAGCCGCTCGCCGCTGGCGGACCCGGGCGTGCTCGGGCCGGACTACCTGCGCGGGCGTGCGCTGGTCGATGCGTTTACCGGGGCCGATATCGGCTATTGGCCGCAGACGCTGGCGTGGCAGATCGGCACGGACAAGCGGGTTTGCGTCACGCGACAAGGGGCGGGCGGCGGTACGTTGCAGATCGAAGCCGGCGCCATCGTGCTGGCGAGCGGCGCGCAGGAGCGACCGTTCCCGATTCCGGGCTGGACGTTGCCCGGCGTGATGGGCGTGGGAGCAGCACAGACGCTGCTCAAGGCGTCCGCGCTCGTGCCCGATACGCCGGCCGTGCTCGCGGGCTGCGGGCCGCTGCTTTATCTGTTCGCGTGGCAACTGATTAACGCCGGTGTGCCGGTGCGCGCGATCCTCGATACGGCCGAAGCGAGCGCGCGCCGCGAGGCCTTGCGCCATGCCGGTGGCGCGCTGCGCGCCCCGTCGTATCTGCTCAAGGGCTTCAGGCTGCTGCGTGCGATTCGCGCGGCAGGCGTGCAGCACGTAAAGCACGTGTCGTCGCTGCGCGTGCTCGGCAAGACGCAGGCCGAAGCCGTCGAGTATGCGGTGCACGGTCAGACGCAGCGCATCGATACCGCACTGGTGCTGTTGCATCAGGGGGTCATTCCCAATACGCAGGTCACCCGCTCGATCGGATGCGATCACGAATGGGACGACGCGCAGTTGTGCTGGCGTCCCAGGACCGATAGCTGGGGCGAGACCAGCGTGCCGGGCATCTTCGTCGCGGGCGACGGCGCGGGCATTGGCGGTGCGCTGGCGGCGGAGCCGTCCGGGCGTCTCGCCGCCGTGCAGGCCGCGGTGTCGCTCGGCAGGATCGATGCGGCCAGGCGCGACTCGCGTGCGCTGACGCTGCGTCGCGAACTGGCGTCACACACATCGATTCGCCCATTCCTCGACGCGCTTTACCGTCCGGCAGACGGTTTTCGTGCCCCGGCCGATGACAACACGATCGTATGCCGTTGCGAAGAGGTGACGGCAGGGGACGTGCGTCGCATGGCCGATCTGGGTTGTGTGGGACCGAATCAGACGAAGAGCTTCTCGCGTTGCGGCATGGGGCCGTGTCAGGGCCGCTTCTGTGGCATGACGGTCGCGGAATTGCTGGCGCAGGCACAAGGCTGTCCGGTGCCGGAAGTGGGCTACTACCGGATCCGTCCGCCGATCAAACCGGTCACGCTGGGCGAGCTGGCCACGGCCATCGAAGCCCCGGAATTCCTGAGCGAACGTGCGGGTTTCCCCAAGTAGGTGAGGCGCCTCGTGCCTCTCATCTGCGCTTTTTATTCTCTTTGGAGACGTGGTAATGAGCGATATTCAACGTCATCACACGAATGCACGGATGAGCCGTGTTGTGGTGCATAACGGAACGGTCTACATCGGAGGCCAGACGGCCGACGACCGCAGCCAGGACATCACCGGCCAGACGCAGCAGGTGTTGGCGAAGATCGACGGCTATCTGAAGGACGCGGGCATCGACAAGTCGCGTCTGCTCTCGGCCCAGGTGTGGCTCAAGGACATCGAGTCGGATTTTGCAGGCATGAACGCCGTGTGGGACGCGTGGACCAGCCCGGGCAACACCCCGACGCGCGCCACCGTGGAGTCGCGGCTCGCCGCGCCCGAGCTGCTCGTGGAAATCGCCGTGATCGCTGCGGCGAAGTGATTGGCGTCATGCCTTGGGATCGCATTCGCGCGCCAGGCGATTTTCGGGCAGTCGCGCCGTGGTAATCGCCTGACGCGTCCTTTTCCCGGTGTGCCAGGGCCCAACGAATTTTCGAATCCGGTCGCGACCCTTTTGATTGACGTATCGCGAGTCGCTCCGAATCGGAAGTTTCCGTAACTTTTGTCGCGTGTTCTTCTCCATCATGACGAATCGCCCCGCCCCGGGGCCATTCGTCAAAGGAGCATGGAGATGACCGCGACACGTGTGGATTACCAGCGCTGGCTATCGCTGCGACGACAGGTGCCCGCCAACGAATACCCCGTATATCCGCTTCCCGAAAAGCTTCCGCGACGCGGGTACGTGGTCTGGTTCTATTTCCGCAATGAGTTCTTCGGCGCGCATTACGACGAGAAGCACAAAGGCTACGTGAGCGCCCACGTGAAGAATCCGTGGGAGGCCGCCTTTCTGGAGACGAAAACCGAAGCCCTCGAGATTGCGAGACGGATGGTCTGCCCGTGTCTCGTCCTGTATTGCGCCGGCCCGCTGGGCTCGGTCAGTGCCGTCGCCTGACGCGTGACGACCGGGGGACATCCGCTACATGCCGAATTCCCGCAGCCCTTCCAGATCGAGGATCGTCAGCACTCCGTAGTCGACTTTCACCAGCCCCGCCTGCTCCAGCACTTTCAATGCCAGATTGACGCGTTGGCGCGATACGCCGGCGAGATAGCTCAGTTCCTCCTGCGAAATCTGCACCGTGTTGTCGTCCGACGGATAGAGATTCGGATTGAACATCGACGACAGCGAGCGCGCAACGCGGGCGTCCGTATCGAGCAGGCGTTCGTGCTCCACCGCCGCAATGAATTGCCCCAGCCGCTCGTTGAGTTGCAGTGTGAGAAATCGATTGAACGGAATGCTCGTGTCGAGCAGCCAGTCGAACGTGGCAATCGGCATATGCGCCAGAACGGAATCGCGCAACGCCATCACGTCGTATTTCCTGATCTCGTGCTTGAGGACGGAACCCTCGCCGAACCACGCGCCGGCAGGCACCCCGGTGAAGGTGACGGACTTGCCGTTGGCCGAGGCCGTCGTGATCTTGACCAGCCCCTCGATGACGCCGAACCAGGCGTGAGTCGGGTCGCCCTTGCGGCACACATAGCCACCGTTTTCCACCGGACGCACCTGAATTTCGGCCACCACGCGCGCGCGCTGTTCCGGCGTGAGTCCTTGCGCCCATACGCTGCGCTGCAACAAGGTTTCGAGCGACATATAGGGACTTTCCCTTGATTGTCATCCTGGTGACAAACCCGTCGTGAGCCATGAGGTATCTTCGCCTTGCCTGGTAAGCGAGACAAGCATTCACGGCGGCCTCACACGACGCCGAAACACAAGTATAGAAGCTGAGCCTTGCCCGGCATATCGGTAGTCACCGTAGTCGCTGGCCGTAGACGGTTGCCGTCGTCGACGGTTGCATTCGTAAGATCGCATTCCAAACAAAAATAGCGTCGTGCGAAGACGCTGCGAGCCACAAGGAGCGTGCCGCAAGCACGCAAGCCGACCGAGCCACGCCATTCCCCCTCGACGAGCGTCGACAAGTGGCGAGACACAGGAGACTGGCATGCAGGAGCGGACTACCTTCCCGCGATTGTTGCTGGCACATGCCGCAACACGGGGCGCCCGTACGGCGTATCGGGAAAAAGATCTGGGAATCTGGCAGCGCTGGAGCTGGCAGGAAGCCGCGCATGAAGTGCGCATGCTGGCCTGCGCGCTCGCGGCGGCCGGATTCCGGCGCGGCGACAATCTGGCCATCGTGGGCAATAACCGCGTGCGCCTGTATTGGGCGATGACGGCGGCACAGGCACTCGGCGGTGTGGCCGTGCCGCTGTATCAGGACGCTGTGGCCGCGGAAATGGCGCATGTCCTCGAAGATGCGGAAATCGACTTCGCCATCGTCGAAGATCAGGAGCAGGTCGACAAGCTTCTCGAATTGCGCGAGCGCGTGCCGCACCTGTCGCACATCATCTATGAAGATCCGCGCGGGCTGCGCAACTACGACGCGCCCGGCCTGCAATCGTACGAGGCGGCACTGGAGCGCGGACGCACCTTCGATGCACAGCATCCGCGCTATTTCGACGACGCCGTGGCCGCCGTCGATCCCGACGACACGTGCACCATCCTCTATACCTCCGGTACCACGGGCAAACCCAAGGGCGTGTGTCATTCGCACGCCGGGCTGATCGGTGCGGCGTACCACGGCAGTGCGTTCGACCGGCTCGGCCCGGGAGACGAAGTGCTGTCGTATCTGCCCATGGCATGGGTGGGCGATCACCTGTTCTCCTACGCGCAGGCGCTTGTCGCCGGTTTCACCGTGAATTGCCCCGAGTCGCCCGACACCATCTCGACGGACATGCGCGAGATCGGGCCGACCTACTACTTCGCGCCGCCGCGTGTGTACGAGAATGTCCTCACGCAGGTCATGATCCGTATGGAAGACGCGAGCCGTCTCAAGCGCAGGATGTTCGCGCACTTCATGAACGTGGCGAACCGCTGCGGTGCGGCGGTGCTCGACGGGCGGCCGGTGTCGCTGCTCGACCGGGTGCAGTACGCGCTCGGCAATGTCTGCGTGTACGGCCCGTTGCGCAATACGCTCGGCATGAGCCGCATCCGTACGGCATACACCGCCGGCGAGGCCATCGGCCCGGACCTGTTCCGTTTCTATCGCGCCATCGGCGTCAACCTCAAGCAGTTCTACGGACAAACGGAGACGTGCGCCTACGTCTGCCTGCAACCGGATCGTCAGGTGAGGTTCGACAGCGTGGGGCCCGTGGCGCCGGGCATGGAGATCAAGATCGCGGACAACGGCGAGGTGCTGGTGCGCGGCGTGGGGCTGCTCAAGGCGTATTACAAGCGCCCGGACGCCACGCGCGAGGCGCTCGACGAGGCGGGGTACTTCCGCACGGGCGACGCGGGCATCATCGACGCCGACGGGCACCTGCGCATCATCGACCGCGCCAAGGACGTCGGCAAACTCGCCTGCGGGTCGCTGTTTGCCCCGAAATATATCGAGAACAAGCTCAAGTTCTTCTCGTATATCAAGGAGGCGGTGGCGTTCGGCGACGGGCGCGACGGCGTGTGCGCCTTCATCAACATCGACATGGACGCCGTGGGCAACTGGGCCGAACGGCATAACCTCGCGTACGCGGGCTATATCGACCTCGCCGGCAACCCGCGCGTGGCCGACCTGATTCTCGGTTGCATCGAGCAGGTCAATGCCGATCTCGCCCGGGAGCCGGCCTTCGCGGACGCGCAGATCCAGCGCTTCGTGATCCTGCACAAGGAACTCGATCCGGACGACGACGAACTCACGCGCACGCGCAAGGTGCGTCGCGCCTACATCGCGCAGAAGTACGACGTACTGATCGACGCGTTCTACTCCGGCAGGTCGACGCAGTTCATCGAGACGCGCGTGAAGTTCGAAGACGGCCGGGAGGGCAGCGTGAGCGCCACGCTCACGATCCATCCGGCGCGCGTGTTCGGCGTGCAGGCGAGCGTCGACGACCCTGCGCCTGCGAAGCTGCGCTGTGCCGCGTGATGGGCCGGCCGACGCATCAATGCCGCAAGACAACGCTGCAAGAAGGCTGCGACCTGGCGCAGCAACGAACCGATCCCAGCGCGGCAATGCCGCAGGAGAAGGTATGAGCGAGCACCGCAAGACCGGCGACGTACTACTCGATTTGCAGCGCATCAGCCTTTCGTTCGGGGGCGTGAAAGCGTTGACGGACATCTCGTTCAACGTGATGGCGCACGAGATTCGCGCCATCATCGGGCCCAACGGCGCGGGCAAGAGTTCGATGCTCAACGTCATCAACGGCGTGTATCACCCGCAGCAGGGCACCATCGTATTTCGCGGGGAAGTGCGTCAGCGCATGCATCCGACAGCCGCCGCGCGTCAGGGCGTGGCACGCACGTTTCAGAACATCGCGCTGTTCAAGGGCATGTCCGTGCTGGAGAACATCATGACGGGGCGCAACACCCGCATGCGCTCGGGGCTGCTCGCCAGCGCGATCTGGTGGGGCCGCGCCCGGCAGGAAGAGATGGCCAATCGCGCCAAGGTCGAAGAGATCATCGACTTCCTCGAAATCCAGCACATCCGCAAGACACCTGTTGGGCGCTTGCCGTACGGCCTTCAAAAGCGCGTGGAACTCGCGCGTGCGCTGGCCGCCGAGCCGGAGCTGCTGCTGCTCGATGAGCCGATGGCGGGCATGAACCTCGAAGAAAAGCGCGACATGTGCCGCTTCATTCTGGAGGTGAACGAAGAGTTCGGCACGACCATCGTGCTGATCGAGCACGACATGGGCGTGGTGATGGACATCTCCGATCGCGTCGTGGTCCTCGACTACGGCAAGAAGATCGGCGACGGCACGCCCGCCGAGGTGCGTGCCGATCCCGAAGTCATTCGCGCCTACCTCGGCGCCGCGCACGGCATGCCGGCGGCGGCGTGAGCGCGCAAAGACAGTGCAGCACTGTTGACGACGCATTGGCAACCTGGAGACATCGATGCAGTTCTTCTTTGAAATCCTGATCGGCGGCCTGCTCTCGGGGGTGATGTATTCGCTCGTGGCGCTGGGCTTCGTGCTGATCTTCAAGGCGTCCGGGGTCTTCAACTTCGCGCAGGGCGCGATGGTGTACTTCGCGGCATTGTCGGTCGTCGGCCTCATGGAGCATGGCCTGCCGCTGTGGGCCGCGGCCATCGGCGCCTTCGTCGTGATGGTGCTCCTGAGCATGGCGACGGAGCGCTTCGTGCTGCGCAAGCTCGTGAATCAGTCGCCGATCACCTTGTTCATGGCCACCATCGGCCTGTCGTTCTTCCTGGAGGGCCTCGCACCGCTGCTGTGGGGCAACGAGGTGCGTCCGTTATCGCTGGGTATCGTCGATGAGCCCATCGCCTCGATTCTGGACTCGACGGGCGTGCTGATCAGCAGCTTCGATCTGGCGGCGGCCGGCATTGCGGCCGTGCTCGTGGCTCTGCTGGCGTTGTTCTTCAAGGCGACGAGCATCGGTCGCGCGCTGCGCGCGGTGGCCGACGACCATCAGGCGGCGCTCTCGCTGGGCATTCCGTTGCAGCGCATCTGGGTGGTCGTGTGGAGCGTCTCGGGGTTCGTTGCCCTCGTGGCGGGCATGCTCTGGGGCTCGCGCAACGGCGTGCAATTCGCGCTCACGATGACAGCGCTCAAGGCACTGCCGGTGCTGATTCTCGGCGGCTTCACGTCGATTCCGGGGGCGATCGTCGGCGGGTTAATCATCGGGGCGGCGGAAAAGCTCGCGGAGATTTACGTGCCGCAACTGCTGCAAGCCCAGTTCGGCGGCAATTTCGGCGGTATCGAAGGCTGGTTCCCGTATGTCTTCGCGCTGCTGTTCCTGCTGGTGCGCCCGGAGGGGCTGTTCGGCGAGCGGCACATCGATCGGGTCTGAATGGCGCTGAACGGCTGAACGGCTCGCGGGCGGAGCCGCCGTCCCTCCCCAACGCATGCGTTAAGCATTCCATCGCAGAGGCTACACATGTTCTATCGCGAAGCAGGGCAGTTCAAGACGTCCTACGTTGCCGACAGCCAGATTTTTCCGATCCGGCAGGACCGGATCGCCGTGTGCTCCGTGCTCGTCGTGGCGTTCGGCGTGTTGCCGTGGATCGCCTCCGAGTACTGGCTCACGGCTATTCTCGTGCCGTTTCTGGTGTTTTCGCTGGCAGCGCTGGGGCTGAATCTGCTCACGGGCTACGCCGGGCAACTGTCGCTCGGCACGGCAGCATTTATGGCCGTCGGAGCGTACGCCTCCTACAACTTCCAGTTGCGCATCGACGGTATGCCGATTCTGGCGTCGTTCGCGCTGGGCGGCGCGAGCGCGGCGCTCGTCGGCATTGCGTTCGGGCTGCCGTCGTTACGCATCAAGGGGTTCTATCTGGCGGTCGCCACACTTGCGGCACAGTTCTTCGTGCTGTGGGCACTTACCAAATTTCCGTGGCTCTCGAACAATAGTTCGTCGGGCGTGATCACGGCGCAGAAGATCTCGGTGTTCGGCGTGGACGTCGACACGCCGGTGCGCAAATACCTGTTCGTGCTCGGCGTGGTCACGCTCATGGCGCTCGTGGCGAAGAATCTCGTGCGCTCGCATATCGGCCGCGCCTGGATGGCCGTGCGCGACATGGACGTGGCCGCCGAGGTCATCGGCATTCCGCTCATGCGGGTGAAGTTGCTGGCCTTCGCCGTGAGTTCGTTCTACTGCGGTGTGGCCGGCGCGCTCTATGCCTACTGCTACCTGGGTTCCGTCGAGCCGGACGGCTTCTCGCTCGATCTGTCGTTCCGCATCCTGTTCATGATCATCATCGGCGGCGTGGGCAGCATTCTCGGCAGTTTTCTCGGTGCGGCGTTCATCTTGCTGCTGCCGATTCTGCTCGACAGCACGTTACCGGCGATTGCGACCTTCCTGCATCTGCCGTTCACCAACGCCACCGTCTCGCATATCCAGTTGATGGTGTTCGGCGGTCTCATCGTCTTTTTCCTGATTGCCGAACCACATGGGCTCGCGCGGCTCTGGCAGATCGCCAAGGAGAAGCTGCGCATCTGGCCCTTCCCGCATTGAAGTTTGCCCAGCCGGCGAGCGTTGCCGGTGCTAGTTCGGTGACACACAAAACCACAGATGGAGACACAGCATGAACACGAAACAGTTGACGGCATCGTTGGGTCTGGCCCTTGCGCTCGGCACGGGGGCGACGAGTCCGGCATTCGCGCAATCGAACGAGCAATTCATCGCGCTGGCCGACTACCGCGTCGGTCCGTACGGCGCGAACGGCCAGTCGTTTTACGGTGGATTCATCGATTATCTGCAATACGTGAATCTGAAGAACGGCGGGGTGAACGGCGTCAAGTTGACGTGGGAAGAGTGCGAGACGGAGTACAACAACGCCAAGGGCGTGGAATGCTATGAGCGTCTGAAGGGCAAGAATCCGACGACCAAGGGCACGGCGTACCACGTGATGGCGACCGGCATTTCGTATGCGCTGATCGACAAGACGGCAACCGATCAGGTGCCGCTCGTGATGATGGGCTACGGCCGTACCGACGCCGTGGACGGCACCGTGTTCCCGTGGGCATTCCCGCTGGTGACGACGTACCAGATGCAGGCCTCGGCCATCATCAAGTTCCTCGCGGACAAGAACGGCGGGCAACTCAACGGCAAGAAGATCGTATTCCTGTACCACGATTCGGCGTACGGCAAAGAGCCGATTGTCGCCATGCAGGCGGAGTCGAAGATTCACAAGTTCAACCTCATCGAGATTCCGGTGGCGCATCCCGGCAACGAACAGGGCGCGCAGTGGCTGCGGATTCGTCAGGAGAACCCGGATTACGTGGTGTTCTGGGGCTGGGGCGTGATGAATCAGACGGCGCTCAAGGCGGCACAGAAGGTTGGCTATCCGCGCGAGAAGATCGTCGGCAGCTGGTGGGCCGGATCGGAAGAGGACACGATCCCGGCAGGTCCGGCGGCCAAGGGCTACATGAGCGCGACGTGGAACGTTGCCGGTAAGCAGGTGCCGCTGATCGCCGACATCGAAAAGGTCGTCTACGGCGCGGGCAAGGGGAACATGCAGGATCCGTCGAAGGTCGGCTCGGTGCTATACAACCGTGGCGTTTCCGCTGCGGTCGCTACCGTCGAGGCGCTCAATACGGCGCAGAACAAGTTCGGCAAGGGCAAGGTATCCACGCCGGTGCAGGTGCGCTGGGCGCTCGAAAACCTGAATATCGACGCGGCCCGCCTCAAGGCGCTCGGGGCGACGGGATTGCTGCCGGACATCAAGACGAGTTGCGAGGACCACGAAGGCTCGGGCAAGGTGCGCATCCAGCAGTGGGACGGCACCAAGTGGGTCATGGCGTCTGACTGGATCGAGGGCAACCGCCGTCTGATTCACCCGTTGTTCGAAGCGTCCGCCAAGCAATACGCCAAGGAAAAGGGGATCACACCCGCCTGCTTCAAGGGCTGAGCGTCTTCGCTCTCTCGCGAGGCGCCCGGGTGCGCCTCGCGTGCACGCACGGACGTTGGGCCATCAGACGATTCAGCGCCGGAGGGATTCCGGTCGCATCGATTCCGGAGTCACGCATGGAAGCGAGTTTGCGCGTCAATAACATCGAAGTTATCTACGACCACGTCATTCTGGTGCTCAAGGGCGTGTCGCTGATCGTGCCGCAGGGCAAGATCGTGGCGCTGCTCGGGGCCAACGGTGCAGGCAAGAGCACGACGCTCAAGGCGATCTCGAACCTCTTGCACGCCGAGCGCGGCGAGGTGACGAAGGGCACCATCGACTATCGCGGGGAGCGTGTGGAGAAGCTCACGCCGAACGGTCTGGTCAAGCGCGGAGTGATTCAGGTCATGGAGGGGCGTCACTGCTTCGGCCATTTGACCATCGAGGAGAATCTGCTCACGGGCGGCTATGTGCGGCATGCGTCGCGCAGTGCCCAGCAGCATGCGCTGGAGCGCATCTATGCCTATTTCCCACGTCTGAAGACGCGCCGCAAGTCGCAGGCGGGCTATACCTCCGGGGGCGAGCAGCAGATGTGCGCCATCGGCCGGGCCATGATGGCGCAGCCGTCGATGATTCTGCTCGACGAGCCGTCGATGGGCCTCGCGCCGCAGATCGTCGAGGAGATCTTCACGATCGTGCGCGACCTCAATCAACGCGAGAACGTGAGTTTTCTGCTGGCCGAACAGAACACGATGGCGGCGCTGCGTTATGCCGACTACGGTTACATCCTCGAGAACGGACGCGTGGTGATGGACGGCGACGCCAACGCCCTGCGCGATAACGAGGACGTCAAGGAGTTCTACCTCGGCATTGCCAAGGATGGTGTGAGCAGTGCGGGGAGTTTTCGCAACGTCAAGAGCTATCGGCGTCGCAAGCGCTGGATCGCCTGAGGGCAATGTCCCGGCCATGACATCGCTGTTCCCCGGAACCTCAATCCCGATCGTGTCACCGTCCCTATGAACGAATACTTCGATACGCTGGAAACCCGTGCACCGGCGCTTCGCGAGCAGGCGTTGCTTGCTGCCTTGCCCGCCCACGTCGCGCATGCGCGTACGCACGCCGCATACTTCGCGGAGGTGCTCGACGATATCGATGCGCATGAGATCGGCTCGCGCGACGCGCTGGCCGGGCTGCCCGTCACGCGCAAATCGGATCTGTCGGCGTTTCAGCAGCGGCATCCGCCCCTGGGCGGCTTGAATGCAACACCGATGCGCGGTCTGGCGCACATCTATCAGTCTCCCGGGCCGATCTACGAGCCTGACGGTCGCGGCAGCGACTGGTGGCGCTTTGCGCGGGCGATGTTCGCGGCCGGGTTGCGGGCGGGCGATCTTGTCTACAACACCTACTCGTATCACTTCACGCCCGCGGGCATGATGATCGAGACGGGGGCGGCGCGCCTGGGCTGCTGCGTGTTCCCCGCCGGTGTGGGGCAAACGGAATTGCAGCTGGAAGCGATTCGTCATTTGCGCCCGGTGGCCTACGCGGGGACGCCGTCGTTCCTGAAAATTCTGGTCGAGAAGGGCGAGGCGGCGGGCGCGGACATTAGCAGCATCCGGCGCGCCACGCTCTCGGGCGAAGCACTGCCGCCGTCGTTGCGCGAGTGGTTCAACGCGCGGGGCATCGCTGCGCGGCAGTTGTACGGCACGGCGGACCTCGGGCTGATTGCGTTCGAGAGCGACGCACAGGCCGGGTTGATCGTCGACGAGAACGTGCTGGTCGAACTGGTGGAGCCGGGCGGCACGCGGCCTGTGGCAGAAGGCGAGATCGGCGAAGTCGTGGTGACGAACTTCAATCCGGACTATCCGCTGATTCGCTTTGCGACGGGAGACCTGTCGGCTGTGGAGGCCGGCATCAGTCCTTGTGGCCGCACGAACATGCGCCTCAAAGGCTGGCTCGGCCGCGCGGATCAGACGGTCAAGGTGCGGGGCATGTTCGTGCACCCGGGGCAGATCGGCGAGATCGGCAAGCGCTATCCCGAGCTGGTTCGCGTGCGTTTGCGCGTGGAGGGCCGTGTGGGGGATGACCGGATGCGTCTGCTGTGCGAGACGAAGGACGCGCCGCCGGAAGGGTTGGCGGCGCGGGTGCAGGAGACGTTGCGCGACGTGACGCGATTGCGCGCCGAGGTCGATTTCGTGGCGGCAGGATCGCTGCCCCTCGACGGGAGACTGGTGGAGGATGCCCGGGCCTACGACTGAAAAAAAGCGCTGCGAGCCAATGGCTCGCAGCGCTTTCGCACTGCTCGCCGGTGTGACTGGCACACCGGCACCGGATAATTGCCTTAAACCTGAACCGTATCGGCGACTTCCTTGAAGTCTTCGATCTGATCGAAGTTCATGTACTTGTAGATCTTGTCGCCGTTGCTGGCGAGCACGCCCATGTCGGCCATGTACTCTTCCTTGGTCGGAATCCTGCCCAGGCGCGAGCAGATTGCGGCCAGTTCCGCCGAGCCGAGATACACGTTCGTGTTCTTGCCCAGACGGTTCGGGAAGTTGCGGGTCGACGTCGACATCACGGTTGCGCCTTCGCGCACCTGCGCCTGGTTACCCATGCACAGCGAGCAGCCCGGCATTTCGGTACGCGCGCCGGCCGTGCCGAACACGCCGTAGTGACCTTCTTCCGTCAGTTGCTTCTGGTCCATCTTGGTCGGCGGCGCGACCCAAAGCTTGACCGGAATGTCGCGCTTGCCTTCAAGCAGCTTCGACGCAGCGCGGAAGTGACCGATATTGGTCATGCACGAACCGATGAACACTTCGTCGATGGTTGCGCCAGCGACGTCCGAGAGCGTCTTGACGTCGTCCGGATCGTTCGGGCAGGCCACGATCGGCTCGTGAATGTCGGCCAGATCGATTTCGATGACGGCGGCGTATTCGGCATCGGCGTCCGGGGACAGCAGTTGCGGATCGGCCAGCCATTGCTCCATCGCCGTGATGCGGCGTTGCAGGCTGCGCGGATCCTGATAGCCCTGGGCGATCATCCACTTGAGCAGCGTGATGTTGCTGTTCAGGTATTCGATGATCGGCTCCTTGTTCAGGTGCACCGTGCAACCGGCGGCCGAACGTTCGGCGGATGCATCCGAGAGTTCGAACGCCTGCTCGACCTTCAGGTCCGGCAGACCTTCGATTTCGAGAATGCGGCCCGAGAAGATATTCTTCTTGCCTTGCTTGGCCACCGTCAGCATGCCCTGCTTGATGGCGTACAGCGGGATGGCGTTGACGAGGTCGCGCAGCGTGACACCCGGCTGCATCTTGCCCTTGAAGCGGACCAGCACCGATTCCGGCATGTCCAGCGGCATCGTGCCGGTGGCTGCCGCGAAGGCGACCAGACCCGAACCCGCGGGGAAGCTGATGCCGATCGGGAAGCGCGTATGCGAGTCGCCGCCAGTGCCCACGGTATCGGGCAGCAGCATGCGGTTCAGCCACGAGTGAATCACGCCGTCGCCCGGACGCAGAGCGATACCGCCGCGGTTGCTGATGAAGTTCGGCAGCGTCTGGTGCGTCTTCACGTCCACCGGCTTCGGATACGCGGCGGTATGGCAGAACGACTGCATGACGAGGTCGGCGGAGAAGCCGAGGCAGGCCAGATCCTTGAGTTCGTCGCGAGTCATCGGGCCGGTCGTGTCCTGCGAGCCGACCGAGGTCATCTTCGGTTCGCAGTACGTGCCCGGGCGGATACCCTGACCTTCCGGCAGGCCGCAGGCGCGCCCGACCATCTTCTGTGCCAGCGAGAAGCCGCGACCGTTGTCGGCCGGTTGCTGGGCCAGACGGAACAGCGTCGACGGGGGAAGGCCCAGGGCTTCGCGGGCCTTGGCCGTCAGGCCACGGCCGATGATCAGCGGAATACGGCCGCCTGCGCGCACTTCGTCGAACAGCACGTCGGACTTGACCTGGAATTCGGCGATCACGGCGCCGTTCTTCAGGGCCTTGCCTTCGTACGGGCGCAGCTCGACCACATCACCCATTTCCATCTGCGACACGTCGAGTTCGATCGGCAGGGCGCCGGCGTCTTCCATCGTGTTGTAGAAAATCGGCGCGATCTTGCTGCCAAGACACACACCGCCAAAACGCTTGTTCGGAATGAAGGGAATGTCTTCGCCCGTGAACCACAGCACCGAGTTGGTGGCCGACTTGCGCGAGGAGCCGGTGCCGACGACGTCACCGACGTAGGCGACCAGATGGCCCTTTTCCTTGAGCGATTCGATGAATGCCACCGGGCCGCGCTTGCCGTCTTCTTCCGGGGTGATGCCCGGACGTGCATTCTTGAGCATCGCCAGCGCGTGCAGCGGAATGTCCGGGCGGGTCGTGGCGTCGGGGGCTGGCGACAGGTCGTCGGTGTTGGTCTCGCCGGGCACCTTGAACACGGTGATGGTCAGGCTTTGCGGCACTTCCGGGCGGCTCGTGAACCACTCGGCGTCGGCCCAGCTTTGCAGCACGGCGCGGGCGTTGGCGTTGCCCTTGTCGGCGAGTTCCTTGACGTCGTGGAACTGGTCGAACATCAACAGGGTTTTCTTGAGCGCATCGGCGGCCACCGCGCCGAGGTCGGCGTCGGACAGCAATTCGATGAGCGGGGCGATGTTGTAACCGCCCAGCATCGTGCCGAGCAGTTCGGTGGCGCGCTCGCGCGAGATCAGGGCGCAGGCCGTCTCGCCCTTGGCGACGGCGGCCAGGAAGCCGGCCTTCACACGGGCGGCTTCGTCCACGCCGGCGGGCACGCGGTGGGTAATGAGATCGACCAGCGTCTGCGCCTCGCCTGCGGGCGGGTTCGTCAGCAATTCGACCAGTTCGGCGGTCTGCTGAGCGGTGAGCGGCAGAGGCGGAATACCAAGCGCGGCGCGGGCGGCCACGTGAGCACGATAGTTTTCAAGCATGAGGAGACCTGCTGATGTTGCGTTTCGGGGGAGGTTTTGAGGCCTCCGAGGCTTGTTCCAGTACTGCTTTTGCCGAGATTCTAGTCCCTATGACAGGCAAGGTCAAATGTCTTATGTCTTATATAAGACTCGGGCATGATGACGTGGCGATGCGCACGGCGATATTGCTGCGGCGCGAGGCCCGATGCGCTGCGCAATGTCCGGCCCATATGGGACTGGTGGGAGAGGCCGCACTTGATGGCGATGACGCCGAGCGCCGTCTCGCGAGGCTTACCGGAAGGTGATGGCCAGGCTGGCTGATGCGGGCGCGCAGGCCATCGTGCCCGGCTGCACGGAAATCTCGTTGCTGGCCGGCTCGCAGGACAGCCCCCTGCCGCTATTGGACACCACGGCGCTGCACGCGCTCGCGGCCGTCGACTTCGCCTTGCAGACCGGCGATTCGGGCACACGATTCGGGCACGCGATTCGCCGGTCGGTAAAACATATGGGCGGGCACCGCGAAGGTCGGCGATAATGGGCGACCGGCAGCCGGGCGCATCGCGTCGGTAGGTGGGTGCGCGCCTGTGCCGGCGTCTTAACTCAGAGATTCGCTATGCGTGACATCATCGACGGCTTCCTGCGATTTCAGCGCGAAGCCTTTCCTCAGCGTGTCGAGCTTTTCAAGCGGCTCGCTACCAGCCAAAACCCCAAGGCGCTGTTCGTGACGTGTTCGGACAGTCGCGTCGTGCCGGAACTGCTCACGCAGCGGGAGCCCGGCGAACTGTTCGTCATTCGCAATGCCGGCAACATTGTTCCGTCCTACGGCCCCGAGCCCGGTGGCGTCTCCGCGACGGTCGAATACGCCGTTGCGGTGTTGGGCGTGCAGGACATCGTGATTTGCGGCCATTCGGATTGCGGCGCGATGGGCGCCATCGCGCGTTGTACGTGCCTCGACCATATGCCGGCAGTGGCGAACTGGTTGCGCCATGCCGATGCGGCGAAGGCGATCAATGCGGCCCATTCGTTCGATACGCCCGATGCGAAGCTCGATGGGCTCGTGCGCGAGAACGTCATTGCCCAGTTGGCGAACCTGCGCACTCATCCTTCGGTGGCGCTGGCGCTGGAACAGGGGCGGATGAATCTGCACGGTTGGGTCTACGACATCGGAACCGGCGGCATCGATGCGCTCGACGGTGCGACGCGCAAGTTCGTGCCGCTGGCCGATTCGCCGGGCACTGTGGCGGTTGCCTCACGCAATATGGCGGGTCGGTAAACCCACGTCATCGGTCCGGATAGGGATCGGATCCTGCGCACGCCGGTAACGGCCAACGTCGTCGGTCGTGCGTTGGGTGGCAGGAAGTGTGGGTCACCCGAGAACCCCGCCCACAGGGCGGGTCATGCGGCATTTCGTCTCGTCCGGTGGAATCCCGATGCATCGACGTTCCGAGCCCCAAACGCCACTTTCTGCCGCGGCACGACCTGTGTGGCGAAGTCGGCATCTACCGGGATAGGTTCCCAGAAGAATCCGAGTTTGAAAATCGGCAAAAAGTTGAATTTCCTTGACCGGAAAATTCCTCTGTTTCGCTTGAATTCGCTATATCTGTCGCCCTTGAATTCTCGATGCACGGACGTAAACGGAAGTATGCGTTCCGCAATATCCGGAAATAGAAAATCTCTATGAGATTCAGAGAATCGCTTGAGCGCTTCGAACTGGTCTTTGCATATGACCTGGATGGCAGTCTCGGGCATACCATAGCGCGACGCCCATAGTACATGCCACCCACTGTCCACTTCGTTGATGAAGTTGGCAAGTCTCTGACTGAGGACGTATGCATCGGACTCGATGTGTACGATTTTTTCGGCGCCGATGTCTTCGGCGACTTTTGAGGCGCCAAGGAAGCTTCTCCACCAGCCGGGATAGGTGTGCATATTCTGCCGGCCGAGATTCTCCCGGTATCTAAGGATACCTTCCTTCCTTTTGAGCGCTGCCGCGCCGTCATCGAAGCTTGCGGACGATATCACCTCTTCCGGGGGAAGGTAGGGCGAGCCATCATCAATGAGGAGGGTGCACGTGGCCTCGATGGGTCCGTTCTTATAGTAGTCGAGCCAACGCTGGTATCTGCTTTCCCAAGCATTGGCGTCGGAAAAATAACTCGTGCAAAACAAGAGAGTTTTCATTGGGGGGAGTCGTGGCCATTCGTATTATTTTGCCGGCGGCTTTCCGGCGCGCGGCACGGCCGTACTCTACATTCAAAGGGAGTGCCTCACAACACCGGAGGTGACTGCTTAAACCGTCAGCGATGGGGGCGGGGCGGCGCCCGGAATATGCCCTCCGAATACGTGAAGCCGACGCTCACGATGGAGGATGCGGGGAGCGTTGTCGCGTCGTGCGGGATCACCGCAAATGCGGCCTTACTGCCCCAATCGACTGCGTTTACCGCTACGTCACCGTAACGGGGTTCGCGGGTCTCGCTGACAATCCGTGAGAACGTCTGAAAATGTTGTCTGGCGGAGGCGGTGAGATTCGAACTCACGGAAGGGTTACCCCTTCGCCGGTTTTCAAGACCGGTCCATTAAACCACTCTGGCACGCCTCCGGGGCGTTGCGCACGACACTTGGTCGTGGCGTTGTGATGCCGTCGGGGCGACGGCTCGAGATGCGTGCGGTCCGGGTGCGTCGGCGTCGGGAACGTTGGTCTCCCGGCGCAGGCCAGTACCGCACGGCAGCGCGCATTATACCTGCTCATGCCGCCATGTGAAGCCACCTTTGCACCTAAATCCCCTCGCACCCCGCTTATTTCCTAGTGTTTCCCCGTCACCCCTTGTCTTGTCTCCCGACGACATGCATCATTCCCGAATGACGTGCGGTGTACGCCCCCGGCGTTACCGTGCGAGGCCAGACATGACCCGGAGACACCGCATGGATGCCGACACCTCCCGCGCCCCCGCCCAGGAGACGTCAAACGACGCCAGTGGCGAGCGCAAGGCGATCGCCCCCACGGACGGCGCAACGCCTGCCAACGCGTTCGCCTGGCAGATTCCCACGCTCTACAACATCGGCGTCGACGTCTGCGACAAGTGGGCCGATGGCACCAACCGGCTCGCTCTCGTCCATGAAAGCGCCGACGGCTCGCATGTACGTCTTACGTTCGACGTCCTGAAACAACTCTCCAATCAGCTTGCCAACGAATGGCGCGCCCACGGCGTCAAGGCGGGAGATCGCATCGGCATCTTTCTGCCCCAGTCGCCCGCCACGCTCGTTGCTCACGTCGCCGCCTACAAGCTCGGTGCCATCGCCGTCCCGCTCTTCACGCTCTTCGGCCCGGAAGCGCTGGCCTATCGCCTGCAAAATTCCGGCGCCGCCGTGCTCGTCACCGACCTCGCCAGCATCGGCAAGATCGATGACATCCGCGCCGAATTGCCCGATCTGCGCCTCGTGTACGTGGTTCACGACGATCTGCCCGAAGCGCATCACCACGTGGCCGACGATCAGGACTGGGGCGTCGCCGAAGACGGCCTGCTCGCCTTGTGGCCCGCCATCGCGTCGCGCGACCCCCATTTCGAACCCGTCCAGACCCGCGCCGATGCCCCCGCGCTCATCATCTACACGTCTGGGACCACCGGCAAACCCAAGGGTGCCTTGCACGCGCACCGGGTGCTGCTCGGTCATCTGCCGGGCGTGGAGACGTCGCACAACGGCTTTCCGCAAGAAGGCGATCTGATCTGGACGCCCGCCGACTGGGCGTGGATTGGGGGATTGCTCGATGTCTTGCTGCCGGCGCTGCACCACGGCGTGCCCGTCCTGTCGCGCCGCTTCGAAAAGTTCGATCCCGTCGCCGCCTTCGATCTCATGGCGCGTCACGGCGTGCGTAACACGTTCCTGCCGCCGACCGCGCTCAAGATGCTGCGCACCGTCGAGTCGCCGCGTGAACATTGGCCGCTGCAACTGCGCTCGGTCGCCAGCGGCGGCGAATCGCTGGGCCCCGAGCTGCTGGCGTGGGGGCGCGAGCACCTCGGCGTCGATATCAACGAGTTCTACGGGCAGACGGAATGCAATATGGTCGTGTCCTCCTGTGCCGCGGAATTTCCCGCACGGCCGGGTGCCATCGGCCGCGCCGTACGCGGGCATGACGTCGCCATTGTCGACGACGACGGCACGCCACTGCCCGTCGGCTCGGTCGGGAACATCGCGATCGCACGACCGAACCCGGTCATGTTCCTCGGTTACTGGCACAACCCGGACGCCACGATGGAGAAATATCGCGGCGACTTCCTGCTCACCGGCGATTCGGGGTTCGTGGACGAACAGGGATACATCACCTTCACGGGACGCTCGGACGACGTCATCACCAGCGCGGGCTATCGTATCGGGCCGGGGCCGATCGAAGACTGCCTGATCCGTCACCCCTCGGTGCAGTTCGCGGCCGTGATCGGTGAGCCGGACGAATTGCGTACCGAGATCGTGAAGGCGTTCGTTGTGCTGCGCGAAGGATACGAGCCGTCCGATACGCTCGCGAGGGAAATTCAGGCGTTCGTAAAGCGCCGTCTCGCGGCGCACGAGTATCCCCGCAAGGTCGTTTTCCTGCCGGAGTTGCCCATGACCGTCACGGGCAAGATCATCCGGAAAGCGCTCCGGGAGATGGGGGCCGCGCCCGGTTGAGCGCGGGGCAAAACGGTGTGAGCGGCGTGGCGCGCGCTTACTTCTCGTCCCGGCTTAGAAACATCTCTTGCAGATCGTTCAGGAAGCGTTGTCCCAGCGCGCTTGGCGCAATGCGTTGCGGGTCGTCGACGAGCAATCCCTTCTCGACGCCGGCCGCGAGCGCCTTGGCGATCTTCGCCATCGGCAAACCGGTCCGGTCGGCGAACAATTCGCTCTTGACGCCATCCGTCAGACGCAATGCGTTGAGCATGAACTCGAACGGCAAATCGCGGGCGTCGACCTCGCGCTCTTCCTGAATCGCGTTGCCTGTCGCGGCCGTCTCCATATACCGCTGGGGATGCTTGTGGCGCACCTGACGCAGCACGCGATGCGGGAAAGAAATCTTGCTGTGCGCGCCCGCGCCGATGCCGAGATAGTCGCCAAATTCCCAGTAGTTCAGGTTGTGCCTGGCGCGCCGGTGTGGCTGCGCATAGGCCGACACCTCGTAACGTCCATACCCGGCCCCCGCGGTACGCTCCGCGATCCAGTCCTGCATGTCCGCCGCCGTATCGTCGTCCGGGACGTTCGGCGGATATTTGTGAAACTGCGTATTCGGTTCCAGTGTGAGGTGGTACAGCGACAGATGGGGTGGCGCGAACGAGATGGCCGTCTCCACGTCCTGCCGGCATTGCGCCAAGGTCTGGTTCGGCAGCGCGAACATCAGATCGAGGTTGAAATTATCGAAGTTCGCCTGCGCAATCTCGATGGCGTGACGCGCTTCGTCGCCGCCGTGAATGCGGCCGAGCGCCTTCAGATGTTCGCTGTTGAAACTCTGGATGCCGATCGACAACCGGTTGATGCCGCTCGCGCGGAAGCTGCGGAACTTGTCCGCTTCGAACGTACCGGGGTTCGCTTCCATCGTGATCTCGGCATCGGCGTCGAGCGGCAACAGGGCGCGCAGATCCGACAGCAGGCGATCGAGGCCCGCCGCCGAGAGCAGGCTTGGTGTGCCGCCGCCGATGAACACGGTGTGCACCGGACGTCCCCAAACCAGCGGCAACGCCTGTTCGAGATCGTGTCGCAGTGCGTCGAGATACGCTTGCTCGGGGAACGCTTGTGCGCCCCCGCCGCCACGCCATTCGTGCGAGTTGAAATCGCAGTACGGGCACTTGCGAACGCACCACGGAAAGTGCACGTACAGCGACATCGGCGGCAGCGCCGGCAAGCTGATCTTGCCGGGGCGCAGGAAGTTCTGCACGGGCAGCACGGACTGACTCATGCCGCTTACGCCTCCCGCCCCAGCTTCTCCAGCAGCACGCGCAGCGCGCGGGCACGGTGGCTGTGAGCGTTCTTGACGGCAGGATCGAGTTCCGCGGCCGTCTGGTTCAACGAACGGATGAGGAAGTGCGGGTCGTAGCCGAAGCCGTGGGCACCGCGGGCGTCGTCGACAATCTCGCCATCCCAGCGGCCTTCGGCGATGATCGGCTGCGGGTCTTGTGCGTGGCGCACCAGCACCAGCGCTGCGAAATAGTAGGCGTCGCGATAACCCGGGGTGCCGGCGTGCGGCGCGAGTTGCTCGATCAGATGACGGTTGTTCGCGGCATCCGATTTCTCGCGTCCGGCGCGCGCGGCATAGCGCGCGGAATAGACACCGGGGGCGCCGCCGAGGATCGGCACGCACAGCCCCGAGTCGTCTGCCAGCGCAGGCAGGCCGGTGGCGGCCGCGGCGTGGCGGGCTTTGGCCAGCGCATTTTCGATGAAGGTGACGTGAGGCTCCTCGGCCTCCGGCACGCCGAGCATGCCCTGCGGCACGAGCTGAATGCCCAGCGGCTCGAACAGCGACGCGAACTCGCGCAGCTTGCCCGGGTTGTTCGACGCCAGCACGATCTTCTGCATGGACATCGTCAGACTCCTAGCGCGCGCTTCTGAGCGTCGATCAACTGGCGGATGCCGGCATCGGCCAGATCGAGCAGCACATGGCTCTGTGCACGCGTGAACGGCTCGCCTTCGGCCGTACCCTGAATTTCGACAAATCCGCCTTCGCTCGTCATGATGACGTTCATGTCGGTGTCGCACGCCGAGTCTTCCGCGTAGTTCAGATCGAGCACGGGCTGGCCTTGATACAGGCCGACGGACACGGCTGCGACGTGCGCGCGGATGGGCGATGCGTCGAGCTTGCCTTCGGCAATGAGTTTCGAGACCGCGTCGTGCGCTGCGACGAACGCGCCGGTGATCGACGCGCAACGCGTGCCGCCGTCGGCCTGAATGACGTCGCAGTCGATCTGGATCGTGCGCGGACCGAACTTCTCGAGGTCGAACACAGCGCGCAGCGACCGGCCGATGAGGCGCTGGATTTCTTGCGTGCGTCCGCTTTGTTTGCCGCGTGCGGCTTCGCGATCGCCGCGCGTGTGCGTGGCGCGCGGCAGCATGCCGTATTCGGCCGTCAGCCAGCCCTGGCCCGAATCGCGCAGGAAACCCGGCACTTTCTCTTCGACGCTGGCCGTGCAGATGACCTTGGTCTCGCCGCATTCGATCAGCACCGAACCTTCGGCGTAGCGGGTGTATTGGCGGGTGATGCGCACGGGGCGCAATGCGTCATGCGCACGGCCGTCCGGGCGGGTGATTTGAGTCATGAGTGAATGTCCTGCGAGGTGAATTAATGCGGCAATACCCGAATGGTATCGCTAAACGCCATCGGCATGCCCGCAGGGCGCCGCCGCCGCGTGCGGATTCGGGAGCGCGGGGCCGGAAAATGCGATAATCGCGTTTCATCCATTGCATGCGAAACCGGTTGCTGCACTGCTCCGCTGAAAAACTGTCACGGCGCTGTGGTACCGGTCACCCCGATGAAAGACAACAACATCTACAGTATGACCGGCTACGCCAGCGTCACGCGCGACATTGCGCATGCCGATGGAGCCGCAGGCGCGAGCGTGTCGGTCGAATTGCGCACCGTCAATTCGCGCTTTCTCGATCTGGCATTCCGCATGCCCGAAGAAGCGCGTGCGTGCGAGCCGGTGCTGCGCGAAGCGCTCACCGCCAAGCTCTCGCGCGGCAAAGTCGACATTCGCATCAACGTGCAGCGTCCCGAGAGCGGCACCGGCGGTGCGCTCAATCTCGACGCCGTCAGGCAACTCGCCGATCTCGAACAGCAGGTCCTCGCGCTTTTCCCCGGCGCCGAACGCATGCGCACGGGTGAAATCCTGCGCTGGCCAGGCGTGCTGGGCGAAGAGTCGGTGAGCGCCGAAGCGCTGCGCGATGCCGTCATCGACGCGGGTCGCGCCGCCATCGGCGATCTCGTCGACGTGCGCAAGCGCGAAGGTGCGCAACTCAAGGCAAGCCTCATCGAGCGCATCGAAAAGATGGAAACCATTCTCGCGGGCCTGCAGCCGCTCGTGCCGGAGTTGATCGCGCGTCATCAGCAGAAGATCGTCGACCGTCTCCAGGAAGCGTTGGGCGTGGTCGTGCCGGAAGGCGCCGCGGCGCCGGGCAAGGAAGAGATCGCGGAACGGATTCGTCAGGAAGTGACGATGTACGGCGTGCGTATCGACGTGGCGGAAGAACTCACACGTCTCGATGCCCACCTGAAGGAAACCCGCCATATCCTCGACAAGGGGGGGCTGGTCGGCAAACGGCTCGATTTCATGATGCAGGAGCTCAATCGCGAAGCGAATACGCTCGGCTCGAAAGCGGCCTCGAAGGAACTCGCCGATGCCTCGATGGAGCTAAAGCTCTACATCGAGCAGATGCGCGAGCAAGTGCAGAACCTGGAGTAAGTCGTATGTCCTCGCAATCCCACGCCCCGCAACCCGCCCTGCATGCCGAGTATCCAGGCAATCTGTTCATGGTGGTCGCCCCCTCGGGTGCTGGCAAGTCCACGCTCGTCAACGCGCTGCTCGCGCAGGACAGCGAAGTCCGCCTGTCGATTTCGTGCACCACGCGTGCGCCGCGTCCGAACGAAGAGGAAGGGGTGCATTACAACTTCATCTCCGTCGAGCAGTTTCTGGAGCGCCGCAAGCGCGGTGAGTTTCTGGAGAGCGCCGAAGTCCACGGCAACTATTACGGCACGTCGCGTGTGTGGATCGAGGAACAGATGCGGGACGGCCGCGACGTGCTGCTGGAGATTGATTGGCAGGGCGCGCAGCAAGTGCGTAAGCGCTTCTCGAATGCGGTGGGCATCTTCATTCTGCCGCCGTCCATCGAGGCGCTCGAAGAGCGGCTGAAAAAGCGCGGCACGGACGAGCCGAAGGTCATTGCGCGGCGCCTGCTGGCCGCCGGTGGCGAGATCGCCCACGCGCCGGAAGCGGACTTCATCATCATCAACGACGAATTCCAGCGCGCGCTCGATCAACTGCAATCGGTATTCACGGCGGTGCGCCTGCGCTTTGCTTCGCAGTACGCGCGTCACAAGACGTTGTTCACCGACCTGGACATTCACGCACCGAACGAACACGAGTAACACCGTCGCAATCGCCCACGGCGCTTGCGTTTTACGCGAGCGCGCGCCGGCTGCGATAGAATACGCCTTATATTGAGAAGGAACCTCCTTATGGCCCGAATTACCGTTGAAGATTGCCTGAAACAAATTCCGAATCGCTTCGAGCTCGCACTCGCCGCGACCTACCGCGCCCGCCAGCTGGCGCAAGGTCATACGCCGAAGCTCGAAAACAACAAGGACAAGCCGACTGTCGTCGCGCTGCGCGAAATCGCGGCGGGCCAGGTTGGCATCGAGATGCTCAAGAAAGTGCCGCTCTGATCGGGAGACTGCACTGATGCGATGTGACGCTCCGGGCCGCTCGACGATGCAGGTACACGTATGAGTCATGCGAAATCACCGGCCGCGTCCATCGCTGCGGATGAACCCAAAGCGGGGGAGCCCAAGCCCGAGCGCAAAAAGAAAAAGGGTGAGAGCGCCACGCGACAGTACATCGACGCGCTGTTGGAGCAATCCTATCGGCACCTCTTCGGTCCGACGGCAACGCCCGAACAGCCGCGCAAGCACGAGGTCGTCTCGATCGCCCGTCTGAAGGGCATGCTTGGGGAATACCTCAAGGAAAGCGACCTCGCGCAAATCAAGGAAGCCTTCCAGTTCAGCGACGAAGCCCATCTGGGCCAATATCGTCAGAGCGGACAGCCTTACATTACCCATCCCGTCGCCGTTGCCGAGATCTGTGCCGAGTGGAAACTCGACGCGCAGTCGATCATGGCCGCCCTGTTGCACGACGTGATGGAAGATCAGGGCGTGACCAAGGCCGAACTCGCCGAGCGATTCGGGCCGAAGGTTGCGGAACTGGTCGACGGTTTGTCGAAACTCGACAAGATGGAGTTTCGCAGCCGTGAAGAAGCGCAAGCCGAGAGCTTCCGCAAAATGCTGCTGGCGATGGCGCGCGACGTGCGCGTCATTCTCGTGAAGCTCGCAGACCGGCTGCACAACATGCGCACGCTTGGCGTGACGTCGACGGAAAAGCAGCGCCGCGTGGCGCGCGAAACGCTCGACATCTACGCACCCATCGCGCACCGTCTCGGTTTGAACAACACCTATCGCGAACTCCAGGATCTGAGCTTTGCGAATTACCACCCGCGCCGTTATGCCGTGCTCGACAAGGCCGTGAAGGCCGCGCGGGGCAACCGGCGCGAAGTGGTGGGCAAGATTCTCGACGCCGTCGAGAAGGCGCTCAAGGACGGCGAGGTGAGCGCCGACGTCTTTGGCCGCGAGAAGACACTCTTCAGCATCTATACGAAGATGCAGGAAAAGCAGTTGTCGTTCTCGCAAGTGCTGGACGTGTACGGGTTCCGTGTCGTCGTCGAATCGAATGCACAGTGCTATCTGGCGCTCGGCGTGCTGCACGCGCTCTACAAGCCGGTGCCCGGCAAGTTCAAGGACTACATCGCGATTCCGAAGGTCAACGGGTACCAGTCGTTGCACACGACGCTCGTCGGCCCGTTCGGCACGCCGATCGAATTCCAGATCCGCACGCGCCGCATGCACGAGATCGCGGAGGCGGGCGTGGCCGCGCACTGGCTGTACAAGAACGGCGGCGCGGACATGAACGACGTGCAAAAGCACGCGCACCAGTGGCTGCAATCGCTGCTCGACATTCAGAGCGAGACGGGCGATTCCACCGAATTCCTCGAACACGTCAAGATCGACCTGTTTCCCGACGCCGTGTACGTTTTCACGCCGAAGGCGCGCATCATGGCGCTGCCGCGCGGTGCGACGGCGCTCGACTTCGCGTATTCGGTCCACAGCGATCTGGGCAATCAGTGCGTGGCCGTCAAGATCAACAACGAGTTGCTGCCGCTTCGCACCGAGCTGAAGAATGGCGACATCGTCGAAGTGATTACCGCGCCGTATTCGAAGCCGAACCCCGTGTGGCTCGGCTTCGTGCGCACGGGCAAGGCGCGCTCCGCCATTCGCCATTACCTCAAGACGATGCGTTTCGCCGAGTCGGTGCAGCTTGGTGAGCGTCTGGTCGAGCAGGCACTCAAGGGCTACGGCCTGACGATGAGCGAGATTTCGCCGGAGACGTGGGACAAGCTCGCCCAGTGGACGGGCAACAAGGATCGCCAGGACATCTTCGCGGATATCGGACTGGGGCGCCGTGTGGCGGCGGTCATGGCCAAGCGTCTCGCTGTGCTCTCTTCGGGCAAGGAAGGCGAGAACGACGATAGCCCGGACGATCCGGATTCCCCGCGTACCGGTGACGAAAATGTGGGACCGCCCGTGCTCATCACCGGCACGGAAGGCATGTCGGTGCAATTCTCGGCGTGCTGCAGGCCGATTCCGGGCGACGCTATCATGGGTTACATCGGTATTGGACTCGGCATGGCGATTCACACCACAGATTGTCCGGTCGCGCGCCGCATCCACCGCAAGGACCCGACCCGCTGGATCGACGTGGCGTGGGCGCCACAGCCGGGCCGGTTGTTTGACGTCGGCATCAAGGTGCTGGTGCATCACAACCGGGGCGTGTTTTCGCGCGTGGCGGCGGACATCACCGCCTCGGACGCGAACATCGTTCATATCGGTATGGACGAAGTGGTGCCGGACGAATCGGCCACGCTGCGTTTCCTCATTCAGGTGAGCGACCGCGTGCATCTGGCTAACGTGATGCGCCGAATTCGTGTGAACCCCGACGTGATGCGAGTGGCGCGCGAACGCCCGAGCGAGCGGCACCAGGAAGAAATTCACGCCAATCACGCCATGCGCATCGCGCGCGAACGCGGCAACTATTGAGCGCGGGCGGGTGCCGCGCCGCTACTCCGACGGCGGATAGCGCACGTCCAGAATTTCGATCTGATCGAGGCCGGCGGGCGTGCGCAACGGCACCGTATCGCCGATCTTCGATTTGGTGATGGCGCGCGCGATGGGCGAAATCCAGCTGACATGCCCCCGGTCGAGATCGACCTCGTCGATGCCGACGATCATGATCGTATGCTCGTCGCCCTTGCCGTCGGCATATGTCACCTGCGCGCCGAAAAACACCTGATCGACGTTTTCCTGACGGCGCGTGTCGACCACCTCGGCATTATCCAGGCGCCGCGTCAGAAAGCGGATGCGACGGTCGATCTCGCGCAGCCGCCGCTTGCCGTAGATGTAATCGCCGTTCTCCGACCGGTCGCCGTTGGACGCCGCCCACGACACGATTTTCACCACCTCGGGGCGTTGATTGTCGATGAGGTCCAGCAGTTCGTCCTTCAGGCGACGATAGCCCGCCGGTGTAATGTAGTTCTTGGTGCCCGGCGGAATCTCCGGGGCGCCGGCGTCGAGATCGTCATCGTCGTCGCCGTTATCTTCCTTGACGAAGGCCTTGTTCATAAGTCGATGCACGCGACGCGCGCGTGCCAGAAGCGTTGCACAATCCTTGCATTATAGGAGCGATGCCGCCTCCGCATGCGCGAAGACACGTATTTGCGCGAGGGCAATCACGCGCAAGTGTCATGGAGCCCGCCCGCAATGTCCTCTACAATCGGGCGGCAAGCCCACGAACGTGAAACGTACACGCAGCCCGCAGGAGAGTCGCGCCATGACCGAATCCACGAGTCCATTCCTTGCCGTGCTCAAGCCGCATCTGAGCGATATCGGCGCCTTCACCGTGCAACGCAGTCTGCCCAGTCTTGCGTTCAAGACGGTCGGGCCGTTCATCTTCTTCGATCACATGGGCCCGGCGACGCTCCCGCCCGGGCAAGGCATGGACGTGCGTCCGCACCCGCATATCGGGCTGGCGACCGTCACCTATCTGTTCGACGGCGAGATCTGGCACCGCGACAGTCTCGGCAGCGACCAGCGCATCACGCCGGGTGCGGTCAACTGGATGACGGCCGGGCGCGGCATCGTGCATTCGGAGCGCACGCCGCCGGACGTGCGCGAGCGCGGCGGTGACGTGCACGGCATCCAGACGTGGGTCGCGCTGCCGCGGGCCGACGAAGAGACGGAGCCGTCGTTCGCACATCACGATGCGGCGTCGCTGCCGGACATCTTCCTGCCGGGCGTTCACATGCGCCTTATTCTGGGTGAGGCCTTTGGCGAGAAGGCGCCCGTGAAGGTGTTTTCCCCCATCTTTTATCTGGCCGTCGAAATGGAACCCTGCGCCGCATTCGTGTTGCCGCCCGAGTATGAGCAGCGGGCGGTCTACACCGTGCAGGGCGAGGTGACGGTCAATGACGAGGCGTTGCCCGAACACCGCATGGGTGTGCTGGCACCGGGCGGCGACGCGCGCATCGTGGCAGGCGAGAAGCCGGCGCGGCTGATGCTGCTCGGCGGCGCGCCGCTCGATGGCGAGCGCTTCATTTTCTGGAACTTCGTGTCGTCGAGCCGGGAGCGCATCGAGCAGGCGAAGGCCGACTGGACGGCGCAGACGATGGGCAAGGTGCCCGGGGAGACGGAGTGGATTCCGCTGCCCGAACGCAAGCAGTCGGCGACCTGATGCCGGCCGCTGGATACCGGCGCCGCACGCCGCACGTCAGGCACTGAGCACGATGACCGAGCAGTGTCGCTCTTCCAGCAGACGATGCGACACCGCACCGAAGTTGAGCCGGTCACCAAAGCGCGGCTGCACGCCCAGCACCAGCAGATTGTGTTTGCCGTGACGGATCTGGTGGAGCACAGCCTCGTCGATCCTGCCGCCGGCGAGCAGCCGCGTGCGCAACTTCACGCCGTTGCGCTCGGCCAGTGAGTGCAGGTTCTCCATCATGGCGGCTTCGGCGGCGTCCGGGCGCAGCGCCCGAGCACGCCAACGGCGGTGCAGCATGCCGGGCGCCACGCGCGCGGAGACATGCAATGCCGTCACCGGCGCGTCGGCGGCCCGTGCGAGCGTAATCGCCAACTCAGCCGCATGCCGCGAATAGTCGGTCCCCGAGACCGGCACGAGGATATTGAGCGGCGCGTCCGGCTTGCGCACGTGATCGCCATGTGCCAGTACGATGGCGATGGCCCCGTCGAACGCCTTGGTGAGCGGCAGCACACCGGTTGGCAAGGGTAACGGCGGGACATCGGAGTCCGACTCTTCACCGGGAGCGTCGAACCCGGCGACCACGAACCCGTAACCCTTGGCGATTTCGTCGGAGATACGGGTGGCTTCATGGCTGCTGTCGGGGTGCGCCGCTTCCTGCTCATGAGCGGTGTCCGAAGGATCGTTCGCCACGAATTCGCCTTCCTCCGTGGCTTCGCTCACGCGCTTGTCGTCGTGCGCTTCGCCGACAGGTTCGTGCCTCGGCGCGCGTTCATGCGATCGATCCGATTGGGCGGACCTGGCGGACCTGGCGGGCCTGGCTGACTTGCCGGAGGCGGTGGATTCAGCGAATTCAGCGGACTTGCCGGCGTCGCCCGATTCGCAACTCTCCGACGCGTTGTCCCGCTTACCGCTCACATCGGCGTCTTCCTTCACCGGGCCATGCGGCAACTCGGGCGTCTTTTGCGGCGCCTTGCCAGTGCGTTCGCGCAAGATAAGACGAGCTGCCTCGCGCGCCTTGTCGTCGTTGTCGACAGGCTTGTCCTCCTTGACGCCAGGCGTGCCCGGCGCGCGCCCGATGGCCAATGTGGCAGCGGCGAGGGCGATGTCGTAGGCGTCGCGGCCGGCGCCTTCCTCATCGGTTTGCGAGGCAGACGCGGGCGCCGGCGTTGTGGCGTTGCGCGGATCGGCGAAGTTGCCGTCGCCCGCCGACGCCTTGACCTCACGCGCGGCCTTGCCGCCATCCGTTGGCGCCGGCGCCGGGGCGAGCACGGTGGCGAGCGTGCCGCGTACCCCCGACGTCAGCCCGGCGATCCATGCGGCAAAGCGCCCGTTCGCGCTGCCGTCGACGGCAGCCAGAATGCGCTCGACGTTCGGCAGGAAGTCCTTCTCCTCGGCCGCTTCCTTCTCCAGCCGCGCCTTTTCCTCCTCCGACAGCGGGATGCGAACGAGCGCGCGCCGCAATACCGGCGGCATGATAAGCGTGGTGATGAGCGCCATGATGACGATCATCGTGTAAAGATCCTTGCTCAGTACCCCGAGCGACAGACCGATGCTCGCCACGATGATCTCCGTCGAGCCGCGTGCGTTCATGCCGGTGGCCAGCGCGAGGGCTTCGGCGGACGACATGCCGCCCACGCGAGCGCCGGCGAAACATCCCGCGAACTTGCCGATGCTTGCAATCAGAATCAGTCCGGCGACCAGCCCCAGCATGCGCCAGTCGAGCAAAATGCTCAGATCGACGGACAACCCGGCCACCCCGAAGAACACCGGAGCGAAAAGCGCGACGATCAGCCCGCGCAGCCGCGCTTCGATCTGTTCGGTGAGAATCGGCGACTGGCCGATCATCACGCCCGCCATGAAGGCGCCCAGCGCGGTATGCACGCCGAGCTTGTCCGTGGCGAGCGCCAGCACGAACGTAATGACGAGAATGGCGCTGAGAACGGGCATCTCGATGGTGAAGCGGTCGTTCGTCCAGCGAATCGCCACGGCGACCGCTCGTTTGCCGACGGTAAAGCACAGCACGATGAACAGTAGCGTGCCGCCCAGACTGATCGACAAATGTCCGAGGTCGATGGAGCCGCTCGCCCCCAGACCGGCGATGGCAGCGATGATGATCCAGCCCGTGGTGTCGTCGAGAATGGCCGCGGCGAGAATGATCTGGCCGATATTGCGACGCAGATAGTCGACTTCGCGAATGACCATGGCCACGACCTTGACCGACGAAATCGACAGCGCCGTGCCGAGGAATAGCGACGTGACGAGCCGCGCTTCCGGGTGCGGCAACAGGCCGTCGGGCAAGTGCCAGCCCAGCGCGAAGCCGCACGCGAACGGGATCAGCATGCCGCCTGCGGAGGCGAAGATCGCCATGCGCTTCATGCGACGCACGAGGCCGAGATCCGTCTCGAGGCCGGTCGACAGGAGAAGCAGCAGCACGCCCAGCTCCGAGACGGCGTCGAGCATCTTCTTCTGGGCTTCGTTATCGGGAAAGACGGCGTGTTGCCAGGCGGGCAGGAGCGCCCCGAAGATGGAGGGGCCGAGCAGCACGCCGGCCAGCAACTGTCCCATGACAGCCGGTTGACGCAGGCGCTGCATCAACTCGCCGAGCAGTCGGCCGACGAGGACCAGCAAGAGCAGTTGCGTGAAGAAAATCGCCGTGCCGTGGCTTGCGTGCATGAGCCTCCCTGCCTGATGTAGGTCCGGTCGGGTATGTGACGCGACGCGTGGCCGGGGCGGGAACCCTCGGCACGCTTGCGCGTCCGTACCGTTTTGCCCGGTTTTGCGATTACCATGCTTCAAGCGGGCGGCCGTTTGCGATGACTTTCCATGCTTTGCCATGGGGCAGAGGCCGCCGTTCACGCAATTTACCACGCTCGATAGGACCTATGATCGATACCAATCTCGCCAGCTTCGACACCGACGTGCTGGCCGTCTCGCATCAGGTGCCCGTGCTGGCCGACTTCTGGGCCCCGTGGTGCGGCCCGTGCAATGCCCTCGGGCCGATGCTCGAAAAGCTGGAAGCCGAAGCTCAGGGACGCATCCGGCTCGTCAAGATCAATGCCGACGAAAACGCGCAGCTATGCGCCGAATATGGCGTGCGCAGCTTGCCTACGGTGGTGGCGTTCGTCGACGGCGAGCCCGTCGACCAATTCGTCGGCGCGCTGCCCGAAGGCCAGTTGCGCGCATTCATCGAGCGTATCGTGCCGAACCCGGCCGAGATGGCGCGCAAGGTCGCGCGCACCGCGTTGGCCGACGGGCAGCCGGCAGTGGCTCGCGACGCGCTGCAAGCGGCGCTCGCCCTCGATCCCGCACACGACGACGTGCGCCTCGATCTGGTCGACGTGCTGCTCGGGATGGGCGAGACCGAGGCGGCCCGCACGGAACTCACGCTGCTGTCGCCGCGCACGGCCGCGAGCGGCGACGCCCGCATAGCAGCACTCACCACGCGTATCGAAGCCGCGGAGCAGGCGAGCCACCTGCCGCCCGCGGCCGAATTGCTCGATCGTGTGAATGCCGATCCGGGCAACTTGCAGGCGCGTCTGGACCTCGCCAATCGCTATCTGGCCGATCGGGCTTTCGAACCGGCCTTGCAGACGTTGCTCGACATCGTGCAGCGCGACCGGTCGTTCGGCGACGACGCGGGCCGCAAGTCGATGCTGGCGATCTTCGATGCATTGGCCGAGAGCGACCCGGCGACCGTGGCGGCGTGGCGACGCAAACTGAGCGCGGCGCTCAACTGAGTCAATTGAGCGATCTCTTTCATCCGGACTTCCCGACAGACCCATGACGAATTCTTCTCACCTTTCTTCTTGCCCGTCGCTCATCACGTTCGCACCGGATCAGGCCGGTGAAGCTGTCTTCGACCACCCGGCGCAGGCCCGCCGGGTAAGCGGCAATCCGCAGCGTGTGACGCGTTCGTTCTACACCGATGCCCTCGGCGAATTCGACTGCGGCGAATGGACGTGCGAGCCGGGCGCCTGGCGCATTGCCTTTGGTGCGCATCGTCAGGAGTTTTTCTCAGTGATCGAAGGGCGCATCCGGATCAGCGATCTCAATGGCAATGCGTCGGAGTTCGGCCCGGGCGATGCGTGCGTCATTCCGGCCGGCTTCGAAGGGGTGTTCGAAGTCGTGGAGCCGGTGCGCAAGCACTTTGTGATGTTCGAGCGTCATTGAGTGACGCGGGGCACAAGTGAGGGCAAGCCGCTTGCAAGCGAGGTCATCCGTCACAAGAGGGGTCACATGACACGTCTGATCTTTTTCTGCGGTCACGCGGGAGCGGGGAAGACGACGCTCGCGAAGCGTCTCATCCGTCCGTTGATCGCACGCAGCGGCGAGGCGTTCTGCCTGCTCGACAAGGACACGCTGTATGGCGCTTACAGCGCGGCGGTGATGGGCGCACTCACAGGCAACCCGAACGACCGCGACAGCCCGCTGTATCTGGAGACGTTGCGCGAGCCCGAGTACGCCGGGTTACTCGAAACGGCGCGTGAAAACCTGCGTTTGGGGGTGAATGTCCTCGTGGTCGGCCCGCTGTCACGCGAGTTGCGCGAAGGTCTTCTGTTCGACCGGGCGTGGCTCGGCATCGACGACGACGTGGGGGTGCATGTGGTGTGGGTGGATCTGGACGAGGCGCAGGCAAAGGCGCGCATCGTGAGCCGCGGCAATCCGAACGACGCTTACAAACTGGAGCATTGGGACGAGTATCGCTTGCGGCGCTTTCTGCCTCCCGCGGCCGCCTTCCCCGGGCTGGTGCGATTCGACAACACGGCCCCGGCTCCCGAGGACGACGAACAACTGTTGCAGACGTTGCTGGCACATACGCGCTGAGACGTCGCGCCGGCAAATTAGTCCAAAGGGAATTGTCCGAAAACATGGAATAGGGCGCGGGGCCGGTGAATGCCATGACTAAGGTACGGGCATTTCCTTCCTTGGCTGCGCGTCGACCATGTCCCTACCGCCGGTGTCCCTGCCCGCTTCGTCATCCACGTCATCGCTCACGCCGTCATCTACCTCGCTGCACGCCCCGTTGCGGGGACCTGTCGCGCGGTGGCTTCGCGTTGTCGGTGTCTCGCTGATCGCCGTGGCATCGTGTACGGCCATCGCTGGCGGGCCGCCGATGGCGGGCATGCCGCGTCTGGGACCGGTGTTTCCGCCCGTGCCAGCGGCTGTGTCGATGCCGCGCGATGGCGCCGCGCACTCGCCCCTGCCGTTTGAGGACACCCCCACAACGGCACGCATTCGCGAGCGCGGCCGCATTCTTCTCGGCTATCGTCAGACGGCCGTCCCGTTTTCCTATGTCGATGCACACGACCAGCCGATGGGATTGGCGTGGGCGTTGTGTCAGCGCATCGTCCCGGCATTGCAAAAGGCCATGGGGATGTCCGAACTGCGCAGCACGCCGGTGCGAGTGATCGAACAGATGCGGGGGCCGCTCGTCAGGGGAGATGCGATCGATATCGACTGCGCCCCATCGACGGTCACTGCCGAGCGCGAGCAGCAGGTGGCGTTCAGCCTGCCGTATTACGCAGCCAACGTTCGTCTGATGGTCCGTCGCGGCGCGGGCATCGAAGGGATCGACGATATGCGCGGGCTGCGGCTCGCCGTCGTTCAGGGAACGACCGCCGAGCGGCTCGTGCGAGCGCAGCATGCCGGCACGGGCTTCCAGTTGCTAATGGCCCGGGACTACGACGACGCGTTTCGCATGCTGCGCGAGCGACGGGCACAGGCACTCGCCCTCGACGACGTCTTGCTCGAAGGCTTGCGCGCCACGAGCCGGACGCCGCACGCCTACCGGATCGTCGGCAAACCGCTCGCCGATGTCCCCGAGACCTACGCGCTGGTGCTGCCGAAAGACGATCCGGCCTTCAAGGCCCTGGTCGACGCGGCG
The DNA here is from genome assembly GCF_001029105.3 of Pandoraea faecigallinarum. Classification (NCBI taxonomy): domain Bacteria; kingdom Pseudomonadati; phylum Pseudomonadota; class Betaproteobacteria; order Burkholderiales; family Burkholderiaceae; genus Pandoraea; species Pandoraea faecigallinarum. The sequence continues at coordinate 3,134,442 of NZ_CP011807.3, read as the reverse complement.
CTCGCCGAGATGTTTCGCAGCGGCGAAATGGCACAACTCCAGCGCGAATCGTTTCATGCGGGCGTACCGCCCCACGGGCATTCTCTCGCGCTCGCCCCGTCCGCCGACGTGCTGGCGTTATGGGAAAAGGGGGCGGCTTACGGCGCGGAGCAGGAAGCGTCGGCCAAAAGCGTGCCACAGGCCACGTCGCCCGCCGGTTTCTGAGCGGGGGGCTTTGCATAAGCTAATGACAAAGGTTTCTTTGCCTGAAGCTGCGCATATCTGTAGATTCCTATCGTGCTGTCAATCCGATAGGAATTTGCTGTGAACGGTTTCAAGAAAGTCAACTGGAAAATCGCTGCCGGGCGCGTCGCGCTCGGCGTGTCCCTATGGTTCGCCGCGCAGGCGGGCGTCTCGACGGCCCTGGCCGCCCCAGCCAAGGGGGACGCCGTCGTCGCGCTGCCGAGCGCGAACGGCGAACTGACCGGCACCCTCAAGAAGATTCGCGACACGGGGCTCATCACGCTCGGCTATCGCGAAGCGGCCATCCCGTTCGCGTATGTGAACGACAAGGGCAAGCCGGTCGGCTACACGATGGACCTTTGCTACGCCGTGGTCGACGCCGTGAAGAGCGCGCTGAACATGCCGAACCTGCGGGTGCGCGAAATGTCGATCACGCCGCAAAACCGCATTCCGCTGGTGAAGAACGGCACGGTCGATCTCGACTGCGCCCCGAACACGATCACACCGGAACGCGCCGAGCAGGTCGGCTTCAGCAATCCGTACTACGTCTCGGAAGTGCGCCTTCTGGTCAACAAGAAGGACAACATCCGGGGGTTGGAGGATTTGAAGGGGCAGAACGTGGTCGCGTCGGCTGGATCGACCGGTGAGCGGCTGGCGCGCCTGCAAGCCGAGAAGGTCGGTTTTCGCGTGATTCCGGCACGCGACCACGGCGAATCGATGATTACGCTGGAGACGGGCCGCGCGAAGGCGTTTGCGCTGGACGACGTGCTGCTTGCCGGCTTCCGTGCCAACGCTCGCGATCCGGAGTCGTTCGCCATCGTCGGCGCGCCTTTGGAGACGGAACTCAACGCGCTGATGCTGCGCCGCGACGACCCGCAGTTCAAGCGCTTCGTGGACACGACGCTCGCTCACGTCTACACCTCCGGCGAGATCCGCCGTATCCAGCGCAAGTGGTTCCAGCAACCGATTCCGCCGCGCAACGTCAACCTGAACCTCGAACCCAGCAAGGAAGTGCTCGAAGTGTGGCACAAAGGGTCCACGGTGAACGAATGACGGTCGTCTGAGGTCCCCTCGCGGGGCACGGGTGCGAATCCCCCGGATCCTCCGAATCCCCCGTACCGCCGCTGAACGTTTGCCAGGCACGACGCAAGGCCCGCCGATCGCCATATCGGCGGGCCTTGTCGTTTACCCGTTTCGGCCCCGCGTTTACGCGTTGTTTACACCTCCTTTCCCCCTTTTGTCCCTGTCTTTACGCGCCGCTCCGTATCGTTCGTAACACGGCTGGCATGCGCATGCGAGGGCGCGTCGCGCCCGTGGCGTGCCCGGCCGCCACACGATAGGGAGTTGTCATGGACTGGTTATATCTCGGCGTGATCGCGGCGTTCGTTGCCACGACCGTCGGCTTTGTCGCGTTTTGCGCGTCCGTAGGGGGGCAGCAATGACAGCCATGTATTGGCTGAGCGGCGGACTCACGCTTGCGCTGCTCGCTTATCTCGTCTACGCGCTGTTCAAGCCGGAGGACCTCGCATGACCCTCAATGCCTGGATCCAGCTCGGCGTGTTTCTCGCCGTGCTGCTGGTGCTGGCACGCCCGCTCGGTCGTTTCATGGCCGATGTGCTTGCCGGTGAATCGCGCGTGAACCGCTGGTTGGCGCCGCTCGAACGCGGTCTGTATCGCCTGTGCGGCATCCGTGCCGAACAGGAAATGCACTGGCGCGGCTATGCCATCGCGCTGATCGGTTTCAACGCCGTGGGCGCATTCTTCGTCTATGCGCTGCAACGCTGGCAGGTCTGGCTGCCGTTGAACCCACAGGCGTTTGGCAACGTCACGCCCGACTCCTCGATGAACACGGCGGTGAGCTTCGTGGCCAACACGAACTGGCAGGGCTACGCCGGTGAATCGACCATGAGCTATCTGACCCAGATGCTCGGTCTGGCGGTGCAGAACTTCCTGTCGGCAGCGACGGGGATCGCCGTCGTGATCGCCTTGATTCGCGGCTTTGCACGCCACACGGCGCAGACCATCGGCAATTTCTGGGTCGACATGACCCGCATCACGCTCTACGTTCTGGTGCCGCTCTCGGTCGTTTTCGCCGCGGGCCTCATGAGTCAGGGGGTGATTCAGAACTTCGACGCCTACCAGGATGTGACAACGCTTCAGGTCACGCATTACGACAACCCGGTGCCTGGCGCAGACGGTCAGCCGAAGCTGGATGCGGCGGGCAAGCCGGTGACGGTGCCCGCGCAGACGCGCACGCAAACACTGCCGATGGGCCCGGTGGCGTCGCAAGAAGCGATCAAGATGCTCGGTACCAATGGTGGCGGCTTCTTCAACGCGAACTCGGCGCATCCGTTCGAAAATCCGACACCGCTGTCGAACTTCCTCGAAATCCTCGCCATCTTCCTGATTCCGGCGGCGCTGTGCCATACGTTCGGGCGCATGGTCGGCGACCGTCGTCAAGGGTTGGCGATTCTGGCTGCCATGACGATTGCGTTCTCGCTGGCGAGCGTCGCCACGGTATCCGCCGAACAGGCGGGCAATCCGGCATTGACGACGCTCGGCGTCGATCAGCAGGCGAGCGCCGCGCAGCCGGGCGGCAACATGGAAGGCAAGGAAACACGCTTCGGCATTGTCGCGTCGGGCATCTTTGCGACGGTGACCACGGCCGCGTCGTGCGGCGCGGTGAATGCGATGCACGACTCGCTCACGCCGTTGGGCGGTCTGGTGCCGATGCTGCTGATGCAACTGGGCGAAGTGGTCTTCGGCGGCGTGGGCTCCGGTCTCTACGGAATGCTTGTGTTCGCCATGCTTGCCGTGTTCGTCGCTGGCCTGATGATCGGCCGCACGCCGGAGTATCTGGGCAAGAAGATTGAAGCTTACGAGATGAAGATGGTCGCCGTGGCCGTCTTGATGACGCCATTACTCGTGCTGCTCGGCACTGCGCTCGCGGTGCTGGTGCCCGCCGGACAAGCCGGTGTGGCGAACCCGGCGACACATGGCTTCTCGGAAATTCTCTACGCGTACAGTTCCGCGGCGAACAACAACGGCAGCGCCTTCGCCGGACTGTCGGCCAACACGCCGTTCTACAACACCACGCTGGGTATCGCGATGTGGTTCGGCCGCTTCTGGGTGATCGTGCCGGTGCTGGCGATTGCCGGCGCACTGGCGCGCAAGAAGCGCATTGCCGCCACGTCGGGCACATTGCCCACGCACGGTCCGCTGTTTGTTGTGCTGCTGCTCGGCACGGTACTGCTGGTAGGTGCGCTCACCTACGTGCCGGCGCTTGCACTCGGACCGGTCGCCGAACATCTGGCGATGATCGGCGCGCATTGAACCATGAAATGAGGCATTCGAGGCACTCATGAATCAAACCTCAGGAAATATCGTCGCCCGGCAGTTGGGCGAGGGGCATGCATCGGCGACGAAGTCGATGTTCGACCCGGCCATCGTGAAACCGGCCATCACGGACGCGTTCCGTAAGCTGCACCCGCTCACCCAGGCCAGAAACCCGGTGATGTTCGTGGTGTACGTCGGCAGTCTGCTCACGACCGTGCTGCTCGGCATGGCCGTGGCAGGCCACGCCGAGGCGAGCGCGCCCTTCATTCTCGCGATCACGCTATGGCTGTGGTTCACGGTGCTGTTTGCGAATTTCGCCGAAGCGCTGGCCGAGGGACGCAGCAAGGCGCAGGCCGCGTCGCTGCGTCGGGCGAAAAAGAACGTGCCGGCCAAGCAGTTGCGCTCGGCGAGTCGTGACGCACAGTGTCTGGTGATCGACAGTGCCAGTCTGCGTCGCGGCGACTTCGTGCTGGTCGAGGCAGGCGACGTCATTCCGGCCGACGGCGAAGTCGTCGAAGGGGTGGCGTCCGTCGACGAGTCGGCGATCACGGGCGAATCCGCGCCGGTGATCCGCGAGTCGGGCGGTGACTTTTCGGCCGTGACCGGCGGCACGCGCGTGCTCTCCGACTGGATTGTCATGAAGGTGAGCGTCAATCCGGGCGAGGCATTTCTCGATCGCATGATCGCGATGGTCGAAGGCGCGAAGCGTCAGAAGACGCCGAACGAAATCGCCCTCACGATTCTGCTCGTCGCCCTCACGCTCGTGCTGCTTCTCGCGACCGCGACGCTGCTGCCGTACTCGATCTACAGCGTATTCGTCACGCATGCCGGCAATCCGGTCACGATCACGGTGCTCGTTGCGCTGCTGATCTGTCTGATTCCGACGACCATCGGCGGACTGCTCTCGGCCATCGGTGTGGCGGGCATGAGCCGCATGATGCAATCGAACGTGATTGCCACGTCGGGCCGTGCGGTCGAAGCGGCCGGAGACGTGGATGTGCTGCTGCTCGACAAGACCGGCACGATCACGCTGGGCAATCGTCAGGCGTCGCAATTCGTGCCAGCGCCGGGTGTGGACGAGCGCACGCTGGCCGATGCCGCGCAGCTCGCCTCGCTCGCCGACGAAACACCGGAGGGCCGCAGCATCGCCGTGCTCGCCAAGCAGCGCTTCAATTTGCGCGAGCGCGAAATGAGCGGACTGAACGCGCTGTTCATTCCGTTCACGGCGCAAACGCGCATGAGCGGCGTGGACCTCGCCGGCAAGCAAATCCGCAAGGGCGCGGCCGAAGCCGTGAAGCGGTACGTGCAAGCCACAGGCGGCCTGTGGCCGGCGGCGCTCGCCACGGCGGTGGACGACATCGCGCGCCGCGGCAGCACGCCGCTGGTCGTGGCCGAGCAGGATGCCGACGGCGCCCGCGCGCTGGGCGTGATCGAACTCAAGGACGTGGTCAAGGGCGGTATCAAGGAGCGCTTCGCGGAACTGCGTCAGATGGGGATCACCACGCTGATGGTCACGGGTGATAACCGTCTGACGGCAGCGGCCATCGCGGCGGAAGCGGGCGTGGACGATTTCCTCGCCGAAGCCACACCGGAAGAAAAGCTCGCCACGATCCGCAAGTTCCAGGCCGAAGGCAAGCTGGTGGCAATGACCGGCGACGGCACGAACGACGCGCCGGCGCTCGCGCAGGCGGACGTGGCCGTGGCGATGAATTCGGGCACGCAGGCCGCGAAGGAAGCGGGCAACATGGTCGATCTGGATTCGAATCCGACCAAGTTGATCGAGATCGTGGAGATCGGCAAGCAGATGCTCATGACCCGCGGCAGCCTCACGACGTTCTCGATTGCGAACGACGTGGCGAAGTACTTCGCGATCATTCCGGCCGCCTTCGCGACGACGTACCCGCAACTCGATGCGCTCAACGTGATGCGTCTTGCCAGTCCGTCGTCGGCGATTCTGTCGGCGGTGATCTTCAACGCGCTGATCATCGTCGTGCTGATTCCGCTGGCGCTCAAGGGCGTGAAGTATCGCCCGCTCGGCGCCGCGACGCTGTTGCGCCGCAATCTCTTCGTCTACGGTCTGGGCGGGATTCTGGTGCCGTTCGTGGGCATCAAGATCATCGACATGCTGATCGCCGCGCTGGGCTGGGCCTGACACGCAAGGTATCCGGAAGCCAGGGCCCGCGGGACACATTACTGAAACTCCAAGGAATTGATCCATGAAAACCCTTTTGCGCCCGATGCTGAGCCTGTTCGTCGTGCTCTCGGTCATCACCGGGCTGGTGTATCCGATGGTCGTGACGGGCATCGGCCGCGCGGCATTCCCGCGCGAAGCGGCAGGCAGCCTCGTCTACAAGGATGGCAAGGCCGTCGGATCGTCGCTGATCGGTCAGAACTTCGACGAACCCAAGTACTTCTGGGGCCGGCTGTCGGCCACGTCGCCGAACCCGAACGACGCTTCGGCGTCGGGCGGTTCGAACTTCGGTCCGCTCAACCCGGCGTTGACGGACGCCGTCAAGGCGCGCATCGCCGCGCTGCGCGACGCGGACCCCGATGCGCAGCTGCCGGTGCCCGCCGATCTGGTAACAGCCTCCGGCAGTGGCCTCGATCCCGAAATCAGTCCGGCAGCGGCCGAGTATCAGATCGCGCGTGTGGCCAGGGCGCGGGGGGTGTCGCCCGATGCGGTGCGTGCGCTTGTCGCGCGCAGCACGCAAGGCCGCCAATGGGGAATTTTCGGAGAACCCCGGGTGAATGTTCTGACGCTCAACCTGGGGTTGGATGAGCTGCCGCGTGGCGCCGTCTGAAAGGCGTTGCCGCGGGCGGGCCAAACCGGAGATTCGCTGGTCTTGCCCGCCGGCCTGCGGTAGATTGGCGGCACGCCCTGCGCGTGCCGCGTTTTTTCGTATCGACGTGGCTCGCGTCTTCAATGTGGACTGACTTGATGGCTGGCATGGAACGCCCCGATCCCGACGAACTGCTTGGCAAACTGCAACGCGACGAAGCGCGCGAGCAGCGCGGCCGCCTGAAGATTTTCTTCGGTGCGTGCGCGGGTGTCGGCAAGACTTTCGCCATGTTGCAGGCCGCACGCAAGCTGAGCGAGGAAGGCATCGACGTGGTCGTCGGCGTGCTCGAGACGCATGGCCGCGAGGAAACGGCACGCCTGCTCGAAGGTCTGGAAGTGTTGCCGCAGAAGCCGGTGGAGTATCGCGGGCGCGTGCTGCGCGAATTAGACCTCGACGGCATGCTAGCGCGCAAGCCGGCCGTCGCGCTGATCGACGAACTGGCGCATGCGAACGTTGCCGGGCAACGGCACCTCAAGCGCTGGCAGGACGTGCACGAACTCCTCGATGCGGGCATCGACGTCTACACGACGCTCAACGTGCAGCACCTCGAACGGCTCAACGATGTCGTCGGTCAGATCACGGGCATTCGGGTGTGGGAGACGATTCCGGACCGCGTGTTCGATCTCGCCGACGAGGTGAAGCTTGTCGATCTGCCGCCGGACGAATTGCTCGAGCGCATGCGCGAGGGCAAGGTGTACATGGCGGCGCAGGCCGAGCGCGCCGTGCAAAATTTTTTCCGCAAGGGCAATCTGATTGCGTTGCGTGAGCTGGCGTTGCGCCGTACCGCCGACCGTGTGGATGCACAGATGCGCGAGTATCGTGCCGACCAGTCGATCAGCCAGGTCTGGCAGGCGCGCGAGCGGTTGCTCGTGGCGATCGGCCCCGGGCCCGAGGGCGTGGCGCTGGTGCGCGCCGCGGCGAGGCTGGCCGCGAGCCTGCGTGCCGATTGGCTGGCTGTGCATGTGGAGACCCCCGCCATGCTGCGACAGGCGACGGCGCGTCGCGAGCGTGTGTATGCCGCGCTCAAACTCGCGCACGAGCTCGGTGCGGAAACATTGACGCTCGACGGCGCACAGGCCGCCACCACGCTGCTGGCTTATGCACAACTGCGCAACGTCTCCAGGCTGGTGGTCGGCGCAAGCGGCGCACGCCGCTGGTGGACGGCCCGTACGGCCTTGCATGAGCAGCTCGTGCGCCTGGCGCGCGGTGTCGACGTGGTGCTGATCGGACCGGCGGCGGGCGATACCCTGGCGCACAGGCGGGTCGTGCGCGGTGACTGGCGAGACTGGTTCCAGACGGCACCCGAATTGGGGCTTGTCGGTGGTCCGTGGCGGGGGTACGCATGGGCCGTCGGCATTTGTGGCGCGGTGTCGCTGGCGGCGGCCGAACTGACGTCGTTCCTCGATCTCGCCAACATCGCGATGCTGTATCTGCTCGGCGTGATCGTCGCGGCGATGCGGCTGGGGCGAGGGCCGGGCGTGCTGGCGTCTTTCCTCTCGGTGGTGGCATTCGATTTCTTCTTCGTGCCGCCGAAGATGTCGCTGTCGGTCTCCGATACCCAGTACTTGCTGACGTTTGCCGTCATGCTGACGGTCGCGCTGGTGATCAGTCACCTCACGACGAGCCTGCGTTTTCAGGCGCGTCTCGCAACGTGGCGCGAGCGTCGCACCGGGGCTGTGTACGCGATGGCCCGCGAACTGGCGGCGGCGCTGACGACCCCGCAGATCGTGGAAATCGGTTCGCGTCATGTGCGTGAAGTGTTTCAGGCGCGCGTGGCGTTGCTGCTGCCGGATAGCCAGAGCAACGTGCGTCAACCGGTGGAGAACGCACGCGCCGAAACGATGCCTGCACATATCGACACCGATGTCGCACAATGGGTGTACGACCGTCAGCAAGCGGCTGGGCGCGGCACCCCTACGTTGCCAGGCTCCGACGCCCACTATTTGCCGCTGCGCGCTCCGATGCGCACGCGCGGCGTGCTGGTGGTCGCGCCGGAGGCGGACGTTGGCGCGATCGCAACGCCGGAGCAGCAACGCCTGCTCGACACCTTCGCCGCGCAAATCGCATTGGCGCTCGAGCGAGTGCATTACGTCGAGATTGCACAGGACGCCCTGGTGACGATGGAGTCGGAGCGTTTGCGCAATTCGCTGCTCTCGGCGATCTCGCATGACTTGCGCACCCCGCTTACGTCCATCGTCGGCTTTGCCAGCATGCTCAGCCGCAATGCGCAAGCGCCGGGGGCGCTGCGCACGGATCTCGTCGAGGCGATCCACGAGGAGGCGCAGCGCATGACAGGCCTCGTGACGAATCTGCTCGACATGGCGAAGTTACAGGCCGGCGGTGTGCAGCTCAATCGTCAATGGCAGATGCTGGAGGAGGTGGTTGGCACGTCGCTGCGCGCCTGCCGGCGCGTGCTCGCCGGCCATGAGGTAACCACGCGTTTGCCCGCCGATCTGCCGTTGCTTCGCTTTGACGCCGTGCTGCTCGAACGCCTTTTCACGAACCTGCTGGAGAACGCGGCGAAGTACTCGCCGTCAGGCTCGCATATCGAGATCGCGGCGCGGGTTGCCGGCGACGACGTTGAAGTGAGTGTGAGCGACGATGGCCCCGGGCTGCCGACGGGAATGGAGGGGCGGATCTTCGAGAAATTCATGCGCGGCGAAAAGGAGTCGGCCAAGCCTGGCATCGGACTCGGGCTGGCCATCTGCCGCGCCATCGTGCAGGCGCACGGCGGTAAAATCCGCGCCACCAATGGGCCGGACGGTCGCGGGGCGCGCTTTATCTTTACGTTGCCGGTGCAAGTCCCACCTGTCGCCCCGGACGATACGTCCGAGCCGCTGTCTCGCGCCACGGACGTCAACGTTACCCAACAACATGAGTGAACCGACCATCAATATCGTGGTGATTGAAGACGAACGCCAGATCCGGCGATTCCTGCGCACCTCGCTCGAAGCCGAAGGCATGGTGGTGCACGAAGCGGAAGCGGGACGGCAGGGCATGGTCGAGGCGGCCACGCGCAAACCCGATTTGCTGATCGTCGATCTGGGGCTGCCGGACATCGATGGCGTCGAAGTCATTCGCGAAGTGCGAAGCTGGACCGACATGCCAATCATCGTGCTGTCCGCGCGCCACGAGGAAGCGGAGAAGGTCGTCGCGCTCGACGTGGGCGCCGACGACTATCTGACCAAGCCTTTCGGCGTGTCGGAGTTGCTGGCGCGCATTCGGGCGCAGTTGCGGCGTCATCACCGTGGAGGGAACTCGGAGACGCTCGACGAGACGTTTTCGTTCGGCGACATCGACATCGATCTGGCGCGTCGCAAGGTCACGCGTGCGGGAGACCCGGTGCACCTCACGCCGATCGAGTACCGTCTGCTCGTCACGCTCGTGCGACACGCCGGGCGGGTGCTCACCCATCGTCAGTTGCTCAAGGAAGTGTGGGGACCTTCGCATGTCGAGAGCAATCATTACCTGCGCATCTACATGGGACATTTGCGTCAGAAGCTCGAAGCGGATCCGGCGCAGCCGCGGCATATCCTGACCGAAACGGGTGTGGGCTACCGGCTCGAAACGGATATCGACGGATAAGTGAGCAGCGGGGCATGGGCGTTGGCCGTCCGAAAGCCCATGCCGACGTCGGGATGAGCGACGGTCATTGCGCCGCTTTGCTAGAATCGCGCTGTTCCGTTGGCTGCGTTCGGCGCTCCGCCATTCCGCCATTCATTCGACCTCCAATGGAACCCGTGACCGGGACGACCCGGCGCTCGGTTCGCGCGTACATCGCATCGCTACCCGGGGACGACCCCGTCTTTCTCATCGAAGTCAGTCATGGCCTGGATTCTCCTGGTGTTCGCCGGTTTTCTCGAAGTGGCCTGGGCCGTCGGGCTCAAGTACACCCAAGGTTTTTCGCGTCTCGTTCCGTCGATTTTCACGATCGCGTCGATGATCGGCAGCGTGTGGCTGCTGGCCCTCGCCGTGCGCTCCCTGCCATTGGGCACCGCGTATGCGATCTGGACGGGCATCGGCGCCGTTGGCGCATTCGTGCTCGGGATCATTCTGTTCGGCGAATCGGCATCGGCCGCGCGCATCGCCAGTGTCACGCTGATTCTGGCCGGACTGGTCGGCCTCAAGCTTACGGCGGCTTGAGGGTCTCGCCGGTCACCGGTGGTGCGTTGCCGCAACGCGCGGCATAATGACGTGGTAGCCGTCGCGTTACCTGCCGGGCGCTGTTTTGCCGGATGCCGGACAAGACCGGGACCCGGCAGCGTGCTTCGGAGGGCGGCTGCCGCGTCGGCGGTAGGGGACGCGTGATCGTGCGACGCCGTCATGTCGGCGGCAGCGAGGTCACCATGCTTGAATCGATTGCGCTCGGCGCGGGGCTGTCCTGGGGCAGCGGCCTGCGGTTGTACCTGACGGTATTCTGCGCCGGGCTGGCCGCGCGGCTGGGGTGGCTGCATTTGCCGCCAACGCTGGCCGCGCTGGCATCGACGTGGGTCATTGCCACGGCCGGCGTTCTGGCTGCCATCGAGTTCTTCGCCGACAAGATTCCCTTCGTCGATAGTGCGTGGGACGCCGTGCACACCTTCATCCGTATTCCGGCCGGAATCGTTCTGGGCGCGGCGGCGCTGGGCCAGATGGATCCGACGGTCACGGTACTGGCCGGTCTCGCGGGCGGTGCCCTCGCCGGCACGGCGCATCTGGCCAAGGCGGGCAGCCGGGCGTTGATCAACACGTCGCCGGAACCATTCTCGAATGTCGCGGCCTCAGCCGGCGAAGATGTCTCCACAGTGGGCGGCTTGGCGCTTGCGTTCTTCCTTCCCGCTGTTTTTCTCGTGATGTTGCTGGTATTCGTCGTGCTGGCGTGGTGGTGGCTGCCGCGCGTTTGGCGCGGATGGCGCTCGTTACTGGCGCGGGTCAAAGGATTGAGGAACGATGGGGTTCACTGAAGTTGCGCGCCAGGCATGGCGGATGTTCCTGCGCGATTGGCGTGCGGGCGAGTTGCACCTGCTTCTCGTAGCGTTGTTGCTGGCGGTGGGCGCGCTGTCCAGCGTGGGGTTTCTCTCGGATCGCATGCAGGGTGGGCTTGAGCGCGATGCGCGACAGATGCTCGCCGCCGATCTCGTCGTTCGTAGCGACGCGCCGCTGACGCCCGAATTTGCCCGTCGGGCGCAGGCCGACGGGCTGGCAACGGCGGTAGTCGCCAATTTCCCGAGCATGGCCAGCGCCACGGACGGCGGCGGACAGCGGCGCGCACAGGGGGCTGACCCGGGCACCGAATCGACGACGGAACTGGCGCGTGGGCCGGTGAGCGCCAGCCGTCTGTCGTCGCTCAAAGCGGTCAGCGACGGTTATCCGTTGCGTGGTCGCGTGCGCATTGCCCCCGATGCGGGCGTCAACACGCCCGACGCGCCCGCCGCGGATATCCCCGCGCCGGGCACCGTATGGGTCGACGCCGCGCTGCTCGACGCCCTTCATGTCAAACCCGGCGAGACGATTCGCGTGGGCAATCGCACGCTGCGCATCGCCGCCGTGATCACGCGCGAGATGGACCGCGGTTACGGCTTCGGCTCGCTCGCGCCTCGCGTGATGATGCGATTCGACGAACTGGCATCGACCGGTCTCGTGCAGTTCGGCAGTCGCATCACTTATCGTCTGCTGGTCGCCGGTACCGATGCGCAGGTCGGCAAGTTTGCCGCCTGGGCGCGCCCGATGGCCGAGCAGACGCGCGGTGTGCATATCGAATCGCTGGAAGACGGGCAGCCGCAGGTGCGTCAGACGCTTGAGCGCGCCGGGCGTTTCCTGTCGCTGGTGGCGTTACTGGCGGCGGTGCTGGCGGCGGTTGCCGTCGGGATCGCTTCGCGGCGCTACAGCGAGCGCCACCTCGACGCCTGCGCCGTCATGCGCTGTCTGGGTCTGCCGCGCCGGGCGTTGCGCGGCATGGTGACGCTCGCATTCATCGGTCTTGGCGTGATCGGCGGCGTGCTTGGCGTGGTGCTGGGCTATGCAGCGCATTGGGTGCTGCTCGCGCAATTGGGCGATGTCATTCCCGCGGGACTGCCTGCGCCGACATGGCGCCCGGCGGCGTTCGGACTGGCCAGTTCGCTCGTCATGCTGCTGGGCTTCGCGTTGCCTCCGTTGCTGCCGCTCTCCGAGGTCGCTCCGCTGCATGTCCTGCGGCGCGATGTGGTCGGCGGGGCGCGTCGGCAGGGCTGGTTCGCCTATGGCGCGAGCGCGCTGGCGTTCGGCGCGCTGCTGTTGTTCGCGGCGCGCGATCTGCGCCTTGGCGCGATGGTGGCTGGCGGCTTCGTGGCCGGCGCCATCGTGTTCGGCGTGCTGGCGTGGCTGTCGATCGGCGGACTGGCCGCGTGGGCACGCCGGCATGGCGCCTCGGGGGGAGCGATGGGCGGGATCGGCTGGCGCTATGCCGTTGCGGGGCTGCGTCGCCGGGGGCTGGGCAGTGCCGTGCAGGTGGTCGCGCTGGCCCTCGGCTTGATGGCGTTGCTGCTGCTCGCGCTCACGCGCAACGATCTGGTCGCGGGCTGGCGTCAATCGAGTCCGCCGGATGCGCCGAACCGTTTCGTCATCGACATCCAGCCGGGGCAGGACACACCGGTTCTCACTCAGCTTCGCGCCGCGGGGCTGCCCGATGTGCAGCTCTGGCCGATGATTCGTGCGCGTCTCACCGCCATCAACGGCAAGCCGGTAACGGGTGGGAGCTACACCGAAGAACGCGCACGGCGTCTTGCCGAGCGCGAATTCAACCTGTCCTATACTTCGGCGCTGCCCGAGGGCAACCGGGTGACGGCCGGGCAGTGGTACGGCGATGCGGCGACACCGCAAATCTCGATGGAAGAGGGCATCGCGAAGACGCTCGGGCTGAAGCTCGGCGACGTGCTCCGCTTCGAAGTCACGGGACAGACCATCGACGCGCCGATCACGAGCCTGCGCAAACTGGACTGGGGGTCGATGCGCGTGAACTTCTTCGTGGTGATGCCACCCGCCGCGTTGCGCGATTTTCCGATGACGTGGATCACGTCGTTCCATCTGGAACCCCGGCAGCAAGGGGTGGCGGACGCGCTGGTGCGCCAGTTCCCCAACGTGACGGTGATCGATACCGGCGCCTTGCTCGCCCAGATCCAGCAAATCCTCTCCCAGGTGATCGACGCCGTTCAGGCGCTTTTCCTGTTCACGCTCGCCGCCGGCGTGTTGGTGCTTTACGCGGCACTCGCGGGCACGCGTGACGAGCGCATGCGCGAAAGCGGCATCTTGCGCGCGTTGGGCGCATCGTCGCGTCAGCTTCGCGACGTTCACCTGGCGGAATTGGTGACGGTCGGCGCGCTGGCCGGGCTACTGGCGTCGCTCGGCGCGGGTGCGCTGGGCTGGGCGCTGGCGAGATACGTGTTCGAATTCGCGTTGAGCTTCAACCCGTGGCTGCCGGTCGCGGGCGTCGGCGCCGGGGTGCTTTGCGCGCTGATCGGCGGCTGGAGCGGTTTGCGCGCGGTGGTGCGTCAGTCGGCGCTGCGCACGCTGCGTGATGTCTGAGCCCCACATCGGCGGTGTTTTCGCGAGCGCGGCCGTTGGCTGCGCTTGCCGCATGCCGTGTACCGTCTACGTCGCGCGGGTCCGCGAGCATACACGTGCCGGCCGGCTCGCTGCGGCCCTTGGACAACGGCATCGGCCCGGGAAGTTGCCGGCAGGCACGACAGACGGCAGCGGGCGAAACGGCGCTCGGGCACAATATCGGTCATGACGACCGAAAACACCTCCCAAACTTCCCCGGCAGACGACCCGAAGAACGCGCCCGCCCAGCCGACTGCCTTTTCCCTGCTCGGCGGCGAGCGTCGCGTGCGCGAACTTGTCGACCGCTTTTACGATTTGATGGATCTGGAGCCGGAGTTCGCGGGCATTCGTGCCATGCATCCGGCGTCGCTCGACGGTTCGCGCGACAAACTCTTCTGGTTCCTGTGCGGCTGGCTTGGCGGCCTGAACCATTACATCGAACGGTTCGGGCACCCGATGCTGCGCGCCCGCCATCTGCCGTTCCCGATTGCCTCCAGCGAACGCGATCAGTGGCTGCGCTGCATGGCGCTGGCCATGCAGGACATCGAGGTCGAGACGACCTTGCAGGAGCGCTTGATGCAGGCGTTCTACGGCACGGCGGACTGGATGCGCAACAAGGCGGGCTGAGGTGACGCACGACGTGTTTGGGCGCGTTGGATGCGTTAGATGCGTTAGATGCGTTAGGGCGCGTTAGGGCGCGTTAGGGCACATTAAGGTGCATTAGGGCGCATTGAGCGAAACGTCGTCTCTATCGCTATCCCCCGCGGCCGCGATTCCCAGTTCGGGATCGCGGAGCCTGTATTTCCCTTCAGTACCGTAGGCGTCTTCGAACGAGAGACGGCGTTCGACCACGTCCATGTTTCGCTTCGCTTCCCTGGCGTTCATCCAGTCGATGACGGCCGTCGTGGTAGCGTCGCCGAATGCGCGGTAGGCCAGCGCGACGAAGCCGATGCAATTCTCCAGTGCATCCAGATCCTGCGTTTCGGCCGCCGGGGTCTCGGAGGGTGACGGCAGTCCCAGCGGAGCGGGGGTCGCCACATGGTCCAACTCATGCTGAGTGACATGGCGGCCCGCAATCTGACCGGCGCCATTCAGAAACAGCATCATCGAGGCCCCGAGCAAGATCGACTGATATTTGCCGCCGTAGGTCTCGAGATGATTCGACCCCAGCAGTTTTCCCGACGAGGCGAGCCACGACGTGCCCTGAATTTGCGCGCTCGTGGACGACGGATTGCAGTATTTGCCGACGGCCACGGCCAGATCCATCAGGCTCGAGAGCGACGCCGCGGTGGCAGTGCTCAACGTGATCTTGTGCGCGGTCGAAAGTGCGCCGTGATCGTACGTTTCCTTGATGGCGCCCAGACTGGCGGCGCCTAACGCGCTGGCGCTGAGCGCAAAATTGTTCACGTGGTGGAGCAGTGCGGCGAACCGGCCCACGCTGGGAGGGGACGGCGCGAGGTCTTTGAGCGATCCGGCATTTTCGGCCAACGCACTGAGCGCCTTGGCGGCACCTGTTCTGATGTGGGCCTGATCGGCCCCGGGCGCAGGTGCATTGGAACCGATGGCGTGTGAAACGGGGATAGCGGCGGGGGAGAAGTGGGTGTGCGGCATGGGAGACATGAGGACAATGGGGGCATCAGAGGGCGTCGAGCAGACGCGTGAGACTGAGATCGAGATCGAGACTGGAGCGACGGTCCGAGCAGCGCACCATTTCGAGCGCGTCGACCGCCATTTCGCGGGCCGTCCGGACATCGCCGATCTGCTGCATGCACAGCGCGGCGAAGTACAGCGGTTCCGGGTTGCCATACTCGCGGGTCACCGCGACCATCAAGGGCGCGATGGCATTCCTGTAGTCGCCTAGCTGGCAGAGCACGTAGCCGAACGCCTTGTACGCGGTGGCATCGGCAGGCAACGCGCGGCATATCGCGGCGAATGCCTGCGCGGCCCCTTCGAGGTCGTTCGCAGCATGTAGCGCATGAGCATGCGCTAGCGCGTGCGGATCGATCGGTCCATCGATGGCCGGGAAATGCGAATTCGAGGGCGCTTGGCGCGACCCAGGGCGCGCAAAGGCGCCGGGATGGATATCGTCCTGCCGCATTGCGGGGGGGCTCGTCATGGCATCTTTCCTTACGAATTGCAGGGGTACGAATTTCGGGGTTAAAAACTGCGGATTACGAACTACGAAAGCGACCGCGTCGGTGCGGCCGCCACGTAATGTGCGGCTCACCCGGCGTGCCGGCTATTGCCCCGCGACAAACGGTGTCGAGAACCTGCGTAAGCTGCGTTTGGTTGGGGCGCAACCCAAGGGATCCGAGGCTTCTCGGACCAAAACGGCCGACGTTGGGACAAGGGGCGGGAACGGTTTGCGCGCGCGGTGCAAGGCGGCCGGTGGCGACGACCGTACTGGCGTAGGCGTGCCGGATTGTGTCTTGTCACGTGGGCCGGACCCAGGTGAACATGTCCCGTTCCCAAAGGAGACGACATGGCAACCGAAGCGCTGTTCCGGCAAGACGCCTATCTGCGCCAATGCGAGGCACGCATCACGCGCATCGACGAGACGGGCATCATGCTCGATCGCACCGTTTTCTATCCGCTGGGGGGTGGACAGGCGGGTGACGCGGGGACCTTCGTCCTTGCAGACGGCACGCGCCTGGCCATTGCCGATACGCGCAAGTCCAGACACGAAGGTGCGACGCCCGACGACGCGGTGCATATCCCCGCCGAAGGCCAGGCCGACGTGTTAGCGACGCTGGCGCCCGGCGATGTCGTTCATGCCGAAATCGACTGGGAACGGCGCTTTCGTCATATGCGCTTTCATACGGCGTCGCACCTGATGTGCGCCGTGCTGCCGCATCCGGTCGACGGGTGCAGCATCACCACCGAATATGCGCGGCTCGACTTCGTGACGAACGAGCCGATCGAGCGCGAGACGGTCGAGGCGGGATTGGCGGCGCTGGTCGCAGCGGCGCGGCCGGTGGCGATCGACAGTATCAGCGACGAGGAAATGGCGGCGCGCCCGGAACTGGTGCGCACAATGAGCGTGAAACCGCCCGTTGGGCTCGGACGCGTGCGGCTGGTGCGTATCGAAGGCATCGATTTGCAGCCGTGTGGCGGCACGCATGTGGCCAATACGTCGGAAATCGGCGGGTTGCGCGTGGCGAAGATCGAAAAGAAGACGTCGCGCACGCGCCGCGTGGTGTTGGCATTTGCCTGAGTCTGGCATCATCGAGCCATCCTCCCATTCTTTCAGGATCATCGATGGCGACTCCGGCAGCCCAAACTTCCGCACAAACACAACCGGTGCAACCTTGGCAGGCCGTACTGGACTTCTGGTTCGGTACGCCGGGCTCGGCGGTCTACGGCATGGCACGTGCCGAATGGTTTCGCAAGTCGGACACGTTCGACGAGGCAATCCGTTCGCGCTTCGGCGCGTTGCATGCGCAGGCGGTGGCCGGGGCGTTGAGCGAATGGGCGCAGACGCCGCTTGGCGCTTGTGCCCTGATCGTGGTGCTCGATCAGTTTTCGCGCAATCTCTTCCGGAATCAGGCACAGGCGTTCGCGGGCGATGCCCGGGCGTTGGCCGTGGCGCGCCGTATGGTGGAGGCCGGAGACGATCGGCGTTTGCCCACGGCGCAGCATCGCGGGTTCGTCTACCTGCCGTTCGAACATGACGAGTCGCTGGAAAGCCAGCACGTTTCGCTGGCGTTGTACGAACAACTGGCGCAGGCGCACGGTCTGGTGGACAACCTCGATTACGCGCGCAAGCATGCGGTCATCATCGAGCGCTTCGGCCGTTATCCGCATCGCAACGCGGCGTTGGGGCGGGAATCGACGCCGGAGGAAATCGCGTTCCTGAAGCAGCCGGGCTCATCGTTCTGAGTTTTGACGTTTTCGCTCCGAGACCGGTGTGCTGCGTCCGTCCGCTTCCCCCGTCGTTGAGGACAGTGTCAGCGGGGCGGGCTATTGCGCACCGCCACCAGGCGTCGTTGCTGTTGCCAGCGGATCGCGAAGAATCCGATCACGTACGCCATCACGCCACCCACGACGGCAAAGGCGGCGAGGCCGGCACAGAGGTGCAACGTCGCGGCGCCGAAGTCGAAATGGGTGAGTTGCGTCCAGAAGCTTTCGCTGGCTTGTGCCGCCGCCGCAACCGTCGCTTCGATGTCGGCCTTGGGCGACCAGTCGAGCAACCACCGCCCCACACGATGCGCGCCCAGATAGACGAAGGGTACCGTCAGCGGATTCGTGATGAGCGTGCCCATCGTCGCCAGAAACAGGTTTCCCCGCAGCAACGCCGCCACGAGAATCGCCACAGGCATTTGGGCGAACGGAATCAGAATCCCAAAGAACACCCCGCACGCCAACCCGACGGCGACGCCGCGCGGGGTCGCCTGCCACAAGCTGCGGCGCAACAGCAAACCGGCATGCGGGCGCAACCAGCGCGATCGCAGCAGCCGCATGGGGTGAAGCATCTTTAACATCATGGGCAGGTTGCTCGTCGGAGGAAGGGAACCCGGGCGGGCATGGAGTACGAACGCATACGTGCGTACGCAACGGATGTCTGAGTGTCGCCGCCAACAAGAGTTCAATGACGCCGTACCGCCGAGCGGATGCGCGCCCAAGACGTCCATGACGCCCGAGCGGGTTCACGAAGGCCTGACGGGCGTATCCGGACGCATTCGGTTCCGTGCAGTCGCACCGGGACGTCTTCGAAAGTATCGCGGGATGGATTGGGCAACGTGAACGACGATGCGCGGCGGGGAGGGCGGTCGGAAAGACAGCCCCTGTGCGGCGGCGAAGCCGCGCAGTGGCGCGGCGGCCCGCCTGGTTCCGGTGGAATCCGCTCGCGTTGGCTTGAATCTGCCTAGATCTGTGAGCGCTGGTTGGCCCAGCGATCGATCTGCGCCGGCTTGAAGCGGCGCATGGTGTCGAGCAAGGTTTCCGGCGAGGCGGCGATCTGCAGCTGATCGAGTTGCGGCGCCTTGAGGAATTGCTCCGTCACCATCGACTTGAGGAACACGATCAGCGGATCGTAGTACCCCTCGACGTTGAGCAGGCCGATCGGTTTCGCGTGGTAGCCGATTTGCAGCCACGTGAACACTTCGAAAAGCTCTTCGCACGTACCGATGCCACCGGGCATGGCAATGAAGGCGTCCGAGAGGTCGGCCATCATCTGCTTGCGCTGGTGCATGTTTTCAACCACATGCAGTTCCGTCAATCCCGTGTGGCCGACTTCCTTTTCCATCAGCGCCTTCGGAATGATGCCCACGGCCTGACCGCCATGCGCGAGCACCGCGTCGGCGATGATGCCCATCAGGCCGACCTTTCCGCCGCCGTAGACGAGACGAACGCCGGCTTCTGCCATGCGACGGCCCAGCTCACGGGCGGCTTCCGCGTACGCGGGCCGCACACCGGTGGCGGCGCCGCAATAGATACAAATGGATTTGACTTCCGACGACATGCCTTACTGCGCTCCCTTGGATGAGGACTCCCGAGCCATCTTGTCATACAGCTCGCGCGACTTACCCTTCAGATAAGGGGCCATTTGCGAGAGGATGTGATAGCTCGACTGGTGCAACCCCGCGCCGATTTCTTCGGGGTCGTTGTACTTGCGCGGGTTCATCACGAATTGATACGACAACCAGTACGTGGACAACACCACCATGTTGGTGGTCACGACATCGATCTGCTCCGGCGTGATTTCCATTTCGCCATCGGCCACGAGCAGGTCGCACATCTCGCGTGCGAAGCGCTTCTTGTGGCCGACGATCTGCTTGAAATGCGTTTCGAGCGTGCGGTTGCGCGCCAGCAGGTCGTTGAGGTCGCGATAAAGAAAACGGAAGCGCCACAGAAATTCGGACATGTATTGCAGATAGGTCCAGACTTCGTCGAGCGTGGGCTTGTGATCGTCGGGCAGCCGCAAGCGCCGTTCGATTTCCTGCTCGAACTGCGCAAAGATGCTGTTGATGATGTCGTCTTTGTTGCGGAAGTGATAGTACAGATTGCCGGGGCTGATCTTCATCTCCTCGGCAATCGTGGTGGTGGTGACGTTGGGTTCGCCGATTTCGTTGAAGAGTCGCAGCGACACTTCAAGAATTCGTTCGCGGGTTCGGCGTGGCGGCTTTGCTTCCATGTCTGTCGGCCCCGGTTAGCGGCAAGCTCGGCGAAGGAGATTCTCCGCTTGCGTTTATGAGTTGAGTATCAGGTATACGGCGACCGATTATACCCGGCAGCCGACCACTGCCAAGCATGGGGCCCGGGCGCGACGAGCGATATCAGAAAAACGCCGTACGTACGAGTTCGACGATGACGGGCCCCGCGAGCGAGGCCCAGGTGAGCAGGCACAGGCCGAGCGCCACGAGGACGGCTGCGCTGCCGAAATCCTTCGCGCGCTTCGAGAGTTCGTGACGTTCCAGCGAAATGCGGTCGATGGCCGCTTCGATGCTCGAATTGATCAGCTCGATGATGAGCACGAGCAGGATGGAGCCGATCAACAGTACGCGCTCAACGGCGGTGACCGGCAGAAAAATCGCCGCGGGCAGGAGGATGGCGGCGAGCGCGAGTTCCTGGCGGAAGGCGCTCTCTTCGAATACGGCGAACTTGAAGCCGGACAGGGAGTACTTCAGGGCGCGCCACGCGCGCATGACGCCCCGGTTGCCCTTGTACGGATTCGGTTGTTTGTCGCGTGGCGGCGGGTGATCGATGAACAAGCGTCAGGTTCCTCGCCGCAACGGGCTCTGGAGGTGGTTCAGACCGCGGGCGCGAGCGACGGCTCGGGCTTGCGCGGATGCAGGTGCGAGGCGAACTCTTCGGAGGCGGCCTGCCACGAGAAGCGCTCGGCCCAGGCCCGGGCACTCGCTCGCGAGACCTTGAGCGCATCCAAACATGCTTCACGCAGATCTTCACGCAAGGCGCCGCCATCGCCTTCGGGGCACCCGTCGAGTACGTCGACCGGACCGGTCACGGGGAAAGCGGCCACCGGCAGCCCGCAGGCCATCGCTTCGAGCAGCACCAGACCGAACGTATCGGTGCGGCTCGGGAACACGAACACGTCGGCCGACGCATACACCTTCGCCAGCTCCGGCTGCGAGAGCATGCCGAGATAGTTCACGTCGGGGTAGCGCGAGCGAAGTTCGGCCAGTTGCGGCCCTTCACCCGCGACCCACTTAGAGCCGGGCAGATCCAGCTTCAGAAAGGCTTCGATGTTCTTCTCCACGGCAACGCGCCCCACGTAGAGGAAAATCGGATGTGCCGAATTTAGCACATGTGCTTCCTGCACACGGAAGATGTCGAGGTCGACGCCGCGTGTCCACAGCACCACGTTATTGAAGCCCGCCGCTTCGAGATCGCGCTTGACTACGGGCGTGGGGGCCATCACCGCGCGCGACGGCTTGTGGAACCACCGCAGGAAGCGGTAGGTGGTGCTCAGCGGAAAGCCGAAGCGCGCCTGCACGTACTCCGGAAAACGGGTGTGGTACGCCGTTGTGAACGGGAAGTCGTGGCGAATGGCCCACTTGCGCGCCGCCATGCCGAGCGGACCTTCGGTGGCGATGTGCAGCGCGTCGGGGGCGAAGTCTTCGATGCGGCGCGCGACCCGGCTGCCGGCGAAGAACGCGAGACGAATTTCCGGATAGGTCGGGCACGGGATGGTGCGAAACTCCTGCGGCGTGAGCAACTCGACACGATGGCCGGACGCTTCCAGCTGAGCGCGCGTGTTCTTCAACGTGCGGACCACGCCGTTGATCTGCGGATCCCAGGCGTCGGTGATGATCATGATTTTCATCGGGCGCTCCTTCGCGCACGTGGCGCGGGTGGAATGACACGCGCAACTGCGCGTGAGAAGGCGCACATCCGGCGAGAGGCCGCCGTTCGTGCGCCGGTTGGAATCGTGTGAACCGCGTAGGGACGCATGGCTGCGCGCGAGTGTGTGATGGCGTACGGTGGCGGGCGATGGACGCTCGCGCCAGCCGGCGCTTGCCTGCGCCCACGCTGTCCCGGTGCTCCGCGCTGCCTGCGGGCATGGGGTCAGGCACTCACCGGTGTGGCTTTCACGTTCGCGCGCGTCTGACGTTTTTGCGTCCAGTAGACGATCTTCAATTCCCCCTCCATCGTCTCGACCAGCGCCGACAGGCTTTCGACCCAGTCGCCGTCGTTGCAATAGAGAAGCCCGTCGATCTCGCGAATCTCCGGTTTGTGGATGTGACCGCAGACCACACCGTCGCAGCCCCGGCGACGGGCCTCGTCGGCCATCACATGCTCGAAGGCGGAAATGAAGTTCACGGCATTCTTCACCTGATGCTTCAGATACTGCGAGAGCGACCAGTACGGGAAGCCGAAGCGTGTGCGCACGCGGTTGAACCAGCGATTGAGCAGCAGGGTGAGCGTGTAGAGCGAGTCGCCCAGATAGGCGAGCCACTTGGCGTGCTGAATCACGCCGTCGAACAGATCGCCGTGCGTGATCCATAGCCGCTTGCCGGTGAGCGTGGTGTGAAATGCCTCGTCGCGCACGGCGATGTCGCCGAAGGCCAGCCCGCAGAACTGGCGCGCCGCTTCGTCGTGGTTCCCGGGCACGTAGACGACCTGCGTGCCCTTGCGCGCGCGCCGCAACATCTTCTGTACCACGTCGTTGTGCGCCTGCGGCCAGTGCCAGCCCTTTCGCAGGTGCCAGCCGTCGATGATGTCGCCAACCAGATAGAGGTAGTCCGAGTCGTGATGGCGCAGGAAGTCGAGCAGATATTCCGCCTGACAGCCTTGCGTGCCGAGGTGAATGTCGGAAAGCCAGATCGTGCGATAACGGGTGATGCCTTCGGGCGGCGGGTCGAGCGGATCGGGCGTGTCCGGCGGCAGGTCGATGGTGGTGGGCGGGGCGGCGGGAGGGCTGGCGGGCGGGGTGAGGGGGCGGCCCGGCGGGGTATCTGCGAAGCGACCGGCGCGAGCCGCGGGCGTGGAGATCGGCAACTCGAAGGTGGGTGTCGTCGTCATAGCGGCTCGCACGTCGCGTTGAACATGCGTGCATTGCGCCACGGCTTCGTGAAGGGACGATGACAGTCATGCGCGTGTCGCGAAAGTGCCTTCCGGCGTCGCGCAGAAGCGACAGGACGACGCGAGCGCCGGGCTGCGAGGCGCAGGCGGTGTCAGTTGCCGTTGCGTAGGCCCTGGCCGACCCGCTCCAGCGTTTCGAGTACCAGCGCCCGCGAGCGAGGATGTGTGCCGAGCGACACGTGACCGAGCCGGTCCAGGGCGATGTTGTGTGCGCCGGGCAGCATTGACGTACGTACCGGATAGACGACGTTGTCGTGTGCCGTGAAGATCGACGTGATGCGTGCGCGTGCCGCGTCCGTTTCGCTGCTCGCAAGCGCCACGAGCCAGTCGCTGCCGATGCTCATTTGACGTACGTTCCGGCCAATGCCGTGGCGGGCGTGCAAGGTGCCGAAGTGCGGAGAGCCCAGCGTGACGGTGTGCACGACGGGCAAGGTCGGATAACGGCGCAGACAGGCGCGCGCGGCGATCCCGCCCATGCTGTGGCCCACGACGACGACGGGCAGGCGCGTGCGCTCGGCGAGCGCTTGCGTCGCATCGGCGATGGTCTGGGCGTAATCGTCGATGTCGCCGAACAGGGGGGCGAGATTGATCGCTTCGCAGTGATAGCCGGCGTCTGCCAGATGATGGGAAAAACGTAGCCAGAAGGCGCGATTGCAGCCGTAACCGTGCAGCAGCAATACGGCCACCGGCCGGGCTGGACCGCTGGGGGGCGGGAGCGGCGCGGCGCTGAACCATGGCTGGTAGAGGTCGAGCAACAGGATCGACGCCGCACATTCGTAGGCCCACACGGCGATGTTCGTACCAGCCGACGTGCGTCGCTCGGGCGCGGGATCGCCGTGCGCGGCCATGACGAAACCCGCAGCGAGACCGGTGGCGTGCGAGACGGGCAGCCACAGCACCGTCCAGAGGAAGGTCGTCCACGGACTGTGCCACGCGGACCACGTTGCAATCGCGACGACAATCGACAGCCCGATTTCGACGCCGCCATAGACCAGATGCGGGCGCGAGGCTCGCAACCGGCCGGGAACGGAAGCTCTGGTCGGCGTGGTCGGCGGTGCGCTCATCGGCGGTTCACTTGCCGAGTACGCTGACGAGCCGCGTGCCCGCGATCCGGTCATGGACGAACTGGTGGTCGCGCGTCACCCGCATGGCCAGCGCCCAGAGCACGATCCAACCTGCCAGCAGGGCGACGCTGCTCCAGCCCGTGAGCCCGAGCGCCCAGTCGATGGCCATCGCGGGCAGGACCCAGAGCCAGGCAAGCACGTAACGCAGCAGCGCACGGCCGGTACGCACCGGCAGGCCATGCGCGTCCACCAGACGGATTTTCCACGTCTTCATGGCGAGGGTCTGGCCGCCATGGGTCCAGAACCATACGAAATAGGCCCCCAGCACGAGGAAGAGCCACGTCTGCATCGCGTGCCGGTACATCAGTCCGCTGCGCTGCTGCGTGAGCGCGCTGAAGAGATAGCCCGCCAGGAAGAGCACGCCGAAGAGCAATAGCGACTCGTAGACCATCGAGAGCAGGCGGCGACGCAAGGTGGGCACGGCGTAGTTCTTCGGGGCGGCCCGCTCGGCGGCGAACGGCGGGCGGGGCGATCGGGACGGCTTGGCGGGCTGAGTCGTAGCGGAGTCGGTCATCGCGGCGTGGTCTGAACTCTCTTTGTCGGATGTCCCGTTGCCGTGTTCGCGCAACGCGCGTGGTGTTGGCACCGGGAGCGTCGCCCATTATGCGGAAGATTGGGCGGATGGGCTAGCCAGCCCGTGACGGGGCGCTCGTCGGCGCAAAGGTGAAGGGGTAGATGCCGCGGTGCAGGGCATTGCCCGGACGTAAAGGCAAACGGCCGCCCGGAGGCGGCCATTCAGATGCGGCAGGAGGTGCGGCGTCCCGTATCAGTTGTGGTGATACAGATCCGAATTGAAGACGGCGTCGCCGTTCCTGTCGCCGTTGGCCGGTGCGGCGCTTGCTGCGCCGTTGCTCGCCGCCGCCGGTGCCGGCGCGGCGCTCGACGGTGCGGATGCCGCAGCCGCGGGCGCGGCCGCCGGCGCGGATGCCAGCGGGCCCGGGACCGGCAACTGAGTGCTCTTCGTAGCGGCGGCGGCATCCTTGCGGTGCACGGCAGCATACGGGTTTTTCACGCCCGAGCGGCCCGACGGCGGGGCGCTGACCACGTTCGGACGGTTGGACTGCTTCTTGTCGTCCGCCGCCAGACGCTTTTTCTGTTCTTCCGTGAGCTGCTGGTACTGCTGCCACACCTGCGCCTTGCGCTCCGGGGGCAGCGCCTTGGCGTTCTCGTAACTTTCGCGCGCCAGCTGACGTTGCTCGGGCGTCAGGCGCACCCAGTCGGCCATACGGTCGTGCAAACGCTTGCGGCCATCGGGCGAGAGCGTGCGGAAACGTTTGGCGATCTCGACCCACTTTTCGCGCTGACGCTCGCTCATCCGGTTCCAGTCCTGCGAGAGCGGGGCAAGGGCTTCCCGCTGTTCGGCGGTGAGCCTTGCCCATGCACCACCCGGCGAGGGCGGTGCGGCTGCCGGTGCGCTGGCGGCGCCCGGCACACCGGCGGTGAGCGCGCCCACCGGCGCGGAAGACGCGCCCGGCGTGCCGGCTCCGGTGCCGGACGTGGCGGTGCCGCCGATTGCCGGCGGCATGTCGGACACCGGTTCCGGGGCTGGCGAGCGGCGCAGCGCGGCCGTGCCGGCAAGTGCGGCGACGATCAGCGCGGCGACCAGAAAAAGTACGTTGCGTTGCGTCACTGGGCGGTCTTGGATGGGGGGACTACTGGGCACGCTTCACATAAGCGTTGAAGCCGTGATCGGCATACGCCGACAGCGGCAGTTCGTCGCTCAAAACGGCAGCATCGATATCCGCCAGATCCTGAATATGCTGTTGATGTTCCCAGTACGCAATGCCTGCGAGACCGACCACCAGTGCAGCGAGCGGCCAGAGCAGGCCCAGACGGCCCAGTTTGTCGAATGCACGGCGCGCTCCGCCGATCTCCGGCGACTGCATGGCTCCGACACCCGCGAGCACCAGCGCCGGTTGCACGACAGCGACCGGTTCGGGCTTCTTGCGGGCGAGCGCCTCCTGGCGTGCGGCGGCCAGCCGGGCCGCGATGTTCGGCGACGGCGAATCGGATGCTTCGTCCAATGCTCGTCGCACGCGATGTGCGAAGCGGATTTCCCTCGTTTCCAGATCGTGACTCATAACCTGATCCCTTTTGCCTTCAACGCCTGCGCCAATGCGTGCGTGGCACGCGAGCAGTGCGTTTTGACACTGCCTTCCGAGCACCCCATCGTGGCGGCGGTCTCGGCAACGTCCATGTCCTCCCAATAACGCATGAGGAAGGCTTCTCGTTGACGTGCCGGTAGTTTCTGTATTTCCGCCTCGATGAGTGTGAGGGTTTCGGCACGCGAAACCGAATCCTCGCTGCTCTCGGTTTGCACTGACCCGTCCTCGCCCAGCAAGGTTTCCAGGGGGTCGAAATCGTCGCGTTCGTCCTCGCCGGGGCCGGCTAGATTGGAGAACAACGTCACCCAGGTGTTGCGCACCTTCTGGCGGCGGAAGTAATCGTGAATGGTGTTCTGGAGGATGCGCGTGAACAACAACGGCAGGTCGGCCGGCGGTTTGTCGCCGTATTTCTCGGCCAGACGGATCATCGCATCCTGAACGATATCGAGGGCGGCCTCGTCGTCGCGTACGGCATAGACGGCCTGCTTGAAAGCGCGCCGCTCGATGCCTGCGAGAAAATCCGCCAGTTCCTTGTCAGATGCCATCCGGTGGGGTACACGCAGCGTTTGCGGCTGCGCCTGTGAAATGCCGTGTAAGCGTAAAGATCACGTAAAGATCGCGTAGTCGGTGCGGATGCTACCAAAAACGCGCTTGCCTGTAACCGCTTTTGCTCCGGTTCTGTCATGTTCTTACACGCTCTGTTGCGTCGTGTCGAAGTGGCGGTACAGGCGCGTTCGCTACATTCCTACGATGTGAGGATTGTGCACCAGCGTGGGAAGGTATGCCGCAGGTGTGGGAAATTTGCGATGCCGGGTTCGCGATCATGCTGCAAATGCATAAACCTGCTTGACCATTTTGCTGCGAACCAGTAATGTTGCCAGTTCGCAATATCTGTGATTGTCTCTATATCGGCATACCTATCCGGTGTGCCTATCATTCAGACGCGCAGCTTGAGCCCGGACCACAAGTTCGAGGGGAGAGCACCCAATCAAAATTTTTGCCGAAACTTTGAAAGGTCGACGATGAACATGCCAAGCGCGGAATTCTCCGAGGCGGAAGCTGCACGCCACCAAAATACTTCTGAAGACATGATTGGCGCCGAGATCCTCGTGCGCTCGCTTCAAGAAGAGGGGGTCGAACATCTGTGGGGTTATCCCGGCGGTTCGGTTCTCTACATCTACGACGAACTCTACAAGCAGGACAAGATCCAGCACATTCTGGTGCGCCATGAGCAGGCAGCCGTGCATGCGGCCGATGCTTATTCGCGTTCCACCGACAAAGT
Source organism: Pandoraea faecigallinarum (assembly GCF_001029105.3). NCBI lineage: Bacteria > Pseudomonadati > Pseudomonadota > Betaproteobacteria > Burkholderiales > Burkholderiaceae > Pandoraea > Pandoraea faecigallinarum. The sequence goes on along the minus strand of NZ_CP011807.3, from coordinate 3,106,934 downwards.
CGGCGTGTGTCTCGTGACGTCTGGCCCGGGTGTGACCAACGCGGTCACCGGGATTGCCACGGCGTATATGGATTCGATCCCGCTCGTGATCATTACCGGGCAGGTGCCCACGGCCGCCATCGGTCAGGACGCCTTCCAGGAGTGCGACACAGTCGGCATTACGCGTCCGTGCGTCAAGCACAACTTCCTCGTGAAGGACGTGCGTGACCTCGCCGCCACCGTCAAGAAAGCCTTCTATATCGCCAAGACCGGCCGTCCGGGCCCGGTGCTGGTCGATATTCCGAAGGACGTCTCCAAGGCGCGCTGCCGCTTCGAATATCCGAAGTCGGTGTCGCTGCGCTCGTACAACCCGGTGACGAAGGGCCACTCCGGTCAGATCCGCAAGGCGATGAGCCTGCTGCTCTCGGCCAAGCGTCCCTATATCTATACCGGCGGAGGCATCATTCTGGCCGACGCGTCGAAGGAACTGAATCAGTTCTGCGACCTGCTCGGCTATCCGGTGACCAACACGCTCATGGGCCTGGGCGGGTATCGCGCGAGCGATCCCAAGTTCCTCGGTATGCTGGGCATGCACGGTACGTACGAAGCCAACATGGCCATGCAGCACTGCGACGTGCTGATCGCCATCGGCGCCCGTTTCGACGATCGCGTGATCGGCAACCCGGAGCACTTCTCCTCGAACGCCCGCAAGATCATTCACATCGATATCGACCCGTCGTCGATTTCCAAGCGTGTGAAGGTCGACATTCCGATCGTTGGCGACGTGAAGGAAGTGCTGCGCGAGATGATCGAAAACCTGCAAACGGCCGAACACGGCCCGGACACCGCGGCGCTGGCCGACTGGTGGAAGCAGATCGAGCAATGGCGTTCGCGCGATTGCCTCGCGTTTGATCGCAAGAGCGAAATCATCAAGCCGCAACACGTCGTCGAGACGTACTGGAAGCTCACCGACGGCGAAGCCTTCGTGTGCTCGGATGTTGGTCAGCATCAGATGTGGGCCGCTCAGTACTATCGCTTCAACAAGCCGCGCCGCTGGATCAACTCCGGTGGTCTGGGCACGATGGGCTTCGGCCTGCCGGCGGCGATGGGGGTGAAGATGGCACATCCGGATGCCGAAGTCGCCTGTATCACCGGCGAAGGGTCGATCCAGATGTGCATTCAGGAACTCTCGACGTGCCTGCAATACCGCACGCCGGTCAAGATCCTGTCGCTCAATAACCGCTATCTGGGCATGGTCCGTCAGTGGCAGCAGATCGAATACAGCAAGCGTTACTCCAGTTCGTACATGGACGCGCTGCCGGACTTCGTGAAGCTGGCCGAGGCGTATGGCCACGTGGGCATGCGCATCGAGAAGTCGTCGGACGTCGAGCCGGCACTGCGCGAAGCGCTGGCGCTCAAGGATCGTACGGTATTCATGGATTTCCAAACGGATCCCACCGAAAACGTCTGGCCGATGGTCCAGGCGGGCAAGGGCATCAGCGAGATGCTGCTCGGTTCGGAAGATCTGTAAGACGACGAGGCGCGTTCGCGCTGCCAGCGGCGGCCGGCATGACCGGCGCGCGGGCGCGACGTCCCAAACCAGGACAATCCGGGATACACCATGAGGCACATTATTTCTGTTTTGCTCGAGAACGAGCCGGGCGCGCTGTCGCGCGTGGTCGGGCTGTTTTCGGCACGTGGCTACAATATCGAGACCCTCACCGTCGCGCCGACCGAAGACCGGTCGCTCTCACGCATGACGGTGGTCACGACCGGCTCCGATGATGTCATCGAGCAGATCACCAAGCATCTGAACCGGCTCATCGAGGTGGTGAAGGTGGTCGATCTGACCGAAGGTGCGCACATCGAGCGCGAACTCATGCTCATCAAGGTTCGCGCAGTGGGCAAGGAGCGGGAAGAGATGAAGCGGATGTCGGATATTTTCCGCGGCCGCATCATTGACGTTACGGAAAAGACCTATACGATTGAGCTCACCGGAAATTCGTCGAAACTCGACGCATTCATCGAAGGGCTCGACCAGACGGCGATTCTCGAGACGGTTCGTACCGGTGGCTCGGGCATCGGGCGCGGTGAGCGCATCCTGAAGGTCTGACCGGCAACGGCAACGCGGTAAGCGGATTTCGATCCATTCTGATTTCAGTTTATTTTTGGTAATACGGGACACTCCAAATGAAAGTTTTCTACGACAAAGACGCCGACCTCTCCCTCATCAAGGGCAAGCAAGTCACGATCATCGGTTACGGCTCGCAAGGCCACGCCCACGCACAGAACCTGAAGGACAGCGGCGTGAACGTGACGGTCGGTCTGCGCAAGAACGGCGCTTCGTGGAACAAGGCGGTCAACGCCGGCCTGAACACCAAGGAAGTGGCAGAAGCCGTGAAGTCGGCCGACATCGTCATGATGCTGCTGCCCGATGAGCAAATCGCCGACGTCTACAAGAACGAAGTCCACGCCAACATCAAGGAGGGGGCTGCACTGGCCTTCGCCCATGGCTTCAACGTGCACTACGGCGCCGTGATTCCGCGCGCCGACCTCGACGTCATCATGATCGCCCCGAAGGCCCCGGGCCACACGGTGCGCTCGACGTACTCGCAAGGTGGCGGCGTGCCGCACCTGATCGCCGTTGCACAAGACAAGTCGGGCGCCGCTCGCGACATCGCGCTGTCGTACGCCGCCGCTAACGGCGGTGGCCGTGCCGGCATCATCGAAACCAATTTCCGCGAAGAAACGGAAACCGACCTGTTCGGCGAGCAAGCCGTGCTGTGCGGCGGTACCGTCGAACTCATCAAGGCCGGTTTCGAAACGCTGGTCGAAGCCGGTTATGCCCCGGAAATGGCCTACTTCGAGTGCCTGCACGAACTCAAGCTGATCGTCGACCTGATCTACGAAGGCGGCATCGCAAACATGAACTACTCGATCTCGAACAACGCCGAATACGGCGAGTACGTCACCGGCCCGCGCATCGTGACCGAAGAGACGAAGAAGGCCATGAAGCAGTGCCTGACCGACATCCAGACCGGCGAGTACGCCAAGTCGTTCCTGCTGGAAAACAAGGCCGGCGCCCCGACCTTGATCTCGCGTCGCCGTCTGACGGCCGAGCACCAGATCGAAGAAGTGGGTGGCAAGCTGCGTGCGATGATGCCGTGGATCGCCAAGAACAAGCTGGTCGACCAGTCGAAGAACTAAGTAGTCAGTATGACGTGCCGCGCGGTGCGCGTTCGGAAGTTGCGGACGACGGGGGCCGGCGGCAGGCGGTGAGCGCAGGCGGGGCGCATGGCGACATGATGTCCGGTATCGCGTGAACCGTTGCTTCGGGCCGTCCGTTTTGCCGTAGCCACTGCTGCTATGGCAAGGCGGACGGCCTTTTCGTTTGTGGTTCCGTCGGTGGTTTCCTTGTCGCTTCGGCCATGTCTTGGCGTCGCCGAGACCGGTTTGGCCCGCATCGGACAATGTGACGCCAACGTGGCGATTGGGGAAAAAGTGTCGCCGCCTCGCGCGCATTGCTACAATGCCGCCACGTCACGGTTCGGCCCAATGCAGGCCGATCCGCTCACTCAACCGTTTTACCAAGGACGCGAGTTCAATCGCATGAATTATCCTCACCCGATCATTGCCCGTGAGGGCTGGCCCTTCCTGGGTATCGCCGTTGCCGTTGCGCTCGTCGTGCATTTCATGGCTGGCGTGTTTTGGGCCGCGCCGTTCTGGGTGATCGCCCTGTTCGTCTTGCAGTTCTTCCGCGACCCGCCGCGCGAAGTGCCGCAGCAGGCCGGCGCCGTGCTCTCCCCGGCGGACGGTCGCATCGTGGCCATCGAAACCACGCAGGACCCCTACGCAGGCCGTGAAGCGCTGAAGATCAGCGTCTTCATGAACGTTTTCAATGTTCATTCGAATCGTGCCCCTGTTGACGGCACGGTGACCAAGGTGGAATATTTCCCGGGCCGTTTCTTCAACGCCGATCTGGACAAGGCATCGCTCGAGAACGAGCGTAACGCGCTGGTGATCGACGTCGGCGGCCAGATCGTGACGAGCGTGCAGGTCGCCGGCCTGATCGCGCGGCGCATTCTGTGCTACGTGAAGGCGGGCGATCGTCTGACGCGCGGTCAGCGTTATGGCTTCATCCGTTTCGGTTCGCGTGTCGACGTGTATCTGCCGCTCGGCTCGCGCCCGCGTGTGGCCATCGGCGACAAGGTGTCCGCCACCTCGACGATTCTCGCCGAGTTGTAAGTCACCCGAACTTGCATCAGGGCCGCTGGCAGCGGCGCGACATCGGGTCGCACGCTGCCGGATCGTCACCTCCCGTTATGGCGGGACGACGTGGCCTGCAACTGCTTTCGCTTTTCGCGTTCCAATAGCGGTGATCCGTCGCGGGTCCGCCCGCAGTCCTGGGGTCCGTGAACCGACCCCAAGCATCGTCAAGGAGTTATTGATGCCGGAAAACCATCGCGGCCGCTTGCGCAACAATGTCAGGCATCTCTCGCCGTTCGGCCGTCACAAGCATCCCTCAGAGCCATCGATGAACGAAGACCACGATCCGAGTGTGGACGACGACGTGCCGGTGCGCCCGCGCAATCGCGGCATCTATCTGCTGCCCAACGCGTTCACGACCGCCGCGCTGTTCTGCGGCTTCTTCGCGATCGTGCAGGCAATGAACGATCGCTTCGAGCAGGCGGCCATTGCCATCTTTTTTGCGATGGTGCTCGACGGCATGGACGGACGTGTCGCGCGCATGACCAACACGCAGAGCGCCTTCGGCGAGCAGTACGACTCGCTCTCCGACATGACCTCGTTCGGTGTGGCGCCGGCGCTGGTGATGTACGAATGGATTCTCCACGAGATCGGCAAGTGGGGCTGGCTCGCGGCCTTTGTCTACGTGGCGGGCGCCGCCCTGCGTCTGGCGCGTTTCAACGCGAATATCGGCGTGGTCGACAAGCGCTTCTTCCAGGGGCTTGCCAGCCCGGCGGCCGCAGCGCTGATTGCCGGCTTTGTCTGGATCACGATCGACAACAAGCTGCCGGTGAACGTCTACTGGATGCCCTGGGTGGCATTTTTCCTGACGATTTACGCCGGCATGTCGATGGTGTCGAACGCGCCGTTTTACAGCGGCAAGGCGCTCGACGTGCGCCAGCGCGTGTCGTTCGGTGTGGTGCTGCTGTTCATGGTCGGCTTCATTCTGGTGTCCTCGGACCCGCCTTTGGCCCTGTTCGGCATGTTCTGCGTGTATAGCGTGTCGGGCTACGTGCTGTGGGCGTTCCGCTTCGTGAAGGGGCGTCGGCAGCGGATTTTCGGCGAAGTCGACGAGTAAGCGAGTCTGACAAGGGGCGTCCCGGTACGCCCCCTGTCACATCGACCTGTCAGAGTTGTCAGGCATGACATCGTCAGGATGCGCTAATCTTGACGGTGGCGGTCATCGAAGTACCCCTGTGGCCCGGGTTGGCCGGCTCGATCGGGCCGGACCCGGCGCCGTTTCCATAGTTCGACGTGAGTTCAACGTGACAAAGGAGAAATCATGGGCATTCTGGACTTCGTGATGGATGCGGGCGAAGCGCTCCTGGGCAAGGCACACGCGGCAGAGCCGCCGGCGCCCGGCCCCGACGCCGATGCCGCGAATCGCGCGGCGGGCGAGGCCATCGAGAATTACATCAGGTCTCAAGGACTGGAGGCGACCGGGCTCGATGCCGAATTCGACGGCGCAACGCGCACGGTCAAGGTGTACGGGGTTGCCGCCGATCAGGCCACCAAGGAAAAGATCCTGCTGTGCTGCGGCAATGTGAGGGGCGTGAAGACGGTCGACGACCAGATGTCCGTCTCGACGGCGGCCTCGGCCGAGGCGAAGTACTACACCGTCAAATCGGGCGACACGCTCTCGGCGATCTCCAAATCCGAATACGGCGACGCCAATAAGTACAACGCTATCTTCGAAGCCAACAAGCCAATGCTCTCCAGTCCCGACAAAATCTACCCGGGGCAGATGCTGCGTATTCCGCCGCTGTAACCGACTTCGTCCGACGACTTCCAGCCCGGCCTTCCACGGGGCTTGCCGCCCGTCTCCCGCGTTGCGAAAACCCCCGATTGCGACTATATTGGCGCTCATGATTTCAGGCGCCATCCCGGCTCCGGGCCTTTCCTCACGCACCGCCAATGCCATGCCGTTACTCCGCCTTCGGGCCGGCCATGCCTGCGCGCGTCGCGCGCTGATTCCCTCCCGGTAGTTGTCCGCCACCGACGGCCGTGGCCCCGCAGGCTTCAGCCCGCGCAGGCACCTTCGCCGGACATCAAGAACAAACCGAACCCTACGAGACCCCCACAGGAGCAAATCATGGCTGACAAGCTGATCATTTTCGATACGACGCTACGCGACGGCGAACAGTCGCCGGGCGCATCGATGACGCGCGACGAAAAGATCCGCATCGCCCGTCAACTGGAGCGCCTGCGCGTGGACGTCATCGAAGCCGGCTTCGCCGCCAGCTCGAACGGTGACTTCGAAGCCATTCAGGCAATCGCCGGCATTGTCAAGGACAGCACGGTTTGCTCGCTGGCCCGCGCCAACGACCGTGACATCGCCCGTGCCGCCGAAGCGCTCAAGGGGGCGAACTCGTCGCGTATCCACACCTTCATCGCCACGTCGCCGCTTCACATGGAGAAGAAGCTGCGCATGACACCGGATCAGGTGTTCGAGCAGGCGAAGCTTGCCGTGCGTTACGCGCGTCAATTCACGGACAACATCGAATTTTCGCCGGAAGACGGCAGCCGTTCGGATCTGGGCTTCCTGTGCCGGGTGCTGGAAGCGGTGATCGACGAGGGGGCGACCACCATTAACGTGGCCGACACGGTCGGCTACGGCGTGCCGGAACTCTACGGCCAATTGGTGCGTACGTTGCGTGAGCGCGTGCCGAATTCGGACAAGGCCGTCTGGTCGGTGCACTGCCATAACGACCTGGGCATGGCGGTTGCGAATTCGCTCGCGGGTGTGCAACTCGGCGGCGCGCGTCAGATCGAGTGCACGATCAACGGACTGGGCGAGCGCGCCGGTAACACGTCGCTCGAAGAAGTCGTGATGGCGCTCAAGACCCGCAAGGATTACTTCGGTCTCGATCTGGGCATCGATACGACACAGATCGTGCCGGCGTCGAAGCTCGTCTCGCAGATCACCGGCTTTAACGTGCAGCCGAACAAGGCAGTCGTGGGCGCCAACGCGTTCGCACACGCCTCCGGCATTCACCAGGACGGCGTGCTCAAGGCGCGCGACACCTACGAAATCATGCGCGCGGAAGATGTGGGCTGGACCGCGAACAAGATCGTGCTGGGCAAGCTCTCGGGCCGCAACGCATTCAAGCAGCGCTTGCAGGAACTGGGCATCGAGATGGAATCGGAGCAGGACGTGAATGCCGCGTTCGCCCGCTTCAAGGAACTCGCCGATCAGAAGGCCGAGATTTTCGACGAGGACATTCTGGCCATCGTCTCGAACGAAGCGCAGGCCGAAGGCGGCGAGCATTTCTACCTCGTTTCGATGGCGCAGCATTCCGAGACGGGCGAGCGTCCGAGCGCGCGTGTGGTGTTCACCGCGCAGGGCAAGGAACTCGTGGGCGAATCCGACGGCAACGGCCCGGTCGACGCTGTGCTCAATGCCATCGAATCGCAAGTGCGAAGCGGTGCCGAACAACTGCTGTATTCGGTCAACGCGATCACGACCGGTACGCAATCGCAGGGCGAAGTGACGGTGCGTCTGTCGAAGGCCGGCCGTATCGTCAACGGCGTGGGTACGGACCCGGACATCGTGGCGGCATCGGCCAAGGCGTATCTGTCGGCGCTCAACAAGTTGTACTCGAAGGCCGAAAAGCTCAATCCGCAACTGACGCCGTGATCCGGACGCCGGCGACCTTCGTGAGGTAGCCGCAAGGGATTGCTTGCCATGAATCGCATGTCCCGATGCCTCGATGCGTCGATGCAGACGGCTCGGGGGCACGGCGCGAAAATGCAACGAAAACGCTCGCACACCGCTCGCCGGGGGCGGGCGTTTTCGCTTATCCCGGCGCAGGACGGCGCGGGCCGTGCAAGCGCTGTTCGTGCCCGTGTGCGAACGTGCCCTCTCCCGTATTCAGAACAAAGTGTTGTCCCGCTTCTCGTGCAGCGGATCGGGGCTGATTTGCGTCGTTTTGACGATGCCGTCCGGGTCGAAGTAGAAGTTCATCATCGAGAACCACACGTCGTCCTGCTTGAAGCGATACGTCCAGACCTCGCGTTTCATCAGCGGAAATGCCGACGTCTCGACAGGTTCGCCGAAGTGATGCAGCACATCGGTCTTCGTCCACTTGTCGATTTCGACCTTGTTGAACTCCTGCATGGACAGAACTTGCGTCGTTCCCAGCAGGCGACCTTGCGCATCGAAGTCGGCGGCGATCGTTTCCTCGCCGAACGGCTTCGTGGGATACAGCCAGCGCGTAACACCAGGAGTCAACGGGTACGCCTCCTTCGGTTTGCCGAGTTGCGCCTGTACGTCGGCTTGCGAAACCATGGACGGCAGCGTCTGCCAGGGCGGCGTGTAGCACGCCGTCAGGGTGAGTGTCAGCGCGCCCGCGGCCAGCCAGCGCACCGGCGCACGTGCCATCCGACGCGATGCGTGCGCAAGCCGCGCGTCGCCCGGGCGACTTTCGGTGGACGTCTGAAAAGTATCCGAACGCGATTGAGAACGATACGTCATGATTGGCCTCGTGATGATGGGAAATTCCGCAAACATTGCGCGAGAGAAAACGATTGTGGCTTTTTCGGTAGGATACCGCCGCTGTTCCGCATCGTGGGGTGCCTCGGCTTGCCGCACCGGGGCGTGGACGTTATGATGCGCGCCGAGACACTATTGGGGCCTCGATGAAATCTCAAGCCTTGCTTTCGCGTATCTGCGCCGTTCTTTGTACCTGCGGTTTGCTGGCCGTCGCCGGTATGGCGCACGCTGCGCCGCCGATTCGCCTCGCCCTGATCGAAGGGATGAGCGGGCCGTTCGGCAACGCCGGGGCGATGGTCGAGCGCAATCTGCGGTTTGCCATCGATCGCGTCAATGCGCGCGGCGGTGTGAAGTTGCGCGATGGCGCGCATCCGTTGGAACTGACCGTTTTCGATAGCAAGGGCGCCGTCGAGGACAGCCTCGTGCAACTCAAGGCGGCCGGCGATCTCGGTATTCCCTTCGTCCTGCAGGGGAACAGTTCGGCTGTGGCGTCGGCGCTGATCGATGCCGTCAACAAGCGAAACGCCCGCGAACCGGGCCAGCGCATGTTGTTCTTCAACTATTCGGCCGTCGACACGGCGCTCACCAACGAGCAGTGCAGCTTCTGGCATTTCGCGTTCGACGCGAACGCCGCCATGCGCATGCAGGCGTTGACGGAGGCGATCCGGCAGGACGACAGCATCCAGAAGGTCTACCTCCTCAATCAGGATTACAGCTTTGGCCGTCAGGTTGCGGGGCTCGCGCGACAGATGATCGGCGCGAAGCGTCCCGACGTGCAGATCGTGGGCGAACAATTCAGCCCGGTGGGACGCGTGAAGGACTTCACTCCGTATCTGGCGCGCATCCGGGCATCGGGCGCCGATACGGTCGTGACCGGCAGTTGGGGTAACGATCTGACGCTGTTGGTCAAGGCGGCGCGCGAGCAGGGCATGGAGCTCAAGTTCTACACCTTCTACGGCAACGCATTGGGGGCGCCGGCAGCCTTGGGCGACGCGGGCGTCGGACGCGTGTACGCGGTAGCCGAGTGGCACCCGAACGTGGGAGGCGAGGCCTCGGATGCGTACTACAAGGCGTTCCGCGCGCGTTACCCCGAGGCGCGCGACGACTATCCGCTGCTGCGCATGAGCGTGATGATCGACATGATCGCAGCCGCGCTCGAACAGGCGGGCACGACCGACGTGACGACCGTGGCGCGGGCGCTCGAGAACCGGCGCGTTCGCGAGGCGCCTGCGGATGCGTGGATGCGCGCCAACGACCACCAGATGATCGAGCCGTTGTACGTCTCGGTGATGCGCCACGCCGGGGAGCCGAACGTGAAATTCGACAACGAGGGCTCCGGGTATGGCTTTCGCACGGTGATGGAATTGCCCGCGAACAAGGTCGCATTGCCGAGTACCTGCCGGATGGCGCGTCAGCGCTGACGCGCCGGTGCGATGTGCCGACGTGAACGGCGCGGGGTGAGGCGTCGATTTGTCGGAAAATTCTAGACAATTCTCGCGATTTTCGTGGATTGTTCGCGCGATTTCCGCTTTTTCGATGTCCCGATCGGGTGTTTAGGCCCGTCTGTTGCGGCACAGCGTGGAAAAAAGTGGCGGCAGGGGGGCAGTTCCCGTATAATCGCGCACTTGCAGTTTTGTTTATGTACGGCAACGTACGTGTTTTTGTAAGTTCACGGCACGGCCATTCTTCCGTGACCGCGTGTATCCAAAGGAAAGAAAATGTCGAACGCAGATATCAAGAAGTCGGAAGTCGTGGCGCAATTCGCCCGCGCCGCAAATGACACCGGCTCCCCCGAAGTTCAGGTTGCGCTGCTCACCACGCGCATCAACGAACTGACCCCGCACTTCAAGGCACACATGAAGGATCACCACAGCCGCCGCGGTCTGCTGCGCATGGTGAGCCGTCGTCGTAAGCTGCTCGACTACCTCAAGGGCAAGGATGCGGACCGCTACCGCGCCCTGATCGAGAAGCTGGGCCTGCGTAAGTAAGCGATTGCGATTACGACGAGATGCCTGTATCAGCGTGCTGATGCAGGCATTTTGTTTTTGGGCGGTGCCCGATCGATGTCCACATGGCACTTTCGGGCAAGCCATCCAGCCCTCAAGCTGGATTCCCGTCCGGTTTTCTCGGTCTTTTCCCGGTTTACGGGGCCTCGTCGGCAAGCAGGGCTTGTGTCATTCCAGGGTCGTCTCAAAGGTGCGCCAGCGTATCTTTCGACGGGTAACGCTGGAATGGCATAACACTCCCCCCTGTAAGGCGTCGGGATCACCCCGGCAGCGATATCGCGCCGCTGCTGCATTCGCGCGATTCGATATAGGAGTGCAAATGTTCAATAAAGTCGTGAAGTCTTTCCAGTGGGGACAAAACACGGTTCGCATGGAGACCGGTGAGATTGCTCGCCAGGCCTCCGGTGCCGTGCTCGTCGACATGGACGATACCGTGGTGCTCGCCACGGTCGTGGGCGCGAAGAAGGCCAAGGCTGGCCAGGACTTCTTCCCGCTGACGGTCGACTATCTGGAAAAGACTTACGCCGCCGGCAAGATCCCGGGGGGCTTCTTCAAGCGTGAAGGCCGTCCGTCGGAAAACGAAACGCTGACGTCGCGCCTGATCGATCGTCCGATCCGGCCGCTGTTCCCGGAAGGCTTCTACAACGAAGTCCAGGTCGTGGTGCAGGTCGTCTCGCTGAACCCGGAAGTGCCGGCAGACATCCCGGCCCTGATCGGCGCTTCGGCCGCGCTGGCCATCTCGGGCCTGCCGTTCAACGGCCCGGTCGGCGCTGCACGCGTTGCCTACATCGACAGCCAGTACGTACTGAACCCGTCGCGTGAGCAGATTGCCAAGTCGAAGCTCGACCTGGTTGTCGCGGGAACGGAGCAAGCTGTGCTGATGGTGGAATCGGAAGCGCAGGAACTGCCGGAAGACGTGATGCTGGGCGCCGTGGTGTTCGGTCACGAGCAAATGCAAACGGCGATCAACGCGATCCACGATCTGGTGCGTGACGGTGGCAAGGCCGAGTGGGAATGGGCCCCGGCCGCCAAGAACGACGCGCTGATCGCGCAAGTGACCGAATTGGCCGAAGGTCCGCTGCGCGCTGCTTATCAAACGCGCGAAAAGCAAGCCCGTACGCAACAACTGCGTACCGTGAGCGCCGACGTCATCGCCAAGCTGGGCGAAGCCGCTGCCGCCAAGGGCGAAGCGGCACCGGACGAAATCGAAGTCGGCAACATCCTGTTCGATCTGGAAGCCAAGATCGTGCGTAGCCAGATTCTGGCTGGCGAGCCGCGTATCGACGGTCGCGACACGCGTACCGTGCGTCCGATCACGATCCGTACCGGCGTGCTGCCGCGTGCTCATGGCTCGGCCCTGTTCACGCGTGGCGAGACGCAAGCACTCGTAGTGGCCACGCTGGGCACCAAGAGCGACGAGCAGATCATCGACGCGTTGCAAGGCGAGTACCGTGATCGCTTCATGCTGCACTACAACTTCCCGCCGTTCTCGACGGGCGAAACGGGGCGCGTGGGTTCGCCCAAGCGTCGCGAAATCGGTCACGGCCGTCTGGCCAAGCGTGCCCTGGTGGCGTGCCTGCCGGGCGCCGACGATTTCGGCTATACCGTGCGAGTCGTGTCGGAAATCACCGAATCGAACGGTTCGTCGTCGATGGCTTCGGTCTGCGGCGGCAGCCTCGCGATGATGGACGCCGGTGTGCCGCTGACCTCGCCGGTCGCCGGTATCGCCATGGGCCTGATCCTCGAAGGCAACAAGTTTGCCGTGCTGACCGACATTCTCGGCGACGAAGATCACCTGGGCGACATGGACTTCAAGGTGGCCGGTACGTCGAACGGCGTGACTGCGCTCCAGATGGACATCAAGATCCAGGGCATCACGAAGGAAATCATGCAGGTCGCGCTGGCGCAAGCCAAGGAAGGCCGTCTGCACATCCTCGGCAAGATGTCGGAAGCGCAGTCCGGTGTCCGCACGGAGCTGTCGGAGTTCGCGCCGCGCATGGTCACGATCAAGATCAATCCGGAAAAGATCCGCGACGTGATCGGCAAGGGCGGTTCGGTGATTCGTGCGCTGACGGAAGAAACCGGTACGAGCATCGATATCTCGGACGATGGCGTGGTCACCATTGCCAGCCCGAGCGCCGAAGGCATTGCCGAAGCGAAGCGCCGTATCGAACTGATTACGGTGGAAGTCGAAGTCGGTCAGGTCTACGACGGCACTGTGCTCAAGCTGCTTGAGTTTGGCGCGATCGTCTCGGTGCTGCCGGGCAAGGACGGCTTGCTGCATATCTCGGAAATCGCCAACGAGCGCATCAAGGACATCAACGAGTACGTCAAGGAAGGTCAGGCCGTGCGCGTGAAGGTGATCCAGCAGGACGACAAGGGTCGCCTGCGTCTGTCGCACAAGGCGTTGACCGAAGAAGAGAAGCAGGGCGGTCCGCTGCTGGCCAGGCGTGAAGGCGGCGACGCGCAGTAATACGGGCATCGCGCTGTTACGCAGGGCGGCGTGAATACGCGCCGCCGCAGGAAAATGGAGACGGCGGCTCACGCGAGTCGCCGTTTTTTATTCTTCGCACGGATTCGCAAAATAATGCGGAAAAAATGCGAGGAGGGTATTTACAGGAAATGGGTTTGTCATTAGAATCTCACTTCTCTGTTCGGGGGTATAGCTCAGCTGGGAGAGCGCTTGCATGGCATGCAAGAGGTCAGCGGTTCGATCCCGCTTACCTCCACCACGGATTCCGAAGCTCGGTTTTCAGGCTGCGTCGAAAGAGCAAGATTCTTGCAAAAACGATGCAAAAAACTTGAAAATAAAGCTTCACAAGCGAAGAAATGTTGTTTAGAATGGCGTTCTTCGCGAAATGCAATAAGCAGTAGCGAAACAGACAAAGTTTTGACGATTTTGTCCCCTTCGTCTAGAGGCCTAGGACATCACCCTTTCACGGTGAGTACAGGGGTTCGAATCCCCTAGGGGACGCCAGAATTGATGCCGGTAGCGAGTCGGTATCAGTTTGAAAATGCCAAGCAGTTAGTGGCGTAAAGCCCGCTGAAAGTCAGGCGGGTTTTTTTGTCGGTTTTGGAGCGGTAGTTCAGTTGGTTAGAATACCGGCCTGTCACGCCGGGGGTCGCGGGTTCGAGCCCCGTCCGCTCCGCCAAAACCTACGAAGTTCGGTGATCTGCGCGTGAAAATGCTGCAATGCCGGGCAATTAGCAAGAAGGCAAAGCGAGTGACATCGCGATGCTCGCAGCAAGTTTGGAGCGGTAGTTCAGTTGGTTAGAATACCGGCCTGTCACGCCGGGGGTCGCGGGTTCGAGCCCCGTCCGCTCCGCCAAACGAAGAAAGCCCAGGCTTAATCGCCTGGGCTTTTTTTATCCTTATGGCAGGTCCATCGCGGGTCCATCGCGGCCCAGTGCCATGTGTTTCGAAGCCTCGCAATGAGGTTTTTCTGGCACTTACTCTCTGAAAACGCCTCGATTAACACCCCTTTCACTCGGTCTGCGGACTTTTTGCGTGTTTTTAGAAAAATCCGCAGAAGTTGCGCATAGCACCTCGTCGTGAGCTGACCCCGCGGGGATATGTCGAAATGGCCGCACTACGAGAGTCCGGCAGCCGGCAGCGCGCGCTGGGGGGCTTGGTGTCAGCGCACGAGGCACGGACGCTTCGGATCGAATTTCCAGTCCTTGACGAGGTACTGCATCGCCACGCTGTCGTCGCGTTCCCCCAGTCCGTGTTCAAGGTAAAGGGCGTGAGCCGCTTCGACGGCATCCATGTCGAGCGTCACCCCCAAACCGGGCGCCGTCGGCACCTGAACGTTGCCATCGACGATCCGTAGCGGATTTCGAGTGAGGTACTGACCGTCCTGCCAGATCCAATGGGTATCGATGGCAGTAATCTTCCCCGGTGCCGCGGCCGCCACGTGAGTGAACATCGCGAGCGATATGTCGAAGTGGTTGTTCGAATGCGAGCCCCACGTCAAGCCCCATTCGTGGCACATCTGGGCAACGCGGACCGAACCCTGCATCGTCCAGAAGTGCGGGTCGGCAAGCGGGATATCGACGGATTGGAGCTGGATGGCGTGCCCCATTTGACGCCAGTCCGTCGCGATCATGTTCGTCGCTGTCGGCAAGCCGGTTGCACGCCGGAATTCCGCCATGATTTCACGTCCCGAGTAGCCGTTTTCCGCGCCGCAAGGATCTTCTGCGTAAGCCAGCACGTCATGCTTGTCGCGGCACAGGCGCACGGCTTGCGCCAGCGACCATGCGCCGTTGGGGTCGAGCGTAACGCGCGCCTGCGGGAAGCGTTTCGCGAGTGCGGTAACGGCTTCGATCTCAGCGTCACCCTCCAGCACGCCGCCTTTGAGCTTGAAGTCCCGAAAGCCGTAGCGTGCGTGTGCGGCTTCGGCCAGACGCACGACGGCATCGGGCGTCATGGCGACTTCAGTGCGAACACGCTCCCAGTCGTCGCGTGCGCCGCGGTTGTCGGCGTAGGCGAGATCTGTGGCCTGGCGCTCGCCGATGAAGAACAGATAGCCGAGCATGGCGACTTCGCTGCGCTGTTGCCCGTCGCCGAGCAGGGCGGCGACGGGCACTTCGAGGTGCTGGCCCAGCAGGTCGAGCAACGCGGCCTCAAGCGCGGTGACCGCGTGGATCGTTGTGCGCAGATCGAAGGTTTGCAGGCCGCGTCCGCCGGCGTCCCGGTCCGCGAAGGCGCGCCGGGTCTGTCCAAGGATCGCCTGAACGTTCGCGATCGATTGGCCGACGACATGAGGGCGTGCGTCTTCCAACGTCCGGCGAATCGATTCTCCGCCAGGCACTTCGCCAACGCCGGTGTGCCCGGCACTGTCCTGAAGAATGACGAGGTTGCGCGTGAAGAACGGGCCGTGGGCGCCGCTCAGATTCAACAGCATGCTGTCGCGGCCAGCGACGGGGACGACGCGCAATTCGGTGACGATGGGGGTTCGGCTCATGACGGAAATGTTGATCAGACCAAAGGGACGGGCGCGACACATCATTTGTTGTATGTCGTCAGACAACATTCTATGGAAAGATGAGGGTGTTGCCTTTGCGGGTATACCCGTTTATGCGATGGTCTCTTCAGAATTACGGTGCCGGATGTGGTGAGATGGCGAATGGGCCGCCACGTCGAGGAACGCGTGTCGGCACCGTTATCGTACAACCAGTTCCGCTTCGGTGGGACTCAGGGCCATGCCGGCGTCGACAACCTCAACGCGTCTTGACGTGCACGACCCAGCGCAAATACAGCAGCAAACCGATGGCAGCGACGGCCACACTCGCGCTGTTGGCTGCCCAGAATCCCGTCGCGCCGTGCAGCCATGTCGGGGAGAGGCCGCCCACGTCGAAGCCGAGCACATAGCCCCCGCCAAGGCCAACGCCCCAAAGCGACACGGCGTAAATGACGGTCGGGACGATGGCGACCTTCCATGCCCGCAGTACGAAGACCGCATTGATCTGAAGGGCGTCGAAGAGGTGGTAGACGGCGACGATGGCGAGCAGCGGCGTCGTCACCGCGGCGACCTGCGGATCGGAGGTATATGCCGCAAGAACCAGCGAGCGGCCGAGCCACATCGCGACAGCCATCACGAGACCGAGGGTGCCGGCCAGCTCGACGCCTCGACGCCCAACGAGTCGTGCCGCCTTGAACTCGCGCGACCCGATGGCCTGCGCCGTGAGCGTTGCCGTCGCGATGCCGATGGACATCGGCAGCATGTACATGAGGGCACCGAGGTTCGCCGCGATCTGGTGACCGGCGAGGGTGACGTCGCCAAGACGTGCGATAAAAATCGCCATGAAGGAGTACGCTGTCACTTCGATCAGGTAGCTCAACCCCATCGGCACACCAAGCTTGAGCAACGCGCGGATGGCTTGCCATTGCGGCCAGCAGAATTTCGTGAAGACTCCGAACTCGCGCAGCGTGGGGTGACGTGCCATGAGCGTGAGGCCCAGCATGCACGACACCCAGTTGATGGCGGTCGTGGCGATGGCGCAGCCGGTGCTGCCGAGTGCCGGGATGCCCAGCCGCTCGACACCGTAGATCAGCGCAAGATTGAGCGGCACCTTGAGGGCGAGGCCCGTGACCTGAATGACCATGACGATGCGCGGCTGTGCCACGGCCGTCGACAGCGACGAATACACACGAAACAACATCGCCGCCGGCAGACCGTAGGCGAGTACGTGCAGATACGCGCTCGCGCGGGATTCGAGTTCGGGCGTGGCCTGCGAGAGCCTCAGAATGAACTGCGGGTGCGACAGCACCAGAAAGCCGGGGACGGCGAGAAACAACGCAAGCCAGAACGTCTGGCGGACTTCTTCGCCGATGGCGATGCGCTCACCGGCGCCGTACAGCTGAGCAGCGATGGGCGAGAGCGCGACGAGGATCCCCATCAACCCGACGTACACGGTAATGTAAATCGAGCCGCCGAGGGCGAGTGACGCGAGATCGAACGCGGAAGCGCGACCGACCATCGCCGTGTCCATCACCCCGAAGGCGATCACCGCCAACTGGCCGATCAGGACCGGCCACGCGAGCGCGGCAATGCGTTTGATGTCATGCCACATGGCGAAGGCGTGCCCGGTCAGCGCGGGCGCGCGGCACGTCGCCACGGGCGCTCTTGCAGGACGTAGAGGCGGAAGCGTTCGTCGCGGTCGGCGGCGCGGCGGCCTTCCCAAAGTTGACGCCACTCGTAGGGGGCGAGGGAGAGCGGTTCGCTGTAGTCCTGCGAGTCCTGTCGCAGCAGCACGTCACAATCGTCGTCGGACGAACCGAAACGCATGTTGCCGAAGTAAGCGAACGACGCGAGCTGTGCATCGCCGACCCTTGCGGTGCGAATGCAGGTGTAGTCGGCAGGCAGATGGGCGGAGATCTGCGCGGCCACGTCGCGGTACGTTCTGCCGTAGTTCACGACCGGCAGCCACAGCGTCATCAGCAGCACCCACATGAGCGTCGTGCCGCCGGAGGACAGCACCACGCTGCGCCACAATACCTTCGGGCTGCGCGATACGCGCCACGCGACAAGCGTCACCCAGGCACCCGTGACGATCAGCGCGCTGATCAGCGTCACCCAACTGAACTCGGGCTGAAAGCCGGGCACCAGGCGACGCAAGTTGCGCGCCGTCGACGCCGGGAAGCCCGTGATGCCAGCCAGCCAGACAAGCCACACGAAACCGGCCAGCACGGTAAACGAAAGCACGGCGAACCAGTCGATCGCGTTGACCGTGCCGCGCTTGAGCGTGGGCAGGCCGAAGGCGGCAATGATCGAGAGCGCGGGCAAGACCAGCATGAAGAGCTGGTTGCCCTGATGCGCCTGCAGCACGATCAGGACGAGCAGGGTAAGGGCGAAGACGAGCGAGATCGCGATGTGCGGTGCGCGTCGCATGCCGCGCCACGAATACAGCGACCATGCGGCCAGCGGCCACGCCGGCCAGGCGAACAGCGCCAGGTTCTTGACGATGTAGCTCAACGAGGCAAGCGTGGGGCCGCTGAACGTGTCCACGCCGATGTCGGCCCATTCGCCGAGCCAGCGTCGCGCACCGTCGGCGAACTTGAGCGCGGCGAGCGGCCACGTGCAGGCGATGAGCAGCGTGATGGGGGTGGAGACCAGCAACAACATGCGTAGCGGCAGCGCCCGGCACACCACGGCCGCGACGATGCCCGCGATCCACAGCGACAGCGTCATCAGCGCAGACGACGCGAGCGCCATGCCGCCCAGCGCGAGGCCGAACCACACCGCGCCCTGACGCGGCTTGTCCAGACTGCGCACCAGGCCGTAGATCGCCATCGAGATGAGCGTGAGCTGGCCGACGGTCGCTGTCGTTTCGTGGCCGCGCTCGGCCAGACCGAAGCACGCGAGCAGAATCAGCAGGGCGCCATCGGCAAGGGTGCGGCCGTAATCGCGCGGCTCGGGCTCGCCGCCGAAGGCGTATTTGAACGGTTGCACTTCCGGGCGGCGACCCAGCAGATAGGTCCCGTACCAGATGAAGGTGCAGGTGATGTAAAAGCAGAGGCCGGTGACGATGCGAGCGGCATCGGGGGCATCGAGCCAGGAGAACGCGCGGATGGCGAGCGCCCCCAGCCACGAGACGAGCGGGCCATTGTCGTAAATGGGTTTGCCTGCGATGTTCGGCAGCAGCCAGTCGGACAGATGACCGTGCGCCATCGTCCACATGATGCCGAACCCGGCAGCGTCTTCGTTCTTCCACGGGTCGCGACCAAACAACCCCGCCAGCACATAGATGACACAAATGGCGATCAGCAGCGAACGCGGAAGCGCGCTGGTGGCGGAGGCAGTGATGCGAACTCGTTTCATAGGCGGTACGGCAGGACCGGCAGGACGGCCGGATCGGGAAAACTGAGAGGGTGAGCCGGAATCGGCCCGGGGCAACAGTCGTGGTCAAGCCTGGGCAACGCTCGCCGTCCTCCCCGGGGGCGACAAGGGGTGCCCGGAAAAGCCGACAGTATGACAGTAACCGATGGTGTGGCGCAGCACAGACCCAAGAAAAAGGGGCAGCCTGAGCTGCCCCTTTCCAAAGCTTTCCGCAACGCTGGGCATAGCCCTCGATGCGCTGGCCTGAAAACGTCCGTCAGGCCCCGCATTGCGTAGTGCGGCTTGGCAATCGTCTCGCCAAACTCAGGCGACCTTGCCGCCGGCGCGGGCGCCGAACTTCTTCTTGAACTTGTCGACGCGACCTTCGGCATCCATGATGCGGGTTTCGCCGGTGTAGAAGTTGTGCGAGGCCGACGACGTATCCAGCTTCACGAGTGGGTATTCCTTGCCTTCGAATTCGATGGTTTCCTTCGTTTGGATCGTCGAACGCGAAATAAACTGGAAGTCGATGCCCGGGGTCATGTCCTTGAACACGACTTCGCGGTACTCCGGGTGAATGCCTTCTTTCATGATGGACCTTGAGTTAAGTCGGTAGCCAGTCTGCGCGAGCCCCTTGCCCGCTAACGCCATCGCCGCCTTGCGACGGGCAAACGCGTCAACCACTTTCCGGATTTGGAAAACGCGCATTATGCCACGGAAATCACGATTTCCGCAAAGTTTTCATGGGGTTGCGCCGGTTTCGGGCAGCGCGGTGCCGGTGGCGTCCGGGGCGGTCTCGGCTGCTGCTGCGGGATCTTGCAGGAAATAGCGCGAAAACAGCGCGTAAAGAGCGGGATATTCGCGCAGGAAGGCTGCCGGAGCCACGAAGAACGCTTCAGCACAGACGGCGAAGAATTCCGATTCGTGTTCCGTCGCATATGGGTCCAGGAGGGACATCGATGCGAACCTGTCCCAGTCCGCGTCCGGCACGTTCGCCACGTGATGACAGAACTCCTCATAGGCCGGATCGAAGACCTCGCACCACGCCTCGGCCGTCAGCTCACCATGCAGGCGGCGAAACATCGGCGGCACGCCGTCGGCTTCGCCGCCTTCCATATCGATTTTGTGAACGAACTCGTGGATCACCACGTTGTATGCCAGCACGTCGCTCGCCTGAACGTCCTGCCACGACAGCACCACGGGACCGCCTTCCCAGGCCTCGCCGCTCGCTTCCTGTTCCACGTCGTGTACCACGCCGGCTTCGTCCTGCACCGTCTTGCGGATCAGAAACTCGCCGGGATACAGCACGATGCCCGTCCATCCTCGATACAGCGCCGGCGGCAGATGGAGAATCGGCAGGCAGGCCTGGGCGGCGACCGAGACGCACATCGCGTCGGTCAGCGGCAGGTCGTGTGCGCTCGAGAAGTGCTTGTCCGCGAGAAAGCCGGCGGCCAGTGTACGAAGTTTCTCGAGATCGGCGGCGCTTCGTCTGGCGAGGAAGGGCAAGGCGTTGACGACTTCGCGCCAGATGGCATCGTCGATGGTTCGGGTTCGTCTGGAAAAACCGAGGCTGGCGAACAGGGCTTTTAGCATGGCGGGCGTAGCCGGAATAGGCGCGACGGCATCGAAGCGATTCTAATTTAGCTGCTTCTGAATTGCCGCAAAGATCGCACCGCATAACGCCACGATGGCAATGAAATGAAAGCCGTCGATAAAGGAGAGAAACGAGGCCTGGCGCTGGATCATCTGAGCAATCTGCGCGAGCGCGGCGCCATGCGCCTGCGATGCGGCAATGCCGGCGTGGGTGAGCGCGTTGGCGAGCGCGTCCAGTGTCTGGGTGAAGATCGGATTGTAAGGGTTCGCGACCTCGGTCAGCCGGGTGCGATGCAGCGCTTCGCGGTGTTGTTCGAAGGCCACGATGGTCGACACGGCGAACGAGCCGGAGAGCTGGCGAAGAATGTTTTTCAGGCGATAGCCGTGGACGAAGCTCTCATGGTCGAAAGTGCGAAATGTCAGGTTCGCGACGGGCAGCACGGTGAATATGCCGAACACGGCTTTCAGAGCCAGCACGCCGTACAACTGCGACTGGCCGGCGTCTGGCGGCATGGCGCCGAGCCAGAGGCTGGTGGCGATCGTCATCAGAAAGCCGCTTACGATCAGCAACTTCTTGCGGGTGATGAATTTCGCGACGCGGAAGTAGACGAGCAACAGAATGACCGTGAGCAGCGCCGAGTAGCCCAGCAATCGCCCGGTGCGCTCGACCGTAAAACCGAGACCCTGTTCCAGTAGCCGCGGCATCAGATAGCTCTGCGTATTCGCCAGATAGTAGTAGGCCGCGTAGAGCAGCAGCCCCACCTGGAACTCGCGCCGGCGCAGCGACTGCAAACGAATGAACGGGGCGGGGTGCTGCCATTGGTGATAGCCGAACCAGACGAGCGCGCCCACGCCAACGACCGTGAGCAGCGGCAGCAATGGCGTTTGCAGCCACAGCGTGTAGCGCATCTCTTGAAGCACCACCTGAAACGCGCCCATGGCGAGGGCGAACGCCATGAACGGTGCGAACGGATAACTGCCCCCGCTGGCGCGCTCGCGCAAACGGCCGACGTCGGGCACCGCGAACCACGCGAGCGCCGCGAGCAGCACGGCCGGCGCAGCCGTGCACAGGAAGAGCGTGCGCCAGGTGTATTCCGACACAAGCAGTCCGCCGATCAGCGGTGCGGCCGCCGAGCCGGTGAACAGCAACAGAGCGAACGTCTGGACCGTCTTGCCGCGCCGTTCTGCCGGAACACTCACCTGCGCAAGAATGCGGCACGAACTCATCCAACTGCCTGCACAAAAGCCCTGGAAGGCGCGTGCGAGGACGAGTTGCGTCACGCTCTCGCTCGTGCCGGCGAGGATAGCCCCGCACGCATATAGCAGCAGCGATGCCGTCAGGTAGCGGCGATAGCCGATGCGCTCGACGAACCATTGCTGCTTGAGAATGGCGAGCACGGAGGCGATGCCGTAGGCCGTCGTCATCCATACGAATTCTTTCGGCGACGCATCGACGCCGCCCGACACGTACACGGCAAAGTAGACGAGCAGGGCGTTTTCGAAGAACTCCAGGCCGGGGATCAGACCGAGCGCATATCGATAAGCCTCGACGCGCATCGGGCGCAGCGGATCGGCGCCGCCCGCGCTGCCGGAGGCGGGCGGCTTGGGTGGGACGGCGGGCGAGGGTGGCGTGGCGGGGAGCATGGTGTGGCGTCGAGGGCGAGGCGGTGCAACTTAGCGCGAGGACGTTTTGCGCGCTTTCGCTGCGCGCTCGGCCAGCAGTTCGTCGGCCGGCACGCCGCGAAGCCGTTGCTCAATGTAGTGAAGATCGTGTTCGATCTGTGCTTCGAGCTTTTCCGCTTCGCGCAATTCGCGCCGCACCTGTGCGGTGCGCTCGCGCAACGTGTCGAGTTGCGAGGTCAAGGCGTCGCGCACGACCCGCAAGTCCTCTTCATTCATGCGCGACTTGCCCGCGTCGACCATCCGGCGCGGGCGCTTGAGCATTTCCGTGATGGCGGCTATCGAGAAACCGAGCGAACGCATACGTAGAATGCGGCCAAACGTCGCCAGATCGGCCGGCGTGTACATGCGGTAATGCCCGCCGCTACGTGCGGGCACAACGAGATTTAGCTCCTCGTAATACTTCAGTGTACGGGCGGTGACGCCGAGGGCGGCGGCGGCCTGCCCGACGGTCAGCAAGGTGGTGTCGTGCGTCGGCGTGCCGACGGCGGATGCGGGGTGGGGATCTGCGGGCATCGACGTGCCTCCGATCGAATGATGAGCGGAGGATAACACAACCTGAACGTGAACGTACAGGTTTGGGTGTGATCGCGATCCAAGGCAATCGGGCCGAGGGACGCCGACATGGGGGTATCGGTGTCCCTCGGGTCGAAGGTGCGGGGCGTCGAGTCGGGCTGCCGCGGGTGGAGTTCGGTTATCGCGCTGCGAGGTTCGGCGCCGTTTCCCAGCGAATGGCGCGTACGCCGGCGGTGTCCCCGAGTGTCGAGACGAGATGGACGAGCGCCGCGCGGCGGCTGCGCTCGCATCGGACCACGTAGTCGAGTTCGAGCAGGTAACCGCCTGATCGGCCGGTGCGGGTCGCCATCTCTGGCGAGATCCGCTGCGTACGAAGCGCGTTGCGGACCGTCGCGTCGATCACGTTGGCTTTTGAGGCCAGCGTCAGCACGACCAGCCGGTACTGAGGCGACGATTGGGTTGCCTGCGAGCCGGCCGTTTGCGGCGTAGCGAGGTTCGGGGCTGCGGCGTTCGGTGCAAGACGGGCGCGAGCGCGGTCGAACAGCGAAGGGATAAGCATTTGCAGCGTCATGGTGTCCTCCTGAATCAAGGGCCTGGGACGGCGGATGCCGGGGCTTGGCGACGCATGGCCTTGCACTTCGCGTGAACGTCGATGCACCCTGTGAGCGCAAACGAACACGCGAGACGGCGCGTAATGCGTGAATTCGACGCAAGCGTCGGCAGGCTTTTCGCTGCCGCTCTCGCCCGACGATGCCATGTCGCGCGTGTCGCGGTGCTTCGAGCGTGCCATGTTCCGGACGGACGAACCCATCCCTCGAACAAACGCTGAACTGCGAGGTAAGTGCGGAAAAAAACGAATTCAGAATCCCTGAATCCGGAATCGCAGCCGAAGGTCCCTTATAACGCTCACGACATTCATGATGTCGGCGCCACGACGCTGAGGTCGTGACATTCACGTTGTCGAAACTCGGTGCGATCGATGCACTACCGCTGCGGCATTGGAACCGGCAGCGGCAGTCTGGGACGACTGCGGGTTACCGGGCCAACGCTTCGCCGGTCATTGCCGACGCTTGCGTGCTTCTAGAGCAACTGCCCACGGAAAACTCCGTCGTGGTTGGAAAGCAGTCATTCTAGGGGTCCGGCCCGTATCTGTAAAGGAAGTCGCGGGATTTTGCGGGTTTTTGTCGCGAAAACGACGATAATTCGTCGGATTTTGGTGATTTTCCGGTGTGAGGCGTCTGTGCGCCGGCACCGGTATCGGCGCCGACATCCGCCCCAGTGCGCCGTGCCACGCCGCCCCCGTAACGCTCGTGTGAATCAGTCCGGCAGCACCTTGCCCGGGTTCATGAGTCCGCGCGGATCGAGCGCGGTTTTCAGGGCGCGCATCAAGGCAATTTCCACTGGTGACTTGTAGTGGGCTGCGGCCTCGCGCTTGAACTGCCCGAGTCCGTGTTCCGCACTGATCGTGCCGCCATGCGCATGGACACTGTCGTGGACTGCGGCGGTGACCGGCGTCTGGTATTGCTTGAGGAAGGCGGCGGGGTCGACACCCTCGGGGGCCATCACGTTGTAGTGCAGATTGCCGTCGCCCAGGTGGCCAAACGTCACCATGCGCGCGCCCGGGGCGAGGCGTTGCACGATGGGGTCGGTCGCGGCAATGAAGGCGGGCACCTGCGAGACCGGCACCGCGATATCGTGCTTGATGTTGAGCCCCGTGGCCGACTGCGCTAGCGGGATGCTCTCGCGTAGATGCCACAGCGCGTTAGACTGCGCGAGACGGTTCGCGACGATGGCGTCGCGCACGATGCCATCGTCGATGGCCGCGTGCAGCAGGCGCTCCAGCAGATCGCGCGCATGGGCCTCGCTCTCGTTGTCGGACAGTTCGAGCAGAACGGACTGTGCGTACGTCTGCGCAAATGGATAGCGTTGCTGCTCGAACACCTGCGCGACGAGTTTCAGGCAGAAGTCGGACATCAACTCGAAGCCGGTGAGCAGCGGTCCCGCCATGCGTTGTGCGAGATTGAGCAGCGCCAGGGCGTGTGCGGGGCTGTCGAGCCCGGCGAGCGCTGTCATGCGTGCGGCCGGTTGCGCAAAGAGTTTGAGGGTCGCAGCGGTAATCACTCCCAACGTGCCTTCCGCCCCGATGAACAGATCGCGCAGGTCATAGCCGGTGTTGTCCTTGCGCAAGCCGCGCAGACCGTCCCACAACTCACCTTGCGGGGTGACGACTTCGAGTCCCAGACACAGTTCGCGGGCGTTGCCGTAGCGCAGCACCGCGGTACCCCCTGCGTTCGTCGCAAGATTGCCGCCGATCGTGCAACTACCCTCCGCGGCAAGGCTCAAGGGAAACAGCCGCTCGTGCGCGGCCGCCGCGGCCTGTACGTTGGCGAGCAGGCAGCCGGCTTCGGCGGTGAGCGTCATGTTATCGGCATCCACGTGCCGGATGCGATCGAGGCGCCGCAAGCTGACGACGACCTGACGGCCACTCCCATCGGGCGTTGCGCCCCCGGCCAGGCCGGTATTGCCGCCTTGGGGAACCATCGGCACGCCATGCGCGATGCATAGCCGCACGAGCGCGGCCACTTGGGAGGCGTCGGCGGGGCGCATCACGGCCAGCGCGTTGCCCACATAGCGTTTGCGCTGGTCGGTGAGGTAGCTGCGCGTGTCGACGCCATCTTGCAGAACGTGATCGCGTCCCAGCAGGTCACGACAGGCGGTGAGAAATTCGGAGTCGTTCATGACAGGGCAGGCATCGCCGGGCGGTGGGGGGGGCGCAGCACCCGGCATCGACGCAAATGGTGACGGCTATCGCGCAGCCGCAGCGCGGGCTTTCGCGGCGCGCTTGAAGGGGCGCAGGTAGAAGATCGTTGCAAAGAAGAAGACGAGCGCGAGCGCTGTTTCGATCCACGCGAGCGAGGCCGATGCCCCCGCGTCGGTCATGCCGCGCACCACACCTTCGGCGAGGAACAGCAGGATGAACATGCTCGACCACTGGAGCGTGTAGAGGTTGCCGCGCAGCACGCCGCGCAACGGCAAAAGCAGAAGCAGCGCCTTGAGCACCAGCCACGAACCACCGGGGCGCAAGGGGGCAAGCCATAACTCCCACGCGAGCGACAGGGCGATGAGCGCGAGCAGACTCGCAACGCTCACCCGGCGCAGAATGCGCGCGTTGGCCGAATCGATGGGGGCTGGGCTTGCGTTCTCACGCAGTGTGTCATGCGACGGTTCGGGCAAGATGACGGTCATGGCGGATCTCGTGGGCCGGGGTGGCTGCATGGCACGCGTGGTGCGCCTGACATGCATGGGTTTGCGGGCATCGACGATTGGCGGCTTCAGTACCTCAGTACCTCAGTACCTCAGTACCTCAGTCTCAGTACTTTAGCGCGCCGGGATCCGGCCCGGCATCCGGCGACAAGGCCGGTGCCGCCGATGCAACCGACGAGGCCAGTGCCGCGCGTGCGCGTCGATACCGACGTCGATGCGCCGTGAACGCTCATTCTGCCAGTTTGCAGGCCGCACGTGCGAGCCGTGCACCGAGCGCGGCGGCGAGTTGACGTTCGTCGGCCGAGAGCGGGTTGCCGTCATGCGCGAAATGCGTCGCGCCGTAGGGGGAGCCGCCTGTGCGCGTGCTGGACAACGCGGGCTCGGTGTACGGCAGCCCCATGAGCAACATGCCGTGGTGCAGCAGGGGAATCATCATCGAGAGCAGCGTGCTTTCCTGTCCGCCGTGCAAACTCGCGCTGGACGTGAACACGCAGGCCGGTTTGCCCGCGAGCGCGCCCGAGAGCCATTGGGGCGTAGTGCCGTCGAGGAAGTACTTCAGGGCCGCCGCCATATTGCCGAAGCGCGTGGGCGAGCCCAGGGCCAGCCCTGCACACTCTTCGAGATCGCGCAGTTCGACGTATGGCGGGCCGCTATCCGGAATGTCCGGTGCGCTGGCTTCGCAAACGGTCGACACCGCCGGGACGGTGCGCACGCGGGCCTGTGCACCGGTCACGCTGTCGATGCCGGCGGCGATGCATTGTGCGAGTTGCGCGGTCGTACCGTGGCGGCTGTAATACAGGACGAGAATTTCGGTCATGAAGTCGGGGTAGTCGGTCGGTCGATCATTCGGCAGGGCTGCGGACTCAGGGCGAAGCGGCAGCCGGTAGCCGGTAGCCGCCCAGGAGCGCGCGCGGATGGCAGGCGCGGGTGTATCGGGCTCGTGCAGGCGGGGGCCCCGGCCGATCAGCCCATCGGCCCATCGGCTAATTGGCTAATCGGCCCGTCGCCCGGCCGGCATTGCAGGCATTCCGGTCGGGGCGTTCGGGTGGCAAACCTGCCAAAACGGCGTGTCCTGAGTGAAAAGCCTGCGAAAAGTGCGGGTATTATAGGGCGTTCCTGATGGCGCGATGTGATGAAGGAGGGGCGCGCAGCGAAAAGCCGCGCGGCATCGCTGCGATGTCCTCCCGCGTCGCTGCATTGCGCCGATGTTCTCACCGAGGAGCCCGATTTGCTCAAATTGTCCCGCATCAACTGGAACAACGTTCGCCAACTGCTGAGGTACGCGCTTGCGCGGGCGCAGGACGACCGGATTCCTCAAGTGGCGGGCAGTCTGACGTTCACTTCGATCCTGTCGATCGTGCCGCTGTTTGCCGTGACGTTTGCGCTGTTCACGGCCTTCCCGATCTTCAATTCGTTTCGCGACGCCTTGCAGGGCTTCCTGCTCGAACATCTGATGCCCGAGAGCGTCAACGCGCAGATCTTCAATTACCTGAATCAGTTCGCGTCGAAAGCGACGAGCCTGACGGCATTCGGTCTGATCGGCTTGCTCGTGACCTCGGTGCTGACGCTGATGACGATCGAATCTGCGTTCAACGTGATCTGGCGCGTGCCGCGTCCGAGACCGCTGGCGCAACGTCTGCTCATTTACTGGAGTCTGCTTACGCTCGGGCCGCTGCTCTTCGGCGTGAGTCTGTCGATCAGTTCGTACGTCTTCACGCAGTCGATGTCGCTCGTGAGTACGCTGCCGCCTGCCGTGGCGTCGCTGCTCAGTCTGATTCCGCTGGCCCTGACGAGCGTGGCGTTCATGTTGATGTACGTCTACATGCCGAACTGCAAGGTGGATTGGCGCGATGCCCTCGCCGGCGGCGTGGTGGCGGCGCTGGCGTTCGATCTGACCAAGCGCGGTTTCGGTCTCTACATCCGCCAGTTCCCAACGTACACCGCCGTCTACGGCGCATTCGCAGCGGTGCCGATCTTTCTGTTGTGGATCTATCTGTCATGGTTGGTGGCGTTGCTTGGGGCGACGATCACCTCGGTATTGCCCGCGTTGCGGCTCGGTCATTTCCAGTATCCGCGCTTTCCCGGCAGCGACCTGCTCGACGGCCTCACGCTCATTCACCTGCTCAATCAGGATCGTGAAGCGGGCGGTGGCGGCTACACGGCGCAGCAACTGGCCCGCCTGATGCGTACGAGTCTCGAACACGTTGGCGAACTGCTGGGCCGGCTTGAGCGCATGGGGTGGGTCGGCCGGCTCACGATGCAGCCCCCGGCCGAGCGCTGGCTGTTGTTGGCCAACCCGCGTACGACGACGCTCTCGCCGCTCGTCGCGCAACTCGCACTCAACGTCGACGAACTGGCACGTCAAATGGAGCGTCACGCGCTGGACGGCGCCCATGTCGCCGACATTCTGCGCGAGGGGAAATGGGACGTGCCGCTGGCCGACGCATTGCCGCGCGACGTATCGATGGGCGACGCCGACGCTGATCCGAACGATGCGAACGCCGCCGATACCGGTGGAGGGGAGCGGCCCTCGCCCTCGGCACGCTAGAGCTTGATGCGGCCCACGCAGATATCGCGAAACATCACCCAGTCCCCCATCAGGCTGTAAAGCGGATGACGAAACGTGGCGGGCCGGTTCTTCTCGAAGAAGAAATGGCCAATCCACGCGAACGCATAACCGCAGAAGACAGCCGCCAGTAGCCACCACGCGTTGCCCGTCACGGCGAACGTTACCAAAAAGGCGATAACGCCCCACGAGCCGACAAAATGCAGCCGTCGGCAGGTGGGGTTTCGATGTTCGCCGAGATAGAACGGATAAAAATCCGCGAACCGCTCGAAGGTCCGCGATGCCGCGCCCGGATCGTGTTCGTCACTCATGGCAAGCCTCCTTGTCTCGAACGCCGGTTCGCACAGGGTCGCGCCGATGCGCTGCATTTTGCGACCATTCGCGGGCTTTCATCCCTTTCATGGACCTTCATTTCGTCACTGTTCATGGCCCTCGGTGCCTGCTGCGACGATCCACGACGAACCGCTACGATTTCTCGCGATGATGCTTTCAGTCTCGCACGAATCGCTTCAAAGCATCGAGCAGTGCATCGGGCTGTTCCGTCATGATCGCGTGGCCGGCGTCGACGGTCTCGACCGTGACCGGTACGCCCGCTGCGCGCAACGCGTCGAGCAGCGCCTGTGCGGCGCGCGGCGGCGTCATCTGATCGCGCTTTCCGAGCACGGCGAGTACCGGGCATGTGATGCCGGCGGCCACGTTCGCGCCCCGGTCGTACGAATTGCAGGCGTCGAAATCGGTGAGAAATACTTTCGCGGGATTGCGCTGCGCGATACGCTCCATCAGTCGTTGATTGCCGCCCCACGTCCAGAATCCGGGGCCCGGCGCGGAAGGTTTTGCGGCGAGCGTACTGTGCGACCATGCATTGACCAGCGAGATGGCGTCGGACTCGCGTTCGGCGGCCGCTTCGAGCAACGTCTCCGAGACCTTCATCGGGTAAGCCGTGCCGACTAATGCGATGCGCGAGACGCGTTCGGCATGGCGCGTCGCCGCGTCCAGTGCAATCAAGGAGCCCATGCTGTGACCGACCCATGTGGCGCTTTCGATGCCGGCGGCGTTCAATACTTCCACCGCGAGATCCGCCATCCCGGCAATCGTTTTCAGCGGTGCGCCGGTGCTGCGGTGGTGGCCCGGCAGATCGAGCGCCAGCACGTTCATGCCGTGGTGCGCGAGATAGCGGCTTTGCAGGCCCCAGACACTGTGATCGTGCTGCGCGCCGTGCAGGAAGACGACCGTGGGTTGTGCCGGATGAATCGCCTTGCCCGCGGTGTAGGCGTACACGTTGTTGCCCGCAATGTCGAAGTTCATCGGCCTTGCCCCTTCGAAGACGATTTGACCGCCGCTTTCAGCCCGCGCTTGAGGTCCTGAATGAGATCGTCCGGATCTTCGAGTCCGATCGACAGGCGCACTGTGCCCTCGCCGATGCCCGCCGCGGCGAGGGCGGCAGCGTCCATGCGGAAGTGGGTCGTGGAGGCGGGGTGAATCACTAGCGAGCGCGCGTCGCCCACGTTAGCCAGATGCGAGAACAACTGCAACGCTTCGATGAATCGACGTCCCGCTTCGCGGTCGCCTTTCAGATTGAAGCTGAAAACGGCGCCGGCCCCTCGCGGCAGCAACCGCTTCGCGAGCGCGTAGTCGGGATGCGACGGCAACTCGGGATAGGCAACGCTCGCCACTGCCTCGTGACCTGCCAGGAATTCCACTACCCGGCGCGCGTTTTCCACGTGCCGGGCCATACGAAGCGGTAAGGTCTCGATGCCTTGCAGCAGTTGCCACGCCGCTTGCGGATGCAAGCACGCACCAAAGTCGCGCAGCCCCTCGCGGCGGGCGCGCAGCAGGAAGGGGGCGACGGAATTCTCCTCGGCGAAAACCATGCCGTGAAAGCCGTCGTAAGGCTCGGTCAATTCGGGAAATTTGCCGCTTTTCTCGAAGTCGAACGTGCCGCCGTCGATCAGCACGCCGCCAATCGTCGTGCCATGTCCTCCAAGGAATTTGGTCGCGGAGTGATACACGAGATCCGCACCGTGCGCGAATGGCTGGATGAGCCAGGGGGTCGTGAAGGTGCTGTCGACGAGCAGGGGCACGCCCGCGTCATGCGCGATGTCGGCGACCTGCGCAATGTCGAGGACATCCAGTCCGGGATTGTCCAGCGTCTCGCCGAAGAACAGTCGCGTTTCGGGGCGCACGGCGGCGCGCCAGCCCGCCAGATCGCCGGGACGAACGAAGGTGGTCTCGATGCCGAAGCGGCGCAATGTGTAATGCAGCAGGTTGTGTGAGCCGCCATAAAGTGCGCTCGACGCCACGATGTGAGAGCCGGCTCCCATCAACGTGGCGATGCCCAGATGCAGTGCTGCCTGACCGCTTGCCGTCGCGATGGCTCCCGCACCGTTTTCCAGCGCGGCCATGCGCTCCTCGAAGACCGCGTTCGTCGGATTGGAGAGGCGCGAATACACGTGGCCGGCGCGTTCCATATTGAAGAGGGCGGCGGCCTGATCGGCATCGGAAAAGACGAACGACGTGGTTTGATAGATCGGCGTGGCGCGTGCCCCTGTGGCGGGATCGGGAGCCGCCCCGGCGTGCAGGGCAAGCGTGTCGAAGTGCGGAACTGACATGTCGGAGAGGGCCTCGCTGATGGCGTGAAGAGGGCGCCCGCGGGACGGACGCTGACCGGACTGACTCGTGATGCAGACTTTACGTATACGGCAATCCTAGCATTACCTTTGCGCGCCACGGCGGGCTTTGTCGGCGTCATCAGGGAAATTGCGGTGTTGTCCGAGCCCAGGGGTAAGGCGTTGTCTCACTGCACATGCGGAATCGGCCGAAAACCCACGCCGCACGGCCATGCGGGCGTCTTTCGTCTTTCCTTTTCGGACGCTTTCCGATAGCATCCATCGAACAGGTTTCAATCGCTATTTGACACGGAGACAGCGGGCGTACGCGTCAGCCATCCGTCTCGCAAGCCGAAGTCTGGCGGCGTCCGGCGGCAGCGTTCCGTCACGTTTTGCCCGAGCAACACAAAGAGGAGTGTGTGCCATGCGTGTGTCTGACATCCTGAAAGTAAAGGGCAACACCCTTTTCACCGTGACCCCGGAAACGTCGCTGGCCGATGCCGTCGACACGATGGCGGAGCATGACATCGGCTCGCTCGTCGTGATGGAGTACGGCGATCTCGTGGGCATGCTGACCTTCCGCGAAATCATCAATACGATCAGCAGAAACGGTGGCACGGTCGGCACCTCCACGATTCGCAAGATCATGGACGACCATCCGCTCACGTGCACCCCGGAGACCGATGTCAACGAAGTGCGCCGCATGATGCTCGAACGGCATGCGCGTTATCTGCCGGTCATGGACAGCCGCACGCTCATGGGCGTGATTTCCTTCTACGATGTGGCCCGCGCGGTCGTCGAAGAACAGTCCTTCGAGAACCGCATGCTCAAGGCCTACATTCGCGACTGGCCGGCCGAGGAAGCGGAAAACACCAAGTGAGCGAGGCCAGTCAGCGCGCGGCTCGCGGCGACGGCCACCAATCACGACTGCTGAGGGAACGTCGGTTCGCACCGTTCTTCTGGACGCAGTTCCTGGGCGCGATGAACGATAACGTGTTCAAGATCGCGTTCACCTCGCTCGTCACGTATCACGCATCATTGTTTCAGGAGGTCGACGGCAAGACGGCGGCGTTTCTGATTTCCGCCATTTTCATTGCGCCATTCCTGCTGTTTTCCGCGACCAGCGGGCAGATCGCCGACAAGTGGGACAAGGCACGCCTGATCCGTTTGGTCAAAACGCTGGAGATCGCCATCATGGTGGTCGGCGCAGCCGGCTTCGTCTGGACGAGCGCGCCGCTGCTCTACGTCTGCACGTTTCTGATGGGGCTGCACTCGACCTTGTTCGGGCCGGTGAAATACGCCTACTTGCCGCAACATCTCGCCAATCACGAGTTGGTGGGAGGCAACGGACTTGTGGAAATGGGCACGTTCGTCGCGATTCTCGTGGGCACGATCACCGGCGGCGAGATGGCCGGTGTGGGCGGCAGGGCGTTGCCGTGGATCGGTGGCGTGTGCGTGGGATTGGCCGTGCTTGGGCGTCTGGTGTCGACGTGGGTGCCGCAAACGCCGGCGGCGCAGCCCGATCTGCGCATCAACTGGAATCCGTTCACCGAAACGTGGAGAAATCTGCGTATCGCGCGTATGGATCGCGCCGTCTTTCAAAGTCTGCTCGGGATTTCGTGGCTTTGGTTCCTCGGCGCGACCTTCCTCGCATCGTTCTTCGGTTTTGCCCGCGATGTGCTGGGGGCAAGCCCGGATGTCGTCACATTGCTGCTCGCCATGTTCTCCGTGGGCATCGGCGTCGGATCGCTGCTGTGCGAGCGGCTCTCCGGCGGCAAAGTGGAGATTGGCCTGGTGCCGTTCGGTTCGATCGGAATGACGGTTTTCGCCGTCGATCTGTATTTCGCGAGCCGGGGCGGCGCCGATGGCGCGACATTGCAGACTGTGGGGCAGTTCATTTCGCAGCCCGGGCATTGGCGCATTCTGGCGGACTTGTTCCTGCTGGCGATGTTTGGCGGTTTCTACAGCGTGCCGTTGTACGCGCTGATCCAGAGTCGCAGCCAGCCATCACACCGTGCGCGCGTTATCGCGGCGAACAATATCCTGAACGCGCTGTTCATGGTCGTTTCCGCGCTCATGGCGATGATGCTCACCAAAGCCGGATTCACCATCGATCAGTTGTATCTGGTCACGGGGATCCTGAACGCGCTGGTGGCGGTTTATCTGTACACGCTGCTGCCGGAATTCCTGATCCGGTTCGTCATGTGGCTCATGCTCCACACCGTCTACCGGATCGACGTGAAAGGCGCAGACCGGATTCCGGACGAGGGGCCTTGCGTGCTGGTGTGTAATCACGTGAGCTTTGCCGATGCCGTGGTGATCGGCGCGTCGATCCGGCGCCCGGTGCGCTTTGTGATGGACCATCGGATCTTCCGCATCCCGGTGCTGTCGTGGTTCTTCCGTACCGTTGGAGCGATTCCGATCGCGCCGGCGCATGAGGACGCGGCTGGGCTGGAGCGCGCCTATGGGCAAATCGCCAAAGCGCTCGATGCCGGGGAGGTGGTGTGCATTTTCCCTGAGGGCAAGCTGACCGCGTCGGGCGAGTTACAGGTTTTCCGTCGGGGTGTGCAACGCATTATCGAGCGCTCGCCGGTGCCCGTCGTGCCGATGGCGCTGCGCGGGCTGTGGGGAAGCTTCTTCTCCCGGCATGGCGGGGCGGCAATGACGCGCCCGTTCAAGCGCGGGATCCTGAATCGGCTCGAACTGGTCATCGGTGAACCGGTCGCGCCGGCTCTCGCCACGCCCGAGGCGTTGCGCGACAAGGTGCTCAAGCTTCGTGGCCCCTGGCCGGTATAATAGGCACTTTCCGTCACACCCCACCCTGATCCCGTATGTCTGGCAATACGCTTGGAACCCTGTTTACCGTCACCACTTTCGGCGAATCGCACGGCCCGGCCATCGGATGCGTGATCGATGGATGCCCGCCGGGAATGGCGCTTACGGAAGCCGACATTCAGGTCGAACTGGATCGCCGCCGTCCTGGCACGTCGCGTCATGTCACGCAGCGTAATGAACCGGACGCCGTCGAGATTCTCTCCGGAGTGTTCAAAGGGGTGACGACTGGCACGCCCATTGCCTTGCTCATTCGCAATACGGACCAACGCAGCAAGGACTACGGCAACATCGTCCAGACCTTCCGTCCGGGGCATGCCGATTACACCTATCTGCAGAAATACGGCGTGCGCGATTATCGCGGCGGTGGCCGCTCGTCGGCGCGGCTTACGGCGCCCGTCGTGGCGGCCGGTGCAGTCGCCAGGAAGTGGCTGGCCGAACGATATGGCGTGCGGATCCATGGCTGCATGACGCAACTCGGCAATATCGAGATTCCTCAGACGGATTGGTCGCAGGTGTCGCAGAACCCGTTCTTTGCCGCGAACGCGGACGTTGTGCCGCAGCTCGAAGCGTATATGGACGATCTGCGCAAGGCGGGCGATTCCGTGGGTGCGAAGCTGCGCGTTATCGCGACGGGCGTGCCCGTTGGCCTTGGCGAGCCGCTGTTCGACCGTCTGGATGCCGACATCGCGCATGCGATGATGGGCCTGAACGCCGTCAAGGGCGTAGAGATCGGCGCGGGGTTTCGCAGCGTGACGCAAAAGGGTTCCGAGCATGGCGACGAACTGACGCCGCAAGGTTTCATCGGCAACAATGCCGGTGGAATCCTTGGCGGCATTTCGACCGGTCAGGATATTGACGTATCGATCGCAATCAAGCCGACGTCGAGTATTCGTACGCCACGTCAATCGATCGACATGACCGGCCAGCCGGCCACGGTCGAAACGTTCGGCCGTCACGACCCGTGTGTTGGCATTCGCGCGACGCCGATTGCGGAGTCATTGCTTGCACTCGTGCTGATCGACCATGCGTTGCGTCACCGCGCGCAGTGTGGGGATGTCCCGGTGACGACGCCGGTGATCCCCGCGCGCGCACCGGAGTGACGTCATACACGCGGAATACCCGGGGTGCCAGTCGCGACGCCGCCACCTCTCGGGGATGTTTGCCGTGTTTGCACGGGCCGCAGTGCTTGTCGTACGAGCGGCGTCCAACATTCGGTGACATGAGACAAAAACGCCAGACTATCGTCTGGCCAGATTGCTGACAAACCCTCGCCAAGTGCGAGGGTTTTGTTTTTTAATAGCAGGATGCTAAAGATCCCGACGCCCACGCAGCACGAACTCGAGATGGTGACGCTCGAGGAACTCGTGCCGAAGGACCACCTGCTGCGCCAGATCGACGCGGCAGTGGATTTCGAATTCATCCGCGAAAAGGTCGCGCATCTGTACTGCGCAGACAACGGTCGTCCGGCGCTCGATCCGGTGGTGATGTTCAAGCTGCTGTTCATCGGCTACCTGTTTGGGGTGCGCAGTGAGCGGCAGTTGATGCGCGAGGTCCAGGTCAACGTCGCCTATCGGTGGTTCGCCCGGTTTCGGCTGACCGACAAGGTGCCGGATGCGTCGACGTTCTCGCAGAATCGCCGCCGACGCTTCACGGACACGACGGTGTATCAGGAGATCTTCGACGAGATCGTGCGCCAGGCGATGGGCCGTGGTCTGGTCGATGGCCGTGTGCTGTACACCGACAGCACGCACCTGAAGGCCAATGCGAACAAGAACAAGTTCGACGTGGTAAAGCTGGAACAGACGCCTGCGGCCTATCTGGAGAAGCTCAATGCGGCAGTGGATGCGGACCGGGCCGCGCATGGCAAGAAGCCGCTGAATCGGGACGACGATGAGCCGCCGTCGAGCAAGGACACCAAGATTAGCCGGACCGATCCGGACAGCGGCTACATGGTGCGGGACGACAAGCCGAAGGGGTTCTTCTATCTGGACCACCGCACGGTGGACGCCAAGCACGCGATCATCACCGATACGCATGTGACGCCGGCCTCGGTGCACGACAGCCAGCCGTATCTGGAGCGGCTGGATCGACAGCGCGAGCGCTTTGAGTTCAAGGTGGAAGCGGTGGGGCTGGATGCTGGCTACTTCACACCGGCGGTATGCCAGGGGCTGGAGGAGCGGGAGATTGCCGGGGTGATGGGCTATCGCACGCCGAACCACAAGCCGGGGCTGTTCTACAAACGGCAGTTCCAGTACGACGCGTACCGCAACGAGTACGTGTGCCCGCAGGGACAGGCGCTGCCGTACAGCACGACTAACCGGCTCGGCTATCGGGAATACAAATCCGATGCTCGGATATGCCGATGCTGCCCGGTACGAGCACAGTGCACGAACAGTGCCAACGCGGTGAAGGTGGTGACGCGCCATGTCTGGGAGCGCGCCAAGGAGCGGGTGGATGCGAGGCGGCTGAGCGAGTGGGGGCGACGCATTTACGCGCGGCGCAAGGAGACGGTGGAACGCAGCTTCGCCGACGCCAAGCAACTGCACGGGCACCGATATGCGCGCATGCGCGGGCTGCGCAAGGTGGCCGAGCAGTGCTTGTTGGCTGCGGCGGCGCAGAACATCAAGAAAATTGCGATGCTGGTGGCGCGCCTACGGGCGCGTGCAGGCGAGCGTTCGTCCCTTTGGCGCCCGTTTCGGTGGCTCACGAGCGTCCTGAGGGCTTGTCTCTCAATGTGCGCGCCCTTACGCTGCCCATTCGCCCTTGCCTAAACGATAAAACCCCTCGCTCCGAAAAACGAGGGGTTCGTCAGCAATCTGACGCCAGACTATCGTCTGGCGTTTTTTACATCCGCATTCTGACCGCATTACTCGCGGCACTACTCACGGCATTACTCGCGGCATTGCGTAATGGGTTGCTCGTTTTTTGCAGTGTAGAGCGTGCCTTCCGGACCTTTGCTCCACCAGACGAGAGTGCGTCCGACATGTTTTTCTCCACTCGCAGCGCGCGCGGGTTTAAGCACTTCGCGCTTGCCCATCCAATAGAGGGTGACGTTGCCGCCGAGGTTCTGGTCGTCGTAGACCACCACGGCGACGTGCGTGTTATCGCACAGGTAGCTCACCGTCTTCGCCTGTGCGGCGCCGCTCGTCAACGCGACGGTGCCCGCCA
Organism: Pandoraea faecigallinarum; assembly: GCF_001029105.3. Classification (NCBI taxonomy): domain Bacteria; kingdom Pseudomonadati; phylum Pseudomonadota; class Betaproteobacteria; order Burkholderiales; family Burkholderiaceae; genus Pandoraea; species Pandoraea faecigallinarum. The sequence goes on along the minus strand of NZ_CP011807.3, from coordinate 3,069,666 downwards.
GCATGGCCCCCGACAATCCAACGGAAATTTTCGTCATCGTGCCTCCTTGCCTTCGGCATTGATTCGAAATGAACCGGATTCATGATTCCGGGCGGGTTGCCCAAACAAAAACCGCCGGGCGAATCGGCGGCAGTACAGCATCACATATTCGGATAGTTCGGTCCGCCGCCACCTTCCGGCGTGACCCACACGATGTTCTGCGTCGGGTCCTTGATGTCGCAGGTTTTGCAGTGCACGCAGTTCTGCGCGTTGATCTGCAAGCGCTCCGAGTCGTCGTCGTTCTTCACGAACTCGTAGACCCCTGCCGGGCAATAACGCTGCTCGGGGCCGGCGTATTCGCTCAGGTTGATGCCGACGGGCACGCTCGCGTCCTTGAGCGTCAGGTGCGCAGGCTGATTTTCTTCGTGGTTGGTATTCGAGATGAACACCGAAGACAGACGATCGAACGTGAGCTTGCCATCGGGCTTCGGATAGACGATCGGCTGACACTGTGCGGCCGGAAGCAGGCACTCGTGGTCGGCCTTCTTGCGGTGGATCGTCCACGGCATCTTGCCGCCAAGCAACTTCTGTTCGATGCCGGTCATCAGCGTGGCGACCGTCAGCCCCTTCTTGAACCACTGCTTGAAGTTGCGGGCCTTGTTGAGTTCCTCATACAGCCATGACTGTTCGAAAGCGGCGGGGTAAGCGCTGAGTTCGTCGCGTTGACGCTCCGCGGTGAGGGCATCGAACGCCGCATCGGCGGCCATCATGCCGCTCTTGATGGCTGCGTGGCTGCCCTTGATGCGGCTCACGTTCAGAAAACCGGCTTCGCAACCGACCAACGCGCCGCCCTTGAAAACGAGCTTCGGCAGCGCGAGCAGGCCGCCTGCCGTGATGGCACGCGCGCCGTACGAAATGCGCTTGCCGCCTTCGAGGAAGTGGCGAATCGACGGATGTGTCTTGTAGCGCTGAAATTCTTCGAACGGCGACAGATAGGGGTTCCCGTAGTCCAGGCCGACGATGAAGCCGACCGCGACCTGATGGTTCGGCAGATGGTAGAGGAACGAGCCGCCGTAGGTGTTCGAGTCGAGCGGCCAACCCGCCGTGTGGATCACAAGACCTTCCTTGTGCTTGGACGGGTCGATTTCCCACAATTCCTTGATGCCCAACCCGTATGCCTGCGGATCGCGGCCTTCATCGAGGTTGAACTTGCGCATCAGCTGGCGGCCGAGGCTGCCGCGCGCGCCTTCCGAGAAGATCGTGTACTTGGCGTGCAATTCCATGCCGAGCTGGAAATTCTCGGTCGGCTCGCCATCTTTCCCGACGCCCATGTTGCCCGTTGCCACGCCCATGACGGCGCCATTCTCGTCGTACAGAACTTCAGCGGCGGGGAAGCCGGGGAAGATTTCCACGCCCAGCGCTTCGGCCTGCTGGCCGAGCCAGCGCACGACGTTGCCCAGGCTAATGACGTAGTTGCCGTGGTTCTGGAAGCAGGCGGGCAGCAGCCAGGAGGGCGTGGCGGTGGCCCCGTTCTCGCTCAGAAACAGGAACCGGTCTTCGACCACGGGGGTGTCCAGGGGGGCGCCGAGGTCTTTCCAGTTGGGGATGAGTTCGGTGAGCGCCAGCGGATCCATGACCGCACCGGAGAGGATGTGAGCGCCGATTTCCGAGCCTTTTTCCAGCACGCAAACGGAGATTTCCTTGCCTGCTTCCTGCGCGCGTTGCTTCAAACGGATAGCCGTGGACAGGCCGGCCGGACCGCCACCAACGATGACGACGTCATATTCCATCGACTCCCTCGGGCCGTACTGCTCAAGCAGCTTGGGATCCATTGATGCTCCTGTTATAAACGTTAGAATTCGTGGGTGCGGCCATTTTCCGGGAATGGGGAACACCTCGCAACCGCATATTAATAGCACGGTCGTTCGATTTGGTAGGTAGGAAGCTCTAGCGGCGGGCCTTCATGTCCCGCCGTCGTCCAATGCATGTCCGGGCACGAGGGAGAAGAAGATGGGGCGTTCGCTGAATCTGGAAGGCAAAGTCGCAATGGTCACGGGGGCGTCGAGCGGACTTGGCATGCAGTTCGCCAAGGTGCTTGCCCAGGCCGGGGCCAAGGTCGTGCTGGCCAGCCGCCGCGTGGAGCGGCTCAAGGAGCTGCGGGCGGAAATCGAATCGCAAGGCGGCGCCGCGCACGTCGTGCCCCTCGACGTCACGGATTACGACAGTATTCGCGCCGGCGTCGCCCATGCGGAGACCGAAGCCGGCGCCATCGACATTCTCATCAACAATTCCGGCGTGTCGACGCAGCAGAAGCTGGTCGACGTCACGCCGCAGGATTTCGATTACGTCGTCGATACGAACACGCGCGGCGCTTTCTTCGTTGCGCAGGAAGTCGCCAAGCGGATGATTCGCCGCAGCAAGGGCGACCCCCAACGGCAGCACCGGATCATCAACGTGGCGTCGGTCGCGGGGCAGCGCGCGATCTCCATGCTCGGCGTCTACTGCATGAGCAAGGCTGCGGTGATCCACATGACACGTTCGATGGCGCTTGAATGGGGACGCTTCAATATCAACGTGAATGCGCTGTGCCCCGGGTACATCGACACCGAAATCAATCACGACCATTGGCAGACCGAAGCCGGGCGCAAGCTGATTCAGATGCTGCCGCGTCAGCGCGTAGGCGAGCCGGGCGATCTCGATGGGCTGATTCTGCTTCTTGCTTCAGACGATTCCCGATTCATCAACGGTTCCATCATGACCATCGACGATGGTCTTGCCGTCGGTTGAGGGGACATTGGCCGCGCAGTGCAGCGAATCGTGAGGGAGATTCCCGATGGGGCAGGCTCGCTGCAACGCGGCAATCGGGGATTGTCCGAGGCAGTCAGCGCCGTGAGGGCGAGCGCATAATTTCGGGACGTATACGGGAATCGCACACGGCGTCGGGTTGACGTCGGATCCCGAATCATCTCGAGGACAACATGCGTAATCAAGGCTGGCGGGGGCTCATTGGAGTCGCGCTTGCCCTCGCCGCAATCGCGCTGCCGGTGGCCGCGCAACCTTACAAGGCCGAATACACGCTGTCGATCGTGCCCGATACGGGCACGCCGTGGGGCAAGGGGACGCAACTCTGGGCGGACATGGTGCGCGAGCGCACGCACGGGCGCATCAACATCCGGCTGCATCCGAACGCCACGCTCATGGGGGGGATCAGACGCGCGAGTTCACCGCGCTGCGCCAGGGGGTGATCGATATGGCCGTCGGGTCGACGATCAACTGGTCGTCCGCCATCCCCGAATTCAATATTTTTTCGCTGCCGTTCCTGCTGCGAGGCTATCGTTCGGTCGATGCACTTACGCAAGGCGATGTCGGGCGCGAACTGTTTCGCCGTGTCGAAGAGCAGGGCGTCGTGCCGCTGGCATGGGGCGAGAATGGCTTCAGTCAATTGAGTAATTCGCGTCGGGCGATTCGTTCGCCCGAAGACATGCGCGGATTGCGCTTCCGTGTCGTCGGATCCTTGCTGTTCAACGACATCTTTACGGCGCTGGGGGCCGTGCCGACACAGATGACGTGGGGCGAGGCGATACGTGCCTTGCGCGCGCGCAAGATCGACGGACAGGAAAATCCGGTCACGATTTTCAACAACGCGAAGCTCGACACTGCCGGGCAGCGTTACCTCACGGTCTGGGATTACGTGGCGGACCCCATCGTATTCGTGGTGAACCGGCAGGTCTGGGATAGTTGGTCGACGCAGGATCGCGATATCGTGCGCGATGCCGCGATGGAGGCCGCGCGTTTCGAAGTGACGCTTGCGCGCGAAGACTTGCTTAGTACCGGACAGGGCATGTGGGAGGACCTGGAGACGCGTGGCGTCAAGGTGACGCGGCTCACTCCGGAGCAGCGTCAGCGGTTTGTCGAGGCTACGCGTCCCGTTTATGCAAAATGGAAGACGCTCGTCGGCCGCGACCTCGTCGAGAAGGCCGAAGCCGCGGTCAAGGACGATGCGATGGCGGGCAAGACGCCAACCGCCGGCATGCGCAGGTGATCGCCGCGAAGTGCGGTGGTCGTCCGTGAGCGCGTGCGTCCGGCCACTTCGGAATTCTCCGAGGCGGCGCTCTCTCCATTCCGAAAAGACCGCCATTCGAAGCCGATTGCGATGGCGTGCCGTACGCCCATCGATTCGACGCGCTACACTTTGCTCCCATGACGCCCGCCAACTCACGGCCGGGCGCCGATTTTTATCATGGGGAATTTGCAGTGTCGTCAGAGTTCAAGGAAGTCTTTCGTATGAGCATGCCTATTCGCTGGGGCGATATGGATGCGTTCGGCCACGTCAACAACACCGTGTATTTCCGGTACATGGAGCAGGTACGTATTTCGTGGCTGGAGACACTCGATATTGCGTCGGAGGAGCGCGCAACAGGCGAAGGGCCGGTCATCGTCAACGCGAACATGACGTTCCTGCGTCAGTTGCGCTATCCGGGCGATATCGATTGCCGGATGTTCATCGGCGCACCGGGGCGTAGCAGCGTCGACACGCGCTTCGAGCTTCGTCGCGCGGACACGCCGGATATCGTGGTGGCCGAGGGCGGCGCAAAGATCGTGTGGGTGAATTACCAGGCGGAGAAGTCGGTGCCGCTGCCGGAAGTCGTCAGGACGTTGTTCGCGGCAACGTGATGCAGGGCATGAAAGCAGGCGTGCAAGCCCTGCGTCCGGCCTCGGTGAGGGTTTTGCGATGCCGGCTCAGTTGCCGAGCAATCGCTGGACGAGTTCGGTGGCAGTGCCGGCGCCGTACTTCTGCATCAGACGCGCGCGATAGATGTCGACGGTGCGCGGGCTGATCTCCAGAATCTTGCCGATCTGCTTGCTGGTCTTGCCTTGCACGAGTTGAGCCGCAATTTCGCGTTCGCGGGCCGTCAGTGCGACGGCGACGCGACGCGTCGCCGAGATGTCTTCGAAGGTCCACAGACCTGCGGCGTGCGGGTTGTTGACGTCGAGCGAACGGCCGGTGACGTGGCACCAGAACAATTCGCCGTTGGCGCGCCGCATGATGCGCTCGTCAGAATAGACACCCTGGGCGCTCATGATCGGCGGGATGCGCTCGCCGATCCGCTCGAATTCCTTGGGTGACGGGTAAAGGACCTGGAAGGACTGGCCGATGAGCGTTTCGTGGTCATAGCCGAAGATCTTCCCGAGTTGACGGTTGCAGTCCTCGATGATGCGCTGGCGTGAAATGACCAGACCGACTGGTGCGATGTGAAAGGCTGTCTGGTAGTCGAACGTCGGCATTGGGGGAATACGAATCCGGTCGGGTCACGCGCGAGTTGGCCGCGGATGACAGCCGGGCGCGCGGGGAGATATGTAATTTCACGTATTGTGCCCCATTTGTGTGGCACCGTAAGCTCTGTGGTTGCATGAGGTGTGCCGTCCCCCTCGTTTCACGGGCCGTCGCAAGCCTCGCAACGCGTGAGAGCGCGGCATAATTTCAATTCTCAACCGAGGGAAAGGGACAAACGATGAACAAGGTATACGCCAGCGCCAAGGAGGCGCTCGCCGGTGTCGTCGCAGACGGGCAAACGCTCGCCGTCGGTGGCTTCGGCCTGTGTGGCATTCCGGAGGCCCTGATCGCCGCGTTGCGCGACTCGGGCGTCAAGGGGCTTACCTGCATCAGCAACAACGCAGGCGTCGACGGTTTCGGCCTCGGTTTGCTGCTTGAGACGCGTCAGATCAAGAAGATGATCTCGTCGTATGTGGGCGAGAACAAGGAGTTCGAGCGGCAGTATCTGGCGGGCGAACTCGAACTCGAATTCACGCCGCAGGGCACGCTGGCCGAAAAGCTGCGCGCAGGCGGCGCCGGTATCCCGGCGTTCTTCACGAAGACCGGCGTTGGCACGGTCGTTGCCGAAGGCAAGGAAACGCGCGAGTTCGATGGCGAGACGTATGTCATGGAGCGCTCGCTGCGCGCCGACGTCGCCCTGGTGAAGGCCGCCAAGGCCGATCGCGCGGGGAACCTCGTGTTCAATCGCACCGCCCGCAACTTCAACCCGATGGCCGCCATGGCCGGCAAGATCACCATCGTCGAAGTCGAAGAGCTGGTCGAGACCGGTTCGATCGACCCGGACGACGTGCACCTGCCGGGGATCTTCGTTCAACGTATCGTGCTGAACGCGCATCCGGAAAAACGCATCGAACAGCGCACGGTACGTGCCAAGTAAGCGCCGAGATCAAGGAGATAACCATGGCATGGAATCGTGATGAAATGGCCGCGCGCGCGGCGCGCGAGCTGGAAGACGGCTTCTACGTGAACCTTGGCATCGGTCTGCCCACCCTGGTGGCGAACCATGTGCCGCAAGGGATGGAAGTCTGGCTGCAATCGGAAAACGGCCTGCTCGGTATCGGCCCGTTCCCGACCGAAGACGAAGTCGACGCCGACATGATCAACGCGGGCAAACAGACGGTGACGACGCTGCCCGGCTCGTCGATTTTCTCATCGGCCGATTCGTTCGCGATGATTCGCGGTGGCCACATCAATCTGGCAATTCTCGGGGCAATGCAGGTCAGCGAAAAGGGCGATCTTGCGAACTGGATGATTCCGGGCAAGATGATCAAGGGCATGGGCGGCGCAATGGATCTGGTCGCCGGTGTCGGCCGTGTGGTCGTGCTCATGGAGCATGTCGCCAAAGGTGACGCGCACAAGATTCTCAAAGCCTGCGATCTGCCGCTTACGGGCGTTGGCGTAGTCAACCGCATCATCACCGACCTCGGTGTGATCGACGTGACGCCGGACGGCCTGAAAGTCGCCGAACTGGCACCGGGCGTGACGAAGGAAGAAATTTCGCAAAAGACCGGCGCGCCGCTCGATACGAGCGCCGTCTAAGCCTGCGGGAGCGACGCAGCGTGAAATATTGCGCGCCTCGGTGTGAAATCGCGGGGCGCGCATTCGATTGCTGAAGGTTGTCGGGACCGTTGAACCCGGCCGCCGTTGGAAGTAAGAAGCTGGACGTTGGAAGTTTGGCCGATGGACGGAAAACGGGCGGGGATTTCCCCGCCCGTTTTTCTTTTCGATGCGCCGCGAAGGGCGAGGCGTTATTGCGCCACCCACCCGCCATCCATATTCCAGGCCGCACCGCGAACCTGAGCGGCGGCGTCGCTGCAAAGGAAGACCGCGAGCGCGCCCAGTTGCTCCGGCGTGACGAATTCGCCCGACGGCTGCTTTTCGCCCAGCAGCGAGCGCTTCGCCTCATCGCCCGAAAGCTTGTCCCGTGCTGCGCGATCGTCGACCTGTTTTTGTACCAGCGGCGTGAGCACGAAACCGGGACAGATGGCGTTGGCCGTCACGCCGGTCTGTGCGTTCTCCAGCGCCGTAACCTTCGTCAAGCCGACGATGCCGTGTTTGGCGGCCACGTATGCCGACTTGCCTGTCGAGCCGACAAGTCCGTGCACCGAGGCGATGTTGATGATGCGGCCCCAGTTTCGCGTGCGCATTCCGGGCAGGGCAAGTCGCGTAGTGTGGAACGCGGACGTCAGGTTGATCGCAATGATCGCGTCCCATTTGTCCGTCGGAAAATCCTGAATCTCTGCGACGTGCTGGATGCCCGCGTTATTCACCAGAATGTCCACGCCGCCGAATTCGGATTCGGCATATTGCATCATTGCCTCGATCTCGTTCGCACGACTCATATCTGCGCCGTGGTAGCCGACTTGTGCGCTCGCGTGGCCAGCCTTCGCCGCGGCGGTGACAATCGCCTGACGCGCCGTGTCTGCGTCGCCAAAGCCATTGGTAATGAGCGTCGCACCCTGTGCGGCGAGTGCCTGCGCCATGCCCAGACCGATGCCGCTGGTCGAGCCGGTCACGAGGGCGATTTTTCCTTTCAGCATTGCATGGTCTCCGTGCGGGAGAAGCGTGGGGAATGACAGCGATGTCGATGAGCGCCACGGCAAGGCGCGGCATGATGTGGCTCATGAGTGACCTCATTCTACCGTACGGTTTGCGGCAGGCGCGGTAGAATTCGGGTCTGGAAAACGATCCGATGAGTCTGCCATGCCGAGCTGCGCGCCGCGTCTGTCGAACGTTCAGTGCCTGAGTCCGTCCGGATTGCATCGGATGGCCTATACGGAGTGGGGCGACCCGCAGAACCCGCGCGTGCTGGTGTGCGTTCACGGGCTTACGCGAAGCGGGCGCGATTTTGACGTGCTGGCGAATGCGCTCGCAAACGACTACCGTGTCGTGTGTCCGGACGTCGTCGGGCGTGGGCAATCGTCATGGCTCGTTAATCCGGCCGGCTATGTCGTGCCGCAGTATGTCTCCGACATGGTGACGCTCATCGCCCGTCTCGGTGTGGCGAGCGTCGACTGGTTCGGCACGTCGATGGGGGGACTCATCGGCATGGGCCTTGCGGGGCTGCCGGATACGCCGATTCGTAGCCTGCTGCTCAACGATGTCGGACCGCGTATCGACGCACCGGCACTCGCTCGCATCGGTCAATATGTCGGCATTCCGAAGCGTTTTGCGACGATAGAGGAAGCCGCGGATTATCTCTGGTCGATCTCGTCGGGGTTCGGGCCGCATACGCGAGAGGAATGGCTGATGCTCAGCGAGCCGCTGCTCAAGGCCGATGGCGACGGCTATGTGCTGCGCTACGATCCGTCCATCGGTGCGGCGTTCGGCGCGGTGTCGTCGGAGGCGATTGCGGCCGGCGAAGCGGTGCTTTGGGCATCGCTCGCGGCATTTTCCGGACGCACGCTGATCGTGCGAGGCGAGCATTCGGATTTGCTCTCGCGCATGACACTCGAACAAATGTTGAAGCACGCGCAACAAGCGCGGGCCGTTGAAATTCCCGGCGTGGGGCACGCGCCGACGTTCGTGCATGCCGATCAGATCGAGATCGCACGCCGGTTTTTTGAGGGATACGCCGACTGACTCCCGCCCGCGCGGTGGGGCGCGTCGACCGATCCGAAGTCAGAAGAACACGAGGAGTCTTACATCATGGCAGTACAACGTTTTTACGTAGAGAAGCGCTGGTCGGATATGGCCGTGCATAACGGCACCGTTTATCTGGCGGGGCAGACCCCTGATGACCGCACGCAGGATATGGCCGGCCAGACGCGTCAGGTGCTGGCTCACATCGATCGTCTGCTGGCGGAAGCCAACAGCGACAAATCGCTGATCCTGTCGTGCCAGATTTTCATCTCCGACATGAAGTACTTCGGTGAAATGAACCAGGTATGGGACGAATGGGTGCCGGCTGGCAATGCGCCCCCGCGCGCCACGGTGCAGGCGTTGCTCGCCGACCCTGCCATGCTTGTTGAAATCGTGGTCGTGGCCGCTCAGCGCGAAAGCTGAGTCCGCGTCCCGCAACATCCGGGGCGCCGGTCGCCCCGTGTTCCGACATGAACCAACATCAAGCACCGACATCCCCTGAGGCGCCCCCGGCGCCGGGTGTGGGTGATGCTCCATTGCCCGCCACGCTCGACGACGCCCTGGCGTTCGCCGCAACACTGTGCGGCGACCACGTGCTGTCCTCCGGCGAACCGATCATGGCGCACGCGCGCGGAATGATCGCGATTCTCGACACGTTGCGTGTCGACGAGGCGACGCGTCAGGCCGCGGCGCTGTTTTCCGCCGTCGAATTCCTTTCCGATCCGCAAACCACGCTGACGCAGAAATTCGGTGCGGAAGTGGCTGCGCTCGTCGTCGACGTGCGCAAGCTGCAACGTCTTTCCGGCGCGGGCGCACGCGCTGCGCAGGCGATGCCTTCCGACGGGCGCGACCGTGACGCTTCGGCGGAGCGCAAGTCGCAGGTCGAAGGATTGCGCAAGATGCTGTTGGCGTTTGCGCAGGACATTCGTGTGGTCATGATCCGGCTGGCGTCCCGTCTGCAATCTCTGCGGTGGTATGCCGCTGAGAAGAAGGCGCCGCCGGAGGATATGCCGCACGAGGTGCTCGAAATCTATGCGCCGCTGGCGAACCGTCTCGGGATCTGGCAATTGAAGTGGGAACTCGAAGACCTCGCGTTCCGCTTTCTGGAGCCGGTCACCTACAAGCAGATCGCCAAGCTGCTCGAGGAAAAGCGGGTCGAGCGGCAGACGTTTGTCGAGCGGGCGATCCAGCGCCTTCAGGACGAACTGGCGCGCGCAGGCGTCAAGGCCGAGGTGTCGGGGCGGCCGAAGCACATTTACAGCATCTGGAAGAAGATGCGCGGCAAAGCCGTCGATTTTGCCGAGCTTTACGATGTGCGGGCGTTTCGTGTCATCGTCGAGGACATCAAGGATTGTTATACGGTGCTCGGCATCGTGCATAACCTCTGGCAGCCGATCCCCAAAGAGTTCGACGACTACATTTCGCGCCCGAAACCCAACGGTTACAAATCGCTTCACACGGTGGTGATCGGCGACGATGGACGAGCGTTCGAAGTGCAGATCCGTACGCACGAAATGCATCACTTTGCCGAATACGGCATCGCGGCGCATTGGCGTTACAAGGAGGCCGGGCAGCGAGGTTACGGCGGCGCGTTTTCGGCCAACGACGCCTACGACGAGAAGATTGCGTGGTTGCGGCAATTGCTGGCGTGGAAGGACGACGTCGCGGACACGGTCGGTGCCGACGGTGCGGTTCAGCCGTGGGAGCAGCTCAAGCGCGCGACCATCGACGATCACATCTATGTGCTCACGCCACAGGCCAGGGTGATTTCGCTGCCTCAGGGGGCGACGCCGGTCGATTTTGCGTATCACCTGCATTCCGAGTTGGGGCATCGCTGCCGTGGAGCGCGTGTGGACGGTGCGATGGTGCCGCTCAACACGCCCTTGCAGAACGGGCAGACGGTCGAGATCATCACTGTCAAGCAGGGCGGGCCGTCGCGAGACTGGCTCAATGCTCAGTTGGGGTACTTGCAGAGCCATCGGGCGCGGCAGAAGGTACGTCAATGGTTTAACGCCATCGACCTTGAAGAGACGATTGCCCACGGCCGCACGCTGATCGACAAGACACTTCAACGCGAAGGCAAGACGTCGGTCAATCTCGAAGAATTGGCAGCGCGTCTGGGTTTTCGTACGCCGGACGACCTTTACGCGTCCATCGCGAAGGACGAGTTCAGCCTGCGTCACGTCGAGCAGGCGCTGTCGGGGAACCTGCCTGGGCCGGAGCCGCGTGACGAGGACACGCTCGTCGCGAAGAAGAGTCTCGACACGAGCGTGACTCAGGGCGCCAAGAGTGGCGTGCTGGTGGTCGGCGTCGGGGCGCTGCTTACACAGTTGGCCAAATGCTGCCGTCCCGCGCCGCCTGATCCGATCGTAGGGTTTGTCACGCGAGGTAAAGGCGTGTCGATTCACCGTCAGGATTGCAGCAGCTTCCAGGCGATGAAGACGCGCGCGCCCGAGCGTGTGATCCAGACGGCATGGTCGTCCGATGTGCTTGAAGGGCGAGGCGTTGCGGCGTATCCGGTGGACATCCAGATCGAAGCGACGGATCGGCAGGGGTTGCTGCGGGACATTTCCGAAGTTTTCTCGCGGGAGAAACTCAACGTGACGGGCGTGAGCACTCAGTCGCGCGGCCCGCAGGCGTTCATGCAGTTCACCGTGGAGGTCCGTGACGGTGGACAGTTGCAGCGGGCGCTGGCGCAACTGTCCGGGGTGGCGGGCGTGGTGTCGTCGCGCCGGCGATAAATGCACCGGCGTTTTTTGGGCGACGTTCCCGCGACGCAATGACGCGCGAAAGCCTCGATCGATGCGGATTTTCGTCGGCAGGCACAATAATCGCTTGGCGATACGCCGAAACCTTGCTAGAATCTCGTTCTCTTGCAGTAGGCTCGTAGCTCAGTTGGTTAGAGCACCACCTTGACATGGTGGGGGTCGTTGGTTCGAATCCAATCGAGCCTACCAACGAAATTTAATGCATTACAAGTCCGCGAAGCCCCGCAGACACAGGCGCTGGAAAACACTCATGTTGAAGACTGCCCGAACTTTCACAGTGGTGAAGGTGCGACGTTAAGTCGAGGGTGTTTTTCGTCTGGATGCAAGGAATGAAGAGACGGCCTCGACGACAGTCGAGGCCGTTTTTTTTCGTGGTTTTCCCGCGTGGCGTGGGCCGCGTGTGACGTTTTTGCGCATGGGAGTGCGACATGATTTCGGTACGTTTGCCTGACGGTTCGCAACGCCAGTACGAGGCCCCGCTTACGGTGGCGCAAGTCGCCGGTTCGATTGGCACTGGGCTGGCCAAGGCGGCCCTCGCGGGGCGCGTGGACGGCAAGCTGGTCGATACGTCCTACCTGATCGATCGTGATGTGAGTCTCGCGATTGTCACGGACAAGGATGCCGACGGTCTGGATGTCATCCGCCACTCGACGGCGCACTTGCTGGCCTACGCCGTCAAGGAACTGTTCCCCGAGGCGCAGGTCACGATCGGTCCGGTCATCGAGAACGGCTTTTACTACGACTTCTCGTTCCACCGTGCTTTTACGCCGGAAGACCTCGAAGCCATCGAGAAGAAGATGCATGAGCTCGCCAGGAAGGATGAGCCGGTCACGCGTGAAGTGATGTCGCGCGACGACGCCGTGCGCCTGTTCATGTCGATGGGCGAGAAGTACAAGGCTGAAATCATCGAATCGATTCCCGCGACGGACGAAATCGGTCTGTACCGCGAAGGCAAGTTCGTGGATCTGTGCCGCGGCCCACATGTTCCCTCGACGGGCAAGCTCAAGGTCTTCAAGCTCATGAAGGTGGCCGGTGCCTACTGGCGCGGCGATGCGAAGAACGAGCAACTGCAACGTATCTACGGCACGGCCTGGACGAAGAAAGAAGATCAGGACGCGTATCTGCACATGCTGGAAGAGGCGGAAAAGCGCGATCACCGCAAGCTCGGCCGTGCGCTGGACTTCTTCCATATGCAGGAAGAAGCGCCGGGTCTCATCTTCTGGCACCCCAAGGGCTGGACGCTCTGGCAGCAGGTCGAGCAATACATGCGCCGCGTCTACCGTAACAACGGGTATCAGGAAGTGAAGGGCCCGCAGATTCTCGACCGCTCGCTCTGGGAAAAGTCGGGGCATTGGGAGAACTACAAGGACAACATGTTCACGACGGAGTCGGAGAATCGCGCCTACGCGCTCAAGCCGATGAACTGTCCTGGGCACGTTCTGATTTTCAACTCGTCGCTGCATAGCTATCGCGATCTGCCGCTGCGTTACGGCGAGTTCGGTCAGTGCCATCGCAATGAGCCGTCGGGAGGTTTGCACGGCCTGATGCGCGTGCGCGGTTTCACGCAGGACGACGGTCACATCTTCTGCACGGAAGACCAGATCCTCGAAGAGTGCGTGAACTACACGGCGCTGCTGCATGCCGTCTATAAGGACTTCGGCTTTACCGACATGATCTACAAGGTCGCTACGCGCCCTGAGCATCGTGTTGGGTCCGACGAAAACTGGGATAAGGCCGAATTCGCGCTGATGGAGTCGCTGCGCCGCTCGGGCTGCGAGTTCGTGATCGCCGAAGGCGACGGGGCGTTCTACGGCCCGAAGATCGAATACACGCTCAAGGATGCACTCGGCCGTCAATGGCAGTGCGGTACGATGCAGGTCGATTTTTCGATGCCCGAGCGTCTGGACGCCGAGTACGTGGCCGAAGACAACAGCCGCAAGCGCCCCGTCATGCTTCACCGTGCCATCCTTGGGTCGCTCGAACGCTTCATCGGCATTTTGATTGAGCACCATGCTGGTGCATTGCCCCTCTGGCTCGCGCCGGAGCAGGTGATCGTGATGAATGTCTCGGAAAAAACGGCCGATTACGCCCAGGAAGTGACGAAAAAGTTGAAAGAACAAGGGCTTAGGGCTCGGAGCGATTTGCGCAACGAGAAAATTAGCTATAAAATACGCGAGCACTCCTTGCAAAAAGTTCCCTATCTCGTCGTAGTAGGGGATAAAGAGCAGGAGGGGAATACGGTAGCCGTGCGTGCCCGTGGCGGCGTGGATCTGGGTGTGATGCCCGTTGACGCGCTCATCGAACGTCTCGCGCAAGAATGCGCATCGTTCCAATAACGCCTGTCGGACAGCGCGGCTAAATTTTTGACTTTTTTCGAGGATAAGCAACATCGCTACCGATAAGTCGCATCGCATCAACGGCGAGATTACTGCGCCCGAAGTGCGTCTAAATGGCGTCGACAACGAGCCGCTCGGCATTGTGAAACTGGCAGAAGCTTTCCGTCTGTCCGAAGAGGCTGATGTCGATCTGGTGGAAATTGCACCGACCGCGAATCCGCCGGTTTGCCGTCTGATGGACTACGGCAAATTCAAGTATTCGGAACAGAAGAAAGCGCACGAGAACAAGCTGAAGCAGAAGGTTGTCCAGATCAAGGAAGTCAAATTCCGTCCGGGCACCGACGATGGTGACTACAACGTCAAGCTGCGCAATCTGAAGCGTTTCCTCGAAGACGGCGATAAGACCAAGATCACGCTGCGTTTCCGCGGCCGTGAGATGGCTCACCAGGAAATCGGTGCTCGTATGCTGGAACGTCTGAAGTCCGATCTCGAAGAGTTCGGCCAGCCGGAACAGATGCCGAAGATGGAAGGCCGTCAGATGATCATGGTCATCGCGCCGAAGAAGAAATAATGCCGTGGCGGTGCCGAATGGCGCCGCCGGGCAGTCCGCATTGCCGCCGTGGCCCGTCAGGGGCGCGGCAGTGATACAGGGCGCAGTCCGGCCCTGAAAATAAGTGGTCTCGGGTTCTAAAAGGGGCGCGATTTTGGCGTCACACCTGTGATCATGTTAAAAACCCTGGAGTTTTTCATGCCCAAGATGAAAACCAAGAGCGGTGCCAAGAAGCGCTTTCGCGTGCGTCCTGGCGGTACCGTCAAGCGTGGTCAGGCCTTCAAGCGTCACATTCTGACGAAGAAGACTACCAAGAATAAGCGTCACCTGCGCGGTGCCGTCGGCGTTCATGAGTCTGATCTGAACTCCGTACGCGCAATGCTGCCCTTCGCTTAAACCCCGACTTAGATAGGAGAGAAACATGCCTCGAGTCAAACGTGGGGTCACCGCACGGGCCCGCCATAAGAAAGTCATCGCAGCAGCCAAGGGTTTCCGCGGCCGCCGCAATAACGTCTTCCGCATCGCCAAGCAAGCGGTCATGCGCGCCGGGCAATACGCCTATCGCGATCGCCGTAACAAGAAGCGTGTGTTCCGCGCCTTGTGGATTGCGCGTATCAATGCAGGTGTGCGTCAGCACGGTATGACCTACAGCGTGTTCATCGCTGGTCTGAAGAAGGCCTCGATCGAACTCGACCGCAAGGTGCTGTCCGACATGGCCATCAACGACAAGCCGGCGTTTGCCGCGATTGTCGCTCAGGTGAAAGCCGCCGTCGCAGCCTAAGCTGTAGTTTGCGTATAGCGCGTTTATCGCGCGCCGTTCGCCAAGAGGGGGCTCTCATCGGAGCCCCCTTTTGTTTTTCGCCTGCCTTTTTGCTTGAATTTGCGGCCCTTCGGACCGCCTAACTTGAGTCTGTAGCATATGGATCTGGAACTTATCGTCAGCGAAGCGCAGCGTGCGTTCGCCGCCGCTCCCGACGCCGCCGCGCTGGAAAACGAGAAAGCCCGCTTTCTCGGAAAGACCGGCCAGCTGACCGAGTTGCTCAAGGGCCTCGGCAAGCTCGATCCCGAAGCGCGCAAGACCGAAGGCGCGCGGATCAATGCGGCCAAGCAACAGATCGAAGGCGCCTTGCAGGCGCGACGTCAGGCCATGGCCGATGCGCTGCTCGATGCGCGCCTGTCCGCCGAGGCGATCGATGTCACGTTGCCCGGCCGCGGCCTGGGCGCAGGCAGCCTGCACCCCGTGCTCACCACCTGGGAGCGCGTTGAACAGATTTTCCGCTCCATCGGTTTCGACGTGGCCGACGGCCCCGAAATCGAAACCGATTGGTTCAACTTTACGGCGTTGAACAGCCCGGAGAACCACCCGGCGCGTTCGATGCAGGACACTTTCTACGTCGAAGGCAACGACGACGCCGGCAAGCCTTTGCTGCTGCGCACGCACACTAGCCCAATGCAGGTGCGTTACGCCCGCATGAACAAGCCGCCGATCAAGGTGATCGCGCCGGGCCGTACGTATCGCGTCGACTCCGATGCTACCCATTCGCCGATGTTCCATCAGGTCGAAGGTCTCTGGATTGCCGAAGACATCAGCTTTGCCGATCTGAAGGGCGTGTACACCGACTTCCTGCGCAAGTTCTTCGAGCGCGACGACATTCAGGTGCGTTTCCGCCCGTCGTACTTCCCGTTCACCGAGCCGTCCGCCGAGATCGACATGCAGTTCGAGACCGGCAAGAACGCCGGCAAGTGGCTGGAAATCTCGGGCTCGGGTCAGGTGCATCCCACGGTGATCCGTAATATGGGGCTCGACCCCGAGCGCTACATCGGCTTTGCCTTCGGCTCGGGGCTGGAGCGTCTGACGATGCTGCGCTACGGCGTTCAGGATTTGCGCCTGTTCTATGAGAACGACCTGCGCTTCCTGCGCCAATTCATGTAATCGATGCCGGTAGTTCCTGGCTGGCGCGCAAAGCCGCTGCCGCTGGGCCCCCGGAAGTGAAGACTTAACTGCGAGCGAACTGATCCATGCAATTCTCTGAATCGTGGCTGCGTACCTTGGTCGACCCGGATTTGTCGACGGACGCGTTGGCGCATGCCCTGACGATGTCCGGGCTGGAAGTCGAGGAAACCGACCCGGTCGCCCCGCCGTTTACCGGTGTGGTTGTGGCCAAGGTGCTCGAAGTCGTCCGTCACCCGGACGCCGACCGTCTGAATGTCTGCCAGGTCGACGCCGGCACGGGCGAGACGCTCACCATCGTGTGTGGCGCGCCGAACGTGGCGCCCGGCATCAAGGTGCCGTGCGCCACGGTGGGCGCGGCACTGCCGCCGGCGGAGGCGGGCGGTGCACCGTTCCAGATCAAGATTGGCAAGCTGCGCGGCGTTCAAAGCTTCGGCATGCTGTGCTCGGCGCGTGAACTCAAGCTCTCGGACGACCACGCCGGTCTGATGATCCTGCCGGAAGACGCACCGGTGGGCATGAACATTCGCGAGTATCTCGATCTCGACGATACGGTGTTCGTCGTCAAGCTCACGCCGAACAAGGCGGACTGCCTGTCGCTGCTCGGCGTCGCGCGTGAAGTCGCGGCCATTACCGGTGCACCGCTCAAGGATCTGCCGGGGCAGGGCGCCCAGCCCGCCACCATCGCCGACACGCTGCCGGTGCGTATCAGCTCGCCGGAGGGGTGTGGACGCTTCGGTGGTCGCATCATTCGTAATGTGAACGCCGCAGCGCCGTCGCCGCGCTGGATGGTGGAGCGCCTCGAGCGTGCCGGTCAACGCAGTATCTCGGCGCTCGTCGACATCACCAACTACGTGATGCTCGAATTGGGCCAGCCCTTGCACGTCTACGATCTGAACCGTCTGCAAGGCGGCATCGACGTGCGTTTCGCCCGTGCCGGGGAGACACTCAAGCTGCTCAACGAGCAGACCGTGACGCTCGACGAAAGCACGCTCGCCATCACGGACGCGAGCGGTCCGATCGGTCTCGCCGGCATTATGGGCGGCGACTCGACGAAGGCGGGACTCGAGACGCAGAACATCTTCCTGGAAGGTGCATTCTTCTTCCCGCAGGCGGTCCAGGGCCGGGCACGCAAGTACAACTTCACGAGCGACGCATCGCATCGCTTCGAGCGTGGCGTCGATTTCGCCGCAAACGTACGCGCCCTCGAGCGCGCCACGCAACTGGTCCTCGAGATTTGCGGCGGACAGGCCGGTCCGCTGGAAGACCTGGTCGCGAAGCTACCTGAGCGTCAGCCGGTGAAGATGCGTGTGACGCGGGCCGTCAAGATTTTGGGCGTGCCGGTTTCCGAGCAGGAAATGAGCGCCATCTTTACGCGTCTCGGTCTGCCGTTCACGCTCAACGATGGCGTGTTCGAAGTGACGCCGCCGTCCTACCGCTTCGATATCGAGATCGAAGAGGACCTGATTGAAGAAATCGCGCGCATTTACGGTTTCGATCGCATTCCGGCCAATCCGCCGGTGGCGGCGAGCGAAATGCGTCCGACGCACGAAGGCCGCCGCTCGCAACACGCGGTGCGCCACGCCGTGGCGGCGCGTGACTATCACGAGACGGTCGGTTTCAGCTTCGTCGACGTGGAATGGGAAACGGACTTTGCCGGCAACGACAATCCGATAAAGTTGCTGAACCCGATCGCGAGTCATCTCGCCGTGATGCGCTCGACGCTCATCGGCAGCCTGATCGCGACCACGCGTTACAACCTGAATCGCAAGGCCTCGCGCGTTCGTGTGTTCGAAATCGGTCGCACGTATCGCCGTGACAATACGGTGGCGTCGGGCGAGCTGAGTGTGGGCGGCTATCGTCAGCCGGTGACCGTCGCTGCGCTGGCGTATGGTCCGGTGCTCGAAGAGCAGTGGGGCGCGGCTGCGCGTCAGGTCGACTTCTTCGATGTGAAGGGCGATCTGGAAGCGTTGCTGGCGCCGCGCACGGCGCGCTTCGTGAAGGCGGAGCATCCGGCGTTGCACCCGGGACGCAGTGCGGCGATCGAAATCGATGGCAAGCGTGTGGGCTTCATCGGCGAACTGCATCCGCGTTGGCAGCAGAAGTACGATCTGCCGCAGGCACCGGTGTTGTTTGAGATTGAAGCCGAAGCACTGTTCGGCCGTGACGTCGCGAGCTACGAGGACATTTCCAAGTTCCCGCCAGTCACGCGCGACATCGCGCTGGTGGTCGATCAGTCGCAGCCGGTGCAAGTGTTGCTCGATGCGATGCTTGCCGCGCGCGACGACGATCCGGCATGCAGCGTGGTGCAATCGGTGCGCCTGTTCGACGAGTTCCGGCCCAAGGCTGGCGCCACGTCGGGCTCCCTGGGAGCGCAGGACAAAAGCGTGGCGTTTCGTGTTACTCTGCAAGACCCCTCGGGTACGTTGCAGGACGAGACGGTCCAGGGCGCCATTAACGCACTGGTACAACGGGTAGAAGGGTTTGGTGCACGCTTGCGCGCCTAACGCCCAGTAAAAATCCGGGTGCGAGTGGGTTATCGCACTGTCATCGCCATCGCGTGGGACGTATGAACGAAATGAATCCTGGTGAATTTGAAGCCATGCTCGCGGCACAGCGCATTGCGCTGGGTCGCAGCGAAGTGAACGAGGTCTCGACCGAGGCGCCGACGCTGACCAAGGCCGAACTGGCGGAGTTGCTGTTCGAGCACGTTGGCCTGAACAAGCGTGAAGCGAAGGACATGGTCGAAGCGTTTTTCGAATCGATTCGCGACGCTCTCGAGTCCGGCGACAGTGTCAAGCTGTCGGGCTTCGGTAACTTCCAGTTGCGCGACAAGCCGCAACGGCCGGGGCGGAATCCGAAGACCGGTGAAGCCATTCCGATCGCTGCGCGTCGCGTCGTTACCTTCCACGCCAGCCAAAAGCTCAAGTCGATGGTCGAGTCTGGCGTACTGAGCAAGTAATTCCCGGCCGCCGCATTCTGTGGCGGCCGTTGGTTTTTCGTCCGCAATTTAACCGTCGTCCCATTCCGCTAACGCCGCGATGGATCACGTTGCCTTGCCGCCGATTCCCGCCAAGCGTTACTTCACCATCGGTGAAGTGAGCGAGCTATGTGGTGTCAAGCCGCATGTGCTGCGCTATTGGGAGCAAGAATTCACGCAATTGCGCCCGGTCAAGCGGCGGGGCAACCGGCGGTACTACCAACACCACGAAGTCCTGCTGATCCGGCGTATCCGGGAACTGCTCTACGAGCAGGGCTTTACCATCAATGGCGCCCGTAATCGGCTGGAGGCCGACACACCGCGCGGTGCCCGGGCCTCCGGCGCGACCGCTCAGCCGGGCGACGCCATGTCCGGCGAACCGGGCGACGGGGCGCTCGACGTGGGCGACCTGCGTCGCCGCCTCGAATCCATCATCGATCTCCTCAAGTCCTGAACGGGAAGCGCCCGTGGTGCGTCCCGTGGTCTTTTGCATGCCATTCCTCACGGATTTCGCCTGTGCCCACGGACCTCGGGATTTTCCTAATGCGGGGGTGGCCGAAACTTCCGTAATCCGAGATATGGCACGCCGAGAGGCGGGATCGCGCGCGCCCGGCACGATGAAGTTCGTACATCCCGGGATTGAGCCGACGTCGGACGACTTCCGGGGGCGCGGGGATTGCCTTACACTTGCCGGAAACCATGACGTCCGTCAGTGACGTCTCCTGGATCCTCTTGACAGACGGGCCAATACCGACCTTATCGCGCGGGGGCGCGAGGGCTGAAAGGATCTCGACCTATGGCGGAACCGAGCATGACGGGAGTGCGGCGCGGACGTTGGGCGACCTCCTATCGCTCCATCGTCGCAATCCTGATTTTCGGTCTCCTGATTCTGGTCCTCCTCTGGACGGCCGTGCTCTGGCGCATCTCCATCGAGTACAAGGCAATTCTTCGCGACACGGCGGCATCGGCATCGACTGTCTCCACCGCGCTGGAACAACAGACCCTGCGCGCCATTCGCCAGGTCGATCAGATCACCCGTTTCGTGAAGTACGAGTACGAGCGAAGCCGCGGTGACTTTGATCTGAGGCAGACGCTGGCCCAGGGAATCGTTGCCGAGCGCTTCATGGTGCTTGTGAGCATTGCAGACGCCAAAGGCAACGTCATTGCCGCGACGATGCCTGGCGGCTCGGGAGTGAGCATCGCGGACCGCGAACATTTTCGCGTTCATCTGGACCACGAGAGCGACGGCCTGTACATCAGTCACCCGGTCTTCGGCCGCGTGTCGCGCAA
Source organism: Pandoraea faecigallinarum (assembly GCF_001029105.3). NCBI lineage: Bacteria > Pseudomonadati > Pseudomonadota > Betaproteobacteria > Burkholderiales > Burkholderiaceae > Pandoraea > Pandoraea faecigallinarum. The sequence continues at coordinate 3,048,895 of NZ_CP011807.3, read as the reverse complement.
ATGGGTGCTCCAGTTCAGCCGGCGTCTGAACAATCCCGACGGCACCTTCGCCGGCGTGGTCGTGGTGTCCCAGGAACCGAGCTACTTCACTTCCGATTTCTATACGAATGCCGTGCTCGGGCAGTACGGCCAGATCGCCGTCATTGCGGACGACGGGGCGTTGCTCGCGCGCAGCACCGGCGCCAGCGTTGCCATCACCGGCACGGGTGAATTGCCGCCGTTCACGGACGAGCAACGTAGCTCCGGTTTGCAGCGCGATCCGATCGACGGCGTCGAGCGTGTGGTCGCGTATCGTCATTTGCGGGACTATCCGCTTGCTGTGCAGGTGGGATTGTCGCTGGACGAGGAGCTATCCGAGTATCGGCATGTGGAGCGCGTCTATCTGACGATGGCGACCTTCATCTCGGTCGCGCTGGTGGTGTTTTTCGCGCTCATCGCGTACCTGATGCAACGCCTGATCGGCCGGGATCAACAACTCACGCGACTGATCTCCTTCGACGCGCTGACGGGGCTGCCCAATCGCTACGCCCTCATGGAGTCGCTGCGCCGCGCGCTGGCGAACCCGGATCGACTTGGCAAAGTCGCGTTGTTGCACATCGATCTGGACAACTTCAAGAGCGTGAACGACACGCTCGGTCATACGCAGGGCGACGAGATCATCCGCCAGGTCTCAGAGCGGTTCATTCCGCGCATGCCGGCCAGCGCGATGCTCGCCCGGTTTGCCGGCGACGAATTCATGGTTCTGCTCGAAGGCGATGGAGCACCCGAGCAGGCCGAACCGTTGGGCGAGACGCTGCTTGCGGCCCTCAAGGCGCCGATGGTGGCCGACGGTACGTCGTTCGCTTTGCATGCCAGCATTGGCGTGACGTTCTGGACGAAGCCGGAGGAGACCGAAGCCGATCTCATCAAAAAGGCGGATCTGGCAATGTACTCGGCGAAGGAGGCGGGCAAGAGTGTCGTGCGCGTCTACACGCAGCAAATGACGCATCAGGCGCATCAGCTTGTCGTCTGGGAACGAGAGATGGAGCAGGCGCTGGCCAACGGAGAGTTTTTCCTCGCGTATCAACCTATCATCTCGCTCGGCCGCGATTGCGTGTGCGGCATGGAGGCGCTGATTCGCTGGCGTCATCCCGAGCGGGGCGTGCTGAGCGCGGGCGAATTCATTCCGCTGGCCGAGACCACCGGTCAGATCGTGGCCATTGGCGAGTTCGCGTTGACCCAGGCGTGCCGTCAGCTGGTCGCCTGGCGCGATACGCCGATGGGTTCGCTGCGTCTGGCGGTGAACGTGTCGTCGGTGCAGTTCTGGCGCGGAGACATTGGCGAACTCGTCGAGCGACTGGTCAAGGCATATGCCATCGAGCCGCATCGGCTCGAACTGGAAATCACCGAATCGGTGATGGTCAAGAATCCGGCTCTCGTCGAAATGAAGATCGAACAATTCAAGCGCGCCGGATTGCGCATTGCGCTCGACGATTTCGGCACCGGATACTCATCGTTGTCCTATCTGACGCGTTTTCCCGTCGACACACTGAAAGTGGATCGCTCGTTTGTCGAATCGATTCCCGATTCGTCGCGTTCGTGTCTCATGATTTCCAACATTGTGAATATTGCGCGCTCGCTGGGCATCGATCTGATTGTCGAAGGCGTAGAGAACGACCGTCAGCTGGATTGGCTGCGGCATTTCGTACCCCTCAGTGCGCAGGGCTATTTATTTTCCCGTCCGGTGGAAATCGAACAACTGGATTCGCTAATTGCCCGATTTGGCATTTGCCGATAAAAAAGATGCAAATGATAAACATCAAATCGGCCTAGTTAATACGTTAAATAGAAATTGAGCGTCTATCGATTATTTGATGGTTTTCATGCGGCGGCACCGTCGGAGTACTATAGAATCACCTGGTTCTCGGGAACGATGAAAACCGTATGAACGGATGCTCGTTGGATCTCACCCGGCACCAGATCGGGGTAGGGGCGACAGGCTGTCAACAGCCTGCCATTGTCGGGGTGGACAATGGCGTGGCGACAGGGATCCGAAGGCGCGGGGCGCGACAGGCCGGGGATCGGAAACGAGGGATAGTGTTCGACGCGCAGACCGGAATTGGCGGGAATTCGCCGGCACGACGAATGCCGGTCGCGACCAGAAGTTCTGTCCGGGGAAGTGACAGAAACGCGACTTGAACGACGCGGATACTTCGCCAACGTAATAAGTGAAAAATAATAGAACGAGCGTTTGATTTTCGGATGAGGATAAGGCATTGGCTTTATGCCGCCTGTGTCTCGGCCGGCGTGCTGGTCGCCTGCTGGGTTGCCGCCGACCGCACGGCCACGTCACTGGTTGGAGACAAGCTTGCGCAGAGTGTCGAGGCCGGGCAGACCGTGGCCGATCGCGTGGCCGACGGCATGGTTCACGCCATCAACACGGACCTGTCCATGGTCCGTGCGATTCCCTCGACGCTGGCCGAAGTGGACTTGCTGCGTGACGTCCTGCCGGACGCCGCTGCCCGATCCGCGGGGGCGGAAGTCACGCAGCGAGCCAACGAATTCCTGCGCGGCGCACAAGGCTACTTCGGTGTGGACCGGGTATGGGTGATCGACGCGCGGGGCGTTTGCGTGGCGGCGAGCAACTACCGCGACACGCCGTCGCCCGTCGGTCAGTCCGTGGCCGACATGCCGTACGTCACTCATGCGTTGCTCGGCGAGCGCTTCGAGAGCTATGCCGCCGGTTGGGAGCAGCAGGCGCCCGGCCTCTACTTCAGCGCACCCATGTACCGCGACGGCGCCCTGATCGGCGTGGTGATGACCAAGATCGGACTCACACGTCTGCGTCATTGGGTCGGCAGCGGCGAGTCGTTCATTACCGATGGCAATGGCGTGGTCATCATGGCCAACGATCCGCGCTTCGAGAATCGCTTCATGCTCGACGGCAAGCTCGGATCGCTCTCCGATGCCGAACGTCTCGCGCTGTATCAGCGGCACGATTTCGCGCGCATGCCGATCTCGCAATTCAAGCGTGCGCCGGGGCGCTCCAATGCCTGGGTGCCGCAGGAGCTGCTCGACCGGATGACGGAGTTCAGCGATCTTCACAAGCCGTTCGTGATCGCGTCGCGCCCCAGTTCGAGCAACGATCTGGTTGTCTATGCCGTGGAGAATGTCGACGCGTGGGACGCGCTCACCCGCCAGCATGCCAAGGATCTGGCGCTGTGCTTCTTGCTGTATCTCGGTGGTGTGGTGATCGTGGCGCTTGCCGGCTGGACGTATTGGCGTGAGCGCGCGCAGCACCGGGAGGTACGTCAGTCGAACGAGGAACTGCGCGCGGCGAACAACCAGTTGGCGTTCGAAGCAAGCTACGATGAACTCACGGGCAGTCTCACCCGCCGCTACTTCTTCCATCGCTTCGATCAACTGCTCGAAGCCGCCCAGCGCAAGAACGAGCCGATGAGCCTGATCGTGGCCGACCTCGATCACTTCAAGTCGATCAACGATACGTACGGGCATGCCATCGGCGATCAGGTGCTGTGCCGCTTTGTACTCGTCTGCTCGTCGACGCTGCGGGGCGACGATCTGATCGGCCGTATCGGCGGCGAAGAGTTTGCGATTCTGCTGCCAGGAGCAAGCGAGCGCGATGCCCTGCGCGTGGCGGACCGGATTCGCGAGCGTTGCAAACGCGAATCGCTCGAAGGCAGCGAGCCGCCGCTGCGTTTCTCGGCGAGCTTCGGTATTACGGAGTGGCAGGACACGGATTCGCCGATGAACATGGTCGAGCGTGCCGACATGGCGCTGTATCGCGCCAAGCGCGCGGGGCGCGACCGCTGCTGGGTCTTCTGAGGGCGGCGCAGGATTTCGCCGCCGTTACCAATGTCACGTTTGGTAACCAAAGAGCGCATCCCTTCACCGCATTTCGCGTGAACTTCCATGTCTAACGGACCAAGCAGGTGAGGCAGCATGCGCCGCGTCGGACGCGTCGTTCGGCGCCTCGCCGATTCGAACGGTTCGTGCGGGAGACCTCATCGTGAAACGCATTCTGATGCTGGCGGGCGGCGCAGCCGTCGCCATGTCGCTGGCAGGCTGTGTGGCAGTGCCTTATGGTGCGCCTGCGTACGGCGGCAGCTATTACAACGGATACGACTACGCCCCAGGCTACTACGCGCCGGGCTACGCGGTGGCGCCTGCACCGGTGGTGACGTTCGGTGTGTCGGGCGGGTATTACGGCGGGTATTACGGCGGGGGTTACGGCGGGGGTTACGGCCGCGGCTGGCACGGGCGCGGCCGTGGATGGGGCTGGCAGCACTGAGGTCACGCCTGCAATCCGAATCGTTCGCGGCGCGGCCGCTCGTCTATCCCATGGCGATCCCCGGTCATGGCCGGGGCCTCGCCTCAAAACTCCGATAACGCGAAATCTTCCTTGGAAACATCGCATTCCGGGCAGCGCCAATCGGCGGGAACGTCCGCCCAACGGGTGCCGGGCGCGAGGCCATCGTCCGGTGCGCCTTCGGCTTCGTTATAAATCCAGCCGCAAATCAGGCAGATCCAGCTTTTGAATTCGGTCGGGGTGTCCAGCGTGGTGGTCATGATGTCGGTTCAAAGGGAAAACTTGAGCGACCCGCATTGTAAGGCACGCGCACGACACCGTCCCGCTTACGAGCTGTGAGGCGCGCCGGCGACGGCCGGCGCGGCAGGCATCACCAGTGGATCTGGTTCAGGAAGATCGGCGCCATCTGAGCCAGGGAATTGAGCAAGGACATGGCGGTGTCGCGGTGCGAGACCTCTTTCCACAACCGGCTCTCCTTGACCACACGATCGCGGTCGTCGGACGTCTTCACGTCGGGCTCGCGCAACCGGTTGATCAGATCGATGACAGACGCGCGGTCAACGGTATCCGTGACCGAGTGGCGCGCAAGCAGTTCGTCCAGATGGACGCGCTCCGCTTCTGTCACTGGCGTGCCGGTTGCGTCGTTTTGGGAATTGGTGGACGAGGGGCTGACGGACGGCTTGTCGGACTGGGTCATACGAGACATTCTCCTTCGCGAGGTGTCGCATGACTCCATCATAGGCCGATTCCCCGACACTGCGAACCCTGGCGTGCACGCGGTGCCGGACAGGGGCGAGGCCAATCGCCCCCCGGTCGCGCGCCATCCGGGGTGCCTTGTTTTCGTCGTCCTGGGTGGCCGCGTACGATATCAACGCCGGAACGATTCCGCACAGAAGCGAGGCAAAACGTCAAGCGCAATAAATTTTTCGCATCTTGATGCTGAAACGGGCAATCCTCTTGACAGCCTGTAACGGCGGGCATTTTGACGGGGTGCTGCCGGGTTATCCAGTGGGTTATCCACAGAACCTGTGGGTAACTCATGGGGGCGATGCGAGTCCGGTTCGATGTCGGCGCCGTGACTCGCATGTGGCGCGTTATCGAAGCAGTGGACGCAGCATGAGCAGCGCAAAGAAGAGGGCGACGCCCACGGGCAGCAATCCCGTAAAAAACGCGGGCCATGGTGCGCGGCCACGACGGCGTGCGCCGAACGACGAAATCAGTCCCGCACAAAGACACAGCACGCCGACACCCCACGTGGGGTTCGGGCTCTTGAGCACCCACGCCGCTGCCGCCAGCAGGCCGATCCATGCGAGCGGGATGGCGCCCGGCGGCGGAGGGGTGACATCGACGGCGGCCGGTTTGGCGTCTTGCCGGTTGGCGGTGTTCCGAGACTCTGGGGTTTTGGCGGACATTACGATTCTTCAAAAGACGATGTGCGCGAGGCCTCCCGGTGGGAGTGGCACGCGAAAGCCGCAGCATAGCAAACGTGGTGGCCCGTCGCTCACGACGTCACGTCGTGCAGGACCAGGCCCAAGGCCGCCGGGGAGACGCGACAGCGGGCGGGCGGCGCTCGAATCTTTCCCGCGTGAAGTGTTGCAGTTCCGAAACGTGCGCCCGAGAATGGACCGAAGCAGGCGCAAGGCGCAGCCAAATGTCATGCCTTCACGAGGCGTTCTCCGATTCCCCGAATACTGTATATAATTACAGTAATTCACTCCACGGCGAGACAGACATTCCATGAAAGCCAATTACTCCATCGCCGACATCGAACAGGCGATCAACTACTGGACCCGTCATCAGGCCGCCGACAGCAACCTGTCGCTGTGTCCGTCGGCGCGTGCGTTGGCGAACGTCTATGGCGAGATGATCTACCGTCGCGAGACGAGCGTGGCGGCCGACGCCCTCAACGGCGAGCAAAGCCAGGCCATCGAAACGGCGCTGCATCAGTTGGAACTGGGACTGGCGCCGTGATTCAGGAGCGAATGGGCCGGGGCGTCTGGCGACGCGCGGACCACTGGTCGAGCCAGCGCTCCAGATCGCCGCTCGAAAGTGCCGCAGAGAACAGATACCCTTGCGCGACCCGATAACCCTGTGCCAGCAGCAAATCGCGCTGCGCTTCGTCTTCCACGCCTTCGGCCACGACGGTGAGGTGCAGGTTGCGACCAATGCTGATGATCGCGCTGGTCAGCGCGCGTACCGTTTCGTCGCGCGTGATGTCATGCACGAAGCTGCGGTCGAGCTTCAGTTCGCAGACCGGTAGACGCCGCAAATATCCCAGGCTCGAATACCCGGTGCCGAAATCGTCCATCGACAGGCGCACGCCCATGTTGTGGACTTCTTCGATGATGCGCAGCGTGCTCGGGTTGTGATCCATCAACACGCTTTCCGTGATCTCGATTGCCAGACACGACGGCGGCAATTCGTGATCGGCCAACGCTTCGGCAATGATGTGAGGCAGGTCGTGATCGTGGAAGTTGGTCGGCGAGAGATTGACGGACACATTGCCGATGCCCACGCCGCGCCTGCGCCAGTCAGCCAGCTGACGGCACGACTCGCGCAACGTCCACGCCCCCAGTTCCCCGATCAGCCCGCACTCCTCGGCGAGCGCGATGAAGCGCGACGGCGGTACGTCGCCGTACTGCGGATGTCGCCAGCGGGCGAGCGCTTCCGCGCCGTACATCGAATCGTCCAGCAAATTGATTTGCGGCTGATAGAACAATTGAAGTTTGCCAAGACGCAGGGCGTCGCGCAGTGCGGTTTCGAGTTCGAGCCGCTCCTGCGCGTGGATGTTCATGTCTTCGTTGTAGAAACGCACGCTGCCCGGGCTCGTCATCTTCGCCTGATACATCGCCATATCGGCGTGTTGCAGCAGAATGTCGAACTCCCGGCCGTGATTGGGAAACAGGCTGATGCCGAAACTGCCCGAGGGCACCAGCGTCACGCCATTGATCTGGCAAGGCGCGGTGAGTGCGCTGCGCATGCGTTCGATGGCGATGTCCAGGCGCTCCGGGTCGCACTCGGTGAGTACGGCCACGAACTCGTCGCCCGAGAGTCGCGCAACGATATCCGCGCCTCTGAGCGAGCGGCGCAGGCGCTGGGCAATCGTGCGCAGCAGCACGTCGCCTGCCTGATGGCCGAGCGAGTCGTTGACCTGCTTGAATCGATCCAGATCGATGAAGATGACCGCCATGCGCGTGCCCAATTCGGTTGCACTGGCGATGGCCTGCGCTGCGAGCACGCCGAGCATGCTGCGGTTGGGCAGGCCGGTCAGGCTGTCCGAGAACGCCAACTGACGGATGCGTGTGCGAGACTCGTCGCGCTCGAAGGCGAGCTTGCACAGATGCACGCACACGTCGACCAGCCGCTCGTGAAGCGCGTCCGGGCCGCGCACCGTGCGGTAATAGAACGCGAGCACGCCGAGCACTCGTCCATCGTTGGCGATGATGGGCATTGCCCATGACGCTGCGAGGCCGAACTCGGCCGCCATCTCGCGAAAGCCTGCCCAGCGCGGGTCGTTCGCGATGTCGGTAACGATGACCGGCCGGGCGAGAAATGCCGCCGTGCCGCAGGTGCCCACGTTCGGGCCGATGGCCACGCCATCGACGCTCTGATGATATTGCGCTGGCAAACTCGGCCCCGCCTGCGGGCGCAACTTGCCTTGCGCGTCCACCCGTACCACGGACGCCATCACCTCGGGGGCGATCTGCTCCAGTTCGCGACACACGAGCGTGAGCACCTCAACGAGCGGGGCGTCGCGCACCATCGCGGCCAGCGCTTTGTGTTGCAGCACTTCCTGAATCTTGGACTGCGTGATGTCGGTGAACAGCACCACGGCATTCACGAGCTTGCCGTGCGCATCGAGAATCGGATTCGTGACCACCGAGACCCACAGCGCTTGACGCTGGGCGGTGCGCACGAGCACTTCGCAGTGACAACTGCGGCCGTCGCGTGCGCGGACGAGGCATCCGGAGAGGGCCTGTTTGATATCGACGGCGGCGGCGTCGGCGAATTCGTCGAGCGACGTCTCATCGAATGGCGCATGGGCCGATTTGCCGATCACTTCGCTCGCCGCGTAGCCGAGCATGCGTGTGAAGCCTGCGTTCACGTAGCGCACGCTGCCCTGCGCGTCGGTGATGAGCACGGCGTTGTCCGTCTCGTCCACACCGAGCGAGAGCAGATGCATGCGCGCGTCGTCGGCGGCCTGACGTGCCACGCGTGCCGTCACGTCCACGGCGAACTTGATCACGAAAGCGAGTTGGCCCGCGGCGTCGAACACAGGGTTGTAAGTGGCTTCGAGCCAGACGACGCTGCCGTCGCGCCGGACGCGTTTGACCTGACCGGTATGTGCACGTCCGGTGCCGACGACCTGCGCCAGCGCGTCACCGCACGTGGCGTCCAGCGGATCGCACAGCATGGCATGGCGCTGGCCGATCAGTTCGTCGCGGGTGTAGCCGAAGACGCCGAGAAACTTGTCGTTGACGTCGATGACCGTGCCGTCAGGCGTAAGCGTGAGGGTGCCCAGCGAGCGGTCGAGGGCTTCGAGCAGCGCTTCGCGCCCCGGTGCCGGTGTGGCGCCTGCGGCGGACGGTGAACCGGGCACGACCATCGCAAGGGCCTCCTCGGATGTCCTGCGGACATTGTCGGGTGTGACGGGGACAGACACGCCAAAATCGCTTTCAAGTATAGCGACCTGCGAGGGCAGGCTCACATGGGAGAAACCGGGAGAGCATCGGACGCCGATGCGCTGCCGGGCAGCGGAAACAGACGAAGCGAAAACAGACGAAGCGATGAAGGAAAAGCGGATGTCTGACGGTATTGGCGGCGTTCGCCGCGCTCAAGCGCCTTTGACGCGAATGCGGATGCCGCCTACGGCGACCGTCTGACCCGCGCGGATCTTGCAGGTCTTGCGGGTTTCGAGCTGGCCGTCGACCGTGACGTCGCCGTTGGCCACCAGCACTTTGCCCGCACCGCCCGAGTCGACGACGCCGGTGAGCTTGAGCAGGTCGTTAAGGGCGACGAATTCGCCCGTCAGTTCAAAGGTCAGGTTTTGCATAGTGGGGCGGATACTACGTAAAAAGCCGAGGCGCGTCGACTAACATCGTTCGACCTGGCGCCTTGCTGTGCAACCGGCGCGAGGTCGCAGGTTTCGCGCGTCGCCGGCCGTCGGTCGCGCCATGCCCGGCCCGCCGCGGCTCAGGCGTCGATCACGTGTTCGAGGCGCCGATCCGGAATCAGCCACACGGCAGCCATTAGCGCATAGAGCGCCAGCGAGATGGCCGGGACCACGAATGCCAGCACAATGGCCATGGCATATACCACGACCGAGAGCTTGCCTTTGTAGTCGCGCCCGAGCGCGGCCGCCAACTTCTTGTTGCTGCCGTCGTGAACGGCCAGCAGCGCGCGCGACAGAATGAAGTGAGCGATGGCTGCCATGCACAGCACCACGCCGTAGAGCGCCGTCGGCCAGGCGGTGAAGTGATTGTCGCCGAGCCAGTGGGTGACGAACGGAATCAGCGACAGCCAGAACAGCAGATGCAGGTTGGCCCAGAGCACACCGCCGGATACCCGCTGCACGACCTGAAAAAGGTGGTGATGGTTGTTCCAGTAAAGGCCCACGTATATGTAGCTGAGAATGTAGGTCAGGAAGGTCGGGGCGACGGGAATCAGGTCGGCCAGTTCGCTGCCGTGCGGTGCTTTCATCTCCAGCACCATGATCGTGATGATGATGGCGATCACGCCATCGCTGAACGCTTCGAGTCGGCTCTTGCCCATTGCTTTGCGCCCGTGTCAATACCGGATGGATGTCACAGCACGGCCACGCGATTGCGGCCGGCCTGCTTTGCCGCATAAAGCGCCCGGTCGGCGCGTTGCAGCAGGGTGCCGAAATCGGCGTCGTCGGAGCCGAGGCTGCCCACCCCCACGCTGGCGGAGAAGCGCACCGGTCCGGCAGCTCCGTTCGGGCCCGGCACGCTCGCATCGCCAATCGCGGCGAGCAGGCGCTCCGCGGCCTGCACGGCACGTTGTGCGTCGGTCTCGGGCAGCAGCACGGCGAACTCCTCGCCGCCCAGACGGCCGATCACAGTACTCTTGCGCAGCGCGGCCCGCAAGACCAGCGTCAGCTCCACGATGACGCGATCGCCGATGGCATGTCCCCACGTATCGTTGATGACCTTGAAATGATCGATGTCGAGCATGAGGACCGACAGGCGGCGCTGCTGCGCGCGCGCAGCGACGAACAGGCGATCGGCCTGCATCAGGAAGGCGCGTCGGTTGAGCAGGCCGGTCAGGCCGTCGCGCATCGCCATGTCACCCAGGACCCGGTTCACGCGTCGCAATTCCAGTTCGTCCACCACGAGGGCCGACAGGTCCGCGAGCAGGCCGCGTTTTTCGTCGTCCAGATCGTGGGGACGGCGGTCGATGACGCACAAGGTGCCCAGCCGATGGCCCTCGGGCGTGCGCAATGGCGCGCCCGCATAGAAACGGATGTTCGGATCGCCGGTCACCAGCGGATTGTCGGCGAAGCGCCGGTCGGCACGGGCATCCGGCACGACGAGCACGTCGTCGCCAAGAATGGCGTGCGTGCAGAAGGCCATCGAGCGCGGCGTCTGTGTGGCATTGATGCCGCGCTTCGACTTGAACCACTGACGCGACTCGTCGATCAGCGAAATCAGCGAGATGGGGACTCCCATCACATACGACGCAAGCCGCACGATGCGCTCGAAGGCGGGCTCGGGCGGCGTGTCCAGAATCTCGTAGCGGCGAAGGGCGGCGAGGCGCTCGGCCTCGTCGAGCCCCACGCCGAACATGCCGGAGGTGCGGGCAGGCGGGGAGGGCATCACACGGGGCTGACGCGGGCGGGCGTCGTCAAGACCGGATCGACCTGGCGAACCGTATGAATCGTGTGGACCGGGTGATTCGGGTGAACGGGCATTGGATGCAGTCATGTCGCGATGGTTGGGCAGCGGCCAGCGGGTGGACGGCAGCAGTGCCGGCGGCATCGATGGCGACCGGCTACGCAACCAGGTCGACTCCCGATCGAAGACGTCGGCAACGCTGTCAATTCTGCCGCGCCCGGCGCCACTTGGCAAACCCGACGCCCGGACGCTGTTGGCGCCACTCGCACGCCATCGGGCGTTCCATGATCGCGCGGCGGGCGAGTGCCGAAAAAGGCGGCCCGCAGGGTCAGCTGCGGGCCGTGCAAACGGCACGGTGCGGGGAGCGCGTGCCGGATCAGATGTGAGCGCAGTATTTCATGCGTTCGTCCCAGTCCGGTCCCCATCCCGGTCCCCCTCCCGGTCTCCGTCCCTGTCCTCATCTCCATTCGCCCGGGACTGCGCGACGCTGCGCAGGCCGCGATCGGAAGTCGACCGCCGGGCGCCGTGAAACAGACACATTCAGGCCAGCGGTTCGGTCGTCAGCGCCCGTGTGAGTCCGTGCATGGGGCGGCGCATCGCCACATCGAACGGATTGGTCTGCGGGCCGATGACTTCGGCCTGACGTCTGAGCAACTCCACCACCATCGGCAGACGGTCCTGCGACAGCCGCGCGGCCAGTGTGCCCACGCTCAACGCAGCGACCGCGTGGCCGGTGCGATCGAACACCGGCACGGCCACACCGGCCATGCCGTCGAGCACGCCGCTGTTACTGCCTGCATAGCCCAACTGGCGTACCCGCTCGATCTCGGTGCGCAGATAGACTTCGTCGAGCACCCCGTAACCGCGCAGGCGCGGCACATTGAAGCGAATGATCTCCTCGCGCTCGGCCTCCGGCAGGAACGCGAGGATTGCCAGACTGCCCTGACCGACGCCCAGCGCCACGCGCCCGCCGATATCGCCGGTGAACGAGCGAATGGGGAAGGGACCTTCGCACATGTCGAGGCAGACAGCGTCGAAGCTGCTGCGCACGAGCAGGAAGATCGTGTCGCCCAGACTCGCGCAAAGGCGCAGCAACGAGGGGCGGCACAGCGTGCGCATGCCGCTGGGATTACCCGCCTGGGCGGCCATCGCGAAGAAATCGATGCTCAGCCGGTACAGCTTCGACGTCTCGTCCTGTTCCACGACCTGCTCGGCGATGAGCGCATGAAGGATCCGGTGCACCGTCGCCTGACTCAGGCCGACGGCCTTGGCGATATGCGTGACGCGCTCGCCTCCGGGTTTGGCGACACCCAGCGCGCGAATCACGGCAAAAGTGCGTTGCAGAATGCCCGCGCCGGCGGATTCCGACGGCGACACGTCCTTCGTTGCGGCGCGGCTTAATGAATCGGAGGTGCTCATCAGGGTCTCGAATATTCCGTCAAACGGAATACTACAGCAAGGCATTGTGACTTGGAAACTGGCGCGAAACTCTGGAAGCCGAGGAAATAGCCAATAAATGTCATAAGTTAGGGATTATCCCGAGACGGTGACGCGAAAGAAAAGTGCACGTCTCGCTGTTTAATATTCCATCAAACGAAATAATCTGAAAATTTATCTCGTTTCATGGAATCGTTATCTTGCGGCGTGCAATTTGGCTCGCTACTGTTCGAGGCAATTGCATTTCATGTGGCGCGTGCGTGCCCAAAGGTAGTGACCATGTCTTTTCTGACTTTGACGGATGTTTCCAAGACGTTCGGCGAGTTGAATGCCGTCTCGAACGTCAATCTCTCGGTGGAGAAGGGCGAGTTCGTCTCGTTGCTCGGCCCGTCGGGCTGCGGTAAGACCACCACGTTGCAGATGATCGCGGGCTTCGTTGAAGCCACCACCGGGCGCATCACGCTCGACGGTCGCGACATCACGAACATGCGCCCGAACAAGCGCGGTCTGGGCATTGTGTTCCAGAGCTACGCGCTGTTTCCGCATATGACGGTGGCGGACAATGTCGGCTTCGGTCTGGAGATGCGCGGCGTCGACAAGGCAGAACGTCAGGACCGTATCCGCGAGGCGCTCGCGCTCGTGCGACTCGACGCCCTCGGCCATCGCTATCCGCGCGAACTCTCGGGCGGTCAGCGCCAGCGCGTGGCCATTGCGCGCGCCGTGGTAATCGCACCGCCGGTGCTGCTGCTCGACGAACCGATGTCAAACCTCGACGCCAAATTGCGCGAGGACATGCAGTTCGAACTGCGTTCGATTCAGCGCAAGATCGGCACGACCACGATCATGGTCACGCACGATCAGTCCGAAGCGCTGTCGATCAGCGACCGCGTCGTGGTCATGGAGGCCGGCCGTATTACGCAGGTCGACACGCCTTATCGTGCGTACGAGCGTCCGGAAACACCGTTCGTCTCGCAGTTCATCGGCAAGGCCAACATGCTGGCCGGCCGGGTGGCCGCGCGCGACGCAGAGCATCTGCATATCGATCTGGGCGCGCAATTGACCCAGCGCGCCGCGCTTACGGATCTCTCGCCGCGCGATCGCGGCATGGCGGTCGGCGACGCCATCACCATGTGTCTGCGCCCTGAAAAGGTCCGTCTGTGCGCGCCGTCCGCGGGTCGTCTGCCGGCGACCGTGACGAGCCGCTTCTTCCTCGGCAGCCAGTGGCTGTACCGTGTGGACAGCGCGCTCGGCGAGGTGCTCGTGTGTTGTCAGAACGAAGGCGGCGAGCCGCTCAACGAAGGCTCGCCGGTGGGCCTCGACTGGCATGCGGAAGCGGTGCGCTTCGTTGCCGCGGGAGCTTGCGCCAATGGCTGAGACGCTTCAAGTCCCGCGTACCGGCGCCGCACCGGCGGCGCGCGCGCCGTGGCAGGCCTATGCGCCGATGTGGGTGATGAGCGCGCCGGCCATGCTGCTGTTCGTGGCGCTGGTGCTCATTCCGTTGCTCATGACGCTCGCGCTCACGTTCTATCAGTTCGACCCGGCGAGCGGTCCCATTGCCGCATTCCAGTTCGAGAACTACAAGGAAGTGCTGTTCGACGCGTACTTCCACACGATCTTCCTGCGCACGTTCGGCATCTCGCTCACCGTCACGGCGATCTGCGCTGTCGTGGGGACGTTCGAAGCCTACGTACTCTCGCGCATGGGCGATCCGTGGCGCTCGCTCTTTCTACTGGTGATTCTCTCGCCGCTGCTCGTGTCGATCGTGGTGCGCGCGTTCGGCTGGAGCATGTTGCTGAGTTCGGGCGGCCTGATCAATCAGGCGTTCGAACTGGTCGGCATGGGGCCGTACAAGATGGAGTACACGAACTTCGCCATCGTGGTGGCGCTCGCGCACGTGATGCTGCCGTTCATGGTGATTCCGGTATGGACGTCGCTGCAACGCCTCGATCCGCAAACGGAGAATGCCGCGCTCTCGCTCATGGCCTCGCCCGCGACCACACTGCGCCGTATCGTGCTGCCGCAACTCGTGCCGGGGATTCTGTCGGGCAGCCTGATGGTCTTCGGCCTGTCGGCCAGCGCCTTCGCCATTCCGAGCCTGCTGGGCGGACGCCGTTTGAAGGTCGCGGCCACGGCCGTGTACGACCAGTTCCTCAGTTCGCTGAACTGGCCGCTGGGCGCCACCATCGCCGTGCTGTTGCTCGTGGCGAATCTGATCGTGATGCTCACGTACTACCGTGTGCTCGATCGCCGTTATTCGCGAAGCATGGGCTAAGGCCACCGCAGAACAGAACTCATTCGCCATCATGCGTAAAAACAGTCCTCTGGCGCTCGCGTTTCATGCGCTCGTCATTCTCTTTGTGCTCGCCCCGATGATTATCGTGGTGCTGGTCGCGTTCACGCCGGAGCAGACACTCTCGCTGCCCACGCGAGGCATTTCGCTGCGCTGGTTCCGCGCGATTCTCGACTATCCCGATTTCGTCGCGTCGTTCTTCACCAGTCTGAAGCTCGCGTTCATCTCGGCCACGCTCTCGCTCGCGCTGGCATTGCCCGCCGCACTGGCCATCGGCCGCTCGCGCTTTCCGGGACGCAACTTTCTCAACGGTCTGCTGCTCTCGCCACTGGTGATTCCGGGGCTGGTGCTCGGTATCGCGCTGCTTCGCTTCTTTGCGATGCTGGGCGTGACCGGCTCGTTCGGCGCACTCGTCTTCGCGCATATGATCGTCGTGACGCCGTTCATCATGCGTCTCGTGCTCGCGTCGATCAGCGGGCTGGACCGCAGCGTCGAAAACGCCGCGGCCTCGCTCGGTGCCGGGTCGTGGACCACCTTTCGCCGCGTGACCATGCCGATGATTCTGCCCGGCATTACCGGCGGCTGGCTGCTTGCGTTCATCAACAGCTTCGACGAGTTGACGATGTCGGTCTTCCTGACGGCGCCGCAGACCGTGACGCTACCGGTGCGCATGTACATGTACGCGACCGAATCGATCGATCCCATGATGGCGTCCGTCTCGGCGCTCGTGATCGCCGTGACGCTCGGCGCGATGCTGCTGCTCGACCGCATCTACGGCCTGAACCGCATTCTGATCGGTCAGCACTGAACGCGCGCCCAACGACTCCCATGTCCCGTTCTTCCCAATTTCCGATTCAGGCCCCGCGCGCGCCTGCCCGGTCCGCCCGTCATGCGCAACTGACGCGTCTGGCCGAAACGTCGCGCGCACCCGTCACGTTCTATCTCGACGGCGAGCCGGTGCAGGCCCTTGCCGGCGACACCTTGCTCACGGCAATCCTCACGCATCAGCGCCATGTGCGGTTCAGCGAGTTCAGCGGCACGCCTCGCGCGGGCTTTTGCCTGATTGGCGCGTGTCAGGATTGCTGGGTGCGGTGCGAGACAGTGTCAGACGGTCACGGCGAGAGGCAGTTGACGCGCTTGCGTGCCTGCTCGACGATTGTCCAGCCGGGCATGCGCATCGTCACGCTTGCCACCGATGCCATCGATGCCATCGATGCCATCGATGCCACCCATATCGCACTCGCGCCTGGAGGCTCGCATGATTGAGCGCGCCGGACCTCCGCCCGCGCGGCAGGGTGCCGACTTCACCGATGCTGTCATCGTCGGCGCGGGGCCGGCGGGGATACGCGCGGCGCAAACGCTGGTGGCGGCGGGCTTGCGGCCGATCGTGCTCGACGAGAACCCGCGCTGGGGCGGCCAGATCTATCGTCAGCCGCCGGCACACGCCGGTTTCACGCGCAGCAAGCAGACGCTGTACGGCTTCGAAGCCGCAAAGGCCGAGGCCGTTCACAATGCGATGTCGTCGCTGTTGCCGCATGTCGACTATCGTCCCGAGACGCTGGTCTGGGCATGCGATCCGCGGCGGCTCCACACGATGCATGAGGGCCGTGAAACGCCGGTGCCGTTCAGCCATCTGATTATCGCGAGCGGTGCCACCGACCGCGTGCTGCCCTTGCCGGGATGGACCTTGCCGGGCGTGTATACCCTCGGCGGTGCGCAAGTTGCGCTCAAGGCGCAGGGCTGCGCAATCGGCGAGCGCGTCGTGTTCGCGGGCACCGGGCCGTTGCTGTATCTCGTGGCTTATCAGTATGCGAAGGCGGGGGCGAACGTCGCCGCCGTGCTCGACACCAGCGCGTTCGCCGCGCAGGCCAGGGCCACGCCCCGTTTGCTGAGTCAGCCGTCCACGTTCGCCAAGGGCGTCTACTACGTGGGATGGCTGCGCGCGCACGGCGTGCGCGTCGAACACGGCGTGACGCTCGACAGTATCGAGGGTGCCGAGGCGGGCGACGATATCGATGGCGCAGCCGGTGTGCGAGCGATTCGCTGGCTGCGCGACGGCCGCGAGCATTCGCTCGAATGCAGCGCCGTTGGTCTGGGGTATGGCCTGCGCCCGGAAACGCAACTGGCCGATCTCGCCGGTTGCCGCTTCGTGTTCGACGAACTGAACCGTTGCTGGCTCCCGGCGCGCGACGCGGCCGGGCGCACTTCGTGCTCGGGCATCTATCTGGCGGGCGACGGTGCGGGGATCGCCGGCGCAGACGCTGCCGAACTCGCGGGGCGCCGCGCCGCGCTCGCGCTGCTCGAAGACCTTGGCGTTGCAGCGCCGTCCATGCCGGACATGCCCGATGCCGCGAGCATCGAGCGCAAGCTCGCCGGCATTCGCCGCTTTCGCGAAGGCATCGAGCAGGCGTTCGCGCTGCCCGAAGCGCCTGCGGCACGGTGGCCGGACGACATGCTCGTATGCCGGTGCGAAGAGATCAGCGCGCGCACGCTGCGCGAATGTGTGCGTGTGGACGGCGTGAGCGAAATCAACCGTCTCAAGGCCCTCACCCGTGTCGGGATGGGGCGCTGCCAGGGGCGGATGTGCGGCGAAGCGGCCTGCCACGTGCTCGCCGAGGCGAGTGGGCAGGCACTCGCGCAAGTGGGGCGTTTGCGTGCACAGGCACCCATCAAACCGATTCCGATTGCCCCGATGCTGTTCGACGAGAACGTTGCGACCATTCCCGAAGAGGCGCGCGATGAGTGAACTGCGCGGGACCTTGCATTACGACGTGGCGATCGCCGGCGGTGGACTGGTTGGCGCCTCGGCTGCACGCGCGCTGGCCGAGCGCGGCCTGAAGGTGGCGCTGTTCGAGCGCCGCTACTGCGGTGCGCAGGCCAGCGGCGTGAATTACGGCGGTGTGCGGTGTCAGGGCCGCCCCGAAGAGCAATTGCCGCTCGCGATGCGTGCGCGTCGCGTCTGGGATCGTCTGCCGGCGTTGATCGGCATCGATGGCGAATTCATCCCCTCGGGCCATCTGCGTCTCGCGCGCCGCGAGAGCGATCTCGAACCGCTCGATGCATGGGCGGCGATGGCGGCGAACTATGGGCTCACGTCCACCGTGATTCGCGGGGCGGAATTCCGCCGGCGTTTCCCGTGGCTCGGTGAGGGCGCCGTCGGCGGCTCGCTGTGCATGAGCGACGGCCATGCGAATCCGCGCCTGGTGTCGCCCGCCTTTGCGCGCGCCGCGCGCGCCCTCGGTGCGGACGTTCGCGAACGCACCCCGATTACCTCGGTAGCGCATGACGGCGTGCGCTTTCAACTGACGGCGCAGCCCGAGCAGGGCGAGACCCTGCATGTGAGCTGCGACTGGCTGCTCAATACCGCCGGCGCATGGGCCAATCACATCGCCGGCACGTTCGGAGAGCGCGTGCCGATGCATGCCATCTACCCGAACATGTGGGTGACGGAGCCGTTGCCGAAGTTCGTCGGTCACAGCCTTGGCGTGTACGGCGGCGGCGTTTATGCGCGGCAAGTCGAGCGCGGCAACTGCGTGATCGGCGGTGGACGCGGTACCGGCGACGGCGAGTATGCCCAGCCGTCGGCCGACACCACGCGCGCCGTCATGCGCGAGGCTTGCGCCTTGCTCCCGGCGCTGCGCAATGCGTTGCTCATTCGTACGTGGAGCGGCGTGGAAGGCGAGACCCCGGACGACAATCCCGTCATCGGCATGAGTCGCACGACTGCGCGTCTGGTACACGCCTTCGGCTTCTCCGGCGGCGGCTTTCTGCTCGCACCCGGTGTCGGCGAAGTGCTGGCCGATCTCGTCACCCACGGCGAGACCATCACGCCGATCGATGCATTTGCCGTCGACCGGTTCGCGCATCGCCCCCATTCGGCGTGCGTTACCCAACAACATTCCTAACACCCTGCAAACGCAAGGAGAACCACGATGAAGCTATCCCATAAGGTCGTCATGTGCGCTGCGGCGCTGGCATTGGGCGCAGGCAGCGAGGCCTGGTCGCAGTCCAAAACGCTCTACATCGGCATGAATGGCGGCCCGATGGAAAAGGCTTACACGAGCCAGGTTTTCCCGGAGTTCGAGAAGGCCAACAACGTGAAGGTCGTGGTGGTGCCGGGCACGTCTTCGGACGTGCTCGCCAAGCTGCTTGCCAACCGCAATAGCCCGCAGATGCATGTCGTGTTCCTGGACGACGGCGTCATGGCGCGTGCCATCGGCATGGGCGTTTGCCAGAAGCTCGACGACTCGCCCGTGCTCAAGGAACTGATGCCGTCCGCGCGCGTGAAGGACGACATGGGCGCCGGCGTTCAACTCGGCATGACCGGTATTGGCTACAACACCAAGTTGTTCAAGGAAAAGGGCTGGGCGGCGCCGACCTCGTGGACCGATTTCGCCGATCCGAAGTACAAGGGCAAGGTGGTGTTCCAGTCGGCATCGAGCAGCACCTTCGGCCTGCATGGCTTTCTCGCACTGAACCGTATTTGGGGCGGCAGCGAGACCAACGTCGAACCGGGCTTCACCAAGTGGGCGTCGACAGTCGGCCCGAACGTCGTCGAGTACATTCCGAACTCGGCCAAGCTCTCGGAGATGATCCAGACCGGTGAAGCCGCGATCTTCCCGCTGACCCCGACGGCCGTGAGCGACCTTCAGGACAAGGGCATTCAGGTCGGCTACGTCGCACCGAAGGAAGGCGCGGTGCAGTTGCTTGTCGATCTGTGCGTCGTGAAGAACAGCCCGGACAACGCGATGGCGCAAAAGCTCGCGCAGTTCCTCCTGTCGGCCAGGGGCCAGACACTGGCCGCCGCCGCCGGCGCCTACATCCCGACGAACCCGCAGGCGACGATTCCGCCGACGATGCAAAAACGTCTCGGCAAACTCGACGACCTGACCAAGAACATCAAGACGGTGGACTGGGACGCCATCAATCAGCGTCGCGCCCAGTGGGATCAGCGCTGGAATCGCCAGATCGAGCAGTAAGCCAACGCGGGCCGGCGCGTCGCGCATGCACTTGCCAAGCGCGACGCGCCGGCCTACATCACGTCCGCCTGCGCGGCGAGGAGGTGGAACGCGCCGACGAGTTGCGCGTGGTTCGCCGGCATGACGAACGCGTGCAGTGCATGGGCCGGTTCGTCCAGCATCAGATAACCGAGGCTCCACCTCGGGAAGGCGCCGGGACGGTGGGGCGTGCCGTCGAGCAACACCTGAATGGCGCCGTGGTGGCGCGAGGCTTCGATACGCTGACGGGCGTCCGCCAGCGCGTCGGCGGGCCCTTCGATGTACTGATAGAAAGCGCTGCCGTCATAGAGCAGTACGCCCGTCACCCCATGGGCATCGTTGAACCCGCGCGAGTGGACGATGATTTTCGATAGCGCGACCGGATCGAGGTCCGGCAAGGCGCGGCTGATGTACGCGTAACACTCGATCATTGTTGTGAATCCCCCATTTCGCCCCCTCGTCGCACGGCCTGCGCGGCAATGACATGAGGTTGGCGTCGACTTTGCGTCAACGCACATTAGAATACCTGAAGTGCGATGCCGGGGACTCTTACGCGCCATGCCGATCAACTATTTACGCGGTTTCACCCAGCCGATGCGTACGGACGCCGCGAACCGTCGTCTGGGCTGCTCGCTCGCTTTCGTGGCGGGCGCGGCCAACGCCGGCGGCTTCCTCGCCGTTGGACAGTACACGTCGCACATGTCGGGCATCGTGGCGTCGCTCTCCGACAATCTGGTGCTCGGGCAACTGGTGCTGGTGTTCGCCGGGCTGAGTGCCTTGCTGGCGTTCCTGTTCGGGGCCGCCACGTCGGCCGTGCTGATCCATTGGGGACGACGCCACCATACGCACAGCGAATACGCGGCGCCGCTCATGTTCGAGGCGATACTCCTGCTGACCTTCGGCATGATGGGCGCCAATCTGGAAGGGCAGCGCTGGTTCTACGTGCCCGCCACCGTCGGATTGCTGTGCTATGTGATGGGGCTGCAAAACGCGATCGTCACCAAGATTTCGCGCGCGGAGATCCGTACTACACACGTGACCGGGCTGGTCACGGACATTGGCATCGAACTGGGCAAGATGGGCTACTGGAACCGGCCCGGCGTCGCGCAGGAATTACCGCGCGTGGCAGGCGACCGGCAGAAGCTGCGTCTGCTCTGTGCCTTGCTGGGCATGTTCTTTCTTGGCGGACTGACAGGCGCGCTCGGATTCAAGTATCTGGGCTTCGTCTCGACGATTCCGCTCGCCGTCGTGCTCATCATGCTCGCCATCGTGCCGTTGCTCGACGATATTTCGCACAACGCCCGGCATTCACGTCACTCACGCAATTCGAGGCATCCCCACTAATTCAGTCGCCCATATCTTTCTCGGCCTTTGCCATGACCACACGCCTGAGTGTCTCTCGTTTGCGGAATTGGGCAGGAAAAAGACTTCGCGCGCTGTTCGCCAGATTCGCCGGCCATCCATCGACGATCGGCTTCGCCGGCACGGCCATCGCGGTGGCGATACTGATGGGTGTGACGTGGTTGCTGCGCGCCGACCGGCAGACACGTTACCTCCACGCACTGGAGCGTGCGCAAAGCGTGGCGTCGGTGGTGGCGGCAAGTCTTGGCGGCAACATCGCGGTGTACGACGCGCTGCTCAAGGAGATGGTGCGCGAGGCGGAAGATCCGGTCACGCCGCTTTTCCCCGAGCGCGTGCGCGACCGGGTGCGTTTCGGGCAGACCCTGAGCCGCGATTTCCTTGACGACGCCTACGTCGTCGACAGGCAAGGGCGCATTGCCGCACCCCTGAATCAACCGCCGGGCGCGCCGGTGAGTGTCGCCGACCGGGACTACTTCCGTTCGCACGAATCGAGCCCGTCGCTGGGACTGTATATCTCGCAACCCTATGCTTCGCGCACTCACGGCGGGGCGCTCTCGGTGGCGCTCACGCGCCGCATCGCCGCCCCCGATCATTCGTTCGCCGGCGTGGCCGTGCTTGCGTTGCGGCTCGACCATCTGAGCACGCTCGTCAACGACGTGGATTCGGCCGATCTGCGATCCATCGACATCGTGGAAGAGAAGGGCACGGTGCTCGCCTGCGACCCGTGCGCGGACTCGCGCCCGGGCATGCTCGTGACGTTGCCGGGCAATGCCGCCCGCAACGGCGATCTGGCCACGGCGCTGTCGTTTCCCGAGGGCGTAAGCGCGATGGACTATCGGTCGGTGCGGGTGCCGGGGGCGTCGATGTACGTCGTGGTGACGCCGTCGAACGAAGTGCTCATGCGCGAATGGCGACGGCATACGTTGCTCTTTGGCGTGATTGCTGTCATGTGCGCGGCAACCCTCGTTGCCGGCGCCTGGTTGCTGGCTGCGGCGATGCGCACGCGCGCGAGTGCCGCGGCGCGGCTCGTGAGCCTGGCCGTGACCGATGGCCTCACCGGCCTGGCCAATCGCCACGCACTGGACACCAAACTCGCCGCCCAATGGCAGCGGGCGAAACGTTCGGGCACGCCGCTGTCGATCCTGTTCGTGGACATCGACCATTTCAGGCATTTCAACGACGCGTACGGCCATCCGGCCGGCGACGATGTGCTGCGCGCGGTCGCCAAGAACATTAGCGGACACCTCAGGCGCGACAGCGACATGGCGGCTCGCTACGGCGGCGAGGAGTTCGCGGTGGTGTTGCCCGACACCGATGCGCAGGCGGCTGCCGTCATGGCCGAGCAGGTCCGTCGCGACATCGAACGTCTGCACATCGACCATGTGGGTAGCGAGACGGGCATGGTCACGGTGAGCGTGGGCGCGGCAACGGGTGCCGCCGACGCGTGCGAGAGCGCGCACGCCATTGTGCAAGCGGCCGAAGCGCAACTGTTCATCGCCAAGCAAAGCGGACGTAATCGCATCAGCACGACCGTGATGCGCCGCAAGACCGCGCCCGCGGCGTCCGATGCGGCGTCGGACCCGGCATCGCACGGGGGATAGTCATGGGCAGGTGCACCGGCGCACCACGTCGTCCGAAAACCAGACGCGCGGCGCTACGCTGTCAGCATCGCCGCCAGGCGGAGCAACTCGCCCTGACGGTGACACCCCGTCTTGCGCAGAATCGCCGACAGCTGGGTGCGCAGCGTGCTCGTGCCCAGATTCAGGACTTCGCTGCATTCCCCGATGGTCAACCCCGCCACGAGGTGGTGAAAGAGCCGGGCTTCGGCCGGGGTCAGCGCGAAGTGCTCGCGTAACGCGGCTTCGCCCGGGACATTGAAAACGCTGCGTCGCTCGATGCGCACGCCGACGGCCGCGCGCAGGCCATGGTTCATTGGCGCGCTCAGGCGGCGTAAGCTCAGCCGGTAGGCGTGTCCCCACGAGTCCGGCACTACCAGCGTCACGGGCTCGCCATCGACGCCGGCCTGTCGCAGTGCCGTCTGCAAGCGGGTCTGCCATGCCGGTTGCCGGTGCATGAGACGCCGCTGCTTCAGGATCAATTGGCTGTCGTGACCGCCGAGCAGCGAGTCGAGCCCGGGCGCGAACTCGAGCGCCCAGCCGTCCGGCGAGGCGATGAGGAAACCTTCGCGCGCCGGGTCGAGCATCTGGCTCAGCGCGCTCAGGCTGGCGCGCGCGGCGGCGCGCCGGGCGGCAAAGGCAGCGGCGAGCAGGCGCTCGTACTCGGCAATGCGCGCCGCGTGCGCAAAGCTGGGTTCGACGATATGCATGCGCTGGATGCTCAGCGCCGTGAGGGCATCATCGTCGTTGCAGATCACCACGCCGACCAACTGCTGGAGTTGGTAAGGGCGCATGAATTCGTTCCAGAAGACCCGATCGTTCTCCGATTCGTGTTCGCGCGCAACGCGCGAGTCGTACCACGTGCCGGCGCTCGCGTGCCAGAAGCGCCGGGTGGCGTCGTCGTATTGATAGAAATGCTGCGCGTACTCCTCGATCAGGCGCGCTTCATGCCCGGATTGTTCGACGAAGCGGACCGAGCGGCTTTGCTTGTCGTGGCACAGCAATGTGGCGGCGTCCGCGCCGAGAAAGTCCCGCGCGGTATGCACGACGTCGAGCCAGTCCGCATGTCCGGCTCCCACGGCCCGGACAGCGTCCGTTGCCCGGCGAAAACTGACATCGTCCGACATGAGATCCCCCGTTGTTGCATTTCTTTCTCTTGAGCCGGAAGCCCATTTTTTGCGCAGTGTAGCAGAACGGGCTATTAAATTTGATAGCCGATCGTTCGTCTTACGGGAGGCGAAGGAACGAGGCGGGAGCGGGAAGGGAAGGGGCAGAGCGCCCACTGTGATTAATGCAGGGCGACAAGACGGCACGCGGCTGAGACAATCCAGCCATCGACAACCACCCATCTTCACCAGCCAAACGGGGGACGCCATGAGCCACATCAAATTTTTCGCCGCTTGTCTATGCCTCGCCGGCACGCTGGTCTGTGCTCAGGCCGGCGCCCAGTCGTATCTGGGCGCTGGCGACCTCGGCAGCATCCGCGAGTCGAACAGGACACCGGCGGTGAGCCCCGCGGTGGCGGCGCTCGGCGGCCGGACCGCTACGGTGACCGATGCCCACAGCGCGAGCGCCAGCATCAATCGCACGGCAAGCGAGCGTAACGGTGTGCCCACGGGCCCCAGCGTGCAGGAAGCGCTTGCACAACGCCGGGCGCTCGATACCCGGGACCTGCAGCATCCGCGGCAGACGAAGACGTTCGACAGCATTGCCCGCCCGTCCCGCCCCGAGTGAGGCGCAAGACCGGGCGGAAGCCCGTGCCGACCCGGCCCTCAGTCCGCCATTGCCGGGATGGCGCCTTCCTGAAAGAGAATGCGGGGGGCGTCCATCGTGCCGTCCTCTTCGTCGACCAGCACTTCATAAGCCGCGATGCCGGCAAATCCCGAGGCCATCGATTGTGCGATACGCACCGCGCCGAACTCCGTGCTCGCCTGACGCAGTTCGCCCGGTTGCAACAGACCGTCCTTGTTCTTGCGATACGGCACGACGATGAACTTGATGGATTTGGCGTCGCTCATGGTGTCCCTCACGATGAAGTTGAATGATCGGGAATGTAGCATGAACACTGTATAAAAATACAGTGGTGCGAGTGACTTTTTCGCCAAACAACATCTCGTAATGCCTACATAACTAGTGAATATTCGTATATTCCGTCGCCTCTTGATAGCCTGCGGTTCTAATCGCGAATTGTTTCCCACCAACTCGCGGCCAAAATTACAGGTATTGAGAGCATCGAATGAATGCAGGCAATCTGATTTCGGCGAACCGGCTCAAAGACGGTCTGGTCGTCTGGCTGGACCAGCAACACAACTGGGTAGATGACCTGGCGCAGGCGCACGTGTTCGACGAACACAGTCTCGACCAGGCGCAAGCCGCCGCCAAGGCCTCCGTAGCCGCCAATCTCATCGTGGATCCCGTCCCGCGCCCGGCGCAACCCGGCGAAGCGGGCCCGGTGCCGGTGGACTTTCGCGAGCGACTGCGCGCACGGGGTCCGTCGGTACGTGAAGATCTCGGCAAGCAGGCCGCCGACGACGGCGTGCACGCTGCGCTTGCCCATGCCCCCGCACTGAGCGTCGCCCCGGAGCATGCGGGCATCTATCGCTACGACGCGTCCGAGCGCGAGTATCTGAAGGACCGCGCGAAGGAATTCGGTCAACAGGTCGCGCGCCGGCTGAGCGGCGAACTGAGCGAAGACGATTTCAAGGTCTACCGTCTGATGAACGGTCTGTACCTGCAATTGCATGGCTACATGCTGCGTGTGGCGATTCCTTACGGCACACTGAGCGCGGTGCAACTGCGTCAGCTTGCGTTCGTGGCGAACCGTTACGACAAAGGTTACGGGCACTTCACCACGCGTCAGAACCTGCAATTCAACTGGCCCACGCTCACCGATGCGCCGGAGATTCTGTCGGCGCTGGCCGACGTCGATCTGCACGCCATCCAGACCAGCGGCAACTGCATTCGCAACGTGACGACCGATCAGTTCGCCGGTGCGGCGAAAGACGAAGTCGTCGACCCGCGCGTGTACGCCGAGATCCTGCGTCAATGGTCGACGGACCATCCCGAGTTCACCTATTTGCCGCGTAAGTTCAAGATCGCGATTACCGGCGGACAGACGGATCGCGCGGCCGTGCGTTTTCACGACATCGGCATACTCGCGCGGACCAATGAGCAAGGAGACGTCGGATTCCAGATTTACGCAGGCGGTGGTCTGGGCCGCACGCCCATCGTGGGCACGCTCGTGCGCGAGTGGCTGCCCGAAGCCGATCTGCTGCGCTTCGTCGAGGCGATCCTGCGCGTGTACAACGCGCTGGGCCGTCGCGACAACATCTACAAGGCGCGCATCAAGATCCTCATCAAGGAAATGCAGCCCGCGAAGTTCATCGAGATGATCGAGGAAGAATTCGCGCGCATTGCACAGACGCATCGCCCGCTGGCGGACAACGTCGTCAAGGCCATCGGCGAGCGGTTCATCGTTCCCGAGTTCGCGACGCTGCCGGCAGTCTCGGCCGCGTTCACGCAGGCCTATGAGAACGACGTCGAATTCAAGCGCTGGGTCGACACCTGCACGCACGAGCACAAGGTGCCGGGCTACATCAGCGCGGTCGTCTCGCTCAAGCCGCCCGGTGGCATTCCCGGCGACGCGAGCGCTCAGGAGATGTTGGTGCTGGCCGATCTGGCCGACGAGTATTCGTTCAGCGAACTGCGTGTGACGCACGAACAGAACCTCGTGCTGCCGCACGTGCAGCGCGACGCGCTGTATGCGCTGTGGAAGCAGCTCAAGGCAGCGGGTCTTGCAACGCCGAACATCGGGCTGATCTCTGATGCCATCGCATGCCCGGGACTGGACTACTGCGCGCTCGCGAATGCCCGCTCGGTGCCGGTGGCGCAGCGCATCGCGCTGCGGTTTACCGAAGCGCAGCAACGCGACATCGGACCGGTGACGCTCAACGTGTCGGGCTGCATCAACGCTTGCGCCCATCACCACGTGGCGCACATCGGGATTCTCGGTGTGGACAAGGCCGGCAAGGAAAACTATCAGATTACGCTGGGGGGCTCGGCGGACGACAACGCCGCCGTGGGCAAGATCCTCGGCCCGGGGGTCTCCTACGAAGCCGTGCCACAGGTCATCGAGAACATTCTCGAGCGCTATCTGAAGCTGCGTAACGAAGGCGAGCGTTTTATCGACACACTTGGTCGCGTCGGCGCGGAAGAATTCAAGGGAGCTTTGCATGTTGATTGATCGTAACGGCCTGCCGGCCGAAGACGTCTGGACCTATCTCGGCGCCGACACACCGATTCCGGTGGACGCGGCGAACGAGTCCTGTCAGCAGAGCGTGCTGCCGCTCGATGCGTGGCTTGCCGCGAACGAGCGCGGCGCGGCCCCCGCCGGCATTCGCGTGCAGGGCCACGACGATCCCGAGCGTATCGCTGCATTGCTGCCGCAACTCGAACTCGTCGTGATCGAATTTCCCAAGACGCGCGATGGCCGCGGGTTCACGCTCGCGAAGTTTCTGCGCGACAAATGGAATTTCCAGGGTGCGATCCGCGCCGCAGGCCCGCTGTTGCCCGACCAACTGGCGATGTTGTGGGCATGCGGATTCGACAGCCTGCTCTCGTCCTCCGAGGTGCCCACGGCGCGCTGGCGCGAGGCGGCGCTCGCGGCACAGGCGCGCGCAGGGCGTCCGCGCACGCTGCTCGCGCGACTGACGGCCTGACGATCCGATGTCGATGCCGGGAATGGTTTGACGCGCGCCGCAAGAGGGCGCAATACGGTTGCCGTGCGGCGCGCAAGCCGTGCAGGCATGAAAGGCACGGCCTCGTCTATCGGGGCGTGCCTTTTTCTTTTGTCGGTGGATTCCGACTGTACGAAAAAACAGTATTTTGAAAGTGGTAGATCTGCCCTATCTTTCTGTTGGCAACACGGTCGGGCGTCGAGGGTTAGCGCCCGTTTTTCATGGATGCAGTGCTAATTGCGGTGCCGGGTGGGGCGGCATAAACGTTGGAGGACCAGCCTGCCGGCACGGGGTACGCGAGGAGTGAAAGATGGCGGCGGTCAGGTCGTTTTCCTATAAGGGTTTCCGAATCGTATGCACGGTCTTGCCGGCCCCCGGCGGCAAGATGCGGGGCATGGCGGAGATACTGAAGGTGGCGGACGGTTTGTGGCGCGATCACCAGGTGAGCCAGGTCGGCGGCACGATCTTCGACGACGAGAGGGAAGCCCTCGAATCGATCGGCGTGCTGGCGAAGGACTGGGTGGATGGTCGCTGGTGATCGATCGACTGGTCACTCCGGATTCCCCTCTGTTTGTTCACGCAGAAAAAGATATGAAGACTGTCGCGGTTCAGGCAAACCTCGACGAGACGGTGGATCTCGTCCGGAAATTCGCACACGATGAATTCGCGCGCGCCATCGGCGTGGAGACTCCCTCCGAGCAGGACGTGCGCGGCTTCATCCTCGATCGTTTGCGTTCGATGCGGCTTCAGGCCGCAAAGCCCGGCGAAGAACCGACGGTGCAGCGTGTGTACGACTGTGTCTACGTGTTGCCCGTGTGTACGCGCCTCGAAGGGACGAGCGTTGTCGAAGCGCGTCTCGTGGTCATGCCGGATGCGCGCTACACCATGAAGGTCTATATTCCCGTCTCCGATTAGGCCGCGCGCAGGCATGCACATGTCAGTCCGGTGGCTGATCCGGCGCTGGCGGTTCGTTGCCAATATCGAGTCCCTCCGACGATGGGCGCAGCGGCGGATCGGAGCGGCGTTGTCCGCGCGGCTTCGTTCTGGCTTTGCGTACCGGTTCGCTGTCGTCACCCGTGGTCGATATGCCGTCGGACAGCGGCTCCGGCGGGACCGGCGAGACGTGAGGCGCCGTCGCCTCGTGCGACGGCCAGTAGCCGTTGCCCATGCGTCCGTGATGTGTTCCGATCGTTTCCTCGTCGCCATCTTCGTGCAATAGGCGGTAGTCCAGCCGCTCTTCCTGCGTCGGCAGCGCTCCATCGCTCGCGTTCCGGTCGGGCCTGCGGGAACCCTGATTCGACATTCCCCGCTCCGTTCGATCGTTGTCCGGTACTGTTTCCACGGCTGGCTCCTCGGCAATGGATAAAGAGACGGCACTTCCCTGTGTAGCGCAAGCAAGTTTCCTACCTTCGCTTCGGCCGTCTCGCCGTGCCGCACGCCCGGCCGCGGTGCGTGGCGATCTGGACGCGACGGCCGGTGCGCGCGTTGCCCGATGGCGCGCCATTTCTACAGACCGGTGCAGTTTTTCCACCGCACTCGTTTCGGAAGCCTGCCCCGGCCCGGCGGTGGCCCGTGGCACGGCTATTGCGTTGCAGACGTGGCACGCGAACCGTTGACGGCGAAACGCCATGGAAAGCTTGAAGAACTTGCTGGACGCCAAAGGCACGCCGCTGGAAATAGCGACACGCTGGAAGCGGAGAACGAACCCCTGACGGGCGTCAAGCAATGGCTGTCCACGATGGCGACTGCCGGAGGTTAATCCCACGCCAGGCGCCACCGGGGCGTTTTGCCAATTCCCGAGACAAAGGAGATGCACATGAACGAATCATTGGACCACCTGATCGACTGGCTTCGAGATGCGTACGCGATGGAGAAGCATGCCGAGACCATGCTCAAGGCGCAGGCGTCGCGGCTCGATCACTATCCCGAGCTGAAGGTCAGGATCGAGCAGCACATCGAAGAGACGCTCGGGCAGCAAAAACTGCTCGAAACGTGTCTGGAAGGGCTGGGCAGCAGTCCGTCCGCGATAAAGGATCTCGCGGGCCGCATCGGCGCGTTCGGACAGGCGCTCGGTGGCGGTTTGGCGTCGGACGAGGTGGTGAAGGGCGCGATGGCGGGATACGTTTTCGAGAACATCGAAATCGCCGCCTACACGACCCTGATCGCCGCCGCCAGACAATGCGGACGTGACGACGTGCGCAAGACGTGCGAGATGATCCTGCCGCAGGAGATCGAGATGGCGCGCTGGCTTCTTGCGCATCTTCCTCGTGTCACGGAGACTTATCTGGCCCGCGATTCGGTCGACGACGACGCGGCAAAGCGTTGAGCGGCGGGCAGCTTGCCGCACGCCCCGAACTTGCATGGGGAGTCGGTGACCGCACAGGGTTCCCTCTTCGCCGCAGCGTTGTCTGCGGCACTTTTTTGCGTCGTACGAATCGAGTGAGGTATATTTCAGAAAAAATAATTGACGAGTCGGGGTGCTGAGTAAGCCAATACCCATGGTTACAGCGCGTAATCTCGTATTTTTTCTGACGTCGGCGTGTGCGAGTTGTTTGGGCCATGCACAGCCGGTAAGCGACACAGCGATATGCGGCGGCATGACCGCCATCGTGGCCACCTGGACGTGTGGCGAGTCCGCGAAAAGTTCGCTGTGCACGTTGTGGGGTGTCGATGTCACGGGCACTGGGCGGTGGAACGACAAAAGCCTGTTTGTCGTCGAGGGTCCGAAATCGGTGGCTCGGGTATCCTACGAGGAAGCCTGTCAAGACGGACGCTGTTCGCGTCCGGAATATTCGGTCTGCTCGACGCCAGTCGCTCACGCTAAACAGACCCGGCTCGAAGTCCTTCTCCGCCCGGATTTCTAGCTTCTAGCTGGTTCATCACCGGCCCGTTGCGAAACCCGTATCCATTAGCGAACCGCCCACATCGTGACATTGTGGGCGTTCGCTTGCCATATCGGAAGGGCGACGCGGATATTTGCGCCGCGACCCTGTCAGGCACGCCTGTGCTCATGACGCGAATCGAGCCCGACCGGGCCGTTGGCCTCCGGGCGCGGCGTAACATGGGTCTCGACTGCACCTTGCGCGAGCGGCGTGGAGCTACGCTTTCTCGACGATCTCAGAACGTCCAGAAGCATTGTGACTGCGCCAGAGACACACAAACCGATGAGAAGCGAAAGGAATGCCAATGCGACGCGAGGAATACCTTGCATCTGCGTCGGCACACTGGGACCGGAGATGAATCTGGGCGTTACCAGCCCCTCACTGCGCACGGACTGCGCCAGCAACAATTGATTGTGTAGACCTCGCGAGCGACATCGTCGGCGGGCGGCGTCGCGCCGAAATGGCTTTTGATTTCCGTGATGACGCCATTGAGAAGTTGCTCACCGGTCGGCGTGCCCGGGAGCTTCTTGTAAAGATTCTCATAGAAGCTGAGCGCGATCGTGTTACTTTTTTCGAGACGTATCAACCGGTCCCGCGTCGCTTTGTGAGTGGCGATGTCCGACTCGAGGCCGATGATTTGCGCCAGTGGGGAAAGAAAACGTCCGGTTTCACCCGCCGTGCTCAAGAGCTGGCGATCATTGAGTCGGGCGGACTCCGGGTAACGGGCGGCAATTTCGCGCGTCTGCGTCAAGCGGGACGACAATTCGCGCAAGTTCTGGTTGATGTCAATGAGTTTGTTGTCGAGCGATTGGCGCTGACTGCGCGCGGCCATCAGCCGGGCACGTAATTCCGATGCCAGCGTCTGCTTCAGCATTTGATCCACGACGAACGCGGCCAGCAATTGCATACGCGCCGCCGCGTCCTCGCCGGAATTAACGCTTTGCATCGTCATTGTCAGGCCGGACGAAAATAGCGCGGACTGATCTTTATCGCCGACGTATCGCAGATCGTCCTTCCCGTACGGCATCGTAAGCACCACGTTCTTATTAATGAAAGCGGGGCTGAGCGCCTTAATCAGGTATTGCCCTTCGGGCGTATCCAGTTTTTTCTTCTGTGTGAGGTAGTTTCGTAACTGCGCAGTGTCATAAAAGGCCTGGCGCTGTGAGTTGTAGAGCGCGATGGGGCGATGCAACGCGACAAAGCCTTTACTCTCGAAATGAAAAGCACGCGAATGTCCGACCCCATAGGCGATACCCGCGACGGCAATCGCCAGCGGCGCGAAAATCCTCCACTGAGCGACGAGGCGATATACCCACGGAGGGATCGGATGATCGTCAGTGTTCCCCGATTGAAAATCCATAGCTTTTTAAAATATCTATTTGGAATTTTTCAAAACGCTCGTACGTTTCCGGCCGATGATGCAGCAAAAAACCTGGGTATTGTCGCATATATCGAACGTCATACGGGATAGCTCCCATATCGCCAACGGAAACTTCGGGCATGAGCAAGGTTCAGAGCGAGATTCAGAATGCGGTAAGCCGCGAGCATCTTAAAGCGACGTAGGGCGTTTTCCGCTTGCGAGCGTAGATGGCTGTCGCGCCCGGTGCGTCGCAGAGCGCTCTATCGGCTCCGGCGCAGGGGGGGCGAACCGCCCTAAAGAACCGGTGCGACTTCGAGATCTATTTAAACTACTTCTGTTAAGGCGACCCTTGCCGTAAGCGATGGACCGTCCAGCCCATGTCAAGCACCGAGATGTCATGCAACCACGTGACGTCGAATGGGCAAATCCAGTACGACTGGGATTACTGACGGCGCGCGGGCGCCGTGGTGCAATGGCAGCCCTTCCATGTAATCGTTATCATTGATTGCGTGCTTCCCCGGAAGAACAGCGGCACCACCGTCAGCCACCTGACCCAAAACACAGTATCGACATCCACAAAACGGGGTATTGACGACCGAAAAACCGGCAAATATGCTGACCCGATTTTCAATAGAACGATAAAGGATGGGGGAATGCGGATCAGGGGATTTTGCTAGGTGCGATAGTGTCGGCAGGCCTTGTCAAGCGATCTACGTGTGGCTCCAGTCGAATTGGAAGTCGTGTCCGAATGACTGCGTTCTTCAGGGATCGACCCACTTCCTTCCACGGATGAATTGACGCTGCGGCTTACCGGGAAGTACGAGGAATCGATGAGCGGGCACGTCTCGCCGTCGTGAAGTTTGCGAATCATTTAACAGGAATGCGAAGACTGATTGGGTGGTGTCTATTGCTGGCGCCGGCGATGGCCTTTGCGCAGGGAAACAACTGCGATTGCCAGCAAGTTGTCGGGATTTGCGCGGTGTCCGTGAACGTCGTTCCAACCGAATCGACGAAAGGTAGCTATGCGGCAGACCTGAGATTCACGTCAAGCGCCCCTATTTGCTCCAAGGTCGATTACTTCGTTGACGGGACACCGTATTTCACGATTCTCATTCAAGGAAATCGTGGTGAGGATAGGGTATTTGGACAGAAGCCTATTTCCCGGACAAACCTCTCCGGCATTTCGTGTCGGGTATGTAAGCGCGCCGACGGTGCAGCGCCAGATTCGCGATCGGGTACGAACTCATCAGATCGGGCTTTTACCTCGCAGCTTGACGGGACTTGGTGCTCGCGCGACGCGTACGGACGAAACATCATTTCGATTTCAGGGAACTCGATCAGATTTGCCTTCGTAGGCGATTCCGGAAGTTCTGGAAATAGTGGCACCGTCTCGCGGCTGAACGATACCGACTTTGCCGTGGCACTGGCCAATGGCTACAAAGACCTATATCGGATGAGTGATAAGGACCACTACAGTTGGATCGAGCGAGACGGCGCGCCAACTCCCCAAAATGGGATCACCGCCGCGAGGTGTTCCGGCTGATCCCGCGCAACGGGAGGCGCGCACTTGACGTCGCGATAAACGTGGCGCGGCTCCGAACAAATCGACTTATAAGAAAAAACCCGCACAGCCAAAGACTGTGCGGGTTCTGTTCTGGTCGGGGCGAGAGGATTTGAACCTCCGACCACCTGCACCCCATGCAGGTACGCTACCAGGCTGCGCTACGCCCCGTGAGAGACGCTTCGTTAAGAAGCATCGCTCGAAAGAACGCGATTATAGCAGAGCTTTTTGCGGGAAAGATAGGGGGCATGCGCGCGCGACGCATCTTTTTTTCCTTCCCTTCGCTCGCCACGCATCAACTCATTGAATCGCTTCTGTTTTTCGCGCGGCACAAACCGTTTCACGTCGGTGCATCACATCCCGAACGCCGTCCCCGATCACGATGATGGTTATCCCGAATGTCGAATTCGAAGGGCCTCACGATAATGGAAATCTGCCCAGATCCATTGCCCACGAGGCTCGGAGACAAGCGATGCCGCACACCCAGGGATTCGGCGACGCACGCGATCTACTGCTCGCGCAGCGCGCTCATTACGACGTGGCGTACCGTGATTTCCGCTGGCCAGTCCTCTCGCAATTCAATTGGGCGCTGGACTTCTTCGATCCGCAGGCGCAGGGCAACGACAACCCGGCCCTCTGGGTCGTCGAGGAGGACGGCCGGGAAACACGTCTGTCGTTCGCCGAGATGTCCGCCCGCTCCAATCGCGTCGCCAATTTTCTTCGCGAACATGGTGTCGCGCGCGGGGACCGTGTGCTGCTCATGCTGCCCAATCAGGTCGAGCTCTGGGACCTCATGCTCGCCTGCATGAAGCTCGGCGCCGTCATGATTCCCGCCACGACGCTGCTCGCGGCGGGCGACCTCGCCGACCGGCTCGAACGTGGGCGCGTCCGTCACGTGGTCACCACCGCGCGAGACGCACTCAAGTTCGCCAGCCTGCCAGGCGGCTACCAGCGCATCGCCGTTGGCGACGGGGCGCCCGCCGGATGGACGCCGCTCGCGCCGGCCTACGATGCGTCGGCCCGCTTCACGCCAGATGGCATCACGCTCGCAACCGATCCGCTGTTGCTGTACTTCACGTCGGGCACGACATCGCGTCCCAAACTCGTGCTGCACACGCATCAAAGCTATCCCGTCGGCCATCTCGCCACGATGTACTGGCTCGGCCTGCAACCCGGTGACATTCACTGGAACATCAGTTCGCCGGGATGGGCGAAGCACGCGTGGAGTTGTTTCTTCGCACCGTGGAATGCCGGGGCCACCATCTTCATCTACAACTTTTCGCGCTTCGACGCACGCGCCGCGCTCCAGACCGCCGCGCGTTGTGGTGTCACCACCCTGTGCGCGCCGCCGACCGTCTGGCGCATGATGATTCAGGAAGACCTCACGCGGCACGCCGTGAAATTCCGCGAACTGATCGGTGCGGGCGAGCCGCTCAATCCCGAGGTGATCGATCAGGTCCGGCGCGCATGGAACATCACGATCCGCGATGGTTACGGGCAGACGGAGACCTGCTGCCAGATCGGCAATTCGCCGGGGCAGGCCGTCAAGGCAGGCGCCATGGGACGCCCGATGCCGGGGTATCGCGTCGTGCTGCTCGACGCGGATGGCAACGAAGCCGACGAGGGTGAAGTGGCGCTGGTGTTGTCACCGCGCCCGACAGGCCTGATGCAAGGGTACGAGGACGATCCCGGGAAGACGGCCGACGCGATGCGTGACGGCTACTATCACACCGGTGACGTCGCCATGCGCGATGAGCGCGGTTATTTCACTTATGTCGGCCGCGCAGACGATGTTTTCAAGGCCTCCGATTACCGCATCAGCCCGTTCGAACTGGAGAGCGAAATCATCAAGCATCCGGCTGTCGCCGAGGCGGGCGTCGTCCCGAGCCCCGACCCCGTCAGGCTCGCCGTGCCGAAGGCCTTCATCACGCTGCGCTCCGGATTTCAGGCCGACGATCGGCTCGCGCTCGACATACTGCGTTTCTGCCGCGACCAGCTCGCGCCTTACAAGCGCATTCGCCGCATCGAGTTTTGCGATTTGCCGAAGACGATCTCCGGCAAGATTCGCCGCGTCGAACTCCGGCGCACGGAGGAGGGCCGCAGCCTGGAGCTGCGTCGTGAAAGGGAGTTCTGGGATGTCGACTTTGCCGATCTGAAGTGACGTCGGCCGATGCATCGATGCGCCCGCGCTCAACGCATGTGCTGAATCACCAACTCGGCACCCAGCATGGCCAGCCCCACGAAGAAGCAGCGGCGGAACACGGGCGCGCTCACGCGGGCGCGCACCCATTGGCCGAAGAACATGCCGCCCAGCGCCGGCGCAACCGCAAGCAGCGATACACCGATGGCATGGCCGTGGAAGATGCCGTCGCGCGCCAGTCCGGCGGCCAGCGCAATCGTGGACACCGTGAACGACAGACCCAGCGCCTGTACGAGATCGTCCTTCTCGAGATCGAGCGCCTGAAGAAACGGCACGGCGGGAATGACGAAGACGCCAGTTGCGGCCGTCACCAGGCCCGTAACGACACCAATGCCGCCGCCAAGCGCGCTCACACGCGAACTCGTCCATGTTTTCGGCATGTGAAGCCGCACGGCCGCCAGCCCGAGCGCCGCATAGACGAGCAACGCCCCCCCCAACGCCATTCCGGCCAGATTGCCGCCATTTGCGAGCCATCCGCCACCCGCCCAGGTACCGATACAGATACCGAGAAGCATCGGCCACAGGCGCCTGGCCAGCGCGGCAAAGCGCGGCCCGGCCAGCAACTGCCAGACGTTTGTCACGAGCGAGGGCACGATCAGCAGGGCGGCCGCCTCGGCCGTCGGCATGGCAAGGCCCAGCAGACCGACGGCCACCGTCGGAAGGCCCAGCCCGATCACGCCTTTGACAAATCCGGCAAGCAGGAAGGTAACGAGGCCCAGCGAGAGCAGGGGGAGAAGATCAGCGAAGTGTTGAGTATTCATCATGGTGTGAGTATCGGCGGGCGGCGACGGGCCGCCAATGCGGCATTCGCGCAGGCGGACTCAGGCTGGCGCTGAGGCTGCTGCCGGGACCGCCACTGTGGCTCGTGCGGCGGTCCATGCCGATCCATACCGAGGCTGCGCTACGGTGAGGGTTCGAAATCGACACCTGAGCGAGGCTCACGCCCCTGATCGGGACCGACGCCGACGTTGAACGGCATTGCGGCCGATGTCGATGCGAACTTCGAGACAGGTGTCCCGAAAAGTCGTGCCGAAGTGGCGTCCGACGCGGTTTGGCGTTTTCAGTTATGCTCAGGCCAAATTCGCGCCGTGCCGCGCATCGGGCGCGTCCCCCGGAGTCCAGGTTCCGGCGGCCGTGCCGCCGCCGTCGGCACCCCCGTAGACCTCCGCACGCCGTTCGCCGCCGAAACGCAAACCGACCGTGACGCCTGTCATGGCGGGTTTTGCCGGTGACCGTCATGCCATAGCACTGCGCTTGTCCAGAGGGATGGAAGTTGGAAAACCAGAATCGTCAAAACGAACACACGGCTCGCGCCGCTCATGCCGGCACTCATGCGTTACTCGACCAGCGCCTCGCGCTCGTCATGCAACCGGCGCACCGGGACCTGCTCGGTCAGGGCCTGTCGGGAATCGAACGCGAAACGCTGCGCGTCGAAGACAACGGCGCACTCGCACTGACGCCGCATCCGCGCGCGCTCGGCTCGGCGCTGACCAACGACGAGATCACCACCGACTACTCAGAAGCGCTGCTCGAATTCATTACGCCGCCGCAACGCGACGCCGCCGAGGTCATCGCCCGCCTCAATGAGATCCATCAGTTCGCCTATCGCAAGCTCGGCGCCGAGCTGCTGTGGAGCGATTCGATGCCGCCCGCACTGCCGCCCGAGGAGGTGATTCCGATTGCCGACTACGGCACCTCGCACATCGGCCTGCTCAAGCACGTGTATCGCCGGGGCCTCGCGCTACGTTATGGCAAGCCGATGCAGTGCATCGCCGGCATCCATTACAACTTCTCGCTGGCCGAACCTGTCTGGGAACTGCTGCGCGAAGCCGAAGGTTCGACGGATTCCGCGCGCGACTATCAGTCGGCGCGGTATGTCGCCCTCATTCGCAATTTTCGCCGTTATAGCTGGCTGTTGATGTATCTGTTCGGGGCGTCGCCGGTGCTGCATGCCGAGTTCCTGCGCGGGCGCAACCACGGTCTGGAGTCGTTCGACGAGGGCACCCTGGGTCTGCCGTACGCCACGAGCCTGCGCATGAGCGATCTCGGCTATCAGAACAGTGCGCAGTCCGAAGTCTCGCCGTGCTACGACTGTCTGCCAAGCTACATCGATGCGCTCACGCAAGCTGTCAGCCAGCCGCATCCCGCCTACGAGGCGCTCGGCACGAAGCGTAACGGTGAATGGATTCAGTTGTCGACGAACTTGCTGCAAATCGAAAACGAGTTCTATGCGACGATTCGCCCGAAGCGCGTGACGTATAGCGGCGAGCGTCCGGTACAGGCACTGGCGCGCCGTGGCGTGCAGTACGTCGAAGTGCGCTGCATCGACATCGATCCCTTCCAGCCTGTCGGTATCGATGTCGACACGGCACGCTTCATCGACGCCTTCCTGCTGTTCTGCGCGCTGGAAAACAGCCCGTCGTGCTCGAATGCGGAGAACGCGGAAAATCGCGACAACTTCGCGCACGTGGTGAAGGAGGGCCGCAAGCCCGGTTTGAGGCTGCACCGCGGTGGCGAGGCGATCACGTTGTTCGACTGGGCGCAGGAGTTGCTCGATCGCATCGACCGCACGGCCGCGGCGTTCGACGCGCAACGGGGCGGCGCGCATTACGCGCATTCGATGGCGCTGCAACGCGCCAAGGTACAGGACGTGTCGCTCACGCCGTCCGCACGCGTGATGGCGGCGCTCGAACCGCTGCGCGGCACGAAGGGCGGCGCGTTTCAGGCGTTTGCGCTGGATTGGAGCAAGCGTCACGCGCGCACGCTGCGCGAGATGCCGCTCGACGCGGCCGTCGTCGAACACTTCGAGACGCTGGCGCGCAAGTCGCTCGACGCGCAGGCCGAACTCGAACGCACGCAAGTCGGCGATTTCGACGCGTTCGTGGCGGCCTATCGTGCCGGAACGCTCGGGACGGTGAGTGTCTGACGTCCTTCGTCCTTCGTCCTTCGTCCTTCGTCCTTCGTCGTTCCTCACACGAACAACCGGCACCATGAAAAAAGCGCCTTGCTAGGCGCTTCAGATTGCTGACAAACCCTCGCCAAGTGCGAGGGTTTTGTTTTTTAATAGCAGGATGCTAAAGATCCCGACGCCCACGCAGCACGAACTCGAGATGGTGACGCTCGAGGAACTCGTGCCGAAGGACCACCTGCTGCGCCAGATCGACGCGGCAGTGGATTTCGAATTCATCCGCGAAAAGGTCGCGCATCTGTACTGCGCAGACAACGGTCGTCCGGCGCTCGATCCGGTGGTGATGTTCAAGCTGCTGTTCATCGGCTACCTGTTTGGGGTGCGCAGTGAGCGGCAGTTGATGCGCGAGGTCCAGGTCAACGTCGCCTACCGGTGGTTCGCCCGGTTTCGGCTGACCGACAAGGTGCCGGATGCGTCGACGTTCTCACAGAATCGCCGCCGACGCTTCACGGACACGACGGTGTATCAGGAGATCTTCGACGAGATCGTGCGCCAGGCGATGGGCCGTGGTCTGGTCGATGGCCGTGTGCTGTACACCGACAGCACGCACCTGAAGGCCAACGCGAACAAGAACAAGTTCGACGTGGTAAAGCTGGAACAGACGCCTGCGGCCTATCTGGAGAAGCTCAATGCGGCAGTGGATGCGGACCGGGCCGCGCATGGCAAGAAGCCGCTGAATCGGGACGACGATGAGCCGCCGTCGAGCAAGGACACCAAGATTAGCCGGACCGATCCGGACAGCGGCTACATGGTGCGGGACGACAAGCCGAAGGGCTTCTTCTATCTGGACCACCGCACGGTGGACGCCAAGCACGCGATCATTACCGATACGCATGTGACGCCGGCCTCGGTGCACGACAGCCAGCCGTATCTGGAGCGGCTGGATCGACAGCGCGAGCGCTTTGAGTTCAAGGTGGAAGCGGTGGGGCTGGATGCTGGCTACTTCACGCCAGCGGTGTGCCAGGGGCTGGAGGAGCGGGAGATTGCCGGGGTGATGGGCTATCGCACGCCGAACCACAAGCCGGGGCTGTTCTACAAACGGCAGTTCCAGTACGACGCGTACCGCAACGAGTACGTGTGCCCGCAGGGACAGGCGCTGCCGTACAGCACGACTAACCGGCTCGGCTATCGGGAATACAAATCCGATGCTCGGATATGCCGGTGCTGCCCGGTACGAGCACAGTGCACGAACAGTGCCAACGCGGTGAAGGTGGTGACGCGCCACGTCTGGGAGCGCGCCAAGCAGCGGGTGGACGCGAGGCGGCTGAGCGAGTGGGGACGACGCATTTACGCGCGGCGCAAGGAGACGGTGGAACGCAGCTTTGCCGATGCCAAGCAACTGCATGGGCATCGCTATGCGCGCATGCGCGGGCTGCGCAAGGTGGCCGAGCAGTGCTTGTTGGCTGCGGCGGCGCAGAACATCAAGAAAATTGCGATGCTGGTGGCGCGCCTACGGGCGCGTTTAGGCGAGCGTTCGTACCTCTGGCGCCCGTTTCGGTGGCTCATGAGCGTCCTGAGGGCTTGTCTCTCAATGTGCGCGCCCTTACGCTGCCCATTCGCCCTTGCCTAAAAGATAAAACCCCTCGCTCCGAAAAACGAGGGGTTCGTCAGCAATCTGAAGCGCCTTGCTAGGCGCTTTTTTCTTAGGCGAGAACGCCGAGCTGCCACGCGAAGAAGACAGCGAGTCCAGCCCCGATGGTGAGCAGCTGGTGGCGCGTTGCCGCGCACACGGCAGTCGCCAGCAGGGCCGCCACGAGCTGCGGATTGCGCCACGTCAATTCGAGCCCCTCGCCGTGCGGGGCCAGCGTCATCGGCACGATGATCGCGGTGAGCACCGTGACCGGCACGAACGATAACGCTTCGCGCAGCCACTCAGGGAAGCGCACACGATCGCCGAGGACGAAGATGGCGGCCTTGACCGCGAACGTCACGGCCGCCATGCCGAGAATTGCGACGACATAGTTCATTGCGCCCCTCCCGCCGATGTTTCCTGCGAGCGCATGCCCGAACGATCGTCCGGCGTGCGCCGATGCGTATCGCTCCCGGGGCCCGATGTCGGGCGTGCGCCGTTACGGCGCTTCGCATGCAGCGCCAGCATGCCCGCGGCAATACCGAGCGCCACGGCCGCGAGCAGGCCGAGCTTGTAGGGCATTGCGCGGCACAGATAGGCAGCGGTGCCCGCGACGACGGTCGCGATGGCCCACGGCATGCGCGCCATTTGCGGCACGATGATCGCGATGAACGTCGCCACCATCGCGAAGTCGAGTCCGAGCGTTTGCAGACGGGGAAAGGCAGCGCCGAACAGCAGACCGGCCAACGTCCACACTTGCCAGTTCACGTACATCGACAGGCCGGAACCGAGGAAATACCAATGTCCCATCGGATCGTCGGGATGACGGTGGAAGTAACTGCTCGTGACGGCGAACGTCTCGTCCGTGAGCACGAAGCCCAGCACCGCACGCCAACGCCAATCGAGATGCTTCACATGCGGCAGCAGGTTGGCCGCATACAGCATATGGCGCAGATTGACGATGAGCGTGGTCGCCCACAGCACGACGTAACCCACGCCGGTGGCGAACAGACCGGCCGCAATGAACTGGCTCGATCCGGCAAAGACGGACAGCGACATCAGTTGACCATGCCACAGCGCGAGCGGCGTCGTGGCGACCAACGCACCGAAAATGAGGCCGAAGGGGGCCGCGCCGACGATCATCGGCAAGGTGTCGCGGGCGCCTGTGGCAAAGCTTGCCGTGCGGGACAGAACCGGCATGGTGAGACGTTCCTGAAGGAAGATGGGCGAAGGTCCGAAGCCGCCAGCATAGCGGGTTCGCATCGTCGTGCGCTTGTACGTTCTTGCGCTCGACGTGCGCCAGGCCGCGTATGGGCACGCGCGTGTGCGGGGTGTGTGGACGTGACACCGGGAAGGCGAAGCGGCCGCCTGTCCGGGCGGCCGCTTCGCAAGCGTTACGAGATCGAAGTGACGTCCTGAGCGCTAGCCCCTGTGGGCGTCCGTCCGGCGATCACGGATGCTTGAACATGTCGAGAATGCGGGCCTTTTCGCTCGCGTCGGTCCCGCCGGGCGAGGGCGGTTGACCGGCCGCTGGCGGGGGCGCGGCCGGGGATGGCGAGCGGTTACCGAAGAACGGCAGCGAGAAGCCGCCGCTGTTGTCCTCGATACCGATGCTCGCGACAAACCCGTTGCCCGGCAGCTTGTCGGACTCGTACAGCTCGCCGTTCACGACGCTCACGCCGTCGGGCATCGGCATTTGCTGCTGCGGCACGCCGCTCAACGCTACACCCATGTACTTGAGCCAGACCGGCAACGCCAGTTGCGCGCCGAATTCCCGGCTGCCCAGCGTCTTCGGCTGGTCGAAACCGAGCCATGCCACCGCAACGAGCGAACGCTGATAGCCTGCGAACCAGCCGTCGACGGCATCGTTGGTCGTTCCGGTCTTGCCTGCAATGTCGGTACGCTTGAGCGCGTTCGTGCCCGACCCCGTACCGCGTTGCGCGACCGTTTGCAACAGGCTGTTCATGATGAACGCGTTCGGCGCGGAGATGGCGCGCGCGGCATTCACGCCTGCAACGACCGGCGTCGCCTTGTTCAGCACGTTGCCGCGTGCATCGCGAATTTCGCTGATGAGATACGGCGCGACGCGATAGCCGCCGTTTGCGAACACGGCGTAGGCGCCGGCCAGTTGCAGCGGGGTGGTCTGCCCGGCGCCCAGCGCCATGGGCAGGTATGGCGGCACCTTGTCGGCGTCGAAGCCGAAGCGGGTCGCGTAGTCCTGCGTGTACTGCGTGCCCGCGAATTGCAGCAGACGGATCGCCACGAGGTTCTTCGAGCGTTGCAGTCCTTCGCGTACGGTCATCGGCCCACTGAAGGCATCGTCGTCATGCGGGTCCCAGGCCTGTCCGCCGGTTTGTGCGGGCGGCAGGTTCAGCGGGCCGTCCATCACCATCGTGGCGGGACTCACACCCTTTTCGATGGCCGCCGAGTAGACCACCGGCTTGAAGGTGGAGCCCGGCTGACGCCACGCCTGCGTCGCACGGTTGAACTTGCTCTGGTTGAAA
Source organism: Pandoraea faecigallinarum (assembly GCF_001029105.3). NCBI lineage: Bacteria > Pseudomonadati > Pseudomonadota > Betaproteobacteria > Burkholderiales > Burkholderiaceae > Pandoraea > Pandoraea faecigallinarum. The sequence goes on along the minus strand of NZ_CP011807.3, from coordinate 3,006,249 downwards.
TCGAAACCGCCGATCAGCGCGCGAATGGCGCCGTCGTCCGGCGAGAGGGAGACGAGCGAACCCTGCACCTCGGGCAACTGCGAAATGCGCCACTTGCCCCTGGCGTCCTTCATGATCCGGATGATCGAACCCGGACGAATGCGGAGTTTCTCGCTCGCTTTGGGCGAGAGCGCGGACGCGGCAAAACCGATGCCGTCGCCATTGACCACCGCGGCGTCGCCCGAGAGCGGCACCGCCGTGACTTGCGACGTGCTCGCGGCCACGACCACCGCAGCGACAAGATCTCCGTTATCCGGATGCTCAAGCAACGTATCTTCGATCAGTTGCTGACGGTCCGGCATGGCGGCCGGCAACTCCACGAAACCTTCCGCGCCGCGATAGGCGTGGCGACGCTCGTAATCGAGCACGCCTGCGCGTACCGCTTCATAAGCGGCCTGTTGCTTCTTCGAATCGAGCGTGGTGATGACGCTCAGGCCGCGCGTGTACGCGTCGTCCTTGTATTCGTCGTACACGGCCTGGCGCACCATTTCGGCGACGTACTCGGCATGCACGTTGTACTCGTTGCCGGATGTGCGCGTGCGAATCGGCTCGTGCAGGGCGTCTTCATACTGATTGCGCGAGATGTAACCCAGATCGAGCATGCGCTTTAGGATGTACTCCTGACGGATCTTCGCGCGCTTGGGATTGACGATGGGGTTGTAGGCGGACGGTGCCTTGGGCAGGCCGGCGAGCATCGCCGCTTCACCGAGGGTGACGTCTTTCAGATCCTTGCCGAAGTAGATGCGTGCCGCGCTGGCAAAGCCGTAAGCGCGTTGTCCCAGATAAATCTGGTTCATGTACAGCTCGAGAATCTTGTCCTTGGACAGCGCGGATTCGATCTTGTACGCGAGCAGCATTTCGTAGATCTTGCGCGTGGCCGTCTTCTCGCGTGAGAGGAAGAAGTTGCGCGCGACCTGCATGGTGATCGTGCTGGCGCCCTGTGCCGCGCCCCGGTGCATCACGTCCGAGACGCCCGCACGCAGAATCCCGATGAAATCGACGCCGCCGTGATCGTAGAAGCGGTAGTCCTCGATGGCGAGCACCGCTTTTTTCATGACGTCCGGGATCTGGTCGATGGTTACCAGACTGCGACGCTCCTCGCCGAATTCTCCGATCAGCACGTTATCGGCCGTGTAGACACGCAATGGCACCTTCGGCCGGTAGTCGGTAATGACGTCCAGCGGCGGCAGGTTCGGGCGCATCACGATCAATGCATAACCGACGATCAGCGCGGCGACGACAGCCAACCCTGCCAACGTGGCAAGGATAACGGCCAGCGTGCCGAATCCGCGCTGGCGCGCGTGGGGACGTCCATGGAGTGGGGGCGAGGCGGCGTGCGATGACTGCGCCTGAGACGTGACGACGGGGGACAAGCGGTGCGCGCGATGCGATGGCGCACGAGGCGGCAAACAATGCTTCAAGGACATACCCAACGAAAAATGCAGGATGGGAACAGGCCGGCCGGCCTAGCGCTGCGTGGATCCCCGCCGCGCGGCGAAATCGGAGCAGTATGCCACGCCCGGGACGTCACCCCCCGAAAAATGTGAGGGGTCGTACGAGGCGGCAAACTGTGGGGTCAGTGCGCGATTAGAGCGATGCAGGCATCCGGCGTTCCGAATGCCCATCTGGCGCCATCGAATGCTCAGCGACGGGCTTCCGTCGCCATGCGCAGCGCCAGCGCCCCCAGCACGCCGCCCATCAGGTAGCGTTGAATGCGCACCCAAGCCGGGCGTTGACCGAGGAAGCGGGAAATGGTGCCGGCCGACAACGCAACGGATGCGTTGACGGCGACGCTCGCAACGATCTGCGTCACGCCGAGAAGCAGCGACTGCGTCAGGACGCTGCCATGTCCGGGATGCACGAACTGCGGGAGCAGTGCCAGATAAAGCATGGCAATTTTCGGATTGAGCACCGAGGTCAGCAGACCCATCGTGAAAAGGCGACGGTTGCTATCCTTGGGGAGCGTACGCATCTCGAACGGCGAACGGCCGCCTGGCTTGAGTGCCTGCCACGATAGCCAGAACAGATACAGCGCGCCGCCGAAACGCAGCGCATCATACGCGAACGGCACGGCGAACAGCAGGGCGGTAATACCGAACGCAGCGCACAGCATGTAGAAGACGAAGCCCAGCGCGACACCTCCTAGCGATACGAGGCCGGCGGCCGGCCCCTGGCATAGCGAGCGCGAAATCAGGTACATCATGTTCGGTCCCGGCGTCAGGGCCATGCCGATGGCGACCAGGGCGAAAGCCAGCCAGGTGGAGATCTCAGGCATTGTCGTGGTGTGCCGAACGCTCGATGCGTTCGAGTCTCTTGTAAAGGGCAGGCTGCACGATACCACGCCCGCCGCCAACACGCCGGTTCCGAAATACCGATCGGTCACATGACGCGAATTCAGCCCAGCCGTTTGAGAAAAACGGTCATTTCCTTCTCGGCCTGCCGGTCGCCGTGAGCTTGGGCGGCGGCGATGCCGCGTGTCCACGCGTCGCGCGCCCCGGTCGCGTCGCCTGCGCCCTGGCGAGCTTTGCCCAGCAGCTTCCATGCAGCGGTGTATGCGGGGTCGAACGCCACACAGTGCGCAAGATGATCGGCGGCCAGCGCGAAGTTCTGCGCATCAAGATAGGCCTTTCCGAGGCCGAAGCGCAGCAGCGCATTGTCTTTGCCCGCGGCCAGCAGTTTCTCGAGTCCTTCGATCATGATCCGAATATATTGAATGTATATATAAAAAACGTAATAAGATCACGCAGGCTCCCCCCAGTCACCCGCAGCATTCTGCCGTTGCTCGGTGCCACCCCAGGCGACTTCGCAAGGCGATTTCGTTTCGTGCCGGGTTTGTCCCGGCTTGTGCCGGTCGGTGCCGTTTCGTTGCGCAAGACGTCGCAAGCGCGAAATGCCCGATGCGTGACAGTTGATGTGAATCAATCCCACCGTCACCGGCACCTTGGCGCACAGGCACGTAAACCCTCAGGATGCTCAAGTCTGGCGTGCGAAGCGCCGATGTGACAAGTATGACCGGCCCGACAGAGGCCGGACAGGGGTGAGATACCCATCACGTAAGACGGAGACGACAGCATGTTTCGGAGCTTTTCGATCAAGGCGCGCCTGGGCATCACCATGGCGCTGTTGGCTGTTCTATTGATTCTGTTGGGCGCACTGGGCATCGCGGGCATGACGCGCACCGGCGATGCGCTTCGCGAAACGTATGCCAATCACCTCGCCGCCACGGTGGCGCTCGGCAAAGACAACGCCACCCTCGCGCGAACCCGCGCGATTCTCGATCGCGTGGTGCTGCATCCCGAATCGCCGGACGCCGACAAGGTTGCCGCACGCGCGCGCAGCATGATCAAGGACGCGAACGCCGCGTGGGTCGCGTATCAGGCGCTGCCGCATGGCGCCGAGGAGCAACGTCTGGCAAACGACGTCGCCACGCGCCGCGCGACATTCTTCGATCAGGGGATGAATCCAATGCTTGCCGCCATCGACGCGCGCGACCGCACCGCGATGGACGACATCACGATGAACGTGCTGCCCAGGCACTACGCCGCGCTCACCGCGGCAAGCGACGCGCTGGCGGCCTACAAGCTCAAGCTCGGACAGGACACCTACGAAGCGTCGATGGCGGAACTGACGGCGTTTCGCTGGCTGAGCATCGGCGCCACGGCGCTGGGCGTGCTGATGGCCATCGCGTGCTATTTCTCCCTGCGCGGTGCGATCATGCGTCCGCTAAAGGAGGCGCTCGCGCACTTCGAGAACATCTCCGCCGGTCAGCTCGACAACCCGGTGCAGGTGCGCGGCAAGGACGAAATGTCGATGCTCATGCGCGGACTGGAGATGATGCAGACGCGCCTGGCCGGCACGATTCGCGGCGTGCGCCATAGTTGCGACGCGATGGCGACGGCCACGGCGGAGATCTCGGCGGGCAATACCGATCTTTCGGCGCGCACCGAACAGCAGGCCGCGTCGCTGGAGGAGACGGCTTCCTCGATGGAGCAATTGACGGCAACGGTCAAACAGAACGCCGACAATGCGCGCCAGGCAAGCCAACTGGCCGTCAACGCTTCGGATATCGCGGCACGCGGCGCTCAGGTGGTGGCGCGCGTGGTCGACACGATGCAGGGCATCTCGGCGAGTTCGTCTCAGGTCGTCGACATCATCGCGGTGATCGACGGCATTGCGTTCCAGACCAATATCCTCGCGCTCAATGCCGCGGTCGAGGCCGCGCGCGCGGGCGAGCAGGGGCGCGGTTTTGCCGTGGTGGCCGGCGAGGTGCGCACGTTGGCGCAGCGCAGTGCCACGGCAGCGCGCGAGATCAAGACGCTGATCGAAGCGTCTGCCCAAAAGGTGTCCGACGGTTCAACGCTCGTGGCCGAGGCCGGGCGCACGATGGACGAGATCACGCAGGCCGTTCAGCGCGTGACCGACATCATGGGCGAGATCTCTGCGGCATCGGACGAACAGAGCGGCGGCATCGAGCAGGTGAATCAGGCTGTCACGCAGATGGACACCGTTACGCAGCAGAACGCGGCGCTGGTGGAGCAGGCGGCCGCCGCTGCGGCATCGCTGGAAGACCAGACGAACGCGCTGCGCGAGGAGATGGCGCGCTTCCGTCTGGGGGACGAAGGCGCGGCAAGCGGCGGTGGAAGACGCCCTGCACTGCACGCGGTCGGCGGCACGTCGCTGTCGCTCGCCGCGTAAAGCCCTCGCTTCGGTCCGGGGCATGGCGCCGTGAGGCGGAACCGGTGGGAACAAGCGCGATGAAGCGCAACAAAGCGCAAGTAAGCGCGATAAGGAGCGGCGGGCGAGAGGCGGGAAGAGGCGGGGCGTCCATGGCGGTGGCCCGCCGAACCGGGTAACATTGCCCATCTTTTGCTCAGTTGAGGGTGTCGAAGTATGAAGCGAGTGGCGCTGATGGCGACGGTGGCAGTGCTGGCTGGCCTGATGGCAGGCTGTGGCCCGATCAACCAGATGAGCCGGCCCGATCCGGCAACGGGCCGACTGCTCGACCAAGGCACCAGTGCCGACCGGTTCATGGTGCTGAATTGCATCTATCACGGCTGGAGCGAGCTTTCGACCAACGTGGATTCAACGAGCTACGCGCGTCAGGGCGCCGACCGTGTGCGCGTCTATCGCGGTCACGACAAGGACAACAACGCGATCTACAACCCGTACGTCGATATCATGCAGGGCGGTTTCGGCGCGCGTATCGAGTACTTCGAAATCCCGGGCAGCCAGCTGCCGCGCGACTACGAGAACACCGTCAAGCGCTGCATGGTGCCTTACGCGGGCAGCAACGACTGACGTCTCGCGGTACCCGAATGCAAAACCCCGGCGCGAAAGTGCCGGGGTTTTTTCATTGGGATGGCAGGTAGCCCCGTTGTGTTTCGCCGCCCGCGAAATCCCGATGCGGGGATGAGCCGTCCCCTTGAGTGACCTACGATTCGGCGTGCCCCGGACCGTGGAAGTCCTCGCGGGCTTCGACCACCGCTTTCACGATGCCCTGACGTACGAGGAAGTCACCGAATTTTTCACCGGCGTCGCGCGATGCCGAATATTGGCGGAACAACGGGGTCAACTCGGCAACGACCTGATCCTCGTTTAACGATTCCTTGTACAGCTTGTTCAGACGCTCGCCATGAAAGCCGGCGCCGAGGTACAGGTTGTACTTGCCGGGGGACTTGCCGACAAGTCCGATTTCCGCGAGGTAAGGCCGCGCGCAGCCGTTCGGGCAGCCGGTCATGCGCAGCGTGATCGGTTCGCCCGCCAGCCCGGCGTCCTCCAGCACCTTCTCCAGTCGCGTGACGAGACCGGGCAGGGCACGCTCGCTCTCCGCGAGGGCCAGACCGCACGTCGGAAAGCCGACGCAGGCCATCGAATTGATGCGTAGCGCGCTATGATGCTCGCCTTCAAGCAGGCCGTACGCCTTGACGAGCGCTTCGATGCGCGGCTTGTTTGCGTCGCTCACCCGGGCGACGATCAGGTTCTGATTGGCCGTGATTCGGAACTCGCCGTCGTGCACACCGGCAATTTCGCGCAGGCCCGTCATCGGACGATAGTCGCCCCGGTCCTTCACCCGCCCGTTCTGGATGAAGAGCGTGAGATGCCACAAGCCGTCCGCGCCCTTGCGCCATCCATATTGATCGCCGTTGGTGGTGAAGGCGAACGCACGCGCCGGGGCGAGATCCCAGCCGAGGTACCGGTTGAGCGTTTCACCGAACCATTCGACGCCCCGGTCGTCGATGGTGTACTTCAGGCGCGCATGCTTGCGATTCGTGCGGTCGCCGAAATCGCGCTGCACCAGCAACACTTTCTCCGCCACGTCCACGATCCGGTGCGCAGGAATGTAGCCGATGACCGTGCCCGTGCGCGGATACGTTGCTGCATCGCCATGCGTCATGCCCATGCCGCCGCCGACCGAGACGTTGAAACCTTCGAGCTTGCCGTCGTCGCCCACGATAGCGATGAAGCCAAGGTCGTTGGCGTATAGATCGACGTCGTTGTTCGGCGGAACGGCGATGGCGATCTTGAACTTGCGCGGCAAATAGTGCTTGCCGTAAATCGGTTCGAGGTCTTCCTTGCCTGCGCCCAGACGCTTGTCGCCCAGCCAGATTTCGCGATAGGCGCTCGTATGCGGCAACAGGTGCCGGTCGATCTTCAGGCACCAGTCCAGCGCTTCGGCATGTGCGGGTGAGAGGTGCGGATTGTTCGACACCAGCGTGTTGCGATTCACGTCGCCGCACGCCGCGATGCTCGTCATCGCGACCTCGTCGATTCCGCGGATGAGGGGGCGCAACTGGTGCTTGAGAACGTTGTGGTACTGCACGGTCTGACGCGTCGTCAGACGAAGCGTGTTGCCGCCGTATTGCTGCGCAAGCGCATCGAGTTTGCGCCACTGCGCCGGCGTGCACACCCCGCCGGGCATGCGCAGCCGGACCATGAACTGATAGGCAGGCTCCAGTTTCTGCTTCTGACGCTCGGCGCGCAGATCCCGGTCGTCCTGCATGTAGGCGCCATGGAACTTGAGCAGTTGCGCGTCTTTCTCGAAGATGGCGCCCGTAAGCGGATCGGCCAGCCCCTGGGCGATCGTGCCGCGCAGATAATTGCTGACGTCTTTGATCTTTTCGACTTCCGAGCGCGCCGCCGATTTGTCAGCGCTGCCGGATGGCGTCGTCTGAGTCATGGGGAATGCGGTCCCTGTTATCGGTGATGTTGCTGTTGTCCGGTATTGCCGGTGTTCTCGCGCGATTCAGTACACGTCGCGCTGATAGCGCTTTTCGCGCTGCAATGTCTTCACGTACTCCGCGGCCGTGTCGGGCGAGACCGCGCCATGTTCGGCGACGATGTCGACGAGCGCGGCGTTCACGTCGCGCGCCATTTGTCCGGCGTCGCCACAGACATAGAGGTACGCGCCTTCCTGTAACCACGCGTACAGCGTCTTGCCTTGCTCGCGCATGCGGTGCTGCACGTACACCTTGTCGCCGGTGTCGCGGGAAAAGGCGAGGTCGATCTTCGTGAGTGCGCCGTCCTTGACGTAGCGTTGCCACTCGCGTTGATAGAGAAAGTCGGTGCGGAAATTTCGATCGCCGAAAAACAGCCAGTTCCTGCCCGGCGCATCGAGCGCCTGACGCTCTTGCACGAAGGCCCGGAACGGCGCGACGCCCGTGCCCGGCCCAATCATGATGATGGGCGCATGGCTGTCCTGCGGCAGCTTGAAATTGCGGTTCGCCTCGATGTACACCGCCACCGACTCGCCTTCGCGCGCCAGGTCGGCCAGATATGTCGATGCGACGCCGCGGCGCGCGCGTCCGTGACTGTCGTATCGCACGGCGCCCACGGTGATGTGAACGGCGTCGGGGGTGGCGGCAAGGCTCGATGCGATGGAATACAGGCGGGGTTGCAACGTGCGCAGCGTGCCGACGAATTCGGCGGCCTTGACCTTGCGCGCGGGGAACTGCCGGACGACGTCGAGCACGTCGCGCCCATGCAGATAGTCGCGCAATGCCGTTTCGTTGCCGGCGGCAAGCAACGCCCCGAGTTCCGTCGATTCTGTCAGCGCCGCATACTTTTCGAGGAACGCGCGCGAGAGCGTGGTGATGTCGTAGGCGCTCAGAAACGCCTCGCGAAGCGATAACGTGCTGTCCTGCGTGGTGGTCGTGGCCTGCGGGTCCAGCGCGAGCGCGTCGATCAACGCGTCCACGAGCGCCGAGTCGTTCCTCGCCACCACGCCTAGCGCGTCGCCGGGCTCGTACGTGAGGCCCGCCCCTTCGAGCGAGAGTTCGATGTGATGGACTTCCTTGGACGAGCCGCGTCCGGACAGCGTGACGTTTTCGAGGACGGTCGCGTCGAACGGATGCTTGCGGCCGTACTCGTGCTGCGCGACGGCCGTCGACGTCATCCCGCCGGCGAGTGCAGCCAGTGTGAAGGTCTCGGTGATGTTCAGCGGTTTGGCGCCCTGGGATTGAGCGGGATGGCCGGCCGGGGAGGGGCCGGTCCGGGATGATGCGCACGGTGCGCATGCGTCGGCCGCAAGGCGCCCGAACGCTTCGAGCGCATCGTCGATCCAGCGCTCGGCGGGGGCGTCGTAGTCCACGTCGCTGTCCACGCGGGCGACGAGCCGCTCGGCGCCCAGCGCCGCAAGCCGTGCATCGAAGTCCTTGCCCGCCTGGCAGAACTTCTCGTAGCTGGAGTCTCCCAGCCCGAGCACGGCGAAGCGCGTGCCATTCAGTCTGGGAGCCTTGTCCCCGTGCAGGAAGTCGTGGAAGCCGCGGGCGTCGTCCGGCGGATCGCCTTCGCCTTGCGTCGACACCACGACGAGCAGCGACTTGTCGTTCTTCAGTCGCGACGCTCTGTAGTCGCCCATGGCGAACAGCTCGACCTTGAAGCCGGCAGCCGCCGCCCGCGCTTTCGCCTGCTCGGCGACTTCCTGGGCATGGCCCGTCTGCGAGCCGTAGAGAATGGTCAACTGGGCCGCCGCGCTGCCGGCGGTCGCGGCGGCCGGTGCCCGTGCGCCTGCGTATCGTACGGCGTGGTTGAGCCCGGCGAGAAAACCGCGCACCCATGCGAGTTGCTCGGCGGACAGGCCGTTCACCAGTTGGTTGAGTAACTGTGCTTGCTGGGCGGTAAGGGGCGTCTCTTGCATGGCAATGCGGGCTCCGGGCAACACCCATTCACCTTAGTCACCGGCCCTTAGAAATTAAAATAATAAAATTTAATCTTTATATATCCTTTTTCCATATAGGCATAAGGCGTGGGGGCAAACGGGAGCGCCCAATGCGTAATACGAATACGCATAAGTACGCGCGATAACGGCATGTTCGCTATCAAATCGAGGGAAGGTGACGCGAAATCGGGGTCGGATGCGCGCAGGATCGCGCCAATGCGAACGGGCGTTCGAGGCCCGCGGGGCAGGGGCTCGCAACCCATGCGACGGGCACCCCGCAAGGCCCCGTGCGACGGCTTTCCGGGGCGGTGGCTGCCGGGAAAACGTGCTATGCTCCTCGCCGTGATTGATCAGGTCCTTCCAAGCACCACTTGATTCTCGCAATCCGCTAATCGGTCAGGCCGTGTCGCGGAAGGTTTCGTAACCCGCTATTTCTCGAGACACTCGTAGAAAAGGTGAGCGCAAAATGAGTTTGATGGAACAATTCCAAGCGAACTCGTACCTCTTCGGCGGCAATGCCCCCTACGTCGAAGAACTGTACGAATCGTATCTTGATAATCCGGCTTCCGTGCCGGACAACTGGCGCCAGTATTTCGACGCGCTGCAAAACGTTCCCGCTGTTGATGGTTCCAACGCCAACGACGTGGCTCACGCCCCGATCGTGGAGTCGTTCGCCCAGCGCGCCAAGGCCAATGCCTTTGTGTCGCATGCCGGTGCTTCCGACCTGGCCGTCGCCCGCAAGCAGGTGCACGTGCAGTCGCTGGTCGCCGCCTACCGCTTCCTCGGCGCACGCTGGGCCAATCTGGACCCGCTCAAGCGCCAGGAACGTCCGGCCATCCCGGAACTGGAACCCGCTTTCTATGACCTGACCGAAGCCGACATGGACAGCGTGTACTCGGCCGAGAACACGTACTTCGGTTTCGAACAGGCCAGCCTGCGCGATCTGCTCAAGGCGCTGCGCGACACGTACTGCGGCTCGATCGGTGCCGAGTATATGTACATCAGCGATCCGGTGCAAAAGCGCTGGTGGCAGGAGCGTCTGGAGAAGGTGCGCGCCACGCCCAACTTCACCGCGGAAAAGAAGAAGCACATCCTCGAGCGTCTGACCGCCGCCGAAGGCCTCGAGCGTTATCTGCACACCAAGTTCGTCGGCCAGAAGCGCTTCTCGCTCGAAGGCGGCGAATCGTTCATCGTGGCGATGGACGAACTCGTGCACCATGCCGGCAGCAAGGGCGTGCAGGAAATCGTGATCGGCATGGCCCACCGCGGCCGTCTGAACGTGCTGGTCAATACCCTCGGCAAGATGCCGTCGGACCTGTTCGCCGAATTCGAAGGCAAGCACGTCGACGACCTGCCGGCCGGTGACGTGAAATACCACAAGGGCTTCTCGAGCGACGTCTCGACGACTGGCGGCCCGGTCCACCTGTCGCTGGCATTCAACCCGTCGCACCTTGAAATCGTGAACCCGGTGGTCGAAGGCTCGGCCAAGGCCCGTATGGACCGTCGCGGCGAAGCCGACGCGGCCAGCGTGCTGGCAGTCCAGGTTCACGGCGACGCCGCATTTGCGGGGCAGGGCGTCGTGATGGAAACGCTGAACCTTGCGCAAACGCGTGGTTACGGCACGCACGGCACGGTGCACATCGTCATCAACAACCAGATCGGCTTCACCACGTCGGATCCGCGCGATGCCCGTTCGACGACGTATTGCTCGGACGTGGTCAAGATGATCGAAGCGCCGGTGCTGCACGTGAACGGCGACGATCCGGAAGCGGTCGTGCTGGCGATGCAACTGGCCCTCGAATTCCGTCAGGAATTCAAGAAGGATGCCGTGGTGGACATCGTTTGCTTCCGCAAACTGGGCCACAACGAGCAGGACACGCCGGCTGTCACGCAGCCGCTGATGTACAAGAAGATCGCTCAGCACCCGGGCACGCGCGCCCTGTACGTCGAGAAGCTGGTCACGCAAGGCGTGATCACGGCCGAGGAAGGCGACGGTTTCGTCAAGGCCTACCGCTCGGCCATGGACGACGGTCACCACACGATCGATCCGGTGCTCTCGAACTACAAGAGCAAGTACGCCGTCGACTGGGTGCCGTTCCTGAACAAGAAGTACATCGACAAGGCCGATACGGCCGTGCCGCTCGCGGAACTCAAGCGACTGGCCGAGCGCATCACGACCATCCCCGAGAACTTCAAGGTTCACCCGCTCGTCGATAAGGTCATTAAGGACCGTCGCAGTATGGGCGAAGGCAAGCAGCCGCTCGACTGGGGCATGGGCGAGCATCTCGCTTACGCTTCGTTGGTCGCATCGGGCTTCGCCGTGCGCCTGACCGGTCAGGATGCCGGCCGTGGCACGTTCACGCACCGCCACGCCGTGCTGCACGATCAGAACCGTGAGCGCTGGAACGACGGTACCTACACCCCGCTGCAACACGTCGCCGATGGCCAGGCCAACTTCACGGTGATCGATTCGGTGCTGTCCGAAGAAGCCGTGCTCGGTTTCGAATACGGTTACTCGACCGCCGAGCCGAACACGCTGGTGCTGTGGGAAGGCCAGTTCGGCGACTTCGCCAACGGTGCGCAGGTCGTGATCGACCAGTTCATCTCGAGCGGCGAAGTGAAGTGGGGCCGTGTCTCGGGCCTGACGATGCTGCTGCCGCACGGCTACGAAGGCCAGGGTCCGGAGCACTCGTCGGCACGCATGGAGCGCTACCTCCAACTGTGCGCCGATACGAACATGGAAGTGGTTCAGCCGACCACGCCGGCACAGATCTTCCACGTGTTGCGTCGCCAGATGATCCGTCAGCAGCGCAAGCCGCTGATCGTGTTCACGCCGAAGTCGCTGCTGCGTCACAAGGAAGCCGTGAGCGATCTGTCGGAACTCGTCAAGGGCGGTTTCCAGACCGTCATCGGCGAAACCGACGCCACGATCGACGCCAACAAGGTCAAGCGTGTCATCGCCTGCTCTGGCCGCCTGTACTACGACCTGATTGCCCGCCGTCGTGAAGAGAAGTCGACCGACGTCGCGATCATCCGCGTGGAACAACTCTATCCGTTCCCGCACAAGGCGTTCCAGAACGAGCTGAAGAAGTACGAAAACCTCGCCGAAGTGGTGTGGGCTCAGGACGAGCCGCAAAACCAGGGTCCGTGGTTCTACATCGAGCACCACCTGCTCGAAGCCATGAGCGCTGGTCAGAAGCTGGCATACGCCGGCCGTCCGGCATCGGCCTCGCCTGCGGTGGGTTACTACGCCAAGCATTACGAACAGCTCAAGTCGCTGCTCGACGTTGCTTTCGGTCGCACCCTGAAGGGCGCGACGGCGGCGCAGTAACCGGTTAGGTCTTACAGCGGTCGTCCTCCCCCAGGGACGGCCGCTGCCGTATTTCCGAATTGAACGTTTATCGAATCCAGGATCCAGAAATGGCCATTGTTGAAGTCAAAGTCCCCCAGTTTTCCGAGTCGGTTTCCGAAGGCACACTGCTCGACTGGAAGAAAAAAGTCGGTGAAGCATTCGCTCAGGACGAAACCATCATCGAAGTCGAGACCGACAAGGTCGTGCTCGAAGTGCCGGCCCCGGCGGCTGGCGTCCTCGTCGAAGTGTCCGCCGCCGCCGGCGACACCGTGACGTCGGAACAGATCATCGCCAAGATCGACACCGAAGCCAAGGCGGGCGCTGCTGCGCCGGTCGCTGCCAAGCCGGCCGAAGCCGCCGCGCCGGCGGCTGCCGCACCGGCCGCTGCCCCCGCAGCCGGTGGCGCTTCGGGCAATATCGCCAGCCCGGCGGCCGCGAAGGTGCTGGCCGAGAAGAACCTGTCGGCCGGCGACGTCGCCGGTTCGGGCCGCGACGGCCGCGTGACCAAGGGCGACGCCCTGGCTGCCGGCGCCAAGCCCGCTGCGGCTGCCGCCTCGTCGATCCCGGCCCCGGCACAACGCGCCGCACTGCCGTCGGTTGCTGCCCCGGTGGGCCGCGACCAGTCGCTCGAAGGCCGTCCGGAACAGCGCGTGCCGATGTCGCGTCTGCGCGCCCGTATTGCCGAGCGTCTTCTCCAGTCGCAACAGACCAACGCCATTCTGACCACGTTCAACGAGGTCAACATGAAGCCGGTGATGGATCTGCGCAACAAGTACAAGGACAAGTTCGAGAAGGAACACGGCGTGAAGCTGGGTTTCATGTCGTTCTTCGTCAAGGCCGCCGTCCACGCGCTCAAGAAGTACCCGGCCGTGAACGCCTCGATCGACGGTAACGACATCGTTTATCACGGCTACTTCGACATCGGTATCGCTGTGGGCTCGCCGCGCGGTCTGGTGGTGCCGATCCTGCGCAATGCCGACCAGATGAGCCTGGCCGACATTGAAAAGAAGATCGCCGAGTACGGCAAGAAGGCCGCCGACGGCAAGCTGTCGATCGAAGAAATGACCGGCGGTACGTTCTCGATCTCGAACGGCGGTGTGTTCGGCTCGATGCTCTCGACCCCCATCATCAACCCGCCGCAGTCGGCCATTCTCGGCGTGCACGCCACGAAGGACCGCCCTGTCGTGGAAAACGGCGAGATCGTCATCCGTCCGATGAACTACCTCGCCATGAGCTACGACCACCGTATCATCGACGGTCGCGAAGCCGTGCTGAGCCTCGTCGCCATGAAGGAAGCGCTGGAAGATCCGGCACGCCTGCTGCTCGACCTGTAAGCGTTAGCGCGCACTGCGCGGTGGCGCCCGGCCATGTTCGACATGGCCTGCGCGCCGCGCCTCCCCCTGCCGTCAACCTTCACTGAGTCTCAAAATGGCAAACAAAGAATTTGATGTAGTCGTTATCGGCGCCGGCCCCGGCGGTTATATTGCCGCGATCCGTGCCGCTCAACTCGGCTTCTCGGTCGCTTGCGTCGAGAAGTGGACCAACCCGGCCGGCAAGATGGTGCTGGGCGGCACGTGCCTGAACGTCGGTTGCATTCCGTCGAAGGCGCTGCTCGCCTCGTCGGAAGAATTCGAGAAGGTCGGTCACCACCTGGCCGACCACGGTATCAGCACGTCGGATGTCAAGATCGACATCGCCAAGATGCTCGCGCGCAAGCAGCGCATCGTCGACAAGATGACGGGCGGTATCGAATACCTGTTCAAGAAGAACAAGATCACGTGGCTCAAGGGCCACGGTGAGCTCAAGGCCAAGAGCGACGGCGGCTACCAGATCGACGTGAAGGGCGAAGCGCCCGAAACGGTCACCGCCAGGAACGTGATCATCGCCACGGGTTCGAAGGCCCGCCATCTGCCGGGCATGCCGGTCGACAACAAGCTCATCTCGGATAACGAAGGTGCGCTCTCGTTCGAGACGGTGCCGAAGAAGCTCGGCGTGATCGGTGCCGGTGTGATCGGTCTGGAACTGGGCTCGGTGTGGCGCCGTCTGGGTGCCGAAGTGACCGTGCTCGAAGCCATGCCGGAATTCCTGGCAGCCGCCGATGCCGGCGTGGCCAAGGAAGCGGCCAAGCAGTTCAAGGCGCAGGGTCTGGACATCAACGTTGGCGTGAAGGTTGGCGAAGTCAAGACCGGCAAGGACAACGTCACGATCAACTACACGGACAAGGACGGCAAGGCGCACACGCTCGAAGTCGACCGCCTGATCGTGTCCGTCGGCCGCGTGCCGAACACGGACGATCTGGGCCTGGGCAACATCGGTCTGGCGACCGATGAGCGCGGCTTCATTCCCGTGGACGAGCACTGCCGTACCAAGCTGCCGAACGTGTACGCGATCGGCGACGTGGTGCGCGGCCCGATGCTCGCGCACAAGGCCGAAGATGAAGGCGTGCTGGTGGCCGAAGTCATCGCCGGCCAAAAGCCGCACATCGACTACAACTGCATTCCGTGGGTGATCTACACCTCGCCGGAAATCGCATGGGTCGGCAAGACCGAGCAGCAACTGAAGGCCGAAGGCCGTGAGTTCAAGCCGGGTCAGTTCCCGTTCACGGCCAACGGCCGTGCGCTGGGCATGGGCTCGTCGGACGGTTTCGTGAAGGTGCTGGCCGATGCCAAGACCGATGAAATCCTCGGCGTGCACGTGATCGGCCTGAACGCTTCGGATCTGATTGCCGAAGCCGTGGTGGCGATGGAGTTCAAGGCGGCGTCGGAAGACATCGGCCGTATCTGCCATCCGCACCCTTCGCTGTCGGAAGTGATGCGTGAAGCCGCACTCGATGTCGAGAAGCGTGCACTGAACAAGTAAGCCGTTTTCGCTTACCTGTATGAACAAAGGCGAGGCAACTCGCCTTTGTTTTTTCCCCGATTTCCTTTGCCCCCCGGCGCGGGACGCCGCCGCACTGCATGAACGTTCGCGAATACTACCAACAGGAATTGGCCGCGCGCGGCTACAAGCCCGACGAGGCGCAAGAGCGGGCGGTCGAGCGCTTGCAGAAATGCTACGACGAATGGGCGGCGTACAAGTCGAGGCGCTCGAACGCGCTGAAGAAGTGGCTCGTGCATCCGGAACTGCCCAAGGGTGTATATCTGTGGGGCGGGGTGGGCCGCGGCAAGAGCTTCCTGATGGACAGTTTTTACTCGGTCGTGCCGTTACAGCGCAAGACGCGTTTGCACTTTCACGAGTTCATGCGCGAAGTGCACCATCAACTGCAGGCCCTCAAGGGGCTGCCGGATCCGCTCGACGAATTGGCCAAGCGTATCGCCAAACGTTACCGCCTGATCTGTTTCGACGAATTTCACGTGTCCGACGTGGCCGACGCCATGATTCTGCACCGTCTGCTGGCCGAACTGTTCAAGAACGGCGTGCAGTTCGTCATGACATCGAACTATCGTCCCGACACGCTGTATCCGGATGGCCTGCACCGCGATCGCGTGTTGCCCGCGATTCGTCTGCTCGAAGAGAAGCTCGACGTGCTCAATGTCGACGCCGGGATCGACTATCGCCGTCGCACGCTCGCGCAGGTGCAGGTCTATCACTACCCGCTCGGCAACGAGGCGAACCGCGCCTTGCGGGCCGCGTTCAGAGAGATCGCCGGCGTGCCGGACGAAAGCCCGCTGCTGCATATCGAGCAGCGCGAACTCAAGGCGCTGCGTCGCGCGGGCGGGGTCGTGTGGTTCGACTTCCATACGCTGTGCGGCGGCCCGCGCTCGCAGAACGACTATCTGGAGCTGGCCAATCGCTTCCACACGGTGGTGCTTTCGGATGTGCCGAAAATGACGCCGCGTATGGCCTCGGAGGCGCGTCGCTTCACGTGGCTCGTCGACGTCTTCTACGACCACAAGGTCAAGTTGCTGATGTCGGCGGAAGTGCCCGCCGAGGCGTTGTACACGGAAGGCACGCTGGCCCACGAGTTCACGCGGACGGTCTCACGTCTGGTGGAAATGCAGTCGCTGGAGTACCTCGAAGCGCCGCGTCGTGTGGTGGACACGTCGCTGACGTGATTCAACGTCCCCGTTCCGTACGCCCTCGCTGTCGCGCGTCCGGCGGCGCGGAGGGCGGCGGGGGAGGCGGCGATTGCCGTTGTTCGCGGATGTGGTTGTAGATGTCGCCGCGCAGGTCGCCCTGGGGCCGGACTTCCTGGGGTTGCGGCCGAGACGGTCCAGACCGTGCGCCGCCATGGTTATCTCCGCGTCCGTTAGGACGTTCGGCGCCTTGCGCGAACCAGCCCTGGAAGAATCGGCTGCCCGACGACGATTCGGCCGCCGCGCCGAAGGACATCCCCCACGATGCACCGGCCAGCATGACGGAACATAGCATCCGGACAAGTCGGGCATGACGCGTCGTGCGCATGGTGCCACCTCCTTGTCGGTTGACTGCCCTGAATTGCCTTGAATGGCCGAAAGCGCGCCGCGCACGAGCGAATCCGCCGGGTGAGCAGGCTCCTCTGCGCGACGCAGCCATTGCGGCTACGCTTCGAGATTAAGAGCACCGCGGTCTGCGTGCTGTAAAGATTTGTAAAGCAATGTAAGCCGATAGGCGGTCGTCGCGATACGTCGCCTACCATGCGCTGTTTTGATTGCCGGAGTTTTGCCATGCGTAAGCTTTCCATTGCCGTTGTCGCACTGGTCGTCATACTGGGGCTGCTTTTCGGCACGCCGTACTACACCTTGTGGCGTGCGCGAGATGCCGCCAATGCGCGCGACGCCGACACGTTGTCGTCGTACGTCGACTATCCCGCCGTGCGCGAGAGCCTGAAGACGAGTCTTCACGACGAGCTGGCGCGTCAGATGGACAAGCAGCGCGGCAACGCCTTTGGCGCGCTGGCGCTGGCCCTTGGTGGCTGGGTGTCGGACCGCGTGGTGGAAGCGCTGCTCACGCCCCAGGCCGTCGCCGCCATGCTGCGCGGCGACAGCACGGGGTTGCCGCCTGCGCCCGGCGCACCGGCGCCGCGAGACGTGACACCTCCCCCGGCCGAGGCGAGCGCGCCGCCAGCACCACCTGCATCACTGGCATCACCCGCGTCACCGCCTTCGAACAGTGACGCGAATTCTTCGTCCGCAGCGGGCGCGGGATCCCCGGAAAACAAGCCGCCGCGCACCACCACGACCACCGAGTTTCAGGACTTCAATCACTTCCTCGTGCACGTGTCGCGCAGCGACCGTCCCGAACGGGTCGTGACCTTCACGCTGACACGACGAAATCTCGTGCAGTGGCGTTTGACGGCGATCGCGTTGCCGCCGTTGTAATCCCTTGTATTGGTAGCCATCTTGAATGCCATTCTGAATGCGGTGTCCTGGCGACGCCTTTGTGTCGCCGCCATGTTGACGGGCAATGCGCTCGCCGCCGTGGCGGGCGCCGATCTATCTTCGCCCGTGGGCGTTTGGCGCATCGTCGACGAGACGGGCGACCCGAAGGCACTCATCACGATCAGCGAACAGAACGGCGAAATCGTGGGGGCGCTGACCCGCAGTCTCGGCAGGCCGGACGGCCTGGAGCGCCGCTGCACCGAATGCACGGACTGGCGCAAGGACAAGAAGCTTCAGGGGCTGCAAATCATTCGCGGCTTGCACAAGGACGCGGACAGCGACGAATACGTCGGTGGGAAAATTCTTGATCCCGACAGCGGCAGCGAATACGGCTGCAAGATGCGGGTCGTCGCAGGTGGCAAGAAACTCGAAGTTCGAGGCTATTTCGGCATCTCTCTGCTGGGCCGCACACAGACCTGGATTCGCGAGCCGTAACCTCATCCTCCAATGGGGCTTCCGACGTTGCCGGGCTAGAGGACTTCCTCAGCACGACGTCACGCCTTTGGCGTAATCTTCAAAGCGACTCACGCGTGGAAGACCTGCACCGGGTGCCTGTTTTTCGGGGCGTGTCCTTCGCGGCTACGGTGAGTCCTACGACAATCAATTCCGTATCCGGGAGGATGACAATCATGATGCAGATGGCTAACGCGACGTCGTGGCGACGTCTGGGTGCTCACGCACTCGTTGCAGTGGCGCTGTTGGGTGGCGTGGCAAAGGCGGCGATGGCGGCCGACGAGAATTCGCCGGTGGGTGTGTGGAAGACCATCGACGACGCGACCGGCAAGCCCAAGGCACTCGTCACCATCTCGGAAAAGGATGGCGAGTACGTGGGCGTCATTACCAAAGGCCTGGGGCCGAACGACGATCCGGAGCGTGTGTGCGAGAAGTGCACCGACGCGCGCAAGGGCCAGAAGATGCTCGGCATGCAAATCATTCGCGGCATCAAAAAGGATGGCGACGAATACAGTGGCGGCTACATTCTCGATCCCGAGAACGGCAAGGACTACAAGTGCAAGCTGACCGTGATCGACGGCGGCAAGAAGCTCGACGTGCGCGGCTTCATCGGCATTTCGCTGATCGGCCGCACGCAGACCTGGATTCGCGAGCAATAACCCGCGACAGCCATCGAAGATTCGATGCAACAAGACCCGGACGAGGTTTCGTCCGGGTCTTTGCCGTTTACGATGTTTGCGACTTCTACGACTTCTACGACCTTTACGACGTGACGCCGCGCACGCCGCACATGTCGTCACGCGACGCCTTGCGTTTCGGCAGCCTGTCGAACAGCGCGTGAATCATTTCCGGCATGGCGTGTTTCCCGATGGCGCCGCGAATGCCGCGAGCGGGCGACGTGCGCGAGGTTGTGTCAGCCGCTGCGTCGTGGATCGGGGAAGCCGGCTCGTCGCATGCAACAGGAGCGGCAGGGGGCGACGCCGCGGGTAAGCCGATGCGTTGGCCGACCGGTCGTGGAATCATCAGCCGCGAGGCCCATCCCATCGCCTTGCCGATGAACGGGGTATGCATGGCCAGATGTTCGGCGCTTTTCACCGTCGCCTGCACCAGAGAGAGCGCTTCGCCTTGCACGTAGTACGCCTTGATACGCGACGCGGCGGGAGACGCCGAATGCCGCGCCACGGTCCGATTGTGAAGACCTGCACTGTCGAACGTCAGACCGCTCGAACCCGGAACGACGGACGTTTGTGCCGTCGCCAGGCCGCCGCCAAGCGAGTGGCCGGTGAAGACCAGATTCGTCGCGCCATACTTCCATGCGAGCGATCTTGCCAGCCCGATGGCCCGGGTGTACTGGCTGGAGGCGAGTCCGAGCGCCTGCCGCACGTTCTGCATCCAGTCGATGGCCGCGCGCCCCGCGATACCCATCTCTGTGCCGCGGTTTGCCACAACGATCTTGCAGCTGAGCGTGTCGGAATAGATTGCCGCGAAGTGGCCCGACTGTTCCGGGCCGTTGTCGTCGTGACTTTCCAGACGCCGCACACGCGCGGGCAAGATCTGCGGCACGGCGTGATCGAAATAGACGTCGTAGTTGATGAGCGCAGCGGCCATCACGTTGCGCTGTTCCAGCAAATCGGCGGGGATGTCGCGGTGTCCTCTCGCTTCGATCCAGGCATCGATCCTGTCGACATGCTGCGCGATGTGCACCAGCTTCGACGTTTTCTGTGCGGCGTCGTGTGCCGCATCGGCACCGACGAGCGGCGTCATTTGTGAAAGGACGTTGCGATAGGCGCTCGCTTGCTGGCGGCCGTCTGTGCTCGATACCGGGGCGGGGGTCGCGCCGGTGGTGTGTCGCACTGTATCGCGCCACGCTTGCTTGAGCTTGCGCAGGTGACTGTGCAATGCGCGCGGAATGCCGGTCGACGGTGTGATATCTGGCCGCGGACGCGGCCCGACGCGTTGGAGCGTGCGTCTCCACTCGTCGCTCGCGAGGCGGTGCTCGCAGGCGTGCTCCGACCATGGGGATGGCATCGCACGCGAGTGCACGTCGAGCATGTCGAGCATGTCGACGGTGCCGACGGTGCCGACTGTGCCGATGGGTTCCACCGTGCCGATGGGGCCGACGGTCCCCGCCGTGCCCGTCACGTTGGCAATGCCGGTGGTGTCGATCGTGTCGATGTGCGCCGTGTCGGGCAAGGTGTCGCCGGTGGGATCGTGAACCGGCTTGTTCGCGGCAGTGGGGCTGAAGAGATTGAGATACAGCGTGGGGCTGAGCGCCCTGGGAGGAATGTGCATGAGAGTCGTCGTCGCGATGGTGACCCCCCGCGCGTGGTACGACCCCGGCTCGTGGCCGGGGGCATGACACATCGCGGAGGCAAAGGCGAGCGATTCTGCGCGAGGCCGGTGTTTCCGGAAAATCAGGAATGGCTCATTTTCGGCGTTGCCATCGTGGCGCGCCGACGAATCCATGCCGAACGAAAATGCAAACGACAACGCCCGGGCAGTGTCGCTTCACTGTCCGGGCGTTGCCGTCCTGCACCGTTCGTCAGCGCCTGCGCTCTGCGAACGTCCCCCTCGCGATCTTCCCCGCGATGACTTGCCGGTTACTTCGCCGAACCGCCGAGCAATCCCGTCACCGGTGCCAGCAGGCTGCCTGCGCCGGCGGGACTACCCGAACCGGCACTGGCCAGCGAGGTGAGCGGTGTCGTGACCGTACTCAGCAATGTCGTGACAGGCGCCAGCGGGTTTGCGGCGCCGGTGCTGCCCGGCCCGCCCGGCCCGCCAGTGGCACCGGTGATAGCGGTGAGCCCCGGTACGCCGCTCAACAGTCCGGTGACGCTGCCCAACGGATTGCCGCCGGACGATCCCGCGCCGTGGGCCACACCGCCAAGCAACCCGGCAATGGGGCCGAGCGGGTTGCCCGACGATCCTGTCGTGCTACCCAGCCCCCCCAGCCCCCCCAGTCCCCCGAACAGGCCCGTGAGCGCACCGAGTGGATTGTTACCGCTGCCCGCGGTGGGCGTCACGGTCGTATTGCCGACGTTCGCCAGCACGTTACCCAGCGCGTTCGGACTCGTTGTTCCGGTCGAGCCCGAGAGCAACCCACCGGCGCTTGTCACGGTATTGCCGAGCGCCATGATCGGGTTGCCGAGACTGGCGACGACGCCGTTCGGCGCCCCTGCCTTGACCTGAGCGCCGGTCGAGTTCAATGTGCCGCCCAACGTCCCGAGCAGCCCCGCCACCGGCGCACCGAGGCCGGTGGCGTTGCCGACGGTCTGTGTGGTCGTCACGACCGTATTCGTGATCGGCGTGATCGCCGACGAGAGGGCCGCCGTCGCCTGAACGACCTGAGGACTCGTGAGTGCCTGCGTGAGGGCTTGTCCGCCGTTCACGCCGCCCTGACCAACGGTCGTGACGACGTTGCCCAGCACGCCCGTCAAGGTGCTGAGCGGCGTGTTGGCGAGCGGGCCGCTGTAACCGATACCCGTCACGCCACTGCCGAGCGACTTTGTAGCATTGCCGAGGTCCGACACGACACCGCCGGTGCTCGCAAGTGTGGTGCCCACCGGATTGGCGCCGGTCGTGCCCAACTGACCGAGCCCGTCGCCCACGCCCTTGCCCAGATCGGTGAGCGCCTTGCCGGTCTGCGAAGCGGCACCGCCGAGGCCCTGCATGACCTGCGGCGAAACGCCGGGAAGGGTTGTGTTGGACACCTGATCACCGAGCGCGCTCACTACCGAGCCGACCGAGCTGACGACGCCGTTGCTGCTGGAGGTCGGGTTGGTCGGCGGGGTCGGATTCGTGGGCGTGTCCGGATTGTTTGGGTTGTTGGGGTTGTTGGGGCTGTCACCCGTGGCGCCGCTGCCGCCGCCCGAGCTGGAGCATCCGGTGATACCGAGCGCGCCGGCGACAAGTGCGGCGAGGCACAGGGGGCGCAGAATCTTCGACATGATGTACCTCCTCGATGGGGGACATTGGGTCGCATGCGCACCGGGCGCGCGACCGGCCACCCGGCTCAGGTTTTTGACGACGTGCCGCGCGTGTTCGACACCAGGCCGGCGATGTCCTGATCGGCTTCGAAGCGCAGGCGGAACGTCTCGCTCTTGAGCGTGCGAATGCTCTGCACCAGAAAGTCGTGAATCGCGGCGAGTTCGCTATGGTCATACGCGGCGCTCACGGCGGTGAGTTCGCGCGACACCGACGACAGGAACTGCTCGATCTGCGCACAGCGCTCTTCGATCGGGTGAATCATGACCATGCGGCGGTCGTGCGGGTTTTTTTCGCGCTCGACGAAGCCCGCGCGCTCCAGCCGGTCGATGACGGTCGTGATGCCGCCGGAGCTCACCCCCATAAGTTCGGCGAGCTGCCCAGCGGTAATCGATTCGAGTTCGAGAATCAGATCGAGCGCGTTCAGATCGGTGACGTTCAGGCCAAGCTGTTCGGCCAGCGCGGCGTGATAGAGCGCGGTGTACACGGCGAGCCGGCGTCCGAGCGAGCGGACGATGCCGGCGACGAGATCGTTGCGGTTCGTGTGTCGGTCGCTCATGGTGCCGTGCGTTCCGTTCGTTCCGTTCGTTGCATGGGCCGGCGCACCCGTCGGGACCGGTGCGGAGGCGGCGTCCGTGTCGGTGCCGTACGTGTGGCGGCTGGGGGCGTAACCGTTGCCGGCGTCGCGCATTGCCAGCGGTTCGGAGGTTTGCGGGGCGGATTCGCCATGACCGCGCATCAGAACGCCGGTGTCGGATATGAAGCGGGCCATGGCATCTCCTTATCGATGGTTATCGGTGGTTGTCGGTGGTTGTCGCGCACCCGGCGCGAGGCGCGCCGGGCCGCTCGTCGAACGATTTACTTGCCGACGCTGGCAA
Source organism: Pandoraea faecigallinarum (assembly GCF_001029105.3). Classification (NCBI taxonomy): domain Bacteria; kingdom Pseudomonadati; phylum Pseudomonadota; class Betaproteobacteria; order Burkholderiales; family Burkholderiaceae; genus Pandoraea; species Pandoraea faecigallinarum. The sequence continues at coordinate 2,983,026 of NZ_CP011807.3, read as the reverse complement.
CGCTGCCGAGCAGGTTCGTGACCGGCTGCACCAGGATCAGCAGACCGTTTGCACTGCCGGTGCTGCCACCTGCGCTGCTCGTCACGCCGGAGAGCAGGCTGGTGACGGGGGCGAGGGGACTGCTGCTGCCACCGCCCGAGGTTGCGCCGCCCAGAGCGCCGAGCAGGCTGGTGACGGGGGCGAGCGGGCCGCTGCCGCCAGTGCCGCCGAGGCCACCCAGCAGGCCGGTGACAGGGGCGAGCGGGCCGCTGCCGCCGCCAAGCAGGCCGGTGAGCGAGCCAAGCGAGCCGAGGGAACCGAGGGGGCTGGCACTGCCGCCACCGCCGGAGGCCGTGTTTCCGAGACCGCCGAGCAACGAGCCGAACGGATTCGCCGAACCGGTCGACGTCGAGCCGTTCACGAAACCGCCCAGCGTTGCGACCGTATTCCCGGTCGCCGTGACGGTGTTGCCGAGCGACTTCACGACGCCGTTCGAGGACGTTGCGCCGATCTGGCCGCCCAGGCCGGCGACCGTATTCCCCGTCGTGATGAGCAGGCCATTGAGCGGGCCGCCAAGCCCCGTCGTGTTGCCGACCGTGCGAGTGGTGTCGGAGACGACATTGGTGATCGGATTCACGGCCGAGGAGAGCGTTTGCGTCACCTGCGCCACCGGGCCGCCCGAGAATGCCTGGCTCGCGATGGCGCCCCCGGCGATGCCGGCCTGTCCGACGGTGCCCACGACATTGCCTACGGCGCCGACCAGCGTGTCGACCGGAGTGTTCTGGAGCGGGTTGCCCTTCGTGATGCCGGCGATACCGCTACCCAGTTGCACGCCTGCGTGGCCAAGATCGGTAATGGCAGGCGCCACACCGACCTTGAGCGTGGTGCCCACGGTATCGGCCGACGTGCCGCTTTGGCCGAGGCCCGCGCTCACCCCGTTGCCGAGATCGCTGACAGCGTTACCCGTGCTCTTGAGCGCGCCGCCCATGCCTTGCGACGTTTGCGAGGACACGAGCGGAAGCTGCGTGCTGGCCACCTGGTCGCCCAGCGCGCTCACGACGTTGCCTGCCGAGCTGACGACGCCGCCCGCGCCCGCTGCCGTCGTACCGACGGCATTCGGCGTGCCCGTCGTGCCGGTCGAGGTGGCGCCGCTGCCGCCGCCGCCGCTGGAGCAACCCGTGAGGGCGATGACGGCGATGGCGGCCGAAGCGAGAAGCGTGCGTTGAAGTGCGTTGCTCATGATGTTTATCTCCCTTGATCGTTCTGAGTGTCGGCTGGCGGAGGACCGCTCGATGGCGCCGTTGGTTTGCGTGACTTACCGTCCGGGACTGCTATTTCCATTGGATAAACCGGGGCCGTTCGCTGTGATGCCGTCGTGCGGGGCGCCCCGGTCGGGGGCGCGGGCATTACTTCTTGACGCCGCCGAGCAGCCCACCGAGCAAGCCGGTCACCGGGGCGAGCGGGCCGCCACTGGTGCTGCCGCTGCCGGAGGTTGCACCACCGACCGCGCCCGTTACCGAACCGAGCAGCGTGGTGACCGGTGCGAGCACACCGCCGGATGCCGTGCCACCGGCGCCTGCCGATGCACCGCCCGTTCCGGCCGAGGCGCCGGCACCTGCCGTCAACGTGCCGCCGAGGCCGCCCGTCAGGCCCGACACAAGGTTCGTGACCGGGGCGAGCGGGTTGCTGCCCGCTGCGCCGCCGGCCGCGCCACCCGTGGCGCCGCCGAGCGCACCCGTCAGACCGGCGACCAGGTTGGTGACCGGTGCAAGCGGGTTGTTGCCCGAAGTGCCGCCCGTGGCGCCGCCCAGAGCGCCTGTCAGGCCTGAGACCAGATTCGTGACGGGAGCGAGCGGATTGCTGCCCGAAGCCCCGCCCGCGGCGCCCCCGAGCGCACCCGTGAGACCCGAGACGAGGTTCGTGACCGGCGCGAGCGGGCCAGTCGCGCCCGTGCCGCCGCCAACACCACCGATACTCGTGAGCCCGCCAAGGGCCGACGTGAGCGGCGCGAGCGGGTTGGTGCTGCTCGGCGTGCCATGCACGACGCCCCCGAGGCTTGCGACCGTATTGCCTACGCCCTTGACGACGCCGCCGAGGTCGACCGCAATCGGGTTGTCGATCTGAGCGCCGAGCTTCGTGCCCACGCCGCTCAGACCGCCCCCGACCGTGGCCAGGAGGTTGTTGATCGGCGTGCCGAGTCCCGTGGCGTTCCCAACCGTTTGCGTGGTGTTGGTCACGACTGTGGTGATCGGCGTGATGGTCTTCGACAGGCTGGAGGTCAATTGCTGCACCGGGGCGGCATTGACCGTGTCGGTCAGGCCCGTGCCGAGTGCGGCGCCTGCGCCACCCACCGCGCTCACCACACCGCCGAGCAGCGTGGTCACGCTGTTCACCGGTGCGATTTTGTTGAGACCTGTCGTTTGGCCGAGGCCGGCCACGGCGCTGCCCAGTTGCTGACCGGCCTGACCGAGATCCGTCACGGCACCTGTCACGCCGGTGATCGTGGGGTTGAGCACGTCGTTGCTCGACCCGAGCTTGCCCAGACCGTTCGTCAAGCCGGTGCCGATCGATTGCACGGCGTCGCCGGTCTTCGTCGTGGCACCCGCCAGACCGCTTTGCGTTTGCGAGCTCACCAGCGGCAGGTTGGTGCTGCCGACGACGGTGCCGAGGTCGCTGACCGTCTTGCCGACCTGCGTCACCACGCCCGTGCTGGCCGTCGCTGCGACGGTGCCGATCGGGTTGGTCTGCGCGCCGGTGCCCGTGCCGCCGTTGCCATTGCCATTGCCGTTGCCGTCACCGCCGCCCGTTCCTCCACCGGTGCCGCCACCCGTGCCGCCCGATCCGTCAGACACGGTGCCGGTGCCCGAACCGCCGCCGCTGCCGGTGCCAGCGGTGGTGCCGCTGCCACCGCCATCGCCGAGCGAGCCACTGGTGCCGCCCGAGCCGGAGCTGGCGCAGCCGGTCATCGTGACGACGGCGAGAAGAACGGCGGAAGCGAGAAGGTTGCGCTGGATGTTTTTCATGATGATGTCCTCTGGTCTTTTTCGTCATCAGGCGAGCACGTCTTGTGCTGCCAATCGGGTGTGCATGCGTTGTGCGATGAGTGCGAACAGGAGCGCGTTGACGACTGCGCTATCGGGGCCCGTCATCGCATGGGCCGAATTCGAATTGCCGTTGCTGCGAGCGTTTGCCGTTTCGGTCGGTGTGGCGGTGGCGCGTACGCCACCGCCTTCTTCACCGCCCCTCCCTGGGCTTGCGCCTCTACGATCGGTGTCGGCCGCAGCACTTTGCTGCCGTCGCGCGATGCGCTGACGCTCTGCCGAGATGGCGATTGCGCCGTACATCGTTTGTTTGGTATTGCCAACGATCATGGTGTGCCTCGTGATGTTCAGCGTTGCGATGCAGGGATATGCGCAAGAGGTGTGCCAATCTCCAATGCGGAGTTCGAATCGCCGCTCTAGTTTTTCCGCCAATCGGCCGGAAAGCCTGTATTTATTTGCGTTTCGGAAAACAAGAATCTTTTGAATTGAGAGATCGGGGCTATGCCGCGGATGAGGAACATCAGGGTTAACGCCATCGGGAAATGGCGAATCACGGGGGGAATTGCGTTCCCGTTACGTGGCTCGTTACGGGTAACGTAACGTAACGACCCCGATGTAACGCACCGAAAGGAAGAGGCAAAACAGAGCGCGTGGCGAGCGAATGACGTGCGTTAAGTAATTCTTTAGTCCGCGCAGGCCATTCGGCTAATGCTGGACCGAACACGATGCTGAGGAAGCCTTGCTTTTATATAAAGAAGGGCGCGCGCTTATCGGAATTCAGACCAGCCGGATGTCGAAACTTCGACGGTGCCGGCGTGCAGGGAGGCGGCGTGGCGCCTGGGACCGTGCCGGGATGAAACGAATGAATAGTTATTTAAACGTGCGCTGAAGTCGCGGTACGGGAAAGCGCTACGTTGTGTGGCGTCGCACCAATCATGGTTTTCCCTTGCGAGCGTTGCATCACATAGTTTTGGAGTATTGTTTGATCAACCGATGTAACGTTTTTTTACAATAGCCCGGGTGATTGGAAGCAAAACTCTAGGTTCTGGGATTTAGTTTAAATTAGCATCGGAAAAATAGCGCGCACGCGCAAACGCTGTGCCAACAGCGTGAGAAATATTGGCGTACACGGGAAAAGAGGTTCGCAAGCCTTGTGGCGCAATGAACCCGAGGCCGAAGTCCAGAGTTGATAAGCGATATGGCAAGACCGAGTCATCGGCGCGCGCGGCGGGTGACGTCTCGCCGTGGGTCAACGGGCGCTCCGGTGCCTTTTTGAGGGAGGGTGATATGAAACTCGGTAATCGTTTTCGACTGTTCGCTCGCGACGAGCGTGGTGTCACGGCGCTCGAATACGGCATTCTCGCCGCCATCGTGGCAGTGATCATCGGCGGCACCGTCTATACGAACCTCGGAACCGCATTCGCGTCCGTGTTCGGGAAGATTCAATCCGCCATCACGGCCGTGGGCGCCTGAGAAGCGTGCCGACGCCAACGGGAAGGGCACCGGTCGCAGGTCGTGCCATTCGAGGTAGCGGGATGCTGTATTCGCGAGGAAGCGAATCATGCAAGCAAATCGAGCAAGCCAATCCGGTCGCCAGCGCAGACTGTCCCGGCAAAAGGGTGTGACCGCGCTGGAGTACGGCATTCTGGCGGCCATCGTCGCAGTCATCATCGGTGGCACGGTCTACACGAACATGAGCACCATCTTGTCGAGTGTCTTCAGTTCGGTGAGTTCGGCCGCAACGTCGGCGGCGCACTGAGAGTGCCGTGCTGATATTGCTGTGGCTGTTGTGCGTGCCGATCGTATTGACGGATCTTGTCGCCCGGCGCATTCCGAATTTCTGGTTGCTGTGTGTCGGCGCGCCTGCGCTGCTCTGGCTCGGTTGGCAGGCATGGCTGAGCGGACCGCAAGTGTTGTGGGTCCATGGCCTTGGCGCGCTGCTCGGACTGCTCGTACTGCTGCCTTTCTGGTGGCGCGGCGTGATGGCCGCCGGTGACGTGAAGCTCTTCGCCGTCATCGGGTTGATGGCGGGATACCCGGCGCTGCTGCCGGTCTGGTGTCTGGCGAGTGTGGCGGCGGGTGTGCATGCACTCGTGCTGCTCATCGGACGCTCGCAGGCGATGACGCGATGGCGCGAACGTTGGGCGGCATCGCGAGTATGGCAACGAATCTTGCAGTGGCGCGCGGGGCGCGCCGGGCTGCCCTATGGGGCGTATCTGGCAGCCGCGGCGCTGGTCGTGAGGTGAGGTCGGTCCGGCGTGAGGGGCGTGAGGGGCGTGAGGGGCGCGAGGGGCGCGAGCCGAACGGACTTCGCAGACGAGGGGAGTGACGAGTGCTGCCGCAGGCAGCGCCGTAATATCGGGAGGCGCGGGCGACGCCGCGCGAATTGGCAGGTTCATGCGTCGCCGGACACGGCCCAAAGGTGCCGTGCGCGACGGGGAGCATCGTCATGAAGCGGTCTGGGGCACAGGCGGGGTCAGGGTGGCCGAACGTACGCGCGGCGGACATGCGCGGCGTGGCCGCACTGGAATTCATGCTCATCCTCATGATCCTGTTGCCTGCCTTCTACGTCGCCGTCGCCTTCTCTCTGAACATTCTTGCCCGGCAGATGCTCACGCAGGCCGCCTCCGAGGCCGGTCGCGCGATGCTGCGCGCGGGAACGATGACGCAGCGCCAGGGCTTCGCCACCACGGCTATCAACACCACGCTGACCTGGCCGTCGGCATCGGCCGTGACGGCCACGTTTCCGGTCGACGCGACTTATCCGTGCCCGGCGTCGGGCGTCGGCGCAGCGTCGCAATGCATCGCCCACGTGACATTGACGCTGAACCAGCCGATGACCGTCAACTGGCCGGGGCTGGGCGCGCTGGTGCCGGCGACGGTCGTCGGGACGGCGGCGGTCACGCTCGACACGTCGACACTCGGGGGCAGCTGAGCGTGGCAGGCGAACGGGAGTGCAACGGAGTCGAATGAACCGGATAAGCGCGGTACGGAAGTGAGGACAGGTTGAGATGCCGCCGGCGAGCCGGCGTCCCGCAAATTGCGACTGAACGGCCGACAGGCCCCAAGCCATGAACAAAGCCACCAAGATTTTCGCTGCTGTGCTGGTCGTCGCCGGGGTGCTGCTCGCCCTCTTTGCCTTGCGTCTGGGCACGGCGAACGCCCCCGCGCCGTCGGCGACGCCTTCGGTGGTGACGCAGACGCTCACCCAGCGTTTTCCGGCCGTGGTGGCGGCCAGGGCACTGGCGCCCGGCAAGCCGATCACTGCCGACGACGTCAAGATCGCGCAGTTCGACAGCGCCGCGCCGGGCGCCTTCAACGTGCCGGCCGATGTCGTCGGCCGCGTGCCCCTCGTCGCACTCGCCGCCGGCGTACCGGTCACGCAAAACCTGCTGGCGCATGGCCTGGCCATGCAATTGGCCCCGGGCGAGCGCGCCGTCTCCCTTCCCGTGACCGAAACCGTCGGCGTGAGCAATCGCATTCGCCCGGGCGATTTCGTCGATGTCTTCTTCACGATGAAAACGAACCAGCCGGCCGGCAGTCCGGCTGTCGGGCTGGCTGACGATACGCAGGCGCGTTTGCTCGCCTCGCGCGTGCGCGTACTGACATATGGCAACGCCTCGCTCGACGACGTTACGCCGCCGCCCGCGGCGCCCAGCGTGGCCTCGACGGTCGCCGCCGCAGCGGCAAGCCAGCCGCAGGCTACGCAACCTCCGATGAGCGCGCAGCCCCCCATGCCTGCCACCTCGGCCGTCGTGGCCGTGCCGATCGAAGACGTCAACCGTCTCGTGCTAGGCGCGCAGCAGGGCAAGATCACGTTGGCTCTGCGCAACCCGACCGACGATGCGAAACCGGATACGTCGCTGTTCCCGCCGCCACCGCCTGTTCTCGTGAGCAAAGCCGCACTGACGGGCGACGCCAAAGCGTCGCTCGATACCCCGGAGAACCGCGCCTATGCCGGCATCGCCACGACCGGGCTCGCGGGGGAAGCGCCGAGGCGCGCGCCGATGGGCGCGTCACGTGCCGCGCACGGCGGCGGTGGCAGCAGCGGCGGCACGGTCGAAGTCGTGCGCGGTGCCGAACGTTCCACGGCGGCTTACTAGGACGCACCGGTGTGACGCCATGGAGACAAGCTGAACCGCACTCAATCGCATCGAACCGGGTGGGACCGAATCGAAGTGACACGCAGACCCAGTGACGCCGGACGTGGAGCAACATCGCAGACACCCGCCCGCGCCGCTCAACCGACACAGTGACCGATACAGCCACGCCATGATCAGAAGCCAGGTTCGCACTGCAAGACGAGATGCCAGACGTGTCACGGGAATGTTGCTGTGCTTTGCCGCGTTGCTCGCGTGCGGCGCCACCGTAGCGGCGCGCATGGCCGATGCCGCGGACAGCGCGTCGGGCGCGGGGGCGCGTTCGTTGACGCTGGGCGTCGACGAGCAACGCGAACTCCCGATTGCCGGCAAGCTCGAGCGTGTAGCCGTTGCCGATCCGAAGGTCGCCGACGTCATCGTGCTCAAGGGCTCCGGCGGGCGGCGCGGCTCGGTCCTCGTCATCGGCAAGAAGGCCGGCACGACGCAGGTATCGACGTGGTCGGCGGGAAGCGAGGCGAGCCGCTGGGAAGTGCACGTGCAAGGCAGCCTGCAAAGCGCGCTAGGCGATACCGGCGGGGCCAACGTGGACGCGCGAGGTGGTGCCGCGATCATCAAGGGGCACGCCGGATCGGTCGTGGAGCATAGCGGTTTGCAGGCAGCGGCTGTCGACGCCACCGGTAAGGGCGGTGTCGTCGTCGATCGCTCGACGGTGGGGGAGACCGGCGTCGTGCAGGTCGACGTGAAAATCGTGGAAGTGAACCGCAACATCCTGAATCAGCTGGGAGCGAGCTTCAGTGCATCGAGAACGTCGGGCTCGGGCAGTTTCGGCGTAGGCTCGAAGCTGAACTCGGCGTTCACCGGCGCCAGCGCAGTCCCGAACTTCGGATCGTTCTTCGGCTCCATTACGCGAGGGGCGTTCAACCTGTCGGCGGAGATCGATCTATTGCAGTCGAACGGTCTCGGCCGCGTGCTGGCCGCACCCACGCTGGTGGCACTGTCCGGTCAGAGCGCGAGTTTTCTCGCCGGTGGCGAGTTGCCGGTGCCGCAGTCGGGCGGGTTGGGCACGACCACCATCGTCTACAAGTCGTTCGGCGTCGGGTTGACGGTCACGCCGACGATTCTGTCGCCGAATCGCATTGCCCTGAAGGTCGCGCCGGAGGCGTCCGATCTCGACTACACGAATGCCGTGGTGATCGCCTCGACGCAGATTCCCGCGATCTCCACACGCCGCGCCGACACGACGGTCGAACTGGGCGACGGCGAGAGTTTCATCATCGGCGGCCTGATTTCGCGCACGACGACCGCCGCCGTCGACAAGGTGCCGCTGCTTGGCGATCTACCGCTCATCGGCGCGTTTTTCCGCAATCTGAAGTACAACAGTACCGAAAAGGAACTGGTCATCATTGTCACGCCGCGTCTGGTCAAGCCGGTTTCGCGCGACGTTGCCCTGCCGTTGCCGGGCGACACGCGCGAGAGGCGGCCGGGACAGGTCTGGGGCGCCTATCTGATGGGCGGCGCGAGCGACAGCGAACTGCCGGGCTTCTCGAAGTGATGCCGGCACCGGCGCAGGGAGCGTCCGGGGCACGGCAAGGCAGGATCGGGCGGCGCGTTGGCGAGTGGCGGGATGGGGTGGTAGGGGTGGTAGGGGTGGTAGGAGGGGCAAGGAGTGCATAAATGAACGCACCGACGCGAATACTGGACACCATGACTGAGTTGCATCGCTTTCTTTTTTGCAGCGCACATGCTGGCCACGGGCAGTGGCTCTCGGCGGCTTTGCGCGAAGAGGGCGTTGTACTGCAAGAAGCAGGACGTCCCGCGCAATTGCAGCAGCGTATCGGCGATCTCGATCCGCAGGTCGTGCTGCTCGACTTCTCGGGGGAGTCGACCGGTCACGCCGACGAGCCGCCCGACGCAGGGATCGCCCAAGCCACAGAGCTGGCGCAGATGCTCAAACGCGTCGCGCCCAAACTTCCGCTCGTGGCGGTGGGCTCGATGGTGCGCGCCGACGGCATGAAGGCGGCCCTACGCGCGGGGGTGCACGACTTCATCGACATGCATTCGACGCATGAGGAAGCGCTCGAAGTCGTTCGCCGGGTGATCGATCATACGCCGCCCGCGGCGCCCGGCGCGGCGCCGCAACGGCACGGCCGCTTCGTCGTGTTGCTCGGCGCGCGCATCGGCGTGGGGTGCAGCACGCTGGCCGCGCATCTGTCGCAACTCGGGCAGGAACTGTCCGTAGGCGCCCACCCGGAGCGCGCGGAACGTGCGGCCAAGGCGAAGCCGGGCGCGAACAAGGACGACAAGTTCGATGCTTCCTTGCTCGGTCACGTCGCGCTGCTCGATCTCGGTTTGCCAGCCGGCGACGGTTTGCTGTACCTGAACACGCAAAGCCAGTTCAGCTTCGCCGAAGCGGTCCAGAACCTGCGGCGTTTCGACGAAACGCTGGTGCATACCGCTGTCTCGCATGCCCCGAGCGGGCTTGCGGTGCTGCCGTTGCCGCTCGATCTGGGCGACATGCGCAGCGTGGCCGCCGCCGACGCGCTGGCACTCACCGACCGCCTGCGCGCCTTCTTCAACCTGATCGTCGCCGATCTCGGCGGCTTTTCGAATCCTGCGTTCGTCGCGAGCCTCGTGCGCGCGGCCGACGAAGTCTGGCTCGTGGTCGATCAGAGTGTCGGCGCCATCGTCTCGCTCGCATCGATGTTGCGGGATCTGGAGGAAAAGAGCGTGGAGCGCAATCATCTCCATCTCGTGCTCAATCGATACGATCCGCGTTACGGCATGGCCGCCGACCAGATCGCCAAGCGCTTCGACGTGCCACTGCTCGCCACGTTGCCGGATCGTCCGCTCACCATGCTCTCCGCGACCAATCAGGGCAAGTTGATCATCGACACCGCGCGTGGCGATCCGTACGTGCGCGCATTGCAACCGTTGGTGGAGCGTTTGCTGTCCGCCCAGCATGCGGGCGCCGCGTCGCAGCGCCAGTCGTCTGGCTGGCTCGGCCGATTCATGGGAAAGCACTGATATGACCGACTCCATCGAATTCGCCGACGACAAGCGCGCGTTTGCCAATTCACAGCAGTTTCAGGACATCAAGACCGCGGCGCACGAACATCTGCTCGCGCGCATCGAGGAGCTTGGCGCCGAGTTCGGGCGCTGGAGCCGCGGCGCGATCCAGCAGTTCGTCGATCTGGAGATGGACGGCTTCGTGCGCTTGCGTCGCATTCCGATCAACGAGGCGGAGCTGCGTCAGATTTCCGATGCGCTGACCAAGGAACTGGCCGGCTTCGGCCCTATCGAGGACCTGCTGGCCGACGCCGCGGTGGAAGACATTCTGATCAACGGCTACAACGACGTGTATGTCTCGCGTCGCGGGGTGCTCGCGCGCGAAGCGCTGCGCTTCTCGGACAATCAGCATCTGCTGCGTATCGTGCGCCGCATTCTCGCGCCCATCGGCCGCCGGCTCGACGAGTCGAATCCGATGGTCGATGCGCGCTTGCCCGATGGCGGGCGCCTGAACGTCGTGATCGAACCGCTGGCGGTGGACGGGCCGGTCGTCTCCATTCGCAAGTTCCGCAAGGACCCGCTCAAGCCGTCCGACCTGCTGGCGCTGGGCAGCTTTAACGAAGAGATCTACAACCTGCTCGAAGCGGCGGTGCGCTCGCGTTGCAACATTCTCGTGTCCGGCGGAACCAGTTCGGGCAAGACTTCGCTGCTCAATGCGCTGGCGAGTTTCATTCCGGCGACCGAGCGTGTGGTGACGGTCGAAGACACCGCCGAACTCTCGCTCAATCACCCGCACGTGGTGCGGCTGGAGTCGCGGCAGGGCGGCTTCGACGGTTCGGGCGAGGTGACGATTCGCGATCTGATTCGCAACAGCCTGCGCATGCGTCCGGACCGGATCATCGTGGGCGAAGTGCGCGGCTCGGAAGTGCTGGAAATGATGCAGGCGATGAACACCGGCCATGAAGGCTCGATGGCCACGATCCACGCCAATTCGCCGCGCGAGTGCCTCTATCGTCTGGAGATGCTGGCGGGCTTTGCCGGCTTTCAGGGCAGCGAGAGCAGTCTGCGCCGTCAGATCACGAGCGCGCTCGACTTCATCGTGCAGATCGGACGTCTGTCGAACGGGCGGCGCCGCATTCTCTCCATTACGGAAGTCACCGGTGTGTCCGATACGGTGATCTCGACCCAGGAGTTGTTTCGCCACGAGTCGGTCGTGGGTCCGGACGGCGAAGAGAAAGACAAGTGGGTGTCGCTCGGGCTTCAGCCGCATTCGCCCAAGCTGCAACGCTATAAGGAACAGTCGCGCAATGCTGCCGCTGCGTTGCAATCGCAGCAAGGCAATGTGCCGCCGGATAGCGGCGGCGGTGGCGGCTTCTTCGGACGCCGTCGATGAATCCCGTCGTGCTGTGGTCCGTCTGTATTGCGCTGCTGCTGGTGGCCGCAGGGCTGGAGTTGTGGCGTCGCACGCACCAGCGCGCCCGCGAGCAGGCCGCGAGTGCGTTCCTGGAGCGTCAACTGGCGCAAAGCGCGCCGAAGCTCGGCGGGAACGAGACGGGGCAGGTTCGTGCGCCGCGCCGCAAATCGTTGCCGTGGGAGTTCTTCTTCGAGCGCGCCGGGGTCCAGACCGATTCGACCTTCTACCTGCTGCTGATCGCGCCCGGCGTGCTGCTCACACTCGTGTTCTGGATGTGGCAGGGACCGCTCTCGGCTATTGTGATTTTGCTCGTGTATGCCGTGGGCGTCGTGCTGCGCTACTGGCTCAAGGCGGCGCGGCGACACCGCAATATCGTGCGGCAGCTGCCGGTTTTCCTCGACGGTATGGTGCGCATGCTCACCGTCGGCAACAGTTTGCCGGCGGCGTTCCAGTCGGCGGCCGGCAACGCGGATCTGCCGTTGCGCGAATTGCTGGAGCGCGCCGTGCGTCAGGTGCAGGCCGGCGTGGAGCTGGACGTGGCGCTCAAGCAGATCGCCCGGGTATATCAGGTCGAAGAGATTTATCTGTTCGCATCGGTGGTCGATCTCTCGACGCGCTTCGGCGGTCGGGCCGACCAGATTCTGGCGCGGATGTCGGGCTTCATGCGCGACCGGGAGCAGGCGCAGGCGGAGTTGTTCGCGCTGTCGTCGGAGACGCGCATGTCGGCCTGGGTACTTGCGGCGCTGCCCATCATCGTCAGCGCGTTGCTGATGTTGCTGAACCCGAAGTTTTTCGAGCCGATGTTCCAGGAGGGCGCCGGGCAGAAACTGCTCGCCATCGGTCTGGGCCTGGAAGTGCTCGGCGGTTTCGTGCTGTACCGGTTGGCGAAGTCGCTTTGAGCGGCTCATACGCGCAAAGCACGGTGTCTGGCGCGGAGGATCGATACCCATGAATTTTTCGTCCCTGACGGTGAACTCGCAAACGTGGATGATGCTTGGCCTGCTGATGGTCGCGGCGGGTCTGCTGCTGGCAGCGTCGGCCATCTTGTTGCGCGCGATGCGCCAGGGACGCAGCGAACGGGTGATCGATCAGGTGTTGGCGAGCCGTCAGCAACAGGCGCTCGCGGCGCTGCGCGCCGCAACGGCGCCGTCCGGTTTGCGTGCGGCGCCGGACGCCGAGTCGGTGGACGCGGCGCACGCGGCGAAGGGCCCGCAGCGGGGCTGGCGCGCGTTGCTGGACCGTGCGGCAGAGCTCGGCAAGCAGTGGTCCGAAACGCGTCTTGGACAGAGTCTGATCGCAGCCGAAGATCGTCTGTTGCTCGCGCAATGCGGTTACGACAGCGTACGCGCCAAGTCGTTGTTCCTCTTCGCGCGGGTGGCGCTGGCGGTTGTCCTGCCGTTGCTCGTGTGGTTGTGGTTCCCCGGCGGCGGCGGGCTTGGCACGATGCTGCGTCTGATCGGCGCTGCCGGCGTGGGGCTGCTCGCGCCGAAGTTCTACATTCAGCGCAAGGCGGCCCAGCGTCGTCGCGATCTGGTTGAGGAATTGCCTTTGCTCATCGACTTGCTGCGTCTGTTGCAGGGCGTGGGGCTGTCCATGGATCAAAGTCTTTACGTGATGGTGTCGGACTTTCGCGAAGTGCTGCCGATCCTGTCGAGGGAGTTCGAGGCGGCCAATCGCCAGTACGCATCGGGACGTGGCCGGGAGGCGTCGATGGGACGGCTGCGCGAGGTGTACGACAACGACGATCTGCGCGCGCTCGTTCGGCTGATCGTGCAGGTCGAACAGCACGGCGGTGCCGTGCAGGAGCCGTTGCAACAATTCAGCGACCGTTTGCGCGAGCAGCGCCGTCAGACGATGAAGGAGCGTATCGGCAAGCTCACGGTGAAGATGACGCTGGCGATGATGCTCACGTTATTGCCCGCGCTGATGCTCGTGGTCGCGGGGCCGGCGATCCTGTCGCTGACCAAATCCATGGAGGCCATGTGACGTCCCCCATCCAGACATATCTTTCGCACGATTTCGCGCCCCGGCGGTGGCGGGGCCTGAACCGGAAGCCGGCCGGGCGGGTTTCGCTGTGCGTGCTGTGCGTGCTATGTGCGGCGTGGCTTGCGGGATGCAGCAGCACGCCGACGCTCGGTGGCTACGGCGCGCCCTCGGCTGCCGCCCTCATGCAGGCGCAGCAGAACGACGAGGAGAAGGCCAGACTGGCCAAGCCGGACACGCGCGAGTTGTACCTCTCGATGATTCGGCAGTCGCAGGCACAGGGGGCTTACTTCGCGTCGCTCGCCCACATCGAACAGTTCCGGATCGAGTACGGCTCGGCGCCGGACATCGATATTCTGCGTGCCGACGCGCTGCGCGAGACAGGGCAACCCGAGCTGGCCGAACAGGCGTACCGCACGCTGCTCGGCGGCACTGAGGCGGCCGCCGCATGGCATGGTATCGGGCTCGTGGCGGCGCAGCGCAAGGATTACGCCGGGGCCGCACTGGCGCTTCGCGAAGCGGTGAATCGTGCGCCGACCGAACCGTTCTACCTCAGCGATCTGGGTTTTGCGCTGCTCAATAGCGGCGACGCCGCCGCTGCGCGTGTCCCGCTGGCGCAGGCGGCCGAACTGCGTCCGGACAACCGCAAGGTGCTCAGCAACCTGGCGGTGTATCTGGTCGTGACGGGCGATCGCTCGCGCGCGGAAGACATGATGACGAACGCCAAGATGCCGCAGGAGACGCGCGACGCCATCAACAAACTGGCCGCCGACATTCGCGCCCATACGAAGGCGCGCAAGCAGGCGGCAGACGCCGCCGCGGCCCGTGCGGCGGCGCAGGCAGCGGCGGCGATCGTGCCGCCGGCAGCGCCGGCTTCGGCTTTCGCGCAGACGCCGATGCGCCCACCGGCCTCGCCCGCGAGCGGGAACGGCGATATGCCGGTGGTGGTGCGTTTGCCGCAAGGCGGCGCACCGGACGTTGCCGCGCGGGACCAGATGCCAACGAAGGCGACGGCGGATGCGAAGCTCGCTCGTGCGGGCGAAACGTCGCGTAGCGACATGCCGACGTCGATGCTCGATCGCTTCGCGCCTTCGCAGTGATGCGCAATCGGGCATAGCGGGGTGCGGCAGCATGCGGTCGAACGTAACCGGTTGCCTGCGTCGCGAGACGGGATGCAGAACACGCGTTGCGAATCACGCAACATCAGGGAGACGTGATGATGGCAGTCCAGAAACTTCAGAGGCCCCCGGGCACCCGGCCGCGTGAGACGGCGCAGCGCGGGCTCGCCGTATTCGCGCTGCGTACTGTGCTCGGTGGTGCACTCGGTGTTGTGCTCGGTGTTGTGCTCGGTAGTGCGCTCGGTTGTGTGCTTGGAACGAACGTGGCGCTCGCGCAGAGCAATGCGCCGGTCACCGGGACGATGGGCGGTACCGGCATGCGAGCCGTGGCTGCGCCGTCGAGCGCACCGGCGGTGCAGCCAACGCCGGTGGCCGCGAGCGTCGGCCAGCCTGAAACAACGACAGCGACTACAGCGACGGAAGCGACAGCCGCCCCGGCCGTCCCCGTGCAGGAGGCGGCGCGCACACCGGCCAATGTGGTTCGCCGCACCGCCCCGCCGCGCGTGGGCGAACCGGCGCGTGACGGCATGCTCGGTGACGAAACCGAAGCGCTGCTGGCGGTACAGGGCAACAACCTCGCAGCCGGACGCGGGCTGCCCATGCTCGGCGCGACCGCCTCGCGGGCTTACAAGCGGTACCTCGACAGCTTTACCTATCCGATTCCGGCGTTCTTCGAGACGATGGTGCAGACGACCAACGGCGCAGGTGGCGGCGGAGGTAGCGGCGCCGCAGGCGGCGGTACGGCGCCTGCGGCAATGGGGGCTGGCGTTAGCCAGTGAGGCGCCATGACTGCGCGTGCGCGTGAGCGGCCAACGGGAGGGGCGATTCGCGAGAGGCGGCCGGGCCGGGTCAATGGACGTCAGCGCGGTTCGGTGCCGATCCTCGCGTTCATCTTTGTGGTGGTCGTACTGATTCTGGCGTTCGCCATCGATGCCGGTTATGCATTCATGAAGCGTCGCGACCTGCAACGCGCGGCCGACATGGCGGCGCTGGCCGGTGCGCAGACGCTGCCGGGTTGCGCCAATGCGACGTCGTTCGACACCGTAGCGCGAGCGAACGTCGCCTCGAACCTCGGCAGCAACGTGAGTGGTCTGACGATCTCGACCTCGTGCGGTATCTGGACGTCGCCCGCCGCGTCGGCAACCACGCCCGGGACCTTTGTCGCGTCGACGCCCGCAAACGCGGCGAGCGGCAACGCCGTGTCGGTGGCGCTGACGCTGGCCGTGCCGTCTTTCTTCGACCTTGCCGGCACACGCACGATCGCGGCGAGCGCCGTGGCGCGCAAAGCGCCCGCGGTCGTCACCTTCACGGTCGATTCCGGTCTGCTGGCGCTCAATACGAGCAATTCGGTGCTCGCACCGTTGCTCACGTCGATCGGCATCACGCCGTCGCTCTATGTCGGCGCGGCGCAGCAACTGGTCGGGGTCAACATCACGCCCAAGGGGCTGTTGCAGGCCCTCGGCGTGCCCGTGACGGGGGACGTCAGCGTGGCGTCGCTCTCCGGTGTGGCGGCTGTGAAGAACCTCACCGTGGGCACGTTGCTGAGTGCGACCAACACGGCGCTCGCCACGCAAAACGGTGCGCTCTCGGCGTCCGTCACGGCGATGAACAACCTCGTCAATGTGTTCGCCAACAGTCCCGTGCTGAACCTGCCCGTGAATCTGCTGGGTACGGCCACGACCCCGGGCATCCTCGCCAATATCGACGTGGCCGGTGTGAGCGCTGCAAACGCGCTGAGTGCGAACGTCGGAATCTCCGATCTGATCACGGCGGCCATTGTCGGCGCGAACGGCACCAACGCCGTGGCGGTGCCGTCGTTGTCGATTCTTGGCGGGACGGTGTCGGTCGTCGCGCGCGTGATTTCACCGCCGCAGATCGGCGTCGGCGGGGTCGGTGCGAAGGCGACGAACGCGCAGGTGCGGCTGTTCCTCACCGTCAACTCGGCGGCATCGGGGCCGCTCGGCGGCTTGCTCAACGCAGCGGGCACCACGCTTGCCCTGCCGTTGGTGCTCGAAGTCGCGCAGTCGACGGCTACCGTCACGGCCCTGCAGTGCGGGGCGACACCCTCGACGACGTTGCAGGTCGACTCCGGGCTGGTGAACGTCTGCGTGGGGGGGACGGCCGCCGGTGTGAATGTGCAGACCAATCCGGCGAGCTGTACCACGCTCATGACGCAGCGCACGAACATCGCGACATTGCTCGGTCTGATCAACGTCGGTGCGAACGTCAACCTCTCGCTCGTGACGAACTCGCCGGCGCCGATCCCATTCGCGGGACCGTTCCCTCAGAAAGTCGGACCCATTGGGTCGAGCGTGGATCTGAGTCAGATTGTCACCGCGTTGATCGCCGGTCTCTCGCTGGACGTAGGGGCGGGCGGGACTTCGACATCCCAGACGGTGGCCGACGGACTGGTGAGCAATGTGCCATCTGCGCTGGCCGGGGTGTCCATCAGCACGGTGAACAGTTTTCTGAGCACGGCGGCCGCGGGGCTGAAGCAGACGACCAACGCGCTGGGGACCACACTCGGCGGCGTGGTGACGCTGAATTTGCCGCAGGTCGTCGGCGGGGTGGGCGGGCTGGTCGGTGGACTGGTCAACACGCTGGGCGGGATCGTGACCGGGTTGCTCGGTGGCGTGTCCGATCTGATCTGCAATCTGGGCGGCAAGCAATGCCGTGTCGACGTGGTATCGGGTTCGATCAGTTCGTCGCAAGTCGCCCCGGTCCTGGGCAGCGTGCTCTACACCTTGCTCAATCCGCTGCTCACGCCGCTGAGCAACGTGCTCAACACGCTGCTGTCGTCGCTTGGCATTACGCTGGGCATGACAACGGTGACGGTGGACAGCATCAACTGCCAGAACGGCCTGGTGCAACTGGTGTATTAGCGCCGGACAAGGGGCAGCAAGCAGGGCGATCCGTGTTGCGCGGCCACGCCGTCGGGCCGGCGCACTGAACTTCACCATGACGAACGCCGGGGGCGTTCGCCAACGAGCGGACAAGCATGAAAAGCAAGCCAGTACGTGAAGATCTCGATGTGTACGTGTGGGAAGGCAAGTCGGACATCGCCGACCGCGTATCTCATTGCCTCGCGAGCTTCGACATGGAAGTCATCCGTGCCGACGGCATCGACCTGTCGCGCGAGCGCACGAAGGCGCGGCCGTCCATCGCCGTGGTAAGCGTGTCGGTGATCGAAGGCGCCTCGACGAATGCAAACGAATGGCAACTCGGCCATGGCATGCCGGTGATCTGGGTGGCGACGACCCCGCGCGAGACCGACGGCCGCGTGTTCCCGCCCGAATACAGCAACATCCTCACGCTCGACTTCTCGGGCGCGGAACTGCGCACGCTCATCTTCAAGCTCTCGGGCGCGATTGCGGAAGCCGACAGCGCACCCGTGCCGAGCGACCCGCTCGTGGCGCAATCGAGCGCCATGCTCGCGCTGCTGGCCGAAGTGGACGCGTTCGCCGATTGCGATTCGAACGTGCTGATTCATGGTGAGACGGGCGTGGGCAAGGAGCGCATCGCGCGGCTGCTCCACGACAAGCAAAGCCACTACGGGAAAGGGCCGTTCGTTGCCGTGAACTGCGGCGCGATTCCCGACGGCCTGTTCGAGTCCCATTTCTTCGGGCACGCCAAAGGGGCATTCACGGGAGCGTTGTACTCGCACAAGGGATACTTCGAGCAGGCCAACGACGGCACGCTCTTTCTCGACGAGATCGGTGATCTGCCGTTGTATCAGCAGGTCAAGCTGCTGCGGGTGCTGGAGGACAGCGCAGTGACGCGTCTCGGTTCGGCGCAGCCGGTGAAGCTCGACTTCCGTCTCGTGGCGGCCACCAACAAGAACCTGAAATCGATGGTGCGCGACGAATTGTTCCGTGCCGACCTGTTCTACCGCCTTGCCGTGATCGAGCTTCACATCCCGAGCCTTGAAGAACGCGGGCCGGTCGACAAGCTGGCCGTCTTCACCGCCTACCTGGGCAAGGTCGTGGGCGACAGCGAGATCGGCGCGCAAGTCCCGCCCTGGCTTCGCGAACTCGTCGAAAACGGGCTCTTTCCGGGCAATGTGCGCGAGATGCGCAACATCGCCGAGCGCGTGGGCATCATCTACCGGCAGTTGGGCGGGTGGGACGAGCGGCGTATCCGTCCGATCTTCGATGCGCTGTCGATGGGCACCGTCGCCCGCTCGGACGAGGGGGCACGCGGCGCTGCGATGGCGGATCGCGAGCGCGCGCGCTGGGACGCAACCGAGCGCGCACGCATCGTCGCGGCCCTCGATGCGAACGGCTGGCGGCGTCAGGACACGGCCAACGCGCTGGGCATCAGTCGCAAGGTGCTCTGGGAAAAAATGCGCAAGTACCAGATTCTCGGTAACGACTCGGAACTGGCCAGCGAGTACGAAGGGTGAGATGACGCGCAGGGGGATGGAATGTCATCGTCGGACACCGGTCGTTCATCACGACGCGTATTACGTGGGCGATGCCTCAATATGACGCTTGTTGACGGGATTTTTCTGACAAACAGTTTCCGTCTTCCGGAATTCGCCGCCCCCCCGAGTTGCGCCGTATCAACAGATGAAATCGCACGGCCACAATAACGCATTCCCCGCTTGGAAGAGTGCGCCTCAATGGATAGAATTGTCGGCTATTGCGGGCATGCGGTTATCATTCCACAAATACGCAGGTATCAGATCCTCGGGACGGAGTCCGGGGTGGCGAGTGAATGCGACGAATAAGGGTCGTAAAACGATCCGGTCGATAACAGGAAAACAGATCAGATGAAAATCAGTGATTGCCGGGGGCGGTTGTGGTTGGGCGTGGGGGTGGCATGCCTGGCGGCCTGGGGAACGCCGGCCATGGCGGCCGATGCGGTCCGTGATGTGACCGGCGCAACGTCCGCACAAATCGCCGCTCCGGCAGTGCCTGCACAATCGGCCACGGCGCCGGCCGCAGCCTCGGGCACGATTCAGGAACTGCGCGATCGCATCCAGAACAAGGAAGTCACCGAACTTCGTACGACGTACAACGGCCGCTACGGGGCGAGCCTGTTGTTCTATCCGCAGACGCTGGGCTACTACGTCGCCCTGTTCCACGAAGGCCAGTTCTGGCGCGTGGTCAAGCTGAACAACGAGAAGAAGGCCGAAGCGCTGTACGCCGATTTCGTGCGCCAGACGCAAGTGCTTGCCGACGTCGAGATCAACCGGATCAAACTCGAAGCGCAGAAGGCGATGATCGAGCGCCAGCTGGCCGAAAGCGAAAGCCGCCTGAACGCCGTGCAGAACGATCTGAGTATCCAGCGTCAGCAGGAGCAGGCGCTGGCCCAGAACCAGCAGGCCGTGCGTGAACAGGCGGCGGCACTGGAAACCGAACGTAGCGCCGCACGCATCCGCCTGAGCGATGTGCAGGGCCAGATTCGTTCGCTGGAAGCCCAGCAGAACGCAGTCGATTCGGACCTCGTGCGCTCGGTCAGAAGCTCGGCGAAGAAGACGACGCGCCGGCGCTAAGCCAGCTGGCCCCAGCGCGAGCCCGTCTCGTCTCAAGATGTGAGAAAGCCGCCTTCGGGCGGCTTTTTTCGTGGGCGTGTGGCCAAAGGACGGAGCAGGGGGCTGGATATCTGGTCCGCGCTACACGCAATTGACGAAACTGTCGACTCGCGAACCGCGCATGTCCGGCATATGTCGCGCATTTGCAACTCGAAATGCGGATACGCATACGCCGTCCCCATGCCGGCCGAGATGGG
This sequence comes from Pandoraea faecigallinarum, assembly GCF_001029105.3. Classification (NCBI taxonomy): domain Bacteria; kingdom Pseudomonadati; phylum Pseudomonadota; class Betaproteobacteria; order Burkholderiales; family Burkholderiaceae; genus Pandoraea; species Pandoraea faecigallinarum. Next base: position 2,962,652 of record NZ_CP011807.3, on the reverse strand, counting down.
TAAAACCCTTGCCGGACGGGACTGGTCACGGCGCGCGGCTCGTCATATCCTAGCGAAGCCCGTCATGTCACAGGCCCGGCGCTCGGGAACTGCCCGGGCTGGCGAGGGAACCGGCGCCCAGTTAGAATAGCGCCCATTTTGTGCAGCGCAATAAAGCGATTACCCAAACCTTATGACGCAAAACATACGACACGGGCAGCGCCCTCAGGCCATGCCCGCGCTCATGGTGGCGGCCATCGGCGTGGTCTTCGGCGATATCGGCACCAGCCCGCTCTATGCGCTCAAGGAATGTTTCGATCCGCAGCACGGCATTCCATTCGATCAGCAAGCCGTGTTCGGCATCATCTCGCTGCTGTTCTGGGCGCTGGTGATCGTCGTCTCCCTCAAGTACGTTTTGTTCGTGATGCGTGCGGATAACCGCGGCGAAGGCGGGGTACTGGCGCTCATGGCGCTCAGCCTGCGCAGTGTGCGCGCGGGCAGCCGGTGGGCTTCCGTACTCATGATGCTGGGAATGTTCGGCGCCTGCATGTTCTATGGCGACGCTGTCATCACACCTGCCATCTCCGTGATGTCGGCCGTGGAAGGGTTGGAGATCGCCGCCCCGTCGCTATCCAGATTCGTGCTGCCGATCACCATCGTCATCCTGATTGTTCTGTTCTCGATGCAGAAGTCGGGCACCGCCAAGGTCGGACGCCTGTTCGGGCCGGTCATGGTCCTCTGGTTCGTTATTCTCGGCGTGCTGGGCGTGTACAACATGGTGCTTGCGCCGGAGATCGTCAAGGCGATCAATCCGTACTACGGCATCCATTTCATCCACACGCACGCGCTGCAAGCGTATATCGTGCTCGGTTCCGTCTTTCTGGTACTGACTGGTGCCGAGGCGCTGTATGCCGACATGGGGCATTTCGGCATCCGTCCGATTCGTTTCGCGTGGTCGTTTCTCGTCTTCCCGGCACTGGTGCTCAACTACTTCGGTCAAGGCGCGTTGCTGTTGTCGAATCCGAAGGCCATCGAGAATCCGTTCTTCCTGCTGGCGCCGGACTGGGCGCTGCTGCCGCTGGTGATCGTGGCGACCGCGGCGACCGTGATCGCATCGCAGGCCGTGATTTCGGGGGCGTTCTCGCTCACCAGCCAGGCGATCCAGCTCGGCTATGTGCCGCGCATGAAGATTCTGCACACGTCGGATCGCGAAATCGGGCAGATCTACATGCCGGTGATCAACTGGTCATTGCTGTTCGTCATCATCTGGATCGTGCTGGCGTTCAAGTCGTCGAGCAATCTGGCGGCGGCATACGGCATTGCCGTGACGACGACGATGGTCATCACGACGATTCTGGCGTGCGTGGTCATGGTCAAGGTCTGGAACTGGAACAAGTTTCTCGTCGCGCTCATCATCGCCGGCTTTCTCGTGGTGGACTTCGCGTTCTTCGGCGCAAACCTCATCAAGGTGGAAGAGGGCGGCTGGCTGCCGTTGGCGCTGGGGGCTTTCCTGTTCTTCATGCTGATGACCTGGCACAAGGGCCGTCAGCTGCTGCGCGAGCGTACGGCGGCGGACGGGATTCCGCTCGGACCGTTCCTTCAGGGATTGCTCGCGCATCCGCCGCATCGTGTGGCAGGAACGGCGATCTATCTGACCGGCGGCAACACGCTCGTGCCGGTAAGCCTGTTGCATAACCTCAAGCACAACCGCATCCTGCATGAGCGCACGATTTTCCTGACGTTCCGCACGCTGGATGTGCCGTATGCCGAAGACGGCAGTCGCATCGAGGTCAAGGATCACACGGGCGGGTTGTATAGCGTGGTGGCGACCTTCGGCTTCAACGAGACGCCGGACGTGAAAGAAGTGCTGCATCTGCTCGAAGAGAAGACGGACATGCACTTCGAGTTGATGGATACGTCGTTTTTCCTCGCGCGCGAAACGGTTGTGCCGACCAAACTGCCGGGGATGTCGATCTGGCGCGAACGGCTGTTCGCATGGATGCACCAGAACGCCGCCAAGCCTACCGACTTCTTCAGCATTCCGGCGAACCGCGTGGTCGAGCTGGGTACGAAGATCGAGATTTGATGTCCGGTTCGCCGGACATTCTGGCGCATGCGCGTCGCCACGCGGCGCGCCAACAAAAAGCCCGCTCGGATGAGCGGGCTTTTTGTTGGCGAACGCCATGGGGGGAAGCGACGCCGGCAAAGGTAGCGATGCGGTGCGCCGCATCGCCCGCCTTTCTCGATCAGCGCTTGAGCTTGGCGAATGCTGCTGCCATGGCGTTGACCGGCTCCGGTTCTCGCTGGCGTGCGCCGCCGTTGCCGCCACGATGACCGCCGCCACCGGAGCCGCCACGCGCGCCGTTGCCACCGCCGCTGCTGCTGCCTGGGCGGTCGCCCGCGCCAGCCACCGGCAGCTCGTCGTTCAGACGCATGGTGAGCGAGATACGCTGACGGCGCGGATCGACTTCGAGCACCTTGACCTTGACGATGTCACCGGCCTTCACGACTTCATGCGGGTCCTTGATGAACTTCGTCGACATGGCGGAGACGTGGACGAGACCGTCCTGATGCACACCGATATCGATGAATGCGCCGAAGGCGGCAACGTTCGTGACCACGCCTTCGAGTTGCATGCCCGGCTTCAGGTCGGTCAGTTTCTCGACACCTTCCTGGAACGTCGCGGTCTTGAACTCGGGGCGCGGGTCGCGGCCCGGCTTTTCGAGTTCGGTCAGAATGTCCTTGACCGTCGGCAGACCAAAACGCTCGTCAACGAATTCCGCCGGCGAAACGCTGCGCACGACCGGGCCGTTGCCCATCACCTCACCGATCGACTTCCTGATCTTCGCGAGAATGCGTTCGACGACCGGGTACGCTTCCGGGTGAACAGACGAGCGGTCGAGCGGATTGTCGCCGCCGTTCACGCGCAGGAAACCTGCCGCCTGCTCGAACGTCTTGTCGCCGAGTCGCGGCACCTTCTTGAGCGCTTCGCGGTTGGGAAACGGACCGTTGCTGTCGCGGAAGTCGACGATGTTCTTCGCGAGCGTGCTGTTCAGGCCCGACACGCGGGCGAGCAGCGGGGCCGATGCGGTGTTGACGTCCACGCCCACGGCGTTCACGCAATCCTCGACGACGGCGTCGAGCATACGCGCCAGTTCGCGCTGGTTCACGTCGTGCTGATACTGGCCCACGCCGATGGCCTTCGGCTCGATTTTGACCAGTTCGGCCAGCGGATCTTGCAGGCGGCGAGCAATCGAGACGGCGCCACGCAGCGAGACGTCCAGTTCCGGGAATTCCTTGGCGGCGAACTCGGAGGCCGAGTACACCGAAGCACCAGCTTCCGACACCACGATTTTCTGTAGCTTGAGTTCCGGGTGGCGCTTGATCAGCTCCAGTGCCAGTTTATCCGTCTCGCGCGACGCCGTGCCGTTACCGATACTGACGAGTTGCGCGCCCGTTGCGGCGGCGATCTTCGACAGGCGGGCAAGCGAGCCGTCCCAATCGCGCCGCGGTTCGTGCGGGTAGATGGTATCGGTGCCGAGCAGTTTGCCGGTCGCATCGACCACGGCGACCTTCACCCCGGTGCGCAGGCCAGGGTCCAGACCGATCACGCCCTTCGGGCCGGCCGGTGCGGCGAGCAGCAACGCCTTGAGGTTGCGTGCGAACACGCGAATGGCTTCGCTTTCCGCGCTTTCGCGAAGCTGTGTGAGCAGTTCCGATTCGAGGTGCGGCTGCACCTTCACGCGCCAGCACCAGCGGCACACGTCCGCCAGCCATTTGTCGGCAGCCCGGTCTTGCTGGCGAATGCCGAAATGTCCGGCGATCACGCCTTCGCACGGGTGCGGGACCTGAGCGTCCAACTCTTCGCCGAGGCCCAGCTTGACCATCAGAATGCCGAGGTTACGGCCGCGGAAAAGGGCGAGCGCGCGGTGCGACGGCACGGCAGCGATCGGCTCGGCGTAGTCGTAGTAATCGCGGAATTTCTCGCCTTCTTCGCTTTCCTTGCCTTCGACGACCTTTGACGACACCACGCCCTGCGTCCACAGATAGTCGCGCAGCTTGCCGAGCAGCTCGGCCGTTTCGCCGAATTGTTCGGACAGGATGTCGCGCGCGCCGTCGAGCGCGGCCTTGACGTCCGACACGCCTTTCTCGGCATCGACGAACCGGGCGGCCTCGGCTTGCGGGTCGAGCGTCGGATCGGCGAGCAATGCCTGCGCGAGCGGCTCGAGACCGGCTTCACGGGCGATTTGCGCGCGCGTGCGGCGCTTTGGCTTGTATGGAAGGTAAAGATCTTCTAGCGTCTGCTTTGTCTCGGCCGCCACGATGGCGGTGCGCAGTTCGTCGGTCAGCTTGCCTTGTTCCTCGATACTCGTGAGGATCGCCGCACGGCGATCTTCGAGTTCCCGCAGATACAGCAAACGCTCTTCGAGCGTGCGCAGTTGCGTGTCGTCGAGGTTATCGGTCACTTCCTTGCGATAGCGAGCGATGAAGGGCACGGTGGCGCCTTCGTCCAGCAGTTGCACGGCGGCGGCGACCTGACGCGGCTGCACGTTGAGTTCGTCGGCGATGCGTTGAACGATCTGAAGGGCTACGTTTTGCGTCATGAGTGTTGCGAGTTACCCAAGTGCCAGGAGCGGGGCATTTTGCCATAAACCGCGGGCGCGTCCGGGCAGGCAATGCTAAAATTTGACCTTACTCTGCTCAACCTCATGATTTCCTTCGAAAAATTGTTTTTGCGACTGAATCTGCGTCTGCTTTCGCGTGCGGATGGGGGTTCCCGTGCATGCGCGTCGGTCTCCGCCATCGGTGCGATCAGTGCGATTGGGGCGATCGGCATCGTGGCGGCCGCCGCCGTTCCGGCCGCGACGTATGCGCAGGGACTCTCCGCTGTCGAAGCGGCCGGACGCACGACGGATCAGCTGCGCGTGCCCGTCGTTCCGTTCGACGCGACCGCGGACCGCGTCCCGTCGCCCGCCAGTCAGGCCAGTGCGGCAGCGGCGGCGGAGGACGACAGGCCCGTTGCCTACGACGACAAGCTCGACATGCAACCGGCGCAAGACGACTTCGCCGGCCGCCGCGCGGTGCTCGACCGTCAGCGGGCCTGGGTCGATTACCGTTTCGAAGAGGCAAAATACGAGTGCGCCTCCAAGTTCTTCGTGAACCACTGCATAGACAAGGCGCGCGACGAACAGCGCGACGCGCTCAAGGCGATTCGCAGTCAGCGGCTCGTGCTGGAAGATCAGGAGCGCAAGGCGCGTGCGAAGGAGCGTGACGACCGGCTTGCCGAAAAGCGTGCGCAAACCGCTGCCGAGGCGCCGCAACGTGCAGCCGAGCGCGCGCAAAACGTGGCCGACTACGAAGCCAAGCAGGCGGAGTATCAGCAGCGTGTGACGGAGCGCACCGGCCAGGCGCCGCAGCGCGCGGCCAACGCCGAGTCGTACAATGCGAAGCAGGCCGCGCAGCAGCAGAAACTCGACGAAGCGAAGGCCACCGCAGCACAGAAGGCGGCCGAGCGCGAAGAGAACGTGCGCAAGTACAACCAGAAGCAGCAGGAAGCCATCGAGCGTCAGCGGAAGTCGGACGCACGCCGCAACGAGTCGCAATCGGGTGGATCGCCGGCACAGAAGGCGCTGCAAGGACAGTAAGCGACGCTGGCCGATCGTTGACGCCGGAACCGGAATCATTTCAGAGTCGTAGGAGAGTTGCCACGATGCAGCACGATCTTCACTCCGTTGGACGTCGCATCATCGAGTTGCAGATCGAACACCGCGATCTGGATTACCTGATCGACAAGCTCCTGACGGAGCCGGCATACGACGAACTTCAGGTTACCCGGCTCAAGAAGCGTCGTCTGAAGATCAAGGACACGATCACCCTGCTGCAAGTGCAGCAGACCCCGGACCAGCCCGCCTGAGCGCGACGCGCCGGAGATTCGCGCGACGCCCGGCGCATTCGTGCGGGCCTCGCGGTTGTTTTTCACGCGCAGTTATTTTTCCTTGAGGCGCTAAGAGGCCGCACCCAGCGATTCGCGGCGCCTTCGAGTGCACTGCCTTCACACTTTTCGAGCCGTTTTGACCGATTCCGCCGCCGCACCCAGCGATCCCGCCGACATCTCCCTCAGCGCCGACACCCCAACGTTTCATGGACTCAAGCCGCTCACGCCCAAACGCGAGCGCGAGTTGCAGGAAATCTTCGGTGACGGCGGCATGCTCGCTCGTGCGATCGACGGCTACCGCTCGCGCGAGCCGCAAACCGAAATGGCTCGCGCCGTGGCTGCGGCCATGGAGACGCACGATTGCCTGATCGCCGAGGCCGGCACGGGGACGGGCAAGACCTACGCGTATCTCGTGCCCGCCATGTTGTGGGGCGGCAAGACGATCATTTCGACCGGCACCAAGCATTTGCAGGACCAGATCTTCGCGCGCGACATTCCCACAGTGCGCAAGGCGCTTGCCGTGCCCGTGACGGTGGCGATGCTCAAAGGCCGCTCGAACTATCTCTGTCATTACTATCTGGAGCGCGCCCAGCAGGAAGGGCGCTTCGCTTCGCGTCATGAAGCCGCGCAACTGCGCGAGATCACCACGTTCTCGCAGATCACGCACAGCGGCGACAAGGCGGAACTGGCGTCGGTGCCCGAGAACGCCCCGATCTGGGCGCAGGTCACGTCCACTCGCGACAACTGTCTGGGGCAGGAATGTCCGAGATACAAGGATTGCTTTGTCATGCTCGCGCGCAAGGAAGCGCAGCAGGCAGACCTGGTGGTCGTCAATCACCACTTGTTCTTTGCGGACGTGATGCTGCGCGACACCGGCATGGCGGAGTTGCTGCCCAGCGCCAACACGGTGATTTTCGATGAAGCACACCAGTTGCCGGAAACGGCGACGCTGTTCTTCGGCGAGACGGTGTCGACCACGCAGCTTCTCGAACTGGCGCGCGATTGTGTGGCCGAAGGCCTGATTCATGCACGCGACGCTGCCGACTGGGTCAAACTCGGTGCCAGCCTCGAACGGGCGGCGCGCGACGTGCGTCTGACGTTCGGGCAGGACAACACGCGCATGTCCGTCGCGCAATTGCCGGACGACCACGAACTGTTCGGCGCGCTGGAAAGCGTCGATCTCTCGCTGCAAGACCTGATCGAAACCCTTCAGCATCAGGCCGAGCGTGCCGAGGCGCTGGGGGCGTGTCTGCGTCGCGCGCTCGAATTGCACGAGCAACTGGAGCGCTGGCAGATGGGCGTGACGCCGCCCACGCCGGGCGAGCCGCCGTTGCCGTTGCTCGATCCCCACGCGCCGCGTGTCACCGATGGCAAGCGCGAGAAAGCGGCGAAGGCGCGCGAAGCCGAAGCGGCGCGGCTCGCCGCCGAGGCGAATACGGCCGAAATCGATCCGAACGGCGACGGCAAATCGGAAAAAACCTTTTCACCGCCTGAGACCGTTCGTTGGATCGAGGTGTTTTCGCAGGCGGTGCAGTTGCATCAGACCCCGCTCTCGATTGCGCCGATCTTCGCGAAGCAGCGCGCAGGCGCACCGCGGGCGTGGATCTTCACTTCGGCGACGTTGTCCGTGAAGGGCAACTTCACGCACTACGCGGCACAGTTGGGCCTCGACGCCCAGAAGTCCCTCACGTTGGCCAGTCCGTTCGACTACCCGAATCAGAGCTTGCTATACGTGCCGCGCGGACTGCCGCAACCGTCGGCTCCCAACTTCACGGACGCCATGCTCGACGCAGCGTTGCCGGTGCTCGAAGTGAGTGGCGGGCGCGCGTTCGTGCTGTGTACGACGTTGCGCGCGGTGAACCGTGCGGCGGAGCGTCTGCGTGAAGAATTCGAGCGTCGCGGCTGGCCTTATCCGCTGCTTGTGCAGGGCGAGGCGAGCCGGACCGAACTGCTCGACCGTTTCCGTGCGCTGGGCAACGCGGTGCTCGTTGGCAGTCAGAGTTTCTGGGAAGGGGTGGACGTGCGTGGTGAGGCGCTCTCGCTCGTCATCATCGACAAGCTTCCCTTTGCGCCGCCCGACGATCCGGTGCTCGCCGCGCGCCTCGACGTGTTGACAAAGAAGGGACTCAGTCCTTTCGCCGTGCATCAGTTGCCGCAGGCGGTGATTACGCTCAAGCAGGGGGCAGGGCGTCTGATACGTTCCGAGGCCGACCGGGGCGTGCTGATGATTTGCGATCCGCGGCTGGTCGACAAGCCCTATGGCCGGCGCATCTGGCAAAGTCTTCCGCCGTTCAAGCGCACCCGGGAATTGCCCATCGTGCGCGGCTTCTTCGACGAGATCGCCGCTGAAGCAGGCGGCTGACGGCTCCGGCCGCTGTCGATGCGTGGCGGCTTGCTATCGTATTGCTCTCGTATTGTTTTGACATGCCCGATGTGAGAAGGCCAGACCGCGAATGTCTGGCCGTTTTCATGATGGCGGATGTCGTTCAGGCGGGCATCGCGTCAAGCCAGTGGCCGATGACGGCGGGCGCGACTTCCGACAGGCGAGCGTGGTGGCGGCGCGCGTCGTTGCGTAATGCGACCGGGTCGATCTTCGCGGCGCCCAGCTCGCAAGCGTGGCCCACGAGCCAGGATTCGATGCGTGCGGCATCCGCTTCCAGATGAAATTGCAGACCAAGGGCATGCGTGCCGAGCGCGAATGCCTGGTTTTCGCCGACGGCTGTGCGTGCCAGATGCGCGGCGCCCGGCGGAATGTCGAATTGATCGCCGTGCCAGTGAAGCACCGGAGCGTCGGCCAGCGCGGCCAGCGGCGATGCCCGTCCCGCGCCGGTCAGCGTGAGCGGTGCGTAGCCGATCTCTTTCACGCCGAGCGGATACACCTTTGCGCCCAACGCGCGCGCCATCAACTGCGCTCCGAGGCAAATACCAAGGGTCGGTTTACCCGCGTCGAGACGCGCCTTGACCAGTGCAAGCTCGTCGGTGACGAACGGATGTATCGCATCGTCGAACGCGCCGATGGGACCGCCGAGAACCACCAACAAGTCGGGGGCGAGGGCATCGATGGCGCGAAGGTCCGTGAGCGGCGCATCGATATAGTCGATGGCGTAGCCGCGCTGACCGAAGTACGGCGCGAGGGTGCCAAGGTCTTCGAAATGAACGTGGCGCAAGGCGAGCAACGTCTTGCCGGAAGCGACGGAAGCCAGGGAGGGACTCACGTAACGCACTCCTTGTGAGCGATGGTCATCCTGTCATGACCGAAACGAAAAGCCCTCGCAGGCGCGAGGGCTTTTCGAGCGATGCGATCGACAATCGAATCGACCACCGGCATGGCTTAACGCCAGATCTGCCACCAGGACTTCTTGTCGCCCGGGTTGGTGTCGATGCGACGGCCGACCGTCAGATAACCGCTGTTCGGATACGTCTTCTCCATCACGCGGCGTGCGTCGTCACGAAGTTCGGTCATGCCGAGTTTGTCGTACGACTTGATCATGATGCCGAGCGCGTCTTCCAGTGCCGGTGCCTGATCGTAGTCCTGCAAGGCGCTCTGCGCGCGGTTCACGGCGGCAAGGTACGCGCCGCGACGATAGTAATACTCCGCAGCGTGCACCTCGTGGGCCGCCATGGCGTTGACGGCGTAGCGCATGCGCAGGGCGGCGTCGTTCGCGTACTTGCTGTTCGGATAGTGCTCCACCAGATACTTGAAGCTGTCGTAAGCGGCACGCAGCGCCTTCGGATCGCGCTCACTCAGATCCTGACCCGAGAAGCGGCCGAACAGACCGAGGTCGTCGTTGAAGTTGATCAGGCCCTTGAGGTAATAGGCGTAATCGATCGACGGGCTGTCCGGATGCAGGCGAATGAAACGGTCGACGGCGGTGAGCGCCTGCGCCGGCTCGTTGTCCTTGTAGTAGGAGTAAGCCGTGTTGATCTGCGCTTGTTGGGCATGGGGGCCGAACGGATCGCGACCTTCGAGCAACTCGTAGTATTTGGCGGCCTTCGTGTAGTCGCCGCTGTCGAAGCTGTCCTTGGCTTCCGAGTATAATTTGTTCGTCGACCAGCTGGCCGTTTCGTCGACCTTCTCCGGCAGAATGCCACAGGCGGCCATGCTGCCGGCCACGATGGCGGCCAGCGTCAGATGTTTGACAAGTTTCAGGGCTTGCATGCTCGTTGGCTTCACTTCTCGATGACCCGTTCAATAGTGCCGGATTATAGCGTACCCGCCTCATTTGCCACGGAAAATGCGGAGGATTCGTCAGACGACGACCTCGACTCGCTTGCCGGGGCTTTCCCAAGCGCTTCCGATCTCGCCCCCGCAGTGACGGCCTCCGTGGTTCCGGCCCAGACCCCGCTGACTGCCACGTTGCCCGAGGCGCTCGCCGGCGAGCGTCTGGACAAGGCGCTGGCTTCGTGTTTTCCCGAATATTCCCGTAGCCGCCTGCAAGCGTGGGTGGAAGACGCTCGCGTGACGCTCGACGGCGAGACCGCGAAGGTGCGCCAGAAGGTCGCCGGCGGCGAGGCGGTCGTCATCACGCCGGCCGCACTTCCGGAGCAACTCGCCTTCGCACCGGAGCCGGTGCTGCTCGATGTCGTCTACGAGGACACGACGCTCGCCGTGTTCAACAAGCCGGCGGGTCTTGTCGTCCACCCGGCGGCGGGCAATTGGTCGGGCACGCTGCTCAACGGTCTGTTGCATCGGTATGGACAATCGGCTGCCGACCTGCCGCGCGCGGGGATCGTCCATCGGCTCGACAAGGAGACGTCCGGACTGATGGTGGTGGCGCGCACGCTGGTGGCGCAGACCGATCTGGTGCGGCAGTTGCAGGCGCGCTCGGTCAAGCGGCACTACGCAGCGCTCGTGTGGGGACGTCCGCCCTCGCGTACCGTCGTCGATGCTCCGATCGGCCGCGATCCCCGCGAACGCACGCGCATGGCGGTCGTGCAGGGACAGGGCGGCAAGCCGGCGCGTACCCGCCTGGTGACCGTTGCCAGTGCGCAATGGGACGATTCCCCGGTTTCGCTGGTGCTTTGCTCGCTGGACACGGGGCGCACGCACCAGATTCGCGTGCACCTGTCACATCTCGGCCATTCGCTGCTGGGCGATCCGCTGTACAAACCGCGTCACAAGCGCCCGGCATTACCGGGCGGCTTTGCCCGTCAGGCACTGCATGCCTGGCGTCTCGGCCTGATTCATCCCGAGGACGATAGTGCGATGCACTGGCAGGCACCGTTGCCGCACGACATGCGCGAACTCATGACGGCGCTTGGCCTCGAATTCGACTTTGCAACCCTCCCCAATTCGCTCGATGACTTCTTCCCAGCCTGAGTCAAACGATCAATACGCGATGCAAAACGCCATGGCGGCCGACTGGATCATCCCGGACTGGCCGGCGCCGGCGAATGTCCGCGCCGTTTTTACGACACGCTCGGGCGGTGTCAGCCAAGGGCCGCAAGCGACGTTCAATCTGGGCTACAAAGCGGACGACGATCCCGAAGCCGTACGTATCAACCGAACGTTGCTTGTGGCGCGAACGGGCGTGCCATCGGCGTGGATCGCGCAAGTTCACGGCCCGCGGGTCGTGGATGCACAGGAAGCGCTCGATGCCGTGGCTGCCGGCGAACCGTTGCAGGCGGATGCCAGCGCGACGAACGTGCCCGGACTGGCGAGCACCGTCATGGTGGCGGACTGCCTGCCCGTGTTGTTGTGTGACGCGCAGGGGCACGCCGTCGCCGCCGCGCATGCCGGATGGCGCGGCCTGTGCGCCGGTGTGATCGAGCAGACCGTGCAGGCCCTGCGCGCGCGCCTGCCGAAGGCGCAGGCGAATGCGACGGTGATCGCGTGGCTCGGGCCGTGTATCGGGCCCACGGCATTCGAAGTCGGCCCTGAGGTGCGCGAGGCGTTTCTCGACGCCGCGACGAACGACGAGCGCGAGGCAACGCAAGCTGCGTTCGTCCCTCACGGCGATCCGAGTGCCGGCAAAGCCTTGGCGGACCTCTGCGCACTGGCCCGTTTGCGGCTGGCCCGCGAAGGGGTGACGAGCGTCTCGGGCGGTCAGTGGTGCACGGTCGGCGATCCGGCGCGGTTTTATTCCTATCGGCGCGACCGCACGACGGGGCGCATGGCGGCGCTGGTGTGGCGTCAAGCCTGATATCGCAAGCGTTCAATCTGCGTCATCGCGTCGCAGCGTGCGTGCGCGCCGCGCGCGGCTTCCCGCGATGTACAGGATGAGTAACGCCGGACCGATGCCGCCGAGCAGAAAGATCGCGATGCCCAGCCACACGGATGGTGCGGTGATGGCGATCATCGCGATGACGTAGAGCCAGCCGAGAAGGATGATGAGCATCGGGACAAGCGCGTTCGGGAATGGAGATGGAATGACACCGGTAAACGGGACAATGCCGACCGGTGCGGGACAATGCGAGGGCCGCGCACCGGAGCCGTTCGCCGCAAAGATTGACACGCCTGCGCGCGCACGCAAGAATGCTTCACAGGCGGGGCGCGTCGCTCATGAAGCGAAGCATGCCGCCGCGTTCCGGGCGCCGGCCCCGAACGCAACGGATGTGACACTCAGGCTACCATGAATCGCGCCAGTGCCAACTTCGATCCGGCCTCGTTTGCCGCCTCGTTTGCCCAGCAGTTTCCCTCCGCTTCGCTCTCCGCTCAGGACATGTCGCAGTGGTTCAAGGCCGCCCAACAGATGTTCGGCGCTTTGCCGGGGGCTGCCGGCCCTTCATCCCTTGCTGCCGGTGGTGCGGCGCCTGCCACGAACTCGTTCGCAGCGCTTTTCGAGCGCTTCGGCAAGGCCGGTGCACTGCCGCACCCGACGTCGCTGCATGTCGATCCGGCACGGCTGAACGAGCTTCAGTCCGATTACGCCCGAGAATTTTCCGAACTCGTCGCCCGTTTCCATCAGCCCGGTCTCGACACGGCCCCGGAGCTGGGCGACCGGCGCTTTGCCGGGGAAGGCTGGCGCAATCCGTTCTACGCGCTGCCCGCGGCGCTCTATCTGCTCAATGGCCGTTTTCTGATGCGCATGGCCGAACTGGTCGACGCCGATGCGAAGACACGTGAACGCATTCGTTTCGCCGTCGAGCAATGGGTCGCGGCAAGTTCGCCCGCCAACTTCATCGCCACCAATCCGGACGTGCAGCAGCGTCTCGTGCAGACGCATGGCGACAGCCTGCTCGCGGGCATGCAGCATCTGCTCGTCGACATGGGCAAGGGCAAGGTGTCGCAGACCGACGAGGCCGCCTTCGAAGTGGGGCGCAACGTCGCGACGACCGAAGGCGCCGTCGTCTTCGAGAACGACCTGATCCAGCTCATCCAGTACAAGGCGCTCACGCCGACGGTGCATCAGCGTCCGTTGCTGGTCGTGCCGCCGTGCATCAACAAGTACTACATCCTCGATCTTCAGCCCGAGAATTCGCTGATCCGCTATGCCGTGGAGCAGGGCCACACCGTGTTCGTCGTCTCGTGGCGCAATCCGGACATGACGCTCGCGCATAAGACGTGGGACGACTATGTGGGCGAAGGGCCGGTGACCGCTATCGACGTAGTGCGCGACATCAGTGGCCAGTCGCAGATCAACGTGCTCGGTTTTTGCGTCGGCGGCACGTTGCTCGCCGCGGCATTGGCCGTGCTTGCCGCCAGGGGGCAAACGGGCCGAAAATCGCCGGTCGCGAGCGTGACGTTGCTCACAACGCTGCTCGACTTCTCGGATACCGGCGTGCTCGACGTCTTTGTCGACGAGCCGCACGTGCAATTCCGCGAACAGACGATCGGCGGCGGCCTCGGTCAGCCGCCGGGCCTGATGCGCGGCGTGGAACTGGCCAACACGTTCTCGTTTCTGCGCCCGAACGATCTGGTCTGGAACTATGTGGTCGACAGCTATCTGAAGGGCAATGCCCCGCAACCCTTCGACCTGCTGTACTGGAACGGTGACGGGACCAATTTGCCCGGCCCCATGTTCTGCTGGTATCTGCGCCATCTCTATTTGCAGAACGAACTGAAGCAGCCCGGGGCGATCCAGACCTGCGGCGTGCCTGTGGACCTCGGAGCCATCGACGCGCCCGCTTACGTGTTCGGTTCGCACGAAGACCACATCGTGCCGTGGACGTCGGCGTTTCGTTCGCTGCCGTTGCTGGGCGGCGAGCGTCGCTTCGTGCTGGGCGCGTCGGGCCATATCGCGGGGGTGGTCAACCCGCCCGCAAAGAAAAAGCGCAGCTATTGGCGTAACGATGACGTCGGCGTAGACGCGAACGATTGGCTGGCCGGTGCCACCGAGCATCCGGGCAGTTGGTGGACCGATTGGAGCGAATGGCTCGCGCGCTACGCCGGAAAACGCGTTAAAGCGCAAAAGGCGTATGGTAATGTTGCTTATGCCCCCATTGAACCGGCGCCCGGCCGCTATGTGAAGGCGAAAGCCTGAGCGTAACGTGCGGCGACGGGCATCCCCCTGGTTCGAACCCATTGAAAAAAGAGGAATGAGACATGACGGATATCGTGATTGTGTCGGCTGCCCGTACGGCAGTCGGTAAATTTGGCGGCTCGCTGGCCAAGGTGGCGGCGCCGGATCTGGGCGCGATCGTCATCGACGAAGTGCTCAAGCGTGCCAGGCTCAAGGGCGAGGACGTCAGCGAGGTCATCATGGGGCAGGTGCTGACCGCCGGTTCGGGACAGAACGTGGCACGTCAGGCATCGATCAAGGCCGGCCTGCCGGCGATGGTGCCCGCCATGACGATCAACAAGGTGTGCGGCTCTGGCCTGAAGGCCGTGATGCTCGCCGCCAATGCGATTACCGCGGGCGATGCCGACATCGTCGTGGCGGGTGGTCAGGAGAACATGAGCGCCGCGCCGCACGTGCTGCCGGGCTCGCGTGACGGCTTCCGCATGGGCGACGCCAAGCTCATCGACACGATGATCGTCGATGGTCTGTGGGACGTCTATAACCAGTACCACATGGGGATCACGGCCGAGAACGTCGCCAAGGAGTTTGGCATTACTCGCGAAATGCAGGACGCCTTTGCTGCAGCGTCGCAGAACAAGGCCGAAGCAGCGCAAAAGGCCGGCCGTTTCGACGATGAAATCGTGCCGGTCTCGATCCCGCAGCGCAAGGGCGACCCGGTCGTCTTCAAGACCGACGAATTCGTGCGTCATGGCGTGACGGCCGAATCGCTGGCGGGCCTCAAGCCGGCCTTCTCGAAGGATGGCACCGTGACGGCGGCCAACGCGGCGGGCATCAACGACGGGGCCGCTGCCGTGGTCGTGATGTCGGCCAAGCGTGCGGAGCAGTTGGGCCTCACGCCGCTTGCGCGCATCGTGTCGTACGCAAATGCCGGTGTCGATCCGTCGGTCATGGGCATTGGCCCGGTGCCGGCCTCGCAGCGTTGCCTGTCGCGCGCGGGCTGGAAGGCGAGCGATCTCGACCTGATGGAAATCAACGAAGCGTTCGCGGCACAGGCGCTCGCCGTGAACAAGCAAATGGGCTGGGATACGTCGAAGATCAACGTGAACGGCGGCGCTATCGCCATCGGTCACCCGATCGGTGCATCGGGCTGCCGTATTCTCGTCACGCTGCTGCATGAAATGGCACGTCGCGACGCCCGTCGCGGTCTGGCGTCGCTGTGTATCGGTGGCGGCATGGGTGTGGCGCTGGCGGTCGAGCGCGTCTGACGCCCGTTCGCGTTGGTCATCAGAACCGCAGAAGAATCGGTGTCGCCCGTGGGTGCAACGCGCACGGGCTCACGCTGAAGTAGTCAGGAGACGAAAGGCTCGCGCGGGAACGCGCGGCCTGCGCGTCGGTCAATTGGCAGTCGCAACAGGCGGCAAGTTTGCCGTTATTTTGGGGGAAGCGTTCCATGACTCAACGCATTGCATATGTGACAGGCGGAATGGGCGGTATCGGTACGTCCATTTGCCAGCGGCTGTACAAAGACGGCTTCAAGGTGGTGGCGGGCTGCGGTCCGAATTCGCCACGCCGCGTGAAGTGGCTGGAAGACCAGAAGGCGTTGGGTTTCGATTTCATCGCATCGGAAGGCAACGTCGGCGACTGGGATTCGACCAAGGCGGCGTTCGACAAGGTCAAGGCCGAGGTCGGCGAAATCGACGTGCTGGTGAATAACGCCGGTATCACGCGCGACGTCGTTTTCCGCAAGATGACCCGCGAGGACTGGGATGCCGTCATCGACACCAACCTCACCAGCCTTTTCAATGTCACGAAGCAGGTGATCGAGGGCATGTGCGAGCGGGGTTTCGGCCGCATCATCAACATTTCGTCGGTCAACGGTCAGAAGGGCCAGTTCGGCCAGACCAACTACGCAACGGCGAAGGCCGGCATTCACGGCTTCACGATGTCGCTGGCGCAGGAAGTGGCGACCAAGGGCGTGACGGTCAATACCGTGTCGCCGGGCTACATCGGCACGGACATGGTTCGCTCGATCCGTCAGGACGTGCTCGACAAGATCGTGGCGACGATTCCGGTCAAGCGTCTGGGCGAGCCGGGCGAAATCGGCTCGATCGTGGCATGGCTGGCGTCGGACGACTCCGGTTTCGCCACAGGTGCCGACTTCTCGCTCAACGGCGGCCTGCATATGGGCTAAGCGGTGACGGGGCGGGTGCCGGTGCGGGCCCATGCGAAGCACGGCGCTCCGTTGCGGGTTAGGGCTTTGCCGCATAGCAGCAAACGCCCTAGAATCGATAATATGTGATTAACCCCGACCGCCGGTCGGGGTAGTCCTTCAAAAAACGCAGGAAACCCACCGCATGACCGCGAGCAAGAAGACTGACGAACGCCTGATCAAAAAGTATCCGAACCGGCGTCTGTACGATACCCAGACCAGTACGTACATCACCCTTGCCGATGTGAAGCAACTGGTGCTCGAGACCGAGGAGTTCAAGGTCGTCGACGCCAAGACGGGCGAGGACCTGACCCGCAGCATTCTGCTGCAAATCATTCTGGAAGAAGAGACCGGCGGTGTGCCGATGTTCTCGAGCGCCATGCTCGCCCAGATCATCCGCTTCTACGGCCACGCGCTGCAAGGGATGATGGGCACGTACCTCGAGAAGAACATCCAGACCTTCATCGAGATTCAGAACAAGCTGGCCGATCAGTCCAAGGGCATCTATGAGGGCGCCGCCTTCAACCCGGACGTCTGGGCGCAATTCATGAACATGCAGGCGCCGATGATGCAGGGCATGATGACCAACTACATCGAGCAGTCGAAGAACCTGTTCGTGCAGATGCAGGAGCAGATGCAGAGCCAGGCGAAGAACATGTTCAGCACGTTCCCGTTCCCCGGTGGGCCGGGAGCACCCGGCGCCCCGGGCCGCGACCCGAACAAGAAGCCCTGAGCGGGCCGATCCGGCAGCCATCCAGGACGCTGCGGTGTGCCATGGGGCGCACGCCGCGCAGTCCGGCGCAATTGTTGGAACGAACCGAAGGCGATCAGGGTAAAATGCGCGGTTACTCGCCGGAGGGTGACGTAATACAAAGTCTTGTGGCCAATTGGGTCACGGGGCCTGTGTGCCGTCGCGACACCTTGCCGGCCGATCGTTACACGTATTGACTAGATCAGGATTTCGCCCCATGTCCCGCCCATCGCCCGCCGGCACCCCCAAGGTCGGCTTCGTTTCGCTCGGCTGCCCCAAGGCTTTGGTCGACTCCGAGCAGATCCTGACCCAACTCCGTGCCGAAGGGTATGACATCGCCGGTACCTATGACGGCGCCGACCTCGTCGTGGTCAACACCTGCGGCTTCATCGACGATGCCGTTCAGGAAAGTCTCGACGCCATCGGCGAAGCCCTCGCCGAAAACGGCAAGGTCATCGTCACCGGCTGTCTGGGGGCGAAGAAAGATGCCGCCGGTCAGGACATCGTGAGCGCCGTTCACCCGAAGGTGCTGGCTGTCACCGGGCCGCACGCCGTGGGCGAAGTGATGAGCGCGGTGCATACGCACCTGCCCAAGCCGCACGATCCGTTCACCGACCTCGTGCCTGCGGCCGGCATCAAGCTCACGCCGCGTCACTACGCATATCTGAAGATTTCCGAAGGTTGCAACCACCGCTGCACGTTCTGCATCATTCCGTCGATGCGTGGCGATCTCGATTCGCGTCCGGTCGCGGAAGTGATGCTTGAAGCCGAGAACCTGTTCAAGGCGGGCGTCAAGGAGTTGCTGGTGATCTCGCAGGACACCAGCGCGTACGGCGTGGACGTGAAGTACCGCACCGGCTTCTGGGCCGGTCGTCCGCTCAAGACCCGCATGACCGAACTCGTCACGGCGCTGGGCGAACTGGCCAGGCAGTACGGGGCGTGGGTGCGTTTGCACTACGTCTATCCGTACCCGCACGTCGACGAGATCATTCCGTTGATGGCACAAGGCCACATCCTTCCGTACCTCGACGTGCCGCTGCAACACGCGCACCCCGACGTGCTCAAGCGCATGAAGCGCCCGGCCTCGGGCGAGAAGAATCTCGAGCGCATTCAGGCGTGGCGCAGGATGTGCCCGGACCTGACAATCCGCAGCACGTTCATCGCCGGCTTCCCGGGGGAGACGGAAGCCGAATTCGAATACCTGCTGGATTTCCTTCGCGAAGCCGAACTGGACCGCGTGGGCTGCTTCGCCTATTCGCCGGTGGAGGGCGCGCGTGCCAACGAATTGCCGGGCGCGCTGCCGGACGACGTACGTGAAGCGCGCCGCGCGCGTTTCATGGAAGTGGCTGAGGAAATTTCGGCCGAGCGCCAGCAGCGCAAGGTCGGCAAGACGATTCAGGTTATCGTCGACGAAATCAATCAGGACGGCGGCATTGCCCGCTCGGCCGCCGACGCACCGGAAATCGACGGCCTCGTGTACATCGAGCCGACGCCTAAGGCGGCCAGGCGTTTGAAGGTCGGCGAGTTCGTCAACGTCGAGGTGACGGGTGCCGACGGTCACGATCTTTGGGGTGAGGTGGTCTGATGACGCAGGCGGATTTGAAGGCTGCGCAAGCGCTGCAAGCCCCCCGGGCTCCGCAGGTTCTCGCCATGGGTGAGGCGATGGTCGAATTCAACCAGTCGCCCGACGACGCCCGCCGGTATCTGCAAGGCTTTGGCGGCGACACCTCCAACTTCGCGATCGCGGCCAGCCGGCAGGGCGTGCGTACGGGGTTCGTAAGCGCGGTCGGCGACGATCTGTTCGGCCGCATGCTGCTCGATCTGTGGCGCGACGAGAATGTCGACACGCAGTTCGTCCGGGTCGACTCGCAGGCGCCGACCGGCGTCTATTTCGTGTCGCACGACGCGAACGGACACCACTTCGATTACCTGCGCGCCGGTTCCGCGGCCAGCCGGTATCGCGCTCAGGATCTGCCGCGCGAAGCGTTGGCCGGTGCACAGTTCCTGCACCTCTCGGGCATTAGTCTCGCGATCAGCGTGAATGCCTGCGACGCCGCGTTCGACGCGATGTCGAAGATCCGCGCGGCGGGTGGCAAGGTGTCGTTCGACACCAATCTGCGTCTCAAACTGTGGCCGCTCGCCCGTGCGCGCGCCACGATGCGCGAAGCGTTCGGCCTGACCGACGTGTGCCTGCCGAGCTGGGACGATGTCACGGCGGTCACCGGCCTCGAAGATCGCGATGCGATTCTGGACGAATTGCTCTCCCACGGGGTGAAGGTCGTGGCGCTCAAGCTGGGACGGGAAGGATGCTACGTCGCCACGCCCGAGGAACGCCGCATCGTCGCGCCGTATCCGGTGCAGGCGCTCGACGCGACCGGCGCGGGCGACTGCTTTGGCGGCGCCTTCGTGGCGCGTCTGGCGCTGGGCGACGATCCGTTCGCGGCAGCCCGGTATGCGAACGTATGCGCGGCGTTGTCGACCACCGGCTACGGCGCGGTCGCCCCGGTGCCGCGCGCGGAGCAGGTGTTGCGGCAACTGGCGAGCTGACCGAAGTTTCCCTCCAATGCGCCTGCCATCGCGGTAACCCCCAGGGCGCTATACTCGTTGCAAACCTATATCCACCCGGAGAAGAGACATGCAACGAGAGGTCGTGATCGTCAGTGGAGTCCGTACCGCGATCGGTGATTTTGGCGGCAGCCTGAAGGATTTTGCACCGACGCAGCTCGGCGCTATCGTCGCCCGTGAGGCCATGGCCCGTGCGCACGTCGGCGGCGAGGACGTCGGACACGTCGTGTTCGGCAACGTCATCCATACCGAACCCAAAGACATGTATCTGGCACGCGTGGCCTCCATCGAGGCCGGCGTGAGCCAGCATGCGCCCGCCATGACGGTGAACCGTCTGTGCGGCTCCGGCCTGCAAGCGGTGGTCTCGGCGGCACAATCGATTCTGCTGGGCGACACCGAGGTCGCGCTGGCGGGCGGTGCCGAGAGCATGAGCCGCGCGCCGTACGTGATGCCCGGCGCGCGCTGGGGCACTCGCATGGGCGAATCGCGGCTCGTCGACATGATGCTCGGCGCGTTGCACGATCCGTTCGCCAACATCCACATGGGGGTGACGGCCGAGAACATCGCGAAGAAGTGGGGCATTACCCGCGACGATCAGGATCGTCTCGCCGTGGAATCGCACCAGCGCGCCGCCCGTGCGATGGCCGCAGGCTACTTCAACGAGCAGATCGTGCCGGTCACGGTGAAGACGAAGAAGGGCGACGCCGCCTTTACGATCGACGAGCACGTGCGCGCCGAAGTCAGTCTCGAAGACATGGCGAAACTGCGCCCGGTGTTCGAAAAAGACGGCACCGTGACGGCCGGCAATGCTTCGGGCCTGAACGACGCCGCCGCCGCGCTCGTCCTGATGGAGCGTGCCGAGGCCGAGCGCCGCGGGGCCAGGCCGCTCGCACGTCTGGTGAGCTACGCACACGCCGGCGTGGATCCGAACTACATGGGCATCGGTCCGGTCCCGGCGTCGCGCAAGGCGCTGGAGCGCGCAGGTCTTCAGGTCGGCGACATCGACGTCGTGGAAGCCAACGAAGCGTTCGCCGCGCAGGCCTGTGCCGTCACGCGCGATCTCGGTTTCGACCCCGCCAGGGTGAACCCGAACGGCTCGGGAATTTCGCTCGGCCATCCGATCGGTGCGACGGGCGCGCTCATCACGGTCAAGGCACTGCACGAGTTGCAGCGCATCGGGGGCCGTTACGCGCTCGTGACCATGTGTATCGGCGGCGGTCAGGGCATTGCGGCCGTGTTCGAGCGCGTGTAAGTTACTCCCCGGGGGCCGGCGGTGTTGCCGGCCCGAGCCTTTCCGGAGCCGTGATGACGCAAGACAACCGCAAGCCCCTCGACAAGCCGGAAGCCAACGGCTGGCACTGGCAAACCAATATTCTGCACACCGACACACAATTGCCCGCCGGCTTCTCCGCAATGCCGGTACCGGTGGCGCGGGCGTCGACGGTGATCTTCCCCGATCTGGCGGCCATGCGTGCCCTCGACTGGAAGAACGACAGTCAGTGGCGCTACGGGCTGCATGCGACGCCGACCTCGATGGAGTTGATGCGCCGTCTGGCCGCGCTCGAAGGCGGCAGGCACTGCCTGCTGTTCCCCTCGGGACTCGCGGCCATCTCCAACGTCTACTTCGGCCTCGTCAAGAGCGGCGACGATGTCCTGATTCCCGATAACGCCTATGGCCCGAATCGCGAACATGGCGATTGGCTCGCGCAGTCGTGGGGCATCACGGTGCGTTACTACGACCCGATGATCGGTGAAGGCATCGGCGCGTTGATTCAGCCCAATACGAAGCTGATCTGGCTCGAAGCGCCGGGTTCGGTCACGATGGAAGTGCCCGACGTTCCGGCCATTGCCCGGGTGGCGCGAGCGCGGGGTGTACTCACCGCCATCGATAACACGTACTCCGCCGGCCTGGCATTCCGTCCGTTCGATCATGGCGTCGACATTTCGGTGCAGGCGCTGACCAAGTACCAGTCGGGCGGCAGCGACGTTCTGATGGGCGGCGTGGTCACCATCGACGACGACATTCACCATCGTCTGAAGCAGGCGCGCATGCGCATGGGCGTGGGTGTATCGGCCGACGATTGCAGTCTGGTGCTGCGCAGCCTCCCGAACATGCAGTTGCGATTCGAAGCGCACGACCGCGCGGCGATGACGCTGGCGACCTGGCTGGGAACGCGCCATGAAATCGCGGCGGTGTTGCACCCGGCGTTCGACGATTGCCCCGGGCATCAGAATTTTCGACGCGATTTCACAGGCGCGGGCGGCTTGTTTTCCGTCGTGTTCGACGAGCGCTATACGCAGGCACAGGTCGACGCGTTCATCGAAGCGCTGCGCCTGTTCAAGATCGGGTTCAGCTGGGGTGGCGCGCACAGTCTGGTCGTGCCGTATCGTGTACCGTCGATGCGCACGGCCACGCCCTGGCCGCACAAAGGCGCGCTCGTGCGCTTCTACGTGGGGCTGGAAGACGTGCGCGATCTGAGAGCCGACATCGAAGCCAGCCTCAAGGCGCACCTGACGGTCTGAGCCCGCAAACGGCAGCGCAAGCGCCGCGCGCTTCCGTGCCCGCCGAACCGTTCGGCGAGCATGGGGCGCGGTGGCGTGGTGGCGTGGTCCTCCCGGCGTGCAACGATGCGAGCCGAGCGGACAAGGCTGACAAGGGGCTGGACAAGTGACTGTTTTCGTTCCGCGCTTCCCGGTTCGAGCGAAGGGGGCCGGAACGCTGATGCCAGAGCCTGAGTCAGTCCTTCGCGAACAGCGACAGCACGCCGTCCAGTCCGGCGTAATTGAACGCGACCGACGCCTTCTCGCGGACCACCGGTTTGGCGCGAAAGGCCACCGACAGGCCAGCGATGGCCATCATCTGAAGATCGTTCGATCCGTCTCCCATGACGATGGCCTGGGCCGGCGTTGCGCCGAATTGCGCGGCGACTTCCGCAACGGTGCGCGCTTTCACCTCGGCGTTGACGATCTCGCCCAGCACGCGGCCGGTCAGTTTTCCGTCGACGATTTCCAGCGTGTTCGCGCGCGTCACATCCAGATTCAGGCGTGTCTTCAGCCGCTCCGTGAAAAACGTGAAACCACCGGATACCAGCAACGTGCGAATGCCGAGCGCCTGAACGCCGCGCAGCATCGTCTGCGCCCCGGGCGAGAGTTGCAGACGCGTCTCGTAGACCTTTTCCAACGCGCTGGCGTCGAGTCCCTTGAGCAGCGCAACGCGACGCGTCAGACTTTCGTTGAAGTCCTTGATCTCGCCACGCATGGCGGCTTCGGTGATGGCCGAGACTTCCGCTTTCAAACCGCAGTAATCCGCGATTTCGTCGATGCACTCGATGGTGATCAACGTCGAGTCCATGTCCATCGCCACGAGCTTGAAATCGGTCAGCCGGCGTGCGCTGTCGACCAGCACGGCGTCGACGCCGTGCACTTGCCCAAACACCTCCATGGCGGCGCGCAGGGCGGGCGTATCGACGACGCCGCGCACGCGCGCAACGCCCTGCGACATCTCGATGGCACCGTTCGGCACCAAAGCCCGAATCGCTGCTTGCGGCACGCACAGGCGTGCGTCTGCCGATTGCGTTGCCGAACCCGAAGCGGGGCCTGTGGGAGCGTGAGGTCCCAATATGACGAGGTCATGAGCCATCTGGAATGATAAATGTGCGACTGCGCAATACCGCTCGGAGACCGCCCGGGCGCGGCGCATCGCGTGCGAATGGAACCGCATTTTACAGGGTTGCAAACGCCGAAGCGGTTTTCCCAATTCACTCGATTTGAGCGATATGTGAACTCGACGGCGTTGACGTCGGCATGAGTATCTGGGCGCAGGGAGTCGATACCTCATGTCAATGTCGGGAGTCCACATGCAGATCTTTCCTCCGACGGGGCGTGACTGGACAACGAGTCGCGCGGCGACGTCGTCCGATCCGGTGGCGCCCCATGGCGATTCACCGCGCATGCCGTTCGAGCGAACGCCTGCGCAGCAGGCCGAGGCGAGCGTCAGTGCCGACGCTTCGCCGCAGGCCGCTCCGGTCCGGACACTCGTTCCCGAAGCGCTGGCGGACAAAGATTGGCGCGCGCGCGTCGTTCATGCGCTGGTGTCTCTGCCGCACGATCGCTGGGGGCCGGTGTCGTGTGCGCTCGCGTATCGGTTGCTGGACCGGCGCGACGGGGCGGCAGAGCGCACGGCAGCGTCAGGGGAACCCTTGAACATGCAGACGCAGGCCGGGCTTCTTGACCTTGCGGCGCTCATGGCGAAGGCCGGTTTTGCAGTGCGCGCAGACCCGCTGCCCGAGATCGCCTACGTTGACGGCCGGTTCGGTGTTGTCGGCAACGCAACGCTCCATTGGGCACCCCTCGGCGCGTACTACAACGGGCTATGGCAGGCCGTGCTGACGGCCGTGCTGGCGCCGGGCGAAACGTCCGTCGATGTGTTGCAACTCTCGCAACTTCCCGGCCTGCTCTCGCAACTGGTGGTCGACGATCCCGACTTCGCCGTGGCCGCATGGGACAGGCATCTCGCGGGCAACCAGCCGGAGTTCTTGCCGGTGACGCCGGTCGCGCTGGGCGAGGTCGCCCGTCGCTGCGTACCGCTGTTGGCCGGTGCGGCGGGACTGGCGGTCGGCCTCGCGTATCGCTTCGCGCCGGACGCGCTGCATTCGGCCGCGACTGCTGGCGTCGGTGAACCGTTGGCGGCGTCCACCGAACTGGCGCATCACGCAGGCGCCTGGCAGACGTTCGGACCAATGGCCGGGGCGTTGGCTGCGGGCACGCTGGAAGCGGCGGCGCTGGTGCGTCTGTGCGCGGCGCGTCCCACCGAGCACGACGCGCTGGCGCTGCAACGCGCGCAGCATCTCTCGGCCTATGCATTGCTTGTTCCGTCGCTCACAGCAACAGCCTTGCGGCAACTCGTATCGAAGCTGGGCACGCATGTTGCCGAGGCGGACGCCTTCGATGTGGCGGCGCTGCTCAATCGCCGGCTCGACGGCGTGTCGCAAAGCGTCACACCGTCGGACGTGATATCGCGCATCGATTGGCCGGATTTCCAGAGGAAATCGCGCGAGCGTCGCCATCCCCTGCTTCGTTACGACACGCCCGGCTGGGTGACGGCCCTTGAGGCAGCGGTTCATCTGGCGTACGGGATGAATGTCGGCAACTTGTGGACCAACGTGGTTCAGGAGGCCTTCGCGCAGCGCCGTCGGGACCATTGGCGCGAGGAGGTCGAGCTGCTTGACGCGCAAGCCCTGGCGAGCGCCCCGCGCCGATTGACGATGCCCGGCGATTCTCCCGTCGCCGCGTTCGGCAAGGGAGTCGTACACGACTGGCCGCGCGATTTCGTCATACAGCGCTTGCAGCGCGCACCGGTGGCATCGTCCCCCATGACGTGGGGCAAGGGCATGGCAACGACCGCAGGCGATGCACGGTTCGACGCCATGTCACCCGCGCAAGGGCTGCTCGGTCCGATGGTCGATGAGGTGGTATCGAAAACCGCCTCCGTTTCGTTGAGCGCGGTGCTGCTTGGCAAATGGAACAGACGATGGATCGGTGGCGGCGCAATTGCCACGGCCGTCACAGTGACGGCCAAAATGCTGTACGGCCGCCTCGCCGGCGACCGGCGCGGGTATCGCGACGACATGGCCGCGCTGGGGCCGCCAGGGGCGGCGGCGTTGGAGTTGCGCCCCAGACATCATGAACCGGCCGTGCATCAGGTGCCGCAACTGGTTTCCGAAGACGAGGATATCGCGACGCTGGATCAGATGCTTCGCGTGATCAAGTCGACGGACGCGATCGAGTTTTCCGCGGCGTCGATTGAAAAATACCGCAAGGAGATTCAGGTAACGATCGCCAAGGAGATGGGCGTGGTGCTGCGAAAGCTCTATCCGGGAGCGGGCTTCAAACGCAGCACCGAGCAGCCCTGGAATGCGACCGTGGAAGTGGCCTACGACGAATGGGGACGCTCCACCGAGACCGAACGCTTCAGTTTCAGCGCGGGCGAAAAAACCACGACGCATTTCACGACGTTCGACATCGCGTTGGGGCACCACTTTCTGAAGGAGTTCAGCATCTTCCTCGGCTCCAAGCAGGTCGAGTCGGTTCGCGCGCTCGACGATGCCGCGCAGAAGTTGCTGAGTGCCGTGGACAACGATGTGTTTCGCACCGCACTGATCGACCATGACAGTCAGCAACTGGAGCGGATGGCGAAGTCGGCCGATCACAGAGATGCGTACATTCATTACGTGCGGGAGGTATTTACCGGGGTGCTGATTCAGCATACGTCTGCATCGCCCGAGCGTGCGTTGCCGCCGGGCAGCATTCCCAGCCGGTTGGGGCACCCGGGGCACCCGGGACATCAGGCTATCGGTCAGCGTCAGTTGTTCCGCATCGGCCATGGCGTGGTTCGTGCCGTCACGTTCGAAGACGAAGTGCTGCCGGGGCTGGTGGCGGTGCCGTCGTTGGAAGACAAGTCCGCGCTGCTGATTTCCGTCAAGCACGGCACCGAGTTTCACTGGCGTCCCGAAGTGGAGGCGACGGACGCCTTTCGGGAGTTCATGCGGTCTCACCTGTCCACCCGGCAGCGTCAGGCGGCCGAGAGTCCGCTGCGCTGGGATCTCTTCAAGTACCGGATCGCTTCGACGTCCGTGCAGAGCAATCGGGCCTGCGGCGCGACGCTCAGACGCCGCGAGCCCGAACCGTACAAGGGGGGCGTCGACGCCTTGTACGCGGAGGTTTCGCTCAACCCGTCGTTCAAGTTCGCCGCCTGTGCGTCGCTCGAACTCGAACTGTGGTATGCCCAGCTTCGCAGAGCGGCGCAAGAGCGCGATTTCCTGATCGTTTCGCAGGCGTGGCGCGACGAGCGTCGCGCGAGCAGCGTCCGGCACATCGTCTACGACGGTCTGAAGCTCGCCGGTCCGGCGTTGATCGCCGCATTCAAGGGCCTCGGACGGGCGGGGTTCGTCATGTCGATGGCGTACGAGATCGGGCCCCACGTCGCCGAGCTATCCGAACTTTCGCACCGTGCGACGCGCGCCGAAGTGGACGAACTTCGGCGTATCCACCGGGAGATGTCATTGGCCGAGTCGATTGCCGCGCTACTTCGTATCCCGAATCTTGGTGCGCTGGATACCGCCGCCGAGTGGGTTCTCAACGGGTTGGGGCGTGCGCCCAACGTCTCACAGACGCTGGAACACTTCATGGAGGCGTGGCCGACGGCTGCCCAACGGCGCAGGGCATTTGCCGAGCAAGTTCGCCGGATGGTGAAAAGCGAGCCAAAGGATGAAGGACGCGCGCAGGGGGCGAAACGAAAAGGGCATCCGAAAGCGGGCAAGCAACAACCGGAGGCGCCCCCGACGCAGCCGGCCGGTCAAACCGAGGGCGAGAGCGTGAGCGCCTTGCACGTGTGGCAGTCGATCAGCATGCTCAAGGGCTATTGGCGTATTTCGACCGACGGCGAGGAGACGGTGCCGATGCGCGACGGCGAGCGGCATGTCGATGCATTCCTGGGCGCCGGGCGCATGCAGGTCACGTCCGTCGCTCAGTTGAACGATTTGCCGGAGGGCTATGGTTTCGCGTTCACCGAGCCCGACGGCACGATGTTCTTCGCCGGGTTGACGAGCGGACATGGGAAGCTGCTGGGAATCGGCGTCAACGACACGCTGGCGAGCGCGAAACATGCGTCGATCCTGCCAACGCGCGGCGTCGAGCGCTTCGATCCCAAGGGCATCACGTTCAGTAACGAGCGCTTCCGGTTCGGCCCCATCGAAGGCCTGATGTATGTCGAGGCGTTCGTCGACCGATTGCCGCAATGGTGGCGCAACATGCCGGGCTCGGCCGCCAGATGGCCGGGCCTGCCGGCGCTCACGCCGGTGTCGACGTCCACCCTTGCGCCGGAGGGGACTCAGGATCGGCACGCACTGCCGGAGTCGTCCCGGGATGGCGAGCCGTGGCTGCCGAGGCCCAGGGGGCGTCATGCGATCCCGAGCGCGCGCACCAAGCGCGCGCAGGACGACTGGGGCACGCTGGTCGACGCGTGGTATGTCCGGGAAGGACGCCATATATCCGGCCATACGCCGCAGCGCATGCGCGAGAGCACAATACCGTCGGCGTCTTCTTCGGCTTCAACTTCGGCTTCGGCTTCGACTTCGACTTCGACTTCGACTTCGACCGCGGCTTCGACTGCGGCTCCGGCACCTTCCGTAGATGCCGGCTCGCGCGTCGTACGCGCATTCGCTCCACAGCACGCGTCGGCGATGGACATCGGCGCCCATTGGCAGACGCCGGCCTTCCGACGCGCGTTGACGGAGGTGGTCGTGCGTGCGCGTCGCGGCTTGCTGCTGTGGCATTTGCCGCATCTGCCGCCACGCCACCGTGCGTTGATTCTGGAGACGTTGCGTACCGAGGCGGGATTTCGGCCTGTCGCCGTGAACGGGTTACCGCTGCCCGGGGTGCTCGGACTGCGCCATGGCGAGTGCCGGTTGTTGCTCTCGCTGATGACGGGGGAGGCTATCGCGCTGGACGTCGAACCCGTGCCGCGCGCCAGCGATGACCGGGCGCGGCTACGGGCGTTTGCAATGGCGCATGACGAAGCCCATCGCTTGCCGGACGTCGCGCATCGGGAACTGCGGGTCTCGCTGGGTGCGCCGGAGCGCGACGCCGGCATGGAGCGGCTCATCGACGACCTGCGTGATCGGATCGTTCGAGCAATGCCGCGGCGCGAGGGGGATGGACTGGATGAACAGGACCGCACCGCCTGGGCAGGAGTTGTCGAACTGACGTGCCGCGCTGCGCTCGCATTGCCCGGCGCACACGCACGGTCACTGGCCGAGACCCTGCGCAACGTGACCCGAGCGCACCGTCCGGCGCCGTCCGAAGTTCTTTACCTGAACGAACCGGTCGCAGGCCCGCAAACCGCACCGGCGATGGGGTTGGCTTACGACATCGGAACGGCGATCCGGGAATTTGCGCACGACGTGTTCTCCGCGACGCTGTCGCAGCCGGTCCGGCGCACGACACCCGCTGGCGTCATGCCGTACCCGGGCGAGGGTCCGATGGGTGAAAACGCGCCCAACACGCCGGACGAGGACCCGGCAGATCCCACGCGAGAAGCGACGGACTTCGTCGCCGCCTTCGTTGACCACGTGCATCAATGGCGTATCGTCGACCGCGTGCGGGGCGACATCGCGAGTCTGATCGAGTCGGGCATTGGCAATGCGGATTTCGCCGCCGCCATGCTTGGCGCCGGCATCGAGTTGCACGACGGGAAGTTCGGGGCGGCGACGGCCGCGATCTGGCGCGAGGTGCCGGGCGTTGGCGCATTTCGCGCGCGGCAAGGCGGTGCCCCGCAGTTGGTCGAACTGCACGGAGCGGACGTTCTGCGAAACGTGCCTCGCGGGTGTCGCATCCTGTCTCGGCGCGTGGCCGACGGCAGCGACCCTTCGCGCGGTTACGACGACATGCTCAGCCTCGGCCACGGGCGTGTCGCCGTGGCAAGCAACGTGGGCACCGGCAGCGAACCGCGTTTCAGGCTGGAGGCATTCGACATCGCTCGTGGCGAAGGCGGTTTCGAGTGGTCGGCGCGCGAACGTGTCTGGCGCCGCCAGGGGGCGGCGATGCGGCTATGGGTACAGAGCGACACGCCGAACGTTTTCGCGGAGCCGGCGCCCGAGGCGCTCGAACCCGGCGAAATCGATGCATCGGTCTTCCTCGACACGCTGCTCGCGCAGCCGGGCATCATGGCGATGCATGCCGAGCGTACCGGCGCCCGCGTTCTGCGCGTGGATGACGCCACGGCCAACCTGCTCACGTCGCTCGGCGGCGTCTTTGCCGCCAACGGTGTCACAGACGTGCGCTATCGCGTGATCGCCATCTGGGCTTCGGCGGAGCAGTTCAGGCCGCAACTATCGCTCGCCTTGACGGGGCGGGCACCGCCCGCGTGGGTCACGAGCGGGCACGTCGAACGTCTCGCGGCCGATCTTTTCGTCGGGCAGACGCTAGGCGAGGTCGCGGCGCGAACGAATGGCACTGTCGTTGCAAGTGAAGTCCATTGGCGCGGCTTGTACGTCAGGCACTGCGGCGCGCGATGCGTGAAGTACTTCGACTTCGATACGGTCGACGACGCGCTGTATGCCGCGCAGGGGTTCGCGCTCGTGCCCGGCGCCCTTGCCGGAGACTTCGGGGCAGGCGGCGTACTTCTGCACCCGCCCGGCTGGCGGACCACGAACGCAACGGATACATCCGAATCGCCATTGCTACGCTAAAGCGCCACCGGTGTTGCTCCAGCGGCGTCCGGTCGTCGCAATTTTTCGCCTCGCGCCGGATCGGCCACGGTGATGGCGTGTCGCCGGGCGCGCCGGCGAGTTCGGCGTCAGACGCCGGCGGTGCGCGCCCGGCTCGGTGGCAACGCGTCGAACTTGTGCCACACGCGACGCAGATGACGGCTCGATCCGAAGCCCGCACGTTGCGCGATGTGTTCGAGATCGAGACGCGTATTGCCGAGCATCTCACGAGCCAGTGCGATGCGCAGACGATGCAGATAATCGATCGGGGCGACCCCCGCATGCTCGCGAAACAGGCGTGTCACGTGGCGCTCGCTCGTGCAGGCGATGTCCGCCATTGCGGCGAGCGTCCAGTCGTTGGCAGGGGCGGCGGCAATGGCGTCCTGCACGCGATGCACGGCGGGGTGTAGATGGTTACGGCCGTCGAGCCATGGGGAGAGTTGCGGGTCGGCGCCGGCACGTCGTGCGTAGACGACCATCTGGCGCGCGACGGCGGCCGCGCACAACGGACTCGTCGCATCGGCGATGAGCGTGAGCATCAGGTCCAGCCCCGTCGTCACACCGGCGCTCGTCCAGACGTTGCCATCGCGGACATACAGCCGGTTGTCGGCCACGCGCGCGCCGGGGGCGAGCGCGCGTAGCACCCCGCAACTGCCGTGATGCGTGGTGCAGGCCAGCGAGTCGAGCAATCCCGCGCGCGCGGCCAACAGCGCACCCGTGCAGATACAGGCCAACTGCTGCGTCGGCCGTACGACACGCCGAAGCCACGCGATGGCGAGAGCTTCAGCGTCGTGGCGGCCGGCCTGCGCGTCATGTTTGCTGCGTTGGCTGTGTCTGCTGTACCCGCCGTCTTCATCGTCCTCATTGTCCTCCTCGTCCTCCTCATCCTCGCCGACCCGCTGGACCGGCAGCGGCCTCTCGACGGTGCCCGTCACGACCAGCCAGGCGTCGTCGGGCACGTGTTCGGGCAACACGTCGAGCGGCGACACGCGCAGGCCGATCGACGTGGCGACCGATCGCTGCGTGCCGACGTAACGCAGCTCGAAGCGCACCTCGTCCTGCTGATGATTGGCCATGCGCAGGGCTTCGGCCGGCGCGGCGACGTCGAGCAGCAGCGAGTCCGGCATGACAAGGAGATAGACGGGTTGCAGCCGTGGCATCGCGGGCACACCTTCAGCACGAGTGAGCGGACAAATTCGGACGGATGAGAGATGGAACGTTACACCGCCGCGAGCGCTTCCTCAACCGTCACGATGCGCGCGAAGCGCCCGACCAGCACGGTTTCCGTGCGCTCCTTGAGTTCGGCGCTCGACAGTTCGCGTCCGGTGCGCGGGTGCTGCATCGGAAACGTCAGTGTGGCTTCCGTCACGAAATCGACGGCGTAACCGGCATCCGACGCCGCACGGGCCGTCGTCTCGCAGCACTGTTCTGTCCGGATCCCCGAGACGATCAGGCGCGTGATGCCGTGCTCAACCAGCCAGGCGCCGAGCGTCGAGCCCGCCAGAGCGCTGTGCTTGACCTTGTCCACCGTGAAATCGGGGGTGATGCGCAGTTCTTCGAGCGTGCGTACGAAGCCCGAGTCGCGCGAGAACGCGCCGGAGGCGATGTGAAAGATCTGCACGATCGGCACGCCGCGCGCAACTGCACCGTCGATCAGCGCCTGCTGGCGCTCGAAGTACACGGAAAGGTCGTCCTCGCGCCAGTACGGACGCTTACGGAACGATTCCTGAGCGTCGATGACGAGCAGGGCAGTGCGCGACGTTTGGGAGGGCGTGTTCTGTGACATGAAAGTGGCTCCGTGGGGTGGGGTGACGATGGTGACATCTTACAAGCACGAACCCGGCCCCGACAGCCCATTCGACGACCAGAACCGGACCGATTCGGACATTGATCGATCGCACTGGTCAAGGGGCGCCGCCCGCCATCCGGGCGGGTCACAGGGCGGCGCGCACCCCAGTACCGGCGTGCTGCGCGCGCCGATATAGCGCTGCGGCGAGCGCCACGTCCTGTGCGCCCATGCCGAGCGATTTGAACAGGGTGACGGACTCGGCGTCGGTGCGGCCCGGATGCGAACGGATGACGAGTTCGCCGAGTTCCGCAAGCAGGTCCTCGGGGCCGATACGGCCTTCGGCGGCGGCCGCCAGATAGTCGCCCGATTCGTTGACGGTCGATTCGCGCCGGTCGACGAACAGTTGCGCTTGCGCCATCAGCGTCGTGTCCGCCTCGCGGTGGCGTGGCGTGCTGCTGCCGACCAGATTCACATGGGTGCCCGGCGCGATCCATTCCGCCTTGAGAACCGGGTCCGCCGAGTTCGTCACCGTCACCACCACGTCGGCGTCGCGCACGGCGGCTTCAACGCTTGTCACGGCTTCGAGGCGGCATCCGTAGCGAGGCTGTTCCCTGTCGACGAACGCCTGTGCCGTCGCCAGCGAGCGGCTTGCCACACGCACATGTTGCAGCGGGCGCACCGCGGCCAGCGCCGCGAGATGCCAGTGCGCCTGATGGCCCGCGCCGATCAACGCGAGGCGCGTGGCATCGTGACGGGCGAGCAGACGCGTCGCCAGTCCCGTCACGGCCGCAGTGCGAATGCCGGTAATCTGCGCCGCGTTCATGACAGCGAGAAGCTCCCCCGTCTCGCCGCTCATCAACAACACGCAGCCCTGATGCGGGTCTTTGCCCAGTGCGCTGTTGCCGGGGAAAAACGTGCCGACCTTCGCGCCGTAGACGGACACACCACCGGCCGCGCCGGCGAGGAAGGCGGGCATCATGCCGAGCATGCCTTTTGCGCCGAGAGCGTCGGGCGGGCGAATGATCTGACGCAGCGGCAGGTGGATCTGCTCGCGTGCGAGCGCGCCGAACATGTCGGACATGACCGGAATCGCGTCGCCGACCGGCATCAGCGCTGCGATCTGGGCGGCATCGAGCAGGAGGACGGAGGGAGACGCAGCGGAGGGGGACATACGAAATCCTTGAACATGTCGTGCGGTCGTGGGGTCGTGTGAGGGCGCATTCGTGAATCACGAGTCGCCAGCGAAGACGCGGCCGTCGGGCCGCGTGGGGTACTGCGGGTGCCATGCGGCCCGTACGCGCCTCAGCCGTTCGCCTCGGCCGCGAGCGCAGCTTCGATGTGACGATTGAACGTGGCCGTGTCGGTGTTCGTGCCGCACAGCAGCGCGCCCACGCGCTTGCCCATGAGCTTGTCGCGCAGCGGCCCCATGAGCGCAGCGGTGGCCGCCGCGCAGGCGGGCTCGACGGCGAGCTTCAACTCACGGAATAGCGTGAGCATGCCTGCGCGCATCTGGTCGTCGGTGACAGTGACGAGTTCATCGATATGGCGACGGCACAGTGTGTAGCCGTACAACTCGGTGTGCGGGGCCATCAGGCTGTCGGCGATGCCCGACATCGGCCCCATCTTTATCGGGCCGCCCTTTGCAAAGCTCTGCGCCATCGCGTCCGCGCCTGCCGGCTCGACGCCGTACACCTTCACGTGCGGGGCGAACAGCTTGATCGCCGTGGCGACCCCGGCGATCAGACCGCCGCCGCCAATGGGGACAATGACCGCGTCGAGATCGGGGGCCTGTTCGATCCACTCGTAGCCGAGCGTGGCCGTGCCCAGAATCGTGCGATAGCCGTTGAACGGATGCACGAAGTAGCGGCCTTCTTCCTGTTCCACACGGTTGACGATCTCGAACGCCTCATGCACGTTCTCCGCCAGAATCAGGTCGGCGCCGTACTCGCGGCACAGCGAGGAGCGCGCGGGACTTGCGGTCTTGAGCATCACGGTTTTCGCGGCGACGCCCATTGCCTGCGCCGCGTAGGCGACGGCAACCGCGTGGTTGCCGGCGGACACGCAAGTCACACCGGCCTTGCGTTGTGCGTCGTCGAGCGAGAGCAGATTCGAGAAGGCGCCTCGTGCCTTGAAGGTCCCCGAAGCCTGCAACAGTTCGTACTTGAACGTCACCTCGGTGTTGCCGAGCGTCGGAAAATCGTTGCGTGTGAAGACCGGCGTCCTGCGTGCGTAACGCTTGAGCGTCTCGTGCAGCGCAGCGATGGCGTCCTTCGTCGGAACGGGTTGCGCGTCGATGGTCTCGGCGTGCAGGTCGGGGGGCGATTGCGTCACTTGGACTATGTCTCCGTAGGAATGAAAGGCGGCGCTTCGGGCGCCGGGCATGGCGCGCGGCCAGGATTCGCGTGCGTCATGCCCCCATATCTCCGATCTGTCGATTTCAGCGCAGGCCGAGCTTGCGGCTGCGCAGCAGCGCGGCAATGCTGATGATCGCTGCGAAGATAAGGTAGAAACTCGGGGCAAGCTTGTTGCCTGTTGCACCGATCAACCACGTGATGATAAACGGTGCGAAGCCGCCGAACACGGTCGCCGCGACGTTGTAACCGAGCGAGAGGCCGGTCGTGCGCACCTGCACCGGAAACAGTTCGGTCAGCAACGCGGGCAGCGCGCCGAAGTACGTCGTCATCAGCAGGCCCAGCACGATCTGGAACACCATCAACGAGCCGAATGTCGGATTCGCATCGAGGAAGCGGAACATCGGGTAGACCAGTACCAGCAGCGCCACGGCGGCTGTGAGCATCGGTTTGATGCGGCCATGCGTGTCGGACCAGTGGCCGACGATGGGCGCGACGATCAACTGCACGACCCCCGTGAGCAGCACGGCCGAGAATGCGGCCGAGGACGGCAGGCCCAGTTGCTTGACGGCATACGTCGGCATGTAAAGCACGAGATAGGTGGCGACGGTGGCCATCACGACCACCCCGATGGCGAGCAGCAGGCGCTCCTTCTGACTGGCGAACGTGTCGCGCAACGGGCTTTGCGTGGGCTCGATGTCGAGGAATTCGGGCGTTTCGTCCAGACGACGGCGAATGTAGTAGGCCACCGGGCCGATCAGCAGACCGAAGAAGAACGGCACGCGCCAGCCCCACGACGCCATCGCCTCGGCCGAAAGGTTGCCGGTCAGCAGGGCACCGAAACCGGCGGCCAGCAGCGTGGTGAGGCCTTGCGAGGCCACCTGCCAACTGGAGAAGAACCCGCGACGCTGCGGCGCGTGTTCGGCGAGAAATGCCGTGGCACTCCCGAATTCCCCGCCCGCCGAGAAGCCTTGCACCATCCGGGCGATCACGATGCCCACCGGTGCGAGCACGCCGATGGCCGAATACGTCGGCATGATCGCGATGAGCAGCGTGCCGACCATCATCAGCAGGATCGAGAGCGTGAGCGCGGCCTTGCGCCCGGCGCGGTCGGCGTACGCGCCGATCACGATTGCGCCCAGCGGACGCATGAAGAACGACACGCCGAAGGTGCCGAGCGTGAGTAACAGCGAGACCGTATCGTTGCCGGTCGGGAAAAACAGCTTGGCGATCGTCACGGCGAAAAAGCCGTAGACGACGAGATCGAACCATTCGAGCGCGTTACCGATCGAGGCCGATACGATCACACGCCATGCGTGCGGGGAGGTGCGGGCGGCCGGTGCCGTCGCGTTGGGGGCTGCGCTTGCGCTCATGGGCGAGATCTCCGAAACCTGTCTGGCGTACGTGCTTGTTATCTTGCGGATGGGTGTCCTGTGCGCCTTTGTTCAGGCGTCTGATACTGCGTAATACGTGAGGCGTACTGCACGTTGCGTTGCACGGCGCACGCCTATGACAAGCCGTATCCGGCCGGTCATGCACGCCGCGGCTGCCTTGTCTGCCAAGGCAACGGGCCGCATCCGGCTGGCGGAATACGGCCCGGTGAGACCTCGATGTCCTTGCGGCCCGAACCGTTTCGGGGCGCCGGACACGATCAGGCGCCGACGGTGTTGCTGCGAATCAGCTTTTGCAGGAACGACTCGCACTGAGCGATCTGTTCGAGCGACACGAATTCGTTGGGCTTGTGGGCCTGTTCGATGTTGCCCGGGCCACACACGATCGAGGGCACGCCCGCCAACTGGAACTGACCGGCTTCGGTGCCGTAGGCGACCTTGCGCTTGTCGGTGTCCTTGGTGAGGGCGCGCACGAGCTGGGTAATGGCGTCCTGTTCGGAAGCGTCCAGCGCCGGGGCCGCGGCGATCTTCTTGAACTCGATGCCGGCGTTCGGGTGCTCTTTCTGCATTTTCGGCACCAGCTCGTTCACGGCGTATTCCTGAATGCGCTGGAAGATGCCTTCGGCGTCCACGCCGGGCAGGTTGCGATACTCGAAGACGAATTCGCACAGCGCCGGAATCGTGTTCAGGGCGATACCGCCCGAAATCGTGCCCGTTTGCGCCGTGGTGAACGGCACGTCGAACAGTTCGTCGAACGGGCCGTTCTGCTTGAAGTGGTCGGCCAGATCGCGGATGTAGCAGATCAGACGGGCGGCGTATTCGATGGCGTTCGAGCCCTTCGGCGTGAGCGACGAGTGCGCCGCGTGACCGCGCACGCAGCACTGGTAGGCGTTGATGCCCTTGTGCGCGACGATCACGCGCATGCTCGTCGGCTCGCCGACGATGCAGCCGTCCGGGCGGATACCGCGCTCACGCAATTCTGCGAGCATTACGGGCGCGCCGACACAGCCGATTTCTTCGTCGTACGAAAATGCAAAATGGAACGGCGTCTTGAGCCTGGCGTCGCGCATTTGCGGCAGCATCGTCATGACAGAGCCGATGAAACCCTTCATGTCGCACGTGCCGCGGCCGTACAGGTTGCCGTCGCGCACGACCGGCTTGAATGGATCGGTGTCCCACGACTGGCCGTCGACGGGTACCACGTCGGTGTGGCCCGAGAGGACGATACCGCCTTGCGTGTTGCCGTCGGCGGCGGGCAGGGTGACGAACAGGTTGGCCTTGCGCTTGGTGGCGTCATACGACAGCCACGGTTCGACGCCGGCGTCTTTGAGGCTGTCGCGCACCGTCTCGATCAGGCCGAGGTTCGATTCACGGCTGGTGGTGTCGATGCTGACCAGCTTCGTGATCCAGTCGAGCGATGCCGGCTGGGCCTCGTTGGTGGCCTGCGGGGCGATGGCTTGGGAAGCGCTTGTCATTCGAATCTCCGGGAATCTCCAGTCATACGTCTCTTACGTAAATTACGTCGATTACGTATTGCTACTGGGAAATGTTACTCAAAAATAATTTAGAGGTAAAAGGTTGTGTGAACAACCATTCCTGCCTGACGGGAAAAGGCACGCCGGGCGCGGGTTTGTCCGGACGTGCACGAAGCGCAGTGGTCGTGAATTGCTGCGCCGCACACGATTCTTGCCGGTTTTGTTTCGGTATCGGCGCCGTTTCCGGGGCCGGTCCGGGTTCAGGCGGCCTTCGCACCGGGGGACCCCAGCGCGCGCAGCGTTTCCTTGATCGCGCGGACCCGGTCGGTGAGCTGCGCATGTTTGGCTTCGATGCGCAGCTTGTCCTGTCCGGCCAGCTTGATGTGGCGATGCTTTTGCACGAGCTCGATGATGCGCATCGGATCGACGCAGGGCGTCGGTTCGAATTGCAGCGCGATGGCTTCCTCGCTCGCGTCGATCTTGACGATGCCCAGCGGCTTGGCCAGCAGACGCAGGCGGTGCGTTTCGATGAGCGCCTGCGCCTGCTGCGGTAGCTTCCCGAAACGGTCGACGAGTTCTTCCTGAATCGTGTCGATGGCGTCGGTGTGCGTGCCGTTGGCCAGCCGCTTGTACAGCGAGAGACGCTCCTGCACGTCGCCGCAGTAGTCGCTCGGCAGGATCGCGGGCACGTGCAGATTGATCTCCGTGGTGGCGGCGAGCGGTGCGTTGAGATCGGGCTCGCGCCCCGCCTTCAGAGCGCTCACGGCGTCGGCGAGCATGTCGGTATAGAGCTGGAAGCCGATCTCGTGAATCTCGCCCGACTGCTTGTCGCCGAGTACCTCGCCCGCACCGCGAATCTCCAGATCGTGCATCGCCAGATAGAAGCCGGCGCCGAGTTCCTCCATCTGCTGAATGGCTTCGAGACGCCGCTGCGCCTGCTTCGTGAGCGACTTCGGATCGTGTACGAGCAGATAGGCGTAGGCCTGATGGTGCGAGCGGCCCACGCGGCCACGCAACTGGTGCAATTGCGCGAGACCGAACTTGTCGGCGCGATGCATCAGGATCGTGTTGGCGGTCGGCACGTCGATGCCCGTCTCGATGATGGTCGTGCACAGCAGCACGTTGGCGCGCTGCGTGACGAAGTCGCGCATGACGCGTTCGAGGTCGCGCTCGTGCATCTGGCCGTGCGCGACCACGATACGTGCTTCCGGCACGAGCGCTTCGAGTTGCGCCTTGCGGTTCTCGATCGTCTCCACTTCGTTGTGCAGGAAGTACACCTGACCGCCGCGCTTGAGTTCGCGCAGCATGGCTTCGCGGATCACGCCGTCTTCTTCGCGCCGCACGAAGGTCTTGATCGCCAGACGCTTTTGCGGCGCGGTTGCAATCACCGAGAAGTCGCGCAATCCCTCCAGCGCCATGCCCAGCGTACGCGGGATCGGCGTGGCGGTCAGCGTGAGCATGTCGACTTCCGCGCGCAGCGCCTTGAGGGCTTCCTTCTGACGGACGCCGAAGCGATGTTCCTCGTCGATGATCACGAGCCCGAGCCGCTGGAACTGGATGTCGTTCGAGAGCAGCTTGTGCGTGCCGATCACGATGTCGACCTGACCTTCGTTGATGGCTTTCACACTGGCATTGACTTCCTTCGCGGTCTTGAAGCGCGAGAGTTCGGCGATACGCACGGGCCAGTCGGCGAAACGGTCGGAGAAGGTCTGCGCGTGCTGCTCGGCGAGCAGCGTGGTGGGCGCGAGAATGGCGACCTGCTTGCCGTCGAGTACGGCGATGAAGGCGGCGCGCAGTGCGACTTCGGTCTTGCCGAAGCCGACGTCCCCGCAGACCAGACGGTCCATCGGCCGGCCGCTCGTCATGTCGCTCATCACCGCGGCGATGGCAGCTGCCTGATCCGGCGTTTCTTCGAAACCGAAGCTGTCGGCGAACTTCTCGTAGTCGCGCGGCGACAGTTCGAACGCATAGCCCGAGCGCGCGGCGCGGCGCGCATAGAGATTGAGCAGTTCGGCCGCGGTGTCGCGAATCTGTTGTGCGGCCTTGCGCTTGGCCTTCTCCCACTGTCCGGAGCCCAGCGAATGCAGCGGCGCGGTGTCGGGGTCCGAGCCGCTGTAACGCGAGATCAGATGCAATTGGGAGACCGGCACGTATAGCTTGCTCTCGCCCGAGTATTCGAGATGCAGGAATTCCGTTTCGCCTTCGCCCAGGTCCATGCTGACGAGGCCTTGATAACGGCCGATGCCGTGCTGACTGTGGACCACGGGGTCACCGACCTTCAACTCGGCGAGATCGCGCACCATCGAATCGACGGAGGTCGCCTGCTCCTGACGGCGCTTGCCCGCACGGCGTGCGAGGCCTTCGTACAACTCGTTTTCGGTGACGAACGCCAGATCTTCCGTCGGTAACAGAAAGCCCGCGGCCAGCGGGGCGACGCCGATACAAAAGCGCTTGTCGGACGTCAGAAAATCTTCCAGCGACTCCACGCTCGCCGGCCGGAGATCGTTGTCGTGCAGCAGTTGCAGCAGCGTCTCGCGACGCCCGGCCGAGTCGGCGCACAGAAGTACCCGGGCCGGCGTGCGGGCGAGGTATGCGCGCAGGGCGGCGAGCGGATCGTCGGCCCGACGGTTGATCGCCAGCGGCGGCAGCGGGATCGCCCAGCTGCCATCGCCCGGCGTGGGCAGCGTCAGGCGCGCGAACGGTTTGGCGAGTGCGAAGAAGTCCTGATCGAGCAGGAACAGTTGCTCCGGCGGTAACACCGGCCGCTCCCGATCGTGCGACAGGAAGTTATAGCGCTGGCGCGTGTCGTTCCAGAAGCGGCCGATGGCCGCGTCCAGATCGCCGATGAATACGAGTTGGGCGTCGGCGGGCAGGTAGTGAAAGAGCGTGGCCGTCTCTTCGAAAAACAGCGGCAGGTAGTATTCGATCCCTGCCGAGGGCACGCCGCTGCCGATGTCCTTGTAGATCGGGCTGCGGCTCGGGTCCCCCTCGAAGACTTCGCGCCAGCGTCCCCGGAAGGCCGTGCGCGCGGGTTCGTCGAACGGGAATTCGCGCCCGGGCAGCAGACGCACGTCCTTGACCGGATACAGACTGCGCTGCGTATCGGGGTCGAACGCGCGAATACTGTCGATGGTGTCGTCGAACAGATCGAGACGATAGGGCAGTGCAGAGCCCATCGGGTAAAGATCGATCAGCCCGCCGCGCACGCAGTACTCGCCGGGACGCATCACCTGGCTGACGTGTTCGTAGCCCGCGAGCGTCAATTGCGACTTCAGACGCGCTTCGTCGAGCCGTTCGCCCTGCGTGAAGAAGAACGTGTAGGCCGCCATGAAGCTCGCGGGGGCCATGCGATAGAGTGCCGTGGTGGCGGGCACCAGCACGATATCGCAGCGCTTTTCGCCCAGATCGTGCAGCGTGGCAAGTCGCTCGGAGACGAGATCCTGGTGCGGCGAGAAGGTGTCGTAGGGCAGCGTTTCCCAATCGGGCAGCAGACGCACGCTCAGGTCCGGCGCGCACCATTTGAGTTCCTGCTGAAGGCGCAGCGCGTCGGTCGCCTGCGCGCAGACGACGGCGAGCAGCGGCAGGCGATCGCGATTTTCCTCGAAATAACGGGCGATGAGCAGGGCGTCGCTCGACGCATGCGAGCCGGCGAAGGCGTAACGCTGTCCCGCTTTCACGAGCGGCACAGGCACGGTACTACGGGATAAGGCGTTGGCGGAGGACATAGGAAAAACGTTGCAGAAATGGCAAAGCACGGGGCTCCATTCGCATGGGGCCCCGTGACAGTCAGCGTCTATTATAAAATCTCTGCTTTCCCCTTACCTGCGTTTTATCGTGAGCGACCGACTTTTTGCCGTGATCCCGTGCGCCGGGACCGGTGTGCGCGCCGGGGCCGCCGTGCCCAAGCAATACCGAAGCGTTGGCGGACTTCCCATGCTGGCTTACGCGCTCGCCGCGTTCGATGCCTGCTCCGAATTCGCGCAGACCTTGCTGGTGTTGGCGCCGGACGACAATCACTTCGACGGACGGCGCTTCGGCACGCTGCGTTTCGCAGTGCGGCGCTGTGGCGGTCCGTCGCGTCATGCGTCGGTGCTGGGAGGCCTTCAGGCACTCACCGAGTTCGGTGCACAGGACAGCGACTGGGTACTCGTGCACGACGCCGCGCGTCCTGGCATCACGCCGGAGTTGATCCGTACGCTCGTCGGTGCGCTGCGCGACGACCCCGTCGGCGGTATTCTGGCGTTGCCCGTCGCCGATACGCTCAAGCGCGAGCAGCCGCCCGCCGGGACAGAAGGGATGGGCGGGCTGGCGTCGGTACGCGCCACGCAGTCGCGTGACGGCCTGTGGCAGGCGCAAACGCCGCAGATGTTCCGTCTCGGCATGCTGCGTCATGCACTGGAAGATGCCCTGGCCTCCGGCGCCGAAGTGACGGACGAGGCCAGTGCCATCGAGCGTATCGGTCACGCCCCGAAGCTCGTGCGCGGTAGCCTGCGCAACTTCAAGGTGACATATCCCGAAGATTTCGCGCTGGCCGAGGCGTTTCTTGGTGCAGCCAAATCCGCCTGAGCAAACCGCCATACCGTATTGCTATTGCGCATCTGACGATTCCCCATGACTGAACACGCTGTGACTCCTGTTTCTTCCGTTTCTCCCATCTCTCCCGTTTCTCTTGCCTCGTTGTCGAAACTGCGCATCGGTCAGGGCTACGACGTGCACGCCCTCGTGCCCGGTCGTCCGCTCGTGATGGGCGGCGTAACGATCCCGTTCGAGCGAGGTCTGCTCGGCCACTCGGACGCCGACGTGCTGCTGCATGCCATCACCGACGCCGTGCTGGGCGCGGCGGCGCTTGGCGACATCGGTCGCCACTTCCCGGACACGGACCCCGCCTTCAAGGGGGCGAACAGCGTCGTTCTGCTCAAGGAAGCGATGCGCCGTGTGCGCGAGCAGGGTTATGAAATACTGAACGTCGATTGCACGGTGATTGCGCAGGCGCCGAAGCTCGCGCCGCACATCGCCGCGATGACGCAATCGATTGCGGACGCGCTCGGGGTGGGCATCGCTCAGGTCAACGTGAAGGCGAAGACGAACGAGAAGCTGGGCTATCTCGGCCGCCAGGAAGGGATCGAAGCGCAGGCGGCCGCACTGTTGATCGGTCGCTGAGGGACCAGCGGGCTGTCGGCGTACGCCGCCGCCCCGCATCCAGTACGCAAAACGGCGCTACCTGATGAATCCGGTAGCGCCGTTTTGCGTTGTGACGGCACGCGCCGCCGGCGTTGCGCAACGCCGGCGGCGCTATTCCGCCCGGCCCGTGCAGCTTATGCAGCTTCGGCGGCGATCACCTGGGCAGCGGCATTGATGACCGCGGCGATACGGCCAACGTCACGCAGTTGCGCGGTGCTCATCTTGTGCTCGTCGACGAGCAGCGCGGCATGCGACTTCACGCAGAAGTGGCACTTGCCCACGATGGACGCGGCCAGTGCGTACATTTCGAAACGACGCTGATCGACGCCGCCGCGCGTGGCGTAGCCGTTCATGCGCAATTGGGCCTTCTCGTTCCTGAGTTCGGCGTTATCGGCCATCTCCAGATACGGGTACCACGTGTTGTTCATGCCCATGATCGCCGCAGCGGTCAATGCGCCTTCGAGTTCTTCCGGGGCAAGCACGCCGGCTTCGCGAATCGCTTTGACGATGGGCTGGCACTTGGCGGCAAAAGCCGCGGCGAGGGCCACGCCCACGGCGTCGTTGCCTTCGAGCGAGGAGCGGGCGATGGTGCCGTCGAGGTTCAGGCGGATGTCCTTGGCGTAATCGGGAATCTGCGCCTTAATCGCGGTGAGGAATTCCATAAATTTCTCCTATTGCTTTGGGCTGAAAAAGCCCGCTTTCGCGGGCTTCGAGACGACGCTTACAGCGTTGCACCGCCGACCGCGCGGTTGCACGGGCAGAGTTCGTCCGTTTGCAGGCCGTCCAGAATACGCAGGACTTCTTGCGGGTTACGGCCGACGTTCAGGTTGTTCACCGACACGTGCTGAATGACGTTGTCCGGGTCAACGATGAACGTTGCACGCAGGGCCACGCCGGCAGCCTTGTCACGCACGCCGAGCTGGTCGATCAGAGCACCGGTCGTGTCACCGAACGAGTAGTGGTTCAGCTTGTTCAGGTCCTTGTGCTCGCGGCGCCATGCCAGCTTCACGAACTCGTTGTCGCCCGAGCCGCCGAGCAGCACGGCGTCGCGATCTGCGAAGTCGTTGGCCAGCTTGCCGAATTCCACGATTTCGGTCGGGCACACGAAGGTGAAGTCCTTCGGGTAGAAGTAAATGACCTTCCACTTGCCCGGGAACGACGCTTCCGTGATCGTTTCGAAAGCCGACACGCCGTTTTCTTCGTGGTTGTTGAAACCAGGCTTGGCCGCTTGGACCGAGAACGCTTCGAGTTTATCGCCGACAGTCTTCATCGATTACT
Organism: Pandoraea faecigallinarum; assembly: GCF_001029105.3. Classification (NCBI taxonomy): domain Bacteria; kingdom Pseudomonadati; phylum Pseudomonadota; class Betaproteobacteria; order Burkholderiales; family Burkholderiaceae; genus Pandoraea; species Pandoraea faecigallinarum. Next base: position 2,919,081 of record NZ_CP011807.3, on the reverse strand, counting down.
CCTAAATTTAGTGCGGTTTATGTCGCGACATCCGGGAACGCCGCAACCAGCAACTGACCGAGTTCACGCGATCCCGATCAACCAAAGCAGTATACGCTATCAAACTATCGATAGCAATAGCTTTATTTTATTTGGGAGATAGTTAAAACAAATCCCGTCGATAGGATTTTGCGGTGTGGCGTGGCGCCAAGCCTTGAGCATAGCCAAATTTTCGCCGGATCACATCAAACACTTATTTAGCAAGCGGAAATGACACGATGATTTCAAGGCCGGAACCCGGGCGAACATTGCGCAGCGAGGCATGCCCCTTGTAACGCGACGCAATGCGCTGCACGATCGCCATGCCCAGACCGGTGCCGTCCGCCTTCGTGCGCGCCGTGTCCACACGATAGAAAGGACGGAACACGAGGTGCAATTGTTCCTCGGGAATTCCGGGGCCGGTATCGCGTACGCGCATCTCCACACGTTCGCCCAGCACCCGGGTCGAGATGTGGACGTTGGCGATGTCCGTTTGTGCATCGCGCCCGTATTTGCGCGCATTCTCGATCAGGTTCGTGAGCAGGCGCTTGAGATCGGTGCGCTCCGCGAGAACCGGGGCGGCATCGGCGAGATCGACGCTGAGGTTCAGGTCGTCGCGTCCGTCGAAATTGGCGGCGGTGTCGCGTGCGATTTCGGACAGGTCGATGGACTGCGTCGTGCGCGAGGCCGGACGCGCATAATCGAGGAAGCGGCCGATGATTTCGTCCATCTGCTCGATGTCGCTGATCATGTCGCGCTTGACCGACTCGTCCGACGGACTCATCTCCGTCTCCAGTCGCAGGCGGGCCAGCGGCGTGCGCAGGTCGTGGGAAATCCCGGCGAGCATCAGGGCACGATCCGCCTCCAGCCGGTCGAGTTCCTCCACCATCTGGTTGAAGCTGCGATTCGCCTCGGCAGCCTCGCCCATGCCGCGCTCGGGCAATGGGTCGGGGCGGTGTCCTTCGCCAATGGCTCGCGCGGCGTGCGCCAGTCGGGCGAACGGACGGTTCACGAGCGCGGTGATGAAGGCCGCGCCGATGAGGGAGAGGGCGAGGGCGAATGTGCCCCAACTGAATAGTTGGAGACCGGTGGCCGTGTCGATGCGATCCTGTTCGATGGCGACCCAGTAGTCGTCTTCGTCGATCTTGAAGCTGATCCACATCGCGGGGATGTCGTTGACGGAGGCGGCAATCACGGTGTCGGTGCCCAGGCGGCGCTGTACGTCGCGCACGATCAGGTCCTGCACGACGCCCGCGCGTTGTTTCTCGACGGCGTCTGCCGGTTCGCGCGGGTACACACGAATGCCTTCGTTGCTCTCCAGATCCTGAAGCAGCGCACGTCGCAGGTCGGGCTCCGAGTAGAGCAGGGCGGTGCGGGTGAGCTTGACGATGGAGACGAGTTGCTGCGCGACGCGTTGGGCGCGCGGTTCGCGCTCGATTACGCGAAAACTCTGGTACCAGGCCGCGAGGCTGACACCGATGAGCAGGGCAATGAGGAAGAAGGTACGCCAGAACAGACCACCGAACAGCCCGCGTACCATCCGTATCGGATGCATGGGGTTGCTCCGTCTAGTACGTGGCGTGGGCGTGCCGGAAGGTTCGAAGCGCGCAGTGGCGAAAGCTTATGCGAGCCTCGGCGAAAGACATGGAGCGCAGTGCGGGACAAGGCGAGACGCCGGCGCGCGAAAGCATTGCGACCGGCGTCGTTCGATAACCTGGGACGTCATGACGGCCGATCACGCGCCGCCGTCCGGGATGAACACGTAGCCCAGGCCCCACACCGTTTGAATGAAGCGGGGGCTGCCCGGATCCGGCTCGATGAGCTTGCGCAAGCGCGAGATCTGTACATCGAGGCTGCGGTCGAACACTTCGTATTCGCGACCTCGTGCCAGTTCCATGAGCTTTTCGCGCGAGAGCGGCTGACGCGGGTGGCGTGCGAAGACTTTCAGCACCGAAAACTCGCCCGTGGTGAGCGCGATTTCCTGGCCGTTCTTGGTGAGCGTGCGTGTGGCGAGATTCAGGGCGAAGTCGCCGAACTCGAACGTCTCCATCGTTTCGCTGGGCGCACCGGGAAGCTCAGGCGGCGCCTGACGGCGCAGCACTGCATGAATGCGTGCGACGAGTTCGCGCGGATTGAAGGGCTTCGGCAAGTAATCGTCGGCGCCCATCTCGAGGCCGACGATACGGTCGACATCCTCGCCTTTGGCCGTTAACATGATGATCGGCGTGCGGTCGTTCGCGCCACGTAGACGGCGACAAATCGAAAGACCGTCTTCACCGGGGAGCATCAGGTCCAGCACGAGCAGATCGAAGCGCTCGCGCACCCAAAGCTTGTTCATGGCCGTCGCATTTTCGGCCACAAAGACATTGAAACCCTGTTCCCCGAGGTAACGACGCAGTAGGTCGCGCAGGCGCGGATCGTCGTCGACAACCAGAATTTTGGGAGAGTTTTTGTTTTCCATGCCGTGTATCTTAGCCCGAAATGTTGCGAACTGAGGAGGCCGCCAAAGCGGGTTACAAAGGGTTACACAATTTACCCTACGGCTTGAGCGCTGACCATAGGCAGTGGGTACACTTGCACCCCTGCCAGGGCAAAAACAGCCGCATGGCATGAAGGACATACGCACAAGATGAGATGGGCTGCTGAGTTTACGCTACTGTTCGGGGGAATCATGCTCTGGGGACACCTGGGCGTGACGTATGCCCGTCCCGTGGCTCATTTCAGCACGCAATCCCAAGGGGCGAGCGCTCCCCGGGTCCAACACGCCGCGCCTGCACCGTCGCCGCGCAACGCCTCCAGGAAGGCGCAGTCAGCCGAACCTCCGGCAGATCGCCGCGCCGACGATCTCCCGAATCCGCCAGCCGGCCGGCGTCCCAATGGGCACATGTCGCCCGAAGATCGGCGCTTGCTGCGTCAACACATTCAAGACGCCGTGCGTGAACTGTATAGTCACTGACACGATGCGCAGTCCTCGCCGACAAGGGGACACTACGCGACGCTTCTTCCCGAAAACGCCAGTGACGTCACTTTGACGAGAGCGTGCCATGAAGCCGAAACCCAATCCGCCAGCCTCAGCCGACGCTGGCTTTTTTTGCGTCGACGAAGCTCGCGACAGGGGCAAGTGGCGCACCAGGCACGACTGCAACCGAAGGACGACATGTCCGGCGGCGGGCGAAGCGCCGTTTGCGCTGCGCTCGGTCCCGTCGGCCGAAATCACACCGCCGGACGATGGCGCCACAGCCGCGTCGATGACATGTCGCACGACGGCTTCCACGCGGGCGGCAGGCGCGTGTGCCGCGCTCTGGCTCGTTGCTATGCTGAGCGCTTCGCTTGTTGTCCCCGGCGCCCGCGCTGCCGAAGCCCGTTCGCCGGATGCCAATCGCGTGCAGCAGCACGCTCGACAAGCCGGCCATGCCAGGATGTCACGGGCTGCGCTGTCGGCGGCCGATCCGTCCAGGCGCCCACTGACCGCCGACGACGCCCGTTATTTCCTCACTCGCGCCGGCTACGCGCCCGATGCGCGCGAACTGGCGCCGTTCGTCGGCTTGACCCGCGCGCAGGCCGTCGACCAGTTGCTGATGCAGGCACGCCGCACGGCCGTGACGCCGCCCCCCGCATGGGCTGCCGATCCGCCGCTTTACGGCGCTGCACTCAAGGGAATGACGCCGGACGAGCGACGCGAACTCAACGAGCGGCGCAACCGCATGGCGAGCGCGCTGTCTGCCTGGTGGGCACAGGAAATGGCGACGACGCCCTCGCCGCTGACCGAGCGCATGACGATGTTCTGGCACAACCATTTCGTGTCGAGTGACGACAAAGTGCGCGAGCCGACCGTGCTGTACCGGCAGAACGTATTACTGCGCGCAAACGCGCTCGGCAACTTCGGCACGATGCTGCACGACGTCTCCAAAGATCCGGCGATGCTCATCTATCTGGATGGCGCGGGCAGCCGCAAAGGGCATCCGAACGAAAACTTCGCACGGGAAGTGATGGAATTGTTTACGTTGGGCGAAGGGCATTACACCGAGCAGGACGTGCGGGAAGCCGCGCGCGCCTACACCGGCTGGAGTCTCGACCGGAGCACGATGACATATGTCTGGCGTGCCGACCTGCATGACACCGGCACGAAGACCGTGCTGAATCGGACGGGCGACTTCGATGGCGATCAGGTGCTCGACATCCTGCTGGCGCGCCCGGAGACGGCGAGGTTCATCGTCGGCAAATTGTGGCTCGAGTTCGTATCGCCGACACCCGACCCCACTCAGGTGGAGCGCGTTGCCGACGCGTTTCGCGCGAGCGGCTACGACATACGCGTGGCGATGCGCGCGTTGTTCCTCACGCCGGCGTTCTGGGACGCGCGCGCCCGCGGCACGTTGATCAAATCCCCGTCCGAGTTCGTGACGGACACCGTTCGCGAGTTCGATATCGGGTACGACGATCCGCAGATGCTCGCGCAGCAGATGCGCGTATTGGGGCAGGACCTGTTTCGTCCGCCCAATGTAAAGGGGTGGCCCGGTGGCGACGCGTGGATCGACAGTACGACCTTGCTCGCACGCAAGCAGTTCGTCGAGCGTATGTTCCGCGCGACGGAAAACGCCAACGCTGGTGGTCCGTCGGCGGCGATGTCCGTTTCTTCGACGCCAATACGCTCCGGCGTGCAGCGCACGGCGCTTCGTGCGGGTCAGGCGATGCCGCGAACCGTGGCGGGCGTACGTTTCGACTTGTCGCGCTGGCTGCAACCTTACGCGTTGGGTCCGGTCGATGTTCCGGACGGGGCGTCTCGCGAGGCATTGCAGCGAGCTGTCTTGCCGCTTGCGCCCGCCGCGCCGCAACCGCCGGGCGTCAACAGCGCCTCGTTCTTGCAGGCGTTGCTGATGGATCCGGCGTATCAGTTGAAGTGACCGGGCGCGCTGCGTTGGTGTGAATGGCTTGGGCAGGTTACGGAGCGGTCTTTGCCGATCGGTGGGAGACCGGTCATGAGAGGTGTGAAATGCGTCGACGCGATTTTCTGACGTTCGCTGGCGGCCTGGGTGCGACGTGGCTGACCCCGGCGCCGGTGTTGGCGGCAGCCAGAGACTTGTCCGGAATGTCGCCGGGCACGGTGGGCAATTACGACAATCTGCTGATTCTTGTCGAGCTGAAAGGGGGCAACGACGGGCTCAATACGGTCGTTCCGTATGCGGATCCGATGTATGCGAGCTTGCGTCCGAATATCGGCATCAAGCGCGAGCAGGTGGTGCAACTCGACGAGCGCTGCGGTTTGCATCCGGAGATGCGCGCGTTGTTGCCGATGTGGGATGCAAAGGAGTTGGCGATCGTGCAGGGCGTGGGTTATCCGCAACCGAACCTGTCGCACTTCCGTTCCATCGAGATATGGAATACAGCGTCGCGATCGGACGAGTATTTGCGAGATGGGTGGTTGTCGCGGGCGTTCGCAGAGCAGCCGGTGCCGGTGGGTTTCGACGCGGATGGTGTGATTGTCGGCAGCGCGGAGTTGGGGCCGTTGAGCGGCGGTGCGCGTGCCGTGACGTTGACGAATCCTGCGCAGTTTTTGCGCGACGCGAATCTGGCGTCGGCGAATGCGTCGCGGGTGGGCAATCCCGCGTTGGCCCATGTGCTGCGCGTGGAGAACGACATCGTGAAGGCGGCGGACGGTTTGCGTCCGCGCCAGGGGCAGTACGTGCTGCACACGCCGATATCGCCTGGGGCATTCGGCAATGTGGTGAAGACGGCGTTGCAGGTGGTGGCGGCGGCGGATTCGCCGGCGGGCGCGCCGTTGCCGGGGCGTGGTGTCGCTGTCTTGCGTCTGACCTTGAACGGGTTCGACACGCATCAGAATCAGCCGGGACAACAGGCGAGTCTGTTGCGTCAGTTCTCGCAGGGGATGATGGCGTTGCGTGCGGGGCTTATCGAGTTGAACCGCTGGCAGTCGACGATGATCGTAACGTATGCCGAGTTCGGGCGGCGGCCTCGCGAGAATCAGAGCAACGGGACCGATCACGGGACGGTCGCGCCGCATTTCATCGCGGGCGGCCGCGTGCGTGGTGGCTTGTATGGTGATGTGCCGAGACTGGATCGTCTGGACGGTAACGGCAACCTGCCGTTCGCGGTGGACTTTCGAGACGTCTATGCCACGGTGCTGCAACGCTGGTGGGGTTTGAATGCGCAGCCGGTGCTCGGCGGCGTGTTCAAGCCGTTGGACGTATTGCGGGCGTGACGTCCGGGTCGGTCCGAGCGAATTACCGTGCTCGCCAGGCTTTCCAGAATTTGCGCAGTGGCGTGAGGTCGATGCGCTGGTGCAGCACCTGGTAGTCGCTGGCGGCGACTTCGTCCATCAATGCGAGTTGCAGGGCGGCGAGGGCGAGCAGGGGGCGTTGCTTGCGCCGGTCCATTTTCGGAATGGCTGCGGCCGCGTCGGTAATGGTTTGGCGTGCGCGAGCGTGTTGGAACTTCATCAATTCGACGAATGCGGGCGAGTACCTGCCGTTCTGGATATCGGCGGCGGTGACGCCGAAGCGCTGAAGTTCGTCGATGGGCAGATAGACGTAGCCGGCGCGAGCGTCCACACCGGCGTCCGTGAGACGCCGGCCGAGTGTGATGGCGTGGCCGAGGGCGCGGGCGAGGGCGGGCGTTTGCGGGTCGTCGAAGCCGTAGACGTGCGAGGCGAGTTCGGCGGGGGCACCGCCGGCGGCGTCGCAATAATGGCTGAGTCCGGCGAAGTCGAGATAGCGCATTTGCGCGAGGTCCATTTCGGCGCCGTGCAGGACGGCCTCGAAGGCGTCGCGCGACAGGCCGGTGCGCTTGATGACGGGGGAGAGGGCTCGGGTCACCGGGTGGGCGGGATTTCCGGAGAAGAGTCGCGCGAGTTCCTGGCGCCACCAGTCGAGCTTGGCGTGGGCGACGCCGGGATCGTGCACGGCGGCGTGAATATCGGCGATTTCCTGCGAGAATGCGTGAACGGCATAGGCGTCGTCGCGCTTGGACGGTGGCAATTGGAGCAGGGCGTAGTAGAGCGCGGAGCCGGGCGGGCCGGCCTTCTGGCGGCAGTATTCTTTGGCCTGGGCGTTGGTCTGAGCGGGGTTGGCGGGGGAGCCGGAATTGCTGTCGGCGGTCTCGTGGGGTTGCATGCGAATGGGGTATCGGTTTGGTCAGGTGCCCGGATGCCGGTGCGCGAGCGCGCAGCGGGGCAGATGCCATGAGTTGGTGCGAATTCTAGCATTGCGGGCCGAATGGGCGGCGAGCAAGGCGGATGGCGGATGGCGGATGGCGGGCGGGAGATTGCCGGCCAATATCGGTTCATGTAGAATACGCGCCTGCTTTGACGCGTGCAGCGGGGCGGCGACAGGTCGCCCCTTTTCATGTCCGACAGGACGCAAGCATGCCGTCGACCCGATGCCGGGATGTCGTCCCTACAAGGTAATGACACCCACGGGCTGCGAGGATGGCGAAATTGGTAGACGCACCAGGTTTAGGTCCTGACGCCCGCAAGGGTGTAGGGGTTCGAGTCCCCTTCCTCGCACCAACTTTCCGTTTTGGCATCGGTTTTGTAGGTCTCACTTCTTCCCGCAATATCTCGCAAACGACCTGCCTGTAAGGCTTGGCGGGGTTTTTTGCGTGAATTCCGATTGTTCGTCCGGGGCGCAAAATCTCACCTCTTCAAACCTAAAATCGATGGGTCGGCCCCATTGGGGCCCCAACTCGGCCCCAAAAAATGGCATCGATTACGAAGACTTCGAAAGGTTGGAGAGCGCAGGTAAAGCAGAACGGCGTGCGGGACAGTCGCACGTTTGACACGAAGGCTGCTGCGTTAGCGTGGAGCGCGAAGCGTGAGACGGAGCTGCGATCTATCGCGGATGGTTTTGGCAGTAAGACGCTCACCGTCGGTGATGTGCTCCGGGAGTACGAGCTGAAGGTGAGCCCGACGAAACGTGGCGCGAGGTGGGAAAAGCTGCGTTTACCGCTAATCGGTAGCAAAGAGATCGGCGGGCGAAAGTTCGCGGAGATCAAACTGGCGGATCTACGGCCCAGTCATATAGCGGCGTGGCGGGACGCGCGAATGCGGGAGGTTTCGGGGGCATCGACCTCTCGGGAAATGTCGCTGATGTCGCATGCGTTTCTCGTGGCCCGGAAAGAGTGGGGCTGGCTGGTGACGAATCCGATGGCGGAAGTGAAGCGCCCGCCAGATCCGCCAGGCCGCGAACGATTGATATCCGAAGAAGAAATCGAGTCGCTGCTTACAAGCATGGGCTACGAAGAAGGACAGCCGGTAGAAAAACCAATGCAGCGGGTAGCGGTAGCATTCCTTTTTGCAATAGAGACGGCCATGCGCTCCAGCGAAATCCTGACGCTCACCGCATCGTCGGTGAACTTCAAGGGCAAGTTCGCACGACTACCGATGACCAAGAACGGAACGGCACGAAACGTACCGTTGTCCTCGCGAGCAATTGAACTGCTGAAAATGCTCCCGGCAGTGGAAAAAGGCAAACCGCTATTTGCCTTGTCGACTTCCAGCCGCGACGCACTTTTTCGGAAGGCACGAGACAGATCGCAGATCCCCGACGTCACGTTTCACGATACCCGTCACGAAGCTATCACGCGTCTGGCGAAGAAATTGCAGCCGCTGGACTTAGCCAGAATGACCGGCCATAGAAACATCTCTGAACTCATGACTTACTACAACGCGACGGCAACGGATATCGCGGGACGCCTAGGTTAATAGTAAAAGATATATCGGCGCTGCATCCGTCCGCCAGTCTCAATTTCGTCAAATGTTCGGAGGGGGGAGACCATGCATTCATGGATCGAATAGATGGGATATCCACGTGGCAATGCGACCTATGGATGCTGCGACATCGCTGATGGACCACTCAATTGTTCGGCTATGCCTAATGCTCAACCGATAAACAGAAAATCACGATAGACCGCTCCTGGCTGTGGTTTCAACTGGTCGACGATCAATCGCACGTGATGCTACGCTCAACTTCCGTAATTGCCCCCATTGCGGGCGTTTGGACAATCGCCGGTAATGGAAGGCTAAGGGTTGTTCTGTGGTTGTTAGACCGCCTGATGTTGTGAAGATAGCAATTTTTGGAGGCGCGAGGACAGCACTCGACCGCACGGGAGGTGGTCGCTATTCGGAAAATCTTCCCCTGGAATATCATGAGAAAATAGGCCGCCTGACATCTGACCAACTTGGCTGAAATCATTCGGTTACTATATTTTTATTTATTAAATATAAAAATGCGATGTATTTTCTGCAAAAAAGATTCGTCGTCGAGTGTGGCTATTGAGCATATAATCCCCGAATCATTGGGAAATTCGACACTAATGTTACCAAAAGGTACGGTCTGTGATCGATGTAATAATTATTTTGCCACGCATCTCGAGCAACCCATACTAAAATCGAATGAGTTTTTATATTTAAGGTTTAATCAAGGGATAAAAAATAAAAGACAAAAAATCCCCATGGCTTCGGTGATTTTTGGGGATAAAATTGTTAGCGCGCGTCGTCATGGGAAACTTAGTTTTTCTTTCAAGTCAGATGATTTCTCAAAAATAGAGGAATATCTGGACACGGGCGGAACCCAAATGATGATTCCCATTTCGGGAGCCGCTCCCGATGACATGCTGACGTCAAGATGGTTAGCAAAGATGGGGCTCGAGATGCTTGCATTTCGCTGGCAAAACACGGACGGATGGAATGATTATATAGTCGGGCATGAAGGACTCGATGAGGTTAGAAGATATGCACGCGCACCAAGGCCAGAGGAAAAATGGGATTACAGCAAACGTCGCATATATGGGCAGGATAATTCGACACTAACTTCGGACGGGCAATCAGTTCAAACGATTTGGGAGTGTGACATCCTCGCGACGGGGACAGCGGAAAGTAGTGAGTTTTATTTTGTGCTTGCAATTTTTGGTGTTGAGTATTCAATCAATCTCGGCGGAAACAGTATGGATGGATACCATCGATGGCTAGAGATTAATGATGGAAAATCACCGCTCTACAGCAACAAGAATTGATGAGATAATTAATAAATAATCATGAAGCTTGGTTTTTCTTTGATGTGGTCGACAATTCAATGAGAAATTCTCAGCGGAAGTTGCCGTCAGGCCCCATATTTTATTATTTATGAAGCCGCAAAGTTGCCGCTGTCAAAGAGCGTAGCGGATGTTGATGAGGAAACTGAATTCGTACGACAAGAAAATTGGGGATTTCGATTCGCGAACGTTGAGCATCGGCAATCTATGGGCGAATGGCGAATCAAGATCGTGATGACATGAGTAAGCTTGGAACGCTAACTGTGTCCGATAGGCGACTGTCGGCAAAGGCAGATGGCGAAGTATCCATCTTCGACAACTGGACGGCCGATTTCAAAGTGAAACCGACGCCTGAACATCTCATCTGCGATGCACGTTAACGGTCGGTTGCGGCCGATTGTAGTCATTACTGTATAGCAGTTGACGAATTTCAGGCAGTGGCGGCCGACTCGGTTGTTGCGAAGAATCGGCCGACTTACCTTAGTCCAGTTTGCGTGGGCGTCCGCCTCGTGTCTTGCGGTGCGAATCGACCCAGGCGATGTCTTCAATCGCTTTCCATAGAGGCTGTCCCATGGTGTCACCGACGCGCGAGTTCGCGTCACTTTTTGATTTCGCTCGAGTGGACGGAAGTCGAATTGGTATCGGAAAGTCTGGAAGTGTGACCACCCGCTCAAGTACTACGGCTGGGGAGCGTTGGAGGTACGAGCCAATTGTCTTCGCGTTCCAGAGTCGAATCGATAGCGGCAGCGCTGGCGTTATCCGGTCCGCCACCGATTGGGCGAGATGCTCCACGAGACGGATGCTGTCGATTTCAAGGGGGAGTCGTTGAGGCTCATCCATGGACGTTCTCCCGCGTAGCCAACCAAAAGCATCCTAGATCCTGATTCCAAAAGACTTGGCATTGATCCAAGCTTGCACCGACTTGTCGTGCTGCCTCAAAGGCGAGCACTATCGCTCTCGGGGCGTCGTCGCTGAGTATGTGATCGATAGGATGACGTTCTGGAACCGTGATTCCTCGGCTTGTCCAATAGCGTTTCTCGTTCATCTTGTGCTCAGCGAAGTCTTTTGTCAGGTACTTACCGAGATACGCAGCGAGCTTATGGCGCAGGCCCTTTTGACGGAACGGATTGCGTACGTCGACGTTGCCGTTATCTGCGCCGACAATGGATCGCCAAACGGAGCGAAGCACGCGATAGTTTTGTCGACCCTTTACGGCGATGTGCAGGTGCCACGCGCCTCGCTTCTGACGTTCTGAGACCGCCACGTACTGGAAGTCCTGAAACTTACCCAAGCGGCGACGTAAAGCATCGAAGTCCCGTTTCAGCCGGCTTCTATCCTGCATGTTTTCCCGGTAGGTCAACGTAATCATGCGATCCGCAGCGATGGCCTTACAACGCAATCTGACTTGCTGCTTCGCTCGCTTCGCCGCCGCCATTTGGTTGTTTTCCGAATTCTCAGATTCGCCGCGTTTGGCTTTCGGAAGGGTATGAAGCTGCTGAGCGCCCATGTAGCGGTCGAATCGGGTGGCTGTGACCTCGACTTGGCCATCCCCGAAGTTGCGTCCTCGGATGAGCCACTCTCGCCGGAAGGCGGCATCGTTCCCTAGAATTGGTTCCTGCATGGCAGCTCCTTTGTCATGCTTCATCGCGGAAAGTGTTGGCCCCGGTGCCCCGCATCGGGGCCTTTTTTCGTCCGGATCAACGTGTTGCTGTAGCTTCTCAGTCGGGCTTTACTTCCTCCTTGTCCGTTAAGTGTTACTGATATAAATCTAGGGCGCGCTTCGCGCGCCCCCGCCGTCCTCGGCCCTGCGGGCGGCGGCGGTCGCGCGAATCGTCCCGCTTTCCTCGGTCCGCTCCCCCTTTTCGGCGGGGTAAGAAAGACGGTTTTCAATGAGGGGAGGTGTGGCCGACGGCGGCGCTTCGGCGTTCGTCAGTGGTGCCACCCGCTGCTCGGTCGCGCGAGCCGCGCTGAGTCGCGCGTCAGCGGTCCGGACGTTGCAGACGTTCCCGTGAACCCTGCTAGCTCCGATATCGGCGCCGACACTCCCGACGCTAGATGCCCGCACGCGCTCGACCTGGAGCACCAAGAGAATCTCAGTGGCAGATGCGGTATCCGAATAGCTGTCCAGAAATCGCGGCAGGAAGGACAGCCCCGTGTTGTTGTCTGACGCCTTGTTGGTCGTAAGGCCGCCGATCAGGATGACGTCGCCGTCCTGGAGGCTGATTTCGGTGCTGACTTCCCGGGTGTTCAGCGTCGGAGATTTGTTAACACCGGTTGTCGTCTTCACGAAGTCGCTAATCTGCTGCGAGACGTGCAGATCAATTACGCAGTCTTTGACGGTCGGCCTCAGTTCAAAAATCACCCCGGACGAGTGGTATTCGACGGACTGGACCGGCTCGCCGCCGCCGCGAGGGTAAGACACCGACTTAAGTATCGGAACCTTCTGCCCCACCGTCAGCTTTCCGCGCGCCCCAGACCGAATGCGCAAGTTGGGGCTATTGATGACATGAAACCGGGTGTCTCTCGCCAGCGCAGAAAACACGGTGTCGAGGTCGCCCGTCTTAATTCGAACGGCATTACTCAGCTTTTCGCCTGTAACTTCGACGGATAGACCTAAGCCTTTCGAAAGCAGATCGAGCGCAAGTTGAAACGCAGAGCCATGTTCAGTGCTTTGTGTGACCTCGTAGGCGGTTGCACGTACCGCAACCTCGCCCACTGGCGTATCAACGCGAGGAAGCAATTGTGTGAGCGTTCGGATTTCCTCCTGAGTGCCACGGAAGACGAGCGTGTCTCCCTTCTGGTCGATGAGCATCGCAGCTGATCCTTCCGGAACGTTGCCGTCGATTCTTCCTTCTGGCGACGCGGGTACCTCACGGTTGACTGTGAATTGCCCTCGGAATATCGGTCTGACGAGATTCGCGAGATAGGCTGTGTCGCGATATTGCGGTCGGTATACGTAGGTGGACCGAGGGGGCTGAACCGGGACAACATCGCGTCGCTTGAACACGAAGTCGACGCCTTCGCGCTTTTCGATGGAGAACCCAAGCGATTCGATGAGTGACGCGAGGAAAGTCCGCAGGTCACCGCGCCTCGTGTTGAACCTCATGGAGACTATCCGCTGGTCTTCGAGCACTTCCGGCGCGATGACGTACGGCGTCCTGATGGCTTCGCTGTAGAGCAAGGAAAGGAGTTGCGCGACGTTGACGAACTGGAAGTCGAACGTCCCGGACGTTACCCGAGACGCTAATCGTGAGGCGGGACCGTGTTCCTTGGGCCCGTCCGACATACGGCGGCGCTCTGTGTCGTCCCGAATTTCGGGACCGTCATCGCGAAGCGCTGGCCCACGGTAATCGATCGGCGCGTGAACAATGCGAGGCATGTCCGCGATGACCGATGTGGAGGCCATCAAAAGCGCGCCCGCAAAAATGATCCTCATGACGCTCCTCCGAAGAACCGAGACGCGGGCCGTTGACCAGACCAAACGGTGACTTGTTGACCATCGACTTCGCCGACAATGTTGAGGCCACGATTGCGGAATCCTGCGGGGGACTCGACGCGGATCCGGCCCGAGCTGTCGCTCAGAACAATGTGCCGTTCGCCCGCAACAGAGTAGTGCCCGGCGACGCGCCATCGCTCGCTCGGAATTGGCATCGGTAATGGGGTCGAGTAGGGCGCGTCATCCTGTGTGGCGTGTTTATTCTCCGACGCAACCTGATTGGCCGAAGTCTCCGCAGCAGTTTGCGGATGAAAGTAACGCCAACAATACCAACCAGAGCCAATGGAACACGTCGCGTAAATCGCAACTTTGATCCACACTTTGGGGCTTCGCAGGATGTTGTGCCTGGCGTCGATAGCGCGCTCGTTGCCTTTGCCCCCTGCGTAAGACTGATAAAGCGGAAATATGGCTGGCTTGTAGGTCGTGATGTCGATGCTGATTTGCGCCGCTTTTGTGAGCTTCGCGCCGCTATACATCTCGATTCGATAGCGACGGTTCTGTCCGAGCACTTTGAGCTTTTTCGTGACAAACGTAAGTTCAATCACGGAGCGTAACTGCCGATGAAGGTCGGTAATCGACTGGATCATTAATGCGACGTCGCATGACACGCCAGTTTCTGCATGCACATAGTGCCGGTGCATACGGAAGAAGCGCATATGTTCGGGGGTGATCTTCTTCTCAGAAGACCAGAACTCCCATGCCTCGTCTACGGCGACGAGGTCGCCGGGCTTCACGAATGACTCGACTTCGGGCTTTGTCTCGTCAGGGAAGAATCCGTCTTTGCGTAAGTCTGAGTTTGTGACGGGGATCACTTCTCCAAGCCTTTTCGCGTTAGTTTTTCCAACGTCCTTGCAGTACGCGTAGATTTCCTCGGGGTTAATGCCATCGATATTCGTCACCACGCGTCGACCCGCCAGAACGGCAGGCACGATGACGTTGCTGACGACCTCATAACTTTTGCCAGACCCCATCAGGCCGGTGTACGCGTTGATTGCCATAGCGTTTAACCGATGATCGGCAAGCGCCGAATCAGGAAGCGCGTCGCCAAAGCGCCAACGATCATTGGTGCTCCTTCTGCGATGGCAAACAAATCGAGCCAGTACCAGACACCCGAGGGAATTCCTGAGAACGCGTCGTTGAGCTTGGCGGCGTCTGGCAGCAGGCCGCTGGATTTAATAACCGAGACGAACTCGGTGACGACATACCAAAGCACGAAGAACGCGCCCCACTTGACCACTGATGCGCGAAACATGAAGCCCAATACGACGTTCAGCGCACCGGAGAGAATCGAGAACAGTGGCATAGACACCTCAAGCTGAGAGGACGATCAGAATCGCGACGACGGCGAACGCGGCGAGCATGGCCTGACGCAGTTGTGGTCCGATGCGCTCGGCAATCGTGCAGTGGGCATCAAACGGAATGGACGCGTCGAAGACGTTGAGCGTTGCGCTCGGGCAGGCGCCGTTGCTTGAAGGCATCGACCAGGACTTGAGTTCGGACGTCAGATTCAAGAGCGGATCGAGGATCATCTTTGCCGTCGGTGTGTCTTCCAATTGGGGCGTAGTCGTTTCCGGAGCGTTGCCCAACTCGATGTCCACCTTCACCCGGTTGCCGATATCGACCGTCGGTCTGTTGACGACGTTAACGTCTTGTACACCTTCAACAGCCCGTTCGCGGTCGATCTCTGGATCGGGTTTCTTGTTCGGATCGCGTGCCGTGTCCGGGTTCGTTACTGGATCGATCTCGGGTTGTGTGCGCGGATCTGTTGCGGGATCGATTGTCGGAAAGGGATCGCCTCGTGGGCGGACTCGCGGCGAAATAGGGACAGTCGTCTCGTCCGGAGGATTGGCTGGCTCCAGAATGTCCCCGATGTATGGCACCTCCTTCGGGTTTCGTTTGATCCAGATCCAAACATCATCTTCGGTGACCGGTTCCGATTCGTCGTAAGGGAGTCCCTTGTAATCGGGGGATTCGGCGGCTTGCCACCAAGACTGATCCACGATGCTGGCCAGTGACTCCGCGCTGATTGGCATTTTGAGGATATCGCGACTCATGTCTGCGCGGGCGGCGTTCAGATCGGGATATAGCGTCTGGGAAGTCGTTCGATTCCGTCCGTGGAAAGCGTCGCGGGTGATGTCGAACATTTCGGGATTCACCTTGAGAGTGACCCATTCATGTTCAGCGGTGCAATCGGGCATGTCACTCTTTTTGCAGCGATGCTTGTTGGTCCACATGCGCTCGGCAAAGCCCGCGAACTCACCGTCTTCGTCAAACGTTTCGATGAGCCGCAGTTGCGGATCTTCGTCTCCCGGTTCGAACTCCCATCGCGCGCGCAAGTCCTCAAGTTCCGCAATCGACTGAAAGGGGATGCGAAGCTTGTGCTCCTGAAAACGGAGTGCAATGCCAGTTTCGACGGACGGGATCAGCGGATATTCATGGCATGCCGCACGCGTGTTCGCTGCGCTGCAGTCGGCTGTTCGATAGACGTGTGCACCTAGTCGCTTTAGCTTTTCGAAAAGCTTATATTCGGCTTGAGGCGTTACGAATTCGGGGTACGGAGGTAGGACGATTGGCTCATCAAGCGTATTTATGCGAACCACGGAAACGGAACCGTCGTAGGTCTGCCCGATAGCAACTTCTGCATTTCCCAGCGTGGCAAGCACTTGAGCGCCCGCGCCAACGATACCAAGCCCTGCAAGAATCGTGAGCCAGACGGGCACACCTGCGATAGACAGTCCGACCCCGACACCGGTCGAGAGGACATTGAGTGAGGTACTGGTTGTTGAGATCGCTTCGAGTGTAGCAATGATGCGGGGATCGTTTGCTGCGAAGCCGCGCGATGCCGCGATTCGCGTGATGATGCCACCGATCGCGCGATTCATGGCGAAGTTCGCCGCAGGTAGCGCCTGAGGGGCAGCAGGTTGTTGCGCGAGGATTGAAAGGAGCACGGCAGCCGCGAATATACGTTTCATGGTCATCCCCTCAGTCCTTGGACGACGGCCCATCCGCAAACGATTCCCCACGCGAAGAAAGTCAGATTCCACAGTTCTTGTATCGGCATGATCTTGGTTGGATGGCGGGAGGGGCGCTTCGGAGATCAGTCGAAGGGCCGGGCATCCTTAGCGCGCGTCGGATGCCGGGCCGCTTTGGACGGTTAGCCGCCCTTAACCAGGCTCAACACGATCTTTGCGCCGCGTAACGTGGCATACACACCGACCAACGTCAGAGCGGCAGCGATGATCGCGGATGCCGTCGAGCCCATGCTGATGCCGGACGTCAACGCGGACAAATCTCCGGCACTGCCGCCTTCCCCTGCGGCCTTAGCGAAGCAGGATGCCGCGGCCAAAGTGATGCCGACGCCGACGCGCATATTGACCGTGCGGACTCGTTGAAGCACTTCCTTCATGGTGGTTACCTCCGATTGAGATGCCGGGAAACGCCCGGCGCGCTGTGTCAGCCTCGGCGGATGAATCCGAGAACCGCACCCACATGGGCACTCACAAACCAAAGACCTACGACGGTTGCGAATGCCAGTGTCCAGAAAGCGCCCGCCTGGATGAAGTCGGGCGGGGGAGGAGCTTCGCTAGCACTGGAGACGTAAGCCCGTGTCGTGGCCAGCTTGAGGCGCGAAGCGCCGTTGCCGGGACATGCCAGAGAGTCGAGTTCGGAAATGGACTCATCGTGCAGTTGCGGACGGCAAATGAGTACGTTCTTTACTGAGCTAACGTGCGTCATGCGTCGTCAGTCAGAAAGTCATCAAAATCGGTACCAACGCCGCGTTCGTTGTCAGTACCTATCTCGAGAATCCTTTGCACCAACTCGTCTAGGTTCCTCGCAGTCGCGACTACACGGCGACTACCGACGTACTCTTGTTCTTCGTCGAACAGGTAGTTGTCGTAGGTCGGATCGTTTGTGTCGAAGTCGAATTCAGGAGGTGGGTCGAGGGATTCAACGATGTGCCAAATGCCGTCTCCCGGCCGATTAAAGTCATTCATGTCGCTCATGGCGGCCCTCGTCAGTTGAATTTGAATGCGCGGTATTGCATGACGTCTCGATGAGCATCGATTCGCACCGGTGAGCGGTCGTTGTGACGCGAGCGAGTGCTGATGAGGTGCAGCGCCGACATATGCCGACGGGGCGGAAGAAGAATCTCAGCTATTGGGACAGCGAATGCGCGTGCTGAGTGGGTAGGACTGTGCCTGGCGATTCGCCACGAGATAGATCGAACCATTGCAACCCCCATTTGTGCCACTGAGCGCGGCAGGGTGAAAAAAGCGAGCGGGGGGCCGAATTCGGAAACAGGCGGTCGGTAGGCCTACGCGGTCGACGACATGAGGAACGTCACTGAGCGATTTTAGGTGCGACCGTTTTGGAAGAAGTGGCGAAAGGTAGGAGCGATACAATTCGAGGGACAAGCGAGCCGTCCATCGATTGCGCCATTGCAAACTCGGCGTAGTAATCGCCTTTCTCGGTGTCTTTCAGCGAGTTGGGGAGCGTGACCGTGCCTACCACGGTCTCCTCGCCTTCACTGGTTGTTTGCCAAAGGATGCACTGCGCTGTTCGCATGTCGTATGGACGCCCTGTTTTGGAAGAGACGCCCTCACGGCGGATGACGTTTACGATCGTGAGCTTCTGCTTGCTGGTCATGTGAATCCTCCATTCCGTCGTAAGAAATTTACTGATTCGTAAAACCTGTACGAATCATATTGAGGATCCCTGCCTCGTGGTTTGGGAAGGTTCCGACAATGCGCGAAAGAATCATGGAGATCATCGATGCGGTCGTCCCGACCCATCGCAGATTTAAGGCACTAGAGGAGTTGAGCGGCGTGCGGGCGCAGACCTGGCGCAGCATCTACGAGGGGCGTCAACGTGCAACAGAGGATGCGATTCTCGCGCTCTGCAAGCACTGGCCTCAGTATGCGTATTGGTTGGGAACGGGGATGACGGACGAGGATCACGGGCATTCTTCGCCGGTGTTGGAGAGAGTGGAGCGGGACCGGAAGACGTTGAGGAGTTCGTCGGAGCTTCGATTGAAGTGAAGGCGGGGAGGGGGAGGTCTGATCGCTAACTGGTGTGGGTAAGACGGGGGCTTTGGTATGCGGGGGGCCAATTGAGTTGCTGAAGCTTACGCCGCCACAGTTTTTTGCGAAAGCAGGTAATTCACATCTTCATCGAGCTTATGGCATAAATCGTATACCTCGGTGGAGATGTCGCACATCTGATCGAAATAGGCTTCGTTGAAGTTGTCGGGAATCATGTCGAATCGTTGATTTGCTCCCACCATAGAAAGTTCGACAAGCCGTTCAGACAATTCGTTAAGGCGGTCTAATGTGTCGCGGGACGGCGTGTTGATACGCTGGGGCCAAGTCATGGAGGGTTCCTCGTACTAACCGTTTGAGATTCCCGCCACCCTCTGCAGGCCGCAGGGGTGGGTGGGCATTGAACTGGGTTAGCAGACCGCGACGAGTATGGTTCAGCGGCACGCCCGAAGGCGTCCCAATCCAAGCCCACCCATTGATAGATGTATGAAGGACATCGCACACTAAGACCGCAAGTACATGCGGCCGTGTGCCCATAAACTCATCTTCGGGCTGCTAAACCCGGTCACGTTTTGGGACGTGACGGTAGACAGTCTATTGGCGCTGCATGTGCGTTTCAAGCCATGGAGGCCGGGATTTTACGATTTAGCGCGAGATTCGGACGTCGCCCATAAGTTCTTCGGGATCATTCCTAGGCCTTGCAGTGGCCAGCCGCGTTTGCATTGGCAATTTTGGCATGTGGGCTGACATCGATGCGGTGCGTCGATAGCGTGTCGAACACCGGTCAGTTCATTTCGAGCAGATCGACGCAACCCATCGGATGCTCTCGACTGACCGTCGCGAGAGCGAGATTGGCTTTTGCCACTAACTCCATAGGTTTTAGGTTCTGAGCATAGTGCCCATGGGTAATACGATCCATACCGGCCCCTACAAGCTTAGCTACGGTTCGCAAGCTTGCCGCCAGCGCCACGCTGTCCAGTCTGGCTCCGTGCAGAATTAGATTTCGCTGCCGATATAGACGGTGAAGTGATTCTCCGATTGAGTCGCGAATCGTCTGTAGTTCTGGCTGTGGATTCGCTAACAACTTCCTAACTCGCGCGACCGCCGCTTGATCTGTGATTCCTCGCAGTTGGGGCATTGTGTTGTCGATAATCTTCCGAGCCACGATGCGCGACCGCTCTCGGTTGGTGAGCGCTTCTTTCAGAGCATGAAACTGATCGGGAAATTCGCGTTGCGCCTTGTACGACAGAGTCGTGAGTTCGGCTCTAGGGAATGAGCATGCCACTAATGTGGCTAAGTTGTCGGCGGCACTTGAGCGGTCACTCGGATCTGAAAGCAATCCTTCGATTGCACCCCAACCTCCAGCGACTGCTGCGGGAGGCGAGCTGTTTTCCAGGTGCGACAAGAGCTCAAGCGCAGCGTCGACACTAGGGCTTGAACTCGGTGTGAAAACACGGTCTCCATGGAGCAATTCTTTGACGCCAACTCCGCGCGAATCCTCGTTCATCGGTGCGGGTTCAGGACTTCCCTTAACCCACAGCCATGGCGCGTAGCTCAGGGGATTTCCTGATGCAAGTAACGCGCGTGCGGCATATCGGTCGGCCTCGGTGCGAGCGGCTTGCGCTGCGCCGACCCGGTCTCGGGCTTGCACGTGTAGCCGCATCCCGAATTGAGCTCTAACGCCTGACGTTTCGAAGCCGTGCTCGCGAAGCCAAGCAGTAACTTCTGGCCCTTTCAGCCAGACCTCAGGGACACCATTGCCTGTGGTCGGTGCGGCAGTGAACGCGAGCATTACTTCAAACTCGCGAACCGGATTTGCAGCCATTTCTGTTTGCAGACTATTGCACAACTCCTCAAGCGTGATTGGCTCCGGAGCATCCAAATAGCTCTTAATGATGCTGTGCATGTATGGTCCGGCGAAACCTGCATCGAGAATGTGCGCAGCGACGCTCCGTGCGAATGTCTCTACAGTGAATCTTCCTTTCGCGACGGCGTCTCCCCAGCGACTCAAGTAGTTCGGAGACACCCGGGCAGACAACTCACGTATTCCATAGTGAGCAGCACCATCGGCGCGGGGTACTTGATTCAACTGCTGTCGAAGAAACAGGCGCTCGTTGTCTGTGAACGCAGGATGTACGCCGATACGCTTCTGGAGTGACGACGCGATCCGCTTTATGGCACCCTCGCTGAGATGGCCATGCCTCATGGCTACGCAGGCTTCGTGAAGCTCCTCCATCGCAAGAATGGCCCCGATCCCCCAAAGAGACCGATGCCACGGTCGTCGGTCGGAAAGAAACTCAAGGAGCCTGATGGCGGCGGCATTCTGTGTTGGATTGACTGTTGATAGCATGTGATATATTATGCATGCACGATTAGTCCAGTGGACTGACCAACAGGCTAGGTGGGGCGCGACCCGAGACGATGCAACGGCGTAAGCCGCGAATTCCGAATGGCTCAAGCCCCCGTTTATTGAGGCCCCGCAAACGCGGGGCCTTTTCTTTTGGGGTTCTCGGAACATAAGGCATTTTTGGGAGCCTCTCCCCGTGTTACTTCTTTTTCGCGGCCACCCGGGCAGAGGCTGCTCGAATTCTCCTCGCACACCGGCTCAGCATGAGAGTTTTCCTGCGAGCACTACGACATTTGCGTTGCATTGCGTACGTTGAATGCGCTTGCGTCGAATTTAGGTGTGGAGAACAGGGTACGTTGCAAATCCGGTCTTCTCTAGGAAAGGCGCTGCTATGCAGATTTTCCGGATTTTTTTCCTCCAACTCTATGGGCGACTCGTCGGTAAGGCACTCGACGCCGACGACCGTTCTTGCCTTTGGACGACATTCCTGCAGTCATTGTGCTGGCCAATGAACTGTCCGGGTCAATGCGGGTAAAAAACTGAGGAGGATGAAATCCCGATGACGCACTTCGGAGGGTGTGCAGGGAGACTGCCTCGGGCAACATCTGTGCCTCTTTAAGTTCCAACACGAACGCCCTACTCAATCCTTCAAAATACTCAAAGAACTCGGCCCTCTTAAGGCCTGAGCACGAGCCAAAACGCTTCCAAATCTGGCTAGGTGTAAGGGTGTGGGTGGCGGCTACAACGGCTTGTCCGAGCACACTGCCTACGGGTTGCTTCACATATATCCATACTACGGTGCCTTCATCAACGTGCATGGTGCGCCGACGTAACTCGACGCGCTTGGTGCCCGCGAATATTCCGTTTGCGTGCCGTTCTTCTAGTGAGATCAGAACGTGTTCAGTCGAGGTCATGAGTTATACACCCTTGCGAGAATGCGTTCCACTTGTTCGCTGGTGATTGTTTGGGTGCTCAACAGCTTAACCGGTGTGCCGCAACCTATTTCTCTAAGAGTATCGCCGGAAACGTGAGCGGGAAGAACATTCAGGTTATCAAAAACGGTCACTGTTCTGGTTTCAGTCCGACCAATGGTGTCAAGTTGGTCAATATCGAAGACTGAGCGGTCAAGTTCGGAATGGCCCATCACACTTCGGTCTTGAAGGTATGCCCGAACGACTCTCCCGACGGCGACGAGGGCGCCGAGGCCGCCGTGATTCTGAGATTCGTAAAAAAAGATCAGCTGCCCTGTCGAGAACTTTGTTCGATTCTTCGGATGGCTGAGATAGTGCCGCTGCTGGTACAACTGCACGCGAGCTTGAGGGAGCAGCGAACCCTGGGGAAGGTGCCTCAAAAGGTGCTCTGAGAACTGTCGTCGAACAGGAGTGATCACGCCGCCACGTCCGGGTAAGCAAAATAAGCCCGGTGCGAGCAGACTTTCCAACCCGTGAAGCGATAAATGAGTACGGTTGCCATCCGCCGCATGAATCTCAATGTGCTGATTGATGCTCCTGAATGCTGGCGCGACTGATGGTAGCCGAACGCCACAATTTGCCATGAGGGACGCTCTCGTTTGCTCCCAGTTTACCTGTGTGACCACACTTCGAAGGACAATTTTATGAAGCTGCGCTTGGTTATTGCCGCCTGCTGTAAACCCGATAGAAATGGCTTCCTGTCGAATCTGGTACTGCTGTGCAGGAAAACCCAAGCGTACAAGTACAACTTGATTATGAGCGACGTCCTCGCTCAACTTGCTTAGCATTAACCGAACACAATCGGTAGCTGTCGGCGATTTCTCGTCAATCGCCATCAACGCATCGATGGAAGTTTGCCCCACCTTTTGGTGCCAAGTGATGTAGCCGACGACGTCTCCGTCGCTTCGTACGACAAATCGTCTACAAGGTCCCCCGTGTAGGTCTACCGCAGCCCACTCATTAAGCTGTTGGCTGTGGCCTATTTTTGACCGGGATAGGAGGCTTCTCGCTTCGGACTCGTCGTGAGGCTCCACAGCACTCAGTGTCAAGACGCGATCCTGTTCACTTCCGAAGGTTGTTACATCCACCGAATGAGTGTCTTGTAACGAAAATGCAGTAGGTGAAAGAACGTCAAGGCCATATTGTGTACGGAGACTGGGGGCCGCACGCAGTATCGACATATCACTGCTGACCAGACCATTCAGGCGATGGAAGATCGCGGTAGCAAGGTGTTTAAGGTCCGAGGTGTCGTTGACCGTCAATGCATTTCGCTGGCTACGATCGGGGAAAACTAACTCTGCGAGGTCGGCAATAAGCTCGCTCAACTCATCGTCAGGCGGCCCAGAATACGTGGGCAAAATCGACGCAAAGTCTTGCATTGGGTCGGTTTTCCCATCAGGGCAATTGCGCTTTAGTTCCTCAAGAATCTCGGAGCTAATCGCTAGGCTGCACGCTTGCATGCGTTCGGCTCGAAACAAGTTGGCGACATCGCTTCTGCGGTGTCTTCTTGGTCCTAGATCGAACAAGACATTCATATCTAGCAGGTAGATTGGCTTTTCAGTGCCTGACAAGAAGCTAAATCCGAGCGGATTCTTCACGTCGATCCCACTGGGGCCGAACAGTTGGGGCGACGCTAGTTCGTGGTTGCGAACCAAAATCTTCCTTCGGCGCTTGCCGCGACTCGCCCCTCCATCATCCAATCGCTGAACATTGAAATTCTGGCGTTCCCAAAAGGAATTGGACTCCGTCATATCTTCAGCAACTCGGGCCTCAATCGAAAGGTATTGCAGGTTTGAAAGGTAAATTTTCAATTCTGAGATTAAGCTTTCGGCAATGCCAAGACGACGATGTCCGGGATCAACAAAGACTTGCAGCACCTTAGCTCTCGGCTGTCTTAGGTCAAACAGGACATGGCCGGCATACAAGCGTTGCTTTCCCAACTCTGTGATCGCAACGAAAATGTTGCCCTTCAACGCGTACTCGAGATAAACAGAGTCGGGGTAAAACCCGAGAGAGGCCTTGTCTGAGTCCGCAGCCGCAGTAACGTCTCCAACGAACGAAATTACTTCCTGAGGCTGGGTCAATATCGAAAAAATTCCCCGAGATTTATTCATGGCTTGTGCTTTGTCTTTTGAGGCCAAAGAAAGAATCACTGCTTCAAGCGTGTGCTTTTCATTTCCAATGCGATCATGAAGAGATACACAGAATTCCGTTCGAGAATTTTACAATGTTTGGCAGGGCGTTCGTTGGGTCTCCAAAATAGAGAAAGAACATGGACCTGCACCGTCGTCACCACCGTGATAGGTGGTGGTGCGACGACTGGTTAGATAGGCCAGTGTGATAATCTGTGTCCGGTCGCGTTGCACCGCCGATTGGGCGAGGCGGGGGGAGTTGGAGTGCGAGCATGGTGCCGGTTACGTTTCCGGCATTATTCGCCTCGTTGGGGCGAACGTTTATTCACCGGCCGGTCCGCTGGCTGGGTTTTCGGTTTGCGAGGCATACGTTCTCCTTGGGAGCATGTTATGCATTAAACACGAAATTTCTGACAGGTCCCCGTCAGATTTCGTGTTCACTGTTTGTCAATGGGCGTTGGGGGGCGTGTGCGTCTGTCGGACTCGAACTGCCGCAATCTGCGTCCAATCCCCCGTCCCCATTTCCTCCCCAAAACCTCGTAACCCCCTTGATTCCAAACGAATCGCGTTTCCCCTTCCTCGCACCAACTCCCCGTTTTGGCATCGGTTCTGTAGGTCTCACTTCTTCCTGCAATATCTCGCAAATGACCGGCTGGTAAGGCAAGCCGGGATTTTTGCGTGGATTCTGATTGTTCGTGATACGCCCCAAATCTCACCTCTTCCCACCTAAAATCGTGGCCGGTCCCCCATTTTTTACCCGAGGATTCCCCACGGATGGCATCAATTCAGAAGGTGGCGAAGGGCTGGCGCGCGCAGGTGATGGTCGATGGTCAGCGCGATAGCAGGACGTTTGATACGAAGGCGGCCGCGATGGCATGGAGTGCGCAGCGGGAGACGGAGCTGCGGTCGATTGCCAACGGCTCAGGTAGCAAGACGCTGACGGTTGGCGATGTGCTCAAGGAATATGAGCTGAAGGTGAGTCCGACCAAGCGCGGGGCGAGGTGGGAGAAGCTGCGGTTACCGTTGATTGGGAACCGGGTGATTGGCGGGCGGAAATTTGGGGATATCAAGCTGGCGGAACTTCGGCCGAGTCATATAGCGGCATGGCGGGATGCGCGGATGCGAGAAGTTTCAGGGGCGTCAACGTCGCGAGAAATGTCGTTGATGTCACATGCGTTTCTCGTGGCCCGGAAGGAGTGGGGCTGGCTGGTGACGAATCCGATGGCGGAAGTGAAGCGTCCGCCGGAACCGCCAGGCCGCGAACGATCGATATCCGAAGAAGAAATCGAGTCGCTGCTTACAAGCATGGGCTACGAAGAAGGACTGCCGGTAGAAAAACCAATGCAGCGCGTGGCGGTAGCATTCCTCTTTGCAATAGAGACGGCCATGCGTTCCAGCGAAATCCTGACGCTTACGGCTTCGTCGGTGAACTATAAGGGCAAGTTTGCGCGTCTGCCGATGACCAAGAACGGCACTGCGCGAAATGTACCGTTGTCATCCCGCGCAATTGAACTTCTGAAGATGCTCCGGCAGTGGATAAAGGCAAACCACTATTTGCCTTGTCCACTGCCAGCCGGGACGCGCTTTTCCGGAAAGCGCGCGACAGGTCACAGATTCCCGACGTCACCTTTCACGATACCCGTCACGAAGCTATCACGCGCCTAGCCAAGAAATTGCAGCCGCTGGACTTAGCTAGAATGACTGGGCATAGGAACATTTCTGAACTCATAACCTATTACAACGCGACGGCAACAGATATCGCGGGACGCTTAGGTTAATAGGCGGAGATTTATCTGTGCTGCATTCCTTCGCCAGTCTCAATTGCGTTAAATTTGCGATTGGCGGAAGTTCCCGCGGATGGCCCTAGGTTAGAGGAACCTACCGGGTTCCGCTTTCGGGCTTTGGGTGAGACTGTCTGCATTCGATCCCAAGCTGCCATTGGTCGGATGCCAAACGCGGGCAGGCTTAGGCCGAATCTTTCGCGACAAATCGGTGTGCGTTCCTGAGTAGGCCGTTTTACCCGGGGCGACCTGCGACTTTACGCTAACCACCTTTCCCGCTTTAATACGAGAGTTTGGTCGTCGCTGGAAGGGAGTTATGGGCTTCTTCGAACTTAATGCTACAGACATCACGGAGCTTGTTGCGGGAGACCTGCGTGAGTTAGTCGCCCGTCTGAGCGAAGCCGAGATGATCCAGCAGGGGCGTCGGTCGACGTGCGTTACTTGGGGAGGCGCGCAGGAGGCGCCCGACGGCGGGTTGGACGTGCGTATCGAGGATACCAGCCTGCCGTCGAACAACGGGTTTGTTCCACGTGGTATCTGCGGATTCCAGGTCAAGAAGCACACGATGGCCGGGACCGCATGCAACGACGAGATGCTGGAACACGGGGCGCTGAGGCCGGTAATCTCAGAGCTGGCCGATCAGAATGGTGCCTACATCATCGTCAGTGGCAAGGACGATTGTTCGGACAGCATGCTAGCGAGCCGATTGCGAGGGATGGCTAAGGCTGTTGCGCTGCTGCCCAACAAGGCGTCTCTGCATCTGGACTTCTATGGCCGTGATCGACTGGCGACCTGGCTTCGGCGGCATCCAAGCGTGGCGCTGTGGGTTCGCGCGCGTCTCGGTCGGCCCTTGTCCGGGTGGAAGCCTTTTGGGCGGTGGGCGGCGACTCCCCCGGGACAGGATGACGTGTTTCTGGTCGACGACCATCCCTGCGTGATCGACGCGAACTCGAGCGCGAAGGATCCCATGCCCGTATCCGAAGGCATCAAGCTGGCTCGCGAGCGACTGCGCTGCCCCGGCAGTGCCGTGCGTATCACAGGCCTCTCGGGAGTAGGCAAGACGCGATTCGCGCAGGCGCTGTTCGAGGCGGAGGTCGGCGAAGGGGCTTTATCTCCTCCCAGCGCAATCTACGCCGATCTAGGCGAGGACCTGGCGCCGACGGCATCCGAACTGACTTCATATCTCATCGCCAACGATCATGCCGTTCATCTAATACTCGACAACTGTCCGCCGGAGGTGCATAGGCGGTTACAGAAGCGAGTGTCGGAGAGTTGTGCCAGGCTCAGCCTGCTGACCATCGAGTATGACATCTCCGACGACCGCCCCGAAGAAACCGAGGTAATTCATCTTGAGCCGTGCAGCGAGAAAACGGTCTCCATGCTGATCCATAAGCGCTATCCGGACTTGGGGCAGTTGAACGCAGACAAGATCGCCGAGTTTTCCGGCGGCAATGCGCGCATCGCAATCGCGCTGGCAAGTCGGGTGGATGCGGACGAGACGCTGACAAACTTCTCCGACGAAGATCTGTTCCAGCGGTTGTTCAGTCAGCGCAAGGGCGCGTCGGATTACCTCTTGGAAAGCGCCGAAGCGCTCTCGCTTGTCTATTCGTTCAATGTGGCCGCGTCCGAGTTCAATGACGAACTTGGCATCCTGAGCACCATCGCTGGTCTCGAGCGCCGAGTGCTGCATCGGGGCCAGGCGGAGTTGCTGCGTCGTCAACTGGCGCAGCAACGCGGCGAGTGGCGGGCGATTCTTCCGCATGCACTTGCCAACCGTTTGGCGAAGCGGGCGCTGGAGAATATTCCCCCCGAATCGATTAATGCCGAGCTCCTGAAGACGGAGAACCGGCGTCTGTTCCGCTCATGCGCACATCGGTTGGGATACCTTCACGATTTCGAGCCTGCGCGTCGCTTGGCGCATAGCTGGGTGGCCCCTGGCGGGCCGCTGCATGACATCGGATCGTGCAAAGAAGAAAGCTTGTCTGCGTTGCAGTACATCGCGCCGGTCTTCCCGGAAACCGTGCTGCGGCTGATCGAAGACGCAGCAACCGGCCCCGAATTTGCCTCGCGTGAGAATCCGCACGTCAGCTTGTTTGTGCGCTTGCTGGGCCAGATCGCTTACGACGATGACAAGTTCAATCGCGCCGTAGCGGCCATGTTGAAGTTTGCCGAGGGTGAGAAGTCGGGCGAGAACAACAACAGTATCGTCAGACAGATGAGTCAGCTGTTCTCGTTGCACCTTTCGGGCACGCAGGCGCCACCGTCACGCAGGCGCGCCTTCGTCAGGGAGCTACTCGAGTCGGGTAGCCCGAGACATCGGGAAATCGCAGGCGAATTGTTCCACGCCGCCTTCGAGGCAATGCATTGGACGTCTTTCTCGATGTTCGACTTCGGCGCACGGAGACGAGATTCCGGTTGGCGTCCGCGCACGCGCGCCGAAGAACTCGACTGGTATGTCGGTTTCCTGAAGTTGCTGCGACCTGCGTTGGCAAGTGCCGACCCGGCCATGCATGAATGGGCGCGCTCATTACTGGCGGGACACTTTCGCGGCCTGTGGACATTCGCGGGCTGCTTCGATGAGCTCGAAGAAATCGTCCGCAGCCATGCTGCCGGAGGCAGTTGGCCGAGGATGTGGAGGGCCATCAAGCAGACGATTAGTTTCGACAGCGACGCCGCTCCTCCCGAGCTACGAACCCGTCTGGAGGCGCTGGAACGCCTTGCGGCGCCATCCGCCCCCTATTCAGAGATGGAGGCTTATGTGCTGGCCAATACTTGGGATCACGTCCAGAGCATAGGTGAGCTAGATACCGCCAGCGTCGACTCGATCAAGACGAAGATCGCTTCGCTGGGTGAGGTGGCCGCGGCAGAGCTAGGCTACTTGGAGCGATTGGGTCCCAGGCTCTGGGAAGGCAAGTTTGATGCGCTGTATCCCTTCGGTATTGGGCTGGCGCGGGGCAGCGCCGACATAATGGCCACTTTCGAGCATCTCTTGCACGTGGTGCAACGGCGGGCGCCCGCTGTGCTCCATCCGCTGGTGCTTCAAGGCTATATCAATGCGGTGCACGACATGGATCCCGGTTTGGTCAGGGCGATGCTGGAGCGCGTGCTGGATCATCCCTTGCTGAGGCCACATTTCATTTACCTGCTCGGCGCCTGCAAAGTCGCCCCATGGGGGGTTAGGAAGCTGCTCGAGCTCGCACGAGGCGGAGATTTCGAGCCTTGGCAGTTCCGGCAGCTCGCTTATGGCCGCATGCACGAATCCATTTCCGACGGCGAACTGTCGAAACTGCTCGCCGTTTTGAACAGGCGGGATGATGGCATCTACACTACGCTCGACATACTGGGGATGCGGTTCTTCGTCGGTAAGGACAGTACTTATGTGCCGAGCGAAGAACTGCTTTCGGTCGGACGCGGGACCATTCGCAATTTGCTGTCTGGCGAGTGGGAACGGATCGACCTGAGGCGCATCCTCGGGGCTGAGCGTATCGTCTGCCGTTGCCTATCTGCGTCTGCTCCGGAACAGGAAATCAGGGAGATCGTGAAGTTGCTCTGCGACGGAGTGGATGCTTTCCGTTTCTACAGCTCTAATCTCGATGTCATCATCACGACTTTGATTAGCAACTTCCCAGAGATTGTCCTCAGCGAGGTTTTCACGGGAGGAGACCGGGAGCGCCGATTGATCCATCATCTTTTCACGGATGGCCTGAGTCGTAGTTCACCGTCTCTAAATAGCGCCCCGGTGGCTCGCCTAGTCGCATGGTGCCAAGGTGATCAGGACCTGATCGGGCGCGTGGCCACTGCGGTGTGCGCATACTCAGCTGCTGAGGCAAGCGATGTTCGGCTGGAGCATCCGAAACGCGTGGTTCTCAGCGAGCCAATCAAGGCTTTGTTGGAAGCCGCAGTGGATAAGCAGGGCATCGTCAATACGATATTTTCGAGAATCCAGCCTATGAGTTGGTCCGGCTCGCGGGCTGACATCATGGAGATTCGGGGCCGGGCCTTCGCCGAGTTGCTGGAACACCTCCTGCCCGAAGTCCGGGATCTCGCAGCCAAGATGCTTGAGCGTATCGAGCAACTCGTGCGACGGGAACGGGAACGGGAAGCGGAAGAACACAGCTGGCGGGAGCAGCGATTCGAATAAGCTATGGGTGTCCGCTCCTGGCCGATTGTAGTCATTCCCCGTATAGCAGTTGATGAATTACGGGTAGTGGCGGCCGACTCAATTGTTGTGAAGAATCGGCCGGCTTGACTCAGTTCAGTTTGCGCGGGCGTCCGCCTCGTGTCTTGCGGTGCGAATCTACCCATGCGATGACTTCAATCGCTTTCCATAGGGGCTGTCCCATGGTGCCGCTGACGTGCGAGTTCGCGTCGCTTTTTGATTTCGCCCGGGTGGATGGAAGTCGAATTGGTGTCGGGAAGTCTGGAAGTGTGACTACCCGCTCAAGCACTACGGCTGGGGAGCGTTGCAGGTACGAGCCAATCGTCTTTGCGTTCCAAAGCTGAATCGCCAGCGGTAGCGCAGGGGATATCCGGTCCGCCACCGATTGGGCGAGATGCTCCACGAGACGGATGCTGTCGATTTCCAGGGGTAGTCGTCGAGGCTCATTCATGGACGTTCTCCCGCGTAGCCAACCAAAAGCATCCTAAATCCTGATTCCAAAAGACTTGGCATTGATCCAAGCTTGCACCTACCTATTGCGCTGCCTCAGAAGCGAGCACTATTGCTCTTGGGGCGTCGTCGCCGAGTATGTGATCGATAGGATGACGTTCCGGGACCGTGATTCCTCGGCTTGTCCAATAGCGTTTCTCGTTCATCTTGTGCTCAGCGAAGTTTTTTGTCAGGTACTTACCGAGGCGCGGCAGCAGAAACAGGACGAGTGGCAAGTGAGCGATGTATGGCGTGCGCATAATGTTTTGCTATGATCCTCGCCGGGGGACGAAGCTCAAAGGGAAGCCCCTTTTGCTCGTCACACGGGGGGGAGTTGGAACGATCAACCGAGGAAGCCCATGAAGAAGCTTCTCGTAGTTCTGTTTGCTTGGTTATCAGCGACCGCAAATGCTCAGGGCAACAACTGCGACTGTCAGCAGATTGTTGGCACATGCTCTGTGTCCGTTAGCGTCATTCCTACCGAGTCCAAGAAGGGCAGTTATGGCGCCGATCTGAAGTTCACTTCAAGCGCTCCCATTTGCTCGAAGGTCGATTATTACGTCGACGGAACGCCGTACTTCACGATCTTGAGCCAAGGCAATCACGGCGAAGATCGGGTCTTCGGTCAAAAGCCGATCACACGCGCCAACCTTTCCGACGTTTCATGTCGCGTTTGCAAGAGAGCAGGGGGCGCATCCCCGGAAAAGCAGCCCGGCGATGCGGGGCAAACACAAGTCCCAGAAGCAAGTCTGGCTGGCCGTTGGCTGATGACTGTGAGTTGCAGTTGGACGCTTTCCGACGAACCATTCGAAGTGGTCGACTCAGGCGGCGGACAATATGCGCCGCGTGGGTCGATTGGAAACGGCGACATCCAAGGTGGCTCCATTGGACGGGGCGAGTTTCACGTTGTCACGAAGCACTGGAGCAACATCGGAGATTACGTCGGCCGGCTCACGTCCGACACCACTGCCGCAGGCGAAATGCGCCAAAACGCTACGGCCGAGGTTTGTCGTTGGACGGCACGAAAATCTTGACCCCCAGGAGAGCAGACCCTTCCAGCAACCGGGGACGGTGTACTCGTCCCTCCATTTTCTCCGGACCACGTCAGTCTTGGAGAATGGCCTCGACTGCTTCCGTTGAACAATACCGCCGTTTGAACTCGCCGGGCGTCGGGGCGGCGCAGACTCGAATGCGGTCATGGCATTGTAGTGACGCCACCACTGCTCGATCCCAACCGTCGCACCATGCGCGTTCGAAACCACTCAAGGCGGGAGCATTCATTTCGGAACTTGCGTGAAAGCTCTCATGCGCGCCGTTCTACCAAGGCTTATCAGGACCACTAACCATATCGGCGTCGCTCACTCCCACTCGAAGGCCTTTTTTTTCCACTCGTAGGCGAAACCGAGAGCGAGCAGTCCGAGGAATGCGAGCATTGCTGCGAAGCCGGTGAGGCCTGCTTCGCGAAGCGAAACGGCCCACGGGATGGTGAAGGCCAATTCGATGTCGAAAATGATGAAGAAGATCGCGACGCGATAAAAGCGCACGTCGAACTTCTTTCGCGCATCGCCGAATGCGTTGAACCCGCATTCATAAGGTGACCCTTTGGCGGCGTCCGGCCGGTCCGGACGTATGGGCTTTGCCACCACCAGCAGGCCCGCGCCGATAAGCAACGCGAGCAGAAGGAAAAGAAGGGCCGGGTAATATTCGGAGACATCCATCAGGCTACCATGCAGGAAGAAGGACGGGCCGACGAGGACGTTCGCGCCAGAACGCAATCGCCTCGCCGGTCGGAAGTACCACGGGAACGTCGGTCGATTACGATGAGAGTTTCATCAGCACCAGTCCGCTGACGATCAGTGCAGCAGCGGCAATGCGAGCCACGCTGACGATCTCGCCGAGCATGACGATGCCGACGACGAATGCACCCACGGCGCCAATGCCGGTCCAGATGGAGTAGGCGGTGCCCAGCGGGAGCGTTTTCATGGAAACCGACAGCAGTCCAAAGCTAGCGGCCATCGTCACGAACGTGACTAGAGAGGGGAGCGGTTTTGTGAAGCCGGCGGACTGCTTCATCGTGAACGCCCAAAGCACTTCCAGAACACCTGCAAGCATCAGATAGATCCAAGCCATACGGCTCTCCAAAAAGAGCCGGGCCGTCCCGGACTGTATCGTCAACCGGTGAGGTCGTCCTCACGTCCGACACTATACGAGGTCATCGAGGGCCGTGCAACGTGCCCGCGACGTGCCGGGCCTTGAAGTCGGCGGATCGTTTCTCAGCAGCCACTGGCCGCGCTCGTGAAGTCGAACCCGAATGCCAATCGCGCGGACACGCCCACTATTTACCGTCGTCACCGATTTCGCGGTGAATATGACACATTGCGGCAATTTGCCGCTGCGAACGCCCCGTACCGACGATGCCACCGGCGTGAGCGATAAATCGTCGTCATGTCCCTGGCGGTATCGATCCGGGGGAAGACAATTCGGGGCAAGGCTGTTAATATACGTTTCGTAGCTATTTCGTATATTTGGAGCCTGCAATATGGGTATCGTCAAGATCTCGGAGCAAATGCACGAGGCGCTGCGCAACACTAGCGGTGCCCTCAGCCGCTCGATTAACGCGCAAGCCGAGCATTGGCTGCGCGTCGGCATGCTCGCCGAATTGAATCCGACGATGAGCTATGGCGAGATTTGCCGTCGTCTCATCGAATCCGATGGCGCCCCGGTCACCGAGGCCGGAGCTGTCGTTTCTCCAGCAACTGGTGCACCCGTCACCGTATTGAACAAGGTGGCCTAATGGTGCGCGAACGCGTTGTCATCCGCTCGAACGAAGAAATTGCCCTGTCGCGCCGCGCCGGGGAGTTGGCCGCGCAGGTGCTCGCGATGATCGGCGAGCATGTGAAGCCCGGCGTTACGACCGACGAACTCGACCGTCTCTGTCACGATTTCATCGTGAACGAACTCAAGGCGATCCCGGCCAACATCGGTTATCACGGCTATCCGAAGACGGTGTGCGCCTCGGTCAATCATGTCGTTTGTCACGGCATTCCCGGCGACAAGAGGCTGCATGACGGCGACATCGTGAACATCGACGTCGCCCTGATCAAGGACGGCTGGTTCGGCGACACGAGCCGCATGTACTACGCAGGCAAGCCGAGCATTCTCGCCAAGCGTCTGGTCGACACGACCTACGAGGCGATGCTCGCAGGTATTCGTGCGGTACGCCCGGGGGCGACGCTCGGCGATGTGGGATACGCGATCCAGACGGTGGCGCATCGCGAAGGTTTCAGCATCGTGCGCGACTATTGCGGCCACGGGATCGGCACCACGTATCACGACGACCCGCAGGTGCTGCATTACGGCCGTCCGGGCACGGGGCTGACCCTGCGTCCTGGCATGATCTTCACCATCGAACCGATGGTCAACGCCGGTAAGCCGGACACGAAGCAACTGGCCGACGGCTGGACCGTCGTCACACGCGACCGCTCGCTTTCCGCGCAGTGGGAGCATATGGTGGCCGTCACGGAGACCGGCTTCCAGGTACTCACACAATGGCCGGACGGCCTCGGGGAATATGCGCGTTACGGCGCGCTCGATGGCGGGGGCGCCGCGGCGAACGCCGCCTGACGCCGTCGGAAGTCGAATGGAAAATGGGGCGCAGAAATGTGAACTGCGTCCCATTTTTGCACCCGACGCTCAGACGTCGTCCGGTGCGCCCTCCAGATCGAGAAGGCGATTCGCATAGCGATGGTAGATCCATCCGTTGCCCGCGCAGATGACCGCCATCCACACGACGGAGATCACCGCTTGCAGGATCAAGGCGGCAAGCACCAGCACGGTTGTGCTGGTCGTCATTCTCACCAGCAGTTCGACGACGACCAGAACGATGAGCGCGCCGACGATCACCGGCAGGGCAATGGCGACGCCGGTGCCGAATATCGACCAGAAATGGCCGCGCGTGTCCTGCCATGCGGCGCGCCAGCGCTTGCTGCGACCGGCGCCGATCTGCGCCAGAATCAGCGAGAGCCGGATCGCGACGAACACCACCAGACAGATCAGCAGAACGAGCAGCGTGAGGACCAGCGCCGACGAATTGCCATGGCCCGATACCCGCAGCGCCAGCACGGCAATGACCATGATCGCCGCCGTGACCACGCCGAAGCCGACGCCGATCTGTATCGACGCCCACACGTAGCGCCCGACATCGCGATACCACGGTGTCGCACGGGCAATGTCCGGGCCGAGAATGACGTGGCGCAGGGTATGAACGGCGAGTATGGAGAACGCGACGACGTTTACGAGACCAATGCCCATCGACGCGAGCGCAAGCTCAAGGCGATAGGCGGCGGACATGCCGGTTTGCGCGGCGGTGGCGGCGAGTTGTTTGACGGAGGTGCCGAGCGCCAGCGTGACGAGAATGACGACCGCAATCGAAATGGTAAGCAGCGGCCGATTGCGTAACGCGCTGAAACCGTCGATCCATGCTCCTTTGAAACACTGCTTGAACGTTATCGGTTCCATGTTTCCCCTTTGAGCCAATATCGCTTCGTTGATCGAAGCTGTCTGACGCCGGTGCGTTACAACGCCGCCATTCTTGCAGATCGGCTCAGGACTGACAATTATGGGGCGCAGGGAGTGCTGCGGCGGAAATGAGGGGGAACGAAGGGAATGAAGGAGGGAGGGGCGGCCGTTATGTGGTCGTTATGCGGCCGTTATGCGGCCGTTACGCGGGCAGAGCGCCGGGACACCAAGTCGGGGTCCCGGATCTTCAATACGATGAACAACGCTTACGCCGTCATGACCTTGCGCAGCACTTCCGCGTGCGTGACGACGCCGACGAGTCGCGCCGCCTCGTCGAGCACCGGCAACGTGCCATGACGTTGCGTCACGAGCAGCGGCACGAGTTCGGAGAGCGGCATCCCGGCAGTGGCCGACTTCAGATCGCCTTGCATCAGATCACGCACTGCGGGGCGCTGAGCGCCGGCACCGAACGACATCGCGAAACGCGGCCAGCGTTGGCGACGCGCGCGACGGGTGTGCAAATCGTGCCGCGTAACCAGCCCGATGACGCGTGCTTCGCCATCGACCACGGGCAGGGCGTCCAGCCCGTGACGCTGCAACAGACGCCACGCTGCGGGGACTTCGTCGTGCGCCTGCACCTTCGCGAGCGGCGGCGCCATGACGTCGGCAGCGGTCAGCTCGTGGGCACGGCGTGCAAAAGCTTCACGCTGCGTATCGCGCAACAGGCTCGCCAGATCGTCCGCCGAAATGTCGAGCAGTTCGCGGCGTCGGGCGAGTGCCTTCTCGGCGTCCGCCGTCGTGACCGGGATGGCCTGTGCATTGACCGCACGCGCCGGTGCCTGCACCCGTGTCGCGTGCGGATAACGGTGACCGGTAATCGCGTGATAGGCGATTGCGGAGCCGAGCAACATGACGGACTGCAAGGCGATCGGTTCGAGCACGAAGCCGTAGCCGAGCGCATGGACGGACGGGCCGCCGAGTACGGCCGTGAGCGCGACGGCGCCCGAGGGCGGATGCACGCAGCGCAGTGTGAACATCAACGCAATGGACACGCCGACTGCCGTTGCCGCCGCCACAATGGGCGAAGGAATGAACATCACACAGGTCACTCCGACGAGCGCCGCGACAAGATTGCCGCCAAGAATCGACCAGGGTTGCGCGAGAGGACTGGCAGGCACGCCGAAGAGCAGAACGGCCGATGCTCCCATCGGGGCGACCAGCCAGGGAATGTACGTCGCAGGACCGAGCAGCCACAGCATCAGGCCGCCGGTCAGTGCGATGCCGCACAGCGCCCCGATGCCCGCGCGAAGCCGCTCGCGCCAGTGCACGGCCGCCACGGCAGGCAGGAACCCCGCCATCCAATCCCTCACGTCACGTCGTGTCATTGCCATGTCGTCCCGCTCCATCTTCCGCACCCGTTTGGGGCGGGTTCTTGATATTTTGTGCATGATATATCGTATATCGATGAATTGGGAGGGTATGAGCGCGTGATTTTAATGCTGCGCCGCAGCGAAATCAGTGTCCCGAGCCAGCCAATCCGGAAGTGGTGCACCGAATGGAGGAAAACGGGACGTGATGGGCGCGAAGCTTGCGGGGCAAGGCGCGAGGCGTCGGCGGTTTTTGAGGGAGGCGGGCGGGAAGTGGTACGAACGGGCGCCGGGGAAACGAAGCGCGGCAGGGCCGGGACCCTGCCGCGTGGCTGGCAAATCAGCGGAAAGTTGCGACGTCGAATGTCATGGACGCCACGTGCTCATCAGTGTCCGCCCACGATCTGGACGATCACGCCCGAGCTGTTGACGAGCAGGAAGTCGGCGCCGACGCCAACCCAGTGATGGCCGCGTTTCGGCGGATCGAGGTGATATTGGCGGTAGTCGTCGACCCGGTACTGCGCGTCGCGATATTGCTGCGGCACGCGGTCGCCTTTGCGCCAGTCGGGGTGTTGCCACGACGAATCGTTGCCCGGACCGCCCCGTGCCTGCGGCGGCGGGCCGCCATGCTGACCCTTCTGCGGGCCGTGCCCGGGTGGCGCGCCATGCGGACCACCGGGACCGCCGGGACCACCCTGCGGCGGAGGACCGCCCTGGGCCAGGGCGAGCGATGAGGAAACCGCCAGACCGGCGGCGAGGCAAAGCGACAGTGTCTTGCGCATCTTCATTGTTTGCACTCCTTATTTCGGTACCTTGTCAGGTCCAGGGACCGAACGCGGGGGAAGCATTCGAGATGACTTGCCAGCAACGGCCGTTGCCTTTGTGCCGTTCGTATCGCACACAAATGCGCTAACCGTGTGCCCATCCTACCATCGTCGGCAAAAAAAGCGCCCGGGCACGCCCGGTGTCGTTTGACATGGAGCATGCGCCGGGCAAGCAGGGACGCAGGGAAGAAACCTTTTTGTCGACCGGCCGTGCACGGTCCGAGAGGTGCATCGAGACCGGCGGCTCGCCAGGCGAGCGTTGGGGGCAGGTCGGCACGCCTCTCGTCTTGGGGGCACGAGCGCGGCCGCCGGTTCGATGCATTCGTTACGGCACGTTCGGTGGGTGTCCTCCGGCAGGACACTGCCGGTCAGCGGGCAGCGACGGACGCGCGGCTCGGGCCGAGTGGGTCAATCGAGCCGAGCGGGCCGGTGGAACCGGGCGCGCTGGCCGTCGGCGTTACCGGCGCGGCGCCCGAGCCGTTCGCCGGCGTATCAGACGTACCAGGCGTATCAGGCGTATCGGGGGACTTGGTCGACTTGGGCAGGTCGCCCCAGCCCCCGCCCAGGGCGCGGATCAGGTTGACGGTCGACACCGCCTGCGCGCCGGCGAGCTGTACGGCGCTGCGTCGCGTTTGCAGCACGGTCCGTTCGGCGTCGATGACATCGAGATAAGCGATCGAACCTTCCTGATACTGCGTGCGCGAGAGTTGCGCGGCACGGCTCGATGCCTTGACTGCATCGTCCTGAGCGCGCGTTTGCTGCGCGAGCAGACGCAGGTTCGACAGGTTGTCTTCGACTTCCTGGAAGGCCACGAGGACTTGCTGACGGTACTTCGCGACGTCTTCCTCATACTGCGCGCGGGCACGCGACAGGTTGCCGCTGAGCGCACCGCCGTCGAAGATCGGTATCGAGAGCAGGCCACCGACCACCGGACCGAGCAGGAACGTGCGGCTCGACCAGTTGAACAGGTCGCCAAGCGTGGCGGCTTCGAAGCCGCCCGAGCCGGTCAGCGAGAGCGACGGGAAGAACGCGGCCTTCGCCACGCCGATACGCGAGTTCGCTGCGGCCATGGCGCGCTCGGCGGCGGCGATGTCCGGCCGCCGTTCGAGCAATGCCGAGGGCAGACCCGCCGGAATGCGGACCGTGACGGGCTCGAGCGGCGAGGGGGCGAACGTGAACTCGGCCGGCGTCTTGCCCAGCAGAATCGCCAGACTGTGCTCCGAGGCGGCACGCAGACGGGCAACGGCGAGGGCGTCCGACTGCGCCGTTGCCAGTTCGGCCTTGGCGCGCGCCACGTCCAGCTCGCCGATGTCGCCTTCGGTAAAGCGGCGCTGCACCAGCTTCAGCGCCTGCTCGCGCAGGATCACCGTTTGCGTGTACAACGCCTGTTCGGCGTCGAGTTCGCGCAGATTGAAGTAGTTCTGCGCGACGTCGGCTTGCAGCGCCAGTTGCACCGAGCGGTACAACGCCTCGCTTTGCTCGGCATCCGCCCGCGCGGCGGCGACGTTATCCGACACACGGCCGAACAGATCGACTTCGTAGCCGACGCTCGCCTGCGCACGCCACAGCGTGTACGGTGCGATGTTCGTGCCGTCCGGCAGCAACTGCGACGCCGGCGAGATCTTCTGGCGCGACGGGCCGAACCCCGCGTCGAGCGTCGGGAACAGCGCGGCACGTGCCTGACGCTGCACGCCGCGCGCTTCCTGCACGCGGGCGGCGGCGGCCTTCAGGTTCTGATTGGCGGACAGGGCGTCGTCTTCAAGCTTGTCGAGCGTGGCGTCGCCGAACACCTTCCACCATTCGCCGCGCGCCATCGCCTCCGACGGCTCCGCGGTCTTCCACGTGCCGGCTTCATTGGCCGGCAGCACGGCTTCCTTGAATGCCGTGGGCGTGCCCTTGCCGGGCACACTCGGTACTTCGTACGTGGGGGCCATCGAGCAGCCCGCCACCACCAGCAGGGTGGCGAGAAGCCCCGACACACCCAGACTGCGTTTCATCCATTGCGATTGCATGATTGGCATCCTTCAGACTTCGGCCTTGACGTTGGCAGGCATGGTCGACGCGTGTGCACTGTGCAGCGGCTTCTTGCCGGCGAGCGTACGGAGCAGCACATAGAACACCGGCGTGAGGATCAGGCCGAAACCGGTCACCCCGATCATGCCGAAGAACACGGCCACCCCCATCGCGTGACGCAT
Source organism: Pandoraea faecigallinarum (assembly GCF_001029105.3). Taxonomy (NCBI): domain Bacteria; kingdom Pseudomonadati; phylum Pseudomonadota; class Betaproteobacteria; order Burkholderiales; family Burkholderiaceae; genus Pandoraea; species Pandoraea faecigallinarum. Next base: position 2,879,701 of record NZ_CP011807.3, on the reverse strand, counting down.
TTCCGAACCGGCGCCGGACGACGTCACCAGCGGCACCACACCCATGATGAACGCGATGGACGTCATCAGAATCGGGCGCAGACGCAGACGGCTGGCTTCGATGGCGGCAGCGATCGCGGTACGTCCCTGCATTTCCAGTTCCCGCGCGAATTCCACGATCAGGATCGCGTTCTTCGCGGAAAGCCCCACCAGCACCATCAAACCGATCTGCGTGAAGATGTTGTTATCCCCTCGCGTGAGCCACACACCGAAGAGCGCCGACATGATGCTCATCGGCACGATCATGATGACGGCCAGCGGCAGCGTCAGGCTTTCGTACTGCGCGGCAAGCACCAGGAACACCAGCAGCACCGAGATCGGGAACACCCACAGCGCCGAGTCGCCCGCCATAATCTGCTGATACGCCAGGTCGGTCCATTCGAACTTCACACCGCGCGGCAGCGTTTCGGCGGCAATGCGCTCCACGGCAGCCTGTGCCTGACCCGACGAATAACCCGGGGCCGGACCGCCGTTGATGTCGGCGGCGGTGTAGCCGTTGTAGCGAACCACCATCTCCGGACCGTACGTCGGCGAGACCTTCACCAGCGACGAGAGCGGAACCATGTCGCCGTTCGCGTTACGTGTCTTGAGCAGGCCGATATCGTCGGCGTGCGCACGATACGGCGCGTCGGCCTGCACCCGGACCTGATACACGCGACCGAACTTGTTGAAGTCGTTCACGTACAGCGAGCCGAGGTAAATCTGCATGGTGTCGAACACGTCGGTGATCGGCACGCCGAGCTGCTTGGCCTTCACTCGGTCGAGATCGACGTTGAGCTGCGGCACGTTGATCTGGTACGAGGAGAATGTCGGCCCCAGTTCCTTTGTCTGCGAAGCCTTCTTGATGAACGCCTGCGTGGCGTTGTTCAGCGCCTCGTAGCCGAGTGCGCCACGGTCTTCCACTTGCAGCTTGAAGCCGCCGAGCGTACCGAGACCCAGCACCGGCGGGGGCGGGAACACGGCGATGAACGAATCCTTGTTCTTCGTGTACTCGGCGTTGAGTTTTGCAGCGATGGCCGCGGCCGAGAGCGACTTGTCCTTACGCTCGCTGAACGGTTTGAGCGTGACGAACACGATCCCCGCCGACGACGAATTGGTAAAGCCGTTGACCGAGAGCCCCGGAAAGGCGACGGCATTCTTCACGCCGGGCGTCTTGAGCGCGATATCCGACATGTCGCGAATGACCTTGTCGGTGCGGTCGAGCGACGCGCCGTTTGGCAACTGGGCGAACGCGATCAGGTATTCCTTGTCCTGCGCGGGCACGAAGCCGCCCGGCACGACCTTGCCCAGCAGTACCGTAATGCCAAGAAGCACCGCGAAGATCGCCATCATCAGGGCCTTGCGGCCGATGACGCGCGTGACACCGTGACCATATTTCTCGGAACCGCGATGAAACACACGGTTGAACACGGTGAAGAAGCCGCCCAGATAGCGGTTCATCTGACGCGTGAGCCAGTCAGGCTCGGCGTGATGGTCCTTGAGCAGCAGGGCGGCCATGGCCGGCGACAGGGTGAGCGAGTTGAAGGCGGAGATCACCGTCGAGATGGCGATGGTCATGGCGAACTGCTTGTAGAACTGTCCCGTCAGACCCGACATGAAGGCAAGCGGCACGAACACAGCCACCAGCGTGAGTGCAATCGCGATAATCGGACCGCTCACTTCCCGCATGGCCTGATACGTCGCTTCCTTCGGAGTGAGCCCCGCCGCAATGTTCCGTTCGACGTTTTCCACCACCACGATGGCATCGTCCACCACGATACCGATGGCCAGCACCATCCCGAACAGCGACAGCGCGTTGATCGAGTAGCCGAAGCCGAGCAGCAAGGCGAAGGTACCGACGATCGACACCGGCACGGCGAGCAGCGGGATGATCGAGGCGCGCCACGTTTGCAGGAACACGATCACCACGATCACCACGAGTGCGATGGCTTCGAGAAGCGTGTGCACGACCGCCTCGATCGACGAGCGAACGAACTGCGTCGGGTCATACGCGATGCGATACTCCACGCCGGGAGGCATGTCCTTTTGCAGGTCGATCATCGCGGCACGGACATCGTCCGAGATTTGCAGCGAGTTCGCCCCCGGCGACTGGTTGATACCGAGGCCGATGGCCGGCTTGTTGTCGAGCAACGAGCGCAGGCTGTACGACGAGGCGTCGAGTTGCACGCGGGCCACATCGCTCAGATGCGTGACCGCGCCGTCCGGCGAGGTCTTGAGAACGATGTCGCGGAATTCTTCTTCCGTGTTGAGGCGGCCGCGCGTATTCACGTTCAACTGCAGCGGCGTATTCGGCCCGGCAGGCGTCGCACCGATCACGCCGGCGGCCACCTGAACGTTCTGCTCGCGAATCGACTTCACCACGTCCGATGCTGTCAGACCGCGTTGCGCCACTTTGGCCGGATCGAGCCAGATACGCATGGAATAGTCGCCCGCGCCCCACATCTGCACTTCACCCACGCCTTTGATACGCGAGAGGCGATCCTTGACGTTGATGAGCGCATAGTTGCGCAGATAGGTCATGTCGTAGCGGTCGTTCGGCGAAATCAGGTGCACCACCATCGTGAGTGTGGGCGAGGACTTGATGGTCGTCACGCCAAGACGCTGCACGTCGTCCGGCAGGCGCGGCAACGCTTGCGAGACGCGGTTCTGCACGAGCTGCTGCGCCTTGTCCGGGTCGGTGCCCAGACGGAAGGTCACGGTCGTGGTGAGGTTGCCGTCGCTGTTGGCCTGCGACTGCATGTACAGCATGTTTTCCACGCCGTTGATCTGCTCTTCGAGCGGCGAAGCAACGGTCTCGGCGATCACCTTCGGGTTCGCGCCGGGGTATTGAGCGTGCACGACGACCGACGGCGGCACCACTTCCGGGTATTCCGAAATCGGCAGCTGGAACACGGCGATCAGCCCCGCCAGCAGCGTGAGGACCGAAAGCACGCCCGCAAATATAGGCCGGTCGATGAAGAATTTTGAGATGTTCATGACGAAACTCTGGGGTGTCGTTCAGCGTGCAATGTTGCTGTGTGCCTGCACGCGCATTTGGAGCATCGGGCCCATGGTGGCCATGACGTCCGTCACGACGCTCACGAGCGCGGCGCGGTGGTTGCCGCGGCGACCGATTGCGTCTTGCTGCCGTTTTGCGAAGTTTTTTGCGTGGCGCCCGTATCCCTGGCATTGCTCGCAGCCGGGGCGGTAGCCGGGGCCTTGGGCGCGTCGCCGGCGCCCGTGGCACCTGTAGCTTCTGTAGCTCCTGTAGCGGCCATGGCCGTCGGAGCCACGTCGTGCGTATCCCCCGTGTCACCGGCCATCTTCACGACCTTCGGCGCGACGGCGTCGCCCGGACGCACGCGTTGCAGACCGTTCACGATGATGCGTTCGCCGTCTTTCAGCCCGCCAGTGATTTCCACCAGCGCGCCGTGGCGCTCGCCGAGCTGAACTTCGCGGTACTGCGCCTTGTTCGCCGTGTCCACCACCATCACGAACTTCTTGCTCTGGTCGGTGCCGACGGCGGCTTCGTCGACGAGCAGCGCGGGGTGGGGCTCGCCGCCGCCGACACGAATACGGGCATACAGGCCGGGTACGAGGGCGCCGTCGGCGTTGTCGAAGCGCGCGCGAACGCGGATCGTGCCCGACGTGGTGTCGAAGCGGTTGTCCACCGAGTACACCGTGCCCTTGCGCGAGTAGCCCGATTCGTTGGCAAGGCCGAGATCGACCGGCACGCCGCCCGGTTTGGCGGTGTCCCTCGACAGGTAACGGAGGTACGTTTGCTCGTCGACGTCGAACGCGGCGTAGATCGGTGAGACCGACACCACCGTGGTGAGCGCAGGCGACTGGGCGCCGGCCGACACCGTATTGCCGACGGTGATCTCCGCGCGCGAGACGCGACCGGCGACCGGTGCCACGATTTGCGTGTAGCCGAGGTTGATACGGGCGGTCTCGAGCGCGGCCTGCGCTGCCTTCACGTTCGCAGCGGCCTCGCGTGCCGCGTTTTCCTTCTGATCGAAGTCCTTCTTCGCGATGGCGTTATCCGCGATCAGGCGCTGCGCACGCGCCAGATCGGTGCTGGTGAAGACGTCGCGGGCCTTGGCCGACGCGAGCTGTGCGGCGGCGCGGTCGACCTCGGCGGCGTACGGACGCGGATCGATCGTGAAAAGGGCGTCGCCCTTTTTCACGAGTTGGCCGTCCCTGAAATGCACGGCGGTGATGGTGCCCGACACGAGCGGCTTGATATCGACCCGGTCGATGGCATCGAGCCGGCCCGAATAGCTCTGCCAGTCGGTTACGGTGCGAGACAGGACGTTGGCGACATCCACTTCCACAGTGGGCATTACCTGGGCGGCGGGCGTGCTGGCGTCCACGCGCACGACGGTGAGCGTGCCGATGGCCAGGAGCGCGGCCGTGGCGGCAGCGGCAATGAGTACAGGTTTGCGAGCGAGGGTGGTCATTATTCAAATCTCCGGGATCGGATGGACTCACTGGGTAGAGCCGGTAACAGGCGGGGCCAGCCGGCGTGTCAGGAATGTGGCCACTTCCCGCAGCGCCGCGGGCAGGGCGGCCAGGCCGTAATGGGAAGCGCTGCGATGGCGCGTGACTTCTGTGGGCACGCCGGCCGCAATGAGTTCGGCAGCGTATTTTTCGGCTTCGACGTGCAACAGGTCATGTTCGGCGGAGGCGATCAACGTGGGCGGCAGGCCCGCGAGACGGCGCGATTCGAGCGGTGCCGCGTAGGGGTGCAGCCGCTGTGTGGCATGGGGCAGATACGCGCGATAGCAACGGGCGCACTCGTTGGCTTCGATGTCGCTGGGCGTGCGGCCATCAGCCAGACGCGTCATGCTGGGATCGAGCAGTGGCGCGAGCAGCGCCTGGGCCGACACGGCGATTTCGCCCCGGTCGCGGGCGATCATCGTGAGGGCGGCTGCGATGTTGCCGCCCGCGTCGTGGCCGACGACAGCCAGACGGCGTGCGCTCGCCCCGTAACGGCGCGCATGGCGTTGCAGCCAGAGTGCAGCGCACCATGCGTCTTCGGGCGCGGCGGGAAACGGATGTTCGGGCGCGAGCGAGTAGGCGACCGATACCACCAGCGCCGGGACCTTCGATGCGAGGTAACGCGCGGCCGCGTCGCCGTCGTCGAGCGAGCCCTTGCAGAAGCCGCCGCCGTGGAAATACAGCACGGCGGGCAGGTGCGCTTCGAGCGGCACCACGACGCCCGGCTGGCCGGCGTGTTCGGTGGCCGCGCCTGGCGAACCCAGGCCGACCGGCCGGTACAGGCGCAGCGTGACCGGGGCGACGTGGCCCGGGATGCTCACCTCTTCGATGCGCAGTCCGTCGTCGGTGCGGGCGCTGCGCTCGGCAGATCCCGGCTTTCCCGCTGGGCCCGGCTTCGACTTGGCGTTGGCTGACATATGGCTTTGGGTTCGCGCGAGCGATACCCCTCTGATGACGTTCGATGGAGCGAAGTCTAGAGGCCACGGACATTGGGATAAACGCCTATAATTTGGCAACACTGTTCGGCCAACTCGACTAATCGGTCTCAGCCTTGTGGGCATTGGCTTATGCCGTCGACCAATAAGCTTATGCGGTTGCGACGGGAGCGAAATTACCGGACCGGCCAGTGCAACAGTGCTTTCAATGGGGAAATATCATGGATCGCTTGCAAGCGATGCAGGTCTTTACGCGAGTGGTCGAGGCGAACAGCTTCTCGCGTGCCGCCGACAACCTCGGGTTGCCGCGCACCTCGGTGACCACGATCATTCAGAATCTCGAGTCGCATCTGGGCACGCGTTTGCTTCAGCGCACGACCCGGCGACTCAATCTCACGCCGGACGGCGCGGCATACTACGAGCGATGCCTGCGCATTCTCGCGGACATCGAGGAGACGGAGTCGTCGTTTCGCGAGAGCAGCCAGCGCGTGCGTGGCAAGTTGCGCATCGACATGCCGGGCTCGCTGGGCAAGCTCGTGGTGCTGCCGTCGTTGTGCGAGTTTCACGACCGCTATCCGGAAATCGAACTGATGGTCGGCATGGGCGACAAGCCCGTCGACCTGATTCAGGAAGGGGTCGATTGCGTGTTGCGCGTGGGCACGCTTCAGGATTCGAGCCTCGTGGCCCGGCGGGTCGGCATGTTTCAGAGTCTGACGTGTGCGTCGCCCGCTTATCTGGAGCGTATGGGCATGCCCCACACGCTCGACGATCTGCAACGGCACACCGCGGTGCATTACTTCTCCAGCCGCACCGGCCGCGTCATCGAAGAGCAGTTCGTGGTCGACGGCAAGGAAGTCGAAATCCACATGCAGGGCTCGGTTGCGGTCAACGATGCCGAGGCGTATCTCCAGCTCGGGTTGTCGGGCTTCGGCACCGTGCAGCTCGCGCGCTTCATGGCGTTGCCGTACTTGCAATCGGGGCAGCTGGTGGAGATTCTCCATCAGTGGAAACCGCCGCCCATGCCGATTTCGGCGGTGTATCCGCATAACCGTCATTTGTCTCCCAAAGTTCGTGTATTTGTCGATTTCATCGCCGAAATCTTCGAGCGCTGCCCGTTGTTGCAGGGGCTCGACGAGACCGCAGGCCAATGCAAGCCGACCGTGGCGGCGGCCGATGCCGACGGCGAACGACGCTGGGCGACTTACGGCACGGAGATGGCGCCCCAGGAAGTGGTGGTTTGAGCGATTTCTGCGCGCGTGTGAAAAGGCCCAATGGAAAAATTGGGCGCTTTCACCGCGAGCAAAAAGGGGGCGGTTCTCATCCGCTTCCCGCCAAATCCCACCATGACCGTATCGGCATCCGAGCGTCCGCCCCTCCCCCATTCCCTTCTCCAGGCTTGTCCGGATACCACCGGCGGCGCTGATTTTCATCACGGTACCTGCCCGTTGACGGCATCGAACCCGCTGCCGTGCGAGGAGATGCGATGATCTCCGGGGCCATTCACGCGCTAAGAAGCGCGCTCAGCCCGTGCCGGAATCTCGAATCGCCCTCTGCCCATCTGACGCGGGCGATGCAGACATTGCAGGACCGGCTGCAAACCTGCGCGCCGGGGTCGGCCGAGCTCACCCGGGCAATCGAGCGGGTCGAGGCCGCATTCACGAGGAGCGACGGCTGGCGGTTCATCAAGCGCTGTTTCGAGCGGGACGTCGATCGCGACGCCTTCGTGCGGCGGCTCTTGCTCAGCCACCTGTCGACCACGCCGACCGGCCTCGAACACGTGCGTCACGCGGTGTCGGAAGCGCGACTCGACGCTTACGCCACGCAGCTCACGCGTACCCTGCGACCGCACATTCGCGCGGAAATCGTCAATCGCTGGTCGCAGCCCGACGATACGGGACTGCATGTGACACAGGGTAAGTTCATTGCCGTGGGTGTTCCCGGGACCGATCTACGTCTTTCGCTGATGGACGGCGGGTTCTCGTTCGGCGGTCTGAATCTCACGCAGACCGAGGCCACGCAATTGCTGCTGGCGCACCCCGAGGGGACTCCACCCGGCACGACGCTGCTGGACGTGATGCCGGACCTCACGGAGGACCATCCCGTCGCGAATTTCCGCATCGTCGGTGCCGCCATCGGGGCGGATGGCAGCCTGCTGCCCGGACTGGATCGGGATGCCGTGCATGCGGTTGCCGCGGCCGCGCATGACGCGCTCGCACGTGTGAGCGGTGTGTTGGCGGAGAGAGAGCCGTTGGCGCGATTTTTCGAATGGATGGGCGACGACCGGCGCACCGCGCAGTCCCGCCAGATCATCGCGACGATCCACTCGGCGATGTCTGCGCCGGAGAACGGGGGGGCGGACGAGATTGCCCGCGAAGGGCCGGCGACACTCGACGACGTTCGTCGATTCAATGACGTGCGGGCGGGCGAAAACCGGCAGCGGGCGGCATTTCACTACGCGCGCGCGGCGCAGCCGCGCCAGGCTGCCGCGCAGTATCTGGAATCCGCCAGGATTTTTGCTGCGGCCGGCGACCGTGCGATGGCAGCCGGAAATTATGCGAACGCTGCCGAGAGACTGGCCACTTGCGATCCGTTTTCGGCGATGGCGGATGTCCTGGCCGACGCGATCAACGTTTATGGCAACGATTTCCGCGCCGTGAGCATGATCGGCTCGCGCTGTGCCGACGTGTTCGCCGGGCGCGGACTTCATATCAGCGCCGCCATGGTGCACGAACTCGTGTTCGTGCGTCTGGGCATGCTCAGACGCGGCGCGGGCGCCGATGCGCGGGCCATTGCGGCGCTTGAAGCGTCGCATATGGCAAAGGCGCAGGCGCACTTCGCGGACGTGGGGCTGGCCGCGTCGGACATGAACGTTGCGTCCCTGATCCGGTCCGCCATCGATGCGAGGCTCGATCGATTCGATGCGCAGGAGGGCCTCAGGGGAGACGGGTACACCATCCTGTTCGAAGAGCACAGCGACATGATTTCGGCGGAGGAATTCGACAGGAACGCGCCCACAGAGTGGGTGCTGCTGCGCAGAGGCGAGGCCACGGCGCGCCATCAGATCTTCGAACTGGTGACGAGCGCCACGAGAGCTCGGCTCATGGCGAGCGGCAGTCGTCACCCCTATCTTCAGCAGCCATTGCGCGCGTCGGACTTCATCGAGGGTACCGATGCACTCGACATGTTGACGGCGACCGTGCACAAAGCGTCGCCTGAGCGATTTGTGCATGCCCGGGAAATCGCGTAGTGGGACACTGGGACATCGCTATCCCGAACTTGGAGTTCTGCGGGCGCGTCGGCTGTACGGCGTCCCATTGCGGCGGATCGACGATCGGGAAATACGCGCCATGGCGTTATCGCCAACCGGGACGCGGAAGTGCGCGGTTTCTCCGTTCGTTGATGTCGGCGATTCCGAAACGCGGCTGCCCAAGGTCTGGCTACCCGCCGGCGTCGTCGCGTCATCAGAGAGGGACAATGATTGCCATTACGACCGGTTCACGGGCCGGCGCAGCGATGCTCGCCGCGAGCGACGCTGCGCCGGGCGAGCGACTAAAGGCGGCCCTACGGGAATTCGATATCGAAGTGCGCAACTGCGCGGCCGGATCCGCGCAGTTGACGCGGCTCGTCGATGGGCTGGAGCGGGAAGTGCTGCAACCGGACGTTTGGTCGTGCCTGCGGCACTGCTTCAAAGACGATGAAGTGCGTCGCCCGATCGCCGAACATCTGGTGCGCGGACATCTCGCAACATATGCGGTGGGCATCGATCATCTGAAGACCGGACCCTTGCATGAGCGGCTCGGCACCGTTGCGTCGCACGTGATCGGGATGTTGACGCAGGCGGTGCGGGACGACATCGTGGCGCGCTGGTCGAACGGCGGCGCGACGTCGCTGCGTCTCACCGACCGGCAGTACCTCTGCGTGGACATTCCCGATACCGGCTTTCGGTGCGCGTTGATCGGGAATGCCTTTGGAAAAAGCGGGCTCTGCCTCACGCAGCGCGAAGCAACGTCGCTGCTGCTCGCGCAGCTGGACGGCGAACCGATGACGGTATTGCGGGCCATGTCGCGGGTTGCCGCACGTAACCCCGTGAGCGCCGGCCAGTTGTTGCATGCGGCGATCGGTCCGGACGGCAGCCTGCTGCCCGAACTGGACCCCGCCGAAGTGTGCACGCTCGCGGCGTCTGTGCTGGACATGCTCGGGCCCAATGGCAAAAGCGTGGCGTTTCGCGAGCCGTTCGCCAGATTTTTCGCCTGGCGCAAGGACGACGGGCGCGCGGCCGAACTGCGCAAGGAAATGGCGCATATTCTGTCCAGACAATTGCCCGATCTCCCGTCTCGCGCCATCGCGCTGCGCGACGGGCAGTTCCTGGCGCTGTGCGAGATGCGAACGGCGCATTGGACCAACGTCGGCATACAGCACGCGCTTTCCGCGCTGCATTTCCGGGACGGCCACCTGCCGCGGCAATCCGCGATCCAGTACCTGCGCGCCGGTGTTTGTTTATGTGCCGCGGGCGACGCCGAGATCGCCGATGAACTCATGATCCGCGGCGAAGCGCAACTGTTGCGTGTACTCGCGGACATGCGCTTGACGCAGATTCAGGACCTTGTAATGGAGACGCTCGATATTTGCGGCACCGACTATGCCGCCATCGAACGGATCGTCCGGTTCTGCGCGACGGCGTTTGCGCGTCAAGGACGGCTTCTCAGCGCATCGCACACGCACGAGGTGGCCGCCGCGTGCCTGCCGGCCACGCTGGGATCGGCCATCGATGCGAGCGCGCTGGCCATGCAAAGGGCACGGGCGCGCCATCGCGACGAGGCGCAGCGTTATCGTGGCCAGATCGGCGTGACGCCGAACCGCCATGATGTTCAGGCAAGGATCCGCTCGATCGTGTACGCGAGCCTGCATCCGTGGGGGCCGACCCGGGCGTTCGGACCGAACCATGTCATCCGGTTCGAAGCGGCGCAGGCGATGCACCCGAACGAGCCGCCCGATGCCGAATGGATGTTGTTGTCCGTGCCCGAGGAGGGGGTACATGACGCCGTGTATCACGTCGTCAGCGAAAGCGGAAAGCGGGAATTGCTGGCACAGGGCACACGGCATCCGGAGCGGGACCGGCCGCTCGATGAGTCGGATTTCGTCGAAGGTACGGAGGCGCTCGAACTGCTCTGGTCGGCGCGCCCGGCACGAACGTCTGCATGACGGCACGCGGTCAGATGAACTGCCGCCGAATCGAATGGCGGCCGAATGAAGCCGGGAGCCGGGGAGGCTCCCGGGCGCGGGTCAGCGGCCGCCGGCCTCGGCAACGCGCTGCGCGATATGCGCCAGCGCTTCGTCGACCTGGTCGATGAGAATCAGGCACAGGTCGCCGGGTTGCAGGCGGGCGAGTGCCGTGTCGATGGCGACGAACTCGCCGTTGATCTCGTCGATATGACTCGTGCGGCGTGCCCCCGCCAGACCGTCGCGCAACAGCTTGATCACTTCACCGTCTTCACGGCCACGCTGACATTGATCCTGATAGAGCAGCACGTCGTCGAAGGCGTCGCCCAGGATCTCGGTCTGGCGGCGAATGTCTTCGTCGCGCCGGTCGCCCGCCCCCGAAATCACCACCGAGCGGCGACGCGCGGGCATGGTCTCGACGGCCTGCGTGAGCGCCGCAATGGCGTCCGGGTTATGGCCGTAATCGGCGATCAGCGTGGCGCCCTTGTAATCGAAGACGTTGAAGCGGCCCGGCGCGGTGCCGGCGTCGTTCACGAACGTCGCCAGTCCGGCACGAATCGTCACCGGATCGATGGCCAGTGCCCAGGCAGCGCCGATCGCCGCCATCGCGTTCTCGACCTGGAAGCCGATCGCGCCATTGCGCGTGAGCGGAATCGCCGCCATCGCATAGCGCGTTTGCTCGCTGCCGTGCGCCGTGACGATATGGCCGCCGTCGACATAGACCACGCGCTTGCCCTTGGCGCGATGCGTGGCGAGTACCGGGTGTGCGGCGTCCGTGGCGAAATACGTCACGTCACCCGGGCATGCGTCGGCCATGCGCGCGACCATCGGGTCGGCGGCATTGAGCACCGCCATGCCGCGCGGCGACACATTGCGCACGATCACGCTCTTGAGCACCGCCAGATCTTCCACCGTGTTGATGTACGACAGACCCAAATGGTCGCCCATGCCGATGTTGGTCACCACGGCGACGTCGCAACGGTCGTAGGCGAGACCTTCGCGCAGCAGACCCCCGCGTGCCGTCTCGAATACGGCAGCGTCCACGTCCGGATGCATCAGCACGTTGCGCGCGCTGCGCGGGCCGCTGCAATCGCCCGTGTCGATACGCTGGCCGCTGATATAGATGCCGTCGGTACCGGTCATGCCCACACGCAGCCCTTGCTGGGCGATGAGATGGGCGATCAGGCGGACCGTGGTTGTCTTGCCGTTCGTGCCGGAGACGGCCACGAGCGGAATGCGGCCGTCGTCGCCGTCTTCGAACATGGTCGAGACGATGGCCTCGCCGACCGCGCGGCCCTTGCCGTACGACGGCTGAAGGTGCATGCGCAGGCCCGGTGCGGCGTTGACTTCCACGATGCCGCCGGCCTGGTCTTCGAACGGGCGGATGACGGTTTCGCACACGGCGTCCACGCCGGCGATGTCCAGACCGACTTGCTGCGCCGCTGCGACGGCGCGTGCCGCAATTTCCGGGTGAACGTCGTCCGTCACATCGGTGGCCGTGCCGCCGGTCGACAGATTGGCATTGTTGCGCAAGACCACACGTGCACCGGCGTCCGGCACGGAATCGGCGTTCAAGCCCTGTTTCGCCAGCGTTGCCAGCGCGATGTCGTCGAATCGAATCTTCGTGAGCGACGTGGCATGACCTTCGCCGCGGCGCGGGTCGGCGTTCACCGCCTCGACCAGTTGGCGCACGGTGTGCACGCCGTCGCCCGTCACCTGTGGCGGATCGCGGCGCGCGGCGGCGACCAGCTTGTTGCCGATGACGAGCAGGCGGAAGTCGTGCCCGGGAATGTAGCGCTCGATGATGACGTCGCGGCTGATGTCCTGCGCGGCTTCGAACGCCTTTTCGATCTCTTCGCGGGTGCGCAGACGCACGGCCACGCCCTTGCCCTGATTGCCGTCGCGCGGCTTGACCACGACCGGGGCGTCGATTTCCTGCACGAGCTTCCATGCGTCTTCGATGTCTCGTACCGTGCCGCCGAGCGGCACCGGCACACCGGCCGCGTGCAGCAGCGTCTTGGTCAGGTCCTTGTCCTGCGCAATGGACTCGGCCACGGCCGACGTACGGTCGGTCTCGGCAGCCTGGATGCGGCGTTGCTTGCTGCCCCAGCCGAATTGCACCATCGAGCCTTCGGTCAGGCGGCGATACGGAATGCCGCGGGCGAGCGCCGCGTAGACAATGGAGCCCGTCGACGGCCCGAGACGTACGTCCTCGTCCAGATCGCGCAGACGATAGAGCGCATCGGCCAGATCGAACGGGCCGTCTTCGAGCGCCGCGTGAATGAGTTGTTGTGCGAGATCGAACGCAAGACGCCCGACGGGCTCTTCGCTGTACTGCACGACCACCTGGAACGTGCCCGGCTCGATGGTCTGGGTCGTCTGGCTGAATGTCACCGGGCAGCCGGCGGCGGCTTGCAGATGCAGCGCTGTGGTCGCGAGCGCATCCGCCAGCGACACCGGACGCTCTTCGGCGTCGGGCGTGAGCGCGGGCAACTCGGGGAAGCGGGCGCGCAGACGAGCTTCGAAGCCGGCCAGATTGCCGATCGAGTATTCCAGATCGGTGCACGTCACGATGGCCTCGATGGCGGTGTGACGGCTCCAGAGGTTCGGACCGCGCAAAGCGCGGATACGGGAGACTTCCATAAATTGCAATCCCTGTCTGTCCACTTCGCGTCCCTGTGTATCGATACGGCGGTTGGTTGGCGAGAAAAACGACTGTGGCTTGGATCTTCGGTGACGGTATCTATATAGAGACGGCGGCAGGGCGTTTGCCTGCCGCCTTTTCTCCGGTTCGCTGGTGCGGCTCAGGCCGCGAGGGCCCGCATCGGCTGCCCCATCCACAAATGCACGAGATCGAGCATGGCGCCGGCGCCGCCTTCGTCGGCCTGCAACACGAGCAGATCGCCGCTCGCGAGTTGGGCCAGCGCAGCCTCGGCTGCGGCACGGCGCTCGGCGGCATCCGTGACATGGACCTTGCGCCCGGCGGCGTCGATGCCGGCACGCAATTGCGCACGCGACTGCGCCGAGGGACGCTTTTGCGAAACGCTCAGGTCGTCGCACAGCACCACGCGATCGAACGTCTGCGCAAGCAGCTTGCCTTCGGCCTGGAGGTCTTCGTCCATGCGATCGGCGCCCGGGCCGTACACCACCGTGCGGCGCTCGGCGGGCAGCACGGAGAGGGCCGCGGCCAATGCGCTCAGGGCGGGCGCGTTGTGGGCGTCGTCGACGATCACCGTCGCGCCTTGCTTCTCGAAGAGCGTGAAGCGGCCCGGCGCATCGACCTGGCCGACGTCGAACGTGGTCACGCCGGTGCGCAGAATGTCCAGTGCGACCCCCATCGACCAGGCGGCGGCCACGGCGGCCAGCACATTTTCGACCTGGAAGCCGACGCGTCCGGCATAGGTCAGCGGCATGCCGGCCGTCGCACCGATGCTCGTTTCTTCCGAACCGCTGGCGAGGATCACCTGACCATGACGCACGAAGACCGCGCGCTTGCCCGCGGCGCGATGCGCCACGATGGCGGGCAATTGCTCGTCCAGACCGAAGAAGATCACGTCGCCATCGCACAGCTCGGCCATCTCGACGACCCGCGGATCGCGGGCGTTGAGTACGGCCACGCCGTCCGGCAGCACCACGTCCACCTGGGTGCGCAGCACGCTGAACATGCGCTCGACGTCCTCGACGAAGTACTGCCCGAGATGATCCGGGCGGTCGATGTTCGTCACGATGCCGACCTGACAGCGATCGTAGGCGAGACCTTCGGACAGGATGGCGGTGCTGTCGTTTTCGAAGACGGCCGCCGTCACGCTGGCGTTCATCAGGACACGGTTCGCCGCGTCCCAGTTGGCGCAGTCGCCGCCTTGCACGAGGCGCTTGTCGAGGAACAGACCGTCGCTGCACGCGAGGCCGGTATGTTCGCCGGCCAGTTGCAGCAAGTGCGTGAGCAGGCGCGCCGTCACGGTCTTGCCGTTCGTGCCGGTGATACCGACGACCGGAATGCGGCCTGCGTCGCCGTCGGGGAACAAATGGTCGACGATGGCGCGGCCGACCGGACGCGGTGTGCCGTCGGCCGGCTTCAGGTGCATCAGCAAACCCGGACCGGCGTTGACTTCCACGATGGCGCCGCGTTGCTCGGCGAGCGGGCGGGAGATATCCTGCGCGACCAGATCGACGCCGGCGATGTCCAGACCCACGATGCGCGCGGCCAGCGACGCATGGGCGGCCACACTCGGGTGCACGCGGTCGGTCACGTCGAAGGCGACGTTGCCGTTGCGCTGAATCAGAACATTCTTGCCCACCGGCGGCACGGCATCGGCGTCGAAGCCCTGACGCCTGAGTTCGAGCCGGGCCGATGAATCGATGCGTACGCGGTTGAGCGGCTGGTCTTCGGCGCTGCCGCGACGCGGGTCGCTGTTGATTTGCAGCTCGATGAGTTCCGATATGGTGTGTTGGCCGTCGCCGACCACGGAGGCCATTTCGCCCATCGCGGCAGCCACGACGCGCCCGCCCACGACCAGCAGGCGGTGTTCGAGCCCCGGCACGAAACGCTCGACGATCACGCCGTTGCCTTCTTCGAGCGCCACGCCGAACGCGGTGGTGACTTCTTCCCGCGTGGTGAGATTGATGAACACGCCGCGACCGTGGTTGCCGTCGTATGGCTTGACGACCACCGGCAGGCCGATGTCTTCGGCAGCGTCCCAGGCATCCTCGGCGCTGTCGACCAGACGGCCTTCCGGTACGGGCACGCCGCACGATTCGAGCAGTTGCTTGGTCAGGTCCTTGTCGCGCGAAATGCTCTCGGCGATGGCGGGGGTGCGGTCGGTCTCCGCGGTCCAGATGCGACGGGCGGCGGCGCCGTAACCCAGTTGCACGAGATTGCCATCGGACAGACGCAGATGGGGAATGTCGCGGTCGTCGGCGGCGTCCACGATGCACGCCGTGCTCGGGCCGAGGCAGTGTTTATCGACCAGAGCGCGAAGTTCTTCCACGGCCGCCTCGACATCGTAGGGACGGTCTTCGATCGCCGCCATGACCAGATCGCGGGCGGCGAACAGTGCCGCGCGCGTCACGTCTTCATGCCAGGCGCGCACAATGACCTTGTAGACGCCGGAGATCGGTGTCTCGCGCGCCTTGCCGAAGCCGCCGGGCATGCCGGCGAGGTTCTGCAACTCGAGCGTGACGTGCTCGAGGATATGGCCGGGCCAGGTGCCTTCGTGCAAGCGCTGAAGGAAACCGCCGCGCTCGCCGATGCTGCAGCGATGCTCGATGAGGCTCGGCAGCCATTCGGACAGCCGTTCGGGGAAACCCGGGATCTTATTGGACGGGAACGCTTCGAGTTCGCCGATATCGACCCATGCCTCAAGCACTGGCCGATATGTCCACATATTCGGGCCGCGCAGCGACAGGACATCGAAAATCTCAATGTCTTTCTTTTTCATCTAAGGCTTTGTTTCACGCGTCAGGGCGGGTACGTAGAAGCCGGCGAGGCCGGTTTCAGACGGCACAGCCGGTCGCGCTTTTACAGTTAACTGGATGCTTAACGCAAAAAATCCGTAAACGGTTGACAGTCGCAACAATATTTCGATGCTGCACCGTGTCATGCGGGAACTCCGTGCCGCAAAAAGCGTCGCTGTGGTTATACTTGCGGCAATTTTGCGGACCTGACAGGGAAAGTCCGCGTCGATTTTTCTCCGTTTGCCTCGATGTCCGCCCCTTGAGGACACGTCTGCCGCATCAATGACCGACACCTCCGCCCAAGCGGCGTCATCCGCCGCCACCCCGAGCGCTCCGTCCGGCGCATCTTCCCTGGTTACGCCCTCGCGCAGCGCTGCCGCCGAGCCGTGGTATCCGGATCTCGCCCCCCGTCTGGCCGAGGGCGAATCCGTACTGGCCTGGCTGAACGTCGATCTGGACGCCCAACTGCACTTCGCCCGCGGCGTGGTCGTGGCGACGGAGCGCCGGATTCTCGCGCGCGAAGCGCGCCGGGACAGCGCGTCGGACACGTGGCAGTCCTGGCCGTACCGCGCGGACTTGTCGCTCTCGCATTCGGATCATGCGGGTGTCGGTGCGCTGGAGTTGTGCGATGCCAGCCGTCGGCTGGCGAGTTGGCGTTACACCCTGGGTCATAACCCGGCGGCGCTCACGCTGATGGACACGATCGTGCGGGAGCGCGATGCGCTGACGGCCGGACATGGCGCGAGCGACGTGCCGCAGGAGGCGGGCGTCTGCCCCATCTGTCAGGCGGAATTGCCCCCGGGAGCGGATGAGTGCCCTCAGTGCAACCCCGAAGTCGAGGCCCCACCGTCGACATGGGCATTGCTGCGATTGTGGCGTTTCGCCCGCCCGTATCGCTTTCAGTTGCTGGCAGGGTTTCTTCTGACGTTATGCGCCACGGGCGCCACGCTGATCCCGCCGTATCTGACGATGCCGCTCATGGACAACGTGCTCATCCCTTTCCAGAACGGCAAACCGATCGATTACCGCCTGGTGGGAATGTATCTGTCCGGCTTGCTGGGGGCCGGACTCGTGGCGTGGGTGCTCGGCTGGGCGCGCACGTATCTGCTCGCGAAGGTGTCGGAGCGCATCGGCGCCGATCTGCGCACGGCCACGTACTCGCATCTGCTGCGTCTCTCGCTGGAGTATTTCGGCGGCAAGCGCACGGGCGATCTCATGGCGCGTATCGGCTCGGAGAGCGACCGTATTTGCGTTTTCCTGTCGCTGCACCTGCTCGATTTCGCGACCGACGTGCTGATGATCGTCATGACGGCGGTCATTCTCGTGTCGATCAATCCTTGGCTGGCGGTCGTCACGCTCGTTCCGCTGCCGTTCATCGCGTGGCTGATCCATCTCGTGCGCGACCGCCTGCGTCACGGCTTCGAGAAGGTCGACCGCATCTGGTCGGAGATCACCAACGTACTGGCCGACACGATTCCGGGCATTCGCGTGGTCAAGGCCTTTGCTCAGGAAAACCGCGAAGTGGCGCGCTTCAAGGAAGCGAACCGCCACAACCTGGTCGTCAACGACCGCGTGAACAAGGTCTGGTCGCTGTTCTCGCCGACGGTCACGTTCCTCACGGAAGTCGGGTTGCTGGTCGTCTGGATCTTCGGTATCTGGCAGGTCTCGAAGCACGAAATCACCGTCGGCGTGCTCGCGGCGTTCCTCACGTACATCAGCCGTTTCTACACGCGTCTCGATTCGATGAGCCGTATCGTCTCGGTGACGCAGAAGGCCGCCGCCGGTGCCAAGCGCATCTTCGATATTCTCGATCACGTATCCAACGTGCCGGAGCCTGTCAATCCGGTGCATCTGAAAGAAGTGAAGGGCGCCATCGATTTACGTGACATCGGTTTCCGATATGGCAACCGTGCGGTCATCCGTGGCATGGACCTGCGCATCGCACCGGGCGAGATGATCGGTCTGGTCGGTCACAGCGGTTCGGGCAAGAGCACGCTGGTGAACCTGATCTGCCGCTTCTATGACGTTGTCGAAGGCTCGATCCAGATCGACGGCGTGGATATTCGCGCGCTGCCGGTGTCCGATTTCCGCCGCAATGTCGGTCTGGTGTTGCAGGAGCCGTTTCTGTTTTTCGGCACGATTGCCGAGAACATCGCCTACGGCAAGCCGCACGCCACCCGCGCCGAGATTGTCGCCGCCGCACGCGCCGCGCATGCGCACGAATTTATTCTGCGTCTGCCGCATGGCTACGATTCGCTCGTGGGTGAACGCGGACAGGCGCTCTCGGGCGGCGAGCGTCAGCGGATTTCCATCGCACGCGCGCTGCTGATCGACCCGCGAATTCTGATTCTCGACGAAGCGACGTCGTCGGTGGATACGGCGACGGAAAAGGAAATTCAGAAGGCGCTCGACAACCTCGTCAAGGGCCGTACCACGATTGCCATCGCGCACCGTCTGTCGACGCTTCGCAAGGCGGATCGTCTGGTGGTGCTCGACCGCGGCAAGATCGTCGAGGTGGGCAACCACGACGAACTGATCGCGCGCGAGGGGGCGTACTACAAGCTCTATCAGGCGCAGCAACGCAACGTCGATACCGACGTCGATGCGCTCATCGAGTCGGCCGAGGCGGCGGCAACCGTCGCTGCCGTGAGTGCCGCGCCGGCGCAGCCGCTTTCCGTCAACTGATCGTCAACCGAACCGCTCGCGAAGACACTCATGCAGATCGATTTCACCCTGTCGCGCAACGCCTTCGGACGTTTGGTGCTGACCGACGCCGAGGGCGTGGCCCACGAAGGCGTGGCGCCCGTGCGGGCATTCCCGATTGCCGCGCCCGGCGAAGGCCTGGCGCTCGTGAGCACGGAAGGGCGCGAGCTTGTCTGGCTCGATTCGCTCGACGTGCTGCCGCCCGACATGCGCACCCTTGTGCACGACGAACTCGCTGCGCGTGAGTTCATGCCGGAAGTGCTGCGGATCAAAGGCGTGTCGACGTTCGCCACACCCAGCACGTGGACCGTGGAGACCCACCGCGGCGAGGCATCGTTCGTGCTGCGCGGCGAAGAGGACATTCGCCGCCTCGGCGGCCAGACGTTGCTCATCACCGACAACCACGGCATCCATTTCCTGATTCGAGATTCGGGCACGCTGGACAAGGCCAGCCGGAAGATTCTCGACCGCTTCCTCTGACGTCTTCCGAGCGCTTCTTGCGCGATTCGGGTTACCGCACTTCGCCGTACCTCCCGGCGCTGGTAAAATCGCTGCTTTTGATTTTGCGGTGATGCCGATGTGGTTCAAGAATCTTCAGTTGCACCGAATTCCTGCCGGTTGGTCCATGAGCGTCGCGCAAATGGAAGAGGCGCTCGAAAAGCACGCCTTCCGCGAGGGCGGCAGCCTTGAGATGCAGGTGCAGGGCTGGGCGCCGCCGCGCGAAGGCGGCGAACTCGTGCATAGCATCAATCGTCAGTTCCTGTTGGCCTATCGCGCCGAAAAGAAACTGCTGCCGGCGACGGTCGTCAACCAGGTGACGCGCGCCAAGGCCGCCGAGCTGGAAGAACAGCAGGGCTTCAAGCCCGGGCGCAAGCAGATGCGCGAGCTCAAGGAGCAGGTCACCGACGAGCTGCTGCCGCGTGCCTTCGGCATTCGTCGCGATACGCGCGTGTGGATCGATCCGGTCAACCGCTGGCTGGTCATCGATGCCGCCTCGCCGGCAAAGGCCGACGAAGTGCGCAGCCTGCTGCTCAAGACGCTGGACATCGTTCTCGAGAACGTGGAACTCAACGAAGCGCCGGTCGCCGTGATGACCTCGTGGCTCGCGGGCAACGATGCACCGGCCGGCTTTACCGTCGATCAGGACGTGGAACTGCGCTCGAACACCGATGAGAAGGCGGCCGTGCGTTACGTGGCTCACCCGCTCGACGGCGCGGACGTACGTCAGCACATCGAAGCCGGAAAGCGCTGCACGAAGCTGGCGATGACCTGGAACGACCGCATCTCGTTCGTGCTGACCGACGCGTTCATCATCAAGCGTGTCACGCCGCTGGACATCATCAAGGAAGCGGCCGATCCGACCGCGGACGGCGAGGCGGAGAAGTTCGATGCCGACGTTGCCCTCATGACTGGCGAACTCGCCCGCATGCTAGACGACCTGGTCGAAGCCGTGGGCGGTGAGCGCCAGATGGACAAGGCGGCCTGAGCGTCGGCCGCCCAGACCGGGAAGAAATGGCGCCGCGATACCCGATGGGTGTCGCGGCGTTTTTCATTGCGCCTGGCGCTGGCGCGTCTCAATCCAGCGGCCAGCGCCAGGCCGTGCGCAGGCGGTCCCTGACAAATTCCACGAACACGCGGGTTCGCGGCGCCTGATGGCGGCTGTGCGGATATACGGCATGCAGCGGCGAGGCCGGGATCCGAAGCGCAGGCAACACGCGCAGCAGCCGCCCGGCGCGAATATCGTCGCCCACATCCCAGATCGACTTCTGCGTAATGCCCGCGCCATGCAACGCCAGCTCATGGGCGGTGTCGCCGTCGTCCACGACATAGGTGTCGGCAACTTGCACGCGAAATGTCTCGGTATCCGACACGAAACGCCAATCGCCATGGGGCGAATTGCCGAACAGAATGCAGTCGTGTCTTCGCAGTTCGCCCACGTCCGAGGGGGTACCGCGTTGCGCCAGATAGTCCGGCGAGGCGACCAATACCCGGTAATTCGGCGCGAGTTCCTGTGCGACGAGACTGGAGTCGGGCAGGGTGCCCACGCGGATGGCGACGTCGACGCCGTGTGCGACCAGATCGACCCATAGGTCGCTCAGCGACAAATGGACCTTGACGTCGGGATGCCGCTTGCGAAACTCCACGAGCAGCGGCGTCAGGTGCCGCCGCCCGAACGCACGCGGCGCACTGATACGCAGCACGCCGCCAACGGTGCCCGCCTGCCGCGTCATGAGCCGTTCCGTTTCCGCGATCTCCGCGAGAATCCGTTGGCAGCAGGCATGAAAGACCTGGCCTTCCTCCGTGAGCGCCTGCCTGCGCGTTGTGCGATTGAGCAGGCGAACCCCGAGACGTTGCTCCAGCAGCCCAAGCCGCTTGCTCACGACGGCCAGGGACAGACCGAGTTCGCGCGCCGCTGCCGACATGCTGCCGGTGCCGACTATGCGGTCGAAAAGTGTGAGATCCAGCGTCTGGTCGATCATCGCGGCGCCATTCTCAATGAAGTGAAGAGAGTCATTCCGTTTTTCGACGGATTATCGTCTGAGTGGATGAGGATCACAATGGCTTCATGACATCCGTCATCGATGTCGCAATTCCGTTACCTCATTCTTTTTTCGGGAGTCTCATCATGTTCGATTTCAAAGGGCAGCGCGTACTCGTGATCGGTGGCAGTTCAGGCATCGGTCGCGCCGCTGCACAGGCGTTCGCCAAGGCGGGGGCCGCGGTGACAATCGCCTCGCGCAGCCAGACGAAGCTCGACGACGTGCTCGCCACCATTGGCAGCACCGCGCGTGCCGTCGTGCTCGATACCGGCGACGTGGCGGCCGTCGAGCGCTTCTTCGCGGATCACGCGCCTTGGCAGCACGTTGTGATCTCCGCCGCGCAAACACCGACCGGGCAGGTTCGCAGGCTCTCGCTCGACGATGCCCACGCCGCCTTCGACAGCAAGTTCTGGGGTACCTACCACGTTGCCAAATTCGCGCGCATCGAGGACGGCGGCTCACTCACGTGACGTCGGGCTATCTGAGCGTGCGGCCCAATACGTCGTCGGTCGTGCAGGGCGCGATCAATGCCGCCGTCGAAGCACTGGGCCGTGGGCTGGCGCTCGAACTCTCGCCGGTGCGTGTCAACACGGTGTCGCCGGGGCTGACCGTCACGCCGCTTTGGAACAAACTCCCGGAGGCGGACCGGGAGGCGATGTACCGCAATGCAGCAGAACGCCTCCCCGCGCGGCGTGTCGTGGCAGCAGAAGACGTCGCCAACACGATCCTTTATCTTGCCGGAACACCGAGCGCCACCGGCTCGACCGTGCTGATCGACGCGGGCGGCGCCATCGCCTGACCGGGGTCGGCGGCGCGCCGGATTGCTGCATTGCCGCATCGGGCAGGTCCTGATCTTGCGTCGATTTTGCCGTCACGCAAACGCGGTATACCCGGATCACTTTCGGGTACCTATTTCGATAGGGATTGCCTAGAATGAAAACGTGCCATCCCGCCATTTCGAAGTTAGGAGGCCGCTATGCTCACAGGGAGCTTGATTGGGATGTTGGTGATTGCGCTGGTGATCGGTGCCGCGGTGGCCTGGCTGGCAGATCGCAATTGGTGCCGGGAGCACCCGGCGGCGCGGCACACTTGGCGGCGCCATCGTCGTGACGTCCGGCACGGCTAACGCGTGCCGGCGATTGCCGGAGCAAACGCTCCGGACCAATGAAAAGCCCGCCTTCCGGCGGGCTCAGATTGCTGACGAACCCCTCGTTTTTCGGAGCGAGGGGTTTTATCTTTTAGGCAAGGGCGAATGGGCAGCGTAAGGGCGCGCACATTGAGAGACAAGCCCTCAGGACGCTCGTGAGCCACCGAAACGGGCGCCAAAGGGACGAACGCTCGCCTAAACGCGCCCGTAGGCGCGCCACCAGCATCGCAATTTTCTTGATGTTCTGCGCCGCCGCAGCCAACAAGCACTGCTCGGCCACCTTGCGCAGCCCGCGCATGCGCGCATAGCGATGCCCATGCAGTTGCTTGGCATCGGCAAAGCTGCGTTCCACCGTCTCCTTGCGCCGCGCGTAAATGCGTCGCCCCCACTCGCTCAGCCGCCTCGCGTCCACCCGCTGCTTGGCGCGCTCCCAGACGTGGCGCGTCACCACCTTCACCGCGTTGGCACTGTTCGTGCACTGTGCTCGTACCGGGCAGCACCGGCATATCCGAGCATCGGATTTGTATTCTCGATAGCCGAGCCGGTTAGTCGTGCTGTACGGCAGCGCCTGTCCCTGCGGGCACACGTACTCGTTGCGGTACGCGTCGTATTGGAACTGCCGTTTGTAGAACAGCCCCGGCTTGTGGTTCGGCGTGCGATAGCCCATCACCCCGGCAATCTCCCGCTCCTCGAGCCCCTGGCACACCGCCGGCGTGAAGTAGCCAGCATCCAGCCCCACCGCTTCCACCTTGAACTCGAAGCGCTCGCGCTGTCGATCCAGCCGCTCCAGATACGGCTGGCTGTCGTGCACCGAGGCCGGCGTCACATGCGTATCGGTGATGATCGCGTGCTTGGCGTCCACCGTGCGGTGGTCCAGATAGAAGAAGCCCTTCGGCTTGTCGTCCCGCACCATGTAGCCGCTGTCCGGATCGGTCCGGCTAATCTTGGTGTCCTTGCTCGACGGCGGCTCATCGTCGTCCCGATTCAGCGGCTTCTTGCCATGCGCGGCCCGGTCCGCATCCACTGCCGCATTGAGCTTCTCCAGATAGGCCGCAGGCGTCTGTTCCAGCTTTACCACGTCGAACTTGTTCTTGTTCGCGTTGGCCTTCAGGTGCGTGCTGTCGGTGTACAGCACACGGCCATCGACCAGACCACGGCCCATCGCCTGGCGCACGATCTCGTCGAAGATCTCCTGATACACCGTCGTGTCCGTGAAGCGTCGGCGGCGATTCTGTGAGAACGTCGACGCATCCGGCACCTTGTCGGTCAGCCGAAACCGGGCGAACCACCGATAGGCGACGTTGACCTGGACCTCGCGCATCAACTGCCGCTCACTGCGCACTCCAAACAGGTAGCCGATGAACAGCAGCTTGAACATCACCACCGGATCGAGCGCCGGACGACCGTTGTCTGCGCAGTACAGATGCGCGACCTTTTCGCGGATGAATTCGAAATCCACTGCCGCGTCGATCTGGCGCAGCAGGTGGTCCTTCGGCACGAGTTCCTCGAGCGTCACCATCTCGAGTTCGTGCTGCGTGGGCGTCGGGATCTTTAGCATCCTGCTATTAAAAAACAAAACCCTCGCACTTGGCGAGGGTTTGTCAGCAATCTGAGCCCGCCTTCCGGCGGGCTTTTTTGCGACTAAAGACACCTCAACAACTGGCTGGGCGCTCAGGCAACGGCCTGAAGGACGTACTTGCCCTGGACGGTCAGACGCGGCGATTTCTTCCCCGCTTCCAACTCTTCCCACTCGATCAGTTTGCTCTCGAGCAACGATTCGAGGTCCGGGCGATCCAGCTCCACCTGCTCCGGAGCTTCCTTGACCAGCATCAGGGTGGCAAATTCATGATGACTCAGCATCTCCGTCTCCCGGTTTGCGGTTCCACAGGGGTCCCTCGTCAGGGACTTTAAGGATAGGTCACGAAAATGACGCCTGCGCGACAAAATTCGTACTTTCGATGCTGCATTGCAGCACTTCTATTATTGGACTTTCCCACGCACAGGTTAGGCTTGGCTGATGACATTGGCATGTCAATCGTCTAGCATTTCGCAACGCAAGTGCCGTATACAAAATGCACCGTCTTGCTGCGATGCAGTAATGGTAATTTTTGGGCAATTTGCGGTGTTGCCCTGCTTATTAGCGGTTTGCTGCCGGTCAAGGACGGTAGAATGGCCCAATTTGCCAGCAATTCGCGCACAACAACCTGACATGCCGCAAAAGAATACGCCGTACTTCGAGTTACGCAGCGGTGCCGTGGATACCCTGCATTTCGTTGTCAAGACGCCTGAGCTGGATACCTTGCGCACCGAGCTGGCGCAACGTTTCGAAGCGACCCCGGAGTTTTTTGCCGGCGACACGGTCGCCATCGACGTGCGGCGTCTGGCCGGCGACGAGCGTGTGGCCGTGCCCGCGTTGGCCGAAATGCTGGCCGAATTCCGCATGAAGCCTATCGGTGTTGTTGCCAACACCGATCAGGCCGGCTGGGCGGTGGTGGAAGGGCTGCCGCGTCTGGACAGCCACGAGCGTCCTGCGCCCCGTGCGAGCCGCGATAGCGAAGCATCGGCCGGGACACCCGCCGAGGCCGCCCAGGCGACGCCCGCGCCGCCCGCGTCGGAGGCGTCGGCGATTCCCTCGACCATCATCGATAAGCCGTTGCGCTCGGGCCAGCAGGTCTATGCGAAGGGCGATCTGATCATTCTCGATCTCGTCAGTTATGGGGCCGAGGTGATCGCGGAAGGTAATATTCACATTTACGCGCCGCTGCGGGGGCGGGCACTGGCAGGCGTGAAGGGCAAGCTCGACGCGCGCATCTTCTGTACCTGCCTCGAGCCCGAGCTGATTTCCATTGCCGGGATTTACCGGACCGGCGAACATGCGCTGCCGCCCGATGTTCAGGGGCGCTCGGTGCAGGTGCGGCTGGTAGACGACAAATTGATTTTCGAGCCCCTCGGGCTCAAATGATTCGTAGCTAATTTCATCCTCAAGTTTGGGAAGGCATCGACAGATGGCAAAAGTGATTGTGGTGACCTCTGGCAAGGGTGGCGTCGGCAAGACGACGACCAGCGCCAGCTTTTCCGCCGGCCTCGCCTTGCAGGGGCACAAGACGGCAGTCATCGATTTCGACGTCGGCCTGCGCAATCTCGATCTCATCATGGGTTGCGAGCGCCGCGTGGTATATGACCTGATCAATGTGATTCAGGGCGAAGCGAACCTCAATCAGGCGCTCATCAAGGACAAGTCCTGCGAGAACCTGTTCATCCTGCCCGCCTCGCAAACGCGTGACAAGGAAGCGCTCACGCAAGCAGGCGTCGAGAAGGTCATCAAGGACCTGACCGACATGGGCTTCGAATACATCGTGTGCGATTCGCCGGCCGGTATCGAGTCCGGCGCACTGCTCGCGATGCACTTTGCCGACGAAGCGCTCGTGGTGACGAACCCCGAAGTGTCGTCGGTGCGCGATTCGGATCGCATTCTGGGCATTCTGTCGTCAAAGACGAAACGCGCCATCGAAGGCAGCGAGCCGATCAAGGAGCATCTGCTCATTACGCGTTACAACCCGAAGCGCGTGAACGACGGTCAGATGCTGTCGCTGGAAGACATTCAGGAGATTCTGCGAATCAAGCTCATCGGCGTGATTCCGGAGTCGGAGTCGGTGCTCCACGCTTCGAACCAGGGTACGCCAGCGATCCATCTGGATGGCACGGACGTGGCCGATGCGTATCGGGACGTGGTGAGCCGGTTCAAGGGCGAAGAGAAACCCATGCGCTTTACCGACTATCAAAAGCCGGGCCTGTTGCAGCGCATTTTCGGCTCGAAGTAAGGAGCGCCCATGTCCTTCCTGTCTTTCCTCCTGGGGGAGAAGAAAAAGACCGCCGCCGTTGCCAAGGAGCGCCTGCAAATCATTCTGGCGCACGAACGCGCGGGCTCGTCGCCGCCGGCGGACTATCTGCCGGCGCTGCAACGCGAGCTGGTCGCCGTCATCTCCAAGTACGTCAAAATCGCACAAGACGACATCAAGGTCAGCGTCGAGCATCAGGACAACCTGGAAGTGCTCGAAGTGAAGATCGAACTGCCGCAGACCTGAACGGGTCCGGCAGATCGGGCGCGTCGGCCAGACGCCGCCGGCCGTTCGATGTCCGCCTGCGCGAAAGCCCGCCACCCTCGTTGCAGGGTGGCGGGCTTTCGCCGTTCCTCCATGCCAGTGGCGGCGAAGCGTGTACGCGGTAACGCGTCAGAACCGGTACTCCGGGTTTTTCGGATCGAACGTCGCGTCGGTCCACTGCGCCTTGCGCACCTTCTCGAAACGCATCTCTTCGATCTTCTGGCCCGATGCATCCCACGCTTCGATGCCGCGCGGCCGACCGGTCTTCAAATCGAGCCATACACGCGACTTGTTGGCGTAATGCTGTGGCGGACCGGCAGGGGCATCCCACTCCAGCGCCAGCATGCGCACGCCACCCACTTCGGACACCGATGTTCTGGACGGCTTTGCGGAGAGTCCGGCCGCACGGAAGCTCCTGGCGTCGTGGGCGATCTGTTCCGCGATGAATGCGAAGCCCAGATCTCGCACGGTGTGATTCGACTGAGAGCGCGCAAGCGTGCCGTCGATGCTGCTCCAGACCGACGTGAAGCCCAGAATGCCGCCGAGATGGCCATACATTTCCTTGGGCTTCTGTGTCTCGTCGTAGATGATTTCCTGACCGGCATGCGCACCGTCGGGCAGCCACTTCGCGTAAATCTGCAATGGATGCTCGCGAATTTTCACGAGCATGCGATCCGGGGTCGTCTGCCACTGATCGTTGATACGTTCGTGGCGCGTGAGTTCGTATTGATACTCGGGCAGCGCGGCGGATTCGGCCTTCAGGAAGCGCACGAGGGTGTCCGGATGCAGAGCCTGCATGTGCGCGACGATCTGGTCGTCGCTCATCTTCGCCAGTTCGCCGCTCTTGATAGCGCGTGAGAGCCATTGCGTTTGCGCGGCGACGGGCAAGGCGGCGAGCCGGGCGGCATCGGATTCGCCTGCCGTCGAGGGGGCGGGCGCGGGATTGGCGACGGCACTGGCCGGTCCAGTCGATACTGCCGATCCCGCCGATGTTGGCGAGGCGCTTTGCGCGACGGCGTGCGATGCACCAACCGTGCCGGCGACGAGGCAAAGGGCGAGGGCGCCCGGCAGCAGCGCGCGCATCGTCACGATGCGGCGCGAAGGGTGCCAAGGGTGCCAAGGGTGCAAATGGTGCCAAGGGTGCCAAGGGTGCGAACGGTGCGCACGATGGTGGGCGTGGCGGCGCACGGCCGCCGCGGAGTGGATGGACATGTCGTTATCTCCCTGAGGCCGGTGCCGGATCGCGCAGCTCGCGCCGCAGAATCTTGCCAACGGTCGTCTTGGGCAGTTCGCCCTGACGGAATTCGATGATGCGTGGCACCTTGTAGGCGGTGAGATGCTCGCGGCAGTGCGCCGAGATCTCCTCGGCGCTCAACTGAGGGTCCTTCGCCACGACCACGAGTTTCACGCGCTCGCCCGCCACAGGGTCGGGCACGCCGACGACTGCCGCTTCACGCACGCCGGGATGGAGCATCACCACGTCTTCGATCTCGTTCGGATAGACATTGAAGCCCGACACGAGAATCATGTCCTTCTTGCGATCGATGAGCCGTATGTAGCCGCGCTCGTCCATGACCCCGGTGTCACCGGTCAGCAGCCATCCCTGTGCGTCGAACGCGCGGGCCGTTTCCTCCGGGCGATTCCAGTAACCGCTCATGACCTGCGGCCCGCGCACACACAACTCGCCCGGCTCCCCGATCGCGGCCCACGTGCCGTCTTCGCGCTTGAAGCGCACGTCGGTCGACGGCGCGGGCAGGCCGATGGAGCCGGTGAAGTCGACGGCGTCCATATGCGCGATGTCGACCGGGTTCATCGTGACGATCGGCGAGCATTCGGTCAGGCCGTAACCCTCGATGATCGGCTTGCCCGTGACCTGTTTCCAGCGCTCGGCAATGGCGCGTTGCGTGGCCATGCCGCCGGCGAGCGACAGCTTCAGCTTCGAGAAGTCCCGCGCGCGGAATTCGGCGTTTTCCAGTAGCCCGTTGAAGAGCGTATTCACGCCGGTGACGCCCGTGAACGTTTCGTTGCGGATGATGTAGACGACCTTCTTTACGTCGCGCGGATTCGCGATAAGAATGTTGCGTCCGCCCAGGCTCATGAAGACGAGGCAGTTCAGCGTAAGCGAGAGAATGTGATACATCGGCAGCAGCGACAGATTCACTTCGATGTCGCCGTCGAGCTGACCGGCTGCCCACGCTTCGGTTTGCAACAGGTTCGCCAGCACGTTGCCGTGTGAGAGCATTGCGCCCTTGGCGACGCCGGTCGTGCCTCCCGTGTACTGGAGAAACGCGAGGTCCTCGCGTGCGATCGGCACGGGGGTGACCTTGCGCTTTGCGCCCTCGGCCAGCGCCCTGCGCAACGCGACTGCCTGCGGCAGATGGTAAGGCGGCACCTGACGGGCGATCCGCCGCATGAGAAAGTTGACGGCGCGCCCCTTGAGGTTCGGCCCCGGACCGAGCAGGTCGCCGATTTGCGTGATAAGAACGCGACGTACCGGCGTGCCCTCGATGGCATCCTCCAGGGTCTTCGCAAAGTTCTCGAAGACGACGATGGTTTGCGCGCCGCTGTCGTGAAGCTGATGCTTCAGTTCGCGCGCGGTGTACAGCGGATTGACGTTCACAACCACGGCGCCGGCGATGAGCGTGCCGAACAGGCAAATCGGGTACTGGAAGCAGTTGGGCATCATGAGCGCAACCCGCTCGCCTTTTTTCACTCCTTGCGCCTGCAACCATGCCGCGAACGCGTAAGCCTGGCGCGACGCCTCGGCATAGCTGATTTCACTGCCGAGACTCACGAAGGCGATGCGCTCGCGGTACTTGTCGATCCATTCGTCGAAGGCCTGCACGAGCGACGTGTAACGATTCACGTCGATGTCGGCGGGAACACCGGGAGGGTAGGCGTTGAGCCACACGCGTTCGTGCTGGACGGCTTGATCCATCGTTGTCTCCGTTGAATGGTTCTGATTTTTTCGCCGCGCGGCGCTTACCGTTCGAGCATGGCGACCACGCCCTGTCCGCCCGCCGCGCAGATGGAAATGAGGCCGCGTCCGCCGCCGCGCTGCGCGAGCAGTTTGGCGAGGGTCGCGAGAATGCGTGCACCGGTCGCCGCAAACGGGTGACCGCAGGCGAGCGAGCTGCCATTCACGTTCAGGCGTTGCCGGTCGATGGTGCCCAGCGGTGCGCCAAGTCCCAGTCTGTCGCGGCAGTAAGCGGGGTCTTCCCAGGCTTTCAACGTGCACAGCACCTGCGCGGCGAATGCTTCGTGGATTTCGTAGAAATCGAAATCCTGCAACGTGAGTCCTGCCTGTGCGAGCATGCGCGGCACCGCATAGGCCGGGGCCATCAGCAGGCCTTCGCGTTGCGATTCGTCCGGATTGAAGTAGTCGACGGCGGCCGTTTGCGAGTATGTCAGATAGGCCAGCACCGGCATGCCGTGCGCCTTCGCCCAGTCCTCGCTTGCGAGCAGCACGCACGACGCGCCGTCGGTCAGCGGTGTCGAGTTGCCTGCCGTGAGCGTGCCGGCTGCGCTGCGGTCGAACACCGGTTTGAGGCTGGCGAGCTTCTCGAGGGTAAGGTCGGGACGCAGGTTGTTATCGCGTTGCAGGCCGCGGAAGGGCGTCATCAAATCGAGGAAGAAGCCGCGCTCGTAAGCTTCGGCCAGATGCTCATGACTGGCGAGCGTGAGTTCGTCCTGAGCCGCACGTTCGATGTCCCAGCGCTTGGCCATCAACTCGCAATGCTCGCCCATCGACAAACCGGTGCGCGGCTCGCCGTTACGCGGCAGCGCCGGGCTGAACAACATGCCCGGGCGCACCTTTGCCAACGCGCCGAGCTTGCCGCCGGTGCTGCGTTGGCGGTTGGCTTCGAGCATGATCTTGCGCAACTTCTCATTCACGCCGATGGGCGCATCGGAGGCCGTGTCGACACCCCCGGCAATCGCGACGTCGATCTGACCGAGCGCGATTTTGTTGCCGGTGAGAATGGCCGTCTCCATACCCGTGCCGCAGGCTTGCTGAACGTCGTAGGCAGGCGTTTGCGCGGCGAGCGTGGTCGACAGCACGGATTCGCGCGTGAGGTTGAAGTCGCGCGCATGTTTGAGGACGGCGCCGGCCGCGACCTCGCCCAGCGTCTGCCCATGCAGGTCGAAGCGGTCGACGAGGCCCTGAATCGCCGCCGTCAGCATGTCCTGATTCGATGCGGTGGCGTAGGCCGTATTCGCGCGTGCAAACGGAATGCGATTGCCGCCGAGAATCGCGACGCGGCGCAGGGCTGGCGCGGGTGCCGTGGGTTTGAAGGCGCTCATATGAAGTCCGGAGTCGAAGAAGTGGGGGCGGTGCGCGGCGCGGCGGCGACGCATCGCCAGCGGCCGCGCAGATGCGGAACGCTGCCCGCAGCGTCGCGTAATTCGAAGCGCTCGCCGCCTGCGTCGCTCTCGCTGTGTTCGTTTCCGTCGTTCGCTTCGTTGCGCTTGTCGCGCTTGTCGCGCTCGTCGCGCCAGAGCGTGATCTCGCCGGGCAGCAACACCGGTGTCTTGAATTCCACGAGGAGATCCAGTTCCGTCGCGTCGCTAGCATTCGGCGAAATGGCGGGCAATACCGCGGCAAGCGTTCGTGCAAAGCTCCACATCCCATGGATGATCGGACGCGGGAAGCCGAACAGCTTCGCCGTCAGCGGCCAAAGATGGATCGGGTTGTAGTCGCCCGAGACGCGGGCATACTGGCGGCCGAGGTCGCCGGGCACGTGCCACGTCGCGGCTTGCGTCAGGGTGTCGTTCGCGCCGAGTTCGGCGCGGTAAGGGGCGCCGAGCGCGCCGCGCACGCCGGTTCTGAGGTACAGGCTCTCGCCTGTCCACACGACGATGCCGTCCCGGCGCGCCGTGGTCACGACCGTAAAGGCTTGCCCTTTGTCGTGTGCGTACAGCGGGCCGGCACGCACCTCCAGTGTCAGTCGCTCTCCGGCGGCCAGCGTCGCATACTGCCGGATGCGGTTCGCGAGATGCACCATGCCAAGCATGGCGAACGGGAATTCGCGCTCGGTCATCAGCAGCATATGCAGCGGGAAGGCGAGCAGATGCGGCCATGTCGGCGGCACGCCGTTCGCGTCGGGAAAGCCGCAGAGTCCGGCGTAACGCGCGATATGCCCGGCGTCGAGCGCAACGTTGCGACGCTCGAAGGCCAGTGGCGGCATCGGTTGCGCACGGGCCGGTTTGCGCGACGACAGCAGGGCGCGCCCATAGAGATGCAGCGGCGAGGGCAGATCGGTGATCTGGGTGACGCGTGTTACCTGTGTTACGGGCACGATGTCGGTTCGGTCGTTGGCCATCGTCAGGCTCCCAGCAGGCTCTGGCCGCAAACCCGCACGACCTGTCCGGTGAGTGCGCCCGATGCCGGATGCGCGAGCCAGGCGATGGTCTCGGCGACATCGACGGGCTGCCCGCCCTGGCCGAGCGAGTTCATGCGGCGTCCGGCTTCGCGAATTGCAAACGGCACCGCAGCGGTCATCGTTGTCTCGATGAACCCCGGCGCGACGGCATTGATGCTGATGTGACGCTCGGCGAGCACCGGCGACCACGCTTCGATCATGCCGATGACGGCCGCTTTCGATGCGGCGTAGTTCGTCTGTCCACGATTGCCCGCAATGCCGCTGATCGACGCCACGCCGAGGATCCGGCTGCCCTCGCGCAGCACGCCGGCGTCCAGCAATGCGGCATTCAGACGTTGCGGTGCGCCGACGTTGATGTCGAGCACGCTTTGCCATTGCGCGTCGCTCATTCGTACGACAGTCTTGTCGCGCGTGATGCCCGCGTTGTGCACGAGAATGTCCAGACCGCGCGGGGCGTGGGTCGACAGATGGGCGAGGAGTGTCGCAGCCGCGTCGGGCGAGGTGATGTCGCATGGCAGCGCGCTCCCGTCGAGTCGCGTGGCAACGACGTTCAGGGCGTCCTGCGCAGACGGAATGTCGACGCAAACCACATGCGCGCCGTCGCGCGCCAGCACGGTGGCGATGGCCTCGCCGATGCCGCGCGCCGCGCCGGTGACCACGGCCACCTGTGCGTCGAGCGGACGTCGATCGCGAGTCGGAGGCGGCTCGAACACCGGTGAGCGCAGCGTGATGGCCTGACCGCTGACGTACGCGGCGCGCGGCGAAAGGAAGAAGCGCAACGTGGAGTGCAACGCTTCGCGGGCCTGGGGCGCGATGTAAAGCAACTGCGCTGTCGCGCCGCGCCGGAGTTCCTTCGCGAGCGAGCGCACGAAGCCTTCGAGCGCCCGTTGTGCGGTGCTGGCCTGGCGCGTCGAGGCCATGGCGGGCGGCAGACCCAGCACCAGCACACGCGCGCATCGGTCGAGCGAGGCGACGGTGTCGTGGAAGAACGTGTAGAGCGCGCTCAGATCGCCGGTGCTGTCGATCGCGCTGGCGTCGAACAGCAACGCCTTGGGGCGCACGCCTTCGCTCGGATTGAAGCGTCCGCTCATCGTGCCTGCCTTGTTGGCGTGCGAAATCCAGTCGAGCCGTTGCGAATGCGCCAGACTCGGCACGCCCAGCCAATGCAGTTCGCGGGCCAGTCCCGGCAGAAGCGGCGCATCATTGGCGCCGCCGACAACGGCCAGCGGTGCGGGCATCGGGCGCGCTTCGGCGACCTCGTCCCCGTACTCCGGCATCCGCTCCAGCGGTACCGGACGCGGCAGGCCCAGCGCGTTGGCCAGTCGGCTGCCCACGGCGGAGTTGGCGAAAGCAAGGTATCGGTCGGACGTCGTCACGGCGCGGTCATCCTGAAAAAGGGGAATTCGGGGTAAGTCGGTGTCAGTCGGAGCAAGTCGGCAAACGATCGAACGCGCGGCATTACGGTGTCAGCGCTTCGTCCGTCGGCGTGTAGTGTTCGGCGCGTCGCATGTCGGCGGCGCGTCCGAAGTCGGCCGGGAAGTCGTCGACGGCGACGGCCCTGGCGGCATAGTCGGCGTACTGCTCCAGCAGGCGGCGTTCGTCGTTGCTCACGAGTTGCAACTGCGCCGCGTGTTCGACCCATGCGGCGAGTTCGGGCAGGCTTTGGGGCATGACGGGCAGACGGCCCTCCTTGACCGCGCTACGCAGGCGTTGCTCGATGGCGGTGACCTCCGGGGTCATCCGGAAGACGATCTCGCCGTACGCCAGATCGTCGACTTCGGGGCTCGGCGAGTAGCTCCCGGCGATGAGACGCTCGCGGGCATCTCCCGGCGTCTGCATGATCTCCGCGACGCGCGTCGCCAACGCATCGGACGGCTTGGCGTAGGGGAGGCCGAGCGGCGTCAGCTTCCAGCGCATCCACCACGCCACGCCGCGCGACGGGTAGTTCGCCAGCACCCCTTCGAAGGCTTCACGGGCTTGCCAGAGGGCGTCTTGCGCGGCCCAATGCACGAGCGGCAGATCGGCCTCGGGACGGCCTTCGTCTTCGAAGCGTTTGAGCGTGGCGGTCACGAGGAATAGCTGGGAGAGGATGTCCCCCAGACGCCCCGTGATGCTCTCCCGGCGCTTTAGCGAGCCGCCGAGTACAGCCATCGAAACGTCGGCCGCGATGGCCAGCAGCGTCGACAGGCGATTCACGGCGCGGTAGTAAGTGTGCAGCTCGGGGGCCACGCCCGACGGGATGGAGGAAAAGCGGGCGTGCGTGATGCCTTGCAGCGCGCCGCGCACGATGTTGCTCGTGACGAATGTCAGGTGACCGAAAAGGGCGTCGTCGAAGGCGCGTACGGCGGCGGTTTCGTCGGCCGTTTGTGCGGCCGCGAGTTCCTTCAGTACGTAAGGATGGCAGCGGATCGCACCCTGACCGAAGATCATCAGGCAGCGCGTCATGATGTTCGCGCCTTCGACGGTGATCGACACGGGAATCTGCTGGTACGCGCGGGCGAGGAAGTTGTTCGGGCCCATGCAGATGCCCTTGCCGGCGACGACGTCCATGCCGTCATTGACCACTTTGCGGGCGCGCTCCGTCACGTGGTACTTGGCGATGGCGGAGATGACCGACGGCTTCTCGCCAAGATCGACGGCGAGCGCGGCCATGCGGCGCGTGGCGTCCATCGCGTAAAGATTGCCTGCCATGCGCGCAAGCGCTTCCTGCACGCCCTCGAACTTGCCGATCGGCGTACGGAACTGGCGACGCACCGCCGCATAGGCGCCGGTCGCGCGCACGGCAATCTTCGAATAACCGACGTTCGACGAGGGCAGCGAGATCGCGCGGCCCGCGGCGAGGCACTCCATCAGCATGCGCCAGCCCTTGCCGACCTGCGCCTGACCGCCGATTACCCAGTCGAGCGGGATGAAGACGTTCTTGCCCGAGTTGGGACCGTTCTGGAAGACGGCGTTCAGCGGCCAGTGACGGCGGCCGATGACGACGCCCGGGTGCTTCGTGGGGATCAATGCGCAGGTGATGCCGGGTTCGTCGTCCTCACCCAGCAGGTGGTCCGGATCGAGCGCGCGAAAGGCGAGGCCCAGCACGGTCGCGACGGGGCCGAGCGTGATGTAGCGCTTGCTCCACGTGACGCGAAAGCCGAGCGTTTCGCGCCCCTCGTGCACGCCCCGGCATACGATGCCGACATCGGGAATGGCGGCGGCGTCGGAACCGGCGTAAGGGCTGGTGAGGGCGAAGCACGGAATCTCTTCGCCCTTGGCAAGGCGGGGCAGATAGTAGTTCTTTTGCGCTTCGGTGCCGTAATGCAGCAGCAATTCGGCCGGACCGAGCGAATTCGGCACCATGACCGAGACGGCGGCAGCCGAGCAGCGCGACGCGAGCTTCATCACGACCTGAGAGTGCGCGTAGGCCGAGAATTCGAGGCCGCCGTAGCGTTTGGGAATGATCATGCCGAGAAAGCCGGCGTCCTTGGCGTACTGCCAGGCCTTGGGCGGCAGGTCTTGCCAGACCTGCGTGCTTTCCCAGTCGTTGGACAGGTCGCACAGGTGCTCGACCTCATTGTCCATGAAGGCTTGCTCGTCGGCGGAAAGCGCGGGAGCGGGCAATGCCGTGAATTTCTTCCAGTCGGGTTGCCCGGAAAAGAGATCGGCGTCCCACCAGACGGTGCCGGCCTCGATGGCATCTTTTTCGGTGTCCGACATTTCCGGCATGATGGTCCGGAACTTGACGAGCATCGGAGCCGTAACCCACGCGCGGCGCAGCGGGCCGATGCTGAGGATCAAGGCGGGAATCACGAAAACGACACTGAGGACGGCAGTCGCGATCGTTCCGGTCAGTCCGAGCGTGGCGCCGGCGCCGACCCAGAGCACGGTCGCGAGCAGCCATTGCCAGGCATGCGCGCGATACAAAAGCAGGGCGCTCACGCCCACGACAAACGCGAGAATCCATACGGCTATCATTTTCTCCTCCCTTGGTTCGGCGTCCCGGCAGGCGACATCGGACGGAAATTGCACGTCATCGGAGCTGAGCCGCGTGATGCGCAACGCGCAACGCTGCGCCGGACAACGGCGCCGCCGGGGCTCGCCGGGACTGTCAACCACTTGCCATCTGCCGGTTTTTCGCAGGCGTTGTGCGCCGTTCGTGCCAGTGATGGCGTTTTTATTGGATCGTTCGGCGACGTATTGGTGCGCCGGAAATTCGAGTAAAGCGTCGAGTTGCGAAAGCGCGCGGCAACCGCGCGGCCATGCCTCGTGCCCCGACGACGCACGCCACACCCGAATCGGGACGGCATGGGCGTGCCGCGTACGTCGAGCCCAGGTACGGCTCCTGCCGAGGCGAGGACTTGCCGGCCTCAGGCGCTGGCGAGCGACCGGCCACCCACCGGCCCGTCGTCGTTCGCCTGCGGTGCCGGGGCGCCCGACACCTGGCCTGCCTCGCGCGGCGGCGTGACGTCCGCGTCCTTGGCCAGCGCGAATACCGCGGCAAAACTCGCGAGTTGCGCGTCGCCGGGCATCGGCGCCTTGAGCGCCGCGACCATGAGAGCCGTAAGCCTTGCCACCACTTGCAGGTCGCCCATGGCCTGACCTTGCGCGAAGGTGTCGATCAGGCGCGAGGTATCGCTGCTCGCGAGGACACCCGAGAGCGCTTGCAGGGCAAAGTGAAGGCGCCAGCCAAGTTCCTGGCGCGGCAACTCGGGAAGGGCGCGCGCAAAGGCTTCGAAGAACCGCTCGAAGACGGGCGCGTAGTGCTGTTGCAGATAGTCGCGGATAAAAGGGGACGGATCGGCATAGACGCGCCCGAGCAGGCGCAGGAACGCCGGTCCGCCGATGTCGCGGTGGTGGGAGATGGCGAGCGCCGGGATGAACATGGCGCCCAGCACGTGCTCGCAGGTCAGTTGCGGTGCCGGCCAGGCCGATTCGGCACGGGTGAGCAGCGCCAGACGCTCGTCGTTGAGCCGGTCGAGCCGGCGCGAGAGCATGGCCTGGAGCAATGTCTCCTTGCTGCCGAAGTGATAGTTGACGGCGGCCAGGTTGACCTCTGCGCGCGACGTGATTTGCCGCAGGGACATTGCCTCATAGCCGAATTCGATGAACAACTCTTCTGCGGCATCGAGAATGCGCAGTTTGGTGTCGCCGGCTTGGCGGCCGGCCGAGACGCGAGGATTCACGACGAACCTCCAGTGAGACGTGGCGAACGGCCACGCCATCGCAAAGAACCGCTGTTTCATTCAAACGTTCGATTGAATGCTAGGCGGTAAGCGGGGGTGCCCCAAGGTATTTTTGTGGACGTTGCCCTCTAAAGCGCGGTTTCGCGAAGCGGGGCGCGGCCTTCATGGGGGTTGCGTCCGAGGGCGCGGTGAATGCGGCGGGTTGAACCGGCGCAGGGGTGGAGAGGTCTGATTTCGGTGCGTTCGCGCCGGAAAGTCTCGGTGCCGGACAATAGTTTGCTAAAATGTTCCGCTTTGTGTGCAAGACCGTTTTGGCGCTAACCCGATTTGTCGGGTGCGGAGGGAAGCCGGCGTCGCATCGTCGGTACCGGCCCAAGGTTGATTAACTGACAGGGTTCGCTTGCGGCACTCCCTCACCGCAACACAGAACGACCCTCTGGATGGACGAATATCCTCATGACTATCGCTGTTGAAAACCTCGGCAAGCTCGAGCGTCGCTTTACCATCACCCTGCTCAAGCAGGACGTCGAAAAAGAAGTCGCGACGCGCATTCAGCGACTGTCGAAGACGGTTCGCATGCCGGGCTTCCGTCCGGGCAAGGTGCCGCTGAAGATGGTCACCCAGCAGTACGGTGGTCAGGTCGAAGCCGAAGTCGTCAGCGACAAGGTCGGCCAGCAATTCTTCGAAGTGAGCAAGGAACAGGATCTGCGCGTTGCCGGCCAGCCGAGCTTCGCCCCGAAGGCTGACGCCGCTGAGACCGAATATGCGTTCGACGCCACGTTCGAAGTCTATCCGGAAGTGAAGATCGGCGATCTGAGCACGGCTGAAGTCAGCCGCACCACGACGGAGGTCTCGGAAGCCGAGATCGACCGTACCATCGACATCCTGCGCAAGCAGCGCGTGCACTACCACGTGCGCGGCGAAGCCGGCGCCCATGGCGACGGCGGCTCGGTCGAAGCCAAGGACGGCGACCGCGTGACCGTCGACTTCGTCGGCAAGATCGACGGCGAAGCGTTTGCGGGCGGCAGCGCCGAAGACTTCGTGTTCGTGCTGGGCGAAGGCCGTATGCTCCCGGAATTCGAAAAGGCAACGCTGGGTCTGAAGGTCGGCGAGTCGAAGGAATTCGAACTCAAGTTCCCGGACGAGTACCATGGCAAGGAAGTCGCGGGTAAGACCGCCACGTTCACCGTCACGCTCAAGAAGGTCGAGTGGGCCCACCTGCCGGAAGTCGATGCAGAGTTCGCCAAGTCGCTCGGCATCGCCGACGGTAGCATCGAAAAGATGCGCGCCGACATCAAGGAAAACCTGTCGCGCGAAGTGAAGCGCCGCACGCAGGCGCTCCTCAAGGATCAGGTCATGAACGCTTTGATCTCGGTCTCGGAACTGGACGTGCCGAACGCGCTGATCGCTCAGGATCAGGAGCGCCTGGTCGCGATGGCGCGTCAGGACCTCGCGCAGCGTGGCGTGCCGAACGCCGGCAACGTGCCGATCCCGGCTGAAATGTTCAAGGAACAAGCCGAGCGTCGCGTGAAGCTGGGCCTGATTCTGGCTGAGCTGGTCAAGCAGAACGACCTGCAAGCGAAGCCGGAGCAGATCAAGGCCGAAGTCGAGGAGTTTGCGAAGAGCTACGAAGACCCGCAAGAAGTCGTCCGCTGGTACTATGGCGATCAGCAGCGCATGGCGGAAATGGAAGGTTTCGTCGTCGAGAACAACGTTGTCGAGTTCGTCCTGGGCAAGGCCAAGGTGACCGACAAGCAGGTCAGCTTCGAAGAACTGGCCGGCAATACGCAAGGCTGATCGACTGCGACACGACCGACTGAACCGCCGCGGCCGCAAGGCCGTGGCGGTTCTTTTCCAAATGGCCTTCGGGCCTCCACCTTGCGGCGCGCAAAACCATCTCGATAGAAGGGTCGAACCGATATGATTACCCGTTCCGAATTGCTCGCCCAACTCGCCTCCCAGACGCACAACTCCGCTCTCGACACGCAAGGCCTCGGCCTCGTGCCGATGGTCGTCGAGCAAAGTGGTCGTGGGGAGCGCGCTTACGACATTTATTCGCGTCTCCTGAAGGAGCGCATCATTTTCCTGGTTGGCGAGGTCAACGACCAGAGCGCCAACCTCGTCGTCGCCCAATTGCTGTTCCTCGAGAGCGAAAATCCGGATAAGGAAATCTCGATGTACATCAACTCGCCGGGCGGTTCCGTCTCGGCGGGCCTGGCGATCTACGACACGATGAAATTCATCAAGCCGCCGGTCTCGACGCTGTGCCTGGGCATGGCTGCCAGCATGGGCGCATTCCTGCTCGCCGCGGGCGAGAAGGGCAAGCGTTTCGCTTTGCCGAACGCGCGCATCATGATTCACCAGCCGCTGGGCGGCGCGCGGGGTCAGGCATCGGACATCGAGATTCACGCCAGGGAAATCCTTTTGCTCAAGGACCGGTTGAATCGTCTGCTGGCGGAGAACACGGGCCAGTCGCTCGAAGTGATCGCGCGCGACACCGATCGTGACAACTTCAAGTCGGCGGCTGATGCCGTCGAGTACGGGTTGATCGATCGCGTGCTCGAAAAGCGTCCCTGATTCGGTCTCGAATTCGGGGCGTCTGACGGCAAAATCGTTGGCGCGACACCAGGCGTTTTCGTTTCGGGAAGCAGGGTGATCGCGCCAAGTCTTTGTCGTAAAAGGGAATTTATGGCTGTCGCGAGTGGGCCACACGCTCGTACAGCATGGCGTTACAATGGGATTCACGTATGCCGCGTTTGCCGCCCCGGCGGGGGACGACCGGGGCGCAAATTGCTAGCAGGCTGACACAGATATGGTGGATAAAAAAAGCACTTCCAACGGCGAAAAGCTGCTCTACTGCTCCTTCTGCGGAAAGAGCCAGCACGAGGTCAAGAAGCTCATCGCAGGTCCGTCCGTGTTCATTTGCGACGAGTGCATTGATCTGTGCAACGAGATTATTCGCGACGAGGCCGCAGCGGCCGAGGACGAGAGCGGCAGCGGCGCCAAGTCCGATCTGCCGTCCCCGCAGGAAATCCGTGAGAGTCTCGATCAGTACGTGATCGGTCAGGACCGCGCCAAGAAGATTCTGGCGGTGGCGGTCTACAACCATTACAAGCGATTGAAGCACCTCGGCGACAAGCGCGACGAGGTCGAACTCTCCAAGAGCAACATCCTGCTGATCGGGCCGACCGGTTCGGGCAAGACACTGCTCGCGCAAACGCTTGCGCGTTTGCTCAATGTGCCGTTCGTGATTGCCGACGCCACCACCCTGACCGAGGCCGGTTATGTGGGGGAGGACGTCGAGAACATCATTCAGAAGCTTCTGCAAAACTGTAATTACGAGATCGAGCAGGCGCAGAAGGGTATCGTCTACATCGACGAGATCGACAAGATCAGCCGCAAGTCGGACAACCCGTCGATTACGCGCGATGTGTCGGGCGAAGGTGTGCAGCAGGCGCTGCTCAAGCTGGTCGAAGGCACAATGGCGTCGGTACCGCCGCAGGGCGGGCGCAAGCATCCGAATCAGGACTTCATCCAGGTCGATACGACCAACATTCTCTTCATCTGCGGCGGCGCGTTCGACGGTCTCGAAAAGATCATCATGAACCGTACCGAAAAGACGGGGATTGGTTTCGGCGCGACCGTCAAGACCGGTGAAGAGCGTGATGCGGGTGAACTGCTGCGCGACGTCGAGCCGGAAGATCTGATCAAGTTCGGTCTGATTCCGGAACTGATCGGTCGTCTGCCGGTGGTTGCTACGTTGGGCAAGCTTGACGAAGACGCACTGGTGACGATTCTGATCGAACCGAAGAACGCGCTGGTCAAGCAATATCAGCGCCTGTTCTCGATGGAAGGCGTGGAACTGGAAATTCGCCCGGCGGCCATGCACGCGGTGGCGCGCAAGGCCATCAAGCGCAAGACCGGGGCTCGCGGTTTGCGTTCGATCATCGAACAAGCGCTGCTGGAAGTGATGTACGAGCTGCCGTCGCTCAAGGGCGTGACCAAGGTGATCCTGGACGAAAACGCGATCAGCGGCGACGGAAAGCCGCTTTTGATCTATCAGGAGTCGCCCAAGGTTGCCGGTTCCAATTGAACGGTCAACTTAGGGCTATACCAAGCCGTTCATGGAAACATGGACGGCTTTTTTTCCTTCATACTAATGCCACGGGCAATGAAACCCCGAGTGGTGCAACTTGTCGGCGAAAGGGCGGTTCCCGCCCCTTGTAATTCGCGCCGGCGGCCTCAATTAGCTGGAACACAACGGTATCGTTAAATATGGGGAACGAGATGTCAGGCACCCAAATCCTCCCGCCCGAAGCGATTCAACTGCCCCTGTTGCCTCTGCGCGACGTGGTCGTGTTTCCGCACA
Source organism: Pandoraea faecigallinarum (assembly GCF_001029105.3). NCBI lineage: Bacteria > Pseudomonadati > Pseudomonadota > Betaproteobacteria > Burkholderiales > Burkholderiaceae > Pandoraea > Pandoraea faecigallinarum. The sequence continues at coordinate 2,838,163 of NZ_CP011807.3, read as the reverse complement.
TGGTGATTCCCCTTTTCGTGGGGCGTCCGAAATCGATTAAAGCGCTTGAAACCGCGATGGAGGGTGGCAAGCACATCATGCTGGTCGCGCAGAAAGCGGCGGCCAAGGACGAGCCCACGGCCAAGGATCTCTACGAGATCGGTTGCGTGGCGAACATCCTGCAAATGCTCAAACTGCCCGATGGCACCGTCAAGGTGCTGGTCGAGGGGATTCAACGCGCCCGCACGCTGAGTGTGGACGAAGAGGAGACCCAGTTCACGTCGGAAGTCATGCCGCTCGAACCGGATGACGGCAACTCGCCGGAATCCGAGGCGCTGCGCCGTGCGATCGTGGCGCAGTTCGATCAATACGTGAAGCTCAACAAGAAGATCCCGCCGGAGATCCTGACCTCGCTGTCGGGCATCGACGAAGCCGGTCGTCTGGCGGATACCATCGCTGCGCATCTGCCGCTCAAGCTTGAGCAGAAGCAGAAGATTCTGGAGATGTTTCCGGTCATCGAGCGCCTTGAGCATCTGCTCGCGCAGCTCGAAAGCGAGATCGACATCCTTCAGGTCGAAAAGCGTATCCGCGGCCGCGTCAAGCGCCAGATGGAAAAGAGCCAGCGCGAGTACTACCTGAACGAGCAAGTCAAGGCGATCCAGAAGGAATTGGGCGAAGGCGAAGAGGGCGCGGATCTCGAAGAACTCGAGAAGCGTATCAAGGCCGCGCATCTGCCGAAGGACGCCAAGAAGAAGGCCGATGCCGAACTCAAGAAGCTCAAGCTGATGTCGCCGATGTCGGCGGAGGCGACCGTCGTGCGCAACTACATCGACACGCTGGTCGGTCTGCCGTGGCGCAAGAAGAGCAAGGTGAACAACGACCTGTCGAATGCCGAGAAGGTGCTCGACGAAGACCACTTCGGCCTGGAAAAGGTCAAGGAACGTATCCTTGAGTACCTTGCCGTGCAACAGCGCGTAGACAAGGTCAAGGCGCCGATCCTGTGCCTCGTCGGGCCCCCCGGCGTGGGCAAGACCTCGCTCGGCCAGTCGATCGCGCGTGCGACGAACCGCAAGTTCGTGCGTATGGCGTTGGGCGGCGTGCGCGACGAGGCCGAGATTCGTGGTCACCGTCGCACTTACATCGGCTCGATGCCCGGCAAAATTCTGCAAAGCCTGTCGAAAGTTGCCGTGCGTAACCCGCTGTTCCTGCTCGACGAAGTGGACAAGATGGGCATGGACTTCCGTGGCGATCCGAGTTCGGCGCTGCTCGAAGTGCTCGATCCGGAACAGAACCATACGTTCTCGGATCATTACGTCGAAGTCGACTTCGATCTGTCGGACGTGATGTTCGTGGCAACGTCGAACTCGCTGAACATTCCGGCGCCGCTGCTCGACCGTATGGAAGTGATTCGCCTGTCGGGTTACACGGAAGACGAAAAGGTCAACATCGCCCAGCGCTATCTGCTGCCGAAGCAGAAGAAGAACAACGGGCTGAAGGAAGGCGAGATCGATCTGACGGAAGCCGCAATTCGCGACATCATCCGTTACTACACGCGTGAGGCGGGCGTTCGTTCGCTGGAGCGCGAGATCTCGAAGATCTGCCGCAAGGTCGTGAAGATGTTGCTGCTCAAGAAGGTCGAGGGCTCATCGATCAAGGTCGATGCGGGCAATCTCGACAACTTCCTGGGCGTGCGCAAGTTCGACTTCGGTCTGGCCATGAAGGAAAACCAGATCGGCCAGGTCACGGGGCTGGCGTGGACGGAAGTGGGCGGCGATCTGCTGACCATCGAAGCTGCGCTGATGCCGGGCAAGGGCAACATCATCCGCACGGGTTCGCTCGGCGACGTGATGAAGGAGTCGGTCGAAGCGGCCCGTTCGGTGGTGCGTTCGCGCGCACGTCGACTCGGCGTGACCGACGAGCAGTTCGAGAAGAAGGACATCCACATTCACGTGCCGGAAGGCGCGACGCCGAAGGACGGCCCGTCCGCCGGTATCGCGATGACCACTGCACTTGTGTCGGTGCTCACCGGTATTCCGGTGCGTGCGGATGTGGCGATGACGGGTGAGATCACGCTGCGCGGCGAAGTGTTGCCGATCGGCGGCCTCAAGGAGAAGTTGCTTGCGGCTCACCGGGGTGGCATCAAGCTCGTGTTGATTCCGGAAGAGAACGTGAAGGATCTCGCAGAGATTCCCGACACGGTCAAGAACGCGCTGGAAATCGTGCCGGTGCGCTGGATCGACAAGGTGCTGGAACTGGCGCTGGAGCATGCACCGACGCCGTTGCCGGAAGAAGAAGCAAAGGCAGCGCCTGTTACGCCGAACACCGATGCGGGCGGCAAGCAGGACGTCATCAAGCACTGAGTGTGATGTTCGTCGGGCGAGGCGTGGAAGGTTGAGCGTCGCCCGACAAGGCACGGCGCAAAAGCGGCAAAAAGCTCGGGGTTTTCCCCGGGCTTTTTTTTGTTCACTCGAAGTGGTTGAAAATGGCGTCCGGCAAGCCCGGATTCAGGTGTGCTTCCGGTGCGCTCCGACGGCCGCAAAACGGCTTGACATCAGGGTTTGCGGCTTGTCTAATGGCAAAGCCAGCGGACCTCTCAGATCAATGTCAAGGCGCGTAAAGAGCGCCTCCGCGGCTCAATCGCCTACTATCCTTGCAAGGGGGTTACAGTGAATAAGACGGAACTGATCGATCACATCTCGGAACAGGCAGACATTTCGAAAGCTGCGTCCGGACGAGCACTTGACGCATTCGTAGGGGCAGTAAAGAAAGCGCTGAAGAAGGGTGACGATGTGACGCTGGTTGGCTTTGGGACTTTCTTCGTCAACAAGCGCGCCGCCCGCACGGGCCGCAATCCGCGCACTGGCGAGGCCATCAAGATCAAGGCGGCCAAAGTTCCGAAATTTCGCCCTGGCAAAGATCTCAAAGATAATGTAAACTAACGAGCTTTCCTGCTTCGGCAGGAGGCAGTAAGACAAGACAAAATCAGGAACGGGTGCTTAGCTCAGTTGGTAGAGCGGCGCCCTTACAAGGCGTAGGTCGGGGGTTCGAACCCCTCAGCACCCACCAGTTCCAGATCTTGGGGAGCGGTAGTTCAGTTGGTTAGAATACCGGCCTGTCACGCCGGGGGTCGCGGGTTCGAGCCCCGTCCGCTCCGCCAAATTGTGAAAAGGCGAACTTCGGTTCGCCTTTTTTGCCATATGGCGTCATAAAACGCATCCAGACGACTCTTCCGATTTCGTATGTTCGACTTCATTCGCCGTCATCAACGATTGGTCCTCATCTTCCTGACGGTGTTGATCGTGCCGTCGTTCGTGGTGTTTGGCGTGCATGGCTGGCAGGAGTATGCTTCGGACGCCGGCACGATTGCCAAGGTCGGCGACCAGACCGTGACGCGGCAGGAGTTCGACGGTACGTTGCGTGCGCAAACCGAACGGATGCAGCAGATGTTCGGCGGTGCGGTCGATGCCAGTCAGATCAACACGCCGGAGATGCGCAGCGCTGTGCTGGACAATCTGATTCAGCAAAAGCTGCTCGCGCAGGAAACGCTCAAGAAAAATCTGTCGGTGCCTGACGCGCAGGTGCGCGAAGCCCTGCTGGCCATTCCCGCCATCGCGCAATTGCGCCGTGCCGACGGCTCCATCGATCAGGCGGCTTACGAGCAGCTCCTGTCGGCGCAGAACCTGACGCCGCAGCGCCTCGAAGCGCAAATTCGTTTCCAGTTGGCTTCGAACCAACTGCCGTCGAGTGTTCAGGCCAGCGCAATGCTGCCCAAGACGGTGCTGGAGCGTTTCGCCCAACTGCGTTCGCAACAACGGGAAGTCGCCGCAATCGAATTCCCGCTCTCGGACTACGCTGGCAAGATCGTGCCGACGGAGCAACAGCTCCAGGCGTATTACGACGCGCACAAGGCCGACTTCCAGATACCGGAGTCGGCCGAGATCCAATATGTGGTGCTCGATCCCAAGGCTATGCCGGCATCGGCGCAGGCGGCGCCGAGCGACGACGCATTGCGCAAGATGTACAACGACAATCTGAAGCAATACACGACGCAGGAAGAGCGTCGCGCGTCGCACATTCTGATTGCTTCGCCGGCAGACGCCTCGCCTGCCGATCACGCCAAGGCGAAGGCCAAGGCCGATGCCATCCTCGCGCAGATCAGGAAGAACCCGAGCGACTTTGCCAGGCTGGCCAGTGAAAACTCGGAAGATCCGGGTTCGAAGGCCAACGGTGGCGATCTGGGTTTCTTTGCCCGCGATGCGATGGTCAAACCGTTCGCGGACGCCGCGTTCTCGCTCAAGGCAGAGGGCGACATCAGCGACGTCGTGAAGAGCGACTTCGGGTACCACATCATCAAGCTCACGGGCATCAAGCCGGCGCAGACCAAATCGTTCGACGAAGTGAAGGCGCAACTGGCGGATCAGTATCGTCAGCAGGAAGCGGCAAAGGGCTATGCGAAACTCGCCGACCAGTTCACGAACGCCGTGTATGAGCAGCCGGACAGCCTGCAACCGGTGGCCGACAAGCTGAACCTGAAGTTACAGACAGCGAAGGTCACGCGCACGCCGGATCCCGCACTCGCGCAAAGCCCGCTCGGCAACGAGAAACTGCTCAAGGCCGTGTTCGGTGACGAGGCGCTCAAGAACAAGCGCAACACGGAAGCCGTGGACGTCGGTCAGGGCGTATTGGTGTCGGCGCACGTCGTCACCTACCATCCGGCGGCAACGCCGCCGCTGGCGCAGATCGAAACACAGGTCAGGCAGAAGGCGACCGCTGATCTCGCCGCGGAAGCATCGAAGAAGGCGGGTGAGGCCAAGCTTGACGCGCTCAAGAAGGGTGGCGACGCTGCGTTCGGTGCCGCGCAGACCGTCTCGCGCGACAATCCAGGCAAGCTGGCCCCGGCCGCGGTGACAGCCATTTTCAGTGCCGATACGAGCAAGCTGCCGGCCTACGTCGGTGTGGCGCTGGGCGAAGGACAGGGCTACGCGGTTTATCGCATCAGCAAGGTATCGCAGTCGAGCGCTCAGGATCCGCAGCGTTTGGCCGCCGAAGCGCAGCAGTTGAGCCAGTTGGCAGCGCAGGCGGAGTGGAATGCCTGGCTGGGCGATCTGCGTGCAAGTTCGAAGGTGAAGATCGTGAACGACGTGACCAAGGGGTCGGCGAACTGATGACGGACCGCACGGTTAGCGGTTGACGCGGCGATCAAGGTCAACGATTGAACGCGGGGGTAACCTGCCCCCGGCCAGCGCGAAGCGACTACCGAGTCACAAGAACAAAGGCGGCCAACCCAGTTGGCCGCTCAGATTGCTGACGAACCCCTCGTTTTTCGGAGCGAGGGGTTTTATCTTTTAGGCAAGGGCGAATGGGCAGCGTAAGGGCGCGCACATTGAGAGACAAGCCCTCAGGACGCTCATGAGCCACCGAAACGGGCGCCAGAGGTACGAACGCTCGCCTAAACGCGCCCGTAGGCGCGCCACCAGCATCGCAATTTTCTTGATGTTCTGCGCCGCCGCAGCCAACAAGCACTGCTCGGCCACCTTGCGCAGCCCGCGCATGCGCGCATAGCGATGCCCATGCAGTTGCTTGGCATCGGCAAAGCTGCGTTCCACCGTCTCCTTGCGCCGCGCGTAAATGCGTCGTCCCCACTCGCTCAGCCGCCTCGCGTCCACCCGCTGCTTGGCGCGCTCCCAGACGTGGCGCGTCACCACCTTCACCGCGTTGGCACTGTTCGTGCACTGTGCTCGTACCGGGCAGCACCGGCATATCCGAGCATCGGATTTGTATTCCCGATAGCCGAGCCGGTTAGTCGTGCTGTACGGCAGCGCCTGTCCCTGCGGGCACACGTACTCGTTGCGGTACGCGTCGTACTGGAACTGCCGTTTGTAGAACAGCCCCGGCTTGTGGTTCGGCGTGCGATAGCCCATCACCCCGGCAATCTCCCGCTCCTCCAGCCCCTGGCACACCGCTGGCGTGAAGTAGCCAGCATCCAGCCCCACCGCTTCCACCTTGAACTCAAAGCGCTCGCGCTGTCGATCCAGCCGCTCCAGATACGGCTGGCTGTCGTGCACCGAGGCCGGCGTCACATGCGTATCGGTAATGATCGCGTGCTTGGCGTCCACCGTGCGGTGGTCCAGATAGAAGAAGCCCTTCGGCTTGTCGTCCCGCACCATGTAGCCGCTGTCCGGATCGGTCCGGCTAATCTTGGTGTCCTTGCTCGACGGCGGCTCATCGTCGTCCCGATTCAGCGGCTTCTTGCCATGCGCGGCCCGGTCCGCATCCACTGCCGCATTGAGCTTCTCCAGATAGGCCGCAGGCGTCTGTTCCAGCTTTACCACGTCGAACTTGTTCTTGTTCGCATTGGCCTTCAGGTGCGTGCTGTCGGTGTACAGCACACGGCCATCGACCAGACCACGGCCCATCGCCTGGCGCACGATCTCGTCGAAGATTTCCTGATACACCGTCGTGTCCGTGAAGCGTCGGCGGCGATTCTGCGAGAACGTCGACGCATCCGGCACCTTGTCGGTCAGCCGAAACCGGGCGAACCACCGATAGGCGACGTTGACCTGGACCTCGCGCATCAACTGCCGCTCACTGCGCACCCCAAACAGGTAGCCGATGAACAGCAGCTTGAACATCACCACCGGATCGAGCGCCGGACGACCGTTGTCTGCGCAGTACAGGTGCGCGACCTTTTCGCGGATGAATTCGAAATCCACCGCCGCCTCGATCTGGCGCAGCAGGTGGTCCTTCGGCACGAGTTCCTCGAGCGTCACCATCTCGAGTTCGTGCTGCGTGGGCGTCGGGATCTTTAGCATCCTGCTATTAAAAAACAAAACCCTCGCACTTGGCGAGGGTTTGTCAGCAATCTGGGCGGCCAACCCAGTTGGCCGCTTTTTTTATGCGCCGGGTTTCGAGGCTCGTGCATTCACCGCCTTGGCGGGCGGTTTGCCGGCAGGTTTGAGCAGCGGCTTCACCGTGGGCCAGACATTTTGCAGGATCTGCGGATGTGCCTTGGCGAGCGGGTGAATCTGGTCCTGCTGAAACCAGTCCTGGTGCTCGGCGACACCGGCGAGCAGGAACGGCACATAGCCGGTATTCTCCTGCTTGGCGAGCGTCGAGAACATCGCAAAGAACTGCTCGCTGTAGTCCGGGCCGTAATTCGGTGGGATGCGCATACCGACCACGATCACCTGACTGCCGGCTTTGCGGGAGGCTGCGATCATTTCTCGCAAATTGCTGCGCGTCAGGTCCAGCGGAATACCGCGCAGGGCATCGTTGCCCCCCAGTTCGATGATCGTGACAACCGGGCGATAACGTTCGAGCAGGGGGGCGAGGCGGGCGCGCCCACCGCTGGTGGTGTCGCCACTGATACTCGCGTTGACGACGTTATAATCGAATCCGTTTTGCGTGATCGTCTGCTGCATCAGATTGACCCAGCCGGCGCCGCGCGCAATGCCATACTCCGCCGAGAGGCTGTCGCCCACGACGAGGATCGCCGGTGCGCCAGAACTTGCCGCGTTTGCCGCGGTCCCTGTGAGCAGGCACCCGCCGACGAAGGCCGATACGGCCAATTTCAAGAACCTTCTTCTTGCCATGTCGTTTTCCGAAAACGTTATTGAAGTACGGGGTCTGGGCAAACGGTTGCGCGACGCCACCGGTGAACTGGTCATTTTGCAGGATATCGACTTCTGCGTCGCGAAAGGCCAGAGCGTGGCTATCGTCGGCGCGTCGGGTTCCGGCAAGTCCACGCTGCTCGGGTTGATGGCCGGACTCGACACCGCGACCGACGGCAGCATCACGCTGTTGGGTAGATCGCTGGGCGAGCTCGACGAAGAAGGGCGTGCCGCGTTGCGACGGGGGGCCGTCGGTTTCGTCTTCCAGTCCTTCCAGCTAATGCCGCATCTGACCGCCCTCGAGAATGTGATGTTACCGCTCGAGTTGTTGGGTGAGACACGCGAGGTGCGCAATCGTGCCCTCGGATTACTGGAGCAAGTGGGACTGGGCTCCCGGCTGACGCACTATCCGAAGCAACTTTCCGGTGGCGAGCAGCAGCGCGTGGCACTTGCTCGCGCCTTTGTCACCGAGCCGGCGGTGTTGTTTGCCGACGAGCCGACAGGTAGCCTCGATACGGCGACGGGCGAGCGCGTCATCGATCTGATGTTCTCGCTCAACGAAGCGAGCGGGGCGACGCTGGTGCTCGTAACCCACGATCTCGCCATCGCGCAGCGTTGCGATGCGACCGTGCGCCTCGCGGGCGGGCGCGTGGTAAACGGCGCGGCTGTTTGAGACGAAAAAGGAGAAGCCATCGAGGCTTCTCCTTCCTGGTCTGCGCCGCGACGTCGGCCGAGCCGGTGTCAGCAGCGCTTCTTGAGCGCTTCGCCGGCGATACGGATCAGCGACGCCGTCGAGGCGTCGTGAGCGTCCGGCTTGAGCGAGTCGGGATCGACAAGTTCCGGCTCGATCGCACGGCAAAGCGTCTTGCCCAACTCCACACCCCATTGATCGAACGGATTGATGTTCCAAATGGCGGCCTGAACGAACACTTTGTGTTCGTATAGCGCAATCAGCGCTCCCAGTCGTTCCGGCGTCAACTTGTCGATCACCAGCGTATTGCTCGGACGATTGCCATCGAAGCGACGCTGGGCGGCTAACGGGCCGCCGGCCTGTTCGGGCGTTGCCATCGAACCGCCCTGAAGGAACGCTTCACTTTGCGCGAAGCAGTTCGCCAGCAGCTTGCGGTGATGGTCGAGATAGGCGGGTTCGTCGTATTGCGGCTCGAGCACCGCAATGAAGTCGACCGGCACGAGCGTCGTGCCCTGATGCAGCATCTGGAAATAGGCGTGCTGACCGTTCGTGCCCGGCTCGCCCCAGAGGATCGGGGCGGTCTGCCAGGACACGGGCGAGCCATCGACCTGTACCGACTTGCCGTTGCTTTCCATGTCCAGTTGCTGCAGATACGGCGGAAGTTTTTGCAAAGCGTCCGTATAGGGCGCGACGGAAAGTGTCTGCGCATCGAAGAAGTTGCGATACCAGATGCCCAGCAAGCCGAGCAGCACGGGCATGTTGGCTTCGAGCGGCGCATGCCGGAAGTGCTCGTCCATGGCGTGGGCGCCGGCAAGCATTGCGTCGAAATGCTGTGCTCCCAGATAGAGCATGATGATGAGTCCGACCGAGGACCATAGCGAATAACGGCCGCCGACCCATTCTCCGAACTGGAACACGTTCTCGCCGAGAATCCCAAAGCGTATGGCTTCGTCGACGTTGGTCGATACCGCCACGAAATGCTTGTCGAGACCGCTTTGCGGAACGCCGTTTTCCGTGAGCCACGCGCGAATCGTACGGGCGTTGGTCATGGTCTCGAGCGTGGTGAACGTCTTCGAGCAGACAACGACCAGCGTGGCTTGCGGGTCGAGCGTCGGCAGCGTGCGGGCGAGTTCGGTCGGATCGATGTTCGCGATGAAGTGCGCCGAGAGGTCTTCGCGTCCGTAGACGGCGAGGGCATCGCACACCATGCGCGGGCCCAGATCCGAGCCGCCGATGCCGACGTTGATCAGATGTTTGATGCGCTTGCCGGTGGCGCCGACCCATCGGCCGTCGCGCACGCGCTCGCTGAAGTCGCGCATGCGCGCAAGCGTTTCGCATACGCCGCTGCTGACTTCACCGGCAGTGTCGCGAAATGTCACGCCTTTTGGCGCGCGCAGCGCAATGTGCAACGCGGCGCGATTCTCCGTGACGTTGACATGTTCGCCGGCCCACATGGCGTCGCGTTTGGCAGGCAGTTGGCACTCGCGCGCGAGGTGCGTGAGCAGCGTGCGCGTCTTGTCCGTAATGCGGTTCTTCGAATAATCGAGATACAGGCCAGCGGCGTGAAGGGAGAAATTCTCGACACGCGCGTTGGCGCCCGCACCGGCGAACCAGTCGCGCATATGCTGCGCGGCGATCTCGTCGCGGTGCTCGAGCAAGGTGCGCCAGGCGGGAAGTTGATCCAAACGAACGGATGTCTTGTACGGCATGTGCGGTAGGGCCATTTCGATAAAGCGAAGTATAACGGGAGTCGCCGCGAAATCACGCTGAAATGCGGCGTCGGGCGGTTTGGGCCGGATCGGCCAATGTCGTCAGTTCGTGACGAATGGCGGGCAGAAGTTCAGACGCGGTCAAACCGGCTGGCCCGGCACCCTGCTCGACGCAACGCTCGGCCGCCTTGCCATGCAGCCAGACGGCGGCCAGTGCGGCTTGCGTCGCAGGCATGCCCTGAGCGAGCAGGGCGCCGATGACACCGGTCAACACGTCCCCCGTGCCCGCGGTCGCGAGCCCGGCGTTTCCCGTTGTGTTGATCCACGCGCGCGTGCCGTCGTCGATGATGCTGCCCGAGCCCTTGAGGACGACCGTCGCGCCGAAGCGCATGGCGAGCGCGCGAGCCGACGCCAGGCGGTCGGACTGAATGCGGGCGACATCGCAGCCGGTGAGCCTTGCGGCCTCCAGCGGGTGCGGGGTGAGCACCGTTGGTCCTGCCCGGTGTCGCACGCGCTGCGCGAGCGACGGGTCGGCGGCGAGCAGGTTGAGGCCATCGGCATCGATCACCAGTGGGGTGTCTTCGAGTGCGAGTACGCGCGACAGGCATGCGGCCGAGGCGGCAGACGTTCCGAGTCCGGGGCCGATGGCCACCGCCTGCATCGAAGGGAGATCCAGTCCCTGGGCGTGACGCAGCATCAGTTCGGGATGCATCGGGTCCCATGCCGGCGCGTCAGGAGCGACGAATCCGACGTAGACGCGACCTGCGCCGGTCATCAATCCCGCGCGCGCCGAGAGTATCGGCGCGCCCACCATGCCCTCATGGCCGCCGATCACCGCCAGGCAGCCGTAACTTCCCTTGTGAGACGCGTGATGGCGCTTCGGGAGATGGGCGGCGAATGCGCCGGGCGCGGACGTCGAAAGCAGGCCCGCGCCGGACGCCGCCGGTACGTCTTGCGCGCCGAGGGTGGCCACCAGCACCTGACCGGCCACGTCGCGCCCGATGCCGGTGAACAACCCCGGGCAGGCGCCGAGCATTGCTATCGTGGCGTTGGCGCGAATGACCGGCCCGTCGGCGATGCCCGTTGCGGCGATCAGGCCGCTGGGGATGTCGATGGCAAGCACGGGCGTGCCATGCGCGTGGGCATATGCGATGTTGTCGACGAGCGTTGCGGCGGCGCCTTCGAGCGGGCGCGAGAGTCCGATGCCGAACAGGCCGTCCACGATCCAGGCGTAAGTGCCGGGTTGCGGCCACGTGTGCGGCGCCGGACGCACGGCCACACCGGCAGCGAGCGCCTCGGCCAAGGCCCAGCGCGCGTCGTGAGTGGTGGGCGGTGCGAGTTGCCAGACGTCCACCAGCACGCCGCGCCGATGCAATTCCCGCGCCGCGACATAGGCATCCCCGCCGTTGTTGCCGGGGCCGGCGAGCAGCAGCACCGGTTGTCGTCCCGCACTCGCCAGCGCGGGCAGACGGCCATGGAGCCAATGGGCGACGGCGGTGCCGGCGCGGGACATGAGCGTGTGGGGCGCGAGCCGCGTGGCGGCGGCGCGCTCGGTCCGTCGCAGCGCTTCGGGCAGATGCAGATCGAGCGCGACAGTCGCGCTCGCACAAGCCGACACGCTATCCACGGACGGTGACGATGCCGACGGACGAGCTGGCGGACTGGCGTTGTCGGGGGCGGGCGCACCTTCGGCGCTCAAGGAATCGGACATGACAGGCAGGGCTCCCGGAATCGAGGGCGGTGCGCGCAGTGTCGGGACCGTTCGGCGCCTTCGCGCCCAGAACGCCCATAGTTTGCGTACCGATCCGTGAATTATGCCGCGATAGTGCCGCTATGCCTGCCAGTGCGAATCCCGACAGACTGTCGGTGGTTTCCGACGCGCGTGTGGCATTGCATCATGAGCGAGTATGAGCGAGCACGAGCGCGCGGATTGCCCCGGCAATGGACGTCGCGACGCCATGGGTGCCATCGCAATCCGTCGAAGTTCGTTGAAGTCCGTTGAAGTCCATCGAAATTCCCCGGAATTTGCCGAAAAATCCGTCGGAGACTCGGCTCAGCGATCGTATCGCGCCAGCGTCAGCCCATTCAGATCGATGTCCGGCGTTTGTCCGGAGATGACATCGGCGAGCACGCGTCCCGAGCCGCATGCCATCGCCCAGCCGGTGGAGCCGTGACCGACATTGAGGAAGATGCCCGGCAGGTGCGTCGGGCCGAGCAGCGGCGGACCATCCGGCAGCATCGGGCGCGCACCGACCCACGCCCGTGCCTCACGATACTTCCCGGCCCCCGGGAACCAGTCCGTCGCCACTTTATAGAGCGTTGCGATGGCCCGCTCGCGCAGCACGAGCTGGGTATCGCCCAGTTCGGCGGTGCCGGCAATGCGCAGACGGTTGCCTTGCGGCGTGATGGCCGTCTTGTACGACTCGTCCATGACGGCGATACGCGGGCTGAACAATTCGGTCTTGACCGGCACCGTGATCGAATAGCCCTTGATCGGCCAGAGCGGCAGATCGATGCCCAGCGGGCGCAGCAGGGAGGTGCTGGCAACGCCGGCGGCGATCACCACCGCGTCGGCTTCGAGTGCTGTCGTTTGTCCAGCTTGTCCCGCTTGTCCGGTCTGCGCGCTGCTTGCGAGCTCGGCCGTGACACCGCTGCGCCCCACGTTCGGGCGCACGGACAGCACGGTCGTCTCCGTCATGAGCGTCACGCCGAGCTCACGCGCGATCTGGGCGAGGCGTTTGGTGAACAGCGGGCAGTTGCCGGTCTCGTCGCGAGGCAGATGCAGGCCGCCGGCGAGTTGCGCGTCAATGGAAATCGCGGGTTCGAGCTTGCGGCATTCGTCCGCGGTCAATAGGCGATGCGGCACCTCGTTCTCGGCGAGCATGGCGCGCGCCGGCTCGTTCATCTTGATTTCGCGTTCGGTGCGGAACAGTTGCAGGTAACCTTGCGTGTGTTCGTATTCGAAAATATGGCTTTCGCGCAGTTCGTGCAGGCAACGCTGACTGTAGAACGCCAGACGCTGCATTCGCTCGCGGTTGGCGCGGTAGCGCTCGAGCTTGCACTCGCGCAGCCAGCGCGACGCCCAGCGCCACGTGCCCGCGGACAGGCCTGGCCGGAAAATGAGCGGACTGGCGGCGCTGAACATGTAGCCCAGCAACTTGCGCGGCATGCCGGGCGCCGCCCAGGGCGTGACATACCCGGGCGCGATGACGCCTGCATTGCCGAAGCTGCTTTCCTGCGCAACCGTGCTATTGCGCTCGACGAGCGTGACCGTGTGCCCCGCAGCGGCCAGATAGTAGGCAGTACAAGTGCCAATGACCCCGCCGCCGATAACGATGACCTTCATTCCCAACCGTCTGGTGTGTGGCGAACGCCCGTTCGTTCGCTTGTTAGTGTCGTTCTGTGACGTGCCGCATGCCTGGTTAAGCGGCACAAACCGCCCAAACCGCCATATTGCGGTGGATTCCGGCCGGATTCGCGTGAACCCTGGTTTCGCGGACCGGATGGATACGGGGCGCATAGGTTACCAGAGAGACGCCCTCACAGGGCGGGACACCCCTCAGAATGCCCGCTTCACACTCGGGTATAACCCGGGGTAAGCAGGGTATAATCCCGGTTTGTCGTTCCCCCGCGTTTTGAACGCCTCGCCTTCCGTCCTTCCATGACTCACATTGCCTGCTTCGCCGGCGCCTTGGCGCTTTCCGAATTCCGCCAGCAACGTCTTTTGCAGACCCTGCAAGCCATCGACAGTTCGATCGTGCGCATCGATGCCCGCTACGTGCACCTCGTGGCCAGCGCCGAAGCGCTGTCGAACGAAGACGTGGCCCGTGTCGCGGGTCTGCTCACTTACGGCGAACCGGTGCGCGAAGAGCCGGTCGGCGATCAATTGCTGGTGATTCCGCGTCTGGGCACGATTTCGCCATGGGCCAGCAAGGCCACCGATATCGCGCGCAACTGCGGCATCGATCACGTGCGCCGTATCGAGCGTGCCGTCGAGTACACGATCGGTGTGAAGTCGGGACTGCTGGGCGGCAAGAAGTCGCTCCCGGCCGATGTCCTCGCCCGCGTGGCCGCGGTGCTGCATGACCGCATGACCGAGACGGTCGTCGCCACGCGCAAGGATGCCGAAGCCCTGTTCGTCGAACTGCCGGCCAAGCCGTTGCAGACGGTGGACGTGATCGGTGCAGGCCGCGGCGCGCTCGAGTCGGCCAATCGCGATCTGGGGCTGGCGCTCGCCGAAGACGAAATCGATTACCTTGTCGACGCCTTCACGAGCCTGAAGCGCAATCCGACGGACGTCGAACTGATGATGTTCGCGCAGGCCAACAGCGAGCATTGCCGCCACAAGATTTTCAATGCCAACTGGACCATCGACGCTCAGGTACAGGACAAGTCGCTGTTCCAGATGATCAAGAACACGCACCAGTTGCACCCGCAGGGCACGGTGGTTGCATATTCGGACAACGCTTCGGTGATGGAAGGCGCCGAAGTCGAGCGCTGGTATCCGCGCGGTGCCGATGGCAAGTACGGCCGCAGCGTCGAGTTGACGCATACGCTGATGAAAGTCGAGACGCACAACCACCCGACGGCCATTTCGCCGTTCCCGGGCGCTTCGACCGGCGCGGGCGGCGAGATTCGCGACGAAGGCGCGACCGGCCGCGGCTCCACGCCGAAGTCGGGCCTGACGGGCTTCACTGTCTCGAATCTGGCCCTGCCGGACGCACGCGAATCGTGGGAAAACGATCTCGACGTCGCCGTGCCGCCGTCGCTGCGCAAGCCCGGCGATACCGGTGCCGACTACGGCCGCCCGGAGCGCATCGCGTCGCCGCTGCAAATCATGATCGACGGGCCGCTCGGTGGCGCGGCGTTCAACAACGAATTCGGCCGGCCCAATCTGGGCGGCTACTTCCGCACCTACGAACAGAACGTGGGCGGTCGCGTGCGCGGCTATCACAAGCCGATCATGATCGCCGGCGGCATGGGCAACATCGCGGCACAACACACGCACAAGCACGACTTGCCGGCCGGCACGCTGCTCATTCAGATCGGCGGCCCGGGCATGCGCATCGGCATGGGCGGCGGCGCCGCCAGCTCGATGGCTACCGGTACCAACACGGCCGAACTGGACTTCGATTCGGTCCAGCGCGGTAACCCCGAAATCGAGCGGCGCGCGCAGGAAGTGATCAACTGGTGCTGGCGCCAGGGTGAAGCCAACCCCATCCTGTCGATTCACGACGTGGGCGCGGGCGGTATCTCGAATGCGTTTCCCGAACTGGTCGACGGTGCGGGCAAGGGCGCGCGCTTCGATCTGCGTCAGGTCCAGTTGGAAGAGTCGGGCATGTCGCCTGCGGAAATCTGGAGCAACGAGGCGCAGGAGCGCTACGTGCTTGCCATCGCACCGGACAGCTTCCCGGCGTTCCAGGAAATTTGCCAACGTGAGCGTTGTCCGGTGGCCGTCGTTGGCATCGCCACGGACGAGCGTCAATTGAAGCTCGTCGACCCGATGCATCCGGAATCGCCGGACCCGGTCGACATGCCGATGGACGTGCTGCTCGGCAAGCCGCCGCGCATGCATCGCGACGTCAAGCGCGTGAAGCAGCAACTGCCGCCGGTGGACGTCACGGGGCTTTCGCTCGATGAGGTCGCGCGCGCCGTGCTGCGTCACCCGACGGTCGCGAGCAAGTCGTTTCTGATTACCATTGGCGACCGCACGGTGGGGGGCCTGACCGCACGCGACCAGATGGTCGGCCCGTGGCAGGTGCCCGTCGCCGACTGCGCCATTTCGCTGATGGATTACGCCGGCTATCGCGGCGAAGCGATGACGATGGGCGAGCGCACCCCGCTGGCGGTGATCGACGCGCCGGCGTCGGGGCGCATGGCCGTTGGCGAAGCCATTACCAACATTGCAGCGGCGCCGATTGCGTCGCTCGACCGGATCAAGCTGTCGGCCAACTGGATGGCGGCCTGCGGCACGGAGGGCGAAGACGCGGCGCTGTTCGACACGGTCAAGGCCGTCGGCATGGAACTGTGCCCGGCGCTGGGTTTGTCGATTCCGGTGGGCAAGGATTCGCTGTCGATGCGCACCAAATGGAATGACGCGGGTCGCGCCAAGGATGTGGTCGCGCCGGTCTCGCTGATCGTGTCGGCGTTTGCGCCGGTCGAAGATGTTCGCCGGCACCTCACGCCGCAACTGCGCTCGGTCGCCGACGCCGGCGAGACGGTGCTGATCGCCATCGACCTCGGACACAACAAGAATCGTCTGGGCGGCAGCATCCTCGCGCAAGTGACGCAGCAGGTCGGTGACGTCACGCCGGATCTGGATGACCCGGCCGACCTCCAGCGATTCTTCGATGTGATCCAGAAGCTCAATCGCGAAGGCAAGCTGCTGGCGTATCACGATCGTTCGGACGGCGGTCTGTTCGCCACGGTCGCGGAAATGGCGTTCGCCGGGCACGTCGGTGTGTCGATCAACGTCGATATGCTCACGCTCGACGACGGCTTCGAATCCGATTATGGCGATGCCAAGGACTGGGCGAAGCAGACGGTGGGCCGTCGCGAAGACAAGACGCTGCGTGCGCTTTTTTCGGAAGAACTCGGTGGTGTGATTCAGGTGCGCGCCTCGGAGCGCGACGCCGTGTTGCAGACGCTGCGCGAAGCCGGTCTGTCGTCGGTGACGAACGTGATCGGCAAGCCGAACACGACCGACGTCATCGAAATTTACCGCGACGCCAAGAAGATTTTCGGCGCTTCGCGTGCCGAACTGCAACGCGTCTGGTCGGAAGTGAGCTGGCGCATTGCACGTCTGCGAGACAACCCGGCGGCCGCCGATGCCGAATACGAAGCCCTGAACGACACCAGCGATCCGGGCCTGTCGCCGAAGCTGACGTTCGACGCGAATGAAGATGTCGCGGCGCCGTTCATCGCAACGGGCGTGCGCCCGAAGGTGGCGATCCTGCGCGAACAGGGCGTGAACTCGCATCTCGAAATGGCCTACGTGCTCGACAAGGCTGGTTTCGATGCGTACGACGTGCACATGAGCGACCTGCTCGCGGGCCGTCACTCGCTCGAGGTGTTCAAGGGCTTCGTCGCCTGCGGTGGCTTCTCTTACGGCGACACGCTGGGCGCAGGCGAGGGCTGGGCGAAGACGATCCTGTTCAACCCGTCGCTGGCCGAGCAGTTTGCCGGTTTCTTCAACCGTGCCGACACGTTCGCGCTGGGCGTCTGCAATGGTTGCCAGATGATGAGCAACCTGTCGAATCTGATTCCGGGCGCCGCTGCGTGGCCGAAGTTCACGTACAACCAATCGAAATACGAAGCCCGCTTGACGCAGGTGGAAGTCCTGGAGTCACCGTCGCTGTTCTTCATGGACATGGCAGGTTCGCAGTTGCCGATCGTGATTGCGCACGGCGAGGGTTTTGCCAACTTCGGTCAGCAGGGCAACATCGATCAGGCGATTGCGGCGATGCGCTTTGTCGACCATCGCGGTCAGCCGACGGAGCAATACCCATTCAACCCGAACGGTTCGCCGCGCGGCCTGACGGCCGTGACCACCGGTGATGGCCGTTTCACGGTGATGATGCCGCACCCCGAGCGCGTGTTCCGCACGGTCCAGATGAGCTGGGCACCGGCGCAGTGGGGTGAGGACAGTCCGTGGATGCGTATGTTCCGCAACGCCCGCCGCTGGGTGGCCTGATGGCCTGATCGGCGGCGCGGGATGAGGCTTCGCGAAAGTGGCGAGCCTGTCCCGCAAACGTTGCAACGAATGAACCGCTTGCCCTGTTGAGGGGCAAGCGGTTTTTCGTTTTTGGCACCTCGACCTGTCAGGGTTGACAGTTGTTCGCCGCGAATCGCACGTGGCCCAATGAGCGCGGTGCGATCGAGGGCGAGGTGTTGCCATGATGGTTTCGTTATTTCGGCATGTCGCGACTCCGGGCGGCGCCAGCGGCTGGCGGGCTGCGTTATCGATCTGTCTCGCGCTGGCGGGGGGCGGAGGTGGCGCAAGTGGTCGTTCGCGGGGGCAACGAGTTCTCACACCGTTCAGGTCCGGTGGGCTGGCGTGGTGGTGCGTGATACGGAGCGTCAGAGTGTCGTGCCGGGACGGGCCAACGTGTTCGACATACCGGCGGCCTGGATCAGCGAGAACACAGGCCGGAAGGTGGCGGTGAATTACGCGGTGGGCACCACCTCCGGCGCACGTTTTCAGTTCTCGAAGGTGCTGCGCATAGCGTTTTGAGGCTTCGGAAAACGAAAATCCCACCATCTGGCGGGATTCTCGTTTCGATACAGCGCGCGCAACGCTTACTGAATCTTGGCCTTCTTTTCGAGACCGTCGATGAAGCCTTGCAACTTCTCCTCCTGCATTTGCTGCATCAACTGCGGCTTGACGTCGGACAACGGCGGGATCTGCGCGTCGCGTACATCGTCAAGTTCGAGGACGTGGTAGCCGAACTGCGTCTTGACCGGCGTTTGCGAATACTGGCCCTTTTGCAGTTTTTGGAGGGCGTCGGCGAACTCGGGCACATAGGCGTTGGCCGGTGACCAGTCGAGATCGCCGCCATTTTGGGCCGAGCCCGGATCTTTCGAATACTGCTTGGCGAGGTCGGCAAACTTTGCGCCGCCCTTGAGCTTCGCAATGATGTCCTTGGCCGTGTCTTCGCTCGGCACCAGAATGTGACGGGCGTGATATTCCTTGTCGCCGAACTGTTTCTTCAACTGGTCGTAACGTGCCTGCAATTCGGCGTCGGACACCGGCGAAGTCTTCTGGAAATCGGCAATCAGGGCGCGAATCAGGACACCTTGTTCGGCGAGCTTGATCTGCTGCTTGACGGCCGGATCCGAGGCCAGGCCCTTGCTGATCGCGGCTTGCGCGAGCACTTCGCGCTTGACCAGTTCTTCGCGCACCTGTTGTTGCAGTTGCGGCGAGTTCGGCTGGCCCTGACGCACCATTTCACGCACCATGGCGTCGGCGCGTGCCACAGGCACCGGCGTACCGTTCACGACGGCGACATTCTGGGCAAGGGCGGGGAGAGAGACGGCGGTCAGCGACACGGCGGCGCCGAGCGCCAATGCCGTGCGGGCGAGTTTCAATGCCATGCTGTTTTTCCTAACGAATG
Organism: Pandoraea faecigallinarum; assembly: GCF_001029105.3. Lineage (NCBI taxonomy): Bacteria > Pseudomonadati > Pseudomonadota > Betaproteobacteria > Burkholderiales > Burkholderiaceae > Pandoraea > Pandoraea faecigallinarum. The sequence goes on along the minus strand of NZ_CP011807.3, from coordinate 2,819,061 downwards.
ACGAAGGCAAGGTTAATCGACGGGGGACGCGTCGCATGCAGTCACGCTTCGCCAGGGGCGAGCGCAACGATGGCGAGGGCGTGAATGCCGTTCTGCATCAAATCGGCTAGCGCATCATACACCAGGCGGTGACGCGCAACGCGGTTACGTCCGGTAAATGCCGCGGAGACGATGCGCACGTTGTAGTGACCGCCCGACGCGGCACCGGCATGACCGGCGTGGCGCGCACTGTCGTTCTCGAGCGAGAATTCGAGCGGGGAGAGCGCGGCGTTCAGTCGCGCTTCGATTTGCTGTTCCATGGTCATGGCGATAGCTTCCTGACGAACGACGGACGGTCGTTACTCGTCCTGCTTGATGTATTTCGCGAGCCACAGGCTCTGCGCGACGATGAACACGACCATGAGGCCCATGCCGCCGAAGAGCTTGAAATTAACCCAGGCATCGGTGGAGAAGTGATAGGCGATGATCAGATTGAGCGCGCCCATCGCAAGGAAAAAGAACGCCCAACTGAAGTTCACGGCACGCCACAGGTTCTCGGGCAGCGCCATCTGCTTTTCCATCATCGCGCGAATCAGGTTCTTGCCGAACATCAGTTCCGCAACGAACAGGGTCACGCCGAAGAGCCAGTACAACGCCGTGGGCTTCCACTTGATGAAGGTCTCGTCGTGCAGCAGCATGGTCGCGCCTCCGAATACCACGATGATTGCCAGGCTGACCCATTGCATGGGCTCGATCTTGCGATGACGCAGCCACATCCAGATGACCTGCGCAATCGTCGTGACGATCGCAATGCCGGTCGCGACGTAGATGCCGGCGAATTTGAAGGCGACGAAAAACAGGATGACCGGGAACAGGTCGAAGAGAAATTTCATGAAGTCTCGGCTTGGGGGCTTCGGGGGATTTCTGCACATCCAGGCGATACGCCAGGGGGCAAACCCGCATTATATTTCAAAGGCCCGGCCCGCGAATGGGCGACGGTCCGAAAGCCGAGATTGCGGCGCCCGCGCGACGGCGGGCGGCGAGCATGGCAACGATGCAACGGTCGATTCGTTACTTGCGGTCCACGAACTCGATCTTCTTCACCTCGATGTCGTTGGGCTTCAGACGATGGACATCCACTTCGCCCCAGATCCGGACGAGCGTGTCGGGGGTAATTTCGCGTCCGGTCGGAATGTACTTGTCGTCGATGTCCACGACGATGGTTTTGCCAGCGGCGTCGCGGAACGTGTAATGCTCGTGCTTGCTTTCCTTTTGAACGATGTGGCCCTCGATGACGGCTTCGAGGTCGTGCTTCGCGGCCAGCGCCTGTTCGACGGTCACGGCACGCGGCATGACGGCCGGGGCGACGACGCCGCCGCCCGTGGCGCCCCCGGCGCCGGCCTGCGGCACGTTGATTTGCGCCTGCGCGGGGGCGCTCAGCATGACGCCGGCGGCGATCAGAGAGCCCGCGAGGGCAAGCGTGAGACGACGTTCGGATTTCTTGGACATGACGAGGGCTCCCAGTAAAAGTCAGGTGGACGCAAGCCTAAAGCCAAAAAACGCAAAATCCAGGCGAAAAACGTCAAATTCACGACATTTCACCGTGCGTCAGCGACGTAGTGTCGTTTTTTGAAAGCGGCCCCCGGCAGCATCCGCCCGGGGGGGGGTGATGGTGCAAACGGTCGGTGCCGTCAACGCGGAGCCCGGTAAAAAGTGCTCGACCCGGGCACCGGTTGCGGTGACGATGCTCAGTCCTGCGTCGGCTTGTCGGACTTCCCGTCCTTGTCCTCGAAGTTGAGCGACGCGGAATTGATGCAGTAACGCAGGCCGGTCGGTTGCGGACCGTCTTCGAAGACATGGCCGAGGTGAGCGTCGCAGTTCTGGCAGCGCACTTCCACGCGCACCATGCCGTGGCTGTAATCGGCGACCTCGTCGATGCCGGCGCCTTCGATCGGCTTCGAGTAGCTGGGCCAGCCGCAGCCCGCGTCGAACTTCTCGGACGACGCGAACAACGGGGCGCCGCAACAGACGCAGCGATACGTGCCGTCCTTCCAGTGATCCCAGTAACGGCCGGTGAACGCGCGTTCGGTTGCGGCGTGGCGCGTGATCTGATATTCGACGTCGTCGAGTTGCGCACGCCACTCGGCGTCGGTTTTTTCCACTTTGCTCATGCAAATCTCCTGATATCAAGAAGAGCAGCTGACTTCCAGCTGAGCGGCCCAGTCGGGCGGCAACTCGGCATAGCGCTCGAATTCGGGTTGTTCGTCGTACGGGTGCGAGAGCACCTTGAGGAGCGTCTCGACTTCGGAGAAATCCTTCTCGTTGGCGCGCCGGATGGCGATTTCCGCGAGGTGATTGCGCAGGATGTATTTGGGGTTGACGAGCCGCATTGCAATGGCGCGCTTCGCGTCGGTGCTGGCCTCGTGGCGCAGGCGGGCGCGATAGTCGACGGCCCAGGCGTCGAAGCCGGGCCGGTCGATAAACATGTCGCGCAGCGGCGCGTCGGCGTCCGGGTTATCGATCCGGAGCGTGGCGAGGGTGCGGAAGAAGTGCGTGAAATCGACACGGCCCTCGTGCATCAGCTTGAACAAATGGTTGATGAGCGCTTCATCGTCGGCGTGCGATTCGCGCAGGCCGAGCTTGGCACGCATGCGAAGGTCGATTTCTTCCGCAAACCGGGTCGTGAAAACGGGCAGCACGGACTTCGCCTGTTCGATGGCCGCTTCGCCTTCGCCGAACAGTGGCAGCAGCGCCTGCGCCAGACAGAAAAGGTTCCAGTAGGCGACGTTCGGCTGCGCTTGATACGCGTAGCGCCCCTGAGTATCGGAATGGTTGCAGATGTGGTGTGCGTTGAAACCGTCCAGAAAACCGAACGGACCGTAATCGATGGTCAGGCCGAGAATCGACATGTTGTCGGTGTTCATCACCCCGTGGCAGAAGCCCACGGCCTGCCAGTGCGCGACCAGTTCGGCTGTCGCGTCGCACACGGCGCTCAACAGCGCGAGGTACGGGTTAGCGTTGGCCGCGTCACGGCAATGCGGATAGTGATGATCGATGGTGAAGTCGGCGAGTTGACGCAGGGCCTCGTACTTGTCGCCCGCCCAGAAATGCTCGAAGTGCCCGAAGCGGATGAAGCTCGGCGACAGACGCGTGACCACGGCTGCCGTCTCGATGGTCTCGCGGCGCACAGGCGCGTCCGAGCCGACGACGCATAGCGCACGCGTGGTCGGCACGCCGAGATGGAACATCGCTTCGGAGCCGAGGAATTCGCGGATCGAGGAGCGTAGCACGGCACGCCCATCCCCCATGCGCGAGTAGGGCGTGAGCCCGCCACCCTTGAGCTGGATCTCCCAACGTCCGCCAGGGCCGTCGGATTCGCCCAGCAGCAGTGCGCGACCGTCCCCCAGCTGACCGGCCCAGACACCGAACTGATGGCCCGAATAGACGCTCGCGAGCGGGTCGCCGCCAGCCAGCGGCGTATTGCCGGCAAACGTCGCGAGGAATTCTGGGTCGCGCGCTGCATCCGGCGACCAGCCGAGCAGACGCGCGGCGTCCGCCGAGAAGCCGACGAGATACGGTGCGGGCAAGGGTTGCGGGGGCAAACGCGTGAAAAACTCCGTGCCAAGCGTCGCAAAGCGGTTGATCAGACGGAGCGGTCCGAACGGCTTCAGGGAATCGGATACTGCGGCGGGAACTGTGGCGGTGCGCTCGGTGGCCGGCATTGGGGACGTTCCTGATGGTGAACAAACATTCTACTTGAGGTGCCCATCGCGTGCTGCCGGGTTGCGTACACTGGCGGTCATGATCTGTGCTGCGCCGCACAAGCGATGGACGTTGACCCGGCGCGTCCTCGCGTCAAAAATGATTCTCGGCGCGCTGACTCGCAGGCATCCCGCGTGCCAATCAGAACATCACAATACGGCGCGCATATCGAGCGCCGACGCCGAATTTCCGGCGCTTCCGAACGTTCCCAAGCGTTCGCGGGCATTTCCGATCGCTGTTCCAGACGTATCCCCGTAATCCCGGTTTTTCCGACCTTTCTGGAGATTCGACGTATGGCAACACCGCTCCTCGGCCAGATGATGGCCGCGCCGCTCCTGATTTCCTCGCTGCTCGCCCATGCCGCCCGCCACCATGGCGATACCGAGATCGTTTCGCGCCGCGTCGAGGGCGACATTCACCGCTACACGTGGCGCGACGCCGAGCAGCGCGCGCGTCGACTGGCCCAGGCATTGCGCCGTCTGGGCGTGAGCGATGGCGAGCGCGTGGGCACGCTGGCGTGGAACGGGTATCGGCACCTCGAACTGTATTACGCGGTGTCGGGCATGGGCAGCGTGGTGCATACCGTCAATCCAAGGTTATTCCCCGAGCAGATCGCCTACATCGTCAATCACGCCGAGGACCGCTACGTCGCGTTCGACATCAATTTCCTGCCGCTGGTGCAGACCATCGCGGCGCAATGCCCCGGCGTGCAGGGCTGGATCGCGATGACCGACGAAGCGCACATGCCAGCTTCGGACTTGCCGTTGCTTTGCTACGAGTCGCTCGTCGCCGCCGAAGACGGCCGGTTCGAATGGCCGTCGATGGACGAGAATACGGCGTCCGGCCTTTGCTACACGTCGGGCACGACCGGCAATCCGAAAGGCGTGCTCTACAGCCATCGCTCGACGGTGCTGCATGCCTTCGGGGCGTCGCTGCCCGACGCCATGAGCATGTCCGCGCGCGACGCTGTTCTGCCCGTCGTGCCGATGTTCCATGTGAATGCCTGGGGGCTGCCGTACTCCAGCGCGCTGACCGGCGCGAAGCTCGTGTTCCCCGGCAAGGATCTCGACGGCAAATCGCTGTACGAACTCTTCGAAGCCGAGGGGGTCACCTTCTCGGCGGGCGTGCCTACCGTCTGGCTGGGACTGCTCAGCTACGTGAAGTCGATCGGAGCGCGGTTCTCTACGCTGGAGCGAACCGTGATCGGCGGCTCGGCGTGTCCGCCCGCCATGCTGCAATCGTTCGAGCAGGACTACGGTGTGCGCGTCATTCACGCGTGGGGCATGAGCGAGATGTCGCCGCTCGGCACACTGTGCCACCTGCGCAAGCACCATCGCGACCTGCCGGGGTCCGACCAGCAGCGCATTCTCGAAAAGCAGGGGACGGCGATCTACGGCGTCGACCTCAAGATCGTGGCGCCGGACGGCGAAGCACTGCCGTGGGACGGCAAGGCGTTCGGCGATCTCTATGCCCGCGGGCCGTGGGTGCTGGACCGGTACTTCCGTTCGGATACGTCGCCGCTCGTCGACGGCTGGTTCCCGACAGGGGACGTGGCGACCATTGATCCCGAAGGCTACGTGCAGATTACCGACCGCAGCAAGGATGTCATCAAATCCGGCGGCGAGTGGATCAGTTCCATCGACGTTGAGAATGTGGCCATGGCGCATCCGGACATTCACGAGGCGGCTTGCATTGCCATTCGCCATCCGAAATGGGAAGAGCGGCCGCTGCTGGTCGTGGTACGCAAGCCAGGATCGACGCTGACCCGGGAGGATGTGCTGGCGTTCTATCAGGGGCGTGTCGTGAAATGGTGGATTCCCGACGACGTCGTGTTCGTCGACGAAATTCCCCACACGGCGACCGGCAAGATGCTCAAGCTCAAACTGCGGGAGAAATTCCGCGGCTACGAAGTCGGGACGTGAATTTCCCGTGATCGCGTCGGCATGGGCCGGCGAGGCATCGGATAGATCCGATTGGCCGGCGGATGCTATCCGAAATCCAGTATCGACGCCGCTTTTCGGGCGATCCCGAGCGCTTCCGGGACATCGTCCCCTCTATAATGTCAGCCTGAATTCCCCCTCGATGCGGCGCGTGCGCCGCGTCTTTCATTGGCTTTCCGAAGGAGACGCAGTGCATCTGCTGAGTGCCACCACTGGCCTCGTGCTCGTGAACGGCGTGAGCTACGGCTTGCTGCTGTTCATGCTCTCGAGCGGACTCACGCTGATATTCAGCATGCTCGGCGTGCTGAACTTCGCGCATGCCAGCTTCTACATGCTGGGCGCGTACTTCGCCTATGCGTTGTCGTCGATGCTCGGCTTCTGGCCGGCACTGATCGTGGCGCCGCTGATCGTCGGGGTGGCGGGAGCGCTCTTCGAGCGGGCCGTGTTGCGGCGCTTGCGCGTTCGCGGAGCGTTGGCGGAGTTGCTCGCCACCTTCGGGCTGGCGTACATCGTGGTGGAACTCGTGCAGCTTGCCTGGGGCCGGGGGCCGGTCGACTACGCCGTGCCTGCGGCGCTCGAGGGGGCGCCTGTCCATGTGGCGGGGATCGCGGTGCCGGCGTACCGGCTGTTCCTGATGGGGCTGGCGTGCGCCATCGCGTCGATGGTGTGGGTGGCATTGCGGGCGACGCGCGTGGGATTGATCCTGCAAGCGGCTCTGTCCCAACCGGCGATGACGCAGGCGCTTGGATACGACGTCCCGTCTCTCTACACCGGTGTGTTCGCATGGGGCGCCGCGCTGGCAGCGCTTGCCGGTGCCGCCGGCGGCAACGTCCTGGTCACGGAGCCGGGCATGGCGGCAACGGTCGGCAGCGTGGTGTTTGTCGTCGTCGTGGTCGGCGGCCTTGGTTCGCTGGGCGGTGCGTTCGCCGCCTCGTTGCTCATCGGATTGCTGCAAACCTGGGCGGTCACGAGCGATGCCACGCTGGATCGATGGTGGCCTCAGGGCATGCGTGGGGCGACGGCCCTGTTCGGTGATGCGATCGCGCCCCTCTGGCATCTCGGCGTCGCGCAACTCGCGCCGGCGGTTCCCTATTTGTTGATGGTCGCCGTGTTGCTGTGGCGCCCTCGCGGGCTTTTCGGTGTGAGGGAGGGGTGATGGACGACGTGATCGCCGACGCACCGCCGTGCGGCACCGTATCGTGGCCTCGCCGTGCTGCCGTGTGGTTCGCCTTTGCCGCGCTTCTCTGCGTGCTGCCGTGGTGTTTCCCGTCCGATGCTGCGCTCACGCTCATGACGCAGATGGGCACGGCCGCGATCCTTGCGCTTTCCTTCAACCTGCTTCTCGGTTCCACGGGCCTGTTGAGTTTTTGTCATGCGACGTACGCGGGAATCGGCGCGTACGCCGGTGTGTGGTGCATGAATCGCATTGGCGCGCACGCGCTGCCGGTGTCGATGGCGCTCGTGCCGTTCGTGGGGGGACTCGCCGGGGGGGCGGCGGGCGCGACGCTGGGCTACGTCACGACACGCCGGTCGGGCATGACGTTCGCCATGATCACGCTCGGCGTGGCGGAACTGGTCTGGGTCATGGCCGCGATGTTGCCCGAGTGGTTCGGCGGCGAGCGGGGAATGCCGACTGACCGCACGCTCGGCGCGCCGTGGCTGGGCGTCACGTTTGCAACGCAGATTCAGGTGTATGGACTGGTCGCGCTGTGGCTGTTCGTCTGCACGGCGGCCATGTTCGGCATTACGCGCACGCCGCTGGGCTTTCTTGCCCGTGCGGTGCGTGATAACGCCCGACGCGTCGCGTTCCTGGGGCCGTCGCCGGCGGCAGTGCGGTATCGCATGCAGATCTTGGCGGCGACGTTCGCCGGCGTGGCCGGTGCGCTTGGCGCGCTGAACTTCGAACTGGTCAGCGCGGATACGTTCAGTCTCGAAAGGTCGGGGGGCGTCCTCGTTTTCACGGTGCTGGGCGGCACGGCCTATTTCGCCGGACCGATGCTCGGCGCGGTTGTCGGCGTGTTCGCAACCGTCGTTCTCGCTACGATGACGCGCGCCTGGCAACTTTATCTCGGTCTGGGATTTCTCGCCGTTGTCGTCTTTGCGCCAGGCGGGATGGCAGGGCTGCTGGCGATGCACGCGCGTGCGTGGCGCGACGGCGTCGTGCCGGCACTTTGGCGGCCTTATGCGGCCATGCTTGCGGGGCTGACACTCGCCGCCGGCGGTTCCATCGCCATCATTGAAATGACTTATGGCGTTCGCCTCGCGATCGACGGCGCATCGGCCCCGAACGGTTGGGCGGATCACCTGGGGGTGTGGCGATGGGGCGCCGCGGCCATGGCAACGATCGTGGGCGTTGTCATCGTCACGGTCGCAGGGCGGCGTTTGCGCCGCCACGCGGCCAGTGTCAATTTCGTGGCGCGGGGTCAGCCATGAGTCCGGCGCGCATGCATACCGATGCGTCGGCGCCTGCCTTGAGCGTGCGCGGTGTGAGCAAGTCGTTCGGTCGCACGCAAGTGCTGAACCGTGTGGACCTGACATTGGCCCGCGGTGAGCGGCTGGCGATCATTGGCCCGAACGGCGCGGGAAAGAGTACGTTGTTCGACGTCGTCACCGGACGAACGCGCCCGGACGGCGGGCGTGTGCTGCTGCACGAGCGCGATGTCACCGCCCATGCGCCGCATCTCATCAGCCGACTCGGCCTGTCCCGCAGTTTCCAGACTTCTCAGCTATTCGGACAAATGAGCGTGATCGATCATTTGCGCTGCGCGGCGCTGTGGCCGAGCGGCCATCGCTATACGTTCTGGCGTCGCATGCGCGGCTTGAGGGAGGTCACACAGCGCAGCGAAGCATGGCTCGCGCGTCTTGGGTTGGCGCACCGTCGGGACGTGCCTGCGGGCGCGCTGAGCTATGCGGAGCAACGCGTGCTGGAGATTGGTTTGTGCGCAGCTTCTTCGGGTAGCGTCATGTTGCTCGACGAGCCGACGGCCGGCATGAGTCAGTCGGAGTCGGCGCGCATGGTGGACCTGATCGCCGAACTGAGCCGGGGGCGCGCGTTGCTCATGATCGAGCACGACATGCATGTCGTTTTCTCGCTGGCCGACCGGATTGCCGTGCTGGCGCGCGGCGCGATCATCGCGTGCGATACCCCGCAACGTATCCGCACGCATCCCGATGTTCGCATGGCTTATTTGGGCGAGTACGCCGATCGCCACAGCGTGAGAGGCGAGCGCGATGCTTGAGCTGATCGACGTCAAGGCGGGCTATGGCGGCGGCCGCGTGTTGCATGGCGTGACGCTGCATGTTGCGCCAGGGGAAATCGTCGCCGTGCTTGGCCGCAATGGTGCAGGCCGTTCCACGCTCGCACGCGCCATCATGGGGCAATTGCCGCGCGACGGGGAGATTCGCTGGCATGGCCAGTCGTTGATCCCGTTGGCGTCTCATCAAATCGCACGGCTGGGCGTCGGGTACGTACCGGAGACGCGAGACGTGTTCGGGCCGCTAACGGTCCTTCAGAATCTTCAACTCGGTCAACTCGGTCAACTCGGTCAACGCAGGGGCAAGGCGGCGCCAATGTCCGCCGGGGGCGGGCGCGCCATGACGCTGGCGCAGGCTTTCGAGCGTTTCGAGGAACTGGCGCCGCGTCGCGATGCGCCTGCTGCGTCGCTATCGGGCGGCGAGCAGCAGTTGCTTTCATTATGTCGGGCGATGATGGCGGGGCCCGATCTGTTGATCGTCGACGAGCCGACCGAGGGTCTTGCGCCACGCGTGGTGGCGCGCATCGGCCGGATACTCACGGATCTGCGCGCGACCGGCGTGGCGATTTTGCTCATCGAGCAAAAACTCTCGCTGGCTCTGAATTGCGCACAACGTGTCGCGGTCATGGGGCGTGGGACGCTGGTATTCGAAGGTACGCCAGATGCATTGGTGGGCGCGCCGGAGATTCGCCGTGAATGGCTCGAGGTGTAGCGCTGCGCTAGAATCGAACGATCGTCTCGCCGCAGCTTGCGTGCTCGCGGCGCACCCCCGATGACGCCAACAATATAAGGAAAGAGACAAGGATGAGCACGGCTTATGAGATTCGTGGCGGCGTAGCCGTCATCACGCTGGAAAATCCGCCGGTTAATGGCTTGGGTCACGCCACGCGCGTTGGCATTGCCCAAGGTCTGACGCAGGCGCAGGCAGACGCTCAGGTGCGTGCCATTGTCCTGATCGGCGCAGGCAAGGCCTTCTCCGGCGGGGCCGACATCCGCGAGTTCAATACGCCGAAGGCGACCCAAAGCCCGCTGCTGGTCGACGTGATCGCCGCACTCGATGCGTGCACCAAACCGGTCGTCGCGGCCGTCCACGCCGTCGCCATGGGCGGCGGGCTCGAACTGGCGCTCGCTTGCCACTACCGCGTGGCATTGCCGGGGGCGCAGATCGCATTGCCCGAGGTGAAACTGGGCTTGTTGCCTGGCGCGGGCGGCACGCAACGATTGCCGCGTGCGATCGGCGTGGCGCGTGCGCTCGACATGGTGGTGACCGGACGCGTGGTGAAGTCCGAAACGCTCGTGGGCACGCTGTTTTCGAAGCTGTTCGATGGAACCCGCGAGGACCTGCTGGCGGGCGCAATCGCCTTCGCCGACGAAATCGCCGCCCACGCGGGTGCGCTGCCTCGTCTGCGCGATGTCGCGATCGTCGACGCCGACGGTGCCGCCAGGAACGCGATCGACGCCGCGCGCGACAAGGTGCAACGCGAACAGCCGCATTTCCCCGCGCCGCACAAGTGCGTGGCAGCCATCGAGGCCGCGCTGCAATGCCCCTTCGACGAGGGCGTGAAGTTCGAGCGCGAGTGCTTTGTGGCACTCGTGAGTTCGCCGGAATCGAAGGCGCTGCGTCACGCGTTTCTGGGCGAACGTGCCGCGGCGAAAATCGCGGATGTGCCCGACGATACGCCGGTGCGTAACATTGAACGTGTGGCCGTCATTGGCGCCGGCACCATGGGCAGCGGCATTGCGATGACTTTTGCCGACGCCGGTATTCCCGTCATGCTGGTCGACACGACCGATGCAGCATTGAGGCACGGCATCGAGACGGTGCGCGGCAATTACCATCGCGCTGTCACTCGTGGGAAGGTCTCGGCGCAGGAGGCGGAGAAACGCCTTGCCCGCATTCAGGGCAGCACCGATTTCGAGGCGGTGGCCGACGCCGATCTGATCGTCGAAGCGGTGTTCGAGGACATGGCGGTCAAGCAGGTCGTTTTCAGGGAACTCGACAAGGTCGCAAAGGACGGCGCGATTCTGGCGTCGAACACGTCCACGCTCGATCTCGATGCGCTGGCGCAAACCACGTCGCGCGCGCAGGACGTCGTGGGCATGCATTTCTTCAGTCCGGCGAACGTCATGCGCCTGCTCGAAGTCGTGCGCGGGGCTCATACCGGCAAGGATGTGCTGGCGACGGTAATGAAGCTGGCCAAGCGCATCGGCAAGCTTGCCGTGGTCGCGCGCGTGTGCGACGGATTTATCGGCAATCGCATGCTCGAACCGTATTTCAAGCAGTCGCAGTGGATGGTCGAGCAGGGCGCAACGCCTGCACAGATAGACGCGGCCATCGAGCGCTTCGGTTTCGCGATGGGGCCATTTCGCACGAGCGATCTGGCAGGCAATGACGTCAGTTGGGCCATTCGCAAGCGTCGTCACGCCCAACAGCCCGGCATCGTGTATCCGAAGATTGCCGACGTCCTTTGCGAGGCCGGGCGTTACGGGCAGAAAACGCACGCGGGTTGGTACGACTACGCCGAAGGCGACCGTACGCCGCGCGAGTCCGCCAAGGTCTCGCAGATGCTTGACGACTACCGCAAAGCGAACGGCATCGTGCCGCGCGAATTCCCGGAAGACGAGATCGTCGATCGTCTCGTTTATGCGCTGGTCAACGAGGGGGCAAAGGTGCTGGCCGACGGCACGGCTGCGCGAGCGTCGGACATCGACATGGTGTACCTGAACGGTTACGGCTTCCCGCTGTGGCGCGGCGGACCGATGCTGTACGCCGACATGGCCGGTCTCGATAAGGTACTCGCCCGCGTTCGCGAATTCGAGGCGGGCGAGCACGGCGAGGACTGGTCGCCAGCGGCACGCCTCGTCGAACTGGCAGAGGCCGGCAAGCGTTTCAACGGCTGATGCGATCCCAGCGTCGCGTCGGGGCGAGGGCAATGCAGTGACGCCGAGGTGACATGAGGTGAGGATGGCGTGACGACCAAGGGAGACGAAGGGGCGATGAAGGGGCGATGAGGGACGATGATATGAAGCCAATGAGCGAAGTGCTGCTCGTGATCGACGTGCAGAACGATTTCATGCCGGGCGGCGCGCTGGCGGTGCCCCATGGCGACACGGTAGTGCCGGCGATCAACGCGTTGGCGAGCGGGTTCGCCCATGTGGTGATTACGCAGGACTGGCATCCGGCCGGGCATGTGTCGTTCGCGGCAAATCATCCGGGACGTAAGCCCTTCGAGACTATCGCGTTGCCGTACGGCGAACAGGTCCTGTGGCCGTCGCATTGCGTGCAGGACACGCCCGGCGCCGCATTGCATGCCGATCTGCATGTCCCGCACGCACAGGCCATCGTCCGGAAGGGGTATCAAGCCGGTGTCGACAGTTATTCGGCGTTTCTCGAAGCCGACCGGACGACGCCGACAGGCCTTGCCGGTTATCTGCGGGACAAGGGCGTGAAGCGTGTGCACTGCGTGGGACTGGCGACCGATTTCTGCGTCGCCTGGAGCGCGCTCGACGCGAAGGCGGCAGGCTTCGATGTCTGCGTGATCGAACATGCGTGCCGGGCCATCGATCTCAACGGATCGCTCGGCAGGGCGTGGGCGTCGCTGGAGGCCGCAGGTGTCGCGCGAGAGTAGGCGTTACCGGAGGCGATGGATTCGCCGGCGGTTGTTGGCGCATTGCGCCGCCGGATGTAGTCGCCCGAAGTCGTCGCCCAATGCATCATTGACGGGCAGAACAGAACCTATTCAGTGGAAGAAGTGATGATGGACAAGTCTTTGCGTTGTGGCCGGGTCGGCCGGAGTCTTCGATGAGTGCGCTCTCCATTCAGTCGGGGTTCATCGATCATCTGGGCATCGAATTGTTGCGTGCCGAAGACGGTGAGTCGGAACTGCGGCTCGCGTTGTCGGCGAAGCACCTCAATAGCTGGGAGGTCATGCATGGCGGCGTCACGATGGCGTTACTCGATGTGGCGCTGAGCACCGCGAGCCGCAGTGTGGCGCCTGAGGGTACCGGTGTCGTGACCATTGAAATGAAGACGAGCTTCATGCAGCCCGGCTCCGGTGAGATGCGGGCATTCGGCCGCCTGTTGCACCGTTCCACGACCATGGCCTATTGCGAGGGCGAGGTGCGCGACACCAATGGCAAGCTGGTCGCCAAGGCCATGGGCACGTTCAAATATTTGCGACGCCTCGCCGTCGGACGTCAGGTCCACGAGCAACGCCGTCCCGGCGAACCGAGCGGGGACTGACGTCCCGGCACGTCACCGTTGCGACTCAAACGGAGGAAAGTCTCATGACGATCAATCGCCAGATTCTGCTGGTTTCCCGCCCCCAAGGGGAAGCCACGCTCGACAACTTTCATCTGGCCGCGCCCGAATTGCCCGAGATCGGCGACGGACAGGTGCTGGTGCGCAACTTCTATCTGTCGCTCGACCCGTACATGCGCGCTCGCATGAACGACACCAAGTCATACGCACCACCGCAGCCGCTCGACACGGTCATGATCGGCGCAACGGTTGGCGAGGTGATCGAGTCGCGTCACCCCGACTGGCAGCCGGGCGATGCCGTCACCGCCATGTTCGGCTGGCAGGAGTACGGAATCTCCGACGGCAGCAACCTGCGCCGTCTTCACGATGCGCGGGTGCCGATGAGCGCCTATCTCGGCGCAGCAGGCATGCCGGGCGTCACGGCCTGGTACGGTCTGAACCGCATCATTGTGCCGAAAGCGGGAGAAACCATCGCCGTAAGCGCCGCGTCGGGCGCTGTGGGCAGCGTGGTGGGGCAACTGGCCAAACGCGCGGGGTGCCGTGTGATTGGTATTGCGGGCGGCGAACGGAAGTGTGCTTACGTACGGGAGACGCTCGGCTTTGACGCTTGCGTCGACTACAAGGCGGGAAATGTCTTCGAAGCGCTGCGCGACGCCGCGCCGGACGGTATCGACGGTTATTTCGAAAACGTCGGCGGCGAGGTCTTCGATGCTGTGTTGCGCAATCTGAATGCCCATTCACGCATCGCGCTGTGCGGCATGATCGCCGGCTATAACGGCGAACCGATTCCGCTGAAGTCCCCGTCGCTGCTGCTCACACAGCGCGTCAAGCTCGAAGGTTTCATCGTCACCGAACATCTCGACGTGTGGCCGCAGGCGCTCAAGGAACTGACCGACGCCATTGCCGCCGGTGAACTGCACTACCGGGAGACGATGACGCAGGGCATCGAGAGCGCGCCGGCAGCATTCCTCGGCTTGCTCAAGGGCGAGAACTTCGGCAAGCAGGTCGTGCGGTTGGTTTGATGGCGTGAGGCGTGCGCGCTGGTTGACTACCGCCCTCGATGTTGAACGTGCATTAACCAGGGGTCATACCGCCGTTGCAGGCCTGAGCGCGAACCGGAAGCGTTTCAGGCCGCGGAGTTCGTTGGCGGGCTGGCCGGGCGAGACCGTCGATTCGGCGAGTTCGAGCGTGCCGTCCCGGAAATAGCGCAGCAGCGTCGTGCAGCGTGTGCCGTAGGCGGGCGATGCGATAAACGCCGCCGAGAGTGTCCTTTCCCACTCGCGTGTCACACCCGTGTGCGGCAGCGCCTCGTCCGCCGCTTCGGTCGCGTCGCGCATCGCTTCGAGCAACGTCATGTCGTCGGCGTTCGCGTCGAGCGCATCGCGCAGGGCATTGCGCCGGCTCACCAGTTTCGGCCAGGGCGTGTCCAGCAGGGCATTCGACAAGCCATGAACCCCTGGCGAGATCGCATGGGCAACGGGAAGCGCTGCTGCGCCCGCAACCTCGCTCGTCTCGCGATTGCCCAGCCAATAGAGCTTGCCTGCCGGCAGATCGCCCGCGAGGAGGTTGAAGCCGGCGTACTCGTGCGCATGCTTTTCGATGCGTTTGAGGTCGTCGTCGAACGAGGTGGCGTCGAGCATCGCGGACACCAGCAGACCGCGCGAAGGCGTCTCTTTGGGCGTCATTGGCGCGCGCCCGTCGCGGAAGTTCGTCAGAGCGGCGAAGCGCCCGGCCCGGTTGACGCCTATCCACGTACCACCGCCGCGCAGATCGCGTCCGGCCAGCACATCGGGTCGATCCGACCACCAGTGCATCGGCTCGGCGGGGCGCTCGAAGAATTCGTCGCGATTGGCGAGTAAAACCATCGGCGTGGCGCTATCGGGCTGCCAGGAGAAAACGATCAGGCACATGGGTGCGGAGAGCTCGGAATGTCGACGAAGCACTCGACGTGGCGCCCGCCATCGGCGAGCGCAGCGACGCCACATTCGGTTGCCATTTGCGCCAGCGCCGGGACGAAGGCGGGGCCGACGTCGTCATAGCGCTCCATCCATGTTGCGCTGTCGTTGGCAATGTCATTGGACGATGCGTCGGCTCGCCGCTGAAGGCGCCCGACGACGCCGAAACGTGTCGCCGTCAGCGCGAAAAGTTGCGTGACGGCAAGACGCGCAGCGTCGGCGTGTGCTCCCGAGACGCGATAGTAGACGTAACAGTCCATCGGTTGCGCGCGCCGGGATCAGGACGCGGCGGCCGACGACGGCGGTGCTTCCGTCGGATCGATGATGTCGTAAGGCAGTTCGGCGAAGATCAGCGCGGGACCGTTCGCGGCGCCAAGACGTACGTCATCGGTGTCGCGTGCCGTCAGTTTCAGCTCGACGAGTGCGTCGTAGCCGCCGTCCGGTGCGGGCGCGGACTGTACGACCATGCCGCACGGCTGGTCCGGATCGCTCGTCTCGACGAGTTCCTGTCCCGGCAACGGCTGTGCGCCGTCGATATGCGCGAGATGAAGCCGGCGTTTGATCGTGCCGCGATATTGGCTGCGGGCGACGACTTCCTGGCCCGGATAGCAGCCCTTGCGAAAGTTCACGCCGCCCACGACTTCCCAGTTGATCATCTGCGGGACGAACTGCTCCTGTGTGGCGGCTGTCACCCGTGCCACGCCGCTGTGCACGTCGAGCCACGCAGCAAAGGACGGATCGACCGCGACCAGACCCTCGGCTTGCACGAGTGCGCTCCAGACCTCCGGCGCCTGGGCGAGCGGCACGCTCCAGAGAAAACGCGAAAGTGTCCGGGCGGCACCGGCGTCGGGCAGGCGAATCAGACTGGTGGCGTTGACCGGTGCGTCGCCCATCGTCGCATGGACGGCAACGAGCGGCGCTGTCGGCAACGAAGCGAAGGTTCGGGCGAGGACTGTCTCCGCGGCCGGGCCACCGGCTTGCAGCAACACATGGGTGGCCGTGCCGTCGGTGAGCTTGGCCTTGGCACGCAGCACGAACATCGAGAGCCGTTTTTGCACGGCCGCCTGCACAGACGCGTCGGCAGCGAGATAGATCGTTGCGTCGGGCGACGTATCGCGCCACATCAGAAACGTGGCAAGCAGGCGCCCTTTGGCCGAACAGTAGCCCGCCAGACGCGCCTGCGCAGGGGAAAGACGTTCGACGTCGTTGGTCAATTGGCCGTGCAGGAACGATGCGGCGTCGGCGCCGTTCACGGCGATGAGACCGGTGTCGGTCGCCAGCGACACGAAGCTGCCCGCGCGCAACGCCGCGAACTGGGCGGCGCGTGCGTCGGGTGAAATATCGGAGGGGGAAGCGGCTGCCGCTTTCGGCAGAAGATCACGCCATTGGGAGGTCATAAACGAAAGTGCCTGTCAATCTGTGAGGGTTCGGCAAGTCAAAGTATTATATTGGGTCTTCCGCCAGGACGTGCGAGCCGGGTTCGACGCGCAGAACGCGCCTCTCGACGCCGTGAACGCCCCGCAGGTCCGGCTGACGAGTCCCCCGAACCCGCTGCCGCCGTCAGGCGACTTATCCTGCAATTCATGTCTTTCATCAAACGCCTGTTTGTACTGTTGATTGTCGCTGCACTGGCGGCGGGCGGCGCTTTCTATTATTGGGCTCAGGCCCCCTTGCAGTTGGGCAAGCCGACGCTCGACGTCACGATCAAACCCTACAGTTCGGTGCGCAGTGTCGCCACGCAATTGCGCTCGGGCGGCGTACCGGTGCATCCGTTGCTGTTCAATGTGCTCGCGCGCGTGATGGACGTGGGCACGAAGCTCAAGTCGGGCAACTACGAGTTCGCGACCGGAATCACACCGCTCGAAGTAATGGACAAGCTCGCGCGCGGTGACGTCAACCAGTACGTGGTGACGATCATCGAGGGCTGGACGTTCAAGAAGATGCGCGCCGAAATCGATACCAGTCCGGCGCTGCGACACGATACCGCCGGATTGCCGGATGCCGATCTGATGCAACTGGTGGGCGCAGATCGCGCCGAGGCCGAAGGCATGTTCTTCCCCGACACGTACCTTTTTCCGAAAGGCACGAGCGATATCGATATTTACAAGCGCGCTTACCGCCTGATGCAGAAGCGTCTGGACGAAGCCTGGGCCGCGCGTGCCCCGGGTTTGCCGTACACCTCGCCGTACGAGGCGCTTATCATGGCCTCTCTCGTGGAGAAGGAGACGGGGCAGGCGGTGGAGCGCGCTCAGGTGGCGGCGGTGTTCGTCAACCGGTTGCGCAAGCGCATGTTGTTGCAGACCGACCCGACGGTCATTTACGGCATGGGCGATCTGTATACGGGGCGTTTGCGCAAGCGCGATTTGCAGACAGATACGCCGTACAACACCTATACGCGGGCGGGATTGCCGCCGACGCCGATTGCGTTGCCGGGCGTGGCGGCGCTGGCAGCAGCGCTCAATCCGGCACCGACCGATGCGCTGTACTTCGTAGCCCGCGGCGATGGCACGAGCCATTTCTCGACGAATCTTCAGGAGCACAATCGCGCCGTGGACAAATATCAGCGAGGTGAGCAATGACGCATTCCCCCGAAGCACCCGTCCCAGCGCCGGCCGTGGTGCCGGGCAAGTTCGTGACGTTCGAAGGGATCGACGGCGCGGGCAAGAGCACGCACGTCAATGCTTTCGTCGATGCCCTGCGTCAGGGGTTGGCGGGCGTGGGGCGAAATGTCGTGGCCACGCGCGAGCCGGGGGGCACGCCGCTGGGCGAAGCGCTGCGCAAGCTCGTGCTCGACGAGCCGATGGATATCGAAACCGAAGCGCTGCTGATGTTCGCGGGTCGCCGCGAGCATCTGGTCAAGGTCATCGAACCGGCGCTCGCGCGCGGTGACTGGGTCGTCTCCGACCGTTTCACCGACGCCACTTTTGCCTATCAGGGCGGCGGGCGAGGTCTGTCGCGCGAGAAGCTATCGATTCTCGAGCAGTGGGTGCAGGGCACGCGCCAGCCGGATCTCACGATTCTGTTCGATCTCGATCCGGCCATTGCCGCCGCGCGGCTGGCGGGCGCGCGCGCGCCCGACAAGTTCGAGCGTGAATCGGCGGCATTTTTTACACGCGTTCGCGAGGAGTATCTGCGCCGCGCACAGACGTCCGGCGGTCGCATCGTACTGATCGACGCCGCGCAAGGCATCGACGCCATTGCCGAACAACTCGCCAACGTATTTGCCCGGCTGGGATTGCCGGGGCACTGAGCGAAGGCGAGCACGCGTGAGCGAGGGCATGAACCGTCCGGTTTTCGCCGACACGCGCATAATCCGGTGATACCGCCGGCGGCAGAGGTAGCCTTGCTGCGGCAGGCGGGGAATTGAAGCGGGAAGCGGGCGCCGACATGGACCCGCCGACGCAACCCATGCAACATCCGGCCAAGGAGCCCACATGCTGTATCCGTGGCAGTCGCAGGACTGGACACGCCTTAACGACCTTCGCGCCCAGATGCCGCACGCGCTGCTGTTACAGGCGGTGCCCGGTATCGGCGAAGTCGCACTTGCGCGCACGTTCGCGCAAGCGTTGTTGTGCGAATCGCCGCGTGACGATGACTTTCCGTGCGGCACGTGCGGTGCGTGCCAGTGGTTCGCCAGCGGCAATCACCCGGACTTCCGCGTGATTTGTCCGGAGGCGCTGGCCGAGACGCTGCCCGGCGCCGACGCACGCGCGGATGCCGACGGCGAAAAGAAGACCAAGACCCCAAGCAAGGAGATCAAGATCGAGCAGGTGCGCGAGGTCATCGACTTCGCCAGCCTCGGTTCGCACCGTCAGGGGCGGCGCGTCGTCTTGCTCTACCCGGCCGAATCGCTCAACGTGCATGCCGCGAATGCGTTGCTCAAGACACTCGAAGAGCCGCCCGAAGGCGTCGTTTTCCTTTTGGTGACGACACAACCCGATAGATTGCTGCCGACGATTCTCTCGCGCTGCCGGCGTCTCGTGCTGGTGCGTCCGAACGACGCACAAGCCACGCAATGGCTGATGGGCGAAGCCGGACTGGACGCCTCAACAGCGGCCGCCGTACTTGCCGAAGCGGGCGGCGCGCCGCTTGCCGCGCGCGCGCTCGCGGAGCCCGAGGAGCGTGGCTGGCGCGACTGGCTGCTTGGGCAGCTGGCGCAAGGCGGGGCCATCGACGCCTTTGCCTGTGCCGAGCAGTTGCACAAAGGCAGCCTGCCGGGCGTTCTGGAGACGCTGCAACGCTGGTGCTTCGATGTCCTTGCCGAACGCATGGCCGGCTCGGTTCGTTTTTTCCCCGGTCAGGCGCAGGCGTTGCGGCGCTGTGGCGACGCCACCGACGATGTCCGCCTGCTGGGCTTCCTGCGCGAACTCGCGCAACAGCGTCAGGTGCAGAATCACCCGCTCAATACGCGGGTGTTGCTCGAAGCGCTTTTTCTGCAATACAAACAGTTGTTCGGTGGCCCGGCATCGCTTTGATGCGGGGCGCCGGCAACCGATCGCACATCATGTTCATCGATTCGCACTGTCATATCAATTTCCCGGAACTGGCCGAGCAGATGCCCGATTTGCTCGCGCGCATGCGTGAGAACAAAGTCAGTCACGCGCTATGTGTCTCGGTCGATCTGCCGACGCTGCCTCAGGTGCTGGCGATTGCGGCACAGCACGATAACGTCTACGCCTCGGTGGGGGTGCATCCGGATTATGAGGACACTCCCGAGCCGAGCGTTGACGACCTGATCCGTCTGGCGGCTGCGCCCAAGGTGGTGGCCATTGGAGAGACCGGCCTCGACTACTATCGCCTTGAAGGCCGCAGCATCGAGGACATGGAGTGGCAGCGAGAACGATTTCGCACGCACATTCGCGCCGCGCGGGCCACGGGCAAGCCGCTCATCATCCACACGCGCTCGGCGGCCGACGATACGCTGCGTCTCATGCACGAAGAGGGCGCGGGCGAACCGGCCGGCGTGATGCACTGTTTTACTGAAAGTTGGGAAGTGGCCAAGGGCGCGCTCGATCAGAATTTCTACATCTCGTTTTCCGGGATCGTGACGTTCAAGAGCGCGCGCGATTTACAGGACGTGGCGCGCCGTGTGCCGCTCGAACGCATGCTCATCGAAACCGATTCGCCGTATCTCGCGCCGGTGCCGTATCGCGGCAAGCTCAACCAGCCCGGTTATGTCAGGCATGTGGGCGAGTTCATCGCGGATTTGCGCGGTGAGCCGTTGCAGAAGATCGCCGAAGCCACGACGCAGAACTTCTTCCGTCTGTTCTCGACGGCTGCGCACTGAACGGCATCGGTCGACTGACCGAACCGTTTGCATTCGAATCGACGTTTTCAGCAAGCTTTAGCAGACTTTCCCCGGACTACCGACAGGAGCTTCCGATGCGCAAATTTTTGACGATCCGTGCTTTCACGCTACTGAGCGTGCTTTGGCTCACGGCATGTGCCACCGCTGCGACGTCCAACACGGCGCTGGTCAAGGCGGTCGTGTTCGACGACACCAGGGCGGTTCAGCAGGCGCTCAAGGCAGGCGTCGATCCGAACACCACGGACGAAAAGGGTGACCCGCTGCTGGTGATCGCCATGCGCGAGAAGTCGGTCGGCGTGGCCAGGCTGCTGATCGAAGACAAGCGCACCGATCTCGAGGCGACCAATCACGCCGACGAGAACGCCATGATGATCGCGTCGCTGCAAGGCCTGACGCCGATGGTCAAGTTGCTGATCGACAAGGAGGCGGAGGTGAACAAGAAGGGCTGGGCGCCGTTGCATTACGCCGCGACGAACGGCCACGACGATATTGTGAAGATGCTGCTCGATGCGTCGGCGTACGTCGACGCCGAGTCGCCCAACGGCACCACACCGCTCATGATGGCCGCGCGCGGCGGTCACATTACCACCTGCAAGGTGCTACTCGATGGCGGGGCGGATGTTCGTCTGAAAAATCAGCTCAAGATGACGGCGATCGATTTCGCCAGACAGGCCAACCAGAAAGAGATCGCCGACGGTCTGGCCAAGCGTCTGTCGGAGATGCCGCCGCTGCCGGCGCCGGCGCGCTGAGGCGCGTCGCGGTCACGGTGTGTCGCGCGGCGCGCCGTGACGGCCGGCCCCGCCGAGAAAGGCGCGGGCACCGGCAATACCTTCCGAAAATACAACGCTGTGCCCCGCAGCGCCTTCCTGGCGCAACGCCGCTTCCAGCGATAGGTCCCATTGCGCGTAGGCGGCCCGGCGATCGGCACGCAAGGCCCCTTGCGGCAGGTCGGCCAGCTGCTGCGCGAGCGCGACAGCGCCCTGACGCGCCATGCCTTCCGGCACCAGCCGGTTCACCAAACCGATTTCGAATGCCTCCTGAGCGCCGACCGCGCGGCCGGTGAGGATCATGTCGAGCGCGCGGCTCATGCCGATCAGACGGGGCAGACGCACCGTTCCGCCATCGATGAGCGGAACGCCGAAGCGTCGGCAGAACACGCCGAACGTCGCAGTGTCGTCCGCGACGCGCAAGTCGCACCACAACGCCAACTCCAGACCGCCTGCGACAGCATGACCGCTGACGGCGGCGATCACCGGCTTGTCCAGATGACGCCGTGTGAGCCCCATCGGTCCGTCGCCACTCCCGTCGGGCGTGACGACGTTGCGTCGCTCGGGGTCGTCGAACGCGCAGAGATCCGCACCCGCGCAGAAAGCCGCCCCCTTGCCACAGAGTACGGCGACGCTGGCGCTCTCGTCCCGCTCGAAAGCGAGCAGTGCGTCGCGCAACGCCGCCGCCATGTCGCGGTCGACGGCGTTACGGCGCGCCGGACGCGCGAGCGTAATGACGGTCACGGGCCCGTTGGTCTCGACTTCGACGCACGGGGCGGTTGCGGGGACTGGACGTTGGCTCATGGCGGATCTCCTGAGGCGTCGTCGTCGCTTGTCTGCCTCCTTCACGAGGCGTGACGGACCCTCGCAGGGGCCGGGCAGTCAGGCGGCGGCGGGTTGCGCGCAGCGCAACAGGGCCGGTGTCGCGGCCGCCGGCGCGCGCAGGTCGTTGATGAAACGGTCGCGCCACGTCGACAGGTTATGCTCGCGCAATGCGCCCATCATGCTCTCGTAACGCGACTGGCGCTCGGACAGCGACATGTTCAGCGCAGAGCGCAGCGCCTCGGCCATGCCGTCGATGTCGTACGGGTTCACGATCAGCGCGCCATCGAGTTCCTGTGCGGCGCCCGCGAAGCAGGAGAGCACCAGCACCCCTGGGTCCGCCGGGTCTTGCGAGGCGACGTACTCCTTCGCGACGAGGTTCATGCCATCGCGCAGCGGCGTGACGTAGCCGACCTGCGACGCCCGGAAGAAGGACATCAGCACTTCGTGATCG
The DNA here is from genome assembly GCF_001029105.3 of Pandoraea faecigallinarum. Classification (NCBI taxonomy): domain Bacteria; kingdom Pseudomonadati; phylum Pseudomonadota; class Betaproteobacteria; order Burkholderiales; family Burkholderiaceae; genus Pandoraea; species Pandoraea faecigallinarum. The sequence goes on along the minus strand of NZ_CP011807.3, from coordinate 2,796,559 downwards.
TAGCGCTTGTTGATGTAGCGCAGTGGCGTCCAGGCGAGATCGGAGAAGCGTCCGTTGATATGACCCGCCTCCGCTTCCAGTTGACGACGGATTTCGCCATAGCCCGCCACGTCGGATCGGCTCGGCGGCGCGACCTGCACGAAACTCACCGTGCCTTGCTGGTTCGGCCAGAGTTCCAGCAGTCGCTCGAAGGCGCGAAAGCGCTCCAGCATCCCCTTGGAGTAATCGAGGCGATCCACGCTCATGATGAGCTTGCGCTCCTGCAATCCCTGCTTGAGATCGAGGATGTGCTTGACCGTTGCGCGCGCGGTCGCCTGCTTTTGGATCTCGTCCGGATACACACCGATCGGGTAGACGCCGGTACGCAGCGTTCGTCCGTAGGCGGTGATCGTGCCGTCGCCATTCATCGTTGCACCGGCGAAACGCAGCAGGTAATCGGTGAACGCCGTACGATCGATCTCGGTCTGGAAGCCGACGAGGTCGTATTCGCACATCGCCCGCACGAGCGCCTCATGAGGCGGTACGGTCATCAGCACCTGGGGCGACGGGAAGGGAATGTGGAGGAAGAAGCCGAGGCGTTGCTGCAAGCCGATCTGCCGGCAGGCCTGCGCGAACGGGAGCAGGTGGTAGTCGTGCACCCAGATGAGGTCGTCGTGCTTGAGCAACGGCGCGAGCAGCGAAGCGAAGCGCGCGTTGACGTGACGATAACCGTTGTAGTCGTCGCGCTGGTAGCGCGTGAGGTCGTCGCGGTAGTGGAACGTCGGCCATAGCGTGGCGTTTGAGAATCCGCGGTAGTACGTGTTGTAGTCACGGCGTGTGAGCGGTACGGTCGCGAAGGTGACGTTGTTGCGATGCGCGATCTCCGGCGCGATCGCCGGTTCCGCGTCGATTTCACCATTCCAGCCGAACCACATGCCTCCGGTGTCCTTGAGCGCGTCGAATACGCCGATGGCCAATCCGCCGGCCGTCGGTTTGCCCTCGGTAATGGGGGCGACCCGGTTCGACACGATGACTAAGCGACTCATACGTCTGTCTCCTGAGAGGGTTGGAGCGGGGATGAGGGGGATGAAGGGGAAGCGGGCCGGTGCAGCGTGAGCAGCCAGGCGGTGAGCGCTCCCGGCGAAGGCAGACGATAGCGGGCGCACGTCTGTCCATCCCCGATCTTGATCGTGATGCCGCCCAGCGCATTCACGTCGGCGAAACCGGCCTCGTCGGTCAGATCGTCGCCGGCAAAGAGTGGCGTGCGACCGGCGAACGGGGCTTCATTCAGTAGTGCGGCGATCGCTCGCCCCTTGGTGGCATGGCGAGGGCGCAGTTCGAAGACGAGCTTTCCCGGTTGCAGCGAGAAATGTTCGGCATGTAACTCGGCCAGCGCGCGCATGGTGTCGCGGGCCACGCCGGCTAACTCAGGGGCACCGCGATAGTGAAGGGCGAGTGCGCTGCCCTTGTTCTCCAGCAGAAGGCCGGGATGCTGTGCCACCAGGGCCTGCAACGGGGCCGCCATCGCAGCAATACGCTCGGTGTCGGCCGCATGCCCTTCGGCACGGCGCAGTCTGCCGTCGGCGTGACGGAGTTCGGCGCCGTGCAGTCCGGCGGCCGGTACGTGCAGCGGCGCGAGCAGGCCGTCGATATCGTCGAGGGACCGGCCGGAGACGACGGCAAGCGCGCCACCGGTTCGCTCGAACAGGCTGGCCAGCACGCGGGCAGTGTCCAGCGGCAGCTTCACCGCGTCCGGACGCGCGGCCAGTGGCGCCAGCGTGCCGTCGAGATCGAAAAAGAATGCCATGCGGGTAACGTCGACTGGGCGCGTGTCGGCAGCCGCGGTGCTGGGGGCAGCATCCGGGGATGTACCCGGCGTGGCGGTCGATGCCGTCGAGAGGGGCGGGGAAGACGCAAGAGGTTGCATGGCACTCCGTCGCTGTCGTGCCGCAGGTCGACAGGTCGTTCCAGGGCCAGCAAGGGCTAGGGAGTGGGCAGACGAGGCGTGACGAGCGGCGAATTGGTTGGCGGGAGCGCGGACATCCGCGCGGACGCATTTATCGTAACCGCTCAAAAACCGACAAGGCGTCGTCTTATGTATGAAATTCCTGTCGGACGACGCCTACAACGTTGGGAAAGGTAAGCAGGTATTGAATATGAGAATCGTTTGCAATAACATTCGCTAATTGCCGCATGGTGCTCCACCGGGGAATCGCGGCACGGCACATTTGCCACGCACGCGCCAGCACTGGCGCACGGGCGTGCGTTGGACGACAACAATGATGAAAAGACTGTGGTTTCAACTGCACTGGTTCTTCGGCATTACGGCCGGGCTGGTGCTGGCAGTGGTCGGGCTGACCGGCGCATTGCTTTCCTATTACGAAGAACTCACCCGCGCCTTCAGCCCGGGCGTCATGACAGTGACGGTGCCCGAGACGGGGGCGGCGTCACGGCTGCCCGTTCCCGAACTGGTCGCGCGCGTGCATGAGGCGGTGCCGGATCGGCGCATTCTGCTCATGACGGTAATGCGTGCGCCCGAGGACGCCGTCGGGGTGCGCCTGGCCGTTGGCGACGGGACTCGGGGCGAGACCTATTTCGTCGATCCGTACACGGGGCAAATGCTCGGCCGCTCGCAGGCGGACGTCGTATTCCGTTTCATCATGGACATTCACCGCTTCCTGACGGTGGATGGCATCGGCAAGCAGATTACCGGCGCGGCCACGCTGCTGCTATTCCTGCTGGCCTTGAGCGGTCTGTATCTGCGCTGGCCGCGCCGAATCGGCAACTGGCGCGCCTGGCTGCATATCGACTTCAAGAAGCAAGGCCGCCCCTTCCTGTGGAACCTGCACGCCGTGATCGGCACGGTAGTGCTGGTGCCGTACCTGCTGTCCGCGACAACGGGGCTTTACTGGTCGTACGACTGGTGGCGCGGCATGTTGTTCTCGATGGCGGGCGTTCCTCAGCCGGTGCGCAACAAACCGGCCGAGACGCCGGCGGCGGCGGCGGCGAAAACCATGAGGTCGGCAAAGCACCCCGAGGGCAAGAGGGCGTTGCCCGATCTGGCCTCCACGTCCGCGAACGACATGGGGACGGTGTGGGAGCGCTTTACCGCGCGGGTGCCCGATTACACCAAGGTGTACCTGCGTGCGTCGCAAAAGCCGGGCGGTCCATTGCAGATGACCTGGCTCGACGCGTCGGCGCCGCATGAACGTGCGTTCAGCCGAATGGACATCGATCCGGCGTCGGGCATCGTTCACAACGAAGAGCGTTACTTGCAGAAGACGACGGGCGGCCAGTTGATGACGAGCATCTACGCGTTGCATCGCGGCAGCTTCTTCGGCACGCCGGGCATCGTCGCCATGATGCTGTCGAGCCTGATGATGCCGGTGTTCTTCGTTACGGGCTGGATGCTGTATCTCGACCGGCGCAGGAAGAAACGCGCGCTGGCCGCGTCGCGTCCCGCGGGCGTGGGAACGGGTAATGGCGCATCGGCTGCAACGGCCGCAGCGGCTCCCGTTTCGTTGGCCGAAGACGGTGTGCTGATCGGCTATGCCAGCCAAAGCGGTGTGGCCGAAGGACTCGCCTGGCAGACGGCCGGCATGTTGCAGGGCGCGGGGGTACCGGCGCAGATTCAGCCGCTTGCACGCATTGGTCAGGCGCAGCTCGGTGCGGCCAGGCGGGCGCTGTTCATCGTCAGCACCTTCGGTGACGGCGAGCCGCCCGACAGCGCGCGCCGATTCTCCCAGCAGTTGATGAGTCAGGCGATGGCGCTGCCGACGTTGCGTTTCGCCATGTTGTCGCTGGGCGACAGCCATTACGACACGTTCTGCGGCTTCGGTCGCAAACTCGACGGGTGGCTGCGCGCGCAAGGTGGTGTAGCAGCGTTCGAGCCGATTGAGGTCGACCGGGGCGATCCGGGCGCATGGGCGAGCTGGCAGGAGCGTCTTGGGGAGTGGCTCGGGCGCCCGCTGGCGGCGTCGAAGACGGAAGACGGTCCGCGCTTCGAGCCATGGACGCTTGCCGAGCGTGAGGTGCTCAACCCCGGCAGCGCCGGTCTGCCCGCCTATCATCTGGCGTTCACGCCGCCGCGGGGCGCGACGTGGGCCGCCGGTGATCTCGTGGAGGTGCGCCCGCGTCATACGGCTGCGCATATCGACGTGTTCCTCGCAGGCAGTGTCTGGGCGCCGGACGTGCGGGTCAGCGTGGCCGGACGTGAAGCGCTGTTCGGCGAAGCGTTGCGCGAGCGCGTGTTGCCAGACACGGCGCCGCCTGCCGGCATCGATTTGCAGGACTGGCTCGACCGCCTGGCGCCGTTGCCCGAGCGCGAATACTCGATCGCTTCGACACCGGAAGAAGGTAAGTTGATGCTGCTCGTGCGTCAGACACGAAATCCCGACGGCACGCTGGGCCTCGGCTCCGGATGGCTGACGCATGGCGTGGCGCTGGGTGAGAGCGTGACCATGCGTGTGCGTCGTAACCCCGGCTTCCACGGGCCGGCCGGGGCGAACGGCATGATCCTGATCGGGAACGGTACGGGGCTGGCGGGCCTGCGGGCGCATCTGTCGGCACGCATTGCGCAGGGACATGTCCGCAACTGGCTGATTTTCGGTGAGCGTCAGGCGAGTCACGATGCCTTTCACGACGCCACGTTGCGCGAGTGGCAGGCGCAAGGGGGCATTGCACGGCTCGATCGGGTTTACTCGCGCGATCAGGCACAGCGGATCTACGTTCAGGATCGCGTACGCGACGCCGCGCAGGAAATTGCGCAATGGGTGGCCGACGGTGCCGCCATCTACGTGTGCGGCAGTCTGGCGGGTATGGCGCCTGCCGTCGACGCCGCCTTGGCCGACGCGATCGGCGCCGATACGCTGCTCAACCTCTCGGCGCAGGGGCGTTATCGCCGTGACATCTATTAGACGTACGCGCACAGTGTGCTAACGTAACAGGCGTTACAACGGGGCTCGATATGCATCGGGCCCTTTTTCCATCCCGCTCAGGGGGCGCCGCTTCGGCGTGGTCGCCGGGCAGAACAGGACCGGCAAGGGGAGGGGCGATGACGGCGACGTGGCAAATCGTGGTGCACGGACTGGTGCAGGGCGTGGGCTACCGCGCGGCGTGCGTGGTCGAGGCGCGCAAGCTTGGAGTCGCCGGCTGGGTACGCAACCGCCGTGACGGCACGGTCGAGGTCATCGCCCAGGGCGAGGCCGCCCAGTTGCTGGCGCTGTGTGAATGGCTGCGGCAGGGGCCGCCAGGCGCGCAGGTGTCGTCTTGCGACGTCGACAAGGCGTGGGTGGCTGAGTCGCCGCTGGAGGGCTTCGAGCAGCGAGCCAGTATCTGACGGACATCCCCGGCATACCCGGCGATGCCCGGCGATGCCCGTCGAGCGGACCGGGCATCATCGGATGGAATGAACTACGGGTGACGTTCGAGCGGCCTGCGCATTACGCGGCGAGCGCCAGTGCGCCGGGAGCGGCAGCGCCCGACGCATCGCCCGTCACGGCCGCAGCCGGGTGGGCGGCTTCGTGCGCCGACAGCCGGAACAGCGCGACCGACTCGCGCAGACGTGCCGCCTGCGTCTCGAGGGCGGCGGCGGCGGCCGAAGCTTCCTCGACGAGTGCGGCGTTTTGCTGCGTCATCTCGTCCATTTGCGTGACAGCCATGTTGACCTGCTCGATACCGCTGGATTGCTCGACGCTGGCGGCCGAAATCTCGCCCATGATGTCGGTCACGCGTTTGACCGACTGCACGACTTCCGACATCGTTGCGCCTGCGCGCTCGACCAGCCGGGTGCCGGCTTCCACGCGCGTGCCCGACGCTTCGATCAATCCCTTGATTTCCTTGGCGGCCGACGCGCTGCGTTGCGCCAGCGTACGCACTTCGCCCGCGACCACCGCGAAACCGCGACCCTGTTCGCCCGCGCGCGCGGCTTCCACGGCGGCGTTCAACGCCAGGATGTTCGTCTGGAAGGCGATGCCGTCGATGACGGTGAGAATGTCGCTGACCTTTTGCGATGCCTCGGCGATATCGCGCATCGTGGTGACGACTTCCTGAACCACGTCGCCGCCCCGCGCGGCCGTCTCCGATGCCGTGACGGCGAGCTGGCTTGCGGCACGTGCGTTCTCGGCGTTTTGTTTGACGACGGCGGTCAGTTCCTCCATGCTCGCCGCCGTTTGTTCCAGCGACGACGCCTGGGACTCCGTGCGGCGCGACAAATCCGCGTTGCCATCGGCGATTTCGCGGGCGCTGCCGTGAATGGCCTCGGTGCTCTCGCGTACCGTGCCGACCGTGTTGGCAAGACCGTCGCGCATGCGGCCGAGCGCGCCGAAAAGCTGGCCCATCTCGTTGCGCGTGCGCTGTTCGATGCGCTGGCTCAGATCGCCCGCGGCCATGCGCTCGAAATAGGCAATGACTTCGCGAATCGGGCGCAGCACGGCGCGCGCGAGCATGGCGCGGCCCCACAGGGCAAGCAACAGGGCGATCGCGAGCGTGGCACCCAACGCGATGCGCATGGTGTTGTAGCGGGTCTGGGCGGCCTCATACCGGGCTTTCTGACGCGCGACCTGCATGTCCTGAAGCTCACGCATGAGCGTGTCCAGACTGTTGTAGGCCGCTGGCGCAATGCGTGCCTGGATCTGGTGGAAGCCTGCGACGTCACCTTGCTTCAGAGAGTTGAGGGCCGGCGTGATGACCTTGTCGAAAAAGGCGCGGCGTTTTTCATCGGCGGATTTGGCGACCTCCGCTTCGTGCGCATCTTCTTTGGGACGTTTCAGATAATCGTTCCAGAGGGCGTCCGACGCCGCGATGTATTGGGTCCCTCGTTTGAGGACTTTTTCGGATTCGTCCGGATCTGCCCCGAGGCTGACGTACGACGCGTACGTCGCCATGGACAGGCGCGTGCGGAGAATTTGCTCGCCGGTTCCCTTCAGTTCGGCCAGCGCAGGGGTGTCCTCCGTGGCCATCTTGCTCAGGGATTCGTTGCTGGAGCCAAGCGCTTTGAGACCCAGCACGCTGACGAGGACGAGTAGTGCACCAAGCAAACCTAAGACCAGCGTCAGACTGGCCCGAATCGTAATGTTCTTATACATATGGATCGATGTTGTGGATGCCCAGGCCGTGCCAGGAGGTTGCGCGACCTCCCCGTCCATCGGTGAATGCGGGACGGAGCATAGGGATTATCGGCATATGAGAAGCAGAACTTGAGCTGTTCGGGCTCGGGCGATTCCGAAAGTGCTGCGGCGGCCCGAAAAGTTCGGAATTTGCGCAGTCGCAAGCGACGCGCAACAGGCCAGACTTGAAGCCTCTTTCACTTTCTTCAGTACGCCGAAACGCGTGAATCGTGATGCGGCGTCAATGGCGCGATGAATCTCGACAAATTCAAGTTCCGATCCGCAAGCCCGGATGCGCAGCGGCACGAGGCCGATAACGACGGTTCGCTGGAAGGATGTGTAAGGAATGGCCCGTGCGAGGTCTTAGCCGGTATGACCGCCGGTATGACTGCCGGTACGACTGCCGGTGTCGGGGCCGAGGTTGCCGCTGATGCCGAGGCTGCCGGGGGCGACGAGGGCGACGAGGGCGTGAGCGACATTGCGACATTCCGTATGGCGCTGGTGCATGAGCTTCGCGCGCCGCTACAGGTTTTGCAGGGGCAAATCGACGCCATGTGGGACGACGCCACGCACCTTGCCGGCGCGCATGCGCCCCGCCGACGGCTCGGCACCATGCGAAGCATGCTCGATGTGCTCGCCGGTGCCGTGGACGACGTCTTGCAACTCGGGCAGGGGGAGATTGCACAACTGCCGCTGCGCGAGGCGGCGTTCGAAGCGCGGGCGTGTCTCGACGCCGAGGTCGATGCCTTTGCCGACGCGGCGCGCGCCAAAGGGCTGGACCTGACGTGCGAGATTGCGGACGACGTCCCGGTTTTCCTTTGGGGAGACGCCAATCGATTGCGGCAAATCGTGCGCATCCTGATCGATAACGCCCTGAAGTACACAGCCTGCGGTGGTGTCGCCATCCGGGTTTCCTGGGCACCGGCGACCGGTCGTGCAGACGACGCGGGGACACCGGGGGCCGCAAGGCGGCGTAACACCGAGGCGTGCCGGCTGACGATTCAGGTCATGGACACCGGGCCGGGCATTCCGGCGGGTATGGAGAATGCCGTTTTCGCGGCTTACGCGCGAGCCGATGGGACAAGGGCAACGCCGGGCACCGGACTGGGGCTGTGGATTGCGCGTCAATGGGCGGGACGCCTTGGGGGCGTGCTGTGTGCGCAGCCGTGCACGAGCGGAGCGCGATTTCATCTGTCGGTGCCATTGGCCCGGGCGGCTGGAGCGCATGCCGGGATAGCCGCGGGGCCGAGCGCCGAAGGGGCGGGGAGGGGCACCGCATTGCCACGAGCGACCCGGCGCGATGTGCCGGTCGAGGTACCTCTCGAGGTGCCGGTGGCGCAGGTCGCCGTGCGTGAAGGGCTGCAGGCGCTCGTCGTGGACGATCACGTGATGAACCGGACGGTCCTCGGCGATCAGTTGGCCGCGCTCGGGTGCCACGTGGCAAGCGCGGAAGATCTGACCGAGGCGTTGGTGCAGTGGATCGCGCGCGATGTCGATGTCGTACTCACGGACGTGCATCTCGATGGCGTGAGCGGTCTGACGCTATCGAAGACGTTGCATGCCCTTGCGCCGATGCTCGGCCGGCGGGAACCCGTCGTGTTCGCGGTAACAGGGTCTGTCGTGGAGGCACGCGCGGCTCGCGAGGCGGGGATCGACGAGGTGTTGACGAAGCCGGTCTCGCGTCAGCGGCTGGCGCAGATATTGGCCCTTCGATGGCCCGAGGTGCAGTCCCTCGACGGGGCGCGGGTGGGCGATGTGGACGCCGGCCTGTCGTGCGATGCAGTGGGGCAACCCCGCAAGCGGCTTCCCGCGATGAGAGACGATCCTCATGCAAGGCGAATGATGCGAGACGAAATGGCAAAGGATCTGGCGCGCTTTCGACGTCTGATGGCCAGACGCCGCGCGGACGACATCGATGCGGCCCAATTGCTGCTGCACCGCATGCGCGGCGCGTGCCGGATGTTCGGCGATCCGGCGTTGACGGCCCGATGCGAGCGTCTGGCGCAGAGGCTGGAAGACTGTGGGCGCGAGCCCCGCGTCCGGGGTCGTTCTGCGTGAGCGTGCGATGGCGTGGGGGTATTGCGCGGACATGTCGCCTGGACGTATCGCTTGGGTGTATCGCTTAGATGTATCGCTTAGGCGTAGCGCTCAAACGTAGCGCCAGACCGCGAGATAGTGACAAACCGTGCCGCCGATGGCGAACAGGTGCCACACCAGATGTCCGAACTTGATGTGGCCGTCGAGCGAGTAGAAGATCGCACCGACAGTGTAGGCTGCGCCGCCCGCGTACAACCATCCGGCACCCGGTCCCGGAATGGCGGCAAGCACGGGGCCGGCGACCAGAACGGCGATCCAGCCGAGTCCGATATAGAGCAGCGTCGAGACAAGCGGGCGGTCGAGCAAGCCGAGCGACTTGGCGATCAGACCGGCGATCGCCATCGTCCAGACGCCGGTCAGCAGCGGCCAGCCCCACGGATCGTTGAGGATCTTGACGGTGAATGGCGTGTAGGTCCCCGCGATGAAGAGGAAGATGGCGCAGTGATCGACCCGCATGAAAAGGCGCTTCGCGCGACCGTCCGGCAGCCCGTGATACAGCGCGGACGCCAGATAGACCACGACCATCGTGACGGCGAACACGGCAATGCCGATCTGCTGCACCGTGCTCGGGCTGGGCAGCGGCCCACGCACGGCCGTGAAGAGGAACGGAATCGCCGCGAGCGCAGCAAGACAGGCGAGGCCGTGACTGACGCTGTTGGCGAGTTCTTCGCTGCGGGTCTGCGCGCGAGCGACTGCCCTCGCGGTGGGTGGTGCCGTGCTCATGCCATCCTCATCGGGGAAGCCGTGGAAAGCGGGTAAAGCAGGTAAAGCAGGTAAAGCAGGTAAAGCAGGTAAAGCAGGTAAAGCAGGTAAAGCAGGTAAAGCAGGTAAAGCAGGTAAAGCAGGTAAAGCGGATCTAGCGAAACTGCGTCAACGATGGGCTTCGTGCCACTTGCGCACGGCGGCCATCGTGTTCTGGACGTGCTTGTCCGGGTCCATGCTGACGTAGCTGTAGATGACCTTGCCGTCGGGGGCGATCACATACGAAATGCGGTTGGCGATGTCGGGTTTGAGCGCCAGTACGGCGTCATACGACTTCATGATCTTCTGGTCGGTGTCGGCTGCCACGGCGAACTTGCTGCGGCACTCGGACACGGAAAACTTGTTGAGCGTATCGATGTTGTCGTGCGAAACGCCGATGACCGTTGCGCCCATTTCCTTGAACTTGTCGGTCGCCTCCGCAAAGTCGTGCGCCTCTATCGTGCAGCCCTTGGTGAACGCGGCGGGGTAAAAGTACAGCACGACGGGGCCCTGTTTGAGGGCGTCGGCGAGAGAGAAGGTGAAGACCTTGCCGCCAAGCGACGCCTGTGCCTTGAAGTCGGGCGCGGCGGCGCCGTTCTGCAACGCTGCGTGGGCGGGGATCATGCACCAGGCGGTCACGCCAATGATGGCGGCTGCGGCAGTCATTCCGAACCAACGTTTCATGCAAGGCTCCCATAGTGGATGCTTAAGGATAGAGGCTTGCGATGGCGCTGTCCAACGTGCGCCGTTGCCTTCGATGCCACATTCCGCGCGGGCGCGGCATGAGCGCGGGCTGGTCCCGGGCAAATGCCAGTCTAGCGGCGGGTTCGTGACAGGCGTCTGTCAGCAGGGCGTTATCGTCCACCGTGTCAGCTTTGGCTACCGTGCCCGCCGGAATGACCGATGGATTGCGCGCTGCCGATCGGCAGGACCGTCGTGGACTTGATCTGCGAGAGCGCGATCATGGAGTTGACCTCCTGCACCATCGGCAGTTGGGAGAGCCGTTCGAAGAAGAAGCGCTCGTAGGCGTCGACGTCGCGCGTCACGATACGAAGCAGGAAGTCGACGTTCCCCATCAGCACGTGGCATTCGAGCACTTCCGGAAACGCCTGAATCGCTTTCGAAAATTCCGGAAGTGCGTTGCGGTTATGGCCAGCCAGTTTTACGTGTGCAAACAGCATCACGTTCAGGCCGACCTTCTTGCGGTCGACGAGCGCGACACGCCGCTCGATCACGCCCTCGGCGTCGAGACGGTCGATACGGCGCCAGCATTGCGACTGCGACAGGCCGATGCGCTCGCCGATCTGGGCAGCCGAAAGCGAGGCGTCCTCCTGAAGAAGCGCGAGGATTTTCTCGTCGAATTCGTCGATTTGCATGATTTATTCCAAAATATAGAAAAAATTGAATGAATCATGTGTAACCGGCGGAGTTTTGTCAACGTTACGCGAAGCATTTACCGGCAGATCTCCGTAAACTTTGCACCTATCGGTGATATTCGCCGCAGTTCTCTCCCTAAGCCGTTTGCCTCAGCAGGAAAACACGTACCCATGAAACTCGACTTGACTCTGCCCGCTGCCGAAACCGCGACCGGTGCCGTCGCCCAGCCCGTTGCCCCGTTGTCTGCCAAGGGAGCAGACCTTATTGCACGCACGCTGGTCGATATCGGTATCGATACGGTGTTCTGCTACCCGGGCGGGGCCAACCTCGAAATGCTCGACGCCCTCTCGCGGGTCTCCATTACGCTGGTACGGACCGAACATGAGCAGGGTTCCGTCTTCGGCGCACAGGGCTATGCCCGCGCCACGGGCAAGCTGGGCGTTTGTCTGGCGACTTCCGGCCCCGGTGCGACCAATCTGGTGACGGGCATTGCCGACGCCGCCAGCGATTCCGTGCCGATTCTGGCAATCACCGGTAACGTGGCCACGCACTGGCTCGGGAAGAATGCGTTTCAGGAAGTCGATATCGTGGCAATCACCAAGCCGGTGACGAAACTCGCCCGTCAGGTGCGTGAGGCGCGCGACATCCCCGCCGCACTGCGCGAAGCCGCCGCCTGTGCGCTGGCGGGGCGTCCCGGCCCCGTGTTGCTCGACTTTCCGAAGGACATCCAGCAGGCGCGCCCCGATCAGCCGACGGACAAGCGCTTTACGCCGGCCACGCCCGCCGGCATGAGCGACGAGACGGCGCAACGCATCGCGGCGCTGCTCTCGCAGAGCGAGCGTCCCGTGATTTACGCGGGCGGCGGTGTGATCGCTTCGGGTACGGGCGAGCAACTCGTGGCACTTGCCGAGGCGCTCGACTGTCCGGTGGCCCTCACGATGATGGGACTCGGCGCGGTACCGGACGACCATCCGCTGCTGCTGGGGCCGCTCGGCATGCATGGGGCCTATGCGGCCAACGTCGCCGTGAACGAAGCCGATCTCGTGCTGGCGCTCGGCGTGCGCTTCGATGACCGTGTCATCGGCGATCCTCCCCAGTTTGCCCGTCACGCCAAGATCGTTCATATCGACGTGGATGCGGCCGAAATCGGCAAGAACAAGCCCGTGACGCTCGGTGTCCATGCGGATTTGCGCGATGCCTTTGCCGGGCTGCTTGCCCACGCCGCGCGTCGCGACGTGCCGGCATGGCATGCCTATCTTTGCGAGCGTCGCGAGGCGCACCCGCTGCGCGCCCCGCTGCCGAGCGGCGCTGCGCATGGCAGCGTGCTCACGGGTGTCGACGTCATCGCGGCGCTGGCCGCGATGCTGCCGCCCGAAGCGGTCGTGACCACCGGCGTCGGGCAGCATCAGATGTGGGCCATGCAGCACCTGCGCCTTCGCGAGCCGCGCACATTTCTCTCGAGCGCGGGTTTCGGCACGATGGGCTTCGGCCTGCCGGCAGCCATCGGCGCCAAGGTGGCGCTGCCCGACGTGCCGGTCGTCGACATCGACGGCGACGGCAGCCTGAACATGTCCGTCAACGAACTCTCGACATGCCGCCGCTACCGCCTGGGCGTCAAGGTGCTGGTCATTAACAACCAGTGGCTGGGGATGGTGCGTCAGTGGCAGGACATGATCTATTCGCGTAATCGCGTGGCGTCGTCGCTGGTCGACCCGAATGCGCCGCAGGGCGCGGACGAAGGGCATCCGTACCCGGATTTCGTGACGATTGCGGCCGGGTACGGCGTCGCCGGCGCCCGGGTCACGCGTGCGGCGGAACTGCCTGCGGCGCTCGCGCGCATGCTCGAAGACCCGAGCGAGCCGTATCTGCTCGACGTCCTGGTCGCGCGCGAGGACGACGTCTATCCCATGATCCCCGCCGGCAAGACGTATCGCGACGTGGTCTTCGGTCCCGGACAAGCCGCCGGCCCGATCGCCGCGGGCGCATTCTGATTTTCCGTCTGCGACCATGGGGCGACGACGCGACGCGGGAAAGCCGCCTGGCCCAGCCGTCGAGGGTTTCGCATGAGGTGAGAATTCCCGGTCGCGTCGCGAGATCGCAACGAGATAACCCGCTTCGGCGGGTTTTTTACGTTTCGGCGGCAGCGAGGAGTATCATTGCGCTCTTTCAAGAATTCTCGCCAAGGAAATCAATATGTTGACGAAGCGCCTGGTGCTGGCCGCCGCCTGTATTCTGACGACCTTCGCCGCGCTGCCGGCCGCGCAGGCAGCCGATCCCACGTACACCGTGGGGGCAGGCGGCACGTACCGTCCGTTCGAATTCGAAACGCCGCAAAAGGAACTGGTCGGCTTCGACATCGACGTCATCAAGGCGGTCGGCAAGGCCGGCGGCTTCAACGTCAAGCTGGTGAGCACCCCGTGGGAAGGCATCTTCGCCACGCTCGATCAGGGCGATCGCGACATCATCATTTCCGGCATCACCATCACCGACAAGCGTCGTGAAATGGTCGACTTCTCGGCCCCGTACTTCCCGGCCGATCAGGTCATCATCACCGCGCCGGGCGCCAAGGTCGCCGGTCTGGCCGATCTGAAAAAGCTGCAGGTCGGTGTGGTCAATTCAAGTACGGGCGACATCGCCGTCTCGGAAGAACTGGGCCGCGCAAGCACCTCGATTCGCCGTTTCGACAATACGCCGCTCATGCTCGAAGAACTGTATCGCGGCGGCGTGGACGCTGCCGTGGGCGACGTTGGCGTGATCAAGTTCTACATCAAGAGCCATCCGGAAAAGCCGTTCAAGCTGGTCTACGACAACAAGTTCAAGCGCCAGTACTTCGGTATCGCCGTGAAGAAGGGCAACAAGGTCGCCCTCGACAAGATCAACACCGGCCTGAAGAAGATCGTGGCCGACGGCACCTACGCCAAGATCTACAAGCAGTGGTTCGACGCCGACGTGCCGACCCTGCCGCAGCAATAATCAGGCGAGTCCGCATTCAACGCGTGTAAGATTCGCGCCACGCGCGCCAGAGACTCTGGCTACTCGCGGCCCGTGAGCTGATCGTCGACCTTCGACGTCAATCCCGGGCCGCGAGCGTTTTTCTGCCGGGCAGCCGGTTCGTTTCATTTTGTGAGAAAGGTGCTTCATGGGTGGGTTCCAGTGGAACATCATCAGCGAATACATGCCCTTGTTCGTCGAGGGCACGCTGATGACGCTCAAGTGCACGGTGATCTGTGTGATCGCCGGCACGTTACTTGGGCTTGTGCTCGGCGTCGGCCGTCTTGCCGAAGCGCGTCACGGCTTCTACAAGTATTTCCTGCGCTACGCGGTGCAATATCCCGTGCGCTTCTACGTCAGCTTTTTCCGTGGCACGCCGCTGTTCGTGCAGATTCTGCTGATCCACTTTGCGCTGATGCCGATGCTGATCAATCCGTCGGGCGGTCTCATCATCAGCGGTGACTTTGCCCGCGAAATCCGCTCGCAGTACGGCGCGTTCATGTCCGCCGTGCTTGCGATCTCGCTCAACGCCGGGGCGTACGTCTCGGAGATCTTCCGCGCGGGCATCCAGTCGATCGACCGGGGACAGGCCGAAGCCGCCCGCTCGCTGGGCATGACCTACATGCAGACGCTGCGCAAGGTCGTGCTGCCGCAAGCCTTCCGCCGCATGCTGCCGCCGCTGGGCAACAACGCCATCGCCATCGTGAAGGATTCCTCGCTTGCGTCCGCCATCGGTCTGGCGGAACTCGCATACGCAGCGCGTACCGTGTCGGGCGCCTATGCGCGCTATTGGGAGCCGTATCTGATGATTTCGCTGATTTACTGGGCGATCACGCTGGTGCTTTCGGCATTTGTTCAACATCTGGAAACGAGGTACGGCAAAGGTGATCGTCGTCAATAACCTGCAAAAGCAGTACGGCGAATCGCACGTGCTGCGCGGCATTTCGTGCCGCATCGAGGAAAAGGAAGTCGTGTGCGTGATCGGCCCGTCGGGCTCGGGCAAGAGCACGTTCCTGCGCTGTCTTAACGGCCTGGAAGACGTAAGCGGCGGCGAAGTACTCGTCAACGGCTTCCATGTGGAAGATCCGAAAACGGACATGAACGCCATGCGTGCGAGCGTCGGCATGGTGTTCCAGCGTTTCAACCTGTTCCCGCACATGTCGGTGCTGGAGAACCTGATCCTCGCGCCGATGCAGGTCAACGGCATCAAGCGCGACGCCGCGGTCGTCATCGCCGAGCATCTGCTGCGCAAGGTGGGCCTGATCGACAAGATCGACGCGTTCCCGAACCAGCTCTCGGGCGGCCAGCAGCAGCGCGTGGCCATCGCGCGTGCGTTGGCGATGCGGCCGACCGTCATGTTGTTCGACGAGCCGACTTCGGCGCTCGACCCCGAACTGGTCGGCGAAGTGCTCGAAGTCATGAAATCGCTCGCGCAAGAGGGGATGACCATGGTAGTGGTGACCCACGAAATGGGTTTCGCCCGTGAAGTCGCCGATCGTGTGTTCTTCATCGATCAGGGTGTCATTATGGAAGAAGGCCCGCCGGAGCAGATCTTCACGGCACCCAAGCATGAGCGCACGCGCGAATTCCTGCGCAAAGTGCTGTAATTCTTACGATCGCGGCGCCTCAAAGGTACATCGACGCGCCGCATCTGATTACAATGCGAGGGTACGCGCGTCGAGTGACCGGAAGGAGCTTCGGGCACTGGCGCGTCGCAGGCACCCTGAGCCCCCGTCAGGTTTTTTCACAGGGCAGCGACCTTTGTCCGGTCTGCCCCGCAATCGCAGATTGCACTCCGATTTCACGAGGTAGTCATGAGCCAGCAAATCGCTGTGACCCGCCAGACGTTCGACGACGTGATGGTACCCAATTACGCTCCTGCACAGATGGTGCCCGTGCGCGGCGAAGGCTCGCGCATGTGGGACCAGCAGGGGCGCGAGTATGTCGACTTTACTGGCGGGATCGCCGTCAACGCGCTCGGCCATGCCCACCCGGAACTGGTGAAGGTCATCGAAGCGCAGGCCCGCAAGGTCTGGCACATCGGCAACGGTTACACCAATGAGCCGGTGCTGCGTCTGGCCAGGGCGCTCACCGACGCCACGTTCGCCGACAAGGCGTTCTTCTGCAATTCGGGTCTCGAAGCCAACGAAGCCGCGCTCAAACTGGCGCGCCGGTATGCTTACGACCACGCCGCCGAGCGCGGCGGCAAGGAAAAGAGCGAAATCATTTCGTTCTACAACTCGTTCCACGGCCGTTCGCTGTTCACGGTGAGCGTGGGCGGTCAGGCCAAGTACACCGAAGGCTTCGGTCCGATTCCTGCCGGCATCATGCATCTGCCGTACAACGATCTCGAGACCGCCAAGGCGACGATCTCGGAGGCCACGGCTGCCGTCATCGTCGAGCCGGTGCAGGGCGAGGGCGGCGTGCTGCCGGCCGATCCGGAATTTCTCAAGGGCCTGCGTGAATTGTGCGATCAGCACGGCGCGCTGCTGATCTTCGACGAAGTGCAGACGGGCGTTGGGCGCACAGGCACGCTGTACGCCTACGAACAATACGGGGTGACGCCGGACATCCTGACCACGGCCAAGGCGCTGGGCAACGGGTATCCGATTGGCGGCATTCTGACGACGAGCAAGATCGCGGCGAGCTTCTCGCCGGGTACGCATGGCTGCACGTATGGCGGCAACCCGCTGGCGACCGCCATCGCCGGCCGCGTGCTCGAACTGATCAACACGGCCGAAATGCTCAAGGGTGTCCAGGCGCGGCACGATCATTTCATCAAGGGCATCGAAGCGATCAACGCACGTCACGGCGTGTTCGAGCATGTGCGCGGCATGGGCCTGCTGATCGGCGCGGTGCTCAAGCCCGCGTTTGCGGGCCGCGCCAAGGACATCGTTGTCGAAGCCGAAAAGAACGGTCTGATGTTGCTGGTCGCGGGAGGGGACGTGGTGCGTTTCGCGCCGTCGCTCAACATTCCGTTCGCCGACATCGACGCCGGTCTCGCGTCGCTGGAGAAGGCGGTCGCCGCGGTGGCGGCAACGGCAAAGGCGGCCTGACCGGGGCGTCGAACGCCAGGACCTGAGCGTATGCCCAGGACGATGGGCCGGACCGGCGGATGACGCCGCTCCGGCCCTTGCTTCATCCACTTCAGGGAATGCCTCTCACATGACGCACACGCCGCGCACCCTCCCTATATCTTCCTCGGCTTCCCCGGCTTCCTCGGCTTCCTCCTTGCGGCCGTCATCGAAAGCAACGGCGAAACCCGAGGTCGCGACGCCCCCGGGCCTCGCGGGCGCGGATGACGCGAATTCGTTACGCGTGGTGCGGCTTGCGCGTCCCGCCGACCTGCCCGCACTGCTGGAACTGGCGGCGCTGGCGGGGCCCGGCATGACATCGTTCAAGCCCGACCGCGCAGCGCTCGAAGCGCGTCTGGCGCGCGTGGCGGCAACGCTGGCGGGCGCGGCGCCCACGGCCGAGCAAGGCTATCTATTCGTGATGGAGGACGTGGGTACCGGCGAGATCGCCGGCGTGTGCGGGCTGGAAGCGGCCGTAGGGCTCGATCAACCGTTCTATACGTATCGCAAGGACACCATCGTTCACGCGAGCCGCGAACTCAACGTCTGGTCGCGCATGCTGACGCTCTCGCTCTCGAACGATCTCACGGGTTACAGCGAACTCTGTTCACTGCTGCTCGATCCGAAGTGGCGCGGGCATGGGAACGGCGCACTGCTGTCCAAGGCGCGCTTTCTGTTCATGGCGCAGTTTCCGGAGCGCTTCGGTCCGCACGTGTGCGCCGAGTTGCGCGGGTTCTTCGACGATGAGGGCCGGAGCCCGTTCTGGCAATCGCTCGGCCAGCACTTCTTCAAGATCGACTTCGATCAGGCGGACTACCTGACATCCATCGGCAAAAAATCGTTCGTGGCCGAACTGATGCCGAAGTATCCCATTTATGTCGACTTCCTCTCGGCGCAGGCGCAGGCGGCAATCGGCGTGACGCATCGCGACACGCTGCCGGCGCGCCGTCTGCTGGAGCAGGAGGGCATGCGCTCGGGGGCGCACGTCGACATCTTCGATAGCGGCCCGGTGCTCGAAGCGCGTGTGGCCGACTTGCGTGCGGCACGCGATAGCCGCTATCTGTCGGTCAGCATCGTGGCATCGGAAGATGGCGGCGCGGCCCCGGCGGTTCCTAACGCGGAGCCGTATCTCGTGGCATGTCTGGGCCTCGATGGCTTTCGCGCCACGCTGGTGACAGGACGGCCCGAGCGCCGCGCCTTCTCGCTCAGCCCGCTCGCCGCGCAGGCGCTGGGCGTGCGGCACGGCGACCGTGTGCAGGTGCTGCCGCTCAAGCCGCCGCGCGCCGAAGCCGTTTGATCCGCCCGGGCCGCCTAAGGTCCCGGGGCCGCCCAAGCGGTTTGCGCCGCTCGCGTTGCCTCAGAATTGGACCGTCGCCGTGACCGTGTCGGTGTAGACGCCCGGGGCGGGCGTCGATTGCGACGGTACGACGGCATAGACCGGAATGAACTGAACCAGACCGGTGCCCACGCCTGTCAGTTGCGATGTGCCCGACGTGCCATCGCCCCAGACCGTGCCGTAGCTGCTGTCCAGATACAGCTGATAGCTCACGTTCGATGTCGGTCCGGACATCGTTCGCGATGCAACGGTGCCCATCAATCCCCCCGACAGGCTCACGCGAAAGGCGTCGTTTTTTGTGCATTGCACCGTCACTTGCCCGCTGCCGGCGACGGGACTCGCGAGCGTCGACTGAGTGGCGAATGTGATGTTGGTGGCGGCGATCGTGCAGTTGTTGATGACCGTCACGTTCGCGGTGAATGGCGCGCCGGGCACGGCGGTCATGGCGCTCCCGCACGCGGGCGCGGGCGACAGCGCGCCGTACGGCGCATATTGCAGCGACGTGTCCGCCGACGCAAACGTGCGCGAGTAGACGGTATTGCTGCTGCCGGAGGTCGGCACTGTCGTCTGACCTGCCGCGATCCTTGCGTAGAAGTTCACGTTTTGCGTGAGCGTGCCGCCCAGCAGCGGGCGCACCATCGTGAGCGAGATCACGTTGCTCGTGCTGCTGCCCCACGCGTTGGCAAACGACGGATCGGTGAAGAGGCCGAAGGCGATGGCGTCGCTCGCGTTGGTGAGCGTGAGCGGTTGCGCAACGTTCAGCGCCAGACAGAGTTGGACGTTCGGACTGCCGCCGAGCACGGGCCACGTGCACGAGACGGGCAATGTTCCCGTCGCGGAAAGCGCGGAGCCCGAAATGGGGCTGAACGCGGCAAAGGCTAGCGTTGGCGCGCCGATGGCGCAGGTCTGTGCCAGCGCACTCGTGTTCAGCACCATGCACCCGGCGGCGATGGCCCAACAGCGGCACGCCGTGGCGAGGGGGATGGCCAGGCCAAATGCGCGTGCGCGTCTCATGAGCGGGTCTCCTGCGTGGAGGGTGTAGAGGGTGCAGAGGGCGTAGAGGGTGCAGAGGGTGCAGAGGGCGCAGACGGCGGTGCCGGGGTAGCCGGGGCGTTCGCCGTCGCCGTCGTGCCCGGCTCCTGCACGGCGCGCGTGGTGATGGCGGGCGTCGTCTTGTCCGTTGCGAGCGTGCCGAAGCCGACGCACGTCAGGGGTCCGACGCGGCCGATGCGACCTTGCGGTGGCGTTTCCCAGTCGAACGAAACGCGGCAGCGCTGTCGTGCGTCACGCGATTCCAGCGTATTGCGCGCATCGAGAGTGTCGATGAATACCTCGCCGTCGTAGCCGATGACCGTCACAACGCCGCTTTGCACGTGGCGCACCGACGTTCCCGGGCGCAGCGGCCGTCCCGCCGCGTTGACAAGCGTGACGAGGGCGGCCCGATAGCGTCGCATGGGGAAGTGCACGACGACGCCGCTGCGCGCCTGCGGTGCGACGCGGCGCTCCGTGGTGACGACCTCCAGATCGGCGGGCAGATGCATGGGATCGATGCCGATGCGCGAGGCTTCGAAACCGTTCAGATCGGGCACGAGGAAATAGCCGCGCGAATCGGTGTGGCCCACGGGCACCGACTCGCGCAGCACCGGCACGTACGCTTGGGCATCGGTGCTGACCAGCGCGAAGGCGTCATACGTGCGTCGTGTGGCGTGCACGCTGCTGTCCATGACGACGAGCGCACCGGTCATGCCCAGCGCCGCGCCTGACTGACGTCCCACCTGTTGCGCAAGCGCCGAGATCTCGCCGTGACGTCCGAGGTACTGCACTTCACCCTGCATCGTACGTTGCGAGTAGGCACGTCCGCCGAGGACCTGCCAACCCCAGCCGCCGTTGTAGTCCGGTGTGCGGCTGGCGCCCGCCCATGTCTGTGTCTGCCCGTCCTGCTGATTGAAAGACACGGTGCCCAGCGCGCCACCGCTGCCGCCTAATAGCACGCTGAGCATGGCGAACACCCCATGCGAGCGTCGTCGCGCGAAGTCGCGAAAGCCGCCCATCGAGAGCATGCCGCGCGAGCCTGCGGGAAGCGTCAGGCTGGCCGACAGCACGCGGGTGGACGGCTGGCGCGTGGCACGTTGCGCGAACCATGCCAACGATGCGGTGCTTGCGCGGGCAAACGGCACGGAGAGCGTCACGCGATCGCTGGCGCGCGGCACGGGAACGCCGTCGAGCGTTGCAATGTCGCGAAAACGTCCTGACGTGCGGATCATTTGCGCGTCGATGCTCAGTCGCCGCGACAGATATTGATAGCCCGCGCTCCACTGGCTGCCCGTGCCGTGGCCGCCGGAGACGGCGGCCGAAGCGCTCACGACACCCGCGCGACCGAGTGCGACCAGCGCACCGGCGCCCATGAGCCCTAGGCGTCGTCCGGCCTGCGCCTGCGCTTCCACGGTCACGGTGTCCGTCGCGCCGTAACGCGCGGCGGCCGAGGCCACGGGATGATGACGATACGAGAACGAGCGCACGCCGTAATCGTCCCTCGGCAGTCCCGCTTCGACGGAAAAACTCGACAGGCCGCGCCTGAGCAGGCGCGGGTCGATGTACAGCGGCACAGTGATGATCTGCTCGCGCCCAAGCGCGTCGCGCGTGACCACGCTCGCTTGCAGATCGCCCGTGAGGCCGGGGGTTTCCTGAATGACGAAGGGGCCCGGCGGGACACGCCCGGTCATGCGCCGTACGCCATCCAGGTACAGGTCGACGGAGGAGGGCACGACGGCGCTGCCACGCAGCGCGGGAATCGGGAACGTCACCAGATCGGGCCGCAGTGCGAAGTTGCGGCGCCATTGCAGCCCGGCGATGCGTAGCGAACGGGTCCATGACAGTGAGCCGGTGATGAGATCGCCCGCGACCCATGTGGTCAGGCGCGCGGGGTCGTCGTGCTGCCACCATGTGTCGTACCGCCGGTAGCCCTGATGCCAGCGGGCGTGTTCCGCTACGCCGGTCTGCTGCAAGGTGCCCCCGGACCAGAAGCCACGCACCTCGCTCCAGAGCGACGCACGGGTAAAGCGGTCGCGCTGCACGTAGCCGTCGTAGTTCACAATCAGGCCGGGATCGGCCGTCGCGCCGATGACGACCGGCGCCGGGTTGCTCAGGCGGTATGGCGCCAGCCAGGCGTCACCCACGTCCAGCGCCAGGGTCTGACGCGAGGCGTCGTAGGCCGCCCGAATGCCATCGAGCGAGTCGAGGGCAACTTCGGCCGTGTCGTGCGCAGGCAGCTTGTCCACCGTCAGGCCGAGGGCGCGCAAGTCGCCGATCCTGGCATACCAGCGGCCTTGCCGTCGGGAGAATGGCGCGAGACGTCCCGTCGACTCGCCATTGACGATGACTTCCAGGACGTAAGGACCGTCGAGCCGCGACAGGCCGGCAGTGCGCGCAGGGGCCGGCGCGCCGGTGGCTGCCAGCGTCGCGTCGTCGAACACCGCGCTGGCCGCCGGCCGGGACAACGACGCCGGACGAGACGGCGCGTCGCCGGTGGAACGCGTGGCGGGCGGGGCAGGCATGGTCGACGTCGCGTCCCGAACCTTAGAAGGGTAGGAAGGGTTGGAGGGGTTGGAGGGATGCTCGGCGGGCGGCTTGCCGAGCGCGGGGGCGCAGGCGAGCGCCGTGCAAGTGGCCAGTGCGACGCCCACAGATGCTGCGCGGGCCGCGGGCGTTGGTGCTGCGACGTCCGTCGCATCGCATTCGACAGGCCAACGGCGCACGAACGACAGGCAGCCGGTGACGGTGCGCGCGCACACCGCTAACCTTCGCCATCCGGGGCAACGGCGGCGTCAAAACGCATCGGCACCGCATCGACGCGCGACTCCACCGTGAACGGCGCGACAGGGGGCGCTCCCGAGGGCCAGCGCACGGCGAAGCGGCGCGTCTGTCCTGCCAGCACATAGCCGAGCAGCCCGCGTGTGAGTTCGACGCTGCGCCCGGATGCGTCGAGCACACGCGTCGCGCCGAGCTGCGCATGCCGCTCGCCGTCATTGCGCACTTCCAGTTCGCCGCGCGTCATGCGCAAGTCGAAATGCAGCGCGGGCGCGCGCGAATGACTCGTCTGAACGAACACCGGCAACGAATAACGCAGGCGGATGGACACGCCCTCCGATGGCTTCGCGTCGAGGGAGGGAAGTTCGTCGACCACCAATCGATAGCTCTGCTCGTTGCCTTCCGGCCTGGCCGCCACGCGAACGAGTCGCACGATCTGCCGCTCGCCGGGCTCGATACGGATGATCGGCGGGCTGGCGATGAGCGCGTCGGTCGGCGTGAGGACGTTATCGCCGTTGCGCTGGGTCCAGGCGTACAGCCGCAACTGACCGTGAATGGGCAGATCGCCGGAATTGCCGAGCGTCAGCGTGGTCGCTGGCTGCGTCGGGAGGATGTTGACGATGACCGGCGAGACCTGCAGGGTCGCACCATTCCCGTCGGTCACGCATAGCGTCAGCAGCGCCGCGAACGCACCGCGGCAGGCATAAACCGTGGGTCGCCGGATCGCGGGCCTTGCCATCCCCGGCGATCGCGGCGATCGCGCCGGTCCCGCGGAACTCATGATCGTCATGTCGGCCTCCCGCCGTCTCAGAAGTAGACGGTCGCGGTGACCGTCGACGAATAGACGTCCGGCGCGGGCATGGTGGCCGAGAGCGTGGCTTGCCCGTAGACCGTGTAGGTCTTCATTACGCCGGTGCCTGAATCGCCCAGCGTGTTCGAGCCCTGTGTGTTGCCCCAGGGCGTCGCGTAGTTGGCGTCCTGAAACAGACCGAACGGAATCGTCGTGGTGTTGCCGGTGAGGGTGCCGGCCAGCAGCCGGTTCGTCTCGGTCGAGTTCGGCACCGTCCCCGCATTCAGGCCGATGTTGTAGCCCGTGGACGCCGTGCACACGACCGTGAGCGACGATGTGCTCGCGACCGGGCCGGTCGCCGAACCCTGCACCGCGTTGAATGTCATCGGGCTGGCGGCAACGGTGCAGCCGGGCAGGATCGTCAGCTGTACGCGCATTTGCGCCGTTGCCGTTCCGTTGGAATACACCGCCGCGCGCGCCGGGACGGTTTGCCCGAGCGCGGCGGCGATGCCGATGAGGGCCACACAGCGTAATGGTCGGTTCATGACGATTCTCCTTTGGAGTCCTATTCGATTGAAAAATGTGATCGTGCGGGGACTGCGTTGCCGGTGTCGATGTCACGGGGGCGTCACGCCCGTTCGCGCGTCAGGTTTCGGACGCTTTTTACGTAGTCTATGAAGGCATTCGCCCGAAATATGCGCACGTGGAGGGCTTTCGGAATCATCCCAATCGAAGGACGCAATGCCGCTCGTGGTGTGTCGTCGGCATACGCGCAAAGCGCACGTATCGGGATGACGCAGTGCGCACGAAGCGAGTGATTTTCAGTAACGATGATGAGGTGACGCGAAGGCGTGCGGCGCGATGTCGCAGGACGGGCGGGGCTTTCGCCGGGATCGGCGACGCAATGGTCCGGCAAGGTGCGGTGCGGCAAACCCGCGGGAAATGACCTGCGTCAAAGCGCGTGCCGGCGGCACAAGCATTCGCGCATATTTCACTTGATCTCACGTCGAAGGCCTCTCTAGAATGACCTCTTACGCGCATTGGGCGCCCGCCCACATCGAACATGTGATAGGGCGTCAGTCGCCCGTTCACTACCTGCGGATATTTCACGAGAGGGATGCCATGCTCAGACTTCTGTCGAAGTACTGGTGGTTGCTTGTGCTGCGCGGCGTATTGGCCGTGATCTTCGGGATTGCGGCCTTTGCGTTACCCGGCGCGACGATTGCGGTACTGGTGTTGTGTTTCGGCGCCTTTTCGTTCGTGGACGGCGTGTTCTCGCTCGGCGGCGCATGGAGTGCGCGCCAGGAGCATGCCGATTGGTGGCTGCCGTTGCTGCAAGGCATCGCGGGCATTGTCATCGGAGTCCTGACTTATCTCAACCCGGCGTTGACCGCCGTTGCGTTGCTTATCTACATCGTGGCCTGGAGCTTCGTCACCGGCGTGTTGCAGGTGGCCGCCGGTATCGCGTTGCGTCGCGAGGTCAAGGGCGAGTTGTGGGTGATTCTCTCGGGCGTGTTCAGCATTCTGTTTGCCATTTTCATCATGTGGCAGCCGGGTGCGGGCGCGCTTGCGCTCATCTGGGCCATCGGTTCGTGGGCCATCGTCTGGGGGGCGCTGCTCGTAGCAGCCGGTCTCAAACTGCGCGGCGCGGCGCACGGTCCGGCGCATGCGCCTTCGGGGCATCTCAGGTAGCGGCAGGCGTTATCGCGGGTCTCGCACGTTTCCCTTCGTCCGCACGGGGCCAGTTCGCCTCGATCGGCGTGCCGCCGCCCGGTGCCGACGGCTTCCCCCCGGCGATCTTCCGGTCGCCAGACGTCAGGAGTGTCAAATGGCTTTGAATCATACGCGTAACACCCTCGGTGAGAAGATCCGTATCGAATCGGTCAACCAGCTAAATCGCGGGCTGGTCAACGGCATCGACGTGCAGCGCCAGGCGAAGCAGGCGCACTGGAACGTGCATGGCCCGGGATTTATCGAGCTGCACCTTCTGTTCGACGAGGTCTACAACGCTGCCATCGAGTGGGCCGATCTGTGCGCGGAGCGTCTCGTGGCGTTGGGCGGTGTGGCCGATGGCCGAGCGCAGACCGTCGCTCAGAAAACGGAACTGCCGACGTACAAGAACGAGTTCAAGCGCGGTCTCGATCACGCCGCGGCGCTTGCCGAGGCGCTGGCGGCCTACGGCGAAATCATTCGCGGTCTGATCAATGATTCGGCGGAGATCGGCGACGCCACCACGTCCGACGTTTTCACCGAAATCTCGCGCGGTGTCGACGATCACCTGTGGAAGGTCGAAGCGCACCTGCGCGGCGAATAACCCATTCGGCGATGTGCGGGCCATCCGTTCGGATGGCCCACCCGGGCACGGCAAGACCGGTTTTTCGCTCGCCGGTAAGGGCCGAGCGATCGGCATCGCCGTCCTCCCGGTGACAACCCAGTCACCAGCGCGTGCGTCGCCCCGTGGTGACGCGCGCGCCCGCATGTCTCGCATTTCCCTTCCCCCGGAGTTGCCATGACCACCCGTAACCTGAGCCAGATGTTCCAGCCGAAATCGGTCGCCGTGATCGGTGCATCCAATCGCGAGCGGCGCGTGGGGACCACTGTGCTTCAGAACGTCGTCGATGGGGGCTTCAAAGGGGACGTCTATCCCGTCAATCCGAAGTATTCGACGCTTGCCGGTCTGAAGTGCTATCGCGGCATCGGCGATCTGCCTCAGGCGCCCGATCTCGCGGTGATCTGCACGCCGCCATCGACGGTGCCCGACCTCATCAAGGCGCTGGGCGAGCGCGGCACCCGGGCGGTCGTGGTGCTGACCTCCGGTCTTGCCCGCGAGAAAGACCGTCACGGCGTGACGTTGCAGGAACGCATGCTCAAGAACGCGAAGCCGCACGTTCTGCGCATTCTCGGGCCGAATTGCATTGGTTTGCTCAGTCCCGGCCTCGGCCTGAATGCGAGCTTCGCGCACATGGGCGCGCGCGCGGGCAAGCTCGCGTTCGTTTCCCAGTCGGGCGCGCTGACGACGGCTGTGCTCGACTGGGCCGGTGCACGCGAAATCGGCTTTTCGCATTTCGTCTCAATGGGCGACAGCGCCGACGTGGACTTCGGCGACATGCTCGACTACCTCGCGAGCGACCCCGGCACGGACGCCATTCTGATGTACATGGAGTCGATTCGCGATGCACGCAAGTTCATGTCCGCGGCCCGGGCGGCCGCGCGCAACAAGCCGGTGGTCGTCATCAAGTCGGGGCGCGTGCCCGAGGGAGCGCAGGCAGCGGCGTCGCATACGGGCGCGCTTGCCGGATCGGACGACGTGTACGACGCCGCGATCCGCCGCGCGGGGATGCTGCGCGTGGACACCACCGACGAACTGTTCGCCGCGGTCGAGACGTTGGCACGCCTGCGTCCGTTTGGCGGCGACAAGCTCTCGATCATGACCAATGGCGGCGGCGCGGGCGTGATGGCCACCGACGCGTTGGTCCTCGAAGGCGGCAAGCTTGCGCATCTGTCCGACAAGACACGTGAGGCGCTTGACGCCGCGTTGCCGAGAACGCTGGGCCGGGCGAATCCGGTGGACATCGGTGGCGACGCCGATCTTGAGCGCTATACGGCAACGCTCGCCGCCTTGTGCGAAGACCCGGAAACGGCGGCGGTGCTGTTCATTCAGGCACCGACGGCCGTCATGCCAAGTCTGGACGTGGCGAACGCGCTGGCAGCCTTGCCTAGGCCGCCGAAGAATGTTTTCACGTGCTGGCTGGGAGGCGACACCGCCGAGCGTGCACGGCGCGTTTGTCGCGAGGCGGGACTGCCCACCTACGACACGCCGGAGAATGCCGCGCGTGCTTTTCTCGAAGCCGTCAATTACCGGCGCAATCAGGCATTGCTGATGGAAACGCCCCCGTCGATCCCGCCGGGGTTCGCGCCCGATGTGGCCCGTGTTCGAGCCATCGTCGACAGCGCCATGCGCGAGGGGCGCGAACTGCTCACCGAGCCGGAGGCGAAGGGCGTGCTCTCGGCGTACGGCATTCCGGTGGTCGAGACACTCGTGGCCGACACGCCCGAACTGGCCGGGCAATTGGCCGCGGGCATCGGCTTTCCCGTCGCCGTCAAATTGGTTTCGCCCGACATCACGCATAAGTCGGATGTCGGAGGGGTCGTGCTGAATATCGAAACCGCGGAGCAGGCGGTCGAGTCGGCGCGTCAGATCCGCAAGCGCGCGCTGGCCGCGAAACCCGATGCCCGCGTGACGGGTTACGCCGTGCAACGAATGGCCAATGGCGCCGAGGCGTTCGAGCTGATCGTCGGCGTGGCGACCGACAGCGTCTTCGGGCCGGTGCTGTTGTTCGGACAGGGCGGCACCGCTGTCGAGGTCATCGCGGATCGCACCATCGGGCTGCCGCCGCTGAACCTGAATCTCGCACGCGACATGGTCGCGCGCGCCCGTGTGTCGAAACTGCTCGCGGGGTATCGCAACCGGCCCGCCGCCGATCATGAGGCCATCTACTTGACGTTGGTGAAGCTCTCGCAACTCGTGTGCGACGTGCCGGAGATCGCCGAACTCGACATCAACCCGCTGTTTGCCGACGCGCATGGCGTACTCGCTCTCGATGCCCGCATCGTGGCGCGCGCACCCGCATTGCCCGGGCATGGCCGCTTGTCGATCGCGCCTTATCCGCAGGAACTCGAGAGCACCGTGGATGCGGGTGGCAAGCCGGTGCGGGTGCGTCCTATCCGTCCGGAAGACGAGCCTGCCTATAACGCTTTTTTCCACACGCTCACGCCGGAAGATGTGCAGTTTCGCTACTTCGGTCTGATCAAGGAGTTGTCGCACTCGCAAATGGCACGGGTCACGCAGATCGACTACGACCGGGCCATGACTTTCGTCGCGACCGAGAAGGACGAGGCGGGCAATACCCGGCTGCTGGGCGTCGTGCAGGCGCTCGCCGATCCGGACAACACCGTGGCGGAGTTCGCTGTCACGGTCAGCCCGGCGGCGCAGGGGCGCGGGCTGGGGCGCGCGCTCATGGAGCACATCATCAGCTACAGCCGAAAGCGGGGCACTGGGGAACTCATCGGCTATGTGCTCTCGGCAAATACGCGTATGCTGACACTCGCCCGGCATCTGGGATTTGTCGACGACAAGGAAATGGAGGCGGGCATTCTTCATATCCGGCTGCCGCTGCAACAGGCGACGCAGGCGCGGGGGACACGCGGGGATTGACGGCCGGGGGCGACCTTGGCAGCCATGCCCGCTGTGCCCGCTGCGAGCAGGGCGCCCATGGGGCTGGCAGCCGCCTCGACTAGGACGACGCATGCTAGTGAACTGTGTGGCCTATGAGGATGGCCGCAAGATTGCCGATCTGCACCCCGACGAAATCTCGGACTACCTTGAACGTCCGCATTGTTTTGTCTGGGTGGCGCTCAAGGACCCGGGCCCGGGCGAACTCTCGCAGATGCAACATGAATTCGGCCTGCACGACCTCGCCGTCGAAGACGCGCAGCACGGTCATCAACGTCCGAAAATCGAACAGTACGGCGACTCGCTCTTCGCGGTGCTTCACGTGCTCAACAAAGACGACGCCGGAGATTTCTCCATTGGCGAAGTCGCGATCTTCGCCGGGCACAACTACGTGCTGTCGGTGCGCTCGAACGCTACGCAGGGGCTAGGGGCGGTGCGCGCCCGCGCGGAGAAGGAGCCGCATCTGCTGCGTCAGGGATCGATATTCGTTCTCTACGCGCTGATGGATGCCATCGTCGACAGTTACTTCCCTGTCTTCGACGATCTCGAAGCGCAGCTCGAAGCCATCGAGGAACAGATATTTACGCCGAATGCGCCGTCGAAGGGCCGCGCGATCATCGAGGACCTGTACCAGCTAAAGCGCAGGCTCATCACGCTGCAACATGCCTGTGTACCGCTCATGGAAGCCGTCAGCAAGTTGTTCGGGGCGATGGCGCCCAAGCTGTGCGGCGGCATGCAGGAGTATTTCCGGGACGTGTTCGATCACCTTCAGCGCATTACGAAAAACATCGATCTGCTGCGCGAAATGGTGACCACGGCGTTGTCCGTCAATCTCGGCATGATTTCGCTCTCGGAGAACGAAACGACCAAGCGCCTGGGGTCGTTCGCCGCACTGTTCGCCGTGCCGACGATGATCGCCGGTATCTACGGCATGAATTTCGCCGACATTCCCGAGTTGAAGTTTCAGTACGGCTATCCGCTGTGTCTCGCGGCGATGGTCGTCATCGATACGTTGCTATTCATGAAGTTCCGCAAGGCAGGGTGGCTCTGAGCGTGCGCGGGCGGGGCGGTGAGTACGGGCAATGGGAATCGAGTGTCCGGTCTCAAGCAAACCGAAGCCTAAAAGGGGGTACCTCGGTTGGGCGTGGGGGACATGCCCCGAAGCTTGTGTCGGGAGCATGACTCGAACGCTCGTCCCAAGGGCGTTGTTGCCCGGTGGCAACGCGCGTTCGACCCCCCATTTTTTCGCAGTGACCGGCGTCGAATAACTGTTCTAGAATGCGGCAACGCCGCGTCAGACGGTTGCCAAGGGTTGAGAACTACAACAAACCGTCAGGCAAATAGGGGTCAGATATTGAACGCACCACTCACGGGGATCCGCGTCATCGAGTTCTGTCGCGACGCGGCGGGCGCCTATTGCGGCATGCTGTTGGCCGACATGGGCGCCGACGTCATCATGGTCGACGATCCTGTCGACGACATCGCCAACGATAGCCGCAGCGTGCTCGGCGAAGCGGCGCAATCGGGCCTGCGGCGCAACAAGCGCTCCGTCGCCCTCGATTTGCTCACGCTGGAAGGCCGTAGTCTTGCGCACACGCTTGTGCGCGGGGCCGACGTCGTCATCGAATGTCTGCCGCCCGGTACGCTGGCGCGCGCAGGTCTCGGCTACGACGCGTTGTCAGCCGTCCAGCCGCATCTCGTCTACGTTTCGATTTCCGCATTCGGTCAGGATGGCCCCCGTTCGGCCACACAGCCCGGTGGTGTGCCCGCGCTTGAGGCGCTCAGAGGCATGCTCGGCGCGGCGTCGCATGGAGCCGAGCCGCCGCGCGATCTTCCGGTCGCGGATCTGGCTGCGGGACTTTATGCCGCGTTCTCGGTATCGGCGGCGCTGGTCGCGGCCAGGCAGCAGGGCGTTGGCGTGCACATCGATATCCCCATGCTCGGCGCAACGCTTGCGATTGCGGCGTTGCGTGCGGGTGACGCTGGCGCAGAAGCCGCGCAACGCGCCGGACTCGTACCGGTGGCGGCGATGGCGGCGCATGAAGGCGCTCAAGCGCAGGCGAACGTGGTGGCCGCTGCACGTCAGCGGCACTCGCGGGCAGCGGCGGGCGATCATGCCAGGGTGTCGCCGCTGGCTGCACCGTTGCCAGGCAATGGCGATGCTGCCGCCGACTTCTTGGGGGACGCGGAGGCGGACGGCGCCGGGAAGCGTTTCGGCGGCTCGTCGGCACCCTGGCCGACGTTCCGCGCCCGCGATGGATACTTCGGCATGGACCTCGACGCTCAGGCTCACTGGGAAGCGATTTGCGCGCTGGTGCACCGCGTCGACCTCCTCGACGACTCCCGGTTCGGCAATGCTCGCGAGCGGGCACGCCATCAGACCGCGTTGCGCGATGTCCTCGAAGCCGTGTTTGCACTGGAAGATCGCGGCGTGTGGCTTGCGCGGCTTTTGGCGGTGGGCGTGCCGTGCACGGAAATCAGCACGTATTCGCGCGTGCTGGCCGATCCACAGGTTGCCCATATGGGATGGGTCCGTCCGATGACGCTGCCGAGCGGCGAGACCACGCATACGATCGTCTCGCCGGTCCGGCTCAATGGACAAACGCCCGTCACGCGCCTCGATCCGCCTGCGCCGGGGGCTCATACGGGCGACATTCTGGCTGAACTCGATGCGAAAGAGCGCGCGGGCGCACCCCTCGCCGGACGCTCGTCAGCCTAGCATCAACGGGGGTATCCCTCGTTTTCAGATCACGCGGCGTCTTGAGCGCCGCTTTTCATTTTGAGGCGGCTTCTCGCGTGTGGCTGTCGTTCCTTTTCGTTCCGCCTAGTTCCGCTCCGTTCCGCTTCGTTCCGCTTCGTTCCGGTACATCAGCGCCACGGTGTGACTTCACCGCTGGCGGCGTTTCGCCCTTTTCCTGTGACGATCCTGTCTATATAATTCAACGTCATAAGCATATGAAAAATAGTGATTTGGCTTGACTGCCGGATCGCTCCTGCCGGATTTCGCCCATGTTTCCCGATCTCTCGAGTGTTTCTCCGACGGCCGCCTTACTTGGCGCTGCCGTCGGTCTCGTTTTGGGATTGACTGGCGCCGGTGGCGGGATTTTCGCGGTCCCGGCGCTGGTATTCGGACTGGGATGGGGGGTGCCGCAGGCGGGGCCCGTGGCCTTGCTGGCCGTAGGCGCAAGTGCGGCGGTCGGCAGTGCGCAAGGACTGCGCGCCGGGATCGTGCGCTATCGCGCGGCGTTGCTCATGGCGGGCATCGGCGTTTGCCTCGCGCCGCTGGGTAGCTGGATGGCGCATCGGTTGCCCGAGCGGTGGCTCGTCGGGCTTTTCGCCGCGGCGATGCTCATCGTTGCGGCGCGCATGTACCGCGCCTCGCGCGGCGCCTGTGGGAAGGGGCGTGGCATGGGGGCGAACCCGGGCGATACGTCGTCGCCCCCAGCACCGCTATCGTCGACATCGCTGCCGTTGCCCCCATGCCGCATGGATCCGTCCACGGGACGCTTGCGCTGGACGCGGCGCGTTGCGGGCACGCTCAGTGTGATCGGCGCCGTGTCGGGATTCGCTTCGGGATTGCTCGGCGTCGGAGGCGGGTTCGTCATCGTGCCCGCGCTGCGGCGATTTACCGACATCACGGTGCATGGCGTCGTCGCGACATCGCTTTTCGTGATTGCGCTGATCTCTGCCGGGACCGTGGCGAACGCATGGTGGCACGGCATGCATCCGGGAGCGCAAGGCTGGACGTTCGTTGCCGGGGCCGTTGTGGGAATGTTGCTCGGTCGCGCCCTCGCGCCGCGATTGGCGGCCTCGCGGCTTCAACAGCTTTTCTCCACGCTGATGGCGGCCGTCGCGCTGGGCATGTTGGTTAAAGCGTTCGGTGTCTGAGTTTTTGTCGACGCGCTTCCTGTGGCCAATTGCGCCGTAATCCGCCGCCGTTCGTCAGCGCGCTGAAAAGCGAATCCGCCGCAATACGTACTCCCCAAACGCATATCCCTCGATATTCGCAACGTCTTTCGAGTGAAGTTTTGCGTTGACGAAACTCGCGCATCGTTCGGCGCCTGCGCCGAAGTCCGCACTTCTGTCGTCTTTCAAATGAATCTTTTCTTCACATCGCTGTCCATCAGAACGCTGCATGCGCGTTGATGCTACGTTATTTGAGGTATTTCCGCATCGAATTGTCGTAAGGCGCGTTTGGTGCGCAAATTGCGAACGGTAATCCTCCTAATTTGGACTAGGATGTTTCCTATAAAGAGTTCCAAAACGGTAGGGTTTTGTAGATTTATCCTATATTTCCGCTGGTCGTAAAAACGACGCGTAACGTTTGACTGTCACGCGGCGAAACGACTGGTAATGGACCAGATGACCCCAACACACGTTGACTCTTTCCTGCCCAGTTCGTCCCGTCGCCTGCGTTTCAGGCAAGTGATAGGGCGGCGCGCCGTGACGGCACTGATAAGTCTGAGCGGCGTGCTGACCATGGCGCTGCTCGCGGGATGCAGCGAATACAAGGCGTCCACGGCGAGCGCGACTGGCCTCGCTTTCGAATCGGGGAGCGAGGGGGCGTCGGCGGCGCCGATGGAGCCTCCGGTTGCGTCACCGCGAGAAGTCGAAACGCGAATGCGGCCGGTGGCGGCAGCAGTGAAGATGAGTGGAACGCCGCAGGTCGGCATCGTCGTGAGTGGAACGTATCGATGGATGGCGGACTGGCCCGAGACCGAAAGCGTGCATCTGTGGGAGGCAGCCGCCGGACCGACGCGTATTCGTGTGGTCGGTCGAGCGCGGGAAATGATGCCGTCGGCAGGGTTGCGCGGTGTTCGCATTCGTTACTGTGTCAAGCCGGCCATCGGCGAGGGCACATCCCGGTTGACAGGGCACAAGACGTGCTCGGCGTGGACCACCGTCGACGGCCCCGGAGCGGGCGATACCGTCGGCAGCGCCGGATAGCGCAGGCAGCGGGGCGAGGCCGCGAGCGGCCTGTGCGCCGGACTGTCGGGTCCCGCATCGTCGCCCAGCAGCAATGCGGTCACGTCCGAGTGACCAACGCGTGCGTCCCCAGGACGCACATTCCTCTTTTGGGAAGCCATGACGCGTAGACACGGCGAAGGATCGCGCGCGCCCACGGCTGACTTCTTTTAAAAGGATCCTGCAAATGATGGTAAAGATTCTGATTGCCGACGATCACCCGATCGTGGCCTCGACGCTGCGTGAAATGCTTTCCCCGGACCCGGGTTTTCACGTTCTGCCTCCCGTTTCCAATTCGACGGAATTGTTCAAGGCGCTCGAGACGAATTCGGTCGACGTCCTGATCACCGACTACTGCATGCCGGGCGGGGCGTTCGGCGACGGCCTCGTCATGATCAACCGGGTTCGGCGCAAGTACCCCGACGTGAAGATCATCGTGTTCACCTCGATCGAACAGCCCGCGATCATTCATGCACTGGACAGTTGCGGTGTGCTGGGCGTGATGACGAAGTCCGACGATCTGCGTGAGATCACGGTGTGCGTGGAGCGTTGCCGTCGCGGCATGAGCTACCGCGGCGGGCGTGCGGAACAGATCCTGGAAGAACAGATGCGTCGCAAGCCGACGGCCCGGCGTCCGCTTTCGCCCAAGGAAATGGAAGTGCTGCGCATGTATCTCGATGGCCAGAACGTGTCGCAGATTGCGGGCGCGCTCAAGCGTTCGGCCAAGACGATCAACAATCAGAAGCGTATGGCGATGTGCAAGCTGGGTTGCAGAACCGATATGGAACTGTTCAAGCTGCATGTCTCAAGTCCGGTCCAGTTCTCGCGTGAGGGCGACGCCGAAGCGCCGAGTGCCGCCTGAGTCCGCCGCGTTCACCGACGTTGGAGTCTATGCCCGCCAGAACGATGACGCGTGACATCGCAATTGCAGGCCGCCTGCTTCGCATTGGCGGCCTGCTTGCACTGCTTTTCGGGTTGTCGGTCTGGGTGGCGGCGGTCTCGTACGCGCTCTTCGGCACCCTGTGGCAAAGCGGGCAGAAGACGGAATCGTTCTTCGCCGCTGTCGGGCGGGAAATTCGCGACCTCGAAATCTTCAACGAACAGGCCCGCGCCATGGCGCAGGCCACCCAGGCCAGTTCGGCGCGTCCCGGCGGTGCCACGCAGGCGCTGACCGACCGGATCCTCAAGCCGCTCATCTCGATGCCGGTTGGCACGGCCCGGCGCATTGGCGGTATCGGTTGGGACAGCGAGTTCGAGATCGTCAAACTCGCGGACATCCCGGAAGCGCGCGCAGCATTGCTGGCGCGTCTGACCTTGCGGCTCATGGTGCTCGACGCCAATTTCTGGAGCCCGCTAGACGCACAGGACGAAACCTTCATCATTTCCGCCGACGGCGCTTTCGCGACGTATCGGCCCGCCATTGGCCGGGAGGCCTTCAGCCCTGCGGATCTGGCTCGCGACACGCAGGCGATGCTCGCGGAGATCAACAAGGTCGAGCGGTATCACGCCCGCGTTCGAGGCAACAGCGAAGGGCCGTTCTGGACGTACAACTACAAACATCCCGTCACGCATCTGAAAACCGTATCGAGCTTCGTGCCGATCCGCGATCTGAACGGGCATCTCGTGCTCTATGTGGGCACCAGCATGTCCCCTGAGATGATCGTGCCGCCGCGCATGCGCCATCTGGAACGCACCGGCGAAGCCCTTCAGTTGATCTCGGAAGACGGGCTCGTCATCGCAAGCGCCGGTCTTCCCCTGTCGTCGTTAGGCCATCTGCGCACGCTTGTGACGTTGCCGCTGTTCGGTGGCGCGCAGATGACGCTGCGCTCCGACGGTCAGCGCCTGGTGTTCGAGCGACGGCTGGCGTCCACGCCGTGGTTCGTGCGGTATGCGGTGCGCCCGGCGCAATTATTGCGCGAAAACGCCACGTTGCTGCTTGGCTCCACGTTGTTGCTGGTGTTGTATGCCGCTGGCGTGTACGCCGGCATGCGCTATATGCGTCAGCGCATCATCGAGCCCGCCCGCCAACGTACGACCGCGCTGCTTGAGCGCGACGCCTTCACGCAGACGCTCATCGAGACCGCGCCCGTCGGCATGGCGATCATCGATCCGTTCGAGCCGGCCGTGGTCATGAGCAATCCGGCCTATGCGGGCACTGTCGATCTGTTGCGGCACCTTGGCGACGGCGAACTGACGCGCATGTATCGGCAACTGCATAGCGGCGTGGTCGCGCGTCCGGTGCGTCGCCTGCTCAGCGCGCTCGACGACGCCGGCGAGCGTCACTACGCGGTGAGTTTCGTCGATACGGTGTTTCGCGAGCAACCGGTGCTGATCGGCACGCTGTCCGATGTGACCGAGCAACGCCGGTTCGAGTTGGAGCAACGCAAGGCGCGTCTGGCCGCGGAGAGTGCGAATCGCGCCAAGGACGTATTCCTCACGACGGTCAGTCACGAGATGCGTACGCCGCTGTACGGCACGCTGGCGTCGCTCGAATTGCTCAGTGCACAGAACCTCGGCGACGACCACCGATACTACGTCGACGTGATGGAGAGTTCGACGCGAAACCTGCTCGACCTCATCAACGATCTGCTCGACTACTCGCGCATTCAGGTCGGACGCTTCGAATTGAATTCCCGCGATTGCTCGTTGCTCAAGGAACTGGAAGCGGTCGGTTTGTCGTTCACGGGACGCGCACGGTTGCAGGGACTGACGCTCGACTGGATGATCGACCCGCAGCTTGCGCGCGCGGTACATACCGACGCGCTGCGACTTGGGCAGGTCGTGACCAATCTGGTCGGCAATGCCATCAAGTTCACCGAAAAGGGACATGTCGCGTTCAGCGCGATGGTCGTGCGTGCCGACATGCAGGGCTGCGACGTGACCTTCACGGTGAGCGACAGCGGTGTCGGCATTGCGGCGTCCGATCTGGCCGACCTGTTCCGTCCGTTCGGCAAGAGCACGACGGAGCCGGGCATGCAGCACGGCACGGGGTTGGGGCTGGCCATTTCACACCAGTTCGTCGGCATGCTAGGTGGCGTGTTGACGGTCGACAGCGAGGAGGGGCAGGGTACGACGATGCGCTTCACGCTCCATCTGCCGTGGGCGCCCGACAGCGAGCCAGCGCAGATTCCGGAGTCGCATGACACGTTTGCCTATGTCAGCGCGATGGAGCGGCGCCATTGGTATCTCGATGCGCTGATTCGCCGCGCCGGTTTCAACCCCGTAAGGTACGAAGACGCCGTGTCCTGGTCCACCGGGCCGGGACGCGAGCGCGACGCCGGCCTGTTGATGTTTGCCGACGAGTGGCCGGTGCGTGGCATGGCGGGCGCGGAAGTCTACTTGCTGCGTGCGACGCCGGTCGATCGTCCGGCAGGCAGTGCACCGGCATGGCCACGCGACGTTGCGCTGCTCCAGCAAGCGGAACTGTGGGATGCGCTGGGCTCGACTCCCCGCCCGGGACTGGCGGCCAACGGCGGACTGCCGGTACCCGGTACGGCGAGCGCGCAGGCGCGGGTGAGGCCGCTCGCCGGTTGGTATGTCCTGGTGGCGGACGATCATCCAATCAGCGGCATGCTGCTATCCCGGCAGTTGGAAGGGCTCGGTGCGATGGTCGATTGCTATCACGATCCGCGTGAAGCGCTCGATGCCTTCGATGCGGAGTCGCACATGCTCGTGATCACCGACGCCAACATGCCGCATATCTCCGGCCACGCGCTGGCAACGCAGATCAAGGCACGGGCGCCTCACGTGCCGGTCGTGGTGGCGACGGCCGACGTCACACTGCGCAACGACCGGGAAGCGAAGTCGCCGTACGACGCGGTCGTGTACAAGCCGGTGGACGCGCGCTCCCTGCTGCGTGTGATCGAACTGGTTCGGGCGCGCTACCCGTCGCTGTGCGTCGAGATCGCGCCGTTGCCCGCGCCATCGCGCCCGGGTGAGGACGAGCCCAAGCCCGCGCCGGAAAGCGCCTCGCCGAAGGACTGGCGCCTGCCGCTCTCCGACATGCTCGATACGTTCGTCAAGATCGCCGATCAGGACATCGCAAATTGCCGCACTGCCTTGGCCGAGGTATCGCGCGAGACGCTTCGTCACTCCGCCCACCGATTGCGCGGCGGTTTCATGGCGTTCGGACTGCATTCGCTCGCTTCGCTGGCGGCGCAGGTCGAGCATCTCGCGCCGCAGGCCTCCGTTGATCAGATGGAAGCCGCGTTCGACGCCCTCGACACCGCGTGGAACGACTGGCTGCGTGCGCAAGGACACGCCATCGCGAGCGATGCGTAATATTGGGGGAGGGTGGCACGTCTCGTGTGTTGCCGTCCCGGCACGGTCGATCTACTCGACGAAGTGTTCCGAAATCAATTGACGCAGCCATTGGTTACCGGCGTCCTGATGGTATCGCCGGTGCCAGAACACATTGGTTTGCAGGGCGGGCAGACGCAACGGCGGCTTGA
This sequence comes from Pandoraea faecigallinarum, assembly GCF_001029105.3. Lineage (NCBI taxonomy): Bacteria > Pseudomonadati > Pseudomonadota > Betaproteobacteria > Burkholderiales > Burkholderiaceae > Pandoraea > Pandoraea faecigallinarum. The sequence goes on along the minus strand of NZ_CP011807.3, from coordinate 2,758,612 downwards.
CGAAGCGCAGGCCGAACGGTGCAGCGGCACGTTCGGCAAACTTCTGCGGGACGGTGACAACGAGGTCGTTCGTGCTGACGACGTATGGCACGGCGATGAAATGCGGCACCCAGTAATTCGCATCTGCCCCGAAACCGGCCTGTGCGAGCAACTGGTTGACGCGCGCGTAGGGATTGTCGCCGGTGGCAACGAACAGGTGGCGTGCCGCCTTGAACTCCGCGAGCCCGGCACCCGGCGTGTCGAGCGCATGCCCGATGCGGTACATGCTCACATATTGCTGACGAAACAGCCGCCGCTGGAAGAATGGCCCCGTCAGATCGTCAAATGCGCCCACGGCGAGATCGATTCGCCCGGCGGCCATCGCCTCTTTCAGATCGGGCAACGTGGCCCGAACCGTGCTGATACGCACGCCCGGTGCCAGTTGCGTGCACAGGTCGATCAGAGCAGGCATGAAGTACACCTCACCCACATCCGTCATCGCCAGCGTAAATTCACGTTGGCTGCTGGCCGGGTCGAACGCCTCACGGTGATTGATGGCCCGGGAAATGCCAGCCAGTGCGGCAGACACGGGCTCGGCCAGCGCCTCGGCGAACGGCGTGGGCTGCATGCCGGTGCTCGTTCGCGTGAAAAGCTCGTCTTCGAACGTCTGCCGCAAACGCGCCAGCCCGTTGCTCACCGCGGGTTGCGACAGCCCCAGCTCGCGTGCCGCCTGAGAGATGCTGCGGTGCGTAAGGACAGCATGAAAGACGACGAGCAGATTCAGATCGACATCACGTAAGGAAATCATGGCGTAGCCAGTGCCGCGAATCACGGATGAGTTATTCGCGTTGTGAATATAGTGGATTTATCTATTTATATCGCAAAATGTAGTCGCTTGGCGGACAATGTTTGCATTCGAAATCAGGAGACGAGGCCACTTATGCGCCAAGCAGCTCAAATTCAGGGGGAACTGGGCTATCTGTCCGGTTTTACCAACGAGTTCGCGACCGAGGCGTTGCCCGGCGCGCTGCCCATTGGTCAGAACTCGCCGCAACGCGCCCCTTACGGCCTGTACGCGGAACAACTCTCCGGCACGGCATTTACGGCGCCGCGCGGTCACAACCGCCGTTCGTGGGTCTACCGCATCCGTCCGGCGGCCATGCACAAGCCGTTCACGTCGCTTGAGAACACCCGCTGGTTGAGTCGCTTCGACGAAGTTCCTACACCACCGAATCAGATGCGCTGGGATCCGCTGCCGATGCCGGACACCCCGACCGATTTCGTCGACGGCATGGTCACGATGGCGGGCAACGGCGGTCCCGATGCCGGTCACGGTTGCGGTATCCACGTCTACGCCGCCAACAAGTCGATGGAGGGCCGTTTCTTCTACAACGCCGACGGCGAACTGCTGGTTGTGCCGCAAGAAGGGCGCCTGCGCATTTCGACCGAATTCGGTGTTCTCGAAGTCGCGCCGTACGAGATTGCCGTGCTGCCGCGTGGTGTGCGTTTTCGCGTGACGCTGCCCGACGGCCGTGCGCGCGGTTACGTGTGCGAGAACTACGGCGCATTGTTCCGGCTGCCGGACCTCGGCCCGATCGGCTCGAACGGTCTGGCCAATCCGCGTGACTTTCTCACGCCGGTCGCCGCCTATGAAGACGTCGAAGGCGATTTCGAACTGGTCGCCAGGTTCGGCGGGGCAATGTGGCGCGCCGACATCGGCCATTCGCCGCTGGACGTCGTTGCCTGGCATGGCAACTACGCACCTTACAAGTACGACTTGCGTCACTTCAACACGATCGGCTCGATCAGCTACGATCATCCGGACCCGTCGATCTTCCTGGTGCTTCAGTCGCAGAGCAACACACCAGGCGTGGACGACATCGACTTCGTGATTTTCCCGCCGCGTTGGCTGGCAATGGAAAACTCGTTCCGCCCGCCCTGGTTCCACCGCAACATCGCCAGCGAGTTCATGGGCCTGATCCACGGCGTGTACGACGCCAAGGCCGAAGGGTTCGTGCCGGGCGGCGCGAGCCTGCACAACTGCATGTCGGGTCACGGCCCCGACGCGGATACGTTCGAGAAGGCCTCCGCGGCCGACACGAGCAAGCCGCATAAGGTCGACGCCACGATGGCCTTCATGTTTGAAACACCCGCCGTCATTCGTCCAACGCGTTTCGCGCTGCAGACCAAGCAGTTGCAGGACAACTACTACACGTGCTGGCAGGGCCTGAAGAAGCATTTCAACCCGAACCGGAAGTAAGCGGCATCGCGCCACGATAGCCCTCATCAAGACGGCCGGCCCGGCGCGCCTGTTGCGCACGGTCGGCCGAAGCGTTACCTCGAACAAGGAATTCCACATGTCTGCTCTTCCGCAAAGCTGGGTCGCGTCCGCCAACACCGGTGTGACGGATTTCCCGCTGCAAAACCTGCCGTACGGGGTGTTCAGCACACAAGCCCAACCGGTGCCCCGCGTTGGCGTCGCCATTGGCGATCAGGTGCTCGATCTCGCGGCGCTTGAAGCGGCCGGCGTGCTCAAGGCCGGTGAAACCCCGGTGTTTGCCCAGGCGTCCATCAACGCGTTTGTCGCACTCGGCAGCACCGCATGGCGTGTCACGCGTGCGCGCCTGACGTCGCTGCTGGCCACCGACGGCGATGCCTCGCTGCGCGAAAATGCCGCGCTCAAGGCGCAAGCATTGGTGCCGCTCGCGCAGGCCACGTTGCATCTGCCGGTCGACGTGCCGGGCTATACCGATTTCTATTCGTCGAAAGAGCACGCGACCAACGTGGGCAGCATGTTCCGTGACCCGGCGAACGCGCTTCTGCCGAACTGGCTCGAAATCCCCATCGGGTACAACGGACGTGCCAGCTCGGTGGTGGTGAGCGGCACGCCGCTGCATCGTCCGAACGGCCAGATCAAGCTGCCGGACCAGGCACGTCCGATCTTCGACGGTTGCCGAAAACTCGACTTCGAGCTCGAAACGGGCTTCATCGTCGGCCGCAACACCGCGCTGGGCGAATCGCTGAGCGTGGAAGACGCCGAAGCGGCGATCTTCGGCATGGTGGTGCTCAACGACTGGTCCGCACGCGATTTGCAGCAATGGGAATACGTGCCGCTCGGCCCGTTCAACGCCAAGACGTTCGGCACGTCCATTTCGCCCTGGGTCGTGACGATGGAGGCTCTGGAACCGTTCCGCGTTGCCGGTCCGGAGCAAAGCCCGGAGCCGCTCCCGTACCTGCAACAGCAAGGCAAGCACGCGTTCGACATCGAACTCGAAGTCCTGCTCCAGGCCGAGGGCGATGCCGAGCCGACGTCCATCTGCCGCACCAACTTCCGTCACATGTACTGGAGCATGGCGCAGCAATTCGCCCATCACACCGTGTCGGGTTGCAACGTGCGCGTCGGCGACCTGATGGGCTCGGGCACGATCAGCGGCCCGACGCCGGATTCGTTCGGCAGCCTGCTCGAACTGACATGGAACGGCAAGAACCCGATTACCCTTGCCAGCGGCGCAAAGCGCACGTTCATCGAAGACGGCGATACCGTCGTGATGGCAGGCTGGTGCCAGGGCGACGGCTACCGTGTCGGCTTCGGCGAGGTGTCGGGCAAGATACTCCCCGCGAAAGCGCGCTAGGCGACTGGCAGGGAGCGTGGACGTTGACTGGACGGTCCGCTGAGCGGATCGCTAAGCCGGACAACTCGATGCCACATTGATCGCCGCAGCGTTTGCTACGCGCCGTACCGGTTCGCCGGTCGGCGCGTTTGTTTTGGGCGGCGCAATCACGACGTTGCACATATCCGGAGGCAGACCGCTGACGGCTGGCAGGCGCTGCCACCATGGATTGACGCGTGAGACCAGAAGGCTCGCAGTGACGCGGCAACGCGTGGGCGTGTAGGCCAGTTCGTTAGCTACGCGCCTGAGCAGCGGCGGGGCACCAAGTTGTGCGCGGCGTGGCACGCGTAACGAGCGCGCGGGGCGCCGCGGGTTGCCGGGCGAAGAGGAGGAGGCTACGGAAGGCGCGGTAGGGGGCGCTACGGCGGTTGTGGCGGTTGCTGAGGTTGTGGCGGCTGTGGCGGTTGTAGCGGTTGTGGCGGCTGCGGCGGTGGAATGGAGGGACGGGGACGAACTCGGGGAAGTGGCCGGCACGGGATTGTCTCCTGCAAAGGTGTGGGTACGGGAGACATTTAGCCACGTCATGGCGGCGTGCGACAGGTGAAGCAATCCGAAAAATGGGTACGGGGCGCGTGACGAACGCACCCCGCGGACTCACGTGCGGACACGACACCCGGCACCGTCTTAACCGGGCTTTTGGGCGTCCGGTGCGGCCGATGCCAGCGTCTTGCGTTCGGCGTCCGTAGCGCCGTCCGGCAACGCGGTTTCCGGGCTCGCTCCCGCGCCCGAGGACCCGAGCGGCGCACCGCTGGGCGCCGTGGCCGGTCGGTTCAGCCCCTCGTTGATCCACGCCATCAGCAACGTATAGGTCACTGCCAGAATCACGGGGCCGACGAACAGGCCGACGATGCCGAAGGTCAGCATGCCGCCCAGCACGCCGGCCAGAATCAGCGTCATCGGCAAGTCGGCGCCGCGCCGAATGAGCATCGGGCGCATGATGTTGTCCAGCATGCCGATGAAGACCGAGAGGATCAGCAACAGGGTGGCGAGCGTCGGACTGTCTTGCCAGTAAAGCCATGCCACACTGCCCAGCAGCACCGGAAACGGTCCGATCTGTGCGATGCAGAGCACGAGCATCAAAGCCGTCAGGAAGCCCGAGAGCGGTACGCCGGTCAGCCAAAGACCGAGGCCGCCGAGCAGCGACTGGGTGACAGCCGTGACGACGATCCCGAGGGCGACGGCGCGGATCGACATGCCGGCCAGTCGCACCGACTCCTCGCCACGATCGCCGCCGAGGCGGCGTGCTATCCGGATCAGCGCCCGCGCGGCACGCTCGCCCTGCATGAAGAGAATGCCGGAAATGATGAGCGTAAGGCCGAGGTGGACCACCAGCAGGCCGATCGAGCCGAGCTTGGCGAATCCCCACGACGCCGCCTTGACGGCGTACGGCTGGACTTTCGCGACCAGACCGCCGGGGCCGGCGGCAGCCAGCGCTTGCCACTCGTCGCTCGCGCGCTGACCGACCACCGGAATGCGTGCGAGCCAGTCGGGCGGCATCGGCAGGCCGTGCTGACCGAACGAGTGCACCTGATCGCTGATGTCGGTGGCATGCCCGATCAGCGTGCCAACCGCCGCCGACAGCGGGGCGACGACGATAATCAGCATGCCGATGATCATGATCGTGGTGGCGAGCCACCGTTTGCCCCACAGACGACGTTGCAGGCCGATGAGCATCGGCCAGGTGGAGGCGACGATGGTCACGGCCCAGATGAAGGCCGGCAGGAACGGCAACAGCACCCATAATGTGCCGACGATCAGCAGTCCGAGGACCAGCACGATCAGCAGATTACGGGCCAGTTCGCTCGGGGTGGTGGTAAGCATAGGCGCTCCGGCAGGCAGGGGGCGACGCGTCGTGCGATGCGCCCGGCAGGGTTGTCATGCGCAACGAACGCGCTTGGAGAGCAAGATGCCATGCCGGGGCAGTCACGGCAAGTGGGCGCAACACTTCGTCACAAAGGTGTTTGTTCGACGTCGGCGTCCGACGCATCCTCCCGGGCCTGCGGCGATGCCTGACGGCAAATGCCCGAAGGCGCGACGAACGTTCCCTTTTTTCGCCCCTGCGGTGCATCGGCCGGACGCGTTCGGTCGATCTCGTTGCCGGTGTCGCTAGCCCCGGACGCACTGTCCGTATCGTCCATGGGCAGGAAGACGGAATCGTCGCCCGACGTGTCACCGCAGGTCTGTGCGAAAGTGTCCCCCGAAGCGTCCTCCGGCCTCTCTCCCAACATCTCCCCCGACACTTTCGAACTGCGCATGCGTCCATCCGCGAGCGGGTATGTGTTTCGATCCAGGCGGGAAGGGCTGTCCGGGCTGTCGGGGCTGTCGGGCATATCGGTGTGCGACCCTGCCGACGAGAGTCCCGAATCGCCCTGTGAGGTGACGGTGGCCGTGCTGATTTTCGGGCGTCCGCGCCGACGCGTGTATGCCGTGGCAATAGCGTCGTGCCTCGTCGAAATGCCCTGCATCGACACGAACGTTGCGATCAGACCGTAAAGCACGCTCAGGACAGCTTGTGTGTGCCAGTCGACAGCGGTGCTCACGCCCGGCGCGAATTCCGATGCCGGCGTCGTCGTGTTCCCGGGCACGCCGATCGTCAAATCGGGCTCGCCCTCACCGCCTTCTCCGCCCTCACCGCCATCGAGACGTGTGGCCGCGCCATGGAACGTCGAAAGAAAGTAGAACCCGAGCGACAGCGTCAGCCAGATGGCTTTCGGCGCGCCCGATTGCAACAGTCCGGTGAAATGCGTCAGGAACGCGCGCCGGAACGGCGGGGGCGGTTCGCGCGGCATGTCGTCGCTCATCTTGCTGATCAGATCGGCGAACCGATCCTGAAGCAACGGTTCGAGTCGCGCGTTTTCCGGCGCGATGGCGATGCGATCGACCATCGGTCCGAGAAATGCGCCGGGTATCGGGCATAGCAGTATTTCCAGACACGCATGAATGGTGCTGCCGAAGCGATGGGCCATGATGCCCGGCAGTGCGGCGGACAATCCCGCCTCCAGCCCGACACGCGCGAGGTTCCGTACGACACCGTAGCAAAACACGAAACCCGCGACATGGGCAGCGATGTCGCGCACCGGGTTGCGCAGCATCGTGTTGACGGACTCCAGCGCCTGCGTCGGCGTCAATGGGGCGAGCCGGCTCGCCCACGCCGGATGCATCGCCTGAAATCGGGCCATGCCGATCAGATTGATCAACACCACGCCCAGCGCTTCGACCGGCGGCCACATCATCGACCATCGTCGCGCGGGATCGGTCGTGTCTGCCAGGGTCGAGAGCGCGGCGGCGCCCAGCGCAAAGGGCAGCGCGTCGCGCTCAAGGCCGATGCGCATCGCGCGCCACGACACACCCGGATGCTCATGGCGAACGAGCGCATCGAATCGTTGGCGGACCGTGTCGACGTCAAGACCGCGCTGCGCCAGAAGCTGGGCTTCGATGCGAAGGTGAGGCAGCAAGTCGTTGAACCACGCAGGTGTGCCGGCCATCGTTTGCGCCCGCGCCGGCTGACGGGCCGCATGGGCGAGGTGTGCTGCGTGCGCGGGGGCGTCGGTGCGCGGCGCGCCGACACGATGCGCGCGTTCGAAACGACGCAGCGCCGGGACGGCGATCTCGTCGCGAAGCATCGAATAGATCTGTTCGGCGGCGTTGGGCGTGTCCTTCAAGTGCAGCGGGCAGGGCGAGGTTCGCGATGACGTGCCGCGGTGTGATGGCACGTTCGCTGCGCCCCGCGCCATGCGCACCAGTTCATGGCGGCGTTCACGGGGAATCGGCTGTGCGACGGCATGCCGGGGTGTCATTCGGCCATGCCCTCGCACTACCGCAGCTTGCTGCGCCCGGGCGAAGTCGCCGACGAGATTGAATGGTGACCCGGTCGTCGCGTCCGCAAGCGGAAGCTCGATGGTCAAACCATGACTGCGGGGAAAGGCGGGGGCAGCACAAGCGAAGTCCTGAGGCATGTCGTCGATGGACGGCCGGGCACGCGCGGTTGCGTTTGCCTGTGCCGCGCACCGCCCGCACCGCCGCTTTGCAGGAGAAAGGAAGTGGGCGATGCTACCTTCATCCCTGCGTGGCGACGACGCCCGGACAGGCGTTTAAAAACGTTCATTCGCGTTCCTGCGTAGCGGTAGTGGTGTCTTGCCAGTTACCGAATGGCAGCCTTCACCCAAAGTCGTTGCGGCGATCACTCCGGCACGACCATGACCCCCGCGCGCAGACCATTGGCAACGTTCGGATTGGGAAATACGATGCGTTCTTCCGAATGTGACACGGTGTACGTGTTTTCGCCGTCACGAGCGAGTACGGTGCCTGCGGGATACGGCGTGAAGTTCGGCGTATCGTCGGGCACATCGAGTACAAATGCATCGGTGCGCCTGACGATCTCCGCGGCGACGCGAAAGCGTTTCGGGCGGAGTCTTCGCCCGTCGTCGCGCGCGGCCATTTCGCCGCCCGAGAGCCAGCGGCGCAGCGCGGCGTCGATGCCGGCAAAGTCTTCGAGGCGATTGCCGCCGAACGGCGCCACCTTGCCAAGCTCCAGCGTGCAACTCTGCGCACCGAACCGTGCACAGGTGTAGTACGAAAACGTGACGGACGGTTGCTCCGTGCGCATCGTCGCTTCGATATCGGCGGCAGCGAGCGCCTCGAACCACGCGTCGCCCGGCGGATGCTCCGGCGTGCCGGGAACGACGGCGAAGCGCTGGAACAGCGAGGCACGGATGGCCGTGTGCATGTCCACGTGACGGCGCACACGACGCACGCCGTCCACGCCTGCGAAGAACTGCGCCACGATCACTTCGAGTTCGCGTGCGCGTTGCACCGCGGGCGACTCGGCATGCTTTGCGTGCGCGCCGTGGAACAACCGGTTCAGGTCGTAGTGCAGATACCGTTTGCCGGCGCGCACGGCATCCGGATTGCCCAGCACGACGAGCACGCGCTCGCGCAACGTCAGCCGAGCGTCGGCGATGTCGCGCAATATGCCGTCGACGATTTCGATGGGAGCGGTCTCATCGCCGTGAATGCCGCACGAGAGAATCGCGTCATAGCGATGGCCGATCTTTGCGTCCGGCGCTTTCGGATCTCGAGGCACGCCTTTTGCGTGGCGTGCGGCTCCCTCGTCATTCGTGTCGCTTGTGTCGTACCTGTCGGTCGTGCCGCCGACCTCGACGGGCGCCAACTCCAGCACGCCCTCGGCATGCCGTCGCCAGTGCACGCCACAAGGGTCGATGCCCTCGTCCTCGGAAGGGGCGCGCGACTCGCGCACGTCGCTGAGCCAATGGCGTAGTGCCGAACGATGGGCGTCGGTCATGATAGGGAATCTCCGGAAACTCAATTCCGTATTCTATGCGCGTCTCCTGCATGAACGTCACAGGGCGCCGCGCAGGTCCATCCGGCAGGCGTTTGCCCGCGCATCCGGCCTCCTCGCATTGTTCCGGCTGCCGAATCCGTGTCATCATGGTCCGCATCGCATGCCGCTTTATCGGGCGTGATCTCCGGGATTGCCCTTCATGACCGATCTGTATATCGAAGGTGTCTGGCGCATCGCCAACGGTGCGCAATTCCGCTCGCTCGACCCCATGTCGGGCGATGTTGTCTGGCAGGGGCGTGCGGCGCACGCCGCCGACGTCGACGCCGCGGTGCTGGCGGCGCGTCGTGCCCAGCGGGACTGGGCGCGGTACGGCGCTGAGGCTCGGCTCGCCGTATTGCAGCGTTTTGCTGCCATTGTGACGGCCAACACCGAAACGCTGGCCGATGCGATCGGCCGCGAGACGGGCAAGCCGCTGTGGGAAGCGCGCACGGAGGTGGCGACGATGGCCGCCAAGGTCGTCAATTCCGCGCGCGCATTCCAGGAGCGAACCGGCGAGCGGCGCACCCCCGTCGCGGACGGCGAAAGCGTGGTGCGCCATCGCGCGCACGGCGTAATGGCCGTCTTCGGTCCTTACAACTTCCCGGGGCATCTGCCCAACGGGCACATCGTGCCGGCTTTGCTCGCGGGAAATACGGTCGTCTTCAAGCCGAGCGAACTTGCGCCCGGCGTGGCGGCGCGAACGCTCGAGTGCTGGATCGAAGCCGGTTTGCCGCCGGGCGTGGTCAATCTGGTGCAGGGCGGGCGCGACACAGGCGCGGCCCTCGCGGCGCACGACGGCATCGACGGCATATGTTTCACCGGGAGTTCCGCGACGGGACGCGCGCTGCATCAGCAATTCGCGGGGCGGCCCGACAAGATCCTCGCACTGGAGATGGGCGGCAACAATCCGCTGATCGTCGACGTGCCCTCGGACATCGACGCGGCCGTGCACGTGGCCGTCCAGTCGGCGTTCCTGTCCGCGGGGCAGCGATGCACCTGTGCGCGACGCCTGCTCGTGCCGCGCGGCGCGCAGGGCGACGCCTTCATCGAGCGGCTGGCGTTCGTCACACAACGCATCGGCGTTGGCCGTTATGACGCCGATCCGCAACCGTTCATGGGCGCAGTGGTGTCGTTGCAGGCCGCGCGCCGCATGGTCGCGGCACAAGCCGAATTGATGGCGCTGGGCGGCCGCGTCATTGTGCCGCTCGCGCAGCCCGATGCCCGCACAGCATTGCTTACGCCCGGCCTGATCGACGTGACGGCCCCGGCGGTACGCGGTGCGTTACCCGACGAAGAATATTTCGGCCCGCTGCTGCAAGTGCTCCGGTACGACACGTTCGACGAGGCCCTCGCCCTGGCAAACCGCACGCGCTACGGTCTCGCCGCGGGATTGCTGTCCGACGATCCGGCGCGGTATGAACGGTTCCTCGCCGAGATTCGCGCGGGCGTCGTCAACTGGAATCGTCCGACGACCGGGGCGGCCGGTGCTGCGCCGTTCGGCGGGATTGGGGCATCGGGCAATCATCGCCCCAGCGCCTGGTATGCCGCGGACTACTGCGCGTATCCGATCGCGTCGATGGAAGCCGCACGTGCGTCGATGCCGGAGCGTCTGAGTCCGGGCCTGGATTTCGGTGCGCCGTGATTCGGGCACAATGCCGCACAACGAGTAATGCGGGATCGAAGGATCTCCCCTTTTTCAGGAATCGACATGACGCGCTTTGCCCTCGAAGCGAACTTCGACGGATTGGTCGGCCCCACGCACAATTACGCGGGTTTATCGTTTGGCAACGTGGCCTCGGCGAACAACGCCAACCGCGTCTCCAATCCGCGTGAAGCGGCGTTGCAGGGGCTGGCCAAGATGAAGGCGCTCGCCGATCTCGGTTATGCGCAAGGCGTGCTGCCGCCGCAGGAGCGTCCGTCGGTTGCGTTGTTGCGTACGCTCGGGTTTTCGGGCGACGACAGCACCGTCATTCGCGAAGCGGCGCGAACCGCCCCCGCATTGCTCGGCGCGGCATGTTCGGCGGCGAGCATGTGGACGGCCAACGCCGCCACGGTCAGCCCGTCGGCGGACACGGCGGACGGCCGCGTGCATTTCACCGCGGCGAACCTCTGCAGCAAGCTGCACCGCGCCATCGAACACGAGACCACATCGCGCATCTTGCGGGCGGTGTTTCCCGACGAATCGTACTTTACCCACCACGACGCCTTGCCGGGCTGGCCGTCCTTGGGCGACGAGGGCGCGGCCAACCACACGCGGCTTTGCGGGGCATACGGAGAGCGCGGCGTCGAGTTCTTCGTCTACGGACGGGACGATCTGGCAAGCGCGCCCGCGCCGCGCCGGTTTCCCGCGCGACAGACGTTACAGGCCAGCCAGGCGATTGCGCGGCGGCATGGCCTTGACGAGGCGGATGTCGTGTTTGCCCAGCAGCATCCCGACGCCATCGATGCGGGCGTCTTCCATAACGACGTGATCGCCGTTGGCAACGGCAATGTGCTGTTTTGCCATGCGCAGGCATTCGTCGACCAGCCCGCGATCGTGGCGGCGCTGCGCGAGCGGCTGGCCGCCCGAGGCACGCAACTGGAAGTCGTGGAAGTGTCCGAGTCCGAGGTTTCCCTGGAAGACACCGTGGGTAGCTATCTCTTCAACAGCCAGCTGCTGGCGCGTGCGCCGCAGTCAGGCGGTGGCATGCGGCTGGTGGTGCCACAGGAGTGCCGCGAGCGTCCGGCAGTCTGGCGCTACCTCGAGTCGCTCGTGGCGAGCGGTGGACCGATTCGCGAGCTGCATGTCTTCGATCTGCGTGAAAGCATGCGTAACGGCGGCGGCCCGGCTTGTCTGCGTCTGCGTGTGGTGCTCACCGAGGAGGAGCGCAAGGCGACGCACGCCGGTGTGTGGATCGACGAGGCGCGCTATGCATCGTTGACGGACTGGGTGACGCGCCACTACCGCGACCGGCTCGCACTCGACGATCTCGCCGATCCCGCACTGCTTGACGAGTGCCGTACCGCACTCGACGAACTCACGCGATTGCTCGGTCTGGGCAATCTGTATCCGTTTCAGCGCAACGCGTAAATGGCGGTGGCTAACCCGGCGCGTTGCGAAGGCAAAATTTCCGATCAGCAACGAAAGGAGTCGATGTCATGACCACGATCATTGGTTTGTCCGGCAGCCTGCGCAAGGGCTCGTACAACACGGCGCTGCTGACGGCGGCGAAGTCGCTCGTGCCCGCGGGCGTCACGCTCGATGTACGGACGTTGCACGGAATTCCGCTGTACGACGGCGACGTGGAAGCCAACGAGGGGATTCCCGCCGCCGTGACGGCACTGAAGGACGCCATCGCGCAGGCCGACGGTCTGCTGCTCGCGACACCCGAGTACAACAATGGCATGCCAGGCGTGTTCAAGAACGCCCTCGACTGGCTATCGCGCCCGCCCGCGGATAGTGCGCGCGTGTTTCGCGACAAGCCGGTCGCGATCATGGGGGCCTCGCCCGGCGGCTTCGGCACGATCCTGAGCCAGAACGCCTGGCTGCCTGTCCTGCGCACCTTGCAAACGAGCCCGTGGTGGCAAGGCCGTCTGCTGGTCTCGCATGCGAACAAGGCGATCGATGTGGAGGGGCATCTTCAGGACGACGCGGTGCGCCAACAATTGGCCGACTTCATGGCCGGATTTGTAGCGTTTCTCGATGCGCACAAGAAGGGTGGTTGATATGGATTGTTAAAAATCAAGAGCTTATTGATGATTTTTAATGTCGTTTGTGTGGTTTGAGGGTATCCGGAACCCTATCCAATCGACGCTGACGAACGGATAAGCGACGAAATTTTCAGTTCGTCCGACGATGCACTATGCTGGATGGAACGTGTCGGCCGACACGTCGTCTGCGTCCTTTCGTCAACCGGGGGTGCCGCCATGCAAATCGAGTTTCCGGATCACCGACCCATGTTCAACTACGAAGACCTGACGATCGAGTTTGCGGTTGTCGTCAACGGCCGGCCGATCGACTGTGCTGTTTCCGCCGAAGCGCTTGAATCTCACTTTCACGCGCATTCGGCCCGCGCCGACGATCTGCTGCACGCATTCGAGCACGGCCGCAGCCGCATCCACGCATTGACGCGCGAGTATCTGGCGATGGGCTTGCCCGGCCCGGTATTGCTGCGCAGCGGCCATTTCCGCTGGGCCCAGCGTCAAGAGGGCCGCCGTTGATTAGCGCGCTACAGCGCCGTGCTCGGAACGTCAAGCTTCCTACGAGGTAAGGGTCTTCCGCGACCGGCATTGACGAGGATCAATGCCGGATTGTTTAGGCCTGCGACTCAATTGGCGCGCCATGGGGATCGGCGTACACTGGTGTTGCCGCTCCAGAAGTTACGCCAGCGGCACCGTCGCCGATAACTATAAGGAGTCGCTATGGGCTCGGAATTCCGCGTCGTCATTGCCTCGATTGCGGCCTTCATGACGCTTGGCGGGGCATTCGCCACCATCCACGGTCTGCTTTACGACAAATCGCATGTCATGCACGGCGGTGTGATTACCGTGCTGTTCGGCATTCTGTTCATCGTCGTGATGCTGACGCCCTGGCCGAGAGACGAAGAAGGCGATACCAAGCGCAAGCCGTGAGTGCAGGAGAGTCCCGGCTGCGGGCAATCTCCTAACGCTTCGTCGTGCGGCGTCCTACACTGAAATCGAGGGACGCCGTCGAAGCCATCCGAGGTTCGCGGTCCCCGGTGTGACGCATTGCGGGCACGCCGCCGGTTTTGTAGAGTCTCGGGAATACCTCATTCGCTTCGCAACGGGCGTGACCTCGTTGTGAGGTGGCGTATGTGTTCCGATACCCGCGTCTTCATTGCCTCCATCGCCGCATTCGTGATGCTGGGAGGCATTTTCGCCACGATTCACGGTCTGCTGTTCAACCTGCCGGACGTCTCGCGCTATGGCGTGGCGGCGGTGCTGGCAGGTGCGACGTGCACGGCCACGATGCTCATTCCCTGGGGAACGCACCACGAGTCGTGATCCGTCGTGCTCGCAGGCACATGAACGCGGGCGCTTGCGAAAGCTCGTCATAAAGTCGTGGGCTCACGGCCTTCATTTCCGGCAGCGGCAGCGGCTCGACCATCTGTTCGAGTTGCCAGCCCGCGGCCGCAGCCGCATTGAGAATGTCCGCGAGCGGCCGTCGGTACGACTCCACGTACGGTTTCGGTTCGCCGAAACCGCTCCAGTACATGCCGAAGCGCGTGGTCTCGAAGTAACTGCGATTGCGGCGCGTACGCTCGTCGAGCCAGTCGCGCATCGGATGCCCCATCGACCAGACCAGCGTCGCCCCGGGTTTTGCCACGCGCGCGAATTCGCCAAACGTCGGCCCGAGGTCTTCGACGTAATCCAAGGCAAGCGCGCTGACAATGGCGTCGAACTGGGCGTCTCGCACGGCGGTCAACGGCGTGCCGAGATCCTGGACGTCGAATGTCGCGGGCATCCCGTCGCAGCGCCGACGCGCGAGCGCAATCATCTCGGGGGTGACGTCGATGCCATGCACCGTCGCTCCCTGTTCCACGAGCCACGCACTGTTGATGCCGGGACCGCAGCCGGCGTCGAGCACGTGAAGGCCGTTCACATCGCCCAGCAGGGCGCGCGTCGCCGGGCGCTCGTACAGAGCGTTGTGAGGTTTTGTGACGGCAATTTCGGCGTAGCGCTTGGCGAAACCGGCGTAGGCGGTGCGTCCCATCGACGCGGAATCGGATGACGACATGCGTGACTCCAGGGGGCGAACGAAAAATGCGGGCAGCGATTGTAACGCCAAAGGACGTCGACGCGCCGCGCGGCGATGTCCATATGTCACCGATGTGGGACAATGGCGGCCTCCGCCGCGCGGCTCGCGCGAGACGAGATCCCATCCTCGCAACAACACGTTCCGGCATGCCCCCGTCCACCGCTCCGAATTCCCCGTCCGCCGCCTTGCACGCGCCGCAAGCGCCTGCGGCTGTGGCCACAGCCGTCGAGGCAACCGTCACTGACACCGTCGACGCAGTCGACGTGGCCGTGATCGGCGCCGGACCCGCGGGTCTGATGGCGGCGGAAGTCTTGTCGGCGGCGGGATGGCGCGTCGACGTCTACGATGCGATGCCGTCGGTCGGCCGCAAGTTTCTGATGGCGGGCAAGGGCGGCATGAATCTCACGCACAGCGAGCCTGCCGAGCCGTTCGTGGCCCGCTATGGCAAGCGTGCGGACGCCGTTGGCCGCTGGTTGCGCCGTTTCAGCGCGGATGACGTGCGCTCGTGGGCCCATCGGCTTGGCGTCGACACGTTCGTCGGCACCTCCGGCCGTGTCTTTCCCTTGGATATGAAGGCAGCGCCATTGCTGCGTGCGTGGCTCTCGCGTCTGCGCGCCGCGGGCGTACGTTTGCATGTGCGGCATCGTTGGCTCGGTTGGGACGAAAACGCGTGCGCCGGTCCGGACGATCTGCGATTTGCCACGTCGGCCGGCGAGCGCCGCGTGCGCGCGAGGGCGGTGGTGTTGACGTTGGGCGGCGCGAGCTGGCCACAGCTTGGCTCCGACGCCGCATGGGTGCCTTCGCTGCGGGAACATGGCGTGAGCGTCGCCCCGTTGATACCTGCCAATGCGGGCTTCGAGGCGGATTGGACGCCGCACATGCGCGAGCGCTTTGCCGGGCATCCTGTCAAGCCGGTAACGATGACCTTGCCGGACGGCACCACGCGGCAGGGCGAGTTCGTGATTTCCGAGCACGGCATCGAAGGCAGCCTCGTGTATGCGTTGTGCGCGCCGATTCGCGATGCCATTCATGCGAACGGCAGCACGCAGGTTCACCTCGATCTGCTGCCGGACTGGACGCCCGCGCGAGTGGCGACGGAAGTCTCCCGCGCCCGCGGTTCACGCTCGATGGCGAGCCACTTGCAAAGCCGTCTCGGTATCGCAGGCGTCAAGGCGGCCCTGCTGCGGGAATGCCTGCCGCGCGAGACGTTCGACGATCCCGCCGCGCTGGCGCTCGGCATCAAGCGATTGCCGCTGACATTATTGAGAACGCGTCCCATCGCGGAAGCCATCAGCACCGCTGGCGGCGTTTCGCTCGAAGCGCTGGACGATGCGCTGATGGTGAAGACGGTGCCCGGTGTCTTCTGCGCGGGCGAAATGCTCGATTGGGAAGCGCCCACGGGCGGCTATCTGTTGACGGCCTGCTTCGCGAGCGCCTGTGTGGCAGGGGATGGCGCGGCGGCGTATCTCGCCGCGCGCGTTACGCCGGACGCACGCCCAGCCGCCACAGCGAGGTGACTTCGGCGCGCCGCGCGGCATGCAGCGGGTCGCTGGCGTCGGCCGCCTTCGGATGATGCGGACGTACGTCGTGACGCGCGAGCACCACCAGTCCGGCGGCGTGAATCCAGGAGAGCAGCGCCTCACGCGTGCGCAGTCCGAGGCGTTCCGCCAGATCCGACATGACCAGCCAGCCTTCGCCGCCGGGACTCAGGTGGGCCGGCAGCCCGCTCAAGAAACCCTTGAGCATCCGGCTGTCGGGATCGTAGATCGCATGCTCGATAGGCGCATTGGCCTTCGCGGGCAACCACGGCGGATTACAGACGACGAGCGGTGCCTTGCCCTCCGGAAACAGGTCGGCGTCGACGATCTCGACAGTATGCTCAACGCCGAGACGCGCAATATTTTCACGAGCGCACGCCAGCGCACGGGGATCGCGGTCCGTACCGACGACTTGCTGCACGCCGCGGCGCGCAAGCAGTGCGGCGATTACGCCGGTGCCCGTGCCGACGTCGAACGCCAGTGTCGTGGCAGGCAGCGGTGCCTGTTCGATGAGTTGCAGATATTCGCCGCGCACCGGCGAGAACACGCCGTACCACGGGTGGATGGTCGCGCCGCCCAGGGAGGTGATCGCGACCCCCTTCTTGCGCCACTCATGCGCGCCGATCAGGCCGAGAATCTCACGCAGCGAAGCAACGCAGGCGGTCCCGTCCGGCGCACCCCACGCTTCCGAGCATGCCTGGCGAACGTCCGGCGCGCGGCGCAGCGCAATGCCGTAATCCGCGTCGAGCGGAATCAGCACCATGCCGAGAATGCGGGCACGCTGTGCCTGCGCCATGCGGTGTTTGTGAAATGCGTCGGCCGGACCCGGTGCGGCGGTGTCGCTGGTCGATCCGGCTGACGGTTTGCGACGCGCGCGGTGAGGCGGGCGGTCGATGCGTCGCGCCATCGCCTGGATCAATTGCCGGGCATTCTGGTAGTCGCCCCGATAAAGCAGCGCAGTGCCGCCGCAGGCGAGATGGTAGGCTTCGTCCGCCGTGACGGTGTCGTCGACGACTTCGACGCGACGCGGCGGCGTCACGCCGGCCTCTGAGCGCCAGCGGGCGGTGACGGGACGACCGTCTTCGGTCCAGGCTAGCGTCGGGAATTCATTCATGCTGTGTCTTTGCAAGAGCGTGGCGGTACACCGGGGTGTGCCGTAAGCCCGCATTATGCCTGCGTTGACGGCCCGTCGGCCGGAAATCGGCCATCGGGGGCGCTCGACCGTGCCCGTTTCGGCAACGCGTTGCGACACCCCTCGGTTGTCATTCCACCGTCATTGCACCGCCATTGCGCCGCATTTCCGCATGGTTCAGTCCGTGCTGTCCGGCGTGCTGAAGAGCATGCCGATCGCCTCGCGCAGCACGCCGGACAGAATCGGATCGACGCCCTCGATGGGGCCTGCCGGCAAAACCGGCACCGGCCCGCCATGGCGAAGCGCTGCGGCCATATGCGTCAGAATTGCCGCCGCCGGATGCACCGGCGCGTTGTGATCGTCCCCGTGCGGGACGGTGTCGGTCACGGCATCGGCGACACGCTCCAGCGCTACCAGCGCAGGCCACCAGCGCGCCGCGCGCCGACTCACCAGCGGTGGCTCGGACAACGCGCGCTGCAAGGCGATGCGCGTGTCGTCCAGCGCCTTGTAGGCGGCGCGTCGTGCCGCGAACGCCGCATCGGCGTCATGCGTGTCGGCCAATGCGGCGTAACGCCCGAGAGCGTCGAGCGCGTTGGCCACGCGTTCGTCCAACTGACGCCGTTCCCACTTGGCCCATGGCAGATAGCCGATCAGAAGCACGATGGCACATGCGGCGACAGCGTCGACGAACCGCGCCAGTGCGATGTCTTGATTGCCCGGTTGCAGCGCGCCCATCACCAGCATCAGAATCGGCAACAGCAGCGCGCTGAAAAGCCCGTAGTTGCGGCGCAGGGCCCACGGCAGACAGGCGGCCAGCGGAATCAGCGTGGCGAGATTGAACCAGCCGTTGCGGTCGATGGCGACCACGGCGGCCGAGAGCGCCACACCCACGATGCTGCCCACGCCGCTTTGCAGCGCTCGTGCAAACACCGAACCGTAGTTGGGCTTGAAGATGATCACCACGATCAGCGGTACCCAGTAAGACCGCGGCAGGGCGGCCACCGCGATGAAGATCTGGGCGACGACCACGCACAATCCGATGCGCACCAGATAACGCCAGACGTCGGGCCATGGCCACTTCGGCACCCAGCGCGGGTGTGCGCTCGCACGGGCCTGATGACGTGCCAGCGCCACGAGCGGCGCCTCGGCCGCATGCACGGTGCCCGTGAGCAGGGGCTCGGCGCGATGCAGCGCCGCGGCCAGCGCCGGCGCATGGCTGTCTTTGGCCGACGCCACTGCAGCGTCGATATCGACCGCCCGGTCGCGCGCAATGCTGCGCGCGAGCGCGTAGAGCGCCTTACCCAGCGGCGCGGGCACCGGCTGACCGCCTTGCGCCAGACCGATGACCGCCGACGTAATCGGTTCGGCCGCAAGGATCTGCGCCGCGCGCCGCTCCAGCACTTCCCATCCGCTCGACGTACTCGCGCGCGCCGTCAGCAAGGTGTCATACGCCGCCGCAATCGCGTTTTCCAATGACCGCCGGGCGAGCCGCACGCGCGGCGTTCCGCTCGCGTCGAGCACGTTTGCAAGTTGCTGATAGATGGCGGCGACGGCGTCGCGCTCGGCGGCACCGGGATGCCGCATCCAGTGCGCCGCCATGAGCAGCATGCTGAAGATGCCGCCGGAGGCGAGCAGCAGCGGCGCACGCCACTGCGGCGGCGGCAGCTCGAGTCCCCAGCCCACGAACAGGTAGACGGCGCCTTGCAAGGTGGCGGCAGACGCGACATTGCCGAACGTGCCGATGAAGCTCAACAGCAGGATGGCGATTTGCAGTAGCACGTGGGCGAGCCACGGATGCGTCAGGCCTACGTGGTGGACGAGCATCCCGGCGTGAAAGCCCACGACGCCCGTCACGATGGTGATGAGGATCGACCGGGCGCGGGCGCGATAAGGGCCGGTGCGGTCGCCGGTGATCGCCGGCAGCGCGCCGAGCGCGACGAGCGACGCATCGGCGCCATGGCCGATGGCTGCGCCGATGGCGGTGGGAACGGCGACCGAGAGGGCGGCGTGAACGGCGTCCCAGCGAGAGAACGCGACGGGCTCAAGTCGTGCGAGCCGCGACATCCACGCGACACGCCGGCCGGCGTTTGGCGCAGGCGGTGCGGGCCGCGCAGACGCATTGGGGGGAGTGTGGGGCGGCGGCGTTTGCGGCGTGCTCATCGGTCCACAGCCCTGGTCAGGCCGTGCGCCGCGGCGCGGCGGCGTCGGGCAGCGGCATGAGTTCGCCCTGCCCACGAATCCATGCATAGTCGGCGCGCTCGGCCATCTCCTTGTCGCCCCGGCTGTCGCCGTAGGCGAACAGCACCCGCGGCGGTGCGTCTTGCCACCACGCTTCGAGACGCCTGAGCTTTTCCGGTCCCCAGCAATTCGGCTTGGCGAAGACGCCGGCGAACCGGCCCTGCGCATCGAACGCCAGTTCGGTACTGAGCACCGTGTCGAAGCCCACTGTGGCCGCCCACGGCTCCAGATACAGACTCGGCGAGGCGCTTACGAGAACGATGCGATGGCCCAGTGCCCGGTGCTGACGCACGCGCGCGAGCATCTCGGGGCGCAACAGGCCGGGCAATCGATCCTGAAGGAAGCGCCGCGTATCGATGTCCAGTTGTGCGCGCGAGCGGGCGCCGATCGATGCGCGCAGGAATGCCGCTTTGGCCGTCCCCCGGTCGACGAGACGAAGCACGCAGCCGATCAGCCAGGGAGACGCCAGCAGGGCACCCAGAACGAAGCGCCGTGTACCGACGGTGCTGCGCACGAACACGCGCAAGCTATCGGTGGTGGAAATCGTGCCGTCGAAATCGAAGGCGGCGACGATGGACGGGTCTCGCATGCGAACTCAGCGCGACGACGTGGCATGTTGTGGCGGCGACGCGGCCGCATGGCGCGAATCCGCAACGGCCACGAGATGCGGCCAACGCTCGCTTGCGCGACGGCTGGCGGCGATGGCCTGCTCGTCGCGGTAGAACGGCAGCACGTCGGTGCCGACGACCTCACGCAACCGGTCGATGTCCGACGGGTAGCGATGTTCGATCATCGCGTCGGCAGCTTGCTCGGCCGTCTGTGCGCAGGCGGCCGCGGCAACGACGGACGAAGATTCCGAAGGTTCGTGTGGGGTCATGCCGGGCATTCTATACGGTGCGTTGCATCGAGGGCAATTGCCGTGCCGACCGGCCGGCCGATGTACCCGCGGCACGACACCCGGCCGCAAAGCGCCGCTTGCTCATTGACACCGAGGCAAGCTAGCATGGCGCAACGTGCCATTCCCAGACACACGAGCAGCGCTGTCCCGCCGTCCCCTCGCGATCTTAGGATTGCCTGATATCGACGTGATGAGACGTCGGTCGATGGGGCGCCGCGCGTGCGGGTGTGGCGAATATGCAGCGCAAGAACAGATGAGGCATCTCACATGCAGCTTCGAGCGTCTTGGTCGCGTTACACGTTGTACACGTTGGTCACCGCCATCGGTGCGCTGTTCGCCGCGATGAGCCCCGGCGGTGTCATGCTCGCGGGCGCCGCGCCAACGGCAGGCCGCACGGGCAACGCCGCAGTCTCGGGAGGCACCCCGGCCGTGCCGGAGACAGCCGCCGTTGCGGGCGCATCGCCGGACGCCTCCGCCGCGACGATTCCGCCGGCTCCCGGCACCAGTGAGCGCACCGTCACGTTCGCCCAACTGGGGCAGACGAACGGATTGCGACTGCGCGGCACCGAAGGCTCGGGCGACGTCAATTTCGGAGTCCGACTCGATCAGTCTGTCGCCTCGGCGCTGCTGCGCCTGCGCTATAGCTATTCGCCCGCCCTGATTCCCGATCTCTCGCAACTCAAGGTTTATCTGAACGAGGAGTTGATCGCGACGCTGCCGTTCAACAAGCAGGACGGCGGCAAGAATCTGCTGCGTGAGATCCCGCTCGATCCGCGCATGCTCTCCGGCTTCAATCGTGTGCGTCTCGTGCTCATCGGGCATTACACGATGGAGTGCGAGGACCCGATGCACTCGAGCCTGTGGGCCGACATCAGCCCGCAGAGCGAAATCGTCACGAGCACGCAGCCGCTCACGCTGCGCAACGATCTGTCCATGCTGCCCGTGCCGTTCTTCGACCGCCACGACAACCGGGATCAATCGATCCCGTTCGTGTTCGGCTCGCAGCCGTCGCTCGCCGTGGTGCATGCCGCGGGCGTCGTGGCCACGTGGGCGGGTGCCATTGGCGATTACCGGCGCACGCGTTTCCCGGTGAGTGTCGGCACCTTGCCGTCGAAGCATGCCATCGCGTTCGTCACCAACGAGACGATGCTGCCCGGCCTCGACATGCCCAAAGTGGATGGGCCTACGCTGCGCATGGTGGTGAATCCCGGCGATCCGTCGCTCAAGCTGCTCGTGATTCAGGGGCGTGACGCCAAGGATCTGGAGACGGCCGCGCTTGCCCTCGTCTCGGGACGTGCGGCACTCTCGGGCGATGCCACGCGCATCGCCGCGCTTGAGCCGCTGCCGCCACGGCCCGCCTACGATGCGCCGCGCTGGGTGCGCACCGATCGACCGGTGAAGCTGGGCGAACTGGTCGAGAACCCGGCCGACTTGCAGGCAAGCGGCTACATGCCGTGGCCGATCCGCATTCAGCTCAATTTGCCGGCCGACCTGCTGACGTGGCAAAACACCGGCGTGCCGATGGACCTGAAGTATCGCTACACGCCGCCGGTCAAACCGGACGATTCGTCGATGAGCGTGTCGATCAACGATCAGTTCGTACGCGCCTACCGCCTGCGCTCGGCGGGGGCGAGCACCGACAAGAGCCACATGCTCGTCGAACTGCTCTCCGACGGCACGATGGCCGATCGCAGGGAAGTGCGCATTCCGGCATTTCAGGTGGCCTCGCGCAACTCGCTCTCTTTTCAGTTCGCGATGGAGCCGCACAAGGAAGGCATGTGCAGCCAGACGATCACCAACGCGGCGCGCTCGGCCATCGATGCGGACTCGACCATCGACTTCAGTGGCCTGCCGCATTATGCCGAGATGCCGAATCTGAGCTTCTTCGCGGGCAGCGGCTTTCCGTTCACGAAATACGCCGATCTCTCGCAGACGGCCGTCGTCATGTCGAAGACGCCGGACAAGGCGGAACTGGAGACGGTGTTCTCGACCCTCGGCCAGTTCGGCCGCTCGACGGGCGTGTATGCTGATCGCTTCGAAGTGCTCGATACGACGCAAACCGAGCGCTTCAAGGACCGCGACCTGCTGGTCGTGGGCGGCAAGGACGCCGCCGAGCTGCTGACCACGTGGGGCAAGAGTCTTCCGCTCGTGATCGATCAGACGCGTCGCGTCATGCAATCGCAGCCGCAGGGCTATCGTGGCGACGGTGCGGCCGGTTCCGCGTTGGCGGCCAGCCGCGTGGGTCCTGCGCGCATGGACGCGCAGTCCCAGGGGGCGCTTGCGGCGCTCGTCGGGTTCGAGTCGCCGGTGACGAGTTCCCGTTCGGTGGTGGCGATCAATGCGTCGAGCGATGCCGGGTTGCTCAGTGTGGTCGACGCCGTCGACACGCAGCGCGACGCCATTCACGGCGATCTGGCGGTGGTCAACGGCGATCGCACCGCGTCGTACCGGTTGGGCAATACGTATTTCGTGGGCGACGTGAGCTGGTGGACGCGCATTCGCTACCACCTCTCGAGTCATCCGATTCTGGTCGGTCTCGTAGCGTTGCTGGCGGCATTCGCGATTGCGCTCAAGTGTTTCGGCTGGTTGCAGCGTCGCGCGGCACGTCGGCTGGAGAAGTAAATGACACGCGCCGATGCTGACAGGCGGCGCCGTCGGGCGGTGCTGCGGGCACTCGCCGCCTGTGGGGCCGGGCCGATGATCGCGGCCGTGGCGCCGGGGCTGAACGCCGCTGCGGCGAAGGTGCCGGGTGCGCCGGACGATTCGCGTTCGTCGGGACGCGCCACGCCACGCGCGTGCCCGCCCGTCGACTGGCCGGCCTGGTCGCGATTCAAGGTGGCGTGTCTGAGCGACGACGGCCGCATCGTCGATCACAGCATGCCCGATCTGCGCACGGTCTCCGAAGGACAGGCGTACGCGTTGACGTTCGCTGTCATCGCCAACGACCGGGCGACGTTCGACAAGGTGCTCGACTGGACCGTGAACAACCTCGCACAGGGCGACCTCACGGCGCATCTGCCGGCGTGGCTGTGGGGCAGGCAGGACGACGGCCGGTGGGCGGTGCTCGACAGCAACCCGGCAAGCGACGCCGACATGTGGATCGCGTATGCGCTGGGCGAAGCCGGCCGCCTGTGGAACGTGCGGCGCTACACCGCGCTCGGTGCATTGGTGGCGCGTCGCATCGTGTCCGAGGAGACGGACTTCATTCCGGGGCTCGGGCGCACGTTGCTGCCCGCGCCCGCGGGATTTCATCCCGCCAGGGATCTGTGGCGTCTGAACCCGAGTTACGTGCCGATGCAGGTCGTGCGGCGTCTCGCAGGCCTGTTTCCCGATAGCGGCTGGGCACAGCTCATTACCTCGTCGCTCAAGCAGATCACGTTGTCGGCGCCACCGCTGGGCTTTGCGCCGGAGTGGGCGATGTATCGCGCCGGACGTGGTTTCGAGATCGATCCCGAGACGAAAGGAGAGGGCAGTTACAACGCCATTCGCGTCTATCTGTGGGCGGGGATGCTTGCGCAGGATAGCGACGATTTCCATGCATTGACACACACGTTCGGCGGCATGCTGAAGTATGTCGCTGCGCACGGCGCGCCGCCGGAGCGTGTCGACACGCGCGACGGCACGGCGAAGCAGAACGGCGGCGCGGGCTTCTCGGCGGCGCTCGTGCCGCTGTTGCAGTCCGTGGGCGACACGGCGCTCGCGCGGGCGCAGGCCGATCGTGCCCGCTCGCTCGACGCGCAGTCGCCTTCGGGCTACTACGGTTCGGTGCTGTCGCTGTTCGGCCTCGGCTGGCACGAAGCGCGTTTTCGTTTCGCCGCGGATGGCACGCTGCAAGTGCCTTGGGAGGCGGTTTGCGCGACACGCTGATCCGCTCCGCCTGCGTGACATGCGTGCTGATGGCAGCCGGCGCGGCGAACGTGCGTGCCGCGCCGGCAGCGAACGCCGCGGCGAAGCCCGGCGCCGTGGCGCCCAATCGCGACGTGCGCAACTTGCTCGCGAGCGCCACGCTCTGGCATTCACGCCATCGCAACGATCTTGCGCGCGCTGCCCTCGAGAAGGCGCTGCTCGTGCAACCGGACCAGCCCGACGCGCTTTCGCTGCTCGGCCAGATCGAGATCGAAGAGAACCAGCCGCAAGCGGCAAACAGGGCATTGCAGACGCTGCGCGCGCGCTACCCCAATTCGCCCGCGACGAAAGCGCTGGCCGACGTCATTCGCATCAACACCGTCGACAAATCCCGCATCGCCCGTGCGCGTCTGCTGCAACGCAGCGGTCAGGCCGATGCCGCGTTCGCCGAATACAGGGCGCTGTTTCCGGACGGCCCGCCAAACGGCGATCTCGGCGTGGAGTACTACCGCGCCCAGGCGAACGCGACCAACGGCTGGCCCGCCGCGCAGCAGGGGCTCGCGGCGCTGTCGAAGGCGTCGCCCGAAGACTCGCGAGCCTCGCAATCGTTGGCCGAACTGATGATCGACCGGCCAGCGAGCCGTCTGGCCGGCACGCGCATGGTGGCGGATCTCGCGGCGCGTCCCAACGCCGATCTCAACGCCTTGCTGTCCCTTTGGCAGAAGGGGCTCGCCAAGGCGGACGGCAACCTCGCATGGCTGCCGCTGTACCAGCGCTATCTCGCCCTTGCGCCCAACGATGCGGACACGCGGGCCGCCTACGACAAGCTCAATGCCCAGCAGGCGGCCCGAACGCGCATGTTGAACGATCCCGCTTACAAGGCCCGGCAAGCCGGTATCCGGGCGCTGGATCAGGGGCGTCTGAGCGACGCCGAGAAGTCACTCGACGCCGCGCGCGTCAAACGCCCCAACGACGGCGAACTGCTCGGCTCGCTGGGGTTGGTGAAAATGCGGCAGGGCGACCACGAGGGCGCTCAGGCACTGTTCGCGCAGGCATTGCGAAAGGACCCGGACAACGCGGGCAAATGGCGCAGCCTGCTCAAGACGTCGCAGTTCTGGGGCGCGATGGCGCAGGCGCGCGCTGCGCGCGACGCCGGGCGGCTCTCCGACGCCGATCGCCTGGTGCGCGGCGCGCTCGCCAGTGATCCGAACAATCCAGACGGTCTGGCACTGCTGGGCGATATTGCGCTGGACGACAAGCGCGAGGACGACGCCGAAAGGCTCTTCCGGCAAGCGCTGAAGATCGAGCCGGACAACGACACGGCACTGCGCGGCATGATTACGCTGTACTCGCGTCAGCAACGCCGTACGGAACTGGCGAATCTGCTTGGCGATCTGCGGCGGCGCTTTCCGCAGGACAAGGCGCGCTTCGACAAGGCTGAAGCGGCCGCGTTGTCGGACGATGCCGATCGCGCCATCGCGCAGGGCCATAACGGCCCGGCGCTGGCCGCACTGGAGCGCGCCGTCGCTCTGGACCCGGGCAACGCCTGGACGCGTTACTCGCTCGCCAGCCTCTACCGTAAGCTCCGCCTTGCGCAGATCGGCCGCGAGGTGATGGCCGAAGGCGCGCGCCAGACGCTGACGCCGGAGGACCGGGCGCAGATGCTCTACGCGCAGGCCATTTACCTGAACGTGATCGACGACGAGGCCGGTGCGCGCGAGTCGCTCGCGCAGATTCCCGCGGCGAGCGCCACGCCGTCGATCAGACGTTTGCAAACGACGCTGGCGATTCGCGACATGGCGCGTCTCGCGCGCGAAGCCCATGCCGCCGGTAACGACGACGAGAGCGAACGCCGCTACGGCCAGGCGCTGGCAATGGCGGGCGACGATCCGGAACTGATCGGGGAGGTGGCGCGCGCGCGCGTGTCGGCCGGACAGCCCGACCAAGGGCTGGCGCTCATGAGAGACTGGCTTGCCGCGCATGCCGGCAAACCGCAGCCCGACGCGCAACTGCGCTACGCCGAACTGCTGAACACCGCCGAGCGCGATACCGAACTCGGTACTTTCCTCGCGAGCATGGATCCGGCCTCGCTCGGCACCGATCAGCGCGACGAGTGGCAGGACTTGCAGGATCGCCTCGCACTGCGTCAGGCCGACCGGGCGCGTGCATTGGGCGACTTCTCGAGCGCGCGGCAAACGCTCGAACCGTTGTTGTCGCGCCAGCCGCCGGACAGCCGCGCCTTGTCGGCGCTGGGCGACATCTATTTCGACGAACGCCGTTACGACGACGCCCGCAAGATCGCCGAAGATCAGATTCGTCAGGACCCGGCGAATCAGGACGCGCGACTCTCGCTTGTGCGCGTGCTTTACGAAATGCAGGACGACAAGGCTGCCAATCGCGAACTGGACCGCGCCCTGGCCGAAGCGTCGCCGGACGATGTCTGGACGCAACTTGCCGCCGTGCGACGTCTGACCGCCATGGAACGCTACGACGAGGCCATCGCGCTTAACGACACGCTGCGCACCCGGTTTCCGGACACCTCGGCCGTCACCGTGCAGCGCGGACGCATTGCGCAGTCCCAACGTCATTACAACGAGGCGAAGGGATGGTACGACCAGGCGCGCAAGGAAGAGATCGTGCAGGGCGCGCTGCCCGGTTATGACGGCATGACGTCGGCCGAGTCGGCCATCGACTCGCTGGAGTCGCGTCGTAACAGCTACGTGGCCGCGGGCTACGAAATCGATCAGAAAAAGGGCGACGGCGGCATCTCGATGTTCAACGCGCGCGCCGTCCCGCTGTACGGCCAGTATGCGCTGGGCTACGACGGCCACGTGTTTGCGCAGACCGATTACGTGAGCGCCGACTCGGGCGACCTGCCGCTCAACGGGACGTCCGAATTCGGCACGTTGCCGCTGCTCAACGTGCCGTCGTTTCGCGCTGCGAATCCCGGCGTGCTGGCGGACTACGGCACGAAACGCCAGAAGGCGCACGGGCAGGCGCTCATGCTCGGCTATGAGAACGACTGGATTCGCGCCGACATCGGTCACACGCCGATTGGCTTCCCGATTTCCTACGTCACGGGCGGCGTGCGGCTGTTCGGTAATCTGGGGCGCTACAACTACTGGGTCGACGCCTCCCGTCGGCCGATGACGGGCAGCATGGTGTCGTATGCCGGGGCGAATCTGCCGCTGCCCGAGGTCTTCGGCGACGGGAAATGGGGCGGCGTGCGCCGCGATGCTTTGACATTCCACGCCTCTCGCGACTTCCCGAAGTGGGGCGTCTTCGGTGAGGCGAGCGTTGCGCGTCTGACCGGCGAGAACGTGCTGAACAACACCGAAGTCTCGGCGCGCGCCGGTGTCGACCTGCCGCTGATTTACAAGCGCGACATGCGCATGAATACCGGCGTCACGCTATTCTTCGACAGCTTCGCGCAGAATGAGCGCTACTACACGTATGGGCACGGCGGCTACTACAGCCCGCAGACCTACGTGTCGCTGACGCTGCCGCTCGAATGGTACGGACGCACGCAACGCTGGTCCTACTATCTGCGCGGCTCGGTCTCGTTCTCGCAAAGCCAGGAAAAGTCGATGCCGTACTTCCCGACCAACGGTGCGTTGCAGGCGGCGAGCGGCGATCTGACCTATGGCTCCGGCGGCGGGTTCGGAGTGGGCTTCTCGATATTGGGCCGGGCCGAGTACTGGGTCGATCGGCACTGGGTGATCGGCGGGCAGATCCAGTTCGAGCGCTCCGACTACTACGCGCCGAACCGTTTCCTCTTCTACATGCGTTATCACTTCGACGCCCGGCGCGGTGATGTGCCGATGCCGCCGTCGCCGGTACGTCCGATCTGGAGCTACTGAGCCATGAGAGCTTGCGCCAACGCCGAACTTACGAGCGTCGATCCGCGCCGGACGCGGCCATGGGCCGGGGAGGGCGCATGCTGACGCTCATTGCAGTCGTCTCCAGCGCGGGCGGAGCCGGGCGAAGCACCGTGAGCGCGCACCTCGCCGCGCAACTGGCGCACGGAGGAAAGCCCGTGGCGGTGCTCGAACTCGATGCGCAGAACAGCATCGGCGCGTTGCTCGGTCTGCGGCAGACGTGCGAGACCGGTGTGCTGACGGCTGGCGTGGCACCGGACAGTTGGCGTGCGGTGTTGCGCGAAACGCCAGTGGGCGTGCCGCTGTTGCCCGCCGGACGAACCGACGCGTCGGCGCAGACGGCGCTCGGCGAATGGCTGCAACGGGACGCGGGCGGCTTGCGCCGTCAGCTCGATGCCGTGGGCCTCGCGACGGGCACGCGGGTATTGATCGACACGCAACGTTTGCCGGACGCTATCGCCCAGGCAGCCATCGCCGCGGCCGACCTCGTGCTCGGCATTGTGCCGGTGACCACGACCGGCTACGTCACGCAACCCGATCTGATGGCGGCCTGCGCGGGACGGGCGCAAATGGTGCCGAATCTGGTGGCATCCAGTTCGCCGCTGAACAACGATCTGCTGCACCTCATTCAGGCGCGTGGCGGCGACGCCATGGTGCCGTTGCGCATCCATCGCGACGATGCCGTCGGCACGGCTTCGGCCAACGGCGGTTCGTTGGCCAAGGCCGCCGACGGCTCTCAGGCTGCGCTCGACTTCATCCATCTCGAAGCATGGCTCGCGCGTGCCACGCCGCCGGCCGACGGCGGCGCGATGGCCAACGGCGGTCATGCGCGGGGAGGTGCCGAAACATGATCGGTGCCGCCCTCGGCTCCCTCTACCGGCTCGGACGCGACATTCTCGCGGTGCGCCTCGTCGTGCCGGATCGGCCCGACGGCCGTGCGCCGGGATTCACGCAGTGGCTGCTCGCCGCAACGGTGCGCTCGCCCGCGCACCGGCAGTGGATCTCGCAGGTCGCGGATCATCTTGTGGCCCGTCTGGCCGTAAGGCTCGATGTCCGTCAACTCGACGAGTGGCGCGACTGGTGGCTGCGCCTGGTGTTCCAGCCCGCACGCGCCGGTCGGCCCGACTATCCGGGCCGTGCCCTCGCGTGGGTCAACGAACGCGTGACGCATCGGCTCGACGTGCCCGCCGACGCGGGCTTCTGGCGCGTGCTCGGCGCGATGCTCTGGCGGCGCGCCGACCGGCGTCCGGCCTTTCCGCCGTACACCGCATGGCTCGCGTTCCGGGCGGGCAACGAACGGCTGCGACTGTGGCTCGTGCAGACGCTCTTCGGGATTCCGCCCGACACGCCGGCTGAACTGGCGCACCGCTTCGACAAGACGCTCGAACGGGTCATGCAGTGGCGTGCGACGTCGACGGTCGTGGCCTTGCTGGGGCTGATCGGCGTGTTCTGGATCGTGACGACGCCGTTCGATCCCTTCTCGCAACTGCTGTTCTCCGTCTGCACGCTCACGCTCGCACTGGTGTTCCGGCGGCTCGACAGCCAGTACTCGGTGCTGGTGCTGATCGGCCTGTCGCTTACCTCGACGATTCGTTACGTGTGGTGGCGTCTGACGCAATCGCTGGCGTTCGACACCGTGGCCGAAGCAAGCGTCGGCTACATGCTCGTCGCGGCCGAAATGTACACGTGGATGATTCTGCTGTTCGGCTACATTCAGACGATCTGGCCGCTGCACCGGCGCATCACGCCGTTGCCGGCGGACACGCGCCTGTGGCCGACGGTCGACGTCTACATTCCGACCTATAACGAAGGGCTGGATGTCGTGCGCCCGACCGTTTATGCCGCCTGTGGCCTGGACTGGCCGCCGGAAAAGCTCAACATCTATCTGCTCGACGACGGACGCCGTGACGAGATGCGCGACTTTGCCGCGCTCGCCGGCGTGCATTACGTGACGCGCGCCGACAATCGCCACGCGAAGGCGGGCAACATCAACCATGCGCTGAGCAAGACACAAGGCGAGTTCGTCGCCATCTTCGACTGCGATCACATTCCCGTGCGCTCGTTCCTGCAAACGACGATGGGTTCGTTCCTCAAGGACGAGCGCTGCTCGCTCGTGCAGACGCCGCACCACTTCTTCTCCGACGACCCGTTCGAGCGCAACCTGGCAACGCGCGGCGCGGTGCCGAACGAAGGGCGCCTGTTCTACGGGATCGTGCAGGACGGCAACGACTTCTGGAACGCGTCGTTCTTCTGCGGTTCGTGTGCGGTATTGCGTCGCACGGCGCTCGACGAGGTCGGTGGCGTGGCCGTCGAGACCGTGACCGAAGACGCCCATACGGCGCTCAAGATGCACCGCCGTGGCTGGAATACGGTGTATCTGAAGGTGGTGCAGGCCGCCGGTCTCGCGACGGAGTCGCTCTCGGGCCACGTCGGCCAGCGCATTCGCTGGGCGCGCGGCATGGCGCAGATCTTCCGCGTCGATAACCCGCTGTTCGGGCGTGGCCTGAAGCTCGGTCAGCGCATATGCTACGCGAACGGCATGCTGCACTTCTTTTACGGCATTCCCCGCATCATCTTCCTGCTCGCGCCCATCTGCTATCTGTTCTTCGGGCTGCATATCGTGCAGGCGGCGCTCAGTATCTGCGCGTACGTGCTGCCGCACATTGCGCACGCCAATATCGCCAACTCGCGCATTCAGGGCAAGTACCGCCATTCGTTCTGGTCGGATGTATACGAGGCGGTGCTCGCGTGGTATGTCGCGCTGCCGACTACCGTGGCGTTCATCAACCCGCGTTATGGCAAGTTCAACGTGACGGCCAAGGGCGGCCTGATCGAGCAGAGCTTCTTCGACTGGAGCATTTCGAAGCCGTATCTCGTGCTGCTGGGGTTCAATGTGGCGGGTTTCGTTGCCGGTATCCTGCGGTACTTCTACGGCCCGGCCAATGAATCGGGCGCGCTCGTCTTCAACCTGTTGTGGGTCACGTTCAACCTCGCGGTGCTCGGCGCCGCCGTGGCGGTGGCAACGGAAGTCAGACAGGTGCGCCGCTCGCACCGCGTGTCGATGCGCATGCCGGCCACGCTGTATCTGCCTGATGGCCGCACGATGGCCTGCCACACGCGCGACTTCTCGGGCGGCGGGCTGGCGCTCGTGTTGCCGGTCGCCATCGACCCGGGCGTGGGTACCGAGGCGCACGTGGCGCTCACGCGTGGCGCCACCGAATACGGCTTCCCGGTGAGTGTGGTCGGTGCGCGCGGACATGATCTGTTTCTCGCGTTCCAGCCACTTTCGGCCGAGCAGGAAAAGCATCTCGTGCAGTTCACGTTCGGGCGCGCAGATGCCTGGCGCGACTGGGACGCCGAACGTGCGCGCGACGAACCGGTCAAGGCACTCTTCGACATGCTGGCGATGGGCCTGCGCGGCTATCAGGTGCTCGCCAATTACTTGTTGAGTCAACTGGTAACGCGCTGGCAAAACCGGTTGCGAGGGGCAAGGCGGACGTGATCTAACGGCACGGCTACCCAAGGGAACCATACGATGGGCATCTGGAACCTCTATTTCATTCTGAAGCTGTTGCTGCTGTGGGCGGGCATCATCGGCTTTCATGTGCTGTCGAACTTCCTCTTCGCACTGTTTCTGGTCGTGCGCTTGCGCCCGCGCTGGGCACGCGTTGCACGGCAGGTGATCGCGATACCGCTGGGCGTCGCGCTGCTGTATTACGACTCGAATCTGCCGCCGTTCGCACGGTTTGTCGAACAACTGCCCGCGCTGATGCAGTTCCGCTTCTCGTACATCGTCGAACTGCTCGGCCGCTTCGTTCCGGCGCGCGACTGGCTGCTGCTCGCGATCATGGTGCTGGCGTACTGGATCGTGAATCGTTGGGTGCGCGTGACAACGTTCGTGCTGCTCGCATTGCTGCTCGTGCCGGGCGTGCTGCGCGTAGGCACGCTCGTGTCGGTCTCGCCCGTGGTCGCCGCCCAGGGCGACACCACGGCATTGACCGCGGGTGCCGGGGGCACAGGCGCCGGCGCTGCCGCCGGCGGCAGCGAATTCGTGGCCGGCGACGGCGAAGTGCCGCTCGACGCGAACCCGAACGCCGCACTCAACAGCTTCTATTCACGCGAGCTGACGCGCTCGGTCTCGCTGCCTGCGCAAGCGGGTGCCGGCCCGGACTACGACATTGTCCTCCTGCACATCTGCTCGCTGGCGCAGGACGATCTCGACGTCGACAATCTCGACAATCTGCCGTTGCTCTCGAAGTTCGACTTCATCTTCAAGAACTTCAATTCCGCGGCCAGTTATAGCGGCCCGGCGGCGATTCGCGTGCTTCGGGCGGGGTGCGGGCAGCCGTCGCACAAGGCGCTGTACGACTCCGCAGGCCCGCAGTGCTACGTGATGAGCGATCTGAAGAACCTTGGCTTCACGCCCGCACTCGCCATGAACCACGACGGGCACTTCGATAACTTCATGCAGGAGGTGCAGCAGAACTTCAACGTGCCGGGCGTCACGCCGTTCGACAATACGCATGCGCGCGTGGCCATGCGAGCGTTCGACGAAACGCCGATCCGCTCCGACGGCGAGGTGCTGCAAGCCTGGTGGAAGCAGCGCACCGCCATGCCGGACAAGCGTGTGGCGCTGTACTACAACACCATCTCGCTGCACGACGGCAATCGGCTGGAGGGATCGAAGCTCACCAGCGTGCAGAGCTATCCGGTGCGCGCCAGGGCAATGTTCGACGACATCGGCCAGTTCATCGACACCATTGCCAGGTCGGGACGCAAGGCGGTCGTGGTGTTCGTGCCGGAGCACGGGGCGGCGCTGCGCGGCAGCAAGTTGCAGATTTCCGGCATGCGCGAGATCCCGTTGCCGGAGATCACGCATGTGCCGGTGGCGGTGAAGCTGGTTGGCTTCGGTGATGGCACGGCGCCGTCGCACGGCACGCCGGTGACGATCTCCACGCCGACGAGCTATCTCGCCATGATGACGCTCATCTCCCGTCTGATCGCCAACAACCCGTTTGCGGGGACACCCGACCTGACGCAGTACGCCAACGACCTGCCGCAAACGGCCTTCGTGTCGGCCAATGAGCAAACCACCGTGATGAAGTACGGTGGCAAGACGCTCATTCGCGGCGCGGACGGCGTGTGGCTCGACCTGAAGTCGCTGGAGTAGCGGGGACGCCAGTCCCATGTCTGTCGAACGCGCGCCGGGCTTCGTGCGCGCGTTTTCCCGGAATCGCGCATACTGTGCACCTTGCCCGCGTGCGGGCATTGCACTTTGTGCAGTCGCCGTACGTCGACTAATGTCACATCAAGGGTCACATCACGCCAACCCTCCGGGAGTTACCGTGCAATACACGAAATTCGGCCGCACCGGCCTGACCGTTTCCCGCCTTTGCCTGGGCACCATGACATTCGGTCTGCAAACCGAAGAAGCCGCCAGCCATGCCATTCTTGATCGCACGGCCGAGGCGGGCGTCAATTTCATCGACCTTGCCGACGTCTATCCGCTAGGCGCCGATACGTCGCTCGTCGGGCGCACCGAAGAAATCGTCGGCCGCTGGCTCAAGGGCCGTCGCGATCAGTTCATCGTGGCCACCAAGGCGTGCGGCCAGATGGGACCGTCGCCGTGGGACAAGGGCGCATCGCGCAAGCACCTGCTGAGCGCCATCGACGCATCGCTCTCGCGCCTCGGCACCGACTACGTCGACCTCTACCAACTGCATTCCGACGACACCGACACACCCCTCGACGAGACCCTCGAAGCGCTGGACATCATCGTGAAGTCGGGCAAGGCGCGTTACGTCGGTGTGTCGAATTACCTGGCCTACCGCCTCGCACGTGCCCTCGGCCGCGCGGATGTGCTGCGCGTGGCACGCTTCGTCTCGGTCCAGCCCCGCTACAACCTGCTGTTTCGCCAGATCGAGCGCGAACTGCTGCCGCTGGCGAGCGAAGAGGGATTGGCCGTCATCCCGTACAACCCGCTTGCCGGCGGCCTGCTGACGGGCAAGTACCGCCACGACACAGCACCGGCCGAAGGCCGCTTCACGGCGGCAACGGTAGGTAAGGCCGGTGCGATGTACCAGCAGCGCTACTGGCACGAGCGCGAATTCGAAACCATCGAAACGCTCAAGGGCATTGCGAAGGACGCCGGGCAATCGCTGACCCGCCTGTCGCTCGCCTGGGTGCTCGCCAATCCGGTGGTCACTTCGGCGATCATCGGCGCGAGCCGTGTCGACCAACTGACCGAGACGCTCGGCACCGTCGACTACACGCTGCCGCCGGAACTCAAGACGAAGCTCGACGACGCATCGCATGCTTACCGCTGGGGCGACGCCGCGCGCTAAGCGAGTCAAGCACACGCAAGGTGGCCTTCGCGCTTGATCGGGCGGTATAGTGGAAGTGTCGTGCGGGTTCGCCTGACAGAACATCGAGATGGCTGGGCACGCGCATGGCATTCCTTCGACTTCCAACGCGAGGCTGCTCATGACAAAACGCATTCTGCTGGCGACAGACGGTAGCGAGTCGTCGCGCCGTGCGTTGCGCGAGGCCGCCGCTTTTGCGCGCAACGACGACGTGATCCGCGTCATTCACATGGTGGAAGACCCCGTCAATCTGCTGACGGCGGCTTTCGGCAAGCTCATCGATCTGGAACAGGTGCGCCGCGACATGCAGCGCGAGGGCGAAGAACATCTCGCGCGTGCGGTGCTTTATCTGCGTGAAGAAGGGGTCGATGCACAGGCGCATCTGCTCGACCTGCGCACAACCGGGGAAACGGTGCCCGAGGCGATGACGCGCGAAGTGATCGAGTGGGGTGCGGACATCCTCGTCGTCGGCACCCATGGCCGCAGCGGGGTGCGGCGAGCCATGCTCGGCAGCGTTGCCGAGCAGATTCTGCGCAGTGCCGAGGTGCCGGTGATGCTCGTGGCGGGCGAGGCCCGTGCGCACCTGCGGCTGCGCTCGGGTGGACATTACGAGCGCATTCTGGTCGCACTGGACGACAGCGAGACGTCACGTCTCGCGTTCGAATACGCGCTGGCGCTGGCGAGAACCCACGGCGCATCGATGCGCGTGGTGCACGTGCTCGACCTGCCGGGACCGTTCCTTGCCGGGTTCGATCCGGAACCGTTGCTCGACGCGGTACGTGCCGTGGGCGAGCAGGTGCGCATCTGGGCGGAAAAGCGCCTCGAAGAGGCGGAGGTGCCCGGGGAGATCGAGATGCGGGAGATCCAGCCGGTGGGCGAGGGCGTGGCCGACCAGATCATCGCCGCAGGTCGCGATGCCGATGTCGATGTGATCGTACTGGGCACGCATGGCCGACGCGGTTTCCGGCGCTTCACGCTGGGCAGCGTGGCCGAAGATACGGCCCGTCACGCGGGCCGCCCGGTACTGCTGTTGCCCGCGCATGCACCGTCGACCTGACGGGTTGCAAGGACACGGGGCGCACGTTGCCATAATCGAGGGCAACGTGCACCGGCCAACGCGGGGTCGAATCGGGGCGGTCAGCCCAACTCGGCCACCAGCGTCTTGAGCGGCGTTGCCGCATCGGCCAGACGTGCCGGGTCAACCACCGCGCGGCGGCCAACGAGCTCACGCGCCGCGAGGAACTCCTGCGCGCGGTTGATGCTTGCTGCCGCCACGACGGCGCCATCGCGCAGGTAGAAAAGCATGAACACGGCAGCGCCCTGCGCGTCGGGCAGGCGGCGCTCGACCACGGCGTCGTGGCCGTCGGTCATGCCGACCATTTGCAGCTTGGCGTTGAACTGATCCGACCAGAACCACGGTGCGCTCGCGACGGCTTTCGGCGCGTCGCCGTGCACGACGCTCGCGGCCACCTTGGCCATCTCGCTGGCGCTCGGCACCGATTCCAGACGAATCCGGCGGCCAAGCGCCGGATGTTCGTGATGCGCACAATCGCCGACCGCCAGAATGGCGGGGTCGCTCGTGCGGGCAAATTCGTCCACCACGATTCCGTTATCGACGGCCAGTCCCGCCGCCTGTGCGAGTTCGGTATTCGGGATCAGGCCGATGCCCACGACCACGACGTCCGCTTCCAGGCGCTTTTCGCCGGCTACGACAGCGACGACCTGGCCGTTCGCATCCTGTTCGAGTGCCGTTACACCGACGCCGACTTGCACGTCCACGCCATTCTCACGGTGCAGCGACGCGAAGAAGCCGGCGACATCGGCTTCGGCCACGCGCGCGAGCAGGCGCGGGGCCGCTTCGAGTACCGTCACCGAGGCACCGGCCTTGACGGCGCTCGCCGCGACTTCCAGGCCGATGTAACCCCCGCCGACCACGACGACGCGTTTGCCCGGCGCGAGCGCTTCGCGCAGGCGTTGCGCATCTGCAATGTTGCGCAGGTAATAGACGTTGGACGCATCGCTGCCGGGAATCGGCAGGTGACGCACGCGCCCGCCGAGGGCCAGCACGAGATGGTCGTAGCTCACCGTCCGGCCGTCGTCGAACGACACGGTTCGAGCGTTGCGATCGATTGCTGTCGCGGTGACGCCGAGGCGCACATCGATCTCGGCCTTCTCCCACGCCTCGGCCGGACGAATCAGCAGACTGGCTTCATCGGCCTGGCCCGCGAGGAATGCCTTCGAGAGGGGCGGGCGGCGATACGGCAGATGCGTTTCGCTGCCAGCGAGCACGATGCGACCGGTATAGCCGAGTTGACGCAGGGCGAGGGCGGTCTCGCCACCGGCTTGGCCGGCACCGAGAATGAGCGTGGTGGAGGTGGCTTCGGACATGAGAGTGAAAACGATGGAAGCAGGAAGAAAGCACAACGAATTTGGCCGTCAGTGTAATGCATCGGCGTGCAGGCAGCGTCCCGGATACCGCCAGTGGCGTTTGCGCGCCCCGGTTTGGCACGCATGGCCCGCAGCCGGCCCCCGTCGCGACAAGCAGGCAATGCGCGTGGCCATAGCGGTTCGGACAGACAACAAACGCCTGTCGTCGCCGCGCAGCGTCCGGGGCGCCTTCTTCGTCAGCTTGTGCCGGCGTGCCACGGCGCCGGTGTCAGGGACTTCCCGCCTCCGGCGGTGTGAAGAACACCATCTCGACCTGTTTGAGCAGGGCGGGGCCGAACGCGTCGCCGCCGACCTCCGGGGCAATCACCTGCATCAGCACCGGGGAGCCGGGCGGCGGATGCAACGCATGCGCGAGCACGCAGAAGTACATTGCCGGATGTTCGGCACGGATCACCCCGGCCGCCATGCCCTCGACGATGAGCTTCTCCATGCAGTGATAGACGGGTTCGAGCAAGTGCCGGTACAGCACCGCGCCGCGCTCGCCCGTCTCGGACGCGTGAAGGGAAATGAAACGCTTGTGTTCGGGATGCTGCGTGGCATAGGCGGCGATGAGCGCGATGGCATCGCGCAGGCGCTCGCGCACCGGACGTGTGGTGTCGTCGGCTATCGCTTTCAGATGGGCGACGGGGGCGGTGAGCGCGGCTTCGAGCGTATCGACGCACGCGCGCCATAACTGCTCCTTCGAGCCGAAGTGCACCCGCACGAGGCTCGCGTCGACCTTTGCGGCGGCAGCGATGCCACGCAGGTTCGCGCCGTCGTAGCCGAGGTGCGAAAAGGCGTCGATGGCCGCGCTGAGCAAGGCGGCGCGGCCATCGGGCAGGTGTTTGGGGCGTCGGCCCCGTGGGGTGGGTGTGGCGGTCATCGTCGGGCTACGTCTTGCGATGGCGGCGGCTGTGAGCCGGCCGGTGCGGTGGCTGCCGCTCCGGCTGCCGGCGTCGCCGTATCGGCAACCGGCTCGGGAGGCGCCCCCATCGCGTAAAACAGTAGCGCAGTATCCGATAAACGGGCGCCGGTTGCACGCACCGTCGTCAGATAGGCGTTCCAGTATTGCTGCTCACGCCCGCGTGCCGACGACACCGGCAGCGCTCCCAAGCGCACCCGGGCTGCCGTATCGCGGTAGATCCGTTCGGCCGCCGCGCTCGCATTGTCCGCGTGCAGCAACGCCGTATTGTCCGCTTCGAGCGACGCCAGCGTATCCGCCACGTTCCTGAATGCCGTGAGCACGGTCTGCTTGTACTGATCGACGGCCGCTTCGTACGTCGCCTGCGCCGCACGTCGCTGCGCGAGCAGCGCGCCGCCGTGGAAGATCGGCTGCGAAATCGACGCGGCGACGCTCCACAGCGAGCCGGCATTGGACATGACCGTCGTCCAGTTGAAGCCGCCTTTGCCCATCGAAGCACTGAGCGACAGGCTCGGGAACATCTGTGCGGTCGCGACGCCGACTTCGGCAGATGCCGCCTTGAGCGCCATCTCCGCCGCCTGAATGTCCGGGCGCGATTGCAGCAGGGTCGACGGCACCGCGACCGGTACGGTCTGCGGCACCTTCAACTCGCCGAGCGCGAGATCGTCCGGCGCCTGATCCGGCGTGCGTCCCAGAAGAACGGCGAGCGCGTGGCGGGTGGATTGCCACTGCGCCCGCAAGCCGGGCAAGGACGCCGCAAGCGACTCGGCATTCTGCGCAGAGGCCAACGCGTCGGCGCGCGAGACCGCGCCGAGCGCTTCGCGACGCGCCATGTCGGTCGCGTCCGCCTGTGCGAGTTCGACGAGCCGTTCGGTTGCCTTGACCTGCGCGCCCAGCACCGACGCGCCGATCGCACCGGAGACGATGTTCGCTGCGAGCGCCTGACGCGCCGACGTCAACTGGAACGCCTGCTGGTCGACCTGCGCGGCCAGCGAGGCATTGGCAAAGCGCGATGTGCCGAAGAAGTCGAACGTGTAACGCGCCTGAATCTGCCCGACGAACATGTTGTACAGCGCGGTCGGCGGACGCACGTTCGGAATGCCGAGATTGCGCTCGCGCGCGGCTTCGCCGCCGATATCGATGGAGGGGAACAGCGATGCGCCGACCTGCGCCTTCAACTGCTCACGGGCCGCTTGCAGCGCATGATCGGCCGACGACAGGTTCGGGCTGTTGCGCAAGCCTTCGTCGACGAGCGCATCGAGCTTGTCCGACCGGTACGCGTGCCACCACGCCTTGACCGGCGGCGCACCCACGTCGAAGCGCTGCGAAACGCCCTGCGCCGCGACTGTCTGCGCGGGCAGGGCGTTCACGCCGTATTGCGCGGGAGACGGCATCGCGGGCGGCTTGTCGCCCGGGGTGAAGGAACAGGCGCCCAGCCAGAGCGGCAGGATCGGCAGCAGCAGCGCGGTCCGTGTGGCCGGGCGCACCGCGCACACGCAGGGCAAGGCGCGCCATGCAAAGCGTGAAGTCATGAGCGATCTCCTTGCGGGCTGGCCGACGGCGGCGGGTTCGCATGCGAGGCACGTTCGTGGTGACGCACGCGGAACGCCGTCGCATACAACGCCGGCAGGAAAAACACGGTCAGTATGGTCGCGCTGGTGATCCCGCCCATGAGCGCGGTCGCCATCGGACCGAAGAAATTGCTGCGCAACAGCGGGATCAGCGCCAGCACCGCCGCGGCGGCGGTCAGCGTGATCGGGCGGAAGCGTCGCACCGTTGCGCTCACGATGGCATCGAAGCGCGGATGCCCGGCGGCAATATCCTGCTCGATCTGGTCGACCAGAATCACCGAGTTACGCATGATGATGCCGAACATCGCGATCACGCCGAGCATGGCGACGAAGCCGAACGGTTTGCCGAACAACAGCAGGGTGGCGACGACACCGATCATGCCCAGCGGCGCGGTCAGCACCACGAGCATCGTGCGCGCGAAGCTTTGCAACTGAATCATCAGCAGCGTGAGCACGGCAATGATCATGATCGGCATCTGCGCATTGATCGATGCCTGTCCCTTGCCCGACTCTTCGACCGATCCGCCGATCTCGATGCGATAGCCGACCGGAAGCGCCTTGCGAATGTCGCCAAGTTGCCTGAAGACGGCTTCGGTCACGTCGATTCCCTGCTTGCCCGCACGCACGTCCGAGCGCACGGTGATCGTCGGTTGACGGTCGCGCTCCCAGATCACGCCGTATTCCAGTTCGTCGACCACGTGCCCGAGCGTGGCGAGCGGCACCGGGCCGTTCGGCGTCGGCATGGCGAGCGTGGCGAGCCGGGCCGGATCGACCCGTTCGGCCTTGGGCGAGCGCAGCGTGATCGCAATCAGCTTGTCGCGCTCCCGATACTGGCTGATGTCGTAACCCGTGAGCGTCATGGCGATGAAGTTCGCAATGTCCGACGAACTCACGCCCAGTGCGCGCGCCTTTTGCTGATCGACTTCGAAACGCACGGAGCGTTGCGAAGGCTCGTCCCAGTCGAACTGCACGTCGACGGTGTCGCCGTTGCTGCGCATGACGTCGGCCACTTGCTCGGAGATCTTGCGTACCGTGCCGATGTCGTTGCCGCTCACGCGGAACTGCACCGGAAAGCCCACCGGCGGCCCGTTCTCCAGACGCGACAAGCGCGTACGCACGCCAGGCATGGTGTCGCGAAGCTTCGGTTCGAGCCATTGCGCAAGCGCCTCGCGCGCTTCGACCGATTTGGCCGTAATCACGAGCTGAGCGAAGTTCGGGGTCGGCAACTGCTGATCGAGCGGCAAGTAAAAGCGTGGCGCACCCGTGCCGACGAAGCTCACGGTGTGATCGATTTCCTGGCGGCCTTCGAGCAGCTTTTCGAGACGCTGCGTCTCGCGCAGCGTCGCCTGATACGACGCGCCTTCCTGCAGGCGCAGGTCCACCATCAGTTCTGGACGGTCCGAACTGGGGAAGAACTGCTGCGGCACGAGCGAGAAGCCTGCCATCGCGATCAGGAACAGCACGACGGTGATGACCAGCACGATGAGCTTGCGCTCGATACACCACGTCAGCCAGCCGCGCAGACGGTTGTAGAACTTCGTGTCGTAGACCTCGTGCTCGTGGTCGTCGCCATGGTGCGCCTGACGGGCGCGCTCGGGCAGCATCTTGTAGCCGAGCAGCGGGATCAGCACGACGGCGGCGAGCCACGACGCGAGCAGCGCAATGGCCGACACCTCGAAGATGGAGCGCGTGTATTCGCCGGTGCTCGACTTTGCAAGCGCGATCGGCAGAAAGCCGGAGACGGTCACGAGCGTGCCGGTGAGCATCGGAAACGCGGTGCTCGTGTAGGCGAAGGCCGCAGCGCGCTTGCGGTCCCAGCCCTGCGCGAGCTTCACCGCCATCATTTCGACGGCAATGATCGCGTCGTCCACCAGCAGACCCAGCGCGAGAATCAAGGTGCCGAGCGATACCTTGTGCAAGCCGATGTCGAAGATGTACATGAACAACGACGTGACGGCGAGTACGACCGGAATCGAAATCACCACGACCATGCCGGTGCGCAATCCGAGCGAGACGAGACTCACGACCAGCACGATGGCCACCGCTTCGGCCACTGCTTCGAGGAAGTCGTCGACCGAGTGCGACACCGACTGCGACATGCTCGCGACTTCGGTCAGCTTCAGTCCCGCGGGCAACTGCGTGCGCAGATCGCCCATGGTGCTCTCCAGCGCCTTGCCGAGGTGCACGACGTCCTGTCCCTTTTGCATCGTAATGCCGATGCCCAGCACTGGCTTGCCGCCAAAGCGCATTTCCGAGACGGGAGGATCGACGTAACCACGCTTGACGGTCGCGATGTCGCCCAGACGGAATGTGCGGTTGTTCACGCGTATGAGGGTATCCGCGAGTTCGTCGACGTTGCGGTACTGCCCACCCGGTCGCACGACGACACGATCATTCGGCGCTTCGATGGTGCCCGCAGGGGAGACCGCGTTCTGGCCGTTGACGGCCTGCGCGATCTGATTGGGCGAGATGCCCAGTCGCGTGAGCTGCGTGTTGCTGATCTCGACGTAGATGCGCTGATCCTGATCGCCGAAATAATCGACCTTGGCCACACCCGGCACGCGCAGCAGCACGGTGCGTAGCGCATCGGCGTAGTCGCGCAGCTGCGCCGGGCCGAAGCCGTCGCCTTCGAGTGTGAAGATGTGCGTGTAGACGTCGCCGAATTCGTCATTGAAGAACGGGCCCTGCACGCCGGGCGGCAACGTGTAGCCAATGTCGCCGACCTTCTTGCGCACCTGATACCACTCTTCGGGCACCTCGCTTGCAGGCGCTGAATCCTTCATCGAGAAGAACAGCAACGACTCTCCCGGGCGCGAATAACTGCGCTGGAAGTCGATGTTGGACGTTTCCTGAAGCTTGCGGGCGATACGGTCGGTGACCTCTTCCTGCACCTGTTTGGCGCTCGCGCCCGGCCAGAACGTGCGAATCACCATGACGCGGAAGGTGAAGGGCGGATCTTCCGACTGGGCGAGACGCGAGTAGGCCAGAATGCCAAAGATCGTCGCCATGGCAATCAGGAAGACGACGAGCGAGCGATGTCGCAATGCCCACGCAGAGAGGTTGAAGTGTCCCTCTTCGTGGCGGTAATCCTGCGGTTCGGCAGCTGGCGTGGCCGTGCCGGCCTGTTGCGGGTCCGCAGACACGGGAGGTTTCCCGTCCTGTGCGCTCATGACGCGAAGTCCTCCGGATGCAGCGGTGGAATCACACGGACTTTCTCGCCCGCGGTGACGGTGTGTACGCCTTGCCAGACGATACGCTCGCCCGGCTGGATGCCACCCGCGACCGTTACGGTGCGCTCGCCATAGCGGACGATCGACACGCGTCGCAGCACCAGCGTGTCGTCCGGCCTGACGACCCAGACGGCGGGTTGATTGCCGTCGTGAAAGAGCGCGGTGGACGGCAGGGTGATCGGTTGCGCAACGGTTGCGCCGGCTGCCGAAGGCGTGCCGGAGGCCGCAGCCAGCGGCGCAGCGGGGGCCGAACCCGGCGCCGCTACGACCGGGAGCGGCTGTGCGAACGCCACGTTGGCGGTCATGCCGAGCTTCACTTCGGGACCGGGCGACACGAGCGTGAGCTTGGCACGGTAGGTGCGGCTCATCGGATCGGCGGCGGGGGAAATTTCGCGAACGCGAGCCTGCCACGTCTTGCCCGCTATTGCGGGCAGCGAAACGGTTGCCGTCTGTCCGATGCGAAATGCGCCCAGCGCGAGTTCCGGCACGTCGGCGATCACGTCCACGTCGCCCGTCCATGCCAGTTGGTAGACCGGTTGACCTGCGCCGACGTTTTGTCCCGTATCGGCCTGTTCGGCAGTGATGACCCCGTCGCGGTCGGCCTTGAGATTGCCGTAGCTCAACTGGTCCGCGGCAAGCGCTGCCTGCTGGCTTGCCTGATTACGCTGTGCCAGCGCGCTGGCATAGGCGTTTTCGGACTGTTCGAGTTG
Source organism: Pandoraea faecigallinarum (assembly GCF_001029105.3). Classification (NCBI taxonomy): domain Bacteria; kingdom Pseudomonadati; phylum Pseudomonadota; class Betaproteobacteria; order Burkholderiales; family Burkholderiaceae; genus Pandoraea; species Pandoraea faecigallinarum. The sequence continues at coordinate 2,715,111 of NZ_CP011807.3, read as the reverse complement.
CGCGGGGGCGATCAGATTCTCGCGGGCCTGCGCCCGGTCGCGGGTGAGCGTCTGCGTCGCGTATTCGAGTTGATGCTGGGCGGCGTCGAGCTGGGCGCGTGCGCTCGCGGCGTTCTTCGACAGATCGGCGGGATCGAGTCGTGCGACCACCTGCCCAGCCTTCACGGTGTCGCCCAGGCGTACCGAGCGCTCGACGATCTTGCCCGCCACGCGAAACGACAGCGGTGTGGTGTAGCGGGCTTCGATTTGCGCCGGGAGCGAGGCGATGGGCGTGTGTTCCGCAAGCGTCGCAGCCACGGCCACGACCGGGCGCGGCGGCGGCTCCGGTGGCGCCTTGCGCGAGCAGGCGGCCAATGTGGCTGCGGCAATGGCGGTGGTGGCGACGGCCAGCGCGAGCCGGCGTCGGTGAGCGGTTTCGGTTAGAAAGGCGGGCAGAAAGGACATCATGCGCTCGTAACCCTCAAAGTGAGGAATCCGGTAGGAAAAACAAGGCGTTGCAGCGACTTCTACGACGAGATCGCCGGATGCGCGATCGCCTGGAAACGACCTGGCGGACGGCATCGAGCGTGTGATCCGTAAAAAATCTACGGGCGATGATATATGGATTGCCGGCGGCCTGCAACGGGCATTGGGCCGTCGTGCCGCCACCCTATAACTATCGATAGGGTGCGGCCATTGGATGCTTCTCTGCGTTGTCCCGAATGACTTACCGGGAAATTAATTTGGAGTACGATTCCTCGTGAACGCCATGACCCATCGGGCCGCTATCGGACATGCACGCAAGTGCAGTGTCGGCCCTTCGTCATATTGCATGCAATGGACCCTGCGACGCGTCGGCGTCGGCAGACGTGGGGCGAAGGTCGATCGCCGGGACAAATTGTCACAACCGAGGAACGTTGTCACGCGCGTCGAGTCGCACTCGGGCCGGTTGCAACGACCGGCGGCATCGCAGTGAAGGCATCCGGCAGTGCACAACGCGAGCGGCACAGCGCATCGATGCCCACGGCGAGCCGTTTTGGTGCAGATCGTGCTGCAGCGGCGCCACGGCTTGATCGAAGTCAAGCGACGTCGAACCGGGGGCCTGCGAAGATGTCGATTGCTACAGCAAGTCGGTCGTTCGCGACTATGCTGGTTGTATCCGAAGTTTAACGACAGACGTTAACTGGAGACGGATAGCCGGAGACGGATAGCCATGACAACACGAACAGCATTGGTCACAGGTGGCATGGGCGGTTTGGGCGAGGCGATCAGCCTGCGTCTCGCCGATGCCGGGTACCGCGTCGCGGTCACCTGTTCTCCCAACAATCACGATTGCGAAGGCTGGGTCGAGCGCATGCGCGCCAAGGGCCGGGACTTCGCTGCCTATCGTGTCGACGTTGCCGACTTTGCTTCGTGCGAAGCCTGTGCGAAAGCCGTCGAGTCGGACACCGGTGCGGTGGACATTCTCATCAACAATGCAGGGATTACGCGCGACGCCACCCTGCGCAAGATGACGGCCGACGATTGGCAGCTGGTATTGCGCACCGATCTGGATAGCGTTTTCAACATGACCCGGCCGATTTTCGGCGGCATGGTCGCGCGTGGCTGGGGACGCATCGTCAACATCTCGTCGGTCAACGGCAGCCGCGGCGCCTTCGGGCAGGCGAACTATGCCGCAGCGAAAGCAGGCATGCATGGCTTCACCAAGGCACTCGCGCTGGAAGTCGCCAAGTCGGGGGTGACCGTCAACACGATCTCGCCGGGCTATCTTGCAACCAAGATGGTGACTGCCGTTCCCCAGGAAGTGCTCGAATCACGCATTCTTCCGCAAATTCCGGTCGGACGGCTGGGCAGGCCCGAAGAGGTGGCAGCGCTCGTCGCCTTCCTCGTCTCCGAAGATGCGGGGTTCATCACTGGCAGCAACCTTGCCATCAATGGCGGCATGCATATGGAGTAACGCGTAGCGACGCAGCCAACTACTTATTTAGGAGAGTCACGATGTCAAAGGAAACGAATCCGGCACTGGCGTTGGTCAAACTCGGCACGGCCAGCGCGTTGGGCGCCTACGGGATTCTGCTCGAAGCCGCGCAACGCACGCATCAACTGCAAGTCGAGCGCGACGCGGAACTGCTCAAGGCGCATTCGGAAGCGGCAAAGTCGCTCGGCGGCGCGAAGGATTTCAACGGCCTGCTCACCGCCCATCTGCAATTGCTCAACGGTCAGCTCGCGCAGCAAAACGAGTTCTGGCGCGAGTGGCTGGCGGTGTGCGCGAACAATCAGTTGCTGTGGGCCGAGCATTGCCGCAAGACCACCGAAGAGGTTCAGCACGGCATGGCCGGCGCGATGACACTGCCGGATCTGATCGGCGCGGGCACAGCGGCAGGTGCGGCCACGCAGGCCGCCGAAGCGCCGTTGCAGAAGTGGTTCCAGGTGTTCAACGAGGCGACGCAGGGCACGATGGACGCGTGGCGTCGCATGTCCACGGAAGCGGCGCAGGCCAGCGAAGCGGCCGTCTCCCAGCAGTCGCCGCTCAATGGCCGTGTGCCGCCCAAGCGCGGCGGCGCTCACGCTCACCGTTCGAGCACGTAAGTTCCGGGCGCGTCGTTCAGCACCATTCTCGGCGGCCAGGCAGCGGCGATGGCTTTGCCGCTGCCCTGCGCCAGCAGCCACGCCTGCCATGCGGGCCACCACGAGCCCGGCACGGCAGGGGTCGCATCGAACCAGGTCTGAGGATCGCGATAGGCCGTGCCCGCCGCGCGTGTGGCCACCCGGTGATGGCTTTGCGCGTGACCCGGCTCGCACACCACGCCCACGTTGTGACCGCCCGAGACAAGGGCGAACGTCAGATCGCCGTGATAGAGCAGATGCATCTTGTAGACGGAACGCCAGGGCGAGATGTGGTCGCGCTCGGTCGCCACGACGAACATCGGCACCCGAATGTCCGATAGCGCGACGGGTTGGCCGCCGATCTTGAGCGTGCCCGTCAGGGCGTTGTTCAGGTATAGCTCGCGCAGACACTGACTGTGCAGCTTTGCGGGAATGCGGGTCGTGTCGGCGTTCCAGACGGTGAAGTCCGTCGTCTGCGCGGGCATGCCCAGCAGATAGTCGCGCATGAGCCGGGACCAGATCAGATCGCACGAATTGAGTAACTGGAATGTGCCCGCGAGCTGCTCGCCGCCGATGAAGCCCTGTCGCCACATCATCGCTTCGAGATAGGCCACCTGGCTGGCATCGATGAAGAGGCCGAGCTCGCCCGGTTCGCTGAAATCCGTCTGCGCCGCGAGCAGTGTGACGCTGGCGAGCACATTCGCGTCGTCCCTTCGCCGATCTTCCCGCCGAGCCAGCGTGGCGGCCCCGATCGCGAGCAACGTGCCGCCGAGACAGTAACCGCAAGCGTGCACCGGCGCATTGTCCGACAGGCGTTGCACCTCGCGCAGCGCTGTCAGCAGCCCGGATTCCAGGTAGTCCTCCAGGCCCCGGTCGCGCGCCTCCGGTCCCGGGTTGTGCCAGGACATCATGAAGACGTTATGCCCCTGCGATACCAGATAGCGCACGAGCGAGTGCCGCGCTTCGAGATCCAGGATGTAGTACTTCAGCAGCCAGGACGGCACGATGAGTACCGGCTCGCGCCATGTCCGCCCCTTCGCAGGCCCTGCGGCGGCGGGGGCGTATTGCAGCAATTCGAAACAGGCGTTGCGATAGACGACCTTGCCCGGCGTGGCGGCAATTTCGTGGCCGACGCGAAACGCCTGGCACGCCTCGGGACCCGCCCCCGGCGCATTGCCCGCCGCCATGTCCCTCAGATCCGACCACCATCGCTGTGCGCCTTTGACGAGATTCTGGCCCTGCGTCTGCCGGATCGCCGAGAGCACTTCGGGGTTGGCCCACCATTGATTGCTCGGGGAGAAGACGTCGAGCCACTGCCTCGCCATGAAACGAACGACGTCGCGATGGTGCGGATCGACACCAGGAATCTCGCCGGTCATCTCGTCGACGAAATCCTGCATACGCAGGAAGCGCTCGCGCAGCCACGAGAACGGCAGCTTCTCCCACGACGGATCCCGGAAGCGCCGGTCGGCGGCAGGCGGCGTGCTGCCGCTGCCGGCGTTCGACGGCGGCGTCGCGTTCGGCTTGTCGATGGCCGCGAACGCCTTGAAAACATTCAGTTGGTGCCCGGGCGCCGTCGCGGCGTGCATGGCCCAGTCGGCCCACGCGAGCGCGACGGCGGCAGGCGAGACGTTGCCGGTCAGGCGCGCGGTCGTCGCCATGGCGGCCCGGTCGAGATGCTTGGTGAACGAGGTCGATGGCGAAGCGGCGTGAGCGTCGCGCGCAGGGGGAGGGGGCGGGTTGGCCCTTGTCTTGCTGGATCGACCGGCATGCGTTGTCGTAGCGCGGGACGTCTTGTCACTGCGAGCAGGCATGGCGAACTCCGTTCAGTCGTGCGACGTGTATCGGGCGTGTATCGGGCGCTTCGTTGAGTTTCGTTGAGTCTTGTTGAATATAACGCACGTCGCGTATGACCACACTGATCTGCGACAAGTTGCGCGCGGCCGGGCGCGATGGCCGCGCGCTTGCCACGTATCAGTGCACGGGCAAGGGCAGCGCAGGGACCGCGGGCACTGGCGAGGGCTTGCGGGCCAGCCAGCTATAGCGTTTGAACGGCTGTTCGCGGCCCGACATCGTCAGCGCGATTTCGGTGATCCATCGGTGCGTCGGCACACTTTCGCCATGCAGCCACATCATCAGGGCGAACAGGCTCGCGGCCATTGGCAGCGTCTTGAGGGTGGGGGTGTCGTCGCCGCGGGTGAACCAGGCGAACGCTGCCCATACCGCGAAGCCGACGAGACATCCGGCCACCGATTCCGACACCGAGTGAGCCGACAGCGCGATGCGCGAGACGCCCACCGCCACGCTGCCCGCGGCAGCGGCGAGCACGCCCAGCACGCGCCACGGCCAGGCCAGCTTGCGCAACAACAGCCATGCCATGACCGGATAGACGGTCGCGGCGAACATCGTATGGCCGCTCACGCCGGTGAAGTCGATTTCGCGCACCCCGAGACCCCACCCGAGGAACATCACCTTGGAGACGGCCACAACGAACACGCCGGCGCCGAACAGCGCGACCCACGCGAAGGCGGTATGCCATGCGCGCGCGGCAAGCAACCAGAGGGTAAGGGCGGCAGCCAGCGGCACGGTGACGGCGGCGCTGCCGAAATTGGTGATGGTGATCCAGAAGTTAGACATGACTGCCAGAAGACGGCCCGGGAACAGAGGGCTCCGGGCGAAAGCGCTATCTTACGCGCGCCGCCATGACCGGGCCAAATTGTCGTGTGACGGCGCGCACGCAGGGTGTCGGACAACACCGTCGCCGGTTCGTTCGACGTGGAATCGCGACGCAAGCCGCGCATGCGCCCCCCGTTGAATTCGATGGGGTGTCTCCGACGCGTGACCATAGTACGATATCTGCGGTGTGACCCCCCGCACACCGCTTCTGGACTGGAGTTCCCATGGCTTTCCTCCCGGCGCGCGCGCCAGACGAGGCGCCGCTGCAAACGCGCAACGACGGCATCGACCTTTTGCGCGGGCTGTCCATTCTGTTCGTCGTCGTTCATCACCTGGCGCTCAAGTTCCGCCTGCCGCTCGGATCGAGTTTGCTGGGCGAGGTGCTGCCGCAGCGCTTCGTCAAGGGCATCAGCTTCAACGGCTACGAAGCGGTGTTCGTCTTCTTCGTGATCTCCGGCTTCGTCATTACGCGCCGTTCGCTGGAGCGCTACGGTTCGCTCGACGCCATGCGCTGGCGGCATTTCTATGCGCTGCGTGCCGTGCGTATCTTCCCGTTGCTTCTGTTGTTGCTGGGCGCGCTGTCGGCGATGCACCTGCTGGGCGTACCGACATTTGTCATCGATAAACCGGGCCAGTCGCTGCCGGGGGCGCTGGCGTCGGCGCTCACCATGACGCTGAACTGGTACGAGGGCCGCACGAATTGGCTGCCGGGTGCATGGGACGTGCTCTGGTCGCTGTCCATCGAAGAGGCCTTCTACCTTGCGTTCCCCGTGTTCTGCCTGATGCTGCGCGGGCCGTGGCGCGTGTTGGCGCTCATCGCGCTTGCCGCACTCGCGCTTTCGCTGCCGTGGACGCGTGCGGCGTTGCAAGGCAACGAAATCTGGCAGGAAAAGGCCTATCTGCCTGGGATGTCGGCCATTGCGTGGGGAGTACTGACCGCGCTTGCATTACAGCGCGTAACGTTGCCGCGCCATGTCGCCCGTGCGTCAGCCACGCTGGGCGCGATCGGCTTGCTCGGGGTCGTCTTCTACGGCGACGTGCTGTGGCCGGTGCTGCACGATCACGTGATGTCGTTGCTATGCGTGAGTGCGGCGCTCTGGCTTGCCGCGGCACACGGCTCGACGCGCGCCATTGCACGCGGCTTTGGGTGGCTCACGCAAATGGGGCGCTGGAGCTACGAAATCTATCTGAGCCATATGTTCGTCGTGCTGGCGCTCACGCCGGCATATCGCGCGCTTGCCAATGGCGACATGCGCTGGACATTCCTCGTCTATCCCCCGGCACTGGCCGTCTGCACGTTACTCGGCGGCGCGCTGCATCGACACGTGAGTGGTCCGGCAGCCCGCCGGTTCCTGCCCCATCGGACGAGCGCGAAACCCGTTCCCCATCGATACCCTGACGTGGGGTAAGTCCCAAAAGGGGGTATTTTGGCCGCGAATTGCGTGATATTTGGGGAGTTTCCCATAAAATAGCGCTCGCTTGGCCCGTAGACTGCGTCGTTTCCGATTGAGTCTGTCGAGCCATGTCTTCCTCTTCTGCTTGCGTCGCGCGCCCGGGCGTCGCGTTCGACGGCGGTGCGCGGCGCCTGAGAGGGCCGAGCAAGCGTGCGCATGCTGCGTGGGTTCTGCTGTCCCTGACCCCGTCACTTCCCGCAATGGCCGCGGCTGGCGAGCCGTTGCATTCGCATCAGCGTTTGACGGCACCGTCGGCGTTCCTCCACACCTTACCGTCCGTGACCACGGCGCCGGTGGCGCTGAGCCAGTCGATATGCGGCACGATCACGCCCCTATCGCCGACGCCGGTGTCCACCGCGACGGCAATGGGGCGCTCCGGTCTGTTCGCACCGCTGACGACCGGGCCGGCGGCGCGTGCGGCAAAGACCTTCCTCGTGCCGGTGGCCGGGGCGCGCATGACGTCGGACTTCGGCCACCGGCGGCATCCGGTTCGACGGATCTCGCATCGCCACAACGGTGTCGATTTCGCCGCGCCCACGGGAACGCCGGTCCTCGCGGCGGCCGACGGCACGGTAAAGCACATCGGCAACGAGCGGCGCGGTTTCGGACGTTACATCGTGATCTCGCACCGATACGAGAGCGAGACAGTCTATGCACATCTGTCGTCCCTTGCGCGTGATCTGCGTGTGGGCAATGCGGTGATCTCCGGCCAGGTCATCGGGGCCGTCGGCCAGACGGGGATGGCGACAGGCCCGCATCTGCATTTCGAACTGCGCCGTCGTGGCTTACCTGTCGATCCCGCACCGTTGCTGCATCAGCGTGGGGCCAAGACACGCGCCGACGGCGAGACGTTCGCGGCCAACGGTTGCCAGAGCGTGCTCAACGCGGTGCCGTTGTGGCACGTGAGTTCGCCGATGCCTTCGCCAATGGGCGGGCAGGGGGCCGCGCCGTCGAGCGTTCGCACGACCCCGGCACGCTGGACATACTCGCCGCTCTGATCGCTTCGGGAATAAAACCCGACCGCCACCGGTATTACGGATAACGGCGCGCCGAACCTCGTCATGGGGACGGGCCGGACGCGATACCGTGTGGAGGGGCGTCATGATCCGCAACGAACGACACGGCGACAACGCAGGAAAAGACGACGAGGCGGCATCGCCCTCGATGTCGCGGCGCAGGGCGATGGCATGTCTGGCATGGGCCGGCGCCGGCATCCTGTGGACGCTCGACGGCGGGGTGCCGCAGGGCGTGCCGCTTGGGGGAGCGTCAGCTCAGGCCGCCCCATCAATCACCGGCAACGCGCTGTCCTTCGTTCAGATCAGCGACAGTCACATCGGCTTTAACAAGACGCCGAACCCCGACCCGGCCGCGACGCTGCAATCTGCCATCGAGCGCATACGGGGCGCGGCGCGGCGACCCGCCTTCATGCTGCACACGGGCGACGTCAGTCACCTCTCGCGGGCCGAGGAGTTCGACACCGCGCAGCAGATCGTGAACGGCGCGGGTCTCGAGACCCGCTACGTACCAGGCGAGCACGACGTCATCGGCGACGACGGTCGTGCCTTCTTTTCCCGCTTTGCCGCCGACACCCGGGGCAGGGGCTGGTACAGCTTCGATCAGCAGGGCGTGCATTTCGTCGCGCTCGTCAACGTTCTGAATCTCAAAGCCGGCGGCATGGGGTACCTCGGCGATACGCAACTTGCCTGGCTCGCGGACGATCTCAGCGCTCGCTCGCACAGCACACCGCTGGTGGTGTTCACGCACATGCCGCTATGGCCGGTCTATCCGGCCTGGGGCTGGGGCACCGACGACGGCGACCGGGCACTGGCGCTGCTGCGCCCGTTCGGATCGGTGACGGTGCTCAATGGCCACGTCCATCAGGTGCTGCAAAAAGTGGAGGGCAATGTGCGACTGCACACAGCCATGTCCACGGCGTTCCCTCAAGCGGCGCCCGGCAATGGTTCGGGGCCGGGGCCGTGGAAGGTCGAAGCCTCGCAGCTGCGCCAGACACTGGGCATTCGCCGCGTCGAATTCGCGTCGCTCGACGGTACGCCGCGGCTGGACGATGCCACGCTGGTATCTTGAGCGGTAGCCCCATCATGACATCCCCTCGATTGCCCCCCCATGCCGTGCGGCGTCGTGTCCTGCTCGGCAGCCTGGCGCTCACCGCGGTGAGCATGCTGACGTTTCGCTGGCCCGTACGCGCGAGCGCGGCGCAAGCGAACACCGTTCAGATCGAGAACTTCAAATTCTCCCCGGCCGCTCTCACCGTGAAGGCCGGCACACGCGTCACGTGGACCAATCGCGACGATGAGCCGCACACCGTGACGAGTTCGTCCACGCCGCGCGCGTTTGCTTCCGGCGCCCTCGATACCGGCCGCTCCTTCGCGTTCACCTTCGACACGCCGGGGACTTATCCGTATTTCTGTGCATTGCATCCGCATATGACCGGCGTGGTCGTCGTGAAATAGCCGCCCACCGACACAGATGTGATTCAATGAGCCTACTGACGTTGCGTAGTCGTTGCCGATGGACGACGGCGCCACGTCCGTCCGACTCACCCGGGCACGCGCTGCCCGCACTCGGGAGACTCCGGTGACCGACGCTGACAAGTCCGGCGCGCAGGCGTCAGGACGTTTCGAAGCACTGGCCTTGCCTCACCTCGATGCGGCGTACAACCTCGCGCGCTGGCTGTCGGGCAGCGCAAGCGATGCCGACGACATCGTGCAGGAAGCTTATCTGCGCGCATTGCGGTTCTTCGACGGCTTTCGCGGCGAAAATGCCCGCGCGTGGCTGCTCGCCATCGTGCGCAACACCTGGCTGACGGAGTGGCGTCGCCGCTCCGATGCGACCGACAGCACCTCGTTCGACGAAGCGGTGCAGGGGCTGTACGAAGACGTGCGTCTGCCCGGCTGGGACGATGCCTCGCCGGGCGACCCCGAACGGCTCGCCGTGCGTCGCGACGAATGCGCGCTGGTGCGCGAGGCGCTTGCCACATTGCCTGTGGTATTTCGTGAAGTGCTGGTCCTGCGGGAGATGGAGGATATGAGCTATCGGGAGATCGAGACGATTGTCGGGGTACCGGCGGGCACGGTCATGTCGCGTCTCGCGCGCGGCCGTCGCATGCTGGCCGCGGCGGTGCTGGCCGCGCGCGACAAGCCGGCAGAACGGCCACCCTCGTCTTCCTCGTCTTCCTCATCTTCCTCGTCGGCGCAAGTCACCCGTCTCGCACGTCATGCGGGACTGCCGCACGACGGGACTCCTCGGGGAGAGCGCGATGAATAAGCCCGACGATCCCAAAGCCTCGGCGACGAGCCGGAACGACGCCACGACGCTGGGCAAGATGCTGCGTGACGGATCGCTGCAACACGAGGCACCGCAGGCACTGCGCGAGCGCATTCGCGAGGCATTGGCGAAGGCGGAGTCGCACGCGCAGCGCACGCCGTCATCGGTGCCTGGGCCGACGTCGGCCGCAGTCCCGGCCCCGGCTTGCGCTCCGTCGTCGACTGTTGAACCGGCGCGCGGGGCGACACCTTCCACGTCTGGCAAGCCGGTAGCGCCCGCGCCTGTCGAGGCCGCGTGGGGATCGAGCCTGACGCCGTGGCTGTTCGGCGGCGCGGGCGGTGCGATCCTCGGCGGACTTGCCGTGGCGATGGCATTGCTCGCCGGACGTGCGCCTGCCCCTGCGCCGGTGCCCGAGCCGCAGGCGGCGGCCGGCCTGCAAGCGCAGGAGATCGTTTCGAGCCACGTGCGGGCGTTGCTCTCGCAGCATCCTCTGGACGTGATCTCGACCGATCAGCACACCGTCAAACCGTGGTTCAACGGACGCCTCGATTACGCGCCGCCCGTCGTCGACCTCGCCAACAAGGGATTCCCGCTCGCGGGGGGGAGGCTGGACTACGTGGGTGGCCGCACGGTGTCGGTACTCGTCTATCGCACCGACAAACATCCGATCGATCTGTATGTGTTTCCGGCCCGCGACAAGGCATCGGCAGCCCCCTCCATCTCGGGGTCCGACGGCTACGCGATTGCGCGCTGGCGGCGCAACGGCATGACGTACTGGGCCATCACCGACGCCGAGCCTTCGCATCTGCGCGTTTTCGTGGAGGCATTGCAGGCGGCGACCTGATATCGTGAGCGCTGTTGATTCATAGTTATTCCGATGGAGTTGATTCATGCCGCAAAACCCGCCGCCGAATCCCGCGAACGTTGCAACGAATCCCGCGAATCCCGCGAATCCGACGAATCCGACGAATCCGACGAGTCCGGCATGGCAGGCGTCGCAGTACCTCAAGTTCGAAGACGAACGGACGCGTCCCGTGCGCGATCTCGTCTCCGCCATCCCGCCGCTTCCCGCATCGCGCAAGGGGCAAGGCGGGGCGACGGCGCGTGTGGTCGATATCGGATGCGGTCCGGGCAACTCGACCGAAGTGCTGGCAGCGCGCTATGCGCAGGCGCAGGTGCTGGGTCTGGACAGTTCGCAGGACATGATCGATGCGGCACGCAGGCGCCTGCCGCAATGCAAATTCGACGTCGCCGACATCGCCGCGTGGAAGGACGGCCCGTTCGACGTCATTCTTGCGAACGCCGTGCTGCAATGGCTGCCCGATCATGAAACGCTTTACCCGCGCCTGATCGCGTGTCTGGCACCAGGCGGTTCGCTTGCGGTGCAAACGCCGGACAATCTCGACGAACCCGCGCATCGGCTGATGCGCGAAGTCGCAGCCGATGCCCGTTGGGCGGACCGGCTCAGGGGCACGGAGCGCACCGCGCGTCATGGCGCTTCGTTTTATTACCCGATGCTGCGCGCGCTGTGTTCGCGCGTCGATATTTGGCGCACCACGTATTACCACCCGCTCACCGGCGGTGCGCCGGCCGTCGTGGAATGGTTCAAGGGCAGCGCGTTGCGCCCGTTCCTTGCCAAGCTGGACGACGCCTCGCGCGAAGCGTTCCTCGCCCGTTACACCGACGAAGTCGCGAAAGCTTATCCCGCACTGGCGGACGGCACGGTGTTGCTGCCGTTTCCGCGACTTTTCGTCGTGGCAACGCGCTGATCGAGCCGACCCGCCGTGCAGGCCGCGGCTGCAACGGCGAGCAGCGCGCCATCCGGGTCCCGGCGCGTGGCCCGGTGTAAAGTAGCGGGCATGGATGCCCTGTTCCAACCCCTTCTGCCGTTTCAGCCGTTCCGTAACGCCCCCTTGTACTGGCGCTCGTCGCTCGTGCCCGGAGGCGATATGCTCACGGCCGAATACAACGATCACACGTTTGCGCCGCATTGGCACGACGCGTATACGTTCGCGTGCATTGTTGCAGGGGCCGAGCGGTACGCCTATCGGGGTGGCGAACATGTGGCGCACGCCGGGTCCATCGCCGTCATCCATCCCGGTGAAGTTCACACCGGAGCACGCGAAACCGACTTTGGCTGGCGGTATCGCGTCTTCTATCTGCCGGTCGGTTTCGTGCAGGGCGTGCAGCGCCAATTGACGCATCCGCCAGCGGGCCTGTCGGACGCCGTTAGCCCCGGCGACGCCATGCCGTGGTTCGGAGAAAACGTTATCTGCGACGCGCCTGCCATGCACCGGCTGCTTGAGGCGCACCGGCTGTTACAGCTCGACGCCGATCCATTGCTCGCGGAAAGCGTACTGATCGAGGCGGTGTCGATGATGCTGGTGCGCCATGCACAGGCCCGTATGCCGGAGACGGCGAGGCATCGCGACGCCGTGCGCGTCGAGACAATGAAGGCGCGCTTGTCGGCCGATCTCACCGAGTCGCTGTCGTTGACGACATTGGCCGAAGCTGTCGATCTCTCGCCGTTCCATGCCGCCCGGCTGTTTTCGCGCGAGACGGGATTGGCACCGCACGCGTGGCGCAATCAATTGCGTCTGGTGCGGGCGTTGCCTGCGTTGCGCGCGGGGGCGTCCGCAACGGACGTCGCGCTGGCGCAAGGCTTCAACGATCTCTCGCATTTCACCCGCTATTTCCGCCGCGCGTTTGGCGTGTCGCCCGGGAAGTGGAGCGTCAGGCCCGGGACATAGCCACAGGCGGTCTTGATAACCGATAACGGGCATCGGGCAACGGGCAACGAACAATAAATTACCAACAGGCAACGGCGGCCGTGCGAGCAGTACGGCAAACGGCGAGGGCGGGATGCTGGCAGGATTTTTGGCGGAACACGCGTGGGGCATGGCGATGATCGCCGTCGTGGGGACAGCGGCCGGGGCGGTCAGCGGAGTGGTCGGCACCGGCTCGTCGATGATGTTGCTGCCGGTGCTCGTCTACACCTATGGCCCGAAGCAGGCCGTGCCGATCATGGCCGTCGCCGCCGTGTTCGGCAACCTCTCCAAGGTACTGGCGTGGTGGCGCGAGATCGACTGGCGCGCGGTGCTGGCGTACTCGTTGCCGGGGGCGCCGGCGGCGGCGCTTGGTGCGAAGACGTTGTGGAGCCTGCCATCGACCGTGGTGGACGTGGCGCTCGGCGCGTTCTTCATCGCCATGGTGCCCACACGGCACTACCTTCGACGCCGTCAGTGGCGCTTGTCGTTGTGGCAATTGGCGGTCGTGGGCGCAATCATCGGTTTCCTGACCGGGATCGTGCTGTCGACCGGACCGCTGAGCGTGCCCGCGTTTGCGGCGTACGGGCTTTCGGGCGGCGCGTTTCTCGGCGCCGAGTCGGCCAGTTCCGTCTTCATCTATGTCGCCAAAGTGGTGATGTTCTCGGGGCTCGGCGCACTTCCGGTGCATGCTTGGGCCAACGGCCTGATCGTCGGCATGACGCTGATGTTGGGCACCATGCTCGGCAAGCGCTTCGTGCTCGGCATGGCGCCAAACGTCTTCGAGCGCTTGCTCGATACCCTGCTGGTCGTCTCCGGCGGCATAATGTTGAGCGCGGCCTGGCGGTAGGCGGCGCTAACGTTCGTGACGTCCATCACACCCTCGATGCCCTCAATGCCCCTGGCGCTGGCCCGTGTCGTTGCCTCGCGCCTCGCCTAACAGCCATTCGGCGAAAACCTGAACCGGTCCCTGGCTCAGTGCCAACGGCTCGGGCAGCACGAGGCAGAAGTTTTTCGATACCGCGGTGTGCTCCGGCCACGGGGCGACCAGTCGACCGTCCTCCAGCTCTGCACCGATGTAAAGACGCGGGACAAGGGCGACGCCCAGCCCGGCCAGTGCCGCTTCGATCAGCATGGCGTGAAGGTCATACCGGGCGCCGACCGCCGAATTGGTCAGCGTAATGCCGGTGGCTTGCGCATAGGCCTGCCAGGCGTGCGGATTTTGCCGTCGATGAAGGCGCGGCAACGCGTCGAGCGACGCAGTCCCACCCGCCTGTGCCAGCAGCGCCGGGCTACAGACCGGGATCAGCACTTCTTCCAGCAGACGATGCAGATGCATGCCCGCCCATGCCGGGTGTTCGAAGTGGATCGCCGCGTCGAATCCGCTTCCGGCCAGCAGGAATGGCGTCATGCATTCGGCGAGGTGCACGGTGATGTTCGGATACCGCTGCTGGAAATGCTTCAACCGCGGGATTAGCCAGCGCGTCGCAAACGTTGGCGTCGCGGCAATGTCGAGACTCGCGCCTTCGACCGGTTGCCCCATCAGATAAAGACTATCGCGCTCCAGCCGGTCCAGCGTTTCGCGGACTTGCCCGGCATATCGCATGCCGTTCGGCAACAGTCGTACCCGGTTTCCCACGCGCTCGAACAGCGTAACGCCCAGAAACGCCTCCAATCGCCCGATCTGTCGGCTCACGGCGCCTTCGGTGCGCGCCAGCTCGTCGGCGGCACGCGCGAAACTCCCATGCCGGGCGGCGGCCTCGAAGGCCAGAAGGGCGGAATGGCTGGGAATCTTGCGTCGCATCGGAATCGGCCCTCGGCAGGAGTGTGTCAGCGTGATCAAATATCACTGAAGATTGACGTTTACTCGCTATATGAGCGAAAAACCCAAGGTTAGCATTACGTAACTGCAATGAAAACGCACGAATCACTCGCGAGTCGCTCGCGAATGCTCATCGCTCGAGAACGACGAACTTCAATGATCTATACCGTGGAATGCAGCTTTGCCGGCGCTGCCGGCGAAGCCGAATGGAACGACTTCTACAGCCTGGAAAAGCTGCCTGCGCTGATTTCCGTGACGGGTTTTCAGACCTCGCAACGTTTCAAGGCAATCACGCCAGGCTGTCCAACGTATCTCGCCGTCCACACGATCGACGGCCCGGAAGTGCTGACAGCCGAGGAATACCGCCGCAAGGGCGGTGGCAACTTCGCGCGGTGGCAGCAGCACATTACCGACTGGCACCGGAATCTCTACAGCGATATCGGCCCGGCTCCCGCGGTGCATGCGGCAGAGCGGCTTGCGCTGTGTGCCGGCGGGCCCGATCCGCTCGTCCAGATGGGGCTCAAACCGCTCGCCATGCGTGCGGCGGCGCTGGAGAAGGTTCCTGCGTATCGGTGGCTGGCGGTGGTACCCGCGGGGGAAGCCACACAGGCGGGCAATCCACCGGAAGGCGTTTACCTCTATACACCGATGGGGCCGCAACTGACCGCCAACGAGTCGGGAGCGGCACGGTGACCCGTTACCACTTTCCGCGTCAGCAGGTCGGCGATTTCACGGTGATGGCAATCAGCGACGGCTATCTCACGGCGAGCCTCGATCTGCTCTCGAACATCGAGGCCGCCGAGGCCGCCGACATTCAACGCAAGGCTGGCGAGCCCACGCCCGCCGCCATTCACATCAACTGCTATGTGGTGCAAGGCGGGGGCCGCACGATTCTCGTCGACAGCGGCGCAGGCGGTATCCGGCAGTGGGGTGGTCAGCTGAGCGCCAACCTCGCGCGCGCGGGCATCGCGCCCGAGGCCATCGACACCGTCTTGCTCACGCATGCTCATCCCGACCACGTGGGCGGAATGATGACGCCCGAGGGCGGCACCGCTTTTCCCAATGCGGAACTTGTCGTCGACAGCCGGGAAGTGAAATTCTGGCGGGACGATGCCAACCTGGCGCGCGCCAGCGAGCGCACGCGTGGCAACTTCCTGATGGCGCGCCGGGTGTTCGAGGGATACCGCGACCGGTTGCGGACGGTCGGGCCGGCCATGGTGGGGGCCGCCGCGGAAGTGCTGCCCGGTATCCGTGCGGTTTCGCTGCCGGGGCATACCGAGGGGCACACCGGCTATCTCGTCGAATCTCGCGATACGGGGCTGCTGGTCTGGGGCGACATCGTGCATTTTCCCCACATCCAGATTCACCGTCCGGACGTCTCGATCGCGTTCGATCAGGACTCGTCCGTTGCTGCCGACACGCGCTCGCGGCTTCTCGATCAGGTATGTGCAGACCGCCTCCTGATCGCCGGGATGCATCTGGGCGAGCCCGGCTTCGCGAGAATCCGGCGAACGAAGGGCCGCTACGGCATCGAGTACGAGAATTGCGGCGACAATGACGTACCCCTTACCCCAAATCGCCAAACGCCATGAAACTATCGATTGCTTCGTCGCTTGCCGTCGCCTCCACCGTTGTCGCGTCGTCCATGACCGTACCCATGGCCGGCGCTGCCGAGGGCATGCCTCCGTTGCCCGGCTCGGCGATCTCGGCGGCCGCCACCGAGGGGCTCGGTACGTCGTCCGGCGCCGCGTCTGCCGTGCCGGCCTCGCAACTGGCCGCGAACAAGCAGACGGTG
The DNA here is from genome assembly GCF_001029105.3 of Pandoraea faecigallinarum. NCBI lineage: Bacteria > Pseudomonadati > Pseudomonadota > Betaproteobacteria > Burkholderiales > Burkholderiaceae > Pandoraea > Pandoraea faecigallinarum. Next base: position 2,698,728 of record NZ_CP011807.3, on the reverse strand, counting down.
CTTGCGTTCTACGACGCCGGGTTGAACCGTAAGGATTTCGCCGCAGCGCGCCAGTACCTCGGCGACAAATACGTCCAGCACAATCCGAATGCCGCCGATGGCGTCGACGGCTTCGGCAAGTTTCTGGAATTTCTGCGCAAGAATCAGCCGGAATCGCACAGCGACATCGTGCGCGTCTTCGCCGAAGGCGATTTCGTGATTCTGCACGTGCGCAAGGTCCCGCATCCTGGCGATCTGCCGATTGCCATCGTCGACATCTTCCGTTTGGAAAAAGGCAAGATCGTCGAACACTGGGATGTCTCTCAGCAAACGCCAGCGAAGACCGTCAGCGGCAATTCGATGTTTTGAGCCGCGTCGCGATCGTGGACCGGCACGCAGTTCGGCGGTACCGCGTGAGCGGTCGTTCCGACGACGGCGCTTCCCGTCATGCTCGCGTGCACGCGCCGCACTAGCCGATGTCCGAGCAAACCGCCACGATCTGTTCGCGCAGCCAACGATGCGCGGGGTCCACCTCGCGCCGCGCGTGCCATACGGCCTGAAAGCGGAAGGGAGGGATCGGGAACGGCGCAGCGAAATGGCGTAGCTGGCGCAATTGACGATCCTGTTGCAGGTGCGCCACCGCGCGCCGCGCAACGCTCAGCACGAGATCGGTGCCCGCGAGCAGTTCGGGCGCAATGCTCCAGTGGGGCAGCGTGACGGCAACGCGTCGCGTGTGGCCCAGCTCGGCAAGGGCGCGATCGATTTCGTTGTCCGCGCCCGGGCGCATCGCGACCAGCACATGTGGCCGCGCCAGCCATTGCGCCATCGTCAGACCGCCGCGCGCGGGCAAGGTCGCCCGGTCGGCCACGCACACGAAAGACTCTTCGAACAGCGTCTTCGTTTCCAGTTCGGCCGGAACTTCGTGGAACACGCCCAATGCCAGATCGATCTCGCCATCGAGCAGTTGCGTGAGCATCGCTTCACGGCTCGCCTGCGTGGCGGCCAGATCGACGTGCGGCGCGTGCTCGCGAAGCCGGCGCGTCAACGCGGGCAGCGCCACGCGCGAGCCGTAGTCGGACAGCGCGACGCGAAACGTCCTCCTGGCCCGGCCCGGGTCGAACGCCGGTGCGTGCATCAAGCCCTGCAACTGATCGAGCGCGTCTTCGAGCGGCCGCTGCAATTCCAGCGCCTGCGAGGTCAACGCGAGTCCGCCGTCACGGCGCACGAGCAGCGGATCGTCGAAGAGGCTGCGCAACTGCGCCAGTGCATGACTCACCGCCGGCTGACTGCGGTGCAGCCGCAACGCCGCGCGCGAGACGTGACGCTCCGCGAGCAGCGCATGCAACGTCAGCAGCAAGTTCAGATCGATTCGACGCAGATCATCCATATGACGAATAGTTTATGTGACGATTTCGAATTTCCATTATTGAAATGGATGAGTCATGCTGATGGCAAGCCATTTCTACGAATCGAGAGGTCACACCATGAATGCATCCCTGAGTCCGCAGCTGCCGGCGTCTGTGCTGTTGCCGCTGATCGTCGCGATGGCCGCCGGGGCGGCCGTGCCGTTTCAGGCGGGCAGCAACGCGTCGCTCGGACGCGCGCTCGGCCATCCGTTATGGGCGACGGTCGCATCGTTGCTGGTCAGTCTGCTCGTCGTGATTCCCGTGCTGATCGGCATGCGCGCTGGCCTGCCCAAGCTCGCCGCGGCGGCGAGAGGCCCCTGGTGGCTGTGGATCGGCGGAGTCGCGGGCGTGGCGTACATCACGGCGGCATTGGTGCTCACGCCACGTCTGGGCGCGGCCAGCTTCATCGTTTGCGTAGTCGCCGGGCAAGTCGTTGCGTCGCTGCTCATCGACCACTTCGGGCTGATGGGGCTGCCGGCAAAGCCGGTCAATCTCGTACGCGTGGCGGGCGTCGCGATCATCGTCGCGGGCATGCTCCTCGTGCAATGGGGAACGACGACCGCGAGCGCCGGTGCCGCCGCGAAGGCCATGGGAACGTGAACGCCGTTCGGTAATGCCGCCGGGCAGCGCGCGGCAGGCATTGGCGTTCCACCAGTGGAAAGTATGGCGTCATAGGGGTTTGCGAGAGGGGGACGCAGTTTTGTTGCGATGACGCTCAAGTTTCATCAAAAGCATTCGTTAAGTCTCGTCAGAAGCAGCAAAACCCTCCCCTATAGCGCGCAAGGCAATGTTCAAGAATCTGAGTATCAGCAAACGGCTCGCCGCCGCCTTCTCCATCAATGTGTTCATGCTGCTGGTCGTGGCCGTCGTCGCGGTGACGAAAATGGCGACGATGGACGCGAACACCCAATTGATCGTCTCCGATCTGAACAACAAGATTCTCGAGTTCCACAACCTCAAGGACCGTGCCGCGCATGTGGCGGTACTCATGCGCGACATTGCGATGTCGGAAGACGCATCGCAACTCGACGCGCGCCTGTCTCAGGTCGACGAACTGCGTCAGGCGAACCTGAAGGGCATCGAAGGCATGGCGACGATGTTCTATACGGAAAAGGGCAAAGCGCTGTATCGCACGCTGACCGAGGCGAGCGCCGAGTATGGCCGGCAGCTCGATGCATTCAAGTCGCTCGTGCGCAGCGGTAACTATGCACAGGCCAGGGCCGAATTGATGGGGCCGATGCAAAAGGCGCAATTGGCGTTTTTCTCGCCGCTCGACGACCTGATGGGCGTTGGCAAGGCAGTCAGCGCGAAGGAGGCAGCGGACGCGAACGCCGCGTACCTCTCCGCCCGGTTGTGGCTGCTCGCCGCCTTGTTGGTGTCGGTTGCCGTGTCGGTCGTGTCGGGCGTTGCGATTGCGCGTTCGGTCACGCGCCCCGTGCGGGCTGTCGCTGCCGGCGCCGCGGCGCTGGCAAGCGGTGACCTGACGCACCGCGTGCAGGTCGATTCGGCCGACGAAATCGGCAAGATGGCAAGCGCGCTCGACGTCGCCGTCGGGCAACTGGGCCATCTCGTGCGCAACATTCAGAGCGCCTCGGGCGCCATCGACACCGCCGCCCGCGAAATCGCGCAGGGCAACACTGATCTGTCGCAACGTACCGAGGAGCAGGCAGCCTCGCTGGAGGAGACGGCGGCCTCGATGGAGGAACTGACGTCGACCGTGCGTCAGAACGTGGAGCACGCGCTTGAGGCGAAGCGTCTGTCGCAGGAGGCGTCCGGCGTGGCCGACGCCGGTGCCCACAGCGTTCGCGCCGTTGTCGAGACGATGCAGGCAATGGCCAGTGCATCGGCGCGCATGAGCGAAATGATCGCGGCCATCGAAGGTATCGCTTTCCAGACCAACATCCTCGCGCTCAACGCGGCGGTGGAAGCCGCGCGTGCGGGCGAGCAGGGCCGCGGGTTTGCCGTCGTCGCCGGAGAAGTCCGCACGCTGGCGCAACGCTCGGCGGGAACTGCGAAAGACATTCGCGAGCTGATTGCGACCTCCGTTCAACAGGTGCAGGATGGCTCGTCGCGTGTGGAAGTTGCGGGACGCACGATGGACCAGATCGTCGTGTCGGTTCGCCGGGTGAGCGAACTCATCACGGAAATCGCCGCCGCGAGCGACGAGCAGGCGCGCGGTATCGAACAGGTCAATCAGGCCGTCACGCAGATGGATCAGGTCACGCAGCAAAATGCCGCGCTCGTGGAGGAGGCGGCGGCTGCGGCCGAACATATGCGCGCCCAGGCGGCCGAGCTGGTTGGCGAAGCGTCGAAGTTCCGTGTGAATCGGGACGGCGCTGCCCGCGCCATACCTACGTCGGCGGCCTCGGCGGCATTGCCTGCATCGATGACGCCGGCGACGGTGCCAATGTACGGGGCGCACGACGACGCGCACCTGCGCGCCGTCGCGTGAGGTTCGCGACCTGCGTATCGGCGGCAAGCCGCCGAACGTCCTTCTGAAGGTTACGCCGCGTGTGCCGCCGTTGCGCCAAACGCGGCGTCGACGGCGGCAACGGCGTCGACCAATTGCTGCGCCAACGCTGGCGAGGCGCTTGTCATCGGCGCACGCAGCACATCCTCCAGCAGTTCCTCGCGCGCAAGCCATGCTTTCACCGGGCCGGGGTTCGCTTCGGCGAACAGCAGCTTCACGACCGGCATGACAGCGTGAAACAGCACCCGCGCCACATCCAGTTGTTGCGACTGCACCGCGCGATACAGCGCGACAAAATGCGCCGGACGGCAGTGCGAAGAGGCGATGATCGCGCCGTGCCCGCCCATCGTCAGCGTCGAGAGCAATTGATGGTCTTCCCCTGCGAGCACCGACAGACGTCCGTCGGCGATCAGCGCCTGCGTGGTGAGCGCATTGCCGCCGCAGTCCTTGATGCCGCGAATGTTGCCGTGACCGGCGAGCATGAGCAACGTGTCCAGAGCGAGTGTTGCACCGGTGCGGTACGGAATGTCGTAAAGCACGAGCGGTGCACCGGCGCGATCGGCCAGCGTACGGAACCACCCGAGGAGCCCAGCCTGCGAAGGGCGGATGTAGTACGGCGCGGGAGCGAGCACACCGGCCAGCGGCAACGTGTTGAGGGCGTCAAGGCGAGCGAGCGTGTGGGGCAGATGATTGCCCGCAAGGCCCGCGATCACCGGCAGGCCGTTCGCATGTGCCAGCACGGTCTCGAGGACGGCGAGCTGCTCGGCGTCGTCCAGCGCCGCGGCTTCTCCCGTTGTGCCGCAGATCACGAAGCCGGCGATGCCGGACTGCCGGTAGTGCTCGACGAGCCGCCGCAGGGCCGCGTGGTCGACCGGCTCGCCCGTGCCCGTGCGTGTGCGTGTGAACGGCGTGACGAGCGGTAGCCAGATGCCGCGAAAACCGGACGGTGCCGGGCGGGCCGCCACCGCAGGTGTCGATGGCGCAGCTGCGGCCGAGGGGCTCAATGGGTGCGAAGGGGCGTGCGAATGGGCGTGCGAAGGGGCGTGCGATTGTGCGTCTTGCATGGTGTCTCCCTGGACGATACGAATACGATGAACGTGTGGTGACCCGTACGGAAACCGTTCAGCAGGGCGACGCAGAGATCGAGACGCGTGGGTGACTCGGGGCAGACTGGCCGGGTGATGCAGGCGGGCGCGAGGCGCGGGGAGGGACTGCCGGGTCCACGTGGCTATTCCGTCGCTCAACTGACGGAACAGCACGCTCCGGTCAGTTGAGCGACTGTTTTTTGCTTTTGACGAACGCACCTGCCTGTCCCGTCAGGACAGCGCGCAGAGCCTGCGAGCGGTAGGTGCTGGAATTCGTCATGCGGTGACTCTATACGCGATGCGCGGGTGACGTCAAGCACGTCGACCGGAAATGTGCCGCATGAGCGATGCCTGCCAGCCGGCGCGAACTTGCCAGCGTTGGAAAATTCTCCTCGCCGGCCGGCCATGTGGCCGGTGCGAACGTCCGATGTGCCCGGTATCCCGCGATGGCACACGACTTGCACGTCTTTCGGGCCGGTGCCGACGCGGTTGGACAGACGCCATTGCCTCTGGGCCGCCGGTGCCGCTCGACAGGAGAATCATCATGCAACGACGATACGCAGCGCGCGATGACGAACGGCAATTGCAAGGGGGCGGGCAGCGCAGCCAATACCGTCGCGACTACGACGATGAGGCGACGCAGCGCGACGTCGCCGCATACGACCGCGACGATTATGGAATGCAGCCTTCGCGCGAGCGTGGGGAGCGTGGGGAGCGTGGGGAATGGCAGGCCGACTGGAGCGAGGCCGGCCGTGCACGCGGCGACGAAGGACGCCGCGAACGCTACGAGCGCTATGGCGGCAGCCGTCAGGACGAAGGGCAGGGATATTGGCGCGACCACTACAGCGGGTTGCAGAACCGCGACGCTTACGGGTCGCGCAGCGCAGGAGGGGCGGGTGGCACCCGTGGTTATCGCGAATCCCGTGACACGCGGGACATGGGCGGCATGGGCGGCATGGGCAGCATGGGCAGCATGGGCGGGAGTTATGGCCGGCGCTACGGCAGCGATTACGGCCGCGACTATGAGGACGATTACCTGGGCGATTACAGCGCAGATTTCGGCGGTCACTTCGGCGGCGACTTCGGCCCCGTCTACGGTCGCGACTATGGGCGCGATTACGACCGCGACTACGGCAGCCGGGTGTCCCAGGCTGGGATGGGCGCGGGGCGCCAGCGTCAGCAGGGGCAGCAGAGTCGCTATGGCGGTGGCGGATACGAACAGGGCCGGGGACAAGGATCGTGGCAGGGCAGTGCCGCGCAGCGCGGCTACGGCGGTGGGGCGATGGACATGCGTCACCGTCAGGGACCGAGGGGGTACAGCCGTACGGACGAGCGCATCCGTGAAGACGTTTGCGAACGCCTTTGCATGGCGCACGATCTGGAGGTGCAGGACGTCAGCGTGCAGGTAAAGGACGGGCGCGTCGAGTTGCAGGGCAACGTGCCCGAGCGCTGGATGAAACACGCCATCGAAGACGTCGCCGATCAATGCTTCGGCGTGCAGGACGTCGAGAACCGCATTCGCACGCAGCCGTCGTACGGGCAGGGTGATCAGCAGCGCGGCTCGCAGGGCTCGGGAGCGGGATCGTCGCAGCGCACGTCGCAACTAGCGTCGCAACAAACCGGCACGGTAGGCACTGCCGGATCGAATACGGTCTCCAGCGCCGCTGGCTCCACCGGGTCGTCGTCAGGGGCATCCGGCGGATCTGGCGACACGGGCAAGCATCACTGACGCAACGGTTTGCCGCCGCGGCCGCCGCGCCGGGCACGGTTACGGTCGCGTCGGCGTCGAGAGGCGGTTGTAGAGTGTCTTCAGGCTCACGCCGAGCGCGCGGGCGGTACGCGGCTTGTCGTGTTCGTGATGCGCAAGCGCCGCGGCGATGAACTGATGCTGCGCCTGCGCGAGCGTGATGACGCGGGGCAACTCCAGTGTGCCGTCACGCACGATGGGGTCGGGTTGCGGCGCGGCATCGATCTCGATGTGCAACACATCGTTCGCCAGAATGAACGCGCGCTCGATGACATGGCGCAGCTCCCGTACATTGCCGGGCCAGGCATGCGCGCAGAGCCGGCGAAGCGACGCCGCCGAGAGCCGCTTGGGGTTCGCTGACGGGCTTCGCGCGAGCACGCGCGCGTTGAGCGTGTCGAGCCAGGCATTGGCCAGCGCCGGGATGTCGCCCTCGCGATGACGCAGCGCCGGCACATGCAACACGAAAGCCGCCAAACGGTAGAAGAGATCTTCGCGTAACGCGCCGCTGCGCAGCGCCTGCGTGAGGTCGTGGCATGTGGCCGCGACAACGCGAACGTTCACGTGAATGAGCTCGCTACCCCCCACACGGCATATCGCGCCCGACTCCAGAGCCCGCAGCAACTTCACCTGCATCGCAGGGGACATGTCACCGATTTCGTCGAGGAACAACGTGCCGCCGTGCGCCGCCTCGAAATAGCCGCGATGCCGCACGAGCGCGCCGGTGAAGCTGCCGCGCTCGTGTCCGAACCATTGGGATTCCGCAAGCTCGGCTGGCATCGCGCCGCAGGGCACCGCGACGAAGGGCCCGTCGCGCCGCGTACTGGCCGCGTGTATGGCTCGCGCGGCCAGTTCCTTGCCGCTGCCGCTCTCGCCAAGAATAAGCACGCTTAGCGGCGTGCACGCAACGCGTTCGATCTGCGCGCGCAATGCACGGATGGCCGGGGACTGACCGAGGAAGGTAGCGCCGTCGGACGGGATGGAGGGACGGGAGAGGACGAACTCACGTGTCATTTTGATGTGACGCGAAGTGTTCGTCGAATATCCCGCTCATGCATGAATTCGGCATTGAAATTCTGTAAGCGTTAGCGGCAACGCATAGGAAGTTTCGATGATGTTGCGCCGAACGGCATCGCAGATCACGTAGTCGAACAGCCATCTGCCGTCGTCCGGAGGGTACATGTCAACCGATTCACACGTATCGCGTCATACCGCCGACCGGTCTCCGATTCTGCTGGTCGGCGCGGACGCGGTGACTCGCGATGCGCTGTCTTCGTTATGTCAGGCGCTTTTTCCGCCGGAGTTTGCGCCGCCCGCCTGGGCAGGCACGCTGGCGGAGGCAGACGCGCGCCTCTCGCGAGGGGCGCCTTCGCTCGTCATGACCGACGTGGAGATGCCCGATGGCAGCGGCTTCGACGTGCTGGATAGCTGGGCAAGCCGCAACGATCTCGACGTGGTGATGTGTACGGCCCGGCCCGGTTGGGAGAGCGCCGTGCAGGCGCTGCGCCGCGGCGCGCGCGACTATCTGGTGCTGCCCGGCGACCGCCAGCGTGCGGGCGAGTGGATCGCAAAAGTCGCGAACCTAGCGAAAGCCGCGAATGCTTCGAATGCGGGAGAAGCGAGCGGAAGCCTTGTGGCGCCTGTCCGCGATGGCGTTACCCGCTCGCCGGACGGCCCGCACCCGTTTTCGCGCTTGGTAGGTAACTCCGGCGCGATGCGCCGCGTCATCGACGCGCTCGAACACGTTGCCCCCACCGATGCGGCGGTCCTGCTCACGGGCGAATCCGGCACCGGCAAGGAACTTGCCGCGCGCGCGGTCCATGACCTCAGCGAGCGGCGCGATGGTCCTTATCTCGCGGTCAACTGCGGCGCCATCGCACCGAACCTTGTGGAGAGCGAAGTGTTCGGCCATGACCGGGGCAGCTTCACCGGGGCCGAGCGGCGGCATCGCGGATTTTTCGAGCGCGCACACGGCGGCACGTTGTTTCTCGACGAGATTGCCGAAATGCCGTTGCAGTCGCAGGTCAACCTGCTGCGGGTGCTCGAAACCGGCAAGTTGATGCGTTTGGGCGGATCGGAGGAAATCGCGGTCGACGTTCGTATCGTGGCTGCCACCAACGTCTGTCCCGATGCGGCAATGCGCGCTGGCAGGCTGCGCCCCGATCTTTACCATCGCCTCAATGTCTTCCCCGTCACGATGCCGCCATTGCGTGCGCGCGGCGACGACGTGGCGCTGCTCGCGCAAGCCATGCTCGACGACGCCAATGCGCTGGACGGACGCGCGATGCGCTTCGCACCGCAGGTGCTCGGCGCATTGCAACGTCATGATTGGCCAGGCAACGTTCGTGAGTTGCGCAACTTCGTGCAGCGAGCGCGCATCCTGAGTCCCACGACGGTCATCGACACCCTGCCGGCGCCCATCATCGAAACACTGGCGCAGTTTCCCGTGCGCGACGACCGCACCGCTGTGGCGCTCGACGCGCCGCTCGCGGAACTCGACCGTCACGTCATTCTCGGTGCGTTGGCGCAATGTGGCGGCGTGAAGGCGCGCGCTGCGCGCCAACTCGGCATCAGTCTGAAAACGTTGTACGCGCGACTGTCGCAGATGCCGGCACAAGGGGCTGCGCGGGCGGCGGCACAACCCCTCGCGCAAGACTTCGATTGACCGGCAACGACAGTCTTTCCATCCAACAACATGCAGGTTCCGGGAGGGCAATATGCATTCACGAATCACTATGTTGCGCAACCGCTATAGCGGCTGCCTGTTGAGCGCGGCGCTGCTCGTCAGCCCATTCGCCATTGCACAGGAACTGCCCAAGGGCGTGCCGGGGCAGGATGGGGGCACCGATCAGGCCACCATCTCCGCGGGCGAGGATGTGACGCACACAGGGGCCAAGGCGACGCGTGCGGCACAACCGGCGACCGGCATCGATGTCGAGTTCGTCGACAAGGCGCAAAAGGCGGGCAAGTCGGAGGTGCAAGCCAGCCAGTTGGCGGTGCAGCGCTCCAGCCATCCGGCCGTCAAACGTTTTGCACAACAGATGGTGACGGATCACAGCAAGGCGAACGAAGCGTTGCGTCAATTGGCGGCGAAAAAGGGCGTAAGCGTGCCGAACGATACAGGAGTGAACCCCGATATCGAGGCCTTGAAGGGCAAGAAGGGGCGCGAATTCGATGTGGCCTATATGAATCTCGCGGGCCCGGAAGCGCATGAGCAGGCCGTCACGCTTTTCCAGACCGAGGCGCAGAAAGGGCAGGACCCCGACCTCAAGGCCTTCGCGCAGAAGACGCTGCCCACGTTGCGCCATCATCTGAGCGAGGCGCGCGAAGTGTCCGCCAAGGTCGAGATGGGGAAGTAAGTGCTCGACCCGAGATCGGGCAATACGCCCGGGAAGACGCATGACGGTACGGCCAACGGCACCCCGGCGCTGCTCAGGGAAGGAAGAAACTGTTGGCGCATCGCGCGCGCCGCGCGCATGCGCATGCTGGTCGACGGCGACGCGTACTTCAGCGCACTGCGCGAGGCGTTGCTCGCGGCGCGCCATACCGTATTCATCCTCGGCTGGGACATCGACAGCCGCATGCAACTCACGCCCAACGGGCCGGACGACGGCTTTCCGCCCGGCTTGCGCGACTTTCTCGACGCCCTCGTAAGACGCCGCAAGACGCTGCGGATCTACTGTCTGAGCTGGGACTTCGCGATGCTCTACGCGCTGGAGCGCGAGTGGCTGCCCTCCGTCAAGCTCGACTGGCAAACGCACCGGCGGCTGTGCTTCCGGCTAGACGGTCGGCATCCCGGCGGTGCATCGCATCACCAGAAGGTCGTCGTCATCGATCAGCGGCTGGCGTTCGTGGGCGGCCTGGATCTCACGCGCAATCGCTGGGACACGTCCGCACACGCCCCCGGCGAACCGGCGCGGCGCGATCCCTCGGGCCATGCCTATCCTCCGTTTCACGACGTGCAGGCACTCGTTGACGGGCAGGCCGCGCGTGCATTGGCCGAACTTGCCGAGGACCGATGGCACCGTGCGACGGGCGTGCACGTCGATCTGCGCCTTCGCACCGAACGCGACGCGCCGTACGCGCCTCTGGACCCATGGCCCGTATCGGTGGCACCGGATCTGACCGACGTCGACGTGGCCATCTCGCGCACCGCACCGGCGTTCGAGGGGCGCCCGGCCATTCAGGAAATCGAGGCACTCTACCTCGATGCCATCGCCAGCGCCCGCCATCGGCTCTATTTCGAGAATCAGTACTTCACGGCCAAGTGCATCGGCGACGCGCTGATCGAACGGATGAGGTCCCCGAATTGCCCCGACATCGCCGTGGTGTCCCGTCGCGCCGAGACCGGCTGGTTGCAGGAGCAGAGCATGGGCGTGCTGCGCGCGCGCCTCTATCGCCGGCTGCGCGAGTCCGACTCGCAGGCACGTTTTCGCCTGTACTGCCCGGAAGTGCCGGGGATCGCACCAGCGTGCGTGAACGTGCACAGCAAGGTGATGGTCGTGGACGATGCGTTGCTCGTCATCGGCTCCGCGAATCTCAACAACCGTTCGATGGCGCTCGATACCGAATGCAACCTTGCCGTCGCTTCGAACGGCAATGCGCGCATTGCAGCCGGTATCGCTCGCGCCCGAAACCGGCTGCTGGCCGAACATCTTGGTGTCACCGACGCGGCGGTGGCGTCGGCGCTGTCGCGCCATCCGGGGTTGCACGCCGCCATCGACAGGCTGCATCGGGATGGCGAGAGAACGCTCTCGGCCTTCACACCGGAATTCAACGACGCGGACGACGCCGCGTCGCCGGGCGCCGTCGTGCTCGACCCGATGGAGCCGATCGATTTCGAGAACGTGATGGGGACGTTCATCGAGACCGAAGCGCGCCCGCGACTGGCCGGGCGCATCGTCGCTCTCGTCGTGCTGCTGCTCGCCCTGGCGGGGATGGCGCTGGCGTGGCGTTACACGCCGCTGCGCGAGTGGGCCGACTTGCCGCGTGTATTGCGTGCCGTCGAACGGATTCGCCAGATGCCGCTCGCACCCGCACTGATCATGGCGGTGTACGTGGCGGGAACGCTCGTCATGGTGCCGGTGACAGTGCTGATCGTCGTCACCGTCGTGGTGTTCGGCCCCTTTGCGGGCGCGGCCTATGCGCTCGCGGGCACGGCGCTGGGGGCCGTGGCAGGCTATGGCGTGGGACGATCGCTCGGGCGCGACGCCGTGCAGCGCTTCGGGGGGCAACGCCTGAATGCGTTGAGCCGGCAGATCGGCAATCACGGATTGTTGGCGATGGTGGTGCTGCGTCTCATGCCCATTGCGCCGTTTACGCTGGTGAATCTGGTCGTCGGTGCATCGCGCATCCGTTTGCGGGACTGCCTGATGGGGACCGTGATTGGCATGTTGCCGGGCATCGTGATTGCCGCTGCGCTGGTGGACCGGGTCGCGGCGCTCGCGCAGCGGCCGAGCGGATGGACGGCAGCGTTGCTCGTGGTGGTGCTCGTTCTGCCGGGCATGGGGGTAGTGGCGTTGCGGCGACGTATCCGGGGCATGAGCGACGACGGCGCCTCGCGCGACGCGCCGAACGGCACGGACTCGATGCCCACATCGCCCGCCACGCCGGCCCCCCACGACGACCTGGGGCGGCGAGCGGAGATCGTGAGCCGCGAACTCACCGTGGCCAGCTACAACGTGCATGGGTGTGTCGGCACCGACGGCGAGCATTCCCCGGAGCGCATTGCACGCGTGCTCGACGAGATCGACGCCGATATCGTCGCATTGCAGGAAATCGAGGCGAGCGCCGCGGATGTCGGCACACTCGCGCGACTCGCGACGGCGCGCGACATGCACTTCATTCCCGGGCCGACGCTCAAACGCGACGACGTCGAATACGGCAACGCCATCATGACGCGCTTTGCGCCGGTCGCGGTGCGTCACATCGACCTGAGCGTCTCGGGTCGCGAGCCGCGTGCGGCCATCGACGCGACGCTCGCATGGCAGGACACCTATGGGCGCGACATACAATTGCGCGTGATTGCAACGCATCTCGGTCTGCGTCCGCGCGAGCGACGCGAGCAGGTTCAGCGTTTGCTGGAGTGCCTCGCCAACCAGCCCGGTGCACCGACCGTCCTGATGGGGGATGTCAACGAATGGTGTCTGTGGGGACGTCCGCTGCGCTGGCTGCATCGCTTCTTCGAACGCGCGCCGCATGTGGCGACGTTCCCGTCGCGCTGGCCGTTGCTCGCACTGGACCGGATCTGGACGTCGCCCCGTGCGCATCTGGGCAAGGTGCACGCACACGCGAGTCCGCTGTCGCGACGCGCCTCCGACCACCTGCCGCTGGTGTCTGTGCTGCGCACGACCGTTCCGGTGCAGCGCGAGCCGGCGGCACCGCGCGAGGCGGTCGCCGCAACGCAAACGGTCGAAGCGATGACGGCAGGGCGCCAGATCACCCGGCGGCGGCCCGCTCCAGCGTTGCGATGTCGATCTTGTGCATCGTCATCATGGCTTCCATGACGCGGCGCGCCTTGGCGACGTCGGGGTCCGCCATCAGGTCGAGCAGCCGTTTGGGCGTGATCTGCCACGAAAAGCCCCAGCGGTCCTTGCACCAGCCGCAGGCGGACGCCTTGCCGCCATTGCCGAGGATCGCGTTCCAGTAACGGTCGGTTTCTTCCTGATCCTTCGTCACGACCATGAAGCTGACGGCTTCGTTCGGTTGAAACTCCGGCCCGCCGTTCAGTCCGACGAACGATTGGCCAAGCACCGTGAATTCGACCGTCAGCTCGTCACCAGCGCCAATGCCGGGAATGGGCGAGACGTGCCGCGCCTGAACATGACTGTCGGGGAACGTTGCCGCATAGAACTCGGCGGCTGCGCGGGCTTCGCCGTTGAACCAAACGCATGTGACGAGCTTCGTCATGAGAGTCTCCTGTCGTGAGTGGCCTGCCGGAGCGCCAGGCGAAGTCAGGTTACTACACCTGTTCGTCGCCGATCTTCACGGTATCGGGCCGGGCTGTGCCACGCCCGGCGGGAATGAGCGGCGTACCCGGCGCCGGCATGATGAAGCGAGTCGCGCGCGTACCACGTGCACGTTTTCGCGGTTGCCAATTTGAACGGCCCAAGTGACAATCGCCGAAACCCGGGCAGCAAAAAAATAACGGGACGCGTGGGGCGGGCAAAAACGAACGAGAATCGGGACAAGATGGCAGCCAAAGTGGTGAAGTATTCCCGCGACGGGGTAATTTATTACGAAATTCGAGGCGCCTTGCCCGACGGCACGAGATATATCGACCGGGTGGGGTTTAGCGAACGGGAGTTGGAGTTCCGTCACCTCGTGGCGGCGAGAATCAAGCTGCTTCGTCATGAATACGGCGTTGCATGCCGTAAGGTTGGCGCGGAGTGTGCCGCCCGGGTGGCCACGCCTCGCTGGGGCAGGCAGCTCATTTTTTAGACGGCGCGCGTCGGGGCGAGAAGGCAATCGCGAAGGTTGCGTTGTCACAGCGATGAAATATTCATATATTGAGATTTCCCGCGCGGGCCAAACGCTTCGTGGCCGTTTGAAATAAATGGAATTCGTAACAAAAGACGTCCTGGCTAGCTGCATGGAGTTGTTGCTGGACGCCGTGTTTCTCGTGAATCGCACCGGGACTCTCGTATATGTGAGCCCGGCCTGCGAGCATATTCTCGGCTATTCGTCGCAGGAATTGATGGGCCGCTCGATGATCGATTTCGTGGCGAAGGAAGACCGCGAACGCACCATCGAAGAATCGAAACTCGTCATGGCGGGACGTCCCCGGATCGGATTCGAGAACCGGTACATTCACAAAGACGGTCATTACGTCCATATCATGTGGTCGGCTCGCTGGTCCGAAGCGCATGGCCTGCGTATCGGTGTCGCCCGCGACGTTTCCGCCAGAAAGCGCGCTGAAGCGCTTCAGCGCGCTACCTACTCGATCTCCGAAGCGGCCCACGACGCCGCCGATGTCCGCTCCCTGTGCAAGGCCGTTCACGACACGCTGGGGACATTGTTTCCCATCGACGCTTTCGTCGTGAGTACGTGTGACGCGCAATTGCGTGTATGGGAAAAGGCGTATCAGTTTCGCGAAAGCGCCGAGGTGCCATTGCTGGACTGGCCGCAGGCCGAGCGTCTCTCGACGCAGGCCACGAACGCACAGGAGCCGCTGTGGCGTTTGCTGGAAACCGTGCCCGGCGACGCGGCGGCAGGCATCCCCGCGCAAGTGCGCACCGAGCCGTTCTCGCTGAACGACAACGTGGAGGCGGCGCGCCATGCGCTCGCGGTGCTGCCGATGCACACGGCGCGTCGCGCGGTCGGCACGCTCATGATCTACGGTCCGGTTCGTGCCTTGCAGGTCGAGGCGGCACAACGACTGCTGGCGTTCGTTTGCGATCAGACGGCATTGGCCATCGAGCGCAAGCAATTGATCGACGACCTCTACAACGCGGCGCGCTTCGACGAATTGACGGGGCTGCCGAATCGTCGCACCTTCAGCGAATATGCAGGCGAGGCCGTGCGTCGCGCACAGCGCACCAACGGCAAGCTGGCATTGCTGTTCGCGGACATCGACGGGTTCAAGGACGTGAACGATAGTCTCGGGCATGCCGCCGGCGACCTGCTGCTCAAGGAAATCGGACGGCGTATGAAGGCAGGGGTGACGGATTGCGGCTTCGTGGCGCGCCACTCGGGCGACGAATTCGTCGCCATCGTTCAGGATGCGGAGATCGTCGAGCGGATCGACTTTGCGGTGACGCGTCTGCGCGCCGAGATCGAGCAGGCGATTTCCGTCGGCGATGCCCGTTTGACGGTGCGCGTGAGCGTCGGCGTGGCGGTGTTTCCCGACGACGGCGAATCGATGAGCGAACTCATTCGCGTGGCCGATCAGCGAATGTATGCCAACAAGGCCGCGCGCAAGTCCGGCGGCACGAGTTTTCTCGAACGTCTGCTTTGATTCGCGCGGGGGTCAGCCCAGCGTTTGCGTCGGCCAGACCATCTCGATTTCGACGGCAATCGAGCGTGCCAGCCCGTCGAGATCCGGAAACAGCGAAGCGTTCGTGACGTTCATCCGGTAGAGCCACTTCATGGCGTCGGCGCGCAGTGCGACCGGCAGCACGATCTTGCGCAGCAGCGGCTCGTCGCTCTCGTATCCGTCGAGAATACGATGCAACGGCCGGTCGATCACGCCGGGTACGACGAACGTGCCGGACTGTGCGATCAGACGGCCATCCATTTCTTCCGGCTCGCCGAACCACACCACCTCGTTGTCGTTGCCGAGAAAGTACTTCTCCATATTGCCCTTGACGCGCGGATCGATGGTGTCGCGCGTGAGCCAGGGCGCGTGGCGCGGACGCGCGCGGTCGTCATACAGGGCCGGGGTGTTGAGCGCGAAGATGGCGGAGTCGGACGTGGCGCGCTCCAGTGCGAAGAACGCGGCGACGAACGGCGACTTGGTGAAGTCGAGCAACCGCGTCGGCGCGCCGTGGTGCTGCATCAGGCCCAGGCAGCGAAGGTCGTCGTGCAGCAATTTGGGCCAGGGCACATGGTTGTGCGCCTTGCGACGGAAGATACGGATCGCGCGGGCTTCGCGGCTGCGCCATTGGTCCTTGTCGGACACATAGGCATGCAAATATCGCGACAAGGAACTTTGCAGATGCCACCGCGCGTCCTGTTGTCCGCGAAACGCCCAGCCTTCGAAGCGAGAGGACAACTCCATGAAATCCTTCCAGCTCTCGACGACGGTGGTGTCCATAGTGCGCGAAATCCTTTTTTTCTGTGAGGGCGCCTGGACACGGCCAACGCGCCATGGCGTCGGCCACTATAGTACGGCGTGCGTGACAGCTCAAGCGCGAAGCCGGGATCACGCCGGGCTTCGAAGGATTTCACGGTAGCCGGGCGGCGACGCGCCCGGCTGCACTACACGAGGGCGAGCATGCCAGCGAGCGCGTGCACGAGCCGGCCACCGGCATACAGCCCCACACCGAACACCCCGTGTGTCAGCAGGCTGCGCAGCCGCGCCTGTTTGGGATGGGGCGTTTTCGACGCTGCAATGCCCGCGCCGAGGGCTGGCTGCATGATGAAGAACGGCATGACGACGGTGAGCACACCGAAAGCGAGTGCGGGCGGCAGCGTTGGTGCGGCCAGCCAGTGCCGCCCGGCGAGCGCAATGAGTCCCGCCGCGAAAGCGACGCCGATGGCGTAGTGGGCGAACCATCCCAATGCCTTTTCCGCCGGAATCGGCGTTGCCCGTCCGATACCCGCGTGGGCGAAGCGTCCGGCAGGCATATGGCCGAGCCAGCGTCCCACCATCGCGAAATCGAGCGGCACAATGCCGAACACGCGGCGCAGCAACACGGCCCAAAGGTCCATCACAACGGTGGCACATACGCCGACCACAAGGATCTGTGCCGCGAGACCGGGCATTCCGAGCGTTTCAGGTGTTCCCATCTTCATCTCCCAGATAAACAATGCCGTCGGCGCGTATACGACGTGAGACGTGACGCCACGCCCGCATTTCGGGCACTATACGAACTCAAGTCAACTTGAAGTCAAGCGGGGCGATATGGCACTGGACATTGGCGAAGTCGTGGCGCAGGCGGGGGTGCCTGCGTCCACGCTGCGGTATTACGAAGACAAGGGATTGATCGCCGCGACGGGGCGGCGCGGCCTGCGTCGTCAGTACGACGACTCGGTGTTGCAGACGCTGTCGCTGATCGCGCTGGGGCGCACCGCAGGGTTCTCGCTTGACGACATTGCGGGCATGCTGCTGCCGCGCGGCAAGGCGAACATCGACCGCGCACGTCTGACGGCACGCGCGGACGACATCGACAAGACGATCCGCCAGCTGGGCGCGTTGCGCGACGGACTGCGGCACGCCGCCGTCTGCCCGGCGCCCGAACATCTGGCGTGCCCCCAGTTTCAGCGGTTGATGCGACTCGCGAGCGCGAAGGCGCTCAAGGCGCCGGCTCGTGATGTGCCGCCCCGGCGCGGCAAAGGGACGAAGGCTGTCTGAATCAGCCGGCGGGCGTGTTGACCGACGGCATCGAGCATACGCTGGCGAGACTGCCCGGCACGGCGGGGCGCGCGTGCAATGCCCGCTGGGTCTCGGCGGTGCCGATGAGTGCCATCAACCCGCACGCGAGCGATCCGCGCCAGTTCAGATAGTCGTGTCCGGTGGCCGTGGACGCATATGTCACGCGGTAGCCTTTGGCGCGCAACACATCTCGCATGTGGCGCCCGGACGTGCCGATGCCCGTCGGTCCGCGACGGTCTTCGAATATCCCTGATTCCAGATAGAACCTGACGGGCAGCCGCGGGCCTTCGGCGTATCGACGGATCAGCCAGCCGGGCTCGGGCGTCTCATGTCCGTCACCCCTGTCACCCCCGGCACTCCCATCTTTCCCATCACTCCCATGGCGCGTAAGCGCATCGCCCTGCGAAGGCGCCCACCAGTACGAGCCGGACTGCGAGAGCACATTCCCGAACCACTGCGGCGCCTCGTGGGCCGCCCACGCGGACGCCAGCCCGCCGTAGCTCGACCCCGCCACCAGCGTGTTCGCGGCAGCGGCCGACACGCCCTGCGCCTGGGCCCACGGCATTAACTCCTCCGCGAGAAAGCGCGCGAACGCCGGGTTCGGCGGCAATTCTGCGCTGCGCGTACGGCCGTCGATGACACCGACGATCAACGCGGCCGTTCGCGGGATGCGCCCCTCGGCGATCAGGTTGTCGAGAATGACCGGCGTCGGAACGGTGTTGACGTAGGCGTGCGCATCGAACACGACGAGCAGGCCTTGCGACGGGTCGCTCGCACGGTATCCGGCAGGGCGATAGACGTACACGTCTCGCGTGTTGCCGAGCACCTTGCTGGTCAGACGGGCGGCGTGCAAAGTCCCCGCGGGCACGTGCGCACGTCGCTCGATCCACGGTTGCGGTGGCGCTTCCGGCAGCGTGACCGAGGATTTCACGACGCGTTTGCCATCGAATCCCTCCACCACGAACGGATGCCGGTTGAGCGGATCGGCCTGCAACGTCGCCATCACGGCACGCCGACGCTCCAGCGCCGTGCCGTCGATGTCGGGCACGTCGGGCGCGAGTTGATACGACAGGCGCGTGCTGTCGGGCACCACGTAACTGCGATACCAGACATCGCTGTCGCCGAGGCGCCGCATGTCGTCGTGATCGCCGGACGGCGCGCCCAGAATCCGCACATGCTTCGGATGGCCGCGCCACAGGAAGGTCATGAGCGAAACGCTGCCCGCCGGTTGCGCCAGCAGCGAGGCGGTTTCGTCGCCGGTGACGGTGCCGGGCGCGACCTTTTCGACCATGGGCGTCCCGGCCACGGTGACTTCGCGCCAGAAGGCGTCGGTCGTTCCGCCTGCGCACAGGACCGCGTTCAGCGCGAGCAGACGCGGACTGACGAGTCCGAGCCGCGGCTTCGGCGCGTGCGGGTCTCCGGCACACGCGGATGAGGCCGCGCCGGTGTCCGAAGGTATGGCTTGCGCTGCGCCGGCCGCGCCAGCGAGGCTGGCCACGCAAAGGCTGGCGGCGGCCATCGCCGCCCGGGTCAGAGTCGGTGTCATGGCGGACCTCAGAAATCGATGCTGGCGGAGAGCTTGAACGTGCGCGGTGCGTTCTGAATCACGTAACCGTCGTTGAACGTGCCGGACCATGCGATGCGATTGGTGACGTTCTCCACCGCGGCACGAAACACCACGCCTTTGCCGTACAGACGGGTGGCATAGCGCGCGCCGACGTCGTACCGCGTCCAGCCGCCGATCTTCTGTGTGTTTGCGGAGTTCACGTATTGCGAACTGGTGGTGATCATCCGGCCGGTCAGTGTCATGCCGGGCACCCACGGCAGATCCCACTCGGTGCCGAGATTCGCGGTCCACTTCGGCACGCCGTACGGCGTGTTGCCGTTGTAGAGGTTGCCCGCCGTTTTGGTCAGCTCGCCGCGCGTGTACGCCACGCCGCCCAGCACACGCCAGCGCGGCGTGAACTCGCCGAAGACGTTCCACTCGACGCCACGGTTGCGCTGTTCGCCATCCGGGTTATAGGTGTTGGTCGCCGTGTCCTTGATCATTCCCGGCTTCGTAATCTGGAAGAACGCGAGCGTGTTCGTGAAGCTGCCGGCATCCCACTTCACGCCGAATTCGGCCTGTTTGCTGCGATATGGCGCGAAGATCTGCCCGTAGTTGGCGGCGCTCACGTCGGTGACCATGCCGCCCTGCGTGAGACCTTCGATGTAATTGCCGTAGAGCGAGACGTTCGGTCCGAAGGGCTTGAGCACCAGACCGAAGGCGGGTGTGATCGCGTTCTCGTCGTAGTTGGACGTGCGCGCCCCCGTGCTCGCCGAGAAGGCCGCCGCGCGCACGCGCTGGCTGCGCACCCCGGCGATGAGCGTCACGCGGTCGTGCCACATCGAGATGGTGTCGGCCAGCGCAAAGCTCGACAGCGTGGTGTCGGCGGTTTTCGGCGCGGCACCGGGGTCTTGGGCAAGCGTCGGATCGACGGGGGCGTAGATGTTCGACGTGTAGTTGGAACTCGTGGTGAAGACGTTGCCGCTGGTCGTGTCGAGCGACGTCGCCGAGAGCGTCAGTTCGTGCTTGAGCGCGCCGGTGCGAAAACGTGTGCGCACGCCGGCATCGAGCGACAGGGTATCGGTCCAGCCGCGCTGGTAGTACGTCGCGCCGGTGTAACTGCCGTCCGGTTTGATCGGGCCGGTGCGGGTGCCCGTGATGAATCCCGCGTACCGATAGCTCAGTGCACCGATGCCGGCATACGCGGTAATGGCGTCGGTTATGTCGACTTCGCCGCGAAGTTGCGCGCCCGTGCTTTCGAGATCGCCGAACTCCCCGCGCAGCACGTTGGTGCCGGCCGCGGGCGGGGGGACGACCTTCGTCGCGAAGGTGGCCATCCACGGGCTGCCGCCGGTGTACTTCTCGGTGTCGGTGTAGGCGTCCAGTCCGATGCGCACGCGATCCGTTTTCAGGTCCAGCGCGACGGCGCCGAACTGGCGGCGCTTGTTCTGGCCTTCCAGGGTCGTGCGGCCGTCACGCAGCGCGCCGTTGAAACGGATGCCGATTTGCTCGTCGTCGCCGAATCGGCGCCCGAGATCGGCCTGTACACCGAATTGGGCGTCGGACAGATAGTCTGCCGTCACGCGGGCGAGCGGCGTGCTTTCCGCCTTTTTCGTCACGACATTGATCGCGCCGCCGACAGCACCCGACGGTGACATGCCGTTGAGCAACGCGTTCGGGCCCTTGAGCACTTCCACGCGTTCGATGAACTCGGTCGGTACGTGCCCGTACGGCGAGAGGCCGAACATGCCGTTGAGCGACACCTCGTCGGCGGTGAGCGGAAAGCCGCGCACGCTGAAATTCTCGTACATGTGGCCGCTCGACGTAGTGAAGCGCACCGAGGGGTCGTTGTCGAGCACGTCGGCGAGGGTCGTAGACTGCTGATCCTGAATGGTCCTGGCCGTGTAGGACGCAATGTTGAATGGCACATCCATCAGATCCTTGTTGCCGAGCAGGCCGAGACGCCCGCCGCGCGCGACCTGACCGCCCTCGTAGGCTTCGGGCAGGCCGACCGCTTGCGCGACAACATGTGTCGTGGGCAGCACCACGGCGTCACCCGCGCTCACGTTGGCCGCGTCGTGCGTTGCCGCGCGCAACGTGTAGACGCCCTGATTGCTTCGCATTGCCTGCAACCGATGCGGTGAGAGCAACTGGTCGAGCGCCTGCGGCAGCGTGTAGTCGCCATCGAGTCCCGCGCTTTGGCGTCCTTGCGTCAACGAAGCGTCCACCGTCAGTTCGATGCCTGCGGCGCTGGCGAACCGGTTGAGCACGGCGTCCAGCGTGCCAGGGGCGATCCGCCACGCGCGGCGGGCGTCTGAGGTCACCGGTGAGGCCCGCGGGGCCGATGAAGCCGGGGCGGCCTTGGTGGCGGGGGCGGCGCCGGGCGACGCGGCGTTGGCGCGATCGGCTACCCCCGCGGCTGCCAGTGCCATCAGCAGCACAGCAGCGCAGCGCACGGCGGTGGGCTGAAGCGCGAAGGACTTGAGGGCGGTGGAACGAAGGGCGGAAGGCGTCGGGCGCAGAGGAACAGCTTCGGAAATCAACACGGTCGTGGTGCCTGAGGGTTCGGAAAGGGATACCGGCGGCCCGCCATCCGGAGGCGATGCCATGCAATTGCGCCGGTGCATACAGGTATTCCGAACGAGATCGGCAAACCCTCAACCGATGCGGCAAAAAAAATGAAAGAAGTTCTCGGGTCGCGGCGTGGCAGCGTGTCGCGACCGCTCATCGGGCTTTCACGGTGACCCAGAATCGCGTGCGATAGACGGTTTCGACGGGTAGACCGACGGCAAGACTCGCCAGCGCCCGGTCCGTGTCGGCGAGCGAGAACACACCGCTCACGCGCAGATCGGCCACGGCGGCATCGCAGCGCAGTACGCCGCGCCGGTAACGCGCGAGCGCCTCGACGAGGTCGCCGAGACGAACCCGTTCGACAACGAGTTGCGCGCGCGTCCACGCGGCACCGTTCTCGTCGAACGTTCCCGAAACGTTCACCGGGTCGATTTCCGTGGACGAGAAGCTCACGGCCTGCCCCGCGTCGAGGCGCTGCGTGCGGACGCCTTCCGACGCGCGCACGAGCACAATGCCGTCGTAGACGGCGACCTGCGTTCGATGTCCGTCGTCGCGCACCGTAAAGCGGGTGCCGATATCGCGGATTTCGCCTTGCCTCGTCGCAACGACCAGCGGCGCGCTGCCGGAGGACAATGCCGTCTCGATGCAGATCCGGCCGCGTCGCAGGACAATGCGCCGCTCGCCCGGCGAGTCCAGCGTTCCCGCCGAGATGTGGACATCGACCGCCGACGCCGTATCGAGCCACAAACGCGTGCCGTCCGCCAATGTCACGCGCCGTACTTCGCCGACCCCCGTTGCATAGTCCGCGACGACGGTGTCCCACCCCGGCGAGCGACGCAACGTGTAGCCCGCGCCGGCCAGCGTGACGACGCCACCCAGCACACGCAGCGCGCGACGACGTCCCGCGTTGTTCGCACGCGCCGGCACGGGCGCCGTCAGGGTCCGGTACGCTACACCCGCCGGCAGTGTCTCAAGCGGGGATTCGAGCGCCTGAAACTTCTGTCCGATGATGCCCAGCCGCTCCCACGCGCGCTCGTGATCGGGATGCGCGGCACGCCAGCGCTCACAGGCGGCAATGTCTTGCGCCGTCACCGCTTCCGACCACAGTCGCGCGAGCCAGAGACTGGCGCGCTCGACCACTTCAGGGGCAAGGGGCGTCGCGGGGGCTGGCGTCTGGTATGGCGTGCCCGGCGGCCGGCTCACGCGTCGCTCCCGAACTGCACGGTGTAGCACTCGCGCAGCGCGTGAGCGACGTACTTCTCGACCGAAGAGACCGATACCTGCAACTGCCGGGCAATTTCGCGATAGCCAAGACCTTCGAGCTTGCACAGGAGAAAGGCGGTGCGTGCCTTGGCAGGCAGGCGGGCCAGCAGCGCATCGATCTCGATCAGCGCTTCGAGCACGAGCGCACGGGTCTCGGGCGAAGGGGCGACGGGCTCGGGCAGGGCGGCTAACGTTTCGAGATATGCGGCTTCGATATGGCGCCGGCGGAACAGATCGACTACCAGACAGTTGGCGATGCGGGCGAGATAGCGGCGCGAGTCGTCGATATGTGGCGCACGGCCGGTGGCGAGCACGCGCAGATAGGTATCGTGAGCGAGATCGGCCGCGTCGAGGGCATTGCCGAGCTTCTTGCGTAACCACCCGCGCAGCCAGCCGTGATGGTCGCGATACAGTTCGCCCACCCGCATCCCCACCTCGCGCTGAAAATGACTTTCCATGAATGACGCCGACCCACAAATGATAATGATTCTTATTAATTCTAAGGGTGAATCATCGGATGACGCAATAGGCGTGTCGTTCGAGGTGGCAGACGCAGAGACTTCAGGCTGCCTTGGCCGGGCCCAGACGGGCTTTGAGGGAAGCGAGCGCTGCGTCGGGCGTGAGATCGGACGTATCGAGTGTAATGTCGGCCAGACGGTAGAGCGACTCGCGGGCATCGAGCATGCGGTGGATGTGTTCAAGCGCTTCGTTGCGCAAGGCTTCCGTGGCGATGCGCGCGTCGTTCTGTTGCATCACGCGCTGAAAATGGACGTCGGGACGCGCGCGCAGCCACACCGTTCGAAACGCCCGAAGTACGCGTTCATAGGTCGGCGCTTCCGAGACGATGCCACCGCCGGTCGCCAGCACGACATGCTCGTGCCCGGCCACGATTCGCTCGATGCATTGCCGTTCGATGCGACGCATTGCCGCCTGACCGTACAGCGTGATGACCTCGCCGATGGCGATGCCCGCTTCGCGCTCGACTTCCTTGTCGAGTTCGATGAACGGCGCGCCCATGGCCTTCGCCAGTTGCGGTCCGAGCGTCGATTTGCCTGCCCCACGAAGGCCGATAAGCGCGATCCGTTGCCCGGTTTGGCGAGCGTCGCCGGCGCCGGGCGCCACGATCTGACGGCGCAGTCGCGAGAGCACGTCGGCCGGTTGCTGACGAAGGTATTCGATCAGGATGAGCAAGTCGCCGTTGTGCGCCGTGTGCTCGGTGACGAGCGTCTCGACACCGACGTTCAGTGCCTCGGCCAGCTTGTGCAGTACCGCCAGCGAGACATTGCCGGTGCCCGCTTCGACGCGTGCCAGATATGGCAGGGAGACGCCCGACTGCGCAGCCAGTTGCTTGCGCGTCATGCCGCGCTGCGCACGCAGCATTCGCACCTGCCGCGCGAGCGACGCCAGACGCGACGTCACGCCGGCGCTGGCATCGTCGGCCAGATCGGGGGCAGTGTCGGCGGGCGGGTGGGGCATGGGCGAACGTGAGAGCGGCTGGTGGATGGATAAATATACTATGAGATATCGGTCGACGGGGGAGGTCTGTTCGCTGTGTTACCTATTTGTTCGGTATAATGTGCATCAAATTGCATAATTAGCGAAATTATCCCTGTTAACCCTGAACTGCATTGCACAAATCGCGCAACGAGAGAAATATCTTATAAGATACTTTTCACGAATTTGAGCGAATGCAGACAATGACCTATCCCCACTTGCGCGTACGCGTCGAAGACGCCATCGCCTTCGTGACCCTGGACCGCGCGGAAAAGCGCAACGCGCTTTGCGATGCCGCGGTCGACTCGCTGGAAGCGGTGTTTCGCGATCTCGACGACGGCGTGCGCGCCGTCGTACTGAGCGGCGCGGGCGAGCACTTTTGCGCCGGACTGGATCTGGCCGAGAACAGCACGCGTGAACCCGTCGACGTGCTGCGCGTCTCGCAGCGCTGGCACAAGGTATTTCATGACATCCAGTTCGGTGGACGCCCTGTCGTGGCCGTGTTGCAAGGGGCCGTCATCGGCGGCGGACTCGAACTGGCGCTGGCGGCGCACGTGCGGGTGATCGAGCGCAACGCGTTCTTCCAGCTACCCGAGGGCAAGCGCGGCATTTTCGTCGGCGGCGGCGCCTCGGTACGGGTGGCGCGTATTCTCGGGCCGGATCGCATGACGGAGATGATGCTCACCGGCCGTCGTTACGACGCCGCCGATGGCGAGCGTCTGGGGCTCGGTCATTACCTCACGGACGTGGGGGCGGGGCTCGCGCTTGCGACCCGGCTCGCGCGGGACACGGCCGCCAACAGTCCGTTGTCCAATTGGGCGACGATCCATGCGCTCTCGCGCATTCACGATATGTCGATGGCCGATGGCCTGTTCACCGAATCGGTGACCAGCGCGCTGATGCTCGCCACCCCCGAAGCACGCCAACGCATGGAGAGCTTTCTGGGTCGAACGGCGCGCTGAGCCGGCAAGGCGTCGCGCGTGCGGCCATCGCCCAAGGAGACGAATATGAAATACGACAACATCGAGCAGGTCGCCGTGATCGGCACCGGCGTGATTGGCGGCAGTTGGGCGGCGTACTTTCTGGCGCGCGGCCTGCGGGTGAGTGCCTGGGACCCCGCGCCGGGCGCATGCGAGCGCTTGCGTGACGCGCTCGACGCGCATTGGCCCACGTTGATCCGCATCGGGCTGACGCCGGGAGCGACGCGTGAGGCGCTGACATTCCACGACACGCTCGACGCCGCGCTCGAAGGCGCCGACTTCGTGCAGGAAAGCGGCCCGGAGCGCGAGGACCTGAAGCAGGATCTGTTCCGCAAGATGGACGCCGCGTTGCCACCGTCCGTGGTCATCGCGTCGAGTTCTTCCGGCCTGCTGATGAGCCGCGTGCAGTCCGTGTGCGCGCATCCCGAGCGGGTCGTGCTCGGCCATCCGTTCAATCCGCCGCATCTGATTCCCCTTGTCGAAGTCATTGGGGGCGCGCAGTCGTCGCAAGGCGCCATCGACACGGCCATGCAGTTTTACCGCGCCATCGGCAAGCGCGCGATCCACGTCAGGAAGGAGGTGAAAGGCCATATTGCAAACCGTCTGCAAGCGGCGTTATGGCGCGAGGCGATGCACCTCGTCGACACGGGCGTGGCCTGCGTCGAAGACATCGACGACGCCATCGCCTACGGTCCCGGCCTGCGCTGGGCGGCGCTCGGCCCGTTTCTGAACCTTCATCTGTCCGGCGGCGCTGGCGGTATCGCGCATCTGCTAGAGCATCTCGGCCAGCCCATCGAATCGTGGTGGGCCGACCTCGGCCAGCCCGTGCTGACGGACGAATTGAAGGCACGCATTACCGCTGGCGTCGAGGCGGAACTCGCAGGGCGCGGCAACGCTCGCCTCGAAGCGCAACGCGACGCCGTCATCCTCGGCATTCTCGCGAGCAAGTCCTAGGCAAGTCTCGAAGCCGCGCCACCCCCGCACGCATTCCGGGCTAATGAACGACCAGAAGGAGGAGATACCCATGAGCAAACCCAAAGTCATCGTCACCATCGCGCCGACCGGCGGCATGGCGTACAAGTCGCAGAACCCGCATCTGCCCACGCAGCCGGATGAAATCGCGCGCGACGTCTACGACTGTTACAACGCGGGGGCGAGCGTCGTCGCGATTCACGCGCGGCGTCCCGGCGACGATGGCGCGACGTGCGATCCGGCGATCTATCGCGACATCAATCGCCGGATTCGCGACAAGTGCGACATCGTCATCAACAACTCGACGGGCGGCGGCGTGCACGGCGACATGATCGGGCAGACAGCCGAGAACGGTTATTGGGAAATCCTCTGGGAGGAGCGTTTGAAGGGCATGGACGCCGGGGCCGAGATGTGCACCCTCGACGCCACCACGATCATCGCGAGTTTCGGCGGCAAGGAACTGCTGATGCATACGTCGCCGGAGCGCTCGAAGCATCTCGCCATGGAGATGAAGAAGCGCGGCATCAAGCCCGAGTGGGAAGTCTTCAGCCCGACGCATATCGTGCAGGATCTTGCCACGCTCACGGCGGCCGGATTCGACGACGAGCCGTTCTTCGTCAATCTCGTGCTCGGCGTCCATCGCGGTTTTCAGAACGCCATGCCGTACACGCCGCGCGTGTTGCAGTCGATGGTCGATCTCCTGCCGAAGGGCAGCATCTTCTGTGTGAGCGGCATCGGCCCGGCGCAATTGCCCTCGGCCATGAATTCGCTCCTGCTCGGCGGCCATGTGCGCGTGGGGCTGGAAGACAACCTCTATTACGAACACGGCGTACCCGCGACGAACCAGCAACTCACCGAGCGTGTGGTGCGTCTCGTGCGCGAGATGGGCTACGAGCCGGCCACGCCGAAGGAAGCGCGCGAAATCATGGGCCTGCCGCGCAACCGGGAAGTGCTGCCGGAGTTCGCCGTGCGTTGATCACCGGGCGTGCCTCACAAGCTGTCCGGCCCCAGAACGAAAACGATCCCAGGAGACATGACACATGGCGGCAAACAGGTTCACGCGCGGCCTCGCGTTCTCGCGCATTTTTTCACTGACGGTCCTTTCCGTGTGCGTCGCGGCATTGTGCGCGACACCACAGGCGAGCGCCCAACCGGCGGGCGTCACGGTTGGGGTGACGCTCTCGAGCACGGGCCCGGGCGCATCGCTCGGCATCCCGGAGAAGCAGGCGATCGGCATGCTGCCGCCCACGCTCGGCGGCCTGCCGGCGCGCTATGTCGTGCTCGACGACGCCACCGATCCGACGACGGCGACAAAGAATGCGCGGCGGCTCGCCACCGAGGACAAGGTCGACGCGATCATCGGCTCGTCCACCACACCGGCGTGTCTGGCCGTCGCGGCGGTGGCGGCCGACACGCGCACGCCCCAATTGGGCCTGTGCCCGTTCGTGCCGAGTGCGGCGCAGATGCGTTATGTCTTCTCGCTGCCGCAGTCGGTCGCCGTCATGGCCGACGCCGTACTCGACGACATGAAGGCGCACAAGGTAAAGACGCTGGCCTTCATCGGCTTCAACGACTCGTACGGCGAAGCGTGGCTCAAGGACGTGCAGGCGCGCGCGACTGCGCGTCAGATTCAGGTCGCGCCTGTCGAGCGTTATGCCCGCAACGATCAGTCCGTCACGGCACAGGTCCTCAAGGTGATGGCGTCCAACGCGGACGCCGTCATCATCGCCGCGAGCGGCACACCTGGCGCGCTGCCCATGAGCACGCTGCGCGAGCGTGGCTACAAAGGGCGCATCTATCAGACGCACGGCGTCGCCAACAATGATTTCCTGAGGGTGGCGGGCAAGAGCGCGGAGGGCGTGATTCTGCCGGTGGGCAATATCCTCGTGGCCGAGCAACTGCCGGCGAATCACCCGGGTAAGGCCGTGGCGACGGACTTCGCCCGGCGTTACGAGGCGCAGTACGGTGCCGGTTCGCGCAACCTCTTCGCAGGCTATGCTTACGACGCCTATCTGGTGCTCGACCGCGCCGTGGCAGTGGCGGCGAAGCAGGCGCAACCGGGCACGCAGGCGTTTCGCGACGCTCTGGTCGCCGCCATCGAACAGACCCGCGGCCTTGCGGCGACGCACGGCATGATCAATGTCAACGCACAGGACCATTCGGCATATGGCGAAGACGGTCGTGTGCTCGTCACGGTGAAGGGCGGCAAGTGGACGATCGACTGAACACGCCGAATGCGGTGAACGCGCCCGGGGGCGGCACGCGCCGTCTCGCCACGCCCGATATCGAACGCGAGGTGTGCGCGGACGGCAGCTTCATCATCCGTTCGCGCGCCGTGCTGGGGGAGTTCGCGCGCAGCCCGGCCGACTGGCTCGTGCAGTGGGCGACGCGAACGCCCGATGCGGTGTTCGTCGCCGAGCGCAAGGCGCCGGGTGCAGCCACATCGTCCACCGATCTCTGGCGACGTATCAGCTATCGAGACGCGCTGACGATGGCCCGCGGCATCGGCCAGGCATTGCTCGACCTCGAGGTGCCGCGCGAGCGGCCGGTGGTCATTCTGTCGGACAACAGCGTGAATCATGCGCTGCTTGTCCTGGGGGCGATGATGGCCGGGCGTCAGACGGCCATCGTGTCGTCTGCGTACTCGCGCATTGCCAGGGACATGAGCAAGCTGCACGGCATTCTTGCGCGGCTCGACCCGGCGCTCGTGTACGTGGAAGATGGCGATGCCTATGCGCGCGCGCTGACGGGAGCGCCGATCCGCTGCCCCATCGTGGCGACCCGCAATGCGCGCCCGGGCTGGCTGACGTTCGACACACTGGCGGCGACGCCGGCGCGCGCCGCACTGGACGACGCATTCGCGCAGGTGCATCCGGAAGACACGGCCAAATTGTTGCTGACCTCCGGTTCGACGGGCAAGCCCAAGATCGTCGTCAACACGCATCGCATGCTCGCCGCCAATCAGCAGATGATTGCGCAGTGCTGGCATTTCATCGACGAGGCGGCGCCGGTGGTCGTCGACTGGCTGCCGTGGAGTCACACGTTCGGGGCGAATCATAACTTTCACATGGCGTTGCGCAATGGCGGGGCGTTCTATGTGGACGACGGGCGGCCCGTACCCGAGCTGATCGGGCGCTCGGTCGAAGCGCTTCGCGACGTGTCGCCGACGCTGCACTTCAACGTGCCCAAGGGATTCGAGGCGCTGGCCCCGTTTCTGGAGGAAGACGAGACGTTTGCCGCACGCTTCTTCGGTCGTCTGCAAGTGCTGTTTTACGCGGCGGCGAGTTTGCCGCCCGCGGTCTGGCAGCGCTTCGAACGGCTGGCGTCCCGGCATTGCGAGACGATGCCGTTCTTCACGTCGGCATGGGGCGCGACGGAGACCTCGCCGCTCATCACGAGCGTGCATTTTCCGATTCCGGGGGCGGGCAACATCGGACTGCCTGCGCCGGGCAACGAACTCAAGTTCGTGCCCAACGGCGACAAGCTCGAAATGCGCGTGCGCGGCCCGTCGGTGTTTCGCAGCTACGCGGGCGATCCGCAGGCGAGCGCCGAAGCGTTCGACGAGGAGGGGTTTTATCGGACCGGCGATGCGGGGCGTCTGTGCGACGTCGACAACCCCGCTGCGGGCGTGATTTTCGACGGTCGTGTCTCGGAGGATTTCAAACTGACGAGCGGCACGTGGGTTTCGGTCGGGGCGCTGCGTCTGCGCGCGGTCACGGCGTTGGCGCCTTACGCCTCGGACGTCGTTGTTGCCGGACACGACCGCGACGAGATCGGGCTGCTGATCTTCCCGAGTCCCGCGATGCTGGCCAAGGTTGCGCAAACCGATGTGTCTTCGGAGCCGCACGCCGGCAAAGCCATGGCCATGCACGGCGAGCTTCGCCGCGCGCTCGTGCAGGCGCTTGCGCAACTGGCACAGGACGCCGGCAGTTCGCAACGCGCGGCTCGCGCGGCTATCCTGGCATCGCCGCCGTCACTGGAGCTAGGGGAGATCACCGACAAGGGGTATGTCAACCAGCGTGCGGTGCTGACGCTGCGCGCGGACGACGTCGCAAGGCTCTACTCGGATTGCCCGTCCGTGATTCGCCTGTTCGATTGACGTAACGATCTCGACCGTAAGCCCCGGTCGACAGCTTGAGAGGCAGGGGGAAGTGAGTGCGACAGCGCGCCGATGGCAGTCAATGCCATCGGCGCGCGAGGTCGCATCGGGCGATGGACGGGCGCCGCTGTGGCGCACGCGTGCCGGATCAGGCGAGCGCTTCGCCGTGGCTTTCCGGCAGGAAGAAGTAGACGATGATCGCCGCGAGCAGGAAGAAGCCGGCGGTCGCGCCCAGTGCGACGCTCACGTTCTCGCCACGCGAGAGCAGACCGACGGCGGCCGGGGCGAGGGCGCTGGCGGCGCGTCCCGTGTTGTAGATGAAGCCTTGTGCCGTCGCGCGCACTTGCGTGGGGAACATCTCCGCGAACGTCGGGGCGAAGCCGCTGTAGAAGCCGGTACCGAAGAACGCCACGACCGGGCCGAACGCCAGCAGCAGCATCGGCTCCCGGATCGCCACATAGAGCGGCACGGTGATCGCGGACACGATAAAGAACAGCAGGAACGACTTGCGGCAACCGATGCGATCGGCAATGTAGCCGAAGCATACGAAGCCCGCCGCGGCGCCGATCTGCATGATGACGATCCACGTCGTCGAACGAATCAGATCGAAGCCCGGACCGCCTTGCTCGACGGGCGTCGAGAGATACGCCGGGATCCACGTGAACAAGCCCCAGTAACCGCACATCGCCGCTGCCGTGAAGGCGAGGCCCACGATCGTGCTGCGCGCGTAGGGGCCGAACAGCATGCCAAGTGTCTGGCCGAGCGTGAGACGCACGCGTTGTTCACGCCAGATGGCGGGTTCTTCCACGTGACGGCGCACCCAGAACGCCAGCACCGTGGGCACCAGACCGAACGCGAATACCCAGCGCCATCCGAAGTGCGGCAGGATCACGGCCGCGACGACGGCGGCGACGGCATACCCGACGGCAAACGCACTCTGCACCCAGGCCATGACCTTGGCACGATGCTCGGCGGGCCACGTCTCGGTAATGAGTGCGGCGCCAGCCGACCACTCGCCGCCAATGCCGAGCCCAAGCAGGAAGCGGAAGATGAGCAGCGACGTCACCGAGTCCGCGAAGCCGCACAGCGCGGTGCCGATGGAATAGCAGAGGATCGACAGGATCATCGACTTGGTACGGCCGATGCGATCGGCCAGAAAGCCGAAGAACAGGCCGCCGAAGGCCGTGGCGAGCAGCGTGAGTGACGCGATGATGCCTGCCACCCCCTTGTCGAAATGCAAATCCGCGCTGATGTAGCGAATCACCATCGCGAACAGCATCAGATCCATGATGTCGAGCATCCAGCCGATGTATGCCGAACCAAATGCGCGCCATTGCGCGGGACTCGCGCCGCGATACCACGGCCGACGTGCCGCGCCCGCCGATTTCAGGGCGGTCGTGCCAGTGTCCATTCTTGTCTCCTTCAAGGAATCCATCTTAATGTCATACCTCATGTATCGTCTATCGATACATATGGGAATGATTTCGTTCGAATAATAACAGCACATTCGGAATCCGGGTCTCGTGGTAAACCATAAATAGTTCTTTGCGTATCGATAGTCGATACTCTGTGTCCATGTTGTCTCGGCAGTCGAGGCAACCCGTTGTCACAGGAGATCGGAAAGTGAAGCCGTTTCAATTGCGTTTATTCGAAGATGTCATCGCGCCGAACCATCCGCCGGTGTATTTGCCGTCCGCACGCCGGGCCATTTATGTCGTGCGAGGCGACGTCGCCATCGAGTTCGATACCGGTGCGCAGCATCATCCGGAGCAAAGTGCCTGGCTGGGCGAGGACAGCGTGGCGCTGATCGCCGGCAGCGAAGGGGCAACGTTGTGGCGTTGGGAATTGATGTCGGGCAGCGAGCCGACGCCGGGCGAGATCGCGTCGGCGCCGGGGGCGTCCTCCACGCTCAAGCTGGCAGCGCCGGTCGAACTGGACCCGCGTCAACAGTGGCTCATGCGTTGTGACAAGGTACAATTCCCCCCCGGCGGCGTGGCGCATACGCACGTGCATCAAGGGCCCGGTGTGCGCTGCACGCTCGAAGGCGAGATCACGATCGAGACACTCGGTGCGTCGCACACCCACGGGCCGGGACAGGCCTGGCTCGAACTCGGTCACGCACCGGTGCTGGCACCGACGACCGAGGCGCGCGATACGACGTTCATCCGCTGCTTCATCCTGCCGCGGGCATGCCGCAATCGCAGCTCGATTCGTTACGTGCGCCCCGAGGACGCCAACAAGAACAAGCCGCAGCGCTATCACGTGTTCGGCGAGCGTTTCATCTCGCTCGACGCACAGTAGTCAACGCGCGGCGACAGTGACAAAGGACACTCAGTGAAACGATCGAAGGACACCGCGAACGACGTCATCGACACCTCCCGCACCGAACGGGCTGAACGGGCTGAACGGTCCGACTCGGGCGGTGACGAACTCAACACGTCGTCGACTTCGGTGATTTCGCTGCGCATTCTGGAGTTGCTGGCCGAGCGCAATGCCGAATGCGGCGTGACGCATCTGGCAGAGGCGCTCGGCGTGCCGAAGGCGCGGGTTCACCGGCATCTCACGGCGCTACGTCAGGAGGGATACGTGGTGCAAAATCCGCGCACGAGCCGCTATCGCATCGGCTGGCGTCTGTTCCTGCTCGGGCAGAAGCTGGTCAAGCAGTTCGACGTCGTGGGTCTGGCACGTCCGGTGATGGAAGAGTTGCGCGATGCGGTGGGCCAGACCATCGTCATCAGCTCGTTTACCGAAACCGATGTGGTCGTGCTCGACGTGATGCGCGGGCGCAGCCCGCTGGAGATCCTGCTGCACCCGGGCACGCAGTTCAAGCTGCATAGTGTGGCGCAGGGCAAGATCGCGCTGGCGTTCGGCGCGCAGGAGCGGCGCGACGCCGTACTCGCCGGTCCGCTCGACGCCTGCACGCCTCACACCATCACCGACACGATGCGTCTCTCGCACGAACTCGCGCTGGTGCGCGAGCGCGGCTGGGCGGACGCACCCGAGGAAGTGTTCCTTGGCGTGAATGCGTTGGCGGCGCCCATTGTGCAGGACGACGGTTCGCTCTTCGGCACGCTCGCCATCGTTGGCTCGATCCACTATCTGCCGGCGCATCCGAACCCGCAGACAGTCGCGGCGCTCACCGACGCGGCGCGTCGCATCTCGCGTCTGCTGGGCGGTGCGCGAGGCGGCTGATCCCGACAGGCGCAGCATGGCCGCAGCGGCAATCGTGAGCGTGAGCAACGTCAGGCCGACGGCTTGCGCGGCAGGCATCCGAGGCCTTCGAGCGTAGCGTGCACGGCAACGTCGAGCGGCGTGTGCGGTTCTTCGCCGAGTACGTCGATGAGCCGTGCGTTGTCCATGCGCACCGGCTGTTGCCACAGATAACGCATTTCCCGCAATTCGCGCAGCGTGGTGACGAAGGGGGACAGTGCCGTGGTCAGCCACCACGGAAAGCGCCGCGTTCTCACCTCGACGCCGTGGCGCGCCATCACGCGCGTGATCGCCGCGGCCATCTCCGTGCCGTCGGCGTCCCAATGTCCGGCCATGTGAAAGTTGGCGAAGCCGGGGAGCGCGCGACGCCGTTCGATAAGCATGACCATCGTGCGTGCGACGTCGGGCAGATACGACCATTCGTGGCCGACGCCCAGGGCGTTGGGCACATGGACAAGGCGCGTGGTTCGCTCCGGCTTCACGAGACCCTGTCCGAACCAGCTGTTGCGTGTTCGTGCCCCGAAAAAATCGCCCGCGCGCACGACAATTGTCTGCACGCCATTGCGGCTGGCGTCGCGCAAACGGCTTTCCATCGTGACGCGAATTGCACCTTTGCGGGTGAGCGGGCGTTGCGGTGCGTCTTCGCGTAGCACGGGAAAAGTCTCCGGGCCGTAGTTGTACACGGTGCCGGGCAGCACGACGGTTGCCCCGTGGCGGCGCGCGGCCGCGATGGTGTTCTCGAGCATGGGCAATACCTGTGTATCCCAATGGCGATACCCCGGCGGATTCACGGCGTGCACGATGACGTCGCAATCGCTGGCGGCGGCAAGGACATCGTCGGCACGCATGGCGTCGCCGCCGACCCATTCGATGCCGATGCCCATGTCCATGTCCCGCGCGGTATCGCCGAACGAGGCACGCGGTGCGCCACCGCGCCGCAACGCACGCACATGCCAACCGGCAGCGGTCAATTGCCTCGCGACCTCGCCGCCGATGCCGCCCGTCGCGCCGAGCACCAGCGCGCGTGAAACGCGCCGTTGGGTCGAATACGTCATGAGAGTCCTCCTGGTTCGTTGTCGGTGATGCCATTCTCCGCGCAAGGCAATGCGAATAAAATTGCCGAAGATCATCTATCGGCTATACATTTTCGTATGACATCGAATCTCAGCTGGGATCTTTGCCGGACCTTTCTTGCCGTGTTGACGGAGGGCTCTCTCTCGGGCGCC
The DNA here is from genome assembly GCF_001029105.3 of Pandoraea faecigallinarum. NCBI lineage: Bacteria > Pseudomonadati > Pseudomonadota > Betaproteobacteria > Burkholderiales > Burkholderiaceae > Pandoraea > Pandoraea faecigallinarum. Next base: position 2,663,648 of record NZ_CP011807.3, on the reverse strand, counting down.
GCGCGCGCCCTCGACATGACGCAACCGACTGCCGGACGCCATATCGCCGCGCTGGAGGCGGCGCTGGGGCAAACGCTTTTCACGCGCTCGCAGACGGGCTTGTTACCGACGGATGCCGCGCTGGCCCTGCGCCCCCACGCGCACGCCATGCAGCACACGGCGCTGGCGTTCGAGCGTGCCGCCGCGAGCCATGGCGGCGGCGTGCGTGGTGTCGTTCGGCTCTCGGCCAGCGAGGTCGTCGGCGTCGAAGTCCTGCCGCCGATCCTCACGGGGCTGCGCCGGGCGCATCCGGAGCTGACCATCGAACTGGTGCCGACCAACCGCATTCAGGATTTGCTGCATCGCGAAGTGGATATCGCGGTGCGCATGGCGGCGCCGCAACAGGAGGCGCTGATCGCGCGTCGTATTGGCGTCATCGATGTCGGGCTGCATGCGCGCGACGACTACCTGGCACGCCATGGCACACCGTCGTCGCTGGCCGAGCTAGCGCGTCACACCGTAATCGGTTTCGACAAGCTGACGCCGTTTCTGCGGGAGGCCACGCGCAGCGTACCGGCATGGTCGAGGGACGCGTTCGGATTTCGTGCCGACAGCGACCTGGCACAACTGGCCATGATCCGGGCAGGGTATGGCATTGGAGGATGTCAGGTGCCGCTGGCCCGGCGTGACACCCGGCTGGTGCGCGTTCTCCCCAGCGCCTTTCGCTTCCGGTTGACGACGTGGGTGACGATGCACGAAGACCTGCGCACCAGCGCGCGCTGCAAGGTAACGTTCGACGCACTCGTGGCCGGATTGACCGCGTACATGGCCGGATAAGGCGGTCACGAAGTCAATACCGGGTGCCAGTGGCCAAGTGTGTGATATACAATATATCAATAATATCAACGATCACGAGACAACACCGCGCCATGTTCGACCCATCACTGTTCGGACGCATGTCACCGGACGTCATCGCATCCGCCCCGATTGCCACGACCGTGCCTGACACCGCGTCCGCGACTTCGCCGCCTGCACGCGCCGTCTTTGCCCCCGGGCGCAATCCGCTCGGTTTGAGCGAAACGCGCGATGCAGTGCTCTACGTACCCGCCGAACTGCCAACGGACCGGCCCGTGCCGTTGTTCGTGATGTTTCATGGCGCGGGCGGTTTCCCGGAAAAGGTATTGCCGTTTATCGAAGCGCACGCGCAGCGGCATCGGTTTCTCGTGCTCGCGCCGCATTCCACATTCCCGACGTGGGACATCGTGATTGGCGGCAACGGTCCGGATCTGGAGCGCCTGCAGGCAGCATTGCGTGAGGTCGCGGCGCGTTACGTCATCGACGCGCGGCGTGTGGCATTCGCCGGTTTCTCGGATGGCGCGAGCTACGCACTCTCCATTGGCGTGACGAACGGCGACATTGCGAGTCATGTCATCGCTTTTTCGGGCGGCTTCATGTCGATCTTCGTCCAGGAAGGGCAGCCGAAAATCTTCATCGCCCATGGAACGATCGATGAACAACTGCCGATCGCCACGAGCGGGCGGCAAAACGCAAACAAGCTCAAAGCGGCGGGCTACGATGTGCAATACGTCGAATTCGACGGGCTGCACATCATGGAGCCGGGCGTCGTGGCGCAAGCCATCGACTTTTTCCTCGCCTGACATGCGCGTCGGCGCGCGTCGACACGGCGCACGGTCGTTGCGTGTTATCTGCCTCACAAGCCTTACCTGCCACACGGGGGAGTGCCGTCCATGGATTTCGAAATTCCCGAATCGCTGATTCATCCGCTGATGCAACTGATCGGCGCCGATTCACCGCTGGGCAAGCAACTGACGGCGTACGGCGTGTGCCGCGGCAACATGCTGGTCTCGAGCGAATGGTTCGACGCCAAGTCGCTCAACACGCTCTACGTGCTGAGCAAATCGCAGAACGAGCGCGCGTTGATGTTTCAGATGCTTGCGCTCGACAACGTCTACAACGCGCCGCAGGCCCGGGTGATTCCCAGTCTGGACAAGCTTGTGCCGGGGCTCGTCGCATACCTCGCACGCGACGTCATCGACGGCTGGCTGTACCAGCGCCATCGCGACGGCGCGTTGCTGCCCTGGCTGGTGCGCCGCCTGCGGTACGTGGAACCGGATCAGGGGGCGCCGTACGTCGTGGTGGACATGCTCGCGAATACGATGCAGTCGGCCAACCTCAGCCCGACCGAGCACCGTCCGCGCCGCTCGGGCATGACCACGTCGCTCGTTTTCACGCGTGACGACATCGCGAATCGCACCATTCCCGAATTGCTCGCGGAGTTCGGTTTCTACAAGGAGTGCGCCGAATTCAAGGCGGAGTACGAACAGCATGCCCAGCGCTTCCTGCGCGTGCAGCGCGCGTTCGGTGCGCAGTTCGTACTGCGTCGCGCGGCGTTTTCCGTCGATCCGAAGGGGGCGACGGAATTGATCCGCGTGGGTGACGGCATCACTGCCAAATGCGTCAACGACGAGGAGCGGCTGGAGCGCAATTTCGAGATGGCGTGCGACGCGGATTTCTGGCGCAACGCCGAGATTGCGCAGGCCTTCGAGACAATCCCGCTGCACTGCTACGTGCATGTTTTCCATCTGGACTGGCACCGTAACCTCTGGGTGCACGTGCAGAACATGACCGAGTACGAATACCAGCCGGGTTTGCGCGACAAGCTGGTGCTGCCGGCGCACCATCATGACCTGATCGACATTCTGACGTCGAACATGGACGTGATGATGCCCGACTTCGTCCCGGGAAAATCGGGCGGGGCAACGATTCTCTGTCAGGGCGCGCCCGGTCTCGGCAAGACCCTCACCGCCGAAATTTACTCCGAGGTGGTTGGCAAGCCGCTCTATCGCGTGCATTCGGGGCAGTTGGGCACGACGGCGGCGTCGGTCGGCGCAACGCTCATGAGCATCTTGCGCCGCGCCCAGCGCTGGAACGCGATCCTGCTGCTCGACGAAGCGGACGTCTACATTCGCCGACGCGACAACGATCTGGAGCACAACGCCATCGTCGCGGAATTTTTGCGCTCGCTGGAGTACTTCCACGGTCTGTTGTTCATGACCACCAACCGTATCGGCGATGTCGACGACGCGATCCTCTCGCGTTGTATTGCGACGATCCATTACGAAGTGCCGTGTGCGGCGCATGCCCGCCGGCTGTGGCGCATGCAGGCCGAGCAGGTCGGGGCGTACCTGGACGACAGCCTCATCGAGACGCTTGCTGCGCGCTATCCGAACGCGAGCGGACGCGACATCAAGGAACTGATGAAGCTGGCAAGCCGCTACTGCAAGGTCAAGAACATGCCGTACACGGAAGACGTCTTCCGCCTGTGCGGCCTGTTCCGCGGCTACGACGCCTGACCGGTGCGCGAAATGCGGGCCGCCGTTCAAAGTGTCGCCCAGATAACGCACGTGTGCCTGGCCGCACGCGGTGTTCGGAACGTTCGGCCGAAGGGGCCGGCCGGGTGAGGCTTGCAGCGGCCGTGGCCAAAATTCATGACACGTCGCGGCAGCGCGATATACGGGAAAACTAGAGGCGCGCGAGATCCCCGGTGTGGCTATATTGGGTGCGGACCGGTGCTTGCGTCGTGGGGTGCCTCCGGCAAGGCCAGCGCCTTGTTCGTGAGCCGCCGACGGTGTTGCACCGCGTCATTCATTCGGAAGGCAAGGAGATGCAGTGGAGACGCATGGCGAACTGCACCGGGCGATTTTGAACAATATCCCGGATCAGGCGTGGCTCAAGGACACCGAGTCGCGCTACATCCTCGTCAACGATGCCTTCATGGCCGCGTGCGGGCGCAGCGAAGCCGAGATCATCGGGCGCACCCCCGACAAGGTCTGGTCATCCGAGTGGGGGCGCGTTTATCTCGCCACCGACAGGGCCGTGGTCGCGAGCGGCGTGCGGCGTCGCTATGAAGAAAGCCGTCCCGGCGCAGACGGCGCACCGCGCTGGTTCGACACCGTCAAGATGCCCGTGCGCGACGAACTCGGACGCATCGTCGGCACAGTCGGTATCTCGCGCGATATCACCGACCGCAAGCGCTCCGAGATGGCTTTGCTCGACTCGCGCGCCCAGCTGCGTCAGCTCTCGGCCTATTTGCAGACCGTGCGCGAAGCGGAGCGCACCCGTTTGTCCCGCGAACTGCACGACGAACTCGGTCAGTGGCTCGGCGGCCTGCGTCTCGGCCTGAACTATCTCGAAACGCAGCCGGATATGTCGCCGGCCGATCAATCCGCGCACCTGCAAACGCTCAAGCAACTGGTCGACGAGACCATCGACGCCGTCCATCGCATTGCGGCGGACCTGCGCCCGGCCGTGCTCGACGAACTCGGGCTGCACGCCGCACTGGAATGGCTGACGGAGTCGTTCGCGCAGCGTCACGGACTGCCGTGCGAGCTGGCGATGCCCGAAGCGCTCACCGCCTGTCTCGACAGTGAGTGCAGCACGGCGATCTTCCGCATCGTGCAGGAGTCGCTGACGAACGCGAGTCGCCACGGGCAGCCGTCGCATGTTCGCGTGGCGCTCGATCTGCGCGACGGTCATTGCCACGTGAGCATTTCCGACGATGGGCGTGGCATGGACAGCACGCGCGCCGGGCAGGGTCAGCGGCTCGGGCTGATGGGTATGCGCGAAAGGGCGCTGATGCTTGGCGGCGCATTTGAAATCGACAGCGCACCCGGGCAGGGCACGCGTGTCATGGTGCGGATTCCGGCGCGCTCGGTGCCCGGCGCGAGGCCAGCGGGTGACGCACCCGGCGGTGCGGGTGAGGCGGGGTGGTCATGCGCGTCATGATTGCCGACGACCACGCGATCATTCGCGACGGTCTGAAAAAAATCATCTCGATGGCACCCGACATGTGTGTGGTGTCCGAGGCGGTGGACGGCGATGACGTTCTCAAACGCCTGCGGCTGACGAGCGTCGACGTGTTGCTGCTCGACATGTCGATGCCGGGCAAGAGTGGAATCGCGCTCATCGCGCAGATCAAATCGAGCTACCCGTCGCTGCCGGTACTCGTGCTCAGCATGTACCGGGAGTCGCAATACGCGGTGCAGGCCATTCGTGCCGGTGCGGCGGGATACCTGACGAAGAATGCCGAGTCGGAGCAACTGATGAGTGCGATCCGGCGCGTGGCGCGCGGCGGCACGGTCGTCTCGCCGCTCGTCGCCGAGAAGCTCGTGCGTCAGTTGCAACAGCCCGCCGAGGCGCTGCCGCACACGCGCCTCACCGCCCGGGAGTTTCAGATATTCCAGATGCTCGTCGAGGGCAACGGTATCAACGATATCGCGCGCTGCCTGTCGCTGTCGGCAAAGACCGTGAGCACGCACAAGGCGAACATCCTCACCAAGCTGGACATTCCATCGACGGCCGGTCTGGTGCATTACGCCATCGAGCACGGGCTGATCGTCGCCGGGACCGATGCGTGAGCCTTTCTTCCCAATGGCGCGTCGCGTCGACAAGATACCGAAGGCGGTTGCCGGTTTCATAAAGGAGCACGCAATATAGGTGACAAACTGGAATCTCCCTTCACTCGATGGAGATCCATCATGAATACGATTACCCCTTCGACTACACCGCCGGTCACCACGGCGACGCAGGACCGGCCTTCGGCCAGCGTCCCGAGAAATGCGCTCGCCGTCCATTTTGGCCACGCGCGGCAGGCCCGCACGGATGCCGCCTGGACTGCCGCCGCGCCGCCGTATCCTGTGGTCCACGCGACGATCACGTTCTCCGCCAACTCACAAGTTTCGCTTAGCCTTCGCCCGGCCGCCGAGAGCATTCAACAGCCCGGCAGGCGCTCCGGCGTCGTGGGCGGCGACGAAGACGATTTGCGGCAGAAGTTTTATTCGGCGGGAGCCCAGCGCCCCGGCACCGTAGGCGACAAGGAAGACGACTCGCGGCAAGCGGCTTATGTGGGAGGAGCGCGGCGCGTCAGCGTCGACAGCGACGAAGGAGACTATTATTCTCGGCCGGACGTCTATGCGGCGGGAGCGCAGCGCCCCGGCACCGTAGGCGACAAGGACGACGCCTCGCGGCAAGCGGCTTCCTTGCGATTGGCCCCCGACCCTGACGAACCGAGCGACAAAGACGACTATGCACCGCCGAAGGGTTGTCGGACGCCTCCGAAGGTCGCAACCTGCCCGGCGGCAGACGAGCGCGAAGTGCGCCATGTCGGTCTGAAGCCGTTCATCTCCAGTGACGAAGACTAAGACGTATGTCGCCAGCGGCTGGGCTTTGTCCTGCAAGGAGCCCGGCCGTTCCCTGCCAGAGGACGCCTGACGTCCTTGGCATGCTGCACTGCGTCTAGGGAAATTCCTAGACGAAAACCAGCAAATCCCGATGCCCCCTCTGCGGGCGCTCTTCTACTCTTGGCTCAGGCCTCTGCCACCCGGCCGGCAGCGTTCCCGGCATCTGCCATCCATTCAACCTCATCGACTTCGTGACGTAAGGAGACCGCACCATGCATGTGGACCTGCTGATCAATAACGTGTGCGTTCGCGACGACGCGCCGCTCGTGGACATCGCCATCAAGGGCGGGCGCATCGCGGCGATGGAGCCGGGCATCGACGCCAGCGCCGACGAACGGATCGACGCGCAAGGGCGGGCCGCGATCCCCGGACTTATCGAGGCGCACCTGCATCTGGACAAGGCGCTGCTGCACCGCCGCCTGCCGGCTCGCTTCGGTACGCTTGACGAAGCCATTCGCGTGACCGGCATTCTCAAGAGCAAGCAGGAGCGCGAGGACGTGCTCGACCGGTCGCGTCAGGTCCTCGACATGGCAGTCAAAAATGGCACGGTGGCCGTGCGCGCACATCCCGATGTCGATCTGATCCAGGGGCTCATCGGCGTGGAGACGCTGCTCGCGCTCAAGGACGAGTACGACAGCCTGCTCGATCTGCAAATCGTCGCGTTTCCGCAGGAAGGCATTCTCAAGTCGAAAGGCACATATGAACTGATGATCGACGCGTTGCGCATGGGCGCGGATGTCGTCGGCGGCTGCCCATACAACGAGTTGAACTGGGAAGACACGAAGCGGCACATCGACATCGTGTTCGAGCTGGCGCAGCGATTCGATGCGCCTGTCGACATGCACGCGGACTTCGCCGACGACACGAGCGACCCGCGTTTCGCGGCCATTTCCTACATCGCGCAGAAGACCATCGATACCGGCTATCAGGGACGCGTCTCGCTCGGGCATGTGACAAGTCTTGGCGCGCTCGACAACGATGCACTCGCCCCCGTCATCGAACAGATCCGCCTCGCGGGCATCAGCATCGTCACGCTGCCGGCGACGGACCTCTACCTCGGCGGACGCAAGGATGCGCAGAACCCGCGCCGCGGCCTCACCCCGGTGAAGGCGCTGCACAGCGCCGGTGTGAACGTCGCGTACTCGTCGAATAACGTGCGCAACGCGTTCACTCCCTTCGGCAAGGCCGACATGTTGCAGATCGGCAATCTGCTCGCCCACGTCGCGCAGTTCGGCGTGCCCGAGCACCAGCAGGCGATTCTCGACATGGGCACGCACAACGCCGCGCGCGCCATCGGGCTGTCGCACGACTACGGCATTGCCGTGGGCAAGCAGGCCGATCTCATCATTCTCGACACGTTCCGGGTGGCCGATGCGCTGCTCGATATCCCGCCACGCCTGTGGGTCGTCAAACGCGGCCGCATTACGGTCGTGACGCAGCACCACTGCGAGATTCACCGGCATTCATGTTGTTGTGCGCAATGAAGTTCTCATAAAACCCAAGGAGACAATCATGAAGAAACTGCCTGCGGAAGTCGTTGCCTCGTTACTTGCCGTGACCACCATCCCGATCGCGATGCTGCCGCTGCATCTGCCGCCGTGGGCGATCTTCATCAGTTGGGCGGCCACCTTCGCCATGGGCGGCCCGACGCTGGTGAACCTCAAACGTATCTGGGCGACGCTGCCTGTCGGGTCGTGCTTCGCGTTCCTGATCGTGCTGGGCTTCAAACAGGCGGCCACGCAATTGAGCGGCAACACGCTGGTGCTGGCAGAGATGGCGATTCTCTTTGCCGGCAACGGTTCGATGATGGCGCTCGCGCGCTTCTTCCCGGGGCTGAACTTCATTCCCGGCATGTTCTTCGGCTTCGCGACGTATTTCGCCACGCTGTTCGGCGGCTTCGGCCCGGTGGCGCAGGATCCGTTCGCGGCGCTGGCCGCAGCGGTGGCGATGAACGCTCTCGGCCCGGTCTACGCGTGGCTCAAGGAGCGCTACTCGGCGCCGGAGGTGACGCATCAGCGTAACTGGAAGGGCTGGAAGGCGGAAGTCTGACCCGGCGATTCGCCGACGGTCGACTCAGTGAAGGACGGGCGAAGCGTTGTCAGTGTCGGGCGCGCTTCGTCTGCCAATGACATCCCGAAGGGGGGAGAGGGCATGACGTTCGAACAAAAAATGGCCGATGGGCCGATGACGACACAACCGGCAACGGCGGCAGACGCCGCCAGTGTCGCGGCTCGTCGACACTTTCTGATGGGCACGGCCGCACTGGCCGGCAGCGCCGTGTTGCCGCTGTCCGCGACATCGACGGCGTCGGCGGCGTCGGCGGCCCCCGTGGCCGAAGCGGTTGCCTCGACTGCGCCAGCCGCGCTGGCCAGGACCGGCGCCACAGATGCGCGGCTCGCGCAGTCCGCACGCGGCATGGTCACCAGTCCGCACGAACTGGCCAGCGAAGCCGGGCTGGAAGTCCTGCGCGCGGGCGGCAACGCCATCGAGGCCGCGATCGCCATTGGCGCGGTGTTGAGCGTGACGTATCCGCACTTCACCGGCCTGGGCGGCGACGCATTCATGGTCATCAGCGACCGCGACGGTAATGTGCGCACGTTCTCGGGCATCGGGCAGGCGGCGGCGCACACACCGGCATATGGCAGCGCGACGGGCAGCGCGATCCCCGTGCGCGGACCGGGTGCTACGCTCACCACGGCGGCGACCGTTGCCATCTGGGACAAGGCTTTCGCGTTCAGCCGCACGCAGTGGAACGGGCAGCAGGCGTGGTCCTCGCTCTTTTCGCGTGCCACCGAATACGCGGCAAACGGTTTCCCGGTGACGCCGTCGCAGCACTTCTGGCAGACGTTTCGCGCTGCGGACCTGCCGAACTGGGACGGCTTTTCGTCCGTCTTCATGCCGGGCGGCCGTATCCCCGCGGCTGGCGAACGTTTTCATCAGCCGGCGCTGGCGCGAAGCCTCGACAGCATCGCGACGCATGGCGGGCGCGAGTTCTACGAGGGCGATCTGGCCGGGCGCATCGCCGCCGGACTCAAGCGCGTCGGCTCCCCGCTGCGGGCCAGCGACCTGTCGCGAGCGCAGGCGCGCGAGGAAGTGCCGCTGCGGGTGGCCTATCGGGACGGCGAGTTGCTGGGACTTCGCCCGCCGACGCAAGGCGTGACGACGTTGGAGATCATGGGCATTCTCAACCGCTTCGATCTCAAGTCGATGCCTGAAGGCAGTGCGGACTATTACCATGTGCTCGTCGAGGCGGTGAAGCTCGCCTTCCTCGATCGCAATCGTTACGTGGCGGACCCCGATTTCGTCGACGTGCCGGTGGAGCGCCTGCTCTCGGGTGCGAACCTGGACGCCCATGCGCGCAGCATCCGCATGGACCGCGCAATGCCGTGGCCGCACGTCTTCAGAACGGGCGACACCGTCTATATCGGCGCTGCCGACAGTCAGGGCAACTGCGTGAGCATGCTGCAAACGGTGTATTTCGACTGGGGCAGCGGCGTGGTGCTCGGCGACACCGGTGTGCTGTGGCATAACCGCGGCGCATCGTTCAGTCTCGATCCCGCGAGCCCGAACGTGCTGGCCGGCGGCAAACGTCCGTTCCACACGCTCAATCCGGGGATGTACCTGAAGCAGGGGCGCCCGCAATTGCTCTACGGGACGCAAGGCGCCGACGGTCAGCCCCAAACGCTCGCGGCGGTGCTCACGCGCCTTATCGACTACGACATGGATCCTCTCACGGCGCTCAGGCGTCCGCGTTTCCTGCTCGGCAAGACGTTCTCGGATTCGCGCGACAGCCTCAAGCTCGAACAGGATGCCGGCGCCGACGTTTTCACGGCCCTTGCAGCGCGCGGGCACGAAATGAGTCCGCTACCGCCGCAAAGCCAGTTGGCAGGGCATCCCGGCGCAATACGCATCGATTCGCAGGGGCAGATGAGCGGCGCGCACGATCCGCGCAGCGACGGCCGGGCGCTCGGCGTATAAAGCTCGACAATCAGGCTCGACAATCAGGCTCGGCAATCAGCTCGACAATCGCGTGCGGCGCTATCTCCGGGCGCGCCGGAAACCCCCAGTTGCCGGGCGTTCGCCGCGCGTGATACAAGTGCAGCCATCCATCGACAAAGTAAATACATCACATGGCTGGCAGTGCGAAATTGAATCGCCCGTTATTCGATCTGGATTTGTTGCGCTCGATCATCATGGTGGCCGACTGCGGCAGCTTCACCGCGGCGGCCGCGCGTCTGCACTCGACGCAGTCGACCGTCAGTCAGAAGGTGCGGCGCCTCGAAGACATGGTCGGACGCAAGCTGCTCGACCGGGGCAACCGCGAAGTGCATGCGACCGATGCGGGCGAGTTGCTGCTCGGCTATGCGCGTCAGATGCTTGCGCTCAACGACCAGATGTTCGAGGCGCTCTCGGGCGCCGTGGTGGCGGTGACAGTGCGTCTGGGCGTGCCGGAAGACTTCGCCACGGGCGCGACGACGCAGGTGCTCGCACGCTTTAACCGTCAGTACCCGCAGGTCAAGCTGGAGGTGACGAGCGGACTGAGCCGGGACCTGCTCGGCAGCTACGATCGCGGCGAACTCGATCTCGTATTGGTCAAGCAGCGGCGCAACAGCCGCGAATCGGTGGCCAGCCGCCCGGAGAAGCTGGCATGGATCGACAGTGCAACGCATCCGTCGTTCGGCCTCGATCCGGTTCCGCTGGTGACATTCCCGACGCGCGGCCTGTATCGCGACGACATGATCAACGCGCTCGAAGCGATGGGGCGCAACTGGCGCATCAGCTTCACCAGTTCGAGTCTGAGCGGTATTCAGGGCGCCGTGGCCGATGGAATGGGGATCAGTCTGGTGCCCCCACGCGCGGTCCTGCCGGGGCATGTAGTGCTGGGGCGCGCGCAGGGCCTGCCGGTAGTCGACACGTTCGAGCTGGCGATCTTTCACCGCCCGACGGCCGATCCGATGGTCGGCGCGCTCGCGAAGGTGCTGGTGGGGATGCTGGAGTCGAAACCGCGCGCATCGAAGTGAAGGATTCGACGGTGCGACACGCGCGGTTGGGAGCGTCGTCATACGAGACGTATGACGGCGGTGCCGGTTACTTCGGCTGAGTGCCCAGCGTCAGGGTCATGTGACGGTTCACGTCTTTGTACAGCAGGTAGCGGAACGGGCCGGGGCCGCCGGCATAGCAGGCCTGCGGGCAGAACGCGCGCAACCACATGAAGTCACCTGCTTCGACTTCCACCCAGTCCTGATTCAGACGGTAGACAGCCTTGCCTTCGAGCACGTACAGGCCGTGTTCCATCACGTGCGTTTCCGCGAACGGAATCACGCCGCCCGGCTGGAACGTCACAATGTTGACGTGCATGTCGTGGCGCATATCCTGAATGTCGACGAAGCGCGTCGTGACCCAGCGGCCATCGGTGCCCGGCATCGGAATCGGCTCGACATCCTGCTCGTTCTTCACGAACGGTTCCGGATACGGCAGGCCCTCCACCGCCTGATAGTGCTTGCGGATCCAATGAAAGCGCGCGGTGCTCTGGCTGTTGTTGCGCAGTTGCCAGTCGGTCGCGGGCGGGATGAACGCGTAGCCGCCCGGCGTGAGCGTATTCGCCTTGCCCTGGATCGTGACGGTGATTTCGCCTTCCACGACGAACAGCACGCCTTCGGCCTTGTCGTCCTGTTCCGGCTTGTCGCTGCCGCCGCCGGCGCCGACTTCCATGATGTATTGCGCGAACGTCTCGGCGAAGCCCGATAGCGGACGTGCCAGCACCCAAAGACGCGTGTTGTCCCAGAACGGGAGATGGCTCGTGACGATGTCGCGCATCACGCCCTTCGGGATGACGGCGTATGCCTCGGTGAACATCGCGCGGTCGGTGAGCAGTTCCGTTTGGCCCGGATGCCCGCCATGCGGCGCGTAATACGTGGTCTTCGACATAGTGGTTGACTCCTGATGCTTTCTGATTTTTCTCCCCATCGTCCGTCGCCGGGCACCTTGGCCGCGTATCCGCGCTTGGGGGCGCGCACAGAACGCTTGTCCTCGGTGCGACGAACGCGTGCGATGCCGCCGCCATGCGCAGGCGTCGGCCCCGCGCATGACAGTCAGGTCGGGGTGGACCCTGCTGTGTCCCTGAGCAGAGCGGGATCGAGCGCGAGTTGCGCCGGACCGCCCCAATAACGTCCGTGACGAATGACTGCGCGCGCCGCCGGCGCCGCGGCGACGGCGGCCGCCGCATGCGGCGCGTCGAAGACGACGAAACTCGCTTCGTTGCCCACGTGCAGGCCGTAGTCGGCTTTACCGATCACGCGGGCGGCCGCCGTCGTCGCCATCTCCAGTGCGACGCGCAGGTCGTCGTCCGTGTAGAAACCCGATCGATAGCCGATGAGCATTGCGCGTTGCAGCATGTCGCCGTTGCCGTACGGCCACCAGCTGTCCTGAATGTTGTCGCTGCCCGTGAAGACACACACGCCCGCTTCGCGCAGGCGCAGAATCGGCGGGAAAGCGCGATCGCCCGGGGCGTTGGTCATGATGCAGACGCCGGCGTCGGCCAGCGCGCGGGCAATCGTATCGAGTTCGGCAGCTCCGATGTCGCCAAGGCCGTAGGCATGGCTCACCGACACGCGTCCCTGCAAGCCGCCGGCCTGCGTGCGCGACGCAATGCGATGCAATTGCGCCAGTCCGATGTCGCCGGGTTCATGCAGATGGATGTCGATCTTCGTGCCGTGTTTTTCCGCGATGCCGAAGATCACGTTCAACTGGCCGTGCGGATCGCCGTCGAGCGTGGTGGGGTCGATGCCGCCAATGACCTGCACCCCGGCGCGTACGGCGTCTTCCAGGACTTCGGCGGTGCCCGGGCAACTCATTACGCCCGCTTGCGGGAAGGCGACGAGTTCGATGTCGAGCCATTCGCGCCACTTGTCGCGCATGGCCATGACTTCGTTCAGGTGAGTCAGACCGGTACTCGCATCGACGTCGACATGACAGCGCATGGAAACCGTGCCGAACGACACCGTTTGCCGCATCAGCGCGTCGGCTCGCTGTGCCATCGGGGCCGCTGCCGCGATTTCCTGCTTCTCCGCCGCGAGGCGTTCACGCAGCGTGGTGGCGCAACGATGGGGGCGCCAGCGGTCGCCGACGAAGCTCTTGTCGAGATGGATGTGGCCGTCGACAAAACCGGGGAGCACCAGCTTGCCTTGCAGGTCGACGATTTGCGCGCCCGTGGCCTCGGGCATGTCCGGCATGGGGGCGCCGACGTAGGTAAAACGTCCGTCGCGCGTGGCAAGCGTAAGCGGATTGCCATCGGCGTCGACGGCGCCCTTGAAAATGCGATGATGACCGGAGGAACTCATGGAACGATCTCTGTGCTGCCCGGGCCCTCGCTGGCGCTGCGTTCCGTTTGGGTGGGCGCAGCCGCGCCGCGGGGTCTCTTAAGGTCTCTTAATGGAGCGAAATTGCGGAGTCAGACTTACAAGATAGCGAACCGGTCACACATCGACAAATTAAATATCAAAATGCGTGGCATTCGATTTTCGAATAGCTGACGCCAACCGGGCCGCGGCGCGCGCGAGAGACATTTGCGCAGGACAGGCGAGGGTGAGCCGGGGAACTGCGTTGACCCAGTGGACCGAGCGCAGCGAGTGGACAAGAGGCCCTTAGGGCACGACGATCCGCAGCGTCCATCCGAAGCGAGCGAGGACGGTAGCGTCGCGGTCCGTGACGATGGCATCGATTCCGAGATCCGCCGTGCCGCTGGCGACGACGTCCGCTTGCCAGTAGGCGTCGGGCGCCTCACGCGCGACGGCTTCCTGCGGTTTGCCGGGCTGCGGCGCGTAGCGCACGGCATGGTCTTCGACGTGCAGACGCAGATCGCCGAGTACCGCTTCGTCGGTCAGTGAAAGTTCCAACAGCACGGCATGTTCGCCGCGCATGGCGAGGGGCGTCCAGCGCAGTCGCAATCGCTCGCCCACCGGGACATCTATCGTCCATGTCGATGCGCGCACGCCGCGCAGCGCCTGCGCACCGGGCGCCAGGCAGTAGCAGGCGTCGCCGCCGACGTGGGACGTCCGATCGGCGTGGACGCACGAGCGGGACGAATCGGGCGAGTGGGACGAATCTGCGGGCGAGTCGAGCAGCGTCACCGTATCGATGACGAGCAAGGCGTCGGTGACGGCGGTGCTTTCGTCACGAGGGCCGCCACGGGTCGGTGCGTCGGACATGAGGGTTCCTTGCCGTGAGTGGTCGGCAGCGCCATCCGCCCCGCGAGCCGAAGCGAACCGGATGGCAAGCCTGTGTGACTCAATGGTTGCGAATGGTGATGAACGGGTCCCATTGATAGCAACCGCAGAGATTGCCGCCGCGGTCGAGGACCATGAACTGGAAGTGATAAGTCACGCGCCCGGTCTTGAGCGTCTCGCACGACCAGAAGTAGTTCGAGCATTGCTGCTTCTTCGGCTTGGTCGGGTCGGGCGGGTTCGGCACGGGAATCGTCACTTCGGCCTCGCGCGGCGACGGCGGCGAGATCAGTTCGTTGCCCTGATTGCCCACGAATTTGTAGAAGATGCACGATTGCTCGAAGCCAAGGGACAACGAGCATTCGCGCCACCGGATGACGTCGCCGACCGTGGCGGCGACGTCGAGTTCGCCGCCTGCCTGACCGCTGACCACATTGCCCTGCGTCACGATCATGAAGACGTGGTTGAAATTGATGATCGGGGGATTCGCCATGCTGGCGTTCCTGCCGTAACGGTCGACAATCGTCTTGGTGTCGATGCTGACCAGTACATCGGTGATTTGCGACATGTGTGTCTCCACGAAAGACTGGGTGAATGCCGTCGACCCGTGCCGGTGACGGCGCGCAAACGCTGGCAGATGCGCGTCGAAGAATGCAGGTCGACGAAAGCGAATCGAGGACCGGCATGACGTCGGGCGACGGCCGGCGACCGACGAAGGTCGACCGCATCGACCCTATCGTCCCTATCGACCGTCTTGCAGCGTTTCACCGCAGGAGCGTAGGAAGCGAAGGCAGGAAGTACAACCTCCTCAGGGAGCGCACTTTCAGTGACATTCCCGCGGCAGGGCGCGCCGTGTCTGGCGACGGCGCGCCAGAGTGTTGCTCACCAATCGGTAAATTGGAGCGGCGTGACTTAACTTGCCAATGCATGACGCGCGCCAACGCGAGACGCGAGTGAATGGGTGGGGAAGGGTGTGGGAAGGGTGTGGGAAGGGTGTGGGAAGGGTGTGGGAAGGGTGTGGGAAGGCGGCGCAGGTGTGAGAAGCCGGGCAGGGCGCGCCGGCGGGCGGCCCGGCAGAGGGCGCTCAGGACAGCTTACGGCTATGTTGCAGGCGTTCGAGCACGTGAATGCTCAGTCGCGCGGTGTGGCTGCGCATGGCGTTGTACGCGGCTTCGGCATCGGCGGCGAGCACGGCTTCGACGACACGTTCGTGTTCGTCGAACGACACCGTGAAGCGCTCTTCGACGTCGGACTGCGCGGCCCGGAAGGGAGCCAGACGTTCGCGATGGCTGTCGATGAGTGCCATGAGTGTCTTGTTCTGCGTACCGGCACTCAGCAACTGGTGGAACTCGCGATTGAGCGCGAGATAGCCCGCCTCATCGCCCGCATCCATGCACTGCTTGCTTTGGACGTGGATCATTTCCAGCTGTTTTTTCTGCATGGCGCTCATGCGCTGGGCGCTCAGACGGCAGCACAGGGCGTCAAGTTCGCACATCGCTTCGAGCATGTCGGACAAGTCGTCGACGCTGATGCTTGCCACGACACCGCCCTTGTGCGGCGTAAGTTCGATGAGGCCCCGGGCGTTGAGCTCGCGCAGCGCTTCGCGAATGGGTGTGCGCGACGCCTTGAAGCGCTCGGCCAGTGCGACTTCTTCCAGCTTTTGTCCCGGTGGCAGGCGCCCGTCGATGATCTCGCCCGTCAACACCCGGCAGATTCGTGCGGCAATGGTTTCGGCCATGCTTGTCTATCTCGCTCCGTGGATGCGTCGTTTTGACTGAATTGTATACATGCGGATTATACGAGTATTTTTTGCGTCTGTTCCCGTCCGGACGCCATACAGGACAAGATCTGGCGGGTGTTCACAACGGATTGGGAGATATGTGCATTCAAAAATACGTTTTTGAATGCAAACTGCTGAGATAGTATACATAAGCCAGTCGCCGGCCGTTGCCGGCGGGGCTTACTACCTCAATTGGAAGGAGACATACACCATGGCCAAACTGCGTCATATCGCGCTTTCCGTTCCCGATCCGTGGAAGGCGGCCGAGTTCTACATGCAGGCATTCGACTTCAGGAAGGTCGGGGAGACGGACTCTTCGCTCGCCCGGGGCGTGTATCTCTCGGATGGCGTCATCAATCTCGCGCTCTTGAACTATAAGAACGACGAAGCGGCCGGCGAGCGTGGACGCGAGTTCGTCGGCCTGCATCACATCGGGATCTGGGTGGAAGACGTCGAAGCCGCGCGCGCGAAGATCGAACAGGCGGGAGGGCGCTACTACATGGGCGAAGTGCCGGTGAAGAGCAACATCTTCTATGAGGTGAAGTTCTTCGATCCGAACGGCGTGATCTTCGACGTGACGGCGCACGGGTGGGGCGGCGCATCGAAAGACGGCACCGGTGCCGACAACGCGCCCAAGCTTCGTCACGAAGGCCTGCAAGCCGATCGCACCGGCCTCTGATCGCCGCGGCACATTCGCCGTCGTTCCTGCGCCAGTACCCCGCCGGTCGGCTCGTGCCGGCGGCGGCCACGATACACGGGGGGCATCAGGGGTAACCCGCTATAACAAAATAGCCTGTTTGTATAAAAAAATAGCAGTAGAAATTCAATTTCCTTGATATGTATAATTATTGCAAAGATTGTATACATACAACGGGCAAGCGGCAGACATCCTGGCGAATGACGAGGGGGCGCCGCGATTAAAACGAGAAATATCAGGAGACAGCATGAAGAAGCGAGTGTTGTGTGCATTGCTGCTGGGTGCAATGCAGGGCGGTGCGTATGCGCAATCTTCCGGGGGGGTGTCGCTCTCGGGTTTCATCGATCTGAATCTCGAGCAGTTGTGGGGGTCGGGGGCGAACGGCGGCAAGGTCACGAGAATGTCCAGCGGCGGGCTGAACAACTCTCGCTTCAATCTGAGCGGTTATGAAGAACTCGGCGGCGGCAACCGCGCATTCTTCACCTATGAACCGATGTTTACCGCCACGAATGGCGTGCAATCGGCGCAAGCGCGCCAGTCGTTTGTGGGGATCAAAGGCCCGTGGGGCGATCTGTCGCTGGGGCGTCAGTTCACGCCGTCGTACTGGATCGCGGGGTACGCCGATCCGAGCTGGGCGGCCGATTTCAGTATGGTCAATAACATGGAGTTCTTCTACGCGTCGTATCGCGTCGATAACGCCATTCAGTACAAGACGCCAAGCTGGTACGGCCTGAATGCGCGCTTCATGGCCACCACCGGTCTGGGCGACGGCACCCGCGCGGGACGCTTCTACTCCGCCGCGCTCGAATACCGCGGCGGCAACCTCTTTCTGGGTGCGGTCAGCGAATTGCAATACACGCGCGATATCTACTCGGCCAGTCAGATCCGGTCCTCGCGCGACAACTACTTTTCTGCAACGTACAAGTTCGGCAGCGTAGAGCCGACCTTGATCTATCACACGTACAACGGCTACTACGCCTATCCCCCGTACGTTGCATTCAACGTGCGCGGTTGGGACATTCAGGCCGGTGTGCGTTATGCGCTGACGGACCGTCATCGCTTCTACGCGAGCTTCGTCCACCGTCAGGACGACGACAACAAGGCGCTTTCGAACGCAAACGGTTTCGTCGTCGGCTACATGTACGGCCTGTCCAAACGCACCACGCTTTATGCCACTTACGCCCGTGTTCAGCACAGCAACGACACGCTCGTCCATTACCCGGTGACGTTCCAGGTCACGCCGACGGGCTCGCAAAACCCGTCGGGCGTGCAGTTGGGAATTCGTCACGCATTCTGAGCCTGCCATTGTGGCGATTCCGTTTTACCGCATCACACCGCCAGCGTCGGTGAGCGCGGGAGTCCCGCGCTGGCGAGAAGACTTTTGAGACGAAGGAGGAAGACATGTTTCGCAAGAACACCCTGGGCGTTCCTTTGACGGCAACCGCCGCCCTCGCCGCCCTCGCCACATGCGCCACGCTGACGACGCTTGCGGCTCACGCCTCGGCGCCCGACAGCGCGCAGGGGGCGCAGGCAGCGCAGGCGGCGCCGGTCGACGCACAGTCCTCGGGCACACCCGGCGCACCGAACCCCACGCTCATCAAGGATCCGTATCTGGCCGGATGGCTGCGTCTCACGCCGGAGCGCGAACCCAGGCCGCTCAAGCCCGGCGTCGACTATGGCATGGACCCGGCCACCGGCAAGTTCATCTGGCCGAAGGCTACTCCCGAAGTCCATACCGGACAGCGCTTCCCCGGCGAGCTGACGTCCTGGGATAAGAAGAGCTATGCGAAGAACGTGAAGGTGCTCGCGTTCTACCCCGGCGTCGACTCGCCATTTCACGCGTGGAACAACATTGCGGACTTCAACGGCAAGCGCTATCTGTACATCCACGATCGCGACTATCTGCGCATCATGGACGTGACCGATCCCGCAAACGGCAAAGTCGTGTATTCGAAGGGCGGTGTGTGGGGCCCGAAAGGATCGAGCGAGAAGTTCGACGCCGACAACGTTCAGGACTACCTCGGCGGCGCCACCATCGTGTGGAACAAGAAGCTCGGCAAGCCCATCCTCGTCGCGTCGTTCGAGATCGGCCGCTACGGCCTGATGCGCGACAAGTCGAAGCAGCCGGACAAGGTCGCTGCGCAACGCAATTACAACTCGCTCAAAGGCTTCAAGGTGTTCGTCATGGACGGCCCGCTGCCGTCCGACTGGAAGCTGATCGCCACGCGCACGACCGACTACCGGCATCCGGACGCCCCGGTCGGCCAGCAACAGGGTTCGGGCTCGCTCGACTCCCCCGAGTTCTACGGCGGCAAGTACATGATTCTCTCGTCCGCACCGGACGACAGCTACGCGCTCACCGAATACCCGAACTATCTCTACTCGCCGGGCTATCAGATATGGGACATGTCGGACCCCGCCAATCCGAAGTTCGTCTCGCAGATCTCGGTGCCGGGTCAGATTCTCGGCGACCCTGAACACGAGCAGGCCTATCTGCAAAATCCGCGCGCGGGCAATCGCACGTCGTGGATGGGCTCGCGCATGCCGATCTTCCTGCCCAAGCCGCTGGAACAGGGCGGCAAGGTGGGCTTCGGCGCAATGGGAGGTCTGGGACTGTGGTCGTTCGATCTGTCCGATCCGGCGCATCCGAAGGTGATGGGCAATGTGAATACGGCACCGAGCTTCGCGGGCACGGAGTACGACAACGCCGACGTGAGCCAGTACGAGCGCACAGGCTATGTATTCACCAGCGGCTATCCGATGAACCGCGATTGCTACGAGCCGTTCAAGGACATCTTCGTCGTCGACGCCCGCAATCCCGCGAAGATGAAGGTCGCGGCCAAGCTGCCGGAGCCGGAAATCCCGCAAGGCGCCCCGTTCACGAGCTTCTGTCAGCGCGGCGGCAATTACGGCCCGAAACGTTCGAATTCGATCGGTCAGCCCGGGACCTGGCGTCAGGGCATCGTGCCGTATTCGTACTACAACGCCGGCGTGCAGATCTTCGATGTAAAGGACCCCGCCAAACCGCGCATCGCCGGCTATTTCGTGCCGGGGCTGGCGGACGAGACGGAACTGCCGGTCTACACGCTGGGCAAGGGCGTATTTGCGATGTACACCGAATACGACCGCAACATCATGTGGGCTTTCACCGAGAACGGTGCCTACGCACTGTCGAGCCCGCTGCTGGGCGAGCCGGTGATGGGGGCGCCGGCGAAGCCCTGGCCGGCACGGTAAATCGCGTGGGCACGTAGGCACCCAGGTAATAAGGCCGAGCGCGTCCCACGGTCCTTGCGAACGACTTCACAGGGCCTCCAAAGCGTGAAGTGTTGAAGCGGGCAACCTCCGATGGTCTCCCGGTTGCCCGCTTCCTTTTTATTCCTGCGCTTTGCGATGTGCCGTGGCGTTGACGGCAGCCGGCAACGGCGCGCCTGCCAGATACGCGCGGACATTGGCCAGCAGCAAGTCGACCTGTGCCTGCAACGCGGCAGGCGAGCGGCCAGAGACGTGAGGCGTGAGCACCACGTTTTCCAGCATGCGCAGTGCCGAAGGCACCGTCGGTTCGTCCTCGAAAACGTCGAGTGCCGCACCGGCGATGACGCCGTCGCACAACGCTTCGATCAGGGCCGACGTGTCGACGACGCTGCCGCGCGCCACGTTCACGAGAAATCCGGAGGCCCCGAGTCGCGCCAGCACCTCGGCATTGACGAGATGCCGTGTCGCGGGACCGCCGGGGCACGCGAGTACGAGGAAGTCACTCGCATCGGCCAGTTCGCCGATGGTGTGGAAGTGTTGCCAGCGGCACCCGGGGCGAACGGTGCGTGCGTGATAACCGACGGACATCCCGAAGCCCTCGGCGCGCATCGCAATAGCGTGACCGATGTTGCCCAGGCCGACGACTCCGAGCCGTGCGCCGTGCAGTGTCGGGCGCGGCGCGCGATGTTTCGCCCAGCCTCCGGCTTTGACGGCGCGATCGAGCGTGATGAGCCCGCGCGATACCGCGAGCATCAGCGCCAGCGCGTGATCGGCCACGGTTTCGCCGTTCGTGTTGGGTGCATGCGCGACGGCGATACCGCGCCTGGCCGCCGCGGCTACGTCGATGCGCTCGTACCCGGCGCCGAAGGCGCACACGAGCCCGAGCTGCGGCAGCGCATCCATCTGTGCGGCGCTCAGACCGGTGGTGCCATTGGTGAGCACGACCCGAATGCGCCTGGCGATGTCGGACATGCCGGGCATGTCGAGGCGCAGGTCCGCCGCGTCGACGTCGTGAAGCCGCAGGCCAGCGGCGAACAACTGCGCACGGGCGAGCGGTTCGAGCGCAATGAGATTGAGCAGATCGAGCGGCAAGGGTGTGCCGTTCCTGGAATTCACGGAGTTCATCGAAGGTTAATCGCCTCGTTCGGATGGATTAAAAAATAAAATACAAATCTGTTGCTATGTATACATATGCTATGTATTGTGTTTGAACATAGCAATCAAAAAGACAGCCGATGCGCGGACGCGACATCGGTTCCCCGAGGGAAGACAAGGAGATAGGCGTGAGCTGGTTTGGAATCGCAACTTATGAATCGTTGGTCCCGGGCGCGGTCGCGGCACGTCGCACGGCGCTGGTGCAACACGGACGTCTGTACGATCTGGAGGCCGTTCTCGATCACATGGGCGCCGGGGCCGAGGACGGTGTCACGGCATCACGGGATTTAACGGCGCTGCTATCGGACTGGTACGTCCACGGCGAGGCGGTTTGTGCGGCGGTGCGCCGCGCCATCGAAGCGGGCGTGCCGGCCAGGGTCGGCGCGTTGGTCAGCGGCGAGTATCGGCTGTGCGTGCCGTATCAGCCGGGACGGATTTTTGCGACGGCATCCAACTTTTACGAGCACGCGGCGGAAATGGGCACCAAACTCGCGCCGCGCAGCGAAAGCTCGCCATACATCTTCATGAAAGCGGAGACGAGCGTGACGGCGAGCGGCACGGACGTCGTGCTTCCGCCGAATGCCGAGCGCGTGGACTGGGAGGTCGAGCTGGCCGTGGTGATCGGCCGTCCCGGGCGCCATATTCCGGCCGCGCAGGCGCATGAGTGGATCGCGGGCTACACCGTCATCAACGACGTGAGCGCCCGGGATCTGAACCGCCGCACCGACTATCCGTTCACGCACGACTGGTTTCGCGGCAAGAGTTTCGATACCTTCGCTCCTCTGGGGCCGTGGTTTGTGCCGCGCGACGTCATTCGCGACCCCCAGAATCTGCGCATGACGCTGTCTGTGAACGGCGAAACGATGCAGAACGACACGACGGCAGGAATGATCTTCAACATTGCAGAGCAGATCGCCTACCTGTCCGACATTCTGACGCTCAAGCCCGGCGACCTGATCGCCACGGGCACGCCGACGGGCGTCGGTATGGGACGCGGCGTGTATCTCAAGGCGGGTGACGTGATGGTGGCGGGCATCGAAGGCATTGGCGCCATCGAGAACCGTGTCGTGGCACAGCGCAAATAACAAGGGCCGCTCATGGGGCGGCCGGAAGGAGACAGCAATGCAGCAGTGGCAGTGGACCAGACGCCGGTGGGCGGCGCGCGTATATGCCGGTGTATGTGCCGGTGTATGGGCCGGTGTATGGGCCGGTGTATGGGCCGGTGTATGGGCCGGCGCCGTCGGCACCATCGGTGCGATGGCGTTGTGGGCGAGCCCTGTCGCCGCCCAGGAGAAGGTGAAGTTCAACCTCTCGTGGCTGCCGCAGGGCAGCACTGGCGGCGTGCTCGTCGCGATCAACAAGGGATACTACCGCGAGGCGGGGCTGGAGGTCTCGGCCATCGTCGGTCACGGGGGGCAGCGCACGGTCAACGAAGTCGATCAGGGGCTGTTCGAGTTCGGCTACGGCGATCCGATCAGCGTGATGCTCAACCGCGCGCAGGGCGGCAAGACGAAGATGGTCGGCTCGATCAACACCGTATGGCCCGGCGCGATCTGCTATCTGGCCAAGCCCGGGCGAAAGATCGCCGGGCCGGCCGACCTCAAGGGGATGTCGATGGGCGGCGGTGGCGCGTCGCCGTTGCAGAACATCGTACCCGCCTGGCTGCAAGCCAACGGTCTGCCGCCGACGTCGATCAAGCTGCTGCGCCTCGATCCGTCGACGATCAATCCGTCGTTCCTGCAAGGACGCGTCGATCTTACCGAATGCTGGGAAGGCGCGAATCTTCCCGTGCTCAAGTCGCTGGCCGCGAAGCAGGGGCGCGAGATCGGATCGTTGCGGTATCGCGACTTCGGTCTGGACATGGTCGGCAACGGCATTGTCACCACGGAAAAGATGATCGAGCAAAAGCCCGACGTGGTGCGCCGCTTCGTGCAGGCGACCTATCGCGGCTATGCGTGGATGCGCGATAACCCGGAGGCGTCGGCGGGCGTGATTGCCTCGCAATACCCCATGCTCGACAAGCAGGTCATGGTCGAACAGATCCGTCAGATCGGCGCGTTGGAGGGGGATCGCGAGACGAAGGGACACAAGCCGGGCTGGCTGCCGGTGCCGCGCATGGAGGCCACCGCCAGATTCGTGCGCGAGGCTTTCCATCTGGCGCCCACGCTCAAAGCGACCGACATCTATACCAACCAGTTCGTCGAGTGAGCGGCGAACCCGTGCCGAACGGGCTCCCGGTCGAACGGAAACGGACCCGAACCGATGCAATGCAAGGAGTGCAGATGACAAGCCCCAAACCCCGGCTCAACCCGAAACGACTCGGACACCTCGTGCTGGTCGTGCGTGATATTCAGAAGTCGGTGAGGTTCTACACCGAAGTGCTCGGCCTCACGGTCTCCGACTGGATCGACGATCAGATGGTGTTTTTGCGCGCGGGCAGCGACCACCACGATCTGGCGCTCTCGCAAATCCCGAAAAACTCGCCCGACATCGACGACCTGCCGCGCTACAGCCGGCCGGGCATGGAGCATTTTTCGTATCTGGTCGATAGCGTGGAGGAGATGGAGAACGCCGTGGCGGTGCTGCGTGCGCATGACGTCGAGATCGTGCGCGGCATCGGCCGCCACGGTCCCGGTGCGAACTACTTCCTCGTGTTCAAGGATCCCGACGGCAACAACGTCGAACTGTATTGCGAGATGACGCAGATCGACGCCGAGCATCCGTACGAGGCAAAGGTCTGGGAGCGCAACATCGAGAGCTTCGACCGGTTCCGGTTCGAGCGCTTCGTCGTGCCGCCGCCGCCGGGCATGGTCAAGGAGAAGTCGGGCGGCAAGGCATAGCGCGCTCGTCAATGGGCCAACAGGCCCCATGGCCGATCGCAGAATCGGCAACCGGAGGAGACATTCGAATGAAACGCATCGCACAGACGATCGTGTTCTGGGGCGTATTGCTCGCCCTGTGGGAAATGGCCGTGACGTATTTCAAGGTGCAGTCGTACCTGATGCCGCCCCCGTCGGGCATCTTTCGCGCGGCATGGGAAGTGCATCCGCAGATGCTCACGGATACCTGGGTGACGACCGTCGAAGTGTTGACGGGCTTCGTTGCGGCCGTGCTGGGCGGCCTCGTGATCGGCGTGGTCATCAGCTACAGCGCGTTTGCGCGTCGCACGCTGTATCCGCTCGTCACTGCGCTGCAAAGCATGCCGAAGATCGCGCTCGCGCCTCTCATGATCGTGTGGTTCGGGTATGGCTTCGCCTCGAAACTGGCATCCACGTTCCTGTTTGCCTTCTTCCCCGTGGTGGTGGCGACGATGGGCGGACTCGCCTGCGTGGCGCGCAATCTCGACGAGCACTTCCGCGCGCTCGGGGCGAGCCCGTGGGACACCTTCTGGCGTCTGTATCTGCCGGCGGCGCTGCCGGCATTCGCCGACGGTCTGAAAATCGCGATGCCGCTCGCGGTGATCGGGGCCATCGTCGGCGAGTTCATCGGTTCGGAAGAAGGGCTTGGACACCTGATCGTGTTCGCGTCGGCTGCCGCTCGCACCGACGTCATGTTCGCCGCCATTCTGATGGTGACGCTGCTTGCCGTGGTGCTGTATTGGGTCATCGAGCGCCTCGCGCGCTTCGTCTGGTGGCGGGGGATCAACGTATGAACGGCGTCACCCACATCACGAACATGACCCACATGACCGACGCGAAGCCGAACGCCGTGACGCCCCTTCATGGCACGCGCGCCGCGACAGCGTCGCCCTCCGGCGCCCCGGCCGCGTCCGCGCCGCCAGCCGACACCATGATCGAAGTGCGTCATGTCGACAAGGCCTTCGCAGCCAGGCAACGCAAGGCCGCGCCTGTCAGGATTCTCGAGGATGTCTCGTTGTCCGTTGCGGACCGGGAATTCGTGTCGATACTCGGCGCGAGCGGTTGCGGCAAGAGCACGTTGCTGCGTATCGTCGCGGGACTCGTGCCGCACGACGGCGGCGAAGTGCGCGTGGGCGGCCAGCGCGTATCGCAGCCCTTGCCGGAGATCGGCGTCGTCTTTCAGTCGAGCAACATGCTGCCGTGGCTCACCGTGCGGCAGAACCTGATGCTCGGCACCCAGCTTCGCAAGATTCCGAAAGAGAAGAGCGAGCCGCGCGTCGCGGCGCTGCTCGAAATGCTGGGGCTTGCACAATTCGCGGATCACCATCCGCATGAGTTGTCCGGCGGGATGCGTCAGCGCGCGTCGATCGGCCAGATTCTTGCGCTCGAACCGAAGGTGCTGCTGATGGACGAACCGTTCGGGGCACTCGACGCGCTCACGCGCGACAACCTGAACGTCGAATTGCTGCGCATCTGGCAGGAGCACCGGCAAACGGTGTTGCTCGTCACGCACAGCATCGAGGAGGCGGTGTTCCTGTCGGATCGTGTGATCGTGATGTCGGCGCGTCCGGGCAAGGTCGAGCAGGAGGTGGCGATCGATCTGCCGCGTCCGCGCTCGCCGCAGACGATCAAGCAGCACCCGCGCTACGCCGGGTACATTGCGCAGCTCTCGCAGTTGATGGGAGTGTATTGATGGACGGGCAAACGTTGGCCACACCGGCGCCGATCGATTGGCTGGCCGCACGCGGCCTGATGCGCGGGCTCGGTCCGCGCTGGGTGGAGGATATTGCCGCGGGCCGGCGCGCCGTGCTCGACGTCTATACGCCGCTGCTGGCCAGGGCGCCGGCCGATGGCTTCGCCGTGGAGTGCGATCTGGCGTACGGCCCGCATGCCCGCCACCGGCTCGACGTCTATCGGCCAACGCCCGGAGCGGGCGCGGCGCGCGGTCGGGCCCCGGTGGTCGTGTTCGTACATGGCGGCGGCTTCGTGCGAGGCGACCGGAACGCCAACACGCAGATCTACGGCAACGTGCCGCGGTATTTCGCACGTCATGGCTGCATTGCCGTGAACGTGGAATATCGTCTCGCGCCCGAGGCCCCGTTTCCCGGCGGCGCGCAGGACATCGCACTGGCCATGGCCTGGATTCGCGCGAATCTCGACGCGCATGCGGGCGAGGGCGGCGCGGACCTGTCGCGCGTGTTGCTGATCGGGCACTCGGCCGGCGGATCGCACGTTGCGAGTTATCTCTGCGATCCGCGTGTACGACCGGCAACGCCTGAGGTGGCTGGCGCTGTCCTCATCAGCGCGCGGCTGCGTGCCGACGTGCTGCCGGACAATCCGAACGCTCCAGGGGTGGTGGCGTACTACGGCGAGGACCCGGCGCGTTACGCGTCGGATGCGCCGATGGCACATGCCGAGGCGATGCCCGTTCCGGTGATGACCGTCGTCGCGGAGTTCGAGAATCCCCATCTCGATACCTATGCGTTGGAGTTCTGCCACCGGTTGTCCGTGCGCGACGCGCGTGCGCAGCGCTTCGTCCAGGTGCGCGATCACAACCACACCTCCATCGTGGCCCACATCGACACCGGCGACGACTCGCTCGGCCGCGAAATCCTGCAATTCCTGCACGAACTCAACCCATCGCCCTGATCGGGGCCGCGTCTGCCTGAAGCGCCGAGCGCGTGCGATGAGTGCCCGGCGCGGGTCGCGACGAACCTCTCTTTCTCCCTACTAGGAACTGTCATGGTCGATCACGAATTGACCGGGGCGTTTGCGCCCGTCGTCACGCCGTTTCAGGCGGATCTGACGCCGGATGCCCCCCGTTTTGTCTCGCATTGCGCATGGTTGCTCTCGCACGGCGTGGGTCTGGCGCCGTTCGGCACCAACAGCGAAGCGAATTCGCTTGGACTGGCCGAGCGTATGGCGTTACTCGACCTGCTGGTCGACAACGGGCTCGATACGCGGCGCATGCTGCCCGGTACGGGCTGCTGTTCGCTGCCGGAGACGGTGACGCTCACGCGTCATGCCGTAGCGCACGGATGCGCCGGCGTACTGATGTTGCCGCCGTTCTTCTACAAAGGCATCTCCGACGACGGTCTGTATGACTATTACGCACGTGTTATCGAACAGGTCGGCGACGCGCGTTTGCGGCTGTACCTGTATCACATTCCCGCGCTCTCGGGCGTGCCGATCACGTTGCCCGTCATCGAACGCCTGATTCGCGACTTCCCCCGCACTGTCGCCGGCATCAAGGACAGCTCGGGCGACTGGCAAAACCTCAGCGCGATGCTCGACGCCTTTCCCGGTTTCGGTATTTTTCCCGCGTCGGAGTCGCTGATCACGCGTGC
The DNA here is from genome assembly GCF_001029105.3 of Pandoraea faecigallinarum. Lineage (NCBI taxonomy): Bacteria > Pseudomonadati > Pseudomonadota > Betaproteobacteria > Burkholderiales > Burkholderiaceae > Pandoraea > Pandoraea faecigallinarum. The sequence goes on along the minus strand of NZ_CP011807.3, from coordinate 2,636,098 downwards.
ATCGGCCAGAGGCGCGAAGGGCTGCATTTCCGCGACGGTCAACATCAATCCGGAGGTCATTGCACGCTTGTGCCGCGAGTGGGCGGACGACACCGGCGCGGCGCTTCAGGCGCAGGCCGATGCCGTTCGCAGCATCGTCCAGTCGTTCCCGATGATCCCGGCGCTCAAGGCCGTGCTGGCGTCGCATCGCGACGACGCGGCGTGGGCGCAGGTACGTGCGCCGCTTTCGCGGCTCTCGGACGAGCAGCACGAGCAGCTGCATGCGCAGCTGGCCGCTTGTGGCTTCACGTTGCCGGGTTGATCCACGATGCGCGGCGCGTTGCGGTATCTGACGTCTCGCCGGCGAGGTGCTCACCCTGAGCGCCTTGAGCGTCGTGGGGGGGATGGCGCTCACTGGACGGCGCGCGCCCGCGCGTGCACGCCGGGTGCCCTGCCGGCGATGGCGTTCGGCATGGGCGCTTGCGAGTTATCTCAGGCGCAAGTCCAAATCTACGGACACCTCACGCCGATGACGGACTGGGTCAGTGTAAGCGGGCGTCAGACGCCGGCATCGGCACCGCGTCCGGCGCAGGCGCCCGCGGGCGCGATCGACGCCCCGGCGATGAGCGGCACGCGCATGCTCTCGAGCATTTCGTATTTCGGCATGCGCGGCAAGGAGGATCTTGGCGATGGCTATGCCGCCATCTGGCAGATCGAGACCCCGGTCTCAATCGACGGCAAGGCCACCGGTTCCATCGGTGGGCGCAATTCGAATGTCGGCCTGAAGGGACCGTTCGGCACGGCGTTTCTTGGCAACTGGGATACGCCGTATCAGTGGTCGACGCTTTCCGTTGGCTCTCCCGTGCGCAACCCCTACACGGGCGACCTGAGCACGATCCTGAGCAATCCGGGCTTTAACGTACCGAACACCACGACGCAGTCAGGGCGGGTCAACAACGCGTCGGACGCCACGTTCAACCGGCGTCAGGGCAACACGCTGCAATACTGGACACCCGAGTGGGCAGGGCTGCAATTGCGCTTCTCGTACTCGCTCTCGAACGGCAGGGTCGGCACCCCGGCAGGCGAGATTTCGCCGCAGATTTTCGGCGCGGGACTGGAGTACGTGAGCGGCCCGCTGCGCGTGCGCTATGCCTACGAGTTGCACAAGGACTATTTCGGCCTGGCGTGGCTGGGCGCACCGGCAAGCGCGAATCCGTCGAACGCCGGTTCGCGCGCTACCGGCTCGACCGACGATGCTCACAAGGTCCTCATCGTCTTCACCTACGCACAGACGAAATGGGTCGTGGGCTGGGACCGGTTGGCCTATCGCACCGACGACGGCACGACGGGCAATCTCAACCGCTATCGACGCGACGCGTTCTACGCGATGGTGCAGCACTTCTTCGGCGGCGGGCGGCATTCCGTCTGGTTGGGCGGCGGCTACGCGATGAATGGCACGTGCTCGCGCGCTGGCGGCGCGGTGTGCAATGCCGACGATCTCGGCGCCACCCAACTCAACCTCGGGTATCGCTACGACTTTTCCAGACGGACCGACGTGTACGTCGCCTACTACCAGGTCATCAACCGGGCGTGGGGCAGCTATGGCTTTTCGCCGCGTCCCAACTTTGCGGGTGGCAATGCCCCGCCGGGCGTGCACTACCGCGGCGCGGGCATCGGTATCGAACATACCTTTTGAATACGAATTAACCACGAATTCCCCATACTTCAGATTCACAGGAGACGATCTTGAGTACGACACAACCGGGCTTCGGCAGCATTGTCGAGCGAGAAAAAGGGCTGCACCGAGGGTTGAGCAGCGCACAGTTATCGATGATCGCCATTGGCGGGGCCATCGGCACCGGCCTGTTTCTGGGTAGCGCGTTCGCCATCGGTTTTGCGGGCCCGAGCGTGCTGCTGAGTTACGCCATCGGGGGGGCGATCGCGCTGCTGCTGATGGGGTGTCTTGCGGAGATGACGGTCGCGCACCCGACCTCCGGATCGTTCGGCGCCTATGCCGAGCACTACATCGGCCCGCTGGCGGGGTTTCTGGTGCGCTACGGCTACTGGTCGTCGATCGTGTTCGCCGTGGGCACCGAAGTCACGGCCATTGCCGTCTACATGAAATACTGGTTCCCGGCCGTGCCGGGGTGGTACTGGATCGTGGGCTTCTCGGCAGGGCTCATCGCCGTGAATGCGGCAAGCGTGAAGGTCTTCGGCGCGGTCGAGTATGCGTTCTCGATGCTCAAGATCGCGGCTATCGTCGCCTTTCTCATCCTCGGCGCGTACATCGTTTTCCGCGCGCCGCCGCAAAGCGGGGTCGGTGTGGCGAACTACACGGCGCACGGCGGCTTCTTTCCCAAGGGCGCATGGGGCATGTGGGTCGCCGTGATCGTATCGATCTTCAGCTATCTGAGCATCGAGATGATCGCCGTGGCCGCGGGCGAGGCACAGGACCCGCAGCGCGCGATTACCCGGGCGTTCCGCGCGACGATGTTCCGTCTGGTGTTCTTCTATCTGCTGACGTTGGCGCTCACGCTTGCCATTGTCCCGTGGAACGCGGCGGGGGAAGACGGCAGCCCGTTCGTGAAGGTGATGGCCGCAACGCATATTCCAGGCGCGGCGGGCGTCATCAACCTGGTGATTCTGGTGGCGGCGCTCTCGGCCATGAACAGCCAGCTCTACATCACCACGCGCATGATGTTCTCGCTCTCGCGTGCGGGTTATGCGCCGCGCCGTTTTGGCGAACTCAGCCGCAATGGCGTGCCGGTCCCGGCGCTCATGCTCTCGACCATCGGTATCGCACTGGCCGTTGCGCTCAATGTGATGGCGCCGCAGGCATCGTTCACGCTGATGATGTCCGTCTCGATGTTCGGCGCGATGTTCACGTGGCTGATGATTTTCGTCACGCATCTGTATTTCCGCCGTGCGCACGACGCCACGTCGCTGACGTTTCGCATGTGGGGCTATCCCTACGCGAGTCTGGCCGGCGCGTTGCTGATGGTGGCAACGCTCGTTACGACGTATTTCACGAGCGAGTTCCGCATGACGCTGGTCTACGGCGTGCCGTTCGTGGTCGCGCTGTCTGTCGTCTACGCGGTGTGGTACCGCCGGCGCGACGCGCAGGTCGCTGTCCCGGCGCGCGGGCAGGGCAACTGACGCGAGCGCCCGCTCAGGGAGGATCGCGCCGCGCCGAGTGCAGCGAGAGCGGCGCGGCGACCGATTCGAGAGAGCGGCGCTCCGCGGCGATCCCCCAGCGCGCCGCCACGGCCGCGGCCAGAAGCATCAACGCCGCGCCGATCAGATAACCCACGGACACGTCGGCGCGCCGGTGCGTGTCGATGAGCCAGCCGAAAAGCGCCGGACCGGCCACGCCGCCGAGCAGCGTGCCGATGGCGTAGAACACGGCAATCGCCAGCGCGCGAATTTCCAGCGGGAAATTCTCGCTCACGGTAAGGTACGCCGAACTGGCCGCCGCCGAGGCAAAGAAGAAGATGACCGACCACGCGAGCGTCTGCGTATGCGTGCTCAGCCAGCCTTGTGCAAAGGCCCAGCCGCTCAGCGCGAGCAATACCCCCGAGACGGCATAGGTTGCGCAGATCATCACGCGTCTGCCGAGAACGTCGAACCAGTGTCCGAGCGCGATTGGCCCGAGAACATTGCCCGCCGCAAACGGCAGCAGGTACCAGCCGACGTTCGCGGCCGGTACGTCGTAGAAGTCGGTGAGCACGAGCGCATACGTGAAGAAGATCGCGTTGTAGCAAAACGCCTGCGCGATCATGAGCGTGAGTCCGACGAGGGAGCGGCGGCGGTACGTGTGCATGAGCGTGTGCCAGACCTCGTGAAGCGGCGTGGCGTGCCGGGCATGCAGTTGGAGACGCGGCGCGGCAGTATCGGGAATCGCGTGCCCGCGCCGGCGCAGGGACTGTTCGATACCGTGGACGATGGCCTCGGCTTCGCGGGTATGGCCCCGAAGCACTAGCCAGCGAGGACTCTCCGGGACCCACATGCGCATGAGGAGAATGCCGAGTCCGAGCGTTGCGCCAATGAAGAAGCACACCCGCCAGCCCCAGTCCGGTGGCAGCACGCCGGGATCGAGCAGCACCAGCGATCCCGCCGCGCCGAATGCGGCGCCCGCCCAGAAAGTGCCGTTGATGACGAGATCCGTCCAGCCGCGCACGCGGGCCGGTGTGAATTCCTGAATCGTGGAATTGATCGCGGTGTATTCGCCGCCGATGCCCGCGCCCGTGAGGAAGCGGAACACGACGAAGCTGGTGAAGCTCCACGACAGCCCGGTGGCGGCCGTGGCGGCAACGTACAGCAGTAGCGTGACGAAGAAGAGTTTGCGACGCCCGAGCCGGTCGGTCAGCCAGCCGAAGCCGAGCGCGCCGAGCACGGCGCCCGCGATATAAGCGCTGCCGGCAAGGCCGATCTGGGCGTTGGTGAGGGCGAGTGAGGGGCTCGATTTGAGCGCGCCTGCGACGGCACCCGCCAGGGTGACTTCCAGGCCGTCGAGCAGCCACGTGACGCCCAGGGCGACGACGATCAGCGTGTGAAATCGTCCCCAGGGCAGGCGGTCGAGGCGGGCGGGCAGGTCGGTATCGACGAGCGACGCCGCGGCGCATTGATTGGATGAAGTAGGACTTGTCTCGTCTGTCGTTTCTGCCATCAGGCTGTAAAGCGCACCGGAAATCCCCCGTGGTTCGTCGGTATTTGCCTGACATCTTACTCCCGCGGCGCCGAGACGCCGAGACGCCAAGACGCAGTGAGGCGGTCGCGGGCCGGGAAATCGCAGTCTTTGCCGATTACGTTTCGGACGCCGCGCCCAGATGCGCCGGACCGGCTTCGAGCACGGTGCGGCGGCGCACATCGGCGAGCGCCGGGGAGTCGTCGTCATCGTCGTGCGTCGCGCTGGCGGACGGTTTGGCCGCGCGCGCGATGTCGTTCTGCGTGATGGACTGGAGCAGGGTCATCAGATTGCTGCTGTCCGAGGCCGATACCGGTGTCGTCACATCGCTTACCAGTTTCGCCATTTCGTAGCGCTGGACCCGGGTCGTCTGACTGGCGGAGCGGCTCGCGCCGGCGTGCGTCAGCAAGCCGTCCCGATAGCCCACTTCGACAGCGCTCTTTGCCGAGTCCTCCACTTTGACGTACTCGTAGTTCTGCGTCTTCGGATCGTCTCTCAGGTCGAGCGGCACGCCGGCCCAGAGGGAGCGGTGATAGCTTGCGCTGAGTGTGGCTTGCGTCTGCTGGTCGATGGTGCGGTTCAGGCTGTTGGGGCCGCCGATCTGTGTGCTCTGCGAAATCCGGTAGTCGAAACCGTCGACTTCGGACGGACGCATCGGGTTCGGCGACGTCTGCGTCTGGGAAATCGACGCGCTGAAGTCCGCCAGTCCGCTCAGTACCGACTTGTCGGCGTGACTGAGCGCAATGCGCGGCAGCGTGGCGGCGGGCGGGTAGTGCGTGTTGAGGCCGCTGAACGCTGCCTTGAACAGGCTCATGAGCGCCGCGTCGCCATTGCCGCGGGTCTGCGCGGCGTCGAAACGGTCGAGCCATGCGTCGAGTGAGGCCTTCTGCGCTTTCGGGCTGCCGAACGCTTGCAGATTCGTGAGATCGACGTTTACGTCGAACTTGCCGGTTGCGCCCTCGACGTGCATCGTGCGCTGCGTGGCGTCTGCATGAAAGGCGACGGTCTGGGGCGTCTTGCCGTTGGCGCCCAGTGTCGCCGACAGATCGACCGAGGTGAGCAGCGCGGTGTCGAAGCCGGTCAATCCGCTGAAATCGATGGCGGGCGGCTGTTTGGCGAGACCGTCGATCGCTTGCTGGAACGCGTCTCCCAGTTTGCCAAGCTGCTCGCGTTCGGCGTCTGTGAGCGCGCCCTTCGTGACAGAGAACTCGACGGACAGGCCATTCACGTCGCTATCGCTGCTGCCGATACTGACGGTGACCTGTGCGCCGCTCGCCGTGGTGATCGAAAGCGCGAACCGGTTATCCGCGCCCGATCGCAGTTTCGCCTGTTGCAGGGCCAGATCGGTCTCGGTCGCAGGGGCGGCCGAGGTCGAGCGCGAGACCGTTTGCGAGAACGACGTTGCCCCCGACGCGATGGCCGACAGCAGGGTCGAGCCGATCCGGTCGAGCCGATTGCCCAGGGAGGACGTCGACATATTGCCCGACATCAGCAGCGAGAGCGCGTCCGAGGGGACCCGTTGCCAGGTCAGCACCGCGCCGTTGGCGACCGGCTGTGCGTACGCCGGCCAATGGGCAACGGGCGGCGTTTGCGTGAGCGTGACTCGCGTCGAATCCGTCGGGCCGGCCACGTCGTTGGCCGTCGTACTCGAAGCATTGAGTCCGCTCGCGGCCGCAGCGCGCGATGCGATGCCGGCGCTCGTCAGCGAAAGAAGTTGGGTGGCCGTATTGATAGACGTCATCGGGGGCGTGTCGTCCGGTTGTCTTTGTAAGCCCCGGTAAGGAAACCGGGGGCGATCAAGAGCGATAACGACTTCCGGACGCCAATATTTAGCACCACCCCTCAATTTTTGGAGGTCCCTGCCGCGGCCATGGAGCGTTGCCCGGCGCGCTTGCTTCGCGGCGACGAATCGCGGCATAATGAAACTTCAAAAGTTACATAAGTGAAGGACCGATGAAGCCGCTCATGCCGCAGGACACGATTGCCATGTTCGATGAGCATGCCGCAACGTACGACCAGACGTGGAGTGCGATGGCGCCGTTGCGCGATGCGCTGCAACTGGTGCTGGACAGCGTTTTCGCGCCGTTGCCGGATGATGCGCATGTGTTGTGCGTCGGCGCGGGTACCGGGGCGGAGATTCTGGCGCTTGCCGAGCACCATCCCGGGTGGCGCTTCACGGCGGTGGAACCGTCGGGGCCGATGCTGGACGTCTTTCGGGGCAAGGCCCGGACGCTGGGCATCGTTTCGCGTTGTTTATTCCATCAGGGGTTTCTCGATTCGCTGGCCGAAGGGCAGGCATTCGATGCGGCGACCGCGATTCTGGTCTCTCAGTTCGTCACCGATTCCGCGCAGCGTCGCGTCTTTTTCCGGGACATTGCACACCGGCTGCGTCCGGGCGGCCTGCTCGCGAGCGCCGATTTGGCTTGCGATATGGGGTCCGAGGCCGGCAAGCGCCTGCTCGAGGTCTGGTTCGACATGATGTCCGTGTCTGCGCAGGCGCGCGAGCGGGCGAAGGCCATCTACGGTTCGCAGGTGGCGGTGATGCCTCCCGAGGCGATGGACGACATCCTCCAGGAGGGCGGATTCGACCGGCCGGTGCGGTTTTTCCAGAGTGGATTGATTCACGCGTGGTTCGCGCGTCAGGCGCTTGACGCGCGATGATCGACGGCCAACGAAGCCTCCCATGAGAAGCGACAGCAGACTCTCGCGCATGCTCCACGTGCTGCTGCACATGGCGCGGCATGACGCCCCGTTCACGTCCGGGCAACTTGCCAGGATGCTGCGCACGAACCCGGTCGTGGTGCGGCGCACGATGGCGGGCCTGCGCGACGCCGGTTACGTGCGTTCCGGCAAGGGGCACGGCGGCGGATGGACCATCGCTTGCGACCTGAGCACGGTCACGTTGCTCGACGTCCATCGCGCCGTGGGCGGCCCGAGTATATTTGCTATCGGCGTGGAAAGCGACAACCCGGGGTGCGCCGTCGAACGCGCGGTGAACGCGGCGCTCGACAGTGCATTGCGCGAGGCGGAGGCGATCCTCGTTGCCCGCCTGGGCGCGGTGTCGCTGGCGGATCTGGCGCACAACTTCGATGCGCTGTGCAACCAGCACGAGATGGAGGCGGGTTAGCCGGGATGTTCACTGCGGTTGGGTGGCCACCAACCGGGCTTTGATGGCGAAATCGACCGGCACGACCTTGCAGGAGCATTTCGGCAATGTCGTGTATCGGAACGGTGGGGAAATACACGGTGATACAAACGGGGATAACGATTAGGCTATAACGCTATGAGCGACCGCGCCGCCGGTGCGGGCCAACCGGGAGTCCCTCATGTCGTCTGAAACTTCGTCGGAAACATCGTGCGCTGTGCATCAAGGTTCCTGCCATTGCGGCGCCGTTCGTTTTGAAGTCGTTACGCCTGTCGAACCCGCCGCACGTTGCAATTGCAGCCTGTGCCGCCGCAAGGGCGCGTTGATGACGCCCCCCTTCCCGAAGGCGAACCTGCGCATCCTCAGCGGCGAAGACGCGCTGACGCTGTACCAGTTCAACACGCGCGTGGCGCAACATTATTTCTGCAAGCACTGCGGCATTTATCCGTTTCACGCCTCGCGCACGATGCCTGGCATGTGGCGCGCCAACATCGGCTGTCTGGAAGACGTGGTCGATCCGTATGCAATCGATTACGTGGTCTCCGACGGCAAGAAACATTCCGTCGTGGGTGACGCATGAGGCGTCTGCCCGGTTTGCTCGCGTTCCTGGCGGGCGGCTTGAGCACCGGAGTCGTCCATCCGCTGCAATGCGATCTCGTGCCGGCGAGCCGTCGAAGACTGCCCGAAACGCAGCGCATCGCGCATGGCAGGGCCTTGCGCGCCAGTGGGTGACGAACGTCTCCCGGACGGTAACGCTAGCGCTCCAACCCCGCCCGATGTTTCTGATACTGAATCGCCGACACGATGGCCACGCGCCGGATTGGCTCCGGCGGGAGCCACGTCGGCCGCTCGAAACCAAGTGCATCGCTCAGTTCCGCGGAGGGAAGCCCGCAAGCCATCTCACCGAGCAGCTTTCCGAACATACTGCCTTTGAGCACACCCGCGCCGTTGCAACCCAGCGACGCGAACAACCCTTTGCGAATCTCGCCGAAGTAGAGCGCTCCGTTGCGCGTGAGCGCCGTCACGCCCCCCCAGACGTGCTCGAACTTGTGCGATGCCATTTGCGGGTAGCGGCGTCGATAGGCGTCGGTCAGCATGGCGCTCACGTCTGCCATCGGGCGTTCCTTCTCGTACGAATAGGCGCTGCGCACCACGAAGCGGCCGCCCAGCGTCTTGCGCAGCGTCGTGCCCAGACGGTTTGCCGGAATCACACCCCATTCGGGGGCGGGACCGAGTTTCGCCAGTTCCTCGGTGGCCAAGGCGGGCGTCATGGCGGCGTATGTGTAGATCGTGAAGACGCGATCGCGCGCCAGCCCCAGTTTGCGGGCGAAACCATTGTTCGCGACGATAACCTGACCCGCACGCAATTGCGTCGACGCGGTCGTCACGGTGAACGGTCCCGTGCCGTCGAGCGACACGACCGGTTCGTTCTCCCACAGGCGGACGTTCGCCGGCAGGCTGTCCGCCAGCCCGCGAATGAGCGCCGCGGGCTGTACGAAGACGTTGTTGTTCGAGTGGTAACCATAGCCGTAGTAATCGGTGCCGATCTCGTCACGCAACGCGTCGCGCGACAATTCACGGTACGTCACGCCCCATTCGCGGTATTGCGCGAGAGTGTCGCGCAGGCGGCGCTCCCCGTCGGCGGTGGCGGCCGCGTGGTATTTGCCGACAGGGTTCCAGCCGCAGTCGATGCCATGTGCCGTCACGAGTTCCTGCAGCCACTTCAGGCCGATGTCGTACAGCCGGATCTGCTTGCGCGCGATTTCCAGGGGGCTGCCGTGACCGCCCATGCCGGTGTTGTGCGGCAAGTTGATGAGAAATCCCGAATTGCGTCCTGCCGAACCGTTGCCGACGGTCGTGGCGTCGACGACCAGCACGGAGGCGTCCGGCCGAAGCTCGGCTACGCGGCGTGCCGCCGCCAGGCCGGTAAAGCCCGCACCGATGACGATAACGTCGAAACTTCGCTCGGCCGGCGCTCGCGTGTGCGGCGCGCGCGCCGGCAGCAAGGCGTTCCAGCCGGCGCCCGCCTGATAGGCGGGGAACGTGTCCCGCGCAGGGCGGGAAGCAATGACTTGATTGGACATGACGAATGAAATGCGGGGGCTTACCGAAAATTCCGAATCCTTGCGCAGCCTTATGCGGCCTGACTCTCGAGACTGCGCATCACTTCGGTCTGCACGGTGTTCCAGATTTGCGATTTGAGTTCGTTGTAACGCGGTGAGAGCTGGACCTGCGCGTCGCGCGGCATCGGCAGATCGTTCGGCATATCGCACGCGACTCGGCCGGGACGCGCGCTCATGATGACCATGCGCGTCGAGAGCATCAGTGCTTCGTCGATGGAATGCGTGATGAAGACAATGGTCTTGCCGCTCTTCTGATAAATCTGAAGCAACTCTTCCTGCAACACCTGACGCGTCATCGCGTCGAGCGCGGCGAATGGCTCGTCGAGCAGGATCACGTCCGGATCGTTGGCCAGCACACGGGCAATCGACACGCGTTGGCGCATGCCACCGGAGAGCGCCTTCGGATAACGATCCTCGAAGCCCTTGAGACCGACCATCTCGATGTAGCGCCGCGCAGTGGCATGGCGTGTGGCCTTGTCGATTCCTTTCATCTTCAGTCCGAAGGCCACGTTATCGAGCACGCTCAGCCACGGGAACAGCGCGTATTGCTGGAAGACCATGCCGCAATGCGGATCGATGCCCTTGACCTCGCGGCCGTTGACGCGAATCGAGCCGGTGGTCGGTTCGTCGAAACCGGTGATGAGGTTGAGCAGCGTCGACTTGCCGCAGCCGGACGCGCCGAGCAACACCACGAACTCGCCGCGCGCGATGTTCATGTCCACACGCTCGAGCGCCTGAAAGTCGCCGTAGCGCTTCGACACGCCGTCGATGGCGATCATCGTGTCGGAGGGCGGGGCGCCTGCTTGCCTCGCTTGCGTCGCCTGAATCTCCTGAATCCCCTGAATCTCCTGAATCTCCTGAATCCCCTGAATCCCCTGAATCCCCTGAATCCCCTGAATCCCCTTAGTCGGCTGTGCCCCTGCCTGTGAATCGACGCGATCGTTCATGCTTGCCACCCCAACACTTTGCGCTCGATAGCGCGGAAGACGATATCCGTCACCAGCACGGTGACGCTGATCATGACCATGCCGAGCACCACGACTTCCGTCTGGAAGAACTCCTTGCCGTTCATGATGAGAAAGCCCAGCCCCTCGCGCGCGGCGACCAGTTCTGCCGAAATCACGCACGTCCACGACAGGCCGAGAATGATCTTCAGGCCAGAGAGGATTTGCGGCAGGCTCGCGGGCAGGATCACTTCGCGCATCACCTGCCATCGGCTTGCGCCCAGATTCCTGGCGGCACGGATCAGCAGCGGGTCGACGTTGCGCGTGGCTTCGATCACATAGACCAGTGCCGGGGCGAACGTCCCCATGAACACGATGCTGTACTTCTGCGTCTCCGAGATGCCGAACCACAGCAGCGAGAGCGGAATCCAGCTCATCGACGGCAGCGGACGCAGGAACGACAGGATCGGGTCGAATGCGGCGCGCGCGTAACTCGACGTGCCGAGGACGATCCCCAGCGGAATGGCCACGACCGTGGCGGCGATGAAGCCGGTCATCACACGCCGGGTGGAGGCCAGCACGTTGGCGAGCAAGGTGCCGTCGGCCATCATGGCGACGATTTTTTCCGCGACGGCAGACGGCGGCGGCAGGAACAGGGCATCGACGATGCCGGTGCGGCAGGCCGCTTCCCATGCCAGCAGAAACACGATCACGGACGCAAATCCCACGCCCAGCAACGTGGCACGGGACGGTTGACGATGATTCACAATCAGACTCCTCAGGCATATGCCGGTACGGGATCGAACGACGATCGGGGGCGTACCGGCACGCGAATGCTTACAGATACGACGTGTTGACCCACTGGCGTACGGCCGGCGCCTTGTCGATCTGCTTGTAGGTCACGAGCATTTCGGCCAGACGTTGCAAGCCGTCGGCATAGTTGCCCGGCGACTTGAGCAATTGCGTCTGCTGCGCGAGGTTGTACCAGTCCGCACCCTTGATCGTCTCGATCTGGTCGAGCGCCGACATGCCCGTGAGCGGGATCAGCGAGCGCGCGGCCTCGTCCGGCTTGTCGCGCAGCGTCTGGCAGGCGTCGAAATAGACCTTCAGGTACTTGCGCACGGCCTCGCCGTTCTTTTCCGCCCACGCGTTGCGCACGATCAGCACGTCCGGCCCTGGCGTCACGTTGTACTTCTTGTAGAGCGAGAACTGCGTATCGTCGGCCAGCAGCTTCATGCCAGACATGGCGCGGATGCGGTTGAACTGCGGGGTCCAGGCCGCTGCGGCGTCGATCTGCCCCGACTGGATTGCGCCCGGAATTTCGGGCGCGGGGACGTTGAGCACCGTCACGTCGTTCGACAGACCGGCGCTGCCCAGAAGATCGAGCACCAGCAAATGCGCACTCGACGCGAACGTCACGCCCAGCTTCTTGCCCTTGAGATCCTGCAACGAATTCACACCGTCGCGAACGAACAGACCTTCGACCTTGCCGAAGCTCTCCGGCACGGCCACGATGGAGAAGTGCTTCGAGCCGCGCGCCATCAGCGCGAGCGCCGACACGATGCCCGTGCACGCGATGTCGATGCCGCCCGAGAGCACCGCGCTCATGCGCGCGGACGACGTGCCGAACGACTGCCACTGCTGGTCGATGCCCGCGGCGCTCAAAGCGCCCGACTTCATTGCGAGATACGCCGGATAGTGACCCAGCCAGGCCGAGCCACCATATTGAATCGTTGTGGCATCCGCGGCACGGGCCATGCCCGGGAGCGACAGTCCGCCGGCCGCAGCCGCCGCCGACATGGCGGCGCTGGTATGAAGGAATTTGCGTCGTGAGAGATTCATGCGTGTCTCCTTTGTAGGTTGTGTTATTCGCGTTGAACGATGGGCGCACTTCAGGTGAGTCATCTGGCCCGGCGCCCCGGGCGGTGGATCAGCAAAGCGCCAGCCGTTCGCCCAGCCAGGGCATCACGCGGCGCAGTTCCGGAAAGGCCTCCTGTGCGAGCGCAAGTCGGCCGGCGAGAAAACACTGCGATGCCATTTCCGAGACTTCGCCTTCGCGCGATACCTGATAGATCGTGCGCGAGAGCGCGGGGCCGGGCAGCGGCAATGCAGCGACTTGCGGCAGCGACGCGCGTCCCTGCAGCAGGCAAAGCGGTGTGGCGATCGTGAAGCCGACTTCGGCGGCGACCATCGACATCACCACGTCCGACGTGTCGATTTCGAGGTGCATGCGCGGCGAATGTCCCGTGCGTCGCAGATGACGCTCGATCACGGCCCCGAAGTGCGAACGACCCGAGAAGCGGATCAACGGGAGCGAGCGGATCAGCTCGCTAAGATCGGCGTTCGCCAGATCGCTTTCCCGCGACTTCGGCACCACGACGATGAACGGCTCCGTGAAGATCGGGCGACGCACCAGGCGCTCCATGTCGTGCATCGGGTCGCTGGTGACGATCAGGTCGAGCTGACGCGCCAGCAGCGCCTGCGCGTGTCCGTTGGCGAGGCCCGACCAGAGCAGCAACTCGCTGGTGCTGCCCGACATCTGACGCACGATGGATGGGCCTACCGTTGCGGCGAACGAGTCGATCATGCCCACGCGCACGGCGGCGCGGCTGGCGACGTCGGCGTCCTGCACCTGCGCGATGAGGCGATCCATGTCGTCCACGATCTGGCGTGCGTGGCGCGAGAGCGCGAGGCCCGCGGGCGTGAGTTTGAGAGGGCGGCGCGAGCGATCGAGCACCCGTGTGCCGACCGTCTGTTCGATCTGTGCGATGGCCTGGGAGATGGCGGACTGCGTGACGCCGAGCGTTTCGGCGGCGCCGGACAGGCTGCCGGCGGACGCCACGGCCTCGAAGATCCGCAACGATCTGACGTCGAGGTCTGCGCGCTTTTTCATCGGCGTGTCTCCAGTCCGGGCATCGCGTATCAGGGATCGAGAAAGGTCTTCCTGAGGCGAGGCAGTGAATCGGCATAAGAATTTCTGGCGATTGTAGGGATAAGAGGCCAAAAAACAAAAACAAGTTAAGCAAAACTAATACTTTGTATTAGGTCACGGGAATTCCAGGCGGGAGAGAGGAGGGGAGGCGGCTGAGGCGGGAAAGACACCGGGACATGAAGTCATGCCCCGGAGACAGCGGGTGCAGTGAATTCAGAGCAGCCGATAGGCGAGACGGGCGGCCACGCGTGCGCCTGTGCCCTGCGCGTCGAAGCGCGGGTTGTATTCCGCCAGATCGGCCACGCGCAATTTGCCGGAGCGGCGCACGTGCGTGACGATGGCTTCAATGACCGGCATGGGCACGCCGTAGGCTGCCGGGGCCGAGACCCCCGGCATGACCGGTGCGGGCAACACGTCGAGATCGATCGTCAGATAGACGTGAGACACGTCTGCGATCAGTGCATCGATCTGTGCCAGACGCTCCTCAAGATGACGGTCCTGCATTTCCGTATCTTCGACGTACGTCACTTTCAGCGCGTGGGCACGCTCGAACAACGACGCCGTGTTGCTCAGACGACTCACGCCCAGACAGGCGTAATCGAAAGGCAGTCCGGCCGTTTCGCAAGCCTGCGCGATCTGGTCGAATGGCGTGCCCGAGGTGCCGGGCCGCGCCGTGCGCAGATCGAAATGCGCGTCCAGGTTCAGGATCAGGACACGCGATCGATCGCCCAGGGCGTCGAGGTGGGCGCGCAGGCCCTGCCACGTTCCCCAGGCGATTTCGTGCCCCCCGCCGAGCACCACCGGTTGCGCCCCGGCATCGAGCTGGCGGCGAACCGCGTGCGCGAGGGCGTGCTGCGCCGCTTCGAGTGCGTCGTCATCGCATGTCACGTCGCCCGCGTCATACAGGCAGTCGATGCCGTGCGCCGGCAGGTTCGCCAAGGCGCGGCGGATCGCCTGCGGCCCCTCGGCGGCGCCGACGCGCCCCTGATTGCGCCTGACACCGGCATCGCAGGCAAAGCCCAGCAGCACCGGCGCGCCGTTCGCCGCGGTATCGGTGCGCGCATCGACTTCGCGCACGACGTTAAACAGCCGGCGGGTATCGCCGCGCTCGCCGCTGTCCGCACGACCGTGCCAGATCGGCGTGTCGCCCGGCGCCGGTTTACATTGCGTAGCCATTCGGATGTCTCCTGTCGGTGCGTGGCGTTCAGGCGCTCGCGAGATCGCGCCACTGGCCATGGCGGACCGTGCGCGAGGGCAGCTCGCCGCCAAGCCAGTACGACAGCTCCGCGGGACGCTCGATCTCCCATGCCACGAAGTCCGCCGTCTTCCCGGCCTCGATCGTGCCGTGCGTGTCCTGCATGCCGAGCGCTTTTGCGGCGTTACGCGTGACGCCGGCCAGCGCTTCCTCGGGCGTGAGTCCGAACAGCGTGCACGCCATATTGAGCATCAGGCGCAACGACAGCGCGGGCGACGTGCCGGGATTCAAATCCGACGCCACCGCGATGTCCACGCCATGACGGCGCAACTGATCGACGGGCGGGCGACGCGTCTCGTGCAACATGTGGAACGCGCCGGGAAGCAGCACGGCGACCGTGCCGGCACGCCCCATCGCCGCCGCGTCCTCCGGTGTCATGTACTCCAGATGATCGGCCGACAGGGCGCCCAATTCCGCCGCCATGCTCGACCCGCCGAGCGGTGAGAGTTGCTCGGCGTGAAGCTTGACAGGCAGCTTCAGCTTCTGCGCGCGCAGCATCACGCGCATGACCTGCGCCGGAGAAAACGCGATGGTCTCGCAGAACGCATCGACCGCGTCCACCAGGCGCTCTTGCGCCAACGCCGGCAGAATCTCCGAGCAGACGTAATTCACATACTCGTCCGCCTTGCCCGCAAACTCGGAGGGCACTGTGTGCGCCGCCAGACAGGTCGTCTTCACCGTGACAGGCAGCGCTTCCCCGAGCCGGCGCGCCACGCGCAGCATTTTGCGCTCGCTGGCCAGATCGAGACCATATCCCGACTTGATCTCGACAGTGGTGACACCGTCGCGCATCAAGGCCAGCAGGCGCTTGCGGGCCGACGCGAAGAGGGCATCTTCCGTGGCGTCGCGGGTGTGCCGCACGGTGTGCTTGATGCCGCCCCCCGCCGCGGAGATTTCCGCGTAGCTCACGCCTTGCAGGCGCTGTTCGAACTCCAGGCTGCGGTTGCCGCCGAACACCAGATGCGTATGGCAGTCGATCAGCCCCGGCGTGACCCACGCCCCGTTCAGATCGACGCATTCATCCGCGCCGCAAGCCGGACGCTCGCCGCGCGGGCCGACCCATTCGATCCGCGCGCCGTGCGTGACGATGACGGCGTCCTCGATCGCGTTGTAGCGGCCGTCGCGCATGGTCGCGACATGGCAGTGCTTCCAGTAGGTACGTTTCATGTGAGCCTTATTCCAGACGCATTTCGTTGCGCAGTTGCGCTTGCTTGGGTTTGACGCCGAATCGATACGCCACCGACATCAGCACGATCCATCCGGTGCCGACATAAAGCGCGATGCGCGTGTCTTCCGTGTACCCGAGCACACCGATCACGAAGAGCATGAACGTGATGGCGAGCGCGGGACCCACCGGCCACAGCGGCACCTTGAATTTCAGCGCCGCGACCTGGCCGGCCGACAGGCGGCGTCGCATCGCCACCTGCGAGAGCAGAATCATCAGCCACACCCACACGGTCGCGAACGTCGCAATCGACGCGATGATGAGGAATACGTCTTCCGGGATCAGGTAGTTGAGCACCACGCCGCCGAGCAATGCGCCGGTCATCACCAGCACCGTGACCCACGGCACGCCGTGACGCGACGTCGCCGTGAAGATCGCCGGCGCCTGACCATGCCCGGCCATGCCGAACATCATGCGCCCCGCACCGAAGATGTTGCTGTTGATCGCCGAGATCGCTGCCGAAATCACGATCAGGTTGAGGATGGCTGCCGCCGACTTGATGCCCAGACCCGAGAAGATCTGCACGAACGGGCTGCCCTGACTGCCGATGCCTGTCCAGGGGAAGATCGCCATCAGCACGCACATCGTCAGCACGTAGAACAGTAGAATACGGGCCGGCACTGCGTTGATGGCGCGCGGAATCACCTTCTCCGGATCCTTGGCTTCACCGCCGGTAATACCGATGATCTCGATGCCGCCGTAAGCGAACATCACCACGGCCAGCGATGCCACCAGACCGCCCCAGCCGTTCGGCAGGAAACCGCCATGCATCCACAGATGGCTCACTGCCGGCGCATGTTCGCCGTGCATCTGCACGCCGGCGAACAGAATCACGCCGCCCCCCGCGATCATGGCGGCGATGGCGAGAATCTTCACCAGTGCCAGCCAGAATTCCAGTTCCCCGTAGACCTTCACGTTGCACAGATTCAGTCCGCAGATCAGCATGACGATGCCCAGCACCCAGATCCATTGCGGCACGTCCGGGAACCAGAATCCCATATAGATACCGAACGCGGTCACGTCCGCCAGACAGACGATGATCATTTCGAGAATGTAGGTCCAGCCCGTCAAAAACCCCGCCAGCGGGCCGAGATTGTCGCGGGCGTAACGGCCGAAGGATCCGGAGACCGGCTCACGCACGGCCATTTCGCCCAGGGCGCGCATCACCATGTAGACGGCAGCACCGCCGAGAATGTAAGCAAGGATGACCGCCGGACCGGCGAGTTGAATGGCCGACGCCGAGCCGTAGAACAGGCCGGTGCCGATGGCGGAACCGAGCGCGAGGAAGCGGATGTGCCGCGCGCTCAGATTGCGTTGCAGGTTTTTCAAGCTGTCTCCTGAATGCGTAATGCGCCGGCCCGCATACGCGGGCGGCAAGTGAGATCGGGTTGTACGCGCACCGGCCGCCGTCGGCGAACCGACGGGACCGGCATGCGAGGGGGCAACCCGGTACGCCATGGTGCCGAAGCGCGAATCACTGTTCGTTTCGCCCCGGCAGGGCGACCATCAAACGCGACTTAAATGCTCGGCAGCGTACCGGCCGGCACGAGCGCGCTCAGTTGCCGCTGTGCAATGAGTTCGCTCGCGCCTTCGATGTCCGGGGCGAAATAGCGATCCTTATCGTAGAACGGAACCGACTGGCGCAGCAGTGCGCGGGCACGTTCCAGGACTGGCGTGGACTTCACACCCTCGCGGAAATCCAGGCCCTGAGCGGCGCTCAGCCATTCGATCGCGATGATGCCCTTGACGTTATCGGCCATCTCCCAAAGCCGCTTACCGGCGTTCGGGGCCATGGAGACGTGATCTTCCTGGTTGGCCGAGGTCGGGAGACTATCAACGCTGGCCGGATGTGCCAAGGCTTTATTGTCGGACGCGAGTGCCGCCGCAGTGACCTGCGCGATCATGAAGCCCGAATTCACGCCGCCGTTGGCCACGAGGAACGCGGGCAGCTGCGACATGTGCTTGTCCATCAGCAGGGAGATGCGACGCTCGCTCAGTGCGCCGATTTCGGCCAGCGCCAGGGCCAGATTGTCGGCCGCCATTGCGACCGGTTCCGCGTGGAAATTGCCGCCGGAAATCACGTCGCCCTGTTCCCAGAACACCAGCGGATTGTCCGACACGGCGTTCGCTTCTACGGCGAGGACTTCGGCTGCCTGACGGATCTGTGTCAGGCACGCGCCCATGACTTGCGGCTGGCAGCGCAGCGAATATGGGTCCTGCACCTTCTCGCAGTTGGCATGCGACTGGCCGACTTCACTCGTCTCACCGAGCAGGTGACGGAAGACCGCTGCCGCGTCGATCTGCCCGCGCTGACCGCGCGCCGCGTGGATGCGGGCGTCAAATGGAGCGCGTGAGCCGAGCATGGCTTCCACGGTCATGGCGCCGCAAACGCTGGCCGCCGCGTACATGTCTTCCGCTTCGAACAGACCGCGCAAGGCGTAGGCCGTCGAGACCTGTGTGCCATTGAGCAGCGCGAGGCCTTCCTTGGCCGCCAGCGTGAGCGGTTCGAGCCCGGCCACCGCCAGCGCCTCGCGTGCGTTCATCCACTGGCCGCGATAGCGGGCCTGACCTTCGCCCAGCAGCAACAGCGACATATGGGCAAGCGGGGCGAGGTCGCCGGATGCGCCGACCGAGCCCTTGAGCGGAATGCGCGGGTAGACCCCGGCGTTGACCAGCGCGACGAGCGCGTCGATCACCTTGCGGCGAATGCCCGAGAAGCCACGCGCCAGGCTGTTGATCTTGAGCACCATGACGAGACGCACGAGGGCGTCGTCGAGCGGCTCGCCGACACCCGCCGCGTGCGACAGCACGAGCGAGCGTTGCAGGTTTTCGAGGTCCTCGTGGGCGATGCGCGTCGACGCGAGCAGCCCGAAGCCGGTGTTGATGCCATAGGCGGTGCGGCCTTCTGCCACAATGCCTTCGACGCAGGCGACGCTCTTGTCGATGGCGGCATATGCCTTCTCGTCGAGCGTAACGGTGGTCGGGTTCTGATAGACGTCGCGCAGTTGCGCCAGCGTGAGTGTGCCGGGCGTCACGAACAGTTGTGCCATGGACGGAATTCCTTGATGCGACATAGTCGGAGTGTCTTGTCTTTTGTCGTTGCGCGGCTTACTTCGCCGTGCCCAGCATCGGCAGGTTAAGGCCATGCTCGCGGGCGCAGTCGATCGCGATGTCGTAGCCGGCATCGGCGTGACGCATCACGCCCGTGGCCGGATCGTTGTTCAGCACGCGGGCGATGCGCGCCGCCGCGGCATCGGTGCCGTCGCACACAATTACCACGCCGGCGTGCTGCGAGAAGCCCATGCCGACGCCACCGCCGTGGTGCAGCGAGACCCACGTTGCGCCGCTGGCCGTGTTGAGCAGGGCATTGAGCAGGGGCCAGTCGGAGACGGCGTCGGAGCCGTCGCGCATGGCTTCGGTTTCGCGGTTGGGGCTGGCGACCGAGCCGGAATCCAGATGGTCGCGGCCGATCACGACCGGTGCCGAGAGTTCTCCCGAGCGTACCATTTCGTTGAACGCCAGTCCCAGCTTTGCGCGCAGGCCCAGGCCCACCCAGCAGATGCGTGCCGGCAAGCCCTGGAAGCTGATGCGCTCGCGCGCCATGTCGAGCCAGCGATGCAGATGTGCGTCGTCCGGGATCAATTCCTTGACCTTGGCGTCGGTCTTGTAGATGTCTTGCGGATCCCCCGAGAGCGCAGCCCAGCGGAACGGGCCGACCCCGCGGCAGAACAGTGGACGAATATAGGCGGGCACGAAGCCGGGGAAATCGAATGCGTTCGCTACGCCTTCTTCCTTGGCCATCTGGCGGATGTTGTTGCCGTAGTCGAATGTCGGCACGCCCATGGCCTTGAAGTCGAGCATGGCCTTCACGTGCACGGCCATCGACTGCTTGGCGGCCTTCACGACTTCGGCGGGCTTCGAGCGGGCGCGTTCGCGGTACTCGTCCCATGTCCAGCCGATCGGCAAATAGCCATTGAGCGGATCGTGGGCGCTGGTCTGGTCGGTGACCATGTCCGGACGCACGCCGCGACGTACCAGCGCCGGCAGAATCTCGGCGGCATTGCCGCACAGTGCGATCGAGACCGCCTGACCTTCGGCGGTGTATCGGGCAATGCGCGCGAGCGCATCGTCGAGATCCTTGGCCTGCTCGTCCACATAACGCGTACGCAAACGGAAGTCGATGCTCGTCTGCTGGCATTCGACATTCAGCGAGCATGCGCCGGCCAGCGTGGCGGCCAGCGGTTGCGCGCCGCCCATGCCGCCAAGACCGGCGGTGAGTACCCAGCGGCCCTTCAGATTGCCGCCGTAATGCTGACGGCCCGCCTCCACGAACGTCTCGTAAGTCCCCTGTACGATGCCCTGGCTGCCGATGTAGATCCACGACCCGGCGGTCATCTGGCCGTACATGGCGAGCCCCCTGGCGTCGAGTTCGTTGAAGTGTTCCCAGGTGGCCCAGTGCGGCACCAGATTGGAGTTGGCGATGAGCACGCGCGGGGCGTCGGCATGGGTCTGGAACACACCGACCGGCTTGCCCGACTGGACCAGCAGCGTTTCGTCGTCGTTGAGGGTCTTGAGCGTTTCGACGATCTTGTCGAAGCATTCCCAGTTGCGCGCGGCGCGCCCAATGCCGCCGTAGACCACGAGGGCGTTTGGATTCTCGGCGACGTCCGGGTCGAGATTGTTCATCAACATGCGAAGCGGGGCTTCGGTCAGCCAGCTTTTGGCATTGAGCTGCGTGCCGCGCGGGGCGCGGATGGTGACGTCGCGGTATCGGGTGAATTGGCTCACTGTGATTCCTTTGGTTCTGAGCGGATAATGAGTTGTACAGTATTGTATATACAACTAACCGTGAACTAGGGTTTTCACGAAGGATGCTGTGCTGCCGGGAAGCGGAACGGGAAGCGGAACGGGAAAGGGTGGGACGGCGGGTGCGAGGCGGCGCGACCTGGAGGCGAGCGCGCCGCGACACCCGCGCAGAACCGCAGGCGGGGGCTGTGCGAGCTTACTCGGGGTCTCCGAAGCGGCCTTCGAGCCGGTGGCGCGATCCAGGGTGCAGCAGCCGGGCGACGGAGACGACCCGTTTGCCGGACCAGGTGCGCCGACGGATCAGCAGGCAGGGTTCGGTGCGCTGGATTTGCAGCATGTGCGCCTCGTCGGGCGTGGCCGTGACAGCCTCGACCACATGCTCACCGGACGTTAGCGGAGACGTACGCTGGAGATACACGTTAGGCGTGAGTTTGGTGAAGTCCTGTTCCAGGTAGTTCGGCGCGAGGGCCGGATTGACGAAGCGGTCTTCGATCTGCACCGGAATATTGTCCTGATAGTGCACGATCACCGAATGGAACAGCTTCTCGCGTTCCTGCAACCCCATGGCGAGCGCGCGTTCGGGGCCGGCCAGTTCCTCGCGCAGCAGCTTCACCTCGGCACGGTGGCGATGGCCGTGCCCGGAGATTTCGTCGGCAATATTGTTGACGGCCAGCAATGGCGAGTGCGATTTCGGCTCGGCGACGAACGTCCCCACGCCCTGCATACGTACGAGCCGGCCCTCGGCCGTGAGTTCGCGCAGTGCACGGTTGACCGTCATGCGACTCACGCCCGACTGTTCGACAAGCTCGTTTTCCGACGGCACGCGATGATGCGGCGGCCACGCACCGGTGTCGATCTGACGGCAGATGAACTGCTTTAGCTGCAAATAGCGGGGCGCAGGCCCTTGATCGGCAAGCGTTTCAACAGTCGGCTGAGCGGTTTGACGTGGCACCTTGTTGGCCTCTCCGGTCACGTGTGTGCGGGTGGGAAAGCCTGAAGGATAAGCCAATCGTCTGCCGTGGAGGAAAAAAACGGTATGCCCGCACCCAGTGCCGCATGAGCGCAAGATGCACAGCATCGTGCCGATGGGAAAGCGTGCCACGAGATGTCGGGATCGGCGCCGCCTTCGCGCGACAGAATGCCGTGCTCCTGATTGGCGCCGTTCAGAGAACGTTCGGAGAGCGTTCAGGCGAGCGCTTGACGCAGCGTGGCGTCGGCCACGCGAATTTGCCTGGGAATCAGCCGAAGTTGCAAGAACGTATCGGCGATCCGCTGTTGCGCGGCCAGCACCGGCTCGGATACCGGCCTGTAGATGTGCGCGTAGTGGCGCAAGCCCTTTTCGACGATTTTCGCGTCGAGTCCCTGAATCGGCGCGAGTTGCGCTGCCGCGCCCGCATAGTCTCCCCGAATTTGCTGGCCGGTCTGTCCTAGCGATTCGAGCGTGGCCTTGATGATGTCGCCGCGCTTGCTCGCGAATGCGCGCTGGCTCAGGAAAAACTGATGGTGGTCGGCAGCGCCTTCGGCGTTCGCGAGCAGCCGCACGGGACTTTGATCGAGGACCGCGGTGAGGAACGGGTCCCAGATGGCCCATGCATCGACCGAACCGCGTTCGAGCGCGGCGCGTGCGTCGGCTGGCGCAAGAAATACCGGGCTGACATCGCCATAGTCCAGACCGTGCTTGCGCAGCAGCGCGACGAGAAACCAATGGACGTCCGACCCCTTGTTGAGCGCGACGCGTTTGCCGCGCAGATCGGCAACCGTTTTGATCGTCGACGATTTTGCGACGACCACGCCTTCGGCGAGCGGTGTCGGAACTTCATAGGCGCTGTAGACGAAGTCGGCCCCAGCGGCCTGGGCGAAGACGGGCGGCGCTTCGCCCACATAGCCGAAGTCGATGGCGCCGACGTTAAGCGCTTCGAGCAGTTGCGGCCCCGCGGCGAATTCGGCCCACGCCACTTCCACGCCGAGTGGGCGCAAGCGCGCCTCTAGCGATCCATTTGCCTTGGCGAGCACCAGCGTGCTTGCCGCCTTTTGGTAGCCGATGCGGAATTTGCCGGGTTCATAGGCCGCACGGGCGGACAGCGAGGGCAGCGCACTCGACGCCGCACCGGCACCGAGCATGGACAGGAAGTGACGACGAGAGCGTGGATCGAGCGGTTTCATGAGCGTTGCCCCGTTTGACGTTCTTTCATTATCCGGGTGGCGTTGCGTGGGGCAACGAAGCGATTGTGCTTTGGATATTCACGGCTGCGGTGCGATGTAAGCAACGCAAAGTGGAATCGGCTCGGCACCGCCGTGGTAGGCAAACGGTACCGTTTCCTGCGCCTCGATCGTCAGCGACGGCCACATCGCCAGCGTTCGGGAGAAGCTCGTTCGCCGGCACGACTGGCCGGGATGCCCGAGCAGAATCGCCCCTCGCGCCTGCACCTCGGTCTCGTCCAGATCCTTCGTATAAATATTGGGCCGATGTGTGACCGACCAGCGGGTCAGCAGGTGCGGATTACCGGGCGCGTAGAACGTCAGCCAACTGGCGAGATGGTCATGGCCCACGAAAGTCAAGGGCGTGCGGTAGCGTGCCTGCCATCGCTGTTCCAGCATGAGGCTCGCGGCTTTGATGCCGGCGAACTTCTGCCCGGCATTGCGCAGGTTCGTGCCGAGGACGGTGGCGTAACCGATCAGGACCATCAGGCCGACGGCGGGAAGCCAGCGCGAAATCCGCCGGGCGCGTTTCGCCGTCGCGGGCACGACGCAGGCGACCAGCAGCGCGGGCAGCGGCAGGGCGAAAGGTTGCAGCCATTCGGAGATGCGTCCGCCCTCGTGTAGCGTGAAGTACACCAGAATCGGAAGGAGCGGCGGCAGCACGACGCAGGCGACGAGCCTCGCCGCCGAAGACGGCAGACGCAAACGCAGACCGGCCAGATGCATGACGAGCGCCAACGTGGCGACGGGATAGAACGCGGTGAGCGCACCGCGCAGGCCACGCAGGTTCAGCCGTTGCCGTATCTGGTCGTCGACCCATCGGAACGCGGCGAAATCATGCTCGAAGAGCCAGCACACGTTGGGTGTCACGAGGGCGACGAAGATCGCCACGCCGAGCCAAAAGCCCGGATGACGGTAATGGCGGCGCATCCCGGGCGAGCGCAGCGTGACGACCCAAACCGGCGCCAACAGGGCAAACGTCGAATACTTGGTCATGGCGGCCAGCCCCGCAACCACGCCGAACGCGACCCAGAATCGAGGGGAATCGCACGTCGCGCGCACGAACAGCCAGAGCATCCATGGCCACAGCATGACCAGCAGGTAGTTGTCGTTGTACGGCAGGATATCGATATTGATCGCGCCCGTCAGATGCAGACCGAGCATCGCGAGCCATGCCAGACGGGCGTCGCCGGACAGGCGTCTGGCAAGGTGCCACACGCCCAGCATGCCGAGGGCAGCGGCGGCGAAGTGCGACGCGTACCAATAGAACGCCAGCCCCTGGCCGCTCAGTCCCAGCGCCGGCCACATGGAAAAGCCGACGAGCCACGGGTTTTTCGGTGTCCCCCATTCGGTATTGCGTGCCCAGTTGAATGCCTCGACCGCATCGAACGGAACGGTCGGGTCGAGCGTTGCGCTGACGATCGTCCAGACGAAGGCGTAAAGCGTCACATAAAGCGACGGCGAGTATCGAACGGTCGTGGCGGCACGTCGCGCGAAGGCGCGTGCGGACATGGTGCGCCGGGGCGGCGCGAAGACCGGTGGGGTCGTGGAAGCGTCGTGTTTTGGCATGCGCGCTTCGACTGGCCGAAGACGCACATGTTCATCACGTTATTTTGCGGTCCAAACCAAATGAAGCGGATCGAAAATGTGACGTAGGCGATTGTTTCTATTAGCTTTTGTTGTCGGATTTGTGCCGCGGAAAGGGCGGCGCCGGATACAAGCGTTCACAGACGTGAACAATTGAAAACGAATGAAAAAGGAAGACAACAAATTTTCGACTGCCGCCGGCGAACGTCATGCAATTTCGGCAGGCGCGTCCACGATCCATGCCCGGTTCACGCGCCGGATACGTTGATCGACGAAGTATCCGCCGCCTTCCTGATAGCGAAGATAAAGGCGGCCGCAGTCGCGGCACCGGCACAGGTTCGCCCGGTTGTAAGGGAAGTAGCGCGGCGCGATCGGCGCATTGGCGGCCCAGTAGGAGGTGCCGTCCGGATGATATTCGGCGAAGGTCGGCTCCTGCGTATCGTGTCGATCGAACAACGTGCCGACGGCTTCCAGCTGGGTATCGGGCAGGGAGTTGGGCAGGCTCGCCCAGCCGTCGAGCGGCGTCCTGGTGCACTGGCAATCGGTGGAAGGATCACCGGCGGCGTCGGCATGGGCAACGAACGCAGCGTAATCGAGGTAAGGAAGGTCGCGCATGGGAGGTTCGGGTGGTTGCGTGCCGTGAGCGCCCATGTCGGGCGCAATGCGATGGTGTGCGATATGGTAACGCGACGGCGCGGATGGGGCACGCCCGGCACGCCGAAAAATCATTTCAGATGTTAATATTCCCCGTTCGCCCGTGGCCTAGTGAGGGCGGATGTTATGGATAACAAGACAATGATTTCATCAGGAGGGTATGTGTTCGAAATGTTCCGTCGATATGGTGCGGGTCTGGCGCAAAAGGTGCCGACGGTCGCCGCAGGGCTGGTGACGGCGCTCGCGCTGGCCGGCGCAAGCGCGCATGCGAGCGAGGTGGTGTCGAGCGAGGTCTATAGCAAGCATCTGTCGCGCCCGTTGACCTACAACGTCTATCTGCCGACCGGTTACGAGACCAGCGGCAAGACCACCTACCCGGTGCTTTACCTGCTGCATGGCAACGACGGCGTGAAGAACGATTGGGTCGTCAAGGGACATATGCAGTCCACGATGGACAAGCTGATCGGCCACGGCGACATTCCGCCTGCCATCGTCATCATGCCCGACGCCAACACCAACTGGTACGTCGATCTGAAGGAGCGCATGGAGACGGCCTTCTTCGGCGAGCTGATCCCGCACGTCGAGAAAACCTACCGCACGATCAAGACGCGCGACGGCCGTCTGATCGGTGGTCTGTCCATGGGGGGCTACGGCGCCATGAGTTACGCGCTGAAGTATCCGGAGAAGTTCAAGGCGGCGGCCCTGCTCAGCCCGGCCATCTATAACCCCGAGCCGCCCAGGGATTCGTCGGCACGGTTCGTGAAGGTCTTCGCCGAGCCGAACGGCAACGGCGAGTACAGCGCTCGCGTCTGGCAGCAGAACAACTATCCGGCGTATTTCGACGAGTTCCTGAAGAAGGGCATCAAGGTGCCGATGTACATCAACTCGGGCGACGACGACGATTTCAACATCGAGATGGAAGCGACGCGCTTTTACGAATTGTTGCGCGCGAACAAGCAGCCGGCAGAACTGCGCATTGTCGACGGCAAGCACGAATGGTCCGTGTGGTCGAGCACCCTGGCCGACGCACTGAAGTACATCTTCCGCGACGTGCAGCGCCCGCAGCGCAACGACTGAGTAGCAACAACGTCTGTTCACGTCCCGCCATGCGCCGGACGTGACGCGGCCCCGCATGCACCGGCAATGGCTGCGGCGGGGCCGTTGCTGCTCACCGCGTCGGGCTTACCGCGAGTCGTTGCGTTCACACGGTTCACAGCGAGCGTTCGATGGCCTGACCGAGAAGCGAGAGGCCCAGATCGATTTCCGCTTCGCTCACGGTCAGCGGCGGCGCGATGCGGAACACGCCGCCCATGCCCGGCAACTGCACGACGTTCATGCTCAGGCCGAGGTTCATGCACTCGCGGGTGATCTTCGCACCGAGGCCGTCCGCCGGCGCCTTGCTGTGGCGGTCCTTGACGATTTCCACGCCGAGCAGCAAACCGCGTCCGCGCACGTCACCCACGCACTCGAAACGCTCCATCAGCCCAAGCAGACCATTACGCAGACGCTCGCCAAGTACGTTCGCGCGAGCGACGAGATTGTCGCGCACGACGACGTCCAGCACGCGCAGGCCCACCGCAGCCGGCAACGGGTCGGAGACGTGCGTGGTGTAGAACAGATAGCCGCGTTCGTGCGCGCGTTCCTCGATCTGTGCCGAAGTGACGACGGCGGCGAGCGGCAACCCGGCCCCGAGTGTCTTCGAGAGCGTGAGGATGTCCGGCGTCACGCCGTCGCGCTCGAACGCGAACATCGTCCCCGTGCGGCCGATGCCGGTCTGCGCTTCGTCCAGAATCAGCAGCATGCCGCGTTCCTCGCACTTGCGCTTGAGCGCCGCGAGATAGCCTGGCGGCAGTTCGATGATGCCGCCGGAGCTGAGAATCGGTTCGGCAATGAAAGCTGCCAGATTGCCGCTGGATTGACGGTCGATCAGATCGAACGCGTAGTCGAGTTCGGCGAGATAGTCGTACTGGCCTGGCGGGCCGAAGCGCGGCCGGTAGGTAAACGGCGCCGGAATGGCGAAGGAACCCACCGCTGCCGGCCCCGCGCCCTTGCGTCCCGCGCTGTAGGTGGCCGATGCGGCTGCGCCCGTCATCCCGTGCCATGACTGCGCAAAGCCCACGACTTCGTACTTGCCGGTTACGAGCTTGGCCATGCGAATGGCGGCCTCGTTCGACTCGGCGCCCGTGCTCAGCAGCATTACCCGCTCCAGCCCGTCGGGGGTCATCTCCGCCAGACGCGTCGCGAGGTCCACCACGGGCCGGGATAGCATGCCGCTGAACAGATGATCGAGCTTCCCAATGGATTCGGTTACGGCCGAGACAATATCCGGATGACTGTGCCCGAGCACCGCACTCATTTGTCCCGAGGTGAAGTCGAGGATCGCGCGGCCGTTCGCGTCGTAGACGAAACTGCCCTGAGCCCGCTCGACGATCATCGGCTCGAAGGTGCCGCCGTAGCGGATCAGATGCTGGCGGGCATTACGCCAGAAATCGGCGTCTTGGTTCGTGAGCACGGCAGGACTCTCCAAAGATTCGGGCGGGGTGCGAAGCGCGTGGGACAACTACCGCTTGCAGTCTAAGCAGCCCTCTGCTTTCATGAAAGCGAATAATGCTAATGAAAGATAGAAGCGAGGCTAATACCTTGAGTTCGTCTCTGGAAATCGATTTGCTACGTTCGCTCGTGGCAATTGCGCAGGCCGGATCGTTAAGCCGGGCGTCGCAGCGCCTTGCCCGCACGCAGTCGGCGCTGAGTCAGCAGATGAAACGTTTGGAAGCGACCGTGGAGCAGCCGCTGCTTGAGCGCACCGGACGCGGTGTGGTGTTGACCGGGCCGGGGGAGCGGCTGCTGGCGCACGCCGAGCGCATTCTGCGCGCGCATGACGAGGCGATGGCCGACATGTCGGGCCGTGGGCTGAACGGCACGATCCGGTTCGGATGTCCCGACGATTATGCCGCTGCCTTTTTGCCCCATTTGCTGCGAACGTTCGCGGTAATGCATCCGCACGCGTCGGTCGAGGTCATTTGCGAGCCAACGCCGCGTTTGCTTGAGCAGCTGTCGCGCCATGCCGTCGATCTGGCGTTGATTTCGTTGCCCGAAGGCGTGGACGAGCCCAATGTGATCCGGCGCGAGCCATTGGTGTGGATCGGCAGCCCCGGGCTCGATGCCATGCTCTCGGCCCCCGGTCAGCCGCTGCCGCTGGCGCTCTCCGATCCCGATACGCTCGACCATATCGCGGCGTGCGAAGCGCTGGCGAAAGCCGGGCGCGCCTACCGGATCGCTTATGCAAGCAGCAATCTGGCGGGATTGACCGCGCTCGCGCGCTCCGGTCAGGCCTTTGCCGTCATGACCCAGACGGCGGTGCCTGCGGACTTACGCATTGTTACAGGTGATACCTTGCCGGCCTTGCCCACGGTGGGGATTACGGTAAAGTTCGATCGCGCACGTCCCGGACACCTGAGCGTGGCGTTTGCCGAGCATATTCGGCAGACGCTGGCCGTGATGTAAGACCGGGTCTGCCGGACCGGACGACGGCACGCGTTCCCGTCCGGACGAATTTGAAGCACAATTGCGCGTTGCTTCATTTCATAGAATTCGGGTTCCAGGCATTGGGGGCATCGATGGCCGGAAACCCGGAGTTAATCAGCTTTTTTGCATTGAGGTCGATATGTTGGCGCGTTTAATGGCGTTTCTTCTGGTGGTCGGTTCGTTGTTTGCTCTGGCCGGCTGCAATACCGTTGACGGCGTCGGGCAGGATATTTCGGGGGCGGCACGCACCGTCAAGCGCGCGCTGTAAGACTTATCCGACGCGAGCGAGTGCGGCATTCACCCGAACCGGCCTGTCTTGCGGCAAGCTCGCTTCGTCGACGCTTAACGACGCCACCACGCCGGGCTCGAAGATCAGGCAATACGTCGAGCCGCCGTATTGGAAGTACCCCAGCGGATCGCCTTTCCTGACCCGTCTCTCGCGCTCCACCTGAAGCACGCAGGAGGACACGTCCCCCATGCCGACGAACAGGCACCCGAGCGTGCCGATGGCCGGATCGTCCGCCTTGATGACCACGACTGCCCGCGTGGCCGTTGCCGTGAGGTAGCCCTGCGAGTCATTGAGGCCCGCCTGATCCTCGCCCTCGTATTCCGTTTCCGAAAAATACGTTCCCGGCAGCCGGTACGACGCGATGACCGTCCCGTCGATGGGGGCATGCCAGCGGTGATAGTCGTAGGCGCTCAGATAGGCCTGATAGACCAATCCGCCCGCAAACGGCGCGGCCAGCGCCTTGTGCGACCCTCCGAACATGTCGACCAGCGAATAGGGTTGCGACTTGATCCAGAAGGCATCGCGCATGCGGACGTCGCGTCGCACGTGATAGGGCGTACTTTCGCAGGCGTTGACGACGATACGCGAGTCGCCGGGCGAGGCCACCGGCCGCGCATCGGGCTTGAATCGCCGGGTGAAAAAGGCGTTCCATGAATCGAAGCCGCCAAACGGCTGCGACAGATCCACCTCGAATTCGGCAAGTCGCAGGCGCTCCCGCGCGGCGGCGCTCAGCCAGCCGTCCGGCGCGCGTGTATTGAGGTAGGTTCGCGACTCGGGGCCGCTGAGAAACTGACACCATTGCGCCAGTACGTCGCGCATGCAGCGATTGAGTTCCGGATCGCGAAAGAACGCATATCCGGCAGGCACGCACATCAGCCAGTCGAGCAGGGCGTTGAGCGGACAGACGATGAGACTCTTGTCGTCGAACGCGGGCGCGGTCGTGACCACGAAATCGATGGTCCGAATCAGTGTGTCGACATCTTCGTATCCCAGACGGTGACCATCGTCCAGCGCTTGCGAGATGGCGCGATTGAGGTCCATGCGCCGCACCGGATCGTCGACGATGCAGGCCCTCAGCCGCCCAACGGCGGGGCTTGGCGGTTCGGTGACCGAGCGATGCCGGGCGCGTCGCACGAATTCGGCACGCAGATCGGCGATGGCCGATTCGTTTTCGGTGATCCACGCACCGAGGCGGCGGCGGGAGGACGGTGTACCGGATTGCGACGGTGAACGGTCGGTTGACGTCATGGTGTCGAAGATCCTCCTGAGTCAGAACGCGGGGCCGAAGTCCTTCTCGTTACATCTCACAGCAAGTTTCATGCGCACGCGTTCGGGTCCGCGCAATCGCCCGTGGCTTGTCGGCAATCGCCCGCAACGTCGCGATTCAAGCCGCTCGGCGCATGGACTTGGTACAAATCGATGTAGTTTTCGCTGGGGTGGGCGGATTTTCCGTGCCACGCCTCCTTGCCGCGTCTCCTTGCAAGCGCCGAAACGCGTTCGCGGGACACTAATCTCGCACCAAGGTGTGGCATGGGGGCCCGTGTCTCCCGTCGATCAGCCGACTTCACCGTCGATTCGCCGAATCTGCGGCGGTATTCGCGCTGTGTCTCAAGTTTTCCGGGTTCGCGCCGTTGGAGCCGCTAACGCCGTCGCGCAAGCGGGTATTTCGTGCGCGGCGGCCAACGGCGGCTCCCGCGACCGGCGGCGGCGAACAGGAAAGAAAGGCGAAAGCGCAAATGTTGAAAAATTGGACGATTCGTTGGCGGCTGCGTCTGGCCGTGGCAGGCCTGGCCTGCCTGGTGCTCATCATCGGAGGCCTTGCGCTGCTCGGACTGAGAGACACTGTCGGCAGTTTGCGCGAGGTGTACGGCAAGGAGCTGGCGAGTACGCGGTGGCTGGGTGAATCGGAAGTTCACATCGGCCGCGCGCGTGCCGTGGTATTGCGTGCGCCGCAGGCGCCGAGCGACGAGATCAAGGCGGCCGACGTCAGGAAAGGCACCGAATACTGGACGGAGTCGGAGAAAGCGTGGCAGGCCTATCTGGCGCTGCCGTCCGATGCCGAGGAGCAACGTCTCGCCGCACAGGTCACGAGTGCGCGGCAGGCGCTCAAGGAGGCGTTCTCGCTGCTCCAGAACAGCATTGCCGCGGGACAGACCGATGGGTACTACGCGCAGGCGGCCGTGCTTGGCAAGCGCTACACGTCTTACGTCGATGCCAACGATGCGCTCAAGGCGCTGTATGACGCACGGGCCAAATCGAGCTTCGATTCGGCCGTCTCGACGTACGACCGGCTGTTTGCCGTGACGCTTTGCGCCATTGTCTTCGCCGTCGTCGCCGCCATTTTGACGGCGCGCTCGTTGAACCGTGCCATTACCCGTCCGCTCGATGAGGTCCTCGAACACTTCGACGAGATTGCCCAGGGCGATCTGCAACGCCCGGTGCCCGTGACGTCGAACGACGAGATGGGGCGTCTGCTGGGGGCGCTTGGCCGGATGAAGGCGCAACTCGACGAGACGGTCGCCAGGGTGCGCAAAAGCGCAGAGGCCATCTCTGCCAGTGCGCGGGAGATTGCGGCGGGCAATCTGGACCTGTCGGCGCGTACCGAGCAGCAGGCCGCGTCGCTCGAAGAAACGGCGGCGAGCATGGTGCAACTGACGGGCACCGTGCGGCAGAACATGGAACATGCGCGACAGGCTAACCAGTTGGCGCGTCAGGCCAGCGAGCAGACCGGCGCGGGCGACACGGCGATGGTCGAGGTCACGGAGACGATGCGCGCCATCGACGCCGGTTCGGCGAAAATCCGCGACATCATCGCACTCATCGACGGGATTGCGTTTCAGACCAATATCCTCGCGCTGAACGCCGCCGTGGAGGCGGCGCGTGCGGGCGAGCAGGGACGAGGTTTCGCCGTCGTGGCGGGCGAGGTGCGCACGCTGGCGCAGCGCTCGGCCAGTGCCGCTCGCGACATCAAGACGCTGATCGAGTCGTCGGCGGAGCGTTCGGCGCAGGGCAGCCGGATCGTCGGTGAGGCAGGGGCCGCGATGCACTCCATTGCGACCAGCGTGCAACGGGTGACGGACATCATGGCCGAAATTTCGGCGGCGTCGGAAGAGCAGACGGCGGGCATCGATCAGGTCGCGCGCGCGGTCACGCAGATGGACGAGGTCACGCAGCAGAATGCGGCGCTCGTCGAGCAGGCGTCGGCAGCGGCGCAGTCGCTGGCCGAACAGGCCGAATCGCTCAAAGCCGCCGTTGCCGTATTTCGTCTGAGCGGCGAACCCGGATCGATTAACCTACACGTTCCTTACCACGAACGCCTGCCCGGCGCCCTCCATCCATGAGTCAGCAAAAGCCTGTCGAGTACGCGTGCGCCTCGCCTGACGTCAAAGCGGTTTTCGACGACATCAAGGCCACGCGCGGTGTGCCCGACGTCAACAACTTCTGGAAGTACATTGCGCAGCATCCGCCAACACTGGAGCGGACCTGGGGCAGCCTCAAGGACATCATGTCCGCCGGGGCACTCGATCCGCTGGTCAAGGAGCTGATCTACGTTGCGGTGAGCGTCACCAACAACTGCGGATACTGTGTCGCAAGCCATACGGCGGCGGCACGTCGTGCCGGCATGACGGACGACATGTTCGGCGAGTTGCTGGCCGTCGTCGGTATGGCCAACGAAACCAACCGGCTCGCCGTCGGTTATCGCGTACCGGTCGATCCGGCTTTCGAATAGCGGGATGGGCGCACCGGCGACACCTGCGGGCTCGTCGTGCGCACGTCCCGGTATTTTGCGCTGACGTCAGCGGCTTGCCAGAATCTCATTTGCCTTGGCGATCACCGGCGCATCGATCATCTTGCCGTCGAGCGCCACGGCAGCTCCGCCGCTGGCGCTGGCCGCCGCAATCACGCGCGTTGCCCATTCGATCTCATCGCCGCGCCAGGCGAAGGCGGCGTGCACCGGCGCTATCTGGCGGGGATGGATGCAGAGCTTTCCGCGAAAGCCGAGGGCACGTGCGCGACGCGCCGACGCTTCGACGAGCGCCGCATCGTCGAGTGCCGTCGTCACGCCGTCGACTGGCGCAGCGATGCCCGCGATGCGCGATACCAGCGTCAGTTGCGAGCGGAAATACAGCAATTCGTCCCCGTCGCCCTCGATGCCGATATCGAGCTGGAAGTCGATGGTGCCGAACATGAGCCGCTCCACGCGGGGTGCCGAGGCGATCTCGCGCAGCGCCGCAAACGCCTTTGCCGTCTCGATTAGCGGGACAAGACGCAATGAAGGCGTCGCGCCCCGGGCGGCCTTGTCGAGCGTGGCCGCGTCTTCCGTCTTCGGGACGATGAGGC
This sequence comes from Pandoraea faecigallinarum, assembly GCF_001029105.3. NCBI lineage: Bacteria > Pseudomonadati > Pseudomonadota > Betaproteobacteria > Burkholderiales > Burkholderiaceae > Pandoraea > Pandoraea faecigallinarum. The sequence continues at coordinate 2,602,410 of NZ_CP011807.3, read as the reverse complement.
CGTCGAGCCCCGGCAGACACGAAAGTGCGGCGAGGTCCTCCTCGAACCACTCGGTCGATACGGCGTTGATTCGCACGTAGACCGGCACGCGCCCGGTCACGGACGTGGCTTCGGCACGCGCCCGGATCCACGCGAGAACGTGCTCGCGCGCCGTGTGCTTTTCGGCGGGCGGCACGGCGTCCTCGAGATCCAGAATCACGGCGTGCGCACCACAAGCGCATGCCTTGTCGAAGCGCTCCGGCCGATTGCCGGGCACGAAGAGCCAGCTGTGAACGATGGGCAACGTCTGCATGGCTTACACCGCTTGCGCTGCATGCAGCGCTTCGATCTGTGCCGGGGAGCGCCCCAGTTCGGCGAGGATGACGTCGGTGTGTTCGCCCAAGGCCGGGATTGGATCCATGCGGGGCGTGAAATCCGGGCCAGCGCTCGGCATACCCGGGGGAATCGGGGCTCGGATGCTGCCGCTTGGGGTTGCGACTTCGGCCCATCGCCCACGTGCGGCGAGCTGCGCATGCTGCCAGACGGCGTGCATGTCGTTGAGATTCGCGTTGGCGATACCGACCGCATCGAGACGGCCGACCAGCTGCGGTGCGCTGAGCTGCATGAAGACGTCGCGAATGATGGCGCGCAGGGCGTCGCGGTTCTCCAGACGCTTCGGGTTGGACGCGAAGCGCGCATCTTCGGCGAGCAAGGGCTGTTCCAGTACCTTCTCGCAAAACGTCTTCCACTCGCGTTCGTTCTGTAGGCCGAGCATCACCGTTTTGCCGTCGCCCGTCTCGAACGGACCATACGGGAAGATCGTCGCGTGTGCGGCACCGGCGCGCGGCGGCGGCATCTGGCCGTCCACGGCGTAGTACAGCGGGAAGCCCATCCATTCGACCATGCATTCGAGCATCGAGATGTCGATGCGCGAGCCTTTGCCGGTCTTGCCACGCTGAATCAGCGCCGAGAGGATGTTCGTGTAAGCGTACATGCCGGCAGCGATGTCGGCGATGGAGCAGCCGGCCTTGGCGGACGCCTCGGGCGAGCCCGTGACCGACAGGAATCCCGACTCGCTCTGAATGAGCAGGTCGTAGGCCTTCTTGTCGCGGTACGGACCGTCGGGGCCGTAGCCGGAAATGCCGCATACGATAATGCGCGGGTAGCGTGCCGAGAGCGCGTCGTAGCTCAGGCCGAGCCGGTCTGCCGCGCCCGGGGCCAGGTTCTGGACGAGCACGTCGGCATCGGCCAGCAGGTCATGAAGGACGGACTGCGCCGCCGTTTGCTTCAGATCGAGCGTGAGGCTTTCCTTGGAGCGGTTCGTCCACACGAAGTGCGACGACATGCCGTTGACACGGGCGTCGTAAGCCCGTGCAAAGTCGCCCGCGCCGGGGCGCTCGATCTTGATGACGCGTGCGCCGAGATCGGCCAGTTGACGGGTGCAGAACGGTGCCGCAATGGCGTGTTCGAGCGCAACGACCTTGATGCCGTCCAGGGGCCTCATGACAGAAATCTCCGAAATACAAAGTACGGGTTGAGCGGGCGGCGTTCGCCGGATCAGACGATCTTGGCAAGCACAATGAGGCTCAGCGTGATCGTGATGGCGCCGCCGATGCGGGTGGCAATTTGCGCGAACGGCATGAGTCGCATGCGATTGGCCGCGGTGAGGATGGCGACGTCGCCGGTGCCGCCCATGCCGCTGTGCGTGCCCACGACGATGGCCGCATCGATGGGATGCATGTTCATGCGGCGCGCAACGATGAAGGCCGTTGCCATGAGCGTGATAACGGTGGCAACGATAGTGACGAGCGTCGGCACGTTGAACGAGGCGACGACCTTCTGCCACGGTGTAATCACCACGCCGATGGCAAACAGCAGCGGATAAGTCACGGCCGTCGCAAAGAACTTGTAGACGACGCCGGCACCCGCTTCGAGCTTTGGCGAGAAGATGAAGCCGATCTTTGCCGCAACGGCCAGCACCAACATCATCACCGGGCCGGGCAGGCCGATGGTGTTCTGGGCGAGCATGCCGACGAAGTACAGGCATACGGCGATCATGCCCGCGGCTGCGATGTCGGTGGCGTCGACGGCTTTTGCGGGCAGAGCGTCGTGCGCTTCGTGTGCATCCGCGCGATGGTCGCCAATGTCGTGCGTGCCGGTGCGCATGAGCTGGCCGTTGCCGGTGAGCGCCGGATAACGCTTGCCCACGGCATTGAGCACACCGGAGAAGACGATGGCGCAGACGTTGCCCAGCATCACGGCGGGCAGTGCCTGCGCGAGCAAGTCGCCTGCGCTCTGATGCATCACTTCGGAGTAACCGATGGTCAGCGGGATCACGCCTTCGCCGAGGCCGCCGGACATCACCGGAATAACGACGAAGAACACGGTATGGAACAGCCCCATGCCGAGCATCGTGCCAACCGCGGTGCCGACGATGCCCGCGAGCACCGAACCGACGGCGAGCGGCACGAAAATACGCACGAAGCCGCCGATCAGCACCTTGCGGTCCATGCTGAGAATGCTGCCGACGATGATGCCGGGAATAAACAGGTACAGGAAGTTGCTTTGCTTCCAGAACGCGACAATGGGCGTGACGACCGACGGCGGCAGCAGATTCGAGAAGACGAGCCAGGACGGCAGGAACGTCACCAGAATCACCGGCCCGCCGATACTGCGGAAGACCGGAATACGCTGACCGATTTCCATGCAGGTGAAGCTGCACACGGCGAGCAGGGCGATGATCGGGGAGAGCTCGGCAGAGAGTTTGCCCGTTGTGAGGATCGTTGTGACGATGGCGGCGATGAGTACCAGATGCACCGGCAGCGGCACGATGCCGACGCGCAGGTCCATGATTCGCCACCACAGATCGCGAAGCGGGTGGTGTTGCACTGCGGGTGAAGCCGTGCCGCGGCCGCCGTGAGCGGCGGTGGCAGAAAGTCCGTCTCGCATCCTGCTGTCTCCGTATTGGAATGGGTTTGTTGACGGGACTATAGGCGCGCGGACGGTCGGGGAGGAAATACCGATTTTGAATGCGGGTATAGAAACAACCTATGGTCTCAGGTTCTCGACATACGGGAACCGTGGGGAAGTCTGACCAAATCGGCAAAACGGCCGAGTTTCGCGCCGTCTTATATAGCGCTACGCTATGGCTTTTCGTTTCTGCCAATCGATGCGGCGCGTAGCTCACGGTGGCCTTTTACGTCATGGACGTCAGACAACTCCGAAATTTCGTAGCCATCGTGGATAGCGGCAGCCTTTCCAAGGCGGCAGAGCGCCTGCACATTGCGCAGCCGTCGCTGAGTGCGCAACTGCGTGGGCTTGAGGACGAACTGCAAACGCAGTTACTGGTTCGTAGCGCGCAGGGCGTGACGCCGACCGACGCTGGCAAGGCGTTGTATCGTCACGCGCGGGTGGTGTTGCGTCAGATGGAGCAAATTCGACAGGAGGTGCGCGAGGGCGGCGGCAGCGAAGCCGGGCCGGTCGCCGTAGGCTTTCCGACGACCATTGCGTCGATTCTCGCGGTGCCGCTCTTCACACGGGTGCGCGAGCAGTACCCGGGCATTCGTCTGCAAATCTTCGAAAGCATGAGCGGGTACATTGGCGAGTTGCTGGCCAACGGGCGGCTGGACCTGGCGATGCTTTTTCGCGATTCGGAGACGCGGGGCATCTCGGTCATGCCGCTGTTCGACGAGGCGCTATATGTATTGGGTGGTCACCGCGTATGCGCGGCGATTTATGCGGACGCTGATGACGAGACCTGCGCGCTGACAGCGCTGGCGAATGTGCCGATCGTGGCGCCGAGTGCGACGAACGGGTTGCGTTTGCTCATCGAGCGAAGTTTTGCGCAGGCGAATGTGGAGTTGAACATTGTCGCCGACATCGATTCGCTGCCAACGCTGATCGATATTGCACGTACGGGCGACGCCTGTTCGATCTTGCCGGTCTCGGCGCTGGCATCTCGCGACCCGGCTTTGCGGCCGCCGTCACGTCGCATCGTTGGACCGCATTTGCAACGGCCGGCCAGCATCTGCTGGTCCAACTCGCTGCCTGTGGGCTCCGCCACCGTCGCGGTGCGCGAGTGCATTGCCGGCCTGATTCGCGAACTCCAGACGGAAGGACATTGGAAGGGGATTACGCTGCGTTGAGCAGAGCCGGCATCCATCCAACTTTGATGGGGCTCACCCTTGATGGACACCGGGCATAGTTAATCAAGACGAATGCCTACGCCTTCATTCGTAGCGCGCTAACGAACGTATCAGGGGAAACATTGCCGCCCGAAACGACCGCAACAATATTCTTCCCTTCAAACTTGTGTGGGTTTGCGACGACCGCGGCGACCGCAATGGCGCCGCCGGGTTCTGCCACAAGCTTAAGGTGTTCGAAGAGCATTCCCATCGCGGTTTGGACCCTCTTGTCGTCGACAAGCAAGATATCACTAACTGCATTCTTCATGAGTTCGAACGTGACTTTCCCGGGACGGGGGTTTCGAAGGGCGTCACATATCGTTGCTCTAGCTTTAGGGTCTTTGCAGATTCGGTTCTTCGAGAGCGAGATCTTAATATCGGCCGCGGCTTCGGGTTCGACACCGATAATCGGAATGTCGAGGTCGACGGTTGCTAACGCGGCGCCTGCGATGAGACTGCCTCCGCCACAGGGGTAGAGGAATGCGTCAGGCGTCATGCCTGGCTGCAACGCTGAAAATTGCGAAAGCATTTCCCGAGTGACAGTGGCCTGTCCTTCGATAACGGCGATGTCGTCATACGCAGGAATAACCAAGGCACCAAGATCACGGGCGATCTCGTGCCCCAGTTTGGCAATGTCTTGGCCATCAGCTGCAGAAAGCACGTCAGCCCCACGGCTAAGAATGTTGTGGATCTTCTCGCTGGGAATCCATGGCGGAACCACAACAGTTGCGGGAATCTTCAACATACGAGCAACCTCTGCTAAAGCTGTGCCGTGATTTCCAGATGACCAGGTGACGAGATGCTTCGGGCTAGCTTCGTGCGCGGATAGCAATATCTTGTTCAGGGCGCCCCGTATCTTGAACGACCCTGTCCTTTGAAGGCATTCGGCTTTTATCAGCAGGTTGCATTTCAGAAATTCATTGAGCTTCTCGGATTTAAGAATCGGGGTTGATTGGATGAAGGGCGATATTCTTCTGAATATTGTTTCAAATTTTTTTTCCGCATAATCTTTAAAGTGTTTTCCCGAAAATTTCTTCTGAGCCTCTGATCGATAGTTTGTTTGCATGCTGGATTTTCTCCATTCGCGAGCCCCGTATTTTTATTAAATTTATATCAAAATTAATTTACATCAACGATAATTCCTCGATTGGCATGAAACCTATCAAATTCCGCAATTTGTAGTTTGGCGTCTCTCTGGTATGGTGGGATGCCAGATGGATTATGGAAGTAGACGTTATCTTGTTCAATTCCGTGTATTAATATTAAATGTCCACCTTTTCTCATATTTGGAGAATCTGGCGATCTTATTTCTGTGCTGACAGATGAAATTATCATCGGATAATTGAAAATTATTGATGTCAATTCGCGAATTGACGTGTTTTCATATATATTTGATTTTATTTCATATCTATCAAAAATCCAATCACAAAATGGTTTGTAAATTAAACCTTTAACGGATTTATCTTTTAGTAATTTGTAGACCCCAAGATCGATCGCATCTTGGAGCATTTTTCTTCTATTTTCGTGCGGTATTTTTTTGTAATCGAGTATTGATTCTAGGCAGGCAATTCCACATATTCTTCGGCTCCAAAATTTGTACTCGTTTTCGTTTTCAAAGCCGGAGTTCTTCCATGCCGGATCTGCGCAAGGGTCGAGTGCACCGATTATTATTGCTTCATTCAGGTTTTCGCTGCTCCATTGTGATCTGTACGGAACATTGACGTGCCGATATTCGTTGATCATTGATACTGCCTCTGGATGTTTTTCATAAGAGGTAAAGCAAATATTTGAAATATTGAGATCAATGCCGAAATACCGAATGCCGCCTGATAGTCAAATTTCTCGACGATGCCTGCGCCCACAAGAGCGCCGATTGGCATAAATCCCCACGAAACGGTTCGGTACACTCCATTAATTCGACCGAAGATGTGATGGGGTATGAACTTTTGTCTGTAGCTCACGGCGACAATGTTCCACGCGCTCAGCGAAATTCCGTAAATGAATATCATTATAATGATTAATATTTTATTTTTTGAAAAAATACAGGAAATTGGTAATAAAAATATGCAAATCGATGATAGGCAAATAAGAATAAATCCTCTTGCATGGAGTCTGTGGCGCGAAATCAATTCGGATCCTATCAATGCGCCGATAGCAATGAATGCCATCATAATTCCATATTCCATGGTGTTGGCTTCTAAACCGTCGTTTATCTTAAGTGCATACAGAGCGAATGAAGAACTCCATACGCCGTAAGATGCCATCATGAGTGCGCTAACGACGAACATGCCGCGAAGCGTCGGATCGCGAGATGAATTGGAAAATCTTTTGCCGTCCATCGATCTTGACGGAAAATTTTGCAAATTTCTTGGGGGGCATCGATAAGCGAAAAAAATCACAAATAATTGAATTATTGTTACGGATATATAAAAAAGATTCAGTCCGCTCGCAAGCAATATTCCCGCTATCGTCGGGGCAAGAAGTTGGGAAAACAGCATTTGAGTCTGGTATATTTTTGCATTTGCTCTTGGTATTTCGCTTGATGAATAGGAGGCAGGGATGGAGGCTTGAGTCGACAATTCTATCGCGACATCGCATGTGCTCATAAAAAATGAGATAATGAGGAATCTGCTAAATGTTAATTCCCCAAGCAGCAAAAAAATGGAAAGTATGAGTAGTCCGAAAAATCGAATTAGCGCCCCTGCGCGAATAACGGAAAACGGAGAATATCGATCTATAGCGAATCCAGCGATAATTGAAACAAATATCCATGGAAATTTTGATATCGCAATGGAAATTCCAACCGACGAAGCATCTTCGCTGAGAGAGGTCGCGGCTATCGGAATCGAAGTTCGATAGAGGCCTTCTGTGAGAAAGCTTGATATCGCGGTTGGAAAGATCGAGTTGAGATTCTTCATTACGGCTTGTATTTAAATGAATCGTCGATCGTGGATATTAAATGGAAGATCATATCCTCGTAGGTCCAGCCAAATGCGGCGCCCATTTGAGAAAGATTTCCATTTCTCGAAAGTCCGGGGATGGTGTTTACCTCAAGAAACCATGGTTTTTCATTTGATAAAATGAAATCGACGCGAGCAAATCCTCTGCATCCCAATTCTTGGTAAATGGCTAAGGCCTGGTTTTTTATTTCTATTTCGACTGAATCGCTAACTTCGGCGGGGCAAATGTGGAGGTGGGGTGACTTTCCACTTTTCACTTCGTAGCTGTAAAACTGGTCATCATGTTTTGTCTCGAGTAGTGGTAGCACCACCGGTTGACGCTCGATTTCGACAATTCCAACGCTGAGGTCCTTTCCGTGGATGTATTGGGCGGCGAGAAAAATTGGGAAATCATCGTTCCCCGCAACCTCCATCCATTCGTCGATTTCATTAACACAACGAAGAATTTTTGCGCCTTGACTACACCCATTGGAAGCCGGTTTTACGAAAATTACCGGACCGCACTCTTGTATTAATTGGGGTGAACTAAACGCGTCTCTGGTGCTTAGGTCAAGGAGATGTGTTTTCGGTACTCGTAAACCGGCGTTTTGTGCGATTGCATTGGCAAATGGTTTAAAGTAGGCCGCCGCACTTGCCGCCACACCAGACCCAGAATACGGAATGCGCAGCATGTCGAGCATGCCTTGCAGTTTTCCATCTTCACCAAACCATCCATGTGTTGTGAGAAATAGCCGTTCAGCAGTCGCTATTTCCCTGAAGTCAAGGTGAGCGGCGTCGTAGACCCGCGCATCGATTCCTAAAGATATGCACGCCTCATGCACATGTCTCCCGGAAAGAATTGAGCCTGCTCTCTCGGGGCCGTAGCCTCCTGTCACAATAGCCAGTTGCATGATTATCCCCACCTTCGGCAAATGCTTCGCCGGGTGAAAAGCAAGGGGGGCACTTTGCCGCTATTAGAGCAGACAATGACGTTTGGCTTGTCATTTCCCGGATGGGAATTTTCTGAGTTTCGGCTATTAACGCAGAAAGCGTTGAACGATTGGTGCGGGAACGGAATGCGAATCGTACGGAATAAAGTCGCGACACCTTTTCTGCGAAATGCCGGGCTCCATCTTGGTCAGGATGTCCGGCCTATCTCTTTGATTCTTATTGCCGCATCCCAATCGCGAGCCGGTTGAATGCGCTCATCAACGCGATAGCGAAGGTGAGGTCGGCGATTTCGGCGTCGGAGAAATGTTCTCGCAGCGGCTCGAAGTCTTCGTCCGGGGCGTGCGTGCGATCGATGGCGACGACCGACTCCGTCCACTCCAGGGCCGCGCGTTCGCGGGCGCTGTAATGCGAACTCACGCGCCAGCCGGCCAGACTGTCGATCTTGTGATCAGGCATGCCGCCCGCACGCAGCGCTTTCGCATGCATCTCGAGACAGAACGCGCAGCCATTGATCTGCGACACGCGCAGATACACCAATTCCACCAGCGGCTTGCCGAGACTGCTCTTTTCCAAGGCCTTCTTCGTCGCAGTGAATCCCTGATAGGCCTCGTTGGACAGCGTCCAATAAGATAAACGAAGCGTACTCATCAAATTTCTCCAGGAAAGTTAGTGACGCAATGTGCGAATGGCGGGGGCTTGTCGCAACGTCACCAATTTACGAGAATCATGTCCCAGTGATCAGATGCAAGAATTGACGAAATCAATAGGACATTCCGAATGGACCATCCCTATCTGAAGCCCGGTCCCGGCGACGGCGCGCCGCTCTACTTCCAGCTATACCGCCGCTACCGCGACGCAATCGCCACCGGAAAACTCGGGGCGGGCGATCGGGTCCCGTCCGTACGCAGTCTCGCCAGTGAACTGAACCTCGCGCGCGGCACCGTCGAACTGGCTTATCAGATGCTCACGAGCGAAGGTTACTTCATTGCGCGCGGTGCGGCCGGAACGTTCGTGTCGCCGCATCTGGAGCCGCTTGGCGGGAGCGCGCTGCCGACCGCCGCACCCGCGCCTCAGCCCCCCGTCCATCGGGATTCCTTCGCCGCAGCCGGTGTGCCGCGTCCGTTCCAGCTCGGAATGCCGGCGCTGGACGCGTTTCCGCGCAAAACCTGGGCGCGTCTGGCGGGTAAAAGCCTGCGGGCGATGGATCCCGCTTCGATGTCCTATCCGGAACCGGCGGGATTCATGCCGCTGCGCCACGCCATTGCGACGTATCTCGGCATCTCGCGCGGCATCGCCTGCACGGCACAGCAGGTGTTCGTCACGTCAGGTTATCGCGCGGCGCTCGACCTGGTGTGCCGCACGTTGATCGAACCGGGGGCCGAAGGGTGGTTCGAAGACCCGGGATATCCTTATGCGCGACATTTCCTGACGAGCATCGGCATGCGCCTTGCCCCGATTCCCGTCGACGAGGAGGGGCTTGACGTGAATGCCGGCGTCCGGCGCGCCCCCAGTGCCCGCTTCGCCGTGGTAACGCCAACGCACCAGAGTCCGATGGGCACCACCCTGTCGTTACCTCGCCGGCTCGCGCTGCTGGAGTGGGCCAGCCAGCAACAATCGTGGATCGTGGAAGATGACTATGACAGTGAGTTCCGCTACCACGGACGCCCCTTGCCGGCATTGAAAAGTCTCGATCGCGATGACCGTGTGCTCTACACGGGGACGTTCAGCAAAGTGCTGTTTCCGGGGCTTCGGCTGGCGTACCTGGTGGTTCCCGAGGCGCACATCGATCGCTTCGCCGCCGCGGCCGATCTACTGGGCGGGCCGGGCAGTGTGCCTGTACAAACCACGGTCGCCGAGTTCATGGAGCAGGGCCATTTCGCCCGGCATCTGCGCAAGATGCGCGCGCTGTATGCCGAGCGGCGCCGGTTTCTCGTGGACGCCCTCGCGCAAGTGTTCGGCGAGGAGCTATATGTCCAGCCGCAAGCCGGCGGCATTCAGACGCTGGCCTACCTCGGCGGTGCCGCCGCGCGACAAGGCGACGTGCGCATCTCGGACGCCGCTCGCACACAGGGATTGGCCGTGCATGCACTCAGTCGCTGGTACGCCGACAAGCCGCTGCGCTTAGGACTGCTCATGGGATTCACCAACATCGCGGACACGGCGACGGCGATAGCGTTGAGCCAACGGTTGAAGGCGGCCATCGACTCGCTTTAGGACCCGCCCAAACACCGGCTCAGGTCACCGTTCGGGCCCACGCGTCACCGTCGAGCCGACAAGACCACGTCAGGACAGGTGCCTTCGAAACCCGCTATGCTTCGTGAAGCGACGCATGCGCGTCCCAATTTCCGTGCCGCCGGCGACGACAGACTCGCCGGCATTCAATGCTTTTCAGGAGTTCCCCCCGTGGCAGCATTCGACATCGACGACATCGTTTCTTCATTGCATGCCGCCCGTTTGCGTTGGCGTGACGGCCAGCGCCGCTTGCTCGAACCGGGCGGGCGCGATCTGCCCTCGCGCGAGCGACTGGCCGAGATCGTGGTGCAACTCAAGGGCGCGCTGTTCCCGATGCGCCTCGGCCCGCTCGACCTCCACCAGCAAGGCGAGAATTACTACGTGGGCCATACGCTCACGAGCGCGCTCAACGGGTTGGCAGAACAAGCCCGCCTCGAATGGCGCTACAAGGCGCGCCACGATACTGGCATCACGGCCACCCTGATCGAGGAACGCGCTCATTCGGCGATCCAGCAATTCGCCACCAAGCTGCCGCAAATTCGCGATCTGCTCGATCAGGACGTGCTCGCGGCCTATCAGGGCGATCCAGCCGCGGGCAGTGTCGACGAGGTCCTCATCTGCTATCCCGGCATCCACGCCATGATCCATCACCGGATTGCGCATGAGCTGTATCGTCTCGAACTGCCACTGCTCGCCCGCATCATTGCCGAACAGGCGCATTCCGAGACGGGCATCGACATTCACCCGGGTGCCCAGATCGGCGCGGGGTTCTTCATCGACCACGGAACGGGCGTGGTCATCGGCGAGACCGCCATTCTCGGTCAGCGCGTGCGCGTTTATCAGGCCGTCACGCTCGGCGCGAAGCGCTTTCCGGCCGACGACGACGGCAATCCGCGCAAAGGGCTCGCTCGTCACCCTATCGTCGAAGACAACGTCGTCATCTATGCCGGAGCGACCATTCTCGGCCGCGTCACGATCGGTGAGGGCTCCGTCATCGGCGGTAACGTGTGGCTTACGCAGGACGTGCCGCCGTTCAGCAACATCACGCAGGCCCGTTCGCGTACCGAAGCCGGCTCACCGCCGGTCTCAGGTTGCGACAACGACCGATAGGGCACCATCGCCGTTATCTTTGGAATAATTAACCGACCGGTCGGTTTTCGATGTGTTAGGCTTCAATGCGCTTCTCATAACAATTACGGAGACATTGATGGCACTGACTTTTCGCTCGCCTGTTTCGGTTGATGTAACGCTCGGTAGCGCCGGCTCGCGCCGCGGACATCCTCGCAGCCGCCGGCTTTCGGCAGGTGTCGCGGCATCGCTGCTCGGTCTCGCGTTGGCGGCACCGGCCGCGGCCCTGGCCGTTCCCGGTGTTGGGGCATCGAATACATCGACGGTAACAGCTGCATCGGGCGCATCCGTTGCATCGGGTGCTGCGTCCCCCGGCAAGGTCCCCGGGCGTGCCGATGTGACCATCAAGCGTGACGAGTTCGGTGTGCCGCACGTCTACGCGGCCACGACTTACGCGCTGTTCTACGGTTACGGCTACGCCATCGCGCAGGATCGCCTGTTTCAGATGGAGATGGCGCGCCGCAGCACGCAGGGCACCGTGGCGGAAGTGCTTGGCCAGAAGTTCGTCGACTTCGACAAGTCGATTCGCGGCAACTACTGGCCTGCATCGATTCGCCGCCAGCTGGCCGACCTGCCCCGACGCGAGCGGGATATTCTCGACGGTTACGCCGCCGGCATGAACGCCTGGATCGCCCAGATTCGCGCGCAGCCGGACAAGCGCATGCCGAAGCAATTCATCGATCTCGGCTTCCAGCCGACCCGATGGGATGCCTTTGACGTGGCAATGGTGTTCGTTGGCACGATGGCCAATCGCTTCTCCGATGCCACGAGTGAAATCGACAATCTGGCCCTCGTGACAGCGCTCAGGGACAAGTACGGCGAACAGAAGGGCATGGCGCTGTTCAACGAACTGAAGTGGATCGTCAATCCGGATGCACCGTCGACGATCCCCGCACCCGAGGGTGTCTATCCGGTGAAGGTCGGTCAGGCGTCCGGCGCACCGATGCAGCCCCTCGCCCGTTACGACGGCCCGGCGCCCACATTTGCGCGCCTCGCGCGGGGCAGCGACGGTGGGCTGCTCGGTCAGGACGCCGAGACCAACGCCGCGACGATGCTCGCGCAATTCGCCGAGTCGGGGCAGCCCGGTCTCGCCGGTTTCCCGACGACGAGCAATATGTGGATCGTTGGCCGGAACAAGGCGCGCGATGCACGTGCCATCATGCTCAACGGCCCGCAGTTCGGCTGGTTCGCGCCTGCATACACGTACGGTATCGGTCTGCACGGCGCGGGCTTCGATCTCGTTGGCAATACGCCGTTCGGGTATCCCTGCATTCTGTTCGGCCACAACGGCAAGGTCTCGTGGGGGTCGACGGCCGGTTTCGGTGACGACATCGACATCTATGCCGAGAAGCTCGATGCGACCAATCCGAACCGTTATTTCCACAACGGTCGGTGGCACGACATGGAAAAGCGTGTCGAGATCATTCGCGTGAAGGGGGCCGAGCCGGTCGTGCAGGAGGTGTACCGCACCGTGCATGGCATCGTCATGCAGCGCGACGCCAAACGGTCCGTCGCCTACGCGAAGGCGCGCGCATGGGACGGCCTCGAAGTGCAATCGCTGCTCGCGTGGACGCATCAGGCGCAGGCGCAGGACTGGAAGTCATGGACGGCGCAGGCGGCACGCCACGCGTTGACGATCAACTGGTACTACGCCGACGTATCCGGGAATATCGGCTACGTTCATACCGGCGCCTATCCGGCGCGCCGGCCGGGGCACGATCCCCGCCTTCCCGTACCCGGCACGGGCGAGTGGGACTGGAAGGGATTGCTGCCGTTCTCGACCAACCCGAAGGTCTACAACCCGAAGCAGGGCTGGATCGCCAACTGGAACAATTCCCCGCAAAAGGGCTATCCGGCAAGCGATCTGTTCGCGTTCGTGTGGGGCGGAGCGGATCGCGTCGTCGAGATCGACAGGCGAATAGAGGCGCACGACAGGCTTGGCGTCGACGAGATGTGGCAGATTCTCAAGGACACCAGTGCGGTGGACGTCAACCGCACGCACTTCCTGCCGTTCATCGAACGTGCGACGGCCGGGCTGCCCGCGACCGACGCCCGCCGTCAACTCGCCATGCAACTGAACGCGTGGAGCGGGTTGAGTTACGACGCGCAGCATACCGGTCACTACGACACGGCGGGACCGGCCATCATGGACGCCTGGCTGAGCGCGATGCTGCGACGCACGTTGGGCCAGGTGGTGCCCGCGCCGTACGACAAGTGGTTCCTGGCGAGCGGTTATGCCGCTCCCCAGGACGGTCCGACCGGCTCGCTGAATATCGGCAATGGCAGCAAGGTGCTGTACGAAGCCTTGCGGGGCGACAAATCGGGCGTGCCGCAGACCTTCGATATCTTCGGCGGCAAGCGTCGGGACGAGGTGATTCTCGCCGCGCTCGACGACGCGGTGGCGGCGCTGAAAGACAAACTCGGGCCTGACATGTCCGCATGGCGCGCGCCGACCGTTGCGCTGACGTTTCGCGCGAACAACTTCTTCGGCGTGCCGCAGGCCAATGCCGACGAAGCGGTGCGCACGCCGGTCTACATGAACCGGGGAACGGAGAACGATCTGATCGTGTTCGGTCCCAAGGGAAGTGCCGCGAAGGTGGCCGCATACGACGTCGTCGCGCCGGGGCAAAGCGGATTCATCGCACCGGACGGCACTCGATCTGCCCATTACGCCGACCAGTTGGAGATGTACACGACGTTCGGCCGCAAGCCGTTGTGGCATGACCCGGCGGACGTCAGCCGCACGACGAAGTCGGTGGAGCGTCTGCACATCGAACCGCTGTCCGGCGCAGAGTAACGTCTGTGGGAGGGCGTTTCGAAAATGCTTCGATAGCGCCGCTTCGATAGCGCTTCGAACCGCCTTCCCGCGGCTCAGGCCAGCACCGTCGCTCCGGCCAGCGCACCCAACGCGACCACGGCCAGCGGCGGCGTTTTCCAGCGGACCAACAGCGCAAACGCGATCGCGGCGACGGCAAAGTCGGCAGCGCTGTGCACGGCGCTCGTCCAGACCGGTGCATATAACGCAGACGCCAGAATCCCCACGACGGCGGCGTTGACGCCCGCCAGCATGGCCGTCGTGGACGCGTGCAATCGCAGCGCCTGCCAATGCGGCAACGCGGCGACCACGAGCAGCAGTCCTGGCAGGAAAATGCCCACCGTTGCGAGCGCCGCTCCCCACCCGGGGTGCGACGGACTCCCCGAGAGCCATCCGAGAAACGACGCAAAGGTGAACAAGGGCCCCGGCACCGCCTGTGCCGCACCGTACCCGGCAAGGAAGTCGTTCGCCGGTACCCATCCCGTCGCCACGGTTTGCTCTTGCAGCAATGGCAGCACGACGTGGCCGCCCCCGAAGACGAGCGCACCGGCGCGATAGAAGCCGTCGAAAATCGCAATGACCCGTTCGCCGGTGACGTGGTGCAGCACCGGAAGTCCGGCCAGTAGAAGGCAGAAGAGACCGAAGGCGACAGCGCTCGCCGTACGTGAGATTCGGAATTGCAGGGAGGAGACGGACGCGGGCGTCGGCATGAGCGGCGCTTGCCGCAGGCATGCGTAACCCGCGATGGCGCCCAGCACGATCACGATCAACTGCGCGTAGACGGTCGTCGCGACGGCGAGCACGGCGATTGCCGCCAACGCAATGCCTGCGCGGCGGGTGTCCGGGCAGAGTCGTCGCGCCATATCCCATACGGCTTGTGCCACGACCGCGACGGCGACCAGTTTCAGACCGTGCACGAGCCCGGCGCCGGGCGTGCCGCCCAGATGCGGTGCGATCAGCGCGAACACGAGGAGCAGCAGCACGGACGGGAGCGTGAAGCCGCACCATGCGGCAAGACCGCCGAGCCAGCCCGCGCGCAACAGCCCAATCGAGAACCCCACCTGACTGCTCGCCGGGCCGGGCAGAAACTGACACAACCCCACGAGGTCGACGAATCCTGCATCGTCCACCCACCGGCGCTTCTCGACGAATTCGCGATGGAAGTACCCGATGTGCGCGAGCGGTCCGCCAAAGCTCGTCAGGCCAAGAACGAAGAAGGCGCGCAGCACGTCGAGGGCGGCATGCGAGGCGCGGTTATCGCCCGGGACAGGGCGGCGAGCGGTTTTTTTCGAAGGGTCCAACGCTGGTTGTCCGCAACGGGAGATATGACGGGTGGGGCGAAATTTCATGAGCATAGCAGCGATGCCGTGACGCCGGAGTGACACGATGTCACGGCCGGCGCGGTGACGCGGCGTTCGCGGTGAGGTCCTTGTCGAGTTCGTCGTCAACTGCCGCACAAACACCGGTCCGTTTCAGCAATCGCACGGCGCCACGCCGCGTTAGCGTGCTTCGTCTTGTTGCGTCAGGCGATCCGACGTGCACCCGCACGACGGCCGTTCGCAGCAAGTTTCCTCGGAGGAACGCTCAATGACACGCTTGCATCTGGGAACACCGCACCATGCGCATCGACCCGCGTCGCATTTTCATGGCGCGCCACAGCACTTCAGACGCACGGTGTTCGTCGACGACTGGCGTGGCAACCGGTCGTCGCGACGCCGCAACGGGCAGCGAGCCGCGTCTGGACGACGCGCCGACGCGACGATGGCCCCCGAGGCGGGCACGCACGCCTTGCGGCCGGGCGTCTCGCATGCCGCTTTTGCGTTGTCGCTGCTCGCGCTCACCTCACTGGCGGCGTCCGCCAGCGGTGCCCGGCGTCCCGAGCGCAGCAATGCGTTGCCGGAAGCGCAAAGTGCGATGCGGCCCGCGATGCCCTCGCAATCGCATCTCAGTGCGGGTGTATTCGGACTGTTGACGTCCGGCCCGGGAAGGGACGTCACACGCGACGTCGACACGGTGTGCCTGCCACCCGCCGACATGCAACCATTAGGCGTGACGCGCCTCGCATCGAACGGCACCGAAGCGTTACGCGCGGGCCGCACCGCCTATCGACGCGACGTTCAACGCGCGCTGGCGATATTGATTCGCGATGCGGTTGCGGCGTGCGGGAGCGACACACGCGAGGCATTTGCCAATGCCGAGGTGCTGATCCCGTTCCGTACGTCGCTCATCGTCGATCACGCCGGCGGGCGAGACTTGCCGGCGCAACGCGTGATGTACGACGCGACCCACGCGATCGTACTCATGCTTCGAAGTCCGGCAGGTGAGTGGCGGCAATACGCG
This sequence comes from Pandoraea faecigallinarum, assembly GCF_001029105.3. NCBI lineage: Bacteria > Pseudomonadati > Pseudomonadota > Betaproteobacteria > Burkholderiales > Burkholderiaceae > Pandoraea > Pandoraea faecigallinarum. The sequence goes on along the minus strand of NZ_CP011807.3, from coordinate 2,585,842 downwards.
TTATCGCTGTCCGGCAGTGCGCCGGGGCTGGTCTCGCCCCTGCTGAATTGCGTGCCGCGTCACACCTTTTGGCCGCGGTGCTTTGCGCAGACTCATGGCGCCACGCTGTGGGGAGACAACTGGCCGTCGATAGCGTCGCGCATTGCGCAGGACGACGACCTGCGATTCTGGGACAGGCGCGCAGGCGCATCGATATCGCCGGGATGGCCGTCGGCGAATGCCACGGTCCTCGACTCGCCGGATCTGGACGAGGTCGCCGAATTGCTGCTCGACACGGTGCAGCAGCACTTGCCGCGGGACAGACGTCATGCGCCGGGCGATGCGAGCGGTGCGCGATTGCCGCGTCAAGCGCAACCCGACAAGGCGGCAAGCATCGATGAGGTGAGGGGGCTGGCCGCGCGCATGACAATGGCCGGATTTGGATGTCTTGCGGCGGTGGTGCACCCCGATTCGCTTCGGCACGACGCCATTGCGCTGCTCTCGCACCTGTGGCCGGAGACAGCGCGGGAGCCGGCGCAAGGCAATATGGCAGACCCCGTTGCGAAGACCTTGGCGTCGCAGCACGGCGAACACGTCACGTATGAGCGAGAGCCGTTCGACGGGCCACTGGGACGGGGCGTGCAATGGATCTTACCGCCGGACACCTATGTCGAGTACCGCCCGGACCTGACGCAGAATGGCGTGCAGGTCTTCGACGTCGACGGTGTCCTCTACGGCGCAACGGTGGCACATACGCGCAAGCATGCGTCCCATCTCCGGCCGCTGGACGAAATCCGCGCCGAAGCCGGGCCGCACTCGTTATGTCGCATCTCCCGGGGCATGGGCACGGATGTCGACGGCATGTGCCTCGAATGCCACTCCGAGCGTGCCGGCCAGGTAACGGTCACCGAGCAGGGGGCGACGGTGACGCAGCATCAGATTGTCGAGGCGTCGCCGGTCTTGCGTTTGCGTGTTGCCATCTACGCGCAAACGTTCGAGGCGGCCGATGGCGCTCGACGCTTCTTCGCGTTCGGGCGTCTCGGAGAGTTCGACGAGGACGATATGCCGCACGTCCGGCCGGAGGCGCCACGGGTCGACGCATCGGTCTACCTGCAGACGCTCGACGGCGAATTGGCATTCTTCGAGCAGGCAACGACGGATGGCCCGGTCGGCGGCCGCCGCGTGCACCTTGTGCTCGGCGGCATGCGGATCGCGGTGCCGTTCGGCACATATCGCGATGCTCACGGCATATTGCATGGCGTAGCGCAGGTTTCGCAGGATGTGTACTACCGGTTCGCGCTGGCGCACGGCGATGCAGGCGCTACGCGCCGCCACGTGCGACTGAGCCGCCGCGATGCGCAGGATCGCGACATTCGCGAGTACTGGAGGGCGCAGCGGCACCGGGCCGCCGCCGAGAACGCCATCGTGCTGCCCACCATTTCCTATGGCGAGACGCGGACCTTGCTGCAACTGTATTTGCGAATGTGGGAGCAGTCGCCTTCGCCGGCGGCAGTATGGCGCGGTCTGGAAGACGTGCCGTTGACGGTCTCGCAGGCGCGACGCGCAGTGAGCCAGCTCGCCCGTGCCATCGAGCACCGCGTGGCTTCTGCCCGGGCCGCGCGCGAGGGTGCCGGCGAGGTGGACGACCTTCGCGCGTCGCCGCCGCATGTCGATCCGGCGCTGTTGCCCACGTTTCATCAATTATGGTCTCACTGGCAGCGATACCCCGCGCAGGCGGACGCGTTCGTCAACGCTATCGCACGGGATTTCGTTTCGCGCCCGTCGCCGCTGGCGGTGTGGTCGCAATTGCCATTCACCGGCGACGTGCAAACGACCCGCAACGTATTGTCGTTGTTCGAAGAGGTGTTTCCGCGCATGTCGGGACTGCAAGCGCTGGTGACGGGCAGAGCCCGCGCCGCGCGAGACGTTCAGGAGCGGCTACGCGAGCTTTCCCGCAACGCGAACATCGCGCTGGCCGAGGTGACGCTCGTCGACGGCACGCGCACCATTTACTACTGCCTCTCCGGACTGCAACGCGCAACGTTGCCGACGAACGCGCCGGGTGCGAGGCTGGTCGATGCGGGCCGCGCTTACGCGCAGCGCGAACACAGTGTCATCGCGCAGCGACGTGGCGGTGCCGCGGGGCAACGGCCGGAAGATCCGACGGAGCCGCCGGCGCTGCGCCTGGTCATGGCCGACGCCAACCTGCCGACTTACCACGCGGCGTCCGGCGAGGCGAAGGCGCGCACGCTGGACACCGAGCGGCTGATTCTGGCGCAGATCTATATGGACCACCCGGCGGGTGAAGGCGTGGTGCGCTCGATCGTGATGTGCTCGCGCATGCCGTTCTGCGATTCATGTGCAGTCAATCTGGCGATGACGCCGTATCATTATCCGGACGCGGAATTGCGGTTCTATTACGTAGCGCCGTCGCCGCGCGACAAGAAGCAGGCGAGGGCAACGCCCGCCACTGTCGATGCCGTTTCCGATACTCGCCCTGCGCCGTCACGCGCGCCTGGCAACCCGCCCGGCGCCAGCCACGCCCACGTGCATTCGACGCTCTGACGCCGACGTCCGTGCGTTTTTCCCCTATATTGATCGGTCTCGAAGTCATTCCCTGCGAGTGACCCCATGACCGGCCGGGCCGTCGACGTTCTCAGGGCCCGGTCGCCGCGTCAGTTCATGACAACGGCAAAGGAGCGACGAACGCATGACGGCGCCTGATTCTTCTTCGCGCAAACCCGCTATCGGCCTCGGCGGTGCCGCCCGCGATCTCTACCGCGCACTATGGTGTCACGCGCGAGGCACGCGTAGTCATCTACTCGGTGCCGCGGCGTTGTTATCCGCCGCGCAACTGTTGCGCCTGACGATGCCATGGCTGGCGGCGCAAGCGATCAATGCCCTTCAGCAAGGCAACATGGCGCTTGCAGGCCGCTGGATCGCGTATCTCGTAGGCGTCTACCTGCTGTCATGGCTGCTGCATGGCCCGGGGCGGATCCTTGAGCGCAATGTCGGGGTTCGCGTGCGCGTGCGGTTGGCGCACGAGTTATACGCACGTATTGCCGCCGCGCCGTTGGCATGGCGCGACGGGCGGCACTCCGGCGAATTGCAGCACCGGGTGGTTCAGTCGAGTCGCGCGCTCTCCGACTTCGCGCAGAATCAGTTCGGCTACCTCCAGAGCGTATTCAACTTCGTCGGCCCGCTGGTCGCATTGACGCTGCTCTCGGGCACGAGCGGCGTGATCGCGGTGTCGGGTTACGTCGTTATTGCCGTCATCATCCTGCGTTTCGACCGCGTGCTGATGCAGCTCGCACGCGCGGAGAACGATGCGGAGCGCCGCTATGCCGCCGCGCTGCTCGACTTCGTCGGCAATGCCGGGACGGTGATCGGGCTGCGCCTTCAGGCCGCGTCGCGCAAACTCCTCGGGCATCGCCTCGACGCCGTGATGACCCCGCTGCGGCGCGCGGTGACGGTCAACGAAGGCAAGTGGTTCGCGGTTGACATCCTCGGCATGGGACTGACCTGGATCCTGGTCGTCGTCTATGTATTGCAGTCTCGCGAGCCGAGACAAGCCGTGATGCTCGGCACGGTTTTCATGATTTATCAATACGCGCAGCAGGCGGCTACGGTGGTCGGCGCCATGGCGTCGAACTTCCAGAGCTTCGCGCGCATGCACACCGACTACGGCAGCGCCGAACCGATCTGGGAGGCGCCGGGCGACCCCGACGCTGCAGTGCCCGCCGTCGTGCCCGATGCGCCATGGGACACGCTCACGCTGCATGGCGTGTCATGGCGCTATGCCGACGATGCGCGCGGCGGCCTGCGCGGCGTGGATCTCGTGCTTCGGCGCGGCGCGCGTGTGGCGCTCATCGGCCCGAGCGGCGGCGGCAAGAGCACATTGCTACGCGTGCTCGCAGGCCTCTACATTCCCCGGCAAGGGGAACTGCAACGAGACAGCGTGACGACCGACTGGGCCGAGTTGCGTACGCTGGCAACGCTGATTCCGCAAGAGGCCGAAGTCTTCGAAGCGAGCGTCGAGGAGAACCTGACGTTCGGTGAACCGGCAGATGCCCATGCTTTGCGGAGCGCCGTGCACGCCGGCGTGTTCGACGACGTTCTGCAAACGATGCCCGACGGCCTGGCCAGTGCCCTGAACGAGCGCGGCGGCAATCTCTCGGGCGGCCAGCGTCAGCGGCTTGCCTTGTCGCGCGGCGTGTTGGCGGCGCAGGGCAGTTCGCTGCTGCTTCTGGATGAGCCAACCAGCGCGCTCGATCCGCTGGCCGAGGCGAGGGTCTTCGAGCGGATGTACGCGGCGTTCCCTACGGCGTGCATCGTCGCATCGGTGCACCGGCCAGGCCTGCTGGAGCGCTTCGACACCATCGTCGTGATGGAAAGCGGGCGTGTCGTCGATGCCGGTCCGCGCGACGAAGTGCTCGCCAGACGCACGTCATTACATCGTCATGCCAACCAGTAAGACGCATGCACCGGACCGCGCGCCCGCCGCGAACCACTTTATCCGCGCCGCCGTAAGGAATTTCTTTTTGCGTCGTGCGATACCTCGTGTAAGGCGAACCGTTCATGACGTTTTTTTAGCGAGCGCGCTATTCGTTACGCGCTTGTGCTAAAGTTCCGCAGCAAAAAATCAAACGCGAATTCAGCGAGCACCGAAATAACGCTCAGGAATCCAGATCGTTGCGTTTCGCCGTACGAGACGATGTAGGAAAATTTGCGACACGCCAGTTCCAGTAGTCGAAAGTGTTGTACCGAATCAGTTTTTGCAACCGCATTGCGAAAGGGTATCGGGGAACCATGATTAACGCTGCTGTGAGCCACCTGACAGGGCGGCTTAACGAATATCTCAGGCAAGCCTACGCGCTCACCGAAGACATCGCGACGATGTCCGGGCTGGTCGACGTCAACGGACAGGCCGTCGCAAACACGAACAACCGTCTGGTTGTCATTCTCACGCATATCGAACGGGATACCGGACCGGTGCGCAAGGGCATTGCCGGGGATGCGGGCAATGCGCGCCAATCGCTCGGCGTCGCACCGCTTTATCTGAATCTCTATCTGATGGTCGCCGCCAATTTCACCGGCGGTAATTACGAAGACGCCCTGAAACTCGTCTCCGGCGCCATCGCCTTCTTCCAACGCCATCCGGTTTTCGACCATCGATCCTCGCCGTCGCTCGATCCCCGTATCGACCGTCTCGTGCTCGAGATCGAAAACCTGAATATCCGCGAACTCAGCAATCTCTGGACGATGCTCGGCGGCAGGTATCTGCCGTCCGTACTTTACAAAGTGCGTTTGATGGCGCCGGACACCGACGACATCACCGGCACTGTGCCGACCGTGCGCGCGCCGGTGCCGGCGCTCAATCACTGAGCGGAATCGCGGGCATGCCTACGTCGGCTTCCGCGCCAGTGGTGCCGGGCTACACGCGGCTATTCACTGTCGACGTCACTCACGCGTACTGGCCCACGCCGCACGTGTGGCTTCGCCATGCGCCCACGCCTGCGACAGCGCAGTGGGTAAGCCGTCGCGATTTGCTGGTGCGGGCGCACCGGCAAGGTGTCGCCGTGTTCTGCATGGAGAACCGGCGCGATGTGCTGCTCGATGCCATCGGGCCCGGCGACGCGGTCGCCACGTTCAAGTGGTATGCACAGGACACCGAATTTGCGCTTTGCACGCAACCGGTATCGCCGGACAGATCGTCGGTCTATGTCGTCGGCAGCGGGGCGAGCGTTGCCGTCGAGGGGCCGGCGCCGTTGCGTCGTCTGCATGCCGGAGCGTGCATCGAGGCAACCGACGCCGTTCGCGTCGATGCACCGGCGCTCGCGTGCGAACTCGATCGCACCGACCGAGTGAATCCCCCGGTACTCGTCGCCCGGATCGATCTTGCCGATCACGTGGCGGCGGCCGGCGCGACCGGCGTCGATTACGTCGCGAACTTCGCCGCGCGCGCCAGTTGCTGGCGCTACTACTACGTGTGCGCGCCGGACGCGGGGGTGTTGAGCGTCGTCGACCTCGACGAGAAGGTGAGTTTCGTCAACGTCGGCAGCGAGGCGCGCCCGGGCGGGCGCCGGGCAGTGATTTTCGAGAGCGAGCAGGAGATCGCAATGCAGCAGCAGTACCCGCAGCGATTTCAGTTGCGGGAACGGGGCCGGTCGGGTGAACGCGTGTTGATCCGGAGACTGCCCAATGCCGACATCGGCAGCCTGACGCAGAAGACGCCGAAGGTGCAGAAACCGCAGGAAGCTGAGCAAGCGGCGCAAAGCCGGGCAGTACTGGTATCCGAGATCTACGTCAATTGACATCGATGACCGAGGTGAACTCATGGCGCAATACAAAACACCAGGCGTGTACGTAGTCGAGCAAAACGCATTTCCCAACTCCGTGGTCGAAGTCGCCACGGCGGTGCCCGCGTTCATCGGCTACACGCAATTCGCCGACAACAAGGGCACACCGCTTGCCGGTACGCCGTGGCGTATCAGCTCGATGGCCGAATTCCTCATGTACTTCGGTGGACCGCCGCCGACCACCTATTCGCTCGATGCCGTCGCAGCCGGCAAGGCCGCCGCCGATGCTCCGGCCGACGCCGGTGGCGATGCCGGCGGCGGGGACGCGGCGCCCGCACGTCCGGTCGTCACCGATCTCTTCATCGGCGCCGTGGGCGCGCGCAAGCCATTCAAGTTCACGGCGCAAGCGAAGGAGTATCTGCTGTACTACAGCATGCTGCTCTTCTTCCAGAACGGCGGTGGCCCGTGCTACATCGTCTCGGTCGGCACCTACGCCGACGGCGACGTCGATTCGGACAAGCTGACGGCGGGCATCGACGCACTCGTCAAGGAGCAGGAGCCGACGATGGTGCTCGTGCCGGATGCCGTGCGTCTTTCGCGTCAGGACTGCGCCAAGGTGCAGACGCACATGCTCCAGCATTGCGGTTACACCATGCGTAACCGGTTCGCGATTCTCGACGTATTCGACGGCATGTGGGACCGCCAGGCGCCCGGCGGCGACTGCATCACGAACTTCCGCGACGACGTCGGCACGTCGTTCCTCGATTTCGGTGCGGCGTACTACCCGTGGGTCAACACGTCCATCGTGACGGACAAGGATCTCGACTTCACGAAGATTGCCAATCCGGCGCAACTCCAGACACTGATCACGGCGGAACTCGACGCAGTCATCAACCCGCCCGCAAGCGCGTCGCCCGCCGACAAGGCGAAAGCGGCGCAGGTCAAATCGGTTGTTGCCAAGTTGACGAGGGCGGCCCCCGCCGCGCAGGGCGACGCCGGCACGGCCCCGGCCGATGGCGGCGATGCCAAGGCTGCGGCGCCAATGTCGAAGGACGACATCGCCACGCTGCACAAGACGTTGAGCGTCATCAGCAACGTCTACGTTCAGGTGCTTCAGGCGCTTCAGAAGAAAGTCAACCTGATGCCACCGGCCGCGGGCATGGCGGGGCTGTACACGCTCGTCGACAACACCCGCGGCGTGTGGAAGGCACCCGCGAACATCAGCCTGAACGGTGTCGTTTCGCCGAGCGTGAACATCTCCAACGCCGATCAGGAAGACCTGAACGTGCCGACTTCGGGCAAGTCCGTCAACGCGATTCGCAGCTTCATCGGCGAAGGGGTGCTCGTCTGGGGCGCGCGTACGCTCGACGGCAACAGCCTTGACTGGCGCTACCTGAGCGTGCGCCGCACGATGATCATGATCGAGGAATCGCTGCGCCTGGCCTGCAAGGCCTACGTGTTCGAGCCGAACACCGCCAACACGTGGGTGACGATCAAGAGCATGGTGCGCAACTTTCTCACCAGTGTGTGGAAGCGCGGCGGGCTGGCGGGGGCGAGCCCGGACGACGCCTTCCAGGTGTTCGTCGGATTGGGCGAGACGATGACCGGCGAGGACATTCTCGAAGGCATGCTCAAGGTGACGGTGCTGGTGGCAGTGAGCCGTCCGGCCGAGTTCATCGAGCTGACGTTCCAGCAACAGATGCAGAAGTCCTGATGCCGACCTGGCACGACCCGCTTGGCCGGGCGTGGCACGGTAGCGCCACGTGCGATGCCTGTGCCGTCCGGCATTTTCCGCATGCAATCAATAGACGAGGTGTGTGATGGCAGACGATGGTTCGAAACAATCCACCACGGTTTGGCCCCTTCCGAAGTTCTACTTCCAGGTGAAGTGGGATTCGCAGGTCATGTCGTTTCAGGAAGTCAGCGGACTTGACGTCCAGTCCGAAGAAATCAAGTACCGCCATGGCGATAGCCCGGAATTCTCCGTCATCAAGATGCCGGGCATGAAGAAGTACGGCAACGTGACCATGAAGAAGGGCGTGTTCAAGTCCGATAACAAGTTCTGGGACTGGTTCAACCAGATCAAGATGAACACGATCAAACGGGTGCCGGTCACGATCAGTCTGCTCGACGAGGCGGGCAAGCCCACGATGGTCTGGACGCTCGCCAACGCATGGCCCACGAAGATCACCGGCACCGATCTGAAGTCCGAAGGCAACGAAGTCGCCATCGAGACCATCGAGATCGTGCACGAAGGTCTGACGATCGCCAACAGCTGAGCTGGCGTCGCCACGCTGGTGCGCCCGCATCACGGGCCGCCAGCGCCGAGTCCCGCTTTCCCGATTTCCCGCTTCCCGATTTGCCGACATGCCGTCATCGCCGTTCGATCCCTATCCGCCGTCCGCCTTTCACTTCCGTGTGATGTTCGCCTCCACGGCGGGCGCCGTCGATGCGTCGTTTCGGGACGTCTCCGGCATCAGTACGGAAGTCGATACCGAATCGGTGCCGGAGGGCGGCGAGAACCGGTTCGTCCACACGCTGCCCAAAGGCGTGAAGCATCCGCCTCTGGAACTCAAACGCGGCATTGCCTCCGTGACGTCGCCGCTGGTGATGTGGTGCCGTTCGGTGTTCGAAGGCGAGTTCATCGTGCCGATACGGCCGCAGTCGCTGATGGTGCAGTTGCTCGACGAACTGCATCTGCCGATTCGCATCTGGACGTTCGCGAACGCTTATCCGGTGAAGTGGGAAATCGAGAGTTTCGGCTCGACCAAAAACGAAGTCGCCATCGAGAAGATCGTGTTGAGCTACACATACTCGACGCGCATGGCGTAACACGAATCAGCGAATTCCGGGGATTTGGCGATGCCAATCGAAATCGGCCATCTAAGCATCAAATCGACGGTGGTGCAGCGCGCGGCGGACCACGCCGGCCTGCCGGCCACCATGGAAGACGAGTCCGCAACGACTTACACGTTCGACGAACAGGCGCGCAGCGAACTGCTTGCGCAATGCCGCGCGCTGGTGCGCGAGATGCTCGAACGTGCGAGGGAGCGCTAAGCCGTGGCGACGAGTCTCACCCGACGCAAGTTCAGCATTGCGCCGTGCACGGTATCCAGCGGGCAGATTTCGGTCGACGGCAGTCGCGCGCCGTTCGAAGCGTTGATCAACCCCGTGGGCTACAAACGCAAGCTGAGCATCGAATACAACAAGAAGCAGACGCTGGGTCAGCCGAGCGCCACCCCGCGTTTCAGTGCCGTGCGCCCCGAGACCATCACCATCGAGAATCTCGTGCTCGACGGCACGGGCGTGGTGGACGGCACGGGATCGCGCACGGTCAAAGACATGATCGACGCCATGCTGGCGGTGATCTACAAATACGACGGCAAGAAGCATGAGCCGAATTACGTGCGCCTGCTGTGGGGCACCTTCATTTTCTTTGGGCGAGTCGAGTCGATCGGGCTCGATTACACGATGTTCAAACCCACGGGCGAACCGCTGCGAGCACGCGTGACGCTGGGTATCGTCGGCTGGGTGAGTGCGACGGAGAGTTCGCTGCGCGCGAATCTCAGCTCGCCGGACCTGAGCCATCTCGTGGAAGTCAAGGCGGGCGACACCTTGCCGCTGCTTTGCAACCGTATCTACAACGACCCGTCGTATTACCGCGAGGTCGCGCGCATCAACAACCTGACGGGCTTTCGCAAGCTCGAACCGGGCACGATGCTGCGCTTCCCGCCGCTCGTCTGATCCCATGGCCGATTCTCCCGCCCTCAATACCAGCGCCGTGCTCAAGCTCTCCATCACGAGCAACGGCAACGCCATTGCCGACACGATTCGCGTGATTGCCGTGGACATCGAGCGTGCCGTCGGTCGCGTGTGCCAGGCACGCATCGACATTCTCGACGGCGACATGCCCGACAACGACTTCCCCGTCAGCGATCTGGAAACGTTCGCGCCGGGCGCGGCCATCGTTATCAGTGCAGGGTATGGGTCGAGTGCGATGCCGATCTTCGACGGTGTGGTGATCCGTCACAGCATACGGATTTCCGAGCGGAACGAGGCGCGGCTGGTCGTGGAGTGTCGCCACAAGGCCGTGAAGATGACGATCGGCTGCAACAACGCCAATTACGTCGACATGAAGGACAGTGACATTCTGAGCCAGTTGATCGAGAAGGCCGGGGCGACGGCGGACGTGGCGGCGACGACCACGCAGCACAAGGAAATCGTGCAGTTCTACAGCACCGACTGGGACTTCATGCTGCTGCGGGCCGAAGCGAACGGCGCGCTGGTCATCGCCGACGACAACGGCACGGTCATCGTCAAGGCACCCCAGACGTCGTCGGCGGCGGTACTGAAGGTGACTTACGGTATCGACCTCATGTCGTTCTCGGCGGACATCGACGCGCGTACGCAATTACAAAGCGTGGTTGCCGCGGCGTGGGACCCTGGCACGCAGGCCATGGTGCAGCAGACCTCTGCGCCGGTCTCGCTCTACGCGCAGGGCAACCTGAGTGCGTCGACGTTGGCCGCCGTGGCGGGGCCGTCGACGTTCCGTCTGCAATCGACGGTGCCGGTGCCGTCGGATGACCTCAGGTCCTGGGGCGACGCGACCCAAATGCGCGCGGCGCTTGCGCGAATTCGCGGGCGAATGTCGTTTCAGGGCAGCGCGCTGGCCAAACCGGGCGCGATGATCGAACTGGCAGGCGTGGGGAAACGGTTCAGCGGCAGTGTCTTCGTGAGTGGCGTGCAGCATCGCATCTCGGACGGCAACTGGATTACGGAAGTCGAGTTCGGCATGTCGCCGGAGCGCTTTTCCGAGCGTCGCGGGGCGAGTGACGTCATGGCGTCCGGGCTGCTGCCCGGCGTGGGCGGGTTGCAGATTGGCAAGGTCATGAAGCTCGATGCGGACCCCGAGAGTCAGTACCGCATTCAGGTCGCCGTGCAGGTCTTGCAGGCGGAGACGGTCGGCGTATGGGCGCGGCTGGCGAGTTTCTACGGATCTTCGGACATCGGAGCGTTCTTCATTCCGGAAATCGGTGACGAGGTGATTCTCGGATACCTCAACGGCGATCCGTCCTATCCGGTGGTGCTGGGGAGCGTCTACAGCAGCCAGCGCAAAATGCCGTACGAACTGACGGCCGAAAATTACACCAAGGCGCTGTGGACGAAGGGCCTGCTCAAGGTGATCTTCGACGACGAGAAGAAGGTCATTACGCTGGTGACCCCGCAGAAGAACACCATCGAGATGAGCGACGACGCCAGGTCGATCTGCCTGACCGACCAGAACGGCAACAAGATCCGGATGACGCCGGACGGCATCACGCTCGACAGCCCCAAGGACATTGTCATCAACGCGCAGGGCAAGGTCAGCATCAGCGCGCTCGGAAACATCGAGCAGTCCGCGAAGGCCGATCTCAAGAGCGAAGCACTCAACATCACGAGCACCGCCAATGTCGGTTTTACGGCGAAGGGATCGGCCACCGCGGAGTTGTCCGCGAGCGGGCAGACGACGGTCAAGGGAGCGCTGGTGATGATCAACTGAGGCGCCGCTGACGGCGAGGCAGAAGCACGCACGACGAAGTTCGCCCCCCGTCAACTACCTCAGCCGCCTCAGTCAATGAGGCACGAACAGAACGAATTACCGAGGAGACTGCGCCATGCCGATGGCCGCCAGACTGACCGACATGCACACCTGCCCGATGCAGACGCCTGCCGTACCGGCGCCGATTCCTCACGTCGGCGGCCCGATCATCGGCCCGTGCGTACCGACCGTGCTTGTCGGCAAGCTGCCTGCGGCGGTCGTGACGGACAACTGCATCTGCGTCGGGCCGCCGGACAGCATCGTCATGGGTTCGACGACCGTCATGATCGGCGGCAAACCGGCCGCTCGCGTTGGCGACACGTGCGCCCATGGCGGCGCGATCGTCATGGGCTGTCCGACGGTGATGATCGGCGGGTGAGGCGCGGGGACTACGCATGAGCACAGACAAATCGTTTCTCGGCACCGGGTGGTCGTTTCCCCCGCGTTTCGGTGATAGCGCAGCGAATGGCCGTACGCAAATGGTTGAAGCGGAAACCGACATTCGCGAGAGCCTCGGCATCATCCTGTCCACGGTGCCGGGCGAGCGCATCATGCAGCCTACCTTCGGCTGCGGCATCAAGGCGTATGTCTTCGAGGAAATCAGCGAGAGCGTGATGACCGAGATGCGCGATGCCATCGAGCGCGCCATCCTGTTTTTCGAGCCGCGTGTGAGCGTCGAGCATATCGACATCGACGCGTCCAACGCCATGCAGGGCCGTGTGGATATCCTGATCGACTACACCGTTCCCGCCACGAATACGCGAACCAACATGGTTTATCCGTTCTATTTCCTTGAAGGCACCAACCTGCCTGCGGTGCAGATCGGGTCACCGGCCGAATCATCGGCCGAATCATCGGAATAGCGCGCGCCGATGCACAACCTCATCATCCGGGACGGGACCAGTCAGGCAATGCGGGCTTTGCCCCCGTTGCAGGACCGGTATTTCGATCTCGACGAGATGACCTTTCACGAACTGCTCGACATTGTCGTCGAGTTCGCGGCACTGGTACGGTTCCATAACGCGCAGGACTTGCCCGAAGGCGATTGGTCGCCGTTCTTTCGCGCCGACGAAACGGTCGTCATGAGCCGGATTCTCGCGTTCGATCTGACGCGCGAGACGGCGCGTTTCGCTCAGTGGTGGCGCGACACGCCCGAATACGACGGAGTGAGCGCCACGGGCGCCGGGCTGAGGTCGATGTTGCGCGCCTCGCCCGTGCCGGCACTCATCGAAACGCTCAACGGCTGGTATGAAGCGCTGTCGCAGGCACAGAGCGATAACGGGCTTGGGCTGCGCACGGTGTTGCGTGCCGTCATCATGCAACTCAGCCGTCGCGAGACGGGCGTGCTTGGGGCCCTGGAATCCGCGCAACTGCGCGTGCCGCTGGACCCGGTGTGGACCGAGGCCCCGACATCCGTGATCGCGCAGGCCGGCGATGCGGCGGCCCGCCCGCCAGCGGCGCGCCCGGGACTGAGCAAGGCGGATGTGCGCGCAGACTTTCACGCGTACATGAAAGCCATCGAGATGGTACGCGCGGAGGCGCTGGCGCGGTTGCCAGCGTCGTTGCATAGTGGCACGCACGATCCGGCCGTCGGTCTGCTGATCGCCTTCGTCAGGCAGTTCGAGAAGCTTCAGAGCAAGCTCAACGGATACACGCAGAAGTTCATCGACTTCTACTATGAGCGCATGCTCGGCAGCGTGCCGCGCGGCGTGGTGCCGGATCGTACGTGGCTGGTCATGCGCCGCAACCCGGATGCCGGAGACGTCGTGGTGCCTGCCGGTACGGCGTTTCCCGCCGGCATCGATGCACAAGGCCACGACATCCTTTACCGGTCGGAGGACGAGTTGCGCGTGAGCGGCGCACGAGTGAGCCGGGTCCAGACACTCTACCTCGATCACAACGGCTACAGCATGCCGGAGAATCTCCTGCCCGAAGATGCCGATGCGGGGAAAAGCGCAAGGAAATGGCCCACGGCGGCCTGGTTCGACGAAGTGCCGTGCACCCCGCCAGGAACGGTGCATTCGCGGGCGTGGCCCATCCTCGGTGCGCCGAAACCCGGGGCGGGCATCGGCCAGCACAGCGCGGCGCGCATCGGATTTGCGCTGGCCAGCAAAGTGCTGCTGCTCAAGGAGGGCGAGCGGGTCGTCACGCTGACGATTACCTTTGCCGACGACAGGCTCGTCACGCGCCTGGCAGAGGTCGCCGATGCGGTGTTCGGCCGTGTCCCCGGCGAGAGCGCCAGTCGTGAAGGCGATGAAAGCGGTGAAGTGGCCGACCAGATGCATCTGCGGCGCCAGGACCTGTATCTCAAGATGCTTCGCAGTCTGTTTTCGGTCGCACTGACCGGTGAGACCGGCTGGATCGAGATAGCGGGATACGTGCCCTGGCTCGAAGACCGGGAGATGAGGCTGAGTTTCGTGGTGCCGCCGCAAGCGCCATCGATCGTGCGATATTCGCCGGCGCTGCATGGCGAGGCATTCGACGTGGACACGCCGCTGGTCCGATGCGTCATCAATCCCGGCGCGTACTTGTTTCCTTATGGTCTGCTGCGCAATCTGCCGGTCACCGGCGCGCGCATCGACGTCGAGGCGCTGGGGTGCCGCGATCTGGTGCTCTACAACAATATCGGCCAGTTGAGCGCCGCGACGCCGTTTGCCCCGTTCGGACCGATTCCGCGCCTAGGCAGCTATCTGGTGGCGGGTAGCACGGAGATGGCGTCCAAGCGCATTAGCCGGTTCCGCCTGAGGATAGAGTGGGCCGATTTGCCCCGGGTGACGGGCGGCTTCGGCACGTGGTACGACGGCTACGACGTGCGGGTGACCAACGAGGACTATCTGGCCTCGGTCGAGGTACTCGCCAAAGGCGGCTGGCTACCGGCGGGAGACCCGCCGCGTCCGGTTGTTCCCCTGTTTCACACGCGGGTGACGCCGGGCAAGGGCGAGCGGATCGACAACACCATCGTGTGGGATGCCGGATCGCTCGTGCACCTGTTCGAACCGGACGCCGGGGTCGGCCCCGCGCATCCGCTGACCTGGGGACCCGGTGCGAAGAACGGTTTTTTCAAGTTCACGTTCGCGGCCCCGGCGTTTGCCTTTGGCCATGAGGTGTAAGCACAGACCCTGTCGACAACCATGCTCGCCAACGCGCGCAGGCGCATGTGGCGTCGCACGCGTGCGATGCCGCGCGCGCCGTACACGCCCATCGTCAACACGATCGCCTTCGACTACGCCGCGACCGGCGCGATCAGCGTCGAGCGCATCGCGAATCGCGACGAAGACGGCCGCTTTCTCCATCTGCTGCCATCCGGTTGGGAATCGCTCGACGTGACGAGCTATCCGGCGCCGGAACTGCTGCCACGCTTCGAGGACGCGGGCAATCTCTACATCGGTATCGACGGCGACGACCTGGGCGATACGCTCACGCTGCTCTTCCAGTTGCGCGAAGACTCCCGGCCGGTTGCGGCAGTCGCCGAGGCCGCGCGCGACGAGGCGCATCCGGCGGGGCTGCGCTGGAGTTATCTCTCGGGTAACGTCTGGAAGCCGCTTTCGCGGCGCGACATCCTGACCGATGGCACGCATGGATTGATGACGTCGGGCATCGTGACACTGCGCGTACCCGCCGATATCGGCAACGGGAATTCGGTCATGCCGGACGGTCTTTACTGGCTGCGCGTGAGTGCCGACCGGGACATGGAAAAGTATTGCAGCCTGTACGCCGTGCACGCGCAAGCGGTGCAGGTGCGGCGTGGCGACGACGTACCGCCGTCGGCGCCCATGGTCCTGCCGGCAGGCGCCATCACGCGCGCTCGACGCCCGCTGCCGGGCATCCTCTCGGTCACGCAGCCGCTGCCCTCGTGCGGGGGGCGTGCGCAGGAGACCCGCGAACAGATGCGCACACGGGTAAGCGAGCGTCTGCGCCACAAGCAGCGTGCCGTGACGCCGGCCGACTTCGAGTCGTTGATCCTGGAAGCGTTCCCCGAGGTCTATAAGGTGAAGTGTTTCGCGAATCTCACGACGAAGCACGGACCGCACGACTGCGTTCGGCCCGGGCAGGCGCTCATCGTGCCCTTGCCGTACTGGCCGGTCGGGCGCGACGGCGAGCAAATGCCGATGCTCGATGGCAATGTCGTTCGGCAGATCGCCGAATTCGTCAACACCCTGTCGTCACCATGGGCGGGCATCTCGGTGGAGAACCCCGTCTACGAGCGCATCCAGGTCCGATGCAAGGTGCGCTTTACCGAGCGCGCAGGCAACGGGCATTACCTGGAGTTGCTCAACGACGCGATTTCCCGCTTCCTCACCCCATGGCAGGACAGCGAAGGCTATCGCACGCATTTCGGCTGGTGCATCCGGCAACACGACATCGAGGCCTTTATCGGTGCGTTGCCATATGTGCAATACGTCTCGGGATTCTCGATGTTGCGCATTGCCTCGGTGACGGCTGCCGAAACCGGTCCCGGTGGCGCTCACCCGGGTGCGACCGGGATGCAGACGTTCACGCTGTTCGATACGGCTCGGCAGCCGGGCGGTGCCGCCGGTCCGCAGACCGATATTTTGCCGCTGTACCCGTGGAGCATCGCAATTCCTGCGGCGCATCACGCCATCGAAGCGGTAGACGACGACAGGGACTACGAGGGCGTGCCGACCACGCTGAGTCAGTTGGAAATCGGCACGACTTTCATCATTTCGGATGACGACCATGAATGGAAAACCGATCGCCCGGCGTAACCGGGACACCCTGCGGCGCAAGTTCGGCAACGGCGAAATGCCTTCGGCGACGGCATTCTCCGAACTGATCGACTCCATGCTCAACATTGTGGACGAGGGCTTCGACAAGACCCCCGTCGACGGATTGAAAGTCTCTCAGCTCAATCAGGGCAAGTTGCTGAGCTTCTATCAGAACATCGATCTGAAGAGTCCGATCTGGACGATACAACTGGACGGTGAGGCAGGCGGTCTCGCCTTCGGCAACGGCGACAATCCCACGGCACTCACCCTGCGGCAGTTGAGCACTGCGCGCGGCGAAACGGCGTCGGACCCGCCGGCCCGCGCGACCGGTTTCGAACTCGATGTCGCCGGGCGTGTGGTCGCCGACGGGCGGCGTGGGCGTCCCGGCGCACGCGCAGTGCTCGCCGACGGCAAGTGGCACGACATTACGGATGCGCTCACCGGCTGTCAGGCGTTCGAGATCACGGCCGGTGTGGGCAAACGCGGCAGCGGCAAGTTCGCGCTGATGCACGCTTACGCGGTCATGGCGTACAACGGCAAGGGCGATATCGATTATCGCCAGTCCCACTTCGGCAGCAAGTGCAATCGTCTCCAGCTCCGGTGGGCCGACACGCCCGACGGCGCAAAGCACACTTACGTGCTGCAAATGCGCGTGGGCTGTCCATACGATTCGACGCGAGACGCGGCGGGGGCACCGAAGACGTGGGTGACGTATTACCTGACGACGCTATGGTTTGATTCGGACATGACGGGCAGCGCGACGGACCCGGAACCGAAGGGGGCACAATGAGCGCAATGAACGTATCGAGCGCCGCGCCTGCGACGGTGGACATCGTCATCGCGTCCGACGACGCTCAATTGCTCATGGCCGCACTCGGGGAATTGCCGTTCAGGCGCGTCTTCGAGTTGATCGGCCAGTTGAACCGGCAGGCGAACGCCGTCTCTCCGGGCGCGCCCGTGGTGTGTTCGCTGGATGCCGCTGCGTTCGGGCTGGTGGTGGAAGCGCTGGGGCAACTGCCGTACCACCGCGTGCACGCGCTCGTCGACGACCTGAAGGCGCAGTTACACGCGGCGCGTAATGGGGGAGACGGTGCGGGAGACGGTGTGCGGTCCGACCACACGCGCCGCATGCCCGATATGTCAGGCATCCCCGGCGTTGCGGGCAAGAGGATGCAATGAACGCGCCCGAGTCCATCGCTCGCCACGATAGCCACGACAAGCGGCCCGATCCGCACGGGCTGGATTTCGACGCCCTGCGCCGGGCGGGCATTTCGACCTTGCAGGCCTTGTGCGGCGAGCGCTGGACCGACTACAACCTGCACGATCCGGGCGTCACGATTCTCGAGCAACTGTGCTACGCGATTACCGAACTGGGGTACCGGTCCGACTTCCCGCCCGAGGACTATCTGGTCGGCGACGATGGGCGAATCGACTACGCGCGTCATGCGCTGCACCCGGCCGATGAGATATTTCCGAGCGAAGTCCTGACTTTCGAGGACTATCGGAAGCTGTTTTACGACACGATCCCCGAGATTGAAGATGTCTGGCTCACGCGTGACGATCGGCCGACCACCACCGGGCACGCCGCGCATGGCCGCTGCCGCGTCGCCATTAAGCTCAACGACGCGCTGTACGACAACGTCGACGCCCGAACGCGCGAAGCGCATGAAGCCGCGGTATGCCTGCGTGTGCGTCAGGTTTTCCATGCGCACCGGAATCTGGGCGAAGACCTCTCCGAGGTGAACGTCGTGCCCGTGCTACCGGTGTATCTGAGCGGCGAAATCCAGATACACAGCGAACGCGACCCGGCCTCCATCTTCGCGGACATCTTCTTCCAGTGTGCGAGGGCTGTGCACTCCGGGTTCAGGATCGAGCGCTATGTGAAGGCCGCGCAAGCCGGGATTCCGCTCGATACCTTATTTGCGGGGCCACGCACGGTACACGGCTACATCGCGAGTACCGGTGCGCCGGCGCAGGGAGTGCCGGTGGCGCTCGCACGCCTGGTGGGGCTGGTGCAGGCGGTGGACGGCGTTGCCCACGTGCAGCGGCTGGCGCTGTGCAATGCCCACGGCTCGCCGGTGAATGGCGACAGCGTGACGGGCGCGCACGGCGCGGTGCTGCGCCTGTGCTTTCCGGGGGATGCGCAACGCAATTTTCTTCGGCTGCGTTTCGCCAGCGGCGCGCTCGGCAACGGCACGCGGGCGCACGCGCACGGGGCCAGTCCGGAGACAGCTGACGACGGTGGAGGCGATGGAAGCGGCGGCAATGGCGACAATGGCGGAAGCGACCATCGTCGCGAGGAAAAGTCGCGGGTCGTGCTCGACGACGCGCGCGTGGCGCTTGCCAAGGCGCGCTTCGAGTTCGATACGTTGCGCAACACGACGCAGTCGGTGGCGGGGATCGTTCCGGCACCGCAGGGCACACAGCGCATGCTGCGCGACTATTTTTCCATCCAGCACCAGTTTCCGGCGATCTACGGCATCAATCGCTTCGGCGTCCCGCCGACAGCTCCGCTCGCCAATCGCGTGAGCGCCCATCAGCTCAAGGCGTATCTGTATCTGGCCGAGCAACTGATGGCGAACTATCTGGAAAACCTGCAATCGGTCGGGCGCATGTTCTCGGTCGACACGTTGTACGAGACGTACTTCTCGCAGACCATCGGCAACGATGCGCTGCCGGACATCGAAGCGTTCTATACGGCTGCGCCCGAGGCCGTGCGCAGCCGGCTCGAACACATCGTGTCGAGAAAGGACCGTGCCGAGGACCGGCGCAGCCGGTTGCTCGACGTGCTGCTGGCGATGTATGGCGAGACATACTCGCAAAAGTCGCTGCGCCGCTTCGACGACTATCAGGACGCGCACGGAGCGCGCTGGCTGATCGACAACAAGCTGGACTTCCTGCGGCACATTGCCACGCTCTCCCGGGACAGGGCCTGCGCGTTCGACATCACGGCGAGCGACTTCCGGCCGGACGGACGCGCCAACGTGGCCGGCGTTCACACCAAGATTTCCATCTTGCTGGGGCTGCCTGCCGAGCCGCCGCGTGCGCCGTTGGGCGACGCGTTGTTGCGCTGGCGTCTGCGTTTGCAACCCGACCATGCGGCGACGAAGGAGAGCTACGAGCACGCGGCGGCGCGTCTGATCGTCCTCAAGTCGCAGGGCGAACCGCCCATGCACAACGCGCACCAGGGAGATTCCCTTGTGTCGTCCGGCGACACGCTGCCGGCGAGGCTTCTCATACACGGCGTGCGCCTGGAGAACTACGTGCTCAGGCAACATGGCGATGCCGTCCACGTCCATTTCCGTACGCACGACGCGCGTGTTGGCGCAGCGCCATCCGGCGAAGTGCAACTGGCCCGGTTCCATGGCGATGAGGCGGTCTCGTACGCCGACCGCTATGTCGAAACGCTGCGCGGGTTCCTTTGCGAATTGAACCGCCAGTCGGAGGGCTTCTATCTGGTGGAGCACGTGTTGCTGCGCACGCAACGCGGCTCGGAATCGCAGGGGAATGAGAAGGGCGATAAGCAGGAGAATGAGCAGGGCGCGAGCGCGCGCGACATGGAATCGTTCTTCGATGCGCGTGTGAGTGTTGTCTTTCCTGCATGGACCGCACGTTTCAGCGATCCGGATTTTCGACTCATGGCGCAGGAGACGGTATGCCGCAATTTGCCCGCCCATCTGGTGCCGGAGTTTCACTGGCTGGATTACGTCGCCATGCGCGACTTCGAACATCGGCATCGTCTTTGGCGCGCGCGCCTGCGTGAACGGGAAATTGCGCGGGAAATTGCGCGGGAAACTGCGCGGGAAACCGCGCGGGAGACAGCACGCGAGGCAGCACGTGAGACAGCGCAAGCGCCGGATCGGCTGGACGCGGCGAGCGCGAGTCTGCGCGCGTTCCTGATGCGCCGCCGTCGTGCGCACAACCTGACGCTCTGGGTGTAGCGATGCACGCTCGCCATCGCATCCGCACGCTCGACTTCGACCTGACGTTCACGTCGGGGGCGCTGGCCGAGTCGCAGGGGGAGCCGCTTCGCACGCTGGTCGTCGACCGTCTGCTGCCCGTGGTGGCCGCGGTGTTCGATGATGCGGCGCCGCAGGCCGGTCTCTACCGGATCGACAGGCTCGATGTCGATCTTGGCGATGTCGCTGTCGAAGAGTTACCCGAGGCGCTCGCCGATCGACTCTCGCAGGCGTTGGGCCACGCGCTGGCATATCGGACCGACGCAGGCACGCCGGACCACGCGCCGGATGACGGACGAGGCGGAGGACGAGGCGAGGGAAGCGTCGACGGAAGCGTTGACGAGCGTGTCGAAGGAGCGCGCGATAGCCTGACGACTGAATGGCCTGAGCGCATGGCGCGGCTGCCGCACGCGCTGGGCAGCGAAACCATGGCGCAACCGATGGCCGGGGCGAGGGCGCCGAAGGTTGGGCGCTTCACATCGCAGGCCGCGGCCGACGTGGCGGACCTGATGGCGTTCCTGGCCGACGCGAGGACGGTGACGTCTGACGGCGCGTCGCGCTCCGGGGCAGCGTCGTGGGCGAACGATGATGCGGCGACGGGGCCGCGACCCGAGGAACGTCAAGCCGCCGATTCAGACAATGCGCTCGACCGTTTGCTCACACGTGTTGCGGCGGGCGACGTTCAGGCGGTTCGCCAGCACCTTCGCGCCACGGCCACACCCGAGACATCGATCCGTCGGCTGACGCAGCAGTTTTCGCTCGCGAGCATCGACGCACTGATCCGGGCGCTGCATCCCGCCCGCGCTGGCGGATGGCTTCGCGAGCTCGATACACTCGACCGGATGCTGGCGCACGCCGGATGGAACACCGCATCGCGCGCCCAGGCGCAGCGGACATCTCGCGCCCGGTTGATTGCGTCAGGGCTGTTTCCCTCCGGCGCCGCGGTGCGGGAAATGCCGTGGCATGAGGTGTGGCAGGCCGTTCTGTCGACAAGGGGAACCCGGACGCCTGCGCGCGACAGCGGTATGGGCCGGCTGAACACTGAAGCGGCGGATCGTCTGCGAACTCTCATGGAGACCGAAGGCAAGGCGGGACGCGCAAGCGAATTCCCCGCGCCGATGCTCGACGCGCTCAGGCGAACGATGCGATCGCAGGCCGGCAGCGAGTCCCATGATGGGGACGAGCATGAGCAGGGCGCCGAGGCGCGGCCGCAAGCATCGCTCGGGGCGTCGAGCGAGACGCCTGGAAAGGCATTGGCGATCGCCATGACGCGTGGCCGCGCCCAGCGGCTCTACGGCGCGTGGCCGCAGATACTGATCAGCGATCCCGGCCTTCTGCGCGCGGCCATACGTCACTATGCTTCGCTGCCGGACTTGCGCGAACGCATGGCGCTGACGTTCCCCGTGTCGATGCTGGAGGACATGCTGTCCGTGCTGTTGCGGCAGGCATTGAAGTTCGATGCAGACCGGGCGACGACCGGCAATGCAAGGGGGCGGCATGCTTCGGTTGAGCGGGAAGTGACGAGGGCGTCTGGCATTGGGTCTGGTGTTTCGGTTGGCGGTGGCGGTGAAGCAACCTCGACAGGCGATGCCGGGGCCGGGCGCCGCGCGGGCTTCGAAGTCCTCACGACCCACGACGAAATGGTGAACGATGCCGGTGGTGAAGGAGATGGCGAAGGCGCCGCCGAGGCGGCGTGGCGATGGAGGCGCAACTGGTCTCGCGACGTGGCGTCATTGCTGCAACTGGCGGCAACGGCGTCTACCGAGCCCCTCGTGCCGGCGGGCGTTTCGGGGACTTCGTCGACCTTCGAAATCTCCGAAGTTTCCGAGACCATCGAGACCTTCGAGACCC
Organism: Pandoraea faecigallinarum; assembly: GCF_001029105.3. Taxonomy (NCBI): domain Bacteria; kingdom Pseudomonadati; phylum Pseudomonadota; class Betaproteobacteria; order Burkholderiales; family Burkholderiaceae; genus Pandoraea; species Pandoraea faecigallinarum. The sequence continues at coordinate 2,563,449 of NZ_CP011807.3, read as the reverse complement.
TCGGGACCTTCGAATCATCGGCGGCTTCCGCGTCCTCCGAACCGCTGGACCATGCAGCGCGCTCAGAGACCACGCCCGTATCTGGACCCACCTCGGACACACCGCTCATCCCAACGTTCACGGACTCGATACCCACGCTGTTCGTGCGGGCGTTGCTGAGCGGGTCGTCCGCGACGCTTTGGGCGGACTGGCAACGTTGGGTTTCCGAGGACAGCACGACGATGGCAACCCTGTGGCGGCACTACGGGAACATCGACACCGTGCTTACCCGCGTCGTCGACGGCTTTCCGGAGGAGATGCTTGCCGAGCTGGCGCGTCTTTTGGCGCCATCCCTGTCGCCGTTGTGGCATACGTTCTCGGCGATCAGTGTCGATGGACCGAATCGTAAAGTCCATTCGACGGCTTACACCGCGTCCGGCTGGAATGCGGTCGACGCCAGTGCTCTCAACGGGATCGTCGATGCCGACATCGACACCAACGCCAACGCCGACACCAACGTCGACACCAACGTCGACACTATCATGCGTTCTCGCGGCGGTTGGGCCGAGCGTATCTCGTCGCGGGGGAGGGGAAACGAGCCGCAAGGGAATCACGCGGCAGCATCCGATCGACCGTTCGCCTCGGGCGCTGTGGCTTCGATGGCATGGGATCAATGGAAGCGCGTCGTCTGGAAACGCGTGTTCCGGCATCTTCTCGATTCCCATTCTTCCCCTTCGGGTTCACCCGCGTCGCTCGCCGAAATCGGTGCGATCCTGCGCAGTGTGGCCGCGTCTGCCTGGCAGCGCGACGTGGTCGACTCGCTATTCGCTGCATCCGCCATTGTCGATGCACCGCAGGGCAATGTCGCTGGGCCTGAGTGCGTTGACGTATCCCCGCCTGCGTCGATGAGTGCATCCCAGACCGTTGCGGAGGCGGATGGGGGGCCGGTCGAGCGTTTGCGCCGTCTGATCCGGCGCCGCAATGAGATCGTGTCCAACGGTGGCAATCTGGTCGAGCAGGCGGCGCGCTTGTCCGGCGCGCAACGGGCGGCGCTTGAACGTGACGTTGCCGGCGTCAATCGCATACTCACGCGCGTAGCAGCGGAAGTGTACGGCCTAAGTGGGGAAGGTGGCGACGGTAGCGACGGTAGCGACAATAGGGCCATTGACCGTAGCGGCGACAACCACGCCGGCGCGGAGAAAGGGCGGGCGGGCGAGGCGGAGGCGATGCGTGTCGTGGACGCGCTCTCGGTGCACGACTGGCGTGCTGTCGTCGACACGATGATCGCCGTGAGCCACGCAATCCCCGCGGTCCATCGGGACCTGCTCCACCGGTCCATCGCCGATCACGCGCCAGACGCCGACGACATACCGCGCAATGCCGTCACACGCTACTACGCGAGCGTTGCCGCAGCGCTCGCACGCGACGCCACACTCGAACTTGACGCACTGAGCGAAGCGGCAGTGGCGGCAGCGACCGTAGCGACCGTAGCGGCTGTACCTCCCGGCCCATCGGCGGAGACGCGGCCGCACGCCGTCAGCCGTCGCTCCGCCACCCCGGACGGCTACATCGATCACCTCAGGTCGCCGGCGTTGCGCGCAGGACATCCGCCGCCGCCCGGGTTCGATCTTTGGCTGCGGCAATCCGTCTATTCGGGGGCGCCTTCGCTGCGTCCGATCATCGCACTGGCCGCCGACGACGAGGTTCTGACCGGGCGCTGGCTGGATCTCATACCTCAACCGCTCTGGCCCGGTATCGCGCGCCTGTCGCCGCGCGACACGCCGCAGGTCGCCCAAATGCTGCGCGTCGCCACGGACGTCGCCGAATGGTTTGCGACGATGCCTGAGGCGCCCGGAACCCTCATGTCGGCCGAGTTGCAGCGAGCGCGCTGGGCGTTCCTGTTTTCGTGGCTTTTCACGCCGCAGCGTCCGTTCGACGCCTCGATATTCGCCCGATCCCTGGTAACGCAACTGGCGCATCGCGCCAACGTTGCCGTTTCCCCGGCCCTCGCGGTGCGCATCCAACAGCAAACAGGAATCGACATGGGGACAAGTCCCTCGAACCCGCACGAAACGTCCGGCGCGCCGGTCGACGCGGTGGTGCGTCACGCCGGGCTGGTGCTGACATGGCCGTTCCTGTCCCACCTTTGGAGCTATCTCGGACTCACGGCCGAACACCGATTCGTCGACGAAGCCGCAGCGCAGCGTGCCGTCCTGCTGCTCCATTACGTGGGCACGGGGTTGACCGAAGTCCCCGAATACGAACTGACGATACACAAGCTGCTCTGCGGCGCGCCATTTACCACACCGGTGACGCGCCATCTGGACATCACCGATGACGAGGCGCGGATCTGTGACCAGATGATCGACGCCATGATCCGGCACTGGTCGGCGCTCGGGAATACCTCTCGCGCCGGATTGCGCGAAACGTTCCTGCAACGCGAGGGCCGTCTGTCTCTCGCGCAGGACGGCTGGCATCTCGACGTGCGCCGGATCGCGTTCGATGTTCTGCTCGCGCGGCTACCGTGGAGCATCTCCACGATTCGACTGTCGTGGATGGAAAAAACAATCTGGGTGAACTGGACATGAACAGCGCGAACACCGCCAAGGCTGCACTGGCCGCCAACGCCGAGAGTCTTTCGCGCGAAATCGCATGGTTCTCGGCCGTGCTGGAGACCCGTTTGCACGCCTACTTCATGCATGAAGGCGTGCCGCACGACATTCACGTCCATACGCCGCCGGACCTGGCGCACGACCCGTCCCCATTCGCCCGTGCACTGCTCGACTATGGTCTGGCGGACGACTTCGACGCGCGCGTCGTCCTCATGCTGGCCATGTTGCCCCACGTGCGGCCGCAGGCGCTCGATCTGCTCTTCACGCAGAACAAGAACACCGAACGCCAGTTCACGGAGTTCGGCGGCTGGCGTGCCCAGCATCACACCGGCCTGTTGCCGACGGGCGAGACGGCCGCGTTCGTGCTCGCGGGCGACGATCTCACGCGCCGCTTCGAAATTCTTGAACTGTTCGACGCAGACCACGTGTTCGCACGCGCCGCAATCTTGCGCCTGGAGCGCCGCGCGGATGGTGAACCGGCGCTGGCCGCCGCGCTGCATATCGAGCGCGACTTTCTGGAGCGAAGCACCTCCGGGCGCGAGCATAAGCCCGATTACAGCGCGGGATTCCCTGCGAAACGCATTACCACGCGGCACGACTGGCGCGATCTCGTGCTCACGCCCGAGGTCGTCGAGGAAATCGACCAGATCCGTCAGTGGCTCGACGGCGGCGAGGCCGTCATGCGCCGCTGGCAACTGGATCGCATGGTCAAGCCCGGGTTTCGTGCGCTGTTCTACGGGCCGCCCGGCACCGGCAAGACGCTCACGGCCACATTGCTCGGCAAGGCCGCGGGCGTCGACGTCTATCGGATCGACCTGTCGAAGATCGTCTCGAAATACATCGGCGAGACCGAAAAGAACATGGCGAACGTGTTCGATCAGGCGCAGAACAAGCGCTGGATCCTGTTCTTCGACGAAGCGGACGCGCTGTTCGGCAAGCGCACCGAAGGCAGCAGCGCCAACGACCGTCACGCCAATCAGGAAGTCGCATACCTGCTTCAGAGAATCGAAGACTATCCCGGCGTAGTACTGCTCGCGAGCAACCTGAAGGGCAATATCGACGAGGCGTTCGCACGACGCTTTCAGAGCGCTATTCACTTTCCGATGCCGGACGACACCCAGCGCCTGCAACTCTGGCGCAACCTCTTTCCCGAGCGCCGTGGGCTGGCGCACGACGTCGATCTTCCCGCACTGGCCGCCGCGCACGTGCTCTCCGGTGGCGCACTGCTCAATGTGGCCCGCCACGCCGTGATGTGGGCCGAGCGCGATGGGCGCGATATCGTCACGCAGGCCGACTTGCAACGCGCAATCCGCCGCGAACACATCAAAGAAGGACGCACGATCTGATATGAGCCACGTCGACTTCACGAGGCGTTCCCGCAGACGGGTGTCGTCCCTATGCGCCGTACTGATGGCCATGACGGTGTCGCTGACGGCCAGCGCCGTCGGCGCTTCGGCACCGCGCATAACGCCATCATCGCCGTCATCGCCCTCATCGCCGTCGTCGCCGTCGTCGGCACCCGTTGCGCCGGCGGCTACCGAGGCCGCGTCCGCGACAAGCGCGCCATCGGCGGCGCGTGCCGCGCAAGCTCCCGAACCGGTCTCCACGCCGGGTGCAGCGGCCACCACCGCCGTGCCACCGGTGGCCCAACCTGCACCCGTCAAAGGCGCGCCAACGCAGCCGGTAGCGGCCCCGGCCGAAACGGTGCCGCCCGCCGCACGAGCCTCGCGCATGGCGCCGCCCATCGGCAACGACGGCAAACCGATGACGCCCGAGCAGGCGTGGCGCATCGTCAATACCGTTCAGGTCGCGCCAGAGCCGACATCCGGCCCCGGCACCGTGCTGATTTCCGCCGACGTCGTGCGGCATCTCGCGCCCGCGACCCGCCGCGCCATCCAGCAGGCGCTTCTGGTCATCTATTCGGAAGATCCGGCCTATCTTCAGGCCTATCGCGAAAGCGCCCGGCCGCTGTCGGACAACCTGGTCGGCCCGATTACGTTGTCGTGGCTCAACCGCTTCTGGCTCGATTTCAAGATGCAGCCGGTCGGCAATCTGACCAGTGCATCGGTGCAGGCATTGTTGAAGTTCGCATCGATCGTGCGCGCGCATCCGCAATGGAAGGCGGATCTGGTCGGTGCCGACCTCGGTCGCTGGATCGACGGCTTCGCGCCGAAGGAGCAGGCGCGTTATTACCAGATCCGCCTCGCGGGTACGGACGACGAAATTGCGGCCATGCTCTGGCTGTACCATCTCGATACCGACGGCAACCGCAACGCGGGTCCCGATCCGGACCGGGCCTTGCTCACGATCTACAACTACACGCTCGACGCTGCGGATTTCAAGCTGCTGGCCTCCAAATCGAAGGTCGTCGATCACCTGTCTGCCTTGCAGGACAAGATCTTTCTCAACCAGCCGCTATTCGACGCGGCAGTGCTCGACGCGCTCAAGGACCTCGGCAAGCAGGCCGAGACCTATCTGCCCGAGGCGCGCGCCGTGGCAGTGACCACGACATACCAACTGACGGACGCGTCGCTCCAGCAGCTACGCAACGGTGCGCGCGTGCCCAAGGACATCGTGGACGCCGTCTCGGATCTGACGCAGGAGTACGCGAGCCAGGCAGACTTCAACGAAGCGATTCTCGATGCCACCTCGGACATCAAGACACCGGTCGATCCGTACGTGCCGGAGATCCTGCACGCCGCGCAGGCGCAAACTACCTACGTACTGTCGGCGCAGGCATTGGCGGAACTGGCGGCGAGCCGCCGAAACGAATCGGTGCCGCCCGTCATTCTCGACATGCTCGGAGGTTTGCAGGGGCTGCAATATCCCCAATTGTGGCTGTTCGACCGTGCAGTGATGGCGCGCTTGCGCGACGGCGTGGGCGCGTGTCCAACGGGGATTCCGGGCAGCGTGGCAGACGCGCGCAGGATCTCCGCCGAGCAGATGCAGCAGTTGTCCGCGGTACTGCGCGACCCGGCGCTCTTCGCCCAACTCGAAGCGCTGTGGCGCAAAGGCACGTGCAGCAACGTCGACACGTTGTCGTTGCCCCAGTTGATGCAGGCGCTTTATGACCGCTTTCGGCCGTCGCTCGTTGCCACCGCGCGCAAGAGACCGGCATTCGATCCCACGAAGCCGGTGAACTGGAGCGGAGACGGCTGCGGTTGCCTGCTGGACCATCTGCAAGGCACGGTCTACGGCTTTTTCCCGTTCTGGATGGCGGGCCCCAGGCAAAAGGTCGATTTCAGCACGCTCACGCGTATCGGCTATTACGGCGCGACGTTCGACGACACCGGCAGCCTCGTGCAGGCCAACTACGGCGGCAGCTTCGTCGAGCAGGCACAGACGTCGGCATCGCTCTCCGGCGACTTCGTGTCCGTTGCCCAACGGCACCAGAGCAACGTGCAGTGGGTGATCCAGCGTAACGACTGGCGCACGTGGGCGCGTCTCGACAAGGACCGGAAAGTGGCGGTGATGAACCGCCTGAGCGACGACATCGTGCGCCTGCTCTCGATGGGCTTGCGGAACTGGACGGCAACCGTGTCGAACCACTTACCGTTCGGCGCGCGATTCGCGCCAACCAACGGCAGCGGCGTCGTGCTTTTTTTCGACGGGTATCCGCAAGACCCGGTGTCGATCGTCGTGTTCAATCAGTTCGTGGATCAACTGCGCAGCCAATTGCGCGAGGCCGGGGCGGGGGATCGCATCGACATCATGATGCGGCACGACCGGGTGGGCCATGGCATCTACGCCTACGCGAACTTGCTGCAACTGGTGACGGACACCGACAAGAACGCGTCGACCGACTTGCTTGCACGCGTGGACCGGGACCGGATGCGGCGTCCGAACTTTCTGGTACTGCTCGACGAACCAACCACCGATTCGAAAAAAACGCTGCGCGAGGCTGTCGAAGCGGGGCTGCATGGCGAGGACCGCAGGACGGTGTTGCGTCGGATCATTCCCGTCATCACGTTCGACAACGACAACTGGCAGCAGCTTCAGGACGATATCGTGTACGCGCAGGACAACTTCGGCGGCATCGGATTCTGGCCGATGCCATTGCGCAATGCGGTTTCTGCCGATGCGGCCGCGCCGGTGTTGCCGTCTGCGGGCACGCGCATCCCGACGCCCACGCCGGGCGTTCAGGCTTGTGCGATGACTCGCAGCATCAGCGAGTGTCTGGCCGATCATTACCAGATCCCGGCGGGCGCTCAGTCCTCGGCCGTCTGCAAGACGGTGTGCGAGAACCTGTATGCGTTCCGGCTTGCCACCAAGCTTGTGCTGTTGCTGCTGACCGGGTGTGGTGTGGCGTACTACGCGTCGTGCCGCTGGCGCGAACTCATGGCGCGCTACTATCACGTGCCTGCACTCGTGGTCGCCGCTGTCTGGATTCTGCTCGGATTGGCGTTGCTGTTCTGCGATCCATTCCTGAGATGGCTCGCGCGCGGCTACATGATTCCGATCTTCCTCGTGCTGTTCATCATCGCCCTGATCGCGTGGTACCAGTACCAGCTCAAAGCGCGTGACGATCAGCCATGAGCGCATCGCGCCCGGTCCGTCGTCATGACCGCCGTCATGAGCGTTGCGGCCGGCCTCGTTGGCCGGTCAGGTCGGTCAGGCCGGTGCCCGCTGAATGTCACGGCGATGGCAGGGAGGGTTTCGCGCACTAATACCATAATCTGATGTTCCGGCCGGGCCTCGGTCGACTAGTCTTTTGTCGGGTTGCACGGCGCAACTCTATTCACGAACCCAGGACTCAGGACCCCGACCATGTCGAATCCCAAACTCGAAGTTTTGACCCCTCAGAACAGCCAGCTCATCATCATCGACCACCAGCCGCAAATGGCGTTCGGTGTGCAGTCGATGGATCGCCAGGCGCTGAAGAACAATGTGGTCGGGCTGGCCAAGGCCGCAAAGGTCTTCGATATCCCCACGACCATCACCACCGTCGAGAGCGAATCGTTCTCCGGTTATACCTATCCGGAAGTGCTCGACGTCTTCCCGAATGCGAAGACGCTCGAACGGACCTCGATGAACTCGTGGGACGACCAGAAGGTGCGCGACGCCCTCAAGGCAAACGGCCGCAAGAAGGTCGTCGTGGCCGGCCTGTGGACGGAAGTCTGCAATACGACGTTCGCGCTTTGCGCCATGCTCGAAGGCAGCTACGAGATTTATATGGTCGGCGACGCCTCCGGCGGCACCAGCAAGGAAGCGCACGACTTCGCGATGCAGCGCATGGTGCAGGCCGGCGCTGTGCCCGTGACCTGGTTACAGGTGGCGCTCGAATGGCAACGCGATTGGGCACGGCGTGACACTTACGATGCGGTGATGAAACTCGTCAAGGAACATGCCGGCGCGTATGGCATGGGGGTGGACTATGCCTACACCATGGTGCACAAAGCGCCGCAACGCACGCTCACGTCGCACGAATCGGTTGCCCCGGTGCCGGCGCGCTGACCGTCTGCGCCCCGTACTCTGCGCGGGTCGGTGCAAAGTCACCTTGCAAACCGATAAAATTTGTATAAACTCAAAATATTCCGCAATTTCTTTGAGTTTATTGTGAAAAAACAGATGCACGCCGACCTTTTGCCCTTTGAGGCAGAGGAGGTTGTCACTGCATTGGGCGAGACGGTGGCGCTCGCCCGCCGAGCGCGCGAATGGACGCAGTCCGACCTGGCTGCCAAGATGGGGACCAGTGTGAACACCGTGGTCAACATCGAGAAAGGCAGACCGTCCGTCGGCTTTGGACAAGTCCTGAACGCCTTATGGGTCCTGGATTTGCTCGATGGACTGCGCGAAGCGCTGGATCCGGAGAAGGACCCGGTCATCCAGCGTGCGGCCATGGAGCGCCTCAAAGGACGCAGGAGAGCCCCGCATGGGTGAACGGGAGCGTCCGGTATGGGTCTGGTTGCCTGGCGCAATTGACCCCGTGGTGTGCGGTACCTTCCGTTGGTCGCCGGGGCATGGCGCCTTCCGCTATTCGGACGATTACCGCGCCCGGCAGGAGGCTGTCGCCATCGATCCCATCAATCTTCCATTCTCGCGCTCGACGAAACCCGTGACGACGTCGAAGATGAACGGCGTGTTCGGTGTGTTGCGCGATGCCGCTCCGGAAGGGTTCGGCCTTGACCTGTTGAACGCCAAATACGGTAACAGAACGCTGGATGAAATCGAGCGGATGGATTTCGCCGTGGGAGACGGCGTCGGAGCGATCGAAGTCTGTTCCCCCGAACACATCGCGCGCAAAGTCGCGTTTCGGCCTCCGCGCGAGGATGAACTCCATGCGCAACTCACGCGTACCGATATCGGCGAGTCGATTACAGGCCTGGTTCGCCAATTGACGGGGGACGACGACGGCACCAGTCTCGGCGGCGAGAAACCGAAATTGACGGTCGCTCGGGCGGTGGACGGGCGCTCGGAGTGGTGGATTGCAAAATTGCAGCCACGCAACGGCGCACGGCTGCTTCCCGCACGCGAGTACGTGGCCATGTCCCTGGCAAAACGATGTGGACTCGACGTGGCGGATGTGACGTTCGAGCGCGTCGGTTCGCACGACGTTGTGATGGTGAAGCGATTCGACCGGAAAGTCTCGGAGGGCGGTGTCGAGCGTTTGCTGTTTGCCAGCGCGGCGACGGTGCTTCGCCTGGACAGCGACGTCACACGCGAAGATCCGGATCGATCCTATCCAAAACTGTCCCATGAATTGAGACGCTGGTGTGCCGACCGCCACCGGAGTGCCGTGGAACAACAGCGGGAACTGTGGCGCCGAATGGCGTACAACGCACTGGTCGGTAACTATGACGACCATCCGAGAAATCACGGTCTTCTCTATCGCGATGGTTCGTGGACCTTGTCGCCGGCGTACGATATCGTCGCAATGCCGCAGAGCCAACGCGTGCAAGCGATGGAGGTCGCCAGAGGAACCCGGATCGCCTCGCCGGAAAGCCTGATTTCGGCCGCGCCGCTGTTTGCTTACGATCACGTCGAGGCATGGGAGACGCTTCGCACGATGGCGCAAACGGTCAGTGCATCGTGGCGCGAAATGTACGTGCAGGCATGCCAACTGGGCGACAAAGACCTCGAACAGCAACGGCCAGCATTCAAACTCGCCGAAGCCATCGCAACAGGCGCGACGGCGGTTGACGCGAAAACTCTTGGTCAACGCCAACGGCGAAGCATCGTTCGCCCCTCATGACCGCCAGTGCTCCTGCAACGTTTCTCGCTGCGCGACGATGCCGGGCTCGCGCCGGAACTCGATGAGGCCCGGCCACGCCAGGCATCCGGCATCCGGCGATGACGCGGGGCCGTCGATTGCCAAAAGGACGGCGAAAGCGAGCGTGACTCGCGAGCCGTTCCCGCGCATTATCGAGGGTGCGCTGAAGGATCACAGCCACAGGACCCACCCGCGGGACGCCTCCGCCGAGGATCATCGCGAGATGCTGGAAGCGTCGATGTAAAGCGGGGCGAGGCGCACTTCGCCCCATTGTCCAATTGTTTAGGAAATTCAAATGGTTACGTCAGGATACACAGACACCCGGCTTCTGATTGACGGCGAATGGTGCGATGCCGCCAGCGGCAAGACGCTCGACGTCGTCAACCCGGCCACGGGGCAGGTGATCGGCAAAGTGGCTCATGCGGGCATCGCCGATCTCGACCGCGCTCTCGACGCCGCACAACGCGGTTTCGCCACCTGGCGCAAGGTGCCGGCCGTCGAGCGTGCCGCGACGATGCGCAAGGCCGCTGCGCTGGTGCGCGAGCGCGCCGACGCCATCGCCCGTCTGATGACGCAGGAGCAGGGCAAGCCGTTCGTGGAAGCGCGTATCGAAGTGCTGTCCGGTGCCGGCATCATCGAGTGGTTTGCCGACGAAGGCATGCGTGTGTACGGCCGCGTCGTGCCGTCGCGGAATCTGAGCGCGCAACAAACCGTGCTCAAGGAGCCGATCGGCCCGGTCGCCGCGTTCACGCCGTGGAACTTCCCGGTCAACCAGGTGGTTCGCAAGCTCAGTGCGGCCCTGGCCTGCGGTTGTTCCTTCCTCGTCAAGGCACCGGAAGAAACGCCGGCGTCGCCGGCGGCGCTGCTCCAGGCGTTTGTCGACGCCGGGGTTCCCGCAGGTGTCGTGGGTCTCGTCTTCGGCGATCCGGCCGAGATCTCCGGCTACCTGATCCCGCATCCGATCATCCGCAAGGTCACGTTCACCGGCTCCACGCCGGTCGGCAAGCAACTGGCCTCGCTGGCCGGTCTGCACATGAAGCGCGCAACGATGGAACTGGGCGGCCATGCGCCGGTGATCGTTGCCGAAGACGCCGATCTGGCGCTGGCGGTCAAGGCCGCCGGAGGTGCCAAGTTCCGCAACGCCGGTCAGGTGTGCATTTCGCCGACGCGCTTTCTCGTGCACAACAGCGTCAAGGACGAGTTTGCCAAAGCGCTTGTGAAGCACGCCGAAAGCCTGAAGTTGGGTGACGGACTGGCCGAGGGCACGACCCTCGGGCCGCTGGGCAACGCCCGCCGCCTGACGGCCATGAGCCGTGTGATCGACGACGCGCGCAAGACCGGCGCGACAATCGCCACGGGCGGCGAACGCGTGGGTACGTCAGGCAACTTCTTCGCGCCGACAGTGCTCACCGACGTGTCGCTCGATGCCGACGTCTTCAACAATGAGCCGTTCGGCCCGGTTGCGGCGATTCGCGGTTTCGACAAGCTCGAAGATGCGATTGCCGAAGCCAACCGTCTGCCGTATGGACTGGCCGGTTACGCCTTTACGCAGTCGTTCCGCAATGTGCATCTGCTGTCGCAGCAAATGGAAGTCGGCATGTTGTGGGTCAACCAGCCGGCAACGCCGTCTCCGGAAATGCCGTTCGGCGGCGTGAAGGACTCCGGTTACGGCTCGGAAGGCGGTCCGGAGGCAATGGAAGCTTACCTCGTGACCAAGGCAGTTTCCGTGATGGCCAACTGAGCGGCAGGGTTCATGGTCTGAGTGCGGCTCAGCGGCGCGGCGCTCGAGCGTCGGGCATCGCGCAAGCCGTCTGTGCGATGTTCGATAAACGACAGCATTGGAGATAACGATGACAACGTCGAAGACCCCTCGAGAAGTTGTGATGCAAACGATGGCACTGGCCGCACTCACTCTGAGCGCCGGCAGTTATGCCGTCATCGCGACAGCAGCAGATGCCGGCACGGCCAAGCCGCGCATTCTGGTGCTGGCGACGGGCGGCACCATCGCCAGCACCGGAGACGCCCGCTCGGCGATCGGATACAACGCCGGCGGCGTGACCGGCGAGCAACTCATGGCCAGCGTTCCCGGACTGGACAAACTGGCGAACATCAAGGCCGAGCAGATCTCGAACATCGGCTCGCAGGACATGAACAGCAAGGTCTGGTACCAGTTGGCGGCCCGAATCAAGCAGGCCTTCGATCGTAACGAGGCCGATGGCGTCGTGATTACGCACGGCACCGACACGATGGAGGAGACCGCCTTCTTCCTCGATAACGTACTCGCCACCCGTCAACCGGTTGTGCTCGTCGGGTCGATGCGCCCGAGCACGGCGGTGAGTGCCGACGGCCCCGGCAACCTCTATGAAGCCGTGGAAGTCGCAGCCAGCGCGCAATCCGGCAATCGCGGCGTGCTGATCGTCATGAACGATACGATCCACGGGCCGCGCTGGGTGACCAAGACCCACACGACCTCGGTACAGACGTTCGGCAATCCCAACGGCGGACCGCTCGGCTATGTCGATCCCGCGTCGGTGCGTTATCTGACGCCAGCGCCCGCGGCGCGCAAACCGCCGCTGAGCGTGCCGAATGGCGGATTGCCACGCGTCGACATCGTTTACGCGCATGCCGACATGGACGCCACGCAAATCGACGACGCGTTGCGGCACAACGCGAAGGGCATCGTGCTCGCGGGTGTGGGCGACGGCAACGCATCCAAGGCTGCGCTCGATGCGCTGGCGTCCGCGGCGAAGCAGGGCGTCGTCGTGGTCCGGTCGTCTCGGGTCGGTAGCGGTTTCGTGAACCGCAACGTCGAAGTCTCCGACGACAAGACCGGGTTCGTGGTGTCCTACGATCTGAATCCGCAGAAAGCGCGCGTACTCACCCAACTGCTGATCGGCAACGGCGTCAACTCGGCGGACAAGGTGCAGAAGGCGTTCGACGCCACGTATTGATCCTGTCGATCCCTCCCCACATGTCGCGAAGATCGCGCCGGAAACCGCACATCAACCAAAATTTCAAGATCTCCCGCCAGTTCTGGGCCCATCAGGTGCGCAAGGGCGTTCTGGGCAATCCGCGCGAATTCATCAATTCGACGCCGCACATGAATCTCGTGTTAGGGGAAGAGAACCGGGAGTTCATCCGCAAGCGTGTGGAGGCACTGAAGACTTCGCCGCTGTTCGCCGGTATGGAAATGACGACCGATCCGGCCAAGATCGCCGAGGGGATTCCGATCATGATGGAAGGCCGCAAGGCCGACGAGGTGGTCACGGCCACGCGCTCGCCGCTCGGCACCGACGTGGATCTCGGCGAGATTACCCGCCAGTTCTATGAGCATCTCACGACGAAGTCGGGTGTCAAGGTCACGACCGGATACGAAGTGCGTTCGATCACACGTAACGAAGACGGCACATGGCGTGTGTCGACGTGCGACATGATCAACGGTTCCAGGATTCAGACGGTGGATGCGCGCCACGTTTTCATCGGTGCAGGGGGCGCCGCCTTGACGTTGCTTCAGCTCTCGGGCATTCCCGAGGCGAAGCCGTACGGCGGTTTCCCGGTCGGCGGCGAGTTTCTCGTCACCGAAAATCCGGACCGCGAGGAAAAGATGGCGGCGCAATGGGCGACGACGGCCGAGACCCTGCAACTGGCCATCGCCCCGCCGAGCCTGGAGGGTGTGGTCCCGGGCACGGCACCGATGACGAACCCCGGCGTGGTGAAGAAAGTCCCGGATATGGCGCTGTAAGGCCGGGGCTATCCATAGCCGTTCGGGTTGCGAACCTGCCAGCGCCAGTGATCGATGCACATGCGCTCCAGGCTCCGGCTGGCCTCCCACCCGAGCAATTCGCGCGCGCGCGACGTCGCCGCATAACAGCAGGCGACGTCGCCTTCGCGCCGCGGCATGAGTTCGTAAGGCACGCGCTGCGCGCAACTCGCCTCGAAGGCGCGGATCAACTGCAAGACCGTGTAACCGCGACCCGCTCCCAGATTGACCGTAAAGCCGTGACCGAGACGCTGCAACGCGTCGAGCGCCATCACGTGGCCTTGCGCGATGTCCATGACGTGGACGTAGTCGCGCATGCCGGTCCCATCCACCGTGTCCCAATCGTTGCCGTACACCTTCAGTCTGGGGGCGCGCCCAAGCGCGACGCGCGTCACCCACGGCATCAGGTTGTTCGGTGCGCCAACCGTGTCCTCGCCAATGCGTCCGCTTTCGTGGGCGCCCACCGGATTGAAATATCTGAGCACCGCAATGCGCCATGTCGGATCGGCATGAGCGGTGTCGCGCAACATGGTTTCGGCGACCAGTTTCGTCTGCCCATAGGGACTTGCCGCGCACAGCGCACATGACTCGTCGACGGGCACCCGTTCGGGATTGCCGTACACGGCTGCCGAGGAACTGAAGACCAGACGCCTGACATGATGCGCTTGCATCGCATGAATCAACGCCAGAACGCCGCCCACATTGTTGCAGTAGTAATCGACGGGACGCGCCACGGATTCGCCCACGGCCTTGAGCGCCGCGAAATGAATGACCGACGAGATGTCGAATGTCGTGAAAATCCGGTCGAGAACGCCTGGCGAGCAAATGTCCGCTTCGATGAACGAGGGCGTGCGCCCGCAAATGCCGGCAATCCTCCCGACGACGGCCTTTCGGCTGTTGACGAGGTTGTCCGCGATCACCACGTCGAAGCCGCTGTCGAGCAGCGCAACACACGTGTGTGAGCCGATATAGCCGGTGCCACCCGTCACGAGAACGGTTTCTCGACGCATCGATGATTGCCTTGCGTGCCAAGGTCCTGGGTCAGATGGCCTGCCGTCTCGCAAATATCGTGCCTTGCGCCGTGGCGTCGGTTCGCGACGCCCCCGCGCGGGCGTGTCGGCGCGCTTCGCTGCCAAATTGCATCGGTTTGCAGATTTCTCCCTGCATCGCGCCCCCCGCCACACACCCGCACCGCATGGGCACGCTGGTACGGCTCTTGCACCGCAATGAACTTCGGCGGCAAGCGCCGGGCATCGAAATCCCGCACGGATGTCCGGCAACCCGCGTCCCTGAAGGACAGGCATCCGATGATGAGGCTCGAGTCAGGCAATGTGAGATGGAGAATCGCGACTTATCTGTGGCAGGCCGTACGTGCGCACGGAAGGCGCGTGGTCATCGCGCTGAGCCTGCTCGTCGCGGCGAAACTGGCCTCGGTGTCGGTCCCGGTGCTGCTCAAGCGCATCGTGGACGAACTCGGCGCGCCGACCGTGGCCATGCTTCCCGTGTTCCTGATCCTCGGTTATGCGGTGGTGCGCTTCTTGTCGAATGCCTTCAACGAAGTCCGGGACGTCGTCTTCTCCGAAGTCACGCAACGCACGGTCGCCGACCTCACCGTCAATACCTTCTCGCATCTGCATCGGCTGGGGGCGCGTTTTCATTCGCAGCGCGAAACCGGCGCCGTGATCCGCGACATGGAGAAGGGGACGGCCGCCGTCGGGTTCCTGCTCGGGGTATCGCTGTTTGCCATCGTCCCCACGCTGTTCGAGATCGGGTTGATTCTGGTCATCATCGTGCGCAACTACGGCGGCGGTTTCCTCACCATCATCGCCGCGACGTTCCTGTCGTACGCCGTGTGGACCGCGTATGCGACGCGCCGCCGGATGCGCATGCAGATGCAGGTCAACGCCCTTGAAGCGGTCCAAAGCAGCCGCATCGTGGACAGCCTGCTCAACGCCGATACCGTCAAGTACTTCGCCCGGGAGTCGTTCGAGACCGAACGGCTTCGCGGTGTCGCGCACGACTGGACGAAAGCCGGTATCGCCAACCAGTCCGCGCTCTCCGCGCTGCATATCGGGCAGAGCGCCTGCATCGGCGCGGGCATCGCCGCCGTGATGCTGCTCGCGGGGCAGCACGTCATGACCCGCGCCATGACGATCGGCGATCTCGTGCTCATCAACGCGTACATCATCCAGGTCAGTCTGCCGCTCAACGCACTGGGCTTCGTATTTCGGGAGACCAACGACGCCATCACGAATATCGAACGCCTTTTCGCATTGCTGTTTGCAAAAGGACGAGACGACGAGGACGACGACGCGCCCGGCGCCCATGCGCTGAAGATCGAAGGCGGCGCCATCGAGTTCTCGGGCGTCGACTTCAGCTACGAGCCCGGCCGCCAGTTGTTGCATGACGTCTCGTTTCGCGTGGGCAGCGGCCAGACAGTCGCCATCGTGGGCGGCAGCGGCTCGGGAAAATCCACGCTGGCGCGTCTGCTCTTCCGGCTATATCAGCCAGACGCCGGCTCGGTTCGTATCGACGGTCAGGACTTGCGCGACGTTACGCAGCACAGCCTGCGCGACGCCATCGGCATCGTGCCGCAGGACACCATACTGTTCAACGAGACGCTCGCCTACAACATCGCCTATGGGCGCCCCGGTGCCACACGCGCCGACGTCGTCAAGGCCGCCCGCAGCGCCCAGCTCGCGCCATTCATCGAGGCGCTCCCGGACGCTTACGAGACGAAAGTCGGCGAGCGCGGCATGCGGCTGTCAGGGGGCGAGCGCCAGCGCATCGCCATTGCCCGCGCGCTGCTCAAACGTCCGCCGATCATTGTATTCGACGAGGCGACCTCCGCGCTCGACACCCGTACCGAACGCGCGATTCAGGACGAAATGATGCAACTCGCAGAGCACCGCACGAGTCTGCTGATCGCGCACCGCCTGTCCACGGTCGTGGGCGCCGACTGGATTCTCGTAATGGAGCGCGGGCGCATCGTCGAACAGGGCCGGCACGATGACCTGCTCGCGCGCGGCAGCGTCTACGCGCAGATGTGGCAACTCCAGGAGCAGCAGCGCGCGCTCGAACAGATCGAGCGTCATATCGTCATGCAGGCCGTGCCATTGGTGCCGCTGGTCGAGGGCGTGCTCGACGCCTTGCGCGAGTCGATCGAGGCGCGCGGCACCCAGGTCAACCGGGAGATGGCGACGGACAACCCGGTCGTTACCGCGGACGCGCCGAGCCTGCATCATGTCCTGTGGGACTTGTGCCGGTTCGGGGTGGAAGCGACGGGGCAAGGCGGTCGCCTCGATGTGCGCGTGCGACACGACGCCACCGACGCGATGGTCGACATCGCCAGCCCGCTATTCGATGCGCCGGAACTTTCGCTGCTCGACTTTGCCTCGATTCAGGCGAGCCTCGAACAGCATGGCGCATATATCACCCGCACACAGGACGACGCCGGTGTCGCGCTGCGCATCTCGGTGCCGCTGCGTGCCGACGATACGGATGTCCTTACTGACGTCCGTCCCAGCCTCACGCCGTCTGGCACTGACGACGTCCATGCGGCGAGTGCCCCAACGACGCAACATCCCTGCGAACCTCACCGGCTCTGATATGACACGCTTTCAAGGAAGTCACTTCGCCAATCGCGCGGCGGCCATTGCCGCGCTCGAACTGCTCATGCCGACGTTGCTGAGTGCCATGCAGAACGACATCGTCGGGCAGAGCGGTTGCCTGCATATCGTCGTCATGGACCCTGCGATGGGCCCGAACGTGGCGACGTTCGAAGAATCCATCCTCTATGAGTTGTCGCTGCCCGATCCGAAACAGTGGGACGCCGACTACGGCGCATACGCGCGCGCCAAGGCTCGTGTCTCGTGGCTCACCGGCAAAGACAGTCGCGTGGTGCAACTGTGCGAGCCGTACCGTTTGCGCTGCGGCGATACCAATCTCTGGGGCAGCGTGGCCCAGCACGGCATCGTCGTGGCGGTGTCGGGCGCGTTGCCGCATTTCGACGAGGCCCTTGCCGGGTGCGTCGCGCACTGCCTGCGGGCCATGGCGCAACATCGCGCGAACGGGACGGCGGAGACGCTGGCCCTGAGATCCGAATGACGCGCAAATGACGTTCGAACGATGTGCGACTAAGGCGTGAACGACCGCCGCCAATGGCGGCGATGTCGCGAATCTGCGGTGCCGTCAACGCCAAATTACATACGGCTGGCAGAAAGGCAGGGGAGCGGCGCGCGGTTTGCGCGCGCCGTTCGCCACTGGCCGCGGGACCGACTCCCTCACGAACGTCATAAGCCCATGCGAAACAACGGGTTGCGCGAGCCACCTTCACTTCGCGTGACGCGGCCCTTCGCCCCTGGCACGCAATTCGCTCTGTCAGAGACAGTCGCTTGTCGAATCAAGCGTGCGCCCATCCCCTACGTTTCTCAGGAGCCAGCATGTCAGCAAAGGATATCCGCGATGCCAGTCTCGCCCCCGAACGATCCGAACGCGCCGAGCTACCGCTACGCGGAAAAAACGTGCTCGTGACGGGCGGCGCACGAGGACTGGGCGCAGCGATCTGTGAAAACCTCGCCAGCGCAGGGGCACGCGTCACGCTGGCCGACGTCGATCGCGCGAGCGCCTCGACGACCTGCGAGACGCTCGCCGCCCGCGGGCTCGACGTCGCATGCCAATGCTTCGACGTACGCCATGAGGCTTCCGTCACCGAAGCCGTTCACGACGCGCGTGCCCGCATGGGCGGCCTGGACATCATCGTCAACAACGCGGGCATCGACATCACCGCGCCGGTCGACGAGGTCAGCCCCAACGCATGGCACGACGTGCTCATGACCAATCTCTTCGGCCCGTATCTCATGTGCCATGCGGCGG
Source organism: Pandoraea faecigallinarum (assembly GCF_001029105.3). Taxonomy (NCBI): domain Bacteria; kingdom Pseudomonadati; phylum Pseudomonadota; class Betaproteobacteria; order Burkholderiales; family Burkholderiaceae; genus Pandoraea; species Pandoraea faecigallinarum. Next base: position 2,545,013 of record NZ_CP011807.3, on the reverse strand, counting down.
TGCCGATGATGCGTGCGAGCGGCGGCGGACATATCGTCAATGTCGCCTCGACCGCCGCCAAACGCGCGTGGCCCAACGCTTCGGCATATCACGCCACGAAGTGGGGCTTGCTCGGCCTGTCGCATGCACTGCACGCGGAGTTGCGCGACGCAGGCATCAAGGTGTCCGCCATCGTCGCGGGGGGAATGCGTACGCCGTTCCTGCTCGACCGCTTCCCGGACATCGACGAATCGACGCTGCAACCGCCGCAGAACGTCGCCAACACGGTGAGGTTCGTTCTGACCCAACCGGAAGGCACGGTCATCCCGGAGGTGATGGTGCTGCCGATGCGCGAGACATCATGGCCATGATCGGCGGGGCGCTCGCCATGGACGGCGCGATTCTCATCGACAAGGACGGGACATTGATCGACGACGAGCCGTTCAACGTCGATGCCGGCCGGATCCGGCTTGCGCCCGGTGCGCAGCAGGCGCTGCGCGACTTCGCGTCGCTCGGATGGCCGGTCGCGGTCGTCTCCAATCAGCCGGGGGTGGCATTCGGCTATTTCGCCGAGTCGTCGCTGAGCAACGTGCGCGATTATCTCTCGCGGGCGTTGGCGTATTACGGCGTGGATTTCGCCGGATTCTTCTACTGCCCGCATCATCCCCAGGCACGCGAGGCGGCGTATCGCATCGTCTGCGCGTGTCGCAAACCCGCCCCCGGCCTGCTGGAGGCGGCCGCGCGTCATATCGGCGTGCCGTTGTCGGCGTGCTGGATGATCGGTGACATTCTCGACGACGTCGAAGCGGGCAACGTCGCCGGATGCCGGACGATCCTCGTGGACTGCGGTAACGAAACGATGTGGCGCGGCGGCGCGCACCGAACGCCGGATCACACCGTGGGAACTGTCGATGCCGCTGCTCGGCTCGTCCTGTCCCAGGTTCGCGAAACGGGGCGAACGGGGCGGCCGACCTTCGGGACACCATCATGAGCTACTGGCGTGCGGCACGGCGCATTCTGTGCGTGCGGCTCGACAACATGGGCGACGTGTTGATGACGACGCCTGCGATGCGAGCGCTCAGGCAATCCGGCAGCGGGCGTCATCTCACACTGCTCACGTCGTCGGCGGCGGCAAAACTCGCGCCGTATCTGAACATGGTCGATGACGTCTGGGCCTACGACGCGCCCTGGGTCAAGCATCCCGTCGTTGCATCGGCGGACGCGGACCTCGCCATCGTCGACAAGCTTCGCGCGGCGCGTTTCGATGCCGCCGTGATCTTCACCGTCTATTCGCAGAGTCCGCTGCCCGCCGCGATGATGTGCCGTCTGGCAGGTATCCCGCTGCGCCTGGCGCATTGCCGCGAGAATCCGTACGCGCTGCTCACCGACCGCATTGTCGAGACGGAACCGCATTCGGGCACGCGCCATGAAGTCGTTCGCCAGTTGGCACTCGTACAGTCGGTGGGCGCGATTGCCTCCGACGAGCGACTCGGCTTCGCCGTGCAGCGTCAGGACCGGCGCGCCATCGCGGAATTGCTGGCCTCGGTCGGCAATGGGCACGCCTCGGGACGCTGGCTGGTGATTCATCCAGGCGCGAGCGCGCCGTCGCGTCGATGGCCTGTTGAGCGGTTTGCCGAAGCCGGCGCGCAACTCGCGCGGGACTTCGACGGCGTTGCCGTCACCGGAGGGCAGGACGAGCATGCGCTGGTCGCGACCGTGTGCGCGCGGATCGGCAAGAAGGCGCTCCCGCTTGCGGGGGCGCTGTCGCTGGGCAGGCTTGCCGCGTTGATCGAGCGCGCGGATCTGCTCGTCGCGAACAATACCGGGCCGGTGCATATCGCGGCGGCCGTGGGGACTCCGGTGGTGGATCTCTATGCGCTCACGAACCCCCAACATCGCCCGTGGCAGGTGCCGCATCGCGTGCTCAACGTCGACGTGCCATGCCGGAACTGTTATCGCAGCGAATGCGCCGTGCCGGGGCATCCCTGTCTGAGCGGCGTGTCGCCCGACGCGGTGGTCGCCGCCGCCCGCCACCTGCTGCCGTCTCCGGTGCCGCATGAGGTTTCGCCCGTTGCGCTGCTGCGTGCGCCGCAATCGATTCCGCAGCCGAGTCCGCAAGCCAGCCCGCGTAAAACCGCATCGACCGGCCGCGAGGCCAGCAATGTGCGCCCGATCCACTCCAGGAGCCGATAATATGCCGCTGTCCGCAACACGTTACACGCTGGGCATCAACGCCGCCTTTCACGACAGCGCCGCTTGCCTGATCCGCGACGGCGAAGTCATTGCCGCGGCAGAAGAAGAACGCTTCACCCATATCAAGCATGGGAAGCGGCCGGTGCCGTTTTCGGCGTGGGAATTGCCGTATCACGCCATCGACTATTGCCTGGAAACCGCCGACATCGAGATGCGGGACGTCCAGGACGTGGCTTACGCCTACGATCCGTGGCTGCAAGTCTCGCGTGGCGGCATTGCCGGCATCGACATGCGCAGCGAGTTCGCCGACCCGGCGCACAACGCCTTCATGCAATTGCCGCTCATGCCGTCTGCGCACGCACGGCCCACGGGCGACGGGTCGCCGTGGGACCCGCTGTTTCTGTCGTACGTTGTCAACGCGCCGCGCCAGCTCGCCGACGGTGCGCCGCATCATTTGCAAAAGCGCTTTCGCGGACTGCGTCACGACGGCCCGTATGCGTGGCGCTACGTCGAACACCATCTCGCACACGAGGCGAGCGCGTTTCTCGCCGCACCGTTCGAGCGCTGCGCGGTGCTCACGATGGACGGTCGCGGCGAGATCGCCACGACCAGCTATGGCGTGTTCGACGGTAACCGGTATCAGCGCATCAAACAGATCGACCTGCCGAACTCGCTTGGCCTGCTCTACGAGCGGATCACCCGGCATCTCGGCTTTTTGCATTCGTCGGACGAGTACAAAGTCATGGCGCTGGCGTCGTTCGGTCAGCCTGCGTTCATGCGGGAGATGCAAGCCCTCGCGCGGTATGCAGGCAATGGCAGCTATATCGTCCCGGAACGCGATCTGACCGAACTGCTGGGGCCGGCGCGGCAGCGCGGCTGGCCACTGGAGCAGCGCCATTTCGATATCGCACGATCCTTGCAGGACACGCTCGAATCCGTCGTTCTCGACATGACGGCATGGCTTTCGCAGGAGACCGGCGAGCGTTGTCTGGCGATGGCCGGCGGCGTGGCGCTCAATTGTGTGATGAATGCCCGGGTGCGCGATGACGGCCCGTTCGACCAGGTCTGGGTGCAGCCGGCCGCAGGCGACGCGGGCACAGCACTGGGCGCGGCCCTGTGGGTGGATTTCGAGCAACGCGGCCGCCGCGGCGACTGGCGCATGGAGCACGCCTATCTCGGGCCCTCCTACAGCGAAGCGGCCATCCATGCGTTCCTCGACGAGGCGAAGCTCCGCTATCGCCGCATGGATGACGTGCCGCGCGAGACGGCCGCGCTGCTCGCGCAAAATCGGGTGATCGGCTGGTTCCAGGGGCGCATGGAGTTCGGCCCCCGGGCTCTGGGCGCGCGCTCGATTCTGGCCTCGCCACTGGACCCGGGCATGCAGCAGCGCCTGAACCAGATCAAGGATCGCGAGGACTTCCGGCCCGTCGCGCCCGTGGTTCTCGAAGAGAAGGCGCATGAGTGGTTCCGCACACGCCAGGCGGGGCAGAGCGCACAGGGCGCATCGCTGTACGCGCCGTTCATGCTTTTCGTCTATGGCATCGTGCCCGGACAGGAGACGCGCATCCCTGCCGTCTGTCACGTGGACGGCACCGCGCGCGTGCAGACGGTAAACGCCTCGCAAAACCCCATGTATCACGCGTTGCTCACCGAGTTCGAAGCGCTGACCGGCGTGCCGGTGCTCGTGAACACATCGTTCAACACGCGCGGCGAACCCATCGTCTGTTCACCGCGGGACGCCATCGAGTGCTTCTGGGCGTCGCCGCTCGACGCCCTTGTCATCGGTCCGTTTCTGCTGGAGAAATCGCAATGACGGAGGATCGCGGTTCAACCGATGTCGCACCGGTCGTCTCCGTCGTGGTGCCCACGTGGCGGCGACCGGATCTGCTGCATCGATGCCTGACGGCGCTGTGCGCTCAGCAATTCGACGCCGAGGCCTTTGAAATCATCGTCGCGGACGACGGGCCGGACGATGCCACTCGCGAAGTCGTAGCAAGGTGTCAGGCGCTGACGGCCGGCGCGCCCCGGATCGCTTACCTGCCGGTCACCGCGACGCAAGGGCCGGCCGCTGCGCGCAATGCCGGGTGGCGCTGCGCCCGGGCACCGGTCGTGGCATTCACCGACGACGACACGATTCCTGACCCTCTCTGGTTGCGCGGCGGCTGTGCGGCGCTACTTCGCGAACCTGACGCCGTCGCCGTCGCGGGTGAGATCGACATGCCCATTTCGGACCCGCCAACGGATTACGAGCGAGATGCCAGCGGGCTTGCGCATGCCGAATTCGCCACCGCGAACTGTTTCGTACGTCGACATGCGCTCGACGCGGTGGGCGGTTTCGACGAACGGTTCACCCGTGCATGGCGCGAAGACGCCGATCTCATGTTTGCACTGCGCTCGGTCGGCCCCATTTCGTTCGCCCGGGGGGCGAAGGTCGTGCACCCGGTGCGCCCGGCGCATTGGGGCGTGAGCATCGGCCAGCAATCGAAAGTATTCTTCGATGCGTTGCTTTACAAGAAGTATCCGGCGCTATACCGGCGCCATATCCGGCCTTCGCCGCCGTGGCTGTATTACACCGCCGGTGTGGCACTTTTGGCTGCCGTCGTGCTACTCGCCTGCGCGCAGTACGCCGCGGCCATCGTGGCGCTCACGGTCTGGGCCGCGTCCACCGCAATGTTCTGTGCCAGACGACTCCGGCATACCGCGCGCACGCCTGCACACGTCGCCGAGATGATCTGGACTTCAATCGCCATTCCGCCGGTGTCGTTGTACTGGCGCGTGCGGGGCGGTCTTCATTTCAGGGTGCTATTCCTATGAGCCGGCTTCCGATGTCCCTAACGGCCACCCATGCGACGGGCACACCGTTGCCTCCCGCCGGGATGCCCGCGCGCATGGACATTCCGAGCCTCGGCACACACCGCCGTATCGTCGTGTTCCGGGCGTTGCAACTCGGCGACATGCTGTGCGCGGTACCGGCACTCAGAGCGATCCGGCTGGGCGAACCCGGCGCACGCATCACGCTCGTGGGATTGCCCTGGGCCGAGTCGTTTGCGGCACGCTTCAAGGAGTACATCGACGATTTTCTGCCGTTCCCGGGGGCACCCGGCTTGCCGGAGCAGGGCATCGACCTCGAGAAGCGCCGCGTGTTCGAGCGTGAGTGCCGGGCGCGTCACTTCGATCTCGCCGTGCAACTACATGGCAGCGGGGCATACTCGAACGCCGTCGTCAACAGCATGGGTGCGCAGCGCTGCGCCGGATTCGTGCCGTCGGGTACGGTGTCCGATATGGGCACCAATATGGGAGACGATATGCGTTGCGTTTCGCCAGATGCGTCCGGCATGCCGGCGCACGACATTCAACACGGCCTTCCGTGGCCGGAGTCGGGCTCGGAGGTGCACCGATGCCTCGCGCTGACGCGAGCCATGGGCTATCAGGACTGGGGCGATCACCTCGAATTTCCGCTCGCGGCGCTGGATTACGCAACGTTCCAGGTACTGTGCGACAAGTTCCGGCTGGAGCCGGGCCGCTACGTCATCGTGCATCCGGGATCGAGAATGCCGTCGCGCCGCTGGCCGGTGGAACGTTTCGCGAGCATTGCGGACAAGGTCACGCGACAGGGATATCGGGTGATTCTGACAGGCGGGGCACAGGAACGGGAAATCGCCGAGGCCCTGAACGCGCGGGCACACGAGCCGATCGTCGATTTTTGCAGCAAGACATCGCTGGGCACGCTGGCCGCGCTCGTCGCGCATGCCCGCTTGCTGATCTGCAACGACACCGGCGTCTCGCACATCGCCGCCGCGCTCGGTACGCGCAGCATCGTCGTCGCCTGCGGAAGCGACGTGGCACGCTGGGCGCCGCCCGACACCGCGCGTCACAACGTCGTGGCGAAGTATCCGGCGTGCCGTCCCTGCATGTTTCATACGTGTCCATACGGCCACGAATGCGCGAAGGACATTTCGGTGGCCGAGGTCATGCGACGCGTGCACGCTATGCTCGCAGCGCAGGATATTGCGGGAGAGTCCATATGAAACATATGAAACGCCTGAAAGTTCTCACATGGCAGGTTCACGGCAACTACCTGTTCTATCTGTCCCACGCGCCACATGACTTCTATATCGTGACCAAGCCCGGCAATCCCGCCGGCTATGCCGGTTGCGGCAGCGCGCTGCCGTGGGGGGGCAACGTGCACGAGGTGCCCTACCACGCGGTGCCTCACACGGAATTCGACTGCGTGCTGTATCAGCACCACCGCCACTATCTCGAAGACGGTCCGGCGCTGCTCTCGGAAGCGCAACGGCGCCTGCCCACGGCGTTCGTCGAGCACGATCCGCCTCAGGCACATCCGACCAACACGCGTCACCCGGTGCAGGATCGCAATGTCATGCTGATTCACGTGACACCGTTCAATGCCCTGATGTGGGATTCGGGCGATACCCCCACGCGAGTCATCGAGCACGGCGTGAAACTCGTCGACGACGTCGACTGGCACGGCACGCTGCCCAAAGGCATCACGGTCGTGAACCATCTGGCACGCCGCGGCCGACGGCTCGGGGCGGATGTTTTCGAACAGCTTCGCAACGAGATCCCGCTCGATCTCGTGGGCATGGACGCGCAGGCGTTGGGGGGCATCGGCGAAATTGCAGCCTCGGAGCTACCGCGCTTCATGTCCGCCTACCGGTTCTTTTTCAACCCGATCCGCTACACGAGCCTCGGGCTGGCAGTGATCGAGGCGATGATGGCGGGGCTGCCGGTCGTTGCGCTGGCCACGACGGAGATGGCGATGCTGATCCGTTCGGGACACAACGGCGTGGCCGATACGCGGCTCGACGTGCTCGCGCACGCGATGCGTCGATTGATCCGCGACGCATCGCTGGCGAACGAATGGGGACAGGCGGCCCGGCGCGATGCACAGGCACGGTTTCACATCGGACGATTTGCGCAGGACTGGGATCGCGCGCTCAGAGAACTCACGCAGTGACCCGGCCGGGCGCGCTGGCGGAGCGTATGAAACCGGCACAGGATCAAGACAATGCGTTGGCCGCTTCCTCGCTATTCTCCGATTTTTCCGCATCGCCGGTCATTAGCGCGAGACGGTTGTAAAGCGTTTTCAGGCTGATGCCGAGCGCCTTCGCGGTGCGCGGCTTGTCCCCACCGAAATGGCGCAGCGTGGCGGCGATGAACGACTGTTGCGCCTGCGCCAATGTGGCGCCGATAGGGATGTTGAGCGCGCCGTCGAGCACTTCTTCCCGTTGTTTCGGGACCGGAAGCGGCTGAAGCTCCAGATCACGGTCCGCCATGATGAACGCACGCTCAATCGTGTTGTGCAGTTCTCGCACGTTACCTGGCCAGGAGTGCCGGCGAAGCACGGCCAGCGACTGCAACGACAGCCGCTTCACCGTGCCGTCGAGAGCGTTGAGCCGGTCCACGTGAGACTGTGCCAGCGCGACGACATCGTTCTCACGGCGTCGCAACGGCGGCACGTGGAGCGTGAATGCCGCCAGCCGGAAGAGCAGGTCCTGCCGAAAACGGCCGTCACGAACGGCGCGGCCGGGATTCGCGTGCGTGGCGGCGATGACCCGGGTATCGAAGCTCACCGGCTCATAGCCCCCGACGCGAACCACCGTGCGTGTCTCCAGAGCGCGCAGGAGCTTCACCTGCAGCGCTATTGGCATGTCCTGGATTTCATCGAGAAACAATGTGCCTCCCGACGCAGCTTCGAAGAAGCCGACGCGTTGCGAAACGGCGCCGGTGAAGCTGCCCCGCTCGTGACCGAACAACTGCGATTCCGCCAGTTCGTGAGGAATGGCGGCGCAGTTCACGGCGACGAACGGACCTGCGCGACGTGGACTCACGTCATGAAGACACCGGGCAACGACCTCCTTGCCGCTGCCGCTTTCGCCAACGATCAACACGCTGGCCGGTACGTTAGCTAACCGTTCGACGTTGGCACGCAACGCCATCACGCTTCGCGAGTCTCCGGCGAGTCGCGTGCACGCATTCTGATGCACTGCCATGCATTTCTCCCTGTTTGCCCCGACGGCAACGTCCGGTGAAGCCGGATCTGTAAGACGGCGCTGACAGACGCTCGATGGATTTCGATCTATAAAGAGTAACGTATCGAACGCAGCACCGGATTGATTGTTTGCGCACCTGAAGCGTTTCGGATAGCCACATTGCATGACGCCGCAGGCAACCTCGAAATTCCGATGCTGTCCGAACATTGCGACCATATCGGTCCTCATGGGGCACACCGCAATGCCATACATTCTTATCGTCGAAGACGACGCGGACACACGCGACATGCTGAGCGCGCTGGTGCAGACGCAACAGTTGACGTGCGATGCCGTGTCCACGCTCGCGCAAGCGCGCGAACGGGCCGCCAAACGGGTGCCCGATCTGGTTCTGGCGGACCTCATGCTGCCCGATGGCAGCGGCATGGATTTGCTCGGCGATTTTCCGCATGCGGCAAATGTGGAAGTCGTGCTCATGACGGGCCACGCCAGCCTCGACACCGCCATCGATGCCTTGCGTAAGGGCGCCGCAGACTATCTCGTCAAACCCCTCAATATGCAGCGTCTGACCAGCATAATTGCGCGGGTGCCTCGTCCCGACGAGCTTCGCGGCGAGATTCTTGCGTTACGTCGGGAACTTCAGCAACTGGGACGATTCGGCCGAATGCTCGGCAGTTCCCCGGCCATGCAGACGGTCTATCGCGCGATCAGCCGGGTAGCGCCGAGCGAGGCGTCCGTGTTTCTCATGGGCGAATCGGGCACCGGCAAGGAGCTTGCCGCGCAAACGGTGCACGATCTCAGTCTGCGACGCAAAGGACCTTTCATCGCGGTCAACTGCGGCGCGATTGCGGCCAATCTCGTCGAAAGCGAAATGTTCGGTCACGACCGTGGCAGCTTTACGGGGGCGGAGCGCCAGCACAAAGGCTTCTTCGAACGGGCGGACGGCGGCACGCTGTTTCTGGACGAAGTGACGGAGATGCCACCGGAGTCGCAGGTCAAACTGCTTCGGGTGCTCGAGACCGGACGGCTCATGCGTCTGGGCTCGACACAGGAAATCGACGTGGACGTGCGAATCATTGCAGCGACCAACGTCAATCCGGAAGCCGCCGTGAGCGAAGGGCGTTTCCGTCTCGACCTCTATCACCGCCTGAACGTGTTTCCGGTAACACTTCCGCCGCTGCGCGAACGCGGCGACGACATCCCCATGCTGGCCAAGGCGTTCCTTTCGTCGCTGACCGAAACCGATGGCCGCACGATGCGCTTCGACGCCGCGACACTCAAGGCGCTCAGCGAGTACGACTGGCCGGGCAACGTGCGTGAATTGCGCAACCTTGTGCATCGAGCGCGCATTCTCAACGATGGCGAGGTGATCGAGACGCTGCCGCCGCCGATCCTTGCCGAGCTGGACGAGGCCATCGTGAACGACGACAGCGTTACCGTCCCGCTAGAAACGCCGCTCGAAGACATGGACCGGCAACTGATTCTGGGCACACTGGCGCGATGCGGCGGTGTGAAGGCGAGGGCGGCCGAGATGCTCAACATCAGCCTGAAGACACTCTACAGCCGCCTGGCCGAGACGCCCGGCAAGGACGACGGTTCGAAGGCGCGCTCGGGATGAGCGATGTGCGGACCGTCTGGCCTCGTGCAGATCATCCGGTGGGGCCAGCCCGGTCGGCTCGTTCAGCGGCGTTGGCGTGCGCCCGAGGCCTTGGTCATGGCAGCGAGGCGTTCCTCGGCTTCGACGCGCCGGCGCATCGCTTCCACGCGAGGGGGAATGACGCGACGCTCGCGCAACGTCCATGGCAGCCCGCGCAACGTGTGGCCCCAGCCGGCAATGCCGCCTGCTTCGCGCCACACGCGCGGGGCGAGCCGCCATGTTTGACGCAATGCTGCGCCGAGCGGCAAACGCAGCCAGGCGGTCCAGACCTCATTGCGAGCGAGGGTGGCCCGTCGTGTGGCGACGTCGCGCACGAGGGAGGGGTAGTGATGCACCGTCAACTGATCGCTGTAGACGAGCGTCCAGCCTCGCGCCGCCATGTCCAGTGCGAGAAGGGCCTCCTCACCGCCGAGGAAGAAGCGGGGGTGATAGCCCCCTGCGGCGATGAATGCGGCTCTGCGAAATACCGTCGCACCGGCGAGCATGCCGAGAATCGTCGGCCCGGGTTGCCGGGAGAACGTGTCGAGCGGGCTTCGTCGCATGATGGTACTCGTGGTGTCCTCGCGGCGCTCCACGCCCACGAGCACCCGCGCCGTCATGGCGCCGATATGCGTGTGCTTGTCGAGCCAGTCGGCCGCAAGGCACAACGAACCGGGTTCCCACCAGGTGTCGTCGTCGCAGAACGCCACGTAAGGCGTTCGGGCGTGGCGTACACCGATGTTGCGGGCGCATGCGCCGAGATTCGTCGCCGAGCGAAGCAGGGTGACGTCGGGAAATTGTTCCCGGACCATGTCCATGAGCGAGCGGTCGGAACCATTGTCGACCACGATGATGGAGGGCCGTTCGGGCAGCGCGACGAGACGTCGCAACGTTCGCCGCAGTTCGAAGGGGCGCCGATGGGACAGGACGACGACGGTCAGACGGGGATCCCGCCGTACGACAACACGAGCGGGAGATGCACTTAGCGCGATACAGGAGACCATTGCAGTTGCCAATAACTCTCGGAAGTATTCAGTTCGATCAACGCCTCGGGATCCAGCAGACCCAGTTGGCTCTCGTATGCCTCCATGGCCTGCACCTTGCGCACCGCATAATCCGCGTCGGCAAGCTCGGGCAGCACGGGGTCGACGCGACGCGCGGCGTAACCGTCGTTGCGCCATGCCGCGATGCGCGCCCCGACCAGACCGCTGAGGCGGCGATATGGCATGTCCTCGTAAAACCACCACCGTTCGAGCTGCGCCATACCGGGGTCGGGCTCGGGTCCGGCGCCGACGAGGGCGTGGGCGCGCTCGTTGAGCAGGGTCCATACCGCATCGAACACGAGCGCGTGATCGCTGTGAAACAGACCCAGCGGGCTCAGCACACGGCGCTCCGGATATTGGTCCATGACGGCCTTGAGCGCTGGCGCAATGGCGTCCGGCGTATTGCCCTCCACATACTGCCGGTCGAGAAAGGGCAGCCAGACGGGTTCGGCCCCCAGCAGTTCGAGGGCGGAACGGTCCTCCGCGCGCCGCGCTTGCATGGCGGCATTGCCGGACGCAAAGCCAGCAGCTTCGTCCCACGGGGGGGCCGCGACATCGTCGGGCGGTATACCTGCGAAGACCGTGACGACGACGGCGCCGGGGGCGCTGGCGAGAAGCCGCCCGCAACTGAAAACAGCATCGTCGAGATGGGGCGATATCACCAGCCAGTTCGACGTCTCCCACGTCTCGGGAAGGTAGCGTTGCGTCATATGCGAGGTCCTCGATCTTTGCGGTGGCCATCGTGAACAGCAAATTCCGTGCCGGGCGCTGGACCCTCATTCTCCTGAGCGCTGTCATGGTCTGGGGGCTGGACCTGTGGCTGCGACACCGCGCGCCGCACGGTGTCGCGCAATTGAGCGGATGGCTCTATTTCCCCGTGATCGCGCTGGCGGCCTACTCGTTCGGACGTTATGGCAACAATGACGACAAGGGTGACGATGGCGGCGAAGACGCAGAGGGTGCCCCGGGCGGCGCGCGCCACGCACAGCGTGTGCTGGAGGCCATGCCCAATGCGACATTCAGTGTCGATACCGAGCTTCGCATTACGCAGTGGAACCCTGCGGCCGAGCGCATGTTCGGCGTGCCGGCCGAGCATGCCATCGGGCAGTGTGCGCAGCGCTTCATCGCCCGCCACTGGCTCAGCCGCCATCCCTTGCGGCTTCCCCGGAATGTCGATGCCGCACGAGCGACGGCGGTCGACGTCGTCTGCCTGCGTGCCGACGGACGGCCATTTCGCGCCACGTTCTCCAGCGCACCGCTGCGTGACGATACGGGCAAATGCGTTGGCGCGACGGTTCTGCTGCGCGACGAGAGTGCGCGACATCTCGACAACCGCCGTATCCGGCAGTCGCTGCGAGGAGCGCGTGACGAACGCGATCAGGCCGACACGTCCAATCGTCTGAAAGACGAGTTGCTTGCTACGGTCTCGCATGAGTTGCGAACGCCACTGAACGCCATCTACGGTTGGGTGGAGGTGCTGCGTCACCCCTCGGGTCAGCCGATGCAGTCGCAGGCGGTGGACGCCATCGACCGTAGCGCACGTTCGCTGGCCCACATGGTCGACGACATTCTCGACGTCTCGTCGCTGGCGACCGGCAAGCTGCGTCTGGAGCGGGTACTGGTCGACGTGGAACGCATCGTGCATGACGTGACGGTCACGATGCAGACGATGGCGAACGCCGAGGGCGTGACGCTCACGTCGAGCATGTCGGCTACCACCGGCTTGCTTCTCGGTGACGGCGAGCGGCTGCGGCAAATGCTGACGAACCTTGTGTCGAACGCTATCAAGTTCACCCCGCGCGGCGGGCATGTCAGCGTGTCTCTGGAACAGGACGCGCACTGGCTGCGGCTGTCCGTCATCGACTCCGGTCAGGGCATCGCGCCCGAATTTCTGCCGCATGTGTTCGACGCGTTCCGGCGCGAGTCCAACGCGCCGGTGTCGCCGCGCCGGGGCCTCGGACTGGGACTATCGATCGTGCGCCACATTGCCGAACTCCACGGCGGTAGTGTCGAGGTGGCAAGCCGCGGCGCCGGGACCGGTAGCCGGTTCACGGTGCGTCTGCCGTATGACCGGCCCGTGGCGGCGGGTGTCCCGTCCGACGCCGTGCCTGGGCCGACGCACCCGTCGACCGTGCTCGAAGGGCACCGCATCCTGCTGGTGGACGACGACGATCCGTCGCGGGAGAGCCTGGCCGCCGCATTGCGTACCTTGGGCGCGGAAGTCCATGAAGCCGGCAACGGCCGGGAGGCGCTCGACGCGCTTGGCGAAACGATGCCGACCATCGTGCTCTCGGACCTTGCGATGCCCGACGGCGATGGGTTCTGGCTCGCACGGCAGCTTCGCGAGATCCGCGCGGCGCGCGGCGGCATGGCGAATCTTCCACTCGTGGCGGTAACCGCGCGCGCCGACAATGCGCTGCGCCGTCAGGCCCTTTCCGCCGGCTTTGGCGCGTACGTCGCGAAGCCCGTCGACTTGCGTTCGCTGGCGCGACAGATTCTGACGCTGACGTCGCAATAGCCGGCGTCGGGACATGCCATTTTTTCAAGTGCCCTGTGAAAATTACCCGATAACACCGATAGCGTACAGGGCGGCTCGCGCGTGCGCCGCCCCTTGACCCGTGCATGGCAATCCCGCCGGCCGGCACGCGATATTGCGCGACACGGCACGAACCTTGCGGCGATGAGGTATTTACCGGGAGGTCGACGTCATGACACAGCGCGTAGGGGATTTTCTGCTCGAACGGCTCCGTCTATGGGGCGTACGGCGTGTATTCGGATACCCGGGCGACGGGATCAACGGCATTGTGGGGGCGTTCGGGCGGGCGAAAAACGAGCCGGCTTTCGTGCAGGTGCGGCACGAGGAAATGGCGGCCTTCATGGCGTGCGCTCACGCGAAATTCACGGGGGAAACGGGTGTCTGCCTAGCCACCTCCGGCCCAGGCGCCATTCACTTGCTCAACGGCCTGTACGACGCCAAAGCCGATCACCAGCCGGTGGTCGCCATCGTTGGACAGCAAAAGCGCGCGTCGCTCGGCGGTGATTTCCAGCAGGAAGTCGATCTGCACGCGTTGTTCAAGGACGTGGCGCACGAATACGTGCAGGAGATCGTTACACCCGCCCAGGCACGGCATGTGATCGATCGCGCCTTTCGTATCGCTCATGACCAGCGCGCCGTCACTTGCATCATCGTGCCGAACGACGTGCAGGATCTGCCGGCTGTCGACGTTCCGCCACGTGTTCACGGCACCGTGCGCAGCGGCGCGATTCGCGACGGCGTGGGCCTGCCGCCGCGCCACATCGTTCCCTCGGACGACGAACTGGACGCCGCCGCCGAAGTGCTCAATGCGGGCAACCGTGTGGCGATACTCGTCGGCGCGGGCGCGATGGGGGCGGGGGCGGGCGTTATCGACGTCGCCAATCGGCTCGAAGCGGGTGTGGCGAAGGCCTTGCTCGGCAAAGCCGTCATTCCGGACACCTTGCCGTGGGTCACGGGCGCGATCGGCTTGCTCGGCACGCAGCCCAGTTGGGAGATGATGAACGATTGCGACACGCTGCTGATGATCGGCTCGGCATTTCCGTATGCCGAGTTCCTGCCGGAAGAGGGGCAGGCGCGCGGCGTTCAGATCGACATCGATCCGCGCATGCTGAGCCTGCGCTATCCCATGGAGGTGGCGATGGTCGGCGACGCCCGTGCAACGCTCGACGCGCTGCTGCCTCGCTTGCACGTGCGGCAGAACGACGACTGGCGCCGGCAAATTCAGGAGCGCGTAACGCGCTGGTGGCGTGTGATGGACCGTCGCGCGGCGTCGGACACCAAGCCGATCAACCCACAGCGCGTATTTCGTGAACTGTCGCACCAATTGCCCGAGAACGCCATCGTCACTGCCGACTCCGGGACTGCGGCGAACTGGTACGCGCGCGACGTTCAGCTTCGCGAAGGCATGATGGGTTCGCTCTCGGGCGGGCTGGCGTCGATGGGCGCGGCAATGCCATATGCGCTTGCCGCGAAAATGGCGTATCCGTCGCGGGTCGTGGTCGCGCTCGCAGGCGACGGGGCGATGCAGATGAACGGCATCAACGAGCTGATCACCCTGTCGGCACTCTGGAAAACGTGGGACGATCCGAGGCTGGCCGTGCTGGTACTCAACAACGGCGATCTGAACGAGGTGACGTGGGAGCAACGCGCACAGGAAGGCGATCCGCGTTTCGCGGTATCGCAGTCGTTGCCGCCCTTCGACTACGCGGCGTATGCCCGGCAGTTGGGATTAGGCGGAATCCGCGTGGAAGATCCCAACGATCTCGGCGCGGCATGGCGGGAGGCGTTCGATGCGAATCTACCCGTGGTGCTCGATGTGGTCACCGACCCGAACGTTCCGCCTATCCCGCCGCACATGACGATGGAGATGTTCCGCAATTACACCGGGGCATTGCTCAGCGGCGACAGCGAAGCGATGGGCGTTGCCCGGGCGTCGATGCGCGAGACCTGGGAGAGCATCGCCAGTCGCTGGGAGAAGTAGCGAACGGTGCGGGCGAGCCCGTCGGCGAGCAGGGTCGACGGCGCCCACCCGAGCCGTTCGCGTGCCGTCGTGAGATCGGGACAACGTCGTTGCGGGTCGTCCGAGGGCAGCGCCCGGAACTCGATAGACGCATTCGATCCCGTGGCACGCAGCACTTCGCGCGCCACGTCGAGCATCGACAACTCGTGATCGCTGCCTAGGTTGACCGGCACCTCCGGCGGCACGTCGGCCGCCATGAGCCGGATCAGCCCGTCGACAAGATCGTCGACATAGCACAACGCCCGGGTCTGCGAGCCGTCGCCATACACGGTCAAGGGTTCGCCGCGCAGTGCCTGCGTCATCAGATTCGAAATGACGCGTCCGTCCAGCGGATGCATGCGCGGGCCGTACGTGTTGAAGATGCGGGCGATTCGCGTGGTCACACCATGCTGCCGGTGGTAATTGACGAAAAGCGTCTCCGCACATCGTTTTCCCTCGTCATAGCACGCTCGAAGCCCAATGGGGTTGACGTTGCCCCAATAGGATTCGGCCTGCGGATGCACCCCGGGATCGCCGTACACTTCGCTCGTCGAGGCTTGCAGTATGCGCGCACCGGTCCGCTTGGCGAGGCCGAGCATGTTGATCGCGCCGTGTACGCTCGTCTTGGTCGTCTGCACGGGATCGCGTTGATAGTGTACGGGCGAGGCCGGGCATGCGAGGTTGTAGATCTCGTCGACCTCGACGTAGAGCGGAAAGGTCACGTCATGGCGCATCAGCTCGAAGTTGCCGGCGTCGAGCAGATGGGCGATGTTGTCTTTCACGCCCGTATAGAAATTGTCGACGCACAGCACGTCGTGGCCGGCGAGCACGAGCCGTTCACACAGATGCGACCCCAGAAAGCCGGCACCTCCCGTCACCAGCACGCGCTTGCGATGCAGTTCCTTCATCGGATGCTCTCCTTGAGCGTGGCGGTGACGGGCACCGCCGGTTTGATGGTCATGGTGCGCACGGGGGGCAGCGGCACGACGGTCGCCTTGCTGCGCTGCGCGCTCGCCAGTCGCGAGTAGACGGCACAGAGCTGATCCGCGACACCGCTCCAGGTGAAATGGCGATTGGCACGTCGCGCCCCGGCGAGTCCCAGCCGGTGTGCCAGACAACGGTCGTCGCGCAACTGTGCGAGGCGTTCGGCGAGCGCTTCGGGGTGCTTGGCGGGCACGAGAAACCCTGTTTCGCCGTCGACGACCGTCGTGCGGATGCCGCCCACGTCGCTGCCGATCACCGGCGTCGCACAGGCCATCGCCTCGACCGGCGTGATGCCGAACGGCTCGTACCAGGGCGTGGTGACGAAAACATCCGCCGCGCTATAGAAGTCTCTGAGGGCGTCGCGATCACGCCGCCCGACGAAATCGACGTGATCGGCAACGCCGAGATCCCCGGCCAGTCGCGCCAGTCGCGCCAACTCCTCACAGTGCGAAAAGTCAACGTTGTAATCCGGCCCGCCGACCACGTGCAGCCGAACATTGCGCTCGCAGGCCGCATCGTCGAGCAGGATCCGCAAGGCGTGGATCACGTTATCGATGCCCTTGCGCGGCACCAGCCTGCCGAGTTGCAGGATGGCGAACTCGTCATCGTCCCAGCCGAGTGCCGCGCGCGCATTGGCGCGCGTGACGGGATGAAACTCATGTGCATCGAACCCGCAGGGCACAATCTCGATGCGATGCGGGTCGGCATCGTAAAGGGAAACCAGATCCGCTTCGTCCTGCGGGCATTCCGCGATGATCGCGTCGGCGGTGCGCGCCAGTGCGCGCTCGATCTGGATGCGCTCGTCGGGGAAGGTGTCGGAAGCGCCCTGACATTGGCGCCGCACCTGCCCCAGCGCATGAAAGGTCACCACCAGCGGAATATCCAGCACCTGGCGCACCCGCATGCCGACCTGTCCGGACATGAAGAAATTGGCGTGCAGGATGTCGTATCCGGGCGTGGCCTGCGCGCAGTAGCGAACCATGAATTCCGCAAACTCATGCATATGCGGCAACAGTTGCTCTTTCGGTATCTCGCGTGGCGGCCCGGCGGGCACGTGCACGACGCGAATGTTGCGGCCCACCGGCACGACGTCCGGCAGTGACGGGGCATCGCGTCGGGTGAAGATGTCCACGCGGTAGCCGCGTGAGACGAGTTGCCGGGCAACGTTGGCAACGTAGATGTTCTGGCCGCCGGCATCGACGCCACCGATGGCGGCCAGCGGCGATGCGTGCTCGCTGATCAAAGCTATTTTTTGCATGGTGTGACTCCGGCTGAGCAGGAGGCGTCAGGTATCGGCCCCGTCCTGCGTCTTGTGCAAGTGGCGTGCCAGTGTCCGGCCGATGCCGCACAGACGCCGCATGCCACCTCGGCGACGCTCCGCCGCCGCGCGAGGGCATGTGTGCGCGAGACCCGTCGAACCGCATTTCACGACGTGCAACGGCTCTCGCCTTCGTCGGTTTCGCGTTCACGAACGCAGGATCGCGCATTGCCGGGTGTCGCAATCTTCGCGAGAGGTTGCCGACCTTTCTTACAAAACGTTGGACAAAAGTCCGGGCAGTGTCCCCCGCGGCGACACGATGCGCGCGCCACGCCCTCTCGCGATGCCTATGAACCGGGGGACATACGACATCCACGCATGCGTGTTCGGAGCACGAACGGCATGGAACGCGACTTGCATCGCTTGCAGGCAGGCGAAGGCAATGCATGCCATCGCAAGCCGCATTTCGGAGGATCCGTATGAACGCCGCCTTACCCATAGCCCAACGCCAACTCGCGCCCGCCGTGGTGATACCGCCGGATGCCTGGTTCCGTCACATTCCACCTTTCATGCCCGCGCAATACCCGTTCATCGTTCCCGATGACCGGCGTGGCGAGCGTTTTTCGATGCCGCTGCAATGCGGTGTTCGTCTCCCGCACTCTCTCACTCAGGAGTCTGCCCAATGAGCTACACCTTGAAACCCCTCGCCGAGCAGGTCATCGTCATCACCGGTGCGACGAGCGGTGTGGGGCTCGTCACGGCCCGCAAAGCGGCGCGCCGTGGCGCAAAGCTCGTGCTCGTCGCCCGTAACGAAGTCGCTCTCGAACAACTTTGCGAGGAGATCCGCGAGCAGGGCGGGCAGGCGATTCCTGTCAAGGCCGACGTGTGCGATGCCGAGCAGATGCGCAACGTCGCCGTAAAGGCCATCGAAGCGTTCGGTGAATTCGACACGTGGGTCAACAATGCCGGCGTGTCGATCTTCGGGGCGGCCTCGGATGTGCCGCTCGACGACCAGCGCAAGCTTTTCGACACGAACTACTGGGGCGTAGTGCATGGCTCGCTGGTCGCCGCCGAATATCTGCGCGGCAAGCAGGACGGCGTGGGTGGCGCCATCATCAACATGGGCAGCGAAGCCTCGGACGCACCGATTGCGCTCCAAAGCGCTTACGTGGCGTCCAAACACGCAGTGAAGGGATTTACCGACTCGTTGCGCCTCGAACTCGAATCGGTGCAGGCGCCGGTCAGCGTCACGCTGATCAAACCGGCCGCGCTCGACACGATGTTCGTCAAGCATGCCAAGAATTACCTCGACGTCGAACCGAAGCTGCCGCCCCCCATCTATGACCCGACGCTCGCCGCCGACGCGATTCTCCACGCGGCGACTCATCCGCACCGGGACCTGTTCGTCGGCGCGGCGGCCAAGGTGATCTCGTCGAGCGCTTACCACATGCCGGGGCTTTTCGACCGGATGGCATCGAACCTGTTCTCCCGCTCGCAGCGCACGGACAAACCGCCGCGTCCCCGCGAAGAGAACGCGCTGCACGAGCCTGGGCGCGATATGCAGGAGCGCGAGGGCATGGACGGTTTGGTGTTCCGAAGCTGCCCGTACACCACGATGGCCAAACGGCCGCGCCTGAGCGGCGCACTGGCCGTCGGCGCGGCGGTGCTGGCCTGCACGGCGATCACGCGCATGCGCAAACATGCGGCCCACTGACACGGCAGACACCACTGCCACCGCGCCAACGTCGCATTTGTCATCCGCGCCCGGAGTGGCACGACATGACTCGGCATCCCCCGGGATTCCCCCGGCAACATCGATTATTGGAGAGACAACCATGACGCATCGTCAGCAGCACACCGGACACGAACTGAGCCGTTCACGCTCGCACGAGGGCGAGAAGGCCACGCATGACAAGGGCGGCCATCAAACCGGGCACAACCAGCCGCCGAGCCCGGTCGACGTGCAAAAGGCGCTCAAGGGGATGGATTACCCGTGCAGCAAGGCGGAAATTCTGGCGTGCGCCCGCGATCAGCATGCCGACCGGAAGGTGCTCGACACGCTCCAGAACATTCCGGACATCGAATACAAGTCACCCGCATCCGTGTCGAAGGAACTCGGCCGGTTGATGTGACGCGCCTCGGGCATGATCGTACGAGGCACGATTCAGGAGGCACGGCATGGCAACGATCGTCGCAGGCCGCTTCGACACTTTCGACCAGGCGGGCGAGGTGGCCCGCCGGCTGTACGCGCGTCGTTTCAGGACCGATGACGTGTCGATCTTCTTTCTCAATCCCGCCGGCCAGCACGCGCGCTTTCCCATCGGCGGCGACATGCACGCGGACCCGGGCGCGCGGCCGGGCGGATTGGGCGCGGTGCTCGGCCTCGTGTCGGGCCTGATCGCCGGTGCCGCCATCGGCGCGACGATCTATCGGTTCGGCGTGCCGTGGTGGCCGATACCGATCATTGCCGCGCTCGTCGGCGGTTACGGTGGTGCGTTGGCCGGCGCGCTCTCGCGCATGCGCAGCCGCCGCGCGCGAGCGCAAAGCTATGACGCGCGCGACGCCGGCGTCATCGTCGCTACTCACGTCACGGCGCAAACGGCCGACTCGGCCATGACCGTGCTTCGCAATGCCGGCGCCGACGACATTCAACGTACCGAAGGCGTATGGGAAGACGGGGAATGGCGCGACTTCTCACCGCTTTCGCCTGCTCAACCCCCAACGACCAAGGAGTCCGACCTATGACCGCAAGTCAACACGACAAGCACCCGCCGCCGCAAACGCAGAAGCAGCAGCCCGGTGTGGAAGCCGAAATGGATCCCAAGCCGCAGGATACGGCCAAGGAGTATGTCGGCAGCGGCAAACTCGTCGACAAGGCTGCGATCGTGACCGGCGGCGACAGCGGTATCGGGCGTGCGGTGGCCATCGCCTTCGCCAAAGAAGGCGCCGACGTCGCCATCGTCTATCTCAAAGAATCCGAAGACGCTGCCACGACACGCGAGTTGATCGAGCAAACAGGACGCAAGTGTCTGACCATCGAGGCAGACATCAGCAACCGCGAGAGCGCGCGCAACGCAGTGGAAAAGACGGTGAAAACGTTCGGCCATCTGGACGTGCTGGTCAACAACGCGGGCGAGCAGCATGTTCGCGAAGACCTGACCGAGATATCCGAAGCCCAGTTGCTCAGGACGTTCCAGACCAACGTGTTCGGCATGTTTTTCATGACGCAAGCGGCGCTGGTGCATATGAAGGAGGGCGCACGTATCGTCAACACGGCCTCCGTGACCGCGTACCAGGGCAATCCGGTGCTGCTCGACTATTCCGCCAGCAAGGGCGCGATCGTCTCGTTCACGCGGGCGTTGGCCGCGAATCTTGCGCCCAAGGGCATTTACGTGAACGCCGTCGCGCCCGGACCGATCTGGACGCCGCTCATTCCCTCGACCTTCAGCGCCGATCAGGTAGCCAAGTTCGGTGCCAATACGCCGCTCAAGCGGCCGGGACAACCGGACGAGCTTGCGGCGAGCTACGTCCTGCTCGCCTGCCGCGACGGCAGCTACATGACCGGCCAGACGCTGCATCCGAACGGGGGCACGGCCGTTGGCGGGTAGGCCCGGTGGCCCGCGCGCCATGTTCGACGACTTTGAGGAGATTCGTCATGAAACTCAGACACCGCAGTCAGGGACGCTTCTACCGAAGGTTCTACGGCGTACTCGCCGAACTGGCGCTGGTCACCCCGATCATGGCCGTCGCACAAACGCCGCTCACGCCGCATGAACCCACGCCGGGCGGCACCGACATGATCGACCCGGGCAAACCGCGCGACGCCGATCTCATGACGCATCCGCCCGGGGGCGCCGACGCTTCGTTCGTCGATGCGGCGGGGCGCTCGGGCATGCTCGAAATTCAGGCGAGCCAGTTGGCGCTGGAGCGCTCGCCCAACACCGAGGTCAAGAACTTCGCGCGCCAGATGGTCGCCGATCACACCAGGGCGGGAAATCAGTTGCAACAGATCGCCGCTCGCAAGGGTATTCGCGTCCCGGCGGCGGCCGAGGTCAACCCCGAGTTGCAAACGCTGACATCCAGGCAGGGCCACGACTTCGACGTCGCCTACGTCGCGACTGCCGGGCCGGCGGCGCACGAGCAGGCCGTACGGCTGTTCCAGCGCGAGGCGGACAGCGGGGACGATCCGGAAATCAAGGCGTTCGCCCGCAGCACACTGCCCACGTTGCAACGCCACCTGACGATGGCGCGCAAGCTCGCTACGTCCGTTGCCAATACGAAGTCACGTTAAAACGTACAGGAGCCATTCATGACTCGTCGCAAAACGCCGCAATCGGGCGCGCCATCCACGCCGCAGACCGGTACGCCTGCCTTCGCCGCCGTAAGCGGCTACCGCCAGTCCGACGGAGGCCCGGCGTCGGCGCCGGACGCCGCGAGCCGCGATCCGGGCGTGAAGCGATCCCGCGAGTTGGGACAGACGGTCGACGGCATGCCCTACAACACGGAGAAGGCATCCGAATATGGCGCCGGCGCCGGCATTCCAGCCCCGGGCGACACGTCGAAGTCTGCGTCGCCCGCGGCCCATGCCAGTACGCTCGGAGAACGACTTGCGACGCCCAAGACCGGCGGCGCGGCAACGCCGGGTGTGAATGCCGTGACGGGCGAGCTCTCCCGGGTGCGCGCCGACGCACAGGGCACGCCGCTCACGACGAATCAGGGCGTGTCTGTGGCAGACAACCAGAACTCGCTCGTGGGCGGGCTGCGCGGCCCGGCGCTGCTCAAGGATTTCATGTTGCGCGAGAAGATCACGCACTTCGATCATGAACGGATTCCCGAGCGTGTCGTGCATGCGCGCGGCTCTGCCGCGCACGGATATTTCGAATCGTACGAATCGCTCACCGAGCTGACGTGCGCCGCCCCGTTTGCCGAAGCCGGCAAACGCACGCCGGTTTTCGTGCGCTTCTCGACGGTGGCCGGAGAACGCGGCTCCAAGGACACGGCACGCGACGTGCGCGGATTCGCGGTCAAGTTCTATACCGACCACGGCAACTGGGATCTGGTCGGCAACAACATGCCGGTGTTCTTCATTCAGGACGCCATGAAGTTTCCCGACCTCGTGCATGCGGTCAAGCCCGAGCCGCACCATGCCATGCCGCAGGCGGCGTCGGCGCATGACACGTTTTACGACTTCATTTCGCTCTCCCCGGAATCGACCCACATGATGATGTGGCTGATGTCCGACCGGGCAATTCCCCGGAGCTTTCGCACGATGCAGGGCTTCGGCGTCCATACGTACCGCTTCGTCAATGCGCAGGGTGTGTCGAAGCTGGTCAAATTTCACTGGACGCCGCGCTTCGGCACACATTCGCTCGTGTGGGACGAAGCGGTGAAGATCGCCGGCGCGGATCCGGACTTCCACCGCCGCGATCTGTGGGAGTCCATCGAAAACGGGCAGTACCCGGAGTGGGAACTGGGCGTGCAGATCTTCACCGAGGCGCAGGCCGATACGTTCAGCTTCGACGTGCTCGACGCCACGAAGATCGTTCCCGAAGAACTGATTCCGGTCATGCCCATCGGCCGGATGGTACTCGAGCGCAATCCCGACAACTTCTTCGCGGAGACGGAGCAGGTGGCATTCTGCGTGGCGAACGTGGTGCCGGGCATCGATTTCACCAACGATCCGCTACTCGCCGGTCGCATCCATTCGTATTTCGATACGCAGATCAGCCGGCTGGGCGGGCCGAACTTCCATGAATTGCCCATCAACGGCCCCGTCGTGCCGGTGCAGAACCATCAGCGCGACGGCATGCACCGTCAGACGATCCATCGTGGTCGCGTCGCCTACGACCCAAACTCGATGGGCGGCGGATGTCCGTTCCAGACCGGCGCCACCGGCTATGTGCCGTTCCCCGAACCGATGCCGCCTGGCGGTGTGGAGATGCGCGGCAAGCCCGCGAAGTTCGCCGAGCATTTTGCTCAGGCAACACTGTTCTATGAGAGTCAATCGCCAGCCGGACAGCGCCATATCGTCGACGC
Source organism: Pandoraea faecigallinarum (assembly GCF_001029105.3). Lineage (NCBI taxonomy): Bacteria > Pseudomonadati > Pseudomonadota > Betaproteobacteria > Burkholderiales > Burkholderiaceae > Pandoraea > Pandoraea faecigallinarum. Next base: position 2,521,338 of record NZ_CP011807.3, on the reverse strand, counting down.
GTATCGTTTCGAGCTGAGTCACGTGACGGTGCCGGGCATTCGCCGCCGTATGCTCTCGATGCTGCGCAATGTGTCCGAGCCGATGGCCGCGGCCATCGCGAAGGGGCTCGGCATGCCGCTGCCCGACCCGATGCCGCCGGCGGCCGACGCACCGGCCGCACCCGAAGTCGAGCGCTCCGCGGCGCTCGCGATGGAGGCGCATCCGGGCGAAGCAGGCATTGCCGCGCGCAAGATCGCCGTGCTCGTGACCGATGGGACCGACGTCGAAGTCGTCCGGACGGTGTCCGAAGCGCTCGGCGCGAGGCGTGCAGACGTTCGGCTCGTTGGCGAACACATCGGGCTTTGCCCGGCGTGCGGCGGCATGCTCGACGCCGACGCTGCTCTGGACAGCCAGCCGGGGTTTCTCTTCGACGCCGTCGTCATTGCTCCCGGCGATCCCGCGGTGGACCGGCTGTGCAGCAACGGCCACGCGCTGGAGTTCGTCCGCAATCAATTCCGCCATTGCAAGACGCTGCTTGCCATTGGCGAAGGCCGGCAGTTGCTCGACGCTGCCGGAATCGCCCCCGAGGCCGACGACCGCGGGGTTTGCTTTAGCGCGACGCCGGACGCGCAGACGCTCGACGCTTTTATCCAGGCTGTCTCTGCGCACCGGCACTTCGCCAGGGAGGAGAGCGCCGGCTGGCGCAAGATTTGATATGGCCGCCGTCCTGACATTCCGTTACCGCAGCTACAGCGTCATTTGTTCCGCATTGCCGCATCCGAGCGGCGGGTTCACCGGCAAAGCACTGGTGCAAATCACCGAAGGCATGATTCGTCATCATGAAGTCGAAACGCTGAAAGACGACATACATCCCGACGAGCAAACCGCGCTGGAGGAAGCTGCGAGCGTCGCGCGCGAATGGATCGACGCGCAGTACCAATGATCGGTCGTTCCGGACAGGTCAAGGCGCAACGAAGGAATCATTGTGGGGCAAGCAGCGCCACAGGCAAGACGTCGAGCATCTCGGCAACCGGTAAATTGCCGTGCGCGGCCGCGCGGACCGGCGTGCCCGTCAGCAGATTGCGCCAGCGCGCGCCTTGTGAGACCGTACCGACGTGGACTACCGTGTCTTGCCAGTCCTGCGCCCGCAGGCATGGGTTCACGCCGTCCGGTCGTGTCATCGCTTCGCTCGCCGCGCCCAGATGACGCGCAGCGTGCCGCGTGGCGACGCACACGACGCTCGACCCCGAACCGGCGTGCGGCACACGTGCGAAAGCCACGACCTGCGCCTGGCACGGCCCGCCCGAACTCAGGGGAACGTAGTCGCCTTGCGCGAACGCAGCGGCAAACTGTTTGCGCAAATGCAGCAGGCGACACAGCAGCGTCAGCTTCACTTCGCCGTCGCGCCATCGATTCATCAGCGAGCGCCACGCTTGCGGGCCCACGACGCCGTTCGATGCAGGGGGGTTCCACATCGCGGCATCGAAACGTACCGGGCGGCGATTGTCGGGATCGACCAGTGTCTGGTCCCAGCCGAGGCTCGCCTGATAGGTATCGGGTACGCCGGGACATGTCAGCCGGAGAAACATCTGCGTCAAACCATTCAATGCACCGGCAGGCCCGATGGCGTTGGAGAACGCCTGCATCGACCGGACGAATGCGCTCGCGCCCATGATCTCGTTGAGAAAGGCATCGCAGGCCGCTTCGTAAGCGGCATCCGGCGCGAGCCACGACGTGCGAACCCCGGCTTCCCGGTTCGCCTTGCGTTGCCATTGGGCGATTCGCTCGGCGAATGAGCGCACGGACGCCGCGCTTGGCGATGCCGTGTGCCAAGCGCATGGCCACGCACCGAGCAGCGTCTGGTACAGCATCAATTCATGGGCCGCGCACGGCGAGTCCGACGAGGCGTGCCGGAACCGGTCGTTTTCCGCGCGCCACCCCTGAACCGCTTCGGCCCATTGCGACGGAATTTCCGAGAGCACCGCCAATCGCGCACGAATGTCTTCGCCACGCTTGTGATCGTGCGTGGCGGTCGTCAACATGGCGCGCGGCCAATGGCGGGCACGATAGGCGTTGGCTTGGTGGAAGGCGTCGAGCGGCCGGGCGAGCGTCGCCGCTTCGCAGCCCACGTCATTACGCGAGAGCAGGCGTCCCCAGCGATAACCCGCAGTATCCTCGACCGCCTTGGCCGCCAGCGGCGCGGTGACCTGTGCGAAGCGGATCTGCACTTCGCGCCGCAGGGACGTCTGCCCCTCGGAGGGCGTCAGCCACTCGACCAACTGCGACAGCGCGGCGTGATCGATCGGGTGCAGCAGACGCTTCGCACCGGCCGTCGCCGCCGCCAGCACAGGGTGAGCCTCCTCCGAGGCGTCCGGATAAGCCCGGTAGACCGGGAACGACGCCGCCAGCGCACACATGCATCGCCGCAAGCAGGTCACGCCATAGTCGCGCGCGCGGGTATCCGGTTCGGCGTCGATCAATGCGCTCAGCGCCTTGACGGCCCGCGCCGTCTCGCTGCCAAAGCGCTCGTCGAGCAGTTGGCGGCGTGCCTCACGCACATGCGCGTCGAAGTCGCGCCGGTCGTGCGTGCACGCTTGCCAAAAGCCGTCCAACGCCGTCGCACCGTGTTCGTCGTGAAGCAGGGCACCGACATCGTTCATGAAGTCGTAACCGGTCGTGCCGTCCGTCTCCCAGCGCGCGTCGAGCCGCTCGCCGTCCATCAGAATCTTCTCGACGACAATCCAGGGCTCGCGGCCGTGTCCCTGCTCGCGCAGCGCAGCCCGCAGTTTTCGGCAGTAGGCGCCCGGGTCGCTCAGCCCATCGACGTGGTCGATACGCACGCCGTCGATCACGGCGTCGGCGAACAGACGCAACAACAGGGCGTGAACGGCCTCGAAGACTTCCGGTTGTTCGACGCGCACGGCGACGAGCGACGTGATGTCGAAGAACCGTCGCCAGTTCAGCGCGTCGCGCGCGAGCGGCCAATACGTCAGATGAAAATGTTGGTTCGAGAGCACCGCTTGCCAATCCTGTGGCGTGCGTGCCGCATCGGCTTGGGCAGACGTCTCGGGCGCGAGCGGCCAGCGCGTTCCGTCATAAGCCAGCGACGCCTCGCCGCGCCCGCCGTGAATCACCGAGAGCTTGCGCCGTGCGAGGCCGTCGGCCAAAGGCTCGGGGAGAACGGGCAGAAGAACTTTGCCCGCCGGCACGTCAGCGTTGCCCTCCCAGTCGATGTCGAAATACCGGGCGTACACGCTGTGAGCACCGCGTCGCAGAACATCCCGCCACCAGCGATTGCGCGAGCCGTTGCCCATATGATTCGGGACAATGTCCACCACGAGCCCGATGCCATGCGCTGCGAGCCGGTCATGAAGACGCCGCAGCCCGGACTCGCCACCGAGCCCTTCACTGATCGTGCCCGGATCGACGACGTCGTAGCCGTGCGTCGAGCCGGGCGTGGACGTCCAGATGGGCGACGCATAAAGATGCGTGACACCCAGTGCGGCAAAGGCCGGGACGTCGCGCTCGGCTTGGACGAATGTGTAGCCGGCGTTGAACTGAATGCGCAGCGTGGACAGCGGTGTCATGTCGGCCCCCATTCGCGCACTCACGACCGGACGGACCGGCGCGCGCTTGCGGATCGCGTTCGCGCGAAGCGCGTCAGCCGGGACGCAACGTCCGGCTCGCGCAGCAGGGCGTCGGCCGGCGCACGCAGGCGGCGGCGCCAGTTGGGGTGTTCGGTCGTCGTGCCCGGGAGATTGTCGGCCTCCTGCGCACCGATGGCGTCTGCGATGGGCAGCAGGACCAGCGCAGAGGGCGCGAGTGCGACGAAATCGACGATGGCGTCCAGCGGCGCGGTGGACGGGGCGCGTCCCGCCGGTGACGGCAGCCGTTCGGCCATGCGCGCGTCCGACGCCGGACCGGGCGGCTGCGGCGCGGCCGCGTGGCCGCTCTCGTTGACGACTCCCGCCGCGCTCATCGCCTGCCATAACGCTGTGCGGTCCTCGCGACGGACACGGCGCGCGATGCGCGCGTCGATGGACGAGGGCGCGAGGCGTACCCGCCAGGCGATGTCGCGACCGGTCCACCAGCCGACGGCCGTCGGCAGATCGTGCGTGCTGGTCGTGGCCACGGCGTCTACACGCCATTGCGACGGATCCAGAAACGCGCGCGGCGTTTTTTTCGGCCCGGGCGGCACGTCGTCGCGGGCGAACCAGAGGACGTCCGTGCCGAGCACCCCTTGCGTGGCAACGCGAGCGCGGAAATCCGCCGGCACCGTTCCGAGGTCCTCACCGATCACGATCGCCCGATGGCGAGACGACTCAAGCGCCACGATCGCGAGTAACTCGTCGAGGGGATAGCGAAGATAGGCGCCGGCGCTCGCCGGCGCGCCCGCCGGGCACACCCACAGACGCGAGAGTCCCAGCACATGATCGATGCGCACGCCGCCCGAGAATGCGAGCGCGGCGCGAAGCGCGGCGATGAACGGGCGATAGCCGCGCTGTTGAAAGGCCCACGGCGAAAACGTCGTCAGTCCCCATACCTGCCCGGCCGGGTTGAACGCATCCGGCGGCGCGCCGAGCGATATGCCTTCGAGCAGATGCCCGGCGTCCGACCATGCCTCGCTTCCGGTCGAATCGACACCCACGGCCATGTCGGCAATGAGCCCGATTTCCATGCCCGCCGCTTGCGCCTGTCGATGCGCGTCATGCAGCCCCTGGAAAGCCAGCCATTGCAGAAAGACGTGAAATGTCACCGCGTCCGCGTGTTCGAATGCCAGGCGTTCTGCCTGAGGCGCCCACGGCGAGCGCAACCCCGGCGGCCAGCGCCGCCAGTCGTCGCCATGCGTCGAGTGCAGGCGCTCGTGGAGCATTTCGAAGCGCGCGTGCGCCTCCAGCGAGTCACGCCCATCGCGGCGAAAGCGCTTGAGCGAGCCCGCCTGATCGGCAGAGAGCCAATGCTCGCGCTGATCGTACAGATGGCGCAGCACCTGCAAGCGCGCGACGGAGGCCGCAGGCCAGTTGACCAGACGCTGGCGCTCGCGCTGCGCGTATCCGGAGATCAGCCTGAGCCGTCGCGCGGCTTCCATGGCTTCGGGCATGCCACACAGCGCGGCCGGATCGATATGCGCCACGTTGTACCACTGACGGTTCGACGGCGAGTACGGGCTGTATTGCGCGGGACGCGCCCCGAACATCGCGTGCGCAGGGCTGATCGCCAGCGCGTGTGCGCCGTGTGCGGCAACCGCTGCCGCGGCGTCGGCCAGCGCGCCATAGTGGCCGAGGCCGCCGTCGCCTTCGCTGCGCAGTCCGTACAGCGGCACACTCATGCCCCAATGGCGCGCGGTGGCGGGCAACCGGTGAGCATGCGGCGGCGCGACGATCAGCGAGAGCCGCACGTTGCCGATTTCGAGATGGTGATACCCGGGCACGTCCATCGATGGGATCAGCGACGCCCCGGAGTCCGGATCGATTTCGGTCGTCCCGTCGACGGTCTCGCCATCTTCGAGATGAATCCGGTACGCCAACCGCTTGCGCCCGGCCGTCAGCGACAGCGCAGGCAGCGTCGCCGGCACCCCGACGCGCGTGACGATCTGCGCTTCGTCGGAGAGCGACGCCGGCGATTCGAGATAGGCCAGACTGTCGCGGCACTGCGCAGCGTTGCCGCAGCGCAGCCCCATGGCGTCGAGCAAGGCACGCAACACGTCGAGCGAGACGGTGTGCGACTGACCGGCGGCGTCGTCCCAGTGAACCAGCAAGCCCGCTCGTTGCGCGAGCGTATGCAGCGCGTCTTGCGAAGGCGGGGAGAGTAGCGAAGCGGCGGTTCTGATCATAACGGTTCCTCCAGCCAGGCCACGCAGGCGTGAGCGCGTAGCGAGCCTTCGGCGAGCGCGTCGGCGGCTTGTGGCGGGGTCTGGCAAAGCGTGACGCCCGCCGGATGCAGCGTTTCGGTGTCCGTCGCCACACCCAGCTCGCCAAGATTCACGACGATGGCCAGCACCGCGCCATCGTTCAGACGCCAGCGTGCACTGAGCGCGGTCGGACTCAGTACCTCGACGCCTGCGGAGGTGGCCCCCGGCAGCCGAGGCACGATCCATGTGCGCCGCAGTTCAATGAGGCCGCGATACCACGACAGCCAGTCGTCGGCGGCAAGCGTGTTCTGTTCGCCGGGCGCGAGGCATGAGGCAGCGAACGTCTCGGGATCGTTCGGGTCGGGAACGCTTGCGCGCATGTCGCCGCCAAGGCGTGCGAACTCCTCGCGCCGGCCCTCACGTACGGCGTCGGCCAGAGCGCCCCGGTAGTCGGTGAAGAACAGGAACGGCGCGTCGCTTGCCCATTCCTCGCCCATGAACAACATCGGAATCTGCGGACACAGCAGCAGCAGCGCGACGGCGGCACGCAGCGCAGCCGGATGCGCCTGCGTTGCGAGCCGGTCGCCGAAGGGACGGTTTCCCACCTGATCGTGGTTTTGCAGGAAGGAGACGAACGACGTTGGAGACAGAAAGCTGCTCGGCTCACCTCGCGGCCTGTCCAGGCGGCCCACGCGCTCGCCCTGGTAAGCGAAGCCCTCGGCCAGCGCGCGGGCAAGATGCGCGACGGGCTTTTCGGCAAAGTCCGCGTAGTACCCCTGGCGCTCGCCCGTGAGCAGCACATGCAGCGAATTGTGGAAATCGTCGTTCCATTGCGCGGCGCCGGTGTTCGCCAGCAATGCGGCGGCGTTATGTTCGTTCTCGAAAATCAGATGAGCGTGCCGCCCCGGATCGCGCGCCGCGATCTCGTCGCGAACGCAAGTGGCCAGCTCCTGCACGAACGCGTCGTTGCCGATGGCGTGAACGGCGTCCAGGCGCAACGCGTCCACCCGGAATTCGAACAGCCAGTACAAGGCGTTCTGAATGAAGTACTGGCGCACGCAGGGTTCGTCGAAGTCGAGCGAAGCGCCCCAGGGCGTTTGCGCCGTGCCGTCGAAGAAGCGCGACGCGTACGAGGCGAGGTAGTTGCCGCTCGGACCGAAGTGGTTGTAGACCACGTCCAGGAACACCATCATGTCCTCGGCATGCGCGGCGTCGATGAGGGCCTTGAGTTCTTCTACCGTGCCGTAGGCGCTCTCGGGCGCAAAGGGCAAGACGCCGTCGTAACCCCAGTTGCGGCGGCCCTCGAACGTGCCGATCGGCATCAACTCAATGGCGCTCACGCCCAACTGTGCAAGGTATGGCAGACGCGCCCGAACACCGTTATAGCCGCCCAGCGCGCCCGCGTGAAGTTCGTAGATCACTGTTTCGTGCCACGGCCTTGCGCGCCATCCGGGCGTTTGCCATGCGTACGTGCGCGGGTCGATCACGACGCTCATGTCGTGCGGCCCCCCGGCCTGCGCTCGCGAAGCCGGGTCGGGCACTCTCCGGCCGTCGGGCAGGACGAAGGCGTACCGGGTACCGGCGATGCACGGCACCGTCAACTCGAAGTGCCCCTCGCTGGACGGAAGCATCGGTACGGGCGCCTCTTGCTCGATGACGAGTTGCAGCGCGGCCACGTCCGGCGCCCAGATGCGAAACCGCGTCGTGCCGTCTGCCTGCAATGCGGCGCCGAAGGGGAGCGGAAATGCGTAAGTTGTGGTCATGATGGACGCAGGGACAGGTAGCAGGGACAGGTAGACGGGGAGCGGAATCAGGCGGCCGAGGCCGGCGCGCTGTCGCGCCACCGGCCGGTCACCACCATGGCGGCGTGCGCTTCGATTTCGACGCCGTCGCCGCCAAGCGGCGCCGGTTCTCGCGACGCATCGGCGGAATCCAGATGCAATTGCCAGTCGCCGCCGGGCGTGGGCCAGTGGAACAACAGCGGCACGTCGGCGGCATTCATCATCAGCAGTGCGATATCGATACCGCCATCCGCGCGCCGCGCCGCGCGACGAAGCACGAGCGCGCGGCCTTTCACGTTGTGCCAGTCCTCGTCGGCGAGTTGCAGGCCGCGTTCGTCATACCAGGAAATGGCCGCCAGCTCGTCCGTGACCCATTCGTCTTCGGACGAAAAGCGAACGATGCGCAGCAGCGGCACGTCGCGGCGCAAGGCGATGGCGCGCGCGGCGAAACCGGTCATGGCGACCCCCTCGGGGGAAGCTGCCTGCCGCCAACTGAGCCACGAGATGTCGTTGTCCTGACAGTAGGCGTTGTTGTTGCCCCGCTGGCTCCGCCCGAACTCGTCGCCGGCGAGCATCATGGGTGTACCGCTGGCGAACAGCAGCGTCATCAGCAGCGAACGCCGAACGCGCTCGCGCAGCGCGATGATCCCCGCGTCGTCGGCCGGTCCCTCCACGCCCCAGTTGGCGCTGAAGTTCTCGCCTGCGCCATCCCGGTTGTCCTCGCCGTTCGCTTCGTTGTGACGCTCGGCGTAGGCGGTCAGATCGGCCAGCGTGAACCCGTCGTGGGCCGTCACGAAGTTCAGCGACGCCCATGGCTTGCGCCAGCGGCGCGCGAACAGGCCCGCCGAGCCGAGCAGGCGCTCCGCGATGTCCGGCCGAATGCCGTCGTCGCCGCGCCAGAAGCGGCGCACGGTGTCGCGAAACTTGCCGTTCCATTCCGCGAAGCCCGGTGGATGCTGTCCCAACTGATAACCATCCGGCCCGATGTCCCACGGTTCGGAGATGAGCTTGGTGCGGGCCAGCACGGGATCCTGCCCGATGGCGTCGAAGAATCCTGCGCCCGGATCGAAGCCATATCCCTCGCGCCCCAGCGTGACGCCCAGATCGAAGCGAAAGCCATCGATCTGCATCGTCTCCACCCAGTACCGCAACGAGTCCATCACCATCTGCAATACGCGCGGATGGGACAGATTGACGGTGTTCCCGCACCCGGTATCGTTGATGAAGTACCGCTCGTCGCCCGGCACCAGCCGGTAGTAGCTGGCGTTGTCGAACCCGCGCCACGAGAGGGTCGGACCGAGTTCGTTGCCTTCGCACGTGTGGTTGTACACGACGTCGAGAATCACTTCGATACCCGCCGCGTGCAGCGCGCGCACGGCGCGACGCATGGCGTCCACACCGCCGCTGCCGAGATACGATGCCTCGGGCGCGAAGAACGCCAACGTGTTGTAGCCCCAGAAATTGCGTAATCCCCGGTCCACCAGAATGCGGTCGTGCAAAAACGCGTGGACCGGCAGCAGTTCGACGGCGGTAATGCCGAGCCGGTGCAGATGGTCGACGACTCTCGGCGAGGCGAGCGCCTCGAAGGTGCCCCGCACCGGTTGACGCAGCCCGTCCATCTGCATCGTCATGCCGCGCACGTGCGCTTCGAGGATGACGGTGTCGTCCCATGCCGTATGCGGGCGCGTGTCGTGGCGCAACGTGTCCGGCGCTTCGACGACGACCGCCTTGGGCATGGCGGGCGCACTGTCGCGCCGGTCGATGGAGAGGTCGGCCTTGTGCGACGTCACGCGATAGCCGAACAGCGCATCCGACCATCGAACCTTGCCGAGCAACGCGCGCGCGTAGGGATCGAGCAGCAATTTGGCGGGATTGAAACGATGCCCCTGTTCTGGCGCATAGGGGCCATGCGCGCGGTAGCCGTACACCAGCCCCGGCCCGGCGCCCGGCAGGTAGCCATGCCATATCTCGTCGGTACATTCGGGCAGGGCGAGACGTTTGAGTTCCTTGCGGCCGCGATCGTCGAACAGGCAGAGTTCGATACGTTCGGCGTTGGCCGAAAACACGGCGAAGTTCACCCCCAGACCGTCCCACGTCGCGCCGAGCGGGGAGGGGCGCCCGGGCGACAGCTTGTCGACGTGCGAATGCGGCATCGGCTATTCCTCCGGTATCAGCACAAGACAGCCCAACGGCGGCAACGTCAGCGCGAGCGATACCGGGTGTCCGTGCGACGGCACGCCCTGCGTCTGAAGGGGACTCTGGGGACGTTGAGCATCGCCCGGCTCGCCGTGAGCGCGATCGGGCATATCGATCTCGTTCGTTACGCCGCTGCCGCCATAGCACGGCAAGTCGGAATTCAGCGCTTCTCGCCAGCGTCCGCCGACCGGTACGCCCACGCGGTAGTCGTGGCGCGGCAGCGGCGTGAAGTTGACGACGACCAGGCATACGTCCTTCGCCTGCACGCCGTCATGAGGGGGCGAGCCGCGGCGCAGATACGCCAGCACGCTGTTGTCGCGGTCGTTGCCGATGATCCATGAGAAGCCTGCGGCTTGCGCATCGAGCCGGTACAGCGCGGGCAGCGCGCGATAGCATCGGTTCAGGTCGCGGACCCAGCGCTGCACGCCACGGCAGGCCGGGTCGTCCAGCTGCGACCACGCCAGCGGTGCGTCGTGATTCCATTCGGCGTGCTGGGCGAACTCTGCGCCCATGAAGAGCAGTTTCTTGCCCGGATGCGTCCACATGAAACCGAAGTACGCGCGCAGATTGGCATGCTTGCGCCACGCGTCGCCCGGCATGCGCCCGATCAGCGAGCCTTTGCCGTGTACCACTTCGTCATGCGACAGGGGCAGGACAAAGTGCTCCGAAAACGCATAGACGAGACCGAAGGTCAGATCGTCGTGATGGTGACGGCGGTACACGGGGTCGCGGCCCATGTAGCGCAGCGTGTCGTTCATCCATCCCATGTTCCACTTGTAATGGAAGCCCAGACCGCCCGAGGCCACCGGCGCACTGACCCCCGGCCACGCCGTGGATTCCTCCGCGAACAAGGCGGCACCGGGCGCGTCCTGTGCAACGCGCTCACTGAGCATCTGCAAGAAGGCAATCGCTTCCAGATTCTCGCGTCCTCCATACCGGTTCGGCACCCACTCGCCCGGCTTGCGGCTGTAATCGCGATAGAGCATCGACGCCACCGCGTCCACACGCAACCCGTCGACATGGAACCGGCGCAGCCAGTCGAGCGCGCTGCCGATGAGGAAATTGACGACTTCCCGGCGGCCGAGGTTATAGACGCTCGTTTTCCAGTCCTGATGAAATCCCTCGCGCGGATCGGCATGCTCGTACAGCGCCGTGCCGTCGAATTGCGCAAGGCCGTGCACGTCGGACGGAAAGTGCGCGGGCACCCAGTCGAGAATCACGCCCAGTCCGGCGCAGTGCGCCGCATCCACCAGTCGCGCCAGCCCTGCCGGATCGCCAAAGCGAGCGGTGGGCGCATAGAGGCTCAACGGTTGATAGCCCCACGAACCGGCGAAGGGGTGTTCGGTCACCGGCAAGAATTCGATGTGTGTGAAGCCCATGTCGCGCACGTACGGGATCAGCCGCTCGGCGAGGGCATCCCAGTGCGCGGGGGCGGACGCCTGCCCGTCGTCTCCCGGCGGAAGCCACGACCCGGCGTGGACTTCGTAGATGGCGACGGGCGCGTTCGTCGCGACACGATGCTCGCGCTCGTCCAGCCACGCGTCGTCGTGCCAGACGAACGGCGACGGGCAAGCGACCCGGGACGCTGTCGCAGGAGGCGCTTCCGTCATGCGCGCCAGAGGATCGGCCTTGAGCGGCAACACGGTCCCGCCCGCGGTGCGCACCTCGAACTTGTATCGCTCGCTCGCACCCAGATGCGGAATGAAAAGTTCCCAGACTCCCGCGTCGTGCCGCAGGCGCATCGGATGCCGGCGTCCGTCCCAACCGTTGAAATCGCCGACCACCGACACGCGGCTCGCGTTCGGTGCCCAAACGGCGAAGCGCACGCCCGGCACGTCGTCGATCGTCATGACGTGGGCGCCCAGACAATCGCCAATGCGCCAGTGATGGCCTTCGCGCAACAGATGCAGATCGAACTCGCCGAGCAGCAGGCCGAACGCGTAGGGGTCGGCCGTGATCTGCCGTGCCTGTGGCCAGTCGATGTGCAGTCGATATGCCGGGGCGTGCGCGACGCCCGGGACATCGGCGGGCAGGGCGGCGACGAACAGTCCGTCCGCGTGAATCCGGTGCATCGGTATCGGTTGCGCATCAGGCGAGGACAGGCGTTCGATCCCCACACTATCGGCGCCGGGCACAAATGCCCGAACGCTCCAGCCGCTCGCTTCGCGATGCGGCCCCAGCACCGAGAAGGGATCGGGATGACTCGCGTCGATGAGCGCCTGCACGTCATGTTGCTGCATGACGGGCAAGGCCAGCCGGTCGCCGCCGTCCACCTCGGTGTGATGGGGCACCGCAGAGCGCGAGGGCTGGGCGTGACTCATGACGCGTTGTCCTCCCCGGTGTCCAGCAGCCGGCGCACCAGCACCTCGAACCCGGCAAGCGGCACCCAGACCCACGCAGGCCGGTTGGCACACTCGTACACAATCTCGTAGGCCGCCTTCTCCAGCAGTTGCGCGTCGAGCAGGGGACGGCATCGGAACGTGTCGGCCAGTCGCGGTGCACCGTACGCGACGGCGCGCGCATAGGCATCGAGAAAGGCGGCACCCGCTTCGTCCATGATCCGGTGCAAAAGCGCCTCGCGGCGCGCGAGCATCGGTGCGGGCAACGGTTCTTCCGTACTCGCGACGGCACGTCCTACATAGTCGAGCGAGCGAAGCAGTCCGGCCACGTCGCGCAACGGACTGGTCTTCTCCCGGCGCACCGCAACGTCCCGTGCCGGTTCGCCTTCGAAGTCGATGATGACCACGTCGCCCGGCGTTACCAGCACCTGCCCCAGATGGAAGTCCCCGTGAACGCGCTGACACAAGGTGCCCGCACCTTCCCGGATCAGACCGGCAAGCCGCTCGACGACGTCGTCGCGCCGATGCGCAAGCGCGTCGATGGCGGCGACCTGTGCGTTGGCGTCCGGCGTGTCGAGGATCGTCGACTTATGGGTTTCGAGACAGGCGAACGCCTGCGACACCATCGCCTGCGCGTGCGACGTCCATCGGGACAGCATGGCATCGCTTGCGACGACAGGAGAAAACGCCTCGTCATCGGTGTCCTGTGCAAGCACGAGATGCATCTCGCCAAGACGCTTGCCGATCTGACGCGCCAATTGCAGGTACGGCGCCGCTTCGTCGCGCGTCTCGCCAGCGCTCACGTCGTCGTGCGAGAGCGCCTCGATCAGCCGCGAGAGGGTGTCGTAGCCCCAATTCCAGCCGTTGCCCTGATTGCCGACGAAGCGCTGCAAGATCGCCAGGGTGTGCGGATTCCCATCGGCGTCGCGACGACGCACCTCGCCGAGCCATTGCGGCGAATTGGCAAAACCGCACTCGCTCAGGCGTCGCAGCATCTCCGCCTCGGGATGCACGCCGGGCACGATCTGGCGCACCAGCTTGAGCGCGAGCGAATTGCCCATCGCCAACGAACTGTTGGTCTGCTCGACGGCCATCCACTGCGTGGCTTCCCCCGGAGGAATCGGCTCGTCCGCCAGCACGGGAGCGCTTTCGAACTCGAAGACGCCGAGGTCCGGGGCGTCGCCCATCTCCCCCCTCTCGCCTGGGCGGCGCGCAGGCACGCGCGCATTCGATTGCATCAGCGTCGCGAGCGCCGGGCCGAGTGCTTCGCTGGCGAAGGCGTCGACCAGATAGCCGACGCGGCGGCCGCGCCGCACACGCGCGAGCGCGAGCTGAATCGGCAGGGGCCGCATGCCGACCTGCTCCCAGACGACGGTCAACGGCAGCAGGTACGTCTGCACCTGCCGCCGCCCGTCGGCATCGAGTTGCACTTCGACTTCGCACAGCCACACAGGCGCGTCGGCACCGCCGTCTTCCGGCGTGCCCTGCAGGAGCTGGGTCACGCAATTGAGCCGGGCCGTTTGCAGACGGGCATTCTTGGCCGCGAACCATCGGCGTCGTGGCAGATAGCGAGGCAGTATGGTCTTCGAGATGGCATCGCAAATCGATGCATCCAGCAGCGGCGCCCCGGCACGCCAGACGAAGGTCGTGAATTCGGGAAGCTGCTCGGAGGCCTCTTCGTTCCAGCGCGGCGCCTGCGTCGCTTCGGTCAGTTCGAACCAGTAGAAGCCGTAGGGCGGCAGCGTCAACAGATATGTCAACTGCCCGACGGCGGGGAACGCCGTGCCGCCGAGCAGTTCTACCGGCGTGCGTCCGGCGAAACGCGACAGATCCAGTTCGACCGCCTGCGACGCGCGCGACAGGTTCGCCACGCACAGCAACGGCGCTTCGTCCGTGTATTCGCGCAGGTAGGCAAGCACCTTGCGGTTGGTCGGATGCAGAAACTCGATCGAGCCCCGGCCGAAGGCTCGCCGCGACCGGCGCGTGGCGATCAGGCGTCGCATCCAGTTGAGCAGCGAATGCGGATCGCGCGCCTGACTCTCCACGTTCACCGACTCATAGCCATACAGCGCGCCCTGAATGGCGGGCAACGTCAACAGTTCAGGGTCTGCCCGCGAGAAACCGCCGTTGCGATCGTACGACCATTGCATCGGCGTGCGCACGCCGTCGCGGTCGCCCAGATGAATGTTATCGCCCATGCCGATCTCGTCGCCGTAGTAAATGACGGGCGTACCCGGCATGGAGAGCAGCAGGCTGTTCATTAACTCGATGCGCCGCCGGTCGCGCTCCAGCAACGGGGCGAGCCGTCGCCGAATGCCGAGGTTCAGACGCGCGCGCCGGTCGGAGGCATAGACCTCCCACAGATAGTCGCGCTCGCTGTCGGTTACCATTTCGAGCGTCAGTTCGTCGTGATTGCGCAGGAAGATGGCCCACTGACAGGCGTCGGGAATCTGCGGCGTCTGGCTCAGGATGTCAGTGATCGGGAAGCGATCCTCCCGGGCGATGGCCATGTACATGCGCGGCATGAGCGGGAAATGGAACGCCATGTGGCATTCGTCGCCCGCACCGAAGTACTGTTGCACGTCTTCCGGCCATTGATTGGCCTCGGCCAGCAGGAGACGGTTGCGATACCTGGCATCGAGATCGGCGCGAATGCGTCGCAGGATGGCGTGCGTTTCCGGCAGATTTTCGTTGCTGGTGCCTTCGCGCTCCACGAGATACGGCACGGCGTCCAGACGCAGTCCGTCCACCCCCATCCCCAGCCAGAAATGCATCACGCCCAGGACTGAGCGCAGCACCTGCGGGTTGTCGAAGTTCAGATCGGGCTGATGCGAGTAGAAGCGGTGCCAGTAATACGCGCCCGCAGTCGGTTCCCACGTCCAGTTCGAGACCTCGGTGTCGACGAAGATGATGCGCGTGCCTTCGTATTCGCGCCCCGTGTCGGACCACACGTAATAGTCGCGATGCGAGGTGCCGGGGCGTGCCAGGCACGCCCGCTTGAACCACGGGTGCTGATCCGAAGTGTGATTGATGACCAGTTCCGTAATCACGCGAATCCCGCGGGCGTGGGCCTGGGCGATGAGGCGCCGCACGTCGGCTATCGTGCCGTAGTCCGGATGCACGCCCCGATATTCAGCGATGTCGTAGCCGTCGTCGCGGCGCGGCGATGGGTAGAAGGGCAGCACCCACAGCGTATCGACGCCCAGTTCCGCGATGTAGTCGAGCTTTTCGATCAGGCCGGCAAAGTCGCCGATACCGTCGCCATTCGCGTCGAAAAACGACTTGATGTGCAATTGATAGATGACCGCGTCCTTGTACCAGTGCGGATCGTCGCGCAAGGCGATGTTGCCGAGCTGGGGTTCTCGTTTCATAGGGTCTCCCGGCGCTCGTTGCGTTCTTCTCGCGGGTCGTGTTCGCGTTGCGGGCGAACCGACCAGATGCCATAAGGGGCGTGCGGGGGCAGATGCACACGCTGGTGCTTGCCGTGCCACACGAAGTGCGCGCCGTCGAGGAGGTTTTCGACCGCGAGGGCGGCGGCGTCCGGCAATTGCCAGCGCCAAAGCGGCAACTCGATGGTGGCGTCATGGGACTGGCGCGCATCGAGATTGACCGCGACGAGCACGACATCCGAGCGCGTTGGCGTTGCTTTCTCGAAATACAGGACATGCGGATTGTCGGCGCCGAGGAAGGTCACGCCGCGGTGCGTCTGCAACGCCGGATGCCGCTTGCGGATGCGATTGAGCACCGTGATCTCCCGCACGATATTGCCGGGGCGTGCCCAGTCCCACGCGCGAATCTCGTACTTTTCGGCGTCGAGGTATTCCTCGCGGCCCGGCAACGGCGTGGCTTCGCACAGCTCGAACCCGCTGTACATCCCCCACAGCCCCGAGAGCGTGGTCGCCAGCGCGGCGCGCGCAAGATGCACGGGACGGCCGCCGTGTTGCAGGTGGTACGGATTGATGTCCGGCGTGTTCACGAAGAAATGCGGACGGAAGCATGCGGCGACGCCGGGTTGCTGCAATTCCGTCAGATACTCGGTGAGTTCGGCCTTGGTTTCGCGCCACGTGAAATAGGTGTACGACTGCGAGAAGCCGATCTTTGCAAGCCGGTACATCAGCTTCGGGCGCGTGAAGGCTTCGGCAAGAAAGACCGTTCTGGGATGCGCCGCCCGGACCGAGCCGATCAGCCATTCCCAAAATGGCAGCGGCTTGGTGTGCGGATTGTCCACGCGAAAAAGGTCGATGCCCTCCGAAACCCAGAACAGGACGACGTCGCGCAAGGCTAACCACAGTCCCGGCACGGCGTCCCGCGCATAGAAGTCGACGTTGACGATGTCCTCGTACTTCTTCGGCGGATTCTCCGCATAGCGCAGCGAACCGTCGGCACGCCAGTCGAACCAGCCCGGATGCTCGCGCAGCCACGGATGATCGGGCGAGCACTGCACCGCGAAATCGAGCGCGATGCGCAAGCCGTGGGCGCTTGCCGCCAGGCGCAGCCGCCGGAAATCGTCGAGCGTGCCCAGCGCCGGGTGAATGGCATCGTGACCGCCCGAAGCGTCGCCAATCGCATACGGACTGCCCGGATCGCCCGGTTGCGCTTCGAGCCGGTTGTTCTTGCCCTTGCGATGCGTTTGCCCGATCGGGTGAATCGGCGGCATGTAGAGCACGTCGAATCCCATGTCCGCGATGGCCGGCAGCCGCCGTATCACGTCGTCGAACGTGCCGTGCCTTGAAGCGTCCCCGCTTTGCGAGCGTGGAAACAACTCATACCAGCTCGCGAATGCGGCTTCCGGCGGTTCCACGTCAATGGGCAGTGCGCCCGACCGGATTACGAAGGGACGATAGCGAGCCGCCGCGACGGCGTCGAGCGTGGCCGGCGCGCTCAGGGCAGGGTAGGCCAGCGTGGGATCGTCTGCCTGTGCCTGAAGCTGCGCCTGCGTCGCAATGGCGTCGAGCGGCTTGCGGGCGCGCGCGGACGGCGCGGCTTCGGCGATCTGTCTCAGACACGCAATCCCCTCCTGGATATCGAGCGCGACGGACTGGCCCGCGTCGAGTTTCTTCGCCACTTCGCGACACCAGTTCACATAGGGATCCTGCCAGGCCTCGATCTGATACTCGTGACGGCCCAGCCGTGTCGGACGAAATTCCGCGTGCCATCGGTCGTTGCCGAGGGGCGTCATGGGAATTTCGCGCCACGTCGTGGTGTCGAGCGCCCGCCAGCGCAGCACCGCGCTCGGCTGCGCGTGGCCGTCGGTGAAGACGTCGGCGCACACCGTGACGCTTTCTCCCACGACGGCGCGCGCCGCGAACCGTCCGCCTTCGAGCGATGGCTCGACGGCTTCGATGACCACGCGCGATTCGGCGGCGGCGTCGCGCACGGCACGCCGGTCCTGCTCGTTCGCCGTGCCGAGCTTCGCTCTGGGCCAAACGTGGCGTGACACGCTGCGCTCGGTCCCGGCTTGCCAGAAGCGGACCTCGCCGGGCGCGAGCGTAAGCTGGGTCAGCGTTTCGGGCGCGCCGGAAGGGTTGCCATGGGCATCGAGCGGGGTGAGTCTCACCTGATCGATGCTTGCGCAGGCAGCCATTGGCAGCGTTGCCGCCTGCGTCAGGCTACGGTTGATCGCGACGATACGACGCGTCGGCACCCCCGGCATCTCCTGCGTGACGAGCGTTATCGCGGTGTCGGCGCCGGACAGGCATCGCAGCGTGGCCCGTGCGGCCGGAAGGGGGCTGGTGGCGTCTTGCGATGCACCCGCACTCGCCGCCTGCGCCGCCAATCGTCGATTTCCGGCGGCAATGGTCGGGCTGAAATCGATCTCGTGATCGGAAACGGCCGACGCAGCGGGAGCCTCGTCAGCCGACGGCTCGATGAGCGGCAGTTCGCTGCCCGCGTGCGCATGACCGTATTCCATACCTGCGGGCATCAGAATGCCGTCGCCGAGTTCGAACGCCAGTTGAAGCGCACGCGCACATTCGAGCACGTTGTGACTGCGCGCGACGAGATCGCCGGGCGATTCGAACGGATCTCCCGCCAGCGCGACGCGCCACGTACATCCCGCAAGATCGGCATGCTCGTCGAAGAGCCACGACGCGCGCATGTCCCACCAGCACGACGAGAGAAACACGCCGTCGAAACCGGCGCCGGCGATCGCCACCATCTGCTCGCGCGGTAGTCCGGGCGTCCAGCCGAACCATTGGAGTGCGGGAAAATGACGGCGCATGTCGCGGATCAGCCGCCGCCACGCGGCGGCAGGCCGCGACGACAAGCCATGCAGACAGAATCCGTCGGCCCCTTGCTCCGCCAGCCGACGCAGTCGGACGGCGAACGCGTCGGACATCTCGTTTGCGGTGGGCAGGCCGCCCGGGGGAGTGGACACCGGCGCACGGTAGAGGCCACTGCCGAGTCCGTTACCCCGAGGCGGATGCCGCGGATCGGGAGGATCGTCGTTGCGGTGGGGGGCCGCGCCGGTGCCGGGACCAGTCGAATCGGCATCGGGCGCGGCCGGGCCGGCGAATGAGCCACGGCGCGCGAGGTCGCCATTGACCGCAACGTCGAGCGCGAGCCCGAAGCGACGCGGCGCCGGCAGATAATCGTGGAGTGTGTTTCCGCACGACGCCTCGTCGATCAGCAGACGCGAGAAGCCGAGCCCCGCAACCCGTTCGACGAGCCTTGACCAGTCGTCCGGAGCGGGCAGCGTGCGGGCCGTCAACGCGTATATGCGTGGAGGGTCGCGTGGAGGGTTCCGGTCGGGCGCTGCACCGGCGCGCGCGTCCGTAGTCCTGAGCGGCCCGGTGTCGTGGACGCGTTTACGTGACAGCGAGTTTGACATTGCGACGAGCTCCCGAGCCCTCACGGGCGGATGACGTCGTCAATGCAGCAAATTCCGTGCCTCGTCGCGGCGACCCACGTGGCTGTAGCCTTGCGGCCGATATGCCCGACACTATTGGCAAAGGTTTGTAGAAAGCGCCTCGATGGAGCACGGGGCGGGGCGCAAGCCGCCCGAGCGCCGAGAGAATGCCGCGGCGGGTACGCGCCGCGTGTTGGACGTCAATCGGGTGCCGAACGGGCCGCGCACGTCAATGCCGCGCCCCCGCGAGAATGTCCGTGCCGAGCGCGGTATGGACATGGCCGAGTTGAAACAGCTCGTCATCGAGCACCTGAAGCGCAAACGGGATATTCGTCTTCACGCCCTGGATACCGGTCGCGCCCAGAGCCTCGCGCATGCGGCGAATGGCGGCGGTGCGCTCCGGTGCGTGCACGATGATTTTCGCCAGTAGCGGGTCGTAATACGGGGTGACGGTGTTGCCTTGGGCGTAGCCGGTCTCGACGCGAATGCCGTCGCCTGCCGGCAGTTCGAACGCCGTCAGTTTTCCGGGCGACGGAAAGAAGCGCACGGCGTCCTCGGCGTACACGCGCACTTCGATGGCGTGCCCGTTCACGCGCGGCGTGTCCGGCACCACCGTCGCGAGCGCCTCGCCCGCCGCCAGCCGGATCTGGCACTTCACGAGATCGACGCCTGTGATCGCCTCCGTCACCGCGTGCTCGACCTGCAGGCGCGTATTCATTTCAAGGAAGTTACAGGTGCCGTCCGCACCGAACAGCGTTTCCGCCGTGCCGATGACGTCGTAGCCGATCTCTTCGAGCAGCCCGGCGATCTTCTGCGCGGTAGTCTCCATATCGCGGCGCGGGAGCAGCGGCGCGGGAGACTCCTCGATGACTTTTTGATGGCGGCGCTGAACGGAGCAATCCCGTTCGAACAAGTGGCATGCATTGCCCGCCTTGTCCGCAAGCATCTGGAACTCGATGTGGCGCGGACGCTCGATCAGCTTTTCAAGGTAAAGCTCCGCATTGCCGAAACTCTTCTGGGAGACGGAGCGCGCCTGAGCGATCGCCGCGAGCAGAGAGACCTCGTCGCGCGCCGGCACCATGCCGATGCCGCCGCCACCGGCGGCGGGTTTGATGAGGACCGGGTAGCCGATCGCCCGTGCGGCGGCACTGATCGACTCGGTGTGATCGTCGAGCAGCCCCGAGCTGGGCGACATCGGCATGCCGTAGCGCGCCATCAACTCACGCGCACGTGTCTTGTGCCCCATCGCTTCGATCCATTGCGGCGACGGGCCGATGAACGTTGCCCCCGCCGCGATGACGCGACGGGCGAACGCGGCGTTCTCGGAAAGAAACCCGTATCCGGGATGCACGGCGTCTGCCCCGGAGCGCACCAGCACGTCCATGAGACGGTCCTGATCGAGGTAGCTCGACATGGCGGGGGCGGGACCGATGGCATAGACTTCGTCGGCCTGTGCCAGATAGGGCAACGTGGCGTCCGCCTCGGAACATACGGCAACGGAACGGATGTTCATCTGACGCAATGCGCGAATGACGCGCGCAGCAACCGCGCCGCGATTCGCGACGAGGACCTTTTCAAACATGTCTCCTCCTTCCGAATGATCTGTACGTGCAGTGCATGCCGCCCATGCCACGCATGCCACGCATTCCACGCGTCGTGCATTTCCGTGCCCGGCCCGGGCGTTATCCGGCGATGCCCTCGGCCATGCCACCCCACGCCACACGGGCGTCATCCAGTTGCCGGCCGAGCACGTCGGTCTCCCGACGCAGCGCGTGCAGCGCCTCGTCGAGATGCGCCCCGGTCATGCGCGAGGCAATCGAGGCAATGCTGATCGATACGAACGCCGGACCGTCCTTGCGCGGCAGCGTCATGCCGATTGCGCTCACGTCGGCGATCACGGTTTGCACATTGGTGGCATAGCCGTCTTCGCGTGTCCTGGCGACCATCTCGCGCAAACGCGCCGGCGAAATATCGCGATAGCGAGGCAGATGCACGGCGTTCGCCGCGATGGCGCTCTCGACAGCGTGATCGGGCAGGGCGGCCAGCAGAGCCATGGCGCCCGCGCCGGCGCCCAGCGCCCGGCGGGCGCCGATCTTCAGGCTATGTGTGCGAATGGGGTAGCTACCTTGCAAGTGATCGAAACAAACGGCCTCGTGTGCGCTTCGGACCATCAGAAAGACGGAGTCGCCTGTCAGGTCCGCGAGGCGCCGCAGCGTCGGCTGACAACGCTCCCGGAGGTCGAACGCAGGCGCCGCCGTCAGCCCGAGCAGATACGCCATGTGACCCAACGTGTAGCGGCGCGCCTGCGGTTCGAGTTGCAGCATGTGGCTGAACGCCAGGCCTTTGACGATGCGATGTGCCGTGATGCGTTCCAGTCCGAGGCCTTCGGCGATTTCGTGAAGCCGCAAGCCCTGCGGCCCGCGCATGGCGATCAGGCGCAAGACGGCAATGGCCCGCTGAATGCTCTGCGTGCCTTCGTTCGCACGACGTTCCGCGGGTGCGACGCGATGATGGCCATTCGCGGGGGCCTCGCTTCCCTGCACGGCGTCGCACGCGAGATTGCCGGCAAGGCTTTCGGCGTGGCCGTCAGCGAGATCGACGTCGATCTCGCCAGCGTGTCGTCGAGGTGAGGTCATGAGAATCTGTCCGGTTCGGGGGCCTGCGGCATGCAGGCCAGGTGACGCTGGCGAACGTTTCGCCAGCGTTCGGCATTGTCTCGCATCGGTGCGTCCATTACCGTCCGTGGAACACCGGTGGACGCTTGTCCGCAAACGCCGCGCGCCCCTCTTTGCGATCTTCCGTGTCGCGCAGCAAGCCCCACAGATGCCGCTCGTAAGTCAGCGCGACCGGCAAGGGCATGTCCATGCCGTCACGCGCCGAGCGCTTGATCGCGCGCACGGCCAGCGGCGCGGCGTCGGCGATACGGCGCGCGATACCGGTGGCGGTTTCCAGCAGGGTGTCCTGCGGTACCACGTGGCTGACCAGACCGACGCGCAACGCTGTGTCTGCGTCGATGGCATCGCCCGTCAACAGCATCCACATGGCGTTGGCGCCGCCGATCAGGCGCGGTAGCCGTTGCGTGCCGCCGGAGCCGGGCATCGACCCGACGGCGACCTCCGGCAATGCAAAGCGCGCCGTGTCGGCCGCAATACGAATGTCGCAGGCAAGACCGATTTCGAGCGCGCCGCCATAGGCGAGACCATTGAAGGCGCAGATCAACGGCGTGTCGAAGTCCATGCCCAGCGTAAGCGATCCGGCCTCCGGCGCGGCGCCTTCGCCGCGAAAGACCTGTGCGGCGAACGATGTCGCCGGAGGCGGCGTTTGCCTGAGATCCGCACCGCTGCTGAACGCGCGCTCGCCCGCGCCCGTCACGATGACCGCGCGGATCTCGGGTGTGCTGCCGATGTGTCGCCATAGTTCCTGAAGCCGCGCCCGCATCGGATAGTCGATGGCATTGAGCGCTTCGGGACGGTTCAGCCGTACGGTGGCGACGCCGTCGATCACGGAAAAGTCGATGGTCATGGTGTCGATGGCCCGTCGAATGCAACGACGCCCGGCCGATGCAGGGTTGGCATACCGTTACCTCACGGATCGATGCGGTGCTTGAAGCCGGGCTCGCGCGAATCTGCGACTGCCGCGAGCGCACGGCGAATGGCATCGCGCGTCTCGGCCGGATCGATGACGTCGTCGATCCAGCCCTGCGCGGCAGCTTCGTAGGCGCTCGACTGTTCGTCGAGCTTCGCCATGATCTCCGCCTTGCGCGCGGCCGGGTCAGGGGCCGCCGCAATCTCGCGCCCGTACACGAGTTCCACGCCAGCCTCAGGCCCCATCACATCGAAATGCGCGCCCGGCCACGCCGCCAGATAGTCGGGGCGCATGGCGCGCCCGCACATCGCGAGATAAGCCAGCCCGATGGCCTTGCGCGCCACGAATGTGATCTTCGGCACCGACGCCGCACACACCGTGTTGAGCAGCCGCGCCGCGAGGGAGATCATCCGGTGCTTTTCGATGTCGGGACCGACCAGGAAGCCGGGGGCGTCGCAGATGAAAACCAGCGGCACGTGAAACGCATCGCAAAGATCGACGAACTTGCGCGCCTTTTGCGCCGTTTTTTCGTCCATCACCCCGCCGCGCGCCATCGGGTTCGACGCCACGAATCCGACCGGCTGACCGTCGACGCGACCGAACGCGGTGATCAGGTTCGGACCATAACGCGGCCGATAGTGAAAGACATCGCCCGCGTCCACGATCAGGCTCAGCACGCGCTTCATGTCGTACGCCTGACGGCCGATGTCGGGAATGAGCGCTCGCAGTTTCTCGCGTCCTTCCTCCGTGTCGACGGCGGCAGGCTTCGCCTCGGCAACCGGCGGCAGTTCGCCGCTGTGGCTGGGCAGGAACGACAGGAACGTGCGCAGACTGCGCAGCGTGTCGGCTTCGGTATCGCCGACATAATCGGCTTGTCCGGTCACGGTCTCGCTGACGTCGGCGCCGCCAATGGCGTCCGAAGTGACGGACTCGCCCGTGCCGACCTTGACGACGAGCGGCCCCGACATCCCCATCACGCCCGTGCCGCGCGCCAGCGCCGTGAAATCCGATTGCGCCGCCGTGAACGACGGGCCGCCGAAGGCCGGTCCGAGAATTGCGGCGAGTTGGGGAACCTGTCCCGACATCCGGAAGTGATCGGCAAAGCGCGCGCCCATGTTGGCGGCCATCGCCCCGAAGCTTTCCTGCACGCGGGCCGCACCGGCCTCCATCAGGGCGATGAACGGCTTGCGATGCCGCAAAGCCGCCTCGCGCACCCGCGCAATCTTGATTTCGCCCACGCGTCCGCGCGTGCCGCCCAGCACTGTCGCGTCGTCTGCGGCGACATAGACGATGCGGCCGTCGATCCTGCCGTGTCCGGTCACGATGCCATCGGCGGGGGTTCGCTCGCGCAACGTTGGATGTGCGCTCCGGGCATGCACGCTCATCTCGACAAAGCTGCCGTCGTCGAGCAATAACGCAATTCGCTCGCGCGCCGTGAGCTTGCCTTGCTCGCGCAATTTCTCGATGGCTGCCGTCGGCGTCGCCGTGCGGATCGCCTCGCGGCGGGCATGCAGTTCGTCGATCTTGCGTTTGTCCATGAGCGTCCTGCGATACGAAGGATATGGAAAGCGGCGGGCTTTCCAGATATCCATATATTGAAATAAATAACGATTATATGGTGCGCTATTCGAGCTTCGATGTCGCGTCGGTATGATCGCTTATTGACATCGATGATCATGTTTCCTAGCTTTTATAGCGGATATTTCAACAACGTGCCAGAGAAATTGATGCGGATTCAGGTGGGGTTTTCGATGTTTTCATAGTTTCAATATTTGAACATTATAGAGAGGACGAGATGAATCGATTGACGGGATGGCGCGCTGCGGCGCGCGTGGCGTCGGGGTTGCGCGCCAAAGCGCTCGCCGGGGCGCTCGCCGCTGGCGTGCTAGGTGCACTGGGTATGGCAGGGCTGACACCGGCAGCGACGGCGGCCGACAAGACCGGTCCGGCGCTCGACCGCAATACACTCGTCGTGGCGCTCGACAAGGAGATTCAGAGCCTCGACGCACTGGTCACGGCGAGCGGCGACTCGCAGCGTTACGCCATGTCGATCTTCGATACCCTTTACGGCTTCGATGCGAAAGGCAACATCGTGCCGCGCATGGCGATCAGCAACACGATGTCCCCCGACGGCCTGACATACACGTTCAAGCTCCGGCCGAACATCAAATTCCACAACGGCGACCCATTCACATCGGCCGACGTGAAATATTCCATCGAACGGGTCATCGATCCGGCCACCAAGAGCACCCGGCGCCCGTATTTCGCGCCGGTCATCGATGGTGTCGATACGCCGGACCCGCTCACCGTTCGCATCCGCCTGAAGCAGCCCGATGGCGTATTTCTCAACAAGATCGCGGGCTTTCTGTTCATCGTTCCGCAAAAGTACACGTCGTCGCTGCCCAACGTCGAAGCCTTCGCGGCGGCGCCCATCGGCACAGGACCGTATCGCGTGAAAACGAACAAGGTGGGGCAATACCTCGAACTCGAACGCTTCGACGACTTCTACGGTGACAAGCCGGCCATCAGGACGCTCGTGTTCAGGTACATTCCCGAACCGTCGAGCCGGGTGAACGCCATCGTGTCGGGCGAGGTCGACATTGCCGCGATGATCCCGCTGGCCGAAGTGGCCCGGCTGCGCCAGGACGCGGCGCTGGACATCATCACGAACCCGGTCTCCTCCCCGATGCACGTGCGCCTGTACTCGAACGTGCCGGACTCCCCACTGGCCAAGCGCGACGTGCGCCTCGCACTCAACTACGCCATCGACGCGAACGCGATCATCAAGGGCGTGTTCCATGGTGTTGGCGCACCGATGGGAACGTTCATCTCGAAATACTTCCCGTATGGCGGCGATCCCGGCATCGCGCCGTATCCGTACGACCCGGTCAAAGCGCGCGCCCTACTCAAGCAGGCCGGCTATCCCAACGGCTTCGCGATCAAGCTCTACGACGCCGTCGGCACGCCCAAGGAGTTCGCCGAGGCGCTCGCCGCCTACTGGGGGCAGGTCGGTGTCAAGGTCGACATCAATCGTATCGACTACGCCGCGTGGAGCCGCCTGAACAACACTCACAAGACAGGGCCGATGACGACGACGCAGTTCACGAATGCCATCTACGACCCCATCCATCCGGTCGCCGGTTCCTTCTCGAAGGAGGGCGCATGGTCGGACTATTACAACCCCGAGGTCGAGGCGCTGCTCAAGCAACTCGATACGACGACGGGCGCACAGGCGCGCGGCGCGCTGTTTCGCAAGATCGGCAAGCTGCTTCATGACGACGCATCCGCGGTGCTCGTGACCGAACTGTTCAATGTCTTCGCGAAGAAAAAGGCGCTGACCTGGGAAGTGCAGCAGGGCTCGGGCTTCCTGAATTTCCGCAAGGTGGCCTGGCGCTGATTCGGCGCTGCGCCGTGGGGCGCGTGACGCACCCCACGGCAAACCGATCGGCGGACCAACGGTCCGGCCGGCTGGCGGGCGATGCGCAGCGCTCAGGCGTCGAGACTCACAGCCTCGTCGCCCTCGCCAATCGAATCGCCCACATTGAAGTGCACCTTCGTGACGCGCCCGGCTCGCGGCGCGATCACGGGAATTTCCATCTTCATCGATTCGACCATCAGCAGCGCCTGATCCTCGGACACGACGTCGCCCTCGGCGACAAGTACGTGGCAGACGGTGCCGGTGATTTCAGAACGAACAGCCTGGTTGGACATTTCGGTTTCCTCCGGGTGGTAATGAACGATCAACAGATGACAGGCAGTGGACAACGAGGAGTCGTCGACACATGGTTGCTTTCCTGAGAGCTTCGGAACATCGGGGTACGGGCGCATTGCCCGTGGCGAACGGGCATTGGCATGCGCAATACGACGTGATTGTCGTGGGCTACGGCGCCGCGGGCGCGGTGGCCGCCATCGAGGCGGCGGACGCGGGCGCGCGCGTGCTGCTGGTCGAAAAGATGCCCGACCCCGGCGGCATTTCGATCCTGTCGGCCGGCGGCGTGCGCGTGTGCGACGATGCCGACGCGGCCTTCGCCTATCTGCAACACACCTGCGGCGCCCGTACGCCGGATGACGTGCTGCGCGCGCTGGCCGTCGGCATGACGCAGGTGCCGGACTATCTTCGGGAGATGGCGCGCATCAACGGCGCGGTCGTGCGCGTCGAGGCGGCAAGCGGCAACTACCCGTTCCCCGGCTGCGATGCGTTGGCGTACGCCGATATCGAGGCAATTCCCGGCTTCGGCGACCCCGCGGGCTATCTCGCTGCCCGCCCGTTCCGCCCCGGATGTCTGCTTTTCAAGCTGCTGCTCGATAACGTCGAGGCGCGACGCGCGGCAGGACGCCTCGACGTATGGCTTTCGACGAGCGTCGAGCGTCTGGTGCAGAACGCGCAGCGCGAAGTGCAGGGTGTACGGTTGTGTCGCGCCGGCGAATCGCTGCACGTTCGTGCGCATCGCGCCGTCGTGCTCGCGTGCGGCGGCTTCGAGGCCGACGAGGAGATGAAACGTCAGTTCTTCGTTTCGACGCCGGTATTGCCCGGCAGCTTTCGCGGCAATACGGGTGACGGCGTCCGCATGGCGCAGGCAGCGGGCGCGGCACTGTGGCACATGTGGCATCACCACGGGCCGTACGGCATTCGTCATCCGGACCCGGCATATCCGTTCGGCATCTACGCCAAGATCCTGCCCATGTGGACCCCCGAGCGCGAGACGAAGCCGCTGCCGAAAATGGCGTGGATCATCGTCGATCAGCGCGCTCGCCGCTATGTGAACGAGTATCCGCCGTACATCTCGGATACTGGCGTGCGTCAATTCGATCACTACGACCCGAACACTTATCGGCACGACCGGCTGCCGTCGTTCCTCATATTCGATGAGGCCGGGCGTCGCATGTACCCGATGGGCCGCTCGATCACCAACGATCGCGAGGCCTGGTACGAATGGAGCAGCGACAACCTGAAGGAGGTGGAAAACGGCCTGCTGCAAAAGGCCGACACGCTCGAAGCGCTGGCCGGGAAACTGGGTATCGATGCGCACGAGCTTGTGCGCACCGTGAGCCAGTGGAACGCAGCGTGCGACGCCGGACACGACGACGCCTTCGGCCGTCGCCCCGAGACGATGGCGCCGCTGCGCGAAGGGCCGTTCTACGCCGCCTCGCTGTGGCCCGTCGTCATCAATACACAGGGCGGCCCCGTGCACGATGCCGAACAGCGCGTGCTCGATCCGTTCGGCGAGCCGATTGCCGGCCTCTATGCGGCAGGCGAACTGGGCAGTGTATTCGGTCATATCTACATGGCAGGCGGCAATCTCGCGGAATGCATCGTTGGCGGGCGCATTGCCGGGCGCAACGCCGCCACCGCACAACACGCGACGGCACCGCAGAGCGCCGGCGCGAACAACGCAGGCGACGAAACAGCGGAAGACGCGCGACGCGCCTGACGAAGATTGCGAATCCGGTAACGCCGAAGTGTCGGAGTAAGCCGCGCTTTCCATGCTTGAATTTCGATATTCCTGATAAATGTTCAAATGGTGGAATTATTGTTGCACTAATTTTCTCAGAAAACACCGGGCGGCGTGAGGTGATTTGCAAAGCATCAATCCATATAAAGACTGGCTCTTGCTTGCGTTATAAAGATAACCGATGGCGAATCGAATGAACTGAGAGTTATCCCTGATGAAATTTACGCAAAGTTATTTGTTTCAAATATTGACCATCGCGCCATGCGTGTCTAGACTGGTTTCCATTACGACGACTGCCGGCATAGACCAGGCAGCGCCACAACCAGGAGACGCAAGCGCATGAGCAATCGCTTCCAGGGAAAGGTGGTCCTAGTGACGGGCGGCGCGCGTGGCATCGGCTACGCAACGGCCGAACGGTTCGCGCAGGAGGGTGCGCGCGTGGCGATCTGCGACATTTCCGCAGAGGCTGCGCACAGCGCGGCGCACGCGTTGCTGCACGAGGGCGGGTATGACACCGTGGGCTTCGGCTGCGACGTCACCGACGAGACGCAGGTCGAGACGCTAGTGACACAGGTGATCTCGCAATTCGGCGGCCTCGACGTACTCGTGAACAACGCGGGCGTCACGCGCGACAATCTGTTGTTCAAGATGTCGGTCGACGATTGGGACCGCGTCATGAACGTCCACCTGCGGGGCACTTTCCTGTGCACTCGCGCGGCGCAGCGCCACATGGTCGAGCAGCGCAGCGGCAAGATCGTCAATCTGTCTTCCACCTCCGCACTCGGCAATCGCGGGCAGGCGAATTACTCGTCCGCCAAAGCGGGCCTGCAAGCCTTCACAAGAACGGCCGCCATCGAGTTGGGCCCGTTCAACATCAACGTCAATGCCGTGGCGCCGGGGTTTGTCGACACCGAAATGACGCGCCAGACCGCGCAGCGTCGCGGCATCGATCCCGAAGAATACAAACGCCAGCGAGCCAGGAACATTCCGCTCGGCCGCGTCGGTGTCCCGCGTGACATCGCCAACGTCGTCGCCTTCCTTTGCAGCGAAGACGCATCGTTCGTTTCGGGGCAAATCATCTATGTGAAGGGCGGTCCGGAGACGTTGCGCTAACGCCGGCAGGCGGAAAATCGCATCGTCCCGATTTGCCCTTCCTGGCACTTCTTTGGAGAATTCAATGCACACACGGGCATTGCAGGCATGGCCGCGCACGCTGGCGTGGATCGGTTCGGGTATCGCGCTGTGCGCGAGCCTGTGGACATCGACGGCTGCGCAGGCCATCGGCGGCAAACCCGCAGTCGATCGCGAAACGGTCGTTTTCGCGGTCGGCAAAGACATCAACAATCTCGACGGGCAAGTGGCGGCTACCGGCGATTCGCAGCGCTACGGCTGGCAGCTGTTCGACACGCTCTACGCGTTCGACATCGACGGCAACCTGAAGCCGAGCGTTGCCACCGGCGTGAAAATCTCGCCCGACGGTTTGCAGTACACGTTCACGCTGCGCAACGACGTGAAATTCCACAACGGCGCCAAACTCACGGCAAAGGACGTGAAGTACTCGCTCGAACGGATTCTGGCGCCCGAGACGAAGAGCACGCGGCGGCCGTACTTCACCAATCTCGTCGAGCGCGTGGATGCGCCCAACGACACCACGGCCATCTTCCATCTCAAGCGTCAGGACGGGGCATTCCTGAACAAGATCGCAGGCTATCTGCTGCTCGTACCGAAGGCCTATACGGAGGGGCTGGCATCTCCGGAAGCGTTCGCGCGGGCGCCGGTCGGCTCCGGGCCGTACAAGTTCGTCGAGCAGAAGATCGGACAGTCGGTCGCGCTGGACCGCTTCGACGGTTACTGGGGACCGAAGCCGGGGATCAAACACCTCGTTTTCAAGGTGATTCCGGAGGCGAGCAGCCGCATCAATGCGCTGCTCAATGGCGAGGTCGACGTCATCGACTATGTGCCGAGTGTCGACGTGGCGCGCCTGAAGGGCAATGCCGGCCTGAGCGTGAAGTCGGTGCCGGTCGGCAGCCCGCTCGCCGTACGCCTGTACTCGAACGTGCCGGGCACGCCGCTCTCGAAGCGCGACGTGCGTCTTGCGCTGAATTACGCGCTCGACTCCAAGGCGATCATCAGCCAGGCGCTGCATGGTGTAGGGGCGCAAATGTCGTCATACGTGTCGTCGAGCTATCCGTATGGCGTCGATCGCACGCTCAAGCCGTATCCGTACGATCCGGCGCAGGCGCGCAAGCTGCTGGCACAAGGGGGCTATCCGAACGGCTTCACGACCGATCTGCTGTGCCCGACCGACAACCCGAAGGAGCTATGTGAGGTGATCGCCGCGTACTGGAGCGCCGTGGGGGTGAAGACGAACGTCAAGGTTATCGACTACGCCGCGTGGAGCCGATTGAACAACACGCACAAGGGCGGGCCGATGACGATGATGCAGTTCTCCAACGCCATCTACGACCCGGTGCACCCGATCAGCGGCGCGGCCACGAAAGAGGGGACATGGTCCGATTACTTCAATCCGGAAGTGGAGACGCTGGTCGCGCAGGGCGACGCCGCGACCTCGCGCGAGCAACGCGACGAAATCTTCAAGAAGATCGGCCGCGTGCTGCATGACGACGGCCATGCCGTGCTGATTACGGAGCTGTATTACACCTTCGCGCAAGACGTGAAGCTGAATTGGGAGCCGCAGCACGGCAGCGGGTATTACAACCTGCGCAACCTGAGCTGGAAGTAGGCCGTCTCAGAGAGTGCAACGCACGCGAACCGATGAACAACTCCATCATGAACAGAGATGACGAAAGCGCCTGGGGCGCGGGCCGTACGCCCGCCGCCACGGACGCGACGGCTGCTGCAGCCGCTGCTGCTGCGCGGGCCGATGCGATCGACTGGACGCGCGAGACCTTCGCCAGTGCACTGACCTGGATCGCCAACGCGCATGCAACGCGTGAAGCCGTCGTGCACGGCGAGACCCGCCTGACCTTCGCCCAGCTTGCACAGCGTATTCGTGCGTTTGCGCGCGGCCTGATGTCGCTGGGCGTGGCGCCCGGCGAGAACGTGGCACTGTGGATGTCCGACAGCACCGAGTGGCTCATCGCCCGCTGGGCCGTGCCGCTCGTCGGCGCGGTACTCGTGCCGGTGAACACGCGCTTTCGCGATAGCGACGTGGCATACGTACTCGGGCAATCCGAAGCCACCACGCTGATCGTGCAGGAGCGCGGTGGCGGATCGTCCGCGCGCGGTGTGCGTTACTTCGACATCCTCGCCCAACTCGATCCGGAGTGGACCGCGCAACGGCGCGGCGCGTGGCAGTGCGAGCGCATGCCGGCGTTGCGTCGTGTCATCGGCCTGCCGACCGAGCGGACGTTGCCTGGCGGGATGGAAAACTTCCATGCCATCGAGGCGCATGGGAAGTCGTGCCTGAACGACGGCGCACTGGAGCGCCGCTTCGCTCAGGTGAAGCCCGACGACGTGGCGCAGATTCTTTACACATCGGGCACGACATCGTTTCCCAAGGGGGCGATGGTGCGCCACGGCGCGCTGCTCGCGAACAACCACTACGCGGCTCAATGCCTGCGGCTGACCTCGCAGGACCGTTACCTGTCGTGTGTCCCGCTATTCACTGCCACGGGCACGTTTTACACCCTGGCAATGGCGCTTTCCGGCGCGGCCATGGTCATCGCCGATCAGTTCTCGCCGCAGACCTTCTGCGAGTGCGTCGAGCGTGAGCGCATCACCGTGAGCTTTTTCGTCGACACCATCGTGCAGGATCTCAAAGCGTTTCCCGACATCGGCAAGTACGACCTGTCGAGTCTGCGCACGGGCACCGGCGCGCCATTGCCGACGGCGTCGTTCGAATGGGTCAGCCATACGCTGAACGTGCCGGAACTCGTGAGCGCGTACGGCATGTCGGAGACATCCAACGCTGTCGTGCGCACGCGCTGGGACGATCCCTATGAGAAGCGCGCCCGCACCAACGGGCGCCCGGTGCGCGGCGTCAAGGTGCGCATTACCGATATCGAAACCGGCAAGACCCTGCCGGCCGGCTCGGTCGGGCAGATTTGCGTCTCTGGCTATGTGGTGATGAAGGGCTACTACCGCATGCCCGAGGAGGACCGCAAGGCCATCGACGCCGACGGCTGGCTGCTCACCGGCGATCTGGGCGAACTCGATGACGACGGCTATCTGACGTATCGCGGCCGCGTGAAAGAGATGATCAAACCGGGGGGCTTCAATGTGGCTACGCAGGAAATCGAAGTCTTCCTGAAAACCTACCCGGGCGTGCGTCAGGCGGTCGTGGTCGGTGTCCCGGACGCGCGTCTGGGCGAAGTGGGCTATGCGTACATCGAGCGGCAGGACGGGGCGGACATTTCGCCGTTCGCCTTGCAGCAGTACTGCCGTGAGCACATCGCGAGCTACAAGGTGCCGCGCTACGTCGAGTTCGTCGATGCCTGGCCGCTGACCGGCAGCCAGAAGATCCGCAAGCTGGAACTGCGCGATCGCGCCATACGAAATCTGACCCCGGACGGCGACGCCCCGCCGCATACGGGGGCCGACGCAGGGGCGCACGCATGATCCGCTATCTGACGCGCCGCGTGGCGCAATCGCTGATGACGGTGTTGCTCGTCACCCTCGTGATTTTCCTGATCGTGCGGCTGATCGGCGACCCGACGCACCTGATGCTTCCGCCCGAGGCAACGGAGGCCGACCGCGCGCTGCTGCGCCACCAGATGGGGCTGGACCGCCCGGTCGCGGTGCAGTACGGCAGCTACCTGCTGCATCTGCTGCAAGGGCAGCTCGGCATGTCGTACCGGTTCTCCCGGCCCGCGCTCGACGTCGTGCTGGGCGCCCTCGGACCGACGCTGCTGCTCACGAGTTCGGCGCTCGGACTCGGCATTCTCGTGGGCGTGCCGCTCGGTGCGATTGCCGCCGTGCGCCGTGGCGGCGCCGTCGACCAGTGCGCGAAGCTCTTCGCGGTGCTGGGACAGGCCGCCCCGCCGTTCCTGTTCAGCCTGCTCTTCATCCGCTTGTTCTCGATCCAGTTGTCGTGGTTCCCGACCAATGGCTACGGCACGTTCTGGCATCTGGTGATGCCGGCCGTTGCGCTGGGCTGGTATTCGGCGGCAGGGATCATGCGGCTCACCCGCTCCAGCATGTCCGAAGTGCTGGATACGGAATACATCAAGTTCGCGCGCATCAAGGGCGTGCCCGAGCGCACGATCATCTTCCGGCACGCGCTGCGCAATGCACTGCTGCCGATGATTACCTTCACCGCGTTGCAGTTCGGCATTCTGATGGGCGGGGCAGTGTCGGTCGAATTCATCTTCTCGTGGCCGGGCATCGGTCGCCTGATTCTCGATTCGATCTCCAATCTCGACTACACGGTCGTGCAGGCGGCCGTCACCGTCGGCGCGCTGATTTTCACCTTGCTCAACCTGGCGGTGGATGTGCTCTACGCCTACGTCGACCCGAGGATTCGCTATGCATGAGCTCACCCCTCTCGACTTACAACAGCGCCCGGCGGAACGCAGCGTACCGGCGCCGCCCACGCGCGCGCGCCGGGGAATCTGGCGCGACGTTCAGCTTTGGGTTTGCATGGCGCTCGCGCTGGCACTGATCGCCGTTGCGCTCGCACCGCAGTGGTTCGCGCCCTACGACCCGAACGCGATTTCGCTGAGCGACATTCTCAAGCCGCCGTCTGCCGCCCATTGGTTCGGCACGGATCAGCTGGGACGCGATCTGCTCTCCCGGGTGGTCTGGGGGTCGCGGATTTCGTTGTACGTGGCGTTTTGCGCGGTGCTGATCGCGGGCATCTTCGGCAGCCTGTTCGGTATCGCCGCCGGCTATCTCGGCGGATGGGTCGATGCCGTGGCGATGCGCGTGGCCGATATTCAACTGGCGCTGCCGGCGGTCATTCTTGCGCTGGTACTGGTCGGTGCCATCGGCTTTAGCGTGTTCAATCTCGTGATCGTCCTGAGTCTGGCGAACTGGGCACGTTTCGCACGCGTGACGCGCTCCGAAGCGCTGTCGCTGCGCTCGCGCGACTTCGTGCTGCTCGCGAAGCTCGCCGGAGCGTCGCGCTTTCGCGTGATGTTCGCCCATATCGTGCCGAACGTCGTGAACACGTTCATCGTGCTCGCCACGCTCGACATCGGCACCATCATCATCCTCGAAGCCACGCTGTCGTTCCTCGGTCTGGGTGTTCAGCCGCCCACGCCTTCATGGGGCGCCATGATCGCCGACGGACGGGGATACCTCGAAACCGCGTGGTGGATCTGCGGCATTCCGGGCATGGTGCTGATGGTGACCGTGCTGTTGGCGAACCAGCTTGGGGACGCGCTGCGCGACCGGCTGAGCCCGACGATGTCGAGGGGGTGGTAATGGCAGCGCTTCTCGAAGCCAGGAATCTCACGACGATGCTGCGCGGCAAGCACGGCGTCGTGACGGCGGTGGACAACGTGAGTCTGCGCGTCGAAGCGGGGCGCTCGCTGGCGCTCGTCGGCGAATCGGGTTCCGGCAAGAGCATGACATGCAACACGCTGCTCGGGCTGCTGCCGTCGAACGGCCGTGTCGTGCAAGGCGAAGTGCGCTACAAGGGGCGCGATCTGACACAGCTCTCGCATGCGGAGATGGCCAGAATTCGCGGCCGCGAGATCGGCATGATTCTGCAAGACGCCATGACCTCGCTGAACCCCTTGCTGACCATCGGCGATCAGGTCGCCGAGATCTTCCGCGTGCATCAGGGCATTCGCGACAAGGTCGAACTGCGCCGGCTTTGCGTCGATGCGCTCGAACGTGTGAAGATTCCCGCCGCGCTGGAACGTCTGGACAGCTACCCGTTCCAGTTCAGCGGCGGCATGCGTCAGCGTGTGTCGATCGCCATCAATATCGCCCTCTCGCCGGAGTTGCTCATCTGCGACGAGCCGACGACCGCGCTCGACGTCACCGTGCAATTGCAGATCCTCAAGCTGCTGCGCGAGCTTCAGCAGCAGCGCAACATGGCGCTGATCTTCGTCACCCACGATTTACATCTGGCGTCGCAGTTCTGCGACGACGTCGCCATCATGTATGGCGGACGCATCGTGGAGTCGGGCCCGATCGCCGACGTGTTTGCGCGCCCGGCACACCCATACACGGCCGGTCTGCTGCGCGCCGTGCCATCGCTGGGGCGGTACGAGAAGCGTCTCGAAGCGATTCCGGGACAACAACCGGGACTCACCGAATGGCCGCGAGGTTGCCGGTTCGCGCCGCGCTGCCCGCTCGCGACGCAGCAGTGCGGCGAGACCTATCCCGACTGGTTCGAATGGCAAGGTGGGGCCCGCCGCAGCGCGTGCTGGGAGGCGATGACCCTATGGTCGCAGCCGGCGGCGCCGCGTGCTCACGACCATCAGGGCCGTCGCGACCCTACCGGCGCCCCGGTGGACATCGACGGCGAAGCGCGAGTGCGCAGGGAGGTGGCGTAATGGCCCAACCGTATCTTCGCGTGCGCAATCTGCGCAAGACATACGACGTGCGTCGCGGGCTGCTGGGCCGGGCGCGGCCGTTGCATGCCGTGGCGGGGGTGACGTTCGACGTGGCACCGGGCGCGACTTTCGGCCTGGTAGGCGAGTCCGGCTCCGGCAAGAGCACCATCGCCAAGATGCTGATGTTGGCCGAACCGGCCACGAGCGGCGAGGTAACGGTGGACGGGCAGGATGTCCAGCAGTTGAGCGCGTCGGCCCGCGAGCAGTTTCACCGGATGCTGCAACCCGTGCTGCAAGACCCGTACAGCGCGCTCAATCCTCGCATGCGTATCGGCCGGATCATCGACGAGCCCCTGCGTATTCACCGCACTCTCGACGACTCGGGACGCGCCCGGCGCGTCGCAGAACTCCTTCGGCTCGTCGGCCTGCCGGACGCGGCGGCGCGCAAGTTCCCGCACGAGCTGTCGGGAGGCCAGCGCCAGCGCGTGGCGATCGCACGCGCGCTCAGTCTGAGTCCGCGCTGCATGATTCTCGATGAGCCGGTCTCGGCGCTCGACGTGTCCATTCAGGCACAAATCCTGAATCTGCTCAAGGACTTGCAAGGCACGTTCGATCTTACGTACCTGCTGATCTCGCACGATCTCGCAGTGGTGGCGTACATGAGCCAGCGCATCGGGGTGCTGTATCTCGGCGAGTTCATGGAGGTAGCCGACACCTCGACCCTGATGGGCGGCGCACGTCACCCGTACACGCAGGCGCTGATCGCCTCGGTGGACGCTCGCGGCAGCAGCGAGGGCGGGCAGGCCGTTGCGGGCGAGATTCCGTCGCCGATGAATCCCCCGTCGGGATGCCCATTCCATCCGCGTTGCCCGCATGCGGCAGCACGGTGTCGTGAAGAAAAACCGGTGGCCCGGGAGATTGCGCCGCGCCACTGGGTGACATGTCATTTCGCGGAGACGATTCCCGTTGCGACAGCGAACACCGCTGCGCACGCCATCGGCCCGAAAGCGATAGAAACCGCCAAGACTTCCGCTTCGGAGGCACAGGCGGTCCCCTTTCAGGAGGCAACATGAATTTTGCGGAAACCCCTTCGTTGTCCAGGCAGGGCAACCCCGATGTGCTGGCGGCGCTGGAATCGGTCGTGCAAAGCCGTTTCCCGGCGCGTGAGCGCGAATATCACGACGCGGCGGCCATGCCGTTCGAGAACTTGCAGGATCTGTTCGAACTCGGCCTGCTGACCGCCACCGTGCGCAAGGAGCACGGGGGCCTGGGCAGCAACGTGATGTCGGCGGATCCGGCCACGTTCCTGCAAGCGATGCGACGCGTCGCGCGCGTGTCGCCGGGCACCGCGCACTGCATGCAGGTGCAGAACCATGTGGCGTGGGCGCTCGACGAACTCGGCACGGACGCGCAGCGCGAGCGCTTTGTCAAGCCGATGACGCAGAAGATGAGTGTGTCGTCGTTCGTCGGCAGCGAGGCAGGGCGCAAGCACATGTATGTGCTGAAAACCACTGCGAAGAAGGTCGAAGGCGGCTACATCGTCAACGGCAACAAGAACTATGCGACCAACGGTTACGAGAACGGCGTCGCCATCGTGTTCGCGACCATCGAGGGCGAGACCGAGTACTTCAAGTCCCACTTGATGGTCATCGTCGAGCCGGGCATGGAAGGACTCAGCATCAATCATGACTGGTATCGCCCGACCGGCATGCGCGTGTGCCCGAGCCCGGAAATCTATCTCAACGATGTTTTCATCGACGAACTGCACGTGCTGGGCGAGCCGGGCGTGTACCCGCGCGGGCGCTGGCAGGGACGTTTCCATCTGGGTTTCACGGCGAACTATCTCGGCATGATCGAGGGCGCCTACGAGTGGGTACGTCAGAGCCTTGTCGAGCGCGGCCGTGGCAAGGATCCGTTCGTGCAGCTGCGCATGGGCGAAGCCAAGACGCAACTGCACGGTGCACAGGTCGTGTTCGAGAACGCCATCGACGCCTGGCGTGCGGGCGACGTACAGCGTGCCGAGCTGATCTCCATGCAGGCGAAGTCGATCTGCGCGCATGCCGCGCTGGAGATGTCGCACACGCTCATCATGCTGGCCGGCTCGACAGCGCTGTTCGATGAATTCCCGCTGGCCCGCCTGATTCGGGATCTGAACACGCACATCCTGCACGTGGGGCACGACAAAACTGCGCAGATCGTGGGTGCCGCCGAACTCGGCGAGTCCTTCGATTCGACGTTGCAGCGCTGAGTGCGCAGGTCTGTGCCGGGTTCGCCCTCGTCAACCTAGTCTTCGAGAGTTTCCATGGATTTTCAGCTTACCGAATCGCAGCGCGAATTGATCGATGCGACCGAAAAATTGTGTCGTCAGTTGCTGCCGCTTGCGAAGGAGGCCCACGAGGCCGAAACGAAGGGTGATTTCGCACCGCTGCAACGCCTTCGCCGGCAAATGGCCGAAGCCGGCCTGCTGGCGCTGAACATGCCGCAGGAATACGGCGGCGTCGGCCTGCCGCTACTGGAGACGCTGCTGCTGATCCAGACCATTCAGCGTGTTGACTCCACGCTGGGTGGTCTGGCGCATCGCACGTCGACGGGCGCGATCGGCGCCGTGCTCGAACTCGGCACCGACGCGCAGAAGTCACGCTTCGTGAGCGGGGTGGCGCGCGGCGAAATCGGCGTGTCGATCGGCATTACCGAGCCGGATGCCGGTTCGGCGGCCACTGCGATGAAGACGCGTGCGCGCATCGAGGGTGACGACGTCATCATCAACGGTCAGAAGATCTTCATCAGTGCGGCCAAGGGACATCACTACACCATGCTGTATTGCCGCTTCGGCAACACGGGGCGGGCGAGCGACATCGGCGCGATCATGGTGCCGCATGACGCGCCCGGATTCTCGTGCAGCGGCGGCACGCTGAACATGGCGGGCGAGCGGCAATATGAGCTTTACTTCGACGACTGCCGCGTGCCGAAGGCAAACATTCTCGCCGAGAGCCACGCCTTCGCGAAACTCATCAGCGTGTACAACGTGGAGCGCCTGGGCAGCATTTCACGCATGCTCGGCTCGGCGCAGGCTGCGTTCGAGTTCGCATTGCAGTACGTACAGGAACGCCGCCAGTTCGGGCGCGAACTCGCGGATTTCCAGGGGTTGCAATGGATGCTGGCCGACATGAAGGTCAAGCTCGAAGCGGCGCAGATGCTGACCTACCGGGCGGCCTCGAACACGGCGAGCGGGCTGCCATCGCCGCTCGAGACGTCAGTCGCGAAGGTCTACGTCGCGCAAGCCGCCAAGGAGATTTGCGACGACGCAATCCAGTTGCTCGGCGGCTATGGCTACATGGCGGAGTACCCCGTCGAGCGTCTGTATCGCGAGGTGCGCGGTGGCTCGATCTACGGCGGCACGTTGCAAATCCACAAGAACATGATCGCGGGTCACCTGCTGGGCCGGAAGAATAGCCAGTGGGCGCCCCGATCCGGGGAGTCCGGCGAATGAAGATCTCTGCGCTGGCCGACCGCGATCCGGTCATCGTCGACGTGGTGCGCACGCCGGTTGGGCGTCGCAACGGCGCTCTCAGGCAGTGGCATGCCGCGGCGCTGCTCGCTCAGGTATTGAGCGCGCTGCTCGCGCGCAACGGCGTGCCGGCAGGCGACGTCGACGACGTTGTCGCGGGCTGCGCCACGCAGGTAGGCGAGCAGGCGGGCAACGTCGCACGCACCGCGCTGCTCATGGCGGATTTCCCGGTCACCGTGCCGGGCACGACGGTGCAGCGTGCCTGCGGATCGTCGCAGCAGGCGATCCACTTCGCCGACAACCTGATTCGCAGCGGCACTTGCGACGTGGTGATTGCGTCGGGTGTCGAGTTGATGTCGACGACGCAGGGCGGCAACGACGACACGCGCTACGGACGGCGTTATCCCGAATCGCTGGTCGAGCGTTTCTCGATGCCGTCGATGGGAATTGCCGCCGAACGCATCGCGGCGCACTGGAAGCTCGAACGTCCGTATCTGGACGAACTCGCCCTGCGCAGCCATACCCTCAGCGCGGCAGCGCACGATGCCGGCAGGTTCGCGCGTCAGCTTCTGCCCGTGATGGGTGCCGATGCCCAGGCACTGACCCGCGACGAAGGGGTGCGCCGCGATACCTCGCTGGAGAAACTGGCAACGCTCAAGGCCTCGTTTCGCGAGGACGGCCGGATCACGGCGGGCAATGCAAGCCAGGTCTCGGACGGCGCCGCGGCCGTGTTGATGATGACGGCGGCCAGGGCGCGCGAGTATGGGCTGCGTGCGCGCGCCATATTGCGTTCGCAACTCGTGGTCGGCGTCGATCCGGCGATGATGCTCACCGGACCGATTCCGGCCACGCAGCGGATTCTCGCGCGCAGTGGACTCGCCCTCGAAGATATCGATCTGTTCGAGATCAACGAGGCTTTCGCGTCGGTACTCGGTGCGTGGCTCGCGGAAATCAAACCGGATCTCGCGCGCGTGAACGTGAACGGCGGCTCGATTGCCGTGGGCCATCCGCTCGGATCGACGGGCGCGCGTCTGATGGCCGGCCTCGTCGACGAACTGGAGTTGCGCGGCGGCTTGTACGGGTTGCAGTCGATGTGCTGCGGCGGCGGACTGGGCACGGCGACCATTGTCGAGCGCGTCGAGTGAGCGGCGACGCGTTCGACGGGAATTATTGCGACGCTGGAGTGCGACGCTGGAGGATAACGATGAGCGAGATCGACCGTTCGCTGATTGGCACGAGCGCACCGCCGTTTGTGGTGGAAGTCGAGCGCGGCGCCATTCGCAAATTCGCCGATGCGATCGGCGACGGGAATCCACTGTACCGCGACGCGGCGTTCGCGCGCCGCCACGGTTACGAGGGCATCGTGGCACCGCCCACGTTTCCGACGTGCTTTCGCGCACCGGCAGACCCGCCATGGATTGCGGCGCTCGACCGGCGGCGCATCGTGGCGGGCGAGATGGGGTTTCATTACCACCGGCCCATCGTGGCCGGCATGCGCTTCGAATGCCGGCTCCAACTCGTCGGCGTCGACGAAAAGACCGGCGCACGGGGCGCGATGTCGCTGCTGCGTCAGGTGATGTCGGGGTATCTGTTGGGCGACGACGGTGTGGCGCAGGAATGCGTGTTTACCGTGCGACGCACCACCGTCTATCGATCGGCGCAGCAAGTCGCGTCGAGGAGTCTGGCATGAACGGGATGCATCTTTTGCAGGCGCGGGTGGGCGACACCTTCGCGCTGTCGATACCGGCCGTGACGACCACGCAACTCGTGCGTTATGCGGGCGCGTCGGACGACTACAACCGTATCCATTACGACCACGCCTACGCCCAGGAGGCGGGTCTGGGCGGCGTGATCGCGCACGGCATGCTGACCATGGGATTCATGGGACGCGCGGTATCCGACTGGGCCGGGCCGGCGGCGGCCATCGTCGATATCGAGGCGCGATTCAATGCGCCGGTGCGCCCGGGCGACGTCGTCATGGTGGTCGGCACGGTGGCGGACTGTGCGCCGGGCAGCGACGGGCGCCGGCGTCTGCGCTGCGAAATCGTGGCGCGTGTCGGCGAAAAGACGGTCGCGAGCGGGGCAGCCGTGGTAGCGGCGCCGCGCACGCACTGACGGCATTGCCTGTGGTGCCGCGCCACGCCCGGGCGCGGTGTCACCGGTCGAAACAGTCATGATGTCTTTCGAGGAGGCTTCCGTGAATACGACGTTCGATGCCAGCCATTTTCGTCACGCACTGGGGCGTTTCGCTACTGGTGTGACCATCGTGACGACCACCATGCCCGACGGAACGCCAGTGGGCCTGACGGCGAACTCATTCAATTCGGTGTCGCTCTCGCCGCCGCTGGTGCTGTGGAGCATCAACAAGCGCTCGCGCAGTCTCGAAGTCTTCGAGACGTCGGGACGCTTTGCGATCAACGTGTTATGCGCGGATCAGATGCCGCTCGCCGCGCGTTTCGCGTCGCCCGTGCCGGACCGCTTCGAAGGGGTGGAGTGGCGCGCGGGCCGGGGCGGCATGCCGATTTTCGACGGCTGCGTGGCGTGGTTCGAATGCACGCTGGCGTTCAAATACGAAGGGGGAGACCACTTCATCTTCGTTGGCGAGGTGATGGACCTGCACCATTGCGACCGGGTGCCGCTGCTCTACGCGGGCGGGGCTTACGGCGTGCCCACGCCGCACCCGGACCTTGCGCTGGGGTGATGTGCCGGCGGCGTCGGGCTTGAGTGAGGGGGGGCGATGCGGCGGCACGATGCTCCGACGCCCCGCACCGCCTTATTCCCAGTGCAGCGCTTCGGCTTCAAGTTTCTTCTCGAGGGCGCGCACTTCCTTTTGCAGCAGCTTGGCCATTTCGATGCGCCGGGCGCCGGAGAGCCGGGACTCGATGGCAGCGATACTGATCGCGGCGTACGGCGTGCCCTGGCGCGGCCGGATCGACATGCCGATGGCCGAGACGCCGGGCAGCACATCTTCCTCGTTGATCGCGTAGCCTGCCTGCGTCGAGGCGGCAATCGCCTTTTCCAATCGCGCCTGCGTGAAATTACCGAAGGTGGCGAGGCGCCCGGCGTTGGTCGACATCACGCGTGCGCGTTCGTCGTCCGGCAACGAGATGAGCAGCGCCAGACTGCCGGCACCGACGCCGAGCGGGCGGCGTCCACCGATCTCCAGCGTACGGGTCTGAATGGGGTAGCCACCTTCGAGCAGGTCGATGCAGACGGCGTCCAGGCCGCTGCGCACCATCAGGAAGACGGAGTCGCCCGACTTGTCGGCCAGCGTTTGCAGCGTCGGCTGGCAAAGCTCGCGCAAGCTGAAATGGGGGGAAGCCGCGAGCCCGAGTTCATACACGACATGACCGAGGTGATAGTGCCGGGACTCGGCATTTTGCATCAGCATGCCTTGCGCCACGAGCCCTTTGACAATGCGGTGGGCGGTCGGGCGTTCCAGCCCCAGGGCGTCCGCAATGTCGGACAGGCGCAGGCCTTTCATGCCATGGGCGGCGACCTCGCGCAGCACGGTCACGGCGCGGTGGATACTTTGCGTGCCGAGCGGCGGAGCGTTGCCAACATCTTTTTCCAGCGCGGGAGAGACGCTCGCCTTGGCTTTTGACTTGGGCGCCTTGGGCGCAATTTCGACGCTTTTCGTGGGCACGATGGAAGAGGGCGGAAGAGTGAGCGCAACGGGTCTTGCGATACCGAGATCGTACTATATCCGCCTGCGGGGATGAGACGTGATTGCGGGGCCGATGCGCGCGCTGCCATCGGCGCCCGCATCGGATCCTTTGCCTTTAGCTTTACCTTCACCTTTACCAACGGTGTTGATACGTCGCCGTCAGCGTGATGCCCGGCGCGGGCAAGTGGCTCGTATTGTTGCTGTTTCGAAGCAACTGACTGTAGAGCGGGTAGTAATACCGGTTGAACAGGTTCTGGATGCCGATGGTCGCGATGTCGTTCTTCGTGACTTCGTAGCGGCTGATGACATCGACCGTCGTGTAGCTCGACGTGTCCATCCGGCCAAAGCTGTTCACACCGTTGAGACGGTAGTCGTGCCCCGAGAAGTAGGTGAGCTGAAGCCGGTTGCTCCACTTCGGCGTCGGCTTGAACTGGACGTAGCCCGTTAGCTTGAGCGGCGGTATCCGATAGCCGCTCATGTCCTGACTATTCGCACCTTGCGGCGTTTCGCGGCCTTGCATCCACGTGAACGTCCCGCCGAGTCCCCAGCGTTCGTCGTCCGAAAGATAATCCGCCGCCCCTTCTACGCCGAAGATCTTTTCCGCCGTCCGCGTGAGGATCAGGCCGTTGTTGAAGCTTTGAACGTCACCGAGATCCGACGTCGTGTAGAACACGGCAAGCGAGGTGAGCGTATTGCCGAAGATGCCTCGCCATCCCAACTCGTAGTTGTTCGTCTTGACCGGACGAAGATCGGAAGAATTGATGTCGAAGCCCGGCCGGGCGTTGCGCACCTGCACGCCAATGTCCGGCAAGCTGAAACCCTGGCTGAATGCGGCATAGAATTCGTGGCCCTTGACCGGCGAATACGTCACGCCGATATTGCCCAGTACCGCGCTGTAGTTCACCGTGCCGCCTTTCACACCAACGGGATTGGCGACTTTGGACTGCGACAACGGCACGAAATCGCTGAAGCTTGCCGCCGCGTACTGGTAGCGCAGCCCCCCTTCCGTCGACCAGTGATCGTTGAACTTGTGTTGAAGCTGCGCAAAGCCGCCAAGACTGCGTGTGGTGAGCGGCGGTAGATACGTCGCCTCGCCAACCTTGCGAAATACGCGTCCACCGCTCGCGTCATACAGTTTGGGGTCGAAGATGTCGAGCGGCATGTCGCTTTTTTCCTGCTCGAAGTCCATGCCCCAGACCAGACGCGTCTTTTTCTCCGCGCCAAAGGGTGTCTTGATCGTCAGGCGGCTGCCGAAGACGGTGGAATCCTGCATCGTCTGGTCGACGTTCGCGCCGCGCGTGGCCACGGCACGCGCATCGAAGGGCGTAAAACGGGTGAAGTAATCGCGATAGTAGAACTGCGCCGACACCTGGCTGCCCAGCAGGTTGCGATGCTCGTACTCGAGATTGACGAGCGTATTGCGAATCTGGTTCTGTTCGTCGAGCTCAAGCCCGCCGATACCGCGCGCGGGCACGCTGCCTGCCGGCAGCCGCGCAACCGACGGGTCCGAGGCGTAGATCGTTTCCTGCGACGAGTTGACGTGACTCACTGACAGTTGCACACGCTGGTCCGGCGCGAACCGCAGGCCGAGTTTGCCGCCGATGTTGTAGTTGTTCGAAGAGAACAGGTCGCCCTGGCTCGGCTCCGGGGCGATGCGGTTGCCGCGCGCGTCATAACTGTTTCCGATGCGACGGCCGCCGACATCGAACGCATAGTCGATCATGTCGTGACTGCCGGAGAAATGCTGCTGGATGTCGGCGCTCAGGCCGTCTGCCCGCAATCGCGAGAGCGGGGAACTCAGCGAGACCGTGGTATCCGCCTTGGGTTCGCCACCGGCAGGCCGCGTGGTGATGGAGACGATGCCGCCCGTCGCGCCCCCGCCGTAGATCGAGCTGCTTCCGCGCAAGACTTCGATACGCTCCACCAGCGCGGGATCGACGTTGGC
Organism: Pandoraea faecigallinarum; assembly: GCF_001029105.3. NCBI lineage: Bacteria > Pseudomonadati > Pseudomonadota > Betaproteobacteria > Burkholderiales > Burkholderiaceae > Pandoraea > Pandoraea faecigallinarum. Next base: position 2,476,717 of record NZ_CP011807.3, on the reverse strand, counting down.
GAGATTGCGCGCGGAATCGCGATTGGTATTGAGCGGCACGCCGTCGAGCAGCACCAGCATGCCCCTGCCGCGAAGCGTTTGGCCGTAGTCCGTTACCGTGCGGCTGGAGTCGGCCATGCCGGGCACGACCTTGGCCAGCACCGTTGCCAGATTGCCCGACGCGGTCTTGAGCTCATCGAGTTCGGCGCGTTCGATGACCGTTACCTGACGCGTGGGGCGGACAAGGTCGCTCGACGTGCGCGACGCCGTCACCTCGACCGGTGCCAGCGCGAGCGAACTTGCGGGGACGCTCACCGACGCCTCGCCCTTCCTGTCTGCCACGGGCACCAGCACGTACCCCGTATTGCCGCTGCGCCGATAACCGATCCCGCTGTTCCGAAGCAGCGCGGACAACGCCGCCTCGGCAGTCATGGTGCCGCGAACGGCCGGCGCCGCCTTGTCGCTCACGAGATCCGGCGAAAAGAAGAGCTGGAGATCGGCCTGACGCCCGAAGAGCACTAATGCATCGGACAGCGATTGCGCCGGCACGTCGACTTCGATCGCCGCGCCCGCCGTGGCCGGGGCACCGCCGTTGGCCGACTGTGCGAAGGCTCGCTGCGGCTGAACGCTCAGCGTTGCGAGTGTGGCGAGAAAAATCACTGACGCGGCCGTCTGCGGGCGGCGCGATCGGGAAAGGCGGGCGTGTGTAGAACCTGTCACGGCGTTGGGTCTCGTTTCGAATTTTGATGGATTCGCCACTCAGTGACGCGGGCGAACTATCAGTAGACGAAACGCCGGGCAAAAACCTGAATCACTTCGAAGAAATTTTTACGCTGCCATCTGCGAGTGTCTCCACCTCGACCGGCAGGAACTTGGGCAATGCAGCGAGCAATGCGTCCGTGTTGTCCGTGCCGAAGACACTCGTGAGCCGAAGTTGCCCGACTGCGTCGTTCGCCACGATGACTGGGGATGTCCGGTACAACGACACTTCTTTCACGACGTCGGCAAGCGCTGCGTTTCGGAAGACCAGTTTGCCGTCGCGCCAGGCCAGCGCCGTCGACAGGTCCACCGCACGAACCGGGGCGACCGTACCGTCCGGACGCACCTGGGTGCCGAGACCTTTCGTGAGCAACGCTGACGTTTCGGCCGAGACCCGGCTCGTTCGCGGGGGGATGGCCTCCACTTTCACGGCGCCCGATTCGACCGCGACGTCGATCGTTTTGGCGACGCGGCGTACGTCGAAGCGTGTGCCGGTCACCGTGATCCTGCCGATGCCTGCCTCTACGACAAATGGACGCGATGCGTCGTGCGTCACGGAAAACATGGCCTCGCCGTCCATGAGCGTCACGTTACGTTGGGTAACGGTAAAGGCCACCTGTATACGGGTACGCGTATTGAGTTCGACGACCGTGCCGTCGGTCAGTGTTACTGTGCGTCGTTCACCCGGACGGGTCGAAATCTCCTGCACTTGGGCGGTCGCCGCGGCGGATGGCGCGCGCTGCGCCAGGTGTTCAGACGTCGGCCCGACGGCCGGCAACATCATCGCGCCAAGCGCAACACCAAGGACGCAGACACACGCGAGCGCCATCCACCGGCCCGTGGCGAGGCGGTTGGCTGCAAGACAGCCAGCGGTTCCACCGGCAGCCGCCGGCGCCGCCAATGCCCGCAGGCGAGCGGATGGAACCGTCGCGGCCGCCTGCCATACACGATCGAGTGCCGAGTATTCCGCTCGGTGCAGGGGATCGGCGGCCAGCCATGCGTCTCGCGCCGCGCGGTCTGCGTCGGAAAACTCGCCGCTATGCGCTCTGGCGAACCACCGCGCGGCATCTTCGCGAATACGTTCAGGCGCTGGCATCGAAAAGGGCAAGGAAAAGGGCACGGAAAGCGGCGGTAAAGCGCACCGGCAAGCGGGCGGACCCACCCCCGCACCTTTGACGGCACGGCCGTTTCGGCAGACAGATATCGTGGACGCAGGTCATGAACGTGCGCCTTACTGAGGCGCCAGGGGGCCGAGACGTTCGCGCAAATGTTTCATCGCCCGAATCATATACTTCTCGACCATATTTTTCGACAGGTTGAGCCGCTCGGCTATCTCCTGCTGCGTGCATCCGTCGATTCGCTGCCAGATGAAGACTTGTCTGCATTTCAAAGGCAGTTCGGACAACGCGGCCTCGATGGCGTGAGCGAGTTGCGCGGCGTGAACCTCGTCCTCGGGGTTGCCGGTCGGAGCTTCGAACTCCGCCAGTACATCGAGAGCCGCCTGCTCTCGACCGCTCTCGCGGCGATAGACGTCGATGGCGATGTTGCGTGCCGTACGATGCAGATAAGCGCGCGGCTGTGCTGGCGGCGTTTCCAGTTCCAGCACCCTGAGAAGCGAGTCCTGAGCCAGGTCTTCCGCCTGATGCCGATTGCTGAGCTTTCCCGTCCACGTGCGAAGCAGTTCGTCGTAGTAGGCAAAGATTCCGCGAGAGCGTGTGGAGCTTGCCATCAAACGAACGGCGCAATGCGCCCGGGCGAACAGGCCTGACGAACAACGCGATGGCGGAGGGAATGGGCAAGCACGGGAGGTCTGGACCGAACCCGGCAGTTCGGTACCGAATGCAATCGTTAAATGCGACTGATTATCATTTCATTCGCAATTCAGGTCAAGAGCGCTTATCCGGTGCGAACCTCCGCGGCTCACGATTGCCCGAGCGGTTGCAGCATCGGATAGGTAAATAGATAAAAATGCGTCACGTTCAGGCCGAAATGCGCGAGTACCGCGGCCTGGAGTCCGCCGAAGCGGTAAGCCAATCCATATCCGATTCCCGCGACGCTTCCGAGCAGGATCCATTGCCATCCGCCTGCGACATGCGCCAGACCGAACAGCACAGCCGCGATACAGAGGGCTATGGCATCTGCATGCGGCCGCTGTCCGAGCAGCCGGCTTAGACCGCCCTGCAAATAGCCGCGGAACAACGCTTCCTCGGTTAGCGTGACGAGCAGCAGATTGTTCAGCAGCCATAGCCAACTGGCGGAAGGCCATTTCGGTTCCCATCTGACAAGGCCAAGCAGCACGGCAATCAACAGACAGGCCGCACTTGTCATCAGCATGCTGCAGAGGCCCGCTTTCATCGATACACGCCATTCTCGCGAGGGCCTGATCCACGGCAGAACCAGCAGCAGCCAGAATCCGACAAGGGGCTTGTCCAGATTGAGATACATCGAAAATGGCACGGCATCCGCTGTGAAGCGCTCGGGACCGATAACGCGCGGATTGTGAAATCCCGGTAGCCAATGCATGCTCAGGGCAATCGCGAGCAAGATAAATAGCGCATGCCCGAAGTATTGGAGATAAGGTTTGCGATGCGGCGATACCGCATAGGCAGCGACGAGCAGTAACGCGACCGGCATCGCCGCCAGAAAGCCAATCTGCCCATTCGTCAGCGCGGCGCTATACCCGATAATGAGCAGCCCCAGACTCAGCCACCGAAAAGCAGGCCACCACGCAGCGAGAGCAGCAGGAAAAATTGCGATCCACGGTACGGCGAGCATTGCCGAACCCCTCCAGGAATTGACCAAGACCGCATTATCTATTCAAAACACTGTCCGTCCGAAGCATCTCCCAAGAACGAATACGAAGAGGCGCCGCGAAGCGCCATGTCGTCATCAGAGCGCGGTCATTGCCTCGCGCTCGTCGTCCGTGAGGATAGGGCCGTCGAGCGTGACCCGCGAATGGTCGCTCCTGAACTTCGCGATAATGGGTTTCAACTCGCTCTTGATGTGCTTTTCGCTGTAGCCGTTGAACAGGTGACCGATCAGTCCGCGCCGCAGGTCGCTGCTGCCCATGTACCAGTCGGCAATCGGAAACGTCAGATTCATGTTGTATTTCATCATGATGCCCATGTTGTGATGGGCGGTATGGTGACGACGGATCGTGTTGATGAACGGCATATTGCGCACGAACCAGTTTTCGTGACAGTGGCAGCAGTAGTGGAACGTTTCATAGATCACGTACTGGCCGACCATCGTCAGGAACACCATCCAACCCGCATTGGCGTTCAGGAGCAGCGAGGTGATGTAACCCGTCAGGCCGCCGCCGACGCCCAGCGTCATCAGCACGCGCCAGGGAAAGAACACGATCCGGAATTCGCGCGTGGTGTCGATCGTCGCCAGTTCGTCGCTGAAATATTGATGGTGCTGGCGCGTGTGACGATTGTAGATTTCGCGCAGCCCCCAGACGTCCACCCGGCGGTGCATCACGAACCGGTGCATGAACCATTCCGCGAAATTCCCTGCAAGAAAGACCGGGAGGATCAGGAACCATTCCCAAGTGGGGTGTTGCAGCTGACTTATGCCGTACCACAACGCCCCAATGGCCACCGTGTACATCACCGTGATATGCAGCAGGCCGTTGTACATCGGGCTGATGCCGGACTTGTATTGCTCTCGGAACTTCAATTGACGCTCTGTGATCATGATGTGTCTCCTGCCGTTGAATCAATGGAAAAGGGGGCGATGGCGCGCCGCGTGCGGCTCATCACCGGGAGCGCCGCATACGCGCGCGCATGTGCCCCGAACGAACATCTAGTGCGAAACGTCCTCCAGCGAACGGCCTTTCGTCTCGACGCCGAGCAGTAATACCGCGAGCGCGGCAATCGCGAAGGAGAGGGCGCCCATGGTGAACACGCCCGCCTGCCCCCAGCTGGGAAGCAGCACGCCAATCGCATACGGACCGGCCAACGATCCGACCCGACCGATCGATGAGGCGAAGCCCGACCCCGTGGCGCGCGTGCGCGTGGGATACAACTCCGGCGTATAGGCGTACAACACCGACCACATGCCGAAGAGGAAGAACTGCATCGCCAGACCTGCGGCGATCAGTTGTTCGATAGGCGCCCTGGTCCCAGCGGCCTGACCGTACAGATAGGCCGCGACGGCACTGCCGATCAGCATGAGCGCGCACGTGGGCTTGCGCCCCCATTTCTCCAGCAGCCATGCGGAGAAGAGAAAACCCGGAATACCGGCGAGCGAGATGTAGACGGTGTAGAGCACCGATTTCGTGATCTCGTATCCCGCCTGCTGCAATAACGCCCCCAGCCAGGTCGTCAGCCCGTAATACCCGAGCAGGGCGAAAAACCAGGTGGTCCAGAGCATGACCGTGCGCTTCGCGTAAATGCCACTCCAGATCTCCGCGAACAGCGCCTTGCGATCGGCATGCACGTGCGGTTTGCGCAGAGCGACGTCCGGCTCCGGCAGATGGCGGCCGTACGCCTTCTCCACTTTGGCTTCGATGTGATTCATGACGTCGGCCGCGGCCGTCACGCGTCCCGTGTCTTCCAGCCAACGGGGCGACTCGGGAACCATGCGTCGAACCACGAATACGAAAACGGCCGGAACGGCCAATGCGATGAAAATGCCGCGCCAGCCGATGACCGGCAGCATGAAATAAGCGAACGCGCCGGCCGCAATGAAACCGATAGGCCAGAAACCTTCCAGAATGGCGACGTATTTACCGCGAGATTTGGCGGGCACGATCTCGGACACCATCGACAGACCGATCGGAAACTCCATGCCCATGCCGAAACCCAGCAATACGCGGTAAACCATCAGCGCATCGACGCTGTGTGCAAAACCGCACATCAGACTCCCCGCGCCCCACAAGATCATGCTGACCTGAAAGACCGGCTTGCGGCCGAACCTGTCTGCAAGAAGGCCCGCGGTGGCGGCGCCCAGGAACATCCCGAAAAAGCTGGCGCTGGCGAGCAGGCCCGCCTGCGCAGCGCTCAGACCGAACTCCGCCTTGATCGAACCGAGAACGAACGTCATCAGCCCGAGATCCATGGAATCGAAAAACCAGGCTGTCGCAATGATCGAGAAAAGCGTTCGCTGGTAATTCGTCATCGGAAGCCGCTCGAGACGAGCGACGACATCAACGCCTAACCGCGACGCGGCTGCTGACATATCCATGCTTGTGTCTCCTCCAGTGCTCTAACTAATAGCCATCTAACATATTAGACATCGAGACGCAAAGCGACCGGTATCTCCGGCCGTATGGTGTGATTTGGCTTTGCGGGGCGGCGATGCCCGATCGATACGACGTTACGGCACTACGTGGGGAGTCGTGTCGATCAGGCTGCCGTCAGTCTCTCCGTCTTCTCGTCTCGAAGACCTCCATGCCATGCGCGATCGATGATCTGCGCATAGCTTTCTTCGATATTCCCGAGGGGGAATGCTTTGGCCAGCCGAGTCACGCCAAGCGAATCGACAAGCAGATCTTTCAGTGATGCTTGCGGAATGCCGAAGGCGTTGAGGTCGGTCGGAATACCGAGCTTGCCAACGAGCTCGCGCAATTTGCGAGGCAGCGCGCGAACGGCTTCGACGTCATCTGTCAGGGTGACACCGAAAATGCGCGCCACCTCCAGCAACTCGGTGTGTCGCACCTCGCACAGGGCATCGATGACGTACGGCAGCACGACGGCGTTTGTCGCCCCATGAGACTTGTGCGTAAGCGCAGCCACGCCATACGCGATGCCGTGTACCGCATTCAGACCGGCGCTCCCGTAGGACATGGCGGCATACACGCTGGCATAGCACATGCCTACGCGCGCCTCGGTGTCGTTGCCGTCTTCGTAGCAGCGCAGCAGGTATGTTGCAGCCAACCGGATGGATTCGCGCGCAAAGCTCATTGTCAGAGCACTGCGTCCGCTGTAGCCCGGATCGACGCTGCCGTTGCGGTCGAACTCGCTGGCGTCGCGCGTCACGAACGATTCGAGTGCGTGGGTCAGGGCATCGATGCCCGATTCCGCGGTGACCCTGGGCGGACAGGTAAAGGTCAGTTCGGGATCGATCGCGGCAACCACCGGGCGCAGCCGATTGTCCATCACAGCGGTTTTGATACCGGTGGATGGATCGAACAGAATGGCGCCGGGCGTGAGTTCCGAGCCGGTGCCGGCCGTCGTCGGCACGGCGATGTGATCGATGATCGGCGCGTCGCTCGTCACACCGTTGCCGAAGTCGCGAATCGCCCGTCCGTCGGGGAGCGTGAGGCACAGCGCTTTGGCCAGGTCGATATTGCTGCCGCCGCCGAGCGACACGACGTGATCGGGCAACCGGCCGCCCATGACCGCACGAAGCTCGCTCGTCGCACGATCGCACAGGTCCGTGGTGGGGTCGGGCAGACCACCGTCATAGACGATCATCTGCACACCGGCACGCTCACACGCCGCCACGTATTCCCGGACCCAGGGTGTCTGCGTCGCGAAAAAGCCATCGGTGACAAGCAGTCCCCGGCGGTAGCCGAGATGCTGCACAAGCCCGGGGAGTCTGTTGCGATATCCCAGTTCGATGATCAGCCGGGACGGCGCGCAAAAGTGGATGCGGTCGTCAATCCTCATGAGTTCTCCTGTGGAACCACGGGCGGCGGTAATGCCGCGATGTGCTGTGCAAGAAAGTCGCGAAAGGCGATGCCGACGTCTTCGGTGTTGTGCGTCAGGATCGAATGGCCGGCGGCCGGAATGACGTGCAGCCGTGCCTGGCGAATGCCTTCGTGCATGCGATGCGCGTGGCCGACCGGACAGTCCTCGTCGTCGCTGCCATGCACGATGAGTGCGGGCACATCGATCTGTGCCAGATTCGGTAGGTGCGACACCGACTTGAGGGCGCGCCAGGTCCATGCCACGGCGCGCGGATCCGCGGCATGTCGCAGGCCAAGACGTCGCTCGCGCTGCCTGATTTCGTCGAGAAGCGTGGCGTCGTCGGACGAGGAAAACCAACTGACCTCGTTCGGTTGTGCTGTGCCCGACAAGAGGACGACCGCCGCCGGAGGGTGATGGCGTGCAGTGCCGTGCGCAAGGCGTCCCATCAGCTCCAGAATGACCGATACGCCCATGCTCCAGCCCGCCAGAACATAGGGGCGATCCCGGACTTCCTGCTCGATGACCTGACTCGTCAGGCACGCGAAGTCGCCCGCATTGCACGCTTGCGGGGACACCGGGTCACCTGCGTTGCCGCGCCCCGGCATGTTCGGCAGAATGAAGTGAAACGTATCGCCGAGTGCCGTCGCCAACGGAACCCACGAGTCGCTCGTTCCCTGAATGCCGTGCAACGCAACGACAGGGAAACCGTCATGCTTGCCGACCCGACGAATGTCCATCGCATTTCTCGTCTTAGTAATATATTAGTTGATTAATAATAGCACATTAGATGAGTGCGACAAGCGGCAGAACCTCCGGGAAAGCCCGGATATTCGCGAGGTCGGGGAGGGATGGGGGCGGGGCGTGCGGCGCCTTTGCGAAAGCATGGAAACAAGTGATATACAATTAATATTTGCGCTGAATATTGACTCGATGGCAACGAAGAAAGCGACCCAACCGACGGAAAAATCAGAGGCCGTAGCACGGGACGAACGAATGGAGACCATCCCTCGCGGGCGGATGGTCGACATGGCGTACGAGTGGATCGAAGAGAAGATCGTGACGCTGCAACTGGCGCCCGGTTCAACGATGTCCGAGTTGCAATTGAGCGAAATGACGGGTTTCGGCCGCACGCCGATTCGCGAAGCGGTTCAGCGGCTGGCCCGTGAGCATCTGATCGTGGTATTGCCGCAGCGCGGTCTGCTCGTGCCGCCGATGGACGTCTCCAAGCAACTGCGTCTTCTCGAAACCCGGCGCGAGGTCGAACGGCTCATCGCCAGGAGTGCGGCGAAGAAAGCCTCGGCGGCAGAGCGCGACCATTTCGCGCGACTCGCGAAAGCGTTTCGGAGTTCGGCGCGCAGTGGCAAGGACGTCGAGTTCATCCGTGCGGACCGCGATTTCAACGAGTTGTGTCTGGTGGCGGCGCGCAATGAGTTTGCCGAAGGGGCGATGCGTCTGATGCACGGTCTGTCGCGCCGCTTCTGGTACTACCACTACAAGGAGGCGGCCGATCTTCCCACCATGGCGCGCCTGCACGCCGAAGTTGCCGAAGCGGTCGCTGCGGGCGACGTGAAAAAGGCTGGGGATGCCGTCGACGCATTGCTCAACAATATCGAAGCATTCACGCGGGCCACCGTATTGGGCGAGCGCGTGTAATCGCACCAGCGACGGACTTCGTCGCGTGACGACATCATCGTTTCATTTGCCCGGCGCCCGGGGCCTGCGCGACGTCCATTAAAGCCACAACGGAAATCCAGAACGAAAGCCCGCATCCTTGCGGGCTTTGCTTTTGGTGTTCAACGATCCCATCGAGATCCGGGAATTCCCCTTAATAAATAGCCTTTTCGCATGTGCATTTGCGATAAGTATTTTTGCTTAGACGTGTCGCGTAGCATTGCGGATTTTTCGATATTTTTAATCTGGTATATCTACACCCGATGGGAGAAAGAGAGGGTCCATTAAAACGAAAGCCGTTTAAAAAGGAGACGTCGATGAATCGAAATTCTCTGCATGCACGCGCGGCGCTGATGGCGGGTGTGTTGTTTTGCGCGATGGCGCGGGCGGAAGCTCCGACTGGCGCGTATTGCGACACACCGGCACAGTGCGCCAATCCGATGGCGACGCACGGCATGGTGACCTCGTCCAATTACCTGGCTACACAGGCCGGACTGGACGTGCTCAGAAGAGGAGGAAATGCTGTCGATGCCGCGATTGCCGTCGCCTCGACGATCGCTGTCGTGTATCCACAGATGAATACGATCGGTGGCGATAATTTCTGGCTGATCTACAACGCCCGTACCCGCGAAGTTCGCGCGCTGAATGCGAGCGACAGTGGGGTCCCCGCGTGACACGACAGTCAATGTTTAATTTAACATAATGTACATTATGCGAATAATCGATAGCCAGTCGACGCCGACCTCCACCAGCACCGACCCGATCATCACGAGATCACCAGTTCAGACGAACGCCCAGCATACCGGCGGCTGCGCTCTGGCGGTTACGGCCGCCGAGCGACCACCGGTAGCTGGCCTGACCGTATAGGCTCAGGCTTCGAGTCACCTTCGCCGTGATGCCGCCGCCGAACTCCAGGCCCGTGTCGCCGAAGCCGGTTTCGATCGCCGGCGAAGACTGGCCGAACAACGCGCTGTCGCTGCCCGAGAAGGCTCGCCACAGATTGATTCGCGCGTACGGTTGCCAAAGCGTGCCTCGCTCGTCGCGCTTCGTGTATTGCAGTCGCGCGCCCAGGCGTGCGGTCCACGCACCGGACGCATTCCAGTCCACGCTCGAATACTGATCGCCTGAACGGCTCACCGACACCCCCTGATAGACGATCTGCGCTTGCGGCTCGATCAGCCAGTCATCGCTCTCGCCGAAACGGACCGGATAGCCCGCCTCCAGCGACGCGGCGTAACCGGTCGCATTGGTCGACAGCCCAGCCCCGTAGCGGGACGTCGCCTTCGCGTCGTACCAACTGCCTTGCAACACCGCATCGACATACCAGCCCCGTGGACCGAAATGCGTCCAATAGGCGCCGACCGAAGGCCCATTCATGGCAAGTTTGCCGACTGTCAGATCCTGCGTGCCCAGCGCAAAGCCCCGCACCGACGGTGCATTGAAGTCCGAATAAGCCACATACACGCCAACGTGATCGCGATGTCCGCTCTGCGTCGTGCGCCGGAAAACATCGAGGCCCGCCTGGAATCCATAAAGATTACCCGTCGCGCTCGATTCGGCCGGTCCGCTCCATCGATTGCGCACCCGCTCCCCGAAAACACGTCCCCAGGCGCCGTTCGCATAAGCGCGTGACGACGTCTCGCCGCGCAGGTTCTCCTCCTCGCCAACGCGTTCGTGCAGCGTGCCCAACGTCGAAAGCCCGATCTGCCGCGCGATTGCCGGGACCGGCGCGTAGAGCGCCACTTCCGGCCGGTACAACGGAATGTCGGTGCTACCGGGCGCCGCCGGATCCGTGGAAGTCTGCACGAGATGGGAGCGGAGAAACCAGTCGTTTGGATTCGTGCTGCCACCGCGTACGAGTTCGTACTCGTACGCACCGGCAGCAACACGCTGGCCGAGCGTAAAGGCACCCGCGGTCGTACTGCCGCCGCCAGTCACCTGCACGAGCCGAATGCCGTCCGCCACCGTCTGCGCCCCCTGCCCTCCACTGTTGTTGACGAATAGGGATGTCGCGCCGCTCGCCTGACCACCATTGACCACCAGCAGGTTGGTCGGCGAGTTGTCGGCGCCGAGATAAGTGTTAAAGCCGATCCTGCTCCCGGGAGCACCGGTGTAGCTGCCCACCGTCAGGGTGCTGTAGGCGCCGGATTGCGGAAGGAACTGGATCAGACCGGCGTTGGACACCGTGCCGGACGCGTTGGAATTCCCTGTCATGTTCCAGGTGCTGCTGGCGTCGATAGCGATGTTGGTTGCGTTACGCGCCCGGCCAGTCCACACGCTCGTGCCCGCCAGCGAAACATCCGCGGTATTGCCTGCGTCGGCCAGCAAGTCGCCCGTCCACCGCGATGCCGTCAGGTTCGCGCTGACCGTATTGCCCGGGCCGGTCAGCACCAGATTGCCGCTCCATTGGCTGCTGCTCAACCGGTAGATGAGGGTTGACGGATCGACGACGATGTCGCCGTCGAGGGCGGAGATGCCCGCAATGTTCAGCGTCAGGCGGCTCGGCGTGCCCGCCGCGTCCTCGCTCACTTGCGCGAGCAGGCGCCGGCCGTTCACGATGGCCGGCGTCAGCACCGTGCCACCACCGATGGAGACGGTTCCCGTGCCGCCCTCGGCGAGGACGAGTGCGCCGCTGGTGGCGCTCAGGCTGCCGCCGGTGATCGACGCGGCGCCCGGCGCACTGCCGGCAACGTAGAGCGCTGCGGCACCGGCCCCGCTCACCGCCACCGTGGTGTCGGTGGTGACGATGGCACCGCCGTTGACAACGGCAATTCCATGTGCGGCGTTGCCGGTGGTCGTAATGGCGGCACGGTTGAGCGCGATCGTGCTGCCGGCGTCCTGTGCGGAAGCGCCGAACGCCTGCTGTCCGCGCGTGGCGACCGTGACGTCCGTGGCGGTGATCGCGCCTCCCGCCATCGTCCGCAATCCGACGGCGTTGACGTTCTCGGTGCTTACCGACGTACCGGAAAGGGTGATGCTGCTCCCGGCATCGGTCGCCCGTGCGCCGTCCGCACCACCGACTGTGGGCGAGTCGGCCCCTTTCGTCGTAAGGGTGCCGCCGGTGATCGACGCCGTGGCACCCTGACTGACGCTAACGCCAATGGCACCTTCGCCATTCGTGGTGATACGGGCGTTCTCGGCCTGCAACCGGCTGCCCGCGCCGACGACCTGCGCACCGTCGGCTGTCGAGCCTCGCTGGGCTTCCGGATAAGTGATGGCAGGCGAACTGCCCCCGACAACCGTGAACCCGGTCGTGATCTCGGTGCCGGTCACAATCATCGTGCCTGCGCCCGTGACAAGCACGCCGGCGCTCGAAGGGCCGGAGGTTCGGACGATCGTGCCGGCCAACGTCACCGTACTGCCCGCGCCGCTCGCTACCGCGCCCGGCGAATCCGGCTGGTAGGTGAAGATGCCATAGCCCGAAAAGTCGATCCTGCCGCCCGCGTCCGCCCAGATGCCAGGGCTGTTGGCGCCATAGGTGGCCGAGGTTGCTCCGTTGCTTACCTGAATGCGGCTGCCGACGCCCGAGGCAAGCATGCCCGGTGAGTTCGCGATGACGGTGCTTCCGAAATAGTCGCCCGTCGCAATGGCGCCGCCGCTCATCGTGATTCCGGCGCCGCCGGAGGCGACGAGGCCGGCACTGCCATTGCCGTAGACGTTCACGAAGGCGTTGTTCAGCATCAACCGGCTGCCCGCTCCGGACGCGACCGCGCCGGGCGCATTGTCGCCATTGCTGAAAGTACTCGCGTTGCTGAACGCGATCGTGCCGCCGGCATCCGCGACGAGAGCGGAGGCGCCCGCGCCCTGGGTCGTGACGCTGGTACCGGTCAAGGTGATCGACCCGCCGCTGGCCGCATAGGCGCCGGTGGCATTGGCGCCCTCCGTGATCACCTCGCTGTCCGTTAGCGTGACATTGCTGCCTGCCCCTAGCGCACCGACGCCATATGCGCCGGTACCGACCGAATCCACGGACACATTGCTACCGGTAATCGAACCGCCGCCGTCGGCATAAAGGCCGTGCCCGCTCAGACCAAATGTGGTGATCGTGGTGTGATCCTGCTGCGTGCCGTCCAGCGTGACCGTCCCGCCGCGGGTCGCATGCACGCCATAGCCCGTGCCGGTCGCGCTAAGAGTGACGGAGGTGCCACGATAGACGCCAGTATCGGAGACCTCGACCACGGGCGCCGATCCGGCACTGTCCCGCGAGGTGAACGCCGGATCGGAACAATTACCCGACGAGATGTTGAGCGCCGTTGGCGCAGTGGCACATTGCGCGAACGCCTGCGCGGAAGGCAGAAGCGCGGTAATAGCGGTCGTTAAAACTGCACGATGGCAAACGATGGCGCCAAATAACCCCTTCTTTGGCAAGTTGCTATTCCATGGCCTGGCGGTGGGCACGATAAACGACGTCTTGACACGGTCGGCAGACAATCGGCGAACTCCTCTACGGGACTTGTTCGTCCTGAAATCCGTCATGCGACGATCTCAGGCGACTTATTAAGATCTTCTGGTTTCGCAACAATAACAAATTATGATTCGGAGTGAAAATCGTTTTATCCCGAACTTATACCGGCATCGACTCGCGACGGCCCACGAAATGGCTTCCCGCAATTGTTTTCGTGAAAGCACCGGCATGACAAATTAATTCAAGCGTAATGCCTCCATCACCAACGCGAGCGCCGGCGCGATCTCGCGAGGCCAAGGCCAGGCGCATGGCTGCTCACGCGCGCCTTTGGCACACTTTTCGGTAAACTGTCGGTTTCCGGGAGGCCCCTCCCGCTGCCGAACCGCTTCCCCATGTCGAATACCCACGAAATCCGCCCCGGCCAGTCCATCGAGTTGCTCAAGGAGCTTCATATCCTGACGCGCGACGGCAAGATGAATCAGGACAGCCGGCGCAAGCTCAAGCAGGTCTACCATCTGTTTCAGTTCATCGAGCCGCTGCTCCAGGAAGTCAAAACCGGGAATGGCCGCGTAACCCTCGTCGATCACGGCGCAGGCAAGTCCTATCTGGGCTTCATCCTCTACGATCTGTTCTTCAAGGCGCTGGCGGACGACTCGCATATCTTCGGCATCGAAACCCGCGAAGAACTCGTCAAGACGTCGACGGCATTGGCCGCGCGCCTCGGATTTCCCGGGATGTCGTTCCTGAACCTGTCCGTGGCCGATTCCATCACGTCGCCTGCCTTGCCCGAAACCGTCGACGTCGTCACCGCACTACACGCCTGCAATACGGCAACGGACGACGCGATTCGCTTCGCGCTGGCCAAACATGCACGCCACATCGTGCTGGTGCCGTGCTGTCAGGCCGAAGTCGCCGCCGTGCTGCGCAAGCACAAGGGCCAGCAACTGGCGGGCAATCCGCTCACCGAAATCTGGCGTCATCCGTTGCATACGCGCGAATTCGGCAGTCAGGTCACCAACGTGTTGCGCTGTCTGCAACTCGAAGCGCATGGCTATCAGGTCAGCGTGACCGAGCTTGTGGGCTGGGAGCATTCGATGAAGAACGAACTCATCGTCGCGCAGTACAAGGATTTGCCGCGACGCCGGCCCGCCGAGCGGTTGCAAAGCGTGCTGGAATCGCTCGGGCTGGAAGAAATGCGCGAACGCTTCTTTACCGCTGCGCTCGCCACTGTCTGAATCGCCGTCTGAACCGCCGGCGCAGCCGTCGCCCGAATCACACCAGCCGTCAAATCTGGACGGCCTTGAACCCCGGCTGCCGAAACGGATGCGCCTCGGCAAATTCCGGCATCTCGAAACACCGCTTCGCCAGTGCCGCTACCCGGGGATACGCCGCGATGTCCACCTGATACAGGTCGCCGATGATCGTCTGCCCCGCGATGCAAATGTCGGCGAGCGTGGGCGCCGCCCCCACGGCAAACGGCGCGGCGGGGCGCTTTTCGAGCATCCGCTCATACGTGGCCAGCCCTTCCCTGCCCCAGTGCGCGCACCACGCCTCGATGGCATCGATGCCTGCACCGTAAGCCTGCGCGAGATGTTTTCGGACCCTCGGCACGACAAATGGATGCGAGTCGGCCGCCGACACCAGTGCCACGGCACGCGCGTAAGCCCGGTCCGGCGGGTTGCCCGGCATCAGCCGCGGCGCCGGATGCATCTCGTCGAGAAATTCGATGATCGCCAACGACTGGAACACTCGCTGCCCGTGATACACCAGCGTGGGCACCACGCGCTCCGCATTCACGTTGGCGTAGTCGTCGAACTGACGCCCCGCCAAAATATCGACCTCGATCTCCTCGTACGGCAGCTTCTTCAATGCAAGCGCGACCTTCACGCGAAACGCGGCGTTCGAGCGCCAAAAGCCATAAAGCTGAATTGTCATGGGGCAGTCCAGTCGTGGAACCATCGTAAAGAGAACAAACGCACTCGTGCGACATTTCGTTTTCAAACGATTGCATTTGCAATTAGATCGCACCGATAATGCCACCGAGCGATTGCATTTGCAATTATCTATGTCGCCATGCCCGGGCGTAGGATTGTGGTGCGCTTGACCACTACCCGGCCACTACCCGGCCACTACCCGGCGCCGTACGACGTATCGGGCATAAAATAGCGGCTCGCGCCTGCGACCGCCGCGGCCCGCACTCCACCACTCCTCTTCGTTCGTCATGCCCCGAAAAGCAGCAGTGTCCTCCGACTGGGTGATGCGCGCGGCGCCTTCAGAAGGCGTTGAGCGTATCGAGGCCTGGTTTCGGGACAAAGCGTATGCCATGCATCGGCACGATACGTACGCGATCGGCCGTACCCTCGCGGGCGTGCAGCGCTTCAACTACCGGCGCAGCCAACGCGACAGCCTGCCGGGGAACACCATGGTGTTGCATCCGGACGAATTGCACGACGGTCAGGCGGGCACGAGCGAGGGTTTCCGCTACCGCATGATTTATGTCGAGCCGGCACACTTTCAGGACGTGCTGGGCGGGCGCGCGCTGCCGTTCATCGAAGGGGGGGTAACTACCGATCCCCGTCTTGCCGCAGCGACCGAAAGCCTGCTGCAACATGTCGGCTACACGTTCGAGCCGCTCGAACAGAGCGACGCGCTGGCCGAACTGGCGCATGCACTTGCCGACGTTGCGGGCATCTCCCGTCTCCCGGAAAAAGGCGACTATCTCGCCGCACGACGCGCGCGCGACTATCTGCACGCCAACTGCACGCGCGTGGTGACGCTCGACGAGGTGGAAGCCGAAACCGGCCGCGACCGCTGGAGTCTGTCGAACGACTTCCGCACTTTCTATGGCACCAGCCCGTATCGTTACCTTACGATGCGCCGCCTCGACATCGTACGTCGCATGCTGCTCACGGGCGCCTCGCTGGCGACGGCGGCAACCGACGCGGGATTCGCCGATCAGAGCCACATGACGCGCCATTTCCTCAAGACCTTCGGCCTCACACCGGGACGCTGGCTCCGGATCGCCCGAGGCATGAACGCGCCCTGAGCGCGTCTCAAGTATCTTCCGAACGCCTCACGGCCTGCACCCACAATCGTTCAATACGCGACGCCCGGCGCGACATATTCTCGACGCATTCCCTAAACGAACGGAGAGAACGATGTCTGACTTCCCCCAATCCCCCAATGCCCGGCCGACACGCGGCCAATGCGAAGCCATCGATCTGGCGGGCAAGATCGCACAAATCGACGGCCACTGGCAGCCGCGCGTCGTTGCCCAAATGAACGACTACCAGTTCAAGGTCGTCAAGCTTCAGGGGGATTTCGTCTGGCACCAGCACGGGGACACCGACGAAACGTTCATCGTGCTGGACGGCGAATTGCGTATCGAGTTTCGCGGCGGTCCGCGCGGCGACGGGGCGATGGTATTGCGTGCCGGGCAGATGGGCGTCGTGCCGAAAGGCGTGGCGCACAAGCCCTGCGCCGTTACCGAAGTGAAGCTGCTGCTCATCGAGCCACGTGGCGTCGCGAACACCGGTGACGGTGCCGCCAGCGAACGCACGGTCGCCAACGATCAATGGATCTGACGCATCGATTTCTTGCGTTCGCAATAACATTTCCATAATATTGGAAATATTTAATTTTCTTGCGAATGCCGATCATGCCCGTAGCACCGTCACACCCCGAGTCGCTTCCTGCTGCGCAGCCGGAATATCTCGACACTTCCATCGCTTCCCGGCTCGGGATGGCGGACGCGCCCCCGGTGCGCATTCTGATGCTGTACGGCTCGCTGCGGGAACGCTCCTACTCCCGGCTGCTCACTGAAGAAGCCGCTCGGTTGCTGAGGCAAATGGGCGCCGACGTGCGTATCTTCGATCCGCGCGGTCTGCCCATGCCGGATGACGTTGCCGGCGACGCGCATCCCAAAGTGAGAGAACTGCGTGAACTGTCGGTCTGGTCGGAAGGTCATGTCTGGTGCAGCCCTGAGCGCCACGGCACGATTTCCGCCGTCATCAAGAATCAGATCGATCATCTGCCGTTATTCATGGGCGGTATCCGTCCGACACAAGGCCGTACGCTTGCGGTCATGCAGGTAAGCGGCGGATCGCAATCGTTCAATTCGGTCAATCAATTGCGCCAGCTCGGCCGGTGGATGCGCATGTTCACCATCCCGAATCAATCGTCCGTTGCCATGGCCTTTCAGGAGTTCGACGAAGCCGGTCGCATGCGGCCGTCGGCATATTACGACCGCGTGGTCGACGTGATGGAGGAACTGGTGAAGTTCACGCTGCTGCTGCGTGAGAAGCGCGACTACCTGGTCAACCGCTACAGCGAGCGCATCAAGGCCAGGACACCGCTGGATCCGGTGACCGATTTGGCCGCGCTCGCCACGGGCGCCGCCGACGCTGCGCCCTCGCCCCGATAGCCGGCAAAGCCTCCCGGTGGCACGCGCCGCCCGCGTCGATGCGTGATTCCGTCGCATGGATGACAAACACAGGCATTTCAGCCAGAATTTCGGCGGCTCGCCCGATTTGGTCCAAGGCTTTTTGGCGTGCCATCTCCCGATGCACCGACCAACTCAGCCGAAGGCTCAAGAAATGTCACATCCTGTCTTTCTCGAGAGTCCGCCGTGGCCACGCATGCCGGAGGGCCGCAAAGGCGAACTGAAGACCTATTTTTCCGCCGGCGGCCCGTCGCTGGAAGCCAACGCCTATTTCCCGCTGTTCTGGCGGATTTTGTTTGCCACCGAAGACATTCGCTTCGCGTACGTCATCGACGACTTCGACCCCGACGACGATGCGATTGAGATCGAAGAGTTTCTGGAAGGCGCAGCTCCGGAAGAAAGAGATGCCAGATATCCCTATCTGGTGACGACCAAAGGCCTTGCACTCGAACGAGCGGCCCGGCGCCGCGATAACCTCATTGCGCTGCTCGGCGAGCGTTATCGCCCGATCTTCGATGCGTTTGTCGACTACATTCGCAGCGCGTACGGCGGCTTCATCCTGATTCGCACGAGCGGCCTGCCCGATGTCACCGACGCCACCGAGGGCATGACGACGGAACTGGAGCAAGTCGCCGCGCTCGACCACGGCGCTCACGTACCCGCCGGGGTTGCCGAGGAAATCGAGGACCTGAAGCGCGCGCCCGACACCGACGCCGTCTGGCGCTCGACCGGCGTCGGCAATCCGCGCGCGGAGATCCATCCCTGGCCGAGCAAGACGTTGATCGAAGCGTTCCCGGCCTGTGCGCCGCGTGCCCGGCAAGCGCCGTCCGCCCGCGCGCCGGCGAGTGACACGAAGCGATATCGCGCGCCCAATACGCTCGACAAGGTGCTCGAATGGGTGGCGATCTTCGTCTTCGCCGGTGTGGCCGTGGGCACCTGGGCCGTCACGCGATCGGTCTGGAAGGCGGTCGTCGCGACAGCTGTCGTCACCGCGGCCATGGCGTGGTTACTCGCGCGTGTGCAACGCACTGATTAACCACCGGCTCAGTCGGCGCCGATCTTTCCCTCCAGTCCCTCGATCTGTGCCATACGCGCTGCGCGCTCGGCATCGCGCTGCGCGCCGCGGCACGCCTTCGCGCCGGGCGCCCCGCCTGCCGGACAAATCGCCGCGATCAGCGCGGTCTGCGCCGACATGAACGCCCGCCATTTCCCCTCGGACGCCCTCACGATGCCGCGGGCGGACGCCGGCAGACGTCGCTCGATCCGCCGCGTTACGGCGTCGATGTCCGACATCTTCGCCTCGCCTGCCGGCATTGGCCGAAATTCACCGGCGCGCGCATACGACAGATCTGCGGCATACCGGGTGAGCGTCTGGGCGCGACGTTTGGTCAGCATCATGACGTCGTTGGCGTTCATCGGTGCATACATTGTGCCGCGCACCGTGGCGTACACCGCGGCGATGAGCTTTTGATCGGCGTCCCGGCTGGCGAGCCACGCGCGCTGCGCGGCAAGCAACGCCGGACGCGACGCCTCGGGAAGGTCGTTTTGCAACGCCCGATAGCTGGCATTCAGACGCACATCCCACGCGTGGGTCGCATCGACGATGCACTCGTCCTGTGCGCCGGTGGACTGCTTCTCCGGGGCATCGAGGCACCTCGTGAGTGTCCGATCGATGTCGCTGTTCGCGGCGAAGGCGGCGGACGCCGACGGATCGGCGGCAGAGGCGGCAGAGGCGGCATTCGGTGCGAAGCAGGTAAATGCCCCAACCGTCAGGCATAGCACTAACGCCGGGAAGCCGTGCATGGAAGCGCGATTCGCCATATCCGTCGTCCGTAAATGGAATATGGCATTCAATCCCGTGTCATCCCAAAAATCAAGCGCGCCCCCGGCGGCAGTGGACGCGGGCACGCCGGACTTGCCGAACGTCACGCCGGTGCCCGGATAGGGGAATAGCGGCATAAGCCGCCCCGAGACGCTCAGGACTTTTTGCCGGTGCCACGCCGGGAATTCGTGTGCCGTGCGACCGCAGCCCCCGGCATCCCCTCCCCGCGCGCCCCATGGTGGCCAAGCGCTTCGGCCAACGCCACGCGGGCAGCCATCAGCATGGCGGTCAGTTCCTCGGCGCGGACACGCAGCGCGCGGTTCTCGTCTTCGAGGCGCTGCAACTGCCGGTACGCGTCGGCGGCGTCGAACGGCGGTTCGCCGCCCTGACCGATGGCCTGAAGCCCGCTGCCGTCAGGACTGAGCAGCGCCATGACCCGCGCCACGTGCTGTGCGAGCGTGAATTGCGCGGCCGGCTGCATCCTCACGTCGGCGGGATCGCCCGTCACGGTGGCGGCCCCGCCGCGGGCGCGGGTAATGGCGCGCTGCACGGTTCCCGCGCTGGGCAACCGTTCGATGCCCGCACCCGCCAATACGCGCAGATAGGTCTGTGCGCTATGCAGACGATGCGTCGTGCCGAGGGCATCGCGAATGAATTGATCGAGGAAGGCGGCGTTCGAATCGCGATGCGCGGCGTCGGCCCGACGCGCGGCTGTATGCAAGCGTCCCAGCGTAACATCGTCGAAGCGGGGAGAAGAACGTGGCATCGGAGTTCCGGGTTCCTCGTCATTAGGGAGCGCGACGGCCGGAGCGGTGTACGCCCCGGGCGCCGGCAGGCGTGTGATGCGGCTCCGCTTCCTGATAATTTAAATCCTGAGAATTTAAATTATCTTAAAAATACCTCGGCCCTCCTTTTGTAGCGCGTTACCACACGAACATTAAGCAAACAAACGAATCTCGTCAAAGATTGTTTTCCATAGATATCCGAAGTTTCAATTCGCGAGACGTTTGTCCAGTGCATCGAAGCGTGCCTCGCCCTGCGCCAGCCCGAGACGCCAACGGTAGTTGTGAATCACGATGGCCACATGGGCCGGGTTGTGAAAGGCGGCAGCCGAGCCGGCATACGTGGCATCGTCGAACTGCCACTTCGGCGATGCCAACTGCCAGTCAAAGCGCTCACCGCCGGCATGCGCGGACGCGCCGCGTGATAGCATTTCGGCTTCTACGCGCTCCCTACCACCAAGACGCAGACGCATGACGCTCTCCGCCCGAAAACGCCTGACAGCATGGCTCGGCCTCGCCGCCATGTGGCTGGCCGTCGGCATGCCGGTGGTCGGTCAGATGCTTGCGGCACATCGAGCGGAAGCGGCGCGCGTGCTGGACGTGGCTTTCTGTGCGGTCGGGAGCGCAGATGCGCAGCCCGGGATATTGCCGGCAACGGAAGCAACGAGGGCGATGAACGCAGTGAGGACGAGTTCGGCACACGACGCCGCGGCACCCTCGCACAGGTTGGACAGGTCGCACTCGTCACACGCGTCGCAGATGGCGCAGGCAGACCACCCGGACCAGGGCGACGTCTGCGGGTACTGTTCGCTTCTCGCCAACCATCCGCCGCTCGTCATGCCTGTGCTGACCGGCGCTGTGCCGTTTGCCTGGGTCGCACGCGCCGGACCGGCTGTGCACACGCCTTCGGCCAACACCCAACTCGTCTCCACGCCGCCTGCGCGCGCGCCCCCTGCCGTTTCCTGATCCCGCGTTCAGTCCGATGCCACACCGCCTGCGGTGAAGGTGTCGCTTCCATTCGCGCGAATGCCTGCCCGAGCGTCGTATCGGGGGCATGCCCGCGCCGTTGCCTACCGTGGCGACAAGAGACGGAATCGTCGCAATATGCAGATCCCCTACACACAGACGCCTCAGACCCGTGAGGCGCAGCCGGCGCCGGCCGCCGGCCAGTACCGGACGCTCTGGCGCTGGCACTTCTACGCCGGTCTGTTCGTCATGCCGTGGCTCATGGTGCTCGCCGTCACGGGCACGATCTACGTGTTTCAACCGCAAATCGAATCGTGGCTGTATCGCGACCGGTTGGCCGTCGTGGCCTCCGATGCGCCGCGCATCAGCCAGCAGGCGCTGATGGAGCGCGCGGCGGCAACGCTGCCCGCCGAGGCCCGGATCAGCTCCGTCGAAGTCAATCGCGATCCGGCGCGCAGTGCGGAATTCGTCTTTCGGTTGCCCGGCGGTGAGCGGGAAAGCGTCTACGTGAATCCCTATACGGGGGCGGTGCTGGGCACACTTAGCGTCGAGCACCGCCTCATGGCGCAAGTCCGTGCCCTCCATCGCTCGCTCATGCTGGGCAAGGCCGGCGAACTGCTCATGGAGCTTGCAGGATGCTGGACGCTCGTCATGCTGGTCACCGGTCTCGCCCTGTGGTGGCCACGTGCGGGCACGGCATGGGCCAACGCCCTGCGCCCGCGTCTGCAATTGCGCGGGCGTGCGCTGCTGCGCAACCTGCATGGGGTCGCGGGACTGTGGCTTGCCGCGGGCGGGTTGGCGTTCGTGCTGTCGGGGCTGCCGTGGTCCGGGTCGTGGGGCGCGCAGTTCAAGGTGCTGACGTCGAAGATCGGCATGGGATCGCCGCCCGGCGTCTGGGGCGAAGCGCCCGTGCGCTCGCAATTGCCCGCCGCGCCCGCCGCGCCTGCCAAGCCCGCCACGCCCATGAAAATGGACGATCTTCCCATCGCGCAAATCCCGTGGGCGGTCGGCAATACGACCGTGCCCCGATCAGTGCCTCAGGCCGTGGACAGGGCGAACGGACCCGCGATGGACGGAATGACGCACCCGCCGCGTGGGGCGCACGGGAGCGGCGAGGCGCACGCGGAACAGGTTGAACATGCGGGACATGCCGGACACGAAACGATGGGCAGCGAGGGAATCTCCCCTGCCGGCTTGCGTGCGCAAGGCGCGTTGCCGGTCGACGACGTGATGGCGATTGCCTCGCGCATGGGCGTCGAGAGCGGCTACAGCCTCGTGGTGCCCAAGCGGCCCGACGGCGTCTATACCGTCTCGTACTTCCCGGCCGACCCGAAAGCCCAACGCACGATTCACATCGATCAGTACAGCGGCAAAGTGCTGCGCGATATCGACTACAACGCCTACGGGGCCATCGCGCAAGCCGTGTCCTACGGGACTGCGCTGCACATGGGGCGCTACTTCGGTGTCGTCAATCAATGGCTGTGCGCCTTGATTTCGATGGGATTGTTCGCGATGGCAGTCACCGGCTTCGTCATGTGGTGGATGCGCCGCCCGGCCCGCTCGCTGGGCGCGCCGTCACGCCCGCACGCGCGGCCGCCCATGCGCGGGTGGGCCCTCGGCATGATCGCGCTGGGTTGTATCTTCCCCCTGATGGGCGCCACGATGGCGCTGGTGTGGGCGGGTGATCGCGCCGTGTTCGGGCGTCGCGCGAAACCATGACCGTTCGATGGTGCTGACGCGCTAGTCTCGCGGTGCGTCCGGTCGCACGCCGACGTACGCGGCGCGGGGTCGAATCAATTGCGTGCTTTCGCGCTGCTCCCGCGCGTGGGCGATCCACCCAATGGAGCGGCCAAGCGCAAAGAGACCAAAGGCCGCGCCGACCGGCAGTCCGAGGTGACGCCGCACCGCGACCAGCGCGAAGTCGAGTGACGGACGCAGCCCGACCAGTGCATATGCCGCATCGACCATCGTCTGCCACGCGGGATGCTCGGGCAGCAGGCGGGCGAGCATCGCGCTGGCCCGCACGTCTCCCGCCGGGTAGAGATGATGGCCGAAGCCGGGAAGCTTCTCCCCACGCGCGAGGCGCTCGCGCATGCGGTTTGCCACGTCCGTGTCGCCGAGCTCGTCCCACATCGCTTCGTTGCGCGCGGTTGTGCCGCCATGGCGCCCGCCCGTCAGCGCGGATAACCCCGCAATGATCGCCGCCCGCAGGCTCGCCCCCGTCGATGCGACGCAACGCGCCGTGAAACTCGACGCATTCAGTTCGTGATCCGCACAAAGCACCAGGGCCATGCGAAGCAAATCGGCGCCCTCGGCATCGTTCACCCCCCAGGCTTTCGCGCATTGTTCATGGATCGGCGCATCGCTTGGAAGCGTGCCCAGCAAACAGGCCGTCATCGCGCGCAGCAACGTTGCGCTGCCCTGCGCGACACGTGCCGGATCGCGCTGCCAGATCGCCGTGGAGGCGTCGTCGCTTACCACGGTGAACGTGGGCAGCAACGCGTTTTCGGCACGCTGACCACGATAGCGTTCGAGCAGCATCACCGGCCACTCGGACGCGAGCCGTCGCATCGCGTCACCCTTCTCGCCCGTGCCGGACGCAAAGGCCGATGCTTCGTCGCACTGCCAAAGCCACGCCGCTGTCGCTTCGACCGTCGCCGTTTGCGCCATCGTCAGTGCGTCGCGTCCCCGGTAGTAGCATCGTCCATCCTCGATCAACGTGATGGAAGATTCCAGCACCGGCATTCCCCAATCGAGCGCGGCCTTGACCACTTCCTTCGGCTTTCGGCCGCGCGTGCGCTGCGTGGCGAGGCGCTCGACGTCCGCCACCCGGTAACGACGCTCGCGATGCGTTCTGCCCGGTTCGGCATGCAGCAATCCTCGGCTCACGTAGGCATACAGGGTCTGGAGCGAGACGCCCAGGCGCTCGGCCGCTTGCGTTGCGGTGAAGTAATTCCCGGAGTTCGGGGCGCGAACGGACATGAGGGACATGTGGGATATGAGGGAAGTGACTGACGACGTGATGGACGCGATGGACCGGCGGAAGGCCAACAGATTGACTAAGTTAATCAATATTGACAATAAAATCCATGGGCTTAAGCTTCAATGCGCCGGCAGTCCCGCGCCGCGAGGCATCGCGACGCACGTATCGAATCGTTCGAGGATTTCGCCCATGCTTCCCACGCACCACGCTGTATCCGGCGCCGCCATCGCGCTCGCCGAAGACACCGGCTTCGTCGCGTCATATTTGCGCGAGATGCAATACGCCGTCACCGGCCGAGCGCTCACCGGCGCGAATCTCACGATCAGCGGCCAGGGCGCGTTGCCGTGCACTTTCCCGTACACCGACTTCGCTACGGCGGCGATCGCCACCGCGTCGCTGGCCGTGGCGGGATTCGCGACCGGCGCAACCGGCGACTACGGCCTGGACGGACGCCTTGCGGCGGCACAGGTCAATGTGGACCGGCGGTTGGCGTCGTTCTGGTTCCAGACATCGCTGCGCGCTCAGGGCTGGTCGGCGCCCCCGATGTGGGATCCCATCGCGGGCGACTACGCGGCGGCTGATGGATGGATTCGTTTGCACACCAATGCGCCACACCACCGTGACGCTGCGCTGGCCGTGCTCGGCTTATCTGGCGCGGACACACAACGAGACGCCGTGGCGCGCGCCGTCGCGACGTGCAAAGCCGATGCATTGGAGAGCGCCATCGTCGCCGGGGGCGGATGTGCGGCCGCAATGCGCACCCTGGCCCAATGGCAAGCGCACCCGCAAGGGATGGCCGTCGCAAGCGATCCGTTGCTGCAATGGGAAACCTTCGATGCGGGCGGTGGCCGCGGCGCCCCTGCGTGGAAGCCGCTGCGCGAACGGCCGTTAAGCGGCGTTCGGGTGCTCGACCTGACCCGCATTCTCGCGGGGCCGACTGCGACGCGCTTTCTCGCAGGGTTCGGCGCGCAGGTGCTGCGCATCGATCCGCCCGGCTGGGACGAGCCCGGCACGGTGCCCGAGGTCGTGCTCGGCAAGCGCTGCGCACGCCTCGATCTGAAGCAGGTACCGGGGCGAACGACGCTCGAAGCCCTGATGCGTGAGGCAGACATCGTCGTGCACGGCTATCGCCCCGACGCGTTGACGCGCCTAGGGCTCGGGGCCGCGCGTCGTCGCGAACTCAACCCGGCGCTCATCGACATTTCGCTCGACGCGTACGGCTGGCAAGGACCATGGCACGCGCGACGCGGTTTCGACAGTCTGGTACAGATGAGTTCGGGTGTCGCCGATGCCGGCATGCGCGCTGCCAACGCGGATCGCCCCGTACCGTTGCCCGGGCAAGGGATCGATTACGCGACGGGATATTTGATGGCGGCCGCGGCCGTCCATGCGCTCGCGCTGCGTCAGACGCAGGGAATCGGTTCCACGGTGCGCGCGTCACTCGCACGCACGGCGGGCTTGCTGGTGACGCATCGAACCGCGCCGGACGCCCCGCCGCCGCTGGCGGCGCAGACGTCTGCCGATCTGTCGCCGCGCATCGAAGACACGTCCTGGGGACCGGTGCGGCGCATCGCTGTACCCATGACGATTGCCGGCACGCCCGTCGACTGGGCTCTGCCCGCGATGGCGCTGGGCACCGCCACGCCGTGCTGGGCGTAAGCGCACGGGTACCGTCAATCGATGGCGTGACGCCGCGCCTGCCGGGAGGCATGCAATTGGCGCTCCGCCTGACTGAGCAACGTCGATACGTTCGGCGGTTCGCCGCTCGGTCCCCCATTGGCGTCGAATGTCATCAGATCGGCGATGGCAATACCGAAGCTCGCCGTGAGCGGTAACACTTCGCCGTTGGGCAGCTTCAGCGCCGTGGCCTCGATGCGCCCGCGCAGCAATTCGGCGAATTGCCGGGCGCGCGATTCGTCCAGCACACGGGCGAGCACGACGAAGGCGTCTGCCCCCAGACGAGCCACCACATCGCCGGGCTGCGTCGTGTTCTGACATACCGCGCCGACGCGACGCAGCACGTCGTCTCCCACGCCGTGCCCCCACGCCGCGTTGATCTGCGTGAAGTTGTCGATGTCGAACTTGATGAGGGTCACATGCCCGGGCGTCACCATCGCACAGAGCGCCTGCGCCTGACGCTCGAACGCGCGCCAGTTCATGAGCCCGGTCAGGGGATCGGTATCCGCGCTCAGTTCCAGTTCGCCCGACAGGCGCGCCCGTTCGCGTCGCAACTGCACCAGTTCGACGGCGTTGAGCCGCAATACGCGCAAGGCGTCGAATACGGCGCTTACCTGCGGACGTTTCAACGGCAGGCCTTCGCCGGGCACCGTGGCATCGAGATTGCCCTGTGCGAGAGCATCGACGAAGCGGGTCGCAGCCTCGAACGGCAACACCACCGTGCGGCGGAAGTCGCGCAATACGACCACGGTCACCAACACCAGCAACACCTCGGACACGCCGATGCCGATCAGCCACCGCAATGCCTTCGCGCGTTGCGCCTGGACGTGGTGTTGAGCGCGCGCGAGCATGGCATCGCGCAAATCGGTGATCGCGCGCATCGTCGGCACGTAGTGCGCCGCGAATTCGGCGGTCGTGATCGACGGCGGCCGCGGCTGGGCGGCCAACGTACGAACGGTCGCCACGTAATGCAGACCCGCGCCGAAGTACTGGGCATTGAGGGTGCCGAGCGTGGAGGGGCCGAGGTCCGGCGGTTCGCTCACGCGTGAGGCGATCATGTCGCGCAACTGGTCGATGCGCCCGAGCGTGCGCTCGATGGTGCGCTGATCGGCTTCGGTGAGTGTCTGGCGCGTGGTGAGTGCGGCGGTGAAGTGCGAGCCGAGTTGTCCTGCGTATTCGCGAAGCTCGGCAGCGAGACGGGCGAGGATGACGTAATGCAGTGCACCAGGCGCGCCGCGCGAGACGATGTCGATACGCGACGACGCAACAGGCGTGAAATCGGCGATCACGCGCACCATGCGATCGACGGCGTCGCGCACGGCGGCGTCGCTACGCATCTCGCGCGGACGCTGGACCAGCAGGTCGACGTTGGCACTGGCGGCCGCCAGATCGAGCCGCGCCCGCTCCACGGCGCGCAGGCTGCTCGCACATTGACCGCATCGGTCCGACGAGAGCGCCGAGAGCAATTCCTGGAGACGCGCGTTGGTGGCCTCGCGGGCATTGCGCAACGCGGTAACCGACGCGTCGGGGAGCGGGAGGTCCGCACCGAGCACGGCATTCGCTGGCCCGCGTTCGGCAGACGCCTTCTCCATCGCCAGCAAGGTGGCACGTAGCGCTTCGAGGGCAAGCTCGGCGTCGGTGGCCTGGCGGTAAGTTCCCCAGGCCAAGACCAGCAGGCCGCTACAAAGGATGACGACAGCGGAGACAACGGCGAGGTTCTGTAACCGGAGACGGCCGGTGAAAGAACCGGCCGAGAGTAACTTGCGCTTCATTGACGATGACACCGTAGGCCACACGGTACAGGTTCCCACTGAGGCCGCTGCGAAGACACCGTGACGGCGCACCGTAACGGTGGCGATCCGCAGCGTGCCGCGGAAACGTCGTGCCCGGCACTTGGCACGTACGCTTGGCATCGTGAAAACGCCTTCGAACAGCGTGATTCACGAGCCGTCATTGTCTCACATCGATCTGCCGCACCCCGCGTCGCTCCCTAAACTTATAGGTCGAGTCATAGGTCGACAGCCAGCTCCGTTCCCTGCTTGATGGCCCGCTTTGCGTCGAGTTCCGCCGCCACATCGGCCCCACCGATGACATGCACGCGCACGCCGGCCGCGCGCACACCATCAGCCAATTCCCGCAATGACTCCTGCCCGGCGCACAAAACTACGTTATCAACGGATAGGACGTGCGGCACGTCGTCAATGGTGACATGCAGGCCATCATCGTCGATACGGCGATACGTCACGCCCGGGATCATCTCGACGCCGCGATGCTTGAGTGAAATCCGATGAATCCACCCCGTGGTCTTGCCCAGTCCGTCGCCCACTTTCGACGTTTTGCGCTGCATCAGATAGACCTTGCGCGGCGACGTCTGCGGCACTGGTGCGAGCAGACCGCCGGCATGTGCGTAAGACGGATCGATGCCCCACTGCGCGTAGAACTTCTCCGGCGCGAGCGTAGCGCTTTGTCCGGACTGCGTCAGGAACTCGGCGACATCGAAACCGATGCCGCCCGCCCCGATGATCGCGACTGTCTTGCCGACCTTCGCACCTGCGCGCAGCACGTCGACGTAACTGAGCACCTTCGGATGGTCGATCCCCTCGATGGCGGGCGTACGCGGCACGACACCGGTCGCCAGCACAACGTCGTCGTAGCCGCCGCCGACAAGCGAGTCCACGGTGGCGCGCGTATTGAGTCTGACATGCACACCGCTTGCCGCCAGTTCATGACTGAAGTAGCGCAACGTCTCGAAGAACTCCTCCTTGCCAGGAATTCGCTTGGCCATGTTGAACTGGCCGCCGATCTCTGCGTCCGCCTCGATAAGCGTGACTTCGTGGCCGCGCCGGGCCGCGACCGTTGCAGCGGCAAGCCCGGCCGGTCCCGCGCCCACGACCGCGATGCGACGCCGGCGTCCGGCCGTCTCGATGCGCAGTTCCGTCTCGTGGCATGCGCGAGGGTTGACCAGGCATGACGTAATCTTGCCGCTGAACGTGTGATCGAGACACGCCTGATTGCAGCCGATACAGGTGTTGATGGTCTCGGCGCGACCGGCCGCGGCCTTGTTCACGAACTCGGGGTCGGCCAGCAGCGGCCGCGCCATCGACACCATGTCCGCCTCGCCATCGGCCAGAATCCGCTCGGCGACTTCCGGCATGTTGATGCGGTTCGTCGTAATCAGGGGAATGCCGACATGTCCGTTGAGTTTGCCCGTCACCCAGGCGAATGCCGCGCGCGGCACGCTGGTGGCAATCGTCGGAATACGCGCTTCATGCCAGCCGATGCCGGTATTGATCAGCGTCGCGCCGGCGGCTTCGATGGCGCGCGCGAGTCCGGCCACTTCGTCGAACGTCGAGCCGCCCTCGACCAGATCGAGCATCGACAGCCGGTAAATGATGATGAATTCGCGCCCGACACGCTCACGCACGCGCCGAACGATTTCGACCGGAAAGCGCATGCGGTTCTCGAAACTGCCGCCCCAGGCGTCGGTGCGATGGTTCGTTCGGGCCGCGATGAACTCGTTGATGAGATAGCCTTCGGAGCCCATGATCTCAACGCCGTCGTAACCGGCGTGTTGCGCCAGCGCGGCGCAGGTCACGAAGTCGTCGATGGTGGCGTCCACCTCGTCGCTCGTCAGTTCGCGAGGCCGGGCCGGCGTGATGGGCGCCTGCAACGCGCTGGGCGCGACGAGATCGGGATGGTAGGCATAGCGTCCGAAATGCAGGATCTGCATGGCGATCTTGCCGCCTGCGGCGTGGACTGCCCGGGTGAGCGCGCGATGCTTGTCGGCCTCCTCCTCGGTGCTGAGCTTCGCGCCACCGGCGTAGGGACGTCCCGCGTCGTTCGGCGCGATGCCGCCCGTCACCATCAACGCCACGCCGCCGCGGGCGCGCTCGGCATAGAACTCGGCCATGCGGGCAAAGCCGTTGCGGGCTTCTTCCAGGCCAATGTGCATCGAGCCCATCAGCACACGGTTGCGCAAGGTGGTAAAGCCCAGATCCAGAGGCTGCATCAGGTGGGGATAGCCGCTCATCGCTTCGTCTCGCTCATCGTCCGGCGCGCGCCGTGGGTTCAGGTGAAGTCCGGTTCGGGTCGAGGCGTTCCCGCGCTTCCCGTTATGCAACCGGTTGCATAGTTCGACGACGATTCTAAGCGCCCAAGTGACTATGCAACAGGTTGCATAGTGCGATTAGAGTCCCTAGACTACCGGGCATGCCGCTCGCCCACGCCCTGATGACCTCGCTGCTGGAAAAACCCTCGTCGGGCTACGACCTGGCGCGCCGCTTCGACAAGTCCATCGGCTTTTTCTGGCACGCCACGCACCAGCAGATTTACCGTGAACTGGCACGCATGGAATCGGCGGGATGGATCGCGTCGACGGCCGCGCCGGATGGCGGGCGCACCCGCAAGCGGGTCTACCGCGTGCGCGATGCCGGGCGCGACGAACTGCTCGCCTGGGCCGCGACACGCACCGATCCCTCCGATCTGCGCGACGATCTCATGGTCCGGTTACGGGCCGACGCCGCTATCGGGCCGCTCGGCCTGCAACCGGAAATGGCACGCCGGGCCGCCTTGCACGCCCAGAAACTTGCAGCGTACCGCGCCATTGAAGCCCGCGATTTTCCGGACGGCGAAACCGCTGCGCCGCTCACGCGAGAAGCCGCCCTCCAGCGTCATATCCTGCGGCTGGGCGTGCGTTACGAGCAGGAATGGCTCGACTGGACCCGTGAAGCCTTGCAACTGCTGGTGCAATGGGATGGTCCCGCCCAAAGCGACACGCCGTCGCCCTGACACCCTGGCCCTCCGCCCTGCCGGGTGCCTGGGATTTCGTCCCATTTTCTTGTCAACGGACGGGGGCCCTGACGCGTTTAACGTGAGAATCGACGTATATCGCCGGTAGTCGTTGGCGGCTCTGGAGCGACTCAGGGGCCATCTGCCGGCAAACGTCACCGTTTTTCGCCCCATCCTAGGCATTCATGGTGTTTTCTTCCAAGCCCTTCAGGCCATCCAGGCTTTCCTGGCTGACTAGCCGCGCCCGCGCCGTCGCGACGTTCTCCCTGCTGGCTTCCGCCCCCCTCGCGCTGCCCGTTTCGTCCGCCCATGCGGGCACGGTGATCGTGCTCGACTCCGGCGCGGCGCAGTTGTCTCTCATCGATCAGGCCACCCGGAAGGTCGTCGGCACCATGCCCACGGGCAAGGAGCCGCATCACCTGATGATCACGCCGGACAAGCGCTCGCTGATCGTCGCCAATTCGGTCTCGAACAGTCTGATGTTCCTCGACCCGGGCACCGGCAAGCTTCAGCGTCAGGTGACCGATATCGACGATCCGTATCAACTCGGCTTTTCGCCCGATCGCAAGTGGTTCGTCACGGCCGCGTTGCGTCTGGATCGCGTCGACCTCTATCACTATGACGGCGAAAACATCACGGTCGCCAGGCGTATCCCGCTCGCCAGGACACCGAGTCACATGACCTTCTCGTCCGACAGCAAGACAGTCTTCGTTACGTTGCAGGATTCGGGCGAACTGGCCGCCATCGATCTGGCGACCCAGTCGGTGAAATGGCGCATGCCGGTCGGCAAGACGCCCGCGGGCCTTTGGATGACACCGGGCGACAAGTATCTGCTCGTGGGCATGACCGGCGAGGACGACGTCGCCGTGGTGGACTGGCGCGCGCAGAAAGTTGTCAAGCGCATCCAGACCGGACGCGGTGCCCACAACTTCCGCTCGCTCTCCGACGGCCGCCACATTGCCGTGAGCAACCGGGTGCAGAGCACCATCAGCATCATCGACTACGAGACGCTGACCAAGGTGGCCGACATTACCGGCCTGATGCCGGGGCCGGACGATATGGAATTGTCCGCCGATAGACGCTATCTTTGGGTAACGTTCCGATTTGCACGCCACGTTGGCGTGATCGACCTGCCCTCACGCAAGCTGGTCGATACCATTGCCGTGAACCGGTCGCCGCATGGCATCTACTTTGCCGATCGCGCTCCGGTACTCTCGCCGAATCCGGACTGACAGGGCCGACAGATGATTCAGGAAGCCATCAATTTCGTCGATAGCGGCATTTCCGCCGTTCAGACCCTCATTTACGTCGATGTGGTGCAGCCCCTGCTGTTCCACTTCAACCTGATGGAATACGACGACGACATCTACGACGCTCTTTATCTGGTCATCATCGGCGTCATGCAGGTCGGGCTGACGTATGTACTGCTGCGTCCGCTCGAAGCGCTGCGCCCGGTCGAACAGTGGCAAGACCGCAAACAGGTGCGCGCCGACGTCATCTATACCTGGATCGCCAAGCTCGGCATTCTGAACCTGCTGTTCTTCGTGGTGCTGCAACCCGTATTCAACGAGTTGCAGAGCCAGATGGTGATCCACGGGCTGCCGAGTATCGATCTCGACGGGCTGTACCCCGGCGTGACCGACCGGCCCATCGTGTCGTTCCTGATGTACCTGACGGTGCTCGACTTCGCCGGCTACTGGTATCACCGCTGGCAGCATCGCTTCGGCGTCTGGTGGGAACTGCACGCCGTTCACCATAGCCAGCAGCAGATGTCGCTGTGGTCGGACGATCGGAACCACTTCCTCGACGACATCGTTCAGGCGGCATTTTTCGCCGCTATCGCCTTGTTCATCGGTGTGCAGCCGGCGCAGTACGTCGTGCTCGTGGCCGTGGGCAACTTCCTGCAAAGCGTGCAGCACGTCAATGCACGCCTGCCATACGGTCCGGTGCTCGAACGGCTGATCGTGAGTCCGACGTTCCATCGCCGCCATCACGCGATTGGCTACGGACACGAAGGCACCCGTTACGGCTGCAATTTCGGCGTGCTGTTCCCGTGGTGGGACATGCTGTTTCGCACGGCGTCGTGGGAGCGCACCGTCGAACCGACGGGTATTCGCGACCAGTTGCCGGCGCCCGCCGGCCGTTCGCGCCGCTACGGCACGGGCGTGATCGCACAGCAGGTCCGGGCGTTGGGCCGTATCGCCAAACGCCTTGCGCCTCGCCGTTCGTCCCCGCGCCAACCGGTCTGAGGCGCTTCGGCGCCTGCGCCGCCCTCCCGGTCGCATCCCTCATCATCTCTCACCGGCAACCAACGGCGGCGCGCAGCAATGTGCGGCGTCGATGCGCTTGCCGCGACACCCCCGCAGCCACGGCGTCGTCTTACAAAGCAGCGCCTGATACGAACCGCCGTATCTGAATCCCTTGCCGAGCATGCGGAGCTGCCCGGCCGCGACGTCGTTGAGCCGCATCGTGTCCGACGGCGTACCGGTCCCCGCTTCACTCGGAGCCCTAACTTACGCTATGCTGCGCGGGAGTCACCATCGTCTCGTCGATCCACGCGCCATGCCGCGAGCCCCTTCGCGGCTGCCGCCGCACCGAGGGCCCATGATGCACCGCGACGACAACGCCTCATCGCCACCGCCGTGGCACACGTTTTCCGTCGAACAGACCCAGCGAGAGCTGCAGACCGGCCCCGATGGGCTGTCGGACATCGAAGCGCAATCCCGCCTCTCCCGCTATGGCCCCAACCGGCTCGCCGAGCCTGCCCGGCGCGGTCCGCTGATGCGCCTGCTCTACCAGTTCCACAACGTGCTGCTCTACGCCATGATGGGCGCGGCAGTCATTACCGCGCTGCTCGGACATTGGCTAGATACCGCCGTGTTGATGGCGGCGGTCATCGTCAATGCCCTCATTGGCTTCGTTCAGGAGGGCAAGGCCGAATCGGCGCTGGCGGCCATTCGCGGCATGCTCGCTCCCCACGCCACCGTCATGCGTGGCGGCACGCGCAGCGAGATCGACGCGACCACGCTCGTCCCTGGCGATGTCGTGGTCCTCGCGTCCGGCGACCGCGTGCCGGCGGATCTGCGACTCATCGCCTCGCGTGAGTTGCGTGTCGACGAAGCCGCACTGACCGGCGAATCCGAGCCGGTGCAAAAAACCCTCGATCCGGGCGCGGAAGACGCCGCACTGGGGGACCGCTGGTGCATGGCCTACGCCGGCACGGTGGTCGTGTACGGACAGGCCACGGGCATCGTCGTGACGACCGGTGCGCACACCGAGCTTGGCCGCATCAATCACCTGCTCACCGATGTCGACAGCGGCACCACGCCGCTGCTGCGCCAGATCGACCGTTTCGGACACGGCCTCGCCGGCGCGATCGCGGTCGTCGCCGTGCTGACCTTCTTGCTGGGCTGGCTGTGGCGCGGCGAACCGGCGGGCGAGATGTTCATGGTCGTGGTCGCTCTCGTCGCCTCCGCGATTCCCGAGGGCTTGCCTGCCATCATGACGGTGATCCTTGCGCGCGGCGTGCAGCGCATGGCGCGCGAGAAGGCCATCGTTCGACGCCTGCCCGCCGTCGAGACGCTCGGGTCGGTCACCGTCATCTGCTCCGACAAGACGGGCACCCTCACGCGCAACGAAATGACCGTGCAGCGTGTCGTCGCCGCCGGCCACCGTTACGACGTCAGCGGTGCCGGCTACGTGCCCGAAGGCAAGTTTTCGCTGGACGGCGCGGATGTCGACCTCGCGCGCCATCCGGAGCTGGGTCTGACCGCCCGCGCGGGCGGCCTCTGCAACGATGCGCGCCTGCTCCAGGACCCCGACGGCCACTGGCGCATCGAAGGCGACCCGACCGAAGGCGCGCTGCTTGTGCTCGGCGCCAAGGCGGGCCTGACGCGCGAGTCGCTGCAAGCCCAATGGCCGCGCCTCGACACCATTCCCTTCGAATCGCAGCACCGTTTCATGGCGACCTATCACACCGACAGTAGCGATACGCCGTGGCTCTTCGTCAAAGGCGCGCCCGAACGTATCTTCGAGATGTGCAGCCACCAGATCGTCACGCCTGGCGGAGCACCGGTCTGCCCCGTGGACATCGACTATTGGCGGCGTATGGTGACCGACACCGCCGCGCAGGGACTTCGGGTGCTGGCGCTGGCATTCCGGCAAGCGAAACCGGCGGGCACGCGGCTTGAGTTCGGCGACGTGCAAGGCGGCTTTACGTTGCTCGCCCTCGTCGGCATCATCGATCCGCCGCGTGCCGAGGCGATCGCCGCGGTAGCGCAATGTCACCGCGCGGGCATTCGCGTGAAGATGATTACCGGCGATCACGCCGAAACGGCCAAGGCCATCGGCGCGCAACTCGACATCGGCGTGGGCAAACCGGCCGTCACCGGCGCCGAGGTCGCGCTCATGGACGACGCCGAGTTGCGGCGCGTCGCGCTGGAGATCGACGTCTTCGCACGCGCGAGCCCCGAACATAAGCTGCGTCTCGTCCAGGCGTTGCAGGACGACGGTCAGGTCGTCGCCATGACCGGCGACGGCGTGAACGACGCCCCGGCGCTCAAGCGGGCGGACGTTGGCGTGGCGATGGGGTTCAAAGGGACGGAAGCGGCCAAGGAGGCCGCCGACATCGTGCTCACGGACGACAACTTCGCGAGCATCGCCAAGGCGGTGCGTCAGGGACGCGGCGTCTACGACAACCTCAAGAAATTCATCCTGTTCATGCTGCCGACCAACGGCGGCGAGGCGCTGGTGGTCATTGCCGGCGTCATGCTGGCATTGGGCGTCGTCCCGCTCACGCCGGCGCAGGTGCTGTGGATCAACATGGTGACCTCCAGCACGCTGGGCCTCGCACTGGCGTTCGAGCGGGCCGAACCGGGCATCATGACACGCGCCCCGCGCCCACCCGGCGCGTCGTTGCTCTCCTGGTTCTTCGTGTGGCGCGTCACGCTCGTGTCCGTTCTGATGATGATCGGCACCTTCGGGCTGTTCTATCTGGAATGGCGCAACGGCGCCAGCGTGGAAGCGGCCCGCACCATGGCCGTCAATGCACTGGTCGTTGCCGAGATGTTCTACCTGATCAGCAGCCGCTCGATCTTCGGCTCGTCGATCGGCTGGCAGGGCCTGTTCGGCAACCGGGTGGCGCTCATGACGATCGCCGCCTGTCTGATCCTTCAGGCGATTTACACCTACGTGCCGTTCATGCAAACGACCTTCGGCTCGTCCCCGCTCAATCCGCGCGAATGGCTGGAAGTCTTTGGCGCCGGTCTGCTGGTATTCTTCGGCGCTGAACTGGAAAAATGGGTGGTACGCCGCGCGGGTTGGGCCGAGCGGCTGGCGACGCAATAGCGCGGCGGCGGCAAGCTCGCCGCGCCGCCGGGCGAGGTGCCCGCCCGAATCGACCTCTGCGAAATATGCTGCAACTGCAATCCCACGCTGGCGACGCGCTCGCCAGCCAACACCTCGCGTGGTACGTCTATGTCCTGCGCGCGTTTCTCGCGCTGCTGGTGCTGGGCGCCTGCGCCTGGGGCGCCATGGCCCTCGGCTACCGGTGCCCCGGTCCGGCGCCGGTCCGATATCTCGTCATCGCGTTGTGGGTAGGACTCGGCGTCGCCGCCGTGATCGCATTGCTGCGCGTGCGTGCGGGCGTGCCGCTCAAGGGCTGGCCGTTGGGCTTTCTGATCGCAATGGTCGTGCTGGCCGGATGGTGGCAGACGATCCGGCCGTCCAACGACCGCGTCTGGGCCACCGACGTTGCCCAGCGCCTCACCTCTCATGTCGACGGCTCGCACGTCACGCTGCACAACGTGCGCAACTTCGAATGGCGCACGGCGACCGACTTCACGCCCCGCTGGGAGACCCGGGAATACGATCTCGACAACCTCGTGAGTGCCGATCTCGTCCTGTCGTACTGGATGGGTCCCGCCATCGCCCACACACTGGTGTCGTTCGGCTTCTCGGACGGCAAGCGCGTCGTGTTCTCCATCGAGATCCGCAAGAAGCAGGGGCAGAGGTTCTCCGCCGTCGGCGGCTTCTTCAAGGACTTCGAAGCGACGCTCGTCGCCGCCGACGAACGCGACATCCTGCGTGTGCGCAGCAACGTGCGCGGCGAGACGACGTATCTCTACCGGCTGAATATTCCGCCCAACGCGCTGCGCCAGGTCTTCCTCGGCTATCTGGAACGCGCTGAGGAGCTCGACAGCGAACCGGCCTGGTACAACACTCTCACGAGCAATTGCACGACCATCGTGTTCGAGATCGCCCGCCTCATCGCGCCGGGACTCCCGCTCGACTACCGTTTGCTGCTCTCCGGCTATTTTGCCGAGTACGCCTACGATCAGGGCGGCCTCACGCCGGGCTTCACCTATGCCCAGTTGCAGGAGCGCGGCAATTTCGTGCAACGCGCGCTGGCTGCGGGCGATTCGCCGGCATTCTCGACGCGCATCCGCGAAGGTGTGCCGGGCGAGGATCCGAAGGTGACGCCATGAAGCGCCGGCACTTGGCCCCCGGCCTTCGTCGCGCCGGCATGCTCGCCGCCGTCGTCTGGCTCACGGCGCTGTCGGGCTGCGCGATGGTCGAGGTTCGCTCGCTCGGCCCTGAGCAGTACATCGCCATGAAACGCGGCGACATTCTATCCACGGGCAAGCTCAGCGCGTCGACCGACGAAACGATTCGGGTGGCGGGACTGGACGACACCATTTGTGCCAGGACCTCGCTCGACTGCATCGACGCACTGGGACGCGCCAGGGAAATCGACGTCGACCGGCGTCTCGCGGCCATGGCCGAGATTTCGATGCAACTGGCCATCGCGCAGACATCGCCCGGCGACAAGCAATGGAACGACGCACAGTTCGACTTGTGGCTGCGCTCGGCGCGCTACGCGTATGCGTATCTGTTCTACAGCGACCGGCCGTCGAGCGATCGCGCCTTCGAGGATCGCCAGACACAGGTCCGCGACTACTACAACTACGCGGTGCAGAACTTTTCCGTCGCGTTGTTCCGGCGGGTGCAGCAAACCGGCAGTGACAAGATCGCCGGCTGGACGCTGCCCGTCGATGCCAGCAGCGTGCGCTTCGCGGACAATCGCACACAGCCGCGCGAAGTGCTGCCTGCATCCACACTGTCGTTCGCCGGGCTGAGAAGCCCATATCGCCGGGACGGCTTCGGCGCGGAACTCGTGGCCGTACTCGACGAGAAGTCGGCAGCGGACGCGCTGGCGGCTGCCAATCGCAACGCGGCGCCACGCGGGGATGCGGCGACCGGCCCCGCGCCCGGCCTCCCCCAATCGGGGCAAGCCGGTGACGAGCGCGGCGGCGCCACCTCGCGCAACGCCCGCGAGAGCCACGCGGCGCGCGACTTCCGTCGCGCCACCGATCCTGACGCCGGGCCTGTGTTCAGCGAAATGCCCTCGCCTTCGATCACGCTGTTGCTGCGCTTTACGGGCACCACGCGGGAAGAAGTGCTCACGACGCAGGTCGCCACGCTCGTCGCCTACGATCCGTACCGGCAGTCGTCGGTCGAACTAAACCATCAATTGGTGCCGCTGGCCGGCAATTTCACTGCCGGTTATGGCTTGTGGCTCGCCCGCTCCGGCTTTGCGGAGCAGTCACTGCGCACGCTGTTCGGACGCGACCGGGGCATCGTGCGTCCCCACATCTATCTGATGCAACCCTTCGATCCGGGCCGCCGCGTCATTCTCATGCTGCACGGCCTGGCGAGCAGCCCCGAAGCGTGGGTCAACATGGCCAACGAGATTCAGGGCGACGCGACGCTGCGCGAGCATTTCCAAGTCTGGCAGGTCTATTACCCCACGAATGCGCCGATTCTCGTGAACGCGATGGCGATCCGCAACGCGTTCGAGACAACGCTCAGGCACTTCGATCCGGACGGTCTGTCGGCGGCGTCGCATGATGCGGTGATCATCGGGCACAGTATGGGCGGCGTGATCGCGCGACTGATGGTGTCGAGTTCGGACCACGATCTGTGGGAAGCCTTCCAGAACGACTACCGCCTCAACGACGACCAGATCGACCGTGCGCGCGACCGGCTCGACCCGCTGTTCGACTTCAGACCCGTCCCTCAATTCGAGCGGGCCATCTTCATTGCCGCACCGCATCGGGGAACGCCGTTCGCCCGCAACCGGCTGGGCCGCTGGATCTCGAATCTGATCCGGCTGCCGGTCACGCTGCTCTCGGGCATCGACGACGTGCTGCACTACGCGACCGGCTCGGAGGACGATCCGTCCGAAGGCAAGACGCGATATGTGCCCAACAGCATCGATCAATTGCGCGACAACGACCCCTATGTGGTGGCTGCCGCCGGGCTGAAGATTTCACCGTCGGTGCAGTATCACTCGATCATCGCGCGGCGAAGCGCCAAAGGCCCTCTGGAAGCGTCGACCGACGGCGTGGTGCCTTACACAAGCGCCCATCTGGCAGGCGCCCAATCCGAGCGTGTGATCGTCGCGGGGCACAGCGTGCAGGAGACCCCGCAGGCCATTCTGGAAATCCGCCGCATTTTGCACGAAGACGTCGACAAACTCGATCCGGTCAAACTGCCGGGGCGTCTGAACCCTTATCAGGCCATCGATCCCCCGCCGCTCGCGCCTGGGCTGCCCGGACGGCCGACGTCTCACTGACACTCCGGCGGGCCGGTCACGTTACGACACCGCATTGACCTGAATGTGATACACGCCCCACGGGCAAAGGGCGAACCGCTCCTTGAGCGGTTTGCCCGCCAGCGCGGCAATCCCGGCCGGATCGTAGACGGCCCACAACGGCCCGAGTCCGCCCAGCGCGAGTGGTTTGCCGTCGATATGGGTCGCAAGCAGGAAGCCGTACTCGCGCACCTGTCCCAGCGTACTCGCCACGACGTACCCATCGAGCGCACGCAACAGGACCTGCGTCAGGGGATTGGTGGGCACGCCTGCCTGCGCGAGCACGTCGACCAGACGCGGTCCGCGCAGTGTATGCGGCCTGGCGTCGTACTCGAGCGTCGGGCGAATCGTCTGCGCCGGCAAGCGGGTCAGCATCGCGAAGTCGAACGCATAGCCGGCATCGAAGTTCACCAGTTGCTTGTGAAAAAGCTGGTCCAACGCCGGATCGACCGGCCCCCGGTTATGACGCTGGATAGCGCCGGAGACGGTGACGAGCGGTGTCGAGACCGGCGCGACGGACGCATTCGCCGAAGCGAGCGGTTTGGCAAGCCCCGGCACCGACGCGCCGAGTGCCACTGCACCGGCGAGGAAATCACGTTTGTTCATGGCGTTGGCAAAAACGAATGACACGATGACACGCATGCAAGGGGGCAGATGACCCTGCCGCGCCCTGCGCGGGCGCACGCACGAGCGTACCACCGATGCCGCCCGCCTCGCCAACGCATGATCGCCAACGCATGAGGATTACCGTCAAGTCATCCGGCGGCCTTCTCGAACGTGAAGTGCACGCGCCCGTCGCGAATCGGCAGAACGTCGGGACGGTCCTCGCCAACCTCGGCATCCATACGCTCGTTGAGCAACGCGTTCATTGCGAGCAGCAGTGGCCCGTTGCGACGCCGGTCGAGCGCCAGATTGTTCGACTCGGCCGGGTCCGAATGCAAGTCGTACAGTTCCACGTCGTTATGGGCAAACAGCGCTTCGAGCGATGTCGGCCGATTGAATTGCGTCGGCGAAAAGTAGCGCGAGAACCGGTAGCGCCCGTCGAACACGCTGCGAATCATGCCGCGATGCCGGAAGTCCGGCTGACGCGCAATCACGCGCCGGTGAATCTCTTCGACCGGCATGCCCTTGTGCCGCAAGGTGGCGTACTCCTGGGCAAGCCACTCGCTGTCGTAGAACAGCAGCATGGCGTAGTTGAAGAGGGCCGCCGGACGCACCGCATCGACCGCCTGCCGATCCGCACGCCCGAGCAATGGCGTAAGGTCGTGGCCCCGCGCCGCGGTGCCCGCCACGCGGGCGATGCCGGCGGCGTCGAGTCCGGTGAGCCCAAGCAGCGTGGGCGTGATGTCCAGGTGTGAACTGAGCGCGGCGCATTGCTTGCCACCGGGATACGCCGGATGCCGGATGACCAGTGGCACGTGGTTCTGCTCGCGATAGGTCGTGGGTCCCTTGCCGACCAGCTTGTGCGCACCGACGTGATCGCCGTGATCTGCACTCATCACCACAATGGTGTTCTTGTCGATGCCAAGCTCGCGCAGCGTGTCGAGCAACGTCACCACATGGGTATCGCAATCGCGAATGCAGTTGAAATAATAGTCCTGGTAGACCTGAAGCCGTGCGTCGTCGAGCGGATAGTCGCCGACGAGCACCCCCTCCGATGCGTTGTAGACGCCGTGCGCCGCCGGACGCCCCGGGGCGTCGTATGCCTGCTTGCGCGTCGCGGCGAGCGGCACGTTCCAATGGGCGTCGTAGATCGCGTCCTTCGGCGGGCGCGCGTTGCCCAGCGTCGGCCCGCTGGCGTTCTGCGTATCGATACCCGCCGGATCGGTATTCAGGAACATGGCGTCGTGCGGATTGACGAGATTGACCGCCATGAACCACGGTTTTTGTTCGCTCGCCAGTTGCGCCCCTCGTCCCCGCAGCCACGATACGGCCGACGACGTCGTCAGGCCATCGTACGTGTAGCCGCCACGCACGCGCCCGATCAGATCGCCAACGCCGAAATAATCGTCGAAACCATATGACTTGAGCAGCGCGTTGTACTCTTGCGTCGGCGTGTCGTACGGCGTGTGGTTGTGATGCAGTTTGCCGCTCAGGTGCCATTTGCCCAGATAGGCGGCGTAGTAGCCGGCGTCGCGCATCATGTGGCCGATCGTCCGCAGATCGGTCGACATGTCCGGTTGCCATGGAATCCCGCAGTTGTCCAACACGCCGGTGTGCTGGATGTGCTGGCCCGTGTAGATCACGGAGCGCGACGGTGAACAAACGCACGCCGCGATCTGGTGGTTCACGAACGTCACGCCCTCGCGGCGCAGGCGCTCGCGCCCCGGCACGGGGAATGGCCATTTGTCGAAGTGCCGCTCCTGATCGGTCAGGATAAAAAGAATGTTGTACCCCTTCGGCGCGACCGCTGGCGGCTCTTGCGGCATGACGTAGCCGTCGGGCGCGGGCTCGCGTTGGTGTTCGCGCGCCGGGGCTGCCATGGCGGACGGCACCAGTCCGGCCGAGGCGACGGCTGCACCCGCCTGCTTGAGGAAGTCGCGCCGGGATGCGCGTGGGCCGGCAGATGCATCGCGCCGGATCGTGTCGTACTGCGCGTCGGGGGATGGGGGATTGCGTGTTGTCATGCGTCTCGCTCCTGATGAGGTGCTGGCGTCTTCAATGCGCCCGCTACCGGATGGGAGTCTCATTATTCGCCGGGACTCAGCACCCATCGATGAAAAGTCGCGCTATATTCATTACCAAATTGACATTAATTGCGCGGCAACCTTTCGCAACCTCACCTCCCGGCGCCCTTTTCCCGTTTTCCCCATGAGCGACAGCAAGAACCCTTCGCCCGATGACACCGGCCCGCTCGCACGCCGGATTCCCGCCGTACTTCGAAAACTCCGGATCCGCGATCTCGAGACACTGCGCTGGCTCGGACGCACGCGCAGTTTCGCGCGCACCGCGGAGGCCGCCGCGATCACGCAGCCGGCACTGTCAAAGTGGTTGCGCGAAATCGAACAGGCCCTTGGCGTGGCATTGTTCGAGCGCACCACGCGTCGCGTGACGCCTACGCCCTACGGCGACGCACTGCTCGAACGGGCCGAACGCATG
Source organism: Pandoraea faecigallinarum (assembly GCF_001029105.3). Lineage (NCBI taxonomy): Bacteria > Pseudomonadati > Pseudomonadota > Betaproteobacteria > Burkholderiales > Burkholderiaceae > Pandoraea > Pandoraea faecigallinarum. The sequence continues at coordinate 2,434,054 of NZ_CP011807.3, read as the reverse complement.
CTGACCGACCTCGCGAGCGTGGCCCCCGCCATGCAGGCGTTGCGCGACGGGCTCGCCAAACCCGTCAACGTCGGCATCCTGCCTGGCATGGCGAGCGTGCTGATGCCGCAAACGCTCGCCCGACTGGAGCGCACAGGGCCGGCGCTTCGTATCAATCTGCTGGAAGAAACGCTCGATCGGCTGCTGCCGCGCGCACACTGGCACGAGATCGACCTGCTGATTTGCCGGTTGGACGAGACAGCCATGAATGCGGGATTCGGTGTCGTTGCGCTGTATGACGACGATGTGCGCGTGTTCGGTGCGCGTCACCATCCTCTCGTTGCGCATGCTTCGCCCGGCTGGGCCGACGCCGCGCGCTACCCCTGGATCGTGCCGCCGCCCGGCACGCCGATGCGCCGCGCCATCGACACGGAATTCGCGCATCGGGGACTGCCATTGCCGCGCATCGTCATGGAATCGGTCACGCTGATGACCAACGCCAGTACGGCACAGGCCATGCCGTGTCTGTTTCTTGCGTCCCGGTTGGGCGTGGCCCGCTCGCCACTGGTGGCATCGCTGCATGATTTCGGTTAGCGGTTCTCGCACGTCGCGCCGACGGTCGGCGTGCTGCATGGGCACGCGCCCAGTCAGGCGGCGCTCGCACTGATCGACGTGCTTCAGGACGTCGCAAGCGCGCTCGCACCGCCGTGCGCCCTTTCACATGAATAGAATTAACGTTAATCGCAAATAAGACCATTTTCATTCATGCTTCGAAGTCTCTATGATCGACGCCACGGTTTCACTCATCGGGCGGCAAGCGTCAATAGAGCACATGGCAAAGACACACAATCTGGGATTTCCGCGCATCGGCGCGAAGCGTGAACTGAAGTTCGGGCAGGAAGCGTATTGGAAGGGACAATCGTCGCGCGACGCGCTCAAGGCGCTGGGGGCATCGCTGCGCTTGCGGCACTGGCAGGATCAGGCGGCGCTGGATCTGACGCCGGTCGGCGACTTCTCGTTCTACGACCAGGTGCTCGACATGAGCTTCACGCTGGGTAACTTGCCCGCGCGCGTAAAGGATTTCCACGGCGACGTGCTGGACAACTACTTCCGCGTGGCGCGCGGCCGTTCGGCGGCGCACGCCGACACTCATGCCGAGTGCTGTGGTGGTGTCGCCGCCGGCGAAATGACAAAGTGGTTCGATACGAATTACCACTACATCGTGCCAGAGTTCGTCGCGGACACGACGTTCGCGCTGGACGCCTCGCGTCTGGTCGAACAACTCGCCGAAGCCCGCGCCGCCCGTGTCAGGGCCAAGCCGGTCATTGTCGGCCCGCTCACGTATCTGTGGCTTGGCAAGACGAAGGACGACAGCGACAGGCTCGCCCTGCTGTCCCGGCTGCTGCCCGTCTACGTCGAACTCCTGACGACGCTCGCCGCACAAGGCGTCGAATGGGTGCAGATCGACGAACCGATCCTCGTCACCGAACTCGATGCCGGGTGGCGCGAAGCGTTCGAGACCGCCTACGCCGCGCTCGCCGCCGCGCCGGTCAAATGTCTGCTCGCCACGTACTTCGGTGAATTGCAGGACAACCTCCCGCTCGCGTGCCGTCTGCCGGTCGACGGGCTGCATATCGATGCGATCAACGCGCGAAACGAAGTCGCCGCCGTCATTGCCGCCCTTCCGGCCGACAAAGTCGTGTCGCTGGGCGTAGTCGACGGACGCAACATCTGGAAGTCCGACCTGAACGCCGTGCTCGACTGGCTCACGCCAGTGGCCGGGCAACTAGGCGAGCGTCTGTGGATCGCCCCGTCTTGCTCGCTGTTGCACGTGCCGGTCGATCTCGAGAGCGAATCCAAGCTCGACGCCGAGATCAGGTCCTGGCTCGCCTTCGCCCGCCAGAAGCTCGCCGAAGTCGACGTATTGGCCCGCGCCATCAACGACGGCCGGGACGCAGTCGCGGCCGAGCTGGCCGCCAATGCTGCCGCCATCGCGAGCCGGCGTGCGTCGCCGCGCGTGCATAACCCGGCCGTCAAGGCCGCCGTCGAAAACCTGGACGCCGCACTGGGCCGCCGTCAGCACCCGTACGCGCAGCGGGCGCCGAAGCAAGCCGCGAAACTCAAATTGCCTCGCTATCCGACAACGACCATCGGCTCGTTCCCGCAGACGGCCGAGATCCGCAACGCACGCAGCCAGTTCAAGTCGGGCGAACTGGACCACGCCGGCTACGTCGCCGCCATGCAACGGGAAATCGAGCGCAGCGTGCGCGAACAGGAAGCGCTGGGGCTCGACGTGCTGGTGCACGGTGAAGCCGAGCGCAACGACATGGTCGAATACTTCGGCGAGCAACTCGAAGGCTACGCGTTCAGCCAGTTCGGCTGGGTGCAGTCTTACGGATCGCGATGTGTGAAGCCGCCGATCATGTTCGGAGACATTCGCCGCCCCAAGGCCATGACCGTCGCGTGGATTCTGTACGCCCAGTCGCTCACCAGCAAGCCGATGAAAGGCATGCTGACCGGACCGGTGACGATCCTGAACTGGTCGTTCGTGCGCGACGATCAGCCGCGCGCCGTCTCCTGCTTGCAGCTTGCGCTTGCCATGCGCGAGGAAGTCCTCGATCTGGAGCGCGCCGGCGTGCGGGTGATTCAGATCGACGAAGCCGCGCTGCGCGAAGGCCTCCCGCTGCGGCGCGCGCAATGGCAGCACTATCTGGACTGGGCGGTTCAGGCATTCCGCATCACGGCCAACGGCGTGCAGGACGACACCCAGATTCATACGCACATGTGTTATTCGGAGTTCAACGACATTCTCGGCGCCATTGCCGACATGGACGCCGATGTCATCACCATCGAAACCTCGCGCTCGGACATGGAATTGCTCGACGCGTTCGATTCGTTCCAGTACCCGAACGATATCGGACCGGGTGTGTACGACATCCACTCGCCCAACATTCCAACGCAGGAACACATGGTGAAGCTCATGCGCCTCGCCGCCGAGCGGATTCCGGCACAGCGGCTGTGGGTCAATCCCGATTGCGGACTGAAGACCCGCCAGTGGGCCGAAGTCATCCCGGCGCTGCAAAACATGGTCGCGGCCGCAAAGACCTTGCGTGCGCAATGACCCATGCCGTGCCGCGCAGATCTATACGATCTGCGCCTTGGGAAATCACCCTAATCGACCGCGCCGGCGTTCTTGCCGGCCGGTTCACGTGCGATCACTGCCGATCCACGGCGGTAACCATTACGTGAGAAAGCTTCGCCAAGTCATTGATTGCTGAAGAGTTTGCATGGCATAGTCGCGCGAGCGGGCCTCCGTGCCGACTAAGTTTCTCCTAAGTTTCGCGCGCTATCGTGCGCCCGTGCCGTCCTCCGGGGGCAGGCAAGGATTAGGCGTAGGCGGATGCGGCCACGTCGGAATGCGTACGGAAAACCATGCGGATATTGCTAGTAGAAGACGATGCCATGATCGGTGAGGCCATGATGCAGGCGCTCAAGGACGCCTCCTATGCGGCCGACTGGTGTCGCGACGGCGATGCCGCGCTCGCGGCGCTCGCCGCTCATGCCTACGACCTCATGCTGCTCGACCTCGGTCTGCCCGGGCGCGACGGCTGGGAAGTCCTTCGCGCCCATCGCGGTGCGGGCGGACGCACGCCGATCATCGTCGTGACGGCCCGGGACGGCGCAGAAGACATCATTCAGGGCCTCGATCTCGGGGCCGACGATTTCGTCGTAAAGCCCTTCGAGGTGGGCGAACTGCTCGCCCGCATGCGCGCCGTCATTCGGCGTCACGCCGGGGTGGCCGTTCCGGTTCTGACCAACGGCGCACTCGCGCTGGATCCGGCCACCCATCAGGCGACCTACGGCGAAAACAGCTGCGTGCTCTCGGCGCGCGAATACGCGTTGCTGCACGCCCTGATGCTGCGTCCGGGCACGATCCTCTCGCGCGACGCGCTGGAGCACCGCCTGTACGGTTGGGGCGAAGAGATCGAGAGCAACATGATCGACTTCCTCATCCACTCGATCCGCAAGAAGCTCGGCGCTGACGTCATCCGCAATATCCGTGGCGCGGGCTGGCTGGTGCCCAAGGCATGATGCGTTCGTTGCAGTCGCGGCTGGTGGTCACCCTGTGCGCCTGCGCGCTGGGGCTGGCCATCGTCGCGGGCGTGGTCTCGTATGCGGCGGCGTTTCGCGAAGCCTACCGCTTTCAGGACGATCAGTTGCTGCAACTCGCCGCGCTCGTCGACACGCGCAATCTGGCCGGCGCCGACCATGCCATGCATGGCCTGCCGATTCAGGATCACGACTACCGCCTCACCGTCCAGCGCCTTGGCGGCACGTTCCCCGTGACGCTGTCCGACGGATTCCACACGGTCAATACCGGCGACCATACGTGGCGAGCCTTCGTGCGCACCATCGGACCGGACTTGCGCATCGTGGTCGCCCAGCCCACGGAAGGCCGCAACGAGATCGCGCGCAACAGCGGGCTGCGCACCGCGCTGCCTATCGTCGGGCTCGTACCGCTATTCATTGCCGCCATCGTCCTGACGGTGCGGCGCGCGTGGCGTCCGGTCCAGCAACTGGCCGCCGAAGTCGACAAGCGCCGCGACACCGACCTGCGAGGTCTGGACACACAGGGCGCGCCCACGGAAATCGAGCCGTTCATCGTATCGATCAACCGTCTGCTGTCCCGGCTGGACAAGGCGCTCGACGAACAACGCCGTTTCGTGGCCGACGCCGCCCACGAACTCCGCTCCCCCGTCACGGCGCTGGTCATTCAGTCGGAAAACCTCGACCGGGCGCTGGCGCCGACGGCCCTCGACACGGAAACGCGCAACCGTCTGACCAAGCTCAAGAGCGGCCTGCACCGCACGCGCACGCTGATCGAACAATTGCTGACGCTTGCGCGCGCCCAGAGTGCGCCGAGCGTGCCGGCAACGCCGTTGACCCTGCTGCCCGCCGTGCATGAAGCGCTCGAAGACGTGTTCGTGCTGGCCGATCGCAAGCAACTCGTGCTCGATCTCGTCGATGCCACGTCGAGCACGCCGGGTCGTTCGCAACTGCGCGTGGCAGGGTCCAAACGCGACATCGTCACACTGCTGGGCAATATCGTCGGCAACGCCGTGCGCTATACGCCCGCAGGCGGCACGGTCTCCGTTCGGCTGTCCGCGACCGGCAGCGACGTGGTCATCGACGTGATCGACTCCGGACCGGGTATCGACGCCGACAAGCGAGAGCGCGTGTTCGACGCGTTCTACCGTGCCACCGAATATCGCGAACCGCGCGAACACGGGGGCGAAGGGACCGGCCTGGGGCTCGCCATCGTGCGGGCCATCGTCGACCGGCTCGATGGACAGGTCACGCTAACCGATGCCCGCCCCGAGACGCCGCGCGGCTTGCACGTGCGCGTCACGCTGCCCAACCCCGACGCGCATGCCGGCGCCGGGCGCACGGCCGCTCAGGCGCCCCATTCCACGCCATCGTCCAACGCTTAGCCCCCGTCATCGCCCCATCCATCCCTTCACTCATCAAGACCGGAAGCCTCGCATTCATGTCCACACGCCCTCAACGTGACGCCGGGTTAGAGCCCTGGCCGATTTCTCCCACCGCCCTGCTATGGCTGCTGGCAATGTTCGCGCTGGTCTGGTTCGGCGTATTGAACGCTCGTCACCTGATTCCGAGCGACGAAGGCCGCTACGCTGAAATGGCCCGCGAAATGCTCGCGACCGGCGACTGGGTCACGCCGCGCTACAACGGTTATCTGTACTTCGAAAAGCCGCCGCTCCAGACCTGGATGAACGCCCTCACGTTCATGATCTTCGGGCTGGGCGACTGGCAGGCCCGTCTCTGGACGGCACTGACCGGCTTCGGCGGCGTGCTGCTCGTCGGCTATACGGGCCGCCGCGTATTCAACGCCCGCGCCGGTTTCTTTGCGGCGCTCACACTGGCCAGCGCGCCGCTGTGGAGCCTGCTGGGCCACTTCAACGTGCTCGACATGGGCCTGTCGTTCATGATGACGCTGGTGTTGTGCTCGCTGCTCCTCGCGCAACGCCCGGGACTCACCGACACGCAAACACGCAACTGGATGTGGCTGTGCTGGGCCGCGATGGGGTTGTCGATCCTGTCCAAGGGTCTGATCGGTGTGGTCCTGCCGGGTGCGGTGCTGGTCATCTACACGCTGATTTCGCGCGACTGGGCGCTGTGGAAGCGTCTGCATCTCGTCAGCGGCCTGATCGTATTGCTCGCGGTCACGGTACCGTGGTTTGCCGCGGTGATGTCGCGTAACCCGTCGTTCTTCGACTTTTTCTTCATCAACGAGCATTTCAATCGCTTCCTCAAGCCCGACCATCATCGCCCAGGCGCATTGTGGTACTTCGTGCCGGTGCTGCTCGTCGGCTTCCTGCCATGGCTGTCGATGATTCCGCGCGCCGTTGCGGGGTCGCGCGCGGTGCCGCGTCAGGCGAACGGTTTCCGTCCCGTGCTGATGATTACGGTCTGGGCCGTGTTCATCTTCTGCTTCTTCTCGGTCTCGCACTCGAAGCTCATCTCGTACGTGCTGCCGATCGTGCCGGCCATCGCCATGCTGTTCGGCCTCGGACTGGCGGGCATGACGCGTGAATCGCTGCGCAGGCATCTCCCGGTGTCCGCCGTGTTGTTCGTCGCCACGATCGTCACCGGCGTGGTATTCCTGTCGCATCATTCGGACAGCCGTAATCCGGTCGAGGCCTATCACGCCTTCACGAACTACCTGTACGCAGCGAGCGTCGTCGGCCTGATCGGCATCGGCATCACGCGCTGGCTCAGTACGCGCAGCACCAAGCAGGCGCTGGTCGCTTTCGCGGCGACGTGGCTCGCTTTCACGATGATCGGCGGCTCGGGCCACGAGGCGTTCGGGCGCGGCAGCTCGGGGGTGGACCTGGTGCCGGCCGTGCGCGCGGAAATGGATCGACTGGGGCCGGACACACCGTTCTACTCGGTCGGCACGCTCGATCACACCATGCCGTACTACCTGCGTCAGCCGATGATCATGGTCGCGGTGCAGGACGAACTGGAATTCGGCATCTCGCAGGCCCCGGATAGCTGGGTGCCGACGCTGGCGAAATTTGTCGACGTCTGGATGGCGGCCCCGAAAGCGCTCGCGTTGGTGGATCCGGAGAAGTTCACGGTGCTCCAGACGCTGGGCCTGCCGATGAAGGTCATTGCACGCGATAACCGTCGCGTGATTGTCGAGAAGCCAAGGGACGGCATGGGCGGCACAGGTGGGGAGTCGAGCACCGGCGCAACCCCGCGGGCCGCCTCCGAAGCGGCATCGTCGCCCGCCGCCAACTGATCGGTCACGGCGTCGTCATGACGCCATGGCGCCGCCATGAAAAACGGCTGAGTGCGGATTTTCCGCCTCAGCCGTTTGACTTTTTCCCTCAGTAATTCACGCGCGTTACTTCGACTTCTTCTTCGCACCGACGGGCTTCGCACTGCCCACCGAAACCCCCGCCTCGGCCGTGAGCATGAGGAACGTGAAGGTCTCTTCCAGATACAGGCGAACGGTCGTCGCCGTGTGATCCAGGTAGCCGATGGAGACGTCCTGACCGATGTGCATTTCGTAGTCGCCGCCGCGCGTCGAGACGATGCAGCCGCCATCGATGGCCGGCGCCCAGATGATCTCGCCGCTCACGATATGGCCGATGTGTTCCAGAATCGGGTAGCCCTGATCGTTGGCTTCGGCCACTGCGGTATAGGCGTCGGCACCGAGCAGCACGCTGTACGGGCCGTCGACGCCTTCCAGGCGCAGCTGCTCCAGCGCCTTGGCGATGACCGTCGGGTAGTCGGCGATGTTCTGCGGCAGCGGCAGCACGGGATTCGAGGTGCCCTCGCGCACGCCCGTGATACGGGCCGCTTCGTAGCCGTCGAAAATCGCGCGGTCTTCGGCGTACGCCAGCTTGATCGCGGCGTCCTTGGCCGGTTGCCAGTCCGAGTCGTTCGCGCCGCGCTCGACATCGTCGATGGCTTCGCGCGAAAGCTCGAACGGCACGCGCAGCACCACCAGCGGCAGGACTTCGCGCTGACGCGCGCTCACCCCGTCGAGCGGGGCGTCGATGGCCTTCTGATGACCGGTTCCGACGCCCGCGAGCGCCAGACCGCCCGGGCCCTTGACGTCGACGACGCGACGACCGGCCACAGTGCGCTTGAACGTGCGGGCGACCTCTTCTTCGATTTGCGCCCACGCGGCGCTCGAAATGGGGGCCAGTTCGCGATGCAGGTTATTCATGCCTGAGAAACTCCTTTGAGCGATCCGATTTGCAGCGAGCCGTCCGCAACCGCGGGACTCGCCTGATGAGATGTCGTTGCTGCCGATGCCGTGGCCCCGGTGAGCACCTGGGCGCCTGCGGGCTGAGCATCGATCAGGGTCCTGATGACGTTGGTGGATTCGGCGGCGGCTTGCGGGGCGCGATCGGCCAGTTCCTCCAGCAATGCTGCCGACGGCACGAAGAACAGGCCGCCCGTCACGGCCGTGCTGAAGTCGAGCAGGCGGTCGTAGTTGCCTGGCGGCTTGCCGACGAACATGTTCTCCAGCATCTGCTCGATGGGCCACGGCGAGCGGGCATATCCGATGAAGAAGGTGCCGAATTCGCCCGATCCGGGACGACCGAACGGCATGTTGTCGCGCAGAATCTTCACTTCCTTGCCGTCCACTTCCAGCGTGGTCAGCGCACTGTGCGAATTGCTCGGTTTGACGTCTTCGTCGAGTTCGACGTCCGAGAATTTGGTGCGCCCGATGATGCGCTCCTGCACCTCCACCGGCAACGCGTTCCAGCCGGTCATATCGTGCAGATACTTCTGCACCAGCACGTAGCTGCCGCCGGCAAAGTCCGGGTCTTCCTCGCCTATCACCGTGAAATCGAGCGCTTCCTGACCTTCCGGATTCTCGGTGCCGTCGACGAAGCCGATCATGGCGCGCATGTCGAAATAGCGGAATCCGTGCACCTCGTCGACCACGCTCACGGCGTCCCCCAGCTTGTTGAGCAGGAGCGTGGCGAGATCGAAGCACAGGTCCATCTGCTCGGCGCGGATGTGCAGCAGCAAATCGCCGGGCGTGGCCGGCGCATGGCGCTTGCCCGAGCCGAATTCGCGAAACGGATGCAACTCGGCCGGGCGCGGATCGCCGAACAGGCGATCCCACGCGTTGTCGGCGAAGCCGACCACGCACGACAGATTGCCCGACGGCACACGCTTGCCGACCGAGCGCACATAGGCGGCAACATCGGCGCACCAGCTTCTCACGGCGGCGTGCGCCGCCTCGTCCTCGCGAACGGTCGCAACGAGGAAGATGGCGCTGCGGGTGACTTTGCCGGAGACCGGTTGGGGTTCGGGGGGGGACGTCGGACGTTCGGTCATTGCTTTCCTGCGTGGGACTTGGGTTCTCGACACCCGGCACGGCACTCCGGATCGACAGGCGGGCCGTAGGCTATCGGGTGGCGACTTTTGGTATGTCAACTTTATAACGCAACACGCCGTAATATGCCACTCCCGCACACATGGCGTCGAGCGAAGCCTTGTGTGGCGCGGGTTTGCGCGCGGTCGCCGGAATTCTGTCAATTTCGCCATATTCGCGCCATTTTGGCGTTGGGGGCGCGCCCATAACATGGCGGCGTTCCTTCCGATACCGGTGGTGCGCTCCCATGGGCGTGCCCCGGGCGGCCCTTGTCCGTACGCCTGTGACTGCGCCCGAGCGCGTCTGAATCATGTGGATTGTCAACGTTGCGCTCAAACGGCCCTACACGTTCATCGTGATGGCCATTCTGATCCTGCTCGCCACGCCGCTCGCGCTGTTGCGCACCCCCGTCGACGTGCTGCCGGAAATCAACATCCCCGTCATCAGCGTCATCTGGACCTACAACGGCCTGTCCGCGCAGGACATCGCCGACCGGATGATCTCCGGCAACGAGCGCGGGTTGACGACCACCGTCAACAACATCGAGCACATCGAATCGCAGTCGTTGCCCGGCATCGGCATCATCAAGATCTTCCTGCAACCGACGGCCAATATTCAGACGGCCATCGCGCAGGTCGTCGCCGTGGAGCAGGCGCAGGTCAAGCAGATGCCGCCGGGGGCCACACCGCCGCTCGTCATCAGCTATTCGGCGTCGTCGATCCCGGTGATGCAACTAGGCCTGTCGAGTCCGAGTCTGTCGGAGCCGGCGCTCAACGACACGGCGCTGAACTTCCTGCGTCCCCAGCTCGTGACGATTCCCGGCGCGGCCGTGCCCTATCCCTACGGCGGCAAGACGCGCCTGATTTCGGTCGACATCGACTCTCGCGCCCTGCTCGCCAAGGGCCTGACCGCGCAGGACGTGGTCGCCGCCGTCAACGCGCAAAACCTGATTCTGCCGACCGGCACGGCCAAGATCGGTCCGCGCGAGTACACCGTCGACATGAACGGCTCGCCGCCGAGCGTCGAGGGGCTGAACAACATTCCGGTGCGCACCGTGGCGGGGGCCACGACCTATTTGCGTGAAGTCGCACACGTTCGCACCGGCTTCTCGCCGCAGACCAACATCGTGCGTCAGAACGGCCAGCGCGGTGTGCTGATGTCCGTGATGAAGACCGGCGATGCGTCCACGTTGTCCGTGGTCGATTCGCTCAAGGCGATTCTGCCCGAGGCCCGCGCCGCCCTGCCCGCCGATCTGCACATCTCGGCGCTGTTCGATCAGTCCGTTTTCGTGAAGGCCGCCGTTCAGGGCGTGATTCACGAAGCACTGATCGCCGCGGCGCTCACGGCGGCGATGATTCTGCTGTTCCTCGGCAACTGGCGCAGCACCTGCATCATCGCCATTTCGATTCCGCTCTCCATCCTGTCGTCGCTGCTGGCGCTTCACGCGCTCGGGCAGACCATCAACATCATGACGCTGGGCGGACTCGCGCTCGCGGTGGGGATTCTGGTCGACGATGCGACCGTGACCATCGAGAACATCGAGCGGCATCTCCATATGGGCACGCCGCTGCATCAGGCGATTCTCGACGGCGCGGGGGAAATCGCCGTGCCGGCGCTCGTCTCGACGCTGTGCATTTGTATCGTATTCGTGCCGATGTTTTTCCTGACCGGCGTGGCGCGTTATCTCTTCGTGCCGCTGGCCGAAGCCGTGGTGTTCGCCATGCTCGCGTCGTACGTGCTCTCGCGCACGCTCGTGCCCACGCTGGCCATGCTGCTCATGGGCCACGCGCACCCGACGGACCCGAACGCCGGGCCCGGCTTTTTCCGCCGCATCTACCTGCGTTTCGATGCCGGCTTCGAGCGCATGCGCGCTGCGTATATCGTCGTGCTGTCCATGCTGCTGGTACGTCGCCGTGTCTTCGCCACGGGCTTTCTCGCGTTCTGCGTACTTTCGATGGGACTCGTGTTCGCACTGGGCGCCGATTTCTTCCCCTCGGTCGATGCGGGCAATATCCGCATGCACATGCGAGCGCCAACGGGCACGCGCATCGAAGAGACGGCGCGGCTGGCGGACGAAGTCGAAAAAGTCGTGCGTGAAGTGGTGCCCGCCCACGAGCTTGAAACGATCCTCGACAACCTTGGCCTGCCGTACAGCGGGATCAACCTGTCGTACAGCAACGCGGGCACGATCGGCACGCTCGACGGCGAGATCCAGATTGCCCTGACACCTGAGCACCACCCGAGCGCGGGTTACATCGACAAGCTGCGCGCCATCCTGCCGCAACGTTTCCCCGGCGTGGAATTCTTCTTTCAGCCGGCGGACATCGTTACGCAGATTCTCAACTTCGGCCTGCCCGCCGCCATCGACATTCAGATCAGCGGCAATCAGCAACTCGCCAACTTCGACGTGGCGACGAAGCTGCTCAAGCAGGTGCGGCAAGTGCCCGGCACGGTCGACACACACATTCAACAACGCGTGAACGCGCCGACCATTCACCTCGACATGGACCGTACGCGCTTGCAGCAGTTGAACCTGAACGCCAATGCCGTGGCCCAGAATGTGCTCATTTCGCTCTCGGGCAGTTCCCAAACGTCGCCCGGCTTCTGGTTCAACGCGCAAAACGGCGTGGAGTACAGCCTGTCCGTGCAGTCGCCGCAGTACCGCATCAGTTCCATCGACGACCTGCTGCGCCTGCCGGTGGCGGGCACCGCCAGCAACGGGCAGTCGCAGTTGCTGGGCAACTTCGTGAAGGTCGAGCCGACCCAGCGCTTCGCCGTGGTGAGCCACTACAACATCCGGCCGGTCATCGACATTTTCGTGAGCGTGGAAGGCCGCGATCTGGGCAGCGTGGCCGGCGACATCGACAAACTCGTCGCTCAGGCGAAGCGGGATCTGCCGCGCGGCAGCCAGATTACCGTACGCGGCCAGGTCAGCACCATGCAAAGCTCGTATCTCGGGCTGGGCATCGGGGTGGCAATGGCCATCGTGCTCGTTTATCTGCTCATCGTGGTGAATTTCCAGTCGTGGGTCGACCCCCTCATTATCGTGAGCGCGCTGCCCGCAGCGCTGGCCGGCATCGTCTGGATGCTGTTCCTGTCCGGCACACGTCTGTCGGTCCCCGCCCTCACCGGCGCCATCATGACGATGGGCGTGGCGACCGCCAACAGTATTCTCGTGGTGGCGTTCGCGCGGCAGCGCATGGAAGCCGGCATGGCACCGCTCAAGGCCGCACTCGAAGCCGGCGCGAGCCGGATCCGCCCGGTGCTGATGACGGCGCTGGCAATGATCATCGGGATGGTCCCCATGGCGCTCGGCCTCGGCGAAGGCGCGGAACAGAACGCCCCGCTGGGCCGCGCGGTGATCGGCGGGTTGATGTTCGCCACGGTCTCCACGCTGTTCTTCGTGCCGTTGGTTTTCGCCGGGGTCCATACGCGACTCGTGCGCCGCAAGGCCCGCAACGCCGCTCACCCACCGACCCCGGCACAAGGCGACGGCCGATGAGCGCGCCAATGCACGAGCGGCACGAGCACGCCACGGCCGGCACTCTTCACACCAGACACCAAGATTTGACGGGTTGAACGACATGACCGAGAAACATCACGCCGAACTGGCCATTCCCGAGCACGATCCTGCCGACGGACGGCAGTTGCCCGCGCGCCGCGGCGAATTCCGGCGCGCCAAGATCGCGCTGATCGTGGTGGCCGCGCTACTGGTGGTGGGCGCCGCGCGCACGACCCTCTCCAACGCGCTGCAACGCCGCGAGGTCGCCGCCGTGACCGCGCAGAACGCCACGCAGTATGTGAGCGTCGTCATGCCGCAGGCCACCGAGGCCAGTGAGACGCTGCTGCCGGCGACACTGCGCGGGGCGGTGGAGTCGCCGATTTACGCCCGGGCCACGGGGTACCTGCTGCATCGCTACGTCGACATCGGCGCGCGCGTGAAGCAAGGCCAGTTGCTTGCCGATCTCGACACGCCGGAAATCGATCAGGAACTGGCGCAGGCCATTGCCCAGCGCAACCAGATCAGCGCGAGCCTCGGGCTGGCGAAGTCGTCGCTCGATCGCTGGCAACAGTTGCGCCAGCGCGACGCCGTCTCGCAGCAGGAGCTCGACGAGCGCCAAAGCACGTACACCCAAGGTGTCGCCAATCTTGCGGCGGCCGACGCCAACGTCAGGCGACTTCAGCAACTCGAATCGTTCAAGCGCATCGTCGCCCCCTTCGATGGCGTGATCACGCAGCGCAATGTCGACATCGGCGACCTGATCGCGGCGGGCAGCGGCAATAGCCGGGCGCTGTTCTCACTGGCACAGACGGACCCGCTGCGCGTCTATGTGCAAGTGCCCCAGGCCTACGCGCAAGGCGTAGCCGTAGGTCAGCCGGTCGTCGTCACGCAGGCCGAACTGCCGGGTCAGCGTTTCCAGGGCAAGATCACCCATGTGTCGGGCGCCATCGACGTGGCGACACGCTCGCTTCAGATCGAGGCCGCCCTGCCGAACCCGGACGGCAAGCTGCGCCCGGGCGCTTACGTGCAACTGGCGCTGCCCAGTGCCGTGCAGGCCCATCTGAGCGTGCCGGCCAACGCGCTGCTGTTTCGCGCCGAAGGCCCGCGGGTAGCGGTCGTCGACGATCAGGGCGTGGTGCATCTGCACAAGATCGTGATCGCGAAGGACCTCGGCCAGTCGCTGGAACTGGCCGACGGGGTATCGGCAAGCGACCGCGTGATCGTCAACCCGAGCGACTCCATCGACGACGGCGACCACGTGCAGGCCAAAACGCTGCAAGTCAAGGCCGCGCCGGGCGCAAAGACCGGCGGCGCCGAGGGCAAACCACAAGGAGCCAAATCGTGAGCGCGACGGTGCGCGGCACCCGGCGCGGCGCGTCGCGGCTTGCCGTCGCGGCGCTCGGCATGTTGCTCGGCGCGTGCACGCTCGGGCCGGACTACCATCGCCCCGAGGTCGCTGCGCCGCCCGGCTGGAAGACGGACGGTTTCTGGAAGCTCGCGCAGCCCTCGCACGCCGCGTTGCAGCCCGACTGGTGGAAGGCGTTCGACGAGCCAGCGCTCGACGCGCTCGAGACGCAGGCACTCGCCGGGAATCAGACGCTGGCGGCGGCCGTCGCCCATTACGATCAGGCACAGGCCACGCTCTCCGGCATCGGGGCGCAACGCCTGCCGGAAGTCGATGCCTCCTTCGGTCTGGCACGGCAGCGCATCTCGGCGAACCGGCCGGTCACGAGCTATTCGACGAGCAGCATGTCGACGGTGCAAAACAACGTGCAGTTGGGCCTTGGCGTGAGTTACGACACCGACCTGTTCGGACGCATCCGCCGTCAGGTGGAAGGCGCGCAGGCGTCTGCCGAACAGGCGCGCGACGATCTGGCGAACGCCCGTCTGGTCCTCACGACGCAACTCGCTACCGCCTATTTTCAGTTGCGCGCGGTGGACGCCGAGATCAAGGTTCTCGACCAGTCCGTCGTCTTGCAGCAAAAAGCGCTCGACTACGTGAGCGCGCAGCACGATCTGGGTGCCGTATCCGGGCTGGACGTGCTCCAGCAGCAATCGCAACTCGACACCACCCGCGTACAGGCACGGCTGCTGCGTCAGCAACGCGACCAGTACGAACACGCCATCGCCGTGCTCGTTGGCGTGCCCGCACCGACATTCTCGGTGGCCGAAGGCCCATTGCCCGCGACCCTGCCGTCAATTCCGCTGGGCGTGCCGAGCGACCTCCTGCAACGACGCCCCGACGTCGCCTCGGCCGAGCGCAACATGGCCGCAGCGAACGCGCAAATCGGCGTCGCCAAGGCGGCTTTCTTTCCCAGCCTGACCCTCACCCCGGGCATTGGCTGGCAAAGCACCGAGTTCGCCAATCTGCTCTCGGCGCCGAGTCTGTTGTGGACGCTGGGCACCGCCGCCTCGCAGGTCATCTTCGACGGCGGCAGGCGGCAGGCCAACGTCGACTCCGCCGCAGCCGGGTATCGCGGCGTCGAGGCGAACTACCGCCAGACCGTGCTCACGGCGTTCCAGCAGGTGCAGGACGGCGTGACCGGTCTGTCCGTGCTCGACGCCGCCGCGCGGGAATCGCGCGCGGCAGTGCGCGACGCACAACGGCTGCTGAGTCTCGCGAACGACCGCTATTCGGGCGGCCTCACGGCGTATCTGAGCGTGATCACGGCGCAGCAGGCAGCCCTGACGAGCGAGCGTCAGGACGTGCAGATCCGCGCCCAGCAACTTGTGCTGTGCGTGGCGCTGGTCAAGGCGCTGGGCGGCGGGTGGCAGCCCTCGGAGACGCCCGCCGCGTCGGGCGCCGCCGCTCCCGCGGCAACATCCTCTGACTCGTATAATGCGCAAAGATGAGGTGACGACATGAAAGTACTGATCGTTGAAGACGAACAGAAGGTGGTGGACTATCTGCGCTCGGGCCTGACCGAGCAAGGCTGGGTGGTCGATGTGGCGCTCGATGGCGAGGAAGGCACACATCTGGCGCTGGAGTTCGACTACGACGTGATCGTGCTCGATGTCATGCTGCCCCGGCGCGACGGGTTCGCGGTACTCGCCTCGTTGCGCGAGCGCAAGTCGACGCCGGTCATCATGCTCACAGCCCGCGACCATGTGAACGATCGCGTGCGCGGCCTGCGCGAAGGCGCCGACGACTATCTCACGAAGCCGTTCTCGTTCATCGAACTGGTCGAGCGCCTCCATGCGCTCGCGCGCCGCACACGCGTGCAGGAATCGACGCTGATTTCGGTCGGCGACCTGTTCGTCGATCTGATCGGCCGCCGCGCCACGCGCGATGGCCATCGCCTTGATCTGACTGCCAAGGAATTCCAGTTGCTGTCGGTGCTTGCGCGCCGTCAGGGCGACATTCTGTCGAAGACGGCCATCACCGAACTCGTGTGGGACGTCAATTTCGACAGCCACACAAATGTGGTGGAAACCGCCATCAAACGGCTGCGCGCGAAGCTCGACGGACCATTTACCACCAAGCTGCTGCATACCGTGCGCGGCATGGGTTACGTGCTGGAGGTACGCGAAGCGTAGGCGTCGCGCTGCGCTCGCCCGGACCTTCGCCGATGCCATTTCCGCGCTCCCCATGATGAAACACTCGATCTCCCGCCGCCTTGCCGCCATGTTCGCCTTCGTGGCGCTGTCGGTGTTCGCTCTCGTGGGCGCGGCGCTGTATCTGGTCCTGCGGGTGCAATTGGAGCGGCACCTGCGCGAGTCGCTCGACGACCGGGCGCAGATCGCCCACATCATCGTCTATCACGGCGGCACGCCCGAGAAGTGGCAGATCGTGCGCGAGAAGCTCAGCGACATGACGCCGCGCGACGGCACCACGACCTACGCCGTCACGAGCGACGACCCGAGGTATACCTTCGGTACGCCGGTGAGCGGCATGTTCGTCAAGCGCCTGTCCAACGGGTATGTGCGCCTGCGCCCCGACAATGGCGGCGACGACATGCTGACCACCCGCGAAATCCTCCCCCCCTACGGCACGCGGCCGGCCGTTGCGCTGCAAGTTGCCGCCAGCTACGCCCCTAACGAGCAGACACTGCGGGCATTCGGCCTGAGCCTTGCGGCACTTTCGGGACTCGGCGCACTGGGCGTACTGCTGCTCAGCTTTTCCGTGACTCGCCTCGGTCTGTCACCGCTGCGGCGGCTCACGCGCGAAGCGTCGGAGATCCGTCCCGACAATCGCTCGCAGCGTCTCGTCACCCGCTCGCTGCCGGTCGAACTCGACGATCTCGCCCATTCGTTCAACGGCGCGCTCGCGCGGCTCGACGGTGCCTACGAGCGTCTGGAGTCGTTCAATGCCGACGTGGCCCACGAATTGCGCACACCGGTCACGATCCTGATCGGGCAGACGGAAGTGGCACTCACCCGCGAGCGGCCGGTCGAGGAATTGCGCACGCTGCTGCAATCGAATCTCGAAGAACTCGGGCGCATGCGCACGATCATCAACGACATGCTGTTCCTCTCGCGCGCCGATCAGGGCGAGCGCGCCACGGGACTCACGGCGGTGTCGCTCGCCAGCGAAGCCGCGCATACGCTGGAGTTTCTGGAAATTCCACTGGAAGAGGCGCAGGTCACGGCGCGCCTGCATGGCAGCGCGTTCGCCGCGGTGAACAAGGCACTGTTCGGTCGCGCGCTGGCCAACCTCGTGATGAATGCCATCGAGCATTGCGCAGCGGGCGCCAGCATCGACGTGCATATCACCCCCAAGGCGCTGGGGCCGGACGACATGCGATGGGTACACATCGAAGTCGTCAATCCGGGCGCACAGATTCCGCCGGACGTGCTCGCCCATCTGTTCGACCGCTTTTATCGTGCGGAAGCCTCGCGCACCAATAGCCGCGAGAATCACGGACTCGGGCTGGCCATCGTCAAGGCAATTGCGGAAATGCACGGCGGCGCTGTGTGGGCACGTAGCGCGCACGGCTTCAATACGTTCGGCTTTTCCCTTTCGACCGGGCGCGAATCCGGCACGCCGGCGAACACCGCCGGGAGTCTTCCCGCAGCGTATCCCGGCGAGCGCGGCGGCAGTGCCCCTACAGGGTCGCAGGGGGACGACGCGAGCGCACCGTCCCCGCCAACACTGGCACGTCAGACGCCGTGACGCCCCAGGCTGCCCGCCTGCTGCACGGCGTGCGGCGCGAAGACCGTCAACGTCTCGCCCAACGCCTCGCGGGCGTAGGCCGCAGCCACCGTCATCTGCGCGAGCCGCGCACGTAATTCCAGGTTTTCACGCTCGAGATGCTGTACGCGCCGCATCGCATCGGCCACGTCGGTCACACCGTTGCCCACCGCGTTGTGGCTCTCTGGCATGGCGTCGAGCATCGTCATGGCACGCGCCAGATTCTGCTCAAGTTGCTGCGCCCACACGCCCCCGCCCGCGCTCGGGAGTGCGCCGAAGCTCGGCATCACCGGCGTTTCGTATATGGCGCGCGCGCGGACGATGGCCTTTTGGACCGTACCGGCGCTGGGACGGCGCGCCACGCCCGCCTGTGCCATGAACCTCAGATAGGTCTGTGCGCCGTAAATCCGGTGTGCGGCTTTCCATGCGTGCGCCAGAAACGCGTCGAGGAAGGCGGGGTTGTCATGAGGGTGTGCTGTGTCCGCATCGCGTGCGGCGCCGAGCAAGGCAGCATAGGTTGCATTGTCGAACTTCAAGGCGGACCGTGCCATGGCGACCTCCGGGTGCTTGCCGTATCAGGGGGCCCGTGCGCCGGCGGCCATCGTGGTCCGTCGGCGACACGAGTATCAAGACGGCTGCGGCAAAGGCGCCGAAACCGTCAGGCAAAACCTCAGGGCTTCGGGGCCGAGGCCGGAACCGGCGGCACCCACGTCTTCGCTTTCCCCTTGGCCGACGGATCCGGCGTTACGGCAATGGCGATTGCCTCGGTGTAATTCACGGTAACGGAATCGCCCACCTTCACGCCTTCGAGCAGCTTCGGATCCTCGACATTGACGTCCACCGTGCGTTGCGGGCCGCGCAGCGTGACAACATTGGCCTTGCGGTCGATGCGCTGCACCGTCGCCACCACCTTCAGGTTACGGGCGGCATCAGCCGCGGGCTTCTCGCCCGGCACCGCGCGGTCGGCGCCTTCGGTCAGAACCCGGCTGCGGATCCCGTCGCCCGGCGCAACGGAAATGGCCACCGAACGCTCGTACGCCACGATGACCCTGTCGCCCTTGCGCAGTTGTTCGAAGTTCCGCACGTCCGGGCCGACGAGGAACGTCACCGGCTTGCCGTGCTCGTCTGCCACCTTGATGCTGCGATTCTTCACATCCACACCCAGCAGGGTCGTGCGGTATTCGACAACGCCGCCGGCGACGATCGGTGCCGGACGAGTCGTATCTTGCGCATGCACCACCGTTCCCAACGACAACAAACCGGCCAAGATCATGGCATTCGTGAGCTTCATGGTGAGTCCTTTTGTTATCGATGAATGCGATACCCCGGGACCGGGATCGCAATTAGTTAATTATCCGAACTAAAACACCGGGCGGTTGAGGACTTCGTAGTTACCCGTATGTTTCCAACGGATAGTAACAAAATAATTCAAAGCCGCAAGTTGATTCTGGATTGCATACCAGATATCGAAATCCATTCCGGTAATTAAAATTACCGCCCAATTTCCATACATCGCCCGCCATTCCCTAGTGCAATGGTCAAATAGCTATCGTGTCTTGATGCAGATCAACGATTCTCATCAAATCCAGTAGCAACAAATCCTCTTTTCTTCGCAAAAATGTCACATCCTGTTACAAAAATATCCGCGCAGTTCAAGTAATTCTTAATCCGTTAGGATGTTGGTTTTCTCCCTTGACAGTTTGCAATCCGAATCACTACTCTGGTTTCACGCACACTTGCCGGTGCCGCGTTGGCATTCCTGTCGTCCCGTTCAATTCCACCATTCGAATGAGGTCACACAGTGCCTTTCCCGTATTCTCGACGCACTCCCCGAAGCCATCCCCCACGCGCGCTCGCGCTGATGGTTCTCGCGGGCACCCTGCTCTCGGCCACGCCTGCGATGTCCCAGGCGCCGCAGGCGGAAAGCTCGCCGCCGGTTCAGGGCATGCCGGAAATGCAGCAAGGCGCGGTCGATGCGCTCGCGAAGATGAGTCGCTATTTGCGATCGTTAAAGCGCTTTCACGTCGATGCCGATACGGTGACCGATGCCGTGCTAAGTACCGGACAGAATGTCGGTTTCCTGCACCACACCGAGTTATCCGTTCAACGCCCCGATAAAGTTCGTGCCGCCGTTACCGGTCAGGCGCGTAATCGCGGCTTTGTCTATGACGGGAAAACCTTTACGCTTTACGAACACTCGCAGGGCAAGCGCTATTACAGCCGGGTCGGCGCCCCGCCGACTATCGACGCCCTGATTCGCGATATCGATCAGAAGTATCAGGTCGGCATGCCGCTGGCGGATCTCTTCTATTGGGGGATGGATCCCGACGACGCAGCGCAATTGCGCTCTGCCCTGTTTATCGGACTCGACCGCGTGGGCGGCGAATGGTGCAATCACTACGCGTACCAGCAGCCCGGCCTCGATTGGGAGTTGTGGATCAGCGCAGGTTCCCGGCCGCTGCCGTGTCGATTCGTGATTACGGATACGTCGCAACCCTCGCGCCCGCGCCATTCGGTGAATTACCGGTGGGACGTGAATCGGGCGTTCCCTGCCGGCACATTCACGTATCGGGTGCCGGCCGGCGCGCAACGCATCGAGATGCGTCCGCCGTTTGCCGCCATGGAAGACACGCCAGCTACGGGAGGCCGGAAATGATGCGATCGGTCCCGACTTCAGCGGTGCCAGCCTTCGTGAAATCGCGCAAACCAGGCATTCGCGCCGTCGCGCGCGCCACCTGCCTGGCTGCCGCCGCCGTTCTCGTTCTTACCTCGACGGCGAGCTACGGGTTCGGCTTCCGTGGCGGTGCCCGCACCAGCCTGCATGGTGGCGGCGGGGGTGGATTCCACGGAGGTGGTGGATTCCAGGGCGGCGGCTCGCCGCATCAGGGCAATCTCAGCGGAGCGACCCGGGGTGGTGCGCCGATACACGCCAATGCCGGTGGTGCGACGGGTGGCCCCTCGGGTGGCGCCCATGCAGGCGGTCAACCGCCGGGGCCTGGCCCTCAACCCGGACCGGGGCCGCATCCCGGTCCGGGACCCGGTCCCTCACCGGAGCCCGGTCCTCATCCGCCTGGACCGGGACCGGGACCTGGACCTGGACCTGGACCTGGACCTGGGCCGGGACCTGGACCGGGACCGCATCCACCTCCGCCCCCGCCGCCACCATACTGGGGCGGCGGCTGGTATGACCCGGTGGCCGCGGCAGTCACCATCGGGGTATCGGCGGCGATCATCGGCTCGACGGTCGCAGCGCTCCCGCCCAGTTGCGTGAGCACGGTGGTGAATAACGTCGCCTATCAGCATTGCGGGTCGACGTGGTATCAACCGGTCTACTCCGGCACTACGGTCAATTTCGTCGTGGTTGCAGCGCCCCACTGACGGCGTGGCCTTCTCGCGAGTCTCCACCGGCGCCGCCTCCCGGTCTTCCCCGCGACCCACGATTCGGCGCCGGTTTTCTTGCGTCGATGCGACGGCTACGCCATGACCCGCGCTTGTAGACGGCGCAGCGAGAACGTTATGCTTGCGCCATGAACCGACGCATTCTCATCGCTCCCGAAGATGTCGAATTGACGGCCATGCGCGCCCAGGGCGCCGGCGGTCAAAACGTCAATAAAGTCTCCAGCGCCATCCACCTGCGTTTCGACGTGATGCGCTCGTCATTGCCCGACGAGGTCAAGGCCCGTTTGCTCGCCCGGCTCGACAGCCGTATCACGCAGGACGGCGTCATCGTCATCAAAGCGCAGCAGCATCGCTCGCAGGAACTCAATCGCGCCGACGCGCTCGCGCGGCTGCAAACCCTCGTCGACGCCGCTGCCGTCGTTCCGCGGCGCCGGGTCCCCACACGCCCGACGCTCGCCAGTCAGGTGCGGCGACGCGACGCCAAACAAGTCCGCTCACGCGTGAAGGCGTCGCGCGGCAAAGTGCGGGCCAGTCGCGACGAATGAAGCTAATGATTATTGGCTTTTTTCTATAAAAGCTAATTTATATTAGCTTTTATATGGCAATATGCCGAGAAAATGCTAAGATTAAGCATCATTTCTCATAAGAAGCACATTGCCATGAGCTTGATGGAACCATTGATCGCAGCACGCAAGGACGCCGGCCTGACGCAGGCCGAACTCGCAGAGCGTGCCGGACTGTCGCGTATGACCGTGCAGAAAATGGAGTCCGGCGCGCTCGATCCTCGCGTGTCGACCGTGCTGGAGTCGGCGCGCGCCCTCGGCCTCGAACCCATGCTGGTGCCTGCCGGACTTCGACAGGAGGTGGAAGCCTTTCTCCGCTCCGGAGGCAAGTATCTCGCGCAGCCGAGTGGTGTTTCCGCACCGCCCTCCATCGTCGAAACGCTCGGCGGCTGATCCGGCTGCGTCCTGCGCTCATCACCGTCATTCGGAGCCTTCCGAGCGCATCGATCGCTCTCGTCCTACGATTATCTCGACCGTCCCGAGCCATGAACATCAAATACCTGCGCGCCTATCTGCACCTGCCCGACGGCACCCGGCGCGCCATCGGCTATCTCTCGCAGTACGGCGACATCCTTCGCATGTCGTTCGACGAGGACTACATCGCCGACGCCCGGCGTCCGGTGCTTTCGCTTGCGTATCGCGGCGCCAACGAAACGGCGACACGCGAAATTCTCGCCTCGCCGCAAGACGTCCGCCTCGTGCGCACCGACGGCCGCGGGCCGGTGTACTTCGAAAACCTGCTGCCCGAAGGCCACAACCGCGAACGGCTCGCCGCCGAGCGACACTGTAGTCCCGATGACGAGTTCGAACTGCTTGCCGCCGCCGGTCACGACCTGATGGGCGCGCTCGAAGTCGAACCCGTGCCCGCGCGCGAAGGTGTGCCGGATGTCGTCCATCGCTGGCATACGGCACTGGGGCTGGAGATGGTGGAACCGGGCTTTGTCGACACGCCCGTCGAAGATGCCGCCTCGCTGCCGGGCGTGGTGACGAAATTCTCGGCGATTCGCGACGGGCGTCGCTACATCGTGAAGCGTCAGGGACGCGCAGGCTCGATCATTCTCAAGCTGCCGACGACGCGCCACCCCGATCTCGTCGAAAACGAATTCACCGGGTATCGGCTGTGCGAAGCGCTCGAACTCGATTGCGCCAAGGCCGAGATCATCTCGCGCCGTGACGCCGATTTGCCCGAGCAGGTGCCGTTCGATCACATTCTTGCCGTGCCCCGCTTCGACCGTCTGCCGGACGGGCGGCGCGTGCACATGGAGGAGTTCGCCCAGGTGCTGCAATACCCGCCACGCAGCAAGTACGGGCGTGGTCTGGACATCGACTACACGACAATGCTGCGCGTGCTCGACCAGTTGTCCGCACGGCCAGTGAGGGACGTGCGTGAATTCCTGCGGCGGCTGGTGGCTTTTATCCTGCTCGGCAACACCGATGCCCATCTCAAGAACTGGGCGCTGACCTATCCCGATGCGCAGACACCTCAACTGGCGCCGGTCTATGACCCGGTATGCGTGGCCGCATTTTTTCACGACGTGCCGCCGTCGCACTACGGCGTGAACCGCGCCATCGACAAAACGCTGCGTGCCTTCGACTGGAACGCCCTTGAAGCGCTCCTCAAGGGCGCCGGCCTGTTGCGGGTCGGACGGTTGATGACGATCGCGCGCGAAACGGTCAAAGACGCGCAGGCCGCGTGGCCCGCCTTGCTCGACGATGCACCGCGCGCCGTCCGGGACACCGTTTTCGAACGGTTGAATGGCGGCGTGGCATTGACGGCCTGAGCGCACCCCTCACGGCTCCATGCGCCCGAAAATATTATCCGGGTAATATTGCAATCCCGATAACACCCGGGTAATATTCGCCGGTATCGACATCACGTTATCGTTACCGGAGTCCCACTGTGTCCGTCCCTTCGTCACTCGGCTATACCGTCTTTCGCGACAAGCGCCGCATCGCGGCCGGCTCCCTTGCCGACGCCGCCATCGCCTTCCAACAGGCCATGCTTGCCGACCCGAGTGCGTCGGTCCTCATCTTCGACAACCTGACGGGCGACACGCGCGATGTGGACGTGCGCGGCACTGCGGCCGACATTCGGGCACGGTATCCGGAGCCCGCAGCCGTCTTGGCGGAAGGGGCCAAAGAGGCCGAAGGGGCCGAAGGGGCCGACAGGCACGATGGCCTTTCCGGCGATGCGCCCAAAGGCCGTGGGCGTCCCAAACTCGGCGTCGTCGCCCGGGAAGTGACCCTGCTGCCGCGTCATTGGGACTGGCTCGCCGAGCAGCGTGGCGGCGCATCGGTCGCGCTTCGCAAACTGATCGACGAAGCCCGCCGCAATAATGCCGAGCGCGATTTGCAGCGACGCGCTCAAGAGCGGGCGTACAGCTTTATGTCGACGATGGCCGGTGACCTGCCGCAATTCGAAGAGGCCTCCCGGGCACTCTTTGCCCACGACCTCGACGCGCTGAAGTTGCGTATCGCCGAATGGCCGGAAGACGTGCGTACCCATCTGATGCGACTCACGGCCACGGACGACCTGACCGGCACCACTCCATAAGGCGCAACGGCATCCGGGGGGAAAACCGTCCCCCTGACACCCGATTTTTCTGACTTTTCCGACGCTCCGGGCGGACCGCCGCCCCGGACCGGACTCGCTTTGCCTGTCGCTTTTGCACTCTTCCGATGCTTCGGATTTCCCTGAGAAAACACACCATGACGCAAGCTACCTTGCCACCCCCTCAGCCGCCCAGGCCGCTCTGGAGAACGTGGCTTCTGATCGCCGTGCCGATGATGCTGACCAACGCGCTCCAATCGATTGCCGGCACGGTCGACGGCATCTATCTCGGCCATTTGATCGGCACCGACGCGATTGCCGCCGTCTCCGCATTCTTCCCCGTCTTCTTCTTTCTGCTGGCAATCGTGATCGGCTTGTCGGCCGGTGCGACGGTGATGATCGGTCAGGCCTGGGGCGCCAGGGACCTACCTCGCGTACGCAACATCGCCGGCACGGCGCTCGTCATGACGTTCGGTGCGGGCGTGATCGTCAGCGTGTTGGGCGGCTGGTTCGCCACACCGCTCATGCGCGCCTTCGGCACTCCCGACCGTGTGTTCGAGGCGGCAACGCTCTACGCCCGCGGGATGCTCGTCGGCATGCCCATCGTGTTCCTGCTGTGGCTCACGACCTCGATGAGCCGGGGCACCGGGGATGCCGTCTCGCCCCTCCTCACGCTGCTCGTTGCCACACTGCTTTCGCTGGGCCTCACCCCCGCGTTCATCTTCGGTTGGGGACCGTTCCCGCCACTCGGCGTGGCGAGCGCGGTGGCTTCGACCCTGCTCGCGTTCACCGTCGCCCTGCTCTGGATGGCCTTGTACTGGCGACGCACCGGCCACCCGCTCGCCCCTGGCCGCGATCTGTGGCTCGCCCTGCGCTGGAACCGTGAACTGGCACGCGGCATTCTGCACATCGGCGTGCCGACCGCGATTCAGATGCTGACGATGGCAATTGCCGAAATGGCGCTGTTAAGCATGGTCAACCGCCACGGAGCCAACGCCACGGCGGCATACGGGGCTGTCACTCAGGTGATGAGCTGGTTGCAGCTGCCGGTCATGACGTTGGGTATCACGGCATCGATTCTGTGCGCTCACGCCATCGGTGCGGGTCGCGGCGAGCGTGTCGGCGCCATCGTGCGTACCGGCATGCTGTGTCATCTGGGGCTGACCGGCAGTCTGGTCGTCGCGATCTATCTGACGGCCCCGACGATTCTGCGCGGATTTCTAACCGATCCCGGCGTGCTGGCGCTGGCAACGCCGCTGCTCTACATCGTGGCCTGGAGTGTGATGGTGATGGGGGCGACGGCCATCATGACCGGCGCGATGCGGGCAAGCCGCCGGGTGTGGGTGCCGACGTTGCTCGGCGTGATCGGGTTACTGGGCATCGAAGTGCCCGCCGCATGGCTGTTCGAGCGGATCGCCGGACTCACCGGCATCTGGTGGGCGTACCCGCTCGCGTTCATCGCCATGCTGGCGATGCAGGGCATGGCTTACCGGGCCTTCCGGCGTGCATCGCGCCTCGCCCAGAGGAACATGAGCATGCCCGCGCACGAGAGCACGGCGCCGACCCAACCGGTCGACGTCCAGCCGTAACCCGCCGTAATGGCCGCGCCGCCGAGCCACGCACCGGCGGCGTTGGCCATATTGAACGCCGAATGGTTGAGCGCCGCCGCAAGCGTCTGTGCCTCGCCCGCCACGTCCATGAGACGAATCTGCAAGGCCGGCCCAATGATGATGATCGTGCCGATGGCCAACACGTTGACGCCGGCCAGCCACGGGTTGGCCGATGTGAACGTGAACGCGACGAGAAGCAACGCCGACCAGATCAGCGTGCCACCGATGGCGCGCATGAGCGATGCGGCAGCCACCAGACGCGGCCCGATAACCGTGCCGCCGACCATCCCCACGCCGAACAGCGCCAGATAGAACGGTACCCAGGTTTCCGGAACGCCCCCGACCCGCATGAGCGTCGGTTTGATGTAGCTGAACACAGCGAACATGCCGCCAAAGCCGATTGCGCCGATGCCGAGCGTGAGCCATACCTGCGAATTGCGCAGCGCCCCGAGTTCGCGCAGCGGACTGGCTCCCTGCGGCGCAGGGGCGTCCGGCACCCAGC
This sequence comes from Pandoraea faecigallinarum, assembly GCF_001029105.3. NCBI lineage: Bacteria > Pseudomonadati > Pseudomonadota > Betaproteobacteria > Burkholderiales > Burkholderiaceae > Pandoraea > Pandoraea faecigallinarum. The sequence goes on along the minus strand of NZ_CP011807.3, from coordinate 2,407,390 downwards.
GCCAGACGAGAAACGCCGTCAATGTGCCGATGGCCCCCACGAGCACGAACGCGGCACGCCAGCCGAGCCACTGTCCGAGCCCCGCGGCGAGCGGCACGCCGAAAAGCGTGGCGAGCGTCAACCCCAGCATCACCTGCCCGACCGCATGCACACGGCGATGAGGCGGCACGAGCGAAGCGCCGACGAGCGCCGCCACGCCAAAGTAAGTACCGTGCGGCAGGCCGGTCAGAAAACGCAGCGCGATCAGCGGAAGGTAGCCCGGTGCCAGGGCGCTCGCGAAGTTGCCGGCGGCAAACATCGCCATCAGGGCGATCAGAAACGCGCGGCGCGGCAGCCGCACGCCCAGCACGGCGAGCAGCGGTGCACCGATCACGACACCCAGTGCATAGGTGCTGATCGCGTGACCGGCTTGCGGAATGGTGATGTCCAGACCTTTGGCGACATCGGGCAGCAAGCCCATGATGACGAATTCTCCCGTGCCGATACCGAAGCCGCCCATGGCGAGCGCCACGAACGACAGCCAGACGGGGATGGACGATGGCGGCAGCGCTTCGGACGCCTCGGCAGTAAGAATTTGGGGGGCACTCATTGAGAATCCGGGAATCGGTCGTGACGGCTGGCACAGCGCCGGCATGGCTCGCCGCCAGCGGCGCCGACGAAAGCAGCGGAAAATCGTGGCATCGAGGCCGATACGGCACACGCGCCTCATTCAAAGACGCCGATTTTACGCCAGCGCCGCAATCGTTGCCGATTCAATGCCGCGATGCAACATCCTTGAACTCTCACAATTACGCGCAATTTGCCCAGATTCCACAAACGTTTCCTCGCACTGCAATATTCATCATGTCCTGGTGTCGACGTCACGCACACGCCCGTGCGGTAAAAAAAAACCGGCCCAGTGGGTGGGCCGGCAAGCTACGGTTGCGCTCCGGTTGCGGGAACCGGATGCAATCGTATTGGGGGTCGGCAGGCAGTGACGCGCACGTCGCTCCCCGGAACTATCAAATCAGTGATGCTTCTTTGAATGCCACTGACCGGACTTGTCATCCTTCTCATACGTATGCTTCACAGCGGTCCATGCCACTTTGTGCGCGGTTTCCTCGCGCGACTCGTGGCCGCGCCGCTCGCCCGGATCCTTGTACTCGTCCCAGGCGGAATTGAACGCCTTGAGGTAGATCTCCTGAGCGTGGGCCGGCAAATGATCTCTCACACTCGCCGGCAAATCGCGGGTCTGACGATACGGCATGATGGGTCCTCCTCTTGCAGTGCCGCTCACGGGTCACGGACGGGGGAGCACGCTCAGATGTGTCCCATGACCACAAGCAACACCACAATCAAGACGACCAGCCCGATGCCTCCGGATGGGTAGTAACCCCATTCGCGGCTGTGCGGCCACGCAGGCAACGCGCCGATCAACAACAACACAAGAACAATCAACAGGATGGTGCCAAGCATGACTTTCCTCCCTTGCCGATCCGGCGTTCAGCAGCATTTGTCCCTGCCCCCGTCACACCTGCGGACCGCGACGCGCGAGCGCGACATATTTGCCGGGTGGCCGCGTCGGCGGCTCCTCCACGGGCGGATCCAGCGGCCGGTCGGGCGGTGGCTCCGGTGTCGGTTCGTCCTCATCCGGAGGCGTCTTCGGCGGCGGCGTCCCGGGCGGCTTGCCCGGCTCGAAAGGCTCGGGCAAGTGGGCATACAGGTACGGGACCTGCGTTAGCCGGCGGATTTCGATTTGGCTCGGCATGATGAGCAAGACCTCGCCAGGCTCAGTGCCAATACGGATCGACGGTGTAATACGTATGCACCTGCTCGGCCCAATGCATGTCGGCCATACTCGGCCAGTGATCCTTGTCGAAGCCTGGCGCCTTTTTAAGCGCCTCCTTGTCGATGTCCAGAATGAAGCGTTTGTTCTCCACGTCGAGTTGCAGGGCGTGCCACGGAATCGCGAACAGCTTGTCGCCCATTCCGAGAAAGCCACCGAACGACAATACGGCGTACGCCACAGTGCCGCGCTGCACGTCGAGCATGATGTGCTTGACCTTACCGAGGCTTTCGCCTGCGGGATTCACAACGTCTTCCGCATCGAGCGAGTCGGCGGCCATCACCGACGGGCCCGGTCCGTCGGGCAACTTGTTCGACGCGCCGACGATGCGCGCGCCCGATTGTCCTGTCTGGGGCGTCTGGCCCCGGCCGGTTTGCATGGTCATGATTCCTTCCTCCTTCGCTGGTGGCATCGGGCCACGGGTCGCCGGAATCCCGCGGGACTCCGTGCAATCGCGCTACCGACATGGCGAGAGTGCGGTCTCGTGCGCGTCGTTGCACCGCCAGTCTGGCGCGGGGCGCAATCCGGCGAGGCAACGACGTGTCCTGCAAAAATCTGAATCAGGCGTTCGGCCGACGCTTACTGGCCCGAGACCTTGAGGTCGTTCTTGACGTCGACCACACCGTCCACGCCCTTGACCGTATCCTCGATGAGTGTCTTCTGTGCCGCCTGGGGGACCGAGCCCGTCAGATGCACGACGCCGCGCGTCGTCTTCACGTGAACCTTGGTCGACGGCACATCCTTTTTCGCGAGCAGTTCGGCCTTGACCTTGGCGGTCAGCGCCGAGTCGTCGATCTTGCGACCGGTATCGCTCATCACGCTGCTGGCGCTCGCGTTATCGGCGATCTTGATGATTCCGCCCTGATCGAGCGCATGCGCCGCGATACCGGTGGTGGCGAGCGCGCCCGCCATGACGATTTTGAGCAGATTGGCTTGCTTCATTGTTGACCTCCCGAAATTGGCCGTCACATCGCCGGCATTGCTGCCCTGGGGCGTCACCTCCTGCACATACAACGTGCGGCGCCCATGCGACGACCGAGTCTTAGGTGATACATCCCCTCGCCCGGAGATGCCCGGTCTTGCCTCTTGCCTTGCGGCCGGCGCCCTCGGTGCTTCATCGCATCGCCGATGCCGACATGTCTCTGGTGCCCCGCCGGTGGCAGAACAACCTCAAATCTTGTGTCCTTCCTGACTTTCGCCCGGGCGGCTCATGGCCTTCACACGGCGTTCGTGCAACTGATTGTCGATACCTCGAACGCCCGCGACCTTCGCCACTTCCGTTTGCACCACGTGCTGCATCCAGCGTTCCGGCACATACCCGGTGAGCAGTACCTCGCCGGAAGTTACGCTCACCTCGACGTGAGAAACATCGATATCGATCGCGTCGGCGAGCGTCCTTCGGATGGCGTCGTGCACCTCGGCGTCGGATGTCGACGGCGCGCCCACGGTACCTTCCGGCCATTGCACGCGCCTCGCCTGCGACGGACTCTTCACCGGCGCTTTCGCTGCGGCGGTACCTGAGGCTTCGCGCCCGGTCCCCGCGTAATCGTCGTGCGGCCCGTACGCACTTTGCCGCCCAAACCTGGGATGCGCGCCCGGCGCAGCATCCGCAGGTCCATAGCCGCTCTCCTCGCCGTGGGCGATCGCAGGCGCATAACCGTGACCGCCCGCACCATCTGTCGAGTGCTTACGTCCTTTTTCGTTGCCGACGCGCTTGGGCGCCGACGCGCCCAGCCACTTCGGATCGCGCTGCTCATGCGCATGCGCCGATTGCGCGTTACGCTCCCTGGACTGTTTCGTCTCGTGCGACAGCGCCTCGGGGGCGTTGTCCGGCGGTGCACCGCTCGTCTCGGCGTCGCCGTCTTCGTGCGTCAATGCGTGCTGCTCGGGGTCTTTCCGTTGTTCCGATTCGCGGTGCTTTTCATCGTCGGCCATCTCGCGCATCTGGCGCGGCTGCGGCGACGGAGGAATGCGTTTCGCCATGACAGACTCCTTGGCTTCGGTCCGTGCTGTTGCGACTTGCACGTGACTTGTTGAAATCGATTGTAGAGAGCCGGTCCCGTCCGGCGAATCGGCGGAATCTGAAAGACGTGTAGGCGGACGCTGTCAAGACCCGGCGCCGCCGGTGAAACCCACATTCAACGGACAAAATTTTCTAATCGATCAAAGATTTGCAGGCGTGTATTGAAGTAATGCAGGAAGGAAGAAAGCAGCACAAAGATGACAGGACGCGATGAAAAGCGAAGCGCATGCGGGGGAGCCAAGCGGGGACCAGCGCCCTTCGCGAGCCCTCCACCAGACGATTCCTACATTCGGGATGGCGAGACGGGAATCCGGCCGGACGAAATTCAGGTGGCCGTGCTGGCTGCCGACGGCACGTTGCCGTCCGGCGCGACGATGACCCGATTGCGGCCGGTAGCCTTTGCGCGATACAGCGCATCGTCGGCCGCCTTGACGAGGACATCGACCGACTCCCCGGCGGCGGGCTTGCGGCACGCCACGCCGACGCTCACCGTCACATGACCGAAATCGCTCGATGCATGGGCGAGGTTCAGACGATCGACGGCAAGCCGAATTCCTTCGGCCACCCGCTGCGCACCCATCGTGTCGGTATCGGGCAGCACGGCGATGAATTCCTCTCCGCCGTACCGCCCGGCGGCATCGGACGGCCGTTGCAGCGCCGTCCCGATGGCGCTCGCCACCGCGGCCAGGGCCGCATCGCCCGCCTGATGACCATGCGTGTCGTTGTAACGCTTGAACCAGTCGATATCGATGAATGCCACCGCCATCGGATGCCCCGCGCGACGCATGCGCCGCCATTCGCCGGCCAGAATCTTGTCGAGCGAGCGGCGGTTCGACAGACCTGTCAGGCCGTCGGTCCGGGCCAGCAGACTCAATTCCCGCTCGGCCCGCAAGCGCCGCCGCAATTGTGCGGCGAGCAACATCGACGTGGCGACGAACCCGATGTTGAGCAACAGGAACAGGCCGCCGAACTCGATTACCCGCTTGTGCCAGGGCGCCAGCGTTTCTTCGCTCGACGTCACGACGATCAGTGTGAGCGGCACGTTGCTCAGGAACCGGCGCGACATCAGGCTGTCGCGGCCAAGAAAGCGAATCGGGTAGATGCGGTGGTCGTCCCGCCCGGGCGGCAGTGCTTCGTAACGGCCAGTCTGCGCCATCGTGGCACCAATCACGGTCTCGTCGTATGGCTTGCGCATGAGAATTGCGCCGTCCTTGCCCAACAGCAGGATCACCCCGTCGCGTCCGACCTCGATGTGATCGAACAATTGCCGGAAATATTCGGTATCGACCGCGAGCGACACCACGCCGCCGAAGGAGCCGTCAGCACGCGTAATGCGCCGGCTGAGTACCATCGTCGGCGCGTTGCCCCGCAACCGGGAATGCAGGAAGCCGCTCACGAACAGCCCGGCCTGCGCGTCGTCGCGATGCACCGTGAAATAGTCGCGATCCGAAAAATTGAAGGGGCGCGGCATTTCGCTCTCGGCATCAATGACGATATTGCCCTGAGGATCGAGCACCACCAGCGACCCAATATAGCGCGACGCCCCTGCCCGCTCGAAAATAAGCTCCCGCCGCAGCGCCGGGGTGAGCGCTTCGACATCCGGGCGCGCGAGCAGTTTCACGACCGCGTCGAGCGAGGCCTCGTAGACGCGAAAGTTGAGTTCGAGGTCGCGCTCCATCACTTCGGCGATGTTGCGTTGATTGTCCGAAGCGCGCGCGAGCACCAGTAGCCGGCCCTCATAGAGCAACGCTACGGCAACCCCCATGACCAGCACGGAGATTCCCACGCCGCTCCATACGATGAGCGTCGGCGTGCGCGATACCCATCGCACCGCCGTACTCACGGCAATGGCGGCCGTCGCAATACGCGCCTTCAGCGCCTTCAATCGGTGCCTCGGCATGTCAGGCCATGAAGTCGGCAGCCATATCGGTGTCCGTGCGCGCTTCGAGGCGGCCGTCGCGGCATGCCTTGCGAAACACTTCGTAGTCGCGCTCCACCTGGTCGGCATAATCGGTCGAGTAACGGGTCAGCGCTTCGCCAAGGCGAATGCCCTTGCCCACGTACCCGACCAATTCGGCCGCGCAGCCACCGGCCTTGGCGTGCGCCCGGGCGAGCACCCAACCGCACAGGCTCGCGTACTCGCGAAATCCGTCTGCACGAAACAGTTCGAACTGCGCCGATATTTTCATATCGCGCAGTTGGCGTCCGTAGATCGCGCGACCGAACGGTCCCGAGCCCCAGCCGAGAAAGGCATCGGACGCCGCTTGCATCAAACGCTGGCCTTCCACGACGCGACGCCCGTCGTGCCTCGGCGTCACATGCTTGAAGAAGCGCGAGACAACCGACTTCGACGCTTCCTTGAACTGAAGGAAAAGCGGCTGATCGTGCGTGTCCATCATGAGCAGCACCAGACACCGCGTACCCACGCTGCCCACCCCCACCACCTTGAACGCCAGGTCCTGCTGTGTATAGCTCTCAAGCATGCGCGCCCGGTCCGGCGGCAGTGAATCGGTGTAGCTCTTGTAGACGGGTGCGAACAGCGAGCGCCAGTCGCCAAGACCTAGCCAATCGTCGTCCGGGCCGAAAAGCGTCGTCGCACCATGGACATGGAACACAGTGGGCGGGGTATCCCGAATCTGCCAGTGATCGCCGACCCGCTGGGCGAACTTCGGCAGCACATTCTCGTGCGTGCGGCCGGCGGCACGGGCAATGCCACGCTTGACCCCCTCGCGCACACGCTCGGTCCCCGCCATCTCCAGCATGCGCTCGAAGGTAATCTGCTCATGCCACAGTTCGATGGTCGGCATATGGGCGTATTCGTTCAGACGCCGCGCGTACGTATCGACCGCGGCACGCACCATCTCGACGCCCAGCGGGTCGCCGAAACCGAATTGCCGCGCCGCCAGGACCAGACTGGCACACAGTCGCTTCAGATCCCACTCCCACGGCCCCGGCGCCGTTTCGTCGAAATCGTTCAGATCGAAGATCAGCGCACGCTCGGGTGTCGCGAAACCGCCGAAATTCGCCAGATGGCAGTCGCCGCAGATCTGCATTGTGAATCCGGAGCGCGGTGTGCCCGCCAGATCGTGCGCCTGCACGATGGCGCTCCCCCGGTAAAACGCGAACGGCGACGCCAGCATGCGCCCATAACGTAGCGGAACCAGCGCCGCCACGCGCCCCTCGCTGCTCGTGCGCAGGAGTTCCACGATGTCCCGGTCGGTGTTGCCGAGGTGCGAATGGCTGCTGCGCGGCGTCTTCTCGCGCAGCCGGCGCCCGGCGACGACGCGCGCTTCGAACGGCACCGCCGGCACTTGCAACAGCCCCATGTGAATGCGCATATCACGGCTCCTGCGGGCAAGTCGACCACGAAGATTGCACTCAGTAAGAGGAATTCCTACAGAAATCAGGCAAAATCTAGGGCTGCCGTATTTTTCGCCCCCTGATCGTGTCCTTGGACCATGCCCGGTTGCGTAGCCCCGACGGGTTGCCATCCGGCACGTTGCACGACAGCGTCGTTGCGCAAGCACCGACGCATGCCGTTACCGCAAAAACGTCGCACCGGGGCGGGTACGGATGGAGTATTCACCATGGCATCGGCACTGTCGAGCGCCGACACGGATCGATACCCGTCGATACGGCGCGTCGCGGAGATTTGCCGCTGCCAAGGCGCCTGGAAATATTCCACCGCCATCCTCAACTATTGGCCCAACGTGCCGATAACCAGTTAAGCGGGACTTTTCGGTTGGTTTTCATATGTCCAGTTCGTACAGTGGTTGGCTCGTTGCGCTATCGCTTGCAGTTGCAGTGCTGGCGTCGTTTACGGCGCTCGATCTTTCAGGTCGCATCTATCTCCTGACCCACCGCGGCATGCGTCACGCGTGGCTCGCCGTGGGCGCGACCGCCATGGGCATCGGCATCTGGTCGATGCACTTCATCGGCATGCTCGCCCTCTCGCTGCCGCCATCGCTGTCGCCATCGTTGACGCCGCTGGCCGCGAAAACCATCCCGCTCGGCTACGACCCGGCCATTACAGCGGCCTCGCTCGGCATCGCCATCGCTATCTCGTGGGCGGCGCTGTGGCTCGTGGCGAGCGAACGTTTCACACGGTGGCGTCTGGCCGGCGCGGGCATTACCCTCGGCCTGGGCATCGCCGCCATGCACTACTCGGGCATGGCCGCCATGAAAATGGACCCGGCCATCCGCTACGATCCGGCGCTCTTCATTGCGTCGATCCTCATAGCGATTGCCGCCGCCACAGCCGCGCTCTGGATTGCGAGGACCCTGCGCGACGGCAGCCTGCGCTATGTCATGGCCAAGCGCGTGGGCGCCGCCTGCGTCATGGGGCTTGCCATCACGGCAATGCACTACACGGGGATGTCCGCGGCGAGCTTCGCCGCGGGCGCCGTGTGCGGGGCGGCCAATGGGGTGAGTTCGTCGTGGCTGGTCACGACCGTCAGCCTCTTCACGTTCCTGATTCTGGTCACCACCCTGCTTGTCTCGCGGCTCGACGCCCGAACCAGCTTCCTCGCCACCTCCGTGTTGCAACTCAACACCCAGATCGCGCGCATGGCGACCTACGATGCGCTGACCGATCTGCCCAATCGCCGTGCGCTGCACGACGCCGCGGCGCGCATGCTGATCAACTCGCGCCGCGATCAGCGTCGTTTCGCGGTGCTGTTCATGGATCTGGACGGTTTCAAAACGATCAACGATTCGCTCGGCCACAACGTGGGGGACGACGTGCTGCGCGCCTTTGCCAAGCGCTTGCGCAAGAACGTGAACGGTGACGACGTGGTGGCCCGCCTGGGCGGCGACGAATTCGTGGTGCTGCTCGGATCGTTGTCCTCGCCCGAAGTCGCGGGCCGCGTGGCGCAACGGCTGCTCGACGACATGCGCGACGGCCTGAAGGTCGGCAATCAGTCGTTGCACGTGATGCCGAGTATCGGTGTGGCGTTGTTCCCGGACGACGGCGACAGCATCGACCTGCTGCTCAAGCACGCCGACACCGCCATGTACGAGGCCAAGTGCGCCGGGCGCGGCATTTTCCGCTATTTCGAGCCGCGCATGAACGCCGCCGCGCAGCGCACCTGGGAGATCCAGCAGGCCTTGCACGACGCCGAGAACGAGCAGTATTTTTCGCTGCACTTCCAGCCCAAATATCGAGGCGATACCGAAGCGCTGGCCGGCGCCGAAGCGCTGCTGCGTCTGACGCACCCGACGTTCGGCGAGTTGCAGCCGGCCGACTTCATTCCGGTGGCCGAGCGCACCGGGCAGATCGTGCAGATCGGCTACTGGGTCGTTCGCGAGACCTGCCGTCACATCAAGGAATGGGATGCGGCAGGACTGCCGCCGGTGAAGGTCGCGATCAACCTGTCGCCTCGCCAGATGGCGCAGTCGCTGCTCGTCGAGAATATTGTGGAGATCGTTCGAAACGCCGGAATCGCCTGTTCGCGCCTGATGTTCGAAATTACCGAGACGGTGGCGATGTCCGACGCGCAGCACACCGTCGACGTCATCCGCGCATTTCAGGACCATGGCTTCGAGGTCGCCATCGACGACTTCGGCACCGGTTATTCGAGTCTGGCTTACCTGCAGCGCTTTCGCGTGAAGCAGCTGAAGATGGATCGCTTCTTCACGAACGGTCTGGATACCTGCGGGCGCGAAGGCAGCGCCGTGGTCTCGGCCATCATCGCACTGGCGCACTCGCTCGACATGGACGTTGTGGCCGAAGGTGTCGAAACGGCGTCGCAACGCGAAGCGCTCAGAACCCTCGATTGCGACGAGTTACAAGGCTTCCTGCTCGGCAAACCGCTCACGAGCGACGCATTCGCCCGGCTGCTCGCTTCGCTGCCCGGCATACCCGGCGCACCGGCAATGGCCTAATCCATCGCCCGCGGCAGCTTTCCGAAAAGCCAGTGCAGTCAACGGTCTGGCGGCGTTTATTCAGAAACGTCTTCCACTTTTTCGGCGCTCGCCTCAGCGGGACCCGCCGACTGCCCGGAGGCGAACTCCGCCGCACGCGCCAGTCGCGCCCGCATGCTCTCGCTTGCCATGGGCCCCGCGCCCGGCACGTGACGCGTCGGGTCAAGACGTACGCCCGTCACCGCGTCGACGACCACCGGCTCGACGACTTGTCCCGTCTCGCGATCGATCAGTTGGGCCGCAATGCCCTCCGGCGCGAAATGCCGGTTGCCCCACGCCAGCAACGCCCACAGCACCGGCCGGAAGTCTCGTCCCGCATCGGTGAGCACATATTCAAAGCGTGGCGGGCGGTCGCAGTACTGACGCCGCGCGAGCAAGCCTTCTTCCACCAGCGCGCTCAGTCGTCGGGTCAGCATGTTCGGCGCAATATCGAGACGGCGCTGAAAATCGTCGAAGCGTGTCGTGCCATAGCTGGCCTCACGCAAGATCAGAATGCTCCACCATTCGCCCACGCGCTCAAGGCTGCGGGCGATGGGGCATTGCATATCACGGAATGTCTTTCGATGCATACGGATTCCTCGCGTTCGGTGGGCGCCGGAGCGCCGGGGCCCTGGCTATTACCATGCAAGTGAGAATAAGGGCGAAGACATCGGCGAGCAAGCCGGCCGGAGCTGTCGCGCATTGCGGTGATCGGCCGGCATCCCGGTTTCGCAGTGCACGGCAATCTTGAAACCATTATAAATCATCGACTTGACCGACAAATATGAAGCAACTTCTTTAAAGTGAATTCTGCTGCCAACGCCGTCAATGGGCGTCCGCACTGGGCGCTTTCGGCGGTGCAACCTTTTGCATCAACGGCACCATGAGCGTGACGAAGAGGAAGATCACGCCCAGTCCCGCAAAGATGTCGCCGAACGTGATCGTCTGCGCTTCTCGCAGCGTCAACAGCCACAGCTGGCGTACTGCCGCCGTCTGCGCGTCCACGGCGTCGAGCCCCGCGGCGCTCATGCGCACCCCAACGCCTGCCAGCCATTGGCCGACCGCCGGATTCCCGGCGCCCATCGTCTCCGCGAGCCGGAAAAAATGCAGGTTCGTGCGGTCGTTGAGGACGGTCGTGCAGACCGCGATGCCGATCGCACCGCCCAGATTTCGCATCAGGTTGAACAGCCCGGACGCCAGACGCAATCGCGCCGGCGCAAGACTGCCCAACGTCAGCGTGACGATGGGCGCCACCGCAAACTGTTGTGCCGCGCCGCGCAATGCTTGCGGCAGCAATAGTTGCGCCGTGCCCCAGTCGTGAGTGATCGGTGCGAATTGCCACATCGACAGCCCGAATCCGCCAATTCCCGCCATCATCAATATCCGCAAATCGACGCGATTCGCGAGCATCGTGTAAAGGGGGATCGACAGCAACTGGAAGATGCCCGTCGAGAACACGGCCATGCCGATCTCGAACGCGGAGAAACCGCGCACCCGCCCGAGAAATAACGGTGTGAGGTAGATCGTGGCGAAAATGCCGATCCCGGTGGCGAAGGAAAAGAAGCACCCGAGCGCAAAATTGCGCTGCCTGAGCGCGCGTAAATCCACGATCGGCTGCGCGTACACCAAACTGCGCCAGACGAACGCCACGCCGCACAGCGCCGCGAGCCAGGCCGTCGTGCGAATCGTGGCGTCGCCGAACCAGTCCCAGCGCGGCCCCTCTTCCAGCGTGTATTCGAGACAGCCAAGGCTTATCGCCATGAGCGCCATGCCGAGATAGTCCGCACCGCGCAGCAACGAAACGTCCGGACGGTCGATGCGCACCAGCAGCGGCACCGTCACCGTCACGAAGATACCCGGCACGATGTTGATGAAAAACAGCCAGTGCCACGAGTAGTTGTCGGTAATCCAGCCGCCGATGGTCGGACCGAGCGTCGGCGCCAGCGACGACAGCCCGCCGATCACGGCGGCCGCCACTACCCGTTGAGGCCCGCTGAAAAAGGCGAACGCCGTCGTGAATACCAGCGGAATCATCGATCCGCCCAGAAATCCCTGTAACGCACGGAACGCGATCATGCTCTGGATGTTCCATGCCGCGCCGCACAACAGGCTCGCCACGGTGAACCCGGCGGCCGACACCGCGAAGATCCAGCGCGTCGACATCACGCGCGAGAGCCAGCCCGACAGCGGAATGACGATGATTTCGGCGATCAGGTAACTCGTCTGCACCCAGGCCGTCTCGTCTGCCCCCGCAGAGAGTCCGCCGCCGATGTCGCGCAGCGACGCCGAAACGATCTGGATATCGAGCAGCGCGATGAACATTCCCACGACCATCGTACCGAACGCGATGATCCTGGCCGGCATGGACATCGATTGCGCAGAGAACCCGCCGCCCGCGGGCGGCGGCATCGTTTTGGGCGGTTCGTCGTTGGCGGAGTGAGTCCCGCCCGGCTGGCCGGGAGCATCGTTGGTCCCGCCAACGGGCACCGGCAGCGCCGCCCCGGCATGTGCGGCGCTCATCTTGCCGCCACCTTGTCACCGTTGCCGCCGATCTCCCCATTGCGTTCGCGCGAGTCCACTTCGGCCGTCACCGACAACCCCGGACGCAGCGTCCCCAGACGGCCGTCGTCGTCGTCGAGCTGTACGCGCACCGGCACGCGCTGAACGATTTTGGTGAAATTGCCCGTCGCATTTTCGGGTGGCAGCACACTGAACTGGGCGCCGGTGGCCGGCGCCAGACTCGCGACACGGCCGTGGAACACACGCCCGGGTAACACGTCGGCCTCGATTCTTACCGGCATTCCCGGGCGCAGATGCGCGACCTGCCCTTCCTTGAAATTCGCATCGACCCACAAGCCATGCGCGGGAACGATCGCCAGCAGTTGCGTTCCCGCCGGTGCGTACGCCCCGGCGCGCGCTCGACGATTGCCCACCGTGCCATCCACCGGCGCACGCAGCACGGTGTATTCGACGTTGAGTTTGGCGATGTCGCGCTCAGCCACCGCCTGTGCCCACGCCGCTTGCGCTTGCTGCTTTTGCGTCGCGATGACGTCCAACTGCCGCTCGGCCGCCACCGCTCCCGCCTCGGCCCGCTCGCGATTCGCCACTAGCTGTTTGTAGTCGGCATCCGCCTTCTGCGCACTTTGTACCGACACCGCCGATTTGGCGACCAGGTCCTGATAACGCACCTGATCGTCATGCGCACGGCGGACATCCGCCGTGGCGGCGACCACGCTTGCGCGCGCCTGCGCGATCACGGCGGCCTGCAATCTGGCTGTCGCGTCGAGATTGGCCAGCAACGCTTGCTGCGCCGCGACCGCGCCCTCCGCCTTCGCGAGCGCCGCCCGGTAATCGCGATCGTCCAGCCGCACGAGCACGTCGCCGGCCCGCACCGTCTGGTTGTCCGTCACGAGCACCTGCGCGACGTATCCGGACACTTTGGGGCCGAGCACCGTCACGTCGCCGCCCACGTAGGCGTCGTCCGTCGTCTCCAGATAACGCGCCGTCGTCCACCAGTACGCTCCATAACCAAGCGCCGCAATCGCAGCGACGACGAACGCGCCGCGCACCGCAAAGCGGCGTGCGAACGCGGGGTTGCGAGGCGGGCCGCCCGGCTGGCTGGCGTGGTGGACGGGAGTGCTCGGGGAAGTCATGGGTCGATCCTTCTTCGCTCTGGGAGGGAAATAACAGGGGGCACGCAACCGATGGTTGCTTTCATGATGGAAGTGAGTATAGAGTTGCAACTATCATCCTGCAAGTAACTCATTAAACCCCATGAATACCGCCTCGTTGCCCCCGTCACCCCCGTCACCCCCGTCACCCCCGTCACCCCCGTCGCTCTCGTCGATCGCGCCGTCATCCGGTCGCACGACCCTCCCCATCCTGCGCCATGTCTGGCTGGCGCTGTCCGTCGGCGCCCTCTCGGCGTGTGCTGTCGGGCCCGAATACGTTGCCCCCGCGTCGGATCTGCCCACACACTTCGCAGGCAGCGCGTCGTTATCGCGGCACGACGCCGACCACGAGACGCCCGGCGACACCACCACGCTGGATACGTGGTGGACAAGCTTTCACGACCCCGTGCTGACGGGCATCGTCGAACAGGCACTGGCACAGAATCTGGATGTGCAGGCCGCAATGGCCCGGGTGGCACAGGCACGGGCGCGGGCGCAAGCCGCCGGCGCGCAACGGCTGCCGTCGTTGTCGCTCGACGCCAACGTCACGCGTGAACATCAGTCGCTGGACGGCCCATTGGGTGTCGTGGCGCGCAATATCCCCGGCTACAACCGCAACATGACGATCTACGACATCGGTGCGGGGGCGAGTTGGGAACTGGACCTTTTCGGCGGGCTGCAACGCACGGCGCAAGCGGCCAGCGCGCTCGAACAGGCGGCGCAGGCGCAGCGCGACGGCGTTCGCGTGAGTATCGTGGCCGAGGCGGCCGATGCGTATTTCCGGGTGCGGGCCGCGCAACGGCGCCTGATCATTGCGCAGGATCAGATCGACACGGATACGCGGCTGATGGAAATCGTGCGCCTACGCCTGAACGACGGCCTGGCCACGGCGCGCGAGCTGGCGCAATCCGAAGCGTTGCTGGCCCAGGCGCGTACGACTCTGCCGCCGTTGCGCATCGAACGGGAGACGCAACTCAACCGGCTCGATGTGCTGATGGGCGCTGCGCCGGGCACTTACGCGCGTCGCATGCGCGTGGCCGCACAGGACGACGCTCTGAACGCCCGGCCGCTGACGATTCCCGCCATCGGCGATGCGAGCGCCCCCGCCGATTTGCTGCGACGCCGTCCGGACGTCATTGCCGCGGAGCGCAAGCTCGCCGCGTCGAACGAACGCATCGGCGCATCGCTTGCCGAGTACTATCCGAAGTTGTCGCTCTCGGGCGTGCTCGGCTTCGATACGCTTGCCGGTGGGCGCGTGCCGAGTGCGGCCACATTCCAGCCGCTCGCCGCGTTGGGTCTGCGCTGGCGTCTGTTCGATTTCGGACGCATCGATGCCGAGGTTGCACAAGCCCGGGGCGCCAACGCGCAGGCGCTCGCCGAGTACCGGCTGTCGATTCTGCACGCAACGGAAGATGTGGAGAACGCCATCGTGACGCTCGTCGAGCTGGAGCAACAGCGCAAGGATCTCGCAAGCGCTGTCGACGCCCAGACACGGGCACGCGACAGCGCGCAGGAGGCCTACACCGGCGGCACCGTCAGTTTGTACGAAGTTCTCGACGCCGACCGTCAATTGCTGACGGTGCGTGACGCCGACGCCCGCGCTCAGGCCGACAATGCCCGGGCCGCTGTCGCGACGTTCCGCGCGCTGGGTGGTGGATGGGCCTCGGGCATGCGGTCGATGGCCCAAACGCAACCGTTGCGCAAGTGAGGGCCGGATGCCTGACGGCAGGACTTGCGATGCCGCCCATGCGTAGTCCGAACATCGCACGAGCATGGAGAGGCCCTTACGCCCGGCGCGATCGCCTTAACGCCGACGCCGACGGCGTGACCGCCCCGCTAACCCGCCGCTTTGCCCCCGGCGCCAGGCCCCGTCCGGTAGCCGCCGCCAATGCCGGCGGCGCCGCCAGCATCGACTGATAGGTTGCCGCCAACGCTTCTTGCGTACGGACCTGTTCGCGCAGCCGCGCGATGACGGCATCCTGCAATGCCTTGGCCGAGCGCAGTTCGTGCTGCGCTTCGGTCAGTGTCGCGATGGCCGTCTCCGCCTCCTGCACCTGCCGCTGCGTCTGTTTGCGCTCCTGCTGCAACGCCTTGATCGATTCGCGCGCGGTGTCGAGTTCCAGCATCAGACGCCGCTCGTTGGCGTCGGCGCGCTCGACGAGCCGAGCCCGCTCGGCGTCCCAACTCGCGCGATGTGACGCATGCTCGTCCTGCAACGCCTGCGCGGCATCGCGCGCCGCGAAAAGCGCCTGACGCGACGCGACGGCATCGGCTTGTGCGTCGATCAGCAACGCTTCTGCGCGTCGCGCCTGCGCCTGGGCTTCGTCTCTCGCCTGGCGCGCATCCGACGCTGCCGTCTCTGCCGCGGTGACCCGCTCGTTAAGCACGGCACGCGCCTGCTCCAACGCCTCGCGATCTGCCGCCAACTCGGACGCACGCGCGTCGAGCACCGCCCGTTTCGCCGCTGCTTCTTCCGCAAGCGCGGCGCGCCCTTCTTCCAGCGCCAGCGTCCACAAGTTCATCGCCGCATGCGCTACCGGCACCGGCATGTCGACACCCTCGGGCACACCGGCAATGCCATCGCCCACGCCCTTCAAACGGGCGCCCAGACCCGCGAACCATGCATCCAGATAAGGACTGACGGTGTTGGGCGAGCCCCGGCCCAATTGCTGGCGAATGCGCTCGATGGTCGGACGTTGCCCGGCCATCAGCAGCGTGTCCGCCGCCGTCCAGACGTCATGCTCGGAAATGCCCCGGCCGCCCTGGCGTGGCGACGGCGCAGGCGCGGCAGATTTCGGGGTTTGAGACGTCATCGCGAAGCACTCCTTCAAGTGGGCGGCATTGCCAAATAACCCACGATAACGGAAGATTATCGAGAGTTATTTGTATCGTGCGTCCTATTTTTTACATTTTACATATGAAATCATATGTTTCATAGAAAAATCACGCCTGGCGGCGGACCTTCGCGTAAATCGGATACCGATGCCGCCGCCGAAATGTCGTCTCGCGCCGATCTGCCGGTTCTGCTGAATCCGGCCACGCTCGACGCGCAGGCGCGCGAGGCGGTACAAGCCCTCGCCCGCGAAGGAGATTCGGCCAATACGCGTCAAAGCTACCGGTCCGCCATGCGTTACTGGATGGGCTGGTACCGTCTGCGTTATGGCGAAGCGCTGGTCGTACCCGTGCCACCCGCGGTGATCGTGCAGTTCGTCGTCGATCACGCACAGCGCCGGGGTAAGCACGGCCTGAGGACGCAGATGCCCGATACGCTTGACGCCGCGCTCGTCGCCCAAGGCCTGAAAACTCGCCTCGGGCCGCCCGCATTGGCAACCCTGCTCCATCGGATCAGCGTCATCGCCAAACTGCATACGTCGCGCGACCTCCCCAATCCGTGCGCGGACCCTGCCGTTCGCGAATTGCTTGCCAGGACGCGTCGCGCCTACGCGAAGCGTGGCGTTGGCCCGGCGAAGAAAGATGCCCTCACGCGCGAGCGGCTGCGCGCGCTGCTGGCCACCTGCGACGACTCGCTACGCGGCAAACGCGACCGGGCGCTGCTGCTGTTCGCATGGGCGAGCGGCGGCCGCCGGCGCTCCGAAGTCGTGCGGGCGACCTGCGAGAATGTCCGGCGCAATGGCCCGGCCGATTACATCTATACGCTCGCGTGGTCGAAAACGAACCAGCAGGGTGCGGATCTACCCGGGAACCAGAAGCCGGTCACGGGCGCCGCCGCAGCCGCGCTGACCGACTGGCTGGCCGCCTCCGGTATCGAGACAGGGCCGATCTTTCGTCGTGTCAGGCGAGGCGGACACGTCGGTGAAGCGCTGTCGGAGGCGTCGGTGCGCGACATCGTGCGCGAGCGATGCGCGTTGGCCGGTCTGGAAGGCAACTTCTCCGCGCATTCACTGCGCGCAGGCTTCGTCACCGAAGCAGCCCTCCAGCAAGTTCCACTTGCCGAGACCATGACGATGACGGGTCATACCAGTGTGGCCACGGTCATCGGGTACTTCCGTCGCGCCGACATGCAGCGCTCGCGCGCCGCCGATCTGATGGGCCCGGAGGACTCGTCGACATAAACGATGCGGCCAGGCGCAATACAAGAATCCGGCAAACCTGACGTAATACCCCTGACACTTTCGCGGGCGGATGGCATAAAGATGCATTTAAGTGGTATCTTTTGTCGCGCCGGGCGTATGCCATAGTGGACATACTGCCTGCTGTGACTGCCGCTGTTCCCCCCATTGAACACTCTTAGGTGCAGATCGTCATGCCTAGCTCCAACGCCGCCCAATCCCGCAACCGCGCGCTGATCGAACGACTGGGATTGCAAACTCCCATCATTCAGGCCCCGATGGCCGGTACGTCCACACCGGCGCTTGCCGCTGCCGTCTCCAACGCAGGCGGGCTCGGCTCGATCGGCGTGGCGGCGGTCAATGCAGACGCCGCGCGCAAGGCGATTCACGACACGCGCGCCCTCACGCGCAAACCGTTCAACGCGAACGTTTTTTGCCACGCGCCCGCCAGACTCGATGCATCGCGCGACGCCGCATGGCTTGCCTATCTGGCCCCCGAATTCGCCCGCTTCGATGCCACACCGCCCGCGACCCTCAGCGAGATCTACACGAGCTTCGTCGCCGACGACGCGATGTACGCAATGCTGCTCGAAGAACGTCCGGCCGTCGTAAGCTTCCATTTCGGATTGCCGTCGCAGGAAAAGATCGATGCACTGCACGCCGCGGGCATCACGTTGTTTGCCACGGCCACGAATCTCGCCGAAGCGAAGGCCGTGCAAGCCGCGGGGGTCGATGCCATCGTGGCGCAAGGTTACGAGGCTGGCGGCCATCGCGGACGCTTCGAAGATCTCGGCGACCGTGTGCCCACGGAGGACGAGCAACTCGGCACGCTCGCGCTCGTGCGTCTGATCGTCACGCACACCTCGGTGCCGGTGATTGCCGCCGGTGGCATCATGGACGGCGCGGGCATTGCCGCCGCACTCGCGCTCGGCGCCCAGGCCGCACAACTCGGTACCGCATTCGTCGCTTGTCCGGAGTCGTCGGCGGATGCTGCGTATCGCGAGCGCCTTACTGGCCCGAACCCACCGCGCACCGCGCTGATCCGCGCCATCTCGGGTCGCCCCGCACGCGGTTTCGTCAACCGGCTCTACGCGCTTGAACAGGCCGCCGGGCGCCCCGACCTGCCCGCCTATCCCGTCACTTACGACGCGGGCAAGGCCATCAACGCCGCCGCCAAGGCCAAGGGCAACAGCGACTACGCCGCGCAATGGGCCGGGCAGGCCGCACCGCTCGCACGCGCAATGCCGGCGGCGGAACTCGTCGGCGTGCTGCGTGCGGAATTGCACGAGACGCTCGACGCCTTGCGCGATCTGGCAATCGCTTTCTGAACGGGGTCTTTCATGAGCGCCACGCCGCCTCGGCCGTCCCGCATTACCCAACGTCTCGGCATGTCGACGCCGATCATTCAGGCTCCCATGGCCGTGGCGTCGACACCGGCGCTTGCGGCGGCGGTATCCAACGCCGGCGGGCTCGGCTCGCTGGCTGTCGGCAACATGGACGCCACCGCCGCACGCGAGGTCATCCGGCAGGCGCGCAGGCTGACCGGGCGGCCTTTTAACGTCAACGTCTTCGCGCATGCCCCCGCCCGAGCCGATGCCGCGCGTGAAGCCGCGTGGCTCGACTACCTTGCGCCGACGTTCGCCCGTTACGGCGCAACACCGCCCGCCGCGCTGCGGGAAATCTATCTGAGCTTCGTCGAAGACGAGGCCATGTACGAGATGTTTCTGGAGGAGCGCCCGGCCGTCGTAAGCTTCCATTTCGGGTTGCCGCGACAAGCATGGATCGACGCGCTCAAGGCGGCGGGCATCGTTCTTTTCGCCTCCGCCACGAACGAAGCCGAAGCCAGCGCCATCGAAGCCGCAGGCATCGACGCCATCGTTGCGCAGGGCTGGGAAGCCGGGGGCCATCGCGGACGCTTCAACGACGAAGGCGACCGTCAACCCAGCGAAGACGAACAACTCGGCACCTTTGCGCTGGTCCGGCGACTGGTCGCGCGCACCTCGCTGCCGGTCATCGCAACGGGCGGCATCATGGACGGCGCAGGCGTGGCCGCCGTGCTCGCGCTGGGTGCACAGGCTGCGCAAATGGGAACCGCATTCATCGCGTGCCCCGAGTCCGCCGCCGACACCGCCTATCGCGAAACGCTGACGAGCGGCCAGACACCGCGCACGGCACTGATTCGTGCGATCTCCGGGCGTCCGGCGCGCGGACTGGCGAATCGCTTCTGGGCGTTGGAGCAAGCGCCCGGCCGCCCCGCCATCCCCGACTATCCGATCACGTACGATGCCGGCAAGCTGCTCAATGCCGCCGCGAAGGCGCACAAGGAGAGCGGCTATGCGGCGCAATGGGCCGGTCAGGCGGCACCGCTCGCGCGCGCCCTTCCCGCCGCGACGCTCGTCGAAGTCCTCACCCGGGAAACGCGCGATGCCATCGCAAGCGCCATCGATGCAGGGCGGTAGTCTCCGCCTTGCCAGTCACAAAGGGCAGCCGACCGGCTGCCCTTTGCGTGCGGCTCGACGCAAACGTCAGGCCGGAGCTCAGTGACCGCCGCCCAGATAGGCGGCGCGCACCTTGTCGTCGTTGCGCAGACTCTGCGCCGGACCATGCACGGAAATGCTGCCGTTCTCCAGCACGTAGCCATAATCGGCCACGGCCAGCGCAGCGGCCGCGAATTGCTCCACGAGCAGCATCGTCACGCCTTCGGCCTTCAGATTGCCGATGATGCGAAAGACCTCGTCGACCAGAATCGGCGCCAGCCCCATCGACGGTTCGTCGAGCAACACGATGTCAGGGCGCAGCATGACCGCGCGGGCCATCGCCAGCATTTGCTGCTCGCCGCCCGAGAGCGTGCCCGCCAACTGGTTGCGCCGTTCCTTCAGACGCGGGAACAAGTCCATCGCGCGCTCCAGATCGGCCGCCACGTCGCCACGCGGACGGCTGCCCGTCAGACGTGCAAACGCACCGAGGCGCAGGTTGTCCGTCACCGACATCGTGGCGAACACCCGGCGGCCTTCCGGCGAATGCGCCAATCCCAGCTTCGCGATGCGATGCGAGTCGAGTCCGTCGATACGCTTCTCGCCGAGCGTGATTTCACCCGACGACGGTTTGATCATGCCGGACACGGCACGCATGGTAGTCGTCTTGCCTGCACCGTTCGACCCGATGAGCGTTACGACCTGACCGCCCGGCACATCGATATCGATGCCGTGCAACACCTGCACCTTGCCGTAACCGGCTCGCAGATTACGAATGGAAAGCATAGCGGTTCCTGTGTCTGTCAGTGTGTGGTCGTTGCGCCACCCAGATACGCTTCGATCACCTTTTCGTCGGCCTGAATCTGTGCCGGCAGGCCTTCGGCGATCTTCTGGCCGAAGTCCAGCACCGAGACCGTCTGACAAGTGCTCATCACCACGTCCATGTGGTGCTCGATCAGAATCACCGTGATGCCGTGGTCGCGAATCTTGCGGATGATGGCGAGCAACTCGCGAATGTCGGGCGCGGTCAGGCCGGCAGCCGGTTCGTCGAGCAACAGCAGACGCGGATCGAGTGCCAGCGCACGGGCGATTTCGAGCAGCCGCTGCTTGCCGTACGGCAAATTGCGGGCTTCCTCGTCGGCCAGCGACGCCAGCCCCACGAACTCCAGCAGACGCATCGCGCGGGCACGGGCGCCGTCTTCCTCGCGCTTGTATCGCGGCAAGCGCAGCGAGACATCCAGGAGCGTCGAATTGAACGTGTGGTGCAGACCGACCAGCACGTTTTCGAGCGCCGTCATCTCACCGAAGAGCTGCACGTTCTGGAAGGTGCGCGCCACGCCCGAGAGCGCGATATCGGAGGACGTGCGTCCGGCCAGCGATTCGCCAGCGAACTCGATGCTGCCCGCCGTCGGCACGTAGATGCCTGTGAGCACGTTCATCATCGTGCTCTTGCCCGAGCCGTTCGGGCCGATGAGGCCGTGAATCGTGCCGCGCCTGACCGTCAGGTCCACCTGATTGAGCGCCTTGAGCCCGTCGAATTGCATGAGCAACTGGCGCACCTTGAGCAGCTCGTCCGGCCCGTTGGCCGCGGCGGCGAGCACCGGGTCGCCGTCGCCCGCGGCCGACTCGTCCACTTGCGTGGCCGAGACGGTCAGCGTACGGCGGCGATGCAGAATGCGCGAGCGCAGGAAGCCGATGATGCCGTCCGGCAGGTAGTACACGACAAACAGGATCATCAGACCGAAGATCGTCAGACGCCAGTCCGTAATGCTCTCGCGCCACCATGTCACACCAGCCAGCGCGATCGTACCGGCGACCGGCACCGCCGCCTTCGCCAGCGTGGTCCGTGCACGCGCGACGGCGATCGCCGCCGCAATCGTCGTGACGGCGGCGATGAGCGACGCCACGACACGGAAGACGTTGATGTCGTCGAGCAACTGCGGCAACAGCACGATGATCGCCGCGCCCAGCAGCGAGCCGCTGCGCGTCTTTCGCCCGCCCATGATGACGGCCAGCAGGAACAGGATCGTGAGCTCGAAGTTGTACGTGTTCGGCGAAATGTACTGCTCCGAGTATGCGTAGAGACTACCGGCCAGACCGGCGAACCCGGCACTGATGACGAACGCGTACACCTTGTAGCGGTACACCGATACGCCCATACAGTCCGACGCCACCGGAGAATCGCGCAGCGCCTCGAATGCACGGCCGAGGTGCGACTTCAGGATACGGTGGGCGACGAGCATGCTCAGCAAGAGCAGTACGGCCACGATCCAGTAGTACTCGACTTCATCGATGGGATGCCCGCCGATCACCGGCTTCGTGAGCTTGATGCCCATCGGCCCGGATGTCAGGAAGTCCATCTCGTTGATGAGAATCTGGATGATGGTGCCGAACGCCAGCGTCACCATCGCCAGGTACGGGCCGATCACGCGCAGGGCCGGCAACGCCAGCACCGCGCCGAATGCCGCCGTGACGAGAATCGCCGCCGGCAGCGCCAGCCAGAGCGTGAAACCGAATTTGGCGAAGAACACGCCCGCCACATAGGCGCCGATGCCGAACAGCCCGGCGTGGCCGAGCGACACCTGCCCCGTGTAACCCACGACGATGTCCAGTCCGAAGAGCAGAATCGCGTAGATCATGATCGTCTCGATCATGTGGATGTAATACGGATTGCCGACGGCCAGCGGGAAGCCGAACAGCGCGACGATGCCGAGGACGGCGGCAAGTTTGGTCGTCACGCGCATGCCGCCGAGATCGCCGGCCCCGCGTGCGGTGGAGGTCTGTGCGGTCATGGTTACACCTTCTTGATGGCGGTCTTGCCGAACAGGCCTGCCGGCTTCACGGCCAGCACGAGCAGCAGCAGCACGAGACCCGGCACGTCTTTGTAGCCGGTCGAAATGTAGAACGCGGTGGTGGTCTCCGCCACACCGAGGATCACGCCGCCCACGAGCACGCCCATGCCGCTGGACAGGCCGCCGATGATCGCCACCGCGAAGGCTTTCAGTCCAAGCACCGCGCCCATCGTGGCGCCGGTCAGCGTGAGCGGTGCGACGAGCACGCCGGCGAACGCCGCGGCCATCGACGACAGCGCGTACGAGAACGTGATCACCAGGCTGGTGTTGATGCCCATGAGTCCCGCGGCGTCGCGGTCGTTCGCCGTCGCCACCACGGCCTTGCCGTAGATCGAGCGACGGTTGAAGAACTCCACGGCCGCCATCATGAGCAGCGCGCCCACGACGACGAGCAGTTCCATCGGCAGCACATTCGCCCCCATCAGTTTGATGGGCGACTCGGGCAGCGGCGACGGGAATTTGAGATCGTCGCGGCCCCACAGGTTTTCCGCGACGTTCTTGAAGATGATGCCCAGCGCAATGGTGGACATGATCCAGCCGAACTCCGACTTGATGCGTAACGCGGGTTTCACGCCGATACGCTCGACGAACGCGCCCTGCACGAGGCCGAACAGACAGACGATGGGAATCATCAGCCAGTAATTGAGGCCCAGGGTGTCGACCAGGGTCAGGCCGACCAAGGCGCCGAGCATGAGCGCCTCGCCCTGCCCAAAGTTCAGGGTGCCGGATGTCGCAAACGTCAGTTGGTAACCGAAGGCGATCACGGCGTAGATCATCCCCAGCGCGATACCGCTGTAGACGAGTTGAATCAGGATGGTCATGCGTTCCTCTCTCGCGGATGCGAGCTTACGAGCCGGCGAGCAATGCTCGGCGGGCATTCGATGCATGTGCCACACGCCGGGTCCATAGGACGGCAGTGAGCAACGATGGGGAGAAGACAGCGCGCGTGCCTCGCCCTCGCGCCCCGCGGGCGGGACACCGGGGCGAAGGCGATGCGCGCCGTCGTTCATCCGTCATGGCTGCAATGTGGCCTACGAAGCGAGCTGCGCAACAGGCGATGAAGCGACCTGCGCGACGCAGCGCCGGGAGGCGACGGGGCTTACTTCGAAGCCGTCGAAGCGGCCTTCTCGCGAACCTTGCTGCCTGCCTTCAGGTCGGCGTCGTAGGCGTACACAACACGGCCGCCCTTGACTTCGCCGAACACCGGAATGTTCGCCGTGATGGCATCGTGGTCGTCATGCGTGAACGGATGATCGTAGGTCGTGACCACACCTTCGACCGGCGTCTTCAGGTCTTCCAGGGCTGCGCGCACCTTCGGGCCTTCGGTGCTGCCTGCCTGCTTGATGGCTGCGGCCAGCAGGTAGATCGAGTCGTAGCCTTGCGCTGCCGAAACCGCCGAGTCGATGCGGTTGTTCTTCGGCTTGAACATGGCAAGGTAGCCGTCGATGAATGCCTTGCGCTTGGGCGTGTTCGGTTCCTGAATGAACGTCTGCGGCATGCGCGCGCCTTCGCCGTTCGCTCCCGAGTTGTCGATGTAGTTCGCCATCGCAAGCGTCCAGCTGCCCACGATCGGCAGCTTCCAGCCGAGCTTGCCCATGCCGTTGGCGATCTGGGCAAGCTCCGGACCGATGCCGTACGTCAGGATCACGTCGGCGCCGGCCTGCTTGGCCTTGAGCAACTGGGCCGTCATGTCGACGTCCTTGATGTTGAACTTCTCGACCGCCACGGGCGTAATGCCCTTGGCTTTGAGCGCCTTTTCCAGATCCTCACGCCCGAGCTGGCCGTAGTTGGTCGAGTCGGCAAGAATTGCGGGCTTCTTGAAACCGCGGCGCGTGATGGCTTCTTCCACGATCATCGGCGCCTGAATGCTGTCCTTGGCCGAGTTGCGGAACACGTAGTTGTCCGGGTACTGAGGCGGCTTGAACTGCTCGGTAATGACCGTGCCCGTCGCCACGTTGTTGAACACCGGAATTTTGGCATCCTGATAGAAACGCTGCGAAGCAAGTGCCACACCGGTATTGATGTAACCGACGGTTGCAACCACCTTTTCCTTGTTGATCAGTTCCTGTGCGACCTGCACGCCGCGCTCGTTCTTGGCTTCCTCGTCGCGCTCGACCAGCACGATCTGACGTCCCAGCACGCCGCCCGACTTGTTGATCTCCGCAGCGGCCAGACGCACGCCGTCACGCATGGACACGCCCATCGACGACGAGCCGCCGGTGAACGGCCCCGACACGCCGATCTTGATCGGATCGGCAGCGACGGCCATCGAGGCGGACAGGGCGAACGCGACAGCGCCGGCCATAAGCTTGAATCGGAATTGCATAAGGGTCTCCTTCGGTGCGATGCGTTTCGATATGACGCTTTTTTGCTGCGATTTCCTTGGTGTCGCAGGCCCTGCCGTGGACGCGCGAATCACGGGTTCTTGCCTCCCCTTCACACCGCCCCGGTCCTTGTAATTCGTATCGGGGCGATACCGTCAAGCACGCGTCGAACGACCAACCTAGCGCGCCGATTATGTGATCGCTGAGTTTCGCCCGCAAAGGCGGGAATACCCCTACGGGGACGCGGGTTTGCGCCCCGTTAGCACCATTCGATGCGGGTTTTCAGGCGGTTTGGCGGCACGCGCCCATGTACGGCGCGTGTCCGGAGAACAGCACGGAGTGCCAAAGAGTTCGACTCGGGTGACGGGTCGTAAGGGAGTTGTAAGCGAAGGCGATTATTCGTCCGCGGGCGGGGCGCACAACAGGGACGGTTACTCGCCCGGCGCGACGACTTCGCGGGTGCCGTTTCGTCCCATCGGTGTGACGAGTCCCGCGGCCTCCATTTGCTCGATGAGGCGTGCCGCACGGTTGTAACCGATGCGCAATTGCCGTTGCACGGCGGAAATCGACGCGCGTCGCGAATTCAGCACGAACGCGGCAGCCTCGTCGTACAACGGATCGGCTTCGGCGTCCCCGGCCGCATCGCCGAACAGATCCGCCGCAGCGGCATCCGCCGGGTCGCCCGCGAGGATGGATTCGTCGTAATCCGGCTCGCCATACTGCTGCCAATGCTCAACGACACGATGCACCTCGTCGTCCGCCACGAACGCGCCGTGGACCCGTTGCGGATACCCGGTGCCCGGCGGCAGGAACAGCATGTCGCCCTGCCCGAGCAGCGACTCCGCGCCCATCTGGTCGAGAATCGTGCGCGAATCGATCTTGGACGATACCTGGAAAGCGACGCGCGTCGGAATGTTCGCCTTGATGAGTCCCGTAATGACGTCCACCGACGGCCGCTGCGTTGCCAGAATCAGGTGAATACCGGCCGCGCGCGCCTTTTGCGCCAGGCGTGCGATCAATTCCTCGATCTTCTTGCCTGCGACCATCATCAGATCGGCCAGTTCGTCGATGACGACCACGATGAACGGCAGGCGATCCAGCGGTTCCGGGGCGTCCGGCGTGAGCGAGAATGGGTTGCTTACCTTGTCGCCAGCGGCACGCGCCGCATCGATTTTCTCGTTGTAGCCGGCCAGATTACGTACGCCGAGCGCAGACATCAGGCGATAGCGCTTTTCCATCTCGCCCACGCACCAGTTCAGGGCATGCGCGGCTTGCTTCATATCGGTGACAACCGGCGCGAGCAAATGCGGAATACCGCCGTAGACCGATAGCTCCAGCATCTTCGGGTCGATCATGATGAGACGCACGTCGTCCGGCGTCGCCTTGTACAGCAACGACAGGATCATGGCGTTGACGGCAACCGACTTGCCGGAACCGGTCGTACCGGCAACCAGCAGGTGCGGGGCACGTGCCAGATCGGCCACGACCGGCTCGCCGGTAATGTCCTTGCCCATCGCCAGCGCAAGACGCGAACGATGCGAATCGAATACCGGTGCCGTGAGAATCTCGGACAGACGAATCATCTGGCGCTGCGCGTTCGGCAGTTCGAGCCCCATGCAGGTCTTGCCGGGAATCGTCTCGACGACGCGAATCGACGTCACGCCCAACGCGCGCGCCAGATCCTTCATCAGACCGACGACCTGCGCACCGCGTACCCCGACGGCCGGCTCGACTTCGAAGCGCGTGATCACAGGACCCGCCGATGCGCCGACGACCGTTACCGGCACCTTGAACTCGGCCAGACGCTGCTCGATCAGTTGACTCACGGCGGCGAGCGCTTCGTCGGAGACGACGTTGGCGATGTCCTGCGACATCGCCGGCGACAACAAATCCAGCGCGGGCAAATCGTAGTCGACGGCCACGCGCGGCGGCGGCAGTTCGTACGGCGTATCGGGCGAAAAACTTGCCGGGGCTGGCGCCGGGGGTTCCCCGAAGGATGCGGTTGGGGCAGTGGCCGAAGCCGAAGCCGCGGTGAACGACGGAATCGCAGGCACCGTTGCAGCAGCGGGCGCAGCGGCCGACACCGGCGTTGTGGGCAGGCCCGGCGTCTCGATGGGCCCGGACGTCGGCAGTATCTCGTCGGCCCGCGCCCAGGTGCCATCCGCACGCAATACGTAATGCGGTTTTGACGACGGTTCGATGTCGTCATCGATGACGGAGGTGTCCGAGGTCTCCAAGGCCTTGGAGGCTTCGGAGGCTTCCGAAGCATCGAACGGCGGCGGTTCGTCGGCGGCCTCGAACGACGCCTCCGCAACCGCCGCCGCCAATGCCTGCATCGGGGCCGGGGCGGAAGCCGTGGCCGGTGCGTCGGCCTTCACGTCGGCCTTCACGTCGGCGTCGGGCTCGACGGGCGACGCGTCGTAAGCTTCGACGCTCGCGAGCACATCGGCGAAAACGAACGCACGCGGCGGCGTCGACATCGACGCCCCGGACGGCGTCACCGCCGCCTTCGGCAGCAAAACCGTCGGTGGAAGATTGAGTACTTCCGACGCCGCAAGCGGTGCTGCCGATGCGCCCGGCGCTATCGGCGACGCAGCGTCGAGCGAGGGAACTTCCTCAGGACCGCTCGCCGCGACATCGGCTTCCGTCCCCGACTCCTTCCCTGCTTCCTTCCCTGCTTCCTTCCCTATATCGTTCCCGACCGGCATCGGACGCTCGGTCTCGCCAGCCGGCGGCTCCGCCGACGCCACGTCAGCGCCCTCCCCTGCGTCGGCACGACTCCACTGTCGCAGATCGCGAAGCAAAGCCTCTGCTTCGTTGCGCAGTGCGGCCATTGCCTCGACGCGGGCCTGTTCCGCCGCGCGCGCCGCTTCCTGTTGCGCGCGCATCTCCGGCGTCGGACCTTCGGGTACGGGTTCCGCAGACGGAGTCTCCACGTCGTTGACGGACCAGCCGACGGGGGAAAATTCGGAGATGTCGGACGACAGCGGTGTCGCAACGTCCCCCGCCGACCACGACGCGGCGCCTCGCATGACGGAGCCTGCCGCGGGTCGTGACACAGAAGGCGACGCAGAAGGCGACGCGAACGGCGGATTCGCCGTAGGGGCTGACGGCGTCATCGACGCATCGGAGCGCGAAAGCGTCGTCTGGCTTGAGGACGTTTGCGGACGCGCCGCCATCGGCGGCGCGCCTCGCGGCGGCACGTCCTCCAAACCCAACTGGGGCTTGCGAAACGGGCTATGCACAACGGTACCGCGCAAGTGCGCCGGAGCCGTGCCGACTGGACGCCGGTATCCCGTAGTCCCCGGAATGGACGTCGAATGCAGCGCGTCCGGCGACGAAGCCGCCACGCCGGAGGCACTCGATAGCGCCGACGGCGAAACGCCCGATGCCGACGCCATCGGCCGGGGTGTCGCCAGCCGGGTTGTCGCGGCGGACGCCATCGGGGACGATGTCGAAGAGGTCGCGGATGGCGATGCCGTCGGCGGCACTCTCGGCGCTCGCGGCGGCAGTCCCGGTTCCGCGCGCACGAATTCGGTCATCCGTAGCGCCTCGCCCCGCGCCGCCCCGGCGCCGTAGGCGTGGCGAGGCAGGACCGCACGCGTGCCCGTGCTGCCGAACGACGGCTCGGCGCGGCGCCCCCCACGGGCAGACAATGGCGGCGGCTGCATCGCGTCAAGTCGCGCACGCTCTTCGTCGGTTAACTTCCAGCGTGGCTGCGCGGCCAGTCCGCGACGACGGGGCACCGGCGCTTCCGCCAGGCTGCCCACGTTGTGGTGCCCCTGACCAAGCGTCGGTAGGTAGCCGCCCCGTTCACCGCGCTCACTTCGTTCGGCTGTGTCGAACGACATCTGCGACAGCCCGCGCACCGGTTCGTGAATGCCGCCGTGGAAATGCGACTCGCGCGACTCGCGCGGCCCGAACGACGGCGCATCGTCCTCCTTGCCGGGGGCTGTGCCGCGCGAGAACATGCCCCACCACGTGGTGCCAAAGACTAGCGGAAGGGAAAAAAGGAGAATGAAGCCGGTGACGCCCATTGCGAGCGTGCCGCCCAGCGCGACGTGCAGGCCGTGCGAAAGGGTCTGACCGACACTGCCGCCGGCCGTAGTGCTGTCCCCGCCCGTGAGCGCGGCCAACGTGGCGCTCGACACCATGGTGAGCGGAACGCCAAGCAGCACACGGAGCGTGCCGGGGCCGAAGATTCTTATCTCACCGCCAAGCAGACCCCGTACGCCAGGCCAGCACAACGCCAGCAACCAAAACGTCGACAGTCCGAACCAGCCAAACCCCATAATCGCTCATTGCATCAGGAAAACCCGGAGAGCGATTGTAGCAGGTAGGTCACTCCAGGGCCGCCCTACTGCACGCACTTTTGCGCGGCTGGCGTACCGCAGGCAATGGTTATGCGTGGTTATGCGTGCCCGTGCGTTCCGGTGGGGCGCAACGTGGGCATGGCATCGACTGCCACACTGCCCACGGCCGCGACCGGCAATGCCTCGTCCGGCATGACCAGACTCAGATTCCGGCGGCGCAGCGAACGCCAGTCGACCTTCCCGAAGATGTCCTCGCCCAGCGCACTCGCAGGCGACAGGTTTTCGACACGCACGCCACGCAGGCGCAAGACTTGCGAGGCATGCCGGAATGACGGCTCGATCAGATTGGCGAACTCGGCATCCAGCCGGGTGGGTGCGCGGGTTTGCATCGTCTCGTAGAAGCGCGGCGTGTGCGACGCATCGCGCAAATCGAGTCCGTGCATGTACATCTCGGTGAACCCAAGCCAGGTCGCAACCTGCAACGCGAAGTACGCCACGGTGCCGCCGTGGAAGAAGCCGTTGTCGATATCGAAGCTGAAACCGATCTCGCTGTCGTCGCCAAGAAACGAGGCGCTGGCCGATATCTGCGCGTCGTCGCGCAGCATCCGGGTCGTGCGTGCGGCTTCGAATCCACGTTTGTAAATATCGTCGACGAGATAGAAGCGGCACCCGAGCGCCGACACCGGGAACATGTCCAGCAAACGCGCCAGCACGACCGGCGTGACGAACAGCACGAGATCGCGCGCCACGATCCGACGCGCCAGATCCGGGCGCTGACGCACGAAACCGGCGTCGAGAATGCAGTAGTAGTCGAACTTGACGGGCGCATGGGCGCTGAGCGCGATGGCACCGTTCACGCCCATGACGTGATGCATCGGCAGCGCTTCGTAGTCGATCTCGGCGACCGACGGTCCGCTGGCGATGATATGGCAAGGCAGGCGTCGCAGACGTTGCAGCTCGGCGCGGCGCGCGAGCGGCACGTGACGGCCGCGCCAGGTGAATCGTTCGATGGCCCCCATCGCATCGCGCTCGATACGCGCGTGCGGCCACAAACGTTCGTTGTGCCGCCACTTCGCCGCGTGGCTGTGACGGTAGACGAGTTTGAGGATTGTCGAAAGCATTGTCGTTGTTTTGGTTAGGTGTGTTCTGGTTGCGCCGCTGTCGTCTTTTGGACGAGCGGTCCTAACCCCGTTACGAGTCGCGTGCCGGTCCGATGCCAGGCTTCCGTGAGCGATGATGTGCCGCGTTGCCCCCTAGCAGGCGGAACGACTCACGGACGCATGGAGACGTTGCTCCATCACGTCGATGCGCAAATTCTGCCATCCGGACTTTGCGCGGGACAAGATTTATTCCAGTTGGAAATCTTACGCTGAGTTACCTTCACGTGCAGTCCACGAAGGCGATGCTTGACACCGGAATCCGCTATTCATGCGGGTTCCGGGCCGTGACGCATGGGAAAACAGGCGGTGTCAGGAGATCCGCCCGGAAATAGAGCATTGCGTGAAATACAGACAATGCTGAACGCGAACCGCGATTGATGCGTCGCGCGGCGCAACGCTCACGGCCATTCGCGTACCTCGCAAACGGCCGCGAGCAACGGAGGCGATCAGTGCAACGCCGTGCTGCCGCTCGCGCGCGGATAAAAGGACGCTTCCAACTCGACGAGCAACGCGCTAAGTTGCGGATCGCGTACGAAACTCGCTGCCGAGTCAGCCGCGAGAATGGCTTCCGGCGTTTGCGGGCGTGCAATGAGAAAGCCCTGCACATAGTCGACGCCAAGCTCGGAGAGCGCTTCGAGCGTCGCGGCATCTTCCACCCACTCCGCCACACTCCGGATGCCAAGATTTTTCGCCAGCGCCACGATAGCCTCGACAATAGCGAGATTGGCCGGATGGGCCGCCATGCTCTTGACGAACGCGCCATCGATCTTGATCGCGTCGACTGCAAGATCCTTGAGATAGGAAAACGAACTGAACCCCGCGCCGAAGTCGTCGAGCGCGATGCGCCCGCCCAGTTGATGGATGCGATCCACGAAGCGCCGCGTGTTGTCCAGATCGTGCAGCGCCACCGTTTCCGTGATCTCGATGCACAACAATCCGACAGCGCGCTCGTGCGCGGCGAGCGTGGCGAAGATGTCCCGCACGAAATGCTCGTCGTTGAGCGACGCACCCGACAGGTTCACGCAAACGAAACGCGTCTTCTCGAGTTGGTCGCGATGTGCGTCGATCCATGTCAAGGTGTTCGTGAGCACCCATTTGTCGATCATACCGATGGTGCCGTTCTCTTCGGCCGCGCTGATGATGCGCGACGCGGGCACGATGTTGCCGTCGGAATCGCGCATGCGCAGCAGCACTTCGAAGTTCAGCGAATCGCCCGGCGCAGCCATCTCCATGATCGGCTGCATTTCGAGGAACAGCGTGTTGGGCGCGAGGCCGGCGTCGAGCGCATCGATCAGACGCAGTTCGGCCAGACGCTCGCGAAATGCCGCCGCCCCGCGCTCGTAGACGACCAGCTCGCGCCGGCTCTTCTTGGCTTCGCGGCAGGCGCGGTCGGCCGAGGAAATCGCGTCGGGCACGCGCATGTCCGTCGTGAGTTCGATGACCCCGGCCGACGCACGCACCTGGAACGCGCGATCGCCGATCTGATACGGCTCGCCGGCAATGGCGTCGACCAGGCGGCGCGCCACGGCCGCTGCCTCCTTGATGGTCGCATCGCGAAACACCACGATGAATTCGTCGCCACCGGTGCGCCCGACGCTCTGCTCCGCCGACAACCGGGCGCGCATGCGGTCGCACGCCTGACGCAGCACTTCGTCGCCCGCGGCATGCCCGAACAGATCGTTGACGAGCTTGAAGCGGTCCAGATCCAGATAGGCGAGCGCCGCGGGGCGCGTCTCCGATAGCGTCCGGATGGCCTCGCCGAGCGACTTCTCGATCCCGCGCCGGTTCGAAACCCCGGTCAGCGGATCGTTCTCCGCGAGATAGCGCAATTGCTCCATCGTGCGCGCACGTTCCGTGATGTCCTGCAAGGAGCCTTCGATACGGCCGTCGGAGAAGATCGCCTTGACCAGATAGCGGCTGACCCGGCCGTCGTCGCGCGGCAGCGAGAGGATTTCGAGTTCGGATTCGTCACTGTGCTGGGCGACGTCGAGCAACATGCGCCACGTGCTCTGCCCGAAGTACTGGTCCCAGCGGTACGTGCGGCCCTGCGTATTGGGAATGCCCAGGGGAATGCCGAGCATGGTGTGCAGCGCGGCGTTCCCCCGCACGAACACGCCCTGATCGTTCAGGGTGAACAGCCCCACGGGCGTGACATCGTAGGCATTGCGCAGTTCGGTCTGGGCTTCGAGCTTGCCCTTGTGCTCCATGCGCATCTGCTCGGCGATGGCGAGTGCGGCCATCAGGCTCGAGAACAGCGCCGCCGTCACGCTATTGAGCGCCGAGGACAAGGCGCGGGCGTTGAAGGCGGCCGCAATCACTTCGGAAAACGTGGCGAACAGAACGATGGCAAGCGACGCGCTGTACCAGACCGCCACGCGCGAGCGCGTCAGCACCAGAATGCGCGCGAGCAACACCAGTACGAACACGATGCCCAGCGCCGCCACGGCCCAAAGCACGGGAATGAAGTGAGCGTACGGCAACGCAATGGCGGCGCAGCACAGCACGACGCCGGCCCATTGCAGCACCATCACCATCCACCGCAACCCGATCAGGCGCAGCTCTTTCTTGAACAACTGTGTGAACAGCGAGTACGTCAGCACGTAATAGACCGCGAAGGTCGCCTTGCGCACCAGGGCGTCCCAGTCCATCGGAATGGCCCGTTCGAGCCATTGCGTATCGGCCCCCATCGAGTTCGCCGCGAGACGCAGATTGCCGATCAGCCACGCGGCGAACAGCACATACAGCCATTCCTTGTTGATGATGGCAGTGACCAGCACGAAAGCCGACAGCGTCAACAGGCCGCCTTCGAGCAACCCGTTGCTGCGGTGAAATTCCTTCTCGGAAATGCGCAGCTCGGGCGCGGGCCAGGCCACGAGCGAGAGATGCGCCGGGCCGGAGAACGTCGCCTGACAAAGCAGCGTCACGGGTTCGACGAGATGGCCGAGATCGATCATGAAGCCGGCCTTCGACATGCGCACGGCCCCCGTTACGCCGCTGCGATCCGCACGACCGATCGCCGGGCTGTCCGGGCTTCGCCAACAGGCCAGCGTCTTCGCGTGGCGCGAAGGAAACTCGATGACGGTGCGTTCCTGAGCGCCGACCGGCGGCACCGTGACCCGGAACCACACCGGCGCTTCGGAGAGATGAGTGCTGAATTGCTGGACAGACGGCGCACGCTCGAGTGCGCCCTTCGCCATGGGCGGGCTGAACGTCGCGGGTAAATCGCCTTGCGCCTGAAAACTGAGCGGCGTCGCACCGCGCACGGCGTACTGGCTTTCCTGAAACAGCAGCACGATGCCCGAGAGCAACATGATCGCCGCGGGCACGGCATACAGGGAAATGCTTCGAAAAAGCTCGTCGAGTCTCGCTGTGATGCGCCAACGGCGACGCGCGCCGGTGAGTTCGCTCAACTCATCGGAGAAATCGTTCGTATTGCGGCCGTGATCGTCACGCTCGTTACCGGGTTCCCCCGCCATATGACTCTTGTGCCCTTATCCGTTGGTCGCCCCCGTGTGCAATCCCGGACAAGGTTCGCGCTGCGGCTGCTCGCCTTGCCGGCCGGGCCGGCCCTGTCCCGTGCGGCCGGTGTTGCGGCCGGCACGGTCAGGTGTCTCTCGCCCGTACTCCCCGTTAGCGCCGTCGCTGTCGAAAACCCGAATGACATGCGACGGGATAACGTTAATTCGCATAACGGCATTACACCGCCAGGCTGTAGCCTGCTGCTACGCATCGTACCTCGTCGGCACCAAAAGATAAATCCCGCAAATGCGCGCCAACATTGGCTTCGACCGGCTCCGGCGCGGCGTCGCGGCCACCGTCCCCGCCTTCGCGCTCACCCGGCATTCCGAGGCGCAGATCGGGGTGGTGTGTCAGGCACATGTAGGCAAACAACGGATGCCCCGCCGTTTGCCAGCGCGTGCGTGCCTGCGCCACGTCAAGGGCCAGTACCCGGTGCCCGATGCCGCCCACATGCGCCATCGGAATCAGATCCTGCAGCGGGAATACGTCGATAAACATGAGCGCCTCGTACTGTCGATGCAGCGGCGGGCGCGCGGTGATCACCATCCAGTCGATGCCCGAAAGCAGGCAGTACTGATAGAACGCCTTGAAAAGCGCCGTCTTGACGACACGGCCCACGGGTCCCGCGACAACGCCAAGACGCGTCGCTTCGGCAAGCGCGGCGCTGCCGAGCCACTCCGGCAACGGCGCGGAGTCCTCCAGGTGCAATGCCTGAAAGCGATTGGTCTGAATACGCATCGTGCCGAGCACGGCGCCGTCCAGACGCGCGCGCGCCACGAGCACGATGGCGCCCGGCTCGCGGTCGCTGATTTCCGGCTCGCCCAGTGTGGCGGCAAGCTCGGGCAGGTGTCGCCCGTAAGCGGCCTGACGCATGGCGACGGCGTCGCGCAACGACGATTCGTCGGTTGCAATCGTGACGACGAAAGGCAGACGTTCTTCGCGCAACGCCGCGGTATCCGGCAAACCGGCGACCGGCGCACGGGCCGCAGCGGGTGATGCCGCCGCGCGAAGGTTACCGGCCGGCCTGTCGGCGTAGGTGATCGAGAGGACGTCCGAAGCTTGTGCAAGGTCAAACATGATTGACACTCCTTAAGGTCAATGAAAGGGCTGGTGCCGTACACGGGCGCTCCCGCCTGTGCATCGCACAATTCCTTTCTTGATCCGCCGGGGCGAAGTGTCAAGTGCTTATTTTCGTTAGGTTTTTCACAGTATGCCGGGTACCGCCCCGCACCCCGTCCGTTCGTCGTGCCAACCTCCCCGGAACCCGCGTGGCGCCCCATCCGGCGCCGCGCGCCCCCCGGAAACGGCCTGAAATGCCCTTTCGTCGTCCGCCTCCCGCGGTCCGCTGTCACGTATTTGCGACAGTTGCCGTCCGAAGATTGACTCTGGCAAAATGATAAACCTGTTTACTAATATCGCCGGTCAACGCGGCATGACGACGTGTCGTGCCCGGGCCGCCATAACGACGCCATAACGACGCCATGCCGAAAATCGACTGGTCATCCCGGTTCGGCACGCTGGTCCACGATGTTGCCCGCGTTCATTCGCGGCTCTTCGACCGGCGTGCCCGGGGCAACTTCGATCTGACACGCGCGCAATGCCGCGTGCTGGTGATGCTGCACCGCTACGGCGTACAGACACAGGCCGAGCTTGCCGAGCGCATGGAGCTCACGCCGATGGCGCTCGTGCGCTTGCTCGACCGTCTGCGCGAAAAGGGGCTGGTGACGCGCGAGCGCGACCCGCACGACAAACGCGCCCATCTGCTCTATCTCACGCAGGCGTCCGAGGCCAAGATCGACACCATCGTGGCCTTCGCGAACGCGACCGAGCGCGAAGCGTTGGCCGACCTGACACCGGCCGAGCGTGCCGAACTCTCGCGTCTGCTCGGCAAGGTGCTGACGAATCTGACCCGCGCCGAAGCCGAAAGTCCCCCTTGCGCGAAGCCCGAGGGCGACGTCGCCCAGGAGACCGAACCGGAATAACGACAATCGGCAGGAAACGAACGGATCGAACGTATCAACAGAACACAAGTGCGGGCGAGGCGTTACGCCATCGCACCGCCTGACAACGTCGGGCACGACGATCTACCAGAGGAAATACCGTGGCATCCCCCGCTAAAGCTGACGACCCCGGCCAACATCGGGCGCTCGTGAGCATCTCCGTCATGCTCGCGACGGTGTTGCAGACACTCGACAGCACCATCGCCAACGTCGCACTGCCGCACATGCAGGGCAGCCTGTCCGCGTCGCAGGACTCGATTACCTGGGTGCTGACGTCCTATATCGTGGCTGCGGCCATCGCCACGCCGCTCACCGGCACACTTTGCGCGCGCTTCGGACGGCGCCGCGTCTTCCTGTGGTCGGTCGCGGGCTTCACCATCGCCTCTGCGCTGTGCGGCATGGCGCACTCGCTCACCGAAATCGTGGCAGCACGGCTGTTTCAGGGCATATGCGGTGCCGCCCTCGTTCCGCTGTCGCAAGCGACCATGCTCGACATCAACCCGCCGAGCAGGCACGGCTCGGCCATGGCCGTGTTCGGGATGGGCGTGATGGTGGGGCCGATTCTCGGACCGTCGCTCGGCGGCTGGCTCACCGATAGCTACAACTGGCGCTGGGTGTTCTACATCAACCTGCCCATCGGCCTGATCGCCTTTCTCGGCATCGCGGCCTATCTGAAAGAGCCGCAGGAGCAAAAGGCGGGGAAGTTCGATGCGTTAGGCTTCGTCACGCTCGGGCTTGCCATCGGCCTGCTGCAGCTTTTGCTCGACCGGGGCGAACAACAGGACTGGCTCAGTTCCACGGAAATCTGGGTGGAGATGCTCGGCGCCATCGTATGTTTCGCGTACTTCGTCGTTCACACGTGGACAGCGGGCGAGCATTCTTTCTTCAATCGGGCCCTGTTGCGCGACCGGAACTTCAACACGGGCGTCATTTACATCTTCGTGGTCGGCATCATTCTCTATGCCACGCGCGCGCTGCTCCCGCCCATGCTGCAAAGCCTGTTCGGGTATCCCGCCATTCTCACCGGCCTGGTGACCGCGCCTTCGGGCGCCGGGACGATGGCTGCCATGCTGGTCGTCGGACGCCTCGTGGGCAAGGTCGACGTGCGGTATCTGCTGGGCTTCGGATTCGCGCTGACGGCCTACTCCCTGTACCTGATGGCGGGCTACTCGCTTACGCTGAGTCCGTCGGACATCGTCTGGCCGGGTGTGATTCAGGGCTTCGGGCTGGGCTTCGTGTTCGTGCCGCTGACCACAGTCACCTTCGCTACCCTGCCGGGGCAATTCCGTGCCGATGGCGCCGCGATTTACAGCCTGTCGCGCAATATCGGCAGCAGCATCGGCATTTCGGTCGTGCAGACGCTTCTCACACAGAACACACAGGTCAATCACGCGGTGCTCTCCGAGCGAATCACGCCATTCACGCAGGGCATCGAGAGTTACGTGCAGATGTACGGCACGGCGGCCATGGCGGCCCTGAATGCCGAAGTAACGCGGCAGGCTGCGATGATCGCGTATCTGGACGACTTCCGGCTGATGCTCTTCCTCACGATTGCCGTCATGCCGCTGCTGCTGTTCATCCGCATGAAAAAGAAAACACCGGGTAAGCACGACGAAGCGGACGAGATGATGCACATCGCCGCGGACTGAAGCCGCCGAAGGGCATTCAAACGTTTTCGCCCGCGCGCCTGCGCGGCATTGCACGGCCTTGCCCCGTCTTGCGCGATTTGCGGGGTTCCCGCGGTTTGGGTTCGATGCCAATCCGCGGATCGCCGGCGAGCACCAACGACGCCACTCGCGCGGCAACGGCCTCGAACTCGATTTCCGATTGCGGAATGTAAAGCCATTTGCCGAGCACGGGATGCGGGCGCAATGCCGGCATCTGCTCGACGAGCGACGCGTGATGTTCGTGCGACGTGCACACCAGCAAGCCGTCCCACGGCGCATCGCGATCGATCACCGCAAGGCATTGCCGACCGTTCACATACGCCGCCTCCGAGCCGAACATCCGCTTGCGAAAAAACGTCGCATTGCGCTCGAACGGGTCGAAAACCCATAGAAGCGAATTGTGGAGCGTCGATGACATCGGAAAATCCTCGAAAGTCGAGATATCGGTAACAACTTATTACAACTATCGAAAATACAACGACGACATTTGTATCAAGTCGATTCGCCGCCTAATTTGAACACACTCGAAATACGCCAGATGAATTAAAGCATTCGCCACCCTCAGGAGCGCGATATGACGACTTCGTTTCGA
Organism: Pandoraea faecigallinarum; assembly: GCF_001029105.3. NCBI lineage: Bacteria > Pseudomonadati > Pseudomonadota > Betaproteobacteria > Burkholderiales > Burkholderiaceae > Pandoraea > Pandoraea faecigallinarum. The sequence continues at coordinate 2,368,999 of NZ_CP011807.3, read as the reverse complement.
GCCGTTGCATCTGCCGAAGCTGCGGAATTTGCGCAGTGCCCTTCGCCCCTCAAACCGCTGCTCCTCGCCCTCTCGCTTTGCTTCATGGCGCAGGCACGGGCCGCATGCGACAACGTCGCGCCATCCAGCGGGACAACAGTGACGTGCACCGGCACCGGCGGCATCGTCGCCGCACAGGCGGGAAGCACCGGGGTGACGGTCAACGTGCAGCCAGGGGCCGCGGTCACCTCGGTGCGCACGAGCGCCGACGTCGCCACCATCACCGTCGACTCGTCGAGCACCATCACCAACGCCGGTACCGTGAGCATCACCGGGACAAATCAGAGTCAGCCGGGACGCGGCGCCGCCATGCTCGGCGCCCACGACGACAACACGCTCGTCAACACCGCGACCGGCGTCATCACGACATCGGGCTACGAAAACGACGGCATGGCCATCAACGGCAACCACGGCTCGCTCACCAACAACGGCACCATCACCGTCAACGGTCCGAACGCTTTCGGCATGACGGCCGCGTGGGGGCAATCCTCGGGGCTCGGGTTGTACAGCACGTTCGTCAATACCGGTACCATCACGACCCACGGCGGCGGCGGCCGGGCCATCAGCGTGGTGGGCGGCCAAAGCACGATAACGAACAGCGGCACACTCATCACGACGGGCGGCACTGCATCGAACCGCTCGTTCACTGTCTTCATGCAGGGGAACAACAACAACTTCACCAACAGCGGCTACATCGAAGCACGGGGCATCAGCAGCGACGCCGTGGTGTCGAATACGGCCTCGGGCTTCACTTCCTCGATCGTCAACCAGACCGGGGGCCAGATCATCAGCCGGCAGGGGTTCGCGGTGCGCACGGTCAACGGCACGATCTCCATCACCAACGCCGGACTGATCGAGAGCGACGCGGGCACGGCCATCGCCATGAACGCCGCCGCGCGCTCCAATACGCTCACGCTGCAAACCGGTTCGCAGATCATCGGCACGGCGAATGGCGGCGCCAGTGCGGTGAGCCGGGTCAATTTGCAAGGAACCGGCACCGCCGGCAATGCCTTCGTCAACTTCGGCACGCTCAACATGCAAGGCGAGACCTGGACGTGGACCGGGAGCGGCAACTTCACCTCGGCACAGTTCCAGAGCGGCGTGTTCAATCTGAACAGCGCGCTCGGGGGGGCGACGTCGCAGGTCGCGGCCGGCGCCACGCTCGCGGGGACCGGCACCCTCACCGGCAATCTGAGCAGCGCCGGCACGGTTCATCCCGGCGACGGTGCGGGCAATGGCACGCTCACCGTGGCAGGCAACTACACGGGCCAGGGTGGCAGGCTGGTCATCGATACGGTGCTGGGCGACGATGCTTCGAAGGTCGCGCCGCTGACCGTAAGCGGTGGAGCCATCGGCGGCAGCACGACCCTTGCCGTCAACAACCTGGGCGGTGCGGGCGGACTCACGACCGGCAACGGCATTCCCATGGTGAACGCCGTGGGCGGCGCCACGTCGAGCGCGGGTGCATTCGCCCTGAGCGGACCGGTAAGTCAGGGCGCTTATACCTATTACTTGTACAAGGGCGGTACGACGCCGGGCTCGGCGGATAGCTGGTTCCTCCGCTCGACGGTCCCCGTTGCGACAGCCGTGACCTACGTCGATCCGGTCACGGGGGCAACCGTCAGTACGGTGCTCTCGCCGGTGGGTGCCGCGGGCAGCCCGCCGACCGCTGCCGAAGGCTCAGCGCCGATGCCGATCTATCGTGTCGAGGTTCCGGTCTACTCGGCCATGCCGGAAATCGCGCGGGTGGCGGGGTTTGCGCAGATGGGGACATTCCACGAGCGTCAAGGCCAGCAGGGCCTGCTCGCGGAGAACGGATGGCTGCCGGCCGGTTGGGCGCGCGTGTGGGGGCAAACGGAGCAGTATCGCGCGAAGGGAGACGTCTCGCCCCAGTTCGATGGCAACATCGGCGGCGTGCAGGTCGGTCACGACATTGTGTCGCGCCGCACGGACAGCGGACATAACGACCATCTCGGGATCCTCGCCGGATGGACGCGCGCGTATGGCGACACGCAAGGCAGCGCCCTCGGCGCCATGGACACGCACACCGGATCGCTGGAGCTGGACATGTACAGCGTCGGGCTGTACTGGACACACGTGATGCCCAACATGGCGTACGTCGACGCCGTCGTGCTCGGCTCCGCCCTGCAGTACGCGTCCAGGCCGATCAGCGCAATGAACACGAGCACGCACGGCAAGGCGATCTCCGCGTCGCTCGAGACCGGCTGGCCGATCCGGCTGAGTCCGGCGTTGACGTTGGAGCCGCAGGCGCAGATCGTCTACCAGCATCAGTCGCTAAACGACCTGACCGACGCCGTCTCCACGGTGTCGTTCGACAGCACCAATAGCTGGCTGGCACGAATCGGCGCCCGTCTGGAAGCCAACGACGACGGCGAGCGCGGTCTGCTCAGACCGTATCTGCTGTTCAATTTACTGCATACGTTCGGCAACGATGGGCGCGCAATTTTCGGCGGCACCACGCCGATCGTGACGAGCGCGAACAGTACCGCCGCGCAGTTCGGCATCGGCGTGGCCGGACGCTTCAACAAGAATGCCAGCGTGTACGCCACGCTCGCCTACCTCACGCAGCTCGACGACACCCGCCAGCAGAGCGTGTCCGCCACACTCGGTCTTCGCTGGCGTTGGTAGGATGACTCAGCACACGCCCGAACGCGAGCGGCGGCGACAGAACGGAGTGGCTCGCATCGCCCTCACTGCTGCCTTCCCTGCCGCCCTCACCCGCCTGCCGCGCTACGCAACGGCGCCGCCGGCGTGTCGGCGTACGGGTCGGCCTCCGGCATGATCGGGTCGGGCGTGTAGCGCACACAGCGATTTCGCCCGGCGGCCTTCGCCTGATAAAGCGCCCGGTCCGCGCGTTGCACGAGCGACGACAACTCACCGCGCGACCGTTCATCGCAGGCGATGCCGATACTCACCGTCGCGGCCACGGCTTCCCCCTGCACCCTATGCGCTGCGCGCTCGAACGCCGCGCGCACGCGCTCCGCAATGGCCTGCGCCTCGTTGGCGCCCACGCCCGGCAGGAACAGCGCGAACTCCTCGCCGCCGTATCGTCCGAAGATGTCGTCCGAGCGCAATTGCCGCGAAGCCGTGCGCGCGAACAACACCAGCACCGTGTCGCCGAAAGGATGCCCGTAGGTGTCGTTGATGCGCTTGAAGTGATCGAGGTCCAGCAAAAGCAATGCCACCGGCGTGCGCGCGGCGCCGTGACGTCGCAATTGCTCACGCGCCAGACGGGTGAACTCCGGCCGGTTGAACGCCTGTGTCAGTCCGTCGCGGGTGGCGGCGCGGTGAAGTGCAATCTCGGAGCGCTCCTTGCCGAGCGACACCATCAGGAAACTCGCCACGACGATCAACACCAGCATTTCCGTCGTGGAGACCTGCGGTCCGAACCAAGCGAGGAACTGCGCGTCGGCCGGACCGAGCCAGACGAGTGCGACCGCCCGGGCGGTATAAAAGGACCCGTGCAACACCGCAACGACCGCCAGCACGATGGCGCTCGGCAGCCGCAGCCCCGAGGCCTGCCAGAACTCCTTGCCCGCCATGAGGCTATAGAACGCGAGCAGCGAGAAGAACAGCACGCCGCCGCTCCATGCGTCCAGCGGCCGGGCGAACAGCCACGTCCCCCAAAGCAGCACGGCCGGACCACCGAATACGGCGACCCATTGCACGCCGCGGCCATAGAAACGCCGCGCACCGCTCCACACCATGGCAAACGCGAGCGTTGCGACGGCATTGCCCAGCGGATACAGCACGGCAAGCCGGGTGCTGCGGGCGGCGAGCAGATAGAGTACGGGGGAAAAGGTGGCGAGCAGAAAAGCGAGACTCCACCATCTGGGAGATTCGGCTTCGTCGCGCCGCAAGGCGTCGAGCATGAACAGAATGCCTGTCGCAATGCTCAACAGGAAGGTCACGAACTGTAATGTCGGCAGGTCCAACGCCGGTAGCGACAAACCAAGAGCCATGGCTCCGTCCCCCGTACGCGTCGCCGCAAGAGGACGGTCGCCGCCGTCCCGGCACAACGCGCAGTTTGAAATTCGGGGGGCGGCCCCGGCCGAACGCTCGCGGCTCGGTCAGCGCTTCGTCATGCTGGAGGTGGATCAACGCGGCTCCCGCGTTCGCGCCGTCTGTGGCGCACCGTCTGGCCGCCCCGGCCGGCCATCGGTTTTGTATCTCCATACGCATGGGGCGGGATTCTAGCACGCCGATTTGAGACAGCGCCGGGCGCCTGGGCCCGCCCGCAAAGGCGGTCCCAGGCGTCCGTAGACCCGCCTTGCGCGGGCGAGCGTCACATCTCCTGCCGGCGCCGTGCGGACAAGGCGCCGGCGGTCTGAATAACCAGATCGGCGAAGCGCCGCTCGTCGCGCTCGGCGTTCCATCGAACGCGCGGCACGGCAATGTTGATCGCGCCGATGGCCCTGCCGTCCTGATTCACGACCGCCGCGGCGGTGGAAATGTCGCCCATGAAGAACTCGTCTTCGGTGTGCGAGTACCCCTGCTTGCGGATGCGAGCAAGCCGTTCCTTGATTTTTCGCGGTTGCGAGACGGTCGCGGGCGTGAACTGGACGAGGTTGGTGCGCGCGAGAATGTCGTCGATCTCCGTATCGTCGAGCGTGGCGAGCATGGCCAGCCCGGGAGCCGTGCAGTACGCCGGCAGCCGCGAGCCGACGATGACGTTCGCATTGAACACGCTACGACTCACGATACGCAGCACGAAAACGATGTCGGTATCGAGACGCACCGTCAGGTTCGTCGCCTCCTCGGTTTCGGCCGCCAGTTGCTGAAGATACGGTGCGGCGCGGCTGACCAGCTCGTTCGAGACGAGATAGTGATACGTGAAGTCGAGCAGTTTCGGCGAGAGTTCGTACTTCTTGCTCTGCGGATCCTTGAGCAGATAGCCCAGCGCCGAGAGCGTGAACGTGAAGCGCTGCGCCGCGCTGATGTCGAACCCCGTGGCCGACGCGATCTCGGAGAGCGACAGATGCCGCTTCGAGCCGTCGAATGCGGTCAGCACTTTCATCGCCTTTTCGACGGAGTTGACGTAGAGCGTGGATTCGGTCGAAGCCGCAGACGCGCTCGATGCCTGCGCCGCCTGCATTGCCTGCGTCGATGTACCGGCTTTGGCGCGCGTGCGTGGGGTTTTGGTGGTGGCCACAGTTCGTATGCGTATTGAACAGATATCGGACGGATATCGCATGGATGTCGAATGGATATCGGACTGATTTTTCCGGATTATCTCATAAAAATAAAGTTCTATTTTTATGCGATAAGTGCAAGACCACCGCCGCCACCGCCACGCAACCTCATTTTGCCGAGCCGGACTCCCAGGCGCCCGCCGTGTCGCGAGACAACAAGTGCTTCCGGATACGTTCGGACGGTGTCGTCTCGAACCGTGCCGTCTCGCGATAGTAGCGTGGCCGCTGGTAGCTGGCGAGCCGCTCGGACGCCCATCGGGACAGCGTGGGCCAGTCGACGGCTTCGTCGCGGAACTGCACGTACAGCATGACGTCCTGCTCGCCGATCTCGCTTGCCACGCCGATGGCCGCACACGCCGCCACCGCGGGATGCCGCGCGAACACCCGCTCGATCTCCCACGCCGACACGTTCTCGCCGCGCACCCGCATGCTGTCCGTGCGACGGCCGATGAAAACGAGACTGCCGTCGGCGCTGCGCCGTGCGCTGTCGCCTGTGTAAAGTTTGCCGTCGCGCAACGCCTTGGCCGTGGCCTCCGGATTGTCGAGATAGCCCGGCAGGAAGACCCCTTCGACATCGCTCGACAAGACGATTTCGCCGGGCTCTCCATCCGCCACGCGTCGGCCGTCGTCGTCGAGCAATTCCAGCGTCAGCCAGGGCAGTGCGTGCCCGATGGAACCCGGCCGGTCAGCGTCGTTCAAGGTCGCGAAGCTCGAACATTCCGTCATGCCGTAGCACTCGCGCAACGCGCATCCCAGGCGCTCGCGCGTTGCCTCCCAGGCGCTGGCCGACACGCCCGCGCCCCATGCGACACGCAGCGAATTCGTTTTGGGCTGCGCATCTCGCGGCAATTGCATGAGGATGTCGAGAATGCCCCCGAGGTAATGCAGGTGCGTTGCCTGCGCCTGCTCGCACTGCTGCCAGAAGCGGCTGGCGGAGAAGCGTTCGACGACATGCATTTCGAGGTCCGCCAGAAACGGCAGCAGCAACATCTGCGCACCGCCGATATGGCACAGCGGCTCCCACAGAAACAGCCGGTCGCCATCGCCGGCGTTCGCCACGCGCAATGCCGCCTCGCTCGCAATGCGCATCATGCGATGCGTGAACAACACGCCCTTCGGCGCACCGGTCGTGCCCGACGTATAGATGATGCACAGGACCGACGCCGGCGTGACGTCGGCAGCCACGGGCCGGGCCCCCGCGTATGCAGCGGCCTGCGTCAGGACCTCGGACAGCTGGCGCCGCACGACGCTCGGGCCGTGATGCCCCGGCTGCTGCGCCGCCAGCGCAACACCGGCATCGAGCACCTCGTCGAACGACGGCTCCGCGATGAGCAGCTTCGGTCTGGCATGACCGAGCAGATATTCAATGCCGTCGCCCTTGAGCCGCGTATTGACCGGCACCCACACGAGTCCGGACAGCATCAGCGCATAGATCAGCGCCACCTGCGCCGCGCTATTGCCGAGCATGACGGCAACACGGTCACCGGGCACCAGCCCCTGGGCGGCCAGCCACGCCTGCATGGCGCCCACGCGTGCGGCCATCCCGGCGCGGTCGATTGCCTCGCCTTCGAAGACCACGACGGGTTTCGTCGACGCGGCGTGAAGCCCCGCCATCAGCAGGGGCACGACATCGAGCCGGTCGCCCTCGGCCCGCTGCGGGAAGTATTGCGTGTAAGGATGTGAAGCCTGTTCCGAAGAAGCAGTCGTCTGCGCATTCACCGGCGCAACTCGGGCAACGTTAGACATGGACATACAGAAATCCGCAGGTATCAGTAGCTCTTGCGTTTGAAGATGGAAGACAGCCAGACAACGAACGCCATCAGGAACACTAGCGAGGTCGCCACGGCGGCCAGCGTCGGCGTGACCGCCAGTTGGATGTCGTCCCACATCTGTTTGGGCAGCGTGGTGTTGATGCCGCCGGAGACGAAGATGGCGATGGTCAGGTCGTCGAACGACACGATGAACGCAAACAGGAAGGCCGAGCCGAGGCTGGCGGCCAGCAGGGGCAGCAGCACGGTGCGCACACGGGTGAAGGCCGACGCGCCGAGCATCTTGGCGGCGTCGTCGAGGCGCCAGTCGAAGCGCTTGAAGCTCGCCGACAACGTGACGACGACATACGGAATCGCCAGCACGGTGTGCCCGATGACCAGCCCCGCGTTGGTGCCCGCCAGTTCCCAGCGTGCGAACAGATAGAGCAAACCGACAGCCACCACGATGCGCGGCACGATCAGCGGCGCAATGAACACGGCGAACAGCGGCTTACGCCAGCGCGAGGGCAGCCGCACCAACGCGAGACTCGCGCCGAAGCCGAGCACCAACGCCAGCGACGCCGTTGCGAAACCCACGCCGAGCGAGCGCAACAGGGCCGATTGCCACACGCTCGATTCGAGGAACGCCACGAACCACTTGACGGTGAACAGCTCCGGCGGGAACGACACGAACGACTGTCTGGTGAAGGCAAGCGGGACAACGAACGCGATCGGCAGCACCAGCGCGAGCACGACCGCCCACGTGTACGCCTTCAGGCCGGCTCCGCCCTGTGCGCGCTCACGCCCGTGCGAGAAGGAGAACTTGCCGGCAAGGCGTCCCACGGCGATCAGCACTGGCAGCATGCGCCCCCCCGATCCGGCACGCCGCTCGGGAGCCTCGCCCGCGAGCGACGACAACCCGACCACACGGTCGTAGACGAAGAACACGACGATGGAGCACAGCAACAGCACCGTCGAAAGCGCCCCCGCGAAACGCAGGTCGAACAACTCCAACACCGACGTGATGACCAGTTGCGCCACCATCGACTCACGCGGCGAACCGAGCAGCGCCGGGACGATAAAGAACCCCAGGCTGGTGATGAACACGAGCAGCCCCGCGGCGGCGGCCCCGGCGCCGGAGAGCGGGAGAAATACGGTGAAGAACCCCGTGGAACGGTCCGCGCCGAGCGTTTGCGCGGCCTGCACGAGTTGCATGTTGATGCCGCGCATGATCGGCAGCATCGTCATGACGGCCAGCGGCAGCATGGCATGGACCATGCCGATCAGCACGCCGGTGAGCGACGGGGCCAGCGTGCCCGCGCTGTCGATCAGCCCCAGATGCGTCGCCAGGGTCGTGAGCAGCCCCGTCTTGGAGAGCAACAACATCCAGGCGTACGTCTTGACCAGATAGCTCGTCCAGAACGGCAGCACGATCCACAACAACCAGCGCTCACGCGAGCGCGCCGACAAACGGGCGAGCAGATAGGCGACCGGATAGCCGAGCAGCACGGACAGCGCAGCGGTCAGAAACGCGATCCAGAATGTCGAGCCGAGCACCTTGATGTAGACGGTAGAGTGCGTCATGCGCGTGAACTGCGCAACCGACAACACGCCATCCGCATCGTAAAGGCCGCCTTGCAGAATCTCAACGACCGGCACGATGAAGAACACTGCGAGGAACAGCAACGCGGGCAAGGCCGGCAACCAGCGGGCTAGATGCTTTGGCCAGGCAATACGAGGCCCCGCCTGAGGCAGGCGTTGAACAAGCCACATGGCAAATACTCCTGAAGCAGATGACTTGGGCACTCGCACGAGCGCCCGAATGACGACTTAGCGCGTAAGCAGCGTGGCACGACCGTGGTCCCACGCCAATCCCACTCGATCGCCTACGCGCGGTGTCAGATCGCGCGGGCATCGCACGGTGAAGTCTGCGCTGTCGGCACCGTCGGCACTGCCGCCCTGCCCCAGCGAGACGATGGCGCGCGTATCGGAGCCAAGGAAGACGACTTCGCGAATGGTGCCGGCGAGCGCGCCATCTTCGGGCGACGTCAGGCGCGCCGCCTCCGGACGCACGAGCAGACTGGCCGAGCCGGCCGCGGGAAGGTCGGGGCTCGGGCCGATGGGCACGAGACGTGCGCCCACGCGCAGCGCGACCTGGCCGTGCGGCAACCGCTCGACAATGCCGTCGAGCAAGTTGGAGTGTCCGAGGAAATCGGCGGCAAATCGCGTGGCCGGGCGGTCGTACAACTGCGCCGGCGTGCCGATCTGTTCGATGCGCGCCTGATTCATCAGGCAGATCCGGTCGGAGAGTGTGAGCGCTTCGTCCTGGTCGTGTGTGACATAGATGAACGTCGCCCCCAACTCCTGATGCAGACGACGGATCTCCAACTGCATGTGTTCGCGCAGTTTCTTGTCGAGTGCGCCGAGCGGCTCATCGAGCAGAATGATCGACGGACGGAATGCGAAGCAGCGCGCCAGCGCGATCCGTTGCTGCTGACCGCCCGAGAGCTCCGAGGGCAGACGCTGCGCGAAGGACTGCATCTTGACCATGGCGAGCGCTGCGTCGACGGCCGGCGCCAGTTCGGCCCGCGGCAGCTTGCGCATGCGCAGGCCATACGCCACGTTTTCCCAGACCGTCATATGCGGAAACAGCGCATAGCTCTGGAACACCATCCCGATCCCGCGCTTGCCCGGCGCATCGTGCGTGGCGTCTCGCCCGTCGATGAGCAACTGTCCGGCGCTGGGCTCGACCAGCCCCGAGATCATTTGCAACAGCGTGGTCTTGCCTGAGCCCGACGGCCCGAGCAACGTGAGGAATTCCCCTGCCGCAACGCGCAGATCCGTTGGCAGAAGCGCGGGGGTCTCGCGATAGGTCTTGGCCAGACCGATGGTTTCCAGTTTGGTACTCATGTTCGTGCTCATCCTGCTCCACTGCTCCGGTGTTCGCGACGCTTACGACAACAACCACGCGTTGAAACGCTCGGTGGCCCTGGCGCGGTTCTCCGCCCACCACTGCGGGCTGGGCAGACGCATCCCCTTGAGGTTGGCGGGTGCCGTGGGCAACAACGGCGCACGCTCTTTCGGAATGCCGTCGAATGCCTTGAGGTTCGTCGGGCCGTATGCAAGATCCTGCGTAATGAGTGCCTGACGCGCCGGATCGCCGCAAAAGCGCACAAACTGACGAGCGAACTCGGCGCGCGGCGTGCCCTTCGGAATGCCCCACCCTTCGATGGAGTACAGCCCCTGATTCCAGACAATCTTCACCGGCGCCTTGTTGTCGATGGCCGCCTGCGCGCGACCGTTCCATGTCGACATCATGTCGACGTCACCGCTCTGAATCGCCTGCATGGCCTGCGCGCCCGACGTCCACCACAGATTGATGTGCGGCTTGATCTTGTCGAGAGACCTGAAGGCGCGATCGAGATCGAGCGGGTACAGCTTGTCGATGGGCACGCCGTCGGCCATGAGCGCCTGCTCGAGCGTGTCGAGCGGGCTGCGGCGCAGCGAACGGCGGCCGGGAAAACGTTTGACGTCCCAAAAGTCGGCCCACGTTTGCGGCGCCTCCTTCTGGAACTTGTCGGTGCGATACGCGAGCACGGTCGAATACACGTCGACGCCGAGCCAGTCCGCCGTGACCGCCTCGGGCATGATGCCTGGGAAGTCGGCCGCCTTCATGCCGATGGGTTCGAGGAAGCCCTTGGATTCGAGATACGGGATGTCGGCCGAGAGTGTGAGCGTTGTCACGTCCCACACGAAGTTTTTCGTCTGCACCATCGCGGCGAACTGCGCCACCGGCTGCGAATCGCGCGCCACGCTCACGACCTTGATGCCCGTGGCTTTCTCGAACGGATCGTAGAACGCACGGCGGTACGCGGCGGTGTACGGGCCGCCCGGGTCGGAGACGATCAGCTGCTTCGCCTGCGCGAATGCCGTGCGTGGGTTCGCGAGCGGCAACGCGCCTGCGAGCGCGGTAGCACCTGCCATCTGAAGCAGCCGGCGACGGGACGGGTTTTGCGGGTCGTGCGAGTGGGACATGGGGAACTCCGCTTTGCAGTGGACACGCGCATCGCGCATGTCCTGTGTGGGTTGTCACGCACGGCCGGAATGCGCCGCGATGCGTGACAGGACTTCAGGACTTCATTCGCTTGTGTGGACAGCGATCTCTTCGGAAAGCGACGTTGGCGTCAGGCCTTGGCCGCGTCGGCCTTCGCCGCACGCTTGGCGAAGAAGGCCGCCATCATGCGCGCCGGTTCGCCCGACTCGTACGATTCGCGCTGAATGCGCATGCCGGCTTCGATGGCGTCCTGGAAGGTGCCTTCGGTCATTTCGCGGAAGCGTTGCTTGTCCAGACGCATGGCCACCGGGGGTTTTTCAGCCAGCTCAGTGGCAATTTCCAGCGCTTTCTCGAACACCTTGTCTTCCGGCACGAGGTGATGGATCAGGCCCAGGCGATGGCTCTCGTCGGCATCCATCAGACGGCCGGTGAGCGTGAGTTCGATCGTGCGCGACAGCCCCAGCATGTGATTCATGATCCACGGACCGGTCGTACTCGCGATACCGGCGTTGATCTCCGGCTGCCCCATGCGCACGCCCGGATGGCCCACGCGAATATCGCCGAGCAGCGACACCTGGAACGCCGAGCCGGCAGCCGTGCCGTTGAGCGCCATCACCAGCGGCTTCTTCAGGCTGCGAATCACGTCGTAGTAATGCTCCCAGCCCTTGATCCACTCGATGGCAGTGTCGCCGTCGAAGTGCTTCGCTTCGGCCAGATCCTGCCCGGCCGAGAACGCGCGCCCGGCCCCGGTCATGATGACGGCCGCCACGTTGTCGTCGGCGTTGAAGCGCTGGAGCGCATCGATGATCAGCTCGCGCATGGCGATGGTCCAGGCGTTGAGCGCCTGCGGGCGATTCAACGTAATCACGGCAACCTTGCCGACCTGCGTGAAGAGAACTTCCTGTTCCGTTTGCTTTGCGGTCTCGCTCATTTGAACTCCATGGACATCGACGCGTGACATCACGCGTGCATTGAGATGACGACAATGCGATCAACGCATTTTTCGCTAAACAGTTATCTCAGTGCAATAACTGTTATTTGAAAGAAATATAGTTATTTCAAAAAAAGGACGCAAGTCGAATCGCTTCAGGGTTTACCTCAAGCGGTTGCACCTCACGAGGCCGAGCGCAGGTGCGGCAAGGGACCTGTCAACGTTGACAGTTGTTGGCGTACGCCCAACCGCCGACGATGGCACTGCGCATTTACGCCGTTCAAGTCTGATTCGGTGTCGGACCGTGCCACCGAGAGCGTGGCGATCACAGGGAGATTCCGATGGCGCGCCAACCGAAAGCCGCGTCCTCCGCGTCCTATACGAGCCCGCTGCTTGAGCGACTGACGACGACGCATTCCGACGCCGCGCGCGAGGCGGCAAGAACCGCGGCAGACACCGTGGCGCTGGGCAGCCTGTCGGTAAGGCAACTGCTCGACCGGCACCCGGGCCTGCATATCGACGAGGCTCGCGTGCTGCAGCAGCGCGCCGCGGCGGCGGCCATCGTCGTCGCCCGGCAGTTCCGGGAGCGCGAACTCACGCGCAGCGAACGGAAGTCGCCCGACTTCGTCCCGGGCTTCGAAACGCTCACTCACGGACCGCAATACAGCAATCTGTTCGACGAGGACTGGGCGGCAATGGCCCGCCCCCGTGCCATCGAGGCACGTACCTCGCCCGTCGCCTATCTGCTGACGCTGTACCGGCGCGCCCGCGCAATCGAGACTTCGGGCACGGGCGGCACGTTCAGACTCAAGCTCGACGAGCGCCGCCCGGACATTGCCGACGAGATCATCGACGAGAAGGCGTTTACCGAGGAGATTCCGGCGTTGTCCGTCTCGACGCGCGTGCTGGAATACGCCATCTCCGCATACTTGAAGGTGCTCTCGGGTGATCCGGAGGAAGCACCGGACATCGATCTGGCGATGTCCGAAGTGCGCTATCCGATGTCAATGCCCTACGAGCATTGGGCGACACAGATCCGCGAGATCCTGGCGCTCGCCCGGGGACAGGTCCTCACACTCGGAGAAGTCGCCCGGCAGGTCGATCCGGGGTATCACTACTTCGCCCATCGGATGATGCAAACCAGTTGGGGCGACAACGCCATGCGGCTGAGCTTGCCGGTTGGCCCGGCGCGTCAGAAATTGCTCACTGCGCCGTTCTTCTCGGGCACCGGATCGGGCGAGGACGATTCCCGCTTCTATCGCGAAACGTATGGCGTTGGCGGCTTGCCGGAATTGGTCGACACTGCGGTGTTCTGTGCACGAACCCATACGTCGGCCACGCACCTGGCCCGTCTGTTCGCTGTCCAGTCCGCCGCGCCGGTGGCCTCGGACAATGTGCCGGACCTGCCGCCTGCGAGTGCCGCCGCCTTTGGAGCGGTCTACCTGAACGCCGCGCAAACTCCGGCGATTGCAATCGAGGCCGGCGCGCCGCCCGCACCGCTCCGGTCCGAGGCACGGAAGGAAGGCCCTGAAGGCGAGGCCGAGGAAACAGCCGAAGACGTGGATCCTCCCCACTACTTCACCGAGCTGACTGTCAATCGTGCGGACAGAATCCATCGGGTCATCCGGCTGAGCCGGTGGCTGGACATCGGCTATCCGGAAACCGACCGTCTGATCATGGCTGCGCATATTGCGCAACATCGCTCGGGCGCGCCCGCGATTACCACGAGCACGTTGCGCGCCCTTGGCGTCTTTTGCGACTTCCGGGCGCGCTATGACGTCACGGCGGAAGATTTCGCCGCGTGGATGAGCACGGTCGCGCCTTACGGGTTGCGCGACGACGCCGGACCTTCGCAATTCGACCGCATCTTCAACGAGCCGCGCACCCACTCGATGCCGCTGGTGCTCGATGGCGGGCCCATCGAGACCGGCATCGGTTTCGACCAGGCGACCGGCATGGCTGCGGCCCAACACATCGCCGTGGCCCTCGGTCTGGATCCGGACGAATTCGCCTACCTCGCGCGAACCATCTCGGCGCAGATGCAAGGTCGTGTGCTCACGCGATCGCTCGATGTCGTGTCGGCCTTTTTCCGCATCGCCAGTCTTGCGCGCTATCTCGGTCTATCGCCGACAGTACTGCTTGGGCTGCTCGAAACGCTCGGGCTGGACGGCACTCCCATCGTCGGCCAAATGGCCGGCACACCACGCATCCACAGCATCCCCACCATTGGCGACACCGATTTCCTGAGCGCCCTGGTAGCGGCCGAAGGATGCGTGAGATGGTGTCGCGACAAGGCGATCGACATCGCGTGGATGATTCGGCACCTGCGCCCGCCATCGACGCCCGACAGCGCGGGCATGCCGGAACAGACGCTCATCCAGAGCCTGCGCAATCAACTCTCGAGCACGCGGATCACGCTCGGTCAGTTGTACGAAGCCGGCATTCCGCAGACGATATTCGTGCCGGTGACACCCGGCGGCCCGGACCAGGAAATCACGCCCGAATGGCTATGCCAGCTCGGCGACGTCGTCGATCCGGAAGGCATCGTGCTCGACGGCGTATCGGGAACCGACGAGGACTTTGCATCGAGCGCCGCCGAGATTATCCGTGACGCCGTAAGCGCGCTTTTCATGGGCGAAGTCAGAGTCTGCGCGAACGGTCTTTCGTCAGGCTTCACCCGCCTGTCGAAACCTGTCAGGAACGACGACATCCCGGCAGAAAAGCGCCCGCTCATGGAGCAGATCATCGCCACGCTGGGCGCCATCGTCCTGCGCTCGCGCGCCGCCCAGCGCGCCATCGTGGAAGAACACGTCAGCGGCTATCTCGGTCTCGCGAGTGAGCTCGTGCTGCCGCTTATCGACTGGGCCGGTCAAAGCGCGTACGAAATTCTCCGCTGGTCGTGGAGCACGCCCCCGGTGCCGAGCGCGACGATGGCGCGCCGCCAGATCGACGCCATCCTCACATGGTCGCAAGCGTCGACGCAAAACGGCCCGCCGAGGCAGGCCGAAGGGTCCGAAGTGATGCTCCAGCGACTGAGCGAGCTGCGCCGACAGGCCGAAATCGTCACGCATTTCTCCCTCGATGGCGCCATGCTTGCCATGCATGCGCACAATGCCCGTCTGGGTGAGTCCGGCGGGCGCAATGCCTTCGGATTCGCGCCCGCGGCCAAAACCTTTCGCGACTTCTACTATCTTCAAACCTACCGCGATGTCGTCGAGCGCGGACACGGCTCGCCCGCCGACCTGTTGACCTATCTCACGTTGATCAATACGCCCGGCATCGTCGACGAAGACGCCATCGAGGTAAACGACGGTTACGCGAGACTGATGCGCGATGCGGCGGCCGGCCGTGTCGCCTCGCTCGTCGGCGCAGGCGCGCGCGATGTGCTCGACGCCGCCCGGATCGTCAGCCCGCTGGGCATCATACGTCAGCTGACCGAATTCACCGGCCTGCTCCGGCTGCTTCATCTCTCGCAAGTCACCGGGTTGAGCATCGTCGCCCTCGACCGGTTGGGCCAGCTGACCGAAACCGGAACGGTGTCCGACTACCGGCAAGCGGCACAGGACGCACTCGCGTGCATGAGCGTGTCCGACGACGCGAACGCGTCCGGTCAGCGCGAAGTCACGCCGGAAGTCGGCCAAAGCGCGACCAGCACCTGCACCGTCTCGAAAACGGTGCTGGTCGCCAACGACGACGACGCGGACAACGAGGCGCACTACGCGCTGACGATTCGCGATCTGGCAGGGGCACCGCTGGCGGGCATCCCGGTGCGCTGGTCTCAGTCCGGGGCCGGTGTGATCCAGAGCGAGGCGACGACGACGGATGCCGATGGCGTAGCGCACCTCACGCTGTATCCGGGACTTGTCATGGGCATGGCTTACGCATTCGCCACGATCGGGCTGGACCAGCGCATCGCGTTGCCCGCCGTGCGGATCGACTGCGACGAAGCATCGCTCGAAGTCTACGACGACACCGATGCGTTGCCGCCCGAAGAAAATCTGGCCGGAGAGCGCGAACTGGTCCACCTCCATGCCTACGTCAAGGATAACTACGAGAACATGGCGATCGGACGTGAAGTGCGGTGGGATATTGCCGAGGGCCCGGGACGTCTTCTGCGCACCACGAGCTTTACGGATCAGTACGGATTTGCGCATAGCGCGATGGTCAGCCGCGAGACCGGCACAAGCACCGTGGTCGTGCGCTACAACAACTCCGCCGCCACCTTCACCAATATCAATTTCGTCGATCAGCCTTTCATCGACAGCAGTTTCGGGATCCGGGCAGTTTCCGCGCAACTCGCCGGCGGCGAGGTCACCGTTCTGTGCCGGGTGCTTTCACTCACGGGCGCACCCGTGCAAGGGGAAACGGTGGTCTTCACGGTCGACGGCGAGAACGCCGGCAGCGCCGAGTCGGAATCGGACGGTTACGTCCGGCTGAGTATCGAGCCGGCGGCCGTCGGCACCATCGTCGTCGGTGCATCGCTGCACGGCCGCCACGTGCAGACGCCGCTCGATATCGTCGGCGGGCCGGTCGCTTCGCCCATCGTCGCGCTCCATCAGCGAGTCGTCCAGGATCCGCAGAAGCTCGGCCACGTGGGCATACTCGTTCAGGCGAGCGAATTCCCCGAACCGGCAGAACCCTCGGGTGAACTGCCGCCCATCGCGCATATGGATGTCGCGTGGGATCGTCAGGACAGTCTCGACGTGGTGGTGCCTACCGACCTGTCCGGCCACAGCCGCACGTCTGCGTCTCTTGCCAACGCGGGCACGTATACGTTTACGGCAACACCAACGGGGCTGACGCCCATCGCCTTCACGGTAACGGTCGTACCGGTCCCGCGCTGGACGATCACGCTCGACGGCGTCGAAGTCACCGACCGGCTCTCGTTGCGCGTCGGACAAACCTATGTCCTGCATGTCGCGCCGGCCAATGGTCAGGACCACCTGCTCGACCAAGACGTACTCCTCAGTTGGGAAGGCGCCAACCCGACAGGACAGGGGTTGCTCGCGACGCCGAGCTACATGCAGATGCGGGAAATGCCCGCAGACGGCCTCCGGTGGACGCTCGAATGTACGCGAGAGCCATCTGAAACCGCGCGTTTCGCCATCGGTGTGAGACTGGTCGATCCCTATCACGTCCATTGGATGAATGTGCGGATATTCCCCGCTGCGCCCCTCTGAATCCCACCGCCCCGGAGCCTCGCCATGAGCGAAGACATTCGTGCGATGTACGGCGTATTCGCCAAATCCCGGCAACAGGCGCTGATGGATTTCTATCTCGGTCAGATCGTGATCAACGCCGAAATCGCTCAAGGGGCGCCGGTCACGAGCGACGACCTGAATCGCTATCAACTGCTCGACCACGATGTCGAGACGGCGCCGTCGACTTCGGTCGTCGGCGAGTTGATCGCATCGCTACAGCGCTACATTCACGCCGTCTATGCCGGGGAGGAACCCGGCTTTTCCGCACCGTTCGACCCGGACGACGTTGCCCATTGGCGCGAGTGGGAGTCGCGATACGACGTCTGGGCCGGCGTGGAGCAGTTGCGATCGTATCCGGAGAACTACATCGATCCGACGTTGCGCATTCGCAAGAGCGAATTCTTCAGGACGCTGGAGAGCGATCTCGGACAAGCGCGGCTGAACGAAGACCGCGCACGCGTGGCGATCCTGTCGTACCTGCGCGCCTTCGAGCATGTCGCCAATCTCGACGTCATGAGCGGCTACATCGACGGCACGGATCGGCGCGACGCCCCGTATTACTTCATCGGACGCCATAAGGCATCGCCGGGACAGTTCTACTGGCGGCGCGCCGACGTCCGGCTCGGGCAGGGGCAGACCTATCTGAATCCGAGCGCCTGGGACGAGTGGCGGATCATCGGGGCAAAGATGTCGGGGGATGTGACGCATATCCGGCCCGTTTGCGTGAACGGGCGACTTTTCGTCGTGTGGGTGGAGCGCGTCGAGACCCCCCTGGCGCCACCGACCGGGGTCCGCAATTCGGTGTGGCACTTCCGACTTCATTATTCGTTCGCCGATCTGAACGGCCTGTGGGCGCCGTCCACCTTTGTGAGTGAGGTCGAAGCGGCCCCCGACACGCCGTTTCGTCTCATTGCCATCGGCTTCGATGCCGACCTTCCGAACGAATCGTCGATGGCTATCGCCCTCATCGGGCCGGAAAACGGCAATGTCGACCGGTTTCACGCATGGGACGCGCTGTTCAACCCCGTCCCCCTGACCGACGACCGGCAGACCACGCTTCGCACTCTCGCGGAGCAGCGCTTCGTCAGTTCGCTCGTCTTGCAGAACCGGTTCCCCAGCATCGAGGCCATTTTCGATCCGAACCGCTACTACGTGAAGGAAATCGTCGTCACACCGGAAACCAGGGCAACGCGGGCCGACGCCCGAATCGCCTCGGAGCTTTCGCTGAGCGCGCGATACTTCGTGACCGGCGACGGTGAAAACGTGTCGGGCAACCTCGACGTCGAGGCGACGTGCACCGCCGTCGTCAACGACCTCGATTTCCGTTCCGGGCGATTCGTGCTCAAGTTCCGATGGATAACGGGCCGGGTGCACGACGCCGCCGTCATTCGCTTCGCGAAACAGCCGGAGGGCACCGTCACCGCGACGGTGCAGCCGATATTTCCGCTGCTGCGCGTCGCGCAGATCAGAACACCGTCCGGACGCGACATCACCATGCAATGGGATCCGCCGAACGGCATGCACTACAAGTTCTTCACGCTCTTCGACGCCGACGTGACAGCCCTGGATAACGCGACGGAAGCCGAATTTCAGGAGGGAGCGGGTTTTCAGGTCATCGACCTCTCCCTCATCGGGTTCCCGACGACGGAAGAACACTTTCGCGGCGACAGCTTCTCCGGCATCCCCCGGCCGAAACATGCCGATTTCACGCTGTTGTACGAAGGCGCACAGGCGTGGCGCAAGCGGCTCGTGATGAACGGTGGCATCAAGGAAAAGTCGACCCATTCGCTGGGGAGCAGCGGCGCCATGGAGCATGTATTTTCGTTCGGTGCCGTCGAGCCCCCGTCCTGGCGAAACACCTACAAGGTTGTGCTCGCCGAGGACGTGCTCGATCCGCCCGAGATCGTCAACGCTCAGGGGGGCGGACAGTTTCTTGCGTTCGACGTCAGCGAATTGACGTCGAAGTACGTGCTGCTGAACACGGTCTTCACCGGAACGCTGATTCAGCGGGCTTCCATCTCCCTTGAACGAATGCTCGACTGGGACGCGCAGAACACCCGCGAGCCGCCTCGCCCGGATAAACCTGACGAGGCGGACGTTCTGGATTTCAACGGCGCCAACGGGCGATATTTCTGGGAGATCTTTTTCCATCTTCCGCACCTCGTGGCATACCAGTTGCGCGCCGAGATGAGTTACGCGGACGCATTGCGCTGGCTGAGCTTCATGTTCGACCCCGCGCGCCCGGTCCAGCCTGCACAGACCGAGACGCCGTCGTATTGGCGCGTGCGGCCGCTCGTCGAACAGGGCGATGCCAATCACGAAATCTCCGCGCCGGCCGACCCCGACGCCATCGCGTACAGCCGCCCCGTGCATTACCGCAAGCGCATCTTTCGCGACTACGTCGAGACGCTGATCGAATGGGGCGACATGCTGTACCGCCAGATGTCGCGCGACAGTTTGACCGAGGCGAAGATGCTGTATCAGCGCGCGGCACGCATGATGGGGCAAGCCCCTGACTTCGAGAGCGCTCCCCAGTGGACGCCGGCGTCGCTTTCGACACTCGACGAGCAGCACGACTCGCTCGTGTTCGCCGACATCGAGGCGAGCTTCACCGACGAATGCCTCGCGAATCTGGCACGCACGCCCGGAGGCCCGGTGGGCGCGGATCTGCTCGCGCATCCGGCATTCCGGCTGCCGTTGAATCTGGACCTGCTCACGCTATGGGAGACGATTGCGTCACGCCTTTTCAACCTGCGGCATTTCCTGAGCATCGACGGCAAGCCGCTGGACCTGCCGCTCTACGACACGCCGGTGTCGCCGAAGGACCTCATGCGGGCTCAATCGGGGGACGGCGGCCGGCATCGTCGCGACACCGCGGGCGGGCCGGTCGTGCTGCCGTTCCGCTACGCCACGATCCTGCCGCGTGCGCAGCAAGCCGTTCAGACGCTGTGCCAGTTCGGCTCGCTGGTGCGTCAGTACCTTGAGCAAGGGGATCGTGCCGCGCAGGAGGAGATCGCGCAGCAGCACGTCATCGAGATGGGGCAGTTCATTATCCGGATCCAGGAGGAGATGATTACCCACGCGCAGGCGGTCCGCGACTCGATGCTCGCCTCTCGCGAGAGCGTGCAGATGAGGTACGACTACTACCGGCGCCTCTATGACGAAGACCTCTCGTCGCTGGAAATCGCGTCGAACAGCAAGCTGGCGCTTGGCCGGGCGCTCGGCCATATGACGGAACTCGGCGTGCTGAGTGCGGCGATTGCCGACTCGGCACCCAACATCTTCGGCCTGGCAAACGGGGGACACCAATGGGGTGCGCTCGGCCGTGCAGCCGTCAAAACGATGGAGACCAGTTCGAAGCTGCTCGGTATGGAGTCGCAATCGCTCGACCGCACGGAAGGTTTCCGCCGGCGCAGAAGCGAATGGGGATTCCAGCGGGACATGGCCGCCGCCGAGATGCGCACACTCGATACCCAACTGGCCGCGCAGGACGTACAGATTCAGGCAAGCCGCACATCGTTGTCGCAGCAAACCCGGGCGATGGCGCAGGCCGAGGAAATGTACACGTTTCTGACGCAGACGCGCGGTAGCCGGGCATCGCTATTTCGCTGGTTGCATAACCGCATGGCGACGCTTTACTTCCAGGCGTACGACGCGACGACGACGTTGTGCCACGCCGTTCACGCCGGGTGGCAATACGAGGTGGGCGACTACGAAACCCATTTCATCGAGCCCGGCGCCTGGCTCGATGGCTACTACGGCCTTACCGCCGGGGAATCCCTCTCGCTGGCGCTGCTCAAGATGGACGCCGCCTATGTGCATCGCCTGGAGCGTGCGCTGGTCATCAAGAAACACATCTCGCTGCGCGAACACCTCGGCGAGCAATGGGAAGACGGACGAAACGAACTGATCCAGACCGGCAAGCTCGCGTTCGAACTGCACAGCCGGGTGTTCGATCTGGACCATCCCGGCCACTATCTGCGCCAGTTGCGACGCGTCTCCGTCACCGTGCCCGCCGTGATCGGGCCGTATCAGACCCTGAACATGACGCTCACGCAGTTGGGGAGCCAGATCGTGATAAAGCCCGACATGGCGGCGATGCGATACGTCTACAACCCCAGCGAAGGCGATCCGGCCTATGTCCGGCAGAACCTGCGCCTGACGCCCCAGGTCGCCGTATGCACCGGGCTCGACGACGATGGTGCCGGCATGCGCTTCGCCTTCGACCACGAGCGTTACGAACCCTTCGAGCGTATGGGCGCCGTGTCGACATGGCAGATCGCATTCGCGCGTCACAAGTATTCGCCGCACGTCGAGGTACTCAATTCGATCACGGACATCGTCATTCACATCGAATACACCGCTGTGGACGGCGGCACCCAGTTCGCAACGGACGTCGCAACCGAACTGCTGGGTGACGAAGACGAGGCCCACGGGGCATAAGCCGGCAGGCTTATCGCCGACTATTGTGCAGCGCTCCGATATGGGAGAATGAAATGAACGCGTCCCACCCCGTGACCGAGTGAGCAAAGGAAGGTGGATCCTCACGGGCCAACGGCATCGATGTGCCCAAAGTGGAAAATACGAAGTTTTCCAAAGCAACCGGAGGATCCGAGTGAATTGTACGGCAGTGGGTGTAGACATCGCGAAAAGTGTGTTCCAAGTGCATTACGTCGATCAGGAAACTGGCGAGATCGTGAACAAGCCGATCAAGCGGGCAAAGTTCCTTGAGCATTTTGCGAACCGAGCGCCGTGCCTGATCGGGATGGAAGCGTGCGGTGGTGCGCACCACTGGGCCCGGCAACTCGCGAAGCTGGGCCACGAGGTGAAGCTGATGCCGGGGGAGTTCGTAAAGGCTTTCAACATCAGGAACAAGAGCGATGCGGCTGATGCGAAGGCGATCTGGCTGGCCGTGCAGCAGCCGGGCAAGCCGGTCGCAGTAAAGACCGAAATGCAGCAAGCCATGCTGGGGCTGCACCGGATGAGACAGCAACTGATCAAATTTCGCACGATGCAGATTAATGCTCTGCGAGGGCTGCTAACGGAATACGGTGAAGTGATGGGCAAGAGTCGGGCGAAGCTCGATAAGGAAATACCCGCTGTGCTCGAACGGATTGCGGAGCGTTTGCCTGCCGTGCTGATCGATACGTTTCGCGCGCAGTGGAACGGACTGGAGAAGCTTGATGAGCAGATCGCTGAGATCGAGCGTCGGATGCGCGAGTGGAAGAAAGAGGATAAGGCGGTCAAGGCCATCAGCGAGATTCCCGGTGTTGGATTACTGACGGCAACAGCAGCTGTCGCGATGATGGGAGATGCGAAAGCGTTCAGTTCGGGACGAGAGTTTGCCGCGTGGGTTGGGATCGTGCCGAAGCAGACGGGTTCGGGCGGCAAGGTGAACTTGCATGGCATATCAAAGCGCGGCGACACATATCTGCGCACCCTGCTGATTCACGGTGCACGATCTGTGCTGACGCATGCGAAAGAGCCCGGTGAGTGGGTCGAACAAATCCAGAAGCGGCGGCCAAAAAATGTCGTAATCGTCGCGTTAGCCAACAAGATGGCGCGAACGATCTGGGCAGTTCTTGCCCATGACCGGCAGTACCAGAAGGGATACGTGAGCGTGAAACCCGTCTAAACGGGCAGCGCTTGCGTAGAGGATTAACGTTTAAACACAGGGTGAACGTCGAAAGGTTGCGCAGCAATCGAGTGTGATGACAAGCCAGGTAGGACCGGGACTCGCTAAACCTGAATGATGCCTCGAGCTTTGAGCTCGCCGGGAGAATGAGGTGCGAGTCAGCGAATTTCATAGGGGCCCGCAGCGACTGTACCGACTGCATCGAGGCCGGATATAGAGCTGCAGCCCATCCTGTCTATCAAAACACGCGAAAACTGTTGCAAACGGGACGCGTTCATATAGACATCATGACGACACCACGCAACCGCCGGACGGGACGAAATCTCGTGCCCTACGGCAATCTGGGTAACGACTGGAAGCAAGGCTGGACCAATGTGCACGGCAATTCGGGCGTCACTCACCGTATTGTGGACGGCGTGCGCACCTATCTCGACATTTCGCTCACGACCCTGATCTCGCAGCGCATGCCCATGCCGGTCGATCCGGCATACCTCACGCAAGAACGGACGGGATACCGGCTGCATCTGACCTATCAGCCAACCGAGAGCCCCTTGCCGCCGCCCCCCAATGCGAGGTTGTATTGCCATCCATCGGGCGAATTCACCGAGCTGCCGCTTCCCGTGCCCGGAAAAAGCGTGCCCGGCATCGCAGCTCCCTGGCTCACCGCCGACGAGGCATTTCAGCCGGGCGCTGACGATACCGAACTCGAATTGCACCTCGCGTCCGGCCGTCAGCCCGACGGCACGGCCCCCGAGGACCCGCCACCGGACGACGATCCGGAGCCCGAGTGGCCCACGCGGCCCGGCGAGGTCCATATATCGGGCGCGTCGATGCAAGTGCCGGACGACCACGGCGTGTCGGTGCGCCTGTACCTGAACGCGCTGGCACTTCACGACGCACCGCTGCCGATTTCAATGGACGGCCGCACCCCGCGGTGGACAGTCGACGGCCGGCTTCCGGTATGCATCGGCGCCGGGCATAGGCTGACGTTACCCGTCGACGAAGCCTGCGGATGGCTGGCAAGTCCGGACGGCCGATTCCCGGGCTCACCCGCCTACGCGTACTGGCAGGACGCAAACGGGGCCGACGCGCAGGGGCTCACGCTCACGCCGACCGAACCGGTGGCCCCGGACGACGACGCCCAGCCGGTACAGGCGCCGTGGATGCTCGACTGTGCCGCAGACGCCGACGAGGGCGTGCCCAACAGTGTCGCCATCGAGAGCATTTACGACGCGCCCGTCCACGCGATCGATTGCGTCACCGGTCACTTCAAGGTCAGGCTGGCACCCATCGATTTGCCCGGCTACTGGCCATGCATTCCGCTCGGAGAAACGGCCGACGTGCGTGTTCGTGTCTTCAACGTCGTCACGCAGGGGCCGGCCGCAGGCGCGAGCGTCGACTGGCACGCGGACGACAAACCCATGGGCACGGTCCAGGCCGACGAAGACGGCTGGGCGCAGATCGAGGTCGCACCGGCCGCTCTAACGACATCGATCCGCGCATCGGCGGACGCCCCTTACAACGACGCCGCCTTCGTCGAGACGGCTGCACTG
Organism: Pandoraea faecigallinarum; assembly: GCF_001029105.3. Lineage (NCBI taxonomy): Bacteria > Pseudomonadati > Pseudomonadota > Betaproteobacteria > Burkholderiales > Burkholderiaceae > Pandoraea > Pandoraea faecigallinarum. The sequence continues at coordinate 2,344,625 of NZ_CP011807.3, read as the reverse complement.
CGTGCCATCGATTCGATGCCATGGGAGAACTTCGAACTTTACTGGGACGGCCGGCGCGTCAATCCGGCCGAAGACGAACTCATCGTCCAGGGATATGACGTCCCTCATACGCTGATCATCAAACCCACGCCGACGTCCGTGTCCCTGGACCGGAACATCGCCCTGAACTACGTCGCCGCCGACACGTCGCGTGTCCCCGCGTTCGAGGTGACCCCGCCCGTCGACGTCGAGAGACCGCTGGGCATCGACGGCCTGAGCTGGACGATTGCCGCGACCGAGGAAGCCGGCGTCGCGCCCTACCGGTTCCTGTTCGAATGCGAGCCTTGGAAGTCGCAGTTCACGGTGAACGCACGGGTAGACACGCTGACCCATACGTTGCGTCTGGACGCCAACGATTACTCCCCGGCGCCGGACACCATCGTCATCGGCAGCTTCCATCCCGCGGGCGGCGACGTCTCATTCTCGATTCAGGCCTTGTCCACGGTCGACGGAGAACCGCTCGCCGATATCCCCTGCACACTCGCCGATCTCGTCCCGGATGACTCGCTTGCCCCGGGCCCGGACGCGCCGGGATTCCATCTGACTCCCGCGATCGGCACCACGCTGCGCACCGACGCGCACGGCAGGATTTACATCAAGGGTAGCTACACCTTCGCCAATGGCGTACACACCGGCTACCCGGAAGACGCGACGCTGACGATCACCTCCGCTGGCGCAAGACCGATACCCATCCGGATTCAGTTCCGTTCGCCGGCCCAGTCGGGCGATCATTTCCGCTACGCCAACCTGTATCCAAGGGTGGTCAATCCACCCGTCGCCGAATTGCTCGCGCATTCGATGCTACAGGTCTCCTTCGCCGCGAAACCGTTTCATGCCGCCGTCGAGCCCGGACCTTCCGATGCCCTCGAAATCACGGTCCAGTTGCGCGACGGCACGGCGTTGGGGCCTTTCACCGCCCCAGTGACTTTCCATCGTATCGATGCACAGCAGGTCACGATTTCCGCCACGCTGCTGGAGGATCTGGGCCCCGCGGACTATGCGCCCGTCGAGACTGTCCGGGTGCGCTTCGTCGGCGCCGTCGGCGAGGCATACTTTCTTGCCGATGCGTTCGCGCCGCAAGACCCGACTCTGCTCGACCGATGGGGCGACATCCCCATCGAACCGTGCCACTACTGCCCGAAAACGCTCGGTACCCTGCTCGAAACGCTCGTGGTCGGCTTTGGCAACTATCTGCCCGATGACACCGAACCGGGGTACGAGTTCGAGTTCGAGGAACCCGCCGGGGAGCCGTCGCGCGTCGAGGAGCCCGACTACAACACGGTCTATCTGCCGCTGCTGGGCCTGCTGCCGAACGACAGCTATACCGTCAGCGTGTACCGGCTGGTCGATGGCGTGAAGCGGTACCTCGTGCACAAGCAAGCCGTGAGTTGGGTCACGTCGCGGGGCGATGATGTTTCTCCGCCGCACGCCGCCGAACGGCTCGGATGACGCGATGGATAGTCCGGACGCCCCGCTTACTGTCGCGCCGCCCGCCCTGCCGAAGGGCGGCGGTGCGATTCATGGCATCGGCAACACGCTCGGCGCCATCGGGGTCACCGGCGCGGCGACCCTCTCGGTCGCTTTGCCGATTTCCCCCGGCCGGGGATTTCATCCCGCCCTCGCGCTCGACTACAGCAGCCAGTCGGGCAAGTCCGAATTCGGTCAGGGCTGGCACATCGCACACGCCCGAATCGCGCGTCGCACCGGCAAAGGCACACCGACGTTCAACGACGGCCCCGCAAGCGCCATTCCCTCGGACGAACTCGTCGGCCCGGATGGCGAGGTGATCGTGCCGGAGGTCGACGCCGACGGGCAACCGGTGCGCCGCACGCTGCATGAATTCCGAGGTGCCGCACTTGCACAGCGCTACACCGTCGTTCGGTATTTCCCTTGCGTGCTCACCGGAGCGGAGCGCATCGAGTCCTGGCGAGGCGAGGACGACGGCGAATGGTTCTGGATCGTGCACGACGCCAATGGCACCGTACACGTCTACGGGAAAGTGACGCGCACGCACGCCCCCGCGACCGGTGGGGCATCTCCGATCGGCCGCATCGCAGAATGGTGGCTCGACGAATCCGTCGCCGTGAATGGCGAACAGATCCGCTACGACTACGCGCTAGACGACGAACACGACACGGGCGACGACATGGCGCCGCATCGGGCCGACGCGGTGTACCTGCAACGGGTTCGATACGGCAACGCCATCGCAAGCCCGATTCCCGGTACGCTCGCGAACGCGGACCCTGGCCGCAACGACAGCAGCAACGATATCGGACCGTGGCACTTCGAGCTGATCCTCGACTACGGCGAGCGCGATCTCGGCCTTGAAGATACGCCGCCCTACGAGCCCCAACGCGCGTGGCTCGAACGCGCGGATCCGTTTTCGTCTTTCGCATTCGGCTTCGAGATCAGGACACGCCGCCTGTGCCATCAGGCGCTCATGTTCCATCGCTTCGACGAACTCGGGCCGGCACCGGTGCTCGTGCGTCGCACCTTGCTGGAGTATGAGTCAGGTCGCGTGTGCACCCCATTGAGCGCCATTCACGAAATGGCTTACGACAAGCACGGCGAGACGACGTGGTCCGCGCCGCTGGAGTGTTTCTACCGCCCGTTTCAAATTCCCGGGGAAGACACGGCATTCACGCCATTACCCGCCCTGCCCGGCCTGAACGACGGCGAGGACTATCAACTGGTCGATCTGTATGGCGAAGGCATCGCCGGGATTCTCTATCGCACGCCCGCGGCGTGGTTCTATCGGGAACCCATGCGCGCAGATGTCGACACCGGCGGCGACAACATCGTCTACGGACCGGCGCAGCGACTGGAACACATTCCCCCGGATCACCCGGGCGTCCCGCTTCGGCAATCGCTCACCGATCTGAATGGCGACGGCCGACTGGAGTGGCTCGTCGCGCAACCGGGTTTCGCCGGATACTTTGCGCTCGATGCCGAGCGTCGCTGGTCGGCGTTCGTACCGCTGGCGGCCGTACCGACCGAATTCCTGGCGCCAGGCGGCCAGTTCGCCGATCTTGTCGGGGCCGGTCTGCACGACTTCGCGCTCATCGGCCCTAACAGCGTCCGGCTATACCCGAACGCCGACGGGCAAGGCTTCGGCGCACCGCTGGATGTCGCGCAGGACACCCGGCTTCCCGGGCTGGGCGACGGGCGCCGTGAACTGATTGCCTTCGCGGACCTGCTCGGCTGCGGGCAGCCACAACTGGTATGCGTGCGCCACGACGCCGTGACGGTCTGGCCCAGCCTCGGCCGGGGCCGCTTCGGCCCGCCGCGCGCGTTTGCCGCGCCGGCGTTCGACGCCATCCAGTTCGACGCCGGGCGCATTCGCCTTGCCGATCTCGACGGGTCCGGTGCGGCGGACATGATCTACCTGCAGCGCGATCACGCCGAGATCTATCTGAACGACGGCGGCAACGGCTGGCGCGCCGCGCGCGAGGTACCGTGGCCCGAAGGCGTGAAGTACGACCGGTTATGTCAGGTGAGCGCCGCCGATCTGACGGGCAGCGGTTGCGCCAGTCTCGTCCTCACCGTGCCCTACATGACCCCGCGCCACTGGCGCTGCGACTTTGCCGCGCAGGGCAAGCCCTATCTGCTCGAAGGGACGAACAACAACATGGGGCTGGCGTCGACGACGCGATATCGCAGTTCCGCGCAGGAGTGGCTGGACGAAAAAGCCGAGCGCGCCGCCGGGCCAACGCAGGGCGGCGCGGCGGCCAGCGCCATCCCGTTCGCGCTTCCCGTCGTCGTCGAGCGGCGTCAGCTCGACGAGATCACCGGCACCGAATTGCGCCAGCACTTCCAGTATCGACACGGCTACTACGACCCGTTCGAGCGCGAACTCCGGGGCTTCGGCCTGGTGCTGCAACGCGACGCCGAGCAGCCTGCGCAAGACGCGCCGCCCGAGGACGGGTTCACCGCCCCAACCTTCACCCGCACCTGGCGGTTCGTCGGCCACGACGACTTTGCGGATGACGGCGATCACCCCGGCTTCGACGGCAGCGACCCCGCCGCTCTGCCGATGGGCGATACCCTTCGCTGCCGATTCGAGGCCGAGGGCAACGTCGACGTACCGGCCGACGACTGGGCGTCGTGGAGCGCACCAATGCGTCGCGACATGGCACGCGCCTTGAGCGGCGCCATTCGCCGCGTCGAAGTCTTCGGGCTGGACGACGCGAACAACGCGCCGTACACGGTCTCGCAGACGCGCTATCTGCTGCGCCTGATGCAATCGCCCAACGCCTATGCACACCGCAGTGTCGTGCGAGCGCTCATCGCCGAACAACGCACGCATCATTACGAGCGTGCGCCGGAAGACCCACGATGCGATCACCATCTCGGCCTGCGCTGGGATGCCAACGGCTCACCGCTGCACCACGCCCTCGTGCACTACGCGCGACGTGATGCGCAACCGCTCTCGAACCCGGCCGCCGCCACAGCACCGACCGACTGGCAGGCGCAATGGCGGCAAGACGCCTACGATGTCGCGCAACGCACCGCCTATGTCACCGAGACGCGGGCCGCGTGGATCGATATCGACCGGGACGACGTTTGGCGTGCAGGCATGCCGTGGCGCACGCGTACCAACGCGCTGGCGTTCTTCGAGAATGGGCTGGCGCCGGCCGACGTCACCTACGAGGCATTCGTGGCGGAGGACGGACCGCTATCCGGCGGCGACGAGCGCGAGATCGCCGGGTTGTCGGAAACGCACTACGTGACAGACGACGACGGCGAACCGCTGCCGAGCGGGCTCGTCGCCTACGAAGCGCTCGCCGAGCTGGACGCCGCCGCGCTACGCGCGTACGACGGTGTCATCGACGAATCGACGCTGCTAGCCGAACTTCAGGCCGCCGGCTATCACGAGATGCCGGTGTTTCTGCCCGACGAAGCCGCCACGTTGCTCGCCGTTCACCGTCGATGCGCCACCTTTGGCCCGCTTGCCGATTTCCACCAGATGGCGACATGGCGCGAGACGGATACGTTGGGCGAGACGACGCTCGGCTACGACGCTTACCGGTGCGCCAACGTTCGGAGCGTCGCCCCCGACGGATGTACGACACAGGCGCGCCTCGACTACGTCACGATGCTGCCTGAAAATATCGTCGATCCGAACGAGAACACGCATGAAGCGCGTTACGACGGATTCGGCCGCCTCATTGCAACGTCGTTCCACGGCACGGAGCGCGGCGCCCCGGCCGGCTTCATGCCGCTATCGGATTACGTGCGTGAAATCACGGACACGGACGAAGCCATCGCATCCCCACAGGCGGCGTTGCAGGACATCGGCAGCGTTTGGTACTACTCGCCACTGAGCTGGATGGGCCGGGTCGACGCCGGCGTACATGCCATGAGCGCATGGATCGCCGGTCGATGGGTGATGCCCGGCGGGCAGGTGCGCGCCAGCGCACGCCGCGCGGCGCAAACGATGGTGTCGACTTCGGCGGCGTCGCCTCGTGCCGAGGCCGTGGCTCCGGGCGCCGGCGCGCCTATGTATCCCGCCATGCCTGCGGACGTTGCACGAACCCTGCTCGACGCCGAGCGTCGTCCCCCGCACGCCCTGTGTCTGCTCGCCGACAGGTATCCGGACGATGCGCAACGCCAGATCCGCATGCAAATCACCGATTCGGACGGCTTCGCGCGAATCCTGCAGGAGAAGTTCCGCGTACCGGCGGGCGATGCCTGGAAGGTGCTCGATGACGGATGCCTCGCGCTCGACCCGGACGGCCTGCCGGTCGTCGAACCCGCCGACCCGCGCTGGCGTGTGAGCGAACGGGTCGAGTACAACAACAAGGCGCTTGCGGTGCGCGTGTACCGCCCGTACTTCGCCTCATCGCACCGGTATGTTCGCGACGAGGCCTTGCGGGGTACCGCGCATTACGACCGGCATTACTTCGACCCGCTCGGGCGACCGGCGATGTCCGTCATGGCCTCGGGCTTTCTGACACGTACGACGTACGGTCCGTGGCACACGGTAGTGGAAGACGAGAACGACACCGCACATGAAATCACCGGCGCTCTCACCGCCCCCGGAGCCGGATCATGACGACCATCGCCGACGATGCCACCGTGCGGCGCTGCGCCCACACGCCGACCGTGACGGCGCTCGACGCCCGCGCTCTGATATGCCGCACCGTTCGATACAACCGTGCGTCAGGAGACGACGACATTGCCCGCTACGTGTCGCGGCAAACCTGGACCGTGCGCGGCCATCACGAAAGCAGTACGGACCCGCGCGGCAGCGACGCCCATCAGGACACGCCGGCCAGCACGCCGAACTTTCGTTATCACCGTTCATTAAGCGGACAACCTCTGGCCGTGCATAGCGCGGACGCCGGCGCACGTTTCGCCATCTACGACGCCGCGCGCAACATCGTCTGGCAGCAAGACGGTCGTGGGCAGCAGATCCGTCATACGTACGACGCGCAGGGCCGGCCGCTTACCGTTACGGAACAACGCGACGACGCGCCGCCACGCACCACCGAAACACTGATTTACGCAGACGCGACCGGAACGCCCGATGACAACCTGCGCGGCCAATTGATCGCGCACTGGTCGCCCGCGGGTCTGACGTCGACACCGCGCTACAGCATGACGCAGTTGCCGCTCGACACCGACCAACGATTCCTGCGCGACGACGTGCCCGAGAGTCACTGGGCGCCCGGCGAAGAAGACACATGGCCGCGCGATCTCGATGCACAGACCTGGACGACGACGTGGTCGCTCGATGCGCTGGGCAACGAGACGGGACACACGAATGCCTCGGGGCACAGTCAGCGTTTGCATTTCGACGTTGCCGGCCAATTGTGCGCCGGCGAATTGCAGATGGCGGGCAGCACCGCATGGCTGCCTGTCCTTCGCGCCGTCGAATACGCGCCTTCCGGACTACCGCTGCGTGAGGACGTGGCCAATGGCGTCACGACCCTGTATGAGTACGAACCGCAGACGGACCGTCTGAGCCACGTGCTCACCACGCGCCCGGCCGCGCCGGGACGGCGCGTCGCGCTCCAGACACTCGCCTACGTCTACGATCCCGTGGGCAACCGCGTCGCCATTGAAAACACCGCACCGGCGGGCGGCCGCGCGCGGCAGCGACGCGTCGATCCGGAAAACCGTTACACGCTCGACGCGCTGTACCGCCTGATCGAAGCCACGGGTACCGAGGACGCCAGTCTCGGCCAACAGGGCATGTCCGCCTACGCGCCCGGCCCGTCGTGGCCGTCGCGCGATGACCTGACGCCCTATACGCGCACTTACGACTACGATCGTGCCGGCAATCTGGTCTCGATGCACCATAAAGGGAGCGTGCCCTTCACCACCGAAATGGTCGTCGCGCCCGCGTCGAACCGCGCCGTCGTGCAGACCGGCGATATCGCGCCCGACGAGGTCGACGCGTTTTTCGACGCATGCGGCAATCTGCGTGAGCTCGATCCCGGGCGGCCACTGACGTGGAACTGCCGGAATCAGTTGCGACGTGTGGCTCAGGTGTCCCGGGCGGCCACGACCACCGCCGCCGCCGACGACGACGACGAAACGTACTGGTACGACGCCGACGGTGCACGTGCGACGAAACTCACCCGGTCCTTGACGAGCAGGACTACGCGACTTGTGCGCGTGCGTTATTTGCCCGGGCTGGAGCTGCGCCAAACGGAACAGATTCCCGACGGCGCGACACAGGCAACGCCGGTGGAGACGCTCGACGTCATCAGGTTCGAGGCGGGTGGCCGGGCTGGTGTGACAGTCCTGCACTGGCAACTCGGCAAACCCGAGGGCATCGCGCAGGACGCATGGCGTTTCAGCCTGAGCGACCATATCGATTCGACGATTCTGGAACTGGATGGCAATGCCGACATCATCACGTTCGAATCGTATTTCCCGTTCGGCGGTACGGCCTACGTCAGTGCACGAACCGAAATCGAATCGGCGTACAAATACCGTCGTTATTCGGGCAAGGAGCGCGACGCCACGGGCCTCTACGCCTATGGCCAGCGCTATTACGCGCCGTGGCTCTCACGCTGGATCAACCCCGATCCCGCCGGGCCGCTCGATGGATGGAATCTCTTCAGCATGGTCGGCAACAATCCCGTCAATCGGCGCGACGTCGATGGGCTGATGACCGAGGACCGGGCCGCGCGAATTCTGCAACGCGGCTTTCGACGGCTCACGCAGTCTTCGGCGCGCTCGCTGCGTCGCCCCGCGACGCGTGCGGCGTCCACCACGGGCGACGAGCCCGGGGCAAAGCGCGCGCGGCTTGCATCGGAACAGGCGCCGGACGCCGGTGACGGAATTCGCCGGTTCGGTCCGTACAGGAAAGGACTGACGCACGAGCTCGACACGGTCGTTCTGGCGGAATCGCGCCCACTGACCAGTCTGGAACCGCCGCTGGATCCGCCATTGCGCCAAAGCGATATGGACGCCATCCGCGACAGAAACCTGCTCTCGGGCGGTCTCGACTTGCAGGCCATACACGTACGTTCGGGCAACGTGGAGCAGCACGTGGCCTTCTATGTCGACGACGACCGCAAAACCGCGCGTACCCTGGATAACAAGATTTTCGTGGAACTGATGACCCGGTACGATCCGTTCCGGATCCGCTCGGACCACGAGACGATCAGCAGTTGGAAATCGCGCAGAAAAGGCGACCGGTTCGTGCCGATCCAGAACATTCTGGACCAGGACAACGCGGGCGCGATGGCGCGCAATCCCGAGAAAGAAGGCCCGATCAGAGCCGGCATCCTGGCGGGTAACTACATCCCGCCGATTTCGGTGATACGGATGGTTGGAGGCAAGAAATTTCGGCTGCGCGACGGCAGAAACCGGATGGTCGTCGCCCGGGAACTGAATCTCACGCACGTGCCTGTCGACGTGTACGAGAGGCCACGTGACTAGCCACGCGCGAGAGGCGCCGACCCGGCACCGTCAGCGCGACTGCTTTTGCTTACGCATGCGCCGGATCGCCTGCAACTGCGCCACCGCTTCGGCCAGTTCGGCCTGCGCCTTCGCGTAGTCGATGTCGCCGGTCTGCTGCTCCAGCAAGGCCGCGGCCGCTTCGCGCGCGCGCTCGGCGCGCGCCTGATCGAGGCTCTCGGCACGCATGGCCGTATCGGCCAGCACCGTCACCCGGTCGGGCTGGATTTCCACGAAACCGCCAGCGATGTACAGGAATGTCTCGGTGCCGTCCGCCGCTTCAATTCGCACCGTGCCCGGACGCACGCCGGACAGCAACGGCGTGTGACCCGGCAACACGCCCAACTCGCCGGCCGACCCGGGCACTTCCACGAAGCGGGCCTCGCCCGAGAATATCGAACGCTCGGTACTCACCACGTCCACCTTGAGTAAAGCCATGTGTTTCACTTCTCCCTGCGATACCACGTAAATGGCGAGACCGGCGAATCTCGCGCCCGCCCGCCGAGGCGCGGCCCTCACGCCCTTGTTTATCGTATGGCCTGCATCGCGTGGACACGTTGCCCGCCGTGCCCTGTTGCCTACAACGTGCGCGGTGTCGCCACCCCGAGGTCCGTCGCCATCTTCAGCAACGACTCCCAGATCGGCGTCGTCAGATCGATATGGTCGTGGTGCTTTTTGCGATTCTCCGCTTCGTACTCGCCCGGATACTGCACACGGTCGAAACCCGGCTGCGGCGGACACGACGTCAGATAGTCGATGAACGCCTCCACTTCGTGCGAGCGCCACGTGGCGGCGAAATCGACCTGCGGGTTGAGCACGATGGCGAACATGTTGTTTGTCGCCACGCCGGCCCGCGGATGCTCCGGCTGGATCGTGCCGCCGCCCGAGAGTACTCCTGCGAGCAGTTCCGTCACGATACCCAATGCATAGCCCTTATGCCCGCCGAACGGCAGCAAGGCGCCGAAAGGCTCGGTGAACAGGACATTCGGATCGGTGGACGGATTGCCGTAGCCGTCGATCAGCGACCCCGGGGGCGCCTGCTTGCCCTCGGCCGCCAGCACGCGCGCCTTGTTGATGGCAATGGCACTCGTCGCCATATCGACGACCAGCGGCGGACGATTGTTCGGCAGCGGTCCGGCAAAACACAACGGGTTCGTCGTCAGACGCGGCTCGCTGCCGCCGAATGGTGCGACCATGGGTTGCCGGTTCGTCACGTTCGTGAACGCCATGAAGACGAGCCCCTGATGCGCCGCCATCTCGCCGTACTGTCCCATACGGCCGAGGTGATGGCTGTTGCGCAGCGTCAGGATCGCCACGCCTTTGTCGAAGGCGCGCGCTATCGCACGTTCGACCACGAACTTGCCAACGTGCTGACCGAAACCGCGATTGCCTTCGTACAGCAGCAGATTGCCGTGGTCGGTAAGCACGCTTGGGCGTCCGTTCGGATTGACCTGATCGTCCTCCAGTACCTTGCGATACGTCGGCAGAATCGACAGACCGTGGCTGGCGTAGCCGACGCGGTCGGATTCGACCAGATGTTGTGCGACGTCGAGCGCGATGTCGTCCGGCACGCCTTGTGCGCACAACAGTTGCTTGCCGAAGTCGACGGCGTCTTTCAGGGGGATTCGCATGATGGCTCCTTGTTCGACGGTACGCGTTACAGCCAGCCCAGCCAGCGCCAGTACGTCGCGGCGAAGACCAGCAGCAGGGCGTAACCGACGATGGTCACGACGATCCCGACCTTCGCGAACTGTTTCGCCGTGAACGTATCGGTGCCCAGACACACCATGTTTTGCGGTGCGTTGATCGGCAGAATGAACCCGAAGCTCACCGTGAAGCCCAGCAACATCGTCATGCCAAGCCGGTTGAAGTCGCCCGGCAGCGTTTGCAGCACCGCGATCAGGATCGGCAGCATGGCGGACGTCAGCGCAGTGGCGCTGGCGAAACCGAGGTGAATCAGGATCAGGAACGCCGCCAGAATCGCGAAGATCCACAACGTCGGCAACGAGTCGAGACCGGTCGCGGCAACGACGTGATTGCCGAGCCACTGCCCCGCCTGCGTCGTCAGCAATGCGGTGCCAAGACTGATACCCACCCCGAACACGATCACCGTGCCCCAGGGAATGCGCGACTGAACGTCTTTCCAGGTCATCACGCCGAAGCGCGGCAACATCAGCACGACAAGGCCGACGTACGTCACCGAGGTCGTATCGAAGCGATGCAGCTTGCCTTCCGTCGCCCAGAACAGCAGCAGACCGATCGACACGGCGAGCAGGCGCTTCTGTGCGCTCGTCATCGGGCCCATCTCGCGCAATTGCGCTTCCACGGCTTCCTTGCCGCCGGCGATGGCGTCCGCCTCGGGCGGCATCATCCGGAGCACGAGGACCACGAGTACGACCGACATGATGATGGCCCACGGCGCACCCGCCATCAGCCACTCGGCCCATGTAATGCGGTCGCCGAGCATCTTGTCCATGAACCCCACAGTCAGCAGGTTTTGTGCGGCAGCGGTCTGAATACCGACGTTCCAGATACTGGTCGCCTGCGCCACGATGATCATGACGCCGGCGGCGATGTTCGAGCGCTTGTCGACGCCGAACGCAGCGATCACGCCCATCATGATCGGTACGACACAGGCACTGCGCGCGGTGGCGCTGGGCACGACGAGCGAGAGCAGGATGGTGACGGCGACCGCACCGATCATCACGCGGCGCGTGCTCGTGCCGATCTTCGAGAGCGTGACGAGTGCGATGCGCCGGTCGAGCCCGGTGAGCGTCATGGCCGCGGCAATGAACAACGCGCCGGCCACGAGCGCCAGCGCGGAGTTCGAGAAGCCCGCGAGTGCCATGCTGATCGCGCGCGACGTGCCGTACTCGACGCTGGGGTCCTGCACCGTCGGCGCGGTACCCACGAGAAACGCCATCAACGAAGTCACGATGATGGCGCTGGCTTCGTACGATACGGCTTCGGTAATCCAGACGACCACCGCGAATGCAAGGATGGCCAGCATGCGGTGCCCGGCGACCGGCAGGTCGTCGGGCATGGGAATCAGGAGCACGGCGATCATTACGACTACACCGGCAATCAGTCCGATGGGAAGTGCTTTCTTCTGGGGAGGGCTTTGCACAGAAACGTCAGGCGTGCTCATAAGGGGGCTCCAGAACGGAATGGCATGCCGGCAGCCGGCATGTCTTGAGGAAATGCCACGCTTGAACTGCGGGTTAATCCTAACCGCATTGAACTTGGCGAGGCAAGCAGGAGGGAAATGCACGCGCCGGGGACGAAGGCGCACGCGGCGCTCTCAGGCGCAATGAAGCATGTGCGAGGCCAGCGCTGGCGCAGGCACGCGCGACCAGGCCATGCGCCATGCGGACTCGCGCAGCGCGGGGTCGAACGTTGAACGCGGCAGCGAATGCGGCGCGGCGACGTGCTGCATGCCGGACACTCCCGGGAGGGGAAATTTAGAAATGCAGTCCGAAGTATTCCGGCGCCCCGGCGAAGAGCTGGGTGTGCAGCGCGGGATTGGTCAGCGCACGATGCCAAACGGTCTGATACAACCCGGTCAACCCGGCGCGCGGCCCGGTGACCATGCCTTCCATTGCGCTCGTCAACCCGGCATTGCCGAGGGTGCCGCTCAAGGTCCGCCCGCTCACGACGACCGGGTCGGCCGCCCAGGCGCCCGCCTCGGCAAACACGTCGCGCCAGGGCGCGGGCGCTACGCCGACCAGCGCGGCGGGGGGCGAGCCCGGGGGCGAATAGGCCGACACGCGGGCCGCACGCTTCGTGCGTGCGGCCCGCGAAGGCCGGGCACCATGTCCGGCGTTGGCCGTTGTGATCTTCGTAGCGGCCGATGCACTGGGGGGACTCGCAGTGGCCGGTGAATTGGCGGCATGTGCCGATGCCGTCATCCAGAAGCAACACAACAACGCCAGCGCCGACGTGGCGCCCATGAGGCGGGTAAGCGACTTCGTCATGACATCCTCGTGTGCCGGCGGTGAGTCCCGCCTGTGTTGAATCCATCGGAGCAAATTCCGGACCACGAGGGACAACTCTTTGATTCTTATGCACTTCCAATTCCACCATTCGCACGAAGTCCGAAAAATTTCCGGGAAGTGTTTCATTTCAGAAACATCGGACTGCCGCGATGGATCACCGGCATTGCACCCGCCCCGGCTCTGTAGGTCAGGGGGCGCGCGTGCCGGTGAAACATTGATTGACATTCGACGTCTTCGATTGTCGGCCGGCATTTCGCCAGGCGCATTGACATGGGTCAACAAAAGCGCACGACCGTGCGAAAACCCGAATTGACGACGGATCTGGCTTATGACGGCACACGAGCGCGGCACTCCCTTGCCTGCGATGCGGCAGTGTCCGAGGCGCGCATCGGACGTCCCCTAAAACGCCCGGGTGTCCCGATGTAGGGCGCATGTCTCTGGCACAATCGCTCAACGCGCTAAGCCATGGGCATCGACATGCAGTCCGATGCGCCAAATGACATAAAGGAGTCAGCAATGTCCCAGTTCGATGTGGATCTGTTCGTGATCGGCGCCGGTTCGGGCGGCGTGCGTGCCGCGCGTGTGGCCGCGCAATATGGTGCTCGCGTGAAGGTGGCCGAGGAGTTTCGCGTGGGTGGCACCTGTGTCATTCGCGGTTGCGTGCCGAAGAAGCTGCTCGTCTACGCCAGTCGCTTCGCCGACGACTTCGAAGACGCCGCAGGCTTCGGCTGGCAAGTGCCCTCGCCCACGTTCGACTGGAAAACGCTGATTGCGCGCAAGGACGCCGAAATCGCCCGGCTCGAAGGCATCTACCGAACCAATCTGGAACGCGCCGGCGCGGAACTCATCGCTGCGCGCGCGGTGGTCGAAGGCCCGCACACGGTCGTATTGCCCGCCACCGGCGAGCGCGTCACCGCCCGCCACATCCTGATCGCCACCGGCGGCCGCCCCGCCGATCAGCCTCACTTCGCCGGCCGCGAGCACGCGATTTCGTCGAACGAAGTCTTTCATCTCGACACGCTGCCCAAGCGCATCACGATCATTGGCGGCGGCTACATTGCACTGGAATTTGCCGGGGTCTTTGCCGGGCTTGGGTCGAAGGTCACGGTCGTACACCGCGGGCCGCATTTGCTTCGCGGCTTCGACGAAGAAGTCCGGACATCGCTTGAGGCGGCCTATCGCGAGCGTGGCATCGAGATATTGCTGGAGCGCACCGTCGAGCGTGCCGAGAAAGTTCAGGATGGATTGCGTGTCACGCTCTCGGACGGCAGCCGCCATGACACCGATGTGCTGCTAAGTGCTGCGGGTCGCGTGCCCTACACGCAAGGACTCGGTCTGGCCGCGAGCGGTGTGGCGCTCAACGACAAGGGCGCGGTGATCGTGGACGAGTTTTCGCGCACCAACGTGCCGTCGATCTTCGCCGTGGGCGACGTGACCGATCGCGTTAATCTCACCCCGATGGCGATCCGCGAAGGACAGGCGTTTGCCGATACGGTGTTCGGGCAACGGCCGACGCGCGTAGATCACAAGCTCATCCCGACCGCGGTTTTCAGTACACCCGAAATCGGCGTTGTGGGCCTTACGGAAAGCGAGGCGCGTGCGCAGTATGCGCAGCTCAAAGTGTTCAAGGCATCGTTCCGTGCGCTCAAGGCAACGCTGTCAGGCCGGCAGGAAAAGATTCTGATGAAGCTGCTGGTCGACTGCGCAACCGACAAGATTGTCGGCGCGCATATGGTGGGCGAGCACGCCGGCGAGCAGGTTCAGTTGCTCGGCGTGGCGCTGTCGATGGGCGCAACGAAGGCCGACTTCGATCGCACGCTGGCCGTACATCCGACCGCTGCCGAGGAATGGGTAACGATGCGTACGCCGGTCGCATAAGCCGGTCGGGCACGTCGACGGCGAACCTCTCTCGGCGCGCTGCTCTGGCGCAACCTTGGCACGACCTCGACGCGATGCGAGGCCGGCCTCGCGGACTCAACGCATCAGAGACTCTGATACCAGACACCGAAGATGGCGATCGGCGTGAGCACCAGCAGCAACAAACGCCAGAGCGGCACGAACCATTGCGCACGCGAACCTTCCAGCACGGCGCGCGCCGTCGGCCAGATGCGCGCACCGACAAAGAAAGCCACGCATAAACCGCCGACCGGCATTAACAGATTGACGGTCACGTAGTCCATCAGATCGAAAATCGTCCGATCGAAAATTCGCACATCCGACCAGATGCCGAAGGACAACGCCGCAGGCGCGCCGAAAAAGAAGGTGGCGGCAAACACGGCGATGACGGCCGGCGCGCGGCGCCACCGATATTCGTCGATCAGAAACGCCGTGACCGGCTCGAACAGGGAGACAGCCGACGTGAGCGCTGCAAACAGCAGCAACAGGAAGAACGCGACGGCGATGGCATGGCCGAACGGCATCTGCGCAAAGATCGCGGGCATCGTGATGAAGGTCAGGCCGGGCCCCGCGTTGGGGGTGACCCCGAAGGCGAAGACCGCGGGAAGAATCATCAGGCCGGCGAGAAAGCACGCCAGCGTAGCGAGCGTCGCCACCCAGACGGCGGAGCCGGCCAGTCGTGCATCCTTGGGCAGATAGGAGCCGTAGACCACGATCATGCCGGCGCCCAGCGACAACGAGAAGAACGCCAGCCCCAGCGCTTCGAGCAGGGTGTCGCCTGAAATGACCGAAAGGTCAGGCGTGAGGAACCACGCAACGCCGGCCATCGCGCCCGGCAACGTGAGCGCCCGTGCGATGACGAGCAGCATCAGGAAGAACAGCGCCGGCATGAGCCACTTGCCCGCGCGTTCGATGCCCTTTTGCACGCCGGCGGCCACGATGAGCGCCGTCAGTCCGAGAAACGCGCCCATGCTTGCGAGCGACGCCGCCGGATTCGCGGTGAACGCGGAAAACTCGCCAACCAGACGGGCCGTGTCGTTGGCCAGCACAGACCCTGTAAGGGCACGTAACACGTAGGCGACCGTCCAGCCGCCGACGACCACATAAAACGACAGGATCGCAAAAGCATTGAACGTGGCAATACGGCCGACCCACGCCCAGCCGCGCCCGCCCAACGTGCGCAACGCTGTCGTAATGGACTGGCCAGTAAGGCGACCGATCGTCATTTCCGCCAGCAACAAGGCGACGCCCAGCGTCAGCACGCAGCCCAGATACACGGCGAGGAAGGCACCGCCGCCGTGTTCGCCGACCACGTAGGGGAATTTCCATACCGCCCCCAGACCGACCGCAGAGCCGGCGGCAGCGAGAACGAACCCCAGCCGCGAGCCCCAGGTGGCTCGACTCGCATTGCCGGGCGTGGCCGTGGCGGCGGGCAACGCGGAGGATGCAGCGGGGGTGATGGGTAAACGGGACACGTGTCTCCTCCGAAAACGGACGCACACACCCAACGGCAAGGCATCCGTTCGGGTGTGACATCGCTTGTTCATGGAATGGCGTCAGGCAGATTACCGGCGCGGCCCGGCATCGACGGCACGCCGATGGGGCACACATGCGCCAGCGCAAGACACCACAAGGGTGGCCGGAGAGTCTACGCGGGAAAAGATGCTTTCCGCTTTAGGAAAGCACCCAAATCAGAGCGCGAAAGCGACGAAAGGCAGGCGGCGCCGGATGTTTCGCTGCCTCGCGCGCGGCACAAGAAATTGCGATGCCTGACGCGCACCGGCGTCTCAATGGCCGAGGTCGACCTCGCCGGCGGATGCCGAACGCGACCCCGGCGTAGGCGGGTTGGATTTGCCCCGATAAGCAAAGACCACTGAGAACTTCGTGGCATCGCCCTCATTGCGACCGGCCGCATGGAACAGTCCGCTGTGAAACAGCACCACATCGCCCTGCGCCAGTTCGACCTGCTTGCCGCGCGCGACGAGCGTCTGATTGTCGGGTTCGTCGGGACGCAGAAAATCCAACGAATCGAGCTGATGGGGCTCCAGATGTTCGCGGTGTGATCCGGGGATGAAACGAAGCGCCCCATTGGCACGTGTTTCCGGGCCCAACGCGAGCCAGACCGAAACCAACGAATTGTCGGGGAACGACCAATAACGGATGTCCCGATGCCAGCCTGTGGCTGTGCCGAAGTGCGGGTGCTTGGTCATCACGCAGTTGTGGTGCGCGAGCGTCAGCACGACATCCTCGCCGAAAATCTGGGCAAGCGATTCGATCAAGTCCCGGCGCGTTGCCCAGCGGCGCAGCGCCTCGCCACGGTCGTAGGCCTTGAGCAGGCGGCGCACCGTCTGACCGCCCACGGCATCGCGTGAGCGCGGCGCACCTTCGTAGCCGACGTCGGCTTCAAACTCCAGAGGCGGCGTCGCCGCCGCCAGCTGGGTTCGCGCGTCTGCCAGAATCGCCTCGCAGTCGGCCTGCGCCACATAGCGCGGGAGAATCAGGTAACCGTCGTTACGGAAGGTTTCGAGTTGCGATGCGGTAAGCGCCATGATGGTCGGCGAAGCAGGCGGAAAGCTGGCTGTTAAGGGGGATTCGCTAATGTAACCGGGTGAATCGGGAGGACTTGCGGAGCATGGCCGGAGCGGGACACGACAAACACCCTGTCTCGGCAATGGCGCTCAGGCGGCGCGCTTACGTCGTCGGGGCGGTAAATCGGACACGGCTGCGGACACAGCCGCGGAGGCGGACTTGCGATCCAGCTGCGCCTCGGGCTGGGGCACGTCGGTGCCGGGAAGCGAAGCCTGGGGATTGCCGGCGGGACGTGGCGTGTCGACCACGCTGCGCAGACGGTCGAGTTCACGCGTGAGCTTTGCCAACTGGTATTCAAGCTGGCAGTTACGGCGGTAAAGCGTGCGCATTTTCTGGCTGAGCGCCTGCGTCTGCGTCCAATATTCCGGATACATGACGAAACGCCCGTCGGGGCGCTCGACGACGCCAAGCCCGCTCTGTCCCATCACGTCGATGGTTTCCAGCGCGTAGCGTCGAACTTTTTTAACCGTACCTGCCGCCATTTATTTCCTACAGTCCCAGCCTGAGAGAGTCAGGCGCGGCATTTTGCCACGAATTCGGCCCGTCCGGGCGGCGAACCCTCGCCGGACCGGAGATATATTTTTCGACGAAGGCCCCGCCGGACGGGCCTGCGAGCAAAATCCGGACGCATCGCAACCCCATCTGCCGGCATCCCGCCGCGAACCTATCGCTTCGGCGACTTTCCCGTATCGATCGATACCGGGTCGCTCGCGGGGAAGGTTTCCTCCAACCCTTCGTCGAGACGCTTCGTCACGGACGATTTCGACGCGGGCGCATGCTTCGGCTTGTCGATCTCGATGGACACGGGGTCGCTGGCCGGGAACGTCTCCTCAAGCGCTTCGTCGAGGTCGCGTTCCACTTCGTCCTCCTTGTGAGCACGCTTTTGGCCGGGCTTGCGCGTGGGGGTATCGCTCATCAAGTCCTCCGCTAAGGGTAGGGCCGCGCCAATGCGCGACCGACACCCCTACTATACCGCGAGCAGCGTACCTTGGCGGCAACACCGGCCCGTACTCCCTACGCCCGCCCCTACGTCCCCTACGTCCCCTACGTCCCCTACGCCCTCCACCGTATCCGTTGGCGATACACCCGTGGGAACCGTCACCCGCAGCGAATCAGGTCGCGGGCGTGAGTCGCGCGCGGTGGCGCGCGAGCGCATCTCGCACCAGCGCGTGCATCTCGCCGGCGGCCGGCGTGTCGGCAAGGACCAGAATCTGGATGCGCATGCGCGGATCCCAGAACTTGTGGAGATGCGTGGCGATTTCTCCCAGCGCCTCCTCACGATCGGGCAACGATTCGAAGAAATCCGCGATGCGATTCGCCATCCGCACGAGATTGTTACTGTCCATCGAAGAATCTCCCGCCACTGCATGTAATGGGCCGTCAGACGTGCGCGTCGAGCGCCGCCCCGCCTGTGTAAATGACGCACTGCTCGCCGCGCACGAAGCCCACCAGCGCTACGCCCGCAGCCTCGGCAGTGCGCACCGCCAATGCCGTCGCCGCGGAGACGGCCGCGACCATCGGGATACCGACCTGCGCCGCCTTCTGCACGATTTCGACGCTCGCACGGCTCGTCATGAGCACGAAGCCGCGCTCGAACCCCTGCCCCTCGCGCGCCAATGCGCCGATGAGTTTGTCGAGTGCGTTATGACGGCCGACGTCCTCGCGAAGACACAGGATTTCGCCCTGTGGCGAACACCACGCAGCGCCATGGACCGCGCCCGTCACGCCGTTGAGCGGCTGATGCGCGGCCAGACCGGCATGGGCTGCCGCCAATGCGGCGTGCGTGACACGCAGCGGCTCCCCGGCCGACGGCAGAGCACGCAAGACCTGATCGAGACTCTCCGTGCCGCAGAGTCCGCAGCCGGTACGCCCCGTGAGGTTACGGCGCCGTTCCTTGAGCCCGGCGAACGCCCGCGAAGCGATTTCGAGATGAGCGGTAATGCCCAGCGACGTCGCCGAGACGTCGATCCCGTAACACTCGCGTCGGTCGTTCAGAATGCCCTCCGACAGCGCGAAGCCGAGCGCGAAATCTTCGATGTCGGCGGGCGTCGCCAGCATCACCACGTGGGAGATGCCGTTGAACTCCAGGGCGACAGGCACTTCCTCGGCCAACTCATCCCCGGCCTGCTGCCATGCCCCCTGACGGAAGCGCCGCACCGCGAACGCCGCGTGCGGCGACAGGCTCTCCGGGTCGATGGCGGCAGGCGCCACATCGCAAACGGGCGCCGCCACGCCACTGTCAGGGTCGCCCTCGCCCGAACGATCGGGGCGATCACGACCGTCACGAGCCGCGCGACCATTGCGGGGGCCGGCCTGACCGCCGGCACCGCCCGCGCCCGTCAATTCACGTAAAGGGTTGGACATCGTCTAACGCTAACTCCACTTCATTCGCATGTTCGCTCCCCTACCTGGCCGGCACGGGCTCGGCGGGGTTGCGGGCCGCATCGAGCAATTCGAGCTGCGTGCGGTTGAATTTCGAATACTTGTCCTGCCATGCCGAAGGTTGCGCCACCGGCAAGACCTGCACTGCCGTTACCTTGTATTCCGGACAGTTGGTCGCCCAGTCCGAGTTATCCGTCGTGATGACATTCGCGCCCGATTCCGGGAAGTGAAACGTCGTGTACACCACGCCCGGCTGCATACGGTCACTGATGAGCGCACGCAGCACCGTCTCCCCTGCCCGGCTGCGGATGCCGACCCAATCGTTGTCCTTGATGCCGCGCTCCTGCGCATCGTGCGGGTGGATTTCGAGCCGGTCTTCGTCGTGCCAATGGACGTTGTGCGTGCGACGCGTCTGCGCTCCGACATTGTATTGCGAGAGGATACGCCCCGTGGTGAGCAGCAGTGGGTAACGCGGCGTGACCTTTTCGTCCGTCGGCACGTAGCGCGTAATGATGAAACGCCCCTTGCCACGAACAAAACTGTCGACGTGCATGATCGGCGTACCGTCGGGGGCCTCGTCGTTGCAAGGCCATTGCAGACTGCCCGCCTCGTCCAGCCGCTTATAGCTCACCCCACGGAAAGTCGGCGTGAGCCGCGCGATTTCGTCCATGATCTGCGACGGATGCGAGTACGGCATCTCGTAGCCCAGCCGGCTGGCCAGCGCAATCGTCACTTCCCAGTCGGCCATGCCCGGCAGCGGCGCCATGACGCGGCGCACGCGCGAGATACGGCGCTCGGCATTCGTGAACGTGCCGTCTTTTTCGAGGAAGGTCGTGCCCGGCAGCAGCACGTGAGCATACTTGGCAGTCTCGTTCAGGAAGATGTCCTGCACGACGATGCACTCCATCGCCTCCATGGCGGCAGCCACGTGCTGCGTGTTGGGGTCGGACTGCACAATGTCCTCGCCCTGACAGTAGAGGCCCTTGAAGCTGCCGTGAATCGCCGCGTCGAACATGTTCGGGATACGCAGCCCCGGCTCGGCCTGCAACGTCACGCCCCAGGCGGCCTCGAACGCCTCGCGCACCAGCGTATCGGCCACATGCCGGTAGCCCGGCAGTTCGTGCGGGAACGACCCCATATCGCACGAGCCCTGCACGTTGTTCTGTCCACGCAGCGGATTCACGCCCACGCCTTCGCGCCCCACGTTGCCCGTGGCCATCGCGAGGTTTGCGATGCCCATCACCGTGGTCGACCCCTGCGCGTGCTCCGTGACCCCCAGCCCGTAATAGATCGCCGCGTTGCCGCCGGTCGCATACAGACGCGCAGCGCCGCGAATCTGTTCCGCCGGCACGCCGGTGACGACCGACACGGCTTCAGGCGAATTCTCCGCCAGCGCCACGAAGTCGCGCCACTGCGCGAACGCACGGTCTTCGCAGCGCTCGGCAATGAACGACTCGGCCAGCAGCCCTTCGGTCACGATCACGTGCGCGAGGGCATTGACCATTGCCACGTTGGTCCCGGGGCGCAATGGCAGGTGGAACGCCGCCTTGATGTGCGGCCCGTCGACGATATCGATACGGCGCGGGTCGATCACGATGAGCTTCGCGCCCTCACGCACCCGCCGCTTGAGCCGTGACGCAAAAACGGGGTGCCCGTCCGACGGGTTCGCCCCCATCACCAGAATAACGTCGGCATGCTCGATGGATTTGAACGTCTGCGTTCCGGCGGACTCGCCGAGCGTCTGCTTGAGCCCGTACCCCGTCGGCGAATGACACACGCGCGCGCAGGTATCGACGTTGTTGTTGCCGAACGCGGCGCGCACCAGCTTCTGCACGAGATACGTCTCTTCGTTCGTGCAGCGCGAGGACGTAATGCCGCCGATGGCGTCCACACCATACCTCGCCTGAATACGCCGGAACTCCGACGCCGCATAGTCCAGCGCCTCGTCCCACGTCACTTCACGCCACGGATCGGTGATCTTGCTGCGAATCATCGGCTTGGTGATGCGCTCCTTGTGCGTGGCGTATCCCCAGGCAAAGCGCCCCTTGACGCACGCATGCCCCTCATTCGCAAGACCGTCCTTGTACGGCGTCATGCGCACGACTTCGCCGCCCTTCATCTCCGCCTTGAAGGCGCAGCCGACGCCGCAATACGCGCACGTCGTCACCACCGCATGCTCCGGTTGCCCCATCTCGACGATGCTTTTTTCCTGCAACGTCGCCGTCGGACAGGCCGCCACGCACGCGCCGCACGACACGCACTCCGAGTCCATGAACGGCTCATCCTGCCCGGGCGAGACGCGCGCTTCGAAGCCGCGGCCGGAGATGGTCAGCGCAAACGTCCCCTGCGTCTCCTCGCACGCACGAACACAGCGGTTGCACACGATGCACTTGGACGGGTCATATGTGAAGTACGGATTCGACTCGTCCTTCGCGCTATGGACGTGGTTAGCGCCATCGAAGCCGTAGCGCACTTCGCGCAAGCCCGTGACGCCCGCCATGTCCTGCAGTTCACAGTCACCGTTGGCCGCGCACGTCAGACAGTCGAGCGGGTGGTCGGAGATGTAGAGTTCCATCACGTTGCGCCGCAGATCCTGCAACTTCGGCGACTGCGTGCGCACTTTCATGCCCGGCTCGACCGGCGTTGTACAGGACGCCGGGAAACCGCGCCGCCCCTCGATCTCGACCAGACACAGCCGGCACGATCCGAAAGGTTCGAGCGAGTCGGTGGCGCACAGCTTGGGAATGTTGACGTCATTGCCCGCCGCGGCACGCATGATCGACGTGCCGGCCGGCACCGTCACGGTCTGGCCGTCGATCTCCAGGGTGACGTCCACCTCGCTCGTGCGCAGCGGCGTGCCCATGTCGGGACCGTGGCCCGGGGAAACTTGCAAGTTCGGATGGATCATGTGCGTCCTCCTGTTCGTGTCCGATGTATCGGCTGTATCGGCTCTCACCGATGTCGATGGTGTTACTGCGCTGCCCCTTGCGACGCAGCGGCGAACCGGCACGCCGGTCTCACGCGGCTTCGCAGCGTCCCGCGCCGGCGGGCAGACCGAAGTCCGCCGGGAAGTGTTCGAGCGCGGAACGCACGGGGAACGGCGTCATGCCGCCCATCGCACAGAGCGAACCCGAGACCATCGTCTCGCAGAGGTCGTGCAGGAGCCTCACCTGACGCGAGGACGTATCCCCGCGCTGAATGCGCTCGATCACCTCGACACCCCGCGTCGAACCGATGCGGCACGGCGTACATTTGCCGCACGATTCGAGTGCGCAAAACGCCATGGCGTAGCGCGCCAGTCCCGCCATGTCGGCGGTGTCGTCGTGCACCACGACCCCGCCGTGGCCGACCACCGCGCCCACGGCAGCGTATGCCTCGTAGTCCATCGGCAGATCCCATTGCGCGGGCGGCAGATACGCCCCGAGCGGCCCGCCGACCTGTATGGCTTTCGCCGGACGGCCGCTTGCCGTGCCGCCGCCGAACTCGTCGAGCAACGTGCGCAACGTCACGCCGAAAGCCAGCTCCACCAGGCCGCCGCGACGGATGTTGCCCGCCAGTTGCACGGGCAGCGTGCCTTGCGAGCGGCCCATGCCGAACTCGCGATATGTCTGTGCGCCATGCGCAAAGATGAACGGCACACTCGCGAGCGTAATCACATTGTTGATGAGCGTCGGCTGGCCGAAGAGGCCGGACAGCGCCGGAATCGGCGGTTTCGCGCGAACGACGCCACGCTTGCCTTCGAGGCTCTCGAGCAACGCGGTCTCTTCGCCGCAGATATAAGCGCCCGCCGCCTTCGCCACACGCAACTCGCAGCACCGCCCGGAACCCAGGACATCCGGCCCCAGCCACCCCTCGCGGCGCGCCACGTCGATCGCCGCCTCCAGCGCGGCGATCGCATGCGGGTATTCGCTGCGCACATAGACGATGCCCTCGGTCGCGCCGACGCTCAGCGCGGCGATGACCACGCCTTCGATCAGCACGAACGGGTCGCTCTCCATGATGAGCCGGTCGGCGAATGTGCCCGAGTCGCCTTCGTCCGCATTGCAGACGACGTATTTCTGTCTGGCTTCGGCGCGGCTGACCGTGCGCCACTTGATGCCTGCGGGAAAGGCAGCGCCGCCACGTCCGCGAAGGCCCGAATCCAGTACAGTCTGACACGCGGCTTCGGCGTCGAGGGCGAGACAGGCGCGCAGGCCGGCGAGACCACCATGCGCTTCGTAATCGACGGGATCCAGCGGGTCGGTCACACCGATGCGCGCGAACGTGAGCCGCTGTTGCTTCGCGAGGTACGGAATCGCGTCCACCCGGCCGACACAGGCGGGCATGCCGGCCTGCCAACTGCCGTCGGGATCGGTCGCGGGCATGGGCCGTTCGCCATCCTGCGTCGCGCACGCGGGCCAACCGCTGTCGAACATGGCGCTCACCTGCGACGCCTGCACATTGCTGTAACCGATACGCCCGGAGGGTGTCTGCACTTCGACCAGCGGCTCCAGCCAGAACAGGCCGCGCGAACCGTTGCGAACGATATCGACGGCAATGCCGCGCCGGGCCGCCTCCGACGCGACCGCTCTCGCGAGCCGGTCCGCGCCCAACGCCAGCGCCGCCGAGTCGCGGGGAATGTAGATGCGGCAGGCGCCGGACCGAATGATTTCGCTTGTCTCAGTCATGGCCGCCCTGCTCGCGTGCATCGGCAAACAATGCGTCGAAACGCGCCGGACCGACACGCGCGTGCAGCTCGCCGTTGATGGTCACCGCAGGCGACAGCGCGCACTGCCCAAGGCAGTACACCGACTCGACGCTCACGCCGTGGCTCGCCTCGCCGTCGATATGCGCGCCGGTACAGGCCTCGACATGGGCGACGAGCGCTTCGCCGCCACGGCTGCGGCATGCCTCGGCCCGGCAGACCTGCACCACGGTCGCCGCGGGCGGAGCACTGCGAAAGTGGTGATAAAACGTGATGACGCCATGGACTTCGGCGCGGGAAAGATTCAGCGCGGCAGCGATGGCCGGCACATGGGCCGGATCGACATAGCCTTCGCGGTCCTGCAAGGCATGCAGCAGCGGCAACAGCTCGTTTGCGCGGCCGGCGTGGCGAGCCAGCAGCGGCGCGAGCGTCGCATGAGGTGTGGACACCATCTCGAATTGTCTCCTGGGGCAAGATGACGTCTCATATGTTCATTAATGCATATGATGACAACACATCTTTCGGGGGCTCAGTGCTTTAGACATTAGTCCAAACGTCCCGGCACAACAAGCCTCGTGGAAATACCGATAGCCGCGATCAGCGAACTTCGGGGGCGCAGCCACATGCCATTCACGCACCAAGCCAGACAGGCCGGGGTTTTCCGGGAGAAAATTGCGATGCACAAAATATGCAATGACATGCATATGAAAATTAACCCAGCGACGGAAACGCCTCCGACAGCGACGTCACCCTACCCGTCGCACCCTCGCTGTAGCCTGGAATGGCATGCACTGCCTGCCGGTACTCACCGCTTTGCAGGATTTCCAGCAGCGCCTGAAGGTGTGGCGATTCGCTGCCGCTTTCCGGAAACATCAGGCAATAGCGCTCGGTGAGGATGGGAATGAAGTCGAGTCCGAACTGACTCGCCGCCGCCTCGATCGCGAGACCCGCGTCCGCCCGCCCGCTGGCGATGTAGGCTGCCACGGCAGCGTGCGTGAACTCGATGTTCTCCGCGCCCGCGACCGTCGACGGATCGATGCCATCACGGGCGAGCAGCAGATCGAAGATGATGCGCGTGCCCGAGCCACGCTCACGGTTCGCGAAACGCGCACCGGTGCGCGGCAGGTCGGCGAGCGACTGAATGCCGAGCGGATTGCCTCGCGCCACGAGCAGGCCCAGGCGTCGCGACGCGACATCGGCCACGCGGTACGACTTGCCCTTGAGCAACGGCACGTATTGGTCGAGCACCGGCTCCGCGAGGGCGCCGATGGGTACGTGAAAACTCGCCACCTCGCACTCATGCTTCGCCAGCGCGGCAATCGCCTCGATGCTGCCACGATAGCTCACGTCGATCGGCAATCCGGCGCGCCCGGCGAAATCGACCAGCGCCGCCACCGCCAGTCCGTGACTGGCGAACAGGCGCAGTTGATCGGTCTCCTTGAGCAGCAGATCGTCAAGTTCCGTCTGCAACTCGGAAGCCATCGTCTCGAGCAGCGGACCAAGCCGCGCCTGCAAACGTTTTTGCCCCCAGAGCAGACGTTGCGCCAGCGGGGTGAGTACGGCGCCGCGTCCGCGCGCCATCGTCAACAGCGGCGCGCCCATGAGCGCTTCCACCTCTTTTACGTGCCCCCACGCGCCGCGGTACGACTGGCCTAGCACTTGACTGGCGGCCTGCAAATTGCCGTGTGTCTGCACTTCCGTGAGCAAGGACAGCACCTTGTCGAGCGGGAGATCGCTGCCGTCGTGACGAAATCGCAGTTGCGGTGCAATGGAAATACGTTTCATGAAACCACCTTTATGCTATTCATTGCATAAATCAATCCATGCAAATGCCTGATAAGATGCCTGTGAACGTCGAATTTACGGGCACTTCAGCATCGGTATTTGCGCGAAAACATAGCTACAGCGTTGCGCAATTATGCACCAATTTGCCTATTTGACGTCAACCGTTACCCCTCCTGGCGGCCACACTCCCCCGAAGTTGGTGCGGCTTGCCAGTCACTGCTGCCCGAACACGTCATGTCTGCCCCGAAAATTGCCCCGTATGACCGCCCCGCCGGCGGTTGGGGCGCACTCAAAAACGTCGCCATCCAACTCGTCACCCAAGGTATTCCGGTCAAGGGCGCGCGCACATTGCTCAGCGCAAACCAGCCCAGCGGCTTCGACTGCCCGGGCTGCGCGTGGCCGGACCGCGAGCACGCGTCGACCTTCGAGTTTTGCGAAAATGGCGCCAAGGCGGTGGCGGCAGAGGCGACCCGGCGACGCGTCACCCCTGAGTTTTTCGCCACGCGCACCGTGACCGAGTTGCTCGAACTCGACGATTACACGCTCGAAGGCTATGGCCGTCTCACGCATCCTATGCGTTACGACGCCGCCACCGACCGGTACCTTCCAATTGCCTGGGACGCCGCCTTCGCCATGATCGGCGAGCGCTTGCGCGCCCTGCCCGATCCGGATCAGGCCGCGTTTTATACGTCCGGACGCACCAGCAACGAAGCCGCCTTCCTGTACCAGCTGTTCGTACGTCAGTACGGCACGAACAACTTCCCGGACTGCTCGAATATGTGCCATGAGCCCACCAGCGTCGGCCTGCCGCCCGTCGTGGGCCTCGGCAAAGGCACCGTCACGCTGGAAGATTTCGAGCAGGCGGATACGCTGTTGCTCTTCGGACAAAACCCGGGCACCAATCATCCGCGCATGCTGGGCGAACTTCGCGAAGCTGCGAAGCGCGGCGCCACCATCGTCTCCATCAACCTGCTGCACGAGCGTGGACTGGAACGCTTCGCCGACCCGCAGCGCCCGGGCGAAATGCTGAGCATGGGCGCCACGCCAATCAGCGCACACTATGTCACCCCGGCCGGCGGGGGCGATTTCGCGTTCGTGAAAGGCGTCATCAAGCACGTGCTCGAACGTGACGCCGAGGCCCGTGCCCGCGGCGACGCCGCCCTGCTCGACGACGCCTTCATCGCGGAGCACACGCATGGTTTCGACGACTTCGCCGCCGACGTGCGCGCCGAACGCTGGGACGCACTCGAACGCGCGTCCGGCGTATCGCGGGCGCAAATGTGTCGGATCGCGGACATCTATCTGCGCGGCGAGCGCGTCATCGCGACGTGGGGCATGGGCATTACACAACACAAGCAAGCCGTGGCGACCATCCAGATGATCGTCAACCTGATGCTTCTGCGCGGCAACATCGGCCGCCCGGGCGCCGGTCTGTGCCCGGTGCGCGGTCATAGCAACGTACAGGGCGATCGCACCGTCGGCATCAACGAAAAGCCATCCGCCGCCTTTCTCGACCGGATCGCCGAAGTGTTCGGCTTCGCCCCGCCTCGCCGCGAGGGTCTTGGCGTCGTCGACACGATCTCGGCGATGCTCGATGGACGCATCAAGGTCTTCATCGGCATGGGCGGCAACTTCGCGATGGCTACGCCCGATACGCCGCGCACCTGGCAGGGTCTGCGTCAGTGCGAGCTTACGGTGCACGTTGCGACGAAACTCAACCGCAGCCACCTCGTGCACGGACGCGATGCGTTGATTCTGCCGTGCCTCGGGCGCACCGAGATCGACATGCAGAATGGCGTCGTGCAGGGAGTGACGGTCGAAGACTCGATGAGCATGGTGCACCTGTCGTATGGCATCAACGCGCCGGCCTCCGAGCATTTGCGCTCGGAACCGGCCATCGTCGCCGGCATCGCGCAAGCCACGATGGGGCGCGGCGTCGCCGGGCATGCCGACTGGCACTGGTACACCGAAGACTACGACCGCATTCGCGACGCCATCGCCGCCACGTTCGAGGACTTCGCCGGATTCAATCGCCGCGTACGCCGCCCCGGCGGTTTCCGCCTTCCGGTCCCGCCCTCGGAGCGCCGGTGGATGACCGCCAATGGACGCGCCAACTTCACCACGCACGCGCTGCCCGGCGAGCGGCCTGTCGACGTGGCGCGCAAGCTGGCCGGCGAACGCGGCGCCGACGTGCTGCAACTCGCCACGATTCGCTCGCACGACCAGTACAACACCACGATTTACGGCCTCAACGACCGCTATCGCGGCGTGTTCGGACAGCGACGCGTCGTCTTTGCCAACCTCGAGGATCTCGATGCCATCGGCATTCGTGCCGGTGAGCGCGTCGACATCGTCGGTGTCTGGCACGATGGGATTGCGCGTCGTGCCAACGACTTTCTTGTCGTCGCCTACGACATTCCGCGCGGCAGCATTGCCGCTTATTACCCCGAAACCAACGGCCTCGTGCCGCTCGACGCCGTTGCCGACGGCGCAGGCACGCCGACGTCCAAGTCGATCCCGGTGTTGCTGGAGCGCCGCGTTGGATGACGCGCGAGCCGGCGTCGCACGCCATGACGACGATCCGGGGCAAGCGGTGCAGGACCTCGCGCGACTGCTGCAAGCGCTGGGCGACGGGCAACGCGAAGGCCGCGAAGCGATGTCGCTCCCGCGTCTTGCAAAGCGCAGCGCGTTGCCCATGAGTACTTTGCTGCGTTACCTGAGCGTACTGACCGACGCCGGATGGGTCGCGCTAGACGATAGCAAGCGCGGCGTGCAGCTCGCCCACCTGACGGCGTCGGGCACCGCCCAGTTGCGCAGTCTCGATGAGCAACTCGATGGCGGACAATCCGTCGTGCCCTGACACAGGGTGGCAATATGGCGGAAATGCCACGAAAGTAAGGCGCTGCAACACGATTGACATATTCTCTTCCCGGCGCACGGCATACACTCTCTTCGCCACGTGCCGGGCGCTCTCCGAAAATACGCAAGATGCCACCGGCACTGCCCTCGCGTTATTACGTTGTACGTTGCTTTCAGTCACGTTACATCACGGAGACCCCATGGAGAACGTCGTTGCGCCCCCGGCCGAGATCGACGCCGCGTCCCCCACACCCGCCTCTGCGGACATGCCATCGGCCGGCGCGACACTCACCAGCGACGCAATGCCGTCGCCCGCCCTGTGGCGTCACGCCAGGCCGTCGCACTGGAATCCCTGGCTGGTCGGCCTGACGAGCCTCACCGGACTTTGGCAGTGGCTGGGCCTCGGGTGGGCGTTGCGCCAATGGGGCGAAGTCGCGTCCCTGACGTTGCTGCCTGTGCTGCTGCTCACGCCGATGCACTGGGGGCTGATCCACGAATCCATTCACGGACAGTTGCGCCTCAAGCCCCGCGCCAACGAGCGCACCGGCCGCGCCCTTTCCCTGCTGCTCGGCCTGCCCTACGAGATCATGCGGTTCGGACATCTGATGCACCATCGCTTCACGCGTCAGCCGTACGACCGCCCCGACATTTGCACGCTACCGGCCGACGCGTCCTTCGCCTCGCGTGCCGGGCGCTGGTTGGGCTATCAGGCGCGTCTGCTCGGTGGCATGTGGCTCACCGAAGTCTTTGCCCCGCTGATCACGTGGATTCCGGCCCGGCATCTGCCCGCCCTTGCGCTCAGCGCGCTCGGTGCCGATCCGCAGGATGACGACGTACGTCGCCGCGCTGTCATGTTTGCTACCGATCCGGTGCGCCGCCGCCGGATTCAGCGCGATTTTCTCGTCCTGCTCGCCGCCTTCGGTCTGGCGTTGTGGACATATGGCCCCTGGTGGCCGGTATTCGTCGCGGCGTTTGCCGCCCGAGGCATCTGGCTATCGATTGCCGACAACCTGCCGCACTTCGGCGTGACGATGGACGAGCCGGCCCGCTCGCGCAACTTCCGGGCGTCGGCGCTCGGACGACTGCTCGTGCTCAATCATCATTTGCATCAGGTACATCACCAGTACCCGACAGCGCCATGGCATTTGCTGCCGGAAATCGATGCGGCGCAGCCGGCGCACGGCCCCGTGATCCCATACTGGCGCGCCGTGCTTCGTCAGTTCCGGGGACCGCTGCCGGCCAGCAGTCTGGGCGCCGACGCGGCCCGCGCGTCGTAGACGCCACGTCGGCCACGCCCTTCCCGACACCACATCGGCAAACCCGACGGACGACGAGCCTTCGCGCATCGTTGTCCGTACGCCACGTCACCGCCGAGATATCGGATTTGGACGGATTCTTTCAGGAATTGTCCGAATCATGATATAAATGCGAATCGTTTTCGTTAACGTTTGCGTTTGTTTACGTTTCGCCGACGACAGCCGACATCCATTTTCACGACTCACGCGCATGTTGATCGCATTGGCCATTGCACTGGCATGGCTGGCAGGCGGGGCCTGCTATCTCACCTCGGAACATCAGCGGTTGCTCGCCCGGCGCCTCGCCGCCCAGCCTGCGCGCACGCTTGCGCTGGTTGCCGCCGTCGTCAGCCTGATTTGCTGGTGGATGGCCGCCGGTCCGTCGGCGGGCATCGCGTCGGCCTTCATGTCGTTATGCTTCGGGCTGCTCTTCTGGCCGTACGCCGCTGGCGGCTGGCATTGGCTGCGTGGAGACGCCCATGTGGAGTAGAACGTTCGCGGGTCTGGTGCCCGGTTTCTTCGCTGCCATGGCGCTATGCGGTGCCATCGCCTACATGACGCCGGCTGGCTGGCAAACGGCCGCCGTTCCCGTCATCGCCCTCTTCCCGCTGGTATGGCTGGGCCTGTTCGCCGTTGTCTACGCGAGCCGCACCGCGGCACGCGCATGGATCGGCATTGGCGCCACTACCGTTGTCGCCTGGGTCGCGCTGCTGCTCGCGCGCGCCGTCTGGTAAGGATCGCCGCGATGCGCGCTCAAACTCTGCGTCAATACCTCAGCGTCCATACGTGGGCCGGCATCGTGGCCGGCTTCGCGCTGTTCGTCGCCATGCTCGGCGGTGCGCTGACCGTATTCCATCACGAAATCGAACGTTGGGAACAACCGGCCACCCGCCACGCGCCCCTCACCCTCGCGCAGACGGAGCAACTCGCGGAAATGGTGCGCGCGCAGTTTCCGGCCGCGCGAGAGCAGATGGGAGTCGTGCTGCCCAGCCATTCGCCGGTGCCGTTTGCGTATTGGCAACAGCCTGACGGCGAATGGATGCAGGCCCGGCTACGCCGGAATGCGCAGGCAGGCGCACC
Organism: Pandoraea faecigallinarum; assembly: GCF_001029105.3. Lineage (NCBI taxonomy): Bacteria > Pseudomonadati > Pseudomonadota > Betaproteobacteria > Burkholderiales > Burkholderiaceae > Pandoraea > Pandoraea faecigallinarum. The sequence goes on along the minus strand of NZ_CP011807.3, from coordinate 2,313,105 downwards.
GTCGCTGGTCACGGGCGACGCTCGCCCGGGTCTGTCGAACACCGTCAATGCGCTGCACTATTCGCTCTCGATTCCGACCTACGGGCTGTATCTGATGGGCGTGGTGTCGCTGTTTTACGGCATGGCACTCATCTCCGGCGTGATCGTCCATCTACCGCGCGTGACGCGCGACATCTTCGCGCTGCGCCCGGGACGCAACCTCAAGCGTTTCTGGCAGGACGCCCACAATGCCATCGGCGTGCTCAGCCTGCCGTTTCACATTGTCTTTGCGCTGACCGGCGCGTTGCTGTGCCTGAGCCTGCCGCTGATGATGGCGTTCAACGTTCTGACGTTCGAGAACAAGTTGGCGCCGCAGTTCTTGCAGATGACCGGCGCGGTGCCCGCGAAGGTCACCCCGGTCGACGGTAAGCCGCTCAGCCTTCAGGCGGTGCTTGCCCGCGCCGAACACGCCGCCCCCGGCATGGAGACGACAGCCGTTGCATGGTCTCGCTACGGCAAGCCCGATGCCGTGGCCGAAGTGTACGGCGAAGCCAGCGATTCGCTGGGGGTGTTCGGCGCGGTGGCCGTGCGCCTGAACGACGGCGAAATCGTCGGACAGCATAGCCCGGGCGTGCGCGACGCGAATCACGCCGTGCTCAGCATGATCTATGGCGCGCACTTCGGTAACTTTGCGGGCAACGTCATGCGCTGGGTCTACTTCATTCTCGGGGTGATGGGCGCGGTGCTCGTCTACAGCGGCAATCTGCTGTGGCTCGAATCGCGTCGCAAGCGCAACGCAGCCCTCCAGCCCGCCAACCTGCGCTGGATGGCGAAGGCCACAGCCGGCGTCTTTCTCGGCACGTGTCTGGGCATTGCCGTGGCGTTCGTCGGCGCGGTCGTCGCGCCGGATGTCACCGCCCTGTCGGTCTTTGTCGTCACGCTCGCGCTCTCGATGCTCTTCGCCGCGATGACCGCGCCGGCCGTCGCCGCCACCGGCTTGCTGATCGCCACGGCGCTCGCCTGCCTTGCCATCCCGGCCGCCGATGCGATGTTCACCGCCGATCACCTCGTGCGCACGATGGCCGACGGCGACTGGGTGCTCGCCGGTGTCGACCTGACCGCACTCGCGAGCACCACGATCTTCGCGCTGTTCGCCCGGGCCACGTGGCGTCGCGCCCGTCTTGGCGATCCGAACAGCGTCTGGGCGTATCCGCTCGCGCACGTGCGCCGGTCGCCTGTCGGCGAGACGGCGAACAAGACCGTCGACACCGACGCCCACATCGACGAAGCGCTGCCCGAGCCGCCGAATCCGGCGCGAAGCTAGTGGCGCTAGCCTGCGGCGGCCGATCCGGCCGTCAACCGAGTCCCCACATAAAAAGAAGATTTGGTTCAGGACAGACGCGCCGGCACACGTCGCGTCAATAATAGGGAGATTTACCGATGTTGCAAGACCGCCCGCTCGCGGGGCGCGGATTCGTTCGTCCGTATGCTGCGCATGACCTCACACCTTCGTCCGTCACCCGCGCCGTGGCCAGCGTCTTCGCGTTATGTGCGGCCACGCTGACGCTCGCCTGCGGCGCCGCTCACGCACAGCAGTCACCTCAGGCACAACAGGCCCCGAAGGCTCCGGACGCGCAGCCACGCCCGCAGGGCACGCAGGACGCCGCCGCCCTGCCCGCAACAACGGTGTCGGGTAGCCGCGACGACGATGTGAAGGTGGAACGGGTCTCGAGCGGCGCACTCGGCACGCGTCGTGCGGTCGACACCCCATTCTCGGTCATCGGCGTGAACAGCGAGCAGATCAAGAACCAGATGGCGCAGACCGCAACGGACGCCTTCAAGTGGGATCCTGCCGTCACGACGCTCTCGGAAAACAAGCGCAACGAGAACTCGTACTTCGCCGTGCGCGGCATGCGGGTGGACATGCTCGACGGCACCAAGATCGATGGCCAGAACTTCGTGTCCTGGCAGGCCGACATCCCGCTCGAACCGTTCGAGCAGGTCGAATTGCTCAAGGGCCTGTCCGGCTTCATGTACGGGTTCGGTGCGCCAGGCGGCATCGTGAACTATGTCCTCAAACGTCCGACGGACGAGCCGCTGCGCCAGTTTTCGGTCGGCTACGAAGCCAGCAACGTGTGGAGCGAAAAGCTCGACCTCGGCGGCCGCTTCGGACCGGACAACCGCTTCGGCTACCGCCTGAACGTCGTGAACGAAGAAGGCAATACCGCCGAGCCGAACAACCACGTGCGACGCAAAACGCTCTCGCTCGCGACCGACTTTCGCATCACGCCCGACCTGACCTGGTCGGCGGATGTCGCGTACTGGAAGCGCCAGACCACAGGCACCCTCTTTGGCATGAACTTCGCCGGTGCTGGCGCGGTGGCGGACGCCAACAAGGTCGCCCGCAATCTGGCGCAGCCCTTCACGTACTACGAGACCGACGCCCTCACCGCGGGCACGGCCCTCGACTACCGCATCGACGACCGCTGGAAAGCAAACTTCAAGTACCGCTTTGCCCGTCAGAATCGACTGAATGGCGACAGCTTCCTGTCGGTACTCAACGCGGCCGGCGACTATGCGGACACGCAGTACAAGTGGAAGACCGCTTACTACTATCAGGCGTGGGATGCCATGGTGCAGGGCAAGTTCGAGACCGGCCCGCTCAGGCACGACGTGGTGTTCGGCCTGGCCTACCAGAGCCAGGTCAAGCTCAACGATAACGGGGTGGGCGGCAACGGCATATCGCTCGGCACGAGCAATATCTACAATCCGTCGCTGTTGCCGAATCAGGATATCGGGCTGGATTATCAGCCGTACCGCAGCGAAAAGATCTCGCAACGCGCGGTCTACGCCAGCGACACCGTAGGTATCACGTCGCGAATGTCCGCGCTCGTCGGCCTGCGCTACACGCAGTTCAACGACGATCTCTACGACATCTATGCTCAGACGGGCATGTCATACAAAGCCAAGCCCGTCACCCCGACGCTTGCCCTGATGTACAAGACGGACAACGACTCGACGGCTTACGCAAGCTATGTCGAATCGCTGGAGCCGGGCGGCTCGGCCAGCATCACCAACGTCAACTATCCGACGACTTACGGTCCGCTCAAGAGCAAACAGTACGAGGTGGGCTGGAAGGCGGACAAGACGTCGTGGGGCGCGAATCTCGCGCTGTTCCGCGTGGAGCGCGGCTATGGGTACACGAACCAGTCCAACTTCTACGTTCAGGACGGCACGCAACGCTTCCAGGGATTGGACGCGAGCGGCTGGGTGCGGGTAGCCCGCGACTGGCGATTGATGGGAGGCGTATTGCTGCTTAACACGAAGGCCGTGGACGTCGACGACCCGAGTGTCGCGGGCAAGCGCATCTACGCGACGCCGCGCTATGTCGTGACCGGCCGTGTCGAGTACGACACGCCGTTCGTGCGCGGATTGACCGTGGCAGCAGGAGTCAAGGTGACCGGCCAGCAGGAGGTCGATGCGGCCAACACGCTGTCGATTCCGGCGTTCACGACCATCGATCTGTCGGCGAAGTATGCGGCGCGTATCGCAGGCAAGTCCGTCGTGTTCCGTGCCGCAATCAACAACGTCACGGACAAGCATTACTGGACGACCACGTACAACGGCTTCGTGCTGCCGGGCTCGACCCGCACGTTCCTCGCCAGCGCCACGATGGATTTCTGATCGCCGGCCGTCCCCGGGGGCGGCCACGTCGCGCCAGGCCCCCCCCCCCGGAGAGACAACTCCGGAAGCATGAAAAAGGCCGCTCCAGGAGCGGCCCCAGATTGCTGACAAACCCTCGCCAAGTGCGAGGGTTTTGTTTTTTAATAGCAGGATGCTAAAGATCCCGACGCCCACGCAGCACGAACTCGAGATGGTGACGCTCGAGGAACTCGTGCCGAAGGACCACCTGCTGCGCCAGATCGACGCGGCAGTGGATTTCGAATTCATCCGCGAAAAGGTCGCGCATCTGTACTGCGCAGACAACGGTCGTCCGGCGCTCGATCCGGTGGTGATGTTCAAGCTGCTGTTCATCGGCTACCTGTTTGGAGTGCGCAGTGAGCGGCAGTTGATGCGCGAGGTCCAGGTCAACGTCGCCTATCGGTGGTTCGCCCGGTTTCGGCTGACCGACAAGGTGCCGGATGCGTCGACGTTCTCACAGAATCGCCGCCGACGCTTCACGGACACGACGGTGTATCAGGAGATCTTCGACGAGATCGTGCGCCAGGCGATGGGCCGTGGTCTGGTCGATGGCCGGGTGCTGTACACCGACAGCACGCACCTGAAAGCCAACGCGAACAAGAACAAATTCGACGTGGTAAAGCTGGAACAGACGCCTGCGGCCTATCTGGAGAAGCTCAATGCGGCAGTGGATGCGGACCGGGCCGCGCATGGCAAGAAGCCGCTGAATCGCGACGGCGATGAGCCGCCGTCGAGCAAGGACACCAAGATTAGCCGGACCGTTCCGGACAGCGGCTACATGGTGCGGGACGACAAGCCGAAGGGGTTCTTCTATCTGGACCACCGCACGGTGGACGCGAAGCACGCGATCATCACCGATACGCATGTGACGCCGGCCTCGGTGCACGACAGCCAGCCGTATCTGGAGCGGCTGGATCGACAGCGCGAGCGCTTTGAGTTCAAGGTGGAAGCGGTGGGGCTGGATGCTGGCTACTTCACGCCGGCGGTGTGCCAGGGGCTCGAGGAGCGGGAGATTGCCGGGGTGATGGGCTATCGCACGCCGAACCACAAGCCGGGGCTGTTCTACAAACGGCAGTTCCAGTACGACGCGTACCGCAACGAGTACGTGTGCCCGCAGGGACAGGCGCTGCCGTACAGCACGACTAACCGGCTCGGCTATCGGGAATACAAATCCGATGCTCGGATATGCCGGTGCTGCCCGGTACGAGCACAGTGCACGAACAGTGCCAACGCGGTGAAGGTGGTGACGCGCCATGTCTGGGAGCGCGCCAAGGAGCGGGTGGATGCGAGGCGGCTGAGCGAGTGGGGGCGACGCATTTACGCGCGGCGCAAGGAGACGGTGGAACGCAGCTTCGCCGATGCCAAGCAACTGCATGGGCATCGCTATGCGCGCATGCGCGGGCTGCGCAAGGTGGCCGAGCAGTGCTTGTTGGCTGCGGCGGCGCAGAACATCAAGAAAATTGCGATGCTGGTGGCGCGCCTACGGGCGCGTTTAGGCGAGCGTTCGTACCTCTGGCGCCCGTTTCGGTGGCTCATGAGCGTCCTGAGGGCTTGTCTCTCAATGTGCGCGCCCTTACGCTGCCCATTCGCCCTTGCCTAAAAGCCAAAAACCCCTCGCTCCGAAAAACGAGGGGTTCGTCAGCAATCTGAGGCCGCTCCAGGAGCGGCCCTTCCTTTGCCGCCGCGGCGAGGATCGCTGCGGCGGACGTCTCGCGTTGTCGCGTTCGTCCGGCTTAGCCGACGAACGCCCGCTCGACCAGATAATGCCCCGGGGCGTGGTTGTGGCCCTCGACGAAGCCACGCTTTTCCAGCAGCTCGCGGGTGTCCTTGAGCATGGCCGGGCTGCCGCACAGCATGACGCGATCGTGTTCCGGAGAGAATTCCGGCAGACCGATGTCCGTGAAAATCTTGCCCGACTCCACCAGTTCCGTGATGCGGCCCTGATTTTCGAACTCTTCACGCGTGACCGTCGGGTAGTAGATCAGCTTGTCTCGGACATACTCGCCCAGATACTCGTGCTCCGGCAGATGCTGTGTGATCAGATCGCGGTAAGCGAGTTCGCTCGTGTAACGGCAGCCGTGCACCAGAATGATGTGCTCGTAACGGTCGTAGACTTCCGGATCGCGGATGATGCTCATGAACGGCGCCAGGCCCGTGCCGGTCGAGAGCAGATACAGATTCTTGCCCGGCAGAAGGTTGTCGTCGATGAGCGTGCCCGTCGGCTTGCGGCCAACGATTACCTTGTCACCCGGCTTGATATTCTGCAGACGCGAGGTCAGCGGGCCGTCCTGAACCTTGATGCTCAGGAACTCCAGCTCTTCCTCGTAATTCGCGCTCGCCATGCTGTAGGCGCGCAGCAGGGGTTTGCCATCCACTTCCAGGCCGATCATCGTGAACTGGCCATTGACGTAACGGAACGAAGCGTCGCGAGTGGTCTTGAAGCTGAACAACGTGTCGGTCCAGTGGTGGACTTCCAACACGGTTTGTTGATTCTGAATGCTCATATTGACTTGACGTGTGACGGAGGACGGCGGCAAGGCACTTCGGCACAACCGCCGGGACAACTTGCCCGGCCAATCGGAATCGCCGCAAAGTGCTTTCGCAGACCGTCCCTGACGGCCCTGATGCCCGGACGCCGGGCGTATCAGGTATACGCACTATCGGTTATGGACGGGAAAACCCGGCCATTTTACCCCAATTGGGAATTGCTTTCATTTGTCCACTGAGTCATTTAAGGCATATCAATATGCCTATCGGGTATATCGGACGGGGCTCCGGGGGCCGGTGCGACCGATTCGCCTTCGAACGTGTACGGCCCGTCGAAGGGTCCCACATAAGCCAGATGCGTACGTACGCCGGCCCCAGGTTGCCAGAGATGCATGGCGAAGCCGGGTGGCTCCAGCGTAACCGAGCCGGGCGCCCCGGGCACGAGGCCGAGCGTGATCTGGTGCGCCGTCGACACGCACGTGCTGGCCATGATGCCGGGCGCGCCCTCCACGCCCGCATGAATACTTCGGTGCAGATGCCCGCAGATGACCCGCTCGATATGCGAATGGCGCGAGATCACGCGTGCGAAGCCGGCACGCGCCTGCGCCGAGAGGCCATAGCCGTCCATGAACTCGATGCCCGTGTCGAATGGCGGATGGTGCATGGCGACGATGGTGGGACGGCCTTCGCACGCCCGAAGCTCGGTGTCGAGCCACGTCAGCCGGGCCTCGCACAGATGCCCGCCCGCGCCCGGCGGGTCCTGCGTATCGAGGGCCAAAACAGTGAGCGGCCCCAGGTCGACCCGATACTGGACGAACGCCTGACCGGTGCGCAAGTAGACGTGCTCGGGAAACGCCTGGCGCAGCCCCTCGCGATGATCGTGATTGCCCACGACGAGATAGAGCGGAATGTCGAGGTCCGCCAGACACTCCCGAAGTACTTTGTACTCCGACGAATGAGGTGTGTCGATCAGATCGCCGGTGGCAATGACCGCATCCGGACGCGGCGTCCAGCGATTGATGGCGGCAATTGCGCGACGTAGCGCTTGCGCGGTATCCACGCGCCCGCAGGCGAGCGCACCGGGGCGCGTGACGTGAAGATCGGTGATCTGGCAGAGCAGCATATGGACGAACCCCTGAGAACCATCGGCGGCGCCACGCTAGCCATCGCAAATGACACCCGAATGAATTTTAGGCGTCTACCGAAAAACACGCGGCAATGCCAACCAAAAGACACTCGCCTACGCAAGCCCCAAAACGCTAGGGAAACTCCCAAAGCCCGCCCAGCAAGGGATTGCGAGGAGGCATGACCGGAGATGCCCGCAGTTACCGGGGTTTTGTCATCAAGAACAAGAAAGTATGCGGTCCAGCACAACAAAATCGCCGCAAACCGTTGCCAGGACTGGCCCACAGCCCGCCGATGGCTCTATAATGCGGCTGCCCGGCCAGTGCCGGCGCCCTCACGATGCGTGACGGAACCGGTCTTCGGATCGCGTTTGCGTGACGTGCCGCGAAGGCGACATTCTGGCGTGTGCCGCGTGCCTTATGGCGCGGATACAACACCGACACTCGTCAAATGGCGAAAGTGTTAGAGTTGTCGCCGGTATTCACCACCTCTCAAGGGAAACACACATGAACAAACAGGAACTGATCGACGCCGTCGCCGTCCAAACGGGTGCAAGCAAGGCTCAGACCGGCGAGACCATCGACACGCTGATCGAAGTCATCAAGAAGGCTGTCGCGAAGGGTGATGCAGTCCAGTTGATCGGCTTCGGCTCGTTCGGTTCGGGCAAGCGTGCTGCGCGTACCGGCCGCAACCCGAAGACCGGCGAAGCGATCAAGATCCCGGCAGCCAAGACCGTGAAGTTCACGGCTGGCAAGGCGTTCAAGGACGCCGTGAACAAGAAGTAAAGCCAGTTGCGCGCAGGCCGGCCTCCGTGCCGGCCTATCTTTTTTGCTCGCATTTCCGCTACGCGGCGTGTAGCAATGAGAAGGCGTCATGTCATCCTCGCACGAGGTCCACGACTGATATGACGCTGCGCGCCTCGCGGGTGTCCTGCGCACCGTCTTCTGGAAACGGGCGCCCGCGACGCGGCAGTGCGACACCCCGGTAATGCCACGCACCACATGCTTTCGTTGGTGCCGCGCTCAGGCAACGTTCGGCGTCGCCTACGGTCAACTTCCCGGCCGCTTTCCGCTCGTTCCCCTCCTCAGTTTTCCGGCTATGGCAGGCATGGCATCTGTGCTATGTTGCGCAACATGATCCGCGCGCCGATGGCGGCTATCGCCGCTTCCCCCGAGTCGTCAGACGCCCTCCACGCCAGCGGCGACATTGGTGCCGAGGACGTTCCGTCACCCCGCGCCTCGCGGATGCGCCGAATGCAGCCTGCGCGTCTGCTCGTCATGCTTGCCGCAGCGCCACTGGCGCAATGGCCAACGTTGCCACAGACCTCCGAAGGCCCCGATCGCACCGAGGACATTTCGCCGGAAGCCGTACACCAGTTGCGCATCGCGACGCGACGTCTTCGCGCGCTGGTCGACGTCTTTTCGCCTTGGCTGAAGCCCCGCTGGCATCGTCGCCTCAAGGAGGAATTGCGTTGGCTCGGTCAGTCGATGGGGCCGGCGCGCGATGCCGATGTTCTGAGCGGCGAAACGCTGCCCGCCTTGCGGCTCGAATATCCCGACGTGGACTGGATCGCGATCGAGGCCCAAGTCTCCCGGCTTCGCAGCGACGCCCGTGCACAAGCGGCGCAGGCGTTGACGAGCGAGCGTCAGCACGCGCTGCATGCGATGTTGCTGGACGCCTTCGGCGTGGGAAGCGATGGCCGTGCCGATGTGCGGGCCGCGAGCGCATTGCGACGCCCGTCGCATACCCCAGGGAAACGACCTCATGCGCTCGCCAAACATGCACATAACATGCTGCGCGAACGCTACATCGCGCTATTTCCCAATTGCCGCCAACTCGCGATGCTCGATACCGAGCAGTTGCACGCGTTGCGAGTGAAGATCAAACATGCGCGTTACACCGCCGAAGCCCTGACACCCTGGATGCGCAAATCGGTCCGTGCACCCTATCAGGATGCCTTGCGCGCCGCGCAGACGCTGCTGGGGCATCTCAACGATGCGGTGGTCGCCCAGCGGATGCTGGAAGAGGCACCCATCGCCGCGCAACAGCGCGACATGCTGAGTGGCCGGCTCGATACGATCATCGTCAACGCAACGAGCCGTGCCGCACACGTACTGTGTCAATTGCCCGACGCGCATGCCCTTGAGCGGGGTATGCGCGGGGGCTGAACGCCGACTTCCGGCCGGCATGGGCGATACCGTCACGCACGTCAGACCACTTTCGTACGAAGCAGGCGCATGCCGTTGGCAATCACCAGCAGGCTGGCGCCTACGTCCGCAAACACTGCCATCCACAGCGACGCCATCCCCACGACGGCCAGTCCGAAGAACACCGCCTTGATGGCCAGTGCGACGGCAATGTTCTGCTTGAGTACTGTCGCGGAACGTCTCGAGAGCGCCAGGAATGCGGGCAATTTGCGCAGATCGTCGTCCATCAGCGTGACGTCGGCGGTCTCAAGCGCACTGTCGGTACCGGTCACGCCCATGGCAAAGCCAACGTCGGCGGCGGCCAGTGCCGGCGCGTCGTTGATGCCGTCGCCCACCATCCCCACATGATCGTATTGCTTGCGCAAGGACGACACGGCTTGCCACTTGTCCTCCGGCAACATCTCGGCGTGCACGTCGGTGACCCCGGCCTGCTCACCGATGACCTGCGCCGTCGCTCGGTTGTCGCCAGTCAGCATGACCGTGCGAACGCCCATTTTCGCGAGTCGCGCGATGGCTTCGCGGCTTTCCTCTCGCAGCGTGTCCGCTACAGCGAGCACGGCCAACGCCTGCGTTTCGCTCGCCAGGACGATCGCCGTACGGGCCTGCGCTTCGAGTCGCGTCAGTTCGGCTTCGACCGTCGCATTGCACACGCCGAGCGACTCGATCAGACGGTGGTTGCCAAGGTAATACAGCGTCTGGCCGACGCGCCCCTTGACGCCTCTGCCCGCAAGCGCTTCGAAATCGGTGACGGACGGCAACGGACCGAGACCTGACTGTGCATGCCCCTCGACGACGGCCCGTGCGATGGGATGCGTCGTCTGCGCGTCGAGCGCGGCGGCGAGTGTGAGCACCGCATCGCGCGACGGTTCCCCCAACGGCACGACGTCGGTCAGACGCGGCTCGCCTCGCGTGAGCGTCCCGGTCTTGTCCAGCGCCACTGCCCGAATCAGACGGCCGCTCTCCAGGAATGCACCGCCCTTGATGAGAATGCCCGCGCGCGCGGCAGCGGTCAGTCCGCTCACGACGGTGACCGGCGTGGAAATGACCAGCGCACACGGACATGCAATCACCAGCATGACAAGCGCCTTGTAGATCCAGGGCGACCAGGCCAGGCCGAATGCCAGCGGCGGCACGAGCGCGACCAGCAATGCGCACAGCACGACGACCGGCGTGTAGACGCGAGAAAACTTGTCGACGAAACGCTGTGTGGGCGAGCGCTGCTGCTGCGCCGTCTCGACAATGCGCACGATGCGGGCCAGTGTCGTATCGCCCGGCGCAACGCTCGTGCGATACACGATCAGGCCGCTTTCATTGATGCTGCCCGCGTACACTTCATCACCGACCGACTTGTCGACGGGCACGCTTTCGCCCGTGATCGACGCCTGATTCAGCGCGGAATTGCCTTGTTCGATGATACCGTCGATGGCGATCCGCTCGCCCGGCCGTGCGCGCACTCGCGAGCCCACGGCAAGCGACGCGGCAGGCACGTCCGCCCAACTGCCGTCCGGCCGCTCGACGGACGCCTGATCCGGTGCAAGGCGCATCAACGCCTCGACCGCCCGTCGCGCGCGCGTCAACGATGCCGCTTCCAGCTTTTCGGACAATGCGAACAGCACAATGACCATGGCGGCTTCGGGCCATTGGCCGATGAACATCGCGCCGATCACGGCGAGCGACATCAGGAAGTGAATGTTGAGCGTAAAGTGGCGCAGCGCGATCCAGCCCTTCTTCAAGGTCGGCAGACCGCAGGCCAATATGGCGGCGACGACGATCGCACCGATCCACGGGCTGTGCTCGGGCACCCCGGACCACACGGCCGCCTCACTGGCGGCAGCCAGCATCCCACCCGCCGCCAGGCGTGCCACGTCGCCCTTGCCGCTCGGGGGCGGCGGCGCGGCGCCCGGTGCATCGTCGGACAGCGGCACGGGGGTCATGCCCAATTTGCGCAAGGTTTCGGCGGCCGCCTCGCTTTGACGATTCACGTCGGACACCGAGGCGCGCTTGTCGAACACGACCGTCAGCTCGCGCTTGAGCAGGTTGAAATACAGCGCGTCGACACCTGGCCGACGTTCGAGTTGATCCCGAATCAGACGCTCTTCCGTCGGACAATCCATCTGATCGATGCGAAAACGCGCTTGCGGCGCGCCGGTATCGGGCACCGGTGCGGGCGGCGCGACGCTCGCCGCGCCGGCACAGCAGGCGGCACGCCCATGCGACCGGACGGGAGCCGCGTCGTGATCGAGCGAATGCGGGCGCTGTGCAGAATGTGCGTGGTCGTGCCGGTGCCCATGATCGTGGCAATGCGGCTGATCCGGGGCGTGCCCGCGAATGGGCGCGTTGCGATCCGCCGTCGTCGAGCCGGCCAGACGAGCCGAATCCGAGGGATTGGACATGTGGACTCCTGGTTTCCTTCAATCGTGTTACCCTTCATTGAAAACCCTGTAGTGGCTACGGAGTCAAGCATGAAAATCGGAGAACTGGCCCGCGCGGCGGGTACCGATGTTGAAACCGTTCGTTATTACGAGCGGGCGGGTTTGCTGCCTGCCCCGCCCCGAACCGACGCGGGCTATCGCAGCTACGGTAACGAGCATCTGGAAGCGCTGCGCTTCATCCGGCACTGCCGCTCGCTCGACATGCCGCTTGCCGATGCCAGGCGACTCAGTGAACTCGCGCACGATCACAACGTGACTTGCGAAGACGCGAATCAACTCATCGAGGCACATCTCGCTCGCGTTCACACACGCATTCATGAATTGCAGGCGTTGGAGCAGCAACTGCTGCATTTGCAGGCGCAGTGCCGCAGTCGTCACGAGACGAGCGACTGCGGCATTCTGCGTGCCCTGCTGCAGGGCGCTCACGGCGAAGCCTGCGCCTGCCACAGCGAAGCCGATCCGATCGAGCTCGCGTGCGACCACGATCATCTGCATACATGACATCGTCCGGCTCGCACCGGCATACCGCGCGAACGCGCCGGCTTCCCGTCACGCACCGCACGTGAGTGCGGCGTGCCGTCTCCCCCGTATATCGCAGCCCGTGTGTTGCGCGACACTGCGAATCAAGTCTGAAGTCGGCGCAAGGCGCGCATGAATCGGACTACGCCTATTCAAAAAACGCGAGTTTCCCCCTGAAAACAAGGGCAAACGAGCGCAGTTTCTATACAATGTCCCGCACACCTCGTAGCCGCCGCCATCGATAGGTGACGCGGTGTCTCAGGTAGCCCATCGAATGCGAAACGTCGCGTCGTCCGAACGCATCGCCCGGCGCATCGATGTGTCGTAATCCGTTTCAGTTCTCGTTCACTTGTCGGAGACCTTATGTCCAGCGATGTATCCGCGACGCCAACACCCGCGACGGAAAGCAGCGCCGACATCGTCATCATGGGCGCAGGTGCCGCAGGCATTTCGGTTGCCGCCAGCCTGCGCCGCCGCCGTCCGTCGCTCTCGATCACGATCGTGGATCCGGCGGATACGCACTACTACCAGCCCGCGTGGACGCTCGTGGGCGCCGGAGAATTCGATGCGGCGCGCACGGCACGCCCAATGTCGAGCGTCATTCCCGAAGGCGTGAACTGGATCCCGGCAGCGATCACGGCGTTCGCGCCCGAGCACCAACAAGTGCTTCTCTCCGATGGTCGCCGTCTCGCGTATCGTTTCCTCGTCGTCGCGCCCGGCCTGCAACTGAATTGGGAAGCCATCGATGGCCTGAGCGAAACGCTCGGCCGCAACGGTGTCACCTCCAACTATCGCTTCGATCTCGCACCCTACACGTGGTCGCTGGTGCGCGAATTCAAAGGCGGCAATGCGCTCTTCACGCAACCGCCAATGCCCATCAAATGCGCGGGCGCACCGCAAAAAGCCATGTATCTGTCGGCAGATACGTGGCGTCAGAGCGGCGTGCTCGACAAGACGAAGATCGAGTTTCATCTCGTGGCACCGGCGCTCTTCGGCGTAAAAGATTACGTGCCTGCGCTCATGGAATACGTGCAGCGTTATCGCATCTCGCTGAATCACCTCTCGCATTTGCGCGCGGTGGACGGCGAGCGACGCGTGGCGCGCTTCGAGATTTTCGACGCCGACGGGCAATCGCAATTTGTCGACAGGCCGTTCGATCTGCTGCACGTCGTACCGCCGCAAAGTGCCCCGGACGTCTTGCGTGCCAGCCCGCTGGCCGATGCCGCCGGCTGGTGCGAAGTCGATCACAAGACGCTGCGTCACGTGCGCTACGCCGACGTGTTCGGTCTCGGCGACGCGATCTCCGCACCGAACGCGAAGACCGCGGCGGCGGCGCGCAAACAAGCCGTCGTCGTGGCGGAAAACCTGCTCGCGACAATGGACGGCCGCCCCCTTCCATTGCATTACGACGGCTACGGCGCGTGTCCGCTCACGGTCGAGCACGGCAAGATCGTGCTCGCGGAATTCGGCTATGGAGGGAAACTTCTCCCTACATTCCCCATCGACGGCACGCGCGCGAATCGCTTTGCGTGGATTCTGAAAAAGTACGTGCTGCCAAAGGTTTATTGGGACTTCATGCTCAAAGGCCGCGAATGGTTTGCGCGTCCGCGCTGATCGCGCCATAGGTGAAACCCGCACTCAATTTTCAAATTCGGGTGCCGTTAAAGGTCAAAGGACCCGGTCTCGCAACCGGGCACGAGCATCTAGTCGGGCCACGCCTTGCGCGCGGTCTGCCGGAATGCAGGGAGCGACACGGTGCCCACGGCGCGCCCTTTTCACCCCTAGCGGACCGGCCGACATTTTTACGCGTCTTATGCAGAACATGATTCAAGGGTTTTCTGGCGGCACGACCTGTTCGACGCGTGGGCTTTTCCTGTTCGATGGCCTCGCCAGTCGTCTCGTCAGCGTGAAACGTGGCGGTGACGAACGTTCAACCGTTCAGGCGACGTCTGCCTGCCTGTCGAGATGAACGATACAAACGCGCTGCGACGCCAAGTCGTCCTCGCCGATCTGTTGCTGGATCGCCAGCGGCTATTGCGCGCCCTGAGCCTTGAGTTGCGCACGCCGAGCCCACCCAACAGTCACAGCGCGCTGGTCGTGCTGCACGTGGGCCGCGGTCAACGCAAGGCGACCAGCCAGCCCGCGATTTCCGACGCCGATCTGCTCGCGACCGTCGCGTTTCGGGTCGGCTCGCGCATTCGCCGCCGCGACCTCATCGGTCGCGTCTCGGACCAGCAGATTGCCATCCTGCTGCGCGATCTCGGCAGCCGCGAGGCCGCCGTGCAGGTCACGCGCCGCTTCATCCGTGCGGGTGAATCGCCCGTGCCGTGCGGTAACGGCCTGCTTTACCCGATCGTATCGGCCGGGATAACGCATTTGCCGCAGGTCCCGGTGTGGCCTGCCACGCTGCTCGAACACACGTCGGACGTGGCCGATCAGGCCATCCGCGAGAGCGCCTCGCGATTTCTGGTCACCGAAGCCCCGGCCGCGCCGACCGAGGGCATCGCCCCGCCGGACGATGCCGGCAACGAGCACTACTGGCGTAGCGCCATCGGACGCGCCCTGTCGGATTCCGAGTTCCGTCTGCACTACCAGCCGCAGATCGACATGCGCACCCACCGCCTGACAGGTCTCGAAGCGCTCATTCGCTGGCAGCGCGACGACGAACTGATCATGCCCGGCGAGTTCATTCCTGCGGCCGAGCGCTGTGACGTCATCGGGCCCATCGGCGACTGGACGTTGCACGAAGCCTGCCGCCAACTCGACAAGTGGCATACGGACGGCGAGGAATATCCGCGCGTCGCCGTCAACCTGTCCGCGCAACAAATGCGCGTGCAGACGCTGGAGACGGTGCGCTACGCCCTGAAGCACCACCGCGTGCCGCCTGACAAGCTCGAAATCGAGATTACCGAGTCGTCGCTGATATCGCACCTCGACGAAGCCGCGACACTGATGAACGAACTGGTCGCGATGGGCGTTCGTCTGTCGCTCGACGACTTCGGCACCGGCTATTCCAGCTTCGTTCGCCTCAAACGCTGGCCGTTCGGTACCGTCAAGATCGACTACCAGTTCGTCGCGGGCGTTCTGCTCGGCGGCTACGACACCGAACTGATTCGCGCGATCATCGCCATAGCCCGCAAGCTCGAAATCGAGACGGTGGCCGAAGGCGTGGAGACCAGTGCCCAGCGAGACGCCCTCGCCTCACTGGGCTGTCATGCCTGGCATGGGGTATCATTGCACGCGTCCCTTACCGCCCGGGCACATCGAGACGTTCATTCGAGACTGGCACGGGCGCCTGTAAACGCGTCAGCAACCGCCTTCGCCGTTGGTCAACGCTATTCTCAACCGCCACCGTGCCGCCTCCGCTTTCGTTCGCGGCCTGGCCGTTCTCATCTGCGTGCTCATCGCCTGGGCGGTAGCGCGCTTTGCCGCCGATCAACTGGTGGCGAATCGGGCCGCACGTCTGCTCTATGAAGAGCGCAGCATTGCGACCCGGCTCGCGCATGGCACGGTGCACACCGTCAATCAGGACCTGATCCTCATTCGCGGGATTCCGCGCGTGCTCGCGCAAATCGAGCAAATCCAGAATGCGGCGGCCACCATCGCCGCACATCCCCTCACCGAGGTGCCGCACGACAAGGTGCGCGAATTGCTGCTCGCCAACCCTGTGCTCAAGCCCGTGAACGAGTTGCTGCGCTCCGCACAGCTTTACTTCGGTGCGGACCTTGTGTGGCTCGGCACTCCCGATGGCGTCACCATCGCGTCGAGCGACGCCAACGCGTCGAACCCGCTCATTGGCGATCAATATGGCGACCGTGCCTATTTCAATACCGCGGTGCTTGGCGGCGCCGGCCAGCAGTACGTGACCGGCCGGAAAACCGGGCTACCGGGCATCTACTTCACCGCGCCCGTCTATCAGAACGGTACGCTCGTTGGCGTCGTCGTCGTCAAGCTTGGCATTCGACGGTTGTCGCACTGGGCCGACAGCGGCGCCTCGTTCATCACGGATACCAACGGCGTCATCGTGCTGGCCAATGACCCAACGTTCACGGGCCTTGCCGTGCCCGGCGCCGCCGTGTTCAATCTCTCGCGCGCCGAGCGCCACCACCTTTATCAACAGGAAGATTTCACGGTCGTGCCGATCGAAAACTACGATCTCGCCCCCGGCACTCCCGACTTCCTGCAGCTCCAGCCGGACGATGACGAAAGCACACATCGGGCGCGACTGGTGCGCGTGCGCCCCGACAATCAGCCGTATCTGCTGGAGGCCGAAGCGTCGTCGGACGGCGAAATGGTGATCTACACCATGAGCGAAGCACCGACACTGGGCAGCCTGTCCATCGAACGGCGTCGCTACGCCGCGCTCGTTTTCGCGCTACTGCTGAGTTCGGCAGGCGTGGTGTACCTGCTGATTCGCTATGTGCGCCGCGAGAAACTCCACCTGTCCGACACGCTTGCCAAAAACGCCGCTCTCGAGCATGAGGTCAAATACGACGCCCTCACGGGCGCCCTGTCGCGAGCTCACTTCCTCAAGCGCCTGCGTACCGAGGTCACGCAGGCGCAGGCCGCCGACATGCCGACATGCGTCATCCTCGTCGACCTCGACCATTTCAAGCACATCAACGACACCTGGGGCCATGCGCTGGGCGATACGGTATTGGCCACGTTCGTGCGTCTTTGTCACGATTCGTTACGCGAAGATGACATTTGCGGTCGTTTGGGCGGCGAAGAATTCGCTATTATCCTGAGTGGCGCTACCGAGGCACGGGCCTTTGACGCCGCCGAACGCTTGCGCGAGGCGGTTCGCGCAGCGCGCATCGATGTCGACGGCCGTTCGCTAAAGTTCACGATAAGTGCCGGCGTGGCCCAATGGCATGCGGGAGACGACGACAATGCGTGGCTGCAACGCGCCGACGCAGCGCTGTACCTGGCCAAATCTCGCGGACGCGATCGCTGCGCCCGCGAATCCGACCTCCGGGTGCTTACCCGGGGCGGGACGTAACCGACTTCAGGCATCCCGGCCTGAAGTCGCCAACTCAGACCGGACCGATGCCCAAGACGAATCTCGCGACATTCGCCCCATCGCCGCTTCGCGCTATCCAGTTCGGCGCGGCCGCCCTGTGCCTGGCCCTGAGCGGTGCTGCGCGCGCCGATCTCTCGCTCCTGCAACCGCCGCGTGCGCTGAGCGGCGGCGCACCGTTGCAACTGAACCTTCTGGTCACGCAGGACTCGCCGGGGCGCAAAACGATCAAGCTGCCGGATGCAATCGTCGTTCGCATTTCCAACGACGACTTCAAGCCCACGCTGCTGCACCTCAAGCGAGAAGCGGTGGCGCCCGCGCAGGTGACGCTCGCCAACGGCCAGTTCCGCCGGATCTCCTATTCCGCAGTACTACCAACGGAACTGCGGGGCACCGTCCGCATCGAGCCCGTCGACTGGGATGCCTCGACCACAACCATCGTCCTCGATCGTGCCGCCCCCGCCGAGCCGATGGTCGCCGCCGCCCCGCTGCCCGCACAAGGTGGGGTAAGCGGCGGGACGACCGGCAGCACAGCCGGGGCACCTGGCGCCACTGCCTTGGCCGCGGCACCTGCGTCGGGGGTTGGCGCTGCGGCGTCTCCCGACGCGATTGCCCCCACGTCCGATGCCGAATTCGCCCGTATTTCCTCACACGAGCCGATGTACATCGCCTTCGGAAAGAACGGCGACACCAACGCGCGCTTCCAGCTAAGCTTCAAGTTCCACATTCTGAAGCCTGACAACCCGGCGTCGAAGTCCTTCCTCGACAATCTGTACTTCGGCTACACACAGTTGTCGATATGGGACCTGGAGGCTGAATCGGCACCATTTCGCGACTCCAACTACCGGCCCAGCCTGTTCTATTACATTCCCGATACCGGCGTGCGCGCTGGCTGGTTCTCTTCATTGGGCGTGGCCGCCGGTATCGAGCACGAGTCCAACGGCAAGGCCGGCGACGACTCTCGCAGCATCAACACCGTCTTCGTCAAGCCGATCCTCACGTTCGGCAATCCGTCGGAATATCACTGGACGGTGGCACCGAAGCTCTACGCCTATGTGGAGAAGAAGGACAATCCCGACATCCAGAATTACCGCGGCTACATGGATTTGCTCGTGCTATGGGGCAAACCGAACGGCTGGCAGGTCGGCGCCACTTTCCGCAAGGGCATGAAGCGCAACTACGGCAGCGTGGACGTGCAGGTGACCTACCCTCTGGGCAAGCTCATCCCGGGCACCGGCGGTTACATCTGGCTCGGGTACTTCACCGGCTACGGTGAAGACATGCTCGACTACAATCGCCATTCGCCGTCACAGGTTCGCATCGGCTACAGCGTGTTCCGCTGGTAACGGTAACGACCGGCCATCGCCCCATGCCGGGGACGACGGATCATCCGATCGCCCCCGCCGGTTCATAACACCAGCACCAACGCTCCTGCGAGAATCAACGCCCCGCCCAACGCCTCCTTCAGCGAGAACGGTTCACCCAGCACCACCCAGCCGATCAGCATCGCCATGGCCACGCTCAACTTGTCGAGCGGTGCGACGCCCGACACCGGTCCCAATTGCAGCGCCCGGAAATAGCATAGCCACGACAATCCCGTTGCGATACCCGACAAGACCAGGAATACCCACGTGTTGGCGCTCAGGCTGGTGGGCCGCTGCCATTCGCCGCGCATGCCGACGATTGCCAGCGTGACGCCGAAAATAATGACGGTGCGAATCAGCGTGGCCATGTTCGAATTGACCTGCGTCACCCCGAGCTTGCCGAAAATCGCCGTGAGCGCCGCGAAGAACGCCGAGCCCAGCGCAAACAGTTGCCAGCTACGCAGCATAAAGATCGTTACCTATCGAAGATTGCACCCGCCTAAGCGGAAATCGGCGGAGATGTCCACCACTCGCACCCCGTCGTAGGGAGATTCGAAAGCCATCCGGCCATCGATGCGATAATGGCTCCGTCTTTCAACATGCCCGCTGCGGCAGGCCGAATCCGCCTTCCTATGTCCGAATTGCACGACCGTCCCGACAGCCCTTGCATTGGCGTTTGCTCGACACTTTTCGACGACGTCTGCAAAGGCTGCGGCCGCACCGCCTACGAAGTCTCCAACTGGGTGTTCTTCACCGAAGCGGAGAAGGCAGCGGTGTGGGAGCGCATCACCCGCGACGGCACGGCGATGCGCTTTTGCGACAGCAGTTCTACGACTTCGCAGACTTGAACTGGAGCGACTTGTACTCAAGAAACTCCTCGAAGCCGTACACGCCGTTTTCACGTCCGTGCCCCGATTGCTTGAAACCGCCGAACGGGGCCCGCACATTGAACTCCCCGCCGTTGATGTCCACCTGCCCGGTCCGGATCTGACGCGCCACGCGCACGGCGCGCGCCTCGTCGCCTGACCATACGGCCCCGCCCAGACCGTAGATGGAGTCGTTGGCGATGCGCACCGCATCGGCCTCATCCTGATACGTAATGATCGATAGTACAGGGCCAAAAATCTCTTCTTGCGCTACCGTGGCATCCGGCGTTACGCGCCCGAGCACGGTCGGCTGCACGAAAAAGCCCGCCTCGAAACCTGCCGGCACCGCGTCTCCCCCGGCGATCAACTCAGCACCTTCGGACAACCCCTTGCGGATATACGTTTGCACACGTTCTTGCTGTGCCGCGGAAGCCAGCGGCCCGAGACGCGTTGTTTCCTCACGCGGATCCCCCAGCGTGAAACGCGCCACGGCGTCCTTCGCCAGCGCCTTGATCTCGTCATAGCGCGATGCCGGCACCAGCATGCGCGTGTGAGCCGAGCAAGTCTGCCCCGAGTTCAAATAGCAGGCGTTAAGCGTGCCTTTCACCGCAACCGCAAGATCCGCATCGTCGAGAATGACCGACGCCGACTTGCCCCCCAACTCCAGCGCCACACGTTTGACCGTTTGCGACGCCACTTCCGACACGCGCTTGCCCGCACGCGTCGAACCGGTAAACGACACCATGTCGACGTCCGGATGCCGGGCGAGCACCTCGCCGACGACCGGCCCCAGCCCCGTCACCAGATTGAAAACGCCCGCCGGCAATCCGGCTTCGGCAATGACCTCGGCCAGAATGAAGGCATTGAACGGCGCCACCTCCGATGGCTTCAGCACAACGGTGCAGCCCGCCGCCAGCGCAGGCGCCACTTTCAACGTGATCTGGTTAAGCGGATAGTTCCACGGCGTAATCGCACCGACCACCCCCACCGGCTCGCGCACCACGAGCGAATTACCCACGCGCGCCTCGAATTCGAACGTTTCCGCCAGTTCCGCGTAGTTGTTCCAGTGGTACACAGGACCACCGACCTGAATGGCACGCACGAGCTTGATCGGCATGCC
Source organism: Pandoraea faecigallinarum (assembly GCF_001029105.3). NCBI lineage: Bacteria > Pseudomonadati > Pseudomonadota > Betaproteobacteria > Burkholderiales > Burkholderiaceae > Pandoraea > Pandoraea faecigallinarum. Next base: position 2,292,284 of record NZ_CP011807.3, on the reverse strand, counting down.
CGTCTCACCCGTCATGACCTGCGCCAGTTCGTCGGTGCGTGCCTTGAGGCCCGCAGCGATCTTGCGCAGGTAACCGGCACGCTCGGCCGCCGGTGTGGCCGCCCACGTGTCACGTGCCTTGCGCGCGGCCGCAACGGCGGCTTGCGCGTCTTCGGCGGCACCTTCGGGAATGCGGCCCATCAGCCTGCCGTCGGCCGAATGAAAAACGTCCAGCGTGCCGCGCCCGACCGGTGTTACCCACCGTCCGTCAATGAAAAACCTGTCGTACGTCTTCATGCAATGCCTCCTGCTCGCGTCTGAGCAACCGATGAATAGCGAACCACTGACGAACGGCCATTGTAGTCCGCTCACCGCCCCGCTTCTCATGCCAAGGATGAAATCGGTCGATTCCGATCCGCCTCTTCCCGTTTTCCGAGACGGTAACCGGACGCCATCGTTTCCCCATCGTTGCCGCGTAAATGCAGTAAACGCAAACAGGGCGCCTGCCATGCAAGCGCCCTGTCGACGAATTACCGGGAAATACGCGCCGTGCGTGCCCTGCGTCAGACTTCCACGCCCTGGCTGGCGAGATATTCCTCGTATGTACCGGCGTAATCGACCAGCGTACCGTCGCTCTTCACTTCGATGATGCGCGTGGCCAGCCCCGACACGAATTCACGGTCATGCGAGACAAAGACGAGCGTGCCCGGATACTTGTCGAGCGCGATCTGAAGCGACTCGATCGATTCCATGTCCATGTGGTTGGTCGGCTCGTCCATCATCATGACGTTGTGACGGCCCAGCATCAGCTTGCCCCAGATCATGCGCCCCTTCTCCCCGCCGGAGAGCACTCGCACGGACTTGCCCACATCGTCGCCGCCGAACAACAGACGGCCAAGCGAGCCGCGAATCACCTGATCGTCGTCGCCCTCCTTGCCCCACTGCGCCATCCAGTCGGTCAGCGTCTGGTCTTCCGGAAACGCCTCGGACGTGTCCTGCGGGAAATAACCGATGTTCGCGTTCTCGGCCCATTTCACCGTGCCTGCGTCGAGGGCCAGATCCGCCATGAGACTACGCAGCAGGGTCGTCTTGCCCGCACCGTTCTCACCGATGATGGCCACACGTTCGCCCGCGCGCACGGCGCCCGAGTAGTTCTTGAAAATCTGACGGTCGTACGACTTGGAAATACCCTCGAATTCGAACGCGAGGTTGTGCAGCTTCTTCTCGAATTCGAAGCGGATGAATGGGTTCTGACGTGACGACGGCTTGATGTCCTCGACCTTGATCTTCTCGATCTGCTTGAGACGGCTCGTCGCCTGACGCGCCTTCGACTTGTTCGCCGAGAAGCGACGCACAAAGTCCTGCAGGTCGGTAATGCGTTCCTTCGCCTTCGTGTTGGCCGCCATCTGGCGCTCGCGGGCCTGTGCCGAGGCCAGCATGTAGTCGTCGTAGTTGCCCGGGTAGATCTTCAGCGTGCCGTAGTCCATATCGGCCATGTGCGTGCACACGGCGTTCAGGAAGTGGCGATCGTGCGAAATGATGATCATGGTGGAGTTGCGCTCGTTGAGCACATCTTCCAGCCAGCGGATCGTGTTGATGTCCAGGTTGTTGGTCGGCTCGTCGAGCAACAGCACATCCGGATTCGAAAACAGCGCCTGCGCGAGCAGCACACGCAGCTTCCAGCCCGGCGCGACATTGCTCATCGGGCCCTGATGCTGATCCGTCGGAATGCCCACGCCCAGCAGCAGTTCGCCCGCACGCGCTTCGGCCGTGTAGCCGTCGTACTCGGCGAACTTCGCTTCGAGTTCGGCGGCGTGCATGTAGTCGTCGTCGGTCGCCTCCGGATTGGCGTAGATCGCGTCGCGCTCGCTCATGGCTGCCCACATCTCGGTGTGCCCCATCATCACGACGTCCAGCACACGCATGTCTTCGTACGCGAACTGGTCCTGTTTGAGCTTACCCAGACGCACGTTGGGTTCGAGCATGACGTTGCCGGCGCTCGGCTCGAGATCGCCGCCGAGAATCTTCATGAACGTCGACTTGCCGCAGCCGTTCGCGCCGATCAGGCCATAGCGGTTGCCCCCGCCGAACTTGACGGAGATGTTCTCGAAGAGCGGCTTGGCGCCGAATTGCATCGTGATATTGGCGGTAGACAGCACAGGCGGTATCCGGGTGATGAGGTGCGGCGGCACGAAATTGCGCCACGAAACCTGACATTTTAGCACCGATGCGTGTCACGCGCCCCCGGTCCAACCCTTCCGCATGGGAACCCGCCTATTCGCGAAGTCACACGGCACGACCCGTTCGCAAACCGTCCGCCCACAAAAAAACCGCCGGCAACACCGGCGGCGTTTCATGGGGCGCCGCGCCGCGCACGGCAGCACGGGCGCCCGGTCCGGCCTTGCCTCGGGTTATGGCTTCGGCAGCGAACCCTCGACGCCTTCCACGAACCAGTTGATCTGGTGCTTCTCGTCGTCGTTCAGCGTCTTGCCGGCCGGCACGATCTCCTTGCCGTCCTGCCCCTTGATCGGACCGGTGAACGGATCGTACTTGCCGTCGCGGATCGCGTCGTGACGTGCCGTCACGGCCTTGCGTGCCGCTTCCGGCACGGCCGTGTCGTTGAGGGCCACGAGATTGATCTCGTCCTCCTTGATGCCGCCCCAGACAGGCGCGTTCTTCCACGTGCCCTTCATGACTTCGTCGACGGTGCGCAGGTAATACTTGCTCCAGTCGATCGCTGCCGACGCGAGGTGAGCGTTCGGACCGAACTTGCTCATGTCCGAATCCCAGCCGAAGGCGTGGATCTTCTTCTCCTCGGCCACTTGCATGACGACAGCCGAATCGACGTTCTGCATCAGCACGTCCGCGCCCTGCCCGACCAGCGATTCCGCAGCCTGACGCTCCTTGCCCGGATCGAACCAGCTATTGATCCAGACAACCTTGACCTTGACTTTCGGATTGACTTCGCGCGCAGCGATGGTGAAGGCGTCGATGTTGCGGATCACTTCGGGAATCGGCACCGACGCCACGTAGCCGATCACGTTCGACTTCGTCACATGACCGCCGACCACGCCGGCCAGATGTGCGCCTTCATACGTGCGGACATCGTACGTGCCGAGGTTCGGTGCCGACTTGAAGCCCGTGGCGTGCTCGAACGTCACATCGGGAAAGTCCGCGGCTGTCTTGACCATCGAATCCATGTAACCGAACGACGTACCGAACACCAGCTTGTTGCCTTTGCTCGCCAGATCGCGGAACACACGTTCCGAGTCCGCGCCTTCCGGCACGTTCTCGACCCGGGTCACCGTGACCTTGTCGCCGAACTTTGCCTCGACGGCCTTCGCGCCCTGCTCGTGAGCGTAGGTCCAGCCGGCATCGCCCGGGTTTCCGATATAGACGAACGCCACACCCATCGGGCCCTTACTCGCCGACGCCGCCGACGCTTGGGCGTCGGACGCCGCCGCCGACGCGTTTGCCGTGGTGTTTTCCTGCTTGCCGCAGGCGCAAACCAGCATGGCGGCCGCCAGGCTTGCCATCGTGATCAGGACTTTACGTCGCATCGATTTTCTCCTCGTGATCGATTGTTTCGGTTGAATTCTTGTGCTGCTTGCCGCTCCCCGTTGCCCGCCGGCCATGCACCCACGCCACGCTCAGGACCCGGCAAAGAACGGCTTGCCCAGCGAGGCCGGTGCATTCAGACGAATCGTCTGACGATTGCGCGAGATGATGACCAGCACGACGATGGTCGCGAGATACGGCAGGCTCGCCAGCGCCTGCGACGGGACGCGAATCCCCATCGCCTGCGCCTGAAATTGCAGTGCCATCACCACGCCGAACAGCATTGCCCCCAGCGCCGTGCGACCCGGCCGCCACGTCGCGAACACGACCAGCGCCAGCGCGATCCACCCGCGTCCGGCAGTCAGGTTCTCCTGCCACAAACGTAGATAGCCGACGGAATAATAAGCGCCCGCGAGGCCCGACATCGCCCCGCCGAACAGCGTCGCGAGATAGCGAATCCGCACCACCGGATAGCCGATGGCATGCGCCACCGAAGGCGCCTCGCCGATCGAGCGCAGCACCAGCCCGGCGCGCGAACGGTACAGAAACCACGCGATTGCCACAAGCAGCAGCGCCGAGAGGTAGCCCAGCGGGTTGAGCGAAAAGATCGACGGCCCGAGTACCGGGATCGACGACAACCCCGGAATCGGCATGTCGGCGAGCAGCGGAATCGTCGCGTCGGTGTACGGCCGCCCGATATAGGCCGACAGACCGATGCCGAAGATGGTCAGCGCGAGACCGGTCGCGACCTGATTGGCCATCAACGAGAGAGTGAGCCAGGCGAAAATGGCCGACATGGCCACACCCGCGGCAATGCCCGCGAGCACGCCAAGCCAGAGGCTGCCGGTCTGCACGGTCACCGCAAATGCGCCGATCGCGCCCATGAGCATCGTGCCTTCCACGCCGAGATTGAGAACGCCGGACTTCTCCGTTACCAGTTCGCCCAGCGCCGCCAGCATCAGCGGAATGGCGGCGATCACAGCGCTTGCGGCCAGCGGCGTGAGCAAATTGATCCAGTTCATGCGGCGCTCCTCAGGCGTCTCGCGTGAGCGCGCGAGCGCGACGACGCAAACGGTAATTCACGAAAACATCGCACCCCAGCAGGCTGAACAGCAACAGCCCCTGGAACACACCGCTGATGGCCTTGGGCAATTGAAGCGAAGTCTGTACCGCTTCGCCACCAAGGTATAGCAGCGCCATGAGCAAGCTTGCCAGCACGATCCCCACGGGATGCAGACGGCCGACGAACGCCACGATGATGGCGGTAAAGCCATAGCCGGGCGCCCACGTCGCCTGCAATTGGCCCACGGGTCCCGCCACCTCGCCGGTGCCCGCAAGCCCGGCCGCTGCACCGCCGATGAGCAATGCCAGCCACACGGCGCGCGGCTCCGAATAGCCGGCGTAGCGTGCCGCGAGCGGCGCAAGACCCCCGACTTCCATCCGGTACCCCGCAAAACTCTTGCGCATGAAGCACCACGCGGCCGGTACCGCGAGCACCGCCATGAAGACCGATGCGTTCAGACGCGTGCCGCGCCAGCTCGCCCAGTGCCAGTCGCCGAACAAGCGCGGGAACAACGCGTCGCGGCCGAAGTTGATCGACTGCGGGAAATTCATGCCGTGCGGATCCTGCCACGGACCGCTGACAAGATAGATTAGTAATTGCGTAGCCACGTAGGTCAGCATCAGGCTCACGAGAATCTCGTTGGCGTTAAAGCGCACCCGCAGCAGCGCGGGGATGGCGGCCCACAACATGCCGCCGAGCGCGCCGGCCGCCATCATCAAAGGCAGCAGCCACGGGCCGCCATGTCCGTCGAAGTGGATCGCGACGCCCGATGCGAAGATGCCCCCGAGCAACAATTGACCTTCCGCGCCGATGTTCCAGACGTTCGCGCGATAGCCGATCGCCAGCCCCAACGCGATCAGGCACAGGGGTGACGCCTTGAGCAGCAGCTCCGACCAGCCGTTCAGACTACTGACCGGCGCAAGAAAGAACGCCGCCATCGCCTGAGCCGGGTTCTTGCCGAGAAAGCTGAAAATCAACACGCCGCCGACGAGCGTAACGAGCGTGGCCACCAGCGGCATGGCAAGCCGCATGATGCGGGAGGGACTTGGCCGTGGCTCAAGCGTGAAATCGAACATGGTGTCTGGGAATCGAAGAAAACGTTACGGTATCGGTGTCCTGCCGACACCGGCGAGACCGCCAAAACCGGGATCGCAGGTCATGCCAATGGGGCCGGACAGACGAAAAATGGCGCGCTCCGTCAGGCAGCGCGCTCGCCCGGGCCACCGGGGAATATCCCCGCCATCCACAAGCCGATTTCGCGGGCGTCGGTCTGTTCGGGCTTGCGAACCGGCGACAAACGTCCCTGCGCCAGCACCGTGATCCGGTCGCATATCTCGAACAGTTCGTCGAGTTCCTCGGACAGCACCAGCACGGCAACCCCACGTGCCGACAAGTCCAGCAATTGCTGACGAATGAAAGCCGCCGCGCCGACGTCGACGCCCCACGTCGGCTGCGCCACCACCAACACCCTGGGCTCTTGGAGGATTTCTCGCCCGACGATGAACTTCTGCAGGTTGCCGCCGGACAGGCTTTGCGCCGCCGTGTCCGGCCCACCGGCCTTCACGTTGAACCGCTCGATGCACAGCGAAGCGAACTTGCGCAGCGTGCCGCGGCGAATCCAGCCGCCACGCAAGAGTCCGAGATGCGCCGTGCCGGAGGCGCCCAGCAGCGCATTCTCCGTGAGCGACATACTCGGCACCGCCCCGCGTCCCAGACGCTCCTCGGGCACGAACGCCAGCCCGAGGCGCCGGCGGGCGGCCGCGCCCATGCGCCCGACGTCACGGTCGTTGAGCGCAATGGCCTGCGCGTGTGGCGCGCGCGCCTCGCCGGAGAGCGCCGCCAGCAATTCAGCCTGCCCATTGCCGGACACGCCCGCAATCCCGACGATCTCCCCGGCGTGAACGTCGAGACTGAGCTCGTGCAGCGACGTTCCGAACGGGTCTTCGCTGGTCATCGACAGATTGCGCAGCGAGAGCCGCACGTCGCCCGGCGAATGCGCCCGGCGCTCGATGCTCGGCAACGCCCGGCCGATCATCATCTGCGCGAGCGTCTGCGCCGTTTCGTCGCGCGGCACGGCATGTCCGGACACGCGCCCGCCCCGCAGCACGGTCGCGCGGTCGCACAGATCGCGAATTTCGTCGAGCTTGTGACTGATGTAGACGATGCTGCACCCTTCGGCGGCGAGCCGGCGCAACGTCGAGAAAAGCTTCTGGACGGCCTGCGGCGTGAGCACGGAGGTCGGTTCGTCCATGATAAGCAGACGCGGGTTCTGCAACAGGCAGCGCACGATTTCCACGCGCTGACGCTCGCCTACAGACAGACTGTGCACATGCCGTTGCGGATCGATGTCCAGGCCATACTGCGCCGACACCTCGCGAATACGATTTGCGAGCGCCCTCAAATCGTGACCGGCGTCGTCGAGCGCGAGCGAGATGTTCTCGGTAACGGTCAGCGTCTCGAACAGTGAGAAATGCTGGAACACCATGCCGATGCCGAGCTTGCGCGCCGCAGCCGGGCTCTCGATGCCGACCGGCTGCCCTTCCCAGCGAATTTCCCCGGCATCGGGGCGCACCGCGCCGTAGATGATCTTCATCAAGGTGCTCTTGCCGGCGCCGTTCTCGCCGAGTACGGCATGGATTTCGCCGGGAAGCACGCTCAAGGCGATATCGTCATTGGCCACCACGCCCGGATAGCGTTTGGTAATGCCGGTCAGCGCCAGACGTGGTGTCGGTTGCATGGAAAAGGTCACTGGCGAAGTCTGACTGAGTCTGAGTTGGGGCCTGGGCGGTCCGAAAATACCCAATTCGCGTAGAAATGTCGAGCGTGTGTCAATAACCCGCCATCCGACGTCACCTGACCGACGATGCGATGCATGGCCAGCCTCTATTTCGGTGATAGGGACTTTCCGCTATAGAGACGTTCGAGCTTGTCCTTCATAATGATTTCCTTATGCACTACAGGGTCCGGCATATTCGGATCGTTATATTTCTCATGAGCCAAAACCGCGAACCGATTGACACCTATTTGCTGCGCGTTCTTCACACCCTGTTGATCGAGCGCAGCGTGACGCGTGCGGCCGTCAAGCTGAACCAGTCGCAGCCGGCCATCAGCGCTGCCCTGCGCCGTTTGCGCGACATTACCGGCGATCCGTTGCTGGTACGTGGCAAATCGGGGATGGTGCCGACCGAATACGGTCAGTCGCTGCTGGAGCCCACGCAGAATGCGCTGCGAGAGATCGAACGCATCACGGTCCAGCAATCGAACTTCGATCCGGCCACGACGGTGCGCACGTTCCGTATCGGCTCCCCCGACTACCTGAATACGCTTTTCGTGCCGACGGTCGTCGAGCGCTTCCGGCAACAAGCGCCCAACGCACAGCTCGAACTGCACTCGCTCGGCCCGGCATTCGATTACGAACACGCGCTCGAAGACGGCAAAGTCGACATCGTCATCGGAAACTGGCCCGAACCGCCCGAGCAGCTTCACCTCTCGAATCTGTTCGTGGATCAAATCGTGTGTCTGGTGCGCAATAGCCATCCGTATGCCAAGCGCGGGCTGACACTGGAACAGTATCTCGGTAGCCCGCACCTCGCACCGACGCCCTATTCCGTCGCGCAACGCGGCGCGATCGACATGCATCTTGCGCGCGAGCGCCTGAAGCGCAACGTGGTCGTGACGATCCCGTACTTCAATCTCGCGCCGTACGTGCTGCTGAAATCCGATTTGATTTTTACGACGACACGCCTGTTTGCCGATCATTACGCAGAGTTCCTGCCGCTGACGGTACTCGAAGCGCCGATCGACTTCCCGCCCATGCAGTACTACCAGTTGTGGCACGAGCGCACGCACTACTCGGATGAAGTTCGCTGGCTGCGCAGCGTGATTTCGGACGCCACGCGCACGCTGCTCGAATCGCGTACGCAGCCGTAATTTCCGCATTCACAGGCATTCACGGGCATTCACCGGTTTTACCGGCGGAGCGGCCCCCACCGCTCCGCCGAACCGCACGGCGGCGCGCCCCATGCACAGGCACGCCACCCCGACTTCCCGTTTGCCCATTGCCACGCTCGGCCACACACCATGAATATGCGGCCGGTGTGACAACGCCTTATCGGGAAGCCTCGGCCAGTTGCCGCGCCAGCGCGTTGTGACGCGTGACGAGCGCCGGCAGGTCGAGCGTCTCGAGACGCCCTTCGCGCACCACCACCCGTCCGTTCACCACGCTGTACGCGGCTTGTCCAGGATTACAGAAGACGAGCGAGGCGACCGGATCGTGCAAGCCGCCGGCCATGCCCACACCGCGCGTGTCGAACGCCACGAAGTCTGCGGCCATGCCTTCGGCGAGCACGCCGATATCGTCGCGCCCGAGTACACGCGCGCCGCCCACGGTCGCGATCTCCAGCGCCTCGCGCGCCGTCATGGCACTCGGGCCGAAGCCCACCCGTTGGAGCAGCAGCGCCTGACGCGCTTCGTTGATCAGGCTCGCGGCGTCGTTCGACGCCGAGCCGTCCACGCCGAGCCCGACGGGCACACCGGCGTCGCGCATGCGTCGAATCGGGGCAATGCCCGACGCAAGCCGCATGTTCGAACATGGGCAATGCGCCACGCCCGTGCCGGTCTTCGCGAATAGCGCAATGCCCGCATCGTCGAGCTGGACGCAGTGGGCATGCCAGACATCGTGGCCGACCCAGCCCAGATCCTGCGCGTACTGCGCCGGCGTCATGCCGAACTTCTCGCGGCTGTAGGCGATATCGTTGACGTTCTCGGCAAGATGGGTGTGCAGCGACACGCCATAGTGGCGCGCCATCGTCGCCGACTCGCGCATCAGGTCGCGGCTCACGGAGAACGGCGAGCACGGGGCCACCACCACACGCAACATCGCGTAACGGCCTTCGTCGTGATACGTCTCGATAAGTCGCTGGGTGTCTCTGAGAATGTCGTCTTCGCGCTCGACCACGCGGTCCGGCGGCAAGCCGCCCTGACTCTGCCCCACGCTCATGCTTCCCCGGCTCGCATGAAAGCGCATGCCGATCTCGGCGGCGGCTTCGATGCTGTCGTCCAGCTTGCATCCGTTCGGATAGATGTAGAGATGGTCGCTCGACGTGGTACACCCGGAGAGCAGCAGTTCGGCCATCGCCGTCTTCGTCGAGACACGGATCATCTCCGGCGTGAGATTTGCCCACACCGGGTAGAGGTTTGTCAGCCAGTTGAAAAGCTCGCCATCCTGCGCAGCCGGAATCGCGCGCGTGAGGCTCTGGTACATGTGGTGGTGCGTATTGACGAGACCGGGAATCACAACGTGCCCGGTCAGATCGATCACTTCGTCCGCACTCGCCGGCAGACTGTCGCTGGTGCCGACGGCCACGATCCGGTTGCCCTCGACGTACAGCCCGCCGCGGGCGATCTCGCGGCGGCCGGCGTCCATCGTCACGAGCACTTCGGCATTCTTGACGAGCAGCGTTTTCATCAGTGCGCCTCCAACCCCATGCCCGAGCCATTCTTCCTGCCATGGGCATCCGCCACGGGGGTTTTGAAACCATTGAAATAGGCGTTAAGAATCACGGCAGACAGTGTGGCAAGCAGAATTCCGCTATGCAGCAGCGGTGCGAGCTGTTCCGGCATCTTTGCGAAGAACTTGTTCGACGCGACCGGGATCATCGCCATACCGATGCTGATTGCTACGATATACAGGTTGTAGCGGTTGTGCGCGTAATCGACCTTGGACAGGATCTTGATGCCCGTGGCGAGCACCATGCCGAACATGACGACGCCTGCGCCGCCCAGCACGAACTGGGGAATCGACGCCACGACCACCGACATTTTCGGAATCAGGCCGAATACCAGCAGGATGACCCCGGCGGCAGCGCACACCCAGCGGCTCTTCACCCCCGTTACACCCACGAGACCGATGTTTTGCGAGAACGAGGTGTGCGGGAACGTATTGAACAACCCGCCGATCACGGTCGCCACGCCATCCACACGCAGCCCGGCCACCAGTGTCTTTTCGTCGACCGGTTTGCCGACGATTTCCCCCAGCGCGAGGAACATGCCCGTCGACTCGATGAACGTGATGAGGATCACGATGGTGAGCGTGAGAATCGCCCACGGATCGAATACCGGCATGCCGAAATGGAACGGCAACACGATGTCGAACCACTTCACCTGATCGAGACCGTCGAAATTCACTTTGTGCAGCATCAGCGCAATCACGAAACCGAACAGAATGCCCAGCAGCACGGCGATGTTCGAGAAGAAGCCCTTCACGAAGCGCGTGACCAGCAAGATGAAGATAAGCACCGCGAACGACACACCGAGGTAGACGGGATCGCCATAGTCGGGGTTACCCACGCCGCCGGCCGCCCAGTTGATGCCTACGCCGATGATCGTCAGACCGATGGACGTAATGACGATGCCCGTGACGATGGGCGGAAAGAACCGCAGGAGCTTGCCGACGAGCGGCGCAATCAGGGTGCCGATGATGCCGGAGGCAATCGTCGCCCCGAAGATGCCGGGCAGGCCGAGCGAGGGATTGGTGCCGATCGCGAGCATGGGACCGACGGCCGCGAACGTCACGGCCATGATGACAGGCATGCGAATACCGAAGCGGCCGATGCCAACGCTCTGGATCAGCGTGGCGATGCCGCAGCACATCAGGTCGGCGGAAATCAAAAACGCAATCTGGTCCTTGGGCAGTCCAAGAGCGCCGCCAATGATGAGGGGCACGGCGACCGCCCCCGCATACATGACCAAAACGTGTTGCAGGCCCAGCATGAACAATTTTCCGATCGGCAGTCGCTCGTCGACCGGATCCACGGCGTTAGTCGTCACACTCATTGCGTCTCCGTCCCTCGGGGGGCTGTTTGATGTCTATTTTTAGGGTGACTCAATGGTGCAGGTCGACGCCTTTTGCGGCAAGACCACCCACGGCTATAGTGTTTTTTTCATGGAACGTATGCATGAATGCTTATTATGCGTTTCGGGTTTTCCCCAAGGATCCACGTAACCATTGGGCTTTCCGGGCGACGTGTCTCCTGCTGCGATAACGGGTCATACGAATATCGTTATATCCGCGATAACGAAACCGGATAGCGCTCCCAAAAATCCCAATTCCCGCGCATGCGACGTACGCTTGAGACGTCCCCATGCCATATTGACGTGCCGCTTGACGGGCTTCGGCTTTTTGTCCGGCGTGACAGGGTATGTGCACGTTTTTATCTTTGGTATTGCGCGCGTTGCCGGGCCGCCATCTCCCTACAATGCACCCATCCATCACAGGAGAATGAAATGAACGCGTCCCACCCCGTGACCGAGTGAGCAAAGGAAGGTGGATCCTCACGGGCCAACGGCATCGATGTGCCCAAAGTGGAAAATACGAAGTTTTCCAAAGCAACCGGAGGATCCGAGTGAATTGTACGGCAGTGGGTGTAGACATCGCGAAAAGTGTGTTCCAAGTGCATTACGTCGATCAGGAAACTGGCGAGATCGTGAACAAGCCGATCAAGCGGGCAAAGTTCCTTGAGCATTTTGCGAACCGAGCGCCGTGCCTGATCGGGATGGAAGCGTGCGGTGGTGCGCACCACTGGGCCCGGCAACTCGCGAAGCTGGGCCACGAGGTGAAGCTGATGCCGGGGGAGTTCGTAAAGGCTTTCAACATCAGGAACAAGAGCGATGCGGCTGATGCGAAGGCGATCTGGCTGGCCGTGCAGCAGCCGGGCAAGCCGGTCGCAGTAAAGACCGAAATGCAGCAAGCCATGCTGGGGCTGCACCGGATGAGACAGCAACTGATCAAATTTCGCACGATGCAGATTAATGCTCTGCGAGGGCTGCTAACGGAATACGGTGAAGTGATGGGCAAGAGTCGGGCGAAGCTCGATAAGGAAATACCCGCTGTGCTCGAACGGATTGCGGAGCGTTTGCCTGCCGTGCTGATCGATACGTTTCGCGCGCAGTGGAACGGACTGGAGAAGCTTGATGAGCAGATCGCTGAGATCGAGCGTCGGATGCGCGAGTGGAAGAAAGAGGATAAGGCGGTCAAGGCCATCAGCGAGATTCCCGGTGTTGGATTACTGACGGCAACAGCAGCTGTCGCGATGATGGGAGATGCGAAAGCGTTCAGTTCGGGACGAGAGTTTGCCGCGTGGGTTGGGATCGTGCCGAAGCAGACGGGTTCGGGCGGCAAGGTGAACTTGCATGGCATATCAAAGCGCGGCGACACATATCTGCGCACCCTGCTGATTCACGGTGCACGATCTGTGCTGACGCATGCGAAAGAGCCCGGTGAGTGGGTCGAACAAATCCAGAAGCGGCGGCCAAAAAATGTCGTAATCGTCGCGTTAGCCAACAAGATGGCGCGAACGATCTGGGCAGTTCTTGCCCATGACCGGCAGTACCAGAAGGGATACGTGAGCGTGAAACCCGTCTAAACGGGCAGCGCTTGCGTAGAGGATTAACGTTTAAACACAGGGTGAACGTCGAAAGGTTGCGCAGCAATCGAGTGTGATGACAAGCCAGGTAGGACCGGGACTCGCTAAACCTGAATGATGCCTCGAGCTTTGAGCTCGCCGGGAGAATGAGGTGCGAGTCAGCGAATTTCATAGGGGCCCGCAGCGACTGTACCGACTGCATCGAGGCCGGATATAGAGCTGCAGCCCATCCTGTCTATCAAAACACGCGAAAACTGTTGCAAACGGGACGCGTTCATATAGACATCATGGGACGACTGACTACCCACGTACTAGATACATCGCACGGCAAGCCCGGCGCCGGCATCCGTGTCGAGTTGTGGCGCGTTGACGGCGAGCGCCGTTCGCTGCGCGACGTGCAGACCAATGCCGACGGCCGTTGCGACAAGCCGTTGCTCGAAGGCGAAGACTTCGTTACTGGCGAATATGAGCTTGTGTTCCACGCGGGCGACTACTTTGCTGCGCAGGGTGTGAACGTGCCCACGCCGCGCTTCGTCGATCGCGTTGTCCTGCGTTTCGGCATCGCCGAGCCTTCGCAGCATTACCACGTGCCCCTTCTGGTGTCGCCGTGGAGCTTTTCCACGTATCGCGGTAGCTAAACCGCGAACGTGAACGTCAGGCAGTTGAGGAGAACATAAGATGGAAGCGTTTATTACCGACTGGGTCAATCTGTTGCTGCGCTGGCTGCACGTGGTGGCCGCCATTGCCTGGATTGGCGAGTCGTTCTATTTCGTGATGCTGGACAACGGTCTGAAGCCGCCCAAGGCCGCCGAAGACAAGCAAAAAGGCGTATTCGGCGAGATGTGGTCGGTGCACGGCGGGGGTTTCTACCACGCGCAGAAGTACCTGAACTCGCCGCCGCAGATGCCTGAGGACCTGCACTGGTCGAAGTGGAAGTCGTACACCACGTGGCTTTCGGGCTTCGCCCTGTTCTGCGTACTGTACCTGCTGCAACCGCAAACCTATTTGATCGACAAGAACGTGATGGATCTGCAACCGGGTCAGGCCGTGGGCCTTGCGGTGGCGTTCCTGATCGGGGGCTGGTTCGTCTACGACTTCCTGTGCCGCCTGCTGGGCAAGAACGAACGCGTGCTCGGCATCGCCGTCGCCCTGTTCGTGGTGGCCGCGACGTTTGCCACGACGCACATCTTCGCGGGTCGTGCCGCGTTCCTGATCGTGGGCGCCATGATGGCCACGTCGATGTCGGCCAATGTCTTCTTCTGGATCATTCCGGGGCAACGCAAGAGCGTGGACGCACTCGCGAAAGGCGAAGTCCCGAACCCGGTCTGGGGCAAGCTCGGCAAGCAACGCTCGGTGCACAACACGTATTTCACGCTGCCGGTCGTGTTCATCATGATCAGCAACCACTACGCGTTCACGTACAGCAACCCGTACAACTGGGTGATCCTCACGATCATCATGGCCGCAGGCGCGATGATTCGTCAGTTCTTCGTGCTGCGTCACGCTGGCAAGAATCTGTACGCGCTGCCCGTGGCTGGCGCCGCACTGCTCGCCGGCGTTGCCGTGTTCGCCGCGCCGCGTCCCGCGCCGGCCCCGGCCGCGGGCGCCCATGGCGAAACTGCCGCCCCGGCCGTGAAACTCTCGGAGATTCAGCCGATTCTCACGCAACGTTGCGCCACCTGCCACTCGGCCAAGCCGACCATGATGGGCAGCGCACCGGCAGGCGTGATGCTCGACACCCCGGCCGAAATCTCGCAGAACGCCCAACGCATTTATCAGCAATCGGTGGCGCTCAAGTCAATGCCGCTGGGCAATGTGACCCAGATGACCGACGAAGAACGTCAGAAGATTGCTGCCTGGTTCAACGGCGGCGCGCAGCAGTAACGGCGCACGCCGGCAACGACCGACTTTCTTGCTGGACCCATGTTGGGGCGCTTCGGCGCCCCTTTTTTCGTCCGGCGTTCGCCGCGAAGCGTATCGCGTTCGTTCCGGGATTCCCATGGTGGTAGCTACAGCCATCGCCCCCTCCCCCGCCCGTCAGACCGTCACACGCCGGGGAACTCGCGCGTGAAGGTCGGTGTCTGTCATACGCGCCCGGCCTGTCCGGGACGAACGATCGACACCATGATCAATATCATGAATTTCCTGCTTTTTTCCGCCTCCCGGCAAGGCGTCGTCTGGGTGCATTTGCACCAGGCGATGTTCCCTCCGTCCGTCTGACCGCCCCGCCGGCGTCCCCCGCTACAGGGCGCGACGCCGCGCGGTGGAGCGCTTACGCCATCGCTTGCGCGTGAGCGGCAACACTCCCCACCCTGAAGTTTTCGATGTGCAAGCCACGGTGAGCCGCGTCCCGAAACGACGCGGTGCGATGTCATCGGGGGGACCATGTCTCTTTCCACATCTACGAATCAACACCACCACGTGCAGCGCGCGACGACGTCGCTGCTCAAGGAATTCACGTCTCTCGCCGTACCCACGATCCTGTCCGGTTGGGTCTACACGATCTATACGCTGATCGACGGCATCTTTATCGGCCGCTACGTCGGCCAGCAGGCGCTCGCAGCGCTGAATCTGGTGGTGCCGCTGCTCTACGTGCCGTATGCAATCAGTGTGATGGTCGGCGTCGGCGGGGCCACACTCATTGCGCGTTTGCTCGGCGAACAACGCCACGCCGACGCACGCCGGGCATTCTCGCAAGTCCTTTGGGTCATGCTGGTGGCGGGGGTGGCGATGAGCGCCGCGGTGCTCGTCTTCCGGCATGAGATCGCCGCGGCGCTGGGCGCCGAAGGCGCCCTCACAGCCGATGTGGCGGCCTACCTGTCGGGCTGGGGCTGGTTCGTGCTCTTCGCGAATGGTCTTTATGCCATGGAGTTGTTCCTGCGCGTGGAGGGCGCGTGCGCCGCGCGGTTCGGTTTGTACGCGATGCTTCTCGGGGCGCTCGCGAACGTGGCGCTCGACTATTGGCTCATCGTCGCGCGCGAAATGGGAATGTACGGTGCGTCGCTGGCAACCGGGTTGTCGATGATGGTGTCGAGCAGCCTCATGCTCGCCTATCACTTCGTGTTCGCCAAGCAGGTGGTGCCAGCCCGCAATGCATTTGGCGGGGGCGGACAGACGCATGTGTGGCGCGCGATGTATAACGGCGCATCGGAATTTCTCGGCGCCATTGCCCCGGCCGTGACGGTCTTCGCCTTCAACCGCGTCATTCTGACGAACTTCGGCGAACCGGGTCTCGCAGCCTACGCGATTCTCGAGTACATGACCCTCGGCGCAACGGTCACGATGGTTGCGCTCGTGCAAAGCATGCAGCCGATGATCAGCTTCTATCGCGGCGCGCAGGACGCTAAGGCCCTGCAAGGGGCGTTCCGGTTGGGTGTTGTGGCCGTCATGGGGTTCTCGCTGCTGGTGGCCATCGCGATGGCGACGCTGGCGCGCCCGCTGACTTTCCTGTTCCTGCCCGCAGGCGGCGAAGCATGGGCGATTCTGGCGCATGCGGTGATCTGGTACGCGCTCGCATTTCTGCCCGCGGCAGGCAACCTGATCGTGGCCGGCTACCTCACGGCCGTCGAAGCCCCTGGCCCGTCGGCGGCCATTGCCATGCTGCGAAGCTGGGTTCTGCTGCTTGGGATTCTGTGGATGCTCGACGCACACTTCGGTGGCGACGCCATCTGGTACACGCTCCTCGCCACGGAAACGACAACGCTTGCCGTCAGCGCCTGGCTGTACCGAAAACGGCACGGCAGGCATCACGTCACAAAACGCTGCCAACAGCGTTCGTCGTGACCGGGCATCGTCCACACACCTGCCCGCACTTCGTATTTTTTCTCCCTCCTCGAAATGAAAACGCCGGGCAATAGCCCGGCGTCAGATTGCTGACAAACCCTCGCCAAGTGCGAGGGTTTTGTTTTTTAATAGCAGGATGCTAAAGATCCCGACGCCCACGCAGCACGAACTCGAGATGGTGACGCTCGAGGAACTCGTGCCGAAGGACCACCTGCTGCGCCAGATCGACGCGGCAGTGGATTTCGAATTCATCCGCGAAAAGGTCGCGCATCTGTACTGCGCAGACAACGGTCGTCCGGCGCTCGATCCGGTGGTGATGTTCAAGCTGCTGTTCATCGGCTACCTGTTTGGGGTGCGCAGTGAGCGGCAGTTGATGCGCGAGGTCCAGGTCAACGTCGCCTACCGGTGGTTCGCCCGGTTTCGGCTGACCGACAAGGTGCCGGATGCGTCGACGTTCTCACAGAATCGCCGCCGACGCTTCACGGACACGACGGTGTATCAGGAGATCTTCGACGAGATCGTGCGCCAGGCGATGGGCCGTGGTCTGGTCGATGGCCGTGTGCTGTACACCGACAGCACGCACCTGAAGGCCAACGCGAACAAGAACAAGTTCGACGTGGTAAAGCTGGAACAGACGCCTGCGGCCTATCTGGAGAAGCTCAATGCGGCAGTGGATGCGGACCGGGCCGCGCATGGCAAGAAGCCGCTGAATCGGGACGACGATGAGCCGCCGTCGAGCAAGGACACCAAGATTAGCCGGACCGATCCGGACAGCGGCTACATGGTGCGGGACGACAAGCCGAAGGGCTTCTTCTATCTGGACCACCGCACGGTGGACGCCAAGCACGCGATCATTACCGATACGCATGTGACGCCGGCCTCGGTGCACGACAGCCAGCCGTATCTGGAGCGGCTGGATCGACAGCGCGAGCGCTTTGAGTTCAAGGTGGAAGCGGTGGGGCTGGATGCTGGCTACTTCACGCCAGCGGTGTGCCAGGGGCTGGAGGAGCGGGAGATTGCCGGGGTGATGGGCTATCGCACGCCGAACCACAAGCCGGGGCTGTTCTACAAACGGCAGTTCCAGTACGACGCGTACCGCAACGAGTACGTGTGCCCGCAGGGACAGGCGCTGCCGTACAGCACGACTAACCGGCTCGGCTATCGGGAATACAAATCCGATGCTCGGATATGCCGGTGCTGCCCGGTACGAGCACAGTGCACGAACAGTGCCAACGCGGTGAAGGTGGTGACGCGCCACGTCTGGGAGCGCGCCAAGCAGCGGGTGGACGCGAGGCGGCTGAGCGAGTGGGGACGACGCATTTACGCGCGGCGCAAGGAGACGGTGGAACGCAGCTTTGCCGATGCCAAGCAACTGCATGGGCATCGCTATGCGCGCATGCGCGGGCTGCGCAAGGTGGCCGAGCAGTGCTTGTTGGCTGCGGCGGCGCAGAACATCAAGAAAATTGCGATGCTGGTGGCGCGCCTACGGGCGCGTTTAGGCGAGCGTTCGTACCTCTGGCGCCCGTTTCGGTGGCTCATGAGCGTCCTGAGGGCTTGTCTCTCAATGTGCGCGCCCTTACGCTGCCCATTCGCCCTTGCCTAAAAGATAAAACCCCTCGCTCCGAAAAACGAGGGGTTCGTCAGCAATCTGACGCCGGGCAATAGCCCGGCGTTTTCATTTTCATGGCCGCTTCCGCTTCCGCTCCCGTGCCTGGCTCGCGGTTTTCGTCGTGCTTCTCGTGTTTCCTGTTCTACGCGACCTTCTGCGTTGCCTGCACGGCATCCAAAGCCGCCTGCGTCAGCAAATACACGCCCGGCAAATCCTGCTCGTCGCAGTTGTGACCCTCGCCGCCCCGGTCCACCACTACGAAGTCGCTCACCTCATGGAGCGCCAACAGCGGGTGGTGCCACACGCCCTTTGCATAGTTCACCCCCTGCCAACCCTCCGAGACGAACGCGCGCATCTTGCTCACGTCCAACTCGCCCGCCGGCGCAACCACCACGAGGTACGGCGTCGTCTTCAGCGGAATGAACGCCTGACTGCCCAGCGGGTGACGCTCCAACATCTTCACCTCATACGGCAACTGCCTGGGCTGCCCCCGGAAGACGTTGACCAGCGTACGCCCGCCCTGCGGCCCCAAATCCACCGTCGCCAAATCGTGAAAACGCTCGGTCGTCCCGCCATTGATCGCGAAATGCTTCGCCCCCGCCAACTCGATCACGTCGCCAAACGGCGCAAACGCCTCGCGCGTCAACCGCTCGATCTTCAATGCCGGTCCCGCCATTTCCCCACTCCTTTTTTTCTCGATTCGTTGCTCTGTCGCGCAGCTCGTGCGCGACAGAGGTTTGTGCGGATCTCACGCCTTCGCGTCGCTCAGTCGCCCCCACAGCCGCAGACGCGACACGCCCCCGTCCGGAATGATGTTGAAGCGGATGTGCGTGATCGCCCCCAACTTCTGCACCTGCGCTTCGAACTGAAACGCCTTGTCCATCGCCAATTTCTGCTCGGGCAGCAACACCGGCCAGAACATCGACTGCGTGATGAGCGACTGCTCGGTGCCGCCCGTGACATACGCGGCCTGAATCGAACAGCGGTCCGGGAAGTTGCCCTTGAAGTGCGCGGTGTCGACTTCGATCCTGTCGATCTCGCCCGGCTGCGCCAGCGCGATGATCGCCCAGTCGTTGCCCGGCTCGCGACGACGGCGCGTCTCCCAGCCGTCGCCCATGTTCACGCCGCGACCCGGCATCAACAAGTTCGACGCCAGGCCGAAATGCTGATTGTTGGCCGCAACGACGTAGCCGCCGTTTTCCATCGCGATCAGATCGATCAGCTCGTCGCGCGAGCGTGCCGCCCAGTCGCTCTGCGGCAAACCGTACAGACGCAAACGCGCCAGACCGCCATCCGGGTACAGATTCACGCGCACGTGCGTGACAGGGCGCTGCCCGGCAATGGCGTGGTAGTGGTGCGAGTTGCCCTGCAATGTGGTCGACGCGAGCAACTCGAACCATTCGGCCGCATCGGTCGGCGCACCGCCCGGGCTGTAGCAGCCTTCGAGCGACGCCGCGGGCGGGAAGTTGCCGGTGAAGTGGCTCGTGTCGAGATCGACGCCGAACAACACGCCCGGGCGCGCGAGCTTCACGATGCACCAGTCGTATCCGTTCACGCGCTTGCGACGCGTCTCCCAACCGTCCATCCACTTGCCGTTCTCGTCGTATTTGCCGGGGATGAAGACCGCAGGCTCGGGGTTGAGCATGCGCTCCTTGGCCGCGAAGAACTCGTCGCTGGCGACCAGCGCCTGCGCACCCAGACGCGGGTCCGCCAGATTGACGTAACGGCGCACGAATTCCGGTGCGTTCGGATCTTGGGGGGCGAGGGCCATGCCAACTCCTGAAACTCTGTAATGTCTGAAACGAATCGATGCCAGCGCGCAACGCGATCAGTCGCGCACCAGATCCTGCAAACGGAAACCGGCAATGCGGAAAATCTGGCGCAGGCACTCTTCGATTTCGTCCGCACGACTGTTCTCAAGCCGCCCGGCGAAGTTCTCGATGATGCTCGTGCGCGTATGTCCCCGCACCGCAAGAATGTAGGGAAAGCCGAATTTGGCCTTGTATGCGTCGTTCAATTCGGTCAGCCGCGCAAACTCCTGGGCGCTGCACTGATCGAGCCCGGCACCCGCCTGCTCGCGAGTCGACTCCGCCGTCAGCTCGCCGCGCACCGCGGCTTTGCCCGCCAACTCCGGGTGGGCGCGAATGAGCGCGAGCTGCGGCGTTTCGCCGGCATCGATGACGGCCTGGCACATGGCGTCATGCAAGGCATCGACGCTCGCGAACGGACGGTCGTCCCACGCCGCTTCGGCCACCCACGGGGAATGCTCGAAAATGCCGTCGAGCGCGGCAATGAACTCGGCGCGCGGCAGCGCCGACAATTCGGCTACGGTTCGTTGGGTCATAGGCAACGGGGCATTCATTCACTGCTCTCCTGGAGAACAAAGGTGGCGCCCCGCCATGCTCTCGCACAGCCCGATGACGCCTGTCGGATTCAAATTTCGATGTCTGCCGCCACACCCTGCGGACATGGCAGCCCCGCGAAACAACGGCTCGACCGGATTGACGCTCAGGCCGCCACGAACGGATGGCGCTCCTGCCAGTGACGCGCCACGTCGATGCGGCGGCACACCCACACGCGATCGTGTTTTTCGATGTGATCGAGGAACCGCTGCAACGCGGCAAAGCGGCCCGGACGCCCCAGCAAACGGCAATGCATGCCGATCGACAACATCTTCGGCGCCTCATCGCCCTCGGCATAGAGCACATCGAACGCGTCGCGCAAATAATGGAAGAAGTGATCGGCCGTATTGAAACCCTGGGGCGCGGCAAAGCGCATGTCGTTGGAATCGAGCGTGTACGGTACGACCAGATGCGGCTTGACATCGCCATTGCCGGTCTGCACCTGTGTCCAGAAAGGCAGATCGTCGCCGTAGTTGTCGGAGTCATACACGAAACCGCCCTGTTCGACCACGAGCCGGCGCGTGTTGGGGCTGTCGCGACCGGTGTACCAACCCAGCGGCGCGCTGCCCGTCATTTCCTTGAAAATGTCGATGGCGATGCGCATGTGCTCGCGCTCGGTCGCCTCATCCACGTTCTGGTAATGAATCCAGCGCCAGCCGTGGCATGCGATTTCGTGCCCGAGTTCCTGAAAGGCCGCCGTCACCTCCGGATGACGCTGCATGGCCATCGCCACACCGAACACGGTCAGCGGCAAATTCCGGCGCTCGAACTCGCGCAGAATGCGCCACACGCCGGCGCGCGAACCGTACTCGTAAATCGACTCCATGCTCATGTGGCGCGCCTCGTACGCAGCCGCGCCAATGATCTCGGACAGGAATTGCTCCGAGGCACGATCACCATGCAAAACACAGTTTTCGCCCCCTTCCTCGTAGTTCAGGACGAACTGCACGGCAATTCGCGCACGCCCCGGCCAATCGGCAAACGGCACGTGACGGCCATAACCGATAAGGTCGCGAGGATAATCCTTGGAGCTGCTGCTGTGGCTGGCCATGATGTCTTGGCGTCCTTCCTGTTGGCGAAACGATCGAAGAAGTTTAGCCAATTAAGGTGGGACGAAACATAGCCATATTCAGATATTCAGGCTGTGCTTAAACGTATAGTCGCCTGCCCCGCCGATCGCCCGATTTGCAAAAAAAACGGGCGCCGGCGTGCGCCAGCCTCATCGTCGAAGCAGTCGTTTCGGCCACGAATCTCTTTGAAACGACCATCAAGTGCCCCGAACACACGCCAATTGGCGACTTTTTCGCAGATAGCGAGAAAGCATCCCGCATCGCCGGTTCGACCCGGCAGGCGCGTGCGTCGTGCCCGCGCGCACGTCAGCCGTCGATATAGGGATATCCCGTAAGCGTGAGCGTGACCTGAGCCCCTGACGTCTGCACCCTGGCCTGCCCACCCACGGGTAACGTGAGCTTGTCCGGGCAATGACCGAACGGCATATCGGTGACGATGGGAATGCCAATCACGCGCCGCATGCTCTCGATCACGGTCGCCATGTCGTACCCGTTGTCGTAGTCGGTCAGACGATATTGCGAGAAATCGCCGAGCACCAACGCACGCTGGCGCGCGAGAATGCCCGACTGATGCAGCTGATACAACATGCGCTCGACCCGGTACGGCGGCTCGTTCACGTCTTCGACGAACAGCACGCCACCGTCGATCTGCGGCAGATACCGGGTGCCAATGAGACTGCACACCATCGCCAGATTGCCGCCCCAGAGGGTGCCTGAGACGTCGATGCCGCCGCTCGCCCCGTCATCCGTCCACTGAACGGCATGGCTCGGCGAATGCATCATCGAATGGAATTGCTGCAGCGTGAAATCGCTCAGTGTCTCGGCACCGAAATCGGCCAGCAACATCGGCCCGGCGAACGTGGTGATATGCGCCTGCGACAGGAGCGCCAATTGAATCGCCGTGAAATCGCTATGCCCCACGATCGCCACCGGGGCGTTGCACAGCCGATCGTGGAGCCTGCCGTAATCGAGACGGTCGAGCAGATGGACGGCGCCGTACCCCCCTCGCACCGCCAGCACGACCTGCGGCAGCGGGTCGACGCCTTGGCCCAAACGGTTGATCTCCGCGGCACGATCTTCGTCGGTGCCCGCGAAACGCAGATAGCGCCGCTCCAACGCCTCGCGGTTACGCACCGAATAGCCGAGGCTCTCCAGCGTTGCGACACCGCGCGCGGCGACGTCCGGACACGGGGCATAGCCCGAGGGCGCAATCAGTTCGACAAGCTTGGTCTGCGTCAATTGGAAGATTCCGATGGGGGGACGGAGGACGCGTCTGCCGCCTCACCGGCAACAAACGGCTGAGCCAGACGACGCGCTCTGGCCGCCGCGCGCCGCTCACTGAAAAAGGTTTGAAGAATGCCGGCACACTCGTCTCGCATGACACCGCCGATCACCTCGGCATGGTGATTCAGACGCGGCTCCGCAAACAGGTCGACCACACTGCCGCATGCGCCGGTCTTGGGATCGGCCGCACCGTACACGACCCGGCGGATGCGCGCGTGCATGATCGCGCCCGCGCACATCACACACGGCTCCAGCGTCACATACAACTCGCATTCGGGAAGACGGTAATTGCCCAGCACCTGCGCCGCCGCGCGCAACGCCTGCATTTCGGCATGCGCCGACGGATCATGACCGCCGACGGGACAGTTGTGGCCCACCGCCACAACCCGATCGTCGCAGACCACGACAGCGCCGACCGGCACTTCTCCCTGCTGCATCGCGGCGCGGGCCTGCTGGAGCGCCAGCCCCATGTAGGTCTCGTCGGTCGCGGGTAAATCTCGATTCATGAAACGTGGACGAAAAGCCGCAGCGCATCGCCCGTTCCCCCACCTGCCAGGAACGCACCCCGCACCACGCAATTGGCCGACATCGGCAATACGCTATTCTCGCATAGGCGCGGTCAGTGCAAGTCCGGGGACACCCCCGACTTGTGAAGCCACGCCGCGCCGGCGCGTCGCCTCCGGCCCGTGATGTCCCGGCAAACGCCTAGAACGCGGCGCGCGACAGGAAGCTGATATCGTCGCGGGCCATCGCCTTGATTTCGTTGCGCGTCGTAAGGATATGCGCTTCGAGCATCGACACCACAGCCGAAACGTCACGCCGCCGGCATGCGGCCAGGATCTCGTAGTGATCGTGCTGCGGCTTTTCCTTGCCGGTCGCCTGCGACATCGCAAGGTGCGAATACCTATCGGTATTGAGGCAATACTCTTCGATCAACATCCGCAGCCGGCGATTGTTCGCCGGGGCCGACAACGCCAGATGGAAACGGCGGTTGTATTCGGCCCACTCGGACACGACCTCCGAGGCCGAGTATTGCGCCAGGATCTGTTCCATCACCTGAAAGTCGCGCTCGGCCATGTTCGGCACCGCGAGCTTTGCGGCATGGCATTCGAGCGCCACGCGAATGTCGAGCATCTCGCAAAGCTGTTCGAGATTCATGCTCGCCACCGTCGCACCACGATTCAGATGGTGCGTGACCAACCCCTCCGCTTCCAGTTGCCGCAACGCCTCGCGCACCGGCACCCGGCTCGAATTGAATCGCTCTGCGAGCGCTTCTTGACGCAATTGATATCCACCCGGGAGCACGCCGCTCAAGATCTCGTCTCGAAGCGTGTCGCGGATGGCCTGATGAAGTGCTTGGGGTCCGGAGGTTCGCATATGGCGCGATTAGAGCATATTTTTTACCCACATTGCGATTCTGGATCCAATCATATAGCATTGGATCCAATATATTATTTTGGATCCAAAATCGCGTAGTTTTATCAAGTGCGACCCGGTTCCATCAGGGGTGACAGCGGATTCGACGGCGACGGCCGTCGCGCGGCCGCTCACCTGGGCGTCGCCGCCGACATGTGGACGCACGGTCATCGGTCAAACGCATTTTCTTGCAGGCTCAACTGAGTTTTTCCGGGGGAAAACCATGTCATTGAAACTTCGTAAGTTGATCGTTCCCGCCGCAATGGCACTCGCCTTGGCGTCGCATGCCCATGCGGCCGACGACGCCGTCCACATGGGGGCCGTGCTCT
Source organism: Pandoraea faecigallinarum (assembly GCF_001029105.3). Taxonomy (NCBI): domain Bacteria; kingdom Pseudomonadati; phylum Pseudomonadota; class Betaproteobacteria; order Burkholderiales; family Burkholderiaceae; genus Pandoraea; species Pandoraea faecigallinarum. Next base: position 2,267,368 of record NZ_CP011807.3, on the reverse strand, counting down.
CGCTTACCGGCGCGAACGCCACGGTCGGGGAAGACGTGCGCCGCGCCGTTGCGCTCGCGGTCGAGAAGGTGAACGCCCAGGGCGGCGTCATGGGCAAGAAGTTCGACGTCATCGTCGAAGACTCGGGCGGCAATGCCACCACGGCATTGAACGCAGCGCGCAAGCTGGCCACCGTCGACAAGGTGCCGGTCGTGATCGGCGAGTATTCGTCGGGCATCACGCTGCCGATGGCACAGTACCTCGTCAAGGAAGGGGTCACGCATATCAACATCGCCAGCACAAGTGTGAAGGTCAAGGACCTCGGCGCCACGTCGTTCAACCTGATCGGGCTGGAGAATCTCGGCAACAAGTTCTCGGCTGCCGACGCCTGGGCGCTCGGCTATCGCAACGTCGCGCTCATCGCACCGAACAACGCCTACGGTCAGGGCGTGGCCCACGGCTTCCGCGAGGAATTCGAAAAACTCGGCGGCAAGGTCGCGACCGAACTGCTCTACACCGCCGGGCAGTCGACGTATCGGCGCGAACTCCAGCAAGCTTCGCGCAGCCAGCCCGACGCCTACATTTACACCGCCTACGGGCAGGAATCGGCGGTACTCGATCGCGAAGCGTTCGAGCTAGGCCTGCGTCAGAAGCCGTGGTACGCGATTCTGTTGTCGATGAGCCTCTCGGATACGCCCGCGAACATCGCCAACGGCCAGCTCGGCATGGAAGTCGGTTCGGTGAACGGCGCGAACGGCAAGCGCTATATCGATGCGTTCCAGGCGAAGTACGGTCAGGCACCGAAGACTTCATACACGGGGTATGCCTACGACGCCGTCATGCTCACGGCCGCAGCCATCAACAAGGCGAAGTCGACGCAACCCGCCGCGGTGCAGGCCGCACTGAAAGACGTGGGCAAAAACTTCGATGGTGTCACCGGCCCGATCAGGTTCGACGCCGATCGCCAGCGCATCGACCCGCCGTACGCGAAGCTCAAGTACGACGGCAAGGTGGTGCCGCGCTGATCGCCCTCACCTTCGCCGACGCTGGCATCGGCCGGTTCGTCTCGATGTAATGCCCATAGGCAACGCCCTGCATGGCGTTGCCTATGTCGTGTGTAGCGGCGCACGCACCGCAGGCCTGTCCCGTCTGCGCGCAGGCACACACGTCACGATCTCACGACCGGCATGCCCCGGCGACGCCCTTGCCACACCGCGGATCCCTTCCATGCTCCAACTTCTCGTCGATACGCTGTTACGCGCGTCCGATCTCGCTCTGGTCGCCCTAGGGCTGTCCATGGTCTACGGACTCGTCAAGTTTCCCAACATCGCCCATGTGCAGTACGCCATGGCCGGTGCCTACGTAACCTATGCCATGTTCGCTTTTGGCATGCCACTGGTGATGGCGCTCGCCGTCGCCGCGCTCGCCACGGGTGCGCTGACGCTCGCCATGCACCGTCTCGTCTTTCGCAAATTGTTGCGCGGCGGCCCCGCCATCGCGATGATCGGCTCGCTCGCCGTGTCGATGCTCGTCATCGCCGTATGTCAGGGCGTTGCCGGTTCGTTCCCGAAGATGTTCAATCTGCCGCTTACGCAGCCGTTGGTCTTCGGCGACGCGCGCGTGACGGAGGTCCAGCTCTACTCGGTGTCCACTACCTTCGCCCTGCTCGTGGTGTTTGCGCTGATCCTGTTCTACACCCGTGCCGGTCGCGCCATGCGCGCGCTGGCCACCAATCCGGCGCTCGCTGCGGCGTCGGGGCTCAACGCAGAGTGGATCACGCGCGGTGTGACGTTCGCCTCCGGCGCCGTGGCGGGCCTTGGCGGCGGACTGCTTGCGCTGTCGGCGGGCGCACACGTGCAACTCGGCAACGACATGCTGTTGCCGGTGTTCGCCGCCGCCATTCTCGGCGGTCTGGGCAATCCGCTCGGCGCCGTTGCGGGCGCGGTGTTGATCGCGCTGACGGAGACCCTCGTCACGAACCTGAATTTCGGACCGGTGCTGGGCAAGGCCGTTGCCTTCCTGCCTGTCGGTTACATCAATGCCGGTGCGTTCCTCATCCTGCTCCTGGCCCTGCTTTTCAAACCCTACGGACTGTTCGATCGCGAGGTGCGCCGTGTTTGAGTTCATCGTCGCCACTCTCACCGTGGCAGGCATCTACGGGATCATGGCCCTCGGCCTGAACCTGCAAGCCGGTTACGCCGGGTTGCTCAACTTCGGTCACATCGCTTTCGCTGGGCTTGGCGCCTACGCCACAGGCATCACGATTCAGGCGGGCGGCTCGCCGCTCGCCGGCATGGCCATCGGTGTCGTCCTCGCGGTCGCGCTCGGGTCCGGCATCGCACACCTCGGGCGTCAGTTGGGTGCCGACTATTGGGGCATCGCCACACTCGCCGTCGCGGAGATCCTGCGAACCGTCGCCACGAACGAAGGCTGGCTCACGGGCGGTGCAAATGGCATCAGCCCGATTCCGATGCTCTTCGACTCGCTGCCGCGCCCATACGACTCGCTGGCATTCCTCGCCCTCGTGCTCGCCGTGCTGATCGCCTTTGCGTGGCTGACGAAGCGGCTCGCCGACGGCCGTTTCGGACGCGCCCTGCGTGTCATGCGCGAGGAACCGAAGCTCGCCGCATGCTTCGGCTACAACCTGCGTACGCTCAAATCCCGTGCCGTGATGACCAGCGCCGCCGTGACGGCGGTCGCCGGTTCCCTGTATGCGCATTACATGAGCTTCACTGGTCCCGATTACCTGCTCTCGGCGGAAACGTTCGCCCTCTGGACGATCCTGATGATCGGCGGCATCGGCAACGTTTGGGGCGTACTCGTGGGCACGGCGGTCGTGCAGGCGGCATACACGCTGGTTCCATTCGCCAAGGACTATCTGCATTTCAGCTCGGACAGCGCCGGTGCGCTGCGTCTGGGTGTCATCGGCCTGATCCTGCTCGCCTGTCTGCTGTGGCGCAGCGAAGGCCTCGTGCCCGAAAAACTGAGGAAAATGGCATGACGCATTCCGTCAAACCTTTGCTCGAAGTCCGTTCCGTCGCCAAGGCGTTCGGCGGCAACAAGGTGCTGCAAGATGTCACTTTCGACGTCATGCCCGGCGAGATCGTCGGTTTGCTCGGCCCGAACGGCTCGGGCAAGAGCACGCTGCTCAACACGATCACCGGCTTCGAGAGTCTGGACGCGGGCAGCATCTCGCTCGATGCGCATCGCATCGACACGCTGCGCGCCGACCGGATTGTGGCGCAAGGTGTTGCACGTACGTTTCAGTTGCCCTCGATGCCCGCGCGCATGTCCGTCATGGAGGTCGCGATGGCGGCGGCTACCTCGCATCACGGGGTGTTCTCCACGTTACTGCGAACGCGCGGCGCCCGCGATGCGGAAACCGCCGCGCACGCCAAGGCAAGCGCGCTGCTCGACGAATTGCTGCTCACGCGGGTGCGCGACCTGCCGTCCAGCGCGCTTTCGGGCGGGCAGAAGAAGTTGCTCGGCATCGTGTGCGCCCTGATGGGTTCGCCTCGCATGGTCATGCTCGACGAGCCCACGGCGGGGGTGCACCCGAATCTGCGGCGTGACATCGTCGCAGCAATCAAGCGCCTGAACGCACAAGGCATGACGCTTGTCGTCGTGGAGCACGACATGCACTTCATCCGCGAACTGTGCACCCGGTGCATCGTGCTCGATCGCGGTCACATCGTGGCGAGTTGCCATCCGGACGAACTCTCGTCCAACGAACGTGTTTTGCAGGCGTATCTCGGCGGTGGCGCACATTCCGCCGCGCCGGCCGCCCGTGCCAGAGAAATGGAGTCCGCATGATTCAGATCGAGAACGTCGTGGCGGGCTACTCCGTCGAAGTCGACATCCTGAAGGGAATGACGCTGCACGCCGCATCGCGCGAGATCGTCACGCTCCTCGGCCCAAACGGTTGCGGCAAATCGACGCTGCTCAAGACCATTGCCGGATTCCTGCTCCCGCGCGAGGGCCGTATCGTGCTCGAAACGGCCGACGTGTCGCAAGTGCCGGTGCACCGGAAAATCCGTGAATGCGGCGTCGGGTTCGTGCCGCAGACGGACAACGTCTTCGGCTCACTGACGATCCGCGAGAATCTTCAGGTCGGCGGGCACTATCTGAGCGACAGCGCCTGCGCGAAGCGCATCGACGAACTGTGCGAGCTGTATCCCGTGCTGGGACGAAAGCGCAACGCACCTGCGGCGTCGATGTCGGGCGGCGAACGGCAGATTCTGGCGCTCGCACGGGCGCTAATGCCGCGCCCGCGTCTGCTGTTGCTCGACGAGCCCTCGGCTGGGCTCTCGCCCAAGGTCTTGCACGAAGTGTTCGACGCGATCGTGCGCGTGCGCGATCAGGAACAGGTGACGATTCTGATGGTCGAGCAGAACGCGATGGAAGCGCTTCGGATCTCGGATCGCGCCTACGTGCTCTCGATGGGGACGGTCGCACTGACCGGGGCAGCCAATGCGCTGCTCGAAGACGAACAGGTGCGGCAGTTGTATCTGGGCGGCCGGGCGGCGTAATGTCCATAGAGCCCATAGTGCCCGTGGTTCCCGTGGTTCCCGTGGTTCCCGGACTGCCCATCGCATCGCGCCGGCCTTTCGGCGCCGGGGGGCGACGGCTTCATGGCGTGCAGCAGGTTTGCACGCCATGAAGTGTCAAGGCTGCCCTGCCGACTTCCCGGCGCGCGCCTCGGCCAGCGCGATGGTGAGATGGGCGACTTTTTTCTTGAGCGCGTCGCGCTCGGCCGTCACGGCCTTGAGTTCCCGGGCAAGCCGCATCAGTTCGTCCGACGGATCGGCGCTCGTGTCCCAAGGCGGCGTGCCGTCGTCCTCCCCGGTGATCTCCTCTTCCTTCTTCTTGCGCGGCTTGACCGGACGCGCCTCACGCACTGAGCGCGCCAGCTCCCGCAATTCCTGCTTGCCCGCAACCACCGCAGCGACCTGTGCCGCCTGCGGCAACGTCGACACGGCAGCGGCGGCATTGATCGAGACTTCGCCACGCTTGACGGCGTCCACGAGTTCAGGCGCCGCCGCATTATGGATCTGCTCGATCTGCCCCAGCGTATTGCTCGACAAACGCGCCGCACGCGCCAGCGCTGCGCGCGTGAGCGCCATGGTGTGAGCGGGAATCGACGGCTTCGACGCATCCCGCGACGGCGCTTCACCGGCGGCCGCGCCCGACTGTGCGGTGTCCTGCGGCGCAGCGGACGCCGCCCCGGGCACAGAGCCGGCGGGCACATCGCGCGCTTCGAGGATCGTCTTCTTGCGCAACGCCAGCACGCCGCGCTGATAGTCGGACACGCTTCTGCGGCCCAGGTGGTTGTCGATCATCCACAGGTGGACATCGTCCATCGACTTGAACGACGGATTCTGGACCGTGCGGAATTCGATGTCGTGCTTGCGGCAAATTTCGTAACGGTTGTGGCCGTCGACCAGCACGTCGCCCCACAGCACGAGCGCATCGCGGCAACCTTCGGCAAGCAGACTCTGTTCGAGTGCAGCGTATTCGTCAGGCGTGAGCGGATCGATGTACGCCTTGAGTTCTTCGTTGATCTGGACTGTCATGGATTCGTGTGACGATGCCGCCGCACACGGCGATGGCATGGGGAAATCTGGACAGGCGACATTATCGCCTGTCCGCACGGGAATGACGACATTCCCGCCGTGACGCCGAACGGGCCCGGGGCGAAAGGCTCAGGACAACACGCCGTGATCGGTCAGAAAGGCCTGAATGCGGGCAAGCCGCGCGACCGGGTCGTCGATGCCCAGCAGCGTTTCTTTCTCATGCGCGGGCAGCGGCAGCAACTCCGCCCAGCGGTCCGCCACCCAGCCGCATTCGTCCAGCCGGTAAGGCGGCGCCAATGGAAGCTTTGCCGCGCGCGCCGGATCGCGCTGCAAACCGGCAATCAGCTTGCCCAGCGTATCGGCACTGACCTGAAGCGTGTCGGGCAGCGCGACACTGACGTCGGCGGGCAACATTTCCGCTTCGCCCGTCCACAGTCCGTATTTGCCAAGCGCAACGGACGAGAGCCGGAACTTGGTCGTTCCGCGGCAAACCAGTTCGAGCAACGCAGGCATAGGCGCACGCCAGTCCTCGATACGCGCCATGGTGCCGATCATCGCGGGCTCCTCCACGCTGTCGGGCAACCGCACCTCACTGCCCTGCCGCAACACGACGACGCCAAACTCCGTGCCATCGGCAAGACACCGCTTGATCATGTCGAGATAGCGCACCTCGAAGATGCGCAAATGCAACACCCCAGCGGGAAACAAGGCGTTGCCGAGCGGGAAGAGCGGGATCTGGGCCATGCCGTATGATGACATGAAGTCACACTCGGCAAGTATCAACGTCGGGCCAGGCTCTCGTCTCCCGTTCGAACCTGTCGATCAGGAAGTCGAGCAGCGCACGCACGCGCGGCACCATGTAACGCGTGCGATGCCGCACCGCATACACGCCGGGTTCCTTCGCGATGAAGTCCGGCAGCACGATCTTCAGCCGTCCGGCGCGCACATCGTCCGCGGCGTCCCAAAGCGTTTTTCGGACGATGCCACGCCCATCGAGCGCCCAGCGCCGCGCGATCGTGCCATCGTTCGTCTCCCACGCCTGCGCCATCGGCACCGTGAATCGCCATGTCGCTTCGCCCCTGCGGAAGTGGAAGTCATTGAGCGGCCCCGCGGCCGTCACCAGCACGATGAACCGATGAGCCGACAACGCGTCGGGCGTCGCCGGTTCGCCATGCCGCGCCAGATAGTCGGGCGACGCGCACAGCACGCGGCACATCGGCGCGAGACGCCGCGCCACGAGCGTGCCGTCGTCCGGTTCGCTGAAACGGATGGCCAGGTCGACGTCGTCCTGCACGAGATTGGACAGAGAGTCCGTGAGTGTCAGCGATAACCGGATGTCCGGATAACGCTCGGTGAACTCGTCGAGCCAGGGCGAAAGCTTGTGCGTGCCGAAATCGGTCGACGCCGACACGCGGATCTTGCCGCGAATCGCCGCGCACCCGGCCTGGAGCGCCGCCTCCCCGTCTTCAATAGCCTGCAAGGCAATCAGGCAGTGCGCGAGATAGACACGCCCCTCCTCGGTCAGTCGCAACTGCCGCGTGGTGCGCATGAACAGCCGCGTATGCAATGCGGCCTCCAGCTTCGCAAGCCGCGCACTGGCCGCTGCCGGCGAAAGGCCCAGTTTGCGGCCCGCCGCAGACAGGCTGCCAAGCGCCGCCGCCGTGCTGAACAATCGCATGTCGCCCAGTTTGTCAGTCGCCATCTTCTATCTGGATTTGAAAGTCATTCAAATTCCCGGCAGATTATCAAATATCGCGGATGTCGGCAGACTATCCCACGTCGTCCCGCCAGGGACATTCGATTGACTAGCCACCATGTCCGCTTCCCCTGCCTCGATTTCTTCCTCCGCCGTCGCGCCGCCGGTCGACGCCACGCCCTGGGCATCGCTCACCGCGCTGATGCTCGCTTCCTTCATCGCTGCGGCGAACGAAACGGTGCCCGCCGGATTGTTGCCGCAATTGGCCGACGGATTTCGTATCTCCGAATCATGGGCGGGCCAGATGGTCACGCTTTGCGCGTTGGGCGCCGGACTCGGCGCGGTGCCGCTCACGGTATTGATGCACCGCTGGTCGCGCCGGACCGTGCTCGTCGCCGCCCTGCTCGGCTTTGCCCTGTGCAACGCGGCCACGGCGATCTCGTCCGATTTCACATGGACTCTCGTCGCGCGCTTCGTCGTGGGGCTCGCTACAGGCGTTGCGTGGAGCGAGATTGCGACCTACGCCCGACGGCTCGTGAATCCGGCCCGCCAGGGCCGTGCCCTCGCATTCGCCATGCTCGGCATTCCGCTGGCGCTGGCCATTGGGGTGCCCGCCGCCACGACGCTCGGCCATCTGATCGGATGGCGATGGGTCTTCGGCGGCCTGTCGGCATTCGCCTTCGTGCTGGTTGGCTGGATGTTGCTGATCGTGCCCAATGTGAGCAATGCAAACGAGAGTGCCGACGGTCAATCCGCCCGCACCCGTGTCGTGGACGTACTCCGCCTGCCTGGCGTGCGTCCAGTCCTCGCGGTGGTCATGCTGTGGGTCGTCGCGCATTACACGATGTACACCTATATCGCGCCGTTTCTCGCGTCGGCCGGCATGAGCGACGGGCTTGCGACGCTGTTATCGACGTTCGGTATCTTCACGCTCGTGGGCCTGTGGGGGATTGGGCTGTGGGTGGACCGGTGGTTGCGCAGGCTCGCGCTGTTGGCATTGGGGACGTTTGTCGCGGTGATCGTCGCGTTCGGCGGCTGGCCCGGCTCATGGCCGGTGCTCATGGCGGGGGCCGTGCTGTGGGGCCTGAGTTTCAGTGGTGCGCCAACGATCCTGCAAACGGCCCTCGGTAACGCGGCCGGCAGGCACGAACACGTGGCGCAATCGATGCTCGTGACAGTCTTCAATCTGTCCTTCGCCGGTAGCGGCATACTCGGCGGCGCCGTATTGTCGACATGGGGTGCCTGCGCACTGCCGCATGTGCTGATCGTCCTCGCGCTCGCTGCCTGGGGAGTGACGTTTGCCGCCAAACGACATGGCTTCGTACAGCGCGCCGGCATCGATGCCGAGGCGTGATCGGCTTCGAGTGCGCGCACCTGTTGGGCCACCATGCCCTGCGCGACGCCCCACGCCTGCGCCGCCAGCCGGAAGTCGAGATAGCGGCTGGCTGTCTCGAAAGCATGCAGCGCATCGAGCGACGGCAACCGGCCGATGGCCTCTGTCACGGCGTAATTTTTCTACTGAATGACGTGTCGAAAACTGATGCGCCGCGGCGGTCGCACGGTGGTACGCTCTCGAACATGTTTCACGAGATCTGGCCGCCATACGGGCGTCAGCCAGCGTATCCGGAGAGTATCAGCATGACAGTGGAAAAAGTGGCGTTGATCACCGCCGGTGGTAGCGGCATGGGTGCCGCGGCGGCGCGGCGGCTGGCCGCGGACGGGTTCAAGGTCGGCATTCTGTCGTCGTCCGGCAAGGGCGAGGCGCTCGCTGCCGAGTTGGGTGGCGTCGGCGTGACCGGGTCGAATCAGTCGAACGACGATCTGAAAGCGCTGGTCGATCTGGCGCTCGCGCGCTGGGGACGTATCGACGTGCTGGTGAATAGCGCTGGTCATGGGCCGCGCGCGGCGGTCCTGGAGATTAGCGACGAAGACTGGCATCGCGGCATGGACACGTATCTTATGAACGTCATCCGTCCGACGCGGCTCGTCACGCCGATCATGCAGGCGCAAGGCGCGGGCGCGATCATCAACATCTCGACCGCATGGGCGTTCGAACCCAGCGAAATGTTTCCGACGTCGGCCGTTTTCCGCGCCGGACTCGCGTCGTTCACCAAGCTGTTCGCGGACAAGTATGCGAAGGACAACATCCGCATGAACAACATTTTGCCGGGCTGGATCGATAGCCTGCCGCAACAGGAAACGCGGCGTGAAAGCGTGCCGATGCGGCGCTACGGCAAGGCCGAGGAGATCGCTGCGACCGTGGCGTTTCTTGCCTCGGAGGGCGGCGGCTACATCACGGGACAGAACATTCGGGTCGACGGCGGACTGACGCGTTCGGTCTGAGGCGTGCAGTCGTGGCTCAACCAGCCCACGACATTCGCGACATTCACCAATGTGCGGCGCGCTCGCATCGTCGAATCCATTCCGCGATGCAGGCCTTACCGCCGTAATGCCCCGTACAGGGCGAGACTGCACGTTTGCCTCGCCCTCTTGTATCGGAAGGCTTTATGGTGACTTTGATACTGCCATAACGGCCATGAGGTGATTTCAGATCATTCCCACTCGATCGTCGCAGGCGGCTTGCCCGAGATGTCGTACACGACACGGTTCAAGCCACGCACTTCGTTGATGATACGGTTCGACACCTTGCCGAGCAGCTCGTGCGGCAGGTGCGCCCAGTGTGCCGTCATGAAGTCTTGCGTCTGCACGGCACGCAGTGCCACGACCCACTCGTAAGTGCGGCCATCGCCCATCACGCCAACGCTCTTCACCGGGAGGAACACGGCAAACGCCTGACTCGTCAGTTCGTACCACGTCTTGCCGCTGTTCGGCTCGACCGTGTTGCGCAGCTCTTCGATGAAGATCGCATCCGCGCGACGCAGCAGATCGGCGTACTCCTGCTTCACTTCACCCAGAATACGTACACCGAGGCCCGGACCCGGGAACGGGTGGCGGTAGACCATGTCATGCGGCAGGCCAAGCGCAACGCCCAGTTCGCGCACTTCGTCCTTGAACAGATCGCGCAGCGGTTCCAACAACTTCAGGCCCAGCGTCTCCGGCAAGCCGCCCACGTTGTGGTGGCTCTTGATCGTCGTCGCCTTCTTTGTCTTCGCGCCGCCCGACTCGATAACGTCCGGATAGATCGTTCCCTGCGCCAGCCACTTCGCGTTCTTCAGCTTCTTCGCTTCCGCCTGGAACACTTCGACGAACTCGCGGCCGATGATCTTGCGCTTCTGCTCCGGATCCGTCACGCCCGCCAAGTGGCCCATGAACTGCGCCGTGGCGTCCACGTGCACCACCTTCGCATGCAGACGGCCCTGGAACATCTCCATCACCATCTTGCCTTCGTCCAGACGCAGCAGACCGTGATCGACGAACACACACGTCAACTGATCGCCAATCGCACGATGAATGAGCGCCGCCGCGACACTCGAATCGACGCCGCCCGACAGACCGAGAATCACTTCCTCATCGCCCACCTGCTCGCGTATCGCCTTGACGGCCTCCTCGATGTGATCGCGCATGATCCAGTCCGGTTTGGCCCCGGCGATCTCCAGCACGAAACGCTCAAGCAGTTCGCGACCCTTCACGGTATGCGTGACTTCCGGGTGGAACTGCACCGCATAGTAATGACGCTTTACATCGGCCATCCCGGCAATCGGGCAACTCGGTGTCGACGCCATCAGTGCAAAACCTTCCGGCAGCTGCGTCACCTTGTCGCCGTGGCTCATCCACACCTTGAGCATGCCATGACCTTCGTCCGTGCGGAAATCCTCGAGACCGTCGAGCAGCGGCGTATGACCATGCGCGCGCACTTCCGCATAGCCAAACTCGCGATGGTTGCTGGCTTCGACCTGACCGCCCAGTTGCACCGTCATCGCGAACATGCCGTAGCAAATGCCCAGCACCGGCACGCCCAGATCCCAGACCGCCTGCGGCGCGCGCAGATCCTGATCCTCGTACGTGCTCGCGTGACTTCCCGACAGAATGATCGCCTTCGGGTTGAATTCGCGGATGAATTCGTTCGAAACGTCGTTCGGGTGAATCTCGCAGTAGACGTGCGCTTCGCGAACGCGGCGTCCGATGAGCTGGGTGACTTGCGAGCCGAAGTCAAGAATGAGGATTTTGTCGTGCATCGTGAGGTACGGATGAAGTGGATTCGTTGGACGTCGGCGCCGTGGCAGAAGGCACGGGCGTGACAATGCCGGTGGCGCCCACGGGCGCGACCGGCGTGGTATTGACGGGAGCGGAGCCGCCGCGAGGCGTCTCCATACGCGGCTCAGCGCGCCTGCCACGGGACTCGTCGACGACCCGGGCATCGGAATAATCTTGCGGTGCGTCGCGCCGCGTGTCGCTCACGACACCGCCACGCACCCGCTCGCCAGCCTGTTGCGCCGCCTGTACGCGCTCTTTCGTGCGCACACTCGACGCCAGCTTGACGAGAATACCGCCTATTACCAGCAGGACGGCGCCGAGCACGGCCAGCATCAGCTTGCCGCCCGTCGACACGACCAACTGGCCGGAGATCAGCCAGCCCAGCACGAACGCACCGCTCACCCAGTTGACATGGCCCGTCACTTTCGCGACGGTCGCCGTCAACTGGCCATTCACGGTCGCGTGCCATTGCAGCCAGGCCACACCGATGAAGGCCACGCCGAGCACCTGCGCATAAAGCACGGGCGACGGCGCAGGGACATCGATGGCCGCATACAGCGATGACCAGAACGACGCGATCAGGAACACACCGAGTGCCAGATTCAACGCCGCATCGAGGAACAGTACCGTACGCAACATGGCCTTCATGGGCAATTACTCCACGTGGTAGTTGGGGGCTTCCTTCATGATCTGGACGTCGTGCACGTGCGATTCATGCATGCCCGCGGCCGTGATTTCGACAAACTCCGCCTTTTCGTGCAGATCCTTGATCGACGGGCAACCGAGATAACCCATCGACGAGCGGATACCGCCGGTCAACTGGTGCAGGATCGCGTTCACACTCCCCTTGTACGCCACTCGACCTTCGATGCCTTCGGGCACGAGCTTGTCGGCATTGTTCGCCGGGTCCTGGAAGTAGCGATCGGCAGCGCCGTCCTTCATCGCACCGACTGAACCCATGCCGCGGTAGCTCTTGTACGAACGGCCCTGATACAGGAACACTTCGCCCGGCGCTTCTTCCGTGCCGGAGAACATGCTGCCCATCATCACCGTATGGGCGCCTGCCGCCAATGCCTTGGCAACGTCACCCGAATAACGGATGCCACCGTCGGCGATCAGCGGAACGCCCGTGTCCTTGAGCGCTTCGGCCACGTTGGCGATGGCGGTAATCTGCGGCACACCGACACCGGCGACGATACGCGTCGTGCAGATGGAGCCAGGGCCGATACCGACCTTCACGGCATCCGCGCCATGCTCGACCAGTGCCAGCGCGGCACTTGCCGTGGCAATGTTGCCGCCGACGACTTCGATCTGCGGGAAATGTTTCTTGACCCATTGCACGCGATCCAGTACGCCCTGGCTGTGACCATGGGCCGTATCGACCACGATCACGTCGACACCGGCAGCCACCAGCAGTTCGACGCGCTCTTCATTGTCCGGCCCCACGCCAACGGCCGCCCCGACACGCAGCTTGCCGTGTTCGTCCTTGCTTGCCAGCGGATATTCGGTCGCCTTGGTAATGTCCTTGACCGTCATCAGACCGCGCAGCTCGAAGGCGTCGTTGACGACCAGCACGCGCTCGAGGCGGTGATCGTGCATCAAACGCTCGGCGTCTGCCGGCGAAGCGCCTTCACGCACGGTGATCAGCTTTTCCTTCGGCGTCATGATGACGCGCACCGGCTCGTCCAGACGGCTCTCGAAACGCAGGTCGCGGTTGGTGACGATACCGATGAGCTGAGCGCCTTCAACGACCGGGAAACCGGAAATGCCATGCTGACGCGACAGGGCAATCACGTCGCGCACCTTCATGTGCGGCGGAATCGTGATCGGATCGCGCAAAACGCCCGACTCGAAACGCTTGACCTTCGAGACTTCCCGCGCCTGCTCGGCTGGCTTCAGATTCTTGTGAATAATGCCGATACCGCCCTGTTGCGCCATGGCAATGGCCAGACGCGCTTCGGTCACCGTATCCATGGCGGCCGACAGCAAAGGCATGTTCAGGGTAATGTTGCGCGTGAGCTTGGTTTTCAGGCTGGTGTCGCGCGGGAGAACGGCGGAGTAGGCCGGGACGAGGAGCACGTCATCGAATGTGAGTGCTTTTTGGATCAGACGCATGGCAAATCCTATAGGCGCAAAACCGAATTATACAGAAATCGCGCGATGCATGGCACGTCCGCCCCACATGTCAAGGGGCTTTTTCCCCGAGACGTCGGCGAGATAGCGCCCGACGTGCAAAGACCGGGGCTCCGACCGCCAGTCGGTATTTCCACGGTATGCCGCGAAGCCCCGGCGGCGCCGGCCAACTGCCGGATTTCACAATAGCGACGCTCGGCATGAGTGCTATTCTTGCGCCCTTCCAGAGGACACCCGCCGCCGATTTACCGGCCGGCGCCCAATTCGGCGGTTCGGCGGTTCGGCGGTTCGGCGGTTCGGCGGTTCGGCGGTTCGGCGGTTCGGCGGTTCGGCGGTTCGGCGGTTCGGCGGTTCGGCGGTTCGGCGGTTCGGCGGTTCGGCGGTTCGGCATCATTAGACACGGATACGAATTTCATGGGGAAAGGCATTTCTTATGGCTTGGCAGCGGGCGCGTTATGGGGGCTGGTGTTTCTGGCGCCCCGCCTGCTGCCGGGCTTCTCGCCACTTGAGCTATCTGCCGCTCGCTACGTGCTGTACGGACTGGTGTCCGCCGTGCTGCTAGCCCCGCTCTGGTCCCGCCTGCGCCATTCCGTCTCCGGCAACGACTGGCGCGCATTGTTTCGACTGAGCCTCGTCGGCAATCTCGTCTATTACCTGTTTCTCGCAGGTGCCGTCCAGATGGCGGGCATCGCCCCCGCATCGCTGATCGTCGGCGTGCTGCCGGTCACCGTGACGCTGGTGGGCAGCCGGGATCACGGCGCCTTGCCCCTGTCGAAGCTTGCCGGCCCGCTGGCGCTGGTCGCCGCGGGCATCGTCTGCATCAATGTGGATGTCTTTGCCCATGCCGCAGCCAGCGGCGGCGACTGGCGATTGACGCTCATCGGCGTCGCCTGCGCCGTGGGTGCGCTGCTGAGTTGGACCTGGTACGCCGTCGCGAACGCCCGCTATCTCGCAGAATTCGGACATTTCACGAGTCAAGAATGGTCCTTGCTGACGGGTGTCGCCACGGGTGTGCTAGCCGTGGCACTCGCGATTCCCGCGGCGCTATTGCCGCCCCCGGTTGCCGCCGACGCACAGCGAGACTGGCAGATGTTTCTGATCGTGAATATTGCCGTGGCGCTCGGCGCGTCGACCATTGGCAATGCTTTCTGGAATGCGGCAAGCCGACGCCTGCCACTGACGCTCTCGGGACAGATGATCGTGTTCGAAACGCTGTTCGCACTCGTCTATGGATTCCTTTACGAGCATCGCGCGCCGCGTTGGCTGGAACTTGCCGCTATCGTGCTGCTGCTCGCCGGCGTGAGCGCGTCCGTGCGCCTGCACGCGAGACGCTCGTCGAACTGAACCGGGCGCTGCCCGGTGCCGCCCGGCCGTTCGCCGTCGCGGCGCCGGTCCCGGTTGCCGCCTGAACGACCACCTCGACGGCTATCTCAACTACCGCGACGACTGCTCCCCAGCCACTTCTGTCCCTCGCGACTGCCTTCATTGCGCACCTTCTCGACACGGCGCTGACGCGCCAGCTTCGGGTCCGCCTTGAGCGTGCGATAAATCTCGACGCGATCTCCCGCATCGAGTACCGCATCCAACGCGCGCACCTTACCGAACACCCCGGCTTTCATGCGCGTCAGATCGAGTTCGGGAAATCGTTGCAGCAAGCCGCTGCGCTCGATGGCGTCGCGCATCGTGGCCCCTGCCGAAAGCGTCAGCGGGACAATCGTTTGTTCGCCCGGCAAGGCATAGCAGACCTCGACGTTCAACTCACTGGGCATAGACGGTCTCCGCACGCTTCACGAAGGCGTCGACAAACGTGTTGGCGATATGGCTGAACACCGGACCGATGACCTTCTCCAACAGAAAATTCGCAAATTCGTAATGCAGGCCGAACTCGATCTTGCAGGCATTCTCGCGCAGCGCGGTAAATTTCCACGTCCCGTGAAATCGCTTGAACGGTCCTTCGACGAACGTCATCTGGATGGAATGCGGACGCTCCTGAATATTTCGCGTCGCGAACGAATGCTTCAGTCCCTTGAAGTCGATGATGAGCGACGCTTCCATGCTGTGTTCGTCCTGATGCCGAATGTCGACACCACCGCACCACGGCAGGAATTTGGGGTAATCGGCGACATTGGTCACCAGATCGTACATTTGCTCGTCGGAGAAATGCACGAGAACGGTTTTACTGACTTCGGCCATCGTCGGTCGGGCGAGGTGTGCTGACGGCGCGTTCGCTATCGACGTCGGGTCGATCCGCGTGTGTCGCTAGCCGCCTCTTGCCGAGACTCTTTGTTAAAATCGCTATTTTACCCGAGCCCGACTCACCGGGTCCGACCAAGTTACCCGCCAAGGATCCATGAGTATCATCGACAACAGAAAGGCCTTCTTCGACTACTTCATCGAGGAGCGATACGAAGCCGGGATCGCGCTGGAGGGATGGGAAGTCAAGGCCATTCGCGCCGGGCGGGCGCAGATCAAGGAAGGCTATGTCGTTATCAAAAACGGCGAAATCTTTCTGATCGGCGCGCACATCAGCCCGCTGCAATCGGCATCGACACATATCAAGCCCGATCCCGTGCGCACCCGCAAGTTGCTTCTCAAGGCCGACGAGATCAAGAAGCTCATCGGCAAGGTCGAGCAACGCGGCTACACGCTCGTCCCGATCAACCTGCACTACAGCAAAGGTCTCGTGAAGTGCGAGATCGGATTGGGTAAGGGCAAGAAGTTGCACGACAAGCGCGAGACGGAAAAAGAACGCGACTGGAACCGCGAAAAAGCGCGCTTGATGCGCAACCCCACGTGAAACACCGGCACGCACCGTGTGGCTCGCTTCCCGCGACTGGCAGCGTCTGCAAAAGAAAACGGCCCTTTCGGGCCGTTTTCATTTTGGCCGGCGCCAACGCGCCGACAAAACCCTTTAGCGTCGCGTGCCCGGATTGCCGAAGCCGCTCGTGCTGCCCTCGGCAGGCGTATTCGAACCGCCTTCCGTGCCGCGAACGATCTTCAGAGCCGACGCGATCATCCCGCTCATGTCCGACAGATTGCCAGGCACGATCAGCGTATTGTTCGTCTTCGCGATCTTGCTGAACGCGTCCACATATTGTTCGGCGACCTTCAGGTTGACGGCCTCCATCCCCCCCTGCGTCTGAATGGCCATCGCAATTTTGTGAATGGCTTCGGCGTTCGCTTCGGCCACTGCGAGAATCGCAGCCGCTTCGCCGTGCGCCTGATTGATGGCGGCCTGGCGCTCGCCCTCCGACTTCTGAATGGCCGCCTCGCGCGCACCGGACGCCAGGTTGATCTGTTCCTGCTTCTTGCCTTCGGAGGCTGCAATCAGCGCGCGCTTTTCGCGCTCGGCCGTAATCTGCGCCTGCATGGCGTGCAGGATTTCCTTCGGCGGCGTCAGATCCTTGATCTCGTAGCGCAGCACCTTCACCCCCCAGTTCGCAGCCGCCTCATCGAGGGCGTTCACCACACTGTGATTGATGAACTCGCGCTCTTCGAACGTCTTGTCGAGTTCGAGTTTGCCGACCACACTGCGCAACGTCGTTTGCGCGAGCTGCGTGATGGCCACGATGAAGTTGCTCGAACCATACGACGCCTTCATCGGATCCGTCACCTGGAAGTACAGAATGCCGTCGACCTGCAACTGCGTATTGTCCTTCGTGATACAGATCTGGCTCGGGACGTCGAGCGGAATCTCCTTGAGCACATGCTTGTATGCGACGCGATCCACGAACGGCACGACGATGGAGAGGCCCGGCGTGAGCGTCGCGTGAAATTTCCCAAGGCGTTCCACCACCCAGGCGTGCTGCTGAGGCACGATCTTGATCGAGCGCGCCGCGATGATGACCGCAATGATGAAGAGAATAAATGCGACGTTGGATAACATGATTTCCCCCGAATACGCCGACCTTACCGGCCGGCTGGTTCCCCGTCACCGCGATAGCGGGACTTGCTGTCTGACCACACCGAAGCCAAAGTGTTCGTCTGCGCGTTCAGGCAACGCTGCGATCGTCCCGCGAACAATGTCGATGACGGTGTCGACGCAGCCGCTGCCTCATTGGTACCGGTGCGTTCCGTCAAGCTGGCACGTGAGCGACATACAAACGGCTGCCACGTACCTCTCGGATAACGAACCATCCGGCATCCAGCAACTCGCCCGGCAGAAGCTCGACATCCCATTCGGCGCCGCGATACATGGCGCGCGCCTGGCCACCCGGCTGCCAGGCATCCACCCGCAGACGCTGACCGATGTCGAGATTGGTATTGGGATCGGCCGACACGTCGATCTTGATACGCCGCCGACCGAACCGGCTGCGTCGCAACAACCACACGGCCAAGCCTGCGACAATCGCCGCACTCACCCATTGCAGCGGCCAGTCCGCTCGCAGCAGCGCGGCAATACCGCCAGCCGCCACGCCCAACGCCACCATCAGGAGATAGAACGTCCCGCTGGCCAGCTCCAGCACCACGATCAATCCGGCCACGCCGAACCAAAGCCAAGCCTGTTCCATCGCAACTCCCAGACACAAAAAAACCCCGGTGTGATACCGGGGTTTATAGCATGAAACCCGCCGATCGGCGCACGCACTCCAAGGATGCGCGCCGCCTTTCGGGTGCGTCCGAGATGCCACTCGGACGCGTCCTATTTCAGGCGTTTCTCGTGACGCTTACTTCGCCACTTTGGCGAGCTGTTGCCACGTCTCCACCACGGTGTCCGGGTTCAGGGACATCGACACGATACCTTCCTTCACCAGCCACTCGGCCAGATCCGGATGGTCCGACGGGCCCTGACCGCAGATACCGACGTACTTGCCCTTGGACAAGCAAGCCTTGATGGCGCGGCTCAGCATGAATTGCACGGCCGGGTCGCGTTCGTCGAAGTCCTTCGCCAGCAGTTCCATGCCCGAATCGCGATCCAGACCCAGCGTGAGCTGTGTCAGGTCGTTCGAGCCGATGGAGAAGCCGTCGAAGTACTCAAGGAACTCGTCGGCGAGAATGGCGTTCGACGGCACTTCGCACATCATGATCAGCTTGAGGCCGTTTTCGCCTCGCTTCAGACCATATTCGGCCAGCATGTTGACCACGCGCTCCGCCTGACCCAGCGTACGCACGAACGGCACCATGATCTCGACGTTCGTCAGGCCCATCTCGTCACGAACGCGCTTGAGCGCACGGCATTCCATTTCGAACGCTTCAGCGAAGTCTTCCGAGATATAACGCGACGCACCACGGAAACCCAGCATCGGGTTTTCTTCGTCCGGCTCATAACGCGAACCGCCGATGAGCTTCTTGTACTCGTTGGACTTGAAGTCCGACAAGCGCACGATCACGGCCTTCGGATAGAAAGCCGCGGCGATCGTTGCCACGCCCTCGGCCAGCTTGTCGACGTAGAACGCACGCGGCGACGCATGACCGCGAGCCACCGACTCCACCGCTTTCTTCAGATCGGCGTCGATGTTCGGGTACTCAAGGATCGCGCGCGGGTGCACGCCGATGTTGTTGTTGATAATGAATTCCAGACGCGCCAGACCCACACCGTCGTTCGGCAACTGTGCGAAATCGAAGGCCAGTTGCGGGTTGCCGACGTTCATCGTGATCTTCACCGGGATCTTCGGCATTTCACCACGCTGGATCTCGGTCACTTCGGTCTCGAGCAGGCCGTCGTAGATCTTCCCTTCATCGCCTTCGGCGCACGACACGGTCACGAGGGCACCGTCCTTGAGGACGTCGGTGGCATCGCCGCACCCGACCACAGCCGGCACGCCCAGTTCACGCGCAATGATGGCCGCGTGACAGGTACGGCCGCCACGGTTCGTGACGATGGCCGAAGCGCGCTTCATCACCGGCTCCCAGTTCGGATCGGTCATGTCCGCCACCAGCACGTCGCCCGGTTGCACGCGTTCCATCTCGCTCGGGTCCATGATCACACGCACGGGGCCTGCGCCGATCTTCTGTCCGATTGCGCGGCCCGTGGCCAGCACCGGGGCGTCACCCTTGAGCTTGAAGCGCTGCTCGGCCTTTCCCGCCGATTGGCTCTTCACGGTTTCCGGACGGGCCTGAAGGATGTAAATCTTTCCATCCTTGCCGTCCTTGCCCCACTCGATGTCCATCGGACGGCCATAGTGCTTCTCGATGATCAGCGCGAACCTGGCCAGTTCGGCGCAATCGTCGTCGGTAATCGAATAGCGGTTGCGCAGTTCCATCGGCACGTCGATGGTCTTCACGCGGCCCGGTTCGCCCGGCTGCGTGAATTCCATCTTGACCAGCTTCGAGCCCAGCGTACGGCGAATGATCGGATACTTGCCGGCGTTGAGCGTCGGCTTGAAGACATAGAATTCGTCCGGGTTCACGGCGCCTTGCACGACCGTCTCACCCAGGCCATAGCTTGCGGTGATGAAGACGACATCCTGGAAGCCCGACTCGGTGTCGATCGTGAACATCACACCCGACGCGCCGCAGTCCGAGCGCACCATACGCTGCACGCCGGCCGACAGCGCCACTTCGGCGTGCGTGAAACCTTTGTGGACGCGGTACGAGATGGCGCGGTCGTTGTAAAGCGACGCAAACACGTGCTTCATACGATCGAGCACGTCGTCGATACCGACGACGTTCAGGTAGCTTTCCTGCTGGCCGGCGAACGAGGCATCCGGCAAGTCTTCGGCCGTGGCCGACGAACGCACGGCGAACGAGGCGTCCGGTTGATCGGCGGCGATGCGGGCGAACTGCTCGCGGATATCCTTTTCGAGCTGCGGTTGCAGCGGTGCGTCGACGATCCATTGGCGGATCTCGGCGCCGGCTTCCGCAAGCGCCTTGACGTTGTCCACGTCGAGACCATCGAGGCGCTTGGCAATGCGCTCGGTCAGATTGTTGTGCTGGAGGAACTCGCGGAATGCGAAAGACGTGGTGGCGAAGCCGCCCGGCACGCGAACCCCTGCGTTGGCCAGTTGGCTGATCATCTCGCCGAGCGATGCATTCTTGCCGCCGACCGACTCGACGTCGGTCATGCGCAGATGCTCAAACGGCACCACGTAGGCGCCGTCGTGTGCTGCGTTAGTCATAAAAGCCCCTAAGGTAAGAAAAAAAATTCTCGGAGGATCGGCTGGGACTGACATGGGCCGACCCACCTGTTGGATAAGAAATCGCGCTTTGCTCACGCCTGAGCATCGTCGAGTACCGGGGCCAGCGCCCGACGACCTGCGCCGAACCATCGCCGTTTCCCGAAACTCCCCGCCGCACGGGCCTGACCGGGAGTGGCACGCGATGGTCGCGCAATTGCTTATCCAACAAGTTGCCGCTATTCTACCGTGCAATGCACCATTTTGCGATTCTGCGCATGAGCGAAGCCACCACTCCCGGAAATCCCCCTGCACCCGCTGCCGACGCACCCGCAGCGGCACCCAAACCGGTCGCCGCACGGCCGGTCTTCATCGTGTCCGACGGCACGGGGATCACGGCGGAGACGTTCGCGCATTCGATCCTGGCGCAATTCGAGATGCGTTTCCGTCAGATTCGCGTCCCGTTCGTGGATTCCGTCGATAAAGCCTATGAAACCGCGCAACGGATCAATGAAATGTATCGGGCCGATGGCGTTCGCCCAATCATCTTCAGCACGCTTGTGGACGCGCGCGCCAACGAGATCCTCCGCAATTGCCAGGGCGTGATTCTCGACATGTTCCAGACGTTCATCGAACCGCTCGAACTGGAACTTGGCCTCAAGTCGATGCACGCCATCGGCCGGGTGCATCAGAACGCCGACAGCGAAGCGTACAAGAACCGCATCGAAGCGGTGAACTTTTCGCTCGCGCACGACGACGGACAGTCCAACAAGAACCTGCAAAGCGCCGATGTGATCCTCGTGGGCGTGTCGCGCAGCGGCAAGACACCGACAACGCTTTATCTCGCAATGCAGTACGGCGTGAAGGCGGCCAATTACCCGCTGATTCCCGACGACTTCGAGCGTGAGAGACTGCCTTCCACGCTCGATCAGTACAAGGACAAGATTTTCGGTCTTTCCATCGACCCGCAACGCCTATCGGAGATCCGCAACGAACGTCGCCCGGGGAGCAAGTACGCATCGCTGGAGAATTGCCGCTACGAAGTCAACGAAGCGGAAGCGATGATGCGTCGTGAAGGAATCAAATGGCTGTCGTCGACGCACAAGTCGATCGAGGAAATCGCCACGACGATCTTGCAGGAAATCAAGCTGGAACGAGACGTTTATTGACGATTGCGGGCAACCCATCATGTCAATGCGAGCGTTGCAAAACGGGACGCCATGAGCGTCCCTTTTTCCGTCTGAGCGGCGTTCACGTGCCCGCCGCGCGCCATTACGGCAATCGCTGACGCACCGCCTCGAACAGGCAGATAGCCGCACATGCCGCGACGTTCAGCGACTCCATGCCGCCAGGCTGAGGAATCCGTACGGGCGTTTGCACACGATCGAGCCAGTGCGGGGAAACACCCGCTCCCTCGTTACCGAAGACCCACGCTACCGGCTCGCGCAGATCCCGCTCGTAAAGCGACGTGCTCGCCTGCAAACTGGTAGCCAGCAATGGCACCGCAAGGCGCGGCGCGAGGGAATCGGGCGTGCAATGCTCAACGATGTTCAGCGAGAAATGCGCCCCCATCCCGGCGCGCAGCACCTTGCTCGACCAAGCAAGTGCGGTTCCCGACATGCAGTACACATCGCGCACCCCCGCCGCCGCTGCGCTACGCAGGATGGAGCCCACGTTACCCGCGTCCTGCACCGCGTCGAGAATGACGCAGTCGGTAGTCTGCGATGCTGGCAGATGACCGGACGGCATCTCCACGACGAACAGAAGCGGCACGCCATTGACGAGCGTCGACAGCGGCTCGAACAGCGCCTGCGGCAAACATACGCGGCGGTCGGCCTCGACACCCGCCCAGATGTGCGCCACCTCGTCGTTTTCCAACGCCGGCTCCGCGGCCACGCAAACGAGCGGCTGCCCAAGAGAGCCAAGATAAGCGTCAGCCAGATGCACGCCTTCGAGCAGCGTCTGCCCCAGCTTGCGACGCTGCTGATTCGACTGCGCCAGTTGCTTCAGGCGCTTGTAGAACGGATTGTCTTTGGAACTGATGAGTTTCATGACGAACGGACCACGCGCGACACCGTAAGCGTGCCGAAAATTTCAAACGCCTCGCGCACCGGCGCAAACGACTGGCGATGGTGCGGGCTCGGTCCGTGAGCGCGCAGCGCTTCAAGGTGCTTCGGTGTCCCGTAGCCGACATGCTCGTTGAACCCGTACTGCGGAAACTCATCGTGCAATGCCGTGAGTTGCCGGTCGCGCGTGACCTTGGCGAGAATCGACGCGGCCGAAATCGCCGGAACCTTGTCGTCCCCCTTGACGATGGCTTCGGCACGCATCGGCAATACTGGGCAACGATTGCCGTCGATGAGCGCGAGTGACGGCACCCGCGACAGGCCGTTGACGGCGCGCTGCATGGCCAGCATGGTCGCGTGCAGGATATTCAGTGAATCGATCTCGGCAACGCTCGCCTCGGCGATGCAAAATGCCAACGATCGTTCGACGATTTCCTCATAGAGCGCTTCACGACGAAGCGCCGTGAGTTTCTTCGAATCGGCAAGCCCCTTGATCGGGCGCGACGGGTCGAGAATCACGGCCGCGGTGACGACCGGGCCGGCCAACGGACCACGCCCCACTTCGTCCACCCCGCAGGTCAGGTCGGCGGCGACGTCGGCAAACAGGTCAAACGCCATTTGCGCAGACGCGGCTTTTACGCTCGCGCGTTCGCGCGACGTCACGTGGCGCACCGTCCGACGCACTTTCACGTCTTCGCTCATATGCGCCCCTTCTCCCGCAGCACGCGCTCGATCACTTCGGCCGAACGTGCGGCAGTATTCTGCCGAAGTTGTTCGTGGATCTTCGTAAAACGCGCTTGCAGCGACTCCCGCAGCGCCGGATCGGTCAGTTGCTGCCACACGGCGTCCGCCAGCGCTTCCGGCGTCGCGAAATGTTGCAGAAGCTCCGGCACGACAAACTCGCCGCACAGAATGTTGGGCAACCCAACATAGGGCAGATACCCCTGTCGCTTCATGATCTGCGCAGTGAGCCAGGGCACCTTGTAGGAAATCACCATCGGCTTCTTGTACAGCGCGGCTTCGAGCGTTGCCGTCCCACTCGCAAGGAGTACGCTGTCAGCGGCCTCCAACGCGAGCGGCGCACGGCCATCGATCACCGTGAGACGAAGATCGCCGTGTGCGTCGAAAACCGGTTGCATCAACGCACGCAGACGCGGCGTCGCCGCGGGTAACACGAACTGCACCGAGGGATCGCGCTTCGCGAGCAAGCGCATCGCGGCGAAGAACACGGGCGTCAGGCGCTGCACTTCGGACGTACGGCTACCGGGAAGAATCGCCACGACCGGGCCGTCGCCCGTCAACCCCAACGTCGTACGCGCGCCCGCGACATCCGGCACCATTGGAATCTTGTCGGCCATGGGATGACCGACGAACGTCGCGTCGATGCCCGCGCGGTGATAGATCTCCGGCTCGAACGGGAACAGGCACAGCATGTGATCGACGGCGCGCTTGATTTTCTTGATACGCCCGCCCCGCCACGCCCAAATGGACGGACTCACGAAGTGAATCGTCGGAACACCCGCCTCGCGCAATTTGATTTCGAGATCGAAATTGAAATCGGGGGCATCGAAACCCACGAACGCCAGCGGCTTCTCGGCGAGCCAACGCTCGCGAAGCTGCTTGCGGATCGAGAGAATTTCGCGCAGATGCTTGATGACTTCGACGTAGCCCATGACGGAGAGCTTGTCGATCGGCCAATAGGCGCCGAAGCCCTCTTCCGCCATATGTGGACCACCGACACCCGCGTATGCGATGTCGGCCGGAAGACTTCGTTTGAGGCCGGCAAGCACGTTGCCGGCAATGAGATCGCCCGACAGCTCCCCGGCCACCATCGCCAGGGTTCGCTGGCCGGCGCCGGGAAGGGTCGGCGACATAGGTCAGCGCACGATACCGCGCGTGCTTGCGTTGAGGAAATCGAGCAGTGCGCGCACCGCTTCGAAGACGTCTGGCGCACCGGCATTGCCAAAGGCTTCAATCTGCACCTTGGCCTCGTCGAGCGTCAACCCACTCTTGTAAAGCAGCTTGTACGCGTGACGCAATGCGGTAATGGCGTCGGCGCTAAAACCGCGTCGGCGCAGGCCTTCGACGTTGATACCGTACGGCACCGCGCGGTCGCCCGATGCGATCACGAACGACGGCACGTCCTGCACGAGTACCGAAGCACCACCCACCATCGCGTGGGCCCCGATACGCACGAACTGGTGCACACCGGTCATGCCGCCGATAATCGCCCAGTCGTCGACATGGACGTGCCCCGCCAACTGCGCGTTGCTCGAGAACACCGTATGGTTTGCCACATGGCAATCATGCGCAATGTGCACGTAAGCCATGATCCAGTTATCGTTACCGACACTCGTCAGTCCGCCGTCCTGCACCGTGCCGGTGTGGATGGTCGTGAACTCACGGATCGTATTGCGGTCGCCGATCACGAGCCTGGTCGGCTCGCCTGCGTACTTCATGTCCTGCGGGCTACCGCCAATCGACGCGAATGGGCCGATCTTGTTGCCCTCGCCCAGCGTCGTATGACCGTCGACGACCGTATGCGCAAGAATTTGCGAACCCGCGCCGATCGTTACGTTCGGGCCGACGATCGCATAAGGGCCAACGACGACGTCGCCGGCCAGTTGCGCCTTCGGATCGACGATAGCAGTGGGATGAATGTTGGTCATGAGCGTCTCGGTTCCGATTATTCGCCGTTCTTCTTGACCATGCAAACGAACTCGGCTTCGGCAGCCAGTTTGCCGTCGACCGTCGCCACACCGTTGAACTTGAAGAAGCCCCGCTTGTGGCTGATGAAGTCGACCGAGAGAATGAGTTGATCGCCCGGCTCGACCGGACGCTTGAATCGAACCTTATCGATGCCGACGAAATAGTACAGCGTGTTTTCGTCGTGAACCGGCTCGTCCGAGAACGTGAGCAGCGCGGCGGCCTGAGCCAGCGCTTCGACGATCAGCACGCCCGGCATCACCGGACGCTGCGGGTAATGGCCGGTGAAGTACGGCTCATTGATCGTGACGTTCTTGATAACCTTGATGTTCTTGTGCGGCTCCAGGTCGATCACGCGGTCCACCATCAGCATCGGATAGCGATGCGGCAGCAGCTTCATGATCTTGTGGATGTCGATATTGATAGTGGTCTCGCTCATTTGTCTTGCAGGTCCTTGACCTTCGCTTCGAGTTGTCGCACGCGGTCGCGCATCTTGTCCAGATTGCGCATGATGGCCGCGTTTTTGTTCCATTCAGCGTTCGGAATCGCAGGAAACGCGCTGGTATACGTGCCCGGGCCGGGAATCGACTTCGACACGCCCGACTTGGCCGTCACGATAACTTTGTCCCCGAGCGTCACGTGTCCGGCAATACCGACATTGCCCCCCAACATACAGAATTTTCCGATCGTGCTGCTGCCGGCGATGCCCGTGCATGCGGCGATCACCGTGAATGCGCCAACACGCACGTTGTGAGCGATCTGTACTTGATTGTCGATCTTGCAGCCGCGCTCGATCACCGTGTCGGCCATGGCGCCACGGTCGATCGACGTCGACGCGCCGATTTCGACATCGTCTTCGATCACTGCCCGGCCGACCTGCGGAATCTTCACCCATTCGCCGCCTGTGGCGGAGAAATCGGGGGCGAAGCCGAAACCGTCGGAACCGATCACCGCACCGGCGTGAATCACACAGCGCGCACCGATGACTGTCGTGTGATACAGCGTCGCATTCGGATAGATGAGCACATCGTCACCCAGCGTCGTGCCGCGCCCGATGAACACGTTTGCCATCAAACGCACGCGCTCGCCCAGACGCACGCCAGCTTCGATCACGACGTTGGGCCCGATCACGCACGACGCCGGCACCACAGCCGTGGGGTCGACCGAAGCACTCGGATGAACGCCTGGGGCCGGCACCGGCGCGGCGGCCTGCGCGAACATCTGCGCGACGCGCGCGAAGTAGGCGTACGGATTCGGAGCAACGATCCACGCCCGGCCTTCATGCGAAGGCAGCTTGTCGAAATCGGCTTTGGAAAGAATGACCGCAGCAGCCTTGGAATTCGGCACTTCTGCGAGATAAAGCGGATTGGACAGGAAAGCGAGGTGGCTTGCTCCCGCCCGATCGAGCGGGGCGAGGCCCTCGACGGCGACGTTACCGTCGCCCACCAGGTCGCCGCCGAAGCGTGCGACCAACTGAGCGAGGGTAACGGTTACTGCGGACGACGATCCCGACATGGATGGCGCGCCCGTCACTTGCCGCTGGCGCCGCCCGAACTCGCGTTCAGGGTCTTGAGCACCTTGTCCGTGATGTCGATACGCGGACTCACGTAGACCGCTTCCTGGACGATCAGATCGTACTTGTCCGCCTCGGCAATTTGCTTGATGACGCGATTGGCACGATCGAGCACCGCTGCGAGTTCTTCGTTACGACGCTGGTTCAGGTCTTCACGAAACTCCCGCTGTTTGCGCTGAAATTCGGTGTCGGCCGCGGCTAGATCGCGCTGGCGCTTGGCGCGCTCGGCGTCGCTCAACGTCGGATTGTCCTTGTCGAGCTTGTCCGACATCGCCTTGAGACGTTGGGCCATATCCTGCAAAGCCTTGTCCCGCGCGGAGAACTCGGCTTCGAGTTTGGCCTGCGCAGCCTTGGCCGGTGTGGAATCGCGCAGAATGCGATCCGAATTGACAGCGGCGATGCGCGCATCCTGAGCCGACGCAGCGAAAGCTGCACCAGCCAGCAACGCCGCGGCGACGCCGCGAAGGCAATGCTTACGGATACCGTTCAATGTATTACCCCTTACAACGATAAAACGTTCGGAACCGGTCGAAGCGCCGTCGTTAGAACGACGTACCGACCTGGAACTGGAATTTCTGGTACTGATCGCCCGTCTTCTTGACGAGCGGGAAGCCCATCGAGAGCTTGAGCGGGCCAATCGGCGAAATCCACGACAGGCCGAAACCGTAAGAATAGCGCAGGTTATTGAAGGTAATCGCCTGGCCGTTATCGAACACGTTACCGCCGTCGAGGAACGTGAAGATACGGAGCGTGCGGTCATAACCCGTACCCGGCAACGGGAACGTGAGTTCCACGTTACCGATCAGCTTCGACGCACCGCCCAGCGGTTCGCCGTTGGTGTCCTTGGGCCCCAGCGAGCTCGGCTCGTAGCCCCGCACCGAACCGATACCGCCGGCGAAGTAGTTCTTGAAGATCGGGAACGGCTGACCGCCCATGCCGTGACCGTAACCGACTTCGCCATTCAGGGCCAGCGTAAAGCCGCGGCTCACCGGATAGTAGTACTGGTGCTGGTAGTAGGCACGGAAGTACTTGGTCGTTCCGATCGGCGTGCCGATTTCCAGGTTGGCCTGCTGATAGTGACCGCGGTTCGGAATGAGCGCGCTGTCACGCGAGTCGCGAGACCAGCCCACCGTCAGCGGATAGTTGTTGCTGACGTAGCCGAACTGGTTCGCGTAGTCGATGTAGCGCTGCGGCGTCGTACCGTCGCTCGTGAGGTGCAGACGCGTCTGCTCGAAGCCCAGACCGAAGAAGACCGTATCCACTTCCGAGAACGGCACACCGAACTTCAGGTTGCCACCGAGCGTGTTGATACGGAAATCGGAATCGCTCGTGAGCAGCAGCGGCTGATATGTGCGGTAGTAGATGTCGGTAATACGGCTGACACCATCGACCGTGAAGTAGGGATCGACCTGCGTGACAGCCAGGGTACGGTACGTTTTACCGGTGTTGACGTTCACCGATAGCGACGTTCCCGAACCGAACACGTTGTCCTGACTGATACCGGCTTGCAACACCACCTTGTCGGTCGACGAGAAGCCCGCACCCACGTTGATGGTGCCCGTCGGTTTTTCTTCCACCTTCACCTGGAGGTCGACCTGATCGTTCGAACCGGCCACCGGCTCGGTCGTCACGTTGACGTCGGTAAAGTAACCCAGACGGTTGATACGGTCCTGCGACAGCTTGAGGCGATCGGCGTCGTACCACGAGCTTTCGAGCTGACGCAGTTCGCGGCGAATCACTTCGTCACGCGTACGCGAGTTGCCTACGATGTTGATCTTGCGAACGTACACGCGACGACCCGGATCGATCGTCAGCGTCAACGCGACCGTGTGATTGTTGCGGTCGATCGTCGGCTGCGCATTCACGCTTGCGAACGCGAAACCGTAGTTACCCAGCAAATCCGAAATGGCCTTCGTGCTCGCTTGCAGCTTGGCTGCCGAGAACGTGTCGCCCGCCTTGAGCTGCACGAGTTTCTGGATGTCGTCCTGTTTGCCGAGCATCTCGCCCGACAACTTTACGTCCGACACCTTGTACGGCTCGCCTTCGTGCAGGTTGATCGTCAGGAACATCTCGTCCTTGTCCGGCGTGATCGAAACGTCGGTGGAGTCGATGTTGAATTCCAGATAGCCGCGGTTCAGATAGAAGGAGCGCAGCTTTTCCAGGTCACCCGTCAGTTTGTCCTTGGAATACAGGTCGTTCTTGGAGTACCACGACAGCCAGTTCGGCGTGCCCAGTTCCATTTCGGACATCAGGTCCGACGACGAAAAGGCCTTGTTGCCGACGAAGTTGATCTGCTGAATGGTGGCCTTCGGGCCTTCCGTCACGGAAAACTGAATACCCACGCGATTGCGTTCGAGCGGCGTGACCGTCGTCTTGACCTCGGCAGCGTAGTAACCGCGCGTAAGGTATTGACGTTTGAGTTCCTGCTCCGACTTGTCGAGCAGGTTCCGGTCGAAGCTGCGGCCTTCGGTCAGGCCGACCGAGCGCAATGCCTTCTTGAGACCATCCTTGTCGAATTCCTTGATGCCGAGGAAGTCGATGGAAGCGATGGCGGGACGCTCGTTGACGTGCACCACCAGCACGCTGCCTTGCGCTTCAACGCTCACGTCCGAGAACAGGCCCGTGGCATAAAGGGCACGAATTGCTTCGGTGCCCTTATCATCGTTGAACTTGTCACCCGGTTTCACCGGCAGGTACGAGAACACGGTTCCGGGTTCGATGCGCTGCAAGCCCTCCACTCGGATATCCTTGACCACGAACGGCTCGACGGCGCGTGCCAGGAAACTGTGTGCCGCCAGAACCGCAATCACCAGGGTCTTCGGAACAAGGTGGTATTTATTCGACAACTTGCTTCCCCAAGAAACAATTGAATCGTAAAAACTCGGATTTGCCTGCGACCGGCAGGCACGTGACGCTGTCCTAGTGCAGCAACTTCGACAGGTCGTTGAAAAGTGCTACGGCAGAGAGCGCAAGGATGCAAACGATGCCCACTCGTTGCAGCGCGCCCTGCCACCGCTCGGAAACTGCCCGACCGGTAATCGCTTCGACCGCATAATATAACAGATAGCCACCGTCCAGAACCGGAATCGGCAACAGATTCAATACGCCGAGGCTAATGCTGACAAGCGCCAGAAAGGCGATGAAATAGTCCAGCCCCAGCCGCGCAGAACGTCCTGCGTAATCTGCAATCGTGACCGGCCCGCTCAGATTCTTGAGCGATGCCTGGCCCGCGATCATCTTCCCAAACATCCGCACGCTGAACGTCGTGACTTCCCACGTACGCTGCGCCCCTCGACCGATGGCCTCGAACAAACCGTAACGAACCGTCACGGAATCGACCTGGCTCGCCAGTGCCGCACCGATCTTGCCGACGCGCACGCCCCCGTCCACTGCCGGATCGATTTCGACCGCAGGTGTCAACGTGACGCTGCGCACACTGCCCTCCCTGCGCACGGTCAAGGTCATCGGCTTCGCCGGGTGGGCGCGCACCGCGTCCACGAATCCCTTGGCGGACGTCACCGGACTGCCGTCGACCGCGGTAATTTCGTCGCCGACGCGCAGTCCCGCGAGTCCTGCCGCCCC
This sequence comes from Pandoraea faecigallinarum, assembly GCF_001029105.3. NCBI lineage: Bacteria > Pseudomonadati > Pseudomonadota > Betaproteobacteria > Burkholderiales > Burkholderiaceae > Pandoraea > Pandoraea faecigallinarum. The sequence continues at coordinate 2,236,850 of NZ_CP011807.3, read as the reverse complement.
GCCCGCCATGATCTGCCCCACTTTGACTCGCGCCGATGGCACCAGACCCAGACGTTGCATGAAGTCTTGTTCGCCATCGGCATCGAAGTGCTGCCCGGCCGCATCCAGCGTGTATTCGGCACGACCGTCCCGTGTGCGCGCCACCAGCGTCACGCGCTGTCCCTCGATCATCGGGTCGACGAGGCGCCAGCGCAGATCCTCCCACGAACGAACGGCCGTCTCGTCTGCGTTCGCCTCGTCGGGATTCCTCCCGTTTTTCCGGACGCCGGTAATAAGTTCGCCGCCCGACAACCCCGCCCGTGCCGCCAGCGTTCCGGGAGCGGGCGGCGCAATGCGGGCAACCGGTTCGGTGACGCCGGCAAGATTCAGACTCGCGTACAGCGCAATGGCAAGAAGGAAGTTGGCGACGGGGCCGGCCGCCACGATAGCGAACCGTTTGTAGACGGACTTCTGGTTGAATGCGCGCGCCCTGTCCTCGGGCGCCACGATCTGCGTCTCATCGCGCTCGTCGAGCATGCGGACGTAACCGCCGAGCGGCAGTGCGCAGATCGTCCATTCCGTGCGGTCCCGGCCCATCGTCCACTTGAGCAGCGGCGCACCGAACCCCACGGAAAACCGGAGCACCTTCACGCCGCACAGGCGCGCGACCGTATAGTGGCCCAACTCATGGAACACCACCAGCACGCCAATGGCGATGGCGAACGCAAGCAACGTGGTCAACAGATTCATGAGCGGACAGACCCCGGGGACGTTACGACATGATCAGCGGCGTCAGGAACGCGCTGGCGCGGGCAGCTTGGCCACGATGGCCGTCGCCAGTTCACGCGCATGACGGTCGGCGTCGAGCACAACGTCGAGCGATGTGGCTTCGCCCACCGGCACGGCATCGAGCACCTGCTCGACGACCTGCGCAATGGCCGTGAAACGAATACGTCCGTCAAGGAACGCCGCCACGGCAATTTCGTTGGACGCGTTGAGCAATGCGCCGGCGGTGCCGCCTCGATGCAGCGAATCGAATGCAAGACGCAGGCACGGGAAGCGACGCAGATCCGGGGCTTCGAACGTCAGCTTGCCGATATCGGCGAGGTTCAGCCCGGCAATCCCCGACGTCACCCGATCCGGGAACGCGAGCGCGTGCGCGATCGGCGTGCGCATATCGGGATTGCCGAGCTGCGCCAGCGTGGAACCGTCCGTATAGGTGACCATCGAATGGATCACGCTTTGCGGGTGGATCAACACCTCGATCTTCTCCGGCGGCATATTGAACAGCCAATGGGCCTCGATCACTTCGAGCCCCTTGTTCATCATGCTGGCCGAATCCACCGAAATCTTGCGCCCCATCACCCAGTTGGGATGCGCGCATGCTTCGTCCGGCGTCACGTTTTCAAGCGATGCCAGTTCGCGTTCGCGAAACGGCCCCCCCGAAGCGGTCAGCACCAATTTCTCCACGCCACGCGTGGAAATGCGGTTCTCACCGGCCACCTGGGGCAAGCACTGAAAAATGGCGTTGTGTTCGCTATCGAGCGGCAGCAGCGTGGCACCGGCACGCTCGGCGGTCGCCATGAACAGCGCGCCGGAGAGCACCAGGGATTCCTTGTTCGCAAGCAAAATGCGCTTGCCCGCGCGCGCGGCCGCCAGCGTCGACTGCAGACCAGCGGCACCCACGATCGCCGCGACGACCATCGTTGGCTCGGCTGCCTCGGCGATGTCGATCAGCGCTTGCGGGCCGTATGCCACATCGACCTTCAGCCCCGCCTCCACCAGACGCGCCGACAACACGGCAGCGCCCTCGGCATCGGCCACGACAGCCACTTGCGGGCGATGAGCGACGCACTGCTCGAAGAGACGATCGAGATTGCGGTGCGCCGACAGCGCATAGACCGAGAAGCGGTCGGGATGGCGCCCCACGACATCGAGCGTGCTAACGCCGATGGAGCCAGTGGAGCCGAGAATGGAGAGACGTTGCGACATGATCAGACGAAGAGCAGAGCCAGTGGAAGCACCGGCAGCAATGCGTCGATTCTGTCGAGCACGCCACCATGGCCGGGCAGCAGCGCGCTGGAATCCTTCACGCCGGCCTGCCGCTTGAGTTGAGATTCGAACAAATCGCCCACGACCGAGAAGGCCACCAGCATGGTGAGCGTCAGTGCGCCGACACCCAGCCCCTGCGTACTGGCGAGATGAGACACGATGGTCGGTGCCTGCAAGCCGCTGGCAAGCACGGCCGCCGCTACCGCCAGCACCAGCAACCATCCGCCGACGGCGCCTTCCCAGGACTTTCCGGGACTGATGGACGGCGCCAGCTTGCGCTTGCCGAAGGCGCGCCCGGCGGAATAGGCGCCGGTGTCCGCCAGCCAGACGATCACAAGCACGGAAAGCAGGAACGCCACGCCGCGCTCACGCGCCAGACAAAGTGCCTGCCACGCGGCGATCAGGAGCACGGGACCGGCGACGAGCAACAGGCCGCGCCATGCGCCCTTCGTCGCGGGTCTGCGCGCAAGCGTATAGGGACCGGCCAACACCCAGAAAACGGCGGCCGGCTTGAGCCAGATCGGTGAGAGCATCCATCCGCCCGCCCACGTAAGGCCGACGCCCAGCAGGGCGAGCGCACCGTAGAAGACGGCGCCGGTGCCGTTCAGTCCGACCAGACGGCCCCATTCCCATCCCCCCGCCGCTACGATTACGGCCGCGAGCAATGCGAACTGCGCCGGTGTACCGACGAAGATCACGGGCAACAGAATGGCGAGAAGTACGACAGCGGTAATAACGCGTGTCTTGAGCATCAGGCGGATTGTCCCGAGGGGTTCTGGACTTGCGCGCTGGTACGGCCGAAACGGCGCTCGCGCTGCTGAAACTCTGCAACGGCGCGTTTGAGGGTATTGGCGTTGAAGTCCGGCCAGAATTCTTCGGTGAAATACAGCTCAGTGTACGCCAGTTGCCAAAGCAGAAAATTACTGACGCGCTGATCGCCGCCGGTACGGATGAAGAGATCCGGTTCCGGCGCATAGGCCATGCTCAGATACGGCGCGAGATCGTCCTCCGAGAACGATGTCTCGAGCGCCTCTGCCCCGCCCTGCGCAACACGCGCAGCGGCAAGCTTCCGAGCGGCCTGGAGAATATCCCATCGCCCGCCGTAGTTGGCTGCGATGGTCAATGTGAGACCTTTGTTGTCCTGCGTACGCTCTTCTGCGCGGCGCACGAGTTCCTGAATGCGCGGCTCGAACGCTTCGAGGGCACCGATCACGCGAAGCCGAATACCGTTGCTGTGCAATTTGCCCACTTCACGCTCGAGCGCGAGGATGAACAACTGCATCAGCGTCGAAACCTCATCCTGCGGCCGACGCCAGTTCTCGGAACTGAACGCGAACAGGGTCAGGTATTCGACGCCGAGTTCGGCACACGCGGTCACCGCTTCTCGCACGGCGTCAACGCCCCGCTTATGCCCCGCAACGCGAGGCAATTTACGACTGGTAGCCCAACGCCCGTTGCCGTCCATGACGATGGCAACGTGGCGCGGAATGCTCGCTGTCTCGGGAGCAGAAAGCGTAGAGCTGAGAAAACCCATTGAGATACGGTGCGGGAGTCGAGCGCGAAAGTCTGCGGAGATCTTACGGTGAGTGCCGAAGCACTTAGACCGTCATGATCTCGGCGTCCTTCTGCTTCACCAACTCGTCGATCTCGGCGACGAACTTGTCGGTGAACTTCTGGACGTCGTCACCGCCACGGCGCTCGTCGTCTTCCGAAATTTCCTTGTCCTTCACCAGCTTCTTGAGCTGCTCATTGGCATCGCGACGCAGATTACGCACGGCCACCTTGGCGTTTTCGCCTTCCGACTTGACCAGCTTGGTCATCTCGCGACGACGCTCTTCCGTCAGTTGCGGCATCGGCACGCGAATCAGATCGCCTTGCGTGGCCGGGTTCAGACCGAGGTCCGACTCGCGGATCGCCTTCTCGACCTTGGCAACCATGTTCTTTTCCCACGGTTGCACACCGATCGTGCGGCCATCGACGAGGCTCACGTTGGCAACCTGAGAGATGGGCACCATCGAACCGTAGTAATCGACCTGAACGTGATCGAGCAGGCCCACGTGCGCGCGGCCGGTACGAATCTTCGCCAGGTTGTTCTTGAACGACTCGATCGAGCTCTTCATCTTTTGCTCGACATTCTTCTTGACGTCAGCAACGCTCATGGCAACCTCCAAACCTTGAAATTTGTTACGCAAACATAAATGATACGGCGTCGGCGCGCCAATGCACGCCGACGCCGCAATTTGAACTCAAACGTGGACGAGCGTTCCCTCGTCTTCGCCAAGGATGACGTGCTTGAGCGCACCGGGCTTCACGATCGAGAAAACGCGCACCGGCATCTTCTGATCGCGGCACAGCGCAAAAGCCGTCGCGTCCATGACCTGCAGATTCTTCGAGATCGCCTCGTCGAAGCTGATGGTCGAGTACTTTACCGCGTTCGGGTCCTTCTTGGGGTCGGCCGAGTACACGCCGTCGACCTTGGTCGCCTTGAGCACCACTTCGGCGCCGACTTCCGAACCACGCAACGCCGCGGCCGTATCGGTCGTGAAGAACGGATTACCCGTACCGGCGGCGAAGATCACGACCTTGCCCTCTTCGAGCTGACGGATCGCACGCGGACGAATGTACGGTTCGACAACCTGGTCCATACGCAGCGCGGACTGCACACGCGCTTCGATGCCGGCGTGACGCATGGCGTCTTGCAGCGCCAGCGCGTTCATCATCGTGGCGAGCATCCCCATATAGTCGGCCGTTGCGCGGTCCATACCGGCGGCGCCGCCTGCCACACCCCGGAAGATATTGCCACCGCCGATCACGACGGCCAATTGCGTGCCCAGGCGAACGACTTCGGCGATATCGCCAACCATCCGCTCGATGGTTGCGCGGTTGATGCCGAACGAATCGTCACCCATGAGGGCTTCACCAGAAAGCTTGAGAAGTACGCGTTTGTAAGGAGTAGACATGGCGGTCCTTAAGAAGTCTGGTCGGGCACTGTGGGGGTATTCTGGATGAAACAACGGGGACGGCACCGCCGCCCCCGGGTACTACGGCACTGCGCGAATTACGACTGCTTTGCAGCGGCAACCTGAGCGGCAACTTCAGCAGCGAAGTCGTCCTGCTTCTTCTCGATGCCTTCGCCGACCACGAACATGGTGAAGCCCTTGACCGTGGTGTTGTTGGCCTTGAGCATCTGCTCGACGGTGGCCTTGTCGTCCTTCACATACGTCTGGTTGAACAGCGAGACTTCCTTCAGGAATTTCTGCACGCTGCCTTCCACCATCTTGGCGACGATCTCGGCCGGCTTGCCCGATTCGGCGGCCTTCTCGGCGGCAACTTTGCGTTCCTTCTCGATCAGTTCCGGCGACACCTGATCACCCGACACAGCGACCGGCTTCATGGCGGCAATGTGCATGGCGACGTTCTTGCCGACTTCAGCGTCCGCACCGTCGTACTCGACGACCACGCCGATACGCGTACCGTGCAGGTAAGCGGCCAGCTTGGCCGACGTTTCGTAGCGCTGGAAGCGACGGATCGTCATGTTTTCACCGATCTTGCCGATCAGGTCGGCACGGACCTGGTCGACGGTCTTGCCTTCGAGCGGCAGGGCCGACAGGGCGGCGACGTCGGCCGGGTTTTTCTCGGCGACGAGCTTGGCCAGGTCGTTGGCGAACTTCAGGAAGTCGTCGTTCTTCGAGACGAAGTCGGTTTCGCAGTTGATTTCGACCACGGCTCCCTTGCCGCCGTCGATGTAAGCAGCGATCACGCCTTCGGCGGTGATGCGGCTTGCGGCCTTGCTGGCCTTGCTACCCAGCTTGACACGCAGGATTTCTTCAGCGCGGACCATGTCGCCGTCGGCTTCGGTCAGCGCCTTCTTGCATTCCATCATCGGCGCATCGGTCTTGGCGCGCAGTTCGCCCACCATTGCTGCGGTAATTGCCGGCATATCGTTACTCCTGTATATCGAATCAGTCGGGAGAGACGTCACCCGGGCGGCCTCACTGCCCGCCCCATGGCGATCCGCACACCCGACGCGGGGAAATCGGACTAAAAAAAAGGGGCGCCACAAGCAGCCCCCTTTGTTACGCAGCGGTGGCCGCTTACGCCTCTTCGTTCACTTCGACGAACTCGTCGCCTTCGCCGCGAACGGCTTCAACGACTTCCTTGACGGCGTTCGCACGGCCTTCCAGGATCGCGTCGGCAACACCTTGAACGTACAGCTCGACCGCCTTGCTCGAGTCGTCGTTACCCGGGATCACGTAATCCACACCTTCCGGCGAGTGGTTCGTATCGACCACTGCGATCACCGGAATGCCCAGCTTGTTGGCTTCGGTGATGGCAATCTTGTGATAGCCGACGTCAACGACGAAAATGGCGTCGGGCATACCGCCCATTTCCTTAACGCCACCGATCGACTTTTGCAGCTTGGCCATTTCGCGATCGAACAGCAGCGCTTCCTTCTTGCTCATGCGCTCTTGTTCGCCGGCTTCCAGCGCCTGCTCCATGTCCTTGAGCTTCTTGATCGACGACTTCAGGGTCTTGAAGTTCGTCAGCATGCCGCCCAGCCAACGGTTGTTGACGTAAGGCATGCCGGCACGTGCCGCGGCTTCCGCCACGATGTCACGCGCCTGACGCTTCGTGCCCACGAACAGGATCGTGCCGCGGTTCGCTGCCAGTTGACGCACATACTTCAGCGCGTCCTGGTACATCGGCAACGTCTTTTCGAGGTTGATGATGTGAATCTTGTTGCGATGGCCGAAGATATAGGGGGCCATCTTGGGGTTCCAGAAACGGGTTTGGTGACCAAAGTGGACGCCCGCTTCCAGCATCTGACGCATCGTGACAGACATGTGATTCTCCGTGAGGGTTAGGTCTTAGACCGGCTGCCGTACCCGCTTCGTCAGACTGCCACACAGCTTTGCATGACCCGTCCGCGAAAATCGGGCACCCTGGGTGCGCCGGCCCGCGATTTCAAAATTTCCAAGCCAATGACGACCTTGCCGTCCGAAAACCCCGGGGCGCACCGCTTTTTGGCACCATTTGGCACCATTTGGCACCAAATTGGGGCAAAACACCCCCAAAACCCCGGCGAATTTCGTCAAAACCTGAGGGGAAACCCTCGGCCTTATTGACAACTCGTCCTCGACTTAGCCCGAGATTATAGCATCGGCGTGGGCCGGCACTCAAGCGGCACGTGAACATGCCATGACAGACCGTGAATGCCCGGTTTGCGCGGCTTGCCGGCGGGTTCGACGCCCATTGCGCGACACCGGGCGGAATCACGGCAATTCATCGTCGGAACGCTCCGAAATCCGCGCCGGGCAAGGCCAAAACCTGTCATTGATGCGATAATGCGTCACTGTTTACGCAATTTGTCCCATCCCGCAATGGCCATCACCCTCAAGAATGCCCACGACATTGAAATGATGCGCGTCGCTTGCCGTCTGGCCAGCGAAGTCCTCGACTTCATTACGCCGCACGTGCGAGCCGGCGTCACGACGGGGGAGCTTGACCGCCTCTGCCACGAATACATGGTCAAGGAGCAAGGCACGGTACCGGCGCCGCTGAACTACCAGCCGCCCGGCTACCCGCCCTACCCCAAGGCCACCTGCATCTCCGTGAACGATGTGATCTGTCACGGCATTCCGGGCGACAAGACGCTCAAGAATGGCGATGCGCTGAACATCGACATCACCGTCATCAAGGACGGCTATTTCGGGGACACGAGCCGAATGTTCATCGTGGGTGACGGCACCATTCTCGCAAAGCGTCTGGCCCAGGTGACCTACGAATGCATGTGGCTCGGGATCAATCAGGTTCGTCCGGGGGCCCATCTGGGCGACATCGGCCAGGCGATTCAGACGCATGCCGAGGCGCAGGGATATAGCGTTGTGCGTGAGTACTGCGGGCATGGCATCGGTCAGGTATTTCACGAGGATCCGCAGATTCTGCACTACGGCCGTCAGGGTACCGGCCTCGAATTGCAGGCCGGCATGATTTTCACGATCGAGCCGATGATCAATGCAGGCAAGCGCGAAATTCGTACGATGCCGGACCAGTGGACCGTCAAGACACGCGATCGCAGTCTCTCGGCCCAATGGGAACACACGGTACTGGTGACGGAGACCGGCCATGAGGTGCTCACGCGTTCGGCGCTGACCCCGCCACCGCCGCCGGGCTCGTCGTATGTCACGTCGTTCGCCGCAAGCACCTGAGCGCCCGGATCCGGTTGCGGGCAATATCGGCGACCGTTTGACCGTGTCAGCAGCTTGCATCGGCACCTGACGAGTCCTTGTCGACGGTTTTCGTTAGCTTGTTTTTCATCGACTTTCATCGGTCGACGTTTTACCGGCATGCTCCCGGCCATTGCGGCCTGATTCGTTACACCACCTTCTGGAAGCCGCCATGCACGCACGTGCACACGCCCCGTCTCCGCTACGTCAGGCCCTCAAGGACCGCAAAGCCGAACTCGTCGAGCGCTTTTCCACGCACGGCAAGATCGATGTGCTGCTGCACGGTTTGTGTCACGCGGTCGACCGGTCCATGCGGGAGGCGTGGGCCGAGTACGGGATGCCGGACGACTTTGCCCTGGTCGCGGTCGGCGGATACGGGCGCGGGGAGTTGTACCCGTATTCGGATGTCGACATCCTGTTGTTGCATCGCAACGCCGAGGACGAGGCGCTCATCCAGCACGTTGAGCCTTTTATCGGCTTCCTGTGGGACATTGGCGTCGAGATCGGCTCGTCGGTCCGCACCGTCGACGAGTGCATATCGGAAGCGCACGCCGACATCACGGTACAGACGAGTCTGCTCGAATCCCGTCTTCTCGCGGGCAATCAGGCGCTTTTCGACGAGTTCCAGCAGCGCTTTTCGGCTGATCTCGACCCACTCGCTTTTTTCCGCAGCAAACAGCTGGAGATTCGCCAGCGGCACGCGAAGTATCAGGACACGCCGTACAGTCTTGAACCAAACTGCAAGGAAAGTCCGGGTGGGCTGCGCGACCTTCAGGTCATTTTGTGGATGACGAAGGCGGCAGGTCTCGGCAACAGTTGGACCGAGTTGTCTGCTCGCGACCTGTTGACCGACCGCGAGCTCAAGGAGCTGAGGCGCAATGAGCAGTTCCTGAAAGGTTTGCGTGCGCGATTGCATTTGCTCGCGCGACGCCGTCAGGATGTGCTCGTGTTCGATCTTCAGACCGCGCTGGCCCAAAGCCTGGGCTTCGAGGCGACGACGACGAAACGCGCCAGCGAACAACTCATGCGCCGATACTACTGGGCGGCGAAAGCCGTCACTCAGTTGAACACGGTGCTGTTGCTGAATGTCGAGGCGCGGCTGTTCCCTCAGACCAGTGGCGTGACCCGCGTGATCAACGAGCGCTTCGTCGAAAAGCAGGGAATGATCGAGATCGTGGACGACGGGCTTTACGAGCGTCATCCGAATGCAATCCTCGAGACGTTCCTGCTATATGAGCAGGTCGTCGGTGTGAAGGGCCTCTCGGCACGAACGCTGCGCGCGCTGTATAACGCGCGTGAATCGATGAACGCGCAGTGGCGCTCCGATCCCGAGAACCGACGCACATTCCTGGAAATTCTTCAGCAGCCGCAGGGCATCACCCACGCCTTGCGGCTGATGAATCAGACCAGCGTGCTGGGTCGCTATCTGATCAACTTCCGCCGAGTGGTCGGTCAGATGCAGCACGATCTGTATCACGTCTACACCGTTGATCAGCACATTCTGATGGTCGTGCGAAACATTCGCCGCTTCGCGGTGGCGGAGCATACGCACGAATATCCGTTTTGCAGCCAACTGATCGCAAACTTCGACCGGCCGTGGGTGCTCACGATTGCCGCGCTCTTTCACGACATTGCGAAGGGGCGCGGCGGCGACCACTCCACGCTGGGCATGGTCGACGCGCGTACCTTCTGCACCCGGCACGGCATCAGCAAGGAAGACACCGAACTGATCGTCTGGCTCGTGGGTGAGCATCTGACGATGAGCACAGTCGCGCAGAAACAGGATACGACCGACCCGGAAGTCATCCGCCGCTTCGCGGAGAAGGTGGAAAACGAGCGGCGTCTGACGGCCTTGTATCTTTTGACGGTCGCGGACATTCGAGGCACCAGTCCGAAGGTCTGGAATGCCTGGAAGGGAAAGCTGCTCGAAGATCTTTATCGTCTGACGTTGCAAGTGCTGGGCGGCGCGAACCCCGATCCGCATTCGCAACTGAAAACGCGCAAGGAAGAAGCGCTCGGATTGCTGCGTTTGTACACGGTGCCCGAACGTGCGCAGGAAGCGCTCTGGAACACGTTGGATGTCGCGTATTTCCTGCGCAATGATCCGGCGGACGTCGCATGGCAGACGCGACATTTGTGGCGTCATGTCGACAGCGCATCACCGATCGTCAAAGCGCGTCCGTCTCCAATTGGCGAAGGCCTGCAAGTGCTGGTCTATGTGCGCGATCAGGTCGATTTATTCGCTCGCATTTGCGGCTATTTCGAGCGCAAGGGCTTGTCGATTCTCGACGCCAAGGTGCACACGACAAGCCATGGTTTCGCTCTCGACAGCTTCCTGCTGACCGACCCTGGGCTGGACACCAGCTATCGAGACATCATCAATCTGGTGGAAAGTGAACTGGTGTCGCTGCTAACGAAAGCGGAACCGCTGGCGGAGCCGAACAAGGGTCGCCTGCCACGACGCTCGCGCAGTTTCCCGGTCACACCGCGCGTCGATTTACGGCCCGACGAGCGCGGCCAGTACTACCTGCTGTCGGTGTCGGCCAACGACCGCACCGGTCTGCTATACGCGGTCGCTCGCGTGCTTGCGCGTCATGGCGTCAGTGTGCGAACCGCCCGCATCAATACCCTCGGCGAACGTGTCGAAGATACGTTCCTGCTCGATGGCAGCCGTTTGCAGGATAGCCGTCTGCAAATTGCCGTTGAGACCGAATTACTCGAAGCATTGGAACCATGAGCGATACCCCGCGCGCCAAACTGAGCGCCAAACATCCCCGCACCCTCGACAAGACCCGCGCCCCCGTGCGCTCGTCCGGCGCGTTGCGTCGTCCGACCAAATCGGTGCCCGCGTCCATGCTCGATGCCAGCGGCGTGAAAAAGAAGGTAGCCGGCAAGCCGGCTCGTCCGCGTCCGGTGGAGGACGCAGCAACGCCGGGAGGCGTACGTCGTCCCGGCGGCAGCGGCGGCGCATCCCGCAAGCCGGTTGGCGGCGGTACCCCTTACGAGAAGCGCCAGACAGGGGAACGCCCGCCGGCACGTGGTCAGCGCGAGCGTGTGGCAGGGGCTCGCCCTGCCCGCTTCGAGGACGAGTCCCGTGCACGTCGCAGCACCGAGGGGGGCGCACGCGGCAACTTCGACAACCGAGCACCGCGTCGCTTCGAGGACGACCGTCCGCGTCGCAGCATCGAGGGTAGCGCACGCGGCAACTTCGACAACCGCGCACCGCGTCGCTTCGAGAACGACCGTCCGCGTCGCAGCATCGAGGGTAGCGCACGCGGCAACTTCGACAACCGAGCACCGCGTCGCTTCGAGGACGACCGTCCGCGTCGCAGCACGGAGGGTAGCGCAAGCGGCAACTTCGACAACCGCGCACCGCGTCGCTTCGGGGACGACCGTCCGCGTCGCAGCACCGAAGGGGGTGCACGCGGCAACTTCGATAACCGCGCACCGCGTGGCCGTTTCAGTCGCGATGAGGGGAACAAACCGGCGCAACGTTCCGCGCGTCCTGCACGGGCACCGCGCGTTGAACGTGACGATGACGACGACATCAAGATTCATCACGATGCCGCCGGGTCGCTGCGTCTGTCCAAGCGCATGTCCGAGTTGGGCCTTTGCTCGCGCCGCGAGGCCGACGAGTGGATCGCCAAGGGCTGGGTGCGTGTCGACGGCAAAGTCGTAAAGGAACTCGGCACAAAAATTCTGCCAACGCAGGAAATTACCGTCGTTCAGGCAGCGCAAAAGGAACAGGCCAATCGAGTGACCATCCTGTTGCACAAGCCCGTGGGCTACGTCTCCGGCCAAGCCGAAGATGGCTACGACCCTGCCGTCGTGCTCGTCACGAGCGAACATCATTGGGCAGAAGACGACGCCGGTGTACGCTTCTCGCCTTCGCACCTGCGCAGCCTTGCACCCGCCGGACGCCTCGACATCGACTCGACCGGCCTGCTGGTGCTCACACAAGACGGTAGCATCGCCAAGCAACTGATCGGCGAAGATTCGGACATCGAGAAGGAATACCTCGTGCGCGTCTCGTACAACGAGCACACGCAGAACGTACAGGCACACTTCCCGGCCGACCGTTTGGCACTGCTGCGCCATGGCCTCGAACTTGACGACCAACCGCTCAAGCCCGCGCAAGTCGAGTGGCAGAACCCGGAGCAACTGCGCTTCGTGCTCAAGGAGGGCAAGAAGCGCCAGATCCGTCGAATGTGCGAATTGGTCGGTCTGCATGTAACCGGCCTCAAACGTGTGCGCATGGGGCGCATCACCCTCGGCAATCTCCCGGTCGGTGAATGGCGCTACCTGCGTGCTGGCGAGGGCTTCTGAGTCGACACCGGTTCATCGCGAACTTGGCCATGAAAAAACCCCCAAGGGTTGGACTTATGTCCAACGATTGGGGGTCACTTCATCAAGGCGAGCTTTCTGCATCCGTACCGGTCGAAACACTCGCATAGCCTCAGGAATCACAAAACACACTATGACGCCGTCGATCCATCGATCGACTCATCAATCGTCGCTGTTCGGATCCAGTCCCGGGAAGAGAATCTCGGTAAATCCGAACTTGCTGAAATCGGTAATGCGCATCGGATACAACTTGCCGATCAGGTGATCGCATTCGTGCTGAACCACTCGGGCGTGGAACCCTTCCGCTACGCGATCGATGGCATGGCCATGTTGATCGAACCCTTCGTAACGCAGCATCGAATAGCGGTTGACCATACCCCTCAGGCCTGGCACCGACAGGCATCCCTCCCATCCCTCTTCCATATCCTGCGTGAGCGGCGTGATGGTCGGATTGATGAGCACCGTCTCCGGGACTTCCGGCGCGTCCGGGTAGCGTTCGTTGTGTTCGAAGCCAAAGATCACCACTTGCAGATCGACACCGATCTGCGGCGCGGCAAGCCCGGCCCCGTTCGCATGCTTCATGGTTTCGAACATGTCGGCGATGAGCTCGTCCAGCTCGGGAGTGCCGAATTGTTCGACGGGTTTGGCGATACGCAGCAAGCGCGGATCGCCCATCTTCAAAATGTCGCGAATCATCGGTTGGGTCCTCACATCAAAGCGCGGCCAGCATCGCGCGCATAGCGTCCTCGTCGAGCACCGGCACACCCAGCGCCTCGGCCTTCGCCAACTTGCTGCCCGCTTCCGCGCCCGCCACAACGTAATCGGTTTTCGCAGAAACAGACCCGGCAACCTTCGCGCCCTGTGCCTCCAGCATGGCTTTCGCCTCGTCGCGAGAAAGCGTGGGAAGCGTGCCCGTCAGCACGAACGTTTTGCCTGCCAACGGCAGCGGCGCCACGGCCTCGGGATCCGACTCCGGCCATGTGACACCGGCCGCCCGCAGTTGCTCGATCACTTCGACATTATGATCTTCGCAGAAGAAATTGTTGATCGACTCCGCCACAATGGGTCCGACGTCCGGCACGGCAAGCAGTTCCGCGAGGTCGGAATCGCGCCTGCATACGCCGATCAGGTTGTCGAGCTTGCCGAAATGGCGCGCCAGATCCTTTGCCGTCGCCTCGCCGACATGGCGAATGCCCAATGCGAAGATAAAACGCGCCAGCGTGGTGTGGCGCGCCGCTTCGAGCGCCGCCACGAGATTGGACGCGGACTTGTCGGCCATCCGGTCAAGCGCCGCCAGCTTCGCTACGCCAAGCTTGAACAAGTCGGCCGGGGTCCGAATGATCTGTTGATCGACGAGTTGTTCGACCAATTTGTCACCCAGCCCCTCGATATCGAGCGCACGACGTTGCGCGAAATGCAGCAGCGCCTGTTTGCGCTGTGCCGCACAAATCAGGCCGCCTGTGCATCGGGCAATCGCCTCGTCCGGCAATTTCTCGATGGCCGATCCGCACACGGGGCACGCGCTCGGCATGACGAAGGCCCGGGCATCGGCCGGGCGACGATCCAACACCGATCCCACGACCTCGGGAATCACATCGCCCGCGCGGCGAACGACGACCGTGTCGCCGATCATCACGTCCTTGCGGCGAATCTCGTCCTCGTTGTGCAGCGTGGCGTTCGTCACCGTCGCCCCCCCCACAAATACCGGCGCGAGACGGGCCACCGGCGTAATGGCGCCGGTACGGCCGACCTGAACCTCGATGTCCAACAGTGTGGTCAACGCTTCCTGTGCAGGGAATTTGTGCGCGAGCGCGAAACGCGGCGCACGCGAGACGAATCCGAGCCGATCCTGCTCGTCGCGGCGATTGACCTTGTACACAACGCCATCGATGTCGTAAGGCAGCGATGCCCGCGCCTCGCCGGCTTCACGATAAAACTTCAGCAGCCCTTGTGCCCCCTTCACGACTTCGCGCCGGTCGTTCACCGGAATGCCCAACGTGACGTACCAATCGAGCAAACCCGAATGCGTCTCGGGCATCGGCACCCCGACCAGTTCGCCTACGCCGTAGGCAAAAAAAGAAAGTGGGCGCTTGGCCGTGATTTTCGAGTCGAGTTGACGCAGGCTGCCTGCCGCCGCATTGCGCGGGTTGACGAACACTTTCTCGCCGGCAGCTTCCTGCGCCCGATTCAACCTGTCGAAGTCGGCGCGGAACATGAGCACTTCGCCGCGCACCTCCAGCACCTCGGGCGGATGGTCCGTTTCGAGCTTCAGCGGGATCTTCTTGATCGTGCGGATATTCGCGGTGACGTCCTCGCCCGTCGTGCCATCGCCGCGCGTCGCAGCCTGCACCAGCACGCCGTGTTCGTAACGCAACGCGATCGCCAATCCGTCAAACTTCAACTCCGCAGCATATTCGACTGGCGCATCGGGCGAACCGAACAAATCGCCGGACGACGCATTCGGGGCGGCGAGCTCGCGCAATCCATCCGACACACGACGATCGAAGGCTTCGACATCCTCGTCTTCAAAACCGTTGTTCAGCGAGAGCATGGGCACGCGGTGCACGACCGGCGCAAATCCCTCCACGGGCTTGCCGCCGACCCGCTGCGTCGGCGAGTCGGGACGCTGCAACTCGGGAAAGTTGCTTTCCAGCGCGGCGAGTTCGCCAAACAGGCGGT
This sequence comes from Pandoraea faecigallinarum, assembly GCF_001029105.3. NCBI lineage: Bacteria > Pseudomonadati > Pseudomonadota > Betaproteobacteria > Burkholderiales > Burkholderiaceae > Pandoraea > Pandoraea faecigallinarum. The sequence continues at coordinate 2,221,569 of NZ_CP011807.3, read as the reverse complement.
CGTACTCGGCATCGGGAATGAGCGGCGCGTCGTCTTCGTAATACGCGCGGTTGTGGCGCGCCAGTTCGATGCGCAGTTCGGCGGCACGTTGTGCTGCTGCCGTAGCGTCGGCGGCCGTATGGGCATTCGCGCCCTGACCCGGAACGGAAGTTTGGGACATGCGTGCAAGACTCGGGATACGAGAAGTCAGAACATTATGCCTTCGACATACGCCTATGGGCGCCATCGATAGGTGTAATCAATCGGAACAAAAACGCCGCTCACCCAACGGTGAACGGCGTGCATCGAACGCGGTGCGCAACAAGATCGCCCCTGCCGCGTACCGCCTTGAATTTACTGGCTGAACAGGCGGCGCGTGACCGGCGAACCGGCGGGCAACCCCCGTGCCTCAAGGCGTTCGTAGAGCTTGAGCAACTGTTTGTCGACGTTTTGCAGCGCAGCATCGGAGAGCGGACGACGCTGATCGTCCACGACGCGGCCACCGATACGCTGTCCGATCGAACGCGCGTAGTCGCACATCAGCCGGAACGGCAACAGGTCCTCGTCGGCGACCGGCACGTCGAGCAGCATGGTGATGAGGTCACCGCCCTTGTACGTCAGGTCGTCTCGCAGGAAGTTGGTGTCGCCGAATTGCAGCATGAACACCGGATTCTGACGCGCATCGAGCTTCACGAACCGCATACCGTCGCGCGAGAGGAGCAAGCCGTCCTGCGTGGCAACTGCCTGAACGTAGTTCGCCGACCACGGGGCGCCGTCCGACAGCACGTTGACCGACAGTTGCGCGTCGCACTGCGCGGCAAAGCCGTCGAGTTCGCGGCCACGCGCGACCGTCTCCATCATGTCCGGCAACTCCGGCAGGGCATCCACGGCGTCGGCCAGCGTTTGAACGAGATTCGAAAACTCGGAGAATTCGACCTCATTCAACGCCCCCGCGCGATTGGCCAGTTGTACGGCCATGCGCAACTGGTGATAGCGTCCGCCCGTGCGAATGGGTTCCCAGACCGAGCTTTCGTCCAGGCGGCCTTCGACATTGACCGGCTTGCTGCCTGCACGACGCATCCGTACCGTGAGGGGCATCAGGCGCTCCGCGGCCACCATGTTCGCCAACGGCAATTCGACGATGCAATCGATGCGCTCGTCGATGATCGACGGCGGGCCGCTCGGCGTTGCGGAGCGGGCAGCGGCTACCGGCGCAGTGGCTACCGCGGACGGCACGGACGATGCCGGACCGGCCGATGCCGACGGCGCCGCTTCGGCAGCAGCCTCGCCGCCCGGCCGGGCAGCGGCATCCGGGAGGTCCAGCGCCCCCGCTGCCGCGGCCGCAGCGCCCGCAGTCGCTGCATCGACGGTGTCGTCGGCAGCAAGCTCGGCATCGACGCGTGCTACGGCGCTGGCCACGGCGGCCTCCTGTGATTCGTGAGACGGATCGTCATCGCCAGGCTGGCGTGCAGGCGAAGCTTCGGCGACGACACCCGGCTCGCCGCCATCCGCCCCCTCGGCAGCGGCACGCGCAGCGGCTTCCTGCGCGGCGCGCTTGCGTGCGGCAGGCGGCGCATCCCAGGCATCTTCGTTGATCGCAAAGGCATCCTGCACCGACGTACCGGCGGTTGCCGGTCCCAGCGTCGGTTCACGGCGCTCAACCGAGTGCGCAGGCACGCGCGGCGGCGAAAGCGTGGGTTCGATGAACGGACGGTCGTCATCGGCGTCAGGGGCGCCGACATTTGTGTCGATGTCCGCACCATCGACCGGCATGCGACGCGGTATGCGCGCGCGTGCCTTGCTGCCTTGCCAGGCGTTATAGGCGACCACCCCCAGCAGTACCACTACCCCTGCGGCAATCAAGCTCAGCTGCAGTTCATTCATGCGCGGCGTTCCTCTCTCTTCTCCATCGTGGGCGCGGGGTCAGGCGATCTCGGCCAGATTGATCGCAGACTCCATGTCCACCGCCACGATCCGCGACACCCCCTGTTCCTGCATGGTGACGCCGATGAGTTGATTGGCCATTTCCATTGCGATTTTGTTATGCGAAATAAATACGAATTGGGTACGGTCCGACATGCGCGCCACCATTTTGGCGTAACGCTCGGTGTTTGCGTCGTCGAGCGGCGCGTCCACCTCGTCAAGCAGGCAGAACGGCGCAGGATTGAGCTGGAACATCCCGAACACCAGTGCAATGGCCGTGAGCGCCTTCTCACCACCAGACAGCAAATGAATCGTGGAGTTCTTCTTGCCCGGCGGTTGTGCCATGACCTGCACGCCGGCATCGAGAATTTCGTCGCCGGTCATGATGAGCTTCGCCTGCCCGCCGCCAAACAGCATCGGGAACAGTTCGCCGAAATGCTTGTTCACTTCGTCGAACGTGCCTTGCAGCAACACGCGCGTTTCTTCGTCGATCTTGCGGATGGCGCCTTCGAGCGTTTCGATGGCGTCGTTCAGGTCAGCCGATTGGGCGTCGAGGAAGACCTTGCGCTCGCGCGCCGTCTCCAGCTCTTCGAGCGCGGCCATGTTCACCGGACCGAGCGCGTTGATCGCGTTATTGATGCGCGTGACTTCGCCTTGCAGGTACGACGGCTTCATGTCCGGCGTGAGCTTGGCCGAAAGCGCCTGCTCATCGACTTCGGCGGCCGTAAGCTGCTCCACGAACTGCTCGCGATTGAGTCGCGCTGCCTGCTCCTTCAACTGCAATTCCGTGATGCGCTCGCGCAGCGGCTGCAAGCCGCGCTCGGCCGCCAGACGCTCCTCGTCGCTCTGGCGCAGTTTCTGCGTCAGTGCGTCGAGTTCGATTCGTGCGGCCCCAAGAATTTCCTCCTTCTCGGCGCGCAATTCGAGCGCGTCCTGCAAACCGTTTTCGGCCGTTTGTTCGGTGATCTGCGCCAGTTCGGCCTGCGCCTGCTCGATCGAGACGACCAGACGCTCGGCTTGTTCGAGTGCCGTCTGAATATTGCGGCGATGCTCGTCGATCTTGCTCGCGATGCCCTTCTGGGCGTAAGACGCTTCCTGCGCCAGACGTTCAAGCTCGCGCGCCCGGTTGCGCGCATCCGACAACTGACTGTCGAGCGACTCGAATTCGAGCTGACCGTCTTCGAACGTCGCCTGCAACTCGGCCAGACGGGCATCGCTTTGCTCGAAATTGGCCTCCGATTCGGCGCGCATTGCCAGTTGTTCTTCGATCTGTGCAGCGATTTCACGCAGTTCTTCATCGATCTGCGTGCTGCGCGCGTTGTAGCGCTCATAGGCCTGCGTGAGCTTGAGCACTTCCATCTGCAACGCGTGAACACGCTGCGTGGCACGCTCGGCCCGACCGCGCACTTCGGTCAGCGACTGCGCAGCCTGACTGTATGCCGCCTCCGCACGCACCGCGGCCGACTTCGCTTCGTCCGAGAGCAAGGCCTGCGCGCGCAGTTGCTTGCCCAGATTCTCGATTTCCTGCTGGCGCGCGAGCAGGCCGGCCTGCTCCGAATCCGCCGCGTAAAGCTGCACGCCGACACGCGTGACCTGATGGCCCGCCTTGACGACGATCGACGCGCCTTCGGGCAACTGTGCACGCGCGACCATGGCCTGTGCCAGATCGTCGGCTACGAAAATCTGACCCAGCCACTCCTGCAAGACCGCGCGCAGGCCCGGGTCGTCGATACGCAAAAGAGACAGCAACGGGCGCAGCGAAGCGGGCGATTCCGGCGTACGGGCCGCAGGCGGCGGTGAATAGAACGCCAGCTTGGCCGGTGGTGCGTCGCTTGCGAACGCCTTGACCCAGTCGAGATTGCTGATTTCCAGCGCGGCAAGACGCTCGCGTAACACCGATTCGAGCGCGCTCTCCCACCCCGGCTCGATGTGCAGCTTCTTCCACAGACGCGGCAATTGCCCCAACTCGTGCTTGTCGAGCCACGGCTGAACCTTGCCTTCGGTCTGAACACTTTCCTGAAGCTGCTTGAGCGCGGCCAGACGCGCTTCGAGCTGAGCGATCGTCGCGGCTTCGGACTGGACCCGGGCCTGCGCCTCGGCGCGCTCGGCTTCCAGTCGCGGCAAGCGCTCCTGCGCGTCGGCCAGTTCGGCTTGCGCGTCTTCGAGCATCGCCTGATGTTCGGCGAGGTCGGCGCGCTGCATTTCCAGTTCGGCCTCATCGGGCCGGTCGAGCCCGCGCGCCTCGCCCTGCAAACGCTCCTGACGCTGCTGCAACTGCTGCAATGCCTGATCGGCATTTCGCTGGTGCGCCGCTTCAAGTTTCAGATTCTGCTCGACCTGCGCGATCTCGCTGCGTTGTTCGTTGAGCCGGTTCTGCGCGTCGCGCCAGCCCGCTTCCAGGGCAGGCAGCGCCTCGTTCTGGTCCGCTGCCTGATCCTGCGCCGTCGCAGCGCGCTCTTCCGCGATGATGAGTTCTTCTTCCGCGAGCGCGAGCGCTTCTTCCGACTGCGCCGAGCGCGCCTGCCACTGCTCGCGCTGCGAGGTGAGCGCCGCGAGTTGGGCCTGTACACGGTTGCGCGACTCGACGACGTAGCGAATTTCGGCTTCGAGACGACTCACTTCGGAGTTCGCCTCGTACATCGCGCTTTGCGCGGCCTGCACCGCGTCGGTGGCCGTGTAATGCGCCGCACGCAGGGTTTCGAGATCGGCTTCCGAACCGCGCAAGCGCGCCATCTGCGCTTCGAGGTCGACCTGTGCCGATTCGATGGCACGCTGCTGGCGCTCCTGCTCGTTTTGCGCTTCGTTTTTGCGCAGCAGCCAGAGAAGCTGCTGCTTTTCCTCGCCGTCGCGCTGCAAGTCCTTGAATCGATTGGCGACGACGGCCTGCGATTCAAGCTTTTCGAGATTGGTGCCGAGTTCGCGCAGAATGTCCTCGACGCGCGTAAGGTTTTCACGCGTGTCCTGCAAACGGTTCTCCGTCTCGCGCCGGCGCTCCTTGTATTTCGAGACGCCCGCCGCTTCTTCGAGGAACACACGCAGCTCTTCCGGCTTCGCCTCGATGATGCGCGAAATCATCCCCTGCCCGATGATGGCGTAAGCACGGGGCCCGAGGCCGGTACCCAGGAAGATGTCCTGAATATCGCGACGACGGGCCGGCAGGTTGTTGATGTAGTAACTGGAAGTGCCGTCGCGCGTGAGCACGCGCTTGACGGCGATTTCGGCGTACTGGCTCCACTGCCCGGCGGCGCGCCCGGCGCTGTTGTCGAACACCAGTTCGACGCTCGCGCGGCTCGCCTGCTTGCGCGCAGTCGATCCGTTGAAGATCACGTCCTGCATCGATTCACCGCGCAGCTCCGAGGCGCGCGACTCGCCGAGCACCCAGCGCACGGCATCGATGATGTTGGATTTTCCGCACCCGTTCGGGCCGACGATCCCGACCAACTGGCCGGGGACCGCAAAGTTCGTCGGATCGACGAAGGATTTGAAGCCAGCGAGTTTGATGGATGTCAGACGCACGGCAGGTTCGCTTTATCGGTCATTGAATGATGGGAAAGACGCAGACGCGCTAGCTGGTCCTGTCGGGCCCGGGCACGCTGGCGTGCGCAGGCCGCTTTTCTTGCAAATTTCGTGTCGCTTTTCGTGCACGCTTCGTGCCGCTTGCCTCGATACAACGACGGTACGCATCATACCATCGCATCCCCCGGCGTCGCGGATTTACAACGTCGCGAATCGGGCAAAATTCCGGACAGCACGCCCGCCGCGACAATGCACAGCCCGCCCGCGATTTCGCGCGCGCCCAGGCCTTCGCTGGCCAGCCACCAGGACGAGATCGCCGCCACGACGATCTCGAAAAGCATGATGAGCGCGGCCTGATCGGCCGGCACCCGCGCCAGCCCGAATTGCACGACGACATTGGTCAGGGCGATGGTGCCGCCCAGCGCCAGCGCCACGGCAGCCGTGGCCATGCTTGAGGTCACGGCCGAGACGGCCGCCTGCCCGGCCTGCACGCCGCCATCGAACGGCAGCACCAGCAGCCCGCCGACCACGCAGCCGAGGTACAACGTCCAACTGCGCATTTCGGCCCGAACGTGCGGCAACGACTGGCTCACACGCCGCAACAGCACGTTATTCATGGCAAACGCCGCACCGGCAATGGCCCCCGCCCACTCGCCGGGATTGTTCGGGACCGGCCAGCCCAGCGCAGGCGACCAGAGCATCAGGCCGGCACCGCCCAGCGCCAGCGCGATCAGGCCGGCGCCACGCAGGCCCACGCGCTCCCCGAGCAGCCAGTGGGCAAACAGGGCAGTCCAGACCGGGGTTAGATAGAAAAGCAGCAACACCCGCATGACGTGGCCGTGCGTGGTGCCCCAGACGAAGGCGACGTTGGTCGTGCCACCGGCGAACGCCACCCCCACGAGCAGCCACGACCAGCGCAGTGTGCCGAGCGAGCGCCGGTACACCAGCGTGAGCAGCACGATGGCGACGCTCGCGGTGCAGATCTGCGCGGGCACGGCCGCCACGCCCCACTGGGCAAGCACGCGATAGGGGAACCAGGCAAGTCCCCACACGGACGATCCGATGAGAATGGCCAGGGCGGGCGCGGCCTTGGCGCCAAAGGAAGCGCTGGCGCCGGAAGCGGACGATTCCGGGCCATGCGCGCCGTTGCCGGCTACGGTCATACTGTTGACTCCTGAAAAACCTGAGATACTCCGCAGACTTGCCCTATTGGCGCCTCGGAATGTGCTGAATTACGCGGTGAACGCGCTTTGTGGGCGCCGTAACGGTATAATTTTCGCTTTGCCGATCTTGCCATTCTTGAACGCGTCCGGAAACCCCTTCGCGTGATGCATCGGATAAGCGTGTGCCTATGTCGGGCCGGCGATCCGTCGAGTATGGTCAGGAACAGGCACCGTGTTGCATAGCGCACCGGCGCATCACCGATCTCGCCCCTACCGTCCGAAGCATTCCCGGCGACTCCGGCGGCGGCCCCGATTTTGCTCGTCGACGCCATGAACCTGCCGTTGAACCGCGTCACGAACCCTAGCCCTGAGTCTGTTTGAATCCAAGTGAATCCATTACTCGACAAGCTCCAGCCCTACCCGTTCGAACGCCTGAAGTCGCTCGTCTCGGACGTCACGCCGGCCAGCACCTTCAAGGCCATCAGTTTCGGCATCGGTGAGCCCAAGCACCCGACGCCCCAGTTCATCAAGGAAGCCCTGATCGAAGGGCTGGGCGGTCTATCGAACTACCCCGCCACCGCCGGTGGCGAGCCGCTGCGCGCGGCCATCGCCAACTGGCTGGAGCGCCGCTACGCGCTGCCCAACGTGAATCCGGCCACGGAAGTGCTGCCGGTCACGGGTTCGCGCGAGGCACTGTTCTCGTTCGCCCAGACGGTCGTCGACGGCAGCAAGCCCGGGGCTCGCGTGCTGTGTCCCAATCCGTTCTATCAAATTTACGAAGGCGCCACTCTACTCGCCGGCGCCACACCGTACTACGCCGATAGCGACCCGGCGCGCAACTTCGCACCGGATTACGACGCCGTGCCGGACGATGTCTGGCGCGACGTCCAGCTCGTCTATCTATGCTCGCCGGGAAATCCGACCGGGGCCGTGCTGGGGCTGGCCGACTGGAAGCGGCTCTTCGAGCTGTCGGATCAATACGGCTTCGTGATTGCGTCGGACGAGTGCTACTCCGAAATCTATTTCGACGAAGAGCACCCGCCGCTGGGTGGCCTCGCCGCCGCGCACCAGCTCGGCCGCAGCTTCGAGCGTCTGGTGGTGTTCTCCAGCCTGTCGAAGCGCTCCAACGTGCCGGGCATGCGATCGGGCTTCGTGGCCGGGGACGCCGCCATCCTCAGGAAATTCCTGCTGTACCGCACCTACCACGGTTGCGCCATGAGCCCGGCCGTGCAGGCGGCGAGCATTGCCGCGTGGAATGACGAGGCCCACGTGCGCCTGAATCGCAGCAAGTACCTGAAGAAATTCCAGACGGTCACGCCGATGCTCGCCGAGGTGCTTGACGTGCGCCTGCCGGACGCCGGTTTCTATCTGTGGGCCAAAGTCGACGCCAGGACTGGCCTGTCGGATACGGAATTCACGCGTCAGTTGCTGGCGCAATACAATGTGGCCGTACTGCCCGGATCCTATCTGGGGCGCGCGGCGCACGGCACCAACCCGGCGGAGAACTACGTGCGCATTGCCCTCGTGGCCGATGTGGACGAATGCACCGAAGGCGCTCAACGCATCGTGCAGTTCTGCCAATCCCTTTAATCCCTACTGCAACTGATTCTCGCCATGTCGCAACAACTGCAAACCACCATCGACCAAGCCTGGGAAAACCGCGCCGAAATCTCGGCCAAGGCCGCTCCCGCCGAAGTGCGCGACGCCGTCGCCCACGTGATCGCCGAACTGGACAAGGGCGCGCTGCGCGTTGCCCAGAAGCAGGACGGTCAATGGATCGTGAACCAGTGGATCAAGAAGGCCGTGCTGCTGTCGTTCCGCCTGGAAGACAACGCCGTGATGCCGGCCGGCGGCTTCAGCCAGTTCTACGACAAGGTGCCGAGCAAGTTTGCCGACTACACCGCCGAAGATTTCGCGCGCGGCGGCTTCCGCGTCGTGCCCCCGGCGGTCGCTCGCCGTGGCTCGTTCATCGGCAAGAACGTTGTCCTGATGCCGTCGTACACCAACATCGGCGCTTATGTCGACGAAGGCACCATGGTCGACACGTGGGCGACCGTCGGCTCGTGCGCCCAGATCGGCAAGAACGTTCACCTCTCGGGCGGCGTCGGCATCGGCGGCGTGCTCGAGCCGCTGCAAGCCAACCCGGTCATCATCGAAGACAACTGCTTCATCGGCGCCCGCTCGGAAGTCGTGGAAGGCGTGATCGTCGAGGAAAACTCGGTCATCTCGATGGGTGTGTATCTGGGTCAGTCGACCAAGATCTACGACCGTGAAACCGGCGAAGTGCATTACGGCCGCGTGCCGGCCGGCTCGGTCGTGGTGCCGGGCAACCTGCCCTCGAAGGACGGCAAGTACAGCCTGTACTGCGCCGTGATCGTGAAGAAGGTCGACGCGCAAACGCGCGCCAAGACCGCGATCAACGATCTGCTGCGCGGCGAATAAGCCCACGCCGTCGGGCAAGGCTAGCGCCGCGGTTCAGGCCGCGGCGTTTTCGCCTCGTCTCTTTTCGTCTTTTTGTTTCAGCAATTGCGACATCAGGAGTTCCAGGCAATGGCGGCTGTGCTGTATGGCATTCCCAACTGCGATACCGTGAAGAAGGCGCGCACGTGGCTCGACGAGCATGGCGTGGCGTACGACTTTCACGACTTCAAGAAGGCGGGCGTGAGCGACGCACTGCTGGGCACCTGGCTGGCGCAGGTGCCACTTGCCACGCTCCTTAATCGCAAGGGCACGACGTGGCGCAAGCTCACGCCGGAGCAGCAGGCTGCGGCCGCCGACGAGTCGGTCGCCCGCACGTTGATGATCGAAAACCCGTCGCTTATCAAGCGCCCCGTGCTGGTCGCCGACGGCAAGGTTTCCGTGGGCTTCACGCCCGACAGTTACGCTTCACAATTCTGATTTCATGACTTCCTCCCAAGGCGCCACGCTGGCGCTTACCGAGCAACTGATCGCCCGTCACTCGGTGACGCCCGAAGATCGCGACTGCCAGGCCATTCTGGCGCGCCGCCTCACGGCAATCGGCTTCGCGTGCGAGACCATCGCCTCGAACGGCGTGACCAATCTTTGGGCGGTCAAGCGCGGTACGCGCGGCACCGACGGCAAGTTGCTCGTCTTCGCAGGCCACACCGACGTCGTGCCAACCGGTCCGGTCGAGCAATGGCACTCCGACCCGTTTGCGCCGACGCATCGCGACGGCATGCTCTACGGTCGTGGCGCCGCCGACATGAAGACATCGCTCGCGGCGTTCGTCGTCGCCTCGGAGGAGTTCGTCGCACAGCACCCGGATCACGCGGGCGCCATCGGCTTTTTGCTGACAAGCGATGAGGAAGGCCCCGCCACCGACGGTACCGTGAAGGTCGTCGAGGCCTTGCAGGCGCGCGGCGAGCGGCTGGACTACTGCGTGGTCGGCGAGCCGACGTCGAGCCAGCGTCTTGGCGACATGGTCAAAAACGGCCGGCGCGGCTCGATGTCCGGCAAGCTCGTCGTCAAGGGTGTCCAGGGCCACATCGCCTACCCGCACCTCGCGCGGAATCCGACGCATCTGTTCGCCCCGGCGCTTGCCGAACTCACGCAGACCGTATGGGACAACGGCAACGAGTATTTCCCGCCCACCACGTGGCAAATCTCGAACATTCATGCGGGCACCGGCGCCACCAACGTCATTCCGGGCGAACTGACGGTCATGTTCAACTTCCGCTTCTCCACGGCCAGCACATCGGACGGCCTCCAGCAGCGCGTGCACGAACTGCTCGACCGTCATGGCCTGACCTATACGCTCGACTGGACGATCAGCGGTCAGCCGTTCCTCACGCCGCGCGGCGAATTGTCGGACGCGCTGTCGAGCGCCATTCGCGAAGCAACCGGGCTCGAGACCGAACTGTCCACGACCGGCGGCACGTCCGACGGCCGCTTCATCGCACGGATCTGCCCGCAGGTCATCGAATTCGGCCCATGCAATGCCAGCATCCACAAGATCGACGAACACATTGCCGTGGCCGACATCGAGCCGCTCAAGAACGTCTATCGTGGCGTGCTGACGCGTCTGGTCGCATAAAGGCATAACGCGCGAGAGGCGACTTCAACATGACGACCCATCCTTTTCTGACGCTGCGCGATCTGCTGCGCTACGCGGTATCGCGCTTTACCGAAGCCGAGCTTGCCTTCGGTCATGGCACGGCTACGGCCTACGACGAGGCCGCGTATCTGCTGCTGCATACGCTGCATCTGCCCATCGATACGCTCGATCCGTTCCTCGATGCGCGCCTGTTGCCCGAAGAAGTCGAACGGGCGCTATCGGTCATCAATCGCCGTGCCGGGGAACGTGTGCCTGCGTCGTACATTACGAACGAAGCGTGGATGCACGGTCGCCGCTTCTACGTGGACGAGCGCGTCATCGTGCCGCGCTCGTTCATCGGCGAACTGCTCGAAGACGGATTGCAGCCGTGGGTGAACCACGCGGAAGACGTTGGGGACGTCCTTGAATTGTGCACCGGCTCGGGCTGCCTGGCGATTCTCGCCGCCGAAACTTTCCCTTCGGCACGGATCGACGCCGTGGACATTTCGCCCGACGCGCTCGACGTCGCGAAAATCAACGTTGCCGACTACAGCCTCGAAGATCGCCTCTCGCTGCACCTTGGCGATCTGTACGCTCCGCTGCCGCCAGGCAAGCGTTATGAGGTCATCATCACCAACCCGCCGTACGTGAACGAAGGCTCCATGCAGGTACTGCCTGCTGAGTACCGTCACGAACCACGTCTTGCGCTGGCCGGTGGCGACGATGGCATGGACGTCGTACGCCGTATCGTTGCCGGCGCTCGCGAGCATCTGACCGACGACGGCGTGCTCATTGTGGAAATCGGCAATGAGCGTCACTTCGTGGAAGCCGCATTTCCCGATCTGCCGATGACGTGGCTGGCCACGAGCGCGGGCGACGACATGGTCTTCCTCGTACAGGCGGCCGACCTGCCGTAATCCGCGCCGGACTGTCGTCCACCCCCGACGAAACTCACCCAGGGCTCGCGCCTCACGACGACGCAGCGAGCCCTCGCCCAAGTACACGCACCGCGGTTACACTCGGGTTCCCGGGTCCGCGCGACTCACGGCATGGAGGCATGTTGTCCGTCATGGTGCTCAATTGGCTCGACGTCGGCTTTGCCGTCGCCTGTATCCATGCACTCGGAATCGCCGCCGCGATCCATGCCGTTCTGACGGTACGTACGTCGCAAGGCGCTGTCGCATGGGCGGTGTCGCTCGTGACGATGCCCTATCTCACGCTCATTCCCTACCTGTTTCTTGGACGGTCGAAATTCGTCGGCTATGTCGAAGCGCGTCGCGCGCGTAACGAGGCGTTGCAGTCGCGTATGGGGGAGACGCAATGGCACGGCGAGCCGCCCGTCGCGATGGAAGCGCACCCGGAGTTCGCATCGCTCACCGCGATGACCGGCATGTCGTTCGTTGCGGGCAATCGCGTGCGCTTGCTGGTCAATGGCCGTGCGACGTTCGATGCCATCTTCGCGGCCATCGATCGCGCCCGCGACTATGTCATCGTGCAATTCTTCATTGTCAAGGACGATGCCCTCGGTCGCGCCCTCTCCGCTCGCCTGCTCGCCCGTGCCGCGACGGGCGTCAAGGTCTTCTTCCTCTATGACAGCATCGGCAGCCACGACCTGCCGCGCAGCTACTGCGAGACGTTGCGCAAGGGCGGCGTGCAGGTGTACGAGTTCGCGGCCAAAAAGCGTGGCATCGTCGTCAACCGGTTTCAGCTCAACTTCCGCAATCACCGCAAGATCGTGGTGATCGACGGCAACGAAGCGTTCATCGGCGGACACAACGTCGGCGTGGAGTATCTGGGCGAGAAACCTCCGCTCGCGCCCTGGCGCGACACGCATATTTCCGTGCGCGGACCGGCCGTGGTCGGTATTCAGCGCGCATTCGCCGAAGACTGGCACTGGTGCACGGGCCTCGTGCCGGAACTCAATCGTCAGCCAGCGGCCTCCGGCGAGGACATGCATTGTCAGGTCGTGCCGAGCGGACCGGCGGATCGTCTGGAAACGTCCTCGCTATTCTTCGTGACGGCGATCAATGCCGCGCAAAAACGCGTTTGGCTTACCACGCCGTATTTCGTGCCGGACGAAGCCGTATTTTCGGCGTTGCGGCTCGCGGTGCTCCGCGGTGTGGACGTGCGCCTATTGATCCCCGACCGGGCGGATCACTATGTCGTGTTCGAGGCGACGACCTCGTATGCCTATGAGGCCGCACGCAGCGGCATCAATGTCTACCGCTATCGGCACGGCTTCAACCATCAGAAGGTCGTGCTGATCGACGACAGTGCTGCCGCCGTGGGTAGCGCCAATCTGGATAACCGGTCGTTTCGCCTGAACTTCGAAATCATGCTGTTGACGGTTGACCGCGGCTTTGCCGACGACGTCGCCTACATGCTGACCAACGACTTCGAACACGCCACGCTGCTGAACAAGGACGACTTTCGGAAGCTTCCGAGATGGCGCCAGATTGTGATGCGCGTGTCACGGCTTTTCGCCCCAATTCTCTGATCCCGGTGCCTCACGCATCGCTTTAGCGCGCCCGCACCGGTAAAATGCTGCTTTTGCCGTCCGCCGCACGTCTTGCATCGGCGCGGACGTCATGCCCGCCCGCTTCAACCGTATTGACGCAGGCCGCGCATGCCGCCCCGTGACGCGCCGGACGAATTGACACGCTTCACCTCCGGTTTTTTCCGTGATCCGATTCGAACACCTCAGCCTCGCGCGCGGCACCAAGCCGCTCTTCGAGGATACTTCCGTGACGCTCAACCCGGGTGAGCGCGTCGGCCTCGTCGGCGCCAACGGCGCAGGCAAATCGACGCTGTTCGCCCTGCTGCGCGGACAGTTGCACGCCGATGGCGGCGACGTCTTCGTGCCCAGCGGCTGGCGCGTCGCCCACGTGATGCAGGAGACGCCAGCGGTCGAACGCACCGCGCTCGACTACGTACTCGACGGCGACACGCGCCTGCGGGAAATCGAAGCGACCATCGCTGCCGCCGAGGCCGCGCATGACGGCCATGCGCAAGCCGAAGCCCACGCGGCTTTCGCGGACGCCGACGGCTACACGGCCCCCGCACGCGGCGAAGCGCTACTGCTCGGTCTGGGCTTCACGCTCGCGCAAACGCAATTGCCTGTGGCCAGTTTCTCGGGCGGATGGCGCATGCGTCTGAATCTGGCGCAGGCGCTGATGTGCCCGTCCGACCTGCTGCTGCTCGACGAACCGACGAACCACCTGGATCTGGACGCCATCGTCTGGCTCGAAGACTGGCTCAAACGCTATCAAGGCACGCTGATCGTGATTTCGCACGATCGCGAGTTTCTCGACGAGGTCTGTAACGTCACGCTGCACATCGAGAATCAGCAGATCAAGCGTTACGGCGGCAACTACAGCCAGTTCGAAATTCTGCGCGGCCAGCAATTGACGCTGCAACAAAGCGCCTTCGAGAAGCAGAAGAAGACGATCGCCCATCTGGAATCGTTCATCACGCGCTTCAAGGCCAAGGCCACAAAGGCGCGGCAAGCGCAAAGCCGGATGAAGGCGCTCGAGAAGATGGAGCGCATCGCTCCCGCCCATGTGGCTTCGCCCTTCACTTTTGAATTCCGCCCGGCCGACAGCGCACCGAACCCGATGCTCGTGCTCGAAGCCGTGCGGTGCGGGTACCACCTAGACGACGGCAGCGAAAAGATCATCCTGCCGCACGTCATGATGTCGGTGCAAAACGAACAGCGGATCGGCCTGCTAGGTGCAAACGGTCAAGGCAAATCCACGCTCATCAAGACACTTGCCGGCACCCTTGCGCCGCTCGCCGGCACCGTGAAGACCGGTAAGGGCCTCCAGATCGGCTACTTCGCTCAGCATCAGGTCGAAACGCTGCGTCACGACGATTCGCCCTTGCAGCACTTACAGCGCCTCGCACCGGATACGCGCGAGCAGGAACTGCGCGACTTTCTCGGCGGATTCAACTTCCGGGGCGACATGGCGACGGCGTCGATTGCACCATTCTCCGGCGGCGAGAAGGCCCGTCTCGCGTTGGCGCTCATCATCTGGCAAAAGCCGAACCTGCTGCTGCTCGACGAACCGACCAACCACCTGGACCTCGAAACCCGCCACGCGCTCACGATGGCCCTCGCCCAGTTCGATGGCACGCTGATTCTCGTCTCGCACGACCGGCATTTGTTGCGCGCCACCACGGACCAGTTCCTGCTGGTTGCCGGCGGCGAAGTGAAACCGTTCGACGGCGATCTCGACGACTACCGTGACTGGCTTCTGCAACACGCGGCCGATCAGCGCGCCGCGGCGCGCGAAGGCAATGGCGGCGGCGACGGCACGGCCGGCGAGGACGGCGTCAACCGAAAGGATCAGAAGCGTGCCGAGGCGCAGGAACGCCAGCGCCTGTCGCAACTGCGCAAGCCGCTTCAGCGCAAGATCGAGAAGCTGGAGGATTCGATGGGCAAGCTCTCGGACGAGAAGGCAAAGCTCGATGCCATTCTCGCCGACAGCGGCACGTACGAAGCGTCGAACAAAGCGCTGCTGACGGATAGCCTCAAACGGCAGGCGGACATCGCGGCCAAACTCGCGGACGTCGAAGCCGAATGGCTCGAAGCGCAGGAAGCACTCGAACAAATCATATGAGACGGTGACTGCCTTGCGCCCTTGAGTCCTTTCGAGCTTGAGTCCTTGCATCAGGCAACAAAAAGCCCGGCCATGCGGACCGGGCTTTTTGCTATCCGCATGTCGCGATATGGCGTCGCCTAAACCGCAGCCATCGACTACAGCCCGGCCACCACCGAAATCGCTTGTTCGAGGCGGTCGACAGCGTGGACTTCAAGACCGTCGATCGGCTGCTTTGGCGCATTGGCCTTGGGGATGATCGCCATCGAGAAACCGAGCTTGGCCGCCTCCTTGAGACGATCCTGTCCGCGCGGACTCGGCCGGATTTCACCCGCCAGCCCGACTTCGCCAAACGCCACGATCCCGCGCGGCAGCGGCTTGTTGCGCAGCGACGAATGGATTGCGAGCAATACCGCCAGATCCGCTGCCGGTTCCGTGATCTTCACACCGCCAACCGCATTCAGAAACACGTCCTGATCGAAGCAGGCGATACCTGCGTGCCGGTGCATCACCGCGAGCAACATCGCCAGCCGGTTCTGCTCCAACCCCACGGCAAGACGCCTCGGATTCGGCACCTGCGCCGTATCGACCAGCGCCTGCACCTCCACGAGCAACGGGCGTGTGCCCTCCTGCGTCACCAGCACACAGGACCCGGGCACGCTTTGCTCGTGCTGCGACAGGAACAAGGCGGACGGATTGGCGACACCGCGCAGCCCCTTCTCGGTCATCGCGAACACGCCAAGCTCGTTCACGGCACCGAAACGGTTCTTGAACGCGCGCACGAGGCGATACGACGAATGCGTATCGCCTTCGAAGTACAACACCGTGTCCACAATGTGT
Organism: Pandoraea faecigallinarum; assembly: GCF_001029105.3. Taxonomy (NCBI): domain Bacteria; kingdom Pseudomonadati; phylum Pseudomonadota; class Betaproteobacteria; order Burkholderiales; family Burkholderiaceae; genus Pandoraea; species Pandoraea faecigallinarum. Next base: position 2,205,496 of record NZ_CP011807.3, on the reverse strand, counting down.
TCGAGCACGCGCGGCCCCGCGAGGCTGCCTTCCTTCGTCACGTGACCGACCATGATGACGGTCACGCCGCTTTGCTTGGCGGTGCGCGTCAGTTGCGCGGCACACTCACGCACCTGCGCCACGGAGCCGGGTGCCGACGTCAACGCCTCGGAATAGATCGTCTGAATCGAGTCGATGACAACGACGTCAGGCTTTTCCGATTCAATGGCGCCCAGGATCTTTTCGAGCTGGATTTCGGCCAGCAGATCCAGTTCACCCCCACCCTCGCCCGCCGCGCCAAGACCGAGCCGCTGCGCGCGTAACGCGATCTGCGCTCCGGACTCTTCACCGCTGACATACAGCGCGCGCCGCTCGCGCGCCAGATGGGCGAGCGACTGAAGCAGAAGCGTCGATTTGCCGATGCCGGGATCGCCGCCGATGAGCACCACACCGCCCGCCACGAGGCCACCGCCCAGGACGCGGTCGAATTCGCTCACACCGCTCGAAAACCGTGGCACGTCGGATGCTTCGATGTCCGCCAGCTTGCGCACCGGCGTGCTCTTGGCGAGCGCCTGATAGCGGTGTCCGGCGGACGTTTCCGCCACGGATTCGACGAGCGTATTCCAGCCGTTGCAACTTGGGCATTGGCCCGCCCATTTGGGCGTCTGGCCGCCGCACTCGGTACAGATGTAGACGGTTTTGGCTTTAGCCATGCAGCATGTCCTGTCGTAACGCTCAGAAGGCGTGAAACGGCACGCGACGCGCCACGGCACACATCAATTCATAACCGAGCGTCCCGGCCGCTGCCGCCACCTCGTCGATGCAAAGCCCCCGGCCCCACAGCGTGACCGGTGCACCGACGCGCGCTTGAGGCACTGGGGTGAGATCGACCGAGAGCATGTCCATCGAGACGCGGCCAATGGTGCGCGTACGCACCCCGTCGACCAGAATCGGCGTGCCCGTGGGCGCCACACGCGGATAGCCATCGGCATAGCCGCAGGCGACGGTGCCCACGCGCATCGGCGCATCCGCCTTGAATACGCTGCCGTAGCCGACGGATCCACCAGCGGGCACCTCCTGAATACCGATCAACTCCGCTTCGAGCGTCATTGTCGGCTGCAAGTCGAGTTCGTCCGCCGTCACTTCGAGCCCCTTCGGCGACGAACCATAGAGCATGATCCCGGGGCGCACCCACGCACCATGCGCATTCGGGTGGAACAACGTCGCCGCGGAATTGGACAGGCTGCGCTCGCCGGGCACGTCGCGGGCGCCACGCTCGAAGGCTTCCATTTGATAGGCAATGCCGCGCTCGCCGTCGGCGTCGGAAAAGTGTGTCATCAGCACGATCTGACTGACGCCGGGAATCGCGCGGGCGCGTTCCCAGGCGGCGCGAAAACGATCAGGCGCAAAACCGAGGCGGTTCATGCCCGAATTCATCTTGAGCTGGATGTTCAGGGGCTTGGTAAGACGTGCGGTCTCCAGCATGCGCAGTTGCTCGTCGCAGTGAACGGTGGTCGTCAGGCCGTACTTGTCGACGATCGCGAGGTCTTCCGGCTTGAAGAACCCTTCGAGCAACAGGATGGGGCCGGCCCAGCCCAGCTCGCGCAGCCGCACGGCTTCGTCGAGGTCGAGCAGGCCGAATCCGTCGGCGTCGCGCAATCCGGGATAAGCGTTCTCGATACCATGCCCATAAGCATTGGCCTTGACCACGGCCCATACCTTGGAGTTGGGTGCGTGGCGGCGGGCGACGTCGAGATTGTGGGCGAGTGCTGCGGTATGAATCGAAACTTTGATTGGACGAGGCATGGCAGGAATCGAAGCTGAGGAGAAGCTCGCCAGCACAGGCCGGCGGCATAACGCATCGGCATATTTTCGTGTTATAAAGCCGTGCGCACAACTTGTTTTGCCGAAATCTTTATCCCGATAACAATATCGGTCTCAGACCGAGGGCGACCGGGCGCCCGACACGGGGGCTTCAAAACCGTACATACGGTTCAATAGCGACATTTGCATGGCCGATGAGCGCAGATACCCCTGTGTTTAAGCCCGGTTTCTTCCCGTTTGGGTATCCCTGGGGGATACCGCGGATTCCGACAACCGAGACACGCAAGTTTTACGCCGCACGGGATCGACTCAAGTACCGATGAAGAAAGGCTTTTATACCATCATGGCCGCGCAGTTTTTTTCGTCGCTGGCCGACAATGCATTGCTGATTGCCGCAATCGCACTCCTGAAAGATCTGCATTCCCCGCAGTGGATGACACCGCTGCTCAAACTCTTCTTCGTTCTCTCGTACGTCATTCTCGCCGCCTATGTCGGGGCATTTGCCGACTCCATGCCCAAGGGCAAGGTAATGTTCATCAGCAACTCGATCAAGGTCGCCGGGTGCCTGATGATGTTGTTCGGCTCGCATCCGCTTGTTGCCTATGGCGTAGTGGGGTTCGGCGCGGCCGCCTACTCGCCCGCGAAGTACGGAATCCTCACCGAACTGCTGCCGGCCGAACGACTCGTTGCCGCAAACGGCTGGATCGAAGGACTTACCGTCAGCTCGATCATTCTGGGCACCGTGCTCGGGGGTGCGCTGATCAGTCCGCATATCTCCCAGTGGGTGCTGCTCCATACGCCTGACGTGATCAACTCGCCGGCGATGGCCGCGATGATCGTCATCATGGGAATTTACGTGGTCGCGGCGCTGTTCAATCTGCGCATTCCGGATACCGGCGCGCGCTACGCGCGTCAGGAGCGCAATCCGATCAAACTCCTTTCGGATTTCGCCGATTGCTTCGTCACGCTGTGGCGCGACAAGCTCGGCCAGATCTCACTGGCCGTCACCACGCTGTTCTGGGGGGCAGGCGCCACGCTGCAATTCATCGTGCTGCGCTGGGCCGAAAAGGCGCTCGGCATGACGCTCTCCGAAGGCGCGATCCTGCAAGCCGTGTCGGCCGTGGGCGTGGCCATCGGCGCTATCGTCGCCGCCTCGCGCATTCCGCTCAAGCGTTCGCTGTCCGTGCTGCCCGTGGGCATTGCCATGGGCATCGCCGTGATGGCAATGGCCTTTTTCTCGAAAGATCTGCTGCCGTGGGGCACCGAGTGGAAAGTCCCGCTGTATCTGATCGTCTCGTACATCTTCCTCATTATCGTCGGCGCGCTCGCGGGTTTCTTCGTGGTCCCGATGAACGCGCTGCTCCAGCATCGCGGTCACGTGCTGCTCTCTGCGGGCCACTCCATCGCCGTACAGAACTTCAACGAGAATCTGTCGGTGCTGATCATGCTGTGCCTGTACGCACTGCTGATCTGGTTCAACGTGCCCGTCGGCGTGGTCATCATTCTGTTCGGTGTTTTCGTCTCGGGCACGATGTGGCTCGTCATGAAGCGTCACCAGGCCAATCAGCGAGAATTCGATTCGGTCGCGCTCATTGGTGAAGTCAAGCATTGATATGAATTCGCTTCCGTCGTCCTCTCGCCAGTCGTCCGTTCCCATTGCGCTGACCATCGCCGGCTCCGATTCCAGCGGTGGCGCCGGCATTCAGGCCGACCTCAAGGCGTTCAGCGCGCTCGGTGCCTACGGCGCCAGCGTGATTACGGCGCTCACGGCGCAAAACACGCAAGGCGTGACGGGCATCCACACGCCGCCGGCGAGTTTCGTCACGGCACAAATGGACGCCGTCTTTCAGGACCTCGACGTCGATGCGGTCAAGCTCGGCATGCTCGCCAACGCCGACGTCGTGCGGGCAGTGGCCGCCGGACTGCGCCAGTACAAACCGCGTTTCGTCGTGCTCGACACGGTGATGATTTCGAAGAGCGGTCACGCGCTGCTGCAACCGGACGCCGTCGCCGCCCTGCGCGACGAACTGCTGCCGCTGGCCGATCTGATCACACCGAACTTGCCGGAAGCCGCGGCACTGCTGGGCGTGGCCCCGGCGACGGACGAGCGTGAAATGGAGCGTCAGGCGCAGGCACTGCGTGCGCTCGGCGCGCGTAACGTACTGGTCAAGGGCGGACACCTGGCGGGTGATCTGAGCCCCGACTGGCTGGTGAGCGCGGCAGGCGTCGAGCGCTTCAACGCCCCACGCATCGCCGCCCACAATACGCACGGCACGGGCTGCACGCTGTCGGCTGCGCTCGCGGCCCTTCGTCCGCGTCGCCACGACTGGCCGGATACGGTGCGCGACGCCAAGGCTTACCTGAACGGCGCTCTCGCCGCCAGCGACGAACTGAGCATCGGCAAAGGCATCGGCCCCGTCCATCACTTCCACGCGGTCTGGCCGAAGAGCTAAGACACCCCGGGCGGCGCGCCCGCACAGCCCCCCCCCCCCGCATCGGACTCACGCCCCCGGCTTTCCTCAGCGCATGCGTCAGATCGACGGCGCGCCGTCGTCGGCCGTCTGCGCCAGTGCGCGGCGTGCGGCAGCGTCGGCGCGTTCGCGCAATTCCTCGATACGGTGCCGCGCGCGCGGCGCCCAGAAGTCGGGGACGACGAAGCCCCGCTCACATTCGAACCAGTCACCTGCGGCGGCATCGTCCGTGCGTCTTGCCAGCGAGACGATCAACAGCGGCTCCGCAACACCGCGCTCACGCCAATGGGCCTCGATATGCGCGCGCATGGCGTCCAGCGACAGCGCGGCGCACGCATCGACACGCGCCGGCGCGAGCCAGCGCGATCGCGGCAGCATTGCCCAGGCCCCGGTTTGACGGCGTTGCGACGTTTGCCGCCCCGGCAGCATGGAATGCGCATGCACCCACCACTCGTCAAGCGTGGCCCACCAGCCGCGACCATGCGCTTCGGACGCGACCTGCGGCAACGTCCCACGCTGCCCCAGCGGGTGGAACAACCATCCCTTGAGATAGACCTGCGGCAGCCACGGCCCCGGCGCAGGCAGTGCGCTACGTGCGGCGTCGAGCGACGTCAGGCGCAATTGATGCCCGAGCAGTCTCGCCACCTTGTCCGCGAGGCTATCGGCCAGATTCGGGCCGAGCCAATGAAACTGGATCGCTCGCTCGTCGAGAACTGACGAGGGTGACGATGGCACCTCAGGCGGCACGAACAGGTACAGCTTCACGGCCAGTTCCCAATGCAGCAACCGGCGGTCCGCCCGGCGCTCCAGCAGGAAGTCGCACTCGCCCAGCGTCATGTTGCCCCGTCGCACATCACGCACCTGAAGACCCGCCGCAATCAGATCGAACCGGGGACTGTGCAGCAGCGCAAAATGCAGCAACTGCTCGGCGTAACGACCCAGCCGGTGGCTTTCGCCGCGCGCAAGCATCTCGCGCAGCGGTTCCGGGTTGGCGTCGCAGGCAAGCAGCCAGTCATGCAGGACACGGGAATGGAAAACGGGTTCGGCGACGCCGGGAAGCGGCGCGGGCGGCAGGCCCTGGGGGGAGACGGCAGCGATGTCGGCCGCGGCCTGCACGCCGTCGAAGTGCGCCAACGCGGCCGGAAACCGTGCAGCACTGAGCAGGTCGGCGGACAACAATAACCACGCGAGGTCGCGCACGGGCGCCTCGCGCAGCGTTTCGATCAGTTCGCCGTAGGCTTGTTGTCCGGAGTCGTTTCGCACACCGCCTCGTAGGTAGCCCGCGCCAGGCACCAGTCCGTCCAGGCTTTGGCCTTGTCGGGTAGACTGCGCAACAGATACGCCGGATGGTACGTCACGATCACCGGCACCCCTTCATACTCATGCACGCGCCCACGCAGACTGGCGATGCTCGCCTGCGTGCGAAGGATGCTCTGCGCCGCGAAGCGCCCCATCACCACAATCACGCGCGGTTTGAGCAACGCGACCTGGCGCTTCAGATACGGCTCGCAGCTCGCCACTTCATCGGCTTCCGGATCACGATTGTTCGGCGGGCGGCATTTCAGCACGTTGGCGATATAAACGTTCTCGCCACGCGTGAGCGCCGAGGCACGCAGCATGTTGTCGAGCAATTTGCCCGCCTGCCCCACGAACGGCTCGCCCTGCAAGTCTTCCTGCTGCCCGGGGGCTTCGCCCACGAGCAGCCAGTCCGCCTCGCGATCCCCAACGCCGAAGACCGTCTGCGTACGCTTTTCGCACAGACCGCACAACCGGCAATTGGCCACGCGCTCGGTCAGCGCGTCCCAATCCAGTGTCTCGACGCCCGGCAACGCCGGCCGCGACGGGGCTTCGTCCCCCGCCTCGCGCACGATCGACCAGAGCGCGGCATCGGCGGCGGCATCGCCATCGCCGTAGCCATCGCTGTCGAGCCACATCGGCACGTCCTCGGGCGGCATGTCGATCGTGCGATGGCCAGCGGACTCTCGCGCCACCGGCTGGGGCGCCGGCGGCGTTTCGCGCCGAACCGGTGCAGTCGGTGCCGCCTGCACATCGTCGAGCGCCGAAGGCCGTGCAACGGCAGGACGCGACGCGCTCGCGGGCGACGCCGGTACCGCCGGCGGCACATCCCACGGCGGCAGGTCCTCGCCCCGCGCGACCGCCGCGCAGGCAGGGTCGGCAAGCGTCGCAACGTTACTTTCGCCGGCAGTCGCCGCGCACGCCGCCGCAGACGCTGCGGCATCCGCCACGGCCGCGTTCGACATCCACACCGGCCACAGCCCGAACTCTTCCAGAATCGCTTTAGGCCACGGCACGATCGGTCTCCCACGACAGGCGCATCACGATGGCGTCTTCACGACGCCCGCTCGCCGGATAGTATCCCTTGCGCCGGCCAATCTGCTCGAAGCCGAAACGCTCATAAATGCGAAGTGCGCGCATGTTCGACGGGCGCACTTCGAGCAGCACCCCGCCCATGCCCAGCTCACGCGAGACACGCACCACTTCCTGCAGCAACTGCACACCCAGGCCGTTGCCCTGCATTTCGGGCGCGACGCAGACATTGAGCAGATGCGACTCGTCGACGACCGGCATCAGCAGGAAATAGCCCAGTAATGTGCCGTCGACGGCACGCAGGCAAACACCGCGATGCCCGGCATCGAGCGAGTCCGCGAAATTCTGGCGGGTCCACGGAAACGGGTACGCCCGCACTTCGACCGCAACGACCTCGTCGAGATCGGCCAGCGTCATCGGCGAATAATGATTCGGTCCGGCCTGACGCATCAGAGCGCCCCCTTGCCGTCGACCCGCGTTGCCGCCTGCTTGATGGCCTCGCGCTCGGCGGTCGTTTGCGCCACCTTGTTGCGGATGTACACGGGCATCGCCTGATCCGCGGCAATGGCCTCACCGCGTGCAAAGGCCCGGGCGGCGAGCGACGCGACATACCGCGCACGCGGCATGGCATCCACCAGCACGGCCTGCGCCTGAAGGCTCGCATGCAGACGCTCACCGAAGGCTGCCACCGCATTGCCCGCAACGACGAATGCGGCATCGGGTGCGCGAACCCGTTCGGCGGCGTCGAGCGACGGGCCGTGCACCTCGCGCCATTCGCCGGACGCATCGTCCCATGCGTAATCGGCCCAATACGCCTCGTTCATGCGAGCGTCGAGCGCGACGAGCACACGCTGTGCATCGATACTCGTGGCGCGCATGGCGCGGGCCGCTTCGGCACACGCGAGCAGCGTGCCAACGGGCACCACCGGCAAGCCGGCGCCGAACGCAAGCCCTTGCGCAACGCCGCACGCCGTACGCAAGCCGGTGAACGAGCCGGGGCCCGCGCCAAAGGCGATGGCATCGCACTGAGCCAGCGTCACGCCGGCTTCGCGCAGGATGTCGCGCGCCGCGGGAAGGATGTGCGTGCTGGAGACCGGACCGGTATCGAGATGGCGCTCGACGACGAGCGCAGGCGCACTATTGGCCACATCGTGGCGATATACGGCGACCGAACAGAATTCGGTCGACGTATCGAGGGCGAGAAGCGTAATCGAAGACATGGCGCTATTGTAATCGGGCGCACGGCGAGCGACCTAGCGCGATCGCAGTGCGCCGGGCCTCGCCATCGCCCATCGCCCCCCATCGCGGATACCCGCTCGGGCCCGGCCGGGACATGGCGCAGCCTCGACCGGCAACGCCTCGCCGCCCCGTGCAAATCCGAACGTGCATTTTCCGAAAAACAGGTATATAATGCGCGCTTCGCTTCACGGAGCCCCATGTGGTTTTCCGTGGGGCGACGAAAAACCGCGTTTTGCCCCAATCCTGTGATAAGCCGCTGTAGTGCTTGCCGGTACTGGCGTTCCTAGGAACGACCCGCCACCGTCCCCTGGCTTACGATACGGATTTCGATCCGCTTTCTGCCCCATCCGCGATTTGCTTCCTGCTTGCGACGAATTGGGTTTGCCGATTGGCGCCAACGCCCCGACATAACCTTACAATCCGCAAGAGGATTCATGGAACAGCATTCCAAGCTGTCTGCCATCGCGCAGACGTATTTCCCGTCGTCCGAAGAAAACGAAAAGGCCGTTGTTGACGTCGCAAGCGACGACGACGGCAAGCCCACGTTCGCCGAACTTGGCCTGAACGAAGCCATCCTCTCGGCGCTGACCGCTGCCGGTTACACGCATCCGACGCCCGTTCAACAGCGCGCGATTCCTGCCGCGCTCGCCGGGCGCGATCTGCTCGTGTCGAGCCCGACGGGTTCGGGCAAAACGGCCGCCTTCATGCTGCCGGCCATCCACCGCTTTGCCGAAATGCAGGCCAGCGGCGAACTGAACAGCCGCGCCCCGGCCGCTCACCCGCGCAATCAACCGGCCGCCCCGGGTGAAAAGCCGCGCAAGGGTCAACGCGTGCGTCGCGTTGCCGCGCAGCCGTTGCTGCTCGTGCTCACGCCGACACGCGAACTGGCGCAACAGGTATCGAGCGCTGCCGATACCTATGGCAAGCAGTTGCGCCGGCTGCGCACGGTGAGCATTCTGGGCGGCATGCCCTATCCGCGTCAGCTCGAAATGCTGGCCAAGCAACCCGAAATCATTGTGGCAACGCCAGGACGTCTGCTCGATCACATCTCCAGCGGCAAGATCGATCTGTCGCAACTGATGATGCTCGTGCTCGACGAAGCCGACCGCATGCTCGACATGGGCTTCATCGACGACATTCAGACCATCGTCGACGCCACGCCGCAAACGCGTCAAACGCTGCTGTTCTCGGCAACGATCGACGGCCGCATGGGCGAAATCACGCGCCGTCTGCTGCGCGATCCGGAAACCATCGAGATCACGCGCAGCAGCGATCAGCGCACCAACGAAAACATCGAGCAAACGCTGCACTATGTGGATGACCGTGCCCACAAGGACCGTCTGCTCACCCACCTGCTCGGCAACGACTCGCTCGACCAGGCCATCGTATTCACGTCGACCAAGCGCGACGCCGATCTGCTGGCCGATCAGCTCGAACAAGCCGGTTTCGACAGCGCCGCCCTGCACGGCGACATGCCGCAAGGCGTGCGTAACCGTACGCTGCGCGCCCTGCGCGAGCGCCGTGTGCGCGTGCTTGTGGCCACCGACGTCGCCGCACGCGGCATCGACGTGCCGGGTATCACGCATGTGTTCAACTACGATTTGCCGAAGTTCGCGGAAGACTACGTCCACCGTATCGGCCGCACGGGTCGCGCCGGTCGTCGTGGCGTGGCCGTGAGCCTCGCCGCACACGCCGAAGTCGGCGCCGTGCGCCGCATCGAGCGCTATACACGTCAGCCGCTGCCGGTAAACGTCGTGGCCGGTTTCGAACCGCGCCGCTCGCCGCCGAAGGCTGGCGCAGGCGGCAAGCGCCCGGGTCAGGGTCGTGGCGGCTACGGCAATCGCGGCAACGCGGGCAACGGCGGCCGCTGGAGCAACAGCGGCCCGCGTCAGGGCAACGGTGGTTACGGCGGCGGCAATGGCGGCTATCAGGGCGGCCAGCGCTTCGGCGGCAATAAGCCGGCCGGTTCGTTCGAGCGTCGCGAGAGCAGCGGCTATCAGGGCGGCTACCAGCAAAACGACGGTGGTAATGGCTTCTCGACGGGCGCGTCCACGGACCGCTTCGAGCGTCGTTCCCCGCGTCCGTTCGACGACAACCGTCAGGACCGCGGCGGCCGTTCGTTCGAAGGCGGCTATCGCCAGGATCGCGGCACCCGCAGCTTCGACGGCCAACGTCAGGATCGCGGCGGCTACGGCAATCGCGGTAACGGTGGCAACGGCGGCTTCAACAAACGTCGCGGCGACTGAGCCCGTGCATGTCGGCGAGATCCCGGTCACACGGGTCTCGCGCGCACCGACAAAAAACCCCGGCATCGACGGTCATCGTCAATGCCGGGGTTTTCGTTTTCGGGAACTACCGGGATGTGCGGCACGCAACGCCCGATGCGGGTGTGCGGAGATCCTACGCCGACGCAAACCGATCGGTCGCCTCGATCAGCCAGTGCAGAACGGTCGGCTCGCTGAACGCATGTCCGGCATCGGGCGCCCAGTAGAAATCGGCCTCGGGCCACGCTTTGTGCAGATCCCATGCGGTGCGCGCGGGCGTCGCCACGTCGTAACGTCCCTGCACGATCACCCCCGGAATCTCGCGCAACACGTGCGCCCCGCCGATCAATTGATTCGGCTTGAGAAAACCATCGTGCATGAAGTAATGATTTTCAATGCGGGCGAATGCAATCGCGTAGTGCGGATCGCCGAATGCGTCGGCAAGCTGGTCATCCGGCAATAGCGTAATCGTGCTGCCCTCCCACATGCTCCATGCCCGTGCCGCTTCGATACGAACAGCCTCGTCGGGATGGGTGAGCCGCTTTTGATAGGCGCGCAGGAGATCACCACGCTCTTCGAGCGGAATCGGCGCAAGAAACTTTTCCCAACGATCCGGGAACAGCCAGGATGCGCCCTTCTGGTAGTACCAGTGCACCTCCTCACGACGCACCGCGAAGATGCCCCGCACGATCAGTTCGCTCACCCGGTCGACGTGCGCCTGCGCATATGCCAGGCCGAGCGTGCTGCCCCACGAGCCACCGAACACCAGCCACCGGTCATGGCCGAACTGCGTACGCAACGCTTCGATATCGTCGACGAGGTCCCACGTGGTGTTGCAGTCGAGGCTCGCGTGCGGCAGCGAGCGCCCGCACCCGCGCTGGTCGAAGAGCGTGACGCAGTACTTCGACGGGTCGAACAGGCGCCGGTGATCCGACGAACAGCCCCCGCCAGGACCACCATGCAGAAACACCGCTGGCTTACCCTTCGGGTTGCCGCAACGCTCCCAGTAAATGCGGTGCCCGTTGCCGACGTCGAGCATGCCGCTCTCGAAAGGGTCGATGGGAGGATACAAACCGCGCACAGACGCCGGAATGGCCTCGACAATCTTGCCGGGCCCGCGTGGCTCGCGTCGTGACGCATTCGTCCGGGCCGCATGGGAAGCAACTTCCGGAACCTCGGGAAAATCGGGTGACATCGGCATCCTCACGTGAACAATGACCTGAGCGGAAAACGCGGACGGGTAGGACGAGGACCAATACGTCGAAGTTCAGTGTAGCGCGGTGCCTCAAACAAGACCAAGCACGCCGAACGCAAAATGGGACGATGTCGCCATCGTCCCATTTTGCTTCGGACCTGTCGTCGCGCCGTACGACGGCCAACGCTCCCGGGCTAACGCCCTGGATATCCCGGATGCATCACACTTCTTCGTAGAGCGGCAGCGTGAGGAATTCGACGAAATCCTCGCTCGTGCTCATTTGTTCGAAGATCACGGCCGCGCGATCGTACGTCGGCGCCACCTGCCCCACGAGTTCCTTGACGTTGGCGAGTTCCTGCGGGATCAATTCACGCACCAGTTCGGCCGTGACCTTGCGGCCGTCGTCGAGCTTGCCCTTCGGTGAACGGATCCATTGCCACACCTGCGAGCGCGAAATTTCCGCGGTGGCCGCATCTTCCATCAGATTGTGGATCGGCACACAGCCGTTGCCCGCCAGCCATGCCCCCAGATAGTGGATGCCCACGTTGATGTTGTTACGCAGCCCGGCCTCGGTAATCGGCGCTTCGGGCTTGAACTCCAGCAGGTCGCGGCCCTTGACGTTTACGTCGTCGCGCTGCTTGTCGATCTGGTTGGGGCGCTCGCCGAGCACCTTCACGAACTCCTCCATGGCCACGGGCACGAGGCCCGGGTGCGCCACCCAGCCGCCGTCGTAACCGTCGGTCGCATCGCGCGCCTTGTCGCCACGGATACCGGCCATGGCCCTCTCGTTGGCCTGCGCGTCGTGCTTGATCGGGATCAGCGCGCTCATGCCGCCGATGGCCGGTGCGTTGCGGCGATGACACGTCTTGAGCAGCAGCAGCGCATACGCACGCATGAATGGCACCGTCATGTTGATGCGGCTACGGTCGGCCAGACAGAAGCCGGCATCCACCTTGAACTTCTTGATGCAAGAGAAGATGTAGTCCCAGCGCCCGGCGTTCAGGCCGGCGCTGTGCTCGCGCAGTTCGTACAGGATTTCATCCATTTCGAACGCAGCGAGGATCGTCTCGACGAGCACCGTCGCCTTGATCGTGCCCTGCGCAATCCCGAGCTCGTTCTGTGCGAGCACGAACACGTCGTTCCACAGCCGCGCTTCGAGGTGACTCTCGAGCTTCGGCAGATAGTAGTACGGACCGAAACCGCGAGCCAGAGACGCCTTCGCGTTGTGAAAGACATGCAGGCCGAAGTCGAACAGACTGCCCGACATGCGCACGCCGTCGACGCTGACGTGCTTCTCGTCCAGATGCCAGCCACGCGGCCGCACGATCAGTGTGGCGACCTTGTCGTTCAGTTTGTAGTGCTTACCATTTTGTTCGAGGCTGATGGTGCCGCGCACCGCGTCGTGCACGTTGATGTGACCTTGCAACTGATTGTGCCAATTCGGCGTGTTCGAGTCCTCGAAATCGGTCATGTAGCTGTCAGCACCCGAATTCAGCGCATTGATAATCATCTTGCGCTCGACCGGGCCGGTGATTTCCACGCGGCGGCATTGCAGCGCCGCCGGCAGCGGTGCGATGCGCCAGTCGCCGTCGCGGATCGCCTGCGTCTCGGGCAGGAAGTCGGGCACCTCCCCGGCGTCCAGTCGTGCGACGCGTGCTTCACGGGCGGCGAGCAACGTCTGGCGCTGCGATTCGAAGGCGCGGTGCAGCTTGGCGATGAAGGCCAGCGCGTCAGGCGTCAGGATGGCTTCATATTCGGGACGGATATCGGCGGCGTCGACATGCAGTTGCATGCCGGGGGGCAGAGTCAAAGGCATCGGGGATCTCCAACAGCTTGATTTATATAAGGAGTGCGCCGCAAGGAAAACGTCAGGGGCTTTGCACTGGGCCTGCCACCTCGTCGGGCGGTCAGGCACGCACTCCCGTCAATGCCTTGAACGACAAGGTCCGGCAGCATTGACCGTCGATTTTATTATTGAAGCCAATCATCATAAAGATGCATGGAAATCACTTTATCTATGACTTTTTAGTACATAATCCGCGTCATGGACCGCTTCAAACAAATCGAAACTTTCGTCGCTGTGGCCGCCAAGGGCAGTCTGTCGGCCGCCGCGACGCTCGAGGGTGTGGCCCCGGCGGTGATCGGGCGACGCATCGACGCCCTGGAGTACCGGCTGGGCGTCAAACTGCTCGTGCGCACCACCCGGCGCGTGACGCTCACGTTCGAAGGGTCGGCCTTTTTGGAGGATTGCCAGCGCATCCTCAACGAAATGCACAACGCCGAGGCCGCCGTGTCGGCCGGTGGAGTGAAAGCCAGCGGGCATTTGCGGCTGTCGGCGCCGGCCGGCTTCGGGCGACGGCACGTCGCCCCACTACTGCCGGTATTCATCGAATCGCACCCGGATGTGAGCGTCACCCTCGATCTTTCCGACCGGCTGGTCGACCTCGTCAACGAGGGCTTCGATTGCGCCATCCGACTGGGCGAATTACCCGATTCCAGTCTGGTCTCGCTGCGTTTGGGCGATAACCGGCGCGTGTGCGTGGCGGCGCCCGGCTATCTTGCCAGGTGCGGGCGTCCCGAATCGCTGGACGCCCTCACCCGCCACAACTGTCTGGCGTTCGGCTCGACCGCCAACCAGCAGCGCGGCTGGACGTTCGCGCAGGACGGCAAGGTCGTGACCATCCGTGTGAGCGGCACGATGGAATGCACCGACGGGGCGGTTTTGCACGACTGGTGTCTGGGCGGCTACGGACTGGCCTGGCGCTCGTGGTGGGAAGTCGGCGACGACATTCGCGCAGGTCGTCTGGTCACCGTCCTGGACGAGTTCGCCGCGCCGCCCATCGGCATCCATGCCGTTTTCGCACAACGCTGTCATTTGCCTTTGCGGGTGCGCCTGTTCATCGATCATCTCAAGCACCACTACGGAAGCTCGGCGTATTGGCAGGACGACCAGCCTCCCGGCGCGCAGGCCGACGCGTCGGCCTGATGCCGTTGACGACACGCGAAATGAGGCACATGCGAGGAACGATTGACGCGAGCCCGGCGTCTGATTCATCGACGACCGGCACACACGGATGTCGGGTTTGCCCCTGTTGTTGCGGCGCGCCGAAGCCATAGAATCGAAGCGAAGGGTCCGCAGGCGATGTGCAAGTGACATCAACGGCTGCCATCAACGGCAAAGCGGACTGGGTGCAAGACCGTGATACCTGCGCGAGCCTGTGAACGCGTGTTCAGCAACGCCAACTGCGGGAGGTCATATGTTGTTTACCCACATCCTCATTCCGACGGACGGCTCGGAACTCTCCGAAAAAGCCGTGACGGGCGGACTCGAACTGGCGCGCGCCCTCAACGCCAAAGTCACCGGCTACTGTTGTCTTGCCGAGTATCCGTACTCTCCGTTCAGCGAATACGTGCTTGAAGCCCCTGCCACCTTCAGCGAACGGATCGCCGAAGAGGCTTGCGCGCATCTCGACGAACTGGCAAAGGCCGCGGCCGCCGCGGGCGTGCCCTTCGAGCGCGACAGTTCCACCTTCCCCGCCCCCTATCTGGGCATCATCGACGCGGCCGAGCGCCATGGATGCGACGTCATTCTGATGGCGTCCCACGGCCGGCGCGGTCTCACGAGTCTGCTACTCGGCAGCGAGACGCAACGCGTGCTCGTGCATTCCAAGATTCCGGTGCTCGTCTACCGGTGATCGCGGCGCGCCGCCCGCGACGATACCGTCGGCCCGGTGGCGAGCGGCACCGCATTCTTTATGTCGACACCATGAAAAAAGGCCCGTGAGCGGGATAAGCTCACGAGCCTTTTCTCGTTCAGGCGTGCATTGCAGCCCTCACCGCGACGGGAACGCCGTCAGAGCTGCCCGGCCGGATACGCCGGACGCGCGGTCCCGACACGATGCCTCCCGCCCGCCAACGACGTGCCCCCACGCGCATCGCCGGCCTGCGGGCGCATCGCGCCCTCCCTCAGCCCTGTCAGGCTGCCTTGACCTGCGCCTTCTTTTCGTCGAAGAACTGTTCGTCCTCCGTCGAACCCTTCAGGGCCGTGGTCGATGCGTCGCGCTCGATCGTTTGCGTGACGGCATCGAAATAGCCCGTGCCCACCTCGCGCTGGTGCTTCACTGCCGTGAAGCCCTTCTCGGCTGCGGCGAATTCGGCTTCCTGCAACTCCACGAA
Source organism: Pandoraea faecigallinarum (assembly GCF_001029105.3). Taxonomy (NCBI): domain Bacteria; kingdom Pseudomonadati; phylum Pseudomonadota; class Betaproteobacteria; order Burkholderiales; family Burkholderiaceae; genus Pandoraea; species Pandoraea faecigallinarum. Next base: position 2,190,020 of record NZ_CP011807.3, on the reverse strand, counting down.
AGCGCTCATCTGACGACGGGCGTAGCCGTGGGCCAGATTGAACATCGAGTAGTTCAGGCTGTGGAAACCGGCCAGCGTGATGAACTGGAACTTGTAGCCCATCGCACCGAGTTCCTTCTGGAACTTGGCGATGGTCGCGTCGTCGAGGTTCTTCTTCCAGTTGAACGACGGCGAGCAGTTGTACGAAAGCATCTTGCCCGGGAAGTGCTTGTGGATGCCTTCCGCGAATTGCTTGGCGAATTCGAGATCCGGCTTGCCGGTTTCGCACCACACCAGATCGACGAACGGAGCATAAGCCAAACCACGGGCAACAGCCTGGTCCAGACCGTTGCGGGTACGGTAGAAACCTTCGACCGTACGCTCGCCGGTGCAGAACGGCTGGTCGAGCGGATCGACGTCGGAGGTGATCAGATCGGCCGCTTCGGCATCGGTACGGGCGATCAGCACGGTCGGCACGCCGAGCACGTCGGCCGCCAGGCGCGCCGCCACCAGCTTGGACACCGCTTCGCGCGTGGGCACGAGCACCTTGCCGCCCATGTGGCCGCACTTCTTGACCGAGGCGAGCTGGTCTTCGAAGTGCACGCCGCCAGCGCCCGCTTCGATCATGGCCTTCATCAGTTCGAAGGCGTTGAGCACGCCACCGAAACCGGCTTCCGCGTCGGCGACGATCGGGGCGAAGTAATCGATATAGCCTTCATCGCCCGGGTTCTTGCCTTCGGACCACTGAATCTGATCCGCGCGGGTGAAGGTGTTGTTGATGCGACGCACGACCTGGGGCACCGAGTTCGCAGGATACAGCGACTGGTCCGGGTACATTTCACCAGCCATGTTCGCGTCGCCCGCCACTTGCCAGCCCGACAGGTAGATCGCTTCGAGTCCGGCCTTGACCTGCTGCATGGCCTGATTGCCGGTCAGCGCGCCGAGCGCATTCACGAACGGCTTTTCGTTGATCATGGTCCACAGACGCTCGGCACCGCGCCGGGCCAGCGTCTGTTCCGGCTGGATCGAACCGCGCAGACGCACCACGTCTTGTGCCGTGTAACCCCGCTTGATGCCCTTCCAGCGCGGGTTGGTCGCCCAGTCCTGTTCGAGTTGCTTCACTTGCTCTTGGCGCGTCGTCATGATGATCTCTCCTGGTTCTCGATACGAATAAAAGGGGGTGACTCTTTGCTGCCTCGGGATCACCGCTGTCGCGGTTGGCCGCTTTTTGCGTCTCCAAATCGGCAGGTCTTGTATAAGAGTTTAGGGATTTCTCACGCAACGCAACAGAAGGAATCAGAGCAAACGGACAACTTTTTTATCATTAACAATCAATGACATAACGAAATTATTTCTTGATATGAAACGTTGTTTTCCTTCCTGAAATCTACATGTTGTGCCAAGCAGCGCAAATTTTTACGCACCGCAAAGACATTTCGTATCATGAAAAAAGCCGATGACGCAGGTCATCGGCCTTCGGGAAACGCCAGGTGCGTGGGGTGCCTTCCTTGCGCGCGGGACGCCACCGGACGTTATGAAGCTGCGCGGCTGGCGGAAGGAACGACTTTGGGGGGCCTGCACACGAGCCACACGGCCAGCGCGATGAAGCACCCGCCGACGAAGTGAGCCATCGTGACCGCTTCGTTCAGGAACAGAGCGCCCCACAGCACGCCGAACGGCGGGATCAGGAAGGTCACGGTCAGCGAGCGCAGCGGTCCCAGATCCGCAATGAGCCGGAAGAACAACATATAGGCCAGCGCGCTGCACAGGAAGCCCAGCGCCGCCATCGCCGCCCATACCCCGCCAGTGGCAGGTCCCGGGATCCCGGACGTGGCCGACACGTAACCGAAAAACGGCAGCAGCACGACAGCGGCGCCCAACTGGCTGCCGAACGCGACCAGTTTGGCGTCGAGGCCGCCGCGCTCGGTAATCCAGCGCTTGGTGAGATACCCGGCCAGACCGTAACAGGACGTGGCGACCAGACAGGCGAGCGCGCCCATGAGCACCGGTCCCGACATCGTGACCGGCCCGGTGCGTGTGAGTACGGCGACGCCGGCGAGCCCGAGCAATACTCCCCAGCCCTTGGCGCCGGTGAGCCGCTCACGGAAGAACAACGTGCCGATAACAACGCCCATCAATGGCGTGGTGGCATTGAGAATGGCGGAATAACCCGCGGGCAGCACGCGCGCGGCGAGGCAGTACATGACGAACGGGATGCCGGAGTTAATGACGCCGAGCAGCATCGACACCCCCAGCAATCCCTTGAACTCCCAGCGAACGCGCATGGCCAGCAGAATCACCGCCAGGCCGATGGCGCCCAGCGTGACACGGAAGAACGCCGTCGGTAAAGGCCCGAGCGCGGGCACGATGATGCGCATGAAAAGGAAACTCGCGCCCCAGATGGCGGAGAGCGTCAGCAAGCGAGCGATATCGGATGAACGCATGGTCGGACGGACGGCGCGATTGGCCGCCCGAGAAGAATCGGAATGCGTGAATCGTCCCACATCGGCGCCGCCGATGCTGGTCATAATCGGACATGGCGACGTTTCCCGGGCGGCCCTTCACGCCGCAGATGGCGATCGACGGCGAGCGGCAGGCGACCGAACACGCCGTCAGGCCACGTTCGTATCCCTCGCGCGGCGATACGTCACCCAGTCGCCACCCGATATCTGCGGCAGTTCGCCGACGGCCGAGGCGTCTACCGGGTACACAATGCACCGGTACGTCGCGCCGCCGCACGACACGTCGTGCATTTCACGGACGAACAATCCGGCCTCGCCCGGGTACACGGCTTCGATTTCGTCGAGGATGGGAACCAGCGCCGCCGGGATTCGATACACGTCGCCGGTGACTCGCTCGGGCACGCCGAGCACCATGCCGGGATAGCTGCCGAAGTCGTACAGCCAGCCGCTCAACGTCGCCGTGCCCACATACGCAGGTGCTTCAACGCCATGGCGCGCCGCGGCCACCGTCATGTCGTTGATTTCGCCCGCGCGCAGGGTGCCGTAGACGAAGACATACACGGCGTCGTCACGTCGATCGTCAAGTAGGGAGGACAGATCCTGCGCGGCGGTAGTCATGACGGGCATCCGGTTCGAAAGTGACAGGCAACGAGTTTACACTTACCAAAATCTCATTTGTCGCGATCACGCCATGCCGAATTCGGGACCTGGTCTGTCCGAACCGTCCGAACCGTCCGGTCCACCCGGTTCATCCGATCTGTCGGATCCGGCCAATTTGGCCCATTCGCCCCCTTCGGCATGCGCCGAACCGCCCACTGCGGCACAGCACGAGTTCGAAAGCTATGTCGTCCCCGACGCCTTCACGCCAACGCGCGAGCGCCCGGTCCGCCTGCGCGCGCGTGCGTTGCGCGACGGCATCCGCGTGCCCAATCACCGCCACGCCTGGGCCCAGGTCGCCTACACGCCGCGCGGGGTCATTCAGATCGCCGTGGCCGATGCCGCCTGGATCGTGCCGCCCTCGCGCGCCATCTGGATTCCGCCCGCTGTCGAGCACAGCCTGCGGGTCAACGAGCCGTCATATCTGCGTACTCTATACGTCCACCCGGATGTCATTCCCACTGGCCTCGATCACTGCCGCGTCGTCGAAGTCTCACCGCTGCTGCGCGAATTGATCGCGGCCATCGACGTGCCCGCCCCCGAACTCGACGCCCGGCGAGAGCAGATGCTCGGCGGGCTGATTCTGGACGAGTTGCGTCGCGCCTCGCCGCTTCCGCTCGAAGTGCCGCTGCCGCGCGACAAGCGGTTGCTCACGTTATGCAATGCGATGCTCGCGGACCCCGCCCGCGCCTGGACACTCGACCAGTGGGCCAGATATGCCGGCGCCAGTCCACGGACCATCGGCCGCCTGTTCCGCCAGGAATTGAATATGAGCTTCGTGCAGTGGCGCCAGCAGGCCGTGCTCGCCCAGGCGATTCCGCTCGCGTCGAAGGGCTATCCGCTGGCGCGCATCGCGCGCGAGCTTGGTTATCGGAGCCAGAGCGCCTTTTCCGCGATGTTCAAGCGCACCTTCGGCCGCACCCCGACCGACTTCTTCGCCACCGTCCCGGACGCTACATCTGCCGGAACAAGTGAGCGTACTGACGGCTGACCGCGACACGGTCCTTGCGTCGTTTGAGTTTGAGCGTGAGGCGGCCCAACGGCGTGTGCTGCGCGCTCACGACCTCGCCAACGTTCACCACCGTGCTGCGATGCACCTGCCAGAAGCGCGACGGATCCAGCTGCGGCAGCAACTCGCGCAGACTCGTGCGAATCAGCAGGTCACCGTCGACTGTCGCCACCACGACGTATTTGTCCGCCGCTTCGAAGAAGCAGACTTCGTCGACGGGCACGATACGGATCTCGTCGCGCACCGACGCCCTGATGAATTGCAGATATTCCCGAGCCGGTGCCGTGGGCTGCGATGCCGGCGCGATTGGCGTGCCCGCCATCGCGGTGGAAGGGGCGGACATGACGGACGTTGCGTCGAGATGCGTTCGCAGCGCCGTCAACAATTGCGAGAGCGTCTCAGGCGCCGGAGCGGCGAGGCGCTCCTGAAGACGGGCCACCGTCCGTGCCAGCCGCTCCGGCTCGACCGGCTTGAGCAGATAATCCACGGCGGCGGCATCGAAGGCATCGAGCGCGAACCGGTCGAATGCCGTCACGAAAACGACCTGCGGTGGACGAGCCAGCCGCCCGCAGGCATGAGCGACTTCGATACCGGTCGCGCCCGGCATCGAGATATCGAGGAATACGACGTCCGGCCGCGACTGGGCAATCGCGGCGATCGCCGTCGTGCCGTCCGGCGCGACAGGCAGCACGCGCAACACGGGCCATGCCTGCGCGAGCATGGCGCGCAGCGCATCGGCGAGCAACGGTTCGTCTTCGGCGATCAGGGCGACCGGTGCGGCCGCAGCGGCCGGGACAACTTGGGAGACGGACGATGTCATGCACTCCACTCTCTGCAACTAGAAACCTGCCTCGCTTGCGCTGCCGGACGACCCCACAGGCAGACGCAAGCTGGCGACAACGCCGCGCGGCACGCCTTCGCTGAGCGTGAGTCGCGCGTCGTCGCCGTAGAGCACCCGCAGGCGCTCGCGAATATTCGTCAGACCGATGCCGGGAGACCGTTGGCGGACGCGCTCGGCCGCGTGCCCATCACTGCCTGCCTGCTGCGCATCGCCCGTTCGAGCGGCCGCCGCGCCGGGTCTCGCCATGCCGATGTCCGCAACGCGCCGGGCGGTCGTGCCGTCGATGGTGTCGATGGTGTCGATGCTGTGCGGCGTGAAGCCTGCGCCATCGTCCGCGACACGCAACACGAGATACTGCTCACCGGACGCGCCCCGCTCCAGCCGTGCACCGACCACCACCGTCGCCCCCGTCGCCAGCGGCTCGACACCATGCTTCACGGCATTCTCGACGAGCGGTTGTACGAGCATCGGCGGCAGACTCACCAGGCGGCATTCATCCGGCAAATCGAAGCGATAGCGCAATCGCTCGCCGAACCGCACTTGCTGGATCGCCAGCAACGCTTCGAGCAGCGCGAACTCGTCGGCGAGCGTCGTGGTCGACGCGCGGGTCGCGGCAAGCGAGGCACGCAGAAACCGGTTGAGATGCCCCAGCAAATGCCGCGCCCGCGCCGGATCGCTGGCGATGAGCGAATCGAGATTGGCGAGCACGTTGAACAGAAAGTGCGGTTCCAGCTGTGCCTGAAGCGTCCGAAGCTGCGCCTGGACGAGTTGCCGGCCGGCAGCCGCTTCGCGCAGCGCCTGCCGCGCCGTTTCCTCGCGCAGGAGCGAAATGCGGGCCTGCGACCAGCCGTGATAACTGGCGATGGCCGTTGCGATCAGCGCGACCAGCAGAACGACCGGCAGCGCATGCCCGTTCAGCGGGCGCCACATCGAGATCGGCAGGCCCAACAACGCGGTGCCGGCCGCGATGCCGGCAACCAGCCCGGCGGCACATCCGAACACCACGAGGAGCACAAACCACGCCATGGGGGGCCGGGCGTCTCGCCAGATCGCGCGGCGCCCACCGTCCACGAACACGGCGATGGCGATACCGATGCATTGTGCAAACACGAGGTTGTGAACGAACGCGTCGCCGAAACCGACGAACCAAAGCAGCCCGGCAATCGCGGTGTTGAAAAGCGCCACACCGGCAAGCTCGCGGAAAAATCGCCGCCACGGGCCGGGCGGCGCGCTGCCGGACAGCGTCCGAGCCTTCCGAACGGATTGCGGTATTTTCATTGTCGACGTCATTCTCGTGCGCCTCGCATCCCGCTCGCGTCCTTCGCGACGAGCAGTTCCTCACCGGACTTCGTCCCTACAGGCACGGGGATGTCCGTCAACACTCGTATGCTTTCGTGCGTGCTTCCGGCCCGCGCTAGCGTCCCCTGCGGTGTGCCATGTTGCCACATCCGCGTCAATGCGTTATTGAGCGGCCGCCCGGGCACGGCCACCGCGGCCACCCCGGCGATCACCAACCCCGCATACAGCCCCAGCATCTGCCGCCGGTGCGCGCGCACATTGCCCCGCCGAACAGCGTTCACGGCAAGCGCCAGGTTGATCAGCACGTAGACGGAGAGCCCATGCAACCACGAGAAATGCCCTTTTCCAAGCTCGCGAATGCCAAAGCTCGTCACGGCGGTCGCCACCATCGCTAACGCCCACCAACGGCCCATCCATCGGTGTCGCGGTGTCCCTCTCGGCAGGAGCAGAACGCCCACGCCCAACAGGATCGCCACGCCCGCCGTCCCCACATGCATCACCATCATCGTCGCCATGAAGCCCTCGTCGAGTTCGATTCATGGCACGACGTTAAGCCGTCGCGGCACCGCTCGCCGCCCGAATGCGACGAACGGTCTTCCTACGCCGCCAGCCGTCTCCTCACGGCGCGAACGCAGGCGCGCTTTCCTCCTTCCCAATGCGTCAACGTGGTGGTCGCGCATTTTCGCCGACGTTTGTGACACGACGATGCCATGACCGCCCCGGGGACCCCGATGCCCGCGAAACCGGCGGGTCGAACCCGTCGACAACTCGCAGCGGCGCGACTTGCCGCTCAGGCTAGCGTGCGGCGCCGGAAGCGGAAAGACGAAAAAAATCCCCGCGCTCCTTGCGAAACGCGGGGATTGGGTACGCGCCCCGTGAGGGCCGCCGTCGACGCTTATTCGGCCGCCGCCTCGGCTTGCTTGCTCACCTGCGCGGCCGTGTCGCCATCGAATGTGAACCGTCCGTTGCGCCAGTCGACCGGGATCGTGTCCTTCGGTCCGAACTTGCCGGCGAGCACCAGCTTGGCGACCGGATTCTCGATCTCCTGCTGGATCGCCCGCTTGAGCGGACGCGCCCCGAACACCGGGTCGAAACCTTCGCGTGCCACGTGCGTGAGCGCCGCCTTGGAGACTTCCAGGTTCATGTCCAGCTTCGCCAGACGCCGGCGCAGGATGTCGATCTGGATCGTGGCAATCGACTCGATGTGCTTCTGATCGAGTCCGTGGAACACCACGACTTCGTCGATCCGGTTCAGGAACTCGGGGCGGAAGTGATCCTTGATCTCCGTCCATACCGCGTCCTTGATCCGCTCCTGCGGTTCGCCCACCATCGACTGGATCATCGACGAGCCGAGGTTAGACGTCATCACGATCACCGTGTTCTTGAAATCCACGGTGCGCCCCTGCCCGTCGGTCATGCGACCGTCGTCCAGCACTTGCAGCAGTACGTTGAACACATCCGGGTGCGCCTTTTCGACCTCGTCGAGCAGGATCACGCTGTACGGCTTGCGGCGCACGGCTTCCGTCAGGTAACCGCCCTCCTCATACCCGACGTATCCGGGCGGCGCACCGATCAGACGCGCCACGCTGTGCTTTTCCATGAACTCGCTCATGTCGATGCGGATGAGATGATCCTCCGAATCGAACAGGAACATCGCGAGCGCCTTGCACAACTCCGTCTTGCCCACGCCGGTCGGCCCGAGAAAGAGGAACGATCCGTACGGACGGTTCGGGTCAGACAACCCCGCGCGCGACCGGCGAATGGCGTCGGCGACTGCCGTAATCGCCTCGTCCTGCCCCACCACACGCTCGTGCAACTTGGTTTCCATGTTGAGCAGCTTTTCGCGCTCGCCCTGCATCATCTTCGACACAGGGATACCCGTCGCCCGCGAAATCACTTCGGCGATCTCTTCGGTACCGACCTGCGTGCGCAACAAACGCGGCTGCGACTGCTGGCCTGCCGCTTCGGCGGCGTCCGCGTCCTTCAATTGCGCTTCGAGTTGCGGCAGCTTGCCATATTGCAATTCGGCCACCTTGTCGAGCTTGCCTTCGCGTTGCAGCTTCGCGATCTCGGCACGCACGCGGTCGATCTCTTCCTTGACCTGCGCACTGCCCTGCACGGCGGCCTTCTCGGCGGTCCACACCTCTTCGAGATCGGCGTACTCGCGCTCCAGACGCGAAATCTCTTCCTCGATCAGCGACAGACGCTTCTGCGACGCCTCGTCCGTTTCCTTCTTGACGGCCTCGCGCTCGATCTTCAACTGAATCAGACGGCGGTCGAGCTTGTCCATCACCTCCGGCTTCGAATCGATCTCCATCTTGATCTTCGACGCCGCTTCGTCGATCAGATCGATCGCCTTGTCCGGCAGGAAGCGGTCGGTAATGTAGCGCTGGCTGAGTTCCGCCGCCGCCACGATCGCCGGGTCGGTGATTTCCACGCCGTGGTGCAGTTCGTATTTCTCCTGCAAGCCACGCAGAATCGCGATGGTCGCCTCCACGCTCGGCTCTTCGACGAGCACCTTCTGGAAACGACGCTCCAGCGCGGCGTCCTTCTCGATGTACTTGCGGTATTCGTCGAGCGTCGTCGCGCCGATGCAGTGCAGCTCGCCGCGCGCGAGCGCCGGCTTGAGCATGTTGCCCGCGTCCATCGCGCCCTCGGCCTTGCCCGCGCCGACCATCGTATGGATCTCGTCGATGAACAGGATCGTGCGGCCCTCGTCCTTGGCAATGTCGTTGAGCACGCTCTTCAGGCGCTCTTCGAATTCGCCGCGGAATTTTGCGCCGGCCAGCAGACCGGCCATGTCGAGCGCGAGCACACGCTTGTTCTTGAGCGACTCCGGCACTTCGCCGTTGACGATGCGCTGGGCAAGCCCTTCCACGATGGCTGTCTTGCCCACACCGGGCTCGCCGATGAGCACCGGGTTGTTCTTCGTGCGGCGTTGCAGGATCTGGATCGTGCGACGAATCTCGTCGTCGCGGCCAATCACCGGATCGAGCTTGCCGGCGGCCGCGCGTTCGGTCAGATCGAGCGTGTATTTCTTGAGCGCTTCGCGCTGACTTTCGGCGTCCTGACTATCGACCGATGCCCCGCCTCGCACGCCTTCGATGGCGGCTTCCAGCGATTTGCGGGTCAGCCCGCGAGCGCGCGCGAGCTTGCCCGTGTCGCCCTTGTCGTCGGCAAGCGCGAGCAGAAACATTTCGCTGGCGATGTAGCTGTCGCCATGCTTCTGCGCTTCCTTGTCGGCCTGATTGAGCAGGCCCGCGAGTTCGCGGCTGACCTGCACGTTGCCGTCGGTGCCCTGCACCTGCGGCAGCTTCGCGATCGCCGTTTCGATGTCGTGCGCCAACGGCTGCACCTGCACGCCCGCGCGTTGCAGCAGCGAACGCGCGGCGCCCTCGGGTTGTGCGATCAGCGCGGCGAGGAGGTGCAGCGGCTCGATGTATTGCTGGTCGCGACCGACTGCCATGCTCTGTGCATCAGCCAGCGCTTCCAGGAACTGCGTGGTGAATTTGTCTTGTCGCATCGAATGCTCCGGTAAGAAATCTTTCTGGATCGGATGTGCGGACAATCCCCTGTGGTTTCAAGGGGCATTACAGCGCGACATTTGGCATTTCGCGCGCGCCGGGCAAGGCCGGCGTCAAGCCTTGCTGCGAGGGCTTGCCATGAGGACTTCCGGCGGGGGCGAGCGGTGCACGCATCGCTGGCGACGCGCCGGGGCAAGCGCGGGACAGGCCCGGGTTTGAGGGTCATAATAGCCACTTTCAGCAAGCCGCACCATGAGTCATCCTGACGCCCGGAATGCCCGGAATCCCGTCAGTGCCCTCATACGCCCCGACGCCATGTCTGCCGAAACACCCCGCCAAACGAAGCTGCCCACGGAACTCATAGCGACTCGAACGACGGCGTATCCCGCCATGCGGCCCGCTGCCGAAACGGCGTGCGCCGGACCCGCGGCCGGGTGTCCCACGGCGCGCATCGCCGACATCGACGAGGACGCCGTGCGCCTGCTGGTTCACACATTCTACGGACGCATTCGCGACGACGACCTGCTGGGCCCCGTCTTCCGTCAGGCGCTCGAAGGCCGGTGGGATATGCATCTGGAGAAAATGGTGGCGTTCTGGTGCAGCATCGTGCTCGGCGCCAAACGCTACCGCGGCAATGTGACGCAGGCGCACCAGCCCTTCAGCCACCTGAGCGGCACACATTTCAGCCGGTGGCTGTCCCTGTTCTTTGACACGTTGGACAAGCTTTTCGAGCCGCAGGCCGCCTTCGCCTTTGCAGAACCGGCCATCCGGATCGCGGAAAGCCTTCAGTTAAACCTGTTTGGATGGGAATACACGTTGCCACCGGCACAGCGCACGCTGCTCGACAGCATCAGGCACCGGCGGCCTGCCCGGGAGCATGATTGACACGATCGGCGAAGATTCTGCATTTTCGCCGACGTTCATGGAAATTACGGCTCACCCACCACCCAGCGCTCCCGCGCTGCGGTGTCGGTCTCTCGCGCATCGACCCAGCGCTCGCCCTGTGGCGTCGCCTCTTTCTTCCAGAACGGCGCTTCGGTCTTCAGAAAGTCCATGATGAACTCGCACGCCGCGAAGGCATCGCCGCGGTGTGCCGAAGTCACGGCCACCAGCACGATCTGATCGCCCGGCCCCAACTCGCCATAGCGATGGATGACCAGCGCGTCGAACACACGCCAACGCTCGCACGCCTGCGCCACAATGGATTCGAGCGCCTTCTCCGTCATGCCCGGATAGTGCTCGAGCGTCATGCGAGAGACGTCCTTGCCGTCGTTCAGGTCACGGACGGTCCCCACGAAAGTGGCAATCGCGCCCACGCGCAGGTCGTTCGCCCGCAGGCGGCGGACTTCCTCCGACAGGTCGAAATCTTCGGTCTGAACGCGAATCGGCATGGCTGTCGTCTCCTGTGCGTTGACCGGTCAGCCGCCCGTGACCGGGGGGAAGAAAGCGACTTCGCAACCCTCCGTCAGAAGGGTCGACGCAGGCACCATCGTATGGTTGAGCGCCATGCGCAGCGGGCGCTGCGGCCCGAGCGTTTCGGCCCAGACGGGGCCGCGCGTGCACAGCCATTCGCGTACGTCTCCCACCGTGGCAATCCCGGCGGGAACGGTGTCCACGCGCTCCTCGGCGACGTTCAGCGCCTCACGGACGCTGGCGAAAAAGCGGAGATCGATCTGCATAGTCTTTGCGGTGCGCGGCGCACGACATCGGCCGCACACCTGTCTCTCAATATAGAAGGTCCGAGAACGGCAGGAACGCCACCGTCTGCCCCGCCTCGATGCGATGCCCGGGCGGATTGTCGATGAGGCCGTCACCCCACACAGTCGACGTGAGCACCGCCGAGCTCTGGTTCGGAAAGGCGTCGAGTCCGCCCCGATCGTTGATGCGGGCACGCACGAACTCGTTGCGACGATCCGCCTTCTTCTGTGTGAAGTCGGCACGCATGGCGATGCGACGCGGCGTCACGTGCGTCACGCCCTGCAAACGCAGTATGAACGGACGCACGAACAGCAGGAACGTCACGAAGCTCGACACCGGGTTGCCCGGCAGCCCGATGAAGTGCGCCGTTTCGCCGTTGGCCCGGTTGACTTCGCCGTACGCCAGCGGCTTGCCCGGCTTGAGCGCTATCTGCCACAGGTTCAGACGCCCCTCGGCTTGCACCGCCGGTTTGACGTGATCCTCCTCGCCCACCGACACGCCGCCCGACGTGATGATCAGATCGTTGCCACGTGCCGCGTCGCGCAGAATCGCGCGCGTGGCCGCCAGATTGTCGGGAACGATGCCGTAGTCGGTCATTTCGCAGCCCAGATTCTCCAGCAGACTGCGCAACACGAAACGGTTGGAGTTGTAGATGCTGCCCGCTCGCAGCGGTTCGCCGGGCATCGTCAATTCGTCGCCCGTGAAGAACACCGCAACGCGCAGACGCCGCGCCACCTGGAGCTTGGCGATGCCCACGGACGCGGCCAGGCCGAGCGCGGGCGCGCGCAGACGCGTGCCTGCCGCGAGCACCACACTGTCGCGGCGGATGTCCGCGCCCTGGCGGTTGACGAACTCGCCCGCGACAGGCGTGTGGCGCACCACGACAGTGCCGTCGTCCCGCGCTTCGCACTGTTCCTGCATCACGACCGCGTCCGCGCCCGGCGGCACCGGCGCCCCCGTGAAGATACGGGCCGCCGAGCCGCCCGCGAGCGCCTGGGGCGTATGCCCCGCGGGAATCCGTTGCGAGACCGGCAGCACCGTTTCATTGCCGCTCAGATCCGCAACGCGCACGGCGTAGCCGTCCATCGCACTCGTATCCATCGGTGGGACATCGAGCGTGGCCACGACATCGGCCGACAGCACGCGGCCATTGGCGGCGAGCGTGTCCACCGTTTCGTGCCGGTCGAGCGGACGCGCCGCCGCCAGCACGGCGTCGAGAGCTTCTTGTGTACTCAGCATGCGATTGGCCCGTAAGTCAGTGAGCGCAAGGGGTAAAGCAAGGGGTAAAGGAAGCCAGGCGGCGGCTCACAGGCCGGTGTGCTCGGCGATATAAGCCTTCACACGTTCGACGTCGTTCGGCACGGTGTCGAAGCGCTGCGGCAGCGATTCGAGTTGCTCGAAACCGGCCGGACGCGGCGGTTCGCGATGCAATGCCTCGCGAATGGTCTCGGCGAACTTCGCCGGCTGCGCCGTCTCGAGCACGACCATCGGCACGCCCGGTTCGAGCGCCTCGCGCGCGACCTTCACGCCGTCGGCGGTGTGCGTGTCGATGATCACGTCGTAGCGCGCCGCCACATCCTGAATCGTGGCGAGACGATCCGAGTGCGTGCTGCGACCGGACACGAAGCCGAACTTCGCCACGCGGGCAAACGCCTCGCTGCCCGACAGATCGAAGCCGCCTTCGCGCTCGACCTTCGAGAGCAGATCCGCGGTCGCCGTCGCATCGCGCCCGAGCAGATCGAACAGGAAGCGCTCGAAGTTCGACGCCTTCGAAATGTCCATGCTCGGGCTGCTCGTGTGGAACGTCTCCGCCGACTTGCGCACGCGGTAACGGCCGGTGCGGAAGAACTCGTCGAGCACGTCGTTCTCGTTGGTCGCCACCACCAGCTTACGGATCGGCAGGCCCATCATGCGGGCGATATGACCAGCGCAGACGTTGCCGAAGTTGCCCGAGGGCACCGTGAACGACACTTCGCCGTCCCGACCGGACTTGCCGCCCGTGGCCGCAAAGTAGCCCTTGAAGTAATACACGACCTGCGCCACCACACGCGCCCAGTTGATCGAGTTGACGGTGCCGATCTTGTAGCGCGCCTTGTAGGCGTGATCGTTCGAGACCGCCTTGACGATGTCCTGCGCGTCGTCGAACACGCCCTCGACCGCGAGATTGAAGATGTTCGGATCTTGCAGGCTGTACATCTGCGCCGTCTGAAACGCGCTCATCTTGCCCGCCGGCGAGAGCATGAAGACACGAATGCCCTCCTTGCCGCGCATGGCGTATTCGGCCGCACTGCCCGTATCGCCCGAGGTGGCGCCAAGAATGTTGAGGGCGTCGCCATGCTGCGCCAGTGCGTACTCGAACAGGTTGCCGAGCAACTGCATGGCCATGTCCTTGAACGCCAGCGTCGGGCCATTGGACAGCGCCAGCAACGAGAGCTGCGTGTCCTTTTCGACGCCCAGCGGCAGCAGCGGTGTGATCTCTGCGGCGTCTTCGCCCGGACGCACGTTGCGGTACACCTCAGCGGTGTACGTGCGCTTGGTCAGATCGGCCAGCACTTCGGCGGGAATATCGCCCGCGAATTTGCCCAGCACCTGAGCCGCCAGTTCCGCATACGACAGCTGGCGCCAGGCACGCAGTTCGTCGGCCGTCACCTGCGGGTATGCCGTCGGGAGATACAAACCGCCGTCCGGCGCCAGACCGCCGAGCAGAATGCTGGAGAACGATTGCGGTTCGCCAGAGCTCAGGCCCGCGCCGCGCGTGGAGATGTATTTCATGTGGGTCGTGTCCTGTCGTGTCGATGCTTGCGAGCCGGTGCGATGCGCTCAGCTCAGCGCTTCCATGCGAATGCGCGTGACCTTCGAAAGCACGGTGTCCATCGCTTCGATCTTCATGATCGCCGAATTGATGTGCTTTTCCAGTGTCTGATGCGTCAGGATGATGATGTCGGTCTGGTGCTCCCCCTCGCGCGATTCCTTTTGCAGGAGCGCGTCGATGGAGATGTCCAGATCGGCCAGAATACGCGTGAGCTCGGCCATCACGCCGGCACGGTCGACCACGCGCAGGCGCAGATAGTAGCTGGTCGTGACTTCGTCGATCGGCAGCACCGGAATGTCCGAGAGCGAGTCATGCTGGAACGCCAGATGCGGCACACGATGCTCCGGATCGGCAGTCTGCAGGCGCGTTACGTCGACGATATCGGCCACCACGGCCGATGCGGTCGGCTCGGCGCCCGCGCCCTTGCCGTAGTACAGCGTGGCGCCCACGGCATCGCCCTGCACCAGCACGGCGTTCATGGCACCTTCAACGTTGGCGATGAGGCGCTTGGCCGGGATCAGCGTGGGATGCACGCGCAGTTCGATACCCGCTTCGGCGCGGCGCGTAATGCCCAGCAGCTTGATACGATAGCCCAGCTCTTCCGCGTATTTGATATCGAGCGCGGCCAGCTTGGTGATGCCTTCCACGTAAGCGCGGTCGAACTGCACCGGCACGCCGAACGCAATGGCGCTCATGAGCGTGAGCTTGTGGGCGGCGTCGATTCCTTCGATGTCGAACGTCGGGTCGGCTTCCGCGTAGCCCAGGCGTTGCGCGTCGGCGAGTGCCACGTCGAAATCGATGCCCTTGTCGCGCATCTCCGACAGAATGAAGTTGGTGGTGCCGTTGATGATGCCGGCAATCCACTGAATGCGGTTGGCGGTGAGCCCTTCGCGCAGTGCCTTGATGATGGGAATGCCACCGGCCACGGCCGCCTCGAACGCGACCATCACGTTGGCCTTGCGTGCCGCGGCGAAGATTTCGTTGCCATATACGGCCAGCAGCGCCTTGTTGGCGGTGACCACGTGCTTGCCGTTCTCGATCGCCTTGAGAACCAGTTCCTTCGTCAGATCGTAGCCGCCGATGGTCTCGACCACCACGTCGATGGCGGGATCGTTCACCACCTCGAACGGGTCGCCCGTGACCGCAGCGGCGTGGCCCACGAGCCCTTTGGCGCGTTCCACGTTGCGAACGGCAACCTTCGTAATCTCGATACCCCGGCCGGCACGACGTTGAATTTCTTCCTGGTTGCGAGCCAGTACCTGGAAGGCCCCGTAGCCTACGGTGCCAAGGCCAAGCAGGCCCAATTTGATCGGTTTCATGCAGTTTTACTCAAAAGTCGAAATCGGTTGGCGCGCATCACTTGCCGTGGCGACGGCGATAACCGTCAAGGAAGCGGGCAATGCGACTGATGGCGTCTTCCAGGTCGCCCTCGTGAGGCAGGAACACCACGCGGAAATGGTCGGGATGCATCCAGTTGAAGCCACTGCCCTGCACCAGCAGGACCTTCTCTTCGAGCAGCAACTGGAGGATGAAGTCCTGATCGTTGGCGATGGGATACACCGCCGGATCCAGACGCGGAAAAAGATACAGCGCCGCCTTGGGTTTGACGCACGTCACACCGGGAATGTCGGTGAGCATGCGGTGCGCAAGTTCGCGCTGCTCGTACAGGCGACCACCCGGTACGATCAGGTCCTTGATGCTCTGATACCCGCCCAGCGCCGTCTGAATGGCATACTGACCGGGCACGTTCGGACACAGACGCATCGAGGCGAGGATGTTCAGCCCTTCGATATAGTCGCGTGCGGGACGCTTGTCGCCCGACACGACCATCCAGCCCGCGCGGTAACCACAGGCGCGATAGCTCTTGGACAGGCCGTTGAACGTGATCGTCAGGACATCTTCGGACAGCGAGCCGATCGAGGTGTGCTCCTCGCCGTCGTATACGATCTTGTCGTAGATCTCGTCGGCATAAATGATGAGCTTGTGCTCGCGCGCGAGCGCCACGATGTCCTTGAGCAGCGCGTCGGAATACAGCGCACCGGTCGGGTTGTTCGGATTGATGACGACGATGGCGCGCGTGTTCGGCGTGATCTTCTTGCGGATGTCCGCGAGGTCCGGCTGCCAGCCGGCCTGTTCGTCGCAGACATAATGCACCGGCGTGCCGCCCGACAGGCTGACCGCAGCGGTCCAGAGCGGGTAATCGGGCGCGGGCACGAGCACTTCGTCGCCGTCGTTGAGCAGTGCCTGCATCGCCATCACAATCAGCTCGGACGCCCCGTTGCCGAGGTAAATATCGTCGAGCTGCACATCGGTGATGCGCTTTTGCTGGCAGTAATGCATGATCGCCTTGCGCGCCGCGAAGACCCCGCGCGAATCGGAATAGCCGGCCGAGTTCGGCAGGTTGCGGATCATGTCCTGAACGATTTCGTCGGGCGGCTCGAAACCGAACGGCGCCAGATTGCCGATGTTCAGCTTGATGATGCGATGTCCTTCGTCTTCCATGCGCTTGGCATGTTCGAGCACGGGCCCACGAATGTCGTAGCAGACATTCTGCAATTTCTGCGATTTGAGGATCGGTTTCACGGCGGTTGTGGTCTTGACGGGCGGCGCAGGGGTCCGGACGGGCCGGTAACAGGCGGGACGAAGTGAAAAATGCCGCGCTGCAACGGTTTTGCCGTGCTGCGTACGGCAAAAAGCTATAATTTAGCCAATTATGACAGACTTCGGCAATGCATCATTGACGGTTTGCGGCACGCAAGGCAAGATGCCCGCCCGTTACACGATCTGTCGACGCTCATCCACCACTGGGTAACCACTGGGTAGGGAATCTCCCAAAGTGAAACTGCATCAAGACCCGTCGCAAGCGGCATTGAACACGGTCACCGGCTACGGCCCGGGCTATGTCGAGGTCAACAAGGTTCGTTACGACCACAGCGTCATCATCTCGCCCGAGGGGGAGGTCGCGCCCTGGCCGGTGTCGCGCTTCGATGCGCTCGACGCCGCTCACTTCGACGGGCTTCGCGAGCGCGCCCCGGAAGTCGTGATCTTCGGCAGCGGCGCGCGACTGCGCTTCGCCCATCCCCGCCTGACCACGGCACTGACGAGCCAGCGCATTGGCGTCGATTCCATGGATACGCAAGCGGCCTGCCGCACTTACAACATTCTGATGAGCGAGGGACGCCGCGTCGTGCTCGCCGTGCTCATCGAAACCGAGGCGGCTGAGTGAGCCGCCGCCCCCTCGCCTCCGGCCTGCCGGGCGCCGAACCGCTCACGCCGCAGCCTTTCGCGACACCGCCTGTGCCCCCCACCGCCCCCCACGCCGCCCCCCACGCCGCATACCCGCTGTCCCCGGCCGCCTTCTGGCTGCTGCTTCTGGCGTTCGCACTCGTGTGGTTCGGCGTGCTCGATTACCGTCATCTGATTTCGAGCGACGAAGGCCGTTACGCGGAAATGGCGCGCGAGATGTGGACGACCGGCGACTGGATCACGCCACGCTACAACGGCTACAAATACTTCGAGAAGCCGCCGCTCCAGACCTGGATGAACGCGCTGACGTTTGCCGTCTTCGGGCTCGGCGAATGGCAGGCGCGCCTCTGGACTGCCCTGACCGGTTTTGCGGGTGTGCTGATGGTCGGCTTCACCGGCCGGCGCATATTCAATGCCCGTGTCGGCCTGTTCGCCGCCGCCGCACTGGCCGCCGCACCGCTGTGGTCGCTCCTGGGGCACTTCAACGTGCTCGACATGGGTCTGTCGTTCTTCATGGGGCTGTCGCTGTGCGCGCTGCTGCTCGCGCAACGCCCCGGGCTTGAGCGTCGCGCCGTGCGGGGCTGGATGTGGCTGTGCTGGGCGGCGATGGCGCTTGCCGTGTTGAGCAAGGGGCTGGTCGGCATCGTGTTGCCGGGCGCCGTACTGGTGCTTTACACGCTCGTCACGCGCGACTGGGCGTTGTGGCGTCGCCTTTATCTGGGCAGCGGGCTGGTCGTCTTCCTCGCGATCGCCGCGCCGTGGTTCGTGCTCGTGCAGACGCGCAACCCGGAGTTTTTCGACTTCTTCTTCATCAACGAGCATTTCCGTCGCTTCGCGATGGAAGGCCATAACCGCGACGGTGCGCCGTGGTACTTCGTGCCCGTGTTCGTGGTCGGTTTCCTGCCGTGGCTGTCCGTGCTGCCGGGCACGGTGCGGGCAACCCTGCGCATGCCGCGCCAGCCCAATGGCTTCGCGCCCGCGGCAATGCTCTGGGTATGGTCCGTCTTCATCTTCGTCTTCTTCAGCGCATCGCACTCGAAGCTGATTTCGTACCTGTTGCCGATCGCCCCGGCCATGGCGCTGCTGTTCGGCCTGTATCTTGCGCAAATGCGTCGCGACACGGTGCGCCTGCACCTGGCCGGCTATGCCGTCTTCCTGATTGCCGCACTCGTGATGGTGGCGATCTTCGCCGGACGCGCCGGCAGCGTGCGCAATCCGAACGAACTGTACAAGGCGTTCCAGATCTGGCTGTACTTCGCCGTGGGTGCCGGACTGGCGGGCACGCTCGTGGCGTGGCGCCTCGCGCGTCACAGCGCCCGCCGCGCCCTGCTGACTTTCGCGGGCGGCATGCTGCTGCTCGTGAGCATAGGCGGCATGGGGCACGAAGTGTTCGGCCGCCAGAGCACCGGCGTGTTGCTGGTGCCGGCGGTCAAGGCCGAGATGCAGCGGCTCGGACCGAACGTGCCGTTCTATTCGGTGAACGTGCTCGATCACACCATGCCCTACTACCTTGGGCAGTCCATGATCATGGTGCAACACCCCGACGAGCTCGAATTCGGCGTGAAGCAGGAGCCGCAGAAATGGCTGCCGACGCTCAAGGACTTCTACACCCGGTGGCGTGCCGACCCGAAGGCGCTGGCGCTGGTCGATCCGGATACGTTCGGCCAACTCGAGGCCGAGCATTTGCCGATGCGTATCGTCGCGCGCGATGCCCGCCGTGTCGTGATCTCGAAACCACAGCCCGAAGACGACGTAAAATAGCGCGCTTGGGCCTTTCCGAGACAAGTTGCGGTATCCATAATTATTCACAAACGTTCACAAACGTTCCATGAATCTCGCCACGTTTTCCCTTATTCTCACGGGCGTGCTGCTCAACGCATGCGCTCAGTTGTTGCTGAAGGCAGGCGCCAACGCCATCGGCGCGCTCGAATTCACGCGCGCCAACATCGTGCCCATCGGCATCAAGCTGGCCACGCAGTTGCCGATCATGGGCGGGCTCGTCTGCTATGCCATCAGCGTAGTGGTCTGGATTCTGGCGCTGTCGCGCGTCGAGGTGTCGATCGCCTATCCGATGCTCTCGCTGGGCTATGTCGTGAACGCCTTCGCCGCCTGGTATCTGTTCGGCGAGACGCTGTCGATGCAACGTATCGTGGCCATCGGCATCATTCTCGTGGGTGTTTATATTCTGGCGCGCAGCTAAGGCCGCGCCCGTCGCAAACGCAGAACGCACCGCTTTCGTCCGACCGCTCTCCGCTTTCCACCTTCGGCCTCGGGGCCTTCGGACCGGCGCGTTTTCCATGCATCTTCGAGCTACTTTGAGGCTTAGTCATACATCATGAGCGACTCGGCAACCTCCCAACCGAATCAACCATTCATTCCGTTCACGCGTCCGACGCTCGACGAGGCCACCATCGCCGGTGTGTCCGAAGTGCTGCGTTCAGGCTGGATCACCTCGGGCCCGCAAGTGCAGGCATTCGAGAAGGCACTTTCCGAATATTTCGGTGGCCGCCCCGTGCGCGTGTTCAATTCCGGCACGGCAACGCTCGAGATCGGCCTGCGCATTGCCGGCGTGCAGAGCGGCGACGAAGTCATCACCACGCCGCTGTCGTGGGTCGCAACGTCCAACGTCATTCTGGAAGTGGGCGCCACGCCGGTGTTCGTCGACGTCGATCCGGCCACGCGCAACATCGATCTGGATCTGCTCGAAAAGGCAATCACGCCGAAAACCCGGGCCATCATTCCCGTCTACCTCGCCGGACTGCCGGTGGACATGGACCGCCTGTACGACATCGCCCGCCGCCACAAGCTGCGCGTGGTCGAAGACGCCGCGCAGGCAATGGGCGCCGCCTGGAACGGCAAGCGTATCGGCTCGTTCGGCGATCTCGTGTCGTTCAGCTTTCATCCGAACAAGAACCTGACGTCCATCGAGGGCGGCGCGCTGGTGCTCAACACCGACGAAGAAGCCCGTCTAGCGGAGAAGTATCGTCTGCAAGGCGTCACCCGCTTCGGCCTCGACGGCATGGACGTCGACGTGCTCGGCGGCAAGTACAACCTCACGGACGTGGCCGCCCGTGTGGGGCTGGGCCAGATGCCGCATCTGGCAGCGTTCAATCAACGCCGCACGGAACTGGCGCGACTGTATTTCGATACGCTCGCGGGCGGTGCCGCCGTAAAGCTCGGTGTCGGCCTGCCGCACGCCGATTTCACCAATTCGAACTGGCACATGTTCCAGATCGAACTGCCGCTCACGCGGCTTACCATCGACCGTGCGGGCTTCATGGAGCAGCTGAAGGCGCGCGGCATCGGCAGCGGGGTCCACTACCCCGCCATCCATCTGTTTACAATGTATCGTGCGCTGGGATTCAAGGAAGGACAGTTCCCGCACACGGAACGCCTCGGCCGCGCGATTCTGACGCTGCCGCTGTTCCCCGCCATGACGGATGCCGACGTTGCGCGCGTCTGCGAAGCCGTGAATGCTATTTGCGCTGATCACCAAAAATGAATCGACCCCAACTCTCCGTCGTCATCCCGGTTTATAACGAAGAGGCAGGCCTTGCCGCCCTCTTTGCCCGGCTTTACCCGGCACTCGACAAGCTGGGCGTGACCTACGAAGTGGTGTTCGTCAACGATGGCAGCCGTGACCGCTCGGCTGCCCTGCTTGCCGAGCAATACCGCGCGCGCCCGGATGTCACGCGCGTCGTGCTGTTCAACGGCAACTACGGCCAGCACATGGCCATTCTCGCGGGCTTCGAACACACACGCGGCGAATGGGTCATCACGCTCGACGCCGACCTGCAAAACCCGCCGGAGGAAATCGGCAAACTCGTCGCGCAACTGGCCGCCGGCCACGATTACGTTGGCACGGTGCGCATGAACCGTCAGGATACGTGGTTCCGCCGCAATGCCTCGCGCGCCATGAACCGCCTGCGCGAGCGCATCACGCGCATTCGCATGACCGATCAGGGCTGCATGCTGCGCGGCTATAGCCGTCACATCGTCGATACGGTCAACCAGTGCCGTGAAATCAACACGTTCATTCCCGCACTCGCCTACACGTTTGCGCAGAATCCGACGGAAGTGGACGTCGCGCACGAAGAACGCTTCGCAGGTGAGTCGAAGTACTCGCTGTATTCGCTGATTCGTCTGAATTTCGACCTCGTCACAGGTTTCTCCGTCGTACCGCTGCAATGGCTCTCGGGCGTGGGCATTACGCTGTCGGCCGCCTCGGGCGTGCTGTTCATCGTGCTCATGGCACGGCGTTTCCTGTTCGGCTCGGAAGTCCAGGGCGTCTTCACGCTGTTTGCCGTCACGTTCTGCCTGTTGGGCGTGATCCTGTTCGGCATGGGACTGCTGGGCGAGTACATCGGCCGCATTTACCAGCAGGTCCGCCAACGTCCGCGCTATCTGGTGCAGGCCGTACTGGAAGAACCGGCCGGACGTGCCGAGAGGGCGACGGGCAGCAACGCAAGCGCTTCGCTGAGTACCGGGGCAACCGAATTGGGATCGCATACGTCATGAGCGACCAAGCCGCCAAAGCCGTCGTCTTCGCGTATCACAACGTTGGCGTTCGCTGCCTGCAAGTGCTGCTCGCACGCGGCGTCAACGTCGGCCTCGTGGTCACGCATCAGGACAATCCGAACGAGAACATCTGGTTCGGCAGCGTCGCCGGTGTGGCTGCCGAGCACGGTATCCCGGTCATCACGCCCGACGACCCGGCCGATCCGGCGCTCGCGGAACGTATCCGTGCGGTGTCGCCGGATTTCATCTTCTCGTTCTATTACCGCCACATGATCCCGGTGGACGTGCTGGCCATTGCGCCGCGCGGTGCGTTCAACATGCACGGCTCCCTGCTGCCGAAGTATCGTGGCCGCGTACCGGTGAACTGGGCGGTTTTGCGAGGCGAAACGGAAACGGGCGCGACGCTGCACGAAATGGCGCTCAAGCCGGACGCCGGGGCGATCGTCGATCAGACCTCGGTGCCCATCCTGCCGGACGATACGGCGGGCGAAGTCTTCGAGAAGGTCACGGTTGCCGCAGAGCAGACCCTGTGGCGCTGCCTGCCGGGCCTGATCGCGGGCACGGCGCCGCGCCACACCAACGAACTCGCCGCCGGCAGCTACTTCGGCGCACGCAAGCCCGAAGACGGCCGCATCGACTGGACACAGGCCGCGCAGAACGTCTACAACCTGATCCGGGCGGTCGCACCGCCGTATCCGGGGGCATTTACCGACATTGCGGGGCGTCGCTACGTGGTCACGCGCGCGCGCCTGTCCCGGTCGCCCGCCCCCGCGGGTTTGCCCTGCGGAGTGCAAGTAGTGGATAATGCGCTCCTCGGCGTTTGCGGCGACGCGAACGCCATCGTCATTCAAGAACTCATGCTGGACGGCAAGCCTGTCGTGCCGGAACAGTTTTCCCAGCTCAATCACTGACCGTAATATGAAAAAAGTCCTGATTCTCGGTGTCAACGGGTTCATCGGCCACCATCTGTCGAAGCGCATCCTGGAGACGACCGACTGGGAAGTTTATGGCATGGACATGCTCACCGACCGCCTCGGCGATCTCGTCCACCATGAGCGCATGCACTTCTTCGAAGGCGACATCACGATCAACAAGGAATGGGTCGAGTACCACATTCGCAAGTGCGACGTGATCCTCCCGCTGGTGGCCATCGCAACGCCGGCCACCTACGTGAAGGCCCCGCTGCGCGTGTTCGAACTCGACTTCGAAGCGAACCTGCCGATCGTGCGCTCGGCCGTGAAGTACGGCAAGCACCTGGTGTTCCCGTCGACCTCCGAGGTCTACGGTATGTGCACCGACGGCGAATTCGACCCGGAAAACTCGCCGCTGATCTACGGGCCGATCAACAAACCGCGCTGGATCTACGCCTGCTCGAAGCAACTGATGGATCGCGTGATCTGGGGCTACGGCATGCAGGAAGGCCTGAACTTCTCGCTGTTCCGTCCGTTCAACTGGATCGGCGCCGGTCTCGACTCGATCTACACGCCGAAGGAAGGCTCGTCGCGTGTGGTCACGCAGTTCCTCGGTCATATCGCCCGCGGTGAAAATATCAGTCTCGTCGATGGCGGTCATCAGAAGCGCGCCTTTACCGATATCGACGACGGTATCGACGCGCTGGTGCGCATCATCGACAACAAGGGTGGCATTGCCAGCGGCAAGATTTACAACATCGGCAACCCGACGAACAACTTCTCGGTGCGCGAACTGGCTCACATGATGCTCAAGCTCGCCAGCGAATTCCCCGAGTACGCCGAGACCGCCAAAAAGGTGCAGCTCGTCGAAACGTCGTCGGGCGCTTATTACGGCAACGGCTATCAGGACGTGCAGAACCGCGTGCCCAAGATCGAGAACACCATGCAGGAACTCGGTTGGAAGCCGACCACGTCGATGGACGACGCGCTGCGCAAGATTTTCGAAGCGTATCGCGGTCACGTCGCCGAAGCTCGCCGTCTGGTCGAGGGCGAATAACGCCGGTGCATCGCTCGGCACTGCTTCATCGCGCCTCATCGCGCATGCACAGCGCCTGAACCTCGCACGACACGCCCGGTGCGCCCTCGGCGCATCGGGCGTTTTTGACTTCGGTGTCGACGCCGTCATACGACATTGCGGTGTGACAGTGCAGATCGACTCCATAATTTGATTCGAGATTCGAGATATCGCCTTCCATCCGAGCGACGTCTCCAATATCCTCGCCAAGGACGGCTATGGCCAAGATTGTCCTGAAGATCGACGTCGACACCCTGCGCGGCACGCGCGAAGGGGTGCCCAATTTGCTCGCGGCGCTCGCCGAGCACGACGCGCAGGCGACGTTCCTGTTCAGCCTCGGCCCCGACCATACCGGCTGGGCGCTCAAGCGTGTCTTCCGCCCGGGCTTTCTGAAGAAAGTCTCGCGCACATCGGTTGTCGAACACTACGGCCTCAAGACACTGATGTACGGTACCCTGCTGCCCGGACCCGACATCGGCAAGCGTGCCGCGGACATCATGCGTACCGTGCAGAGCGCCGGCCACGAAACCGGCATCCATACCTGGGATCACACGTACTGGCAGGATAACGTGCGCACGCGCGATGCTGCCTGGACACAGCGTCAGATGTCTCAGGCGCACGCACGCTTCGCACAGATATTCGGCGCGCCACCGCTCGCGCATGGGGCGGCCGGCTGGCAGATGAACAACCACGCGTTCCGCCAAATCGACGCCTGGGGCATGAAGTATTCGTCGGACGGACGGGGGCGGGCACCCCACTATCCGGTCGTGGATGGCGTACGCCTGAATCACGTGCAAATGCCGACGACCCTGCCGACCGTCGACGAGTTGCTCGGTATCGACGGGCGCGACATCGACGGCGTCGCCGAGCATCTGCTTGCCCTGACCCGCCATCCGGCGCAAGATCACGTGTTCACGCTTCATGCGGAACTCGAAGGCCAGAAGCTGGCGCCGTTGTTCCGCCGGTTGCTGGCCGGATGGCGTCGTCAGGGTCACGATCTGATCACGATGGGTCAGTACTACGAGACGCTCGATCTCGCCGCACTGCCCGCGCATCCGGTCGTGTGGGGCGAGATTCCCGGGCGCTCGGGCGATCTGATCCTTGAGGGCCCGGCGGCTGCCTGACCCCGCTGTCCGGCACCCCTATCTTGCCGCGCCACCAGCAAGACGACACCGCAACCAGAATTCGAAACACTTTCCCGAACCGGCCTGAAAACGGCCACCCAAGGAGACCATAGTGACGGTAGCCATCGACACTCCCGTGCCCGATTTCACCGCACCGGCCACCGGCGGCGATTTTTCGCTCAAGGCGCATCGCGGCCAGAAAGTAGTGATCTACTTTTACCCGAAGGACAACACGCCGGGCTGCACGACGGAAGGCATGAACTTCCGCGACAGCTACGACCGGTTCCAGGCCGCCGGCGCGCAGATCGTCGGCGTGTCGCGCGACAGTCTGCGCTCTCACGAGAACTTCAAGAACAAACTGGGACTGCCCTTCCCGCTGATCTCCGACAGCGACGAAGCCGTTTGCAAGTTGTTCGGCGTCATCAAGCTGAAAAAACTGTATGGCAAAGAACACCTTGGAATCGAGCGAAGCACGTTCCTGATCGACGACAAGGGTGTGCTGCGCAAGGAATGGCGCGGCGTGCGCGTGCCCGATCACGTGGCGGAAGTGCTGGCTGCCGTGCAGGCACTGTGACAAGACCCGCCCGGGCGAAACCCGCGTCGCGCGCGGCGCCCCGCCGGCGCACGCCGCACCGGTCGAACGCTATCCGGGCCGGTGTTGCGCAACGCGCCGATGCGACCGCCAGTGAGGACATTCGACGCTATACAAGCACGGCAAGAGACGTTATAGTCGGCCGTAATGATCAAGCGCATTGAACGAGACTATTGCAGGCGTCGCCAAGGCGGCGCCTTCAGCCAAGCCGCCTCTCCGGTGCGTCCGGGCAGGCGGCTTTTTTGTTGCCGGGACGTGATGTATCGCCGTTTGTCCCGGCCGAGTAGTGTTGTGTTTTCTTGAACGGGAAATCTATGCCATTGCCATCGGCGCCGACCAAACCGGGCACGCTGCTTGCCCCGGAACAATTCCCCACTCGCCTCAAACCTTCGCGCACGGAGGCCAAGAAACCGATCCCCTCGTCTGAACAACATGCACTGGGCGAGACGTCCGGTGCTGCGGGCACCACCAACGCGACCGAGTTGAAGGTCGTCCCGAAAACCGCCCCGGCAACGCAGACTGCACCACAGCCGTCGCCCGTCGCACGTTCGCCCCAATCACCGCCGGCGGACTCCGGCGGCGCCAGCGCGTCGCTCAAGTCGGTGAAGCCGACGGCGACGGGCTCAGCTTCGAAACGTACGCGTGGCAAGGATCTGGAACCGGCCAAGCTCTTCGTGCTCGACACGAACGTGCTCATGCACGACCCGAGCAGCCTGTTCCGCTTCGAAGAGCACGACGTCTATCTGCCGATGATGACGTTGGAAGAGCTGGACAACCACAAGAAGGGCATGTCGGAGGTGGCGCGCAACGCGCGTCAGGTGAGCCGCACGCTCGACGGCCTGGTCGCGGAAAGCGGCACGAAGTCGATGGCCGAGGGCATTCCGCTCTCGCGGCTCGGCAACAAGGACGCCACCGGACGTCTGTACTTCCAGACCGATCTTCCCGATGTTCCGCCGCTCGAAGGTCTGCCGCAAGGCAAGGCCGACAACCAGATTCTGGGCGTCGTGCGCGCGTTGCAGGACAAGTTCCGTGATCGTCAGGTCGTGCTGGTGTCGAAGGACATCAACATGCGCGTCAAGGCGCATGCGCTCGGCCTGCCCGCGGAAGACTACTTCAACGACAAGGTGCTCGAGGACAGCGACCTGCTCTACTCGGGTGTCATGGCGCTACCGCCGGACTTCTGGACGAAGCACGGCAAAGGCATGGAGAGCTGGCAGGATAACAGAACCGGCACCACGTTCTACCGCATTACCGGGCCCCTGTGCGCGAGCTTCCTCATCAACCAGTTCGTCTATCTGGAGACGAACAACGGCGAGGCGCCTTTCTACGCGCAGGTTCGGGAAATCAACGGCAAGACGGCGCTGCTGCAAACGCTGCGCGACTATGGCCACCACAAGAACAACGTGTGGGGCATTACGGCACGCAACCGCGAGCAGAACTTTGCGCTGAACCTGCTGATGAACCCCGAAGTGGACTTCATCACGTTGCTCGGTCAGGCCGGCACCGGCAAAACGCTGCTCGCGCTCGCCGCCGGTCTCGCACAGACGCTCGACGAGAAGCGCTACAACGAGATCATCATCACGCGTGCCACGGTGCCCGTCGGTGAAGACATCGGCTTCTTGCCGGGGACCGAGGAAGAGAAGATGCAACCATGGATGGGGGCATTCGACGACAACCTCGAAGTGCTGCAGAAGACGGACGACTCCGCCGGCGAATGGGGCCGCGCCGCCACGCAGGAACTCATTCGCTCGCGACTGAAGGTCAAGAGCATGAACTTCATGCGCGGACGCACGTTCGTGAACAAGTTCGTCATCATCGACGAAGCGCAGAACCTGACGCCCAAGCAGATGAAGACGCTCGTCACGCGCGCCGGCCCCGGTACCAAACTGATCTGTCTGGGCAACATCGCGCAGATCGATACGCCGTACCTCACGGAAGGCAGCTCGGGCCTGACGTACGTGGTGGATCGCTTCAAGGGATGGGGACACAGCGGCCACGTCACGCTTGCGCGCGGCGAACGCTCGCGTCTGGCGGATTACGCCGCGGAAATTCTCTGACACCCGCCTGCGACATCGCGGAAATCGATGCTCAACGCAACGGCGCCTTCGGGCGCCGTTTTTCATTGGCCGTGAGCGACGCTCGCCGCCCCTTCCCCTCAATCCTCACGGCGCTCTGCCGACGAAATCGCCCGGCAAGCCGCGAATTTGTGACGTCAATGCCACAAAAGGTCCGAAATTCGGCACTTTTGCGATGCATTCACACGGCAAGCATCGTAAACTCGGCGCATGCCCTTCCAGCGCCCTCCGAGCATGCCTCGTTCTCCGACTTGTCCGATGGCTCAAAGCAAGACGTCGCCAATAGCACTGGCGGGTCTTCCGTGGCGAAGCGCGGGTGTGCTCGCACTGACACTGCTGGTTGCCGCGTGCTCCTCGGGCCCCACGGTCCGGCAAGGCGGTAGTGCGAATTACGGCAATCGCACCGTCGGCCCCGAGCGCAGCGCCGGGCAAGAGGAAATCACGCTCGAAGCGATGAGCCTAGTTGGCATTCCTTACCGCTACGGCGGCAATACTCCCGATTCCGGTTTCGATTGCAGCGGCCTCGTGCGCTATGTCGTGGCGCGCGCCGCAGGTGTCAATTTGCCCCGCACTACCGCCGACATGAGCGGTGTGGGCACCGTACTGGAACGGGACGACCTCGCCTCCGGCGATCTGATCTTCTTCAATACGACGGGGCGCGCCCACTCGCATGTGGGCATCTATGTGGGACAAGGAAAGTTCGTTCACGCACCGAATTCCGGCGGCACGGTGCGTTTGGAAAGCATCTTCCTCCCTTATTGGGCAAAGCGTATCGACGGTGTTCGGCGTGTGGCGGCCAACAAGGCGCCTGCCGGCAATACAATGTACGTCGATCGTTCGGCACCCGCAGCGCTCGCCGAGGCACCTGTCGCAACCCCGCTGCCGAACGTGCCGATGAGCACCACGCCGAATCGCCCCCTGACGGCCGCAACGCCCTCTCCCATGGAAACGCCCCAGGCGATCTCACCCAGCAGCACCGCAAGGCTCACGGCGCCCCCCGCTCAGGACGACGATCCGATCGCGCGTTTCGCCAACAGTTCGATGTAACGACTTCCGGCTAACGAGATACAGCACGCCGGGCGGCAAGGCGGGCCGGGGCGTCCAGATCGATCGGTGCGCGCTTCGTTGGCGCCCGAAGGGAGACATCCCGCTTCCGGTAGCACCGCTTGTCATCTCTCGCATGACCGCGTTCTCACCGGATGGAATCAGTGCAGTTGCGCGAGCAAGGCGGTGGCCCCGCCGATGTTGATTGCCGCGCCCACCAACAGCCCCAACGGACGGCGGCGAAGGGATCGAATCAATGTGATCATATAAACCTCCTGCGTTATCCGATAAAAACACCACGAATAAATGATAATCAATCGCAATTAACCATTGAAATTGATTTTGACGATGGCGGCCATTTGCCCTCTCAATGCTGCCTTCGTCCGCGCGTTCCCGCGGCAGCCGAACACGCGATCGTTAGCGACAAAAAAAAGCGGCCGAAGCCGCTTTTTCCGTTGCCGGTACGAGGCGCCGTCATGCAACGGCGCACCGCCTCACAGGAACTGCTTGCCGACCCACCAGGCGATGGCGGCTATGAACGCCGATGCCGGAATCGTCAGCACCCATGCCCAGACGATGTTGCCCGCCACGCCCCAACGCACGGCCGAGAGCTTGCGCGTGGCGCCCACGCCAACGATGGCGCCGGTAATGGTGTGCGTGGTCGAAACCGGCACGCCCAGCCACGACGCAAAGAACAGCGTGAACGCCCCGCCCGTTTCGGCGCAGAAACCGCCGACCGGCTTGAGCTTCGTGATCTTCTGTCCCATCGTGCGCACGATACGCCAGCCGCCGAACATGGTGCCCAGACCGATTGCCAGATAGCAGCCAATGATCACCCACAGCGGCGGCTCGGCAGCTTCCTGCGGCCACAGACCGGCAGCGATCAGCAGCATCCAGATGATGCCGATGGTCTTCTGTGCGTCGTTGCCGCCGTGTCCGAGGCTGTACATACCCGCCGAAACCAGTTGCAGACGACGGAACCAGCGGTCCACGCGCGCCGGTGGCGTGCGGAAGAACAGCCACGAGACGAGCAGCATGAAGAACGAACCGAGCACGAAACCGAGCAGCGGCGAGACGAAAATGAATGCCACGGTTTGCAGCAGACCGCTCGCAACGAGCGAGCCCGTGCCCGCCTTGGCCACCGCGGCGCCGACCAGACCACCGATCAGTGCATGCGACGAACTCGACGGAATGCCGTAGTACCACGTGATGATGTTCCAGGCGATCGCACCGACGAGGGCGCCGAAGATCACATAGTGATCGACGATCTCGGGGTGAACCGTACCCTTGCCCACCGTCGCCGCGACTTTCAGGTGAAAGACGAACAGCGCGATGACGTTGAACATGGCGGCGAAAGCCACCGCCTGATGCGGTTTGAGCACGCCCGTCGAGACGACCGTGGCGATCGAATTGGCGGCGTCGTGAAAACCGTTCATGAAGTCGAACAGGAGCGCCAGTACGACCAATAGTCCGACCAGCCAGAGGCTGATGTGCAGCGTTGCCATCGAAAGTCTCCGCTCAGGCGTTTTCCAGCACAATGCCTTCGATGATGTTGGCAACGTCCTCGCATTTGTCGGTCACCGATTCGAGCAATTCGGACACCGCCTTCTGCTTGATCAGTTCCTTCACGTCGGCTTCCTCGCGGAACAGCTTCGACAGCGATGCGCGCAGCAGGCGGTCGGCTTCCGATTCGAGACCGTCGATTTCTTCGCAGAGCTTCAGGATGTCGCGGGCACGATCCATGTCGTTGAGCAGCGCGACCGTGCTTTGCACACGCTCGCAGCACTTCACGCAAATCTCGCCAAGCGTACGTGCCTCGGCGGGCACGCTCTTGACGTCGTACATCCACACGGCCGTCGCCACGTCTTCCATCAGATCCAGGATGTCGTCCATGGTGCTGATCAGCTTATGGATCTCATCGCGGTCGAAAGGCGTAATGAACGTCTTGTGCATCAAGTCGATGGTCTCGTGCGTGATGCGATCCGCTTTCTTCTCGTTGTTCTGCACAGCAACGGTACGTGCCTCGGCATTGGGCAGGTCGTTGAGCATGGCAGACAGCTCGCGGCTGCCCGCAACCATGCACGCCGCGTGCTGGTTGAACAGGTCAAAGAACTTGCCCTCGGTGGGCATGAAGCGACCGAACATTATTGGAAAACTCCGGGTATTGATAGGGGACGGGTCGACACAAAAACGTCACATTCTACCTCGTCGGAGGCGTGCGCAGCCGCACGCGTATCCGACGAGACGGAAATCGCGGCGTCAGTATTGCGGGCCGGCCAGATTGTCGAACTTCGTGTAGGCACCGATGAAAGCCAGGCGCACGTGGCCGATAGGACCGTTACGCTGCTTCGCGATGATGATCTCGGCCGTGCCCTTGTCAGGGGTATCGGGGTTGTAGACTTCGTCTCGGTAGATGAACAGGATGATGTCGGCATCCTGCTCGATAGCGCCGGATTCACGCAAGTCCGACATGACCGGACGCTTGTTCGGGCGTTGTTCGAGGCTTCGGTTCAACTGCGAGAGCGCAATCACCGGCACGTTCAGTTCCTTGGCGAGTCCCTTGAGCGAGCGCGAAATTTCGGAAATTTCGGTCGCACGATTTTCGCCGCCCCCCGAACCGCTCATCAGTTGAAGGTAATCGATGATGATCAGGCCGAGCTTGCCGCACTGACGTGCCAGGCGTCGCGCACGCGCGCGCAGTTCCATCGGGTTCAGCGCAGGCGTTTCGTCGACGAACAGTTGCGTCTCGTTCATCTTCTGCATCGCGTGCGTGAGCTTCGGCCAGTCTTCGTCCACCAGCTTGCCGGTACGCAGACGATGCTGATCGAGACGCCCGACCGAGCCCAGCATACGCATCGCCAACTGCGTACCCGGCATTTCCATCGAGAACACCGCGACGGGCAGCCCCTCCTCCACGGCGATATGCTCGCCGATGTTCATCGAGAAGGTCGTCTTGCCCATCGACGGGCGACCGGCCACGATGATGAGGTCGCCGCCGTTGAAGCCGGACGTCATGCGATCGAGATCCACGAAGCCCGTCGGAATGCCGGTGATGTCGCTGCCGCCTTCGCGGTGATACAACTCGTCGATACGCTCAACCACCTGCGTGAGCAGCGGTTGCAGTTCAAGAAAACCGCTGGCGCTGCGCGAGCCCTCTTCAGCGATGGCGAACACCTTCGCCTCCGCTTCGTCGAGCATCTGACGCACTTCCTTGCCTTGCGGGTTGAAGGCGTCGGAAGCAATTTCGTCGGCCACCGTCACCAGTTTGCGCAGCACCGCACGGTCGCGCACGATTTCGGCGTAACGGCGGATGTTCGCCGCACTCGGCGTATTCTGCGCGAGCGCGTTCAGATAGGCGAGCCCGCCCACGTCCTCGGCCTTGCCAGCCGACGTGAGCGATTCGAAAACGGTGATGACGTCCGCGGGACGGTCGCTGGAGATCAGGCGTCCGATGTGCTGATAGATCTGCCGATGGTCGTAACGATAAAAATCGTGTTCGGACAGAAAGTCGCCGATACGATCCCAGGCGCTGTTGTCAAGCAGCAACCCGCCGAGCACGGATTGCTCCGCCTCGATGGAGTGCGGTGGCACCTTGAGCGAATCGAGCTGGGGATCGGGCGCGTTCATGCCGGGCATTATACCGTCCCCGCGATCCCGGTCGGAACCGGCAACGTCCCGCTTGCGCGACGATTTTTCCGAGCGTGGTTTGTTCAGCAGTTTCCCTGGAGGCAGCATAAGGCGGAGCTATCGAACGATGACGTGGGAGGAAGCGAGCGCGCAACCGGAAGACAGCCAACCGGCGTCGACATCCGTCGACACGGGTCGGTATCGGCCGGCGCAAGTCGGCGGATGACCGGCAACCGGGGATGCCGGTAGCCAACATAACGGAACAACGACAAAACGGACAGACATAAAAAAACGGAAGCCGGTGGACCGACTTCCGTCTTTTATTCGCGCCGGGAAGCTGACGCGGGTACGACTTAGGCGTGCTCGCCCAGCACCGACACGGTAACGTCGATCACGACGTCGGTGTGCAGCGCCACCTGAACCGGGAAATCACCCACGGTCTTGAGCGGGCCGTTCGGCAGACGCACTTGCATCTTCTCGACCTTGAAACCTTGGGTAGCCAGGGCTTCGGCGATGTCGAAGTTGGTGACCGAACCGAACAGACGGCCGTCAACACCGGCCTTCTGTGCGATCTGGAGCGTCAGACCCGACAGCTTCTCGCCTTCGGCTTGCGCAGCAGCCAGCTTTTCGGCGGCGGCCTTTTCCAGTTCGGCGCGGCGAACTTCGAATTCGGCGATCGCGTCCTTGGTGGCACGGCGGGCTTTCTTCGTCGGGATCAGGAAGTTACGTGCGAAACCGTCCTTGACCTTCACGATGTCGCCCAGGTTACCCAGATTGACGACCTTTTCCAGCAGAATCACTTGCATTATCTATTCTCCTTCGTCGACTGGCGATTAAGCACCGTGCAGATCGGTGTACGGCAGCAGCGCGAGGAAACGCGCGCGCTTGATAGCCGTATCGAGCTGGCGCTGGTAGTGCGCCTTGGTGCCCGTCAGGCGAGCCGGGGTGATCTTGCCGTTGTCGCCGATGAAGTCCTTCAGCGTTTCGACATCCTTGTAATCGATCTGCTCGACACCGGCGACGGTGAAGCGGCAGAACTTCTTGCGCTTGAACAGCGGGTTTTGCTGTTGGCGGCGGCGATCAAACTTCTTGTTTTTACCGTTAGGACGCGGCATGTTCAACAATCCTTTTCAAATGCTTGCAATGCTGTGATGTGAAACACCAGGGTGCGGCTATTGCGATGCTTCTTGGCCAGAAAACCTGCCCACTGGGCCGGCTTCTCAAGTCCCAACGCCATGACTTTGGCACTGATGGGACCGATCGCTACTGCCGGTATCGAGAACTCGACCTGACGGGCCACGCCCGCCTCTTCGGCGGTTCCCTCGTGCGCCAGCGTGACATCGATCACGGGAAGCCCGGCCGGGGTATAGCGCAGCGTGCCGATTTCGACGATGCTGGCCTCGAGCCGAAGGCGATTCACGCGGTCAATACCGTCGTTGGCACCCTGATGCGTTCCGGTGCGCTGATTACGAAGCGGCAGCTTCGGTCGCGGGCGTGGCGGCAGCCTTCTTGGCTTCTTCGCGGGCCACTTCCTTCATCATCGGCGACGGCGCGGTTTCGGCCTTCTTCATCTTCACGACGAGGTGGCGCAGAACGGCGTCGTTGAACTTGAATGCGTGTTCCAGCTCGTCCAGGGTTTCCTGGTCGCATTCGATGTTCATGCAAACGTAGTGAGCCTTGGCCAGCTTTTCGATCATGTAGGCCAGTTGACGACGGCCCCAGTCTTCGACGCGGTGGATCTTGCCCTGGCGGGACTCGACCGTGCCACGATAGCGCTCGATCATTGCAGGCACTTGCTCGCTCTGATCGGGGTGAACGATAAATACGATTTCGTAATGACGCATACGGTGCTCCTTATGGACAAAGCTGCCTGGGCGTCAGAACCAGTGCAGCAAGGTTGCAGAACCCGCGATTCTAGCGGATTTCATGTCGATCATCAACTCCCGCCCTATCGGTGCCGCTCGACGACCGGTCCGGTGCGCCGACACTGCCAACCTTCCCACGGCGTCAGGCGTTTTCGATCCAGTAGTTCGGACGCGCGTAAATCTGGCGCAACTGCTCGATGAAAAGCCTCACCCGTGCGGGCTGGAAGCGCTGCTGCGGATAGACCGCGAGAATGTCGTAATCCGGCAGCGCGTATTCGTCCAGTACCGTCTCCAGCTCGCCGGAGAGCAGCTCGCGCTGAATCTCCCACGTCGAACGCCACCCCAACCCCAGTCCCTCGAGCGCCCAGCGATGCAGCAACTCGCCGTCGTTGCAGTCGAGATTGCCCGCCACGCGCGTCGTCACGAGCTTGCCCTGACGCTTGAAGTACCAGCCGCGCTGCTGCCCGCCCTGAAGGTTGAACGCCAGGCAGTTGTGCCTGGCCAGATCCTCCAGCGTCTTGGGACGGCCGTGCCGCGCAAAGTACGCGGGCGTGCCGCACACGACCCGCCGGTTCTGCGCCAGTTTGACGGCCACGAAATTCGGATCGACGGAACCGCCGATACGGATCCCCATGTCGTAGCCCTCCCGCACGATATCCACCACCCGGTCGGTGAGGTTGAACGAGATCTGCACTTCCGGATGAAGACGCAGGAATGCGGGCGCGTGCGGCGCCACGTGCTTGCGCCCGAAGGCCGCCGGCGCGGAGACGATCAGGTGACCGGAGACAGCGTGCCGCCCCGCGCTGATTTCGTTCTCCGCCATCTCCCAGTCGCCGAGCAACTGTTTGCATCGCTCCAGAAAAGCGCCGCCCTCTTCCGAGAGCGCGAGCCGCCGGGTGGAGCGGTACATGAGCTTGATGCCCAGTCGTTTTTCGAGGGCATCGATACGCCGCCCGAGAATCACCGGCGAGACCCCTTCCTTTAGCGCGGCGGCAGCCAGACTGCCCGCTTCGGCCACCTGCACGAAGGTTTCGATCTGCTTGAAACGGTCCATCGCGTCTCCATTCGATACTTTTTGTTCTTAAAAAAACGATCTTTTGTGATCTTATCAAACAAATCGTACCGGCTTAAAGTGATCTCCAACAACGATTCACCCTTACACATTGGATTTCTGGAGGAGTCACATGGCCAAGATGACCGCCGTAGAGGCCGCCGTCCGCGTGCTGGAGAAGGAAGGCATCACTACCGCATTCGGCGTGCCCGGCGCCGCCATCAACCCGTTCTATTCGGCCCTTCGCAAGGCAGGCAGCGTCGAGCACGTGCTCGCGCGTCACGTCGAAGGCGCCTCGCACATGGCCGAAGGCTACACCCGTGCGGAAGCGGGCAACATTGGCGTTTGCATCGGTACCTCGGGCCCCGCAGGCACGGACATGATTACCGGCCTGTACTCGGCGCAAGCCGACTCGATCCCCATTCTGTGCATTACGGGTCAGGCACCCCGCGCCCGTCTGTACAAGGAAGACTTCCAGGCCGTCGACATCGAATCGATCGCCAAGCCCGTCACCAAGTGGGCCGTGACCGTGCGTGAGCCTGCCCTCGTGCCGCGCGTGTTCCAGCAGGCTTTCCATCTGATGCGCTCGGGCCGCCCCGGTCCGGTGCTCATCGACCTGCCGTTCGACGTGCAAGTCGCCGAGATCGAGTTCGATCCGCAAACGTACGAACCGCTGCCGGTGTACAAGCCCGCCGCCACGCGTGCGCAAGCCGAGAAGGCGATTCAGATGCTGGTCGCCTCGGAGCGTCCGCTCATCGTCTCGGGCGGCGGCGTGATCAACGCCGACGCTGCCGATCTGCTCGTCGAATTCGCCGAGACGGTCAACGTGCCGGTCATCCCCACGCTCATGGGCTGGGGCACCATCGCCGACGATCACCCGCTCATGGCTGGCATGGTCGGTTTGCAAACGTCGCACCGCTTCGGCAACGCAACGATGCTCGCCTCCGACTTCGTGATGGGTATCGGCAACCGCTGGGCCAACCGCCACACCGGTAGCATCGATGTCTTCACCAAGGGCCGCAAGTTCGTGCACGTCGACATCGAACCGACGCAGATCGGGCGCGTGTTCGGTCCGGACTACGGCATCGTGTCGGACGCCAAGGCAGCCCTCGCCCTGTTCCTGGAAGTCGCCAAGGAACTGAAGGCCGCGGGCCGTCTGCCGGATCGCTCGCAATGGGTCGCCGACTGCCAGAAGCGCAAGCGCACCATGCTGCGCCGCACGGACTTCGATCAGGTGCCGGTCAAGCCGCAGCGCGTGTATCAGGAAATGAACGCGTTCTTCGGCCGCGACGTGCGTTAC
This sequence comes from Pandoraea faecigallinarum, assembly GCF_001029105.3. Classification (NCBI taxonomy): domain Bacteria; kingdom Pseudomonadati; phylum Pseudomonadota; class Betaproteobacteria; order Burkholderiales; family Burkholderiaceae; genus Pandoraea; species Pandoraea faecigallinarum. Next base: position 2,153,311 of record NZ_CP011807.3, on the reverse strand, counting down.
GTCTCGACCATCGGTCTGTCGCAGATCGCCGCCGCCCAGTTCCTGCATGTGAACAAGCCGCGTCACTGGATCAACTGCGGTCAGGCAGGCCCGCTGGGCTGGACCGTGCCGGCAGCCATCGGTGCGAAGGTCGCATCGCCCTCCTCGGACGTCGTGGCGATCTCGGGCGACTACGACTTCCAGTTCATGATCGAAGAACTGGCGGTGGCCGCGCAGTTCAAGGTGCCGTACATCCACGTCGTGGTGAACAACTCGTATCTCGGTCTGATCCGTCAGGCACAGCGCAACTTCGACATGGATTACTGCGTGCAGCTGGCGTTCGAGAATGTGAACTCCCCGGAAGTAAACGGTTACGGCGTCGATCACGTGAAGGTTGCCGAAGGCCTCGGCGTGAAGGCAATCCGCGTATTCCAGCCGAACGACATTCAGCCCGCGTTCGCTCAGGCCCGCAAGCTGATGGCCGAATTCTCGGTGCCGGTGATCGTGGAAGTGATTCTCGAGCGTGTGACCAATATCGCGATGGGCACCGAAATCAACAACGTCAACGAGTTCGAAGAAATCATCGACGTTGTGGAAGAAGGCGACACAGTGTCGGCATAACAACCACGTCGGGGCGCTGTCGGCCCCGCCGGCACTGTCAACGGTTTGCGGGGCGCGTGCGTCCCCTCCGCTTTCGGCTAGACCCCGTGTGCGGCCAAAGCATGCGCTCCGCAACCTTGCAGGCCACCGTTTCATCCGGATGGCACCGAAGCAGCACCCACGCACCACCAGCATCACCCAAGTAGCGCCCTTGCATCGAATCGTCGAAACCACCCCCTGAAAAAAGAGAGAGGAGTCCGCGCAATGCCGAAATTTGCCGCCAACCTGACCATGCTGTTCAACGAGGTGCCGTTCCTCGACCGCTTCAAGGCGGCCGCCGCAGCGGGCTTTCGCGGCGTGGAGTTTCTGTTCCCGTATGCGTTTCACCGCGACCAGATCGCCGACAAGCTGAACCAGTATCAGCTCGATCTCGTGCTGCACAACCTGCCCGCCGGTAACTGGGATGCGGGCGAGCGCGGCATCGCCATCTTCCCCGACCGTGTGGCCGAGTTCCGCGACGGCGTAGGCGAAGCCATCACCTACGCCAAGGCACTCGGAGTCAAGCAACTGAATTGCCTCGTGGGCAAGCAAGGCGCCGATCTGTCGACGCAAGCCGCTCAGGAGACGCTCGTCGGCAACCTGCGTTTCGCCGCCGACGCACTCAAGGCCGAGGGCATCCGCCTGCTCGTCGAGCCGATCAACACATACGACATTCCGGGCTTTTTCGTGAACCGGACGAAACAGGCTCTCGAGATCTTCGACGCCGTCGGCTCGGACAACCTGTTCCTCCAGTACGACATCTATCACATGCAACGCATGGAAGGTGAGCTCGCCAAGACCATCGAGACGAATCTGGCGCGCATCGCACACGTACAGCTCGCGGACAACCCGGGCCGTAACGAGCCGGGCACGGGCGAAATCAACTACGCGTACCTGTTCGCGTTGCTGGACCGCATCGGCTATCAGGGCTGGATCGGTTGCGAGTACAAGCCCGCGACCACCACGACCGACGGCCTCGGCTGGTTCAAGGCGGCCGGCCTGCGCGAAGCGGCATGAACCGCAAAGGCAGCACCGGTTAACGCTGCGGTAACGATCCCCCCGGCTTACCCGCACATCGCCTCCCCCGGCGCTGTGCAGACGATATGACGGCGCGGGCGCAACCATGCGCCGCGCCGGCTGACCGGGTTTCGACGAGGAAGGGCCCCGCCGGCCGCATGCAGGGGGCATGCGGCCGGAGTCCGGGGATGCGCGAGCGCACATTGTCCGTTCTGCGCTCACGCACCACTGCCCGGCTCGTCGGACGCTCGGTGACAACACTTCAAACTTTGGCAACAAGGAGTCTCGAAATGGCAAAACTCGGTTTTATTGGTCTGGGTATCATGGGCGCGCCGATGGCGAAGCATCTGCAAAACGCCGGTCACAAGCTGTTCCTGTACGAGCGCCGTACGCCCCCGCAAGACCTGATCGACGGTCAGGCGACTGTCTGCACGTCGGCCAAGGAAGTCGCCAAGCGCGCCGACATCGTGTTCGTGATGGTGCCGGATACCCCGGACGTGGGCGCAGTCCTGTTCGGTGAAGACGGACTGGCCGAAGGCTTGACGGCCGGCAAGATCGTGGTCGACATGAGCTCGATCTCGCCGATCGAAACCAAGGAATACGCCAAAAAGATCAAGGCGCTCGGCTGCGAATACCTCGACGCCCCGGTGTCGGGCGGCGAAGTCGGCGCCAAGGCCGCGTCGCTGTCGATCATGGTCGGCGGCTCGCAAGCCGCGTTCGACGACGTCAAGCCGTTCTTCGAACTGATGGGCAAGAACATCACGCTCGTCGGTGAGAACGGAGCGGGTCAAACCTGCAAGGTCGCCAACCAGATCGTCGTCGCACTGACGATCGAAGCCGTGGGCGAAGCCCTGCTCTTCGCCTCGAAGGCAGGTGCCGATCCGGCGAAGGTCCGTGCTGCGCTGATGGGTGGCTTCGCGTCGTCGCGCATTCTGGAAGTGCACGGCGAGCGCATGGTCAAGCGCAACTTCGAGCCGGGCTTCCGCATCGCCCTGCACCAGAAGGATCTGAACCTGGCGCTGCAAACCGCGAAGACCCTCGGCGTGTCGCTGCCGAACACGGCTACTGCGCAGGAACTGTTCAACGCCTGCGCGGCAAACGGCGGTGCGGCATGGGACCACTCGGGCATGGTGCGCGCGCTGGAAATGCTCGCCAACCACACCGTGGCGTAACCGGCCATCCAGGCGCAACACCCGCAACAACAATAGAACGACAGGCCTCGCCGCGACACCGTATCGCGGCGGGCGCCCTCACCGCGTAGTTCGCGAGAAGACGAAGAAAACGGCCACTGAAAAAAGCCGTCCGCAGGCAATAGCAGGGAGAGCTGAGAGTCCTGGTGAGGGTATCGGGAGATGCCCTGCCGCAGTGACGGCGCGAGTCGCGCGAAAGTGCGACTCGCGCCGTATTTTTTTGCGCGCCAACGAAGCGCGAGCGTACCGCCCGGCTTCGAGCGGTCAATATTCGTCGAAAAGACTCTGCATGCGCTCGCGAGGCACGCCCGCCTGCAACGCCAGCATCAGCAACACGCGCGCCTTGTAGGGATGCAGATTGCCGGCGCTCACGAAGCCGTACTGATCGTCCGGCGCGGCGCCGTTGTGCATCACGTGGCCGCTTCCCACGCGCGACGCACGCACCACCGTCACGCCACGCTGTACGGCCTCGGCCAGCGCCTGTTGCAGCAAGGCGTGCAACGAGCCGTTGCCCGTGCCGGCCACCACGATGCCCTGCACCCCGGCCTCCACCAGCGCGTCGACGGCAATGCGCGAGACCCCGGCGTAACTCGACACCACTTCCACGGCCGGCAGCTCGCCGGACAAACCGACGAATTCGCTCTCGACGGTGTGGTATTGCAACGGCTCACGCTGAAACGCGACACGCTCGTCCTGTACCCAGCCGAGCACGCCGATTTCCGGCGAGTGGAACGCGTCTACCTTGTAGGTGCTGGTCTTGACGACGTCGCGCGCGCAGTGAATCTGATTGTTGATGGCGACCATCACGCCGCGACCGGCCGAAATCGGATCGGTCGCCACACGCACCGCATTGAGCAAATTGAGCGGACCGTCGGCCGACAGGGCCGTGGCGGGACGCATCGCCGCCGTCAGCACGACCGGCTTGCGACTGTTGACCGTCAGATGCAGGTAGTACGCCGTTTCTTCGAGCGTATCCGTGCCGTGCGTGATGACGGCACCGGCCACGTCGGGCTGGGCCAGCAGGGCATTCACGCGCGCGGCCAGTTTCTGCCACAGCGACACCGACATGTCCTTGCTGTCGATCTGCGCCACTTGTTCCGCGTGGATGTGCGCCACGTTGCCCAATGCGGGCACGGCAGCCAGCAGGTCCTGAACACCGAGCGCCCCGGCCTGATAACCGGCGGTGCGCGTGGCATCTGCCGCGCTGCCCGCGATCGTGCCGCCCGTGGCCAGCAGCGCAATGCGCGGCAGCTCACCGGAGGAGACGGTGTAATGAGGAATCGGGTTGAATGAGGTCAATGTCATGCCAGCGATTGTATCCAATACTGCCCGGTTGCCCAATCGCTGAAAATGTCGATCCCGCCACGAGGGCGGGACCGTAGGGGCAACGCGAAAATCAGATGCCGATCAGTGCCGATCAAGCGCCGGAAGGGGCACCCAAGCGTGTCACGCCGCAAACTCCAGCGCTTCACGCAGTTGCGTGGAGATTTCCTGCTCCTTGAGGGCCGGCGCGAGCATCTCGATGAACCGGTAAGCGTAAGAGCGCAGGAACGCGCCACGACGCAGCCCGATGCGCGTTGTGCTCGGCTCGAACGCGTTGTCGAGCTCCAGCACGGCCAGATCCTGGTCCTTTCGCGGATCGACGGCCATCGCCGCGACGATGCCCACCCCCAGCCCGAGTTCGACATACGTCTTGATCACGTCCGTATCGAGCGCGGTGAGCACGATGTCGGGCACCAGCCCCTGATCCGTGAATGCCTTGTCGACGTGCGAGCGGCCCGTGAAATCGCCGTCATACGTGATGATCGGGTATTCGGCGATATCCGCAAGCGTCACGTTCTCGCGTCCGACCAGCGGGTGCTCTCTCGGCACGACCGCCACGTGATGCCACGAATAGCACGGGAACGTGACGATATCGGGAAACCGGTCGAGCGCCTCGGTCGTGATGCCGATGTCGGCTTCGCCGTCGATGACCATCTGCGCGATCTGGCGCGGGCTGCCCTGACGCAGTGCCAGATGCACTTTCGGATAGACGCTCGTGAACTGCTTGATGACCTGCGGCAGGGCATAGCGCGCCTGCGTGTGCGTGGTCGCGACCACGAGATGCCCGCTGTCCTGATCCGCGAACTGACGCGCTACCCGGCGCAGGTTCTCGGCGTCGAGCAGCATGCGCTCGATGAGTTGCAGTACGGCCTTGCCCGGTTCGGTCAGGCCGGTAAGACGCTTGCCGCGACGCACGAAGACATCCACGCCAAGCTCATCCTCCAGATCCTTGATCTGCTTGCTCACGCCGGACTGCGACGTGTACAGCGCACTGGCCGCTTCCGTGAGATTGAGGTTCTGACGAACCGCTTCGCGCACATAGCGCAATTGCTGGAAATTCATGATGTGACTCCGCCCTGTTGCTTGTCTGTCCGTTGTCTCTGGAAACTGTCAAGTGATACCGCTTATTGTTTTGCCGGAGGGATGCGACGGCCCCGGCCGAATCACGCCTGCGCGGAAAACACCCGCAACTGTCGCGGCACCGCGCGCAGCGTCGTGCCGGCGTCCGCGCCGAGCGCTTTCCATCCGGCGCGCGTGAGTTCGGCTTCCCACACGGCGTCGCCGGGCGCCGCAAGCTCCACACGCACGGTGCCGCCGAGCGGAATCGCGCGGCGCACCGCCACATCGATGCCCGGGCCGCCGTCGCTCGCAGGCACCAGCCCGAGATCGTGCGGACGCACATACGCAATCGCACGCCCGTCCTGCGGCGGCGCCGGCAGGTCGTCCTTGTGCACCGTCACGCGATACCTGCCCGCGTCGGCAATGAAATCGTGCGTCCGCAACTCGCCCGGGAGCCGGTTCGCCGCGCCGAGAAACTCATAGACGAACGCGCTTTCCGGCGTGTCGTAGACGTCTTGCGGTGCACCGATCTGCTCAACCTTGCCACGGTTCATCAGCACGATGCGATCGGCCACCTCAAGCGCTTCTTCCTGATCGTGCGTGACGAAAATCGTCGTGATGTGCAACTCGTCATGCAGACGGCGCAGCCAGCTGCGCAGTTCCTTGCGCACCTTGGCGTCGAGCGCGCCGAACGGCTCGTCGAGCAGCAGCACCTTCGGCTCGACGGCCAGCGCACGGGCCAACGCAATACGCTGGCGCTGCCCGCCCGACAGTTCCGCCGGATAGTGATCGGCAAGCCAGTCCAGTTGCACGAGACCGAGCAATTCGTGGACCTTGGCGCGGATCTTCGCGTCTGTGAGACGATCGCGGCGCGACTTCACGCGCAGTCCGAACGCCACGTTCTCGAACACCGTCATATGACGGAACAACGCGTAATGCTGAAACACGAAGCCGACCTGACGCTCGCGCGTGCCGACGGACGCCACGTCCTCGCCATTGAGAACCACGCGACCGGTATCGGCGAATTCCAGCCCGGCGACGATACGCAGCAGTGTCGTCTTGCCGCAGCCCGACGGTCCGAGCAGCGCGACCAGTTCGCCCGTGGGGAATTCGAGACTAACGTCGTCGAGCGCGTTGAAGTCGCCGAAGCGCTTCGAAACCTGTTGTACCTGAATGCTCATTTGTCCTGCTCCTCGATGCGATCCGTTCAGGCCTGCACCGCGTCTGCCCGACGCGCAGCCTTGTCTTGCGCCAGCTTGTGTTCCGCCCAGAGCTTCAACGCCAGCGTAGCGAGTGCGAGCAACGCGAGAATCGACGCCGCTGCAAATGCCCCCACCGTGTGGTAATCGTTGTATTCGATTTCCACATGCAGCGGCAGCGTGTTCGTCTCGCCGCGAATGTGGCCGAAGACAACCGAGACCGCCCCGAACTCGCCCATCGCCCGCGCATTGCACAGAATCACGCCGTACAGCAAACCCCATTTGATCTTGGGCAGCGTCACACGCGTGAACACTTGCCAGCCGCTCGCCCCCAGCACGCGCGCAGCCTCCTCTTCCTCGCTGCCCTGCGCCTGCATCAGCGGGATCAGTTCACGCGCCACGAATGGAAACGTGACGAATACCGTCGCGAGCACCAGTCCCGGCAACGCGAACACGATCTTCAGGTTGTGCGCGTCGAGGAAGTCCCACAACGGCCCCTGGCGCCCGAAAATGAGCAGGAAGGTCAGCCCCGCCACGACCGGCGATACGGAAAACGGCAGATCGATGAGCGTGGTGAGAACGCTCTTGCCTCTGAATTCGAAGCGCGCAATCGCCCACGACGCCGCCACGCCGAACACCAGATTGAGCGGTACGGCAATCACTGCGATGAGTAACGTCAGACGAATCGCCGAGAGCGCATCGTCGTTCGTGAGCCCCTCCCAGTAAGCGGCGAAGCCCTTGCCGAGCGCGGTCACGAACACCGACGCGAGCGGCAGCACGAGAAACAACACGAAGAACGACAACGCCACACCGATGAGAATGGCTTTGACGAGCGCGGGCTCGTCGGTCGGATCGGATTTGCGCGCGGCAGTGGCCGGAGGCAAGGGGCGCGACAGTGCGAGTGAGTCGGACATGATCGAAACGGTCTCTTCGAATTTCCTACCGGATTTCCGACGTCAGACGCCACTGGCGCGACGCCCGGAATGACGGCGTTGCAGCCACCATTGCAGCGTATTGATAAGCAACAGCAGCACGAACGAGATCAGCAGCATGACGACGGCCAGCGCCGCCGCGCCTGCAAAATCGTATTGTTCCAGCTTGGTGATGATCAGCAGCGACGTAATCTCGGAGACCATCGGAATGTTGCCCGCGATGAAAATCACCGAACCGTACTCGCCGACGGCACGCGCGAAGGCCAGCGCGAAACCGGTCAGCAGCGCGGGCAGCACGGCCGGCAGAATCACGTGGCGCAGCGTCTGCCAGCGCGTCGCGCCAAGGCAGGCCGCCGCCTCCTCCTGCTCGCGCTCGAACTCTTCGAGCACCGGTTGCAGCGTGCGCACGACAAATGGCAGGCCGATGAACGTGAGCGCCACGAAAATGCCCAGCGGTGTGAACGCGATCTTGATGCCGAGCGGTTCGAACCAACGTCCGACCCAGCCGTTCGGCGCGTAGATCGCGGCGAGCACGATGCCCGCCACGGACGTCGGCAACGCGAACGGCAGATCGATCAGGGCATCGACGAAGCGCTTGCCGGGAAAGGTGTAGCGCACCAGCACCCACGCGAGAATGAAACCGAAAACGGCGTTGAGCGACGCCGCCGCAAGCGAGATGCCGAACGTGAGGCGGTACGACGCCAGCACGCGCGGCGAACTCACCGCGGTGACGAAACTCGCCCAATCGAGCGAGCTCGCCTTGATGAAGACCATCAGCAACGGCACCAGCACCACAAGGCTCAGGTACGCGACGGTGTAGCCCATCGTCAGGCCGAAGCCCGGCAAGGCACTTGGCTTGCGCCACAGGGGAAACAGTGCGGTACTCATGCGATGGTCCCTGCCCGCTTACTTCTTGGTGTAGATCTGATCGAAGATGCCGCCGTCGGCGAAGTGCCTGGCCTGCGTCTTCGTCCAGCCGCCCAGATCGGCATCCACCGTATAGAGCTTGAGCTTCGGATACTGCGCCTCGTACTTTCTGGCAATTTCCGGCGAACGCGGACGATAGAAGTGCTTCGCGGCGATTTCCTGCCCCTGCGGCGAGTACAGCCATTGCAGGTAGGCTTCGGCGGCCTTGCGGGTGCCATGCTTGTCCACGTTCTTGTCGACGATGGCCACCGGCGGCTCGGTCAGGATCGACGACGACGGTACAACGATATCGAACTTGTCCGGCCCGAGGTCCTTCACCGACAGCAGCGCTTCGTTTTCCCATGCAATCAGCACGTCGCCGATGCCGCGCTCCACGAACGTGGTGGTCGCGCCGCGCGCTCCCGAGTCCAGCACACCGACGTTCTTGTAGATCGCCTTGACGAAGTCCTGCGCTTTCTGCTCGTTACCGCCCGGCTGCTTGAGCGCGTAGAGCCATGCGGCAAGGTAGTTCCAACGGGCGCCGGCCGACGTTTTCGGGTTCGGCGTCACGACGCTGATGCCTGGCTTGGCGAGATCGTTCCAGTCCTTGATGCCCTTCGGGTTGCCCTTGCGCACCAGCAACACGATGGTCGACGTGTACGGCGTGGCGTTGTCGGGCAAACGCTTCTGCCAGTCCTTGTTCACGAGACCGGCGGCGGCAAGTTCATCGATGTCGGCCGAAATGCCGAGCGTGACGACATCCGCGGGCGCGCCGTCGAGCACGGTGCGGGCCTGCTTGCCCGAGCCGCCATGCGAGGCCTTGACCGTGACGGTGTCGCCGGAAACCTGCTTGTAGTGCGCCTCGAAGGCCTTGTTGTAGTCGGCGTACAGCTCGCGCGTCGGGTCGTACGACACGTTGAGCAGCGACAGACTCGCCGCATGCGCCTGAATCGTCATGCCGGCAGCCAGCGCCAGACCGCCCAGCGCGACTGCCAGCTTCTTAGCTTTCCATCCCCGTGCTGCTTTGTTCATGACTTGCACTCCTTGTTTGCTTCTCGTGTGTAGGAGGCCAGTCTATGATCCCGTCTAAATAATTAAAAATAATATTTTCGCTTTTGTTTATGCCGGAATAAGGATTAGAGAAATTATGCTGATACGCACCGGCCCTCAGACGTAAGGGGAGCCTGCCAACGCGGCGTTCAGCCCCGTCGCTCCCTGATCCACGAGGCTCAGGAAGGCTTGTCGCGCGGCGGCGGAGTCCTGCGTTTGGCGAAAAGTCCGATGGGCATGAAGGAACGCAACGGTCCAGGCCGCCAGGAGCATGGCGGCCGCCAGTTGAGCCTGCACGTCGCCCGGCGGCCGTCCCGCGCTTTCGGCAAGCGCCTGGGCCACCCCATCGGCCAGTTCGTCCCGGATCGCCCGGGCGCGAGCCATGAGCGTCTCGCTGCCCTCGATGGTGCGCACGAATTCCTGGCTTTGCGCCGAAAAATCGACGAACGGGTTGCCTTGTTCGACAAGCCGATGCGCCAGCAAACGCAACGCCTCGACCGGAGAAACGCCCGGCGCCCGCTCCCGAATGGCCGCACGCAGCATCTCTCGACCCTCTTCGTCGCGGTCGAAGAACATGTCTTCCTTACGCGGGAAATGGTTGAACACGGTCATCCGGCCGACGTCGGCCGCTGCCGCAATCTGGTCCACCGTCACATGATCGAAACCGTGTTCGTGGAAAAGCCGCGTGGCCGCGTTGGAAATCCCCTGCCGGGTGGCCAGACGTTTGCGTGATCTCAGATCGGTTGGCGTTGACATGTCGTTCCCGATGACCCAGTTAACCTGTACTTAGTACATATTCATGTGAACAGACCGGCGCGTACATGCTTTGAAGTTTAATGAGCCTTTCGCCGGGCTTTCCCTCATTCGGCGCGATGGGCAGGCCGGCCCCGTACGGCGGCCCTGTCATGGCGATCAAGTTTCGCTTGCCTTTTTGCAAACACTGTACAAAAATACAGCCACCTGTGCTTCCATACAGTGATGCCATGATCAAACTTACCGCCCGTCAACAGCAGGTCTACGAACTGGTTCAGCAAGCGATCGAGCGCACCGGCTTTCCGCCGACGCGCGCGGAAATCGCCGCCGAACTGGGCTTCTCTTCCGCCAACGCTGCCGAGGAGCATTTGCGTGCGCTGGCGCGCAAAGGGGTGATCGAACTGGCCGCCGGTCAATCGCGTGGCATCCGCCTCAAGCGCCTGGACGAAGCGGGCGGTTCTCACCAGTTCACGCTGCCGCACATGGGTCTCATGCAATTGTCGTTGCCACTCGTGGGGCGCGTCGCCGCCGGTAGTCCGATCCTGGCGCAGGAACATATCGAACGTAACTTCCAGTGCGACCCGAACATGTTCGCGCGCCAACCCGATTACCTGCTGAAGGTGCGCGGGATGTCGATGCGCGATGCCGGCATTCTCGACGGCGATCTGCTCGCCGTGCAGAAAGCGGCGGATGCACGTGAAGGCCAGATCGTCGTGGCCCGTATCGGCGACGACGTGACGGTTAAACGGTTTCACCGTGTCAAGGGTGGCGTCGAGCTGATCGCCGAAAACCCCGACTTCGAGAACATCAATGTCGACGAAGGCAGCGGTGATTTTGCGCTGGAAGGTATTGCGGTCGGCCTGATCCGCAACAACGATCTATGAAGGACCTATGAGCGATCGTTGATCGTTCGGCGCGAATGAAGGGCGCTGCGCAACATCGCACTCCGCCCCACTCCCTGAAGATTTGCATTTCCGACTGCGCCGGGCTGGGTCCGGCGCCCGTACCCTGCTGCGCCCGCGATTCGTGAGAGCGATGCGAAACGCAGTGGGTCACGTCCCTCCGACCCGCATTGGAAGAAGGATCGCATCATGGCTCGACTCTTTGGTTTGCTGCGTACGTCCCTCGGTCAACCCCGCGTGAGTGCCTCTTCGCAAACGCGCCTGTCGGCGGTCTACGGTCTGTCGGCCCTGTCCGGCCCGTTCGCATCGGCGCCCGCCGTCGCTCGCTCGTACACCGTGCCGGCGCGCACTCGCACGACCGCCCTGCCGCGCACCATCGCGGCTGCCATGGCATCGGCCACGCGTCGCGCCTGTCCCGCCGGTCAGACTGTCAAAGCGTCGCGTAACGTGCGCGAGCAGCAAGCGCGTCGCGACAACGTTCATGAATTGCAGGACAGTCACGACGTGCGCATCTATCGCGATATGTCGCATATCGTGATGGTCGGCACCTTCGCGGACATCTGTCGCAAGCTCGATCAGGCCGTTGGTGAACAGTTCTGTCAGGCGGCGGTGTGACAGCGTAGCAACGTAACGACACAACGACCGCTCGGACTACTTGATTCGTTCGCGGCATCCGAGGCATTCGAAGCCATCGCCCACCGTGTCATGGCGGGCGATGGGGCGCATTCGGCAATATGACGGTTCGTGCGTCGTTAAGACTACGGCACCGAACAATGCGACTTATTCGCCCAGATCTCGCAGCGGATGGTTCGCGCCACGACGTTCGCCATCGAAAAACCGCGCGACATCTTCCGGTGTCACGGCTTCGATCGTCGAATGCTGCCAGCGCGGATGGTGGTCCTTGTCGATCACCATCGCGCGGATGCCCTCCACACCTTCCGCCCCCGTGCGGCCATCGAGATTGAAGACGCTGCGCATCATCAGCCATTCTTCGCGCAACTCATCCGCCAGCGACAACTTGCGCGCACGACGCACTTGCTCCAGCGACACGCACACCATGAGCGCCGAACGCTTGGTGCGCAGCAGATCCTCTGTCTCCTGCGCCCATCCGGAATACTCGCATCGTGGTTCGGCCTTCAACGCCCTGAGGATGGCAGGCATATCGGCCAAACCGAAATGCTCGTCGATCACGCTGCGCAACGGTGCCAGCTTGCCCGGTGCGAGTCCCGCAGGCGGCAGGCTTTCGCGACAGAAGGTGCGCGCGGCGTCGAGTACTGCCTCACTGTCGCTCCAGTCGCCCGCCGCGAGATGCTCGCAAAGCGCGGGCAGCGATGCGCGCGGGAGCACCACGTCCGCCAGACCGATTTCGCACGCATCGACTGCGCCGAACACAATACCCGTCGTGCCGAGATACTCGCCGAGGTGTCCAGCAAGATTGGCGAGGAAGAACCCACCGCCAACATCGGGGAACAAGCCGATCGCCGTCTCAGGCATCGCCATACGCGTCGCTTCCGTCACGATGCGCAGCGCGGCCCCCTGCGAAATTCCCATGCCGCCGCCCATCACCACGCCGTCCATCAGCGCGATGTAAGGTTTCGGGTACGACGCAATGGCGTAGTTCAGTTTGTACTCGTCGGTGAAGAAATCCATGATGTCCGTACGACCGGCGCTGATGGCCTCATGGAAATAGCGAATGTCGCCACCGGCGCACAACCCCTTCTCACCGGCGCCCTGAAGCACGACACCGAGCACGTTCGGATCGTCTCGCCAATCGGCAAGTGCGGCCGCCATCGCACGAATCATGTCGTGCGACAAGGCATTGAGCGCCTTCGGGCGATTCAGGGTGACGAAGCCGATGCGGCCGCGAATCTCGGTACAGAGGAAATCGGTCATGTCTGGCGAGTGCTCCAGAAACGTCAACGCGTTGGGGGAAATGAAGGCGTTGGAGATGGACGGGCGGCGGCAAGGCCGCATCAAAAGCAAAAAAGCCGGCGCAAAGGCACCGGCTTTTCTTCCAACAATCTGGCATTGCGACGCGACAGACCCGAGTCCGCCACGCCGCCCTGTCATCGCCGGCTTTACTTCTCTTCGCGCGAAGCGCGCTTGCGCTCGTGTTCGAGGAGGTGGCGCTTGCGCAGACGAATCGTCTGCGGCGTGACTTCGACCAGTTCGTCGTCGTCGATGAATTCCACCGCGTATTCCAGGCTCAATGCGATCGGCGGCACCAGACGCACGGCTTCGTCGGTACCCGACGCACGCACGTTCGTGAGTTGCTTGCCCTTGATCGGGTTGACCACGAGGTCGTTGTCACGGCTATGAATACCGATGATCATGCCTTCGTAAAGGGCGTCGCCCGGCTTCACAAACATGCGACCGCGATCTTGCAGCTTCCAGAGTGCGTAGGCCACGGCATCGCCGTTGTCTTGCGAGATCAGCACGCCGTTACGACGCTCACCCAGCGAACCATCCTTGACCGGTGCGTAAGCATCGAAGATATGGCTCATGAGGCCCGTACCGCGGGTCATCGACAGGAAATCGCCCTGGAAGCCGATCAGGCCGCGAGCCGGAATGCGGTATTCCAGACGCGTGCGGCCACGACCGTCCGATACCATGTCCAGCATTTCACCCTTACGGCGGCCGATTTCTTCCATGACGCCGCCCTGATGTTCGTCTTCCAGGTCGATGGTCAGCATTTCGTACGGCTCGTGCTTCACGCCGTCGATTTCCTTGATCACCACGCGCGGACGCGACACGGCCAGTTCATAGCCTTCGCGACGCATGTTCTCGATCAGAATCGTCAGATGCAGTTCGCCACGGCCCGACACTTCGAAGACGGAGTCGCTGTCGGTGTCCTTCACGCGCAGCGCCACGTTGTGGTTCAGCTCCTTGTCCAGACGATCGCGGATCTGGCGGCTCGTCACGAACTTGCCTTCACGGCCGGCCAGCGGCGACGTGTTCACACAGAAGTTCATCGTGAGCGTCGGCTCGTCGACGGTCAGCAGCGGCAGCGCTTCGGGCGTGTCCACATCGCAGATCGTGACGCCAATGCCCACGTCTTCGATACCGTTGATCAGCACGATGTCGCCAGCTTCGGCGCCTTCGTCCGACATCACGCGCTCCAGCCCCTTGAAGGTCAGCACCTGATTGATCTTGCGCTTGAGAATTTCACCGTCCGGGCCCGAGCGCATCACCACTTGCTGGCCCGGTTTGACACGGCCACGCGTGATACGGCCGATACCGATACGGCCGACGAACGTCGAGTAATCGAGCGAGCTGATCTGCAATTGCAGCGGTGCGTCCGGATCGGCGTCGCGCACCGGCACGTGTTCGAGAATCGCGTCGAACAGCGGCTTCATCGTGCCTTCGCGAACGTTCGAATCGAGGCTGGCGAACCCGTTCAGTGCCGAGGCGTAGACGACCGGGAAGTCGAGCTGTTCGTTGGTCGCGCCGAGTTTGTCCATCAGGTCGAACGTCTGGTCGATGACCCAGTCCGGACGCGCGCCCGGACGGTCGATCTTGTTGACCACGACGATCGGCTTCAGGCCGAGGCCGAGCGCCTTGCGCGTGACGAAGCGCGTTTGCGGCATCGGGCCTTCGACAGCGTCGACGACCAGCAGCACGCTGTCGACCATCGACAGCACACGCTCCACTTCACCGCCGAAGTCCGCGTGTCCCGGGGTATCGACGATGTTGATGTGCGTGCCTTCGTATTCGACGGCGCAGTTTTTGGCGAGGATCGTGATGCCGCGCTCTTTTTCGATGTCGTTCGAGTCCATCACGCGTTCAGCGACTTGCTGGTTTTCGCGGAAGGTGCCCGACTGGCGCAGCAGTTGGTCGACGAGCGTGGTTTTGCCGTGGTCGACGTGCGCGATGATGGCGATGTTACGGAGAGCGCGGGTCATGAAAGAGGTGCTCGAAAAGCCTTTGGAGAATCCGCAATTCTACCACTCGCGCATGTCTTGCGTCATGGTCTTTCTGCATTGCAACAACGCCTCACGGCTTGGCTTCACCGGCGTTGCGAATTTCCCCCCGGCAAATCTCTCCCCGCCCTCGCTCACTTCATTGACGGCATTGGCCTGGCGAAGCAAGGACTTAGAGCTTTCCGTCTAATTCCCCGCGAAATATTTGCCTAGTCAACTATTGCATTGACTTGAAATTAATTAAGTACCCGCTATAATCGTGACAAGTCAACTATTGCAGCTGCACGAAAATGTCCGAACCTCCCGTGACTTCCTCCGCTTGCGTGCCGGCGTCCCAGCCGGAAGCGCCGCAAGCCGGCCCGCCGCGCAACGGCTACGACATCGACGACTCTCTCGGGTATCTGGTGGCGCGTGTGCGGCAGTTGATTCTCGCGGAATTGACGAAGGAAACGTCGCAGTACGGTCTCACCAGCACGCAGGCCACCATGCTCTACAAAGTGGCGACCGGCAAAAGCAAGACGGCGGCGGATCTGGCCCGCGACTACTGCATAGATGCAAGCGCGGTCACCCGGCTGCTCGACCGGCTCGAAGCGCACGGATTGCTCGTTCGCGAGCGCAGCAAGATGGACCGCCGTACCGTGAACCTGAGCGCGACCGAAGCTGGTTATGCGATGGCCGACCGGATGCCGGACATCTTCACGAGGGCGGCCGATCACCTGATGCGCGGTTTCAGCGTGGAGGAAGTCGGGTTCCTGAAGAGCCTGCTGCGGCGAGTGATCGCCAACGGCGAGGTCGGGTGACGGCGCCCCCCTCCCTGGAATCGCCCCGAATTCCGTCAAGAAAAGCCTGTCGAGTCCACTATTTCATGCCCGCGCCAGTGCCCGTTTCCCGATTATTGTCAGTACAAGACTTCTCTCGTAAAGGTTTTGCGATGAAAGCGGCCTCACCGTTCTTCCCGCGTCTGCGGGCCCGCTCAGCGATTTCCGCCCTGTGTCTGGCGGCGGCGACGCTGGGCTTTGCCGGCTGTGCGAACTTCGCCGGCATCCACAGCGACAAGCAGATCAGTACGCCCGATCAGTATCAGACCCAGCGCAGCCTGCCCTCGGAGGGCGGTCAATGGCCTGGCACGGACTGGGCACAGCGTTTCGGTGATCCGCAACTCGTTTCCCTGATCGACGAGGCCCTCGCCGGCAATCCCGATCTCGCCATGGCTGCGGCGCGTCTGAAAAGCGCTCAGGCGCAAACGGAAGGCGCCGCCGCGGCGTTGTTGCCGTCGGTCAACTTCACGGGCGACGTGTACCGTGAGAAGTTCACCGAGAACACCATCTACCCGGCGGGCTACGGCGGCACGTGGTTCACGCAGGGCGATCTTAATGCGTCGCTCTCCTGGGAACTGGATCTGTGGGGCAAGAACCGTTCGGCACGGGCGCAGGCGACCTCCGCCGAGCGTGCCGAAGAAGCCGAAGACCAGGAAGTGCGTCTCGCGCTCTCGACAGCCGTCGCCCGCACGTACAACCAGTTGGCGCAGCAGTACGCGCTGCGCGATGTGCTCGAACGCATCGGCAGGCAGCGCCAGAACCTCGGCAAGCTGACAGCCGATCGTGTGCGCGCCGGTCTCGACACACAGGTCGAACAGAAGCAGGCCGAGAGCAACAGCGCCGACATCCAGACGCAACTTGCACAACTCGACGGCCAGATCCTGCTCACGCGCCACCAACTTGGCGTGCTGCTCGGCAAGGGGCCGGACCGCGGTCTGGCCATTGCCCCGCCGAAGCTTGCGCAACTGCCTACGCCCGCCCTGCCCGACAACCTGCCGCTCGCGCTGCTCGGCCGGCGTCCGGACATCGTGTCGGCCCGCTGGGGCGTGGAATCGCAGCTCCAGGGCGTGGACGTCGCGAAGGCGCGTTTCTATCCGGACGTGAATCTGAACGCCGCGTTCGGCTTCTCGACCTTCGGGCTGGGCAAGCTCATCGACCCCAGCAGCCAGAACATCACGGCGGGTCCGGTGATCTCCCTTCCGATTTTCGACGGCGGTCGCCTGCGCGCCAACCTGAAGGGGCAGTACGCCGCGTATGAGAGCGCCGTCGCCAACTACGACTCGACGCTCAACAAGGCGCTCGGCGACATTGCCGACCGTATGTCGTCGATTCGCTCGGCCGACAAGCAGATGGTGTCGCAACGGGTGGCGCAAGACGCCGCACAACGCGCCTACGATCTCGCCGTCGACCGCTACAAGGCAGGCCTGACGCCGCAACTGACCGTGCTCACCGCCGAGTCGTCGCTGCTGGCACAGGAACAGGCACGCGTGAACATCGACTTCGCCCGCCGCGATCAGCAAATCGGCCTGATCAAGGCACTGGGCGGCGGTTTCGACGCGCAAGCCGCCGGTCTGGTCGTCGGACAGGAGCGCCCGGCGAAGGCCGGGGGCGACGCCGCCAACGCACAGACCCACTGAGCGCCACACAAAACAAGACAAACGTCAAAAGCACATTGAGAGATTAGTACGGAGCAAATGATGAGCGAGAATCAACAACAAGCGCCTGCCCAGCCGACGCAAAACAATGGCAAGCGTCGCCGCATGATGCTGACGCTGACGGCCGTCATCGCCATTGCGGCCATCGGCTACGGCGCTTACTACGCACTGTATGCGCGCTATTACGAAGACACCGACGACGCCTACGTCGCGGGCAACGTGGTGCAGATCACGCCGCAGGTGGCGGGCACCGTCACTGGCGTGAAGGTAGACGACACACAGATGGTCAAGGCCGGTCAGCCCCTGGTCACGCTCGACCAGACCGACGCCCGTGTCTCGCTGCTGCAAGCCGAAGCCAATCTGGCGCAGACGGTACGTCAGGTGCGCACGTATTTCGTGAATAACGACGCCTACGCCGCCACTGTCGCCATGCGCGAGTCGGAACTTACCAAGGCGCAAGCGGACGTGAAGCGCCGCGAGATGGCCATCGCAACCGGCGCCGTATCGCGCGAAGAACTGGCGCATGCGCAGGATGCCGTGAAGTCGGCGCAAGCCGCGCTCGAACAGGCCCGTGCACAGCTCGTCTCGAACAAGGCGCTTACCGACAAGACCTCGGTGACCACGCATCCGAACGTGCAGCAAGCCGCGGCCAAGGTCCGCGCCGCTTATCTCGACTACGCCCGTACGTCGATCCCCGCACCGGTGGACGGCTACGTCGCCAAGCGCTCGGTGCAGGTCGGCCAGCGCGTGGCGACCGGCGCGCCGCTGATGGCGCTCGTGCCGCTCAACGAAGTGTGGGTCGACGCCAACTTCAAGGAAGTGCAGATCGCGCATATGCGTGTCGGTCAGCCGGTGACACTCACCGCCGACGTGTACGGCTCGGCCGTCGAATACAAGGGGACGGTGGCAGGCTTCTCCGCAGGCACGGGCAGCGCTTTCTCGCTGCTGCCGGCGCAGAACGCCACGGGCAACTGGATCAAGGTGGTGCAACGTCTGCCGGTGCGTATCGCGCTCGATGCGAAGCAATTACAGCAACACCCGCTGCGCGTCGGTCTGTCGATGCAGGTCAAGGTGAACGTGCGCAACACCGACGGCAAGGAACTGGGCGAAGCGCCCGCCCTGCCGGTGTATTCGACCGACGTGTACGACAAGGTCGGCCACGACGCCGACGACATCGTCGCCAGGATCATCACCGAGAACGCCGGTGCCGCTGCGTCGAACGCAGGCGGTGCCAGCGACACGCGCAATCAGCCGGCCCGCGCACGTCCCCTGTAAATCGGAGGGGGGTGCCCCCCACCCCCTTTGACATCTCATGGCAACTCAAAACGCTCCTGCCCCTCTGTCGGGGGGGCAGCTGGTACTCGGCACCATCGCGTTGTCGCTCGCCACGTTCATGAACGTGCTCGACACATCGATTGCCAACGTATCGATTCCGGCCATCTCCGGCGACCTCGGTGTTTCATCGAGCCAAGGGACATGGGTGATTACGTCGTTTGCCGTCGCCAATGCCATTTCGGTGCCGCTCACGGGCTGGTTGACGGAACGCTTCGGCGCGGTGCGGCTGTTCATCTCGTCGATCCTGCTGTTCGTGCTGGCTTCGTGGCTGTGCGGCATGGCGCCGACGCTCGAAATCCTGCTCGCCGCACGCGTGCTGCAAGGCGCCGTGGCCGGGCCAATGATCCCGCTCTCGCAATCGTTGCTGCTCTCGAGCTATCCGCCCGCAAAGAGTTCGATGGCGCTTGCGTTATGGGGCATGACGACGCTCGTCGCCCCGGTGATGGGTCCGATTCTCGGTGGATGGATCTCGGACAATTACCACTGGCCGTGGATTTTTTACATCAACGTCCCGGTCGGTATCGCCGCCGCATACGTCACCTGGCTGATTTACGCCAAGCGTGAGACACCGACACATCGCAAGCCGATCGATACCGTCGGGCTGGCGTTGCTTGTGTTGTGGGTCGGTTCGTTGCAGGTGATGCTCGACAAGGGCAAGGAACTCGACTGGTTCAATTCGTCGACGATCGTCGTGCTGGCACTCGTGGCGCTGGTGTCGTTCTGCTTCTTCGTCGTGTGGGAAATAACCGAGAAGCACCCGGTGGTGGACCTCACGCTTTTCAAGCGGATCAACTTCACCGGCGGCGTGATCGCCATTTCCGTCGGCTATGGCCTGTTCTTCGGCAATCTGGTGATCCTGCCGCAGTGGCTTCAGATCTATCTGGGCTATACCGCAACGGAAGCCGGTCTGGTAATGGCGCCGGTCGGGCTGTTCGCCATCATTCTGTCGCCGCTCATCGGCAAGTTCCTGCCGAAGCTCGATGCCCGCTGGGTCGTGACCGTATCGTTCCTGCTGTTCGCTCTCGTATTCCTGATGCGTTCGCACTTCAACACGCTGGTCGATACCCGCACCTTGATGATTCCGACCTTCCTGCAAGGCGTGCCGATGTCGATGTTCTTCATTCCGCTCACGGCCATCATCCTGTCGGGGCTGCCGGGGCATCGCATTCCGGCGGCCGCGGGTCTGTCGAACTTCGTACGGATCACGTGCGGTGCCGTGGGCACGTCGATTGCGACGACCGTCTGGGACAATCGCATCTCGCTGCACCACGCACAGTTGACGGAGAACCTCACGCCATACGATCCGACGTTCGGCGGCTCGGTGCAGACGCTCAACCAGCTCGGCATGTCGACGCCGCAGGCACATGGTTACCTCGACCGGCTGGTCACGCAGCAGTCGGCGATGCTCGGCGCAAACGACATCTTCTGGATCTCGGCCGTGCTGTTCGTGCTGATGATCGCGATGGTGTGGATCACGCGCCCCATACGTGGTGGCGGCGGCGGTGACGCCGCAGCCGGCGCGCACTGAGCCTGCCGGCGCAACCGGCTTCCCCCCGAGTGCCCGACCCTGCTCTGTACTACCGGGCACTTCTTGAACCCCGCTGAAGCTGGCGGGGTTTTTTTATGGCGTTGTCTCACGCACCGCGACGGCTGCCCCGGGCACGGCAGCGGCAAGGCTCACGCAATCGCAGTATCATTGCGCATCCCCGAGCCCGACGTGCACAGCGTCGAACGCCGGACGAGGGCCGGGAAGGCATTATTCGTCAGCCACAAAATACATCATGAATACCCCCCAGAACCCGCTTGAACGTTCCGAAGTCACTTTCCGCTTTCTGGCCGAGCCGGCCGCCGTCAACTTCGGCGGCAAGGTGCATGGCGGCTCGCTCATGAAATGGATCGACGAAGTGGCCTACGCCTGCGCCGCCACCTGGTCGGGGCGCTATTGCGTGACGGTCAGCGTGGGCAACATCCGCTTTCGCCGCCCGATCCTCGTTGGCAATCTGGTGGAACTGCGCGCGCGCATCGTGGCGACGGGACGCACGAGCATGCACATCCACGTCTCGGTGCACGCGGGCGATCCGAAGTGGGGCGAGTTGCGTCAAACGACCGATTGCCTGATGGTGTTCGTCGCGGTCGACGAGAGCAACCACCCGGTTGGCGTGCCGTCGTTCGAGCCGAAAACCGACGAACAGAAGGCATTGGCCAAATACGCGATGGACGTGAAGGCGGCACTTGACGCCATCGTCGAGTTAAAGCCGGAGAACGTCACAAACTGATCTCTCCAATTCCTGCGACGACGATGTGAGTCTGTGCGCCGCGATCCCGTCCGCGCGGAGCGCATCGGAAATTCAGGGAATTGCGTTCGATTTGCCGTTTCGAAAGAGAGCAAAACATGCCGCGCGGAACCGTCAAGCGTTATTACCCGGAAAAGGGGTACGGGTTCATCACCCCAGACGATGGCAGCGAAATCGTTTTCGTCCATGACACCCAGATTTGCATTCCGGGCAAGTCGGCGCTCCAGACAGGCCAGATCGTCGAATACGACGTCACCCATGGCGACGCCTACCTGCTCGCGATGAACGTTCGGGAACCCTCCGGCTGAAAGGGTCGTGCCCCTGTCCTGCAATTTCCTTCCCCTTTCGCTATCCCCTGTCAACGTTGACAGTTAACGCGCGAGTGCCCGAGTGATCCAATGGTCCCGTCTGCGCATGGCTATGCGCAGCGTCAGCTGGACGCGGGTGCCAGAGCGTTGTGCTTCATCCGTTCCGTGTCCGGCAAGTCCCTTCCAAGGAGGTGAATCATGACTGACGAGGAACGCGAAGCATTGGCGGGAAACGAAAAAACAATGAAGTGCGACATCGACATCCGGAAAAATCTGTATGACCAACTATTTCCGGTTCCCGAGCCGCCATTGAGTGAAACCACGTCCCAGCCGGCGCCGCCGCCGAAAACCGAGTGATAACTTATGGGTAGCGCGTCATCGGTAACGAACCGATAGCGAACCGGTAACGAATCGATCACGCCGCCCTATCTGCCCCTGGCAGATCAGACAGATCACCTTCGGCCCGATTGCGTGTGATCTGTGCCGTTGAACAGGAGATGCGCCATGGCACGAGGAACGGTCGTATGGCTTGATCCCGTCAGAGGAATCGCCTTCATTACACCCAGCGACGGCGGGGCGGACGTGTTCCTCCCGCCGGCCACCCTCATCGAATCCGGCCATCAAGCATTGAAAGGCGGTCAACTCGTCGAATACGAAGTCTCGATCGACGCGAAAAACAAGCCATTTGCGAGCAGTGTCCGTGCGGTGGACTAGCCCGCCACCGATTCGCGACAACACGGCAGGCGCCGCGCAGTGCCGGCAACGGGCGAGACGTGCTAGACGAGGCGCACAGTAATGAACCGTAGCGGGACCGTAGCGAAAGTCTCGAGAAATAACGCCAAACCAACGCTCAACGGCGCACGTCGCTTACTGCGTCCTCAACAATCGCTGCGGGGTAAGCAACCCCGCGCCATCGAGCCGGGCCACGCCGAGCAAACGGGCCGGCATGTCGCCTGCGGCTTCGGCGTAGACCTTCACTTCAATGCCGACATGCGCGTGCGCACATGCGCGCAGCGCATGCGGGCAGCGCGCATCGTCCAGGCGCAAGCGCTGTCCGTGGTTGAAGCGCTTCGCAAGCGTGTCGTCGAGCCACACGGCAGGCAGCGACTTCAGCAGCGCATCCACCGGCGCGAGTTTCTCCACGCGTTGCGCATGTTCGAGCGCATTCAGGTCTTCCAGCGTCACAGCGCCATCGAGTGTCAACGGCCCGACAGCCGTACGACGCAAGGCGCGCAAATGCGCGCCGCAACCCAATGCCTCGCCAATGTCCTCTGCCAGCGTGCGAACGTATGTGCCTTTGCTGCATGTCACGCGAAACGTGAATTCATTCGCCGCCGGTAACGCACACTCGGTCACTTCGAGCCGATGGATCGTGACCGCGCGCGCCTCGCGCTCGAGGGTCTGCCCCGCACGCGCATACTCATACAACGGTTTGCCGTCGCGCTTGAGCGCCGAGTACATCGGTGGCACCTGTGAAATCGAACCCGTGAAGCGCGGCAAGACGGCGCGAATCGCTGCCTCGTCCACCGTCACGGGACGCGTTTGCAATACCTCCCCTTCCGCATCGCCCGTCGTCGTCGTCTCGCCAAGACGCACACGCGCCTCGTAAGTCTTGTCGGCTTCGAGCAGGTCTTGCGAAAACTTCGTCGCCTCGCCGAAACACAACGGCAGCAGCCCCGTCGCCAGGGGATCGAGCGTGCCGGTATGGCCCGCCTTCAACGCCTGAAGCAAACGCTTGGCTCTGATCAGCGCATCGTTGGACGACAGCCCCAACGGCTTGTCGAGCAGCAATACACCGTCGAGCGGAAAACGAGGGAGTTTTTGGCGGGGTGCCTGCGAACGCGGGTCCGTCATGTGCGGGAAGTGCTTGAGATATTCATGGGGAGTTGCCCGTCGCACGCGTCGTCCGTGCGCAGGCATCGCAATACTGCCGGGCTCGCTTTGCACCAGCCCGGCAGGCTGCGTCGTCAATCGACCGCTTACTTGCCGTCGTTTTTCTTGTTGCCGCTATCGTCGCCGTCGGCGTCGCGCGCTTCATCGTCGGGCGCGCCGGACGCTTGCGCGTCTTCCTTCGCGCGCGTCGCATTGGCCGTGTCGATCAGACGCGACATCTCGATGGCACGTTCGATAGACTGATCGAAGTGGAAGTGCAACGTCGGCACCGTATGAATGTGCAACCGCTTGAACAGCAGATTGCGCAGATAGCCGGCCGCTTCGTTGAGCGCTTCGCCGGTCGCCTTCGGGTCGCCGGTGAGCGTGGTGTAAAACACCTTCGCGTGCGCGTAATCGGGCGTCACTTCCACGCTTTGCAGCGTGACCAGCCCAATACGCGGGTCCTTCACTTCCCGCTGAATCAGCTCCGACAGATCTCGCTGGATCTGATCGTTGATGCGCAGATTCCGCCCGGGAACGCCACGTTTCTTTGCCATGACAAACTCGCTAGTAATGCAATGGCCCACGCCACCGGTTTCCCCGGCTTGGTGGGCCATTCCACATCCGTTGCGTAAATCGCGTTACAGCGAGCGCGCAACTTCCGTGATTTCAAACGCTTCCAGTTGGTCGCCTTCCGTAATGTCGTTGAAGTTCTTCACCGACAGACCGCACTCGAAGCCTGACTTGACTTCCTTGACGTCATCCTTGAAGCGCTTGAGCGAATCCAGCTCGCCCGTGAAGATGACCACGTTGTCGCGCAGCACGCGCACGTGAGACGAACGCTTGATGAAGCCGTCGAGCACCATACAGCCGGCCACCGTGCCGACCTTCGGCACCCGGAACGTCTGACGCACTTCGACCATCCCGGTGATCTCTTCCTTCTTCTCCGGCGCCAGCATGCCCGACATTGCCGCCTTCACCTCATCCACTGCGTCATAGATGATGTTGTAGTAACGAATGTCGATACCGTTCGACTCGGCCAGCTTGCGCGCCAACGCATCCGCACGCGTGTTGAAGCCGATAATGACCGCCTTCGAAGCCGTTGCCAGGTTGACGTCGCTTTCGCTGATGCCGCCGACCGCAGCGTGCACGATCTGAACACGCACTTCCGGCGTCGAGAGCTTGTTGAGCGACTGTGCCAGCGCTTCCTGCGAACCCTGTACGTCTGCCTTGATGATAAGGGGCAGCGTCTTGACTTCGCCTTCGGCCATTTGCTCGAACATGTTCTCGAGCTTCGCGGCCTGTTGCTTGGCCAGCTTCACGTCGCGGAACTTGCCCTGACGGAACAGGGCGATTTCACGCGCCTTGCGTTCGTCCTGGACCACCAGCACTTCTTCACCGGCGCCCGGCACTTCCGACAGACCCTGAATTTCCACCGGGATCGACGGGCCTGCGTCCTTCGTGTTCTTGCCGGTTTCGTCCAGCATGGCACGAACACGGCCGTAGGCCTGCCCCGCCAGCACCATGTCGCCGCGCTTGAGCGTGCCGGATTGCACCAGAATCGTGGCGACCGGCCCCTTGCCCTTGTCCAGCTTCGCTTCGATCACGATACCCTTGGCCGGGGCATCGACCGGCGCCTTCAGTTCCAGCACTTCGGCTTGCAGGAGCACGTTCTCGAGCAGATCGTCGATACCCGTCCCCGTCTTCGCCGACACCGGCACAAACGGCGAATCGCCGCCATACTCTTCCGGCACCACGCCTTCGGCCACGAGTTCCTGCTTCACGCGGTCCGGGTTGGCTTCCGGCTTGTCGATCTTGTTGATCGCCACCACGATCGGCACACCGGCCGACTTCGCATGGGCAATCGC
The DNA here is from genome assembly GCF_001029105.3 of Pandoraea faecigallinarum. Classification (NCBI taxonomy): domain Bacteria; kingdom Pseudomonadati; phylum Pseudomonadota; class Betaproteobacteria; order Burkholderiales; family Burkholderiaceae; genus Pandoraea; species Pandoraea faecigallinarum. The sequence continues at coordinate 2,128,292 of NZ_CP011807.3, read as the reverse complement.
TTCCTTCGTCTGCGGCATCACACCGTCGTCCGCCGCGACCACGAGAATCACGATGTCCGTTGCCTGCGCACCGCGGGCACGCATGGCCGTAAAGGCCTCGTGACCCGGCGTATCGAGGAACGTCACCGTACCGCGCGGCGTGTCGACGTGATAGGCACCGATGTGCTGCGTAATGCCGCCGGCTTCGCCCGAAGCCACCTTGGCGCGACGGATGTAGTCCAGCAGCGAGGTCTTGCCGTGGTCGACGTGCCCCATCACGGTCACAACCGGCGGACGCGGCAGCGCTTCGGCTTCCGTCACATCGTTACCGAGGTCCAGCAGCGTTTCCGGATCGTCCAGCTTCGCAGCAATCGCGCGGTGGCCGAGTTCCTCGACCACGATCATCGCGGTTTCCTGATCCAGCACCTGGTTGATGGTCACCATCTGGCCCATCTTCATCATCAGCTTGATGACTTCCGCGGCCTTGACGGACATCTTGTGCGCGAGATCGGCAACGCTGATCGTTTCCGGCACGTGCACATCACGCACCACCGGTTCGGTCGGTGCCTGGAATGCCTGACGGTCGTCCTGCGCGTGACGGTCGCCACGACGGCCACCACGGCCACCGCCACGCCAGCCATCCGAACCGCCGCTCGTGTCGCCGCGCGTCTTCATACCGCCGCGCTTGTTGCGGTTGTCCGTATCCTTTTGCCAGGCGCCCGGCTTCTTGTCCTTCTTGTCCGCGGCACCAGCCGTCGTCGAAGCTGGCGTTGCGGCCGGCTTCTTGTCTGCCGGCTTGGCTGCGGCACCTTCCGGCTTGGCCGGCTTGTGCAGCGTGCCCTTCGCGGCATCCGGCTTGGCCGTCGCGGCCGCAGGGGCCGGCTCCGGCGCCTTCAGCACACGACGCGGCGCATTCATCATTTCGCGAATCGCGCGTGCTTCGGCTTCGGCCGCCGCGCGGCGCTTGCGAATGGCCTCCTCTTCGGCGCGGGCCTTGTCAGCCGCCGCGCTCGCCTTCTCGGCAGCCGCACGGGCTTCTTCGCTGGCCTTGCGGGCCTGCTCGCGCTCGGCGTCGGCCCGGGCTGCGGCAGCCTTGTCGGCCTCGGCCTTGGCAATCTTTTCGGCTTCCGCCTGCGCCTGCTTTTCGGCGTCGGCATCGGCCTTCGCTTCTGCCTTGGCCTTCTGCTCTTCAGCCGCCTTGGCAGCCGCCGCGGCACGCTCCGCTTCCTCGCGCGCACGGCGCTCGGCAGCTTCCTTTTCCTCGCGTTCGCGACGCTCGGCCTCTTCGCGCTCCAGTTGCTCCTGGCGACGCTTGAGCTCGGCAGCTTCCGCCGCCAGACGCTCCGCTTCGCGGCGTGCGTCTTCCTCACGCAGACGAAGCGCTTCGTCTTCCGCAGCCGCTGCCGCGTTGTCCGCGCCTTCGACCACGTCGTCGCGCTTGACGAAGGTGCGCTTCTTGCGCACTTCGACCTGAATCGTCCGCGCCTTGCCGGTCGCGTCGGCCTGCTTGATTTCCGAGGTCTGGCGACGCGTCAGAGTAATCTTCTTTTTGTCGCCGTCGCCAGCGCCGTGCGATCGGCGCAGGTGCTCCAGCAGACGGGCCTTGTCGGCTTCCGTCACCGAATCGTCGGCGCTGAGTTTGTCCACACCGGCGGCTTTGAGTTGCTCCAGCAACACGCCGGCCGGCATTTTCAGTTCTTCAGCAAATTGGGCTACGTTGATGCTCGCCATTCAAACCTCTTCAAGCAAGGCCAGGCGCCTTGCGGTTAACTTCAAAGTTCACTGTTCCATATGCATGCCGGGGCAGGTCATCATTGGAACCAGTGCTCTCGCGCTTTCATGATCAGGGCCTTGGCGGCTTCCTCGTCGACACCGGTCATCTCGGTCAATTCGTCGACAGCCAGTTCGGCCAGATCATCGCGCGTCTGAATTTCATGCTCGGCCAGCTTGGCCAGCAACTCGGGCGTCATGCCGTCGAGGCTCTTGAGATCGAGCGCCACACCCTCGACCTTCTCCTCGGTAGCAATCGCCTGCGTGAGCAGTGCATCGCGCGCCCGATTGCGCAGCTCGTGCACCGTGTCCTCGTCGAACGCTTCGATTTCCAGCATTTCGTTCAAAGGCACGTAGGCGATTTCTTCCAGGCTCGAGAAACCTTCCTCGATCAGGATGTCCGCGACTTCCTCATCCACATCGAGACGCTGCATGAACAACGTGCGCAGCGTGCCACGCTCTTCGTTCTGCTTCTCGGCCGATTCGTCCGGCGTCATGATGTTGATCTGCCAGCCGGTCAGCTCCGAGGCGAGTCGCACGTTCTGACCGCTGCGACCGATCGCCACCGCCAGTTCGTTCTCGTCGACGACGACGTCCATGCTGTGCTTCTCTTCGTCCACGACGATGGACTGCACCGCCGCCGGCGCCAGCGCGCCGATCACGAATTGCGCGGGATCTTCCGACCACAGCACGATATCGACGTTCTCGCCACCCAGCTCGTTACGCACCGCCTGCACACGCGTGCCGCGAATGCCCACGCAAGTCCCGATCGGATCGATACGCTTGTCGTAGGCCACGACGGCGATCTTGGCGCGCACGCCCGGGTCGCGGGCAGCCGACTTGATCTCCAGCAGACCCTGTTCGATTTCCGGCACTTCCATACCGAACAACTCGATCAGGAATTCCGGCGCCGTGCGCGAGAGTTCGATCTGCGGGCCGCGCGCCGTGCGGTCGACCTTCACGATGTACGCACGAACGCGGTCACCGATACGCAGGTTTTCCTTCGGGATGAGCTGATCGCGGCGCAGCAACGCCTCGACACGGCCCGACTCGACGATCAGGTTGCCCTTGTCGAGACGCTTGACCGTGCCGGTCATGATCTTTTCGCCGCGCTCGAGGAAGTCCGACAGGATCTGCTCGCGTTCGGCGTCGCGAATGCGCTGCAAGATCACCTGCTTGGCCGCCTGGGCGCCAATGCGGCCAAATTCGACCGATTCCACCGGCTCTTCGACGAATTCGCCGATTTCGATGGACGGGTTGTCTTCCTTGGCTTCGAACGAAAGGATCTGCTTGTCCGGCTCTTGCAGACCCGCTTCGTCCGGCACTACCAGCCAGCGACGGAAGCTCTCGTGCTCGCCCGACTCACGGTCGATGTGCACGCGAATGTCGACGTCTTCGGTGTAGCGCTTCTTGGTGGCCGAAGCCAATGCTGCTTCAAGCGCGCCGAACACGACATCCTTGTCGACGTTCTTTTCGCGCGCGAGCGCATCGACCAACAGCAATACTTCGCGACTCATCGTTTGCGACTCCTAAAATCAATCTGCGGCACAAGGCGCGCACGGTCAATATCCGCGAGGGTGAATTCGAGCAGCGCCGGGCCGCCCTTGCCTTCGAACTCAAGGCTCAAGTTTTCGCCTTGCGGCGCCTGCAAAATGCCGCGGAACTGCTTGCGGCCTTCGAGCGGCACACGCAACGTGAGACTCACTTCGACGCCGGCAAAACGCTCGAAGTCACGCAGCTTGCGCAGCGGACGATCCAGCCCCGGCGACGATACTTCAAGTCGGTCGTAATTGACGTTCTCGACCATCAGGACGTGCGAGAGCTGACGGCTTACCGTCTCGCAGTCGTCGATCGTGATGCCTTCCGGCTTATCGATGTACACGCGCAGCAGTCCGCCGCCCGCGCGCTCAAGATCGACCAGCTCGTAACCCAGGCCTTCGACCGTGGTCTCGATCAGTTCTGGCAATTGCAACTTTGCTCACCCTAGAAAAACTCGCGCGCATCAGCAGCGCCCGACATGTCTGCGCGCCCCGCATGGGACGTCGCACGATACCGCCCTCGACCGCCCGGGCCGATGTGTCCGAGTCGACACACCCACTCCCCGACGCGGCGGCATCGGCCGCGTTAAACGCTCGCGGCAAAAAAAAATGGGCGAAACGCCCATTTCTTACAGCCTCATTGCGCATGAGGTGCGTGCCGCAGCAGAACGCCCGACACGCAAACCAGCTTATTCGCTGATTTTATATGGTTTTGACCCGATTTGCAACGCGTGGCGCCCGAAATGACTGCTGGACGGGCACCGTTTCGGCATTGGTGCAACGCAATAACGGATCGGCAAACTCAGCGGGAGCGATTACCGCCGCGATTGCCCCGGTTGCCGTAATTACCACCGCCACCACCACTGCCCGCGCGGTTGCCGCCGCGACTGCGATTGCCGTTGGCATTGCCGCTACCATTGCCGCCACGCGACTGAGCGCCGAAGCCGCCACCCGCGGAATTACCGCCCCCGAAGCGACGGCCCTCACCACGCGGCGAGGGTGTTTGCCCCGGATAGCCGCCGCTCGGTCCCACAAATGCGGTCAACGGATTGGCACGCGGGCGACGCGACTGCCCCGGCTCCCGGGTGAACACGCCCAGTGCGGTCTGCATCGGATCCGGCTGACGGCGCGGCTCTTTCGGCGCGCCGGCCTTACCGCCGCGACCACCATTGCGAGCGCCCTTCTCATCGGAGGACGCGCCCGGCATCTTCATGCCGACAGCGGCAAACAACGAGCGGACCTGCGCTTCGTCCATTTCTTCATACCGACCGCGCTTCAGGCCGCGCGGCAACGTCAGCGGACCGTAACGGGTACGGATCAGGCGACTCACCATCAGCCCCGCCGCATCGAACATACGGCGCACTTCGCGGTTACGGCCCTCTGCCAGTGCCACGTGATACCAGTGATTAGAGCCTTCGCCGCCGCCATCTTTCAGGCGCAGGAAATTGGCTTCGCCGTCGTCGAGCTTGATGCCGTGCAGCAGTTGTTGACGCGATGCTTCGCTCAGTTGCCCGACCGTGCGTACGGCATACTCGCGCTCGATTTCGTAACGCGGGTGCATGAAACGGTTCGCCAGGTCGCCCGAGGTGGTGAGGATCAGCAACCCTTCCGTGTTGAAGTCCAGACGTCCGACGGCAAGCCATTTGGCGGTCTTCATCGGCGGCAGACGGTCGAACACCGACGTGCGGCCTTCCGGATCGGAATGGCTCACGATCTCGCCGGCCGGCTTGTGATACAGCAGCACGCGCGGCGGCTTGCTGCTGATACGGCGCTTGACGAGCTTGCCGTTGATGCGGACCTGATCGGTCGGAAGGATGCGCTGACCGATGTGCGCCGGTTCGGAATTGACCGACACGCGACCGGCGAGAATCAGTTCTTCCATCTCGCGACGTGATCCCATCCCGGCTTCGGCGAGCACCTTGTGCAACTTCGGCGCTTCGTCGTCCGGCGACAGCACGCGGCGATCCGCGGGACGGCGACCGCGCTTGGCGGCAGCGTTATCGCCGTCGCTGTCGTCACCGTCGAACCCACCGGACGTCACGAATGCGAAGAGGTCATTGTCGCTGGCGCTTCCCGCGCTGCCCGCGCCCCCTTTACCGCGCGCACCGCCGGCAGGTGCCTTGCGACCACGCCCCTGGGTTTTGCCCGCACCGCCCTGGCCGCCTTGTGCTCCCTGGGCGTTCTTTGCACCGCGGTGCGCACGGGCGCCTGGCGCGGCGCCATTGCCATTGGCGTCACCGCCGGCCTGCGTCGCCTGCGAAGCGTCGTCGCGCCTGCCGCCGCGCGGCTTGCGTGCGTTGTTGCGACCACGCCCCTGAGCGGCTGACGGCGCACCGTCGACATTCGGCGAATGCGCTTGCACCGCCTCACCCGATGGCGCGCCTTGCGCAGCTTCCGCAGCGAATTCGCCGTTGTCGTCGCCCTCGCGCTTGGCCTGTTGCGCCGCACGACGGCGGGCAATCAGACTGCGCGGGCCACGGCGCAAACCGCGGCGCGACGCCTTTTCATCGCCGCCCTCGCCCTCCGGCGAACGTGCTTCGGCACCGGCATCGCGCGCGTGCAGGTCCTGGGATTCTTCGTTTTGTTTCAACACAACCTCATTGGAAAACGGGATCGTCGCGGGCAGGCAAAGTCGCTGCCCAGATCCGTGTTCGCACCATGAATGCGCGGCAAATACGTGCCGCGACTTCGTTCTTTCGCTAACGGCCCTGCGAATGCGTGCGGTGCGACCGCGCCTCAGGTACCGGTGACGAGATTCTTGTCGTCCCCGTCGTTCTCGCCGTCGATCGCACCGGACATGGGCTGCCCGGCGGCGGCTTCGTTCGCTGCCGAGTCGACAGCGTGCGGGGAAACCTCCTGCGCCAACGACGCTGCGGAATCTGCCGCATGCGTCGCGTCTTCTTCTATTCCGGCCGCTTGCCCGGCCTCATGTCCGACTTCGTGCCCTACACCCTGCGTATCTTGCGGCGAATCGTCGCCGACAGGAACCTCGGGCGCCGACACTTCGGAAAATTCCTCGTGTTGCAGGCTTTCCGCGTCTTCCAGCGGATGCGCATCGGTGGCTGCCAACGCACGGCCCGGCACGTCACCCCGCATTCCGCTCCGTGCCTCACCCGGCGCTTCGCCGTCAGCCGCGCCGGACACGTCCGGCACGTTGCCGCGCGGCGCATCGTCCTGCTCACTGACGTGTACCGGGACCGCGAGTTCCTCGGCATCCGGCGAATTTTCAGCAGACGTACCGGCATCCACTTCGGCCCTGGCCGCCACTTCCGCAGCCATCTCCGGCCCGGCCGTCACGACATCGACTGCTGGCGCCTCACCTTCGGCCATGACGGCATCGAGCAACGCCTCCTGCGTCAACGCCTCGCCGGCGGACGGTTGCGCACGCTGATCTTCCGGCAATCCTTGCGCAAGCGGCAGGTCGTCGGCCCGCGTCTGCGCGAGCAGCGCGAGGGCTTCGGCGTCGGCAACCGGCACGTCGTCCGACGTGGCCTCCCCGTCTTCACCGTCGGCACGTTCGCCGAATTCGATGTTCTGCTGCGCGAGCAGATCGATCTGCGCCTGAGCAGCCGGATCTTCGAGTGGCGGCAGCGCGTCGAGTGCGCGCAGACCGAGATCGTCCAGGAAGTCCTTGGTCGTGGCATACAAACCCGGCCGGCCGGGCACGTCACGATGACCAATGACCTCGATCCAGCCACGATCTTCGAGCTGCTTGATGATCTGCGTGTTGACCGTCACGCCGCGAATCTCTTCGATATCGCCGCGGGTGACCGGCTGACGATACGCAATGATCGCCAGTGTCTCCATCACGGCGCGCGAGTACTTCGGCGGCTTCTCCGGATTGAGGCGGTCAAGGTATTCACGCATGCGCGGACGGCTCTGGAAACGCCAGCCGGTGGCCAACGCCACCAATTCCACACCTCGGCCATCCCATTGCACGCGGATTTCCTCGAGTAGCGCGCGCACCGTGTCACCAGACACGGCGTCATTGAAAAGCTTGCGCAGATCGCCGACCTTGAGCGGTTCCTGCGCGCAAATCAACGCGGTCTCGAGGACGAGTTTCGCCTCTTGGGTATTCATGTGCGACTAAGCAGACCGGGGGCTTGGCAACCCGGTATCAGGAATAAATGGATGCTTGGAACACGAGAAACGGTCGCAGATGACAACCGCTTCGCATAAGCGCGCGCCCTATTGTGTTCGGTCGTAGTGACGGCGGCGCGACCAGAATGCTCGAACGACCTGCCGGGAAAACGCCCAGGCCGACAGTGCGGCGAGACGGACGTCCGGTATGAGCGCAATTATTACTGAAACACCGACGCCCGTAAAGCATCGTCGAAACCCTGACGTCTCGCCCATCGAAACGACGGGTCGACGCCTCATGGTAAACTCTCGAAATAACTTCAGGGGCCTCCATGACCACAGAGACCGGTCGCATTCCCGGCAACCCCATTCCGGTTGCCCAGCCTCGTTGTTCCACCTGCTCATTGGGGCAGTTCTGCCTGCCCGTCGGCATCCCTGAGCCGGAGCTGGAACGACTGGACGCACTCGTCAGCGAGCGCCGCCGCCTCAAGAAAGGCGAAGTGCTCTATCACGCCAACGACAACCTGAATGCTGTCTACGGCATTCGTTTCGGGTCGCTCAAGAGCTGTGTCACGGCCCCCGACGGCCGCGAGCAGGTCGTCGGCTTCCACCTTCAGGGCGAACTCATCGGTCTGGATGCCGTGGCCGACAACCATCATCCGAGTACCGCCATCGCGCTCGAAGACAGCGAGTTGTGTATCGCACGCTTCAATGAGCTGGAGACGCTGTCGCGTCAGGTACCCTCGCTGCAACGCCAGTTGCACCGCCTGATGAGCCAGGAAATACGTAACGAGCACCAGCAATTGCTCGCGCTCGGCACCATGCGCGCCGAAGAGCGTCTGGCTGTCTTTCTGCTGAATCTGTCCGAACGCCTTGCCGCGCGCGGCTATGCGGCCAACGAGTTCGTGTTGCGCATGAGCCGCGAAGAGATCGGAAGTTTCCTCGGACTCAAGCTGGAAACGGTCAGCCGCCTGTTCTCGCGTTTCGCGCAAAACGGCATGATCGAAATCCGTCAGCGTCACGTCAAGATCGTCGACGGTATCGCCCTGCGCGAACTCGCCGGCGTGCATCACTGCTGATGCCGGTTGCCGGGAGCGCACGAGCGCTCCCGCCGTCACCACCTGGCCTTCCCCACAACTCCCCGCAGGCCTTCCGGCAAGTTCGCCGATCCGGCAGACCCCCGGACGCGCAGCGCCGCTCGCACATTACCCATAAGCTACCGGCCCGCCTCGATCGATGCCTTGCGCCAGATCAAAGGTCGCTCACCGCGTCTGCACACCGCCAGCGAACACCCGCCGCCCCGAATCGCGGCGGCGTCGCGCTGGAATCACGCCGGGACCGCGCCGGAACCACCCTGAAATCGCGCAGAGAACGCCCGCGTTCGACAAGCCCGGGCAAACCCTCCATAATCGGCGCGTTCGCCGCTCGGCAGGGTTCTGGCCGGCATGTCGAACGATGGATCCCAACGATGGACCCCGACGGAGGCCGCCGTTATGCCCGCAGCGATATTTCTCAGCCCGGAAGACGCCGAGCACGCGTTCTACGAAGCGTTGCGTGCCGGTGACACGGATACGTTGATGGATGTCTGGTCGGAAGACGAAGAGGTTGTCTGCATCCATCCTTCAGGCCCCCGGCACGTCGGCCCGGCGGCCGTACGCACCAGTTGGCGGCAGATCCTCGCCAAAGGCGGTGTGCAGGTGACGGTCAGCCACCTACAGGTCGCCCATAACCCGCTTTGCGCCGTTCACAACGTGCTCGAGCAAATTCAGGTCGAAACGCACCCGGACGCGCGTTACGCCTTCGTGCTGGCCACCAACGTCTATCTCAAGGAAGCGGACGGTTGGCGGCTCGTGCTGCATCACGCCAGTCCAGCCATCGGCCACGACGACACAGGCTCCCAATTGCCCCGCGCCCACCGGCTGCATTGACTTCGGCATCTCTCGACATCTATCGGCACCTCTCGGCGTCTCGTTAGGCCCATCGCTATCTGTCCTGCGCCGGGGCCGGCCACAGCGTCTCCCAGTATGGCACCGGACTGAAACGCGCCTGCAGGAACTCAATGAACGCGTGCGTTTTCGGCGGCACGAACACCCGGCTCGGGTACACCGCCCAGATCGCAACCTCCTCGGCGAGCGGGTACGCTTGCAACACGGGCACCAATTCCCCGCGCTGCAAATGCGCCGCAATGTCCCACGTCGATTTGAGCGCGATCCCCAAACCGGCCAGCACGGCGTCGCGCAGGACTTCCCCGTTATCCGACACGAGCCGCCCCGCCACGCGCACACTTAGCGGGCCGCCCGGCGTGACGAACCGCCAGTCGCGCTGCTCTCCGAGCGTGAGGCATTCGTGCTGCGTAAGATCACTCGGGTGCCGCGGTGCGCCATGCGCCGCGAGATAGGCAGGCGACGCACACAGTGTCCGCCGATTCGCCGCGAGCTTTCGTGCGATGAGCGTCGAGTCGCGCAGCGCGCCCACGCGGATCGCCATGTCCACGCCTTCCTCCAGCAGATCGACGACCCGGTCCGTGAGCCGGAAATCCAGCGAAATACCGGGATAGCGCGCCAGAAATTCCGGCAATGCGGGCGAAATGTGCTGCCGGGCGAACGACGACGAACACGATACCCGTAACAGCCCCTGCGGCGCCGCGAATCCCTGCCCGACGCTCGCCAGCGCCTGGGCCTCGGCCGCGAGCAAGGCCTGCGCCTGCCCCAGGAAGACTTCGCCCTCCTGCGTCAACGCGACTCGCCGGGTCGTTCGGTGCAGCAGTCGGGCACCGAGCCCCCCCTCAAGCTGCGCGAGTCGCGTGCTGGCCGTTGCGGGCGACAACCCGCGCTCCCGGCCCGCCGCCGACACGTTACCCAACGTCGCAACGCGCACGAACAATGCGACGGTATCGAGGTCCAATGCCATTTGATGGTTTTTCCAAAAGATATTTTCCGCATTATGCGAATTATCAAATCAATCGACTAGCCGTAGTCTTTCGCCATCGCATTCGGTGCGTCGCCAATTCACCACGGATCGTGCGGCGTGCCATCACCCACAGGAGAAAGCAGATGAAAGCCATTGGATTGACTCGTTACCTCCCCATCGACGATCCCAGGGCCCTCGAAGACATCGAGGTGCCGACACCGACGCCCGCCGGTCACGACTTGCTCGTCAAGGTCGAAGCCATTTCGGTGAACCCGGTCGACACGAAGGTGCGCGCCCCGAAGGACAAAGTCGAGACGACCCCGCGCGTGCTGGGATGGGACGCGGCCGGTACCGTCGCCGCGGTCGGGCCGGACGTGACCCTCTTCAAGGTCGGCGACCCCGTGTACTACGCGGGCAGCATCACCCGCCCGGGCGCCAACAGCGAGTTCCATCTGGTGGACGAACGCATTACGGGTCACATGCCCGCGTCGCTCGACTTCGTGAATGCGGCAGCACTGCCGCTCACGACGATCACCGCGTGGGAGGCTTTGTTCGACCGTCTGGACATCGCGCCGGACGGCGGCGACGAAGGCAAGTCGATCCTGATCGTCGGCGGCGCGGGCGGTGTGGGATCCATTGCGATCCAACTGGCGCGACGGCTCGCCAAACTCACGATCGTGGCCACGGCATCGCGCCCCGAGTCGGCCGACTGGTGCCGTCAGTTAGGTGCGCAGCACGTTATCGACCACTATCAGGACATGCCCACGCAGTTGAAGGCGCTGGGCCTGCCGCAGGTCGATTTCGTGTTGTGTCTGAACGATACGGACACGCATTTCCCGGCCATGGCGGAGGCGGTCGCGCCACAGGGCAAGATCTGCTCGATCGTGGAAAATGCCGGACCGTTGGAAGTGGGCCTGCTCAAGAGCAAGAGCGCCACGTTCGTCTGGGAATTCATGTTCACGCGCGCCATGTACGAAACGCCTGACATGATCGCCCAGCACAAACTGCTCACCGAGGTCGCCAGACTGGTCGATGCCGGCACGCTGCGAACGACCGTCGGCGAAGTCATGGGTCCGATCAACGCGGCGAACCTGCGTCGCGCGCACGCGCAGCTCGAAGGCGGGCGCACGATCGGCAAACTCGTCCTCGCCGGGTTCTGAGGCATGGATTCGCGCGCTCTCGCGCCCAGGTGCTCACCCCGCCATCCGTGCAAAAAAACGGCGCTTACCCCAAAGGCAAGCGCCGTTTCGACGTCTCCGGGGCGCTGTCGCACGTCGCGAATGTCGCAACATCATGACAACGGCGAACGACGTCGGCCGACACGCCCTCCCGGGGCAATCACTTCGCCGACGGCACTGTCCCTTCCAGCAACGCCACGGCCTGCGCAGCATGAATAATCTCGCCACCCAAGGCCTCCACGCCCGCGACGAGACGCTCGAACGCCGCACCGGCCAGCGCCGGGTCGCCCTTCACCCCAAGATCGATATGACGACGGGCGTAAACCGCGCCGCGCTCCGCGTCGCCCACGCTCGGCAGGCTGAATACCTTGATGCCGCCGTACTCGGCTTCGATGGCCTCCATGAGCGGCGTGAGCGTCGATTCGGCCAGCCCGAAGACCAGCACCGACCGTTCCGTATGTTTCGTCAGATGATGCAGGTCTGCGTAATAGGTATCGAGCGCCCATGCCATCATCGGCCACGCCATGACCGGGAAACCCGGCATGAAGTGGTGGTTCTCGACCGAGAACCCGGGAATCTTGTTGTACGGATTGGGCAGCACGCGCGCACCGACGGGAAACTCCCCCATCTTCAGACGATGACGGTTATCCGCCTGCGTCATGTCGGCCACACCGTCCGGACTGGTATCGGCGATGCGCTCCATGATGAGCGCCTCGGCTTGCGGCGTGAGCACGAGCGGCACGTTGAGCGCCGCCGCCGCGCACTGACGCGTGTGATCGTCGGGCGTGGCGCCGATACCGCCCGTCACGAACACGATGTCGTCGCTGGCGAAGGTACGACGCAGCGTTGCCGTGATGCGCGCCGGATCGTCGCCCACATACTCGGCCCAGCCGAGTTGCATGCCGCGCTCGGTGAGCAACTCGATGAGCTTGGGCAGATGCTTGTCGTGACGGCGCCCCGAGAGAATTTCGTCGCCGATGATGATGATGCCGACCGCCATGATGCTTCCTTTGTCTTGTCGTCAGTGCCTTGGGGGATTGCGCAGCGCCGCCGCGCGGCAGCGCGCAGTTCGACGATTGTGCCACTTTCACGGCGACCCGTTGGGCGAGCCCGTCGGCCCTGACGGCCCCGGCAACAGCGGCGTGTCCGCCGGCGGCAGGTCCTCGCTCTCAGGCGGCGGCACACCGGCCACGGGCAGCACCGTCGCGGCGAGCGTGGGCTCGCGGTGCGCGTCTTCCGCACGCATGCGCGAGAGGGCTCGCAGGCAATAGTGGGCGAACCATAGCGCCGAGAAAACGAAGATCACCACGTAAAGCCAGATCGCCACGAGCGCAATGACCGGGAACAGCACGATCATGACGACGGACGAGACCCACAGCAGTGTCGGCAGCGAACCGAGCAGCCCTGTCGCAACGCCGATGACGAGCAGCGGCAGCCGCTTCTCGCGCACCAGCCGGCGACGCTCCTCTGGACTCGCGTGATACGCGAGCGCGTCGTACGTCATGACCCGATACGTCAGCCAGCCCCACAGCAAGGGCGGCACGATGGCAAAAAACGGCGGCACGAGCCACAGCGGCAACGTGACGAGCGCGGCGATCAGGAAGAGGAACGTCGCGCCGAGCGACTGCCCGAGGCTTCCCCAGAACGACCCGCCCTGTCTCGCTTCGAGATGAACGAAATGGCGGCGCGAGAGGTGTCGCAGCACCGCAGGCATCGACCATCCCGCAATGAGCAGGAGCGCAGTAACGACGATAAGCGGCACGAGCAGCGCCACGAGAATGAACGGCGCGAGCGCCATGCGCACGCTGTCCACGCCGAAATACCCGAAGAAGCGGTAAATCCACTGTGTGAATTCCCACTGTTCGAGCCAGACACGAAGGAAGTCGGTGAACGGTTCCCATCCGAACCAGATCACGGCGCCCCAGAGAAGACCGGAGACGATGAAGGGCATTGCGGTGAGCCATAGCATGCGCGGATGCAGCAGGCTCACGAGCGCGCGGCCAAGCGCGCGAAGAATATCGTTCATGCAGGTGCGGTACCGACCGGCCGGGTGTCCCGACGACGCCCGGCCGGCCAAAGCCTTGGGAGTAAGGCCTCGATGTTACAGCACCGGCGCGCGGTCGTAGAAATAGATCCCGTGCGGCGAGCGTCCGACCGCAATGGTATTGACGAGCTTGCGCGAGGTCAGATCGATGATGCCGACCTTGCGCGCCCAGCGGAACGTCACCCACAGCGTTTTCCTGTCGGCGGACAATTCCATGTCGTCCGGCCCCGGCAGCAGGCCGGTGATGTTGCCCACATTCGCGAGCGCGTCCTGATCGATGATGCTGATCGTGCTGGACACCCGGTTCGAAATCAGCACGTGCTTGCCATCGGCCAGCGAGCGGAAGTTGTGCGCGCCCTTGCCCGTCGGAATCGTCTTGACGACCTTCTGATTGCGCCAGTCGACCACGGCCGCATAATCGGCGCCGGTCATGCCCACGAGCAGATACTTGTCGTTCGGCGTGAGCCAGACCCCGGCGGGGCTGTCGCCGACCTTCAGCTTCCAGATTACCTTTTGCGTGGCAAGATCGATGGCGGCGACCTCGTTCGACTCCTGCAACGAGATGAACACGAGCTTGCTGTCCTGCGTGAACACCAGGTGGCTCGGCATCTTCTTGATCGGGATACGCTGGGCGACGCTCAGGTTCTTGCCGTCGAAGCGATAGATGTCCACGCGGTCCAGACGCAGGGCGTTGGCGACGAACCACTTCTTGTCCGGCGAGAAACCGATCTGGTAGGGATCTTCGATGTTCTCGACCTTGCGCTGGATCTGCCCTGTCTTCGGATCGAGGAAAACGAGATTGTTGCCGACCGAGTTGGCGACGATGAGCGACTGGTTATCGGGCGTCGCCATCAGGTGATGGGGCTCCTTGCCGACCGGGAACGTCTGAATCACCTTCTGCGTGGCCTTGTCGATCAGGCTGACACTCGCGTCCGCCGAATTGAGCACGACCACCACGCTCTCGGGCGCGGGCGCGGCGGCGCGGGCCGGGCCGGCCAGGGCGGCGAGCCCGAAGGAAGCCGCCAGACTGGCGGCAATCAGAAGTTTGCGCATCACGAAGTCTCTGAAAAAAGTCTCGCTATTGTAGGCCGGGAAGTCCTCGCCGAAGCGCGTCCCGCGTACATTTTTCGATCAGCCGAAACACTATCTCGACACTTCATGATGCAACGCAAATCGAGACGTCAGCGTTGCAGCGCCTCCCAGACCTTGTGAAGACGCTTGACCGAGACCGGCATGGGGGTGCGTAACTCCTGAGCGAAGAGCGAAACACGCAGCTCTTCGAGCAACCAGCGGAACTCGTCGAGCCTTGCATCGCCATGATCGCGACGCTGCGACGTCGCCCGTTGCCAGTTTTGCAACAGCGGCCCGAGCTCGCTCATGGCCCGGGCGTCGCGCGACGGATCGGCCTTGAGCTTGTCGATGCGCGCCGCCATGCCTTTCAGATAACGTGGGAAGTGGGCCAGTTGGGCATAGGGCGTATCGACAAGGAAACGCTTGCCGATCAGGCGCTGCAATTGGGCCGTCAGGTCCGCGTGTGCCTGTGCAAACGGCTTGGCCTGCGCCAGCTTCTTCTGCAACGCGGCGTACTCGGTGAGAATCTGCCCGGCCAGACGCGCAATCTCCTGCGCGAGCAGCGTCAGGCGGCCGCGCCCTTCGTCCTTGCGGGCGGCGAACGACGCATTGTCGCTCGGCCACGGCAACGGAAGGCAGGCCCGCTCCAGCGCCAGATCCACGATCTGATCGCGCAATTCCTCCTGCGTGCCCAGACTCATGTACTGCATCGCCATTTGCTGCAAACCGGGAATATTCTTCTCCAGATACTTCACCTGCTCCCGAAGCTGAATCGCGAACAGACGCCGCAGGCCCGCGCGATGCTGACGCTGCGCTTCGTCCGGATCGTCGAACACTTCCAGATCGCAGTGATCGCCACGGTCGACCAGCGCCGGATAGCCGAACAGCGTCTGCCCGCCACGACGGATCTCCAGCATCTCCGGCAACTCGCCAAAGCTCCAGGTCGTGAGATTGTCGTAGCGGCCAGGTTCGACGGCGCCCGCGGATGGCGTGGCTGGCGCCCCCTTGCCTGCGCCATTTGCGACGTTCCTGCCCCCGTCACGCCCCGCTGGTGAGGCTGGTGAGGCTTGTGCGGCCCGCGCCGCGCGAGCGTCCGACGCACTTCCCGTGGGCGTCGCCCCGCTCCTCGCGGCGATCTGCTGGAACGTACGCTGCGCCTGCTGGCCGAGTTCGGCACGCAGTTGGGCCAGATTGCGCCCCATGCCGAGTTGACGGCCATGCTCGTCGATCACCTTGAAGTTCATCGACAAGTGCGCCGGCAGCATTTCCAGCTTGAAGTCGCTCGACTTGAGCATGACGCCGGTCTGCTCGCGCGCATCGGCCATGAGCGCATCGAGCAATGCCCCCTGCCCGAACGCCGCCCGTTCGAGGAACCCCGCCGCGTACTCGGGCAACGGCACGAAGTGACGCCGCAACTTCTGCGGCAGCGACTTCATCAGCAGGTGCGCCTTTTCCTTGAGCATGCCGGGCACGAGCCATTCGCAGCGGCGCGCGTCGACCTGATTGAGCGCATAGAGCGGCACGGCAAGCGTGACACCGTCGCGCGGCGAACCCGGGTCGAAGTGGTACGTGAGCGCCATTTCGACGCCCGCGATGGCGGTCTTCTTGGGGAACAGGTCGGTCGTGACCCCCGCCGCCTCGTGACGCATCAGATCGTCGCGCACGAGATAGAGCAGCTTCGGCGTGCCTTTGGACGTCTCGCGATACCAATGCTCGAAGCTCGCGCCGTCGTACAGGCCCTCGGGCACGTGAGCGTCGTAGAACGCGTAGATCAGTTCGTCGTCGACGAGTACGTCCTGACGCCGCGACTTGTGTTCGAGTTGCTCGATGTCCGCAATCAACTTGCGGTTGTGGGCGTAAAACGGGAGCTTTGTCTCCCATTCACCCTCGACGAGCGCGCTGCGCAGGAAGATTTCGCGCGCACGGCGCGGATCGCGCGGGCCGAAGTTCATGCGCCGGCGCGCGTAGATCGTCAGGCCGTAGAGTGTGCCGCGCTCGTAAGCGACGACCTGCGCGGCCTTCTTTTCCCAATGTGCATCGGATAGCGACGTCTTGACGAGGTGCTTGCCGGCGCGCTCGATCCATTCCGGCTCGATCCGGGCGATGCAGCGGGCATAGAGGCGGCTTGTCTCCACCAGTTCGCCCGCCATGACCCAGCGCCCGGCCTTCTTCACGAGCGACGAACCCGGCCAGATATGGAACTTGATGCCGTGCGCGCCGAGAAAATGCGGATCGTCGTCGGCCTTGCAGCCGATGTTGCCGAGCAGGCCCGCGAGCAGGGCCAGATGGACCTGCTCGTAGGTCGCTTCCGATTCGTTGAGCCGCCAGCCCTGTTCGCGCACCACGGTGAGCAACTGACTGTGGACATCGCGCCATTCCCGCAGACGCAACTGCGACAGGAAGTTCTCGCGGCAGGCCTGCGCCAGCAGGCGGTTGGACTTCTTGTGCGCGATAGCCTCTTCGAACCACTTCCATAGCTTGATCCACGACAGGAATTCGGACCGTTCGTCGGCAAATTTCCGGTGCGCGTTATCGGCGGCGTCCTGCGCTTCGATGGGCCGCTCGCGCGGGTCCTGCACCGCCAGACCGCTTGCAATGATGAGCACTTCACGCAGCGACTGCTGCTCGCGTGCGGCGAGGATCATGCGGCCCACGCGCGGATCGAGCGGCAGGCGCGCCAATTCGCGCCCGAGCGGTGTGAGCTGGTTCGTGTCGTCGACAGCCCCGAGTTCGTTGAGCAACTGGTAGCCGTCGGCAATGGCGCGGCCCGGTGGCGGCTCGATGAACGGAAAATCCTCGACCTTCGAGAGTCGCAGCGACTGCATGCGCAAGATGACGGCGGCCAGCGACGAACGCAGGATTTCGGGATCGGTGAAGCGCGCACGCGACTGGAAATCGGCTTCGTCGTATAGACGGATACACACGCCGTCGGCCACGCGGCCGCATCGGCCTGCACGCTGGTTGGCGGCGGCCTGCGATATCGACTCGATCTGCAACTGCTCGACCTTGTTGCGGTACGAGTAACGCTTCACGCGCGCCGTGCCGGCGTCGACCACGTAACGAATGCCGGGCACCGTTAGCGACGTTTCCGCGACGTTGGTCGCCAGCACGATGCGGCGCGCATTGGACGGCTTGAACACGCGCTCCTGGTCGGTCGCGGACAGTCGCGCGAAAAGCGGCAGGATTTCGGTGTGCGGCGGATGGTGCTTGCGCAGCGACTCCGCGGCTTCCCGGATTTCGCGCTCGCCGGGCAGGAAGACGAGCACGTCGCCCGAGCCTTCACGGCAGAGTTCGTCGACCGCGTCGACGATGCCGTCCATCAGATCGCGCTCGCGCTCGCGCGCGCTCGCCCGGCCGGTTTCGCGTCCCTCGGCGTTGGCGATACGCGCGTCGTCCTGAATCGGGCGGTAGCGCACCTCCACCGGATACAGCCGGCCGCTCACCTCGATGACCGGCGCCGGACGCAACGCGTCGCCTTCGCCAGTGCCGAAATGGCGGGCGAAGCGATCGGCGTCGATGGTGGCCGAGGTGATGATGACCTTCAGATCCGGGCGGCGCGGCAGCAACTGTTTGAGGTAACCGAGCAGAAAGTCGATGTTCAGACTGCGCTCGTGCGCCTCGTCGATGATGAGGGTGTCGTACGCACGCAACAACGGATCGGTCTGCGTCTCGGCGAGCAGAATGCCGTCGGTCATCAGCTTGACGGACGCCCCGTTGGACAGCGTGTCGTTAAAGCGCACCTTGAAGCCGACGATCTCGCCCAGCGGCGTGTTCAACTCGTCGGCGATCCGGCGCGCGGTGGCCGATGCGGCAATGCGCCGCGGCTGGGTGTGGCCGATGAGGCCTGTGCCGCCCGCGCCCAGACCGCGTCCGAGTGCGAGGCATATCTTGGGCAGTTGGGTGGTTTTGCCGGAGCCGGTCTCACCGCTCACGATGACGACCTGATGGCCGGCAATGGCGCGCGCGATCTCTTCGCGGCGGCCCGATACGGGCAATGCCTCGGGGAACGTGATCCCGGGCACGCGGTTGGCGGCGGCCTGACGCGCGGCCAGCCGCTGCGCCTCACGCTCGATCCGCTCGGCCCGTTCGGCGGGTGGCATGCGCCGCGCGCCATCGCGCTCGCGTCCGGCGCCCGGGGCTGCCGGTCCGCCCTTTCCGCTCTTTCCACCCTTTTCCGTCGGGATGCGAGCGCGATCCGGTTGCGCACTGCCCGTCGTTTGAGCACGCGTATGCCCCGGCACCGTCACTTTCGGCTTCGGGGGCTTCGATTGTCGATTTCGTTCATCACTTGCCATGGGCGCGCATTATATAATCTGCGCATGTTTGCGCACGTACACCCATGCTGACCGAACCCGACCCCGCCCTACAAGACGAAGAGACCGCCCATCAAGCCCAGTTCGTGGACTGGCTGCGCTCGGTCGCCCCATACATTCATGCATTCCGTGACAAGACCTTCGTGGTCGCCTTTGGCGGCGAACTGGTCGCGGCCGGCGGACTCGACTCCCTGATTCAGGACGTCGCGCTGCTCTGCGCCATGGGCATGCACATCGTGCTGGTGCACGGCTCGCGTCCTCAGGTCGAGGAGCAGATGCGCCTGCGACACATCGAATCGCACTTTGCCCAGCAATTGCGCATTACGGACGCCGCCGCCCTCGAAGCCGTGAAGGAAGCCGCGGGCGAACTGCGTCTGGATATCGAGGCGTCGATCAGCCAGGGGCTGCCGAACACGCCGATGGGCAATGCACGCATCAGCGTCGTGTCGGGCAACTTCGTCACCGGGCGCCCGGTCGGCGTGGTCGATGGCGTGGATTTCCAGCACACCGGCGTGGTTCGCAAGGTCGACGCCGAATCGATCCGTCTGTCGCTCTCGAACGGCAAGATCGTGCTGCTCTCGCCGCTCGGCTTCTCGCCCACCGGCCAGTCGTTCAACCTGACGATGGAAGATGTGGCGTCGTCCGCCGCGATCGCGCTACGTGCGGACAAGCTGATCTTCATTACCGAGATACCTGGCGTTCTCAACGAATACAACGAGTTGCAGCGCGAACTGACGCTCGAAGACGCGCAACGCATGCAATCGCAAGGCACCATCGATCGCGAATCGGCCTTCTATCTGAAGTACGCGACACGCGCCTGCCGCGCCGGCGTAGGCCGTGCGCACATCGTGCCGTTCTCGCTCGACGGCAGCATGCTGCTCGAACTCTTTTCACACGACGGCGTCGGCACGATGATCTCGTACGAGAATCTCGAAAGCCTGCGCGAAGCGACCATCGACGACGTCGGCGGGATTCTGCAACTCATCGAACCCCTGGAAGCCGACGGCACGCTGGTACGGCGCGGCCGCCACCAACTGGAACGCGACATCGACCATTTCTCGGTCATCGAGCACGACGGACGTCTGTTCGGTTGCGCAGCGCTTTACCCCTATCCGAGCGAACGCATCGGCGAGATGGCCTGCCTGACGGTGGACCCGGAAGCCCAGGGTTCGGGCGACGGGGAACGCCTGCTCAAGCACATCGAGCAACGTGCTCGCGCACGCGGCCTGGAGCGACTGTTCGTGCTCACGACCCGCACCGAGCACTGGTTCCTCAAGCGCGGCTTCGTCAAGGCCGGCGTCGACGATCTGCCTGCGGACCGCCGCCGCCTTTACAACTGGCAGCGCCGCTCGCTGGTGCTCATCAAGAAGTTGTAACCGGCACGGCAGGTGCCGCGCCGCCGGGGAGCTTTCCCTTGCATCCGCGCCCCCTGCCCCCATATCCGGATATCAGCCGCCGCCTATGCCCGCTTGCCCATGACCGTTCCGGCAATCCGGCATGAGCCGCAGCCCCCCATTCACACGACATACGACGATCACGAAGGAGTCCCCTCATGGCCCGCATGGTTCAATGCATCAAACTCGGCAAGGAAGCCGAAGGTCTCGATTTTCCGCCGATGCCCGGTGAACTCGGCAAGCGCCTCTGGGAAAGCGTCTCCAAGGAAGCCTGGGCCGGCTGGCTCAAGCAGCAAACGATGCTGATCAACGAGAACCGCCTCAACATGGCCGATCCGCGCGCCCGCCAATATCTCGTCAAGCAAACCGAAAAGTACTTCTTCGGCGAGGGCGCCGATGTGGCACAAGGTTACGTGCCGCCTCCCAGCGCCGAGTAATCTCTGACACCACGCCTCGCGCGGCGCGCCAACTAAACGACGCGCGCCTGCGGATCGGCATTCACGCCGATGGCGCGCGCGCCGCAGCGATGGCAGAAATGCGCGAATGCGTTTTTGCGCGTGTTGCACGTGCCGCAACGGTCGAACAGACAGATGCCGCAGTGCACGCAATAGTCGCGATCGGGGTCGTCGAGCTTCACCGGACGTTCGCACCCCGGACACACCGACTTCGCCAGACGCGCCTGCGCCAGATCGTAGGACAACGTCTTGCGACGCTCTTCGTCCGGCAACTGCTCTTCCGCTTTCTGCCTGGCGAGATAGCGCTGCAAGGAGACGATGGCATAGCGGCCGATCGATACCGTGAGCACGATACCGACGAGGTATCTGACATAGCCGCCGTAGTCCGGCAGATACGGCACCAGTTCCACGAAAAACGCGAACAGCGCGAAGAAGACGAAGCCCCATACGAATGGCCACCAGGTGCTCTTGCGTTGACGCACGAACAACCAGCCCGCAATCGCGAGCAACGGCAGCGTCAACGCCAGCCGGATGCCGAAAACCTTCAACTCCTGCGAACGCTGGATCGCCGCCAGCTGCTCGCCCGCCGCCTCATTCAGCGCAAAGCGCGCCGTGCGTGCCGCCTCGACTGCGCGCTGGGCATCGAGATGTCTCGCTTCGAGAGCGTCGATCCGGGTCTGCGCGTCGCGCTCGGCCGCCTTGAGCGTGTCGAGGGCGCGGGTGCGTGAGACGAGTTCGGCATCCTGGCTGGCCTGCGCCGTCGCGGTGCGCGTGGCCACCCAATCGTTGAACGACTCCCGTGCATTGCGATACGCCGTGCTGCGCGCCTTGAGTTGCAAGCGTGCCGTCTCCAGCTGACTCTCGATGTCTTCGAGCTGTGCTTGCGCTTGCTTGATGGCGGCATCGGCACGCTGGGCCTGTGCGGGATCGACGAACGACGCCAGCGTGGGCGCAGGCGCGACGCCCGGCAATTTGTCGACGACCAGGCCGCCAAGGCCAATGAGAAACGCCGCGAACAGCACGGCGATCAGCCAGAGGCCGCGGCGGAACCAGGTTTCGGGAAGACGACGCGATCCAGCCATCCAGCCCTCCCGGGTTCAGTCTTTGTAGTCGATGGTGCGCACCCCCGACGGCGTGCCCATCAGAGTCAGATCGGCGCCGCGTTGCGCAAACAGCCCCACCGTTACCACGCCCGGAATCTGGTTGACCTCCGCCTCGAACGCCACCGGATCGAGAATCTGCAATCCGTGCACGTCGAGAATCGCGCAACCGTTATCGGTCATGTACGGGCTGCCGTCGGCGCGCACACGCGCCTGCGGCTTGCCGCCGAGGGCTTCGAGCGCACGCGCGACGCTCGCCTGCGCCATCGGAATAACCTCGACGGGCAGCGGGAAAACGCCGAGCACGGCGACTTCTTTCGAGGCATCTACCACGCAGACGAACGTCCGGGCGACCGAGGCGACGATCTTCTCGCGCGTGAGCGCTCCGCCACCGCCCTTGACCATGTGGCCCAGCGCGTTGATTTCGTCGGCGCCGTCCACATAGACGGGCAAGCTGTCGATCTGGTTGAGGTCGAACACTTCGATGCCGTGCTTGCGCAGGCGCTCGGTGCTGGCTTCGGAGCTGGAAACCGCACCGCGGTAGCGCCCCTTGATGGCAGCCAGGGCGTCGATGAAGCAGTTGGCCGTGGATCCGGTGCCCACGCCGATCACGCTGCCCTCGGGCACGTGCTGGTTCACATAGTCGGCAGCGGCCTGACCGACCAAGCGTTTGAGTTCGTCCTGGGTCATGGGGAATTTCGGCAAAGTTTGGTAAAGTCGGAAGTTTACCGGAGTCGGGGACGGCGCGCCGTTTTTCGTCGGCGGCACACAGCGCCGCATCGTCGCGTCCCCGCCCGAACGCTTCTTCGCTGTTCCGGCCTGTCTCGCGGATTCGCGCATCGACGATCGCTCGGCATGAACGACATCATCGAAGATTGGCCGGATTTCATGTCACGCTGTGCAATTCTCGCAAGGCCGCCCTCATGAATCTGCTCGACCAACTCAAGCGTCACACCACCGTCGTGGCCGACACCGGCGACTTTCAGGCCATGGACGCCTACAAGCCGCAGGACGCCACCACCAATCCGTCGCTGATTCTCGGCGCCGTACAGAAAGACGCTTATCGCCCGATTCTCGAGCGCGTCGTCGACGAACACCGCGCGCACGGCACGCACGAGATCATCGACCGCCTGCTGATCGCCTTCGGCCGCGAAATTCTCGGCATCGTGCCGGGCCGCGTGTCGACGGAAGTCGATGCGCGACTGTCGTTCGACACTGCCGGGACGGTCGCACGCGCACGCAAGCTCATCGCGATGTACGAAGCCGAAGGTATCGAGCGCAAGCGAGTGCTCATCAAGATCGCCTCGACGTGGGAAGGCATTCGCGCCGCCGAGATTCTGGAGCGCGACGGCATTCGCTGCAACATGACGCTGCTGTTCTCGCTGGTGCAGGCCGCCGCGTGCGCCGAGGCGGGAGCGTGCCTGATTTCGCCGTTCGTCGGCCGCATTTACGACTGGTACAAAAAGTCGGCCGGCGCGAATTGGGACGAAGCCGCCAACGCCGGTGAAAACGATCCGGGGGTGCGCTCGGTTTCGGCCATCTACCGCTATTACAAGCATTTCGGCTACGGCACCGAAGTAATGGGGGCGAGCTTTCGCTCGACCGGTCAGATTCTCGCGCTCGCGGGCTGCGATCTGCTCACGATCAGCCCGGCACTGCTCGAACAGTTACGCACCACCGAAGGCGAAGTGAAGCGCCGGCTCGAAGTGAAGCAGGCGCGCGACGCGGACATCGAGCGGGTGAAGACCGATGAGCCGTCGTTCCGCTTCGCGCTCAACGACGACGCCATGGCCACGGAAAAACTCGCGGAAGGCATTCGCGCCTTCGCGGCCGACGCCATCAAGCTCGAAGCGCTGATCGACGCGACGCGCTGATCCCCGCTGTGATCGCCCGCGGGGTCCATCTCGCGGGCGTTTCTTCCCCCCTCGCTACTTCTCCTCCGCTTCTCCTCCGCTTCTCCCCCCGCTTCTTCCCCCGCTTCTTCCCGCTTCTTCCCGCTTCTTCCCGCTTCTTCCCGCTTCTCCCGCCTCCACCTCTCTAGCACCACCGCCCCAACGCTCGCGCGTCGCCACGTCGCCACGTCGCCACGTCGCCACGCGCCACGCGCCACGTCGTAAGATCGTCGGACCGCGACAGGCGAGTGACGTGAGCGCCTGCGCTGTTTTGGGCACAGGCATCGGGGCACGCGCCCAAAGCTCACCCACGAGCACATTATGCAAGTGGATGATTGCAGGCGGCATGCAGACTAGGTCTCACCTAAACGACTTCCGGCACGTGCTCCCGGCTGGGCGTGGCGCTCCCGCCTGTCGCAATATTCGGCTCTCGGGATGCCCCGCTCCATGCGCTGTGGCAACGAAACGAGTGCGCGCGTCGACAACGCTTCCATGTTTTCGCAAATTAATGCAGCAGGCAGCCTGTATCCGCCGTCGACGAGTTCCGCGTCGCCCGCTCAATCGTATGCCGCCGGCATGACGCCGCTCAGGGCGGACGACTTCGTCGCGCCCCAAAAGGTCTTTCCCCATTGGGACCAACGCCCTTCGATGTCGCTCCGGCCGCCGACGCCGCAAAGGTCCGCCGCTTTCCTTTCCCCTCGCTCGCCAAGCCTCTCCCCGCCCCTGAGCGACGTCAGCTTCTCGGACAGCCTTTCCAACGCGTTGCCGTCGCCCGGTGTGATCACATTCGACGAATTGACCGGCGAGGTGTTGAATTCGCTGCTCGCGCCAATGCCCGCGATCGATGACCTCCTCGATACGAAATTCACCAGCACCGTCGACGGGAAGCTGCTGGTGCACACGATTCCCACCGTACGCGTCAAGGATCCGTCGCCCTGCTTCGTCATGAAATACGGCAACGAGTACCGCATGACCAAGGAGACGCTCCACCCGGGCGAGCGCATTTCGTTTACCCGCCTGTCGCCGGAATGTCCGGAGGACCAGCACTACATCGCGCGTCACGACGCGCGAATGGCGGACAATACCAGCACGGTCGCGCACGTGCCCGCGCGGGTGATTCAGGTCACCCACGCGCAGTACAGGCACGAGACCGGGGAGATCGTAGCAACGGAGCATTCCGAGTTCGTCATCGTGAGCGATCCGTGGGGTGCCAATCCTCCACAGCGCATGCCCTATACCGTCTGCACTCGCATCGATCCATCATCGTCCCTCTCCATGCCCGCGCCCAGCATCAAACGTCTGCTGGGCAGCCCGGCACCACTCGGCTCGGAAATCGTGTCGCGCGAGACGATGAGCACGGGGTCAGGCTCACCGTCGCTTCCTGCCCAACCAGACCTCGAAGAGGTGCGGAGGCCGGGTTCGGCTTGCAGTGTCGAAATGCCGGACATCGTGCCACGCCCTCCCGTCGCTGACAAAGCCATGTCTGCGACCCTTCCGGATGACTCGACCATGCATTGCACTACGCCGGTTCCGATGCCTTACGTCAAGTTCTCTTCCTCGGTTCATACCATGGACATTTCGATCTACTGCAGCATCCTGGGTGAGGAACTCATTTTCCGGAACGAGACCGGCTGGAACATCGAACACCCGGAAGGCATCGAGCGTTTGTGGACGCGCCTATGCGGCGGCAGACTGGCGTTTGCGACATTCAGCACCGGTCGGGGAATGTTCGTGTATTTTGCGATAACGGGAACCCGGCAAGCCAGCCAGCTTGAGACATGCATTCACGAAGCGATGGGACGGGAGGACCAGGTCGCGACGAACCCGTTCACGTTTGTCGACGCCAATCGCCGTTTCAAACGGCATGTCCCGGACTCCGAGGCCGGCGAGATGTTTGCCGCCATGGGGATCCAGACGTCGGCTTGCGAGACGGTTCGCGCACGGCAGGACCCGTTGCAGATCGTTCGCGACGCCATCCGTCTTGACGTCAATGCCGGCGAGTTCACGACCGATATTCATCTCAACTGTCTGTTTGCCGGCGACACAAACGCCTGCGCCGGCGTGCTCAAGGAGCTGGAAGTCCACTCCGGCCGAAACGTAACGCTCGTTTGCCACCAGCACTTCGAGCCTATGGTTATCAACAGCCGCCACGGGGCGGCAAGGGCGATGCAGCGACTCTCGGAAATCGCACGGAAACTCACGGAACATGGCGCAAGGACTTACGAGGATGTCCGGAGGCGAGCCGCAATAGGCTTGCAGCAGCAGGGCATACCGGTCGCGCAGACTTCGCAAATCGCAAATGAACTCGCGAAATACCGGACAAGCACGGGCGAGAACGTCCTGACGCAACCCGCAAGACACTTGTTGCGCGAAGGGATGCTGGTCGCACAGATGCGTATGCTCCGAGTCGAACACTTCGATGATTCACCACGAGTGACCGGCATCAAGGCGAAATGCGCTATCGCCTACATTCGCTTGGTCGGTTGTCTGATACGCGCAAAGGTGCTGCCGGTCGACGAGGTGCTTGAAGCCCTGCAAACGCCGGCGGGGGTGGACTACATCTCGCAACTGGGCAAACGCATTTGCTTCGATGTCTACCTGCTCGAAGCGTTTGTGGCTTTCATACGCACACTTCAGCACGCGAACGCCCAAAACCTCGACATCGCCCGGATGCTGCTTCGCAAGCCCAGCGGTTTCGACTGGGACTTCTACAACGAACTGCTCGCACTGGATGCCGATCTCGTGCCATACCGCAATTCGTTACTCAAGCGCCTCGGCGAAATGAAAGTCAAACCGAAGACGGTAGTCGTTGGCAGCATGGTGCCGCTCAGGCAGATACTGAAGTTGCAACAAGGCGGTTACCACATCCCGCCGGAGGCAAAAAAACGGTTGAACGTCAGGTCATGGACGCTGGCGGAAGCGCTTGACTACGTCGTGCACACGTTTTCCGCTTCGGCGCTCAACGTGATCGAAGCAGAACAACTCCGCAAGGAACTCAACGAAATCATGCCTTCGCTAAGCGTCGGCGAACAACGGCAGATCAGAGCGTCGGCGGTCGAGGCGGTAGACCAGATGTGGCAGGAGGAATTTCCGGGCGAGCAGGCGGGGTCGTCGCTGACGCGAAGCATATTGGATGAAGTGGGGCGCAGGCTGGGCGCTGCGCTCAGTCAGCCGCGCAAGGCGGAAATCGATGCCCTTGTTGCCAGTACGCAGGCGCGCTGGATTCACTGCCGAAGCGAGAATCCGCATCTGAGCGATGTCATGTTGGAAAGGGAATTCGACACCATCGTCGCAGACGCCTTGCAAGGGTATGAAAGTATCATTTCAGGCGACAGCGCTCTGAAGACCGATGTGCAAGCGTTGGTGCATGCGCATGCGCGGGATCGCGTGCAAGCGGCCGTGGCGGACGACACGGCGCATCGGGCCGTGAATGCGGCGCTCGGCGCCGCCGCAGCGCAAGAGCGACTTGCCGAAGCGGCCAGGCGCGCCACAGCCGCACAAGCGGCCAAGCGGGCGATGGAAAAGGAACTGAGTAACGAGCAAGCCTCAGTGAAGCGGGCCCGCGATCTCGCTTCCTTTGCGAAAGAGCAGCTCATCGCAAGCGGGGCCAGGGGCGAACACGTCCCACGTGAACGACCGGCACGACGCGCAAATAACAAGGAGTTGCCCTCAAGCACGGCGTTGGTAGCCCGCCTCGAGAGATTGCGAAGCGGCGCAAGCACGTTTGACGCCCGTGTACCGGCTTCCGGCAAAGCATCGCCGTCAGCCGTGGCATCGTCGTCGGCCGTCGCATCGACGTCGGCGTCCAGGTCCGGGCGCAAGCAGCGCACGGCGGTGCCGCAATAGCGCAGGGGCGAGCACGTCAACCCTCGCCAACTCGCTCAATTCACTCTACATCTGCCCTCATGCCTACGAATCCGCTCCCATCGTGCGCGACAGGCGCCATCCTCCCCGCGCAGCAGGATACGGCGCGTGACGTTGATCCGAATCGGCCGGAGAACATGGCCTGGCAGCGGACTTTCGCAGGCGCGGCCCACGCACCATCGGAGCCATCTCGATCATGGGACACCTCGCGCGCGTCACAGGAACGGCTGCATGATGCCGACTTTTCCGTGGAACTGGCGTACGCCGGAAACCGGCAGGTCGTTGTCCAGCAGTTCGATCCGGCCATGCACAGGGACATTCCGGTCGTTTATCGGGCGCTATTGGGACCCGACGCGGTGTGCACGAGAGGCGGTGCCTGGACCATCGCGCACGCACCGGACGTCATGAACATGCAGTCCGAAATTGCCAACAACCTGATGTTCGTCATGTTCGGCACGCCGCGTGGCTACCTGATTTACTTCGCGCAGGACCCGGACCCGGTTCACGGCACCACGCCCAGGCTGTACGTTCACGAACGCATGGGGGACGCCGACTGCCGGCAGGAGCGACTGGTGTGGGTGGTGGACGCGCGCCGACGTTTGCGCAATCTCGAGAACGCGAGGGCGAAGGCGTCTCATGTGGCTGCCAGCAACACGACGGAACGCGCGCCGCATGCGACACCAACCGCCGCGCAGGTCATCGCCGAGGCAATCCGAAACGACGCGACAGGCGTGCAGATCAATACCACCATGCTCGTCAGCCGGATGATCGATGCCGGCACGTCGGGCGACGCCCCGCTGGAAGCACTGCACGAAGTGGCACATTGCGATATCCGCTACATCTACCTGGTGGCCTCCGACAGGCGCGCCGCGAATAGCCATATCGAGGCCATTCGCCACCTGCAAAGGTTGGCCGACGTCGTCGCCGAGTTGCGCGGCGCATCGTCCGCCGCCGGCGCTCGCGGCATTGACGAGACGGCGGCAAGCCGGCTGCTCGAACCGGATATCGTCGGGCCCCTTGCCAGGGCGCTTATGTTCGTCCATTCCGATTCCCCACACACCGCGAAGCTCACGCTCACGTGCACCGTCGAATATCTTCAGTTGCTCGCCGCCCTGATTCCCCCCATGACGCTGCCTGTCGACGCGGTCTTCGACATGCTGGATCAGACGCCAGAAGGGCAATACTTCATCTCCATGCTCGGCCGTCGGGCGGCGGCGCACCCCACACTCGCCCGCGCCTTCATCGGTCTGCTGGATACGATTGTCGCGCAGGGGTGCGCGGCGCACCGTGTGGCCGACATGCTGAGGACACCGCCCGGATTTATCTTCAATGGCGTTCGCTACAAGGGATTCGTCAAGGAACTGGACGTCCGCAATCCTTCGACCTCCGGGCATGCCGGGTGGATTCTCGATCAACTGCGGGTCAGGGAGTTCTATTGCAAGTCGACAAAAAACGCTGTCGCAGCACGCGTCAGGGCTCACCTCATGCGGCCATTCCGGCGCGAGCGCGCGCTTGCGGACGAGGTGCATATCGAGACAATGCGAATGCCACGGCTCGAAGCCGCACTCGACCGGCTCTTCGACACCCTTCGTCCCGAAGCACTGGCGGAAATGGCAAAGATCAACCTGCGCGCGACAATGCATGCGGGCATGCCCACCGTCACGGCGCAGGACAAGGCCGATCTTCGGGACATCGTCGCACAGGCGGCGACCGAAGGATGGCGCAGGATGGTGCCGAACGAGGACCCACCGCGCAGCCTCATGGATGGGTTGATCAATAGCGCCGGGCCGTCGTATGAGAACGCAATGCACGCGGCCCGGTTCGATGCGCGCAATCGCATCGTTGAAACGGAGGTAGACGCGTACGGCAAATTCCTCATGGCATATCGCTACGTTCCGGTGCGTACAGTGCATGAGCGGTTTCAAGCGCACGTGGGCGCTGCCGCAGCGGCGTACCAGATGCTGACCGACAAGCAGGCCGGCACGCCGGACGCAACGGCACAGGCACTCGTCGCGCAGCGTTCCGCGGCGGCGGCAACGCAGGCGGCCCGTCGTGCGGCGCACGATCTCACCGCACGCGCACTCATCGCCGCGCAACAGGAGGCCCGGCACGACGCGAAACGCCAGGCGTATATCGAGGCCTCGCGCGCGACGCGGGACGTTACCGACGCGGCTCTCGCAAAATCAAGACAGAGCGGCCAGGAGCGAAGCCGGCAAACGGCGTGCCAGGCCAGCGTTACAGCACTACGAGAGGCGGAAACCCAATCGCGGCAAAAAGCGGAAAAAGCAGAGAAAGCGGCACGGGAACAGGCACAACGCGTAGCCGGCGCGAGATCGGAACGGGCGGCGCGCAAGTTCCAGGAAGCCCAGGAACTCGACAGGCGGCGTGTCGAAGCGGTAAGGACGGAACAACTGGCCAGTTTCAGCACGGTCAGTATGACGCCCAGCGAGAAAGAGGCCTGGCGCCTTGAGACCGCGCTCCCGGAGCCGCCCGTGACCGATCCCGGCGGCGGGTACGAGGGTGCGACCGACCGAATCAATCGGCTCCGGGCAAAGCTCCATGTTTCCTGACGACATCGCCGAGAAGACGTGCGGCCGTCGCTGCACCGTGGCCGCCCTTATGCGTTATCGGCCGCCCTTCGCGGCCGCCGAGCGTTGGCGCACAGCCTCGTAAAGACACACGGCGCTGGCGACCGAAACGTTCAGGCTCTCGCAGCCGCCGGCCATCGGAATGCGCATGCGCTCGTCACAGGTTTCGCCCACAAGGCGTCGCATGCCTTCGCCCTCCGCGCCCATCACGATCGCCATCGGGCCGGTGAGCTTCGTGCCGTAGATATCAGCCGGTGCATCGTCGGACGTGCCGACCACCCAGATGCCGCGATCCTTGAGTTCGCGCAGCGTGCGCGCCAGATTGGTCACCATGATGTAGGGCACCGTCTCGGCCGCGCCGCTCGCCACCTTGGCGACCGTCGCATTCAGGCCGACGGCGCGATCCTTCGGCGCAATTACCGCGTGCGCCCCCGCGCCGTCGGCCACGCGCAGACAGGCGCCGAGGTTATGCGGATCGGTTACGCCGTCGAGCACGAGCAGCAGCGGATCGCCCGAAATGCCGTCGAGCAGTTCGTCGAGATTGAGCGCGAGCGAGACTTCCTGCGCCTGCGCCACAACGCCCTGATGGCGCGACGTGCCGGCCATGCCGTCCAGACGCTTGCCGTCGGCCTGAATGACTTTGATCTTCACGCCCGGCGCATTCTTGAATGTCTCGACCGCTTTCAGAAAGTCCGTCATGCGGCGGTCGCGTCGGCTCGGGTCGTAATAGATTTCCTCGATGCTGCTCGCGTCGTGACGCAGACGGGCAGTCACGGCATGAAAGCCGAACAGCAATTTCAATTTGCTCATGTCATATCCTCAAAATAGCGTGTGCCCCGGGCCATCGCCACGCATCGACGCGCCGCCTGGCCGACGGGCGGCCGCGCTCGCGGACAACTGCGCCGCCCAAAGCACGACGGCGGCGGGAGCCCATGTGAGCCACCGCCGCCGCAATTCATCGCGGGTACCGAAGCCGGTCGTCTCCGGCAAAGGCGCCTATCTTACTGCAAACCGCCCGGCGCGCCGCCGCTCGACGAGACATCCCGTCGAAACCACGGCACAAAGCCACGCGCACACCGGTCAGCGGCGCGGCTTTTTCGCCTGACCGCCCGGACCGCCCTGACGTTTCGCCGGCGCCTTGCCGCCACCGCTTCCACCGCCAGCACCACCACTACGCTTCGCGGAGCCCGCACCCCGTTCCGCGCGTGCGGCCTTCACCTTGGCCGACTTCGGCTTGGCCGGACGCTTGCCGGCCGGCGCGGGTTGCACGCCGTTGAGCAACGCGCCGCCCTTGGGCAACTGACGAATGCTCGGTCCGGGGCTCGCCGAACCGGCGATACCGGGCGTGCCCGCCGCCGGCGACGGCGCGGGCGCGCCACCCCGCTCGCTGCGACCGGACGTCTTGGCCAGCGAGCGGGCGTTCGGTTCGCGCACGAGGCGGAAGTCGATCTTGCGAGCGTCCAGATCCACACGGCTTACCTGCACGCGCACGCGATCGGTCAGCCGATAGCGAATGCCCGTACGCTCGCCGCGCAACTCGTGGCGAACTTCGTCGAACTGGAAATAATCGCTGCCCAGTTCCGTGACGTGAACGAGGCCTTCGATGAACAGGTCGTCGAGCTGCACGAAGATGCCGAACGAGGTGACGGCGCTGACCGTGCCACCATATTCCTCGCCAAGCTTGTCGCGCATGAAGTAGCACTTGAGCCAGGCCTCCACGTCGCGCGAGGCTTCGTCGGCGCGGCGCTCGTTGGCGGAGCAATGCAGGCCGAGTTCGTCCCAGATCGCGACGCGCTTTTTCACGGCCGGCGACTTCTTGCCTTTGGCGTCGTCGTCCTTCTGAAGCTTGCGGGCATGCGGCGACAACCCCGTCGTCAGCTCCACACCGGCCGGAATCTCCGGCTCGTACTTCTTGCCGGCGAGGATCGCCTTGATGGCACGGTGCGTAAGCAAGTCCGGATAGCGACGAATCGGACTCGTGAAGTGCGTGTAGGCCGGGTACGCGAGACCGAAGTGGCCGATGTTGTCCGGGCTGTAGACGGCCTGCTGCATCGAGCGCAGCAGCATCGTCTGGAGCATGGGCGCGTCGGGCCGTGTTTCGATCTGCGTCATCAGTTCCGCATAATCGGACGTGGCCGGCTCGTCGCCGCCGCCGAGCGAGAGCCCAAGCGTTTTGAGGAACGTGCGCAGCACCTGGAGGCGTTCGCCGGACGGCCCCGCGTGAATGCGATAAAGGCCCGCCTGCTTGTGGCGTTTGAGGAAATCCGCCGCACACACGTTGGCCGTGAGCATGCACTCCTCGATGAGACGGTGGGCATCGTTTCGCGTGCGGGGCAGAATCTGTTCGATCTTGCCCTGCGCGTTGCATACGATGTACGTCTCCGTCGAATCGAACTCGATGGCGCCGCGCGATTTACGCGCCTTGGCGAGCACCTTGTACAACTCGTACAGATTCTGGAGGTGCGGCAGCAGCGCGGCACGCCGCTGCGCTTCGGCGCCCTTCGTATTACCGAGCACGGCCGCGACTTCCGTGTAGGTCAGACGCGCCGCGGAGTGAATAACCGCCGGATAGAACTGGTATGCCTTCACTTCGCCGTTCGGCGCGATGAGCGCATCGCACACGAGGACACAGCGGTCGACGTCCGGGTTCAGCGAACACAGGCCGTTCGAAAGCTTCTCCGGCAGCATCGGAATGACACGGCGCGGGAAATAGACGGAGGTGCTGCGCGTGAGCGCATCGGCGTCGAGCGGGCCGCCCGGCACGACATAGTGCGACACATCGGCGATGGCGACGATCAGACGGAAGCCGTTGCTGCGTCCGACCTTGGCGGGTTCGCAGTAGACGGCGTCGTCGAAGTCGCGGGCATCTTCGCCGTCGATCGTCACCAGCGGGACGTCGCGCAGGTCGATGCGATGGCGCAGGTCGGGGGTGCGCACCTCATCGGGAAGCGCGCCGGCGGCGGCGAGCGCTTCGGCGGAGAACTGATGCGGCACACCGTACTTGCGCACGGCGATTTCGATTTCCATGCCGGGGTCGTCGATATCGCCGAGGACTTCCGACACTCGGCCGATGGGCTGGCTGTAGCGGCTGGGGTAATCGGTGAGTTCGACGGAGACGACCTGCCCGACTTTCGCTTTGCCCTGGGCGCGCGGCGGGATGAGGATATCGTGACCGATGCGCTTGTCTTCGGGCGCGACGACCATGACGCCGTTCTCGTTGAGAAGACGCCCGATGACGTGGGTGTTGGCGCGGCTCACGACTTCGACGATATGGCCTTCGGGGCGACCGCGGCGATCGTAGCCGGCGATGCGCAGCAGGACCCGGTCGTTGTGCATGACCTTCTTCATTTCCTCGTTCGGAAGGAAGAGATCGTCGCCGTCGTCGTCACGCACGGCGAAGCCGTAGCCATCGCGATGGCCGATGACACGGCCCGCGATGAAGTTCGACGGATGCGTCAGTTGATAGTAGCCACGCCGGTCGAGGCGGATCTGGTCATCGCGCTCCATGGCGGCAAGGCGCTTGAAGAAACCTTCGCGCTCCTGCTTCTTGATGGCCAGGGCTTCGGCGATATCGTTGGCGGACAGCGCGGAGTCGGCGGTGCGCAGGACACCGAGGATTTCTTCGCGGCTCGGGATCGGATAGGGATATTTGCTCAAAGGTCGGTAGCGTTACTGTGCCGGTGGAATCCGGCCGAGTGGCGCACCATGCGCCCGACGGTCCGTGGTGTTGTATGACGCGCGGGGAGCGGCGTCTTACAGTCAGCGACAATCATACGGCAAACCTCACGAAAACTGCCACCTGTGCGGAATTTGAGCGTGCCGATGGAAGCGAGCGAGGGAAACGAAAATATTTCACCTGAAAGTGTTGACACTCCCGCGTCACATACGGATAATCTCACTTCTTCGCAGCGAGCAAGCAGTAAGCGAGCTGACGGGGCCCAGATGGCGGAATTGGTAGACGCACTAGTTTCAGGTACTAGCGGGTAACACCGTGGAGGTTCGAGTCCTCTTCTGGGCACCAGACAAATTCGGAAAGCCGATGATCGAAAGATCGTCGGCTTTTTTCATTCCTGCCCTGAAAGCGGTGTCCCCGCGCGCGTTGCCCGGTGCCCCGGAAGGCCTCGCTTCGAGGCGGCATCGGCCCCAACGTCCCCCAAACACCGGCCCGCCATCTCACGCAGCCAGATCCCCATGGGATTCCCCGACGTCCTGCGATGCCACCCGACGGCAACGCTGAACACCTCCGGCATGACATCGAGATCGATGCATCTCAACCGGCACGCCGTCGCGACCGAACGAGGCACGAAAGCGAGCGCGTCGTTGAAATCGAGAAACGGCTTGAGTGAGGTGTAACAAGCCAGCGTCGCCACCGGCGCACAACGCACCCCGTGCGCAGCAAGAAACTGCGACACGAGATCGCCCGAATAACTGCTGCTGTGCGCAAAATCCACGCGCGCAAACTTTCCGACATCCGCGACGTCCCGGATCTCGCCCGCGATCCGGGAGCCCTCCCCCACAACGCAGCAGTACTGCTCATCCGCAAGCGCCGTTCTCATTAGCGAGCCATCGAAAAACGCGGAGAACCCGAGCACCAGTTCCGCATCGCCTTTTGCGAGTTGTGCCGCATGGGTCGCGCCATCGAAATCCAGCACCTTGAACCGGATACCCGGCGCAGCCTCACGAACCCTCGCGAGGAATCTGGGCAGCATCGACATCTGCGCGTACTCGTTGGCGATGACGCCGACACACCGATCCACCGACGCCGGGTCGAACATCTCCGGACGAAATACGCCGTCGACCTCATCGAGCGCGCGCTCGAACTTGCGGGCCACTTCCAGCGCAAAATCCGTCGGCTCGATTCCGTTGCTATGGCGCAGAAAAATCTCATGTGGCAGTGCATCCCGGAGCCGCTTCAGATACCCGCTGATCGCCTGCTGCGACATGCCCGTTTCGAAGGCCACTTTCGATGCACTTTTCTCTCGCACGAGTCGCAGAAAAATTCGCATATGTTTGAGATCGACACTATCCACAACGATTCCTTGTAACGGATACAACTGGCACTTGATTTACCACTGAGCAGTGGATTTTTATGATGGCACCTCGTTTTCGAATGGACCGAACGAGGAAAACCAAATGAGTCTCGGCATCAAGAACAGGCAGGATCAAAAGCGCGTGATCGTCATTGGCGCGAAAGGGCACATCGGACAGGCAGCCATGACCGATCTCGGTGAGCATGAGGTCATCATGGCCAGCCGGCGCGGCGGTGGCGGCGACGCGCGACATCTGCGGGTCGACATCACCGACGTCGACTCGGTTTCGACGCTGTTCCAGGACGTCATCGAACACCACGGGCCGTTCGACGCCGTCATCAGCGCAGTGGGGCATTGCGAATACGCCGATTTCGAATCGATGACGAACGACCAATGGGCCACCACCATCGCAAGCAAGCTGGTGGGCCAGATGAACGTCGTACGGGAAGGGTTGAAATACATCCGCGAGGGCGGATCCTTCACATTGATTTCCGGCATTCTCAACGTCAAACCGATGCCGAAAGGCATTGCGGATGCCACCACCAGCGGCGCCATCGACACCTTCGTCAAATGCGTCGCGCACGAACTGCCGCGAGGCATCCGGATCAACGCCGTGAACCCCACGGTGATCGAGTCCGCCTGGGAAGACTACCGGGACATGATGCCCGGCTATCAACCGGTCGCCGACAAATTGGTCGGCAAGGCGTTTCGGCGATGCGTCGACAGCTTCATTACCGGACAGGTCATTTTCGTGGATGCGTGATGCGCCGTCCATGACGTGACGAAAAACAAGGGCGATTCCCCGTGAATCGCCCTTCTGCGTTTTGCGAGACGTTTTCGGCCAAGCGGCGTCGCGGCGATGTGAATGTGTAGCGTTTGCGTCACTTCACGCCCGGCGCCGTCCGGAGTCCCGGGGAAATCGGTAGAATTTGCCTCACAAAAAATTGAATACCGTTCAACGGACGCTTAATTCGTTGGGCTTGTCGGGTGTTTTGGTTTTCGTTGCTTGATACTTGTTGGGAAATACATGCCTGCCTTCACTCGCGGCGAGCTTGCCGATTTGAACGTTTTTGTCACCATCTGCCGCCGGCAGAGTTTCCGTGAGGCCGCCGCAGAACTGGGCGTGACGACCTCCGCACTGAGCCACGCGATGCGCAATCTGGAGGCGCGTCTGGGCGTGAAGTTGTTGAATCGCACGAGTCGCTCCGTCTCGCCCACGGCTGCCGGCGCGGCCCTGGCGAAGGAATTGGAACAGGGCCTTGAGCAGATTGCGTCCGCGATCGGCGCGCTCGACCGATATCGAGCGTCGCCGGCCGGGCGTCTGCGCCTGAACGTGCCGCGCGACGCGGCGCGTTTGCTGCTCGATCCGATCCTGCCGCGTTTCGTGGCGTCTTATCCGGACATCGAGCTGGACGTGACCGTCGACGACCGGATGCTGGACATTGTGGCCGAGGGTTTCGATGCAGGCATGCGTTATGGCGACACGGTGCCGGGTGACATGATTGCAACGCCGCTCACGCCCGCGCTCAGGTGGATTGTGGTGGCATCGCCGAAGTACATTGCGCGCCATGGGCGGCCGAAGGTGCCGCAGGACTTGATGTCGCACAATTGCATCCGGATGCGCCTGGGCGACAACACGCTGTACAAGTGGGAGTTGGGCAATGGTGCGACGGCGCTGGAGCTGGATGTGCCGGGCGCGTTGAGCATCAACGAAAGCGACGGCGTGATTGCGGCCGCCGTTGGGGGTCTCGGGCTGGGGTATGTCCTGGAGCGCAACGTATCGACGGAACTGGCGAATGGCACGCTGGAGGCAGTATTGACGGATTGGGCGGTGGACGGCCCACCCCTGTCGATGTATTACCCAAGCCGGCGCCAGACATTACCGGGCTTGCGTCATTTGATCGACATGATCCGCTCGGAGCATATGGGGCGGGCGGCGTGAGTTCGAAGGCGCCGCGGCGGGGATGGACGGGATGCGCGAAAGATTTTTGAATTTTTTTGCATCCCAGTGTTGACAGCCCCAAGCGCCCTCGGCATAATCTCACTTCTTCGCAGCGAGCAAGCAGTAAGCGAGCTGACGGGGCCCAGATGGCGGAATTGGTAGACGCACTAGTTTCAGGTACTAGCGGGTAACACCGTGGAGGTTCGAGTCCTCTTCTGGGCACCAAACAAATTCGGAAAGCCGATGATCGAAAGATCGTCGGCTTTTTTCATTCCTGTCCCGAAAGCAGTGTCCGCGTACGTTGTGCGCCCCCCCCCCCTCGGAAAGCATCGCGATGCCGAGGTCACGCACCGCAACCCGGCCCTCGCCTTACCTCCGCCCCGGAATAAGCATCCAACGAAAAAATAGTTGTGTTGCCGAATGTCGGTGGGGAGGATGGATGTTTTGCCGGAAAAGGCGCTTGGAGGCGGGGGTTTGACATGGCGCGGGATCGAAGTGCTTTGGCGGAGGTCGCGCAGACGGCGGACGCGACGGGGGTCACGCTCTCATGCGCGAGCACGCCGATGGCGCTTTCGGGCCACCCCGACCATCCCGAGCAGGTCGCCGACTGGTTGCTCGCGGGGCTCGAACTTAAAAGCACGCTATTCCACGTCGGCGAATATTGCGGTGTTTATCAGGCGTCCACGGCGGGCTACCAGCGGGCAAGCTTCCACGTGGTACTGGACGGCGGCTGCTATCTGCACCTCGACGCCGGCGCGGGCCGCTCGCCCCGTACGCTCACGTTGAACGCGGGCGATGCCGTTTTTCTGCTCTCCGACGTAGCCCATGCCCTCACCCCGGACGCGACGCCGCCGGCCGACCTCACGGCACGCGCGGGCAAGATGACGCCGCTGCCCTCCACGCCGCGCACAGCGCCCGGCACGGGGACCACCGTCGCCCTCGCCTGCGGCTTCTTCGAATTCCGCACCGAGCTGGACACGCTGGTCCTGGGCATGCTGCCGAACCCGATCGTTGCCCGCCGCGACAGTGGCCGGCTGGCGGGCATGACCCAGATCTTCGCGCTGATTCAGGCGGAAGCCCGCCGGCCCGGCGATACGCCGTCGCCCCTGCTTGCCCGGCTCACCGATCTGCTTTTCTACTACGCGTTGCGCGAAGCGGTGCATGCGCAGGACGTCGCTCCGGGGATGTGGCGGCTGATGCGTCGCGATGCATTCGGGCGTCTTGCCGCGGCGATCATCGAGTCGCCGGGGGAGCGTTGGACGACAGACAGCATGGCCGAATTCGTCCACATGTCACGAGCGCGTTTCTGCAAGCAATTCGCGGAGATCGGCGGCCAGCCGCCCGCGCAATTCGTCACACTTGTGAGGATGAAAACAGCGGCTGCGCTGCTTCGCGCCGGCGTGCCGCTACCGGAGGCCGCCGAACAAGTCGGCTACCAATCCGAATCGGCGTTTGCGCAGGCCTTCAAGCGCGTGACGGGCATCCAGCCAGGCGCGTGGCGGCGCCAGACGGCCGGCGCGGCCCCGCAAACGACATCGCCGTCGCCATTGCCATCGCCGCGCACGGCCACCGCCTCGACGGCGTACCCGCTTCACTGATCCGCACGCCGCGCGAACCCTGGCACCGCACCACCGCCACCTTTTTCGGAAACGCCGCAAGCGCAAACCCATCCCAGGACGAGCCGGCCGTCGGCCACATCCGCCGCCCGATGAGACAAATCCGCAGAATTTTCAGACGGGCGCGCATTGAGCGCTCCTCCGGCCTTGCGCACAATGGATGCTCGATTGTAAGGAGCCCGATATGAGCCGACTGCCATTGCATACCCTTGAGACCGCCCCGGAGGCGAGCCGTCCGTTTCTGGAAAAGTCGCTCGCGGCGAACGGATTCCTGCCGAATCTGGTCGCGTCGCTCGCCAATGCCCCCACCGCGCTGGAAACCTATCTGAGCGTCGGCGCCATCAACGCTCGCGCCAGCCTCACGCTCGCCGAACGCGAGGTCGTGCAGATCACTGCCGCCGGCATTCACGGCTGCGGTTTCTGCGTGGCGGGCCACACCGCCGTCGCGCTCAAGAAGGCGCAATTGCCCGAAGCGCTCCTCAATGCAATCCGCGATCAGGACAAACTCTCCGACGCCAGGCTGGACGCTGTCGCCGTCTTCACGCGCGCCATCATTGCCACACGGGGTGCGGTGTCGGACGCCAAACTCGCCGCCTTCAAGGCAGCTGGCTTCGACGATGCCGCCGCGCTGGAAGTGGTGCTTGGCGTGTCGCTCGCCACGCTGTGCAACTTTTCGAATAATCTTTCGCAGAACGAACTGAACCCCCAACTGGCGGCCTACCGCTGGGAACCGAAGGCGAAGGCAGCATGAGCACCCACGCCAGCCTGTGCGGCCTGGCCGCGCGCGCACCAGCGCTAGCGGCCTGGCTCGACGCCCACGCCGAAACGCTAGACACCGACGCGACGCTCAGCGGCGACGTCGTTCCGCAACTGGCGAGCGCCGGGCTATTGCGCATCGGCGTGCCGGCCGAACTCGGCGGGGCTGGCGGCACCATTGGAGATGCCATCGACAGCGTCGCCGACGTGGCCGGGCATTCGTTCGCGGCGGCCTTCGTGCTGTGGGGACAGCGCACGTTCATTGAATATTTGCTGCAAAGCCCGAACCGGGGCCTGCGCGAGCGGCTGTTGCCCGCCCTGCTCAGCGGCGAACTCGCCGGTGCTACCGGGCTGTCGAACGCCATGAAGTACCTCTGTGCCATAGAGCCACTGCAAATTCGTGCAACGCAGACCACGGGCAGCAACAGCGCCCCGGCCTGGCGAGTGAACGGCGGGCTGCCCTGGATCACGAACCTGCGCAAACAGGGATTCGTCGCCGCGGCTGCCGTCGATCATGAGGCTGGCGGTGCACCGTCGATCTTCGCCATCGCGCACCATGCGCCGGGCGTAGCACGTAGCGACGATCTGGACCTGATCGGCCTGCGCGGCACGAACACAGCGGCATTGCAGATGACCGATACGCCGCTGACCGAGGACGACCGCATTGCCGAGAATGCACCGGCGTGGCTCACACGCGTTCGCCCCGCATTCCTTGGCTTGCAATGCGGCATGTCGCTGGGCCTCGCGCGACGTAGCCTGACGGGGACCCACGACGGCGGGCCGGGCGCCCGTGCGGCCGTCGCCGACGACGTCGCCGCGCTCACGGAACAACTCGATACCCTGACCGCACGCCTGAAGACCGGGGTGGCGCAAGGCGAATTCGTCGACACACCGGCAAGTCTCTTCAAGCTGCGCATTGCGCTGGCGGAACTGGTTCACGACGCCGCCACGCTCGAAGTGCAAACTGGCGGAGGACGCGGTTATCTGCGCGGTGTCTCGGGGGTGGCGCGGCGTCAACGCGAGGCCGCCTTCGTGCCGATCGTCACGCCAAGCCTCGTGCAGCTGAAAAACCAGCTCGCGGCGCAACGGGCGCAACAACCCAAGACTGGAACGGTTTCATGACCCAGCCCACGGCGGCGCAACGCGCGAGCACCGAAACATTCATCGCCGCAGCGCGCGAAGATGCTCCACGCGCGTTGCCGGGTGAACCGTCGCCCGCCTCCTCGAACCCATCGCCGTCGGCTGCGCCATTTCTTACGTTGCGCGACATCGGCCTGTCTTATGGCAAGCACGCGATCTTGCGAGGCGTCGATCTTTCGGTGGCGCGGGGGGAACTCGTTTCCGTGCTCGGGCCGAGCGGATCGGGCAAATCGACCCTGCTTCGCATCGCAGCCGGATTGCTCATGCCGAGCCACGGCACGGTCGCCGTCGACGGCGCGCCGCTTGCCGGCCCTCGCCCGGACGTCGCGCTCGCCTTTCAGGATCCCTGCCTGCTGCCATGGCTCTCGGTGGAGCGCAATGTCGCCTTCGGTCTGACATTCGCGCGCCAGCCGGTACTGTCTCGCGACACGCGCCGTGCACGCATCGACGCCGCGCTGGAAGAAGTCGGCCTCGCCCACGCCCATCACCTGCACCCACGCCAGCTCTCGGGCGGTATGGCGCAGCGGGTGGCGTTGGCGCGCTGCCTCGCGCGTCAGCCCCGTGCACTGCTTCTCGACGAACCGTTCGGCGCGCTCGACGAAGTCACGCGCGCCGACATGCAACGTCTTCTCGCGACGGTCGTGCGCGATACGGGTGCGGCCACCGTCCTCGTCACCCACGACATCGACGAAGCATTACTCGTCTCGGACCGCATCGTTCTGCTCGGCAATCAGGGCCGCACGTTGGCCCAGTGGCATATCGACGTGCCGTCGCCGCGCGGTGCGCAGGTGCAAGCGCTCGGTGCGCTGCGCATCGAGGTCCTTCAGGCGTTGCAACTCGCGATGTCCCGCGACGCAACGGTGCTTCATCCAACACGATAGGTTTTGACGACCAAACTTTCGGGGATTCCCAGACCATGTGCCAAATTTCCCGCCGCGAATGGCTGAAACTCGCTTCGATGATGACCGTCGCCGGCGCGGCGCCGTTACTGGCATCGGCCGCGGCGCGCGCCGCCGCCGAGCCGGATGCGCCATTACGTATCGGTTATCTGCCGATCACCGATGCCACGCCGCTGCTCGTCGCACACCACAACGGGTATTTCGAGCAGGCGGGCATCAAGGCCGAAAAGCCGACCTTGCTGCGTAGCTGGGCACAGTTGATCGAGGCATTTCTCTCGGGGCAGGTCAACGTCGTTCACCTGCTCTCGCCCATGACGGTGTGGGCGCGTTACGGCAGCCAGGCACAGGCCAAGGTAGTCGCATGGAATCACGTCAACG
Source organism: Pandoraea faecigallinarum (assembly GCF_001029105.3). Lineage (NCBI taxonomy): Bacteria > Pseudomonadati > Pseudomonadota > Betaproteobacteria > Burkholderiales > Burkholderiaceae > Pandoraea > Pandoraea faecigallinarum. The sequence continues at coordinate 2,086,355 of NZ_CP011807.3, read as the reverse complement.
GCAGTGCGATCACGGTCGCGAACGAGATCGACAAGGTCGGCGAACTCGGCGGCAAGACCGTCGCCGTGCCGTTCTGGTATTCGATCCACAACGTTGTGCTGCAAGGCCTGCTGGCCGCAAACGGGCTGACGCCGGTGCTCAGGAAGAGCGGTGCCCCCGCGGCCAATGAGGTCAACCTGATCGTCATGGCGCCGTCGGACATGCCGCCGGCGCTCGCGGCGAAACAAATCGCGGGTTATATCGTCGCCGAGCCGTTCAACGCGGCGGCGGAGAATCTCAAGGTCGGCAAGATTCTGCGTTTCACCGGCGACGTCTGGAAGAACCATGCGTGCTGCGTTGTCACCATGCACGAGCGCGATCTGTCGACACGCCCGGAATGGTCGCAAAGGGTGGTGGACGCTATCGTCAAGGCGCAGGCCTGGACGCGTGCGCATCCGGAAGACGCCGCCCGTCTGCTCTCGAAGGAAGGGGAAAACCGCTATACGCCGCACCCCTTCCAGGTGTTGCAACGCGTGTTGGCGTCGTCCGCATCCGAGCAAGGCCGCTATCTCGCCGACAAGGCCATCGTGCACGCCGACTGGCACGAGAAGCGCATCGACTTCCAGCCGTACCCCTATCCAAGCTACACGGAAGCCTTGGTGCGCCACATGCAAAAGACGCAGGTCGAAGGCAATGCGCAATTCCTCGCGAAGCTCGATCCGGCGTTTGTCGCGCGCGACCTCGTTGACGATCGCTTCGTCAAAAAGAGCATCGCCGCCGTGGGCGGCATGAAAGCGTTCGGGCTGCCGGACGGATTTACGCGTCGGGAGGTGATCGTTGTCTGATCTTGCGTCCGAGCGCGTGAATCCGCCGGTCGTCGACGCCGCGCGCTCGTTCATCCACGCGGCGGGGACGACGGGAACTACAGGGACTCCGGGGACCACAGGGACAACAAGCCCTCGCCCTGCATGGCGGGCATGGTTGGGGCTCGCCGGCCTCGTCGGCATCGTGGCGATCTGGTGGCTGGGCATCGCGCTTTTCACGACGTCCGGTTCGCTGGCGTCGCAATTCTCCCCACCGGCGGCGGTCCGCGCCTTGCCCGATCTGTTCCGCGACGAGCAATTGGGTCTGCACATTCTCGCCAGTTTGAGGCGCATCGCGGTAGGTCTCGCATGGGCCATCGGGTTGGGCGTGCCGCTCGGATTTCTTATTGGACGCGTGCGCTGGCTCGACACGGCGCTGACTCCGTCGTTGCAGTTTCTGCGCATGGTGTCGCCCCTGTCCTGGATGCCGGTTGCCGTGATGTCCCTCGGCGTCGGCGACCCGGCTGTGTACTTCCTGCTCGCGTTCGCAGCGCTATGGCCGCTCGTCATGAGCACGGCGGCTGGCGTCACGCACATCGACGGTCGTTGGGTGCAACTCGGGGAAAGTCTTGCGGCGACGCGCCGGGAAATGCTCTGGCATGTCTACGTCCCGGGTATCGCGGCGCATGTACTCACGGGCGTGCGGCTCGCGATCGGCATTCTCTGGATCGTGCTGGTGCCGGCGGAAATGCTCGGCGTCAATGCGGGGCTGGGCTATCTCATTCTCGATACGCGCGACCGGCTGGCGTACTCGGAACTGGCGGCGGTCATTCTGGTGATCGGTGTGCTGGGCTTCGCGCTCGACTGGGTCGCGCGATTCGTCTATCGGCGGTTTGGCGGGGCGATGCGCGACGAGTAGCGCGGAAGGAACGAATCGGACCAATCCGCGGGGGCAGCGAACAATACGACGCCGACAGGATCCGGCGCACGGGCAGCGCATGGGGCAGCACATCGGCAGCAAACGGGCGGTGCATCCGTGCGCCCTGGCCTCGGGATTCAGGCCGCTACCGCTACAATAGCGGCCTGAATCCCGAGGCCTGACGGAGAATGCATCATCGAGCTCGAACGTTTACTGCAATCGCAGGGCTTTGGCAGTCGCAAGATGTGCCGCAAGCTCATCCAATCCGGTGCTTTCGCCATCGACGGCGTGGTACACGACAATCCGCGTGAATCGCTGGACCCGACGGGCCTGCAATTCACCCTCGACGGTGAGTCATGGGATTACCGTGAACACGTCTACATTCTGCTGAACAAGCCCGAGGGCTTCGAGTGCTCCACAAGTCCGACGCATCACGAGGGCGTCCATTCGTTGCTGCCGCTGCCGCTTGCCGTACGCGGCGTGCAGCCGGCCGGCCGTCTCGACCAGGACACCACTGGCATGTTGCTGCTATCGGATGACGGACCGTTCCTTCACGCCATGATGTCGCCACGCCGCCATGTGCCGAAGCGGTATGTCGCAACAACAAAGCACCCGGTGACGTCGGAAATGTTGCAGGCGCTGCGCGATGGCGTACTCCTGCGCGACGAAACCGAACCGCTCGCCGCCACGGACGTCATGAGTCTGTCGTCGCACGAGATCGCGCTAACGATAACGCAAGGCAAATACCATCAGGTCAAGCGAATGGTCGCCGCCGCGGGAAATCGTGTCGAGCATCTGGTGCGAACCGCCATCGGCGGCCTGCCGATGGGGGATCTGGCGCTCGGTGAATGGCGCTATCTATCACCGGACGAATTGCTGTCGCTGCCCTACGAAGCGCCCGGGACCGGCAAGTGATTCAACCGCGCTCCCGCCAGTGCCGCGCTCAGCCGTGACCACGTCAGGACCGCCTTCGCACCGGCACTGGCATTGACTTGAGCGTTAGCTTCGATGTCGGCTTTGCCTGCCCCTCAGCTCTGCTTACCGTCGAGCAGACACTTCGCTCCCTTGTCCTGACCCAGCGCTTTGACGAGGTAGGGCATCGTCGTCTTCAACGTGTCGTGCAGCATGTACGGCGGGTTGACGATAAACATGCCGCTGCCATGCAAGCCCATGCCGCCCGGCACAGGATTGCAGACATTCAACTCGACTTGCAGCCAATTCCTGATCGGCTTCCCGTCGATCGTGAGCCGTTTCATGCGCTCGGGGAGTTGCGCCGCCTCCCGGCGTTGCACCAGCGGATACCACACGGCATACATCCCGGTCGGGAATCGGTCCAGGCCTTCCTGAACGGTCTGTGTCGTGCGCGTGTAATCGCGCTTGTCTTCGTACGATGGGTCGATGAGTGTGAAGGCCCGGCGCGGGGCCGGCGGCAGAATTGTCTTCAGGCCCGCGAAGCCATCGGCACCGAAAATCATCGTACGCCGCGCGACAACACGACCCTGTGCTTCGAAATTCTCGCGCAGCACGTCCTGCTCGGTCGGATGCGCCTCGAACAGCCGCAGACGATCCCGGTCGCCCAGCAGCTGCAGCGCGAAATACGGCGAGCCGGGGTAATACGTCAACTTGCCGTCCGGATTGAACTCGCGCACCAATGCAACATAGTCGGCCAGCGCCGGAGGCAGATCGTTGCGCGTCCACAAACGACCGATGCCGGTCTCGTACTCGCCCGTCTTGTCCGCCCACTTGCCTTCGAGCGAATAGCCGCCCGCGCCGGCGTGTGTATCGATGTACCAGAACGCCGTGTCTTTCTGGCGCATGTAATCGATACATTCGACGGCGATGAAGTGTTTCAGTACGTCGGCGTGATTGCCGGCGTGGAAGGCGTGGCGGTAGCTGAACATTAGGCAGGTCCTGATTCGTCAGGCGCGATTGTAGCTGACGACGCCCCGGACCGGCGTTTCCGCGCCAGAGCCATGGCACTTTTGGCCGCATTCGCCTCGTTCGCCGCAAGCGCCTTCACGGCCTTGTGGCGCGGACAGGCAATCAAATGATCGTTCACCATGCCCGCCGCCTGCATGAACGAGTAACAGATCGTCGAGCCCACGAACGTGAAGCCGGCTTTCTTGAGCGCTTTGCTCATGGCGTCCGAGGCAGCTGAGGTTGCCGGCACCTCGCTCAACGACGTCCAGCGGTTTTGCAACGGCTCTCCACCGACGAATTGCCAGACGAAGTCGCTAAAGCGCGTGCCCGCGGCCTCCATCGCGAGGTAGGCCCGCGCGCCTTTGATCACCGCGCCGATTTTCAGACGATTGCGCACGATACCGGGATCGGCCAATAGCCGGGCCTCGTCCTCGGGGCCGTACTTCGCAATACGTGCCGGGTCGAAATCGTGGAAAGCCTGACGGTAGGTATCGCGCTTCCTGAGAATCGTGGACCACGACAATCCCGCCTGCGCGCCTTCCAGCATCAGCAGTTCGAACAATGCGCGCGAATCGCGCAGCGGCACGCCCCACTCCTGATCGTGGTACTGACGGTATTGCTCGAAGCCCTCGCTCCACGGACAGCGTTCCATTTGCCCCTCGATAGTGATGCCGCACGCCACCACGGCGCGCGTATGCAGACGAATGGGGCAAGTGTGCCAGCAATTGCCGAAGATGCGAACCCATAGCCCGCCGCCCGACACGAGTTTGGGCGGTGAGGCTATGGCAACGCGGAATTTTCCGAGCGGGACGATGGACGACTCCCATGCGGCTTCGGCATCACCCCATCAATCAGACCATCAACTGCCCGCCGTTGACCTCGATGATCTGACCGGTCACGTAGCTCGCGAGCGTTTCCGACGCGAGATACAGGAACGCACCCGAGCATTCGTCCGGCTCGCCGAGGCGCCCCATCGGAATGCTCTGCCGGAACGCTTCGATCTGCGCCTGCGTGCTGAACTGCTCATGGAACGGCGTCATGATGACGCCCGGCGACACGGCGTTCACACGAATGCGATCTGCCATCAACTCCTTGGCCATACCGCGCGTCAGCGTGCTGACGAAGCCTTTGGACGCGGCATAAATCAGCGCGCCCGGTCCGCCGCCGTGACGCGCGGCAATCGACGTCACGTTGACGATAGCCCCGCCCCCCTGCTTTCGCATCGCCGGCACCACCGCGCGGGAGAAGGCGACAACCGAGCGCGCGTTGACGTTGAGCACTTCGTCGAAGTACGCATCGGTCACGTCGGTGAACGGCGTACGCGCGACGAGGCTGCCTGCGTTGTTGATCAACACGTCGATCCGGCCGAAACCATCGAGCACGTGCGCCACAGCGGCGTCGATCGCGTTCGTGTCCTGCACGTCCGCAGCCACTGTCATGGCTTTCACGCCATAGGCGCGCACGGCGTGGGCCACGGCCTGCGCCTTGTCCGCGGAACGGTTGTAGTGCACGGCCACGTTCGCACCCTGCGCGGCGAACGCCTTCGCGGCTGCCGCGCCGATGCCGGTGCTCGCGCCCGTAATCAGAACAAATTTACCTTTCAGGTCTTCCATGATGAGTCGTTCCCAATGTTGTCGTCGATGTCGTCCCGGACGTCGACGACGCTATGCCGTGCAAGGCGGTGACGAGCACGCTACCGCCGGACATCCGTCAACGTACACGGCGGATGTGAAAGTCATCCGGTCGCCCGCGGCACGCACCGTCAGTCGAGCAGAGCCGGATCGTACGCGTAGACCTTCTGTGTCTGCTCGCCCAGCCCGTCGATCCCCAGACGCATGACATCGCCCGGCTTGAGGAAAACCGGCGGCTTCTGACCGAGGCCAACGCCCGGAGGCGTTCCGGTCGTCACCAGATCGCCCGGCCTGAGCGTGGTGAACTGGCTCAGGTAGTGCACGAGATAGGCCACACTGAAAATCATGGTCGACGTGTTGCCGGTCTGACGACGCGCACCGTTCAGGTCGAGCCACAGTCCGAGTTGTTGCGGGTCGCGAATCTCGTCGGTCGTCACGAGCCACGGCCCCACCGGCCCGAACGTATCGAACCCTTTGCCCTTGTCCCATGTGCCGCCGCGCTCGATCTGGTATTCGCGCTCGGAAACGTCGTTCACCACGCAATAGCCGGCGACGTAATCGAGCGCGCGCTCCAGCGGCACGTAACGCGCGGTCGTACCGATCACAAAGCCCAGCTCGACTTCCCAATCGCCCTTGACGGCGCCCTTCGGCAGCACGACCGGGTCGTTGGGCCCCGACAGACAGTTGTCCCACTTGGTGAACAGCACCGGCTCGGACGGCACGGCCAGCCCCGACTCGGCGGCATGATCGCTATAGTTCAGACCGACCGCCAGAAACTTGCCCACCCCCGCGAACGGTACGCCGAAGCGCCCCGGCGACGCCACCACCGGCAACGTGTGCACGTCGAGCGCGCGCAGCGCCGCCAGCCCCAGCGCACCCAACGTGTCCGGCGTAATGTCGGCGAGCACACCGCTGAGGTCGCGCACCTGGCCGTCTGCATCGAGCAGCCCCGGCTTTTCCTGGCCCTTCGGGCCGTAACGCAGCAGCTTCAAAGCCATTCTCCTTAGGAAATCAGTTGGACCAGCCGCCGTCGATCAGATGGATGGCGCCGGTAGTAAACGAGGATTCGTCCGAACCCAGATAGACGGCAAGCGCCGCGATTTCCTCGGGCGTGCCGACACGCCCCATCGGCTGCCGCGCCACAAACTGCTCGCGCACCGCGGCCTGACTCGTTCCCGCCGCGTCCGCCTGCGTGGCGATGCGCTGGCGCAACGACGGCGACTCCACCGTCCCCGGACAGATGGCGTTACAGCGAATCCCCCGCGCGGCGAAGTCCGCCGCCACGGATTTCGTCAACCCGATCACGGCCGCCTTGCTCGCGCCGTAGACGCAGCGGGTGGCCACCCCCTTCACGCTCGAAGCCGCCGACGACATGTTGATGATCGCCCCGCCACCGGCGGCCAGCATGGCGGGTAGAAATGCCCGCGTCGTGCGGTACATGCTCTTCACGTTCAGATCGAACGAGAAGTCCCAGTCCGCTTCGTCGCACTCGAGAATCGAGCCGTGATGCACGAAACCTGCGCAATTGAATAGCACGTCGATCGCACCGAGTTCGCGAGCCAGCGCGCCCACGGCCGCACGGTCGGTGACGTCCAGCGCACGACGCACCAGCTCGGCGTGCCCGTCCAATGCCGCGAGCGCGCCTGCGTTAAGATCCGTCGCGATGACGCGTGCGCCCTCGCGCAAGTAGGCTTCGACGCAGGCGCGTCCGATGCCCTGTGCCGCCGCCGTAATGACGGCGGTTTTTCCCGCCAGCCGGCCAGTCATGAGCGTCTCCTCGTAAGCGAGTGGGTTTCGTGATCGGGGAGGTTCGCCGACGCCGCATACGCATCACGTACGCGGCACAGATGCTGCCGCATCGCCCGCGCCGCGCGTTCGGGATCGCGCGCCTCCAGCGCGCCGAGAATCTCGCGATGGTCCTGAAGACTGCGCTCGAGCACGCCCTCCACTTGCGACGTCACACGTCGGCTCTTCTTGCCCAGCAGGTAGAGGCTGTTCGCGATGCTCTGCAAAAACGGGTTCTCGCACGCGTCGACGATCGTTTCGTGAAACGCCATGTCGGCCGCCGAAAAGGTTTCGGGATCGCCCAGCAGCGATTGCTCGTCGGCGACGAGAGCATGCAGACGCGCGATGTCCGCGTCTCCGATATGCGTGGCCGCCAACGCCGCCACCCCGGGCTCGATGACCAGCCGGGCATCGAACAACGCTTCGAGCGTGCCCGCGTTCAGCTCGATCACCATCTCCAGCGGTTCGAGCAGTTCGCGCGTTTCGAGCGAGCCGACGAACGTTCCCTCCCCTTGCCGGATACGCAGCAATCCGAGCAGGGCCAGTCCACGGATCGCCTCGCGAACCGCCGGACGACCGACACCGAGCATGCTCGCCAGATCGCGCTCCGGCGGCAATTGCTGGCCGCGTTTGAGTCGTCCGGTACGGATCATCGTGAGCAGGCGTTGCGCGACCTGCTCCGAGACGGAAACCTGCACGATGGGATCGAACGACATGACGCCATTTAGTGGTAAGACCAATGAACGAACAGTACGCCCGTCACGCATTGGATGTCAACGCGAAAAGCCGCTTACCGCGTTGTGTCCTCGCCTTCTTTCGCTTATCGCCATTCGACCTATGGAATTTCTCGGCGAATTCCCACTCGGAGTCAAAAGCGTGGTCGCGCAAGATCGTTTGTCCATGCGGCTTTCGATGGATTTACGACACGTGTCCCGTGTCGCGGCAAGTCAACGCCTTTCTGTTGTCGGGGTGTCACTTTTCTGCGACCATGATTCGTCGCTCCGAGGTTCTCATCGGGGCAAGGTTCCCGCCGTCGCTTGATCTGCCGCACCCAGCCGTTTCCCCTGTTGACCGAATTCTGGAGTCTCCGACGATGTCCTCCTCAAAGACCGCCAAGCTGGGCCACTGGACGATGTACATGCCGATCGTGGCACTCGTCGCCCTCGGTGTTGCCGGATTTCTCCCAAACGCCGCATCGCTTACGCTCTGCGCGGCCGCCCTTGCCGGGGCCGTGTTCTCTGCCGTGCATCACGCCGAGACCGTCGCCCACAAGGTCGGCGAGCCGTTCGGCACGCTGGTGCTTGCCGTGGCCGTGACCATCATCGAAGTAGCGCTGATCGTCTCGGTCATGCTCTCCGGCGGCCCCGACAAGGCAGGGCTGGCACGCGATACTGTCTTCGCGGCCATCATGATCGTCTCGACGGGCATCGTCGGGTTGTGCCTGCTCTTCGGGGGGGTGCGCCACCACACGCAGGGTTTTCATGTGGAAGGCGCGAGCGCCGCGCTCGCCGTGCTGTGTGCGTTGTCCGTGCTTACGCTGGTGTTGCCGAACTACACGAGTTCGGTGCTCGGGCCGGGCCTCACGGCCTCGCAACTGGCGTTCGAGGGCATGATTTCGCTCGTGCTTTATCTGGTGTTCGTGTTCGTGCAGACCATCAGCCATCGCGACTACTTCCTCGCGAAAGCCCCCAGCGAAGAGGTGCACGTGCCGCCGCCTTCGCGCCGCACGGCCGTGCTGAGTCTGGGATTGCTGGTTGTGGCGCTGGTGGCCGTGGTGGGACTGGCGAAGAAACTCTCGCCCGCCGTGGAGCAGGCCGTGGCGGTGGCAGGCGCGCCCAAGGCGGTCGTCGGTATCGTGATTGCCGCGTTGGTGCTGCTGCCCGAAGGGTTGGCGGCGTTGCGCGCGGCCCGGGCCAACAAGCTTCAGACGAGCCTGAATCTCGCGCTTGGCTCGGCGCTGGCGTCCATTGGACTGACGATTCCGACAGTGGCCGCGGTCTCGTTGGTGCTCGATCAACAGATCGAGCTTGGACTTGCGCCGAAGGAAACGGTCCTGCTCGCGGTAACGCTGCTCGTTGGCGTGATTACGCTGGGTACCGGACGCACCACGGTGCTCCAAGGTGCCGTTCACCTGGTGCTGTTCGCCGCCTTCCTGTTCCTGGCGATCGTACCCTGAACGGTGTGCGAATCTTCCCGCGCGCCACGCCTTGAATTGCCGCGCCAAATGCTGCGCGATTCGCTATTGAATTGCCCCTTGATTGCCCCTTGAATCGCCCCTTGAATCGACGATAAACGTTGCAAAGACCTGGCGCGGACGCGCGGGTCGAGAGCGACATACCGTCAGCGGGGAATGCCGTCAGGCCTTCGACTTCCCTGGCTCAACGGTCTTCTCGGCGCCGGTAGTCCCCGGCTCCTCCGACGGCGCACCGAGCAACGCGCCCAGCAGCTTGCTGCCGCCAGCGCCGCGCTTGCCCCGTGCCCCCACGGTCTTGCCCGTCGGCGGGCCACGACGCACACCGGCGTCGATCTTCAGGCCGCGACGCTTCTGAAGTTCAAATTTAGTCTGAGTCATAGTGCTGTCCGTGATGCTTGGAGTGCCTGGCGTGCCCCGATGGCTTGAATATCCAGGTCGCCCCGTGTGGGTAACGTGCGTCCGGGCGTCACTGGCCGGTCAGGGTTCGATGCCCAGTTCGCCCTCGGCGGCCAGCGTCTTTGCCAGCGCGTGCGCTGCTTCGAGCGCGTCGCCCGCCCAGCGATGGGCCACCGGCGTGGTGTGAGTCAGCGGCGGGTCCAGCGACTCGATGACGTCGTCCACATCGCGCCATCCCGTAAAATGCACCACTCCGTAAAACCGCCCGTCCGGCGCGGGCGACGTCTCCGCCCAATAGTAAAAGTCGTCCGCCAGCAGGCAGCCTTCGAAACCCATAGCGATCTGTCGAGATCCCGTGAAAAGGCGGCATCGTAGCACGACGCACGACGAGCGGCATATCGTCGCTACGCAGTAGAATACTGCGGCATAGCAACCCACGACTCTTATTACCGACATCACGATGTTCACCGGAATTGTTCAAGGCACGGCTACGCTGTCGTCCATCGAAGATCGAGACGGCATGCGCACGCTCGAACTGGCGTTTCCCGAAGGCTTCTGCGAAGACCTCACGCTCGGGGCCAGTGTCGCCGTCGATGGCTGCTGCCTGACGGTCACCCAATTGCTCTCGCCGAATGCCGCCTCCTTCGACGTCATCCTTCAGAGTCTGAACGTGACGACGCTCGGCAGTTTCGGCCCCGGCGCGCGGGTCAACGTGGAGCGCGCCGCCAAGGATGGCGCGGAGATCGGCGGTCATCCGCTCTCGGGTCACATCGATTTCTCGACGGACATCATCAGCGTGCGGACTTCGGATACGAACCGTGTGCTGCGCATCGCCATTCCCGAAGCATTCCGCAAATATGTCTTCGCGAAAGGCTATATCGCGATCAACGGTGCAAGCCTGACGGTCTCGGAGGTCAATCGACAGGAAGGCTGGTTCGAAGTCTGGTTGATTCCGGAGACGCGCCGCATGACGACGTTCGAGGACAAGGGCGCCGGCGCTCGCGTCAATATCGAGATCGAGCGCAGCACGCAGGTGGTGGTCGACACGGTGCGCGAAGCCGTGCAGGAAAGCCTCGGCCGCATGCAACCGGTGCTTGAAGCCCTGCTCAGGGAAAAGGGACTTTCGCTAGAAGACTTCGTCGGCGTGCCGAAATTACCGGCCGACAAGGCCTGAGCCAGGCGCACACTCTCCAAGGAAATACATGCAACTTGCCACCTGGAACATCAACTCGCTCAAGGTTCGCATCGGTCACGTGCAGGATTGGCTGCGCAGCAATCCGGTCGACGTCCTCTGTCTTCAGGAACTGAAGCTGACCGACGAGAACTTTCCGGTTGCCGAGATCGCCGCGCTCGGCTATACGTCGCACTTCACCGGACAGAAGACTTATAACGGCGTCGCGCTGCTGGTCAATCACGCGAAAGTGGGCGAAGCGACCGACATCGTGAAGAACCTGCCCAACTTCCCCGACGAACAGCAGCGTCTCATCACGGCGACTGTCGGCGGTGTGCGCGTGGTTTGCGGCTACTTTCCCAACGGCCAGTCGCTCGAATCGGACAAGTTCGCCTACAAACTGAACTGGCTCGACGCGCTTACGCATTGGCTGTCGGGCGAATTGCAACGTCACCCGCAACTCGCCCTGCTCGGCGATTACAACATCGCTCCCGAAGATCGCGATGTACACGATCCGGCGAAATGGGAAGGCTGCAATCTGGTGTCGCCGCAGGAACGTCAAGCTTTTGCGCGTCTGCAAGGTCTGGGGTTGCGCGACACGTTCCGTATGTTCGAGCAGCCGGAGAAGACTTTCAGTTGGTGGGACTACCGGATGGGCGCCTTCCGCCGCAATGCCGGGCTGCGCATCGACCACGTCCTTGCCTCCGCCGCCCTCGCCGAGCGCTGCACCGGTTGCGAAATCGACCGCGTGCCCCGCACCTGGGAGCAGCCGTCGGATCACACGCCGGTGGTGGCCACGTTCAAGGACTGACGCACATCTCGGCAGGCAACCGGGCCAACACGGAAAACGGCACCCGCGGGTGCCGTTTTCCTGACAGTGCACCACGTACGTGTCAGTGACTGGCGCGCGGATCCGTCAGGCGGGACTCGTACACGAAGCAGCGAATCGCCGCCTTGTTGCGCGTGTCCATTTGCACGAATTCGAGACCGTAGGTCCACGTGCCGTCGGTGCGCGGTCCTTCCACGCCCCGCACCACCGCCATCCCCAGGATAGGCACGATGTCGGCGCCGATCGGCACACGAAATTGCAGTGCGACGTGAGTACATCCCTCGGGCAACGGGGCTTTTGCGACAATGCCGGCGCCGTCCGCGCTGATGTCGCGCACCAGCACGAGCCACTCGGGCGTGTCCTGCGGGTCGGCCAACAACCGCCGGAACGACGCGCGCGAGGTCTCGTCGATAGGCGACAGACGTGCCACAAGCCGGGTGTCTACGCGCGGCGTACGGCGCACCGGCGTTTCGCGCACTTGAGAGGGACGCGACAGCACCACGTAATCGAAGGGCCCCTGATGCACGCTGTGCACGTCGCAAGTGAATTCGTACAGGTTGTCCCCGGGAAAAGTCCACAGCGCCAGCCGGTCGCCCGCGAGCACCGGCAAACGCGTCTCGCCCGCCGACGGCGGCGTGATGATGAGCATGCCGTTAGGCGCACGCCCGATCAGTCTGGCGCGCACGCGCGCCGTCTGCGCATCAGGCGCGACGCGCACCTGGAGCCACGCGCCAATCGGTAGCGGAACGGGCAAACCATGTAGATAGACCGTCGACGTGCCTGTGCCGGACGACGCCCCCGAACCCGCAGAATTTGCCGCCTCCGTGCGGCCGGCAGCCTCGCCTGTGGTCGCGGCCTCGGGCAGTGGCCGATGCGGCGCAAACATGGTGAAGAGCCAATCGAGATCGGCTTCGGATGGCAATCGCTCACCCGCCGCGAGCAACGGTGTGCCGTCCGCGTCGAACAAAGGCCAGGAAAGTGGAGCATGTGCGTCAAGCTCGCGGCGATTGACCGCCACGAACCCCGGATAGCCTGACGCAATACAGGTCGAGTGCATGATGCCTGGTCGGGTACGAAACCCCTGAGAGTCTGGGAACAAGGCTTTGGCCTTCCCCGCATTCCGGCCCGTAGGATCGCATCTTTGGGCGACCCTCTACGCGCCGGCATCCGCGGCCAAAACCTCACAAATGTCGCCAACTTGCAGCAATGTCACGCGCCCGCCGACAGGAAGCGTCACCCCGTGGAGGCAACGCATTGCGCGTACGTATTTTTACCACGAAAGCACTGTGATTCCGATCACGGAATATCAGGCAAACCGGCCCTCATTTCGTCGCTCATTCCGGTTTCGAACATTTTGCCGCGCGCCTGCTTCACCGCCGCGGCCGTTGCCCCCTGCGTTTGCCCCTTTCGTCTCATCCGTTCCTCCGCTCAGGCCCGTTGCGGATTCGGCGTCGCCTGAAGCCGGCGCGCAGTTCGCCACGGCCCGACGCGTCACGTCCGGGGGAAGTGGAAAACGGACGGCCCAGAACCACGGCAAGGTGTGACGACACGCCATGGCCAACCCCGGCAACTCACGAATGTCCGCGCACGTCAGCCACTCGCTCAACGATTGCGCCAGTTGGCGTGACGAACTTAGGTCGTTCGACAGGCACGCGCGCAATGTCGCCGCTTGCGGTAACCGGCGCCATAACGCGTCGCCCATTGTCGTCTCGTTGAGCATCGCCAGCGCGTAGCGGCGACACGCGAGGCGCATGCTCTCCAGCGTCTCGCCCCGCGCGCGCGCCGGCTCCGTGGACAAATACCACTCCGGCTGCGTTGCCAGCCATGCGAATCCCGCCACTAGCGAAACCAGTCGCACCCGGCGCGCCGCCGCGCGGTTCAACGGTGCATCGGCCGACGTTGCCAGGACCGGTAACTCACGAAAAATCTCTTCGATGTCGGCGTGCGCCGCGATTCGCAGTCTCGCATGCTCGGCCGATGCCGGCTCGCCGACCAGCGTCGCCATCCGGTCGGCGAGACTGAGCGAGGTCTGCGACGTGTGCGTTGCGTGCGGCAAGTTCGATGAAGGCGACAGGTGTGACAGGTGTGACGGGTGTGACGGGTGTGACGGGTGTGACGGGTGCGATGGGTGCGATGGGTGCGATGGGTGCGATGGGTGCGATGGGTGCGATGGTGATGGCGACGGCAATGAAGAGAACGATCGCGACAAGCCCGGCGACGGTGCCGCGCCCGCAGTGCCCATCTCGCCTGGCGCACGCCACGTACCGAGACAGGCAGCACTCGCCCTGCTCTGCGCCTCCTCTCCGAGCCAACGTCCAACGAGCCGGACAAATGCTTCGAGCGAACACTCGATCGGCCAGATGTTGGCGAGGCACCCAAACCCGCGCAGCAAGCCTTGAAGATTCCGCATTGTCCCTGGCACGAAATCGTCGGGCGACGCCGCGTCGCGAACCACCACGCGCGCGCCAACCCACCGCCAGCCGGGCAATGGATCATGCGCAAACGCCACACCCCCGTCCTTCACCCGCCCGGCCGCCAACGATCCCAACGCCCCCGCAAACAACGCTCTCGGCAAGCGAGCCGCGACTTCACCATCGGCGCGAATCAGTACGAGAAACGCCGGGTCGAATGCGTTGATGCCGTCAGCCGATAGCGCTACAGGCACCTGCTGCGGAAGCGCTTCGAACCACGCCGCACGTAGCGCTTCGGCGCGTGCCTCGCCAACACCGCTCCCGCCAGCCGCGACCTCTCTCTCCCAATAAAGGATTTGGGTCATCGCGCCAGCGAGCGGCCAGACCGTCGTCGGCGATGGCGAGGTACATCGCCGGTGCAACGCGCTCATCAGCGCGGGTAACGCCCATTGCGCTTGCTCGCACGAGAGCCGCTCATCCGTAAGCGCTCCCAATCGATGCGCTACCCATTGCGCATGTAGCGCGGCAAACGCCGTGTGCGCGCCGAGCCCGCCCTGCTCGTCCATCGTTCCGTGCGTGGCGAGCACGCGACCCAGCCAGTCGCTACGTTGCACATGCTCGGGGAGTCGATGCAGCGACGGAGCCGTTTCATGTCCGCTTGCCGCGCAGCCGGACCGACGCGAAAGCGCCGACAGCAGTTGCAGGAAAATGCTCGCACGCGCCGCTGGCTGATCGACGGGAAACGTCATCCACGATTGCACGACGGCATCGAGCTCGGCGGGAGGCAACCCGCGCAACCGGGCATCGTCGAGTCGAAGACGGGCATCGTGCCACTGCGATCCGCGAAGGTCGCAACCCGGCCCAATGGCGATGCGCTTGAGACTCGCTCCGGAAAATCGCGCGCCGCGCATGTCGCACGCTTCGAAGTACGCGCCATTGAGGATGGCTCCGCGCGCGTCCCAGCCGAGCAGATCGCATTCGCGGAATTCGGCACTTCGCAAATCGGCCCCCGCGGCTCTCCCGTTGCCCATCGCGACCGACGTCCACCGCGAACGCTTCGCCTTGACACCGACGAGCGACACTCCGCTAGCGCTGCTGTCCGTCATGTGTGCGCCATGCAACTGCGCCCGATGGAATGCCGCGCCGTCGGCACGTACCTTGGCGAACACTACGCCCTCGCAGCGTGCCTCGCTCAGGTCCGCACCACTCATGACCGTCTGCGCAAACGACGCACGGCGAAGATCGGCCTCCACCATGCGGGCTGCGCTCAGGTCGGTCGCGCGAAAACCGATATCGCGCATGTCCGCGCCCTCGAAATTGGCGTTCACGTGATTCGCGAACTCGAATCGCGCTCGGCGCAGCGACGCGTCGCACCACAGCGCGCCGTTGAACAGTCCGCCGCCGAACTGCGCGCCGGGCGCCCGAATGCCGCGAAGATCGGCACCGGCGAGCGAGAGATCGGGCAGCACGGCGTCGCGCAAATTCGACAATGTCAACGCCGCGCTCAGGAGCCGGGCCGGCCACTCGCGCATCGGCAAATGGGCAAACGCGGCCACGTTGAGCCAGGCCCGCTCCGTGGCGGGAAACCAGTGCCATTGGCTGGCGAGCGAGGCGGCGTCGCGGCTTGCCGAACACCACGTCACCATATCGCGTGCCAGGTCCGCCGCGCGGGCATCGCGCCGCAGATGCGAAAATCTTGTGCCCCACACCTGTTCGAGCGCGGCGCGATCGAAGCGCAATTCACCCCGGGATGCCTCTTCCGCCCCACACAGGCGTTCGGGAGCAGGACACCGGCGACCGGTCGCCTGCGCAAGCGCGTGAGTCAGCCATACCACCTGGAGCAGAATCTCGCGTCGCTCGTCGGCATCGGCGCGCAAGATCGCGTGACGCAGCGCCGGGGGAGGCGCCGCGCTGCAGGCCATCAGATCGGAAGAAGCCGCGCCGCCAAGGCCGCCCGTTCGCACGCGTGCATCGGGATCCGGCGCCCACGCACTGGCCGGGGTCTGCCCATCGAATGAAACCGTGTGTTGAAACGGCATGATGTATCGCTCCTCGGCACGCGTCTGTGCGCATGCGCAAAAAGCCACCATGTTGCCGAAAGACGCGGGAATTGCGGGCTGAGGAATTTCCGATTTAGCCGCATCCCCGGAACGAGACGGTCGTCGCCTCAGGCGAGACAGAGATTGAGCGCGTCACGCCAGTCGGGCGCACGCAAGCCGAACCGACGCGCGAGCTTGCCGTTGTCGAGCACCGAGTACGCGGGCCGCTTGGCAGGCAGCGGATAGGCGGACGTCGGAATCGCCACAACGTTCGGGCGCTTCGCCGGCACTGTCAGATCGAGGATGGCTTCGGTGAAGCCGTGCCAGGTCGTCTGTCCCGCAGCTGTCATGTGATACAGGCCGCCGTGCTCGCGCCAGAAATCGGCGTCGACGCCCGTCTCGGTCAGCCCCCGTGCCAGCACTTGCGACGTCAGCTCGGCAATCGTGCGGCACCACGTTGGTGCGCCATGCTGATCCGCCACGATGCGCAGTTCGTCGCGCTCGCGGGCCAGTCGCTGTACGGTCAAGAGGAAGTTTGCGCCGCGCGTGCCGTACACCCAACTGGTTCGCAGCACCAGATGGTTTGCGCCGCTCGCGGCAATCGCCGCCTCGCCCGCCAGCTTGGTGCGGCCGTAGGCGTTTTGCGGATTGGTGGGTTCGTCTTCACGGTACGGCGTTGCGGAAGTGCCGTCGAAAACGTAGTCCGTGGAGTAATGCACGACAAGGGCACCCAGACGGCGGGCCTCTTCGGCCATGATGCCGGGCACCACCGCGTTGACCTGATACGCGGCCGCTTCGTCCGTCTCGGCGCGGTCGACGGCCGTGTAAGCGGCCGGATTGACGATCAGGTCGGGCGCAAAGTCGCGCAAGGTCTTCGCGACGCTGTCGGTATCGAGCAGATCCATTTCGTTTCGCCCGGGGGCATGCACGTCGCCCATGCCTTGCAGGCAACGTGCCAACTCCCAGCCGACCTGTCCGGTAGCGCCCGTCAACAGGATACGTCTTGCCATGTTACGGCTCCCTTGTCGCGATGTGAGGAAACAAAGGAGCCTACCCCGTTTTGCTTCAGGATTCCAGTTTCAGGATTCCAGTCCGAGCTCCTGGATCTTTCGCGTGATGGTGTTACGACCGATGCCCAGACGGCTCGCCGCTTCGACCTTGCGCCCCCGGGTAAAGTCGAGCGCTTCGTTGATCAGCGCGGTTTCGAAGCGACGCGTCAGCTGATCCATCACATCCGGCGACGCCGAACGCAGCAGCCGGGCGACTTCGCGACGCAAGATCGGCTCCCAACTCTCGGCGCCCGGCATGCCAGACACTCCGGCCGTCTCGCCAGGGCCGACAGCGCCCGTTGCCATCACGTTGCCGCCGCCTGCGACAGGCGCCGACGATCCGTTGCCGGCGCTGCCGTATCCGGCATGACCGCCGCCGGACGTCGGCACCGCCGCGCCGCCCGCCGCCGTCCCCGGATAAGCGCTTTGCGCCGACGACGCCCCCGGCATCGGCGCCGTTGTCTGAAACTCCGGCGGCAGATCCTTGATTTCCACAGTCTGCGCAGGCGCCATGACCGTCAGCCAGTTGCTGAGGTTTTCCAATTGGCGCACGTTGCCCGGGAACGGAAAACGCGTCAGATGCGCGAGCGCGGCTTCGCTGATCCGCTTCGTCTCGACACCCAGTTCGCGTGCGCTCTTTTGAAGGAAGTGACGCACCAGCAGCGGAATGTCCTCGCTGCGCTCGCGCAACGAAGGCAGACGCAGGCGAATCACGTTCAGTCGGTGATACAGATCCTCGCGAAACAGCCCCTGACGCACACGGTCTTCGAGATTCTGGTGCGTGGCCGCGATCACGCGAACGTTCGCCTTGATCGGACTGTGCCCGCCGACCCGGTAGTAATTGCCGTCCGAGAGCACGCGCAGCAGACGGGTTTGCAAATCCAGCGGCATATCGCCGATTTCGTCGAGAAACAACGTGCCGCTTTCGGCCTGCTCGAAGCGTCCGCGACGCGTCGCCTGCGCGCCCGTGAATGCCCCGCGCTCGTGGCCGAACAGTTCGGACTCCAGCAAGTCTTTCGGGATTGCCGCCGTATTGAGCGCAATGAATGGACCCGACGCGCGCGGCGAGTGACGGTGCAGCGCACGCGCGACCAGTTCCTTGCCCGAGCCCGACTCGCCGGTGATGAGCACCGTCGCGCTCGAATGCGACAGACGGCCGATGGCGCGAAAAACGTCCTGCATCGCGCTCGCCTGCCCGAGAATTTCGGGCTCTTCGGTGATGCGCTCGTCATCCGTGGCTTCACGAAGGCTTTCTTCGACGGCACGCAGAATCAGTTCGACGGCACGATCCACGTCGAACGGCTTGGCAAGGTATTCGAACGCTCCGCCCTGAAAAGCCGCCACGGCACTGTCGAGATCCGAGAACGCGGTCATGATGATGACCGGCAATCCGGGATGCCGTTGCTTGGCGGTTTGCAACAGTTCGAGTCCGGAGCCGCCCGCCATGCGGATGTCCGAGACAAGCACCTGCGGCGAGTCGTGTTCGAGCGCCGCGCTGGCTTCGCGCGGGCCGGTGAAACTGCGCACCGGCAGGTTGGCTCGCGAGAGTGCCTTTTCCAGCACCCATCGAATCGATTGGTCGTCGTCTACTATCCAGATCGGCTTCATTGTTCACCGTGTAACGTCTATGCCCGGCCGCACGTGTTACGGCCGACGGCGTGAGGGCCGCATCAGCCCAGGGGCAGCAGGATCCGAAAATCCGTCCGTCCGGGCCGGCTTTCGCATTCGATGAGACCGTCGTGACGCTGTATGAACGACTGCGCCAGTGTGAGTCCCAGACCGCTCCCTCCCTCGCGCCCGGAGACGAGCGGATAGAAGATGCGGTCGCGAATGTCGGCAGGAATGCCGGGCCCGTTGTCGATCACATGCAATTCCAATGCCAGCTTGTGCAAGCGCTTGGCAATCGTGATCTTTCGCGCCACCCGTGTACGCAATACGATACGGGCGTCGCCACGCGCGATCTGCTCGCGCAGGGCTTCGGCGCCGTTGCGCACGATATTGAGCAGCGCCTGAATGAGTTGCTCTTTGTCGCCACGAAAGTCGGGCAGACTCACGTCGTAGTCCCGCTCGATCGACAAGCCCTGCGGGAATTCGGCGAGCACCACCGAACGCACGCGCTCGCACACTTCGTGGATATTCACATCCGTGGCGATATACGGATGGCGGTGCGGCTCCAGCAGGCGGTCGACGAGCGTCTGAAGTCTGTCGGACTCCTTGATGATGACCTGGGTGTACTCGCGCAACTCACGCTGATCGAGCTCGAACTCCAGCAACTGCGCGGCACCGCGAATCCCGCCGAGCGGGTTCTTGATTTCGTGCGCCAGATTGCGAATGAGCTGCTTGTTCATCAACGCCTGATCGATGATCCGCTCTTCGCGTTCGTTCTTCAGTTTCTGTTCGTTCTCGATCAGTTCGACGATCACGAAATCGGGGGCCGCTTCCGGTGCCGCCACGATGGCATGCGTATGCAGGGGCTCCTGCGCAGTGCGCTCAAGCACCAAATCGAGGCGCGTCGTCTGAAAGTGATTGGCGATGAGCTCCGTCATCGTAGACGACAGCACTTCACCGTTCGTGAACACGTCGTTCCATGTCATCTGCGAGAGCGAGCGGCGCGACAGCGCGAGCAGCGCCTCGGCGGCCGGATTGGCGAAGACGACACGCAACGTATGTTTCTCCAGGACCAACAGCACCGTCGGCAATGCCTCCAGTCCCGGAAGAATCCCGGTTGCGGCAAGCTTCGCCTCCCATGGATCGACGCTCGCATGCCACGCAGACACGTGAGCGGGCGCCCCGGCCGTGCCGCCGGAATGCGCGCCGTCCACAGGATCCGCCGCCTGGGCGGCGCCGGTCGTCAAATCGGTGGGAGAAGAATTGTCGGCGGCGGCCTGCGCGGCTCGCTTCGTCTGCCCCTTCTCACCAGCGCGGACACTTTTCATCTAGGTTCGAGGCGATAAGTTCATGGCATGCGTTGCGGCAGCCATGAGGGAAAAACAGAAAGCCAAACGGGAATGCCCTTGCGCCGAACGCGACGGATAAAAAAGGGGGACGGCCGCGGCCATCCCCCCGTGCGTGTCGAGCATGACGGTCGGCCGCTGGCGTTCCGTCATGCCGGCGCATTCCCTGCGCAGCGCTTCGATTACAGCGAGTAGTACATTTCGAACTCGAGCGGGTGCGTGGTCATTGCCACACGGCGCGCTTCGTCCGTCTTGAGTGCGATGTACGAATCGAGCATGCCGTCGGTGAACACGCCGCCGCGGGTCAGGAACTCGCGGTCTTCGTTCAGGTACTCCAGCGCCTGTTCGAGGCTTGCGCACACGGTCGGGATCTTTGCATCCTCTTCCGGCGGCAGGTCATACAGGTTTTTGTCGGCGGCTTCGCCCGGGTGAATCTTGTTCTGCACGCCATCCAGACCGGCCATCAGCATGGCCGAGAAAGCCAGGTACGGGTTGGCCATCGGGTCCGGGAAACGCGCCTCGATGCGGCGGCCCTTCGGGTTGGCAACGTACGGAATACGGATCGAGGCCGAACGGTTACGGGCCGAGTAGGCCAGCTTCACCGGCGCTTCGAAGTGCGGCACGAGACGCTTGTACGAGTTCGTCGACGGGTTCACGATCGCGTTCAGGGCGCGGGCGTGCTTGATGATCCCGCCGATGTAGTACAGCGCGAATTCCGACAGACCGCCGTAGCCATTACCGGCGAACAGGTTCTGACCATCCTTCCAGATCGATTGGTGGATGTGCATGCCCGAGCCGTTGTCGCCGACGATCGGCTTCGGCATGAACGTGGCCGTCTTGCCGTAGCTATGCGCGACGTTGTGCACGACGTACTTCAGGATCTGCGTCCAGTCGGCGCGCTCGACCAGCGTCGAGAACTTCGTGCCGATTTCGTTCTGGCCCTGGCCCGCGACTTCGTGGTGGTGCACTTCGACCGGCACGCCCAGTTGTTCGAGCAACAGGCACATTTCCGAGCGCATGTCCTGGAACGTGTCGACCGGTGCGACCGGGAAGTAACCGCCCTTCGTGCCCGGACGGTGGCCGGTGTTGCCGCCTTCGAAGTCCTTCGACGACGACCACGGCGCTTCTTCCGAATTGATCTTCACGAACGTGCCCGACATGTCCGTATTCCACTGGACCGAGTCGAAAATGAAGAACTCCGGCTCCGGACCGAAGAAGGCGGTGTCGCCCAGGCCCGTGCTCTTCAGATAGGCTTCGGCGCGCTTGGCGATGGAGCGCGGATCGCGGTCGTAACCCTTGCCGTCGGCCGGTTCGATCACGTCGCAGGTCAGCACCAGCGTGCTTTCTTCGTAGAACGGATCGATATAGGCGGTGTTGGCGTCCGGCACCAGCAGCATGTCCGAGGCTTCGATGCCCTTCCAGCCGGCAATCGACGAACCGTCGAAAGCGTGGCCGCTTTCGAACTTGTCAGCGTCGAAGTGCGACACGGGCACCGAGACGTGCTGCTCCTTGCCGCGCGTGTCCGTAAAGCGGAAGTCGACGAACTTGACGTCTTCTTCCTTAACCAGGTTCATCACATCTGCCACAGATTTGCTCATGCTATCTCCCGAAAGATTCAATCTGGCGCTGCCGGCGCTCATCGCCCGCGTCGCCGCACCCTCTTAACGAACTCCGTGTTCGGATTCGCCGTTGACAAGCAGGAAGCGTGCCAACGCCCAATTCGCCTGTTGCCGCTCGTCGCCGCCCACTGATTTCTAAGGAAATAATCGATGCTGGTGCGCCCAACCCCGAATTCCCGCTGGCGGGCGTCGATTCTCCATTTCGGTGCGTAGCGCACCAAAATGTCACAAATTTGGAGCACTTTCGAATTATGCACTGTTTAGGTGCATTTGTTCGGGGATTCCGATCCGAAGTTGTGCGCCCGTCTGCACCGTCATAATGCGCCATCGACACAACCGTGCGCCGGAATCGGAAAATATTCGGGCAATGCCCAAAGCGCCACCCTTCACGAAACGTGCTTCTCGCGTTTGCCGCACGCTAGAATGAAGGATCACCATCGACCAACGAGATCACAGCAATATGACAACGAGCGCAAAAGCCATTCTCGACCGAGCCATGCAACGTCGTGCCACGGGGCAACTCGCCTACGCAGGCGCGGTCACCCCGGAAGAAGCGCTGGAACTGTTGACGGCGGACGACAGCGTCCGGCTGATCGACGTGCGCACGCGCGCCGAACTCGATTGGGTCGGTCGCCCGCAAGTGCCGGACCGTCAGTACGCACACGTCGAGTGGGTGCGCTACCCGGGTGGCGTACCCAACGAACATTTCCTCGAACAGCTCACCTCGCACACGCCGGACAAGAACACCCCGCTGCTGTTCCTGTGCCGCAGCGCCGCCCGCTCGAAGGCGGCCGCAAAGGTCGCCTATGAAGCGGGCTTCGTCCAGTCGTTCGACATTCTCGAAGGCTTTGAAGGCGACAAGGACGGTAAAGGCCATCGCAAGAACGTGAGCGGCTGGTGCTTCCGCGGGCTGCCATGGCTGGGTGCCTGAGTCTTTTCGGACAACACTGATCGTCATCGACGCGAGGAGACGCACGATGGACTGGACGCACTTGCTGACTTTTGCGCTCGCGTTGTTCGTGGGCGCAGGCACTCCCGGGCCGGGAATCGCGGCGATCGTCGCGCGCGTGCTCGGGCGCGGCACACAGGGCGCCATCGCCTTTAGCGCCGGCGTGGCGATCGGCGACGTCGTGTGGCTCACACTTGCCGTGCTCGGTGTCGCCGCACTGGCGCATACGTTCTCGGGCGTGTTCCTCGCCATCAAGTACGCGGGGGCTGCCTATCTTCTTTATCTCGCCTGGAAGATGTGGCACGCCCCGGCCATTGCGCCGACCGAACCCATGGCGGCGGCGCCGCGCGAGAAAACGTGGCGACTGTTTCTTGGCGGCTTGTCGGTCACGATGGGCAACCCGAAGGTCGTCGTGTTCTACTTCGCGCTGCTGCCCAACCTGCTCGACCTGGCGCGGGTGACGGCGCTCGGTTATGTCGAAGTCGTGGCCGTCACGCTGACAGTTCTCGCCATCGTTTTCGGCAGCTACATTGCACTCGCCGCACGCGCCCGGCGTCTGCTGAGTTCGGCACGCGCCGTCAAGCGACTGAACCGCGCCACCGGCACGGTCATGGCGGGCGCGGCCGTCGCTATCGCAACGCGCTGATCGTCGCGGGCGCCTGCGCACTTAGCGAAAAGCGAGTGGCAGCAACGAACGGCGGGGAACGAACGACGCCACCTTCGGGTGGCGTTTTTTATGGCGTACTCCCGTCCTGGATTCGTCATCGGTTCGAATTCTCATTCGGACGGACCCTCCCGGACATTGTTGCGATCTGCGTAAGTATTTATTGGCTTAATTGCCGTTTTTCCGTGATAGCCACAAGCATAGACTGGCTTCAACGGTCGCGCACGACGCGCCCGGCAGCACAGAAAAACAGGAGTTATCGCCATGAATCGCAAGCTGATTGCATCCGCATTGATCTCGACCATGATGGCCGCCGCCGCAGGTTCCGCATTCGCCCAATCCGCCCAATCGCGTCTGACCAGCGACGCCTATCCCGACGGCTCGCCGTACGCATGGGTACCGCAAACGACGCAGCTCACGCGTGAGCAAGTCCGCGAGCAATTGATCGAAGCGCGCGCCCAGGGGCTGATTCCGCAAAACGACTATGAGTACCCGGCGTTCAAGACGATGAACAACGCGAACCTGCCGGGCAAGACGCGCACGCAGGTCTACGACGAACTGGTGCGCGCACGTCAGAACGGCGAGATGAAGTACTCGAATCCGTAAGCTGCTGTGCGGGCATGTGCCTGCGCGACAGTGCCGTCCCTCGTCATGTTGTCAGCCTCCGGCAACATGACGCGACGCACTCAGATTGACCGGCATCGTCGACCTGCGCTGCGTCGCCTCGTTACCTCGTCAGCCCGCCATCTCCTTTCGAGACGTTATCGTCCGCCCCGATGTCCCGCCGACAGGCGCGCGCCCACGCCCGCCCATGAAGTTACGGGCAAATCGTCATGCATTCCGGCCGGTTCTCTTCCCTTACGGCCCGGCAGGCGCCGACGGTTTTCCCCACGGGCGTGTCTCCTGTCGCCATGCGTTCCCCGTAATCGCATGGGACTTTCGCCCGCTCTCCGCCCCGGGGAGCGGGCTTTTTTCGTTTCCCGTTTCGTGGACGGCGCAGGCTGCGTGCTACCATGCAGCCGGTTTCAATTTGCATAGACAGGATCATCCGGTGAGTGACATCCAACTAGATATCGAGTGGACCGAGCGCGCAGCGAAGAAGGCCGAGCGGCTCGTTCCGAAAGACACCCCGCTCGGGTTGCCGCCGCTCGAATGCCTGCCGCAGGAAGGCGACGTGATGTTCCTCGGCAAGGGCGACAAGAAGCAGCCGTTCGTTGTGGTGGAGCGTCAGTACCATCATGAAGGCGACGATGCATGGACGATCATCCTGATTCTCGACCTTCCGGAATAGCGGCACCTTCGAAAGCGTCGAAGACATCGACGCCTTCGAAAGACCGAAAGTGCGGCGCGGTCACTGGGGAAACCCCGGTCACCGCGCCGCTTTGCTTGGTGAAGGCCATTTTCTATACTGAAGGCGCGTCTTGAATCGCGTCACAGCGACAGGGAGATCGGCCATGATCATGCCCCACCTTTCCAATGCCCAACTCGTCAGCATGTTTGCGATCGCGGTGTTCGGTGCGATCGTCGTTGGCGCCATGCCAGGCAAGGGCGTGATTCGAATGTGCTGGCGTTCCCTGCTCGTTGTCGTGGGCGCGGTACTCGCCGTACTGGCCTTCGAGCTGGTACCCCTGCTCGCCTGAGACCTTTTTTGCGGATTTTCACCATTAAGGGTTGACCCCATGCGGAAGAGCCGATATTATCTCGGTCTCGTTGGGGCGTTAGCTCAGTTGGTAGAGCAGCGGACTCTTAATCCGTAGGTCGAGTGTTCGAGTCACTCACGCCCCACCAGACGAATTTTTGAAAAAGGCTGCGATGCCGTGCAGCCTTTTTTATTCCCGGTAGCATCGGGGCGTTAGCTCAGTTGGTAGAGCAGCGGACTCTTAATCCGTAGGTCGAGTGTTCGAGTCACTCACGCCCCACCAAAGTACGAGAAGGCTGCGACGCTTGCAGCCTTTTTTGTTCCCGGTAGTTCCGGGGCGTTAGCTCAGTTGGTAGAGCAGCGGACTCTTAATCCGTAGGTCGAGTGTTCGAGTCACTCACGCCCCACCAGATGCATCGCAAGGGCCGCACACTGTGCGGCCCTTGTCGTTTCTGGCGCCAACCTGGTCGCTCGCCCGTCGCCATTTCCCTGTCGTCCCATTCCTACATTCGATTCAGTCGCAACCGATAGTGCGCAAAGCGCTGGCGCCCTATGCTGAACTCATGTCGCCGCGCGACACGCGGCCGGCAATGGCTACAGGAGACGCATCATGAAAATGACGAAATCGATTCTCGTTGTCGTCACGGCGCTCGCGATGGGTTCGTCCATCATGGGCTGCACGCTCGGGGGTGCAGCAGCGGGCGGCGTCATCGGTCACGAAGCCACCGGCGGCAGCACCGCCGGGACGATCGGTGGAGCCGTCGTCGGCGGTGTCATCGGTCACGAACTTGGCAAGTGATTTCCACGGGTCGATGTCCGCCGCGCTTGTCATGTAGCGCAGCGTTCGGCACGCACCGCCTCCGATACCTCGATACCCGCTCACGCCGTCAACGTCCCACGATGTATAGCGGGGCATTGGCGGCGTAGCCGTACATGATCAACACGTCGCCGATGAGCGCATCCCCCGCCGCCCTCGCCTGCTGCACACTTTCGTAACGCCGTGCCTGCCCCGTGCAGCTGACATAGTGCCGGCTGCCGCCACCGGTCGATTCGTCCTGCCGGCCGATGAATGCCGCCTGCCTCACACTCCAGACGAAATGCCCTTCGCACTTCGCGAATTCCGGCGGACGCTTGACCGCCGGATCCGAAGTACTCGATTCCTCCCCCGCCTTGTGCAGACGCCACTGACGCCGGATCGCCGCGTCGTTCCAACGTCCCATGCCGATATCCTTTCCTTTGAGTCTTGCCATCGCTGCCTCCCGGTAATTGCCTGCGGCACCTCGCTCGCGGGCACATTGACAATAGTGACCAATAACGAGGTGAATGGGGTTGGGGAGTGTCCGATATGCGATGCCACACCCTGCGATAACGCTCCACGCGCATCGGAACTCGCCACGCGTCATGCAAAGGACACCAAATAACGCCCAGCATCCAACGCACGGCCGCAGCATGCGTTATTTCCGGTCATACATAGCGCGGCGCACGCGCAACGCGCCGGCAACAATGTTGGGACGACCTCGGTGCGGATGATCCTCATTGTCTACACTGAAAGTCCCATTGACGCAGACCGTCCGCCCCGGCCACGCCGACGGCGCCCAACAAATCACGCCATGGCAATCGTCACTTTCGCCCCCGCCATCCAGCGTCACGTGTCCGTAGACGAGCAGGAAGTCGACAGCACCGACGTGCATGACGCGCTCGCCCAGTGCGTATCGCGCACGCCAGGGTTGCGCGGCTATCTGTTCAACGATCAGGGGCGATTGCGTCCCCACGTTGCCGTGTTCGTGGACGGCAAATTGATACGCGACCGCCGCACACTGCGCGACGGCCTCACCGGCACGAGCAGTGTCTACGTTGCACAGGCGCTATCGGGTGGATAGCGGGTGGATAGCGGATGAATAGAGGCTCGGATAGCGGGCGGACAGCAAACGGATATCAACACGCGGCATCACTCATCGATAGCAGAGCCACGCAGGCGCGCGAGAGACGACGCGCTTCGCGCCAGCCAAGGAGACGCAACATGGAACATGCCACCGGTGCGACGTTACTGGTCGCGACTCGCAAGGGATTGTTCACCTGGCAACGGGAAGGCGCCGTATGGCGATTGATGTCCAGCACGCCGGACTTTCCCGGGGAGCCGGTCAGCATGGTGCTGCACGACGCGCGCGACGGCACGGATTACGCGGCGCTCAATCTCGGCCACTTCGGCGTCAAGCTATGGTGTCGCGCACGAGACGCGCAGACGTGGACCGAGTTGCCGCCACCGGCGTTTGCGCCCCAGACACCACCCCAAACACCGCCTCAGGCATCCTCCGGCGGCGCCCCGTCGCAGGACACCGCACCGGACGATTCGCAAGCCCCGTGCGTCGACCTTCTGTGGTCGCTCGAAGCCGCAGGGCCCGATGCACCCGGCGTGCTCTGGGCGGGCACGATTCCCGGCGGCCTGTTTCGCTCCGGCGACCATGGCCATAGCTGGCAACTGGTCGAGAGTTTGTGGAACCGCCCCGAGCGCGCAGAGTGGATGGGCGGCGGGTACGACCATGCGGGCATTCATTCCATATGCGTCGATCCGCGCGACAGCCGTCAGGTGATGGTCGCGGTATCGACCGGTGGAGTCTGGCGGACACGGGACGGCGGCGACACCTGGGCGCTGGCCGCCTCGGGCATGGAAGCGGATTACATGCCGCCGGAGCGCCGGCTCGATCCGAATGCGCAGGACGTCCATCGCCTCGTACAGTGCCGCGATGCGCCCAACGCCCTTTGGGCACAGCATCACAACGGCATCTTCCGCACGCTCGACTACGGCGCGTCGTGGCGACGCATTCAGGCCGCACCGTCGAGTTTCGGCTTCGCCGTCGTTGTCGATCCGCACGATCCGGACATCGCCTGGTTCGCACCGGCACAGCGCGACGCCTGCCGCATCCCTGTGGACGCGCGACTGGTCGTCACACGAACGCGCGACGGCGGCGAGTCCTTCACGTCGCTCTCGCAAGGCCTGCCGGAAACGCCGTCGTACGACCTGATTTACCGCCATGGCATGGACATCGACGCGAGCGGACGGACGCTGGCGATGGGCTCGACCACCGGATCGCTATGGATCAGCGATAACGCGGGCGAACAATGGCAAAGTCTGTCGACGCATTTACCGCCGATTTATGCCGTGCGTTTTGTCTGAATATTCTAATTTTCCCGTCGATTTTTCCGGCGACGTTCGTCTCGTCGCTCGTCTCGTCGTTTACTCCGTTTTGCCATAGGAAACCTTCAGTTCGCGTATTTCGTGTCGTATACGAAGTCAGACGGACTGGCTTCATCGCATCCCCCCGTCACGCGTCGCCGGACATGTCACACGTGTAAGACCGGCGCGTGAGCCAACGTCGCGTCGCGCCCTACCCCCTGGTATCGACGCGTTCCACGGCAGACCGGCGACCACTCCTCGAAACGCCGACAGCTTCACGTCACCCGTGTTGTCTTGGCATCAAATCTCTAAAAGGAGTCATTCCCTATGCGCATCGCCGACCTGAAGATCCGGACCCGACTGGCCATCGGATTCGGCACGTTGCTTGTTCTGCTTCTCTGCATGCTGACCATTACGTTGATTCGCTTCGTCGCCATCGAGCGCGCCAATGAAGAACTGCTCAACAGCGCGTGGGCCAAGGCCGATGCCGCGCACACCATCGACGGCATGGTGCGCGGCAATGGACGCCGCCTGCTCGAATTCTTCACGACTACCGATGCGGCGCAGCGCGAGAAGTACAACGCACGCATCGACGCCAATCTCGCGCGAATGGCCGAAGCGCAAGCAGTACTCGACAAGTACGTCACGACGGAAAACGGCAAGCGCCTGATCGGCAGTATCCGTGCGCAAAACGAGACCTTCAAGAAAGCGCGCGTGGCTGTCGTCGCGGAACTGAGCGCCGGCCAGCGCGACAACGCGCTCGGCATCGTGCAACAGACGGCGCTGCCTGCGCTCGACGAGATGCAGACCGAAGCCGCCGAACTGGTCACCTTCCAAAAGAAAATTCTCGACGAGACGGGCGCGGCGACAAGCGCCGACATCGCTTTCGCCAAATGGCTGCTCGTTGCGCTGGGCGCGCTGGCGTCCGTGGTCGGCATTGCGGCCGCCTGGTCGGTCACGCGCAGCATCACACGGCCGATCGCACGCGCCGTCGAAGTGGCGCAACGTGTGGCGCAAGGCGACCTCACGAGCCGTATCGATGTGACGAGCCGCGATGAAACGGGCCAATTGATGGCGGCCCTCAAACACATGAATGAAAGTCTCGATCAGATCGTGCGGCGTGTGCGCAGTGGCACTGCCGCGATCGCCTCGGCATCGGGCCAGCTGCTCGCGGGCAACACCGACCTGTCGTCGCGCACAGAGGAGCAGGCCGCGTCGCTCGAAGAAACCGCATCGTCGATGGAGCAACTGACGGCAACCGTCAAACAGAACGCCGACAACGCGCGTCAGGCGAGCCAGTTGGCGTCGAACGCCTCGGAAATCGCCGGTGAAGGCGGCCGTGTGGTCGAACGTGCGGTGACGTCGATGCAGGAAATCGCCGACAGCTCGACGAAGATCAACGACATCATCGGTGTGATCGACGGCATTGCCTTCCAGACGAACATTCTTGCGCTGAATGCGGCCGTGGAGGCCGCGCGCGCCGGTGAACAGGGACGCGGATTCGCTGTCGTCGCCGGCGAAGTGCGCACGCTCGCACAACGCAGTGCTGCGGCCGCCAAGGAGATCAAGTCGCTCATCGAGACGTCCGTTCACAAGGTCGCAGACGGCTCGTCGCAGGTGCGCGACGCCGGTCGCACCATGACGGAAATCGTGCAGGCCGTGCAGCGCGTGACGGACATCATGGGAGAAATCTCGGCCGCGTCGAGCGAGCAATCGGGAGGCATCGAGCAGGTCAATACTGCCGTCATGCAGATGGATCAGGTCACGCAGCAAAATGCCGCGCTCGTCGAGCAGGCCACCGCGGCCGCCGGGTCGCTCGAAGATCAGGCGCGCAATCTGCGCGACGCCGTGGCGGTCTTCCGGTTGCCCGGGGGCGATGCGGTGACGGGCGGGTACGACGACGAGGCAGACGTTGCCGCGAACGGGCCGCGCGGCGCGGTGCTCGCTTTTTCGCGTCAGCGTCAGGTGGCGTGACGGCGCACTGCGCGCGCCGGCGTCTCGTTGCGTTGACCGGTAGTCCCGGACACGCCCCGGCCCTGTCGCCGGGCGCGTTGTCGCGGGGCTGCCGCAGGGTCGCAGCGAGGCGTTGCACGCGCTTCGCACGTCCCCGAAAAGCCCCGTGTCTGCTGGCCTTGCGGGCGATGGAGCGCCCAGCGCAGTCGTGCGACATTGGAGTATGATGGCTGCTGCTATGCTTTTTCCCCACCGTCTGAAAAGAGGTGTACTGTGGCCCGAAAGACCCCCATCGAGCGCTACCGAAATATCGGCATCAGCGCTCATATCGACGCTGGCAAGACAACGACGACCGAGCGGATCCTGTTTTACACCGGCGTCAATCACAAGCTGGGCGAAGTCCATGAAGGCGCTGCCACGATGGACTGGATGGAGCAGGAACAAGAGCGCGGCATCACGATCACATCCGCCGCGACGACCTGCTTCTGGCGCGGCATGGCCGGCAACTTCCCCGAACATCGCATCAACATCATCGACACGCCGGGACACGTCGACTTCACCATCGAAGTCGAGCGCTCGATGCGCGTGCTCGACGGCGCGTGCATGGTCTACGACTCGGTCGGCGGCGTGCAGCCGCAGTCGGAAACCGTCTGGCGCCAGGCCAACAAGTACAAGGTGCCGCGCATCGCGTTCGTCAACAAGATGGACCGTGTGGGGGCCGACTTCTTTCGCGTACACAAGCAGATTCACGAACGTCTGCGCGGCAATGCCGTTCCCATTCAGATTCCCATCGGCGCCGAGGACAACTTCCAGGGCGTGGTCGATCTCGTGAAGATGAAGGGCATCGTCTGGGATGAAGCGTCCAAGGGCGTGAAGTTCGACTACGTCGACATCCCGGACAACCTCAAGGAGACGGCACAGACGTGGCACGACAGGATGATCGAGGCCGCGGCCGAAGCCAGTGAGGAACTGCTCGAGAAGTATCTCGGCGGCGAGCCCCTGACCGAAGAGGAAATCAAGGGCGGGCTGCGCAAGCGCACGGTTGCGGGCGAGATCGTCCCCATGCTGTGCGGCACGGCCTTCAAGAACAAGGGCGTGCAGGCCATGCTCGACGCCGTGATCGAGTACCTTCCCTCGCCGGTCGACGTGCCTGCCATTGCGGGTCACGACGAAGACGACAACGAGATCGAGCGTCACCCATCGGACGACGAGCCGTTCTCCGCTCTCGCCTTCAAGATCATGACGGACCCGTTCGTCGGTCAGTTGATCTTCTTCCGGGTGTACTCCGGCGTGATCGAGTCGGGCGCCACGGTGCTCAACCCGCTCAAGGGCAAGAAGGAACGGCTCGGACGCATCTTGCAGATGCATGCGAACACGCGTCATGAACTCAAGGAAGTGCGCGCCGGCGACATCGCCGCCGCCGTGGGCCTGAAGGAGGCGACGACGGGCGATACGTTGTGCGACCCGAACCACGTCATCATCCTGGAGAAAATGGAGTTCCCGGAGCCGGTGATCTCGCAGGCCGTCGAGCCGAAGACCAAGGGCGATCAGGAGAAGATGGGCCTTGCGCTCAACCGTCTGGCACAGGAAGATCCGTCGTTCCGCGTGCAGACCGACGAAGAGTCGGGCCAGACGATCATCTCCGGCATGGGCGAGCTGCACCTGGAAATTCTCGTCGACCGCATGCGCCGCGAATTCGGTGTGGAAGCGACCGTCGGCAAGCCGCAGGTCGCCTATCGCGAGACCGTCCGCAAGAAAGTCGAGGACGTGCAGGGCAAGTTCGTCAAGCAGTCGGGCGGACGCGGCCAGTACGGCGACGTGGTCATTACGCTCGAACCGGACAAGGAAAAGCCTTACGAATTCGTCGACGCCATCAAGGGCGGCGTGGTGCCGCGCGAGTACATTCCGGCCGTCGACAAGGGGATTCGCGAAACGCTCAACAACGGTGTGGTCGCCGGTTACCCGGTCGTCAACGTGAAGGTCACGCTGACGTTCGGCTCCTACCACGACGTGGACTCGAACGAAAACGCCTTCCGCATGGCGGGCTCGATGGCCTTCAAGGAAGCCATGCGCCGGGCCGACCCGGTGCTGCTCGAACCGATGATGGCGGTGGAAGTCGAAACGCCCGAAGAATTCATGGGCAACGTGATGGGCGATCTCTCTGGACGTCGCGGCATCATGCAAGGCATGGACGATATCGTGGGCGGTGGCAAGATCGTTCGCGCGGAGGTGCCGCTCTCGGAGATGTTCGGCTACTCGACGTCGCTGCGCTCGCTCACTCAGGGGCGCGCCACGTACACGATGGAGTTCAAGCAATACGCCGAAGCGCCGAAGAACGTGGCCGACGCCATCGTCACATCGAAGAAGTAAGGAAGTCGCCCGCCGGGCGCAGGCACGGCAAGGCAAAATACGCCGTTGCCCGCACCACCGGCGCTCAACGCCCGCAACGCAGACGTCTTCACCCGGGGTTCGGAGACGTGCCGCTCGCGGGCGTTTTGTTTTTTTTCGTGTTTTTGCTTCCCGCGTTCATCATGATGAAAAACGTTCTCAGCATTCAGTCCCACGTCGTGTTCGGCCACGCCGGCAACAGCGCCGCCGAATTTCCGATGCGGCGTCTCGGCGTCAACGTGTGGCCAATCCATACCGTGCAATTCTCGAATCACACGCAGTACGGCAAATGGACGGGGCAGGCGCTGCCGAGCGACGACATTCTGAAGCTGGTCGACGGCATTGCCGACATTGGCGAACTGGTTAATTGCGACGCGGTCCTTTCCGGGTATCTGGGAGCGCCGGAGCAGGCAAGCTTCGTGCTCGCCGCAGTGCAGCGCGTGAAGTACGCCAATCCGGCCGCGATCTATCTTTGCGATCCCGTGATGGGGCATCCGGAGAAGGGATGTCAGGTCAAGCCTGGCATCGAGCAATATCTCGTCGAGCACATGCCCGCCGTCGCGGACATCATGACGCCCAATCACCTCGAACTGGAAAAGCTGTCGCAACATCCCATCCAGACGTTCGAAGACGCCCTTGCCGCTTGCCGCGCCCTGCTCGCTCGCGGGCCGAAGATGGTGCTGGTCAAGCATCTGGAATATGCGGGCAAGTCCGCCGATAGCTTCGAGATGCTGGTCGTCACCAACGACGAGGCGTGGCATGGAGCTCGCCCGCTGTATCCGTTCTCGCGTCACCCGGTCGGTGTAGGCGACCTGACCTCAGGCGTGTTTCTCGCGCGACTGCTCAAGGGCGATACGGTTCGTGAGGCGTTCGAACACACGCTGGCGGCGGTCGACGCCGTCTTGTCCGTCACCCATCTGGCCGGACGCTACGAACTGGAGATCGTGCGCGCGCAGGACGAGATCGTCGCCCCCTCGCGCCATTATGAAGCGCGCGCGGTGTAACGCACGCTGGAGGA
The DNA here is from genome assembly GCF_001029105.3 of Pandoraea faecigallinarum. Classification (NCBI taxonomy): domain Bacteria; kingdom Pseudomonadati; phylum Pseudomonadota; class Betaproteobacteria; order Burkholderiales; family Burkholderiaceae; genus Pandoraea; species Pandoraea faecigallinarum. Next base: position 2,052,870 of record NZ_CP011807.3, on the reverse strand, counting down.
CGGGCGGCGCGGATCAGTACGCGCGCAAATGTTCGGCGTGATGCGACAGATGGTCCGCCATGAACGTCTGAATGAAGTAGTAGCCGTGGTCGTAGCCCTCGTGACGACGCAGGTTCAGCGGCTGTCCGGCCTGACGGCAGGCGCGCTCGAAGATGTCGGGATGCAGTTGCGCCTGGAGGAATTGATCGCTCAGCCCCTGATCGACCAGAATACCGCCCGGGAAAACGGCCTGTCCCGCCTTCGCCATCAGTTCGCTCGCGTCGTATTGACGCCACGTCTCGCGATCCGTCCCCAGATAGCCAGTGAACGCCTTTTCGCCCCACGGGCACTGCATCGGCGCGGCAATCGGAGCAAAGGCCGACACGGACCGGAACTTGCCGGGGTTGCGCAGTGCAATCGTCAGCGCGCCGTGACCGCCCATCGAGTGGCCGAAGATGCCGATACGCTCGGCATCGACCGGCAACGATGTCGTCACCAGGCGATAAAGCTCGTCGACGATGTAGCTGTACATGCGGTAATGCGTGGACCACGGTGCCTGAGTGGCATCGAGATAGAAGCCCGCCCCAACGCCGAAATCCCATGCGTCGCTCTCGCCCGCCACGCCCGCCCCGCGCGGGCTCGTATCGGGCGCAATCAGCGCCACGCCATGCTCGGCGGCAAGCCACTGCGCCCCGCCCTTGATCATGAACGTCTCTTCCGTAGACGTCAGCCCGGCCAGGTAAAACAATGCGGGCACGGCACGTCCGTCGCGCGCCTGCGGCGGCACGAAGACGGAAAAGCGCATCGGCAGACCGATGACGGACGACGTATGGCGATAAAAGCGCTGCGCGCCACCGAAGCAACGGTGTTCTGAAATGAGTTCGAGCATGACGATATACGAGAAAGTCCGGGAAGTCGGCAAAGGGACGGCCCTTGTCCCGGCTACGCGCGGCATGGCGACCGGCGCTGCCTGGCGAGATCCGTTGCGAGCCCTCTTGCGAGCCCTCTTGCAAGATATGGCAGCTATCTTACCTCGCGACGCGACGCGTGACATTGTCCCGGCCCCGGGTGAACGTATGCCGCGTTTCGACGCGCGCCCATGTCAGTAGAAAATTGTCATGATTTCTAAACTTTTCGCTGCACGCGTCGCTATACGGTAAAGGATGGGCAACTGCACGTTGCACAGTGCCGCCCCGTGCCCGGCTGTGGAGTTTTGGGAAGTCCCGGAAAGCTGTCACATTCACACGCTATGATGCCGCCGATGCAAAATTGCGGCGTGAGACACCCCGAGGCCCCAGACCGTCAGGCAACTGCGGCAGCGAAGTCCCTCAGCATGCAAGATGGAACCACTGCATGGGCATCGCGGGCATGGCGTCTTGAAGGCCGGTCCGTACGACCACCCTGCGCAGCGGCAGCGACGCACGATGTCGGCTCGACGTAGCACGACGTCGGCAAATAACGACCAGACTCACCAGAGATTTACCGGGGGCCTTATGAAGCTGATCCTACTGGCGCTTGCCGCCTCGCTGTTGACGCTCGTAATGATGGTGCAGGCACGCAGCGAGGCGAGCGATACTGCCATGTCGGCGTCTCATGCACAACCGGCCGGCATTGCCGTCGGCGAGCGCGTGCGCACACGCAAGGACATGGAGATGTGGAACGCTCGCCGCAAGATGCACGCGGTTCGTCAGGAAGACTGATCCGAGGCGCGGGGGGACCCGAGGCGCGGGGGGACCCGAGCGGCGTGCGCGGACATGCCGATGCCGCTGACACACGTCACACCAGCCTCTGCGCGGTCTGCAACATGGTGCGCCGCACCAAATTTGGGCATCCTCGCGCACCGTCCTATAGTGGAAGGGCACCAAGGAGAGGAGATAAGAACGATGCCCGCATTCCACTTCAATCTCTACGACCTGACCTTGTTCCTGCCGATGGCGGTGGCCGGCGCCCTGCTCGTTGGCGGTATCCCCGTTGCCACCCGGACCACGCGCTATAGTCTTCGCGCGGCCGGCGCGGTCGTCGGGGCGCTCGTCGCGCTCCTTGTCGTGGAGGCGCTGCCCGTGCTCGTATAGCCGGCGCGCGTCAGGCACCGCAGGGCTGCGGAAGGTCGTCGACGCGCTCCGGCGCGGTGGGCGGCAATTCCCCCAGTTTCCCCGGTTTCCCCGGTCTCCCCGGCGTTCCCGTCCACGGCCCATGAGCGCGCGTGGCTTGCGGTGTTCGCTCCATCGAAACGCGATGCCCGGTCACGGTGCTGTCATCGCCGGTCCCTAAGCTCCGTTTCGGCAACCTCGGTTGCGCTGTCACCCTCTCTGTTGCGCCGCCGACCCGCTCGGCGGCTCTTTTTTGGCGGCCGCCGCGACGCGATCTCCCGGTGCCCAACGACATCGTTTTGTCCCTTTCGGGCCGACGGGCATCGCGCCATCGCCTACAATCACCGGAAGTGCAACGCATGTGCGCGCCCTTGCACGGCAGACGCCGGGGGCTGGCGCACCGCCGACAGAGGAGGTCTGCGCATGTCCGACGCGTTCTCCCGCGCCTTCGCCGTAGTCGTCAATCAGTACCGTTCGCCGCGTCAATATACTGTCTCGGTCGAGCGGGCCAGCGAAATGATCGCCAAGAACATCGGCCTGTTCTCCGACGGTTTCGCCGCCGAACCGCATTTGATCGTGGGGCTCTTCGCCACCGAAGCCGAGGCGTGGGCCCTCGCCCGCCGCCTCCAACGCACGCGCACGACCATGCAGGCCCTGCTTCAGACGCCCGCGCGCTCCGCCTCCTCCGCCTCCACGGCGTCCAGTCCCGCCAACGCCTCGATGTCCCCGCCCGAACTCGATTCCAGCGAGTAAGCGTGGTTGCGCGCTGAGTGCTGTCCGGAAAATTTCTGGCCAGCGTTCGCCAATCGGCGTAGAATTCGGAATTCCAAATATCACGGAATCCGGCAATGCCGGTAACGTCCTTCGCCCTATGCCGTCCGCCGCCGAATCCGCCGCTGAGTCCGCTACCGAGGCGGACATCCCCAGCGCCTCCGCCGCTCCCCTTTCCCCTCTTCCGCCCCTCTCCCCGCTCGCAAGCGCCCCGGTGCTGATCGATCAGGTGTACGCGCGCCTGCGCGACGCCATCGCCGATCTCACGCTACCGCCGGGGGAACGCATCCGTCAGGCGGAACTCGCCGATTCGCTGGGGGTATCGCGTCAGCCAGTGAGCCATGCGCTGCAATTGCTCAAGCGCGATGGCCTGGTTTGCGACAGCGGGCGTCAGGGACTGGAGGTCGCCCCCATCGACGCGAACCATTTGCGTCAGCTTTATCAGGTGCGCACCGCGCTCGATGGATTGGCCGCACGGCTTGCCGCCACGCGCATGGCCGAAGGCGCCTTGCCGCAGCATGCGCTGGCACGGTTGCAGGACACTGTCGCGGCCGGGATGTCGATGACGCGCGGCACACCGGTGGCGCGTCAGGTACGTGTGGAAGTGGCGTTTCACACGGCGCTGCACGACGCGTCGGGCAATCCGTTGATTGCGCAGACGGTCGCCCCGCAGTGGCCGCACATCATGCGCGCGATGGCGGCTACGCTCGGCACGTTGCCGATGCAGGAAGTTGTCTGGCACGAACATGGCGAGATCGTGGCGCGCATCGCGGCCGGCGATCCCGACGGTGCCGAATCCGCGGCGCGCCAACATACCGAGACCGACGGCGGCAACGCGCGTCGCGAATGGCTTGCGCGTCTGAAACCCTCGAACTGAAGGACTGTCCCCGTGCAAGCCGTCATCTCCGCCGCGTTCCCCGTCTTCGGGTTGATCTTTCTCGGCTATGTTTGCGCACGCCGGGCGTGGCTCGGCGACAGCGCACTCGATGCGCTCAATCGTTTTGTCGTGTACCTGGCATTGCCCGCCGTGCTGTTCCAGTCGATGGCGCAGATCACGTGGGCGGAACTCGTCAACCCGGGCTTTCTCGGCGCGTTCGGCGGCGGCATGGCCGCGACATTCGCGCTGTCGCTTCTTCTGGACCGCACCGTACGCGCACGCCTGACCGATGCGAGCATCGAAGGCATGGGCGCGGCGTACCCGAACGCGGGTTTCATGGGTTTGCCGCTTTGTCTGGTGGCGTTCGGTCCGGCCAGCGTGCCGGCAGTCGTCGTGGCCATGCTGCTTACGGCCACAGTGCTCTTTGCGATCTCCATCGCCATCATCGAAACGGATTTGCAAGCGACGCCGAACTGGCGTCGTACCGCCGGGTTCGTCGCGCGCGCCCTGATCCGCAATCCGCTGGTTGTCTCGCCCTTCGTCGGCATGGCGGTGGCCGCGGCGGGCTTCGCGCTGCCCGCGCCGGTGCTGCACTTCACCACGCTGCTCGGCGGCGCCGCGAGCCCCTGCGCGCTCGTCGCCATCGGTATGTTTCTCGCGCAGAGCGCCGGGGCGGCGAAAGCGCCTCGCATTGCGAGCACCGTCGGACGTCTCGTCGGATTGAAGCTGGTGTTCCAGCCGGCGATCACCGCGTTCCTCGCATTCCGCGTATTCGATCTTCCCGCGATCTGGGCCCACAGCGCGCTGCTGTTATCGGCGTTGCCCATCGGCACGGGGCCGTTCATGCTCGCGCAGCTCTACGGACGCGAAGCGGCCGTCGCCTCCCGCGCGATTCTGATTTCCACGGTGCTGTCGGTGGTGACGGTGTCGCTGCTGATCGGGTGGTTCAGTCGGTGAAGCCTATCGAAGGCCCTATCGAAGCCCCTATCGCAGGCCGACGGCGGGCGCGACAACGACACGGTCGCGGCCCGAGCGTTTGGCGGCATACAGCGCGGCGTCAGCTGCACCGAGCAAGCGCATCGGCAGCGTTTCCGGATCGGTAATGCCGCTCGGATCGACGCTGGCCAGTCCGATGGAGATGGTGAGCGGTACGAGCGAGCCGCCGTCGTCGGGGACTTCCAGGCGCGCCACGGCGCGACGCACGCGTTCCGCGACCGTCCCCGCCCAGTTCCGTTCCGTCTGTACGAGCAGCGCCGCAAATTCCTCGCCGCCGTAACGCGCCAGTGTGTCGGTCACGCGTAACTGGGCACGCATGCAGGCGCTCGCTGCACGCAACGCGCGGTCACCGGTCGCATGACCGTGACTGTCGTTGACACGCTTGAAATGATCGATATCGATGAGCAGGCAGGCGAGCGGCGCACCGTAACGCGCGCCGCGAATGACTTCCTCTCGCAGACGTTGATCGAAGTAACGGCGATTCGACAATCCCGTGAGCGGATCGGTCAGGCCGATGCGCTTCAGACGTTCGCGATTCCACATGTTCTCGAGACAGACCGCGACGACCGCACCGAAGCGTTCGAGAAAATCGGTGGCCATCTCGGGCGCGAAGCGGCGCGCATCGCGGCTGCCCAATGCAATCACGCCGATATAGCGGCCGTTGCGGGCGAGCGGCATCACGACGGCGCTCGCCGGCGCACGCGCCCCGAATAACGGCGCATGACGCTCACGCGGCGCACCGATCCAGAGCTGACCGTTGCCGCACACGGCGGCGAAGGCGCCGGCGTCCTGCGCGATGCACAGACCGGCATCGAGAGCGCGAATGCCTTCGGCGGTGTCGATGAGGTCGCGCAACGTATCGTCGACCTCCGCGAGCATCAGGCGCACGCCCGACAAATCGAAGTCGTGGCGCAGGCGGTTGAGCACCACTTCCAGGAACTGACCGAAATCCGGCGCGCCCATGAGTGCCAGTTCGATGTCCTGAAAACGTTTTAGCGAGCGCTCGTTGCGCTGGACGGTTGCCAGCAGCGATTGCAGAGAGTCGAGCGTCGGTGCCTGATTGGATGCCACGTAAGGTCTCGAAAGACACGCGGCACTGCGCGGCCGCCTAGCGTGTTTGTCTCATCATGATGACTTCACGACGCAACGTGTTGCACCGCCGTCGCGAGCCGACCATGAGGCCGTTAACGGCACGCGCCGGTCGAATTTGAGGGCGATGAGAATCATTTTTGCTATCGCAAAACCGAGCAATGGCGCGCGCTTTGTGCGTTGCTAGGGAAAATACCTAGGCAATATGAAAACCGTGCGGCAGCGCACAAAACACGTTTCTCCCGGCGCGCGGCCGCGTTTTGGCGGCCGGTCGGCCGGCATGCGCACGAAGCCACCGGTGCAGCGACGCTTCGGAAGGTCGGCCGAAGCACACAGTGCGGTGACATCTCGGTGACAAGCGCGCGCGTCAATACGTGCGTTGTGCCTGCGCCACATGGCGGCTGCCTATGTGCGGCCTTCGTGAAAGATTTTTCGTCTCGCGATTTCCGCGCCATTTACACCCGGCCTCTCTCACCCTGACGAGCCGGCTTCCCGGCAAACGGGAAATTCTGCGCCTGCGGCGTGACACGACCTTGCGAAATGTGCGAAACGAATTCGACCGGCCGTCCGGTAACGCCGAATGCATGTCGCATCGCAACGAAAAATGGCTGGAAACTGGCGTGGATCAACAATCCCACAGTTTCCCTGCTTGACACCTTCCCACCTTTCCCGTAAAAAAACGGGTGCATGAACGTTGTATGGCGAGTCTTGTGTCATCTAATGTCGCCCTCTGCGTCAACTCGGTTGTACCTGATCAGCTTTAATGTCATGCGCTCGCTGAGCATCTCGCTCGCTCATTTGAAAACTTTAAGGATTTAAGAAATGGCAACTGGTACCGTCAAGTGGTTCAACGACGCCAAGGGTTTTGGTTTTATTACGCCGGACGAAGGCGGTGAAGATCTCTTCGCCCACTTCTCGGAAATCCAGGCAAAGGGCTTCAAGTCCCTGCAGGAAAACCAGAAGGTCAGCTTCGAAGTGAAGATGGGACCGAAGGGCCGTCAAGCCAGCAACATCCAGCCCATCTAAGGTCTGGCGATGCGCCGGGCGATCGTTCGTTCGATCGACGCGCCTCGGGCAGTGCGCTAACCTAGCCGCGGCCCGAACAAAAAAAACCCCGCTCAGGCGGGGTTTTTTTGTTGTCGAGTCGCCGGGACTACGTCAGACGGCGCGTGGCTTCACGCGACTGGCCACTTCTACCGCATTGCTGCGAGCCACGTCCAGATTGTCGTCATACGCGAGCGCCACGCCCATGCGCCGCTTCTCGAAGCTCTCCGGCTTGCCGAACAGGCGAATGTCCGTCTGCGGCACCTGCAGTGCCCGATCAACGCCGTCGAATACGATGCCCCTGGCGTCCACGCCGCCGTAGATGACGGCACTCGCACCAGGCGTCTTCAGCGTCGTGTTGACCGGCAGACCGAGAATCGCGCGGGCATGCAACTCGAACTCGTTCTGCCACTGCGTGATCATGGTCACCATGCCGGTGTCGTGCGGGCGCGGGCTGACTTCGCTGAACCACACGTCGTCGCCCTTCACGAACAGTTCGACACCGAAGATGCCCTGCCCGCCGAGATTGTTCGTCACTTCGCGTGCGATCACACGCGCACGTTCCAGCGCCACGGACGACATCGGATGCGGCTGCCAGCTCTCCACGTAATCGCCGCTCACCTGCTTGTGGCCGATCGGCGCGCAGAAATGCGTCTCGACCTCGTTGTTTGCGCCACGCGCGCGTACGGTCAGCAGCGTGATTTCGTAATCGAAATCGATGAAGCCTTCGACGATGATGCGGCCATGACTCACGCGCCCACCCGCCATCGCATAGTCCCAGGCCGCCTTCACGTCGGCCGCGCTGTCGATCTTGCTCTGACCCTTGCCCGAACTGCTCATGACCGGCTTGACGATGCACGGGTAGCCGATGCCGCCGTCGATGGCCGCTTGCAGGGCTTCGAGCGAGTCGCAGAACCGATACGGGCTCGTCGGCAGACCCAGCGTCTCGGCTGCCAGACGGCGGATACCTTCGCGATCCATTGTGAGGCGCGCCGCCCGCGCCGTCGGGATCACGCGCACCACACCGTCCGCTTCCAGCGCTTCGAGCATGGGGGTCGCTATCGCTTCGATCTCGGGCACGACGAGATCCGGTTTTTCGGCTTCGATCAGCGCCTTGAGCTGCTCGGGGTCCGTCATCGCAATCGTGCGCGAATGATGCGCGACCTGCTGGCCGGGCGCATTCTCGTAACGGTCGACGGCAATCGTCTCGACACCGAGACGCTGCAACGCGATCAGCACTTCGCGGCCGAGTTCGCCTGCGCCCAACAGCATCACTTTCGTCGCGCTCGGCGACAGCGGGGTTCCGATAGTGGTCATTTTCGACCTTTGGAGAGTAAGAAATGAGTGAGTACGACAGGCATGTCGAACGTCGAGAGGGTGTGCCCCGTTCACGTCATCGAGCGTCGTACGTAAAAGGCGTATTGTAGCGAGCCTGCGCGTCGGTGCGACATCTCAAGCCCCCTGCCGCGCGCCTGCCGCTGCGTCACGCCAACGCCCCGCGCAGCACGCGACGGCAACTCGCCACCATGCACGCTTGCGTGTCCTGATAGCCGGTCAGCACCCATGCCGTGCCCGCGTTCGTCATGGCCCCGACCAGCGCCAGACCGACGATGCGGGCCTGTGCCTGCGCCTCGTCGCCGACTGGCTCGCACATCTCCCGCGCCTGGGCCATCGCCAGAATGAGCTTCGCGAATTCGAAGATATAGCGCTGATAGGTCTGATCGGTCTGCGCACTCACGCCTATCACTTCGAGCAGGAGAACACGCGCCGCATGCGGGTTGCGCAGGAAAGCGAAGAACGCGTGCAGTCCGGCGTCGAGACGCGCGTCCAGCGACGGCGCGCTCGACACGATGGCCGCCTGCAACTGACCCAACAGCCGTTGTGCGTGATGCGCATACGTTGCGCGCAGCAGATGCTCCATATTGTCGAACGCGGCATAGAAGTACCGGTCGTTCAGTTTCGCCCGCCCGCACACCGCACGTACCGTGGCACGGCGAAAGCCGACGGTGCCGAACACCTCCGTCGCCGCGTCGATCAATGCCGCGCGACGCGCCTGCTCGCGCTGCGCCTGCCCCACGCCGCCATAGCGCCGCCCTTGCGACGGCGCGTCGCTTGCCGCGTCGGCCGTGGTCCCATGCTTCGATTCGAGTCCTTGTTCCATTTCGCTATTTGACATCACCCGGAGCGAAAACTAAAGTGGTGACACTCAACACCAAATTTACGCCATGAAGACGTTCACGGACAAGGTTGCCGCCATCACCGGTGCCGGATCGGGCATGGGCCGCTCGCTCGCGCTCGAACTTGCGCGTCGCGGCACGCACCTCGCCCTGTCCGACATCGACGAATCCAGCGCAGCCGATACCGCGACCGCCTGTCGCGCACTCGGCGTGCGTGTCACGTCGCGGCGTCTTGACGTGGCCGAGCGCGAAGCCGTCTTCGCATGGGCGCGCGAGACCGTAGCCGCGCACGGCAAGGTCAATCTCGTCTTCAACAATGCGGGTGTCTCGCTGTGCGTGCCGGTTGCGAGCGCCCGGCACGAAGACTTCACGTGGCTGATGGACATCAACTTCTGGGGCGTCGTGCATGGTACGCAGGCGTTTCTTCCCTATCTCACGGCCGCGGGCGACGGTCACATCGTCAACACGTCGAGCCTGTTCGGCATCATCGCCATGCCAACGCAAGCGGCCTACAACGCGAGCAAATTCGCGGTACGCGGCTTCACCGAAGCGCTGCGCATGGAACTGGAACTGTCGCGCTCGCCCGTCTCTTGCACGTGCGTGCATCCCGGCGGTGTCGCGACGAACATCGTCAAGACGTCGCGCATCGACGACAGCATCACCGCGTTCACCGGTGTGGACCCGCAAACACACCGGCGGCGCGCCAACAAGCTCATCGACGTAACGAGTGCGGACGCCGCCGCGCGACAGATCCTCGCAGGTGTCGAGCGCAACGCCCGGCGCGTGCTCGTCGGCCCCGATGCCCGGCGCGTGGACAAGCTCGCCCGCCTGCTCGGCGCCCGCTATCAGGCGATCGTCGTGTGGCTCTACCGTCGCGCCGCCATGTCGGTCAAACGCCCGCCGGTCGCCGCCGATGCACGCACGGTGCAGCACGAATCGTCCACGCGCTCCACGAACTGAGTACGCGCTCCGGAGAATCTCACCATGACGCCCCCCTTGGCCACGGATCTCGACGTCATCGTCGTCGGCGCGGGCCTGTCCGGCATCGCCGCGGCGCATTACCTGCGCGAGCGGTGTCCCGGCACGCGCTTTGCAATACTCGAAGCGCGCGAGTCGCTGGGCGGCACGTGGGATCTGTTCCGCTACCCCGGCGTGCGATCCGATTCGGACATGTTTACGCTGGGCTTCAGCTTCCGGCCATGGGCCAGCGATCAGGCCATCGCGGACGGCGGCAAGATCCTCGACTATCTGAAAGAGACGGCGCGCGCGGAAGGACTCGACGACCTCATCCGCTATGGCCACAAGGTGCGTGAGGCACGCTGGGATTCGAGCATCGCGCGGTGGACGCTCGACATCGAGCGACTGCATGACGATGGACGCCGCGACACCCAGTCGCTTACCTGTCGCTTCCTCTTCATGTGTAGCGGCTACTACGCGTACGACGCTGGCTACGCACCCACGTGGCCCGGTAGAGAGACCTTCACCGGCACGGTCGTCCACCCGCAGCAATGGCCAGCCGATCTGGACTACCGCGACAAGCGCGTGGTCATCATCGGCAGCGGCGCCACCGCCGTCACCCTGTTGCCGAGCCTGGCGCAGGGCGCGGCGCATGTCACCATGTTGCAACGCTCGCCGGGCTATTTGCTGTCGATGCCGCAGCGCGACAGGGTGGCCGAGCGCTTGCGCGCCTGGCTACCGGCGCATGTCGCGCATCGCGTCGTGCGCATGAAGAACGTACTGATTACGCTCGGCTTCTACAACGCCGCGCGACGCTGGCCGACAGCGATACGGCGGGCGCTCATCAAGCGCGCCGCGCGGCAGGCGCCGCACAGCGTGAACGTCGAGCGCGACCTCACACCCCGCTACAACCCGTGGGACCAGTGTCTGTGCCTCACACCGAACGGCGACATCTTCAAGGCGTTGCACAGCGGGCGCGCCGAGATCGTGACGGACGAAATCACGTCCTTCACACCCCATGGCATCTCGCTGAGCAGCGGCAGGACGCTCGACGCCGACATCGTCGTGACCGCGACAGGGTTGCGCGTGCAGTTGCTGGGCGGTGCGCGTCTGGTTGTCGACGGGCATCCCGTAACGCTCGCCGACACGGTGGCCTACAAGGGCATGATGTACAGCGGCGTGCCGAATCTGGCGTCGATCTTCGGCTACACCAATGCGTCATGGACGCTCAAGGCCGAACTGATCGCCCAGTACGTCTGCCGCCTGATCCGGCACATGAACGCGCATGGCGCCGACACCTGCGTGCCGCAATTGCGTGACGGCGAGCATGGCGACTTGCCTGCCATCGGGCTGACGTCCGGCTACATTCAACGCGCCGCCGGCGCGCTGCCCAAACAAGGGGAACGCAAGCCGTGGGTGTTCTACCAGAGCTACCTCCGGGATCTGCGCCTGATGCGCTGGGGCAGCGTCGACGATGGGGCGATGCGCTTCGAGCGACGCGCGACACGGCCGGTGACGTCCACTGGCGCGGCAGCGGCATCGTCACGGGCACCGGATGCCGACGCGGCTCCGCTACGAGGCTTCGACCCGAGATGAGCATCCTCGCCGCCCTGCTCACCTGCCTCGTCACCGCATGCGTCGCAGGGGTGTTCGCGCTGAGGCACGTCACACGACGCATTGCCCGGCACGCCGAAGCGGCTGTACCGCCGGACGGCCGGTTTCTCGACATCGACGGCGAACAGGTGCATTACGTCGACTTCGGTCACGGCCCGCCCATCGTGTTCATTCACGGGCTTTGCGGGCAGTTACGCAACTTCGCCTATCTGCCGTTGGCGGCAATGGCGCGCACGCATCGCATCGTGCTCATCGACCGTCCCGGCTCCGGCTACTCGACGCGCGCCGCCGGGCACGACGCCGCCATCGCGTCGCAAGCGAGTGTCGTCGCGCAGGTCCTCGACCGGCTCGCGCTGGAGCGTCCGCTGGTCGTCGGGCACTCGCTTGGCGGTGCCGTATCGCTGATGCTCGCGCTCGATCATCCGCAACGTGTGGGGGCGCTCGCGTTGATCGCACCGCTCACGCAACCGGTCTCCGAGGTTCCCGCGGCATTTCGCGCGCTCGCGATTCGCCGGGCATGGTGGCGTCGCTGGGTCGCGCGCACGCTTGCCGTTCCCCTCGGCATGATGACGGGACGCGCGACACTCGCTTATGTCTTCGGCCCGGAAGACGCACCGAAGGACTTCCTGATTCGCGGCGGCGGCGTGCTCGGGTTTCGTCCCGGCAGCTTCGAAGCGGGCAGCGTCGATATGCTCGCCGCGGAGCGCGGCATGTCCGCCCTCGCCGCCCGTTACGCCGCGCTGACGGTCCCCGTCGATATCCTCTATGGACGGGGCGACCGGATTCTCGATTACCGTCAGCACGGCGAGTCGATGCCTCTTGCGAATCCGCGCGTGCGCCTGACACTCGTCGAGGGCGGGCACATGCTGCCCGTCACGCAACCGAAAGCGACGATGCAGTGGCTGCAAGACGTCGCCGCGCGCATGCCGCGCACGCATAACGATCACACCCGTCACGATGTAACGACCGTGCCGACGCAGGCCGCCAACGACGCCATTTAGTCGCATCGCCCTCGCCTCTGGTCATGGTGCGCGCGGGCAAGGCGGTCCCGATTTCCTCACATCCTTACCGTAATTTCCTGCACGCGGCCCATCGTGGCTATCCCCGCCTGCGGCGTTGCGTTTCCGATGGCACACTAAGGCCTTTCCGATTTCGCGCGGCTCGAACGCGCACGTCTCATGGCAGATCGTCCGGATCGTTGCGCAGTGCAATCGTCATCGTCCGACCCTTCGCATCGTGCGTCGCCCCTCAAATCGCTCCGGATGGCGGCGAGTCTCGTCGTGCTGCGCGAACGCGCGAGCGGCATGGAAGTGCTGCTGTTGCGGCGGGCCGTTCGGGCCGGTGATTTCAGTTCCGACGCCTATGTATTTCCCGGGGGTGTCGTCGACGCCGCCGATCGGCTTGGACACGCGGTCTGCGAGGGCCTCGACGACGCGACCGCCAGCGCGCGCCTGCGGCTACCCGAAGGCGGTCTCGACTTCTATGTCGCCGCCATGCGCGAATGCTTCGAGGAAACCGGGGTGGCGTTCGCAAACGATGCTCGCGGCGCGGCATTGGACACGCCTCGTCTGGACGCGATGCGTGAGCAACGCGAAGCGCTTCACGACGGGAAGGTCGACATTGCGTCGCTGTGCCGATCGCTGGACGTGCGCCTCACGCCTGGCCGTCTGCATTATCTGAGCCATTGGGTGACCCCTGCGGCCCTGCCCAAGCGCTTCGATACGCGCTTCTTTCTCGCGATGCTGCCTGAGGAGCAGCCGGTCGAAGTCGACGGCATCGAGACGGCGGCGCATCGCTGGATGCGTCCGCACTATGCGCTCGCGCATGCGGATCAATTGCGTCTGCTGCCGCCCACCCGAAAGTTGCTGCAATGGCTCGAAGGCATGGGGACTGCCGAACGCGCCATCTCGGCCGCAGGAGCGCTGGGCGAGGTGCCTCGCATCGAGCCGCGTCTCGCAAACGGAAAGCGCGGGCGCTGGCCCGTCACACCGGATGAGCCGGCGTGGGCCGAACTTCTCCTCACGGATCCCGACGCACGAGGCACGGGCAGCTACGAGATCACGCCCGGCCGCGCTGTGACGCTCTTGCCCGGCGTGCTGCGTATCGCGGCCCCCAATCCGGGCATGATGACCGGCCCCGGCACGAACACGTACCTCGTAGGCGGAGGGCCGGATAACGCCTGGGCCGTCATCGATCCGGGGCCGGACGACCCGGGGCACATCGACGCGATCGTGCGCGCCGCACCGGGCGCCATCCGCCAGATTTTCGTCACGCACACCCATCGCGATCATTCGCCCGGGGCGCGATTGCTGAAAGCCAGGACGGGCGCAACCACGTATGGCATGCAAGCCCTGCACGACGAAGGGCAGGACACGACATTCGTGCCGGACGTGACACTCTCCGACGGCGATGCCACACTCCTGCCCGACGGGCGCGTTCTGCGGGCGATCCACACGCCGGGGCATGCGGCCAATCACCTTTGCTACGGCCTCGACGACACCGGACTGATCTTCACGGGCGATCACGTCATGCAGGGCTCGACGGTCGTCATCAACCCGCCGGACGGACACATGGCGACGTATCTGAAGTCGCTGGAAAAGCTGTCGTCGCTCGACCCGCACTGGCTCGCCCCCGGACATGGCTTCGTGATGGATCGTCCCGGAGCACGGATCGCGCGACTCGTCGCCCATCGGCTCGCCCGCGAGGCCGCCACTGTCGCCGCATTGGGCGACGTCGGCCCGGCAACCGTGGAGGCCTTGACCCCGGTCGTGTACGCCGACGTGCCGGCGGCGCGCCATGGTGTCGCGCGACGCTCGCTGCGCGCTCATCTGGAGAAACTGAAAGAGGACGGTGTGGCCGAAGTGTCGGCCGGCGGTCTCTGGCGATTACGCGTTAGTGCGGCCATCCCCCCATAGGGAGGCCGTGCGGTTCGCCACGTCGCGAACACCCCCCGGCGCGGTGACTTTCCCGCCCCCTGACGGCACGTGGCGACACGCGAGGGCGCTGCTGGGCGGGATCAGGCGTCGCCGTCTCCGAGCAATCCGTCGACGATGCGCTCGCCCGCTTTTCGTCCGGCCATTTCGGCGTCGAGGCGATTGTCGCGATGGCCGTCGGGCGAACGCACCTCGGGGCCTTCCGGTTTATCGTGCCGGATCACCTGCACCAGATAGTCCCACGGTCCGGCGTACTCGCTCTGGAAAGCACGAACGCGGATGCGATAGCCCGCGCGGTAATCGTAGACCTGCTCATGTGACTCGTAGCTCATGACGAACTCCGTATATCCCCGATTGGCGAGATGCTCGAAGGTGACCGGTCTTGCGTGGCGAACCGGCGCGAAAGCGTTCGACCGATGGACAGCACTACGGACAGCACTACGGACGGGGGTTACGTGGCGCCGACCTCTACCGGTTCCGTGACGGCGCCATCGGCAACGGCGCGGGCGGCGAGTTCGACAATATCGTCCTCGAATTCGACGAACTGGTCGAAAAGGGCTTCACCGCCGGCATCGACGCCGGACAGCCGGTTGAGCGCCGCGCGGCCAATCCGGCAGGTCCAGACCTTCCCGTCGACGCTGACGTAAAAACTCACGGATTTGCCGTCGCGGCCCAGTCCGAGGCCGCCGTGCAAAAAGGTACTCATGGGTGTCTCCGCAATGTCGTGAAAGTCGAAAAACGCACTGCCTTGCCAAAAATCCTAGCACGTTCGAATTCCATCGGTGACATTGCGACGGTACGCCAAGACGACATTCCCCGTTGTCCGGCCGAAAAAAAACCCACCTGAGGGAGGTGGGTTCAGATTGCTGACAAACCCTCGCCAAGTGCGAGGGTTTTGTTTTTTAATAGCAGGATGCTAAAGATCCCGACGCCCACGCAGCACGAACTCGAGATGGTGACGCTCGAGGAACTCGTGCCGAAGGACCACCTGCTGCGCCAGATCGACGCGGCAGTGGATTTCGAATTCATCCGCGAAAAGGTCGCGCATCTGTACTGCGCAGACAACGGTCGTCCGGCGCTCGATCCGGTGGTGATGTTCAAGCTGCTGTTCATCGGCTACCTGTTTGGAGTGCGCAGTGAGCGGCAGTTGATGCGCGAGGTCCAGGTCAACGTCGCCTACCGGTGGTTCGCCCGGTTTCGGCTGACCGACAAGGTGCCGGATGCGTCGACGTTCTCACAGAATCGCCGCCGACGCTTCACGGACACGACGGTGTATCAGGAGATATTCGACGAGATCGTGCGCCAGGCGATGGGCCGTGGTCTGGTCGATGGCCGTGTGCTGTACACCGACAGCACGCACCTGAAGGCCAATGCGAACAAGAACAAGTTCGACGTGGTAAAGCTGGAACAGACGCCTGCGGCCTATCTGGAGAAGCTCAATGCGGCAGTGGATGCGGACCGGGCCGCGCATGGCAAGAAGCCGCTGAATCGGGACGACGATGAGCCGCCGTCGAGCAAGGACACCAAGATCAGCCGGACCGATCCGGACAGCGGCTACATGGTGCGGGACGACAAGCCGAAGGGCTTCTTCTATCTGGACCACCGCACGGTGGACGCCAAGCACGCGATCATTACCGATACGCATGTGACGCCGGCCTCGGTGCACGACAGCCAGCCGTATCTGGAGCGGCTGGATCGACAGCGCGAGCGCTTCGAGTTCAAGGTGGAAGCGGTGGGGCTGGATGCTGGCTACTTCACGCCGGCGGTGTGCCAGGGGCTCGAGGAGCGGGAGATTGCCGGGGTGATGGGCTATCGCACGCCGAACCACAAGCCGGGGCTGTTCTACAAACGGCAGTTCCAATACGACGCGTACCGCAACGAGTACGTGTGCCCGCAGGGACAGGCGCTGCCGTACAGCACGACTAACCGGCTCGGCTATCGGGAATACAAATCCGATGCTCGGATATGCCGATGCTGCCCGGTACGAGCACAGTGCACGAACAGTGCCAACGCGGTGAAGGTGGTGACGCGCCACGTCTGGGAGCGCGCCAAGCAGCGGGTGGACGCGAGGCGGCTGAGCGAGTGGGGACGACGCATTTACGCGCGGCGCAAGGAGACGGTGGAACGCAGCTTTGCCGATGCCAAGCAACTGCATGGGCATCGCTATGCGCGCATGCGCGGGCTGCGCAAGGTGGCCGAGCAGTGCTTGTTGGCTGCGGCGGCGCAGAACATCAAGAAAATTGCGATGCTGGTGGCGCGCCTACGGGCGCGTGCAGGCGAGCGCTCGTACCTCTGGCGCCCGTTTCGGTGGCTCATGAGCGTCCTGAGGGCTTGTCTCTCAATGTGCGCGCCCTTACGCTGCCCATTCGCCCTTGCCTAAAAGATAAAACCCCTCGCTCCGAAAAACGAGGGGTTCGTCAGCAATCTGAACCCACCTGAGGGAGGTGGGTTTCGAAACCGGGACGCATGGGGCACCATGTTCACCCCGGGAAGACAGGGTCATGAAAACATGACGAGTCCATTATGGACGGTCCCGCCCGGCCCGGCACCGGGCGTCGAACCGGAAATTAGACGTAGATCAAACTTTGCGATTTCCCCCGGGCGCCGCCGTTGCAGCGGCACCGCCGTCGAAGACCGTGGCGCGTCGGCGCTTCGCAAGCGATCCTCGGAAAAGCAATATCGGCCCCACTGAGTTTCACGCGCAAATGCGAACGCAATGCCGCGTTCTGACCGGGGCACCGTACGTTCCCATACGGAGCTAGCCTGCCGCCTTACGCCGGATGAAGATCTCCGGTGGCCACTACCGGCCCGGTGGGCTGCCCCGTGGGCGATCCGCCCGGCGGCTCGATGGAGACTGCGAGTACCGCTTGGGCTCGGCCCAGCGCATCCACGATCTCACGTGACAAGGGCATTGTTGCCGGGCGCACAGGATCGAAAACCCCCAGCGGAACCGGCTTTGCGTTCGCCTGAATCAACCACAACTCGGTCGTCCGCCCCGTCGCGATCGTTGGCCGGTCGGCAGGCACAATAATCAGTCGATCCGTTCCGGGTGCGATCGTCGCCGTCCAGTGCGCGACGCCATCCTGACGGGCGATCGTGGCAACGAGATAGGTTGTCGATGCGCTTTGCGTCGTTCCGGGGACCGGCGAGCCAAACCTGAGCGTTATCACAAGCATCGCCAAAGCGGCAGCACTGGCGCCGACACCCAGCCACCGCCACATCGCCAGATTGTCCCAAAGCGAGACAGGCTTGTTGCGCGCCGGCGGTCTGCTCTTGCTGTCGCGCAGCGTCTGCGCTATGCGCTCCCAGACATGGTCCGGCGGTGTTTCCAACGACAAGTCCTCCGCCAATGGGGACAGACGCGCCTGCCACCACACCAGACGCGACATCAGGGCCGGACGGATCGACGCGTCTCGCTCCAGAGACTGCCGCTCATCGGCGTCCAGCACCCCGAGCGCGTACTCGGCGCAGCGGAGTTCGTCGTCGTTGTCATCCGGCGCGTTCATGGTTCCAGACACCCTTTGAGCTGCATGAGACTTCGCCGGATCCAACTCTTCATCGTTCCGAGCGGTACGTTCAGACGCCGCGCCAGTTCACTATAGGCAAGACCGCCGAAAAACGCCTCGCGTACGGCATTTCGATGCTGAGGCTCCAGACGCTGGAGGCAATCTTCCAGCCGGCGCCGCTCTTCGCTGGCCTCTGCGAGGCGGATGGGCGTCGGCTCGTCCGACGCAATCGCGAGCGCGTCGGCATCGTCGAGAGCCAATTCCCGGCGCTCCCTCAGGCGGTCGATGGCGCGGTTGCGTGCAAGCGAAATGAGCCATGTCATCGCTGTGCCGCGGGCCGGGTCGAAGGCAGCGGCACGCCGCCAGACGTTGATGTAGACGTCCTGCAGCAGATCCTCGGCTTCCACACGGTCGTTCACGACGCGCAGGATCACGCTGAAAATACGTGCAGACGACCTGCGGTATAGCGTCGCGAATGCCGTTCTGTCGTGCCTTGCGACTGCTGCCAGGATCGCGTTGAGGGCTTCGCGCTCTTGCGCAATGCGTGCCTCGTCAACGGGCGTTCGCATGAGCGCCCGGCGTTGGCGGTCTTCGCTTTCGGGATAATCGTTCATGCGAGCCAGGCAGTCGCGACGCTCACTGCGTTGATGTTGTGCGGAATATAGCACTCTCGTCTCTTACCGTAACCGGGCCAGGGAAGACGATGCCTTCTGCCCGAGAGGAGGCACGGATGCACGGGTGTTGCCGGAAGATACGTTCAACGCCGTCATCCGGATGCACGCGCTGCCGAATTTGGATACGGACGAACAGCCCGGAAATTTTTTTCGGCAAGGTGCATCCGATTGCGTCGCTGTCTCGTATGTCGGATTGCTTCCGCTTCGCGAAGCGCCAATGAACAGGTGAAGACATGAGATCGCAAAAACTGGGTGGATTTCTTTTCGTGTTGCTCGCCGCCGGCTGCTTGCCGGGCATGTACGCCGCGGCGACATCAATGGATGGCAACGATAAGACGGTCATGGTGGGAGGTGCCGCCATGTACCCTTCAAAGAACATCGTCGAAAACGCGGTCAATTCGAAGGACCACACGACGCTCGTGGCCGCGGTCAAGGCAGGAGGATTAGTGCAGACGCTGTCGGGGCCGGGACCGTTCACGGTATTCGCGCCGACCAACGAGGCCTTTGCCGCCCTTCCCGCCGGTACGGTGGAAACGCTGCTCAAGCCGGAAAACAAGGTAACGCTCGACAAGGTCCTGACGTATCACGTCGTATCTGGCCGACTGAGCGCCCATGACCTGATGACGATGGTCAAAAGCGGTGGCGGGAAAGCGATGCTCAAGACCGTGGAAGGCAACTCACTGACCGTCGAGCAAAAGGGCGATCGCTTGATGGTCGCCGACGACAAGGGAAATGTTGCGAACGTCACCATCGGCGACGTATTTCAATCCAACGGCGTGATTCATGTCGTCGACAAGGTACTGATGCCGTAACGTACGCGCGTGGCGCGGAGGTGGGCGGAATATCAACGGCGCGCCACGGACTGGCATGAAAACCCGCGCGGCTTGAGTGCCGTGCGGGTCCGGGTATGACGCTCGGTTGACGCCGATCCCATGCCCGCCGGGAATGGGGTATTTCCGGGGAGCGTCACGCGCTTTTCGCCTCGATGGTCGGCTGCCATGGATCGAGGGAGGTGAGATTTACGGGGCGTCGGGTGCGTATAAGTCACACGAAAATCACACAAACACTATGACCATCGTCGCATTAAGCGCACGCCGGCAACTGCGGGCCGGAAAAGTTTATTGCTTGCGGGGAAAAGGATTCGCGTGAGACGCTTTGAACTACAAGGGAATTTTGGGGTGACCGATGGGACTCGAACCCACGACGACTGGAATCACAATCCAGGACTCTACCAACTGAGCTACGGCCACCGCCGTGATCAGCGCTTTGACTTGCTCGCTGAACAGAAACAAGATTATAGCGACGTTTTTATCGTGCTGCCAATACTTTTTTCACTTCTTCGAAATATTTCTTCTCTCACGTGCACGATCGATGCGCGACATCGGTATCTCGCGCGGCGAGCGCTCGTACGCGAACGTCGCCCTCCCATGCTTGCAGGACGTGCATCCATGACACCGCGCATCACGCAGCCGCCACGGACTGCGCATCGTCACGCTCGGCGAATGCGCTCGCGCGCAACTGCGCCCGCGCCTCTTCGAATGCGCTCACGCCCGCTTTGAGACGCTTCGGATCCGACAACACCCGCCGCCACCCGCGTGCGCCCGGCACGCCGCGATACAACCCCAACGCGTGACGCGTGATCGCACCAAGATACTGCCCCCGCTCCACTTGCGCCGCCGCGTATTCGATCAGCGCGTCCTCGACCGCTTCACGCGATTTCGCCGGCGCGGTGCCACCATAAAAGCGCGCATCCACTTCCGCGAGCACATAGGGATTGTGATACGCCTCGCGCCCCAACATCACACCGTCAACATGCTGGAGGTGCAATTCGACCTCATCGAGCGTCTTCACTCCACCGTTGATGAGAATTTCGAGTTGCGGGAAGACTTGCTTCAGTCGATAGGCGTAGTCGTACTTCAGCGGCGGAATCTCGCGATTTTCCTTCGGGCTCAGTCCCTTGAGGATGGCATTACGCGCGTGAACGATGAATGTCGTGCACCCGGCCTCGGCGATCTTGCCGACGAACTCCTCGACGAACGAGAACGACTCGACGTCATCGATGCCGATGCGATGCTTGACCGTGACCGGCACCTGCACCACATCGCGCATCGCCTTCACACAGTCGGCCACCAATTCCGGCTCTGCCATCAGGCAGGCGCCGAACGCGCCGCGCTGCACGCGTTCCGACGGACATCCGCAATTCAGGTTGATCTCGTCGTAACCCCACTGCTCGCCAAGCTTCGCGGCACGCGCCAGGTCCTGCGGCTCGCTGCCGCCCAACTGCAATGCGACGGGGTGCTCGATCGCGTCGAAATCGAGATGACGTGCAACGTCGCCGTACAACAAGGCGCCGGTCGTCACCATCTCGGTATACAGCCACGTGTGACGCGACAACTGACGATGGAAGACCCGGCAATGACGATCCGTCCAATCCATCATCGGTGCGACGCTGACGCGGCGGGGAGGCAAGTTCATGCAAATTCCTCAGATACGGCAAACGCCGCCCGGTTCGCCCAGCGCTCAACAGGTCTCCCAGCAGACCCGAAACAGCGACGTACGGCGATAGCAGGACGGCGTCTCTTGATACACGAAACCCAAAGTATACGTCATGGCTTCTGCGGCTGCCGGAGGCGTCTACGCCGGGCAAACCGGCTGCTCTGACCTCCGCGCACGTCCAGCGCGCCTTTCGACAGTTTTTTCACACGACGCGCTCACTCATCGGGAGTACACTTTCGGCTTCGCTCGATAACAAATTAACTAATACCGCTCCGGGAGATGCCAGCATGACACCGAAGGACCTCTTGCAGGCACTCATCGTGGTACTCGCCTGGGGCGTGAACTTCGTTGTCATCAAAGTCGGCCTGCACGGGGTGCCACCGATGCTTTTGGGCGCGCTGCGATTCTTGCTTGCCGCCTTCCCCGCGATCTTCTTCGTCAAGCGCCCACCGGTGCCGCTCAAATGGCTCATCGCCTACGGTGCCACCATTTCGTTCGGCCAATTTGCCCTGCTCTTCACCGCGATGTACGTCGGCATGCCGGCAGGTCTGGCGTCGCTCGTGTTGCAGGCGCAAGCCTTCTTTACGCTGGGACTTGCCGTGTTATGCCTCGACGAACGCTTTCGTGCACAAAACGTCGTCGGCCTCCTGATCGCGGCCGCGGGCCTCACCGTCATCGGCATGCAAGGCGGCGGGGCCATGACGCTGATCGGCTTCGTGCTCACCTTGTGCGCGTCGCTGAGCTGGGCAACCGGCAACATCGTCACAAAGAAAATCGGTAACGTCGATCTTGTCGGCCTCGTGGTCTGGGCCAGCCTGATTCCGCCGATTCCGTTCGCGCTACTCTCCTATTGGTTTGAAGGTCCGCAACAGATCGCGGACTCGCTCGCGCACATTTCGGGATCGTCGATCTTCGCCATCGCCTATCTCGCATTCATCGCAACGCTCGTCGGCTACACGCTGTGGGGCCGCCTGATGACGCGCTACCCGGCCAGCCAGGTCGCACCATTCTCGCTGCTCGTACCGATCATCGGTCTCGCGTCGGCCGCTTTGTTGCTCGACGAACAACTCACCGCGCCACAAATTTACGGCGCGGCGCTGGTGATGGCCGGCCTCGTCATCAACGTCTTTGGCACACGCATCAAGCAACGCCTGCTTCCCTCGTCACGCTAAGTGCCCGTCAGGCGCACATGCGCCGTTGAGAGTTGCATGTGCAGCAACGGAAACGGCCGTCCCTGAGCGTCGAGTTCCGAGCGCCCCGTCACTTCGAACCCCTCGCGCCGGTAAAACGCCAGCGCCTGGGGATTCTGCTCGTTGACGTCGACCCGCGTGCAACCCAACTCACGCACCGCATGAGCCAGAAGCGCAGCGCCGATGCCCTGTCGACGCGCCTCGGGCGCCACAAACAACATCTCGACATGACCCGGCGACACGCCGAGAAATCCACGGATGACACCAGCGTCGTCGCGCCATACGCGCAACGTGACCGCCGCGAGGTACTCGTTGCGAATGCGCGGACGCAGCCAGGCAATATCGGCGTCGCTCAGAAAGTCGTGCGTGGCGCGCACGGAGGCTTCCCAAAGATCGGCCATGGCGTCGAATTCGTTTTCGTGTGCGGGAAAGATGCCGGACATGGGGCCTCCGTCGGCGATATCGGGATACTTGCAGAGAATCGGACCCATGCCGCACATGACGAGCCACGCGGCGGGAATGACCGGCACCGCGCCGACCGACACCGCGCCGGACGCGGCATTAGAAATGCCGCAACGAGAATACGGCGTCAGAAGTCCGATCGCCCGAAGTGAACGACAAAAACGCAAAAAGCCTGATTTCTTATGGGAAATCAGGCTTTTGAATCTGGTTGCGGGGACAGGATTTGAACCTGTGACCTTCGGGTTATGAGCCCGACGAGCTGCCAGACTGCTCCACCCCGCGTCTGAAGAATTAGATTATATGACAATTGCCATCGCAGTGCAACATGACTGCCCGAATATTTTTCGATGGGCGTTCGCCCGGCGATCGGCCCCGCCGCGCGCCCGGGCGAACTTTCCGCTACCACGGGTAATCCCGGCACCCGGTGTGCGTCGCCGCACAGCGCGCGTTGCCGGTGATACACTCGCAGCAACCATGAACCGACGTCCTCCCATCCAATTCTGTTCCGCCTGCGGCCATCCGGTCGAGTTGCGCATTCCGCCCGGTGACAACCGCGAACGGCATGTCTGCACCCATTGCGGCACCATTCACTACCAGAACCCGCGCAACGTGCTCGGCACGGTGCCTGTATGGGGCGATCAGGTGTTGCTGTGCAAGCGCGCCATCGAACCGCGCCTCGGTTACTGGACGCTGCCCGCGGGCTTCATGGAAATCGGCGAGACGACCTCGCAAGCCGCCGCCCGTGAAACGCTGGAAGAAGCCGGCGCGGTGGTCGATGTCGGCGCGCTGTTCTCGCTGCTCAACGTCCCCCACGTCAACCAGGTCCACATCTTCTATCTGGCACAGATGCGCGAGCCGCAATTTGCCGCCGGCGAAGAAAGCCTCGAAGTCGCACTGTTCTCGGAAGACGAAATTCCGTGGGACGACATTGCATTCCCCACCGTCGCCAAGACATTGCGCTACTTCTTCGAAGACCGTCGCACAGGCGCGTTCGGCGTGCACCTCGAAGCGGCGGCAGACAATGTCGCCGCGCCCGGCGTCCCGGTCCCGTCGCTGCCCGTGCATACGGCGCACACCGAGGACATTCTCACGCCGATGCTGCGTGTCTGAACGCATCGGCCCGCGCGTCGCTGCGCGTATCGACCTCGTCGACTTCATCGATCGCACCGTGAAGTCGGCGCAATTCCGGCAAAGCTAACGTCGTCATGGTCGTCTGGCTCGAAGCAAACGATCCCTTCCCCCCGGTCGACGAGGCACTCGATGCGTCGAGCGACGCGCCGGGGTTGCTCGCTGCCGGACTCGACCTCTCGCCGCAACGGCTGCTCGCCGCCTATCGGCAAGGCATCTTCCCGTGGTATTCGCAAGGTCAGCCGGTGCTCTGGTGGAGCCCCGATCCGCGCATGGTGCTGCGCCCCGAAAACTTCGTGGTCAGCCACAACTTCCGCAAATTGCTGCGCCGCGTGATTCGCGAAGACGCCTGGGAAATTCGCCTGGACGTCGACTTCCCCGCGGTGATGCAAGCCTGCGCGCAGGCACCGCGCCGGGGACAGGACGGCACCTGGATTACACCCGCCATCGTGGCGGCGTATCGCGCATTGCACGATGCGGGACTCGCGCACAGCGTGGAGACGTTCTACGACGGCGAGCGCGTCGGCGGCCTGTATGGCGTGGCCCTGGGGCGCATGTTCTATGGCGAATCGATGTTCGCCAAGCGCAACGACGCCTCGAAAATTGCGCTGGCAGCGCTCGTCGCGTTTGCACGCGCTCACGCAATAGAGGTGATAGACTGCCAGCAAAGTACCGCTCACTTGGCGTCACTTGGCGGAGGGGAAATTCCTCGCGAGACGTTTCTGGCGCATGTGAAAAAGGCGGTCATGGCCCCCGCGCCGGTCTGGCGTCTGGACAAACGGATGCTCAGCGCACTGGCCTACGGTAACGCAGCAGACAAGGCTCACGAGGTTTCGCAGTGACCCATCCGAACGAACTGCCGCTCTCCCCGCTGTCAGCCCTTCAGTTCTACGCAACGGCGCCCTATCCCTGCAGCTATCTGGACAACCATACCGCGCGCTCGCAGGTTGCCACGCCAAGCCATCTGATCAACTCGGATGTCTACAGCGAACTCGTGCGCTCCGGCTTTCGTCGCAGCGGCGTATTCACCTACCGTCCTTACTGCGACGGCTGCCGCGCGTGCGTGCCAGTGCGCGTGCCAATCGCGCGCTTCGTCCCAAATCGTACGCAACGACGTATCTGGAAACGCCACGCATCACTTGCCGTCAATGTCTCCGGGCTGCATTACACCGAGGAGCATTACCAGCTTTACATGCGCTATCAGTCGCGACGCCACGCAGGAGGCGGCATGGACCACGACAGCCGCGAGCAGTACGAGCAGTTCCTGCTGCAAAGCCGCGTAAATTCCCGTCTGGTGGAATTTCGCGAGCCGCCCGGCCATCAGGGCGCCGGCACACTGCGCATGATCAGCATGGTCGACATCCTCAGCGACGGCCTGTCGTCGGTCTATACGTTCTTCGATCCGGATGTCGAAGGCGCGTCGTACGGTACGTACAACATCCTTTGGCAGATTGAGCAGGCACGCGCGCTCGGCCTGCCGCACGTCTATCTCGGCTACTGGATTCAACAAAGCCGCAAAATGGTCTACAAGGCGAATTTCCGCCCGCTGCAGGGGCTGATCGACGGGCAATGGCAGGACATGCCCGAGGCCACACTCGATACAGCCGGCCAGACGCCCTCGCCTGGACAATAGACGTCGGCATCGCCGCGGCCGCACCCTGCGGCAGTGCGCATCGCGTTCATCTGTGCCCCGAAACGCCGGAAAACAAGAGTACGCAGAGCGTAGAAAAAGACATACCCCACCCTCGGGATACCGGTAAAATGGCGACTTTCCGATTCTGCCGAACCCGACATCGTGCTTGCGCCTCTCTATCCCCTGGCCCGTCGCGCCCTGTTCTGTCTTGATGCTGAACAAGCCCACCATCTGACGTTGGCTACCCTGCACGGCGCCGCTTCGCTCGGCCTCGCCGGTCTCGTCGGTCAGACCCTGCCGGAAGATCCGCGCACGGTCATGGGCATCCGGTTTCCGAACCCGGTCGGCCTCGCCGCCGGTCTGGACAAGGACGGCAGTTGCATCGACGGTCTCGCCGCGCTCGGCTTCGGCTTCGTGGAGGTCGGGACGGTCACACCGCGTGCGCAACCCGGCAATCCCAAGCCGCGGATTTTCCGGCTGCCGCAAGCCGAAGCGATCATCAATCGCATGGGCTTCAACAACGGCGGCGTCGAACAGTTTCTGCAAAACGTGCAATCGGCCCGCTATCGTGGCCCGCTCGGCCTGAATATCGGCAAGAATGCCGACACGCCCATCGAGCGCGCGGTCGACGACTATCTCATCTGCCTCGAAAAGGTCTATCCGTACGCCACGTACGTGACGGTCAACATCTCTTCTCCGAACACCAAGAACCTGCGGCAACTGCAAGGCGGCGACGAACTCGACGCACTGCTGGGCAAGCTCAAGGACAAACAACGGGCCCTGTCCGATCGTCATGGCAAGTACGTGCCGATCGCGCTGAAGATTGCGCCGGATCTCGACGACGAACAGATCAAGGTCATCGCCGGCACGCTCACGCGCCACGGGTTCGACGGCGTAATTGCGACCAACACCACGCTCTCACGCGAAGCCGTCGCAGGCCTGCCGTATGCCAGCGAAACCGGCGGCCTGTCGGGACGCCCGGTGTTCGACGCGTCCAATCGTGTGATCCGCGCCCTGGCGAGCGAACTGGGCGGTGCGCTGCCGATCATCGGCGTGGGCGGCATCCTCTGCGGCGCCGACGCCCGGGCAAAGCTCGATGCCGGCGCCAGTCTGGTGCAGGTGTACAGCGGCCTGATTTACCGCGGACCCGAGCTGGTGCGAGAATGCGTGCAAGCGCTGCGTACGGCCTGATCGACTGAACGCCGGCGTCCCATTCATTGACACAGGGAAAAACCAGACATCATGAAATCCTGGCTCAAGACGCTCTGCGTCGTACCGCTCGCCGCGGCCGCACTGATCGGCACCTCCCCCGCCCGCGCGGCCGACCTGCTCGACACCGTGAAGTCTGCGGGCGTTCTGAAGATCGGTATCGAAGGCACCTACCCGCCGTTCAACTATCGTGACAAGTCGGGCCAGCTCGACGGCTTCGATGTCGACGTCGCGAAGGCCGTCGCGCAACGGCTCGGCGTGAAACCCCAATTCGTCACCACGGAATGGAGCGGCATCATCGGCGGACTTCAAGCCGGGAAGTTCGACGTCATCGTCAACCAGGTCGCCATTACCGACGAGCGCAAGAAGTCGCTCGACTTCAGCGAGCCATACACTTATTCGGCTGCACAGCTCATCCGCCGCAAGGACGACAAGCGCGAGTTCAAGACGCTCGACGCGCTCAAGGGGCACAAGCTCGGTGTAAGCCTTGGTAGCAATTACGACAAGATGGCCAAGGCCGTGCCGGGAATCGACGTGCGTACCTACCCGGGCGCGCCGGAGTATCTCGCCGACCTGGCCGCCGGGCGTGTGGATGCCGCGCTGAACGATCAGCTGATGATGGCCTACCTGCTCGAAAACGCGAAGCTGCCGCTTGAAGCCGGTGCAGTGCTGCCGGGCACCAATCAGGCAGTCGGCATTCCGTTCCGCAAGGGCAATCCGAAGTTCGCAAAGGCCGTCGACGATGCGCTGACCGGCATGAAGCAAGACGGCTCGCTCGCCAAACTCGCGCAGAAGTGGTTCGGCAAGGACACGTCCAGGCCGGCGCAATAAACGCCGGAAGCGCAATCAGCCAGCAAGCCGCGTAGCGCGCCGTCATACTGCCGCCCGCCTCACGGCACGTGACTTCAGGCATCGAAGACGTCACCACGGCCGGCATCACGCGGCTCACGCGGATGCCGGCCGTTGTCGTTGTGCTTCACGACACCTCACAAGACATTTCCCCATGAATCCATTCGAACTCGCTGCCCAGTCCTTGCCGGTGCTGTTGCAGGGCACCGTGCTCACGATCAAGTTTGCCCTGATGTCGATGGTGTTCGGCCTCGCGATCGGCATTCTTGTGGCAGTCATGGGCATCGGCAAGGTGCGCGTGTTTCGCGCCATCGCGCGCGCATACGTGAGCATCATGCGCGGCACACCGCTGCTGGTGCAGATCTTCGTGATCTACTACGGATTGCCGGGCATCGGCATCTCGCTCGAACCCACGCCCGCCGGCGTGCTCACGCTCAGCCTGAACGTCGGTGCCTACCTGTCGGAAAGCATGCGTGGCGCGCTCGAAGGCATGCCACGCGGTCAATGGCTGGCCGCCTACAGTCTCGGACTGTCGTACTGGCAGACGCTGCGTCACATCATTGCGCCGCAAGCGCTGCGAATTGCCGTACCGAGCCTCGGCAACAGTCTGATCAGCCTCATCAAGGACACGTCGCTCGTCTCCGTCATTACGGTCACGGAATTGCTGCGCTCGGCGCAGGAAGTGATCGCCTCGACGTACCAGCCGTTACCGCTGTACCTCGCATGCGCGGCCATCTATTGGGTCCTGTCGACAGGGCTGTCGGCGCTGCAACGACGCATCGAAAAGCGGCTCGCGTTGCCTGCGCGCACCTAAGCGCGCGAGATCTCTCCAACGTAAAAAAGCTGGCGTTCCTTGCAGAGGCCAGCTTTTTCTTTTGAAGGCGACTTACGTCTCATGCGTTGAGCCGAGACATCGACGCACCGCCCCCCCTCACCGCGGTGCGCGACGCTCGCGATACATGGCGCGGAACGTCTTGCCGCTCGGCACCGGCATCTCGCGCGTGTCGGTCCAGCCGCCCGCGAACGGGAGCTTCGAGATGCTGCCGCGATCGCGCCCCATGCGCCTGAGCGCCCAGGACCCGAGGCTCGACAGCGTTGCATACAGACGCGGACGTCGCGCCGCGAACGCCCATGCGGCCAGCGCCGCGCGCTCCCGCCACGGCCGCAGACCGCGATCCACCTGACGCTCGCGCAGCTTGCGCAGCAGATCGGAAATCGGAATCCCCACGGGACATACGCGATTGCACTCGCCACAAAGCGTCGCAGCCTGCGGCAGATCGAGCGTCTTCTCAAGCCCAACGTAACTCGGCGTCAGCACCGAGCCCATCGGTCCCGGATATACCCAGCCATAGGCGTGACCGCCGATCTTCTGATACACCGGGCAGTGGTTCATGCAGGCGCCACACCGGATGCAACGCAGCATCTCCTGAAACGCCCCGCCGATGAGTCCCGACCGGCCGCCGTCGACGAGCACGAAATACATATGATCCGGACCGTCGACTTCGCCCTCGGCGCGCGTGCCGGTAAGCAACGAGAAGTAGTTCGACGTGCCCTGCCCGGTCGCCGAGCGCGGCAGCAAACGCATGGCCGTTGCCAGGTCTTCGAGCGTCGGCAACACCTTCTCGATACCCGTCACCGCGACGTGCACGCGCGGCATGATCGTACACATGCCTTCGTTGCCTTCGTTCGTCACGACGGCGACCGAGCCGGTTTCGGCCACCAGAAAGTTGCCGCCCGTCACGCCCATGTCCGCCGACAGAAACTGCGGGCGCAGCATCTCGCGCGCCTCACGCGTCATCAACGGAATCTCGGTCAGGCGCGGCTTCCGGTGCACGCGCGCAAACAGGTCCGCAACCTCGTCCTTGTCCTTGTGTACGACCGGCGCAATGATGTGCGACGGCGGTTCGTTGTCGTTGATCTGAAGGATGTACTCGCCTAGGTCCGTCTCGACGGACTGCACACCCATGTCGGCGAGCACCTTGTTGAGTTGCAGTTCTTCGGTGACCATCGATTTCGATTTGATCACCTTCTTGACGTCGTGCTTGCGTGCGATTTCCGCAATCAGACGTGCGGCATCCTGGGTCGATTCGGCAAACAGCACCGTTGCGCCGCGCCGGGTGGCTTCACGCTCGAAGATCTCGAGCCAGACATCGAGATTCTCGATGCCGCGGTTGCGCCGCTCCTTGAGCGCCTCGCGCGTCGCCTCGAAATCGATTTCCTCGATGGCCGCGGCACGCGCCGTGACGAACTTGGTCGAGAGCTTCTTGAGGTTGGCTTGCAGGCGCTGATCGGCGAGCTTCTGCCCGGCGCGCGCCTTGAATTGCATCGATTGAACTTGCATCGCAACTCACGAAAGAGGAAGGCCGGCCGTGCGTGCCGCGTCGGCGACCCGCACAGACCCGATGACCGGGAGGACCGGAAGCATGGCGATACGCCTACGCATCGCCGGCGAGCACCTGAGCAATGTGCAGCACCCGAGTCCTGGTGTCGCCGGTGCGGCGCAGACGCCCTTCAATGTTGAGGATGCATCCCAGGTCGCCGAGCACGACGGCCGGTGCGCCGCTCGCGGCGATGTTGGCGCACTTCTCGTCGACGATGGCCGTTGAGATGTTGCCGTACTTCAGTGCGAAGGTCCCCCCGAAGCCACAACATGCCTGGCAATCCTTCATCTCGGTCATCTTCACGCCCGGCATTTTCGCAAGCAGGGCGCGCGGCTGCGTCTTGACGCCGAGTTCGCGCAGTCCGGAACAGGAATCGTGATACGTCACTTCGCCGTTGTAGTCGCCCGGCACCGTATCGACGTGCAGCACGTTGACCAGAAAGTCGGTGAGTTCGTACACGCGCGGACGCAGGCGCTCATAGCGGCCCATGAGTTCCGGATCGTCGGCGAAGAGATCGCCGTAATGCGCCTTGACCATGCCGCCGCAGGATCCGGACGGCACGACCACGTAATCGAAGGAGTCGAATTCGTCGAGGAATTTCTGGGCGAGATCGCGCGCGATCGCCCGCTCGCCGGAGTTGTAGCCCGGCTGGCCGCAACAGGTCTGGGAATCGGGAATCACGACCTCGCAGCCGGCTGTCTCGAGCAGCTTGAGTGTGGAGAAGCCAATCTCCGGCCGCATCATGTCGATCAGGCACGTGACAAACAGTCCGACGCGCATTGGGGGAATCCTCTTTTCGGGAATAATGCGCCATTATAAGTCGCTGGGCCGAAGCGGCCCAGCGTGGATTCCCGCATATCGCGCCGGCGCTCAGGCCATATGCGGCGCGTGTTTGCTGGAGTAGCCCCAGGAATTCGCACGCACCGGCGGCGAACGGCTCTCCAGACGCGATCCGCTTGCCTGCGTGCCGGCCGCCTCACGGCCACACGAGTGGGCTTCCTGCGCCGCGATGACCCGTTTCAGGTCGGCTCGCATCACATCGAACTTCTCACTGAGTCCATCGAGCCGGTTCTCGACGCCATCGATGCGCCGGTCGAGTCCGTCGAAGCGGGTCTCGATGCCATCCATCCGGTTACTCAGCCGCGTTTGCAGTTCAGCGAACTGACGGTTCGTGCGATTTTCGAGCCCGTCAAGCCGGCGCATCGTTTCCTGCTGCCCGCCCTTGAGCGTGTCCAGCGTGTCCCACATCATGTCGTCCAGACGTTGCGACGCGTTCGCCTGAATGCCCTCGAGATAGGTTCTCATTTCCGTCTCCTCGTTCCTTAATCACTGCTTTGTCGATTCCAGCAGACTTTCCGTTGCCTTCCAGCCTCGTTCGCGGTCGAAGCCGCGAATGCTGCCCAGGCTCACGATGCGAATGAGCATCGTCACCGCGAATCCGATCGCGGCGATCACCAGGCCTACCTTCGCAAGCGCCAGTGCCGCAACAGTCGCCGCCACCAGATACAGCCCGCCTGACAGCGAAAATCGCTTGCCATAGTGCTTCTTGTCGGGCCAGACCTGTCTGGATGCCTGCGCCACCGCCCGGCGCGCATCGGCAAGACACCGGTTCGTCCGGGCGATGAGCGCGAAGCACTCCGCCTTGACGCTGGCATAGGCCGCTCGCTCGTCGAGCGTGCTGGCAAAGGTCTCATTCTCGAGATTCGCGGCGCGATCCCGAATGCGTGCGCAATAGGCAATGGCCTCCTCCTCTTTGATCAGAACGTCGTTCAAATGGGTCAGAATTTCCCGAAAGCGTCTGGCGGATGGCGTCAATCGATCCGCTTGACGAATGTCCATCTGGTCGGCGACGCGCGAATAGGCACCGTGCTGCCCGATGGATGACCGATAACGCCAGAACCCGTCCCACAACCCGCCTTTCCAGTAGCCGGACGTGGCCTTCCTGAACGACTTTTCGAACGCGGCTTCCAACTCGCCGATATCCTGGCTGCCCATTCCCAGACGCGATCTCGCGTTGGCAATGCTCGCGAACCTTCCGACGATCTCCGCCCGCCTCTCGGTAATCGACACCCCCATTCCGGCGTCATCGCGTTGCACCCGCTTTTGCCCCACGGGCCACTTCGCGACCGCCGGCGCGTACACATACCCGAACATGCGCAACACCTCCGTGAAGACGCGCCGACCGCTCGCGCTACAACGAGTGGGCCACGCGTCGTTGATGAAGTACCGACGCATGCTAACGGCCGCCGATTCGGGCCACTTTCGGTTTCTGCACGCGGATACTGCAACTTCGACGCACACTCTGTGGAAGTGACAACAATCCTCAACTTTTCGCAGAACTCCTCTACGTAAAGGGTGCGAATTTTTCACCATATGATATAAAATCGACGCTATACGAAACTCGGCCCTACCTTATGAAAGACGACACCAGTCAAGGCGCGGAGTCGCGCACGTCCATTCAGGTAATCGAGCGCATGATGCGTCTGCTCGATGCGCTGGCCGGGCATGCCGATCCCGTCAGCCTCAAGGAATTGGCGCAAGCCACCGAACTTCACCCGTCCACGGCGCACCGCATCCTGAACGACATGGTGGCCTGCCGGTTCGTCGATCGCTGCGATCCGGGGACGTACCGTCTCGGCATGCGCCTGCTCGAACTCGGCAATCTGGTCAAAGCCCGCCTGTCGGTGCGCGATGCGGCTCTCACGCCCATGCGCGGCCTGCATCGGATCACCGGCCAAACGGTCAATCTGTCCGTGCGTCAAGGCGACGAAATCGTGTACATCGAGCGCGCCTACAGCGAACGCTCGGGCATGCAGGTGGTGCGCGCCATCGGCGGCCATGCGCCCTTGCATCTCACATCGGTCGGCAAGCTGTTTCTCGCCGCCGACGAAGCTTCGCGAGTCCGGGCTTACGCAACGCGCACGGGCCTCTCGGGCCACACGCGTAACAGCATCACGGACCTGCAAAAACTTGAGCGCGAACTCACGCACGTGCGCAAATCGGGTTACGCACGCGATAACGAAGAGTTGGAGTTGGGCGTGAGATGTATTGCCGCCGGCATCTACGACGACAGCGGCAAGCTGGTAGCGGGGCTATCCCTTTCCGCACCCGCGGATCGCCTGCAAGACGCCTGGCTCGCGAATCTGAACGAAACCGCGCTGCAAATTTCTTCGTCGCTCGGCTTCCATGCGCCGAATCCCGACACCGCTGGCGGGGTGTCGCAGATCGCGACGGCGGAGTAATCGACGCGTGACCGGCACAACGAGGGATTGAGGGGAACGGCAAGATCTGAGTGACGCAGATTCCCGTCACCGGAAACGAAAAGGCGCTCTCAAGGGAGCGCCTTCTCTTACCGCCTACACGACACGACTTACAGCGCGTGCCCGTTGTTGGTAGCCACCTGCGCCGTCGGCGTGGTTCCCGCGGTGCGTTGCGGCGTGGCGCCGCCGCCTTCCATCAACCACTTGCGCACGCGCGTGGCGTCGGCAAACCGCGAGTACTTGCCGGTCGAATCCAACAAAATCATGATGACCGGACGGCCGTCGACGTTGGCCTGCATCACGAGGCACTGGCCCGCTTCGTTGATGTAGCCCGTCTTTTGCAGACCGATTTCCCAGCCCGGGTGACCGATCAGATGATTCGTGCTGACGTAATGCAGTTCGCGACGACCGGTGTTCACGTCGTAATTGCTGTCCGTGGAGAAGCGGCGAATCATCGGGTACTGATATGCCGCCTTCACCATCTTCACGAGGTCACGTGCGCTGGACACATTCTGGCTCGACAGGCCCGTCGGGTCGTTGAAGTGCGTGTCGTTCATGCCCAGTTGCTTCGCCTTGGCGTTCATCGCGGCGAGGAACGCCGGGCGCCCCCCCGGGAAGTAACGTGACAGCGCCGCAGCAGCACGGTTTTCCGACGACATCAGCGCAATGTGCAACATGTCTTCGCGCGACAGGCGCGAACCGACCGACAGGCGCGACCCCGTCCCCTTCTCGTAATCGCGATCCTCATCGGTCACTTCCATGATTTCCGTCATGGGGACACCCGCATCGAGCGACACCATGGCGGTCATCAGCTTCGAGATCGACGCGATCGGCAGTACCGCTTGCGAGTTCTTGTCGAACAGCGATTCGCCGGTGCGCTCGTCCACGACGTAGGCCACCGACGAACGCAGAGCGAGGGCGTCAGGCGTTTCATGCAAACCGAAAGCGCGGCCGGCCGACAGCCGCTCCGGGGCTTGCGGCGCAAAGTTGACGGTGCGATACGACGTGACGACACGGCGTTTGCCGTTCTTGTAAACGACGCGTTTGACGGTCACCTTTTTCGCTGCGGGTCCGTCATCGTCGACGGCCGCAAGCTTGGGCGCCTTGCCTCCAGCCTTGGTGCTCTTTACCTCGCGAGCGGCAGGCGGGGCCGCGGCGCGTTTGGCACCGGATTTGGAAGTGGCGACGGCCTTCGTCGCCTTGGGCGTCGCGCACGCGCGTTTCTGGGCGGCAGTCCTGGCCGTCTTCGGCGAGCATTCGCCCGTCTTGCCGGCGGCGTGAACGACTGCCGGTGTTCCGGCGGCGAGCGAGATCGCCACGACGGCAGCGCCCCACAGGCGAGAGCGGCACAGACGCGCAAGGGTGGTGATCGCGTACATAGATTGGGAGTAGCGTAAGGTTGGCAACGAGTTTGGGAGAAGTTTAGTAACTTCCGAAAAAATAAGCAATATGAATGACTTAGCTGAAATACTTAAACCGGCATCTGGCAGTTTTGTGCAGCGCAACGCGCCGAATTGCACAATCGCCCAATATTGCCAAATAATGCAAACCTCGCAATATTCGTCAGTTCAAAAAATGCGCCCACTCATCGAGGGGCGCACGCTCCGTGACGAGAGCGTTTTCAACGGCGTTCGGGTCCGCATATCCCATGGCCATGCCGCACACCACCATCCGGGTCTCCGGTAGACGCAACTCCGCGGCAATCACCTGATGAAACGGGGTAAATGCCGCTTGCGGACAAGTGTCGAGCCCACGCGCCCTGGCAGCCACCATCACGCTTTGCAGGAACATGCCGTAGTCCAGCCAACTCCCCTGCTCCAAATGCCGGTCGATCGTGAAAAGCAGTCCGACCGGCGCGTCGAAGAAGGTGAAGTTACGTGCGTGCTGGCCATGCATGCGCGCCTTGTCGGCCCGTCCAATGCCCAGCAGGCCGTACAGATCCCATCCCACTTTGCGCCGCCGTGCCTGATAAGGCTCCATCCATTCGCGCGGGTAATACGCGTACTCCTCCTGATGCATCAACCGCTGTGCCGGGTCGTTGAACGCCTCCAGCAAACGCGAAGTCAGCCGCTTCAGCGCCTCGCCGGTGAGTACGTAGGTTTGCCACGGCTGAATATTGCTGCCGGACGGCGCACGCGACGCCACCGAGAGGATATCCGCCACGGTGGCTTGGGGCACGGGTGTGGGCAAATACGCACGAATCGAGCGTCGACTGCGAATCGCCTCGTCGACATATTCCACGCGCAACCCTGCGTTGTCGTTGACAGCGACGGGATGCGTACTTTCCCGAGCCGTCGCCTCGGCTTCGACGGCTGGCGTCACGTCGGCAGACGCCAAATGGGCAGACGACGGTTCAGCGCACGAGCGCGGCGCAGTCTGCGCATGCGGTGGCGAATCTGGGTATTTCATGGACATGGCTTCACGGCCGGCAACGAAGAATGATTAGAACGATCAGGACAGCTACGACGACGTGCGTCGCTCGATCACCAGCGCGACGCCAAGCGCGGCCACGACCATGCCTGCCGCGCTGACGGGAGACAGTGTCTCGCCGAACAGCAACCATGCCATGACCGCCGTGGTGGGCGGCGTCAGATACATCAGACTGGATACCTTGGTCGCCGCGCCATGGCGAATCAGCAGGAACAACAGCGAAATCGCACCGATCGACAGCGCCAGCACGGACCAGGCGAGCGCGCCGATCATCTCTGCATTCCAGCGCACCTGCATCGTCTCCAGCGCCCACGCGGCGGGCAACGTCACGACGAAAGCGGCGCCGAACTGGACCACCGTGCCCACGCGCAGATCGAAATGGGCGCAAAAGCGCTTTTGATACAGCGTGCCGGCGGTGATCGCGACCAGACTCAGTACGCACAGCGCCACGGTCCCTCCCCCGACACCGCGAACCCCGACCTTGTTGGCCACCACCAGCCCGACGCCCACGAAGCCGCACAGCAGCCCGAGCCATTGACGTCGCGACACCGGCTCTCCGACCACACGCGCGAAGAGCGCGGTCAACAACGGCTGGATGCCGACAATGAGCGCCGCCAGTCCCGCAGGAGCTCCCTGCTTGATCGCCGCCCAGACCCCGCCCAGATAGACTGCTTGAATCAGGATGCCCGAGACGGCCAAGTGCGCCAGCAGCGGCCAGTCGAGATGGGAGGCGTGGGTCGGTCCAAGGCGTGACGCTTGTAGGGGGCGGCGCCCGATGAGATCGCCGCCCGCCGGCGGGCCGGCGACCACGCGCGTTGCGTCGACGGCTCGCTTGGGCCACGGGGAACGCGTGAGCAGCGCGATGGGCAACATCACCGCCAATGTGCACCCGAAGCGCCACGCGAGAAACGTCAGCGGCTCGGCGTTCGGCATGCCGTATTTGGCGACGATGAACCCGGTGCTCCAGATCAGCACGAACCACCAGGGCATGGTCGCCGCCCAGATCGACGCGCATGCACCACTCGCCGCCGCCAGTGCGGGCGTCCGATCAGACGGAAGTGGGGGAACGACCCGGTGCTCGCTCATACGGGAACGCCCTCCGGATATGGGCGAGATTCGCGGTGACGTCCTCTTGCAAAGCGGCTGGCGAGACGGATCGTGGCGAAATGAGCGGCGACCGTCTGGTCGATGTCACGCCCGTATCCTCCCGCCATGGCGATCGCGACAGGCAATCCGCGTTCGGCACAGGCGCTCAGCACGCGATGGTCGCGTGCAAGCAAACCGTCGTGCGACAGTGCCATACGACCGAGCCGGTCGTTTTCGAGCGGGTCGGCCCCGGCCAGGTAAATGACGAGCGTCGGCGTGAATTGCGCGAAGAGATCCGTGAGCGCGTGACCCAGGGCAACGAGGTAGTCCTCGTCGCCGCAACCATCGGGCAATGCGACGTCCAGGTCGCCCGTCGCCTTGTGAAACGGGTAGTTATGTTCGCCATGCAGCGACAGCGTGAAAACGCTCGGATCATGCTCGAAAATGGCTGCGGTTCCGTTGCCTTGATGGACATCGAGATCGACGATGGCCACACGGGTGCCCGGCCCCAGTTCCGCCTGCATCGTTCGCGCGGCGACGGCGCCATCGTTGAAGACGCAGAAGCCCTCACCGCGGTCGG
Source organism: Pandoraea faecigallinarum (assembly GCF_001029105.3). Lineage (NCBI taxonomy): Bacteria > Pseudomonadati > Pseudomonadota > Betaproteobacteria > Burkholderiales > Burkholderiaceae > Pandoraea > Pandoraea faecigallinarum. The sequence goes on along the minus strand of NZ_CP011807.3, from coordinate 2,015,459 downwards.
CGTAGGCATGATGCGTACCGCCTGCGAGATTCGCAGCGACGCCGTCGGTCAATGCCGCACGACACGCGGCGACCGTCGCGCCGGCCGAACGACGCGAGCGTTCGACCATTTCGGGCGACCATGGGAATCCAATGCTGCGCTGCTCTTTCGGATCCAGCCCACCTGCACTCACGCGCGCGACGTACGCCGGCGAATGTACCCGACGGAGCATCGCGTCGTCGGCGGGCAAGGCTTCGACCAGCGCGACGTGGGGCAGCTCGTGCGCGACACGTTCGCGCAGGCGGGCGTACTTCTCCATGGGGAACCGGTGTCCGGGCGGCAACGGCAGAACGAAATGGTCGCTGTAAAACGCTTGCATCGATGCGGATGGCCGATGAGTGCGGCGCGCGAAAAGCGTTGAATGACAGCGGCACCGGCGAGCGGCAGATGCGAGACAAGCCTCTAAACGATGGCCTGCCCGCATCGCGTAACCGCCCCGCCAGTGCCGGAACTGATCGATAGTACCATCGCCCGGCCGCGTGCGCGGGCGAGCCAAAATGGTGCGCTCGGCAAGGAAAATCACGGTGCAAAGCCGCACCAATCAAGGGTTCACGGCGCGTGGGCGGCTCGCCGCATCGCGAGGTAGACGAGCAAAGACGGGATCCCAAGTTTTTGATTTATTAAGCTTTTGTTGAATTTGTGCAACGCACAAATATGACTTGACACCCGCAAAAATATCTCTACACTTGCAATTGTGCGATGCACAAAAGAAATCGCACCGAATTTGAGAAGGCCCCAACCGTGGTTTCACCGCCATAAGGTGAGAACCAACTAGCGAACACGGAGCGGGTCCATATGTTGTGTATGACACCATAGGAGAACGCCATGTCGTTTCTGACCCCCGAGCAATTCGCAGCTGCCCACAAAGCCAATCTGGAAACCCTGTTTGGCCTGACCAACAAAGCCTTCGAAGGCGTTGAAAAGCTGGTCGAGCTGAATCTGCAAGCCGTGAAGGCCTCGCTGGCCGAGTCCGCATCGACCGCCCAGAAGGCATTCGCAGTGAAGGACGCGCAAGAGTTGCTCGCGCTGCAAGCCAATCTGGTCCAGCCGGCCGCCGAGAAGGCCCTCGCCTACGGCCGTCACCTGTACGAAATCGCGTCGTCGACGCAAGCCGAAGTGACCAAGGTCGCCGAAGCGCAACTCGCCGAAGGCTCGCAGAACGTGCAAGCGCTGTTCGACAACCTGGCCAAGAACGCCCCGGCCGGTTCGGAGTCGGCGGTTGCATTGGCCAAGTCGGCCCTGTCCGCCGCCAACAGCGCGTTCGACAGTGTGCAGAAGGCCACCAAGCAAGCCGTGGAAATCGCGGAGACGAACTTCGCTGCCGCGACCAACGTTGCCTCGAAGGCTGCGGCTCAGGCGTCGCGTGCTGCCAGCGCCAAGAAGTAATCGATAGCCGTCCTGCCTTGACGAGCGACGTCAACCGTCTGTCGCTATACCCCGTGTCGCTGTACCCCTTGTCGGTGCATCCCAAGGGGTAGCCATACCCAGTTGTCTCCTCGGTACCGCAGGTACCTTTCAAACCTGGCCTTCGCCGGGTTTTTCTTTGCGTGCGCCGACCTGCGCCAACGTGCGCGACCGGGAACGCCACGGCGTTCCGCTTGTTCGGCACCCATAAAAAAACCGCCATTCCTGTTGGAACGGCGGTTTTTCATTTGGCGCTCGCGCGGGCGGATTACTTTTTGCGCGGCGGCGGTACGTCGGTGCAAACGCCTTCGTAAATCTCGGCGGCCATACCGACGGATTCGGCCAACGTTGGGTGCGGATGAATCGTCTTACCGATGTCGACGGCGTCGGCCCCCATTTCGACGGCCAGGCAGAGTTCGCCGATCAGATCGCCTGCATGCGTGCCGACGATAGCGCCGCCAACGATGCGATGCGTCTGCTCGTCGAACAGCACCTTGGTGAAGCCTTCATCGCGACCGTTCGCAATGGCACGGCCCGACGCTGCCCATGGGAACACGGCTTTGCCGTACTTCACGCCTTCTGCCTTGAGCTGATCTTCCGTCTTGCCGGCCCAGGCCACTTCCGGATCGGTGTAAGCCACCGACGGGATCTGAATTGCGTCGAAGTAGGCCTTCTCGCCGTTGGCTGCTTCGGCGGCCACGTGCGCTTCGTGCACGGCCTTGTGCGCCAGCATCGGCTGACCGACGATATCGCCGATCGCGAAGATGTTCGGCACATTGGTGCGCATCTGCTTGTCCACCGAAATGAACCCGCGATCGCCCACCGCCACGCCAGCGTTCTCCGCGCCGATCTTCTTGCCGTTCGGGCTACGCCCCACCGCGACCAGGACGAGATCGTAGCGCTGCGCTTCTGCCGGTGCGGCCTCGCCTTCGAACTTCACGTAGATGCCGTCGGCCTTCGCTTCGGCACCCACCGTCTTGGTCTTGAGCATGACGCGACCAAAACGCTTTTCGTTCATCTTCTGCCACACCTTGACCAGATCGCGGTCGGCACCCTGCATGAGACCATCGAGCATTTCCACGACATCGATCTCTGCGCCCAGCGCGCTGTAGACCGTCGCCATTTCGAGACCGATGATGCCACCACCAATGACAAGCATCTTCTTCGGGATCTGACGCAGTTCCAACGCCCCCGTCGAATCGACGATGCGCGGATCTTCCGGCAGGAACGGCAGTTTCACCGCTTGCGAACCGGCAGCGATGATCGCCTGCGCAAACTTCACGACACGCTTGCTACCTTCCTTGCCGACGACTTCGACATGATTCGCGTCGAGGAACGTGCCGACGCCATGGACGACTTCGACCTTGCGCATCTTGGCCATGCCAGCCAGACCACCGGTGAGCTTGCCGACCACGCTTTCCTTGTACGCGCGCAACTTGTCGAGATCGACTTCCGGCTTCGCGAACGAAATGCCGTGATGACCGAGCGACTGCGCTTCCTCGAGTACGGCCGCCGTATGCAGCAGTGCCTTCGACGGAATGCAACCCACGTTCAGGCAAACGCCTCCCAGCGTGGCGTAACGTTCCACGAGAACTGTCTTGCGCCCCAGATCGGCGCTTCGGAACGCGGCCGAATATCCACCTGGACCGGCACCCAGCACGAGGACATCACATTCGATATCGGCGCCACCGGTATGCCTGGCGGCCACCGGTGCCGGGGCGCTCGACACCGCAGCGGGCACAGCTGCCGGTGCTGCCGGTGCAGGCGCTGCCGCCTGGGCTACCGGCTTGCCAGCATCCGCCTCTTCAGCTTCGACGATGGCGATCAGCGTGCCTTCACTGGCCTTGTCGCCCACTTTGATCTTCACTTCCTTGACGGTGCCCGACACTTCGGACGGCACTTCCATGGAAGCCTTGTCGGATTCCAGCGTAATGAGCGACGCATCCTTGGCGATCTTGTCGCCGGGCTTGATCATCACCTCGATGACGTCTACGCCCTCTGCGCCGATATCCGGCACTTTGACTTCAATGAGACTCATGCGGGGTCTCCCTGTCGCATTTATGACTTGATGGTGGTATCGATCGGAAACGCATGTACCTGAAACGGGCCCGCCGAACTCTTGTCGAATTCGGCCCCCGCCTTCACGCCCGCTTCGGCGATGGCACGTGCGCTCAGATCCTGGTCGTAGAGGGCATACATGGCGCCGAGCGCGAAGTTGCGCCCCGAACCGATCCCCCAGAACCGATCGAAAACAAACACTTCCCGGTAGGAATAAACCCCGTAGATCCCGGTCGGATTCGCAATCACGCTGGTGATCTGCGACGACTCGTACGGGTCGTCTTCCTCTTCCTTCGTGTTAAGGAAATACTCTTCCTTGAGCTTCTGATGGACGCGGCAGAACGTGCGGAAAACCTCGTCGCGCGAATGCAGACGGCACTCGTCGGCCATGCCGGAGAGAATCGCGCGCATGACCGGAAAATGCGCCGTCGTGCCGGCCAGGCCGACATACGAATCGCCCACGAGGAAAACCTTGCGGTTCTCTTCGTAGGATTGCGACAGCCGAGTGTCCCCGAACGTCACGAGCGAATCGGCGGCAATGGCGATCTCGCCTGCCTTCTTGACGACTACCACGGTGGTCATGTTGCCCTCCCCATCCAAAATCCCGAAGCTAGCGCGTGGGCCGCCGGCGCGCGCACGCGCTACCCGCGGCCCACGCCATTACAGCATCGCGCGACGGAAGTCCGCCAACAGTTGCCCCAGGTAGGCGTTGAAGCGTGCGGCTTCTGCGCCATCGATCACACGGTGATCGTAGGACAGCGACAGCGGCAGCGTCAGTTGCGGCACGAACTGTTGCTTGCTGTCGTCCCACACCGGCTTCTGATACGAACGCGACAGGCCGAGGATGGCCACTTCGGGCGCATTGATGATCGGCGTGAAGGTCGTGCCGCCAATACCGCCGAGCGACGAAATGGAGAAGCAGCCGCCTTGCATTTGATCCGGCTTGAGCTTGCCTTCACGGGCGAGCTTTGCCAGTTCCGATGTTTCGCGGGCGATCTCGAATACTCCCTTCTTGTCGGCATCGCGAACGACCGGCACGACGAGGCCGTTCGGTGTGTCGGCAGCAAAACCGATGTGGAAGTACTGCTTGAAGACGAGATTGTCGCCATCGAGGCTGGCGTTGAACGTCGGGAATTTCTTCAGCGCGAGCACGCAGGCCTTGATTACGAACGCGAGCATCGTCACCTTGATACCGGCCTTTTCGTTTTCCTTGTTCAACTGCACGCGGAACGCTTCGAGTTCGCTGATATCGGCTTCGTCGTTGTTCGTGACGTGCGGAATCATCACCCAGTTACGGTGCAGGTTCGCGCCCGAGATCTTCTTGATGCGCGACAGTGCCTTCGGCTCGACCGGACCATACTTCGCGAAGTCGACCTTCGGCCACGGCAGGAGATTCAGTTCGCCGCCGCCTGCCGGCGCAGCGCTTGCCGCTGCCGGGCGGTTGCCTGCGAGTGCGCTCTTCACGAAGTTACGCACGTCCTCGACAACCACGCGGCCCTTCGGACCCGTACCCTTGACTTGCGTTACGTCCACACCCAGTTCACGTGCGAACTTGCGTACCGACGGGCTGGCGTGGCTGATCGGCTGACTGCCCGGGGCTGCCGCGGGCGCGGGGGCGGCAGCAGTTGCGGCAGGCGCCGGCGCAGGCGCTGCTACCGGTACCGGTGCGGCCGCCTGAGGTGCCGGCGCAGCGGCAGGAGCCGCAGCCGCCCTCGCCGGCGCGGCGGACGCCGATGCCGCACCTTCCAGCACGAGAATCAGCGAACCTTCGGAAACCTTGTCGCCAACGTTGACCTTCAACTCCTTCACCACGCCTGCGGCCGGGCTCGGCACGTCCATCGATGCCTTGTCCGATTCCAGCGTGACGAGCGACTGCTCGGCGGTGACGGTATCGCCGACCTTCACCAGCACTTCGATCACGGGCACGTCGTCGTAACCGCCGATATCCGGCACCTTCACGTCGATCTTGCTCGTGCCGCCCGACGCCGCGGCAGCCGGGGCAGCCGGTGGGGTCGGTGCTGCCGCCGGGGCCGCCGCCTGAGGCGCAGCAGCGGCGGGTGCCGCCGCAGGCGCGGCAGCACCGTTGGCTTGCGCGCCCGAGCCGTTCGCCGTCTCGAGCGTCAGAATAAGAGAGCCCTCGGACACTTCATCACCGACTTTCAGGTTCATCGCCTTGATGACACCCGCGGCAGGGCTCGGCACATCCATTGTGGCCTTATCCGACTCCAGCGTGATCAGGGCCTGCTCGGCGTCGATCTTGTCGCCCGCCTTGACCAGCACTTCGATTACGGGCAAGTCCTTGAAGTCGCCGATATCCGGGACTTTCACTTCGATCACTTGACTCATTTTCCACAGTCTCCTCGAGGCTTCGCTTGACGTGCGTCACACGCCGTGCCAGCCGCTGGGGGGCGGCCGGCACGGCGCGCGCTGCACGCAGCGTACCTTTAGACGGTCATCGGGTTGGGTTTATTCGGGTCCAGGTTGTACTTGGCAATCGCCTCGGCAACCTTGCTGGCCGGCAGCGTGCCTTCGTCGGCCAGCGCCTTGAGGGCAGCGACCGTGACCCAGTTACGATCCACCTCGAAGAAGTGACGCAGCTTTTCACGCGTATCCGAGCGGCCATAACCGTCGGTGCCGAGCACAACGTAACGGCCGCGGACAAACGGACGAATCTGGTCGGCATACGTACGGATGTAGTCGGTCGATGCAATGACCGGGCCGCGCGTCTCGTTGAGGCACTTCTCGACGTGCGACAGACGTGCCGTCTCGGTCGGGTGCAGCAGATTGTGGCGTGCCACGTCGTTGCCTTCGCGAGCCAGTTCCGTGAAGCTCGGGCAGCTCCACAGATCCGATTCGACGCCCCAATCGTTCTTGAGCATTTCGGCGGCGGCAATCACTTCGTTGAAGATCGTGCCCGAACCCAACAATTGCACGCGCGGGGCCTTGCTGTTGTCCGTGCCGCGACGGAAGGCGTACATACCCTTCAGAATGTCTTTCTCCACACCCTCCGGCATCGCCGGGTGTGCGTAGTTTTCGTTCATCACGGTCAGGTAGTAGTACACATCTTCCTGCTCCTGCACCATACGGCGCAAACCGTCCTGTACGATCACGGCGAGTTCGAAGGCGAACGTCGGGTCGTACGGCAGGCAGTTCGGGATCGACGACGCCCACAGCAGCGAGTGACCGTCTTCGTGTTGCAGACCCTCACCGTTCAGGGTCGTACGGCCGGCCGTGCCGCCCACGAGGAAACCGCGAGCGCGCATGTCGCCAGCGGCCCAGGCCAAATCACCGATACGCTGGAAACCGAACATCGAATAGAAGATGTAGAACGGGATCATCGTCTCGCCATGTGTCGAGTACGACGTCGCGGCAGCGATCCAGTCGCACATGCCGCCGGCTTCATTGATGCCTTCTTGCAGAATCTGACCGTTCTCCGATTCCTTGTAGAACATCAGTTGATCCTGATCCTGCGGAATGTAGCGCTGGCCGACCTGACTCCAGATACCGATCTGACGGAACAGGCCTTCCATGCCGAAGGTGCGCGATTCGTCCGGCACGATCGGGACGATGCGCTGACCGAGCACCTTGTCCTTGAGCAGCACGTTGAGAATGCGCACGAACGCCATCGTCGTCGAAATCTCACGGCCTTCCGCCGTCGCTTTGAGCAACGCGTCGAACGCGCTCAGTGCAGGCACCGGCAGCGAAGCCGCCTTCGTACGGCGCTGCGGCAGGTAACCGCCGAGTTCCATGCGGCGGGCGCGCATGTATTCCAGTTCCTTCGAGCCTTCCTCGAACTTGAGGTACGGCACTTCGGCAATCTCGTCGTCCGAGATCGGCAGCTTGAACTGGTCGCGGAATTTCTTGAGCGACTCCACCGGCATCTTCTTCTGCTGGTGGGTGATGTTCATGGCCTGACCGGCTTCACCCATGCCATAGCCCTTGATGGTCTTGGCCAGGATGACGGTCGGTTGACCCTTGTGGGTCGTTGCGGCCTGATAGGCGGCGTAGATCTTGTGCGGATCGTGACCACCGCGGTTCAGTGCCCAAATGTCCTCGTCCGACCAGTCGGCGACCATCGCCTTGAGTGCCGGCGTATTGAAGAAGTGTTCGCGAACGTAGGCACCGTCCTTCGACTTGTACGTCTGGTATTCGCCGTCCACGCATTCCATCATGCGCTTCATCAGCAGGCCCTGCTTGTCGCGCGCGAGCAGCGAATCCCAGCGGCTGCCCCAGATCACCTTGATGACGTTCCAGCCAGCACCGCGGAATTCCGATTCGAGTTCCTGGATGATCTTGCCGTTACCGCGCACCGGACCGTCCAGGCGTTGCAGGTTGCAGTTGATGACGAACACGAGGTTGTCAAGTTGCTCACGCCCCGCCATGCCGATTGCACCCAGCGATTCCGGTTCGTCCGTTTCGCCGTCGCCAAGGAATGCCCACACCTTGCGGCCTTCGGTCTTCACGATCGCACGCGACTCCAGATACTTCATGAAGCGAGCCTGGTAGATCGCCATGATCGGGCCCAGCCCCATCGACACTGTCGGGAACTGCCAGAAGTCCGGCATCAGCCACGGGTGCGGGTACGAGGACAGACCGCCACCATCCACTTCCTGACGGAAATTCTCGAGTTGGGTCATCTCCAGACGGCCCAACAAAAACGCACGGCTGTAGACGCCCGGCGACGAGTGACCCTGCACGAACACCAGATCGCCGCCATGCTTGTCGGACGGCGCGTGCCAGAAGTGGTTGAAGCCGACGTCGTAAAGGGTTGCGGCCGAGGCGAACGAGGCGATATGGCCGCCGACGTTCGTGTCCTTACCGGCGCGCAGCACCATCGCGATCGCATTCCAGCGCGTGTATGAGCGAATCTTGTGCTCGATGTCCTGATCGCCCGGAATACGGGCTTGCTGGTCGACCGGGATGGTGTTGATGTAGGGAGTGTTCGCCGAGAACGGGAGGTGTTCGCCGTTGATTCGGGCGAATTCGATCAGCTTTTCGAGCAGGTAGTGAGCGCGCTCCGGTCCCTCGGCGGCGAGCACGCCTTCGAGCGAGGCCAGCCATTCTTGCGTTTCTTGGGGATCGGCGTCCGCAGGGGATACGATCTTCAGGGCTTCTTCAGGTACGGCGGACATGGTGTCTCCTTGTCTGTCGTTAGCGGGTTGGCGTAATGGTCGTAACCCGCTTCATGGACGGGCCTACCGGCATTTTTACCGGGGCATTGTACGAAGGATAATCCTGCCTTCGCAAGCGAAATTTCAGATTACGATAGCAATTTTCATAATACGGAATTCTGCTGCAGTGCACATAAAATCAATAGGTTGCCGACACCATAAGATCATGGATTCCGGTCGTACCGATCGGTCTCAGCATGACTTTGAGAAGCCGTCTTACCAAAAGGATCGGACACTTCCGAAAAGCAGCGCTCATCGCACCATGACAGCGGGAAACGGGCTGGCCTGCGCTACAATCTCGGCATGCTTTCGCCACGCCTCGCAAACTCCTCCCCACCGTCCCGGTCCGCAGCTACGCCTGCCCGTTCCAACCGTTGGTTGCAGGGGTTCGCGGAGTCGCATTACTACTTGCTGGTGCCGCTCGTCTCCATTGTGATCTTCCTTGTGGTGATGAGTTTGATTCTCTGGAGCCTGAACCGGCGGGAGACGGAGCAGCAGCAGGACACGCTTTATCGAAATGTCGCGTGGGCGCAGCAGCAGATCCGCCTGAATATGCTGGCCATTCAGGACCAGATCAGCTCCCTGGCGCGCGATACGGCAGCCAAACCGCAGGACATCGCGCACTTCCAGAACACGGCGAGCGAACTGATGCAGAATCATGCGGACATTGTCTTCATGAACTGGCTCGACGCGTCGCAACGCCCCAAATGGGCGGTCCCGGCGGACTCCCCCTTCGCCTCGCGGCTGCAGGGCTCGGCGCAGCATCCGATGGAGGACGAGTTGTTGGTCGCGTTTCGCGCAGCGCGCGATTCACGCCGGTCGGCCTATTCCACCCTCATTTATGATGCCTCCGGCGCAAGCTACATCGTGGTGCAGGTGCCCGTCCTGCGGGAGCGGGAATTCCTGGGCACGATCAGTGCGGTGTATTCGGTCGAGGGCCTGCTGATCCACGAACTCCCGCAGGAGCTCGGCGACAAGTTCAAGGTATCGTTCATCGACACGCACAACAACGAGCTGGCCACCACCTCGACGCGCCCGCCGTTGCCTCGCGACGTTTCCTACGAATTGCTTCTCGATCCGCCAGGCCACAGTCTGGCAGTGCGCATCTATTCGTATCCGGCCGTCGGCAATTTCGTCAACAACACGCTGGTCTGGCTGATTGCCGGCCTGTCGTGTTTCGTGCTCTGGAGCCTCTGGAGTCTGTGGCGACATACCCGTCAGCGATTCGAAGCACAACAGGCGTTGTTCAACGAGACGTCGTTCCGCCGGGCAATGGAAAACTCCATTGTGATCGGCATGCGAGTCCTCGATCTCCAGGGGCACATCACTTATGTGAACCCGGCGTTTTGCCGCATGACGGGTTGGGATGAGCCCGACCTGATGAACCGCGCGCCACCGTATCCGTATTGGCCGAAGGACGACATCCACGAAATGCAGCGCCGTATCGATATGACGCTGCGTGGCAAGGCGCCGTCGCATGGTTTCGAAATTCGCGTGCAGCGCAAGGACGGTACGATTTTCTACGCGCGGATGTTCGTCTCCCCGCTTGTGGACGCGCACGGGCGTCAAACGGGCTGGATGTCTTCGCTGACCGACATCAGCGAACCCAAACGTGCTCGCGAGGAACTCGCTGCCGCGCACGAACGGTTCACGACCGTGCTCGAAAGCCTTGATGCCTCGGTGTCGGTCCTCGCGGTCGACAAGGCCGAACTGCTCTTTGCCAACCGCTACTATCGGCAATTGTTCGGAACGCGCCCGGAAGGCCACCTCGAATTGTCGGGGGGCGGAGAGCTGTCGCCGACATCGCTCGATCACATCGACATGGTCGACGCTTTCGCCGGCTTGCCCGCCGCATCGTTGACCGACACTGCCGCGGAAACCCAGGAAATCTACCTACCCGCGCATCAGAAATGGTTCGAAGTCCGACGTCAGTACATTCAATGGGTCGACGGACATTTGGCGCAGTTGCAAGTGGCAACGGACATTACTGCCCGTCGTCATGCGGAAGAGCTGGCGCGTCAGGAAGAGGAGCGACTGCAATTTACCGGACGTCTGACGACGATGGGCGAGATGGCGTCCTCGCTGGCCCACGAGCTCAACCAGCCTCTGGCGGCCATCAATAACTACTGCATGGGCACCGCCGCGCTCGTGCGTGCGGGGCGTACGTCGCCTGAAACCCTGCTTCCCGCCCTTGAGAAGACTTCGCAGCAAGCGGTTCGCGCGGGCATGATCATCAAGCGGATTCGTGCGTTCGTGAAACGCAGCGAACCGAAACGCCAACCGTCATCAATTTATGAGATCGTGGCGGATGCCGTGGGTCTCGCGGAGATCGAAGCGCGCAAGCGTCGCATTCGTATCGTCACGGAGCTTCCGGCAGGACTGCCACAGATCAACGTCGACCCTGTGCTCATTGAACAGGTGCTGATGAACCTGCTCAAGAACGCGGCGGAAGCGATGCACGGTTATACGCCACCGCCCGGTCAACGACGCGATCCGACGGTTCGTTTACATGTGGAGCGGCGCGACAAATCCATCGAATTCCAGGTGTCCGATCACGGGCCTGGCGTCGACGAAGCGACTATCGAACGGTTGTTTGAACCCTTCTTTAGCACCAAATCGGATGGCATGGGCATGGGCCTGAACATTTGTCGCTCGATCATCGAATCGCACCACGGCCGTCTGTGGGTAGAAAACAATGAAGTCGACGGCGTGCGGAATGGTTGTACTTTTTGTATTCTGTTACCGTTGGAAAGCGATACGACATCCGGATCCGGGGGAGGACTATGACGACACCCAATATCAATACCGATCAAGAAACCGTCTTTGTCGTCGATGACGACGAGGCCGTCCGCGACTCGCTTCGCTGGCTTTTGGAAGCCAACGGCTATCACGTGCGAGGCTTTGGCAGTGCAGACGATTTTCTCCAGTTCTGCGCCGACGTGACGCAAAGCAATCGGCCCAACAATCTGGTGGGCTGCCTGATTCTCGATGTCCGTATGCCCGGCATGAGCGGCCTGGAACTTCAGGATGCGCTGATCGAGCGAAACATCAACCTTCCGATCATCTTCGTGACCGGTCACGGCGACGTGCCCATGGCGGTCGAGACGATGAAGAAAGGCGCGATGGACTTTATCGAAAAGCCTTTCGACGAAGCCGAGCTTCGTTTGCAAGTCGAAAAGATGCTGTCGAAGGCTCGCCAGGAAGCCAGCAGTCATCGCGAACAGCAAGCGGCGGAAGAGTTGCTTCGGAAGCTGACGAGTCGCGAGCATCAGGTGTTGGAGCGAATCATCGCCGGCCGCCTGAACAAGCAAATTGCCGACGATCTGGGCATCAGCATCAAGACGGTCGAGGCGCACCGCGCCAACATCATGGAAAAGCTGAATGTCAATACGGTTGCGGATCTGCTTCGCCTTGCACTGCCCAAGCGCTCCAGCGGCTCCCCACGCCCCTGATTGCCTCGTGACTTCGTAGTTTCTGGACACCTGCTGAATCGGCGCTGCGCTCTTCCAACGGCCAGCGCCCGATCTCACGTCACCGGCCGGCGATGGATTGCCGGTCGCGTATCAATGGCAATGCCCTTCGACGCGCACATCGCGACCGCATGGAGCTGCCCACCCCTCCCCCATGCTTCGGCGCGCCGTTATAATACGGCTTTTGCGCTTGTCCTCTGCCCGACTGGCGCCGCAGTATCCGGCCTCCGGCCAGCCCCCTCCTTCATTCGACATCCACGCATCATGACCGCCACCCTCATCGACGGCAACGCCCTCGCCAAACGTATTCGCGCCGAAGTCGCCACGCGCGCCGCCGCCCTGACCGCCCGCGGCCACCAGCCAGGCCTCGCCGTTGTCCTCGTCGGTGACGATCCCGCCAGCCAGGTCTATGTGCGAAACAAGGTCAAGGCTTGCGAAGACAACGGCCTGCACTCGTCCCTCGACCGCTATCCGGCCGATCTGACCGAGAGTGCGCTGCTTGCCCGCATCGACGAACTGAACCGCGATCCGAAGATCAACGGTATTCTCGTGCAGTTGCCACTGCCAAAGCATATCGACAGCCATAAAGTGCTCGAAGCTATCGCGCCGGAAAAGGACGTCGATGGTTTTCACGTGTCGAACGCCGGGGCACTGATGACTGGCGCACCGTTGTTCCGCCCCTGCACGCCCTACGGCTGCATGAAAATGCTGGAGTCAGTGGAATTCCCGCTGCGTGGTGCCGTTGCCGTCGTGATCGGTGCCTCGAATATTGTCGGCAAACCGATGGCAATGATGCTGCTCCAGGCTGGCGCCACCGTCACCATCTGCAACAGCAAGACACGCGATCTCGCCGCCCATACTCGCAATGCCGACGTCATCGTCGCCGCAGTGGGCAAGCGCAATATCGTTACTGCCGACATGGTCAAACCGGGTGCTGCGGTGATCGATGTCGGCATGAATCGGGACGATGAAGGCAAGCTGTGCGGAGACGTCGACTTCCAGGGCGTCAAGGAAGTGGCCGGTTACATTACGCCGGTGCCGGGCGGTGTCGGTCCGATGACCATCACCATGCTGCTTGTCAACACCATCGAGGCCGCGGAGCGCGCACTGAGCTAATCTTCTCGCCGGTGGACCAGACGCGGCGCCTCGCAGCAGTCCGCAGCCGACCACATCAATTCGCGACATCGCAGGGCGCGCAAGGCCGAATGGTCTGCGCGCCCTTTTTCGTCGCGCCCTTCCTCGGACGCGTCGACATCGCCCATGGAAACCGAAACCGCCGACATGAGCGTCAGAACCTCCCGAAAAAACCGTCTGCGGCGAGTAACGAATTCCAGCGCCACTACCCCTTGTTTATGGTCCCGATATGGCTGAAGTCACGGAAAGACGGGGGTTTGCGGTGTTTTCGCCTTCGTGAGCGCCAATCGTGCCAGTTGAAAAAAACGACTGGAAAAATCGACAGGTTGCCCCCACACTCTTCGTAAGCCCCTTCAAGTGGATAACGATCGCATGAATACGCCGCAAACCAATCCTCTTCTCGATATCGAAGGACTTCCCCGCTTTGCCGATATTCGCCCCGAGCACGTGACGCCTGCCATTGACGTCTTGCTCGAACAGGCGCGCGCCGCGGTTGACCGGGCGGCGGATCCTGCCACCCCGGCGACCTGGGCCAACATTCTCGACGCCGTAGAGGACGGCACCGAAGGTCTCGGCCGTGCCTGGGAGATCATCGGACACCTTAACGCTGTTGCCGATACGCCGGAACTGCGTGCTGCCTACAGCGAAAACCTGCCGCGGGTCACCGAATTCTCTGCGAGCGTCGGGCAGAATCTTGCCCTTTTTGAAAAGTACAAGGCGATTGCCGCCGGCCCCGAATTCGCCGGTCTATCGGCCGCTCGCAAGAAGATTCTCGACAATGAAATGCGCGGGTTCCGTCTGGGCGGCGCCGAACTCCCCGAGGATCAGAAGCCGCGCTTTGCCGAGATTCAGGAAGCGCAGGCCAGCCTGGCCAAGCGTTTCTCCGACCACGTTCTCGACGCAACCAACAAGTTCTTGCTCGTCGTGACGGACGAACAGGAGATTGCAGGCCTGCCGGACGACGACAAGGCGGCCGCCCGTGCCGCGGCCGAACGTGATGGCATTGAAGGCTGGAAATTCACACTGCATTTCCCGTCCTATTTCCCGGTCCTGCAATATGCCGACAACCGCGCGCTGCGTGAAAAGCTTTATCGCGCGAACGTCACGCGTGCGTCGGAATTAGGTCCTCAATTCGGTGACGGCGAGGCTGGATGGGATAACACCGAGATCATCGTGGAGCAACTTGCGTTGCGCCGCGAAGAAGCGCAGATGCTCGGCTTCAAGAATTACGCCGAAGTCTCGCTCGAACCGAAGATGGCCGAATCGCCGGCGCAAGTGCTCGAATTTCTCGAAGATCTTGCACGTCGCGCACGGCCGTATGCCGAAAAGGACTGGGAAGAACTTCAAGCGTTTGCCGCAAAGGCGCTCGGCATCGACAAACTGGAACCTTGGGATACCGCATACGCCTCGGAGAAACTCCGTCAGCAACGGTACTCGTTTTCCGAAACGGAAGTTCGCCAGTATTTCCCGCTGCCCGAGGTGCTCGACGGCCTGTTCCGGGTTGCCGGAACGTTGTTCGGTGTCACGATCCGTCCGCAGGATGCCGAGACGTGGCATCCGGATGTGCGTTTCTTCCGTATTGAGCGCGACGGTGAGCTGGTTGCCCAGTTCTATATGGACCTGTTTGCGCGCGAGGGTAAGCGCGGTGGCGCGTGGATGGATAGCGCGCGCACCCGCAAACGCCTGCACGACGGCGCGTTGCAGACGCCAGTCGCCTATCTCGTATGCAACTTCCCGGCGCCGGTCGGCGATAAGCCCGCATTGCTCCCGCACGACGATGTCATCACGCTGTTCCATGAGTTCGGTCACGGTCTGCACCACATGCTCACGCAGGTGGAAGATGCTGGCGTTGCCGGCATCAATGGTGTGGAGTGGGATGCCGTCGAACTGCCGTCGCAGTTCATGGAGAACTTCTGCTGGGAATGGGACGTGCTCGAACACATGACCGCACACGTCGACACCGGCGCCCCGTTGCCGCGCACGCTGTTCGACAAGATGATCGCGGCGCGTAATTTCCAGAGCGGACTGATGATGCTGCGCCAGTTGGTTTTCTCGGACTTCGACATGCATCTGCACTATGACTTCGATCCGCGCGGAAATGAGTCGGTGCTGGAAGTCTCACGTCGCATCAACGACCGGTTGCACGTGACACCGCAAGCGGAATTCTCGCGCTGGCCGAACACTTTCAGCCATATCTTCGCCGGTGGTTATGCGGCCGGATATTACAGCTACAAATGGGCCGAGGTGCTCTCCGCAGACGCATATGCGGCGTTTGAGGAAGCGGCAAAGTTGAGCGGATCGGTGCTGGACACGGCGACAGGTGCGCGCTACCGCGATGAGATTCTCGCCGTCGGTGGTAGCCGCGAGGCCATGGAGTCGTTCATTGCCTTCCGCGGCCGAGCCCCGCAAGTGGATGCATTACTGCGCCATAGCGGCATGTCGGCAAGCTAAGGCCGGTCGCCGACGCACTGACGCAAGAAAAAGCGGGCGCCTGACGAAAGTCGGCGCCCGTTTTTCGCATTTCGGCGAACGCCTTGCGCCAATGAGGATCGGAAGGTGGTATCAACCGTCGTCGCAACCGTTCGGACGCCACACATAGCTTTGCGTTTCCTTATCGAGACATCGAGCCGCCTGAAAGCGGATCGTGCAACCGTTCTCGTAAGTTCGTACGCATTCGCCGTTGACACATTGCGTGCGCATGCGAACCACCTGCCCCGTCGGAATCCGGCATTGTGTCGGCGCGGCCTGGGCTGCCTTCGGTGGCGGCAAGCGCCCGCCGGGACGTTGCCCGCTATCGAACCACACCTGCGCGCCGTCCAGCGCGCACTGCCCGCCTCGCTGACAAACGACGAAGGCGTCCTGCACCGCCGACTCCTGCGTGTCGCCCAACGCAACGCCGACTTCGCCGTTACTCGCGCGCACGACCGCCCAATACGCGGGGCCATTCCCCGCCATCAGAACTTCGCACCGTCCGCCTCGACTCCCTGAAGTCAACCGCGACCGGCACCGCTCCAGGGCAGCCAGCTTGGCCTTCGCCATCGATGTCTGATTCGTCACATAGACATACTGCAATCCGTTTCCGGTTCTCACGCCAGCCACCGCGGATGCGGCGTGACTCGACACGGTGGTCATTGCCATCAGGCATATCACCCATGCGATCAAAGCGACGGAAAAAGGTCGAAACAAACGGATCATGGCAAGCAAACTGGCATGGTCGCCAGAGACGACGGACAGCGTTCTTTTCATCAAACCATAGCGCGGACGGAGGTGAATCGCCAAATAACGAGGGATTTGCCTGCCAAATGGTGTGTGACCTCGCCCCACCGTACGCGAACTTGGCACCACGGCGTCTCGAAGATATCGTCGAGCCGAGCACGCCATCAAATTCGACCGGACAAAACAAAACAGGCAGTGCATCTTTCGATGTCACCGCCTGCATTTCACTGGAGAGATACCTCCCCTGCCGGAACGCGCTTACGGCTGCGAGTTCGAATATCCGACGTCCCTTCAGGTCCCGCGTTTGATCCACGCGGACAAGTTGTGCGGACGCAGCGTATCGTACTCTTCGAACGGCTGATGAATCCACGGATTCGTCGGCAGAAAATCGACCGCATAATCCGGCGCCACCTTGGAGCAGGCCTTGTGCCAAAGCACTGCCGAGCGCACATCCGTTACCTTCGGAAACCGTTCCTTGAGATGCTTGCCGACGCGCTCGAGCGTCACGCCCGAATCGACCAGGTCATCGACCAGCAACACGCGGCCTTCAAGCTCGCCCCGCGTGATGGTGATGTACTGCGCGATGTCGAGATCACCACGAATGGTACCTTCGGCTTCACGATACGAACTTGTCGCCAGAATCGCGAGCGGCACGTCGTAGATGCGCGCGAGCTGGTCGCCCACGCGCAAGCCACCACGGGCCAGACACAGGATCTTGTCGAACTTCCAGTTGGACTCATAGACCGCGAGCGCCAGGCGCTCGATCAGTCGATGGTATTCGTCCCACGAGACCCAGAGGTTCTTATCGTCGTTTTGGGGCTGATTCATGGTGTGTCTTGCCAGTCCGGCTATTTTTCAGTTCTTGAAGGGGTGACGCAAGAGGATCGTTTCGTCACGGTCCGGACCCGTCGACACCATGTCGATCGGAATGCCGCTCACTTCTTCGATACGCTTCAGATAGTTCTGCGCCTGAACCGGCAACTGATCCCACGAGGTCACACCCACCGTGCTTTGCGACCAGCCCGGGAAGTCTTCGTAGACCGGCTCGCAGCGAGCGACGTCCACGGCACCACGCGGCAGGATATCGACCGACTTGCCGTCGATCTTGTAACCCACGCACAGACGCACGGTGTCGAGACCATCGAGCACGTCGAGTTTCGTCATGCAAAGCCCCGTCACACCGTTGATCTGAATCGAACGCTTGAGGGCAGCGGCGTCCATCCAGCCTGTACGACGCGGACGACCGGTCACCGAGCCGAATTCCTTCCCGACCGTGGCCAGTTGCAGACCAATGGCTTCCTGACGTGCGGGGTTATCCGCATCGTACAGTTCGCTTGGGAACGGACCGGCGCCGACGCGCGTGCAGTAGGCCTTGGTGATACCCAGAACGTAGTGCAATTGCTGCGGACCAACACCAGCCCCCGCCGAAGCGGCGCCCGCCACGCAGTTGCTGCTGGTCACGAACGGATACGTGCCATGATCGATGTCGAGCAGCGTGCCTTGCGCACCTTCGAACAGCAGCTTGCTGCCCGCAGCGTTCGCGGCATACAGCTCTTGCGACACGTCGGCAATCATCGGACGCAGACGCTCGACGTAGCTCAGCATCTTGTCCAGCGTTTCCTGGAAGTCGACCGGCTGCGCGCCCAGATATTGGGTCAGGACGAAGTTGTGATAATCAAGGTTTTCGCGCAGACGCTCGGCGAACGTCTTCGGATCGAACAGATCCTGCACGCGAAGTGCACGGCGGCCGACCTTGTCCTCGTACGCCGGGCCGATACCGCGACCGGTCGTGCCGATCTTGCCTGCGCCGCGACGTGCTTCGCGCGCCTGATCGATGGCAACGTGGTACGGAAGAATCAGGGTACAGGCTTCGGAAATGCGCAGACGGCCGCAGACGTTCAGGCCGGCGCTCTCGAGCTCTTCGATTTCCTTGAACAGGGCTTCGGGCGACAGCACCACACCGTTGCCGATGTAGCACGTGACGTCCTTGTGCATAATGCCCGACGGAATCAGACGCAGAATGGTCTTCTTACCGCCAATGATGAGCGTATGTCCGGCATTGTGGCCCCCTTGGAAACGCACCACGCCTTGCGCATGATCGGTCAGCCAGTCGACGACCTTACCCTTACCTTCGTCGCCCCATTGGGTTCCGATAACGACGACGTTGCGTCCCTGATTCAAAGCATTGCCGGACATAACAATAGTTGGTTTGGTTAAAAACGTATTCTACCCGTGTTGGCGCGGGCGAGTGCCGCTTTTTTCAGCGAATTCACCGGGGTGTCACAACCCACTGACCGTCTTTCTCGACGAGAACGCGGTCGCCCGTGAACTCCTCGAAATCCTGCGCGTGGCCGGGCAGCATGCGGATGACGACCTCACCCGCGTCGCGCAGACCATCGATCTTGGCGCGCAACCCGGGCACATCGTCCGCAGGAGCCAAAATCGCGTTACTACGGGCTTCAACCGGCGAAATCGCTGCCAACTCACGCAAATCGAGCGAAAAACCGGTCGCCGGACGATCTCGGCCGAAGGCCTGCCCGACCTTGTCGTAGCGGCCGCCTCGTGCAATCGCGTTGGGGATGCCGTCCACATAGGCCGCGAACATCACCCCGCTGTGGTACTGGTAACCGCGCAGATCGGCCAGATCGATCGACAGCACCGCCTGTCCACCCTTGTCCTGCGAATCCGCAAGGTAAGCAAGATCGTCCAGCGCCGACTTCACACCCGGCAGGTCCGGCAACACCTGACGGGCCCGCGCCAGCGTATCGGCGGGCTCGCCGTACAACGTGGTCAAGCTCAGCAGCGCGTCGCGCACATGGGCCGGAAGATCGCCCGTGAGTTCCTGCAATTGCGGCACGTCCTTGGTCGCCAGCGCGCCAAACAACTGGCTCTCGATGGCCTCCGCAGCCGGCACGCCCTCCAGCAACGCTTCGAGCACGCCCGCATGGCAAAGATCGATGCGAATTTGCTTCAGGCCGGCCAGTTGCAGGCAGAACAGCAGCAGTTCCTGAATTTCGAGATCGGCTTCCAGACCGCTATGGCCGAAGATTTCGGCACCGATCTGGAACGGCTCGCGCGTGGCGAGCAAGTTGCGCGGACGCGTGAACAGCACGCTACCCGCATAGCACAGACGCGTCACGCCCTTGCGGTTGAGCAAGTGGGCGTCGATCCGGGCGATCTGCGGCGTAATGTCGGCGCGCAGGCCCATCGTGCGCCCCGAAAGCTGATCGACGAGCTTGAACGTGCGCAGATCCAGGTCATGACCGGTGCCGGTCAGCAGCGACTCGACATACTCGAGCATCGGCGGCATCACGAGTTCGTAGCCGTAGGTACGGAAGCGATCGAGCATGAGGCGGCGCAGATCTTCGATCTTGCGCGCCTCGGACGGCAGCACGTCGGCGATATTTTCGGGAAGTAGCCAGTTCGGCATGGGTATTTCGGAATTCAGACGGCGCGAGAGGCGCCTTTTTTAATCGGCCAGCAGCATCAGAATCAGCCCCAGCAGGACGGCGGCCAGACCGAAGAAGCGAATCTGGCCGGACGGCATTTCCGTTATTTTACGGAAACTTTGCCGCCACCGGTCCGGCGCGACAAACGGGAACAAGCCCTCGACGATCAGCATGAGGGCGAAGGCGAGAATGATTGTGCTGCTGGTCACTGGGGGACTCGGCCAAAACGCCACCGCCCGCGTTGACGCGGGCGGTGGCAGCTACTCGGTTGTCAGAGGCGTTATTTTCCCGCTTTTCCGGCCGACGCGCCAGCACCGCCGGAACCGCGCATGAATCGGAAGAAATCGCTGTTTGGGTCGGCGATGATGACGTCCTTCTTGTCGCGGAACGTCGCCTTGTACGCTTCCAGGCTCTGATAGAACTGGGCAAACTGCGGATCACGACCGAAGGCCTGAGCATAGATGCCGGCGGCAGTCGCGTCGCCCTCCCCCTTGACCTGCTGGGCCTTGGCATACGCTTCGGCCACGACGACGTCACGCTGACGATCCGCATCGGCACGAATCTGCTCGGCCTCGGCGGCGCCTGTCGAACGCAACTCGTTCGCCACTCGCTTGCGCTCGGCAGCCATCCGGCTATAGACCGAATCGCTGATACCCGCGGCCAGATCCACGCGGCGCATACGCACGTCTACGATCTCGATGCCGACCTGAGCGGCTTCGTCACCGACCTTCTGCTTGACCCACTGCATCACCTGATCGCGCTGCGTGGACACCACTTCCGTCACCGTGCGCTTGGTGAAGGCTTCCTGCAATGCCGAGCGAATCTGCTGCGTCAGGCGATCCTGCGCGAGACGGTTGTCACCCTTGAAGCTCACGTAGAACTTGCGCGGGTCGGCGATGCGCCACTTCACGTACGAGTCGACAATCAGATTCTTCTTCTCGGCCGTGATGAAACGCTCCGGCTCCGGGTTGTCGATGGTCATGATGCGCTTGTCCAGATACAGCACGGTCTGGAGCGGCGGCGGCAGTTTGAACTTCAGGCCGGGCTGGTTGTAGACATCCTTGATCTCGCCGAGCGAGAACACCACGGCATAACGGCGCTGATCCACCACGAACATGGTCGAGGCAAGCACGATCAACAAGACGATCAGCGCGACGATAACGGTTCCAATACGGTTCATGCGCTTATCCCCTTAGCGTGAATCGCGGTCGCGGTTGCGCAGTGCCGCGCGCGATCGATCATGGTCGACATCATTGTTGTCGTCGGCAGCAGACGTGCCCGCCGCCGCGCCCGTGCCGGCACCGGACGCCGGTGCCGGGGTCGATGTGTCGCCACGTGAGCGCTCCATGATCTTGTCCAACGGCAAATACAACAGGCTGTTGTTCTTCGAATCCACCATGATCTTGGTGGTGCGCGAGTAGATCTGCTGCATCGTATCGAGATACATACGCTCGCGAATCACGCCTGGCGCCTTGGCATAAGCTTCCTGCACCGACTTGAAGCGATCGGCATCACCCTGCGCCTGCGAGACGACGCGCGCCTTGTAACCGGCCGCCTCTTCCATCAAACGCGACGCCGTACCCTTGGCACGCGGAATCACGTCATTGGCATAGGCTTGCGCTTCGTTCTTCGCACGCTCCAGATCCTGCCCCGCCTTCACGGCGTCGTCGAACGCCGCCTGAACCTGCTCGGGCGGCTGCACGCTCTGCATCGTGACGCTGGTGACGAGAATGCCGGTCTTGTAACTATCGAGAATGCGCTGGATCGACGTGACGAGTTCGTTGGCAATCTCTTCACGGCCGGCATAGAGCACGAAGTCCATTTTGCTCTTGCCGACGATCTCGCGCACCGCCGTCTGCGCCGCCAGATTCACCGACGATTCGGCGTCCACGTTATTGAACAGGAACTCCGTCGCATCCTTGATGCGGTATTGCACCGCGAAGCGCACGTCGATGATGTTTTCATCGCCGGTGAGCATCGAGGAATCTTTCAGATCGGTATCGCGAATCGTATTCGAACGACCGATTTCCACCGATCGGATCTGCGACATATTGACGACCTCGACCGACTGGAACGGGTACGGCAGGCGCCACTGAATCCCGGAGGTGGTCGTGTACTTGTACTTGCCGAACTGGGTGACGACACCGACCTGACCTTCCTGGACGATGAAAATACCCGTGGCCAGCCAGATCAGGAATGCCAGTGCGACGACGACGCCGACACCAATGCCCGAACCGCGCGAACCACCGGAGAAATTATTGGAGCCGCCATTGCCGCCCCCGCCGTTCTTACGGCCGAAGATGCGATTCAGACGGCGATTGAAATCGCGCCACAGTTCGTCGAGATCGGGTGGGCCATCCTGCTGCGGACCCTGCGGTCCGCGCTGCGGCTCCTTCTGATCCTGCGAATTCGGAGTGTTCGCACGATCGGGGCGGTTCGGCTCCTGATTGCCGGACGGCGCATCGCCGCCGCCGTCCCGCCCCCAGCGCGGGTCGTTCAGGGAGAAAATCAAGCCAACTCGTCGCATCAAAGCTCTTGGAAGCATAGGTAGAAGCGTGGTGACTGAAGCGGGTTGGGCGTTGCGACCGGCGCGCCTCACATCGGAGCGCGCATGCAGCCGGTTCGCGCGTGGTTCCCGAATCTGGTTTGCCGATCGGCGGCCTTGCCCGGCCTCCGTCTAGTCTCTTGCCAGTTCGTCACCCGAGTCGGAGGGTGCTGCCGGTTCCCCGTGGCAACCCGCCCTTCACGGTGCGACGTCTCGTGTTATCTGTCTTCTGCGCGCGACACATCGTCCCAACGGTCGATGAGCCGGACATCGGGCGCTTCGTGCTGCGATTGTAACCCACCAGTGCCGGCCACAACCGCCTCGCCGATGGCCTCGCGCAGCAGGTCGAGGCCGTGGCCGGTACGCGCGCTCAGAAAGACGCGCGTGACACGTCCCGCCTCGTCCCGTTCGATTCTCGGCCCTTGTGCGGCCAGTTCCGGCACCGCGTCGATCTTGTTCCAGACGAGAATCTGTGGGATATCGGCCGCGTCGATTTCCGCCAGCACGGCGTTGACCTCAGCCATCTGCTCCTTGCGCACCTGACTCGACGCGTCCACCACATGCAGCAGCATGTCGGCGTGCACCGTCTCCTCAAGCGTCGCACGGAATGCCGCCACCAGTTGGTGAGGCAACTCGCGGATGAATCCGACAGTATCAGACAGCACGATGTTCCCGACATCGCCAAGATAAACGCGACGCGAGGTCGTATCGAGAGTGGCGAACAGTTGATCCGCGGCGTAGGCGTTGGCCTTCGTCATCGCGTTGAACAACGTGGATTTGCCCGCGTTCGTATAGCCGACCAGCGAGATCGACATCGTGCCGCTGCGCTGACGCGCGCGACGCTGCGTATCATGCTGGCGCTGAAGTTTCTCGAGACGTATCTTGAGCGACTTCACACGCTCGCCCAGCAGACGGCGGTCGGTTTCCAACTGCGTTTCACCTGGCCCGCGCAGGCCGATACCGCCCTTTTGACGTTCCAGGTGAGTCCAGGCGCGCACCAGGCGCGTGGACAGGTACTGCAACTGCGCGAGTTCGACCTGAAGCTTGCCTTCATGACTCTTCGCACGCTGGGCGAAGATATCGAGGATCAGGCTGGTACGGTCCACCACGCGGCGTTGCAGGAGGTGTTCGAGGTTACGCTGCTGGCCGGGCGTCAGTGCGTGATTGAAAATCACCAGTTCGACGTCGAACTCCGCAATGGCTTCGCGCAATTCCTCGGCCTTGCCACTGCCGATGAACAGCTTGGCGTCCGGGCTGTGACGGCGGCCGGTAATGGTCACGACAGGCCTGGCGCCTGCGGATTGCGTCAGAAGGTCGAGTTCCTGGAGACTGGCTTCGAAATCGAGTTTGCCGAAATCGATGCCGACGAGCGCGGCGTTGGTGATCAAGCTACGCTGGGAATGGGCGTTGGGACTGTTGGACAAGAGCGGGCGACGGGGAAGAGAAATTCGCCCGGCCGGAGAAATTCCCGGTCGGGCGAGCCTGAATCAGGACTGCTCGGCTTCCGGATGGAAATTCACCGGACGCGCAGGAACGACCGTCGAAATGGCGTGCTTGTAAACCATTTGCGTGACCGTGTTGCGCAGCAGGACGACATACTGGTCGAACGACTCGATGTTTCCCTGCAGCTTGATACCGTTGACCAGATAGATCGAGACGGGAACATGCTCCTTACGCAAGGCGTTCAGAAACGGGTCTTGTAGAAGTTGCCCTTTGTTGCTCATAAGTTACTCCATTGTATTTTTAGCAAATGACCGTAAGCCAGGGCGTGTGCGCGCTTCCCACCCTGACTTCCACACTATAGCCGATTTTGCTAGCGTCGCCAGCAAAACCCCGCCCTGGACCGGCTTTCACTCGCCCTTGGCGTAAGGGTTCGCGCTGTTGCGGAACTCTATGCGTAATGGAGTGCCCTTCAACTTAAAAGTTTCGCGGAAACGGTTCTCCAGGTATCGACGATAGCTATCGGTCACGCCATCCAGACTATTCCCGTGAATGACGATGATCGGCGGGTTCGAGCCACCTTGATGTGCGTACCGCAATTTCGGACGCGAGAAGCCGGAACGGCGCGGCTGCTGGTGCTCCACCGCCTCAATGAGCGCTTTTGTAAGCTTCGGCGTGGGCAGTTTGCTCATGGCCGCGGCGTAAGCCTCGTCGACCGAGCGCATCAGCGGGCCGATGCCCGTCGCTTTCGCGGCCGAAATGAAGTGGAAGTTCGCAAAACCGAGGAATTTGAGTTTCCGCTCCAGCTCCTGCTTGGCCTGGTCACGCGTGTATTCGTCAAGCCCGTCCCACTTGTTCACGCCCACGACCACCGCACGGCCCGACTCCAGAATGAAGCCGGCAATGTGCGCATCCTGATCCGAAATGTCCTGACGCGCATCGAGCATGAGAATCACGACGTTCGCGTCCGCGATCGATTGCAGTGTTTTCACAACCGAGAACTTCTCGATCGCTTCGAACACCTTACCGCGCCGGCGCAGGCCTGCCGTGTCGATTAGCGTGTAATTCTTGCCCTGACGCTCGAAATCGATATGGATCGAGTCGCGCGTGGTTCCCGGCATGTCGAATGCGATCACGCGCTCTTCGCCGAGCAGCGTGTTAACCAACGTCGACTTACCGACGTTCGGGCGTCCAACAATCGCGATCTTCACGCGGCCGTCGTGCTTGTCGTCGTCCTCGCTTTCGTCCGGATTCGCATAGAACGGTGCAATCGCTTCGTCAATGACTTCCTTCACACCATCGCCGTGCGCAGCGGAGATCGCGAGCGGATCGCCCAGGCCCAGCTCATAGAAGTCGTTCGCGACCGTGGTGTACTTCATGCCCTCGGCCTTGTTGACCACGAGCATGATCTTGCGCCCGGTCTTGCGCAGATAGTCGGCGATGATCTGATCTTGCGGGGTCAGGCCCTGACGCCCATCGACGATATAGATCACGACGTCGGCCTCAACCACGGCCTGGCGTGTCTGCTTGGCCATCTCGTGAAAAATGCCGTCCTTGGCCACGGGCTCGAAGCCTCCGGTGTCGATCACGAGATACGGATGCTCGCCAACACGCCCCTCGCCATAGTGACGGTCGCGCGTGAGCCCGGGCATGTCGGCGACGAGGGCGTCGCGCGAGCGGGTCAAACGGTTGAATAGCGTCGATTTGCCGACGTTGGGGCGCCCTACGAGCGCAATCACGGGTTTCATGAATAAGCCCTAAAACGAAGACGGCCGGCGCGCTGCCGGCCGTTCCCGGAAAATGCCCGGGTGCTTGCCGGTTACCGGTTATTCCGGACGGAAGCCATAAATATTGCCGTCGCGGGTCTGCACAACCAGCGTCTGACCGGCGATGACCGGCTGCGCGCTGATGGCTCCGCTCAGCTTGACGCGGGCGAGGAACTCGCCGTTGTCACGCGACAGGAAATGCAGATAGCCCTGCTTGTCGCCCACGACCACGACACGGCCCAGCGCCAGCGGCGCCGACAGATCGCGGTACTTGAGCTTATCGTTCTGCCACAGTGTACTGCCATCGGCAGCATTGAACGCGTAGACGGCACCGTCGGTATTGACCGCGGCCACCACGCGCTCGTCCTGCGACACACCGTTCGGCGACGAAAAATCGCGCGCCCACAGGCCGTTGCCGGTCTGCACGTCGACGCAGCCCACGCGGCCCTGGAACGTCGCACCACACACCTGACGGCCGAAGACGACCGGCGCGCCCGTCACGTCATTGACGCGCTCGACCTCCGTCACCCCCTTCGGGTACGACAGCGGCGTGATCCATTGCGGGTTGCCGGTGTTCGCATCGAGCGCTACGAGCTTGCCACCCGGGAATCCGGTGATGACCGAGCGGTCGCCCACGAACGTCATGCCCGTGCCGGTGCGCAACGTGAGCGTCACCGCCGGCTGCGAATACGACCAGCGCACTGAACCGGTGCTCGAATCAAACGCCGTCACACGGTTGTTGATGGCACGCACCACCACGAGACCACGGCCGACCAGCGGCGCGGTGAGCACCTCGCTGCCGGCATTCGCTTTCCACGACGCCTTGCCATCGTGATCGAAGGCGATCACGTCGCCCTTGTGCGTGGCGACGACCGTCGTTTCGCCATCGCTACCCGGCCCAGCGGTGATGTTCGTGTCCGCCTTGGCCGACCAGTTCGAGGCTCCCGTCTCTGCATCCACGCGCACAACGCTGCCGTTCGCGCCCGCCGCAAACACGGCGTTGCCCACGGCGACCGGCGCGAAGCTGTACGCACCGGCCTTGCCCACGCTTGCCGTCCAGATTTGCTTGACGGTCAACGCCTGCTTGATCTCCGTGAGCGGCGTCGGCTCGTGTGCCGGCTTGCTGCCGAAGAGTCCACAACCACCCAGTGTGCCCAGCACTGCCAGCGTCATCACGGCGGTGCCTGCACGCTTGAAAATGCCACGGCGCGAGACCGTCGGGGCAACCTGCACGGACTGTGACGTAGCCATCGTTTGCGGCATCGATCGACGGAAGTCGTTAAGGATCATCATGTACCCGGTTATGCGTTATGGGAGGGTAATACTTGCCAACGGAATGCCGACGCGCGTCAGGCCCCCAGCGCGTCGAGCTTGAACTGCACGAACTGACGCATGCCCGAATCCTGCTTGTCGAGCTTGTCGAGCGCCAGCTTGTACGCGGTCTTGGCATCGGCCACCTTGCTCTGTGCGACGAGCACGTCGCCACGGCGGTCGGCAAACACACCGGCATACGAAGCCGGCGGATTGTCGAGCAGCTTGAGCGCTTCGTCGTAGGCCTTCTCGTCGAGCAGCACGCCGGCCAAACGCAGCTTGGCCAGTTGCTTGTACTCGTCATCCCTGGCGTTCGACACAGCCCACTGCAGTTGTGCCTTCGCTCCCGCGGCATCGCCGGCGTCCGCAAGCGTCCTGGCCGCGAGCAACGCCGTCATCTGCGCATACGGCGTGCCGCTGAACTTGCTCTCCATGTCGGAAGCAATGCGAGCGACCTTGGTTTTGTCCTTCGCGTCGACAGCGCTTTCCAGTTCGCCATACAGTACGCCAGCTTCCACCGCCTGCTTACGCTCGTAATAGCGCCACAGATTCCAGCCGCCGTAGGCGAGCATGATGACGACGAGCGTCCAGATAACGTAATTGCCGTACTGCTTCCACCAGGCCTTTACGTTCTCGATCTGTTCCTGTTCCTCGTGATAGCTGCTCATTCGCCGGTATTCTCCGTGTCTGGCGTCTTGAATTAGTGAAGGGTTTCGTTGCCTGCGCCGTCATCGGCCAGGCTTTCGTTCACGCTCTCGTCGGCGCTGGCGACGATGGCGTCGATCAGGTACTCGGCAAGCCCGTCGAACGGTACGCTCGACTGGTTGTTCGTCTGCTCTGCGGCACGCAGGTGCTTGACCCCAGCCACTCCCGACGCCACTTCGTTCTCGCCGATGATGACTGCGAAATTCGCGCCACTCGCGTTCGCGCGCTTCATTTGCACCTTGAAACTGCTGCTCTTGCCGTCCGGGCTGCAATGGAACACGACGTTCAGGCCCGCATCGCGCATGCGCTCCGCGGCGATCAATGCCGGCGCAACGGCCGATTCGCCCTGATGCACGACGTAGACGTCAGCCCCCTCGGCTTGTGGCACGAGGTCGTCTTCGCGCAGCAGTTCGAGAATACGTTCGACTCCCATCGCCCAGCCGCAGGCCGGCGTTGCATCGCCGCCCAACTGCTCGATAAGCGGGTCGTAACGACCGCCACCGGCCACCGTGCCCTGCGCACCCAGCTTGTCGGTGACCCATTCGAACACGGTCAGATTGTAATAATCCAGACCGCGCACCAGACGCGGATTGATAGTGAACGGAATGTTGTTCGCCTTGAGCAGCGACTGCACGCCTTCGAAGTGCTTGATCGATTCCTCGCCGAGATAATCGATGAGCTTCGGCGCTCCTTCGACCACCGCCTGCATTGCCGGGTTCTTCGTATCGAGCACGCGCAACGGGTTGGTGTAGAGGCGACGCTTGCCGTCCTCATCCAGCAGATCCGCATGCTTCTCGAGATAGGCGATCAGATCGGCACGATGGCGCGCACGCTCTTCACCCTGGCCCAGCGAATTCAGTTGCAGGTGAATGCCGGTCAAACCGAGATCGTCCCACAGGCGCTGGCACATCAGAATGATCTCGACGTCCGCATCCGGGCCAGCCAGACCGAGCGCTTCCACGCCAACCTGGTGGAACTGCCGATAACGGCCGCGCTGCGGCTTCTCATGGCGGAACATCGGGCCGAAGTACCACAGCCGCTTCGGACCGCCGTACAGCAAATTGTGTTCGAGCGTTGCGCGAACGGCTGCCGCGGTGCCTTCGGGACGCATCGTCAACTGCTCGCCGTTGAGCGAGTCGGTGAAGCTGTACATCTCCTTCTCGACGATGTCCGTCACTTCACCGATACCGCGTGTGAAGAGCTGCGTGTGCTCGAGAATCGGCGTGCGAATCTGCTGATAACCATAGGCACGCAGCATCGCACGCACCGATTCTTCGAAAAACTCCCACAGGGCTTCGTCCTGCGGGAGGATGTCGTTCATGCCTTTGACCCCACCCAGTTTGGCGAGGCGATTCTTCTTTGCGTCAGTCATATTCTCTTGTGTTCTGCCTGCTTGCAGCCTGCTCGCTGCCGGCATATTGCCGGATTGCACTCCGTTCATTCGGTCTTGCGGCCTTGCGCGACCATGTGCGGTCATCTGCGGCAATATGCGGTCTTACTCTTCCTTACCCGCTTACGCGGCAACGACGCCTGGGGCCTGGCCGTAATGCGTCTTCACGTAATCGTCGACGATCTGCTGGAACTCTTCGGCGATATGGTCGCCGCGAAGCGTACGAACCTTTTCTCCATCGACGAAAACCGGCGCGGCGGGTGACTCGCCCGAACCCGGCAGGCTGATGCCGATGTTCGCGTGCTTCGACTCGCCCGGGCCGTTCACGATGCAGCCCATGACCGCGACGTTCATGTTCTCGACGCCCGGATATTGAGCCTTCCACACCGGCATTTGTTCACGCAGATATTTCTGAATACTGGCAGCCAGTTCCTGGAACACCGTGCTCGTCGTACGGCCGCACCCCGGACAGGCAATCACCATCGGCGCGAACGCACGCAATCCCATCGTCTGCAGGATTTCCTGCGCCACCACGATTTCGCCCGTACGCGCGCCACCCGGCTCGGGCGTCAGCGAAATACGGATCGTGTCGCCGATCCCCTCCTGCAGCAGCACCGACAGCGCCGCCGTCGACGCGACGATGCCCTTCGAGCCCATACCGGCTTCGGTCAGCCCGAGATGCAGCGCGTAGTCGCAACGCTTGCCGAGCTCGCGGTACACGGCGATCAAGTCCTGCACGGCACTGACCTTGCACGACAACAGAATCTTGTCGGCCGACAAACCGACGCGCTGGGCAAGCTCGGCCGATTCGAGCGCCGATGTGATCAACGCTTCGTACATCACGCTTTGCGCGTCCCACGGCGTGGCGCGTGCCGCGTTTTCGTCCATGATGCGAGCGAGCAGCGACTGATCGAGGCTGCCCCAGTTCACACCGATACGCACCGGCTTGTCGTACTTGATCGCCATTTCGATCATCTGCGCGAACTGCGTGTCGCGCTTGGCGCCCTTACCGACGTTACCCGGGTTGATGCGGTACTTCGACAAGGCTTCGGCGCAGTCCGGATAATCGGCAAGCAACGTATGACCGTTGTAATGGAAGTCGCCGACCAGCGGCACCATCACCCCCATGCGATCGAGCTGATTGCGAATCTCGGGCACGGCGGCGGCCGCTTCGGGCGTATTCACCGTAATGCGCACGAGTTCCGAGCCCGCCTGCGCCAGTTCCTTCACCTGAATGGCCGTGCCGATCACGTCTTCCGTGTCGGTATTGGTCATCGATTGCACGCGAATCGGCGAATCGCCGCCGACCGTCACGAGCTGGCCGCCCCAGCGAATCCCGACCTTGCGGGACTGACGGCGAGGCGCCGGACCACCGATGATCGGCATGCATTCTACAGAAGCCATGATTACCCTCTTTCGGTCTTACTGGAGCGTCAGACGCGCCACGTTGCCCGCATTGCGGGACTTGATCTCGACCGGTTGGCCGTTGAATTCCAGCGACTCGACGCCCGCGACGTTACCTACAACGATCTTGAGCGGCGCATCGCCCGTAATTTCCTGTTCGGCGCCTGCACGCATGAGTTGGGAGAACAGCACCTTGCCGTCCTTCGAACGAACTTCGACCCAACTGTCCGCCTTCAGGCGCAACGCAATCTTGCCATTGCCCGGCGCACCGGCGCTGGACGCCTTCGCCGGCGCGGCAGGCGCTGCCGCCGATGCCGTCGCGGCGCTCGCCAGACCCGCCACCACGTGTGTGGGATCGACGGCAGCGATCAGGCCCGGACCCGCCGCGGCCGCACTGGCCGTTGCGTTATTGACCGTGCTCTCCGTATTGCCATTGTTATTGGCGTTCGCACCATCCGCACCCGGCGGGGTCCCGTTGGCATCGGCAACGACCGGTTGACTGGCCGGCTCCGCGGCATCCGTGCCGCCCTGCGCCGAGGCGGCACTCGCCAGCTCCGCCGTGTCCGTCGCACCGCGCCCGCCCTTATGGCTGTTCCCGAAGTACCATGCGGCACCGGCAATCACGACCAGTGCGGCCAGTGCCCACGGCCATTTGGCCTGCGACGTGGCCACCGGCGAACGGAAGCGAACCGGGCTCTTCGGAATGCTCGGCTGCCCCGACTGCGGCTGCGGAATATCGATGGGAAGCGGCGCCGGGCCGCCGATGCGGCGCAGCGATTCGATCATCGGCTCCGGGTCGCCCCCGACCATACGGGCATAGCTACGCACCACGCCCTGAATAAACGGCATCTCCGGCAAGGCATCCCACTCGCCTGCCTCAAGCCGCTTCAGCTTTTGCACGGAGACTTTCAGGCGCGCCGACACATCTTCGATCGACATACCGCGCTTCTCGCGCAACGCAGCCAGTTGCGCCCCCACTTGCGCACTCAGCTCAGCCCATCCGGCAGGTGCTCCCTGCGGCAGTCCCTGGCCTTCAGCCCCGGCTTGTCCGCCTGCATCCGCCTGATTCTGGTTATCCATCGATACGCCCCCGTTCGTAAGCAGCCGCCCGCAGCGGCTGAGGATATGCTGGCGACAGTTCCGCTGCGTCGTCCGCCGTGCGCGCGGCGTGAAGATCTGCGCGGCGCATCGGAAAACTCGACGAGGAACTGACGGAATCGCGCAGGACGAGCCACTCGCCCCGCGCAAGGAATGCTGTAGTGCAAGACTGATCCGACGAGCCGCATGCGACGTGCGGGGCCGACGGCCCTCGCCACGGTCCACGCCCGCCCATGCGCAACGTCATACGGTACGCACCTCGACCGCGATTTTCCCGAATTTGCCGCGCTGCGCAAGTCGCGTGCGATCCTGTACTTCGCCGGCAAGCTGACCACATGCGGCGTCGATGTCATCGCCGCGCGTCTTGCGCACGGTCGTGACGAGACCGGCGTCGAGCAAAATTTGCGCGAAACGCTTGATCTGCGGATCTTTCGAACGCAACAGACCGGACTCGGGGAATGGATTGAAGGGGATCAGGTTGAATTTGCACGGCACGTCGCGCGTGAGGGCGACAAGCTCGCGCGCATGCGCTTCGGTATCGTTCACACCGTCGAGCATGCAGTACTCGAACGTGATGAAATCGCGCGGCGCCACTTCGAGATAACGCTCGCACGCGCCCATCAGTTCGCGTAACGGATATTTCTTGTTGAGCGGCACGAGCACGTCGCGCAGCGCATCGTTCGGCGCGTGCAGCGAGACGGCCAGCGCCACGGGCAATTCCTGCCCCAGACGGTCCATCATCGGCACCACCCCGGAAGTCGACAAGGTCACGCGTCGACGCGACAGCCCGTAAGCGTTGTCGTCGAGCATCAGGCGCATGGCGCCGACCACGTTGTCGAAATTGAGCAGCGGCTCGCCCATGCCCATCATCACCACATTGGTGGTGACACGCTCGTTCCTGCCTTCGCGGCCAAGGTCGCGGCGAAGCGCAAATTCGGCCATCCACAACTGGCCGATGATTTCGCCGAGCGACAAATTGCGCGAGAAGCCCTGCTTGCCGGTCGAACAGAACCGGCAGTTGACGGCGCAACCCGCTTGCGACGAAACGCAAAGCGTGCCACGCGTCTCCTCAGGGATGTAGACGGTCTCGACGGCGTTGCCGTTACCCACGTCCAACAGCCATTTGCGCGTGCCGTCGGCCGACAGGTGGTCGGTAATCGCGGCAGGCGCAACAATATTCGCGCGCGTTTTCAACTTCTCGCGCAGCGATTTGGCCAGATCGGTCATGCCGTCGAAATCGGCGGCCCCCATCTGGTGGATCCAACGCTGGAGCTGGCGGGCACGGAACGGCTTTTCGCCGAGCGTGCCGCAATAGGCGGCCAGACCGTCCGGATCGTAATCAAGCAGATTCGTGAGGTTGGTCATGGCCCTGATCCGTCAACATCCCTTCGGTATCTTCCTGCAATGGAGCGACTAAACGCGGCTTAGCGCGAGTAGACGTTCATGCCCGGGAAGAAGAAAGCCACTTCCACAGCGGCCGTTTCAGCGGCGTCCGAGCCATGCACTGCGTTGGCGTCGATGCTGTCGGCGAAGTCGGCGCGGATCGTGCCCTTCTCTGCCTTCTTCGGGTCGGTGGCGCCCATCAGCTCGCGGTTCTTCGCGATGGCGTTCTCGCCTTCGAGCACCTGAATCATCACCGGGCCCGAGATCATGAAGTCGACCAGATCCCTGAAGAACGGACGCTCCTTGTGAACGGCGTAGAACTGCTCGGCTTCAGCGCGCGACAGGTGCACCAGCTTGGCAGCGGCGATCTTCAGGCCGGCGGCTTCGAAACGGCTGTAAATCTGGCCGATCACGTTCTTGGCAACGGCATCGGGCTTGATAATCGACAAAGTGCGTTCGACTGCCATGAAAAACTCCAAAAAATTAAGCAGTTATATAACCAACATGAACCCGTAATTGTAGCACGAAGGCTGTTATGATGGGGATGGAACCTACAGTGCGCGTACCGCTCAAACGCAGGACGGCCGGGACTGTCCGGCTTTTCGCGAAGCTGACACAAGGATGCGTTTTTCTCACCTTCCCTGGATGGGAAGGTTGAGGAGTGACGAGCCGTTGAAATTTAGGCTTTTGCCCCGAGATTTCCGGAATCGTCCGAACGCTTTCCCGGGTATCTTTCGATATCCTTGGCCTTCGACGACAAGCCGGACCAACGGGCCGCGGGGGATTCGCCGGCAACGGTTGCCGGTCATCGTATGCGTCATCAGGCGCCTGGTGGCCCCGCCAACAGGCACAACGACCACGGAGAACACAATATATGAACCAGGATTTCCAACGCTTCGGCTACAGCGGCACAGGCGGTGTCTCGACCGCTCAGGTACGCAACAAGGTGCTGCGCAATACGTATTGGCTGCTCGCGCTGTCGATGCTGCCGACCATCGCGGGCGCCTGGCTGGGTGTGACCTATGGCTTCGCGCTGTTCGCGGGCAGCCCGATGGTCAGCGTCATCTTGTTCCTCGCCGTCGCTTTCGGTTTCATGTTCGCGATCGAGCGCTTCAAGAACAGCGGTGTCGGCGTGGCACTGCTGCTGGGCTTCACGTTCTTCATGGGCCTGATGCTCACGCGCTTGTTAAGCTTCGTGCTGGGATTCTCCAACGGTGCATCGCTCATCATGCTGGCGTTCGGCGGCACGGCCGTGATTTTCACGGTGATGGCGTCGGTCGCTACGGTCAGCAAGCGAGATTTCAGCGGGCTCGGCAAGTGGCTGTTCATGGGCGTCATCGTGATTCTGCTGGCCTCGGTCGCCAACATCTGGCTGCAACTGCCGGCGCTGATGCTGACGGTTTCGGTGCTCGCCATTGCCATCTTCTCAGCGTACATCCTGTTCGACGTGCAGCGCGTGGTGAACGGCGGTGAAACCAACTACGTCACCGCAACGCTCGCGATTTATCTCGACCTGTACAACATCTTCACCAACCTGCTCGCCATCCTGGGTGTGCTGGGCGGCAACCGCAACTAACGACTGATGCGAAGCGGCAGCGCAGCCTGTGCTGCGCTGCCTGTCGCCTGACGAAAAAGCCAGCCCCTCGGGACTGGCTTTTTCTTTCGGCTTTCGGCTTTCGGCATACCGGTATATCGGCATATCGCCGGCCGGCGCGGGGCCACGCACCGAGGACCGCCTACGCCCCCCCGTCGTTATGACACGCTACGCGCCTACGGTTTCGCGCACTTCGCGCCCGCTCACAACGATCAGGCTCAGGCGTCGTGGTGAATCACACCCTCACCGCCGGTCGCACCGGCGATCGCCTCGACACCTTCGTCGGCGGATCCCTCAGGCGTGTCCGCCCCCGTCTCCGACACGCGAATGCGCGGCACCCACGGCTGTCCAATGCTTTCGTGCTCGAAAACCGCCATCGATTCAACGTGCGACGTATGCGGGAACATGTTGACCACACCCGCCAGCGTCAGGCGATAGCCCGCTTCGTGCACGAGAAGACCGGCATCGCGAGCCAGCGTCGCCGGGCTGCATGACACGTAGACGATGCGCTTGGGCAGCCCGTCGTAACCTTGCTGCGCGAGTTCCGCCAACGCCTTCGACACCGCGAGCGCCCCCTCGCGCGGCGGATCGATGAGATACCGGTCGAACGCCCCGAGCGCGCGAATGTCGTCGGCGGTGATGTCGAACAGGTTGCGGCATGCAAATTCCGTTCGCCTGGCCACGCCGTTGCGTTGCGCGTTGGCGAGCGCGCGCTCCGTCAACGCCGTGCTGCCTTCGATCCCCATGACGGTCCCGGCACGGCGCGCCAGCGGCAACGTGAAGTTGCCCAACCCGCAGAACAGATCGAGCACGCGCTCGTCCGATTGCGGCGCGAGCAGCCGCAACGCACGATGCACCAGCACCCGGTTGATCTGATGATTGACCTGCGTGAAATCCGTCGGCTTGAACGGCATCCGGATCTGGTATTCCGGCAGCGTGTAATGAAGTTCAGGCGTAAGCGGGTAGAACGGCACCGCCGTGTCCGGCCCCTTGGGCTGGACCCAGAACTGAACCCGGTTGGCGTCGGCAAACGCTCGGAGAATATCTTCGTCGGCGGGCGTGAGCGGCTCGAGAATCCTCAGCACGAGCGCCGTGACGTCGGCCCCGATCGCCAGCTCGATTTGCGGCAAACGCTCGCGAATCGAGAGCGACTCGACCAGACGGCGCAGCGGCACGAGCATGTCCGACACATGTCGCGGCAGCACTTCGCAAGAATCCATATCGGCCACGTAGCTGCTCTTGCGCTCGTGAAACCCGATCAGCACACCGCCCTTCTTGGGCACGTATCGCACAGTCAGACGCGCCCGGAAGCGGTAACCCCAATCCGGCCCCTGGATCGGGCGAAGCATCGCTTCCGCCTTCACCTTGCCGAGACGTGCCAGATTGTCTTCCAGCACGCGTTGCTTGATGGCGATCTGCGCGCGCGGTTCGAGATGCTGCATCGAGCACCCGCCACACTTGCCGAAATGCGGACATTGCGGTTTGGCGCGCATTGGGCTCGCACGCAACACGCTGACCGCTTCCGCCTGTTCGAATTTGGGCTTGCGGCGATAGCTGAGATAAGTGACGCGCTCGCCCGGCAGCGCGCCTTCGACGAAGATCACCTTGCCGGGTTTGAATTCCGGCGTACCCGGCTCGCCCTCGGGCGCCGTACGGCCGACGCCGCGCGCTTCCATGTCGAGCGATTCGATGTCGATGATGCCAGGCTCGGCGGCGGGCCGGTTGCGCGAAGAGTTTCGGGAGGAGCGGGTCACGTCTTTGTTCTCGTATGCGACAGCAAACCCGGCATTTTAATCGATTCGTCCGCCGGTTACTCGCTGGCGTATGAGCGCGCCCGCCCAGCACGGCCAGAAATCGGCACGAACCGCGATAACGGCAAGAGCAACGGTAACGGCGAATCCACCGCGCATTACCGCCAGGCGCCGAGATATTCCTTCCAGTGCGGCGCCGTCTCCTGTTCGAGAGAACGCCTCACGAATTCGATCTCCTGCTCGTACTCGGCCTGTCGCAAGCCGCCGCGCATCAACTGATAGCGGCAGTAGACGAGATACGTATTTACCACGTCCGTCTCACAGTAATTGCGTATCTCGTCGAGCTTGCCGGCGCGATATGCCTCCCATACCTTGCTGCCATCCATCCCCAGCTTGCCGGGAAAGCCGCACAGCTTGGCCAAATCGTCGAGCGGCGCGTTGGCGCGCGCCTGATACATCGCGAGCAGATCCATCAAATCCAGATGGCGCTGATGATAACGGCTGATGTAGTTGTTCCACTTGAACTCACGGTCGTCCTCGCCCATATCCCAATAGCGCGGCGCGGAAATACCGTGAATCATGGCGCGGTAGTGCAACACCGGCAGATCGAAGCCGCCGCCATTCCATGACACGAGTTGCGGCGCATATTTCTCGATGGTGCGATAGAAGCCGGAGACGAGCGCGCCTTCGCCGTCTTCGAGCGTGCCGAGCGACTTCACGCGAAAGCCATCGCGATCGCGAAACACACACGAGATGGCTGCAACGCGTTGCAAATGCAGCGGCAGGAAGTCGTGCCCCACCTTTTCGCGACGGGCCGCAAAAGCGGCTTCAGCGACGGCGTCGTCCGTCAGACCGGCATACGCGGGCTCAAGCTTGCGCAGGCCGTCGACGTCGGGAATCGTTTCAATATCGAAGACGAGAACGGGAGATGCCATGATGAAAATCAGAAGAAAAATCGGAAAGCGCCGTTATGCGACGCCAAGGGATACGCCATTCGGCGTGCGACGCGGTATGACGCAACACGACGGCGACGCCAGCCCCCGAACCTCGCGCCGAATCACAGCACGGCGTCCTTGCGAACGCCGTTCGACGCGAAATAGCGTTTGAGCTTGACAAGCGCCTCCTGCTGGATCTGGCGCACGCGTTCGCGCGTCAGCCCCATTTCGTCGGCCAACTCCTCCAACGTGGCGGGTTCCACGCGGTTGAGTCCGAACCGGCGCTCGATGACATAACGATGTTTGGTGGAAAGCCGTGACAGCCACAGGCGCATCAGGTCTTCCAGCTCGCGATGCTGCACCTCGTGCTCCGGTGCTTCGCTGCGGTCGTCAGAGAGCAGATCGAGCAAACTGCTGCCCGGGTCGATCTCGAGCGGCGCATCGAGCGAGGCGACATGCTCGTTGAGCGCGAGAATGTCGGTGATCTCCTCAGGTGTCTTCCCGGTCAGATCGGCAATATCCTCGATTCGCGCGTCACGCTGCTCGCCACCATCGACATACGCGGCACTCTTTTCCAGATGACGCTTCGCACGCAGCACCTGATTGAGCTCGCGAATGACATGCACCGGCAGGCGAACCGTACGCGCCTGATTCATGATGGCCCGCTCGATACTCTGGCGTATCCACCATGTCGCGTACGTCGAGAAACGAAACCCACGCCCCGGATCGAATTTCTCGATGGCGTGCATCAACCCGAGATTGCCCTCCTCGATCAGGTCGAGCAATGGCACACCGCGATTGAGGTACCCCTTGGCTATACTCACCACGAGACGCAGGTTGCGCTCGATCATGACCTGACGCGCCGCAAACTCCCCGGCCTGAGCGCGCGTGGAGTAATCGAGTTCTTCCGCGGGAGTCAACAGCGGCTTGACGCTGATGCGATTGAGATAGTGCTGAACGGTGTCGGCCGTGAGTTCGGCCTGAAGGATGGTACCGAAGTCGTCGGCGTCGGCGGCCTTGCGCTTGCGCCCCGGGGAAGCCCCTTCGTCGCCGGCCTCGGACGACGAGGCGTCGTCGTCCTCCGCCTCGCGCTCGTCGAAAGCGTCGTCCACGTCCTCATCCTGCCGGGATTGCCGATCGTCAACGTCCTGATCGGTCTCCGGGGCAGCGAGGTCTTCCTCTTGCGAAGTACGACGCTTTCTCTTGAGCATTCGACCCTGCCTAGTTTATTGAGGCGGCAAATACTTCATCGGATCCACAGGCTTACCGTCTTTCCGTACCTCGAAGTGCAGCATGACCCGATCTGCGTCCGAGTTACCCATTTCGGCAATTTTCTGACCCCGCGTTACGGAGTCGCCTTCCTTGACCAACAGTTTGCTGTTGTGTGCATACGCCGTCAAGAAGGTCGCGTCGTGTTTAATGATGACGAGATTGCCATAGCCGCGCAGGCCGGCACCCGAGTACACCACCTTACCCGCACCGGCAGCGAAAATGTCCTGACCGGAGGTACCGCCGATATTCACGCCCTTGTTCTTCGAATCGTCGAAGCGACCTACGACAGCGCCCTTGGCCGGCCACGACAGACGCAGTTCCCCGCTCGACACCGCCGACGGCGCGGACGCCACCGAACTCGCGGGCGGCGGCACAACGGCAGGCGGCACAGCGGCCGGACTGTTGTTCGACGGCGTGCTGGCAACCGGCGGCGGCAACGGCGTGCCGGCATCCCCCGCAGGCGGCTTCACGCGCAGCACCTGACCGACTTCGATCTGATCCGGATTCTGGATGTTGTTCCAGCGCGCGATATCGCGATAGTTCTGTCCGTTCTCCAGCGCGATGCGATAGAGACGATCGCCCGGCTGCACGCGGTAATACCCCGGCGGCACCGGCGAGTTGTCGACCACTGGCGCAGTCACGCCAGGCACACTGCTGTCGGTCGTCGTACCGCCTACGGTACGGTCGACGACCGGCGCCCCGACTTGTCGCGATGCACACGCTGCCAGCATGCTCAGCAACAGGACACTGGCGACGCGTTGTTGGAAACCCGCTCGCAAATTCACTCAAATCCTCCGCAGAATAGGCCCGACGGGCTTAAATGATGCCCGATTTTAAGGGGACGAATAACACCCGATCAAGCTGCGTCTCGCGCCATTGGCGTGCGCCGACGCGCTCGATGAGGGTCAAAATTTGTTGCTCACCGCCCACGGGGGCGACGAGACGCGCGCCTACCGCAAGCTGATCGACGAGCGCGTCCGGAATCTCAAGGCCGGCGGCAGCGATCACGATGCCGTCGAACGGCGCCACCGCGGGCAGCCCCAACCGCCCGTCGCCGTAGTGCAGGCGGATGTTCGGCACACGCAGCGGCCGAAGATTGGCCTTGGCGCGTTCGTGCAGGGGACGCACACGCTCGATCGAATAAACGTCGCGCGCCACGCATGACAACACCGCGGCCTGATAACCGCAGCCGGTGCCGATCTCCAGCACTTTTTCCAGCGGACGTCCGCCCGCCAGCAGCAGCTCGATCATGCGCCCCACGACAGACGGCTTCGAAATCGTTTGCCCATGGCCGATGGGAAGCGCCGCGTCTTCATAAGCCTGATTGGCGAGTGCCGCATCGACGAAGCGGTGGCGCGGCACGGTGGCCAGCGCCGCCAGCACGCCCGGGTGCTTGACGCCCGACGCCGCGACGCGCTCGGCCATTCTTGCGCGCACGCGCTCGGAGGTCAGTCCGATGCCGTCGGGTGAACCGCTGCCGGGCGGCACCTGCCCTCGCACCGCAGTGCCCGCCGACGCTTTTGATGCCGAACCCGTCCGCACGACGCCTTTCACCGCCGTTGCGGCCGTCAGCCCATTCTTTTGTGCAATCCCCCCGCCGTGCGCCTTGGTCCCCGGCCTCGGCGCACTCTTCACGGCATGCGGCGCAGGCTGGGCGTGCGGCGCGGCCGCGGGGCGCGCCAATCCTTTGGGCGCGACGGGATGTGATGTCTGCGCCCCCGTTGGCCGGGCCGATGCCCCTGCCAACGGCGTCGTTGCGACCCGCAAACCGTTGCTACTGCCGAGCGGCGCCTTCCCATTGCCTGAATTGACCGACGTCGCTCCCGGCGCCGGCGTCGTCTTGCGCGCCATCGCCGCAGGCGGTGCGCCTGCGGGACTGGCGCGCGACGCCTTGTCCAGCACCGGCGCCTTACGCTGCCGACGGGTCATCACTTCGGCCAGAGGAAGAGGAAAACGCTTCGGCGGTGTCGTCATCGTTGAGCCACCCCTGCGCTGGCCAGCCAATCGTGCACGACACCAAGTCGTGCGGTATGCGTGAGATCCAGTTGCAAGGGGGTGACCGAGACGTAATCGTGCGCCACGGCGTGGAAGTCGGTACCTTCGCTGCTATCGCGGGCGTCGCCCGCCGGGCCGATCCAGTAAATCGTTTCGCCGCGCGGATTCTCCTGACGGATCACCGGCTGCGATTGATGTCGCTTCCCAAGACGCGTCGCGAGCGCGCCTTTCAGGCGCTCGTATGGCAAATTGGGAATATTGACGTTCAACAAAAAGGGAGCACCCAAGGGCCGCTCCATATAGCGCTCGACCACCTCGCGTGCCACCCGGGCCGCGCTGTCGAGATGGTCCCAGCCCTTGTTGACTTGCGAGAACGCAAACGACGGAATACCGAAGAGGAACCCCTCCGTCGCCGCCGCGACCGTACCGGAGTACAGCGTGTCCTCGCCCATGTTCTGGCCATTGTTAATGCCCGAGACCACGATATCGGGCCGCTGCTGGAGCAAACCGGTCAACGCCACGTGGACGCAATCGGTCGGTGTCCCGTTGATGAACGTGAAGCCATTGCCCCCCTTGAAGACGGAAAGCGGTCGTTGCAGGGTCAGAGAATTGGACGCACCGCTACAGTTCTGTTCGGGCGCCACCACGGTAATGTCGCCAAGCGGTGCCAGCGCCTCGTAGAGCGCGGCCAGGCCTGGCGCCTGATACCCATCGTCGTTGCTGAGCAGGATTCGCATGCGGCAATTGTAACCGAGGAAAGGTGCTCGGATATGACGCCATGACGGCATCTGTGGCGATCTGCGGCTCGCGTCACCGAGTCGTCACGAGGGTGCAGCGCGACACCGGCGCAGCGGCAAATCCATGCCCGATCGGTCGTCGTTCGGTTGCCAATGTGTCGCGAATGGAACGGATTCCCAAGCGGATGTCGCGCCGAGCGGAACGCTGCCGTCGGCGCCCACATCCCGGCTCCGTCGCATCCGGTCACATCTTTTCGGTTTCCCCCGCCTGGGGCTGCCAGACGAGCAAGCGCCGCTCAACCACGCCAACGAGCCCGTCGAGCACCAATGCAAAGGCCGTGAGGATGAGCACGCCGGCAATCACGGCGTTGATGTCGAAGGTGCCTTCCGCTTGCAAAATGAGATATCCCACACCGCGCGACGACCCCAGGTACTCCCCGACCACCGCACCGACGAAGGCGAGACCGACCGAATTGTGCAGGCTCGAAAACACCCAGCTTGTCGCACTGGGCAAATACACACGGCGCAGCAACTGACGCTGGTTCGCGCCAAGCATGCGCGCGTTGGCAAGCACGACCGGGCTGACTTCCTTCACACCCTGATAGACATTGAAGAACACGATGAAGAACACGAGCGTGACCCCAAGCGCCACTTTCGACCAGATACCCAGCCCGAACCAGACGCCGAAGATCGGCGCGAGGATCACGCGCGGCATCGAGTTGGCGGCTTTGATGTACGGATCGAGCAACGCACCGGCACTCGGCGAGAGCGCGAGCCACAACCCCACGCCCAGCCCGAACACGGTGCCGATGGCAAAAGCCAACACCGTTTCGAGCAGCGTCACCCCCAGGTGCAGATAGATCTCGCCGCTGGCGAACCATTGCCAGATCTGGAGCAGCACTTTTTGCGGCTCGCCGAAGAAGAAAGCTGCCTTGTCGGGGCTGTCGAAGTAGAACGCAGGCAGCAGCGTGGGACTCGTCAGGA
Organism: Pandoraea faecigallinarum; assembly: GCF_001029105.3. NCBI lineage: Bacteria > Pseudomonadati > Pseudomonadota > Betaproteobacteria > Burkholderiales > Burkholderiaceae > Pandoraea > Pandoraea faecigallinarum. The sequence continues at coordinate 1,973,208 of NZ_CP011807.3, read as the reverse complement.
CATACCAGACGAGAAAAGCCACTACCAGCAACGACCATTGCCAAAGGCGAAGGTATCGCATGAACGAACGATTACGCATGACGTACGAATTCCGGGAATAACAGACGAGCGAGTGGCCGGACCTTCAGACCAGCCAGTCGAACAAGCCAAAGCCGTCCGGCAAATCGAACCAGTCCATCCAGTCGAACCAGCCAGGCCAGTTGAGCCAGCTCAGCGAGACCGTGAGAATACCTGCGATTTGCCACATGACGATTCAGACCGCCTTTAACTGTTGTGCGTAGCCCTTGAGGACTTCCTCACGCAGCACATCCCATATCTGAGCGTGCAACTCGGTAAAGCGCGGATGATTCCGAATCTCCGCCACGTCGCGCGGGCGTGGCAGATCGATTCGGAATTCTCCGATCGGATGCGTGCTTGGGCCCGCGGCGAGCACCACGACACGGTCCGACAGCGCAATGGCCTCATCCAGATCGTGCGTGATGAACAGCACGGCCCGTCGCTTGGCGGCCCACAACTCCAGCAACTCGTTTTCCATGAGTTGACGCGTCTGAATGTCCAGCGCCGAAAATGGCTCGTCCATCAGAATGATGTCCGGGTCCAGAATCAGCGTCTGCGCCATTGCGACGCGTTTGCGCATACCGCCGGAGAGCTGGTGCGGATAGCGGTCGCCAAAGCCGCCCAAGCCGACGCGTTTGAGCCACTCGTGCCCACGCGCCTTCGCCTCGTCCGGCGCGACACCGCGGAACTCGAGGCCGGCAGTCACGTTGTCGATGGCGTTACGCCAAGGCATCAGCGCTTCGGCCTGGAACATATAGCCCGAGCGCGCATTGATCCCTTTGAGCGGTTCTCCGAACACCTTGACCGAACCGGACGACGGGGCGAGCAAACCTGCGGCCACGTTAAGCAGCGTGGACTTGCCGCAGCCCGTCGGCCCCACGACCGAGACAAATTCGCCCGGCGCAATGTCGAGCGAAGTGTCGGCCACCGCCGTATAACGCTTCGAACGATCGTCCCGAGCGACGAACGTACAGGTAATGCTGTCGAAACTGAGAGCCGGCGCAGTCATCATTTGTACTTGGCGTCGGCCTTTTTCGTGAACTCGTTCGTGAACGTCTTGGACAGATCGATCGACTTGCCCTTGACCGTCTCATCGAAAGCCTGCAAGGTGCGCAGCGCGGTGGCCGGCCCGTCGGCGGGGATCAGACCGTCCGGCGAGATCGCCTCCTTCACGCGGCTCCATGCATCGAGGTAGAGCGCCCGGTCGCCCAGCAGATAGGCATCGGGCACCGTCTTGATGAGGTCGCCCGGCCCGGCCGTCTGAAGCCAGCGCAACGCGCGCACCATCGCATTGGTCAGTGCTTGCGTCGTGTTCGGATTTTTCTGAATGAACGATTCGTTCGTATAGAGACAACCGGCCGGCATGTTACCGCCGAACACCGACACCGTTTCCTTGAGCGTGCGCGTATCCGAAATCACGCGAATCTCCTTGTCGCGCTCGAGCATGGTGATCACCGGGTCGAGGTTGACGATGGCGTCGACATTGCCCGACCGTATCGCAGCCAGTGCGCCCGACGACGCGCCCACACCGACGAAGGCCACTTCGTTGGGCTTGATGCCCCCCTTGGCAAGCACGAAGTTCGCCATGATGTTCGTCGACGAACCCGGTGCCGTCACACCGATCTTCTTGCCACGCAGGTCGGCAATCGACTTGTAGTTGGGCATCGTCTTGTTCGACACGCCGAAGACGATCTGCGGGGCGCGCCCCTGCAATACGAAGGCGCGAATGTACTGGTTTTTCGCCTGCAACAGAATCGTATGCTCGTAGGCCCCCGAGACCACATCGGCACTGCCGCCGACAAGAGCCTGCAATGCCTTGGAACCCCCGGCGAAGTCTGAGATTTCGACGTCGAGCCCTTCGTCCTTGAAGTAGTTCAGACGTTCGGCAATCGTGAGCGGCAAGTAGTAAAAGAGGTTCTTTCCGCCGACCGCGATGGCGATCCTGGTCTTCTCGAGCCTGCCTTGTGCGAAACCGGGGCGAATGCCCGCACCGATAAGGCCGGTGGCAGCCAGGGCCGTGACGAACTGACGTCTTTGCATGGTGTTGTTGTCTCCGTGATTGCAGCGTTCTTTCTTTGTTTGTTCGACGTGCTTTATTGACGGCGCGCGATTCCCTCCCGCACGCCGCAGTGCCTTGGGCGGCGATGTCTTCTCAGATGACACCGTTATCGCGCAACGCCTTGATTTGCCCGGCATCATAACCCAGTTGCCCCAGCACCTCGTCCGTGTGAGCGCCCAGTTCGGGCCCGAGCCACTGTGTCTGCCCGGGCGTGTCCGACAGTTTTGGCGAGATGTTGGGCAGGTCGATCGGCGTGCCGTCCGGGAACGTATGACGCTGGATCATCTGACGCGCGATGAACTGCGGATCCTTGAACATGTCGGCCACCGTGTAGATGCGGCTCGCCGGAACATCCGCCGCTTGCAGCACGCAGAGGGCATCGTCGATGGAGCGCGCCTGCGTCCATTGACCGATCGCCTCGTCGATCTCCTGCGTGCGGGGTACCCGTCCATCGTTATGGGCGAGCCCCAGGTCTTCGGCCAGATCGGCACGGCCGATCGCGTGCATCAGGCGCTTGAAGATCGGATCGCTATTCCCCCCGACGACGATCATGCCGTCTGCGCACGGATAGGTATTCGACGGCACGATGCCCGGCAGCGACGCGCCGGTTCGCTCACGCACCATGCCCGCCACGCTGTACTCCGGCACGACACTCTCCATCAGGTTGAAGACTGCCTCGTAGAGCGCCACGTCGACCACCTGCCCTCGCCCGCCATTCGCGTTGCGGTGGTGCAGCGCCATCATCGCGCCGATCACACCATGCAGCGCGGCGATGGAGTCGCCGATGGAAATGCCGATCCGTGGCGGCGGCAAGTCCGGGTAGCCGGTGATATGACGCAGTCCGCCCATCGATTCGGCAATGGCGCCGAAACCGGGACGGTCCCGGTACGGCCCCGTCTGGCCGTAGCCCGACAGCCGCACCATCACCAGACCGGGGTTCGCAGCCGAGAGTTGTTCGTAGCCCAGCCCGAAGCGCTCCAGCAATCCGGGGCGGAAATTCTCGACGACGATGTCGGCCTGCGCCGCGAGCTTGCGCACGATCTCCTGCCCTTGCGGAGACTTCAGGTTGATCGTGACCGACTTCTTGTTACGCGCCTGCACCGCCCACCACAGCGACGTGCCGCCCGCGTCCGGATGCAACTTGCGCCACTTGCGCAGCGGGTCGCCGTGCTGCGGATCCTCGATCTTGATGACCTCGGCACCGAACTCACCCAGCATGCGCGCGGCAAACGGGCCGGCGATCAGCGTGCCGAGTTCGAGCACCTTCACCCCGGCAAGTGCACCGAAACCGGGCGCACCGGCCGGCGCCTGAGCGCAACGTTGGGAAGATGGGGAGGGAGACTGCGCGGCAGATGCCGCCGACGCCGCAGCAGATCCTTGCGGCGATGACGATGCGAACGGCGTAGACGACTTGGACAACGCTTGGACTCCTGAGCCTCGTCGACGGTCATCACCGTCGACTCTCGAGACACCGCCTGCGGGCGACGTCCAGGCAAATGGGTGGCAAATGAAGTCCGTATAGTAATTCGACAGCCGCTATCGGCCAATAACCTCAGGGGAAATCCCGGAAACTTCCGAGAAGGCTCATCCTCCTGTCCGATGCGGCATCGCGGCAGCCAACCGCACAGGCGGCCCGGCGGCCAGACCGCCCCATGGCGAACGCCGCCGGGCCAGTCAAGCTCGGCTCAGGTCTCGAACAGGTGACGTGCGCCGCGCTGCGCCGCAATATAGATGGCCTCCCCGCGGTTACGCGCCCCCAGCCGGCGATACAGCGCCGACACGTGCGTCTTGGCCGTGCCTTCGGAAATTACCAGTTGCTGACAGATCGTCTTGATGGACAGGCCTCGCGAGAGCAGCGCAAGAATTTCGTACTGCCGTTGAGAAATACCGAGCAGCGCCGATTCGGCGAGTTGCGTCGCCTTGTCGCCACCCAATGGGAAGACGGGCAGGCGCGACAGGGGTAACGCCTCGCCAAGCGCCTCCTGACGCCAGAGCACCAGCAGCGCCGAGAGCGCCTCTTCGGGCACGAAGCGTCCGCCCGAGAACGCCAGGTCGAACACCGAACGAATGCGGGCGACCGAATTCGGCCACGGTAGACACGCGGCCACGCCAGCCTGCAACCAGCGAATGATCTCATCGGGAAAACCCGCATCGCCCACCACGATGACAGGCACGGGCGGCACACATTCGGCGGCTATCGCGCACAACGTGTGTACAGCAGGCGTACGCGCGACGGACTCGTCGAGCACGAGCGCACGGCGCGAGGGCAGCTCGCGCAGCCACACCCAGTCCGGCGTCGCCACGCTATCGACATGCCGCAAGACCGGTGGCGTCACGTTCGTTTCGGTTTGCAACGCGACTTGCAGGCCGCCCAGCCAGGTGGCAGCCTCACCTACGACCAGCACACGCATGATTTCCCCTGTCGTTCCGGTCGGCACTCCGTGCCGCCGCCCCATTTTTTGTCATGCTCGTTGCGCCTTAGGGATCGATGTTTTTGCCGGCCCGCCGCTTGCGCGACCCATGCCCCCCCGGGGCGAAAACCGAAGAAGTCCTCCAGCGTTCGTCATGCTTCACACATAAAGCGTCACCTTGCTTTCAAGGCAGTTTATGCGCGAAAACCGCGTGGTGGCGAGTCCGCAACTCACGGAGGGCTACCCCTGTTGCCTGAGCGCGACAAACCGCAATCTGCGTAAATTATTTCCTCAAGTTCAGAGAGTCCGCTATTACTTTTTTCCCCTTTCCTTTCTCGAATCGCGCAATAAAATACAAGGAGTCTGAGAGGACAGTCCGCGAAGGCCGGGGGGCACGCCATGTTCAAGATCACCGTCAGCACGACGCGCAGCGCGATGTTCTGTCTTGCCGCTGCATGCTACGCGAGTTGCGCGCAGGCCGATGTCGGCGGCATCGGCGGCGGTGCCGTTGCGGCGACCGTGAGCGATACGCTGCTCGCCAGCGCCCATGCGGCCAATTTGCAGCGCAGCATCGTGACCAGCCTCGGCAGTACCGCACCGGGTGCCGTCGTACCGGTCCATGCCACCACGAGCGTTGCCAACACCGTGCGCTTGTGGGACGAAGTCATTCCACCCGCCCCATCGCCCAAACCCACCCAGGCCGCCGCACCCGCACCGACGCAGCCACGCACGGCGGTTGCCGTTTCCCAGTTGCCGCCAACGGCATCCACCCTCGCGACGGCCAGCATCAAGGTCAACGTCAGCGCTACCGTCACGCGCATGCCGGCAGCCGCGCGCTAAACGCCATGAAGCGCCACTGACCGCTTCCAGGCACGACCGAGCACGACCGGGCTCGACATCTGCGTCCCACATCAAGCGTTTTGACGGCAAGCGCCGCGCATTCACGCCGTGCGCCTTGCTATCGCGCGCTCGCGCGTCGCCCATGACGGCGACGCGCCCCGCATTCCCCTGCGCCCTGTCCCGTTCGATCCTTCACGCTCGAGAGACAACGGCCCGGCTGCGCCACCCCGCCCTTTAGAACGTGTACGGGAAGCGAACCCCAATTACGTAATTCGGTGCATCCGGCGACATCCCCGCATTCACGTAGCCGTTCACCGTCCAGTGCTTGTTGATGGCGTAATTGATACCGAAGTTAAGCGACGCCGCATTGGTCGTGCTCCCTGCCACCGTTGTCCAGCTCGCCCCCGGGGACGCCGTCTTCGTGGCACGCGAAATGGCCGTCGAATATGAGATCGACAGCGCCGTCTTGTCGTTGAGCGCGAGCGCCATCCCGGCACCGACCTGCACGATATCGCCGAGCTTGACCTTGGCGGGCTGCGTCGTGCCTTCGATAGTCGAGATGTCGTCGAACGAGCGGGCCACGTTGTACGTATAGGCCACGTTCGCGAACAGCACGATCGGATCGTAGGTCCGAAGGAACGACAAGCCCGCCGTGATTGCCCAGATGCCGTTACCCGTGGGCAAACGTGACGGCGTCGTCAGGTTGTTGTTACTCGGATCAGGCGTGCCGAGCTTGATGCCGAACGGCGACGTCCCCGTCGGGGCCGTGACACGCAACGACGCCACGATATCCGGCCAGTTCGCATTTTCCTTCACGACCTGGTAGTACAGGGACGCGTTGACGTCGCCGATATTCGCCGAGTTCTTGCTGATGTCGCTGATCGAGGAGGCTGCGCCGCCCACCCCGCCCGAAATGAAATCCGAATTGCGGTAGAGGTACGGCACGTCGAACGCCACACTCAGCCGATCGGTGATCCCGTAGCGCGTGTTCACGTCGAAGGTCCACACGTTGGCCTTTGTCTGGCCGAGGTTCAGTTGACCGAGGAAGATGGCGTCGAGTGCGAGAAAGCCGCTCAGTACCAACTGACGACGGTCGTAATAGCTGTAGCTGATACCGGCATCGATGGTGAGCTTGCGGTCGAACAGCGGCGCGTGCTGCGCCTGCACCACGGCCTCTTCGGCCGGCGTGCGCTGCGAGTCGGTCTCGCTCTTTTGCATTTGCTGCGTCTCGCCGATCGGCGTGGCCGTCGTTGGGCCTGCGACCCCGGCGGCGCCGCCGCCAGGCGTGCCTGTGGAACTGGCGCCGGAGCCGTCACCGGGCGTGACTTGCGCGATTTGCGCGGTATCCCATGCGGTCAGGCCGCGCCCGCGCTGCGCCATCTCGATATCCGTGAGGCGCTGCTTGAGAGAAGAAATTTCCCGCTGCTGCCGGTCCACCATATCCATCAACATCTGGATACGGTTGTCCGGCGATGGGTTCGTATGCTCCTGAGCCTGGGCCGATAGCGTGAAAAGCAGTACCCCCAACGGAATAGCGGCAACGGGAAAAAAGCGGTGAGTGTTCATGATCCCCCCCGGGTGAAAAAGCGGACGGGCGTCCGCGCGCAATCAACACGTATTTCCGACAACGGTTGTCCTTGCTGCTCGACTGCGGGGTGATGCGTGCGAAACCCTGACCGGGCTCTGCCGACATCACCTTCTTGTACGCCGCAAGGGTTCTGCGGCGGCGCCCCATTTCTTGTTGTCATGGCGTCCTGCCGGGCAATGTCGATGCCCCGGCCCACGGCCGTATCGGACGTTACCTTTCAATGCCGCACGGCGACCATGTTCGCCATTGCGTTCTGGATACCAACCTGGCGCAGCCCGGCCGACGTGAGCGCGCTCGTTTGCAGGTTCAACTGCAAGGTATTCATTACCTGTTGTGCATTGCCCGCGACCTGAACCACCTGCATGATCTGGTTCATCGAGCCACCGGCGCCGCCGGCGATGCTCTGCGCGAGGTTGCCGTTGGGCGTGTTGAGTGCGAGTTGCATGCCGGCAGACGAAATCGCCACGCTCGCGCTCAGATTGCCCACCGTCGTCGACGAGTTGCTGGAACTCTGGTTGCTTAGCGGCACGAGCATCGCAACCGATCCGTTCTGGCCGTACTGGATGATGGCTTTGTTCAGGGCGTTGTTTGCGTCGCCGGCGACCTGCGTGATCTGCGCGACGCCGTTCATCAACACGTTCGCGGCGCCGCTCACGACCTGCGTCGTCGGCGCGACCGCATTGACGACGCCGGGAATGATGGCCGTCGAACTCCCGGTCTGTACCTGTCCGTTGTTCACCCCGAGCACACCCGTGGCCATCAGACTGGCGCCGGTCGGCATTTGCCATTGCGACTGCATAACGAGCTGGAAGCCCGAAATCATGTTCTGTTGTGCGTACTTGCCGGTCGCGTGCGAGAGCACTTCATCGCTCACGGGCGTCCAGCTCTCGGGCACCACGCTCGACGCAAATGCCGGCACGGCACTTGCGAACAGCGGTATGGCCAGCATCGGGACATATCGATTCATGATGGTCTGATCTCAAAACAGATCCGCCCGGATGATGCCGAAGTCCACCATCGGAGTCGGTGACGTCCCGGTGGCCAGCGCGCTGTCGCGCAGCTTGGACGCCAGGGATTCGTTTCCTTTGAGCAGCGGTGAATCCTCCAGGAACGGCTTGCCGATGACCGCCAGCACCAGGCCGTTCCACTGCCTGGCAAAATCGGCCTGCTCGATGATGCGGTTGCCCAGCGCCGGATCGGACACGAATACCCGCCCCTCCTTCGCCGCCTTGATAACCACAAAGTGCTGATAGCCGTTGACGTCGATAAGCGCGATGACCGGAATCTTCAAGTCGTAAAGTGCGCCGACGTCCACTTTGAAACCTCGCCCCTCGAGTCCGAGCGTCTCCACGAATTTCTTCATGTCGAGCATCGAGAAGCCGTTCTTGATGACCGTTTCCGGATTGGAGAACGCCATCATTCGCTGAATCATTTCTGTCTCGGGAATGTTGATCCCGTAGCCATATCGCAGCAGCGTCGACAGTGCTGCGGACCCACAACTGAAGTCGTATTCCTGCTGGACCAGATTCACGTAGTGCATCGACTTGAACGAGCGCATCTTCTTGACCGCCGGTACCCCGATCGAAGACTCCAGGTTCACCGATGCATACTGCGCGTGCCCGGCCACGCTTGCGCACGCCAGAGCGCAAACAGTAGCGATCCTCACTGCGGCACGACGCGCATCATTCATGACACACCTCATGAAAAAACCGGTCCGGAGAATTTCCCGGACCGGTTAGCGACATCACTTGATTGCCGAGATGGCAAGGCTGTTGGCCTGAACGTTGCCGATACCGGCTGCCACGTTCACACCGACGTTGCCGCTGGCCCATTGCAGTGCGCCGTTGCCGAGCGATGCGTTGGCAACGAAGTCACCCGAGGCCTTCATGCCGGCCATCTGGTCGGTTTGTGCCGTCGAGTTGGCAGCACCGCCCTTGTACCAGCCGCTCGCACCTTGCGAGACCGCCGCGGCCAGGCTGTTGCCCTGCACGTTGCCGACACCCGAGGCCACGTTCACACCCACGTTGCCAGTCGCACCGGCAAGCGCATGGTCACCCACGCTGGCATTGACCATGAACTGCGAGATGCTGGCCGAACCCTTCGACGACTGGTTCGCGAACACCTGAGCCGAGGCATACACCGGCTGCGCGTTGAGCGAAGCAATCGCGACATTGTTGGCCTGGGCGTTGTCGGCACCTGCCGCCACGTTCACGCCGACGTTGCCGTTAGCGTTGGACAAGGCGTTGTCGCCAAGCGTCGCGCCCATCGTCTGGTATTGCGCCGTGTTGAAGTGATACGTGATAGCGCCCTTGGTCCAGGCGGTCGACTTCGTGTAGGTATTCGAGAAGCCCCAGAGCGCGCCGGCGGCAATCGAATCGCTCTCGACAGAGTAATTGCCGTGGTTGAGCGTGGCATGGAATGCCGCATCGAAGCTCTTCTGCGTGTTCAGGAAGCCCGCGGCGAGGAAGCCCGCCGCTTGCTGCGACTGCTGCGCGTAGGCATAGCCGCCCCATGCCGAAGCCTGACCGGCGCCGGCGTTCGCGACGAGGTAGCCACCATACAGCGCAAGGCCACCCGGCAGCGGAAGGATGCCGCCACCGACAATACCCAGACCTGCTGCAACGTTCGAGTACTGATACCCGCCGCCCGCGATGAAGCCGCCCGAGCCGGAACTCGACTGCCCTGCCACATAGCCCGCACCTGCCTGGAAGGCCTGGCTCGTGTTGAGGTGGCCGTTGGCGGTTGCGTTCACCCACGACGTGGAGTTGTCGTAGTGCGTGGTCGTCTTACCGGCGATCAGATACGCGCTGCCCTGATCCGAAACCGTCGTCGTCTTCGCATCCACGCCGTACGTCACATGGCCCGTGACATAGGAACCAAGCAGCGGTCCCTTGAGGTTCACGTGATGGACGTCGACACTCTGGTTGCTCTGTACGACGGCGTTGCCGGTGTTATCCACACGGACGCAGCCCTGAATGCCGATCAGACCGAAAATGCCGACCAGGTTCAGGACATTGGTCTCGTTGCCAATGAACGAGAAGCTATATTGCTGGTGATTGGGCGACGCCATGGCGGTACCCGTTGCTACCAGCAGTGCAGCCGCTGCAATTGCTTTCGTTTTCATGACCATCTCCTTGACGAGAGAGTTACCCAGTTAAAAAGATGTGCCCGCCGGGGGACGGAGCACAAAAACATTTGCGGTTACATTGCCTATCCCAGCCGACTGGTTCACCTGCAACACCCCGCTCGCCCCGCGGAAGGCATCGTTCGAAATCGATGCCGTGCGGAACTGGTCGTTGACGTTGTTGTGGCCAGCCGGGCCACCCTTGGAGATCGCAGCGGATAGTGCCGTATCCGATACGCTCGCCACTCCAGACGCATCGCCGGCCACAATGACAGTGGCGTTGCGTTGAAGATTGCCGGCACCGCTCGCCTGGTTGACTTGCGTCAGCCCCGAGGTGCCCGAAAATGCGTTGCCCTGAATCGCGGCGCTCGCGGCGCCCGTCGTCGTAGTGACGAGCGCCTGTTGATTCGTGCTGGTCATGCCGAGCGTCGCGCCGCCGCCGTTGGCGATGACCGCGCTGTTGGCCTGAGCGTTATTGATGCCGGCAGCCTGATTCACGCCCAGCGCGCCGGACACACCCACCGCCACGCCGCTCTCGAGCGTGGCGTGCGTACCGGCGAGTTCACCGTTCACAAGCCATACGTCTTGTGCCTGCGAGACTCCGGCAATCGCGCTCAGCGCTGTCATTGCCGCCAGCGCGATGGCGCGCCTTACCTGACGATGTGCGCTCATTTCGCGGCTCCCGCGGCGCCGATGCTCGTGAGCGGCGCGAGCGCCGAGCCAATCACCGACGGCACCAGCGTGCCGATGCTGCCGATGCCGCCACCGCCGCCGGAGCCGGCACCGAAGCCGCCGCCGACACCGTTGGTGGTGTTCAGGCCGTTGCCGCCGCGGGCATTGCCGACTAGCACACCCATGACGGGATTGATCCCCGACTGCACGGAACTCGTGACCAGACCGGTGTTGGCCCGTCCCGTCAGTTCGTTATCCGTGACCTGGCTGACAGCCCCCATCGCCGTATTGAACGGTCCCGTCGGAAAGGCCGGGACGGCGATGCCGATGGGGTTTTGTTCACGCGGCAAGCCGCGATAGGCAATCTGCGGGCCGATGTTGCGCTCGATCACCAGATCGCCCGGCGCGGCCGGTTCGGCCTTTGCGGGGCCGGGGAGCATCGCTGGCGCCAGTGCCGCGAACATCGTGACGAGCGCAGCCGGCGTGAAAGTGATTGGGGTCATGTCGTTCACCGCGTGGTGTAGGTCACGCGCGTCACCTGCACGTTGCCCACGCCATTCGACAGTTGTTGCGGACGCGGTGTCGGTGTGATGCCACCGGGCAGTTCATCCCACAACGTCACGCCGTTGGCGAGCGCCATGCCAGGCGACTTGACCATTGCGGCGCCCTGCAAATTGCGGCCGCGCTGGCTTCCCAGTTGTTCGTCGTCGATACGGGCTGCAGCCAGCGGCATTCCGGAGGCGCGGACCGTCTGGCTATCGCTGCCGTCGGCCACCGTGGAGACCGATCCGGTGGCAGGTGCCACGTCGACGGCAACGTCGGCATCGGAAATCGGCGCGGCCGGCAACATCGGCGTCGTGAACGATGCGGGCACCATCGAGCCCGTGAGCATCGCCACCTGCATGAACGGCGAGCGCGAGAAGTCATGCGCCTGTGCCGGTGCGGCACACAGCGCGAGCGCTACGACGATGGCTGCGCTCACGGCGCCTGCGCCTTGTCGTGCGCGGTACTGCATATCGGTGGTGAGAATTCGCATCGCTTTGCCCTCCTTGCCCGGACCAATAAAGCGACTTCCGTGCCACCGCACTTAAGTGTCTGAAAACATTGGCGTTAATTTTTTCGACGCACAGGTGTGCCGACTCGGGCGGGCGAAAATGTTTCAGCATTGATACGTGGAGTCCGATCTGCCGCTCCCGTCATTTCAACGACGCATTTCGAAAACGTTCCGAACTGCGAACGATATCGACGTGACCGGAGACGCCTGCCGGATACGCCCGGTTTACAAGGGTTTCGCGTGACAGAAATGCGGCAGATCGGCCGTGCGGGACGAAAACGACATGCGAGTGTCATGGACCGTCGCCCGAGCCTCGCCGGCGTTGCGCCGCCCGGATGTTTCATCTTTGATGTATCCGCGGGACAACCCTCACATGTGTGCGGACGTGCATTTGCCTGCGCAGCGCAATGCGCAGCCGCTCGTACCGCGGCCGGTGCAACGGCGCGTGCGATTGCCAGATGCTTAGAAAGTCGAGATAACGCAATGCGTATGAAACGCGCACCTCGGCGTGGACGCAGAAGCGGCCGGAATCGCCCGTCGTTATTGGCGATGGCAGGAATCGCGAAATACGAAGATGCGGGCAAATGCGTACAAAATCGCAAGCCTGTGGGGAAGCACGGATGCACAAGGCGCACAGGAGAAATGCTTGCCATGAGGATACCGGCTACGCAGCGGTGCCCCGATCTTCAGGACCCCAAAAAGAAACGACCGCCCTGCTCATCACAGGACGGTCGCCCTCTCTTCGCCAGAAGATATCAGGCCGGCACGCCCGATTCGTCACCGCGCAATCCGTACCGGCACATGAGGCGGTACAGCGTGATGCGCGAAATACCCAACTCTGCGGCCACGTCCGTGAGACGGTGACAGTGGCGCAGCAACGCCTGCTCGATGGCCGTTCGTTCGGCCTCCGCGCGAATTTCCTCCAGCGTGCGAACCAGTGTCGGCACCCACGGCAGAAGGTCGAGATCCTTGGCCGAAATCATGCGGCTGTCGGCCATGACGATGGCGCGGCGTACGCGGTTGATCAGCTCCCGCACATTGCCCGGCCAGTGGTATTCGTACATCGCCTGAACCGCGCACTGCGTGAAACCGCGGATCTTGCGATGGTTGTCGCCCTTGAAGCGTTGCAGCACGTGGTGCGCGAGAATCTCGATGTCCTGTCCCCGGGCGCGCAGCGGCGGTTCGTCCACGCGCAGCACACACAGGCGATGGAACAGATCCATGCGGAAACGGCCTTCCTTCACGGCGGCTTCGAGATCGCCGTGCGTCGCGGAAATGATGCGCACGTTGACCGGAATCACTTCGTGACCGCCCAACCGCTCGATCGCGCCTTGCTGGAGAAAGCGCAGCAGACTCGCCTGACTTTCGATGGGGAGATCGCCGATTTCGTCGAGGAACAGCGTGCCGCCGTTAGCCGACTCGACGCGACCGATCTTGCGGGCGTTCGCCCCCGTGAATGCGCCACGTTCGTAGCCGAATAGTTCGGACTGCATCAGATGTGGTGGAATCGCACCGCAATTGATGGCAACGAACGGACCCTTCGCGCGCAGGGATCGCTCGTGGATCGCCACCGCGCTCAGTTCCTTGCCGGTGCCCGACTCGCCCGAGATGAACACCGGCGCATCGGTATTGGCAACTTTGCGAATGGTGCGAAAGAGTTGCTGCATCGCTTCGCACGTGCCGACCATTTCCTGATCGCCGCCGACCTGGGGCGTGATGACCGGCACTTCCGAGAGCGATGCCATGCCCCATGCGTGCCCGATCGCGTGTGCGAGCTGATCGTTCGTGCAGGGAACATTGATGTAGTCGAAGCAATAGTCGCGAATCAGCCGGCGGATCGACGTCGTCGTGAGTTGTTCAGGATTTGTCGCAGCGACCCAGCCTACCGTTGCTGGCTGCATGCAGGACTCGAACGCCCCCATCTCGCGGTCGCTGTAACCGCTCGCCAGGTCGATGAGTGCTGCGCTGGTGATCCCCGGATTGAGAATGCGACCCACGTCGCTGGCGCTCTTGGCCGGCACCACTTGCCAGCCTTGCTCTCCCAGGAACGACAGCAAACCGTCGTTGTGCTTTCGGGAAGCGTAAATCAGGGTGCGCCCGGTATCGTTAGCCATACCTTAACTCCCTGCCTAAGCAGTGCCTGCACGCAGATTTCTTGGTCTTCGACCGGCTTCTGCGCGACAGCTATACGGCCCCACGCCGCTCGGGAGTTATGGTGTTCCCCCTGTAGTTGGGTCCCCAAGTCGGCAGGTTCAGTCTAGAAGACGGGAATATGCGCAGATATAGCGAATAACAGCTAATCCGATTGGATGAGAGTACGAGTACCTACGCGCAACGGCGCGCGGCATCACGCCCGCGTCATGCTCAGAGCGTATGCCTGTCGAGTACGGCCCGGGCGATGGTGCCCGCATCCACGTACTCGAGCTCACCCCCGACCGGCACGCCGCGCGCGAGCCGGCTAACGCGCAAACCGCGCGCCTTGAGCGTCTGTCCAATGTAATGGGCGGTGGCCTCGCCTTCGTTCGTGAAGTTGGTGGCAAGCACCACTTCCTTGACCACACCGTCGGTGGCGCGGCGGATCAATTGCTCGAAATGGATTTCGCCGGGTCCCACGCCGTCAAGCGGGGAGAGATGTCCCATGAGCACGAAGTAAAGGCCTTTGAAGGTCATCGTCTGCTCAAGCATGTTCTGGTCGGCGGGCGTTTCCACCACGCACAGCAGGCTTGTGTCGCGCTCGGGGTCGAGGCACGTCTCGCAAACTTCCACTTCGGTAAACGTATTGCAGCGCGCGCAATGGCGAATCTGCTCGGAGGCATGCACCAGCGCCTCGCCCAGCCGCACCGCGCCCTTACGGTCGCGTTGCAGCAGATGGTAAGCGATGCGTTGCGCGGATTTCGGCCCGACGCCCGGCAATGCGCGCAGGGCGTCGACGAGTTCCTGCAAGCTCGAGAGCCGGGGCTGGGGCATGCGTCGTCTTTCTATCGAAGCTGGCGGATAATGGTCAGAACGGCATCTTGAAACCCGGCGGCAGCGGCAGACCGGCGGTCAGACCGCCCATCTTTTCCTGCGCGGTGGCTTCGGCCTTGCGCACGGCGTCGTTGAATGCAGCCGCCACGAGGTCTTCGAGCATGTCCTTGTCGTCGGCCAGCAGGCTCGGCTCGATGGTCACGCGACGCACGTCGTTCTTGCAGGTCATCACCACTTTCACGAGTCCGGCGCCCGACTGACCCTCGACTTCGATCTGAGCCAACTGTTCCTGCGCCTTCTTCATGTTTTCCTGCATTTGCTGGGCCTGTTTCATCAGACCCGCGATGTTTCCTTTGAGCATCTTGACTCCTGTGTCAATCGTTTGAAGTGCCAGTCGCGCAGCGTAAGGCGACGTTCGGCACACAGCGACGCGCGCCAAACGCACGTTTAGGTGACGAATTCGAAAATTCGGGACCTTTTACGAAAGCGAACCTGCTTATTGTACCGGGCGAATGCTTCCCGGAAGGATCTGGGCGTCGAATTCGTCGATCAATTCGCGCACGAGCGGGTCGTCGGCAATCGCTTGCTCGGCGGCCCGCTGACGCGCTGCCGCCGCCTGCGCCGCCAGCGACGCCGCCGTCGTGCCGACTTGCCCCAGTTCGACGTGTAGTTGAACCTCGCCGCCGAAGTGCTCGGCGAGCACCTGGCGCAGTTTGTCCGCTGTTGCGGCATCTGCCAACTGGCGCAGCGGCACGCGAATATGCAACGCGCGCCCTGCGACTTCCGTCAGTTCGCTCTGGAACGCCAGTTGTTGCGCAAGGCCTCGCGCCGGCAGCGCTGCCGCCAATGCGGGCCATTCACCGGTAAAGACGGGCGCGATGCCATCGACTTCGCGGTAGACACAGGAACGCGGAGGTTCAATCGGGGCGGCGGCGGCATCAGGGGCGCCAGTGACGCCGGTGAGCCCGGCAGATCCCGCAGGCTCGGGCTCCGGGTCGGCGCCCGCCGGTGCTTCGCCGGACGCGCGGGCGGCACTGCCGCGATTGGCGCCTGCGCCCCCCGCCGAGCGCCCTGCCGTTCCCTTGCGTCCGGCATTGAGGGCGGCCAGTGCTGCACGCGCGGGCGACATTGGCGCGCCATCGGTCGGCGCACTTGAGCGTGCAGCCGGGGCACGGCGCGCTTCGGGCTGCGCAGCCGGAGCAGACGGCGGCGAAGAAGGCGCGGAAAACGAGGTCGAGGTGCGAGGCGTGGTGTCCGCCATCGACGCGCGTGCCGGCGCCCCGGCGACCGGAGACACTACGCCGGCGCGTGCAGCCTGGGGCGTGGGCGGCTCGGCCAGCGTGCCGCCCGAGAGCAACGGCGTAAAGGCCGCCATGCGCAGGAGCGCCATCGAAAATCCGGTGTATTCGTCCGGGGCCAGGCCGAGTTCGCCACGCGCACGCGTGGCGATCTGGTAATAAAGCTGGACCGCTTCCGGCGACAGCGCTTCGGCCAGACGCCGCACGTCGGCCGCTTCCGGCCAGTCGTCGGACACCGCCTGCGGCGCATATTGCGCCAGTGCGATTTTGTGCAGCAGGCTGCCGAGATCCTGCAACCCCGCGGCAAACGAGAAGCTGCGCTCCGCCATTTCGTCGGCAATCGCGAGCAAATCGGTGCGCGACTCGTCCTTGAGCGCATCGAGCAGGCGCACGAGCACGCTCTGGTCGATGGCGCCGAGCATGCCGCGCACGGCCGTCTCCGTCAGCGGTCCGGCGGCATACGCGATCGCCTGATCCGTGAGCGAGAGGGCGTCGCGCATACTGCCGCCCGCTGCCTTGGCCAGCAGGCGCAGCGCCTGCGGCTCGTTCTCGATCCCCTCTTCGCCGAGAATGTTCGTGAGATGCGACACGATATGCCCGGCCGGCATCTGCTTCAGATTGAATTGCAGGCAGCGCGAGAGCACCGTGACCGGAATCTTCTGAGGATCAGTCGTCGCAAGAATGAATTTGACGTGTGCGGGGGGCTCTTCCAGCGTCTTGAGCATCGCGTTGAACGCGTGGCCCGTGAGCATGTGCACCTCGTCGATCATGTAGACCTTGAAGCGCGCGTCGGCCGGTGCGTAGACCGCCTTTTCAAGCAGCGACGTCATTTCGTCGACGCCTCGGTTCGAGGCGGCGTCCATTTCGACATAATCGACGAAGCGCCCTTCGTCGATGGCGCGGCAAGCCTTGCAGACGCCGCAAGGCTCGGCCGTAATTCCCGTCTCGCAGTTGAGCGCCTTGGCCAGAATACGTGAAAGCGTCGTCTTGCCGACGCCGCGCGTTCCGGTAAACAGATAGGCGTGATGCAGGCGCTGTTGCTCGAGCGCGTGCGTCAACGCACGCACGACATGCTCCTGGCCCACTAGGGTCGAGAAGCCTTTGGGGCGCCATTTGCGCGCGAGTACTTGATAGGTCATGCCAAATTGTAACAGTTCGGCGTTGGGCTTCCGCACCGATGTCAACGCCCGATCGGACGTCGATCGGGCACCGAATCCCGCCGGATTCCACCGGCTATCGGGGCGATAGAAAAAAATGTTGCGCGATTCTACCAAGCCCGCCTGCCCCACGCGAGACGCGTGACCACATGGGGGGCCCGGTCGCGAAAACGAAGGTGTGCGCAACGAGAGTGGCGACGACGGCGTCGCGCCGAACAACAATGCGGACGGTTCGGTAAAGCTTCAAGCGGCGGGAGCGTTTGCGCAGAACGCGCGGAGAACATCGATAAAACAAGGAAGTAGGTGACGAGCCTGACCCTCGGCACTGGTAGAAAACGGCTGTGGCTGCTTCGTTCCCGACCTGACCAGATTGGCCGCGCCACCATGCGAGGAGGCCCGTCAGAGAAAGATTCTACCAGAGTCGACGCGCCAACAGAAGCCCGAAGCGCGAGATCGTGCGGCGCAACGCCCCGCCTCGCGCTTCGCCGCCCATGGGGACAGCGCGCGCAAGCCTCGGCAATTTCCGCTAAGATGAGCACAAACTGCATTGGCGAACGCTATTGAAGCACGCGATTGCAGCCTCCATATGGAGAATGCACGCCCGAAGATGCCGGGTGGCCTCTCCAGCGTCGATGAAAGCAAGCGGCGTATGGCGCCACTTTTATCGGACGTTTCCGAATAGTCAGACGAGGCAACAATACTCATGAGCGAATCTATCAAGTACATCTCCGACGCCAGCTTCGACGCGGACGTTTTGCAATCCGACAAGCCGGTGCTCCTCGACTTCTGGGCGGAATGGTGCGGCCCGTGCAAGATGATCGCCCCGATCCTCGACGAAGTCTCGAAGGAATACGGCGAAAAGGTGCAGATCGCCAAGATCAACGTCGATGAAAACCAGCAAGTGCCGGCCAAGTTCGGCATTCGCGGCATTCCGACGCTGATTCTGTTCAAGAACGGCGCCGTGGCAGCCCAGAAGGTCGGCGCCCTGTCGAAGTCGCAACTGACCTCGTTCCTCGACGGCAATCTGTAATTCGCCGTCGATGCCAAGTGCCGGGGCCTTTGTCGCCACAGTGCGACACCCCGGCGCCGGGCGGGCCGCGCAGTGCTTGCGCATGACGCTGCTTGCTATATAATCCGCCCAAAAGCATCCCAAAGTTCTTCGAGCGTTCGCTCACTTTTCCCTGATCCTTCACTTGTCGTCCGGCGGACGGCACCTCCCTATGCATTTATCCGAACTAAAGTCCCAGCACGTCTCCGAGCTGCTAGAAATGGCGAACGGTCTCGAAATCGAGAACGCGAACCGCCTTCGCAAGCAGGAGCTGATGTTCGCCATTCTGAAGAAGCGCGCAAAGTCCGGCGAAACCATCTTTGGCGACGGTACGCTCGAAGTGCTGCCGGATGGCTTCGGTTTCCTGCGCTCGCCTGAAACGTCGTACCTGGCCAGCACGGACGATATCTATATCAGCCCGTCGCAGATTCGCCGTTTCAACCTGCATACCGGCGACACGATCGAAGGGGAAGTGCGCACGCCGAAGGACGGCGAGCGTTATTTCGCGCTGGTGAAGGTCGACAAAGTCAACGGTCATCCGCCCGAGGCCTCGAAACATAAGATCATGTTCGAGAACCTCACGCCGCTGCACCCGAACAAGCCGCTGCTTCTGGAGCGCGACATTCGCGGTGAGGAAAACGTGACGGGCCGCATCATCGACATGATCGCCCCGATCGGCAAGGGCCAGCGCGGTCTGCTGGTCGCCTCGCCGAAATCCGGCAAGACCGTGATGTTGCAGCATATCGCGCATGCCATCACGGCCAACCACCCGGAAGCCAAGCTCTTCGTGCTGCTCATCGACGAGCGTCCGGAAGAAGTGACGGAAATGCAGCGCTCGGTGCGCGGCGAGGTCATCGCATCGACCTTCGACGAACCGGCCACGCGCCACGTCCAGGTCGCCGAAATGGTAATCGAGAAGGCCAAGCGCCTGATCGAAATGAAAGAAGACGTGGTGATTCTGCTGGACTCGATCACACGTCTGGCCCGCGCCTACAACACGGTGATCCCGGCTTCGGGCAAGGTGCTCACCGGCGGTGTGGACGCCAACGCCCTGCAACGCCCGAAGCGCTTCTTCGGCGCGGCGCGCAACGTCGAGGAAGGCGGCTCGCTCACGATCATTGCCACGGCACTGATCGAGACCGGCAGCCGCATGGACGACGTGATCTACGAAGAATTCAAGGGCACTGGCAACATGGAAGTGCACCTGGAGCGCCGTCTCGCGGAGAAGCGCGTCTACCCGTCGATCAACCTGAACAAGTCGGGCACGCGTCGCGAAGAATTGCTCATCAAGCCGGAAATCCTCCAGAAGATCTGGGTGCTGCGCAAACTCATCTACGATATGGACGAAGCCGAAGCGATGGAATTCCTGCTTGGCAAGATCAAGCAGACGAAGAACAACGCCGAGTTCTTCGACCTGATGCGCCGCGGCGGCTGATCGCACCGATTCCGCCCCGCGCATCACGAGAAAAAAGCCGCGACGACCCGTCGCGGCTTTTTCATTGCATCGCGCAAGCGGTGCCCCCTCCCCTCGTCATGCCCTTCCCACCGCCGAGCGCCGATCGTTCTGCGGCGATGCTGGCTGTCACGATGCCTGTTATATGATGGGACGATACCGGTTCGCGCCATGGCCCTGCGCCGCGCACGCGAGGCCGGTACGCCTTCCCCCAAAGCGGTTCCCGAAGGAGAAATTGCAATGTCCGAGAAAGACGAATTGATGGCGGAAGCCTTCGCCCATCTGGAAGCCGGCGATCCCGAAACGGCCCTGGAGATCGGCAAACGGCTCGAGTCGATGCAGTACTCGGGCGCTTATGAGGTGCAGGCGATGGCCTATGCCGACATGGACGAAACGGAGCAGGCCGTCTCCGTGCTCGAAGCCGGTGTCGCTCACGCACCGGGCGTCTGGCTGCTCTGGCAATTGCTCGGCAACTACCGCTCCGATCTGGGACGCTTCCCCGCCGCCATCGAGGCCTACGAGGCCGCCGGCAATTGCGCGCCGGACGAAGACCTCGTGATCGTCGATTTCAACCACGCCAACGCGCTCGCCCGTCAGGGCGATTTCGCCGCCGCCCAGGCACGTCTGGATCGCACGCTCGAAAGCCCGCATCTGGCGCAGGCCGGACGCGCCTTCATCGAAAATGCCATCGCGCTGCGCATGCACCTGTTCGTCGCCCAGGGCGAGCCGAAGGCCGCCATCGCCACTTACGAGACGCTGGTCAAACAGGAGCATGACGAAGAAGGCAGCAATGTCTCGATGGCCGACGTACTCGCCGAACTCTCGCATGCGTACCAACAGGCGGGCGATGATGCCAAGGCCCTCACGACGGCATTGGAAGCCGTGCAACGCTACAAGTGGAGCGATGCCGCCCTGTGGGCACTGCGCGCCGCCCGCAACGAACCATCGGAAACAGCCCGCGCGATGCACCTGATCGTCGAAGGCCAATGGTATGAACCGTTGGAAGACGAAGATCCGGACGGTCCGGCGCCCGAGTTCGTCACCACCTACGATGTCGTGGCGGAGGACGAGGCGGAAGCGCTGCGTCTGATCGCCGAATGCGAACCGCCGCAGGTGCGCGAATCGCTGCGCATCGCCGAGACGCATCCGATCGAGAACGACGACGCGTCGTCGACGGCGCTCAAGGGGGTCTATGCCACCGGCGATTACCACATGTATCAACCGGGCGAGGAAGGCGATCTGCTCGACGACTGATCGAATGCGGCATTAACGTGCTGCGCGATCCGCACGCCGCCAGCACGCAAATCCGCAAAACGAACGCCAAGGGCGCCGGAAACTTCCGGCGCCCTTGGCGCTTTACGTCATGTCGCCTCACGTCGCAGCGTCGCCTGCGACGTTCGGATGCGGCTTATTTGTAACCGGCGCGATCCAGAATGCGCTGCGCTTCGGGCAGATTCTTCGCGATGGTGCCGATGGAGACATCCTCCGCCTTGAATTCGCCCAGCGAGGTGAGCGCCGGGTTGTCCAGCTTGGTTGTCTGCACCGCCGGCCATTCGTTGTTGCCATTGGCGAAGTATTGTTGCGCTTCGTCGCTCGCCAGGTACTCCAGGAATTTGACCGCGTTGGCATGGTTCGGCGCGTGCTTGGCGATGCCGGCCCCTGCCACGTTCACGTGCGTGCCCTTGCCCGCCTGATCCGGCCAGACGAATCCGACCTTCGACATCAGCGCCTTGTCCTCGGGCTTGTCCGAGCGAGCCATGCGCACGTAGTAATACGAGTTCGCCAGCGCCACCCCGCATTCGCCCGTCGCCACGGCCTTGATCTGGTCGGTGTCGCCGCCGCGCGGCGCACGCGCGAAGTTCGCCACCATGCCTTCTGCCCACTTCTGCGTGGCTTGTGCGCCTTCACGGCCAATGAGCGCCCCGACCAGCGAAAGCATGTACGGATGCGAGCCCGAGCGCGTGCAGACCTGCCCCTTGTGCGACGGATCGGCAAGCGACGCGTACGTCTGCACCGTCTTCGGATCAACCTTGTCCTTGTTGTAGACGATCACGCGGGCGCGCGTCGAAAAGCCGTACCAGTCCGTGCCGGCCTTCGTACCGGCCGAATGCAGCTTGGCAGGAATCCGCGCGTCGAGCGTGGCGGATCTTGTCGGCTGGAACAGCCCCGCTTCGTCGGCCTTGGCCAGACGCGCCGCGTCGACCATCAGAATGACGTCGGCCGGGCTTTTCGCACCTTCGCTCTTCAGCCGTTCCAGCAGTGCCGCGTCATCGGCTTCGATGCGATTGATCTTGATACCGGTCTGCCTGGTGAACGTGCCGTACAACTGCTCGTCGGTCTGATAGTGACGCGCCGAATACAAGTTCAGCACGCCACTGTCCGCCTGCGCACCAAATGCTGCGGCCAGCGTCGCGCCGAGCACCGTCAGTCGCGCCAGTTTGCCGATCGTCTTTGCCTTCATGGGCCGTTCCCCTCGCAATCATGGTTTCGTAGAGGAGAACAGCATAATGAAAAATACGTATCAACGCAAATGATTCCCATTCGCGTTGATTCACATGTTCACTATCGGGAACGGCGGCGCCAGGAGAGCGAAGGAACGCAGACGCGCCGGCGGTGGGCGGCTTCACACGTCAATCGGTCGCAGCGGGTTGCAGGCGGTTACAGCGCATTTCGGTGCGCCGCCCGAAGGGTGGGCCGGATGGGCCAGGCGACGTCTTCCAACGTCGCGCGGGTTGCGGCAGATAAGACGAGACATCCCATCAAAGGTTCCACATCGGGTCGCCGCACACCGATGGCACCCTCGAAAAGTGAACCGATTTGTATCGGTACCGCTCCAATCGCCGTAAAATTGCGCGTCGACGCCCGCTGGCCTTCCCATCCGACCGATTAACGGTGCCGCAAGCGTCTGTCCTGCCCTGCCGGAGTATCCCCTTGTTGTCGTTGATTCAAACTCTGCGTCGCGCCGTTGCCGCGATGGCCGCCGATACCCCCCTCGCGTCCGCCCCCCCTCGCGCCGCATCGAAGCACCGCCCCTCGAGGCCTCTGTCCGGCACGACCCGCGCGATGCTCGCTGCCGCAGCAATGGCCGCCGTGCTTGCCGGGTGTGCGAGCGCCCCACCCTCCGACTCGCAAGCCAACGCGCCGGTCACGTCATCCACGCAGCCGCCCGTCGCACAAGCGCCCGCCATGCCGGTGCCCCCGCCCAAGGTGGTGCGTCCGCTGAAAATCGGTCTCGCGCTGGGAGGCGGCGCCGCACGTGGCTTTGCACACGTGGGTGTGATCAAGGCGCTGGAGGCGCGCGGCATTCATGCCGATATCGTCGTGGGCACCAGTGCGGGCAGCGTGGTGGGGGCAATGTACGCCTCCGGACTGAACGGCTTCCAGCTCAATCGCCTGGCCTCGACGATGGACGAAGCGTCGATCAGCGACTGGACCATGCCCTTCCGCTCACGCGGCATGTTGCGCGGCGAGGCCCTTCAGTCGTACGTCAACAAGGTGCTCAAGGACCGTACGATCGAGCAGATGCCGCGCCAGTTGGGCATTGTGGCCACAGACCTGCAAAGCGGGGCGCCGATCCTGTTCCGTCGCGGCAATACCGGGCAGGCAGTGCGGGCATCGAGCAGCGTGCCGGGCGTGTTCGAGCCCGTTCACATCGGCGGTCGCGATTACGTCGACGGCGGCCTCGTCGCGCCGGTGCCGGCCGAATATGCGCGGCAGATGGGGGCGGACTTCGTGATCGCCGTCGACATCTCGGCCAACCCGACGGCGCAGGCAACGCAAGGCCAGTTCGACATCCTGATGCAGACCTTCACGATCATGGGACAGTCGATCAAGCAGTACGAACTGGAAAAGAATGCCGACATCGTGATTCGTCCGTCGCTGGCGAAAATGGGCGCATCGGATTTCCAGGGGCGCAATCGCGCGATTCTGGCGGGCGAGGAAGCCGTCGCCGGAATGTGGCCGGAGATTCAGCGCAAACTCGCCGATGCGCAGACGGGCACCACACGCGGCGCGACGCAAGCGGCCCGCTGAGCGCATCCCCTCGTCGCGAGACGCACCAACAAAAATGCCGCCCAGTGGGCGGCATCTTGCTCTGCACCCTGGCCCGCCAACTTCGCGAGCATGGGCGACTTACATCGGGTGATCGTTCTTGAAGAGCTGTTCGACACGCGTAAGTTCCGCGCTGGCCTTGAGCGTCTCGACACGGCGAGCGCCGTTGTAGCGGGCCGACCAGTACGATTCGCGCAGGTCTTCCACGCGGATCTTGCCGCCGGTGGCAGGCGCATGCACGAACTTGTCGCCACCAATATAGATACCCACGTGCGAGAAGCTGCGACGCATGGTGTTGAAGAACACCAGATCGCCCGGCTTCAGATCGGTCTTGGCGATACGCTCACCCACCTGACTCATTTCTTCCGAGCGGCGCGGCAGCATGAAGTTAAGCGTGTCCTGGAACACATAGCGCACGAAGCCGCTGCAATCCAGACCGCTATCCGGCGTGTTGCCGCCGTACTTGTACCGCACGCCGATGTAATTCAGCGCGCCGAGGACGACGTCGGATGCCTTGTCCGTGACGTTCGAGAGCAGCTTCTGCGCACGTTGCACGCGCGACTCTTCGACGGCAGGCTGAGCGGCGTCGCCGGCCACCGTGGCGACATTGGCAGTGTTCTGGGAAGCGTTGCTTGCCTGATTGGCCGCAGCGGCTGCACGGGCGGCAGCGGTCGGGCCATTGTTGTAGTCGTCGGCCCTGGCCGCCAACGAAGCGGTGACGAGGCCGGCGGCGGTGAACGCGAGAAGGAGAGTCTTGCGGGTGCGCGTAGGTTTCGTCTGCATTGGTCGCCGGGTTGGTTGAGTCGGATGGCCGATGAGTAGCTCGCCAGGTGCAACAGGATGCTGCCGTGTTGAAAACCGTCGAGTCACGCCCGGCAGACCCACCGCCGAACCTGTTCTCTGAACCGGCCTATGCTCCGGCCGGTTAACTCGTTGAATAATCAACTTAATTGGTACGCGATAGTAATGTGAACGTCACATGATGTCAAAAGGTAATAGAAAAAAACAATTGCCACAACCAGAAAATTTTCATTAACAATCAAGCCCTTGCGATTTAGCCGATGTTCCGCGACGTTATATGATGTTTCACTGCGATGTCACCGACCTACAGCATGGCTGCCGCGACAAGCTCTCGGGTGTACTCGTTTTGCGGATCAAAAAATACCGACTCCGTATCGCCCTGCTCCACGAGATGGCCGTCTTTGAACACCAAAACCCGGTGTGCCATCGCCCGCATGACGGCGAGATCGTGGCTGATGAACAGATAACTCAGGTTGTACTTGATCTGCAATTGGGCCAGCAGGTGGAGCACCTGCTGCTGAATCGAGACGTCGAGCGCGCTGGTCGGCTCGTCGAGCACGAGGATTTGCGGATCCACTACTAGCGCACGCGCAATCGCAATCCGTTGCCGTTGACCGCCGGAGAATTCGTGGGGGTAGCGCGACATCGCACGGGCATCGATACCGACCTCGCGCAAGACCTCGGCAACGCGCGTACGGCGCTCGTCCTCGCTCAATTGCGGACGATGCAGCGCCAGCCCTTCGCCCACGATCTCCTCGATGGTCATCCGCGGCGACAACGATCCGAACGGATCCTGAAAGACGATCTGCATGCGTGAGCGCAGCGTGCGCCGCGCCGCGCCGCGATACGACCCGAGCGGCTCGCCCTGAAACTCGATCTGTCCGGCGCTGGTGTGCTGAAGGCCGAGCATCGCCATCGCGAGCGTCGTCTTGCCCGAACCGGACTCGCCCACCACGCCCAGCGTTTCCCCCTGACGTAGCGCCAGATCGACCGGATGCACGGCGCGGAACCGGCCACGCCGGAACCAGCCGCGCAGGCCGGGTTGCGCCGTCGCGTAGTCCACGGTCACCCCCCGCCCTTCGAGCAGCACCGGTGCGATCGGCAAAACGGGATGAACCTCGCGAAGCGGCCGGCTGTCGATCAGCTTGCGCGTGTAGGGATGCTGCGGATTCGCGAACAGCGTCTCGGTATCGGCACACTCGACGAGCACGCCCTTTTCCATTACCGCAACGCGCTGGGCGAAGCGCCGTACCAAATTCAGATCGTGCGTGATGAGCAACACCGCCATACCGCGCTTCTCGGCGGCGTCGCGCTGCAATTCGAGCAGCAGCTCGATGATCTGCGCGCGAATGGTGACGTCGAGTGCGGTCGTCGGCTCGTCGGCCAGCAGCAACTTGGGACGACAGGCGAGCGCCATCGCGATCATGGCCCGTTGTCGCTGTCCGCCCGACAATTCGTGCGGGAAGTGCGATACGCGGCGCTCCGGCTCCGGAATGCCCGTGCGGCGCAACAACTCAACGGCGCGCAGTCTGGCATCTTTTTTCGACAGCCCTTCGTGCAGTTCCAGCGCTTCGGCAATCTGCTCGCCGATCGGATAGAGCGGATTGAGCGCGGTCATCGGCTCCTGAAAAATCATGGCAACGTCGTTACCGCGCAGTCCGCGCATCTCGCGCTCGCCGAGCGCCGCCAGATCCACGCCATCGAGCACGATGCGTCCCTGAATCTCGGCGTCCTGCAACAGGCGCAGAATGGCGAGCGCCGTCACGCTCTTGCCCGACCCCGACTCGCCGACGAGCGCAACCCGTTCGCCGCGCCCGATGGCCAGACTCACGTCCTTCACCGCCTCGGTATCGCCAAAGCGCACCGAAAGACGATCGATACTGAGCAACGGCGCGTTCACATCGCCCCCCCGGCCGCAGCCTGCTTATCCGCGACACGCGTATCGAGTGCATTGCGCAAGGCGTCACCCATGAACGTCAGCAGCAAAAGCGTGAGCACCAGCACGACGAACGTTGCCAGCGAAATCCACCATGCGTCCAGATTTGCCTTCCCCTGGTTGAGCAATTCGCCGAGACTCGGCGTGGGCGGCGGCACCCCCAGCCCGAGAAAGTCGAGACTGGTGAGCGCCAGAATCGCCCCGCTCATGCGAAACGGCAGGAATGTGATGACAGGCGTCATGCTGTTGGGCAGCACGTGGCGCCGGATGATCTGCCAGTTCGACAGGCCCATCGCGCGCGCGGCACGCACGTAATCCAGTTGACGGTTGCGCAGGAATTCGGCGCGTACGTAATCGGACAACCCGATCCAGCCGAACAGCGAGAGCAGCACGAACAACAGCCACAGATGCGGCTCGAAGATCGACGCGAAAATGATCAGCAGATACAGCTCCGGCAACGAACCCCATATCTCGATGAGCCGCTGCAAGGTGAGATCGATGCGTCCGCCGTAGAAACCCTGCACGGCGCCCGCAATCATGCCGAGCAGCGTGCCGGAGACGGTGAGCGCGAGCGCGAAGATCACCGATAACCGGAAGCCGTAGAGCAGGCGCGCGAACACGTCGCGACCGCGGTCGTCCGTGCCCAGCCAGTTCTCCGACGACGGCGACGCCGGATTCGGCACCTTGGCGAAATAGTTGATGGTGTCGTAGCGGTAGCGCACCGGCGGATAGATCGCGAAGTTCTCGCCCGAGCGAATCCGGTCTTCGATGAACGGGTCGAGGTAATCCGTCGGCGTGGGGAAGTCGCCGCCGAAGGTCGATTCGGGGTACGTCTTCACGAACGGGAAATACCATTGCCCTTCGTAGCGAACGACCCACGGCTTGTCGTTGGCGATAACCTCGGCGAAGAGACTGACGCCGAACAGCACGACGAAGGCGACCAGGCTCCAGTAACCGAGGCGGTGGCTGCGAAAACGCCGCCAGACACGCCACCGGGGCGAGCGCGCGGCGCGCGAGGCGGCATGGGAAGACATGCGTGGCGATGGCGTGGCGGATCGGGTCACGTCAATGCTCCACTCGATCGAATTGAATACGCGGGTCGACCAGCACGTAGCAGAGGTCGGAGATGAGCTTCGTCACCAGCCCGATGAGCGTGAACAGATACAGCGAACCGAGCACGACCGGATAATCGCGGCGCTGCACCGATTCGTACGACAGACGGCCCAGACCGTCGAGCGAAAACAGCGTCTCGATGAGCAGGCTGCCCGCGAAAAACGCGCCGATGAATGCGGCGGGAAAACCGGTAATGAGCGGAATCAGCGCGTTGCGAAACACATGCTTGAACAGCACCTTACGCTCGGAGAGCCCCTTGGCGCGCGCCGTCAACACATACTGGCGGCGAATTTCGTCGAGGAATGCGTTTTTCGTGAGCATGGTAATGACGGCGAAGCTGCCGACCACCGACGCCGTCACCGGCAACGTGATGTGCCACAGATAGTCAGTGATCTTTGCGGGCCACGACAGATCGCTCCAGTTGTCGGAGACCAGCTCGCGCAGCGGGAACAACTGCCAGAACGTACCGCCGCCGAACAGCACCAGCAACAACACGCCGAGCACGAAGCCCGGAATCGCGTACCCCACGAGCACGACCAGACTGGTGAGCGTATCGAAGCGCGACCCGTTGCGCACCGCCTTGGCGATGCCCAACGGCACCGATATCAGATAGGTGAGAAAGAACGTCCAGAGCCCCAGCGAGATTGACACCGGCAGCTTCGATACGATGAGCGACCACACGCTTTGATGGTGAAAATAGCTCTGCCCGAGATCGAACCGCGCGAAGCGTTTGAGCATCAGCCAATAGCGCTCCATCGGGGTCTTGTCGAAGCCATAGAGGGCCTTGATCTGCGCGAGTTGCTGGGCGTCGATGCCGCGACGCCCGCGATAGTCGCTGCCACCGCCGCCCCCGCTCGCCTCACCGCCGCCGCCGCGCCCCTTGAGTTCGAGCATCACCTGCTCGACCGGCCCGCCGGGCACGAACTGGATGACCGCGAAGGTCAGGGTGATCACGCCGAGCAGCGTCGGAATCATGATCAGCAATCGCTTGAGGATGTAGGACCACATGGTTATCGGTCGACTCCGGTCGAAGCTGCGGACGCCTTCTGTTCGGTGCCCGAGCGCGAATCCCACCACGTCGAGACGAGCCAGCCTTCGGCGGTGAAATACAGCGGCAACTTTTGCGGATAGCGCAGGTTCTGCTTGTACGCCATGCGATGCGTCGACGAGAACCAGTGCGGCACGATGTAATAGCCATGCATGAGCACGCGATCGAGCGCACGCGCGGCGGCAATCAGATCCTCATACGTGTGCGCACGCACCAGGTCGGCGAGAAGCGCGTCGACCGCCGGGTCCTTCAGGCCGATTACGTTATCCGAGCCGTCCACGTTGGCGGACTGGCTGCCGAACCGGTCGAGCAGTTCGGTGCCGGGGATCTGCGAATCCGGATAGCGCAGCGAGATCATGTCGAAGTCGAACGTCTCGAGGCGCTTCTGATACAGCGCGAAATCGCTGGTACGGAAATTGAGCGTGATGCCGAGCTTGGCGAGATTGCGTGCGTATGCCGACGCGACCGGCCCCATCGCACCGCCGTCGTCGAGGAATTCGAACACGAAGGGTTCGCCTCTGGCGTTGCGCAGTGCGCCGTCGCGATACGTCCAGCCCGCCTGCGCGAGCAGCTCGCGGGCCTCGCGCAGGTTATCGCGCAAACTTGCCGGCGGGGTCGTCGTCGGTTGCACGACCATGGGTCCGAACACGGCCGGATCGAGCATCTTGCGCAACGGGCTCAGCAACTTGAGTTCCGCATCGCTTGGCATGCCGCGCGCCGCGAGATCGCTGTTGGTGAAGTAGCTGTAGATGCGCTGGTACTGGTTGTAGAACAGTTGACGATTGAGCCACTGATAGTCCAGCGCAAGGTCCAGCGCCTTGCGTACGCGCACGTCGCGAAACAGATCGCGGCGCGTGTTCAGAATGAAACCCTGCATGCCCGCGGCATTGCGATGCGCGAATTCGCGCTTGATGAGTTCGCCGTCCTTGAATCGCTTGCCGACGTAGCTGCGCACCCAACTGCGGGCGCGGTATTCCGTGATGGCGTCGAACTCTCCGGCCTTGAAGCCTTCGAGCCGCACGATGTCGTCGGAGTACAGCTTGTAGACGATGCGCTCGAAGTTATAGGTGCCGCGTCGCACCGGCAGCCCGTTGCCCCAGTAATTCGGGTCGCGCCGGAACGTGATGCGCCGGCCGCCGTCGTAGGACTCGATCCGGTACGGGCCGCTCGCCACGGGCGGCTCGAAGGTCAGCGCATCGAACGCCTTGCGCTCGCCGTGCGGCCCGGCGCCCCACTTCGGCGAGAACACCGGCACAGACGACACGAGCAACGGCAGGTCCGGGCTCACGCGACGGAAGTCGAAACGCACGCGGCTTTTGTCGAGCACCGTCACGCCTTTCACGTCGGCCAGCATCACCTTGAAGCCGGGCGCCGATTGCGGACTCATCAACGTGTCGAACGAATATTTCACGTCCTGCGCCGTGACGGGATCGCCATTGTTGAAGCGCGCGGCCGGATTGAGATGAAACGTGACGGAGGCGCCGTCGGGCGCCACGGCAATGTCGTCGGCAAGCAGGCCGTAGACGGTGGCGGGTTCGTCGGCGCTGCCGATGCCGAGCGTCTCGAACATGAGTCCGGACACACCCGGCGCGGCCGTGCCGCGCAACGTGAACGGATTGAATTTGTCGAAACTGGTGCGGCGGTCGGGGTTCGCAAGCGTCAACGTGCCGCCGCGTGGCGCATCGGGATTGACGTAATCGAAGTGTGTGAATCCCTCGGCGTACTTCGGCTCGCCGTACTGCGCGATAGCGTATTTGGCGTGGGCGACCGAGGTCGCCAGCAGGCTGGCCGACAGCACGACGGCAACGGAGGCGGCCCGTGCGATCCGCGCCGTGGTCGGCGCTCCGGCACGGTGACGCCCGTCAAGCCAGTCGATGTGGACGGCGCTGGTACAGGGATCGGCGGAATCGACGCACGGCGCCGGAGAGGACAGTAACACCCGGAATACCGCAGATGTGACGAAACTGCGGAGCGAGCCCCAGGTCGTGTGTGGATGCCGTGTCTTGCGCGCGTTCATGCGTCTCCTGTATTGGACCGCGAGTGCCAGCCTGAGAGGATCCGGACGCATCCCGCCCCACCCCTTCGGTCTGTGAGACGCCCGTGCGAAACATCTCGTAACCAGCGTCTCACGCACATTTCCCGCACGAGACTTGGCGGCGCGGCCGGACCGCGCGACAATTGTACCCAAAAGCCCGGCGTTCACCGCACTTAAAGACACGTCTCCCGCCGGCCCGGTTCCCCCATTTCAGCCCTGGAGGCCGACGTTGAGTGCTACACGATCGCCTGCGCAGAACCCTAACCGTACCCTGCCCCGCTGGCTCGCCAGATTTTTCTTTCGGTGTGTGGAAGCGGCGCAACGCAGCATTGCCCGCCATTCACTGGTAGGCGACAAACCGATCTTCGATAACGCTCAGTTTCCGTGGGTCGACGCCATCGAGGCACAGGGGCCGGCCATCGCGCGCGAGCTCGAAGCGGTCCTCGCCAACCCGGGGCGTCTGCCCGCCTTCCACGAAATTTCCCCCGATGTCGCCACCATCACGCAGGACCATCAGTGGCAGACGTTTGTCTTTCTCGGGTATGGCATGCGCGCGGAACGCAATCTGGCGCGCTGCCCCGCGACGGCCAAGGCGCTCGAAGACATTCCCGGTCTGCGCACGGCGTTCTTCTCGATCCTGTCGCCAGGCAAGAAAATCCCGCCGCATCGCGGACCGTACAACGGCGTGCTGCGCCTGCATCTCGCACTGAAGGTGCCGCGCGAGCGTGAGAAGTGCTGGATCGAGGTCGACGGTCAACGTTACGTCTGGCAAGCCAACCGGGCCGTGATTTTCGACGACGCCTACGAGCATCAGGTGCATAACGATACGGACGAGACGCGCGTAGTGCTGTTCGTCGATTTCGAACGCCCGTGCAAGGCGCCAATATCGTGGCTCAACAAATTGCTGCTCTCGTTCGCGCCGCTAACGCCCGAGTTGCAGCAGGCCAAGGCAAATCACGAGAAGTGGGAGCGGGACTACTACGCGACGCCGGCGGCACCCACTGTGCCGGCGTCAAGCCACCCGGGCGCGCGCGAGGGGCCGGAAGAGACGCCGGGCGACACCACCGCCGCCGCAGCCACGACCTCGGCCAGGCACGCCGAAACAGTGTCCGGCGAGCGCGCCCACAGTTGAGGCATCGCTCATGAAAAAACGCCAGCGAATCGTGTTCGCTGGCGTTTTTCGCTTTGCACCGGCCGAGACGGCATCGACTGCCGTGGCCGTCGTGGCTGTCGTTACTGTCGTGACTGTTGCCGCCGTCGCACCCGTCGTCAGCCTTGCCACCGACTCACGAGCGTCGTCCGGGTTGCGCGAGGGGGTCCTGCGCCGGCGGAGGCACGAAGTTCGCCGCGAGTACCGCGACGAGCGCTGCCGCCAGCATCGCGCCGATGCCGAGCGCGGCGTCGCCGAAGTGCAGATATGCGAACTTCACCGCCTCGATCACCACGACAGCCACCACGATGGTAATCATGCTGAGCATGCCCGCCACCGTCGCCCGGTTAGGACTGTCGACGGCGAACAGCGACTGGCGGTACACCACGCCATAGCTCATGCCCATGCCAAAGGCGTGCAAGGTGGTACCGATGAGCAGCGCCGGATAGCCGGGCGCGAGAATGGCTGTGCCGACCAGCGACACCGCGGCGCCGATCAACATGGCGGCCACGCCGGTGGCCAGCAGCCGGCCATTGGACCAGCGCCCGACCTGACGTGCGAGCAGCACGTTGCCGAGAATCAGCGCGGCGAACACCGGCACTTGCAGCATGGCGTACTGCATCTGCGCCAGGCCGGCGCGCTCGATCAGAAACACCGGACCGAGCGCGATCCACGAGAGCAGCGGCGTAATCGCCAGGCCCGTGAGGAGCGCACCGCGCCAGAAACGGGCACTGGCGAGCGGCAGCTTGTAGCCCTGCCACAACTGCGCCGCATTCAGCGCATTGCGATCGCGACGCGAGAGTTCGGGCATCGTGCGATACAGACCGACGAACGAGAGCACGGCGACAATGGCGATAAGCCAGAATATGCTGCGCCAGGGCCAGAACGACACGACGGCCGCCCCCGCTAGCGGCCCGAACAGCGGCGAGAGCAGCGAGACGTTCGCCATGAGCGCCATCACTCGCACCGCGGTCTTCTCCTCGAACGCTTCATGCACCGTCGGGTAGCCGACCGTCAGCACGAAACAGCAGCCCATGCCTTGCAGAAAACGTAGGAGGATGAACTGCGGCATGGTCTGCACGTAGTGCACGGCCAGACAGGCGGCGATGAACATCGCGAGTCCCGAGAGCAATACACGACGACGACCGTAGCGCTCGGCGAGTGGACCGAGCAACCATTGCAGACTCGCGTTGCCGAGCATGGCCGCGGTGAGCGCGAGCGTGGTCGCTTCGGCGGACGCGCCGAATTCGCGCGTCACGAGCGGCATGCCGGGCATGATCATGTCGTTCGAGATGTAGACCGCGAATTCGAACAGCACGAGCGACAAGGGAAACCAGAATCGTGAAACAGGCGATACGGACGTAACTGAGTGAGACACCTCGTAAGAACTCCTTTGTGCCGCCGACGCTCGTGACGTCGGCACACATGAAAAAAACAACACCCCCGGTGCCTGTGAGGCACCGGGGGTGTCTGTCGCGTCGTGCCGCCGGATGCGGCGTTCGATGCTTCAGACTTCCAACAGATCGACCTCGAAGACCAGGGTGGCGTTCGGTGGAATCACGCCGCCTGCACCGCGTGCACCGTAGCCCAGTTCGGCCGGAATGATGAGTTTGCGCTTGCCGCCGACCTTCATGCCCTGCACGCCTTCGTCCCAGCCGCGAATGACCATGCCGCCACCGAGCACAAAGGCAAACGGGTCGTTGCGGTCCTTGCTGGAATCGAACTTCGTGCCGTCGGTGAGCCAACCGGTGTAGTGCACGGTGACGGTCTGGCCCGCCTTGGCTTCGGCGCCATCGCCCACTTGCAGGTCGTCGTATTGCAGGCCGGAATCGGTAGTGATGGTCGACATGGTTGTCCTCGCTCGAAGTTCGACGGAAAGATGACGGGGGTGCTACTTTACCTCATCCGGCGACGGCTGGAAACGAATGCGGCAAAAGAAGGCGGGGGGAGGACAAAAAGAAAAGCCCCGCGAGTCCTCGAACTCGCGGGGCTTTGTCACCGCTTTTGGCGGAGACGGAGGGATTCGAACCCTCGATCCAGGTTTTGGCCCAGATGCTCCCTTAGCAGGGGAGTGCCTTCGACCTCTCGGCCACGTCTCCCAAACTTGTCGTCGCACCAGGGAGGTGATGCAACGAAGCCGTGATACTACCTAGTGTTCGCGATGCCGTCAAATATTATCCGCACCGAAACCCAACTTTTTTTGCGTACCTGTCATGCCTTCGACACGTTCGGAGGACATTTCCCGCATCGCTGCACGATTTTTCCGCTGCGCGCCGCATGCATCGCGATCACATGCGGCTCGCCCTTCTACAACACGATCAACGACGTTCGATCACTTCCGGCGGCTTACGCCTGATCGAGTTCGAACGCCTTGTGCAGCGCGCGCACGGCGAGTTCCATGTACTTCTCGTCGATCAGCACCGAGATCTTGATTTCGGACGTGGAGATCAACTGAATGTTGATGCCCTCTTCCGACAGTGTGCGGAACGCCTTGCTGGCGATACCGACGTGCGAGCGCATGCCCACGCCGACGATCGATACTTTCGAGACCTTCGGGTCGCCCAGCACTTCGGCCGCGCCGATATGACCCTGCACGTCGTTTTGCAGCAGCGCCATGGCGCGCTGATAGTCGCCACGCGGCACCGTGAACGTGAAGTCGGTCTTCCCATCGACGCTCAGGTTCTGGATGATCATGTCGACATCGATGTTCGCGTCGGCGATCGGGCCGAGGATCTGGTAAGCGATGCCCGGACGATCCGGCACGCCGCGCACGGTGATCTTGGCCTCGTCACGCTGGAACGCGATACCCGAGATGATGGCCTTTTCCATTTGTTCGTCTTCCTCAAAAGTAATCAGCGTGCCCGAGCGCGCTTCTTCGTCGAGCGCGATCATCGGGTCGGTCAGGCTCGACAGCACGCGAGTCTTGACCTGGTACTTGCCGGCGAATTCCACCGAACGGATCTGCAACACCTTGGAGCCGAGGCTGGCCATTTCCAGCATTTCTTCGAAGGTGACCTTGTCGAGGCGGCGCGCTTCGTCAACCACACGCGGATCGGTCGTGTACACACCGTCGACATCGGTGTAGATCAGACACTCGTCGGCCTTCAATGCGGCAGCGACCGCCACGGCCGACGTGTCCGAGCCGCCGCGGCCGAGCGTCGTCACGTTGCCGTTCGGATCAATCCCCTGGAAACCCGTGATGACGACCACGCGGCCGGCATCGAGATCGGCCATGACACGCTTGTCGTCGATTTCCGAAATACGCGCCTTGGTGAAAGCACTGTCGGTCTTGATCGGTACTTGCCAGCCCGCATAGCTCACGGCATCGACGCCCGCTTCCTTGAGCGCCATCGCCAGCAGGCCAACGCTCACTTGCTCACCGGTGGCGGCAATGGCGTCGAGTTCGCGCGGATCCGGGTTGGCCGAAATCTCTTTCGCCAGACCCAGCAGACGATTGGTCTCGCCGGACATCGCCGACGGCACCACCACCATCTTGTGACCGGCCTTGTGCCACTTGGCCACGCGCTTGGCGACATTCTTGATGCGCTCCACCGAGCCCATCGACGTGCCGCCGTATTTGTGTACGATCAGAGCCATAACATTGCTAACACATTGATTTAAAACCGTTTATGAATCCTGCGCAGATGCCCTTCATTGAGCATCAGAGACGTTTCGATTCGCGGAATTTTCGATTATCGCACGAATGTTTCGCGTTGGCGCCGGTTTGGCGCAGATTGCACTGTCTTGGCTTACGTACACCGCATCTGGCGGCAGATTGTGCTGCGTTTTGCAGACGATCCTCACTCACATCTCGTCGCGCCATTCCACACGCCACCGCCCACCGTCACCTTCGCCCTGCGCGCTACCATCGATGCCCAATCTCGGAACGAAGACGATTGCGTCTTCCTGCCACACGACTGGAACGTTCCGCAACCACGCCCCCACCCCGCGACTCTGATACCAATGCTTCAGCGATCGCGAATGCCCCTGTGCCCGCGCCCGCCATCGCTCTCCTCCCCCCCTCGCCTTCGCCACCAAGGGAGCAGCGCGCAAGACCCATTCGCCGATGCTTCCCTCATGCGACTCGCCCTCGGAGAGCGGCGTGAACACGACACGGCCCTTCCACTGCGGCAAGTGCCACTCCCGCTGTCCCGACCACCGTAGCACCGCGTCCGGAACGATCTCCTCCGGATCGGCGGCGTACCTCGCCGTCCACTGCAATTCATCACGGTACAGACGCAAGACGGCGTCGCCATGCGGCAACGCCAACGACGCGTGCGCCTGTGCATCGCGAATCTGCCGCACCCATTCGTCGAGCCGTGCCTCCGGCGGCATCGGCAGCCCGCGACGCGCCGTCCAGTAACGCAAGAGGTTCGCAAGACGAGACGCGTCCAAGCCCTGCAAACGACTTCGATACAGACGCTCGTCGCTGTGCGCGCTCTCGACATGCGCCATCTCGAAGTCGAGCTGCCCCAACTGATCGAGCAACGTCTGCGCCTGCGCCGCATGCCGCGCAAATCTCGCCAACGTCTCGCGATACGCCGGCACATGCGACGCAATCGCAGGCATCACGTCGTGACGCAACGCGTTGCGCAAGTAATGCCGGTCTTCGTTCGACGGATCTTCCACCCACGTGAGCGAACGCGCCTCGGCGTACGCCCGCATCGTGTCGCGCGAAACATCGAGCAGCGGGCGCAGCAGGTGCAGCGAGGACACACCGCCCCCCTCGTGCGCCGCCGTGGGTAACGCGCCTTCGATTGCCATTGCCGCCACACCGGGCAATCCCGCGCCGCGCAACATCTGCAACAGCACAGTCTCCGCCTGGTCGTTGGCGTGGTGCGCCGTGAGCAACCAGTCGACGCCGTGCTCGCGGCAAGTCGACGCAAGCGCCGCATAGCGCACCGCACGCGCCGCCCCTTCGGTCCCCTCACGTGCATTGCGCGGCACCGCCACACGCCGGGCTTCGAACGCAAATCCGCGCAAACGCGCCTCCCGCTCGCACACGTCAAGCCACTCGTCCGCATGCCCGGAGAGTCCGTGGTGAATATGGATGGCCAGCGGCTGCGTAACGGCATCGCCCGCTTCGCGCCGCTTTTGCACCCAGCGCGACAGCGCATCGAGCAGCACCATCGAATCGAGGCCGCCGCTCAGGGCAAGTGCAAGACGGGGAGCCGCACAGCCGGACGAGGACGCTGGGGACGTCGAAGAAGACGTGGCAGACGGGACAGAGGCGGCGAATGTGGTCAATGGGGCCAATGCGCCCAATGCGCCCGACGGGGCAGCCGGGCGACGCGAGGCAGACGGCGAATGAGAAGCGTCGCCAGACAGCACATGCGTCGTCAACGCGAGACGCAAAGCGATGTCCACATGTGCCACTGCCGCGTCGCATCGGGCAGATGCGAACGCGGCAGCGGAAGAATCGTGACGAGGCATCGGATTCGGCGTCGTCGCCACCACGGGCGACGACGCATTGGCAGACGCCTTACTTCGCGCCGGCTTCCTTGAATTTGCCATAGCTCATCAGGCGCTCGAAACGACGCTCCAGCAATTCCTTGTGGCTGATGCCCTGGAACTGACGCAGCGAGTCGGCCAGCGCACGCTTGAGCATGCCGGCCATGCCGAGCGGATCGCGTTGCGCCCCGCCCAGCGGTTCGTTGACGATCTTGTCGATCAGGCCGAGCGCCTTGAGACGGTGCGCCGTCAGACCCAGCGCTTCGGCAGCCTCGGGCGCCTTGGCCGCGCTCTTCCACAGAATCGACGCGCAACCTTCCGGCGAAATCACCGAATACGTCGCGAACTGCAACATCATGACCGTGTCGGCAACCGCCACGGCCAGTGCGCCGCCCGAACCGCCCTCGCCGATGATGGTGGTAATGATCGGCGTCTTGAGCTCGGCCATTACGTACAGGTTGTGACCGATGGCCTCCGACTGACCGCGCTCCTCGGCGTCGATGCCCGGATAGGCGCCCGGCGTGTCGACAAACGTGAAAATCGGCAGACCGAACTTCTCGGCCATCTTCATCAGACGCATGGCCTTGCGATAGCCCTCGGGACGCGGCATGCCGAAGTTGCGCAGCGCACGCTCCTTGGTGTCACGGCCCTTCTGGTGACCGATGACCATGCACGCCTGGCCGTTGAAGCGCGCCATGCCCCCCACGATGGCGTGATCGTCCGCGAAGGCGCGATCGCCATGAAGCTCGTGGAAGTCGGTGAAGATGTCGCGCACATAGTCGAGCGTGTAAGGACGCTGCGGATGACGCGAGATTTGCGATACCTGCCAGGGCGACAGGTTCGTGTAGATATCCTTGGTGAGCTGCTGGCTCTTCTTGGAGAGGCGCTCGATCTCTTCGGAAATGTCGACGGCGGAATCGTCCTGCACGAAGCGCAACTCTTCGATCTTCGCTTCGAGTTCGGCGATCGGCTGTTCAAAATCCAAAAAGGTGTTCTTCATCAGGTTTCCCCGGAAATGCGGCAGCGTATTGTACCGCCGGTCACAGCTACCCGGACAAGATAGGCAACTTTCATCGCCTCTCTTTCAACGATAGCCGTTAAAAATGACTGGTTGAGACGGAATGGACGCGGATTATACGTCCTCAGGTCGACAGAAACCGTAAATGCTTCAATGGATCGCCGGGCCCGATCCCAAGCACGGCCCTCCGCGACGGCAATTCGGTCAGTACTCGACCGGCACAGGTTCGAGGCTGCGCCACATGTACCACGTGGCCACGGAGCGCCAGGGCTCCCAGTTGGCCGCCACTTCCCGCGCTTCGCTGCGCGTGACGGGCTCGCCGCTGAAATAGTTGACGCTAATGGCATTGATGAGCCCGACGTCATCGAGCGGCAGGACGTCCGGGCGCAACAGGTTGAACATCAGGAACATCTCGGCCGTCCAGCGCCCAATGCCGCGAATGCCGGTCAGCTCGGCAATGACAGCTTCGTCGTCCATGCTCGCCCAGGCGTCCACATGCAGCGCACCGGATTTGAAATGGGTGGCCAGATCGAGGATGTACTCGGCCTTGCGACGCGACAGTCCGCATCCGGCCAGCGCATCGTGCCCCGCCTTGATGAACTGCGACGGCGAAAGCCTGGGGCAGATCGCGACCACGCGATCCCACACCGCCTGCGCCGCTTTCACGGAAATCTGCTGGCCGACGATCGAACGCGCGAGCGTGACGAACGGCTCGCCGCGCCCGGTGAGATGCGCCGGGCCGAACTGGGGAATCAGTTTCTTGAGAATGCGGTCGCGCTTCATCAGATCGGCGCATGCCTGATCCCAGAAGCCGGGACGCGATGCGCCCGGCGCGACGGGCAATGGCACGACGCCCGTCACCGCCTGCTCGACCGCCTCGTGCTCGATAGACTCGATTTCGGGCGTGACGACACGGGTCTCGCCGTCTCGCTTGGCAATGACGCGGCGTGTCGTTGCCGCAGATGTCTCCGGCTTCGACGCCGTCTTGCGCGGCGCTTTCCCTCCGGCCTTCGGCGCTGTCTTCTTTACGGATTTCGTTGCTGTCCTTTCCGTCTTTGCCGCCCTGTCCGTCTTCTGAGCGGCCGCCTTGCGGGCGGTGCCCACCGGTGCGGCCGATCCCGCAGATGCCGCCGGCGCCTTCGCAGGCGCTTTGGCCGCCGCAGCCTTGCCGGCCGTCCGGGTTGCCGCCGTGTCCGGCGCAATCGACTTGCGCGCAGGCGTGCGGCGTACGGCGTCATCGGACGTCGACACCGACCTGGCCGCCCGCGTCACGCCTTTCGCGGCACGCGTGCCTGCCGGGGTCTTGGTCGCAACCTTCGCGGCTACGGATTTACGAGTCACCATGAGTTTCGCCTCGATGCGTCGCGCTCAGGCACGACGCCATTCGGTGGCGCCTCCGGGACGGTCTTCCAGCACGATGCCTTCGGACAGCAATTCGGCGCGAATGCGATCGGCTTCGGCGAAGTTGCGATCGCGTTTGGCCTGCGCGCGCGCTTCGATGCGCGCCTCGACCGACGCCCGCAACGCATCGCCGTTCCCCTCGGTGTCCGCACCCGCCGCCCCTTGCAGGAACGATTGCGGATCGCGGCCAAGCAAGCCGAGCGTGCCCGCAAGCCCCTGCAACTGACGCACCAGCACAGGGTCGCGCTGCTTGTTGATTTCGCCTGCCAGTTCGAACAGCACGGAGATCGCCACCGGCGTGTTGAAGTCGTCGTTCATGGCCGCCGCGAAGCGCTGCGCGAACGGCTCGTCCCAGTCGAGCGGCGCGCCGTCGCCAGCGGCATCCTTGAGCGCCGTGTAAAGGCGCGTGAGCCCGCCGCGCGCGTCGTCCAGGTGCGCGTCGCTGTAGTTGAGCGGACTGCGATACTGGGCGCGCAGAATGAAAAAGCGCACCACCTCGGCATCGAACTTCGCCAACACCTCGCGAATCGTGAAGAAGTTGCCGAGCGACTTGGACATCTTCTCGTTGTCCACGCGCACGAAGCCGTTGTGCATCCAGTAATTCACGAACGTCTCGCCCGTCGCCCCTTCGCTTTGCGCAATTTCGTTCTCATGATGCGGGAATTGCAGATCGGCGCCGCCGCCGTGAATGTCGAAGTGATTGCCGAGCAACTGGCAGCTCATGGCCGAGCACTCGATGTGCCAGCCCGGGCGGCCCGCCCCCCACGGGGACGCCCATTTCGATTCTTCCGGCTCGGTGTCCTTCGCCCGCTTCCACAGCACGAAATCGAGCGGATCCTGCTTGGCCGTGTTGGCCGCCACGCGCTCGCCCGCGCGCAGGTCCTCGATGGACTTGCCGGAAAGCCGGCCGTAGGTGGCGAACCTGCGCACGGCATAGTTCACGTCGCCGTCTTCGGCCTGATAGGCGTAGCCGTTGCGCTGCAACGTGCCGATCATGTCCACCATCTGCGGGATGAAATCCGTCGCGCGCGGCTCCTCGTCGGGACGCTGCACACCGAGCGCGTCGGCATCTTCATGCATGGCGGCAATGAAACGCGTGGTGAGCGCGCGCATCGTCTCGCCGTTCTCCACGGCACGCTTGATGATCTTGTCGTCGATATCCGTGATATTGCGCACGTACGTCACGCGATAGCCCAGCGTGCGCAACCAGCGCTGCACCATGTCGAACACCACCATCACGCGCGCATGACCGATGTGACAGTAGTCGTACACCGTCATCCCGCAGACATACATGCGGACTTCGCCAGGGACGAGGGGTACGAACGGCTGTTTATCTCGCGCGAGCGAGTTGTAGACACGGAGTGAATCCATAGATATGCGCTTGACCGGGCGGCAACAGCGCCGGACGCTGCGACGACATCCTCACGTGAAACGGGAGCGACATCGCGAGGCGGGCTGCGCGCCGTGCGGTAGAAAAAACGAACCCGCGAACCGCCTCCACCGCCACATCGAGAAATGGCGCGGGCCGGGCGCAGGTGTTTTGTTAGAATGCGGCCGAGTATAGCATCTCTTGCGCACCTCTCAGGTATCCCAAGCACCCACCATGACGCAACGAAGCCGGTCACTTTTGCACCCGTCCACGCGCCTTTGCTCGCGCCTCGCCTCCCGTCTCCGCCCGGTTCTCGCCGCTGCCGCCAACGCTCGTTCGCTAACGCGCGCATCGGTACTCGCGGGCGCCACGCTCGGCCTGGCAGGCGCGCTGTTCGCGCTGCCTGCCGGCGCGCAGGCCATTACCGATCCGCCCCCGCCCGCCCCGCTGCAAACGCCGCAACAGGCGAGCGAATCGGCCATCAACAAACTGGTCGCCGCCGGCAAGTTCGACGACGCCCTGACCAAGATCGACGCGCATCTGAAGCAGTACCCGCGCGACGCACAGGTGCGCTTCACGCACGGCCGCGTGCTCATGGAAATGGGCCGTAATGCGCAAGCCATCGACGTCTTCACGGCGCTCACGCAGGATTTTCCGGAATTGCCCGAACCGTTCAACAACCTCGCCGCGCTCTACGCGCAGGCGGGCGAGTACGACAAGGCGCGCGCCGCGCTCGAGAGCGCGATTCGCAACAACCCGGGTTTCGCGATCGCCTACTCGAATCTCGGCGACGTCTATGCCAAGCTCGCGCAACAGGCTTATCAGAAATCTCTGAAGCTCGCACCGACCGCTCGCGTATCGAATCGCGAGAAGACGTTGTCCAACATGCTGGCCCCGCAGCGCGCCGCACCGGTCAGCCAGGCACCGTCGCCCGCGAAGACGAACGAAGATGCCGAACTGAAAAACGTCGGCAAGTCGGGCAACTAAGCCCGGCGCTTCGACTCGAAGCGATTCCCCTTACGTCATGGAGACACGCATGTCCTTTCCGAATCGTCTGCGTCGCGCACTGCTCGGCTGTGCCGGCACCGTGATCGCCGCAGCCGCGCTGACGGGCACGAGCCTGCCGGCCTTCGCCCAGAATGCGCAACCGCGGGTGCAGTTCAAGACGTCGCTCGGCAACTTCGTGGTCGAACTCAACCCGAAGGCGGCGCCCCGGACGGTCGAGAACTTCCTGCAATACGTCAACGACGGTTTCTATAACGGCACAATCTTCCATCGCGTGATCAACCGCTTCATGATTCAGGGCGGCGGCTTCACCCCGGACATGGACCAGAAGCCCACGCGCGCCGCGATTCCCAGCGAATCGAAGAACGGCCTGAAGAACACGACCGGCACCATCGCGATGGCACGCACGTCGGACCCGAATTCGGCGACCGCGCAATTCTTCATCAATGTGAAGGATAATGCGTCACTGGATTACCCCAACCCGGACGGCTTCGGCTATACGGTATTCGGCAAGGTGGTGTCCGGCATGGACACCGTCGAGAAGATCAAGGGTGTGGCCACGACCCGCAAGGGCATGTACTCCGACGTGCCTGCCACCGCGGTCGTGATCGAATCGGCCAGCGTCGTCAAGCGCTGAAAATCCTCCGGCCCGCCGGGACCATTTCATTAGAAGGAAAGCATCATGGTTGAACTGCACACCAATCACGGCGTCATTCGCATCGAACTCGACGAAGCCAAGGCACCGAAGACGGTCGCCAACTTCCTCGACTACGTCAAGAAGGGCTTCTACGACGGCACGGTGTTCCACCGTGTCATCAACGGTTTCATGGTGCAAGGCGGCGGTTTCGAAGCCGGCATGAAGCAAAAGCCGACCGAAGCGCCGATCGAAAACGAAGCCAACAACGGCTTGAAGAACGACAAGTACACGCTGGCCATGGCGCGCACGAACGATCCGCATTCGGCCACGGCTCAGTTCTTCATCAACGTGAACGACAACGATTTCCTGAACCACAGCGCACCGACGCCGCAAGGCTGGGGTTACGCCGTGTTCGGCAAGGTCGTAGAAGGCCAAGAAGTGGTCGACGCGATCAAGGGCGTAAAGACGGGCTCGAAGGGCTTCCATCAGGACGTGCCCGTCGACGACGTCGTTATCGAGAAGGCCGTGATCGTCGCGTAAGCGCGCACACTGCGAACTGCGACACTCGATGCCAGTATCGACTGCGCGGTGCCCGCAATGCCCCGTGACACCACGGGGCGACGGGCCCGCGCTTTTCATTTCCGATCTTCACCTCTCGCCGGCGCTGCCGCGTACGGTGCAAGTCTTCGAAGACTTCCTGCGCGGTCCCGCGCGTGAAGCGTCCATTCTTTTCATTCTCGGCGATCTGTTCGAATACTGGATCGGCGACGACATGCTCGATGCCGATACGTGCAATGCCGCACGTGCGACATCGTCCGCCACCGAACCGCTCGGCGCCTTCGCACGCCGCATGACGGCCGCCATGGCAGCCCTGTCGGCCAGCGGCGTGCCCATCGCGGTGATGCGCGGCAACCGTGACTTCCTTCTGGGCAAGCGCTTCGCGCGCGCCGCCGGTGCCGTCATGCTCGACGATCCGTGCGTGTTCGCGTTCCTCGGACAGGCGCTCGTGCTCAGTCACGGCGATCAGCTGTGCACCGACGACGTGGGCTATCAGCGCTTTCGCCGCATTGCGCATTCGCCGCTCGGCAAGGCGCTTTTTCTGACACTGCCGCTGCGGGTGCGCAT
This sequence comes from Pandoraea faecigallinarum, assembly GCF_001029105.3. Taxonomy (NCBI): domain Bacteria; kingdom Pseudomonadati; phylum Pseudomonadota; class Betaproteobacteria; order Burkholderiales; family Burkholderiaceae; genus Pandoraea; species Pandoraea faecigallinarum. Next base: position 1,929,341 of record NZ_CP011807.3, on the reverse strand, counting down.
GGGCATCGCCGATCGCATCCGGCGGCGCAGCGCCGCCAAGGGCGCGCATCGCATGGCCTATGCCGACGCCAATGCCAGCGCGATCGCCGCGTTGCTCGATGCGGCCGGCGAGCGCACGCTCGTGCACGGCCACACGCACCGCCCTGCCCGTCACGTCGACGGCCGCCGTGTACGCTGGGTGCTGCCCGACTGGGAATTCGATGTGGATCCGCCGCGCGGCGGTTATCTGCAGTGGGATGCCCACGGACTGCGAGCCATCGACCTCTCGCCGTCGACACGCGCAGTCTGAAACGCGTGCGCCGCCATCGCACGCTCAAGGCAAAACGGTTCGCTCGAAAGCGAACCGTTTTCGCATGGTGCGACGTGTGTGCCGGTCACATGTCCTGAATTTCCTTGCCGAGCTTGCGCAGTTCGGCCGTATCGATCGTGCTTGCGCCAAGCGCTTCGAGATGCGCGCCGAGCTGATTGAGCGCCGCGACCATCACATCGATCTTGTGTGCCTGATCGGTCGCGTTTTCGATCAGACCGTGAATGGCGAGCGAGACCGGATCGTCGGCGTTCGGCGTAATGCCGTAAGCGGAGAATTCCGTCTTGCGCCCGTTCTCCGGCGACTTGGCATCGGCACCGTCGCGCGTCTTATCGGGACGAATGATGCGCGCCGGATTGCCCACGGCCGTGCCACCGGCCGGCACCGCCTTCACGACAACCGCATTCGATCCGATCTTCGCGCCCTCGCCCACCGTAAAGCCGCCGAGCACCTTCGCGCCCGCGCCAACGATCACGCCGGGCTCAAGCGTCGGGTGGCGCTTCGCACCGCGAGCGAGCGATGTGCCGCCAAGCGTGACGCCCTGATAGATCGTGCAGTCGTCGCCGATCACTGCCGTCTCGCCGATTACCACGCCCATGCCGTGGTCGATGAAAACGCGTCGCCCGAGTGTGGCGCCGGGGTGGATTTCAATGCCTGTGAGAAAACGGGCGTACTGCGAGACGTAGCGGCCGAGCCACTTGAAACCCGCCGTCCAGCAACGATGGGCCACGCGATGCAGCATCACGGCGTGCAGGCCGGGATAGCAGGTGAAGACCTCCCAGTTGCTGCGGGCGGCGGGATCCTTTTGCCGGATGGCGGCGATATCTTCGCGAAGACGAGTGAACATGAGCCTGGGTTCGGTCCTGTCGTGCGTCGTGCGGCCGTCTCAGGGCGGATCGACGCGAATTGGCATGGAGTGCGGGGCAGTGCGGGCCGAGGGCGGCCGACAGGCACTGCGAGGTGGCGGCACACGCCTGGGCGGCGCAGCGTCACGCAAGTCAGCGCGGGGCTAACAACAGTGAACGTGATAAGGCAGAGAAGCAGCGCAACGCTGGCGCAAACGGTTCATATCCGCGAGAGACTTATAAGCTTGTGACCGAGGATTGTATGAGATTTCCGCTCGGCGCGCTCCGGCATGCGCATGCGCCCGTACGTTCGTGACAGCGCGATCAGCGACGCATCCTGCGCTCGAGAATGTGCTTCGCGATGCCGCGCAGAATGTTGACTTCCTCGCGAGCCAGATGGCTCTTCGCGAACAGACGCCGCAAACGCGTCATCAGCTTTTTCGGATTGTCGGGGTCGAGAAAATCGAGATCGACGAGCGCACGTTCCAGATGCGCGAGCATGCCTTCGACGTCGTCGCGCGTCGCGAGCGCTTCGTGCTGGGCCGCGCCGGGGGACAGTACCGCTGGCGCCGTCGCCAGCGCGGCGCCGGGCGCGTGGCCACGCTCGTGCGCGAGACAGGCCATGCGCATCTCCCAGGCGATCAACTGCACCGCCTGCGAAAGATTGAGCGAGCTGTACTCGGGATTGGCCGGGATGTGCACGAGCGCGTTGCAACGCTCCACGTCCGCATTCGACAGGCCGGTGCGCTCGCTGCCGAAGACGAACGCCACGGCGTCGCCCTGCCCCGCATGCTCAACGGCAAGCGCCGCGCTCTCGCGGGGGTCGGCATTGGGCGGACCGTACTCGCGTGAACGGGCAGACAGCGCGACGGCCCAGCTCACGCCCTGCAAAGCCGCGTCGAGGTCGGGCAGGACCAGGGCATTCGCGAGCACGTCGTCGGCGCCGCTCGCCAGCGCGATGGCCTCCGGGTCGCGCAGAATGCCGGCCCCGGCGCGCGGTGCCGCGAGCACCAACCGCCCGAAGCCCATCGTCTTGATCGCCCGCGCGGCAGAACCGACGTTACCGGGATGGCTCGTCTCGTTGAGCACGAAACGCACGCGGCCGAAGATCGACGACGCACTGGACGATGCACCGGACGTGGCGCACGAGGCAGACGAGGAGGAAGCAGCAGACTGGGACATGAGACAGCGATGGCGGGCGGGCGACGAGAGGAGACGAAAAATCGGGATGGACGGCACACATGAGAACACCCCCGGGAACACGCACGGGAGCGTTCGGACGGCGAGCGCAAGGCCGCCGTGGCATTCGCGCCCTCGTGCGCCATCCCGCGTAATGCCGCTATTTTGCCTGATTCGACGGGCGGGAGGTGACGAAGGCGGACATCGCCCCGGATAGATGGGACCGGCCGTGGGGCCGACCATGGGGCCGACATATGCGAACCGAAAAAGGGTCAGAACACGCACGTTCCGAAGCGCGCCGTCGCCATTTTTGGTAGAATGCGCGTTTTCGTCCCCGCAAACGAGCCGCCATTCCGTGCGCGGCCCTTGCCGGGCATCGCTCTTGCTCAATTTGTTCGCTTTGTCTGCCACGCCTGCCGGCCGGCCCAACGGGGGTCGCGCGCTCCGCCGGCGATGGCCTTAACAGGAATCTGTCATGCAGCATCCCATGCTCAATATCGCGGTGAAAGCCGCGCGCCGCGCCGGCAGCATCATCAGCCGGGCCTCCCTCGACATCGATACCGTCAAGGTCAGCAAGAAACAGCACAACGACTTCGTGACGGAAGTGGACAAAGCGGCCGAGCAAGCGATCATTCAGGTTCTCCTCGAAGCCTATCCCGAGCACGCCATCCTCGCCGAAGAATCGGGCGAAGCGCACGGCAATTCGGACTCGGAATACCAGTGGATCATCGATCCGCTGGACGGCACCACCAACTTCATCCACGGCCTGCCCTACTACTGCACATCGATTGCGCTGTCGCACAAGGGCATTGTCTCGCAAGCGGTGATCTACGATCCGACCCGCAACGAGCTGTTCACCGCCTCGCGCGGCCGCGGCGCATTCCTTGACGGCAAGCGCATCCGCGTCTCGCGCCGCGACCGTCTCGCCGACGGTCTGATCGGTACGGGCTTCCCGTTCCGCGATCTGCAAGGCGTGGAAAATTATCTGAAGATGTTCGGCACGATGACCGAACACTGCGCGGGCATTCGCCGCCCCGGCGCTGCCGCACTGGACCTCGCGAACGTGGCCGCCGGTCGCATGGACGGCTTCTTCGAGCAAGGCCTGAACCCTTGGGACATGGCCGCCGGCAGCCTGCTGATTACCGAAGCCGGGGGGCTGGTCGGCAACTACACCGGCGAATCGGATTTCCTGTTCGAAGGCGAAATCCTCGCAGGCAACCCGAAGATCTACGCCCAGATGGTCAAGCTGCTCGAAGGCTACTCGCTCACGAAGCGTCCGGCCACGTCGTCCAGAGCAGGCGCGACCCTGTCGCTGAACACGGAAAGCAACCCGCCGGCATGAGGCCGCGCGGTGGGGCATCGTCAGCGGTGTCCCACGAAAAAACCCCGGCGATGCGCAAGCATGCCGGGGTTTTTTCGTATCGGGCGCCGCCACGGCGGCGCCAGGAACGACACAGCCGATGCCGTCAGGCGCTCAGACGCGCGAGCACCGTATCGCGGCCCAACAATTCGAGCACCGCGTCGATGGCCGGCGTATGCGTCGTGCCGACCACCAGCAGGCGTACCGGCATCGCCAGTTGGGGCATCTTCATGCCGTGCTGCGCGAGCGTCGCCTTGAATGCCGGCGAGATGGCTTCCTTCTTCCACTCGGGCAATGCCGCCAGGGCTGCGGCGAGATCCTTCACCGCCGCACGTGCCGCGTCCGTCATGTGTTGTGCCAGGTCGTCGGCCGACGGGGCCGGCTGACGGTAGAACATCTCGGCGCTCGCGGCGATGTCCCTGATCGTGTTCGCGCGATCCTTGAACAGGCCGACGACACCGGCCAGCGAAGGACCGCCGTCGATCGACACGCCCGCCTTTTGCAGGAACGGCTCGGTCAGACCGGCCAGACGCTCGTTATCGGCCTGCTTCAGATACTGGTTGTTGAGCCACTGAAGCTTTTCCGGATTGTGCTGTGCGGGCGACTTGCCCAGATGTTCCAGATCGAACCACGCGACGAACTGCTCGCGCGAGAACACTTCGGCATCGCCGTGCGCCCAGCCCAGACGCGCCAGATAGTTCACCACGGCTTCGGGCAGATAACCCTCTTCGCGGTACTGCACGACGCTCATCGCGCCATTGCGTTTGGACATCTTCTCGCCCTGGTCGTTGAGCACCGTGGGCAAATGGGCGTACACCGGCGGCCGCTTGCCGAGCGCTTCGAAGATGTTGATCTGACGCGGGGTGTTGTTCACATGGTCGTCGCCGCGAATCACATGCGTGATGTCCATGTCGATGTCGTCGACGACCACGCAGAAGTTATACGTCGGCGTGCCATCGGGGCGCGCGATCACCAGATCGTCGAGTTCGTCGTTCGAGATTTCGATGCGCCCCTTCACCGCGTCCTCCCAGACCACACTGCCGGAGAGCGGGTTCTTGAAGCGCAGCACCGGCTGCACGCCGGCCGGCGGTTCGGGCAGCACCTTGCCCGGCTCCGGACGCCAGCGGCCGTCGTAACGCGGCTTCTCGCCACGCGCGCGCTGCTGCTCGCGCAATTCGTCCAACGCTTCCATGCTCATGTAGCACGGGTACACGTGACCGCCCGCCTTCAGTTGCTCCAGCACTTCGCGATAGCGATCCATGCGCTGCATCTGATAGAACGGACCTTCGTCGTAATCCAGCCCGAGCCATTCCATGCCTTCCAGAATGACCTGCACGGCGGCTTCGGACGAACGTTCGAGATCGGTGTCTTCGATGCGCAGGATGAACGCGCCGTTGTTGTGACGCGCAAAGGCCCACGGATAGAGAGCGGAGCGGATGTTGCCCAGGTGGATGAAACCGGTCGGGCTAGGCGCAAAGCGGGTGCGGACAGTGGTCATGGTTTGGCTTCGGTGCATCGCGTCGGCGACAAACAAAAACGCCCGCGGCGGAGGGTCTCGCGCAGGCGGGTCGCCAACATTTGGAAGCCGTCATTATATCAGCCGAGTGCGTGCATTCGCGGCACAGTCCGAGATGGGCCTCGGAATTTCCTGCATCCTGCATCGGACGTCGCCCCCGCGCGTATCCGATGCAGGTTCCCACGCAGGAAAACGGCAGGACGGACGATCGGCCCCGTCCCGCCGGATTCGGCTCAGAGCTTGGCCAACGAAACTTCGGTGGCCTTGACCAGCGCCACGACTTCGGAGCCGATGTCCAGACGCAGTTCGTCGATGGAGCGCGTGGTGATGACCGACGTCACGATGCCGCTTGGCGTCTCGACGTCGACCTCCGAGAGCACGGGACCGCGCAGAATTTCGCGAATACGGCCCTTGAACTGGTTGCGCACGTTGATAGCAGTGATACCCATGGTGAACTCCTGTGTTCGGAAAAAATCGGTTCGGAAAAACGGTTCTGAATCGGCGGTTCCGATTCGTTGGTTCTACGCCATGCCGACGCGCATCACACCGCCCAGCGCACCGTCGCCGCTGGCCACAAGGGCTCCGGCGCGGGCACATGCGAAGACGGCGCCACTTCGGTCTGCAACACTCGCGCGAGCACCTGCGCTTCGAGCCCGGCGAACTCAGCGCTGCCGCGCGCTCGCGGGCGCGCCAGCGACACCGATTGATCGAGTCCCAGCCGCCCCTGCTCGATGAGCACGACGCGATCGGCCAGGGCCACGGCTTCCTGCACGTCGTGCGTGACGAGCAGCGCGGTGAAGCCGTGCGCGCGCCAGAGTCGCTCGATCAGCGCGTGCATTTCGATTCGGGTAAGCGCGTCGAGCGCTCCCAGCGGTTCGTCGAGCAGCAACAGGTCCGGCTGGTGCACCAGCGCGCGGGCCAACGCGACCCGTTGGCGCTGACCGCCCGAGAGCTGACTCGGCCAGTCGTTGACGCGCTCGGCAAGGCCGACTTCACGCAGCACTTCGAGCGCGCGCGCATGCGCGGACTTCGGCAGCCCGATCGCCACGTTCTCCAGCACCGTGCGCCACGGCAGCAACCGCGCATCCTGGAACATGATGCGCGTCGCGAGCTTGCCGGAGGTGCCGACGAGTGCATGACCGTCGAGCGTAATGCTGCCCGTGTCCGGCGTTTCGAGACCGGCGATCAGGCGCAGCAATGTCGACTTGCCGCAACCGCTGCGCCCCACGATGGCGGCGAATCCGCCGCGCGGAATCGTCAGCGAGAAATCCGACAGTACCGGGCGAGCGCCGTAGCGCTTGCCGACGGCTTCGATTCGCAAGCCAGGCGGGAGCGCGGCCGCTTCAGTCACTACGATTGCCGAGGTCGCGGCATGCGGGTTACTCGACGGGCGTACCACTTTTAGATTCGTCCCAGCCGCCGTACGCGGCGCGGCGGCATCAACGCCGAGTGGCAGTTGCGTGCCGTACGGGTCGGGCTGCGGGTCGAGCGACAGTCTTTGCGTGCCGACCGTCGCGCGTTGCTCTGCCGTCCATTCGGCTTCGATGTCAGCGCCCGCGACCGGGGCGAGTTGTTGTGCGCTCATGCGGCGGCTCCTCGTTGAAAGGCCGGATGCCAGCGCAACCAGAGAAATTCCAGTTCCTTGGCCAGCACGTCGGCCAGCTTGCCCAGCAACGCATACAGCAAGATCCCCACGAGCACGATGTCGGTTTGCAGAAACTCCCGGGCGTTCATCGTCAGATAGCCGATTCCCGATTGCGCCGAGATGGTCTCCGCCACGATCAGCGTGACCCACATCAGCCCCAGCGAGAAGCGCACACCCACCAGAATCGACGGCAGCGCCCCCGGCAGGATGACGTCGCGGTACAGCGCCCATCCGCGCAGACCATAGCTGCGCGCCATCTCCACCAGCGCCGGATCCACGGCGCGGATGCCCGCGTAAGTGTTCAGATACATCGGGAAAAACACACCGATCGAGACGAGGAACAGCTTGGCTTTCTCGTCGATGCCGAACCACAGGATCACGAGCGGAATCAGCGCCAGATGCGGAATGTTGCGCAGCATCTGGAACGACGAATCGAGGGCCGTCTCCGCCACACGCGACAGACCGGTCAGCATGCCGAGCAGCAATCCGAGGCCGCCGCCGATGACGAAGCCGATCACGGCGCGCCCGGTCGACACGCCGATGTCGCGCCAGATTTGCCCCGTGATCGCCAGTTGCCACGCGGCGTCGACAACGGCAGACGGCGCCGGCAGCACGCGCGTGGAAAGCCAGCCCGCTTCTGCCGCGAGTTGCCAGAGCGCCACCAGCGCAATCGGCACCACCCACGGCGCGAGGCGTCGCACGAACGTGCGCCGGTAGCGTTGCAGCGTGCCGGCCGAAGCGCTGCTGCCCGTGGCAGCGCCGGTCAATGTCGTTGAAGTGAGTTGCGTCATGCGAATTTCCCCTCGGGGCACCACGGTGATGCGGCCCCGTTTGTGTTGCGTTCAAGGTGAAGTCGTCAGGATGTTGTCCGCCGCTCAGCTTTGCGACGCCTGCGGTACGATGTTGTTGGCCATCACCTCGCCGATGGGACCGGACAGCGAGACCTTGCCGTGCCCCCCGAGCTTTTCGCGCACGCGCCGCGGCAGATGCGGAAACACCAGTTCCGCAAAGCGATATGCCTCTTCGAGGTGCGGGTAGCCCGACAGAATGAAGGTGTCGATGCCCAGATCCGCGTACTCGCGAAGGCGCGCCGCCACGCTCGGACCGTCGCCCACGAGCGCCGTGCCTGCCCCACCGCGTACCAGCCCCACGCCTGCCCACAGGTTCGGGGCAATGACGAGCCTGTCGCGGCGTCCGCCATGCAGCGCCGCCATGCGTCGCTGCCCTTCCGAATCCATCTTGGCGAACTGGGCCTGAACGCGCGCGATGGTCTCGTCGTCGAGCTTGCTGATAAGCGAATCGGCCGCGCGCCAGGCCTCGTCTTCCGTCTCGCGAACGATCACATGCAAACGCAGACCGAAGCGCAACGTGCGACCGAGTTTTGCCGCACGTGTGCGCACGTCCGCAATCTTTTCGGCCACGTCGGCGAGCGGCTCGCCCCACGTGAGGTAGACGTCGAGCTGTTCTGCCGCGATCTGGCGTGCCACGTCCGACGAACCGCCGAAGTACAGCGGCGGATACGGCGTCTGCACCGGCGGGAAAAACAGCTTCGCGCCGGTCGCACGCAGATGCTCGCCCTCGAAATCGACGCTCTCGCCGGTATGCGATTTTCCGAAGATCTCGCGCCAGATGCGCAGGAATTCGTCGGTCACGGCGTAGCGTTCGGCGTGATCGGCGAAGAAGCCGTCGCCTTCGAGCTCACCGGCATCGCCGCCGGTCACGACGTTGATCAGCAACCTGCCCCCCGACAGGCGATCGAACGTCGAAGCCATGCGCGCCGTCAGCGCGGGCGAGGCAATGCCTGGGCGGATGGCGACGAGGAACTTCAGGTTGCGCGTCGCACCGATCAGGCTCGATGCGGTGACCCAGGCGTCCTCGCAGGAACGACCGGTCGGCAGTAGCACGCCCTCGTAGCCGAGCGAGTCGACCGCACTTGCGATCTGACGCGCGTAGTCGAAATCGAACACGCGCCCGCCGTCGGACGTGCCGAGATAACGGGTGTCGCCATGCGTCGGAATGAACCAGAAGACTTGCATACGCGCTCCGGCGATCAGGCAGCGAGCGTGGCGCGGTTCGCGCTACGTGCGTTAGGTTCATTAGGCCCATTAAGCCCGCCAGGTCCGTTTCCGTTCGGTGCGCCCGGTGCACGACTTGAGTCGTGAATCCCCCCGGCCGCCCTCGCCGGCCACTGACGAATCACCTCGCGCTCATGCAGCCATTGCGAGAGCTGATCGACGTTCGCACCGAGCCGGTCGGCGATGGCCGCGTCGAGCGCGGCTCCTTCTTCCTTCGGCACCTGCTGATCGACAGCGAAGACCCCGCGCAGAATGTGTTGCGCACCGAGCGCGGAGAGCACCGGCTTGAGGGCGTAGTCGAGCGCGAGCAGATGGGCGGGGCTGCCGCCCGTGGCGAAAGGCGCGACGAGTTTCCCGGCAAGACCGTCCTGAGGCAAAACGTCGAGGAATGCCTTGAGCAGCCCGCTGTAGGCAGCCTTGTAGACAGGCGTGGCCACGACTACCGCCTGCGCACCAGCCACTTGCGCCAGTGCGTAACGCAGATCGTCATGCGACGCATCGGCCGCGAGCAGCGCAGCAGGCGAGAGCGCGCGAACGTCGATGCGGCGGACCTCGATACCGGCTCCGACCAGTTCGGATTCGACGAAACGCAGCAGCCGGGCGCTGCGCGAGGCGGCCGACGGGCTGCCCGAGATCGTAACGGCGTATGTCATACTTCCCTGCCAAAGACGGGCCGCAGGCCCTGAGAAATCGAAGCGCACCGTGCCCGCAGCGAGCTTGTCTGCCCTGCGTCTGCGATGCCGGCCGGATCATTCCGGCCACTGGAGAACCAGTGTATCGACCCGCTTCGCACGGCCGAACCAATCAATCCGGGATAGCTTTGCGCGTTTTTTCATAACCTGAAGTCATGCACCTTTCGCACCTTATTCCAGGAAAGGGGGATGACGGCCGGCTTCCCCGTTTTTCTTGACGATTGCACCGCCCCTGCCCGTTTAACTTCGTCTCATGGCCACTCCCCCCCGCATCCTCGAATTGCGCGAATACCGCACGACCGACAGCACCGATACGCACGACTTCCATCAGGTCGTGATCGGGTTGTCCGGACGGATGTCGCTCTCGCTCGACGGCAACGCCATGCAGTCGGGCCGCGTCGGCGCGCGCAACGGCGTGGTGATCCCGGCGGGCGTGCGGCACGACTACCGCGGGGACGGGCCGAACCGGCAGGTCGTACTCGACGTCCCTTCGCGCGTTGCACGCGAGACGGGCACCGAACGCGCGTTCGCGCACGAGGCATTTTTCGCGCTCGATGCCACGCTGCTGGCGCTCGCCCACCGGGTCAGTCACAGCGTCGATGCGGGACATCCGCTCGATGCAGACGATCCTGTCGTGCGCGACTGGCTTCGGGCGCTGATGGCGCGACTGGCGCCGGCGCGTCACGCCTCGCGCACCTTGCGGCTGGATCTCGCCCGGATCGACGCGCGGCTGCAAGCCGATCTGGCCACCCCGCCGGACACCGCGACACTCGCTCACGAAGCCGGCATGAGCGTTCGTCATTTTCACGACTGCTTCGTGGCGATGACGGGCGAGACGCCGCACCGGTATCTCATGCGCCTGCGGCTCGCGCGGGCGGCATCGCTGCTGTTGGCGCACGACACGCCGCTCGCCGAGATCGCGCTCGACGTCGGCTTCAACGATCAGAGCGCGCTTACCCATGCCTTCCGGCAGCACTACGGGCTCACGCCCGCGGTCTGGCGGCGCGAGCGTGCCGCCAGACCGGCCGAAGCGCGCATGGGCCACGCAAGCAACGGCGACATTCGCGCCGTCGGAATTTCGCCGCCGAGGCAGGACGACTGACGCTCGGGCCCTTCGCACACGCACGATTTCCCGCCTGCCGGATTTCACAAGCCGCACGGCCTCGCCACCCGCTAAGCTGCTCGCGATCATCCATCGACGAGACAACGGAGCAAGTCATGACGGACACCGTCAACCATGCCGACGCGGCACCCCCTATCGAATGGCACGACTTCGAGAAGATCGAACTGCGCGTGGGCACGATCGTGGCGGCCCGCGCCAACGAGAAGGCGAAGAAGCCGGCCTACGTACTGGAAGTCGATCTCGGCGAGCGGGGTGTGAAGACGTCGAGCGCCCAGATCACCGTCCATTACACGCCCCAGGGCCTCGTGGGACGTCAGGTGCTGTGCGTGTGCAACTTCGCACCGAAACGCATTGCGGGCGTCGTCTCGGAAGTGCTGGTGACCGGATTTGCCGACGCCGACGGCGCGATCGTTCTGGCTGGCGTGGAGCGCCCGGTGCCAAACGGTGCTCGCCTGTACTGAGCGCCCGCGGGGAGTTCCTGAGAAATATCGGAATACCGATCGGCATTCGTCCCAAAATTTCGACATCACGACACCAATTCCGCATTCCCCGGTCGAACCGCTGCCGCTAAGCCTGAGATCCCGGCCATTCCAGTCTTCGTGTCCTTCGTAGCCTTCATGGCCTAGGCCAGCGGACGATTATCGACAGGCACGCCTCGACGTGCCAGCAGCATTGGGGGATGTTCATCGTGAAATCGCTTCTTTACCGCCTTGGCATCGGACTGGGCGGCCTCACTGTGTTCTGGGCGCTGGGCATGCTCAGCGCGCGCGAATACGGCAAGAGCGCGGCAATCATGGCGACCGCGCTGCCGGGTCTGGCCGGGTTGTGTCTGCTGCTGCGCGCACGGCCCGGGTGGCTCAGCGCGACCACGCTCGGCGTGATCGCTGTCTTCTTCCTCGACGCCGCGACCAAAGGCTTCCTGCGCGACTACTTCGGTTTGCGCCCGAATCATCTGCTCGTGTTGCAGGCGGTGTTCAACACGAATCCGTCCGAGGCCGGGGAGTTCTTCCGGCACAACTGGCGCGACGTCGCCGAGGCCGGTGCCGCGTTTGCGATCCTCATGACGGCGGCCGGCCTGCTGGAGCACCGGCTCTCGCGCGCCGAAGCGTTGCATCCCCTGCCGCCGCTGCGCCGCCGCAGCAAGCTCGCCATCGTGACGTTCTTCACCGGTTTTCTCGCGCTGCATCTGAACCCGACAATGGCCAAGGAGAACCCGCTGCTCTATTGGCCGATCCGCTACCTCGACTACAAGGGACAGGTGGCGCACGCCGACAGGTTGCAGCGCGAACTCGATCGCAACATGGCCGCGCGGGCCGAATGGCAGGTGCGCTATCGCGGGCCGGAGCGCAAGACAGTCGTGTGGATCATCGGCGAGAGCCTGAATCGCAACAACATGTCGATCTACGGTTATGCGCGCAATACCACACCGATGCTCGGCTCCCTGCGCGACGAACTGATGGTGTTTCGCGACGTGGTGTCGTCCGAACCGGCAACGATGGCATCGCTCATGAAAATGCTCACGCCCGCAAGCCTCGACGATCCCGATGCATGGACACGTCAGCCCGATCTCGTGATGCTCGCCAGGGAAGCCGGATACCGCACGTACTGGATCTCGAACCAGGTGCCCAACGACGGCTGGCTGGGACTGGTCGCCAATCGCGCCGACGAGCGCGTTTTCATCAACAAGGGCTACGGTCGCGGGGAGAATAATTTCGACGGGAATCTGCTGCCGGACGTCGAAGCCGCACTCGCCGGCGACGCCCCGCGCAAGCTCATCGTCGTGCATCTGCTGGGCGCGCATCCGACCTACGATATGCGTTACCCCGACGAATTCGCCCGCTTCGACAACACCGACGACGACGTCATGGCGGACCTCGAAGCGCAGGGACGCTCGTTATGGGTACGCCGTCCGCGCAACGACTACGACAATGCCATGGCGTATAACGATTACGTCGTCTCCAGTCTGATCCGCAAAACGATGGCGGCGACGGCAAAGTCCGACGCCGCACTGTTGTTCAGCTCCGATCACGCGCAGGAAGTCGGCCATACCCGCAATCACACGGGGCAATCGGTGTCGGACGCCTCCGGCTACGAAATACCGATGCTGGTCTGGAGGCGCAATGCGCCCGGCGCCGAGGCGCGTGCCGCGCTCGAAGCACGTCCGTATCAGACCGATCGTCTCGAGCACACCATGCTCGGGTTGCTCGACATCGATACGCCGTACTACAACGCCGCGCACGACCTGCTCAGCGATGCGTTCACCCCGGCACCGCGCCGCATCAACGGTGCGCCCTACGTGCCCGCTGCGGCGCCGCCGGCACCGGTGTCCGCCGAGGCCGGCTGAGATCATCGCCCGCTCCCAGGCGGCGCGGCTAGCGTCGCTCGACGCCGCACGCGAGAGTTGAGGCGCATGCCGAGCGGCATAACGGGGCCGATGCGGACTCGCATCGGGCCCCGCGCCCGTCGGCACATGCCACTCGCTCCCCTTACCGCGGTACCGATTTACCGCACTATCGCCCTGCTGCCTTCGGCGTGAACCGCCTGGTCGTCGTCGCTGTACGAAAACTGTGCCCGTCCCCCCTTCGCGGGGGGCAGCGACAGGCGAACGATCGGAATCGCCTGCCCGAACATGTCGAAGTATTTCTGCTGATCGATGCGCGCACCGGCGAGTCCCGCAGCATTGCCTTCGCCATAGAAGAACGCAAGTATTGGCAGATCCTTTCCGGTACCGGGCTGCCATGTGGCGAGCCGCAGTTCATCCCATTGTATCCACGCCCAGTCGGGGATCATCGCTCTGGCGAGAATCACCTGCATGAACCGGTCCGCCTGATCCTTTGCGTTCGGACGAATATTGAAGCCGCACGTCTGTGCCATCTTGTCGAACGCGGCGTCCCACATCGCGAACCATTGCGCGGCGGTCGTAATGCCCTGTATGTCACAGGGCCGGCTTACGTCGGGATACGACGGTATGATGCCGCACCCCTGCTCGTCTCTCATGTAGGTGAGGCCGTCGTTGGGAAATGCGCACAGCACATCGATCTTGCCGTTTTTGTCCGGCGGCGTATGCAGCTTCGGATAGAAGATGAATCCACTAGTACGGTCGACCGGAATCAGCGAGAAATTGGTGTCCTGACGAAGCCAGGAGAAGGATGTGCCGCCACTCGTGATCGACGATGGACTCGGGTCCCACGCAATGCCGTCGGGCGTGTTCTCCGTCGCGCGGATCAGGACGCCACTGCACAGCACGGCGGGAAGGTTGGCCTCCCCGCAATCCTTGGCCGTCGAGTTGTAATGGCGATATAGCTCGACGATCGTCTCGAGCCCACGCTGATGAAGGCTCTTAATATCACGTGGTGCCGAAGCGAGCGACGACTGACCTGGGGACCCCGTCTGCATGGGCAGCGAGGTGCACGCACACAACAGCGACACGAGCACCACGACGATGCTCCATTGATGAAGGTGCGGATGACGCATGACGCGGTCTCCTCTTCGATATGCGGGTCACACGGGGTGCCCGATATGAGGAGATTTGCAGCAAGCGTTACGCGCAACGACTGTCAACGTTGACAGTTGTTGCGCGTGAGGATTGCCGGGAATGCTGAACGGAATGCCGGGGTTTGAGGGCGGTCGCCATCGGCGCGGACCTTACTGGCCCAGCACCGCCTTCAACGCGTCCGTCAACGCCATGCACTCGTCGTTCGTGCCCACCGTAATGCGCAGGAACTGCGCGATGCGCGCATGCCCGAAGTGACGCACGATGATCGATCGTTCGCGAAGGGCGGCGGCCAATCGCGCGGCATCGTGCGACGCGTGACGCACGAACACGAAGTTCGCCTTCGACGGCAGCACCTCGAAGCCAAGGGCTTCGAGTCGCGCCGTCAACGCGTCGCGACTTGCCATCACGGCCCGGCGCGTCTCGTCGAAATACGCTTCGTCCTCGATGGCCGCCACGCCCGCGGCCTGCGCGAGACGGTCCAGCGGGTACGAGTTGAAGCTGTTCTTCACGCGCTCCAGCGCTTCGATCAGATCCGTATGCCCGATGGCGAAACCCAGGCGCAACCCGGCGAGCGAGCGTGATTTCGATAGCGTTTGCACCACCAGAAGATTTGGATACTTCGCGATCAGCCCGGCAGCCGTCTCGCCGCCGAAGTCGATATACGCTTCGTCGATCACGACGACCGAATCCGGATTGCCCGCGAGCAAGCGCTCGATCTCGCCCGACGCCAGCACACGTCCCGTCGGTGCGTTCGGATTCGGGAAGATGATGCCGCCGTTCGGCTTGAGGTAGGCGTCGACGTCGATCTCGAACGTATCCGTGAGCGGCACATTCTCGAACGCCACACCATACAGTCCGCAATACACGGGGTAGAAGCTGTACGTGATGTCCGGATACAGAATTGGCCTGTCGTGTTTGAGCAGCCCCTGGAACACGTTCGCCAGCACTTCGTCCGAGCCGTTGCCCACGTGCACGTTGGCGGGTTCCAGACCGAAGCGCGTGGCAATCGCCTGCTTGAAGCAACGCGCGTCCGGGTCCGGATAGCGTTTGAGCGCATCGGCGTCGCCACCGAGGGCTTCGCGAATGGCGGCGAGCACGCGCGGCGACGGACCGTACGGATTCTCGTTGGTGTTGAGTTTGATGAGCCGCTGCATTTGCGGCTGCTCACCGGGCACGTAGGGCGTGAGATCGGCAACGCCCGCACTCCAGAACTTGCTCATGACATCCCTTGCTAACGAGTCGACTCAGTTCACGAAACCGCGTGCCAGATCGGCCTGAATGTCGGCCGGCGACTCCAGACCGACGGCCAGACGGATCAACCCTTCCGTGATGCCCGCAGCCGCGCGGGCCTCGGGCGTGATGCGGCCATGCGTCGTGCTTGCCGGGTGCGTGATGGTCGTACGCGTGTCGCCGAGGTTACCGGTAATCGAGCACACGCGCGTGTTGTCGATCACGCGCCAGGCGTTCTCGCGCTGCTCGGCGGGCGTCGCGCCCTTGAGTTCGAACGCGACGATCGCCCCACCCGACTTCTGCTGACGCTTCGCCAATTCGTATTGCGGATGCGAGGGCAATCCCGGATAGAACACACGACCGACCTGCGGCTGCTGCTCCAGCCACCGGGCGGTCTCGAGCGCGTTGGCCGATTGCTTTTCGACACGCAGCGAGAGCGTCTCCAGGCCCTTGAGCAACACCCACGCGTTGAACGCCGAGAGCGTCGGGCCGGCGCTGCGCACGAACGTGAAGATCTTGCCCATGATGAAATCTTTCTTGCCGACGATGGCGCCGCCCAGCACACGGCCCTGACCGTCGAGATACTTCGTCGCGGAGTGCACTACCACGTCCGCACCGTACTCGATCGGACGCTGCAATACCGGCGTACAGAAACAGTTGTCGACCACGAACAGCGCTCCGGCCTCCTTCGCGATCTTGCCGATGGCCTCGATGTCGGCGATGTCGGTCAGCGGATTGGACGGCGTTTCGAGGAAGAACATCTTCGTGTTCGGACGGATCGCGGCGCGCCACGCGTCGAGGTCGGTTGGATCGACAAAGGTCGTCTCGACACCGAAGCGGCTGAAGATCGTCGAGAAGACGTTCAGCGTCGAGCCGAAGATGCTTTGCGAGCTCACGAGGTGATCGCCGGCCGACAGGGCCGTCATCACGACCGAGACGATGGCGCTCATGCCCGACGCCGTCGCCATGCATGCCTCACCACCTTCGAGCGCCGCCAGACGATCCTGGAACATCGATACGGTCGGATTGGTGAACCGCGAGTAAGTGAAGCCCTCTTCCGAATGCGCGAAACGCTCGGCCGCTTCGGCCGCACTCTTGAAGACGAAGCTCGAGGTCAGGTACAGCGCCTCGGAGTGTTCACCAAACTCGGAGCGCTGCGTGCCCGCGCGCACCGCCAGGGTATCGAAGTCGAAGGAATCCATCGTGTGTCTCGTCATTGGGTCGGCTCGCTCGCCGGCCAAAAAAGAAAAGCCCGTTTCGCTTGTCAGCAAAACGGGCTCGAAATCCATCTGTCTAGGCCTCGCTTTAGCTGTTTCGGGGAGATTCCCCCACGTCCGCAAGCTGAAATCAAATCGACGTGTGAAGCAGTGTAGCACGTTGGCGGCGGAGAAGGAAAACCCCCGCCTTGCAACAGGGTTGCCCCGGCTGCCCGGGGCGGACGACAGGGTCAATCGCGACTCGGGGCCGGCCCTTTACAACGTTCGGATCAAAGCCCCAGTTGCACACCGCGTGGCTCGTTTTCATCGCCTTCGCCGGATTCCACGACCGGCGCCTTCGGCGCCTTGCGCTGCTGCTCCAGGCGGTTCAGGTACTCGGGCGTCACGTCGCCGGTGATGTAGTGGCCGTCGAAGCATGACGCGTCGAAGTCCGACAGCGCCGGATTGATGTCGCGCACCGCCGCCTTCATGTCTTCGACGTCCTGATAAATCAGTTCGTCGGCGCCGATGATGCGCGCGACTTCCTCGTCGCTGCGGTCATGCGCCACCAGTTCGCTGCGTGTCGGCATGTCGATGCCGTACACGTTCGGGAATTTCACCGGCGGCGCCGCCGAGGCGAAGATCACCTTGCGGGCACCGGCGTCACGCGCCATCTGCACGATTTCCTGGCTGGTCGTACCGCGCACGATCGAATCGTCCACGATCAGCACATTCTTGTCCTTGAACTCGACACGCATGGCGTTGAGCTTCTGGCGCACCGACTTCTTGCGCATCGCCTGGCCGGGCATGATGAAGGTACGGCCGACGTAGCGGTTCTTGAAGAAGCCTTCGCGGTAGTTCAGGCCCAGACGCTTCGCCACCTGCATGGCCGCCGGACGGCTGGAGTCCGGAATCGGCATGACGACGTCGATGTCCTTGTAGTTGACGATCTCGCGGCTGATCTTCTCGGCGAGGTAATCCCCCATGCGCAGGCGGGCGTCGTAGACCGGCACACCGTCGAGTACCGAATCCGGACGCGCCAGGTACACGAGTTCGAAAATGCACGGATGCATCGAAGACACCGCCGAGCATTGCTGCGAGGTCAGTTTGCCGTCGTTGCTGATGAAGATCGCCTCGCCCGGCTTGACGTCGCGCTCGAACGCGAAGCCCATGCCTTCGAGCGCCACCGATTCGGACGCCACCATCCACTCCGTGCCGTTCGGGCCGTCGAAACGGCCGATACACAGCGGACGGATGCCGTTCGGATCGCGAAACGCGAGCAGACCGAAGCCGGAAATGATCGAGACGATGGCGTACGAGCCGCGCAGACGGCCATGCACCTTGCCCACCGCCTGGAACAGCGACGCGACGGACAGACCGTCGCGCGAGCTTTCCTGCAACTCGTGGGCGAGCACGTTGAGCAGGACTTCGGAATCGGAGGTCGTGTTGATGTGACGGCGGTCGACGCGGAACATCTCGTCCTTGAGCTGTTCCCAGTTCGTCAGGTTGCCGTTGTGGGCAAGCACGATGCCGTACGGAGCGTTCACGTAGAACGGCTGCGCCTGAGCGGCGCTCGACGAACCTGCCGTCGGGTAGCGCACCTGGCCAATGCCCACAGTGCCCGGCAAGTCACGCATATTGCGCGTGCGGAACACGTCGCGCACCATGCCGTTGCCCTTGTGCATGTAGAAGGACTGGCCATCCGTCGTCGCGATACCGGCGGCGTCCTGGCCGCGGTGCTGCAAGAGCAGCAGGCTATCGTAGATGAATTGGTTGACCGGAGATTTGGAGACTACACCGACGATGCCACACATGGCATGAATCCTTCAAAAAACATCGAAATCTGCATCAAACGGACTGTATTATCCGTCATTCGGAAACCTTGTGCAGGCCGGTCGATGGGGTGGGCGAACCGCCCGGTCCGCCGCTGCGCATTCCCCATCCCTGCTGCGAGACACCCACTCCCTCACCTGCCGCCTGCGCCCCCAGCCCCGTGCCGTTGGTGTCGCGCAGCGCGCCACCCCCCATCAGGTTCGACAAGCGCGCCGATACGGCCTTCGTTGCGGTATTCGCGGTATTCGCCATGTTCGCCGCATTCCGGACGTCGTTCGCCCCTTCGCTCACCACTTCGCTCACCGCCGCCCCGGCCATGCCGCTCGTGGCACCGCCGATGGCATCGCCGTGACTGCCCGAGGAACGTTGCGCGCCGTCGCGCGGCACACCACTGTGCCCGCCCGAGTCCGGCGACCCGCGGTAGGGTTCCAATTGTGGCAAGGGAAGGGTTGTCCCCATCGGGTTGACGTTGGGCACAGCGGTCTCGGGCTTGCGCAGGTAATGCCGCACTGCCTCGGGCAGATACGGCATCAGGCGCTCGAGCCCCGCCTCTACCCACGGGCGCGTCACCGACTGCTGCCACACGGGCTGTTGCGGCAACGCCGTTAACTTGGCGGCGACCATCAATAACATCAAGAGCAGAACGCCGCGAACGATGCCGAACAGCATACCGAGCCCGCGATCGGCCGGACGCAACCCGATCAGATCGGTCATACGCCCCACCAGCGCGCTGACGATACCGGCACCGAACACCACGGCCACCAGCACCAGCAGGAAACCCAGCGCGCCCTGCGTCAGTTCGCCACCGGGCAGGTCGGCGGGCAACCAGTGTGCCACGCTCGGGCCGAACGCACGCGCCACGAAGAACGCCACCACCCAGCCCACCAGATTGAACAGTTCACGCACCAGCCCGCGCAGCATGCCCAGCAACATCGATCCGAGCAGGATGGCGATGGCCGCGTAGTCGACCACGGTCAGCAGACCGCCATGCACCGTATCGCCCAACTCAGCCTGCCTCGGCGACCTGCGCCGTCAGACCGGCGTCGCGAATCTTCTTGCCGGCGGCTTCCGCGGCGTTACGGTCCGGGAACGGCCCCGCGCGCAGCAGGTAAAGCTCACGGCCATCGACCGAACTCTTCACCATGTAGCTCGGCACGTTCACCAGCTTGAGCTTGACCAGCCATGCCTGTGCGCGGTCCTGCGTCGAGAAGGCGCCGATGCGCACCAGATACTTGCCGCCCGATGCCGGCTTCTGCGAATTGTCGTGGTTGTCAGCCGGTTTCGCGGCCGGCTTGGCGGGCGTGTTGTTCTGCGCGAACTGTGCGATCGGATCCGCCACGTTGTTACTCGGCTTGGCAGGTGGCTTCGCCCCGTCATGCGACTCCGGCTTGGCCGTGGGCTTCGCCTCGGCGTGCTGCTCGGGCTTCCGGGGCTCGGGCCTGGCTTCCGGTTTGTGTTCGGGTCTGGATTGCGCCACTTGCGGTTCCGGCACGGTCGCCGCAGGCGCCGGTGCGGGTGCCGGCGCTGAAGGCGGCACGGCAGCAGGGGCAGGCTTGGCCGATTGCGCCAGGGTGCTGCTGTCGACGGCCTCTTCGCCCTTGTCGAGCGAAGCGTCGGACGGCGTCACTGCCGCGGCTTTCGGCTTCACGCGTACCGGCGGCGAGTTGGTGTCCTTTCCGGGAATCTGGATGGCAATGTCGTCGGCGGCCGGCTTCGGCTCGGGTGCGAGCACCATCGGCAAAATGATGACGGCCGCGAGCACGAGCGCGAGCGCGCCAACCAGACGGCGGCGCGCGCGTTGCTTTTCGGGCAGCAGCGGGTCGAGTTGCTCGTGCTCGCTGTACTCGCCCCCTCCTCCCGCCGTACGGGTGCCGGTGCGGCCGCTCCTGCGGCTACCGCGCTTCGGGGAAACGGCTTCGGCGTCTTTCTTGCGGAAGGAAAACAATCCCATAGGCCCTTGGCTCAGGTCGAAACTTGCGTCGTTGGATCGATCATCGCGCATCTGGTGCGCCGTGTGCATGACATTTCTCGTAAGCAAATGTCACGGCACGCGCACCGTCACGCTTCAGTGCCGCTGCAATTTGCGATGCGACATCACACCCGCTACCGTAAAGAACGATCCAAAAACCACGATTCTATCATTCTCGCCGCACTGCTCGAGCGCGGCGGCATAGGCATTCTCAGGGGATTCGAAGGTTTCGACCGAATGATCGGCATCTTCGACGAAACCCACGGCCCGCAACTTCTCTTCGAGCGCTGCCGGACTCGCGGCGCGCTCGGTCGGCAACGCGCACAAACGCCAGTGATCGACCTTGTCGACAAGGTGACGCAGCACGCCCTCGATGTCCTTGTCGGCCATCGCCCCGAACACGGCATACGTGTACGGAAAGAAGCCCATGCCGTCGAGATTGTGGCCCAGCGCAGCGGCGGCGTGCGGGTTGTGTGCCACGTCGAGCACCACGGCCGGACGCCCCGGCAGCACCTGAAAACGCCCCGGCAACTCGACCGACGCGAGCCCCAGGCGAATATCCTGTGCCGAGACCGGCAACACGCTACGCATCGATTCGAGCGCGGCGAGTGCCGCCGACGCGTTGAGCAACTGGTTGGCGCCGCGAAGCGCCGGATAGGCCAGCGCCGGGCGGCGCATCTGCCGTCCGCCATAGCTCCATTGCTGCTTGTCGCCCTGATAGTTGAAATCGCGCCCGAACAACCACAGGTCGGCGCCGATACGCTCGGCCTCGGAGATCAGCGTGGCCGGCGGCATGGGGTCGCCGCAGATGGCCGGCTTACCCGAACGGAAGATGCCCGCCTTTTCGATGGCGATCGCCTCGCGCGTATCGCCGAGATATTGCTGGTGATCGATGTCGATGCTCGTGATGACCGCGCAGTCGGCGTCGACGATGTTCACGGCGTCCAGACGCCCGCCCAGCCCCACTTCAAGAATCACGGCGTCGAGACCTGCCGTGGCGAACATGTGCATGATCGCCAGCGTGGTGAACTCGAAATACGTCAGCGAGACCGGCTCGTCGAAGCTCGTACGCGCATTTTCGACGGCTTCGAAGTGCGGCAGCAGCGTGGCATCGTCGACGTTCTCGCCATTGATGCGCGCACGCTCGTTGAACGAGATCAGATGCGGTGACGTGTGGCAGCCCACGCGGTAACCGGCGCACAGCAGAATCGCTTCGATGATGGCGCAGGTCGAGCCCTTGCCGTTCGTGCCGCCGATCGTGAAGACGGGGCATGGGAATGTCAGCCCGAGGGCATCCTTCACGCGCCCGATGCGCGCGAGGCCCATGTCGATGCCCACGGGATGAGCGGTTTCCAGATGGGCGAGCCAGGCGTCGAGAGTGGAGTATGTCGGCATGATGTGCGTGCAGAAAAACAAAACGCGGACGTCACTCACGTCCGCGCTTCTGTCCTGCTAAGTGATGCATTTACGCGCCGCGGGTGCAGCGCTGCGTGGCGTTGCGTCATTCTACGCCGTTGCACCGCCCTTGGGGGCACCGCAACGGCGCGCGAACGCCCGAGGTGACCGATCGCAGCTCAGGCGACGGCGTCCGCCGGCTGGCACTGCATCAGCGCGATCAGGCGAGCGATCTCCTCGCGCAGCTTGCGACGGTCGACGATCATGTCGATGGCGCCCTTTTGCAACAGAAACTCCGAGCGCTGGAAACCTTCCGGCAGCTTCTCGCGCACCGTCTGTTCGATCACGCGCGGGCCGGCAAAGCCGATCAGCGCCTTGGGTTCCGCGATCACCACGTCGCCCAGGAAGGCAAAGCTGGCCGACACACCGCCCATCGTCGGGTCGGTCAGCACGGAGATGAACGGCAGCTTGGCGTTGGCCAGCTTCGTGAGCATGGCCGTGGTCTTTGCCATTTGCATGAGCGAAAGCAGGCTTTCCTGCATGCGCGCGCCGCCTGAAGCGGTCACGCAGATGAACGGCACGCCCTGCTCCAATGCGTTCTGTGCGCCGCGCACGAAGCGCTCGCCGACCACCGAGCCCATCGAGCCGCCCATGAACGAGAACTCGAAGCAGGCCACCACGACCGGCAACGTGTGAATCGCGCCGCCCATCACCACCATGGCGTCGGTCTCGCCCGTGTCGTCCATGGCTTCCTTGATGCGGTCCGGATACTTGCGGCTGTCCTTGAACTTCAGGGCGTCGACCGGCACGATTTCCTGACCGAGTTCGTAACGGCCTTCGGCATCGAGCAGCGAGTCGAGACGCGCGCGCGCACCGATTCGCATGTGATGGTCGCACTTCGGGCAAACGTGCAGATTCGCTTCCACGTCGGCGCGATACAGCACGGCCTCGCACGACGGGCACTTGATCCACAGCCCTTCCGGGATGCTCTTGTTGCGCTGCGTCGGATCGGTTTGCTTGATCTTCGGGGGCAGCAGCTTGTCGAGCCAGCTCATAGTTTCTCCTTGCCAAACGCCCGCTCGGGAGGGAGCGGGCGCTTTCGGGGCATTTCAAGGCGGCCGTGTCGTCGCGACGATACGGCCGTTTCAATTCGGCGTTTCACCGGGCGGTATCCGCGCCGTGGCGCGCAGCACGACGCCACAGCGCCCGTACACGGCAAACTTCTGCCGTGAACTTGCGCCGTAAATTTACGCCGCGAATTTACGCCGATTTGGCGCCCGAGTCGAGCGCCTGACGGATACCGCCAATAAATTCAGCCAGCGATTTTACCGCGTTCTGCCCCTCCAGATCACGTGGCGTGTTTTCCAGCAACTGCACGATGGCGCTGCCGATCACCACCGCGTCGGCCACATTGGCCACCGCGCGGGCCGTCTCGGCGTCGCGAATCCCGAAGCCGACACCGACCGGCAGGCGGGCCTGCGCCTTGATCTGGGGAATCTTCGCGGCCACGCTGGCCGTATCGAGGCTGGCCGCGCCCGTCACACCCTTGAGCGAGACGTAATACAGGTAACCGCTCGCCTGACGCGCCACTGCCGCAATCCGGGCGTCCGTCGAGGTCGGCGCGAGCAGGAAGATCGGATCGATGCCGTGTGCGCGCACCGCACCGGCGAAGCCGTCGGCCTCCTCCGGGGGGTAATCGACGACCAGCACGCCGTCCACACCGGCCTTGGCGGCCCGCTCGGCGAAGGCATCGAGCCCCATGGCCTCGATCGGGTTGGCGTACCCCATGAGCACGACAGGCGTGCGGTCGTTCGTCTGACGGAAGGTGGCCACGTAGCCGAGCACTTCGGCCAGACTCACGCCGCGCGCCAGGGCACGCTCGGAGGCGCGTTGAATGACGGGACCGTCGGCCATCGGGTCCGAGAACGGCACGCCAAGCTCGATGACGTCGGCGCCATGGTCTGCCAGTGCGTGCATCAGCTTGACCGTCCAGCCCGGCTCGGGATCGCCGGCGGTAATGAACGGAATGAGGCCCTTTTTACCCTGCGCTTGCAAGGCTTGGAACGTGGCTTGAATGCGGGACATGATCGGAAAGTCTCTGAAGTCGTTGGTTGGCGAGCGCGTGGTAGTGCGCGTTCAGTTCATAGCCGACGAAACGCCGGCCATGCAGCGCGCAGGCCACGGCGGTCGTGCCGCTGCCCATGAACGGGTCGAGCACGAGACCGCCGGGCGGGCAACTGGCCAGCACCATGCGCTCGATGATATGCAGCGGTTTCTGCGTCGGATGATCGACGCGTTCGGGGTCTTGCCGGTGCAATCGCGAGATCGACCACAGATCCTTGGGGTTGTAACCCAGCTCCAGCCACTTGCTGCCTTCGAAGATACGGCGCGAGCGCGCTTTCTTCGTCGCGGCATCGTAGGGCACGCGCACGGCGTCGAGGTCGAAGTAATAGTCCTTCGAGACCGCGAAAAAGCCGATGTTGTCGTGCACCGACGAGAACCGCCGCGTACTGCCGCCCATGCTGGGCACTCGGCGATCCCAGATGATCTCGTTGATCATCAGCATGCGCTGCTTGAGGAACACGAACAGTTCCGGGGCGTACTGCCACGTGCAGAACAGGTAGAGCGAGCCGCGCGGCGCGAGCTTCGGAATTGCTGCTTCGAGCCAGCCATACGTCCAGCCGAGAAAGTCCTCGCCGGAACGTTTGTCGGAATCGTTGCCGTAATCCTTGCCGAGGCCGTAAGGCGGATCGGCAAGGATCAGGTCGACGCTGCCGTCTTCCAGTTCGTGCAAATGTTGCAGGAAGTCCGCATGACGCAACGTGATGTCGCCCGGCGCCCAACGCGCGCGCAGTTCTCCGGCCGCTTCCATGGCCTCGAGACGCGCGGCGGCCGCTTCGGTGGCGTCCAGGGAGCGTTCGGTCCCCGGGACGTCATTGGGTGCCTTGCGATCAGTCAGATCGGTCATGCTGGTTCTGGTGTCCTTAATCTGAGTCGGGTGCTTGGGATCGGTGGCGTCTCGCGGTTCGCGTTATGCGGCCGTGGGCGCCGGCCTGGCCAGCGCCATCACGGTGTGCATATCCTTGTCGCCGCGTCCCGAGAGATTGACCAGCACGATCTGTTCCTTCGGCAAGGTCGGCGCCAGCTTGCACGCATAAGCGAGCGCGTGGCTCGACTCCAGTGCGGGGATGATGCCCTCGATCCGGCAGCAGTCGTGAAAGGCCCGCAACGCTTCCGTATCGGTAATGCCCACATACTCGGCACGCTTGATGTCGTGCAGCCATGCGTGCTCCGGGCCGACACCCGGATAGTCCAGGCCGGCCGAGATCGAATGCGTCTCGGTGATCTGACCGTTGGCGTCTTGCAGCAGATAAGTCCGGTTGCCGTGCAGCACGCCGGGCGTGCCGCCGATGATGGACGCCGCGTGGCGGCCGGTTTCGATGCCGTCGCCCGCCGCTTCCACGCCCACGAGCTTCACGTCCGGCACGTCGATGTACGGGTAGAAAATACCCATCGCGTTCGAACCGCCGCCCACGCAGGCCAGCACGTAATCGGGCTGACGGCCGGCTAGTTCGGGCATCTGGACCTTGCACTCTTCGCCAATCACGCTCTGGAAGTCGCGCACGAGCATCGGATACGGATGCGGGCCGGCCACGGTGCCGATGATGTAGAACGTGTTTTCGACGTTCGTCACCCAGTCGCGCATGGCTTCGTTGAGGGCGTCCTTGAGCGTCTTCGAACCGGATTCCACCGGCACGACGGTCGCGCCGAGCAGTTGCATGCGGTACACGTTGGCGGCCTGACGCTTGACGTCTTCCGAGCCCATGTACACCACGCACTCCATGCCGAAGCGCGCTGCGATCGTCGCCGTCGCCACGCCGTGCTGGCCGGCGCCGGTCTCGGCGATCACACGGCGCTTGCCCATGCGACGCGCGAGCAGCGCCTGACCGATCACGTTGTTCACCTTGTGCGCGCCCGTATGGTTCAGGTCTTCGCGCTTGAGGTACACCTGCGCGCCGCCCAGTTCCTGGCTCCAGCGCCTGGCGTGATAGATCGGCGACGGACGGCCGACGTAGTGCTTCAGTTCGTAATGGAATTCTTCGAGGAAGGCCGGATCCTGCTGATATCTGGCATAAGCCTCGCGCAGTTCGTCGAGCGCGTGAATCAGCGTCTCGGCCACAAAGACACCGCCGTACTGGCCGAAATGGCCGTGGGCGTCAGGCAAATCGTACATGGTCGTCACTCTTCGCGTTACCAGGGCGGCTCGGTGGCGGGCGCCACGGCCCTTGGGGCCACCCCGGCGGGTTGCATTAGCTATCGGCGTCGGCAGCGTTCACCGCCTGAACGAACGCCGTCATGCGGGCGTGATCCTTCACGCCCCTCGACGCCTCCACACCGCTCGATACGTCGACGGCGTAAGGCGTCACCCGGCGGATGGCATCAGCAACGTTGTGTGCGTTCAAGCCACCACTCAAAACGGCCCGACGCGCGATGTCTTTTGGAATAAGTGACCAATCGAAAACCTTTCCTCCACCGCCGTAGCCCTCGACCAGAGCGTCGAGCAGGATGCCTTGCGCGGCGGTGTACGCATTGGCGAATTGTAGCAAATCGCCACTGTCTTTCGTCTCCGGGCCGATACGCATGGCGCGCAGGAACGGGCGGTTCCCCGCCGCCGCCGACAACGCCACACATTGCTCGGGGGTTTCGTCCCCGTGGAACTGCAGGGCGGTGAGCGGCACGGCCTCCACGGCGCGGGCGATCTCATCTGCATCGGCATTCACGAACAGCCCCACGAGGCTCACATAGGAAGGCACACGGCGCGCCAGGTCGGCTGCACGCCCGAGATCCACATAACGGGGGCTGGGCGGGTAAAAGACGAGCCCGATGGCGTCGACGCCCAGTGCAACGGCGTGATCGATGTCGGCGGGCTGCGACAGGCCGCAAATCTTGATACGCGTACGAGATTTCATGAACTTGTCCATGGCATCGGGAACGGCCACGCCGCCCAGTTGGGCTCGGGCACGTCGAATCGGTCAGGATACCCCACCCGTGCCAGATAGAGGCCGTCCGGCATGAACGTCGGCGCCGCCTGACGCCGGTCGCCGCTCGCGAGCACGTGCGTCATCCAGCTCGCCGGCTGACGCCCCCGGCCGATCGAGACCAGACATCCCATGATGTTGCGCACCATATGATGCAAAAAGGCGCTGGCGCGAAAGCGGAAGATGAAGAAGTCGCCCTGCTGCTCGATGTCGACGGCGTAGAGGTGCTTGACCGGCGTTTTGGCCTGACATTCCGACGAACGGAAGGCCGAGAAATCATGCTCGCCCACGAGCACCCGGCTCGCCGTGCGCATCGCGTCGAGATCGAGCGGCGTATGCAGCCAGCCTGTGCGGCCGTGCAGCAGCGGCGAGCGCACCGGATTCGCGTAGAGCACGTAAAAATACGTGCGTTCGAAGGCGGAGAAACGGGCGTGGAAGTCGTCCGGCATCGCCTGAGCCCACTGCACGGCGACGGTTTTCGGCAGGAACGCGTTAACGCCGCGTACCCACGAGAACATCGCCCGGTCCAGATCGGTGTCGAAATGCACGACCTGCCCAATGCCGTGAACACCGGTATCGGTGCGCCCCGCCACCGTTGTCGGCAGCGCAACGCCGCCGAATTCACGCAGTGCGGCTTCGAGCGCCTGCTGCACGGTATTGCCGTGGGGCTGCGATTGCCAGCCGGAGAACGCCGTGCCGTCGTAGTGGATACCGAGTGCGATTCGCATAGGAGAAAGAAAAATGGGCGCTCAACCAACGAGCGCCCAAAAACTACGGTCAATCAGTCTTGTACAGTCGTTCGGACGGGACATCGCGATCGCGATTTCCCCGCCACGTCGTCACTTGCCCAGCTCGGCCAGCCGCGCCCGCGCCACCGACTGCTGCGCCGCGTCGCCACCGGCAATCACCTCCTCGAGCAACTCCCGCGCGCCTTCGTCGTCGCCGATGCTCTGGTATGCCGTGGCCAGTTCGAGCTTGGTGTGGAATTCGTCAGGCACGTCCGGCGGCGCGGCACGTGGCGCAATCGGCTCGGAAGACGGCGTCGCCGCGGCAATGTCCGGCACCGGTGCGCTCGCCTGATTCATCTGAACCGTCTGAGGCACCTGCGGCGCGGCAGGGGCCTGTGCGAAGGACGTCTGCGACGTCGGTGCTTGCTGCGGGTCCAGCGTTACGTGCTCGATCAGCGCCTCCTGCCCGGTGCCGTCGGGCAGCGCCGGCGCGCCTACGAATGCAGGCGCAGGCGATGTGGCATCGTCGCCCTTCAAATCGAGGCTGAAGTCCGACAAATCGAACGACATCGGACGCAGCGAAGGCGCTTCATGCGCCGCATCGGCGTAGCCGCGCGGCACCTCCGACATGCTCGCGCTCTGCGGAGCCTGTTGGGGCTGTTGGGACTGTTGGGCCTGCTGCATGGCGGCGTCGAAATCGGCGTCGCTCAACTCGCCGTCGAAATCGTCCTCGGCATCGGTCGAGTCGATCGAGTCCGACGCGCCGGCCATATCGCCCGAATCGGCGCCGTGCGCCTGCTCGAGACGGGGGTCGCCCGGGGGGGCCATCGTAAATTGCACCGAGCCGATGCCCTTGCTCAGCGACGGTAACGCATCGCTCGAAATCGTGCCGACGTTCGCCGGCTGGCCCGGAATGCCCAGATCGAGATCGCCCAGCATACCTGCCACACCGCCCTCGGGCGTCGCACCTGTCTTCGGCGCTTCGGCTGTCCGCGCTGCCGACGGCGTCAACGACGCTGAAGCCGCCGCGCCGCCGATGGCGGCCGCGGTTCCCGGCGCGTCGAGCGACGACAACGTCGCATCCACTGGATCGTCATGGGCCACGGGCACCTCGCCCGCCTGTTCGGCGAAGGCGGCGTCCCAGTCGATGTCGGCCTCACCGGCGGCTTCCGATGACGTTTGCGGTGCGGCGGACACCGCCGGTGCCGCATGCTTTGCTTCGGTCACGAGCGGTTCTGCGGGCGCACCGATGCCTTCGTTTTGCGCCGCATCGGCCGAGGCATCGTCCAATCCTTCGGCAAGCCCGTCTGCCGCCTCGCCGCTCAGGGCATCCTGCTCGGCTTCCCATGCATTCAATTCGGCCGATCCGGCCGCTTCGTTCGCGACGGCATCCGGCTGAACATCCTCCAGCGCGGCGACGTCGTCCTCCGGCGCCGGCCACGACGTGCCGGCCTCGGGAGGCAGATGCTCATCGGCTTGCCCCTGATTTGCCGCGTACAAGGCCGCAGCGCTGGCCGCGGCTACACCGGCCGCACCAGCCAACGCGGCAGCGCCCGACGACGGGTCCGATCCCGTCTCGGCGTCGCGCTGCCCGTCATGACCATCGTCATACTGTCCCGGCTGGCCGGCCGGCGGTTCGGCACGGCGACGGCGCATCAGCCACCACAGGCCGAGCAACGCCACCAGCGCACCCGCCCCCGGCAGCACGTAAGGATTCCGCGTAAGCGCACGCCAGTTCATGCCCGCATTCGGCGCCGGCTTCGATTCGGCCGCCGGCGCGCTGGCGGGTGCCACGGCAACATCGCTCGCCGGCGCCGCTGCCGTCGCCTCGGAGGCGCTCGCGTCTGCCAAGGCCGCCGAAGCTGCCGCGCCGGACGCAGCCACCGCCGCGTCGCTGGGCGCGCCGCCTGCGGTATTCGCGTCGCCATTGGCTCCGGCGGCGGCCGTCGGCCTGGCCACGCTACCGGACGGTGCGCTCATCGTCTTGCCATCGGCGGATTTCGCCGTCTTCTCCTGCGCGGCCACCCCGGAAGCGGTCGCGGCCTGCTGCTCCAGATTAGCGACGGCCTGATTCTTGACCGACAACAGCTTCTGAAGATCTGCTACGTTCTTCTGCAACTCACTCACCCTGCCCTGGGCCTCGGCCTGCGCCTTGCCCTGGGCGATTTGCTCTTCTTCGCTGCCACCGGTGCGACCGGCTGTACCGCCCGCGCCCGCCTTACCGGGCCGCGACAGCTTCAATTCATCGCGCGTGGCGGGGACGGCAGCTTCCGGTGCCTTGCCCGCTTCGATCGCGCCCTGCGCACTGCGGCCAGCGGCCGGCGCCCCCTGCTGCGCCGTCGATTCGGCCAGCCGCGCGCGATACGCATCAAACTGTTCTCGCGCCGTCGACACGAATTTGCGTGCCTGCGCGGCAGGAACGCTCTGCACCTGCGCATCGGCCGGACGCGTCAACGTCGCCCCCAGCCGCAGCCGGTTCGGGTCGTTGCCAATGAACGCCGAGCGGTTCGCCTCGAACAACGCGGTCATCATCTGCGCCAGCGTCGTGCCGCCTTCCCCGCCCGTGTACTCGCGCGCGATGGACGACAACGAATCGCCGCGCTCGACCTTGCGCGTGCCTTCCGCCGTTGCCGGACCGGCGGCGCGGCGCGAAGGCGCGGATGTCGACGGTGCGTTCGACGCGGTGGAAGCAGCGGACGTCTGCGCGTTCGCCGCCGCAGGCACGACAGCCTGAGGCTGACCCGCACTGGCTTCGGGAATGGCCGACAGCGTCACCGCGTTGGACTGACGCCCCGTGCGCCATTCGAGCACCAGCAACAGATCGAGGAAGGACGTGCCGACCGGCTCGGCCGAGTCGACGTGTACGAGATACGTGCCGCTGTAGCCCGCCTCACGCCCGCCCGTGGGCGAGATCGACACGGAGAGCTTGTCGAGCGTGGGGTCGTAGCGCAGGCCAGCCTGCCGGAAGGCTTCACGCGGTGCAAGCTTGACCGACAAACCGTCGGCCTCCGCCTGCGATACGTTGCCCAGCACGATCACGGCACGCAGCGGCTGGCCCGGCCCCGAGCGCACCTGCTGCGGACCGAACTCCGCAGCCCCGGCATTGAGAAGCCCGAGGCTCCACAAGACAGCCGCCGCCGCACTCAAGCGAAACGAATTACGGGTCGAATTTGCGCGCTTGCCGGTCGAGTATTTCCGCACTGTGTCTGGTCTAGCCTGTCAGTCGTTTGTCACTGGCGCCCGTGCCACACCGGGCGCCTCCCAAAGCGCGGACGGCGGCCTCGCGGGCCGCCGTTCTTCACGCCTTACCGATACGCTGCAACGCTTAAGCGTCGAGCAGGATCCGCAGCATGCGGCGCAGCGGTTCCGCCGCGCCCCACAACAGTTGATCGCCCACCGTGAATGCCGACAGGTACTCCGGACCCATCGACATCTTGCGCAGGCGGCCCACCGGGATCGTCATCGTGCCGGTCACGGCAGCGGGCGTCAAATCCGTCATCGACGCTTCGCGCGTGTTCGGCACCACCTTCACCCAGTCGTTCGCCTGGCCGATGATGTCGGTCAGTTCGTCTAACGGCACATCTTTCGTAAGCTTGATGGTCAGCGCCTGGCTATGACAGCGCATTGCACCGATACGCACGCACAGACCGTCGACCGGAATGGCGCGCGTGCCCGGGAAACCGTCGCCCAGACCCAGAATCTTGTTGGTCTCGGCGCCGCCCTTCCATTCTTCCTTCGACTGGCCGTTGCCCAGGTCCTTGTCGATCCAGGGAATCAGGTTACCACCCAGCGGCACACCGAACTGCCGGGTTTCGTCGGCCGTGAGCGCGTGCTGCTTGGCGAGCACCTTGCGGTCGATCTCGAGAATGGCCGAGTGCGGGTCGTCGAGCAGCGCCTTGACTTCGGCGTTGATCTTGCCGAACTGCGTCAGCAGCTCGCGCATGTGCTGCGCGCCGCCGCCCGAAGCCGCCTGATACGTCATCGACG
This sequence comes from Pandoraea faecigallinarum, assembly GCF_001029105.3. Taxonomy (NCBI): domain Bacteria; kingdom Pseudomonadati; phylum Pseudomonadota; class Betaproteobacteria; order Burkholderiales; family Burkholderiaceae; genus Pandoraea; species Pandoraea faecigallinarum. Next base: position 1,897,726 of record NZ_CP011807.3, on the reverse strand, counting down.
TGAGCCAATCGACCAGACCGTGCTGGAACAGACCGCCCAGCCCCATCAGCATGCAACTGACCGTGCAGTTGCCGCCGACAAAGTTCTTCGTTCCCTTCGTAAGCGCGTTCTTGATGACGTCAAGGTTGACCGGGTCCAGCACGATGATCGCATCGTCCTTCATGCGCAACGTCGATGCCGCATCCACCCAGTAACCGTTCCAACCCGCGGCGCGAAGCTTCGGGAAGATATCCGTTGTGTAGTCACCGCCCTGGCAGGTAATGATGATGTCGCATTTTTTCAGCTCGTTGACATCATTGGCGTCTTTCAGCGAAGTTTCGTTCTTCGCCATCGACGGGGCTTTGCCGCCCGCGTTGCTGGTGCTGAAAAACACCGGCTCGATCAAGGCAAAGTCGTTCTCCTGCTGCATGCGCTGCATCAGAACCGAACCGACCATGCCCCGCCAACCTACCAGACCTACGGTTTTCATTTATCCACTCTCTTATCGTTGCAATTGCGCCGAGGGGCGTCTCCCGACGCCCCGTCAACGTTATAGTGCGGCCACCACTGCCGCACCCATTTCGCGCGTACCGACCTTGGTCGCGCCTTCCTGCCAGATATCGGGCGTGCGCAACCCCTGCGCCAGCACCTTCTTCACCGCGTTCTCGATACGGTCGGCCTGTTCGGCACGGCCGAGCGTGTAACGCAGCATCATGGCCGCCGAGAGGATCGTCGCCAACGGATTGGCCACACCCTTGCCGGCGATATCGGGGGCCGAACCGTGCGACGGTTCGTACAGCCCCTTGTTGTTGGCATCCAGCGACGCCGAGGGCAGCATGCCGATCGAGCCCGTGAGCATCGCGGCTTCGTCCGACAGGATATCTCCGAACATGTTACCCGTCACCACCACGTCGAAGTTCTTGGGGGCCTTGACCAGTTGCATCGCGGCGTTATCGACGTACATATGCGACAACTCGATGTCCGGATACTGCTTCGCGACCTCGATCATCGTGTCGCGCCACAGTTGCGAAGTCTCCAGCACGTTGGCCTTGTCGACCGAGCAAAGACGCTTGTCGCGCTTGGCGGCTGCCTGGAACGCCACGTGTGCGATACGCTCCACTTCCGGCACGCTATAGCGCATGGTATCAAAACCTTCGCGTGCCCCCTCGAAAGCCCCGTCCGGCGATTGACGGAAGCCCTTGGGCTGCCCGAAGTAAATATCGCCGTTCAACTCGCGAATAATCAGGATATCGAGGCCTGCCACGATCTCCGGCTTGAGGCTCGAAGCCTCTGCCAGTTCCTTGTACAGGATGGCCGGACGGAAGTTGGCGAACAGTTGCAGATGCTTGCGCAAACCCAGAATCGCCTGCTCGGGGCGCAGCGCGCGCTCGAGCGAGTCGTACTTCCAGTCGCCGACGGCGCCGAACAGGATCGCATCCGCTTCCTTGGCCAGCTTCAGCGTCGCGTCCGGCAGCGGATGACCCGCCGCCTCGTAACCTGCGCCGCCGACCGGCGCTTCTTCCAGCTCGAACTTTTCGCCAAGTGCGTTGAGCACATTGACGGCTTCCGTCACGATTTCCGGACCAATGCCGTCACCCGGCAACACAGCGATTTTCATGCAATCTCCTTGGATGTGCCCTGCGTGCGCGGGTCTCAACCCGGCAAACGCGTTGCGAGCCACGGCTGCCTGGCGAGCCGCTCGGCCTCGTAGGCGCGAATCTTGTCGGCGTGACGCAGCGTCAGGCCGATGTCGTCGAAACCGTTCACCAGGCAATATTTGCGAAACGGTGCGATATCGAACTCGTAGGCACGGCCGTCCGACGTGATCACCGCCTGCTTGTCCAGATCGATGGTCAACTGATAGCCATTGAACGCCGCCGTCTCGTTGAACAGATGATCGACCTGCATCTCGGACAACACGATCGGCAGCAGCCCGTTCTTGTAGCAGTTATTGAAGAAGATGTCGGCGAAACTCGGCGCAATCACGGCCCGAAAGCCATACTGCTGCAACGCCCACGGCGCATGCTCGCGCGAGCTGCCGCAGCCGAAGTTCTTGCGCGCGAGCAGCACCGTTGCGCCCTGGAAGCGCGGCTGGTTGAGCACGAAATTCGGGTTGAGCGGACGCTTGCTGCAATCCTGGCCCGGCTGACCTACATCGAGATAACGCCACTCGTCGAACAGATTCGGGCCGAAGCCCGTGCGCTTGATCGACTTCAGGAATTGCTTGGGGATGATCGCATCGGTATCCACGTTCTCGCGATCCAGCGGTGCCACCAACCCCGTATGGACGGTAAATTTTTCCATCACGAACCACCTGATCAAAACAGTTCGGTCACGACCTGCCGCTTAGGGACAGCGCCGTCAAAACCGAGAATCTCAAAGGCGTGCGCCGGACTTGGGCCCCTTTGACCCTTGCCCGCGACACGCACCGTCGCATCACTTCTTCGCGGCGTTCTCGAGGGCCGAGCCGGCGGCTTGGGTATCCTTGCCAAGCCCGGCCATCGTGTTGCAACCTGCCACGCCCAACAGCAGCACCGCACCGATCAGCGTCCACAGTTTCTTCATGGTGTTGTCTCTATCAAAGAAATTGTCAAACAACGGATAAATCGATGCGTGCGCGTCAGACGAGACGGCGCACGTCCACGAAATGGCCTTCGATGGCCGCCGCCGCCGCCATCGCCGGGCTCACCAGATGGGTACGCCCGCCCGCGCCCTGACGGCCTTCAAAGTTACGGTTCGACGTCGACGCACAACGCTCGCCCGCCTCCAGACGGTCGGCGTTCATCGCCAGACACATCGAGCAACCCGGCTCGCGCCACTCGAAGCCCGCCGCCTTGAAAACCTTGTCCAGACCTTCCTGCTCGGCCTGCTGCTTCACGAGACCGGAACCCGGCACAACCATCGCCAGACGCACGTTCGACGCGACACGTCGACCGAGCTTCTTCACGACGTAGGCCGCGGCACGGATGTCTTCGATACGCGAGTTCGTGCACGAACCGATGAACACCTTGTCGATGTTGATGCTCGCCATCGGGGTGTCCGGCGTGAGCGCCATGTACTCGAGCGCGCGCTCCATGGCGCTGCGCTTGACGGGGTCCTTTTCTTTCTCGGGATCCGGCACGCGGTCCTCGATGCTCACCACCATTTCAGGCGACGTGCCCCAGCTCACTTGCGGGCGCAGCGTGTTGGCGTCGATTTCGACCACGTGGTCGAAAGCCGCTCCGGCGTCGGTATGGAATGTGCGCCAGTAGGCCTCGGCCTGCTGGAATTCCACGCCGGTCGGGGCGAACGGACGGCCCTTCACGTAATTGATCGTCGTGTCGTCCACCGCGACCAGACCGGCACGCGCCCCCGCCTCGATGGCCATGTTGCACACGGTCATGCGGCCTTCCATGGTGAGCGAGCGGATGGCCGAACCGGCGAACTCGATGGTGTAACCGGTGCCGCCCGCCGTGCCGATCCGGCCGATGACGGCCAGCACGATATCCTTCGCGGAACAGCCGCGCGGCAGCGTGCCTTCGACCTTCACCAGCATGTTCTTGCTCTTCTTCATGAGCAAGGTCTGCGTGGCAAGCGTGTGCTCGACTTCCGACGTGCCGATCCCGAACGCCAGCGCGCCGAAGGCGCCATGCGTGGACGTGTGCGAGTCGCCGCAGACGACCGTCATGCCGGGCAACGTCGCGCCCTGCTCCGGTCCGATCACGTGCACGATGCCCTGACGGACGTCGTTCATCTTGAATTGGGTAATGCCGAATCCGTCGCAGTTCGCGTCGAGCGTATCGACTTGCAGACGCGAGACCGGGTCGGCAATGCCTTGCGTGCGGTCGGTGGTCGGCACGTTATGGTCCGACACGGCAAGGTTGGCCGAGAGGCGCCAGACCGGACGCTGCGCGAGTTTTAGGCCCTCAAACGCCTGCGGACTGGTCACCTCATGCAACAGATGACGGTCGATGTAAAGCACGGTCGTGCCATCGTCCTCGGTATGCACGACGTGTGCATCCCACAACTTGTCATACAGCGTCTTGGCCATGATAAAAACGCGGGGCGAAATTGTCGTTCTGAGAACGCGGAATATCGTTCTGTGAACTTTTGATTATGCCATAGCGCTTTCGCGCCGGCGGAATACGAAATCCCCGGAAAACCGGGCGGTAAACGCACGATGAACCGGGGATTTGTGCGAATCACGGCAGCCTGTGCCGTGAATTCGAATATAGCGCAACGAGGGCTCGTTGCGGGCCGCACCGCCTTGCCGTTTCGGCAAGGTTGCGGTGCCGGCACGGCAAGCGGGGGCCGTGCCGGACGCCTCGACAGGGCTTAGCGCTTGTCGATCGGCGCGACTTCGCGCGGCGTGTGACCGATGAACAGCTGACGCGGACGACCGATCTTCTGATCCGGCTCGCCGATCATCTCGTTCCACTGCGCGATCCAGCCCACGGTACGGGCCAGCGCAAAAATGCAGGTGAACATCGAGGTCGGGATACCCAGCGCGCGCTGAACGATACCCGAGTAGAAGTCGACGTTCGGGTACAGCTTGCGCGACACGAAGTACTCGTCTTCCAGGGCGATCTTTTCGAGCTGCATGGCCAGTTTGAACAGCGGGTCGTCGTGCAGGCCGAGTTCGTTGAGCACTTCGTAGCACGTCTCGCGCATGAGCTTGGCGCGCGGGTCGTAGTTCTTGTACACGCGGTGACCGAAACCCATCAGCTTCACGCCCGAATTCTTGTCCTTCACCTGCTTGATGAATTCGGGGATCTTGTCCGGCGAACCGATCTGTTCGAGCATGTTCAGCGCGGCTTCGTTCGCTCCACCGTGCGCCGGACCCCACAGACATGCGATACCGGCAGCGATACAGGCGAACGGGTTGGCGCCCGACGAGCCGGCCAGACGGACGGTCGAGGTCGAAGCGTTCTGCTCGTGATCGGCGTGCAGGATCAGGATACGGTCCAGAGCGCGCACCAGCACGTCGTTGACCTTGTACTCTTCGCACGGGTTCGCGAACATCATGCGCATGAAGTTCGCGCTGTACGACAGGTCGTTGCTCGGGTACACGAACGGCTGACCGATGCTGTACTTGTACGCCATGGCGACGAGCGTCGGCAGCTTGGCGATCAAACGAATCGCCGACACTTCGCGGTGGTTCGGGTTATTGATGTCCAGCGAGTCATGGTAGAACGCCGACAGGGCACCGACCGAGCCGGTCAGCACGGCCATCGGGTGGGCGTCGCGACGGAAGCCACGGAAGAAGAAGTTCATCTGCTCGTGAACCATCGTGTGACGGGTCACGGTGTCGACAAATTCCTTCTTCTGTGCCGCGTTGGGCAGTTCGCCCTTGAGCAGCAGGTACGAGGTTTCGAGGAAGTCGCAGTGGGTCGCCAGCTGCTCGATCGGGTAGCCGCGGTACAGCAGCTCACCCTTGTCGCCATCGATGTAGGTGATGGCGGAATTGCACGACGCCGTCGACATGAAGCCGGGGTCATACGTGAATTTGCCGGTCTGGCCGTACAGCTTGCGGATGTCAATCACATCCGGGCCCATCGTCCCCTGATAAATCGGCAGCTCTACGCTGGGCGAATCGTCAGAGAAAGATAGGGTGGCTTTAACATCAGACGGAGTCATATCGCTTCCTCAAAAAAATTCCAAAACCCCTACACGGCACGCAGAAGCGCCAGCAGGCGCCGCACGTCCGGCCCGTCCAGATCCGCCTCGGGCTCTTTACGCGCTAGCAGCAGATCCATCAAATCGTTATCGCTCAGATCGAGCAACTTCGTGAGGGCGCCCACATCCTCGTCGGTCAGCGAGGCTTCGTACTTGGCGAAGAATCGTTCGAGGATGAGGTCGTTTTCCAGCAAACCGCGGCGTGCCCGCCAGCGCAGGCGGGCACGTTTTACCGGATCGGACTGGTGAGTGTTATCCGGCATGATCGTCGAATCAGACGGCGCGACGCACCATCAGCTCCTTGATCTTGCCGATAGCCTTCGTCGGGTTCAGACCCTTCGGGCAAACGTCGACACAGTTCATGATCGTGTGGCAGCGGAACAGACGGTACGGGTCTTCCAGGTTGTCCAGCCGCTCGTTGGTCGCCGTGTCGCGGCTATCCGCGATGAAGCGGTAAGCCTGGAGCAGACCGGCCGGGCCAACGAACTTGTCCGGGTTCCACCAGAAGCTCGGGCACGACGTCGAGCACGACGCGCACAGAATACACTCGTACAGACCGTCGAGCTCATCGCGCTGTTCGGGCGATTGCAGACGCTCCTTCTCCGGCGCCGGCTCGGGGTTGATGAGGTACGGCTTGATCGAGTGGTACTGGTTGAAGAAGTGCGTCATGTCCACGATCAGATCGCGAATGACGGGCAGACCCGGCAGCGGCTTGAGCACGATCTTGTTCGGCAGATCGTTCATGTTGGTCAGGCAGGCCAGACCGTTCTTGCCGTTGATGTTCATCGCGTCCGAACCGCATACGCCTTCGCGGCACGAGCGGCGGAAAGCGATGCCTTCGTCGATCTTCTTGAGCTTGACCAGAGCGTCGAGCAGCATGCGCTCGTGACCGTCGAGTTCGACCTCGTAGGTCTGCATGTACGGTGCAGCGTCCTTGTCCGGATCGTAGCGGTAGACTTCAAAAATGCGTTTCATGATCTTGCGAATCCCTTAGAACGTACGCGCCTTGGGCGGAACGGAGTCGACGGTCAGCGGCTTCATCTGCACCGGCTTGTATTCCAGACGGTTGCCTTCGCTGAAGAACAGCGAGTGGCGCATCCAGTTGGCGTCGTCGCGCTCCGGATAGTCGCTGTGCGCGTGCGCACCACGGCTTTCCTTACGGGCTTCCGCTGCAATCATGGTGGCCTTGGCCACTTCGATCAGGTTGTCGACTTCCAGCGCTTCCATACGCGCCGTATTGAACACCTTCGACTTGTCCTTCAGGTGGACGTGCGACACGCGCTCGGCCACTTGCTTGATCTCGTCCACGCCTTCCTTGAGCAGGTCCGAAGTACGGAACACGCCGGCGTGCTTTTGCATCGTCGCGCGAATGTCGTTGGCAATGTCCTGTGCGTACTCGCCCGAACTCGATGCTTCGAGACGGCCCAGACGCGCCAGTGCGTTCTCGCCGGCATCGGCGGGCAGCGGCTTGTGTTCGCCGTGGTTCCTGACGAAGTCCACGATGTGGTTACCGGCAGCGCGGCCGAACACCACGAGGTCGAGCAGCGAGTTCGTACCCAGACGGTTAGCGCCATGGACCGACACGCACGAGCATTCGCCCACTGCGTAGAAGCCGTTGACGGGCACCGACGAGCCATCTTTCTGCACCACGACCTGACCGTTGTAGTTCGTCGGAATACCGCCCATCTGATAGTGGATGGTCGGCACGACGGGGATCGGCTCCTTGATCGCGTCGACGTTGGCGAACTTCAGAGCGATTTCGCGAATCGACGGCAGACGCTTCATGATCGTCTCGGCACCGATGTGCGAGAGGTCGAGCAGCACGTAGTCGCCGTTCGGGCCGCAACCCCGGCCTTCCTTGATTTCCTGGTCCATCGAACGCGACACGAAGTCACGCGGCGCCAGATCCTTCAGCGTCGGCGCGTAGCGCTCCATGAAGCGCTCGCCGTTCGAATTACGCAGAATACCGCCTTCGCCGCGCACGCCTTCGGTAATCAGCACGCCCGCGCCGGCCACGCCGGTCGGGTGGAATTGCCAGAATTCCATGTCTTCGAGCGGAATGCCTGCGCGAGCAGCCATGCCCAGCCCGTCACCGGTGTTGATGAACGCATTGGTCGACGCCGCATAAACGCGACCGGCACCGCCGGTGGCGAACAGCGTGCACTTGCCTTCGAGCAGGTAGACTTCGCCGGTCTCGAGTTCCAGCGCCGACACGCCGAGGACGTCGCCCTCTTCGTTGCGGATCAGGTCGAGGGCCATCCACTCGACGAAGAAATGGGTCTTGGCCGCGACGTTTTGCTGATACAGCGTGTGCAGCAGCGCGTGACCGGTGCGGTCGGCAGCCGCGCAAGCGCGCTGGACGGGCTTCTCGCCGTAGTTGGCCGTGTGACCGCCGAACGGACGCTGGTAAATCGTGCCGTCCGGGTTACGGTCGAACGGCATGCCGAAGTGTTCCAGCTCGTAGACGGCATTCGGCGCCTGACGGCACATGAACTCGATCGCATCCTGGTCGCCGAGCCAGTCGGAACCCTTGATGGTGTCGTAGAAGTGGTAATGCCAGTTGTCTTCGCTCATGTTGCCGAGCGAAGCGCCAATGCCGCCCTGAGCGGCCACGGTATGCGAACGGGTGGGGAACACCTTGGACAGCACTGCCACCGACAGACCGGCCTTGGCCAGTTGCAGCGAAGCGCGCATGCCCGAACCACCTGCGCCCACGATGACGACGTCAAAGCGGCGGCGCGGCAGCGAATTTTTAATTGCAGCCATTCTTTACACTCTCCACAGAATCTGGGCGGCGTAGCCGGCACAAGCCAGCAGCCAGACGATCGTCAGCGCGTACAGCGCCAGTCGCACACCGACGGGCTTGACGTAGTCCATCCAGACGTCGCGCACACCGACCCACGCGTGATAGAACAGCGCGAGCAGCGTGACGAACGTGGCGAGCTTCATCCACTGATGCGAGAAGATGCCGGCCCAGCCTTCGTAGGAGAAGTCCTTGGCGATGAAGAACCACACCAGCAGGATCACGGTATAGACGGCCATGATGACCGCGGTCATGCGCTGGGCAATCCAGTCGCGCAGGCCGTAGTGGGCGCCAACGACGAGGCGCTTCGAACCGATATTGTTCTGTGCCATCTTAGAACGCTCCGAAAAGCTTGAGAGCCACGGCCAGCGTCAGCACCAGCGACACGGCGAGGACCACCACCGCCGAGTTCTTGCCGGCTTCCTTGCTCACTGCGTCGTGATTGAAGTCCATGCGCAGGTGGCGCACGCCGGCACAGAAGTGCTGCAGGAAGCCCCACGACAACGCCAGGATGACGAGCTTGACAAACCAGTTGGAGGCGACGCTTCGAAGCGTGTCGAAGGTCAGTTCCGACGTGAGGCTCTGTTCGAACAAATACAGTGCGAACGGCAACAGAAGGAACAAGATGACACCGCTAATACGGTGCAGAATCGAAACGATACCAGCCGGCGGGAGACGGTACGAGACAATCTGTCCGATACCAATATTCCTGTAGACTGGCCGCTCTTTTTTTACCACTTCAGCCATGCTAGACCCCATGTAGTTACATCAACTCCGAATTTTAGCGCCGATTCTAGTGCGTTGCACCATACCGGTTCCAATGGTTCGGAAATTCCTGCCAACGGCGCACGACACGCCGCCCCCAAGCCTCGACTCTCAGGCACCCGCCGGCCACGACACCGGCACGCCCCCGGAAAAGTCGCCCTACCCTCTCAATGCAATTGCAGACCGAATTCGCCGACCGAATCCGTCAACTCAGTTCGTTTTGGTAATGATGTTCCGTGGTGACATACCAGCCCCGGCGGACTTCCACCGGTTTGTCGCCGTAGGTGAACGAAACACGCTCCACGCTCAGCAACGGGAAACCCTTCGGCACCTTGAGCAAATCCGCCGTCATGTCGTCCGCGGCCACTGCACGGACTTTTTCCACGGCGCGAATCATGCGCGTGCCGAATTCATCTTCGAACAGGCCGTACATCGGCCCCTTGTATTCATTGAGTTTTTCCGCAGTCAGCCCACGAAACAGCGAGCCCGGCAGCCAGATTTCGTCGAGCACCGTCGGGCGGTCCGAGAAATCCATCATGCGGCGAATCAGAATCACGCCATCGCCGGCACGCAACTCAAGCTGACGCGCGATTTCGGCCGGTGCGCGCATACGGCGGCACTCGATCAGGCGGCTGGGCGGGTGATGGGGTTCGCCCGAATCGGGCGCGAGACGCAGAAACCGGAACTGCACCCGGTCTTCGTGATGGGTCGCGACGAAGGTACCGCGCCCCTGCCTGCGCACGAGGAGATTCTCGGCGGCCAGTTCGTCGATGGCCTTGCGCACCGTTCCCTGGCTCACCTTGTAACGTGAGGCCAGATCGACTTCGCTGGGGATGATTTCGCCGGGCTTCCATTCGCCGGCTTGCAGGCTCTGGGTAATGAGCCCCTTGATCTGCTGGTATAGCGGGCTGAAGGTCGGCGACGCTCCGGCAGCCCCCGGCAAGGCCTGAGCGGCCGGCACGGCGTCGCGCGCGCCGTCAGATCGCTGTGGGGCGTCGACAGGCGGCGTGGTGTTGGATGTGTCGCGAACGTTCGCATTCATGGCGGGGATTTGACCACAAATCAAGACCTTCGTCCATCGAATAACAGCAATAATCCTATGTCTTATATAAGACATAAGATAGAGTTGACATTCGTTGTGGCGACTCCTACACTGGCGCGGGCTAACAGGGGCCTGCGGCCGCAGCACGGCTATCTTATAAGATAAGAGCGTCCGGTGCTTCACACGTCGACGGCAGCACACCCCGCACAGCCCGCAAGCTTCCGTAGGTCAAGGAATTTTAGAAGCTTCATGTGACGCGGCGCTGTCAGCCTGGCAAGAGTTGCCACCCGGACGGCGAGCCTATCCTGAGCTTCGCAGGAATTTGTACACGTCTGGAGAGATTCTCATGGCAAAACCCGCAATGCGTGTCGCCGTCACCGGCGCCGCTGGCCAAATCGGCTACTCCCTGCTGTTCCGTATCGCCAATGGCGACATGCTCGGCAAGGATCAGCCCGTCATCCTGCAACTGCTCGACCTCCCGCAAGCTCAAGCCGCCGTCAAGGGCGTTGTGATGGAGCTCGAAGACTGCGCGTTCCCGCTGCTGCAAGGCGTGGTCGTGACCGACGATCCGAAGGTCGCATTCAAGGATGCCGACGTCGCCCTGCTGGTTGGCGCCCGTCCGCGTTCGAAGGGCATGGAGCGCAAGGATCTGCTCGAAGCCAACGGCGCGATCTTCACGGTGCAGGGCAAGGCCCTGGACGAAGTCGCCAGCCGCAACGTCAAGGTGCTGGTGGTCGGCAACCCGGCCAACACCAATGCCTACATCGCCATGAAGTCGGCACCGAACCTGCCGAAGGAAAACTTCACCGCGATGCTGCGCCTGGACCACAACCGTGCCCTGTCGCAAATCGCCGCCAAGACCGGCAAGCCGGTCGCCAGCATCGAAAAGCTGGCCGTGTGGGGCAACCACTCGCCGACGATGTACGCCGACTACCGCTTCGCCACGATCGACGGCCAGAGCGTCAAGGCCATGATCAACGACGACGTGTGGAACAACGACGTGTTCCTGCCGACCGTCGGCAAGCGCGGCGCCGCCATTATCGAAGCCCGCGGTCTGTCGTCGGCCGCCTCGGCCGCCAACGCCGCCATCGACCACATCCACGACTGGGTGCTGGGCTCGAACGGCAAGTGGGTCACGATGGGTATTCCGTCGGATGGCTCGTACGGCATTCCGCAAGATGTGATCTACGGCGTGCCGGTGATCTGCGAAAACGGCAAGTACAAGCGCGTGGAAGGCCTCGAAATCGACGCCTACTCGCGTGAAAAGATGGACTTCACGCTGAAAGAGCTTGAAGAAGAGCGCGCCGGCGTGGCACATCTGCTGGGCTGATTCTTCCCGGAACTTCCCCGGGAAGCCGGCCCCGCGCGACGCCAAAAGCGCCGCAACGGGCCGGGACTGCGCCGGCGGCTACCCCCAGTGCCGGCGCAACTCCCGCACCACGCAGCATCACTCCGTATCGTCTCGTATCATCGCGCAGCAGGCAGTACCCGAACGTTCCTTGAATTCGGAGTGACAACGCGCCGCAACCGGCCAGCAAGCTCACCGGCCTGTGCGTTATGCTCCCGCCACTCCCTCACGCCTCATCGAGCGATTTCTTGGCCAAGCGAATGCAGCGTCCGATTGCCGCAAGCCATGCCCCGCGCCGGGTGACCGGCGATGGCGCAGTGCCCGCGACAAGCGTACCGCGCCCGATCCCGCACGCCCCCATGCGCGCCGCACCGCGTTCATTTTGCGCTCATTTCGCGCTCGTTTCACGCCCGTTTCGCCAAGCATTCCGCCCACGACGCTTCCCGCCTTTTACGATGCACGCCTGGCTGCACGCATCGCTCGCGAAGCGCCGTCCAGTCCGGCGAAGTGCCGAATTCCGCACCGCAACACCAACGATAGCGTCGCCGGCTCCCGCCGCCGCCGCTCGTCGCGCTTGCGTGAAAGGAATTGAAAAAATTTGTGTGGTGACGTCGAACGACGCAGACTTCGTACGATAATCTGCGCTTTTACGGAATGTCGGTTAATACCCTCTGGAGAGACCCACCATGAAGAAGCTTTGCCTGACTGCGCTGGTTGCCCTGTGTTCTGTTGCCGTCCTGCCGACGGCATTTGCCGCCGAACCGGCAAGCAAGACCACGACCAAGAAGGCAGCCCCGAAGAAGAAGGCACCGGCCAAGAAGAAGGCCGCCGTTGCCGCTGCTCCGGCGCAACCGGACGAAGGCTCGGAACTCTGGAGCTGCAAGGAGAACAATAAGTTGTACATCAAGGGTGACATGAAGCGCGACCAGATCCTGACGATGTTCTGGGAAGGCCGCAATTACCGCCTTCCGCGTCAGCAGACGACGACGGGCGCAGACCGTTTCTATGACGCCGCGAGCGGCATGGACCTGGTCGTGATTCCGGCCAAGGCAATGCTCTTCACCCACCGCGATGGCGGCAGCCGTCTGGCTGACGAATGCATGACGCAGGCGATGGCAGATCAAAACAAGCTCGCGCCGACGCAATCGAACGAACTGATCAAGGTGACGAACTGAGCGCGTGCCCGGTCTCGACACCGATTCGGTTCCCGTAATGCGCCAGCCGCTTTCCTGCTGTAGCTTCTGAAGGATCGTAGTATCCGGTGCGCCGGAAGATCGACGCACAGGCATCGCAGCGGGCGCTCATGAGGGTGCTCGCGCAATGCCGCCCCCACCCATTGCTTCACCACTGCTTTGTTTTTCTGTATCACTCAAGGAAAGATCATGGCCCACAACCTCCACAAAACGCTGAAAGAGTTCAAGCTCGGCGGTAACAAGAAAGGCAAGTTCTATTCGCTGCCCCAATTGGGCAAAGCCCTGGGTGTCAACGTCGAGCGCCTGCCGGTGTCGATTCGCATCGTTCTCGAGTCCGTGCTGCGTAACTGCGACGGCAAGAAGGTGACCGAAGAGCACGTCAAGCAACTGGCCAACTGGCAACCGCATGCCGAGCGTACCGACGAGATTCCGTTCGTCGTCGCGCGGGTCGTGCTGCAAGACTTCACCGGTGTGCCGCTGCTTGCCGACCTGGCCGCAATGCGTAATGTCGCAGAGCGCCAGGGCACGAACCCGAAGCGTATCGAGCCGCTGGTGCCGGTGGATCTGGTTGTCGACCACTCGGTCACGATCGATCACTTCCGCGAAAAGAAGGCGCTCGACCTGAACATGAAACTGGAATTCCAGCGCAATAACGAGCGCTATCAGTTCATGAAGTGGGGGATGCAGGCGTTCGACACGTTCGGCGTCGTGCAGCCGGGCTATGGCATCGTCCACCAGGTGAACCTGGAATATCTCGCGCGCGGCGTGCACAAGAAGGACGACGTGTACTACCCGGACACGCTCGTGGGCACGGACAGCCACACGACCATGATCAACGGTATCGGCGTGGTGGGCTGGGGCGTGGGCGGCATCGAAGCCGAAGCCGGCATGCTCGGCCAGCCGGTGTACTTCCTGACGCCTGACGTCGTCGGCGTGGAACTCACGGGCCGTCTGCGTGAAGGCGTGACCGCCACCGACCTGGTGCTCACGATCACCGAAATGCTGCGTCGCGAGAAGGTCGTCGGCAAGTTCGTCGAATTCTTCGGCGAAGGCACGTCGAGCCTGGCGCTGCCGGATCGCGCCACGATCGCCAACATGGCGCCGGAATACGGCGCCACAATGGGCTTCTTCCCGGTCGACGAGAAGACGATCGACTACTTCGAAGGCACGGGCCGTACGAAGGCGGAAATCGACGCATTCGAAGCGTACTTCAAGGCCCAGAACCTGTTCGGCGTGCCGAAGACGAACAGCATCGATTACACGAAGACCCTCACGCTGGATCTGGGTACGGTCGCGCCGTCGCTGGCCGGTCCGAAGCGTCCGCAGGACCGTATCGAAATCGGCAACGTGAAGGCGACGTTCAAGGACCTGTTCACCAAGCCCGTGTCGGAGAACGGTTTCAACCTCACCAAGGAACAACTCGAGACGACGTACAAGACGGCTAGCGGCATCGACGTGAACAACGGCGATGTCCTGATCGCGGCCATCACATCGTGCACGAACACGTCGAATCCGAGCGTGTTGCTCGCCGCCGGCCTGCTCGCGAAGAAGGCCGTGGAAGCCGGCCTGACGGTGGCTCCGCACATCAAGACCTCGCTCGCCCCGGGAAGCCGCGTGGTGACTGAGTATCTGGAAGCGGCGGGCCTGCTGCCGTACCTCGAGAAACTCGGCTTCGGCGTGACGGCTTATGGCTGCACGACCTGTATCGGCAACGCCGGCGATCTGACGGCCGAACTGAACGAGACGATCACGAAGAACGACATGGTGGCGGCCGCCGTGCTCTCGGGCAACCGCAACTTCGAGGCGCGCATTCACCCGAACATCCGCGCCAACTTCCTCGCATCTCCCCCGCTGGTCGTGGCCTACGCCATCGCCGGCAACGTCACGCGCGACCTGATGACCGAGCCGGTCGGCAAGGGCCGTGGCGGCCGCGAAATTTTCCTGGGCGACATCTGGCCGACCAGCGAAGAGATTCACAAGCTGATGAAGTACGCGATGAACGCCAAGGTGTTCAAGGCCAACTACGATTCCGTCAAGGAGCCGAGCCCGCTGTGGGCCAAGGTCAAGGGTTCGAAGGGCCAGGTCTACGATTGGCCGGCGTCGACTTACATTGCCGAGCCGCCGTTCTTCGAAGGCTTCACGATGGAGCCGAACGCCGACATCAAGCCGATTCACGGTGCTCGCGCACTGGGCGTGTTCGGCGACTCGGTCACGACCGACCACATCAGCCCGGCAGGCTCGATCAAGGAAACCTCGCCGGCAGGCAAGTGGCTGCTCGAGAATGGCGTGCTCAAGGCCGACTTCAACAGCTACGGCTCGCGTCGCGGCAATCACGAAGTCATGATGCGCGGCACGTTCGCGAACGTTCGCATCAAGAACCTGATGATCCCGCCAAAGGCGGACGGCTCGCGCGTGGAAGGCGGCGTGACGATTCATCAACCGAGCGGCGAACAGCTCTCGATCTACGACGCCGCCATGAAGTACATGGGCGAGAACACCCCGACGGTGGTGTTCGGTGGCGAAGAGTACGGCACCGGTTCGTCACGCGACTGGGCGGCCAAGGGCACGCAGTTGCTGGGCGTGAAGGCGGTCATCACCCGGTCGTTCGAGCGCATCCACCGCTCGAACCTGGTCGGCATGGGCGTGCTGCCGCTGCAATTCAAGGGATCGGACAGCGTGGAATCGCTCGGCATCACCGGCGAGGAAACCTACGACATCGAGGGTCTGACGGCGGACATCAAACCGCAACAGGACGTCACGCTGGTCATCCATCGCAAGAACGGCGAGACGCAGAAGGTGCAAGTCCTGCTGCGTATCGATACGCCGATCGAAGTGGACTACTACAAGCACGGCGGCATTCTGCCGTTCGTGCTGCGTCAGCTGCTCGCGGCGGCGTAAGTTCGGCGCACGCGGGTGACGGATTTCTCCTCGCCCGCGACGCACCAAAACCCGGCCCTCGTGCCGGGTTTTGTCGTTGATGGGGAGTGCGCTTTGGGTCGCCTTGTCACGTCCGAAAATGGCTAGCCGTCGCGCCCGCGCGCGCGTAGAGTTGCAGCCATGTTCTCTGCTGCCTCAACGCCCATGAAGCTCGATCCGGAAGTCTGCTACAAGGCCGTCTGCGCCCGCGACCGGCGCTTCGACGGCTGGTTCTTCGTCGGTGTCTCGTCGACCGGGATCTATTGCCGTCCAGTTTGCAATGTGCGCACGCCGCGCTTCGAGAACTGCTCGTTCTACGGCAGCGCCGCCGCAGCGGAAAAGGCCGGTTACCGCCCTTGCCTGAAATGCCGTCCGGAACTCGCGCCCGGCAGCGCGCGATTCGACGCGTCGCGGGAACTGGCCGACGCCGCCGCCGCCATGATCGACGAGGGTTTTCTCAATCACGCCGCGTTGCCCGATCTGGCCGCCCGCATCGGCATCACCGAGCGTCACCTGCGACGCATTTTTGCCGACGAATTCGGCGTGTCGCCCGTCGAATACGCACAGACGCAACGATTGCTGCTCGCCAAACGCTTGCTGACGGACACCGCGCTGCCCGTCACGGAAGTCGCGCTGGCCTCTGGCTTCGGCAGTGTCCGGCGTTTCAACGGTCTATTCAAGTCACGATACGGATTCGCGCCGGGACGCCTGCGTCTGAACGCCCACACCGCACGCATGGCAACCCTTCCGGATGGCGATCTGGTATTCCAGCTCGCCTACCGCCCGCCCTTCGCCTGGCACGCCCTGCTCGACTTCCTGGGCGAGCGCGCCATCGAGGGCGTCGAACTGCGCGAAGGCGACGTCTACACCCGCACGCTGAGCATCGAGCGCCAGGACGGCCGGACGGTCGCTGGCTGGTGCCGGGTCTCGCCGCTGCCAAATCGCCACGCATTACAGGTGACGCTGCCCCCGGCGCTGGCGGGCAGCGTGCCGCAAGTGCTCGGCAAACTGCGTCATCTGTTCGATCTCGGCGCACGGCCGGACGTGATCGACGCCCATCTGGGCACGCTCGCATCGCCCACGCCGGGCCTGCGCGTGCCGGGCGCGGTCGACGGCTTCGAGATCGCCGTGCGTGCCGTCGTCGGTCAGCAGATTACGGTCAAGGGCGCACGTCGTCTGCTTGCACGGCTGGCGCAGCGATTCGGAACGCCCCTGCCGGCCCCGGTCCACGGACTCACGCATACCTTCCCGAGCGCGGCGCAAATGCTCGCCGCGCCCGCCGATTCGCTCGGCGAAGCCGGTATCATTCGAAGTCGTATTGCCGCAATTCACGGGCTCGCGCAGGCGATGGTGGACGGCAGGCTGCGGCTCGATCCGCTCGCACCACTGGAGGCGACGATCGCCGCGCTGCTCGCCATCAAGGGCATCGGCCCGTGGACGGCGCAGTACATCGCAATGCGCGCTCTTGGCTCGCCCGATGCGATGCCCGTCGACGATCTGGTGCTGCGCCAGGCGCTCGGTGCCGCCGACGGACGCGCCGTCGCGGCACGCGCAGCGCAATGGGCGCCCTGGCGAGCCTATGCCGCGCTGCACATATGGCGCGCCGCAGCGCAAGGGCCGGCAGGTCAGCCGGTCGAGACTTTGCAGGAGGTTTTCGCATGACCCGCACGACATCTGATGCATCTATTGCGTCGCCTTCCTCCCCCCGGGCAAGCGCGCCTGGCGTTCGCTACCAAACGCTTTATGAGAGCCCGCTCGGCCAGATGCTGCTCGTGGCGAACGGCGAAGCCCTCACCGGCGTGTATTTCTCGCGTCAAAAGCACTTCCCGGAGGACGGACACACGCGCCTCGACGGTGACGGCCTTGCCGTGCTCAATGCCACGAAACAGCAACTCGACGAGTATTTCCATGACGGCCGACGCCTGTTCGAACTGGATCTCGCACCGGAGGGCACCCCGTTCCAGAAAAGCGTCTGGGACGCACTCCGCCGCATTCCTTTCGGTGAGACCCGCAGCTACGGCGACCTCGCGCACGCGCTGGGCGACGCGAACAAGTCACGGGCCGTCGGCGCCGCTAACGGGCGCAATCCGATATCGGTCATCGTGCCGTGCCACCGCGTGATCGGCGCCGACGGCACCCTCACGGGCTACGCCGGTGGCCTTGAGCGCAAGCTCACGCTGCTCTCGCTCGAAGGCGCCGCGCTGCCTCCGGTGCCAGGGGCCCGTACGGCAGCCACGCGTGGCACACGGCTCTGCGCTCCCGCCAACCTGGCCTTCGATTTCTGAGGCGTCGGCGCGATTGGCGAACGCGTCCCGTCTATCGCGTTCACGCATGCCGTACAATCGTGAGTTCATGTATTTCTGCTTTGCACGACTATGCGCTCACGCACCGCCAAACGACTGACTCCCGACGCCGAAAAGCTGGTCGGCCACGCGCTCGCGCTGGCCGCCTCCGGAAGCCGCATCGAAGACCGCTTCTGGGAAGCCCAGCTCGATACGCTGCTCACACGTGTGCTGCGCAACGGCAACCAGCCGGCCATCGACGCCGCGCTCGACCACCTTCAGGCCAACCACAGCGAAGCCTATGGCGCGCTCGCCGACCTCATCGAGTCGCAAAGCGAATCGGCCGAGCCGGAGGCCGACGATCAGCTCTGGGACGGTCTGCTCGTCGCCATCCCCATTCTTGCGTGGACCCGTTACGCGATTCCTTCGGGGCCGGTGAAGGCCGACGCCCTCATGCCGGTTCGCGCGCATCTTCACGCGCATGTGCTCGCCGAATCGGCACGCGTGGCGATCTCGCCCTACCTGTATAGCATCGATCAACTCCCGCGCACGCATTGCGAGTCCTGGAAAGTCACGCAGCAACTCGTGCAGGCCGCCGTGAGCGGCGCCGAAGTGAAGCAACCGGGCAGCGACCTGCCGGAAACGGCGCCGATCCTCGCCGACCCACGGTTCCTGCTGGCGGCCGTCACCGTGCCCAAGGGCGCACCGATGTTCCGCTGGCAGGAAGCCGGCCCGCGCCACGCAGAGCGGGGGCAATGCCAGGAAGCCTGGTCTGCGCAGGGCGGGCCGAATCTGAATGCCCTGTTGCCGGGCTGCGAGATCGAATGTCTGCTGCCCGACGCTTACTACGCCAGTTGCCGGGAAGCCGACGAACGCATTCGTCCGCACACGATTCGCACCGCGCTGCGCTACCTCGAAGACGTGCTCTCGCTCACCCCGCCGGAGCTGCGCGCCGTTGTCGCGGGCTTCGGCGAGCAGAACATCGACGAGTACCGTATCGGCTTCACACGACGCGGCAGCAACGAGGTGATCTACGGCGTGGTGTGGCCGCTTTACGGCCGTGAGAATGGCGAAGTCGAAGGCGGCGCGCTCGACGAAGTCACCGATCTGCTCAAGGCGTGCGGCATGAACGACATCCGGAAGCACCCCGGGCGCTTCGACCCCGAATATTGCGACGATTGCGGCGTGCCGCTTTATCCCGATCCCGTGGGCGAAGTCGTTCACGCGGAAATGCCGGAAGACGCCGAGCCGAGCCGCCCGCACTTCCACTAACCGGAGACGTTTGCGCGCTTGCGCCCCCGTCTCCTCGTCGCCTCATCGCGCGGCAACCGCCGCACCTCGAACGAAATCGGCCGTGCACTCACCCTGCACGGCCGATTTCATTTGTGATGCGCAACCCGGGCTCGCGCGCGCGGGTCCCGGATCAGCGCGACGGCAACGTCGCCACACAACGATGCAGTCCATGCCCCGAGGCCAGATACTTGCGCTCGAATGGCGTAAGGGGGGCGGTGCCGTCCTGCGGCGTCCACGCTTCGACGTGCGGGCGAACACCGCTCAGCCACTCGACGGCCAACGCAAATTCGTCGATGTAGACGTCCCAGTTGCTGCGGCACTCCAGCACACCGCCGAGCGCGACGACCGTTGGAAATACGGCGTGCGCGTGCCATCGACGCGCGAGCTGGCCGATCTTCGGCCAGGGGTTCGGGTAGAGAATGTAGTGACGCGCCGGGTGAATGCCTGCGTCGTGAAGCTGCCGCCAGAAGTCGACGAGATCGGCGCGCACCCACACGAAATTGTCGGGCCAGACATCGTCCCACCAGTCCTTGCCGCGCACGATGCGGCTCTGCGACTGATCGATACCGATGACGAAATGATCGGGAAATTGCGTGGCGAGCCGCAGCGTGCTCTCGCCCACACCGCACCCGGCGTCGAGGATCAAGGGCGCGCCGCCAGCCTGGCGCCATGCGGCGATTGCCGCATCGAACGCTGCGGCACTATAGGCGGCCAGCGGCTTGCGAAACGGGGCGTCTCGATGACGGCCCACGAGCGCCGCGAGATTGTCGTGCGGACCGGATTGAGCACTGGCTACCGTGCGTGAATTTGCGAACATGCCGAAAAGTGAAAACGTGAGACCAGACGTAACGACAAGCCGTTGCACCGCGCACGAGGCGCGAAGCAAACGCCGCAAACCGAACGCAGTGTGAATGAAAATGCGGCGAAACGTCGCTCTGGCTGGCCTGCATTGTAGCGCGCCGTAACTTTCATGAAGCGCCATATGCGGTGCGAGGGGCGGTGCGAGGGCTTAACGGGCGGGCTTGAGCGGCTTTTTTTCGGTTAAGATGGATGCCGCTTCGCCGCTGTCTTCCAAAATGCGGTCAAGCTTCTTCGCGAGCGGCGCATGCCGACGACCCTGCAAAAGGTGTCCTGCATGCCCGCATTGCTCTGCAATGCTCAGGATCGCCGCATGCAAACGATCCTTACGCCCCCGAGAATACGTCAAGCAATGTCGAATCGATTTTTTCAACGCGCCGCAGGCGTCGTGATGCGAGCCGTGCGCCAGGCCGCCGGCATCGCCGCTGTCGCCGCGCCGCTTTGCCTGTCGGCCTTCACGGCCCCCGCACAGGCCTTCACGCTCGAACAGCATCGCGCGCTGGTCGAGCAGTTCATCAACACCCGTCACGCCGATCCGCTGGTCGCCGACTGCGCGGCACACGCGAGTTTCGTCGTCGCGACACTGCCCGGTTACGAGAGTGTCGAGTACAACGAGACCGCGCTCGATCCGGGACACGCGAAAATCGAACCGTGGAACGGTCCGTTCGACGATCGCAAGCAACGTGTCGACGTCACGCAAATGGTCGAACTCGATGGCGTGGGCAAACGCACGAGCGGGCAGACGGACAACATCCACATTCGCTGCGGATATGCCGATGGCCGCATGATGGGCTTCGACTATACGTCGCCGCTCTCGCAGGTCGAGCAACCCGTCAGGCGCGCGGCACGCGGCAAGGCGTCGCACGCAACGGCGAAGTCGGGCAAGCGTGGCACCACGGCCAAGGCCTCGGGCAGCAAATCGACAGCGAAGTCGTCGTCTGCCAAATCGGGCAGCACGAAGAAGAGCACCGCGAAAAAGAAGAACTGATCGTCGCGCGACGATCGGGCAAGACATCAGGCACGACGCCCCGTGCGCCGCGCTTTGTCGCGTGCGCAGGCGAGCCGTTGCCGGAGCGTCGCCAGGTTGCCGAGGCCGCCCCGCGCGCTCAGCGCTGATCGGCCTGCATCTGTGCCCAGATCGCGGCAAGCATCGAAGCGCCCAGCGCTGCGCTTCGAGCCCCGCTCCATCCGACTTGCGGATCGGGACGATTGGCGTTGTCCTTGAACGGCATTTCGAGCGTGAGCGACAGACAACCGAAGCGATGCGCGACCCACTTCGAGGCGAGCTTGAGTGACTCGGGGCCATGCTTGCCCGGCGGATAGCCGAACTTGTCCTGAAAGTCGAGACTCACCGCCTTGAACCGTTCGCCGAACGCTTTCTCGCGCGCGAGCAGCGCAGGCGTCGCCGACTCCACGCCTTCGTTACCGGCGAGAAACACGTACGGCAGCGCTTCGTCGCCGTGAATGTCGAAGAACATGTCGCAGCCGGTCGCCTCGATTGCGGCACGCACGTGATGGACTTCGGGGCTGCGCGCGAGGTCGGGCGTCAGCCACTCGCGATTGAGGTTCGCGCCCGCCGCGTGGGTGCGCAGATGGCCGCGCGCCGAACCGTCGGGGTTCATGTTCGGCACCACGAAGAACACGGCCTCGTCGAGCAGCGCCGCCGCCAGTGGGTCGCCTGCCCAGTCGCCGGCGCCGAGCAGGCGGCGCAGCATTCCCTCCACGAACCATTCCGCCATCGTCTCGCCGGGATGCTGACGCGCGATCACCCAGATGTGACGCTTGCCGGCGCGCGGTTCGCCGACGGTGAGCAGCGTCATGTCGCGTCCGTCGACGGTCTGCCCCATCGAGTGCGATCGCACCAGCGGCGAATTCTGCGCCGTACCGAGCAACGCCAGATGGCGCTCATCCGGATATGGCTCGAAGTACGCCAGATACACGCTGTCGTGCGCGGGCGTGAACGCCACCGTCATGACCTGCCCGTCATACGACGTCGGCACGCGAAACCACGTCACGCGGTCGTACGACGCCACCGCCCGGTAGTTCTCCCAGCCACGCGGATAGGATGTCTGCCCGGCGTTATCGAACACGATGCGGCACGGCACACCCGCTACCCCCTGCACGCGAAAATGGAACCACTGCGCAAACTCGGCCGCGCCGTCTCGCGCAATACGCACGTGGATGTCGTCGGCACGCTCGGCGCTCACCACCTCGATCGCACCGCTGTCGAATTTGCTGCTGATGTGCACGGTCATGACTTGTCTCGCTGGCAGAAATGAAGCGCCCCGGCTCACTGTCCCGGGGGTGGGCAGATGGCTGGCGTCAGGCCACGCGGCGGCGGAAGATCCACAGCGAATCGTTGGAGACGCTATCGTCGAAGGCGTAACCCTCGGCATCGAAAGCCTTGAGTTGCTGCACATCGGTCACGCCGCGCTCAATGGCGTAGCGAGCCATCAGACCGCGAGCGCGCTTGGCGTAGAAGCTGATGATCTTGTACTTGCCGCTCTTCCAGTCCTCGAACACCGGCGTGATCACCGGCGCTTCGATCAGGCGGCGTTTGACGACCTTGAAATACTCCTCCGATGCCAGATTCACCAGCACGCGGCGCGTTTCGCTGTGCTCGGCGAGCGACGCATTGATCGTTTGCGTCACGCGCTCGCCCCAGAAGGCGTAAAGATCGCGCCCGCGCTTGTTCGCAAAGCGGGTGCCCATTTCGAGGCGATACGGTTGCAGCAGGTCGAGCGGACGCAATACGCCGTACAGCCCCGACAGAATGCGCAGATGCTTCTGGGCGAAGTCGAGTTGCGAGGCGTTGAGCGTGCGCGCGGACAGGCCTTCGTAGACATCGCCGTTGAAAGCGAGCACCGCCTGCTTGGCGTTGGAGGTATCGAAGCGCGGCGACCATTCGGCATAGCGCGTGGCGTTGAGCGCGGCGAGCTGGTCGGAGATGCTCATGAGCGAGCCGACCTGCGCCGGACTCAGTTCACGCAGGCCCTCGATGAGTTCGGCAGCGTCGTCCACGAATTGGGGCACGGTGTGCGTGCTCACGTGAGGCGGCGTTTCGTAGTCGAGCGATTTGGCCGGCGAGAGAACAATTATCATATCGGGTGCAGCGTTCCTGCTTGATCGAGAAACTTTCGAGAAACCGTCATTCTATCCAATGCTTCAAAACGCTGTCGCCACGCCTGCCGACCGGGCCTTCGCCGAGCATCTCGACTCCCTCGCCACACCGCCGCGCGTGGTCCTCGACACCAATGTCTGGATCGATCTGCTGGTGTTCGACGATCCGGTCGCACGGCCGGTGCGCGATGCGCTCGTCGAGCGCCGCCTCACCGCGCTCATGGCCCCCCGCTGCCGCGACGAGCTGGCTATCGTGCTCACCTACCCGCAGTTCGCATCACGCGAACTCGACAACGACGCCGCGCTTGCCTGGGTCGACGCACACACGCATCGAATCGTGGTGCCGGAAGACACCGCCCCGCCCGCGCCGCTGCCCCTTTGCCGCGACCGCGACGATCAGAAATTTCTGGAAGCCGCGCGCGACGGCCATGCGCACTGGCTCGTCAGCAAGGACAAGGCGGTGCTCAAACTGCGCAGCCGCGTGGCGCGCCGGTTCGGCTTCCGGATCGTGACGGCAAGCGCTTTCACGTCGCTGCTCGCCGTGGGCGGATGAGACAGGGCTCGCGGTCTCGCGGTCCCGCGGGATACGGCGCCGGCAGGCGGCGTCGTTACGGGAGATATCCGAAGGCGGGATGGGGACACCCCGGCAGACCGGCTGCCCACAGTCCGGAACACAGTTCGAAACACAGTTCGGAAATGAGGGGCCGACGACCCGGTGCCGCCCGCAGGGATGGCGCGACAGCGGTAGAATGGCGGCCTGATCACTGCATCGTTCCTCGTCAACATGAACGCGCCTCACACTGGATCCACCACGCCAGCGCTGGTTGCCCCGCCGCTCGCGTCGCGCCTGCCGAATGTCGGCACCACCATCTTCACCGTTATGTCGGCGCTGGCCGCCGAGAAGCAGGCGGTGAACCTCGGCCAGGGCTTCCCCGATTTCCCGTGCGATCCGAAGATCGTCGACGCGGTCTCGCGCGCCATGCGCGAAGACCACAACCAATATCCGCCGATGGCGGGCGTGCCGGCGCTGCGTCAGGCCATTGCCGAGAAGATCGGCAAGCTCTATGGGCAGCATTACGACTGGAATACCGAGATCACGGTGACCGCCGGGGCCACACAGGCTCTGCTTACCGCCATTCTGGCGACGGTGCATCCGGGTGACGAAGTGATCGTGTTCGAGCCGACTTACGACAGCTACGTCCCGTCGATCGAACTCGCCGGCGGCAAACCGGTGTTCATCACGCTGGAAGCTCCCGAATTCCGCATTCCGTTCGACAGGCTGGCCGCGGCCATCACGCCGCGCACGCGTCTCATTCTGTTCAACACGCCGCACAACCCGAGCGGCACGGTGTGGCACGAGCAGGACCTCGCGAAGCTGTCCGAGATCGTGGCGGGCACCGACATTCTGCTGATCTCGGATGAGGTCTACGAACATATGGTGTACGACGGCAAGCATCACGAGAGCGTGGCGCGCCATCCGGAACTCGCGCGCCGCAGTTTCATCGTGTCGAGCTTCGGCAAGACCTATCACGTGACAGGCTGGAAAGTCGGTTTCGTCGCCGCACCGGCCGCATTGTCGGCCGAATTCCGCAAGGTGCATCAGTTCAACGTATTCACGGTGAACACGCCCATGCAGGTCGGTCTGGCCGACTACATGCGCGATCCGTCCCCGTATCTCGAACTGTCCGGCTTTTATCAGAAGAAGCGCAATCTATTCCGCGAAGGTCTCGCAAGCACGCGCTTCAAACTGCTGCCGTGCGAAGGCACCTATTTCCAGTGCGTCGATTACAGCGCCATCAGTGACATGAGCGAGGCGGACTTCGCGCTGTGGCTGACACGGGAAATCGGCGTCGCGGCTATTCCGGTCTCGGCCTTCTATCACGAGCCGCACGAGTCGGGCGTGGTGCGCTTCTGTTTCGCCAAGCAGGACGACACACTGCGAGAAGCGCTCGCAAGGCTGGCGAAAGTTTGACGACGCAGGTTTGACGACGGCGTCAGACGACACTGGCGGGCCGAAAAAACGGAAAAACGGCCGCATTTCGAAAAATCTCGAAAATGGCGGCCGTTTCGATTTGCGGCGCCGGCTGCGAAGCCACGCCTGCGGCACACGCCTTGCGGCATTATCCCGCTTTCTTCGCTTGCTGTGCCTGCTGGTAAGCCTTCTGCTCGGCGCGCATGCGCTGAAAGGATTCGCGCTCCGAGAGCATCTTCCCGTAGGCCTTCCAGTCGATGCCTTCGGCATTCAGGAAGTCTTCGCCATAGACGGCTTGCGCGGCCATGCCGAGGATCGGCAAGTGAATGCCCGCGGCAACGTCGACCATCGTGAATGTCTCGCCCGCAACATAAGGGGCGAACCTGGCAATGCGCTTGAACGCGACGATATTACGACGCAGCAGTTTCTCGGTTCGCTCACGCGTGCCTTCCGACACCGTGCCCCCGAAGAACGCCTGCTTGTACACTTCACGCACTACCAGTTCCAGATGCAGTTCGACCATCGTGAGCAGTTCGCGCTCCTTGGCCTGCCGCCACGGATCGGCCGAGAACAGTGCTGGCGTGGGATGCGTCGCTTCGAGGAAGTCGCAGATCACCTGCGATTCGGCCAGAAAGCCCTTCTCCGTTTGCAGATACGGCACCTTGCCGAGCGGCGAGCATTGCAGCATCGGCTCGTCCTGGCAGGGAATGGCTTCGGACTCTTCGAAAGGCAAGCCCTTCTCGTACAGCACAACCTTAACCTTGTTGTAATAGTTGCTGACTGGAAAGCCGTACAGCTTCAACATGATGTCTATATGAACGCGTCCCGTTTGCAACAGTTTTCGCGTGTTTTGATAGACAGGATGGGCTGCAGCTCTATATCCGGCCTCGATGCAGTCGGTACAGTCGCTGCGGGCCCCTATGAAATTCGCTGACTCGCACCTCATTCTCCCGGCGAGCTCAAAGCTCGAGGCATCATTCAGGTTTAGCGAGTCCCGGTCCTACCTGGCTTGTCATCACACTCGATTGCTGCGCAACCTTTCGACGTTCACCCTGTGTTTAAACGTTAATCCTCTACGCAAGCGCTGCCCGTTTAGACGGGTTTCACGCTCACGTATCCCTTCTGGTACTGCCGGTCATGGGCAAGAACTGCCCAGATCGTTCGCGCCATCTTGTTGGCTAACGCGACGATTACGACATTTTTTGGCCGCCGCTTCTGGATTTGTTCGACCCACTCACCGGGCTCTTTCGCATGCGTCAGCACAGATCGTGCACCGTGAATCAGCAGGGTGCGCAGATATGTGTCGCCGCGCTTTGATATGCCATGCAAGTTCACCTTGCCGCCCGAACCCGTCTGCTTCGGCACGATCCCAACCCACGCGGCAAACTCTCGTCCCGAACTGAACGCTTTCGCATCTCCCATCATCGCGACAGCTGCTGTTGCCGTCAGTAATCCAACACCGGGAATCTCGCTGATGGCCTTGACCGCCTTATCCTCTTTCTTCCACTCGCGCATCCGACGCTCGATCTCAGCGATCTGCTCATCAAGCTTCTCCAGTCCGTTCCACTGCGCGCGAAACGTATCGATCAGCACGGCAGGCAAACGCTCCGCAATCCGTTCGAGCACAGCGGGTATTTCCTTATCGAGCTTCGCCCGACTCTTGCCCATCACTTCACCGTATTCCGTTAGCAGCCCTCGCAGAGCATTAATCTGCATCGTGCGAAATTTGATCAGTTGCTGTCTCATCCGGTGCAGCCCCAGCATGGCTTGCTGCATTTCGGTCTTTACTGCGACCGGCTTGCCCGGCTGCTGCACGGCCAGCCAGATCGCCTTCGCATCAGCCGCATCGCTCTTGTTCCTGATGTTGAAAGCCTTTACGAACTCCCCCGGCATCAGCTTCACCTCGTGGCCCAGCTTCGCGAGTTGCCGGGCCCAGTGGTGCGCACCACCGCACGCTTCCATCCCGATCAGGCACGGCGCTCGGTTCGCAAAATGCTCAAGGAACTTTGCCCGCTTGATCGGCTTGTTCACGATCTCGCCAGTTTCCTGATCGACGTAATGCACTTGGAACACACTTTTCGCGATGTCTACACCCACTGCCGTACAATTCACTCGGATCCTCCGGTTGCTTTGGAAAACTTCGTATTTTCCACTTTGGGCACATCGATGCCGTTGGCCCGTGAGGATCCACCTTCCTTTGCTCACTCGGTCACGGGGTGGGACGCGTTCATTTCATTCTCCCATGTGAGTGAGCCGGCGTTTGCGTTCCGTTTCGCGACCTGTTTCGCGACCTGATTCACGACCTGATTCACGACTGGTTTGCGACCCGATTCCGAGCGCCGGTTACCGCAAGTGTACCGTTACCGGACACAGGTCCGGGAACGGAATGCGGATGAGACGTCCCGAATTCCGCCCCACCTCCCTCCCGTGCCGTTGCCCTCGCCGACCGCGCAGCGGAACAATCGCTGGCAACGGCGGCAAGATCGGCGACAATAGCCGCAACGCGATTTGGGCATCGGTTTGCATCGCCCATCGACTCGGCAGGAAATTCATTTCCCGACCGACCGGTCGGACGGTAGAATGGCAAGTCACGTGGAAGACGCGACGCTGACGCGCTGCGTCAACGCTGTTCGCCGTCTGGCAACGCCCTTCGAAACGATACCGATCGACGACAATCGACACCAACTTCGAGACAATCCGAATGACCGCCTCCCCCTCGTCAACCTCCCCGGCCACCGCCGGTAAAGCCATCGAAGTACTGGGCATCGTCGGCGCCGGCGCCATGGGCCGGGGCATCGCCCAGATCGCCGCTCAGGCCGGTTTGCGTGTGAAGCTGTACGACACCAATGCGAACGCCGTACAAGCCGCGCTGGATGCCCTGCGCGACACGCTGGACAAGCTCGCCGCCAAGGGCAAGATCGAGGCGTCGAGTGTCGAGGCGACGATGGACCGCTTGCAGGCCTGCCACGCGCTGGACGATCTGGCGGATTGCCAGTTGGTCGTCGAAGCCATCGTCGAGAAGCTCGACGTGAAGCGCGACCTGTTCCGTTCGCTCGAAGGGATTGTGGCCCCCGACGCGATTCTGGCGTCCAACACGTCGTCGCTGTCGATTACGGCCATCGCCGCCGCATGCGAGCGTCCGGCGCGCGTGGCCGGTTACCACTTCTTCAATCCGGTGCCGCTCATGAAGGTGGTCGAGGTCATCGACGGCCTGCGCACCGCACCGGAAGTCGGCGACGCCCTGCTTGCTCTCGGCCAGCGCATGGGCCACACGGCGGTGCGCTGCAAGGACATGCCCGGCTTCATCGTCAACCACGCCGGGCGCGGCATGAACACCGAAGGGCTGCGCGTGGCCAGCGAGGGCGTCGCCAGTTTCGCCGATATCGACCGCATCCTGCGCGAGCAGGCGGGCTTCCGTCTCGGGACCTTCGAACTGCTCGATCTCACGGCACTCGACGTGTCGCATCCGGTGATGGAGTCGATCTATCACCAGTTCTACGAAGAAGCGCGTTTCCGACCCTCGCCGATTACCGCCGTGCGATTCGCTGGCGGGCTGCTCGGCCGCAAGGTCGGCGAAGGTTTCTATCGCTATGTCGATGGCAAGCAGCAGGTGCCGCCCGAAGCCCCGGCGCCCGACACGCTGCCCGCGAGTGTCTGGGTGAGCCGTGCCGACACGCGCGGTTTCGCGGCCGTTGTCGAATGGCTCGGTGCGACGGGGGTGACCATCGAAAGCGGCGACAAGCCGTCGGACACGGCGCTGATCGTCGTGACGCCGCTCGGTCTGGACGCCACGACGTGCGCCGTCGAACAAGGTCTGGACGCCACCCGCACGGTCGCCATCGATACGCTGCTGCCGCTCGCCGGTGCGAAGCGCCACACACTCATGACGACGCCGGTCACCAGCGCCGAGGCGCGCAACGCCGCACATGCCCTGTTCGCCCACGGCGGCACGCCTGTCACCGTGATTCGCGACTCGGCAGGTTTCGTTGCGCAACGCGTGATCGCCACCATCGTGAATATCGGCGCGGACATCGCGCAACAGCGCATTGCCACGCCGGGCGACATCGACCGCGCCGTGACGCTGGGCCTGGGCTACGCCAAGGGGCCGCTCGCCCTGGGCGATGCGGTCGGTGCGCGTCAGTTGCTCACCGTGCTGCGCAATCTGCAATCGTTCTACGGCGACCCGCGTTATCGCCCGTCGCCGTGGCTCACGCGCCGCGCCCAGCTCGGCGTGTCGCTGCTCACCGAAGAACAGTGATCCGGAGACTCCATCGATGGCTGCCGAACTGCTCGCCGAACGCGTCGACCAGACGCTGGTACTGACGCTGTCCAATCCCGGCGCCCGCAACGCGCTGCATCCGGACATGTATGCCGCCGGCGTCGAGGCGCTGGCGACTGCCGAGCGCGACGCCTCGGTGCGCGCCGTGGTGCTCACCGGTGCCGACAATTTCTTCTGCGCCGGCGGCAATCTGAACCGTCTTCTGGAAAACCGCCAGAAGGATCCGTCGGTGCAGGCCGCGAGCATCGACGCGCTGGCTGAATGGATCGAAGCGCTGCGGGCCTGCCCGAAGCCGATCATCGCCGCCGTCGAAGGCGCGGCGGCCGGTGCGGGTTTCTCGCTCGCGCTCGCGTGCGACCTGCTCGTCGCGGCCGACAATGCCAAGTTCGTGATGGCGTACGTCAAGGTCGGCCTCACGCCCGACGGCGGCGGCTCGTGGTTTCTGTCGCAGGCGCTCCCGCGTGCGCTGGCCACGGAAATCCTGCTCGAAGGCAAGCCGGTGTCTGCGGCGCGTCTGGCGACGGCAGGTGTCGTCAATCGCGTCGTCGCGCCAGGTCAGGCGCGCGCCGAAGCGCTGAACTGGGCGACGGATCTCGCACAGCTTTCGCCGAACGCCGTGGGCCGTATCAAGTCGCTCGTCGAGAGCGGCGCGAGCGAGTCGCTCACGTCGCAACTCGGTGCGGAGCGCGACAACTTCGTTGCCTCGCTGCATCATGCCGACGGTCTGGAAGGAATCAGCGCCTTCCTCGAAAAACGTCCGGCAAAATACACCTGATCGCATGACCCCTCGACGGCGTGCACGAACGTCCCGTGTACGCCGCCGGTCAATGCGCTGCACCAGCGAATACCGTCTGCCGGCCCCCGTTCAGGAGAATTACCGCATGAGTTCACTCGGCCATCTCGGCCCCGACGCCGCTGCGCTGGCATTCACCCCGCCCGCGCGTCGCCGCATCTATCTGATGCGCCACGGCGACGTCACTTACTTCGACGACAGCGGCAAACCCATCGACGCCGATAACGTTGCGCTCAACGAACGGGGACGCGAGCAGGCGAGCGCTGCCGGACGGGCCTTCGCCGCCGAAGGCATTCGCTTCGATCGCGTGATCGTCAGCGGCCTGCCCCGCACCCGGGAGACGGCCATGCGGGTCCTCGCCGAGACCGGCCAACAGATCGACATCGAGACGTGGACGTGCTGGCAGGAGATTCGCGCGGGCAGCATCTCGCATCTGCCGCCCGCCGAAATGGCACAGGCATTTCTGAGTGCTTTTGACGGTCTGGTACCGGAGGCCACCCGTTTCATGAACGGTGAATCGGTGAGCGAACTGCTCGACCGCGTGGTGCCCCCGTTGAAGGAATTGCGCGACGACAAGTCGTGGGACACCGTGCTGCTGGTATTGCATGGCGGCGTGAATCGCGCGATTCTGTCGCATGCCATGCACCCGCAGGGACGCCTCTTCCTCGGTCAGCTCGCCCAGACACCCGCGTGCATCAATGCGCTGGATGTCGGCGACAGGCCTGACGACTGGGTCGTGCGCCTCATGAACTACGCACCGCCCCAGCCATTGCATCGCGACAACCGGCTTACGGTCATGGAGAAGATTTTCGCGTCGTTCCTGCAATCGCGCCGAAACCGCTGAGTGGCCGGCTTGCCGAATCGCCAGGCTGTCCGGATTCGGCATGCGTCAGGCAGGCAACGGCGAAGCGCTTCGGCCTGACCCGCCACGCCGCACCCGCGCAATACACGCCACGCAGCGCGCCGCGAGTCCCTCCTGCGGCGCGCACGAACAACGGCAAGACCCACGAGTCGGTCCCAATCAACGCAGCACCGGAAATGCAGGAGACAGCATGGCCGAGGAGCTTGTACAGGACTTTTCCGCCTTTGCAGGCGAGCGTGCACCGGGCGAGCGCCTGCCCTTCGACGCCGCGGCACTCGAGCGCTGGCTCGCCACCCACGTCGACGGCTTTGCCGGGCCACTCACCGTCACGCAATTCAACGGCGGCCAGTCCAATCCCACCTATCGTCTGACGACCCCTGGCGTCGCATACGTGCTGCGCACCAAGCCGGCGCCCGCCGCGAAACTGCTGCCCTCGGCACACGCCATCGAGCGAGAGTATCGCGTGATGCACGCGCTGGCGGGCACCGACGTCCCCGTGGCGCGCATGCGCGGTCTTTGCGAAGACGAGAGCGTGATCGGACTGGCGTTCTACGTCATGGATTTCGTGGACGGGCGTGTGCTGTGGGACCCGGCGCTGCCGGGTATGACGCCCGCCGGGCGCAGCGAAATCTACGACGAGATGAATCGCGTCGTTGCGGCGCTGCATCAGGTGGACTATCGCGCGATCGGTCTCGAATCGTACGGCAAGCCCGGCGACTACATCGCGCGCCAAATCGCCCGCTGGAGCAAGCAGTATCGTGCCTCGGAGACGGATCGCATCGAGGCGATGGACCGCCTCATCGACTGGCTGCCCGCCCATCTGCCCCCCTTCACGCCCGACACCCCTGAGCGCACGACCATCGTCCATGGCGACTTCCGTCTCGACAACCTGATTTTCCATCCCACCGAGCCGCGCGTGCTCGCCGTGCTCGACTGGGAACTCTCGACGTTGGGCGATCCGCTCGCCGACTTCAGTTATCACTGCATGGCGTGGCACGTGAGTCCGGGCGTTTTCCGCGGCATTGCCGGACTGGACTGGCAAGCGCTGGGCATTCCGCACGAACACGCGTACATCCGCCGATACAGTGAGCGCACCGGTATCGCGCCGCCCGCGCAGTGGCATTTTTATCTTGCGTACAACATGTTTCGCACCGCGGCAATCCTGCAGGGGATCATGAAACGCGCGAGCGAAGGCACCGCCGCCAGCCGGCAGGCGCTCGACGCGGGCAAACGGGCGCGTCCGATGGCGGAGCTCGCATGGCAATACGCGCAGCGTGCCGAACACGGCGGCCTTTGCGAACACGCGCGCGACGCCTAACGCGCGTGTCCGTCCGGCCGCCAGCACGCACCCGGCCGCGTGCGTCCTTATCGATACCGACAGTCACCGAACGGAGATCCCATGGATTTCAGCTACAGTCCGAAAGTCCAGGCGTTGCGCGAACGTCTCTCGGCGTTCTTCGACGAACACATCTTTCCCAACGAGCAGCGCTACCTCGAAGCGGTCGAGATCGCCCGGCGCAATGGCGACGCGTGGCAGCCGTCCCCCGTCATCGAGCGCCTCAAGCCGCTCGCGCAACAGGCGGGTCTGTGGAATCTGTTCCTGCCCGATTCGGGGCGTGGCGCGGGCCTCACCAATGTCGAATACGCTCCGCTGTGCGAGATCATGGGGCAGGTGCCATGGGCGCCCGAAGTCTTCAACTGCAACGCGCCGGACACCGGCAACATGGAGACGCTGGAGCGCTACGCCACTGATGCCCAGAAAGCCCAGTGGCTCGAACCGCTGCTGCGCGGCGAGATTCGCTCGGCGTTTCTGATGACGGAGCCGGACGTCGCGTCGAGCGACGCCACCAACGTGCAATGCCACATCCGGCGCGACGGCGACGACTATGTGGTCAATGGGCGCAAATGGTGGTCGACGGGCGCAGGGGACCCGCGCTGCGCACTGTACATCGTCATGGGAAAGACCGACCCGGACGCACCGAAACACGCCCAGCAGTCGATGATCCTCATCCCGGCCGACACGAAGGGCATTTCGCGCGTACGCCCGCTCACCGTCTTCGGTTACGACGACGCACCGCACGGTCACATGGAAATCGCCCTCGACGACGTGCGCGTGCCTGCCAGCAACCTCCTGCTCGGCGAAGGACGGGGCTTCGAAATCGCGCAGGGCCGCCTCGGCCCGGGCCGCATCCATCATTGCATGCGACTCGTCGGGCTGGCCGAGCGCGCCCTGTCGCTGATGTGCCGGCGCACGCTCTCGCGCGTGGCGTTCGGCAAGCCGATTGCGGCGCAAGGCGTGACACGCGAGCGCATCGGCGAGGCGCGCTGCCTGATCGAACAGGCCCGTCTGCTTACGCTCAAGGCCGCCTACATGATGGATACCGTCGGCAACAAGGCGGCGCGCGCCGAAATCGCCATGATCAAGGTCGTCGCGCCCAACATGGCCTGTCAGGTGATCGACTGGGCGATTCAGGCGCACGGGGCCGCGGGACTCTCCGGCGACTTCCCGCTGGCCTATGCATTTGCCAGCGCGCGGACACTGCGCTTCGCCGACGGTCCGGACGAAGTCCATCGCAACGCGATCGCAAAACTGGAACTGGCGAAGCACGTGGCCTGAGCGCACGCGAAAAAACGTTCTGTGGTGTAATTTCCCGGCAGCCGTTCCGGCCAACTTTTCAGGCAGTTTCACCGACCGAAGCATCCACGAGGAGCCGCAAGTGATTCAGGTCTATTCCTGGGCTACGCCCAACGGCCACAAGGTCCACATCATGCTCGAAGAGTGTGGGCTGGCCTATCACGCCCATGCCGTCGACATCGGCGCAGGCGACCAGTTCAAGGACGAATTTCTCGCCATCTCGCCGAACAACAAGATTCCTGCCATCGTCGACGAGGACGGTCCCGACGGCCAGCCGATCTCCCTGTTCGAATCCGGGGCAATCCTGCTGTATCTGGCCGGTAAAACCGGCCGTTTCCTCCCGGAAGACGTACGCGGCAAGTACGAGACGCTCGAATGGCTGATGTTCCAGATGGGCGGCGTGGGGCCGATGCTCGGTCAGGCGCACCACTTCCGGATCTACGCGCCCGAGAAGATCGACTACGCGATCAGGCGCTACACCAATGAGGCGCGACGTCTGTACGGCGTGCTCGACAAGCGGTTGAGCCGTCACCCGTATGTGGCCGGCGACATGTACACCGTGGCCGACATCGCGATCTGGCCGTGGCTGCGCTCATGGAAGAATCAGGGCGTGGAGTTGTCGGACTTCCCCAACGTGCGGAAGTGGTTCGAAGCCATCGAGGCCCGCCCGGCGGTGCAACGCGGCGTCAAGGTGCTGGCCGACGCCCGTAAGCCGTTGCAGGACGACAAGGCGCGCGAAATGCTGTTCGGCGCCACGCAGTACGCGCGCCGCTGAACGACTGCCGGGCGCCATGGCGCCGCCCCGGACCCGCCGGCGTCTCAGCGAGCCCCCGAGGCGCTCCGGCGCGTACGGGCGCGTCCGGGCGTGCATGGACGCGCCCGGCGAGGCGACGCCGGCGTTGCCTGCCGAGATCCCGGAGGTGTCCGGCAAAGTGCATTACACTTCGAAACAAAGGTGCGGTTTCGCCGGAATGCCGGCGGTGCTAATCTAGCCGCATTCCTCGACACGGCACTCGGCCGCTGTCATCTTGCAGTTCGCAGTGCGCCGCCGCTGGCTTTTGGAAGATCCGGGAGATCCACATATGTCAGGCAAATTCGAACTCAAGCGCCATCCCAACGGGGAGTTCCACTTCACGCTTCTGGCCGATGCCGGCCACGTTATCCTCTCCTCCGAAAACTATAAGGCGCGCGCCTCCGCGCAGAACGGTATCGAATCGGTTCGCAAGAATTCGGCGGAAGATCATCGCTTCGAGCGCAAGACATCGACGTCCGGGCGCCCCTACTTCGTGCTCAAAGCGCGCAACGGCGAGATCATCGGGCAAAGTCAGATGTTCTCGACGGCAGACCAGATGGAAGACGGTATCAAGCAGGTCAAGCGCGACGCCCCGGCGGCCTCGGTAAGCGATTTGTCGCACTGAGCCGGCCGGCACGCCGGCGCGCCCTATGTTTTCCATACGATTCGTTGCCGGGTGCCGCCCGCATTGCGGCGATCACGCGCGCTCGACCGGACGCCTCAGGTACATTCCCGTGCCCCGGAAGCGGCACACTTCTTCGCCGTGCTGATTGGTGGCGGTCCACAGTTGCCGCACGATGCCCCGATCGGGCCGGCTTTTCGAAGCGCGCACTTCCAGTGTGCTGCTCGTTACCGTGATCGTGTCACCGGGACGCACCGGCTTGAGCCACTCGATCTGTTCCACTCCCGGCGACCCCATGCTCGACGAGCGCGAGAGCAGTCTGTCGACGTTTAGCCGCATCATGATTGCGCAGGTGTGCCAGCCGCTGGCGATCAGTCCGCCGAAGTGCGATGCCCGCCCGCGCGCCTCGTCGAGGTGAAACGGCTGGGGGTCGAACTGGCGTGCGAACGTCACGATCTCCTCGGCTGTGAACGTGTACTCGCCAAGATCGAAAGTGTCGCCGACGGAAAAGTCCTCGAAATAATACTCAAGCGTTGCCATGCCTCATCTCCTTGTCGCGTCCGGCATTGCCCGCACGCCCGGATACGCGTGCTGCGCCGGCCCGTTGTGATCCGCGTTGTCATCCGCGTTGTCATCCGCGTTGTCATCCGCGTTGTCATCCGCGTTGTCATCCGCGTTGTCATCCGCGTTGTGATCCGCGTTTTGATCCGGTTTGGTCCCGCCGCTCCCATCGCCCCGATCGGACAATTTACACCGTTCTCGCGCACGAGCGAATCCTGAGAGCCGGGGTGCCATGCACTCGCCATGATCGCATGCAAAAGACGGTCGCAGCGCGTAGGGGGTGGGCCGGCCCGTTCGACTGTCGCTGTGTCTTCACGTCCGAAGGGATTTCCGATGATTCACGCCGCACCAGCGCTGCTCATACTGCCCTGCACTACACCGGCGCCCGCGCGCCCGGCATCCGCGGACCGGACACCGGTGCGCGCGGCGCTTCTGGACAACCATCTGACGCATCTCCCGCCCGGCCTTGCCGTGGCCCTCGCCGACCTCTACGAGATGGACCCGCAAGCGCATGCCGCCCTGCTGCTGGCGTTGACCCGCGTGCCCCCCGCCGACGTTGCGGTATTCCTCGCGGAAGACCTGGAATCGTTCTCCGCGGCCCTGGAGCGGGAACACGACCTGGCACCGAAAATCCTTGTCGCATGGGAATGGGCGCTGGTGTCGCGCCGGCCGTTCGAGACACTTGGCGAAATCGCGCGACGCCTGACCAGCGAGCGCTACGTCCGCGATCTGCGCAGAAGCCTGAACCGCGACGTTCTTCGCGCCATGCAACGCGGGGCAGACCCGGCGGGCCCGATCAACGACCGCCCGGGCGAGACCT
Organism: Pandoraea faecigallinarum; assembly: GCF_001029105.3. NCBI lineage: Bacteria > Pseudomonadati > Pseudomonadota > Betaproteobacteria > Burkholderiales > Burkholderiaceae > Pandoraea > Pandoraea faecigallinarum. The sequence continues at coordinate 1,861,135 of NZ_CP011807.3, read as the reverse complement.
TCCGCGCCCGGCTGCAAAAGGCGTTCTGGTGGCTGCTGTACTACGGTTCCGACTATCGGCGCGATCGCAATCCTTTGGAGTACGAGTTTATTGCGCGACAGGCCGCTGCACGCCTGTCCGCACGTGCGCCCGCGTTTGCGTTTCGCGAACATGGGGTCGCGGGCGTTCTCACCCGGTGGCTCTATGCACAGAGCGCCATGGAGCGCATGGTCGTGCCGTACCGGAATATCGAGCCGCTTGACATGAATGCGCGCCAGCGGTTCGGTCGGGATCGGGCGTCCGGCGGCACGAGGGACAATACGCGTCGTCGTGTCGACGCGGACAACCTACGGGGCAGCGCACCGCAGCAAAGCCATGCGCCATCGGGACAGCCGACGCCGGAACCGACACAATCCCCCTCGCTCCTGCAACATATCGAGGCGTTTGCCGACGCGGTGATTTCCCAGGCCGGCTTCGCTGTTCAGAGCGCATGGGAAATGCCGTTGCCGTTCGACCCGCTGCGAATGCCGCAGACGCAGGCGGCGCCTTTGGGCAGAAGTCAGGTACTCGCCAGCCGGATACGCGCCGAGCGCGCCCGAAAGGATGCCGTCGGCAACCTCAAGACCGACGTCAATCCGCTGTCACCGTCCGCCGCGTCGAGACGACTGGGTCCGGTCATCACGGCACAGTTCTTTCGCATGCACGCACAGGACAAACTGAGACAGACGCTTGCGCCGCTCCTCGACATCAAACGCTTTCTTGCCAACCGCTTTAAGGACGGAAGCTACCCTCTGGCCGCCAATCTGAATCCCGACGGCTGGTTTCTCAAGCGTTTCACGCTCTGGCAGTACCACCCCGATCGCGACGCGTTCACACGTCACCAAAGTGCCCAACAGGGAGCGCTCTATTCGAAATCGCTGACGCAGGCGGCACTGGACATCTTCACCATCGATCCGCCGTTCGACAATCTGCGCGAGGAGTACGGCATTTATGCGCGCAATCGCACGGGGTCGACGATTTTCGAGCCGGCCGAAGAGCTCAAGGGGATGAGCGCCGAACAGTTCGTCGAGATCTCGCGGCAAGCGAAAAAGGAATTTCATCGACGACGACTTGCCCTGGAACAGGTCACGCCGGGCGAGCTTGCCGCGCTGGATCTGCGCGCGCACCGTATCACCATGCTGGAGCAGGACGCCTCACTCGCGTACTTCGCGGGAAAACTCTCGTCGCGGGCGCACGCGCTCGTTCAGACCATTTGCTATGCGCCAAGCCAGCCGATGCGCGACGCGGCAGATTCGTTCATTCACGAAATTCAGGGATATGAGCTGGAGATCGAGGTACCGGGAGCCGGACCACGACACTACCCTGCCGGCGCCTTCGTGATCGGGATACCTTCCACGGGCATGGCCCGGCGCCCGGCGTCGATCGTTCTCCATCTGGCAGGCCATACGGATCCGCTCATCGAATATGCGTCGACGTCGCATTTTCTCGATGACGTGGCGCGCGGCAATTCGTCGTCGGTCCACCGCGCATTGGTCGACCGGTTGCCGCTCCATCTGCAGGACGCCTGCCGACGGGGCGCTCAATGCAAGGTTTCGATGAAACCGACCCGGGACGATCTGTTCGACCTCACCACGCAGTCCAGCTTCGAAGTCGTTCGCGACGACGTCAACCTCGGCGGCCAACGCCTGCTCGAGAACCTCCTGGGCCACGCGCAGGACAGCGCCGGTTCGCGAACCCGGCACTGGCTGACGTGGTTCGCGGGCGCCGAAGGCGACGCGCCCGGCACAGCCCAGCGCCCGCCGGCGGGAGTCGTTTCCGGTTTTCCCAACAACAGGCCGCCCGGTGCCATCTCCCCCGGCAGGCAGATCAGCCTTCCCGCATCGGCTGTGACCGACTTTCTTCTGCTCACCCATCTGCGCGCCCATCTCTCGGCCGTCTTGCCAACGCCGGAGGCATCGGCCCGCACCTATCTCGCAGGGATATTCGACTCGGTTACGCCCCGGGTGAGTGCGCCGGAGCGCCTTTTCCTGCACATCGAGTCACGCGACACGCTACCGCCCGAGGTGCCCCACGTGGTTTCGAGCCGTCTCGACAAGCTCGTGCTCGATGTCGTGGCCGGCAAGCCGCCACTGATTTACGGACGCACTCATGCGTACTTCTCCCATAGCCCGAATCCGAAGCACGCGAATGCGGTAGTGAGATTCGAGGGCTTTGCACCACAGGACCTGCTTGGACGGATCGATGTCAAGGCCTTCGAGAAGTGTTTTCTCGACGACGTCAAGACATTCTGGACCCACCACCGCAGCGAAGTGCGGGCTTCGCTCAAGGGAGCGTTTCTCATCGATGTCTATCTGCAGACTGGCGACGGCAAGCTCTCGGCAAACGGGGCAAGCATCGCGCGTACGCTCGTTGGCATCGATTCGCCGGTGCCGTCCGGCGTGTCGACCCCGCTGAATCTCGACGCGCGCTACCTCGAGACCGAGTACACGCCCCCAATGTCCGCACTGAAGATGGCGAGGTTGCAGATCGAGGGCAAGGTCTCGGACATTCACGAATTCACGGATCCGAAGACCGGCGCCATTCTGGTGTACGCCCCCAGCTTTCTCGCCAACAGCGTTGCGGCATTCCCGGATCGCGCCGCGCTCGCGCGCTGGATCGTGCGCATATGTCAGGACAAGGCGGCGCGCGAGCGACTGGCACGGACATTCGGGCCGGCAGCGAATCCGGCGAACGCGCAGCTCTCCGGAAATGCGACTATCGAAGAAACGCTGGCGCAGTGGGGCCGTCCCGGCGCCGGCGTGCCGGCAGTCATGCCCCCAGGCCGGCCGTTCGACGCAGGCAACAAAGACGCGTTCACCGAGTACACAAGGACCTGGGAGGCCCATTCGCAATACCTGATTCAACATGCAGGGGCACGCCCGCAGACGAATGCCTTCGCCTCGCTGCTCAACTGGAGCGCCGTCCTCAACGTCGTTGTCGGCGTCGGACATCTCGCATTCTCGGCTGCGCCCTTCATTGGCCAAGCAAACGCCGCCATCACCGGCTTCAACGTCGTTGCGGGGACCATGGGCGCCGTGTTCGGAGACGAAGCCACGAATCAGGCCGGCTGGGCGGCGCTGCTTACCGGCGTGACCGGCGGGATTCCGCTAGGCCTGCTTGCACGCTCTTCCGAAGCGTTTCGAGGATTCATCGGGCACTTCGCCGCCCGAGAGTCCGAGAGCGCACTCTCGAACCTGCTTCCGAATCTGTATCGGGGTCCGCAAGGCATGGTCGCGCGTATCGACGAGCAGTTGGTCAACGTACGCTACGACACCCAACGCGGCCGATGGCGAATGTTCAGCAGCGACTCACCGGACATCGAGGGCCCTGCCATTCGTCAAACGGGCACATACGACTGGTTCCTGGTCGAGAGCGACACGTCGACTGCGGACGACGCAGTCATGGCCGAACCGTTCCACGATCAGATTCGGCGTGACATCGACGTCCGCTTTCGCTCTGCCCTTGCGTCCGAGAATTCGCCGGCCGGCATGCGGCGTCGCGAGCAACTCGGTGCCGGGCAAACCAGACCGCTTACCCCCACGCCGACGCCGAAAACACAGCAGTCCGATCTGCTCAAGCTCGAATACATCAAGTCCAACGATCCGGCGGTCCGGGCAACGCTCCTGAAGCAAATCCGCACCCAGGAAGGTGTTGAACTATCACTGCGAGCGAAGGTGGCCGCGCGATGGTTCGGACAGGAAGTCGACGATCTGGGCGGCGAATTCATCGAATTCGCGCAGGCGGACTTTCTCCACACCACGACCGATGGCTCGCAGGGCCTGTGTCTCGCATTCGCGCGGGCCATGGCGATTGCCATCGACGAAGCGCGGGTGAGTTCGCTGATCATGAACGTGCAATCGGCTGTGGATACGCCCTCGGCACCCGTCGCCAAGGCGCTGCGCGACGCGCTCACCTCGCTCCAGATGAATCCCGGCGCATCGGCCACGGAGAGCCATCTGGAGTTTCTCGATTTCGAGGCGATCAGCGACAAGCTGCTGAACACGCAGACCCGGGGTACCTTTCTGGTCCAGACAATGTCCCACGCCATGACGTTGGTTCTGAACGACGTTTCGGCGTTCTTCGATCCCAATTTCGGACTGGGGCGTTTCGCATCGCGCGAAGCGCTCGTCGAATTTCTCAGAACGCATCTGGGCAAGTCGGCGCTCTTGAAACGTTATGGCGCCTACGGTACCCCGATGACCCCGAGCTTCGCGTTCAAACAGGTCGATATCGACGCGCTGCGCGACGTCCCGCTCACGGCCCCGGGCTTCGCGAAGACTGCCGATCTGCTCCGGCCATGGACCGAGCCGGCCGTCTGACGCCGGGGTCGCGGCACAGAACGGCGGCAGACCGCACATTACGGAGCGAAGACATGATGTAAGGCTCGGCGGCCGGCATCGCCGAGCGGCGCTATTGCAGCGTTTCCTTGGCAGCGGCGGGCACCGGCAGCATCATCACATCGATGCCCTCCTCGGCCAGTTCGGCGGTTTCCTGCGGCGTGGCGATGCCCCGGATATTGCGCTCGGGCGCTTCCTTGTAATGGATCTTGCGCGCCTCTTCGGCGAAGTGATTGCCGACGTCCTCGGTATTGGCCATCACATGACGCACGGCCTTCATCCAGAGTGCCTGCATTTCCCGGCGGGCTTCGAGAACCGCCGGCGGCACCCCGGCGCGCGCAGCCGACGCCGAGGCAGGCGACGGCACGGCCGACGATGCGGACGATAGTGCGGACTGCGGCGGCGAAGCGTCCTTCGCGCCGGAGAGATTCAGACGCGGCGCGGACGGCAGACGTACCACGCCCGCGTCGCCGCACACCGGGCATGTCACCAGTGCGCGCTGCTGTTGCGACAGAAAATCGTCCTCCGAGCCGAACCAGCCCTCGAAGGTGTGCTCGTGCGCACAACGCAAATCAAAAACCTTCATGACGCGATAAGTAAGAGGCTTGACGGGACACCCGTTCAGCGCAACGGCGAGCGTTCGCCGGGCTGCCATACTCCGGATAATATCTTTTCCAGCCAGAACGCGCCGATGATCGTTTTCACGTCCGTGATACGCCCGTCGCGCACCCATCGGACCAGCTCCGTCGCCGGCATCTTGAACACGTCGAGGAATTCGCCCTCGTCCAGGCGCTGCTCGCCTTTCGTGAGGTCACGCGCGAGCCAGATGTCGATGAATTCCGTCGAATAGGAAATCACCGGGTGAATGCGCGTGAGATAGTCCCAGCGCTTCGCCATGTACCCCGTCTCTTCGAGCAGTTCCCGCTGGCCGCATACGAGGCCGCCCTCGGCTTCGTCGAGCTTGCCCGCGGGCAATTCCGTCATCACGCGCTGAAGCGGATAACGGTACTGGCGCTCCATGAGCACCTGCCCGTCGTCAAACAGCGGGATCACCATCACCGCGCCCGGATGCGTGGTGTACTCGCGAATCGCGGTCTTGCCGTCCGGCAAACGCACGCGGTCGCGCTTGATGGTCAGGAAAGCGCCGTCGTAGACAGTGTCGCTTTCGATGCCCGTCTCGACGAGGTGACGATCGTCGTTCTGAGGTTGGATCATAAGCCCTCCACGGCTGAAAATTGGCGAATCCGTTGGCGAACCCAAAATACAAAACGCCGCCATGAAGGCGGCGTCTTGCGAAGCGTCCATCTCACGCGGCAGCCGCCGGTCGATGACGCCACAAATATCGGTAGACGAAGCCCGGGAACGCGAACACGACAAACAGGCTGGCAGTCACGGCGTAGAATTCCCAACCCTGCGAGAAGACGTTGCCGATGCCCGATTCGATCAGGTAGCCCAGCGCCCCCACAACGAAGTACGCTACCACCATCTCGATCAGACGCCACCACAGCGGCTTGGTCGCAGCCCTACGGCCGAGAATGCCGAATAGCCGCTGGTTCACGAACGGCAGGTTCGCACCCAGCACGGCCAGCAGAATGACCAGCGTTCCTCCTGCCGACATGCCCATCGTTCGTCTCCCTTCCTGTCTGTCGAACGGCAGGGCAGACCTTGCCGGTCTGCCCTGCCCCTTTCCCGAATTACGTCTCGTCCGGCACGTTAGCTGGCCAGCGTCAGCTTGATCGTGTGCAGGCACCACTCCATCAGCGAGCCCGGCATCAGGCCCAGATAAAGCATTGCCAGACCGTTGATCGACAGCACGAAGCGCATGGTGCCGCTGCCTTGCAGCGCATTGGTGTCTTCGGGCTTGTCGAAGTACATCAGCTTCACGACACGCAGGTAGTAGAACGCACCGATCAGCGAGGCAACCACGGCCACGACAGCCAGCCACACCATGCCCGCGTTCACGACAGCTTGCAGCACCGCTAGCTTGGCATAGAAGCCTGCCAGCGGCGGAATGCCGGCCAGCGAGAACATCAGCATCAGCATGACGAAGGCGAACCACGGGCTACGCTGGTTCAGACCCTTCAGATCCGACAGGTTCTCCGCTTCGAAGCCCTGACGCGAGAGCAGCAGCACGATACCGAACGTGCCCAGCGTCGTGAGCAGGTAGATCACGCTGTAGAACAGCGACGAACCGTAGGCATCGGCAATCCCGTCGATCTTGCCGCCCACCACGCCCGAGAGCATGCCCAGCAGCACGAAGCCCATGTGCGAGATCGTCGAGTATGCGAGCAGACGCTTGACGTTGGTCTGCACGATGGCGGTCAGGTTACCGATCACCAGCGAGAGCACCGCCAGAATGATCAGCATCTGTTGCCAATCGATAGCCAGCGGCAGCATGCCTTCCACGAGCAGGCGCAGCAGCAGCGCGAAGGCGCCCAGCTTCGGCGCACCGCCGATAAGCAGCGTGACCGGGGTCGGTGCGCCCTGATAGACGTCCGGCACCCACATGTGGAACGGCGCAGCACCCAGTTTGAACGCCAGGCCCGCGACCACGAACACCACGCCGAACACCAGCACGATCTTGTTCACGGCGCCCGAAGCGATCACTTCGAAGACCTTGGCCAGTTCGAGCGAACCCGTCGCCCCGTACATCATCGACATCCCGTACAGCAGGAAGCCCGATGCAAGTGCACCCAGCACGTAGTACTTCATGGCCGATTCGGTCGCGTTCGTCGAATCGCGCCACACGGCCGCGAGGGCGTACAGCGAGAGCGACATCAGTTCCAGGCCCAGATAGAGCGTCAGGAAGCTGTTGCCCGAGATCATCACCGACAGGCCCAGCAGCGAGAACAGGCTGAGGACATAGAAGTCGCCACGGGCGAGGCCGCGGACTTCCAGATACTTCTGACCGTAGATGAACGTGACGAACGTTGCCAGACCGCCGAAGGCCTTGAGCAGATTCGACATCGGATCGGCGACGAACACGTTACCGAACAGATAGTGCGACGCCGGATCGGCGGCGTTGCACGCCCAGAGCACGGAGACGACAGCCGACGTGATGAGCGCCAGCACGTAGTTGAGCTTGCGCGTCTGGCCGAGGAACGCGTCGCACATCATGATCACGAGGATCATGAGCAGCAGGATGGCCTCCGGCAACGCGGGCAGCAGATTAATGTTTTGCATGATCTAGATGTCCTCCCCGATTACGGCAGCTTGGTCTGCGCCACGTGGGCGAGGAGGTTAACCACGGAGGTGTGCATCAGGTCCGTAAAAGGCTTCGGATAGATACCCATGAACAACGTGAGAGCCGCCAGCACCGCCAGCATGAAGAACTCGCGCTTGTTGATGTCGACCAGTTCGCGCACGTGATCGTTGGCGATAGCACCGAAAATCACGCGCTTGTACATCCACAGCGAGTAGGCGGCGCCGGTGATCAGCGAGGTAGCGGCCAGCAGGCCCACCCAGAAGTTCAGCTTCACGGCGCCGAGAATCACCAGGAATTCGCCCACGAAGCCCGACGTTGCCGGCAGACCGCTGTTGGCCATCGCGAACAGCATGAGGAATGCGGCGAACTTCGGCATCGTGTTCACGACACCGCCGTAGTCGGCGATGTTGCGCGAGTGCATGCGGTCATACAGCACGCCGATACACAGGAACATGGCGCCCGAAACGAAACCGTGCGAGATCATCTGCACCATCGCGCCCTGCATGCCGATTTCGCTGAACATGAAGAAGCCGAGGATCGCGAAGCCCATGTGAGCGATCGACGAGTAAGCCACGAGTTTCTTCATGTCCGTCTGTACCAGCGCCACGAGGCCGATGTAGACGATGGCGATCAGCGCAAGCGCGATCATGAAACCCGACAGGTAATGGCTGGCATCCGGGGCGATCGGCAGCGAGAAACGCAGGAAACCGTACGCACCGAGCTTGAGCATGATGGCGGCCAGCACGACGGAGCCGCCCGTCGGCGCTTCCACGTGAGCATCCGGCAGCCAGGTGTGCACCGGCCACATCGGCACTTTCACGGCAAACGCCATGAAGAACGCCACGAACAGCAGTATCTGCACGTTCATCGGCAGCTTGGCGGCGTACCAGTCGGTCAGCGTGAACGAACCCGTCACGTTGTACAGGTAGATCAGCGCCACCAGCATCAGCAACGAGCCGAGCAACGTGTAAAGGAAGAACTTGAACGCGGCGTACACCCGGTTCGGGCCGCCCCACACACCGATGATCAGGTACATCGGGATCAGCGTGGCTTCGAAGAAGACGTAGAACAGCATGCCGTCTTGCGCCGAGAACACGCCGACCATCAGCCCCGACAGAATCAGGAACGCGGCCATGTACTGCGCCACGCGCTCGGTGATCACTTCCCAGCCCGCGATCACCACGATCACCGTAATGAGCGCGGTCAGCACGACGAGCCACAGCGAGATGCCGTCGATACCGAGGAAATAGTTGATGTGGAAGCGTTCGATCCAGCTCGATTTCTCGACGAACTGGAAGGCGGAAGCTTTGGCGTCGAAGTTCGAGATCAGCGGCAGCGTGACCAGGAAGCTCACCAGCGAGCCGATGAGCGACAGCGCGCGTGCGCCGCCCGGATTGCGGTCGTTACCCACCGCGAGGACAACGATCCCCGAGATGATGGGCAGCCAGATGGCCAGACTCAGAAGCGGTAGCGATTGCATTGTTATTGGCTCCCCCTGTTACTTGCCGTTCAACGTCACAAACAGCGTCAGGAGCCCGAGCATGCCGATGATCATGGCGAACGCGTAGTGATAGATGTAACCGGATTGGACGAAGCGGATGACACCGGCGAACCAGCCCACCAGACGCGCGCTGCCGTTCACGACTGCGCCGTCGATGAGACCCTGATCGCCCGCCTTCCACAAGCCGCGGCCGATCCCGAGCGCGCCCTTGGCGAAGACCACTTCGTTGATCTTGTCCATGTAGTACTTGTTATCGAGCAGCTTGTAGACACCCGAGAACTTGTTCTTCAGCGCTTCCGGAATGTCCGGACGCTTGAGGTAGAAGAACGCGGCAAGCAGGATACCGAGCGCCGACAGGGCGATCGGCAGCGTGCCGAACGAGTGCAGTGCCATTGCCAGCCAGCCGTGGAACTCGTGGCCGAGTTCTTCCATCGCCGGGTGATTTTCGCCGATGAAGATCACGTCCTTGAACGCCACGCCTTGCTTGAAGAACTCGCCGAAGAGCATCGGCGCAATCGCAATGGCACCGATGATGACCGACGGGATCGCCAGCAGGATCAGCGGAATCGTGACGACCGCCGGCGACTCGTGCGGCTTTTGACCCGGTGCCAGACCGTGGTGCTCGCCGTGCGAATCCTCTTCTTCCTCGTGATGGGCGTCATGATGATCGTGCGCATGCGCCTGACCGAAACGTTCCTTGCCGTGGAAGACCAGGAAGTACATACGGAACGAGTAGAAGGCCGTGACGAACACGCTGGCCACCACTGCGAAGTATGCGAAGCCCGAACCCGGCAGATGCGAGGCAGCGACCGCTTCGATGATCGAGTCCTTCGAGTAGAAACCCGAGAAGAACGGCGTACCGATCAGGGCGAGCGAGCCCAGCAGCGACGTGATCCACGTGATCGGCATGTACTTCCACAGGCCACCCATGTTGCGCATGTCCTGATCGTGGTGCATGCCGATGATGACCGAGCCTGCGCCGAGGAACAGCAGCGCCTTGAAGAACGCGTGCGTCATCAGGTGGAAGATGGCGACCGGATAAGCCGACACACCGAGCGCGACCGTCATGTAGCCGAGCTGCGAGAGCGTCGAGTAGGCCACGACACGCTTGATGTCGTTCTGGATCATGCCCAGGAAGCCCATGAACAATGCCGTGATCGCACCGATGATCGTGATGAACGACAGCGCGGTGTCCGACAATTCGAACAGCGGCGACATGCGGCTCACCATGAAGATACCCGCCGTCACCATCGTTGCCGCGTGAATCAGCGCCGAGATCGGGGTCGGACCTTCCATCGAATCAGGCAGCCAGACGTGCAGCGGGAACTGCGCCGACTTGCCCATCGCACCGATGAACAGGCAGATACAGGCCACGGTAATCAGGCGCCAGTCGGTGCCCGGGAACGACAGGGCCGCGACGTCGTTGGCCTTGGCGAACACTTCGCCGTAATTCAGCGTGCCGGTGTACGCCAGCAGCAGGCCGATACCGAGCAGGAAGCCGAAGTCGCCCACACGGTTGACCAGGAACGCCTTCATGTTGGCGTAGATCGCGCTCGGACGCGTGTACCAGAAACCGATCAGGAGGTACGAGACCAGACCCACCGCTTCCCAGCCGAAGAACAGTTGCAGGAAGTTGTTGCTCATCACGAGCATCAACATCGAGAACGTGAACAGCGAGATGTACGAGAAGAAGCGCTGATAGCCGGGATCTCCCGCCATGTAACCGATGGTATAGATGTGCACCATCAGCGAAACGGAGGTGACCACGCACATCATCGTGACGGTGAGCGTGTCGACGAGGAAACCGATCTCGAGCTTGAGCTCGCCGATGCGCGCCCATTCGTAGACCGTGGCGTTGAAGCTCGCCCCGTTCAACACGTCGATAAAGGTCATGACCGACAGGACAAACGCGACCAGCACGCCGAGGATCGTGACCGTGTGGGCGCCCGCGCGTCCGACTTGCTTGCCGAACAGGCCGGCAATCATGGAGCCGGCGAGCGGCGCCAGCGGAATCGCGAGCAGCAGGTTGGGATTCAATGTGGATGCCATAACAGCGTTCGCTTTTGTTAACCCTTGAGGCGGTCGAGATCTTCGACGTTGACCGTTTCGAGCTTACGGAACAGCGTGACCAGAATGGCCAGGCCAATCGCAGCTTCTGCGGCGGCCACCGTAAGAATGAAGAACACGAATACCTGGCCGGCAATGTCGCCCAGGTAATGCGAGAACGCGACGAAGTTCAGATTGACCGCGAGCAACATCAGCTCGATGGCCATGAGCAGCACAATCACATTTCTGCGGTTGAGGAAGATACCGGTAATGCTGATCGCGAACAGAATCGCGCCCAGCACCAGGTAATGCGCTAGCGACAACGACATCATGCTGTCTCCTTATTCCGCCGCCGGCTTGTCAGTGCCGGTGGATTGCTGTCGGGCTTCGGCGGGCATCGACACCAGACGCACGCGGTCGCGCTTCTTCACGCGCACCTGCTGGCTCGGGTCGGTCTGTTTGTGGTCCTTGCGGGTACGCATCGTGAGCGCAACGGCTGCCACGACGGCCACCAGCAGGATCAGACCTGCCACTTCGAAGGCGAAGATGTAGTCGGTGTACAGCGCGACGCCAAGCGCCTTGGTGTTCGACACGTCAGGTGCCGATACTGCCTTGACCGGCGCACGCGTGGCGCCGTAGCCACGCATCAGCACGAGGGCCGCTTCGACGATCATGATCGCGCCGACGGTACTCGCCAGCGGAATGAACTTGCCGAAGCCGCGACGCAGTTCGTCGAGATTGATGTCGATCATCATCACCACGAACAGGAACAGCACCATCACCGCGCCGACGTAGACGAGCACCAGCATGATTGCCAGAAACTCGGCTTCGAGCAGCATCCAGATCGCCGCAGCATTGAAGAACGCCAGCACCAGGAACAGTGCCGACTGTACGGGATTGCGCGAGGTCACGACCTTGAGGCCGGAGACCACGAGGATCAGCGCAAACACGTAAAAAAGAAAAGTTGTGAATTCCATAATCACCGGGTGTGCCGAGAATTAGCCAACGTCTGTTGCCGTACCGGGCGCGCTACCCATGCACCGCGCCCTGCCCTGCATTAACGGTACGGCGCATCGGCCGCCTTGGCCGCCGCGATTTCGTTTTCGTAACGATCGCCCACCGCGAGCAGCATCTCCTTGGTGAAGTACAGATCGCCACGCTTCTCGCCGTGATACTCGAGAATGTGCGTCTCGACGATCGAGTCCACCGGGCAGCTCTCTTCGCAGAAGCCGCAGAAGATACACTTGGTCAGATCGATGTCGTAACGCGTGGTACGACGGGTATTGTCGTCACGCACTTCCGATTCGATCGTGATGGCCATTGCCGGGCACACCGCTTCGCACAGCTTGCAGGCGATGCAACGCTCTTCGCCGTTCGGATAGCGGCGCAGCGCGTGCAGACCGCGAAAACGCGGCGACAGCGGCGTCTTTTCTTCCGGAAACTGCACCGTCACCTTGCGTGCGAACGTGTAGCGCCCCGTGAGCGCCATGCCCTTGAGCAGTTCCAACAACAGGAAACTGCCGAAAAAGTCCTTGATTGCCCTTACCATGGGATTCCTCTACTCCGTTCGCCTCAGCCCCAGATGTTCCAGGGCGACATGATCCAGCCCCCAACCACGATCACCCAGAGGATCGTCAACGGCAGGAACACCTTCCAGCCCAGACGCATGATCTGGTCGTAGCGGTAGCGCGGGAACGTCGCACGCACCCAGATGAATACCGACAGCAGCAGGAACACCTTGAACGCCAGCCAGAACACGCCCGGGATGAACGACAGGAAGCCGAACGGCGCACTCCAGCCACCCAGGAACAGCACCGACGCCAGCGCCGAGATGATGATCATGTTGATGTACTCGGCCAGGAAGAACAGGGCGAAGCCCATACCCGAGTACTCGATCATGTGACCGGCCACGATTTCCGACTCGCCTTCCACCACGTCGAACGGGTGACGGTTCGTCTCGGCAATGCCCGAGATGAAGTAGACGATGAACATCGGCAGCAGCGGAATCCAGTTCCACGACAGCAGATTCAGCCCCATGCCGGCGAACATGCCGTGCTCCTGCGAGCGCACGATGTCCGACAGATTGAGCGAGCCCGCCGTCATCAGCACCGTGACCAGCGCAAAGCCCATTGCGATTTCATACGAAATCATCTGAGCCGATGCGCGCATCGCACCGAGGAAAGCGTACTTCGAGTTCGATGCCCAACCGGCGAGAATCACGCCGTAGACGCCAATCGACGAAATGGCGATGGCATAGAGCAGACCGGCATTCACGTCGGCCAGCACCGCACCCGGCTGGAACGGGATCACCGCCCAGATCGCAAAGGCCGGCAGCACGGCCATGACCGGCGCGATGGCGTAAATGCCCTTGCTGACTTGCGACGGCGTGATCACTTCCTTGAGCAGAAGCTTCAACACGTCGGCAATCGGCTGGAGCAGACCGGCCGGACCCACGCGGTTCGGACCGAGACGCACGTGCATCCAGCCAATGAGCTTGCGCTCCCACAGAATCAGATACGCCACGCACAGCAGCAGAACCACGGCGACGACGAGAATGCGGACCAGCGCCCACACCGTCGGCCAGGCAACGCCCAGCAACTGCGTGCCGTATTGATTGATGACTTCGTTCAGGCTCATTTACGCCTTCTCCACCGAAATTTCACCGAACATCGCGCCAAGCGCAGCGGACGCCGGCGTGGCTGCCGGTACGCGCACCACATTGGCAGGCAGCGTTTCCGAACGAACGGCCGGCAGCGTAACCACGGCGTCGCCCTGACGCACACGCACCGCGTCGCCCTTGGCGAGACCCAGACTGTCGAATAGCGCAGCCGGCAGCGTGGCACGCAGCGCAGCCTTGGCGTCGTTGGTCAGTTGCAGCGACGGCGCGCGGCGCACCAATGCATCGGCCGCGTAGATCGGCACATCGGCCAGACGCTCCAGCCCCTGCCCCGCAGCCTTCGGCGCAGCCAGCGCTGCCTTGGCGCGATTGTCGAGCGACGCTGCCGAGAAGCCGGCCAGCGCTTCGTCGCGCACCTGCTCTGCGGTGTCCTGCTCGAAGCCTTGCAGCTTCAGAAGATTGCCCAGCACGCGCAGCACCTTCCAGCCCGGACGCGTTTCGCCCAGCGCGCGCACCACACCGTTGAAGTGTTGCGGCAGCCCCTCGGCGTTGATGAACGTCCCCGCCGTTTCCGTGAACGGTGCGATCGGCAGCAGCACGTCGGCATATTCGAGACCGTGCTTGAACGGTGAGAGCGAGACGACCATCTTCGCTGCGCCGAGTGCCGTGAGGGCTTGCTTCGCATCGGCCGAGTCGAACTCCGGCTCGGCGTTCAGCAGCAAATAAGCCTGACGGGGCTGCGCGAACAGTGCGGCAGCGCCCTTGGCGTTCGTCGCCTTCACTGCATGGCCACCCACGGTGTTCGCGCCTTCGGTGAGGAAACCCAGCTTGGCACCGGTGATGTCGGCGATCACTTGCGCAATCGCGTGCAATTGAGCGAATTGCGGATGCTGCACGACCGCGTTGCCCAGCAAAATCGCACGACGCTCACCGTTGATCAGCGATGCGGCGATGGCCTTGGCGACGTCGCTTGCATTCACGCCGGCCAGCTCTGCCGGAGCGGCGACGCCCTTCGCAGCTGCGGCGGCGACCGCGATACCCGCCAGCTCGCTCACCCAGGCGCTCGGCGCCGCGATGATCTTGTTGGCGAGCTTTACGAGCAGATCGTCGTCCGAACCATGCAGCAGGTTCAGTTGACCGCCCGCCTTCACTGCCGAGCGCAGACGCGAGGCGAACAGCGGATGATCCTTGCGCAGGAACGAGCCGACCACGAGCGTGCTTTGCAGCGTGTCGAGTTCGGCGATCGGCAGACCGAGCCATGGGGCGCCCTGGGTGCCACCCGAGACGTCCGTCTGACGCAGACGGAAATCCACGTTGTCGCTACCCAGCGCACGCACGAACTTTTGCAGCAGGTACAGTTCTTCGACGGTGGCGTGCGGCGACGCCAGCGCGGCAACGGCATCGGCACCGAAGTCGCGGATGATGTCCGTCAGACCGTGGCCGACATACTCGAGCGCCGTCTGCCAGTCGACTTCGTGCCACTCACCGCCTTGCTTGAGCATCGGCTTGGTGAGGCGCTCGTCGCTATTCAGACCTTCGTACGAAAAGCGATCCTTGTCCGAGATCCAGCACTCGTTGATCGCTTCGTTTTCGAGCGGCACGACGCGCATGACCTTGTTGTTCTTCACTTGCACCACGAGGTTCGCGCCCACGCCATCGTGAGGGCTCACCGACTTGCGGCGCGACAGTTCCCATGTGCGGGCGCTGTAGCGGAACGGCTTCGACGTCAGCGCACCGACCGGGCACAGGTCGATCATGTTGCCCGACAGTTCCGAGTCCACCGTCTTGCCGACGAACGACGTGATTTCCGAGTGCTCGCCACGCCCCAGCATGCCGAACTCCATCACGCCGGCCACTTCCTGACCGAAACGCACGCAGCGGGTGCAGTGGATGCAGCGCGACATCTCTTCCATCGAGATGAGCGGGCCCACGTTCTTGTGGAACACCACGCGCTTCTCTTCCTGATAGCGCGATGCCGACTTGCCGTAACCGACCGCCAGGTCCTGCAGTTGGCACTCACCGCCCTGATCGCAGATCGGGCAGTCGAGCGGGTGATTGATCAGCAGGAACTCCATGACCGATTGCTGTGCCTTCACAGCCTTCTCGGAGTTCGTGCGCACGATCATGCCGTTGGCCACCGGTGTTGCACATGCCGGCACTGCCTTCGGGGCCTTCTCGACCTCGACCAGACACATGCGGCAGTTCGCAGCGATGGACAGCTTCTTGTGGTAACAGAAGTGGGGAATGTAGGTGCCGTTCTTCTTAGCAGCCTGGATCACCATGCTGCCTTCGGGCACCTCGACCTTTTGGCCGTCAATTTCGATTTCAACCATAGCGGTTCAATGCCAAGCGTCAAAAGGGATTAGTGAGCGCCGACCAAGCAATGCTTGTGCTCGACGTGGTAGGCGAACTCGTCCCAGAAGTGTTTGAGCATGCCGCGCACCGGCATCGCTGCGGCGTCGCCCAGCGCGCAAATGGTACGGCCCATGATGTTCTCGGCCACCGAGTTGAGCAGGTCCAGATCTTCCTTGCGGCCTTCACCATGCTCGATACGATTGACCACGCGCCAAAGCCAGCCCGTACCTTCACGGCAAGGCGTGCACTGACCGCACGATTCTTCGTAGTAGAAGTACGACAGACGCAGCAGCGACTTCACCATGCAGCGCGTTTCGTCCATGACGATCACCGCGCCCGACCCCAGCATCGAGCCAGCCTTGGCGATGCTGTCGTAGTCCATCGTGGTTTCCATCATCAGACCGGCCGGCACGACCGGTGCCGAGGAACCGCCAGGAATCACCGCCTTGAGCTTCTTGCCGCCGCGCATACCACCGGCCAGTTCGAGCAGTTCGGGGAACGACGTGCCCAGCGGCACTTCGTAGTTGCCCGGCAGTTCGACGTCGCCCGATACCGAGAAGATCTTGGTGCCGCCGTTATTCGGCTTGCCCAGTTCCAGATACTGTTGCGGGCCGGTAGCCAGCAGGAACGGAACCGCGGCGAACGTTTCGGTGTTGTTGATGGTCGTCGGTTTGCCGTACAGACCGAAGCTCGCCGGGAACGGCGGCTTGAAACGCGGCTGACCCTTCTTGCCTTCGAGCGATTCGAGCAATGCGGTTTCTTCGCCGCAGATGTACGCACCGTAACCATGGTGAGCGTGCAACTGGAACGAGAAGTCCGTGCCCAGAATGTTGTCGCCCAGGTAACCGGCAGCGCGCGCTTCTTCCAGGGCTTCTTCGAAGCGTTCGTACACTTCGTAGATTTCACCGTGGATGTAGTTGTAGCCGACGGTAATGCCCATGGCGTAACCGCCAATGGCCATACCTTCGATCAGCGCGTGCGGGTTGTATCGCAGGATGTCGCGGTCCTTGAACGTACCGGGCTCGCCTTCGTCCGAGTTGCAAACAAGGTACTTCTGACCCGGGAACGCGCGCGGCATGAAGCTCCACTTCAGACCGGTCGGGAAGCCTGCGCCCCCGCGGCCACGCAGGCCCGACGCCTTGACGTCGGCAATGACCTGCTCCGGCGTGATGCCCTCTTTCAGAATACGTGCGAGCTGCTGGTAACCACCGCGCTTGACGTAATCTTCGAGATGCCAGTTTTCGCCGTTCAGGTCGGCAAGAATCAACGGCTTGATGTGACGGTTGTGCAGCGACGTCATGCTTTCTCTCCTGCGGCGCCCTTGGCCGTCAGCTCTTCGATGAGCGCGTCGACCTTTGCTTCGTTCATGAAGCCGCACATGCGGTGGTTGTTCACCAGCATGACGGGAGCGTCGCCACAAGCACCCATGCACTCGCCTTCCTTGACCGTGAAGAGGCCGTCGGGCGTGATATCGCCATACTCGACGCCCAATTTCTCCTTCAGGTACTTGGCCATTTCTTCGCCACGCGTGAGCTGGCAAGGCAGGTTCGTGCACACGGTCAACTTGAACTTGCCCACCGGGCTCGTGTTGAACATGGTGTAGAAGGTTGCGACCTCTTGCACCGCAACGGCGGGCATTTCGAGGTAGTCCGCCACGAATTGCATCACTTCGGGCGACAACCAGCCTTTTTCGACCTGCGCTACGGCAAGGGCGTGCATCACCGCCGACTGCTTCTGCTCGGCAGGGTATTTGGCAACGGCACGGTCGATTTTCTTCAGGGCTTCGGGAGAAAGCATTTCCGATCCGACTGTTTTCTAAAACGTTATCCCCGCTCGTGCCAGCGCGGGCGCGCCGAGGTTATCGACTGCCCACGCACGACTGGCACGGCTACTGGAACGGCAATGGTATCGACCTGCGAAACCCTGCCGAATAAAACCTGCGGGCGCCTGAGGCGCCCGCTGCGCATTTAGCGATCGATCTCGCCGAACACGATGTCCTGGGTACCGATGATCGCGACGGCGTCGGCAATCATGTGACCCTTTGCCATCTCGTCGAGCGCGGAAAGGTGGGCGAAGCCCGGCGCTCGAATCTTGAGGCGGTACGGCTTGTTGGCACCGTCCGACACCAGATAGATGCCGAACTCGCCTTTGGGATGCTCGACAGCGGCATACGTCTCGCCGGCGGGCACGTGGAAGCCTTCCGTGAAGAGCTTGAAGTGGTGAATCAGCTCTTCCATGTTCGACTTCATTTCGACGCGCGACGGCGGCGCCACCTTATGGTTGTCGGTAATCACCGGACCGGGGTTCGCACGCAGCCACTTCACACATTGGCGGATCAGGCTGGCGGACTGGCGCATTTCTTCCACGCGCACCAGATAGCGGTCGTAGCAATCGCCTTCCTTGCCCACCGGAATTTCGAAATCGAGGCGGTCGTACACTTCGTACGGCTGCTTCTTGCGCAAGTCCCAGGCAATGCCCGAGCCGCGCAGCATCGCGCCGGAGAAACCGAGTTGCATCGCGCGCTCGGGCGACACAACACCGATACCGACCAGACGCTGCTTCCAGATACGGTTGTCGGTGAGCAGCGTTTCGTACTCGTCGACGCACTTCGGGAAGCGAATCGCGAAATCTTCGATGAAGTCGAGCAGCGAGCCTTCGCGGGCTTCGTTCATCTTCTTGATTGCGCGCTCGTTGTGGAACTTGGACGCACGATATTGCGGCATCGTGTCCGGCAGATCGCGATACACACCGCCCGGGCGGTAGTACGCCGCATGCATGCGCGCGCCCGAGACGGCTTCGTACACGTCAAACAGGTCTTCACGCTCGCGGAAAGCGTACAGGAACACCGCCATCGCGCCCACGTCGAGGGCGTGCGAGCCAATCCACATCAGGTGGTTCAGCACGCGCGTGATCTCGTCGAACATCACACGGATGTATTGTGCGCGAATCGGCACGTCAACGCCGAGCAGCTTTTCGATCGCCATGACGTATGCGTGCTCATTGCACATCATCGACACATAATCGAGACGATCCATGTAGGGCACGGACTGGAGGAACGTCTTCGACTCGGCGAGTTTTTCGGTTGCACGGTGCAGCAGGCCGATGTGCGGATCGGCACGCTGAATCACTTCGCCGTCCAGTTCGAGCACCAGGCGCAGCACGCCGTGTGCGGCCGGGTGCTGCGGACCGAAGTTCAGGGTGTAATTCTTGATGTCTGCCACAAGGCCACCTTAATGTTTCAGACCGGCGTAATGCGCTTCGCGGATGATGCGCGGCGTAATTTCGCGCGGCTCGATCGTCACCGGCTGGTAGATCACTCGCTTCTGCTCGGGGTCGTAACGCATCTCGACATAGCCCGACGTCGGGAAATCCTTGCGGAACGGGTGACCGATGAAACCGTAGTCCGTGAGAATACGGCGCAGGTCCGGGTGACCTTCGAACACGATGCCGACCAGATCGAATGCTTCGCGCTCAAACCAGTTGGCCGAGTTCCACAGGTCGATCAGCGACGCCACGACCGGCAAATCGTCGTCCGGTGCGAACACGCGCACACGCAGGCGCCAGTTGTGGGTAAGCGAGAGCAGATGCGAGACAGCGGCGTAACGCGGGCCGTCGTAGGCGCCATCGCCGTATGTCGAGTAGTCGAGACCGGCAAGGTCCATCAACTGCTCGAACTTCAGATCGGGATGATCGCGCAGCGTGCGCGCCACTTCGAGATAGTCGCTTGCCTTGACGGTGAGCGTGAGCTCGTCGAGGGCTTCCACCAACTGCTCGGCACGGGTGCCAAGCACGTTTTGCAGGGTGGTCTTGAGTTGTTCTAGTTTGGACATGGGCGGTAGCGGTTATTTGCGCGCGATCGTCGCAGTCCGCTTGATCTTCGACTGCAACTGGATGATGCCGTAGACCAGCGCCTCGGCCGTCGGCGGACAGCCCGGCACGTAGACGTCGACCGGCACGATGCGATCGCAACCGCGCACCACCGAGTAAGAATAGTGATAGTAGCCGCCGCCGTTGGCGCACGACCCCATCGAGATCACCCAGCGCGGTTCGGCCATCTGGTCGTAGACCTTGCGCAGCGCGGGTGCCATCTTGTTGCACAGCGTACCGGCCACGATCATCACGTCCGACTGACGTGGGCTCGGGCGGAACACCACGCCAAACCGGTCCAGATCGTAACGCGCCGCGCCGGCGTGCATCATTTCGACGGCACAGCAGGCGAGGCCGAACGTCATCGGCCAAAGCGAACCCGTGCGCGTCCAGTTGATGAGTTTGTCAGCCGTGGTGGTGACGAACCCTTCGCGCAAAACCCCTTCGATGCTCATATGCTTACCCTGAATCCTTCTGCAATACTGCCAGCTACGTTGACGGCCCTATTCCCAGTCGAGCGCACCGCGCTTCCACAGGAAAACAAAACCGACGAGCAGTTCAAGCAGGAAACCCATCATGGAGATAAAGCCCACCCAGCCGATATCGCGCAGGGCGACGCCCCACGGAAACAGAAACGCCGTTTCGAGATCGAACAGGATGAAAAGGATGGCGACGAGATAGTAGCGCACATCAAACTTCATGCGCGCGTCTTCGAAAGCCTCGAAGCCGCACTCGTACGGAGAGAGTTTTTCGCTGTCGGGATTATTGGGGCCGAGGAATTTACCGACGCCAATCAGGACCGCCCCAAGACCGCCACCTACCAAGAGAAACAGCAGGACGGGATAATAGGTTCCGAGGTTCAACTCTACCCTCTTTCGGTTGGTTCAAAGAACCGCTCTCGTCGATGGTGTGGGGACCGGAAAGCGGATGAACGGTGAGCACAAAATAAAATGCCAGCCAAAGCATAAACGCAAGGCTGGCATCGTAGAACTGTGGTGCCGACGGCGAGACTCGAACTCGCACAGCTTTCGCCACTACCCCCTCAAGATAGCGTGTCTACCAATTTCACCACGTCGGCATTCATAGTCTGCAATCCGCTGTCACTTACGAATCGCTTCAAGACCGCTATAGTAGCGCTCTTCGGCATTTTGTTCAATGCACAACTCGATATTTTTTCAACTTTCTTTACAACGCATTACTTGTCACAGACGTGTGCCACATCACTTCGGCACGTCTTGCGGATTCGCTACCGACGCCGGTGCCGGAACACTTGCCGCCGCGGGTGCGGACGCCGTTGCGGGCGCGCTCGCCGCCGGCAAATTACCAAGGACACCGATGTTTGACGCCGGCTTGTACGAACCGAGATAAGTCAGGCCCAGCGTGGTTACGAAGAACACTGCGGCCAATGCGGCCGTGGTGCGCGACAGGAAGTTGGCGGACCCCGAAGCGCCGAAAAGGCTACCCGACGAACCGCTGCCGAATGCCGCGCCCATGTCGGCACCCTTGCCATGCTGCAACAACACCAGACCGATGATGCCCAGGGCGGAAAGCACCTGCACCACGATCAACAACGTTTTCAACAACCCCATCTCATCACCCGTATAGAAGAATCCGATTTGCAGCGAATTTGTGCGCCGCATCATGACTTGTTTCATGCCGTTATCGCGAACGGCGTTGGCATCAGCGCGGCAGTCCCGCCTCGCAAATTGCCAGAAAATCGACCGCCTTCAATGCCGCACCGCCGATCAGACCGCCATCGACGTCCGCCATCGAGAACAATTCGGCCGCATTGTCCGGCTTCACACTGCCGCCGTACAGCACCGCCACCTCCGACACCGCCTCTCCCTTCGCACGCAGCAGCG
This sequence comes from Pandoraea faecigallinarum, assembly GCF_001029105.3. Taxonomy (NCBI): domain Bacteria; kingdom Pseudomonadati; phylum Pseudomonadota; class Betaproteobacteria; order Burkholderiales; family Burkholderiaceae; genus Pandoraea; species Pandoraea faecigallinarum. The sequence continues at coordinate 1,839,327 of NZ_CP011807.3, read as the reverse complement.
AACGCAGATGCGCATGCACTTCCTGCGCCTGCGCCGACGTCGCCGTCTTGCCCGTGCCGATCGCCCAGACCGGCTCGTACGCGACGACGATCTGCGTCGCCTGCTCCGCCGTCAATGCCGCCAGCACGGTGTCGAGCTGACGCGTCACCACGGCCGTCGTCTCGCCAGCCTCGCGCTCGGCCAGCGTTTCGCCGATGCACACGATCGGCGTCATGCCTGCGTCGAGTACACGCAGCGTCTTCGCGGCAACGCTCGCATCGGTTTCGCCGTGATATGCGCGACGCTCCGAGTGCCCCACGATCACGAACCGCGCGCCGAACTCGGCGATCATCTGCGCAGCGACTTCGCCGGTGAAGGCGCCGCTCACTTGCGCCGATACGTCCTGCGCACCGAACCCCAGCACCTGCCCGGAAAGGCGGGCCTGGCATTGCGCGAGATAGGGGAACGGCACACAAACGGCCGCGCTCACGCCCGGCGCGCTCAGCACAGGCGACGCCAGCAGGTCGCCCAGCAACGCCTCGTTGCCGGCCAGGCTGCCATGCAGTTTCCAATTGCCCACGACGAGCTTGCCAGCCTTGCGGCTGATGGTGCGAGCCGAAGCTGCGGTACCGGTTGTCACGCCTTATCCCCCAATGCGTATGGACGAAAAACCTCTCATTCTAGTGCGTCCAGGGCATGAGGGTCAATTTCGCCGGTTCGTCGTCGAGCAAAACCGCAAGAATTGGGGGTTTCACGCGGCGTTGCCCGGCAAACCCGGGCAAGCGTGCTTACCAGGTCAGCACGATCTTGCCGACGTGCGTGCTCGTTTCCATCAACGCGTGGGCCTTGTCTGCCTGTTCGGCCGGGAATGTCCGATAGATCACCGGACGAATCTTGCCGGCCGCGAGCAACGGCCACACCTTGTCGTGGAGGTTTTGCGCGATCGCCGCCTTGAATGCGACCGAGCGCGGACGCAGCGTCGAGCCCGTGACCGTCAGACGGCGACGCAGCAGCGCGCCCATGTCCAGCGTCGCCTTGCTGCCGCCGAGCAACGCAATGATCGCGATGCGCCCGTCGAACGCCAGCGCCTGCACTTCACGCGGCAGATAATCGCCGCCCACCATGTCGAGCACGACGTCCACGCCGCGATCCTTGGTAAGTTCCTTCGTGACCGCGACGAAATCCTCGGTCTTGTAATTGATGCCGCGCTCGGCGCCAAGCGCCTCGCAAGCGCGCGCCTTGTCTTCGGAGCCCGCGGTCGCGAACACGCGGTGCCCCAGCGCCACAGCCAGTTGGATCGCCGTCACGCCGATGCCACTCGTGCCGCCCTGCACCAGCAGCGTTTCCTTCTCGCCGGTCTCGGTCTCGCCAAGACGCGCGCGATCGAACACATTGCTCCACACGGTGAAGAACGTTTCGGGCAGCGACGCCGCTTCGACATCCGACAACCCCTGCGGCACCGGCAGCACCTGCGCGAGCGGCGCGGTACAATATTCGGCGTAGCCGCCGCCCTGCACCAGCGCGCACACGCGCGAACCCACCTTCAGGCCCCAGCGGTTGTCCGCGCCGTCGAGCGCGCCTTCGACGATCTCCCCTGCCACTTCGAGTCCCGGCAGATCCGACGCCCCCGGCGGCACGGGGTACTGCCCGATACGCTGGAGCACGTCCGGACGGTTCACGCCCGAGGCGCTCACCTTGATGAGCACTTCGCCCGGCTTGAGTTCGGGGCGGGGACGCTCCGTGAGCTTAAGTACTTCCGGTGCGCCGTACTGGGTGATCTCGATTGCCTTCATCGCGTCTGTCCTTGGTTCTCGGGCGACGCCGTCAAGCAGCGCGGCGGCACCCTCGTCATTGAGATGGACGGGCACGCCAGCGCGCGCACCCTCCGTGAAAATGATGTCGAGCCAGCACCTTATCACCGACTGCGCAATCGCGTCGGCTGTCGATGCGGGCGCGGCACGTCGGCAGGGGCATTCGGAATTTTTCGGGACGCCGACGGCGGCATGCGGGGGGGCTCGCGGAACCCATGGAAGACGATGTCGACGCCTTCACGTGAGCATGAGTCCGCCACACGGCATCATCGTAATGATGGATACGACCGGAGGCGACTGGTGCGACTGAGGCATGAGCGCTGACGGGCGCGCCGCAACGATCCGAAAAGACCCTTCGCGACGCGCCGTATTGACCCGCAATGTGAGGACCTGCTTCGTGCCCGAGATACCGAAACGATACTCAGGCGACGCCCTCGCCCCCTTCATCGATCAGCCCGTGCCGCACGGCGTAGCCGATCAGTTCCGCGCTGTCGCCGAGCGCAAGCTTATGCAGAATATGCGCGACGTGTGACTCGACCGTCCGCCCGCTCAGATGCAGCGCGTGGGCGACCTCGTTGACGGCCAGGCCGTCGACCAGCATATGAAACACTTCGTTCTCACGCGCCGACAGGCTGCGATGTCTCGCCCCGTCGTCGTGACCATCGGGCGACTGCCGCTCGCGCGGCGCCCGATGCGATGCACGCGGTGGATCACGGCGCGCGCCGTCGCGCCACCCTGCGTCGGAAGCCACCCGCGTGACTGCGCGGCCTCGTCCGCCTTCCAGTTTCATGCCCGCCTCCTCCAAGAAGATTTCCTCACACCCGAACCATCGGCAAGACCGGAAACTGCACATCGCCAACGACGGGCGTCGCCCATTGTGCGCCAGACAATGTGTGTTCGTAACTTCAGGGAAGATGATCGCCGCCGCGTTTCCGATTGCCTGCGGCTAACGCAACAGGCGGACGCGTCGCGTGATCGGCTGCGCCGGCTTGCCCCACCCGACGCACGACCGGCGCCTCGCGGTGCCCCGGTGAGTGCCCGCCTACCGACGGCACCCGGCGTGGCGACCCGCGGCGTGGACGGCAGCATCCTGTGGCGTATCGGCAACCGGGTCAACCGCCGCATCGCCAGTCGAATTGCCAGTCAAATCGCCAGCAGAATCGTCAAGGGCATCGAAGCCCGTATCGACCGAGGCATCGACGGAATCCGCATCGCCGGACGGTGTGACATTACCGCTACCGTTGCCGCTGCCGTTGCCGTTGCCGTTGCTAAGGACGAAACGCCCGCGCCCGCCGTGCTTGGCATCGTACAGCGCGCGATCGGCGGCCTCGAACAACATGTCGGACGTCTTGTCCTCGCCGCCGGCAACGATGGCCACGCCCACGCACGCCCCCACGCAGACCTCGCCCACGGAGAGCATCATCGGCCGGGACGCGGCATCGAGAATCGCCATGGCGGCACGCTCCACATCGAGCAGATCCTGAATGTCGCGCATGATGACGGCAAATTCGTCGCCACCGAAGCGGGCAATCACATCGCCCTCGCGTACGCTCGCAATCAGTCGCTTGGCCAGACACCGAAGCAGCTCGTCGCCAAGCGCATGCCCCCACGTGTCGTTCACCAGCTTGAACCGGTCCAGATCGACGAACAGCAGTGCCTGCGCGCCGGCGCCCTCGCGTGCGCGGCGCACCGCGCCTGACAGCGCCTGATCGAAGCCCTTGCGATTGAGCAAACCGGTGAGGTGGTCCGTATGCGACTCTCGCCGCCAGCGCCGCTCGTTCGAGCGTTCGACGGTGATGTCGCGCACGAATACGTGAACGCCCGCCAACACGTTGTATGTGGCCCACTCGGGCTGATAGCTCACTTCGAAGCAGCGGTACGCGGCGTCCTCGCCGAAATCCCAGACGAACGTCGCTGCCTCGCCCGCGAGCGCGCGCGCCAGATGCGGCGCAAATTCGCGATACAGCGACGGGCCGAGCAGCTCGCGCGCCGTTGCGCCGAGAATGCGCTCACGCGGGCGCCGCATTCTCACTTCGCACGCCCGGTTCACGAACGCGAAGCGCTCGTCCCCATCGAGAAACGCCACGAGGTACGGCACGCGATCCGCCACTTCCTGCATGCGCCGCGCGTTCGCCCGCGCCGCTTCGCGCGACATTTCGAGTGCTTCGGTGCGATCGCCGAGCTGTTCCATCATGCTGCGAAAGGAATTGGCCAGCGCGCCGATTTCATCCGCACGCTGCACCGGCAGCGACTGCACCGCCCGCATGTCGCCCGCACTTCGTTCCACCAGATCGCGCAGCGTATCGAGCGGGCGAAGCAACCGGCGCGCGACCCACCACATCACGAGCGCGGCAATCGCGATTGCCGCAATCGCGAGCACCGCGACCTGGCGGCGCACGCGCGAGATCGGGCTGAACGCTTCCGCCCCCGGGAGCACCGCCACGACGAACCACCCGGTCGTCGCCATCGGCGCCCGCGCGACGAGCGGGAGCATGCGGACCAGATCGTTCGAGCCGGCATCGCGCACGCCGCAAAGGGTCTGCGAGGGCCCGACGGTCGTCAGGATCTTGGTGACGTCCGCCTGAATGACGTAGCGTGGCGGACTCTCGTTCGTGATCAGACAGTACCTCCCGGTCTCGCCCACCCGGTTGCTCGCCAGATCGACGATGAAGTTCTGTCGCAGCAGGTTCACGGCGCCGCCGACCACGGCAATCACCCTGCCCTGACGATTCGTCACCGGCACCGCGAGGACCACCCCCGGCGAACGGGTGATCTTGCCGGCGATCACGCTGGAGGCCGCCTGAGGCGCGCCCGCGAGCACCTGTCGAAAATAGTCCCGGTCGGCGATGTTCAGGGGTGTGTCGGGGAAGGTCGAGTCGTACAGCATGCGACCGTCGGGCGCCGCCACGAAGATCGTGTTGAACGTCTGCGGCGTCGACACCGACAGTTTGGTGAACGCGTCGAACTGCGCGCCCGTCATGGCATTGGGATCGCCGATGTTGCCGGCCATGCGATGGAGCACGAGAAACTTGGAGCGCAACTTGTCGTCGAGCTGATCGGCCGCAAGCTTCACGTGCGTGTCGAGCTGCGCCTGCATCGAGCTTCGCAATTCTCCATAGACGAAAAACTCGATCCCGACGGCCAATCCGACGATCAATATCATCGAGACGAGTGCTGTCGCCGCTGCGACCCGTCCCTTCAACGACTTCACCATGCTGGCCCGTACGAGAGTAGCTTTTGTCTTGCTTTTGCTTATTTTTGCGAGAGCTTACCACCCGAAACGGCACATTTTCGGGAAACTTGAGAAAAACTCGACGCCTTCGTGCATCGGCCTCATCCGCCTCGATGCGTGACACCGGCGACGCGTCGGCCAGTCTTCGGCGGGGGTTCAGTAACGGCATACCCCGAACCCGTCGTAAAATTGCGCATCCAACGCGCCACGATGGTGCGAACCGGCCGGATCGATATCGACGAAATGCGTGCCATCGGCGACATCGCCCCGACCGGTTCACCGAGCGCGTCGTCAGGCAGACGACGCACCGGCGCTCATCGTGCCCGACAGCCCGACCCGAATTCATTCATGACGAGTACCCAAGCGACAACCGCCCCCGCAGCACCGGCATCGGCCCCATCGGCCACCCCCGCGATGACGCCGATGATGCAGCAGTACACGCGCATTAAGGCCGAGCATCCCAACATGCTCGTGTTCTACCGCATGGGAGACTTCTACGAGCTTTTCCACGACGATGCGGCCAAGGCAGCGCGCCTGCTCGATCTCACGCTGACGGCGCGCGGCCAATCCGGCGGCCAGCCCATTCGCATGGCCGGCGTTCCGCACCACGCCGTCGAGCAATACCTTGGCAAGCTGGTCAAGCTTGGTGAGTCCGTTGCCATCTGCGAACAGATCGGCGATCCCGCCACATCGAAGGGGCCGGTCGAGCGCAAGGTCGTTCGCATCGTCACACCCGGCACACTCACCGACGCCGCACTGCTCAGCGACAAGGTCGACCAGTACTTGCTCGCCGTGCAGATGCCGCCCGCGCGACGCGCAAGCGAACGCATTGCCGGCCTCGCGTGGCTGTCGCTCGCGAGTGGCGAATTGCGTCTGATGGAAGTGTCCGCCGACAAGCTCGCACGTGAACTCGAACGCATTCGCCCGGCCGAGACGCTCTTGCCCGATAGCGCCGTCGAAGCCTTTGGCGGCTACGCGCTCGGCACCGCGACACGTGTTCCCGACTGGCACTTCGATACCGCAGCCGGCACACAGCGACTTCGCGATCAACTGGGCGTGGCCAGCCTCACCGCTTTCGGATGCGACGGTCTGGACCCTGCGCTGGGTGCCGCCGGCGCCCTGCTTCAGTACGCAGCGGCAACCCAGGGTCAATCGCTGCGCCATGTGCAAAGTCTGAACGTGGAGCGGGAAGCGGCCTATATTGGCCTGGACGCCGCCACGCGCCGCAATCTGGAACTCACCGAGACGCTGCGCGGCACCGAGTCGCCCACGCTGCTCTCGCTGCTCGACACGTGCGGCACGACCATGGGCAGCCGCTTGATGCGCCATTGGCTGCATCACCCGATGCGCGATCAGCAAGTGCCGCAATCGCGTCAACTGGCCATCGCAACGCTGCTCGAAGGACCGGGCACCTGGCGCGCGCTCAACGGCGAGCTGCGCCACGTGGCCGATGTCGAGCGCATTACGGCGCGGCTGGCATTGCTTACGGCGCGCCCGCGCGATCTGTCGAGTCTGCGCGACGCCCTGCGCCGTCTGCCCGAGTTGCACACCACGCTGCGCGCCGTCGAAGCGCGCTCGCCGCTGCTCGCCATCCTGCACGAGGATCTGGCGATTCCCGACGAAGCGCTCGCGCTGCTCACCAGCGCCATCGCCGAGGAACCCGCTGCCATGCTGCGCGACGGCGGCGTCATCGCGCGCGGACACGACGCCGAACTCGACGAACTGCGCGACATCTCGGAGAACTGCGGCCAGTTTCTCGTCGATCTGGAAGCGCGCGAACGTGCGCGCACCGGCATCAACAATCTGCGCGTGGAATTCAACAAGGTGCACGGCTTCTATATCGAAGTCACGCGCGGCCAGACGGACAAGGTGCCGGACGACTATCGCCGCCGTCAGACGCTCAAGAACGCCGAGCGTTACATCACGCCGGAACTGAAGACGTTCGAGGACAAGGCGCTCTCGGCGCAGGAGCGCTCGCTCGCGCGCGAAAAGATGCTGTACGACGCGCTGCTGCAGGCGCTGCTGCCGCACATCACCGACTTCAAGCGCATCGCTCAGGCACTTGCGCAACTCGACGTGCTCGCGTCGCTCGCCGAACGCGCGGAGACACTCGGCTGGGTGAAGCCCGAGCTGGTGCAGGATCGCGTGGTCGACATTCGTCAGGGACGCCATCCCGTCGTCGAGCAACAGGTCGAGCGCTTCATTGCCAACGACTGCTCGCTGGGCGACCCGCGCCGTTTGCTGCTCATCACCGGGCCGAACATGGGCGGTAAATCGACGTTCATGCGTCAGACAGCGCTCATTGCCCTGCTCGCCTACGTCGGCTGCTACGTGCCCGCCGAGGCCGTGCGACTCGGCCCGCTCGATGCAATTTTCACGCGTATCGGCGCATCCGACGATCTCGCGGGTGGACGCTCCACGTTCATGGTCGAGATGACCGAATCGGCTGCGATTCTGCATACGGCAACCGATCAGAGCCTCGTGCTGATGGACGAAATCGGACGCGGCACGTCGACCTTCGACGGCCTCGCACTCGCCTGGGCCATCGCACGTCATCTGCTCGCCCACAATCGTTGTTACACCCTGTTCGCCACGCATTATTTCGAACTCACGCAGTTGCCCGACGAGTTCCCGCAGTGCGCCAACGTGCATCTGTCCGCGGTGGAACATGGCGAAGGCATCGTGTTCCTGCATGCCGTGCAGGACGGCCCCGCCAGCCAGAGTTATGGCTTGCAGGTTGCGCAGCTCGCCGGCGTGCCGATGCCGGTCATCCGTGCCGCGCGCAAACATCTCGCGTTGCTCGAACAGCAGGCGCTCGACCCCGCCGCACCGCAACTCGACCTGTTCGCCCCGCGCGCTGCCGTCGAGCCGATCGAAGATGACGCCGACAACTCGGACGATGCCTTCGCCACTCGCGCAGCCAACGGCGGGACACCTGGGAAGGCGTCGCTCGACCCCGCCGCCGAAGCGGCGCTCGCACGCCTGGCGCAAATCGATCCGGACGACTTGCGGCCGCGGGAAGCGCTCGATCTTCTCTACGAACTTCGTGGCCTGATGAGCGGCCGTACGAACGACTGACGCACGCCCTGCCCTCTATCGATGCCGATGCCGATCCTGCACGTCGCGCGCGCCCCTGACGCCTCCCGCCGCGCCGGCACCGGTCTGGCGGCCGTGTGCCTCGCGACGTTGGCATTGGCCGCGGGACCCGCATTGATGTACGCCACCCCGGCAAGTGCGAAGACGACGAAGTCGTCGGCCAATGCATCGGCCAAGCCGGCGCCCAAGGCGGCACCGAAGCCGCCAGCGTTCGAATTCGCGGTGTTGGGCAATACGCCCTTCAACAACGCCGAAGTGCCTGTCACCCGCAACGTGCTGGCCAGCATCGGCGACAGCCAGGCGGCGTTTGTCTTGCACGCGGGTAATCTCAAGAGTGCGCTGGAGCCCTGCCGTGACGACCTCATCACGCAGCGCCTGAGCCTGCTCGCGAGTTCACCGAAACCGATGATTTACGTGCCCGGGGCGAACGACTGGGCCGATTGCGCACGAGCGTCCGACGGCAGCTACAACCCGGTGGAGCGGCTCGATTTCCTGCGCGATCACGCCTTCGACGACGACGCATTGCTCGGCCCGGGGCCGGTCGGCTACTCGCAGTTCGATCTCACACGCCAGAGCGACATGGCGCGTTTTCGCCAGTATCACGAGAATGTGCGGTGGTTCTACCGCGGTGTCGTCTTCGTCGGCCTGAATCTGCCGGGCAATAACAACAATTACCGTTCTGCGGGCGGGCGCAATGGCGAATTCGAGGATCGCGTGATCGCGACGCGCGTCTGGCTGCAACACGCCCTCGTATATGCCCAGCAGAAAAATGCCATCGGCATGGTGATCGTGGCCCAGGCGGATCCCGAGTTCGAACCGGCACGCAGCGGCGGTCTGGGCGGCATTTTCTCGGACCGAAACGGGCGTCGCGGCGTGGACGGGTACAAGGATTTCCGCACGCAGTTGCAGCGATTGGCCGCGCGTTTCAAGGCGCCGATTTTACTCATCGATGGCGGCAAGACGATGCGTCACGCGCAACCCTTGCGTGACACGCATGGCGCGCCCGTCAAGTCGTTCACACAACTCAGCACCTACGGATCGCCAACGGCCAACCGGTGGATTCGCGTGAAAGTCGATCCGAAAACCACTCAGCTCTTTCACTTCGAAAGCGCGCTGCTGGCGCCGAACGGCATGGCGGCACCAGCGACCAACGGCTCGCGCCCGGGGAGCCACGCACCGGCACCGGACGGGGCAACGACGGCGGATCCGGCACGGGTGCCGCTGGGGGCCTCGGTCTCTGCCCCTGGGGGTGCTTCGGCGTCCACGTCGTCGGCGCCGCCCTACTCGACGCCCTATCCGGCGCGCTATCCGGCGTCCGCTCCGACCTCCAGCGTGACGGCACTCAGCTCGGATCCGAATCAGGGGGTCACCCCCGTTGGATCTGTACGGCCACCGGGAGCGTCCTCGCGCGGGGCGACGCGCGGGAACTGAGTCAGGCCAGCGCGGCCTTGATTCGCACGCGTTGCCCGCGCGATGCCAATCACGCCCCCCAAACAAAAATGCCGGACAGGCGCATCGTCCAATGGCGATGCGCCTGTCCGGCGCTCGTTTGCCCTGCGTGCCGCCCGGCGTTACATGTGTCGCTCGTCAGCGATCACATGACGCGTGGCGAACGGAGCGAATGAAGCGAAATGTGCGAACGGCGATCAGTGCAGCGTCGGCGCGCCGTCCTCGTCTTCGTCGACGATTTCGAGACCCGATGCACCATGCGCATGCTGATGCTCGATTTCTTCTTCGGTAGCCTCACGCACGTCGGTCACCTTGAGTTCGAAGCGCAGCGCCATGCCAGCGAGCGGGTGGTTGCCATCGAGCACCACCTTGTCCTCGGCAACGTCCGTCACCGTGTAGATCAGCGTGTCGGACTCTTCGTCGCCATCTTCCGGCGTGCCTTCGAACTGCATGCCGACTTCGAGCGGATCCGGGAAGCGGCCGCGCTCTTCAATCTTGATCAGCTCGGAATCGTAGTCACCGAAGGCGTCCGACGGTTCCAGTTGCAGTTGCGTTTCAAAGCCGACGTCCTGCCCGTCGAGCGCTTCCTCGATCTTGGGGAACGTGCCATCATAGCCGCCGTGCAGATAAACCATCGGCTCGGCGCCGCTTTCTTCGATCAGGTTGCCCTGAGCGTCCGACAACTTATAAGTCACCGAGACGACGGTATTCTTTTCGATCTTCATCAAACTCTCCGAAAAACAGCCCGCATTATACGCGCAGCCGTATGACAGCGCCCCGGCAGCGGCTGTATCGATTACATCGATTACGCATGACGACATCTCGCCACACCCTCTCCCTGCTTGGCGGCCTCGCGCCCGACGCGTTCATGAAGCGCTACTGGCACAAGCGCCCCTTGCTCATCCGGCAAGCCATTCCCGGCTTCGCCGCGCCGCTCTCGCGCGATGCGCTGTTCGAACTCGCGGCCCGGGACGACGTCGAATCGCGCCTCGTCAGTCACGCCCGCAATCGCTGGCAGCTCAATCACGGGCCGTTCGATGCCGGCGATCTGCCGCCGCTCACGCGCAAGCAGTGGACACTTCTCGTGCAAGGCGTGAATCTCCACGCCCCGGCAATCGACGCCCTCATGCAACAGTTTCGCTTTATTCCCGACGCGCGTCTCGACGATGTGATGATCAGCTACGCGACCGACGGCGGCGGCGTCGGCCCGCACCTCGACTCGTACGACGTGTTCCTGCTGCAAGCCCATGGCAAGCGTCGCTGGCGCATCGGTCCGCAACGCGATACGACGTGGCGCGAAAACGTGCCGCTGCGCATCCTCGAACATTTCGAAGCGCAAGAAGAATGGGTGCTGGAGCCGGGCGACATGCTGTACCTGCCGCCTGGCTATGCACACGATGGCATCGCGCAAGGCGAATGCATGACTTACTCGATCGGTTTTCGGGCACCGCTCGAACAGGAGATGCTTCAAAACTTCCTGTATTACCTTGCCGAAAATGTGGCAGAACTGCCGTTTGCGCGCCATTTCGCTGGCCGATACGCAGATCCGGAACAACCGGCTGTCAAACATCCTGCCGCGCTGCCCGAGGCAATGATCGACACGCTCATCTCGCAGCTCAAGCGCGTGCGCTGGGGCCCAAAGGAGGTGGAAGATTTTCTGGGACGCTGGCTGAGCGAGCCCAAGTCGCATGTGTTTTTCGACCCGCCGCAGAAGCCGCTTTCGACCGTGCGTTTCGCACGCGAAGCATCGGCGCGAGGGCTAACGCTGTCGGCAAAGACGCAGTTGTTGTATCGGCGCAACCGGTATTACGTCAACGGCGAACCGCTGGAAGTGCCCGTCAATGCGCGCCCCACCTTACGCAGGCTTGCCGATCGACGCGCACTGAAAGCGGGCGAATGTGCGAAATTCGAGCAAAATGACCAAGAAATCGTTGAAATTCTGTACGATTGGTACGCTTCGGGTTGGTTGGAACTTGGACGTGACTCGAAGCCCGGGCGAAAGTTGCGCGCCGTAAGGAAAAAAGCGGGGTAAATGCGCGAGATTGACGTGACGCGTTGGGGAAAACCCAATATAATTTCTCGCCAAGCAGCTTGCATGACCAAGGGTAATCCTCAATTGCCAATGTCTCGCAATCGGCTTTGCGCTGGCAAGAGCGTATTACCGTAACTAATATTTATTCGCTTGTCTTCTACCATAAAAGGACGTGATCATGAAGAAGTCTCTCCTCGTCGCTTCGTTGTTGGCTATCGCCCTGACCGCCTGCGGCAAGAAGGAAGAAGCCGCTGCTCCGGCTGCTGACGCTGCCGCTTCGGCTGCTACGGCTGCTTCGGACGCCGCTTCGGCTGCTGGCGCTGCTGCTGATTCGGCTGCTTCGGCTGCCGGTGCTGCTGCTGACACGGCCGCTTCGGCTGCTGGTGCTGCTGCTGACGCCGTTGCTTCGGCCGCTGACGCTGCTGCCAGCAAGTAAGCTCTCGCTGCCGCGAGGCAGTTGAGCAAAAAAAGCCGGTCTCTCGACCGGCTTTTTTGCGTCTACACGTTTCGCGGCACGCGCCGCGTCAACACGTCAACCAGTCGAACCCACCGGCTTGTGTCGCGACGAGAATCTCCGTCGCCTCAGCGCCAATCACCGCCGACATCGCCGCCATCGCCAGTGCCGGCGTATTGTTCTGCTCGCTCAGGTGCGCGCAAATCACGCGCCGAAGCTTCGCGCGGTCGATGGCCCCGAGTATTTCCGCAGCCGCGTCGTTCGCCAGATGGCCATACGTACCGCCAATGCGCGCCTTGAGCGACGGCGGATATTTGCTGTTGGCCAGCATCTCGCGATCGTGGTTGCATTCGAGCACCAGCGCGTCGCAACCACCGAGGGTGGCGATCAGGTGAGCGGTCGGGCAGCCTGCGTCCGTAAGCACACCGAGACGACGGGCGCCATCCGAAAACACGAACTGCAACGGTTCGCGCGCGTCATGAGGCACCGTGTACGGATGAAGCTCGAGAGCCCCCACCGCCAACCGCTCGTCGGAACGGCACCAACGCACCAGCGCGTCGTCACCATCGGACTTGAGCGTCGCAGCGACCTTGACGGCCTGCCCCGTCCCCCAACTCATGATGAGCGGGATTCGATACTTGCGAGTAAGGGAAAGCGCACTACCGATGTGGTCGGCGTGCTCATGCGTGATGACGATGGCGTCGAGCGACGCCACGTCGACCGAGCGTGCCGCAAGGCGCCGCTCGACCTCTCGCATGGAGAATCCGCAATCGAGGAGGATACGTGTCGTGGAGGCGCCTTCCGACGCCTCCACCAGCAGGGCATTGCCTTCGCTGCCGCTGCCTAAACTGGCGAACCGCACGCCCCGCCTTAACGGAGCTGGTTGCCGATCACGCTGATGATCGTTTGAGCGATCTGCGAGTTGTCGACGTTACCCTTGTCGTCGAGCACCTGCACACGCGTCTGGTTGTCGCCACGACCTTGCACGTTGACGCTGTACTTCTTGGCTTTCTTCTGGTCCTGCACTTCCTTGGCATGGAACAGGCTGTAGAAGAAACCATTGTCCTTCGACAGCGATGCCGGATCCACGTAGCTCACGAAATACAACCCCTTCGCGCGGTCACGATCGTCCACGGTGAAGTTACCGCGATCGAGCGCCACCCCGACACGACGCCAGGCGCGGTCGAACGGCTCGTTGATGTCGAGGTAAGACGCATCGGCCGTCTTCACGACCTGGCTCGTCGGACCGCTCGCCTTGGCGCTTTCCACCTGAGCCTTGGCCTGGTCGGCCTGCGCACCGAAGCGCTGCATCAGCTTGGTCAGCATGATCGCTTCGAGCCCCGGATCGTTCGGGGCCGGCTCCCACTTGGTCGTGTCCTTCTGCGAGTTCGTGAACACTTCCACCATACGACGGTGTGTGATGTAAATGTCCGTGCCGCCGTTCGGATCACGTTCGACACGGGTACGGAAACGATCGCGCTCCCCCGTCGAATACAGACCGTCGAGCACCTTGCCGAGCAGATCGCGGATGATGTCCTGATTCAGCTTGGCGCGATTTTCCGCCCAGTCGGTTTCCATCACGCCCGTATCTGCCGAATCGATCGTCAGCACGAAGCCGTTTTCTTGCCAGAACTCACGCAGCGTCGGCCAAAGATCGCCAGCCGGCTTCTGGATCACAAGCCAGCGCTCGTTGCCGTCGCGCACGACTTTCATGCCCGGCACGCTCGGCAGCACGTTATCCGTCGGATTGGCTGCCACGACCTTTTGCTGCGTCTCGTAGTTCGACAGCGTGGCGGTGCCGCCCGGCGTCACGTACTTGCGGTCGGCGGCCTGAACGTTCGTCAGATCCGGCGGAACGTCCAGCGAGGGGCCGGTTTTCGAGCTCTTGTAGTCGACCTTGTCGGACGACAAGGCGCTCGACAGGGAACTACATCCGGCGACGAGGGCCAACGAGGCAATAGCGGCCCATGCCAGCACGGGACGAGCTACGGAATTACTGACGATTCGTTTCATGAGTCGCAAAAAAATGGGTGGGCAATCGAACCCGGGTGCCTGAACGACAGCTTAGACAACAGCGATGTTGGCCGACTTGAGGGCTTGGAGCACCGTGTCCTGATACGGCTGCGCCAGCGGCGTGAGCGGCAGGCGAATGCCCGACGCGATCATGCCCATCTTTTGCAGCGCCCATTTCACGGGGATCGGATTGGCTTCGACGAACATGGCGCGATGCAGTTCGAACAACTTGAATTGCAGTTCCCGTGCCGTTGCCACGTCGCCGGCCAGCGCCGCCGCGCACAGTTCGTGCATCGCACGCGGTGCCACGTTGGCGGTGACCGAGATATTACCCCGACCGCCCATGAGCATGAGCGCAACGGCAGTCAGGTCGTCGCCGCTGTACACGGCGAAGCTCTTTGGGGCGCGCCGGATCAGGTCGATGCCGCGATCCAGATTACCCGTGGCGTCTTTCACGCCGATGATGCCCGGCACCTGTGCCAGACGCAGCAGCGTTTCGTTGCTGGCGTCCGCAACCGTACGGCCGGGCACATTATAGAGGATGACCGGAAGCTCGCCGGCTTCGGCGATGGCGCGGAAATGCTGGTACTGGCCTTCCTGCGTCGGCTTGTTGTAGTAAGGCACAACCTGCAACGACGCATCGGCGCCCACCTTCTTCGCGTGCTTCGTGAGCTCGATGGCTTCGGCCGTCGAATTGCCGCCGGTACCGGCGATCACGTGCACCTTGCGACCGCGCGACTGGCCGGCTTCGGCCGTTTGCTTGACGGCGATCTCGATGAGTTCGCAGTGCTCCGCGACGTTGACCGTCGGCGATTCGCCCGACGTGCCCACGATGACGATACCGTCCGTGCCTTCGTCGACGTGCCAGTTGATCAGGTTGCACAGTGCGTCACGGTCAAGGCTGCCGTCCTCTTTCATCGGCGTGACAATCGCGACGATACTGCCTTGAATCGGGGTTTGGGTAGTCATGTTGGATCGAACAATTCAGCGATAAGGGTGGATTGTAGCGGATTACGCTGTCGCCTCGTACAGCGCGGCGGTGCCGGGGTTTTCCCCGGGGGTCGCCGCGCGCGTGGCGCACAGTCTTTGCACACACGCAGCGCCCGGCGCCGGCATCGTGACGTCCTCGAACGCAGCCACCCGCAAACCCGCCTCGCGCGCGACATCGAGCAACTCGCCCGGAGCCAGCAGGAACGCGGGATTGGACGGTTTCCCGTACCTTTCGTTTCCCTGCGCAAAGGTTTCGTAAATGAGGACACCGCCCGGCGCAACGCTTGCAGCGATACGCCCGAACAGGGGCCGGTGCAGATAATTGGTGACGACAACCGCATCGAACGTGGCCTGCGCGGCCAACGGCCACGGCGCGCCTTCCAGATCGGCTTCGTGCGTCGTCACGTTGGCCAGCGTTGACATCGTGGCAAGGGCAGCCCCATCGCGATCGACGGCCGTGACGTGCGCGCCCCTGGCCGCCAGCCAGCGCGCATGACGCCCGTGACCGCACGCCAGATCGAGTACGCGCGCCCCGGGCCCGATCAGATGCGCCCAGCGTACCAGCCACGGCGACGGTGCGCCGGTGCCGTGCGCCGCGCAGACGTCGACAGCGTCCGTCATGAGTACTGGAGCCCCATGGCCTCGCGGACATCGCGCATGATTTCCTGCGCCGACTTGCGGGCCTTCTCGCAGCCGTCGGCCACGATGGCACGCAACAACGACGGATCGTCCATGTACTTTTGCGCACGCTCGAGCATGGGCTGCTGCTCACGCAGAATGCCTTCGATGACCGGCTGCTTGCACTCGATGCAACCGATTCCGGCACTGCGGCAGCCCTTCTGAACCCACTCGCGCGTGTCGTCGTCGCTGTAGACCTGGTGCAGTTGCCACACCGGGCACTTGTCGGGGTCGCCCGGATCCGTACGACGCACGCGTGCCGGATCCGTCGGCATCGTGCGCACCTTCCTGGTGATCGATTCCGCGTCTTCGCGCAGACCGATAGTGTTGTTGTACGACTTCGACATCTTCTGTCCGTCGAGGCCCGGCATACGCGAAGCCGGCGTAAGCAACGCCTGCGGCTCCACGAGGATGA
Organism: Pandoraea faecigallinarum; assembly: GCF_001029105.3. Taxonomy (NCBI): domain Bacteria; kingdom Pseudomonadati; phylum Pseudomonadota; class Betaproteobacteria; order Burkholderiales; family Burkholderiaceae; genus Pandoraea; species Pandoraea faecigallinarum. The sequence goes on along the minus strand of NZ_CP011807.3, from coordinate 1,823,178 downwards.
GCTTGCGTGCGCCTTCGAGATAGCCGAAAAGCCGCTCGCGATCGCCCATCGACAACGACTGCGATTCGGAGAGCATGGCACGCGCCTGTTCGAGCGCCTCGTCGTCGCCCTTCTCCTGATACGCGTTACGCAACTCGAGATAAAGCTTCGAGCGTTTGCCGCCGAGCTTGCGTGCGGCCGCCAGCGCCTTCTCTTCAAAGCCCGCCTCGCGGCCGTAGAGATAGTTAAAGCGCCGCGCGATTTCGCGCGTCATTTCGACGTGCGGCACCTGATCCTCGCCGACCGGCACGTGCAGCGCGCGGTACAGCAGAATGTCCGCCGCCATGAGCACCGGATAACCGAGGAAACCGTACGTCGACAGATCTTTTTCCTTGAGCTTCTCGATCTGTTCCTTGTACGTTGGCACACGTTCGAGCCAGCCCAGCGGCGTGCTCATGCCGATGAGCAGCGCCAGTTCGGCATGCTCGGGCACCTTGCTCTGAATGAAGAGCGTTGCCTGATTCGGATCGATCCCTGCGGCCAGCCAGTCGATCAGTACGTCCCATACGTTCTGCTCGATGACGTCCGGCGTTTCGTAGTGCGTGGTAAGCGCATGCCAGTCGACCACGCAGAAGTAGCACGGATACTCCGACTGAAGCTGTATCCAGTTCTTGAGTACGCCGTGATAATGGCCCAGATGCAGGCGACCGGTCGGTCGCATGCCGGAGAAAACGCGTTCGGGGTACATGGTCTAGTTATCGTCTGCAAAAACTTCAGGAAACCAGCGACAGCAGCGGCGTGAGCATCCACACGATCACGTCACGCCCCCACTGAATCAACGGCCACAGCCACACGCGGCCGAGCACGCCGCTGACGACCAGCGCCATCACAATGAAGAAGCCGTAGGGTTCCACCCGCGAGAGCGTGTAGGCCGCGCGCGCAGGCAGCAGCGACACCAGCACGCGCCCGCCATCGAGCGGCGGCACGGGGAACAGGTTGAACATGCACATCACGAGATTCACCACGAGGCCCGCCTGCGCCATCATCATGAAGAACGGCTCGCGTACGCCCGCGACTTGCAGTCCCAGCCCGAGCAAAGCCCAGAGAATCGCCTGGGCGAAGTTGCAGAGCGGGCCGGCCAGCGCTACCCAGATCGTATCGATGCGCGGATTGCGCAGACTGCCGAACGCCACTGGCACCGGCTTGGCATAGCCGAACAGGAACGCCCCGCTCGTCATGAAATACAGCGCCAGCGGCACGAGAATCGTACCGATGGGATCGATGTGCTTGAGGGGATTGAGCGTGACACGCCCCATCAGAAACGCCGTGGGGTCGCCGAAATGCTTCGCAACATAGCCGTGCGCGGCCTCGTGCAAGGTAATCGCGAAGAGGACGGGAAGCGCGTAGACCGCAACGGTCTGGATCAGGTCTGCATTCATAGCCGGCTATTGTAACAAGCAGACCTGCGCGCCAGTATTACCCGTCCTTACAAAGATAGCGGCACCCAAAGGATTGCGGGATCGCGGCGAACTCAGGATAGCCCGAACGGCGCCAGCGACCCGCGTCCGCGACGCAGCACTTCCGGCGGCATGACCGTCAGATCGACCACCGTCGAAGGCTCCTTCGGACACGCCCCGCCATCGATGACCAGATCGAGTTGCTTTTCCAGGCGCTCCCGAATCTCCTCCGGGTCGTTCAGCGGTTCCGTTTCCTCGGGAAGAATCAGCGTCGTGGCGAGCAACGGTTGCCCCAATTCCTCCAGCAAGGCCAGCGTTATCGCATGCTCGGGCACCCGCAGACCGATGGTCTTTCGCGAAGGATGCGACAGCCGTCGCGGCACTTCCTTGGTGGCCTCCAGAATAAAGACATACGGCCCCGGGGTCGTCGCCTTGATCAGCCGGTATTGCTGGTTGTCCACAATAGCGAATTCCGCCAGCTCGGACAGGTCGCGCACGAGCAGCGACAGCAGTTGCTTCTCATCCAGACCGCGAATGCGGCGCAGACGGTCAACGGCCTGCTTGTCGTCGATATGACAGGCAATGGCATAGCTCGAATCGGTGGGCAACGCCACAATGCCGCCCTTGTCGATGATCTGCGCAGCTTGCTTGATGAGACGTGGCTGAGGATTTTCCGGATGGATCTGGAAGAATTGCGACATGTTGTCGGAAGGTTACTGCCAGCGGCTCCAGACCGGAGTCAGATCGTCGGGCAGCGCAGGCAGTTTGCCGAGCAGCGCACGGCTCTCGGTCGGTCCATGGAAATCCGAGCCGCGCGACGCCAGAAAACCGTACTGACGCGCGACATCGGCATACTCGCGGTATTGCTCCGGCGTATGGCTGCCGGTCACCACCTCAATCGCCTCGCCGCCCAGATCGCGGAACTGATCGAACAGCGCGCCGAATTCGAGCGGTGTGAATTTGTAGCGCCCCGGGTGGGCGACGACAGCGATACCGCCTGCGCCCCGAATCCATTTCACGGAATCTTCCAGCGTGGCCCAGCGATGCGCCACGTAGCCCGGACGGCCTTCGGACAGATATTTCGCGAACACGTCCGAGACCGATGCACATTGACCGATCTCGACCAGAAAACGCGCGAAGTGCGTGCGCGAAATCAGGTCGGGGTTTCCGACGAAGCGCAGTGCGCCCTCGTAAGCCCCGGGGATGCCCGCCGCGGCCAGTTGCTCGCTCATCTGCTGCGCCCGCGCCGCGCGGCCGCCACGCGTTGCCGCGAGGCCGTCGATCAGGGTCGGATTGCCCGGATCGATGTTCAGGCCCACGATATGCACCGTGCGATTCGCCCACGTGATGGAAATTTCGACGCCGCTAACGTAGCGCATACCGAGCGCTTCGGCCGCCGCACGCGCTTCGCGCTGCCCGCCGATCTCGTCGTGGTCCGTCAGCGCCCACAGGTCGACGCCGGCCTCGAAAGCGACCTGCGCCACTTCGGACGGCGAAAGCGTGCCGTCCGACACCCTGGAATGACAATGAAGATCCGCATTGAGCATGATGAGCCGCCGGGCAGCGCCGCCGGACCTGTACCTATGCAGTCCCGCAGCCTTCGCTTTACTGGCGTATGACGTGGTAATGACGCCTCCATTCTACCGCTCAAGTGTACGCGACGCGAGTTGCCCGCGCCTCGCTGCCGCCTGCGTCGTCCCGCATCGTGCACTTATCGAATCGCCCGCACACCCGCGGCCAGACAGCCAGGGAACGGACGTCTCGTGTCGATGCTGTCAATGCAGTCGATCCCGCCGGTCCCGATGCCCCTGCTACCCGCGACAAAAATCCTCGATCAGCCGTGCCACGGCCTCAGGCTGGTCGTGATGCAGCATATGACCCGCGTCTTGCACGAAAGCGTGCGTCAGATTCGGAAAGACCTCGAAGCGCTCACGGAAGACGTCCTTGCCCTGCGCCCCCGCAAAATGCTGTAGGACATCCGAATCCGTCGCTTCCACGTTCAGCACCGGGGCGCTCACGTTGCTCCAGACGGCCATCGCTTCATCGAGTCGGTAGGGATAGGGATTGGCGATCTTGTGGGCAGCGTCGGCGAGCAGGTGCCACTGACCATCGTCCGCCTGCCGTGCCCAGTGCTGCGAGAGCCACGCCGCGCGCTCCGGCGCGAGGCGCGGGTTCGTTTTGCGCAGACGCGCCGCCACATCGGCGAGCGACGCGTAGGGACGCAACGTCGGCACGGTCTGCACGTCGTCGAGCCAGCGGCTGAGCTGACGGATCGCCGCTGTCGGCGCCGAGGGTGGCAGACCGAAACCTTCGAGATTCACCAGACGCCGCACACGGCCGGGCCGCACGCCCGCGTACAGACAGGCCACGTTGCCGCCCATGCTGTGGCCAATCAGGTTGATGGCCTCGCCCGGTTCGGCGTAGACGTCGAGCAAGGCGTCCAGATCGGCAAGGTAGTCGGGAAACCAATAGCTGCTGGCGCGGCCGTCGGCGACAGGCCAGTCGGTGAGGCCAAAGCCCCGCCAGTCGGGGGCCAGCACATGCCAGCGCTGCGCGAGCGTTTGAGCGACGAACTGGAACGACGCCGACACGTCCATCCACCCGTGCAGTGCAAAAAGCTTGGGCGCGCCGGGGGTGCCCCATTGGCGAACGTGATGGCGCAGGCCGCGCACTGTCAGAAACTCGGATCGGGAATCGATCATGATGCCGGCAGACGATGAAGTTCTGAACGGTTGAGGAACGTCGAGTATATCGGCCCGCGCGCATGCGCCGGAAGCGTCGTCAAAAACCGGTGCGGCGAATTCGAACACTATCGCCACGACATTTCGGCTTGCCCGCTTCTTCCCTGCTTCTTCCTCGCTTCTTCCTCGCTTATTGCCCGCTTATTGCTCGCTCATTGGCCGCTTCTCATCCCGTCACTCGCCCGCCTGAAGCGCGGCGAGTTCGTCGTCATCGAAGCCTGCGGCGCGACGCGCCGCCAGATTGAACGGCCCGCGCAGTCGCGGCGCGCCGTACTGTGCGGCCAGACGCGCGTAGGTCGCCACAGGCTCGACACCGAGACGCTCGCAACCCCACCGGTACCATCGATTACCGATGGCCACATGACCGATTTCGTCGCGCAGGATAATGTCGAGAATCGCCGCCCCGTCCTTGTCGCCCGCGCTGGCGAGTTTCGCCCTGATGGGCGGACTGGCGTCGAGTCCACGCGCCTCCAGCGTACGCGGCACCAAGGCAAGACGCGCCAGCCAGTCGCCGGACGTGCGCCGCGCCATGTCCCACAGGCCGTCATGGGCAGGAAAGCAGCCGTAGGCATAGTCGTCGCCCAGCGTCTTCAGGTGCGCTGCCAGCAAGGAAAAGTGATAGGCCTCTTCGGCCGCGACCTGGAGCCAGTCGTCGTAATATGCGACCGGCAGGCCGTCGAAACGCCACAACGCGTCGAGCGCGAGATTGATGGCATTGAATTCGATGTGCGTGAGCGCGTGCAGCAAGGCGGCCCGGCCCTCGGTCGTCGTCACCGCCCGCTGCTTCAGTTCGCGCGGCGATACCAGCACAGGCGCCGCCGGACGTCCGGGAATGCCTGCTTCGAACGCGTTCGCATCGCCCTGCCCGCGCGCTTCGTCCGTCCCGTGCGCTGCGCCCGTCAACACGAACCGGCGCTCGGGATACCAGTACGCACCGCCCTTGCGCACGCAGTCGCGCAGCGCCGAGACACCCGCTGCCTTCTCGTACGGATCGCAAATTCGCAGGAGTTCGCGCGCGCGCTCGCGGGCGCAAGCAGGGAACGGGTTTGCCTGTGTGGCTTGAGGGGGTACGCCGGCACCGGCGTCGGCGCCCGAATTTCGGACGGCGTTCGGGACATTGCCTGCGGTGTGGGCGCCGAGGGCGGTAGTGGAATCGACCATGACGTTACAATAACGGTTTCGTCGATTTTAACCGCGAACCGAAGCCGCCATGCCGATCTATAAACTTGGAGACAAGACCCCGCAGATCCACGAGAGTGCTTTCGTGGCCGACACCGCCACCATCATCGGTGAGGTGATACTCGCCGAGAACAGCAGTGTGTGGCCGGGGGTGGCGATTCGCGGCGACAACGAGCCGATCCGTATCGGCACGGGCACCAATGTGCAGGAGGGCGCGGTGTTGCACGCCGACCCGGGCTATCCGCTTACGCTGGCCGGTGGCGTGAGCGTCGGCCACCAGGCCATGCTGCATGGCTGCACGGTCGGCGAAAACTCGCTGATCGGCATTCAGGCCGTACTGCTCAATGGCGCCGTCATCGGACGTGACAGCCTGGTGGGCGCGGGCGCGCTGGTGACGGAGCGCAAGACGTTTCCGGACCGTTCGCTGATCCTTGGCGCGCCGGCCAAGGTCGTGCGCGAACTGACGGATGAGGAAGTCGCCAACCTCAAGCGTAACGCCGCCATTTATGCCACACGCCGGAAGGTGTTCAAGGAACAGTTGGTGCGCATCGGCTAACGCACGGCCGGCGGCGCGCGCGCAAGCGGTGCGGGTACAGTGCGCGCGGTGCCGCCGACGTGTTGAAAATGCGGCGCGCGCCCCCAGATAGTGCTGCATTGACGCGCCAAACCTCGGCTCGTGTGTAGGGCAGGACTCGCAGAAACGAACGAATGGCCGACGATTTGTGCGCACGGCGTACAGCTTTCAAGCTCGGCTCGCTCGCTTGCTCGCGCTTTCGCATTTCCGCGTTTCCGCCCCTTCGCCGTTCAGCCCGCCAGCGCCGCTTCGTCTTGCCGGGCCGGCCGCACCGACCGCCGTTGCCGCATTTTTCAGGAATTCGACCGTGTCCGACCAACTTCAGAAATTCATGTTCGACGCCGCGCCCGTGCGCGGTGAGTACGTCAGCCTCGACGCCACCTGGCGCGCCGTGCTGGAGCGTCATGACTATCCGGCACCCGTGCGCCATCTGCTCGGTGAAATGATGGCGGCCGCCGCCCTCCTCACCGCAAACGTCAAGTTCGACGGCGCGCTCGTTCTGCAACTGCATGGCGACGGCCCCGTCACCATGGCCGTCGTCGAATGCAACGCCGACCTCACGATGCGTGCAACGGCCAAGTACAGTGGCGAGATTGCCGACGACAGCACGCTTAAGTCGCTGGTCAACGTCAATGGCCGTGCGCATTTCGCCATCACGCTCGATCCCCGTGTCAAGCAACCGGGTCAGCAGCCCTATCAGGGCGTGGTGCCGCTGTCGGACGAGCATGGTCCACTGCCCGACATGGCGTCGGTCCTGGAGCACTACATGCATCACTCGGAACAGCTCGATACACGTCTGTGGCTGGCGTCGGACGAAACCCATGCTGTCGGCATACTGCTGCAAAAGCTGCCGGGACATGGGGGCACGGCCGGCAGCGGCGCCGAGCACGCGCCGGAAGAGGATGAAGACACGTGGAATCGCGTCTGCCAACTCGGCAACACGCTCAAGCGCGACGAAATGCTGAGCACCGACCGCGAGACGATGCTGCATCGTTTGTTCTGGGAAGAAACGGTGCGCGTGTTCGATCCACAGCCGACGGCGTTTCGCTGCACCTGTTCGCGCGAGCGCGTGGCCAATATGTTGCGCACGCTGGGCGAAGCCGAAGTCATGAGCGTGTTCGACGAGCGTCCGAACGTGGAAGTCGCATGCGAGTTCTGTCGCCAGACATACCAGTTCGACAAGGTGGACGCCGCGCAGCTCTTCACGGAACCGCCGCACGCCGCGCCGGCCGGACAGCACTGATCGTTCCATGTCCCGACTCTCATCCCACGCGCTTTCTCACCCGCTCGCGCTGCGGCCACGCGGCGCTTCGGTTCGTGTGGTCATTGGCACGCTCTGCCTGTTCGCGCTGACGCTCGCCACCGGTTGCGCGCAGCTTCGACTGCCGCCGCCCGACGCGCCGTCGGCGCGTTTGCCGCAAACCATGCAAGGTCAGGACGGCACACCCGTCATGACGGACGCGCAAAAGCAGGACCTGACGCGCCTGAACAAACGCATCTACGACGAGCAGGAAACCGCCATCGAGCGCGAACGCGCCCAGCGGGCGCTGGACGACGCCATTCGCAGCTACAACGGTAATACCTACTTTTACGGTGGCTGGGGCGGACCCGGTTGGTATGGTCCGGGGTGGTATGGTCCCGGTTGGTATGGCCCGGGGTGGTATGGTCCGCGTTCGGGCGTGGGTGTGAGCGTCGGCTTCTGAGCGACGCCGCGGCAAGCCGGCCCCAATGCAAAAGGCGTTCCCCCAAGGGAGCGCCTTTCTCGTTCTACCGCACTCGTTCGCGTGATTGCCGGCGTCGGCGCGCCGCGATCAGATCAGTGACGCTGCGTCTTGTGCCCCGCCTGCGCCCGCCCCTTGGACTGCGGCGGCGGTGGCGGCGGCGCGGCAGCTACCGTCTTATGGGCCGGTTCGGTCGATGAGACGAGCGGTGCATCAGCACCGGACGCCCCTTGCGGAGCGCTTGCGCCATCTGCACCCACGAATTGCACGAACAACTCGCCGTCCTTGACCATGCCCAGTTCGAAACGAGCACGTTCTTCGATCGCTGCCGTGCCGTCCTGCAAATCCTGCACTTCGCCGGCAAGGCGATCATTACGTTCCTTCAACTGCTCGTTCTTCTGCTGTTCGGCGCTCAGCTCGTCGCGCAGTTCGTGCACGTACAACCAACCACCGTGGCCGAACCAGAGCGGATACTGGATGACCACCAAGAGCAGCACCAGTACCAAGGTCACCATTCGCATGCTTTCGCCTGGCAAGAATTCCGGGAAGTCTCTGCTGTCCGAAATCAGACCCTAACTTCCCGGGGAAACGGAATTAGCGCAGATTGTAGAACGTTTCCTTGCCCGGATACGAAGCGATATCGCCGAGATCCTCTTCGATGCGCAGCAACTGGTTGTACTTGGCGATACGGTCGCTACGCGAGAGCGAACCGGTCTTGATCTGACCGGCGTTGGTGCCCACCGCGATATCGGCAATCGTCGAATCCTCGGTTTCGCCCGAACGGTGTGACACCACAGCCGTGTAACCCGCACGCTTGGCCATTTCGATAGCAGCGAAAGTCTCGGTCAGCGTGCCGATCTGGTTGATCTTGATGAGGATCGAGTTGGCCACGCCTTGCTCGATACCTTGCTTCAGGATCTTCGTGTTGGTCACGAACAGATCGTCGCCAACCAGTTGCACCTTCTTGCCCAGCTTGTCCGTCAGGATCTTCCAGCCGGCCCAGTCGTCTTCCGACATGCCGTCTTCGATCGAGACGATCGGGAACTTGTCGCACAGATTCGCCAGGTAGTCGGCGAACTCTTCCGAACTCAGCGACAGGCCTTCGCCCGCGAGTTCGTACTTGCCGTTCTTGAAGAATTCCGTCGATGCGCAGTCGAGTGCGAGCAGCACGTCGTCGCCCAGGCGGTAGCCGGCGTTCTCCACGGCTTGCTGGATCGTCGTGAGGCATTCCTCGTTCGAGGCGAAGTTCGGTGCGAAACCGCCTTCGTCGCCCACGGCCGTGCTCATGCCCTTGTCGGCAATCAGCTTCTTGAGCGCGTGGAAGATCTCGGCACCGCAGCGCAGAGCCTCACGGAAGCTCGACTGACCGACCGGCATCACCATGAATTCCTGGATGTCGAGGCTGTTGTTGGCGTGGGCGCCGCCGTTGACGATGTTCATCATCGGCACCGGCATTTGCATCGCGCCCGAGCCGCCGAAGTAGCGGTACAGCGGCAGGCCCGCCTCTTCGGCCGCAGCCTTCGCAACTGCCATCGACACGGCCAGCATGGCGTTCGCGCCAAGACGCGACTTGTTGTCGGTGCCGTCGAGTTCGATCAGGGTCTTGTCCAGGAAGGCCTGCTCGGCGGCATCCAGGCCCATGATGGCTTCCGAAATTTCGGTATTGATGTGCTCGACAGCTTTCTGCACCCCCTTGCCAAGGTAGCGCGACTTGTCGCCGTCACGCAGTTCGATCGCTTCACGCGAGCCGGTCGACGCGCCCGACGGCACTGCCGCGCGGCCCATCACCCCCGACTCCAGCAGCACGTCGCACTCGACCGTCGGATTGCCGCGCGAGTCCAGCACTTCGCGCCCGATGATATCTACGATTGCACTCATGTATTCCTCGGTATCTATAAGACAAAAACGCTAAAGGGAACCTGCTTCGCGCCGCCATCCCGTCCGTGATCTGCCGCTCGCACGCCGGACGCCGAACTCGAAGCGGCAGCGTGCCGAATCCTGACGTGGGTACCGATGCTGCGCATCGTGTGCGCGCACCGGCGGGGCAATACGTGGACGGGGGAACAACGGCGCCTCGAAATGAGGCACGGCGGCCTGTGGGATAACATCGATGTCGACGGTGCGCTCGGCGTACGGCACGCGGGCATCTCCTCGGGTACTCGCCCTCGCGGCGGCCATTGAGAACCGCTGCGCGACAAGCTTAACGACTCGACGCGGTGCTGCCAAGGCGTCCGAGCGCTATACCCGTCCTGTGGGCGTGCTGATAGTGGCCCCAGGACGGCGTGTCTCATTTCAGTTGAAATTATTTTCCAGGAACTCGCCCTGCTTCACCGCTGCGTCAATGGTCTTGAGCGTGGTGAGCAGCTCTCGCATGCGCCCGAGCGGCACGGCATTCGGGCCATCCGAGAGCGCGCACGCCGGATCCGGATGTGTCTCCATGAACAGGCCCGAAACGCCCACGGCCACCGCCGCGCGCGAGAGCACCGGCACAAACTCGCGCTGACCGCCCGAGCTGGTGCCCTGACCGCCGGGCAACTGCACCGAGTGCGTGGCATCGAACACGACCGGAGCACCGGTCTCGCGCATGATCGCCAACGAGCGCATGTCCGAGACAAGATTGTTGTAGCCGAACGAGACGCCCCGTTCGCAAGCCATGAACAGGTCATCGGGCAGACCGGCTTCGCGCGCGGCGTGGCGGGCCTTGTCGATGACGTTGATCATGTCGTGCGGTGCGAGAAACTGACCCTTCTTGATGTTCACCGGCTTGCCCGACTGGGCACAGGCACGGATGAAATCGGTCTGGCGGCACAGGAAGGCCGGCGTCTGCAGCACGTCGACGATCGGTGCCGCCACGGCCACGTCCTCTTCGGTATGCACGTCCGTGAGGACCGGCACGCCAAGCTGGCGGCGCACTTCCTCAAGAATCTTCAGCCCTTGCTCGCGGCCCGGACCGCGATACGACTTGCCCGAGCTGCGATTCGCCTTGTCGAACGACGACTTGTAGATGAACGGGATGCCAAGCGCAGCCGTGATTTCCTTGAGTTGACCTGCAACGTCGATCGTCATTTGCTCCGACTCGACGACACAGGTACCCGCGATCAGGAAAAACGGCTTGTCCAGGCCAACATCGAAACCGCACAGTTTCATGGGAACTCCTTGTTTCTCGCTCGCTGCGCGTCTCAGGCGGCCTTCTTGCGCGCCTGCTGACCTGCCAGCGCCGCTTCGACATATGCCTTGAAGAGCGGGTGACCGTCGCGCGGCGTCGAGGTGAACTCGGGGTGGAACTGAACGCCCACGAACCACGGGTGCACCTGCTGCGGCAGTTCCATCATCTCCGGCAGATTCTCGGTCGGTGTACGAGCCGAAATCACGAGCCCGGCGGCTTCGAGCTGCGGCACGTAATGGTTGTTGACTTCGTAACGGTGGCGGTGACGTTCATTGACCGTCTCGCCATAGATGCGCGACGCCAGCGTGTCGGCCTTGACCGGCACACGCTGCGAGCCCAGGCGCATCGTGCCGCCCAGATCCGAATCTTCCGTACGTTGCTCGATCTTGCCGTCGCGGTCCTGCCACTCGGTGATGAGCGCGACGACCGGATGCGGCGTCGACGGCTCGAATTCCGTGCTGTTCGCATCGCCCAGATTGGCGACATCGCGCGCGAATTCGATCACTGCCAGTTGCATACCGAGGCAGATGCCCAGATATGGCACGCGGTTTTCGCGCGCGTAGCGAATCGCCTTGATCTTGCCTTCGGTACCGCGACGGCCGAAACCGCCCGGCACGAGAATCGCATCCAGATGTTTGAGAGCATCGGTGCCGTCTTTCTCGATCTGTTCGGAGTCGATGTACTCGATGTTCACGCGCGTTTCCGTATGGATCGCGGCGTGACGCAGTGCTTCGATCAGCGACTTGTACGACTCGGTCAGATCGACATACTTGCCGACCATACCGATCGTGACGTCATGCTTGGGATTCTCGACGGCGTGCACCAGACGCGTCCACATGGAAAGGTCGGCCGGCTTGGCCTCGATCTTCAACTCTTCGCAGATAATCCGGTCCATGCCCTGATCGTGCAGCATTTGCGGAATCTTGTAGATCGTGTCGACATCCCACACCGAGATCACGGCGTCTTGCGGGATGTTCGCAAACAGCGAAATCTTCGCGCACTCGTCTTCCGGAATCTGGCGGTCGGCACGGCACAGCAGCACGTCCGGCGAAATACCGATTTCGCGCAGCTTCTGCACGCTGTGTTGCGTCGGCTTGGTCTTGAGTTCGCCGGCCGTCGCGATGTACGGCACGAGCGTCAAGTGCACGAAGGCCACGCTGTTGCGGCCCAGGCGCAGGTTCATCTGACGTGCGGCTTCGAGGAAAGGCAGCGACTCGATGTCACCGACCGTACCGCCGATTTCGACGATAGCGACGTCCGGATGGCCGTCCCACGTCGAACGCGCACCGCGCTCGACGAAGGCCTGAATTTCATTGGTGATATGCGGAATGACCTGAACGGTCTTGCCGAGATATTCGCCACGGCGCTCCTTGCGGATCACCGATTCGTAGATCTGGCCCGTCGTGAAGTTGTTCGCACGACGCATCTTAGCGCTGATGAAGCGCTCGTAGTGCCCCAGATCCAGGTCGGTTTCCGCACCGTCTTCAGTCACAAACACCTCGCCGTGCTGGAACGGGCTCATCGTGCCCGGGTCGACGTTGATGTAGGGATCAAGCTTGAGGAGGGTGACTTTTAGGCCACGCGATTCGAGAATCGCGGCCAGAGATGCGGCTGCAATTCCCTTACCAAGAGAGGAAACCACGCCGCCCGTGACAAAAACGAATTTGGTCATCGCAGTAATTGCTCGCGGGAAAGCCGGATTATACCCGAAAGCGCCCCTGCCCTCGACCTGCGGCGCGGCAAATTTTGGCCTTGACAGGGGCCGGATGCAGCGCCTCGTGACGAACGGCGCGCTTCGGCGTGAATCCGGCTTCGTTCAGGCAGCGAGCGCGCGCCGGTGTCCGTCCTTCAACTCCGCGAGCATGTCCCGGACGGCAGCCGCCGTCTCCAGCGGCCGTTCCATCGGGAAAAGGTGCGTGCCCGGCACATAACGCAGATGCGTGCCGACGATGCGGCGGGTAGCGCCGATCCCCGCCTGCCGCAGTTCACGCGACGCCGTGCCCGCCAGAAAACCGGCCGGAACCGGCACGCCGCGCAAGGCACGTACGGCGAGCGATGGCGGCAACGTCAGGTAAATCCGGTATTCGATCTCGCGCGCGAACGCGAGCCGGCGCGCGTCGCCATTCCCCGTGGGCAACGTCCCGCAATCGATATAGTCGCGCAGCACGTCCGGATCCCAACTGGCGAACGCCGGCTTGTTTGCGAAGTGCTGCCATGCGCTTTCCCAGTCCGGCCACTGGTCGCGCCGCCGTTTCGTCGCGCCGGCCGGCGACATGCGTTCGTACAAACCCGTCAGCATGCCCAGGCGGAGCATCTGCGTGCGCCAGCCCGGCGTGACGATCGGCGAATCCACCATCACCACGCCGCGCACGCACTGCGGCGCCTTGAGCGCCGCCATGAGACTCAGAAAGCCGCCGAGCGAATGGCCGACGAGCCAAACCGGCTCGCCGCGGTACTGACGCACCAGCGTGTCGACCAGTTCGTTGCGCAAATACCGCCATCCCGGTGTGACGGGATAGCGAGGATCGTGTCCGATACGATCAATGGCGCGCACGTCGTACTCGTCGGCGAGCGCCCCGAGCATCTTGCGATAGACGCCGGCCGGAAAGCCGTTGCCGTGCGAAAAGTGGATGATGTCTCTTGTCATGGAATTCATAGTCTGGGCGAGCGCCCCTCGCGCGCATCGATTGGGGCGCAGGACATTTGCCGGACCATTCTAGCGAACCGCTCGTCAGGTACCGGTAGAGGATTCCGTCGAATCCGCATGACGGTACCGCTCAGATTCCCGAGCCGCGCGAGACTCCCTAGACTCCCTAGTCTCCCTAGTCTCCTTAGACTCCCTTGACTCCCTTGACTCCCTTGACTCCCTTGACTCCCTTGACTCCCTTGACTCCCCGAACTCCCGAGACTGCCCATACCGCCAATATCGCCGGTGAAGCTTGCGGTACGCCTGCACGTCGATCCCGCCCGGGCCGCTCTCGAACCTCACACCACCGTGTGTCACGCTTTGCCAGATTCGCGCGCCGGCAGCGCGGTAGCGCTCGACAACGGGTGGCTTCGGATGACCGAAACGATTGCGATAGCCGGTTTGAAACACCACATGCGACGGTGAAACCGCAGCGACGAATACCGGTGTCGACGACGTTGAACTGCCGTGGTGCGGCGCGAGCAGAATGTCCGAGCGCAGCGCAGACCCGAATCGCGCCACCATCGTGCGTTCCTGCATCGCCTCCGCGTCCGCCGCCAGTAACGCGCTGTACCGAGCATTCGAGACCCGCAAGACGCAACTCACGCTATTGGGTCCCGCGCGCGCGCGCCAACTCTCGCGCAATGCCGCGCCATCCGGATGCAGGAACCGGAACGTGATTCCGTCCCACGTCCATTGCTGGCCCGCGAGACAGGTCCGATGCGACTTCGCGGCGCGGCGTACCCGATGTTCCGCAGGCAACGACGAGAACACCTGCGACGAAGCAAACGCCTGCAATACGCTCATCGCCCCGCCAAAATGATCGTCATGCGCATGGCTCACGACCATTCGATCGAGCCGCACCGTCCCGTTCGCTCGCAAGTAGGGAACGATCACCCGTCGTCCGGCGTCGCTGTGTCGGCCAAACGGTGGCCCAGCGTCGAAAAGCAGTGTGCGCGTCGCAGTTTCCACAAGCACCGCATTCCCCTGTCCGACATCGAGCATGGTGACGCGAAACTCGCCAAACGCCGGCCGCCCCGGCGACGCGAAGACGGCCGGCCCCATCAGCGCAAAACCGGCGAGACGCACGCCTGCCCTGCGCTGCCAGCTTCGGCGAAGCCATGGCGGCATGGGGGCCAGGCAGATCAGGACGCCCGCCACTGCGGCAAGTTGCGCCCACAGGGGCGCGACCGGTGCACGCCACACGGCCCACGGCACGGCAGCAAGCGTTGCCAGCCAGTCGGCGAGCCAGCTGACGACGGCGTGAGCGACGGCAAGCGTCCAATGCGCCAGCCCGCTCGGCACCAGCACACTCGCCAATGCCAACGGAGTGACGATCAACGTCATCACCGGAATCGCGACGGCATTTGCCAGTGGCCCCAGCAGCGGCACGGTCCCGAACCATGCCAGTGTGAGCGGCACCAGTCCGATCGTGACCGCATACTGAGCACGCGCGGCCTGCCCAAATCGCACGAACAGCAACGTCCCCCAAGCGCCGGGCCACCTCGGTGACGGCTTGGAATTGCCGCCCCGCACCGCCGGACCGGCAAGATCCGCAGCATGTGCCGACGAGCCCACCGTGCCACTTTGCTCGTCGATGCGCCGGGATTGATCCGCCGCTCGCGTTTCGCGGCGCTCGCCTGCCATCACCAGCGCCGCCACGGCACCGAACGACAACCAGAGACCTGGCGTGACGACGGCCCACGGATCGACGGCAACCACGATGGCCAACACCCATGCCAGCACATAAGACGGTGCCGCGGCGCGCCCGCTCATCAACGCCAGGACGACGACCGCCACCATCCCGACAGCGCGCCGGACCGGAACGCCCCAACCGGCGAGCGCGCCGTAAGCCACCGCAGCCAGCAAGCCGGCAATCGCCGCCGCCTTCGGTGCGGGCCACCACAACGGCAAACTGAAGCGTCGAAAGCAGGTTCGACGCCAGAGCACCCCGACCATTGCCGCAAACGCCCCGGCCACGAGGGACACATGCAGCCCGGAAATCGCCAACAAATGGCTTACGCCGGTGTCCGCAAAGATCTGCCAGTCACGATCCGCGATGTCCCCACGTTCGCCGAGCGCCAGGGCCATCAGCACACCGCCATACCTTGCAGAGGGTCCAAGCGCCGCCCGGAAATCGTCACGCAATTGCTCGCGCCATGCGTCGAAGCCATATCCCCGCACAGGTCCGTCGTGCATCCTGAGCGGGCGATTCCTTGCAGGTCCCGCGCCATTGCCGCCCGGCGTTCTCACGTATCCCGATGCACCGATACCTTTCACCATTGCCATCAACTCGGCGTCGAAGCCGTGCCAATTGGCGAGTCCGCGCGGCGCTTTCAGGCGAACCGGCAACCGCCATCGTTCGCCGGCGCGTGGCAACCGCAGATCTGGCGTCTCGGCGCTCTTGAGCGCAACCTGACGATCGCCCATGTCTCTGTCGTTCCCATGATTGCGCACCGCATAGCTCCCGCCGAACGACGCACGGCCGGGCCAAACCAATTCGATGCGTCCGGGCACATGCACTGCCCGACAGGCCACATCGACCGCACGCGCTGTCCGTGACGTACCCGTATGTCGCGACGCGATGGGAGGGAGCGGCGGCGAGATCCCCGGCGACGTTCGCTCGCGGCCCGCGCACAGCGCATGACCGGGACATTCGCCACACTCCGAGTCCCCGCCTCCGGATGCCGTCGCAACGAATGCCCCCTCGACGTCGAGCGCGAATTTGATCCCGCTCCCCGTGGTGGCCGGCAAGCCCGCAACGACGCCGGTCACTGTGATGTCCCACCCTTCCAGCGCTGTCGACAACCGATCGGCCAGTCGCAGTTCCGCCCGGTAGGCTGCCCATGCATAACCGCCCACCGCGGCGCACGATGCCATGACAGTGATTCCAACCGACCTTCGCCAATGGATGACGGCTAGCAGCCCGGAGCGATTCCGATGCGACGGATCGCGCGCACCGGCGACAGATCCGCCCCGATCCTCGTCGCGGGTCATGGCGCACGAAGCTTCGGAAATCCTCGCGCCCCTGGACGCGCCCCAGACGGCACAAAGCGCGCCGACGGCAAACAGCATCGCGGCGACGCTCGCGGTCACGACAAACCAAGGCCCGGCAGGCAACACCGGTGCCTGCTGTAACCACCAGACACCCGCGACCCAGGCAAGCAGCACCATTCTCATGACGTTCTCGCGTCATGTTCTTGCATCCGCGCGACGCCGCAGCGTCAGCGCGATTGCCCGGAAGGAGAACCGGAGTTCGGAGAAATCAGAGACATCGGAGACGAATTGGCGGCCAGACCGTCGCCAGGTTTCATCGCCGTCGCGCCAGATAAACGGGGCAGGACTCGCCAGGCGTTGGCGCACGTGGCCTCGGACAGCACTTCAAGCGTCACGCCCCGCAACGCTGCCAGAACCTTTGCCATGCGGGGCAATTCCGCCGGACTGTTTCGCTGTTTGTAAATCCACTCCGGGGCAATGTCGGGCGCGTCGGTCTCCAGCACGATGGACGACAGCGGCATCTCCACGGCCAAACGGCGAATCTGCAAGGCACGATCGAACGTCATCTGCCCGCCGAAGCCGAGACAGAATCCGCGTTCGACGAACATGTCCGCCTGTTGGCGACTCCCGTTGAAAGCGTGCGCAATGCCGCCTCGCGGCGTAAAGATGCGCAGTTGCTTCAGCAATGCGTCCTGCGAGCGTCGAACATGCAGGATCACAGGCAGATCGAAATCGCGCGCAATCTTCAGTTGCTCGACATAGAAAAATTGCTGACGCTCAGTGTCCAGCGTCTTCACGAAATAATCCAGACCGATCTCGCCGATGCCGACAAATCGCGGATCGCCCATCGCACGCTCGACGGCCACACGCAACGTTGCAATATCTTCCTCACGCGCCCGAGGCGTGTACAGCGGATGAATGCCAAGCGCGTATGCCCCTCCCGGTACGGCACGCGCGGCCGCGCGTGCTGCATCGAAGGTGGCGCATTCGACGGCCGGCACGACCAGCCCGGCCACACCGGCGGCAGTGGCATTGGCGATGACGGTGGCACGGTCGGCGTCGAACTCGGCCGCGTCGAGATGGCAATGGGTGTCGATCCACATGGTCAGAGGTCCTTGAGCGTCAATTCTACGGGTCGATGACAAGGCTCGCACGTCGAGCATGTCATGACCATCGGACAACACCGCATCCGGGTCTAGGACGTTACCGAAAAACGCATCGGCAAACGCCAACGACGAGCGCCAAAGAAAAACGCCGGGGAATCCCCGGCGTCAGATTGCTGACGAACCCCTCGTTTTTCGGAGCGAGGGGTTTTATCTTTTAGGCAAGGGCGAATGGGCAGCGTAAGGGCGCGCACATTGAGAGACAAGCCCTCAGGACGCTCATGAGCCACCGAAACGGGCGCCAGAGGTACGAGCGCTCGCCTGCACGCGCCCGTAGGCGCGCCACCAGCATCGCAATTTTCTTGATGTTCTGCGCCGCCGCAGCCAACAAGCACTGCTCGGCCACCTTGCGCAGCCCGCGCATGCGCGCATAGCGATGCCCATGCAGTTGCTTGGCATCGGCAAAGCTGCGTTCCACCGTCTCCTTGCGCCGCGCGTAAATGCGTCGTCCCCACTCGCTCAGCCGCCTCGCGTCCACCCGCTGCTTGGCGCGCTCCCAGACGTGGCGCGTCACCACCTTCACCGCGTTGGCACTGTTCGTGCACTGTGCTCGTACCGGGCAGCACCGGCATATCCGAGCATCGGATTTGTATTCCCGATAGCCGAGCCGGTTAGTCGTGCTGTACGGCAGCGCCTGTCCCTGCGGGCACACGTACTCGTTGCGGTACGCGTCGTACTGGAACTGCCGTTTGTAGAACAGCCCCGGCTTGTGGTTCGGCGTGCGATAGCCCATCACCCCGGCAATCTCCCGCTCCTCGAGCCCCTGGCACACCGCTGGCGTGAAGTAGCCAGCATCCAGCCCCACCGCTTCCACCTTGAACTCAAAGCGCTCGCGCTGTCGATCCAGCCGCTCCAGATACGGCTGGCTGTCGTGCACCGAGGCCGGCGTCACATGCGTATCGGTAATGATCGCGTGCTTGGCGTCCACCGTGCGGTGGTCCAGATAGAAGAAGCCCTTCGGCTTGTCGTCCCGCACCATGTAGCCGCTGTCCGGATCGGTCCGGCTAATCTTGGTGTCCTTGCTCGACGGCGGCTCATCGTCGTCCCGATTCAGCGGCTTCTTGCCATGCGCGGCCCGGTCCGCATCCACTGCCGCATTGAGCTTCTCCAGATAGGCCGCAGGCGTCTGTTCCAGCTTTACCACGTCGAACTTGTTCTTGTTCGCGTTGGCCTTCAGGTGCGTGCTGTCGGTGTACAGCACACGGCCATCGACCAGACCACGGCCCATCGCCTGGCGCACGATCTCGTCGAAGATCTCCTGATACACCGTCGTGTCCGTGAAGCGTCGGCGGCGATTCTGTGAGAACGTCGACGCATCCGGCACCTTGTCGGTCAGCCGAAACCGGGCGAACCACCGATAGGCGACGTTGACCTGGACCTCGCGCATCAACTGCCGCTCACTGCGCACTCCAAACAGGTAGCCGATGAACAGCAGCTTGAACATCACCACCGGATCGAGCGCCGGACGACCGTTGTCTGCGCAGTACAGATGCGCGACCTTTTCGCGGATGAATTCGAAATCCACTGCCGCGTCGATCTGGCGCAGCAGGTGGTCCTTCGGCACGAGTTCCTCGAGCGTCACCATCTCGAGTTCGTGCTGCGTGGGCGTCGGGATCTTTAGCATCCTGCTATTAAAAAACAAAACCCTCGCACTTGGCGAGGGTTTGTCAGCAATCTGACGCCGGGGAATCCCCGGCGTTAAGGCATACGACATTAAGGCGTTACGGTGTTACGTCCCACGTGCCCCGTGAGCACCCGCAGAACGGCGCTCACGCCGCCTCAAGCACCCCCTCGCGCAGGCGCAGCGCCCGATCGCAGCGACGCGCCAGATCGATATCGTGCGTGACGATCACGAAGCTGGTCTTGAGCGTCTCCGACAATTCCAGCATCAGCTCGAACACGGTCTCGGCGGTATGCCCGTCGAGGTTGCCGGTCGGCTCGTCCGCCAGCACGCATGCCGGCTGCGTCACCAACGCCCGCGCCATCGCCACGCGCTGACGCTCGCCGCCCGACAATTCCGACGGACGATGCTTCACCCGCGAGCCCAGCCCCACGCGCTCGAGCATGACCTGTGCGGCCGCACGCGCCTGCTCGGCCGGCATCCGGCGAATGCGCAACGGCATGGCCACGTTATCGAGCGCCGAAAATTCGGCAAGCAAGTGGTGGAACTGATAGACGAAGCCGAGCGACTGGTTGCGTTGCGCGGTCTTCTCGCGCTCGCGCAGCGACGAAAACGGCTTGCCCAGCAGCGACACCTCGCCGCGCGATGGATCGTCGAGCCCGCCCAGCACGTGCAACAGTGTGCTCTTGCCGGAGCCTGAAGCGCCGACGATCGCCACCTTCTCTCCCGGCGCCACGTCCAGACTTGCGCCGTTGAGCACGGTCACGTTCAACTGGCCTTGCCGGAATGTCTTGTGCAGATCGCGTGCGCGCAACACCGGACCGTCGTAAGCCAGATTCGGCACCGGGGCCATCGATTGATTCGCGTTATTCATAGCGCAGAGCCTCCGCCGGTTTGACGCGCGAGGCACGCCAGCTCGGATAAATCGTCGCGAGCGCCGAGAGGATGAAGGAAATCACCCCAATACGGATCACGTCCGACGATTGCAGATCCGAAGGCAATTCGGAAATGAAATAGATGTCCTGCGGCAGGAAGTGAATGCCCAGCAGGCGCTCGATGAACGGAACGATGGTGCCGATGTTGACCGAGATCAGACACCCAAGCCCCACGCCGAGCAACGCACCGGCGAAGCCGATCGTCACCCCCTGCACGATGAAGATTTTCATGATCGAACCGGGCTGCGCCCCGAGCGTGCGCAGAATCGCGATATCGGCATACTTGTCGGTCACCGTCATCACAAGCGAGGACACGAGGTTAAACGCTGCGACCGCGATGATGAGCGTCAGAATGATGAACATCATGCGCTTCTCGGTCTGCACCGCCACGAACCAGTTCTTGTTCTGCTGCGTCCAGTCGCGCACCCACATATTGCCGGACAGCGTTCTGGCCAGTTCGCGCGCGACGAGCGGTGCCTGCTCCATGTCGCGAATTTTCAGACGCACGCCTGTTGGACCGTCCAGACGGAACAACGTCTGCGCATCGTGCAGATCGATCAACGCGAGCGAACTATCGTACTCGTAATGCCCCGCCGTGAAGATTGCGACCACGGTGAACTGCTTCACGCGCGGCAGGACCCCCGCCGGGGTGATCGTTCCCTGAGGGGCCACCAGCGTGATTTTGTCGCCGACGCTCACGCCCAGCGCGCGTGCAAGCTCGCGCCCAAGCACGATCCCGAAGCTGCCGGGCGTGAGGTTCGAGAGCGTGCCGTCGGTAATCTGCTTGCCGAGGTCCGAGACCTTCGCCTCCTCACTCGGCACGATGCCGCGCAGCACCACGCCACGCACATTGTCGTCGCGCGTGAGCATGGCCTGTTCGCCCACGTACGGAGCGGCGGCGATGACGTTCTTGTTTTGCAGTGCCTCCGCGGCCGTGCGCTGCCAGTCAGGCAGGTTGCCGTCGACGGCAAAGACCTCGATGTGCGCCAGCACGGAAAGCATGCGGTCCCGAACTTCCTTCTGAAAGCCGTTCATCACCGAGAGCACCACGATGAGCGCCGCCACGCCCAGCGCAATGCCGGCCATGGAGATGAAGGAAATAAAGGAAATGAAACCGTTGCCGGATGATCGCTTGCCGGTGCGCGTGTAGCGCCAGCCGATCTGCCATTCGTATGGGAATTTCAAACGGATTCCTGATTCTTGATAAGGATCGATCGGAACGCGCCGGCGCCGGTCTTCACCGGCGCTGGCCGACTGCCCAGGCCCGGCACACCGGCCCCTTCCCGGTGTGCCGGACGGCACGTTCCGTACCTGACGTCAGGGTCACCCAACTGCCAGCGCGAAGTTTGCCATACAATTCGCCTCGACATGGATACACCTGCCCTGCACTTTCTCTTGCCGTTCGCGCTCCCCGCGTCGGCGCATTTGCCCGCATTGCTGGCCGGATTGGAGTTGCCTGCGCTCGAAAAGTTGCTCGCGCGCGGCGTCCCGTCGGCGCAGGACGTGCCCGAGGACCCATTCGTTCCCACGCTGCCGCACGAGCGCTGGCTCGCCGACGCCTTCGGACTGCCCGGCGGCCCGTCGCGCGCGCCGCTTGCGCCCTTCATGCTGCTTGAAGACAGCGGCGCGCTGGACACCCGGTTCTGGTACTGCGCGCAACCCGCCCACATCCACATCGCCACCGACCATCTGGTGCTGACGGACCCGGCCGAGCT
Organism: Pandoraea faecigallinarum; assembly: GCF_001029105.3. Lineage (NCBI taxonomy): Bacteria > Pseudomonadati > Pseudomonadota > Betaproteobacteria > Burkholderiales > Burkholderiaceae > Pandoraea > Pandoraea faecigallinarum. Next base: position 1,801,244 of record NZ_CP011807.3, on the reverse strand, counting down.
AGAACTGAGTACGGAGGAGTCGGCCGCCCTTTTCGCGACCGCTCACGCGCTCTTCGCCGAAGAAAGCGCCGAATTGATTGCGCCGCGCGCCGACCGCTGGTATCTGAGCGCACCGGCGCTGGGCGATCTGCTCACTGCCTCGCCCGCGCGCGCCGCGGGCCGCAACGTCGACATATGGCTGCCGCAGGGCAAGGCCGAACTGACGTGGCGGAAGTGGCAGAACGAGGTGCAGATGGCGTGGTACGACCATCCCGCCAATCAGACCCGCGAAGCCCGCCGTCTGCCGCCCGTCAATGCCATCTGGCTGTACAGCGGCGGACAGCGCATTGCCGCGCCGCGCATGAATCGTCCTTGCGTGACGGTGCTGGCCGACGCGCCGGCCACCCGTGGCCTGGCGAACCACATGCAGATCGCATTGCACCCGACATCCGCCGGCATCGAGGCCGCCAACGGTCGTACGATAGTGCAGATCGACTCGTTGACGTCGCATTTCCTGATGGAAGACTGGGCACGCTGGCGCGATGCCCTCGTCGAGATCGACCGTACGTGGCTTGCGCCTGCACTGGCGCGCGCCACCTCGGGGCAGGCTCGCGAAGTCGCGCTGACCCTGTGTGGCGACAGCCACAGCGTGACGATCCGCTCGCGCAGCGGCGATCTGCGCAAATTCTGGCGGCGCCAGCCCCTGCCCGTTCGGATGACAGCGCTGGCCCGGCTCGGCGAGGAAGCGGCATGACCGACATCGTCACCCGCCACGTCGACGAAGCCACAGCCCACGCCCTCTCGCGCGACGGCATCCATCCGGTGCTCGCGCGCTTGTTTGCATCGCGCGGCGTCGCACAAAGCGTCGAGACCGAAACCGCCCTTGCCCGGCTGATTCCGCCAACGCGACTCAAGGGGGCTCAAGAAGCGGCCGCCTTTCTCGCGGACGCGATTGCCGCAGGCAAACGAATGCTCGTCGTGGCCGACTACGACTGCGACGGAGCGACGGCCTGCGCCGTAGCCGTACGCGGTCTGCGCATGTTCGGCGCGAAGGTCGACTATCTGGTGCCGAATCGCTTTGAATACGGCTATGGCCTCACGCCAGAAATCGTTTCGCTCGCGGCGAACGGTAGGCAAGGACCGCCGGACGTCCTGATCACCGTCGACAACGGCATTGCCAGCCTCGAAGGGGTTGCTGCGGCGAAAACGCTCGGCATCGAGGTGGTCGTCACCGACCACCACTTGCCTGGCAGCGAACTGCCTGACGCGCGCTGCATCGTCAATCCGAATCAGCCGGGCTGCGAGTTCCCCAGCAAGAATCTCGCCGGTGTCGGTGTGATGTTCTATGTGCTGCTGGCACTTCGCGCCGAATTGCGCGAACGTGGCGCCTTCGACACGCGCGAACAGCCGCGTCTCGATACGTTGCTCGATCTCGTGGCGCTGGGCACCGTGGCGGACGTGGTCAAGCTCGACGCCAACAACCGCATTCTGGTGGCGCAGGGCCTCTCGCGCATGCGCGCCGGGCGTATGCACCCCGGCGTCAACGCCCTCTTTCGCGCGGCCGCTCGCAACGCGCGGCAAGCCGGCAGCTTCGACCTGGGGTTCGGGCTGGGTCCGCGCCTGAATGCCGCAGGACGCCTGGCCGACATGTCGCTCGGCATCGAATGCCTGCTCACCGACGACGACGCCCGCGCCTGGACGCTCGCGCAGGAACTCGACGCGATGAACCGCGAACGCCGCGAAATCGAAGCGGGCATGCAACAGGAAGCACTGGCGGATCTGGCGCGCTTCGACCCGCGTGCGGCAACGACGTTGTGTGCGTTTAACGAAACGTGGCATCAGGGCGTAATCGGGATCGTGGCGGCCCGCCTGAAAGAGAAGTTCTATCGCCCGACCATCGTCTTCGCCCCCGGCGACGACGGGCAGATCAAAGGCTCGGGGCGCTCGATTCCCGGCTTCCACTTGCGCGACGCACTCGATCTCGTCACGAAGCGCGAACCCGGCCTCGTCGGCAAGTTCGGCGGGCATGCCATGGCCGCCGGCCTGACGATTGCCGCCGACGCCCTGCCGCGCTTTCAGGCCGCATTCGAAGCCGTCGGACAAGCGTGGCTGGACGAAAAAGCGCTCTCGCGCGTCATCGAAACCGATGGCGACATCGATGACGATTGTTTCGTGCCACCGTTCGTCGCCATGCTGGATGCGCAGGTCTGGGGGCAAGGTTTTCCGCCGCCGGTCTTCTCGGGGGAATTCGAAGTGCTCTCGCAGGCGATCCTCAAGGATAAGCATCTGAAACTGCAACTCGGGCGCGGTCGCATGCGCTTTAATGCGATCTGGTTCAACCATGCCGATACACTGCCCAGCCGTGCGCGGTTCGCGTATCGCCTCGCTGCGGACACCTTTAACGGCGTATCCCGTGTGCAAATGATCATCGAGCACGCTCAAGGCTGATCGCCGAAGTCCCGCTACGCAGACTGCGCTTCGGCGACGTAGTCGCGCATGACACGCAGAAATGCCTCTCGTGCCGGATGCACGTCGACACCCCGGTGCCGCACGAAAAAGTTGGGCACGGCCGCCAGATCTTCCATCGCGTGGCCGACGATGTTCGCCTCCTGCCGATAACGCTGATAGATGCCGCGCGGCACCAGCGAATAGCCCACCCCTGCCCCGACGCACGCCACGATGGTGGCGTAGCTGCCGTAACTCAGTATGCGGCCCGGCGTCACCGCATTCGCGGCAAGCCACTGCTCCATCGTGCCGCGATAAGGGCAGCCCGGCGGCCACATGAGAAGGGTGGCCCCCGCCAGATCGGCGGCTTCGTGCACACGCCCTGCACGCGCGGGGGCGACGAGCACGCTCGGCTCGCGGTAGATCTCGTCGGCCACCACCGACATCTGCGCTTGCGCCTCCAGACAGGCAGTCCCCGCAATCAGCGCCGCGTCCACTCGGCCGTGTTGAATCTCGTCGAGCAGATTCAACGACGTGTCGGTCACCAGATTGAGACGGACTTTCGGATACGCCGCGTGAAACCGGGCGAGCACCGCCGGCAGACGCGACGTCGCCGACGATTCGATCGCCCCCAGCGAAAAGTCGCCGGCCGGCTCGCTCGCCGGATTGAGCGCAGCGCTCGCTTCGCGCGACAGCGCGAGAATCCGGTCCGCATACCCCAGCAATGTGCGCCCGCTCGGCGTGAGTTGCAGGCGGCGCCCTTGCCGATGGAACAGCTTGACGCCGACCGTGTGTTCGAGGGAACGGATTCGCGCCGTCACGTTCGACTGCACGCAATGCAGCGCTTCGGCCGCTCCCAGCACACTGCCTTCGTCCACGATGGCCTTGAAGGTCTGAAGTTGCAGAAAATCCATGACGCTCTCCGGGGCGCAGCTAACGTGGCGGCGGCAACAAATGGCGGAAGGAAAGCTAGGGAGTGACGCATACGGTAGCACCTCCGCCCCCGTCGGGGCATGTTATGCGACGCCGCACATCAGTTCAATAATAGTGAACAAAATTGTCTGAACAATTCACTTTTTAACTCATGAGAAACTCATAAATTCCGGGTTATCCCTAGTGCGGCGTCTACCTGGGGTATTCCGCCTCGGTCAGCACACCGCGCCTTAGTCAAGGAACGAAAGGAACGCCCATCATGAACCGCCCTCTGTCCGCCGCCGCCAACGTCAATGCCTCGCGCCCGGCCATTGCCACGCCGGTCACCCCGCTCGGCCTGTTCTTTCGCGCCGTCGAGCAGTGGCGCCTGCATTACGAACAAACGCGTCAGGCCGAAGCGCTCGCAGCGTTCGATGAGACCTCGCTCGCTGATGTGGGCTACGCACGCGACGCATTCGGCCTGCGTCAGACGTCGCGATAAGTCACTGTCCGAAACTCGCCAAAAGCCCCCGAAAAGTGAGGGAAACGGGGGCTTCGCTGCGCTATAATTGCGGTTTTCCCGAATTCGCAATAGTCATAGCTCATGGAAGCAGAACGTCTCAACGCCCTCGAATCCCTGCTCGCCGACCTGCGCACCCGCGTTGGCGAGCTCAGGGGGTATCTTTGACTTCGATGTCAAGCAAGCTCGCCTGACCGAAGTCAACAAGGAACTCGAAGACCCCAACATCTGGAACGATTCCAAGCGCGCCCAGGCGCTGGGCAAGGAAAAGAAGGCGCTCGATAGCGTGGTCACCAACCTGACCGAGCTCGACGCGGGGCTTTCCGATACGCAGGAACTGTTCGACATGGCCCGCGACGAGGGCGACGAAGACTCGCTCGTGGCGCTGGAAAGCGACACGCAGGGTCTTGCCGCACGCGTGGGCGAGATGGAGTTCCGCCGGATGTTCAACAATCCGGCCGACCCGAACAACTGCTTCATCGACATCCAGGCCGGCGCCGGCGGTACCGAGGCAAACGACTGGGCCGGCATGTTGCTGCGCCAGTATCTGCGCTATTGCGAACGCAAGGGCTTCAAGGCCGAAGTGCTCGAAGTGTCGGACGGCGACGTCGCCGGCATCAAAAGCGCCTCCATCAAGGTCACCGGCGATTACGCTTACGGTTATCTGCGCACGGAGACCGGCGTGCACCGTCTGGTGCGCAAGTCGCCGTTCGACTCGTCGGGCGGCCGTCACACCTCGTTCGCCAGCCTGTTCGTGTATCCGGAAGTCGACGATTCGATCGACATCGAAATCAATCCGGCCGACGTGCGTACCGATACGTATCGTGCCTCGGGCGCGGGCGGTCAGCACATCAACAAAACCGACTCCGCCGTGCGTCTCACGCACATCCCGACGGGTATCGTGGTGGCCTGCCAGAACGACCGCTCACAGCACCGTAACCGCGCCGAAGCGTGGGACATGCTCCGCTCGCGTCTGTTCGAGCACGAAATGCGCAAGCGTCGTGCCGAGCAGGACAAGCTCGAATCGAGCAAGACGGATGTGGGCTGGGGGCACCAGATTCGCTCGTACGTTCTCGACCAGTCCCGTGTGAAGGATCTGCGCACCAGCGTGGAAACCGGCAACACCGGCAAGGTGCTCGATGGCGATCTGGACGATTTCATCTCGGCGAGCCTCAAGCAGGGCGTGTAAGGAATGGCGTTTGTCCGCACGCTGGCCGTGTGGGTGGTGGGTGCGCTGTGCATGCAGCGCGCCGCCGTTGCTGCCCCGGCCAGTACGCCGGGCGCACCGGGTGCAAGTCCCGAGACGGGACCGTACCTGCATGAACTGTTGAAGCGCCCGGATTTCTCGGGCGCCTATGCACGCATCGTTGCACCGCGCACCGTGCCCGCGTGGGTGCGTCAGGGAGGAACGTCAACGCCGTCGCAACGTGTGAGCGTCGCCGGCAAACCCTGGCTGCTGGTGCAGAGTTGCAAGCCACACGACTGCCCCAGCGAGTACGTCCACATTTTGTACGAACCGCGCTCACAGGCGATCGCGGCGCTGTTTGTGCGAGACCCGAGTGCAACGGCCAATGCCAGCCCACATCAGGACCGCACCGAACTGATCTGGCTGGGTGCGCCCGACGGCTCGCTCAAGAATGCCCTGCTCCACACGCTGCGTTTTACCGAATAACCTCATCGTTCGCATCATGACCGATCAAAACACCCCGGCCGACTCGGCCAATCAGGCAACCGACCTGCCGCAGGACGACAACAAGCTCATCGCCGAGCGTCGCGAGAAACTGTCGGCGATTCGTGCGGGCGGCGTGGCATTCCCGAACGACTTCCGCCCCGGGCAGCACGCCGGCGAACTGCAAGCGCGTTACCGGGACGTCGACAACGAAACGCTCGAAGCCGAACCCATCGCCGTGTCGGTGGCCGGTCGCATGATGCTCAAGCGCGTGATGGGCAAGGCAGCCTTCGCCACCGTGCAGGACGGCAGCGGTCAGATCCAGTTCTTCATCGGCCGCGATGACGTCGGCGCCGACTCGATGACGGCATTCAAGGGCTGGGACATCGGCGACATCATCGCCGCAACCGGCACGCTGTTCCGCACGCGTACCGGCGAACTGTCGGTGAAGGTCAAGGAGCTGCGTCTGCTCGCCAAGGCGCTGCGCCCGCTGCCGGACAAGTTCCACGGCCTTGCCGACCAGGAAACGAAGTATCGCCAGCGTTACGTCGATCTCATCACTTCGCCGGAGACGCGCAATACGTTCCGCGCCCGTGCGAAGGCCATCGCATCGATTCGCCAGTACATGACGAACGCCGACTTCATGGAAGTCGAAACGCCGATGCTGCACCCGATTCCGGGCGGTGCGGCCGCCAAGCCGTTCATCACGCATCACAACGCGCTGGATATGCAGATGTATCTGCGTATCGCGCCGGAGCTTTATCTGAAGCGCCTGATCGTCGGCGGCTTCGAGCGCGTGTTCGAGATCAACCGTAACTTCCGCAATGAAGGTGTCTCGCCGCGTCACAATCCGGAATTCACGATGATGGAGTTCTACGCAGCCTATACGGACTACCGCTGGTTGATGGACTTCACCGAAGCCTTGATCCGCCGTGCCGCCGTCGATGCGCGAGGTACCGCGACGATCGAATATCAGGGCCGCGAACTGGATCTGTCCAAGCCGTTCCATCGTCTGACGATCGTCGAAGCGATCCGCAAGTACGCACCGGAATACACCGATGCGCAGCTCGCGGACATCGATTTCGTGCGTGGTGCGCTGGGCAAGTACGGCGTGAAGGTCGACGCACCGCAGTTCAGGAACGCCGGTCTCGGCGCATTGCAACTGGCTCTGTTCGAAGAGACTGCGGAAAGCCAGTTGTGGGAGCCGACTTTCATCGTCGATTACCCCGTGGAAGTCTCGCCGCTGGCACGCGCTTCGGACACGGTGCCGGGCATTACCGAGCGCTTCGAACTGTTCATCACGGGTCGTGAGATCGCCAACGGCTTTTCGGAACTGAACGACCCGGAAGATCAGGCCGCACGTTTCCGTGCGCAGGTCGAGCAGAAGGATGCCGGGGACGAAGAAGCGATGTACTACGACGCCGACTATATTCGCGCGCTCGAGTACGGCATGCCCCCGACGGGCGGCTGCGGTATCGGCATCGATCGACTGATCATGCTGCTCACCGACAGCCCCAACATTCGCGACGTGCTGCTGTTCCCGCACCTGCGTCGCGAAGACTGATCGTCCGGTACGCGACAAGCATCATGCAAAGCCGCGGCCCTGACCCTTTTCGGGGCTGCGGCATTTTTCATCACGATGTCGGCCGCCCGGGCGAGGCCACCCAGTCAATGTCGCGTCGTCTGGCGTCGCTGATCTCAGCGGGTTTCAGCCGCCCCTACGGAGGTCGCCGCCGTCGTCGATGCTGGCGAGCAGGCTTCGCGCCGACGCGTCAGCGCGTCTTCTCCCTCGCGGCCAATAAGCGACTCTCGCCAGTTCGTACCGGCGCATTCGCGCAGGAAATCGGAGAGTTCAATGGCCGCGACGGTCTCGGATTCACCGTTGGGAGACGGACGGGCCGCCGTCTGTGTGACGTTGGACAAGCAGTCGACCCATCCACCGGCATGCATGTGGAACGACACGATACGAGCACATATCTCGTCCGCGAGATCCCCGTGCTCGTAAGTCGCAAGATGCGGCAGCACGGCACGGCCGACCGCACGGAACAGCGCGGTATTCGGGTCCGCCGCCCACGCCGCCTCGTCGATTGACGGCATCACGGTGCGCCAGGACGGCGCCAGTGCCCGCCACCCGAGATCGTATTCGAGCGCCGCCACCGTCCCCGGCTCGAAACCCGGCTCACGGATGTAGACCGAAGGGAGCGACAGCGCTTCCATCGTCGCAAATTCGCTGGCGCCTCCCGGCGCGCTTGCAGTGCGGGCTCGCGCCTCAGATCGCGCATCCGATGACGCACCCGATGACGCACCGGTTTGGGTCTCCGGCCCCACAGCCGTTCGCGAACCCGCATCGACGCCCAAGCCCAGACACGACATACGATCCGCGATGTCGGCGGCCACCTGCCCCGGGCGCACGTCCGCCGGGCATCCGTTGAGCGGGCGTGTTGCACCCTGCGCCTCCATCCAGACGGCGCTCGCACGGTTCTCGGTAAGAAATGTCACGCGATCCAACCCGGTCGGCAGATTCATGACGGTACGCCCCTCGACTTGCACCTCAACGGGTGACGTGCGAGGCAACACCGTGGTGCACTGCGTTCCGGCGCGCGGTTCGGCGACAGCACGAAGCACGCGCGCACCTTCGAACGCTTGCACGAATGCGTCACTCGATATCTCCGTCGACGCAACGGGCGAGACAAATAACGACGACGCGCGCCCGGTTGTCTCCGGGGCGATCGGTACGGGATGTGCGTTTGTGAGGTGCGAACTCGCCGTATATGGCGATAACGAAGGAAATGCTGGCATACGTGGTCTCCGGTGGCGGCAGCGGATGTGCCTTCACCGAGTCTAGGAAGCCATACCCGTCACGTTATCGGGTCGCGAGGGCAGATTGTGTGAAACGAGACAATACGAAATGCCTGTTTCAGAAAGCCGGTATTCCGCGATAGGCAGACGGCCACTCGCCATCGAGCCGCAACCAGCCACGAGAAATGGGGAGGATTGCACCGCTCGATGCGCCTTCGATCAACTGACGCAATGCCAGCGACGACAGGGTTTTCGTGTCGGTGGGAAACGCCACGACAAACGTGCGGTTGACTGCGATGGCGGCAAACTCCTTCGCTTCGAAATGCTCGACCATCGACTGGTAGAGGTTGCCCAGTACCAATGCACCAGCAGGCGCCATCCAGTTACCACGAGAGCCGCCGATCATCGTGCCGTCGTCGAGCCGGGCAATGCCGAATTCGAAATGCCGCGCGGCCCATGCCCGTGACAGGTTCGACGCCGCCTGGGCGAACATCGCTTCAAACGTCAGCCCCGCCAAGTGCAAATCCCGGCCTTGCAAGCGCCGAAGTCCCGCTGGGCTATCGACTACCAACGTCACGAAGACATCGTCGGAAAACGGTTCGCTGACGTCGCCTTCCGCGTCGTGCGTATCGACCCACGCGCGTGGCACGACGTACGGATAGACATGTGCGTGACTGGCCGTATCCAGCGGACTTTCGAGGGGCGCAAGGGTATCGATCATAAGCGTGGGACCACCCGATGGAAGTGACGTTCACAGGCAATGGGTGCCATTATGCGGGCATCGAAAGTGCCGGGCGCCGGGCGCGGCAGACGATCATCAGCATCAATGCGGGTAGCAGCACGACACCCCACTGCCCCATGGGCGTCCACAGGGCCGCAAGGTACGCTTGTAACGGCAACAACCAGATTGCGGCCAACAATCGTCCGCCGAGCCACGCTGACAGCCCATCCGATGAGCAGGCCGGGTCAGGGGGACGAATGGCGGAAGCGCGGTCGCCGACGTTGGGCGCGCCGAGGCACAGCAGCGGCACGATCAACCACACCAATTCGTAATACAGCAGATACGGCTGAGACAGCAGCGTTGCCATGATCGCGGCGGCTACGCTCAAGGACAACGACGCGCCTGTCGCCCAAAGCCACGCCGCAAACAAGATGGACGGCACAGCCACGGCACCGTATAGCGCGTAGGCCGCGGGCAACGTCGCTCCGTGAAGACGCGCAAACGCAAATATCGTAGGCATCGCATGCCAGATGCCACCGCCGCCCTGCTGAACCACTTCGGCGTTGAACTTCGATACGGACGTGAAGAAGGCCCCCCACAACGACCAGCCTTCCCATGCCAACGTGAGCGCGCAGCATACGCCCCCAGTGAGCAGCATCGTCAATAACGCGCGCCACTGGCGGCCGCATACCCACCACAACGGCAGCAATACCGCAAACTGCGGCTTGATAACCAGAAGGCCACCGCACACGCCGGCAAGGAGCGGCCGTGAAGCCGAGCAGGAAAGCGCAACGGTCATCAACAGCAGCGTGACTACCGAATTTTGCCCCGCCATCATCGCAATCCATAGACCGGGAAATGCCATGACCACGAGCCATGGCCAACGCGCCTGCGAACGCCAGTGCCATACGGCGGCAGCGTACAGGGCAACGCTGACACTCGCATACACACCGTATGCCCATCGGTACGGCATCGCCGATAACGGCTGGATGAGCCATTGGTAGGTGGGGGGATAAAGCCAACGCCCGGTTTCGGTGTATGCAGGAAAGAACTGATGTTGTAGCGCACCGAGCGTCGCGGTGTCGAAGGCAGCAAGCGCACCAAGATGCGTGGTGATCCAGGAAACGGTCCAGTAGACGCGAAAGTCATGGCCTAATGGCGGCATCCCCGCCGTTCCCTGCGCTTCGCTCGTCAACCAACTGTAGGCCCACGCCCCTAGCGCGAGCCACTGCAACAGCATGACCGCGCCCGCCGCAAATTCGACTCCACGGGCCAGCGCGGCACCGCCGGTCGACACCCCCCTCCGGGCCAATGGCAATTTGGACGATGCCGTCTGTCGATTCACGTCATGCTTCTCCAACGACTTGTTTCTTTTGTTAAGAGCGGCGCCCACACGCTTCGTGAAGCGGACGCTCAGAAGACAAAAATCACCATATTTTTCAATTACTTAAATCAACAAAAACCGATACCCGGCGGACGCCCCGACGATGCACATCTTACATCGCGTTACAAAAAGAAACGGATGCACTCGGCGCCGTGGCGGACACTTTTCTCATGCGAAACCGCCCGTGCACGCCAGCACGCAGAAAGGGGGTCGCACTCACCGCACGATGGAGAAAAGAACATGGATAACGATCTGCAACCGCGCCGCATGCATCCGCTGGTCGCTGCCGCAGCCGGCAGCATCGTCGTCGTCAGCCTGCTCGGGGTCGCCGCCATTACTGGCGTGCTGCCTGTCGCCAGGAGCACCGACGGCCCGATATCGACGAACTCGACGAACTCGACGAATCCGAACAACAACAACGCACAATACGCACTAACGGGGCCTCAACAAGCGTCGCTTTCTAATTCGTACGGTTCGACCAATTCGTCTAAATCGCAACCGACAGCGACGCAAGCGCCGCAGAGCGCGCAGTACGCAGCGCCTCAAGCCCCCGCTCAACGCGCCCCGGCGCCGCAACCGTCGTACGCGCAGCAGGCGGCCGCGCCGTCGCAATCACGTGCGGCAACGTGTTCCACGTGCGGTACGGTGCAGTCCGTCGAGCCGATTCGCACGGAAGGGCACGCCACCGGTCTGGGTGCTGTCGGCGGTGCCGTCGCAGGCGGCCTGCTCGGCAACCAGTTCGGCGCCGGCAACGGCCGTACGGCAATGACGGTGGTCGGCGCGCTGGGCGGGGGCCTTGCCGGCAACGAAGTCGAGAAGCGCGTGCGCTCCGACACGGTGTATCGCGTCTACGTTCGCATGGACACCGGCAAGACGCGCTACTGGACGTACCAGTCCGCACCAGGCGTTCAGCCTGGGGACCGCGTACGCCTGGAGAACAACGGGTTGGTGCGCGCAAGCTGAGTCTCATCGCCCGCCTCTCCCCTATCCTTCCCCTATCCCTCCCCTGTCCCTCCGCCGTTCGAACCTCGACGCCAAAACGCAAAAGCCGCTCTTTCGAGCGGCTTTTGTCTTGAATCGTCGTCAGGCGAACTCAGGCGAAACGCGAGGCGCGCGCCTGACAACACATTCGTCGATCAATCTGCCTCGTCGATCCAGGCCAATTGAATGGCTTCCAGAATCTTCTCGCCGGAGCGATCCGGGGCGTCGTCGAATCCGTCGAGCGCCAGCACCCACTTATGCAGGTCGGTGAAGCGCACGTATTGCGGGTCGACATCGGGATGCGCCTCCGTGAGCGCAATCGCGATTTCCAGGCTGTCGGTCCATTTCATGGGAAGCTCCTTTGTGCTGTCTCGTCACCTCGCGATACGCATCGGTATCGATCAGTGATTTTCCTTGGCGTGATTGATCGTGTACTTCGGAATTTCGACGACCAGATCCGTGTCGTCCGGCATCAACGTCTGGCACGACAGACGCGACGTCGGCTCCAGCCCCCAGGCCTTGTCGAGCAGATCTTCCTCTTCGTCCTCTGCCGGCTCCAGCGATTCGAACCCCTCGCGCACGATCACGTGGCACGTGGTACATGCACACGACAACTCGCAGGCGTGTTCGATTTCGATATGGTTATCCAGCAACGCACGGCATACGGACGTGCCCGGCGCGACCTCCAGCACGGCCCCCTCGGGGCACAGCTCGACGTGAGGTAATACAACGATTTGTGGCATGGCTTTGAATTCCGTGTGTGTCTTACAGTTTGTCGATGTCCGCCACGCGGCGGCCGGCCAGCGCGGCCCGGATGCTCTTGTCCATACGGCGCGCAGCAAAGGCATCCGTCGCATGCGACAGGGTTTCGGTGGCCGCCTTGATCGCTGCCTGATCGTCGCCGGAAGCCTTCTGACGCAGGTCGGCCAGCAGGCCGTCGATCCGCGCGCGCTCGTTCGCATCCAGCAGTTCCGGATCGGCTTGCAGGGCGCTGTCGATGGCGACGAGCAGACGTTCGGCTTCGACCTGCTGCTCACGCAGCGCGCGGGCGCGCATGTCCTGCTCGGCGGCGCCGAAACTGTCCTGCAACATGCGCGAAATGTCCTCATCCGCCAGACCGTATGAAGGCTTGACTTCGATGGACGCGGCCACGCCGGAATGCATTTCCTGCGCGAAGACCGACAACAGACCGTCGGCATCGACCTGATACGTGACGCGAATGCGTGCGGCACCCGCCGTCATCGGCGGAATGCCGCGCAACTCGAAGCGCGCCAGCGAACGGCAATCGGACACCAGTTCACGCTCGCCTTGCAGCACGTGAATGGCCATCGCCGTCTGACCGTCCTTGAAGGTGGTGAACTCTTGCGCACGTGCGACCGGGATGGTTGCGTTACGCGGAATGATCTTCTCGACCAGCCCGCCCATCGTCTCGACACCGAGCGAGAGCGGAATCACGTCGAGCAACAGCCAATCGTCGCCTTCGGCCTGATTACCCGCCAACAGATTGGCCTGCACGGCCGCACCCAGCGCAACGACCTGATCCGGATCGAGATCGACGAGCGGCTCACGGCCGAAGAAATCCGCCACCGCGGCACGGACCTGCGGCATGCGCGTTGCACCGCCCACCAGCACCACACCCTTGACGTCTTCGGGGCCCATGCCCGCGTCACGCAATGCCTTGCGCATCGGTCCGATCGTGCGTTGCACGAGCGGCGCGCCAAGCGCTGTGAATTGTTCGCGCGTCAGTTCGAGCGCGACTGTGCGCTCGCCCGACAGCGTCACCGCGAGGGACGCGCGCTCCGCGTCGGTCAACGCTTCCTTGGCGGTACGCGCGTGGTCCAGCAAACCGCGTACGTCTTCCGGCGTCAGCGAGGCCGTATCGATTCGCGCTGCCTGCACGGCCCAGCGATAGATCGCCAGATCGAAGTCGTCGCCGCCAAGTGCCGAATCACCCCCAGCAGCCAGCACTTCGAACACGCCTTTAGTCAGGCGAAGGATGGAGATGTCGAATGTGCCGCCGCCGAGATCGTAGACAGCGTAGAGCCCTTCCGCCGCGTTATCGAGGCCATACGCAATGGCCGCGGCGGTCGGCTCGTTGAGCAGACGAAGTACATTCAGACCGGCAAGGCGCGCGGCGTCTTTGGTCGCCTGTCGCTGCGCATCGTCGAAATACGCAGGTACCGTAATCACGGCACCGACGAGATCGTCACCGAGCGTGTCTTCCGCGCGCTGACGCAGTGTCGCGAGAATCTCGGCCGATACTTCCACCGGACTCTTGACGCCCCCGGCGGTCGTCATCTGCACCATGCCAGGTGCATCGACAAAATCGTAAGGTGCGTTGTCCGCATGCGCGACGTCGGCCAGTCCACGTCCCATGAAACGTTTTACGGAAACGATGGTGTTACGCGGATCGGTGGCGGCAGCCGCCTTGGCCTCGTACCCGATCTGCGTACGGTGGCCGCCCAGATAGCGGACAACCGACGGCAGCAGTACGCGGCCTTGTTCGTCGGGAAGGACTTCCGCCACACCGCTGCGCACGGAGGCAACGAGCGAGTGCGTCGTGCCGAGATCGATGCCCACGGCGAGTCGCCGCTGGTGCGGCGCGGGGGACATGCCGGGTTCGGAAATTTGCAGAAGGGCCATGACTTTGCAGTACGGGCGACGCGCCGACGCGTGCACCCTGTTCTCAAGCAGTTCTCAAAGACAAGTGGCGGCGCCGCACCGGGCCGTCACACGTTTTCCAGCATTTCGATGCGCTGCGCGATGTCTTCCTCCGCGCGCACAATGAACATCAGTTGCCGAACGGCTTCCGCCGCCGGTTGCCACGCCGCGCTGTCGAGCCAGTCGCCGAGTTTGGCGAGCCGCACACGACGGTCGTCGCGCAGCGATCTGGCCAGCGCGTCGAGCGCACCGACGTTACGCGCCGCAACGGCGTCGTCGATCGCTTCACGCCACTCCATTTGCTGCATCAGGAAATCGGGGGCCATCGCGGTGTTGTTCTCCGCGCCCACGTCGATGCCCTGCAACGTCAGCAAATAGGTGGCACGCTGCAACGGATCGCGCAGCGTACGGTACGCGGCGTTCGCCTGCGCAGCCCATTGCATGGCGACACGACGCTCAGCATCGCTCGCACTCGCGAATCGATCCGGGTGCACGCGCGATTGCACGGCACGGTACGCGGCCTCGAGCGCATCGGTATCGAGCGCGAAGCCCTGCGGCAGATCGAACAGCGTGAAATAGTTGTCAGTCAATGCACTCATCGCGCCCATTCACCACGTTTGATCTACGTCCGGGCCCGCATTCGGCCCGTAAAAAAAGCGGCTCGCGCCGCCTTGTTGCCTACGCTACTGCCTTTGCCCGCCCACGTGCCCGCCGTCTCATTCGTCGGAGGGCTCGCCACGCTCGCATTTGCGGCAAGGCAGTTCACTGCCGAGCATCGCCTCACGGCCGGCGGGACTTTGCGTCCATGCCCGGATCTGCCACGGAGGAAGATGCCGGACATGTTGCCCATGCCCGCATGCCAGTCGCGCCACCCATTGGCCTTCGCCGTCTTGCCGAAAACCGATGATCTTGCGCAGTGGCGCCGATGAGGGCCGCATCAAGGGCGGTGCAGCGTGGCGGTGCAGCGTCAGACGCGGAACGACTCACCGCAGCCGCACTCGTCCTTCACGTTCGGGTTGTTGAAGCGGAACCCTTCGTTCAGGCCTTCGCGCGCGAAGTCGAGCTCGGTGCCGTCGATATACGGCAGACTCTTGGGATCGACGATTACCTTCACGCCGTGGCTTTCGAAGACCGTATCTTCGCCCGCCACGTCGTCTGCGTACTCCAGCTTATAGGCCAGGCCCGAGCAGCCGGTCGTCTTCACGCCCAGCCGCAGGCCCACGCCCTTGCCGCGCCGCGCCAGATAACGCGAAACGTGCTGCGCGGCCTTCTCGGTCAATGTAATGGCCATCTTGCCTGCTTCCTTATGAGTCGCGCCGCTTACGCAGCCTTGGCCGTTTCAGCCGTCTGGCCGTGCTTCTGCTTGTAGTCGGCGACCGCCGCCTTGATGGCGTCTTCAGCCAGAATCGAGCAGTGAATCTTCACCGGCGGCAGCGCCAGTTCCTGCGCGATTTCGGTGTTCTTGATCTCGAGCGCCTGATCCAGGGTCTTGCCTTTAACCCACTCCGTCACCAACGACGACGAAGCGATGGCCGAGCCGCAACCGTAGGTCTTGAACTTGGCGTCTTCGATCACGCCGGCTTCGTTCACGCGGATTTGCAGCTTCATCACGTCGCCGCAGGCGGGTGCGCCGACCATGCCCGTACCGACGGCGTCGTCGCCCTTCTCGAACGAACCGACGTTACGCGGGTTTTCGTAGTGATCCAGAACTTCCTTGCTGTACGACATGGCTAACTCCTTGAATGCTCAGTGTGCGGCCCACTGGATCGAATTCAGATCGACCCCGTCCTTGTACATTTCCCACAGCGGCGACAGATCGCGCAGCTTGCCGATCTTGCTCTTGAGCAGTTCGACCACATAGTCGACTTCCTGCTCGGTCGTGAAGCGACCCACCGTGAAGCGAATCGAGCTGTGCGCCAGTTCGTCGTTGCGACCCAGTGCGCGCAGAACGTACGAAGGCTCGAGCGAGGCCGACGTGCACGCCGAACCCGACGACACCGCCACATCCTTGATCGCCATGATCAGCGATTCGCCTTCGACAAAATTGAAGCTGATATTCAGGTTGTGCGGGACACGCTGTTCCATGTCGCCGTTCACATACACTTCTTCCATTTCCGTCAGGCCGGTCAGCAGACGATCGCGCAGCATACGAATGCGCTCGTTCTCGACGGCCATTTCTTCGCGAGCCAGGCGGAACGCTTCGCCCATGCCCACGATCTGGTGCGTGGCCAGCGTACCCGAACGCATGCCGCGTTCATGGCCGCCGCCGTGAATCTGCGCTTCGATACGCACGCGCGGCTTGCGACGCACATACAGTGCGCCGATCCCCTTCGGACCATACGTCTTGTGCGCCGAGAACGACATCAGATCGACCTTCAGCGCAGCCAGGTCGAGCGGCATCTTGCCCGTTGCCTGAGCGGCATCGACGTGGAAAACGATGCCCTTCTCCCGGCAGATTTCCCCAATCGTCGCGATATCCTGAATCACGCCGATTTCGTTGTTCACGGCCATGACCGACACGAGAATCGTGTCCGGGCGCAGGGCTGCCTTGAAGACTTCCAGATCCAGCAGACCGTCGTCCTTGACGTCCAGGTAAGTGACTTCGAACCCTTCGCGCTCAAGTTCGCGCATCGTGTCGAGCACCGCCTTGTGCTCGGTTTTCACGGTGATGAGATGCTTGCCCTTGCCTTGATAGAAGTGCGCAGCCCCCTTGATGGCGAGGTTGTTCGACTCGGTCGCGCCCGACGTCCATACGATTTCGCGCGGATCGGCGTTCACCAGCTTGGCGACTTCCTCGCGCGCCTCTTCCACCGCTTGCTCGGCAGCCCAGCCGAACGAGTGGCTGCGCGACGCCGGGTTGCCGAACTGCTCGCGCAGGTACGGCAACATCTTGTCCACGACGCGGGGGTCAATCGGCGTCGTGGCGCTGTAGTCCATGTAGATGGGGAGGTTGAGGGTGTCGTTTTTCATGGGGTGCTCCAGGATCGTGCCGTGGCGCCTGTTATGAACGGGCCATATCAAAGACCGAATTGGGGATACGCGTCGTCATTGTCTGGTTGCTGTTACCGGACTCGCGCGTGTCGCGCAGCACAGCCTGCTGGGCCTGCTTGCTGCGTTGCTGCTCGACGAGGTCGCGCAGCGAAACGGAATCAAGATACTCGACCATCTTCTGGTTGAGCGTTGCCCACAGCTCATGCGTCATGCAGTGGCCGCGATGACCGTCCTGGCCCTTCTCGCAGTTGCCCTTGCTGCCGCACTGTGTGGCGTCGAGCGGTTCGTCGACCGCAATAATGATGTCGGCGACCGTCACCTCTTCCGCGCGGCGCGCGAGACTGTAACCACCGCCGGGGCCGCGCACGCTTTCCACGATCTCGTGGCGGCGCAGCTTACCGAACAGTTGTTCCAGGTAAGAGAGGGAAATTCGCTGACGCTGACTAATGCCCGCAAGCGTCACGGGACCCGCGTCCTGGCGCATGGCCAGGTCGATCATCGCCGTGACGGCGAAACGGCCTTTCGTGGTAAGTCTCATGATGATGCAGGGGATTAATCTCGACTATTTTCGTCAAGTATAAATTCCCTACGAATTTAGTCAAGTACTTCTGGCCTGCTTTTTGCGAAAGTTCCCGATTCCATTTGTGAAAATTCTTATTTTTCGGGACGAACGTCCATTTGCGGAACACGCGGCGGAAACAACAGCACCAGAGGATTGCGCAGCACGGCGCGCCAGATGGCGCGGTGGATTTGCCGACGGTCGCCCAATCGCAGTGGACGCGATCTGAGCGCCATGTGGAATGCTAACGCAAAACTGACGCCGACGTTGAGCAGCCCCATCGTCGCAACGCCTGCGAAGGCGAGCCAGAGCGCCGGATCGTGCAATACCGGCATACCAAGCACGCCCATCGACGTGGCGATCGAGCCGGTCGACAGCGTCACGTGACGGACTTCGAACGGCAGGGCAAAGGCTGTCAACACCGCCGGAACCAGCCCCAACATGAAACCCAGCGTGAGATTGCCGAGCACTGGCGCAATATGCCGGCGGCACCAGTCCGCAAATCGCGCAGCCCCATTTCGTCCGAAAACAAACCGCAGACGACGGTTGTACGCAAGTACGTCGCCGATGCCGTGCAACGCAAACCAGTTGTCGGCCCATCCGGAAATCAGGCTCGAACACCAGAGCAGCACACCCGTTAAGGCCGCAAAGAACGGCGTCACTCCGAGAATCGAGAACGAATGCAACGTCGCGTGCGCCTTCTCCGGAGAAATTGTGTTCACGCCAAGCGCTGACGACACGGCCCATTGCACCAGCAGACAGAACGGGAAGACCATCGCCAGATTCCCGAAAATCGCCGCTGCCTGCGTACGCACCAGCGCGATCACTTCTCCTACGAAGGCGTCCATGCCTTCGGGCGTGTCGACGTCGTCCAGCTTGCTGGCAATGGCGGGTGCCGTCATCGCCGGTTGTTTGGTCGCCAACGTGAAATGGCAGAAATGCATGAACACGAAGCACAGCGCATAGTTGGCGCCTGCGAGAAACCCCTCGACCACCGTGGGCAGGTGCGCACCGGCAATCAGAAATTTGATGTAGACGGTCACCACGGTCACCAGACCGCCACCGCAGGCCATCTTCAGCATCGAAAAATATTCGCCGCGGTTCCGGGCGATGTAATGCTCGCCCGTCTCGGCGCTGCGCTCGACGACCTTACGCGCAAGCAATCCAAACGACGTGCGGGCCAGTTCCCCCACGCTCTGGCTCGCTCGATTGGCCCGCACCAGATCCGCGACCAGTCGCACGCGAGCGGCGGCCCGTTCACCGCGGTCCCCGTACGTCAACCAGGCCTCCAGCAAGCGTTCGAGCCGGCGAATCCGCGTTTTGGCGCGCTCGACCTGAAACACGATGTCTACGCTGACACCGTTCTCGTCCAAATGCGCGTACACCTCGCGTATGGCACGCCCGCAATCGTCCAGCAGGGCGCGAAAGACGTTGATCCGCTGCACGAACAGTTGCGAGGGCGGTGCCCCGTGCGCGAACTCCTGCCCCGCGTCTTCCAGTGTCTGCATGGCGCGCCCGAGCCGATAAAACGGCGAATCGGTAACGCGCGAATACGTCAGGCGAGAGCGCACGGCCTGCGACATCCCGGTCGATGCGATCTGATCGACGAGGTGGTGCATGGCGGCGAGCAGGTCTTCGGCAAACGGGTTCCAGTCGGTCTGTGCATCTTCGGCCTCGCCGTAATGCAGCAACGCAATGAGATCGCCCAAAAGGTCGGGTGGCATCGCGCCGATCCAGTCGGCCGCGTCACCGTCCGGAAACATCAGCGCGCACAGCGCCGACAGGTCGCGCCGCGTCGGCGGGGGCGGAATCAGCGCCTTTTCGATTCGCTCGGCCAATGCCCCCCAAAACCCCGGGCGCACCGGCATGCCGGTGTCGCATAGTAAGGAAATCGCATCGCTGTCGTTGATGACGCTACGCAACGAACGGGCCACCGGCAATCGCCACTGCGGGTTCCGATCGAGCATTTGCAGCAGATAGCGCAAGCGGGTATGCGGCCGATACCGGGCCGCCTCGCCTTGCGCACGATCTTCATTGACGATCGCTCCACGCTTTTGCACCCAATGCGCCAATTCGATGAGCCATTGATTACGGACCGCCAGCGGCGCAGACGGATCGGCGTGCGCGAGCAGTTCGTCGAGTTGATGGCCGGCATGACGCGAAGCGCGCCATTTGCGCCAGTACGAACGAAGCGAATTGAGCATCGATTAAAACCGGAATGAAAAGGAGAAAACTACGGACGAATGCATGTCGGCCCAATCAATGTCGGCCAATCATCGTGCGCCGGGGAACCGGCGCTTGATCGGAGGCTTGATCGGCGGCTTGATCGGCGCTCAATCGGCCGCCCCCAAGTGGGCGAGAAAGCCATCCAGACCGTCTTCAATATAGTCGAGCACGGTTTCAAATCCTTGCGCACCGCCGTAATAGGGATCCGGCACTTCGGTCGCATCGTGACGCGCCGCAAAATCCATCAACCGTACGATCTTGTGACGAAATTCGGGCGGACAACGCAGCATCAGTTCGGCAACGTTAGCGTTGTCCATGGCAACGATCCATTCGAACCGCTCAAAGTCGCTCGCCTGCACACGACGCGCCCGCAACGCACTGAGGTCGTAGCCACGCCGTTGGGCGGCGGCTTGCGTGCGCGCATCGGGCGCATGACCGATGTGATAGCTGTGCGTGCCGGCCGAATCGATCTCCACGATACCGCGCAGCCCTGCGCGCTCGATGCGATCACGAAATATGCCGTCGGCGGTCGGGGAACGACAAATGTTGCCCATGCAGACAAACAGGACCGAAGTCTTCTTCATTTGAATTTGAAAGCTGGATTGACGATGCGTCGAACGTCTCCGTGCGGCGCCCGCGCTTTTCAGAGACGCACCCCGCGCTCAGGCCTTCGGTCCGAGCTCCGCCTCGCTCGCACCGTCGGTACCGAACACCAGCGCCTTGATGTGCAGCAGTTGATCGCGCACCTTGGCGGCCTTTTCGAACTCCAGGTTCCGGGCGTGCTCCTGCATCTGCTTTTCGAGTTTCTTGATTTCCCGGGCCAATTGCTTTTCCGACATGTCCTGATAGTGCGCCTGCTCTTTGGCTTCGGCCAATTCCGCCTTGGCGTCCTGCGGATCGTAGACGCCGTCGATGATGTCCTTGATGCGCTTTTTCACACCCTGCGGCACAATACCGTGCGCCTCGTTGTACGCCATCTGCTTGGCGCGACGCCGCTCGGTCTCACCGATGGCCCGTTTCATCGAATCGGTCATCTTGTCGGCATACAGAATGGCCGTGCCGTTGACGTTACGCGCCGCGCGTCCGATCGTCTGGATCAACGACCGCTCCGCGCGCAGGAAACCTTCCTTGTCGGCGTCGAGAATCGCCACCAAAGAGACTTCCGGAATATCCAGCCCCTCGCGCAACAGGTTGATCCCGACGAGCACGTCGAACGCGCCCAGACGCAGGTCACGGATGATCTCTACGCGCTCGACGGTGTCGATGTCACTATGCAGATAACGGACCTTCACGCCGTTGTCCGACAGGTACTCGGTCAATTGCTCGGCCATGCGCTTCGTCAGCGTCGTGACGAGTACGCGCTCTTGCACCGCCACTCGCTTGTTGATTTCGGAGAGCACGTCATCGACCTGCGTGCGCGCGGGGCGTACCTCGATAGTCGGATCGACCAGCCCTGTGGGCCGTACCACCTGCTCCACGACCTGCCCGGTGCGTTTTGCCTCGTAATCCGCGGGCGTTGCCGAGACGAAGATCGCCTGACGCATCTTGCGTTCGTACTCCGCAAATTTGAGCGGGCGGTTATCGAGCGCCGAGGGCAGCCGGAAGCCGTAATTGACGAGATTTTCCTTACGCGCCCGGTCACCGTTGTACATGCCATTGAACTGGCCGATGAGCACGTGCGATTCGTCGAGGAACATCAGCGCGTCGGGCGGCAAATAATCGACGAGCGTCGGGGGCGGTTCGCCGGGCGCAGCGCCGGACAAATGGCGTGAGTAGTTCTCGATGCCCTTGCAGAACCCAAGCTCCTGCAACATCTCCAGATCGAAGCGGGTGCGCTGCTCGAGACGCTGCGCTTCGACCAGCTTGCCTTCCTTGTAAAAAAAGTCCAGGCGCTCGCGCAATTCGTCCTTGATCGTTTCGATGGCGCGCAGCACCGTGTCGCGCGGCGTGACGTAGTGCGAGGACGGATACACCGTAAATCGCGGCACCTTCTGACGCACGCGCCCGGTGAGGGGATCGAACAATTGCAGCGAATCGACCTCGTCGTCGAACAATTCGACACGCAGCGCCAACTCGGCGTGTTCCGCCGGGAAGATATCGATGGTGTCGCCGCGCACGCGGAACGTGCCGCGGCCGAAATCCGTCTCGTTGCGGGTGTACTGCATCGCAATCAGCCGTGCGATGATTTCGCGCTGCCCCAGTTTGTCCCCCTGGCGCACGGTCAGAATCATCTGGTGATATTCGCTCGGATTCCCGATACCGTAGATCGCGGATACGGTCGCCACGATCACGACGTCACGCCGCTCCAGCAGGCTTTTGGTCGCCGACAAACGCATCTGTTCGATGTGCTCGTTGACCGACGAATCCTTCTCGATGAAGAGATCGCGCTGCGGAACGTACGCTTCCGGCTGGTAGTAGTCGTAGTAGGAGACAAAATACTCCACCGCGTTTCGCGGGAAGAACTCGCGAAACTCCGAGTACAACTGCGCGGCGAGTGTCTTGTTCGGTGCAAACACGATGGCGGGCCGCCCCATGCGGGCGATGACGTTGGCCATCGTGAATGTCTTGCCCGAGCCCGTCACGCCAAGCAGGGTCTGGAAGGCAAGTCCGTCGTCGATGCCCTCGGCCAATTGTGCGATCGCCGTTGGCTGATCGCCTGCCGCGGGGAACGGGCAGTACAGCTGATAGGGCGAATCCGGAAACGTCAGAAACTTGCTTTCGTCGAGATCGTTGTCAGCCGCAGGAGTCATGGCGGGGCGCGAACATGAGGGACGTAATCCGGCATTTTAGCGCGTCGGACAATTCCCTGAGTCCGATGGGTAACAGCACGCAGATCGGTATCCACGGCGCGCAGCACCGGGGCTACCGACCGATGGGTCGGACGTGTTCCCACACGATTTCGTCAATTTCTGGCAATAGGTGGCACTTTTCGTGCCGAAAAGACAGGAATTCGCGTGCGGCGCACCGGTGTTTACCACAAGCGCGGGTAATCTTCGCTAAAATAGCCCGCTGGGCCGATCCTGCGTAAGTTGCGGCCGACCCGCTGCATTTTCCTACTACCTGCCTCGAGCCGTCGAAATGACCCTCTTTTCCGCTGTCGAACTCGCCCCGCGCGACCCCATTCTTGGCCTGAACGAAGCCTACAACGCCGATCACCGTACCAATAAGGTGAACCTGGGCGTGGGCGTGTATTTCAATGCAGAGGGCAAACTGCCGCTGCTCAAGGCCGTGAAGGCAGCGGAAGAACAACGTGTGGCAGCCGGTCTGCCGCGCGGCTATCTGCCGATGGAAGGTATTGCCGCCTACGACAAGGCCGTGCAGGAAATGCTGTTCGGCAAGGAATCGCCCGTGCTGGCCGAAGGCCGCGTGGTCACCGCCCAGGCGCTGGGCGGCACCGGCGCGCTGAAGATCGGCGCCGACTTCCTCAAGCAACTGAACCCGAACGCCACGGTCGCCATCAGCGATCCGAGCTGGGAAAACCACCGTGCCCTGTTCTCGACCGCCGGCTTCAACGTCGTGTCGTACCCGTACTACGACGCCGCATCGCATGGCGTGAACCTGACCGGCATGCTCGACATGCTGGGCAAGGAGCCGGAAGGCACGATCGTCGTGCTGCACGCTTGCTGCCACAACCCGACCGGCGTCGACCTGACGATGGAACAATGGGCGCAAGTCGTGGACGTCGTGAAGGCGCGCAAGCTGGTGCCGTTCCTCGACATCGCCTATCAGGGCTTCGGCGACGGCATCGATGCCGACGCCGCCGTGGTTCGCCTGTTCGCTGCCGCCGGCCTGAACTTCTTCGTTTCGAGCTCGTTCTCGAAGTCGTTCTCGCTGTACGGTGAACGCGTTGGCGCGCTGTCCATCGTGACCGGCAACAAGGACGAGTCGGCCCGCGTGCTCTCGCAACTCAAGCGCGTGATCCGCACGAACTATTCGAACCCGCCGACGCACGGCGGCTCGGTGGTTGCCGCAGTGCTGGGCAACGCCGAACTGCGCGCCCTGTGGGAAGAGGAACTGGCCGAAATGCGCGAGCGGATCCGCGCGATGCGTCTGGCCCTGGTCGAAAAGCTCCGCGCCCATGGGGTGGACCGCGACTTCTCGTTCGTGATCAAGCAACGCGGCATGTTCTCGTACTCGGGCCTGAGCGCCGATCAGGTCGAACGCCTGCGTGAAGAGTTCGGTATCTACGCCGTCAGTACCGGCCGCATCTGCGTTGCCGCGCTCAACGACAAAAACATCGATCACGTCGCTTCGGCAATCGCTCAGGTCCTGCGCTAAAACGCTCGACCGGCGAGAAATTCCCGCCCAACGAGAAAGCCCGCCAACGCGGCGGGCTTTTTTTCGCCACACGATTGCTGCAACGCAGCATCGATAGTTTATAACAATCGGACGAATAAGCTAACACTATCGTCTTGATGCGGAAATGCCATATATCAGGGTTATGCTGCGTTGCACAGCCGCGATAAACGGTTGCATAATTCCCCCATCATCCGCCTCAGGGCACACAACATGCTGTATCAGATTCATGAGTACAACCGTGCGTGGCTGAATCCTCTCACCACGTGGGCCAAGGCGGCGGCGACGACATTCGTCAACCCGGGCAGCCTGCTTGCCATGATGCCGGGCGCCCCCCGCATCGCCGCCGGATACGAATTGCTCTACCGGCTCGGCAAGGACTACGAGAAACCCGAATTCAACATCAAGGCAGTCGAAGTCGACGGACACAACATCCCGGTCGTGGAAATGACCGCGATGGAAAAGCCGTTCTGCCGGCTGCTGCGCTTCAAGCGCTACGCAGATGATGCGGGCGCGGTCGGCCAACTGAAAGACGACCCGGTGGTGCTGGTCGTGGCTCCCCTCTCGGGTCACCACGCCACGTTGCTGCGCGACACCGTGTCTACGCTGCTCAAGGACCACAAGGTGTACATCACCGACTGGGTCGATGCGCGCATGGTCCCGCTCGATGCCGGGTCGTTCCATCTGGACGACTACGTTGCGTACATCCAGGAATTCATTCGCCACATCGGCGCGGAAAACCTGCATGTCATCTCGGTGTGCCAGCCGACGGTGCCGGTGCTGGGTGCCATTTCGCTCATGGCATCCAATGGCGAAACAACGCCCCGGACCATGACGATGATGGGCGGCCCGATCGACGCTCGCAAGAGCCCGACCGCGGTCAACTCGCTGGCGATGAACAAGTCGTACGAGTGGTTCGAGAATCACGTGATCCACGCCGTCCCGTCGAACTACCCGGGGGCAGGCCGCCTCGTCTATCCGGGCTTCCTTCAGCACGCGGGTTTCGTCGCGATGAACCCGGACCGCCACCTGAAGTCTCACTGGGACTTCTATCTGGACCTGATGCGTGGTGACAACGACGATGCCGACTCGCATCGCCGCTTTTACGACGAATACAACGCCGTGCTCGACATGTCGGCCGAGTATTACCTCGACACCATCAAGACGGTGTTCCAGGACTTCAGTCTGGCGCGCGGTACGTGGGATGTGGCCGGCGAGCGCGTGCGCCCTCAGGACATCAAGACCACGGCGCTCTTCACGATCGAAGGCGAACTGGACGACATTTCGGGCAGCGGCCAGACGCAGGCGGCTCACGAACTATGCACCGGCATTCCGGCCAAGCGTCGCGCACACTTTACCGCGCCGAAGTGCGGCCACTACGGGATTTTCTCGGGCAGCCGCTGGCGTAACGTGATCTATCCGCAGATTCGCGACTTCATCGCGAAGCACGCCTGAGCGTCAATCGCTATTGGCGAAGGCCATAACGAAACCGCCGCGTGAGCCTAAGCCCACGCGGCGGTTTTGTTTTCGAGGCACGGTCCGGATCGGCAGCAAATAGGCTTGCCGTGGCGATCCGTTTATCGCGTACGCAACGAATCCAGCAGCATCTGCGTATTGAATGACGCGTACGTCTTGCGCGCCGCATCGCCCATGACGTCACGCCCCATCACGATGGACAACGTATGGCGATTGGACATCACGTAATAGCCCATCGCCGAAATCGTCACGTACAGGTCGACCGGATCGATGCCCTCGCGAATCTCGCCGCTTGACTGACCGCGTTTGAGCGTCTCGGCAAGCAAATCCACAATCGGCGAAACCTGCTGGCGAATCTCGGTCGACTGGCGCATCGACTTCGCCTCGTGCAGATTTTCGTTGTTGATGAGTTGGATCAGTTCCGGGTGGTCGGCGTAGTAGTCCCACACGAAATGGGCCAGTTCGGCAACGGCGTCGAGCGGTGGGAGCAGATCGAGCTTGAGCGCGTGCTCCGCGCGGTTGAACTCGCCATAGACCTCTTCGAGCACCGCGAGATAGAGCTGGTCCTTGTTGCCGAAGTAGTAATAGAGCATGCGCTCGTTGATCTCGGCTCGCCGCGCGATGCTATCCACGCGCGCCCCACTCGACCCGCGTTCTGCAAACTCCTCGATCGCCGCAGCAAGAATGCGCTGGCGGGTGCGTTCCGGGTCGCGTTTGATCTTGGTTTCTCGTGTTGTCATGATCGGCCGGTCGTTCTCATCGGGCGGAATTATGGCACAACGGTTTCAGTGTTTCCGCAAAATGCAGGATAATTCGACTTTCTGCCGAATCCCCCACAAAAGACGTGTCCGAAGTCACCGCGCTCGCTCAGCGCATCGATGCCCTATTGCCCCAGACGCAGTGCACCAAATGCGGTTATGCGGGTTGCCGTCCGTACGCCGACGCCATCGCCAGCGGGCAAGCCGGCTATAACCAGTGCCCGCCCGGCGGGGCCGAAGGCGTGGCGCGTCTGGCGAAACTTCTTGGCCGCCCGGTCATTCCGCTCAATCCGGAGAACGGCGTGGAGCGGCCGCGCCTGCGCGCCGTCATCGACGAATCCTTGTGCATCGGCTGCACATTGTGTATCCAGGCGTGCCCGGTCGACGCCATCGCCGGTGCGGCCAAGCTCATGCACACGGTCATCGAAGACCGCTGCACGGGTTGCGATCTGTGCGTGCCGCCCTGCCCCGTCGACTGCATCGACATGGTCCCGGTAACCGGCGAGCGTACCGGCTGGGATGCCTGGTCGCAGGCGCAGGCGGACCGGGCACGCTCGCATTTCGAAGCCCATCAGGCGCGTCTGGAAAAGGAAAAGGCCGAGCGCGAAGCGCGCCTGGCGGCCCGCGCGGCGCGTGTCGTACCGGGCACGCCAGCCGCAGCGGCAGAGGCCATCGCCGCTGGCGCAGCTGCGCCGAGCGACACAGGTGCGCAAACGACGCCGTCCACCCCGTCCGCCCCGAGCGCCGCGTCCGCCCGGCACGACGCCGAAACGGCAGCAGCGGGCGTGCCCGCGGCGGATGAAGCGGCCGCCGCCGCAGCGCGCAAGCAAGCCATCATTCAGGCAGCCCTCGAACGGGCGCGCCAGAAGAAAGCGGCGCTGGCCGCCGAGGGCCGCGGGCCGAAGAATACCGAAAACGTCTCCGCATCCGTCCAGGCGCAGATCGACGAAGCGGAAGCCCGCCGAAAGCGCCTGGGACTGAATACCGCGCCGGATGGCAACACTCACAAGGCCTGAGGGCGTACTCATCGCCGCCCGCGCCCCCGCTCAAATAACAAGACCGACGCGCCACACGCGCCCATGCCATGAACGACGCAAAACGCCGTGCCCTGTTCGAGACGCTGCAACAACTCAATCCGACGCCCACGACCGAATTGGAATACACGTCGCCGTTCGAGTTGCTCATCGCCGTGCTGCTTTCCGCGCAAGCCACCGACGTCTCCGTGAACAAGGCCACCCGCAAGCTGTATGCCGTGGCGAACTCGCCGGCGAAAATGCTCGCCCTCGGTGAGGCGGGTGTGGCGGATTACATCAAGACGATCGGCCTGTACCGCACGAAAGCCAAGAACGTCATCGCTACATGCCGATTGCTGCTCAACGTGCATGGCGGCGAAGTGCCTCGCTCGCGTGAAGCGCTGGAGTCGTTGCCCGGCGTAGGGCGTAAGACCGCAAATGTCGTACTCAATACGGCATTCGGTGAAGACACGATCGCCGTCGATACGCATATTTTCCGGGTCGCGAACCGCACGGGCCTTGCGCCCGGCAAGGATCCGCTGGCCGTGGAACTGGCGCTGGAGCGCGTGACCCCGCGCGAATTCAGGCACGACGCCCATCACTGGCTGATTCTGCACGGCCGCTACGTATGCAAGGCGCGCAAGCCCGAGTGCTGGCATTGCGCCATCGAGGCGCTGTGCGACTTCCGTCCCAAGACGCCGGCACCGAAGGCCTGACGCGAAATACGCCGGCGGCACGGAAAGCGGCAAGCGACAAACCAAGAACGTCAAATGGCAACGCGGGCGGCTCCTTGCTGGTGCCGCCCGCGTTGTCACAGGTCCGCACGACACGTCGTGCGCAAGGCTCCCGCGTGCTACGTATTAGATGATGCGAGCCGCCTCGTCGAATGAGAGGCGCGGATTACGGGGGAACAGCTTGCCATGGTCGCCGTAGCCGAGGTTACAGATGAAATTGACACGCCATTCGGTGCCGGCAAAGAACGTATCGTTGACCTTTTGTGCGTCGAAGCCCGCCATCGGACCGCAATCGAGACCCAATGCGCGAGCGGCCAGAATGAAATAGCCGCCTTGCAGCGAGCTGTTCATGTGTGCGGCACCGGCCGCCTTGGCTGCGTCTCCCGAGAACATCGGCACCATCTTTTCCGCACCGTTCGGGAACAGCTTGGGCAGGTGTTCGTAAAACTTCAGGTCGTACGCAATGATGGCCGTAACTGGCGCCGTGCGCGTCTTGTCCACGTTACCGGGCGCCATGCATTCGAGCAGCTTGGCCTTGGCCTCCGGGCTTTTCACGAAAACAATGCGCGCGGGTGTCGTGTTGGCGGAAGTCGGCCCCCATTTCACCAATTCGTACAGTTCACGCAGCG
Organism: Pandoraea faecigallinarum; assembly: GCF_001029105.3. Classification (NCBI taxonomy): domain Bacteria; kingdom Pseudomonadati; phylum Pseudomonadota; class Betaproteobacteria; order Burkholderiales; family Burkholderiaceae; genus Pandoraea; species Pandoraea faecigallinarum. Next base: position 1,772,491 of record NZ_CP011807.3, on the reverse strand, counting down.
TTTCGTCGCTGACCGGCTTGTCGAGCCACACATTGTGCGTGCGGGCGTCGGTGAACAGTTGGGCGATGGCTTCTTTGGCAATGATGCTCATGACGATTGACCTCTGGTGTTAAATGGCAGACGAATGGCAAACGATGGGCGATTGTACCGTCGCGGCATGGCACGCGCTGACGCGCCAAAAAATCGCGCAGCGTCAGCCGTTCGACGATGCCCCTCGTGCTGAAAGCCAGACAACACCCGCGACGATCAACACTCCGCCGCCCCACTGCGCCGCCGTGAGCGTTTCGCCTAGCAACATGGCGGCAAGCAGAACCGTCACAACCGGCTCCAGCGTGGAGAGCATCGAGGCGCGTCCCGCCCCAAGGCGCTGCAAGCCGGCGAAAAACGTCAGGATCGCAACGACCGTCGAACACACCGCGATGGCGCTGAGCGCCCCCCAGCCGCCGGCACTCGCAGGCCAGTGCAGCGGCATGCCCTGCGCCCCCCGTACAGCGGCCATCGCCGCGAACGACACCGTGGCCGCCAGACAGACCAGCGTTGCCGTGGCCCGCGCATCGACACCCCGCGTCAGCCGGGCGCCGACGACGATATACCCCGAATAGATCAACGCCGCGGCCACGGCCAGCGCCATGCCGAGCGGCTGTCCCTGACCGCCGCCGACCGTGAGCGCCGTTCCCAGCGAGCAAAGCGCGAGTGCGCCGAGCTTTACCGGGGTGAGCCGTTCGCGCAGAAACACGGCCGCCAATATCGTCACGAACACGGGATAGAGATACAACAACAGCGCTACGAGCGACGCCTGCGCGTACTGAAGCGCGCCGAAGAAGCACAGCGACTGTCCGACATAACCGACGCCGCCCATCAGGGCGATATGCAACGATTGACGGCGTGACGGGAATCGCACGCCTTGCAAGCGGGACCAGACGACCAGCAGGACAGCAGCGATAAAAAAGCGGAACAGCAGCATCGCAAAAATGTCGGTCCCGGCGGCCGTGGCCCCACGGGCAAAGATCGCCATCGCCCCGAATGCCGACGCCGATACCGCAATGAGCGCCACGCCGCCCCATGCGGACGGCGGAGGTGCAGGCTGGGCGAGCGGCGCGTCGCCGGCGACCGTGGGTACGACAGGGGTGCGGGGGTTTTGCGGCATGATTGAACGAATTGAGCGACAATACGGCGTGTTTTTATTGCGTTATCGGCGTATTCCGGTCACTACCGGCTCGCCCGGCATTTTGCGGTACTGCGGCGCGGTGCCATCCGACCCGCGATGGTAGTCACGGTAAGGCGCGCCGCAAGATGCCATAAGAGAACCTCCACGGAGTCCCCATGTTCAATCCAAGCCGCGACGAAGTCCGGCAATTCTTCTGCACCACCTGGCAAAAACAACGTAGCGGCAGCATTCTGACGCCGCTCGAAACGATTGCCGCCGACTGGATCAACGAACACCCGGAATATCACGACGCCCTCGCCGACACCGACGAAGCCAGTGCCCGCGAGTACTCGCCGGAAGGCGGCCAGACCAACCCCTTCCTGCATCTGTCGATGCATCTGGCGATCAGCGAACAAGTCTCGATCGACCAGCCGCCGGGCATCCGTGCCGCCTATGAAAGACTGACCCATCGCCTCGACTCGCCGCACGAAGCGCAACACCGCATCATGGAATGCCTCGGCCAAACGCTGTGGGAAGCGCAACACAGCGGACAGCCGCCCGACTCGGACGCTTACCTGCAACGTATCGAGCAGCAGGCCTCGCGATAAGGTCGCGGGCGCTGCGAGCCCACGTAGCCCACGTAGCCGAGTGCATTACGCGCGTGCGCGGCAGAGGAAAACAAACGACGGTTGCCTGCACGGCAGCCGTCGTTTTTTCATGCAAACACCCACAGATTTACTTTTTCGTGACGAGGTCGCCCGGCAAGGACTCGATGTAAGCCGAAATGTCCTTGAGCTCCTTCGAGGTGAACGGCCGTGGTTTGCCGTCCTTGCCGATCGTAGCGGGGTTGGACATGACCTGCGTCTTCATGATCGCGTTGCTGCGCCCATACACGAGGCTGGTTTCGTTTTGATAAGCGCGCAGCGCGTTGTAGATGTAGTCCGCGTACTGACCGGCAAGCTTCGGGTATTCCGGCGTGATCGGCGCGTTCAGGTTGGCGCCGTGGCAGCTTGCGCACATGCCTTTGTCGACCAGTGCCTTGCCGTTGGCAACGTTGCCTGCGGCCATCGCAGCGCCGCTCGATCCGGCGAGCGCCGCACCGAGTGTCAGGGACACCGCGGCAGCGGCCTTTGCCATCGAATGCATCGAATGCTTCATCGTGTTCTCCTCAGCCACGCACGTTTTACTTCTGGGGATTGACCGGCGTCGACGCCGTCTGCGCCGCGTAATAGGCGGCGATATCAACGACGTCCTGATCGGTCAACGTGGCTGCGATGCCATGCATCGTCTGGAACTTGCGGTCGCCCTTGGCGTACTCCTTCAGGGCGTTTTCAATGTACTTGGCGTTCTGTCCGCCGATTTTGGGGACGTGATACACCTCGGGAAATGCGGTGCGATAGTCGGGAATGCCGTGGCAGCCGATACACATGGCTACCTTGCCCTTTGCCGCCTCCATGTCAGGCTTGAGTTCGGCCGCATGAAGCGCACTAAGCGACATGAGTGACGTGCCGCCAAGCGCCAGCGCCATCATCGTGAGGAACTTTTTCATGGTCTTCTTGGGAACGTTTTTGGTTGGAATACCGGCCCGCAACACGCAGATCGCCGTCCTGGCTCCAAGGCCGCCGACCTGTGAAAAAAGCAATCGATTGTAACCCACACCCTCGCAGGCGCAAACTCGGTGCTGACCCGCACGGTTCTCCGAAGTTTTGCCACAAGCCTTTGATGTCAATGCACATTTCCAACGCCCAAGCGGGCCTTATGCGCAATGTCTTATACTGAACTTTTTCCCTGCCCGGCCGGTTGGCCGGCTGTTTGCGGACGGCTCAGACAATGCGCTTCGAAGGCTCTTCCCATTACGTCGCCACCGACGACCTCAAGCTCGCCGTGAATGCGGCGGCCACGCTGCAACGACCATTGCTGATCAAGGGGGAACCCGGCACCGGTAAAACCATGCTCGCGGAGGAAGTCGCCGCCGCGCTCGGCATGCCGCTGCTGCAATGGCACGTGAAGTCCACCACCAAGGCGCAGCAAGGTCTGTACGAATACGACGCCGTGTCGCGTCTGCGCGATTCGCAGCTCGGGGAGGAGCGAGTGCGCGACATCGCCAACTACATCGTCAAGGGTGTGCTCTGGCAAGCCTTCGAAGCCGACCGACCGGTCGTGCTGCTCATCGACGAAATCGACAAGGCCGACATCGAGTTCCCGAACGACCTGCTGCGCGAACTCGATCGCATGGAGTTCTACGTTTACGAGACGCGCGAGCTGGTCAAGGCGCGTCATCGCCCGCTCGTCATCATCACGTCGAACAACGAGAAGGAACTGCCGGACGCCTTCCTGCGTCGCTGCTTCTTCCACTACATCAAGTTCCCCGAACCCGCGACGATGCAGTCGATCATCGACGTGCATTTCCCCAACATCCGGCGCGAACTCGTGAATGCCGCCATGGCGACGTTCTTCGAGGTGCGGGAGATCCCGGGTCTCAAGAAGAAGCCGTCGACATCCGAACTCATCGACTGGCTCAAGCTGTTGATGGCCGAGGAAATCGGCCCCGAAGCGCTGCGCAGTTCCGACAACAAACTGGCGATACCGCCGCTTGCGGGCGCCCTGCTGAAAAATGAACAGGATATGCATCTGTTCGAGCGCCTCGTCTTCATGAATCGCGCCAACCGGTGAGCGCGCCAACGTCATGCTGATCGACTTCTTCTACACCTTGCGCGCGGCGAAATTGCCGGTGTCGGTCAAAGAATACCTGACGCTGCTCGAAGCGTTGCAACGTCAGGTCATCGCGCCCTCGCTCGACGAGTTTTATTATCTGGCGCGCCTCTCCCTCATCAAGGACGAGAAGCACTACGACAAGTTCGATCAGGCGTTCGGTGCGTACTTCAAAGGCGTACAGCAGACGGTCGACGCGTCCGGAGAAGTGCCGCTGGAGTGGCTCAGGAAGCGCATGCAGCGCGAACTGTCCCCCGAGGACAAGGCACGCATTCAGGCACTGGGCGGGCTGGACAAGCTCATGGAGCGCCTCAAGCAGTTGTTCGACGAACAAAAGGGCCGCCATGAAGGCGGCAGCAAGTGGATCGGCACAGGTGGCACGTCGCCGTTCGGTAATGGCGGGTTCAACCCCGAAGGGATCCGCATTGGCGGCGAGAGCAACGGCAATCGCACCGCCGTCAAAGTCTGGGACCAGCGGACGTACCGGGACTACGACGATACCGTAGAGCTTGGCACCCGCAACATCAAGGTAGCGTTGCGACGTCTACGCAAGTTTGCGCGAGAAGGCGCCGCCGAAGAGCTCGACCTCGACGACACCATCCGCTCGACCGCCGCCAACGCCGGCTGGCTCGACCTGAAGCTCGTACCCGAGCGTCACAACAATGTGAAGGTGCTGATGCTGCTCGACGTCGGCGGCTCGATGGACGACCACATCGCACGTACGGAAGAACTCTTTTCCGCCGCGAAATCCGAATTCAAGCATCTCGAGTTCTACTACTTTCACAATTGCGTCTACGACTATCTCTGGCGGCAGAACCGGCGGCGTCATAACGAGCGCTTCGAGACGTGGGACGTGCTGCGCAAATACCCGTCCGACTACAAGCTGATCTTCGTGGGCGACGCGACGATGAGTCCCTACGAAGTGCTGCAACCGGGCGGTTCGGTCGAGTACAACAACAAGGAAGCAGGCGCTGTGTGGCTACGGCGCTTCATTGATCGCTTCCCGCATTACGCGTGGCTCAATCCGGAACCTGAGGCCATCTGGCAATATCGTCAGTCGATTTCGGTGATCCGCCAGCTATTTGCCAATCGCATGTATCCGATTACGCTAGCGGGTCTGGAGTCGGCGATGCGGGTGCTGACCAAGTAGGCTCCGCGCTCGCCCTGCCGCATCCTCCAACGCCGTCCCTCCTGTCCGGCGTGCAGCACCGACCGCTTCGTTCCATCGGGTTGTGCTGCGCCGATACACGACGGCACGCGGCGACACACGACAACAACGCAATAAAAGAGACAACATTCCACCATGACGTCCAGCACCACTCCCGTGCCGCCCCTGCCGCCATTGCGCCCATTGGCGGATACGTCGCCGTCGGCCATCGTGGCCGGCTTCGTGGCCATGATGACGGGCTACACCAGTTCGCTCATTCTGATGTTCCAGGCCGGCCAGGCCGCTCACCTCACACCGGCGCAGATTTCCTCATGGATCTGGGCGCTGTCCATCGGCATGGGCGTGACGACCATCGGCCTGTCGCTGCGTTACCGCACGCCGGTCGTCGTCGCCTGGTCGACCCCCGGCGCCGCGCTTCTGATTACGTCGCTGCCGGGCGTTCCCTATGGCGAGGCCATCGGGGCATTCATCGTCTGCAATGCGCTCATCGCCATTTGCGGACTGACGGGCGGTTTCGAGACGATCATGCGGCGGGTACCGCCTGCGCTGGCGTCCGCCCTGCTCGCAGGGATCCTGTTTCGGATCGGACTGGAAATCTTCGTCGCCGCGCAGCACCAGACGGCGCTGGTGCTCGCCATGTTCTTTACGTACCTCGTCGTCAAGCGCGTGGCTTCGCGCTATGCAATTCTGTTGGCGCTGATCGTGGGAACGGCCGTCGCCGGCGGGCTGGGTCTGCTCGATTTCAGCCACTTCAACATCTCGCTCGCAAAGCCCGTATGGACGACTCCGTCGTTTTCGTTGCCGGCGACGATCAGCATCGCCATCCCGCTGTTTGTGGTGGCCATGGCCTCACAAAACGTACCGGGGTTGGCCGTGCTGCGTGCCGATGGGTACAACGTGGGGGCGTCGCCGCTGATTTCCACGACCGGTATCGCGTCGGTACTCCTTGCCCCATTCGGCTCGCACGGCATACATCTCGCGGCGATCACCGCGGCCATCTGCACCGGACGCGAAGCGCACGAAGACCCGGCCAAACGGTATACGGCAGCAGTATGGTCAGGGGTTTTCTATCTGATTGCCGGTACGTTCGGCGCGACGATTGCGGCGCTGTTCGCTGCATTCCCGAAAGCCCTCGTGGTCTCGATTGCCGCCCTCGCCCTGTTCGGTTCGATCATGAACGGACTGGCCAACGCCATGCACGACACGAAGCAGCGCGAAGCCGCGCTCATCACGTTCATGGTCACGGCGTCGGGCCTGACATTGCTTTCCATCGGCTCAGCCTTCTGGGGACTGATTGCCGGGATGCTGACGCTTGCGATCCTGCAATGGCGACGTACCTGATCCGAATCGACTTGAACCGGTCGCATCCCCTGCCGGTCGGGTCGGGGTGGTAACATTCGGCCCGCACCGTTTTTCATTCTTTTTCCGACGTAACCGCAGGAGCAGCAGAACCATGGCAGTGATCGACCCGACCCCGGTATTCAAGGACAACCTCGCACTGATCGCCGGCATCGGCAGCATCGAAAACATCGCCCGCATCGATCTGCGCAACGGCAGCGGTGCGCTCGTCGGCACCATCGAAAACGCCCCGGGCAAACAAGGCTCGCTGGCCGTGTACCACTACCTCAAGCAAGCGTTCGGCACGCTCGATGCCAAGGCCGCAGAACATGCGCTGGCCGTTTTCGGCGAGCACACGGCCGATGCACGCAACCGCCCGGGCGCACATCCGAACGTGGACCGGCTGCTCGCGATCGTCGCCGGCGGCGAAGCGCTGACGATCGAGGAAGTCGCGGTCTGACGCCTCGCGCGGGCCGCACTAAAGCAAAGCCAGCCTTCCCGGCTGGCTTTTTTGCATCTGCCGCGCGCTACCTCATGGCCACACACAGGGCCACACACCGTGCTACGCAGGTAACGTCAGACCGTAAGTACCGGGCCGCCGTCCCCGTTCGCATCGCGCAGTTGCTTGACCCAACGTCTGGCCGGCAAGCCGGTCGCGGCTTCGACCACTTTGGCGCGTGCTTCCACGTCCTTCCATTCGACCGACAGCAGCGGCCCGTTGAAAGCGAGCACGATGACGTTGCCGTCATGCACTTCCGGGAATTCGATCACGCGATTGTCAAACGCCTGACGCAGACGACGGATGTTCTTCGGATAGCTGTCGTGATCGCCGAACAGGTTCATGGTCAGCATGCCCGGTTCGCGCAGGGTCGCACGGCACGCCTTGTAGAACGCGGGCGTGTCATGCACCGGCCCGCGTGCGGTGGCGTCGTAGAGATCGACTTGCAGCACGTCGACGGTGCCGTGATTCGCCGTGTCCGTGACGAAGTCCCAGGCATCCGCTTCGAGCACCTTCAGTCGACGCGAATCGCTCGGCAGATCGAACATCGTGCGCGCGGCCACGACCACTGCCGGGTTCAGTTCGACCGCCGTGACTTGCGTGCGCGCGAATTGCTTTGCCGAAAATTTGGTGATCGAGCCCGTGCCAAGCCCGAGCTGCACCACATGCTTCGGTGCGCGCATGAAGAGCAACCACGCCATCATCTGCTGCGCGTATTCGAGTTCGATACGATCGGGTTTGGACAGACGCATCGCCCCCTGCACCCACTCCGTGCCGAAATGCAGGTAACGCACGCCACCGATTTCGGAGAACGTCACCGGTGCAAAACGCGGCTTGTACGCAGGACGCAGTGAACGGGCGGCACGATCGTCGGCGACGAACGCTTCGGCTTCGATGGATTTGCGTTTGATGAGGGTCATGTGTCCTTCAGTGAAGCTCGGAAAATTCCGATGGGTTCGCATTGTACCGGGTTCAGACGCTCGGCCTTCGGTCGCGGTACGTTGTTTGCGAATACGCAATGTGGTGTACGCCGCACGGTCGAATGGGATGGCTCAGACGGACTGGCGCGGCTCGCCCATGTCGAGCCAGTCGCGCAACGCAAGCCAGGCATCGCGTTTCGTCGCGAAGGGAATCGTATATGCCGGGCTGCTCGACGGCAGCAACACGACCGGCAGGCTCACGTTGCCCTGCGCCAGCGCGCGTTGGCCGATCCGGGCTGCTGTCCCGCCGTTGAACGCAACGGCCCGCAGCAAGGGCAACGTTGCAATCAACCCCGCGAGGTCGCTGCCGGTATGCAGACGAATGTTGCTGTCGAGACTGCCCTCGCGACGCGCTTGAGCCACTACGTCCCACAGCCCTACCCCGTATGCGCGCAACACGTCGAGTCGTGTTTCGTACGGAAGGGCGGGCAGCGGCTCGCCGATCACTTCGCCGACCAGATGCCAGAAGCGATTCTGCGGATGCGCATAGTACTGCCGATGCGCGAGCGACACTTCACCCGGCAGGCTGCCGAGAATCAGAAGGCGCGTGTTCGCGTCTACGACCGGTGGGAAATTACGTTTGAGATCGGAGGCGGGGGACGTCGGCATGGCGATCAATCGCGGACATGCTCGCCGTGCACCGATTGCACCGATTGCAGCCGGCGCCAAAAGCGCGGCAGAAATGCCTCGGTAACGAGCAGTGGCGCACCATGGCGCAGAAACACGGAACGGCGCGCCCACAACCTGACACGCGGACAACCGCCGACGATCGGATCGCGCGCGTCGTGGCGCGCGCGGCCGTGCAATAGGTGGCGTGGCCCCAAGGGGCTCGATACCAGAGCGGATCGCGTGACCGTGCGATCGTGATACAGCAAGTCCGCGAGCGGGCGGGTACGCAAACGACGCATGGCTTGCCAAACCGACCGGCTGTACGCAAGCGGCGTGACACTATGCGCGACCACGACCGGCTCGTCGTCGACCAGCAGGATGACATCGCGCGCCCACATGGGCGTGCGCAGCGGCACACCGATCGCGCGGCATTGATCCGCATCGGCCGGCATCACTCGCTCGGCCACGACACGTACGCTCACGCGGCCGAGCGCGGACAGATGGCGCGTGAGAGCACCGCCTCGGGTCAGCCAGTCCTTGTGATGGCGCGAGAGCGCCGGTGACGGGACAGCCTGCCAGCGCCGCCCGCTTACATCGAATCGGAAAGTCATGGCTCGGCATTATACGGGGGCAACGTGGCGAGGCGTGCCCGAGCCGAAAGCCCTTCGCGCCATCCGCACCATGAAAAAGCCCCCGCGACATTTCGTCGCGGAGGCTTTGTGCGGCACAACAGCCCTACGTTTATCGCGTAACGCGTCGGCAATGTCAGTTGCCTGCGTCGACGCAATCAGCGTGCAGCTAGCAACAACGCGTTGGTACGTTTCACGAACGCGGCCGGATCTTCCAGGCTTCCGCCTTCGGCCAACAATGCCTGGTCGAACAGCAACTGCGTCCAGTCCGACAGATCGGCGCTGTCCGCACTCAGACGCTTGATCAGCGCATGGTCCGGATTGATTTCGAGAATCGGACGGAATTCCGGCATCTTCTGACCGGCCGCCTTCATCAGACGCTGGAGCGTACCGCTCATGTCGTTTTCGTCGGAGACGAGGCAGGACGGCGAATCGGTCAGACGGAAAGTCACGCGCACGTCCTTCGCCTTGCCCGCGAGAACTTCCTTCATCTTTTCGACGAGCGGCTTGAGTTCGTCGCTGGTCTTCTCCTGCGCTTGTTTCTCATCGGCATCTTCGAGCGCACCGAGATCCAGATCGCCGCGCGCCACGCTCACAAGTGCCTTGCCGTCGAAGTCGTGAACATAAGACAGCATCCATTCGTCGACACGGTCGGTCAGCAACAGCACTTCAACGCCCTTCTTGCGGAAGACCTCGAGATGCGGGCTGTGGCTTGCGGCCACCCAACTCTCCGCCGTCACGTAGTAGATCTTGTCCTGACCGTCCTTCATGCGGCCAACGTAATCGGCCAGCGATACGGTCTGCTCGGCGGAGTCATTGTGCGTACTCGCGAAGCGCAAGAGCTTGGCGATGCGCTCCCGATTGGCGTGGTCCTCGCCGGTGCCTTCCTTGAGCACCTGACCGAAAGCGCCCCAGAACTGCGTGTACTTGTCTTTCTGGTTTTCGGCCAGATCTTCGAGCAAGCTGAGCACGCGCTTGGTACAACCTTCGCGAATCGCCTTCACATCGCGGCTCTCCTGAAGGAGTTCGCGCGAGACATTCAGCGGCAGATCGGCGGAATCGACGACCCCACGCACGAAACGCAGGTAATTCGGCAGAAGTTGCTCGGCGTCGTCCATGATGAACACGCGCTTGACGTACAACTTGAGGCCGCCGTGCGAGTTGCGGTCCCACAGATCGTACGGTGCATGACCCGGAACGTACAGCAGTTGCGTATATTCGCTGCGCCCTTCCACGCGGTTATGCGTCCATGCCAGCGGCGGCTGCATGTCGTGCGCGATATGTTGATAGAACTGCGTGTATTGCTCGTCCGAAATCTCGCTCTTGCTGCGGGTCCACAGCGCGCTGGCCTGATTGATGGTTTCGTCCGCTTCGGCGGGCACCATCGCCTGCTTCTCTTCGTTCCACGACTCGCCGCGCATCACGATCGGCAGCGAGATGTGATCCGAATACTTGCGGATGATCGATTGCAGTCGCCAGGACGACAGCAGTTCGTCTTCGCCTTCGCGCAAATGCAACGTGATGGCCGTACCCCGGGGTGCGCGTTCGATCGTCTCGACCGAGAAGTCGCCCTCACCCGCCGACGACCACCGCACCCCTTCGGAAGCCGGCAGTCCGGCACGGCGCGACTCGACCGTCATGCGCTCGGCGACGATGAACCCCGAGTAAAAGCCCACACCGAACTGGCCGATCAGCGCTGCGTCTTTTTGCTGATCGCCCGACAGGCGGGAAAAGAACTCTTTGGTGCCGGACTTGGCGATGGTGCCGAGGTGCGCGATGGCTTCATCGCGGCTCATGCCGATGCCATTGTCTTCGATGGTGATGGTGCGCGCGTCCTTGTCGAACGACACGCGAATCTTGAGTTCCGGATCCTGCTCGTACAGCGCGGCATTGTTGATCGCTTCGAAGCGCAGCTTGTCCGCGGCGTCCGAGGCATTGGAGATCAGTTCGCGCAGGAAGATTTCCTTGTTGCTGTACAGCGAATGAATCATCAGTTGCAGAAGCTGTTTGACTTCCGCCTGAAAGCTCATGGTTTCTTGCGCCATGGTCGGGAACCTCGTGAATCGGTGAGATGGAAGAAATGTCGACTCGGACCGCCGCCCGGCGCACTTGCGCGAGCGCCGCCGCAACGGCGATACAGGTCCGAACATAGGGACGGGCGACCGGCATTTCAAGGCCGCTCGAAGGGTTATTTTGCAGGGGGAGGATGCGCCAATGTCCGGAAAACGGGGCAGACCCGGCAAAAACTCAACTCTGCGGTGGACGCGTGCCGCACCGGCACGCCGGCCACCCCGCCGTTCGCCGGCAACCTTGGGCGACCAACCGACCAATTGGTCGGTTCAGATCATCGACAGCGTCGGCCAGCGCATCGGCCGAGGTTCCGGCCAGGCAGGGTGCCCGCGCGCGCCCGAACCTCATGCGGCCAACTCCAGTTGCCGCGACAGAAAGGACAACATGGACGGATCGCTCGAACAGGCGATGTTCATGCGCATCCAGGTACTCGGCGTCTGGCGTGGCGAGAACAACGCGCCCGGGGCGAACAGGAAACCCGCTTCGTGCCCGGCGGCCGCAATGGCGTTGGTATCGATACCGGTGTCGACCCACAGGAACATGCCCGACGTGGGTTCACCGAACAGCCGCAACCCGAGACGCTCCATATGACGGCGCGCGCCGTCGCGAACTTCGTCCAGTCGCGTGCGCAACCGTTCGACATGCCGGCGGTAGTGTCCTTCGGTCAGCGCCTTGTAGACGATCCGCTCGTTGATCTCCGGCGTAGTCGAACTCGAAAGCATCTTGTGGTCGACGAACGTCTTCGCCAATTCCGGCGAACAGGCAACGAACGCGACACGCAAGTTAGCCGTGAGCGTCTTCGAAAAGCTGCCCATGTAGATCACCCGTTTGAGCTGATCGAGGCTTGCCAGACGCGCCACCTGCTGATGCGGCGGACACAGGTCGCAGTAAATGTCGTCTTCCAGCACCATGAAATCGTACTGTTCGGCGAGCCGCAGAATCTGGAAAGCGCGCGCGGGCGTCAACGAGGTGCCAGTCGGATTCTGGAGGATCGAATTCAGAATGAGGAGCTTGGGACGATGTTGCTGCACCAGGCGCTCCAACGCCTGCATGTCGAGGCCGTCGGGCGTGTAGGGTACGCCAACGGTGTGTGCACCTTGCGAAGCAATGCGTCCGAACATCACGAACCACGCGGGATCGCCCACAAGGACCGTATCGCCTGCCCTGACGTACAGGCGCAGCAGGAAATCGACGGCCTGCGTGATGCCCGACGTCAACACGATTTGCTCGGGTCGCGCCCCGATCTCCAACTCGGCAAGCTGTGTCTGGAGCTGAACGCGCAAGGGGAGAAAGCCGTGCGGATTGCCCGCCTGAAGCAAGTGCGCGCTCGACTGCCGGCTCATCGAGCGCATGGCGGACGTCATCATCTCGGCGTCCAGCCAACCCGGCGGCAAATACCCCATGCCGGGCCCGCGCTCCGGCGCGACCTGATGCAGCATGCTGCGCACGAGCCACGCCACGTCCAGCGGTCCCTGCGGCACCATGGGCGCAGCCGCGTTCTGCGGCGGCATTGCCGGACGCTCGCGAACGTAAAAGCCGGAACCGCGACGCGCCTCGAGATAGCCCTGCGCGACCAGACGCTCGTACGCTTCCACAACGGAAAAGCGCGAAACCCGCTTGTCTTCGGCAAGCGAACGAATCGACGGCATACGCATGCCCGGCAGGAAAACGCGCTCTTCGATACGCAACCGTGCCCAGTGAACGAGTTGATCGACGAGCGTCATGCGCGCCGTGTCCAGCGCGGCATTGTCCGTCAGGATCAACGGAGAAATGCGGTTCGTTGTCGCTATCGCCATCGTCTTCCACCTTTGTTGCGCGGCCTGCAGACCGCTTCATGTCCGACAGAGCGCACCGGTCGTGCCGGTACGCATGCATTGGGGTGCGGCACCGATCGGCGCCTCCCGCAAAGTTGACAGGTATCTCCCAGTCGAAGTGTCCGCCCCTGTTGCACATGAGCGGCTCATGGATCGCCACTCTACGCCGGCGCCTTGCCTTGTCAACCCCGAACTGTACCGAAAACTCCCTTCATATCTGTATCGGTACTGTACCGGAGTTAACCGATAAAGTGTCCTCTCAACTGGAGACCGCCATGCGTGAAATCCGACTCTTCGAACTGGACCCGGGACAGACCGTCTTCTGGCAAAGCCCGGCCACTGAGCCGCCTCAGTCGCTGCAAGTGTTGCAGGGCCTGCTGTGGCTGACCGTGGAAGGCGAACACATCGACCATTGGCTGGGCGCAGGGGAGAGCTTCGAGATTCGCGGCGGCCAGCGCGTGTGGCTGGGCACTTGGCGGGAAGGGGCGCGCATGCGGGTGAGTCAGCCGGCGAGCACGCTATGCGCGCCGCGCCGACGTTCGCTACGCGCGGGCCTGCGGCTGGCGTGGCGTGGGGTCGCCGCTCGCATGACGCAACGGGCGGTAGCGCGGCTCTCGCGCGGATAAAGAACGGCTTCGAAGTCGAGCAACACCGCAACCGCCGCGCAAATGACGCGACACGCGCATGCGGATACGTGGCACCCGCAATGAGGCAGAGTAAGCTATCGCTTTTTGTCGCCAGACTTTGCTGCCCCAACCGAACATGACCGCACCTCACGCCCTGAAACTGGATCACCTTGTCGTTGCCGCGCAAACGCTGGAGGCGGGCGAAGCGCATGTCATCGAGCAACTCGGACTCACCGACGTGGTGCCGCAACGCGGGGGCAAGCATGCCAGGATGGGAACGCACAACAGTTTGCTCGGTCTGTGGGGGGGCGTCTATCTGGAGATCATTGCGATCGACCCCGACGCCCCGGCACCCGGCCGCCCGCGCTGGTTCGGTCTCGATGACGACACCGTGCGGGCGCGTCTTGCCCGCGGCCCGTATCTCGCGCATTGGGTTGCGCGCGTGGATCGTCCGCGTTCGCTGCCCCGCTGGCAGGCCCAGTACCCTCGACGACTGGCTCCCGTGCTCGCAATGCAGCGCGGCGCACTGACGTGGCAGATTGGCGTACCGGAGGACGGCAGCCTTCCGTCATGGCAAGGCGCCGGCCAAGGCGTGTTGCCCACGCTGATCCAGTGGGATTCGCCACAGCATCCTACTCACACTCTGCCCTGCGCCGATTGCGCCGTCACCTCGTTGCGTGGCTTTCATCCGCAGGCTGCGACGATTTCCGAACAATTGCACTGGCTGAGCGCCGATGCGCTCATCAACGTCGAAGCTACGCTGGTCGAACCGTCGCTCGCCGCAGAAATCGAGACACCCAACGGCCCGCGCACGTTGCGCTAGGCCATGCCGTTCCAGACGCCCGGCCACAGCGCATGGCGGGCGCAGACTTACCAGAACCACGAGGCGACATCATGAATTCGCGTGAATCCCGGGGCATGCTGATCGGATTGATCGGCGTGCTCATCTTCAGTCTGACGCTGCCAATGACACGCATCGTCGTCGCAGAGGTCAACCCGCTGCTCAACGGACTGGGACGAGCACTCGTGGCCGCCATCTTCGCAGGCGCGCTGCTCTGGTGGCGCAAGGAAGCGTGGCCCACGCGGGCGCAGCTCACGAGCCTCGCGGTCACGTCGCTTGGCGTCATCATCGCGTTCCCGGTATTTTCGGCATGGGCGATGAAGACGATTCCGGCCTCGCATGGCGCCGTCGTCAACGGCCTGCAACCGTTCTTCGTCGCGATCTATGCCTACTGGCTCGGCGGCGAGCGGCCGTCGCGCAGCTTTTGGGGCTTTGCGCTGCTGGGTAGTGCGCTCGTCATCGCGTTCGCCCTGCGTGCCGGCGGCGGAAGCCTGCACGCCGCCGACGGGCTGATGTTGCTCGCCGTCGTCATCGGTGCGCTCGGCTACACGGAAGGCGGCAAGCTGGCCCGCGAGATGGGCGGCTGGCAAGTCATTTGCTGGGCGCTCGTCGTATCGGCGCCGGTGCTGCTGTTGCCCGTCGGCTGGCTTGCGTGGCAGCAGCCGTGGCCGATCAGCGGCAAGGCGTGGGGCGCGTTCGCCTATGTCACCCTCTTCTCGCAATTCATCGGATTCTTCGCCTGGTACGCCGGCCTCGCCATGGGCGGGATCGCGCGTGTCGGCCAAGTACAATTGCTCCAGATTTTCTTTACGATTGCGCTGTCCGCCCTGTTTTTCGGCGAACAGGTCGACGCCATCACCTGGCTATTCGCCGCAGGCGTCGTACTGACCATCGCACTCGGCAAGAACACGAAGATCGGCGCTTCGCGACTCACGGGCAAACCGGTCTGACGACATCTGACGGCGCATGCGATCCCTGCGTCGTCACTTGTTGCCCCCCTGGCGTTGCGCCTGCCATCAAGCGCTCGGCACCCGCAACGCCCGATACTCGCGGCTCATACAGAAAGGCCGCACCTTCAAGCGAGACCATCATGCACGATTGGCAATATTCCGAACGCGCCCGCAATCTGACCAGCTCGGCCATTCGCGAAATTCTCAAAGTCACCGAGCGCCCCGAGGTCATCTCCTTCGCCGGCGGCCTGCCCTCGCCCGCCACGTTTCCCGTCGAACAGATGCGGGCTGCCGCACAACGTGTCCTCACCGACTCGCCCCAGGCGGCTCTGCAATACAGCGCGACCGAAGGGTTTGCACCGCTGCGCGAATGGATCGCGCAACGCTATTCGCGCGACGGTTTGACGCTTGCCCCGGAAAACGTGCTCATCACGACCGGATCGCAGCAAGGACTGGATCTCATTGGCAAGATCTTCATCGACGAAGGCAGCCGCGTGCTCGTCGAAGCGCCGAGTTATCTCGGTGCGCTGCAATCGTTCTCGCTGTTCGCACCGAAATATGTGCCGGTGACCACCGACGATCAGGGTCTGCTGCCGCAAGCCCTCACGCCGGAGCTCGTGAAGGGCGCGCGTTTCCTGTACGCGATGCCGAATTTCCAGAATCCGACGGGGCGCCGTTTGCCGATGGCGCGCCGCGAAGCGCTGGCGGCCGTTGCCAAACGCGATGGCCTCGCGATTATCGAAGACGATCCTTATGGCGACCTCGATTACGAAGGACAGCGCCTGCCGAGTCTGCTGTCGCTGGCGCCCGAGCATGTGTTGTACATGGGCTCCTTTTCCAAGGTGCTCGCTCCCGGTCTGCGACTTGGCTTCATCATCGGACCGCGGGCAGTGATCGCGAAGCTGGTGCAGGCCAAGCAGGCCGCCGACCTTCACACACCGAGTGTGACGCAACGCATCGCTTACGAAGTCGTGAAGGATGGTTTTCTCGACACCCACATCCCGTCGATCCGCACGCTTTACGCCGCGCAGGCGCAGGCAATGCTCGCCTCGCTGAAGACACACATGCCGGCAAACGCCACGTGGACGGCCCCCGCCGGGGGCATGTTCATCTGGTTGACATTGCCCGCAGGCATCGACACCATGCAGCTACTGGAAAAAGCGATTGCGCAGAATGTGGCGTTCGTGCCCGGCGCGCCGTTCTATGTGGGCACGCCACAATCGAACACGCTGCGGTTGTCGTTCGTGACGGTGCCGCCGGAGAAGATCGAAGCAGGCGTCGCGCGTCTTGGCGCACTGATCTCCGGCGCCCTGCCGCGCCGCGCCGCCTAATCTGGCGCTGGGCCCCCCGTTGCGCCCCGGCAACCGGTCCGGACACGGCTTCGGTCGATTGCCGCAGGCATCGACGTCCGCTCACCTACATGCCGGACCTTGGTTGGCGCCGGCAGTCACGAACCCACGCGAGTTGCCACACCAGACTCCCACCGATCGGCCCGACCGACCGATCGGTCCAATTTCAACGCCTCTGCAAGGAAGCCGTAAATGTCCGTCTACGACAAACTGAAGCAACTGGGTATCGAACTGCCGACCTCCGCCGCCCCCGCGGCCGCCTACGTGATGGCCGCGCAAACCGGCAACACCGTGTTCCTCTCGGGCCATCTGCCGAAGAAGGACGGCAAGGTTTGGACCGGCAAACTCGGCAAGGACGTGAGCGTCGAAGACGGTAAGGCCGCAGCGCGCGCCGTCGCCATCGAATTGATCGCCACGCTGCACGCGCACACGGGCGACCTGAACAAGGTCAAGCGCATCGTGAAGTTGATGAGCCTGGTGAACTCGACGCAGGAATTCACCGATCAGCATCTGGTGACAAACGGCGCGTCGGAACTATTCGGTGAAGTGTTCGGCGACGCGGGCAAGCACGCTCGCTCCGCATTCGGTGTCGCGCAGATTCCGCTCGGCGCATGTGTCGAAATCGAATTGATTGCCGAACTCGCCTGATTCGGTGGATCGGCTTCGCGTCGACGGTAAGGCTCGTGACAGGAAACGCGAGGCAGCGCACGATGCCAGGTGAGATGCCTCGCGCGCCATAGCGTGACCATCATCCGGCGAATACGAGAACAGCCACCGTTGGTGGCTGTTTCTCTTTGGCGCGGCTTGTGCCGAGAGCGTCGCGGGCTTGCGGACTCGAACGCGTATCGCCTCAGACCGGTTTGCCCGTGCCGTACGCACGACGCATCGCAATCGCAACGCCCAGCGAAATCACCACGGCGACCGACAGCAAGGCGACCACACCGTGCCAACCGTGCGATTTGAGCACCACGCCCGAAAAGCTGCCCAACAGGCTCGAACCGAGGTAATAGAAGAACAGATAAAGCGCCGAGGCAATAGCACGGCCTTCGGTGGCGCGTCGGCCGACCCAACTGCTGGCAACGGTATGCGCGCCGAAAAAGCCGAAGGTGAAGATTGCCAACCCCAGCACCACGCCCGAGACCTGCGACGCCAGCATCGTCACCAGGCCGACCATCGCCAGCGCGACGAGCACCCACAACAATCGCGGACGCCCCACCCGGTCGGACAGCGGCCCCGCGATGAAAGAGCCAGCCACGCCGATCAGGTACATCGTGAAGATAGCGCCGATCGCCGCATGCGGCAGATGAAACGGCGGCGCCGACAGATAGAAGCCGAGATAGTTGTAGACGCTCACGAAGCTGCCCATCATGAGCCCCGCAAACAGATACAGGCCCAACAACGCGGGATCGCCCAGATGGCGCCGCGCATGACCGAGGGCCTCGCGAACGGTCATGTGGCGCGGGGTGAAGCGGCGCGAATGAGGCAGACTGCGCGCGAACTCCAGGCCCATGGCCAGACACACCAACCCGATCAGCGCGACCGACACCCGCCACGAGAACATGTCCGCGACGAAAGCGGCCATGACCCGGCCCGCCATCCCGCCCAGAATATTGCCGCCGATGTACAGGCCCATCGACATGCCGAGCGAGCGCTGATCGATTTCCTCACTCAGGTAAGCCATGGCAATGGCGGGCAGTCCCGACAGCGCAAGGCCCTTGAGCGCGGCCAGAACGACGATGGTCTCGAAGTTGGTGGAAAAGGCACTGGCCAGCGTCAGCACCGATGACGTCAGCAACGCGATGGTCATCATCCGCTTGCGGCTCACGCGATCGGCCGCAACGCACGTCACGAGCAGACCCAGCGCCATCATCATGGTCGCACCGGATACCGACCAGCTGGCCTGCGCCGGGCTGATACCAAACGTCGCCGTCAGCAACGGCAACAGCGACTGCATGCAGTAAAGCTGAGCAAACGTGGAAAAACCGCCGAAGAAGAGTGCCCGGCTGATGACGGCGTATTCGCGGGTGCCGCGTGCCACACCCGCCGGAAGTTTCGGCGCAGATGCACCGCCAGTGCGCGCGCCTCCGGAAGACAAGGGTAGAGAATTCGGTGATGCCATGGTGCCGGCTCGCCTCGCGCGAGCCATGGAAGAGAAATGTATACAACGAATGATAGATTTGCCGATACCTCGCGTCCAATATATATTTAAGCGAGTTTTCTATATATAAAAGCAATCAACTCAAGGAGCCAGGCATGGAATTGCGGCACCTGCGCTACTTTGTGACCGTCGCCGAAGAGCTACATTTCAGCCGTGCCGCCCAAAAGCTGAATATCGGGCAGCCTCCCCTGTCGATGCAAATACGCGCTCTGGAGGACGAGCTGGGGGTGCCGCTCTTCGAGCGCTCACAGCGGCGCGTCTTTTTGACGCCAGCCGGACGCACCTTCCTCGCGCGAGCGCGCCAAATCCTGGCAGACGCCGACGCGGCGCGTCTTGAAGTGCAACGGATCGCAGGACTCTATGCAGGCGAGTTGCGCATCGCGTTCACGACCTCCGCGCCGATGACCAATCTGATGAAACGCGTGCTCACGAGCTATCGCCAGCGATACCCGCGCGTCACACTCACGTTGAGCGAATCGCCCTCGGAGAATCAGCGCGAAGCCCTGATGGAACGCACGCTGGACATCGGCTTGCTGCGTCAGGCGGAGGAAGCCCCGCCAGTGCCCGGATTGAGTTTCGAAACGTTGATCGACGAAGCGCTTGTCGTCGTTCTGCACCAGGGCCATCCGTTGGCGCAGCGCTCCAGCCTGTCGATTGCCGATCTGGCGGAGGAAGCCTTTATCATGCATCCGCACGGCGTAGGCACGGCCATCGATGGTCAGATCCGAAGAATGTGCGAACGCGCCGGCTTCACGCCGCGCGTCGTTCAGGAAGCGCGCGAGTCGACGACGATCGTCGCGCTCGCGGCGAGTGGATTGGGTGTTGCGGTACTGCCCGCCGCCGTGCGCTGCATCCAGATCGAAGGCGCGTATTTCATGGATTTGGGCGAACCCGATGCGCATGCGCCGCTGTTGCTCGGCAAGCGCCACGACGACAACAGCCCGCTCGTCCAGGCTTTCGTCGCAATATGTCACGAAGTGGCCGGCCATCAGCACGTCGAACGACAGCCTGCCACGTAATGCCTGTCAACTACGCAACGATGCCGCCAGGCCAATCACGACGACACCCAGCACGAGATTGAGAATCACCAGCCGGCGAATCCCGTTGACCGCCGCCGCCCCGTCCGGCCAGGACTGCGCCTGCACGGCACGTTGCAGACGCGGGAACAGCGCAAAACGGATGTGTCCGAAGACAAGCATCATCAGCGCACCGATCCCCGCCATGGCGTGCACCGGCCAACGGGCATGCAAACCGCCCATGCCCATCATCATGTGCCCGCCGGACAGCAGAATCAGCACGATTGCCACGCCGACCCACGTAAAGAAGCGCGTGAACGCAGCCTCCCATAATGGCAGGCGTTGCTGTGGCGACAACTCGGACGACGCTGGACGCAAACACACCAGCGCGAAGAACATTCCGCCGATCCAGACGGCAACACTCACCAGATGCAGAAACAGGCTGAAGGCGTAAACAGTCATGCGCGACTCCCTCAGGATGCTTTCGGCACGGCCGGCAACACCGGCTCGAGCGAACGCGGTTTGAACGTCGCGAACTTTACCGCCGGCGCACGGCCCTTGCGGGCGCGCTTGCCGATGTTGGGCGCCAGCGCGGTACCCGAAAGCGTCTCGGACTGGACTTTACCGCCTCGCACTTCGCCGTACACCGTGACACCCGCCTCGCTGATCGGAACAGCCGACACCAGCGTCTGCCTGGCCTCCAGACCGATCAGCGTGACGCCACGTCCGCCCCCGCTCAGCGCCTTCATTTCGTCCATGCCGAACACGAGCAGACGGCCGTCGCTCGATAGACAGGCAACCGCGCTTGCGCCCGGCCAAATTGGCGTCGGCACCAGCGGTTCGGCGCCATCGTCGATGGTCATGAACGACTTGCCGGCCTTCACGCGACTGACCATGTCGCCAAGCCGGGTCGTGAAGCCGAAGCCCGCCGACGTCGCCAGCAGCAACTGCTGCTCGCCCGACGCGGCGTAGTAATGCAACAGACGCGAACCGGATTCGAGCTCGATCAACGAGGTGAGCGGCACGCCATCGCCTCGTCCGCCCGGCAATAGCGCAACGGCGACCGAATACACGCGACCGTTGCTGCCCCATGCGATCAGCGGATCGACGCTCCGGCATTCGAACGCCCCATACAGCGAGTCGCCCTGCTTGAACGAGAAGCCCTGCGCGTCCAGGCCGTGCCCTTTGAGCGCCCGCACCCAGCCCTTGGCGGACACGACCACCGTCACCGGCTCGTCGACCACGCGGGCTTCTGCGACCGCCCGCTTCTCTTCCTGAATCAGCGTGCGACGTTCGTCGCCGAACTGCTTCGCGTCGGCTTCGATTTCCTTGATGAGCAGGCGCTTCATCGCGCTTTCATTGGCGAGCAGTTCTTCGAGCTTCGCCTTCTCGTCACGCAACGACGCGAGTTCCTGCTCGATCTTGATCGCTTCGAGTCGCGCCAGCTGACGCAGACGAATTTCCAGAATGTCTTCCGCCTGACGCTCGCTCAGTTGGAACGCGCTCATCAGCGCAGCCTTCGGCTCGTCCGACTCGCGAATGATGCGAATGACTTCGTCGATATTCAGGAAGACGATCATCCGGCCTTCGAGAATATGAATGCGGTCGTCGACCTTGCCCAGACGATGTCGCGTACGGCGCGTTACCGTCGCGAAACGGAAGCCAATCCATTCGGTGATGATGTCGCGCAACGACTTCTGCCCCGGGCGGCCGTCGGCCCCCACCATCACGAGGTTGACCGATGCACTCGACTCCAGGCTCGTGTGCGCGAGCAGCATCGTGACGAATTCCTGCTGGTCGATACGGCTCGACTTGGGTTCGAACACGAGGCGCACCGGTGCATCCTTGCCCGACTCGTCGCGCACAGCGTCGAGCATCGCCAGCATCGACTGCTTGAGGTTTTGCTGCTCAGGCGTGAGCGACTTTTTGCCCAGCTTGACCTTCGGGTTGGTCAGTTCCTCGATTTCTTCCAGCACCTTCTGGCCGGACGTATTCGGCGGCAACTCGTACACCACCGCCTGCCACTGGCCGCGCGCCATCTCTTCGATCTTCCAGCGTGCACGCACCTTGAGGCTGCCGCGGCCGCTTTCGTAGGCGGCGCGAATCTCGGCAGCACTCGAAATCAACTGACCGCCACCGGGAAAATCCGGTCCCTGCACATGGCTCATCAACTCGGCATCGTCGAGCTTCGGATTGCGGATCAGCGCAACCGCCGCCGACGCGACTTCGCGCAGATTGTGCGACGGGATTTCCGTCGCGAGCCCCACCGCGATGCCCGATGCGCCGTTCAGCAGCACGAACGGCAGGCGCGCCGGCAACAGGCGCGGCTCGTCCGTCGAGCCGTCGTAGTTCGGGACAAAATCCACCGTGCCCGCGTCGATTTCCTCAAGGAGGAGCTTCGCGATGGGGGTGAGGCGCGCTTCCGTGTATCGCATGGCTGCGGCACCGTCGCCGTCGCGCGAGCCGAAATTGCCGTGACCGTCGATGAGCGGATAGCGCATCGAGAAGTCCTGCGCCAGACGCACCAGCGCGTCATACGCGGACTGGTCGCCGTGCGGGTGGAACTTACCGAGCACGTCGCCGACCACACGCGCCGACTTCACCGGCTTGGCGTCGGCGGCGAGGCCCATTTCGTTCATCGCAAACAGAATGCGGCGCTGCACGGGCTTCTGGCCGTCGCAAACATCCGGCAGGGCCCGGCCCTTGACAACGCTGATCGCGTAGTCCAAATAAGCGCGCTCAGCGTACGCGCCGAGCGTTAGGGTGTCGTCATCCGACGGTTGCGTAAAGAGATCTTCTACTTGTTCCATAAAACCTGTGGGTTTGCTGCGAACGTTTGACGAGAGTTCGAGTGGATGTTGACCGCGAGATCATACCAAGCTCGCCGGTACATTTCGGCAAAAACGCGCCCGAATGGCAAAGCGCAATGCGATTTAGGTCGCCCGGCACCCCGGATTTCCAGGATTCCGGCCGCGCTTCGGACGATTCCGAGAGGGGGTTTCCGAGATCGCCAAATGGAGCGCCAACGGATGCGCAGCGGTATCTCAGTCGGTCGCGGGCGGTGCCGACAGTGCGGAGGGCGCCGAATCGCGCGCCGATGCGTTCGGCATGGTAGCAGGCACCACGGGCAAACCTGACGGCGCACCCAGAATGACGTGGATACGCCCATCGCGCGACCCGTTGATCCGCGCATTTCCCAGCGTCCCGCCACTGCCGCTGGCCTGGATGACGCGACGGCCGGGCACCGCGTCGGCGTTGCCCGGATGGAAACGTCGATAGAGTTCGAGGACGGCAGCGACGTAGTCGCGCGTCTCCGCATAAGGCGGAATCTGATCGGCGTGACGCGCCACCGCGCCCTCACCCGCGTTGTAGGATGCGAGCACCAATTCCAGACGGTCGGGATAACGGGCCTGAAGGTCGCGTAAATAGCGGGCGCCGGTCAGCACATTGACACGCGGATCGGTCAACTTGTCGGCAACGCTGCGTCGTGCGTCGGCGCGCACACCGTAACGCTCGCCCGTTGCCGGCAGCACCTGCATCAGCCCCACAGCGCCTTTGGGTGACACTGCCGCGCTGTCGAAGCCGGATTCGGCGGCGATCACCGCTTTGAGCAGCGCGGCGTCGACGTTGAATTTTTGGGCCGCCTGCGCGATCACCGGTGCCAGCTTTTTCAGATTGGGATGACGTGCGAGCGCGTCATACAGACGTGAGCGGTCGGGGCCGCTGACCACGCCTTGCCGTTGCCCGGTGCGCAGATCGACGTTACCGCCATTGCCCACAACGAGCCGATAGCGAGCATCGAGCTTGCGCGCAGCGAGATGGGCTACGCCGTTTTCGTCGACGTAGCCATACAGTTCGGCGTGCGCGAGCGGCGCCGCGCCAAGCAGCAAAGCGGCGAGCGCGGGACCTGCGAGTTGGCGCAGAGAGAACTTTCGGCGAAGCGCGCTTACGCGTTTGGCCGTCGAAACATCGCTATTGCTGACCTTTGACATGCACCTTGATCGTCTGGCTCATGGCCGGACCGTACGACTGGTGGGCACCGTTGGCGAATTGCATCGTCAACGTGTGATCGCCCGGCGTCAGATTGACGCTCGTCTCGGTCTGGCCTTTGCCGAAATGCAGGTGGGTATCGTCGGTGGGAACGACCTGACCTGCCGGAACCGGATCGCCGTCGATGATGAGGTGATGGTGGCCCGTGTCGGACGCCATGTCGCCCGCCGGTTTGATCGCCATGCCCTCGACGCCGAACTTGACCACTACCGGATTCGACACCGTCGCACCATTGGACGGTGCAACGAAGAAGACGCGCGGTTGGGCCGACTGTGCCAAAGCGGTGGCGCTTGCGCCAGCAAGCAGCATGGGCACGAGAATGTAACGCATGGAACGCAACATAACGCGACTCCCGGTAGGGTGAGGGGTGGATTATCCCACTATGTGAGCACTCACGCTGGTTTGCCCCGCGTGAGTGCGGCGAAAATGCGCATTCCTACAATGCCAATGTCCTGGCAAGGGTCCGCTATGGCCCGCCCGGCGAGGCATGAGGCCACTTCGATCATTCCGACCATGCGGGCCGGCGTGGACGGACCGAAAGCCTCCGATTGTGTCCGTCGGCATGCGGCCCACCCGTGTGTGCGCCGACATCGCTCAGATATCGGCTTCGACCTCGTTGCCCTTGGCCTCGAGCCAGCTGCGCCGCTGCGCCGCCTCGCCCTTGCCCATGAGCATGTTCATGCGGGCGACGGTCGCGTCGAAGTCGAGCTGACCGAGCGACACCGGACTCAGGCGACGCGTATCCGGATTCATCGTCGTCTCCCACAGTTGCTCGGCGCTCATCTCGCCCAGCCCCTTGAAGCGGCTGATGGACCACGCAGACTCACGCACACCGTCCTTGCGCAGCTTGTCGAGAATCGCTTCGAGTTCGCCCTCGTCCAGCGCATACAGCTTTTGCGCGGGCTTCTTGCCACGGGCCGGCGCATCGACGCGATACAGCGGCGGGCGCGCCACGTACACATGGCCCTTGGCGATCAGTTGCGGGAAGTGACGGAAGAACAGCGTGAGCAGCAACACCTGAATGTGCGAGCCATCCACGTCGGCGTCCGAGAGAATACAGATCTTGCCGTATCGCAGGTTCGACAGATCGGGGGTGTCGTTCGCACCGTGCGGGTCGACGCCGATAGCCACCGCGATGTCGTGCACTTCGTTGTTCGCAAACAAACGGTCGCGCTCGGTCTCCCACGTATTCAGGACTTTGCCACGCAGCGGCAGAATCGCCTGGAATTCCTTGTCGCGCCCCATCTTCGCCGACCCGCCCGCCGAGTCGCCCTCGACGAGGAACAGCTCGTTACGCGCGATGTCTTCCGTCTCGCAATCGGTCAGCTTACCCGGCAACACGGCCACACCGGAGCTTTTCTTCTTCTCGATCTTCTGGCCCGCACGTGTGCGAGCCTGTGCCTGCCGGATCACCAGTTCGGCCAGCTTCTTGCCGTGCTCGACGTGATGATTGAGCCACAGTTCGAGCGCAGGACGCGTGAACGACGAGACCAGACGCACGGCGTCACGGCTGTTCAGACGCTCCTTGATCTGCCCCTGAAACTGCGGATCGAGCACCTTCGCCGACAGCACGAACGACACGCGTGAGAAGACGTCTTCGGGCAGCAGTTTCACGCCCTTGGGCTGAAGGTTGTGCAATTCGATGAAGCCCCGCACCGCCTGAAACAGACCTTCGCGCAGCCCCGACTCGTGGGTGCCGCCTGCGGGCGTCGGAATCAGGTTGACGTAGGATTCCCGCACCTGTGCACCGTCTTCCGTCCACGCCACGACCCACGCAGCGCCCTCGCCTTCGGCAAAGCTGTCTTCGCTGCCGTCGGCGAAACGTTCGCCTTCGAACAACGGGATGAGCGGCTCCGCCCCGCCCAGGGATTCGACGAGGTAGCCGCGCAGGCCGTGCTCGTAGAACCAGGTCTGCTCTTCGCCGTTCTTTTCCTGGCGCAACGTCACGCGCACGCCCGGCAACAACACCGCCTTCGAGCGCAGCAGCCGTTGCAGTTCGCCCAGCGGCAGTGCCGGGCTATCGAAGTACTTCGCATCCGGCCAGACAGTCACACGCGTTCCGCTTTTCTTCTCGCCGCGCTGCGCCTCACGCGAATGAAGCGCCACGTTGACATTGCCACCGTCGGCGAATTCGAGCTCCGAGACCTGACCATCGCGCCACACCGTGACCGCGAGTCGCGTCGCCAAAGCGTTCGTCACGGACACGCCGACACCGTGCAAGCCGCCGGAGAACGTATAGGCACCACCGGCAGCCTTGTCGAACTTGCCGCCGGCATGCAGACGCGTGAACACGATTTCGACGACCGGCACGCCCTCTTCCGGATGGATGCCGACAGGAATGCCCCGACCATCGTCCTCGACGCTCACCGAACCGTCCTTGTTCAGCGTGACGAGAATCTGCTTGCCGTAGCCTCCCAGCGCTTCGTCCGAAGCGTTGTCGATGACTTCCTGAATGATGTGCAGCGGATTTTCGGTACGGGTGTACATGCCCGGGCGCTGCTTGACCGGCTCAAGCCCCTTCAGGACCTTGATGGAAGCTTCGCTGTATTGGGCAGGCGTATTTTTTTTCGACATAGCGTGACTGAATTGGGGTTCGACGCCCGCCGATTATCCACATTTCCTGTGGACAACCACGGGGAAAACCCATTAACACATGACAAAAGTGACGCCGGATCAACGACTTGTGTTGCGACGCCCACATAATGGGCACTCAAGGTGCGCATCACGTCGTACCGTTGTCCGGCGAGCGTGTCGCACTTGATGATTCGCGGCCTATTGTACTGTCACTCGTGACGCGGTCGCGTGACATTGCCAGGCGCGCCCCGGCACCCAACGAAACGCGGCCGGAAAACCGGCCGCCGACATTGCCGACACGACGGGGGCAAACTTATGCGCTCTCGCCACGCTGCTTGGCTTCAAGCACTTCCCAGCGTTCGAGCG
This sequence comes from Pandoraea faecigallinarum, assembly GCF_001029105.3. Classification (NCBI taxonomy): domain Bacteria; kingdom Pseudomonadati; phylum Pseudomonadota; class Betaproteobacteria; order Burkholderiales; family Burkholderiaceae; genus Pandoraea; species Pandoraea faecigallinarum. The sequence goes on along the minus strand of NZ_CP011807.3, from coordinate 1,745,595 downwards.
CTTCGAGCAATTCCAGTTCAATCGCTTCGAAACGTTCGGACAACGCCGCCCCCGCCGCCGGATCTTTCACAAAGATCGAGCCGTCTTCGATCTTCGCCGCGGCCTCTTTCTGCTCGTTTTCCAACGACGCGATACGCTCGGGCAGCCCGTCGAGTTCGCGTTGCTCCTTGTAGCTGAGTTTGACGGTACGGTTCGTGCCGCGCTTCTGTGCACCGGCGACTTCCTTCGCCGCCGCTTCCACAGGCGCACGCTGCGCCGCGAGGGCCGCCGAGCGCTCGCTCTGCACCTGCCAATCGGTGAAGCCACCGACATACTCGCGCCAGTTGCCGTCACCTTCGGCCGCGATGACGGACGTCACGACGTTATCGAGGAACGTACGATCGTGGCTGACGAGGAACACCGTGCCGCTATATTCCTCAAGGAGTTCTTCAAGCAGTTCGAGTGTCGGAATATCGAGGTCGTTGGTCGGCTCATCGAGCACCAGCACGTTGGCCGGGCGCGCGAACAATCGGGCAAGCAGCAGACGGTTACGCTCGCCACCGGAGAGCGACTTGACCGGCGAGCGCGCACGCTCGGGCGAGAACAGGAAGTCGCCGAGATAGCTCATCACGTGCTTGCGCGCGCCGTTGATCTCGATCCAGTCGCTACCCGGGCTGATGGTGTCGAGCAGATTGCGCTCGGGATCAAGTTGCGCGCGCATCTGATCGAAGTACGCGACCTGAAGGTTCGTGCCTACGCGAATCTGGCCGCTGTCCGGCTGAATCTCGCCAAGAATGAGCTTGAGCATCGTGGTCTTGCCCACCCCGTTCGGACCGACGAGACCGACCTTGTCGCCGCGCATGAGGGTCGCCGAAAAGTCGCGCACGATCGTGCGCCCGCCGTACGACTTCGTCACGTTGGTGAGTTCCGCAACGATCTTGCCGGACTTCTCCGCTTGCGCGACGTCCATGCGCACGTTGCCCTGCTGCTCGCGGCGTTCGGCACGCTCGCTGCGCATCGCTTTCAGGCGTTCGATACGCGACACGCTGCGCGTGCGACGCGCCTCCACGCCCTTGCGAATCCACACCTCTTCCTGCGCGAGCAGCTTGTCGAACTTCGCATTCTCGACGCGCTCGATCTCAAGCTGCTCGGCCTTGCGTTCCTGATATTGCGTGAAATTGCCCGGGTACGAGAGCAGACGGCCGCGGTCCAGTTCCACGATGCGCGTTGCCACGCGATCGAGAAAGCTCCGGTCGTGGGTGATGAACAGCAGCGCGCCACGATAGTTGACGAGCAATTCTTCAAGCCAGCGGATGGCGTCGAAGTCGAGATGGTTGGTCGGCTCGTCGAGCAGCAGCACGTCCGGCTTGGCGACCCACGCCTGCGCGAGCGAGACGCGCTTTTGCATCCCGCCCGACAACGCGCCCACACGGGCGTGCCCGTCGAGGCCGAGCTGCGCGATGGTCGTCTCCACGCGCGTCTTGAGTTGCCAGGCGCCGGCCGCATCGAGCGACGATTGCAGCGTGTTCAGACGTGCCAGCAGCGCGTCGTGCTCCGGGCCTTCCGGCGCCACGGCAAGCGCTTCGGCCGTACGGTCGTATTCGGAGAGCAGCACGTGCGCATCGCCGAGGCCGAGCGCGACGACTTCGAACACCGACTGTTCGGCATCGAATACCGGCTCCTGCGGCACATACACCGTGTGCAAGCCCGCCTGACGCGCCACGAGGCCATCGTCGGGAGACGTCAGGCCCGCCACGATCTTGAGCAGCGACGACTTGCCTGCGCCATTGCGGCCGATAAGCCCGACGCGCTCGCCGGCTTCGAGCGAAAAATCGGCATTGTCGAGCAATGCCAGATGACCGAACGCCAATTGGGCGCCCGTGATGGAATACAAGGCCATGTGTCGGGAAACGCGTGAACTACGATGAGAGGTATTGTAGTGCCGGGCGCGATGGCCCGGCCGGGAATGCGGTGGACGTCGACGACCTTATCACTACGATCGAACCGACGCACGCACCATTTCGATATGCATGATGCCGTCTTCGTCATACGGCTCGCTCGCCCTTACAAACCCGAAGCTGCCGTAAAACGCTTCGAGATGGGCCTGCGCACCGATGCGCAGCGCGGCGTCCGGCCATTGCGCGCCGGCAATCTCCATGGCCCGTGCGAGCAATTCCCGGCCGAGGCCGGTGCCCCGATGCGATGCAGCCGTAATCACACGTCCGATCGACGCTTCGTCATAAGCGAGTCCCGGCGGCAACAGTCGCAAATAGGCAGCGATTTGCGGCACGTTCGATGTTTCGGAATTCGCTTGCGCGACGAGGTGCAGGCAGTGCGGATCGCGTCCGTCGATGTCCTGATACGGACATTGCTGTTCGACCACGAACACGGCATTACGCGCGGCCAAAATACGATAGAGCAGCGTGCTGCCCAACGCGTCGAACGTCTTGCACATCCATTCCATTCCCAAATCTCCAGCCCGTGCAATGCGGCATTGCAACACGACGAAAAGCGGGACTATAGCACCGTCGCAAAGCGACGATGCCAGGATCGCGCACATGAAATGAAGAGGGGAGAAGACGCGGGACGAACCGGGAAGCGCCGGACTTACTGGAAGTAGACGATGCCTTGCTCGATGTCGGCGCGCGCATTGCGCTCGGCGTCGTCGAGGGCGTTCCTTTGCGTGGCAAAGCCGTATGCGGTTTGTACCTGATAGGCGCCAACTTTTTCCAGGCCCTGATGGGTCGGGCGGTGAATTTCGTAGAACGCGTCCCAACGGGCGTTATCTCGTTCGACGGCGTGGACGCTGTACTGGAATTCCTGATATTGCGATGTTGTCATTTTGTATCCTTCTTTACTGCAAAAAATTCGACTGATAACTATCCCTCTCGAATCGGCTTACGGTGGTGAGAGTGCAAAGTTGCACAAATGTTTCCGTGAAGTGCACGCAGCGTAGCTACCGAATGTGACAGTCGCACGACAAAAACGTGACCGACATGCGACGCACACGGCGACCGGACCTGGCGCCGGCGCAAGTCCGGTACGCGCCCGCATTGCGCACGCAAGGCCCAATGCGGATGCGATCGGACGACCGGGCGTACGAACGCCCTTCGCGACTTCTGTTTCGGGGAATGATGGCCGGCCGTCCATTCGGATCGGCGGCGGGAACACCAAAGCGTTCCGTGTGGCATGCCGACGACAACTATGTCGGCGCAAACCGTGCGGCACATCTGTAATGATTTTCGCGCCGCAGCCTGACCGACACCTGGTGCGCAACTTGCCAGGCGTTTTATGCCGTTCTATGCCACTGGAAACCACACTCAGCAAGCCCGACGTTGACGCACAGATGAATGCAGTTGGCGAATCATACCAGAAAAACGGGCCAACTGCACCATAGTGCGTGGCCCCGCCCCGACGCGGCGGTCTCCATTCGATCGGATCACCCGGTCTTATGACGGGGCGCCGGCATCGTCCATTTGACGCAACACCCAATACATATAGCCTGCGAACGCCCCGAAAATCACATGGCCGGCCACCATCGTCCAGCCGCGCGACTCCATGAACCACGGGAACATTTGCGTCATTACGTAGAAATTGACGACATACACGATGAGCCCGAAGATGCCCCCGGCAATCGACACCGTCACGATGTCGGAATCGAGCCGGAATGGGGCGATGATCGCGCCGAGCACGATCCCCAGCACCACGCCGATGGCGGCATGCACCAACAGCGCCATGGCGACGATCGACACGTCGAACGTGGCGGGCTGGGACAAAATGCCCGGGCCCAGCACAATCGCCGCGACCATACGCGGCGGCACCCACGGGCTCTGCCCGGTGACGAGCAGCACCATGAGCATTTCCACGGCGGAAAAGAAGGCACAGGCGACGAAGCCGGCAACGGCGGCAGCCGCCCAATCCGGCGTGCGGTGCGTATAGCGGTGCGCGCTGAGATGCAGTTCCATGATCTCCTCCGTTGAGGGTGACGCACAGAGCCACCGGCAAGACCGGCAGTGTTTCCAGCATAGGACACAATCCGGGAAATGGGTCCGGCGCGCCGGGCCGCTCCCCCGCTCCCCCGCGCCCCTATACTTGCCGGTATGCCCTGCATTGGGCGGGGTGTTCAGGAAGATGTCTGATGGCTAATACGTCCAGTTTTCTCGCGCTCCTCGTCAGCATCGTGCTCATCGGCGTGCCGGTGTGGCGCATTCTCACCCGCCTCGGCTACTCGCCCTGGCTCACCGTGCTGGCCTTCATTCCGCTAGTGAACATCATTTCCCTTTGGCTGCTCTCCTACGCCAACTGGCCGAGTCAGCGCACACCGGTCCGCACGACCTGAGTACGGGAGGTGAGGAAATACGGCCGGCATCACGTTGTGGTGCCGCGTCGACGCTCGCCCATGGTGCAATGCGGTACGGTAGAATATTCGCCAAACTCCGAATACTGGACAGGCATGAGCACAGAGCTGAACGCGGCATCCAATTTCATCCGCAACATCATTGACGAAGACAACCGCTCGGGAAAATGGGGTCAGCGCGTGGAAACGCGCTTCCCGCCGGAGCCGAACGGCTATCTGCACATCGGGCACGCGAAGGCCATCTGCGTGAACTTCGGCATGGCGCGCGACTACGACGGCGTGTGCCACCTGCGCTTTGACGATACCAACCCCGAGAAGGAAGAAACCGAATACGTCGACTCGATCATCGACATGGTCAAGTGGCTCGGTTTCAGCTATCAAACGCCGCAGAAGGAACACCTCTATTTCGCCAGCGACTATTTCGAGCAGCTCTATCAGGCGGCCGAAATCCTGATTCAGCGCGGCAAGGCGTACGTCGATAGCCAAAGCGCCGAGGACATGCGCGCCAATCGCGGCACGCTCGTCGAGCCGGGCAAGGATTCGCCGTTCCGCACGCGCACGGTCGAGGAAAACCTGGATCTGTTCCGTCGCATGCGCGCAGGCGAGTTTGCCGACGGCACGCACGTGCTGCGCGCGAAGATCGACATGGCATCGCCGAACATCAACCTGCGCGACCCGGCCATCTACCGTATTCGCCACGCCCATCACCATCGCACAGGCGACGCGTGGTGCGTGTATCCGATGTACACGTATGCACACCCGCTCGAAGATGCCATCGAGAACATTACGCACAGCCTGTGCACGCTGGAGTTCGAAGATCAGCGTCCGTTCTACGACTGGGTGCTCGGTGAGTTGGCGGATGCGGGCATGTTCACACGTCCGACGCCGCAACAGATCGAATTCGCCCGTCTGCAATTGACCTACGCGATCACGAGCAAGCGCAAGCTGCGTCAATTGGTCGACGAGAAATACGTCGATGGCTGGGACGATCCGCGCATGCCGACCCTCGTGGGTCTGCGTCGCCGCGGCTTTACGCCGGAAAGCCTCCAGTTGTTCTGCGATCGTATCGGGGTGGCCAAGTCGGCGTCGTGGATCGACATGAGCATTCTCGAGCAGGCGCTTCGCGACGACCTCGACCCGAAGGCGCCGCGCGCCACCGCTGTGCTCGACCCGCTCAAACTCATCATCGACAATTATCCGGAAGGTCAGCAGGAAGATTGTCTGGCACCGGTCCACCCGCATTTCCCTGAACGCGGCATGCGCACGTTCCCGATCTCGCGCGAGTTGTGGATCGAACGGGAAGACTTCCAGGCCGAGCCGGTCAAGGGCTTCTTCCGTCTGTTCCCCGGGAACAAGGTGCGTTTGCGCTACGGCTACGTCGTGGAATGCACGAGCTTCGATACCGATGCCGACGGCAACGTCACTGCCGTGCACTGCAACTACTTCGAAGACAGCCGTTCGGGCACGCCGGGCGCCGACAATTACAAGGTCAAGGGCAACATCCATTGGGTGAGCGCGCCGCATGCCCTGGCGGCGGAAGTGCGTATTTACGACCGTCTGTTTCTCGACCCGAATCCGGACGCCGGCGACAAGAACTTCCTCGACGCGATCAATCCGAACGCCAAGCGCGTGACGCAAGCTTATGTCGAGCCGGGCATGCTGAACTTCGCGCCCGAGGACCGCGTGCAGTTCGAGCGCCACGGTTACTTTGTTGCCGACCGCCACGATTCGCTACCGGGCAAGCCGGTGTTCAACCGCATTGTGTCGCTCAAGGACAGCTGGGCAGTCAAGCCGGCCAAGGGCGGCGGCAAATAAGCGCCGCACAGGCTTCGTTGGACGAAACCCGCGCCTGCGTGCGCGGGTTTTGCTTTTTGGGACGAGCAGGCGCCCCCGGACCGCGCAAATACCGACTATAAGGCGCGAGCCAGCCCGAAATCGGTGGTTCGGCGTAATCTCGCCCGGAACCACTCCTTGCGCTCCTCGCGCTTCCCATGTTCCGTAGCCTTGCGCGCCGCTGGCGATGTCGGCTGTGGGGCTTACCGTCACGTCCGTCAGCGCCGCCTTCCATGTCCCTGCCCCTCTCCCGCCCCTCGTCGGCGTCGCCCACCTCGCCGGCCCCGCCTGCCGTACCAACTGTCCCCGTCGCCGGCGCCTTGACGCAGTCCAAGCCATCACCGTCGACGGCGTCGTCGATTCGCCCCCCGTCGCTTGCCCGTGAACACCGTTGGTTGATCGCCGAACTGCGCGCAATGGCGGCTAATTTCTCACAAATCTATTTCGTCCCATCCGCCGGCATTGGCGCCCTGCTATTGGCGGTACTCGCGCTGGCCGATCTGCCCGCCGCCGTGACGGGGGTGGCAGCGAGCGCGATCGCATCGGCGTGTGCCATCGTTCTGCGACTCCCGGATGCGCTGCGGCGCGCCGGACTGCTCGGTTACAACGGGGCGCTGACGGGCATCGCGTTCGGCACGTTATGGGAACCAGATGTGACCTTCGCCGCGTGGCTGGCGATCTGTGTCGGCTTGACCGTCCTGGCGACGGCCTTGCTGGCGCGTTACCGCTTGCCGGCGCTGACGGGTCCTTTCGTGGCCGCCATGATCCTCACCTGGACGTTACAGCCATGGCTCGAACTAACGCCGCGTGCGGGCACACCGGCCTGCGACGCTAGTACGCCGGCGTTCGTCTTTTGTTCGGTCGGACAGGTCGTATTCATCGCCCCGCTCGCGCTCGGCCTGCTGACCTGGTACGTGGTAGCACTCTTTACCCCCCGCGCTACGCTCTGGGCGCTGGTGGCGAGTGCCGCGATCTGGGCGGGATTCAGCGCGTTGGCCACGGTTTGGCCGTCCATGGCAACACAGGCCGGGGGCGTTGGCGTCAATGCGTTCCTCGCGGCACTCGGCCTCGGCGTTTTCGGACGTCACCCCACCGTGCGGTTGATCGGCGGCGCGCTGGCAGCGGTGATCTGCGTCGTGTTGGGTGGATGGCTCGAATCGTGGGACTGGCCATATTTCACCTTGCCGTTCAATCTGGCCGTATGGGCGGTGCTGGGCATATCGGCAAAGCCCCGTCGGGCTGCCGCGGCATAAAAAAATGCCCGGAACGTCCGTTCCGGGCACTCGCTCAACGCGAACCCCGTGGTTCGAAGCTGCCGTCTATGCGGCAAAGGATCTTCTCCAGCTTCCCCGTGTGGTTTTGGCCTGCCCTTGCTCATTTCAGAGCATTTTAAGCCCAACTGTTGTAGTACTGCTTCCTCTCTGACGCTCGCTAACGCCCCCCGACGTTGCGAACCGTATCGAAGCCCAGGCCTCTTGCGTGCCATAAGCGTATCAACGGACGATTTCGCAAAAAGTTGACCGGGGTATACACGGATCGCACCCCAGTCCCGGGTCTCGCATCCGGACGCGGTCGGTCAATCGCCGGGCACGCCGCCGTACGCGTTGCCGGACACCCTCGGCGTCTTGACGACGGCATATCTGGCGAGCGTTTCCTTACGCGCCACGTCGTGGGCAACCAATGGCCAGGGATAATCCTGCCCCAGCGTCACATTGGCAGCCGCCAGCGCCTGCGCATCGGCACGCCATGGCGCATGTATCGCCCTGTCGGACAAATTCGCCAGTTCAGGGAGGTACTTCCGGATGAAACGTCCTTCCGGGTCGAACTTCTCCGACTGAGAGACCGGGTTGAAAATACGGAAATATGGCTGAGCGTCGCAGCCCGTGGACGCCGCCCATTGCCATCCGCCGTTGTTCGCGGCCAGATCGAAGTCATTTAGCTGGCGCGCAAAGTACGCTTCCCCGCGTCGCCAGTCGATACCGAGATCCTTGACCAGGAAGCTGGCCGTCACCATCCGCAGCCGGTTGTGCATGTATCCGGTCCGATTGATCTGGCGCATCGCGGCATCGACCAGCGGATATCCCGTTCGTCCCTCGCACCATGCCTGAAACGCGATATCGGCCGCTTGGCCCGACGCCCATTCGATCGCGTCGTAGGCGGGCTTGAATGCATTGCCGACAACCTCCGGATGGTGGTGCAGGATCATGAAGTAGAACTCGCGCCAGATCAGTTCGCTCAACCACGTCTTCGCGCCGCTGCCCGCATCGCCCCCCTTGAGCATCGCCGCATGCGCCTCGCGCGCCAGCGCACGAATCGACACAGTGCCAAAGCGCAGATGGACAGACAGATAGCTTGGCCCGCGCACCGCGGGATAGTCGCGCCGCTCGTGGTAGTGCGACATGCGAGGCAGGAAATCGTCCAGCAACCGATGCGCCCCTGACTCCCCCGCAGGAATCGCGATTCGACGCGACGCCGGTACGTCGAAACCCAACGACGCCAGCGACGGAACCTCACCTTCGCCATCCATCGCCTTTGCAAGGCGTTTCAGGTCGGACTTTCGGCCATGCGGCGCGAGGTCCACCGGGCGCACCTGTTTGAGCCACGCCCGCGAATACGGTGTGAAAACGCTATACGGCTCGCCCTGTGCCGTCAGTATCTCGTTCGTTTCGAAGATCACCTGGTCCTTGACCGTCTCGAACGCAATGTCCGCCTCGCCGAGGGAGCGCGCCACTGCGCGATCGCGTGCGACGGCGCCGGGTTCGTAATCACGCCCGGCGAAAACGGCCTGAACGCCCAAGGCCGTCGCCAGTTCCGGAACCTCACGGGTTGGGTCCCCGTGACGCACGATGAGTGTGCCGCCCGCCTCGGCGAATGTCGTCGCCAACTCGCTCACGCAGTCGTGAATGAACGCGACGCGCCGGTCGTCGCGCGGCAATGCGTCGAGAATCGTCGTGTCGAAGACGAACACCACATAGACTTCGGCACAGATTGCCAGGGCCTGGGCCAGTGGCGCGTTGTCCGAGCAGCGCAGATCGCGCCGCAGCCATACCAGCCCTTTTTGGAATTCGCTCATGTCTGATCGGCGCGACGAAGACGCGCCGCCATCGGGTTAAGTCGCAGGTGTTCTCGCGGAATCCGGGACGCATCCGCCAAATCTCGTACCATAGCGGGATCGTGGACTTTTCGCCAACGGCCTCGCTGACTTCATGACTCGGAAGTTTCCGATTTTTGACCGCCCTCACCGTATTGTGCCGGCCCTGTTCTGCGTCGCGGCCGCCCTGCTCCTTGCCGGTTGCGCCGCCCCAACGAAGCCTCATGGTGCTTCGCCGGCATCGCCGGCAACGCATCCGGCTGCACCCGACGCCGCCACGTTACGCGAGCGGCATCTGGCTGCGGCGGACGCGGCCGCCAATCAATATCGCACCTGCCTCTACGGGCACGTCGCGCGCTACGTCGATCTCGTGCCCGACCCCGTTCGCCTTGCCGACGAAGCTGCCGCCGAGTGCGCCCCGATTACCGCACGATTTCGGCGCGAACGACAGGCAGCGATCATGACGTACACCTCGGCATCGGACGCCGCGCAGCAAGCCGATGCCGCAACGCTCGCCCTCCAGACCGATGGCCTGCGCGTCGCTCGCGCTCGCGCAACGGAGTTGCGCGCACTTCAATGAGCCGAAGCGACGCTCCAATGCACGGCATCGATGCTGGCCGCGATTACGTAGTCACCCGAACGTGCTTTCCCTAATCGGGCAAGCCCCGATTGGCGAAATACGGGCAGGTGACCAAAATGAAATCGCCCTCTTACGTCCTTTTGGGGGTACTGCGACAACGTCATTTGCCCGCTTCGGCGGGCATTTTTCTTCGGTATCCGCAGGAATTTGCCCCGGGCGTTAAGGGCGAGGAGGCAACGATGTGCGTCTTTCGCATTAGCCGCGCGGCGCTCGCTTGTCATCGTGCACACGCGGCGCCGGCGCGTCCCCGTCAGGCGAGTGTTTATCCGGCTCGTCGTGCCCCAGCCAACGGTGTGCGAGCGATTCGATTCGTCCGCCGAGCGCCAGCACGATAAGCAGCAACACCATCGCAACCAGCGCGATGTGCCAGCGGCCGAGGCCGCAGATGATGCCGATCCCCGTCGTGCTCCATAACGCCGCCGCCGTCGTGAAACCATGCACCGACGCGCCATGGCTCGGCCGTACGATGCAACCCGCCCCGAGAAAACCGATGCCGGCGACGATTCCCTGCACGACCCGGCTCACGGACGATCCGTCATAAGGCAGCGCCGTTCCCGGAAAAGGGACGACAGCGAGCACGAACAACGCCGAGCCGAATGAGACGATAGCGAGTGTTCGCAGTCCGACGGACTTGTGATGCAGATTCCGGTTGAGCCCGACGAGTCCGCCAAGGATCAATGCCGCCGTGAGCCGCAATGTGACTTCGATGATCTCCGCCATCCCTCACCTCGCTCGTCTGCGCGTTCTAAGTCTGGGTAGGCGCATTATCGCCCGCCGGCGGCCTGAGTGGCAGCACGTCGTCCCAGTCGTCGAACAATCGCAACTGACGCGTTGCCTGCGCCTCGAGCATGCGCACGCCGACGCCCATCAACCGCACCGGCCGACGTTTTCGCCCCACCGCCTGCGCGAGCAGTTCCCGGCATTGCACCGGATCGACACCCAGCGCCCCGGCTTCCGCCGTGGTTCGCGAGAAGTCCGCAAATCGGATTTTGATGAAGATTTTCGCGATGGCCACCGGTTCGCTGCGACGCGCCCGTTCGATCCGCTCGCCCAACTGACGAAGCAACGGTTCGAGCGCGGTCTCGCATTCCGCCAGCGTGCGCAGATCGCGCGTGTACGTCGTCTCGACACTGATCGATTTGCGCTCGCGATCCGGGCTGACCTCTCGCGTATCGATGCCGCGGCAACGCTCATACAAACGTTGACCAAAGACACCGAAGCGCTCGGTGAGGTCGGCAAGCGAATAGGTGCGCAAATCCGCACAGGAGTCGATGCCAAGCGCACGCAACTTCTCGGCCGTCACCTTGCCCACCCCGAATAGACGCTCGACCGGCAGTACCGCGACGAACGCGTCGACGTCCGCGGGTTTCACCACGAACATGCCGTCGGGCTTGCGCCAGTCGCTGGCGATCTTGGCAATGAACTTGTTGGGCGCGACACCCGCCGACACCGTCAGGCCGACTTCGGCCGCCACGCGCGCGCGGATCTCGCGAGCGATCAATGTCGCAGAGCCGCCGCAATGTTCGCTGTCGGTGACGTCGAGATATGCCTCGTCGAGCGACAACGGTTCGACCAGATCCGTATAGTCCCGATATATCGCCATGATCCGTTTCGACGCTTCCTGATACCGCTGCATCGACGCAGGAATGATGCGCAGGTCGGGGCACAACTTGATCGCCTGCGCCGAGGGCATGGCTGAGCGCACCCCGAACGCCCTCGCCTCGTAGTTGCAGGTGGCAACCACGCCGCGCTGATCCGGCTTGCCGCCGACCGCCAGCGGCACGCCACGCAGCGACGGGTCGTCACGCATCTCGACAGAGGCGTAAAAACAATCGGCGTCGCAATGGATGATCTTGCGCAGAGAAGTGGTCATGGTAAGCGGCGAGAACACTGTGCAAATATACAGCATTCACGCATATTCCGCGCTCCATCAGTAACATGTCCGCATCCTGCCTCATCACCGGCTTTCATCACCGGCTTTCGTCACCGGCTTTCGTCACCGGCTTTCGTCACCGGCTTTCGTCGCCTGCCTTCCCCACCCGCCGCGCGGCGACCTGCCGGACATCACCACCCCAAAGTCACCGCACCGGCAAGAATTGCAGAAACTGCGCCCCAAGCAGGTTCTGCACGTAGCCGATACCGGCGCGCCGGTACTTTTCGTCAAGCATTTCCGCGAGGAGATCGAGCCGACCAATGATCTTGCCGAACTCCCGCTCGAAGCTGACGTTGCGCACATCGGCGATTTCGTTCGCCAGCAGCAGCGGCTTGCCCGTCACATCGCGACGGCTTGCCAGCAACCACGCCGCGATTTCCACATTGCGGGCCGCATTGTAAATGCGCTGCGCATCGAGCCCGTCGCTCAAATAAAACACGGTGGTACCCCCGTGGGCAGCGATGATCGTATCCGAGAGACTGAAGACGAATGCCGCCACGCGATCCCCACCGAATGCCGGATCCAGCGAAAGCGACAATGCCCGTACGTCGCGGAGGTCCTTCAGGCCGGTCAACGTTCGTCGTCCCTCGACAGCATCTCGCAATTGCGTCATGGCTTCGGCCTGCGTCGCCGCGCCACCTTTGCGCCATTCACGTGGATTCCGTTTATAGAGCTTGTCCGCCAACCGATACAGACTCTCCAGATTCGCACGCATGCCCAATGTCGCCATGCGATTGATATCGGTCTGCGCAAGATCCGCGGTCGTCATCGACGTCGAGCGGACCTTGCCATGGTCCACTGGCGCATCCTGATACGATGCGCAACCTGCACACATCAGCACAGTGGCCGCGGCGCTGACGGCAACCGTCGTCGCGAGTCGCCACTGCGCGGCGCGCAGTGGCAGGGGTCGTCGTCGGGGAAAGGCGAGCCGTCGTGTCATGGCGATGTCGTTTTGAGTCAGCAACGACTCTACGCGATCGAGGCCCGCCGTCAGCCTTCCGTGCCGCCGAAAAATTGTGACATTCGGTAACGCGTCGCCCCTCGCGCGAGCATCGGCCCGCAAACACGCACCTCACTTTCCGGCCGAACCGCCATCATGGCATCAACGCTTCGCGCAGCGGCGCGAACAGTGGGTGCGCCATTGCTTCTTCGAGCCGCAACACCGGGGTGACACAGCAATCGACGTTGGCAAAGCGCGCCGTCCAGTCGGCTTGTGACGCGCTCGCGAACATGGCGGCCAACTCCGTCTGAAGCGCCAGCGCGTCCTCGCCGCCGACGACTTGCCCCAGCGTCCAGTGACGCGCCTTCCAGTCGGGACGCCCGATCACGTCGCAAAGCGTCTCCCAAAACTTGAGTTCCAGCGCGCCTACCGCCATGTAACGCGCGTCGAGCGTGCGGTACACCTGATAGCACGGCACCCCGCCGTTAAGCAGATCCATGCCCGCTCGCGACACCTTCCCCTGCCGGTGCAGCGCTACCGCGGGCACAATGTTCGAGCGAAACACCTCATGGGTCATCGAGATATCGAGCCAACGCCCGCGCCCTGTACGTTGCGCAGCCACGAGCGCCGCCAGCACGGATTGCACGGCGGCCTGCCCGCCACCATACAAGTCGCCGATCTGAAAGTTCGGGACAATCGGTGCATCGCCCGCATCGCCGAGTTGATCGAGTACCCCGGCATAGCCGATGTAGTTGATGTCGTGCCCTGCCGCTTGCGACATCGGCCCCTGCTGACCGTAGCCGGAAATCGATCCCATGACCAACGCCGGATTCACACGTGCCAGCGTCTCGTAATCGAAACCCAGACGCGCCATGACACCGGGCCGGAAGCCTTCGAGCAAAACATCGGCACGGGCCACGTGGTCCAGGAAGACGGCACGGTCGGCGTCGCTCTTGAGATCGAGCCGCTCGACGGTCTTGCCATGGTTGAGCAGACGCCAGAACGCGCCGGGCGGCGTTTCGCCTTCGCCCAGCATCATCTCGCGGGCGTAGTCACCCGCCCCCTTGTCCTCGATCTTGATGACGTGCGTCCCCATCTCCGCAAGGCGCAGCCCTGCGAGCGGGCCGGGCAGAAGCCGCGTGAGATCCAACACCGTCACGCCGGACAGCGGCTTGTCGGATGCATCGGCGGGCGCGGACGATTCACGGGCATTGGCAACGTCGGGCGATTCGGTCATGGCAAGGGTCGGTGTCGGTGGATGTTCACACCGTACCGCGCCCGCCCCTCCCGCCGCAAGCAGACAACACGCCGACTTCGTTCGGAAAACGCTTAAAAGGGGGCCGTCACCCCTGGCTCGCGCCATCCTTCAAAAAAACGGAACCGGCAGAATCGCCCGAGCCGGATGCATCGTCCGGCGCCGGTCCGTCTACCGGTCCCGCCACTACCCCCTCGCTCAACAGACGCGAGATCTGGCTGTCGAGATACCCCAGATCCCGCAGAATTTCGCTGGTATGCTCGCCCGACACGGGCAACGGCCGACGTGCCGGCAAACGCTGCCCGGCCATCGTGATCGGCAACAGCGGCACCCGCGTCGATTCGCCGTCCTCCGCCATCAGTTCGCCAAGGCCGCCGCTCGCGAGCAGATGCGGGTCGTCGAACAACGCTTCCGGTTTCACGATCGGCGCAAACGGCAGGCCGTGGCGCTCGAAGGCCGCTGCGAGATAGCTCGCATCGAACCCTTGCATCACGTCCCTCAGCAGCGGCAGCAACCAGTCGCGCGCGAGCACGCGGTCATTGTTTGTGGCAAGCCTCGGATCCTCCGACAGATCGTGACGGCCGAACACGTCGCAGAAAATGCGCCACTGCGAGTCGCTCACGACGGCCAGAAAGATCTGTACGCCGTCACGGGCGGTAAACACGTCGTAAATTCCCCAGGCCGATACGCGCGCCGGCATCGGATCGGGCGCCACACCGGTCACGGCGTACTGCTGCATGTGTTGCGCCGCGAGCAGCACGCAATTCTCGAAGAGCGCGCCCTGCACCTCCTGCCCACGCCCGGTCGTCTTGCGTTCGTAGAGGGCGGCGATGGCCGCGAGCGCACCGAACACGCCCCCCATGATGTCGTTGACGGACGCTCCCGCGCGCAGCGGTTGTCCAGGCGGCCCCGTCATATAGGCGAGGCCGGCCATCATCTGTACGACCTCGTCGAGCGCCGTACGGGCAGCGTAGGGCCCGGGCAGAAATCCCTTCAACGACACATACACCAGCCCCGGATTCAGGCGCGACAGCGTCGCGTAATCGAGTCCGATCCGACGCATGCGCCCAGGCTTGAAATTCTCGGTCACGACGTCCGACACACTCACCAGCCGTAAAATCAACTCCCGACCTTCCGGCCGGTTGACATCTACGGCGAGGCTACGCTTGTTACGGTTAAACGTGCGGAAAAAGCCAGCGCCGGTGCCAAGCAGACGACGCGTTGCATCGCCGCCGACCGGCTCGACCTTGATGACGTCCGCACCGAGATCACCGAGGACCATGCCGCAGGCCGGCCCCATGACCATATGAGAAAACTCCACGACACGAATGCCTTTCAACGGCATCGGCGCCGCAGGGGACGCGTCCTGCATTGGCTACCCTCCCGAACCTGCGCGTGACGTACGTAACGTATCGCCGCATTGCCGCGCCCGCCGGCCGGCCGCGTAAGCGGCAAATCCATCACGCCGTAATTGATCGAAGCCTACGATGTACCCTGCCAGCGCACTCGCCGCCACGGTAGCCGGACTGCCCAGCCACATTTGCCCGGGTCCCGAGCGCCCGGGAAAGTTCCGGTTCTGAGCGCTGATGACCACGTCGTCCGGCGCCGTGGACACGCCGGGCCCCGCGTTGACACAGGCGCCGCACCCCGGAGAGAGCATGGTCACGCCCGCGGCCCTGAACACGTCCGCGTACCCCTGTGCCTCGCACCAGAGGCGAACGTCCTCGCTGCCGTATTGCAGATAGAAGCGCACGCCGTCGGCCACACGATGTCCCCGCGAGAGTCCCCATGCGAGCACGTCGTGGCACGCCCGCAGATCGTCGCGTTTGCTTCCGGTGCAAGAGCCACCGTACGCAATGTCGATCGGCACGGCGGCCGGCAACTCGTCGAGTACCACACCGTTTCCCGGGTCGCCGGGACTCGCCACCATGGCCCCCAGTCGCGCACAGTCGATCTCGATCACGTGGGCGTACGACGCCTGCGTATCGCTGTTCATCCACGCCTCCAGCGTGAAATCGATGCCGCGCCGCTCACGCAGGTAGCGAACCGTCTCGGCGTCGGGCGCCACAAGCCCCGTCAATCCACCGATCTCGGCCACCATATTGGTCAGCGTCGCGCGTTCGTCGGTCGACAGATGCGCCACCGCCCCACCGGAAAACTCGATGATCTGACCAATGGCGCGGCCCTCGCGGATATAAGGCAAATGAAGCAAATGCAGTGCGAGGTCCTTAGCGCCGACGCCAGCGGGCAGGCGCGCGCGCAGATGGATGAGGCAGGTGCCGGGCACCGAAAGTCGCGCATCCCCGGTAAGCCATGCGTTCGCCATCTCGGTCGCGCCCACTCCGAATGCGAAGGCACCGACCGCACCGCAATGCGGCGTGTGCGAATCGGTACCGACGACGACCTGACCGGGCAGTGCGTAACGCTCCAGCATCAACGCGTGACAGATGCCTTCCGACCCACCGCCCGCCGCGCGGCCATGCAGA
The DNA here is from genome assembly GCF_001029105.3 of Pandoraea faecigallinarum. Classification (NCBI taxonomy): domain Bacteria; kingdom Pseudomonadati; phylum Pseudomonadota; class Betaproteobacteria; order Burkholderiales; family Burkholderiaceae; genus Pandoraea; species Pandoraea faecigallinarum. The sequence continues at coordinate 1,729,081 of NZ_CP011807.3, read as the reverse complement.
CGCACGCCCTGCTCGGCGCAGAACGCCCGTTGCACGCTGCCCAGGCGACGCGCGGCATCCACGATCTGCGGTGTGCGGCTGCCGTCGCCTGACACCGCATCGAGATGCGTCAGGTGGTCCTCGAAGCACAAGACCGACGCAGGATCGTGAAGTGCAGGCATTTCATCGCCGAAGGCGTGCCGCAGAACGCTCACTGCCATCGGGGTCACGTACTCGTGCGAGAACCGCCAATCTGCGGGGACAAACGCCGCATCTCCCGCACGTATGCGGTCCACGCCGAGCGCCCTCGCGATGATCTTTTCGCCGTATGTCATGGCACCCGGCGCATGCGCAGGCTTCGGCGGCACCATGTCCCCGGACAACCTGCGCCGCGTATAGCCGAACAGCCCGCCGCTACGGACGATCGCTTCGCCAAGGGGATCGCAGTCTTCAAGAAACGCTTCGATGGGAACCGCCTCGCCTGCCTGCAAACGTTCGGCAAGCGAGAGATCGGTGGACGTGAGAAGCCCCAGGTTCTGGCAGTTTTGTGCGTAGATTCGCTCGAAACTCTCCGCGATCACGATGCGGATACCGGCACACCACTCCGCAAACGGACTGGCTTCGCGCGACGAGCCTTTGCCGCGCCGAAGCCCCGCCACGGACAGCGCGAAGCCCCCCTCTCGCACGGCTTTCGGCTTGACCGGAAACACGCCCTCCGGTTCGGCCATCCCGTCGTTGCATCGCAATCCGACGTAGATGTAATCGCCCAGCGAATCGTCGAACGCCAGACACGCCCGCGCCGGTGTCATTTCGTCGGTGGAAATCTGATCGCGAAGCGGGCTCGCCTCGGCCCTCGTCAATGTCTCGCCCGCGAGCTGCCGGGTCATCGCCTCGGCACGATCGCTCAACCACAGCACCCGCCCATCCAGTCGCACGGTCGCTTGCATGAGATCGCTCCTCGAATGTTCCCCCATGGGGTCACCCGTCTCGATTGCAAGTTGCGTGCCGGGCCGGCATGCGGCAGCGAGGAAACAATGAAGTCATGACGTCCAAACGCCCGTTCGCCCGACCACCCTCATGGATACTGCCGATTCGCCTGCACCGCGAACGCATTGGTCCATGTGTCGCCCAACCGGATCTGTGCCGGCTTGACCTCGGGTGTAAACGACGCCAGCGCCCTAAGAGCCGTGGCCGGTCCGTCGGCCGGCATCATGCCGTCGGGTGAAAATGCTTCGCGGCAATTCGCGAAAGCCTTCAGATAGAGTGTCTTGTCGCCAAGCAGATAGGGTTCGGGGACGGTCTTGAGCAGTTGCGCCGCCGACGCACGTTGCAGCCACTTGTCCGCGCGCACGATGGCGTTGGCCAGCGCCTGCACCGTGCGGGGATGCTTCTGGATGAAACTCTGGGGGGCGTACATCACGGCCGCGGGCATCGGACCGCCGAACATGGCGCGCGTTCCGGCCTGCGTGCGCGTGTCGATGAGCACTTTCACGTCACCCGACTCTTGCAGCAACGTCATCATCGGGTCCACGTTGGAAACGGCGTCGATCTGCGCGTTGCGCGTGGCGGCGATCACCGTCGCGTTGCTTCCGACGCCCACGATCGACACATCGTTCGGCTTGAGTCCGGCTTTCGTGAGCGCCACACTCACCAGCATGTGCGTACTCGATCCCGGCGCGCTCACGCCGACACGCAGGCCCTTCAGATCCTTGACGGACCTGACCTCGCCAGCCTTGGCTTTCACCACCCCCAACACCAGTTGCGGCGCGGCGCCCAGCACGACGAACGACTGGTACGTCAGCCCTTTGGTCTGCATGAGCAACGTATGTTCGAAGGCGCCGGTGCCCACGTCGGCACTCCCCCCGACGACGGCCTGCAAGGCCTTGGACCCGCCCGCGAAATCGTCGATGGTGACGTCGAGCCCCTCTTCCTTGAAATAGCCGAGCTGCTCGGCGATGGTGAGCGGCAGGTAATAAAGGCCCGGCTTGCCGCCCACGGCAATCGTAATCTTGGGCTTTTCGAGGGGTGGCGCAGGCGCGGCCGACGCCCCGGCACTAAGGCTGAGCGCTATCAGGCCCAACGCCATCAGCGTAAGGACGAGAACCAGACGTCCCACGGCTTCGCGCACGCGGCGCGCTTCGGCATGTGTCATCGCGTGTCTCCTCCCGCACAGTGCGAGATACAGGCGCGCCCCGGCTCGCCGGCCGGAATCGCTATCGGCTTCCAGAGCATCCGCTGCACGAGACATCGCGACAAGAGGTGTTTCGGCATGCCAGACATCGCGGTTCACGATGCCTCTGGCGTCCCGTCCTTGTTCCCCCCCGTTACGTTACGTGCGCACAGGTGGTCGACCAGCATGCGCGAGACCACCGGCAAGGCGTCGTAGCGGCGCACACAGACGACCAGCCGCCGGTCGGCCCACGAATCCGTCAACGGCACCATGCGCAGTGCCTCGCCATTCGTTACCTGCGAATAGATCCCAACGGCCTCTTTCGGGGCGATCGCCAGACCGAGTTGGGCCCGCACCATGCGGCACACCGCTTCGAACGTGGAAACATGGATTCGGAACTTGACCGTCTTGCCCTGCTCGGCGGCAAGGCGCCGGAATACGGCGTACATGGCGCTGTCCGGATGCACACCGATCTGATCGAAGTCGAGGGTTTCGATAAACGCCAGTTGTGCCGCGCCAGCCAACGGATGGTCACGGTGCAGCACCGCCACGATCCGATCGAGACGATAGGGGAACACTTCGACGTCGCGGGTGTCGACGGCATCCCAGCAGATACCGATGTCCGTCGCGCCGTCGGCCACACCGCGCACGACCTGGGCGCTGGTGTGCTCTTCGAGGTCGACCTTGACGCCTTCGTGCCGGCGCAGGAAAGCACCGAGTTCGTCGGGCAATGTTTCGACAATCGAGGAAACGTTGGCGAAGATGCGAATGTGGCCGCGTACGCCACTTGTGTACTCGGACAAGTCGCCCTGCATCTTCTCAAGACTGCGGAGCACGTTGCGTGCGTGATGCAGCAACGCCTCCCCCGCCGGGGTCGCCCGCACGCCCCACTTGTGCCGTTGCAGGAGCGCCGAGCCGACCAGCGATTCGAGGTCGTTGATTCGCTTGCTGACGGCCGACGGCGCGATGAACTCCCGCTCGGCTGCACGCGCAATGCTGCTCTCTTCACAAACGGCGACGAATAACCGCAACGAGACGAGATCGATCCGCCAAAGCGCCATGCCTGTCTCCCGGAGGCACTGCATTGACCGCGATTTTGCGGCGCATGTGGCGAAAACGCCACTTGGGACCGCCCCTGACCCTGCGTGAATACAACACCGGTATGTCGTCGGTCATGAATCGCCGTCGGCGTGTCGGCCATTTCGGCCATTTCGGCCATTTCGGCCATTTCGGCCATTTCGGCCATTTCGGCCATTTCGGGCATTTCGGGCATTTCGGGCATTTCGGGCATTTCGGGCATTTCGGGCATTTCGGGCATTTCGGGCATGTCGGAACCGGCCATGCCGTTCCATTGTCCGCAACAGACTCGGAAGCGTGTCCGAAGGCAACGATCGACACGAAAGCGACATCGTCCAAAATGGTTGCAGGCCGCCGTCGGACGTCTCGCGTCCGGAGAAATGTCCTTGCGCCGATCCCTCCCCGGACAGCCGCCTAGCGCATCGCCCCCGCCAGCAAGACGGCAGTCCAACCGCCGTCAGCTGCGTTGAGCGGCGCCTCGGGCGGTGGTGCCGTCGCCAAGGCCATGAACAGCCAACATTTGCAAATGATGATCGCAATCATTTTGTTGACGCTCAATCATCCCGGCTTCGTTGCCGGGTCTGATTTGACTATAGTGCGACGCTATCGGCGCGGCAACTGTGAAACGTTTCTAGTTTTTCAAAAGACGTGGTGGCGCGCATGCAGGTTGAAGGGGGTGCGCAGGTGGGCGGGTGGGGAAGCCGAGCACCGGCGCGGCCATCGGGGCGCACCGCGATCCAGGCGGCTGTCAGGCGCGACGCGAAATGGCGCGCGCCAGCACGAGTACGGGCAACAGGCCGACCAGCACCAGCGTCAAGGCAGGCACCGCCGCTTCGGCGAGCCGTTCGTCGGCCGCAAGATGACTGGTGACGACGGCAAGCGTGTCCATGTTGAACGGCCGCAACGCGAGCGTGGCCGGCAGTTCCTTCATGACGTCGACGAAGACCAGCAGCGCCGCCGTCAACACGCTGCGACGCAGCAGCGGCAAGTGAACACGGCGCAACATCGACCAGCCACCGACACCAAGACTGCGGGCGCTGGCGTCGAGATTGGGTGCGATTCGCGCGAAGCCGGCGTCCACGCTCTGCAGCGCTGCCGGAAGGAATCTTACGAGATAGGCGTAGATCAATACGCCTCCGGTCCCGGCGAGCACGAGACCGTTGGCGCCGAACCGGTTCCCCAGCCAGGTATCGAGATGCAATACGGGCGTGAGAATGCCCAACGCAATCACCGCGCCGGGAATCGCGTATCCGACACCGACGAGTCGTACGGCAATACGCGTTACGCGTCCCGGCGCCAGGCGTTGCGCGTAGCCGAGCACAACGGCAAATACGCACGCAACGGCGGCCGCCACCGCAGCGAGGCGAACGGTGTTGTACACCCATTCGCCATAACGGGGCCAGGGCACCTGATCCAGTTCGGAAACCGCCAGGCGCAGCATGATGAGTGCCGGCAGCACAAAGCCGACGATGAGCGGCACCGCACAGCCTACCGTCGCGAGCATGGCCCGAAAACCCGTAAGCCGCGTACGGCGAGACGTTGTCCGCGCCCGCCCGGGAGCGCCGTAATAACGCAGTCGCGAGCGACTACGTGCCTCGGCGATCAACAGGAGGAGCACGGCGAACAGCAGACATGCGCACAGCTGTGCCGCCGCCACGCGATCTCCCATGGAAAGCCATGCGCGGTAGATGCCGGTCGTAAAAGTGGGTACCCCGAAGTAGGCGACTGCGCCATAGTCCGCCAGCGTCTCCATGAGAACGAGTGCCACCCCCGCCACCAACGCCGGTCGCGCCAGCGGCAGCGCCACCCGGACGAAGGCTTGCGGCGGCGTGCACCCCAACGTGCGTGCGGCTTCGAAAAAGCGCTGGCTGTGGTCCGCAAACGCGGTACGGGCGAGCAGATAGACGTATGGGTAGAACGCCCCCGCAAAAACCCACGCGGCGCCATACCACGACCGAACTTCCGGAAACCACGTTACCCGGTCGACGGCAAGCAGGCGACGCAGCGCGCTCTGCACCGGCCCGGCGAATTGCAGGAAATCGGTATAGGCATAGGCCGTCACGTAGGCCGGCATCGCGAGCGGGAGAATCAGCGCCCACTCCAGCACACGCCGCCCCGGAAATGCGTAGTGCACGACCAGCCACGCGCTCATCACGCCCATGATCAGCACACCGCCGGTGACTGCGAGTGAAATGCGCAACGAATTGAGCGCGTACTCGGGCAGCACCGTCTCGAGCATGTGCGAAAGGACTTCGCGAGTTTGTGCGTCGCCCGCGGCCAATGCCGCAAAAATCCCGAACATCGGCACCAGAACAATCAATGCCGGTATCCAGGCGACCATCCCCCAGCCCCAGGCACCGGCATGACGCAGACGACGCCGGTGCCGATCGCGCCCGGGCCGATACGGTGCATGACCGGTGGCGTCCGCCGCAGTCTCGTTCGCCCCGGTCGCCGGGGCAAAGGACAGCCGCCGCGCCCCGATGGCATCGGACGACAAATCGGCGGCAGGGGAATCGGCTGCGGTGTGAGACTGAGGCGTCGATGACATCGGCAATTCGTGAGCGGAACCGGTAAACAGGTGGATGGGCGAATGGGTGGGCGCGCAGGCGCTATGGGCGAATCAAGCGGCAGAACAATCGCCCCAATACCGTCAGATACGACGCAAATACGTGACCTGCGGAAAGCGGCAAACAACTTGATCGACTCCGGTCGCTAACCGCATATTGCGTATCGCCTGAAGGAACCGAATGACACTCCCCGGTCTAAAGCGTTGTAAATTATACGCATTCGCAACCACGTCTCTGACGTGGCCCCGCACGGAAAGTGCCCCCGCGCCATCGCGCGGACAGATAAACGCCCCAAAACCTGCCTGCGGCCTCGCGCCGACATCGCCGCTCCCGACACCGATGCCCCTGCCCTATCTGCTGCTCGACCATATCTCGGTCACTTACGACACCGCCGGTCACGTCCACACTGCCGTACGCGATCTGTCGCTGTCATTGGCACGCGGAGAGATCGGATGCCTGCTCGGTCCTTCGGGTTGTGGCAAGACGACTGTGCTTCGGGCCGTGTGCGGCTTCGAGCCGTTGGGCGGCGGCAGGATCGTGCTCGACGGCCGCGAAGTCGCCAACGCGCAACTGAGCGAGCCGCCGGAGCGTCGGCATGTCGGCGTGGTGTTCCAGGACTACGCCCTCTTTCCTCATCTGAACGTTGCCCAGAACATCGGCTTCGGTCTGGCCCGCATGGCGCGAGCCGAGCGACGGGAGCGTATCGAGATGCTCGCGCAGCGCGTCGGCCTGGCGGGCGCGCTGCGAAAGTATCCGCACGAGCTCTCCGGGGGCCAGCAGCAACGTGTCGCTCTCGCCCGAGCGCTGGCGCCCGCCCCTGCACTATTGCTGCTCGACGAGCCCTTCTCGAACCTAGACCTCGACCTGCGCGAGCGTCTGGCCGTGGAAGTGCGCGACATCATCCGCGCAAGCGGCGCGACCGCAATTCTCGTCACGCATGACCAACATGAAGCCTTCGCCATGGCCGACCGCATCGGCGTGATGCATGCCGGCGCGATCGCGCAATGGTCGCCGGCGCGCGAACTGTGGCGCACGCCGGCCAACCGGGTGGTCGCCGACTTCATCGGGCGCGGCGCGCTGATCCCAGGCACCTTCCGGGGCAATGCGGATGGCGGGGGCATCTCGCTCGAACTCGGAGAAATTTCCGTATCGGCGGCGCTGGCCGACAAGCTCCTGCGCAACGCCGACAAGGGTGCGTACCCGCTGAGTGTCGAGGTGCTCCTGCGCGCGGACGACATCTCGCACGACCCCGCCAGCCCGTTCGAAGCCACGCTGGTGCGGCGCGCATTTCGCGGCGCCGATCAGCTCTACACGCTGCGCCTGGCCTCCGGCAGGGAAGTCGTGGCCAGAGTCGACGGCGACCTGGCTCACGAGGCGGGCGAACGCGTGGGGCTGCGCCTGACGGTGCGGCATCCCGTGGCGTTTGCCGCGAGCCCGGTCTCCATCTGAGCCGCGCGAAACGCACCGTCACCCGGAGGCTGGTAAAATCCGGCAAAACGGATGGGCCTATGAAACAGTACCTCGACTTCATGCGCCATGTACTCGAACATGGCACCGACAAGACCGACCGCACGGGCACTGGCACGCGTTCGGTGTTCGGCTATCAGATGCGCTTCGACCTGCAGGAGGGGTTCCCGCTCGTCACCACGAAAAAAGTGCACATCAAGTCGATCGTGCACGAACTCCTCTGGTTTCTCCAGGGCAGCACCAACGTGCGCTACTTGCAGGAAAACGGCGTGTCCATCTGGAACGAATGGGCCGATGCCGACGGTGAACTCGGCCCCGTCTACGGTGCGCAATGGCGTTCCTGGCCGACGCCTGACGGCGGCCATATCGATCAGATTACGCAGCTTGTAGACCAGATCCGCTCGACGCCGGATTCGCGACGCCTGATCGTCTCCGCGTGGAACGTCGGCGAAATTCCGCGCATGGCGTTGCCGCCGTGCCATGCGTTTTTCCAGTTCTACGTTGCCGACGGCAAGCTCTCGTGCCAGCTTTATCAACGCAGCGCGGATATTTTCCTGGGTGTGCCGTTCAACATCGCGAGCTATGCATTGCTCACGCACATGATGGCGCAGCAAACCGACCTGCATGTCGGTGATTTCGTCTGGACAGGCGGCGACTGTCATCTGTACAACAATCACCTCGAACAAGTGCGTACGCAACTCGAACGCGAGCCGTTCCCCCTGCCGAAGCTGGAGATCACCCGCAAGCCCGATTCGATCTTCGACTACAAGTTCGAAGACTTCCACATCGCCGGCTACGAGGCGCATCCGCACATCAAGGCACCGGTGGCCGTATGACGATTCTTACGCTGGTGGTCGCCCGCGCCGAAAACGGCGTGATCGGGCGCGACAATCAATTACCGTGGCGTTTGCCGGAAGACCTCGCCCACTTCAAGCGCACGACGCTGGGCAAACCGGTCGTGATGGGCCGCAAGACATACGATTCGATCGGACGTCCGCTGCCGGGCCGCCGCAACATCGTCGTGTCGCGCAATCCCGATTTGAAGATCGAGGGTTGCGAGGTGGCGGGCTCGCTGGTGGATGCGATGCGGCTGTGCGTCGGTGTCGAGGAGATCTGTCTGATCGGCGGCGCACAGTTGTACGCGGAATCGCTGGCGAGCGCGGACAAGGTCGTGGTGACGGAGATCGCCAAAGCCTTCGAGGGTGACGCGCATTTCCCCGCACTTTCTCCCGCCCAGTGGCGCGAGACGGCACGCGAGACGCACCACTCCCCCGCCCCGAACGATTTCGACTATTCGTTCGTTACCTACGAACGGGTCTGATCCGGCACGCTTGGATGCCCGAGCGTTTCTCAGGCGCTCAGATTGGCGCGCGGCACGTCGGTTGCCGCGTCGCTTTGCGCCTGCTCATCGCTGCGCATCGCAGACACCGCGCTTCTCGCGACATGCACGCGGTCGCGGCCGAGCCGCTTGGCAGCGTAGAGCGCTTCGTCGGCCCACGCGATCAGTCGATCCGGGGTGTCGCGTACGTCCCCTTGCTGCGGGACATGAGTCGCGCATCCAACACTGACAGTGACCAGTCCGTGCGGCCCCGGACCGGGTTTCGCCAACGCGCGAACGCTGTCCGTAACGCGCGTTGCCACGAATTGCGCTCCCTTCTCGTTGGTGTCTGGCAGCACGATGACGAACTCCTCGCCCCCATAACGCGCCACCAGATCGGTCGGCCGATGCGTGGCGCGCATCAGCGCAAGGGCGACGTGCTCCAGACACTCGTCGCCCGCGGGGTGTCCATACTCGTCGTTGTACCGCTTGAAGTGATCGACGTCGATCATCAACAGTGACAGCGCCCGCCCCGTGCGACGCGCCTGTTCGAAATCCCCGGGGAAACGGTCGTTGAAATAGCGACGGTTGTAGATGCCGGTGAGCGCATCGCGATTGCTGTATTCGATGAGCCGCAAGTGAGCGCGAGTGAGTTCCCGGTACAGACGCGTCACTTCCCACACCAGCACGCAAACGAGCAATCCCGGCGCGGACATGCTGAAAAAGCGGGCGAGATACCAGCCAAGCGAAAACCGGATCGTACTCATCAGACTGAGCACGGTGTCCGTCACGCAGGCAAGAACGGCCAGCGCCACCCACAGGTCGAGGACAGTACGCGCCCGCCCCATGCCAAGCACGACGCCCAGCGCGACGAGATTCAGGACAAGCAGCACGATACCGGCACCGCTTGTGGAGAAATCGCCCGGTGCCGTTGCCGGGGCCAGCGCCGGCGGCAACGGGACAGTCAACGCAATCAGACAAAGCAGTACGCCCGCAGCGAGTGGGACACCGACGAACAGCCACAGGCCTCGCCCCGGCGAAGGGAGGTGCGCGACGGATTGCGGTGCGAAAAGACGCCGCGCGGTCATGGCGATCAGAACGAGCGCAGGAAAACCGGCATGCCAGAAAACCCAGATCCAGCCCGAGGTGCCCGGATGGGCGCCGAACAATCCCGTTGGCGCGAAAAGCCCGGGAAACGTCAGCAGTTGCATTGCGACGGTCAGCGCCGTGAATGCGTAAGCCCCGGCGAGCAACCCGAAGACAGGTAAGCGGCTCACCTGGAACTGCGCGCAAAGCAGATACGACGCAATCGTTGCAGTCGTAAACACCGTCAGCCCGCACATCGGCAGGAATGGGGCGATAGCCGGTAACCTGGCCGTCGCCTGCGGCGCCGCCAATAGCAGGGAGGCGAGGATCGCGATCGCCAGACAGCCGGCAAAAGCCCGCTGTCCGCGCGAAGCCCGCTCCATGAGAAAACCGTCCATGTCGCCCCTTTCGCTTCGGTGAGCGTGACCCGGATTCGACGGTGCCATCCACGACGATCACCGCAAACACCGGCGACCAATTAGCCGCAGCATGCACCAAAACCCGCCGTCTGCCAACGTGGCACTGGTTCGTCGCACAAACGAAAAACGGCGTCGACGGGCTACCTTCGGATAACCTGTCGACGCCGTCGGCGTCGCACGGAGACAACATTTGCCGGCCGCGAACTCGACGATCACGGCGAAGGGAAACGCTCGTTTTGAACGTCTTCTTCGTCCGCCCGGTCTGCCTTAGTCCCCCCTCATGCGCTTTCGTTACCTGTCGGCACCGGTTCCTCGGTTTGCGGCACTCATGGATCTGGCGGCCGCGCCGCGGCGATCAACCACCCAAATACGCCTCCAGCACGCGCGGATTCCCCAACAGATTCCGGCCGGTATCGTCGAGCACGACCTTGCCGGTCTCGAGCACGTAGCCATGTTGCGCAATCTTGAGCGCCTGACGGACGTTTTGTTCCACCAGGAAGATGGTCAGGCCATCGGCGTTGATTTCCTTGAGCGTGGCGAAAATGCCCTGCACGATGATCGGCGCGAGCCCCATCGACGGCTCGTCGAGCAGCAACAGGCGCGGGCGGGCCATCAGCGCACGCCCAATGGCCAGCATCTGCTGCTCGCCACCGGACAAGTTCCCGGCCATCTGGTCGATACGCTCCGCAAGCCGCGGGAAACGTTGCAGCACCTTGTCCAGATCGGCCTTCACGTTCTGCTTGTCGCGTCGCGTGTACGCCCCCAGTTCAAGATTTTCCCGCACCGACATGGTCGTGAGCGTGGCACGGCCTTCGGCCACCTGCACCAGTCCGCGCTGCACGATCTTGTTGGGCGCCAGCCCGCCGATGTCCTCGCCTTCGAAAAGGATGGTGCCAGCCTGCTTCCTGATGAGGCCGGACAGCGCGAGCAACGTCGTGGACTTGCCCGCACCGTTCGCGCCCACGAGCGAGGTGATCTCGTGCTCCCGCAGCGCAAAGTCGACGCCTTTCACGGCCTCGATATGCCCATAAGCCACTTTCAGGCCCTTCACTTCGAGCAGCGCGCTCATGCCTTGTCCTCCGCGCCAGCCGCGAGGGCGGCCTCATCATCGTCGTCATCACGGCCAAGATAGGCTTCGATGACCTGCGGGTTGTGCTTGATTTCGTCCGGTTTGCCTTCGGCGATGATGCGGCCGAAGTTCAGTACCGCAATGCGCTCGCACAAGCCCATCACGAAACGCATATCGTGCTCGATCATGAAGATCGTGTAACCGCGCGCCTTGATGTTCTCGATCTCGCTCATGAGATCGACCTTCTCACCTGTGTTCATGCCGGCGACCGGCTCGTCGAGCAACAGCAGCTTGGGCTCCGTCGCCAGCGCACGCGCCAGTTCGAGCTTGCGCTGGTCGCCATACGACAGGTTGTCGGCGATGTCGTAAGCCTTGTGATCGAGCTTGACCCACGAAAGCAATTCATGCGCACGTTCGCGCGAGCGTTTCTCCATGTCGCGGAAGCCCGGCAGCGAAAGCAAAAGACCCGCCGGCCCATAGGCGAGATGACGGTGCATCCCGACCACCACGTTCTCGATCAGCGTCATCTCCTTGAAGATGCGGATATTCTGGAACGTACGGGCGACGCCGCGTTGCGTAATCCGGTGAGGTTTTTCCCCCACCAGGCTCTCGCCGCCGAACGTGATGCTGCCGCCCGTCGGCTGCAACAGGCCGGTGATCAGATTGAAGACCGTCGTCTTGCCGGCGCCATTCGGGCCGATCAGCCCGAAGATCGTGCCTTGCGGCACCTCGATGTTCACGTCCTGAAGCACGTGAAGGCCGCCGAATCGCTTGGAAATATTGGAAAGCTTGAGCATGTCGTGTCCTCCGTCCGCTTACGTGGAAGAGGCCGAGCGCGCCTTGCCGGCACGGAACCAGCGGCGAAAACGCATCGGATCCCAGATGCCCTTGGGCAGGAACAGCACGATCAGCACCAGAATCAGGCCGTTGACCACCAGACGGAAATCGTTGAACGCACGCAGCAACTCCGGCAACAACGTCAGGATCGTGCTGCCGAGCACCGGCCCGACCAATCCGTTGATACCGCCGAGAATCGCCATCGTCAGAATTTCGACACCGCGATCGAACCCGAACTCGTTCGGCCCGATGAAGAACGTCAGATGCGCATTGAGCGCGCCGGCAAGCCCCGCCAGCACAGCGCCCAGCACGAACGCCAGCATCTTGTAGCCGGTGACGTTGATGCCCATGAGGCCCGCCGCCGTCTCGTCTTCCTTGATGGCTTCGAACGCACGGCCGACCTTGGAGCGACGCAGACGCCACAGTACCGCCAGCACGATCGCGACGGCCGCGGCGACATGCCACCATTGCGTGAGCTGCGGAATGCCGTTCAGACCGAGCGCGCCGCCCGTCATGTCTTCGGTGTTGAGAATCAGCACGCGCACGACTTCGCCGAAGCCGAGCGTCGCCATCGCGAGATACACGCCCGACAGACGCAGCGTCGGCTTGCCGATGATGAACGCCACGAGCGCGGGCGCCACCATGCCGCCCGCGAGCGACACCGCGAACGGTGTTTCGTAATTCATCGTCAGCAACGCCGCGGTGTAGGCGCCGATCCCCATGAAAGCGGCGTTGGCCATCGCCAGCATGCCGCACGAGAGCGTGAGATAAATCGACAGGGCCAGCAGCGCGTTGGTGCCGAGAGTCAGTACCAGATTGCTGTAAACCGCCCAGAAATTATTGAACCAGTCCATTGCGCCCCCGTGATTACGCTTTGCGCTCGAGCACTTTGCCGAACAACCCCTGCGGACGCACCAACAGGATCAGGAACAACAAGCCGAAGGCGACGGCGTCGCGCATGTTCGAGCCGATGTACGCCACCGACAACACTTCGGCAAAGCCGAGGAACAAGCCGCCGATCATCGCGCCGCGAATGTCGCCCATACCGCCAAGAATGATCACGGCGATGCCCTTGTGCAGCATCGGCTGCCCCATGAGCGGGAACACGGCGTTGGAGTACAGACCGATCAGCACGCCGGCCATGCCGCCCAGCCCGGCTGCGGCAAACGACGTGGCAAGGAACAGGCCTTCGACGTTGATGCCGAGCAGGTATGCCGCCTTCGGCGACTCGGCGATGGCACGCAATGCGCGTCCCAATTGCGTCTTCTTGATCGTGGCGATGAGCACGGCCATGAGCGCAAACGAGATGAAGATGATCGCGAGTTCGAGCACCGTCATGTGCACGCCGGCCACCGTGATGGTGTCTTGCGAGACGACGTCGTACGGGAAGCGCAGATTCTCTGCGCCGAACACACCTTGCACACCGTTGTTGAGCAAAATGCCCACGCCGATGGTCGCAATCATCGGAATCAGGTGAGGCGCGCCGCGCTTGCGCAACGGCTTGAGTATGAGCACGTCGATGACCAGACCGAGCAGACCTGAGGCGACGACGGCCGTGACGATCGCTGCCCACAGCGGCAGATGCAGATGCACGACCGCTTGCAGCGCCGCATAGGCACCGACCATGAAAACCGCGCCGTGCGAGAGGTTGATAACGCCGAGGATGCCGAACACGAGTGTGAACCCGAGCGCGAACAAGGCGTACACGCACCCGAGGGAGAGCGCGTTGACGAGTTGCTGTTCCAGCATGGTGTGTATTCCAGCCTGAGGGACGGAGGCACGCGCCACCAGGGGGTGCGACGTGCGCCAGAAACGCCGATGGGCGTAGCGCCTTTCGGCCCTACGCCCATGCGGACTTCTTCAAGTACTGCCGGGCTGCTTACTTCTCGATGACGTACTTGCCACCCTTCGTCACGCTGACGATCGGCGCCTGCTGCGCATCGTAGCCGGCCGGCTTGCCGCCCTTGCCCGTCGCCTGACGGAAGGCGAACTTGCCGGTCGCGCCGTCATGCGTGACCTTCGGCAGCGCGTCGCGCAGTGCCTTGCGGTCTGCGTCGAGATTGCCGGAGATCTTCACGTTCTTGATCGCCCCCGCCGCGATGTACATCGCGTCGTACGACTGCGCGGCGAACTGGTCGGGCGCCACGTTGTACTTCGCCTTGTAAGCCGCGATGAACTTCGTGTTGGCCGGCGTGTTGTTCTCGATCGACCACGGGCTACCCACCCACAGGCCGTCCGAGCTGCCCTTGGCCAGGTCGAAAATCTTGACCGAGTTCATGCCGTTGCCGCCGATGAACGGCACATTGATGCCGAGCTGACGCGCCTGCACCATGATCGGTGCGCCTTCGGCAATCAGCGCCGAGAGCACGATGGCGTCCGGGTTGGTGGCCTTGATCTTCGTGAGCTGAGCCTTGAAGTCGACGTCGCCCTTGGCGAACGTTTCGGTCGTGGTAACCGGGATCTTCAGGTCTTCGAGCGCCTTCTTGAAGTTGTCGTAGCCGCTCTTGGTGAACACGTCGTCGTTGCCGTACAGCACGGCCACCTTCTTGATACCGGTGTGCTTGGCCGCGACCTTGATGGTCTCCGGCAGCACGTCGGCTTCGGTCACCGAATTACGGAAGATGTAGTCGCCAATCGACGTAATGCCATCGGCCGTGTTCGACGTGCCGAAAGCCACCGTCTTGCCGGCCTGAGCGATGGGGTCGGCTGCCTGAGCCGAGTTCGACAACGTCGGGCCGAAGACCATGAGCACCTTGTCCTGGAAGATCAGCTTCTTGAAAACGTTGATCGCCTCTTCCTTCTTGCCCTGCTCGTCTTCGATCTGAAGCACGAGCTTGTTGCCGTTGATGCCGCCGGCGGCGTTGATTTCGTCAGCAGCGAGCTGGAAACCGTTCTTGATGGCCGCACCGTATTGTGCAGCACCGCCCGACAGTGCTTCGGCCACACCGATCTTCAGATCGGCTGCGTGGGCCGCAGCCACCATCCCCGTAGCGACAAGCGCGCTCAGCAACTTGGTCATGGTGCTTTTCATGAGTCCTCTTCCTCCAATACCTAGTCTCTAGTTATGAGAAGGCGCGCCTTATGAGCGCGCCCATTACCCTAACTACCGTATCTGTTCTTAAGCCACGGCTTAAGAAAACTCCTAAGCATATCGCAAACTGCCTCGTCCGGACACGATAATTGAGCATTTGCCCCGCAATGGCGCACAAATGCAACGCGTTTGTGGCGCCACGACGGCGTTTCGCAGCATCAATGACCGGCAATGGTCATTTGTTCAATCAGGACTGACCCGACTTCCTTCGTACCGCGTACCAGCGTGTCCGCGCCGATCGCGACGATCTGCCTGAACATGTCGTTCAGATTGCCCGCCAGCGTGATTTCCTCGACCGGGTACTGAATTTCGCCATTTTCGACCCAGAAACCCGACGCGCCGCGCGAATAGTCGCCAGTGACATAGTTCACGCCCTGCCCCATCAATTCGGTCACCAGCAGACCGGTGCCGAGCTTGCGCAACATGGCACGGAAGTCGTCGGTCGGCGCCGTGAGCTTGCTGTACATGCGCAGGTTGTGCGACCCGCCGGCGTTACCGGTCGTTTGCATGCCGAGCTTGCGTGCGGAATAGGTCGACAGGAAGTAGCCCTGGACCACACCGTCGCTCACCACGTGGCGGGCACGGGTCTTCACACCCTCCTCATCGTACGGGGCGCTGCCCATCGCACGGGGCACGTGCGGATCTTCATGGATGCCGACGTGATCAGCGAACACCGGCTTGCCGAGCGTGTCCACCAGGAATGTCGCCTTGCGGTAGAGCGCACCACCGCTCACTCCCTGAACGAACGCACCGAGCAAGCCCGCTGCCAATGGTGCTTCGAACAGGACCGCACACTTGCGCGTAGACAGCTTGCGGGCATTCAGACGTGCCAGGGCACGCTCGGCCGCATATCGGCCGACCGCCTCGGGCGACGCCAGATCGGCGGCGGCGCGCTTGGAGGAGTACCAATCGTCACGCTGCATATGACTGCCGGAGCCTGCAATCGGCGACACCGACAGGTAGTGACGCGAATACGGATAGCCGGAGAGGAAACCGCGGGTGGTGCCGAGAAGGAACTGCGAATGCTGGGCGGAAACGGCCGCGCCTTCGGAGTTGCGGATGACCGGACTCACGTCGAGCGCAGCTTTCTCGGCACGGCGCGCCAGTTCGACCGCCTCGTCCGCCGTGATGCTCCACGGGTGGAACAGGGACAGATCCTGCGGATGCATTTCGAGCAATTCGGATTCTGCGAGGCCGGCACAATCGTCTTCCGCGGTGAAGCGGGCGATGTTGTAGGCAGCGTCGACCGTGTCATGCAGCGCCTTGCGTGAAAAGTCGGAGGTGCTGGCATTCCCGCGTCGCTGACCGATGAATACGGTGACGCCGACCAGCTTGTCACGGTTACGCTCGATGGTCTCGACCTTTCCGCGCCGCACCGAGACCGACAGGCCGTCGCCTTCGGATATCTCGGCCGCCGCGTCGGTTGCGCCGAGCGAGCGGGCGTACTGCAACACGTCGCTGACGATTTCCTTGAGTTGGTCCTGGGTATGCGTGAAGTGCTGGGTCGCTTGGGACATCGGCGCGATTCGGTCAGTGGCTGATTAGGAACCGCCATCTTAGCGCGACTTGCCCGCCGTCGTGCGCCGCCCTGGCAACTATTTGGACGCCGCGCGCCGCGTTACAATAGCGGCTATGACGCACATTCAACGCTTTAACCGTATCGCCCACAGCGAGCTTTCCGACGAAGGCCCGAGCAAATCCCAACGCAAGCGCGAGTCGCATGCCCTTCAGGATCTGGGCGAAGAACTGGTCAATCTGGCCAAGGACGCGCTCGCCCGCGTGCCGATGCCCGAGAACCTCGAACGCGCCGTTCGCGATTGCCGCACCATCACCGCGCACGAAGGCCGCCGCCGTCAATTGCAGTACGTGGGCAAGCAGATGCGCACGCTCGACGAGAAGGAAATCGAGGCCATTCGACGCGCGCTGGACGTCATCAAGGGCGTCTCCAAGGCGGAAACCGCCAAGCTCCACGCACTGGAGCGCTGGCGTGAACGCCTGTTGGCCAAGGACGAAGCCCTCACCGAACTGGTCACTCAGCATCCGGGCGCGGACGCTCAGCAATTGCGCACGCTGATTCGCAACGCCCGCCGCGAGCAGGCGGCGCAGAAGCCGCCAAAGGCCTTTCGAGAATTGTTTCAGGTGCTCAAGGACCTGCTGGGCACCGGCGCGGCAGAGGCCGAAAGTTCGGACGATGCCGATGACGGTCTGCCGGAATTCCCAACGCGTGAGGATTATTGATGGTCGCGCGCTCACATCCTGACGAACTTCGCGTAGGCCTCGTGTCGATCAGCGACAGAGCCAGCCAGGGCACCTACGAGGATCAAGGCATTCCAGCACTCGAGGCGTGGCTGGGCGGCGCGCTCGCCTCGCCGTGGGTGACGCAAACGCGCCTGATCCCCGACGTGGCCGAAGGCATTACCGCGACCCTGATCGAGCTCGTCGACACCCTTCGGTGCGATCTGGTGCTGACGACCGGAGGCACCGGCCCTGCCCGACGCGACGTGACGCCCGAAGCCACGCTTCGCGCGGGCACCCGGGAAATGCCAGGCTTCGGCGAGCAGATGCGCCAGATCAGCCTGCGTTTCGTGCCGACGGCGATTCTGTCGCGTCAGGTAGCGGTGATTCGCGAAACCGCGGATCACGCGGCGCTCATCATCAATCTCCCGGGCCAGCCGAAGTCCATCAAGGAAACCCTCGAAGGACTGCGCGATGCCGATGGTCAATCGATCGTACCGGGGATCTTTGCGGCGGTGCCGTATTGCATCGATCTGATCGGCGGCCCGTACATCGAGACGAACGACGCCGTGTGCAAAGCCTTCCGTCCCAAGAACGCGATTCGAGCGCCGAAACCTGGCTGACACGCATGACGGGTGGCCCCGTCATGGGACCGTATTGGATGGTATTGGACCGTATTGCCGCGCCAAAACAAAACGCCAGCGACATCGCTGGCGTTTGTACATGGGCTCGCGCACACCTCAGACGGTAGTCGCCGGCACCTCGGTCTTGAGGAAGTGTTCGCGGTAATACACCAACTCGTCGATCGACTCGTGAATGTCGGCCAGTGCCGTATGGGCAGCGCGCTTGGTGAAGCCCTTGTAGACGGTGGGTTCCCATCGGCGGCAAAGTTCCTTGAGGGTGCTGACGTCCAGATTCCGGTAATGGAAGAACGCTTCGAGCTTCGGCATATAGCGCGCCATGAAGCGACGATCCTGGCAAATCGAATTGCCGCACATCGGCGACTTGTTGGGCGGCACGTACTGGCTCAGGAACTCGATCAGTTGCGTCTCTGCGGACGCCTCATCCACAGCCGACGCCTTCACACGGTCGATCAGGCCTGAGCGGCCATGCGTCGACTTGTTCCAGTCGTCCATGCCATCGAGCACCGCGTCCGACTGATGGATCGCGAACACCGGGCCTTCGATGCGACGCGTGAGCGCGGAGTCGGTAACGACGACTGCCACCTCGATGATGCGGTCGCTATCGGGCTGCAAGCCCGTCATTTCCATGTCGAGCCAGACCAAATTGAACTCGGCGCGTGCGAGCGTGGTTTCGGCCTCGGCAAGCGTGGGATTTTGGGATGGAATGGAAGACATGATCGGAAGACTCTGGAAAACGCGTCGGTAGGCGACCGGCACGGCGCCTCACCGGTCGAAAGAACTTATAATTCTCGCATATTTCGGATTCTCCTAAAGCGCATGTTCACTTATCTCTTCGTGATCTTCCTGCTGGCAATGGTCATGACCAAGCTCTGGCTGGCCGCCCGTCAGGTCCGCCACGTCGTCGCCCACCGGGCCGCCGTTCCCGAGCGTTTTGCCGGCACGATCACGCTGACCGATCATCAGCGCGCGGCCGACTACACCGTGGCCCGCACACGGCTCGGCATGGCCGAAGTCTTTGCGCAAGCGGTGCTGCTCGTCGCCTTCACGCTGCTCGGCGGTCTGAACGTGCTGCACATCGGCATCTCCGGGTGGCTGGGCGAAGGCTACGTCGGTCAAATCGCACTGATCGCCGCCGTGCTGCTGATTTCAGGTGCCGTCGACCTGCCCTTTACCTATATCCGGCAATTTGTCATTGAACAGCGTTTCGGCTTCAATCGCATGTCGCTGGGGCTGTTCGTCGCCGACATGGTCAAGGGCACGGCCGTGGGCATAGTGCTGGGATTGCCGCTATTGTTCGTCGTGCTGTGGTTGATGGATCGCGCCGGACCGCTGTGGTGGATTTACACATGGGTCGTGTGGGTCGCGTTCAACCTGTTCGTCCAGTTCATCTTCCCCCACGTGATCGCGCCGATGTTCAACAAGTTTGAACCGCTCTCGGACGCGTCCCTGGCCCAGCGCATCGAAGGGCTGATGCAGCGCTGTGGCTTCGCGGCGCGCGGGCTTTTCGTGATGGACGGCTCGAAGCGCTCAGCACACGGCAACGCCTATTTCAGCGGATTCGGGCGGGCCAAGCGCATCGTGTTCTTCGATACGCTGATCGAGCGGCTCTCGCCCGCCGAGATCGAAGCCGTATTGGCGCATGAACTGGGCCACTTCAAGCGCCGCCACATCACGAAGCGCCTGGCCGTCGCCTTTGCGCTGTCGCTGGCGTTTCTCGCCCTGCTGGGCTGGCTTACCGGCCGGACATGGTTCTACACGGAATTGGGGGTAATGCCATCGATGACGGGTAGCAACAACGCGCTCGCGCTGGTGCTCTTCTTCCTGGTGTTGCCTGTGTTCGGGTTCTTTGCGAGCCCGCTCAGCAGCCTGAGCTCGCGCAAACACGAGTTCGAAGCCGATGCGTTCGCCGCCAGCCAGACGCAGGCCAGCGACCTGGTAAACGCACTAGTCAAGCTTTATCAGGACAACGCGTCCACATTGACGCCCGACCCCGTCTACACCGCGTTCTATTATTCGCATCCGCCCGCTTCGCAGCGCATAGACCGTCTGCTGGGGCACGCATGAAGCGCGGCGCCAAAGCTAAGGCAGCCGGTATCGAGACGACCGCACAGGAACGACGCCACGGCCGCGTCGCCGCCGCCCACGGACGTCACTATGTCGTTGAAGCCGACGACGGCGAGACCGTGCTGTGCTTCCCTCGCGGCAAGAAGAGCGAGATCGCCGTCGGCGACGAAGTCGCTTGGGCACGCACGGGCGACCAGGGTGTCATCGAGGAAATTCTGCCGCGCCGCAATCTGCTCTATCGGTCGGATCAGTTCAAAAGCAAACTTTTCGCGGCCAACATCGATCAGTTGGTCATCATGCTGGCGACCGAGCCGTATTTCAGCGAGGACCTGCTCGGCCGGGCGCTCGTGGCCTCGGAGGCCAATGCACTGCGCCCGCTGATCGTGCTCAACAAGACGGATGTGACTGACGCACTGCCCGCCGCCCGCGAGCGCCTTTCCCCGTACCGGGCGCTGGGATATGAAGTACTCGAATTGTCAGTGCGTGCAGATCCCGACGCGGCAAAGGCGTTGCTGTTCCCTCGCCTGGCCGATCAGGCATCGCTGTTGCTCGGTCAGTCCGGGATGGGGAAATCGAGTCTGGTGAATCTCGTGGTGCCCAATGCCGATGCCGCAACACGCGAAATCTCCACTGTCCTGAATTCCGGTAAGCATACGACGACCTTCACGCGGATTTTCCATCTTCCCGACGGCGGCTTGCTCATCGATTCCCCGGGCTTCCAGGAGTTCGGACTGCATCACTTGAAGGAAGGTGCGCTGGAGCGGGCGTTTCCCGAGTTTCGTCCTCTACTCACCGGATGCCGGTTCTACAATTGCCATCACCTGAGGGAGCCAGGCTGCGCCATTCTCGAGGCTGTCGCCGACGGACGAATTTCTCAGCAGCGCCACGCGCTCTACGCGCAGCTCGTTCACGAGTCGGAACAGCAGATTCCGTATTGAGTGGTGAGAGGTTGCGGCATCGGGCAACAAAAAACCCCGCGTTTGCGGGGTCAGATTGCTGACGAACCCCTCGTTTTTCGGAGCGAGGGGTTTTTGGCTTTTAGGCAAGGGCGAATGGGCAGCGTAAGGGCGCGCACATTGAGAGACAAGCCCTCAGGACGCTCATGAGCCACCGAAACGGGCGCCAGAGGTACGAACGCTCGCCTAAACGCGCCCGTAGGCGCGCCACCAGCATCGCAATTTTCTTGATGTTCTGCGCCGCCGCAGCCAACAAGCACTGCTCGGCCACCTTGCGCAGCCCGCGCATGCGCGCATAGCGATGCCCATGCAGTTGCTTGGCATCGGCGAAGCTGCGTTCCACCGTCTCCTTGCGCCGCGCGTAAATGCGTCGCCCCCACTCGCTCAGCCGCCTCGCATCCACCCGCTCCTTGGCGCGCTCCCAGACATGGCGCGTCACCACCTTCACCGCGTTGGCACTGTTCGTGCACTGTGCTCGTACCGGGCAGCACCGGCATATCCGAGCATCGGATTTGTATTCCCGATAGCCGAGCCGGTTAGTCGTGCTGTACGGCAGCGCCTGTCCCTGCGGGCACACGTACTCGTTGCGGTACGCGTCGTACTGGAACTGCCGTTTGTAGAACAGCCCCGGCTTGTGGTTCGGCGTGCGATAGCCCATCACCCCGGCAATCTCCCGCTCCTCGAGCCCCTGGCACACCGCCGGCGTGAAGTAGCCAGCATCCAGCCCCACCGCTTCCACCTTGAACTCGAAGCGCTCGCGCTGTCGATCCAGCCGCTCCAGATACGGCTGGCTGTCGTGCACCGAGGCCGGCGTCACATGCGTATCGGTGATGATCGCGTGCTTCGCGTCCACCGTGCGGTGGTCCAGATAGAAGAACCCCTTCGGCTTGTCGTCCCGCACCATGTAGCCGCTGTCCGGATCGGTCCGGCTAATCTTGGTGTCCTTGCTCGACGGCGGCTCATCGCCGTCGCGATTCAGCGGCTTCTTGCCATGCGCGGCCCGGTCCGCATCCACTGCCGCATTGAGCTTCTCCAGATAGGCCGCAGGCGTCTGTTCCAGCTTTACCACGTCGAATTTGTTCTTGTTCGCGTTGGCTTTCAGGTGCGTGCTGTCGGTGTACAGCACCCGGCCATCGACCAGACCACGGCCCATCGCCTGGCGCACGATCTCGTCGAAGATCTCCTGATACACCGTCGTGTCCGTGAAGCGTCGGCGGCGATTCTGTGAGAACGTCGACGCATCCGGCACCTTGTCGGTCAGCCGAAACCGGGCGAACCACCGATAGGCGACGTTGACCTGGACCTCGCGCATCAACTGCCGCTCACTGCGCACTCCAAACAGGTAGCCGATGAACAGCAGCTTGAACATCACCACCGGATCGAGCGCCGGACGACCGTTGTCTGCGCAGTACAGATGCGCGACCTTTTCGCGGATGAATTCGAAATCCACTGCCGCGTCGATCTGGCGCAGCAGGTGGTCCTTCGGCACGAGTTCCTCGAGCGTCACCATCTCGAGTTCGTGCTGCGTGGGCGTCGGGATCTTTAGCATCCTGCTATTAAAAAACAAAACCCTCGCACTTGGCGAGGGTTTGTCAGCAATCTGACCCCGCGTTTGCGGGGTTTTTCTTTGTAATGGCGCGACGGGTGCGTTAGCCGAGCCAGACCGCCAGGGTCAGCAGGAGCAAAAGCAGCATCCACAGCAGTACCGCGCGCCAAACCAGCCCCACCGCGGCTTGCAAGGTACGCGGCGTGCATTCGCTTCCCACGGGCAGTACTGCATCATCACCCTGGTTGAGCGCGTCGACGCTGGAAACTTCAGCCAACGGCCCGGTGAGGCGTGCGCCCAACGCACCGCTGCCGGCCGCCAGCAGAATGCCCTCGTTCTCGTTCGGCCATTGCTTCGCGTAGTGACGCCACGCGTAGATCGCATCCTCGAAATTGCCGACGATCGCAAAGCCAATCGCGGTGAGTCGTGCCGGTACCCAATCGATCACGTAGAACGCCTTTCGCGCGAACGCGCCGAATGCGGGGCTGCGATCCGGTACGGCTTCCGTCCACCGGCGCGAGAGGTATTCCGCAAGCCGATACAACACCGCCCCCGCCGGACCGATCGGCATCAAGAACCAGAAAAACACACCGAAAACGTGACGATGCGAGGCAATCACGGCATGCAACAGCGTATGGCGCACGATTTCGTCCACCGGCATGTCGACAGTGTCGATGCCAATCCATTGGCGGAGGATTTCCCGCGCTTCGTTGACGTTGTCGTTATTCAACGCAACGTGAATGTCGGTGAAATAGTGGCTGAACTGGCGAAAACCCATCGTCAGATAGACGATCAGCACGTTCCAGGCGAAACCCAGGAAGATGTTGATCCGCATCAGCAGATAATAGATAACGCCGACAGCGAGCACGAACGGCACGACGACGACCAGCCAGGCGAGCACGCCATGACGCGGTGCACCGGCGTCAAACGACTGCGAAGTGTGTGTCGCGTGGGAGCGAATCAGGTTGTAGACCGGGTTTTGCGTGGAGAGGGCACGCACCTGCTCGAGGATCAGCGCGAGGAGTACCGAGAAGAATGTCATGCGTGCTATCGGATCGCCAGACGGAATGGTGTAACGATAGCACAGCTTCTCGCAAATGCCCGCCCCATGCGCCTCAGCGACGCGCTCACTGCATCGTTGGGGCGTGCAGTCCGCGGGATTGGATGGTGTTTTGCGTCAGGCCCGCAAAAGCTGGTAGAAATTACGCAGCATGCCGGCCGTCGCACCCCAAATGAAATACTCGCCACCGGCCGGCTTCGGATAGGGCATCGCGTAAAAGCGGCGCTCCCCGACCTGATAGTTGAAGACGCGAATCTGGTGGTGCGCCGGATTCATCAGAAAATCCAGTGGCACTTCGAATATCTCATCCACCTCGCCAGTATCGGCGACGAGATCGAACGGCGGCTTGACCAGTCCGACGACCGGCGCCACCCGAAACCCCGTGCCCGTGACGTAGTCGGGCAAACTGCCGATGACTTCCACGGCCCCCGCATCCAGCCCGATTTCCTCGTTCGATTCGCGCAAGGCGGTCGCAACCGGCGTGGGGTCGTCGGGCTCGCGGCTACCACCGGGAAAGCTCACCTGGCCGGCGTGCGTGCTCAGATGCTGGGTCCGCTTCGTGAGGAGCACTGTCGTACCATGCGGCCGCATCACCAGAGGTACGAGGACCGCGGCGGCGCGTGGGGTGAACATCGAGGGGGAAGCCGGTTCTACGACGCCCGACTCCGGCGTCCAGATCGGGGGACTGGCCAAACGGTCTCGCAGCGCTGCGGGAGTCAACCGCTCTGCCGGCACCGCAGGCTCACCCTCGCCCGTCGCGACGATGGGTAACGCTTCAGGATGCAGGATGAGGGGTGGGGCCACGTAGACCTTTGCAAGGTAGAAAACCTCACTATTTTAGCGAGGAAGCTGAAAACGCGTACACGCGAAGAAAATGCGATTCCCATGGCAATTCGCGGCATACCCGATTCATGACGCGCTGCGGCATCGGTATCGAAGCGATGCCGCACGATGTAATGCGACGAAGCGCGATATAGCAGAACGAAAAAAGCACCCCGAAGGGTGCTTTTCCATGCAGCTTTTGCTGCGCCCGGCCACAGGTCGCCAAGCGTAGCAGCGTCCGACTTACTCGGCGGCGGCAGGCTTGCTCTTGAACGTGAGCTTTTCCTTGATACGTGCCGACTTGCCCGAACGCTCGCGCAGGTAGTACAGCTTGGCGCGACGAACGTCACCACGACGCTTGACTTCGATGCTGGCGATCAGCGGCGAGTACGTCTGGAACGTACGCTCAACGCCTTCACCCGACGAAATCTTGCGAACGATGAAGCCCGAGTTCAGGCCGCGGTTACGCTTGGCGATCACGACGCCTTCGTAGGCCTGAACGCGCTTGCGGTTACCTTCAACCACGTTCACGTTGACGATCACGGTGTCGCCCGGGGCGAATTCGGGGATCGTCTTGTTCGCGGTCAGACGCGCGATTTCTTCTTGCTCGATCTTGGCGATCAGATTCATTTACCACTCCTTGTGCCATCGTGTCGACGTTATATACCGGCGAGCCGGCCCCGACAGAGGATGGGGTCAAACCGAATGCCGTCCCCATGACGACATCCGAACCTACTTGGCCGACGTATCGGCCCGCAGGCTTGCCAACCATGCCTCATCGGCACGACTGAGCAATCCGTTGGCGCGTGCGCTCTCGATCAAGTCGGGACGCTTGCGCCAGGTATTGGCCAACGCCTCGCGGCGCCGCCATTTTTCAATCTCCGCGTGGTGCCCGCCTAACAAGACATCGGGCACGCGCACGCCTTCGTATTCTTCCGGCCGCGTGTAATGCGGGCAGTCGAGCAAACCGTTGACGAAACTGTCCTGCTCCGCGGACTGCTCGTCGTTGAGCGCGCCTGGCAGCAGTCGAATCAGCGAATCCATCAGCGCCATCGCCGGCAACTCACCGCCGGACAGCACGAAATCGCCGACGCTGATCTCTTCATCCACGACACGATCGATCAAACGCTGATCGATGGCTTCATAACGGCCGCAGAGCAGAATCAGCCCCTGCTCCTGCTCACGCAACTCCACCACCCGGCGATGCGTCAGCGGTTTGCCTTGCGGCGACATCAACAGCACCCGGCCACGCGGCACACCGGCTTGCGCCTGAGCGGCCTTTGCGGCGGCAATCGCGTCGTCCAGCGGCTTGGCAAGCATCACCATGCCAGGGCCTCCACCATACGGCCGATCGTCGATCGTGCGGTAGTTGTTGTGCGTGAAATCACGCGGATTCCAAAACCGCAAACCGTAGCGCGACTGCTTGAGCGCCCGGCTGGTGACGCCCCAGTCGGTCAGTGCCCGAAACATTTCGGGAAAGAGCGTGACGACGTCGAACTGCATCAAACCGGTTCCGTCCAGTGGAGCCCGGACGCAATAACGACCGGGCGGTCAATCGGTACAATCGGCACTTCAGTAATCGAGCCCCCAGTCGGCCACAATGCGCCCGGCTTTGGTGTCAACGATCTGGATATACTGGCCAACGAACGGAATCAACCGCTCGGCGGTTTTCGCCGGCTTGTCGTCGATGGCGGGCACGTCGTACGCCACACGCAACACCGTGTGCACGCCGTTATCGAGCAGCCCCACGACCTTGCCAAGCCGTTCGTCCTGCAAATTCGTCACCTGAGCACCAATAAGGTCGACCCAGTAGAACTCGTCTTCCCCGGCAGTCGGAAATGCACTGCGCGGCACCCAGACCTGAAGGCCCTTGAGCGCTTCGGCAGCAGTACGGTTCTCGCTGCCGCGCAATTGCGCAACAACGGTCCCTGAGTGCCCTCGGCTATAAAGCACGTTGGCCTTGGTATAGGCCGATTCGCCGGGACGACGGAAGTACCAGCAGTCTGCGGACAAAAGGCCTTCGCCCTCTCCCGTGTGCGGCTGCACCTTGATCCAACCGCGAATCCCGTAGGCATCGCCGATGTAACCAAGCTCGACGAGATCGTCCGGAACCTCGGTTACCGGGGCGAGCACCTGCTCCGCGCGCATGCCGGAGGCGCGACGCGCTTCAGCACCGATCTTCAGCGGTACCCGCTCACGTGCGGAACGAACCATGCCAATCCAACCTTGTGACGTACACACGGCGGTGCCTGCTCCGGATCACTCAGGAACAGGCACCGCCGTTCAATTCTCATGCCATCGGCAAACCGACAGCAATGCGTACAACTCGACTATCTGAAAGCTTAGGCAGCCGCCTTGGCGCCTTGCTTGATCAGACGAGCCACGGTCGGCGACAGTTGTGCGCCAACGCCTTGCCAGTACGTCAGACGGTCTTGAGCAATACGCAGACCTTCCGTGCCTTCGGCAGCGACCGGATTGTAGAAGCCGATACGCTCGATGAAGCGGCCATCGCGGCGGTTACGCGAGTCGGTTGCAACGATGTTGTAGAACGGGCGCTTCTTCGCGCCGCCGCGAGCCAGGCGGATAACGACCATATTAAATCCTTGTGAATCCAGAAGTGTTCGGACAGAAAACGCGTGATTATAGCGCAAAATCCTCGTCAAAACAAACACTTCGCCAAATGGGAAGGACGTCCCGCCGAGCCGCGCCAGTATTGGGCCACTTGTGCGGCGGCGCCACGCCCCAGCAAGCGCTGGTCTACAATGCACGCATCCTTTTGCGTGAAGCGAGTCCTGAATGCGACGATTTCCCGATGGATGGCGACTCCTTCTCGGCGCGACACTCCTGTGCGCCGCTCAACTCACTGCCGCACGCGACGCCCTTCCGATCGAACGGCTGTCCCTGCTGCCGGGTTTTCACGTCGAAGTTCTCTCCGATCAGGTGCCCGGCGCGCGAGGCATGGTGCTAGGCCCCAAGGGCACGCTATTTGTCGGAAGCCGCGCCCAGGGCAATGTCTACGCCATCACCCTCGACCCCTCACGGGCCTATGCCGCCAAGGTTCGCACGGTTGCCTCGGGCCTCGACATGCCTGTCGGCGTCGCCATGCGTAACGGGACACTATATATTTCGGCCGTGTCGCGCATCGTCAAACTCGACGATATCGAAGCGCACCTGGACAATCCCGGTAAGCCGGCAACGGTCTACGACAAACTTCCGTCCGACACGCACCACGGCTGGCGGTACATCTCTTTCGGTCCCGATCAGCGCCTGTATGTGGGCGTGGGCGCGCCCTGTAATGCATGCCAACGAGACGAAAATCGCTACGCGATAATCGGGAGCATGAAACCGGATGGCACCGATTGGCGCGTCGTCGCCCGTGGCGTGCGCAATACCGTGGGATTCGACTGGCAGCCGGGCACACGCAGTCTATGGTTCACCGACAACGGCCGCGATTCGCTGGGCGACGACGTCCCCGACGACGAGTTGAACCGGCTGAGCACCGTCGGCGAGCACTTTGGGTTTCCCTACTGCCACGCGGGCGACATCGCGGACCCCGACTTCGGTCGCGAGAAGGCATGCCGCAGCTTCGCACCCCCAAAAGCGAAACTTGGCGCGCACGTCGCGGCCCTCGGCATGCGCTTCTATATAGGAAAGCAATTCCCCGCGGAATATCAGGGGAGTATCTTTATTGCGGAGCACGGTTCATGGAATCGCAGCAGCAAGGTCGGTTATCGGGTTGTGCGCATTACGCTGGATGCAAAGGGCGAAGTGGCGAAGCAAGATGTCTTTGCACAGGGCTGGCTGAGTGACGACGATGCCGTGTGGGGCCGCCCCCTCGACCTGTTGACGTTACCGGACGGCTCACTGCTAATTAGTGATGACTACGCCGGTGCGATATATCGCATTACGTACCGCAAGCCCTGAGGCCATCCATGAGAGTCCATGCGCCCCATTGGGAAATGTCCTCAGCCCTACGCAAGGAACTGTCCCGCTGTGCCCTCGGTCAACGGGTCATGGTACTCACGGCACCGTTGGAACAAACCACCCGCTGTTCAACGAGATATTTCGGCCGTCCCTGCCCTCTCCGCAACTACGCCCAGACAAAATCATGACTCAACGCCTGCTCTCGTTCCTGCCTTCCTCGTTCGCCACGTCGTTGGCGACCCTGCTAATTCCCGCCGCCATGCTTGCGGGGTGCGCTGCGCCGTCGGGAGGTGGTGCAAAACCACCCTCAGAGACCGATAGCACGGCTGCCGCGACGGCACCCGCCGACATTCTCGGCACTTGGCAACTGGTGAAATGGGAGGGCGCAAGCGATGCGCCGAGCATGCCCGAAGGCCGCGTGATCAATCTGACGTTCAACGACAAGGGCGCCTTCTCCGGCACCGGCGGCTGCAATCGAATTTTCGGCCAGTACACGATCGGTCCGGCCAAGGGGCAAGTCACCATCCAGGCCCCTGCCGCGACGCGAATGGCATGCGCGGATTCCATGGCATTCGAGACCCGCTATCTGAAAACCCTTCCGAGCGTGACTCGCTTTGAGCGCCGCGACACGCAGTTGATTCTGAGTGCACCGAACGGCGAGACGCTGACTTATGCCTCGCAAACGCTGCTCAACCGTACGGTGGCAGACACGAGCCGGGCAACGAAGACGGAGGACCGCATTCTCGATATCGACTCGCAGATGGCGGATTGCATGGGCGTCGCTCCGCGCAAGTGCTTGCGCGTGCGCCCTGCCGATGACACCGGAAAATCGCAATGGGAACTGTGGTACGCCCACATCGATGGCTTCGAGTGGAAGCCCGGCGTAGAATATCGCGTGAAAATTCACGGCGAACCGGTCGCCAATCCGCCCGCCGACGCGTCGAACATGCGCTGGACGCTTGTCGAAGTCCTTCGCGAAACGCCTGCCCGATAACGATTCCAAATGAACGCAGTCGCTTATAAATCCAAGACCCTGACCGCCGGCCTGGCCATGCTGTTCGGCACACTCG
Source organism: Pandoraea faecigallinarum (assembly GCF_001029105.3). Taxonomy (NCBI): domain Bacteria; kingdom Pseudomonadati; phylum Pseudomonadota; class Betaproteobacteria; order Burkholderiales; family Burkholderiaceae; genus Pandoraea; species Pandoraea faecigallinarum. The sequence continues at coordinate 1,699,680 of NZ_CP011807.3, read as the reverse complement.
GCCTGCATCGCTTCTATTTGTATGGCCTGCGCGATCGCTTCGGCTGGGCCCACATTGTGGGTTCGGCATGCGGCGTGGCCGGCTGGGGTCTTCTGGTAACGAGCGAACTGCATTCCCTCGCGGGCTGGGTATTGACGATTCTGGGCGCCATCTCGCTGTTTTCCGCCTTTCTCGCGGCGATCGTCTACGGACTGCGCCCCGACGAGCGCTGGAACGCCCAGTTCAATACCCACGTTGCGAACAAGTCCCGCTCCGGCTGGATCGCCGTGATCATCGTCAGTGTGTCGTTGTTTGTGGGCGCCATGCTGATGATGGTCGGTCTTGCCGTCGCGTTCCAGACTTATTTCGAAATTCACGACACCCCGAACCGCCTGTCGCAGTAATCGCCGATGGTGATACCCACCGCCAATTCCCTTCCCGCTCGGCCGACGCTCGGCTTCATTGGCGCCGGGCGTGTGGCTCGCGCGTTGGCCAAGGCAGCGAGCGATGCGGGATATCGAGTCGAGGTCGTCGCAAGCCGGCGCATCGAGAGCGCGCAGCACATCGCGAGCACGTTGCCGGAATGCGCGGTATTGCCCCTCGAACGCCCCGGTGACATGCACGCCATCTTTTCGCGCGCCGATCTGATCTTTCTCACCGTTTCCGACGACGCCCTTGCCGACTGCGCCGCCCACCTCGCCCCCCAAGCCGGTCAGGCGCTGGTGCATTGCAGCGGCGCGTCCGAAGTCGGGCTGCTCGCGCCTGCGACAAGAAGCGGCGGGCAAATTGGCGGTTTCCATCCGCTTTTTCTTTTCGCCGGACTCGACGACGATGCCGCCCGCCTGTCCGGCAGCGCGATCACCATCGAGGCCGAAGCGCCGTTGAACGAAATCCTTCAACGTTTCGCAAGCGACATAGGGTGCCGTCCCTTGTCGATTCCGGCGGGCGAGCGCATGCGTTATCACGCTGGCGCGAACTATGCGGCCAGCTTTCTGCTTTGCCTGCTGGACGAGGCGACTCACCTCTGGAAAGCCGTCGGCTTGCCTGAGAGCGACGCCCGTGAGGCCATGTGGCCGCTCGTCATGGGAACGCTCAATGCGGCGCGCGAGCGCGGGCTCTCCGGCGCCCTTGCCGGGCCGGTGTCGCGCGGCGACGCCGGCATCGTCACCCGCCATACCGAAGCGCTTGCGGCGATGGGCGGCAACCACGCCACCCTGTACTCGTTGTTGACGCTTCGCGCCATTCACCTTGCCCGCCAGCGCCCGAACGCCGACAACGCAGCCCTCGACGCCATCGCCCGCACCGTAGCCCCTTACATTCCACCAGCAACGCCCGAACGCGACGCATAACGATAGCCACGACGCCCATCCCTTCCAGTACGTTGCCGCCCCCATCGATCTCGTTGCGGCAACCGCCGCGCGTCCATTTGCCATCTTTCGCCTCCGCCCAAATACTGTACAAAAACACAGTATAATGAGCTTCATTCCCTGCGACTGCTCCTCATGCGTGACAGGGTCAGCCATCCAGGAGACGAACCATGGCATCCTCATTCGCGCCGCCCCCGTCGCGTAAGGGCCGAGGCGCTACGGCCAATCTCGAATCCCGCTTCTCCGAATTCCGCCGCGAAAGCGACGAGAGCCGCCACGAATCGGACATCGCCCAGGAATGCGAGGTCAAATTCGTGACTCAGGTCGCTCTGGAAAATGCGCGCACCATCATCTCCCGGAACACCTCCGCCGACATCCCGTTCGATCGCTCGATCAACCCCTATCGGGGATGCGAACACGGATGCACATACTGTTATGCCCGTCCGACACACGCCTATCTGGGACTCTCGCCAGGACTGGACTTCGAGACGCGCCTCTACGCAAAGCACAACGCCGCCGAGCGTCTGGATGCCGAACTACGCAAACGCGGGTACCAGCCAGCTTTGCTCGCGCTGGGCGCCAACACCGACCCCTACCAACCGATCGAGCGTGAATACGGTATTACACGAAGCGTGCTCGAAGTGCTCGAGCGCTTTGGTCACCCGGTGGGCATCACGACCAAATCGGCGCTTGTGACCCGCGACATCGACATCCTGTCGCGTATGGCCAAACGTGGGCTCGCCAGAGTATTCATATCGGTAGGCACGCTCGACGCGGAGATCGCGCGCAAAATGGAACCTCGCGCGAACACCCCGCCGAAGCGCATCGAAGCGATTCGCAAGCTGACGGACGCCGGCATTCCGACCGGTGTCATCGTGGCGCCGATCGTGCCGGCACTTACCGACTTCGATATCGAACGGGTATTGACGACGGCCGCCGAAGCCGGCGCGACATACGCCGCTTACGTGATGCTCCGATTGCCGCGGGAAGTCCATGACGTGTTCGTCGACTGGCTCGAAGCGAATTACCCGATGCGGGCCCGCCACGTCATGAGCCTGATCGAACAGGTTCGGGATGGGAAACACAACAGCGCCGAGTTCGGTACGCGCATGCGAGGTACTGGGCTACACGCGGAACTGATTCGACAGCGGTTTCATCTGGCCGCCCGCAAATTGGGCCTCAATCAGGCCCGGCCTCCATTAAGAAACGATCAGTTTCGTGTGCCCGATCCCGTGCGGCCGGACAGCTTCGGCGCTAGCGACGGCGTACGCGCCCAACGACGCGCGACACACACACCGCACACGTCCGCGTCGGATCCGACCGGCAAGGTCGACCCGCAAATGCCCCTCTTTTAGGCAAACCGGCAGGCACCGCGCTGCACTCACTCTTCCACGTGGATGGTGAGCGTCTCCTTGATCTCCTCCATCACCACGTAGCTCTTCGACTGCACGGCCCCCGGCAGTTGCAGAAGAATGTCTCCCAGCAACTTGCGGTACTCGGACATCTCGCGAATCCGCGCCTTGATGAGGTAGTCGAAGTCGCCGGAAATCAGATGACACTCCATCACCTCGGGAATTCGCAGAACCTCCCGGCGGAACTGGTCGAACATGTTGCCCGACTTGTGATCGAGCGTGATCTCGACGAACACCAGCAGCGCCGCCCCAAGCGCGGCCGGATTCACGCGGGCGAAGTAGCCCATGATGACCCCGTCTCGCTCCATGCGCTTCACCCGCTCGATGCAAGGCGTGATCGATAAACCGACCTGCTCCGACAGATCTTTCATGGATATCCGGCCATCTTGCTGAAGCAGCCCGAGGATGCGCCGGTCGAGCCGATCCAGCGTACGAACCGATTGCTGCTGCACTCTCATGATTTTTTCCTGAATTCAGCCAATATACATTAACTAAACCTGACATTCCGAGAATAGCATGCGAATTATTACTGCATAACTATGGTTTTACAGGAGTCAACGCAATGAAGGTCATCGTTCTCGGCAGCGGCGTCATCGGCGTTACCAGCGCCTACTATCTGGCCAAGGCCGGGCACGACGTCACGGTGCTCGATCGCCGGGCTGGCCCGGCGCTCGAAACCAGCTTCGGCAACGCCGGCCAGATTTCCCCGGGCTATGCGTCGCCCTGGGCCGCGCCGGGAATTCCGACGAAGGCCCTCAAGTGGCTTTTCCAAAAGCACGCTCCGCTCGCGATCCGCCCGGACGGCACGCTAACGCAATTGAAGTGGCTCTATCAGATGCTGCGCAATTGCACGCCCGAGCGTTACGCCGTCAATAAGGAGCGCATGGTGCGGATTGCGGAATACAGCCGCGATTGCTTCCGCGAACTGCGTGCAGAAACGGGAATCGCGTACGAAGGCCGTCAGGCTGGCACGCTGCAACTCTTCCGTACGGAAGAGCAATTGGCGAATGCCGCGCGTGATATCGCCGTGCTCGAAGACGCCGGCGTGCCGTTCGAGTTGCTCGATAGCCAGGCGCTCGCCAGCGCGGAACCGGCTCTGGGCGCGGTCTCGCACAAGTTGACGGGCGGCCTGCGCCTGCCGAACGACGAAACCGGCGATTGCCAGATGTTCACGACGCGCCTGGCTGCCATGGCCGAGGCGCTTGGCGTGAAATTCCGGTACGACATGCCGATTGACGGACTTAACGTGGCCGGCGACAAGATCGAAGGCGTCGTTTGCGCCGGATCGCTGCAACGTGCGGATGCCTATGTCGTCGCACTCGGCTCGTACTCGACGCCATTCCTGCGCGGTATCGTCGATATTCCGGTGTATCCACTCAAGGGGTATTCGATCACCGTGCCGATCATCGACGCGTCCCGCGCACCGGTTTCGACGATTCTGGACGAAACCTACAAAATCGCGGTCACGCGTTTCGAGAATCGGATCCGCGTGGGCGGTATGGCCGAAGTCGTGGGGTACAACAAGGCGCTCAACCCCGCGCGGCGCGCCACGCTGGAAATGGTGGTCAACGACCTGTATCCAGGTGCGGGCAATACGGCCGAAGCATCGTTCTGGACCGGCCTGCGCCCCATGACGCCGGACGGCACGCCTATCGTGGGCGCCACGGCGCTGCGCAACCTGTTCCTGAACACCGGCCACGGCACGCTGGGCTGGACGATGTCGTGCGGCTCGGGGCAACTTCTGGCAGATCTGATGTCTGGCCGCCGGCCTGCCATTCTTGCCGACGACCTGTCCGTGGCGCGCTACAGTGGCGCGTCCGATGCGCAGGCCCAACCGGCCTTCGCCTGATTCACGAAACGGCACCTTCGGGTGCCGTTTTTGTTTTGAGCCGCCTCATTGCCGTTCCTGCTGTTTGCTGTCACATCACAACAAAGGAGACGCATCATGAAGATCGGTGTACCCAAGGAGATCAAGAACCACGAATATCGCGTAGGCATGACGCCCGCAGCCGTACGCGAAGTGGTGGCGCGCGGGCACGAGGTGTGGGTCGAGACGCAGGCCGGTGAAGGCATCGGCATGGACGACACGGTCTACGCCGCCGCCGGTGCACGCATCGCTGCCAATGCCGTCGACGTTTTCGACCGCGCCGAGCTGATCGTCAAGGTCAAGGAGCCTCAAGCCGTGGAGCGGGCCCGTTTGCGGCCCCATCACACCCTGTTCACCTACCTGCATCTTGCCCCCGACGCCGACCAAACCCGCGACCTCATCAAGAGTGGCGCCACGTGCATTGCGTACGAAACCGTAACGTCCGCGAACGGCGGTCTGCCGCTGCTTGCGCCGATGTCGGAAGTTGCCGGGCGCATGTCGATTCAGGCCGGTGCAACGGCGTTGGAAAAATCGCATGGCGGACTCGGCCTGCTGCTCTCCGGCGTGCCCGGCGTGGAAGCGGGCAAGGTCGTGATTCTGGGCGGCGGTGTCGTCGGCACCAATGCCGCGACGGTGGCGGCGGGCATTGGGGCGCAGGTCACGGTCATCGACAAGTCGGTCGACGCACTGCGACGCATCAGCGCCCAGTTCGGCGCGCGCGTGCAAACCGTCCATTCGACGCAACACGCCATCGAGATGCATTTGCGCGAGGCCGACCTCGTTATTGGCGGCGTGTTGATTCCGGGCGCCGCAGCGCCGAAACTCATCACCCGCCCGATGCTCGGCCTCATGCGCAAGGGTTCGGTCATCGTCGACGTCGCGATCGATCAGGGCGGATGCTGCGAGACATCGCATCCGACTACGCACGCCGACCCCGTCTACGTTGTCGACGGCGTCGTGCATTACTGCGTAGCCAACATGCCCGGTGGCGTGCCCCGCACGTCGACGTTTGCCCTGAACAACGTGACGCTGCCATTCATCCTGCAATTGGCCGACCACGGTGCCGCGGCAGCGATGCGCGCCGATGCACATCTTCTTGCGGGTCTTAACGTCGCGCGCGGCATGGTGACGAACCGTGGCGTTGCCGACGCGCTCGGGCTCGTCTATCACGACCCGCATGCGGTGCTCGCGAATCTGCCGGCCGCGGCCTAGCGGTGACGATGCGTCTTACGTAGCCAGGTCTTCGGACCTGTCATTTGAGACGACCAGGACGACCAAGACGACCGGGCAGAAGGTCGGGTCGGAGCGGCGTGGCCGTGCGGTGCCGGTCCACGCCGCGGCGACGCCCCGCCAATGGACGCCGCCTTCCGCACGCTCGCCGGCTCCCGACCGGACAGGCCCCGCCGGGCCTCGTGCTTTGGACATGGGCATACTCACTTCGTTATACTTGCCCCATCTCGACGGCGCCCGCCGACCATCAGGTACACAGGGCACGCAGCCATGCCGCATCCCGCCTGCGCCAATCCGTCAATGTCCATGAGCAAGTGATGAACGCCGATCCGCAAGAACTCAATAAATTCAGTGAACTGGCCCACCGCTGGTGGGATCCGCACAGCGAATTCAAGCCGCTGCACGAGATCAACCCGCTGCGCCTCGACTGGATCGAACAACACGTGCCGCTGCAAGGCAAACGCGTGCTCGATATCGGCTGCGGAGGCGGCATCCTCTCGGAATCGATGGCGCGTCAGGGCGCCCGCGTGAAGGGCATCGACCTTTCGAAGAAAGCCCTCGGCGTCGCCGACCTGCACAGTCTCGAAGCCGGTCTCCACATCGAGTACGAAGAAATCGCTGCGGAGGCGCTCGCCGCACGTGAAGCAGGGACATACGATGTCGTCACCTGCATGGAGATGCTCGAACACGTGCCGTCGCCCGCGTCGATCGTCGCCGCTTGCGCCACGCTGGTGAAACCGGGCGGCCATGTGTTCTTCTCCACGCTCAATCGGAAACCGAAAGCCTGGCTGCTGGCCGTGGTCGGTGCCGAATACGTGCTGCGGATGTTGCCGCGCGGTACCCACGATTACGCGAAATTCATTCGTCCGTCGGAGCTGGCATCGTTTGCCCGCGCCAGCGGTCTCGCCGTTCGCGACATGCGCGGCATGACCTACAATCCGATCAGCAAGCGTTACTCGATCAATCGCGATACCGACGTCAACTACATGGTCGCGTGCACACGCGACGCCTGATATGTTCGAGCCCCCCGCCCGAGTCCCGCTCTCCGCTGTCGAGCACACCGTGTCGACGCCGTTGCATGGCAACATCCGTGCCGTCCTGTTCGATCTGGACGGCACGCTTGCCGACACCGCGCCCGATCTGGTTGCCGCGGTCAATAAGGTACGTACGGATCGCGGCTTGCCGCCCGGCCCATACGAAACACTGCGCTTGCAGGCCTCGCATGGCGCGCGCGGATTGATTGGCAGTGCGTTCGGTGTCGCGCCCGAAGATGCGGCCTTTGCGTCGCTCAGAGACGCTTTCCTGGCCAACTACGAAGCCGCATTGTGCGTGAAAAGCCATTTGTTCGACGGCATTCCCGCACTGCTTGCGGCCCTGTCCGAGCGCGGCATGCCGTGGGGCATCGTGACCAACAAGGCGGCTCGCCTGACCAATCCGCTCGTCAAACTGCTCGGCCTTGCCGACGGCGCGGCCTGCGTGGTGTCCGGCGATACCACGCCGCATAGCAAACCGCACCCTGCGCCCTTGCTGTACGCCGCCGAGTGCATCGGCATTGCGCCAGCGCAAATTGTGTATGTAGGTGACGACCTGCGTGACGTGCAGGCCGGTAAAGCGGCAGGTATGGCAACGGTGGCTGCGGCCTACGGTTATTGCGGCGACTTGCTCGCGCCTGCCCAATGGCAGGCCGACGCCGTCGTCGAACGCGCGGGCGCGATCGCCCCGCTGGTGATGTCAACGGCATAGCACGCTGACCATTGCCTGCCGCAGCCGTGCCGCAAGTCTCGCGGCCGCGCTCCGGGACTGTCCCGCCGCGCTTCAGTGGCGCGGCGTATGCTTCACTGGCTACTTACGGGAGACCGCATGGCCGAGCAAGCGAACGATCGCGAATCTTCAATGAAATCCTCCGCGGGCGGCACCCGCTTGCAGCAGAGTCTTGCCCGCGCACAAGCGCTCGGACGAGATCCCGACGTGCGCCGCCGCGCGCGCAAAACCGGCCTGTGGGCCGCGGGCATCATTGCCGTGTTCGGCGTGGTGGGTTACTTCACCGTACCGGCAGCGCTCAAGCACTATGCCGTCGACAAGCTGTCCGCCTATCTCGAACGGCCGGTGAGCGTGGGCGACGTCAGCTTCAACCCGTACACGCTGCGTCTCGACCTGCACAAGGTCCACATCGGCGACAAGGCACCCGGCCAGCCATTCGTGGATATCGGCGAATTGCGTCTCAATGCATCGTGGAGCTCGCTGTTCCGATTCGCCCCGGTGATCGGCGAGCTGTATATCGATACGCCGGTCGTCAACATCGTTCGCACAGCGCCTCAGCGCTTCAATTTTTCGGACATCATCGATCGCGCCACGTCGGGACCGCCGTCCCCGGAGCCGTCGAAACCGGCACGCTTTGCGCTGAACAACGTGCAGATCAAGAACGGCACGATCCGCATCGACGACGCCTATCAGGACGAAAAGCACGTCGTCGACAACCTGCAAGTCGGCGTGCCATTCATCGCGAATCTCCCGGCCGACACGGATATCTTCGTGCAGCCGCTGCTTCAGGCATCCGTCGATGGAGCACCGCTCCATATCTCGGGGCAGACGAAGCCATTCGCCGATTCGCTGGAATCGACCGTCGACATCAAGCTCGATCGGCTCGACGTGCCGAAGTATCTCGGGTACTCGCCAGTCACCTTTCCCGCGCAGATCAAGAGCGGTGCGATCAGCACCGATCTGAAGCTTCGATTCACGCGCGACAAGGACGGCAATCACGTACTGCTGACCGGCACTGCGGGATTGGCGGACGCAGTGGTCAACGAAGCTGACGGATCCCCGCTCGTTGCGGTCAAACAGGTTGACGTCAAGCTCGGCAAGGTCGAGCCGCTGAACAATGTCTATCACATCGACAGCGTACGGATCGACGGGCTCGATCAACACGTCAGGATGGAGAAGGACGGCTCGGTCAACGTGGCGAAGGCGTTGCTGCCGCAGCGTCCGGTGCTCAAGGCCGTAGGCAAGGCGGTCGACGAAGCCGCAGCGTCGCCGAAGGCCAGTGAAGCCGCCAGGTCCGCGCCGAAGGTCGCCGCCGAGCAGACGGCTCGACCGGCAACGCCCGCTTCGGCCGCCGAGGCAGCGCAGACGAAAGCCGCTGCTGCGGTGCAGTCTTCGCCACTCGACCTGTTGGTCGGTGAAGCGTCGCTCGTGAACAGCAAGCTGCGTTTCACCGACGAGCGTGGCGCGAAACCCGCGAGCCTCTCCTTTGAGAACATCCAGCTCGGTGTGAAGCAATTCTCGACGCTGGGCAAGGATCCGGCGTCATACGACGCGTCGCTTGGCATCCAGAGCGGCGGCTCCCTCAAAGCTCATGGACAGTTCAGCCTGCCGGCGTACAACGCCAGTGGCGAACTCGATGCCCAGGCCATCGCCCTCGCCCCATTACTGCCCTTCGCGCAAGGAGCGCTCGCCGGTGATTTGAAGAGCGGCACGATCGGCGCGCAGGCCAGGTTCAACGCGGCGTTCGCGCCGGACAAGCAGCCGAACGTCCAGATCGACCCGGCCACGGCAACGCTCGAGAAGGTCGAATGGTTCACAGGTCACAAAGGCGACGCGCCGGTCAGGCTGGCGAAGGCGCAAGCCCGGCTCTCGCACTTCGATCTCGGCGCGCGACAGGCGGTCGTCGACGAGGTGACGGTCACCGGACTCGACCTTGCAGCCCGCCGGGACAAGGACGGCAAGATCAACCTGCTCGCCCTGACCGGCGACGCTCAGCCCAAGGCGTCCACGGGTAACGGCAAGGGCATCAACGCACGCGTCGGCACCGAGCGCGGACGCCGCACCTCGGTCAGGGCGGTGGCGCCCGGCGCACCGGATGCCGCCGGCGCATGGCAGTGGAAAGTCGGCAAGGTCGCCGTGGAGAACGCCAGCATCGGCTTCGAGGACCGCGCGGTCAAAGGCCGTCCGATCAACGCGAAATTCGCCCCGCTCAACATCAAGGTGCAAGGCGCGTCGCAGGACATGAGCAAGCCGTTGCAGCTGGAAGTCAGCGGCACGCTCAACAAGAAGGGCTCGCTTAACGCCAGCGGCAACGTGACGCCGCAACCGTTGTCCGGCGATATCCAGTTGAAGACCCAGCAACTCGATCTCGCCGCGTTCGACTCCTACATGAGCGACGAATTGAACGCGAGCATTGCGAGCGCCCTGCTCTCCAGCAATGGCCGTGCCACGTTCGCCATGAGGGGCGACACGACGCAGGCAACGTATCGTGGCGATGCCACCCTGGGCAGCGTACGTTTGCTCGACAAGGTCACCACCGACGATTTCGTGCGCTGGAACGCCTTGTCGGTGCAGCAGATCAATCTGGCGGTGGGCAGCGGCAAACCGAACGTTCAGTTGGGCAGCATTGCGCTGTCGCGCTTCTACGCGCGCCTCATCATCAACGCCAACGGCCGCCTGAATCTGGCCGACGTGGTGGGCGGCAAGGAAGCGCCACGTTCGTTGACGCGCGCAAACGAGGGCATACCGCTGGATGCGGCGTCTGCGGCGAAGCCTCCGCTCGATGCGGCCGCCTCGGCCGTCGAAGCCGGGCAGCCCACCGAAGTCGAGAAGAAGGAGCAATCGCCGGGCAAGACGACGGCAGAACGTGGGCCGGGCTATGGCACCGGCAAGGCGCTGCCTGCGGACGTCCACATCGGACGTATCACGCTGCAAGGCGGCAACATCAACTTCACGGACAATTTCGTCAAGCCGAACTACACCGCCAACTTGACGGATATCGGCGGCCGTATCGGCGCCTTCGGCACTGCGACGACCGAGCCTGCCGAAGTTGCCTTGCAGGGCAAGGTCAACCGCAACGCGCCGATTAATATCAATGGCAAGATCAATCCGCTCGCCTCGATGGCGTTCGTGGATCTCGGCGCCAAGGCGGACGGCATCGAACTGACCAACCTCACGCCGTATTCGACGAAATACGCGGGCTATCCCATCGAAAAAGGCAAGCTCACGGTCGACGTGCACTATCTGCTCGATCAGGCGAAGCTCACGGCGAACAATCACATCTTCATTGATCAGTTGACGTTCGGCGACCACGTGGAAAGCCCGACGGCGACCAACCTGCCGGTACGGCTGGCAGTGTCGTTGCTGAAGAACTCGCGCGGCGAGATCGACGTGGATATTCCGATTTCCGGCTCGCTGGACGATCCGCAGTTCAGTCTCGGCGGCGTGATTTTCCGCGCCTTCGTGAACCTGATCGTCAAGGCAGTGACGGCACCGTTCAGTTTGCTGGCGTCCGCGTTCGGCGGCGGCGATCAGGAATTGGGCTACGTCGAATTCGCTCCCGGCAGCGCACGTCTGACGCCGGAAGACGAGAAGCGTCTGGAAACGCTGGTCAAGGCGCTCAACGACCGTGAAGCCCTCAAGCTGGACATCGTGGGCCGCGTGGATCCGGCCAAGGACACCGACGGCCTGCGTAGCGTGGCTGTGGAGCGCGCGATCAAGGCCCAGAAGGTCAAGGCGATGGTCGGCAAGGGCGAAAGCGTGGACGTGGACAGCGTGAAGGTCGCGCCGGAGGAGCGCAGCAAGTACCTGAGCGCTGCGTACAAGGCGGCGGACTTTGCCAAGCCCCGCAACATGATCGGCTTTACCAAGTCGCTGCCCGACGACGAGATGGAGAAGCTCATGGCGACGAACGTCAAGGTCGACGACGACGATCTGCGGGCGTTGGCGGAACGTCGGGCTCAGCGGGTCCGGTCGTGGCTGGACGGCAAGATCGCGGCGGACCGCCTGTTCGTGGTGGCACCGAAACTCAATGCGGACGGCATCAAGGACAAGGGGGCGACGACGCGGGTGGACTTCGCACTCAAGTGAGACATTTGTGTCATAATTCACATCCCACAGGGGCCGACATGGTTTCGACGTGGGTAGCGAAGCGACTCAGGGCATACCGAGGACCCGTCACCTCGTTAATCAATGGGAAAAACGTAACTGCAAACGACGAAAAGTTTGTACTGGCAGCCTAAGGGCCGCCGTCCTCTGCCTAGTTCACTGACGGACTAGTGTCGCAAGACCGGTAGCAATACCGCCAGAGGTCATATACGTCAGTTAAGCCTTGGTGGCGTCACGACGCCAAGGTCGAAAACTTAGTGAATCGCTGTTGCGTAGCGTGTTCGTCCGCGACAAAACGGTTAAATCAAATGACAGAACTAAGTATGTAGAACTGGTCGTGGAGTACTTGCGGACGCGGGTTCGATCCCCGCCGGCTCCACCAAACACCTCTCCCAAGCGGTTCGCACTTTTCCGCAAAACCCCGATAGAGCACGCCTCTTCGGGGTTTTTCTTTTCCGCCATCGGTTATGCCCGTTCGCACTTCCCGCACAGGCGCGTCATTTCGCAACGCAATGTCGAAAGGCGAGCCACACGCCCACAACAACGGCAGCACCCCACACAGCGGCGATGACCGTCGCCGCAAGGCGGCTCACGGGCTTTTGCATTGCGGTGGCCGTCGCGCGGAGCTCCGCGAGCACGTCCGGTGGAATCAGCTTGACCACGACGAGAATGCCCAAAGGCACGAGAACGACGTCATCGAGCAGCCCGATCACCGGAATAAAGTCCGGGATCAGATCGATGGGCGACAGCGCGTAACCGGCTACGAACAACGCCAACGCCTTCACGTACCACGGAATGCGAGGATCGCGCGCGGCCAGATAAAGCACGCGAGCGTCGCGCCTGATCGTTCGCGCCCATGTCTTTAACGTCCCAATCGGCGTACCGTTTTCCATGTCACTCCCTATCGCGCAGATCGGCCACGCGCGGGGCCAGCTAACGCCCACGATCCGCCCCCGGCCCTGACGGGCGACGTGCCCCACCTTGCCCTGCGGGCCGGGGCCACGTAGTCTTCGAAGTACGTTCACATCCCCCGAAAGGAAGCATGCACCACTCCCAATCCGCCACTCTCTCGCGCGATATCGACACCGTCGTCTTCGATCTCGGCAACGTTCTGATTCGATGGGACCCGCGAAACCTCTACCGAAAACTCTTCGGGCCGGATGAAGCGGCAATGGAACAATTTCTCGCGGAAGTCTGCCACACCGAGTGGAACGAGCAGCAGGACCGTGGGCGTCTCTGGAAGGACGCCGTGGCCGAGGCCATCGAACGGCATCCTGCCCACGAAGCGAACATCCGGGCATATTTCGAGCGTTGGGCCGAAATGATTCCCGGCGAGATTGCGGGGACGGTCGAGATTCTGACGCAGCTGCGCGAGCGCAATTTTCGGCTGCTGGCCCTCACGAACTGGTCGGCGGAAACCTTCCACATCGCAGAGGAACGCTTCCCGTTTCTCGGTTGGTTCGAAGGTATCGTCGTGTCGGGACGCGAGCGCATCATCAAGCCCGATCCGGCGATCTTCCGCCTTCTCATCGAGCGCTACGCCCTTCGCCCCGAGACAACCGCTTTCATCGACGACAGCATTCGCAATGTCGACGCAGCCGCGCGGGAAGGACTGGCGGCCATCCATTTCAAGGATCCCGACGACCTGAGGCGCCAGTTGCAGGCGCTGGGCATTGCGCTGCCCGCCCGCGACGCCTGACGCCGCCCGTCCAATAATCCCCGCGTCCCCCCTCTCAACCCGCCGTTTTTGTCTTCAGTCCAAGAAACGGAAACGGCGGTGCCACCTTGAATTCGCCGGACACTTCGCCGCTGAACGTGTTGCGCTGATCCTTGCCGAGCGCCAGCCGCCTGACCGGTGCACCCGCCGAAAAATCGACCTTGTTCAGGTCTACCCAAAAGGTGTTGGGCGTGAGCGCCGACTCGAAAAAGTAGAGCATTCGCTTGTGGTCGACCACGGTACGCCAGCGCGTCGACGAAATGTTCGGCTGATCGGGTGTCGTGATTCCATACGGCACCGACGCATTGCGAATCACGCTGAACACGCTCGCGAGCGCCTGCACCGGGTCCTCGCTCTTCGGGATCGCGTTGATGTAAAACGAAGCGCGCGCGAACCGGTCCGACGCCCGGTTGGTGCCCGGCAGGAACGTCGTGCCTCCGATCTGTTTCCAGTACGCATTCAGAGCGAGTTGCTCATCGAATGTCGGCGAGTTGGTCATCACCTGATATTGCCTGCCGTGGTGAATCACCTGCCGCCCCCCGATGTACTCGACGATGGCGCTGTCGCCCGACTTGTCCGACATCGACAGATGCAACGTCGTGAGCCGGTCCTCCCCCGGAACGTTATCCGTCACGACCGTGAACGGCTCCTTTTCCAGCGCCGCGACGGCCTCGGCCACCGTCGAAAAGTTATCGAGCACATATTGCGCCCAGGCGGCAATCGTCAGGCCGGGCTTCGCGTCCTTGTCGAACTTCGGATATTGCGATTCCACGAGCCAAAGCAGTTGTGCGGACAACCCCTTCTCGTTGACGCCATCCGTCGTCGACACGTCGTAGCCGGTGGCGACCACGCTGCCGTACTTCGCCGTCCAGCGAATGGAGTTCGGCCCCGCTTCGCCGGTGCGCGCGATGCCTCGCGGCAACACGTAGAGGTTGGTCGCCACGTCGAGCTGCCAGTCCATCGAGCGCGCGGTGATGACGTCGCCGTTCGCGCCAAGGTAGACAACGCGGGTGCAGGCGAGCGAAGTCAGCGGCGACACGGCGAGCGTAGCGGCCGCAACGAGGCAGGAGAGCGCGGGAAGGAAACGGAACGAAGGACGCCAGGTACGCCGGGCACGCAAAAGCAATGACGTAAGCGCTTGGGAACGAGTCGAAGGCATGGCGATATCTCACGGTGGGCGGAAGGATTCGCAATGACCATCAGTATAACGATGGAAGTTTCGCGCGCCCAATCCGCGACGACAGGCATCGCCGCGCGGCCATCGCTCACTCCACCAGGATCGGGTACAGCGATGCGACGAGCAATACCGCGGCCACGCCGTTGAAAATGCGCACCGAACGCGCGTCGGTCAGCACACGCCGCATCGCCACGCCGAACCCGGCCCACAAACCGATGCATGGCGCACCAAGCGCACCGTAGACAATCGCGAGCACGGCGACGTCCGGCAAATGCGACGCGTTCGGCAGGTACGTGCTGATCGCCCCAACGGCCATCACCCATGCCTTCGGATTGACCCACTGGAATGCCGCCGCGCCGACGAATCCCATCGGGCGCTCGCGGCCACGGCGCTCGCCGTCCATCGGTCCCGAGCGTGCCAGATGCCACGCCAGCCGCAGCAGATAGGCCGCCCCTACGTACTTCAGCAAGGTATGGATCACCGGAAAGCGCACGAACACCGTATGCAGACCGGCGCCCGTGAGGAACACCATCAACGCGAAGCCGAAGGCAATGCCGGCCAGATGCGGCAACGTGCGCACGAATCCGTAGTTCAGCCCGGAGGCCAGAATCATCATGTTGTTCGGCCCCGGCGTCACCAGGGTGATGACAGCGAAAGCGCAGAAGGCCAGTAATTGTTCGGTCGTCATGATCGTGGGTCGGAAAACGCCGCGCCAGCGCCGCCGACGGCGAGCGCTTGAAAGACGCGGAGCCACAGCATAGGCATGCGTATCGCCCGAAGCCCGGTACAGTTCACCGAATCCCGACAGGCCTGTACCGGCGCCCAGCCATGACAGTTGCCGCTTGCGCAGGCCGGCCAACGCCGCACGACGGCACCGCCCGGTCATTTCCGCGCATAACGCCATCGTGCGAAAATCGACAGCATCCGAACGTGGCCGTCGTCTGACGGCTGCCAGCCCAATCCGCCTGATTCGCCCATTCCATCCCATGCCGCCCCGTCTGCCACCGCTGTCCGCCCTGCGCCTGTTCGAGGCTGCGGGACGTCACCAGAGCTTCAAACGTGCTGCCGCCGAGCTGCATCTCACGCCGAGCGCGGTGAGTCACGGCATCGTCGGATTGGAGCAGACGCTGGGCGTGGCGCTCTTCACACGCTCGCCGCAGGGCCTCACGCTCACGCCGGAAGGCATGGACTATCTGGCGTACGTTACCGAAGCGTTCTCGCTGCTGCTCACCGGCACGCGGCGCTTGCCCACTCCGGACGCCTCGCGAGCCATCGCCATTACCTGTGCGCCGACGCTCGCCTCGCGCTGGCTCCTGCCGCGTCTGGACATGTTCGTGCGACGCATGCCGGGCATCGACATCACGGTCGACACGTCGCGCCGTCAGGTCGGCTTCCCGACCGATGGCTTCGACTTCGCCATCCGCCTGTCGCGCGCCCCCATGGCAAGCGACGCCTGGCACCGCCTCTTCGGCGAGCGTTTCGTCCCCGTATGCAGCCCGGCTTATCACGCGATGCATGCGGATGAGGACGGTCATCTCGATCTGCGCGCGGCGACCCGCATCCACGTCAGCAGCGCCAGCGAGGACTGGCAGATGTGGGCCGAGGGCGCAGGCATCGACGACTTCGACACCCGCGGCGGACTGAGCTTCGACAGCATTCAGATGGCATTCGAGGCCGCCATGGCGGGCCTCGGCGTCGTTATCGGCCGCCGGCCGCTCGCGGACGACTATCTCGCCACAGGCGCTCTCGTGCCGGCGCACGACGTCACGACCCAATCGCAAGGGGCCTATTGGCTCATCAGCGCACCGGACATCGAGCCGCACCCCGAATGCGTGGCATTCCGCGACTGGGTCATCGAGCAGGCCGGCACGCATCAGGGTGAATAAAATTCACCTGAGACCACACACAACTCCTTTGCCAGACGGGAATTTCGTTGCGAGACTTCGGTGAGGAGGACTCACCATCATGTCACGAAACCCGATTTCC
The DNA here is from genome assembly GCF_001029105.3 of Pandoraea faecigallinarum. Classification (NCBI taxonomy): domain Bacteria; kingdom Pseudomonadati; phylum Pseudomonadota; class Betaproteobacteria; order Burkholderiales; family Burkholderiaceae; genus Pandoraea; species Pandoraea faecigallinarum. Next base: position 1,683,077 of record NZ_CP011807.3, on the reverse strand, counting down.
GCATCGCCCTCGCTTCAGGGCCGTGTCACGCTCATCATTCTGGCCGGCGCGCTCGTGCTCAGCGCGGCAATGGGCACCCGCCAGACGTTCGGTCTGTTCATCAATCCGTTCTCCTACGACCGTGGCGTTCCCGTCACGCTCGTGGCGTTCGCCATCGCGCTGCATAACCTCGTGTGGGGTTTCGCGCAGCCGTTTGCGGGCGCGATGGCCGACCGTTACGGTCCGGCCCCGGTCGTCGCGGCCGGCGCGTTCGCCTTCGCGGGCGGGCTGGCGATGGCGGCCCTCGCACCGTCCGGCATGTGGCTCGTGATCGGTCTGGGCGTTCTCGTCGGGCTGGGCATCAGTTGCACGACGTTCGGCGTCGTTCTGCCTGCCGTGAGTCGCGCCGTCACCCCGGAGAAGCGCACAATGGCGATGGGTCTGGTAAGCGCGGGCGGCTCGCTCGGACAGGTGGCGCTCGTACCCGTCGCGCAGGGGCTGCGCGAAACATACGGCGTCTCGACCTCTCTCTTCGTTCTCGCGCTGGTGCTTTGCTGCGCCGCGCCGCTTGGCCTGTTCATGACGATGCACCGCCGCCGCACGGGCGGGACCGGACTCGCATCGACGTCGTCCGTGCCGCGCAAGCCCGAGGATGGCGACCACGTTCGCCTTCGCGACATCCTGCGGCAGGCCAGCGCCCATCGCGGCTACCAATTGCTCACGCTCGGCTTCTTCACGTGCGGCTTCCAGCTCGCCTTCATCGCCACACACCTGCCCGGTTACCTGCTGATGTGTCACATGCCCGTCGGGCTGGGCGCCACGGCGCTCGCACTGATCGGACTGTTCAACATGATCGGCAGTTGGGCCTGCGGCTGGCTCGGCGGACGCTACCGCCAGCATCACGTCCTCGGTTGGCTCTATCTGCTGCGCGGTGCGGCCATTGCCCTGTTCTTCCTGCTGCCGAAGTCGAACGCAGGCGTTGTGATCTTCGCGGCGGTCATGGGGCTGACGTGGCTCGGGACGGTGCCGCTCACAAGTGCTCTGGTGGCGAAGGTTTTCGGCACACGGCATCTCGGCACGCTATTCGGTGTGTGCTTCATGAGCCATCAGGTCGGTTCGTTTCTCGGCGCCTGGCTGGGCGGGTTCGTGCTCGACGTCACCGGGTCGTACAACCTGATCTGGGCTGCCACGGCGATTCTCGGCGCGGTCGCTGCCGCCCTGCATTTCCCTATCGACGACGAATGTGCCGTGCCGCCGATGCACCGGCCCGTGGCGGCCAGCGCCTGAGCTGGCCCGGCAGCTTGTGGGCGTCAAAAAAAACTCCGCCCGTCGAGATGACAGGCGGAGTTCCATTTCATCACACGGTCATCACAGGCACCGCACGCGACACCCGGACGATCGGATCACCGCTGCGGCTGAGGCGCCGCGCCCACGTTCTTGCGCACCTTGGCCACTTGCGAGGCCGTCACGGCTGCCGCCTTGTTGCCCCAGCTCGAACGCACGAACGTCAGCACATCGGCCACATCCTGATCGGTCAGACGGTCGTCGAAGCCCGGCATCGCGTAGTGCGTCGGCGCCGATTTCGTCGATGGCATTTCCGCGCCACGCAGCACGATATGGATGAGCGAGGTCGGATCGGCCGAGTTCACCGTCGAGCTCAACGCGAGCGTCGGGAAGGTCTGCGTGTAGCCCTTGCCCGTACTGCGGTGGCAGGCGGCGCAGTTGTCGAGGAACGTGAGCGCCCCGTTGCTCTTGTCGGCCCCCGTGCGCAACGCCTTGGCAACAGTGTCGTCATAGGCGAGCGCCTTGGCGTTCGGATCGACCGGCTTGAGCGTCTTGAGGTACTTCGCTATCGCCGCGAGATCGTCGTCGTTCATGTGCTGCGTGCTATGCCGCACTACGTCCGACATGCCGCCGAAGGCTGCGGAATGGTCGTTGCGCCCGCCCTTGAGAAACGCGGTGATGTCGCCTTCGCTCCAGTTGCCCAGACCGTCGGTGGCGTCGCCACGCAAGTTCTTCGCGAGGAAGTTCTCGACCACGCCGCCGGACAGAAACGCCGTGCTGTCGTCGGTGAGCGCCTTCTCCTGCAACGCGAAGCCGCGCGGCGTGTGGCACGCACTGCAATGGCCCAGCCCTTCGACGAGATAGCGCCCGCGCGAGATCGGGTCGTTATCGGTCGAGGCGGCATCGGCAACCACGGCAGGGGCGAACATCTTGCGCCAGATCGACAACGGCCAGCGCATGGACAACGGCCACGGAATGTCCGTCGCCTTATTCGGCTGCGCAACCGGTTGAACACCATTCATGAAGTACGCATAGAGGGCCTTCACGTCGGCCGGACGCACCTTTGCGTACGACGTGTACGGCATGGCCGGATACAGCGTCGAGCCATTCCTGGCAATCCCGTGACGCACCGCCTTGTCGAAATCTTCAAGGCTGTAGTTGCCGATGCCGGTGTCCTTGTCCGGCGTGATGTTCGTCGAGTAGATCGTACCGATGGGCGACGCGATGGGCAGGCCGCCGGCGAACGGCTTGCCCTTGGGCGCCGTATGACACGCGGCGCAGTCGGCGGCGCGCGCGAGGTACTCCCCTTGCCTGACGAGCTGCGCTTGCGGATCGTTGGCCGCGGGTGTCTGCGCCGCCTGCGCAGGATGCGTGGCGTCTACGGTCGTTGCGGGCACCGCAGGCGTCGGGACCGGTGAGACGGCAGCGCCGGAGGGCGCGGCTGCGTTCTGCGCCCATGCGGCGGCAACCGCGAGAGCGAGCGCACCGGCCGCGAGCACGCCGGCGGAGCGTTTCATCATCGTTTTGCGGATCATGGTTGCACTCCTCAGGCTTGCACCAGCGGGCCAGCGTTCTTGAGGTACTGCTCGCGAATCGCCTTCGCGGACCAGTACGCCAGCGCCGCCACCACGCCCGTGGGGTTGTAACCCATGTTCTGCGGGAACGCCGATGCGCCCATCACGAACACGTTCGACACATCCCAGCTTTGGAGATACCTGTTGACCACACTGTTCGACGGATTGGTGCCCATGATGGCGCCGCCCGTGGTGTGCGTGCTCTGATAGATCCGCGTGTCGTATCGCGTGCCTTTCTTGCGAATGGCGCGGAACACCTTCTCGGGGTTCATCGCGCGGCCGACCTCTTCCATGCGGTCGCCCATGTAGCCGAGCATCTCGTACTCGTTGTCATGCCAGTCGAACGTCATGCGCAGCAGCGGCACGCCGTAGGCATCCTTGTACGTCGGATCGAGATCGAGACATGCGTCGCGATACGACATGACCGAGCCGGAAATGCCGATGGTCATGTAACGCTGATAGGCGTCGGCAATGCCTGCCTTCCATTTGCTGCCCCACGCGGGCGTGCCCGGCACGGTCGGCGTCATCTTGATCGGGCGTCCGCCGTAACGAATGTGACGAATGCTCGCCCCGCCAACGAACCCGAGCGGGCCGTGATCGAACTGGTCGCCGTTCAGGTCGTCCATCGAGACCCCGCCCGCGCCCGTGCCGACGAACGGATTGAGTTGCGTGCCTTTGGGCAGCAGCACGTTGATGGCGCCGTTCATCTGATACGCGTAGTTCTTGCCGACGACACCCTCGCCCGTCTTCGGGTCGTACGGCTTGCCGATGCCCGAGAGCAGCAGCAAACGCACGTTGTGCAACTGGTACGCGGCCATGATGACCAGATCGGCCGGTTGCTCGACTTCCCGCCCCTGCGCGTCGATGTATGTCACACCGGTGGCCTTCTTGCCGTCGCTGTCGAGATTGACCTTTACAACGTACGAATGCGTGCGCAGTTCGAAGTTCGGCTTCTTGAGCAATACCGGCAGGATGGTCGTCTGCGGCGAGGCCTTCGAATACATGTAGCAACCGTAGTTCTCGCAAAAGCCGCAGAAGTTGCACGGCCCAAGGCGAACACCGTACGGGTTCGTGTACGGCGCCGAGGTGTTCGCCGCCGGCGCCGGATACGGATTGAAACCGACCTCGCGCGCCGCCTTCTCGAAGAGTTGTGCACCGTAGGTATTTTGCAGCGGCGGCGTGGGATATTCGCTCGAGCGCGCGCCCTCGCGCGGATTGCCGCCAGGCACGATCTTGCCGTTCAGATTCCCCGCCTTGCCCGACGTCCCGAAGACCTTCTCGGCGAAATCGAAATGCGGCTCCAGTTCTTCGTAGCTCACGCCGAAATCCTGGATCGTCATGCCTTCCGGAATGAATTTCTTGCCGTAGCGCTCCTCGTAGTGGCTGCGCAGCTTCAGCTCTTCGGGAAGAATGCGGTAGTGCATGCCGTTCCAGTGAAAGCCCGCGCCGCCGACCCCGTTGCCGAGCAGGAACGAACCGTTCTGACGGTACGGCACGGCGAGGTCGTCCGGCGTATGCCGAATCGTGACGGTCTCGCGTGCCAGTTCCTGAAACAGCTTGCCGCGCACGGAATACTCCAGCTCGTCGATGACCTTGGGGTACTGCGCGTCGGTGGGCGTGTCGCGCATCGCGCCACGTTCGAGCGCCACGACGTTCAGACCGGCGTCGGTGAGTTCCTGGCCGAGGATCGCCCCGGTCCAGCCGAAGCCCACGATGACGGCGTCGACCTTGTCTTTTTTGATTGCCATGACTTAGCCCCGCTTTCCGGAAATCGACACGGGCCCGTACGGGTATTTGACGTTGGGCTGATCGGCCCAATCCATGAAGTCGGCGCGTGCGCCGGGAAAGCCGACGAGTTTCCAGCCGACCATGTCCTTGTTGCCACCGTGGATCGGATCCGAGAGGAATCCTTCCTTCGTGTTGGCCAGCAGATACGAAAAGAAGGTGCGCGCAGGCACCGCGTCGAACTCGATCTTGGCGTGCTCGAGATCGGCCAGCACGGCTTCCTGCGTGGCGTGATCGAGATCGGCGAACACTTTGTTGTACTGCTTCTTGCAATGCGCGTCGCACGCCGCAATGCCGTGACGGTAGATGTCGCGCGGCACGAGGCTCAGCTGATAGCCCCTCTCGGGCGGCTGGTCGGTATGAAACGGCCCTTGCATGTACCAGAGCTTGCCGTGGCCGAACGGCGTTTCCATCTGACGATCGATGAATTGCGGCACGTCGGCTTTCAGCGCCCCCGGGCCGAGGTCGTCGGCGGGGATCAGACGGTCGACGGCAGCGTTCACGAAACGCCATTCGTCGGCAGTGAAGTATTTGGGCTCGTAGGATTTGCCGGAAGCGGCGGGGGCAGCGGAATCGCTGCTACAGGCGGTCTGCGTAAGCGTCGCACCGGTGGCGAGAGTCGTGGCAGGCACGATCGCCAGCACCTGACGCAAAAAGCGCCGGCGCGGTTCCTTGTCCTGTGACATGGAGTTCTCCGTTTTATGGGGGACGAATCACGCATGACAGTCAGGCGGTGGCTCGCCATGCGTGAAGAAAACCTGACAGGCTATTCACCTCGCGTAGCGCTATTAACAACGCGGCCATTCTACTGACAAGTTCCGTACATGGCAAAGAAAGAGATTGTTGCGTGAATTACGCAACTTGTTGATTGAAAAGGCTTGCAGATAATTAAAATATTTACTATTACGCGTGCGCGAAGGGTTTCGCCACGTAAAATATGCGGGATTTCCGGTCAGCGTTTTTTCATGTTCGGCCCGCCGGGAATCCAGCGAATTCGATGTGCGGCGCCATGAAAAAGACCGCCACGCAAAGCGTGGCGGCTCGGTTCGTACGCCGGTCTGTCGGTGCGTCGGTGCATCGGCCAGCGCCCAAGGCGCCGATGGCCGACTCAGGCACGCTCGGGCACGTTCAGGCGCGCTCGGGCGGCGCAGTGCGCGGCAGCGCCGGCGGCGAGTCCTCATCGGAGATGGGCAACACGCGATACGTCTTGGGGCGAGCCCCTTCTCGCTGCCACCGCGCCTCAAGCGTTTCCGGGCCCCCCGCGTGCGTCTGTCCGGCCGGCAGCGGCGCGCGCTCCGGTGCCGGGCCTTCGTGCATGCGCTCGACGGCCGTGGGCCGCTCCAGGATCATGCTCAGGCGCCCTGCCCTTCCCGGGCGCACGGCAATGAACTCGTCCGCAAGACGGCTGCGGCGCGTCGACGACGTAGGCTGACGAGCCCGCGACGCCGCTGCCGCACTCGCCGTCGATGTCGCGTCACTCGCAGTCTCATGTCCACCGGCGCGCCCGCCTTTGCGCTCGGGCACGAGCGAGCCGTCGGCCAGCACATCGAAGGTCCCGAGGATGACGGCCGGAACGCCCGCGACGCCGACGTGCTTCGGCACCGTCCGCAGACAGGCCTCGTCGATCGTCCGCGCACCCGGCATGACTGCCGGCGCCTCGGGCCCGTCGATATCATCGGTCGCATCGGTCGCATCGATCTCATCGATCTCGCCAGCCCCGGTTTCGTCGAACTGGCTGTCGTCATGCCGGTGCGTCGGCAGCGCACCGATCAGCCTGCCGCCGTTCGTCTCCCGGAGGTCGGACTCCAGCGCGCGCGAGGCGCACTTGCACCCATCGATCTCCAGAGCCCGCTCGGCTAACCACGTCGACGCTTGTCCGGGTGTCGCCGTTCTGGCCCCGGCCAGTACCATCGAATACTCGTACTTGCCGAACCCCTTGGCGTGAATATCCGACAGCGTCACCGGGGTGCCCGCGGGCTCCCCCAACAGCAATGCCAGACGTGCGGCATCGTTGCGTGCGCGTATCCGGTTCTTCTGAAAGCGCGACTTCGATACCGCGGGCTTGAGCACCAGTTTGCCGCCGCGGACCTTCAGACGAAGCGGCGTGCCGGCGCCGCCGTTCGATAGCGCCTGACGCGCTTCGCGCGCCATGTCGTTGAGCGCGACGAGCAGGTTCAGCTCGACCTTGAGTTCGTGAAATTTCCGCTCGTGCAGGCCGGTCGTGAGCGACAGCATGGTGTCCCGCATCGAGACCAGTTCGTCGAGGTTCTGCTGCCCCATCGCCCGGGCCGGGCCCTTGGGCAACTGCTCCACCGCCGCCTCGACGCGCTCGATCTCGTCGTTCACATGCGCGATCCGCTCAAGCTGATCGAGCACCGCCTCGTTGCCGAACGTACGAACGAACGGCGCATCGGTCGGCGGCACGCCGTAACGCGCCTGCCGCATGGCTTCGGTGCGACGGTCCTCGAACACGACGTCGCGCTCGATAGCCGCTTGAAACGAGGTATGCCAGCGCTCGACATGCTGCCTGACCTGTCCGGGAATCAGCGGTTTGCCGATCAGCGCGTCGGCCACGAGTTGATCCCGCACGCGTTGCGCCTGCCATTGTCCGAACGAGAGGCCCTTGCTGTCTTGCGGGCTTTGCCGACGCGACGGATACGTCTGCCATGGCTTGCCGCACGCAAGCGCGGACGACGTCGGCACGGCGCCCAGCCGCGTGAAGTCCGAGCCGAAGCTATGCCGGTGCTCGCATGGTGCCCGCGTGGCGCCGACGAGGACCGGTGCCGATGTCCCGTCGATGCCCCCGAATATTGTTCCCATCGTTCATCTCCTGTTAGCAAGGCCGGACGGCCTTCGGGCACGCAGACTAGACAGGATTGGCGCAGACGGATTTCGATTGTGGGGGACAGCTTCGTTTTGTGGCACCGGCTAAGGTCATGGCATTACACGGGGGCTGCGCCCCCGATCCGCACCCGACGCCCGCTCAAAAGCGCGCGAGCAGTTGGCCGAGCAAGGCGGCCCCTTCCTTGCCTTTCGCGGAGTCGGCCCACAGACGGTCGATCATCGCGCGATACATGCCGACGCCGTCCGGCGACGTCGTGATGGTAGCGATACCGGTGCGCAGATTCGGCAACTCGCCGAGCCGGAACGGCGAGACGGCGACGTAGGCTTCCCCCTGCGCTTCGAAAATCTGAAACGTCTCGTTGGGCATGTTGTCGCTGACGATACCGATCTGCACCCCGGCGGTGTCGGCCTCGAGAAACTCCACGATGCGCGCGACTTCGCGCCGCGCCGCCATCTTGCGTTCGAGTTGCACCCCCGGCGGCAGTCCCAGACGGCCGACTAGTCCGTGATGCAGGAACTGTTCGATCTGCCGCAGTCCGATCAGGCTCGTTACCGCGAGCCGCTGACGCGAAAAGCTCGATTTTCGCTCCTGCAAGATCCCCAATACGCGATCGATCGTGTTTTCCCAGTGCCGGTCGGCGAGCGTCGGCGGAATGCTCTCGTCGAGCATGTGACGAAGCCAGACGTCGTAATCCTCCGACGTCAGCAGAAACGAAATGGGGTCGAAGTGCGCGACGATGCGCTCGGAACGGCTTTCCAACTGGCGCATGCGCTCGAAATAGCTCACCGCCGAGTCGTGGTATTCGACTTCCACGCCGAGCAGATTGGCCAGCGACACGCCAAGCAACGCCGCAAGCCGCTCCAACGTGTCGATCTTGACGATCTCGCCGCGCTCCAGCTTGTAAATCGCCGCGCGCGAGATATCGAGTTGCTCCGCGACATCCTCACTGCGTAACTCCGCCGCCAGACGATAGGCGCGCAAGCGCTCGCCAATGGCTCGGAAATTGAAGCGCGCACCTCGCGGCGCCCGGGATGTCGTTGCAGCTCGAGTCAAATCGCCCCCTGTCGAAAACCTCTTGGATACCGCATGCCGGCGCGCCACGGCCGCGGGCCGGGCGGCGGACCATGTCCCGAGCCGTGCGCCTCGCGTGGGCGTTCCGGTGCGTCCCGGCGCGTTCCGGTGCGTTCCGGTGCCCGGATTATACCGGTCGCCCGCCGCATCCGACGGACTGCCCGAGCCTCCGTGTCGCGTGCCGGCTTCCAGCGCTCGTCCCACCTTGCCGTGCCTCTCAAACCACACTTTCGTCCGTCGAATATTTTTCCGATTGTCTAATTTTTTAGACTTACGCACGATGCCGGACACGTCACCCCATCGCGTGAGAATGCCGCCACTCGCAGGCGGGCGAAACGCACGCAGGGGGATGACCCAACGCGTAGGGGGTGATAGCCTGCGCGCCGTCCATAAATTTATACAAGATAAACGAGGGAATGATGAAAACCTGGCACAAGGTGGCTGGCGCTGCCGCATTGGGCACGGCCGCACTCGCAAGCACGGCACATGCGCAATCGAGCGTGAGCTTCTACGGTCTGGCAGACGCTTACGTGGGCTCCGTGAAAAACCCTGGCGGCAACGCGGCGACCGTACAGCAAGGCGGCGGCATGACGACTTCGTACTGGGGGCTGTCGGGCACCGAAGATCTCGGCGGCGGCAACAGCGCCCTGTTCGTCCTGGAGAGCTACTTCCAGCCGAACAACGGCACTTACGGACGCTTCGCCGGCGACAGCTTCTTCTCGCGCAATGCTTATGTCGGTCTGTCCAATACGCGCCTGGGCACGTTCCGTCTGGGTCGCATCACCACGCCGATGTACCTCGCGACGATCCAGTTCAACCCGTTCAACAACTCGTACACTTTCTCGCCGATGATCTTCCACACCTACAAGGGTCTGGGGACGCAAGGCGTGGTGGGCGATTCGGCATGGAACAACGCGGTCGCGTATACGACACCGGCCTACGCCGGCCTCGCAGGCACGCTGCTGTATGCCACCGGCAACAGCGCAACCGACCATAGCGCCAAGAAGTGGGCCGCCGCGCTGACGTACGCCAACGGCCCGTTCGCGGCGGCCGTGAACTATCAATACGTCAACTTCAGCGCGACGCCGGGCGACTTCGGTGCGCAACTGCCGGGCGTGACCGGACTGACGAACCAGAACACGGTGCAACTCGGTCTCTCGTACGACCTGCGCGTGGTGAAATTCTTCGCACAGTACATGCTCGTCGCCAGTCAGGCGGCCAGCGGCAACTTCCACGCCAATACGGGGCAGCTCGGCGCGTCGGTGCCGGCCGGTCCGGGCAGCGTGCTGGCATCGGTCGCGTACACCGGCTCGAACGGCTCGGGCGACAATCAGCGCCGTACCACGTGGGCGCTCGGCTACGACTATCCGCTCTCCAAGCGAACCGACGTCTATGTGGCCTACAAGTACGACCACATGAGCGACATGTCGACAGGGCAGACGTACGGCGCGGGCATGCGCGTGCGCTTCTAGGCCTGCGTCCGGAATCGCTTCCCGCCCGGTACGCCGCAGCACGCGCCGGCGAGTGCCCGTCGCCCGCCGGCGTTCCGGACATCAGGGTTAGCCCCGATAATTTTCGTCTTGCCTGCCCTGGCGGGTTCGTTTAGTCTAAATATTTAGACAGATGGAGTTCACGATGGATCTGCAACTCGCATGCGCCTGGTTACAGCGCGACACCGTCGGTCTGTCCGACATCGAAGATTTCTCGGCGCGCTGCCTGAACGCCTCGCGCACCGCCACGCGCGAATCCGCCGCCCTTCTGCTGCTCGCGCAGGCGGCGCAGACGTTCGCCGAGCGCCAGTCCGGCGTAGCGACCAGCGGAGAGACGTTTCACGCGTTTCTTGCGCGCACCAGGACTTACGCCACGATGCTGCGCGATGCCGCCGCCGACTCCGACGCCCGCTTTCTCGCCACGCTCAACCAATTCGCCGCTCAGTTGACGACCGAGGTCTACGCGTGACGCCACGCGTTTTTTTCACTTGATTGTCTAAAAAAATAGACAATTGATCGAGTGCGGCAACGAACGTCGTTGCGAACCCACTCGCCTCCCACGGAAACCGATCATGGAAGCCAATCTGAAGACATCGAGCGCGCAACGCGCGGGCGCCTCGGGCAAAGCGGGTGACGACGTCGTCACGCCGTACGCATGGAAGGCGCTCGCCGGCTCCGCCATCGGTTATGCGATGGACGGTTTCGATCTGCTGATTCTCGGCTTCATGCTGCCCGCGATCACGATCGGTCTGCATCTCACGGCGGGACAAGCGGGCGCACTCGTGACGTGGACACTGATCGGCGCGGTCGCGGGCGGCATCATCTTCGGCGCGCTCTCGGACCGTTTCGGCCGCGTGCGCATGCTCACGTGGACGATCCTGCTGTTTGCCGTCTTCACCGGTCTTTGCGCACTGGCGCAGGGTTTCTGGGATCTGCTTGTCTATCGCACCATTGCGGGAATCGGACTGGGCGGCGAATTCGGCATCGGTATGGCGCTCGCCGCGGAAGCATGGCCTGCCTCCAGGCGGGCACGTGTCTCGTCCTACGTCGCCCTCGGGTGGCAGACGGGCGTGCTGGCCGCCGCGCTGCTCACGCCGTTGCTGCTGATGTCCATCGGCTGGCGCGGCATGTTCCTCGTGGGGGTGCTGCCGGCGCTCGTCGCCTGGGTGCTGCGCAACAAGCTGCACGAACCGGAAGTCTTCGTGCGCCGCACGGACAGGGCGCCGCAACGTGGCAGCTCGAATGCGTTTCGTCTGCTGGTGAAGGACGCACGCACCACGCGCGTGAGTCTGGGCATCGTGATTCTGTGTTCGGTCCAGAACTTCGGCTACTACGGGATCATGATCTGGCTGCCGACGTTCCTGTCTCAGAAGCTCGGCTTCTCGCTGACGAAGTCCGGCCTTTGGACGGCCGCCACGGTCATCGGCATGATGTTCGGCGTCTGGGCCTTCGGACAGCTGGCGGACCGTATCGGGCGCCGCCCCACGTTCTTGCTGTATCAGGCGGGCGCAGTCGTGATGGTGATCGTCTACTCGCAGTTGACCGACCCGGCGGTCATGCTTTTCGCGGGCGCCTTCATGGGGATGTTCGTCAACGGCATGGTCGGGGGGTACGGCACGCTCATGTCCGAGGCGTACCCCACCGCGGCGCGCGCCACTGCCCAGAACGTGCTGTGGAACATCGGACGCGCCATCGGCGGTCTCGGCCCGCTCGTCGTCGGCGCGCTCGCCACGCGTTACTCGTTTCAGTTCGCGATTGCACTGCTTGCGAGCCTGTACGTGCTCGACATGATCGCCACGCGTTTCCTCATCCCCGAACTCAAAGGTGCCGAACTCGAATGACGAGACGCGAACGCCCGGTGCGTCGCGCCGCGACGCTTCCCATCCCGCTGCCCGCTGCCTGTTCGTTTTTCTGATCGCCCCGTCGTCTCCGCTCGCCCGCTCCTCGCCCGCTCCTCGTTCTCGTCCCTCTATTCGGAGTCCCCATGTCAGTCACCTCTCCGACGTCCAACATTGTTACGCGCCCCCCGGCGTCGGCGCCCGCGCAGGCGTGCGATGCGCCGCCCGCGCACGATCGCCTCGCCCCGTCCCCTGGTTGCGAAACCACGGCACCGAGTGTCGCCACGCATCGCTGCCGCGTGCTCGCCCACCATGCCGTGAACGCGCGTTATCGCTATCTGCGGCTGCAAGCGGACGCGCCCGTCGCCGTGACCACGCACCCCGGCCAGTTCTACCAGCTCAAGTGCCCTGTCACGGGCAGCGAAGCGCCGTTCCTGCTGCGTCCGATGAGCGTCTACGGCACCGGTCCCGAGCCGGACACCATCGAGTTTCTCTACAACGTCACGGGTGTCGGCACGCGCGCGCTCGCCACGCTCGCCGAAGGCGCGACGCTCGATATCGTCGGCCCGCTCGGCAATACTTTCACGCTCGATACGCGATGGAAGCGCGTGATGGTCGTTGCGCGCGGCGTGGGGCTGGCGACGATGGCACCGCTGGTCCAACGCGCCGCGGCCGCCGGCTTGCGATTGACAGTCGTGATGTCGGCGCGAAGCGAAGCCGATCTGATGCGCGACGAATTCCTGCGCTCGCCGCAGGCCCGCGCGTTGGCCGACGTGCATTGTGTGTTCGATAGCGACGGCTCGTCCGCCGTCGATGCCCTCGCACCGCGCTTGCGCGCCCTGCTCGACGCCACACCGCACGACGCCGTGTACACCTGCGGCTCGCACCGTCTGCTGATGCTGCTCCAGCGCGTGCTGGAATCGCATCCGCATGTGGTCGGCGAAGTGGCGATGGAACAGCGCATGGCGTGCGGCATGGGCGTTTGCCTGTCGTGCGTGCGCCTGTTCGATTGCAACGGCGACAAGCAATTTTTGCGGGTGTGCCGCGAAGGCCCCGTGTTTCCGATTCGTGATGTCGTAGGCGAGGTGGACTTTGGCTGATCTTTCCGTTCGTATCGGGGCGCTCACGCTGCGCAATCCCGTCATGCCCGCCTCGGGCTGCTTCGCCGTCGAATACGCCGAGGCGCTCGACCTGCGCCGGCTCGGGGCACTCGTCGTCAAGAGCGTTTCGCCCAACGCGCGTGCGGGCAATCCAACGCCGCGCGTGGCCGAGACCGCCAGCGGCATGCTCAATTCCATCGGCATCCCCAGCAAGGGACTCGATGTTTACCGCCGCGACGTGCTGCCCGCCTACACGCGCTTCGACACCCCTGTCGTCGTCTCCGTATCGGCCGATACGGCGGAGTCGTTCGCGCAAGCGTGCGAAACGCTTTCGTTGCCGGAAGTCGCCGCCATCGAAGCGAACATCTCGTGCCCGAATCTCGAAGCGGACGGCATGGCCTTCGCGATGCTGCCCGAGAGCACCTACAAGGCCGTGAGCGCGATCCGCCGTCGCACGTCGCACCCGCTGTGGGTCAAGCTCACGCCCAACGCCGGGCAGATTGCCCAGATCGCCCGCGCGGCGGAAGACGCCGGCGCAGACGCTATCGTCATGGGCAACACCGTGCTCGGCATGGCCATCGACGTGCGCACCCGCAAGCCCAAGCTGGGCAACGTGATGGGTGGCCTGTCCGGTCCGGCGATCAAGCCGCTCGCCGTGCGCCTCGTGCACCAGTGCCACCGCGCGGTACGTATTCCGATCATCGGCTGCGGCGGTATCGAAACCGCCGACGACGCCCTCGAATTCATGCTCGCCGGGGCGAGCGCCGTGCAGGTCGGCACGGCGTCGTTCCGCGATCCCGCTGTCATGGGGCACATCGTCGACGGTCTCGCGGCGTATTGCAACGTCCACGCGATCGACAGGATCTCGACGCTGACCGGCGCCGTCGCCCTCGACGCACAACTGACCGACCGCTGGCTGCGCTTCGCGCAACAGTCGGGCTAAGACCTCAGGTACCTCGCGCAGCATTATCCGCAACCCTCGCACCGCCTCACGCGAAAAGAAGCACACATGGAACCGAACGCGCTGGCCCCGATGGCCGAGCAACTCTTCGCCGACCTGCGCCGCTTGGGCAGCGACGGCGTCGGCATCACCCGCGACAGCTATGGCGACGGCGAAAACGCCGCCGCGTCGTATCTGACGCAATGGGCCGAACGGCAAGGCCTGTCGGTCGCACGCGACCGCGCGGCCAACCTCGTCTTCACGCTGCCGGAGGACTCTGGCGACGCCCCCGCCACCTGGATCGGCTCGCATCTCGATTCCGTCCCGCAGGGCGGCAATTACGACGGCCTGGCAGGCATCGTCGCCGGGTTGCTGTGTCTGGTCGAGCAGCGGCGCCGCGAGCGCCCCACGTCGACGCCTGTACGCGTGCTCGCGCTGCGCGGCGAAGAAAGTGCCTGGTTCGGCCGCGCCTACATGGGCTCGGGCGCGCTATTCGGCAAACTGAGCGAGGCCGATCTCGCCATGCCGCACCGCACGCACGGGCGCGCGCTTGGCGAGTGCATGGCCGAAGCCGGTGCGGACATCGAGGCGATTCGTGCGGGCGAGACGCTCTTCGACGTGTCGCGCGCGAAGGCATGGCTGGAGCTTCACATCGAGCAGGGGCCGGTGATGATCGCGCGCAATATGCCCGTGGCGATCGTGCCCGGCATTCGCGGCAATGTGCGTCACAACCGGGTGTCGTGTGTCGGCGAAGCGGGGCACTCGGGCGCCGTGCCGCGATGGTTGCGTCACGATGCAATGTTCGCCGTGGCGGACCTGATTACGCGTCTGGACGAGCACTGGCGAGCGCTGCTCGAACGGGGCATCGACATGGTGGTGACGACGGGCATCGTCGGCACCGATCCCGCCGAGCACGCGATCTCGCGTATTCCGGGCAAGGTCGATTTCAGCCTGGAAGTGCGCAGCCAGAGCCCCGACACGCTCGACGTCTTCTACGAACTCATGCGCACCGAATGCCGCGCCATCGAGCGCGACCGCGGCGTCAGGTTCGTGTTCGATCGCCGGCTCGCTTCGGCGCCCGCGATCATGGACAGGCATGTGTCGTCGGTACTGGAGGATGTCTGCGGTTCCCTCGATCTGCCGAAGGAGCGCGTGCCGAGCGGCGCGGGACACGACGCCGCGATCTTCGCCAACGCCGGCATTCCGAGCGGTATGGTGTTCGTGCGCAACGCGAACGGCTCGCACAACCCCGCCGAGCATATGGAACTGGACGACTTCATGCGCGGCGTGCGGGTCATCGAAGCGGCGACACACCGGCTCTGAGCGTCTGAGCGCTTTCGCCTCCGGCACCAACGCAAAACGGACCGCGGCCATGCGGTCCGTTTTGCGTTTCCCCTAGCGGTAGCCTGTGACTGACACCTTACGGCGCAAGCGCAATGACTTCGGCAACGGCCGCGGTCAGCTTCTTCGCGTATGGCACGTGCAGGAACTCGTTCGGCCCGTGGGCGTTCGACTTCGGGCCGAGCACACCGCACACCATGAACTGCGCCGTCGGGAATCCGGCTTGCAGGGTATTCATCAGCGGAATCGTACCGCCCTGCCCGATGTACGCGACATCCGCTCCGTAGTGCCGTTGCGAAGCCGTGTTGAGCGCCGACGTGAGCCACGGCGCGACGTCCGGCGCATTCCAGCCGGACGCGGCCCCCACATCGGACTTGAACGTGACCTTCGCGTTGTACGGCGGGTCGACTTCGAGCAGCGCCTTGAGTTCCTGCACGGCCTGCGCGGCGTCGACGAGCGGCGGCAAGCGCAGCGACAGCTTGAACGCCGTGCGCGGACGCAGCACGTTGCCGGCGTCGGCCAGCGCCGGCAGCCCGGCAGCTCCCGTGACCGACAGCGACGGACGCCACGTCGAATTGAGCAATGCTTCCTTCGGATCGGTCGTGGTCGGCAGCACCGACAGACCGTCCTGCCCGCATGCCCAGGGCATCTTCTTCCAGACGTCGTCGCCGAGAATCTGCGCCGTGGCTTCCGCTTCCTTCAGCCGCTGCAACGGAATCGGGCTGTGGAAGCCCTTCGGCAGCACGTTGCCGCTGCCCGCATCTTCCAGACGCTCGAACAACTGACGCATGATGCGAAAACTCGACGGCGCAATACCGCCGTAGCCGCCCGAGTGAATGCCCTCGTCGAGCACCTGCACTTCGAGGCTGCCGGAGATCAGACCGCGCAGCGACGTGGTCAGCCAGAGTTGATCGTAATTGCCCGCTCCCGAATCGAGACAGACGACGAGGCTCACGCGACCGAGCCGGTCTCGCAGCGCGTCGACGTACGGCAATAGATCGTAGCTGCCCGACTCCTCGCAAGTTTCGATGAGCCCGACACAGCGAGGACGCTCCACGCCCTGCGCATCGAGCGCGGCGAGCGCCGTCACGCTCGAATAGATGGCGTAACCATCGTCGGCGCCACCACGTCCGTAGAGCTTGCCGTCCTCGAACCTGGGCGTCCACGGACCGAGGTCCTTGCGCCAGCCGTCGAATTCCGGCTGCTTGTCGAGGTGGCCGTAGAGCACGATCGTCTCCGTGCTGCCCGAGCGGGTGGCCGGTGCTTCGAAGAAGATGACCGGTGTGCGGCCTTCGAGACGAATCACTTCGAGCCTGAGCCCCTTCACCGGCTGACGCTCGGCCCACTGTGCCGCGTCGCGCACCACACGATCGATGTAGCCGTTGCGGGCCCAGTCGGCATCGAAGCCGGGACTCTTGGCGGGCACGGCAATGTAATCGGTCAGAGCATGCAGGATTTCGTCGTTCCACTTGCGTTCGACGAATTCACGCAATGCCGCCGTGTCGAGCGACGGCTGAGTCGAAGTGACGGTGTCGTTCATTCGGAAAACCTCGGGAGTGTGCTTTGCGGGGTGTCGGGATGGCAGCGTCGGATGGCACGCCGATATGGCGTCATGATAGCCATTCCGGCGGCCCATGGCGACCGGCCGGCCGCAAAGGCGAGATCACCGATGCGCGAATGTGTGAATGCGCCGGATCGCCTTACCCGGTTCGCGCGAGATGCACCGGACGAAACGCAGCCGCGTCGCCGCACGTCGCATGGCATCGGTCGGAATACGCCGGGAGAAAGACGGCTCAGTTGCCGGCGCCGGGCGGCCCGAAGCGAAATACGATCTCACCGGCCGCGCCGCTGGCCTTCACGCATGTGGTCGATTGCTGCCCCTTCGCGGCCACATCCACCGCATGCTCCGGGTCGGCCGCGTTACAGCGCCAGTAGAACGTGACCGGCCGCTCGCACCGGTTCGTCACTTCGTAGCGATAGTCCGTGACATTCGCAGGCAGTGCACGAATGGCGCCACACGGCTGGCCACCGTTGTCGACCGGCTCGGCGGGCGCGGATGACGCCTGCGCATGCGCAGCGCTGCTCGCCACGAAAGCGAGAAGCACCAGCAATCCCGATATCCCCGAATGACGTCCGGCGACGGCAGCCATCAGATCCAGCGCCATGCAATGGCAATGGCGCCGATGGCCACACCGATGGAAATGACCACACCGAACCACGCCAACTGCGCGCGCCGCGCACGACGGCGACTGGATTCCGAAGTGTCGTAGAAACGACCCAATCCGCCCGAGTACAGCTTTTCCCAGCGAATTTCCATGGCGCACCTCACAAATCAATCAAACCGGCCCGCACAAACTGTTCTTTTCTTCTTTATCGAAAGTTTCGATGCGCAAGACAATTCGGATAAATCCGGGCAGCTTCCGTCGTGTGAAAACACCCGAAAACTTCCCGAAATTCCGACACCGCACCGTCGCTTCAAGATCGCACTATTCGTCCGGAATTGCAATAGCGTGAACGCGTAGAATGCGACGCCAAGACCATGAAAAGACCCCGTCATCGACGAGGGCTATCGACGCGTAATGCGCGCTTTCTCGTCAGACGCAACGCGTCTTTAACGAAGGATTGCACTCCGTCGCTGAAATTGTGCCGTAACGGCAATTACGGACGGCGAATGTATCTGTAACGAAACGTTTCAAATACGGGACACACGACCGTTCGAATCGGCCGATTGAAATGGCGAGTCGATCCGGCTAGCGAAAGGCACAATTCGGGATGCCGCCGAGGTTGAAGCGGGTCGAAGCCGACAAGGCGGGTCGAAGCAGGACGGCGATTCGTGAGATTCGCCAATAGGCAACGTGGCGCGGCGATCCGCCGGGGGCGGTGCCGCGCACGAAAAACGGAGGAGGTGTGACGTTAGCGTCCCAGGAAGGCCGCACCTACTGACAACAGGACGAAACCGCCGACGCTACAGGCGATCGCAATTGCCAACAGGCGTTGAAAGAGCTGCTCGCGCTCGCTCGCGCTGCGATGGGAACGGGGTGCATCGTGATGAATCGTTCCCCAACCACTCGAATACACTTTTTTCCAACGGATGTGCATAAGTTACCTCGCGTTGTTTAGTGTTCGTAGCCTTGCCGGTCATCGATTCTCGCTATCGGAATCGACGAGACGCAGGGCTAGTATGCGCTTTGTCCGGCAACGGTAAACCCCCTCATCCGTGCTGCGTCGCCGCAAGCAAGAGGGCTGATCCGGATGGTTTTCGAGACGGGAGAGTGCGGCACCGAATACCGTCAGGGTGACGCGATTCCCATTTTGATGCGCTGCGTGTCAATGCGACACAATGTCGCAGGTGCGACAAGTTGTCGCGCAACCCGCATGAACCGTGGAATGACGGATACCTGGCCGCAGGACACGCGCGCACATCTCGCACGGCGTACGCTCACCTGTAAAGCGGCTACTGAATCGAAACGCAACGGAAGAAGGCCCCGCAAAAAGGGTTTCGTGCGGCGCAACATCGATTTTTCAATTAGTCGACAAATGTGGGGTAAATCCGGAGGCGCGGTTTGCCCGGCCGTCACTCGAAAGGATTTTTCACAGACCTGGCTGTCGTACCGGACGGCATTTCGGAGTGGGCTGGCAGATCCGTACCGGACAGCGCCGCCACTACGGCATCGAGCACCGTTTTGAGCGCTTGCGCCTGACGTAGCCCATCGGCGTCGCGGCGCAGCGTCAGATTGCCGAAGATGGCAACGTGATCCCTGTGATTTTCGACGTTGAGTTCGCCGAGCGTGAGCGCGTCGACGTCGTTGGCGAACGGTGAGAACGAGGTTTCGGCGGAAGACAGATTCGACATTCTGGACTCCTGAATCGGGGGAAATCAGTCGTTTGGGAAGCGATCAGGAAGTGATCGGCTCGGCGTCCGGGTCAGCCACCCGGGACGCCGCCAACGCGCTCAGCGGATGATCGTACGCAAGAATTCGAGCACCGTCTGGACTTCTCGATACGTCGGCACTTCCTGATCGCGCTTGCGCTTGCTGCCGCCACCGGCGGCTTTGGGGCGGGGCAGCGACATTGCCGTTTGCTTCACGCTCGCGGGCATGCCGGGGAAGAAATCGATCCCGGCCAGCGTCTCGAGTTCGGCCACGCTTACCACGGAATAGTCGCCGGTCGCTTCGTTCGCCACAAGGTAGGCGCCCGCCTGTTTGCGCTTTGGATCGTAGACGACCTTGAAGAGCTGCGTGGGCACCATCACCCGGTTACCGACCTGCGTGATCGTTTTCCCCTTGAAAAGCGGGCCCGAAATCACGAAAAGTTCGCCACGGTCCTGTGCGAGCTTGCGCACGCTCGACTCGATGCCCGCCCACAGATAGCGGTTGTTCTCGCTGTTCTGCGGCACCATGTTCGACAGCGAAAAACTCTCGGACTGCGCTTGCGCATCCGGCATGTCCGCCGACGGCGCCATGTGGCCGCGGTCGTACCCGGAGCGTACGTAGTCGCGCAACTCGGCGCGCTCGCCCGGCGGCAGCCGGGATTCCGCGTGGAAGTTGTTCACCCGCGAGATCTGGCGGGCGTCGCTCAACCCGGCACGAGTCAGGTGCTCGGCGGACCACAGCGGGGTGCGCGTAACCCCTGAGTGCATGACACCGAATGCGCCGAAGCACACCTCGCGCGCGGCGCGCGTCATGGCGCTATTGGTGATATCGGGGGCCGTACCGGCCCAGTAGTGATTGCCGCACGCGGTGGGGGCCGCGAACGTCCCCCCCGGCCATGCAGCGACGGCGACGACCGTGGCTAGCGAGGCGGTGGAGAGCGTCGCGACACCGGGCGCAGTGGAAGCGGAAAAAGAAAAGGAAAGGGAAATTGCCAACTGCCCGGCCATCGCGCGCATGCGGCTTGCGCGCCCTGCGGTGACCGTCCAACGAGACTGCTTCATCGCACTGCTTGGGGTAAGACGTAAGGGGGTGCGATTGTAGCGGATGAACGGCTATTCGGGGACGACATTCCCCGCGCCATACGCGGCGCATTGCAATGTCTGGGCCGGGCCGAGGTTGTCGCACTCGTCAGCCTGCGCGCTCGGCATCCACGCCTGCCCGAGAAACAGCAGACACAGCATCAGCGCGAGCATGAGGAGCAGCGTTTTCATTGCGGCATCCGAGTTGGGTTGCCGCATTGTATGCGGGGACAACGGCCAGCGAGCGACCCCGGGCGGACGAAAATGTTTCGTTTCGTTACCGTCGCACGGTGCGCCCGGGGATGGCACCGCCCATGCCGCTCATGCTGCCGGGACGTCGCCTCGCCGGGCGACGAGCGCCGCCAGCGCCTCGCTTTGCGGTCCTTGCGCACGCAGACCGTCCACGACACCGACGCGATCGGGCATCGGCCGGTTCTGCGACATCTTGAATTTGCCTTCGATGCGTCGAATCGGAATCTCCACACCGACAATGGCGCGAAGCATGCCGTTCACGTAGTCTTCCGGGGCGTCCTCGACGGCCCACGGTGCGGCGCGCCCCTGCTCCTGCGATTGTGTGAGATCGCCGACGAGCCGGCGCAACCATGCAGCGTCGTCGATCACGCGCGGCTTACCCCACACGTGCACCGCAGCATAGTTCCAGGTGGGCACCACCTTGCCGTGCTCGGCCTTGGCGACGTACCACGACGGTGTGATGTACCCCTGCGGCCCGGTGAAGGCGATCAGACAATCGTCGACGTCACGTAACGCCTCGCCATGCGGATTGGCGCGCGCCAGATGTCCGCGCAGCGTACCGAACTCGCCTTCGCCGGCGTACACCAGAAACGGAATGGCGTCGGCGATCAGCCCTTGTGAGCCTGCGCTCACCAGCAGACCGAGCGGATGCGAGCGAATCAGATCGTGCAGAACCTCGGGGCGATTCTCTGTGAAGGCGGCGGGCTGATACATCGATGACTCCAGGCAAAAGCGGCGAGTAGGAACGACGCATAGCGTACGGCCATGCGTGGCGCCCGGCAAAGACCCAAAATCGAATATTTTTTTGATGCCACGGTATTGGTGTGGCCGGATGCCGCCTGCCCTCACGAGGGAGACTGTGCCCGGCGCCCGTTCTGCCGGACCCGGCGCCGGGCGTTGGCGCTCAGAGAAACGACCTGGCCTGTTCGAGTACCTTGTCGCAGACCTTGCGCGTGAGTTGTTCCTTGACGCCACCGCCATTGAGGTCGACGGTCTTGCCGTCCGGCGACGAAAGCAGCCCCTTCACGCCATCGAGATAGCCGGGACTTGCGGCGGCCGTGCCGGACTGCGTACCGATCTTGCCGAGCAGCTTGTCCTTGACGTCGGTCGCCGAACTGAGGTTGTTGCTACCCAGATAATTGTTCTTGATGCAGAACTGGAGCACCCCTGTCGTGTTGCCGATACTGCTCGACGTAATCGACGTAAGCGACGTAAGCGAGCCCGACGAGGCAAGCCCGCCAAGACCGCCGGCCAGCCCCCCGGAATCGCCGCCGCCCGCGTTGCCGCCACCCACAGCGTTCTTGAGCAGATCGAGTTGCGCGTGCGCCGGTATCGGCACCAAGACCGCGAGCAGCAGCGCGACACCTGCGAGCGTCGCGACGTTCGCAACCCTTGCCGCGCGCAGCCTCCCCCATCCCTTGAAGCGTGCTTGCGCCAGTTCCGCTGCCTCGGCCGAACTTGCCGTGCAGGCCTTGCATTCCATGCGTCGGGACATACGATCCTCCGTGATGTGAATGACGTGGGGTCAGGTCGAGTCACTATAACAGGCCCGCCTCGCCGCTCTCATTCGCGTTGTACATGTCACGGCCGCTCGCGTCTTCATTCACCTGCACGGGAAGGGGCATGCACCTTCGTGCATCCTCGCGCGCCGGTCCGGCGTGTCACAACATGACAGCGGCCGTATCCGTCGTTTCCGGCACGACGACGCTGGCGTCGACCCCGGCGTTTTCCTTGAGCAGGAACACGAGATGATGCCCGGAAAGCAGTTCGATCCGGCGATCGCGCGCAAACTCCTCCACCCCATCGTCGAATTCGCCGGTCGTAATCAGCATGCCGCGTGCGGCGCCGATCTGCTGCATCTGCGCGAGCACCGCGCGGGCTGCCGACAGTTCGAGCCGGGCGGCGCGGTCCATCACACGGAAAATGTGAACGACGACGTCGCCCCCGAAAATGGGGTGCGGGTCCCACGCGCGGCACGTGAGCATGCCCTCCTGCTCGCCCGGCAATAGCGGCGGCCCTTCAAACCCATGCGAGCGCAGCAGGTGGAACATCACCTGCGTGAAGTCCTTGTCGCTGAGCGTCATCAGGTTGAAACGGCGATCCACGGCGACGTCGGCGTCCGTGACGACCTGCGTCATGTCCACACCCGCGACCGGGGCGACCGCCTCCAGCGCGCCGGGGCGTGAGGACACTCGCGCGCCCAGCGCCGCCAGATGCGTTGCGGCATCGCCTTCGCTCAGCACGAGCGCCGCGAAATCGGCGCGCGACACGTGCACGCTTGCCAGACACACACGCGCACTGCCATCGCTGGCATACGCGTTGAAGACGATGGCATTCACGTGACGCAGCGGGTCCGCAGCGAACAACTCGTGAAGCGAGCGCAGCACGATCTGGCGAAGGGCGTTGGCATAGACCTGCGCACGCATCGCGTCGCCCGCGGGCACGGCCTGCACCGCCGCCTGCGCAGCGTTGTAGTGGTATTCGAGCGCGGTGGGAACGGCGGCGTCGAGCGTGGGAACGTCGTAGCCGATCGCGAGCAGCTTGTGATTTTCGACGTAGTGCGCCGCAAGCGTTTGCTCGAACGCAGCCGGATACGGACTGCGGCTGAGGACGATACGCGCGTAGCCGGTCACGGCCGCCGCTTCGCCACGCAGCAATGCGCCCTCGAAGTCGGCTACCGCTGCGTTATGACGCGCACTTTCGGCACGCGCGGCCTCCGTCGCCTTTTGCTGCGCGATCTGAAGAATCATCGACCCTTGCGTGCGGCGGATCTTCGAGGCCTCGTACTCGCGCTCGGCATGCACGAACTCGCTGCGCGCCTTGGCGAGCGCCTGCTCGTAGCGTCCGGACGCCCCCGGCATGGCGAGCGCCAGCCGTCCGGGCTTTTCCGGCGCAAAGGTTTCCCACTCGGGCTTGGGCAGAATCTTCGGAAGATGGCGGGTGTCGAGCACCGGCGGCGTGTTGCGAGCGCGCAGGTCCGCCGGCGGGATGCGCAGATCGCGGGCAAGGCCGTCGGCCAGCAATCGCTCCAGGCGCGCCACCTCCAGTTTGGCCCGCGCGCCTTGTGCCGCCGCCTCCGCCTGCCGCCACGCCAGATGCAGGCGCTCGCTCGCGGCGGCGTCGCCCGCCGGGGCGTCCTCCCATGCACGTTGCGCCTGCTCCAGCGCCCGGACTTCCGGCAACGAGCGCGCCTGCGATTGCGCGTGTTGCTCCTCGCGCGTGTGCGCGGCGCGCCAGAACTCGCGCGCCAGCCGATCGATGATGCTTTCGAATCCCCGGTTCACTACTGCCCCCCGCATGCGATATTGATTTTGTTTTGTTGGTCGACGCCCGGACGCCTGGATGCCTGGACGTCTGATGAATCCTGCAACACTTTTCGAGATTTACGTAGGGGACGATTGTAGGACGTTGCCCTCGCTTTGTCGCCAAAATATCGTTGATTCTCAAGCCGTCGGAGCATGTCACACTCGCGGTGCGGCAACACTGACCGTCATCAAATCGCCATCGCGCCAGCGCAGTCTTGGGTGCCGCACGCGTCGCCGGTTCGCGAACCGAAACCCGCCGACGCATGTGCAGCGTCACATGGATGCGCCGAATCCCTTTTTCCCGAACTCATGTCATGACCGAACTGTCTCCGAACGCCACGCCGGCGTCCTCTGCCGGCACCCCGGGCGCCACACCCGGCGTACGCATCGCCCTGTGGAGTGCGATGGGCTGCGTGGTGCTCGCGCTCGTGTGCATTGCGTGGATCGACCGGCCGGTGGTGGACTTCGCGCACGCGCACACGCAAGGCACGCCATGGATTCAGCACGTTGCCGAGCTGCCGGCGCCGCTGTTCATACTGGCCTGGCCGGCATTTCTGATCGTCGGCGCCGTGTGGCTGCTGCGCCGCACACTGCCGGCATGGGCCATCACGTTATGGCTGGCTGCCGGGGCGGTTGGCGTCGGCAGTCTGGCCAAGCAGGCGCTGAAATTCGTCTTCGGACGGACCTGGCCCGCCACCTGGATTCATGAAAACCCGTCGTATCTGCGCGACGGCGTATTTACGTTCAAGTTCTTCGGCGGCGGCAACGCCGCCTATGCGTCCTTCCCGTCGGGCCACCTCACGGTAATGCTTGCCTTCACGACCGTGTTGGCGCTGCGTCATCGCCGGCTTCGGGTGCCCTGTGCCATTGCCATTGCGTTGACGGCCTTCGGCCAGCTCGCGTCCGCCTATCACTGGACGAGCGATGCGCTGGCGGGTGCTGCGCTGGGCATCGCCATCGGTTCGGCGTTCGTGGCGGCATGGCGGTGGTGGCAGTCGAATCGCGCGGCGTAGCGCGCCCGGGTGGCGCCCGGGTGGCGCCCGGGATGTCATGCGCCGTTCATCCTCGTTCCATCTCGCGACGGGAACGCAGCATAATGTCGGCGGAAAACAAGAAACCATGACCGTCGATCCTTCGCTTCCTCTCATCCCGCTCATTGCCGGCGCGTGCGTCGCCGGCTTCGTCCAAGGCCTGTCCGGCTTCGCTTTCAGTCTGGTCGCCCTCTCCTTCTGGGCGTGGTCGCTGCCGCCGACGCTCGCCGGCCCGCTTGCCGCCTTCTGCTCGCTCATCGGTCAGGTGCTGGGCTTGCGGGCGGCGCGTCGTGCCGTGCCGCTCGGCCGCCTCGCGCCGTTCGTGCTCTGCGGGCTGGTGGGCGTGCCCGTCGGCGTGTGGATTCTGCGTTACCTCGACCCGGTGTGGTTCCGCGCGGGTATCGGAGCGATCCTCGTCGTCTACTGCACGATCCTGCTGCTCGCGGCGAGACTGCCACGGATACACCATGGCGGACGCGCGGCCGACGGTGTGGTCGGCTTCGTCGGCGGGGTGATGGGCGGTATCGGCGGGCTCGTGGGTGTCGTGCCGACCCTGTGGTGCACGCTGCGGGGCTGGGACAAGGACATGCAGCGCGCTGTCATGCAGATCTTCTTCATCGTCATGCACACGCTCACCATCACGCTGTACGCCGTGCACGGCGTCATCACCACGCAGACGCTGCATGTGTTCGCCATCGCCGTGCCTTCGATGATCCTGCCCACACTCGCAGGCGCGTGGGCCTATCGGTTTCTCTCCGATCATGCGTTCCGCCGCATGGTGCTCGCGCTCCTGGCCTGCTCCGGGGTGACGCTGCTCGTCGGCACGGTGCCGGAACTGCTCGCACGCTGAACCGCCACGGGCCGACGGCCAGCGACGATAATCCGCGAAAACGAGCATCAGCGCACGGCGTTACGATGGTGGGACCGGATGGGATTCTTCCCTCGCTGACTCGCCGGGCTTGTCCCGCCCACTCGCCATGTCCGCCATGCCACCACCCGCTGCGTCATTTCTCGACCGTGCCGCCGCAGGCAATGCGCTGGCCGAAGTCCTCGCCGCGCATGAACTGCTCGCTCGCTGTGCGCCGCCGCTGGTGCTTGCCATCCCGCGCGGCGGGGTGCCCGTGGCCATGCCCATCGCCCGTCAGCTGAACGGCACGCTCGATGTCCTGCTCGCGCACAAGCTGCGCGCGCCGCATCATGCGGAACTCGCCGTCGGGGCGGTCGACGAGTTCGGCGGGATCTTCCTTGCGGATCACGCGCTGTCGCTCGGCGCGACCGGCACCTATCTCTCTCATGAAACCGCCCGGCAGCGCGCACTGATTCAACAGCGACGTCAGGCTTACACCCCGGGGCGAGGCGCGCCCCACGTCGCGGGACGTCCGGTCGTGGTGGTCGACGACGGCATCGCCACAGGTGCGACCATGACAGCGGCGCTGCGGGCGATGCGGCGCCTGGGCGCGACACCGCTGGTCGCTTGTGCACCGGTGGGCGCGCGTGAGGCCATCGGACGCCTGAGCGAACTGGCAGACGCCGTGGTCTGTCTGGAAACGCCGCAACCGTTCTACGCCGTAAGCGTGGCCTATAGCGATTTCGCAGAGACCGACGACACCACCGTGATCGCCTTGCTCGCCATGGCCGCGGACCGGCCGTGAAGCGCTGATCGCGCGAGCGCGCCGCGCGCCGCCAGCACATCCGGCATTGCCCGGCGTAGCGGCGCACCCCGCGATTGCACTACACTTGAGCCTGCTGTGCGCGACGGTCCACGCCGGGGAACGAGCGCGCTGCCCGCGCCGCCTCTTGCCCCTCAGTTTCGACGGAGCCTGTGATGACGACGTCCCTGATTCTCAACGTGATTGGCCCGGATCGCCCGGGGCTGGTCAATGCGATTGCCGATCGCGCTACCGCTGCCGGCGCCAACTGGCTGGAGAGCCGTCTCGCCAATCTTGCCGGCCAGTTCGCCGGCATCATCCATCTGCAAGTCTCCGACGACCGGGCCGAAGCGCTCACGCATGCCATGCACGGGCTGCAGACGCAGGGCCTGCAAATCTCCGTCACCCGCGCGCAGAGCGCCGCCGCCGATCCCGCCGCCCGCACGCTCGAACTCGATCTCGTGGGACAGGACCACCCCGGCATCGTCAAGGAAATCTCGCACGTGCTCTTTTCTCGCGGCATTTCCATCGACGAGCTGGCGACCGAATGTGTCGAAGGCTCCATGTCGGGCGGCACGCTCTTTCGCGCGACGGCACGGCTGCGCGTGCCTGCGAGCGTGAGCACCGAGTCACTGCGAGAAGTCCTGGAAAGCCTTGCCGACGATCTGATGGTCGATGTCGAACTCGATTCGCCTGCCGGTGCGTGAGCGCGCACCGATGAAGCGCGCCTTCCTGTTCCTGCTCGGGGCAGTGGCCATCGTCGCCCTGCTCTCGCTGTTGCCCCTGCCGTTCGAGCGCACGACCCACGTGGTGAGCGTGGTGACGCTACGGGCGCCGCCGCAGGCCGTCTACGACTACGCCACCACACCGGCGAACTGGCCGAAGTGGCACCCGGCCTCGCTCGCGGTGCAGGGCATGACCGATCATCCGCTAAAGGTCGGGGAGGAAGTCGCCGAAGAGTTCCGGCTCGCTGGCCGTCACGGCATTCTGCACTGGAAGGTCGCGGAGGCGAAGCCGCCGTACGAATGGCGCATCGAAGGGGAAGTCAACCGCCGGCCGTCGGGCGAGGTGCGCTACAAGCTCACCCCGGACGGCACCGGCACGCGCTTCGAGCGCGACTTCATGTACCGTACGCCCAACCTGCTTTTCCTGATCCTCGACCCGCTCTTCATCGGGCCGCGCGTGCGTGCGGAATCGGCGCAGGGCGCAAAGCAGCTCCAGCAGGTGTTCGAAGCGCTGGCGCCGGCGCCGGCCGTGTCCGCGCCGGCTGCCGCGGAAATGCCCGGCACGGCCAGCGCCGCGAGCAGCGCTCAGGGGCGGTAGAGGCCTGCCGCGCTCCCTCGCTCACTCATTGAACGTCGCCGCCATCGTCTCGGCGGCGTGCCGAAGTTCCGGCAGGAATGTCGTGAGCTTTTCGAGCGTGCAGTGCCGCGCGCTCGCCTGCACCGCGATGGCGGCGCACGCCCGATTGCGGTCGAGCATGACCGGCACCGCGACCGCGATCATGCCGGGGACATGCTCTTCGTTGTTGGTCCCGACCCGGCGCTTGCGTGTCTCGACCAGTTCCTCGCGCAAATCCTCCAGGTCGGTAATGGTGTTCTCCGCACGGGGACGCAACGGCAGATGCGCGATCAGCTTCTCGCGCCGCGCCCTCGGCAGGAAGGCGAGCAGCAGCTTGCCGCTTGCCGTGCAATGCAGCGGAACGCGCGAGCCGGGCGACAGCTTGAGCTGGCGCGACCAGTCGGTTTCCACCCGGTCGAGATACACGAGGTCGTCGCCCGAGAGCATCGACAGGTTGCAGGTCTCGCCCAGTTTGTCGACCAGTTGCTGGAGGATGGCGTGACGCGCCGCTGCCGGGCCCACGTGCATCAACGCATTGACGGCCATTGCCCGCACTCTCGACGACGGCTCATAGTGCCGGCTGCCGGCCTCGCGCGTGACGAGCCATGCCGCTTCGAGCTGCTTGAGAATGCGATGCACCGTCTGCTTGGGCAGACCAATGGCGGCGACGATTTCCGCGAGGGTCATCGGCGCGCCGGCGGCGCTGAGAATTTCCAGGATGCGAAATGCGCGGACGGCCGCGGCGTTCGACTGATTGCTCATGTCGGTTGGATCTCGGGGTCGAGTTGTGTTCCTGATCGTTATCGATCGCGGCGGTCTCCCTGTATTGCTACGTCGACACGCCGCCGCCCCAGCCCGCTCCCAAGCTGCCACGCCGCCGTGCCGTCGCGCCGCGACGTCCCGTTTTCCGCATCATTTTAGTGCGAATCGTCTGTTCCGACGATTGCAGACAAACCCGGAGATATTCCGAATATTTGATATCGAAACCACCCACCGGACGCATGGACGATTCGATCCGCGCCGGACCTGCGCCGGTCGTCCCTCCGGACTGCCTCGAACGGCTTACGCCTTGCCCGACAGCACGCGCAACCGGTGGATCAGGCTGGACGTATCCCAACGCGAACCGCCCAGCGCCTGAACGTCGCCGTAGAACTGGTCGACGAGCGCCGTCACCGGCAGCGACACGCCATTGCGCTGCGCTTCGGCCAGACACAGGCCCAGATCCTTGCGCATCCAGTCCACGGCAAAGCCATAGTCGAACTTCCCGTCGATCATCGTCTGACCGCGATTGTCCATCTGCCAGCTGGCCGCCGCGCCCTTGTTGATGACGTCGAGCACGAGCGGCATGTCGAGCCCGGCAAGCTGGCCGAAGTTGATGGCCTCGGAGAGTCCCTGCACGAGACCCGCGATGCAGATCTGGTTGACCATCTTGGCCAACTGGCCCGCGCCGGCCTCGCCGATGCGGGTGACGGCACGGCCGTAGGCGCCGAGTGTCGCGCAGACACGATCGAACGCCGGGGCATCGCCGCCGCACATGATCGTCAGCACCCCGTTCCTGGCGCCCGCTTCGCCGCCCGAGACAGGCGCATCGACGAAATGCAGTCCCTTCTCACGGGCGACGGCGTACAGCTCGCGTGCGACGTCGGCGGAGGCCGTGGTGTGGTCGACGAAAACGGCGTCGGCCTTCATGCCGGCGAACGCGCCCTGTTCGCCCAGCACGACACTGCGCAGGTCGTCATCGTTACCCACGCAGGCGGCAACAATGTCCGCACCGCGCACGGCTTCGGCAGGCGTTGCGGCGCTTGAGCCGCCATATTCCGCCGCCCATTGCCGTGCCTTGGCTGCCGTACGGTTATAGACGGTCACCGCGTGACCGGCGCGTTGCAGGTGACCCGCCATCGGGTAACCCATCACGCCCAGACCGAGGAAGGCGACGCGAAGCGGGGAAGATTGCGTTGTGGGGGAAGTCAATTCAAGGGCCTCGCAGGTTGATTCGCTAAGAGGGACCGCGGAGCATACGCGCAGACGTGCGCACATGGCGGCCCAGTCTGAAATACAGGGGGCTTGCGAGCCATCATTATAGAGACCGGCCATGCCGGCGCGCCAGCGCAATCCCCCGCCACGCGGGGCATCGGCGCCCTCTTGCCCCGGTTTGGTGCGCCGGATCGGTTGCAATAATCGCTCGAAAACAGGCCGACATCGGGCTTGATTGAAAAATTCTGTTTCCGTGACTGGCGTTACCGCTGCGTTCCGATACAATGCGCGGCATGGCTGATTTTGATACCAGTTGGTCAATTCGCGTTTACTACGAGGACACGGACGCCGGAGGCGTCGTCTTCTACGCCAACTATTTAAAATTCTTCGAACGGGCCCGAACCGAGTGGCTCCGTTCGCTCGGCATCGAACAACTCGAACTGGCCCGCAATACCGGAATGATCTTTATTGTGCGCGCCACGGCACTCGACTATCTGAGTCCCGCCCGGCTCGACGATCTCGTCGTCATCAAGAGCCGCATCGAGCGTCTCGGCGGTGCCTCCGTCGATTTTCTCCAGGAAGCCTGGCGCGATGCGCCGGACGGCACGGGCGAACTGTTGGCGCGCGGCAGCATCAAAATCGGCTGCGTGAGCGCGCAAACGATGCGTCCAGGCAAGATTCCGGCGCACGTTCGGCTCGCCATGCAATCGGCTGCCAAGGCGGCCAGCACCTCGGCGACTGCGTCTGCGCCCGCGGCAGCCGCGTGAAGTCAGGGACAAGAATTCCGGTCAGTCAATAACCACACCATGCCCGATCAAGACCTTTCCATCATTTCGCTGGTCATGCACGCCAGCTTGCTCGCCCAGGCAGTCATGGGCCTGCTGCTGCTGCTCTCGCTGCTCTCGTGGACGCACATCTTCCGCAAGATCTTCGCGATCCGCCGCGCCCGCACTCAGACCGAGCGCTTCGAGCGCGACTTCTGGTCGGGCGGCGACCTTCAGGCGCTGTATCAAAGCGCGCTGAACAACCGTCATCAGACAGGCTCGCTCGAACGTATCTTCGAATCGGGCATGCGCGAGTACATCAAGGCGAGCGAAAAAGGGCTGAACGATCCGCATGCGATCCTGGACGGCGCACGCCGTGCCATGCGCGCTTGCTATCAACGTGAAATGGACGCGCTCGAAGCCAATCTGCCGTTCCTCGCATCGGTTGGCTCGGTGAGTCCGTACATTGGTCTGTTCGGTACGGTGTGGGGTATCATGAACGCATTCCGCGGCCTCTCGAACGTGCAACAGGCCACGCTCGCCAATGTGGCGCCGGGTATCGCGGAAGCGCTGGTGGCCACGGCCATCGGTCTGTTCGCCGCTATCCCTGCCGTGGTTGCCTACAACCGCTTCGCCACCGACATCGACCGGCTGTCGATTCGCTTCGAAAGCTTCATCGAAGAGTTCTCCAACATCCTGCAACGGCAGATTCACTAAGCACTCCGGGAGCGCCGAGACATGGCAGGTTCTATGCGCAACGCTCGCCGCGGCCGTCGCGCCATGGCGGACATCAACGTCGTACCGTACATCGACGTGATGCTGGTGCTGCTCGTCATTTTCATGGTGGCCGCCCCGCTGGTCGCGCCGTCGATCGTCAATCTGCCGAGCGTGGCCAACGCCAGCCCGCAGCAACAGACACCGCCGGTGGTCGTCAATATCGAAGCGGACAATCGCATGCTGGTGCGCTACAAGGATGGCGAGAACACCATCGAACAGCGCATGAGCGCGGGCGATCTGACCGGTTTCCTGCAAGGCCGTCAGGCGGCGAATCCGGATCAGCCGGTCGTCATCGCCGCCGATAAATCGGTGAAGTACGAAATCGTCATGAACGTAATGTCCGATCTCAAGGCTCAGGGCGTGAAGCGCGTGGGCCTGCTCGTCAAGCAGAAATGAGTCGCACCGTCGCCCAGCCGGGCCGTTCCGAGCGCCCCATCGGTCCGCGCAACAGCGAGCACGGCACGGGGCGGGCATTCCTCCTCGCGTTGCTCATGCATGCGCTGCTGTTCGCGCTGCTCTTCTACGGCATGCGCTGGCAGAACAGCTCGCCCGCGGGTTCCGAAGCGGAATTGTGGACGCCAGCCGAAGTGGCCGAGCCGACCCCGCCGGTGGTGACACCGCCGCCCACACCGGCACCGCCGGCCGTGGCCGCGCCCACGCCGCCGGAAGAAGACGCCGACATCGCCCTCCAGCAAAAGAAGCGCAAACAGGAACAGCAGGCCGCCGAACAGGCGCGACTGCTCGAAGCGCAGCAGGAAAAGGCGCGCCAGGAAGCGCTCAGGCAAAAGCAACTCGCCGAGCAGCAGGCAGCAGCCGAACTGGCGCGCAAGAAGGCGGCGGCGGACGAAGCCGCACGTCAGCAGAAACTGGCCGATCAGAAGAAGGCCGACGAACAGAAACGTCAGAAGGAAGAAGACGCGAGGAAGGCCGAACAACTCAAGCAGCAGCAACTGGCGGACGCGCAGAAAAAAGCCGACGCCGAAAAGAAGGCGGCGGAAGACAAGGCAGCCAGGGCCAAGGCCGCGAAGGAAGCGGCAGCGCAGAAGGCGGCGGAGGCTGCGAAGGCCGACCGGCTGGCCTCGTTGCGCGGCATGGCTGGCGGAACTGCGGGCGCAACCGGCAACGGTCTGGGTTCGCAAGCGGGCGGTACCGGCTCGGGCGCTGGCGGCACGGCATCGGCGGGCTACGCCGACCGCGTTCGCGCCAAGGTCAAGCCGAACATCGCCTATGGCGGCGACACCGAGGGCAATCCCACGGCGGTCGTTGCGGTACGCCTCGCTCCGGATGGCAGCGTACTTTCGATGCAGTTGGTCAAGTCCAGTGGCAATCCCGCCTGGGACGCCGCCGTGCAGGCCGCCATCACCAAATCCGACCCGTTGCCGCGCGACACGAACGGCAAAGCCCCCCGAGCGTCAACCTCCGTTTCAGCCCGAAGGGTTGAGGATGTTGTCAAACGGGAACGAAAACCGAGCGATGCAAGTCCATTTTCACTCGAATGTGGTAAAAATGGCCCTTGCACCGCGTAACTGACCAATCGAACGCATGCGAATCTCCAGTCAATATGCATGGCGTGCGCTGGTGGCCACCTGGCTCACCGCGGCTTGCACGATCGCCCATGCGCAGACACCGCTGACCGTCGACATTACCGGCGTCGGTAGTAACCGCTACCCGATCGCCGTGTCGAACTTCAAGGGCACCGCGCCCACGGACATCGTTGCCGTCATCAAGGCGGACCTGAGCAACAGCGGCCGCTTCAACCAGATCGACGCGGGCGGCGCGACCGTCGGCGTGGACGATTCGGTCGATCTCGGCACGTGGCGCGCAAAGGGCGCGAATGCGTTCGTCTCCGGCACCATCGTTGCGCAAGGCAACGGCACGTTCCAGGTCAGCTTCCGCCTTTATGACGCCGTGAACGGTCAGCCGCTCGGCGGTCTGGCCCTCACCTCTTCGCAGGCGAACCTGCGCCTGACCGCGCACAAGATCGCCGATTACATCTATCAGAAACTGCTGGGTGACCGCGGTGTGTTCGCCACGCGTCTGTCCTATGTGCTGCATAACGGCCCGAACTACCAGTTGCAGATTTCGGACTCGGACGGTCAGGACGCACGCGTCGCCCTGAACAGCCGCGAGCCGATCATCTCGCCGGCGTGGTCGCCGGACGGCACCAAGGTCGCGTACGTTTCGTTCGAGAAGCGCAAGCCGGTCGTGTACATCCACGATCTGCCGAGCGGCCGCCGCGCCGTGCTTGCCAATGAGAAGGGAAACAACTCGGCGCCGTCGTGGTCGCCGGACGGCACCAAGCTCGCCGTGGCCCTGTCGCGCGACGGCAACACGCAGATCTATCAGGTCAACGCCAACGGCGGCGGCCTCAAGCGTCTGTCACGCAGCGGTGCGATCGATACCGAACCGCAGTATTCCCCGGACGGCAAATGGATTTTCTTCACGAGCGATCGTGGCGGTGGTCCGCAAATCTACAAGATGCCTGCTGGTGGCGAGAGCGAAGGCGGCGCGCAGCGCGTCACTTTCAAGGGGAGTTACAACGTCAGCCCGCGAATCAGTCCCGACGGCAAATTGCTCGCGTTCATCGCGCGTCAGGGTGGCGGATTCAAGCTGAGCGTGCAGGATATGAGTACTGGCGATGTTACGGCTCTGACCGACACCAGCCACGACGAGTCACCGAGTTTTGCCGCGAACGGCAAGTACATTCTTTACGCAACGCAGTCGGGGGGCCGCAAGGTCCTCGCGGCAGTCTCGGTGGACGGGCAAACCCGGCAGATTCTTCAGGTTCGGGGAGGGGAAGTTCGCGAACCCTCCTGGGGCCCTTTCATGCAATAACATCAACAGCAACATCAATCGGAGGCTCATATGAGTTCCCTGCTTCGTAATATCCTCGCCATCTCTTCGCTGGCCGCTCTGGCCGCTTGCTCTTCGGGCGTGAAGCTCGACGACCAGGCTAACGCCAACAAGGGTCAAACCACGACCGACGCTCGCGCCGTCGCCCCCGTCGACGCTTCGGCCGACGAACTGAACAACCCGAACGGCCCGCTCGCCAAGCGCAGCGTGTACTTCGGCTTCGATTCGTACAGCGTCGATTCGCAATACACCCCGCTGCTCCAGGCACACGCGAACTTCCTGACGAAGTACTCGCAACGCCGTGTGCTGCTGCAAGGCAACACCGACCCGCGCGGTACGAGCGAATACAACCTGGCACTGGGTCAGAAGCGTGCCGAAGCCGTGCTGAAGACCATGACGGCACTGGGCGCCAACGCCAGCCAGATGGAAGCCGTGTCGCTGGGCAAGGAAAAGGCCACGGGTACCGACGAAGCCACCTGGGCCCAGGACCGTCGCGTCGATCTGGCTTATTGATTAAATCGTCATGACGTCTCGTTTGCTAAAAAACATGATCTGCGCGGTGACGCTCGGCACTTCGGTGCTGAGTCCGCTCGCGCATGCCGGACTGTTCGACGACGACGAGGCGCGCAAAGCGATCCTCGATATCCGCAGCCGTCTGGATTCGGACAGGCAACGGATTGAGGGGCTCACGCGCAACGTGCTGGATTTGAACAACCAGATCCAGCAGTTGCAGCGTGATCTGGCCGACCAGCGCGGTCAGAACGAAGATCTGAAAAACCAGCTTGCGAACCTGCAACAAAGTCAGAAGGATTTCTACACCGACCTCGACGGCCGGTTGAAGAAATTCGAACCCCAGCAGATGACCGTCGGCGGCGTGACCGGCACCGTCCAACCGGGCGAGAAGGAAGTTTTCGACGCCGCGCTCGACAAATTCCGCAAGGGTGACTACAAGGGTGCGCAAACGGATTTCCGGACCTTCACAGCGAAGTACCCTGGCAGCCCGTATCAACCCGAAGCGCTGTTCTGGCTTGGCAACTCACAGTACGCCAACAACGATCTGAAGGGTTCGACCGCGACGCTGCAAAGCATCGTGACGAAGTACCCGGATAGCCCCAAGGCTGCCGAAGCGCTGATGGCAATTGCCAGCAACGCGGCCGCCGCCGGGCAAGTGGCGGTGTCGAAAAAGGCATACAACGACCTGTTGGCGAAGTATCCCAATAGCCAATCGGCCGCGGATGCCAGGAAGCGCTGGCCCAATCCGAAGTAAGACCTGCCGCGGGGGATTGTGCGAACCGGTCCTTCCGCGCAGGTCACTCGTCGGACGAACGACGCCGCCTCTGGGCGGCGTTGTCGTTTCCGGCGCTTGCAGGCTTCGTTTGCATGACGATTGCGCGCTTTGCCGGTGACACACGAGACCTCAAGTAGAATACCGACTTTGCAAACGTTCGAGGCGCGGCGTCTCAGGGGATGCGGGCGGACCACCCACTCGGTAAAGAGTAAGGGGCGGGGCCGCCACGGCATGACGACCGCACCCGCGACGTGATCGCGCACCTGCGGCGCGATCACGTTTGATACAACAAAGCCGGCTGCGCCCCGTAGCCCGCGTCAATGCATCGAACGGCCGGGCACGGCCGCTATCGTCTTCTCGCCTCATGACCGACGTCGATCTCACCGCCCTCTCCCACACTGTCGTGTGGCTTACCTTCGGCCTGGCCTTCGTGTTCGGTGCCGTGCTCCAGCGCACGCACTTCTGCACCATGGGCGCACTCTCCGACATCGTCAACATTGGCGACTGGAACCGCATGCGCATGTGGTGGCTCGCCATTGGCGTCGCAACGATCGGCACGGGCGTGCTGGCCTCGCAGGGCATCGTCGATCCGATCAAGGCGATTTACACGACGCCGCGCTTCACATGGCTGTCGTATCTCGTCGGCGGGTGGTGTTTCGGCGTGGGCATGGTGCTGGCCTCCGGTTGCGGCAGCAAGACGCTGGTGCGCATCGGTGGCGGCAATCTGAAGTCGCTGCTGGTGTTCGTGATGATCGGCGTGTCGGCGTACATGACGCTCAAGGGCCTGTTCGCCGTGCTGCGCGTTACGGCGCTCGACAGCGTGCAAACGACCTTCGCGACGTCGCAGGATCTGCCCACGCTGCTCGGCGGTATGTTCGGCGGCGACGTGCATCGCGCACAACTCATCCTCGGTCTGCTGATCGGCGGTGCGTTTGTGCTCGCGGCAATTTACCGCCGCGAGTTCTGGACGTTCGACAACCTGCTCGGCGGTCTGGTCGTCGGCGCGATCATCGTGGCGCTGTGGTACGTCTCGGGCAAAGTCGGGTACGTAGCCGAGAATCCGAACACGCTCGAAGAGAGCTTCGTTGCAACGAACTCCGGCAAGATGGAAGCATTGTCGTTCGTCTCGCCGCTCGCCTATACGCTGTATTGGCTGATGATGTGGAGCGATACGAGCAATGTCGTCACGCTCGGGATTTCGAGCGTGCTGGGTGTGATTGCCGGCTCGTTCGTGTATGCGCTGGTGTCGCGCAATTTCCGTTGGGAAGGTTTTCAGGGCACGGAAGATACGGCCAATCACATGGCGGGTGGTGTCCTGATGGGGTTCGGCGGTGTGACGGCACTCGGTTGCACGGTAGGTCAGGGACTCTCGGGCGTATCGACGCTCGCCTTGGGATCGTTCGTTGCCATCGCCGCCATTCTGGCGGGCGGCGTCTGCGCGTTCAAATATCAGATGTGGCGCATCGAGCGCAGCGTTTGAGCGTAATTCGCATGCAATAGGGTGAAAAAGCCCCTGAACAGGCATATCCGCGCCGCGGGAGTGTTGACACTATAACGCCCTCCACGCTATAATCTTTTTCTTCGTTGGGTCGTTAGCTCAGTTGGTAGAGCAGCGGACTTTTAATCCGTTGGTCGCAGGTTCGAATCCTGCACGGCCTACCAGAATACAGAAGGGGTTGCGAGAAATCGCAACCCCTTTTCGTTTTTGCGGCGTGAGGTGTTACGCCTGCGCCCTGCTCACGTCGCCGTCAGCGCGATATCCCCCATATTGAGGATTCCCCGCCTTTTCGGGAGTTGCTACCTTCGTTTCCCATCGGGCGTTGGACAGGTGCGCCCTGGCCGACCAAGCCCCGTTCACAGGAACACGCGAAAACTCAGGGGGAAGCATGAAACGGAAATTCGTTTCCATCGCGGCACTTACGGCCGCAACACTCATCGCCTGCGGCCCCGCGGTAGGTGGCCCGATCACATACCTGAAAGACGACAAGGGTTGTCTATACGGTGATGCGGGCCCTACCCCCGGTCAAACGGCTGTGTGGACAGGGCAATGCATTGGCGGCATGGCATCGGGCACGGGTCGCCTGACGCTGAGCGTCCACGACGATCCCATCGAGGTGTTCAACGGCACGATGCGCGAGGGGTTGAAGGAAGGCCACGGTACCTATCGCTGGCTCAAGACGGGCAGCGCATACGATGGATATTACGCCGCTGGTCTGCGCTCGGGGCCCGGGACGTTCACATGGGGGAGTAGCGGCAATCGTTACGAGGGCACTTTCAAAGAGGGCAAGCTGCACGGCGACGGCACCTTTACGTTCGCAAGCGGAATGCGCAAGAGCGGCACCTGGGTCGAAGATGCGTTCGTCGCCGGAACGATATGGGACGCATCGGGCAACCTGATCGGAAGCGTCCCGAACGAGCCATCCAACGAGATGGCCGGCAGTACTTCCGATGACACGGGGAGCGGCTGGCTTGGCGTTTTGGGCGCCGTTGCCCAACTGGCGGGCGCTGCCGGAGGCAAGAACGCCGCACAGCTTCAGGCGTTGGGCAGCGCAATGCAGCGGCAGGCGCCTTCGACCGCCCAGGTGGCCGCCGCAAGCGTGGCGGCCAGACCGGCGCCGAGCCAGGCAGCGTCGGCAAGAAATGCCTCAGCGCAACCCGCGGCAACGACTGCCGCCGCCGTTGGCACGTCCGGGCCGACCGAAGAGGCAAATGTCAATCAATGCGTGGAATTCGCCGGCGACAGCACGTTCCTGTATCTCGTGAATCGATGCGCATACAAGATAGCGGTGCAATTCTGCTTTACGGGTGCGGCCGTTCGCTCGGGAAATTGCGCGCGCGGCGAGCTTGGGCTCGAATGGGCACCGCCCAACGGGCGCAGTACGATTGCCGGTCCGATGATCGAAGGACGAGCGCAGTACGCGAGTCACTGGTACGCGTGCAAAGATGGCGCCACACCGCGTGTGACAGCCACTGCCAACGGCTTGAGCGGCCGGTGCGTGCGCGGCTGACGCCACTTTCGAGAGGCCTACCCGCTGTTTCGGATATCGCCACGCCTGCGTCGCAACGTAGTTCGATGTGAACGGTTCAGGCGTGCGGACGAGCGCCGTTCACCGTCACCGCCGCATGTCCGGTCGCATCGCCATGACGACGCCCCGCCATCTCGGCGCTGCCCGGATCGCCCGCGGGCAGACGATGGCTCTCGATGTCATGCACGACCTGAATCGCCGTGGCGTCGATGCCATCGGTCAGCGGCTTCGGATCGACGCCGATGCCGAGCACCATCACCGCCATGGCACAAAGCAACGCGAACTCGCGGCGGCTCAGATCCCTGAGCAACGCCACACGCGCATTCCCGACGCGACCGAAAATCACCCGCTTGTACATCCACAGCGTATAGGCCGCGCTCAGTACCAGCGTGAGCGACGCCAACGCGCCGATCCAGAAATTCGCCTTGATCGCCCCCATCAACACCAGGAACTCGCCGACGAAGCCCGACGTGCCCGGCATGCCGACGTTCGCCATCGAGAACAGCATTGCGAAGGCCGCAAAGCGCGGCATGGTGCTCGCCACACCGCCATAGGCGTCGATCGACGCACTGCCGGTGCGCTCGTACAGCATGCCCGTGCACAGCAGCATGGCGCCCGAGACGATACCGTACGAAATCATCTGCATGACGGCGCCGTCGGTGCCCATCTCGGAAAAGAGAAACAGCCCGAGCGTTACCAACCCCATGTGCGCGACCGCGGAATACGCCAGCAGCTTGCGCAGATCCGTCTGCACCAGCGCCACCAGACTCGCATAGATCACGGCAACCAGCGACAACACCACCATCAGCGGCGCGAGAAAGTGGCTGGCGTCCGGCAGCAACGGCAGGT
The DNA here is from genome assembly GCF_001029105.3 of Pandoraea faecigallinarum. Taxonomy (NCBI): domain Bacteria; kingdom Pseudomonadati; phylum Pseudomonadota; class Betaproteobacteria; order Burkholderiales; family Burkholderiaceae; genus Pandoraea; species Pandoraea faecigallinarum. The sequence goes on along the minus strand of NZ_CP011807.3, from coordinate 1,643,770 downwards.
TGAAACGCAGCAGTCCGTAGCCGCCCAGCTTGAGCATGCCGAGCATGACGGCCGCGCCCGTCGGCCCGTCGAGGTGCACTTCTGGCAGCCAGGTGTGCACGGGCCACATCGGGACTTTGACGGAGAACGCGGCGAGAAAGCCGGCGAAGAGCATCACCTGCACGGCGAGTGGCAAGTGAAGCGCCTGCCAGCGGGCGATGTCGAAGCTCTGCGTCTGCATGTACAGATACAGCATCGAGACGAGCATCATGAGCGAGCCCGTCAGCGAGAAGAAGAAGAACTTCACCGCGGCGCGCGTCCTGTTCGCGCGACCGTACACGCCGATGAGCAAATACAGCGGCAGCAGCGTCGCTTCGAAAAATACGAAGAACAGCATGCCATCCTGCGCGGTGAATACGCCCTGCATCAATCCGGAGAGGACCAGAAAACTGCCGAAGTACGAACTCATGCGCGTGGTGACTGCACGCCATGATGCGAGTACGACGACAATCGTCGTCACACCGGTGAGTGCCACGAGCCACAGCGAAATGCCGTCGATACCGACGTGCCACGACGCGTCGAACGAATCGATCCAGCGAAAACGCTCGACGAATTGCAAATCGGCGACGGTCGTCCGAAAACCGCGCACGAGCGGCACGATCGGCGCGGCCGAAATCACGGCGGCGGCAAGCGATGACCAGCGTACGGCGTTGGGGTGACGATCGCGGCCGAGCAGCATGACGAGCGCGCCAGCCACGATAGGCAGCCAGATGAGGAGGGACAGGATGGGAAACATTGAGGGTCCTGGTGTGCTGCAACAAAAAACGAGCGCAAACGCGCGACGTTGACGCGACCAGGGACGAACCTGCCCCGCGCGCGCCACGATGTGTGACACGCGCAAATCAAGACATGTCAATGTCTGCGGGAGGGGACGCCGGGCGCGAAGGCGTCAACGAAGGTGGCAAGCATACGCGCACGGAAAACATTTTGCATCGCAGCAAATTTTACAAACGATTGCGAGTGCATTGCCCGACCGTCCGGTCGGCGATTGTCGTTTGCGTTGCCGCCTTGCGCGGCAACGCATCGCGGTATGACGCGCCGCTCATGCGACGAAGTCGATCGCGGCGCGCATCGAATCCGTCAATAGCGCATTGCGGATTCCGGAAGCGGAAGATGGAAGCGGACGAGGCCAGCGAAGCGAGTGCCGCTCACGCCTTCGGACGACGCAGATCGAACATCGCACCGATCTCGGCGTAGTCGCCGAGGTACCCCGCGCGCATTACCGGATGCGCCTTCGCCGTATCGAACAGTCCGTCTTCACGCAGGAACTCGCGACGGATATGCACGCCGACCACCTGTCCGAGCGCGAGCCAGTTGTTCATCGGCTTGCCCTCCAGATCGTGCATGCGCACGACTTGCAGCAACTTGCATTCGAGCGACGCAGGCGATTCGCCCACGTGCGGCACGTTCACATTGATGCCCGGCGCTTTGGTCAACCCGGCCAGTTCGAATTCGTCGACGTCGTGCGCCACAGGCGCCGACGACCGGTTCATCTGTTCGACGAGCGACTTGCTCGTCAGATTCCAGACGAATTCCCGCGTCGATTCGATGTTGGCAATGGAGTCTTTGTACCCCTCGCTGCAAAATCCGATGATCGGCGGGAACGTGGCGAACGCACCGAAGAAGCTGTAGGGCGCGAGATTCACGCGGCCTTCGGTATCGCGGCTTGAAATCCAGCCGATCACGCGAGGCGCGACAATGGCCTTGAACGGGTCGTGGGACAGACCGTGGCCTTTGGCCGGGTCGTAGAAATGAACATCGCCGGAGTGAGACATGGACATGGGCCGGGACAACCGGCCGACAGTTGTGGGGTATGGCGTCGATGCTATCGCACTCTGGCAAGTTGCGTTGGCGCTCCCGCTCCCCCGCCGTGCGATTGCCGCGCGCACGCGCTCAGACAGACGTGCGCCGTCCCAGCGCCTGAACCAGTTCGCGATGCGCCGGCCACTGCGCCGCGAGCGCCGCCGCGTCGGCCATTTCGAAATCTTCGAACGCGAAGCCCGGCGACACGGTGCAACCCACCAGCGAGAAGCGGGTCGACGGCGCCGGTTGTGCCGCGAACCAGTGTCCCGCGCGAACCACGTACTGAAGCTGCTCGCCGCGGCCCACGCCAGGTCCGAGAGGCGTGCTCGCACGCTTGCCGCACGGATCGATCTCGTGAATCCAGAGCGTGCCGCCAAGATGAAAATGCCAGACTTCGTCGCTGCGGATGCGATGAAACGCCGAGAAGTCCCCTGCTTCAAGCAGATACAGAATGGCGGTCGAGAGACTGCGCGGGCCGGGGAAACCGTTCGGCAGTGCGTCGGCGGCAATCGTCTCCGACGCTCGATAGGTTTCCCGATAATGGCCGCCCTCGGGATGCGGCAGCAGCCCCAGCGAGGTGATCAGATCGGCAGCAGACGGCATAACGGGCTCCCTGAGAATTTCCGGCGGAATCGCACGCGATCACACGAGAATCAAACGATACCGCATTGCCGCGCGTCGCCGCTCACGAGATGGCCGCATCGATTCGTCAGGCGATACATTCATTTCATCCGGTAAAACACCCCATAAATGTCTCCGGCCGCCGCATTCGCCCCGCACACGGCACCGCGCAAAGCCCCAGCTCGCGGGACAGCCGGAGCCGGCGAGATTTACCGATTTGTGCGACGATTGCCATGTTGCGTCGCCCGGGGCGACGCGTTTTTCATTGCACGCGCCCTTTTGGGCGCCGTCAGATCATGCCTGCCACCCTCAAGATTGATTTTGTTTCCGATGTCGCCTGCCCCTGGTGCGCCATCGGCCTCGCTTCGTTGAAAACGGCACTCGGCCGCCTGGGCAACGAGGTCGAAGCCGACCTGCACTTCAGCCCCTTCGAGCTGAACCCCGACATGCCGGTGCACGGCGTGCCGCTCGCAGATTACATGTCGCGCAAGTACGGGCTGTCGCCGGAGCAACTCGCGCAGAATCAGGCGAACATCGGTGCGCGCGCGGCCGCGGAAGGTTTCCCGATGCGCATGGACTTGCGCACGCACGCGTACAACACGTTCGACGCACATCGTTTGCTGCACTGGGCACAAACCATCGGCAACGACAAGCAACTCGCCCTCAAGGAAGCGCTGTTTCGCGCGTATTTCGTCGAGGGCAAACGAACCAGCGATCCGGAGGTGCTGGCCGCCGCCGCCGAGCAAGCCGGACTCGATGGCGCACGCGCGAGAGAAATTCTGTCCTCGCAGGAGTACGCGGAGCAGGTGCGTGCGCTGGAGCGTCACTATCAGAACCTCGGCATCAGCTCGGTACCCGCGATCATCTTCAACAATCGTCATCTCGTCAGTGGTGGTCAGCCGCCCGAGGTTTTCGAGCAAGCCATCCGTCAGATTCTGGCCGAGGGCTGATCCGTCATGTCATCGTTACCTCCAAGCGCCGATACGTCGACGGTGAGCGCCCCCGCGGCGCAAGCTCACGAGCCGCCAGCTGCCGGACGCGGCCTCGCCATGACGGCGATCCTGCTCGCCGTCTCGCTGGCCAGCCTGGATACCGCCATCGCCAATACGGCCCTGCCGCAAATGGCGCTCGATCTGAACACGACGCCGTCGGCGTCGGTGTGGATCGTGAACGCTTATCAATTGGCAATGGTCGCAACGCTGCTGCCGTTCGCCTCGCTGGGCGAGCGCGTCGGACACAAGCGTGTGTTCATGTGGGGCGTGGCGGTGTTTCTGGTCGCTTCATTGCTGTGCGCGCTCTCCCCTTCGCTAGGGTTCCTCGCGGGTGCGCGCGTGCTGCAAGGCGTGGGCGCGGCGGCGGTGATGAGCGTGAACATCGCGCTGATTCGCTTCCTGTATCCGGCGGCACAACTGGGACGCGGCGTCGGACTCAATGCGTTGATCGTCGGCATCTCGTTCGCCGTCGGGCCGACCGTGGCGTCGCTGGTCCTGGCGCTCGCGAGCTGGCCGTGGCTGTTCCTCATCAATGTGCCGACGGGTTTGCTCGCGCTCGCATTTTCGCGCCGCAATCTGCCGGATACGCCGCGCAGCGAGCACAAGCCGGACATGGTCGCCGCATTGCTCAACGTGCTGACGTTCTCACTGCTGATCTTTGCGCTGAGTCAGAGTGCGCAGCGGGCCGACTGGCATCTCACGCTCGCCTGCTTCACCGGCGCCCTCGTCTTTGGATGGGCGTTGATCCGGCGTGAGCGCGGCCATCGCGCGCCGATGCTGCCGGTGGATCTGCTGCGGTTGCCGGCGTTCGCGCTGTCCACGCTCACTGCGATCTGCGCGTTCGCAACGCAGGGGTTGGGACTGGTGTCGTTGCCGTTCTACTTCGAGAACGTACTGCATCGCAGCCCGATCGAGACGGGCTTCCTGATGACGCCGTGGCCGTTCTTCGTGGCAGCGATTGCCCCGGTCGCCGGACGCCTGTCGGATAAATATCCACCGGGCGCGCTCGGTGCGATCGGGCTGGCGATGTTGAGCGCGGGCATGACCTTGCTGGCGATCATGCCGGAGCATGCGCAGTTGTGGGACATTGGCTGGCGCATGGCGTTGTGCGGTCTTGGTTTCGGTTTTTTCCAGTCGCCGAACCTGAAGGCCTTCATGCACAGCGCGCCGCCGGAGCGCAGCGGTGGGGCGAGCGGGATGGTCGGCACGTCGCGTCTGCTGGGTCAGGCGACGGGCGCGGCGCTGGTCGCACTGGCGCTCGGCCTGTCCGGCACGCACGGCTCGACATTGGCGCTGGCGTGGGGCGCGGCGTTTGCTGCGGCCGGGTGTCTCGCAAGCGGCATGCGACTGGTCGGCAAACGCCCCCATTGAGGGCGGCGTCCGGTGACACGTCACTGTGCTGGGCTTTGTCATTTTCGCGTCGGCCGATGATGGGCGCTAAGGTCTGGCTGGCGCGACTGGCAATCTAGTCGATGCGCCGCCAGATCGAAATCGGCACATCCCCGTTCGGACGCGGTGTCACACGATAGCTCAACACGTCGCCCGTCAACTCATAGCTGCGTTTTTGCGCCAACCCCTGCCAGTTCGGAAACGAAGCGTTCTGAATGTGGAAGGTGAGCGTTCCCGCAACCGGGTCCACGCTTAGCGTGCCGAAGTGCGTGCTCGACCCCATGACGGCGGCCTTGTATTCGTCCGGCGTCGCGACCGCCTTGTCGCCCGAGGCAAATCCGGGACGCTCCGATTTGAAGATTTGCAGCGAGTAATGGCCGGCTGCATCGATGACGAGCATCCCCTTCGGGTCAGCGCCGTAGTCGCGCGCACGTGAGCCATCCGGATGCTGCACGTCGGCTGCAACCAACGTCCACGTGCCGGCGAGCACGCGCGCGCCTTCGCCCGTGGCTTTCGCCACATTATTTGGCACGTCCCGGGTTCCGACCTGCACTTCATGCGTTTGCGCCCGCACCTCGCCGCACAGCCACACGCACACTGCAACGACCGCAACCCCACCGAGCGCACCTGCAACGCCGCGCGCACCACGTCTCATCAGTTGCTGCTTCATTGTCTGAATTCCTTTATGACGGGTTATGACCGGTTATGACCGGATTCGAACCTTCGAACGCGCGGCCAACCCGCACCGCACCCTTGTTGCGCCAATTGGCTGCCATCGATGCTACCCGCGCCAATGTTAAGTAGATGCGATAATTCGGCACGATCAATTCCGAATAACTGCACAATGCTGCATCCCAACCTCGATATGGATGCCCTTCGCACGCTGGTCGCCACGCAGAAGCTGGGTAGCCTGAACCGGGCGGCGGAGCGCATCGGGCGGTCGCAATCCGCCGTGAGTCAGCAAATGCGAAAGCTCGAAGAACAGGTCGGCATGCCGCTGTTCCGGCGCAAGGGGCGCGGACTCGTGCTGACGGAATCCGGCGAGCAGATCCTCTCGTATGCACAGCGCATTCTCGAACTCAACGACGAAGCCGTTCGTGCCGTGCGCGGTGCATCGGTGCAGGGTGTGGTGCGCTTTGGGCTGCCCGGCGATTTTGCGGAGACATGGCTTCCCTCGGCTCTGGGTCAGTTCAGGACGACGCACCCGGGCGTTCGCGTGGAAGTGGCGGTCGAGCGCAATGGCGTGCTGCTCGAACGCCTGGACCGGGGAGAACTGGATCTGGCGCTGGCGATGGGGTATGAAACGCGGGCTGACGCCGAACGGCTGCTCACGCTGCCCATGACATGGATCGGCCCGGCGCACGCGGAGGTGGCATTGCGTCGCGACGCCCCGCTCGATCTCGCGCTTTACCACGCCCCGTGCTTCTTTCGCCGGGCGGGCCTGGCGGCACTCGACGGTGCCGGCATCTCGTGGCGCGTCGCCTACACGACAGCGAGCCTGCAAAGTCTGTGGTCCGGCGTCGCCGCCGGGCTTGGCATCACATTGAGAACCGCCGCGGGCCTGCCCGCGGCATTGCGACGGCTCGGCGAGAAAGACGGTCTGCCGCCACTGCCGAGCGTCGAGCTTTGCCTGCACACCGCCCAGCAGGACATACCGCCCGCGCTCGCATGTCTGAAGCAGGTCATCGTGGAAAAAGCGCTGGCAAATCTGGCGGATGCCGGAGAGCCGGCGCCGCCCGCGAGAAAGCCGGCAGGCGCTTGCCGGTCCGCGCGAGCGTGAGCGCCAGAACAAAAAGCGGCACCCACTGCGTGGTGACGAACGACAATGTTCATTTGAACATTTTCAATCGTCATTTGAATGTCATTCTCGGCTGTCAAAGTGGCGCCCATTCCAGAACGAATGTGGACCATACGACCGCCCGATGGATCTCTCCGAACGTCAGACCCGTATCGTCGCTCTCTTTCGCCAGCACGGCGAAATGAGTGTCGACGCGCTCGCCGAACACTTCGGTGTGGCGACGCAAACCATTCGCCGCGACGTCAATACGTTGTGCGACGCTAACGTGCTGCGCCGCTATCACGGCGGCGCGCGGCTAATGACGCCCGGAACGAACCAGCCGTACGACGTGAGGCGCGTACGCAATCTCGAAGGCAAGGTGCGCATCGGACAAGCCGCCGCCGAACGCATTCCCGATGGCGCGACCGTCCTGCTGGGCATCGGCACCACACCCGAGCAGGTCGCCGTGGCGCTCATACATCGCAAGCGGCTTTGCGTCATTACGAACAACCTGCGCGCAGCGCTCGCGCTCGCCAGCAACCCGGAACACCGCGTGATCGTGCCCGGTGGCGAACTGCGCTCGCCCAATCCCGAGATCCTCGGCGACGAAGCCGACCGCCTGTTTCGCGCCTATCGGGCCGATGTCGGCGTGTACAGCGTGGGCGGCATCGACGACGACGGCACCCTGCTCGATTACGACCGCCACGAAGCAGCCTCGCGTGAAGCGCTGCGCGATGCGAGCCGTTACCGGATCCTCGTGGCCGACGCATACAAGTTCACGCGCAAACCCAGCGTGCGCGGCGGCCAGCTCGACGAGCAGGATCTCGTCGTCACCGATGCGCCGCTGCCCGGCGCGCTGCGCCAACGGCTGCCCGTCACGTCCCCGGAAATTCTCGTTGCCTGATCTCACCGTCATTTGGCCCCACTACCGCTCACGCCTTCTCCCTGAGACCGCCCATCATGTCACCCGCTTCGTTTCGCTCCTCCACCGTCCGACTGGCCGCCATCGGCATGGCCGTCATCGCCTGCGCTTCGGGTGCGACGACAGCGCCCGCCGCCAGCGCCGCACCGCTGATCGTCGCGCATCGCGGCGGCACGGGCGACACACCGGAAAACACGGTGCAAGCGTTCACCACCGCGCTGCAAAACGGCGCGCAGGCATTGTGGATGACCGTCCAGGTCACGCGCGATGGCGTGCCCGTAATGTATCGCCCCGCCGATCTTTCCGCCCTGACGGACGGACGAGGCAAGCTGGCCGACGTCGACTATGCCGACGTAAAAAGGCTCAACGCCGGTTACGCGTTTTCGCGCAAGGGCCCGACGGGGCAGACCGTCTACCCGTACCGGGACGATCCGCTGCCGGTCCCGACGCTGCGCGAAGCGCTGGCCGCCGTGCCCGCTGACGTCCCTGTCCTGCTCGACATGAAGCAAACGCCTGCTGCACCGCTGGTCGAAGCGGTCATCAAGGTGCTCGACGACATGAATGCATGGTCGCGCGTCCGCATCTATTCGACCCAGGCCGAGGCGACCGACCGCCTGCGAGCACGGCGCCCGCAGGCGCAACTTTTCGAATCGCGCGACGCCACGCGCAACCGGCTCGTGGCCGCCGCGCTCGCAGGCCAATGCACCACGCCGCCCGCGCCGGGCACGTGGGCCGGCATCGAGTTTCATCGTCAGGTGGAAGTCGTGGAGCGCTTCACGCTCGGCGAAGGCACCTCCACAGTCGTCGCCAACTGGTGGACGCCCGCCGCCGTACGGTGCTTCAAATCGCGTGGCGACGTGCACCTCGTCGCCTTCGGGATCGAAACGCCGCAGGACTTCGACGCCGCGTCGCAACTGGGCTTCGATGCCGTGATGACCGATTCGCCCGCACGTTTGCGCGCCGCTCTCGACGAGCAAGACAAGAACACCGCCAGATAACGCACAGCGACGCCTCGCCGCAGGGAAGTCGCGCCGAGGGCAAGTCCCTAGACGCAACCGGCCTGAAGCCGGATCTGCGGCCGGCAGACGAACATCTCGCCGCGCAAGTTCTGAGCTTTATTTTTAGTAGTCCTTACATTACTGACCAGTTTCACGATCCGTCGACCCGGGACATGACACGGGGACACGGGGACACGGGGACACGGGGACACGGGGACACCGGGACACCGAGACACCAAGACACCGAGACACCGAGACACCGGTCGCCATTTTCAACTAGTCCACACGAACTCACCGAGGAAACACACCATGACATCTTCCGCGAAGTCTCTCGCGAAATCTTTCGTGAAGCCGCCCCCTTACGCGTCTCTGGCGCGCGCCGTCGCGATACTCATCGGAAGCGGCGCCGCCGCGCTCGCCCACGCCCAGTCCAACGTCACGCTTTACGGGATTGTGGACGGCGGCGTGGGCTATGCCAGCAATGTGGCGTCCGTCACACGCGCCGGCACGGCAGGACGCCCCGCGGTTCTTACCGGCGCGACGAGCTACGCGTTCCAGAGCGGCACGTGGCAAGGCAGCCGCTGGGGAATTCAGGGGACGGAAGACCTGGGGGGCGGACGCAAGGCGCTGTTCCGCCTCGAGAACGGCTTCAACATCGGCAACGGCACTGCCAGCCAGGGCGGCGCGGAGTTCGGCCGCCACGCCTACGTCGGCTTGCAGGACAAGACCTATGGCACCGTTACGCTGGGCCGTCAGTACGATCCGCTGATCGATCTCGTCGGCTCGGTGGGCGGCACAGCGCTGCTCTCGGGCGTGGGGGCGCACCCCGGCGACGTCGACAACCTCGATCACAGCTCGCGTGTGAACAACAGCGTGAAGTACCGCTCACCGACATGGAGCGGTTTCACGTTCGGGACGATGTACGGCTTCGGCGGTCAGCCCGGCACGATGGGGCGTCAGAACACCTGGGGCCTTGCGGGCCAGTACGCCAACGGTCCGCTGACGTGGGGCGTGGGCTATTCGCACGCCAATAACGACAAGGCCAGCGCCACGGACACGACCATCGGCACTTGGGCGGGCTCGTCGGAATCGGCCTTTGCATCGTCCATCAATGCGGGCTACGCGAGCGCCAAATCGCGCGACATCATCGCCACCGCAATGACGTACCAGTTCGGTAACACGACGCTCGGCGCCAACTACAGCCACACCGAGTACTCGACGGGCACGTACTCGCGCTTCACGCGTACGGCCAGGTTCGACACGGCCGGCGTGCTCGCGATGTATCGCTTCGCGCCAGCCTTCCGGCTGGGCGGCGGTTACAGCTTCACGAACGTGAATGCCCCGGCGGCCAATGCATCCGGCGCGAAATACCATCAGTTCAACCTCGCCGCGTTCTATAACCTGTCCAGGCGCACGGAGCTGTATGCATTGGCCGGGTACCAGAAGGCATCGGGCAATACCCTCGACGCCTATGGCAACGTGATCGACGCCACGGCTTCGGTAGGCGACGCCGCCAACGGCATGTCTTCCGCAACCCAGTCGCAAACGGTCGTGCGTCTGGGGGTGAGCCACGTGTTCTAGGCTACGCCGCCTGTGCGGGCAACGCCGGTTCGAACTGCACGCGCGGCCGCGGCAACGTGGTGACCGCGTGCATTTGCGCGCGAAGCCAGTCGCGCGGACTGCTGCCTGTCTTGCGCCGGAAAGCGCGGGCCAGCGCCGACGCGCTGTCGTAACCCACCTCGTCGGCCACGCGCGCAATCGGCTGACCGTCGCGCAGGCGCTTCTGTGCCAGGCCAATGCGCCAATCCAGCAGATAGTCCGCGGGCGACTGCCCCACCACTTCACGGAACTGCGCGGCGAAGTTCGCACGCGACATGTTGGCGGTGCTCGCCAGCGACTCGACTGTCCACGGCTCGCCCGGCTGATTGTGAATGGCGTTCAACGCGCGCGCGAGTCGCGGATCGCCCAGCCCGGCCAGCATGCCGAAGCTCACCAGTCGATGCTCCAGCACGTGCCGCAGCAGTTGAATCACCAGCAACTCGAACAGCCGGTCCATCACCGCCAGACGCCCGCAATGCTGGCCGAACGCTTCGGCAAACAACCAGTTCAGCGTGAGTTCCAGCGTGGAGAGCGACTTCGTCGGCAGGACAAGGAAATCGGGCAGCGCGGCCACGAGCGGATTGTTGTGACCGCCGTCGAACGACAACGAGCCGCACACCAGTTCGGTGCGGTCCGCTTCGCCGGAGAGCAATTGGTGATGGTTGCGGCGCGGGAAGAAGATCAGCGACGGCTCGGTGATCCGCTGTCGCGCACCGTCTTCCGTGACAAGCGCCACTTCGCCGGAGCGCAGCAAGTGGAGATGACCGCCATCGTGGGCGTCGACACCATAGCTGGCGATGCCGCACATGCCGCCGCTATGGAACACACCGGCGCGAACGCCGAAATTCGAAATCAGGGTGGAGAGCCGGTCCATGGTGCACTCATCGAAATAACCCGGTGCGCCGATTATGGAGGATTTGTAAGACCGTTGCTTGGACCGGCCCATTCTTTGTCAACGGCCTTGAACGCTTGAACGCTGTGGTGCAGCTCAAGCCTCAGGCACGGTTGTCGGCAACGGTTGCGGCCGTCCCGATCTCCGAGCGAACATCGGCACGCGAACGGCCGGCGGACGGGCCTTGTTGCAGCAGCGACGGGTACGTTTCGAGCGATTGATCGAGCCGGCCCGAAGCGCGCGCCTGACGCAGTTCCTCGACAACTTGCGCGCGAGTGAGGCCTTGCGAAACCACGGACTGGCCGGCGTCGGCCGTTTGCGTGTCGGCAAACGCCGGGGCGCAAGCCAGCGAAACGGTGGCGGCGAGGGTGGCGGTGAGCGCGGCGGCAAAAATACGTGTGTTCATGGTGAAACTCCTTTCGGTCGGCATCAATTGCCGGATGTCGGTTTTCCGCTTGGCGTCGCGCCCGGGGGGATGGGAGGAACGCTATCGGGTACGACTCAAGATTACGAAAGGACAGCGCGTTACGCGCGGCAGGACGTCTGCAAGATGCGACCATTCGTCCAGTTCTGGCGACACCGATGAGTGCTCGCTATGGCGACGATAGCGTACGTCGATGGAATGGCCGGAAAAGTGGGGATTACGACAGCGGAAGGGGCTTCCTGCGCTTGATGTCCGAGACGGGAACGGCAGCGGCGGCATCGCCCAGCAGGCGGCGCAGCGTTGCGGGCTGACTGACGAGATCGGCGAGCGTGTAGCGATCGAGCACGGCAAAGTACGAACGCAGCGCCTCGCCGAGCACACCGCGCAAATTGCACGCCGACGTGATGACACAGGCGTTGTCGCCCTGATGGAAGCACTCGACCATCGCGAAATCAGGCTCCATCGCCCGCACCACTTCCCCAAGACCGATACGCTCCGGCGGGCGTCCCAGACGAATCCCCCCTGCGCGTCCGCGCACCGTGTGCAGAAAGCCCAGTTGACCGAGCTTCTGCACGATCTTCACGAGGTGGTTCTTGGGAATGTCGAATGCGTCCGCCACGGACTGCACGTGCACGAGTTCGTCGGGATGAACCGCGACGTAGATCAGGGTGCGCAGGCTGTAATCGGTATGGTCGGTAAGTCGCATGCGACGGCAGAAACGAAGGCGGACGGCACGTCGTGCCGCCCCGGATGATTTGCGAGGCAGTTTAACATGGCCGCGACATGCATCTTATGCCCTGCCTGCACCGTGCGCTACCCCGCTGCCTTACCGGATGCCCGGCAACGTCCGAAGCGACAAAATCGTGCTGGCACAAGTACTTACCAGCGGCACCTACCAACTGCTCTTACCAACCGCTCTTACCTGCCGTACTTACCTGCTGCACTTACCGGCCATACTTACCGGCCACACTACCGGCCGTACTTACTCAGCCGTACTTACCAGCGCATGGTCAATCCGCCCATCCACGAATAGTCGTAGGTCTGTGGGTTCAGGCCGCGCCGATAGCCAACGTCGAGATCGATCCACGATGCCGGGCTGTAGATGGCGCCCACGATCATGAACGCGGGGTTCGTCTTCTGCGCGAAATCGGGGTTCTGCGCTGTGCCGACGTCCAGAATCAGTTGCGTGGACGGCAGCACACGATAGAGCACGGCGGCGGACGCCTTCCACACGCCCTGACGCTGCGCCTGGCGATTGGCCTGATAGGCGGCGCCCGCGTTGGCGAGCAACGTCCAGTTGTCGATCTGATACTGGAGCAGTAATGTCGCGCCGGCGTTCATCCGTCCGGTGCCGAGTCCGCGCTGGTCGTTGCCGGACGGCAACGTCAGAAACGGCTTGAGGCCGACACTGAACGCCCCATCGTCGTACATGCGCCATTTGGCACCGGTTTCGACGTCGCCGATACCGCTGCCGGCGCTCTCCGAGCGTTGCTGGACATTCGTGTAGGGAACATTGACGTAAAGATCGAGCGCCTCGCCGAAACCTCGCGTGAGCGTGCTGTTCCAGAGGGTCTGACGCCCGATGTCCTGCTGTTTCGAGGTAACTTCGCCGTTCGTCTCGAATTGCCAGTTGCCGTCGCCCTGCGTGCCGGTGTCGTCCGACGTGAGCGGATGTGCGGCGAATGCGCTGAGCGGGCAGGCCAGCGCGAGATACATCAGTTGCTTCTTCATAAGGCGTTCTCTCTCGATGCGTGTGCCGCCCCGTGTCGCGCGCCAATGGCGCCAGAAAAGGACAAAGGAAAAAGGACATGAAACACGGGACAGGAGACAGGGGTGCGGGCATCGGCTCCCGCCGTCAGAGGCGGGAGCGCACCAGCGATTGATGCTTCAGTTGCCGATGTGCCAATCAGGCTTCGCTCAGAACCAGCGGCCGAAGCGGCGGATGTAGATCGTCTTGACCGTCTGGGCAAGCGCGATGTAACCGAGCATGGTTGCCACGAGCCAGTAGAAGTACGATCCCGGCAGGCTCACGAAACCCATGGCGTCTGCAAACGGCGAGTACGGCAGCCAGCAGGCGATGGCAATCGCGACGGACGTGGAGAGCATGATCGGCAGCGCCGGCGTGCTTTGCAGGAAGGGAATCTTCTGCGTGCGCAGCAAATGCACCACCAGCGTCTGGGACACGAGTCCTTCGATGAACCAGCCCGAGTTCATGATGGCCTGACCGCCGGTGCCGCCGTGCAGGTGATACAGCGCCCCCGCTCCGAAAACGGTCCACATCAGCGCATACGTCGTGATATCGAACACCGACGAGGTCGGCCCGATCCACAGCATGAAGCGCCGGATGTTGCCGGCATCCCACTTGCGCGGCTTCTTGAGGAACTCCGGATCCATGCGGTCCCACGGCAGGAACATCTGCGAGATGTCGTACACGAGGTTCTGCACGAGCAGTTGCACCGCCAGCATCGGCTCCCAGGGCAGGAACGCGCTCGCCACCAGCACCGAGAACACGTTGCCGAAGTTGGAACTGGCCGTCATGTTCAGGTACTTGAGGATGTTGCCGAACGTCTCGCGGCCTTTGATGACCCCGGCTTCGAGCACCATCAGACTCTTTTCCAGCAGGATGATGTCGGCCGTCTCCTTGGCAATGTCCGCGCCGGTGTCCACCGAGATTCCGACGTCGGCATCGCGCAGCGCCGGAGCGTCGTTGATGCCGTCGCCGAGGAATCCCACGGTATGACCGTTGGCTTGCAGCGCCTTGACCACACGCGCCTTGTGCAATGGCGCGAGCTTGGCGAACACGGTCGTGCGTGCGGCTGCCTCGCGCAGCGTGGTGTCGTCCATCGATTCGATGTCGGCGCCCAGCAGCGGCGTGCCCGGTTCGATCCCGACCTGACGACATACCTTCATCGTGACGATCGGGTTGTCGCCCGTGAGCACCTTCACGCTCACCCCGTGTTCGCGCAGGGCGGCAATGGCGGGGGCTGCCGAGTCCTTCGGCGGATCGAGGAATGTCAGGAAGCCGCAAACCGTGAGGCCATGCTCGTCCGAAGTCTTGTATTGCGTCTTCGTCTCGCCGGCCGGGATATCGCGGGTCGCCACGACCAGCACGCGGAATCCGTCTTCGTTGTAGGCCTGCGCACGGGCGATGAGCATGGCGCGCGCGGTGTCGTCGAGCGTGCGAATTCCCTGCGGCGTCTTCACATGCGTGGCGACGGACAGCATCTCCTCGACGGCGCCCTTGGTAATCATCAGATGCTCGTGACGCTCGTTCTCGACAACCACCGACAGGCGGCGGCGCACGAAGTCGAACGGCAATTCGTCGACCTTGGCGAAGGTGCGAGGCTGGACTGATTCGCCGATTTCGTTGGCACGGCGGATGATCGCGACGTCGATCAGGTTACGCTGACCGCTCTGGTGGTAGCTGTTGAGCCAGCCCAGACGCAGCACGTCTTCCTGCTCGTCGCCGGCCACATCCAGATGCTGTTCGAGAATGATGCGGTCCTGCGTGAGCGTGCCGGTCTTGTCGGTGCACAACACGTCCATGGCGCCGAAGTTCTGCACCGAGTTCAGGCGCTTGACGACGACCTTGCGGCGCGCCATCGCCAGAGCACCGCGGGCGAGGTTGGCGCTCACGATCATCGGCAACATTTCCGGCGTGAGACCGACCGCCACCGCCAGCGCAAAGGTGAGCGCACTCAACCAGTCGCCCTTGGTCAGACCGTTGATCATGAACACGACCGGCACCATCACCAGCATGAAGCGGATGAGCAACCAGCTCACGCTGTTCACGCCCCGGTCGAAGCTCGTCTCCACCCGTTTGTGGCTCACCACGTTCTTCGCCAGCGCACCGAAATACGTATCGGCGCCGGTGGCGACGACCACCCCCACGGCCGTGCCGCTCACCACGTTGGTGCCCATGAAGCAGATGTTGGACAAGTCGAGCAGATTGGCGTTGCCCTGCCCCGCCGCGACCGTAGCGGACTTCTGTGCGACGGCGCCCAGCGTGTCGTACTTCTCGACGGGCAGCGCCTCGCCCGTCAGCACGGCCTGGCTGATGAACAGATCGCGCGACTCGATCAAGCGCAGATCGGCGGGAATCATGTCGCCGGCCTGAAGCGTCACGATGTCGCCCACGACCAGCTCGCGCATGGCGACCTCGTGACGCTCGGACTTGCCCGACGCCGACGGGCGGCGGCGGACACTGGCCGTCGTACGCACCATCGCCTTGAGTTTCTCGGCCGCACGCAGCGAGCGAAACTCCGAGAAGAAGCGCAACAAGCCACTGATCGTCACCATCGTCATCAGGATGATGATGCTCTTGAAGTCCTGATCGCCCGGGTCGGCGAAGTAGACGTCGGTAAAGAAGCTGATCGTGACGAGCGCGAGCAGCACGAATACGAACGGGTTGTTGAAGGCGCCGGCGAGTTGACGCGCCCAGTGTGGCGGTTTGTCGTGCGCGATCTCGTTGGGACCGTAGCGGGTCTGGCGTTGCCCCACGTCGGCGAGCGGCAGCCCACCGGTGTCTGTGCCGAGCGTGTGGAGCACATGGTGCAGCGGCTCGGTTGCCAGACGGGCAACGACATCGGGACCGGAGAGAGGCAGACCGGTCGAGGTCGCGTTGTCGACGAAGCCGCGCTGCTTGTGGCGGGAGCGGTGGTTATGGGTCATGACGATTTCCTGGCGCGGCTTACGCTGACATGCCCATGGCATGGCGGCCGGCCGGATTCGTCAGACGCTAACGGAGATCCTTTCTCCGGAAAACAGCGCGAGCGCACCCAGCCGCGCCGCGCGGCGCGCGGTCGGTGAAAGCAAAACGATTGTGGGATGGCATCGGATCGCCCGTCGGGAAGCCATGCATGGTGCACGAGGTCCCGACGGGCCACATTCGGCTACTTCCGTCTTCCATTTTCGGACTCCTTATTTATGGTATTAGGCGAACCCGCGGGCGAAGGCGTGCGCGCGGGCAACGTTAGGTCGACGCGCTCAGGCGGATGCCGGACCGGGCGTGGCGCGACGCGAGGTGTCGTCGGACCAGAACACGCGGCGCACGCTGTGCTCGCCCGACAGTCGCATGACGAGCGACGTGAGCGATGCGCGCGACGATTGCGGGCAATCGAGCGTGACGGTGGCCGACGCCTCGTTGCGGTCGCTCCAGCGCGTAATGCTGACGTGCGTGGCGCGCAGACCGAGCGCGGTGAGGTCGATGAACATCTGCTTGCGCAAGGCGCCGAGTGCCTCGGCCAGGCAGACGATGGTGAGGTGCGACACCGGCGTGGTGCGCGTCGGTTGGCTCTGGAAAGCCTGAAACGTTTGAAAAGCTCGCATGATTTCCCCTCGCATGACAGCGAAGTGTCCTTGCCGCATGCAGACATGCGGCATGAACGGCGCGCTCGTGAGGACATGTCGTCGCAAAGCGCACGAGCCAAAGCACACGCGCAGAACGACGGCACCCGTTACGGGCGCGGCGGTGGAAACTTTTGCGGGAATTGCGCCGGGGAGCCCTGGGAGGGCACGCTCAGATAGAGCGTTCGGTTGGCGCCAGACACCGCATCCTGCATGAGGATGCGGCACAGGGAAGGCTGTGGATCCTCAGGCAATCAATCGATCAAAGATCGAGGACTACTGGCATCGGAATTCACGGACTTACCCCTTAAATTGAAGACAGGGCGGATGGTAACTGAGGCGAATTTGGAGCGTCAAGCGAAAATTGCTGCATCGCAACCATCTTCAGAATTTGCTCGAAAACCACGCCGTCCTGCCCGCACGCGCCCGGCCGGCGGCCCTGCGCGCCTTCGTCGCAACATCTGCCGGCGATCGGGCGCAATCTGGCCGAAGCCTTGCAGCCCTACGACTTCACCGGCCTCTCGTTGCCCGGCTGACGCGACGCGGCCCGATGCTTACTCGTTCTCTTCGAAGTAGTGCCCGAACTTGGCCTGCTTGGTCCGGATATAGCGTTCGTTCTCTTCGCGCATCGGAATATCGAGCGCCACCCGTTCACTCACGGGGATGCCGTGTTTGATCAGCGTGTCGAACTTCTTCGGATTGTTGCTCATGAGGCGCACCGAACCCACACCGAGAATGCGCAGGATGGCGGCAGCGGAATCGTATTCGCGGGCGTCGTCGGGCAAGCCGAGATCGAGATTTGCCTCGACCGTGTCGCGGCCCTGCTCTTGCAGCAGATATGCACGAATCTTGTTGCTCAGGCCGATGCCGCGTCCTTCATGACCGCGCAGATACAGCATCACGCCACGGCCTTCTTCGGCGATCTTGCGCATGCCCGCATCGAGTTGCTCACCGCAATCGCAGCGGTAGGAGCCGAAAACGTCCCCCGTCAGACATTCCGAATGCAGGCGCACCAGCGGCGCACGCGCGTCGGCGCTCGCCCCGGTCACGTCGCCCATGACCAGAGCAAGATGTTCGTTGCTGCTGTCTTTGACGCGAAACGCGTGGGAAGTGAAAGTGCCGTAGCGGGTGGGCAGCGTTGCCGTGGCAACAAGCTCGACGCATTCGCCTGCATCGCAATTGAGCGTGGCAGAGGCAGTACCAGGGGACTTCATGTTGACGTTAAGACCGGCTGAAATGGGAGTCGCGTGCCACCTCACAGCGATGGCGTGTGCTCGGAGTGTACCGCCATTTGCGAATTTCAACAGACGCACGCATGCAACACACTGTTGCACGGGCCTGTCCAATGGACCGGCTCCGAAGGCGTCCAGACGCCCGGTTCCTGCCGTCTTACATCGACGAATCACGACGAAAGGCCATTCGCACCAATGCGTCGAATACGTCCCGTCCGGCGCCGAATGCCGGATCGAATTGCAGTGCATCGCGCGCGCATTTCGCCGTAATCTCGGGACCGATGGCCAGCGACGGTCCCATGGCGCTCGTCGCAAGCTGGATTTCGCAGGCGCGATTCAACGTCCATAGATAAGTGAACGCTTCGGGAATGCTCCCGCCCCACGAGAGCAGTCCGTGATTCCGGAGAATGACCGCCCGCTTTCCGGCGATGTTACGAAT
The DNA here is from genome assembly GCF_001029105.3 of Pandoraea faecigallinarum. NCBI lineage: Bacteria > Pseudomonadati > Pseudomonadota > Betaproteobacteria > Burkholderiales > Burkholderiaceae > Pandoraea > Pandoraea faecigallinarum. The sequence goes on along the minus strand of NZ_CP011807.3, from coordinate 1,625,297 downwards.
GAGCCGCGGCCCCTCCTCCGGATTGACGGTCACGCCTTCGAAGTCGTGATACGCGACGCGTTCCTGCAACTGCGCGCTGTAAAAGTTATCGCTTCGCAAACCCGCGGCGGAACAGGCAACGGCGACGCCCGCCGTCGTATGCGTGTGCATCACGCAATGCGCCCCCGGCAACCCGTTATGCAACGCGGCATGCACCGTGAATCCAGCGGGATTGATCGGGTAATCGCTGTGTCCGAGGATATTGCCCGCCGCGTCCACTTTGACAAGATTCAGGGGCGTGACTTCCGAATAGTGCAACCCGAAAGGGTTGATGAGAAATGCGGGCGGATCGGCGTCGCCCAAACGAAGCGTGATGTGGTTGTAAATCAGCTCTGTCCAGCCAAGGTAATCGAATACCCGGTAGCAGGCCGCGAGTTCGCATCGTGCCGCCCACTCGCTATCGCTCATGCCGTCGGGCTGGTTTAGCGACGCGAAGGCGGGGCGCTCGAAAATCGTTGTCATTTTGCGTGTCTCCTCAATACTCGGAAAGAGTCTACGCGGCCCCGCATCGCCTATCGCGATTTCTGCTAAACGATTCCTTAATAACGCTTACGAATACCCGCCGAGGGCTATCACACCGATGCGCACACCAATGCGCGATACCATTCGCAGGACCAGCGAACGAGAAAGGAATGAAATTCGGCTGCCGCCGGCGAAAGTTCGCGTTCTTTCGAGTGATAGAGGCAAATCTGCCGGATCGTCTCTGGCTTTCCCGTTCGTCGCATCACCAGTCCCTGACTGCGCGCGAAGCCCTGAACGTAATCGGGGGCAAGCGTGACCGACAGCCCCGCGCGCGCCAACCCGAACGCGGTCGTCACGTTCTCCACGATCTCGACAGGCAGGACCCGGTGGCTGTCCGGCTGGTCGCTGAGCATGCGCGTCACGCTGTACTCGTGATCGCGCCCGGTGGCGACCACGGCGGTTTCGCGCAGTGCCTCCCACGGCACGACATCGTAGCGCGCGAGCGCATGCCGGGGCGAACACCAGACCACCCACGGGCTATCGAACAGCGGCGTCGCACCGACCCGTTCGCCCAACGGCTGATTCGGCCCCAGGGCGATGTCGATTCGCGCGTCGGCGACCGATGGCACGAGTTGCTCGACCTCGACGTCCAAGGGGCGAATCGTCACGTTCGGATGCAGGTCGCGATAGGCGGCAATGGCGTCGGGCAGGACGCCAGCGCACAGCACGAGCGGCGCGCCGACACGAATGACGCCCGACGCCCGGTCCCGGATATTTTTGGCCGCGCGCTGCGCGGCGTAAAGTTGCGTCATGGCGGCCATCGCCGCCGGCAGAAAGTCGGCACCGGCGACCGTCAGCGACACACGCCGGGTGGTCCGGTCGAAAAGCCGGAAGCCGACTTCGCGCTCCAGTTCGCCGAGCAGTTGGCTCACGGCGGAGGGCGTCAGGCAGACCCGGTCCGCCGCGCGCGCAATGCTTGCACAATCGGCAATCGCGAGAAATGTTTCGAGCTGCCGCGCATTCAATCGGCTCAGTGCCATAAATTTCCAATCCGCCGCAAAGAGCACTCACAATCAAAGCGCGCCGACGTTCGGGAATCGCGCGCATTACGCCCGGCGTCGAACGGCCGCCTCTCAGTCCGCTAGCAAGGCATCGGCCGCCATCGGTGCCGGTGACACGCACGGCGAGCGCTGCACCTGTCCCACTTCAGCAATTCCCCTTCTTGGCCTGGCCCGGCGGGCAGAACCCGTTGCCGGGCCCGCCACGGCCGCCGTGCGGACCGTCGTCCGGAAGGTAGACCGCACAACCGGTCAGCAGCGCCGACGCGGCGAGAAGCAGGAAAGTGAGTTTTTTCATTGTGGATGACCTCCATATCCCCCGATGGCGAGCGGCATCTGCGTGCCATTTTGGCGCCATTTTACTGGAACCCGGCCCCCCGACACCGCGTCGCGAACCGGCGCGGCAGGCGTTGTCGCTCGAATCCTGCCGGCCGTCGACGCGGCAGGCAATGCGGGAAAGGACATGAAGGACGTCCGGAACTTGCGCCGCCCTCACGTGGGGTTACAGGAACTTCGTCGGCCAGATGATGGTGCGCCACATGTGAGCGCACGGCGATCCGTCGAAGCCGAGTCCCTCCTTCGGCTGCCTGAAATGCCGGCCGATGATGTCGATGAACGGATCCCAGCTCACCTGCGCGTTCGGGTCGAACGAATAAATGTCGTTGAGTGTGATCAGCCGGCTCGTCATGTACCACTTGTGATTCCGGGCGTACTCCCAGTCGGCCTTGACGTAGTCCTCGGGCTCATAGTCCGCACCGAAGTAGCGGATATACGCCTCGGGGTAGTCGTAGCCGACCGAGGCATCCGGAAAGAACCGCAGCGCCTGATGGTAACGGATGGCCCAGCTGACTTCCTCGTCCACGTACGGCGCAATCAACTGCGCCCCCCAATAGCCGTGATCGGCGCGGATGAACCCCGACACGCTGATGTCGTGCAGCAAACAGGCGAGGACCGTCTTCTCGTCGTGCCCGGCCTTGAGCGCGTGCGTTGCGCTTTGCAGCAGGTGGTTCGCGGGCGCGAAGCGGTGACGGAAGAAGTCGAGCAACGTGGGGCGCGCCGGCATCTTCTGCAAACGCGGGTCGTCGCCCATCAGGAAATGCCGCGGATCGGGTTTTCCGCCCGGCGGCGGCATGATCGGCGCCGTCGGGTCGCGATCGCCCGACGTGAACAGCACCGAGCGAACGATCTTGCGGTCGAGCTCCTCGATCATCCGGTGTTCCAACGCGTCGGCGCGTGCCGACAGACTCATGCCGGGATGTCCCGGCGCATTCGTGGTGGACATGTCGTCTCTCCTGAACGATTCGTGCGCGCGCTCAGCGCTGCGGCGTGTTGGCGGACGGCGCCGCCGGCGCAATAGGCGCCGCAGGCGACATGGCGGGCATGGGGGGCACGGGCGGCAGAATCGGAACGCTCACCGCGCGCGTCTCCGTGTAGTGCTTCAGGCCCTGGATGCCGTACTCACGGCCGATGCCCGACTCCTTCGTGCCGCCGAACGGCACGTCGTATTCCACGCCCACGTGGTGATTGATCCATGCCGTGCCCACTTCGAGCCGTTGCGCAATCGCCCGAGCGCGCCCGGGGTCGGCGCTCCAGACCGAACCCGACAGGCCGAAACGCGTGCGGTTGGCACGCTGCACGACGTCGTCCACATCGCTGAATCGAATCACCGGCAGCACCGGCCCGAACGGCTCTTCGTCCACGAGCCGCGTGCCCTCGGCGATGTCGGCCACGATAGTCGGCGCAATGAAATAGCCCGGGCGCGGCAACGCTTCGCCGCCACACAGAATGCGCGCGTTCTCGCGTCGCGTGTCCTCGATAAGCGCCAGCACACGCTCGTACTGCATGCGGTTCTGCACCGGCCCCATCAGCACGCCCTCTTCGAACCCTTCGCCCACCTTCACCCGGCGGGCAATCCCGGCCAGCGCTTCGCACATGGCGTCGTACACCTTCTCGTGGACATACAGACGCTTGATCGCCATGCATATCTGCCCACTGTTGCCGAAGGATGCCCAGAACAGCCGCGGTGCAATGGCCGTCACGTCGACATCATCGAGCACGATGGCGGCATCGTTGCCGCCAAGCTCCAGCGTCACGCGCTTGAGCGTGCTCGCCGCGCTCGCCATGACGCGCTTGCCGGTAGCGACCGAGCCGGTAAACGAAATCTTGTCGATGCCGGGATGCTCGGTCATCCACGCCCCCAGATCGTTGCCTCCGGCGACCACGTTCACCACGCCGGGCGGGAAATGCTCGCGCGCAATCTCCCCGATGAGCAGCGTCGTGAGCGGCGTGTAGGGTGACGGCTTGAGTACGATGGTATTGCCCGTGTAGAGCGATTGCGTGATCTTCGGCAACGCGAGCAATACGGGCACGTTCCATGGGGTAATCGCCCCCACGACACCGAGCGGGTGATACTGCAGCTCGACGTGACCGCGTTCGTTATCGCGCAACAACTCGGGCTTCAGCTCCAGTGCCAGCAGTCCTTCGAGATTGGCGAATGCGCGATTGATTTCATCCTGCGCGCGCGCGAACGGCTTGCCCTGCTCGCGCGTGAGCAACGTGGCGATTTCCTTGCTGCGCGCTTTGAGCGCCTCGGCGAAGCCGCGCAGCCGCTCGCGCCGCTCGGCCGGGGTAGTCTCGCGCCAGGACTCGAACGCACGGCGCGCGCCGGCCACGGCCCGGTCCAGCTGATCGCGAGACGCCTCCGGACACACGGCGAACGGTGTGCCTGTGCCCGGATTGACGACATCGAACGATGTGTCGCCCGACTCGCCGCGACCGTCGATGGTATGAGTGAAACCGCTTTGCATGACGTCTCCTCCCGCGCCCTGTCCCGGACGCACTGATAGTGATAGGCGTTATTAAAGATCGAGCACCAGCCGCTCGCCCCGGCATCCGGAGCAGCAGATCATGACGGTGCGACCGCTCGCCCGCTCCTCCTGACTCAACACGAGGTCGCGATGCTCGGGCGTGCCTTCGAGCACAGCGACTTCGCATGTCCCGCAAACGCCTTCGCGACAAGAATACGGGGCGTGCACACTGGCGTCGAGCAACGCATCGAGCATGGTTTTTCCCGGGTTGACCCTGACCGTCTTCCCGGACTTCGCGAGCACCACGTCGTAGGCCCCGTCGGCACTTTCGGGGCTGCCGGCGCCTGCGAAATACTCCACATGTCCATGGCAGTCCGCGCGGCGCGCCACCTGCGCTTCGAACGCCTGCAACATCGGCGACGGTCCGCAGCAGTACAAATGCGTGCCGGGCGCCGCTTCGTCGACGAGCCGCCCGAGATCGAGCGAGCCCTGCCCCGGCGCCCGGTCAAAGTGCCATTCGACCCGTCCGTGGGCGAACGCCTCGCCCGTCAGACGCGCTGCGAACGCCGCCGTATCGCGGTTGCGCGCACAGTAATGCAATGTCCACGGACGCTGCATGGCTTCCAGACGGGCGGCCATCGACAGCAGCGGTGTGACGCCGATGCCCCCGGCAACGAGTACGGTGAGCCCGTTGCGCGCGGCCGTTTCATCGAGCGGGAAGTGGTTGCGCGGCGCACCGATCCTGAGCGTCCCGCCTTCGTGCAGATGTTCGTGCACGAAGGCGGAACCGCCACGGCTGGCCGGATCGCGGTTCACGGCGATCACGTAGCGGTCCCGCTCCCCCGGATCGTTGAGCAGCGAATAGCATCGCGACAACCCTTCGCGCAGGAACAACTCGATGTGAGCCCCGGCAGTGAACGGCGGCAGCGGACCGCCATCGCACGCACGTAGTTCGAAGACGGCAATGGCGGCCGTCTCCCGTTCACGTCGCGCGACATTGACGATTAGCGTGTCGGTGAAGTCGGACAGGTTCATGGCGTCGCCCGCAACCGGTTATGCCGCCACCTTGGCGGGCAGACGGAAGACGTGACGCGCGTTGTCTTCGAAGATCTTGCGACGATCGTCTGCGCTCAGCCAGTCGAGGTTGTCGATGAGCGAGCGTACGTCGTCCATCGAGCGGCCCGTCGCCGGATTGACGGCCGAGCCGACCCCCGGGCATTCCGTGCCGAACAGGCAGCGGTCGACCCCGACGGTCTTGATCAGCAGCGACAGCGCCTCTTCGGTATACAGCACGGTATCGAAGTACAGATTGCGCAGACGCTCCGAAAACCGCTGACCGTTCGGGCGGCGCAGCGTCGGAGCATCGAAGCGGCCGATCTGGTAAGGCACGGCGCCTCCGCCGTGGCTGACGACGATCTTCAGGTTCGGGAAGTCCTTGAAAACGTCCGAGTTCACCAGACCGAACACGGCAATCGTTTCCTCGTTGATGAAGTGCAGCGAGTACGGCACGCGCTCGGAGCGAGAGCCGGTGCCGTGGATGTGCGCGGGCACATCCAGCTCGCACAGCTTTTCGTACAGCGGATACCAGTAACGGTCGCCCAGCGGCGGGGCCTCGGCAATGCCGTTCTCGAACGGATCGGGATTGAGCAGACACCCCGCGAAGCCCAGTTCGTTGATGCACCGCTCAAGCTCGGGCAACGCCTGTTCGATCGGGTCCCCCGCCGTTTGCGGCAGACCCGCGACCCCCGCAAACGTTTGGGGAAACAGTTGCGTCTGGCGATAGATGATGTTGTTGCACTCTTCGGTGAACCAGTGCACCAGCTTCGCGGGCTTCTCCGACTGCATCAACTGGAACGGGCGCGGCGAGACCAGTTGCAGGTCGGTGCCGTGATCGCGGATGTAATCGAGATGGCCCTTCGGCCAGGTTTCCGCACGGTTGGCGGCGGCGCGGATCTCGTCGTCGGACACATTGATGCGCCCGCGCCCGTGCGAGCCGCGGCTCGCCAGCAGGCTGGCCTTGTAGGCCCACAGTTCGGTCGGTGCGCTTACGTGGGCATGGCAATCGATGATCATGCTGAACTCCGGTATCAGGTTGAGGCGGTTTTGCAATGGAAGTGAAAACGGAAACGCGTTTCGCGACGCGTCGTCATGACGCCGGCGCCGATGCGCCGCGCAGCAGCGCTGCCGCACCGTCGAGCACGGGCACACCCTGCGGCAGCAACATCGACGCGGGGCGCACGTTGTAGAGCGTGCCGTCCGTCGCGCAGGCGGGCACCTGCCCCTGCGCAAGATCGCGCGCCAGCCCCAGCATCAGCCGGCGAAAGCGCACGATGCCGCGGTCCGACGCACCGAGCCGTTCCTGCGAGCGGTCCACGATGGGGCCCATGCTTTCCTGCACGGCGGCATCCTGATTCGGGATGCCCTCGATACCGGTGAAGTTGGAAGTGCGCTGGCGCGCCCGGTCGATGCCATAGTCGTTACCCCGGTGCAGCAACGGCCGGTAGTCCTCGCCGACCGGTCCCCAGAAGCCCTCGCGTCCCCCGCGAAACGCGATCTCCTCGTCGCGATACGCGCGTGCGGGACTCGCGCTGAACGACCACGTCCAGGTGGTCTCGTCATCGATGGGCACCCATGCATGGCCGTCATACGGCTCCTGACTGGATTCGGCGAAATTCCCCACGGGCGGAATCATCGTGTAGCAAGGCAGCAGGAACTGCGTCACGCGCCAGTAGTACGTGCCGGGCTCGGCATGGCGGCGCGCGGCGATCACGAGGCCGTGCCCGGCGTCGCTCACCTCGAATACCGGATGACGGTCGGACGCGTGATAGGGATTGCTCGGGGCGCCCGCCACCGGCGCCGTGCGACTGTGCAGGAACGAAATGTGGCTCGAATCGATGCCGCCTTCGACGGCCTGCGCCCAGTTGCACGATTGCATACGCTTGGTCGCCGTGTGCTGACGCGCGGGCAGTCGCGACCATTCGAAGTCCGGCAGCGCGGGCACCGACTCGCGCGGCCCCATGTACACCCACACCACACCGTTGCGCTCGGCCGTGAGATACGCCTTGATGCGTACATTGTGCGTTTGCGGATTCTCGTGCGGCTCGGATGGCATCTCGACGCACTGTCCGTTCACGTCGAACTTCCAGCCGTGATAGACGCAACGCAGGCCGCAGTCTTCGTTTCGACCGAAGAAGAGCCCGGCGCGGCGGTGCGCGCAGTAGGCGTCCACGATGCCCACGCGCCCTTCGGTATCGCGAAACGCGACGAGGTCCTCGCACAACAGACGCAAACGCACGGGTGCGCCGTCGCGCTCGGCGATCTCCTCGGAGAGCAACGCGGGCAGCCAGAAGCGGCGGAACAGTTCGCCCATGGGCGTGCCGGGTCCGACCCGTGTGAGGGTTTCGTTGTCTTGCCTCGAAAGCATGCCTGCCTCCTTGCAGGTGGGGCCGGCGCATCACCCTGCGCGGGGTGTGCGCGGCGGATGGCCTCAGTTGGACGGGTGCCAGAGCACGAAGCCCATGGCATTGCCGGTGCCGGCCGCCGAGCGGTAGCACGGCACGTAGTCGACCAGTTGCATCGTCATCGCTTCGGCATTCGCCGCGGCAATGACGGGCAGCCAGTTCTTCACTTCCGAAGTGCCTGATTGCAGCAGCGCCTCGTCGATGCCGCGCAAATACGCGTTATCGGCGCGCGCCATCGCGTCGAGCAACGCCCGGTCGAAGGCTTCGTCGATAACGAAATGGCTCAGCCCGCCGGAGGCGATCAGTGCCACACGAACCTCCTGCGGCCACGCGCTCAGGGCGTCGCGCAATGCGAGCCCGAGGTCGACGCAACGCGTGGCGCGCGGCTGATTCGGCGCATAGAACGTGTTGAGCATGATCGGCACATGCGGTGGCACACGGCCATGCATGAGCCGTTGATAGACGAAACCGAACGCGTGCGGCATGCCGGTCGGGCCGTCGTTGCCACGTTGCGGGACTTCGGTCGAGAACGTGATGTCGTGGCCCCGGTCGGTGAATGCCGTGGCGAGATGCCGCGCGAGCGCGGCGTGGGCCGGGTATTCGGTGCGCGCCTCCGGCTTGATCGCCGCCGACGAGATCGAGATGCCGGGCGGCATCTTCGCCAGCCGTGCCGCGCTCACCGGTTCGTCGAAGACCGACTCGCCACCGTAGAGCCACAGCGCCGGTGTAATCGCCGGCCCGAAAACTTCGCGCTGATCGTTACCGACGATCACGACGACGTCGGGCGCCGCGTCGTGCAATGCCTGCGCAAGCACTTCGAGCGCCGCATGACAGCGCGCCGCATGCGCCTCGCGCGCCGCGAGCGCGACCTGTGCTTCGAGGCCTTCGCTCGCGCGCAGCGCCATCAGCGCCTCGAAGTCGTAGGTCCGGCCGCGAAACGGATGCGCTGGCTCGGCGCGGTCGGCGCGCACGCGCAGATCCCAGTCGGCAGGCGGCGTGGAGAGCATCGGCCCGTGGGACGTCCCCATGGCCAGCACGATCTTAGTCATGGCGCTCATCCCGGACCGGATGGATCGGGTATGTCTGTCGGCCCGGCGCGTGCGGCACGTGCGGCACGTTGTGCTGCCCCGCCGGATCGGCATCGACCACGTTGCCCTGCGCGTCGATGCGCACGCCCATCGCCTCGTGAAACTGGCGCTTGACCGCCTCGGGCTGCCCGGCCTGAAATGCGTACTCCTTGAGATGCTTGCCGATGATCGGGTGCGCCTTGAGCTCCTCGCGCGTGAGTCCGTCGACGAACAGGCGGCGTGCGGCAACCGGCAGTTCGATGCATGCGTTCCTGGCGGCGTCGCGTACCAGTCCTTTCGGATCGCGGCCTTGCGCGACAGCATCGAGTTCGTCGAAGAAGTGTCGACGCAACATCGCGATACCCCGGTCGCTCGCACCGAGATTCTCCTTCGTTCGGTCGGCAATGCGCCCCTGCCCGACCCATGCCACGAAGTCCTGATTCATCACGTGGCTGGAGATCCACTGGCCCGTCGCCTCGTCCTTGACCGGGCCGTACCACGCCGGGATCTTTTCCTGCACATACGGCTCGCGCTCGCGTGGCACGCGGTTGAAGGCCCAAGTGATCGACAGCGTGTTTTCGTCGTCGATGGGCACGCGCCATTCGAAATGGTCGCCCAGACAGAAGACGTTCGGCCACAGCGCCAGACGACCGACCGCCCACAGCGGATGCGTCTCGTCGGTATCTTCCCGAACCCGCTTGTACACCAGGCCGTACTCGAACTCCTCGAAGCCGAGCTTCGTGTGCGTTGGAGCGTACGGACCGGTGTCGCCGCGCAACCGGACGCTCCAGTTCGAATGCATCCATTCGAAATGCACGGGATCGATGGAGTTTTCCTGGCACTGGAACCAGTTGCAGGGCACTTCCGAGATCACGACCTGACGGAAGCCGTTGGCCCACGTGAAGGGCTCCCAAGTCGGCACCAGCGGTGCGGGCAGCGGCCCCATGTAGGCCCAGATCATTCCAGCCTTGACCTGCACCGGGTACGACTTGATCTTGATGCGATCCTTGAGCCCCGCCTGCGGGTTGGCGATGTCCTCATACGGCTGCTCCGTGCATTGCCCCTTCTCGTCGTACAGCCAGCCGTGATAGTTGCAACGCAACCCGCACTTCTCCACGAAGCCGAAGGCCAGATCCGCGCGACGGTGCGGGCATTGGCGGTCCACCAGCCCATAGTTCCCCGACAGGTCCTTATAGAGCACAAGGTCTTCGCCGAACAGCCGCGCCGGGCGTACCGAGATGTCGTCGAATTCGCTCTCAGCGCCGATCGGATGCCAGTAACGCCGCAGCAAATCGCCCATCGGCGTGCCTGGCCCGACCTGCGTCAACAACTGGTTCTTTGCCTCGCTGAGCATGGATGTCTCCGTCCGTTTTTTGTGGGATGCGCACCGTTTCAAACAGTGCATTTGCGCATACTGTATGCGTGTTATATCGACATGTCAACGCCCTTTGTCATGCCATTTGCCATTCCCCGGGGGCTCTCGATGCCCCTGCCGTTGCCCGGCAACCTCTCGCAAGCCGCGAATTTAGGCGGTTTCGCCTATTGACGGGATACGATTACAAACATACTGTATGCGCAGTATACTTCGACGCATCTCCTGCTTGATCCGCGTCAAAGTCTCCCGGCAGAACGTGCCCTACGCTGCGACGACCATGTTCCGAACCTCCGATTTCCTACCCGACTCATCGTCATCACCCCGTACCGGCGCGCCCCTATCCGCCACCGGCACGCGCCTGCCGGTCACGCTTCTCACCGGCTTTCTCGGAAGCGGCAAAACCACGCTGTTGCGGGCGTTGCTCGCGCACCCCGGCATGAGCGACACCGCGGTGATCGTCAACGAGTTCGGCGAAGTGGGACTGGATCATTTGCTCGTCGAGACGCTCGACGCCCATACCGTGCTGCTCGATAGCGGCTGCGTATGCTGTGCCGTGCGCGACGAGTTGAGCGAGACGTTATTGACCCTGCATGCGCGGCTCGCCGGTGGCGGTGTCGCGCCGTTCTCGCGCGTCGTGGTCGAGACCAGCGGCCTGGCGGACCCCAGCGCCGTCGTGGCGACATTGCTGGGCGACCCGGCGCTATCGAAGCGCTTCGTGCTCGATGCGGTCATCGTGACGGTGGACGCCGCGCACGCGATGTCCCAGCTTGGGGAGCAACCGGAAGCCGAGCGTCAGGTACTGCTGGCCGACCGGTTGCTCATCACGAAGGCGGATCTCGTCGACGACGACGCACTCGACACGCTTCGCGCGGCGCTCACGCAGCGAAATCCGGCCGCCTCCCAGCACCTGTGCGAACACGGCCGCATCGCACCATCGGAGGTTCTTGGCCTCGGCATGCATGAGGCCGATAGCGTGGCGAACGCGACGCTGCGCTGGCACGGCACCGCGTTGCCGCGCTATCGATCCGTATGTGGCATGCATGGCATGCAAGGATGCGCCGATTGCGCCGATGGCACACCGCTCAAGCTATTGCCCGGCGGCGATGCGCCGCATCGCGGGGACGTCGCGGCCCATTGCATCACACTGGAGACACCCATCGAATGGGACGTACTGAGCGGATGGCTTGGCGCCGTTGCGTTCCATCACGGCGACGGCCTGCTGCGACTGAAGGGATTGGTCGACGTATCGGGCGAAACCGGCCCGGTCGTCGTGCATGGCGTGCAACATCGTCTGCATCCGCCCGAGGTGCTGCCAACATGGCCGGCGCGTGCTGGCGCCGCCAATAACGAACGGCGCTCACGCTTCGTCTTCATCACGCGCAACGTGTCACGCGAGGCCCTGCTGGGGCATCTGACCGAAGCGCAACGCGTACCGACATAGGCTATGCGCAATGTAGTATCTTGTTGCCGACAAAACGACCAGGAATCCCATGCCACGAGAAAAAGCAGAAACACCCGTCTGGAAACTCGGCCGCGCCGAATCGACCGCCATGCGTGTCGAGCGTCAGATCAAGGAGGCATTGCTCGACGGGCACTTCGCCCCGGGTGATTTCCTCGGTTCGGAAAACGACCTGGCAACGCAGTTCGGCGTGAGCCGTCTGCCGATTCGCGAGGCGTTGGGCCGTCTGCAAGCGCTGGGAGTCGTCGATATCCGCACGGGCGCTGGCGGCGGAGCGCGCATCGCCCAGGGAAATCCGGCGCTCTTCTCCGAAGCGCTGGCGATTCAGCTCAAGCTGGTGGGCATGTCGGCCGAGGAAATCTTCGACGCGCAGTTCACCATAGAAGTCGCCGTCGCGGGACTCGCCGCGCAGGCCGCCACGGCGCAAGACATCGAAGCGCTCGAATTGGCGTTGGAGAACGCCCAGGCGCTGGTGGGCACGCAGCACGAGTTCACGCAGGCGTCGATGACGTTTCGCAACGCCGTCGCGCACGCTTCGCACAACCACTTCCTCGAAGCGATGATGCAGGCCATCGTGCACGTGCTGTATCGCTCGCTCACGCCGTACACCACCGAGACGGTCGCCAAAGGCGTCATCAAGCGCCATCAAGAGCTGCTCAACGCGATTCGCGCGCGTAACGACGAGGCCGCTCGTCAGGTGGTCTCGCAGAACCTCACGGTGCTGCGCGAGAAGTATCTCGCGGCGCGCGATGCCGCCGCCAAACGCTGATATCCGGAACGGGCCGGGCAAAAAAAGAACCGCGTCCCCCGACGCGGTTCGTAAAACCGGCCCACCCCCAAGCGGACCAGCACTACCTCATATCGGGTGCGACAACGCGCGAAGCGCCGCCGCTACCCGCCTGTGCGCCTACCGCCTCAGCGATTCCAGCCGTAGATGTCGAGCGACGCCTCACCGGCTTCGAGACGCCGGATGATCTCGGCCTCCTTCGCCTCGCGCTCGTGAGCGGCCCCCACCACGGTCTCGAGCGACGCCTGGGGTAGCACCACGACACCGTCGGCATCCCCCACCACGAGGTCGCCCGGTGCAATGACGATATCCTCCATACGCACCGGATAGCCGATCCACCCTCGCGCGTCGAAATCCTTACCCGTGCCGCGAATGCACAACCCGCGCGCGAAGACGGGAAAGCCGAAGCGCTCCAGAATGGCCCCGTCGCGTACGCAGCCGTCGATCACAAGGCCACCGAGCTTGCGCGCGCGCCCCATGGTCGACATCACTTCGCCCCAGTAGCCCGCGTCGTAATGCCCGGCGACACGCACGACCAGCACATCGCCCGCGCTGGCCAACGCCAGTGCGCGATGCAGCCAGAGGTTGTCGCCCGGCGGCGCGTCCACGGTCAGCGCCGGACCGCACACGTGAAACGACGGGGCCATCGGTTTGATGGCGGCAGGCAGCGCGCCGACCTTGCCCGCCGCCTCGTGCAGCGTAGCGACGGGCAGGGCCGCCACGCGCGCGACAAGCGCCGGGTCCGGGCGTTCGAAATCGAGATTGACGGTGGGCAGACGGGCGAACGGATATTGCGACCTGAGCGTCGCTGCGTGCGAAGTGGCGTCCATTGGTTGCCCCCTTAGCGCTGGCGCGTTTGCAACTGGTGATAGCCCAGACCCCTGCGGGCATCGTCCAGACGCTTGCCCCCGCGCACCGCTTCGCGGATATGGCGCTCCGCGGCATCGATGGCTTCCGCCGCATCGAGGACGGCGGCTTCGTGGGCTTTCGGAATCACGATCACGCCGTCGGCATCGCCGCGCACGATGTCGCCGGGATTGACGCGGGCGTTGCCGATATTCACGGGCACCTCCACGGCTTCGACCTGCACGCGGTCCTTGCCGGTGCGCATCCAGTTGCCCCGGCTGAAAATCGGATAGCCGAGGTCGAGCGCGAGCGACACGTCGCGGCAGATGCCGTCGATCACCGTGCCGGCGATACCCCGCCGATGGGCGATTTCGGTGAGGATGTCGCCCCACACGGTGCAGTCTTCGCGCCCGCCGTTATCGAGCACCAGCACCGTGCCCGGCGCGATATCGTCGATGTAATCGCCAACGGTGCCCGGCGGCGTGCTCGCGGGGCCGTATTGCAACGTGTAGGCACGCCCGGCCATGCGATAGCGGCTGTCGCGCGCTTTGACCTGGTGGCATTGCCCGGCGATGCCGAGCCGGTCGAGCGCATCGCTGAGCGTGGCGGTGTCGAGTGCCGCCGCACGGGCGACGTTGGGGTCCTGCGCTTGGTTCATGAGATGTCTCCTGATCGATGTTCCGGCGCGCCGGTCGCACCGGCGCCTGTAGCGTGCTTATGCAGCGCTGTCGCGCAGCATGTGTTCGTAGTTCGCGCCCATCACTTCGGTGACGGGCTGCCCGGCCAGCAGCGCCTTGGCCATGGCGGCTTCGCGCGCGGCAATCTGTTCCGCGGCGTCGAGTACGCGATCGATGTCCGCCGCGCCGACGAAAACCACGCCACTGTTGTCGGCGATGACGAAGTCACCCGGGGCGACGGCGAAGCCCTCCACCTCAATCGGAATGTTGGTGCCCGCTTCAGCGACGCGCGCGCGAGCGGTGCGCGCCGTCAGTTCGCGGCAGAACACCGGCAGGTCGTAGTCCCGCGCCTCGTCGATATCGCGCACGGGCCCATCGGCGACCACGCCTGCGACACCGCGCTGGACCGCCGCGAGCGACAGAATGCCTCCCCAGCTTCCGGCGTCGAGCCCTGTGTGCTGCTCGATGACGATGACATCGTCAGCCCCCGCGAGCATCACGGCGGTGGTGCCGAGATGACGCGGCGTGCCGGTAACGGGCGGCGCATCGGCGGCGGCGATGAGCTTCACGGTGATCGCGCGCCCGGCGATGCGTCGCGAGCCCGAGCGCTGGGGCAAATGGCTGACGGTGCTGCGCAGGCCAAGTTTGTCGGGCGCGTCCGAAACGGCGCAGGCATCGAGTTTTCGCAGTCGCGAGACCGTGTGCGCAGAAGTGTTCATGACATGTCCTTGCTAAGTGGTGTGAGGTGTCGGAGACAGGCCGTCGAACTCATGCCGGTGCCCAGTAAGCGAACGCCATCGCATTGCCGGTGCCCGCTTCGGTGCGATAGCAGGGCACGTAATCCACGAGCGTCATGTGCCAGTCGATGTCGTGCATGGCGGCGGCCAGCGGATACCAACTCTTGATTTCCGCGGTATTGCCGTTGAAGTACGACTCGGGAATTTCGGCCAGAGCCGCCTCGTCGCGCGCGGCAAAAGCATCCAGCACACGCCGGTCGAGTGCCTCGTCGATGACGAAGTGGGTCATGCCGCCGGAGGCGAGAACCGCCACCCGCATGTCGTGCGGCAGATGCGCGATGGCGGCGCGCAAGGCGTGGCCGAACGCCAGGCACCTTGCCGCGCGCGGCTGGTTCGGCGCCACGCCCACATTCAGAAAGATCGGCACACTCGGCGCAGGCATGTCGCGCATGATGCGCCGGTAGAGGAATCCGAATGCGTGCGGAATACCATGCTGGCGGTCGTCGCCGCCCGGCAGACGCACCGAACGCGCGACGTCGAAGTGCGCGTCGCATAGCGACCGGATGAGCGCATCGGCCACTTCCGGCGATCCGGGATACGTTGCCCCTTGCGGCGGACAGTGCCCCGCTTCGGCCACTGCCACCCCCGGCGGCAAGCGCGCAATTTGCGCTTCGGTGAGAGGAATGTTCTCGATGCGTTCGCCCGCGTAGACCGTGATGGAGGGGGTCAGATCTTCCTTGAAGACTTCGCGCTGATCGTTGCCCAGCAGAATCACCACCTCGGGCCGCGCGGCGGCGAACCGGTCCGCGAGCGTGTCGAGCGCGCGCTGGCAGGCGTCGAAGCGCGCCTGACGCGCACCGGGTTCGATGGCCTGCGCGAAGCGCGGCGACTCATCGGCACGCGCGGCGAGCAGCGCATCGTAGGACATCGACTCACCGCGGAACCAGTGCTGCGCATGCTTTCGATCCGCCCCGGCGCGCAAATCCCACATCTCGGGTGGCGTCGCGAGCATCGGTCCATGCGAGCAGCCCATCGCAAAAACGATCCGTGCCATCAGTACGCCTCCCGCCGCCGCGCCGGTGCTTCACGCCGGCGCACAACGCTTGTTTGTCTCATGTATGTCTCCTTTGGGCGGCATCCGCGGAAAATCGTGCGATGCCGAACACGCCAAATTAGTATTACTGTATGCGTGTTTATCGAAGAATAGGCGGGTTGTATTTGGGTTGTCAACGCTCATCCGACTATTTTTTCGTTGGGTTTGACACTGCCCATAACGGACATATAGTATGCGTGTTATGGTGCGTCGTAATGCGGCTCGATCCCCGTTCACAAGCCGCAAATCGTGCGCAACACTCATGACGATAACGATACTGGAGGCAGACATGACTCATTCCGCGATGGACGCCAGCCCGGCGCACGCGCGCCCGCAAGATTCCGCGCACGCCCCGCCGCCGGCACTGTCCGCAGCGGCCCCCGCGCAGCCGTGCGCCAGCGACACGCGCCGTGTCGGTCTGCGCGACTGGTACATGCTGATCGTGCTCACGGCCATCTTCGTGCTGTCGTTCATCGATCGTTCGTCGCTCTCGCTTGTCGTCGGCCCGCTCAAGCAGGAGCTGGGGGTGAGCGACTTCCAGATGAGCCTGCTGCTCGGCCTCTCGTTCGTGGTGCTCTACAGTACGTTCAGCATTCCGGCCGGTTATCTCGCCGACCGGTTCAGCCGTCGCGGCATCATTGGCTGGGCGGTGTTCGTGTGGTCCTCGATGACGGTGCTGTGCGGCTTTGCGTCGAACTACGTTCAGCTCTTTCTCGGACGCACGGGCATCGGTATCGGCGAGGGCGCATTGCAGCCCGCCGCCTATTCGATGATTCGCGACACGTTTCCGCCGGACCGGCGCGGGCGCGCTTTCGGCATCTATCACATGGGACCCATGCTCGGCGTGGGTTTCTCGCTTTTCGTGGGCGGCACGCTGCTCAGTCTGGCCCAAAGCGGGGACGTCGCCCACTGGCCGATTCTCGGTTCGCTGCGGCCGTGGCAGTTCGTGATCGTGGTGCCGGGGCTGTTGGGCATTCCCCTGGCCCTGCTGATGTTGACGTTGAGAGAGCCGGCGCGCGCCGCGAAACAACAAACCACGGATGCGGCGGGCTATCGCGACGCCCTGCGCTTCATTCGCAGCGAGTGGCGCCTGTACGTGCCGCTGTGGAGCGCGGCCACGCTGTACGCCATGGCGATTTCGGGGTTCAACGCATGGCTGCCCACTGTGATCGCGCGCGCCTGGCAATTGCCGCTGCCGAGTATCGGGCGCATGCTCGGGCCGCTGATGATGGTGTCGGTCCCCGCGGGTCTGGTATTGCTCGGTGCTGTCATGGACCGGCTGTCGCACCGCGGGCGCCGTGCCGCTCCGCTCGAAGTGGCGATGGTCTCGACGCTCCTTTCCTGTCTCGCCACGCTGTTCCTCGCCTTCACGGATAACCACCTGCTGGCGGTCGTGCTGTACGTGTGTCACACGTTCTTTGCCAGCCCGATTCCGTCGTCCGCCGGCGCCACGATGGCCCAGATCACACCGGGGCGCATGATGGGCAAACTCTCGTCGCTCTTCTTCCTCGTGCAGAACCTGCTCGGCCTCGCGCTTGGACCGACAGTGGCCGCCACGATCTCGCATCTGTTCTTCAGCGGCCCGCTGGCGATGGGGTACGCGATCATCACGACCTTCTGCGGCTGTACGGCGATTGCCGGCGTCATGTACGCACTGGTCGCCGCGCAGGTTCGTCGCCGGACCTTCGAATAACACGCCCATAAAAAAGCCACCGCAACGAGGGGCGGTGGCAAAGGGTACAACGCACGAAGCCTTCAGAGGATACGATTCAAAAACGGTGCCGCAGGCCGATACCTACCCCCGTCTGGTCCCGGCCGTTCGGAAACTCGGCACGCTGCGCCCCGTGACCGACGCTGTAGTCCACCGTGCCGTACAGCGTGGTGCGGCGTGAGAAGCCGTACTCGGCGAGCAGCACATAGGTCTCGCGCGATCCATCGCCTGCGTCGCCGCTCACACCGTTCACGTTACTGGCCCGGTCGTAGTACACGGCGGCCGACAGCGTGAGGGGCTTCGACACCTGATAGGCCACACCGGCGAAGAACGCATTGTCCTTGCGCGGATTCGGACCGCCTGTCACCCCGCGGCCCGACAGGAAGCCGTCGACGAAGCCGGTCTTGTCGTTGCTGTTGTAATAGCCGAGAGTCAGCGTGGCCGGGCCCCATTCGTACTTGAGATCCAGGTTGTAGATCATCTGCGTGTTGGCCTGAATGTCCCGGTTTTGCAGCACGTTCGCGGCAATGCCGAACGGCTTGCCCACGTACGCCACCGAAAGGACATAGCCCGAATTGCGTGCCGTGCTGCCTGCCACGCCGCCGACGATATATTCCAGACCGACCTGGATGTCCTGGTACCGCTTCATGTACTTGACGGCGTTGTTCGCACCGTTCGGACCGTTCGTACCGAACACGACAGGCATCCATTCGTTCTGGTCGTAATTGCCCACCGTGAGCGGATCCCAGCCTTCGATCAGAAGTTCCCAGAGCGGGTTGTCCTGCGTACCGAGCGTGAGCTTGCCGTAGTCCCCTTCGAGACCGACGTACGCTTTGCGGTTGAAGATTTTTCCGCTTCGCTGCGACGTACCGTTGTTCAGGTGATAGCCGCCCTCGAGCATGAAGAGAGCCTTCATGCCCTGGCCGAGGTCTTCCTTGCCATAGATGCCCCAACGGCTTTGCGAGATGGCGCCGTCGGTGAGCGCAAAACTGCTCTTGTTGTCACTGGTTGCGCCGGACAGATAGCGAAGGCTCGCATCCGCCACGCCGAACATCGTCACGCTCGATTGCGCGAACACCGGCGAGGCGATCAGCGCCCCGGCGGCCAGAGGAAATGCCCATGTCTTCATTTAATGCCTTCCCCAATGCGCCAACCGCCCTGCAGCGGCCGGCCATAGTAGCACCGCCGCGGCATTCGTCACCGCCTCACGTGTCCTCAGGCATCGGCAATATATTTCGCATAACTAATTAAATGCCGTGCACCTGCGGATGCACCGGGGCCTCATCCGCCTCCAAGGCGCCGGCGAAGCCAAACCAGAAAGGTGACGATACCCAACCCGCCCGGCGCCTCTGGCGCCGGCGGTCTCCCTTGCCGCGAACATAAATTTGTATACCTAATTATTTTGATTTATACTCTCCGTCGTAGTCACCTCCTCAATGGCAAGCGTTGCACACGCCGTTAACGTGGTCCGGAGGCGCGACGCTCCCTGCCCGGAGCGTCGCAATTTCCCGAACTCCCAAATCCCGACTTCCCTTCCTGGACGATGTCCGCCGTGGGCGCACTTCGTTCAGCACTTCGTCCCACACTTCGTCCGCGATACCGCTATCGTCCGGATGACGACCTGGCGTCGGCCGGTTTCACCGCGATCACCTCGATTTCCACCATCCAGCCCGGGTCCACGAGACGGGCGGCTTGCAGCACGGAGCGCGCCGGCAGATTCGGACCGTTTTTGTCGAAGAACTGGTAGTAGCCGTTCATGAAGCCGCCGAAGTCCATGACGTTGTTCTTTGCCGGATCCCCCACCAGAAACACCTGCATCTTGACCACGTCCTTCATGCCGAGATTCATCGTGGCGAGCAGCGCCTGAATCCGCCTGAGCACGCTCACCGTCTGCTGCTCGGTATTGCCGTAGCCGCCGCTTTCCAGTTTTTCGGGGACCTGACCGCTCAGATAGACGGTGGAGGCGTTCGCGGGCACCTCGACCGCGAGGGCGAGCGGCCCCGGCGTTTTCGGCAAATGGCGCACGATTTCCTGGGCACCGGCCGGGTGTGCCAGACAAAGGGCAGCGCCGAGCGCCGCGACTTTCCACCATCCTTTCGTTGACTTCGTCATATGGGTTCCTGAAATGGTTGAATTGATGGCGCGCACGTCTTGCACGCGCGCCGACATTCCCGGCGCGAGACTGTCGATGCTGCGACCGGTATCCGGCGTGCCGCCCAACGGCGCGGCACGCCGGGAGCATCAATTGCCCTTGGTGCCGCCTTCCCCTTCCTTCGCCGCGACGGTCTTGCGCACGGCCGCGACCTGCTCGACCGACACCGGCGCCGCGTTGTTGCCCCATTCGCCGCGAATAAAGGTCACGACGGCTGCGATCTGCGTATCGTTGAGCGACGAATTGAACGTCGGCATGCCGCCACGTCCGCCAATCACGGTCTCGACGACTTTGTCGGGATCGCCCAGCACGAACTTGTCGCCCTTGAGGGCGGGAAACGCGCCGGGAATGCCTTGACCGCCGGCCTGATGGCAAGCCGCGCAGTTGTTACCGAAGAGGGTTTTGCCCGACGGTGTCTGCGCGTGCGAAATACCCGTCACCAAACCGAACAACGCGATCGACCACAACTTTTTCATTGCCTCACTCCTGTACTTTTTCTGACTACCACTGACTTCGCTCCAACGCCCTGAGCGTCGCCTCGCACTCACGTGCTCAGGCGGGCGTGCAACTGCTCGATTTGATGCCTGGCCGATTCGATCGCACCGGCCTGCCAGCCATTCAGATGGCTCATGTGTTCGCCCGCCAGCAGCGTGCGGCCCTCTCCCTTTAGCAGACGGGGATAGGCGGTGCGGCGTGCGGCTTCGCTCCAGTCGGCCCAGCCCCCGAGGTTGTACTTCACGCGATGCCAGGCCACCGAGAACGACGATTCGGCCGAGTCGCGATACTGTCCCGGAAACACCTTTTCGCCCGCGGCCAGACCGAACTCGGTGCGCTCCTTCTGTGACATCGCGCTGATCTGCGCAGCCGTCGCGCCGAAGTTGTAGTAGGCCAGCAGCGTGCCTTTCTTCCCCTGCCAATTGGTCGACGGCAGCGAGATGAGCGTGGCGCCCTTGATGTCGGTCTGAATGTGACCGCCGTAGATGAAGTGATCCTCTTCCCAAAATCGCCGCTTCATCTGCACACCCAGCTTGCCGACGGGCTCGTACGCCACTTGCATGGCGTCCTTGAAGCCGTCGGAGAAGTCGGTGTCGATCTGTTTGAGCACCGACAGCGGGATCGTGCAAAGACAGAAATCGCCGTTGACCGTGCGGGCGGCACCGGTGCGCGTATCCTTGCACTGCAACGTCACGCCGCTCTCGGTGTTGCGCAGGCTCACGACCTCGGTGTTGTAGCGGATCATCTTCTTCGTGCGGGCTTCGAACGCCTTGGCGATGTGATCCATGCCGCCCACGGCCTGAAGCATCGTCTGTTGTTGTTCGATACCGTTGGCGGAGCGGTAGATGTTGCCGAGCTTCGACTTGAGCAGATCGCCGAATTGCAGCGGATCGGTGAGCTCACCGGCCTGCACGCCCGGGTATGTCTTGTAGCCGCGTGCCGACGTGCCCTTATAGTCGAGGTCTTTCTTGTTCAGATAGCCTTCGTGCACGAGGTAGTCGAGCAGCAGCGCCTTGTCGCCCTCGCTGATCTGGTCGTTGAGCTTGCCCGCGCGCAACGTCTTGGCGAAAAGTTCGTCGGTGTAGCCGCGCATGTCCGCTTTGATCTCGAACTGGCGCAGGCGCTTACCCGCCAGGGGACCGTCGATGTTTTCCTTATAGACGTAGGCCGCGTCGTTGTCGTTGTTGAAGAGTTCGAGCGGCACGCCGAATTCGCGCGTGTAGTGCAGCGTGGACTGCTGGCAGAACGGAATGCGCCACGGGCCGTGGTTGATGTATTGACCTTCGTCGAAGTTGCAGACCTGACGCTCGCCGCCCAACTCGGTGAGCTCGAAGCCGCGGCGTGCCGTCTGACAACGCCCACCGGCAAAGCCGCGCGCTTCGACGATCTCGCACTGGTAGCCCAGCTTCGAGAGCTCGTACGCCGCGGTCATGCCGGCAAGACCCGCGCCCAGAATGACGACGCGCTTGCCGCGTCCGCTGCCGGACAATCGCGGCGGGGACGTACGTACCGACGCAAGGTCGACGCCCCATGCCTTCATCGTGGCCAGCATGAGGCCACTGCCGCCGATCGCCAGCGTGCGCATCAGGAAATCCCGGCGCCGCAAAGCGCGCCCGCCGCCCCGTGTACCTGCGCCTGCAATCGAATCCATCGAACCGAACGACTTACCCGTGGTTTGTTGCGCGTCTGACATGACTCTCCTCACTCTTGGATGATGCAACCTGTCGCGAATGCCAACGCCGTGCGCCTGATGTGCCACGGCGCGCCACGACCTTACGGACGAGCGCAACCGGCAAGCGCATGCAGCGCCTCAGCGAACGAAAACGGGGGATAGTGAGAAGGCTCAGGGGGAGTGACCAGAGGACTGCATGATGTCTCCTTAAGCGCGAAATCCTGGGCAAGCCCGACGGTCTTGTGCCGTCGTAACGCCGGGTTCTTGTCTTCTCGTGAAACGTCTCCCACAGAGCCGGCCGATTGCGTGCTCCGGGGGGAATGCGGCCGGTCGAATGGGAATCACGCCGGCACTGCACTGCGGAGCCAATCCTGCTCAAGGGAATCGGGTATGCTTGCTTGCCGTCGCACTTGGCTCGCCCGCCACCATAACGACCATACTATATGCGTGTTATAGCTTCGGATATTAGCGTTAGTACTTAGCGTGCGTTGATGGCATGCATGGGTGACATGCGTTGGGGCGTGCTTGAGCGCATCGTTGCGCGGCGCCGTCGGGCGCGTTTGAATGTCGTGGCGGAAAGCAGCCGGAGTCGAACCGACCTGGGAGCGTCTGACGCCCCCAACCGGGTTTGAAGCCCGGCCGCATCACCGGATACGGATGCCTTCCTTCGGACGAAGCAAATTCATTTGCTCGAGGGTGGGACAAGCGTGCGCGCACCGCGCGAAGCCTTGCCTTCGATGCTGTGATTCGGACTACGCCGCACCCCATTCCACGCCGGGACGGCGAACGTGCAAATCGCCAACGCGGCGAGTATATCCCGCGCGATCGAAGAACTCCAGAATCTGAATCGCGCGCTTGCGGCCCAGTCCCGTCGCATCCCGAAAGGCACCGGCCTCCACCTTGCCGCTTGCGTGCGCGATCATTGCGGCCAACGTCTGCACGCACGCGTCGTCGTAGAACAGATCCTTGACGATCTGATGCACGCGGCCCTGTCGCGCAAGCTTGCGCAGCACCGAGCGCACCCGATCTTCCGGCACGTTCAACTCACGCCCCATGTCGCGCACCCACGGCGGATCGAAGCGCCCCTGTGCCACCTTCGGCAACAGCGCCTCGGCCAGCGCCTGCTCTTCCTGTGTCATCTCCACGCGGTGGGTGGGCAGGTGCCACCACGCCCCCGTGCGCGCGAGCGAACCTTCGCTCAACAATGCCTGCACGATCGCACGCCAGCGCCCGGCGTCCAGCGAGGGCCAGATCATACGCCCCAGACGGGCGGCGTCGAGCCCCGGCTCATCGGGCATGCGAGCGTGATAGTCGCCCAGCGACGCAAGCACGCGCGTGCGCATGACCTCCCACGCGTGTCGTGCAAACGCCAGCGATTCGCCGTCCGTGAGCGCATGCACCACGGCGTCGGACGGCCACGCCCATTGCGCTGCCGGCAACCCCGTCAATGCGACGACCTGCGCGCTCGTCAGACCGAATGGCGATTGTGCGAGCAAGGCTTCCAGCCCGCCGTCGTCGAGGGAGTGTGCGAGCGCGTCGAGCCACGCGAGCCGCGCCGCCGACCGGCGCTTGCGCTCGGGGGCAGCCGGATCGAGCACGCGCCCGCCGCCCACGGTCGCCGTCGCCTGCGGGTTGCGCACGATGAAGCGATCGCCGGGCATCGTACACACAGGCGTGTCGAATACCAGTTGCACACGCATCGATTCGCCGGGCGCGAGCGTATCGCCGTCCAGCAACACCGTGCGCGCCTGCACGTGCGTCGTGCCCAGATGCACGTGCAGCGGGAACCATTGCGTGAGCGGTGCGCTGCCTTCGAGCCAATGCAGTTCGACGTCCACATGGGTCGACGGCGCACACAGGCCCGAGGCGGCGATCCAGTCGCCCCGGCGCAACTGATCGCGCTCGATGCCGGCCAGATTCAGCGCGCAACGCTCGCCCGCCCTGCCCGCTTCGACAGCGCGATTCTGTGCGTGGATGCTACGCACACGCACCGGCAGCCCCTGCGGCATGACCGTCAACGTATCCCCCACGCGCACTGTGCCCGCGAACGCCGTGCCCGTCACCACCGTGCCGTGTCCGGCAAGCGTGAAGACACGGTCGACGGCCAGACGGAACAGCGCGCCGTCGCGACGCGCCGCATTGCCCGAGGCCAGCAACGCCCCCGCCGCCCGCGTCAGATGCTCGCGCAACGCCGATACGCCGGCGTCGCCGGGCGTCGTCGCCGACACCGGTATCACGTCCGATTGCGCGAGCGGTGTGCCGGCGAGCCAGTGCCCGATCTCCTGCGTCACCGCGGCAAGACGCGCCGCATCCACACGGTCGGCCTTCGACAACGCAACGACACCGCGCTTCACGCCGAGCATCGTCAGAATGGCAAGATGCTCGCGTGTCTGCGGCATGATGCCGTCGTCCGCCGCGACCACGAGCAGTGCGAAGTCGATGCCGGCCGCCCCGGCCGCCATCGTGTGAATCAGCTTCTCGTGCCCGGGCACATCGATGAAGCCGAGCACTTCGCCATCGGGCAACGGGGTATAGGCATAGCCCAGTTCGATGGAAATGCCGCGCGCCTTTTCCTCCTTGAGCCGATCCGTGTCGACACCGGTCAGCGCGCGAACGAGGCTCGTTTTGCCGTGGTCGATGTGTCCCGCCGTGCCGACGATCATGCGCGAAGCTCCGCGAACTGCAACGATAGACGGGCTTCGTCGTGCGCCTCCAGGCAGCGCAGGTCGAGCCAGAGCGTCTGCTCGGCGATGCGTCCGATCACCGGATACGGCAGCCCGCGCAGCGCCGCCTCCAGCCTCGCGAGCGCGCGTCCGGCGCCGCGTTTGCCGCCACCGGCCGGCGTAATGGCCAGTCCGTAGCTCGGGAGTTGCTCGACCGGCAACGCGCCGCTGCCGATCTGGCTGACCATCGGCGCAGCGCTCACGGTGTAGTCCTCACCAAGCGCGTTCGCCAGCACCGGCACCAGACGTTCGGCCTGCGCCGCCATGTCGGCACGCGTGCGTGTGAGCAGACGCAGCGTCGTGAGCCGTTCGCTCAAGTGCTCGGGATCGCGATAGAGGCGCAGCACCGGCTCCAGCGCCGCGAGCGTGAGCTTGCCTACCCGAAGTGCGCGTTTGAGGGGATGCTTCTTGATCCTGGCGACGAGATCCTTACGCCCGACGATCATGCCCGCCTGCGGGCCACCGAGCAGCTTGTCGCCGGAGAACGTGACGAGATCCGCGCCGGCGGCAATCGTCTCCTGCACGGTCGTCTCGTGCGGCAGGCCCCATCGCTCCATCGGCGCGAGCGTGCCGCTGCCGAGGTCCACGGCCACCGGCACGCCATGCGGCTTCGCAATGGCCACGACTTCGGCTACGTCCACGCTCTTGGTGAAGCCCGTCACTTCGTAGTTGCTGCAATGCACCTTCATGAGCAGCGCCGTCCGGTCGCCGATGGCATTGCGATAGTCGGCCGCGTGGGTACGATTGGTCGTGCCGACCTCCACAAGCTTTGCGCCCGCGTGCGTCATGATGTCGGGAATGCGGAACGCGCCGCCGATCTCCACCAGTTCGCCGCGCGAGACCACGACCTCGCGGCGCCGGGCCAGGGTAGCGAGCATCAGCAGCACGGCGGCCGCATTGTTGTTGACGACGGTCGCCGCCTCCCCGCCCGTCAACTCGCACAGCAGCGGCGCGACGAGATCGTCGCGATCGCCGCGGCCGCCCGTCGCCAGATCGAATTCGAGATTGGCCGGCGACGTGAGCGCCTGCAACACCGACTCGATGGCCGCCTCGGGCAACATCGCCCGCCCGAGATTGGTGTGCAGCACCGTGCCGGTGAGATTGAAGACGGGACGCAGCGTCGCGCGGTTGCGTTCGGTCAATGCGCTCAGGACACGTGCGCCGAACGCCGATGGCGTGAGCGCATCGTGCGTGAGCGTGCCCGCAAGCGCCGCCGCACGGCGCACGTCGAGGTCGCGTCGCAAGGCCGCTGTGACCTGCGTGCGGCCGAAGTCGGCCAGCGCCGCCTGAAATTCGGGCATTCCCAGCAAACGATCGAGCGACGGCAAATCCGCCGCACCCGCCCGCGCCCCCTCGTACCCGGACATCGCCGTCTCCTTGCCCATCAGGCGTCTTCGGCGTTTTGCCAGAGCAACGGATTCCCGTTGGCCCGCGCGTAACCCGCTTCGCCCATGAGCACATCGAGTGCGAGGCTGGCGAGGTCGTCGGCGACCGGTTCCACGAACGGGTCCTTGTCCTGATAGAAGATCTTGCGATAGCTATGGCAGTCGTCGCACGACTCGGCGCGAATCGGCGATGAGGCAACTCGCTTGGCCGCCCCGTCGAGTTTCGGACGCCCGTCCGCGCCCTTGAGAATGCCGCCGTCGAGCGCAGCGACTTCCTCGCCCGAGGCGGCGGCATCGCCTGCCGTGTCGACGACGTGATACGCGACGTGCTCGCTCGCTTCGCAGTGCGTGCATTTCACCCGCACCATGTGCCACTCGGTCGCGCACAGGCCACAACACAGATAACGATAGCCCTCGTGCGCGCCGCCGATGCGAACGACGCTCGCCACAGGCAGTGTCCCGCACACCGGGCAGACATTGGGCACGTCGAGCATCGGCACTTCACCGGCATCGAACGTGCTCGCCACGCCGGTCCAGAGCACTTGCAGCGCCGCCATCAGGAACGGTGCGCTCGCGGCATCCACGCCCTTGCCATGCCCGGCGAGCAACGCTTGCGCACCGGCTTCGAGCGCCGCCGGATCGGCCGCGCGAACGCGCTCGATCACGCCCTTCACGGCCGTGGGCAGGCCGGGCTGCGCAGCCACCGCGTCGAGCAGCGGCGTGAGCAACGGCTGCCAGCGGCCCGCGTCGTAACCGCCGGTGGCGGGCACCAGCGGCATGCAGTGCCGCTGCGCCTGTTCGATCGAGCCGGCAGAGGGACGCTCGGCCTGAAAGTTGTCGAGCACACGTTGCTGCGCGTCGACAAGTGCGGCCATGAGCCGCAGGTAATCGCCCAGCGGATGAGCGTCGGCCAGTTGGCGCAAACGCGCCGCGCGCGCCGAAAAGACTTCGGCGCGTTGCGGCATGCGCAGGCGGGGAATGGAGGTGCGATCGAGAGACTCGATCTGCCCGGGTTCGAGAATGCGTTGCAAGGTGGCCGGCCTCGTAAGAGTGTCCGGCCACCGCACACGGCCGGACTTATTTGTTGAGCTGCTTGTACCAGGCGCGATGGTGTTTCCACGCCCAGCCGCGGGTGACGGTACCACGCGTCATGGCGCGCACGGAGCCCTTGATCCAGATCGCCGCGTAGATGTGCGTAATGATGCCGCAAATCAATACGAATGCACACACCGCGTGCACGTCCGAGGCCAGACGAATCACCCAGATCGGGAAGTAGAACGCGAAATACGCGCGCCAGATCACGATGCCCGAGAGCAACAGGCCGATCATGCACAGCACCATCACGTAGAACAGCAGCTTCTGCCCGGCGTTGTAACGCCCGACTTCAGGCAGATGTTCTTCGCGATTGTTGAGCACGTCGCCGATGTTCTTCATCCACTCGGTGTCGCGCGGCTCGAACTTGTTGTAGCGGCCGAGCCGCAACGCCAGCCAGAGAAACGCGACGAACATCACAAGGCCGACGAACGGATGGAGAATCCGTGTCCACGGCCCGCCGCCGAACAGGTTGGTGAGCCAGAACATCGACGGATGGAACAGCGCCAGCCCGGACAGTGCAAGCAGGATGAACGTTCCCGCAACGATCCAGTGGTTGATGCGCTCCGCGGCGTTGTACCGCTCGATCAGTTCGTCCTTGCCGCGCGCGCCATCGCAAGATTCATGCGCCATGGTCAGACCTCCTCGTGCGTCACAACGCCCTTCTCACCGTCGGGACCGTTACCCTTGCGGGATGCATCGTACCGGCGGGCTTCTTCTTCATCTTCCCCGGTCGTTTCGTTCGGACCGGTCTTGATGTAGTGGAAGAAGCCGGCAAGCGCGGTGAGCGCCATCGCTGCCACGCCCAGCGGTTTGGCGATGCCCTTCCAGAACGTCACCATCGGGCTGATGCGCGGATTGTCCGGCAGACCGTGATACAGCGACGGCTTGTCGGCGTGATGCAGCACATACATGACGTGCGTGCCGCCCACGCCGGCCGGATCGTACAGCCCCGCGTTGTCGAAGCCCCGCGACTTCAGGTCTTCGATACGCTCGGCCGCCTGATCCTTCATGGCGTCTTTGGTGCCGAACATGATCGCGCCGGTCGGACACGTCTTCACGCATGCCGGCTCCAACCCGACGGACACGCGATCGGAACACAGCGTGCACTTGTATGCCTTGTGATCCTTCTGCGAGATACGCGGGATGTTGAACGGGCACCCGGTAATGCAGTACCCGCAGCCGATACACGCTTCTTCGTGGAAATCGACGATACCGTTGGCGTACTGCACGATCGCGCCGGGCGACGGGCAGGCCTTCAGGCAGCCCGGGTCCTCGCAATGCATGCAGCCGTCCTTGCGGATGAGCCACTCCAGGTCGCCCTTCGGGTTTTCGTACTCGGTAAAACGCATGAGCGTCCACGAGTCCGCCGTCAGATCGGCCGGGTTGTCGTACACGCCGACATTGGTCCCGACTTCGTCGCGCAGGTCGTTCCACTCCATGCAGGCTGTCTGACATGCCTTGCAGCCGATGCACTTCGAGACGTCGATGAGTTTGGCGACGTCGCCCGTGTGCGCCTCGCGCACCGAGGGCGACGGCAAGGTCGTTGCCGAGCGCCGTTTGATATCCAGTGATTGCAATGCCATGGCGCCCCCTTATGCCTTCTCGACCTTCACGAGGAACGACTTCACCTCGGGGGTCTGCGAATTGGCGTCGCCCACGATGGGGGTAAGCGTATTCGCGAGGAACCCGGGTTTGGTCAGCCCCTTGAAGCCCCAGTGGATCGGTATCCCGACGTGGTGAATCGTCTTGCCGTCCACCTTGAGCGCACGCAGACGCTTGGTGACGACCGCCTTGGCCTTGATGTAGCCGCGGTTGGACGACACCTTGACCGTGTCGCCTGCCACGATCCCGATTTCCTTCGCGAGCGCTTCGCCGATTTCGACGAACTGCTCGGGCTGGATGATCGAGTTCAGCAGCGCGTGCTTGGTCCAGTAGTGGAAATGCTCAGTGAGACGATACGTCGTGGCCACGTGGGGGAACTTGTCCGCCGTGCCCATCGTGACCCGATCGTCCGGGAAGACACGTGCGCCCGGATTGCTCGTGGCCTTCGGTTGCTTCGGATGCAGCGGGTTGTAGCCCAGCGGCGTCTCGAACGGCTCGTAGTGCTCGGGGAACGGGCCTTCCGCCATGGCGCCCTTGGCGAAGAAACGCGCCACGCCCTCGGGGTTCATGATGAACGGACTCATGCCACCGGCCGGATCTTCGTCGACCTTGAAGTCGGGCACGTCGGCGCCGGTCCACGCCTTGCCGTTCCAGTAGACCAGCTTGCGCTTCGGATCGAACGGCTTGCCGGCAACGTCGGACGAGGCGCGGTTATACAGAATGCGACGGTTCGCCGGCCAGGCCCACGCCCAGTTCAGCGTCTGGCCGATACCGGTCGGATCGCTGTTGTCGCGCCGCGCCATCTGGTTGCCGGCCTGCGTCCAGGCGCCGGCAAAGATCCAGCAACCCGACGAGGTGCTGCCGTCGTCCTTGAGTTCGGCAAACCCGGACAACTGCTCGCCTGCCTTGCGCGTGACCTTGGTCGGGTCCTTCGGATCGACGATGTCCTTGAGCGCACGACCGTTGTACTCCTTCGCCAGTTCTTCGGGCGTCGGACTTTCAGGCTGAGCATACGGCCAGTTGAGATTGACGATCGGGTCCGGATACTTGCCGCCCTGCGTCTTGTACATCTCGCGAAGGCGCAGGAACAGGCCCGCCATGATGTCGATGTCGGTGCGCGCCTCGCCCGGCGGCTCGGCGCCCTTCCAGTGCCATTGCAACCAGCGGCCCGAGTTGACCAGCGCGCCGTCTTCCTCTGCGAAACAGGTTGTCGGCAAACGGAACACTTCCGTCTGGATCTTGCTGGAATCGACGTTGTTGTGCTCGCCGAAGTTCTTCCAGAACTCCGACGTCTCCGTCGCGAGCGGGTCCATGACGACAAGGAACTTGAGCTGGGCGAGCGCCTTGTCCCACTTGACCTTGGCCGGCGTCGCCGCGAGCGGGTTGAAACCCTGCGCGATGTAGCCGGTCATCTTGCCCTTGCTCATCAGTTCCTGCACTTGCAGCATGTCGTACGGCTTGTCGAGCTTGGGCAGATAGTCGTAGCCCCAGTTGTTCTCGGCAGTCGCCGCGTCGCCCCACTACGCCTTCATCAGGCTCACGTAGAACTTCGGATAGTTCTGCCAGTAGCTGAGCTGATTCGGACGCAACGGCTTTTGCGTGCGCGCCGTCAGGTATTGCTCGACGGTCTGCTCGGCCTGCTTGGGCAACGACATGTAACCCGGCAGCAAGTCGGTCATCAGCCCGAGATCGGTCAGCCCCTGAATGTTCGAGTGACCGCGCAGTGCGTTCATGCCGCCGCCCACCGCGCCGATGTTGCCCAGCAA
Organism: Pandoraea faecigallinarum; assembly: GCF_001029105.3. Classification (NCBI taxonomy): domain Bacteria; kingdom Pseudomonadati; phylum Pseudomonadota; class Betaproteobacteria; order Burkholderiales; family Burkholderiaceae; genus Pandoraea; species Pandoraea faecigallinarum. The sequence continues at coordinate 1,594,828 of NZ_CP011807.3, read as the reverse complement.
CAGCTGCACCATCGCCCCGGTACGAATGATCTGCGAGCCGATCGAGTGCTGCGTCCAGCCCAGCGCGTACAGGATCGTCATGGTGCGCGTGGGGGTGGAACACTCGGCGATCTGCTTGTAGATGTACTCGATCTTGTCGGCCGGTGTACCGCACACGCGCTCGACCATCTCGATGGTATAGCGCGAGTAGTGCTGCTTCATCAACTGGAACACCGTGCGCGGGTGTTGCAGTGTCGGGTCGGTGAGGACGTAACCGTCCGGTCCCTTCTGGTAATCCCAGGAGGACTTGTCGTAGGTGTGCTTCTCGGCGTTGTACCCGGAGTAGATCCCGTCTTCGAACGCGAACTCGTCTTTCACCAGGAAGGTGAAATCGGTGTAGTTCTTGACGTACTCGTGCTGGATCCTGTCGTTCGTGAGCAGGTAGTTGATCAACCCGCCGAGAAAGGCGATATCCGTGCCGGTACGGATCGGCGCGTAATAATCCGCGACCGATGCCGAGCGGTTGAAGCGCGGGTCGACCACAATCAGGCGCGCCTTGTTGTGCGCCTTCGCCTCGGTCACCCATTTGAAGCCGCACGGGTGCGCCTCGGCAGCGTTGCCGCCCATGATGAGTACCAGATCCGCGTTCTTGATGTCGACCCAATGGTTCGTCATCGCACCACGGCCAAACGTCGGGGCAAGACCTGCCACCGTCGGGCCGTGTCAGACACGTGCCTGGTTATCGAATCCCAGCATCCCGGTGCTGCGGATGACTTTGTGCGTGATATATCCGACTTCGTTGCTCGATGCCGACGCGGCGAGCATGCCGGTCGTCGTCCAGCGGTTGACCGTCAGGCCGTCGTCCGTCTTCTCGACGAAGTTGGCGTCGCGGTCGGCCTTCATCAGCTTGGCAATGCGATCGAGCGCGTCGTCCCACGAAATCCGTTCCCACTTGTCGGAACCGGGCTTGCGGTATTCCGGATGGGTGAGGCGGTTCGGGCTGTGGATGAAATCGATGAGGCTGGCGCCCTTCGGGCACAACGTGCCCCGGTTGACCGGATGGTCGGGGTCGCCTTCGATGTGGAAAATGCTCTTCTTCGCATTCTTCGCACCGTCGCCGTAGCTGTACATGAGCAGCCCGCAGGCCACCGAACAGTACGGACAGGTGTTACGGGTCTCGGTCGCTCGCGCCAGCTTGAACTGACGGACTTCCGCCAGCGCCGCGTCGGGCGCGAACCCGAGCATTGCCAGGCTGGACCCGGCCAGCGTTGCGCCACTCACTTTGAGGAACTGGCGCCTGGACATATTAAGCATGGGGGAATTCTCCTCAAATTTTGAGAAACTTTGCGGGAGTGCGTTGAGTATAGAGCAAAGAAGTAACGATTTCCGTGACTTAGCACAAACCATGCCGTATGTTGCGTTGAGCTTCGATGGCGCCTTATTACGTGGGAACTTCCTTGACATTTTGGTATTCTGAGCGTCACTTTGGTCACCGTCCCCCGGTAATGGACACATTGCCCCCAGAAGATGACGTGACGAACCTGATGGCATGTCCGAATTGCGACACCCTGCACCGTCGCACGGTCCTGCCGCCGCGCGAGACAGCTCGCTGCGTGCGTTGCCACTCGGTTCTTTATCGCTCCCCCGATTTGCGTCTGTCGCGCGTGCTGGCGCTGACCCTGACCTGCCTGATCGTGTTCGCCATCGCGAACGCGTTTCCGATCGTCGAGATCGAGGTGCAGGGCATCTATACGGAAACCACGCTGGTGGGTGCCGCCTGGGCGCTCTACCGGGAAGGCATGTGGCTCGTCGCCCTGCTCGTCTTCGCCACGACCGTGCTGTTTCCCCTGTCGCAACTGCTTGCGCTGATTCACCTGATCACACCGCTCGCGCTCGGCCGTCGCCCCTACGCCGTCTTCCATGTCATGCGCGCCATCGAATTCTGCCGGCCGTGGGGCATGATCGAGGTCTTCATGCTTGGCGTGCTGGTCTCGCTGGTCAAACTGTCCGCCATGGCGAGCGTGCTGCCCGGCATTGCGCTCTGGGCGTTCGGCGCGCTCACCATGCTGCTCGCCACGGTGCTCTCGTACGATCTGCGCAACCTCTGGATCGTGATCGACCGTACGCCCGATCCGGCGGTGCAGGCATTGCAGGCCGCGAAGCGCAACGCGGCGGCGAACGGTTTGACGGACGAGCCGCCCGCCGCGCCGCCAGGCGCGTCGACCCATGGGCCCGGGACCGCGTCGCGATGAAATACCTTTCCGCCAAAGCGGCAGGACTTGTCGCATGCCACGTGTGCGGACGCCTGTCGCGCGAGGTCAGGACCGTCGAAAAGGCGCGCTGCCCGCGATGCGGCGCGGTACTTCACCAGCGCAAGGTCGACAGCCTCACGCGCACCTGGGCCTTGCTGATTGCCGCGGCGATCCTGTACATTCCCGCCAACGTCCTGCCCATGATGCAGACCCGCTCGCTGCTCGGTAACAGCAGCGACACGATCATGAGCGGCGTGATCTACTTCTGGACGAGCGGCGAGTACGACCTGGCCATCGTCGTGTTCACCGCCAGCATCCTCGTCCCGATGCTCAAGCTCATCGCGCTGTCCCTGCTGTGCGTTACGGCGCAGCGAGGCACCCGCTGGAAACCGCATCAACGCACCAGGCTGTATCACATGGTCGAGTTCATCGGCCGCTGGTCGATGCTCGATGTCTTCGTCGTCGCGCTGATGGTGGCGCTCGTGAACATCCAGTCGCTGGCCGTCATTCAGGCCGGGCCGGGCATCGTGGCTTTCGGGTCCGTGGTCGTGCTCACGATGTTGGCTTCCATGCAGTTCGACCCTCGCCTGATCTGGGATCAGATCCGCGACGACGATACCGAACAGGACGATCATGACTGACCCGAACGCCCCGAAAGACTCGCAAGCCCCCAAAGCGGTGCCCCCGCCTGGCGCCGACGAACTGCCGACGCCCGCCATCGAGCCGCGCAAGCGCTGGGCGCCCTCACTCGTCTGGCTGATCCCGCTGGTCGCCGCGCTCATCGGGCTGTCGCTCGTGGTCAAGGTTCTGGTCGAACGCGGGCCGAGCGTGACCATCGACTTCAAGACGGCCGAAGGACTCGAAGCCGGCAAGACCAAGGTCAAGTACAAGGAAGTCGACATCGGGACGGTCAAGAGCATCGAACTGTCGGACGACCTCTCGCACGTCCGGGTGACGGTCGATCTCACCAAGAACGCGAAGAACTTCGCGGTCAAGGATTCGCGTTGGTGGGTGGTGCGCCCGCGCGTGGCCGGCGGCAGTGTGTCGGGACTATCGACGCTGCTCTCCGGCGCATACATCGGTGCGGATGCCGGCAAGTCGAAAACGTCCGTCGATCATTTCGTGGGGCTCGAAGTGCCGCCGGTCGTCTCCAGCGGTCAGCCGGGCAAGCCGTTCGTGCTGCAGGCCGCCGACATCGGTTCGCTCGACATCGGCTCGCCTATCTACTATCGGCGCATTCAGGTCGGTCAGGTCGAAGCGTTCTCTCTGGACCCCGACGGCAAGGGCGTCACGCTGCGTGTGTTCGTGCAGGCGCCGTACGACCAGTACGTCGGCACCAACACGCGCTTCTGGCACGCGAGTGGGATCGATCTGCGGCTCGATTCGAGCGGCTTCCAGGTCAATACGCAATCGCTGGCCTCGGTGGTCATCGGCGGTATCGCCTTTCAGGCACCGAACGATTCGGGCGCGGGCGTGATCGCCAAACCCGGGCAGGAATTCCGCCTGGCGCCGGACGAAGCCACGGCCATGAAGGCCCCCGACACGCATCCGGTGCGCGTGGTGTTCCGTTTCCAGCAATCGCTGCGCGGGCTGGTCGTCGGCGCACCGGTCGACTTCCGTGGCATCACGCTGGGTGAAGTCACGTCGATCGGCGTGGAGTTCGATCAGGCCACCAAGCAGATCAATATGCCGGTGACGGTCGAAGTCTATCCGGACCGCCTGCGCCGTCGCGATCCGAAGAACAGCGTGCCGCCGACCGAAATCAACAGTCACAGGATTCTCGATGCCCTCGTGCAGCGCGGCCTGCGCGGCCAGTTGCGCACCGGCAACCTGCTGACCGGCCAGTTGTACGTGGCGCTCGACTTCTTCCCGAATGCCAAGCCGGCCAAGGCGGAGATGGTCGACGGCATGCTGTACATGCCGACCGTGCCCAACACGCTCGACCAGTTGCAGCTTCAGATCGCCGACATTGCGAGCAAGCTCGACAAGGTGCCGTTCGACAGCATCGGCCAGAACCTCGATTCGTCGCTGCGCAGGCTGGACAAGACGCTGGAGAGCGCGCAAGGGCTGTTCCGTCAACTGGACAACGAAATCGCACCCGAGGCGAAAGCCACGCTGGGCGAGGCGAAAAAGAGCTTCGGCGCGGCCGAGCGTACGCTCTCCGAAGACGCGCCGGTCCAGCAGGATGTCCGTCAGGCCATGCAGGAACTGACGAAGACGCTTCGCTCGCTCAATACACTCGCCGACTATTTGCAGCAGCATCCCGAAGCGCTGCTGCGCGGCAAACCGAAGGATCCGCAACCATGACGAGGCCGACCGAGATGACCCGTAGCCCGCATCCGCGCGCAACGCCGCTGGCGGGACTCGCCGCCACCGCGACCCTTGCGCTGCTGCTGGCCGGCTGCGCCTCGCCGCAACCGACGTTCTACACGCTCACCGGCGCGGCCGGGCAGGCGCCGGCCAACGCCCCCGGCAATGCCACGACCGGCACAGGCGCACCCGCCACCCCGTATGCGCTCGAAGTGTCGCCCGTCGCGGTGCCCGAGCAGGTCGACCGGCCGCAGATCGTCGTTACCCGTGGCGGCGGGCGCGTCGACATTCTGGAAGCGTCCCGCTGGTCCGCACCGCTGAGGACCGAGCTGACGTCGACGATTTCGCGCGACCTCACGCGGCAGCTGGGGGCGATGGACGTCTACGGTCTGCCGCGTGCGGACGGCCTCGCGGTGTATCGCGTCTCGACGTCCGTGCAACGCTTCGAGTCGGCACCCGACGAACAAGCCGCGCTAAGCGCCGTCTGGAGCGTGCGAAAGGTCCCGGGCGAGCTTGTGCTCACGTGCCGGTTTACGGGCACCGAACCCGCGTCGGGCGGTATTGCCGGGGTCGTGGCCGCACAGCGAAAACTCGTCGATCGGCTCGCCGAAGGCATCGGCAACGCCATCGCCGCCAGCGCCGCCAGCGCACAGGGCACGGCCACGCCCCGCTGCCCGAACTGACGCCCTGCCCCCCGGAGGTCGGGAAATCCCGATGCGTGTCGAGCGCATTACGGATTGCGCAATCGATTACGAGATGTTTAAGATGTTCGAGACCCGCCGCACGCGCCGTCCGCGAGAGACACCGGCGGCGGGTCGTCATAACTCGAACATTGGAGACACGCCATGCCCAGCCTCACCGGCCACCTGCGCCGTACGATTGCCGTCGCCGCTTCATTTGCCTTTTCCTCGCTCGCATTCACCTTATCCTGCACCACGCCGGCCCATGCGGCGGCGGTCTCCGATGGCGTCGTGAAGATCGGCGTGCTGACCGACCTGTCGGGCGTGTCGAGCGACAACGCAGGCAAAGGCAGCGTGCTCGCCGCCACCATGGCCATCGACGATTTCTCTCGCGAGCACAAGGTTCTTGGCGCGCCCATCGAACTGGTCTCGGCCGACTCGCAGGGCAAGACCGACACCGGCGCGACCATCGCGCGCGAGTGGTACGACCGGGGCAAGGTCGACATGATTACCGACCTCACCTTCTCCAACGTCGCCCTCGCCGTCGACCGTATCGCGGATGAAAAGAAGAAGATCGCGCTCGTCACCGGCGCGGGCTCGTCCGCCATCAGCAACGAACAATGCACGGCGCACAGCGTGCAGTGGATGTACGACACCTATGCGCTGGCGAACTCGACCTCGCAGGCGCTGCTGCGCCGCGGCCTGAAGTCGTGGTACTTCATCACGGCCGATTACGCGTTCGGTCAGGCGCTGGAGAAGGATGCGAGCGAGATTCTGACGCGTCAGGGCGGCAAGGTCGCCGGCTCGGTGAAGCATCCGGTGAATTCGCCCGACCTGTCGTCGTATCTGCTGCGGGCGCAAACGTCCGGCGCGCAGGTCATCGCACTGGCCAACTCCGGTACGGACACGCTCAACACGGTCAAGCAGGCCGCGCAGTTCAACATCGTCCAGGGCGGTAAGCAGGTGTTCACGCCCTTGCTCTCGCTCATCACCGAAATCCACGGCATGGGCCTGAAGAATGCACAGGGCATGATCCTGACGAACGGATTCTACTGGGACCAGGACGACCGCTCGCGCGCCTTCGCGCAACGCTTTCATGCGCAGCACAAGAAGATGCCGACGATGATGCAGGCGGCGGTCTATTCGGCGGTGCTGAATTATCTGAAGGCGGTCCAGGCGGCCGGCACGGACGAAGCCGACGCCGTGATGGCGAAGCTCAAGTCGATGAAGATCGACGATCCGGTGATCCGCAACGGCCAGATTCGCGCCGACGGCAAGCTGGTGCACGACATGCTGCTGGTGCAGGTGAAAACGCCGGCGGAATCGAAGTCGGAATGGGATCTGTACAAGATCCTTGAGACGATTCCGGCCGACAAGGCGTTCGCCCCGCTGGCCGAATCGAAGTGCGCGCTGGTCAGGAAGTGAACGGCCCGGGCACGGCGCGTACCGTGCCCCGCGTCGCCACCGGCTGAGGCGCGAGTTTCGGTGCGGGCGCCGGTGCCGACGTCGGCTTCGATGCGCGACCCGGACTTACCGTCCGGGGTCGGTGGCGGACGCGGCCGGGGTTTGGCCACCGCCATCCGCCGTGCGATCCGAGCCTGCCGCGGGATCTTCCACGCGACGGAAGATCAGCGCCGAGGCCAGTGTAATGAGCCCCACGCACACGAACGTCATCCGGAACCCGGCCACCGTGCCGCCTGCCCCCATCTCACCCGCCTCACCCGCCTGCCCGGCGAGATGACCGAGATGACCGAACAGCGCCAGCAGTTGGCCGCCGATGGTCACTCCCAGTCCCAGCGCGAGCATTTGTGCCATCGAGAACAGTCCGTTGCCCGCGCTGGCCCGGCGCGTGCCCAGATCCTTTAGCGTGACGCTGTTCATCGCCGCGAACTGCATCGAGTTCGCGCCGCCGAACACGGCCAGTTGCGCCAGTCCCAGCCAGATCGGCCAGCCCGGCCCGAAGAGTGCGAAACTCGCAATCGATCCGCCGACGACCGCCGTATTGACCATCAGGAAACGCGTGTAGCCGAAACGGACCACCAGCGGTGTGACCATTCGTTTGACGACGATCCCGGCGAGCGCGACGGGCAGCATCATCAACCCCGACGCCAGCGGGCTGTACCCCATCGCTACCTGAAGCAACAGCGGCAACAGGAACGGCACGGCGCTGCTGCCGATACGGGCAACGAGATTGCCCAACAGGCCGAGACTGAAGCTGCGCGTCTCGAACAGTTCCAGCGGGAACAGCGGTGCCGCACGGCGCCGGGCATACGGCCAGTAACCGGCGGCCGTCGCGATGCAAAGCAGCGCGAGTCCAACCGACGGCCCCCAGCCCGCGCCGGAGAACGGGTGATCGAGCGCGAGCGTGAATGAAACCATCGCGACCGATAACAGGGCGAAGCCGATCCAGTCGAAGCCGGTGTCGATCACTTCGTCCTTCGCGGGCCGTGGAAGGTAATGCCGCACGGCGAAACTGCCGATCAGTCCGACGGGCACGTTGATGAGGAAAATCCAATGCCACGATGCGACCTGCACGAGCCAGCCGCCGAGCACCGGGCCGATCATCGGTCCGACCTGCCCCGCAATCGAGACGAAGGCGAGCGCCGCCAGATACTCGCCCGCCGGGAAGGTGCGAAGCACGGCAAGGCGCCCGATGGGCAAGAGCATCGAACCGCCCGCACCTTGCAGCACACGCGCGACGACGAGTTGCGCAAGCGTGTGCGCCATGGCGCAAGCAATGGAGCCGAGCACGAACAGCACAATGGCGACGAAGTAGACGCGGCGCGTGCCGAACCGGTCGGCCAGCCATCCCGAGGCGGGAGTGAGCATGGCCATCGTCAGCGAATAGGAAACGACGACCGGCTGCATGCGCAACGGATTCTCGCCCAGGCTCGCGGCCATCGCGGGCAGCGCCGTGTTGACGATGGTCGTGTCGAGCGCCTGCATGAAAAAGCCCGCCGCAACGATCCATAGCAGGGCGGTGAGTGTCTTGTCTTGCTTCATGCGGCGCACGGGACGAGACCCGGAGCTCGACCGGGTCGCTGGAAGAATTAAGCGAAAGCAGAATTCTAGCGCGCTTCGCGCCCGTACATTGATGCGCTTTTCGCGAAGATCGATGAACGCAGTGCATCGACGCGATGCGACGTGATGCGACGTGATGCGATACAGGCGCGTCGGAGGCGCGTCAGGCTGTCGTGCTGATACGCGTGCCGGTCGTCCAGGTGGGATCCATCAGCGCGGTAATCTGCGCCTGAATGGCCATGGCCTCGGCCGAGAGCGCGCCGACCTGCTGCAACTTCTCCTGCGGCGGCAGACGGTCATTGTTGCGCACGGCCTCGAGTTGCGCCAGTACCCTGGCGAGCATTTCCTTGAGTTTCCTGATCGCCTCCTGGACGACAGAATTGCCGGCGCTGCCGGTGTCGGACGCCGCGCTCGTCATCGCTTTGCCCGCTTGCCGGGCGCCTTCGCTCACACTGCGCAGGCTGGACAGAACCTTGTCGCCGTCGCTCTGGGGAGTCGTGTCGTTCGATGCGTTGCTGCTGGCGTTTGCGCCCGTTTGCGCTGTCTGCGCCTGCTGTTGCTGAATATGCGCCTGCCAGATGTCGAGCATGCCGGACGTTGCGCTGCCCGTGGCCGGAACGATGATGGTCATGGAGCGAAAGGTCTCCGCGAGAAGGAAAAGTAAGGATACGAAAGTATTACGGCATATTTCACGAGTTCCTTAATCCCCGGGGGACACGGCCCGCACATCGGGTTCGTGGCCCCCCCTTGGCGTCACGCGCGGATCGCGCGATACCCCACATGCTCCAGATGGGCGTCGTCATCGGCAGCGAGGTCGTCGGCCGCCTCGTCGGCACGGTCGTCGTTGGCGAGCGAATCGAGCCGTATCGCCGCATGCACGAGCGCGATATGCGAAAACGCCTGCGGGAAGTTGCCGACCTGACGCTCGTGCGTCGTGTCGTACTCCTCGGCCAGCAGCCCGACATCGTTGCGCAGCGACAGCAGGCGCTCGAACAACTCGCGCGCGTCGCGCTGACGGCCGATCATCACCAGACAATCGACCATCCAGAAGCTGCACGCAAGGAATGCGCCCTCGCCTGCCGGCAAACCGTCGTCCACCCGACTCGTGCGATACCGCTGCACCAGGCCGTCGTGCATCAGTTCGCGCTCCACCGCCTCCACCGTGCCGATCACGCGCGGGTCGTCTGGCGGCAAGAACCCCACGAGCGGGATCATCAGCACGCTCGCGTCCATCTCGGGCGAGCCGTACGCCTGCATGAAGGCATTGCGTGCCTGGTCGAAACCGTTCGCGCAGACATCCGCGTGAATCTCCCTGCACAAGCGCCGCCAGTGATCCACCGGCCCCGGCAGACCGAAACGCTCGGCCGATTTGATGGCCCGGTCGAACGCCACCCACGCCATCACCTTCGAATACGTGAAGTGCTGGCGGCCGCCGCGCACTTCCCAAATGCCTTCGTCCGGTTCGCGCCACACCGTTTCGAGATGCGCCACGAGCTTCGTTTGCACCTCCCAAGTGGCATCGTCCGGCGGCAGACCGCCCAGACGCGATTGATGCAGCGCATCCATCACCTCGCCATAGACGTCGAGCTGCAACTGTCCCACGGCGCCGTTGCCCACGCGCACGGGCTTCGCGCCTTCGTAACCGGGCAGCCAGTCGACTTCCCACTCCGGCAAACGCCGCTCGCCGGACAGCCCGTACATGATCTGCACCTGCGAGGGCGCACCGGCCACGGCGCGCACCAGCCAGTGGCTCCAGTCGCTCGCCTCGGTGTAGTAACCGCCGAGCATGAGCGCCTGCAATGTCAGTGTGGCGTCGCGCAGCCAGCAGTAGCGATAGTCCCAGTTACGCTCGCCGCCCAGTTGCTCGGGCAACGACGTGGTCGGTGCCGCGACCACACCGCCGGTCGGCACGAACGTGAGCGCCTTGAGCACAATGAGCGAGCGGCGAATCGCTTCGGACCATCGCCCGTCGAGCTGACAACGATTGGCCCACGTGCGCCAGTAACGTTCGGTATCGGTCAGCGCAGCGAATGGATCGATCTCGCGAGGATCGGGGTGGTGCGACGGCACTCGCGAGAGGACGAAGGGCACGGTGTCGCCCGCCTTCACGTCGAAGCGCGCGCGCAGGCTGCCCGGTACGTCCTGGATCTCCACCGGTGTGCGCATGACTACCTTGTCGGGTCCCGCGATGAGTCGCATGCCCGGCCCCGTCGGGTCGTCGGCGTCCAGCGGGCGCGACCATGGCACCGACGCGCCGTAATCGAAGCGGAGAATCAACTCCATCGACATCGACACGCTCCCATGCACGCCCTTGACGAGACGAACCAGTTCGGCGGCGCCGTCACGCAATGGCATGAAGTCGATGACCGCAACGCACCCTTCGACGGTCTCGAAACGCGTCTCGAGAATCAGCGTGTCGTCGTGATAGCGGCGCGAGCACGTCGCGCGCGGGTCTTCGGGGGCAATTTTCCAGCGACCATGCTCGGCGCTGCCGAGCAAGGCGGCGAAACACGCCGGAGAATCGAAGTACGGCCAGCAGAGCCAGTCGATGGAGCCGTCGCGCGCCACCAGCGCAGCGCTGCGGCAATCGCCGATCATGGCGTAATCCTCAATGCGTGCCGGCATGCTCACCTCGCGATCGGGAGAAGAACGATTTCGCCCGGCGCCGTCGTCGACGGGCGGACGAACGCAAGCGAATGAAGTCCTATGGTACGCGCGTCGCGGACACACGGCCATCGCGAAGGCCACGAATTAGGTGAGTTGCCGGAGATGCTGCCAAGGGTCATGCCTTCCCTCCTTACGACTTGACGTGGAGCCGGATCGATCGGGCCGGTCGCGATGCGCGTGACGTACTGCGCATGACGCATGATGCATGCCGCATGGCGCGACACTTCTACGGCCCAGCTTCAAAACCGACCGGCCACCGGGGGGGAAGTTCTGACAAATTCACGTGGGAAGCGTCAACACGCGGAGAATCCGCATGTCCGGCGCTTCATGTACGTCAGGTCGTCACCGCGGCAGCGCCTTCCAGCGCACGTACGGCTCCTTTCGCGACCAGATCGCGGATCTGCGCCGTGTCGAAGCCGTACTCGGTCAGGACATCGAGCGTATGCTCGCCGAGCCGTGGGGCGGGGCCGCCGGTGCACTTCGGCGTCTGCGAGAACCGGATCGGCAGACCGATGCTGCGCGTCGGGCCGCCGAGCGGATGGACCGTTTCCACCACCATTTCGCGGGCCACGATCTGCGGATGCGTGACGGCCTCCGAAATCGGCAGCACCGGGCCCACGGGCAGGCCGACGGCGTCGAGCCGTTCGACCCAGTTCTGCGTGGTGTCGCGGGTCAGATAGGCGGTCAGACGCTCAACGAGTTCCTCGCGATGCGCGGTACGGCCGGCGTTCGTCGCGAACCGCGCGTCACCGGCGATCTCCGGCGCGTCGAGCACTTGCAGCAAACGCTCGTAATTCGCCTGATTCGCGGCGCCGATGTTGATCCACCCGTCCTGTGTGCGAAACGCCTGATAGGGGGTGCTCGTGGGGTTGGCGGAACCTAACTTCGGCGGGTTCTCGCCGCTGGCGAAGAAGTTCGCGGCCGCCCAGTACATCTGCTGGAAACCGGCTTCGAGCAGCGATGTGTCGACGATCTGCCCCTGCCCCGTGCGCAGACGATGTGCGTACGCGGCCGAAATGCCGAGTGCGGCCAGAATGCCCGCATTGATGTCGGCAATCGGCGAACCCGCCTTGATAGGCGCCTGCCCCGGCTCGCCCGTCACGCTCATCAACCCCGAGAGTCCCTGCGCGATGAGGTCGAAGCCGCCTTTATCGGCATACGGACCGGTGCGCCCATAGCCCGAGATGGAGCAATAGATCAGTCCCGGGTTCGCCTCGCGCAGCGTCTCGTAGCCCAGCCCCAACTTCTCCATCGTGCCCTTGCGATAGTTCTCGGTGACGACGTCCGCCGTGGCAAGCATCCTGCGCAACACGGTCTTGCCGCCTTCCGTCTTCAGATCGAGGGCAATGCCGCGCTTGTTGCGATTGAGCATCATGAACGAGGCCGACTCGCCATGCGCGAGGATCGGCGCGAAACGGCGCGCGTCGTCGCCTTCCATCTTCTCGACCTTGATGACGTCGGCCCCCATGTCGGCAAGCATCATCCCGCACACCGGGCCGGACATGATGTGCGAAAGCTCGATCACCTTGACGCCCTGCAACGGGCCCGCCGCGTGTGCGCCGTCTTTACGGGTATCCGTCATGTCAGCGCCCCTCGAACACGGGTGTCGTCTTGGCGAGGAAAGCGCGGTAGCCGGTCTGGAAATCGGCCGTGCCGAAGCAGGCGAATCCTTCGTCGAGCTGCGCCGGCGTGAGCGGCTTGCCGCTCGCCAGCTCGCGCACGAAGCGCTTGTGCCAGCGCGCTACGAGCGGGGCCCCGGCGGCGATGCGATCCGCGCTCGCGAGCGCTTCACTCGTCACGTTCGCATCGGACACCACGCGCGTGACAAGCCCGATGCGCAGCGCTTCCTGCGCATCGAAAATTCGGCCTTCCAGCAGGATTTCCAGCGCCTTTGCCGGACCGAGCAACTGCACGAGGCCGGACAACTCCGCATGCGCCATCACCAGCCCGAGTTTGTTGATGGGTGCGCCGAAGCGGCTCGACTCCCCGCATATCCTCACATCGCACGACGCCGCAATTTCCATGCCGCCGCCCACGCAAATGCCATGAATCATCGCCACGAGTGGTATCGGGCAATTCGTGAGCGCGTCGAGCGTGCGGTGCATGAGGGCGCCGTACGCGCGCGCCTGCTCCACATTGGCGCGGTCCGTCTCGAACTCGGCGATGTCGTTGCCCGGGGCGAACGACTTTTCGCCCGCCCCGCGCAGCACGATGCACCGCACGCCGGGCGATTCGGACAACGTCAGAATGGCGTCGCCCAAGGCCTGCCACATCGGCCTGGTCAACGCATTGAGCTTCTCGGGACGGTTGAGCGTGACCAGCGCAATGGCACCATTTCGTCCGGTGAACTCGGTCAGAACAGTCGACGTCACATTGCCTCCTTTGATCGCCGGCACGCATCGGATGTCGGCTGGGTTAGTTTTTTGGTATACCAATTTTTTGTAAACGATAGAATCGACTGCGTGTCGTTGGCAAGCGGCAATTGCCTGAATCAGGGTTAACGTGGAATCCATTCAACTTTCCAGTACTTTACGGATTGACGCTCGGCGGCATCGCCATCAAAATTGGCACTCCAATTTTTGACATCGATAAGCATGACCACTTCCGCCTCGCTCAACGCCGCGGCGTACGAAGCCCTCAAGGCGCGCATCGTGCGCGGCGACTTGCGGCCCGGCGCACCGCTGTCGGAGCGCGCGTTGTGCGACGAGCTTGCGGTATCGCGCACGCCGTTGCGCGAGGCGCTCAAACGGCTCGCGAACGAAGGGCTCGTGGAGATTTCGCAGACGCGCCGGGCGCGTGTGGCGCGCGTGAGCGTCGATGAGGTGGTGAATCTGCTCGCCGTGATGGCGGTATTGGAAGGACTCTCGGGCGAACAGGCCTGCGAGAAGGCGACGGATGACGACCTGACCGAACTGGCCCGCCTGCAAGACCTGATGGAAGCCGCCTATGCGCGCACCGATCATGCCGCCTACTTTGCGCTCAATCAGCAGATCCATCTAGGCATTCTGCGCATGGCGGACAACGGCCCGCTGGCCGAATACTTTCACAATCTCAACGCCCGCCTGCGGCATGTGCGCGAGCGCCTCACGCCGACGCCGGAGCGCTGGCGTCAGGCCGTGGACGAACATGCGCAGATGCTGGCGTTGATGCGCAAGCGCGACGGCAAACGCCTGCGTGCGCTGATGGAGGCGCACCTGCGCAGCAAAACGGACGCTTACGTCGCGGCGATGCTCAACGAAGGACTGGTCAGCATGAGCCGCGCGGCCTGATATCGCGCGCAAGGGCACCCAGCTCGCCGCGGATGCGGCATGAGCCGCGAGGCCGGCTTGAGCGAGCTGAGCGAGCTGAGCGAGTTGAGCGAGTTGAGCGAGTTGAGCGAGTTGAGCGAGTTGAGCGAGTTGAACGAGCTGAACGAGCTGAGTGAGTTCAGCGACTTATGCAGCAACACGTACGTTCGCGAGCACGGCGGCACACTTGGCCATCAAATGGGCGCGGAGCAGCCGGCCCAGCGTTGCGCCGTCGCGCCGATGCAGCGCGTGCAACATCTCGACATGCTCGTCGATGGCACGCTCCCACTTGCCAGCGTGCAGGTTGGAGCGAAAACGCAGCGCCTGAAGACGCTGATTGACCGACTGATACATTTGCGAGAGCGCGGGATTGCGTGCCGCCGCGTTGATCCGGTCGTGAATCCGCTGATTGCAATCGAAGTAGCCGGACAGATCGCCGTTCGCATGGCAGGCTTCCATGGCGCTGTGCAGTTCGTCGATCTCGTCGACTTCCGCCTGTGTGATGCGTTGGCAAGCCAACTCCCCGGCCAGCGCCTCAAGGCCGCTGAGCAGTTCGAAGGCGTCGGCAATATCGCTGGCGGAGAGCGTCACCACACGGGCACCGCGATTGGGTAAAAGATCGATCAGACGCTCTACCGCGAGCATCTTCAGCGCCTCGCGCAGCGGCGTGCGCGACACGCCCAGTTGCTCGCACAACGCCCGTTCGTTCAAATGCGAACCGGGCGGCAGCACCCCTTCGGTAATCATCTTGCGCAGGCGATCCATCACGGCAAGATGCAGCGCCTGACGGCTGATCGGCTGACTCGCGCCGGTGCCTGGCGGAGGGGCGGCCTGATGGCGAACGGCGTTCAGTGTCACGGAGTGCATAGGCTTGCCTTGGTCATTCGTTACAGGAAGAAAGACAGCGACTGCATGCACAGCACTTGCGCAAGCGACGGCAATCACACCGAAGCGCGCCGCCTGAAAAACCTCTGAATAATTATCGAAATATTACCAACCATTACGAAATATTACGAAGTCCGATTCTCGCAGATCGATGCCGTTTTGACTACGTTATGTGGTGTTTTCACTGAGAAAACGACACGTTCGCGCCGCAGCGCAACATCGCCCGAATTTTGTATACGATGTGAGCGACATGGCGTCGGCGGCCGGCCGGCCCATCGCCTTTTCCCCAGGAGATTCACAAGAATGTTCGAGACCCAACCCGCCGTCGAATCGCTCGCCCGTCTGCTTGCCGATACCCGCCGGGGCGACACGCCGATCGACTCGCCCGCCGAGGCGTTGCTCCCGGCCGACGCCGACGCGGCGTATGCCGTGCAACTGCGCACGCTCGATCTGCTCGGCGAGACCATTGCCGCCTGGAAAGTCGGCGCGAAAACACCGACAGATATGCCGAATTGCGCGCCGATTCCGGCGTCCGTCGTGAGCCGTGCGGGCGGCGCGCTCGTGCTCGACGATTTTTTCCGTCCCGGTCTCGAACTCGAAATCGCCTTCCGTCTGGCGCGCGACATCAAGCCAGGCAGTTACGACGAGCGCGAAGCCATGATGTTCGTGGACGACATGCTTGCCACCATCGAGATCACCGACAGCCGGTTCGCGGGCAAGGGCCTCGACAGCCGCTTCGCGCTGGCCGATCTCCAGAACAACGGCGCGCTGGTGATCGGCAGCGGCCGAAGCTACGACGCCGGTTACGACTACCTCGCGCCGAAGGCCGTGTTCACGCTCGACGGCCACGACATCACCCCGGCCAGGGTCTTCAATACCGGGGGCGATCCGCGTGCGCTGCTGACATGGCTAGTCAATCACAACGGCAAGCGCGGCATCACCATGCGCGCCGGTGCGATCATTACGTGCGGCTCGTACGTCGGCATGATCCCCGCGAGCGGCACCGGCGAATTGCGCGGCGTGATCGATGGCGTGGGGGAAGTGGCTGTCACATTGAAGTAAAGGACCTAGAGAACCTAGAGGACCTGGAGGACCGAACGGTGCGCACCGAAGCTCAGTCCCCGGCGGGCTTCGCGGCGCGCCCGTCTACGCCCGCGAGCATCTTCGGTGCGAGCACGGCGATCGGCACGATGCAAAGCAGCCCGGCACCCAGCGCCACCGGCAGATCGATGCCGTGCGCGATCGCCCCGATCAGCACCGGCCCGATCAGAAGGCCGAGATAGGCCAGACGCGCCATCACCGCAATCGCTTCCGCGCTTGCCATGCCGGCACGGCGCGCCACTTCGCCCGACGCGGCGAACATCACCGGCATGACGTTCGACAAGCCGAGTCCGGCCAGGGCAAATCCGAGCACCGCCGCCAACGGTTCGCGCCAGAGCAGCGCGAGCAGCACGCCGCCCACGCAAAGCAGGCTGCTCAGGCGCAACAGGCGTGCACCGCCCATGCGGGCGCGAACCGGGTCTCCGCTAAAACGCCCCGCGGCCATGCCCACGGAAAATGCCGCATAGCCTGCGCCGATCCATGCGCCTTGCGCCGAGACGATTTCGCGCATATACACCGCCGTCCAGTCATACATCGCACCCTCCACCACCAGTCCGAGAAACGCCAGCATGCCGAAGCCCATCAGCTTGCGGTTGAGTTTGCGGCGCATCGCATCGTTCAGCGCCGGGGGAGGCGTATGGATGTTCGCCGACGCCTCGTCAGCGTTGCGCGCGACCGGCGCCTCGCCGGGCAACATGTCCGGTTGCATGAAGCGCGCGCCGACGACAATGACGACGGCACAACCGAGCGCAGCCAGGCCAACGTGCCATTGCGGCGATCCGTGGTGCGCGAGCCACGCACCGCCGACGAGTGCACCGGCCATTCCGCCGAGGCTGAAGCAGCCGTGCAGCGACGCCATGATGGGCTGGCGGTAACGCGCTTCGAGCGTGGCGGCCTGCGCATTGACAGCGACGTCGTAGGTCGCATTCGCTGCGCCATAGAGCGCGAGCCATCCCACGAGGCCCCAATAGTCAGGCACCGACAGAATGAAAGCGCTGGTCAGCGCCAGCGCGATCCCTGAGTGCAGGCTCGCGCGTTGACTGCCGGCGCGTCCGACCCAGCGCGCCATGCGCGACATCGTGACGATGGCGCCGCCGGCCACAGCGAACATGGCGACCGACAGGCTCGCGTCGTTAAGATCGAACATCGCCTTGACGGTCGGCACGTGCACGCCCCAAGTCGCATAAAGAAAGCCACTGCAAAACAGCAATGCCATCGTTGCCGCGCGCGCAGGCCAAAAGCCCGTGCGCGGCTTCGCTATTTCAGAAATCATGGAAATTGGAGAACGGCGGGAATCACACCGCACGGAGCGCCGCGGTGCCGTTTGAAGCGGGATGCGCAAAATCCCGGTGTTGTGGGACTTGCAATCGATGTTGAGAATTCTAGCGCACTCTACGTGACAGTAAAGGGCTTCTTGCGCAACATCCCGCAAAAATCACGTCGGACGGCACGTCAACGTTGCGATGAACGAAGCGCGGCACCGCGTCGGCGCACAAGTTATCCACCGTTTTTGTTCACAACGCTGTGGACAACGACGCGGGGCAGCGTGCCAAGCGCTTGATCGGTATAGCGTTTTCGACGGAGGGCATCAGACGGCGGCCCGCGCAGGCAAATCGCCCGAAGGAGCCGCCGGTTTATCCACAGATTTTGTGTTCAAGTCTGTGGACAAGTCCTTGATGAGAGGGCACAAGTCATTGATTCGAATCGGAGATTCAGTTGGCGGGGAGCGTCGCAGCAGCGGGCTCCATCGCCATCGCGAACCCCTTGTTGCGCTCACGCACGACACGATGAATCAGTTCCCAAACGGTATGGGCGACCGGCGAGAGAGAACGGTTCTTGCGACGGACCAGCACGATGTTGCGCTCGAAGGCGGGCAATAGCGGCCGCACCGCGAGCGTCGAATTCTCCGGCAGCGGCAACGCGAGCGGCGGCAGCACACTTACGCCGAGACCTTCCTGCACCATGCGGAAGATAGTGCTCACATGCCCCAGTTCCTGCGTGATGGTGCCCTGCACTTTTTGCGTGGTGAGTGCGCGATCGATCAGCGGGCGGCTGCCCGAACTCTGATTGAGCAGCACCAGATTCTCGCCCGACAGTTCCGACCAGTGCACCGCTGCCTGCGAGGCCAGCGGGTGGTCGCTGCGGCAAACGAGACAGAACGGCTCACTCATCAGATGTTCGGTCGTCAGATCGTCGGCCCCTTGCGGCGCGACCACGATGCCGAAATCCACGTCGCCCGCCCGCACACTGTCGAGCACGGCGCGCTGCATCTGGTCGACGAGAGCGAGCGCGATGTCGGGATAGGTCGCGTGCGAGGCGAGCAGCACCCGCGGCATGAGCGTCGCGGAGATCGTCGGGGCCGCACCGATGCGAACCCGCCCCGTGGTGCGGGCTTCGGCACCGTGTGTCTGAAGCAATGCGATTTCAAGTTCGTCGAGCACACGATCGAGATTGCCCGGGAGCGTGACACCGGCGTCCGTGAGTGCAACCTCGCGCGTCGTGCGATCCACCAGACGCAGGCCGAGCTGCCCTTCGAGTTCGTTGATGCAGCGGCTGATGGCCGGTTGTGTCAGACCGATTTCGGCGCCCGCGCGGCTAAAGTTCTTGCTGCGCGCCACGACCATGAAGACCTTGAGTTGTCTCAGCGATACGTTCATACAGGGCCCTGTCAGAAGAGAGAGTGAGCCACCGAAATGGCCAAGGCGCGCCGCGCGGTGCGGCGCGCCCCGTACACTTGTCGATCAGGCCGCGGCCTTGACCATTTCTTCGATCACCTTCTTGGCGTCGCCAAAGACCATCATGGTCTTGTCGAGGTAGAAGAGATCGTTGTCCAGCCCGGCGTAACCCGCCGCCATCGAACGCTTGTTGACGATGATCGTCTTGGCCTTGTACGCCTCGATGATCGGCATGCCGGCAATCGGCGAGGCCGGGTCGTTCTTCGCGGCCGGGTTCACCACGTCGTTCGCGCCAAGCACCAGCACCACGTCCGTCTGACCGAACTCGCCGTTGATCTCGTCCATTTCCAGCACCTGATCGTAGGGCACTTCGGCTTCCGCGAGCAGCACGTTCATGTGACCCGGCATGCGTCCCGCCACCGGGTGAATGGCGTAGCGAACGCTCACCCCCTTCTCCACGAGCTTGTCGGTCAGTTCCTTGAGGGCATGCTGCGCACGCGCGACGGCCAGACCGTAACCGGGCACGATCACCAGCGATTCGGCGTTGCTCATCAGGAACGCGGCGTCGTCGGGCGAGCCGGACTTCACCGGGCGCTGCTGCTGCTCGCCGCCCGCCGCGCCAGCCCCCGGCGTGGCACCGAAGCCGCCGAGAATCACGTTGAAGAACGAGCGGTTCATCGCCTTGCACATGATGTACGACAGGATCGCCCCGGACGAGCCGACCAGCGAACCCGCGATAATGAGCATCGGGTTGTTCAGCGAGAAGCCGATACCGGCGGCCGCCCAGCCCGAGTACGAGTTCAGCATGGAGACCACGACCGGCATGTCCGCGCCGCCGATCGGGATGATGATGAGCACCCCGAGCACGAACGCAATGGCGGTCATGATGACGAACGGCGTCCAGCTCAACGTCGTGAAGAATGCAATGCCGAAGCCGATCATCGCAATCGCGAGCGCCAGGTTCACCATGTGCTGGCCCTTGAACACGACCGGCGCGCCCTGGAACAGGCGAAACTTGTACTTGCCCGAGAGCTTGCCGAAGGCGATGACCGACCCCGAGAACGTGATTGCACCGACGAACGTGCCGATGAACAGTTCGATACGGTTGCCCGGCGGCAGCGCCTCGCCTGCGGCGACGATGCCGAACGCGGCAGGTTCCGCCACGGCGGCCACCGCGATGCACACGGCCGCCAGGCCGATCAGCGAGTGCATGGCGGCGACAAGCTCGGGCATCTTCGTCATCTCGACCTTGCGAGCGACGAAGGCGCCGATACCGCCGCCGGCGACGAGACCCGCGAGAATCAGGCCCAGCCCCGAGAAGTTGCCGCCAGAGAGTTTGCGCAGTTCGAAAATCAGCGCGATCGTGGTCACGGCCGCGATGGCCATGCCGATCATGCCGAACGCGTTACCGCGCCGCGCCATGCGCGGATTCGACAGTCCCTTGAGCGCCTGAATAAAACAGATCGACGCGACCAGATACAACAGCGTCACAAGATTCATGCTCATGTCAGTGCGCTCCCTTTGCTGCCGTTTCGTCGTTGGCCGCCGTCTTTGCGGGGGCCTTGTCCTTTTTCTTGAACATCTCCAGCATGCGCTGCGTGACGAGGAAGCCCCCGAACACGTTCACCGCAGCGAGCGCCACGGCAACGACACCCATCGTCTTGCCGAGATTGCCTTCGGTAAGACCGGCCGCGAGCATCGCGCCCACGATCACGATGGCCGAGATCGCGTTGGTCACCGCCATGAGCGGCGTGTGAAGCGCGGGCGTGACATTCCATACCACGTGATAGCCGACGTACACCGCCAGCACGAAGATGATCAGGTTGATCACCGTGTGATTGATCATTTCCATGGTTGAGCCTCTCCCTTATGCCGCACGCAGGACCTGACCGTCGCGGCACATCAGGCACGCGGCGACGATGTCGTCGTTGGTATCGATGACGAGCTTGCCTTCCTTGTCGATCACGAGCTTGAGGAAGTCCAGCACGTTACGGGCATAAAGCGCGGAGGCATCGGCCGCGACCATGCCGGCGAGGTTGGTGTAGCCGGCAATCGTCACGCCATGCACCTTCACCACTTCGTCGGCGACCGACAGCGGACAGTTGCCGCCGCCGTTCGCGCCGCGACCTGCCGCCAGATCGATGATGACCGAGCCCGGCTTCATCGCCTTGACGGTGTCTTCGCTGATGAGCGTTGGTGCGGCGCGCCCCGGAATCAGGGCAGTGGAGATGACGATGTCCGCCTGCGTGAGACGCGTGTGAACGAGTTGCGCCTGACGGGCAAGCCACGCGGCGGGCATCGGGCGCGCATAGCCGCCCACGCCCTTGGCGATCTCGCGCTCTTCGTCGGTCTCGAAGGGCACGTCGATGAACTTGGCGCCGAGCGATTCGATCTGCTCGCGCACCGCCGGACGCACGTCCGACGCTTCGATCACCGCCCCGAGACGCTTGGCCGTCGCGATGGCCTGAAGCCCGGCGACACCGGCGCCGAGCACCACCAGACGGGCGGCTTTCACCGTACCGGCGGCCGTCATGAGCATCGGCATGAAGCGTTGATAGAGGTTCGCGGCGAGCATCACCGCCTTGTAGCCGGCGATGTTGGCCTGCGAGGAGAGCACGTCCATGCTCTGCGCGCGCGTGGTGCGCGGCGCGGCTTCCAGCGCGAAGGCCGTCACACCGGCCGCCGCCATACGAGCATTGTTCTCGGCATCGAACGGATTGAGCATGCCGACGACCACTGCGCCGCGGCGCATCTGTGCGATCTCGGCGACCGACGGTGCGCGCACCTTCAGCACCATCTCCGCGCCGAACACCTCGGCGGCGGTTCCGCTCGACGCGCCCGCCGCGACATACGCCGCATCGGGTACGCTCGCCGCCACACCGGCGTCATGCTCCACAGTGACGCGATGACCCGCGCTCACCAGCTTTTTCACCGTTTCCGGTGTGGCCGCGACGCGGGATTCGCCGCCGGCCGTCTCCTTTGGAATGCCAATATGCATAGTTATTGTCTCGGGGTCTGAGCCCCTGTCGTGTTGTGAAACTCAGGCCGAAGCGGCTCGCGGCGCTTGCATCGAACGCCCTTCGTTGGCCGCTTCGAAGCAACGCACCTTCGTGCAGTGAATCAGGTCGCAAAGGAATTCCGGCTCGTAGGCGCGAAGCAGGTGCGGCTGGTGTCCGTCGAGGTAGGCCCCGATCATCAACAGCTCGGCCATGCGCAACGCCTGCGCCGAAGCGCCTTCGAGATACGCCAGCGGCAAATCCTGGTTACCGGTGGTGTGCAGCAAACGGGTGTAGGTGTGGTTATCCCAATACCAGTCCAGACCCAGTTCGACGAACGCGTTGTTGAACGCATGCAGATGAGCGTTGGCAACCGGAGCCAGGGCGGCAGGTTTGATATGCGATTCGATGACCGACATGATGGCGTCTCCCAAAATAGTGATCGTCCAAACCCGCTTAACTCCTGACGTGACCGCGCGGCCCGACGCCTGCTGTCTGCGCGCCTTCGCTTTTTCGCTTTCCACTTTTCGCTTTGCTGTCACACCACTTTCATGCGGGCTGCCATTGCAGATTACGCAGCCCGACATATAAAAGACAGTTAAAGTTAATTATGCAAACCATCAACAATTACTTATACTTCTGAAACGTCATTCGGCGCACGCGCGATACGTCTGCGCGTCGCCGCGTCGCCGCCTTTCGTTCGCCCTCCACCGCCCGTTCTTACCGGATGCCCGCCGCATGCGACACGCCACGCTCCGTCAATTGAAGGTCTTCGAAGCGGTAGCGCGCCATCTGAGCTTTTCGCGCGCCGCCGAAGAACTTCATCTCACGCAACCGGCCGTCTCGACACAGGTCAAGCAACTTGAGACACATGCCGGACTGCCGCTCTTCGAGCAACTGGGCAAGAAGATCTTCCTCACGCCGGCAGGCAGCGAAATGCTCCATTACAGCCGCGCGATCATCGCGCTCTTTCGCGAAACCGAGGAGGCGATGGACCACCTCAAGGGCATTACCGGCGGCAAACTCAACGTCGCCGTCATTAGCGCCGGCGACTACTTCTTTCCCCGGCTGCTCGCCGCCTTCACGGCACGCCATCCCGGCGTAACGCTCAATCTCACGGTGCATAACCGTGAGGAACTGCTTCATCAGCTGACCGAGAACCTCACCGATCTGGCCGTGATGGTGCGTCCGCCGCACGAGATCGACACGATCAACGAAGCCTTCGCGCCCCACCCGTACATCATCGTGGCGCCGCCCGGCCATCCGCTGGCCGGACAGAAACAGATTCCGTTTTCGCGTCTCACGGAAGAACCGTTCATCAGTCGCGAGCGCGGGTCGGACACCTGGAATTCCTTGCAGGACGCTTTCGGCCATCGCACGCAGCAACTGAGAATCGCGATGGAGATCGCCAGCACGGAAACCATCAAGCAGGCGGTGATCGCAGGCATGGGGATCAGCTTCCTGTCTGCCCACACCGTCGGCATGGAGTTGCGCACGGGCCAGTTGACGGTGCTCGACGTACAGGGCTTTCCGGCATGGCAAAGCTGGTACGTCGTGCATCGTCGCAGCAAGCGCTTGCCGCCGGTCGCATTGGCCTTCCGTCAATTCCTGCTCTCGGAAGGCGCTGCGCTGATCGACGGCATGATGGCCTACAAAAGCGCTGTGCCGCCGCTCACGGGCAGCGGCACGAAATAGGCCTTCAGGGCGGGCTTGGCCTGGGCCGACCGTTCCGGTCCGCCGAATGAAAAAGGGCGATCGACTCAGGCCATTGCCACCCCGGCCGACCACCGTGAAATCGGTTGCTTCGGGCGACGCTCACCCGCCCATGCGGTTCGCGAGCGTTCCCAGTCCGTCGATGCTGACCTCGACCAGCGCGCCCTCTTTCATCGAGCCCACGCCGATCGACGTGCCCACCGCGATCACGTCGCCGGGCAGCAGCGTCATGTCCTGCGACAAGCGCGCCACAAGCTGCCAAGGATTGAAGATCATGTCGGCTAGCGGGTAGCGCTGACGCTGCGTGCCGTCGAGCGTCGTGACGAGTTCGGCTTCGCGCCAGTCGAAGTCTTCTGCGATGAACGGGCCGAGGCAGCCGAACGTGTCGAAGCCCTTGGCACGCGTCCACTGCGCGAAGTTGCCGTCCTGCTCGATGATCTCAGCGGCCGTGACGTCGTTGACCAACGTGTAGCCGAGGATGTAATCGCGCGCCGAGGCCTCGCTCACGTTGCTCGCCTGCTTGCCGATGACGATGCCCAGCTCTCCCTCGAAGACGATCTTTCCGGCATACGAGGCCGGACGCCGGATCACGGCGCCGGGACCGTTGAGCGTGGTCGCAGGTTTGATGAGAAACAGCGGATGCGAAGGCGCGGCTTTGCCGAGCTTCGCGCCGAGCGCGTGATAGTTGTTCCACAGCGCCACGATCTTCGATGGTTCGCAGGGGCACAGCAGATCGACCGCGTCGCGGGCAATCGTGGCGCCCGTGGCGACCGGCTGATCGTAGAGGTCGCCGCGATGTTCCAGAATGTGATCGCCCTGCAACAGGCCAAAGCCGATGCGGCCATGCGCGGTCTTGAAACGGGTCCAGAGCTTCATGCGTTTGCCATTCCTGTAGCGGTGAGGCGGCGCGGCAACGTTCGCCGGCAGCGCGCCTCACGCGATGTCTTGAAGTCATTCACATCTGCCTTATGCACAAATCGGGCATGTATTCGCAGACACCCGGGCGCGCCATATTTCGTGTTCGCGCCCGCTAACGGTCTTCCGGCGCGTCAGATCGCGCCGACTTCGCGCAGCGCAGCGATCTGCTGCATGCTGTAACCGAACTCCGAGAGCACGTCGTCCGTGTGCTCGCCGAGCAGCGGCGAGCGCTCCACGTGCGTGGGGCTGTCGGAGAGCTTGATCGGGTTGCCGACGGTGAGGTACTTGCCGCGCTTCGGGTGATCCACCTCGACGATGGTGCCGGTCTCACGCAGCGACATGTCTTCGGCGATCTCCTTCATCGACAGAATCGGGCCGCAAGGAATGTCGTATTCGTTGAGGATGGCCATGACCTCGAACTTGGTCTTCGTCACCGTCCACTGCTCCACGGTGTCGAAGATTTCGCGCAGGCGCGGCAGACGCGCGCGCGGCGTGGCGTAGTCCGGATGCTCCACCCACTCGGGCTTGCCGATCACCTTGCAGATCGAACCCCACACGGGCGCCTGCGCGATGAAGTAGATATAGGCATTTGGATCGGTTTCCCAGCCCTTGCACTTCAGAATCCAGCCGGGCTGACCACCGCCCGACGCATTGCCGGCACGCGGCACGGCGTCGCCGAACTCGCCGTTCGGGTACTGCGGATACTCTTCCATCACGCGCGCGCGCTCGAGACGCTGCTGATCGCGCAGCTTCACGCGGCACAGGTTGAGCACGCCGTCCTGCATGGCCGCCAGCACGCGCTGGCCCTGCCCGGTCATCGTGCGCTGGTAAAGCGCCGTGACGATGCCGAGCGCCAGATGCAGGCCCGTGCCGGAGTCACCGATCTGCGCGCCGGTCACCATGGGTGGGCCGTCGTCGAAACCGGTCGTCGAGGCCGCACCGCCCACGCACTGCGCCACGTTCTCGTACACCTTGCAGTCCTGATACGGACCGGGACCGAAGCCCTTCACCGACGCGACGATCATGCGCGGGTTGAGCGAATGGATATGTTCCCAGGTGAAACCCATGCGATCGAGGGCGCCCGGTGCGAAATTCTCCACGAGCACGTCGCAGTCGCGAATCATGCGCTCGAGCACCGCCTTGCCTTCCGGATGCTTCGTATCGAGCGTGATGGAACGCTTGTTGCTGTTGAGCATCGTGAAGTACAGGCTGTCGGCGTCGGGAATGTCACGCAGTTGTTCGCGCGTCACGTCGCCGTGTCCGGCACGTTCGATCTTGATGACGTCTGCACCGAACCAGGCCAGCAATTGCGTACACGTTGGACCGGACTGCACATGCGTGAAGTCGAGAATGCGCACACCTTCGAGTGCCTTTCCCATGGTTTGTCTCCTCCTGATGCGACGGCGTTTATGTAATAGGTGGGCGAAGGGCCGGTGAACGCTCGGGCGTTTCTTTCGATTACGGCAATGTCGCAGGCCTCGCCGGATGCGACGGCAGTTGTCGCCTCTTCGGGCGCCATTCCTTTCGTCGATTCAATCTTGTGATATACGGTATTTCATACACGATATTTTATCAACGGCTTTTTGTTGCCGATGTCATTTGCTGTGTCGCGTCAATTCCCCTGCAGAATCCCGCAAAGGCCCACGGAATAAGGGCCTCCGCACTGCAACAAGCTAGGCGCCGTGTGGCCGGGCTACGGGTTTACAGGCATGTGTCAGCTCGATGAACGCCACCCCACCGATCAGGTCTCCTCATGAATGATTTTTAAATATATTGAATACAAAATACTTTCATGCTTTGCGAAGGCTTTCCCACGCGTCGAAATCCCGGCGGAAATGAAAAAAGCACCGGCGCGCTTTACGCATCGGTGCTTCTTCGGGGAGGCGACGTCTCTTACCGGCGAGCGCCCAGGTCGACGCCTTCGCCGGGGTCGCGACAAGCGTCGCGCAACGATCGCTATGGCGTAGATCAGTTCGCCGTGGCAGCCAGCTTCGCTTCGAGTTCCGTCACGCGCTTGCGCAACTGACGGTCCTCCTGGAAGCGCGCGGTCTCGTCGCGGATCACGGCGACGATGCCGGTCACTTCACCGTTTGCGCCATGCAGCAGCGCAACCGTGAAGGCAATCGACATGGCACGGCCATCCTTGTGCGTGGCGGGGACCTTGAGCAGATCGCTACCGTACTTCGTCTGCCCTGTCTTCATCGTCTTGGCGTAGCCTTCGTTGTGACGCGCGCGCAAACGTTCGGGGATGATGATGTCGAGGGGTTGCCCGAGCGCTTCGGCCGCCGAGAAACCGAACATCTTTTCCGCGCCGGAATTCCAAAGCGTAATGACGTTCGACGGGTCGGCCACGACGATAGCGTCGCCTACGACCTCGACCAACTGCTTGACGTCGACGGATGCACTCATGATGTCTCCAGAGTCTTGTGGGAAATGCCAACGGTATGACGGGCACGATGGCCAAACATGCCGTTAAAGTACATCAATTAAAGGACAACACGGTCCCGAAAATAAAAATGGGCGCGCCCCGCACGGAGCCGCACCCATGAACACCTTGCCTGCCGCCGCACGCACCGTCGCCGCCCGAGACGGCAACCGCGCGTGCGGCATGGCAGCCGAAGCCAAGCGAACTTAGACCGAACGGGCTGCGTGCAGGTGGGCGATCTGGTCCTTGCTGTAGCCCAGCTCGGCCAGGATCTCGTCGGTGTGCTCACCCAGCAGCGGCGAACCCGTGATTTCCGGCTTCAGACCCGAGAACTTGATCGGGCTGCCGACGGTCAGGTACGAACCACGTTCCTTGTGCGGCACTTCGACGATCGTGCCCGAAGCACGCAGCGACGGATCGTTGGCGATTTCCTTCATCGAGAGCACAGGAGCGCACGGGATGTCGAACTTGCGCAGGATGTCCACGGCTTCGTACTTCGTCTTGTCGGCCAGCCACTCTTCGATGGTCGCGAAGATGTCGAAGATGTGCGGCTGACGGGCTTGCGGCGTAGCGTAATTCGGATCGTCGATCCACTCCGGCTTGCCCAGTGCACGGCAGATCGGCTCCCAGGCGTGACCCTGAATCGTGAAGTAGATGTACGCGTTCGGATCCGTCTCCCAGCCCTTGCACTTGAGCACCCAGCCCGGCTGACCGCCGCCGCCGGCGTTACCGCCGCGCGGCACGACATCGGTGAACTCGCCATGCGGGTACTGCGGATACTCTTCGAGGTAGCCCACGCGGTCCAGACGCTGTTGGTCGCGCAGCTTCACGCGGCACAGGTTGATGACCGAGTCCTGCATCGAGACGGCCACCTTCTGGCCGCGGCCCGTCTGACCACGGCCGATGAGGGCCGTCAGAATACCGATCGCCAGGTGCATGCCGGTGTTGCTGTCGCCCAGCGCTGCGGCCGACACCGTCGGGGGACCGTCCCAGAAACCGGTCGTCGAAGCGGCGCCGCCTGCGCACTGCGCCACGTTTTCGTAGACCTTCAGGTCATCGTAGTGGTGTCCGTCCGAGAAGCCCTTGACCGATGCCACGATGAGCTTCGGGTTCAGTTCGCTCAGGCGCTCCCACGTGAAGCCCATGCGGTCCAGCGCGCCCGGGGCAAAGTTCTCGACGAGAACGTCGGATTCCTTCACCAGCTTCTCGAGCACTTCCTTGCCTTCCGGCGTTTTCGTGTCCAGCGTCAGCGAGCGCTTGTTGCTGTTGAGCATCGTGAAGTACAAGGCATCGGCATCGGGAATGTCGCGCAGCTGGCTACGCGTGACGTCGCCCGAGCCCGGGCGTTCCACCTTGATCACGTCGGCGCCGAACCACGCCAGCAGCTGGGTACAGGCCGGGCCGGCCTGCACGTGCGTGAAGTCGATGATCTTGATTCCTTCGAGGGGTTTGCTCATGTCATGTCTCCTTGATTGACTCAGCACTTACTTTTTCATCGCCGCGCTTTGCGGATTCAGATTCGTCAGACGGCCGCTTTCCGTACCTGCGGATTCGTCGATCACAGCGTTGATCAGCGTCGGCTTGCCCGAAGCGATGGATTCCTCCAGCGCCTTGGTCAGCTCGGCCGGCGTGGTCACGTTGTAACCAATGCCGCCGAACGCTTCGATCATCTTGTCGTAGCGCGCCCCCTTGACGAACACGGTCGGTGCCACGTCCTTGCCGCCCGTCGGGTTGACGTCGGTGCCGCGATACACGCCGTTGTTATTGAAGATGATGGTGGTGACCGGCAGGTCGTAACGGCAAATGGTTTCGAGTTCCATGCCGCTGAAGCCGAAAGCGCTGTCGCCTTCGATGGCCACGACCGGCAGGCCGCTCGTCACGGCAGCGCCGATGGCGAAGCCCATGCCGATGCCCATCACGCCCCACGTGCCCGAGTCGAAGCGCTTGCGCGGCTGGTACTGGTCGATGATGCTGCGTGCGTGGTCGAGCGTGTTCGCGCCTTCGTTGACGAGGTTGATGTCCGGATGCTTCTTGAGCACGTCGCGGATCGCGCCGAGTGCGCTGTGGAAGTTCATCGGCGACGGGTTCTGCGCCAGCGTTGCCGCCATCTTCGTCAGGTTCTTGTTCTTGCGCTCCGCAATGGCGCCGATCCATTCGGCCGACGGCTTGCCGAAGTTGGCGTCGATGCCGCCGAGCAGTGCCTTGACGCACGAACCGATATCGCCGATCACCGGTGCGGCGATCGCCACGTTGCTGTCGATTTCCGTCGGCGAGATGTCGATCTGCACGAACTTCTTGGGCGCGGCACCCCAGGTCTTGCCCTTGCCGTGCGCGAGCAGCCAGTTCAGACGCGCGCCGATCAGCACCACGACGTCGGCTTCCTGCAACACGAACGAGCGTGCGGCAGCGGCCGATTGTTCGTGCGTGTCGGGCAGCAGGCCCTTGGCCATCGACATCGGCAGGTACGGAATGCCTGTTTTTTCGATGAGCGCACGGATGTCTTCGTCGGCCTGAGCGTACGAAGCGCCCTTGCCCAGCAGAATCAGCGGACGCTTGGCGCCCTTGATGACGTCGAGCGCGCGCTGCACGGCGTCCTGCGCGGGGATCTGGCGCGGCGCGGCGTCGATCACGCGAATCAGCGAATCCTTGGCCTTCTGTGCGTCGATGGTCTGCGACAGCAGCTTGGCCGGCAGGTCCAGATAGACACCGCCCGGGCGGCCCGACACGGCCGCGCGAATGGCACGGGCCAGGCCCACACCGATGTCTTCGGCGTGCAGCACGCGGTAAGCTGCCTTGCAATACGGCTTGGCCGCATTGAGCTGATCCATTTCTTCGTAGTCACCCTGCTGCAAGTCGACGATCTCGCGCTCGCTGGAGCCGCTGATGAGAATCATCGGGAAGCAGTTGGTGGTCGCGTTGGCAAGTGCCGTCAGGCCATTCAGGAAGCCCGGTGCGGACACCGTCAGGCAGATGCCCGGCTTTTGCGTCATGTAGCCGGCGATTGCGGCGGCATGACCTGCATGTTGTTCGTGGCGGAAGCCGATGAAACGAAGGCCTTCGGCCTGTGCAAGACGCGCCAGATCGGTGATGGGAATCCCCACCAGACCGAAGATGGTGTCGATGTCGTTCGCTTTCAGGGCATCGATGACCAAATGGAAGCCATCGGTCGTTGCTGCCTCGGACACGATGTTCGCGTGTCGGCTATTGTCTTCGAGCGTCTCGTTTTCCGCCTTGCCGACTGGCACGGTCATCGCAATGGACATAATTCTCTCCTCCAGTTTTTCCGGTTTCAGTGTTGCGTCGTCTTGTCTGACGATTAGTGGGTATTCCTGTACTGCTTCTCTACTTGCTCATCCGGTCGTGCACCCGAACCTGCGAAGGTTCGGGAGGCACGCCGGTCAAACATGTCGCTAATCAGGCCAGCCAGTCTGCGTTCTACTTAGTAGTGCTTAACGTCTTGATGACGTATCCAGCTCGCCTTACGTGGTGCTGCGGCTCAGGTCCGCAGCCTTCACGACCGGTTCGCTCGACTCCGCCTTGTAGTCGTTGGCGTAACGCTGTGCCAGACGGGCACGCATCGGCTTGAGGACAAACAAGGCGAGGAAGGCGGCGAAGGCGTTCATGGCGCAAGCGATCATGAACACTGCCTGCCAGCTGCCGGTCGACGTGGTGATGATGCTCGAGAACGGCACCAGCAACGCGGCGGTCCCCTTCGCGGTGTACAGCATCCCCGCGTTGGTAGCGGCGTACTTCGAACCATACGTATCGGCACACGTCGCCGGGAACAGACTGTAGATCTCACCCCAGGCGAAGAACACCAGACCGGTCAGGATCACGAAGGCGACCGGGTGCTGACCGAACTTCGCCAGCGCGTAAATCCCCGCGGCTTCCATCGCGAAGGCGATGAACATCGTGTTTTCGCGCCCGATCTTGTCCGAGATCCAGCCGAACACCGGACGCGTCACCCCGTTGAGCACACGGTCGATGGCCAGTGCGAAGGTGAGTGCGGGCAGCGTGAGGCCGAGAATCGAGACCGGTGCCTGATCGAGACCGTAGTCCTTGGCGATCGGGCCGAGCTGAGCCGTAGCCATCAGGCCGCCAGCGGCCATCAGCACGAACATCAGATACATCAGCCAGAACACCGGGGAGCGCATGACTTCCGTCGGCTTGGCGTTGTAGCGCATTGCGCCCGGTGCCAGCTTCTTGAGCGCTTCGATCGAGGCCGGCGGATTGGCAAGCGCCAGACCCAGCACCAGCACGATGATCCCCTGGCCCAGACCGAAGGTCAGGAAGGTGTTCTCGTAGCCGCTCGACTTGATCATGTTGGCGATCGGCACCACGGTCAGCGCCGAACCGGCGCCGAAACCGGCGGCGGTGAGGCCAGCGGCAAGGCCGCGGCGGTCCGGGAACCACTTCAGCGCGTTACCCACGCAGGTGCCATATACCGCACCGGCGCCGACACCGCCGACTGCCGCTGCGACATACAACATCGGCAGCGACGACGCATAGGCGTTCATCACCCATGCAATACCGCACAACAGACCACCACCGACCACCACCGGGCGCGGGCCGAACTTGTCGACCAGATACCCTTCGATCGGCACCAGCCAGGTTTCCGTCACGACGAAAATCGTGAACGCAATCTGGATCGCCGTGCGGCCCCAACCATACTTCTCGTCGATCGGGTTGACGAACAGCGTCCACCCATATTGCAAGTTGGCGATCATCGCCATACAGATCACGCCGAACACGAGCTGGACCCACGGGCTCGCGAACGGTGATTGTTTACCGTGTTGCTTTGTCGTCTCCACTTGTACCTCCTCCATCGGTTTTCAGTTGTTTGGCAGCTTCACAACAACAACACCTTCCGGATGGGGTCTACGCCCCCTGGGTATGCTTTACGAGGTCTTAGCCTCGTCGACTTGTTCTCTGATGCTCGCGGAATCCATTGCGTCTTCCGCAAATATACCGAACGAAATATACGATATATCAGATATAAGTCAACACTAATTTATTGCTGTCCTCGTTTTCCCCTCGCGTGCCGAAGTCGTTTTCGTCCATTGCAGCGAAAACAACCACGGCACGCGAGGCACTGTCCTAAGTGGCGGCTAGATACAGTAACGCAACTGTAGGACGGAGCGGCGCAACAACGCAATGCGAAAACACTAAGAACGTGTTTGCGATCTTCTGGTCATCCCTGATAATTCGAGGATGACGAGAAAGAAATACGCGAGTGACATAAGCCGAGAGAAGTTCTCGGAGATCGAGCCGCTGTTGCGCAGCGTGCGCCGGCGCACGAAGCCCACGACGGTGGACTTGTACGAGGTGTTTTGCGCGGTGCTGTATCTGTTGCGTACCGGTTGCCAATGGCGCTTCTTGCCCAGCGAGTTTCCCAAGTGGCAAACCGTCTACGCGTATTTCAGCAAATGGAGTCAGCCTGACCAGCACGGCGTGAGCGTGCTGGAGCAGGCACTCAAAAAATCAGGTTGGCGCGGCGCGCACAAGACAGGGACGCAGCGCCAGCACGACGTTCTTGATCGTGGACGCGCAGAGCGTGAAGAACACTGACACGGCAGCGCATAAGGGTTATGACGCGGGCAAGAAGGTGTCGGGCATCAAGCGTCATATTGCCGTAGACACGCAGGGCTTACCGCACGCCGTGGCGGTAACCACTGCCGAGGTGAACGATCGCAAAGGAGCGTTGCTGGCGTTCGAGCACGGCAAGCCTCGCTTGGGACAGGTGCAAAGTGTGCTGGTCGATGGCGGTTACGTGGGCGAACCCTTCGCGCAGGGCGTGCGCGAGATCTTGGGCGAGCGGGTCACGGTGCAGATCGCCAAACGCAGCGAACTGCATACTTTCAAGGTCCTGCCGCAGCGTTGGGTCGTCGAGCGCAGTTTCGCCTGGCTGGAGAAGAACCGGCGCTTATGGAAGAACTGTGAGCGTTTGCTCAACACCAGCTTGCAGTTTGTCCATCTCGCCTTTTTGGCACTGCTGCTCAGGAGATCGTAAACCGGCTCTTACGCCGCGTCAGGGGACATCGTGGCCATGGCTTCGTCAGGGAAGCTCGAGGCCGCTAGCATGGCATGAGCAGGTGTGTCGGTTGTGCAGCAGTAGCGAGGACGGGCGAGCACTGTTTATTCGTACAGTATTTTTTGAATTTTCCTGCGAAACATTGAACGCCGCGACCATGGACGGGCGGCGAAGGCAGGGCAGGGGCAGCAGCTCAAGCAGGACGTCGCGCGTGAGGAAGCCTGCAAAAGTTTCAAGCCGATACGCCGACGACAAGTGATTCGCGCCCGCCCTTTCTGCAAAATAGAGTGCCGCGAAGGCTCCACCCGGGGCGCAGCGGCCAACCTTCGGCAGGGGAGCGGGCTTGGCCCTGAAGCGCGGTCATGTGGAATGTGTGAGGCAGGGGCCCTCCCACCAGCCTTGGCAGTAAGAACCCACGAGCGTCTAACTTTCCCTGCTGATCCTGTCCGTCAGGCGCGCCATGAGGTCCATGCGTTCATGAAGAATCGCTACGATTAAAGCGGGCGCGCTCCCCCGCGGCAGACAGAAGACATAGTGATGTTCGCAATGCGCCATCCGTAGCTCAGGAAAGAGTTCGCTCATATCCTTGAAAGTGCCTCGTCCGGCTGCAAGGCTGGCAATGTCATGTTCCAGCTTGGCGATATAGCGGCGTGCCTGCTCAGTGCCCCACTGCTGACGCGTGTAGCGAATGATATCGCGTAGATCGGCTTCCGCCTGCGCCGTGAGAACGTAGGCCGTCAAGCGCGATCCCCGCCGAGTTCTTCATCCAGAATTTCGCCGATGCCCTTGGTGGACACGTTCCCCGCAAGCCCGTCGTCGATGCGGTTCGCTAGCAGGGTTTTCAGTTCTCGCCATGCCTGATCGGCATCGGCATCGCCGGGGAACAAACGCTCGAGCGCGTATTGTTTGATGGTCTTACCCTGTAGCGCAGCCAACGCTTTGAGGCTTTGGTGCTGCTGTTCGGTGATGTCGATGGTAAGGCGACTCATAGAGTTATCTCCTCTAAAATGTACAAACCCACATTAGCACATATGTGGTAATGAAGCTACGGTGCCGAGCTGTCCGTCAAACGATCGTTAGTCGGTCAACCCGGACAATGTCCGGCAAATGCTCGTTCGACGGGTTTTCGGACATTAAGATAGACGGACGGAATGACGGACAAGAGGGCGGTAAATGGCATTGATCGGCTATGCTCGGGTATCGACGGCGGAGCAGGACACCGCCTTGCAGACGGATGCGTTACGCAAGGCAGGCTGCGAGCGCGTTTTCGGGTTCTGTCGCGATAACGAAGTTACGCCGAAGCGAAGCCAGGGGCAGGTTGGTTTTTACGCGGCCAGTGCATAGAATTGCTCAGCAGGGGACGCACGGCGTCCCTTTGGGGCAAGCATTTGCCCCTTGCGAATCATGTGCATGGTCTCGATGCCGCCCAGGACAATGCGGGCACAACGGAAATTCTGGAAACCCAGCATCGGTCTGACGCGCCGTTTGATCGCGCGGTGGTCCTGCTCGACAAGGTTGTTCAGGTATTTATTCTGGCGGATTTCGACGGGTATCTCGCGCTGGGCGCCCAGCGCCTGCAGCGCGGCGCGGTTCGCCCCGCTTTTGTCAACGGTGACGGTCTTCGGCGTGCCCCGCCCGGCGAGGGCTTTTTCGAAGAACCGGCGCGCGGCGGCGGTATCGCGGCGTGCGCATAGCAGAAAATCAATGGTGTGGCCCGCCTTATCCACCGCCCGGTAGAGGTATTTCCACTGGCCTCTGACCCGAATATAGGTCTCGTCCATGCGCCAGCTGTCACCGACTGGGCGCAGGCGGCCACGCATCGCTTTCTCGAAAACCGGCAGCAACTTGATCACCCAGCGATGGATCGTCGAGTGGTCCACCGCCACGCCTCGCTCGGCCATCATTTCCTCCAGATCTCGCGAGCTCAGCGAATAGGCCACGTACCAGCGCACGCACTGCAACATAACCCCCAACGGGTAGTGCAACCGCTTCAGGACCTTGGCGATGCCTGCGGGCAAGGGCTTTCTCGGCGGTTTGGCTGCGCACTTCATCGACTGGGTTCCCGGCGCTCGAAACCTAGGAGTCTACCTGACTACCCCTATTGCGACGGAACCCCTTTTTGGCACTGCTGCTCAGGAGATCGTAAACCGGCTCTAAGGAGTTAACCTGATCCGCGAACCTTGCCCGACAAGGCGCTCAGGCCTTTTATATCGGGCTCCTTGCGATTTTTTAAAACGGGCACAAGGCGATATTTATGTGAATTTCACTCACAAAATATCGTCTCCCCTTCGTCGGCGCTGTCGCTGTAACACACCGTAATAATTCACTCGACGCGCGCCCCCGGGCATTTCACAAGTGCAATTCATGCCCGCGGCGCTCACACATCCCAATGCCTCGGAATGTCCGTTTTTCCGGTATCTGCGGGGAAACCATGAGACCAAATAACCCTGGAAGGCTTGGCGCTATTCTCCTTGTGATATACGATATACAACATTTGGTATTAGAAGAATCAGAAGAATAAAGCGGCCAGTACCAGGCCCGGGTTTCGATTGACCTTTGGAGGGAGAGACTTCATGAAGATTTGCATCTATGGCGCTGGAGCCATCGGCGGTTATCTCGGCGTGCAACTCGCGCGCGCCGACGCCGATGTCAGTCTGGTGGCACGTGGACCGCATCTGGCGGCCATGCGCGAGAACGGGCTCAAGTTGCTCATCGACGGCGAAGAACGCGTCGCCCATCTGCGCTGCACCGACGACGCGCGCGAACTCGGGCATCAGGATTACGTGATCATCGCCCTCAAGGCCCACTCGGTACCGTCGGTACTCGACGCGATGCAACCGTTGATCGGCCCGGATACGGCCGTAGTCACAGCCGTGAACGGCATTCCCTACTGGTACTTCTACAAGCATGGCGGTGCGCTCGAAGGAAGAACGCTCGAGAGCATCGATCCGGGCGGTCGTCAGTGGCGCGAACTCGGCCCCGAGCGCGCCATCGGGTGCGTGGTTTATCCGGCCACGGAAGTCGTTGCGCCGGGTGTGATTCAGCACGTCTACGGCAACAAGTTCCCGCTCGGCGAAGCGAGCGGCGAGCGCACCGAGCGCGTGGAAAAGCTCTCGCAGATGATGATCGCCGGCGGCCTCGATGCCCCGATTCGCGAGAACATTCGCGACGAGATCTGGCTCAAGCTCTGGGGTAACCTCTGCTTCAACCCCATCTCGGCCCTCACACACGCCACGCTCGACATCATTGCCAGCGATCCGGGCACCCGGGCCGTGGCACGCGCCATGATGCTCGAAGCCAAAGCCATCGGCGACAAGTTCGGCGTGCATTTCCGCGTGGACGTCGAGCGCCGCATCAATGGTGCGGGCGCAGTCGGCGCGCACAAGACATCGATGCTCCAGGATCTGGAGCGCGATCGTGCGATGGAAATCGACCCACTCGTCTCCGTGGTGCAGGAAATGGGGCGCCTGGCCAACGTGCCCACGCCCACGCTCGACGTCGTGCTCGCCCTGATAAAACAGCGCGAGTTCATGACCAAACCCGAGGCAGTGGCAGCGGCGCAGGAACGTCTGGCCAAGGCCGCCTGATAGCGGCACCGGATCGACGT
Organism: Pandoraea faecigallinarum; assembly: GCF_001029105.3. Lineage (NCBI taxonomy): Bacteria > Pseudomonadati > Pseudomonadota > Betaproteobacteria > Burkholderiales > Burkholderiaceae > Pandoraea > Pandoraea faecigallinarum. Next base: position 1,558,281 of record NZ_CP011807.3, on the reverse strand, counting down.
CGTGGACCGACACGACGTCGGTCCAGGCTGGCGTGTATCCCAGCGACAAGGCAACGAGGGCAACGCGAGGTAAACCCGTGAGACAAGTCGCTGCGCTTCGCGGGTTTACTCACTGACATATATATATAGAGAGAGAGGGCAAGGCGATGAACGCGGCGGGCGCTCGTCGAGACGCCGGCGCCTGTCCCGCGGTGACTTGAACATGCCGCCGCCGAAACTCCGGTCGTGGCCGATTCTTGCCGGGAGTCGGCGTCTTGTCCGCGGCATGCAGGCAATTGCGCATGTGGTTTCGCGGCAACGCAATAACGCGTATTTGCCCCACCCAAAAGCATCGACCGAATCATTGGAAACTGCGTGCGCCAGTGGCGTCCCGAAATCCGCACCATTGCAAGCCAGACGGACATCCGAGGAGGTTCATCGCCATTACCCAGTTCATTCGCAGTATCGGAAAAAGAGACAAATCCGAGCCGTGTGAGAGCAGTGCGACCTGAAAAACGTCCCGAAAAACGGTAAATTTTGATATTCGGTATGTGGTATATCTTGAGACTTGTTGCGGCGCGACATACAATGCAAAGCAAGTTCTCCCCCACTACACGACCCGTCAAACTTTATCTGGAGTGTCATTATGTTAGTCGCTGCGCTTACTCTGCTTGCCCTGGCTTCCGCCCTCGCCGCCGGTGTTGCGATGGTTCACCTGTTCGTCGCCCTGCCCGCCAAAATGCTCGAAAAGGCCGAAAGCAATGGCCGTTTCGCCTACCTGGCGGAAACCACGCAGGCAAACGAATCGGGTAAACTCGTCACAAAGCCGGCAACCATCGTGGGGCAGCAAGCATTGCGCCTCTGAAGGGGCCGTAATACCTAGGAGACTATTGCATGTCCCTGATCACCCCAACTCCGGCGCGCGTGACGCCACTCGCGCTGGAGCCGATCGACACCACAACGAGTTTTCGTAATCAGGCGTATGCGCTGCTGAAGAAGGCCATCGCCGACGCCGACATCTATAACCAGAAGGAAGAGATTCGCCTGGACGAGCGTCAGCTCATCCAGGTGCTTGGCGTTTCGCGCACGCCGATTCGCGAAGCCATGACCCTGCTGGAACAGGAAGGCTTTCTGCGTACGGTGCCGCGACGGGGCATCTTCATCATCCGCAAGACCAAGCGTGAAATCGTCGAGATGATTCAGATGTGGGCCGCCCTCGAAGGGATGTCCGCCCGCCTGGCCACACAAAATGCGAGCGACGAGGATATCGCCAAGCTGCGTCATCTGTTCGACCAGTTCGTCAATGAGCCGCCGACGGATCATATCGAAGAGTATTCCGACGCGAACATCGACTTCCATCAGGCGCTGATCAACCTCGGCGGCTCGCAGGCGATCGCCAATACGATCAAGAACCTGTTCATTCACGTGCGCGCCATCCGCAAGGTGACGATTGCCAAGCACGACCGGGCCGCGCGCTCGATCGTCGATCACCTGAAGATCATTACCGCGCTCGAAAAACGCGATACGGAACTCGCCGAGAAACTGGCACGCGACCATACCCTCGGTCTGGCCGCATTCGTCGAAGAGTACTGCGACTTCCTCGAATAACGCCATCGTCATCCGCACAGTGCGCGCTTCGCGCGTTGACGAAAGGCCAGCGACATGAAAATGCCGCTGGCTTTTTTCTTTCCCGCCCCTCCACTTTTCCCATTGCATCGCGCTATTCGCCCCTGCGCCCCGGCTTCTCATCGGAAGCCGCTTTCCGAATTGGGGTAAACGATCCCGCGAAACCGCTCGCCACGCTATTGCACGTATACCGTATATGATATATCGTGTTTCACATACTGACCGTAAGTTGACGAAGTAAAGCAACGGGCGAGAGGCCGAGCCCGTGCGGCATATGGTGGGGGCTATGTGCCGCACGCTCATACGGCGCCGCGCTGATCGCTAGACCCGAGCAGCGTCGCCGTATGTGACCAATGGGTCTCTCGCCCCGGGGCAGGACAAGAACATATCACCACCCTCAGGAGCGCCGTTCCCCACGGTGCGCCAAACAGGAGACATCAGCCATGCGCGAGGCTTTTTCCATCGCGACGGTGCAAGCGATTCTGGACACTCATGCAGCTCAGGAAGGCCCCCTTCTGCCGATCCTCCATGACGTTCAGGAAGCCTTCGGCTACGTTCCCCCGGATGCCGTGCCCGTCATCGCCGACGCCCTCAACCTGTCACGCGCCGAAATCCATGGCGTGATCACGTTCTATCACCATTTCCGTACCAGCCCGCCGCCGCGACACGTCGTTCAGATCTGTCGCGCCGAAGCGTGTCAGAGCATGGGCGCCGATGCGCTCGTGGCGCATGCCGAGCGCGTGCTGGGCTGCGCAATGCACAGCCACAGCGGCGACGTCGCCCTCGAACCGGTGTATTGCCTGGGGCAGTGTGCGACCTCCCCCGCCATTACCATCGACGACAAGCTGCACGCGCGCGTCACCCCCGAGAAATTCGACCGTCTGGTCGCCCGCGCCAAGGATGCCGTATGAGCCAGTCCGCCAACCCCAGCAAGGTGCGTCTCTATCTTCCGCGTGACTCCGCCGCCCTCGCGCTGGGCGCCGACGAAGTCGCCGAAGCCATCACCGCCCAAGCCGCCGAGCGCGGCATCGACATCGAACTCGTTCGCAACGGCACGCGCGGCATGCTCTGGCTCGAACCGCTGCTCGAAGTCGTCACGCCGGCGGGTCGCGTCGCCTACGGGCCGGTCGACGTCGACGACGTCGCGAGCCTGTTCGACGCGAACGTTACTGCCGGGGGCGATCACCCGCTCGCCCTCGGCCTGACCGAGGAGATTCCGTATTTCAAGAAGCAGGAACGTCTGACGTTTGCCCGCGTGGGCGTCACCGATCCCGTCTCGGTCGACGACTATGTCGCACACGACGGTTACCGCGGCCTGCGCAACGCACTCGCGCTCGACGGTGCCGCCATCGTTGCGCAGGTGACCGAGTCCGGTCTGCGCGGACGCGGCGGTGCTGCCTTCCCGACCGGCATCAAGTGGAAAACGGTTCTGAACACCCCCGCCGCACAAAAGTACATCGTCTGCAACGCGGACGAAGGCGACTCGGGTACGTTTGCCGACCGTATGCTCATGGAAGGCGATCCGCTTGTCCTCGTCGAAGGCATGACGATTGCCGGCATCGCCGTGGGCGCGACGCGCGGTTACATCTACGTGCGCAGCGAGTACCCGCATTCCATCGACGTACTCAACGAAGCCATCACGAACGCCAATCGGGCGGGCTACCTCGGCGAGAACATTCTCGGCTCGGGCCAGACGTTCCACCTCGAAGTGCGCAAGGCGGCCGGCGCGTATGTCTGCGGCGAAGAAACCGCCCTGCTCGAAAGTCTCGAAGGCAAGCGCGGCGTGGTACGCGCCAAGCCGCCGCTGCCGGCCATCGAAGGCCTCTTCGGTTTGCCCACGGTCATCAACAACGTGATCTCCCTCGCCTCGGTGCCGATCATCATGGATCGCGGGGCGGACTTCTACAAGAACTTCGGCATGGGACGCTCGCGCGGCACCCTGCCCATTCAGCTCGCCGGCAACATCAAGTACGGCGGTCTCATCGAGAAGGCCTTCGGCGTGACGCTGCGCGAGATTCTGTACGACTACGGCGGCGGCGCCATGACCGGACGTCCCTTGCGTGCGGTGCAGGTCGGCGGCCCGCTGGGCTCGTATCTGCCGGAATCGCAGTGGGACACGCCGCTCGACTACGAAGCGTTCGCCGCGCACTGGGCCGTGCTCGGTCACGGCGGCATCGTCGCCCACGACGACACGGTCGACCTCGCGAGGCTCGCGCGCTATGCGATGGAGTTCTGCGCCATCGAATCCTGCGGTAAGTGCACGCCGTGCCGTATCGGATCGACGCGCGGCGTCGAAGTGATGGACAAGATCATCGGCGGGCGGGACCGTCCCAAGCAGATCAAGCTGCTGCGCGATCTGTGCGACACGATGCTCAATGGCTCGTTGTGCGCCATGGGCGGCATGACGCCCTACCCCGTGCTGTCTGCGCTGAATCATTTCCCGGAAGACTTCGGCGCGGCCGAACCGTCGAATCTGCCGACCAAGGCCGCCTAGGAGACCCCGATCATGATGGACCCGATGTTTGAGAAGGATTACGGCACACCGCGCCGCGAATCCACCCAGGAAGTCACGCTGGAGATCGACGGCGAACAGGTCACCGTGCCCGCGGGCACATCGATCATGCGCGCCGCCTCCGAAGGCGGCGTGAACGTGCCGAAGCTGTGCGCCACCGATTCGCTGGAGCCGTTTGGCTCGTGCCGTCTGTGTCTGGTCGAGATCGAAGGCCGTCGCGGCTTCCCGGCATCGTGCACCACGCCGGTCGAGCCCGGCATGAAAGTCCGCACGCAGTCGCCGAAGCTGCAAGAACTGCGCAAGGGCGTAATGGAGCTGTACATCTCCGATCACCCGCTGGACTGTCTGACGTGCGCCGCGAACGGGGACTGCGAATTGCAGGACATGGCCGGCGTGACGGGCCTGCGCGAAGTGCGCTACGGCTTCGACGGCGCAAACCACTTCGACAGCGAGAAGGACGAGTCGAACCCCTACTTCACCTACGACGCCTCGAAGTGCATCGTGTGCAACCGTTGCGTGCGCGCCTGCGAGGAAACGCAGGGCACGTTCGCCCTGACCATCTCGGGCCGCGGCTTCGAAGCGCGTGTCTCGGCGGGGCAGGATCAGGCGTTCATGGACTCGGAATGCGTATCGTGCGGCGCCTGCGTTGCCGCGTGTCCGACCGCGACGCTGCAGGAAAAGTCGGTCATCCATCTGGGTCAGGCCGAGCACGCCAAGATCACGACCTGCGCCTACTGCGGCGTGGGTTGTTCGTTCAAGGCAGAGATGAAGGGCAACGAAGTCGTGCGCATGGTGCCGCACAAGGACGGTCAGGCCAACGAAGGCCACGCCTGCGTGAAAGGCCGCTTCGCCTGGGGCTACGCCACGCACAAGGACCGTATCCTCACGCCGAAGATCCGCAAGAAGATCACCGACCCGTGGCAGGAAGTGTCGTGGGACGAGGCGCTCGACTACGCCGCGTCGGAATTCAGGCGCATTCAGGCCAAGTACGGCCGTGACTCCATCGGCGGGCTGGTATCGTCGCGTTGCACGAACGAAGAGGACTACCTCGTGCAGAAGCTGGTGCGCGCCGCGTTCGGTAACAACAACGTGGACACCTGCGCGCGCGTATGCCACTCGCCGACCGGTTACGGCCTGAAGGCGACGCTCGGTGAATCGGCCGGCACGCAGACGTTCAAGTCGGTCGAGCATTCGGACGTCATTCTCGTGATGGGAGCGAACCCGACCGACGGTCACCCGGTGTTCGGCTCGCGCATGAAGAAGCGTCTGCGTCAGGGCGCAAAGCTGATCGTGATCGACCCGCGCCGTATCGATCTGGTGAAGAGCCCGCACATCAACGCCGACTATCACCTTCAACTGCGCCCGGGCACGAACGTCGCGATGATCAACGCGCTGGCGCACGTGATCGTCACCGAAGGCCTGATGGCCGACGAGTTCATCGCCGAGCGCTGTGAAGATCGCGCCTTCGCGCAATGGCGCGACTTCATCGCGCGCGCGGAGAACTCGCCGGAAGCGACCGAAGCACACACCGGTGTGCCGGCCCACCTCGTGCGCGGTGCCGCGCGTCTGTACGCCACCGGTGGTAACGCAGCGATCTACTACGGTCTGGGCGTGACGGAACATGCACAGGGCTCGACAACGGTGATCGGCATCGCCAACCTCGCGATGGCGACCGGTAACGTCGGCCGCGAAGGCGTCGGGGTGAACCCGCTGCGGGGGCAGAACAACGTGCAGGGCTCGTGCGACATGGGCGCATTCCCGCACGAACTGCCGGGCTATCGCCACGTCTCCGATTCGAGCGCGCGTGCGCTGTTCGAAGCCGAATGGGGCGTTGAGCTGCAAGCCGAACCGGGTCTGCGCATTCCGAACATGTTCGACGCGGCACTCGCCGGCACCTTCATGGGGCTGTACTGCCAGGGAGAAGACATTGTTCAGTCCGATCCGAACACGCAGCACGTCACGCACGCCCTGGAGCAGATGGAGTGCATCGTCGTGCAGGACATCTTCCTGAACGAAACCGCAAAGTACGCGCATGTGTTGCTGCCGGGCTCGTCGTTCCTGGAGAAGGACGGCACCTTCACCAACGCGGAGCGCCGTATCTCGCGTGTGCGTCAGGTCATGCCGCCGCGCGCCGGTTACGCCGACTGGGAAGTGACGATTCAACTGGCGAAGCGTCTGGGTTACGAAATGAACTACTCGCACCCGTCGGAAATCATGGACGAGATCGCACGTCTCACACCGACCTTCGCGGGCGTGAGCTACGAGAAGCTCGACCGCATGGGCAGCGTGCAATGGCCGTGTAACGAAGACGCGCCGGAAGGCACCCCGGTCATGCACATCGACGAATTCGTGCGCGGCAAGGGCAAGTTCCTCATCACGCAATACGTGCCGACGGACGAAAAGGTCACACGCCGCTTTCCGCTCATTCTCACGACCGGGCGAATTCTGTCGCAGTACAACGTCGGTGCGCAGACGCGTCGTACGCAGAACAATCACTGGCACAGCGAAGACCGCCTCGAAATCCATCCGCACGACGCGCAGGAGCGCGGCATCAAGGATGGCGACTGGGTCGGCATTCAGAGCCGCGCCGGCGAAACCGTGCTTCGGGCAATCATCAGCGAACGCGTGCAGCCGGGTGTGGTGTACACCACGTTCCACTTCCCCGAATCGGGCGCGAACGTGATTACCACCGACAACTCGGACTGGGCGACAAACTGCCCCGAGTACAAAGTGACCGCCGTGCAGGTCTCACCGGTGGCGCAGCCCTCGGAGTGGCAGCGTCAGTACTCCGACTTCAACCGTCAGCAGGAGGCGTTTCTCGGACACGCCCACGACGCGACGCCAGCCAGCGCGAGTTAGGCTACGGCAAGGGGTATCAAGGGGTAGCAAAAAGCGATGTGCGCGGCCCGGTCAGTCGATCGGACCGCGTATGACAAGGAACAATCCGCGTCCGGCGCCGGGAGTGCTGCACAGTGCCGGCGGGCCTCGCCGTCGATCGCCAACAGACGGTGCGGCGGACGCGAGATTGGCCATGCGCGCCGGTGCAGCAGCGGGCGATGCAGCACGATTGCGGAAACTGCCGGGATAGCAGGGACAGCCGGGATAGCAGGGACAACAGAGACAACAGGGGACAGGACAGATCATGGACACCGACAATCTGGTCAAGATGGCCAATCAGATCGGGGATTTCTTCGAGACGATGCCCGACCGCAGCGAAGCGCTCGAGAACATCGCAGGTCATCTGCGCCGCTTCTGGGCGCCGCGCATGCGTATGACGATCCTCGAACATCTCGAGACCACGGACGGACACGGCATGCGTGAAATCGTCGTCGCAGCGATCACGGCGCATCGCGCCGAACTCTGGCCGCGCGGCTGACGGCGCAACACCGTCGGTCGCCACGTCGCCACGTCGCGACGCCGCTCATGCACCGAGCTTGATGAGGACCGCTCCGCCGACCACGAGGCTGCAAGCCACGAGCCGGCGGGCGTTCAGTTTTTCCCGCAGGAACAACCAGCCGAGCAACACCGCGAAAATGGCGCTCGATTCGCGCAACGCCGACACCACGCCCATCGGCAGGTATTGCAGCGCCAGAACCACCATGCCGTAAGCGCATTGCGCCACCACACCCGCGCCCAACGCCTCTACCACCCGGCGAGGTGGCGCACAGAACATGCCCCGCCATCCGCCCCGCCACCGCCATACCGCACCGACGAGCGGCACGCTCGCGAACAGATACGCCCAGGCGAGGTACGCAAAGCCGTTGCCGTTCGACATGCGCACACCGAAGCCGTCGACGATCGTATAAGCCGCGATGAACACGCCGGTCAGCAAGGCGGCCGGCACGCTATCGCCGGATAGATGCCGCCCGCGAAGGGCGAGCGACAGAATGCCGGCACAAATGCACGCGATGCCGATCACCGCCAACCATCGCGGCGACTCCCCCGCGATCAGCAGCGCCGCGCCCGAGATCAGCAGCGGCGAGATACCGCGCGCGATGGGATAGATCTGTCCGAACTCGCCCACACGATACGCACGAATGAGCGCTGCCGTGTACGCGACCTGAGCGCACGCCGACAACAGCACGAGCGGCCACACCTGCGCAGGCGGCAGCGGCAGCAACGCAATGCCAGTTACCGCAGCGAGCAACTGCGGCACCGCCATCATGCCCACTTGCCAGAGACGATCGGGACTTGCGTGGAGGAATGCGTTCCAGGTGGCGTGCATCAGCGCTGAGAGCAGCACCAGTAACACGATGGGCGTGGTGGTCATGTCGATCGGACGCGGCAGCGGTGTGTCGGAAAACGACTGTGCAAGCCCGCGCCCGGCAGAAGGAAAAGACGCTATTGTCGCAGCGCGCGCCGCATCGACATAGAGCCAGCCGCGTCGAATCGCATCGGGCCACCTTCAGGCGAGACGAACCAACGGTTCCATTGGGCAACGAAACGCCATCGCACGTGAGAATTTTGCCGCCGCCGGCCAAGCTCGCCGGAAGTTGTCCACACCCTTTGTGGATAACCCACTGGATAACCTGATGCCGCCCTCCCGAATGCCCCGTGAACAGTGGCTGTCAAGAGCCTTGCTCAAAAAACGATCAGCCCCGGAACAAATATTCGGCTTGACGGTCAGCCCCCTCCCTGCTCAATGGCGCGCGCGTTCGATTACCGACGCATCGGGCTCCTTCGTACTTCGTACGGAACCGGCGCGCCGGACATTGCCGGCCACCGTGATGCACAGGGATAGCCATGATGTTCCGTGATGTTCCCTGATGTGCCGTCAGGCCTCGGCAGGCGGCGGCGATTGCGGCACCGCACGCAGTGCCGCCACGACCTGACTCTGGCCGAGTACGGCCTCGGGTGCTTTCTGCAAGGCCAGCAGATAACGCTCGCCGAATTCCTCGTCGGACTGGCGGAACAGTTTTGCGGCCTCGTCGGCGAGCGCGATGCCGGCATCGGCCTGCGGCGGTTCCTGCTCCAGCCATTCGTCGAGCGCGACGATCAGCCGCGAGAGCGGATCGAGCCAGCGGAACCACGGATCTTCCGTGAACAACTGGACGAAACGACCGGTCGGCACCGCACCGAAAACCGCTTCGTATTGCTGACGGTCATAGTCGATCAGCACCTTGTGCTGGGCGAGAAGCGCAGCGCGCAACGCCTTCATGGCGGCTATCTGGGCGGCACTGGCCGGCGTGGTTTCGGTCGGTTCGGTCATCTATCGCCCCAGGTAACGTCAGAAAGGTTAGGAAACGGAATTGGAAAGCGTCTTACACGCACTTTAGGACTTGGCCCATAGCCAACAGGCGTCTGGATCACGATACTACACGGGTCTCGCAAACACCTCGCGAGACCAGGCTTTCACTTCCCCGTGGGAGGCCTGCTTCCTCACCCGCCGACCCGGCGGGTTTTTTTTGCCCGTCAGAACGGCACGGTGAGTTTGGCGTCGATCGACTGGAAGCGGTAGGACCATCCCGGAGGTCCGCTCGACGCCGGCATCCATGGCGCGTTCAGGCGCTGCATGACCGACAGGTCGAGTTTCGACGTCCCCAGATAGTGGGTATGGCTCAGTCCCACTTCGGCGTAGCTGTCGTAGGTGTGAACCGCGCTGGGGTCTTCGGTACGGCTGCGGTTGTAGCGCAATTCCACGCCCGTCGTGCCGTTGGAGGTCACGTCGAAGGCCCGACGCACTCGCCATTGCAGCGTCTGCGTCTGTGTCGTGCCGGCGGCGATCTGGTCCGTCGCGGCGTTGGTCTTGCCGGTGATGCCGACCGTCCATGCAGCGTCGAGCGGCACCGAATAGTTGGCCGTCAGGTCGCGGTTGGTCGCATCGCGACGCGCGTTCTGCAAGTCCTGACTGAGGGTCGTATTGAATTTGCCGTACATGCCGAGCGGGTTGTTCATCAGCAAATTCGCCGTGCCCTGCATCTTGCCCGTCGTCGTCATGCCGCTGTTGTTCATGCCGACACTGAACTGGTACGGTCGCTCGTTGAGCACCTGCAAGCCGATAGCCCCTTCGCCGGGCGTACGGCTGCGAGTGGCGACGAACGGCAATGCGTCGTCGCGCACCGCCAGCCCCCGGCGCATGAGCATGCGGATGTTACGGTCGGCCAGACTCTCGCGGTGTGGCATGCCGCGCAGGCACGACGCACGCGCGAGGAAAGCATTCGGCGGGGCGATGTCGGGGGCGACCGGCGCGGGTTGATCGGCGGCCGTGGCTGCGGACGCCGCGTCGATATCGACAGCGGAAATCGCGGTGCCGTCCGCGCTCAACTCGGGCGCGACGGCAAAGTCCGCCGCTGGCAAGGGAGGTGCCGGGGGCGAGGACGGCGCAGCTTCGGGAGATGTGGCGCTCGTCGCGCCGTCGGCGTTCGCCGGGAGATGCAACGTATCGGAAGGACCGGAAGACGGGGAAAGCACGCCATCCCCGGCCTCTGTGCCGGAAGCCGCAGCCGCCGTTCGCTGCGCCGCTTCGCGCTCGACGGCCGCCGCGACCGCACTCGGATCGGCGCCGGCAAACAGGGCGATGGGATCGGTCGACCCACCGGGGTCCTGCCCGGCCGGTGTCACCGGCGGTGCAGGTGGCGCAGGCGGCGGCTCGAAGTACTGAGGTGCCAGCCCGCGTTCCCACAGGCCGTAGGACACAGCGTTGCGCTCAGTGAAACAGGGCGGATTAGGATCCGTGAACAAAGATTGTGCGTGCGCGCCCGCCGGTATCCCGGCACTCAGGCACGCGGCCAGCAGGAGGCGACTCCGCACGACCGGCTTTACCGACATTCGACACCCGAAAATCCCGCCCCCGCCGATGCCATCCGCTGGCGTCGTGGGCCGCGCTCGACATGAGGGGGCTTAGCGACAAGCGACTATTTTACGTCGTTCGGATGACGCTCTGCCAGTCAAGAAACACATCGGCGCATTGGGAACTCTTTCCTGAGATTGCCACTCATACCGCGTGACTTCCCCTGTAGTGATTTTTGCCCGCCTCGTGCGGGCATTTTATTTTGGGATTTCACATGACAAAAAAAGCCCGGGAAGCGGATTCCCGGGCAATGGTCGATCGCCATGGAGGGGCGACCTAGGGGGGCTTGCCGATGCCGCCCCCCCTCCGGCGTCCCTTCGCATCCTCCGGCTAATGCGGGCGATGCGGGGACAGCGGGGACAGCGGGGAGGGACATGACGCGGCATCGCCTACTCGAACAACGTGGCGCGGGCGTTACTTCTTCTTGCCGCCCTTGCTGCCGCCCGCCAGGAAGCGTTCGTTGTACTCATCCATGAGCTTGCGCACCGTCGCGCCGATCTGGATGTAATCCGGTTCGTTGAGGTTGGCGAGCGAGACGCGGCCCGACGGGTGCAGCGTGCCGAAGCCACGGCCCGGCAGCAGCACCACGCCGCTTTCCTTGGCCAGACGGAACAGCACTTCCGACGGATCGACGGTCTTCATGAACCAGTCGACGAAGGCTTTGCCGTAGATCTTCGTGCCAAGCACCTCGAGGTCGAGAATGTTGTAGTAATCGACGGCGGTCGGCCCGACCTCTTCGGAAATGCCCGCCGAGCGGTACATCGCAGCCTTGCGGCGACGGATGATGCGCTTGACGGCGTGCTTGTACGCGTCCGGTTCGTCCATCAGGCAGAACAGCGAGAAGAGCGCCATCTGCACCTGTTGCGGCGTGGACAGACCGGCCGTGTGGTTCAGCGCCACGGCGCGGCTATCTGCCACGAGACGGTCGATGAACTTGAGCTTTTCCGGCTCCGTCGTGATCGACGAATAGCGCGCATTGAGGCCTTCGCGCTGCGCCTTGGGCAGTTTGGCGATCTTGTCGTCGAACACGTTCTTCTCATGCGTGGCGATGGCGCCCAGACGCCAGCCCGTCGCACCGAAGTATTTCGAGTACGAGTAGACGAGGATCGTGTTGTACGGCGCAATCGCGAACAGCGAGCGGAAGTCGTCGGCGAAGGTGCCGTAGACGTCGTCGGTGAGAATGATGAGGTCCGGGCGCTTCTTGACGATCGCGCCAAGGTGTTCGAGCGAGGCGTCATCGAGCTTGACCGACGGCGGATTGCTCGGGTTCACGAGGAAGAACGCCTTGATCTTCGGGTCGAGCAGTTTGTCGAGTTCCTTCTTCGAGTACTGCCAGCCAAGCGCCGGATCGGCGTTCAGGTTCACTTCGTGAAGCTGGTAATCGGCCAGTTCCGGAATTTCGATGTACGGCGTGAAGATCGGCATGCCCAACGCAATCGAATCGCCCGCCTGGAGCAGATGGTTCGTCTTGAGCGTGTTGAACAGATACGTCATGGCCGCCGTGCCGCCTTCGACGGCGAACAGGTCGAAGTCGCCCACGAACGGTTGACGGCCGACCATCTCCCGGCGCAGGTACTTCGCCGCGATCTTCTCCGTGTTGCGCAACATGCGATCCGGCACCGGATAGTTGCAACCGAGAATGCCGTGCACCATCTCCGTGAGAAAGTCTTCGACGTTCAGGCCCATCTGGTCGCGAATGTACGAAATCGACTTCTCCAGGAACTTGACGCCCTGCTCCTGATGATGTTCGCGCGCGTAATCCTGCCAGCGGGCTTCCACGCCCTTGCCCGGCGGAATGCCACCCACGCCCTCCGGCATGTATGTGAACTGGCGCTCGGCTTCGGACAGCGCGAACAGGCCTAACTGGAAGAACCCGTGCCGCGGTTCGAGCGCGAGGAAGTTCGGGTTGCCACGACCGGCGTTAAGCATCGAGCGCTGGGCGCCATTGTCCTGAGCGAGTTCGATAAGCGTGTCCTTGAATTCGAACGGGCTGAGTTTGGCGAGTGCGTCGAGTTCCTTCGATTTCATAGCGAGTTCTCCATGAACAACCACTGACAAGCCATGTCGATTCCGTCCTGCAAGGGGGCAACGACGGGCGATCGGGGCGAATGCTTCAATAACGTTGCGAGACGGATCGTGTCCTCACCTCCTCAGGTGAGCGAGACCACCAGCGGGCCCAGCAGCGTGAGCAGCACGTTGGCGATCGCGTACGTGATGGCGAACGGCACGGTCGGCACATTGCTCTCGGCCTTGTCGAGAATCTCGCCGAATGCCGGGTTGGCGCTGCGCGAGCCCGACAGGGCGCCGGCCAGAATGGCCACGTTGTCGTAGCGCAGCACGTAACGTCCGAACAAGTAGGTGAGCAAAAGCGGCACGATGGTGACGATCACCCCGGCGACGAAGATCGAGATGCCGCTTTGCTGCAACGTCTGCCATGCCTGTGCGCCGGCGGACAATCCCACGCAGGTCACGAACGTCGCAAGTCCGAGTTCCTTGAGCAGCGAACTCGCGGCGAGCGGCATCGCGCCGAAGGTCGGATGCTTGCCCCGCAGCCAGCCGAAGACCAGGCCCGCGAGCAGTGCGCCGCCGCCACTGCCCAACGTGAGCGGAATCCCCCCGACCTTGACCACGACATAGCCGATGAGCAGACCGACCACGATGCCGATGCCCATGTAGACGTAATCGGTCTTCACCGAGTACGCGACCGGGTAACCGGCCTCCTTGGCGGCGCGTTGCACGTCGCTGTCCGCGCCGTACAGCGTCACGACGTCGCCGTGATAGACCACGGTATCGTCAAGCACCGGCACGGGCTGCCCCATGCGCGTGATCCTGGCGATGTACACGCCGTGCTTGACGTCGCGCGTCACGCCCGCCTTCAGCTCGCCGAGCGTCTTGCCATTGCCGCCCTTGCGGGCGAAGACCACCTCCTGCATGCGCAGGGCGATGTCGAGATCGGCAGAGGGGCGTTGCTCGTCGCCGAGCAGGCGCCACGCGTCGGTGGCGGCTTCGCGGCGTCCGATGAGCATGACGTCGTCACCCGCCTCCAGCACCAGATCGTCGGTGGCGATGATGATCTTGCCGTTGCGACGCAGGCGTTCGATGGTCACACCGTCGGTCAGTTGCTTCTCGACGTCGACCACGCGTTTGCCCGCCCCGGTCGTCACCCGGTACACGCGGCCCACGAGCGCCGGCAGCGAATCGACCTGATCGGCGCTGAGCACGGCGCGACCGCCCGCCATCTCGAGTTCGGCCTTCTTCGCGTCGTCCTTGAGCGTGCGTCCCATGAGCTTGGGCACCAGCGAGGCGCACACGATAATGGCGCCGAGACTGCCGAAAATGTACGTCACGGCGTAACCGATCGCCACTTCGGATTGCAGACGCTTGACCTCGTCGGCCGGCAAGCCCAGACGCGAAATCGCGTCGCCTGCCGTACCGATGATGGCGGACTGCGTGAGACCGCCACCCGCCACCCCCGCCGCCAGCCCCTTGTCGAAGCCGAAGATCTTCGCGCAGATCAGCACCGTGACGAGGCCCGAGGCCGCCAGAAACAGCGCCATGCCGATTTCACGCAGCGTTTTGCGTGAGAGCGAGCTGAAGAATTGCGGACCGCTTTCGTAGCCCACAGCGTAGATGAACAGCGCGAACATGATGCTCTTCACGCCGGCATCGACCGAGATTCCGATTTGCGAAACCACCACGGCAACCAACAGCGAACCGCCCACACCGCCCAGCTGGAACGAGCCGAACTTGATCGCCCCGATGGCATACCCGATGGCAAGCGACAGAAAAATCGCGACCTCCGGGACATGGTTGAGTATCGTATGCACCAGTTCCACGGCAGAACCTCCGTCTAAGAGAAAATGCAGCGACCGGCGGGGGAGCCGGTACGCGACGATTCAAAGCCAATCAACGCGAAAACTGATGGGCGACGAAAACGACCGCGGGGCCCATCAGCGGCAGCAGCACGTTCGACAGGGCGTACGTCACCGTGTACCCCACGACCGGCAATGCGCTGTTCGCCGTTTGCACCACTGCGCTGATCGCAGGCGTACTCGCCTGTTGACCGGCGATGGCGCCAATGAGAATCGGGCCGTCGATACGCAGCAATTTGTGACCCACCCACAGCGACACCAGCGCCGGGACGAGCGAGACGCAAATCCCCACGACCGGCAGCGCCATGCCGTGTTCGCGCAGCAGCACGGCCGCCTGCGGGCCAGCCGAGAGCCCGACACATACGACGAAGACAGCGAGTCCGAGGTCCTTGAGCAATTCGTAGGCCGCTGGCGGAAAGGTGCCCCAGGCCGGGCGGCGCGAGAGCAGCCAGCCGCTGGCCAGCCCCGAGACCAGCGCACCGCCGCCCGAGCCCAGTGTCATCGGCGCGCCGCCGATGTGTACGGACAGATGGCCGATGCACAGCCCCACGATCAGCGCGAGACCGACGAAAACGAGGCTCGTCTTATTGCCGTACGGCACCGGCTTGCCCATGACGGCACCTGCACGTTCGACGTCGTCTTGCAGACCTTGCAGGGTCAGGACATCGCCCCGTTGCAGTGCGATCTTGTTCAGCGTTGGCAACTGCATGCCCATGCGCCTGACCGATTTGACGAACACGCCATGGCGCAGCTCGACCGGCGCCTCGCGGCGCAGGTCGGCGACGGTGCGGCCTTCGGCTTCCTTGTTCGTCAGAATGTAATCGCGCTCGACGAGCACGATGTCGCCCGTTTCGGTGCCCGCGACTTCCGGGCCGACGAGCGCGTGAGCGTCCAGCATGGCGTCGCGCCGGCCCACGAGCAGCAATTCGTCGTTCGGCTCGAGCGCGAGGGTCTGGGCGACTGCCACCGCCGTCGACGCGCGCCGCACGCGCTCGACAGCCACACGGGCGTCGAGCGCCGCCTCAAGCGCCGCAACGGTGAGTCCGGGGTGAGCAACACGATAGCTGCGTCCGACCAGATCCGGCGCGGCCGGCGCCCCGATCTCCTCGCCGTTGTCGTCTTCCATTTCCTTCGCAAGACGCGCGCTGTCCGCCCTGAGATCGATACCGAGAAGGCGCGGGGCGAGCAGATTGGTGAACAAGACGATGGTGATCAGACCGAAGACGTAGGTCAGCGTGTATGCCGTCACGACGTTCGCCTGCCACGCCTTGAACGCCGCCGGATCGAGCCCCAGTCGACTCAGCGCCTCGATGGCCGTGCCGACCATGGCGGACTCGGTCGCCGCGCCCGCCGCCAGACCGCCTGCCGTACCCGGATCGAGTCCGAGAACGTTCACGGCCAGCATGACGATGCCGAATACGAAGACCACTTCGATGATGGACAGCACACCGAAGCGCAGACCGCGCAGGTTCAGGTTTTCAACGAACTGCGGTCCGGCAGAAAAGCCCATCGCGAAGATGAACAACGCAAACGCGAAATCCTTGAGCGAGCCTTCGACCATGCATCCCGTCTGCCCGACGAGCAACGCGACAAGCAGCGCACCGCACACGCCGCCCAGTTGAATCGGGCCGAATCTGATGCGACCGAGCAACTGGCCCAGCACGACACATACGAACACCGTGATCAACGGCACTGCATCGAACAGCGGAACTGAACACTGCATACAGGCTCCTGCCACATGTCACACTTCGGCGATGGGCTGGCCACCTTCACCGTTTGGGGGCGGCCGACGTCCGGCATACGAGACTTCAGGAAACGACTGATCTTCGTGGTATCGGCCACGCGGATCGAAAGACGGCAGACCGTATCCCGGTCCTAGGTTTTGCACCCGTGCACAAGCCGCCGGGCGTTTGAGTGGAGGGGCGCACACGGCGCACTAATGACTTATGCAAACACATGCCAACGTCGCGCAATTTGGCCGCACAAGTAATTAAAATTACGCCATCTGCGACTTATCCGCGTTTCATGGCAACGCGGCGTGGGCATAGTGTTGTTCAACGTTCCGGACGTGTCAACTGGTTTCGCGTACGGTTTCGACCCTGTGCGCGTCAACCCCTCAATTTCCCCTACTGCGTTGGAGTCCTGATAAAAAATCGCGAACCCCGCCGGGGGGTGGCACGACCGGACGCAGAGGGGGCGCCGGATGAGGTTATCGGGTCGCCGGGGAAGACTTCGGTGCGCGTATTTCGTGAACGGTGCCCGGGCCCCAGCCCGTCGCATCCCATTTGCCGTCGCGCAGGGTCCATTCGTGCGCGCCGGTCTCTTCCCAGTGCGGTGGCGTGTATCGCATGCCGGGGCGCTTCGCCTCAAAATGACCGTCGACCCAATCGTAACGGCCGTCTTTCCACTGCCAGTAGCCCGGCACCCAGAACTCCCCCTTCGGAGCCGTGTGCGGGTCTTCGAAGCGCGGCGGCGGCGGGCCGCGTTGCAGCGTCACGTCGGCCAACGCGGGCAGGCTGGCAAGACACAGGATGGCGGCGAGCGCATGGCGGCGATGCGCGAAAAGGAAGGTCGCCAGCGACGAGACCCTTGAAAGCGACGGGGACAGCATGCGTGGACTTTCAGTGAAGACAGACAAGTGACACATTGTACCGTCGGTGATTGAGCGGTGCGGCCACTGCGCCACGATGCCGACGTCACGAAACCTGAAACCTTATAATCGGCGGACTCACAACCTGCCGCCACGTGCGCAATCCGACGGCGCCGCCATGAACGGCCGCCGCAACACCGACTCATGAACCCTGCCCCCGCGGTCGCCGGTCACCGGCAATTGCTCCGTCTGGCCGTGCCTATCGTGCTCGCCAATCTCACCCAGCCGCTGCTCTCGGCCGTCGATACCGCCGTGGCCGGTCATCTGCCGGGCCCTGCCTATTTGGGCGGCGTGGCGCTCGGCGGGCTATTGCTCAATCTGATTTTCTGGGGTTTTTCCTTTCTGCGCATGGGCACGACCGGGCTGGCCGCGCAGGCCTATGGCGCACGCGATGCCGAACGGTTGCGCGACACGCTCGCGCGCGCACTGGCGCTGGCGTTCGCCATTGGCACGGTGCTGCTCGTGTTGCGCGTGCCGCTGGTGTCGCTCGGCGTCTCGTGGCTCGGCGGCAGCGACCAGGTGCAGGCGCTTGGGCGCGAATACGCCAGCATCCGCATACTCGCCGCCCCTTTCGCTTTGGGAAACTACGTGGTGCTCGGCTACTTGCTGGCGTGCCAGCGTGTGCGGCAGGGGCTGGCGGTTCAGGTGTTCATCAATGTCGTGAACATCGTCGCGGTGCTCGCGTTCGTGAGCGGCTTCGGCTGGGGCGTGTCCGGGATCGCCAGGGCGACGGCGCTGGCCGACGCGCTCGGCTTTGGCCTCGGTGCCTGGCTGCTGTGGCTTGCCCGCACCCCCGGCCTGCCGCCGCTGCGATTCGCAACGCTGGTCGAGCGCAGCGCGCTGTGGCGTTTGCTGCGGCTCAATCTCGACATCTTCCTGCGCACGCTGTTTTTGCAACTCGCCTTCGCGTGGTTCGCGCGCGTGGGAGCGCGGCTCGGCGACACCACGCTCGCCGCCAATGCGCTGCTGCTGAATTTTCAGACGTTCATGGCCTACGGGCTCGACGGCTTCGCGCACGCAGCCGAAGCGCTCGTCGGCGCATACGTCGGGGCACGTCAGCGGCAGGCGCTGCTGCATGCGATTCGTTTGTCGCTGGGTTGGGCGCTGGGCTGTGCCCTGGCATTTGCGCTGGTCTATGCTCTTGCGGGTGGCGCGATCATCGACGCACTGACCGATCAGCCAGTGCTGCGCGAGACCGCCCGGGAGTTCCTGCCGTGGGCCGTGCTCTCGCCCATCGTGGCGGTGTGGTGTTTTCAGCTCGACGGTGTGTTCATCGGCGCGACGCGCACGCGTGAATTGCTCACGTCGTCGCTCATCGGCCTGCTGGTGTTCGGCGCCGTGATGCCGCTCACGCTCGATGCGTGGGGCAATCACGGGCTGTGGGTCGCGCTCATGGCGTTTCTGGCGACGCGCGGCATCGTGCTCGGCGTGCTGCTGCCGCGCATCTGGCGAGGCCTGCCCCGCCAGGCCGCGTGACGCGGCGAAGCGCCGCCTTGGGAGTCAAGCGCCGCGGATGCAGGCCAGCGCTGCCGCGTGCAGTTCGGCGTTGGCGGCGGCAAGCACCTGCCCTTGCGACGTCAGCGTCAGCGGTTTGCCCTCCCAGTCGGTAATCACGCCGCCGGCCGCCTCGACCACCGGCGCAACGGCCAGATAGTCGTACGTCTGCAAACCGGCTTCCATCACCAGTTCGATGTGCCCGCTCGCCAGCAGCCCGTAGGCGTAGCAGTCGCCACCGAATCGACGCCGGCTCACCGCCTTCGTCAGACGTTCGAACCGGGCGTATTCCACCGCGTCGAAAATATCGGGCGACGTCGCATAGACCGTCGCCTGCGCGAGCGACGTCACCGGGCTGGTCGCACACACTTGTCCACCGAAGCGGGCTTCGCGCACGCCATTGGCGGGATCGTGAATGCCAAGCCAGCGCTCGCCCGTGGCCGGAATGTCGATCAGCCCGACGACCGGCTGGCCGTCTCGCAACAGGGCGAGCAGCGTGCCCCACAGCGGATGTCCCGTGATGAAACTGCGCGTGCCGTCGATGGGATCGACCGACCAGACGAATTGCGCATCCAAACCTTGCTTGCCGAACTCCTCGCCCCAAATCCCATGCGACGGGTAGCGCGCGGCGATTTTCTCGCGCAGCGCCGTCTCGACTTCGCGGTCGGCAATCGTCACGGGGCTTTCGTCGGCCTTGTCGTCGACGGCCAGACGCCGGCGGAACCAGCCCAGCGACAGCGGCCTGACGGCGTCGGCCAGCGAAGCCGCGAAAGCGGCATAGTCGGCAAGCGCGGTGACGGTAGCGGCGGGGGAAGACGACATGCACGAATCTCCTGCAAAGGCGCCGCTCGGCGCGGCAAAAGGGAAAACACCCGATGACTGGCGATGATACGCGCTCGCCGGTGACGTTGCGACTATCGTTGCGACTATCGTTGCGACTCACGTTGCGGCAGCAGGCGGTTCCCGCCCGCGCCGACGCGCGCCCGAAGGTGGTGCAAGTTTGCTATGCTCGCGGCCTGACTCGATTCTCGAGCCACAGCGGACAACAACGAACAACCATAGGTACACCCATGCTTTCCGGTCGCGGCGTGATGCTTTCCGTATCGGCGTCGGTCATGTTCTCCATCATGCCAGCGCTAGTAGCGCAGCTCTCCCCCCTCTCCGGGCTCGATGTCTTCGCCTGGCGCATTCTGCTCACCTTGCCGGGCACCCTCGTCATCGTGGCGGCCCTGCGCCGCTGGCACGTGCTCGGCCGCACGCTCTCGCATGTTCTGCACCGCCCCGCGCTGCTCGGTGCGGTCCTGCTGTGCGCGGCCATGCTCGGCATACAGCTCTGGCTCTTCGTCTGGGCGCCGCTGCAACAACGCATGCTCGACGTCTCGCTCGGTTACTTCCTCCTGCCGCTCACCATGGTGCTGGCCGGCCGCACCGTCTACAAGGAGCGCCTGAGCGCCCTGCAAACCGCCGCCGTCGTCTGCGCCGCCGTGGGCGTGGCGCATGAACTCTGGGTCACGCGTGCACTGTCGTGGGTCACCGCGCTCATCATGTTCGGCTACCCGCCCTACTTCCTGCTGCGCCGCCGATTGCAGCTCGACGCACTGAGCGCCTTCATCATGGAGATGCTGGCGATGGCGCCGGTCGCCGTTTTTCTGGTCTGGTCGGCGTGGGCGCAGAACGCACCGGTGCTCGGCGAGCCGCGATTCTGGTTCTGGCTGCCGGCGTTGGGGCTGCTCAGCGCAAGTGCGCTGGCCAGTACGTTCGCGGCGGCGCGCGTGCTGCCCATCGGGCTGTACGGCATCCTCGGCTACGTGGAACCCGTGCTGCTGTTCGCCGTCTCCATCGTTTTGCTCGGCGAGCCGTTCACCGCCCGCGGACTGTGGACCTATGTCCCGATCTGGATCGGGGTCGCGCTCATCGTGTTCGACAGCTTGCGCACATTGCGCCGTCAGCGGCTGGCGTCATAAGGGCGCGCTATACTCGCAAAAGCCTGTAAGACGACCACTATGAAAAATCTCGCCAAGATCGCCATTCTGCTTTCCCCGGGGCTTCTCACTGTCACGCTGTCCGCCTGCGGCTCGTCTGCCCCGCTGTTCACCTCCGATGGTCGCGCGACCCAGCAAATCCAGTGCTCCGCCGCGAGCGCCGGCGACTGCGAGCAGCGCGCGCGCACGCAATGTGCCCAAAAGGGCTACGACGTGCTCACGCGCGACGTGAACGGCAACGTCGCCAATCTCGTGATCGCCTGCCATCCGGACTGATCCGCCCGCCCCGTGTTCCGCCTGCCGGCACCGTACACCCTCGCGTGCACGCGCCGGCCGTTGGCACGACGATGCGTTATTGCGCACGGTCAAATGCCGGTCGAATCCCTGTCCCGCGCGAGATGACTTTCCGGGCACGCAGTGCGAGAATGGAAACGTACTTTCCAGCCCCAAGAGGACACCATCATGTATGAACGCATTCTGGTATCGATCGACGGCAGCACACCTTCGAACCGGGCCATCGACGAAGCGGTCAAGCTCGTAGCGCTCAGCCACGGCAAGATCCGTCTGGTGTCGGTCGTCCCCTCCCTTGCCAACGCCTACGCCGCGGGCGCCTACAGTGGCTTCGTGCCGCTGGAGAGCCAGGAGTCGTACGAGAAGGAAACGGACGAAATTCTTGCCACCGCGCAGGCCGATCTGAAAAAGCGCGGCGTCGATGCCGAGACGAAGATGATCACGCTCGAAGCCGGGACCGACGAAATCGCCGATGCGGTGCTGCGCGAAGCGCAGGAGTGGAATGCCGACGTGATCGTGCTCGGCACGCATGGGCGCCGCGGCATCAACCGCCTGCTGCTGGGCAGCGTGGCCGAAACGCTGCTGCGCATCACCACCGTGCCGGTCCTGTTGGTGAAGGCCGCCGGCAAGTAAGTCCATCGACACTCGCCCGCCCGGCGCAAGGGTATGACGGCACCCTGCCCACCCCGCCCGGCCGGTGCGCCAAGAAAAGGCCGCTACGTCAGGCGGCGTTGACGGCCACGCAATGCAACGCAACACAGGAACGGCACGCTCTCCCGCGTGCCGTTTTGCTTTTGTCCGGCGGCCCGTAACGAGTCAGCGAATGCCCGCACGCATGAACGACTGCACGAACTGACGCTGGAACAGCAGAAATGCGATGAACAGCGGTGCGGCCGTCATCAGCGTGGCCGCCGTAATCAACGACCAGTCGATGCCCTGATCCGTCGCGGCAAAGACTTGCAGGCCGACGGTGAGCGGACGCGTTTCGACCGAATTCGTCACGATCAGCGGCCACAGGAAGTTGTTCCAGTGGTGACTGATGGACACGAGCGCGTAGGCGACATAAATCGGCCGTGCCAGCGGCACGTACACCCGCCACAGCACCTGCCACGCACTCGCCCCTTCCACGCGCGCGGCGTCGTCCAGTTCGCGCGGCACCGTCTTGAACGCCTGACGCAACAGGAAGATGCCGAACGCGGATGCGAAGTACGGCAGCGCGATGCCGAGAATGGTGTCGCGCAATCCCATCCATGCGATGGTGCGGTAATTCTCGACGATCAGCACGTCGGGCATGACCATCAGTTGCAGCAGCACGGTCATGAACGCCACTTCGCTGCCCCGGAAGGTGAAGCGCGCGAACGCGTAAGCCGCAAGCGTTGCGAGCACGAGTTGCGCCGCGAGAATCACCGTCACCAGCACGAACGTATTGACGAGATAGCGGCCGAACGGCGCAGCCTGCCATGCGTGCACGAAGTTCTCCAGCGTGAGCGGCGCGCCCAGCGCGAAGCGCGTGGCGTATGCCGACGGATGGGCCGCGCTCCACACGGCGTAAAGCAGCGGCAGCAGCCACAGCAGGCCGAGCAGCCATGCCCCGGCGACGTCGAGCCGCCCCGCGTGCCCTGTCGCATGGAAGGCCGGAAGCGACGCGCGCGCCTTTGCCGCGCTCGCCGGCGTGGTAACAGGCGCGGACGAAGAAGACGAAGAAGACGAAGAAGACGAAGAAGACGGAGATGACGCAGAAGACGAAGCGGACGAGGTCGTACCCTCGGAAACCGAACTCGGGCTGGCGGAAGTCGTCATTGGTAGTGCGTACGTGAGTCGAGCAAACGGAATTTCACGAAAGCGACGATGGCGAGCAACGTGAGCAGCACCACCGTGAGCGCCGCTGCATACGATGTATCCCAGAAACTGAAAGCCACCTGATAGACGTAATACAACAGCAGTTGCGTCGCGTTATCGGGCCCGCCGCGCGTCATCACGACCACGTGATCGACCAGACGAAACGCGTTGATCACCGCATTGATGACCACGAACACGGTCGTCGGCATGAGCAGCGGCCATTGGACACGGCGGAAGAACTGCCAGCGCGACGCCCCTTCGAGGGACGCCGCTTCGGCGAGCGTCGGCGAGATCTGCTGCAACGCGGCCAGATAGAAAATCATGAAAAAGCCCGCCTCTTTCCAGATCGTCACGATCATCAGCGCGGCCAGCGCCGTGCCCGGCTGGCCGAGCCAATTGTGATCGCCCCAGCCGAACGCCTGCGAAACCTGGGCGATGAGACCGTACTGCGGCGTATAGAAAAAGAGCCAGATGTTCGCCACGGCAATCATCGGCAGGATGGCGGGCGTGAAGTACGCGAGGCGCAGCAACGCGCGCCCCGGCACCTGACGATGCACCCAAAGCGCCATCACGATGGAAAGCACGATGGCGGCCGGCACGGTGACGAGCGCGAACAGCAGATTGTTGCGCAGTGCCTGCCAGAAGACGGGATCGTCGAGCAGCAACCGGTAGTTCTCGGCGCCGACGAACACGGACGACGCGCCGGCGCGCGCCGTCGAAAAAACGCTGTGCCACAGCGTGGCGACAGCCGGATAGTGGGTGAAGGCGACAAGCAACACCAGCGCCGGCAACAGCAGCAGCCAGGGCACCCAGGAAGCGGAGGTACGGTTCATCGACGGTCCATCGATTCTGCACTCGACGCCGGTGCCCGTACGGGTGCCCGGCGTCGAGGTACTACAAGACTGATTCACTACGGCGGCGCCCGGCGCATGCCGAACGGCAGCGCCGATGCCCGCCGGCGTCAACGCGCATACGGACGCAGAATGCGATCGGCTTCGCGTTGCGCGTCGTCGAGCGCTTGCTTCGGCGACTTGGTGCCGGTCACGGCGGCCTGAATGGCGTCGTTGAGCGACTTCGTCACGCGCTGATTGTCGTGCGTCGAGAACTCGGCAACGCTCACGCTCAGTTGATCGCGCGCCACCGCGGCGGCAGGCACCTTCTGCACGTACTGCTTCATCGCGGGGGTTTCCCACGCGGCCGGCGTCACGGCGACATAACCCGTGTCAATGCCGAACTGTGCCGCGCGCTCGGGCGTGGTGGCCCACTTGATGAACGTCATCGCCGCCTGCTTTTCCTCCGGCGTCGACTTCTTGAAGACGTAGAAATTGCCACCGCCCGTCGGGCTGCCGCCGCGCACCTTGGCCGGCATCTTGCCCACGCCGAACGGGAACGAGGCGTTGGTACGGATGTTGGTCAGGTTGCCCGTGGTCGTATAGATGATGGCGGCCTTCTTCTCGAGGAAGTCTTTCGGCGTGGTGCCCCATTCGATCGCGCCCGTCGGCATGACCTTGTATCGAGTCGTCAGGTCGACCCAGTATTGCAGCGACTGCACGGCCTGCGGTGCGTTGAGGAACGTTTTCGTGCCGGCCGGATTCATCAGTTCGATGCCCGCCGGTGTGGTGAATGCCTGGAACAGCCAGTAGGCAAAGCCCACGGACGGCACCTTGATGCCCCACTGCGTCACGTTGCCCGAGGCGTCGCGCCTGGTGAGCTTCTGCGCGGCGCTCACGAGTTCGTCCCAGTTCGCCGGCGCGTGCTCCGGGTCGAGGCCGGCCTCACGGAACGCATCCTTGTTCCAGTACATGACGATGGTCGAACGTTGGAACGGCACGCCCCACGTGTGGCCGTTGATACGCGAGTTCAGCATCAGCGCCGGATAGAAGCCGTCGAGCCACTGCTTGTCGGCTGGCGTGTTGGCGATGCTGTCGATGGGCACGACGGCATCCTCGTCGATGAGCGTGAAGACGTCGGCCGCCGCGAGCACGGCCAGTTGCGGCGGCGTACCGGCCTTTGCCGCGGTGAGCGCCTTGACGACGGAATCCTGGTACGACCCGGCGTACACCGGCTTGACCTTGATGTTCGGATGGTCCTTCTCGAAGTCCGCGACCAGATCGTTGATGATCTCCGTGACCGGGCCGCCGATGGCGACCGGGTAGTAGAACTGAAGCTCGACCGGCTTTTGTTGCGCGAAGGCCGAGCCGGTCAGGCCGCTCATTGCCACTGCGGCCAGACCGGCCGCAAACGTTTTCAGCATCGTGCGTCGCATTTCTCTGGATTCCCCATGTAAGCGTAGTGGTGAGGTGACGGATGATCGATCGCGGCCGTCCCAGGCGCCCCGCCGCGCCATGACGAAGGCGCTCGCAGCGACGGCCCCGCGCTCAGGCGTGTGGTTCGCAGACCCCAGCCGACGCGTGCGACGCGACGGCGACAGGCGGGGCGGCGTTCGTCATGCCTTCGTGCGCAAGCAACGAGGCCGGGACCGGGGCTGGGGCTGGCGTCTGCGGCGCACCGCCGAGCCGCGTCACCGTCAGCGCGGCGTCCGCTATCCGCGCGCCCGATGTGGCGTCGAACAGATGCTGGTCGGCGGCGTCCCATCGCAAGCCGATGGCGTCGCCCGGCAGGAAGGGACGATGTCCCGGCACGCGCGTTGCGATCTCGCCCGCCTCGCCCAGCGTGCAGGCCACGAGCGTATCGGCGCCCAGATATTCGACGGCACTGACCGTCGCAAGCACAGCGCTGGCGGACATGGGCGGCACGGCGCGCACATGCTCCGGGCGCAGACCCAGCAGGGCTTCGTCAAGCGGACCGGCCTTCGCGAGCGCCGGCCCCGTCTGTCCGGCAGGCACCAACGCATCGCCATGACGCACTAGGCGCAGTAACTGCATCGGCGGCGTGCCGATGAAGCTGGCCGCAAAGCGCGTGGACGGCGCGGCGTAAAGCGTATGCGGCGCGCCGTGTTGTTCGATGCGCCCGCCGCGCAGCAGCACGACCTGGTCGGCCATGCTCATCGCTTCGGTCTGATCGTGAGTCACATAAACGAGCGTCATGCCGAGTTGCTGTTGCAGCGCACGGATCTCGCGCCGCATCTCCTGACGCAGTTGCGCGTCGAGGTTCGAGAGCGGCTCGTCCATCAGACACACCGGCGTCTCGGCGATCACGGCACGCCCAAGCGCTACGCGCTGCTGCTGGCCGCCCGAGAGTTGCGACGGCTTGCGCTCCAGATACGGTGCCAGTCCGAGCAGCGACGCCACGCGCGCGAGGCGCTGCGGATAGTCGCGTGCCGGCTCCCGGCGCACCCGCAGGCCGAACAACAGGTTCTCGCGCACGGACAGATGCGGGAACAGCGCGTACGACTGGAACACCATGGACAACTTGCGACGCGCCGGCGGCAAGGCCGTCACGTCTTCGCCGCCGAGCAGAATGCGACCGCGGGTCGGCGTGTCCAGGCCCGCGATCATGCGCAGCAGCGTCGACTTGCCGCAACCCGAGGGGCCGAGCAGCACCACGAGCGAGCCCGCGTCAACCGCGAAACTCACATCCTGAAGCGCATGTGTATCGCCCCACTGCTTGCTGACGGATTCGATGACGAGCGATGACATGGTTGAATTTGCGCTGCGTCGCCCCGGAAAAACGGGCGACCGGATCGGAAAAACCCGACCTTAACCGGCCATCGATGGCAGTTTGATGACATCGCGCGCATCGCCGCCGGCGCGGCTCGCGAGGCTGCCGGTATCAGGCAGCAGCCTGACGGCGCTTGGCGCGCAGCAGCGCCTTGGAGATGATGCGCGTCTCGGACGCGGCGGCACCGGTGCGGCGCGCCACGGCGTCGCGGAAGAATCGGCGCGTTTCGTCGGCAACCGTTTCACGCTCGTTGTCCATCGTCAGGATGTGATAGCTCTCGCCGAGCAGACACTTTTGCCTTACCTCCGAAGACACGCCGTTGTAGACGATGCGCGCGTTGTGCGGGCTGGCGGTATCGTCGTCCACCGCGTGCACGATGAGGCAGTCCGCCGTCACACGATCGAGCCGGTTGCGCACGTAAGACGCCAGGCGGCGCGCGTTGTACAGATGTGCGATGGGAAGCGAGGCCGAGCCGATCTCGGAGGCGTCGTGCAACGACATCGATTTCTCCACCCGCGCACGCAGCGCTTCGTTCTTCAGACCGAAGGGGGCCTTCTCGTAGTAGCGATAGCGATGGCCGAACGGCAGGTGGTACAGCAAATCGAGCAACGGATATGCCAGCGGAATGCTCCATCCGTCGTAGACGAGCGTGACAGCCAGCACCGAGATCGCCGCCACATCCGGCTCCTCTTCGGCCACGGCCAGCGCCAGCGTCGCGCCCATGCTCAGGCCGCACAAGGACACGGTCCGATGCGTGTCGCGCAGTTCGCGATACTTCGCGCGGGCGGCCGCGATCCATTCACGCCAATGCGTGCACGGCGAACCGAGGCCATAGCCTTCGATATGCGGCACCGACACGGTGTAACCGTCGCGATGCAACGCCTTGGCGACCGGACGCATTTCGAGCGGCGTGCTCGACAGGCCCGGCAACAGCAGCACGGCATGCTCGCCGCCCTTGTAGAAAATGTCTTGGTCGAACATAGTCAAACCCCGCCGGAGACGACGGGCGTACCGCTCATGCGCGGTGCTTCGGGCCTCGTCGGCGTATTGGTCGTGCAAACCGTATGGGAAGCGCCCGATGCGGGCGTGATGCCATGCAACGGCGTCACCGCCCGCACGGCCGGTCCCGTGTGCACGCGCAGAATCACGTACGTGCCGACATGGGCGCGGAAGTGCTGCAATTCGCAGTGGATCGTTTCGAAGCCGCCGTCGCGCGTGCGCACGCGCAGATTGTACGCACCCGGCTGGGGCGGCTCGCCCTCGGCCGAGAAAAGTCCGGCCATGCGCTGGGCGTCATCCGGATGCAGCAGCGCACGCAACCCGTCGCGCTTGATCGCCTCCGGTGCGACGCCCGTCTCGCGGCGGAAATGCTCGTCGATGAATTCGTAATGCGTGGCGCGGTTGGCCAGGTAGACAATGGAGTCGAGGTGCTTCGTCAGATACGTCATCAACGCGTTACCCAACTGCACCGAATCGGACAGCACCATGCGTTCGTTCTCGGCGCGCAACAGCATCTCATAGCGTGTCTGGGCGACTTCCGCGATGAGCTCGGCGCGGTACTGCGCGCGGCGCAGGCGCTCGATAAGCGCGACCGCGAGCGGCGTAATCATCAGGAATCCGGCGACGATCATCACATCGCGCCGGTCCAGCTCGGCGATATCGCGAAACGGCGGTACGAAGAAGAAGTCGAAAATCGGAATGCTGATGATCATGGCCATGATGGCCGGCCCCAGTCCCCAGGTGAATTCGACGATGATGGCCGCGCAAACGAAAAAGAGCCCCGGCATCGAATGATCCAGGACCGGATGCAGCAGGCTGCGAACAAGAAACGCAGCAAATACCACCATGAGTGCGCCGACGTAGCGCTTCGCGCCGGGCTCCGCCCAGCGTCGGGCGTTTCTGATTTCCATGATTCCCCGCCGGCGCTTGCCGACGCTCGATAAACCGTCGCTGCCCGTTAGCGGCACAGCTGTTACAAAATATTACGGATTATCGCACGTCCGGCCTTGACGTTTAGGCGCGGCGAACCCTTAGAGAGTCGCGCCTTCGCAACATGGCAAATGCCGATTCAACGCTGGCGCGCCTTCGCGGGCAATACCGGATCGGTCGACAGGGAAAAACCGGTGACGGGACTTCACGAAACCCGGCACATCGTCAGCGCAGCATGAAGGACATCGCGGACAGGCAGTTCAGCATGCGAACCGCCGCCTCCACGCTTGGCGCTTCGAATTGCAGGTTCACGCCGTCGATACGTTCGAGCGCCGGCCATTGGCAGAAGAGATCGGCGAGCGCCGTCGTCTGTGCCTGCAAACGGACTTCGACAGGCGTCTGTACCTTGTACGTGTGCCATTTGCGCCTGTCTTCCAGGGCCGCCTTCGCCGCCTCGCGAATCAAATCGCAGGACTGCGAGGGACTTAGCGTCATGCCGCTGCCCTGCCCCCACGCGGCCTTCGTCTGAACGAACTGCGCGGACGGAAAGAGGAGTTGCGTTTCTTCGCAGAAGACGTCGTCACCGCTGGCCATGACCATCGGGACGCCGCGCTCCCCGGCGAGCGCCCCATACAGCATCGCTTCGCTCGCCTCGGCACCGCCCAGCCAGACGCGCGCGAACGCGAAGCTGTTGATCGTGTGCGCCAATATGCCGGCGCTCTGAGCCTTGCCGTGGTACCCAATCATGAACAGCGCGTCGCAGCCGGCTTCCACGCCGGCGACCATGCCGAGATAGCGCGGCTTGCCCAGCACGAGGCGGGCGCGCGGATCGAGTTCGTCGGGCAGCAAATTACGGAAGCCGCCGTGCGAGTCGTTGACCAACACCTCGGTCGCGCCCCCCGCAAAGGCGCCTTGGACGGCGGCGTTGGCTTCGCGCGTCATCCAACGGCGCGCACGTTCGTATTCGCCGTTGCCGGCCCGCGTCTGTTCGGCGTGGAAGACGCCGGCGACGCCTTCGATGTCGGTGGAAATCAGGATTCGCATAGTGTCGGTAATCTCATCGATGACGGCCGGCCGGACTACCGCGCCGGGCCTGAGCGCCCGGCTCAGAGCGTGGCCCAGTCGGGCAACACGTCGGCGAGCGCACGTCGCACGTGGGCGTCGCGCCCGAGCACGGATTCCGCGGCAAAAAGCGCGTGCAGGATCGCCTGCTCGGTGGCGTCGGCCGTCGCCTGAAAAATGGGATCGAGTTGCGCATCGGGGACCAGCGCAGCCGGGGCGACGCGTCCCATGGCATCGTGCGGCATGGTGTAGCCCGTGGTGAAAGCCAGTGCGACGTCGCCGCTGCCGTGGCCGTAGACCGAGCCGGTACGCGCGAGGCCCGCCGCGGTACGCGTGGCCACCCGGCGCAACTGACGCGCATCGAGCGGTGCGTCGGTGGCGACAAGCATGATGATAGACCCACGTTCGGGTGCGGCGCTTTGTTCGGGCTGCGCGAGGCGTGCGTCGAGTACCGGGCCGACGTGGCGTCCGGCAATCGTCAATTGCGACGCCCGGCCGAAGTTCGACAACACCAGCACGCCCACCGCATACGTCGCCCCAGCCGTTTCCACCACGCGCGACGCCGAGCCGATCCCGCCCTTGAGACCGAAGCTGGACATGCCGCGCCCCGCGCCGACGGCCCCTTGCGCGAAGTCGGACGCTGCATTCGCCAGCGCTTGCGCATAGTGCGCCTCGGTGACGGAGAACGCCTGCATGTCGTTCAGATACCCGTCGTTGCATTCGAACACCGCCGGATTGAGCGACGGGCTGCCGCGACCGATCTCCGGGTTGGCGGCAATCGCGGCACGCAACTGGCCGAGGACGACGTGGCTGACGGAGAACGTATTGGTGAGCGCGATGGGGGCTTCGACGACGCCGAGTTCGTCGATCTGCATCAGACCGACGCTCTTGCCGAAGCCGTTGATCACCGCGGCCCCCGCGGGAATCCTGGTGCGAAAAGGATCCCACTGCGCATCTGGCGATACGGCGCCGGTATCCGCGGCGGTGGCCGGTGTCGGGCAGACGACCGTCACCCCCGTTTGCACCGGCCCGTCGGCGAGCGTGACATGTCCCACGAAGACCCCGGGCACGTCGGTGATCGCATCGCGCGGCCCCGCGGGCAGCAATCCGATGTAGGGAGCGCCGTACGACGCTTCGCGAAAATCCGGCAGGGAGGTCATGTCTCGCTCCTGCGGGGGCATCAGTGCCTGTCGAGCTTCGGATCGAGCGCGTCGCGCAGGCCGTCGCCGAGCAGATTGAAGGCGAGCACGGTCAGGAAAATGGCCAGACTCGGGAAGATGGCGATGTGCGGCGCGTTGACCATGTCGGCGCGCGCCTCGTTGAGCATCGCACCCCATTCCGGCGTGGGCGGCTGTGCGCCCAGCCCGAGGAACGACAGGCTCGCGGCCGTGATGATCGACGTGCCGATACGCATCGAGAAGTACACCACGATGGACGACACCGTGCCCGGCAGAATGTGCCGCATGATGATCGTCCAGTCAGACGCACCGATGGAGCGCGCTGCTTCGATATACGTCAGATGCTTGAGCACCAGCGTGTTGCCGCGCACGAGGCGGGCGAATGCCGGAATCGAGAAGATGGCCACGGCCACGATCACGTTGATCATGCCGTTGCCCAGCACCGCTACCACACCGATGGCGAGCAGAATGCCGGGAAACGCGAAGAGCACGTCGGAGATGCGCATGACGATGCGATCCCACCAGCCTTCGTAGTACCCGGCGAGCAGGCCGAGCACCGTACCGATGACGGCGCCCAACGCCACGGAGCCGAAGCCGGCCGCCAGCGAGATACGCGTGCCGGCGAGCACACGGCTGAAAATGTCCCGGCCGAGCGAATCCACGCCGAACCAGTGCTTCGCCGACGGACCGGCGTTCAGGGCGTCGTAGTCGAAGAAATTCTCGGGATCGAACGGCACGAGGTGCGGCGCGAGGACCGCGAGAACGACCAGCAGCAGCACGAATACGCCGGCGACCATCGCGATGTGCTGCTTTTTGAATTTGCGCCAGAATTCGCGCCACGGCGTACGCACGCGATTGCCGCTGGCGGCCGCCGTCGCATTGACCGTGGCCGGCGGCGTGGAGGGTTGGCTTGCGCTCATTGTGCTTTGCCTCACTTGTAGCGAATGGTCGGGTTGATGACGGCATACAGCACGTCGACCACGAGGTTGATCAGAATGAACTCAAGCGAGAACAGGAGCACCAGCGCCTGAATCACCGGATAGTCGCGCATCTCGACCGAGTCGATCAGCAGGCGTCCGAGCCCGGGCCAGTTGAACACCACCTCGACGACGATCGAGCCGCCGAGCAGAAAACCGAACTGCAAGCCCATCATGGTGACCACGGGGATCATGGCGTTGCGCAGGGCATGCTTGAACACCACGTGCATCTCGTTCAGGCCTTTCGCCCGCGCGGTGCGCACGAAGTCCTCGTGCAGCACTTCGACGAACGCCGAGCGGGTAAAGCGCGCCATCACGGCGGCCACGGCCGCGCCCAGCGTGATCGAGGGCAGGATGTAACTCTTCCACGAATCGGCGCCGATGGTCGGCAACCAGCCGAGCTGCACCGAGAAAATCTGCATGAGCAGCATGCCCAGAGCGAATGCCGGGAACGAGATCCCCGAGACCGCGAACGTCATGCCCAGCCGGTCGGGCCAGCGGTTGCGCCACACGGCGGACGCCACCCCAAGGCCCATGCCGATCAGCACCGACCAGATCATGCTGACCAGCGTAAGCCACAGCGTGGGCAGGAAACGGCTGGCAATTTCTTCCGACACCGGTTGCTTGCTGCGCATCGACAGCCCGAAGTTACCGCGCACCGCGTGCGTGATGAACGTCGTGAACTGGGTGAGCAACGGCTTGTCGAGGCCGAGATCCTGACGCACGAGTGCAACGGTCGCCTCGTCCGCCTGCGGCCCTGCCGCCAGACGCGCCGGATCGCCCGGCAACATGTGCACGAACGCGAACACCAGCACGGCCACGATGAGCAGCGTGGGGATCAGGCCGAGCAGCCGTTTGAGAAAGTAATTGAGCATCGCAATCTTGCCGAACGTCTTGCCAAAACCATGTCTTGCGGTAGAGCGCGCCGCCAGCCGGAGCCGGCGGCGCGAGGAACATCGACTTCGCCGATGGCGCCGTCGATCACTTCATCGAGATGTCGGTAAAGTTGAACGAGCCGTCGGGCATCGTGTACACGCCCGTCAGGTTCTTGTTACGTGCGTACAGCAGCTTTTCCGTCACGAGGAACGCCCACGGCGCGTCGTTCCAGATCTTCTGTTGTGCGTCGGTGTACAGCTTCGTCTTCTCGGCACGGTCGGTCGTGAGCAGCGCCTTGCTGAAGTCGGCGTCGACCGCCTCGTTCTTGTAGTACGCGGTGTTGAAGAGCTTCGGCGGGAACGACTCCGAGCTCAGCAGCGGGCGCAGCGCCCAGTCGGCTTCGCCCGTCGAGGACGACCAGCCCACGTAGTACATGCGCACCGGGGCCTTCTCGGGGTCCGGGGCCGACTCGACGAGTTCGACACGCTGACCGGCTTCCAGGGCGCGAACCTGCGCCTTGATGCCGACCTGCGCCAGTTGCTGCTGCACGAACTGAATCACCTTCTGGGCCGTGGTGTACGTGTAG
The DNA here is from genome assembly GCF_001029105.3 of Pandoraea faecigallinarum. Taxonomy (NCBI): domain Bacteria; kingdom Pseudomonadati; phylum Pseudomonadota; class Betaproteobacteria; order Burkholderiales; family Burkholderiaceae; genus Pandoraea; species Pandoraea faecigallinarum. The sequence continues at coordinate 1,525,017 of NZ_CP011807.3, read as the reverse complement.
GCCGACCACAGCGTGGTCTCGAAACCGTTCGGGTAACCGGCTTCCTTGAGCAATTCCCGGGCCTTGGCCGGGTTGTACGGCCACGGCCCGGTCTTGACCGCGTAGTCCACACCCTTGGGCACCACACCGTCGGCCGGCGTGGCGTAGCCCGCGAAAGCCACCTTCACCAGCGCTTCCTTGTTGATGGCGTAGTTGATGGCCTGACGCACACGGACGTCGTCGAACGGCTTTTGCTTCGTGTTGAAGCTCACGTAGCGCTGAATGATCGACGGACCGGCGATCACGTCGACCTTGCCGCTGGCCTTCAGGCCGTCGGCCTGTTCATACGGCACAGGGAAGGCGAAGCCCGCTTCGCCCGTCTGCATGACGGCTGCACGCGTGTTGTTGTCCACGACCGGCTTGAAGGTGATCGTGTCCACCTTCGGATAGCCCTTCTTCCAGTAGCCGTCGAACTTCTTCACCTTCACGTAATCGGTACGGTTCCATTCGACGAACTCGAACGGGCCGGTGCCGACCGGATGCGAGGCGATGTCCTTGCCGTACTTCTTGAGCGCTTCGGGCGAAATGATTACGGCCGACGGGTGGGCCAGCGTGTTGATGAACGGCGAGAACGCTTCCTTCAACGTGAATTTCACCGTGTGCGGATCGACGACTTCCGTCTTGGCGATTTCCTTGTACAGGTTGTAGCGCTTGAGCTTGTTGTCCGGATTCGTCACGCGGTCGAAGTTTGCCTTCACGGCGGCGGCGTCGAAGTTCGTGCCATCCTGGAACTTCACCCCCGGCTTGAGCTTGATCGTGTAGACGAGACCGTCCGGCGAGACCGTGTAGCTTTCGGCCAGCACGTTCACGAGCTTCATGTCCTTGTCGAAACCGAACATGCCTTCGTAGAACGACTTCGCGACAGCCTGCGACAGCGTGTCGTTCGCGTCGTACGGGTCCATCGTCGTGAAGGTCGACTGCACGGCCATCACGACATCCTTGGCGGCGAACGCCGGGGCGGCGCCGAACACGGCGGACGCCACAGCGACGGACGCAAGCGCGGTTTTCCAGCGAGCGCCCAACAAAACGTTTTTCGACATCTGTCTTTCTCCTTCTGGTCTGACGGGGTCGCCGCGGGCGAGTCGTTCGACTGCGCCACTTGGCGGGCATTATGGTGACTACAAAGACTTGCAACTGCGCAAACTGCTAATGACTGCCTGACACTGCATGAAACCTGCCCGGCCTTTCGTGCCGCGGGGACACCGGATGCCTTCGTCCATCAGTACGCGCCGGCCACGCGGTGACGCGCCACGAAGTGCCCCGCGCCGACTTCCACCAGCGGCTGCACCTGCGGCTCGTCGCCGACCAGGCGAATGGGGCTCGGAATCTCTTCCGTCAGCAATTCCCGTTTGGCATGGCGGCGCGCGGGATCGGCAATCGGCACGGCCGACATCAACTTCTTCGTGTACGGATGTTGCGGGTTTTCGAAGATCGCGCGGCGCGGCCCGATCTCGACGATCTGGCCGAGAAACATCACCGCCACACGGTGGCTGATGCGCTCCACGACCGCCATGTCGTGCGAAATGAACAGGAACGCGATGCCGAACTCCTTTTGCAGGTCCAGCATCAGGTTGATGATCTGGGCCTGCACGGAGACGTCGAGCGCCGAGACGGATTCGTCGGCGATCACGACCTTCGGCTTGAGCGCCAGCGCCCGCGCAATGGCAATACGCTGACGCTGCCCGCCCGAGAACTCATGCGGATAACGTTGCGCGTATTCGGCGGGCAGCCCCACACGCTCGAGCAATTCGGCCACGCGTTTTTCGGCTTCGGCGCCACTCGCGACACCGTGCACCAGCAACGGCTCCATGATCGAGAAGCCGACCGTCAGGCGCGGATCCAGCGAGGCGAACGGGTCCTGGAAGATGAACTGAATATCGCGGCGCAGGGTCTGCAATGCGCGACCGGCGAGGTCGTGAATCGGCTTGCCGCCGAACTCGATGGAGCCGCCCTGGCTCGCGACCAGACGCAGCAGTGCGCGGCCGGTAGTCGATTTGCCGCAACCGGATTCGCCCACCAGGCCAAGTGTCTCGCCCGGATAGAGATCGAAGCTCACGCGCTCGACCGCGTGCACGCGCTGCTTTACGCGACCGAAGAAGCCCGAGGGCACGTCAAAGCGCGCAACGAGGTCCTTGACGCGCAGGATCGGGCCCGCGTCGGTCCTGACAGTGGGCTGCGGCGTTTCGTCGGCAGGCGCGGCGTCGGCCGGGGCGTCGTAGCGCAGCAACGGGAAGCGCGCCGGCAGATCCGTGCCCTGCATCGAGCCGAGACGGGGAACCGCCGAGAGCAGCGCCTGCGTGTAGCGCTCGCGCGGCGCGGCGAAGATGTCCGCCGACCGGCCCTCTTCGACCTTGTCGCCGCGGTGCATGACCAGCACGCGATCGGCCACTTCGGCCACCACGCCCATGTCGTGCGTGATGAACACGACGCCCATGTGCATCTCGTCTTGCAGCGCGCGAATCAGTTGCAGAATCTGCGCCTGAATCGTGACGTCGAGGGCCGTGGTCGGCTCGTCGGCGATCAGCAACCCCGGCTTGCACGAGAGCGCCATTGCGATCATCACGCGCTGGCGCATGCCGCCCGAGAGCTGGTGCGGAAAGCGCCCGAGCACGCGCCGCGCTTCGGGAATGCGTACGAGTTCGAGCATGCGCAGGGCCTCGGCGCGCGCCGCGGCAACGTCCTTGCCCTGGTGCAGACGAATGGATTCCGCGATCTGCTCGCCGACCGGAAACACCGGGTTGAGCGAGGTCATCGGTTCCTGGAAGATCATCGCCATGTCGGCGCCGCGAATGCTGCGCATGGTGCTGCCGCTCGCGCGCGTGAGATCGACGAGCTTGCCGTTGCGGCGGCGCATGATCATCGAGCCCTGGGTGATGCGGCCGCCACCGTTCTCGACGAGCCGCATGGCCGCGAGGGAGGTAACGGACTTGCCGGAGCCCGATTCGCCCACGATGGCGAGCGTCTCGCCACGATCCACATGGAAGGACAGGTCGCGCACGGCCGTGACCACGCGCTCGGACGTCGCGAACTGCACGGTCATACCGCTCACGTCGAGCACGCGCTCGTCGGGCAACGAAATCGTAGGGGTTGTCTTACGCTCAGCCACGCCTGTCCTCACTCATCTTCACTTGCACAATCCGGTACCGGGGGCGCCCTGGCTCACTCGTGAATGGCCGTCACCGGCGTCTCGCCCACGCGGGCCACGCCGCGATACATCCCTTCGGTGTTGAACGGCAGCGCCACATTGCCCTGCGCGTCCACCGCGATCAGGCCGCCGCGGCCGTTCACGCGCGGCAACCGCTCGCGGATCACGCGCTCGGCGGCGTCGTTCAGCGACAAGCCGGCGTACGCCATCAACGCGCTCACTTCGTAGCAGGCGACAGCCCGGATGAACGCCTCGCCCGTGCCCGTCGCCGAGACGGCAGCCGTTGCGTCGTTCGCATAGCAGCCGGCGCCGATCAGCGGCGAATCGCCCACGCGACCAACGGCCTTGTTCGTCATCCCCCCCGTTGAGGTCGCCGCGGCCACGTGCCCGTGCATGTCGCACGCCACCGCGCCGACCGTGCCGAACTTGCTGTCCGGATCGATCGGCTCCTTCCTGAGCGGCATGTCGTGATCGAGTGCGACGGCAGCATCGGCAAGCGCGCGCTGCAACTGCGCGTATCGCGCCTCGGTGAAAAAGTACTCGGGCTCCACGAGTTGCGCACCGTTCGCGGCGGCAAACGCTTCCGCGCCTTCGCCCACGAGCAGCACGTGCGCGCTGCGCTCGAGCACCGAGCGGGCAGCGAGAATCGGGTTGCGCACACGATGCACGCACGCGATGGCACCGGCGTCGAGCGTGGCGCCGTCCATGATGGCGGCATCGAGTTCGTGCGTACCTTCGTGTGTGAACACGGCGCCGCGTCCGGCATTAAAGCGCGGACAGTCTTCGAGGTGGCGCACGGCTTCGGTCACCGCGTCCAGCGCCGAGCCGCCTGCGGCGAGCACCGCCTGAGCGGCGCGCAGCACGTCGGCGAGGGCCTCGTGATAAGCCTTGAGCTCTTCGGGCGACGTATCGCGACTGATCGTTCCGGCGCCGCCGTGAATGGCGATGACCGCGCGTGGGGCGTGACTCATGATGCTTTGTCCTTTCTGTCCTGCCCGGCCATACCGGCAAACGATGTGCCGGACGCCGTGCTCGCTACATGACGGGGGGCGCCCTGATGGGCCGGGTTCGGGATTCCTGGTATGGCGGCCGTCGCCGCAGCCGCCGCACTCGAGAGTGCCGTTGCGGTGGCACTGGCCGCCGCCGTCCCGACGCTGCGTCGCGGTGTGACCACACGCCCCGAGGCCGCCGCATTGGCTGGCGCGTTCGGCGCACCGGGGGCGCTCAACGACGCCGAGTCCAGCCACGGCAACAGGAAATCGGTCAGTTCGGTCGCGCGATCGACGGCGTGTTTGGCACGTTGGGCGACGGCGTCGCAAATCGCGTCGATCATTGCCAGCACACTTGCTTCGGAATTGCTCGACAGACGCGGCTTGCTACGCACGAAGATCACAATGTCGCCCAGTGGGGCCAATGGCGATGTGGGACTGTCGGTGAGCACCATCACGGAAACGCCGCGTCCGCGCAGACGGCGACACAGGGTCACAGTGTCGGACACATAGCGCGGGAAGCCCAGCGCGATCACGAGATCGCCCTCACGCAGCTTGAAAAGCTGACGTGCGGCATGCGTCGAGCCGCCCGCCCCGACAACCGATTGCACGTTTTCGCAATACGGATCGAGGCCGTGATGCAACAGACCCGCGAGGTAACCGCTGGCGCCAAGGCCCAGCACGTAGATGCGGTGGGCCTGCAAGATCGATTCGATGGCGCGCTCGCATGTCCCGGCGTCAAGCGCACGACGCGTCCAGTCCAGATTCTCGACGGCCTGCGCCAGCGAGGCCGCCATCACGTCGGCACTGGCGCTCGCCTGAGCCTTGCTCGTGCGCAGACTTTCGATCGGCGCGAGCGTCGCCTCGTAACCGCGCACCATCGCCGCGCGGCATTGCGGGTAACCGTCGAACCCGAGCGCGCGTGCGAACCGGTTGACCGTCGCGAGCGAGACGCCGACGGCATCGGCAAACTCATCGATACGCATGGTCGCCGCACGAAACGTGTTGTCGAGCACAAACGCCGCCATGCGTTGTTGCGCAGGCGTCAGTTCGGGCATGGCGCGCACGATCCGCTCAGTGAGCGGCAAATCGGCGGGCAACGAGTCGGCGTCGATCATGGATGGCGGTAATCCTTCAGAGTGAAGGAAAGTATATTTTCATCAGCACCCCGTCAAAAGAAAAAAAATAGTTCAAACGCCACGAGACGCGCGGCACGGCGCGCGACTTCCCATCCGTGCGCGACAAACCCTGTCAAAACAAGGGGGATGGGCGACCGCCATACGTCATGAGCGGGCATACTAGGGGAAACCCGAATGCACGAACTTGCCGGAGGCGTTGCGATCCGATGCTGAAGTACGCCGAAGTACTGTTTCGCTGCCGGTGGATGTCGGACCGGCGCGTCGCACGAAGCAATGCGTCAGGAAACACGTCGGGCAACAACAGATTCACAGGACAGTGACAGGACCGCCTGGGGAGGCTTGGTCGGAGGTGAGTCGTAACGGGCAGTAAACATGGCGTAGTCGTGGGCTTACATCTGCCCACTACCCTGATTACGTCGACGTGAACGCAATTCGCCTCAAGGAGCATGACCATGCTGAGCCCGCATGAAATCGCCACGCTGCTGCTGGCGGCCGCCTCCCTTGGCCCTATCGACGCCGATGCGCTCGAATCGCCCGATCTCGCCGCGCTGGCGCAAGCGCGCCTCGTCGATGTGGCGGTGGATAAGGGACAAACGAAAGTGAGCGTGACCGAAGACGGTCATCGTGTATTGCAACGTCTGGGACTGGAGCGTTCGGGCGGCGAGCGCGTGAAGGCGCCGCGCCTGTCGATGAGGCCCACGGGGAGCGTGGGCCACGAGATGAGAAGTCCGGCTGCCGGACAGATGGAAGTTGCCGGGGCGCCGAGACAGGCTGCATCGGGTCGGACTTCCGGACGGGTTCAGGACGCCTCCGGGTTGGAGCAGGCAGCCGCGCTGCCTGCCGATGCCTCAGAGGGTCGCGAAAAACAGGCTTAAGCGCGCGAGCACGATCAGCAGAATCTGCATCAGCAGGAAGAGTCCCAGCGGCGACAGATCGAAGCCGCCGACCATCGGAATGACACGGCGGATGGGACGCAGCAGCGGATCGAGCAGGTGTTGGAGAATCGGCATGGCGGTCGCACGGGGATTCACCCATGACAGCACCGCCATGAGCAGCGTGAGCCACATCACCAGATTCGCGCCCCACTTGGCCACCAGTACCAGCGCCACGAGCAAGCCACGCGGGAACACCGAGACCGGCGACACCCCCACCACCGCAGTGATGAGCACCAGATAGGCAATGGCCGCAAGCCATGCGCCGATCACGCAAGCCCAGTCGATTCCCCCCACGCCCGGCACGATACGCCGCAGTGGCAACACGATCCAGTTGGTGAACTGGAACACGCCTTGCGAGAGCGGATTACGCGGGGGCAGCCGAGTCGCCTGCATCCACACACGTAATAGCAACAAGGCGCCGAATAGCGAGAAGACGAGGTCTAGCAGCAGACGGGCAATTTCGACGAGCATCTGGACTCCAACGGATTGTGCGGTCCCCCGCAAAACCGGCATTGTCGCATGCGTTGGGCCGAGTTCAATCTCCCTTGCGTCGCATCCCGTTGCGCCTGTCGGCCTGTTGGCCTGTCGTTCCGTCACAGGCGTTGCCACACGTGACGATGCCTTGATGCCTTGAATGCCGGGCTGTCTTGATGCCGTGGTGCCGTGGTGCCGTGGTGCCGTGATGCCGTGGTGCCGTGGTGCCGTGATGCCGTGATGCCGTGATGCCGTGGGGCCGTGGGGCCGTGGTGCCGTGATGCCGTAATGCCGTGATGCCCCGATGCCCCGATGCCCCGATGCCGTGGTGCCGTGGTGCCGTCGTGCCCCGATGCCTCGAAGCATCGATGCGCCGATGCTTCGCCGGTCTCGCCGTGCCTGTTCGTGCCCGACGGCCCATGCCGCCGCTACCGCCCGCCGCTGCCCAAGGCTTCGAGCGGATGCGCCCCTTCGGCCCACGGCGAGACGAAGAACGCATCGACTTGCGCAACGGGAACGTCGGCGAGCGTGCGATAGCGCCAGCGCGGCTGTTTGTCCTTGTCGATCAGCAGCGCGCGAACGCCTTCGACGAAATCGCCCGACGCAAATGCGTGATGGCCCAGCACCAGTTCCATGCGGAACGCGTCGGCCAGATCGAGGCGTCGCCCCTTCTGCAACTGCCGGTCGGTCACGCACAGACTGAGTGGCGAGCGCTGTTGCAGCAGGGCGAGGGTCTCGGCGGCCCACGGGTCGTCCGTGTCTGCGCGTAGTGACGCCACGATACCCGGCACATCCAGCGCGCTGAAATGTTTGTCGAGCGTGGCCCTGACACCGGCCAGCGGCGCCGCGTCCGTCGACGTCCGGCCAAGCGGCAGAATCGCAGCGCGCAGGGCATCGAGCACACGCGTGGCGTCGATAACGCGATTGCGATCGTTCCGGCGCATCGCATTGCTCGCTTCCCTCACGTCCCTTACATCCCTCGCATCCCTTGTTGCGCTGGTCTCGCCCGCTGCCCCAGCCACCGCCTCAGCCGTCACCTCGCACCAGTCGAACCGACGCAGCATCTCACGCAATCGCGCGCAGCCCTCGCCGTCGAGCCAGACATCTGCCAGACCACAGTACAGCGCATCGGCGGCGGTGATCGTTGTGCCACAAAGACCAAGATAGCGCGCGAGCGTGGGCGCGAGGTGCCCAAGGAACCAGCTGGCACCGACATCCGGGAACAGCCCGATGCCGGTCTCGGGCATGGCCAGACGCGTGCGGTCCGTCACGATGCGCAGCGCCGCCCCCTGCGCCACGCCCATCCCCCCGCCCATCACGATGCCATCCATCAGCGCGATATACGGCTTCGGATATCGGTGAATCAAATAGTCGAGCCGATATTCGTCGATGAAGAACGCCTGATGGCGATCGGCATGATTCACCCGGCTTTCGTACAGCGCCCGAACGTCGCCGCCGGCGCAAAATGCCTTTTCGCCCGCGCCCTCGATCAGCACGGCCAGCACCGCAGGATCCTCGGCCCATGCACCGAGTTGTTGCCACATGGCCCGCACCATCCCGTGCGTTATCGCGTTAAGCGCTTTCGGCCGGTTGAGCGTGATCACACCGAAGCCGTTCGTCACCTCGAACAACACTTCGTCCTGCGTTTCGCGCGCGCTGTCGTGCAAGTTCACTGGCCTTTCTCCTGATGCGAAAACGAGAGGGGAGAAACGAGAGATGCGACTGGCGTTCAATCGAGTGCACGCGCGATGACCTGACGCTGGATCTCGCTGGTGCCTTCGTAGATCTGCGTGATGCGTGCATCGCGGTAGTAGCGCTCGACCGGATAATCTTCGAGATAACCGTACCCCCCGTGAATCTGGATCGCATGGGTGCACACCCACTCGGCCAGTTCGGACGCGAAGAGCTTCGCCTGCGACGCCTCCGACAGGCACGGCAATCCCTGCGTGCGCAACGCCGCTGCGTGAAGAATGAGAAAGCGCGCCGCATTGATCCGTGTCGTCATGTCGGCGAGCATGTTCGCGACGCTTTGATGCTCACGAATCGGCTTGCCGAATTGCTGTCGCTCGTTCGCATATTGCAACGCCGCTTCGAATGCCGCACGCGCCACGCCGAGCGCGAGCGCCGCAATGCCGATGCGCCCGCCCTCCAGGTTCGACAGCGCGATCTTCAGTCCCTGCCCCGGTTCGCCGAGCATGGCGTCGTCGCCGAGCTCACAGTCGACGAGCGTAATCGGACACGTGTCCGACGCGCGGATACCCAGCTTGTGCTCGGGAGGCCCGACTTCGAACCCCGGGGTGTCCGTGGGCACGATGAACGCCGAAATGCCGCGCTTGCCGGCAGCGGGGTCCGTCACGGCAAACACGATGGCGACCGCCGCGCGTTTGCCGTTCGTCACGAATTGCTTGCTGCCGTTGAGCACCCACTTGCCGCCCCGGCGCTCGGCCCGCGTTTTCAGATTACTCGCCTCGGAGCCCGCCTGCGGCTCGGTCAGACAGAACGCGCCGATCTTCCGGCCCGCCGCCAGATCCGGCAGCCAGTGCCCGCGTTGCGCATCCGTACCGAATTTCAGGATCGGCGCACATCCGACAGAGTTGTGAACGGACATCATGGTGGCCGTCGATGCGCAACCGGCCGCGATCTCCTCCATCGCGAGAGCATATGCGGTGTAGTCCGTGTACGAGCCGCCGTATTGCTCGGGCACCATCATGCCGAGCAATCCCAGTTCGCCCATCTGCGCGACCATGGCGTCGGGCAGCGCGCAGTCCTTGTCCCACTGCGAGGCGTTCGGTGCGAGTTGCTCGCGGGAAAAAGCGCGCGCCATGTCGCGAATCATGCGTTGGTCTTCGGTAAAGAAATCCATGTCGGCCTCCTGCGCCATGTCGATGGGCTCCAGTGTAGGGATCGCGGCGTCTTGGCACCATAGCCAAAAACGGCAAATTGGATGAGGGAAATTGCCATCGGAATCCTCCGAATTCCGATCAGGACAAACCCTTGCCGCGGCCGATTGCCCCCGGCCGCCATTGCACCGCAACGCCCGCGGCAGCATTGCTGCACCGCGCAACCCCCTATTTGCGGAGTGGATAAATCCCTCACGCACTCTGACCCGTTTGGACATTGCCTGTCGTAAGCGCCGCGCATTAGGATGGATTTCACAACAGGAGACAGCCCATGACCGCGGACTATGCCCAGGCCTACGCGGCGTTCGATCTGGACGCCACGGTACGCGCCACGCTGGACGGCAACCTTGACGCAATGAATGCCTGCGTCGAGTGTTGCGACCGTCACGCCCTCCCCGGGCGCATCGCGCTTTTCTGGGAAGGAAAGGACGGCACGAGCCAGACGTTGACGTTCAGGCAACTGCAAACGCTCAGCGCACGCTTCGCCAACTTTCTGCGCGAGCAGGGGGTGCAGCCTGGCGACCGTGTCAGCGGCCTGTTGCCGCGCACCCCGGAATTGCTCGTGACGATTCTCGGCACGTGGCGGGCCGGCGCGGTCTATCAGCCGCTCTTCACCGCGTTCGGACCGAAGGCGATCGAGCACCGTTTGCACAGCGCGCAGAGCAAGCTCGTAGTGACCGACGCGACGAACCGCGTGAAGCTCGACGAAGTGACGAACTGCCCGCCTGTAGTGACCGTCAGTGCGCCGAAGGGGCAAGGCGTGCAACGCGGTGACTTCAGTTTCTGGCATGAGGTGGAGCAGCATGACGCGGAATTCGCACCGGTCATGCGTCGCGGCGACGATCCTTTCATGATGATGTTCACCTCGGGCACGACGGGCGCCGCCAAACCGGTCATGGTGCCGCTGCGCGCCATCATGGCCTTCGTCGGTTACATGCGCGACGCCGTCGATCTCACGCCGCATGACACCTTCTGGAACATTGCCGATCCGGGCTGGGCCTACGGGCTCTATTACGCGGTCACGGGACCGCTCGCCATGGGCGTTCCCACAACCTTCTACGACGGTCCTTTCAACGTCGAGAGCACCTATCGCATCATCCGCAAGCTCGGCATCACCAATCTTGCCGGTTCGCCCACGGCATTCCGCCTGTTAATTGCAGGGGGCGAGAAGGCCGCAGCGCCGGTAAAGGGGCGCCTGCGGGCCGTGTCGAGCGCCGGCGAACCGCTCAACCCCGAAGTCATTCGCTGGTTCTCGGAGCACCTGGGCGTGACCATCCACGACCATTACGGGCAGACGGAACTCGGCATGGTCGTATGCAATCACCATGCGCTCGCCCACCCGGTGCAGGCCGGGGCCGCGGGCTTTGCGTCGCCGGGGCATCGCGTCGTCGTACTCGACGACGAAGGCCGGGAGTGTCCCGTGGGGGTGCCGGGCGTGCTCGCACTGGATCGCAAGCGCTCGCCGCTGATGTGGTTCGGTGGCTACTGGGAGCGCGAAACGCCCGCGTTCGTGGGCGACTATTACCTGTCCGGCGACACCGTGGAGCGCAACGCCGACGGGAGCATCAGTTTCGTCGGACGCAACGACGACGTGATCACATCGTCGGGCTATCGCATCGGCCCATTCGATGTCGAGAGCGCCCTGATCGAACATCCGGCAGTGATCGAGACGGCCGTCGTGGGCAAGCCGGATCCGGAGCGCACGGAGCTGGTGAAGGCGTTCGTGGTACTGCACGCGCAATACGCGCCGTCCGATGCACTCGCCTGCGAATTGCAAGAACACGTGCGGCGCCGTTTGTCGACGCATGCCTATCCGCGCGAAGTGGAATTCGTCACGGAACTGCCCAAGACGCCGAGCGGAAAACTCCAGCGTTTCATTCTGCGCAACCAGGAAATCGCGAAGGCTGCGCAAGCGTCGGCCAACGTGGCCTGAACACCATTTGTCGACTCTTTCGGGACTCTTTCGGAATAGGCAGATCATGCAAATCAAGGACCGTGTCTTTCTCGTTACCGGCGCCTCGTCCGGCCTCGGCGCCGCAACCGCTCGCATGTTCGTCGACGCGGGCGCCAGGGTCGTACTCGGCGACATCAACGCCGAGGCGGGCGCGAAACAGGCGGACGCCCTGGGTGCCGCCGCTCGCTTCGTCGCTACCGACATCACCCGCGAAGACGACGTTCAGCGCCTGGTCGAGACCGCGAAGCACGCATTTGGCGCGCTTAACGGTGTCGTCAATTGCGCCGGCCTCGTGATCGGGGAACGTATTCTCGGCAAACAGGGTCCGCATCGGCTCGATAGCTTTGCGCGAATCGTCAATGTGAATCTGATCGGCACGTTCAATGTGCTGCGCATTGCGGCGTCTGCCATGGCGGAGGGCACAGCCGACGCCGAAGGCGAGCGCGGCGTGGTTGTGAACACCGCGTCCGTTGCGGCGTTCGACGGGCAGATAGGTCAGGCCGCCTACGCGGCGTCGAAGGGGGGCGTTGCCGCCCTGACGTTGCCGGCGGCGCGCGAGTTGGCCCGCGTGGGCGTGCGCGTCGTAACGATTGCCCCCGGCATTTTCGAGACACCGATGATGGCAGGCATGACCCCGGAAGTTCAGGCAGCGCTGGGAGCCTCGGTCCCGTTCCCGCCTCGCCTTGGACGTCCGTCCGAATATGCCGCACTGGTCCGTCATATCGTGGAGAACACCATGATCAACGGCGAAGTGATTCGCCTCGACGGGGCATTGCGCATGGCACCGAAGTAATCCCGTCCACCGTATCGGCATCGCGTCGCGAATGGCACTGCCAGCATCACTTTTTTGGGCAACGTGACAAACGAAACACGCAAGACACGCGAATTCGGAACCATCCGATCCGATTTTCGGATGGCACCGGAAGCGCCGTCAGGGACCGCACTGCTAGAATTCCTGCGTTCCCTTGCTACGGCACTCCGCTGGTTCCGATTCGCGACGCATGGAAAAAGGCAGCATTTCGATACATTTCGTCATCAACGCATTGGCGCACGTCGAGCGACTCGGCGGCGACCCGGCAGCATTGTTGCGCGCTGCCGACATTGCGCCATCGCTGCTGATGCATCCGCAAGGTCGCGTATCGGCCGATCGATATGCGCGTCTGTGGCAACTCATCAGCCACGCGCTGGACGACGAATTCTTCGGTCAGGATTCGCGTCGTATGAAGGTCGGCAGCTTTGCGATGCTCTGTTACAGCGTCGTTACCTGCCGCACGCTGGAGCAGGCGTTGCAGCGCGCCTCGCGTTTCTTCGGATTGTTGCTCGACGATCTGGAGATGCATCTCGTGCGCGACGGCGCGCTCGCCCGGCTCGAAATCCATGAGCGAGCGGACGCTCAGGCGCCGCGCATCTTCGGGCACGAAACGCTGTTGATCCTTTTCTACGCGCTGACCTGCTGGCTGATCGCCCGCCGCGTCACATTGAGTACCGCTTATTTCGCCTTCGACGAACCGGTCTATAGCGACGAATACCGGACGATGTATTCGGCGCGCCTGGTATTCAATGCCGCGCATACGGCCATCGCGTTCGACGCGGCATGTCTGGATCTGCCGGTCGTGCAAAACGAGGTGAGTGTGAAGGACTTCCTGCGAGCGGCCCCCGGCAACATCATTCTCAAATACAAGAACACCAAGGGAATGGTGGCGCGCGTACGGCGGCGGCTGAAGACCCTGCCGACGGATAGCTGGCCAGCGTTCGAAGCGCTGGCGGAGGAATTCCATACGACACCCTCGACGTTGCGCCGTCGGCTAGAGGACGAAGGCCAGTCGTACCAGTCGATCAAGGACCAACTGCGACGCGACCTCGCGATTCACGCGTTGTGCCACACGTCCAAGCCGATGCTGGAGATTGCGCTCTCGCTCGGCTTCGCGGATCCGAGCGCTTTCTTCCGGGCCTTCCGCAAATGGACGGGCGCGCGTCCCGGCGATTACCGCCGTCAGGCCGTGGAGGCCTGACGCACGGCAACCGCGCAGTCGAACATGTCGAACATGTCGAACGTGTCGAACGTGTCAAATGGTACGTGCCTTGGTCCCGACCACGTGGCGCCCGCCGCGCTCGTCGTCGTCCAGTTCGATGCGCTTCACCTCGCCGAGCAGCAGCAAGTAGCACAGCACGCCCGCGATGGCGAAAATGCTGATGAGGCCCAGCGCCCAGCCGAACGAGCCCGTCGCTTTCACGATGAAGCCGATAGCAATCGGCGTGATGATGCCCGAGAGATTCCCGGCGAAGTTCACCGCACCGCCGGTGATACCGACCATGCCCCGGGGGGCAATATCCGCGACGAGCGACCACGACGCCGATGCCACGCCCTGAGCGAAGAACGCGAACGACATGATGGCGATCACGAGCCAGTTGGCGTCGGTCAGGACCGTGAGCGACATCGTCGGCACCAGCAGAAGACCCGTGACGATCGGCGTCTTGCGTGCCGTACCGACCGCAACACCGCGGCGCAGCAGCCAGTCGGAGAGCAAGCCTCCGCAAACCACACCGATGGACGCCGCCACGAACGGCACCGACGTCATGCCGCCAGCCTTGAGCACCGTCATGTGACGCTCGGAGATCAGATACGTCGGGAACCAGGTCAGGAAGAAGTACAGCGACGAGAGCGACGCAAACTTACCCACGCAGATGGCGATGATCTGGCGGTTGCGGAACAGCACCATCAGTTTGCGCCACGGGAATTTCTGCGACGCCGCGTCGGCGGCGCCTTGCGGCGACTTGACCTCGACGAGCGCCCCGCCGCTGCGAATATGCGCAAGCTCGGCGGCATTCACCCACGAACACTTGTCCGGATCTCGATAGCCGAGGAACCACACGCCAGCCCACACGATGCCCAACAACCCGGTCGCGTAGAAAATTTCACGCCAGCCCCAGGTATGGGCAATCCAGAACAGCACCGGCGTGAGCGCGGCCATGCCGATGTATTGCCCCACGAGATAGACACTCGTGGCCACACCCCGCTCGCGTTGCGCGAACCAGATGGAGACCACACGATTGTTCACCGGAAAAGTCGGCGCTTCCGCGACACCCACGCCCAGGCGCATGCCAAAGAGCGTTGCGAAGCGCGATGTGAATCCCTGCATGAACGTCAGCACCGACCAACTGAGAATGGCCACGCCGTAGATGGCGCGCGTGCCGAAACGGTCGATGACCCAGCCGCCGGGAATATTGGCGATCACGTACGTCCACGCGTAAGCGGAAAAGATGAAGCCGAGTTCGACCGGGCCGAGGCCGAACTCCTGCTTGAGCATCGGGGCGGCAACCGAGAGATTGGCGCGGTCGACATAATTGATGACCGTGCCGACGAAGACCAGAAAAAGCATCCAGTAGCGCACCTTCGACGGGCGCTGCGTGGACGACGGGGGCAGAGAAACTGACATATTGAATCTCGTAATGTGCGGGGGCGTTCGTATGCGCCGCCGCGAACCTGCCATCACCGGCGTCGTCGTGGCGGCACCGGACCGCCCCGACGACATCGCGAGTTAGAAGCTGTGATACATCCCGACGCGCAGCAACATCTGATCGTGATTGCTCGACGCTCCGATCGGATACGACGCCGCCGGGTTGTTGCCCGTGGCAGCGATGTACGTCACCTGCGCCTGCAATTGCGTGCGTTTCGAGAACGAAAAAAGATCGCCCGCTTCGATCTGGTTGTAGTGGGTGTGATTGAACGACGAATAGGAATAGCCCAGCGTCAGCGCGTTCGCCTCCGTCACGCGATACTCCATGCCGACGTCGTAGTTGAACATATTGCCCGAACCGCCCGGCGCGCGAACTTCGCTGCGGGTATAGAGCGCGTGGACATTCCAGCGCGACGAGATGCGGTACGAAGCGCCAATGCCGGTGTTGTCGACGGCGTCCGACCTGAATACGTTCGTCGCCGAAAGCCCCGACTGCCCGAAGATCGACGTGACGCCGAAGCGCGACGCGAAATCGAACGTCCGCTTGTTGATGCTGACGTATGTCGCGGCGACCGACAGCGGCCCATTGTCGTACTTCAGGTAGCCGCCGACCGTGCGCCCGAGCGCGTTTGCTCCGGCGAAGCCATACATCAGACCGCCGGTCACCCCGTGAAAGCTCGTGCTGTTCCACTTCACCGCGTTGTCGATCTGCGACGAGTTCGCCAGATTGTCGAGGTTGCCCGGGTGATAGGCATACAGATTGTGCTGCCAAAATCCGTTCGAATAGCGAATCGAGACATCTTGCATGAAGTCCGTCTGATGCCCGATGGACACCGTACCGAAGCGATCGCTCGCCAGACCGACCCACGCCTGCCGATTCCACTCCACGCCGCTGTTGATCAGTGCACCCGAACTCGTATTGAAGCCCTGCTCCAGCTGAAACACCGCGGCAAGGCCACCGCCCAGATCCTCGCGTCCCTTGAGGCCGAAACGATCGGGCTGACCGATACCGGCGTCCATCTTGAACAGACGTCCCCCACCCTGATTGCTCACGTAAGTGAGGCCGTCGTCGACCGTGCCGTAAATCTGCAACGAGTCCCCTGCGGCATGTGCCGCGCCAGCGCATACCAGAAGGCAGGCTGCGCCGATACTGCGTCTCTTCACCATCCACTCCTGTTTCACTTCCTGACGCTTCGAGGGCCGTCTGCGCCCTGTACCGGCACTGTCGATATTCAGTGCGACGTCCCGGCCGATGCATCGTTATTGTCTCACCTATGAATCAACGATTAATAGGTGAGACAATTATGGCGAAGTGATTCCAGCGAGACAAGCAGAAAATAAGTAAGCATTTATTGATGTTGCGCAGATGCTAAAGAGAAAGCTGTCGCGCGTCTGCGGAAAAAATTGCGAGACGGCTCGGACGTGCATAGCGACGCCGAACGGGGCGCGCACATGGCGCAACGCAGGCAGGAAAGGAAATAGGTGAGCTTCAGACGCCGATGCGCGGCGAGCGCTATCTGTCATCGAGGGACGATCACAGTGAGGGACCGGTCGAGGCGCCACGGGGCATCGCGCATGGAGATGGACACCAGGCCGGCGAGCCGACGGGCGGCGACATCACGCTGATGCGGTGGCTCGCATCGATCACGCCGCGCCAGCGCGAGGTGCTCTGGCTGGTCTGTGCGGGGTTGCGTAAAAGCGCATGCCGGGCCTCAGCCCGAGACCCCTGCCCGTTCGGCGCGGTAGTTCAGCTTGTGGGAAAGTTCGTCGGCGGCCGAGACCACCTTTTCGACGATACCGTTTTCGAGCAAGTCGGCTTCGACACGGGCCTGAGGGATGGTCACGCTGATGACGGCTGCGATCTGTCCTCGATGGTTGCGCACCGGGGCGGCGATCGTGGAAATGTTCTGCTCGAAGAACGCCTGACTCATGCTGTAGCCGCGTGCGACATCTTCCTGCACGATGCGATACAGCGCCTCGACCGTGGTCGGCGTATGGGCCGTATAGGCTTCCAGCTTGCGCTCCGGGTAAAGCTGCTTGAGCGACGGCAACGAGTAATCGCCGAGCAGAATGTGGCCGACGGCTGTCGCATGCGCAGGCAGACGTGTGCCGACCCGTACCGTCCCGAAGACCAGTTCGCGGCTCGCGGCCTTGGCGACGAACACGGCGTCGCGCTGATCGAGGATCAGGATGTGGCTGGAAAAGCCTGTCGCATCGCGCAGCTTTTCGATGACCGGTGTTCCCAGATCGGTCAGTTCGAGGGAGTTGAGATACTCGAAACCCAGCCGCAGCACGGCCACGCCGAGCCGGTAATGACGGTCATCGCCCGCCTTCTCGATGAAGCCCTCCGCTTCCAGCGTTTGCAGCAGGCGGAAAACCGTTGAGCGTGGAATATCCAGACGCCGCGCCAGATCCGCGCCCGCGAGTACCGGCTCACGCGCCGAGAACGTCATCAGAATGCGCAGGCCGCGCTCCAGGCCCGGGACCGAGTATTTGTTATCGCTGTCGTTGCTCATGCCGTTTGCGCACTGAGGCGCCGACCGGTGTGCGGCGGTTCCGCGCAGCCGATAGACGATATTCATGGAAGGCGCACATTATAGGCTACGGTCCTGCCGCACGGCCATGACGGAAGACCACGACGCTACCGGGCCACTTTCTCATCAGGTGAGACCGGGTTGCGCCGCGCGGGGCGATCCGGTTGCGACAGGTTGCGCCCGTTCTCGTGTCACGTTGCCCTATCGGGGCGCAGGCGGGCACCCATGTAGGGCAGGCCCCCATTGGCTTTGCGCCATTCGGGGCCACTTCGCCTGCGGCGCCACCCATGCACCGCAATGGGGGTAATTCCGAAGCGCGTCGACTTGCGGTTTTTGTCATTATTGCGCCTGCAAGCTTGACAAGCTGGCGCATGTGGAGCGAGACACCGTGGTTTGATCCGAGAAAAACAAACGATCCGGACAGACCCAAAGGCACGTATTCCTTTTCTCCTGACGCTTTTGCGATTGCCTATCCCAATTGCCACTCAGGAGCTGCGCCCACCTGCCAAGTGGGCGTTTTTTTGCTGGTCAAACGCTCCCTTCGCAGTGTGGTTCGACCCGAGCGCGGCGTTCTTCAAAAGAGAACCCGATGTCCTGGCATGCTTGTTGCTTGTATTTCCAGCATCGGGGATCGACGCCGCCTTGGCCGAGTTTTGACGATAAGCACGCACCAGATTGCACCGGACGTGCCGGATCGCGAAACCCGGACTCGCCCCCTGCGGCGCCTCCGTTTGTTTTGGGTCGAGGTGTTATGTTTAATGAACTGAGCGACGTTGAATGGCACGCCCTGCGTGATCTGATTTGCGACCGTCCGGTCCGTACGGAACGACGCGGCCGCCCTCAAGTCGAGCAGCGCACGCTGACCAATGCTGTCTTGTGGGTGCTGTTCACCGGTGAGAGCTGGTCCAAACTGCCCATGCAGTACCCTTCCGTGCCGACCTGCCGTCGCAAACTGAATGAATGGCGCGAATCGGGCATGCTCGATACGATCCTGAAACGCCTGCAACAATCGGGCCGCGATATCAGCGCCTGTGCAGGCCAGATCAGCAAACCGGCCCGCAGCACGCCGTGCGGCGACACCGATCGCCTGCGTGGTGTGTTCTGGACGAACCCGGCTTCGTGGAAGCCGCCGGTCGCTGTGCGTTGATGCCCCCGGCCCGCACGCCGGTCCGCGCCCTCTCGGGGGGTATTGCGGGGTTAGCCGGATAGCCGTTTGCAGAACGTCCATGCGCGAGATGTGACCGGGCGGTCCATCTCGCCATATTCGCCAGTCGCAACTCGCGCCATGCTTGATGTGTCGCGTCAGGAAAGCGCTGCGCTCACCGCCTCCGCAATCGCCAGCGACGCCGTCAGGCCGGGCGACTCGATACCGAACAGGTTCACGAGTCCCGCCACGCCATGCACCGCTGGTCCATCGATACGAAAATCGGCCGCCGGCTCGCCCGGAGCGCTGATCTTCGGCCTGATTCCCGCATAGCCCGGTTGCAATGCCCCGTGCGCGAGCGCCGGCCAGTACCGCCGCACTGCCGCGTAGAAACCGTCGGCGTCGGATGGATCGACCGTGTAATCGATCTCGTCGATCCACTGGACGTTCGGACCGAACCGCGCCTGCCCGCCCAGATCGAGCGTCAGATGCACCCCCAGCCCGCCCGGCTCGGGCACCGGATAGATGAGGTGCGTGAACGGCGCACGCTGCGCGCACGAGAAGTAGCTGCCCTTCGCGAAATACCGTGGCGGAATGTGTTCGGACGGCAGCCCCTCGAACCGGCGTGCGATGTCGACGGCATGAAGGCCTGCGCTATTGATCACGGTGTTGGCGAGCAGCATGGAGGTGACGCCCTGCGTCTCGACGTGCAGTTCGATGCCGCCACTGCCGCCAACATGGGCGCCCGTGACGCGCGCGTCGAACGCGAGCATGGCGCCGGCGTTCTCCGCATCGCCCTGCAACGCAAGCATGAGCCCGTGACTGTCCACGATGCCCGTCGACGGCGATAGCAACGCACCAAACGTGTGCAAATCCGGTTCGCGTCGCCTAACCTCGGCGGCACTGAGCCATTGAAGATCATCGACGCCGCTCGCACGTGCGTTGGCAGCGATAGCCTCAAGCTGGGCGAGCTGATGATCCGTGGTCGCAACGATCAACTTGCCGCACCGGCGATGCTCCACGCCATGCGTCTCGCAAAACGCATACAGACGGTGTTTGCCCTCGACACAAAGCTTCGCTTTGAGCGAGCCCGGCGGATAGTAGATGCCACCGTGAATGACTTCGCTGTTGCGCGAACTCGTACCGGTGCCGATGGCGCGCTCGGACTCCAGCACCACCACTTCACGCCCTGCCATCGCCATCGTTCGCGCAACGGCCAGTCCCACCACGCCCGCGCCGATCACGACGCAATCGACTTTGTCCATCGCTATTCCCCGTTTGCCATTCGAGAATGCCCGATTCGGATGAGGACGCGCACCGTTGCCAGCCGCCTCCCCATACGAATCGGCTGCGGGATCGGCTCCCGCAGCCTTGCTGCCTTGCGGTGTCGTTACCGCTTCGGCACGCTTACAGCGCGCCCGTGAGTTCCGGCACGACCGTGAACAGATCGCCCACCAGGCCGTAGTCCGCCACCGAGAAGATCGGCGCTTCCGGATCCTTGTTGATCGCCACGATCACCTTCGAATCCTTCATCCCAGCCAGGTGCTGGATCGCACCCGAGATCCCCACCGCCACGTACAGTTGCGGCGCCACGATCTTGCCCGTCTGCCCGACCTGATAGTCGTTCGGCACGTAACCCGCATCGACCGCCGCACGCGATGCGCCCAGCGCCGCGCCCAGCTTGTCCGCCAGCGGCTCGAGCACCTTCGTGTAGTTCTCGCCGCTGCCCAGTCCCCGCCCGCCCGAGACGATGATCTTCGCCGAGGTCAGCTCCGGACGGTCGAGCTTCGTCACCTCACGGCCCACGAACTGCGACACCCCCGCGTCCGGCGTGGCCGCCACACTTTCCACCGCCGCACTGCCGCCCGTGGCCGCTGCCGGATCGAAACCCGTCGAGCGCACCGTGATGACCTTCACCTTGTCCGAGCTTTGCACCGTGGCAATCGCGTTGCCCGCGTAGATCGGACGCTCGAACGTGTCCGCGCTCTCGACCTTCGTGATGTCCGAGATCTGCGCCACGTCCAGCAGCGCCGCCACGCGCGGCGCGATGTTCTTGCCGTACGCCGTGGCCGGCGCGAGGATGTGCGAGTAAGCGCCCGCAATCGACACCACCTCGTCGGCAATGTTCTCCGCGAGGCCTTCCCCGAAGTAAGCCGCCTCGGCCAGCAGCACCTTCTTCACACCGGCAATTTGCGCCGCCGCTTGCGCCGCTTCCTTCGCGTTGCTGCCCGCGACCAGCACGTGCACGTCCTCGCCGCATTGCAGCGCCGCCGTCACCGTATTGAGGGTCGCCGCCTTGAGGGCCTGGTTGTCGTGTTCCGCAATGACAAGAATGCTCATCTCGCCGTCTCCCTTAAATGACCTTCGCTTCGGTCTTGAGCTTTTCGACGAGCGTTGCCACGTCCGCCACCTTCACACCCGCGCTGCGCTTGGGCGGCTCGGCCACCTTCAGCGTCTTCAGGCGCGGGCTCACGTCAACGCCCAGATCCGCAGGCTTGACGCTCTCCAGCGGCTTCTTCTTCGCCTTCATGATGTTGGGCAGCGTCACGTAACGCGGCTCGTTCAGACGCAGATCCGTCGTGATCACCGCCGGCAGCGACAGCGACACGGTCTCCAGACCGCCGTCCACCTCGCGCGTGACCTGCGCACGGTTGCCGGCAATCGTCACCTTCGAGGCGAACGTCGCCTGCGGCAGCTTCGCCAGCGCCGCGAGCATCTGACCGGTTTGATTCGAATCGTCGTCGATGGCCTGTTTGCCAAGAATCACCAGTTGCGGCTGCTCCTTCTCGACAATGGCCTTGAGCAGCTTGGCCACCGCCAGCGGCTGCAACTCGTCGTCCGACTCGATGAGGATCGCGCGATCCGCCCCGATTGCCAGCGCCGTGCGCAGCGTCTCCTGCGACTGCGCCACACCCGCCGACACCGCGATCACTTCCGTCGCAATGCCCGCCTCCTTGAGCCGCACCGCCTCTTCCACCGCGATTTCGTCGAACGGATTCATCGACATCTTCACGTTCGCAATGTCCACACCCGTGCCATCGCTCTTCACGCGAACCTTTACGTTGTAATCCACCACCCGTTTGACCGGTACCAGGATCTTCATGCGGAACTCCTTGACTCAAAAAACCGGGCGGCCTGCCGTCACTCCGGCATGCGCCGCCCTCGAATATACGAACCGGCTTGCGACCTTACTCGATTTCCCGCCCTTTCGTCTCGGGCAACATGAAAGCGGTAACCAAGACAACGAGATAGGCGCCGCCGGCAAACATGCCGATCGCGGTGCCCAGGCCACTCGTCTTGGCCAGATAGCCGACCAGACTCGGGAACAGGGCTCCGATGCCGCGTCCGAAGTTATACGCGAAGCCCTGCGCGTTCGCACGCACCGCCGAGGGAAACAGCTCCGTGAGGTACGCCCCCATGCCGCTGAAAATGCCCGAAGCCGCGAAGCCCAACGGGAAGCCGAGGATCAGCATCTGATCGTTGCTCAACTGGATCTGCGTGTACACGTAGATGCTCGCCCCCGAGAGCACGGCGAAAACCAGCAGGTTCGCGCGGCGTCCCAGACGGTCTGTCAGATACGCGCCCGTCAGGTAGCCGATGAACGATCCCAGAATGATGACGAGCAGGTAGCCGCCGGTGCCGATCACCGACAGGTGCCGCTCCGTCTTCAGGAACGTTGGCAGCCAGGTCGTCACGGCATAGTACCCGCCCTGCACGCCCGTGCACAGCAGCGCCGCGAGTGCGGTGGTCTTGATGAGCGAGGGCGAGAAAATCGCCCATGCCGACGTGCGTTTCGCTGCGGACTCCTCGCGTTTGCGCGTGCGTTCGAACAGTTCCGGCTCCGGCACGTTCTTTCGGATGAAGAGCACGAACAGCGCCGGAATCACGCCGATCCAGAACAGCACGCGCCAGGCATAGGCTTCGGGCAGGAGCGAGAACGACGCCGTGTAGCACAGCGCCGCCACCGCCCAGCCGATGGCCCAGCCGCTTTGCACCGTGCCCACGGCGCGTCCGCGATACTCGGTGCGCACGATCTCCCCCATGAGCACCGAACCGACGGCCCACTCACCGCCGAAGCCCAGTCCTTGCAGCGCCCGGAGGATGAAAATCTGCTCGAAGTTCTGCGCGAAGCCGATGAGCACCGTGCACACGGAGAACCACAAAATCGTGACCTGAAGGATGCGCACACGCCCGAAGCGGTCGGCCAGCACCCCCGCAAGCCACCCACCGATAGCGGAGAACAGCAGCGTCACGGTCGCCAGCATGCCGGCCTGTCCCTTGTCGATGCTGAACACGGTGATCAGTGTCGAAATCACAAACGTGAACACCATGAAATCGAGCGCATCCAGCGCCCATCCGCCGAACGCGGCGACAAACGTATGCCGCTCGGTCTTGTTCATCTGGCGATACCAATTCATCTTGTCTCCTCCTGTACCTCTGGAACTACGAGAGCGCGCGACGCGCCCGGATCGGGTGAAATTCAGAACCCATACAGGCGCGCCGGGTTGTCCACCAGAATGCGGCGGCGCATATCGGCGTCCGGCGCCCACTGCGGCAGCAGATTGCGCAGCGCGCCGGTGTTCGGCATGCGCGTGAGCGAGACATGCGGCCAGTCGCTGCCCCACACCATGCGATCGGGAGCGTCTTCGATCAGCGCCTGTGCGAACGGCGTGACATCGTCGAACGCCGGAAACCGTTCGCTGATGCGATAGGCGCCCGAGAGCTTGACCCAGTAGCCGTGATCGCGCACGAGCGAGCGAAGCGCGGAGAAGCCCGGCGAATCGAGTCCTTGCGCTACGGGCGTGTGCCCCATGTGATCGACGATGCCCGGCACGGGCAACGACGTCATGCGCGGCATCAATTCGGGCAAGGTATTCACGTCCATCAGAAACTGCATGTGCCAGCCCAGATCCTTGATGCGATGTGCGAGCGTTTCCATTGCGGCAAAGCCGATGCCGCCGCCGAACAGAACGTTGATGCGCAGCCCCCGAACGCCCGCCGCGTGCATCGCTTCGAGTTGCGCGTCGGTCACATCTGGCGATACGACGGCAATGCCGCGCAGCCGATCCGGGTGACGGCGCAGCGTCTCGAGCATGTAGCGGTTGTCTGTGCCGTACACGCTGATTTGCACCAGCACGCCGTAGGTCATGCCCGTGGCGTCGAGCATCGCGAGGTATTTGTCCTCAGGCGCGGGCGGCGGCGTATAGCTGCGCTCGGGCACCATCGGGTAGGCCTCGCTGGCGGCGACCACGTGAGCATGCGTGTCGACAGCGCCGAACGGCACGTCGAACGTGGGCGGATCGATCTCCGGCAGCGGCCCGAGACACAGCGGCGCGCCAGAGGTGGAACTTGCGGACATGTCGACTCCTCAGTTAGATCAGTTTCCCAGGGTTCATGATGCCGGCCGGGTCGAACACGGCCTTGATCTCGCGCATCAGACGCAACTCCAGCGGTGACTTGTACTTTACGAAGTAGTCCCGCTTGAGTTGACCAATGCCATGCTCGGCGCTGATGCTGCCGCCGAAACGCGCCACTTCGTCGAGCACTTCGGCCGTGATCGCTTCGCCCTGCCGGGCCATGAAATCGGCCGGCGCGCCTGCCGGACGCGACAGGTTGTAGTGCAGATTGCCGTCGCCGAAATGGCCGAAGATGAATGGGCGCACCTGCGGACACACGCCTCGTACGCGCGCTTCGGCGCTCGTCATGAACGCCGGAATCGATTCGATCGGCAGCGAGATGTCGTGCTTCAGATGCGGACCGTCGGCACGTTGCGCCTCGGAAATTTCCTCTCGAAGCTTCCACATCTCCTCGACCTGGGCCAGCGTGGACGACACCACGGCGTCCGCACACAGATCGCGCTCGATAGCCGTCTCGATCACGCGTTCGAGCAACGCCCCCAGCGCCTGCTCGTCGGCCGTATCGGCCAGTTCGACCAGCACGTAACCGGGATGACGCTCGCCGAACGGCGCGCGTACGCCGGGCACATGGGCCATGACCAGATCGACGCACTCGCCCGTGAAGAATTCGAATGCCTGCATGCGCGGGCCGCACTCGGCGAACAGCAGTTCGTAGAGTTCCAGCGCCTGACGCGGCGACGTGACCGCCGCAATCACGACCTGGCGCACCGGCGTGGGCGCATACAGGCGCAGCGCCGCCGCCGTGATGACGCCCAGCGTGCCCTCCGAGCCGATGAGCAACTGCTTGAGGTCGTAACCGGTATTGTCCTTGCGCAGTGTACGCAGGCCGTGGAGGATCTCGCCGTTCGGCAGCACGGCTTCCACTCCCAGCACGAGTTCGCGCGTCATGCCATAGCGCACGACGTTCACGCCGCCGGCGTTCGTGGCGAGATTGCCACCGAGTTGACACGAACCCTCGGCCGCCAGACTGAGCGGCAGCAGGCGGTTCGCGTCACGCGCCGTACGTTGCAGGTCTTCGAGAATGCAGCCGGCTTCGGCCACCAGCGTGTTGGCGATGGTGTCCAGACTGCGCACGGCGTTCATGCGATCGAGGCTCAACACCACGTTGTGCGCCGACTTGTCGGGCGTGGCGCCGCCGCACAGCCCCGTGTTGCCGCCGCGCGGCACGACGGGCGTGGCGGTGCTCTGGCACAGCGCGAGGATCCGCGCGACATCCTCCGTCGAGCGCGGACGCACGACGGCCTGCGCGCAGCCGCGATACATGCCGCGCCAGTCGGCGAGCCAGGGCGCAATGTCGTCTGCGCAAGTGAGAACGCTGTCGGCGCCGACGGCATCGATGAGACGTTGAGCGAAAGCAGTGAGGGTCATGGCGGTACGCGTCGGGGACGTCGGGGAAACGGGGTGGGATGTCAGGCACGCGTCGGCGCAATGGCGCCGGTGATGATGTCGCGTCCGGGCAAGGTCAGCCCGAGCCGGGCCGACGCGCGCAGCAGATGCGAGAGTGCCGCCGCCTTGGCAAGCAGCGGATCGCGCGCCTTGATCGCATTGAAGACGGCGACGTGCTCCTGATGCACCTGCGCCGCCAGACCTTCATGGCGCAACGTATTCGTACGTGCGGCCTGCACGACCTGCCGGATTTGCAGGTTCAGGTATTGCAGCAAGTCCGCGTAATAGCGGTTGTGCGTGGCGCGCGCAATGGCGGCGTGAAAAGCGGTGTCGAACTCGACACCGTTCTCGGGGTGATACAGGTTCGTTTCGAGCCCGGCCAGAATGTCTTCGAGTCGCCGGATGTCTTCGTCCGTGTGGCGCACGGCGGCCAGTGCGGCGGCGGTGCTCTCCAGATCCAGACGAAGTTCGTAGACGCTGGCGAGATCTGCCGCGTCCTGTCCGACCGGCACCTGAAAGCCGCTTTGCGGCGTGCGTGCCTTCACCGTTACCCCCGCGCCCTGCCGGCTGTCGATCATTCCCTGCGCGCGCAGGCGTTCGGTGACCTCGCGAATCACCGCGGAACTCACACCGTACGTTTCGGCAAGCTGCTTGCCGGTCGGCAACTTCGTGCCGACGGGATAGACGCCCTGCCGGATCGCGTCGAGCAACTGTTGCGCGACCTGTTCGGTCAGGGTCTTGGGCCTGGTCGTCATGCGCTTACGGAGTCTCGTGCTTTTCTGGTTTGCATGTTATCTGAAAACTTTTCGTAACTGATATCGTGTTAACCCTTATTTCCCGTCGCACAAAACAGAAGCGGCGAGGGAGGCTCGTCCCGTCGCCGCCTATTGATTCAACCGAGATCCGCGCGCACGCGATGCGCGCCATGTTCAGAAGCCGATCAAAGCTTCCGTCACGTGACCGACATTCGGCGGTGCCGCGAAGCACTCGCTTACCAGCGCGCGCCATTGCTGGAAGGCATCCGAATTGCGGAAGTGCACGGTGTGATCTTCGAGCGTTTCCCAGGTCACGACAAGACTGTAGTGTGCCGGCTGCTCGATGGACTTGAGCAGACGCATGCCGTGGCAGCCCTTCGAGCCCTTGAACAGCGGCGCCGCCTTGACGACACCTTGTTCGAATTCGGCTTCCTTGCCGGGCTTCACTTCGATCTGGGCGATTTCAAAAATCATGGTTTTCCTCAGTGATGGATTCGTGATGATGCGCATGCCGATGAACGCCTGATTCTATACCGCACATTCGTGGGATGCACCGCGTGAGCCAGGCCGATCGCTGTCGATTCCTATCGATTCCTGTCAGGCCCGATCCCTGCCCGGCCGCCCCATGGCTTCGGCCCGTCCGGGCGCCGGGCACATGGCTGTCCCGGCGCACATGCACGCACTTGCGTGCACGCGGATCACCCACGCCGCTTGGTTGCAGCACCACGAACGTGCAACATGCTCCACGCAAAGATGGATCGACAGGTAAAACTCCTATGCAAATCAAGGCGATGATGATCTCTGGCATCGGTCTTGCATGTGGTCATCTCTCCTCACGTTTGCACCAAAAGAGCACATTCATGCCCAATTCCAATACACCCGGCGACGTGCTGTTCCTGCTGCTCGGCGCGATCCTTGTGCTGGCCATGCACGCCGGTTTTGCGTTCCTCGAACTAGGCACCGTCCGCAAGAAAAATCAGGTCAATGCGCTGGTCAAGATCCTGACGGACTTTGCCGTCTCGGGACTTGCGTACTTCTTCATCGGTTATCCGCTCGCGTACGGCGTCGATTTCTGGTCGAGTGCGGCCGTGCTGTCCGAGCACAACGGTTATGCGCTGATCAAGTTCTTTTTTCTGCTGACGTTTGCGGCGGCGATTCCGGCCATCGTGTCCGGCGGGATTGCGGAACGTGCCCGGTTCCACCCGCAGTCGGTGGCGACGTTCTTCCTCGTGGGCGTGATCTATCCGTTCTTCGAAGGCATTGCGTGGAACGGGCATCTCGGCATTCAGGACTGGCTCACGCGAGCGCTCGGTGCTCCGTTCCACGATTTCGCCGGGTCGGTGGTCGTACATGCCGTGGGCGGATGGATCGGACTCGCCGCCGTGCTGCATCTGGGTGCGCGGCGCGGGCGCTATAACGGTCAGGGTCAGGTAGCCGCGCATCCACCGTCGTCGATTCCGTTTCTGGCGCTCGGCGCGTGGATACTGATCGTCGGCTGGTTCGGCTTTAACGTGATGAGCGCCCAGCGTGTGGGCGGCATTTCGGGGTTGGTGGCGGTGAACTCGTTGATGGCGATGGTCGGCGGCACACTGGTGGCGATGTGGGTCGGCAAGGACGATCCGGGCTTCATCCACAACGGCCCGCTGGCGGGCCTCGTCGCAGTCTGCGCCGGCTCGGACGTCATGCATCCGCTCGGTGCGCTGGTCGTGGGGGCGATGGCGGGCGGCCTGTTCGTGTGGCTCTTTACCGTGACCCAGAACCGGCTGCGCATCGACGACGTCCTTGGCGTGTGGCCGCTTCACGGCGTGTGCGGCGTCTGGGGCGGTCTGGCAGCGGGCATCTTCGGTCAGACGTGGCTCGGCGGGCTGGGCGGCGTGAGCTTCGTCGCGCAGTTGACCGGCACGCTGATGGGCGTGGCGATCGCCTTTGCCGGCGGCTACATCGTCTACGGGGTCATCAAACGCGTGAGCGGATTGCGGCTGGACGACGAGCAGGAGTACTACGGCGCCGATCTCTCGATCCATAAGATCACGGCGACGCCGGAGCGCGAGACGAACTGGTGATGAAGGTGAATCATCGAAGGTGGCCGGCACGGGCGAAGGGCTCCGCTGGCGTGCCTTGGCAAATCAGGCGGCCATCTTGTTCGTGCTCGTACCTGAATGGATGTGGGAATGGGGGGATGTAGGGACAGGCAGCGAGGTCAGGCTGCAACCGTCTTCGGTTTGCACTTGACCGCTTTCTTCGGCGTGCAGGCCTCGGCACCCTGACAGCAATTCTCCGTCAGGAAGTCGATGAGACTGTTCATGTGGTCAATTGCCGGTGCGTAATAGATGAATCGCCCCTCCTGGCGCGCAGTGACAAGGCCGGAGTGAGTCAATTCCTTCAAATGGAAGGACAACGTAGCGCTCGCGAGACCGAGGGCTTCCTGAATCACACCAACGCTGAGCCCGTCCGGCGCGGCCGTGACGAGCAGGCGAAAAACCGCGAGGCGGGTGGGCTGCGCCAAGGCGGCAAGCGCTTTGACTGCGTCGTTTTCCTTCATGGTGCTTGGTCGCAATGGTTAAGCAACTATTCTAAGCCTATCGAGATGGATGTGGCGCGTGAGCAGCCATTCCTCACCTGTGAGGCGTGTATCCCACAATCCCACCTTGGGGATCTGGTGTTCAGTCAGCCCTATACCCTGCTGTCCGAACGGCGCTTGTCGGGCATCAACATTTCTATTATATTGGAAATGTCGATTTAACTCGACCATGCCCGTCAAGCGGAGAATTTTCGTGACCGAACAACGCAAATACAACGTCCTCTTCCTGTGCACGCACAACTCGGCGCGCTCGATTCTGGCAGAGGCCGCGTTGAACGCACTGGCCGGCGACAGATTCGCCGCCTACAGTGCTGGCAGCCATCCCGGGACGGCACCGAATCCGCTCGGCATCGAGTTGCTGCGCTCGCGGGAGATCTCGGTTGAAGGGCTGCGCAGCAAGAGCTGGGACGAATTTGCGGTCGACGGCGCACCGCGCATCGACTTCATCGTCACCGTTTGTGACGACGCCGCCGGGGAGGTCTGCCCGATTTGGCCCGGTC
This sequence comes from Pandoraea faecigallinarum, assembly GCF_001029105.3. Classification (NCBI taxonomy): domain Bacteria; kingdom Pseudomonadati; phylum Pseudomonadota; class Betaproteobacteria; order Burkholderiales; family Burkholderiaceae; genus Pandoraea; species Pandoraea faecigallinarum. Next base: position 1,495,667 of record NZ_CP011807.3, on the reverse strand, counting down.
ATCCGGCCAAGGCGCACTGGGGTGTGCCCGACCCGTCGCAGGTCGACGGTACCGAAGAGGAAAAGCGCCGGGCTTTTCTAGATACCTTCGTACGACTAAAAAAGCGCATCGAATTGTTCACCCGGCTGTCGCTCGATAAGCTCGACCGTATGGCGGTTCAGAAGGAAATGCAGAACATCGGCACGTCGCTACGCGAGAAAGGGGAGTGAAGATGTCGGACAGTCAAACCGTCGATACGCCGTCGGAGAAACCCGCCGGGGGTATCGGGTTCTTTGAGCGATACCTGTCCGTGTGGGTCGCCTTGTGCATCGTTGCAGGTATCGGGCTCGGCAAACTGATGCCAGGTGCCGTGCAGTCGATTTCCGCACTTGAGGTCGCACACGTCAACCTGCCCGTGGGCATCCTCATCTGGGTGATGATTATCCCGATGCTCCTGCGAATCGACTTTGCTTCGCTGGGCAAGGTTCGCAGTCAGGTCAGGGGCATTGGCGTCACGCTCGTCATCAACTGGGCGGTGAAACCGTTCACGATGGCGTTCCTCGCCTGGGTGTTCGTGCGGCACGTGTTCGCGTCGATGTTGCCTGCTGACCAGTTGGACAGCTACGTTGCCGGCCTGATTCTTCTGGCCGCTGCGCCGTGTACCGCCATGGTGTTCGTATGGAGCCAACTGACGAAGGGTGACCCGTATTTCACGCTCTCGCAGGTAGCGCTAAACGACGTGATTATGGTTTTCGCGTTTGCGCCGGTTGTCGGCTTGCTGCTGGGCATCTCGAACATTGCGGTTCCCTGGGACACGCTTCTGACATCGGTGGTGCTTTACATCATCATCCCGGTCATCATTGCGCAGTACCTTCGCAAGGTGCTGTTGGCAAATGGAGACGCTGGTTTCCAGCGCGCACTCGCGAAGATTGGTCCGTTTTCCATTGCTGCGCTGTTGCTTACGCTGGTGCTGCTCTTTGCCTTCCAAGGTGAGCAAATCATTGAGCAGCCAGGCGTTATCGTGCTTCTCGCCGTGCCCATCCTGATTCAGGTCATCATCAACGCTACGCTGGCTTATCTGGCCAACCGCAAGCTTGGTGTCGCGCACGAGGTTGCCGCGCCGTCCTGCTTGATCGCTGCCTCGAACTTCTTCGAACTGGCAGTGGCGACAGCGATTAGCCTGTTTGGCCTTAAGTCCGGAGCTGCTCTGGCTACCGTCGTGGGTGTTCTGATCGAGGTGCCGCTCATGCTCGCCGTCGTGAAGGTGGTGAACGCCTCCCGGCAATGGTATCGACACCGGTCCTAGCACCGCCCGTCAGGCCGCAAATGCGCGGCTCACACAGGAACCCGGCGGGAAGATGGGTGGTGCACCGCGATGTCGCGGTGCACCGTGACATGGGGACGACAGGCGGTCACTGGCTCCGCGCGGCGCTCTGCATCTGCCTGCGTTCGGTCTCGCTCAGCTCGCGCCACAGGGCCGGATCGACCTTGCCGCTCATACCGATAATCTGCACCGGACTCGACGCGTCGTACCGATAGCTCGCGCCATAGCGCGGCGCGCCGCCTTCCGGTGAAAACAGAACGTGAGTCGGCTTGAAAGTTACCGTCCGTTCATGGCAAATGCATGACAGTTGGCACTGCCGGATATCGAAACCCGTGCGCGGGCAGCCGCCGCTGTCGCGCTCAGATCCAGGTCGACTGGAGGTCCACGGATGTCGCATCGGTATCGGCGCTTGCCTCGCCGGGGGCCGCACCCAGCACGCGTTCGAGCAACGCCGCGCTCCAGTGCTGATACATCAGCAACAGGCGATACGACACGCGCGCCGGTGTTGCGCCATCGCTGCGCCACGCGTCGCCAATCCAGCGTTGCCCCCACGGATTTTCTGCGGGATCCAGACTGAGGTAGTTCAGCCCATCGACACACGACGCGTGACACGAGAGGTCGAACTCGTCGCACACCACGGCAATCTGGCTGGCCGTCAACGACCGGTGAGAAGCGAGCAGGCACTCGCATAGGGTGCGATGGGACGCGATTTTTGCCAGCAGCGGCGTATCGCAATGGCGAGCGAGCTGCGTCACGTGTGCCACACGTTCGAGTATCTTCGCGACGTCTTGCGCCGGCACGAGCGCCAATCTTGCGTAGAGCGCTTCCCACCGGTGCGCGAGGCGGTCCGCGTCATGTGCGAACGCCTCGTTGCGCGCCCACGTGCCGAGCAGGCTCGTCACGGCGCGGCACGAATCGAGCATCAGTCCGGCGACACGCAGAATGCCGCGGTATCCGTCGAACGTCGTCGAAGCCTCCGAGAACCACGACGGCATCCACAACCCCAGGCGCGCCGGCGGCACGGCGGAGTTGGCGAACGTGAACAGCGTCGCGACGTCGCGCGAGTGCGTCAGCCGGCCCAGCGTGCCGCGCCATGACGAGGTGTCCGCCGCCGACGGCAGCATCACGCACGCCTCCAGCAACCGGCAGCCCGCATCCATGCGTTTGAGCACTTCGTCCACGGCGTGGTGCCGGATAAGCGTCGGTGAGCCCAGCGACTGCGTCAGCAGCCCCTTGAGCCCTTCGAAGCCCAGCAGCGTCCAGTCGGCCCACGCAATGCCGAAGGGCGTATTGACCGCGGCCATGTCGTGAACGCGATCGTGCTCGGTGTCTGCGGTGCCTTCGCTCGCGTGATGGAAATACGCGGCAACGATGCCCAGCAGCGATAGGTTGCCGACGAGCGACATCGCGTCGCGCGCTGCGCGAAAGTGCCATCCCCGGCGGCCGGTCGCGGCAATTGTCTCCAGCCAGGACGCCACCTCGGCGCAAATCCGCTCGACGCAAAGATCAGAGGTATCGGGCACATCGGGAGCATCGGGTGTATTGGACGCTTCCTGCACATCGTGCGCATTCTGCCGCGAAGCTGCCCGCGCTGCGCAAGTGGGTGCCAACATCGCCGCCGCTGCCGTCCGCCCCTGCGCCAGACGCGCATCCCGCGCATGCGCCAGTTCGAACTCATTCCGATAGAAGTGCTGGCAGGACCCGGTCGTCACCCACAGTTGCGCCCACGCAGCGGCAAACGCGCGCGCGAGCTCCGGCGCCACGCGACGCGTTGCCGATGCCCGCGCCACGCCATTGCGCTGCGCATTGCTCAGGGAATTCGATACGTGCGCCAGCCGGGTGCCCAGATCGCAGCGTTCGGCACGCCGGTACGCTGCCGCCTCGCGCATGCCAGCCAATTCGACGGCAACATCCGGACGGTCCCTCACGCCCATCCCCCAGTCCGGTCCCCAGCCGCTTGCGCCTGCACACTGTTGGTACCACATTGCATCCCCCTGCCAGAACGTCGCCGGGCTCGCCGGCAAACCGTCGACTATAGGCAAGCGGCATACCACGCGCGGCGTCCTTTCGGGCGGATACGCGCGCGAGCGGCCATGCGCCGGCATGCGCGCACGCGCGACGGCCCCCGGCCACCGCGCCCCAGCAAGTGCCCACTTACGCAGCTTGCGCAATGCCGGCACGCCGCATGATCGCGTCCCCTCTCGCCAAGTGCCAACGCGTCGCGGTAGACTTTCGCCACATCTGACGTCTGCGGGCGTCTCAGGCGCTCCGGCGAGCGCCCACTTCGCTCAATCGTTATGTCTGCCAATACACCTGCTCAACCACCCGCTGCGCCCTCTGCACCCCCTGCCCTCTCTGCACATTCGGCACCCGCGCCGGGGCTTCCGCTTGTCGCGCTCGCGCCCGAAGAGATTCCGCTGGGCGAAGCGCTGCCCTGGGCCATCGTCGACCGAAACGGCGAGCCACTGCTGAGCGCAGGTGACATCGTCCCGACGCAGGCCGGACGCGACTGGCTATTCACGTCGTTCACCCCGCATCGCGTCGCCAGTCTTGGGGAAGACAACGTCGTGGCGACCGGTGCCCACGCGTCGACGCAAGCGCCCACTGACACCGCCACCGCAGCCACCACAAATGCGGCATCGCCGCAGTATGGACTCACCGACCTGAATCTGCGCCCCGGCGACTGGCTGCAAATTCAGTTGCCGCCCGGCGCGGGTTCGCAGCGCGTGCGCACGCGCGTGATCGGTCATGCGCCGAATCAGATGCTGTTCGTCACGGCCCCGGCCGGGCGCGCCGCGCCCCCTACCCTGCGAGCGAGCGAACGGCTCGAACTGTGGACGTTCTCGGGCGAAGACATCTTTCACTTCGTCTGCACGGTCGAGCGTGTCGAGCGCGTGCCGTTCGATTACGCCGTGCTGTCGGCACCGGCGCAGATTCGCCGCAAAGTACTGCGCCGCTCCCAGCGTGTGCCGGCAAAGCTGGTTGTCTCGGTCGGCAGGAACAGCACGGGAAGCGAAGCCGATGGGCAAGACGCGAACAGCGCCGCCGGCGCCGGGCAAGCGCGCCATCTGGCGTTGTTGCAGGATGTCAGCGCAGAGGGCGTCTCGCTGCTCGCCGACACGCCGCTCGGCGCACCCGGCGACAGCGTGCATCTGGCCTTTCGCGTGCGTGTTGGCGGCATCGACATGCCCATCGAAGCCATGGGCACGATTCGCGGTGTGCAACAAGGCGACGACGGACACTTGCACGGCATAGAACTGCCCGTGCTCGAACCGTCGCATTACGTGGCGCTCAAGTGCTATGTCTATGAGCGGCTGCTTGCGCTCGGGAGTGCCTGATGGCCAGAACGAAAGCCCCCGACGCCGAGCGCCCGCGCGCGCTCGCCAGTCAGACACTGTTTCGCGGGCTCGACATCGTGGAGGCGGTCGCCGCCGGCATCGACACGGTGCCCGCGCTTTCCGCACACACGGGGATCACGCCGTCGACCACGCACCGCATCGCATCCGCGCTCGTTCACGCCGGCTATCTGCGCTTCGAGCCGCGTCGCGGCTACCGGCTCGGCAACAAGCTCATCGAACTCGGCTTTCTTGCCTATCGCCAGATCGATCTGCCGCGCGTCGCGCGCCCAACCTTGGAAATGCTCGCCAGCGAAACGCAGGACACAGTGCATCTGGCTGTCGCCGACGGCTGGGAGGTCATGTATCTCGACAAACTGCCAGGGCAACGCGCCGTGGAAATCAGCTCGCGTATCGGCGGGCGCAAACCGATTTGTGTGACAGGCGTCGGCAAGGCACTGTTGCTCGATCAGGATGAAACGCAATGGCGGGCGCAGCTTGAGCACTATCGGGCGCAGGCGCCCTCGCACCCGGTCGACGATGCGGCATGGCTCGCACGCATGCACGACTACGCGCGCCACGGATACGCACTGGATCTGGAAGACGACACGCCGCAGATCCGCTGCGTGGCCGCGCCGGTCTACGACGCGAGTCAGCGCATCGTCGCCGCCATCAGCGTGTCGAGCACGACCAAGTACATGAGCCGCGAGCGCATGCAGGAACTGGTGCCGAGCGTGAAGCAGGCGGCGGCCCGGATCAGCCGTCAGCTCGGCTGGTCGGGCAACTCGCGTGAATGAAAAAAACCGGCCCGTCTGACGATGGGCCGGTGCCGTTGCGGCGATGCCCGCAACGCTCGCGATGAATCGCGATGGATTATGCGGCGCGACGTTTGAGCAGGTCGAGCGCCACGTCCACGATCATGTCTTCCTGACCGCCCACCATGCGACGCTGGCCCAGTTCCACGAGAATGTCCACCGTCTTCAGGTCGTAACGCGCTGCCGCCGCTTCCGCGTGGCGCAGGAAGCTCGAATACACCCCGGCGTAACCGAGCGCCAGCGTCTCGCGGTCCACGCGCACGGCGCGATCCTGCAACGGACGCACGATGTCGTCGGCCGCGTCCATCAGCGTGTACAGATCGCAGCCGTGGTTCCAGCCCAGTCGCGACGCCGCCGCGATGAACACTTCCAGCGGCGCATTGCCGGCGCCGGCGCCCATGCCCGCGAGGCTGGCGTCGATACGGTCGCACCCTTCTTCCACCGCAACGATGGAGTTCGCCACACCGAGGCTCAGGTTGTGGTGAGCATGCATGCCGGTCAGCGTCTCGGGTTTGAGCACGTCCTTGAACGCGCGGAACCGCTCACGCACGTCGTTCATGCCCAGCGCACCGCCCGAGTCGACCACGTAGATGCACTCGGCACCGTACGACTCCATCAGCTTGGCCTGCTCGGCCAGATGCTGCGGCGTGGTCATGTGGCTCATCATCAAGAAGCCCACGGTGTCCATGCCCAGCTCACGGGCATACGCAATGTGCTGGCGTGAGACGTCGGCTTCCGTGCAGTGCGTGGCGATACGCACTACGCGCGCGCCGGCGTCATAGGCTTCGCGCAGGTCGTGCACCGTGCCCACGCCCGGCAGCAGCAGCGTCGCGACCTTCGCATGCGTGACCGTCTCGGCGACCGCAGCGATCCATTCGAGATCGGTATGCGCGCCAAAACCGTAGTTGAAGCTGGACCCGGCGAGACCGTCGCCATGCGCCACTTCGATGGAATCGACTTTCGCCTTGTCGAGCGCCGCGGCAATCGCCTTCACGTTGGCGATGCTGTACTGGTGACGAATCGCGTGGCTGCCGTCGCGCAGCGTCACGTCGGAGATATAGAGCTTTTTCTGCGTCATGATGAGGTGTGTCTCCTGTTAGCGCGTGCGACGTTCAGGCCGCAAGCGCCAGACGGGTGGCGGCGATACGGTCGGCACAGGCCAGCGCGGCGCTGGTCATGATGTCGAGGTTGCCCGCGTAGGCCGGCAGGTAGTGCGCGGCGCCCTCCACTTCGAGGAACACCGAGGTCTTCAGCCCCGTGAGCTTGCCCAGCCCCGGCACGTTGAGCGGACGCGACGCGTCGAACAACTCGAACTGCACCTTTTGCTTGAGACGATAGCCCGGCACGTAAGCGTGCACCTTCTCGACCATGGCCTGAATGCTCGCTTCGATCGCAGCCTGATCGCCCGGCTCCGACAGCACGAAAACCGTATCGCGCATGATCAGCGGCGGCTCCGCCGGATTGAGCACGATGATCGCCTTGCCGCGCGATGCGCCGCCCAGCACCTCGATGGCCTTGGACGTCGTTTCCGTGAATTCGTCGATGTTGGCGCGCGTGCCCGGGCCGGCCGACTTGCTCGAAATCGACGCGACGATCTCGGCGTAGTGCACCTTGGCCACCTGCGAGATGGCCGCAACCATCGGAATCGTGGCCTGACCGCCGCACGTCACCATGTTGATATTGCGCGCGTCGAGATGCGCGTCGAGGTTGATCGACGGGATCACGTACGGGCCGATGGCCGCCGGCGTCAGGTCGATCACCTGCACGCCGCGCGCTTGCAGCATTTCGTTGTGATGCGCGTGCGCTTTTGCCGACGTCGCGTCGAAAGCGATGCGAATGTCTTCGAAGCCGGGCATGGCCAGCAGGCCGTCGATGCCACCTGCCGTCACTGGCACGCCCAAGCGCTCGGCGCGCGCCAGACCGTCCGAGGCGGGGTCGATACCGACCATCGCGCCCATTTCCAGATGCTCGCTGTTGCGCATCACCTTGATCATCAGGTCGGTGCCGATGTTGCCCGAGCCAATGATCGCCACTTTCTGTTTGCGTCGTTCCGTCACTGTCGTCTCCTGAACGTGTCCGTCCACCGGTATGAGGCGCATCGTAATTCCGCGACAGCTTAAATGTCAATATGTAAACATTGATCTCATATATTGAGATTTTAAAAATCGCCGCTTTATCCACATTTTTTGTTCACAAGCCCGTTGATAACTTGCGGAAAAGCATCGCAAGTCACTGATCCGGCAGGCAAGATTTCCCGCGCGCGAAAGTTGTGCCGAGTGCTGCAAAACAAGGCGGGGCGCGGGTTTGCAAGTCCCTTCGTTATCCACAGAATCTGTTTGCAAGCCAGTGGACAACTCGCGGATAGCTATCTCAAGTGCTTGATCGGAAGGGGAAAAGATGTCGCGCGCATTTGCTGCGCCACGAGGGCGTACTGGGGGCGTACTTGGGGCGTACTGAGGGATTGGTAAGGCGGACTCATGGCCGCGCGCGTGTGGATGCCACCGGGCGGCCCGCGCGTTTGTCGTGGCGCATATTTATCCACAGAAAATGTTCACAACCCGGTGAATAACGCGTCGATATCCTCGGTATGTCGTTGACGCGAAAGGACTTCATTGTCGCGCAGCCGCTACGGTCAATGCGCGCTTCCGGAAGCATGCGTGGGGGCATGCTTCGAGGTAACACGCAAAACGCCCCGCCGCACGAACTTTTTCGCACGCCCCTCGGTCTAGTAGACGCTCTTTGATTACCATGCAGACGGCGCCGCCGGCGTAGCCTGTCGCCGGCGCATTTGGGGCATGGATATCTCATGAGCACGCACGCTGTCGGCACTCGCGCTCGACACGTTTCTTGCAACGCCACTGACGCCACCATGACTACGACCCCCCAGTTCACCGGGCGGCTCGCGCCATCGATTTCACTCGCATCGCCGGCCATACCCTCTCGTCGCCGCCCTGCCGGAATACCTGACGCACAATTCGCCCCCATCGGTCCCATCGCTCCCTTCGGTCCCATCGACCGCATTACGCCGAACGGCCGCATCGCGCGCATCATGCACAGCGCTCGCTTCGCGCTGATGTCCGCCGTGGGCGCGCTGACAATGCTGTCGCCTGTCGGCGCACAGGCGAACGACGCCCCCGGTGTCGTCTCCGCGTGGGCGGGCGCGGTTGCGGACGAGTTTCGCGATATCGCCACGCAAGGCGCGAGCGATCTTTACGTGCCGCTGCACACGCATCACCTGCGATTCGTGTACACGAGCAAAAAGATCTCGCAATTCAACGAAAACCCGTGGGGCCTCGGATACGGACGCGTACTGTCCGATGGCAGGAATGGCTCGCGCATGCTGTACGCGATGGCGTTCAAGGATTCGCACAACGACTGGTCGCCAATGGCGGGCTACGGACGCATCTGGAATATGGCGAACGCCGGCCCCGTGCGCTTCGGCCTCGGCTATACGGTCTTCCTGATGTCCCGCTCCGACACGCTCGGCGGTGTGCCCTTCCCCGCCGCGCTACCGTTGGCCGAAATCGGGCTGGGACGGGCGGCCGTCGCCACCGCCTACGTGCCCGGCGGCAAGGGCAACGGCAACGTGCTTTTCATCTTCGGGCGCTACACGTTCGGCAATCCGGGCTGATGCGCGGCCTAGGTCTTGCCCGGGGTCGCATGCGTTGCCTCGGACTCGGGCATAGTGCGCGCACACCATGCGCCGAACCCGGCGATATAGCAGTACGCCCCTGCCGGCACGAGAAACGACAGCACGATGCCCAGTCCGTCCGCCAACGCGCCTTGCAGATAAGGCAGCACCGCACCGCCCACGATCGCCATACAGATGAGCCCGCCGCCTTCGCTCACCCGTGCGCCGAGGCCTCCCACCGAGAGCGAGAAAATCGTTGGAAACATGATCGCGTTGCCCAGACCGCAAGCCAGCAATAACCACATGGCGAGAGATGCCGGTAGCGCCAGAGACGCGAGAAGCAACAACACGTTGTACAACGCACACAGGCTCAGCATCCGGCCCGGCGACACCTTGCGCAGCAGCCACGCCCCGATGAATCGCCCCACCATCGCCCCACCCCAGTAGAAGGCCAGATAGCGGCTCGCGTGCGCATGCCCGGCGATGCCCGTAGCCGTCTGCGTCAGATAGACGATCAGAAAACTTCCGATACTCACTTCCGCGCCAACATAAAGAAATAGCGCCACGATGCCGTAACGCAATGGACGGTGCGCCAACAGGCTGCGGACGTTGCCGAGCATTCCGTGCGGCGACGCATCGCCTGCGCGTTGCTCGGGCAGCGTGAGGCGCCACAGGACAGCACCGCCGAGCACCAGTACCGCGGCGATCAACCCGTAAGGCCCCCGCACCGAGTCGACGGCATGCGCACCGCCCGGCGTCGCCGACGTTACGTGCGGCGCCAGAATCCAGAGCGCCGCGAGCGGCGGCCCGACGGTGGTGCCGAGCGAGTTGAAAGCCTGCACCAGTGTGAGACGGCTGGCCGCCGCGCCGCGCGTGCCGAGCGTCTCGACATAGGCGTTGACCGAGACCTGAAGCAACGTAATGCCGCTCGCCAGCACGAATAGCGCCGCGAGAAAGCACGGGTAGGACACAAGCGCCGCCGCCGGGAAAAACAGCGCACAGCCCAGGCCCGCGAGCCAGAGCGAACTCGCCAGGGCACGCCGGTAACCGACCCGGGCGGTGTACTGGCCCGCGGGGAACGACACGACGAAATAGGCGGCGAAGAAGCTCGACTGGATGAGCGCCGCGTCGCGGTACGTCAGATCGAAGGCGGCCTTGAAGTGAGGCACCAGAATGTCGTTCAGCGACGTGATGAGCCCCATCGCGAAAAAAAGCGTCGCCAGCATCGCGAGTACGCGATTAGCGGAAGGCTCGGGGGGCGACGGGGCATCGTGCGGGGAAGCCATGGAGGGGCTGGAGGAACTGGAGGAACTGGAGGAATTGGAGGAAGCCGCGACGCGAGCGGAAGCCGGGGAAGTGGAGGAAGCAGGAGAACCAAGGTCACGTGTGCGGTCGACAGGCATGTGCGGCTCCATGTGAACAACGACGTGGGTGCGTCGCAAGAAGCACAGTGTAGACCTCACTATCGATGCCGGGATACGAGAGGATTCCGAATTTCCGGTGACGCCACGATGCTCGCGGGCACATCGGCATGCCTCGAAAAGAGCCGGTTCTTCCTTGCTTTTCGCCGCTTTCGGCTCTTGTCAGCCGACGTCTTTTGATCGACTATCCGCAGCATAGGACATGCCGCAACATTCGGGAAAACATCATGCGGGGTTTCAAGATTTTGGGAATGGCGACGAGCTGGCTCGCCGCCGGCATGCTCGGCATCGCCGGACACGCACAGGCACAGCCGGCGGGCGCGCCGGGGTCCGCGTCGGGGCCGGCACGCGCGCCCATCGCCGCATGTAACTGTGCGCAGATCGTCGCGGACTGCTCGGCGTCCGTATCGGTACTTCCGACACGCGCGCTGGGCGGCGTGTTTTCCGCCGACGTCACCTTGCGGACCAACGCGCCTTCGTGCGCCAAGGTCGATTACCTGCTGGACGACACGCCTTACGTCACGATTCTTCGCGACGGCACGCAGGGCAGTCAGCGTCTGTACGGCACGCGCCCGCTCACGAGCAACAGTCTCTCGCGCATGTCCTGCCACGTGTGTGCCGCGGCGTCCGCCCCGGTGCCCAACGAAGGGCTGCCTGCCGACATGGCGCGCGTCGACGGCGCACCCGGCACGTTCAGCGTAGCGCCTGCCGCGGCGATGCCGACGCCCGCAGGGGCGCCTGCGCTCAGCACCTATGCCCCGTCCGTGGCGGCCACCCAAAACGCGAACCTCGCCGCGACCGTCGCGCCGAATACCTCGAATACATCGGATACGCCGCTGCCGAGCACCATCGGCGACACGGCCGGACTCAATGCCGTCAACGCCACGAGCGCGGCCCATGCCGGGTCGCCCGAGGTGGCGCGCGACGTCGCCGCCATCAATGCCCCCGCACCGGCCGGGACCACCATCGTCACGCCCCCGATCCCTCCCGCTGCGCCGGGCAACGGTATTCAGGCGAGTGCGTCGACGCCCTCGCGCCTGGTGAATCCGTCGGGACGCTGGCGTGGCATGTGCACGAACGCACCACCGTGGTGGGGACTTTTCGGTAAGCCGATGACGCGCCTCATGGCGCTCGCGCTCAACGGCTCGCAGGTGACCGGCAGCGTCGACGACGTGGAACCGAACGTCCACACCACCGTGCAGGGCACGCTCGCGGGCGAGCGTTTGCAACTCGCGGGCAGCTATGGCGCGAAGCACGACATCACTTTCGGCGCCGACGGCACGACGCTCACCGACGCATGGTGCAATAGCGACGGCCGTTGCGAAACTTGCGAAATGCAGCGTTTCTGAGGGTTTTCGGGCGACGGCAATCTCGCGGCACGATGCGCGAGAGCGTCAGAATCCGCAATAAAACGTGTCAAGAACGATGACGAACCGCACGTCGAAAAATGCGTGGAAAGGCGGTGCGACATCGAGAGACGGAATCTTCGCGAAGCGACGAACCCGTCACGTTGCGACCGAAACGCCTGAAAATACCGCATGAACGCCGCGAAGCCTTGTGCGGCAAGCGCGCAACATAATGCGCGCACCACTCGCACAAAGCGATTTCTTAGGTAGAATCGTCGGCGCAGCAAGACGTATCATTCGGGTGGCCGTTCTCCGACGGCACTTTCTTATTCTCATCGATTGGATCGATATGGCAACGGCAAAGAAAGCAGCAGCAAAGAAGGCCCCTGTGGCGAAGAAAGCTCCGGCAGCCAAGAAGGCTCCGGCAGCGAAAAAGGCAGCAGCACCGAAGGCAGCCGCGAAGGCGGCCCCGAAGGCAGCCGCCAAGGTTTCGCCGATCAAGGAAGCACTCAACAAGACCCAGCTCGCAGCACACATCGCCGAAACCTCGGCAGTCGCCGTCAAGGACGTCAAGGCTGTGCTCGCCGCTCTCGAAACCACGATCATCAACTCCCTGCACAAGAAGGGCGCCGGCGAATTCACGCTGCACGGCCTGTTCAAGGTCACGTCGCAACAAATCGCTGCCAAGGCGAAGCGTTTCGGCAAGGACCCGTTCACGGGTGAGGAGCGTTGGTTCCCGGCAAAGCCGGCTTCGGTGCGCGTGAAGGTTCGCCCGCTGAAGAAGGTGAAGGACGCCGCTCAGTAAGTTTCGCCAACGCGCCGCCGCAAGCGTCATGGCCGCGCGATGGGCTGAAATCTGAAGGCCGTACCGGAAGACGGTGCCGATGTTTCGGCACCGTTTTTTTTCGCCCGTAGGCCTCGAATTCGCGCGCACCGCGGATTGATTTCGTGGTCCTCAGCAACGCGCGCGCATCGAATCGCCACCTCCGTTCGCCGCCTTCGCCCCCTCCCCGACTCAGGGTTTTCTCTGGGGTTTGTGCGGAGTGCACGCCTCCCCCACTGCCCGCTACCATCGCTCGGGACACCCTCGCGTCGCCCGGCGCCCCCCCCAGCTTCCCTCGGTCTCAGGCATGTCATGCGCCTTCGAGAACACGCATGGCATGCACGCCGCTGGCGACGTTTTCGCGAACTCAGGAGATTGCGCATGACCCGTAAGTTTTCGCGTCATCCGGCTCACGTCGAGTCGTCGCCTGTGCATCCCGCGCGGCAGCAAACGCAAACCCATGGCACGAACGTACACGAGCGTCGCCACTTCCTCGCCACGCTCGGCGTCGCCGCCATGCCCGCCGGATTCATCGGTTCGCTGGGCGGCACGCTTGGCAGTCTGCTCACGGGCACGGCTTCGCTGTTCGTCACGCCAGCACACGCGCAGACGGTCGCGGACATCAAGAAGAAGGGCGCGATCAACGTCGGCATGCTCATCGATTTTCCGCCTTACGGCATGACCAACGCGCAAGCGCAGCCCGATGGTTACGACGCCGACGTCGCAAGATTGTTGGCGCAGGATCTCGGCGTGAAGTTGAACCTCGTGCCGGTGACAGGACCGAACCGCATTCCGTACCTCCTCTCTGGCAAGGTCGACGTGCTCGTCGCCTCGCTCGCGATCACGCCCGAGCGCGCCAAACAGGTGCAGTTTTCCAAACCGTATGCGGCCGCGACGATTCTTCTGCTCGGTAAGAAAGGCACGTCGATCAAATCGGCGGCCGATCTGAAAGGATTGCGGGTGAGTGTGGCGCGCGCGAGTACGCAGGACACCGCCGTGACGAAAATGGCGCCCAACGGCACGGAAATTCGCCGCTTCGACGACGACGCTGCCGCCATGCAGGCGCTGCTCTCCGCACAGGTGGATGCCATCGGCTGTTCCGTGACGGTCGCGAACGTCATCAACGCCCGCGCGCCGGGCCAGTTCGAGCCGAAGTTCAATTTGCTGCAACAGGCGATGGGTATCGCCATTCGGCCGAACCAACCCGAACTGCTCGCCAGCGTGAACGACTTCGTCACACGCAACACGGCCAATGGCGAGTTGAACAAGCGCTATCGCAAGTGGCTTCAGACCGATTTGCCGCCACTGCAATAAGCTTCGACGCCCAAGCCGTCAGCGCCGCCCGCGCCGCAGGCCTTTCGGTCGCGGCGCACTAGCGGTTCGCTTCCCTTACCGCACGTCCCAGCGCCTCCCGCCCGCTCCCGCCCGCTCCCGCCCGCTCCCGCCCGCTCCCGCTTCCTCCCGCTTCCTCCCGCTTCCTCCCGCCTCCTCCCGCTCGCTCCCGCGCGTTCCCGCATCTTCAACATCTCCTTGTGTCATCCTATCGAAATGCTCATTTCGATATAGCTTTCCGTCGAATTCGATACACCGCCCGTTGTTGCGAGTCGCGCTGAAATGCTCATATCCCGGTCATTTTCCCTTCCGCCCGCGGGGTTACGGCAAAATAGTTTTGCTTTCGATTCAATTTAGATATATCGTAAACATGTCTTAACCAACGATAAGGGGTCGCATCATGCGTGGATCAAGTGGCGATTTCATGGGCCGGGGCCCGCTGGACCTGGACAAAATGGATTTTGGCGACGAACGGCGCGGTGCGCGTCATGGACGGCGCGGCGGTGGCGACGGCCACGGTGAGAGTCGCGACGGGCGTGGCGAGCGTGGCGAGCGTGGTGGAAGAGGCGGACGCGGTGGCGGCCGTCTATTCAGTCACGGCGGCCTGCGTCTCGTACTGTTGCACCTGATCGCGCAGCAACCGCGTCACGGGTACGAACTCATCAAGGCCATCGAAGACAGCGTGAACGGCACATACAGTCCGAGCGCGGGCGTGGTCTATCCGACGCTCACGCTGCTCGAAGAAATGGGCTACATCCGCGTGCAGGAAAACACGGGGGACAGTCAGCGCAAGTCGTACGAAATCACCGAGCCCGGCCGCGAATATCTGGCCGAAAACGACGATTCCGTCACCGAATTGCTGGCGCGTCTCGCGTCGCGTCGCGAGCGCTCGGAAGACATGCCGCCGCAAGTCATGCGCGCGCTGCACAACTTCAAATACGCCGTGCATCTGCGTCTGGGCGGCGAACCGCTCACGACCGAACAAGCCAATACGTTCGCCGCGATTCTCGACGCGGCGGCGCAACAACTGGAGCGAATCTGATGCAAGACAACGCTGCACCGAACGCCATCCCCGATCGCACGCCTGTGCGCGTGCGCCACGAACTGCGCCTGCGCACGCTGGAAGTGCGCAGTGTCGAGGCCCTCACCCAGCACATGCTGCGCGTGACGCTCGGCGGCGACGACCTGGATGGCTTTCACAGCCCCGGCTTCGACGATCACGTCAAACTCTTCTTCCCGAATCCGGAGACCGGCGAACTGGCCGTGCCGCAGGTCGGGCCCGACGGGATGTCCAAACCTGCACCGGGCGAAGCCCCGCGTCTGATGCGCGACTACACGCCGCGTCAATTCGACGCCGTGTCGAAGACCCTCGTCATCGACTTCGCCATGCACGAGTCAGGCCCTGCCACGCAGTGGGCGCGCTCGGCCAGGCCGGGCGACAGGATCGGCGTGGGCGGCCCGCGTGGCTCGTTCCTCGTGCCGATGAACTTCGACGGTTACGTGCTGATCGGCGACGACACGGCGCTGCCCGCGATCTCGCGACGTCTGGCCGAACTGCCGGCCGGGGCGCTCGTTTTCGTGTTCGTGGAAATCGACAGCCCGGCGGACCGCCTGCGCTTCACGAGCAAGGCCGATGTCGTGGTCGAATGGATCTATCGCGAAGGCACGCCCGCGGGCCAGAGCGCCGCGCTGATCGACGCCCTTCAGGTCGCGACGCTGCCCGCGGGCGATCTGCACGCGTGGGTCGCCGCCGAAGCCGGCGTCGCGAAGGCCGTTCGACGTCATCTGGTCGAAACACGGGGCCTGAATCCGAAATGGGTCAAGGCCGCAGCCTACTGGCGACGCGGTGACGCGGCCGTCCACGAAAATCTCGACGACTGATCCGGACGAGCAAACCACGCGAGGCTGCACGTGTATGCTTTCTATCCGCCATTGAAGAAAGAACGCTTGCCACGAATGAACAAGCCACTGCTGCCCGACGCGAACCTGTTTGCAGGTCTGCCTTCGCGCCCCGATCCGGCCGCCGCCGAACAGTTCGACACGTTGATTGCCCGCACGGGCATGCGCGTCGAGCGCATCGTCTCGACCGGACAAGCGTCGCCCGCCGGGTTCTGGTACGACCAGCCGCAGCACGAATGGGTACTGCTGCTTGCGGGAAGTGCCGGGCTGGCGTTCGACGACACGCCCGGCCGGACACTCGTCATGAGGCCGGGCGATACGGTCACGATCGATGCAGGCCGGCGTCATCGCGTGGAATGGACCGCCCAAGGCGAAACCACCGTCTGGCTGGCGATCCACTACGACTGAGACCGCCCGGTCGACTCGCGACGCGTCCCGCTTTTCGTGCCATGCGTTGTTCCTTTGGAGAAATTCCCTGCCGTCTTTCGGAATTGCCTGATAGAAATGCCGGGAACAAATTCCGACTATGAAAACGCGCCCGGGGATGTCGAATTTCGGCACCCGGAGGGCGGTTCACCCATAGGGGGTACGACGACATGGAGCAACGCAAACGACACGACGGATTCGAACGTTGGGCCGCGGGCGCGACGGCGCGTCTGGCGGGGCGGGACGATGCCCGCTGGCGCGTATTTCGCGCGCCGGAGCAAGCAGACTTTCACGGGTTCGTCGTCTGGTGTTACACGCAGGGTGTATTTCTGGGCCAGGAATTCGACCGGCGCACCGACACCATCACGCACTGCTACGTGCGCAACGGCGCGTGGGCGGTGCAGTTCGACTCGTTCGGTGAAGCCTGCGAGCGCGCCTTCGATATTCATGCGCCCACGCTGATCCTGTATGCACCTGAGCGCAATGGCAGCGTCTTCATCACCAGTACGGAGCAATAGGCGGCGCAGGTTCAGGGGGATAGGCACCGGCCGGCGAACTCGCCGGCCGGTGCATTTTTACGCGTAATTGCGAATGTCGTCGATCTCGGTCCGACCGAAATCGTCACGCTCGGTAAGCGCCAGAATACGGCGCGCGACGTCTTCGGGAGACGACAATTTGCCGCTCGACTTGAGTTCCTGAAAGCGCGCCAGCGCGGGAAAGCTCTCGGCGCTGCTGCTGCGAATCGCTTCCTGCATGCCGGTGTCGACCACACCCGGCGCGAGCGAGACCGCCTGCACGCCATGGTCGCGATGCTCCGCGTTGATCACGCGCGTATACATATCCAGTGCTGCCTTGGTGGAGCAATAGACGGCCCAGCCCGCGTTCGGATTGCGTCCGGCGCCCGACGAAATGTTCACGATCTGACGTTTGGCGGCGAGGCCCTGCGTCGCCGCGAGAAAGCGCGCCGTGAGCAACATCACGGACGTGACGTTCAGGGCGAAGGCCGCATCGATGGCCGCCGGCTCCGTGAGCGCCGCCGAATTGGCAACCGGGCTGACGGTCCCGGCGTTATTGATGAGCAGATAGCGGCCGGCATCGCGCGGCAGCGAGGCAAAAATGCGCTCGGCTGTTTGCGCGGCGGCTTCGGTGTCGGCCAGATCGACGGCGATCTGATCGAGCGTGACGCCCTGCGCGCTCGCAAGCGCGGCAAGTTCATCGTCCGTGCGACGTGCCAGCGTGACGAGACGGGTGCCGGGAGCAAGCAAAGCGCGGGCGAGCGCGGCGCCAAGACCACGGGAGGCGCCGGTAAGAATGGCAATCGTTTGGGACATGAGGAGAAGAGCGGTCGGACAACACCGCAAAATTGGCAAACGGGACCGCCATTATCCGCGTATCCCCCAAACGCCGCTATATCGAACAAAAGTCGTTTTTTAGGGCAAAACCCGCGAAATCCCGCCACATCGGGTGCGCGCCGTGCGTCGAAACGACGCCGGGCGCCTTCAGGGCGAAATAGACTATTGCGGAATATAATCGCGAACTCGGAACGCCTATCACCTAGCCTGTTAACAGAGGCAGATGGCGGGGACTTCGGTACGGTCAGTTCGCAGCGCAGCGCAAGTTTCTCGCGCGTCAATGCCCTGAATTACCAAGGTTGTCGCGGTAAAGACAGGTGTTTTAGGTGCACTGCACATTACCGCCTTATGGGTATATATTCCCCCCTCATGGAAACGATACCGAAAATTATTTCGGCGCCAGGTGCTGCGTCGGCCACAAGCAAAACCGCACGCCCCGTGCCACCGCGCCCGCGTCAATACGACGCTCGTCTGGCGCGCTGGCTGGTGACGCCGCTCGTCAATACGCCGGTCACGCCAAACCATCTCACGACGGTCCGCCTGATTATTGGACTCGCATGCACCTGGGCATTCGCGCAGGGCAACTACGCGATGGCCAACCTCGGTGCCATCCTGCTCGTGCTCTCGAACTTCATCGATCATACGGACGGCGAGCTTGCCCGCATCAGCGGCAAGACCAGCCGTATCGGCCATTTGTACGACCTGGCCTCCGACGCCCTCGTCACCGTGCTGCTCTTCGGCGGCATCGGCATGGGTGTGGCCGCCGCCGCGCCCGGCCAATACCCGCTTCCGGTGCCGTTGTCGGCGTCCACGCTGGGCTGGATCGCCGGCTTTGCCGTGGCGCTGATCTTCTTCCTGCGCATGCGCATCGAGGACCGCGTGGGCAAGTCGGGCACGAAACAGGCCTCGGTCGGCGGTTTCGAGACGGAAGACGTGCTGTACCTGATGCCGCTCGTCACGCTGTTCGACGGCACGCGCGGGTTCCTGATTGCCGCGGCCATCGGCGCCCCGCTGTTCGCGCTGCTCGTGATCGCCGATTATGTTCGCGTGATGCGTCGACCGCTGCCAGCCACTGCGTCGCCCTCCGCCCCGGCCTTCGAGACCGGACACGCGGCGGCCACCGCCGCCGCTGCGCCAGCGCAGCCTGGCGAAGCCGCTGAGCCGGTGGCACCGGTGGCACCGGTGGCGCCGGCCGCCTTTGCCGCCGACGCCGAGATCGAGCGCGCGCTCGGCACAGTGGACATCGACGGCGCCACACGTGAATTCAAGTCGCAGGACGCCTTCATCTATATGGAGACGTTCCTGTCGGCATCGGTCACCGAGCAGCTGATCGCCGCGGCGCGGGCGGTCACCCCGAACGTGAACCGCAATTACCTGCCCGGTCACAAGCAGGGTGGCAGCGTCAGCCGTCATACGCTCGACGAGCTTGCGCCGTTCGTGGCCGAGTTGTACCGCTCGCCGGCCCTGATGCGTTTTCTGGAGCGTCTGGCGGGGGAAAAGCTGCTGCCGTCGCCACAGGACGACCCGCATGCGTATGCGCTGTATTACTACACGCGTCCGGGCGATCACATTGGCTGGCACTATGACACTTCCTACTACAAGGGTCGCCGCTACACGCTGCTGCTCGGCGTAGTGGACCAGTCGAGCTGCAAGCTCGAATACCGGCTGCACACGCGCAATCCGGGCGTGCCGCAAATCGATGGCGCCGTGGCCTATCCGCCGGGTGCGCTGGTGTTCTTCGACGGGGACAAACTGCACCACCGGATCACGCCGCTCGGCGACAACGAGGAGCGAATCTCGCTCACGTTCGAGTACGTGACCGACCCGCGCATGGGCACCTGGCAGCGCTTCATCTCGAATATGAAGGACGCCATCGCCTATTTCGGTTTCCGGCAAGTGTTTCGTCAGTTTCTGGGACGGACGAAACGCTAAATGAACCGGACCGCTATCGTCTCACTCACTCTCGGTTTCGCCCTTTTCGTCGCCCTGTTGATCTGGCAGGGCGCGGGATCGGTGATGTCCACGCTGGCCGTCGCCGGCTGGGGCCTGCTGCCCATCGCCGCCTTCCACCTCTTACCGCTGGTGCTCGACGCGGCCGCCATTCAGGTGCTGGTATCGAAGTCGTGCACGCTCGGGCGCGCCACCCTGACCCGCTGGGTCGGCGAGTCGGTCAACAGCCTGCTGCCGGCCGGTCAGATCGGCGGTCCGATCGCGATGGTGCGCCAGATGAAGCAGCGCGGCATGGCCGGTCGCGAGGCCGCCGCCGCCATCACCGTAAGCACCACGCTGCAAGCCGTGGCGCAGATCGTCTTTGCGCTGCTGGGTCTGGCGGTGTTCGGCATCGGCGCGTCGCACAGCGCGGGCGACAGCCTGTGGCTGCCGATGCTGCTCGCGACAGCGCTCGTCTCCGCCCTGCTCTATGCGTTCTATGTGGCGCAACGCCGCGGCATTTTCGGTTGGGCATTCCGCATGCTCTCGAAGATGTCGTCCAAGCGTGACTGGTCCTCGCTGCTCGATCGCGCGGATGCCGTCGATGAAATCGTGCAGCGCATGTACGGCCACCGCCGTCAGGTGCTCGCGAGCTTCCTGTTCAGTCTGGTGGGCTGGATCGTCGGTACCGCCGAAGTCTGGCTGATCCTGCAATTCATCGGGCATCCGGTCAGTTGGGTCGACGCCCTGCTGCTCGAGAGCCTCGGACAGGCGATTCGCGGCGCGGCGTTCTTCGTACCGGGCTCGCTCGGCGTGCAGGAAGGCGGCTATCTGCTGCTCGCCCCGCTCGTGGGTCTGCCGGCCGACGCCGCGCTGGCCCTGTCGCTAGCCAAGCGTACGCGCGAGCTGCTGCTCGGCGTGCCCGGCCTCGTGTATCTGCATTTCTCCGAACGTGGCTGGCGCCGCCAACGCGCCGCGCAACAAAGCGTGTCGCTGCCGACCGCCACGGATACTGCACCGCTCTAAAGAAGGAAATCCACCATGCGGGCCATCATTCTCGCAGCAGGCATGGGCCTGCGTTTGCTCCAGCCCGAAGACAAGCAGTCGCCCAAGTGCTTGCTGAAGTTCGACGGCATGTCGCTGCTCGAGCGCCACCTTCGCATGCTGGCCGCTGCCGGTATCACCGATGTCGTGCTCGCGCTCGGTTTTCATCACGAACAGGTGAGCCAGGAGCTCGACCGCCTGAACTGGACGCCGCGTCCCAGGATTTATCTCAACCCGGAATTCAATCTGGGCAGTGTGCTGACGCTGCACGTGACGGCAGAGGCCATGACCGCCGGTGGCGATGTCCTCGTCATGGATGCCGACGTGCTGTACGACCAGCGCATTTTCAACGCGCTGGTTGCCGGCGAGACGGCCAACCGTCTGCTCATCGACCGCGACTTCGAAGTGGGCGACGAGCCGGTCAAGCTGTGCCTGCGCGACGGCGTTCCTGTCGAACTGCGCAAGCAGGTCATGGTCGGTCTGGAATACGACACCGTGGGCGAATCGGTCGGCTTCTTCCGTTTCAATGAAGCGACGGCGGCGCGTCTGGCCGACATCACGCGTGATTACGTCGAATCCGGCCGCGCCAGGATGCCGCACGAAGAGGCGGTGCGCGACTTGCTGCTCGAGCGTGGTGCACAATTCGAAACGGCGGATGTCACGGGCTTCCCGTGGATCGAAATCGACTACCCTGAAGATGTGAAGCGCGCCGCCGACGAGGTGCTGCCGCAACTTGAACCGCTCACGATGGTGTCCGAATGAACGCTCCCGACGCAATCTCCCTACCGCCGGGCGCCACGCGCGCGGCGCAGCTGCGCGCCATGCTGCGCAGCAACCAGCTCGAATTCCTGATGGAAGCGCATAACGGCATTTCCGCGCGCATCGTGCGCGAAGCCGGCTTCAAGGGAATCTGGGCGTCCGGTCTGACCATCTCGGCGCAGTTCGGTGTTCGCGACAACAACGAAGCCAGTTGGACACAGGTCGTCGACAACCTCGAATTCATGGCCGACGCCAGCGATCTGCCGATCCTGCTCGACGGCGACACCGGCTACGGCAACTTCAACAACATGCGGCGTCTGGTGCGCAAGTTGGAGCAACGCGGCATTGCGGGCGTGTGCATCGAAGACAAGGTCTTCCCCAAGACGAACAGCTTCATTGGCGGCGAACGCCAGCCGCTGGCCGATATCGACGAGTTCTGCGGCAAGATCAAGGCTGGCAAGGATTCGCAGGCCGACGACGACTTCTCCATCGTTGCCCGTGTCGAAGCGCTGATCGCCGGCTGGGGCATGGAAGAAGCCCTGCGCCGTGCCGAGGCCTATCGCCAGGCAGGCGCGGACGCCATCCTGATTCACAGCAAGCTCAAGCGCGCCGACGAAATCGTGCAATTCGCGCGCGAGTGGGGCAACCGCTGCCCGCTGGGAATCGTGCCGACGAAGTACTACAGCACGCCGACCGACGTGTTTCGCGAAGCCAATATCAGCCTCGTGATCTGGGCGAACCATCTGCTGCGTGCGGCGACTTCGGCCATGCAGTCCGTCGCGGCCGAGATCCATCGCAACGAAACGCTGATCAATGTGGAAGACCGCGTGGCCACGGTCGACGAGATCTTCCGCCTGCAGGACGCCGACGAATACTCGCGGGCCGAAGACCGCTATCTGTCCGCCGCCAACGCGCCGCGCTCGGCCATCGTGCTGGCCGCGAGCCGTGGCAAGAACCTCGAGAGCGTGACGACGGACCGGCCGAAGGTCATGCTGCCGGTCGCCGGCAAGCCGCTGCTGCGCTGGCTGGTCGACGGCTTCAAAAAGCAGGGGGTGAACGACATCACGGTCGTGGGCGGCTATCGCGCCGACGCCATCGACACCGCCGGCATCACGCTCGCGATCAACGAACGCCACGCCGAAACGGGTGAACTGGCCTCGCTCGCCTGCGTGACGAACGCCTTCACGCAAGACACCGTCATCTCATATGGCGACCTGCTGTTCCGCAGCTACATCGTGCGCGATCTTGTCGAGAGCGACGCCGACTTTACCGTCGTGGTCGACTCCACCGCCGCGGCCAATGCGGCCAATGCGGCCAACGCCAGCGTGCGCGACTTCGCGTATTGCTCGGCGGGCGACGACCGCGGTCTGTTCGGGCAGCAGGTGCTGCTCGAGAAAATCAGCGGCGAAGCCCCGGATGCCGGGCGTACCCCGAACGGCCGCTGGATCGGTCTGCTGGGCGTGCGCGGCGACGCCGGCCGTGCGCAATTGCAACGTGTTTTCGCCGCGCTGCAAACGCGCCCCGACTTCGACCGGCTCGGCATGCCGGAACTCATCAACGCACTGGCCGCCGACGGCGCCCGGATCGAAGTGCAGTACGTACACGGTCACTGGCGCGGTGTGAACGACATGGACGAATTCCGCCGCGCGGCCGACTTCGCTCATGGCCAGACGCCGCTGTCCGCCGCCGCTTCGGAGACGCATGGTGATTGAGGCAGGACAGTTTGTCGAGGCCGCGCGCCGGCACGGCTTTACGTGGTACACCGGCGTGCCATGCTCGTTTCTCACGCCGTTCATCAACTACGTGCTGCAAGACCCCACGCTGCATTACCTGTCGGCGGCCAACGAGGGCGATGCGGTTGCCATTGCGGCCGGTGCGACCCTCGGAGAAGGCCGTGGCGCACGTGCCGTCACGATGATGCAGAACTCGGGCCTTGGCAACGCGGTGAGCCCGCTCACGTCGCTGACCTGGACGTTCCGTCTGCCGCAATTGCTGATCGTGACATGGCGCGGCCAGCCGGGCATCACCGATGAGCCGCAGCACGCGCTCATGGGTCCGATCACGCCGGCCATGCTCGACCTGATGGAAGTGCCGTGGGAGTTGTTCCCGACCTCGCCCGAAGCCATCGGCCCGGCGCTCGCGCGTGCCGTACGGCATATGGACGAAACCGGCCGCCCTTACGCGCTCGTGATGCAAAAGGGCAGCGTGGCGCCGTTCCCGTTGCAGCCCGGCGAGCGTCCGGCGCGACCGGCGCAGCCCGCGCCCGTCTCCGTCACGAAGGGCGTGGCACCGTCGGAGATGCCGACACGTCGCGACGCCCTCTCCCGCGTGATCGCCCACACACCGCTGGACAGCACCGTGGTGCTGGCGTCGACCGGCTTCTGCGGCCGTGAACTGTACGCCCTCGACGATCGCGCCAACCAGCTCTACATGGTCGGCTCGATGGGTTGCGTCACAACCCTCGCGCTGGGTCTTGCCCTGGCACGTCCCGATCTTCGTGTGGTGGCACTCGATGGCGACGGTGCGGCGCTCATGCGTATGGGCGCCTTTGCCACGCTGGGCGCTTACGGCCCGTCGAACCTCGTGCATCTTTTGCTCGACAACGCCTCGCACGACTCGACCGGCGCACAGGCGACGGTATCGCCGACGGTGTCCTTCGCGGGCATCGCCGCCGCGAGCGGTTACGCGCTGGCGCTCGAAGGCGATACGCTGGAGGTCATCGAGCAACTGTTCGATGGCAGCAGCGCCAGCCTGAACGACGGCCCGCGCTTCGCCTGCCTGAGCACGCGCCCGGGCACGCCGGACGGATTGCCGCGGCCGAAGGTCACACCGGAAGCGGTCAAGTCGCGCCTGATAAACCATATTGCACGACGCGCACAGGTATCGGCCTGAGCGTCCCCCCCTTATTCGCACGACATCTGCCGAGGAAGCTTCGCCATGCTGTTACTGAACCCGGGCCCCGTTACCCTGACCGAGCGTGTTCGCAAAAGTCTGCTGCAACCCGATCTGTGCCACCGAGAACCCGAGTTTTTCGACTTGCAGGACGAAGCTCGCGCACGCCTGACGGCCGTCTACGGCCTCGATCCGGCTGTGTGGACACCGGTGCTGATGACCGGCTCGGGCACGGCTGCCGTCGAGAGCATGACCGCGGGTCTCGTGCCGGAAAACGGCCGCCTGCTGATCGTCGAGAACGGTGTGTACGGTGAGCGTATTTCGCAGATCGCCAAGCAATATCGCGTCGATCACGACGTCATTCACTTCGAATGGATGCAGGCCCCGGATCTGGCGCAGATCGTCGCGAAGCTCGACGCCGCCGGGGATCGCCCGTACACGAACGTGGCGATCATTCATCACGAAACGACGACGGGCCGTTTGAACGATCTGAGCGGCATTTCCCGCGTTTGCCGCGAGCGCGGCATCGATCTGCTGGTCGACGGTGTGAGCAGTTTTGCCGCCGAAGCCATCGACTTCGACGACTCGGGCATCGTCGCGGTCGCCGCGACGGCCAACAAATGCGTACATGGCGTGCCGGGCGTGTCTTTCGTGCTGGTGCGCAGGGACGCGCTCGCCAAGGCCCACAGCCGTACGTACTACCTCGACATTGCGCGCCTGGCAAAGCTGCAAGCCGAGCGCAACACACCGTTCACGCCGTCCGTGCAAGCGTACTACGCACTGGTCGAAGCGCTGCGCGAGCTCGAGGATGCGGGCGGTTGGCAAAAGCGCCACGCCCACTACGGCGCGCTCGCCGAGCAGGCGCGTGCCGGCCTGGCCGCGCTCGGTATCGACAGCGTGTTGCCGCCGGGGGAATCCTCGGTCGTGTTGCGCGCGTACAAGCTGCCGGCGGGCGTCGACTACCCGCGTCTGCACGACTGGCTCAAGGCCGACGGCTTTGTGATTTATGCCGGTCAGGGCGGCCTGTCGAAGGAACTGTTCCGCATCTCGACGATGGGCAATCTCAGCGCGGCCGACATCGATCGCCTGCTGGCTTCCTTCGCCAGACTGGTGAACTAAGCCCCGGGGACGGACGTTCAGCCATGACCGATTTGTTAGCCAGCATCCCATCCCCGGCCGAATTGCGCGCCCTCTCGCGCGCCGAACTGCGACGCGTGGCCGACGAGCTGCGCGCCTGCGTGCTCGAGAACGTCTCGCGCACGGGCGGGCATCTGTCGTCGAATCTGGGCACCGTCGAACTGACGATTGCCCTGCACTACGTCTTCGATACGCCCAACGACCGGATCGTGTGGGACGTGGGTCACCAGACCTACCCGCACAAGATCCTGACGGGGCGGCGTGAGGCCATGCCGACGCTGCGTCAGTGGCAAGGCCTGTCGGGGTTTCCGAAGCGCGACGAGTCGCCGTACGACACGTTCGGCACAGCGCATTCGAGCACGTCGATCTCGGCGGCACTAGGCATGGCGCTGGCGAGCAAGGTCAAGGGTGAGAAGCGTCACGCGATTGCCGTGATCGGCGATGGCGCGATGACCGCGGGCGAAGCGTTCGAAGCCCTGAACAATGCCGGGGTGTATGACGATCTGCCGTTTCTCGTCGTGCTCAACGACAACGACATGTCGATCTCACCGCCGGTGGGCGCGCTCAACCAGTACCTCACGCGGCTGATGTCCGGCCAGTTCTACTCGGCGGGCAAGGAAAGCGTGCGCAATCTGCTGCGCAACGCCCCGGCGCCGATGCGCGAACTCGCCCACAAGCTCGAAGAACACGCCAAGGCCATCGTCTCGCCGACGGGCACGATGTTCGAGGAGTTCGGCTTCAATTATCTCGGCCCCATCGACGGGCACGATCTCGACGCCCTGATTCCCGCACTGGAGAACATCAAGGCGCTCAGGGGGCCGCAGTTCCTGCACGTCGTCACGCGCAAGGGCCGCGGCTACAAGCTTGCCGAAGCCGATCCGGTGCTGTATCACGGCCCGGGCAAATTCAATCCCAGCGAAGGCATTCGTCCGGCCGCACCGGGCACCGTCTCGGCCAAGACTTATACGCAGGTGTTCGGGCAATGGCTGTGCGATGCGGCAGCGGCGGACAAGCGTGTCGTCGGCATCACGCCGGCGATGCGCGAGGGCTCCGGGTTGGTGGAGTTCGAGAAGCGTTTTCCGGAGCGCTATTACGACGTCGGCATCGCCGAGCAACACGCGGTGACTTTCGCGGGCGGCCTGGCAACCGAAGGCCTGCGGCCTGTCGTCGCGATCTATTCGACGTTCCTGCAACGCGGCTACGATCAGCTGATTCACGATGTCGCCTTGCAGAATCTGCCGGTGCTTTTGGCCATCGACCGCGGCGGTCTGGTGGGCGCCGACGGGGCGACGCATGCGGGCGCCTACGACATGGCCTACCTGCGCTGCATTCCGAACATGGTGGTGATGGCGCCGGCCGACGAGAACGAATGCCGTCTGATGTTGCAAACGGCGCTTGGCATCGACGGTCCCAGTGCGGTGCGCTATCCGCGCGGCACGGGTCCGGGCGTGGCGACCGAAGCCGGTCTGTCGACGCTGCCCGTGGGGCATGCGCAGACGCGCCGCCAGAGCACCGCCCCCGCCGGGCGCCGCGTGGCGATGCTCGCGTTCGGCTCGATGGTGGCGCTGGCCGAGCAGATCGCCGACGAATTCGACGCCAGTGTGGTCAACATGCGGTTCGTGAAGCCGCTCGACGAAGCGACGGTGCTCGACATGGCGCGTACGCATGACCTGATCGTCACGCTGGAAGAAGGTGCCGTGATGGGCGGTGCGGGCACGGCATGCATCGAAGCGCTCAACGCGAACGGGGTTGCGATTCCGGTGCTGCAACTGGGATTGCCCGACACGTACATCGATCAGGGCACACCCGCGCAACAACTGGCGTCCGTCGGTCTCGACGCATCGGGTATCACCGCCTCGATTCGCCGCGCAATGGCCGAGCGGCTGGGAGGCAAGGTCGAGTCCGTGTAAGTCATCCGGTCCTCCAGCGGGGCAGGAAAGCAAGACGGCACCTCCCGGTGCCGTTTTTTTGTTGCCCGCGCGCCATGCCGGACGTCAGGGCTGTTTTGGCGGCATCGCCCCCTCGTCCTCGTGCGTCTTCGGCTTGCCCATGAGTACCTGCTGGAAGAACACCGCGCCGATCAGCGTGCAGACGAGCGACAGGGCCAACAGCTTGCCCATGCTCGATGTGCCCGGATGATGCGACAGCCACAGACTGCCGAACGCAATCCCGGTCGTCGCCGCGGACAGCACGATCGCCTGCGTCAGCCCGGAAGCCAGCAAACGATATTGACCGTGACGCCAGGCGATCACGTAGTAGATCTTGAACGCCACGCCCACGCCCAGCAGCAACGGCAGCGCGATGATGTTCGCGAAGTTCAGCGGCAAGCCGATCAGCACCGTCACTTCGAGCGTCACGGCCGCCGAGACCAGCAGCGGCACGAGCGTTCGCAGCACGTCGCCGAAATTGCGCAACGCGAGCCACAGCAGCACGGTGATCGACAGCAACGCCCACACGCCGGCTTCGATGAATGCCCGGATGATGGTGTTGGCCGAGCGCAGGATGGAGATCGGACCGCCGACCGCGTCCGGCGTCGTGCGCAATACGGCCTCGGTGAACTTGCGCAGCATCACGTCGTCGCTTGGATCCGCGCCCTTCGCCACACGCGGGGAAATGTTCACGAGCGCGCGTCCGTCGGCGGCCACCCATTGGGAGGCAATGTCCTTCGGCAGCGACTCGCGCGTCACCCGCTGCGGTTGCAGTGCGTCGCGCAATTGGCCGAGCACCAGCTTCAGCGGGCCGGCAAACGCGCGCTCGGCGCGATCGCGCGTGGCGGAATCCGCCGCCGCAAGCTTACGCAGCGCCGCGGCAAGACGTTGCGCCTGCTTCGCGCCTTCGCCCGGATAGTCGAGGGCCGCGTCTTCCAGTTGGCCCGCCGCCGTCTTGAGCGCGGAGACGCGCGTCGCATCGGGCACCGGGGCGAGCGGCGTTTGCGTGAGCACCGGCAGCAACGATTTCGCCGAGGTGGCGATCATCGCCAGCTTGGCCGGCTGGTCGGAGGGAAGGAAGGTCGTGAGCGTCACGACACGGCCCACCTCCGGGACGGCGCGAAGCCTGGCGGCTTCGGCGTCGGCCGCGGCGAGGTCCGGTGCAAGCCACTGCACGTCGTTCACGCCCGCTTCAGGCGAATTCGACAGATCGATGAGCGTTGCCATCGACTCCGTGTGCGGGTCCTTCAAATGCAGTGGATTGAAGTCGAAATGCAGATGCGCGAGCAGCGGCAGCCCGGCAACGACCAACGCCAGCGTGCCGTAAAGCAACGGCTTGCGATGCTTCTCGGTGAATTCGTCGACCGGCCCGAGGCTGCGAAACCCCGGCGGACTCGCTTCGCCCTTGGGCTTGAATACACTGATGAGCGCCGGCAGCAACGTGATCGCCGACGGGAACGCCACGCACAGAATGCCCACACCGGCGATCAGCCCCAGCTCCGACACGCCGCGATAGTCGGTCGGCAGGAACGAGAAGAAGCTCGCGGCGGTCGCCGCAGCGGCCAGCGACAGCGGCATCGCAATCGCCTTGCCCGCGCCGGCCAGCGCGCCGCGCAGCACGTCGTCCGCGGGTGTCGCCTCGCCGTGCTCCAGACGGTGCCGCTCCTCGCGGTAGCGCACGCCGAACTGAATGCCGAAGTCCACGCCGATGCCAACGAACAGCACCGCAAAAGCCACGGAAATCATGTTGAGCGCCCCCACCATCATCAGACCCAGCGCAAACGTCACTGCCAGCCCGGCAAGCAGCGTGATGAACACCGCGAGAATCATCTTGCCGGAGCGCACGGCCAGCCACAGCACCACCAGCACGGCAAGCAGCGTGATGGCGGCATTCGGGCCGGCATCCTCACGCACCGACGCGAATTCCTCGTCCGACAGGGGGCGCGGGCCCGTGAGGCGCACCGTCGCACCGTAGCGCTCGGCAAGCTTCAGATCGGCGACGGCATCGCGAATGCGTGTGGCCGCGTTCGCGCCCGCTTCGAGCGCCGCATAATCGAGCACCGGCTGCACCTGCACGTAGCTGCGCGCCACGGTATCCGGGGCGGCCAGCGCGCGCCACGACATGCCTGCCGGGCGGTTCGCCAGAACCGCTTCCGAAGTCTGCGCCGCGTTCTCCAGCAGACGCGTCATGTCCGCGAGCTTTACCTGACCGGTAAGAAGCGGTGTTTGCAGCGTCACCGACAGCAGGTTCGACAGACCGGCGAGGCTCGGATCCTGAGCCAGACGGTTGAGCAGCGGCCTGGCGTCTTCAAGCTTGCCGGTGAGCGACCTGACGTCGTCGGTCGAGGCGAAGAGCAAGGCGTTGTGGGCGAAAAAATCGCCCGCGCCGGGACGGCTCACGCTACGAAATACGTCCGTCTCCGTCTCCAGCCGCTTCGCCAGTTCGGCGGCCGCCCTGTCGGCGAATTCGGCGGCCGGCGCCTGCACGACAGCGAGCGTCAGATCGGTCTTCTGCGGGAAAGCGCGATCGATCTCGCGGCCGCGCTCGGCGGCCGGCGTGTTCAGGTCGATCAGGCTGGAAATGTCGGTGTTGATCGCGAAGTGCTTCGCAACGTACACGCAACTGGCCACCACGAGCAGCAGCGAGGCGAAGATGACCGGGTACGCGTGCTTCGCCGAAAATCGGACGATGCGCACCACGAGCGAAGTCAGCATGTAGCGGTTCCGGAAGAAAGTGGAAGTCTCACCGTCGGGCCCGGCGCATTTTCCTGCCGCCCGGCCGGGCGGGGCCGAAACGATACCGGACGACACCAAACGATACCAGGCGCGACGAAAACGAAAGACGTAACGAAAGGTTAAACGTTCGCTGCAATCAGGAACCAATCGGGACCGATGCCCGTCGATCAGCCCAGGGAATGCGACAAGAGCGATGGCAATAGTGAATTTACAAAATCGCAGCAGTATACAGGGGCCGCATGGGCATCACGTGGACTACACTACGGCCTGCTCCGAATTCAATCGATCAAGACAATCTGGCATGAACAAATTTCTGATGACGGTTGCCGCCGTCGCCCTGAGCGGCATCGGTGGCGCATCGGCCGCCTGGGCTCAGGCCAGCGCCAATCCGAACGACATGGTGAAGACAGCCGTCGAGACGGTCGTCAAGGGCGTGAAGGCCGATGCGGCTGCCAAAACCGGCGACGTGAACGCCACGGCGCGCGTCGTCGCGCGCGATTTCCTGCCGTATGCCGATTTCCTGCGCACCACGCGCTATGCCGTCGGCCCGAAGGTGTTCGACGCCGCAACGCCCGAGCAGCAAAAGAAGGTCTTCGAAGCATTCCAGCAACTGCTCGTCAACACATTCGCGCTGCAACTCTCGCAGGTGCGCGGCAACGACATCAAGTTCAAGTTCGAGCCGGCCAAGCTGACGGCGAACAGCAGCGACGTCGTGGTCGGCGCCACGGTCAGCGGCCCGGGCGACAACCTGTCGGTCGCCTACCGCCTGGCCAAGACGGACAAGGGCTGGAAGATCTACGACATCAACATGATGGGCGAGAACGTGGCCAACGCCTGGCTCATCCAGTTGTATCAGCCCCAGTTCAAGGCACGCATCGCGCAGGGCGGCATCGACAGCCTCATCGCCTACCTGCAAGAGAAGAACGAGCGTTTCGGCAAATAAAATCAACGACTTGGCGACCCAGGTCGCGACCCGCGGGCGTCTGCGGCGGGCATTCGGCGGCGTTTTACCGGAAACGCCACGGAATCGGCGAAGATCGCCGCCAGTTAGGCGCCGATTCGTCAACATTTTCGCAACAGTTGCCGATGCCTCGGGACAAGGGGTCGTCTGCAATATTTGGCCGCGGCGGTTACAATCGCTGCTTGTCAAACGACCGGACGGCGGTTCCCCCGAGGGTGCACGCGATTTGCCATCGAAACTGGCCTCGCGTGCTCCATGAAGCCACTTCCACCCGAGGTGGCATCCATGGGCACCCGATAGACACCGCCATCCCGGCCGACCTGAGCCGGAGAGCTGAATGCAAGTCCTACTTGCCCAACCCCGCGGGTTTTGTGCGGGTGTCATACGTGCCATCGAGATCGTAGAGCGTGCGCTGGAAAAATACGGCGCTCCCGTCTACGTTCGCCATGAAATCGTCCATAACAAGCATGTGGTCGATTCGCTCAAGGCCAAGGGCGCGCGCTTCATTGCCGAGTTGTCCGAGGCCCCGGCGGGCGCGGTGACCATTTTCAGCGCCCACGGTGTCGCGCGCGTCGTCGAGCAGGAAGCGGAAATTCGCGGCCTCAAGGTACTCAATGCCACCTGCCCGCTCGTCACCAAGGTACATATTCAAGGCAAGAATTATGTCTCCGCCGGGCGCGAAGTCATTCTGATCGGGCACGCCGGCCATCCGGAAGTCGAAGGGACGATGGGGCAGATCGACGGCCCCGTGCATCTCGTGCAAACCGAAGCGGATGTCGAGGCTTTGCCGCTCGCCATCGATACGCCGGTCTCGTACGTGACGCAGACCACGCTGTCGGTCGACGAGACTCGGGGTATCATTGCTGCGCTGCAACGTCGCTTTACCAATATCGTCGGCCCGAATACCAAAGACATCTGCTACGCCACGCAAAATCGCCAGACCGCCGTGCGCGAACTGTGCGAGCGTGTGGACGTTCTGCTCGTCGTCGGGGCGACGAACAGCTCGAACTCGAACCGCCTGCGTGAAATCGGCTCCGAAATGGGCCTGCCGAGCTATCTCGTGGCCGACGGCTCCGAAGTGAATCCGGAGTGGGTGCGCGGCATGGCCCGCATCGGCATCACCGCAGGGGCGTCCGCGCCCGAGCGCATGGTCGAAGACGTGATCGAAGCGCTGCGTCGCATCGACACGGTCGAAGTGACTCTCATGGACGGCATCGAGGAAACCATCCAGTTCCGCTTGCCGTCGGAATTGACCAAAGACGAGCCGGTCGCCGCACGCCACGCGGTCGCCGGCTAACGCTATACGAACAGGAGCCGAACTTGGCCATCCCCTTCCTGCAACAGGCGTATGTTGGCGCCTATCTGATGAAGCAACGCTTCAAGGGCGTCAAGCGCTACCCGCTGGTGCTGATGCTCGAACCGCTCTTTCGCTGCAACCTCGCCTGCTCGGGCTGCGGCAAGATCGACTATCCGGATCCGATCCTGAACCAGCGCGTCTCGCTCCAGGAGTCGCTCGACGCCGTGGACGAATGCGGCGCGCCGGTGGTCTCGATCGCCGGGGGCGAGCCGCTGCTGCACAAGGAAATGCCGCAGATCGTCAAGGGCATTATCGCGCGCAAGAAGTTCGTCTATCTGTGCACGAACGCGCTGCTGCTCGAGAAGAAGATCGACGACTACGAGCCGAGCCCGTTCTTCGTCTGGTCGATCCACCTCGACGGCGACCGTGAAATGCACGACGCCGCCGTGTCGCAGGAAGGTGTGTACGACCGCGCCGTGGCCGCCATCAAGCTGGCGAAGTCGCGCGGCTTCCGTGTGAACATCAACTGCACGCTGTTCAACAACGCCGATCCGGAAAAGGTCGCCAGGTTCTTCGATTCGACGAAGGATCTGGGCCTCGACGGCATTACCGTCTCGCCGGGCTATGCCTACGAGCGCGCGCCGGACCAGCAGCACTTCCTGAACCGTTCGAAGACCAAGCAACTGTTCCGCGACATTCTCAAGCGCGGCAATGGCGGCAAGAAATGGACGTTCAGCCAGTCGAGCCTGTTCCTTGACTTCCTCGCCGGCAACCGTTCTTACCACTGCACGCCATGGGGCAACCCGACGCGTACCGTGTTCGGCTGGCAGCGTCCGTGCTACCTGCTCGGCGAAGGCTATGCCAAGACGTATACGGAGCTGATGAACACCACCGACTGGGACAAGTACGGTGTGGGCAACTATGAGAAGTGCGCCGACTGCATGGTGCACAGTGGCTTCGAAGCCACGGCCGTGAACGAGACGATCTCGCATCCGCTGCGTGCACTGGGTGTGGCGATCAAGGGCGTTCGGACCGAAGGCAAAATGGCCGACGACATCTCGTTCGCCAAGCAGCGTCCTGCCGAGTTCGTATTCTCCAAGCACGTCGAGA
The DNA here is from genome assembly GCF_001029105.3 of Pandoraea faecigallinarum. Taxonomy (NCBI): domain Bacteria; kingdom Pseudomonadati; phylum Pseudomonadota; class Betaproteobacteria; order Burkholderiales; family Burkholderiaceae; genus Pandoraea; species Pandoraea faecigallinarum. Next base: position 1,462,191 of record NZ_CP011807.3, on the reverse strand, counting down.
TCAAGCTCGACGAACTGCGCCGGGCCAAGGCGTAAATGCCGTCGCGAGTGCTGGTCACCGGCGCCTCCGGGTTCGTCGGTTCTGCGGTAGCACGTACGGCGCTCGCGCGCGGTCACGAGGTTCGCCTGCTGGTGCGTGGCACCAGCCCCCGCGCGAACCTCGCCGACCTGCCTGTCGAGGTCGTGGAAGGCGACATGCGCGACGCCGACTCGATGCGGCGCGCGCTCACCGGCATGGACGCCCTGCTCCATGTCGCCGCCGACTATCGCCTCTGGGCAAAAGATCCCAACGACATCATGCGGGCCAATATCGACGGCACGCGCACGGTAATGGAAGCCGCGCTGCGGGCAGGCGTGGAGCGTGTGGTGTACACGAGCAGCGTTGCCACGCTGCGGGTGCACGACGCCACCGGCCCCGTGGACGAAACCTCCCCGAACGAAGAAGCCACGACCATCGGCGTGTACAAGCGCAGCAAGGTCGCGGCCGAGCGTCTGGTCGAGCGCATGATCGCCAACGACGGTCTGCCCGCGGTCATCGTCAACCCGTCCACGCCCATCGGGCCGCGCGACATCAAGCCGACGCCGACCGGGCGCATCATCGTCGAGGCGGCGCAAGGCAAGATTCCCGCGTTCGTCGATACGGGCCTGAATCTCGTGCACGTCGACGATTGCGCCGAAGGCCACTTGCTGGCGCTGGAGCGCGGCCGTGTAGGCGAGCGCTACATTCTCGGCGGCGACGATGTCCTGCTGCGCGACATGCTCGCGAGCATCGCCGGCATGGTCGGGCGCAAGGCACCGAAAGTGGCGTTGCCGCGCTGGCCCCTCTATCCGCTCGCGATGGCGGCGCAAGGCGTGGCGCGCTTCACAGGCAAAGAGCCGTTCGTGACGGTCGATGGCCTGAAGATGTCGCGTTATCACATGTTCTTCTCCTCGGAGAAGGCAAAGCGCGAGCTGGGTTACGCCGCCCGCGCCTATCCCGAGGGTCTGCGCGACGCGCTCACCTGGTTTGGTTCTGCCGGATACCTCTCATGACTGTTTTGGCCTGGATCGCCGGCCTGTCGCTGGCCATCTGGATCTATCTGCTCAGCTCGCAAGGCGGCTTCTGGCGCGCACGCGAGCGCGACGATCTGGACGAAGACCGTCTGCCCGCACCGGCGCTCTGGCCGCCTGTGGCCGTTGTCATCCCTGCACGTAACGAAGCCGAATCGATCGGTCAGGTCGTGGAGTCGCTCTGCCGTCAGGACTACCCGGGACGCCTGCGTATCGTCGTCGTGGACGATCAGAGCAGCGACGGCACGGCCGACCTCGCGCGCGACGCTGCGGCGCGCGCCGCCGCTGATGGCCTGACGCGCCGCGTCGACGTGCTGAGCGGCCAACCACTGCCTCGTGGCTGGACCGGCAAGATGTGGGCGGTGCGCCAGGGGGTGGCGTTCGCCAGCGATCCGTCGACGAACGACGACGGTGTCGCGCCCGAATACCTTCTGCACACCGATGCGGACATCGCGCATTCGCCCGAGAACGTGCGCCGCCTGGTCACGCGGGCAACGGGCGAAAACCGCGTGCTCGTCTCGCTCATGGCGAAACTGCGCTGCACGGCGTGGTTCGAGCGCACGCTGATCCCGGCCTTCGTGCTGTTCTTCCAGATGCTCTACCCCTTCTCATGGGTCAACGATCCGAAGAAGAAGATGGCCGCCGCCGCCGGCGGGTGCATGCTGATTCATCGGGCGTCGCTCGAAGCGGGTGGCGGCATCGAAGCGATTCGCGATGAAATCATCGACGATTGCGCGATGGGACGCATGCTCAAGAAGCAAGGGCCGATCTGGCTGGGACTGACGGAGCGTGCGGTCAGCATGCGTCCGTACGACAACCTCGGCGAGATCCGCAAGATGGTGTCGCGCACGGCGTACGCGCAGTTGCAGTACTCACCGGTGTTGCTCACGAGCACGATCGTCTCGTTGCTGCTCACGTTCATCGTGCCGCCGGTCATGACGATCTTCGGGTCAGGCATCGGCCAGTGGCTGGGCCTGTTCGCGTGGATCGCCATGACGATTTCGTATCTGCCGATGCTGCGCTTCTATCATCAGCCGTCGAGTTTCGGCCCGATGCTGCCGCTCGTCGCCGCGCTCTACACCGTCTTCACGTTCGACTCGGCGCTGCAACACTGGCGCGGTCGCGGCGGCATGTGGAAAGGTCGTGCGCAGGCGCGCGGGCAACAGTCGCCGGACGTTTGAGCCGTCACTGCCCTTCACGAAACACCGAAACGATCGACGCGACGCTCAGATTCCCACGGCCCTCGCCCCGAACCCATCGCCGAGTTCGAGCGAAACGATTCGACGGCCATGCTTCATCGCTTGCCGTGCGCGGCCGGCGTCTTGTCCCACGCGCAGCAACGCAGGCAACTGAAGCGGATTGCCCGCGAGCGAGCGCAGTACACCGAGAATGTCGGTCGAGCCATCGCTGCGCATGCCGGCGAGCGCCGCCGGCGGGAGCGAGCGCTCCGCCGGGTCGATCACCACGCGCGCGACCACGAACGGCAAACCATGTGCCTGCGCCACGCGAGCGACGATATGCGACTCCATATCCGCCGCCGCCGCCCCGCTCTCGCGGAACAACGCCGCCTTGTCACCGGCGCTCACCACGGGGGCGCTCACTCCCGCCACATCGGCAAGCAGCGCCCCCGGCATCGCGCGGCGCAGTGCATCCGCCCACGCGAGCGACGTTGCGCACTCACGCGCCTGCTGCGGCATGTCGAGCACCGTGTGCGCAACGACCCACTGGCCCGGTTTCACGCCGGGAATCAGGCCGCCTGCCGTGCCGAAACTCACGAGACCGCGTGCGCCTTCACGGGCAATCGCCGCCTCCAGTGCATCGGCAAGTGTGTGATTCTGCGCACAGACGACGTGCACGCCGTCGCCCTTGGCAATACGCGCCTCGAACGGCATACCGGTCACGACGATGATGGGCGGGCTCATGCACTTCCTTGTTACATCCCGCACGGCACCGGGCAATCGTTGCGCACGGTCAGGTTGCGGTAGCGCGCGAGCGCCCACAGCGGGAAAAACTTGCGATAGCCGTGGTAGCGAAGATAGAACACACGCGGGAAGCCCGTCGCCGTGTAGCGTTCCTCGTCCCACAGACCTTCATCGTTCTGTGTATTGAGCAGGTAGTCGACGCCTCGCCTGACCGCCGGGTGTTCGGCCTTGCCTGCGGCCATCAGCCCCAGCAGCGCCCACGCCGTTTGCGACGACGTGCTCGGCGCCGCTTCGTAGCCCTTGTATTCGAGCTTGTAGCTCTCGCCGTCTTCGCCCCAGCCGCCATCGGCATTCTGGATCGAGATGAGCCACTGCGCGGCACGCGCCATCGCCGGGTGCTCGGGCAAAATACCCGCCGCGGCGAGACCGCACATCGCCGACCACGTGCCGTACACGAAATTCATGCCCCAGCGGCCATACCAGCTGCCGTCGGCCTCCTGATCGTCGAGAATGTACTTCAACGCCAGATCGGCCGACGCCTTGCGCTCGGGCGACTGCGGCAATTGCGCCAGCATCGACAGGCAGCGTGCGGAGACGTCGACCGTCGGCGGATCGAGCAGCGCCCCATGGTCCGAGAACGGGATGCTGTTCAGATACAGATGGGTGTTCTCGGGCTCGAATGCGCCCCAGCCGCCATTACTGCTCTGCATGCCGATCACCCATTCCGTTCCCCGGTCGATGGCGTAGCGCATCGCATGGGTCTTCGGGTCGGCCCCGTCGATCTTGAGATTCTCGAACTTGCCGGCGAGCTTTTCGTAGCGATCCATCGCCATGGCGACGACCGCCGTGTCGTCCACGTCCGGATAGTGCGGGTTGGCGAACTGGAACGCCCAGCCCCCGGGACGCACGTTCGGGCGCCGGGAAATCCAGTCGCCCCTCACGTCCAGAATCTGCAACGGAATCAGCCATTCGAGGCCCTTGCCCGCCAGTTCGATGGCGCGCTTGTCGCCCGTCTCCAGCAGCGCATGCGCCGACAGTGCGGTGTCCCACACCGGCGACAGGCATGGCTGCACGTACGTTTCATGATCGGCCGGCGTCACCAGCTTCTCGACCGACCGGCGCGCAATGGCACGGCTCGGATGATCTTCGGGATAGCCGAGCACGTCGTACATCATGACGGCGTTGGCCATGGCCGGATAGATGGCGCCCAGGCCGTCTTCGCCGTTCAGACGCTCCTCCACGAACTCGACAGCGCGCCTGATCGACTTTTCGCGCAGCTTCTTCGGGAAAAACGGATCGAGGGCGCGCAGCACATGATCGACGCCCGAGAAGAACGTGAACCAGAAGCGGCTCTGATGTGGCGCGCGTCTGGGCGGACCGACATCCTTGGGGCTGCCGATGAACAATTCGTCGATGCCGATGCCCTTCGGGTTGCGCGCACGCGGGCGTCTGGCCTGCAACACGAGCAACGGCACGATCACCGTGCGTGCCCAGTACGACACCTTCGAGAGGTGGAACGGGAACCACTGCGGCAGCAGCATGATCTCGACGGGCATCATCGGCACGGCCTTCCACTCCAGCACGCCGTACAGCGCGAGCAGGATACGCGTGAAGACGTTCGCGTTCTGCGCACCGCCGCGCGAGAGGATCGCCTCGCGGGCGCGCACCATGTGCGGGGCGTCGACCGGATCGCCGATCATCTTGAGCGCGAAGTACGCCTTCACGCTCGCACTCATGTCGAACTTGCCGTTGTAGAACAGCGGCCAGCCGCCATGCTCGCCCTGAATGCGGCGCAAATACGCGGCAACTTTCGCTTCGAGTTCGGCATCGACCTTCTCGCCCAGGTGGTGGCGCAGCAACACATACTCGGCCGGGATCGTCGCGTCGGCTTCCAGTTCGAAAAGCCAGTGGCCGTCGTCATGTTGTAGGTCGAGCAGTGCGGCGATCGAGCGTTCGATGCCGGTCTCCAGCGTCTGCGTGGCCATCGCGGTACTCACCTTTTGCGCGAGTTCGGTGTGCAGTTTGAGGTCCACGGCCGTGGCAGTGGCCGTGCGTCGCGCTTCCTTGTCGGAAGCCTCGCGTATCGTATCCATGGCGTTCTTGCCTATCCAAAGGCGATAGAGCGGCGCGGTACGCGCCGGTTAAACATGTGTAGCGGCAATGACGGCGGCATTCGCCGCAGCGTTCACAGCAGGTCGGCAGCCCGGTTCCCGCTGCGCAGCGCGCCTTCAATGGTGGCGGGCAGCCCCGTGGCCGTCCAATCCCCGGCGAGCACGAGGTTACGCCAGCGTGTCTTCGCCCCCGGGCGGCGCCGGTCCTGCGCGGGCGTCGCCGCAAACGTGGCGCGCTTCTCGCGCACCAATTGCCACACCGGCATCGGTGTGGACGCAATCTTGCAGGCCTTCGCGACCTCTTCCCAGATGCGCATCGCGAGCGATTCCCGCGATTCGTCGAGCAGATGGTCCGCGCCGCTGATCGTGACCGACAGACGTGTGTCGAACGCGAAGATCCAGTCGCTCACGCCGTTCACCACGCCGATCATCGGCGGGCAGCCCGGCGGCGGCGCCACTTGATAATGCGCGTTGACGATGGCGCGGTATTCGTCCGGCGTCGTCAGACCCGGCACCAGCGACGCCGCCACGTTCGGCGGCACCGCAAGCACGACGGCATCGTCCGCGGCCAGCGCCTGGGGCCCATCGCCGAAATCGATCGCTTCGACGCGGCTGTCATCGGCGGCGTAATGCAGCGCCCGCACGCGGTGCTGCATCATTACGCGCGCGCCCTTCGCTTCCAGATAGGCCAGCGCAGGCGTCACGAACGTCACGTCGAGACCTTCGCTTGCGATCAGCGGATGGCAGGCCTTGCCGCCAGGCACCAGCGTCTCGCGAATCACGGCACCGGCCATCTGCGCCGAGCCTTCGGCCGGATCGGCATTGAGCACCGCGAGAAACAGCGGATGGATCAGCCGCTTGTACAGCGCGGGCGGGCAATGCATGGCGTCGGTCATCGTGGCGTGCGGACCGGCACGCAGCAGCGGCGCGAGCGACAGATAGTCCGACCACTTCGTACCCGGCACGCGCGCGCGCTTGTCGAAGATCCACCAGGGCAGACGCCCTTCCGACAGGCGCACCGTCCAGCGCTCGTCGCTCTCGAGATCCACGAAGGCGAACTCCGCGCGCCCCGGGCCGGTGAGCGTGTGTTCCGAGCCGATGAGGCGCGTGAACTCGCGCATCGTCGAATTGCCCGAGAGCACCAGATGATTGCCGTTATCGATGACGGCGTTCAGTTGCCGGTCGAAGTACGAACGGCAACGTCCGCCCGCTTGCGGCGCCGCTTCATGCAGCACGACGGCCACACCGCGCGTGGCGAGCCGGACCGCGGCAGCCAGCCCCGCGAGGCCCGCGCCGATGACGTGAACCGTGCCCGCCATCAGAGAATCATCTGCCGCAGCAGCATCAGAATGAGACGCCAGCGCGGAACCCGCACGCGCTCGCGTGGCACGGCAAAGCCGCGCGCAATCAGTTTGTCGAGAATCGCACCGTAGGCCTTTGCCATCACCGCCGGGGCAACGACCACACGGCGCGGGTGGCGCGCCATGATCGCGCGCGCACGGGCGTAATGCTCGCGCGCCTGCGCCACGAGCGGCGCACACGCGCGGTCGAGATCGGCGGCGGCGACCGCCTCGGGCGTGACGTTCACAATCCCGGCGTCCGCCAGCGTCTCACGCGGCAGATAGACACGCGCAATCCCGGCATCTTCGTCGATGTCGCGCAAAATATTGGTCAACTGGAGCGCACGGCCGAGGTGATACGACAGATCGATGCCCTCCTGCTCCGGCATGCCGAACACCTTGACGGACAAACGCCCGACGGCGCTCGCGACGCGATCGCAATACAGATCGAGCGTGGAAAGGTCCGGGGCGACGATGGGGCCGCAGGCATCCATCTCCATGCCTTCGATGACGGCGAGGAAGTCCTCGTGCTTCAGGCCGAACTGCTTGACGACGCGGGCCAGGTTCGCGAGCGACGGCGCCGCGCGGCCGTCGTACAGATCGGCCAGATCGCGCCGCCATACGGCCAGACGCGCCATGCGGTTCGCCGACGTGTCGTCGCCGTCGTCGGCGATATCGTCCACCGCGCGGCAAAAGGCGTAGATCTCGAACATGCCTTCGCGCTGCGCGGGCGGCAGAATGCGCATGGCAGCATAGAAACTGCTGCCCGACGCCACGCGTGCGCTGCTTTGCTCAGGCGAAATTTCGATCGGTTCGGCGACGCTCACGAGGCTCCTCGTCGTACAGGGGAACAGGGTGACAATGCAAAAAAGCCAGAAAATTCTGACAAAGGCAGAAGTATACCGGGGATTGGCACGACTTTCCCGACAGGATGCGGGACGATGACATAGAATCTCGGGGCACTCAGCGCCGCCCCGGGGTTCGCTTCGCGGTGTCCCGGTATCCGTGACCCGTCATCCGGGCGGCATTGCCTTCCTTTGCCTCATCCGCCTGATGACTTCCGACGCCAAGATCGAGCACTACGAGAACTTCCCGGTCGCCAGTGTCCTGCTGCCGCGCGAAATGCGCGCGCCGGTAGGCGTGATCTACAACTTCGCGCGCACGGCCGACGACATTGCCGACGAGGGCGACGCCACCAACGCCGAACGCCACGCCGGGCTGGCCGCCTATCAGGCCGAACTCGACAAGATTGCCGCCGGCCGGCCAACGTCACCCGACAAGCCGCTCTTCGCCGCCCTTGCGCGGGTGATCGCCGGGCATCGGTTGCCGGTGCAACCGTTCTCCGACCTGCTCTCGGCCTTCGATCAGGACATCGAGAAAAAGCGCTACGCCACCTTTGCCGAGTTGCGCGACTACACGCGACGCTCCGCCGATCCGGTCGGGCGCATCATGCTCGGCCTGTTCAAGCTCGACACGCCCGAGAACATCGCGTGCTCGGACGACATCTGCTCGGCCCTGCAACTGATCAACTTCTGGCAGGACGTGGAAGTCGACTGGCGCAAGGCGCGCGTCTACCTGCCGCAGGACGACATGGCCCGCTTCGGCGTGACCGACGCCGACATCGGCGCGCAGAAGTACGACGACAACTGGCGCGCCCTCATGCGCCACGAGGTCGACTTCGCACGCAGGATGATGCTGCGCGGCGCACCGCTCGCCAACCGCGTGCCGGGCCGCTTCGGGCTTGAGCTATGCTGCGTGGTGCACGGTGGCCTGCGCATTCTCGACATGATCGAGGCCGCGGACTACGATGTCTTCCGTCGCCGCCCTCAACTGGGCAAGATGGACGGCATCCGCGTCTTCCTGCGTGGTCTTGGTATGAAACTCGGCGGCACACCGCCCAAGGCGTGACGTCTAGCCGGCGCCCCGCACCGCTGTCCTCCCCTGCCCCCGCCATGTCCCGTGATGCCAACACCGCGGGACATGCGTGCCCGGCCCCATGGCACCATCGTTTGCCCGGCTCCTGGCGCTTCTCCACCTCACACGACTGCCTTACCGTAATGGGATAGCGCGTTCCGCCAGGCGGCATCCCGCCGGGGAGCGCTTTGCGCTTTCTCACCCCCGTCACGGAGTCCGGACACGTGAACCTGCCGGCCGGCCTGCAACGTCTCACCCCGAAGGGCGCGCGCGGGCGCTCGCACGCCGGGCTGCTCTTCGCCATCGTCATCGTGACGTGGGGCGTGAACTGGCCGGTCAGCAAGGCGCTGCTCGCCCATGTCTCGCCATGGTGGAGCGCGGCGCTTCGCTCGGCCATCGGCATGACGACGTTGTTCGTCATCTGCGCGCTCACCCGGCGGCTCGTCGTGCCCAAACGGGGCGATCTGCCGGTGATTCTGAGCGTCGGTCTGTTGCACATGACGGTGTTCTCGCTGCTCGTGGCGCTCAGCCTGCAATACGTGAGTGCGGGACGCTCCGCCGTGCTCGCCTATACCACCCCGCTGTGGGTGATGCCCGCCGCGCGGCTGTGGCTCGGCGAGGCGCTCACGCTGCGACGTTTGCTCGGACTCGCCTGCGGCCTGCTCGGTCTGGCGGTCATGTTCAACCCGCTCGCATTTGACTGGCATGACCACGACGCCCTCGCCGGCAACGCGCTCGTGCTGCTCTCGGCGTTCGTATGGGCCGTGGCCATCGTCCATATGCGGGCGCACCGCTGGGTCAACGGTCCATTCGAACTCAGCCCATGGCAATTGCTTCTCGCCAGCGCCATGCTGTGCACGATCGCGTTCGCGGTAGACGGCGTGCCGCACGTGCGCGGATGGGTCGTATTCTCGGGCCTGCTCGCGTATGGCGGCGTGCTCGGGGGCGGTATCGCGTACTGGCTGGCCGGCGTGGTCACACGCCGGTTGCCGGCGGGCGTGACGTCGCTCGGCCTGCTCGGCGTGCCGGTGGTCGGCACGCTGGCGTCGGCGCTGATGCTGCGCGAATCGCTCGGGGCGGATGTCTGGGGCGCGCTCGTCCTGATCGTCGGCGGGATTGCATTGGGCACCGTACAGCGGCCTGCGACGCCATGCCTCACCGGCCGTGAGCGTTGCCCGCGGATCTGCGCGCCGCAATGCGATTGTCGAAGAACGCCGCCAGTGCCGGATCGTTCACCGTGAGATCGAACTGACGGTCGTCGACGGCCTTGAAATATCCGTCGCACAGATCCGCTTTGGCGGCTTGCGTCGGCTGGTCGTCGATGGTGTTCGCATACACCACGAACTGACGCTCGACGAGCTTCGGAAACTGGTTCGAGAGGAGATCGTCGTAGCGCTGCCTGGCCTCGGGATCGGTGTAGACGGCCTTCAGTTCGGCGCGAACGCGCTGTCCTTCGGCCAAATATTCCCGATGCCGCACTTGCCACGCGCGCAACGCGGTATTGCCGTGCGCCCGCGTCGCGTCGCCGAACAGCCCGCACTTCTGCACGAGCCGCTCCAGCACCTGTCCGACGCCTTCGGGCGACGCCATCGCCGCGCCCATCAGTTCGGCGTCGTTTTTGTATTGCGGCGGCTGCGCGAAGGTCAACGCCGCCCCAGCCAGCGCCGCGCCCGTGCACGTGAACACGAAGAGGCGTCGCAATGCGTTGCCAGATTGCATGATTGCCGGATCGAAGGGATGGCGTGCTCGGGCGGCACGCTCTTGGAGGTATCGCATCGGCCACGACGTCGATGGCAGCATCTTAGCCGAAGTTGCCCCTCCGGCGCCTGGTGCGTCGGCATCAAGTTTTCGTTGGCGTTATGCATACATCAGAACCTCCACGTTGCCGACACCGATCCTGCGATGTCCGCGTTTCCAGCCTTGTAGACGTTGCTCGACACTGCGGCGCCGAAGACGATCTTCCGCGCCATCCGATATGACACCCCGGCTTGCAGTCCGAGGCTGTCGCGACCGACGACTTCGCTGCGCGTCGTGAACGGAATCCCCGGATACCCGGCGAAGCTGGCGCTCTGGGTCACCGCCCCGCCCGTCAGCTCGTGGTTCCACGTCGCCTGCAAATTGGCGGTGAGCGCGTTGCCCGCGATCATCGGCAGGTCGAAGCGCAGTTCGCCGCCCACGCGTGTGCGCAACGAGTTGAACGTCTTGCTCTCGAGTTGCAGACGCGCGCCGTCGGCGCCGTCTTCCGTCAGGTTCGGACGGTACAGCCCGGTGTAATCGAGCGCCGCCACGGGGCCTGCGCTCGTCGTGCTGCTCAACTGCCAGCGCCAGCCGCCACCGACGCTCACCGTTGCCGTCGCGCCGGTCCATGTGCCACGCGGCGTCGCGGTGTAGCCGTTCACGGCGATGCTCCGGTCGACACGACCGTCTTCGACGCCGATACGCGCCAGCGCAAACGCGTGCGGACCGGCGTTCGCGCTCGGGGCGTAGCGCGCATGCACGCCGATGTCGAGTGCCGTGGTCTTGCCCGACCCTGGCGTCTGCGCATCGAGCCGCGTCGACTGGCCGCTGATCGCGCCATGAGCGCCGAGCGCCCAGTCGCGCCCGTCGCCCGTTAGCCGTTCCACACCGAACACGACGCCGTACGTGTTACCGCTCGCGCCCGCCATGTCGCCACTGCGCGCACGCCAGTACCCGCTGCCGAACGGCATCGCAAACCCGCGCCAGTTGCCCGCGTGTGCACCGTCGCCGCCTGCCCCGGAACTCGCCGCGCCCACCGCCGTCGCGACCATGTCGGTCAGTTGGCGCTCGCGCAGCAAGGCACCCGTGAACATCGCGCCGTAGGCCGCCGGCGTGAGCTGCGGCAAGGCTTTTGCAATGCCGCTGCCGTCCGCTGCCGAAAAGTCGAGGGCGGCGACAAGCGGTTGCAGATCGGCGCCGGCGCTGTCGGCAATGCGATCGAGCGCCGCCCCCACCCGGCGGCTGTTGCCGTCGGTGGCGTATTGCGAATAGGCGTTCGCCACCCGCGCGATCTGAACGCGATAGGTGTTCGCGCCGAGCGAGCTCACGCTCGCCGCCAGCGTCGGTGAGGACAGCAGCGTCGTCACGTTGGCGAACGCGCCGCCGATACTCGACGCGTTCAGCCACTGATCCGACGTTACCGTCATGCCGTTTGCGTACCAGCCGCGTTGCGGCGCAATGGCAAGTGTGCCGTCGAGCGCCGCATGACCGCTCACCAGCAGCTTGCTGAACGCCCCGCTGTCCGCCATCGAGAGCAGAAGACGCCCGGTACCCGTCTGCGCGTAGTCGCCGGCAACACTGATGAAACCGCCCGCCAGCAACGGTGCGACGGTGCCCGCGTTCACGAAGCCGCCGCCCGCGGGATCGAGTGCATAGCGGCTGTTGCCCGTGAGGGTGGCGCCGGCATTCACGGTCACGTCGTGCACCGTATGATCGCCGTTGATCTGCGTCGTGCCGCCCGCCATCGTTAGCGCCAGATTGCTACCGACAATGTTGCCGTCATAACGCAGAATGAACGTCGGATCCGCCTGATTCATGGCGACGCCACCGGCATCGGGCGTCAATCCGAAGGTCAGTTGCGTCAGACGTAGCGCGCCCTGGCTGTCGCGCTCGGCGTACTTCGACAGAATGTCGCCGTAAAGGGCGGCTCCGCGCATGATGTTGATCTGGCCGACGTAGCCGTTCTCCGACATGTACAGCGATGCATATCTGCCCGCGAGCCGGCCGGTGATGTCCGCACGGGCAACGAGAGGCCCGTCCAGTTCGTCGGGCAGCGGCAGGGGCTGCCCCGTGGTCCCGTCGCGTTTCGTGAAGATGTACGACCCGCGATAGTCGCCACCGTCGCCCAGCGCGTTGTGCCCGAAGTCGAAGCTTGCCGCGATACCGTTCGCGCCAAGCGCCTGCACGTCGCCTTGCTGGACGAAGGTATGGCCCTTGCCGTACGCGAACATTACGCCGCGCCCGTTACTGCCGTCCGCGTAGACGCGCGTGCCGGGCAGCACGCTCACGTTGTTGCCTACACCATCCACACGGATGCCGGCGCCGCCGTCGCCGATGCTCAGCAGGTCGGCACGCTGTGCAATCGTGTTGTGACTGCCATACACGTGCAGGCCGAGCCCGAGCGTTGCCGTGTTGTAGGTGTTCGGGACATAGTCCGTACCGTCGGCGTTTCGGCCGAAAAAGGGCCGGTCGTTGGTCAGCGTCAGGCCGTCGTCGTAGACCGGGCGACCGAAGAAGTTGCGCCGGTCGATGTCATAGCCGATGTCTTGCAGCGCCGCGAGTTCCGCCTCCATGAACGCCGTGTAATTGCGATACGTCTGGTGGCTCATTAGGCTGTTCTTCAACTCGATGTGCGAGAAGATCGGCGAATCGAAGGTGCGCCCATCGAACATGGCCTTGACAGGTATGCCTTTCATGGCATTGCCGAGCACTTCCCTGACGTGATCGCCGGCGAAGTACGCCGTGTCTTTCCGAGCGTCGAAGGCCGTCGGATCAACGGTCCCCACGTTCTCCGGCGTGAGAATGTTCTGCCCCGGCTGGGCACGACGGTCGTTGTCGTCGTAGAGGTGCGCCGACCAGGTGTCGAGTACCGTTGCGAACCGGTTCGTATGCAGGGTGGGCGAAATCTTGGTTACGGCAACGTTCGCCACGACGCCCAGCGCATGCGCGACCTCGTGCAGCATCACCGCAGGCAGGTCGGCCTGACTGTTGAGCGGAATCTGCGACGCCACGTGGGGCGCCGTGGAAAACGCCATCCGGCCGAGGGTAATCTCGCCGTGCGCATCGTGATAGACAGGGCGCTCAAGCGGGCTGTTCTGCAACGCCGCCTGAACGAGCGTCGGATTATAGTCCTCGCCCGCGGGCAAGAGGCCCGCGTCGAGCGCGTGGGGGCTGTACGCGTGGGCGCCATCACTTGTACTCATGCCGACGTTGATGATCGCCGGCGAGCGGCCGGGCGTGACCTTGATGACTTCCGCCCAATAGCTCAACGCCGCGCGCACCTGATCGGTTTGCAGCGGCGACAGCGTGCCCGATGAAATCTGGTCCTGGCGGTGCTCGTCGGTCGCGTAGACGCCGTCCCCCAGAGAAAAGAGCCGCGCCTGTATGAACGGCGTGCCGTTGCGGTCCGCGATGTCGATTGGCGTGTAAGCCTGCGCGGCCGATGTGATCGTGCAAAGCGCCGCAAACGCGACGCAGGTCATGCGAACTGTCCCCATTCAGTATTCCGTATCTCTTTTTCGCTTTTGTAAGAATTTGTAATTTGGAGCGAATAGTAGCATCGCGCGCGACGTCGCCGCGATTTATACGGGGTTTTGCGCCGGGTGCCGGGAACGCAACATGACCCGAGCCCTCGCCTACGGCAATTCCGGGCTTAACGCGCGCACGGGACGTGTCACCCGTGTGGATTTCTGCGAAATTTCGTCGTCCCGCGATATTTTTAGTACGATTTCACTATTCCATTAAAAAAACCGGGGTCAACGGGATGTCATCTCCCACCAAAGTTTTCTGCATCGAGGACGACCGTGATTCGGCAGACCTGATTCGTGAAGATCTGACGGATCGGGGTTATGTGGTGAAAGTGGCATACGATTTTTCCGCCGCGTTGGCCACGCTTGCCGCGTTCATGCCGGACATCATCGTTTGCGACGTCAACGTGCCCGGCATGACGGGCTTCGAATTCCTGGAAAGCGCGCGCGGCATCATTCAGGGCGAGCGCAAGATTCCCTTTATCTTCCTGACGGGCAACGCCGACAAGGCATCGATCATGCGCGGGCACAGCACCGGTGCCGACGAGTACATGCTCAAGCCGGTGGATTTCGACGTGCTGGATACCGTTATCCGTAAATACACCGAGCACGAGGAGGCACTCGATGGCACGCCGCTGCCCTTCGGCCTCACGAGGCGCGAGGTGGAAGTCCTGCAATGGTCGGCGCGCGGCAAGACGTCCGCCGAAATTTCGATCATTCTCGAACTCGGCAAACGCACGGTGGACTTCCATATCGATAACGCGCGCGAAAAACTGAACGTCGCCACGCGCACGGAAGCCGTGGTTCGCGCCGCTCTGCTCAACATCATTCAGCTCTGAGCGCTCTCGCGCCGGACTCCTCTCGCATGCCGAAAACGTCTTCAACCTCCTCGGTGCCGTCCGTCGGCAAGCCGCTCCCGATTCGGGGACGGATGTATCTCCTGCTCGCGCTGTGCCTCGCGGCGATGATCGCCGTAGGCATTGCGGTGCACTATCAGGTCGATTCCGCGCAGCAACGCGCCATCGCCGCCGAACGCGCGCAGATCGAGAACCTGAGCGTGCTCGAAGCGCTCAACGATTACATTTCGGATTTCCGCACGGTGGAGTCCGAAGCGCTCACGCCGATGTCGCCTGACGCGCTGGCCGACATCCGGACGGCCGCCGCCGAGTTCGACGACAAGATCAAGGCTGCGTCCGAGCGCTATCAGAAGGTCCTGGTGCACGACGAATACCGTCTGGCCTTCTCGAAATTCGAGTCACAGTGGGCGCAGTACCGCCGGGCCGCGAATCAGGTTTTCCAACTGGCGCAAAGCGGCAAGCTGCACGATGCCGCGAAGCTCTATCGCGGCGAGTCGGGTGCCAAATACGCGCAGGCCAACAGCACCTTCGGGACGCTGGTATTTCGCAGCACCGAGTCGCTGATCCGGGATGTGGAGGCGAAGAACACCGACGCTCGCAAACATCTGCTGAAAATCGATGCGCTGATCGTCGCGATGATCGTCGTGACATTGCTTTGCCTGATTTATGTGGACACCGTGATTCTCCGGCCGCTGACGCACCTGATCCGCATGGCGGGTAACGCGGTGGCGGGCAAGGACAACCTTCGTCTGCCGTGGCTCTCGCGTGGCGACGAGATCGGAACGCTTTCTCGCACGCTGGAGAAAATTCAGGAAAGCACGGCCTCTCTGGTGCGCAATCAGAAGCTCGCCACGGCAAAGAATACGATCCTGCAACGCGCGTTGGCGAACGAGGAACGTCTGAACAACTTCCAGAAGACGTTCCGCTCGATGGCAACACACGAGTTCCGCACGCTGCTCAATGTGATCGACGGGCACGCGCAGCGGCTATTGAGCCCGCGCAACGAGGAGACGGACGCCAGCCCCCGCTACATCAAGATTCGCGAAGCGGTCGCCAAATTGAACAACCTGATTCAGAATTGGCTGGAGGCGGCCCAAAGCGCGTCGCTGGACGATCCGAAGTTCGGCAAACGGGCGGAACTGTCGCTCGTCGCGCTGCTGGAGGAGGTCCGCGGGGTCGGGTCGGACATGTTTCCCAACGCGACGATCACTGTTCAGGCGCCCGAAGGCATTGACAGCCGCATGATCGGCGACAGCAACGTGCTGTTTCACGCGTTCATCAATCTGGTGAGCAACGCCACGAAGTACACGATAGCGCCGCCCACCATCGACATGAGCCTCTCGGACAAGGGCGAAGCGTTCGAGGTGACGCTGCGCGACAACGGCACGGGCATTCCCGAAGCCGAACTCAAGGAAATCTTCCAGATGTCGTTCCGCTCGCGAAGCAATGCCGTGCTTGAAGACGGTTCGGGGGTAGGCCTGGCTGTGGTATACGCCGCTATCGAGTTCCACAAGGGCACCATCGACGTCGCCAGCCACGTCGGTGTGGGGACGACCTTCACGATTACGTTGCCGAAGGCGCCGGCGCTCGAGGCAGCGACCGCCTGACGAGGGTTGTGGGCAGCGACGCATGTCGCGACGGCTACAGATGGAAATCGCCGGCGGCTTCCGGCTGATACAGCACCTTCTCGATGCGGATGCGGCGGGTGCGGTTGCGGATTCGCCAGTCGATCGCGTCCCCTTCCCGATAACCGATGATCGCCGAGCCGACATCCGAAAAGACCGACAGCTTTTCGGCGCTGCCGTCGGCGTCGCCCGGATAGACGAGATCCACCTCCATGGCGTCGTCGTCCAGTCGCAGCAAGGTTCTGGAGTTCATCGTGACCACGTCCTCGCCCACATGTCGCGAATCGACGGCGATGGCGCGCTCGATCTCATGCTCGAGATCCACGACGTCGGCACCTTGTTCGAGCGCCACGAGATTCCTGAGCCGGGTCTGATCGATTTCGGTGATGTGGATTTCGGAGAGATTGCCCAGCCTGCCGTCCCGCAGACGTTGGAGATACCGGTCCGAGGTCATGGCAAAGGACTTCATCGCGGACGTTTCGCTATCGAGCACGAAACCGCAGCGAAGGAAGGCCTTGAGCGAACGTGCGTTGTCGACGTGGATTTTGGCGATGAGCTTTTCGGCCCGCATATCGAAGAAGGCGAACTTCATGCCTTCGCGAAGCGCGCTCGCGCCGAGCTTTCGGCCCCAGTTGTCGCGGTTACCGATGACGAGGACGATCTCGCAGTCCTGCCCTGTCTTCACGAGGCGGACAAACCCGACAGGCTCGTCGTTGCGGTCGTACGCCATGAAGAAGCGGCCGCCCTGATTGAACAGATGGGTAAGGATCGGCAGCTGCACCCGGCTCACGACTTGCTCGATGGATCGGGAAACATGACGCGAATCGCTCAGATAGCGAACCACGCTCTCGTCTTCCAGCCAGTCGATCAAATGGAATGCATTTGCCCGCGTGATCTCCGGGCACAGAGAAATGAAAGGCTCGCTCATCTTCGCCACACTGGGTTGCAAGAATGAAAGCCTTCCATGGCTGCGGCCATGACGGTTCTTTCGAAGGAACCGCGATTTTAACCCAGTCTTCGCACGCACTCCGGTCGAAGAACGTCAGACGAGGTTTTGTCATCGCGCAATCCGAAGCGCTGCCCCGGCAGCTTCAGCCCGCGCGGGCCGGGGTCAGGTCCGACATACTCCCCGCTCCGCCGAGCGCCTTGTACAGCGCCATGCGATTGTTCAGGCGATTCAAACGCGTCTGCGCCTCGGCGGTCTGCGCCGCACGCAACAGGCGAAGCTGCTCCAACCACGGCTGCACCCCAATGGCCCCCGCCCGGTAGCGCGAGCGCAACAGCGTCTCGGCACGCTGCGCCTGCGCTAACGACAAGGCGCGCTGTTCGCTTTCGCGCGTAAGTTGCTCCCGTGCGGACAGCGCATTTTCGACTTCACTCAGCGCCGTGTAGAGACTCTGGCGGAAGTTCACGACCGCCTCCTCGTACTGCGTCTGCGACACCTTGATCTGCAACTGCATCGTATTCCATTGGATGAAGGGCAGCGCCAGACCCAGACCGAGCGATCCTACGGGGTTCTGCAAGACACGCTCCAGCGACGTACTCGTCGTCCCCAACTGGCCCGTGAGCGTGAACGTCGGATAGAAGCTCGTGCGAGTGACGTCGACGTTGGCGAGCGTGCCGCGCAGACGCCATTCCGACGCACGCAAGTCCGGGCGGCGGCCCAGCAAAGCGGCCGGCAACCCGGGCGGCACGACCGGCAGGGCCTGCCTCGGCAATTCGGACGGTTCGGCGGCCGCCTGCTCCGGCGCACGGTCGAACAGAATCGCCAACGCGTTACGGTTCTCGGTGCGCTGCTGCACCAGTTGTGTCAGGGTGGCGCGCTGGTCCGCCAGATTTCCCTCGGTCTGCGCGACGTCCAGTCCCGAGACGGCCCCCGCCGCGTAGCGCGAGCGCACCAGCGCCAGAATGCGTTCCGTGTAGACGATGTTGCTCTGCGTGTTGGCGATCTGCTCGTTGAGGAAACCGATCGTCCAGTAAAGCTGCGCCGTCGTGCCGATCAACGACAGACGCGCGGCCTCGCGGTCGGCGCCGGTCGCCTCGTACTCCCAGCGCGCCGCGTCGCGTTGCGCGGCGAGCTTGCCCCACAGGTCCAGCTCGTAAGAGGCCGTTGCCTGCAAGGTGGCATTGCGTCCCATTACGTGCTTATCGAGCGTGCGGGACACGGTGCCGGTGCCGCCCACCGTCACTGACGGTGTCAGATTCGTATCCGCCAGCCCGGCCTGCAATTGCGCGCGATAGACGCGAATCCCCGCCGCGGCGAGATTGTTGTTGAGCGCCAGCGCATCGGCAATGAGCTTGTCGAGCACCGGATCGCCGAAGGCCCGCCAGAACTCGGGCGCAATCGCGGCGCCAGCGCCGGCATCGGCCGTCGTACCGGACGCGCCACCGGCCGCCGGCGCGCCTGCCCATTGCGCCGGCACAAACATCGCCGGCAGCGGGTCGTGACGCACGCCGGCACACCCGGCAAGCAGCGCCGCCGCGCTCGCCAGCGCGAGCACGCAGCGGCCGGGCGACAAGACGCGCGACAACACGGGCGAGGCCGAGGGCGCACAAGCCGCGAACGAAGCGGAGCAAGCAGACGAAGCCATCGAGTCGGACAATCTGCGAGCAGTGAAAATCTTTCGGGTCATCTAGCCATCCCTCAATCGCGAGCAAGCGCTTCGACCGGATCCAGCCGCGCCGCATTTCGTGCGGGCATGAATCCGAACACCACGCCAATGAGCGTCGAACACAGAAACGCCGTGACGACGGATCCCATCGAAAACACCATCTTCCATTTCTCGACGAACAGCGAGAACAGGAAGCTTGCCCCGAAGGACAGTGCAATCCCGATCGCGCCGCCCATCAGACACACCATCACGGCTTCCACGAGAAATTGCTGCATGATGTCGCTCTGTCGCGCGCCGACCGCCATCCGAATCCCAATTTCCCGCGTACGCTCGGTAACTGACACGATCATGATGTTCATCACGCCGATGCCGCCCACCACGAGCGAGATCACGGCGATCAGCGAGAGCAGCAGCGTGAGCGACTGACTGGTCGTCTCCACCGTCTTCACCACGCTATCCATGTTGTACGTGAAGAAGTCCTTGCGTCCGTGACGCTGCGTCATCAACGTCTCGAGACTCTTCTCGGCTGCCTTGCTCGGCTGACCGTCGCGCACCCGGACCGTAATGCTGTCGACGTTGCGCTGACCGAACAGACGCCCCGCCGCCGTCGTGTAAGGCACCCAGATGTTCAGGCTCTTCGTGTCGCCGAATGCGCTCTTCTTCTCGACCGTCACCCCGATCACCACGCACGGCAGATTGCCCACGAATATCACTTCGCCCAGCGGATTCGGGTTGGCGCCGAACAGCTTGCGCCGCGTGTTCTGGTCGATGACGGCCACCTGCGCCTGACGACGCACCTCGTCCGGCCCGAACGCGATGCCCTGCCCGATCTTCAGGCCGCGCACCTGAAAGAAATGCTCGCCCACGCCCGTGACCATGGCACTTGCATCGATGTTGCGGTAGCGCAGCAGCAGACTGCGCGCGGTTTCCGGCGTTGCGCTGTCCACATAGATCTGCTCCGAGAGCGCGTGGACATCTTCCGGCACAAGCGTCTGAATGGCCGTCGCCCGATTGTCGCCCCAGTCCTTGCCGGGGTAGATGTTGATCGTGTTCGTGCCGATGCTGCCGATTTCGGCTAGCATGTATCGCTTCGCGCCTTCACCGATAGCCACGATGGAGACCACCGAAGTAATGCCGATGATGATCCCGAGCATCGTGAGGAACGTGCGCAGGCGGTGCGAGATCAACGCGATCCACGCCATGCGAAATGCCTCGGCGAACCGGTCGATGCCGCCTGTCCAGCGGCGCGGCGCAATCGCCCCGCCATGGCTCGCGTCCACCGACGCCGAATCGTTCGCCGATGCGGCCGATGCCGCTGCCCCGGCCACTTCCTCGGCGCTCTCGTCAGGAGGCGCCGTGTCCGGCTCGACTTCCGCCGGCGTGTTGGTCCGGTCGGCCACGATCTCGCCGTCGCGAATCTCGATGATGCGGCGCGCGTGCGCCGCCACCTGTTCGTCGTGCGTCACGATGATGACGGTGTGCCCCAGCGCGTTGAGTTCCTTGAGAATGCGGATCACTTCGCGGCCGCTGCGCGTGTCGAGTGCGCCAGTCGGCTCGTCCGCCAAAATGACGTCACCGCCATTCATGAGCGCTCGCGCAATACTCACGCGCTGCTGCTGGCCGCCCGATAACTGGTTGGGACGATGCGCCGTGCGCTGCGCGAGCCCAAGCCGCTCGAGCAGCATGGCCGAACGCTCGCGACGTGCCGCATGCGGCGTGCCCGTGTACACGGCAGGCATTTCGACGTTCGATGCGGCGTCGAGGTGCGGCAGCAGGTGATAGCGCTGGAAGATGAAGCCGAAGTGCTCTCGACGCAATTGCGCCAGCGCGTCGGCATCCAGATCGCGAGTCTCGCGCCCGGCCACCCGGTAGCTGCCCTCGCTCGGATGATCGAGGCATCCGAGAATGTTCATCAGCGTCGACTTGCCCGAGCCCGACGCCCCCATGATCGCGACAATCTCCCCCGCCTCGATGCTCAGATGCACGTCGCGCAAGACCGTGACGTCGTGCTCGCCCGCCGGGAAGCGCCGGGTAACGCCCGCGAGTTCGAGCATCGGGTGCGGGCCGTCGCCGACGGTGCCCCCGGATGGCGGCGCATCGTGCGAATACCCCTGCGGGGGCGTGGTGTGAGAGGCGTGGGTCATGACGCTCGACATCCTCGACGGCAATTATCGGGCGGAGCCGGATGAGGCTTCCGCCTGCGCCGGCGCAGCATCGCCCGCCTCGCCGATGACGACGCGCTCGTCCGCCGTGAGTCCTTCACGCACTTCGACGCGCACGTTGTTGTTCAGGCCGGTGACGATCTGACGCGTCACGGCACGGCCGTCCCTGGCGTCCTTGCTCAGCACGCGAACTTCGTAACGATCCGGGCCGATCTTCTTGCCCAGCGCCGCCACCGGCACGCTCAGCGCCTGCTTCGCCGTGCCCAGCAGCACATTGACCTGCGCGGTCATGGAGATGCGCAGGCGATGGTCCGTGTTCGGCACCTCGAACAGCGCGTTGTAGAACACGGCAGTGTTGTTGCGCGTTGCGCCGCCGCCAAGCGCGCTCTGCGTGTCCAGGAAGTTCTGTGGCGCGGGCTCGATGGCGCGCAGCTTGCCGTAGTAGCGCTTGTCCGGATCGCCGAGGATCGTGAAGTAAGCGGTCTGGCCCGGCGAGATGCGAATCACATCCGCTTCGGAAACCTGCGCTTTCACCGTGATGGTGTCCATGTCGGCGAGCTTCAGAATCACCGGGGCCTGTTGCTGCGCGATCACGGTCTGGCCTTCCTGCGTGACGATGGCGACGACCTGCCCGTCGATGGGCGCGACGATGCGCGTGTACCCGACGTTGGCACGCGCCGACTCGATGGCCACCCCGGCGCGGCGGATCTGCGCGTCGAGACCGGCGAGCGTGGCGCGCTGCATGTCGAGCGTGGCTTGCGCCGATTCGTAGTCCTGCCGGGACGTCGCGTCGTCGGGCAGCATCTGACGCTGCCGCGCGAACGCCAGTTCCGCCTGCTTCAACTGCGCTGCCGTCGAACGCTTTTGCGCCTGAAGGTTCTGCTCGTCGGCTTCGGCCTGGCGCAAGGCATTTTGTGCGAGCACCGGATCGATCTGCGCGAGCCACTGGCCCTTCGTCACCTTATCGCCGAGCTTGACCTTGAGCGTCTTCAACTGCCCGCTGACCTGCGCGCCGACGTCGACTTGCTGGAACGCCTGAAGCGTGCCCGTGGCAAGAACGGTGTTCTCGAGATCGCTGCGCTCGACCTTGGCGCTCAGGTACTGGGGCGGCTTCGGGGCTGTGAGACTGCGGATGCCGAGCGCCACGAGAACGACGAGCACGGCGAGGCTCGTGACCAGATACGGCCGGCGGCGAATGAACTGGACCATGGAACGAATTTGGCGATACCCGCAAGATCTTGAGAGGTTGAGAGTTTAAGGGGTTTGAGCGGCATTCGGGGCCGCTTCTCCCCATTTGTCGTTTCGTCGACAGCAGTGTCGCATCGCGCGCAGGCCGCGAGAACTTGTACAAATGACAGGCCGAGGCGGGAAGACGCGGCAAAACGGCGTCCAAAACGCCTGAAGTGATATATTCGCCCGGCACTGCAAGGAACATCATGAAAACGGAAATCTTCTACGCGCTATACCTGATCGCGATCGTCACGGAAGCGATGTCGGGGGCCATCATGGGGATGCAGCGTGGCATGGACCGCTTCGGGCTGGCGTTCGTCGGCATGGTGACGGCGCTCGGCGGTGGCACCATCCGCGACGTGCTGTTCGGGCGCCATCCGCTCGTATGGATTGCGCATCCGGAATACCTGCTGCTCACGCTGGGTGCGGCGACGCTGGCCTCCATCGTGGCGCGCCACGTTCACAAGCTGCGCATGACGTTCATCACCGTGGACGCCATCGGGCTGGCCGCCTTCACGATTCTGGGGTGCGACATCGGCATGACCGTGAGCACGAGTCCGGTCATCGTGGTGCTCGCCGGGGTGCTCACGGGCGTCGGCGGCGGCATGCTGCGCGACCTGCTGTGCGGGCAGGTGCCGCTGGTGCTGCGCCGGGAGATGTATGCGAGCGTGGCCGTCATTGGCGGGGCGATGTATGTCGCCATGCTGCATTTCGGGGTGCCGAACGGTGTGGCGACGGGCGTCGGGTTCGTGGCAGGCTTCGTCATCCGGATGCTGGCGGTGTGGTTCGGCTGGCGTTTTCGCACGTTCGAGAACGAAACGCCGTCCGAGCCGATGCATTGACGACGGGCCGCAGGCGGCCCGTCGCCGCTTAGCGGTCCGCTCGCAATTGCGCCCGTTCGGCCGGTGTGAGCAAAGACGTCGCTCCTGGCAGGCCAGCAGTCTTACGTGAGTTTTTTGTTACGCGCCGAGCCCGTACTTGGCGCGCGGGCGCAGCATGAAGGCTTGCGTGCGCTGCTCCATGACATGGGCGACCCAGCCGGCCGAGCGCCCGATGATCCACATGGCCGTCGAGGTGCCGTCCGGCAGGCGCAGCGCGCGGGCGAGCGCCACCAGCCCCGTGGCCAGACCCGCATGGGCATTGAGTTCGGTGCGCATGCGCTCGAGAAAGTCGAGCGTCAGACGTGTGCGTTCCCGCAATGCGTCGTCAATCGTGTCGTCGCCGGTATCGTTCATGAGTTCGCCCGCGATCTGCATCATCAGGTCGGCCCGCGCGTCGCCGCCCGGATACAGGGGATGATTGAAGCCGAGCAGGCTCGCACCGTACTCGCGCACGCGGCCGATGCGCGTGTCGAGCGCGTCGAACGGCTCGCAGAACAGCAGCGTCTCGATTTTCTCCGTGCTGGTGCCGGTCGTGAAGCCGATGTGCGAGCCGATGGCCGCCGCCACGCAGCCGAACAGATCCGCATTGGTGGACGCCGCCACGCGCGCCGAGAATGTCGCCGGGGCCAACTCGTTATCCGCCAGCACGACGAGCGCCGCATTCATCGCGCGCAGCCTCGCGGGCGTGACGGCACTGCCGGCCGCGCGCAGCAAATGCGCAGCGACGTTCTCGTTGCGCCCGCGCGCGACGAACCGTTGCTGCGGTCCGAGAAACCCCACACATCCGACCATGCAATGCAGCATCGCCCGTGCGGCCTGCACAGCGGTGCCGTCCGCCAGCTCACGGGCGCCGCGCCCGTGCATGGCCAGCGCAAAGGGCACCATGCCGAGCAGATTGCCGATGTCCGCGCTCGCGACTTCGCCCTCGTACGTCGAGAGGAAACGCAACACGTCTGCCGGTGTCTCCTGCATCGGCCAGTCGGCAATGCTGTCCTGCCAGATGCCCGTCATCAGCAAATGCACGACCGATTCGAACGATGCCCCGCCGCTTGCCAGCTCGATGGCCAACCGGTTGCGATAGCGCGGGCCATGCGGCGTGATTTGCGTGATGGCCGAGTGCAGTACCGGATCGCCGAAGCGCATCGTCGACTCCGCCACCGCACCGGTCGGTGCGCGCCCGCGCTTGCGCGTCGCAAGGCGCTCCACGTCGCGACGCAGATAAAGACGCTTGCGCCCATCCTCGTGAGGTCGCGCGCGTATCAATCCCCGGCTCACATAGGCGTAGAGGGTGGCCGGTTTGATGTCGAGTAGCGCGAGCACCTCCTCGCGTGTCATCAGATCGGTTTGCTGCGTCATCGTCTCTCTCGTGGATCTCCCAGGTCGATTGGGTCGCCGTGCGACGGCTTTGCGGCACATCATGCCACATTCATATTGACTTTAAAAATCAATATTGATAAATGAAAAATCGCTCAGTAAAGTCGTCTCCGCGTACATCACAAAGACACTGCGAACCGGGTCCGGCCCGCGCTCGACAGGTCGCCCCTTCGGAGACAACGCATGACTCAGGCCCCCTCTTCGCGGGCGTCCGGACACATCGACGTTCGCGACGCGCTGCAATCCGCCCCGCTCGGGGCGTTCCATTACCGTCTCGCAACATTGCTTGCGCTGATCCTGCTGTTCGACGGCTTCGATCTCTACAATGCCGCGTACATCGTGCATGACGTGAGCGCGCTGTGGCGTCTCTCGCCGAGCCGGATCGGCGTGCTGCTGTCATGCGGACTCGCGGGATTCGCCGCCGGTTCGGCCGTCTCGGGTCCGTTCAGCGATCGCATCGGACGCCGTCGCGTTCTGCTCGCGGGTATCTGGCTCTCGGGGGGGATGAGCCTCGCCATCGCCCTGTTCGCACACGACCTGCGCACCTTCATCGGATTGCGTTTCGTGATGGGTATCTCGCTGGGATTGCTCATGCCGGTGGCCGTCACGTACATCAACGAGATCGCACCCAGGCGCAGCGCCAATGTCTTCACCATCGTGTTCTTCTCGTGCGGCTGGATCGGCGGCGCGACGGCTTCCGGCTTCATCGCCGCGTGGCTGATCCCGCAATACGGCTGGCAGAGCATGTACTACGTGGGCGCCCTGTCGGTCGTGCTGGCGCTCGCATTGCAATTCGCGCTACCGGAGTCGGTGTCGTTTCTCGCCAGCCGGGGACGCCAGGAAGCGGTGCGAGCCCAACTGAGCCGCCTATGGCCCGCGCGTGCCGCCGAGTTTGCGAATGCGGCCTTCACATCGCCGGACGCGGGCGTGAAAGCCGGGTCCGTCGCCGCTCTCTTCTCGCCCGAGTTCCGTCGCCAGACGATCTGCCTCTGGTCGATGGGCGCGCTCTCGCTCTTCTCGTCGTACGGCCTGTCCGGCTGGCTGCCGACCATCATGCTCAAGCGCGGTGAAAACCTCTCGACGAGCTTCGCGTACGGGTCGTTGCTCGTCTTCGCGTCGGCGTTCGGCAGCCTGCTCACGGGCGTGCTCGCCGACCGCATCGGCAACCGGCGTCTGGCCATGTCGCTCGCGTGGTTGTGCGGTGCGGCCGCCATCGGCGTGCTCGCCACCATCACAGGCGGCTCGGTGACGTTCGTGGGCATCGTGGTGGCAGGCATGTTCGTCATCGGCACACAGACAGTGCTCAACAATCTCGTCGCAGTGAGTTATCCCACCGAGATCCGCAGCACGGGCGTCGGTCTGTATCTCGGCATCGCGCGTGTCGGCGCGATGTGCGGCCCGGCCATTGCGGGCGTGCTGCAACAGGCGACGGGCGGCGCCGGCACCATGTTCTTCGTGCTCGGCGCCGCGCTCGTGACGGCCGCCGCGCTCGTGTTCCTCGTCGCACGCCCCGAAAACCTGCCGAAAGCGCCCGCGTTCGGCCATTGATCTTCCTCGTTCGCATCGGAACGCTTCATGAACAGACTGACCCTTTCACTCGCGGTGAACGATTACGACCACGTGCGCGATCTGCTCGACGGTCGCGTCGCGGCGCAAGGCATCGACCTCGTGCCGTCCGTGCTACCGGTCGAAGAGATCTTTTACCGCACGACGCATTTTCAGGAGTGGGATCTCTCGGAGATGTCGCTCGCCAAGTACGCGTCGCTGCGCTCGCAAGGCGACGACCGGCTGATCGGTTTGCCGGTGTTTCCTTCGCGTGTCTTCCGGTTGTCGTCGCTCTACGTGCGCTCGGACACGTCCATGTCGTCGCCCGCGGACCTGCGCGGCAAGCGCATGGGCGTGCCTGAATGGGCGCAGACAGCGTCCGTCTACTCGCGCGGCTGGCTCGCGCAGGATCACGGTGTGGCGCTGACCGACGTCGAGTGGGTGCAAGGCGGTGTGAATCAGGCGGGACGCCGCGAGAAGGTCGCCGTGCGAGTGCCGCAAGGCGTGCGCTACCGCCCATCGCCCGAGAGGTCGCTCACGGCCATGCTGCTCGACGGCGAGATCGACGCGATCCTGAGCGCACGTCCGCCCGCACCGCCGGCCGGTCGCGAATCGGCGATCGTGCGTCTGCTGCCGGACTTCGAGACGGCCGAGCGTGACTATTTCGCGCGCACCGGCATCTTCCCGATCATGCATCTGATCGTGATGCGCCGCGAGGTCTTCACCGCAAACCGATGGATCGCAAACAACCTCGTGAAGGCTTTCACGCAGGCGAAAGACGCGAGTCTTGCGCGGCTCGAAGACATCACCTGCTCACACTTTCCCTTGCCGTGGATGAGCCAGCGCGCCGCGCAGGCACGAGACATGTTCGGCGGCGATCCGTGGCCGTACGGCGTGGCGCCCAACCGCGTCACGCTCGACGCCTTTCTGCGCTTTGCATTCGAGCAGGGCGTGTGCCATCGCGCAATGCAGGCCGACGATCTGTTCCCGCCGGAAGTCGCCGCGGCCGTGCGGGTGTGACGAGCGCTGCGCCACTTTTTTTCGACGTTCCCATCGATTCCCCTTAGCCAACGACATCATGCAAGCCAACGCTCCCCACACCCCCTATGTTCCCGCCGCTACCGAACACGACGCGATGACGATCTCGCAACTGCGCGAAGACCTCGCCGCGGCGAACCACGTGCTCGCGCATCACGAAGTCCTCGACGGCTTCGGCCACGTCAGCGTGCGCGACCCGCGCAACCCGGCGCATTTCCTCATCGCCCAGTCAATGGCTCCCGAACTCGTCTCTCCGGACGATATCCTCACGCTCGACCTCGACTGCCAGCCGGTCGACGGCGATACGCGCAAGCGCTATCTGGAGACGTGGATTCACAGCGAGATCTATCGGGCGCGGCCGGACGTCAATGCCATCGTGCATAGCCATTCGCCGTCGGTCATTCCGTTTGCCGCGTCGTCAGTGCGGCTGCGCCCGGTGTATCACATGGCGGGCTTTCTCGGCAGCGGCGCGCCGGTGTTTGACATCCGGCACTGCTTCGGTTGCACGGACATGCTCGTGCGCAACGGCGAACAAGGCAAGGCGCTCGCGCAGTCGCTGGGCGACTCGGACGTCGCGCTCATGCGCGGGCATGGGTTCGTGGCCACGGCGCCGTCGTTGCCCGCGGCCGTCTACCGCGCGATCTATACCGAACTGAATGCGGACATGCAGTCGAAGGCCATCGCACTCGGCGGCGAAGTCACCTATCTGGATGAGGAGGAAGGCCGGCGCTCCACGCAAACCAATCTCGGTGTGATGGAGCGCCCGTGGACGCTGTGGAAACGTCAGACCGCCGCGTTGCGGGGCGACTGACCACTCTCGCGTAGTGTCGAGCTTCGCCGATACGTTCCCGCTCCGGCCGTAGCCGAACAACGTCGCCCGCCCACCGCACCCTGTCCGGATGCTCAGCGCGTGAGCATCAGTTCCAGATTCTGAATCGCCGCGCCCGACGCACCCTTACCGAGATTGTCGAGCACCGCTGCGAGCAGAACCTGGCCGTTTCCCTTATGCGAGAAGACGCTCAGTTGCATCAGGCTGGTCCCGTTCAAAGCTTGCGGATCGAGCTGATTCACAACGCCGGGCGCTTCCATCGGCATGACCTGTACATGCTCTTGACCGGCATAGTGGGCCGATAGACAGCGGTGCAGCGTCGCACCGTCGACGCCCAGCGCGAGCAGACGTGTCTCGATGGGAACCGTCAGCACGATCCCTTGCCGATACGAGCCATACGAGGGCACGAACATCGGCCGGAACGTCAGGCCCGAATGCGCCTCGATTTCCGTCGTGTGCTTGTGCGTCAGTTCCAGCCCGTACACGCGATGCTGCGACCGGCCCGACGCATTCGGCCCTTCGTGCTCCTCGACACCGGCGCGTCCGCGACCGGAATACCCCGACACGGCGTTGATACTGATCGGGTAGTCGCGCGGGATCAGCCCGGCGTCGATCAGCGGCCGCAGCAGTCCCACGGCGCCCGTCGGATAACAGCCGGGATTGGAGACGCGCCTCGCGCTCGCCACGCGCGCGGCCTGCCCTTTCACCATTTCGGGAAAACCGTACACCCAATCCGCATGCGTGCGATGCGCGGAACTCGCGTCGATGACTCGCACACGCGGATTGACGACGGACGCCGCTGCCTCGCGCGCGGCGGCATCCGGCAGGCACAGAATCGCGATGTCGCAATCGTTGATGGCTTCGGCGCGGCGCTGCGGATCCTTCCGGTGCGCGTGCGGCAGCGTGATCAGCCCAATGTCGGTGCGAGCGCACAGCCTTTCATGAATCTGCAAGCCCGTGGTGCCCTGATCGCCATCGATAAAAATCAGCGGAGAAGCCATGTCGAAACCCTCATCAATCGGTCGAGAACCTGTCGAGGTGGTATCTTCGCGCCACGATTAAAATAAAAAAAGTTGAATTTCATGAAGCTGAAATTCCATTTTTCTGAATCGACACGACGCTATGAGAGAGATCAGCCTTGACCGTTTGAAGACCCTTGTCGCGGTGGCAGACAGCGGTTCGTTTGCCGACGCGGCGCAGGCGTTGCACCTCTCGCCGCCGACGGTCAGTCTGCATGTCTCGGATCTGGAAACACGCGTGGGCGCGCAATTGCTCTCGCGCAAGCGCGGACATGTGCGACCGACCTCCGTGGGCGAAGCGCTCGTGGAGCGCGCACGGCGCCTGCTCGCGGACGCGGAGCGTACGCTGGAGGACATCGAACGTCACGCTCAGGGACTGGCCGGACGGGTGCGGCTCGGGGCATCGACAGGCGCCATCGCTCACATCCTGCCGCAGGCGCTCGAAGCGCTGCGTCTCGACCACCCGGATATCGATGTGCAGGTCGCGATTCTCACCTCTCAGGAGACACTGAGCCGGTTGCATCGCGGCGCGCTGGACCTCGGTCTGGTGGCGCTGCCGCAGCCTCCGGTCAAAGGGCTGACGATCCGTCAGTGGCGTCGCGATCCGGTCAGAGCGTTCCTGCCGGCGCATTGGTCCATCCCGAAAAGCGTCACGCCCGACTGGCTGGCGGCACAGCCGCTCATCCTCAACGACAGTACGACGCGCCTGTCACGGCAGACCACCGAATGGTTCGCCGCGGCCGGCCATCATCCGGCACCGCGAATCGAACTGAACTACAACGACGCGATCAAGAGCCTCGTCGCGGCGGGCTACGGCGCGGCGCTGCTGCCGCACGAGGCCACGACGCCCCACAACGACGAACGCATCGCCATGCGCGCGTTGCGCCCCGCGTTGTGGCGTGAGCTGGGCATTGCGCACGCCGCCGGGCCGCTCGAACGCTCGACCCGGCACGTACTCGACGCGCTGTGGGGACTGCGGGTCCGGTAACGCATCACGCTCGAACCCGAACAGGCGCGATCATGCGCTGCGCAGCGCCGGGCGCGAACCCTTGCCGAGTACGAGATTGGCCAGCACGGCAACGACGATGTTCACTGCCAGCGCGATCAGCCCGGTGTACATCGAGTACCTGTCGCCGCCGAGCGTGAACGTGTGCACCGGCTTGATGCCGTCGGCGAACGCCAGCCAACTGCCGTATACGATGCCGAACGCCCAGCCGGTGAGCAGCGCGCGAGCGCCGAACCAGCCCACGAACAGGCCGAACACCAGCGCAGGGAACGTTTGCAGAATCCAGACGCCGCCGAGCAATTGCAGGTCCAGCGCGAACTGCGTCGGCAAGAACAGGATGAACACCAGCGCGCCGAGCTTGACCACGAGCGACACGACCTTGGCAACCTTCGCTTCCCCTTCGTTGGAAATATTCGGGTTGACGTAAGGCTTCCAGAAGTTGCGCGTGAACAGGTTCGACGCCCCGATGGACATCACCGCCGCCGGCACCAGGGCGCCGATCGCGATAGCCGCAAACGCGAAGCCCGCGAACCAGCTCGGAAACAGGCCGTTGAACAGCGCCGGCACGACATCGTTATTGGTCTGTACCTTCACACCCGCGGCGTAGGCCATGAAACCCAGCAGCGCGATCAACCCGAGCAATACGGTGTAGGCCGGCAGAAACACCGCGTTCTTGCGGATCGTGTTGGCGTCCTTCGCGGCGAAGATGCCCGTGAGCGTGTGCGGATACATGAACGCCGCCATGGCCGAGCCCAGCGCCAGCGTGGCGAACGGCAGGAACTGTGCGGGCTTGAGCGTCAGCCCGGTCGCACCGCCCTTGTTCGCAAACACGTCGCGCGCCGAATCGAACACGGCACCGTAGCCGCCCAGCTTCGCGGGTACGACGACCACGGCCACGAGGACAACGATGTAGATCATCAGATCCTTGACGAAGGCGATCAGTGCCGGTGCACGCAGCCCCGCCGAATACGTGTACAGCGCAAGAATCACGAACGCCGCGAGCAGCGGCAACTCGCCGCTCAGACCCAGCGCCCTGATCACGACTTCCATGCCGATAAGCTGCAGTGCGATGTACGGCATCGTCGCCACCACGCCGGTGAGCGCAATCGCAAATTCCAGCGGACGCGATTGATACCGGCCGTAGACAACGTCGGCGGCCGTCACGTGACCGGCCTTGTGCGCCGCGTGCCACAGCTTCGGCATGATGAGGAAAACGATGGGATACACGAGAATCGTGTACGGCAGCGCGAAGAAGCCATAAGCCCCGACGGCATAGACGAGCGCCGGCACGGCGATCACGGTGTAGGCAGTGTAGAAATCGCCACCGACGAGGAACCACGTGATCCACGCGCCGAAGTTACGGCCGCCCAGCCCCCACTCGTCCAGATGCGCCCCCTTGTGGGAAGGCCCCGCCATCCAGCGCGACGCCCAGAACCCCATGACGGTTACCAGGACGAAGAAAAACACGAAAACCGCCAGCGCGGTCCAGTTGATGCCGGCGCCCATTTACTCTTCCCCTTTCTTCAGACCATCGCGAAACACGATCCAGATCAGCAGCGAGGTCAGCGGCACCCAGGCAAACTGGTACCAGTAAAAGAACGGGAATCCCCAGAGCGACGGCAATTCGCGATTGTAAAACGGCACCCACAACAAGCCGATGAACGGCAGCGATAGCAATAACCGCATCTCAGCAGATCTCCTCATTTTTGATTCGACGAAAGCGCATGTAAATCACGCGTAAATACACTCTAGCCGAACGATGCGGGATTTGCCGGAGCACCCCGAAAGCCCGCAGTATCAAGGGCTCCGGGGATTCGAAGCGATGTTGCGCGTATTAAAACTAAATACCGAATTTCATTCGCTTTATTTTCGTTTCAATCGGCGAAATGAACGAAGTTAATCTAGCAAAAAATACAGGTGATTTATTTCGACTGGTAATACGCCTGTGCCAGCGCAACCCAATAGCGAATGCCGTCGCCGATGATCCCGTCGTTGAAGTCGTAAGCGGGATGATGCAAACCGGCGCCCGTCTCGCCGCGCGGCGCGTTGCCGATGAGTACGTACGCGCCCGGTTTCGCTTCGAGCATGAATCCGAAATCTTCCGATGTCATGTTCGGCGGCACGTCGGCATGGGTGGCGGCGTCGCCGAACGTCTCGCGCATGACCCGCTCGCACAGCGCCGTCTCCTCGCGCGTATTGACCGTTGCCGGGTAGTACTGGAAGAACTCGGACTCGATGCTCGCGCCGTACGCGGCAGCCAGGCCGTCGCCGATGCGGCACATGTCGTTCTGCAACTGCCCCAGCACCGTCGAGCACAGCGTGCGGATCGTGCCGCGCAGTTCGGCGGTATCCGGAATGACGTTGTCGGTGTCGCCCGCATGCACCATGCACACGGAGACCACCGCGGCAGACACCGGATCCTTGTGCCGGGCGGCAAGCGTCTGAAACTGAAGCACCATCGAGCACGCAAGCGGGATCGGATCGAGTCCGAGGTGCGGCTGGGCCGCATGTGCGCCCTTACCGCGAATCGTAATGCGAAAACGCACCCCCGCCGCCATGATCGGACCGCTGCGCAAGCCGAATTCTCCCGCGGGCAGCGTCGGCCAGTTATGCATGCCGAACACCGCCTGCGTGGGAAAGCGCTCGAACAGGCCGTCGTCGATCATCTTCTGCGCTCCGGCCCCGCCCTCTTCGCCGGGCTGAAAGACGAAGTGCACCGAGCCCGGCAGTTGCGGCAACTGGCGCAACGCGTGCGCCGCGCCAAGCAACATCGTCGTGTGGCCGTCATGCCCGCACGCGTGCATCACGCCATGGTGACACGACGCATGCGCGAACGTGTTCGCTTCCTGAATCGGCAACGCGTCCATATCGGCGCGCAGCACGATGCCTCGCGACGGATCCTTGCCCGGCAGACTTGCGACGACACCGGTGCCCGCCATGCCGCGCTCGACGGTGTAGCCGAGCGACGTCAGATAGCCCGCTACGATGTCGGCCGTGCGACGTTCTTCGAAGCGCAGTTCGGGGTGCGCGTGCAAGTCCCGGCGCAAGGTGCGCAGGGCCGTTTCGTTATCGGCAAGCCAGGTGTCGAGGTCGATCGGATGCGTCATGTCGGAGATCCTCCGGTGGCGCACGGCGAAGCGAGATTCGCCAGTGCAAGCAGCATGCCGACGCAGGCGTCGGCGACCTCACGCCCCTTGTGGCGCAGGTGTTCGTCGAAAAAGGCGTAATGCTCGTCGTGCCCGTGAAAGCGATGCGGCGTGAGCGACATCGAGAAGACCGGCACATCGGTGTCGAGCTGCACGCGCATCAGACCATCGACGACGGCCTGCGCCACGAACTCGTGACGATAGATGCCGCCATCGACGACGAACGCGGCACCGACGATGGCGTCGTATTCCCCGCTTTGCGCGAGACGTCTGGCAAACAATGGAATTTCGAATGCGCCGGGCACGTCGAAATGACGGATGCACGCGGCGGGGACGCCGAGTTCCGTCATCCGTGTCTGGAAGGCATCGCGCGCGCCGTCGAGCAAGTCGGCGTGCCAACCCGCCTGCACAAAGGCAATGCGGTGAATATCTAGGGAATTCGTCATGACTTGTCTTTCGCGCGAGCCCCGGTCTCCGGCGCTCGCGCACTTCGTTACAAAAGCCGTCCAGGCGACTGGACGCCTCAGGAAGCGTCGGTCGACAATTGCGCAGCGCCCGCCGTGCGGCGCGTGAGCAAGGTCACGGCCACCAGCGTCACCACGTTGAACACCAGCGCCACGATGCCGACGTTCAGGTCCTTGAGGGCGTCCGGCAGGAACGGGAACAGCGCGGCCACCGACTTCCTGGTGAGCGACACCCACGCGACCGTCGCTTCGCCGACGATGATGCTGGCGAACGCCGCCGTACGCGTGACGAGGTGCTTGCCGATGAGACTGGCCAACAGCACCGGGAAGAGCTGCGTGACCAATGCGTAGGCCATGAGCAGCAACGCAACGATGGTCTGCCCGCCGCCCAGCGTGAACAGCACGGCGAGCGCCATGATTGCCGGGGCCAGCCACTTGGCGACGCGGGCCACGTGCGCGTCGCTCGAGTGCGGACGCAGCGGGCGATACACATTGTTCGCGAGCAGCGTGGCCGCCGTCATCAGAATCATCGAGCCCGGCACGAGCGCCGTGAGAATACCCGCCGCACCGATCACGCCGACGAACCACGGATCGAACGTCTTGAGCGACACCTTGAACAGCGCCAGGTCGATGTCGCCGCCGGTGAGACCCGGCACCGCGAGCACCGCCGAGAAGCCGACGAACAGGATGAACAACAGCATGAGCTGATAGATCGGCAGCACGAAGGCATTGCGACGCAGTACTTCCTCACGCTTGGCGGTGTAGGTCGCCATGAACATGTGCGGCCACATATAAAAACCCAGCGTCGACAGAATCACGGTCGAGACCATCCATACGGGGCTTTCCCCGACATCGCGCAATGCCAGGAAACCGGGCTTCGCCTTCTCGATGGCCGCGAACATGTCGCCCACGCCGCCGTAGTAGTGATACGGCAGATACAGCCCGAGGAACACCGCGACGAACATGACTAGCGCGTCCTTCACGACCGAGGTCCACGCCGAGCCATGCACGCCGGACAGCGCCACGTACACCGCGACCACGATCGCGCCGATCAGCACGCCCTGATTCGAGGAAATCGCCGAGTAAGACGACACGCTGACAATGATGCCCAGACCCTTGAGTTGCAGCACGAGATAAGGCACGAGGGCGGCGAAGCCCACAACGGCGACCAGCACACCGAGCCATCGGCTGTTGAACTTCGACGCGAAAAAGTCCGGCTGCGATATCAGGCCGTGTTCCTTTGCGTAGCGCCAGATCGGCGGCAGCAGGAAGTACGACAGGATGAACGGCAGACTGCCGTAGCCGAGCAGGTAATACGCCCCTGCGCCATGGCCGTATGCGTAGCCGCTGCCACCGAGAAACACGAACGTCGTGTAGATCTCGCCTGCCATGAGCAGGAAAACGATGGCTGCGCCGAACCCCCGGCCGCCGACGGCCCACTGCTCAAGACTCATGTCCTTGCCGCGCCTTGCCCGAATGCCGAGAAACAGCGCGAGCGCCACGGCCAGAAAGATGAAGATCAATGCACTATTCATGCTCAGACTCCTTCGGCGCTGTGTTTGGCCGTCGCAAGGCGCGCCTGATCGGCGTAAAAAATGATCGCCATCACGA
Source organism: Pandoraea faecigallinarum (assembly GCF_001029105.3). NCBI lineage: Bacteria > Pseudomonadati > Pseudomonadota > Betaproteobacteria > Burkholderiales > Burkholderiaceae > Pandoraea > Pandoraea faecigallinarum. The sequence continues at coordinate 1,427,192 of NZ_CP011807.3, read as the reverse complement.
CCGACGTCAGCACCAGCGCACCGGCCAGCCATGCCAGCAAGAACGGCATGCCCAGCACATAGGGCGTGACTCGATTGACGAAAAACGGTCCTACCAGAACCGCCAATACAGGTAGGAGTGCTAAAACATAAATGGACCGCATGTACGTCTCCAGGTTGTTCCCGTTTGCTTGTCGGGCCGTATGGCTTATCGATAAACCGTCGCCATGCGGCTCGTCACGACTGCGGCGAAGCGTGTCACGCACAATTCCCCGCGCCAGATCCGTCGTCGGGTTACGCCGGATCCATCAGGTGAGAGATGCTCTTGACGTGCGTGTAGCACTCCAGCCCCTCGGTGCCCCCTTCCCGGCCGTAGCCGCTTTCCTTCACGCCGCCGAACGGTGTCTCCGAGACCGCCGAGACCAGATGGTTGATGCCGAGATTGCCGATTTCGAGTTCGTCGCCAAGGCGATAGGCGTTCGCGGCCGAGCGCGTGAAGGCGTAGCCTGCCAGACCATAGGGCACGCCGTTGGCGCGCGCGATGGCGTCGTCGAGGCTGTCCACCGGCACGATGAGCGACAGCGGTCCGAACGGCTCTTCTTGCATGGCGCGCGCGTCGGCCGGCACGTCGGCCAGTGCGGTGAACGGAAAAACGTAGCCGGGTCCCGCCGAACGCTCGCCGCCGCACACGACCCGTGCGCCACGCGCCACGGCGTCGTCGACCAACGCGTGCAGTGCGTCCAAACGACGTCGATTCACGACCGGTCCGATGTCGCTGGAGGGCGCTAGCGCATGCCCGGCGCGAACGGCCCCGCCATGACGCGCGAACGAGGCCACGAAGGCGTCGTAGACATCTCGGTGCACGAAGAAGCGCGTGGGCGCCACACAGACCTGTCCGGCGTTGTTGAGCTTGCCTTTGACGCAGGCAAGCGCCGCTGCCTCCGGGTCGGCATCGTCGCACACGATGACCGGGGCATGCCCGCCCAACTCAAGAATGGCGGGCTTCATATGCTGTGCCGCAAGTCCGGCGAGATGCTTGCCGACCGGGGTCGAGCCGGTGAATGTGATACCCCGCACGACCGGGCTGGCGATCAGATGCGACGAAATCGTTGCCGGATCGCCGAACACGAGATTGAACACGCCGTCCGGCAGTCCCGCGTCCTGGAACGCCTGAGCCATCAGTACAGCACCGGCGGGCGTCTCTTCCGCCGCCTTCAGAATGATCGCGCAACCGGCAGCGAGCGCCCCGCCGACCTTGCGGGCAGGGGAACTCATCGGAAAATTCCACGGCGTGAACGCCGCAATGACCCCCACCGGTTCGCGCACGACAGTGTGACGCATGCCCGGTTCGGCCGGAATCACCCGCCCGTACAACCGCTTGCCTTCGTTGGCGTCCCACGTCATCAGATCGCAGCCGCGCAGCACTTCGGCGTGCGCCTGCGCGAGCGTCTTGCCCTGCTCCAGCGATATGGCGAAGGCAATGCTCTGCACCCGCTCCCTGAGCAATGCGATGGCGCGCAGCATGATTTCCGCGCGCTGCGCAGGCGACGTACGCCGCCACACGCGAAAACCTTGCTGGGCCGCGGCGAGGGCATCGTCGAGGTCGGCGAGCGTTGCTGCCGGCACCGTGCCGAGAGTCGTATCCTCGGAGGGATTCATCACCGGCTGGCCGGGCGCAGTGCGCCACCGTCCGCCGATCAGCATCTTGATGTCTGGGTAGGAATTCATGTCAACGTCTCGAGAAACTTGAAGAAAAGGACGAACGCACTATCGTTTGCCGCCGGCCATGCGCTGCGATTCGGGGCGCTGGCGCAAGCGCCACATCGCGACGCAGCCCAGCGCCGGACCGATGGCCAGCACGCTCATGCCGGCGCCCCAGCCGAGATGCGCTACGATCACCGGCACGAGCCGGATGCTCACGAGTGTGAGCAGAAAGCCCACGCAGGTTTGCGCGGTGAGAAGCGTGCCGACCGAGGTCGGGTCCGCCAGCTCGGCAACGGCAGCGGAGAACTGCGCCGAATCCGCGATCACCGAGAAACCCCACACGAACGCCACGCCCACCACGACGACAAGCGGCGCACCGGGCAACCATCCGATCACGGCGGCGCACGTCGCACTGAGCGCCATCGCGCCGATGGTGACCCGCGTTCTGCCGATCCGGTCCGCCAGCAGACCACCGGCCCAGGCGCCGAGCGCACCGAACGCGATAACCGCGAAAGTCAGCACTTCCGCCGTCTCGTGGAAATTCGCGACGCCATGCGCACCGAGCGTGTATTGCAGAAACAGGCCGAGCCACGCCCACATGGCGTATAGCTCCCACATGTGACCGAGATAACCGAGATTCGCCAGACGCACGGCCGGGTTGCGCCATGCCTGCGTGACCTTCGAGAAATCGACGCGCGAGGCGCGCTTGATGTTCGGGCCGATGCGGGCAAAGCCAATGGCGACGCCGGAGAGCACGGCGAGCGTTGCCGCGGCGAGATAGACCCAGCGCCAGTCGAGATCCGGCAAGCCGCCGACCAGGTGCGGGCTGGCCGAGCCCAGCGTCAGCGCCGCCACCAACAGACCGATCAGCAATCCGAGATCGGCATTCGCCCACGTCGCCACCAGCCGGATGCCGACAGGGTAGACGCCAGCCATGCAAATCCCCGTGAGCAGCCGCAGGCCGATGGCGACCGGCCCCGTCGGCGGCAACACGGCGAGCGCGCCGGTCGTGAGCGCCGCCACCAGCGCCGACGCCGCAAAGATCTTGCGCAAGTCGTACCGATCCGGCAGCGCGAGCGTCGCCGACACGACGGTACCGGCGACAAAGCCCAGTTGCACCGCGCCCGTGAGCATCGCCTCGTCGCCGGACGCAATCGCCTGCGTACGCTTGATGAGCGCGACAGCGGTCGTCGACGAAAACCAGACGCCCATCGCGGCCACTTGCGCAAGCAGCACGATCACCAGCGAGGCGAGCTTGCCGCGTGGCGCGCCGTGATCGCGCAGGGTGGACAATGATTCCATGACACGTGCGTCCTCAGGCCGCGTGCGTTGGCGCGACCATACCGACGCGATGGAACCCGCGTGCGAAATAGATCAGGCCATCGAGCGCACTGGTGGCGCGCGCCGCTTTCACTTCACAGAAAAAGACGGTGTGTGTCCCGACTTCGGTGATCGACGTCACCTCGCAATCAAGCACACTTACCGCGCCGCGCAACGCGGGGGCGCCGGTTTCCAGAACGTCCCAGTCGCCGCTGGCGAAGCGCGTCTCGATGGCGAGGTCCTTCGTCGCGAACCGCATGGCGATGTCGCGCTGATCGGCGCAGAGCACGTTCACGCACAGGCGCGCGTTCTCGCGCATGACGGCGTTGTTGCGGCTCGCCCGGTTGATGCACACGAGCAACGTGGGCGGCTCGTCGGTCACGGCGCACACGGCCGACGCCGTGCAGCCGGCGAGACCGCCGGGGCCGTCGGTCGTAATCACGTTGACGGCAGCCCCGAGGCCCGCCATCGCTTCGCGGAAGATGGCTTTGTCCACCGTGCGCTTATCCACTTCGCTCATGTCGTTCACCTCTTGCAAAATGTGACGGTTCGGATTCACGGCGGCTTACTTCGCACCCGAGCGGTACTGCGCGGCGTTGTGCGTGTGCGGCAGGCGGTCGTGGCCGAAGAGCTTCTTGCGGTAGGTGCCCTCCCCGTACGAGGTCTTGTACGCGCCGCGCTCCTGTAACAGCGGCACCACCAGATCGATGATGTCCTCGAAGCATTCCGGCACCACCGTGCGCGACAGGTTGAAACCGTCGATGCCCGTCGCCTCGCTCCACGTCATCATCTGATCGGCGATGCGCTCGGCGGACCCGACCCAAGGCGTCTGGCGACTGCCGAGCACCATCTGTTCGAGCAGCTTGCGGCGTGTCCATTGCGGGCCGGCCGCACGGGTCATGGCCGTCACGTTCGATACGATCGCCTGGCTCTTGCCGGTGTCGATGGGCTCGTCGATGTCGTACCTGGCGAAGTCGATGCCGAGCGACGCCGCCGCGTGGGCCAGCGCCCCTTCAGAGCTCACATAACGACGATAGTCCTCGAACTTCTCTTTCGCCTCCGTATCGGTACGACCCACGATGGGCGTCGCGCCCATGAAGACCTTGATATCGGCCGCGTTGCGCCCGTGCTGCACGGCCTGCGCGCGAATCGTGTCCACGATCTCCTTCACGCCTTCCACCTTCTGCCCGTTCACGAACACGCACTCGGCATGCGTTGCGGCGAACCGGCAGCCGCGCGGCGACGAACCTGCCTGATAAAGCACCGGCGTGCGTTGCGGCGACGGTGCGCTCAGATGCATGGCGTCGACCTTGTATTGCTTTCCGTGGTGATGAATCGCACGCACTTTCGAGGGATCGGCATACACGCCGCCCGCACGGTCGGCGCGCACGGCGTCGTCGTCCCAACTGCCTTCCCACAGCTTGTAGACGAGCGACATGTATTCGTCGGCGAGGTCGTAGCGGTCGTCGTGCGCGATCTGGCCGTCGATGCCGATGGCGCGCGCGGCGCTGTCCAGATAGCCGGTGACGATATTCCAGCCGATGCGTCCGCCGGTCAGGTGATCGAGCGTGGACATCCGGCGCGCGAACAGGAACGGCTGCTCATAGGTGAGGTTCGCCGTCACGCCGAAGCCGAGATGCCGCGTCGCGGCCGCCATCGCGGGGATGAGCATCAGCGGATCGTTGACCGGCACCTGCACGGCGTTGCGCAGCGCGGCGTCGGCGCTGCCGCCATAGACGTCGTACACACCGACGACGTCCGCAAAGAACATGCCGTCGAAGAGTCCCTTCTCCAGCTTCTTCGCGTAATCGACCCAATACCCGAGTTCGCCGTAGCGCGTGGATTGGTCGCGCGGGTGCGTCCAGAGACCTTGCTGAATATGACCCACGCAGTTCATCTCGAAAGCGTTCAGTCGAATTTCACGGGGCATGCTGACTCCTTGTCTGCAACAGATTTGATGGCGCAATCGACTGCTGTCGAATCGTCGTTGCCGTTTACTATAGTAGACGTTTGACTACGATCAAAAATGTTTCAGCTGGGGGTAAACGCGTAATGCCGGCGAGCACGTGCCCCGCGCTTTGTATAATTTCGCAACTCGAAACCCTGGAAACACAGCATGGCTCCCCCGATGGTTGATCCGACGCCGGCGATTTCGCATCGCATCCGTATCGAACGCGAGTCTCGCGGCTGGTCGTTGGGCGATCTCGCCGAGCGTTCCGGCGTATCGAAGGCGATGATCAGCAAGATCGAGCGGGGCGCGGCCAGCCCCACGGCCGCGTTGCTCGGCCGCCTCTCCGGCGCGTTCGGCCTGCAACTGTCGATGCTGTTATCGCTCGCGGAGCAATCCGGAGAACGGTTGAGCCGTGCCGATGAGCAACTCGTCTGGCAGGATCCGGAGACGGGGTATCTGCGGCGGGCAGTGTCGCCGCGCAATGGCGGGATGCTGGAATTGCTGGAAGTGACGCTGCCGCCTGGCGTGAGCGTGTCGTATCCCTCGTCGGCATTCACATTCCAGCATCAGCAGATCTGGGTGCGACAAGGCACGCTGGCGTTCGAGGAAGGGGAACTGACGTACGACCTCAAGGAAGGCGACTGCCTTCAGTTGGGGCCGCCTGCCCCCTGCACCTTCCGTAACCCGGGCAAGCAGCCGTGTGTGTATGTCGTGGCGTTAGTGCGACGGTAAGGTCAGGGCGCGTCTACCGGTACCGCGGTGCGACTACGCGTCGAACGCAGCCACAGGCACTGCACGAGCGCCCCGATGACGAAGATGCCCAGCCAGACAGCGAGCGAGACGCGCACCAGCGGCGAATCCGGGCCGCTCGCCAGTGGACGACCGACCGGCAAGCGCGTGAGCGTCTCGTTGATGCCGGGCACGAGCAGCAGGAAAAAGCTGAACGCGAAAGCCAGCGCCGACAGGTAAAGACGCGCACGTCCGAGGAAATCGAGCGCCGGAACGACAAGCCCGCCAAACGTGGCGAGCAACGCGAGAATGCCCAGCGCGTGACCGGCGTTGAATCCGCCGGTACTCGACAAGCCGAACGAAGTCAGCACCGATACGAGCATGCCGAGCAGATACAGCCGGCCGGCGCCGGTGTGGCGCTCGATCGTCTTGTAGCGAACGTAACTGACAAGCCCTGCGGCAAACGTCACGAGACTCACGGCGGTGTGCGCCGCGCCCAACGCGGATATGGGATGAGGCATGGAAAACTCCGTCTTAATGAATGGATCGCCCCGATTCGCCATCGCAACGATGCACGGCAAGACATCCGGGGATTTCACTTGCACCCAACAACAACCAACTAGTTGGTTGGCAAAACAACTCGAAAAAGAGGCGCCATCGCGCCTCTCCTGCTCCCGAGCCGAACCAGTCGAACCAGTCGAACGCGGCTCAGGCCATCGAACGCAACCGGTCGATCGCCGCCTGCGAAATCACCTGAAACGCCTCGGCATTGCCCAACGCCCTCGCCGTCAGCATGGCGCCGTGCACCGTGGACATGAACATTTGCGCCTCGACCCGCAAACTGCCGCACAACGCGAAATGCTCCTGCGTCACGCCCGCGTCCAGCACACCTGCGACCCATGCCGTCAGATCGTCGAAGTAACCGCGGACCTCATCGGCGATCTCGGCCGGAATCATGGGTAACTCGGCGGCGAGCATTGCGCAAATGCACATGGGCATGGAGCCGTCGCGAATGCATTCCGCCCAGTAGTTCGTATAAGCGGTGAGACGCCCTGCCGGGTCGGCCACGTGCTGATCGAGCGCCGTCAAACCTTCCCGAGCCTGCTCGCGGTGCCGCCTCACGACCGTCCGCACCAGATCCGCCTTGCTTGGGAAATGGTGATGGATGCTGGCCTTGCCGATATTCACACGCGCCGACAGGTCGGCATAACTGAAACCGTGATAGCCGCCCGCGGCCAGCAACTGCTTCGTGTACTCGGCAATTTCGGTTGCCCGGGGAGACAGTTCAATGCTCATGATCCTTTGCCCGGTGGATGGGAAAACGCATGAAGCCAAACGCCATGCGTCGGAAACCAATGCACGCAAACCTCATGCGCTCAATGGCGGGGTGGTCGGCGGCGCGCAATGTTCGCCAATCTACTAGTTGGTTGGTTCAGTGTCAAGGATACCGGATCGAGCCCGATATCGAAGTTTGGCAACCAGTAAGGGAATTGATGACCAGCCGGTCGCGCACAGTCCGCCATTAGAACGGGTTAAGCGCCGGGATCGTCGAAGCCGTTCTCGCGCCAACGTCTGATTTCGGTGCTGCACCGGCGCATCGCTCGAATGCCGACGCGAACGATCTGCCGTCCCATGGTCCGCCCGATTCGCGAGCGAAAAGTTGTCTCTCCAACGTCTCGATGGCGTCGATCAGTTCATCGTCTCCCGTCGTCAGCGCCCACGTTACGAGGCCAACCGTGCGGACACACCGGCCCCACCGGTTCGCCAGACGATACGCCGCTGCCGCGTCGTTCGACCGGCATGCCCGAATGACTTCGGCGCGCAGCGACTTCGCGCCCGCTCGTGCACTTGCGCGGCGCTCATGGAGCCGATGACGCAGCGCGCGCCATAACGGCAAGGTTCGCCAGATCACGAGCGCCAGTCCACTGAGCCCGGCCACGCCGGCCAACACGGCACCGATGGATTCGGCGTCCTGAGGTACGAAGAATCCACTTTTGCCCGGCGCGAGGTCGCCGGCTGGTGCCCCCGGTGCCACGACGACGCGTATTGGCGGCGCATCGGAATGGGACGCGCGGCCCGTGGCAGGGTCGGTCCAGGAGAGTGTGATCGCCGGCAGGGTGTAAGTGCCCTTGCGCTCGAACACGTACGAGAAGGTATCGATACGCAGCCCGCCTGCCGTGGCACTCCCGGGGGCCGGCAATACGCCGTCCGATAACGTCGGATCGGCAGCGAACACACGCACGCCCCGAGGCGCATTCGATTTCGGTGGCAGGATCAGCATGGCCTGCGTGCCCGGCGCGAACGTGGCCACCTTGCGAACCAGCGTGTCGCCGACCCGAAGTTGCACCGCATCGTGATCGATGGGCGGCGAGAGGGTCTGGGTGACGTTCAGTGCTGCCACCGGCAGCAGCGCGCCGCCACTCGATGCGCCATGCGACGAGGCATCGGGTACGCCCCCCGCCCCGACCCGGATCCGCGTGGCCGGGAGCGTGACTGTGGCCTGTTGCGGCGCACCGTCGTTGCCAGCGTAGGTGAGCGCAATCGTTGCCTGCGGCAGATCGAAATCGCCGTCTTGCGCGGCGACGAACGCATAGGTCTTGCTGATCGTGGCGTATGTCACGCCGTCGAGCGTCTGGTTGCCATTCAACGCCCGCGCGTCTGGCATCGTCACGATGGCACCGGGCACCTCCAGCGCCGGAAATGCCGGTGCGGACATGAAAAAATTAGGGACCAGCACCGTTACATCGATACCGACCTGCTGCCCTGCGCGTATCGGCTGCCGGGCCGTCACTTCGACGCGCGCCATCGGCGCGGGCGACGCAATCGCATGTCCGAGCATCAGCAGCCACATTGCGAATACCACCCGCTGCATGATTCGCAAGCTGCACCGCCATTGAGCGGCGAAGCGTATCGCAGCGAAGTCATACGATGCCGAATTCACGGTGAGCGCCCTCCCCCCGTGCCGCGCCCTTGCTGTAACGCGAACTCCCTCTGCAACAGGGCAGTCGGCGTTGTCTGGATCGTGCGCATCCATGCTTGCGCCTCAATCGACGAGCCGGCTTTCGTCGAGCGCTCGCCGGGGCCGGCCGGCTTTTTCGCGTCGTACTTGATCTCGTCGGGCGAGATATCCGGTGGAATCTCGTCGTCGCCCGGCTTTTCCGGCGATTTCGGCAATGCGGCGATGAGCTTGCCCATCAATGTCAGATTGGCCCGTGCCGCTGTCCAGTCGGGCACGCGCTTGAGCGCCTGGAGATAGCGGGCTTGCGCGGCTTCGTACTTGCCCATGCGGGCCAGCGCATTGCCCTGATTGAAGTCGGCTTGCGCGGAATCCACGAGTGCGAAACTCTGCGCCGCCTGCGCGTATTGCCCGGCCCGATACTGCGCTACGCCACGCCACATCGGATCGTCGAAGCGCTCGGCGGCGGTTGTGTAGTCTCCACGCTCGAAAGCCAGCCGTCCTTGCTGGTCATGCGTAAGCCAGAGGTCGGCAAAGCGCGATCGCCGGTGCGGGTCTGCTGTGTCCGGCGTATCTTGCGAAGCGGTGGCGCCAGTGAGCGGTTGCGCATACGCCGGTGCGACCGGCACGTGCAGCGAGATCGCCAGCAGCAGCCCGACAACCCACCGAACCGTTCCCCCCTTGCGAAACCATAGGGCTCCCAGCACGGCCAATGGCAATGTGAGCCACCAGCCCTCGTCGCGCCAGCGCGCCGTTGTTCCGGCTTGTGATTGCTCCAGGTGCGATTGCACATGACGTTGCACCCAGTCGATATCGGCGTCGCTGTCGGCCGTAAAGGTGGCGACCGGCACGTCGCTGTCCTGAGAAAACCGCTTCAGCGCTGCCTCGTCCAGCCGTGCGAAAATGCGCGCACCGTCGCGCTCCACGTAGCTGCCGTCCGGGTTGCGCAGGGGCCCGCCTTGCGGCGTGCCAATGGCAAGCACGATGGGCTGACTCGAAGTGCGCGCGTCGGCGTGGTCGTGAAACGCGCGAGCCGCTCCCGGGTCGAGCGCATCGGTGATGAACAGGATGGTGCCGGGAACCGGTTCGCGCCGCAGGTCGTTCTCGATGACCGTCAAGGCTTGGCGCATGTCCCGGCCGGGCACGGGCATGATGCGGGTTTGCAGCGCGTCGACGTAGGTTTGCAGCAACGCGCGGTCGTCAGTGAGCGGAATGACCCGATGGGCCGAGCCCGCATAGGCATAAATTGCGGTATGTGCACCGTCACGCCGCGCGAGCAGTGCCTTGACTTTCAGCTTGGCGCGTTCCAGCCGGGAGGGTGTGACATCCACGGCGTCCATCGTGGGCGAGAGGTCGATGGCAATGGCCAGCGGCGCCTTGTCGTCGAGAAACGGCGGCAGCTCGCGCTTCCATGCCGGCCCCGCCATGCCGATACCTCCCAGCACGAGCGCGAGTGCGATCACATGCACCGGCCGCAGCCGAAGCCCGCGCCGCTCGTGAATCATCAGCGCATCGAGCAGGTGCGGTGCAATGGTCTTGCGCCACTGCCTGCGCACATCCGTGCGGCGTCCCACGGCCCAGAGCAGCCACGCGGCCACCGGCAACAGGCACAGCCAAAGCGGGCGAAGAAAGTGAAAGCCGGCAAGGCTCGAGAAGAAGCCCGTCATGACGCCCTCTGCGTCGCGGCGGTTGTGGCGCGCGTCACGTAGGCGGCATACGTTGCGAGCACAATTTCGTACAGCAGCACGATGATGAGCGCCGCGCCCAACGGCCACATGAACAGCTCTCGTTGAGGGCGCCACGAGAGTGTCTTGCGATCGTGAGGCATGATGCGATCGAGGGTGTCGTAGATGCCGGCCAGCGCCGACTGGTCGGCGCCGAAGAAGTACTGCCCTCCGGTAATCCTGGCCATGTGCTGTAACAGGGCGAGATCGACACGGGCTTCGCCTTGCGCAGCCGGGTCGCCGATGCCTACGGTATGCACGATCACCGATTGCCCGTGGGCGACCTCGGCTGCGCGCTCGGGCGGCATGCGGCTCGCGGTGTCGTTGCCATCGGTGAGTACGATCATGACTTTTCCGGACGCGTCGCTGTGCTCGAACATGCGCACGCCGAGTCCGATCGCATCGCCCAGTGCCGTGCTGTTGCCCGCCATGCCCGGCAACATCTCGTCGAGCAGCGTATGCACGAGATCGTGGTCTTGCGTGAACGGGGCAAGCGGATAGGCCGCGTCGCCGAAGACAACCAGACCGATGCGGTCGTCCGGGCGCTGTGTCACGAAGTCGCTGACTACCCGTTTCACCGCCTGCACGCGGGCGATACGCTTTCCCGACGGATCCGGAAAATCCGGCGTATCCATCGACTGGGAAAGATCTAACGCGAGCAGGATGTCGCGCGACGGTTGCAGCTTCTCGATGGGGGCTTCCAGCAGTTGCGGGCGTGCTAGCGCGGTGACGATCAACACCCATGCCGCCGGGGCGAGCACATGTTGCAGCCAGTTGCGACGCGGCACCACGGCGCCCGCTGCGGGGCGCAGACCTGCGGCCTCGGCCACTTCGCCGAAGAACGGCAGCCGTACCGACGGGCTTTCTTCCCGGTACGGCGGCAACCACCACCACATGAACACGGGCAGCGGCAGCAGGACAAAGGCCCAAGGATATTCAAACTGGAACATGATGGCGCTCGATCCAGTCACGGCAAGCGCGTATCAGCATGGCTGCACGCACGCAATCCCACTCGCGGCAAAGGCGTTCGTCGGACTGATACTCGGCGTCGCTCACGAGCGCGGCGAGCGTGTCGGCCGCGCTGCCCCGGTTGTCATGACTCGCGCGCAAGAAGGCCGCCCAAGCATTGCCCGTGAGGCTGGCGACAACCTCGCGCGGCCACGCGCTCAGGGCCACACGCTTGAGCAGCGCTGCAATCTCGCGCAACGCACGTGCGCGCTTCGCGGCACCGATATCTGCCGAGACGTTCGGTGTCGGCTCGCCCAAAGCGGCGGCCCATTGCTGCAACTGCGCCAGAGCTTCCCGCCGATACCGGTTGGCGCGATAGCGCCGCCAGGTTCGCCATGCGAACCAGAGTAGCCCGGCGGCCACCAATACCGCGGCGACAGGCCAGCCGATTGTCTGCGGTGTCCATGAGGGCGCAGGCGGTGTCACGATATCGACCAGCGCCCCCAGCGTGGGCATATCGGCGGCTGGTGCGGCCGTGGCGGCGACGGCCGTCATCGTGCGGCTCCCGCCCTGGCACGCCTGAAGGCACTGCCGGACGTGGGGGGGCCCCCCAGCAGACGGCGCACCTGCGCCGTTGTTTCTTCTGCCGCCGAGAGCGGCAGCATCGGCACGCCAATCGCCTCGTGCCAATCCACGAGATGCTTACCGTGCGCCGTGAAGAAGTCGGCGATGCTGCGTCTGAGCGACGTCTTGCCGAAGGCGAGTTCGACCTGCAATTCCCCGTCGCTCACGACAAGATTGCCCGATGTCGGCAGCGCACTCAGAAACGGGTCGTGCACCAGCACCGTCAGCACGTCGTTGCGTGCGGAGATGCCGAGCAGCCGTTCTCGTGTGGTCTTGTCGTGCCCGTCGAAATCGCTGATGACGACGACGAGGCCGCCGTGCGTCACCATGCGCGCGCACCGTTCCAGTGCCAGATTCAGTTGCCCCGCCGCGCGCCGCGCCTTCGTGCCGGCACGCAAGGCGCCATTGTGCCGCGCGATACCGCCGAGCAATTGTTCGACGGCCGCGCGGCTGCGTTTCGGGGGGAAGGTATCGATGGCCGTGTCGCCGAAGACAACACCCCCGACGCGATCGCCGTCGGCCAGCACGCGCCACGCGGCCAAGGCCGCCGCTTCGGCCGCCGTGACCGACTTCATGGCGCGGCGGCTGCCGAAGAACATATTGATGCGCTGATCGACGACGAGTACCACCGGCCGGTCCTTCTCCTCGGTGTACACCCGCACGTAGGGCTTGCCGGTTCGCGCCGTGACGCGCCAATCCATGCTGCGGATGTCGTCGCCCGGCACGTACCGCCGCAGTTCCTCGAAAGCCAGACCGCGGCCTCGCACGCGCGAGCCATGTCGACCCGCCAATACGCTGTGGACCGGCTGGCCGGGCTGGAAGTGAAAGTCGCGCGCGGCGCCCTCCAGCGCATTGAGGGCCGCGACGTCGATGGTCACGCCAGCCGGTGCCGTATTCGATGTCATGTCCGAGCCAATGTCCGAGGCCATGTGTGTGGGGGGACCGGCGGTCAAGCGACCGCGACACGCTCGACGAGCCGGTCGATCGCTGCGTCGGCGTTGATGCCCGCGGCGTGCGCTTCATACGAGAGGATCAGGCGATGACGGAACACATCGTGCACGATGGCTTGCACGTCTTCGGGTGTCACATAATCGCGGCCGCGCAGCCACGCATGGGCACGCGCCACCTTGTCCAGTCCGATGGCGCCGCGCGGGCTGACCCCCACCTGAATCCACCGGCCCAATTCGTCGTCCAGCGTGCTGGCAACGCGCGTGGCCTGCACCAACGCAACGAGGTAACGCTCGACCGGCTCGCTCACATGGATCTCATGGACTTCGCGGCGCGCGCCAAGAATAACCGCCGAGGCGAGCCGCAGGGGATTTACCGGGCCCGGCACCTCGCGCTCTTCCGAGCGCGCCAGCCGGACGATGGCTTGTTCGGCGTCTTGCTGCGGGTAGCTCACGCTGACATGCATGAGAAAGCGGTCCATTTGCGCTTCGGGCAACGGATAGGTGCCTTCTTGTTCGATCGGATTCTGCGTCGCCATGACGAGAAACAGCGGATCGAGCTTGTGCGTCACCCCGCCTACCGTTACCTGCCGCTCCTCCATCGCTTCGAGCAAGGCGGCCTGCACCTTGGCCGGTGAACGGTTGACTTCATCGGCGAGCACGAGATTGGCGAAGATCGGCCCCGCCTGAAACCGGAACTCGCCTTTGCCACCCTCCGAGAAATAGACTTCCGAGCCGGTGATGTCCGAGGGCAGCAAGTCCGGCGTGAACTGAATGCGCGAGAGGCGCGCGTCGAGATGCCGCGCCAGCACCTTGATCGCACGCGTCTTTGCCAGCCCGGGCAATCCCTCGACCAGCAGATGCCCGTTGGCGAGCATGCCAAGCAGCAGGCGTTCGATCATGGCGTGCTGGCCGACGATGGCTTCGCCCATGGCTTGCTCAAGCGCGAGAACGTCGTCGTGATAGCTCATGTGCCGGAACTCTGCGAGGAGGTGACCTGACGTTCGGCCGGCCGTTGCGCCGAGCGGCCGATGAACCACATGTAGTACGGGTTTTCCGGATCGGCGCCCACGGCGGCCGCGATATGTTCCGCCCACGCCTGACGATCGCCGCGATAGGCGTCGAGCCCCGCGCGGTAGAACGTATGGAGCACTTCCCGCTCCGCCCGGATGCTACGCCACGTCGCATCGTCCGCCCCGCGCAACGGCGGGTCGTTCTGAAGCGCCATCAGATTGGCCAGCGTTTGAGGAAAGGCGTCACGCTTGACCCATCCGGCGTATTCGATGCGTGGGCGGTCGTCGGTCACTGGCAGCGCATCGGCCGCGTACCACTCCAGCCCTGCGCGATCCGTCACCCAGGTGGCGAGCAACGCCTCGGCCGAGCGCACGCCGGCTGCCTGAAGCGCATCTCGCGTCGCCGGCTCGGCAAAGCGGCGCCGAATGCGCTGCACGTCGAAGCCCAACGGCGCGAGAGAGCCGATCAGCATGGTCTCGTGCAACTCGGTCGTCCACAGCGAGGCATAGGGAAAGACGTCGAGAAAGCTACGCACAAGCGAGCGCGTGTCCTCGTCGTTTTGTGTGGGCAGCGGCAGCCACTGCGCGACCAAACCGCCGGGTTGCAGGCGTTTGGCGGCCAGACGATAGAAGTCCGTCGAGTACAGGCTCGCGACGCCGGCAGCAGATGGCGGTGGCGGCTCCAGCGTGATCAGGTCATAGGTCTGCTCGCTTTGCAGTAACTCGCGGCGGCCGTCGCGCAGTCGAATGTCGACGCGCTTGCTGGCGGCGACGCCGAAATTGCCGGAAAAGTTCGGCGCGGCCCGCACCACCGCAGGCAGCAGTTCTGCGACAACCCGGTATTGAAGACCCGGGTAGGCCAGCATGGCGCCTGCCGTGATACCCGTGCCGAGTCCGATCACCAGCGCGGACTTCGGCTCGCCGTTGTGCACGATCAACGGAAGCAACGTCTGCAATCGCATGTAGCGAAGCGAGGTCATCGCGTCGCCGGAGTTGGATACGCCCTGAATATAGAGACGGCGGAAGGTGTTTGACGACGAGGGTTGTTCGAGCACCGCGACAGTCGCCCCTCTGCCTTCCTCGTAGAACACCGCGTCGCCGCCACGCGACTGGGTCAACAGTGAGGCGAAGCGCTCGGGCGACGCCCCCAGGGACGCCGCGACCACGGCGGCCGTCAGCGCCGGTACGAGCCAGCGCGAGCGCGTGCGCAATCCCTGGCCTCGCCACACGGCCAGCAGGCCGATGGCGCATGCAGCATCGGCGAGCACTGCGAGCGTCCGCACGAGCCCGATCGACGGTACCAGCACGAACCCGGCCAGCGCCGAACCCGCAATGCCGCCAATGGTGTTCCACGCAACGACGCGTCCTACATCTGCCCCGAGGCGGGAGCGGACGACACCGATGCGCAGCACAAATGGGAACGCCGAGCCCAGCAGCAACGTTGGCACGAAGACGATGCAGACGGCAGCGAGCGCGAAGCTCCCATACATGGCCCACGAAGTCTGCGACGTTTCTGCCAGCACCCACGCCTGAAGCGCCAGTTGCATGCGCGTCAGCCATCCGCCAAGCAGCACAGTCTCCAGCAATGCCACGAGTCCGGCGGCGCTCACGAGCGCACCGAACGCGCTCCACGGATCTCGTACCCTGTCGGCACAGCGCGCCGCCACGGCGCTGCCGAGCGCCAAACCGGCGAGATAGGTCGCAAGCACCACCGAAAATGCGAAGGTTCGGGTGCTCATGAACTGCACGATGCTTTGCGACCAGACCACTTCGTAACCCAACGCGATGCCCCCGGCGACGGCATACAACGCGAGTGCGAGGCGTGCCTGAGTCACGGCGGTGCCGTCCTGAGCGAGCGTAGTCGCGGTGTCCGACAATTCCGGCCGGGCACGCGCCCAGGCAAAGCGGGGTGCCAGTCGCCAGGCCAGCAACGCGGCCAGGCCATTCAGTCCGCCCGCCGCCAGCGCGCTGCCCGTCATGCCGAGCGATGGAATCAGTACGAAGCCCACGAGAAGCGTGCCGGCGATGGCGCCGAGGGTATTCGCCGCGTAGCATCGCCCGCCCGAGCGTCCGATCCCGTCGGACGGCAATGTCACCATTCGCATAACGGCCGGCAAGGTGCCGCCCATGCCGATAGCCGGGACGATCACCAGCGCGAGCGGAAGTCCCCACGCGAGCGCGCCAAGGTGAGCGTCCATCCAGGCAAAGGGCGCGGCGGCATGCGGGAGGGCAAATGTTGCGGCCAGACCCAGCAGCAGGACGGCGCATTCGAGTTGCGCGTATAGCCGAAGCGGATTGGGCAAACGATCGGCAATGCGGCCGAAGTACCATCCGCCCAGCGCCAATCCGCCGAAGAACGCTCCCACGACGAGCGCGACGGCATGAACATCGACGCCAACGACAAGGGAGAGTTGTCGAATCCAGACAATCTGATAGATCAAACCCGCTGCGCCGGACATGAAGAGCAACGTCGCGGCGACGAGTGCGGCCTTGCGCCGGGCATTCTCTTGTGAGCACATAGCGGTCTTCGATGCCGCTTTGGACGGGTTAGGCAATGAAGGAACTGCCGGGGTGCTTCGCATAGGTCTGCCTTGGTAGAGCGGCGGACGATCGGGACAATCGGGACAATCGGGACAATCGGGACAATCGGCCGTCCGCTCGGGAACTACGAAGTGATGCGTTGCCTGACGTCTACCGTGTTACTTCGACGCCTTTTTGCTCATCGCCGCCGCGATCTGCTTGTCGACCTGCTCTCGCACCTGATCGATGCTGAAGCTGGCCGGCCGCTGGCTCGGCGGATAGTCGACGAACGTCTGGAGGAACGCTGCCGCCTTGGCCGTGCCGAGGAATGCCATATAGTCATTCTTCACGAGCCAATCATCGTACTGATTGGAGACGATGTCCGCGCGTTCGTAAGGATCCATACGCAAGTTGAATATTTTCGGTACACGTAGGCAAGTGAACGGCTCCTGCCACACGGCGAATCCGCCGGGGTGTTTCATCTCGCAGTACACGAGTTTCCAGTCGCCGAAGCGTGATGCTACGAGCACGCCGTCGTCGTTGAAGTAATAAAACTCGTTACGCGCCCCTTTGTTCGTCTGACCGGTGAGATAGGGCAACTGGTTGTAGCCGTCCAAATGAACCTTGAACGTTGCGCTGCCCACCGATGTCCCCTTGAGCAGTTTGTCCTTGATGCCGGTGTCACCCGCGGCGGCTACCAGCGTCGGGAACCAGTCCAAACCCGAGAACATTTCGTTGCTGACCGTGCCCGGCTTGATCCTGCCCGGCCACCGGACGATGGCCGGCACGCGGAACGCGCCTTCCCAGTTCGAATCTTTTTCGCTGCGGAACGGCGTCGTCGCCGCATCAGGCCAGGAGAACTGGTTCGGACCGTTGTCGGTGGTGTACACGACGATCGTGTTATCCGCGATTTTCAGGTCGTCGAGCGTCTTGAGCAGTTTGCCGACGTCGCCGTCATGTTCGATCATCCCGTCGGCGTACTCGTTGCCGGGCATGCCGCTTTGCCCCTTCATCGAATCGCGCACGTGCGTATACATGTGCATACGCGTGGTGTTCATCCAGACGAAGAACGGCTTGTTCGCCTGCACCTGCTTCGTGATGAAGTTCTGCGCGGCGGCGGTCGTCTCGTCGTCGATGGTCTCCATGCGCTTGGTGGTCAGCGGGCCGGTGTCCTCGATCTTCCCGTCGGCGGTGCTGTGCAGTACGCCGCGAGGCGTCATCGCTTTGACCAACGGGTCGTTCTTGTCCTTCGGCCAATACGGACGCTGAGGCTCTTCTTCGGCGTTGAGGTGGTACAGATTGCCGAAGAACTCGTCGAAGCCGTGTTTGGTCGGCAGGTACTCGTCGCGGTCGCCAAGGTGGTTCTTGCCGAATTGACCGGTGGCATAGCCCATGGATTTAAGCACTTGCGCCATGGTGACGTCACGGTCCTGCAAGCCAACGGTAGCCCCCGGTACGCCGACCTTCGACAAGCCGGTGCGCAGCGGCGATTGACCGGTGATGAACGACGAGCGGCCTGCCGTGCAACTGTTCTCGGCATAGTAGTCGGTGAACATCATCCCTTCGCGGGCAATCCGGTCGATGTTCGGCGTGCGGTAGCCCACGAGCCCCATGCTGTACGCACTGATGTTCGTCTGGCCAATGTCGTCGCCGAAGATCACCAGAATGTTGGGCTTCGCGCCGTTGCTGCTCGCCGTGGTGGTCGATGCTGCTGCGCCGGACGTCTGGCCTGCCGCCGCAGGCAAGTGGGATTCGGCGGGAGGCTGGGCTGGTGCCGCGTTGGCGTTCGCCGACGTGTCAGGCGCTGCCGCTGGCGCCGGGGCTGCCGAGGCCTGCGGTGCCTGTGTTTTGGGTTCATCCGACTTTCCGCAGCCGGCCAGCACTGCAACTGCCAGCGCCAGTACGGCCAGAGCACTGCGTGGAATACGCGCGCGCCCACTGAAGCTTCGCATTGGAATCATTACCGTCTCCACAGGAGTTGTGACAGCCATTGGCCGCCGGAACGTGCTGACTTTGCCCACTGCGCTCGCCTGCCCTGCTCGTGGGCGGTGCTAGTTGACCGGGCCGCTGCTGCGGTTCGCCACGGACATGCCGCGGCGCACGATAGCCCACTGCGCGTCGTCCATGACGAGGCGAAAACCCAGATGCGACATGCTGTTATAGGGGTCGGTGCCTCGCCGGGCGCTTGGGCGATAGCTCAGGCAGTAGTCGACGTTGCAGAGAAACGAGCCACCGCGCGTGACGCGCTTGGGGGCGTCCACCGGGACGCCGGGCTCACTGGGATCCCACGACGCGGCCGGTCCCGCGGGGTCGACGATGGCCTGCTTCTGCCCCGCCTCGCGCCGGAATTGGTCGGCGCGATACCAATCGGCGACCCACTGCCATGCGTTGCCCGTCATATCGGAGAGCCCGTAGCCGTTCGGGGGAAACGTGCCCACCGGACTCGTGTCCACGGCGCCGCCGGCCTTCGGGCTGACGACGGGGAACGGCCGGTTCTGCTGTCCCTGCCAAACGTTGGCCATCTGCTTGCCATCGGGGGCGAACTGGTCGCCCCATGCGTAGGTGGCTTGTTCTAGTCCGCCACGCGCGGCAAATTCCCACTCTGCCTCGGTCGGCAAGCGTTTGCCGACCCACTTGGCATAGGCTTGCGCGTCCTCGTAGGAGACCTGCACGACCGGGTGATTGTCTTTGCCCGCGATAGAGGTATGCGGGCCGCCCGGATGTTTCCAGTCGGCACCGGGCACGTAGCGCCACCAGCGCGAGTAGTCCTGTAGCGGCACCGGGGCCGACGTGCCGACGAACACCATGCCACCGGCCACCAACGCACTGTCGGGTGGGCGCGGCGTTCCGGGCGGGAGTTGTACGCGCAGCGTTTCCCAGTCGGGTTTGCGTTCCGCCGTGGTGACGTATCCGGTCGCCTCGACAAATTTGCGGAACTCGGCGTTCGTGACGTGGTGCGTGTCCATCCAGAAGCCATGCACGCGCACCTGGTGCGCCGGACGCTCGTTGGCTTGTGCGAGCCGGCTGTCGCTGCCCATCAGGAATTGACCGCCGGGGATATGCACCATTCCTAGCGGCCCGCGCACGCCATCTCCACGCTCCACGACGGGCGTAGAGGGCGCCGCCGCGCGCATCTTCCAAACCGAGACAATCGCGCCGGAAACACCGATTGTCAGAATCAGAACAGCCAACGTGAGACGGCGCCTGGTAAGAGCGCTATGAAAGGTCCGGGTCGACTTGATACGACTCGGCCGGGGCGTGCCGGTGCAGGACTTCATACAATACCTCTTGGGTGAGTTGACGAGCAGCGTCACCGCTTCGATAAATGCATGATGTTTTCGCAACCATGGCGGCGCAATCGGTATGAAGGGCAATCGCATTGCCCCGAAGGGCAATTCGCTTATGAATGTCTCCCTATCGCGACTCCGGCTACTGTCGCATCAACCTTCGCCATGGATCGACGGTCCGATTTAAAGGCCGTCCGGACTATCCCGTGTCAGCGAATCTTTGCCGACCTTGTAGAAGGCGCCATTCGTTACGCAGAATTCGATTTCTTTTTTTACGATCAACGAATGGCAAATCTGCGCGACACCATGTTCATTGAAGCGCCCAATCGTAATTAAAATTACCTATAAGAATTTTCTTCCAACCGAATGGGCCATCCTCCCTTCGGGGAAGGAATGTGGGTAGCAAGGCGGCGAATCAGTCCACAGATTCTTTGCGGAGACTATGTCGCGGCATACGTTCGAATCTCCGTAAGCGCTCGGGTCGAAATGCCATGCGCCTCCGAACTCCCTTTCACGAGGCCCATTCAAAAAGGGCCGAAGCTGCACGCAAGACCGAATCCCCCGACGAAAGCCAATGCACCAGTACTGAACAGCCACGGCCACGACTTGTCCTTGAAGACGAGGCTGTGCGCAAATGACGTCAAACCCATAAGCAGGAAGCATGCGAATATGGCTCGCATGTAGACCACGCTGACGCCGCTATGGATATCCTCCGACATCCCCCCGTCTCCAGTAGCGTTGGGCTTCAGAGGCCGGGGGTTAATGTAACTGCTTTTCCGCCAGATTCCGGGTTGTTGCAAGGCCTCGAACAGGCGAAGATGGACGCCGCAGTCGTGTTGTTGCCCGAAGGCGTCCCCCTGCCTGACGGTGTGGCGTCGACACGCATGGGGCACAAGCCAACGGTAGTCGTCGCACCTAAGGCATTCGGACCGCCCGACAAGCCGACATCGCTCGCCGAGCTCGCCGCCCATCCGTGGGCGCTGAATCAGGACGACTGCGGCATGCGCTCTGCCCTGAGCCGTGCGATGTCGATGGCGGGCCTACCGTTCAATGTCGCCGTGGAAGCGTTTGATTCGGCGCTGCAGCTCTCGCTCGTCGCACGCGGTCTCGGTGTCGGGCTCGCTTCGCCGGAGGTGCTCGCGCGAAGCCCCCACGCCAAGTCGCTGCAAATTCTCGACGTACCGGAGTTTCGCAGCGGTCTGAACGTGTGGCTCGTGCACGGCGCGTTACCGAGCCGGCTCGCTCGCCCGGTAGCATTGGTGCGCGACACCCTGATCGAAAAGCTCGCACAGGACGGCGCATCGCTGCCGCGCGCGCCGTCTCCACGCAAGAAACGCAGGACATCATGAAATTCGTCATCGCGACCTACGGAACAGAGGGCGACACTCGCCCATTGGCAGCGCTCGCTCGCGCGCTCATCGATGCCGGACACGACGCGACATTGCTTGCCGATGGCTCCACGCTTGGCGCTGCCCGTGCGCTCGGCGTGCCGTCAGCGGCGTTGGCGGGCGACATCAGGGGCATCATGAATCCTGCACAGGGTATCGGCAGCGCGGTGTCCGGCCGGCGCCGGTTCTCGAGCATGGCCGGCGCGCTCGCGCACATCGCCAACACGCACGCGCAGGCGTGGCTTCGCGACATCGTCGAGGCGGGCAGGGACGGCGACGCCGTGATCGTGTCCGGGCTGGCGGCATTCGTCGGTTTGTCGGCCGCCGAGGCACTCGGCGTCAAAGCCATCGGTACGGGACTCATTCCGATTACGCCGACGGCAGATTTTGCGTCTCCCTTTCTGCCGCAAGGCATCCCGCGTGTCCTGCATGCGGCCAGTCAGCGTTTCGTGAACCAGATGCTGTGGCACGCATTTCGCAATGCGACCAACGCGGCGCGCGCGTCCGTCTGCGGCCTGCCTCCCAGACGAACGTTATGGACGCAGCATCCGATGCTGTATGGCATTTCCCCGACGTTGGTCGGCCAGCCGGAGGACTGGCCGCATAACGCCTACGTGTGCGGACAATGGACGACGCCAGATGCGCAATGGTCGGCGCCGCCGGCGCTTGTCAATTTTCTGGCGTCTGGCGAAGCGCCGATGTATATCGGCTTCGGCAGCATGGCGGGCTTCGATGCGCGGGCGCTGCTTGACGAGGTCGTTACGGCCGTCGCGGGACGTCGCGCGTTGTTCTTCCCAGGATGGAGCGATGCCGATACGGGCATCTTGCCCACGAACTTCCACGTCATCGGCGATACGCCGCATGACTGGCTATTCCCGCAGACATCGCTCGCGATCCATCATGGCGGGTCGGGCACGTCGCATTCGGCGACGCGCGCCGGGGTGCCGTCGGTAGTCGTGCCCTTCGCGGGCGATCAGGCGTTCTGGGCGGACAGATTGCAGCGCATCGGCGTGGCAGGACCTGCGCTCTCGCGGCGTAAATTGCTTGCATCGGCGCTGGCAGAGCGAATCGCGTTCGCCGAACGTGCCGCAACGAAATCGCGCGCGCGCGAACTGGGAGAGCAAATGCGCGCCGAGACCGGGCTGGCCAACGCCGTCGCGCGGATCGAGGCGATCATGCAGGGCTGAGCGAGATCAGCGGGCACCAAGCAGAAACGCAAGTGCGCGACGATGATGGCGACCCACATAATGATCGGCGCGACGACGCTGCGCGACAGCGGCGACACGACGGCGGGTGCGATGGAGAGCGGCCGGTCATAACTTCAGGTCTTTACCTGAGGCCGGCCGCCGCCGTGAGGACAATACTTCACTCAGTGGCTGACGCATTGCCGCGACAGGGTCTCGGTGCCGAAATCCACGGCAGCGAGATTGATCGAAACAAATATCAAATTGAGAGGAATCACCATGTCCTTTTGGATCACGAGAGGAAGCGAGTTCATTCAGGACTTCATCGACTTTGTGAAGATGAACCCGCTCGGGCAAGGCAGGGACTTCGGTCTCGCGATGATTGATGTCGCGCAACCGATCGCGGAAATGGGCGCCCAGTGCTTCGGGGTCTGAAGGGCATAGCCGGTTGAGCCGAAGTGCGGGGCGGTTCCAGATCGCGACACTGGCGTTGCCCCGCGTCGACGCGTGGTTCGGTCGTAGCCATCGATTGGTGAGTCAAGCCCCGAGAAGCGCTTGAGCACTATGTTCCGCGCGGCAAGCACTCGGGCCGGGGTGGCTGGCTTCGCGCTTCACGACCTAAAAGGAAAAAAGAGACAACCGACATACGGCTCGCCAGCGTGCCAATCAAGCGCATTCCAGGCGCTCTACGGCCAAGATGGCCTACGGCGAAGATCTATGTGAAGTTGCACAGGCGCAGCGTTGTCCATCCGAATCGCGCCATGCAAAACGCGTCGTGACTCGAAAAATATTGGATGAATGTCTAATATTTGCTGAGCCTGGCCAAAAAAAATGCCCGCTAGTATTAGCGGGCACTTCTTTGCAAAGCATCATGCTTGGCGGAGAGGGTGGGATTCGAACCCACGATACGGTATAACCGTATACCGGATTTCGAGTCCGGCGCATTCGACCACTCTGCCACCTCTCCAAGCGTTCTTGCTGCTTTGGTTCGCTGCCTGAGTGGCCTCAAGCAGCGAGGAAGAGATTATAGCCGAATTTCTTTTTTCGGCAACTCTTTTTTCGAAGTTTTTACTTCGCCCCTTCCGTCACCGGTTCGAGACGTTCGATGCCGCCCATGTAAGGACGCAGCACCTCGGGCACCGTCACCGAACCGTCGGCGTTCTGATAGTTCTCCAGCACGGCCACCAGGGCGCGTCCCACAGCCAGCCCCGAACCGTTGAGCGTGTGCACCAGCTCCGGCTTGCCCTGCGCATTGCGAAAACGTGCCTGCATCCGGCGCGCCTGGAAGCTCTCCATGTTCGAGCACGACGAAATCTCGCGGTACGTGTTCTGCGCCGGAATCCAGACTTCCATGTCGTAGGTCTTTGCGCTGCCGAATCCCATGTCGCCCGTACACAGCACCAGCGTGCGGAACGGCAAACCCAGCTTTTTCAGAATCGTCTCGGCATGGCCGACGAGCGTTTCGAGCGCTTCGTACGATGCCTCGGGCCGCACCACATGCACCAACTCGACCTTGTCGAACTGATGCTGGCGAATCATGCCGCGCGTGTCCTTGCCATAGCTGCCCGCCTCCGAACGGAAACACGGCGTGTGTGCCACCATCTTCATCGGCAACGCATCGTTCGGCAGCAACTCGTCACGCACCAGATTCGTCAACGACACTTCCGCAGTCGGAATCAGATAGAAGTTCTCGACGCGCTCCCCTTCGTCGCCACCGCCGACCTTGCGCGGCACCTTGAACAGATCGTCCTCGAACTTCGGCAGTTGCCCCGTGCCACGCATCGACGCGGCGTTCACGATGTACGGCACATACGTTTCCGTATACCCGTGCTCGCTCGTGTGCGTGTCGAGCATGAACTGCGCCAACGCACGATGCAAACGCGCAATACCGCCGCGCATCACCGAAAAACGCGCACCGGCCAGCTTCGCAGCAGCATCGAAATCCAGCCCCAGCGCAGCGCCCAGATCGACGTGATCGCGCGGCGTGAAATCGAATTCGCGTGGCGTTCCCCAACGACGCACTTCCACGTTCTGCGTCTCGTCCGAGCCGATGGGTACGCTCTCATGCGGCAGGTTCGGCACGCCCAGCAACAAATCCGACAAACGCGTCTGAATCTCCTCCAGACGTACCGACGACGCCTTGAGCGTATCGGCAATCCCGCCAACTTTGGCAATCTCGGCCGAGGCGTCCTCGCCCTTGCCCTTCTTCATGCCCACTTGCTTCGACAACGCATTGCGACGCGCCTGAAGCTCCTCGGTTTGCGTCTGAATCTGCTTGCGCTCCACCTCGAGCGCGGCAAACGCCGCCACGTCCAGCGAATAGCCGCGCGTCTTGAGTCGCGCTGCAACGCCGTCGAGATCCTTGCGAAGAAGTTGAATGTCGAGCATGGTGGGAAATCTTTGGTGAGCGACCCACGTCCGTGGGCCATGATTGCGTGTTGGCCGCCGCCGACGCAGCTTCACGTCGCGCAAAACGGTAATGGCGGGATTTTACCAAACGCGCAGCGCCGTGACGAAATCACGCAGACTCGTCGTCCCCGGTCTCGGCAGGCGGTGCCGTCGTGGCGGATGACGACGATGGCGACGATGATGACTTGCCTTGCACGCCCGCCGCCTTCGCCGGTGTCTCGGCACTCTTGCGCCCCCTGGCGTTCGTGCGACGCCATTCGGCATCGAGCGACTTCAACCAGTTGAGCTTCTCGCCGATCTTGCCCTCCAGACCGCGCGGCACCGGGCGGTACCAGTTCTGTGCCCGCAGATCGTCCGGGAAATACGTCTCGCCGGCGGCGTAGGCATCGGGTTCGTCGTGCGCGTAACGATACTCATGGCCGTAGCCGAGTTCTTTCATCAGCTTCGTTGGCGCATTACGCAGATGAATCGGCACCGCCCGCGTCTTGTCCTTGCCGACGAACGCCCGCGCCTGGTTGTACGCGTTGTACCCCGCGTTCGACTTCGGCGCCGACGCGAGGTAAAGAATCGCCTGCGCCAACGCGAGTTCACCCTCCGGCGTGCCCAGACGCTCGTACGTCTCCGCGGCATCGAGCGCGATGCGCGCCGCACGGGGGTCGGCCAGACCGATGTCCTCCCATGCCATGCGCACGATCCGTCGCGACAGATAACGCGGATCGGCGCCGCCGTCCAGCATGCGGCAGAACCAATACAGCGCGCCATCCGGCGAACTGCCGCGCACCGACTTGTGCAGCGCGCTGATCTGATCGTAGAACGCATCGCCGCCCTTGTCGAAGCGACGCAGATTCTCCGCGAGCACACTGGCGAGCAGCGCCTCGTCGATGATCGCCAGATCCTGCGCCATCGCAGCCTGCGCCACGATCTCGACGTTGTTCAACAGCTTGCGGCCGTCGCCGTCGGCCGAGTCGATCAGCCCCTGGCGCGCTTCGTCGGTAAAACCGATACCGCCCAATTCATGCGCCGCACGCGCGACCATCTCGCCGAGTTCGTCGTCATTCAGGCTCTTGAGCACGTAGACCGCCGCGCGCGAGAGCAATGCACCGTTGACCTCGAACGACGGGTTTTCCGTCGTTGCGCCGACGAAGATGAAAAGGCCCGATTCGACGTGCGGCAGGAAGGCGTCCTGCTGCGCCTTGTTGAAGACAAGTACGATGCAATGCACCTGTTGAAAATCAATAGCTTGGCGTGCACGCCTACGGATTTTTCGCACAAACAACCCGTTTTCATGCACAATTTTTTGCACCACGGATTTTGATTGTGCAAAGGAACGGCCTCTTCGCTTGTGCCGGTCCCCACGGACCTCACTGAACAAGGACCGCCTTGGGCTGCACACTCCCCCAAAGTTAGGTGCTTGGGACTCACAAAAATAGGAAGGAGTCACTGTGTCGGTCTACCCAATCAAGTACAAGGTTTTGAACAAAGAAACTGGCCGCAAGGTCAGCGTCACCAGGTGGCGTGTTCAGATTCGCAAGAACGGCGAGAATATTAGCAAGCTCTTTGATGATGAAAGTACCGCCAAGTCATGGGAAGAACAAGAGCTTCACCGTATCAACACTGGTGTCCCTCAGAATCTCATTTTTGACATGAAGTATCAACTTGAGATGCCCGACATGCGGACACTTCTCAAGGACTACTTCCAGCAATACATGAGCAAGCAGGCAGCGTCTTCACTGAAGACCAACCAGAACCGTTGCCTGAGTGCCATTCCTTCCATTCCTATCTACTTCAAGGATATGGGTCCCAAGATTGACAACTATCGTTATAAAAACACGATTGTTGATGCCATGATGGGCAGGACCTTCAACAAAGACCATATTGAGTTTGGCAACTTCAAGATTGATACTGTTGATTTCTGGCTCTTGATTGCCTACATGGATTCACGAAGGAAATCAGGCATTAAAGACAATACCATTCTTCGTGAAATTTCCACTATCAGTTCAGCCTTTGAAAAAGTCTACAAGCTCTATCCTGAACAATTCCCCAACAGCATCATGAACCCAGTCAAGATGCTGCCTAAAGGTGAGAAGCCTAAAGCTTATCTTGGCAGGAAACGGGTTCTGTCAGATGATGAAGCCGTTCAGATTGCAGAGTGGATGAAGCTTAAAGCCAATCAAGAACCCTACTTTCTGTTCGTTACTTGCTTGGAATCAGGGGCACGGAAAAGTGAAGTTCTTGGCGCCCAATGGGAAAATGTCAATCTTCAGCTTTGGTCTATCCACATTCCTAAAACAAAGAATGGTAAGCCGAGGGATATTATGATCCCTGAAGATGATGACTTCCGTGCATGGCTCAAAGAGAACAGGCTTGCTAAAGGACCTATCTTCAAGCTGACTGCATGGAACTTTCGTCAATACTGGGTTGATGCTTTGAAGGCACTGGGTCTTTATGATGATCCAGACACAAGGCTTCACTTCCACGACACTCGCCGCACAGTACTGACCAAGCTGATTCGTCAGAAGCGATCCAACAACTTCCAGATTGCCAAAGAGATGGGAGTCTCACCACAGACTGTTGAGCAAACCATTCAGAACATGCCTGACAGGCTTGCAGAGGTGTTTGCAAAGCTTCGTTCTGGTCAAGCACTCAACGAACAAGAGATCATGCTGCTTGCCGGTCATAGCTCTTCTGCCACGACCAATATCTACTATGGCGATAGGAACTAGCCAACATAAATCCAAAATATAAGCCCCATCAATGGGGCTTTTTTTACACCTTCTTCTTCGCAGTATTTGCGTTGCTACCAAAGTGCTTGGCTCTCGCATCCTTGATATTGACCACAATGCCTTCCTTCCTGTAATGATTGTGGAAGTGGTCAACATAGGCACCGTCATCAATAGAATCACTCAGCATTAGGTTTAGTGATCCTTTGATTTGAGGTCTGTAGAAGTTATCTGCAAGACACTCCAAAAGCATGGCCTTGTTGTTCTTCAGTGCCACTTCCAAGCACCCAGCCACAATCTGATTTACATCCTTAAGAACGGCACCATTGCTGTCTTTTAGAGGTATGTCGTCATAGGCTCTATACACGTTGATGACCTGAAACGGATCGTTTTTCACCTGCTCTTGAATGTGCCTTCTTAGCACAGGAAACGACTGCTGATCAGGATATTTGATAGCCATCATGTGAAGGGAGAAAGAGTCAGCAAATCCTTCTTCAATGTTCTCTCTAATGCGCTGTTCAAACGGATGGATGGAGCTATCCACCTCTTTTCTTCTGAGATGCTTTCTAATTGCCAGATGGCCTATTTCATGAAATAACTCACGCTCCACAACCTTCTGCACAGTGCCAAGCTCAAGAGCAAGAATTTGTATTTCAGCAGGAAGCTTCTCTTTCAGCGCCAGGTAGGCACTTGAAAAGTAGATGGTGGAGGTTTCAGGATCAGCACAGGCATTGTGTTGGTACTGCTCCAGCCCTCTGCCAAGAAGAGAATTTATGACTTTACCTATCTTCTCCTTGAGGCTCACATTGGTGAAGACCACATCAACTTGTGGTGCCAGAGGTGGCACCAGGTAGTTATATTGAAGGAACTGGATAGCTTGGCTTGTGTGAACGTAAAGCCTATCTTGCAAAGACGTGCTTTGGAAGGACTTGATTCCTTCGCCAAGCTCAACAGCATCTGTCTCTTGCTCAGACTGTACTTTTTCGACAAATGGCAAATCAACATCCAATGTCTTCCCCACAGTGACGAAGTTGAATACCGTCATCTGAAATGTGCTCCCGAAATGAATTTCCCATCTTTATATATGGTGACATAAAGTGTTTTTTCCTCTGCTGATTTCATAATGAACTCACTGAAGTGGGCTCCAGCAATATAATAGTCACCTATATCGATGAAAACCTGCTCTTCATCTAGCCTGATTTTTTGAAACACACTCAATGCCTCATCCAATCTATCATCAATGGGTGAAGGATCAGGAAGTTCCAAATGAATGATTCCAGCATTATCATTTCCCTTTTGCCTGAATAATGTTGTTTCACATCGAATGATCGGCTTGTAGGGAAGGCCGTTCTCCATAATAATGTTGAAGGTAGTTTTATTTTCACCTCTAGCTTGAATTACACTCATATTTTTCTCCTGTTACCAAACATCCATAACAGAAGAGAAAATTAAGTCAAGAACCACCAGCAAGCATTCTGGTGTTGCTCATCACCAGATAGATGTGGTTCTTTCGCCACGCCAAGAGGAAGCCATCTATCTTGAAGATTTTTTTGTTCAAGAAGCGATAAATCTAGTTGACGCCTCTTGTTCTTGAACTTACAGTACAACCATCAACAAGCAAGAAGAACTGTAGAAGCTTGTTGAGAACCCTCAAGCAACTACAGTTCACTCTTACCTCATCTACTGGAGAAATCTACATGGCCGAAACCAAGAAGCTGACGATCGCTGAAATCCTTGCCAAGCGCAAAGAGTTTGAAGACATGGTGGCTGCTCAGTTGGAATCTGAACGCCCTGCCGCTCTGGCAGCTATGTTGGAGCAAATCAGCCTCTTCAACTTCACTGCTGAAGAGCTTGGTTTCCATGCTGCTCCTGCCAAGGTTTCCACTGCTGGCAAAGGTGGTGCTGGTGCTACCCGCAACATGAGCAAGCCGCTGAAGTCCACCAAGACCGACGAAACCAGCGTGTGGCTGGCTCACCCGCCCAAGTTCTTGGAGGCTGAAGGTGCCTTCACCACCTACAAGAGCGGCAAGCCTGTTGATGCATGGCTGGTGACTCCTTCTGACAAGAAGGCCAAGACCAACTTCCTGAAGAAGCTGGCAAGCCGTGAAGGCAAGGTTCCCACCAAGGAACAACTTGGTGAAATCACCGAAGCTGAGTTCAAAGCAGCT
Organism: Pandoraea faecigallinarum; assembly: GCF_001029105.3. Taxonomy (NCBI): domain Bacteria; kingdom Pseudomonadati; phylum Pseudomonadota; class Betaproteobacteria; order Burkholderiales; family Burkholderiaceae; genus Pandoraea; species Pandoraea faecigallinarum. The sequence goes on along the minus strand of NZ_CP011807.3, from coordinate 1,397,622 downwards.
TAAACTTACCGAACCTCAGAGAAAGCACCCTACGGGGTGCTTTTTGCCGTTGACCACAGAATTACCAGTAGGCCAGCTTTCCCATGAATATTGCTCAAGTAGAAGAAAAAGTTAAGGCCCTTGTGGGGGACATCAATCAGGCCGAATTCTTATATGGATTGTTGGAGTGCTATGGTAAGCCTAAAGCCTCCATCACTCGCTTGAGAATGGTTGGCAAAGGGAGCTATAACCTTTCCAAGAATGCCGATGAAGTTCTTTGGAAAAAGCAGGTCTACTTCAAGAAAACGGGTAGTGATCAGCTTTTGTCCATTATTGACGAAATGAAGAATGCGGATGTGGTTGAAAAGCACCTACCTCGCTTCGTCATCGCAATCAATAGTACTCACCTTCTGGCGATTGATACCAAGACAGAAGATACACTAGATATTCCGTTAGCTGAACTGAGCAAGAAGTTTGACTTCTTCCTTCCGTGGGCAGGTCTAGAGAAAACTCAAGTTCAAGGCGAAAACCCCGCCGATGTCAAAGCCGCCGAAAAAATGGCGAAGCTGTTTGACTTGCTTCGGGATAACAATCCAGCCAACACCACGCGGGAAATTCATTGGCAGAACGTATTCCTGTCCAGGATTTTGTTCTGCTATTTTGCTGAAGACACTGGCATCTTCAAGACCAAGCTGTTCACCAACCATATAGCATCACACACCGCTGAAGACGGTAGCGACTTGGCCGACTACTTGAGTCGTGCCTTTGATGTCATGAACCAGGAAGGCCGTGAGGGTGTTCCTGACTATCTTGCAGACTTCCCCTATGTGAACGGTGGCTTGTTCGCTGACAAGCTGCCTGTTCCGAAATTCAATCGGAAGTCACGTGCCATGCTCATTGAGTGTGGTTCAGATTTGGACTGGTCTGAAATCAACCCTGACATCTTCGGGTCCATGATTCAGGCAGTGGTCGACCCCAGCCAACGGGGCAACATGGGCATGCACTACACGTCTGTGCCCAATATCATGAAGGTGATTGAACCCCTCTTCCTCAACGAACTGAAGGAAGAATTTGAGAAACACTCTGACAGCAAGACGAAGCTGGAGCAACTGCTTCTCAGGTTGGAACACCTGAAGATTTTTGACCCTGCTTGCGGATCAGGCAACTTCCTGTTGATGTGCACCAAGAACTGACCCTTTGAGGGGTGTAGTTTTCATCGAAAATTGACCCACGTGATTCAATGTCCTGCTCAACCTTTGAGCAGGAGATACCAAGGTGATCACGGTGGGCATGCTAGCCAAGATCAGGCGGATGTATATCCGCGAGAAGGTACCGCTGCGAGAGATCGCGCGACGCACGGGCCTGTCCCGAAACACGATACGCAGCTGGCTGCGCCAGCCCGATGCGGTCGAGCCACATTACCCCAAGCGAAACGGCCTCAGCGTCGTCGACGAGTGGGCCGAACAACTGAGTGGCTGGTTATGTACCGACAGCCATCGGCCGAAGCGCGATCGGCGTACGGCTCGCTTCATGTTTGAGGCGATACGTTCACAGGGTTATGCCGGCAGCTACGCGCGAGTGAGCGCGTTTGTGCGGCACTGGCACGAGGCGCAATCTCAGGCGCCACGCACCAAAGCTTATGTGCCGTTGGCATTCGATCCCGGAGAGGCCTTCCAGTTTGACTGGAGCTGTGAGTATGCCTTCGTGGGAGGCTTGCGCCGACGGCTTGAAGTCGCTCACGTCAAACTCAACGCCAGCCGCGCTTTCTGGTTAGTCGCCTATCCCACGCAGAGCCACGAGATGCTATTCGACGCACATGCTCGAGCTTTTGCGGCATTTGGTGGCGTGCCTCGCCGAGGCATCTACGACAACATGAAGACGGCGGTCGACAAGGTCGGCCGAGGCAAAGAGCGAGCGATCAACGCTCGTTTTGAGGCAATGTGTGGCCACTACCTCTTCGAGCCAGAGTTCTGCAATCGTGCCGCCGGTTGGGAAAAAGGGATCGTTGAGAAGAATGTGCAAGATCGACGGCGACAGATTTGGCATGAAGCTGCCGAGCGTCGATGGGAAACTTTGGCGACGCTCAACGAGTGGGTGGCTGACCAATGCCTATGCGCGTGGCAAGGCAAACACCCGCAGTGGCCCGAGATCACCATCGCTGACGCGTTGCAAGATGAACGAACGAAGTTGATGCCCAACCCCAAGCCATTTGATGGATATGTTGAGCAGACGCTACGCGTCTCCTCAACGAGCCTGATCCACTTCCAACGCAATCGCTACAGTGTGCCGTCGAGTCTGACCAATCAGGTCGTTAGCGTGCGCAGCTACCCGACATATCTGAGCATCGTTTCCGAAGGGCAAGAAGTTGCCCGACATGAGCGTAGCTTTGAACGATATCTCACCTTTTACGATTGGCGCCACTACATCGACCTGGTGGAGCGCAAGCCCGGTGCACTGCGCAACGGAGCACCATTTGCGACGATGCCGGTGCCGCTGCAGCGCTTACAGCACTACTTGCTCAAACAGCCTGGTGGTGACCGGGTTATGACTCAAGTGCTGGCGGCAGTGCGTGACCATGGCTTAGACGCCGTGCTGACTGCCGTAAAAATTACCCTGGAATCCGGCCGGCCGAGTGCGGAGCATGTCATCAATGTGCTGAGTCGACTCAAAACGCCAGTTGGGCCGTTATTGCCCACCCCGACCAAACTGCATCTGACCGAAGAGCCCTTAGCGGATGTCGATCGCTATGAGCGCCTGCGGCCCAATGCTCCGGAGAATCGCCATGTCTAACGACATCACCGCCCAGCTTAAAGGTTTGAAGTTGCATGGCATGGCAAGCAGTTGGCCAGAGTTGCTCGCGCAATCCAGGCACACGGAGTTTGATCCTGAGCGTTTCATGAAGCAACTACTGATGGCCGAGACGGCAGAGCGCCAGGTCCGATCTATTGCTTATCAGATGACTGCAGCTCGTTTCCCTGCGCATCGAGATCTCACGGGATTCGATTTTGGCCAAGCGCACGTAGATGAAGTGTTGGTGCGCGAACTGCACGATCTGACGTTTCTCTCGAGTGCACACAACGTCGTCTTTATCGGCGGGCCAGGTACGGGCAAGACGCACTTGGCCACCGCCATAGGGATCCAAGCGGTGCAGCGCCAGGGCAAGCGAGTTAGGTACTTCTCGACAGTGGAACTGACGAACGCGCTGGAGCAGGAGAAGGCTATCGGTAAGCAAGGCCAAATAGCACACAAGTTGATGTACGTGGATATGGTGATCCTCGACGAGCTGGGCTATCTGCCATTCAGTCAGACGGGCGGCGCGCTGCTATTTCACCTGCTCTCGAAACTGTACGAGCACACCAGCGTGGCAATAACAACGAACCTGAGCTTTGGCGAATGGGCCAGCGTATTCGGGGATGCGAAGATGACAACTGCGCTGCTCGACCGGGTGACGCATCACTGCCACATCGTAGAAACGGGCAATGAGTCCTGGCGTTTCAAGACCAGTTCGGCAAAGTCTCGGGTATCGCGGAAAACGGCCCTCAAGGGCACGGAAACCGACGACTTATCCACACAGAAGTAGATGTACTACGCTGTTTGGGGTGGGTCAAATTTCGATGAAAACCCCGGGTCAATATTTGGTGAAAATCAACAGTTAGGGCATGTATCTACAACCTCATTAACGAAGGTAGTAACACGATCCTTGCTCAAAAGGGGAAGCAGGTTGACCGATTCGCCCACCCTTTCGAGGACGGCAGTCCTCTTACCTTCCCGTTCCGCAGAGCTTGTGTTGGAGATTATCTCTCGGATCTTGTCCTGAACAATCGGCCTAGTCGTCTGCCAAGCAACATTATTATCATTGAAGCCGGACCAATCCTCCTTGACCGCATTTTCCTTGTTCAAGAAATCGGCCTGAACGATAAAGGTATATCGCTTCGCCTTCTCCGTCCGACCATCAAGAATGCGTTCAACGTCAGTGCCACGCCACTTGCAATCACCCACGGCTCGATTCGTTACCCACCATGCAATCCCATGCTGCTTAGTGGTCTTGTCCGCCTTCAGAGTATCTATGTGGTAAATCTTAACCGTACCGTAGCCAGGAACGTCAACATCAACGATAGATAATGAGGACTTGCTGATATCGCTGAAGGTGATGGGGCTTCCATTCAGGATGACCTTGAACGAAGGGTTAGCTAGAAACCGACTACCGAGCAATTCTCTAGCCTGCTCTACGGACAAGTTGGTTTGACGAATTTCACCTTCACCAGTGATTGTGGTGCCATGTCCTTCCACGCCAGATTCAACGTACTCAACAAGCTCAGTGATCAAAGGCTTGTTTGATGTTCTACTGACCTTATAAACGAATTTTTGGCCGTCCTTTATGGATGTAATGAAGTAACTCTGGCTCAAGCAGAAGCTGGCAAAGCGCCCTTTGCCATTCTTCCCGAAGACGAACCGTGGAAGCCCCTCTACATCTGGTGGCGGTGCAGTGGTTGGACCCGTTTTGCTGATACGGTCATAGGACATGGCACGCCAGATGTAGTCAAACTCATCCTTGGTCATGCCTTTGCCGTTGTCCGAGATAGAGAATTGCTTGTTCTTCTTCGGATCGGCCCAGTCTATTTTTACTTCAGTGGCGTATGCATCCCAGCAGTTTGCAACCAACTCTACGATTGCCGTGCTGGGATTGGTGATGATGGAGCCGGCCCAGCTTTCAAGAAAGCGGTCTTCGTAGAAAATATCTTCTTGTTGCACAGCCCCCTCCAAATTATTTTTGCTCTTTACGAGGTATACCGTCTCATTTAAGCAGGCGGATTTCTTCCCGAAGTTCATCTACCGAATCAGAACTGTCGTCCCACTCATGGCTTCCCTTTCTCAGCTTCTCCAAGAAAGCATTCACCGATGAGATCTTATACAGCAGGTCCCTGAACACATCTACTATCGAAACGAATTCGTTGGAGAAGCTAGTGAAACGAATGGACACTTCACGATAATAGCCCTGGCGCTCATCATGCCCACCATAGGTGTCTTGCTCTTTCAGAACTCGCAGCAGGAACTGATCGGAAGTCTCACCTTTACCTTCAAGGCTCAGATAGTGCTGTAGTTTTTCAGGCTGCTCAAAGGCTATGAACTTAAGAAAGGAATCTTGTTGCCAGCCCTCCCTCAAAAGCCGAGTATAAATATTAGATACGAAGTCGTGGAGAAACTTTCCATAACTGGACAGTACCGTTTCGCCCTTGAACGAATTAATATCTAGAGAAGCCTTTGAGTGAATAAAGCACAACAGGGTATCAATGTAAATATCCGAATCCCTCTTAATGAAGCTCACCACATCCCGCCACTCATGCAACGGAGAACTCCATTTTGAACTCAACTCCCTACCAACCTTTTGAAGCTTAAGCTGAAGCTCATTAATCAAGGAATTGGCTTGCTTGCTCAATTCTTCGCTCTTGGATACCTTCAATGACTCTTTTGTATAGGTCTTCGCATCCTGCCAAAAGTTGAACATGGCATTGTATTTATTGAGGATATCCTCATCACTCGCCGTTCTATGCAGCCTATGCAGCTCTTCAATGACCGGCGAGTAGTCCACCAAGACCTGGACCTCACCTTTTGGCTTGAAAAGATCAGCAAACTCAGGAAGTGAGAGTCCTTCAGAAAGGTAGCCAATCTGCCCCTTCTTATTTCTAGTTGCGATCATGAATTTCTGATCAGCCATGCATCCCCCTCAGTTCAAAGCTACTTTTTAGTAGAGTCTATTTTTTTCCAGCTTCTTCATCCCACTTCTTCAGCATGGACAGCTTCTCACCAATCTTGATTTCCAAGCCTCTAGGAACAGGTTGATACCAACCAGGTTCTTCTATACCGTCAGGCAGATAGGTTTCACCAGCAGCATAAGCATTAGGTTCATCATGAGCATATCGGTATTCATGCCCATATCCTAGCTCCTTCATGAGCTTCGTAGGTGCATTGCGAAGATGAACAGGAACCTCTCTTGATTTATCCTGTTTCACGAAGGCTCTTGCTTGGTTGTATGCGTTGTATCCAGCATTGCTCTTAGCAGCTACAGCTAGATAGATGACAGCTTGACCAAGTGCCAATTCACCTTCAGGGCTTCCCAACCGCTCATAGGTCAGTGCTGCATCGTTGGCTATCTGCATGGCTCTCGGATCAGCCAAGCCAATGTCTTCCCAAGCCATGCGAACAATCCGCCTTGATAGATACCTTGGATCAGCGCCACCGTCCAACATGCGTGTCAGCCAGTAGAGGGCCGCATCTGGATTGGAGCCACGAACAGACTTGTGCAAGGCAGAAATCTGGTCATAGAAGTTGTCTCCACCTTTATCAAAACGCCTTGAATTCAAGGTCAAGGCGTTCTGGATGAAGTCTGTATCAACCTTGTGGATACCAGCAGCACCAGCAGCCGTTTTGCACTGTTCAAGCAGGTTTAAGAACCTTCTTGCATCACCATCTGCATAGCCAATGATGGTATCTACTGTTTTATCTTCAAACTCCAAGTCACCAAGAGCACCTTCTTCTTGGACACGCTTCAAGAGCAGCTTCAATTCTTCTTCTGTTAGTGACTTCAGCACATAGACTTGAGCACGAGACAGAAGAGCAGAATTAACCTCAAAAGAAGGGTTCTCAGTGGTGGCACCAATGAAGGTGAACAGCCCTGATTCCACGTGAGGCAACAAGGCATCTTGTTGAGACTTATTGAACCTGTGAATTTCGTCTACGAACAAGATGGTGTTCTTGCCCTGAGCAAGATATTGCCTTGCCTGATCCATTGCCTCTCTGATGTCTTTGACACCAGACAAGACCGCAGACAGTGCTATGAACTCACACTTGAAGGCTGTAGCTGTGAGCCGCGCCAAGGTGGTTTTACCAACACCCGGCGGCCCCCAGAAGATCATGGAGTGAGGTTTTCCCGACTGGAAAGCCAGTCTCAATGGCTTGCCTTCACCCAGCAAGTGAGACTGCCCAATGACCTCGTCCAAGGTCTTGGGGCGAAGGGCTTCAGCGAGTGGTGCAGCAGGCTCTTGTGCGAACAAATCAGGCATGGTTTCCCACCTCAGAACAATGGGGAAGCCCAAAAATTTGCACAATCACCTTCCTAACCAATTGATTTATATAGTGGTTGACAGCTTTGTTGAAGCGATGCACCTCGTCGACGAACACGACTGTCTGCTTGCCCTGCGCGCGCTGGATCTGCGCCGCCTCCACGGCATCCCGAATGTCCTTCACGCCGGAGAGCACCGCCGAGAGTGCGATGAAGTACGCCTTGAAGGCGTCCGCCATGAGGCGCGCGAGCGTCGTCTTGCCGACACCGGGCGGCCCCCACAGAATCATCGAATGCGGGCGGCCCGCCTCGAATGCGACGCGCAACGGCTTGCCCTTGCCCAGCAAGTGGCGCTGGCCAATCACGTCGTCGATGGTGTGGGGGCGAAGGCGCTCGGCCAAAGGCACCGAAGCCGACAAAGGGGCGTCGTTTGGCATGTTCTCAAGCAACACGGCCGGGGAATCCCCGGTCGCAGTCAGATAATCGGATGTCCCATTATGCCAGCCCCTCGGCCAGCTCGCCCGTAATGCGTTTGCCGGGCGACGGGGACGGAGCAGACGCCGCCCGGGCTCACCCCTTGATCACGTCGGCCCCCTTGGGCACGGTGAACTTGAAGTTGCCCGCCGGCAGCGATGGGTTCTTCTGCATGTTGCTGAACGTGAGCAAGGTCACGTTGCCGAACGCATCGTACAGTTCCATCGCGGCAAGATTGCCGTCGCGAAACCCGATGCCGACACGCTGGAATTGCGTGTCCTGCGACTTCGGCTTCAGTTCCACCCAGTCGATACCGTTCTTTACGCCGGCGTCCTTGAGCGAAAAGCTCTTTTCAATATCGTTGCTGCCGAAGAGAATCGCCGCCGGGCTCGCGCCCAACGAGTCGCCGAGCTTGCGCTCGGTGACCTGATTCAGATCCTTGTCGTAGACGTAAAGCGTAGTACCGTCCGCCTGCAACAATTGGTCGTAAGGCTTCGTGTAATGCCAGACGAACTGACCGGGACGCGAGAACTCGAACGTGCCCGAGGCATTGTTGGTCACCTTCATCGCGCCGTCCTGCTGGCCCTTGACCTGTTTCTGCTCGAACTCGCCACGCGCCGATTTCACTTGCGCCGCGAACGCCTTGAGTTGTGCCGTACCGCTGGCATACGCCGGCGCGACCAACGCCGCCAGCGTCACACCGGCGGCACCCACCATGAGCGGCAAACCGCGCTTGAATCCCAGCATGTTCCTTATTCTCCCTCGCGATTCGGCACCAGAATTTCCCGGTTGCCGTTGCTCGCCATCGCCGACACCACGCCGGACTGTTCCATCTGTTCGAGCAGTCGCGCCGCCCGGTTGTAGCCGATGCGCAAATGGCGCTGCACCAGCGAGATCGACGCACGCCGCTGCTTGAGCACCACGGCCACCGCCTGATCGTACAGAGGGTCGGACTCGCCGCCCCCCTCGCCGGTTCCGCCGCCCGCGCCGTCGATACCGCCGTCTTCGCCTTCCGTTCCGCCTTCCAGAATGCCCTCGACGTAATTCGCCTCGCCCTGCTCCTTGAGCCGCTCGACCACACGATGCACTTCGTCATCGGAGACGAACGCCCCATGCACGCGCAACGGCAAACCGGTGCCCGGCGGCATGTAGAGCATGTCGCCCATGCCAAGGAGCGTCTCCGCCCCCTGCTGGTCCAGAATCGTGCGCGAATCGATCTTCGAGGACACCTGGAAGGCCACACGCGTTGGCACGTTCGCCTTGATAAGCCCCGTAATCACGTCGACCGACGGACGCTGTGTCGCCAGAATCAGATGAATACCGGCCGCGCGCGCCTTCTGTGCAATGCGTGCAATCAATTCCTCGACCTTCTTGCCGACGACCATCATGAGGTCGGCCAACTCGTCGATCACCACGACGATGTACGGCAGGCGCTGCAATGGCTCGGGCGCTTCCGGCGTCAGCGAGAACGGATTCGGAATATGCTCTTCGCGCTTGGCCGCATCGTCGATCTTGTTGTTGTAGCCCGCCAGATTGCGAACGCCGAGCTTGCTCATCAATTTGTAGCGACGTTCCATCTCGGCGACGACCCAGTTCAGCGCATGGCCCGCCTGGCGCATGTCCGTCACTACCGGACACAGCAAATGCTGGATACCTTCGTACATGCTCATTTCGAGCATCTTCGGGTCGATCAGGATGAGCCGCACCTGCTCCGCCGTCGCCTTGTACAGCAAGGACAGGATCATCGCGTTGATCCCCACCGACTTGCCCGAGCCCGTGGTGCCCGCGACCAGTAAGTGAGGCATCTTCGCCAGATCGGCCACGACCGGTTTGCCGCCGATATCCTTGCCGAGCGCCAGCGTGAGCAGCGACGACGAACTGTTGTACACCTCCGAGCCGAGAATTTCGGTCATGCGCACCGTCTGACGACGCGGGTTCGGCAATTCCAGCCCCATGTAATTCTTGCCGGGGATAGTCTCGACCACGCGGATCGACACCAGCGACAGCGAACGTGCCAGATCCTTCGCGAGATTCACGATCTGGCTGCCCTTCACGCCGGTCGCCGGTTCGATCTCGTAGCGCGTGATGACGGGGCCGGGATAAGCGGCCACCACACTCACTTCGACACCGAAATCCTTGAGTTTCTTCTCAATCAGGCGCGACGTGAATTCCAGCGTCTCGGCCGACACGGTTTCCTGCGCCACTGGCGCGGCATCGAGTAGTGCCAGCGGCGGGAGGATGGAGTCCGGCAGATCGGCGAACAACGGTGCCTGCTTCTCCTTCTCGACCCGCTCGCTCTTGGGCACGACCTTGACCGGCGGGACGATCTGCACCGGCTCATGGACTTCCGCGCGCACGCGGTTCTGCACGACCGCGCCTTCACGGGCGATGGCCGCCTCCTCGCCCAGGCGCCGGTCCCGACGCGCCTCGCGGCGGCGGCGGATCACGGTGCCCGTGTCGAGAATCAGCGCGCCAACTTTCTCGGCGGCCGACAGCCAGGAGAAATGGAACAGCAGCGAGAGGCCGAAGGCAAAGATCAGCAGCAACGCCAGTGTGCCGCCCGTAAAACCGAGCGCATGCTGGAAGAAGCCGCCGACCGTCTCACCGATGACACCGCCCGAGGCCCGCGGCAGTTGGGCCTTGAAACGGTAAAGACGCAGGGATTCGATGCCCGCGCTCGAGAGCAGCACCATCAGGGAGGAGACGATCTCCACCCAGCCGCCGCTCGCCAGGCGCTCGCGCAACGGAGGCGCTTCGCGCTTCGCGGAGATCCGGCGGTAGCCCGAGATCACCCGGCGGGCGATGAACACCACCAGCCAGTAAGCGGACAGGCCGAGCATGAGCAGCAGCATGTCGGCGACCCATGCGCCAACGCGTCCTGCCCAGTTGGAGATACGCTCCACGTGCGCCGCATGTGTCCAGCTGGGGTCCAGACGGCTGTACGAGAACAGCGCCATCAACAGGAACACCATCAGCGCGACCTGCGCCATCCAGCGGATTTCATGGAAGAGGTGCGTCACCCGATTGGGCAACGACGATCCGGCACCAGCAGAGTAGGAAGATTTCGTCGTCATCAAGCCATGCGGTTGGGCGGGCAGACGGGCGGCCTGCCGCGCGGCAAGACTCCATTGTAAACAACTATTACCTCCATATTTGCAGGAAAAGGTGACAAGCAGTAACGCCGGGGCTTCCGGGGCGCCGGCCGGTTCCGGCCCGTCGCGGCCCGCCGTTCGTGAACGTCGGCGGGGATCGCAGGCTATCGCGCCGATTGTGAGGCTCCATCAACGAAACGATGCGCCCCCCTTATAATGACGGTTTGCGTCGTCTGCCCGCGACCGCGCCTGCGGGCATCCGGGTGCGGCCGGCGTCGCGAGCACCCATCCCCTTTCCGGTGAGTTCCATGTCTGCTGCCAAGCACGCCAAAGTCCTGATTCTCGGTTCCGGCCCTGCCGGCTATAGCGCCGCCGTGTATGCCGCGCGCGCCAACCTCAATCCCGTGCTGATTACGGGCATCGCTCAGGGCGGTCAGCTGATGACCACCACCGACGTCGAGAACTGGCCCGGCGACCCCACCGGTGTGCAAGGCCCCGAACTGATGGCCCGCATGCAGGCCCATGCCGAGCACTTCAACACCGAGATGATCTTCGATCACATTCACACGGTGCACCTGAACGAGCGCCCGCTGCGCCTGATCGGCGACTCCGGCGAATATACGGCCGATGCCCTCATCATCGCGACCGGCGCCTCGGCCCAGTATCTCGGCCTGCCGTCCGAAGAGGCGTTTTCGGGCCGCGGCGTTTCCGCCTGCGCCACATGCGACGGGTTCTTCTATCGCGGCAAGGAAGTCTGCGTGGTCGGCGGCGGCAATACGGCCGTCGAAGAAGCGCTCTACCTTTCGAACATCGCCAGCAAGGTCACGGTAATCCACCGTCGCGACAAGTTCCGCGCCGAGCCGATCCTGATCGACCGTCTGCTGGAAAAGGCCAAGCAAGGCGTGGTCGAACTGAAGTACGACAGCGTGCTCGACGAAGTGACGGGCGACGACAGCGGTGTGACCGGCGTTCGCATCAGGAATACGAAGACGGGCGCACACGAAGACATCTCGCTGCATGGGGTGTTCATCGCTATCGGCCACAAGCCGAATACCGACATCTTCGAGGGCCAGCTGGAAATGAAGAACGGCTACATCGTCACCCACAGCGGCCTGAACGGCAACGCCACGGCCACCAGCGTGCCCGGTGTTTTCGCCGCCGGCGACGTGCAGGATCACATCTACCGTCAGGCGATCACCAGCGCCGGCACGGGCTGCATGGCCGCGCTCGACGCCCAGCGTTACCTCGAAAACCTCGATCAGTAAGCGCTCGCCCGCCCTGCGGCGGCGCCCCGGCTGTGTGACGTCTCACGCGCTCGGGCGCCGCCGTCGTTTGCCGCGCACGACCATGAGCAAGAAGCCACCGAAACTCAGTCTCAGCGATCTCCACGGCCTGCGCGACACGCTTGCCAGACAGAGCGCCGCCCGCGAAGCCGAACGCATTGCCGCGGCCGAGCGGGCCGCCCAGGCCCGGCGCGACGCCAACGTATTTCGCGACAGCATCGGCGACATCGCCCCGCTCACCAGTAAGGGCTCGACCAACCGTGTCGAGCATCCGCGCCTTGCGCCCGAGCCGGTGGCGCGTCAAACGAAGGAAGACGAAGCGGCCGTGTTGCATGAGTCCCTCTCGGACGAATTCGATCCCGAAGCCCTGCTCGACACGGACGACCGCCTGTCATACCGGCGCCCCGGCATCAGCCACGACGCCGTACTCAAGCTGCAGCGCGGCGACTGGGTGGTGCAGGCGCAGATCGATCTGCACGGCATGCGCCGCGACGAAGCCCGCGAAGCGCTGTCGGCGTTCCTGCACGACGCCGTCAAGCGCGGCCTGCGCTGCATTCGCGTCATCCACGGCAAGGGCCTCGGCTCGGTGAATCGCGAACCGGTACTCAAGGACAAGGTGCGCGGCTGGCTCGCCCAGAAGAACGAGGTGCTGGCGTGGGCGCAGGCACAGGGACGCGACGGCGGGGGCGGTGCGCTGGTAGTATTGCTCCAGGCTTCGTAACCCAGAGCATCTCGCCTGGCCGGCTGACGCCCGGACGGCGTTGCCACATGCGGCTCCCCTGACAGGATTCGCCGATGATTAACGAGATGAGCGCCCAGCTACATACGATCCTGGCCATCATGGAGGCCATCGCCGTATTGTCGTGCGCCATCTCCGGCTTTGCCGAAGCCCGCAAGCAGCACCTCGACCCGGTCGGCGCCTTCGTCCTGGCCTTCGCGACCGCTTTCGGCGGCGGCACGCTGCGCGACGTGCTGCTCGATCACCGTCCCTTCTACTGGGTCCAGCATCAGTGGTACTCGGTCATCATTCTCGTGTTGTCGCTGTCCACCTCCGCCGTGCTCAAGCTCGTCTCGCGCGTGGCGACCGAGCGCGTGCTCCTGATTACGGATGCGATCGGGCTGGGGTTCTTCAGTGCATCGGGCACGTCGCTGGCGTTGCAGACCGACATGTCGGCGTTCATGTCAGTGATGATGGGGGTCATCACCGGCGTGGGTGGTGGCGTGCTTCGCGACATTCTCTGCAACGAGGTGCCGCTGGTGCTGCGCGACACGCGTCCCTATGCCGTATGCGCCTTCATCGGGGGATGGATCTACATCGCGCTCACTTACGCCGATCTCGATCCCGTATACACGCTCTCGATCAGTTCGTTTTCGGTGATTTTCGTGCGCTTGATTACCGTGGCGTTCGACGTCCGGCTCAAATCGTAAGCACGGGCGTCTTCGCGCCATCGTCCACTTGCCGGTACACCGGCACAATGGCACAACGGCACACAACCCGAAACGCCGAAGGGCGACGCCGCTCGCTCGCAGCCGTCGCCCTTCGTTGTACCGCGTAGCTCACGGCATCGCCCGGCGCCACATCGCCACAGCATCGGCTGTGGCGGCTATGCCGTTCAGGCGGCCTCAGACCGCCTGCTCACCCTCTTCGCCCGTACGAATGCGGATCACGCGCTCGACGTCCGTCACGAAGATCTTGCCGTCGCCGATCTTGCCGGTGCGCGCAGCGCCCAGTACAGCGTCGATGACCTGCTCCGCCTGTGCCGCGCTCACCACGACTTCGATTTTGATCTTCGGCAGGAAGTCGACCACGTATTCGGCGCCGCGATACAGCTCGGTGTGTCCCTTCTGACGGCCGAAGCCCTTCACTTCCGTGACGGTGAGACCGGTCACGCCGACTTCGGCCAGCGCCTCGCGCACTTCGTCGAGCTTGAAGGGTTTGATGATGGCAGTTACGCGTTTCATTGTCGCCTCGATATCTTGGTTGGATGGTTCTGTCATTTCGCCGGGCTATTGTACCGGGCCGGGACCGCATGCCCGCGAGTCGGACGATCCGCGCGCCCGCGGCTCACGCGTGAGGATCGTCCGACACCGTATCCAGATCTGCGAGCCACACCACCGACTCCGAGTCGCTCGGTGCACGCCAGTCGCCGCGCGGCGAGAGCGAGCCGCCCGTGCCGACCTTCGGCGCGTTCGGAATGCACGAACGCTTGAACTGGCTGGTTCGGAAGAAGCGGTCCAGAAAGATGCGCAGGTTGCGCTTGATCGCGACCAGATCGTAAGCGTTGCGCGACAGATGGCCCTCCTCCGGCCAGCGCCCTTGCGAGGCATCATGCCAGGCGCTCCACGACAGGAACGCCACCTTGCGTGGCGCGTACCCAAAGCGCAGCGTGTAGTAGAGGTTGAAGTCCTGCAATTCGTACGGTCCGATGAAATGCTCGGTGCGCTGCTCGGGCGCGCCGTTGGCCTTGCCCGGCACCAGTTCGGGGCTGATCTCCGTTTCCAGAATGTCGATCAGGACGTTGCGACGCTGCGCGGCATCCTTCGCGCCCCTGTCCGGCTTGTCGGCCCTATCCGCCCTATCAGCCTTTTCCGCCCTATCGACCTTGTCCGCCTTGCCCGGCTTCGCGGACGCTGCGCCGCCAAGCTGGCCGGTCTCCGCCACCCAGCGCACGAGGTGCATGATGAGCGTTTTGGGCACACTGGCGTTCACGTTGTAGTGCGACATGTGGTCGCCCACACCATAGGTGCACCAGCCCAGCGCCAGTTCGCTCAGATCGCCGGTGCCGATCACGATGGCACCGAGATGATTCGCCAGACGGAACAGATGATTGGTCCGCTCGCCCGCCTGCACGTTCTCGAAGGTGACGTCGTAGACGTCTTCCCCCCTTGAGAACGGATGATCGAGGTCCTTGAGCATCTGCATGCAACTCGGACGAATGTCGATCTCGCGAGCCGTGCAGCCGACCGCCTCCATCAGTTCGCGCGCCTGACGCAGCGTGCGCTCGCTCGTGGCGAACCCCGGCATCGTGTACGCCAGAATATTCGTGCGCGGCAGGCCGAGCCGGTCCATGACCTTGGCGCATACGAGCAGCGCATGCGTCGAGTCCAGCCCGCCGGACACGCCGATCACGACCTTCTGAATCTTCGACGACGCAAGGCGCTGCATCAACGCCTGCACCTGAATGTTGTACACCTCGTGGCAGCGCTCGTCGCGACGTTGCGCATCGGACGGCACGTAAGGGAAGCGCGCGATGGCGCGCGCGAGCGGCAGTTCGACGTCGCGCGGCACCGTGACGTCCACCCGGATCGTACGAAAGCGTGCGACCTCATCGGCATGCCGGCGCACCGACACGCCGAACGTCGTCTGATGCATGCGCTCGCGGGCAAGGCGCTCCAGATCCACGTCCGCGAAAATCAGATGCGATTCGCTGGCAAAGCGCTCGGATTCGGCCAGCATGTCGCCGTTCTCGTAGATGAGCGCCTGACCGTCCCACGCGAGATCGGTGGTCGATTCGCCCTGACCGGCCGAGGTGTACAGATACGCGGCCAGGCAGCGCGCCGACTGCTGACCGACCAGTTGATGGCGATATGCCGACTTGCCGACCACAACGTTCGACGCCGACAGGTTGACGAGCACCGTGGCCCCGGCCAGCGCCGCAAACGACGACGGCGGCACCGGCACCCATACGTCTTCGCAGATCTCGCAATGAAAGCGCAGCAGTGGCTGATCGGCCGCTTCGAAGATGAGCGAGCCGAACGGGACATCGACACCGAGCAGCGTCACCGTATCCACACCCGCATCGTCGGCCGCGTTGAACTGACGCGCCTCGTAGAACTCGCTGTAGTTCGGCAGATAGGTCTTGGGCACGACACCGTGAATGCGTCCGCGCGCGATCACCACGGCGCAGTTGAACAGACGCTGCTGCACGCGCACCGGCATGCCGACGATCAGCGCCGGTCCCAGTTCGCGGCTCGCGGCCACGATATCGGCGAGCGCGGCGTCGCACGCATCGTGCAAGGCGCGCTGCTGGAACAGGTCTTCGCAGCTATAGGCGGGAATGCCGAGTTCGGGAAAGGCGACGAGCACCGCGCCCTGCGCGTCGGCCTGTCTGGCGAGCGCTATGGTCTGCGCAGCGTTGAAAGCGGGATCGGCGACGCGGCATTGCGGCACTCCGACGGCCACACGCGCGAAATCGTGATTGTAGAGATTGAGAAATCGGTTGGTCATGTCGGCGGCTACCATGCATCGCCCGGGTGCCGCAACGCCGGCAGGCATGACAACCGTCGTTTGCCCGGCTGGCGCGCCCGCCCGCGAACGGCGGGCGTAAGAACCGCCAGTATATTACGCGGGACCTTGCCGTGCCGGCGCCCGTCGGGGCTTACATGTCGCCACGCGCGGCGGTGGGGCGCCGCGGGCCGGTCATGCCTGTCGCCGGAACGCACTGCGATCAGGGCGCGGGACGCTTGAATGGCGTGTGCGCCTCAAGTTCGCCGATATGCTCGTCCATCGCCGAAGTCTCCCTGTCCAGAAAATCCTCGATGGCCTGCGCGAAGCGCGCATCGGCGATCCAGTGTGCCGACCAGGTGGGAGTCGGCAACAGCCCGCGCGACATCTTGTGCACGCCCTGCGCGCCGCCCTCGAAGCTGCGCAACCCGTTGGCGATGCAGTACTCGATGCCCTGCGCATAGCAGGTTTCGAAGTGCATGCCGGAGACAAAATCCGTCGTCCCCCAATATCGCCCGTACATCGTGTCGCCGCTTACCACGTTCAGTGCGCAGGCCAGCGGCGCGCCCTCGCGCTCGGCCATGACGATCAGCAATGCTTCGGGCATCGTGGCATGGAGCCGCCCGAAGAATTCCCGGCTCAGGTAAGGCGCGTTCCAGTGCTCGCGGTAGGTGTTCTCGTAGCACCGGTAAAAGAAATCGAGCGCGGCATCGTCGATCTGCGCACCGCGCAGCCACCGGTACGTCACGCCTGCCTCGCGCACGCGGCGACGGTCCTGCCTGAGCTTCTTGCGCTTTTCCTGATTCATCTGCGCGAGGAAGTCGTCGAACGTCGCGAAACCCGCATTCTCCCAGTGGAACTGCACGCCTTCACGCAGCATGTAGCCCGCTTCGGTGAGCGCGGCCAGATCGTCGTCGTGGGTGAAGAGCACATGAATGGACGACAACTCAAGCTGTTTCGCGAAGGCGATCGCCCCGCGCGCCAACGCCACGCGATCCGCCTGCGTGCGCGCCAGCAGACGGGGCCCCGTCACCGGCGAGAACGGCACCGCGCAAAGCAGCTTCGGGTAGTACGCCAGGCCGTGTCGCACAAATGCATCGGCCCAGGCGTGATCGAAGACGTACTCGCCGCGGGAGTGCGATTTGACATAAAGGGGCATGGCGCCCACGAGGACGTCATCCGCCTGCATCAACAGATAGGCCGGCTGCCAGCCCGTGCGCTTCGAGGCGCACCCCGTCTCATGCATCGCATGCAGGAACGCGTGCTGCACGAACGGGTTGTCGCCCGCGAGCGCGTTCCACGCGTCGGCCGGTACGTCTTCGATCGATTGCACTACACGGATGACTACGTCGCTGCTCACTTCTCACCTCGTTTGCAAACCGGCGAGCGCCACCGCCTGCCGCGCGCCGGCATGAAACATCCCCATTGGCCGTCATTGTCGCCGAACAAAAAACCCGGCTTCGAGCCGGGTTTTTCATCGACGTCGACGCGCGACGTCAGGCGCAATTGCACTCGCGGGAAACTGCTCACTTCTTGGCGTTGGCCACGCCGTCGACGATTTCCTTGTGGGCGGCGTCGATACCTTCCCAGCCTTCGACCTTGACCCACTTGCCCTTCTCCAGCGCCTTGTATTGCTCGAAGAAGTGCTTGATCTGGTCCTTCAGGTAACCCGGCACGTCGTCGATGGACTTCATATGTGCCGTCATCGGGCAGATCTTGTCGACCGGCACGACGACGAGCTTGGCGTCCACCCCCGATTCGTCCGTCATGTTGAGCATGCCCAGCGCGCGGCAGCGAACCACCGAGCCGGCCAGCAGCGGGAACGGGGTGACGACCAGCGCGTCGACGGGGTCGCCGTCGCCGGCGAGCGTTTGCGGAATGAAGCCGTAGTTGGCCGGGTAGCGCATGCCCGTGCCGATGAAGCGGTCAACGACCAGCAGGCCCAGATCCTTGTCGGCTTCGTACTTCACCGGGTCGCTTTGCGCCGGGATCTCGATGATGACGTTGAAATCGTTGGGGATGTCCTTGCCGGCAGGCACGTGGTTGAAGCTCATGATGGCATTCCTGTGTGTAGAAAATGGCATGCCGCCGCACGGCGCGCACGCCCGCCAGACTGCCGGATGCCACGCCGCCCGACGGCAATCGGGCGCGGAACATTATAGCGGGTTTGCCCGGTTCCCCATGTTTCGCCCGACGGCCGATGCCGGTAGACGGCGATGCACGACGCTATGCCCGAAGCGACGGCAACGGCACCAGCCGCTGCGGCGTAAGATCGGTCACGTTCGTACAGCCGAGCAGTTGCATCGTGGTGCGCAACTCGCCCAGCAATAACGCCAGCACGCCGGCCACGCCCGGTGCGCCTCGCGACGCCACGCCGTACAGCGGGGCCCGTCCGAGCAGCACGCCCTTCGCGCCAAGGGCAACGGCTTTCGCCACGTCCGCACCGCGGCGCACACCGCCGTCGAGAAAGACGGACATCGCCGGGCCGCCGGCACTCAGCGCGTCGACGATCATCGGCAAGGCTTCGACGGGTGCCAGCGTACTGCCCAACTGACGTCCGCCATGGTTGGAAACGATGATGCCGTCTGCGCCATGTGTCTGCGCGCGGCGCGCGTCCTCGACCGTCAGAATACCCTTCACCAGCACTTCGCCCGGCCAGTGGCGTCGCACCCACGCCAGATCGTCCCAGCTCATCGACAGGTCCATCTGACGGCTGAGCATCGCGGCATGCCGCGCCAGATCCGCCCGCTCGCCCACGCTCTTTGCGATGTTGCGCAGTTGCGGCGCGCCGCCCACCAGCATTTGCCAGCTCCAGTGCGGGTGCCGCACGCAATCCGCCACCAGACGCGGCGTAAAACGCAGCGGCAGCTTGAAACCGTTGCGCGTGTCGTGATCGCGCTTGCCGTGCACCGGTGTGTCGACGGTCAGCATCAGCGTGCGAAACCCCGCCTCGCGCGCCCGGCGCATCATACTCTCGGCAATACGGCGGTCCTGTTGCACGTAGAGCTGGAGCCAGAGTTCACCCTCGGGAACGGCCGCGCGAACGTCTTCGAGTAACGAGGTGGAGGCCGTCGACAGAACGAACGGCAGGCCGGCGTCGGCCGCCGCGCGCGCGAGCAATTCGTCGGCTCGGGGCCAGAACAGGCCGTTCAGGCCGGTCGGCCCGACCACCATCGGCGCGGCGGCGTCGCGCCCCCAGAACGTCGTGCGGCTCGACGTTTGCGACGTGTCGATCATCACGCGCGGCGCGAACCCCCACTGCCCGAACGCCGCACGGTTGCGGCGCAGGGCATCGCCGTCCTCCGCCCCGCCTTCCAGGTAATCGAACGCCAGCTTCGTCAGTCGGCGGCGCGCCGCCAGACGGTAATCCTCCACGCAGGAAAACGCGTGCATTGCTCCCCCTGTTCCGGTCCTATCGAAATTGCCGAGTTGTCGTCGATGCGTTGCCGCGTCGCTACGTCTGTCTATGTCTCTATGCGGCTATATCGCGGCGGTGCCGCTCACCGTCCCGTCAGGGTAAGTTCGCTACTTGGGCACAAACAATTGCATTACAATCACAATCATTACAATCCGAACATACTCACTCACGCCATGCCGCGCTCATCCACCGGGCCGTCGCGCTCTTCAGCGGACCTCTCCGCTTCCGGTTCCGTGCCATCGGAGCGCGGCGCAGCGAACCCGTCACGCTCGCCGCGTTCTTCGCTTTTCGTCGGCTCGACCGAGAAGACCTTTCAGGTCCTGCATGCGTTCGACGGCCCTGCGCGCTACATGACGCTAGGCGACATCGCCAAGGCGGCGGACCTCGACCGTAGCGCCACGCAGCGGCTCGTGCATACGCTCGAAGCGCTGGGCTATCTCTACCGCGTGCCCGAGACCCGCACGTATGGCCTGACGACCAAGGTGTTGCAGTTCTCGTACAACTACATCCGCGCGAACGAGCTGGTCGACAAGGCGTCGCCGTACCTGCTCGACATCAGCCGCCGCGTGGGCGAGACCACCAACCTTCAGGAACTCGACGGTCACGAGATCGTGTTCGTCGCCCGCTTCCCCGGCCAGCATCTGGTGAATATCGACATCGTGGTCGGCGCGCGTCTGCCCGCGATGTTTACGGCCTCGGGCATCGCCATCCTGTCGCGGCTGCCCGACACGCGGGTGCGCGAGATCCTCTCCGGCACGGCCCTCGAACCGATGACGCCGTACACGCTCATCGACGAAAAGAAGTTGCTCGAACGGATTCAGACGACCACACGTCGCGGCTATGCAATCGTCGAGAACGAAACCGTGATGGGCGACATCTCGGTCGCCGCCCCCATCACCGATCACGACGGCCATGCCGTCGCTGCCATCAACATTTCGGTCCCGACCTCGCGCTGGACACGCGAGCGCGCCGAAGCCGAACTCGCACCGCACATTCAGGTTGCCGCGACCTCGATCTCGAAGTCACGCCTATCGACGTTCCGGCGATAAGCCGCCCGGCCATCGCGCGCCGCGGCGCTTCGGCGGCCCGGCGGTTCGTTCGAACCGCCAACCGGCGACATTCGTCCCCCCCGCCGCCAACGCGCGGTCAGCGGGGCAGCGGGGCAGCGGGTCAGCGCCCTTCGAAAATCGCGAGCTGGCGCTTCAGCTCTTCGCGCAGCTCGGCCGACAACGCAGGCGCGGGCGGCACGAGCGGCGCCAGCATCGCGGGCGCGTTCACCCCGATCAGATCCATCACCGACTTCATCGGGCCGGGGTTCGTCTCGGCGAACGCCAGATTCATCAGCGGAATCAGCGAGCGATGAAGTGCCAGCGCCTCGGCCGTTCTGCCGTCGCGCGCGAGCGAGAAGATGCGTTGCCAGGCCGTGGGCAGCAGCGATGCCGTCACCACGATCCCGCCGCGCGCACCCGCCGCCACGTGCAGCGGGAACAGCGTGTCTTCGCCGCTGAGCACGGCAAACGATTCGTCGACACCGGCGATCGTGCGCAGGAAATGCCACATGTCGGTATTGCACGCTTTCATGCCGATGATGTTTTCATGGCGCGAGAGTTCATGCAGCACTTCGGGGGCAATCGCGATACGTGTGCGATACGGAATTTCGTAGATCAGGATGGGCAGCGGCGACTCGTCGGCATAGCGCAGGAAATAGTCGCGAATACCCGCTTGCGTCGGGTTCGTGTAATACGGCGTGAGCACCAGCAGACCGTGCGCACCCGCGGCGGCGAAGTCGCGGCCTGCCTCGATGGCGTCGTGATATCCCGGGTCGAGCACGCCGGCGATCACCGGCACGTCGCGCCCGTGTGCCTCGACTTCCTGTGCCGCGAGTTCGGCCATGCGCACGCGCTCGGCGCGCGAGAGCGCACCGTACTCGCCGGTGCCGCCCAGCGGCACCACACCGTCGATGCCCTGCGCGAGCAGGTAGCGCATGAGCGCGCGTGCGGCGTCGGTGTGAATCGAATCGTCGGCATTCACCGGCGTGGGGATCGCCGGGAAGATGCCCTTGAGTTGTGCGGAGCGAAGCATGAGTTAAACGTCCGTGAATCGTGAGTTCGTTGAAATCGGATACCGCGTCAGGCGGCGAGGCTGCGAAGGCTGCGAGTGCGCAGACGCTCGGCCACCCAGATCAGTGCGGCGATGAAAAGGAACAGACACGTGGAGACCGCGGCAATGACCGGCGAGATCTGCATCGTGATTTCGTCCCAGAACTGCTTGGGCAGCGTGGTCGACAGACCGCCCGAGGTGAACAGTGCAATCGTGAGTTCGTCGAACGACGTGGCGAACGCGAACAGGAACGACGACAGCAGGCCCGCGCCGAGGATCGGGAACGTCACACGGCGCAGCGTCGCCCAGGGGCGAGCCCCCAGGCTGTAGGCCGCCAGATCGAGACGCGTGTCGTAGTTGCGCAGCACCGCCATCATCGTGATGACGACATACGGCACGGCCACCACGGTGTGGGCGAGGGTCAGGCCCACGCTGGAGCCGACCAGACCGATCTTCGCGAAGAAATAGAACACGCCGACGGCGAGAATCATGCGCGGCACCACAATCGGTGCGAGCACGAAGGCGAGCATCGCCGACTTGCCGCGCATGCCGCCGCGCACCAGCAGGAATGCCGCAGGCGTGCCGATCAGCATCGACAGCAACCCGGCGCCGATACCCACGAGCATCGATCGCGTCACGGCCTGCATCCACAGCGGCGAATCCCAGATCTGCTGATACCACTGGAGCGAGAAGCCCTTCGGCGGCCATGCCAGCCCCGACGCGGCGTCGACCGACATCGGAATCATCAGCAACGCGGGCGCGGCGAGGAACACCACCAGCAGGAAAACGATCACGCGCAAGAGCGGCCCGTCGCCCTGCTCGCCCTTGTGACGCGGCAGCACGCGCAATAGCACATCGGTCGCACTGCCCAGCGTGGCGAGGACCTTCTCGCCCAGCGTGCGGGTCCAGCCGCCACGGCGTTTGCCCGCCTTCACGTCGCCCGCGCCGCCGGCCATCGTCGACAGGCCGACCATGCGGTCGTAGACGAAGAACACCACCAGCACCACCGCGAGCAACAGCACGGAGATCGCACCGGCAAAGCCCCAGTTCAGCGCCTGCATGACCTGATCGATGATGAGCTGCGTAATCATCGTTTCGTGACGCCCGCCCAACAGCGTCGGCGTGATGAAAAAGCCGATGGCGGTGACGAAAACCATCAGCGCACCGGCCGCCACGCCGGGCAACGACAGAGGGAAGTACACACGCCAGAACACCGTGCCGGGACGCGCACCCAGGGTCGACGCGGCGCTCGGCAAACGGCGGTCGATGTTCTCCATGACGGAGAGCATCGTGAGCACGGCAAGCGGCATGAGCGCGTGCACCATGCCCAGCACCACTGCGGGAAAGCTGTACAGCAGCGAGAGCGGCTGATCGATCAGACCGAGATCGAGCAGCGTGCGGTTGACGACGCCATTACGGCCGAGCAGCACCACCCACGCGAAGGTGCGCACGAGGAAGCTGGTCCAGAACGAGAGCAGCAGCCAGAACAGCAGTCGCTGCTTGCGCGCGCCGGACAGCGTGGACAGCCGGTAGGCAATCGGATAGCCGGTCAGCACCGCGAAGAAGGTCGTGTACAGCGAGACCTTGAGTGTGATGAGCACGACCTCGACGTACACCGACGAGGCGAATAGACGCTGATATTCGGCGAGCGTGAAGCCTGCCTCGCCGCGAATGCTCAGCAGCAACAGCTGGCCGACCGGATAGATCAGCATCACGGCGAGAAGAATGACGATGGGCGCGGCCATGAGCAGCGGACGCATGCGTACATGCCAGCGCGGGCGGTGCGGCGCCGGCTGCGTCGGCTGGGACGGCTGGGAGGGCGAAGGACGGACCACGGCAGATGCACTCATGGCTTACCCCGCAATCGCCACGGCGTCGTCGGCATGCCAGGCAAGGCCCAGCGTCTGACCGATTTCGTAACGGTTGCCCTGACGATGTGTCGGGAAGGCCGCCACGAGTGACTTGCCCGCGTCGGAGTCCCTGGCGCCGGTCACCGGCGATTGCAGATACAGCTTCGTCATGCCGCCCGTGACCATGATGTCGGTCAGTTTGGCGGAGATCGTCGCCACGCCGCCGGGCGTATTCGGCCCGTCATGGACATGCAGGTTTT
The DNA here is from genome assembly GCF_001029105.3 of Pandoraea faecigallinarum. NCBI lineage: Bacteria > Pseudomonadati > Pseudomonadota > Betaproteobacteria > Burkholderiales > Burkholderiaceae > Pandoraea > Pandoraea faecigallinarum. Next base: position 1,373,881 of record NZ_CP011807.3, on the reverse strand, counting down.
GCGGACGCAGCATCAGCTTGACGGGACGGCCACGCTCGACCTGCGCGTCGTAGACCATCGCAAGCGCACCGTTGGCCGCGTCCACGCCCGGCATCGCCACACGCACCCGGTCGCCCGTGCGCTCGAGCACGGTGGCGTCGAGCAGGTTGGACTCGCCGAGGAAGTCGGCCACGAACACGCTTTTCGGACGGAAGTACAGGTCGTCCGGCGTGCCCAGTTGCGCGATCTCCCCCGCGTTCATCAGGCAAATGCGATCGGACATCGTCATCGCCTCTTCCTGATCGTGCGTCACGTACACGATGGTCGTGCCGAGTTCGCGGTGAATGCGCTTGATCTCGAGCTGCATGTGATCGCGCAGCTTCTTGTCGAGCGCGCCCAGCGGCTCGTCCATCAGAATGATCGACGGCCGGTAGACCATGCAGCGCGCAAGCGCGATGCGCTGCTGCTGACCACCCGAGAGTTCGCGCGGATAGCGCTGCGCCACATGCGGCAGATGCACCATTTCCAGCGCGTTCATGACCATCTTGCGAGCGGCCTGTGCGTCGATGCGACGCATCTGCAACGGGAAAGCGATGTTCTCCGCGACCGTCATGTGGGGGAACAGCGCGTAGTTCTGAAACACCATCCCGATATCGCGCTCGTACGGCGCGCCGTACGTGACATCGGTCCCGTTGATGCGGATCGCACCCGCATCGGGCTGCGACAGGCCGGCGATGAGCGAGAGCAACGTGGTCTTGCCCGAGCCGCTGGGGCCGAGCAAGGTCAGGAATTCGCCCTGAGCGACATCGAGGTCGGTCGGCGCCAGCGCCACAAAATCGCCGTAGCGTTTGGACAGGCCCGAGACTTGAAGATTGGCAACGGTCATGAGATCAGCACCCCAAAAAACGTGAAACGGAACAGCAGGTGAGGATCAGGTCAGGATCCAGCGGTTGAAGCGTTCGAGCGCAACGCTCTGATTCTGCTGCCAGAACTGCGCGTTGATGTGCACACCGCTCTTCATGTTTTCCGGGAACGTCGGGCAGTGCCTGGCGATTTCCGGCTTCACGTAGTTGAACGCTTCCGGTTGCGTCATACCGGCCGGGAAGTACTTGACCAGTTCCGCCTGACGCTTCGGGTCGCTCGCGAACTTGATGAACTCGCGGCACGCGGCGGCGTTCGGTGTGCCCTTCAGAATCGACCAGTTATCGCAGCCCCAGATATTCTGGTTCCACACGATCTCGACCGGCACACCGTTGGCTTGCGCCGACTGCGCACGCGAGGCCCACGTGGCGACCATGTCCACTTCGCCCGAGCCCAGCATCTGCTCGACCTGCGCACCGGTCGTCCACCACACGGCGACTTGCTTGGCGATCTTGTCGAGGCTCCTGAAAGCGCGGTCGAAGTCGCACGGATAGACCGAACCCGGAGCAACGCCGTCGGCCAGCAACGCTTCTTCGATGGTGTCGAACGGATACTTGCGAATCGAGCGACGGCCCGGGAAGTCCTTCACATTCCACAGATCAGCCCAGGACGACGGCGCCTTGCGGCCCTTGAACGCATCGGTGCGATAGGCAAGCACGGTCGAGTAGACGTTGGTGCCCACGCCGAACGGCGACATGTATTGCTTCGGGATCCTGGCGATGGTCGGATCCGACTCGAGACCGTGACGCTCCAGATATTCCTTGCCGCCCGAAGTCAGCAGCAAAATGGCGGGCTGGCTGATCTTGGCCATGTCCCACGTGTAGCTGCCGGCTTCGACCATGCTCTTGATCTGGGCGGTCGGCTCGGCGTTGGCCTGCACGCCGACCACTTCGATACCCGTCGCCTTGGCGAACGGCTTGTAGTACACGGCGTCGTACGCCTTCGTGTAGATACCGCCGTCGTCGCGCACTACGATGCGCTTGGTCGCGGCGCGCGAGGGCGTCCACACGAACGGGAAGGCGACGGCGGCCGCCCCGGCGATCGCCGTCTTCATGGCCGTGCGGCGGCCCGGTTGTGCGAGCATCGCTGCGTTGTTGCCGGTGGTGTCGAGCGAACCTGCGGAGGTCTTGCGTTTCATCATGGTCTCCGGTCTTGACTGGGAGGGTGGGCGCGGCGACGGACGCGATTTCGGCACAGCCGCCGCGCGCGCAGTTATGGCAAAACAAACAACAAACCAGAAAAGCGGAATCGGTGCGAAGCGTTTCGGAACGTCGCACGACACCGCGACTCAGGGCACGAGGCGCCCCGGGTTGAACAGCCGATTCGGATCGAGTGCGGCCTTCACCGTACGCATGAGTGCCAGCTCGGCCGGCGCCTTGTAGCGCCGCATCAGCGGCAAGCCCGTTTGTCCCACGCCGTGCTCGGCACTGAAGGTGCCGGACAGACGCGCGGCCACGTCGTTGACGCACGCGCGCATCGCATCGCCCATCGCGGCGCTGTCGGCAAGCGCCGCCCAGTCGGCGAACGAGAACATCGGAATGAAGTGCACGTTGCCGTCGCCCATATGGCCGACGATGGCGATGTCGAGTCCTGGCACGATGGCGTGTACCGCGCGGGTGGAAGCCTCGATGAACTCCGGCACGCTCGACACGGGCACGGCGCAATCGGTCGTGAGCCCGACGGCGGCCTTCTTGTTCGCCTCGCTCACGCTGTGACGCACCTCCCAGAGGTCGGCGCGCTGCGTCTCGTTCGCGGCAATGACGGCGTCCTCCACCAGCCCCTTCTCGATGGCTTCGCCCAGCGTTTCGGTGAGTACCGCTTCGAGCCCTTCGGCATCGCGCGTGTCGCCCAGTTCGACAAGCACGTGCCAGTCATGCGCACCGGTGAGCGGGTTGCGGCGATTCGGCACATGGGCCAGCACCAGATCGAGCTGGTGGCGATTCATGATTTCGAACGCGGACAGGCGTGAGCCGCAGGCGTTCTGGAACATGCCGAGAATCTGTTGCGCCGCGCCCGGATCGCGCGGCGCGAACCAGGCAAGCGCGTGATGCGTGGGCAGCGGATGCAGCTTGAGCGCGGCCGCCGTGATGATGCCCAGCGTGCCTTCCGCCCCAATGAAAAGATGCTTGAGGTCGATACCGGTATTGTCCTTGCGCAGCGCACGCAGACCGTCCCAGACCGTGCCGTCGGCCAGCACCACTTCCAGGCCAAGCACGTTCTCCCGGGTGTTGCCGTAACGCAGCACGCTCGTGCCGCCCGCGTTGGTCGAGAGCGTGCCGCCGATCTGGCAGGAGCCTTCGGCACCGAGACTGACGGGATAGAGACGTCCGACGTCGGCCGCCGCATCCTGGACCGTTTTCAGAATGCACCCGGCTTCAACGACCATCGAACCGTTCGCGGCATCGACCTGACGGATATGGCGCATGCGCGCGAGATTGAGAATGACCGGAGCGGGCCCCTGGGTCTGCGGGACCGCGCCGCCGCACAGGCTCGTATTACCACCCTGCGGGAGGATCGGCACCCCGGCCGCCGCGCACAACTTCACAATATCGCTGACCTGCGCCGTGGAGGACGGCAGCACCACGCACAGGGCTTCGCCCCGATAGCGCGCGCGCCAGTCTTCCGTGTAACCGGCGGTGTCGGTCTCGCCGGTGAGCACCGCGTCTGCGCCGAGCGCATCCCGCAACCGGTTCAACAGCGTGTCGTGCGTGACTGCATCGTTCATTGCCTGCCTGCTCCTGAAGGCTTCGCGTCGACTGGCGCCCGGCGCGTCCGAGAATCGTCTCAGGAAGTGCGCAACGAGCAGCAGTGCCGTGCCAGACGCCCGTCTGGCGATTCGTTGTAATCAAGGATAGGCGAGAAAAAATTGCAATAAAATATCTTTAATTGCAATGCACTCATTTTAGGTGTTTATGCGGATGTGACCGATACGGCGGTCAACGCTCCCGTGAGTTAAGTGATAATGGCTCCACCCTTCACACGAGGTGCAGTCGACATGCCAGAAGCTACACACTTCATCGGCAATCAGTGGGTTGCCCCGGCCAGGCGCACGGGTCCGCTGTCCACTTCCGCCAACGCTGCGAACACCGTCATCGCCGTCATCGATCCTTCCGACGGACAACCGTTTACCGAAATCGCACGCGGCGACGCCGAAGACATCGATCGCGCCGTCGGCGCAGCCCGCGCGGCCTTCGAAGGCGACTGGGGCCGCATGGCGGCAGCCGAGCGCGGCCGCATGCTTTACGCCTTCGCCGCGATTCTCGCGAAGCATCAGGAAGCCCTGGCGCAGCTTGAGGCGCGCGACACCGGCAAGCCGCTCAAACAAGCCCGGGCAGACGCCGCCGCCATCGTCCGGTACTTCGAGTTCTACGCGGGGGCGGCGGACAAACTGCACGGCGAGACCATCCCTTATCAGCAAGGCTTCACCGTCTTCACGGTGCGGGAGCCGCACGGTGTCACCGGACACATCATTCCCTGGAATTACCCGTTGCAGATCTTCGGACGCAGCGTGGCCGCCGCACTCGCCACGGGTAATGCGTGCGTCGTCAAACCGGCCGAAGATGCCTGCCTGTCGCTGCTGCGCGTGGCGGAACTCTCGAAGGAAGCCGGGTTGCCGCCGGGGGCGCTCAACGTCGTCACGGGATACGGGGCGGAGGCCGGGGCGGCACTTGCCAGACACCCCGGCGTCGACCACATCTCGTTCACAGGCTCGCCCGCGACCGGCACGCTGATCTCGCAGATGGCGGCGGCGAACCACACACCGGTCACACTGGAACTCGGCGGCAAATCGCCTCAAATCGTCTTTGCGGATGCCGACATGGACGCCGTGCTCCCCGTGGTGGTCAACGCCATCGTGCAAAACGCCGGGCAGACGTGCTCGGCCGGCAGCCGTCTGCTGGTGCAGCGCGACGCCTACGAAACGGTGCTTGCCCATCTCGCCGATGCCTTCGCACGGCTGCGCGTGGGGCCCTCGCACGACGATCTCGACCTCGGCCCGCTCATCAACGCGCGTCAGCAGCAGCGTGTGTGGGACTTCCTGTCCGAAGCGCAGCACGACGGCATTGCCGTGATGTCGCAAGGCGAAGTCGTCGGCAGTGCGCCGGAAGCGGGCTTCTATCAGGCACCGACGCTGCTGCGCGACGTGCCTCACACGCACCGTCTTGCGCGCGACGAAGTGTTCGGCCCGGTACTCGCCGCCATGCCGTTCACGGACGAAGCCGATGCGGTACGTCTGGCCAACGGCACGCTCTACGGCCTTGCCGCCGGTGTATGGACACGCGACGGCGCACGGCAGATGCGTTTGGCGCGCAACATTCGCGCGGGACAGGTCTTCATCAACAATTATGGCGCCGGCGGTGGCGTGGAATTGCCCTTCGGCGGCATGAAGCACTCCGGGCACGGCCGCGAGAAGGGTTTCGAAGCGCTTTACGGATTCACGGTACTCAAGACTGTCGCCATCCGGCACGGTTGATTCGCAGCGGCACGGACCTTCGGAGACAAGGCATGCGTTTGCAAGAGAAAGTGGCCATCGTGACGGGCGCCGGATCGGGCTTCGGCGAAGGAATCGCGAAGACGTTCGCGCGCGAGGGCGCGGCGGTCATCGTCAACGATCTGAACCGCGAGGCGGGTGAGCGCGTGGCCGGTGAGATCGTCGGCGCCGGTGGCCGCGCAGCGTTCGTGTATGGCGACGTCTGCCGCGAGGACGACCACGTCACGCTGCTCCACGAAGCCGTCACGCGCTTCGGGCATCTCGATGTGGTCGTGAACAACGCGGGCACGACACATCGCAACAAGCCATTGCTCGAAGTCACCGAGGCCGAGTTCGACCGCGTGTATGCGGTCAACGTCAAGAGCATCTTCTGGAGCGCGCGCGCCGTCATTCCGTATTTCCAGCAACGCGGCGGCGGCGTGATGATCAACATCGCGTCGACGGCGGGCGTGCGTCCGCGCCCGGGCCTTGTCTGGTACAACGGCAGCAAAGGGGCCGTGATCACCGCGAGCAAAGCGATGGCCGCCGAATTCGGTGCGCAGAACATTCGCGTGAACTGCGTCAACCCGGTCATTGGCGACACCGGCCTGACCGCCGAATTCATGGGTGTGCCCAACACCCCCGAGAACCGCGCCAGGTTTCTCGCCGGCATTCCGCTCGGGCGCTTCTCCACCCCGCAGGACATTGCGAACGCGTGTCTGTATCTCGCCAGCGACGACGCGGCATTCATCACCGGCGTATGCCTCGAAGTCGACGGCGGCCGTTGCATCTGAGCATCTGCTGTTTCCGTGGTCCGTAGCACCGTAGTTGTCCCAAACACACGATAACTAGACAACACAACGTCAAACCGGAGGAGATTCCGTATGAACAGCGTTCCGACGCCCCCCTCGCCCATGACCGGCACGCCCTCGGCCGACTTTGAAGCGGCCACCTATCGCAAGGTCGGCTGGCGGCTCATTCCGTTTCTGCTGCTGTGCTACGTGGTCGCCTATCTCGATCGCGTGAACGTGGGCTTCGCCAAGTTGCAGATGGTCGGCGACCTGCAATTCTCCGAGACGGTGTTCGGTCTCGGCGCGGGCATCTTCTTCATCGGGTACTTCATCTTCGAGGTGCCCAGCAACGTGATCCTGCATCGCGTGGGCGCGCGTGTGTGGATCGCGCGCATCATGATTTCGTGGGGCATCATCTCGGGGGCGACAATGTTCGTCACCACGCCGTCGATGTTCTATGTCATGCGCTTCCTGCTCGGTGTGGCCGAAGCGGGGTTCTTTCCCGGCATCATTCTCTACATCACATATTGGTATCCGGCGTCGCGTCGCGGGCGCATGACAGCGTGGTTCATGACGGCCGTCGCCCTCTCGGGCCTCATCGGCGGACCGATCTCTGGCTGGATTCTGAAGGATATGAGCGGCGTGAGCGGCCTCGCCGGCTGGCAATGGATGTTCCTGATCGAAGCCATTCCGTCGGTCGTCATCGGCATTGCGGTGCTGTTCGTGCTCGACGATCGCATTCGCGATGCCAAGTGGCTGAACGACGACGAAAAGTCGCTGCTCGAGCGCAACATTGCAAGCGACGTGCTCGCCGAGGAAGACCTGCCGCTGCGCCACGTCTTCTCCAGCCCGCGCGTGTGGATGATGAGCCTGATCTACTTCTCGTTCGTGATCGGTCTGTACGGCGTGGGCTTCTGGCTGCCGACCATCATCAAGAGCACCGGCGTGACCGATCCGTTGCAGATCGGCCTGCTGACCGCCATTCCGTACTTCTTCGCCGTGATTGCGATGGTGCTGGTGGGCCGCCGCTCGGACCTGCGCGGGGAACGCCGCTGGCACATTGCGATTCCGGCGTTCGCCGGCGCCGCCGGCCTGTTCCTGTCGACGGTGTGGAGTCACAACACCCAACTTGCCATGGTGGCGCTCACGCTCGCCACGATGGGCATCATGATCGTGCTGCCCCTGTTCTGGAGCCTGCCCACGGCGTTTCTCGGCGGCACCGCCGCCGCAGCCGGTATCGCGATGATCAACTCGCTGGGAAATCTGGCCGGATTCGTCGGTCCGTATCTGATCGGCTTCCTGAAGGACGCGACCCAGAGCACCAACAGCGGCATGTTCCTGCTCACGGTGTTCATGATCCTGGGCGGATTGCTGACGCTCGCGGTACCGGCGCGACTGGTAAACCGGTGATCGCCGACGCCTTCGTCCAACGGTCCGGCTGCCCGGCTGTCCGGCATCGGATCGCCTGACGAAACCTCGTCCCGATCGCCGCGACCCGGCGCCCACGGGCCGGTTGGCCGGGGCGGCACAGCGGGAGTAACATGTTTCGCACGCACCAGGCCGTCTCTTTCGGGGACGGCCTGTTTTTTGCTCCCCGAAACGTTTTGCACAATCGCATGCCCGCCAACGACTCACAGACGACGCCCGCCGGTGTCTCGCTCACGCCCGCGGAGGTCAAGTCGATCCTCACCGGCCTGCTGCTCATCATGTTTCTCGGCTCGCTCGACCAGACTATCGTCGCGCCCGCCCTGCCGACCATCGCGCGCGACCTCGGCAGCTTCGACGCCGTGTCCTGGGTCGTCACGGCCTATCTGCTGTCGTCCACGGCGATCACGCCCATCGTCGGCAAGCTCTCGGATCTGCTCGGGCGACGCGTCGTCATCGCCGTGAGCGTGGCCGTCTTTCTCGTGGGATCGGTATTGTGCGCCCTCGCGCCGAGCATGCTGGCGCTGATCGTCGCGCGCGGCGTGCAGGGACTCGGCGGCGGCGGACTGATCGCACTGTCGAACACGGTGATCGCCGATATCGTCTCGCCGCGCGAGCGTGGCCGCTACCAGGGGTACATCTCGGGGATGTTCGCCGTCTCCGGTGTCGCGGGGCCGGTCACCGGCGGCGTGTTCGCCCAGTATCTGAACTGGACGCTCATCTTCTGGATCAATCTCCCGCTCGGCCTGCTCGCCATTTATCTGAGCGACCGCGCACTGCGACGTCTGCCGCGTCGCGCCGGCAAGCCGAGCATCGACTATCTCGGCTCGCTGCTGCTGATCGCCGCCACCGTCTGCCTGCTGCTCGCCCTTACCTGGGGCGGGCATCGTTACGCATGGATGTCGCCGGAGATCGGCGGCCTCGTTGCGGCGACCGTGGCAATCGGCGCGGTGTTTTTGCGGCATCAGCGTACGGTACGCGAGCCGCTGCTGCCGCTCGCGCTGCTCGCCAATCCGGTATTCCGGATGACCTCGACGATGGCCGTGCTGGTGATGATGGTCAACATCAGCATCGGCATCTACGTGCCGCTTTATTTGCAATTGCAGCGCGGCGAGTCCGCCAGCAGTTCCGGGCTGATGCTGATTCTGCCGCTGCTCGGTATCGTGGTCGGCGCCCTGAGTTCCGGGCATTACATGCGCATGACGGGGCACTACAAGCGCCCGCCGCAGATCGGTCTGCCAGTGGCCCTTGCCGGACTGGCGATCATTGCCCTTGGCGTGCAGTCGCTGCCGCTGGTGGTGATCGGGAGTTGTCTGGGCCTCGTGGGCATCGGGTTCGGTTCGGCCATGCCCGTGATGACGGTGGCCACGCAGAATGCCGTGGCGCCACGCGATATCGGCATTGCGACGGCGGCGCATGCGTTCTTCCGTGCGCTGGGCGGCATGATCGGCGTGGCGATGTTCGGCGCGCTGATCGTCGGTCTGCTCGTCTCGGGCGACGATGGCAACGCACCGCGCGAACTGACCGACTTCCTGCGCCCGGGTGGCGCCCCGCCCGGGATGGCCGAGCATCTGCGAGTGGCCTTCGGCGCGTTTTTCGGCGGGAGTGCGCTGATCGCCGCACTGGCCATCGTCGCGCTCGCGCGACTGCCGGAGTTGCCGCTGCGTCAGAGTTCAGGCAACGAAGCGACGTCCATCGAGTGAGGTGTCGTAGCGGCGGTACGGTGCGCCGGTGCGGCGTCAAACGATGCGCCCGGTCTGCAAAGCGCCGGCCCGCCGGACGAAGTTCGCCGCTGACGATCACGGCAAAGTGCGGACTCCTTTTCTCGTTCAGGAGTCCGCCTTGTTCCCTTCCTCGCGTCACCCTTCGACGGCTTCATCGGGGAGCCCTCCGCCCTGCGCGCCTTCTCCCACCGCGGCAACGCAGACACTCGCGCCGCAACTGACGGCACAATCGACATCGCAATCGACGCCGCAATCCCAACAATCGCGTACAGCCTTCCTCAACGACTTCTGGCAAACGTCGCAAGCGTCGCTCAGCCCTCCCACACTGGTCCCGCGATCGCCGCCGGCGCCCGCCGACGAAACAGTCCCAACGATGCCCGCGGCGCCCTCATCCGCCATTGCGCCAGGCGCGTGGCGCGCGGACTTCTCCGGCATTTTTACGCTGTCCGTGCCGCCGGACACCTCGGTGAGCGTGGCGCCCCATACCGCGGGCAAGCGCGACTTCGCGGCGGCGTTCGGCGAGGCGCGTGCAGGTGAGGACGAGGCCGCCAACGTCGCACGCTGGAAACGTCTTTCCGCGTTGCGCGAAATTCCGGTGCTCGAACCGAAGCCGTCGACCTCGGGCGTGATGGACCGCACCGCAGTGTCGGTCCCGGACAACGTGCTGCGCAGCGCATTGCTGACGCTGGGCGATCCGCGCGCACAGGCGCCGGACTGGTTCGCCACGCTGGAGTCGCGCGCGCTCGACGCCGTGCTCGAGAAAGGCGCGTATGCCGAGGCGCATCGTCTACTCGAAGGGCTGCTCCGGCGACTTGAGGCCGAGCCATCGCACGCGCACTGGACGACGGCGTTCGAGCGCGTCGTCGCGCTCGTGTTGCGCTTCGAGTCCCGCACGGCGCTTGCCGCCCGGTCGATGCTGCTCACTTCGGACAAGACGTCGGGCGACGCCGCGCGGGCGCTCGCGCGCGCCTCGACGAATGCGAGCATCGAGCATCTGATCGGACACCGGCTTCACGCCATCGCCGACATGCCCGGCGAACAACGCGCCACGGCATGGCGTGCATTGCTCGACAGCATGTGCCGCTCGACCGTGTGCACCACCGCCGGGCGCCTCGCGCCGCTCGCCCGTTTCATCGGTCTGCTGGCGAGTGACGAGCAGATGGCTGCCGCGACCGCCGTCGTCGAAGCGTCGTGCGCGTTCGCTCCGCATGGCGGCTGGCGCGAGCTGACGTCGCTTTTGCTCGGCGCAGTGCCGGTGAACGATCTCGCGCCGATTGCACGTGCGATTGCCAGCCCCGGGCGGCGGCTGTACGGCGACGACATGAAGGAGATCGTCGAGACCGTTTCCGGATGCATCGATCGAATGCCCGAACGGGAGGCGCGCCTTCTCGTCGCCCACCTCACGGAAATCGTCATGATGCGTGGCGATTTCGACTATCTGACATTCGCCCCGGACGAGTGTGCGCAGTTGATCGACGATCTGCGTTCGGCCTGCCGTCGCTGCGGGTTCGACGACCTCGCGGGCGAACTGGACGGCACGTTGGCCGAAGTCTGCGACGAGTACAAGGCGACGATGATCGATTGACGTGTGTGCGTGACGGCGTGCGCCGGCGCCGCCATTTGGGCTACCTTTGGGCTACCTTTGCGCCACGATCTGCATCCCGCACACGACGACACCCGCCTTGCGCGGGTGCCGTGGGTCGTACGCCGGGGCCTGTGGCTTATGCCGTTGCGCAGGCCCGGTAGTGACGGTTGGCCTGATCCATCTGCCCAAGCCCCTCGAAGAGTTGCGCCAGCGCCAGATGCAGGCGCTGTTGCAGATGGCGGTCGTCGGTGTGCCGCAACGCCCCTTCGAGGAACGTCTGCGCCTTGCCCCACAGACGCTGGTGCTGACATAGCTTGCCCAGCGCATAGAGCAGATCGGGATCGTTCGGATGACGCTGTTGCCACGCTTCCGCCTTCTGGATGAGCGGCAACGCATCGCCGCCCGCGCAGTCGGCATAGCGACGCAGCAAACGCGCATCCCAATGCTCGGCCAGCGCGGCCTCGACGATATCGCGCGCTTCGCGCGGGCGGTCGAGCGAGATCAGCAATTCGGCCGCGACATCGGCGATGCGTGCCGACGTGCGGGCATCCGCAGGCAATTCTTGCCAGCACTTGAGCAACGCATCGGCATCGTGACGATGATCGCGCAAAATGCCTTCGCTGGCCGTCTGCTTGAGCTTTGCCGCCAGCGCCGGATGCAGCGCCTCACGCTTTTCCAGCATCTTGAGCAGGTTCAGCACCTCGGGCCAGTGCTTGAGATGCTGATGGGCGCGCAGTGCGACCAGTTGCGCCTGCATGCGACGTGCGCCCTGCGCCCGCATTTCGGTCAGCGCTTCAAGCGCGCCTTCCGCGTCGCGCGTATCGACACGCAGCTCCGCCGTCTGCAACAGGCGAGCTTCTTCGAGATTGGCTCCCTGCGCCTCGGCCAGCCAGGCGTCGCGGCGCGCAAACTCGCGCATCCGGTGCGCCGCACGCGCGCCGATGATCGCGGCAACACCACGATTGTCATCCTGCTCGGCGGCTTCGCGCGCGGCCTTCTCGGCGCGCGTGTAACGTCCCGCGAAGAGGTTCGCCACCGCGTCGCGCAGCGCGATGTTTGCGCGGCGGCTGCGTTGGCGGTTGCGGTAGGCTGCCACGCGCTCCGGCATCTTGTAGATGTTGCGCAGCACGCGAATGATGACGTACAGCGCAACGAACAAGGCCAGCAGCGCCAGCACGAAGAGGTTCAGCGACACGTCCACCCGGTAAGGCGGCACCAGCATCACCACCTGTCCGTGATTGAACGTGGCCAGCACGGCGAAGCCGGCCGCCACCGCGAACAGGAGCGTCAACCAGATCAGTCCTCGCATGCCCGGCTCCTTACGGCTTTTCCTTGACGTCCTTGACCCGACCGATGGCGGTCAGGCTGGCGTCAAGGGTCGGCAGTTCGATGGTGCGCGAGCCCGAATCGACCTGATCGAGCAACGTTTTGACGGCAGCGATACGGCGCGACCTGGTATCGAAGTACTTGTCGAGCGCCGCCTCGGCGACCTGCACGTCGCTATGCACCGCCGACGCGTTGCGCGCGAGCAGCGCGAGACGCGCGTTGAGCAGGCGCAACTTCAGGTTCGCGCGCAGGAAGGCCCCCTGCTCGGGCGCCACGAGCATGACGTCCGGATCGTCCAGACGCCGCACCTGCACCAGTTGCCTGAGGCTGCCGAGCATCTCCCCGGACAGGCGGTGCCACGTGGCAGCCCAGCCGGTTTCGCCCGCACCGCTCGGCCCGCTCGCGTCGCTCTTCGGCACCGCGCGTTGCTCTTCGGCCTGCAACGGCAGCGTGTCGATCATGGCAATGGCCTGATCGAGCTTGCCCGTGAGTTGCGGCAAATCGGCGGCCGGCACGGCCTTCAGACGGTCGATGTCCTTTTTGAGTGCGTCGCGCACACCGGCGAGCTGCGGCGCGCCAGTGCGTGCGAGCCGGGCGTCCGCCCCTTCGAGCGCGATCAGCGCGCCACGAACGTTACCCGTCAATTGCAACTGTTGATTGGCGCTTGTGACGATCTGTTCGGTCTCGGCCAGCACCCATTCGTCGCGGTTGTGCGCGAGTTCCTGATAGAGCTGTTCGAGCGCGGCCTGCTGGCTGCGCGAGTCGGACACACGGCCCTCGAGCGCCGTGAGCCGGTTCTGAAGGTCGCGTTGGTTGTCGAGCGCCTGCGCGGTACGGACCTGTGCCTGCATGACCTGCGAGTCGCCCGCCTGCTGACGGCGCGCCATTTCCTGCTGCACGCGGTCGAGCTTCTGGTTGAGCGACCAGCCGCCGATGCCGGCCCCCGCCGACACAAGTACGAAGAGCAGCCATGGCAGCGCCGCGCCCGAGCCGCGGCGCTTCTGCGGCGGTTCGGGCGGTTGCCACGCGGGCGGGCTGCCTGCGGTGCTGTACGTCGCACCACCGGCCGCGGTTGAATTCGCCGTCGGGCCGGTCGACGCCGACGGGTTCTGGGAAGACTCTGGAACGCGATTATCTGTCGTCATGCTTGACTTGAATGGGATCCGCCCATGTTTTGAGTGCGGCCAGCAAGTTCTCGTCACCGGGCGCGCACTGCGTAATCCTATCAAACCCCGCGCAACGCGCGGCATCCGCGATGCGGGTATGCGAAGTAAAGCACGGTGCCGCGAGGATTTGTGCGAGCACCTGCGGGGTGCCCGGGGTGTGGACGCCTTCGCGGGTGCCGTAGCGTGCCGCGAGCAGCGTGGCGAGATGGCGCACCGCTTCGGAACTCGTCAGCACCCATGCACAGCGCTCCGGCAATGCAAGCCGGGCTTCGAGCGCCGCCCAGGCGGCCGTGTCCGGGACCGGGGCGCGACGTGTGTAGGCACTCACGATGTCGAGTTGCGCGCCGTTGGCGCGTAGCGTGTCGGCCAGCAGCTCCCGCCCGCCGTCGCCACGCACGAGCAGCACACGCCGGCCGGCAAGCGAGGGCAGATCGAGTTGCGCCAGCAGCGCTTCGGAGTCGAAGCGCGCCTGCGGCCCGCCCGGCGGCGCGATCACACGGTGCGACGGCGGTGCGATCCCCGCGTGCGCCAACGCCTGGGCGCTTCCTGGGCCGACCACCGCAACGGGCAGCCTACCGGGCCAATGTGCGCCAGCACTGCCCCCGGTGACTTCGGCATCGGGATCGTCTCCCGCCGCGGCATTGTCCGGCGAATGCAGATGCACCAGCCGCGCCAAAGCATGCGCCACGGCGTTGGGCGAGACGAATATTGCCAGCGCATACGCGGGGAGCGAACGCAAGGCGCCGTCGAGCGCCGCCAATGCCGCAGGATCGGCTTGCGGTGCGATATCCAGCAAGGGGAATTCGAGGGCGTCGATGCCCTCGGCGTTCAGCGCACGGGCGAGCGAGTCGGCCTGCCCCTCCGGACGCGTGAGGATCGCGCACGGCGCGACCGGTGCGGCCACCGCACGCGCCGCAACGTCCGGGGCAGCCGGGGCCTCCGGGACGGCCGGAGCGTTCGATGAGTCCGGTGAGTCCGCAGGATCCGGTGAAGTGGGCACGCGCGGCGTCAAACGGCGTCCTTCGGCGCGGACGGCGGCACCAATGCCAGCCCGCCGGCATCGATCAGTTCCTGCGCCACCTGCCGGCCCAGCGCCTCGGCACCGGCCACATCGCCCGGCGCGACCCGGGCGGCGCCCTGTGCGCGGAGTACCGTGGCACCGTCCGTCGACGCGATGAAAGCGCGCAGCGCCAGATCGCCTTGCGCGGAAAATTCGGCGTAGGCGCCCAGCGGCACCTGACACGATCCGCCCAAGGCTCGCGAGACCGCCCGTTCGGCGCTAACGGCCAGCGTAGTGTTGGCATCCTGCAACGGTGCGAGCCATTGCAGGATTTCGGGACGCCCGGCGCGCACCTCGATGCCGAGGGCGCCCTGCCCGGCGGCCGGCAGGCTCGCATCGGCCGGAATCACGGCGCGGATGCGCGAGCCCAGCCCAAGGCGCTTGAGGCCCGCTGCAGCCAGAATGATGGCGGCGAAATCGCCCCGGTCGAGCTTGCCCAGACGTGTGTCGAGATTGCCGCGCAACGGGGCGACTTTCAGATGCGGATAGCGCTCGCGCAGGCTGACTTCGCGGCGCAGGCTCGACGTCCCGACGACCGCCCCGGCCGGCAAGGCATCCAGGCTGTCGTAGTCGTTGCTGACGAAAGCGTCGCACGGGTCTTCACGCTCCATCACGGCGGCCAGCGCGAAACCGTCGGGCAACTGCATCGGCACGTCTTTCAGGGAATGGACGGCGAGATCGGCACGGCCGTCGGCCAGCGCCAGTTCGAGTTCCTTGACGAACAACCCCTTGCCGCCGACCTTGGCGAGCGACCGGTCGAGAATCTGGTCACCACGAGTGGTCATTCCGAGAATACTCACGTGACACTGCGGATATAATTTGTGCAGCGCGTCACGCACGTGTTCGGCTTGCCACATGGCAAGGCGGCTCTCGCGCGATGCGATCACCAGGGTTTCAGGAGAAGCGAAGTTCATTCAGCAACCGCGTGAAGACCAAAAGAAAAAATGGTAACACGCTTGACCGGCCCGAACGGCGGGTCGCGAGAGGAGCGACATGAAGAGCAGCGCAAAGGCAAAAGCCCCGAAAGAGGGTCTGGCCAAGTCGGTCGGCAAGACGTCACCCGCGAAAGCAGCAGCCGCGGTGACAGCCCCCCCATCCACACCGTCCATCCCGTCGCGTACTGCCCGTCAGTCGCGGCCCGGGGCGACGCCCAACGGGGCGGACAAGTCCGCATCGGCCGTTGCGGCGCTCCAGTCCCGGCCCCGCCGCTCGCGTGAAGACAAGGACGCCCCGCTGCGCGAGGACATCCGCTTCCTCGGCCGTCTGCTCGGAGACGTGCTGCGCGAGCAACAAGGCAGCGACGCCTTCGATCTGGTCGAGACGATTCGCCAGAACGCCGTGCGCTTTCACCGCGAAGGCGACCGCAGCGCCGCGAGGGCACTGGACAAACTGCTCAACGGCCTGACCAACGAGCACGCCATCCAGGTCGTGCGGGCGTTCAGCTACTTCTCGCATCTGGCGAACATCGCCGAGGATCGTCATCACAACCGCCGCCGCCGCGTGCACGCGCTCGCGGGCAGCCGCCCCCAGCCCGGCAGCCTGAGCGCCGCCCTGCAAAGCCTGAAGGATGCCGGCCGCGACGATCCCGCCACGCTGCAAGCCTTCTTCGCCAGCGCTCTCATCGTGCCGGTGCTCACCGCGCACCCGACCGAAGTCCAGCGCAAGAGCATTCTCGACGCCGAGCGCGAAATCGCGCGCCTGCTGGAACATCGCGACGACGCCCTCACCGAGCGCGAATCGTCACGCAACACCGAATCGATGCGCGCCTACGTCACCACGCTATGGCAAACGCGCATGCTGCGCAGTTCGCGCCTGACGGTGGCAGACGAAATCGAGAACGCGCTGTCGTACTACCGCAGCACGTTCCTTTCCGAAATTCCCGCGCTGTACGACGACGTCGCCGCCGAACTGCACGACGCCGTACCCAGCGTACGCTCCGAAGGCCTCGGGCGCTTCCTGCAAATGGGCAGCTGGATCGGCGGCGATCGCGACGGCAACCCGAACGTGACTGCGCAGACGCTGCAACTGGCAATTACGCGCCAGGCGACGGAAATCTTCGCGCACTACCTCGAACAAGTGCACTTGCTGGGCGCGGAACTATCGGTCTCGCAACTGCTCGCCGGGGCCAGCGACGCGTTGCTCACGCTCGCGCGGCGCTCGCCCGACGACTCCCCGCACCGTACCGACGAACCCTATCGACGCGCACTCATCGGCGTGTACGCGCGACTGGCGGCGACCGCGCGCGAATGGGTCGGCCATGTGCCACATCGCGGCGCCGTGGGCGATGCCACGCCGTATCTGGATGTCAGCGAGTTCATTTCCGACCTGAATACGGTCGTTGCGTCGCTCATGGCGCACCACGGCGGCGCGCTGGTTTCGCAGCGCCTGGGACCGCTCGTGCGGGCAGCCGAAGTGTTCGGCTTTCACCTCGCGAGCATCGACCTGCGTCAAAGCTCGGACGTTCACGAAGCGGTCATCGCGGAGTTGTTCGCCAAGGCCGGCGTCGAAGCGAATTACGCGAAGCTCGACGAGCATGAGAAGCTCGCGTTGCTGCTGCGCGAACTGCGCGAGGCGCGACCGCTCTTCTCGCCGTACCTCGATTACTCGCAGCGTACGCGCGATGAACTCGCCGTATTCGCGGCGGCGCGCGACATCCGCGCGCGCTTCGGCACGCGGGCGGTACGCAACTACATCATTTCGCACACGGAAACGGTGAGCGATCTGGTCGAAGTGATGCTGCTGCAAAAGGAGACCGGACTCTTTCGGGGCGCCCTCGAACATGAGAGCGGCGCGGGCAACAAGGCTGTCGAGCCGAAGGTCGGCGCGATGGTCATTCCGCTGTTCGAGACGATTGCCGACTTGCGCAACGCGCCGGTCATCATGCGCGAGTTCTTCGACATTCCGGGCATGTCCGGCGTCGTGACCGCGCAGGGCGGCGAGCAGGAGGTCATGCTCGGCTACTCCGACAGCAACAAGGACGGCGGCTTCCTCACGTCCAACTGGGAGCTTTACAAGGCCGAACTCGCGCTGGTGCGCCTGTTCGAGGAAAAGGGCATTCGCCTGCGCCTGTTCCACGGCCGGGGCGGCACCGTCGGACGCGGCGGCGGCCCGACCTATCAAGCGATTCTGTCGCAGCCGCCGGGCACGGTGAACGGCCAGATCCGTCTCACGGAGCAAGGCGAAATCATCGCGAGCAAGTTTGCCAACCCGGAAATCGGACGCCGCAATCTGGAGACCATCGTCGCTGCGACGCTTGAAGCGACGCTGCTGCCGAGCCGCAATCAACCGCCGCGTCTGGCCGCCTACGAGGCCGTCATGCAGTCGCTCTCCGATACGGCATTTGCCGCGTATCGCGACCTCGTGTACGAGACACCCGGCTTCACCGACTACTTCTTCTCGGCCACGCCGATTGCGGAGATCGCGGAGCTCAACATCGGCTCGCGTCCGGCATCGCGCAAGTTCTCCGATCCGAAGCATCGCCGTATCGAAGACCTGCGCGCCATTCCGTGGGGCTTCTCGTGGGGCCAGTGCCGTTTGCTGCTGACCGGCTGGTATGGCTTCGGCAGTGCGGTGAGCGCTTATCTCAAAGGCGATGGCAGCAACGCAAAGAAGGCGAACAAGGCGGATGAGGCCGATCGCGACAAGCGACTCGATACGCTGCGTCAGATGGTCAAGCGCTGGCCGTTCTTCGCGAACCTGCTCTCGAACATGGACATGGTGCTTGCCAAGACGGATCTGGCGGTGGCGTCGCGTTACGCCGAACTGGTGCCGGACGAAAAGTTGCGCAAGCGCGTGTTCGATCGCATCGTCGCCGAGTGGCAAAGCACGTCGCAGGCGCTCGCGATGATCACCGGTCACGAAGAGCGTTTGGCGGACAATCCGCTGCTCGCCCGGTCCATCAAGAACCGCTTCCCGTACCTCGACCCGCTCAACCACTTGCAAGTCGAGTTGCTGCGCCGGCATCGCGCCGGTGAGTCGGACGAGCGTGCGCGCCGCGGCATCCATCTGTCCATCAACGGCATTGCCGCGGGCTTGCGCAATACGGGCTGAACGCGCCGGCAGGCGGGCTTCCAAGGGGCGTTCCATCGCCCCCTTGGGAATCTGCCCAACGACAGTCGACGGATAGGACGGTATATTTCGACGCATTCGACACGATGGCTGCCGGGGGCCAATCCATCATGCAAGCCGATGCCAACACACGCACTGGACGCACAACCTTCACACGACGGATAGCGCTACTCGTCACCTCCACGCTTCTTACGTTCTGCGTGGGCGCGCGTGCAGGCCCGGGGGACACCGCCTTGCCGGATCGGGACATCGGTACGACAGGCGCTTCCATCGTTCATCCGCTGGCCGCAGCGCCTCACGGTGTGCGCGGCTTCGCGGTACGTCTCGTATCTCAGGCGATGGCCGGCGCGCCTGCCCATCCCGCGAAACCGCGGCCCGTCGTCGATCCCGTGCTGGACCCGCTGATGAACGGCATTCTCGAGCGGCTGGCGATCAGCGAGGCGGTGGCGCGCAACAAGTTTGCATCGGGCAAACCGGTGCAGGACACGCCTCGCGAGCAGGCGCTGCTCGACAGCGTGGGCGAGCGCGCAGCCCAGTTCGGCCTGACGCCCGCGCAGGCGCGCACCTTCTTCCGTCTCCAGATCGAGGCGGGCAAGCTGGTGCAGACGGCCTTGCTGGCTCGCTGGATGCGCGATGGCAGTGCACCGGGCGAACCCGTCGATCTGGTGACCCGGTTGCGTCCCGCGCTCGACAAACTGGGCACGTCGCTGATGCACGATCTCGGGCGTCTGTGCGCGCTGCCCGACGATCCATCGCGATTGGCGCGCATCCATCAGGCACGCGAGCGCATCGCCCGAACGGCCAAGCTGGAAGCGCTGCAACGCGCGGCATTCGACGAAGCGACTTCCGGGCTATGTCTGTCGGCGCCGCCGCGCGTCTGGACACTTTCCATGGCTTCCAGGTGAACCGGGGGGCGGTAACGACGCTTGCCGCCTGCCGCCCCCCGGCCCGCGGGCAGTCATGGCGCACTCGCCGGGGTTGTATAATTGCGGTTTGCCGTGCTCTGCCACGGTTTGCGCCAACGGGCCTGAACGGGCCCCACGACTAGCCACGCTACGAAAATGACCTCCCAACTCCACAAGAAAGGCGAAGCCTGGTCGGCACGCTTTTCCGAACCCGTTTCCGATCTCGTCAAGCGCTATACCGCGTCGGTGTTCTTCGACAAGCGACTCGCGCTGTTCGACATCGAGGGTTCGCTCGCTCACGCCGACATGCTGGCCGCACAGGGCATCATCAGTGCCCAGGACCTGGCCGACATTCAGCGCGGCATGGCGCAGATCCGCAGCGAGATCGAAGGCGGTCAGTTCGAGTGGCAACTGGATCTCGAAGACGTTCACCTCAACATCGAAGCGCGCCTGACCGCGCTGATCGGCGACGCCGGCAAGCGTCTGCATACCGGCCGCTCGCGCAACGATCAGGTGGCCACCGACATCCGCCTGTGGCTGCGCAGCGAAATCGACCGCATCGGCAGACATCTCGGCGACCTGCGCCGTGCGCTGCTCGATCTGGCCGACCAGCACAGCGCGACAATCCTGCCCGGCTTTACCCACCTTCAGGTCGCCCAGCCGGTGACGTTCGGCCATCACCTGATGGCGTACTTCGAGATGTTCAGCCGCGATGCCGAGCGCATGCTCGACGTGCGCCGCCGCGTGAACCGTCTGCCCTTGGGCGCCGCGGCGCTGGCCGGCACCAGCTACTCGATCGATCGCGAGCGCGTGGCCGCCACGCTCGGCTTTGAAGAGGTCTGCACGAATTCGCTCGACGCCGTTTCGGATCGCGACTTCGCCATCGAATTCACCGCCGCCGCCGCACTCGTGATGACGCACGTCTCCCGCTTCTCGGAAGAACTGGTGCTGTGGATGAGCCCGCGCGTGGGATTCATCGATCTGGCCGACCGTTTCTGCACGGGCAGCTCGATCATGCCGCAAAAGAAGAACCCGGACGTGCCCGAGCTCGCGCGGGGCAAGACCGGCCGCGTGAACGGCCATCTGATCGCCCTGCTCACGCTGATGAAAGGCCAGCCGCTCGCGTACAACAAGGACAATCAGGAAGACAAGGAACCGTTGTTCGATACGGTCGACACCGTGATCGACACGCTGCGGATCTTCGCCGACATGGTGCCAGGCATCAAGGTGCGCGAAGCCAACATGCGCAACGCCGCGCTGCAAGGTTTCTCGACGGCCACCGATCTGGCCGACTATCTGGTGAAGAAAGGCCTGCCGTTTCGCGACGCCCACGAGATCGTCGCACACGCCGTGAAGATCTGCTCGGATCGCGACATCGATCTGGCCGACCTGTCGCTGGCCGAGTTGCAGAAGTTCTCGCCGCTCGTCGGCGAAGACGTCTTCGAATACCTCACGCTCGAAGGCTCGGTCGCCAGCCGTAACCACATCGGCGGTACGGCGCCCGCGCAAGTACAGCGCGCCATCGCGGCCGCACGCGCCAAGCTCGCGAAGTAAGCGCGCTCGCGTCGTCCCCGCCAATGAAAATTGCCACCCTCGGGTGGCAATTTTCATGTGATCGACCTGCGGCAGGCACCGTTGCGTTCAGGCGCTCAGAACACCGGCAGCGACAGAAATCCCTTGATGACCAGCGCGTTGAGAATGTCGATGAAGAACGCGCCGACCATCGGCACGATCAGGAACGCGATATGCGACGGGCCGAAACGCTCGGTCACCGCCTGCATGTTGGCAATCGCCGTGGGCGTCGCGCCCAGTCCGAAGCCGCAGTGCCCCGCGGCCAGCACCGCCGCATCGTAGTTGCGCCCCATCACCCTGAACGTCACGAAGATCGCGAATGCAGCCATCGCCACCGCCTGCACGACCAGAATCACGATGATGGGCAAGGCGAGCGTCGAGAGATCCCACAGTCGCAGTGCCATGAGTGCCATCGCGAGAAAGAGCGACAGGCTGACGTTGCCAAGCACCGAGAGCGAGCGCTCGAAGACCTCGTAGCCGACCAGCGACAACACGTTACGCACGACCACGCCAGTGAAGAGCACACAGACGAACGTCGGCAATTCGAATGCAGATTCCGAGAGCATGCGCGCGACGATTTCTCCGCCGAGCAGGCAGATGGCGATCATTGCCACCGTCTCGATCAGCGCCTGCGCCGTGATGAGGCGCACCGTGTGCGGTTGCTCGAAGCCTTCCGGGGCTGCGTCGCCGGCGGCATGGGCGCCGGGCGCACCGTCGCCCGCACGTGCCAGGCGGCCGACCAGATAACGCGCCACCGGCCCGCCCAGCAGGCCGCCAAGCACCAGCCCGAACGTTGCGCAGGCCATCGCGATTTCGAGCGCCGACTGCACGCCGTAGCGCGACGTGAGCGTCTCCCCCCACGCGGCGCCCGTGCCATGCCCGCCCGCGAGCGTGATCGACCCGCCGAGCAACCCGACGCCCGGCGGCAGTCCCATCGACATCGCCAGTCCCAGCCCGATCGCGTTCTGCATGACGAGCATCGCGGCCACGATGCCCAGAAACAGCACCAGCCGCTTGCCGCCGGCCTTCAGGCTCGCGAGATTGGCCGACAAGCCAATGGTCGCGAAGAACGCCAGCATCAGCGGCCCCTGCAACGTCGTGTCGAACTTCAATTCGACGCCGGCAAACTCACGCAGGGTGAGCGCCCCCAGGGCGACCAGCAACCCGGCGGCCACCGGTTCCGGGATGCTGTACGTGCGCAACGGCCCAAACCATTCGACCAGCTTGCGTCCGAGCAACAGCACCAGCGTGGCGCATACGAGCGTGCCGTACGTGCCGAACGCCAATTCTCTGGTGATTTCCATGCATTTCCCCGCGACAAAAAGTGCGATGAGTGTAGCAATCGGCATCCCGCGAATCCGTGGGAAATATCCCAACTTTATCTAAATCGAGCCGCAACACAAAACTTGCGCTTTGCGTCGCACCACTTCGATTTCAACGATGTTGGCGTGTTTTCACCGGAGATCGTGGGTCGCCACGGTGAATACGTCGGACAACGCAGCGCGCGTATGAGCGCGAATTGAAATACCGACATCGGCAAAGCGCGTATATACCGCCTCGCGCGGCGCCCGGCCGCCTCCGCCTCACGATGCCGCGAAAACAAAACGGCCCCGTGCATTCACACGGGGCCGTCCGATGAGCCCGATCGCCGCGCGACCGCAGCGGCACGAGCGGCACGAGCCGCCCGCCTCACGCCTGCCATGCCGCCGTTACTGGAGGTTACTGACGCACGCAGTCCACGAAGTACTCGGGACGCCCGTCGACCTCTTCGACCACCAGACCGTGGATGTCGGTATGGAAGCCAGGGAAGCGCTCGTTGAAGTCGCGTGCAAAGCGCAGGTACTCGATGATCGCGGCATTGAAACGCTCGCCCGGAATCAGCAGCGGAATGCCCGGGGGGTACGGCGTGAGGAGCACGCTCGTCACGCGGCCTTCCAGTTCGTCGATCGGCACCCGGTCGATCTGGCGGTGCGCGAGCTTCGAGAAAGCGTCCGTCGGCTTCATGGCGGGCTGCATGTCCGAGAGGTACATCTCGGTCGTTACGCGCGCCACGTCGTTCGCCTTGTAGACACTGTGGATCTGATCGCACAGGTCACGCAGGCCGATACGCTCGTAGCGCGGGAATTGCGCCACGAACTCCGGCAGCACACGCCACAGCGGACGATTGTGATCGTAGTCGTCCTTGAACTGCTGCAACTCGGTCAGCATCGAGTTCCAGCGGCCCTTGGTGATGCCGATGGTGAACATGATGAAGAACGAATACAGCCCCGTCTTCTCCACGATGATGCCGTGCTCGGCCAGATACTTGGTGACGATCGCCGCCGGGATGCCGCTCTCGCCGAACTCGCCGTCCACGTCGAGTCCCGGCGTGATGATCGTCGCCTTGATCGGGTCGAGCATGTTGAAGCCGTCGGCCAGATCGCCGAAGCCGTGCCAGCGGTCGTTGGCCCGCAGCACCCAGTCTTCGCGCTGAATCGTGCCCTCGTCGCCCAGATTCTCCGGGCCCCAGACCGAGAACCACCAGGAGTCGCCGTATTCCTGATCCACCTTGCGCATGGCGCGGCGGAAGTCGAGCGCTTCGACGATGGACTCTTCGACCAGCGCCGTGCCGCCCGGCGGCTCCATCATGGCCGCGGCCACGTCGCAGGACGCGATGATCGCGTACTGTGGCGAGGTCGACGTGTGCATCAGATACGCCTCATTGAATCGGTACGTGTCGAACGTGCGGGCGTCCGAGTCCTGCACCACGATCTGCGACGCCTGCGAAATACCGGCGAGCAGCTTGTGCGTGGAGTGCGTGGCGTAAATCGTCGCTTCCGACGAGCGCGGACGGCCTTCGCCGATGGCATGCATGTCGCGGTAAAACTCGTGGAACGCGGCGTGCGGCAGCCAGGCTTCGTCGAAATGCAGCGTATCGATGTTGTTGCCCAGCACGTCCTTGATCATTTCGACGTTGTAAATCACGCCGTCATACGTGCTCTGCGTGATCGTCAGAATACGCGGCTTGGCGTTCGGGTCGCGCTCCAGCACTTCACGCGCGAACGGGTTCGCTTCGATCTTGGCGCGAATGACTTCCGGCTCGAATTCCGACTTCGGGATCGGGCCGATGATGCCGAGGTGGTTGCGCGTCGGCGTGAGGAACACCGGCACCGCGCCCGTCATGGTGATCGCGTGCAGGATCGACTTGTGGCAGTTGCGGTCGACCACGACGATGTCGCCCGGCGCAACGGTCGCATGCCAGACGATCTTGTTCGACGTCGACGTGCCGTTCGTCACGAAGAAGAGGTGATCGGCATTGAAAATGCGCGCCGCGTTGCGCTCCGACGCCCCCACCGGCCCATTGTGGTCGAGCAGCTGGCCGAGTTCTTCCACGGCGTTGCAAACGTCCGCGCGCAGCATGTTTTCACCGAAGAACTGGTGGAACATCTGACCGACCGGACTCTTCAGGAACGCCACGCCGCCCGAGTGCCCCGGGCAATGCCACGAGTACGAGCCGTCGGCGGCGTAATGCGTGAGCGAGCGGAAGAACGGCGGCGGCAGCGAGTCGAGGTATGACTTGGCCTCACGAATGATGTGACGCGCCACGAACTCCGGCGTGTCTTCGAACATGTGAATGAAGCCGTGCAGCTCGCGCAGAATGTCGTTCGGGATATGGCGCGACGTGCGCGTCTCACCGTACAGGAAAATCGGAATATCCGGATTGCGACGACGCACTTCCTGCACGAAGGCACGCAGGTTGATGATGGCCAGCGCCAGTTCGCCCTCGCCTTCGCCGCCCGCCTCGCTGGAGAACGTGCCGAACTCATCGTCGTCGATGGACAGAATGAAGCTCGACGCACGGCTCGCCTGCTGCGCGAACGAGGTCAGATCACCGTAGCTGGTGAGACCGTTGACCTCCATGCCCTCGGCTTCGATAGCCTCCGCCAAGGAGCGAATCCCGGATCCCGAGATATTTTCGGAGCGGAAGTCCTCGTCGATGATGACGATCGGAAAACGGAATTTCATTGGCGTTCCTTCGACAAAAGAACGAGCCACGGTCCGACATGGCCGTGGCTCTGGGGCATTGCGAAATGTGGGGTGCTCACCGGCGGCGAGTGCGAGTCTGGCAGGCTAGGTTTTCGGCAGCGTGACACCACGCTGTCCCTGATACTTGCCACCGCGATCCTTGTACGACGTCTCGCAGACTTCGTCGGATTCGAAGAACAGGACCTGAGCGACGCCTTCGTTGGCGTAGATCTTCGCCGGCAGCGGCGTCGTGTTGGAGAATTCCAGGGTCACGTAGCCCTCCCATTCGGGTTCGAACGGCGTCACGTTCACGATGATGCCGCAGCGGGCGTACGTCGACTTGCCCAGACACACGGTGAGCACGCTTCGCGGAATGCGGAAGTACTCGACGGTGCGTGCGAGTGCGAACGAGTTCGGCGGAATGATGCAGACATCGCTCTCGACATCGACGAAGGACTTCTCGTCGAAGTTCTTCGGATCGACGATGGTCGAGTTGATGTTCGTGAAGACCTTGAATTCAGGCGCACAGCGGATGTCGTAGCCGTAGCTCGACGTGCCGTAGCTGACGATCTTTTGCCCGTCCTGGGAATACCGGATCTGCGACGGCTCGAAGGGCTCGATCATGCCGTGCTCTTCGGCCATACGCCGGATCCATTTGTCGGACTTGATGCTCATGTCTGGGCCTGAATTGGGGTGGTACGTAAAAAGTGGGCGTATTTTACGCGATTGTTGCGGTGCGGTGATGTTTTCACCCGCACCGGCCCGATCCCCTTGCCCTTACGTGTTCTGGACGACGATGGACGGGAACTTGCTGGTCATGTCCTTCTGCCTGGCCGCGACCTTGACGGCGACCTTGCGGGCGATGGCCTTGTAAAGCTCGGCCACACGGCCGTCCGGGTCGCCCACCACGCTCGGCATGCCGGCATCGGCATGCACGCGAATGCTCATCTCCAACGGCAGCTTGCCAAGCAGGTCGACGTCGAAATCATGGCTCATGCGCTCGCCGCCGCCCACGCCGAAGATCGGCTCTTCGTGGCCGCAGTTCGAGCAGATGTGCAGGCTCATGTTCTCGATCAGACCGAGGATCGGCACGCCGACCTTCTCGAACATCTTCAGGCCCTTGCGCGCGTCGAGCAACGCCAGGTCCTGCGGCGTCGTGACGATGACCGCGCCGGTGACAGGCACCTTCTGGGCGAGCGTGAGCTGGACGTCGCCCGTGCCAGGCGGCATATCGACGATCAGGTAATCGAGGTCGCGCCAGTTGGTCTGATTGAGCAATTGTTCGAGCGCCTGCGTGACCATCGGGCCGCGCCAGACCATCGGGTTGTCCGGCTCGATCAGAAAGCCGATGGAACTGGTTTGCAGGCCATGGCCGATCATCGGTTCGAGCGTCTTGCCGTCTTTCGATTCCGGCTTGCCGTGAATGCCCAGCAGCGTCGGCAGCGACGGGCCGTAGATGTCGGCATCGAGAATACCGACACTGGCGCCCTCGGCGGCCAGCGCGAGCGCCAGATTCACCGCCGTGGTGCTCTTGCCGACCCCGCCCTTGCCGGACGCGACGGCCACGATGTTCCTGACATTGGGAAGGAGCTTCACCCGGCGTTGAACGGCGTGCGATACGATCTTCTGGCCGACGTCGACGGCCACACGCTCGACACCGGGGAGTTTGCCGACGGCCTCGGCGATTCGCGTGCGCATCGCTTCGAACTGACTTTTCGCGGGATAGCCGAATTCGATCGTGATAGCGACGTGACCGTGCTCGGCCGCGACTTCCTTGACATACTTTCCGGCGATCAGGTCGAGGCCTGTGTCCGGGACGACGATGCCACGCAGCACTTCATTGATTTGGGCGACTTCCATGTGGGTCTCTCGCTCTGTCGAGGCGCGCCGGGAAAGCCCGGCGTTGCGCTAACAACTTGTAACAACCGTGGCGCACGCTCTCGACTAGCATTCGAGGCGCGCGTGTTATGGGGAACCAGCCGTCGCGGCAATTTGTCCTTGCCTGCGGTTGAAGCTCAGCGCTATTGTAAAAGACGTCGCGCCGTCAGGTTCAAAACCCCTGCGGCGCGCGCGTGCTTCGACGAAGTGCTTACGCGTGTTTCATCACAGCTAGCTAATCGATAAGGAGCCTCAAATGAAGAAGAACACTCTGCGCGCTTCCGCGCTCGTACTGGTTGCCGCTGCCATGCTCGCCGGGTGCCAGACGCAGCAGGGCACGAACACGGCGGTCGGCACCGGTGTCGGCGCGGCGGTCGGGGCAGGTCTGGGCAACCTCATCGGTGGCAACACTACGGGCACCCTGATCGGGGCCGCGGTAGGCGCAGCCGCCGGCGGCGCCACCGGTTACAACTGGCAATCGATCAAGAATGCACTGGGCGGCCACACGGCCGGTACGGGCACGCAGATCTCCGAGCGTCCGGACGGGCAGCTTCAGGTCAACGTGCCCAGCGACGTGACCTTCGATACCAATCAGTACGCCATCAAGCCGAATTTCGCAGCCGTGCTCACGGATCTGGCCAATTCGCTCAATCAGAACCCGGGCATCACCGCTCGCGTGATCGGTCACACCGACAGCACCGGTGGGGACAAGATCAACATTCCGCTGTCGCAAAACCGTGCGAACAGCGTGATCCAGTTCCTGACGAGCCGCGGTGTCGACGCCCGTCGTCTGCAAGGCGTCGGCGTCGGTTCGAGCCAGCCGGTGGCGCCCGATAACACCGCCGAAGGCCGCGCCCAGAACCGTCGCGTCGAAATCCTGCTGCAAGCCCCGCAGCAACAGCAAGCGCCGCGCGGCTGACCCGCCAGGTCCAAGCGCATGCCCGCTCCGGCGGGTGTGCGTTTGCATGCCCCCTCGCCGCTCCCCTCCGTTTCACCGTCCGCTTCACCGTCCGCCACGCATGCTGCAACGCAACATCGAAAGTCGGCACATCGGTTGAACTAATCCCCCGCGTGATCGCTCAGACCCTTCGGAAGTGCCTACCGTGGGCGCTTTCATCTCCTCTTTGTTATTGACGTTACGTGTGCCTAGTTATGCCGGAACCTGGTTCCGGCTTTTTTTTTGGCCGCTTGCCCGACGGCGTGCCAACCCGGCACCGATTCGCCGTCCGGGACGCCCGTTTGGGCGTCAACCCGCCCCGCCTGCTAGAATCGTCCTTTCGTGTATCTCTCAACCCACCACAGTCAATCCCCATGTCCCGCCGCATTCTCGTTACATCCGCATTGCCGTACGCCAATGGCCAGATCCACATCGGCCACCTGGTGGAGTACATCCAGACCGACATCTGGGTACGGTTCATGCGAATGCAGGGCCATGAGGTGTACTACGTCGGGGCGGACGACACACACGGCACGCCGGTCATGCTGCGCGCGGAGAAGGAAGGCCTGACGCCGAAACAGCTGATCGATCGCGTCTGGACGGAACACAAGCGCGACTTCGACAGTTTCAACATCTCGTTCGACAACTACTATTCGACGGACTCGGAAGAAAACCGCGAATTGTCCGAGAGCGTCTATATCGCCCTCAAGGAACGGGGCCTGATCGAAGCGCGCGACATCGAGCAGGCGTACGACCCGGTCAAGGAGATGTTCCTGCCGGACCGCTTTATCAAGGGCGAATGCCCGAAGTGCGGCGCCAAGGACCAATATGGCGACTCGTGCGAAGTCTGCGGCTCGACCTACGCGCCGACCGACCTGCTCAACCCGTACTCGGTCGTCTCGGGCGCCACGCCGGTCCGCAAGACGTCCACGCACTACTTCTTCAAACTCTCGGACAAGCGCTGCGAGCAGTTCCTGCGCCAGTGGGTGTCCGGACTCGCCCAGCCGGAAGCCGCCAACAAGATGAAGGAATGGCTCGGCGAAGACGGCGAATCGACGCTCGCCGACTGGGACATCTCGCGCGACGCGCCGTACTTCGGCTTCGAGATTCCGGGCGCGCCGGGCAAGTATTTCTATGTGTGGCTCGACGCACCGGTCGGCTACTACGCCAGCTTCAAGAATCTGTGCGCCAGGCGCGGCCTGAACTTCGAGGAATGGGTCAAGCCCGGTTCGACCACCGAGCAGTACCACTTCATCGGGAAGGACATCCTGTACTTCCACACGCTGTTCTGGCCGGCGATGCTCGAATTCTCGGGCCACCGCACGCCGACCAACGTGTACGCGCACGGTTTCCTGACCGTGGACGGCCAGAAAATGTCGAAGTCGCGCGGTACGTTCATTACGGCACAGAGCTTCATCGACACGGGTCTGAATCCGGAATGGCTGCGCTATTACATCGGCGCCAAGCTCGGCAACACGATGGAAGACCTCGACCTGAATCTCGACGACTTCGTCGCGCGCGTGAACAGCGATCTGGTCGGCAAGTATGTCAACATCGCCAGCCGCGCGGCGGGTTTCCTCATCAAGCGTTTCGACGGCCGTGTGTCGGCGCACGCCATGCAGGCACCGTTGCTCGAACAGGTGCGCGCCGCCGCCCAGCAAATCGCCGTCTATTACGAAGGCCGCGAGTTCGGCAAGGCGCTGCGTCTGGTGATGGAGCAGGCCGACGCGATCAACGGTTACGTCGACACGGTCAAGCCGTGGGATCTGGCCAAGGATCCGGCACAGGCCGGCGCGCTGCACGAGGCCTGCTCGGTGTGCCTGGAAGCCTTCCGCCTGCTCACCCTGTATCTCAAGCCGGTGTTGCCGGCCACGGCGCAGGCGGTGGAACAGTTCCTGAACATCGCACCGCAAACGTGGCAGGACATCGGGCGTGCGCTCAGCGCCGATACCGCCATCTCGGCCTACAAACATCTGATGACGCGCGTCGAAGGCAAGCAGATCGAGGCGCTGCTCGCGGCCAACCGCGACTCGTTGCAAGCGGGCGCGCCGGCGAGCGACGCCGCGGCGGCCAAGGGCAAGGACAAATCGGCGAAAACCGCGGAGACCGCGGGGACCGCGGGGACCGCGAAGGCCGAAAAGACGGAAAAGACGGAAAAGGCCGCCGCGACGACCGGCAAGACCGACGACGGGATCGTCACCATCGACGATTTCGCGAAAATCGACCTGCGCATTGCGCGCATCGTCGATTGCAAGGCAGTCGACGGATCGGACAAGCTCCTGCAACTCACCCTCGACGTGGGCGAAGCGCAAACCCGCAACGTTTTCTCGGGCATCAAGTCGGCTTATCCCCGGCCCGAAGTGCTGGTCGGCAAGCTCACGGTGATGGTCGCCAACCTCGCGCCGCGCAAGATGAAGTTCGGCATGTCGGAAGGGATGGTGCTGGCGGCGTCGGCCGCTGACGAGAAGGCCGAACCGGGTATCTACATTCTCGAGCCGCATAACGGCGCCAAGCCGGGCATGCGTGTGAAGTAAGACACACGCGTTGCACGCTCAACACCCCGAGTGCCGCCCAGCCGGCCTCGGGGTGTTTGATTTTGTGACGACGATTCGACGGCGTCTTACCGGTGCCCGGATGCCACGGTCATCGCAGATGATCCACCGGCAGCGCCGTGGTGAACTTCACCGTCTCCATCGAGAAGCTGGCGCTGATGTCTTGTAAATCGGCCACGCGGATGAGTTTTTTGTAAAAGCGGTCATAAGCCGCGATGTCCGGCAGATAGACCTTGAGCAAATAGTCGATATCGCCCGCCATACGGTGAATTTCGACGATCTCCGGCAATTCCCGCGCCCCGGCCACGAAACGGAGCATCCAGTCCTCACTGTGGGTGGCCGCCTTGATGAAGACGAAGGCCGTCACTCGCAGATCGAGTTGCTGCGGATCACACAGCGTCACCTGTCCGGTAATGACGCCGTTTTCGCGCAGCCGCTGCACGCGGCGCCAGCACGGTGTGGGTGACAGATGCACGGCCTCGGCCAGTTCGCCAAGCGAGCGCGAGGCATCGGCTTGCAGATTTTCGAGAATTGCGAGATCGGTTTTGTCCACCATGGCCCCCGAAAGGAAAAACTTTTCCAAATCCTACCCGATTTGGGAGGACATTTGAAAGCCTTTACCTCATGCACGCAGGTAGACTTTGGAAACATTCCTGAAACAGAGGTCCTTATGAAAGTCTTCACTCGCCATCCTGCCTCTGTCGGCGAAAGCTATCTCCAGCACATGGGTTCCGCGCTGTCGTTCGCCCTTCCCTTGCTGGGCGCTTTGCTCGCCTGCCTGGTGCATGCGGTGCTGCCGTTCGCCTTCGAGAAAACGGGAAGCCGGATCATCGTGCGCCTGCATGACCGGATGGTGACGAACCGTCACCGCCATTCGGCAGCGCACGCACAATCGGCACAGACGTCGCCGTCGACCAAGGTGACGGGCGCGACGCCGCAATGAACGTCCCCCGCCCGGTGCGCCACACGCACCGCAGATACGTCAGGGACGCTCCGATGCCGGGTCGGGCGAGCGCGACGTCACCGTCACCCGGCCGTCCGGCCCGAAGTGGGCATTGAACATGCCCGGCGAGTTCACGCCGTCTTCGAGCCACCGCCAGCTCCACACCGTCTCCTTCTTCAGGCGGTATTCCTCCACCGTGGTCGGCTTGCCGAGCAGCCGCCGTACCTCGTCTTGCGACATCCCCGGCTGCACCTGCTGGAAGTTCTCGGCCGACAGGGCCTGCGTCACACGGCGCAGTTTGCCGTCGGCGCCGATGTCGACCATATAGGTCTTCAGGCCGCCCGGCGCGCGCGGATATTCGAGACGTCGCGAGCCGTCGTCGTTCTCCCACACGATTTCCGGCTTACCCATCTGGTCGCGCACCTGCGCCTCGGTGCTCACCCCCGGCTTGAGATCGCGCAGCAGCATGTCGTCCGGTTTGACGGCATTGAACGTATCGCGCGCCTTTTCATGCACTTTGTCGATCTGCTGCTGATCGCAGCCGAACAATCCCAACAGACTGGCGAACAATCCCATAGCGACTCCCCAGCGAAGGCCCCGGCGCGCATCATGCGCGCCGCGCTCAAGATCAAGCGACATTTTCATCGTTACCTTCTCCTCTTCACGTTTCACGACGGCATGCCCGCCCCCGGATGCGCAAATGCCCGAAGGCCCGGCAAACCCGCCGTCAATCGAAGCGACGATTGAACAGCACATCGAAGCCCGAGAGCGAACCGGTACGCAAGGCAAGCTGCCAGCGACGCGACACCTGCCATGTGATCTTCACGATACTGGCCGCGCTCGTCAGACTCTGCTCGTATCCCAGCGCGAAGTTGTCCGAGATCGCCTTGCCCACCTTCACGACCTGCTCGTCGTCCGCCAGCCCCGAATCGCTGGTGCCGATGCTGAACTCGTCGATGCCCAGATCCTTGATGATGCGCTTGCCGCCGGTCGCGCCGAGCAATGCGGTCGCCGCGCCCGCCATCGCCTGACGCTGCCCCAGGCCTGCCCCATCCGGCCCGTGACCGAACATCAGCCACGACAGCTTTTCCTCATCCGATACGCTCGGCTCGGACACGAGCGACACACGCGGTTGCCGCACCGTGCCCGTCACGAGCACGCCGGCAGCCACCTCCTGATTGCGCCGCATGGCCTGAATGTAGATGTTGGGATTGTCGAGCGGACCGACGAAGTTGATCTCGCCGCGTTCGATCGCGAGCTTGCGATCGAAGGCCTCATACGTTCCTTCGGCGACGGTGATGGTCCCCGTCGCACGCATCGGCGTGAGCGGATCGCTCTGCACACGCATGCTGCCGCGCAGCAACAGGTCCGCGCCGGCCCCGACGAAGCGGAAGTCTCGGCCGAGATTGACCTCGACGTTGATGTGCGGTGAGAAGCGGCTGGTCGGCTGCGCGCCGATGCGTGCCGCTTCATCCTTCGGGTCGAGTGGCCTGGTGCGCGCCTGAGCGCCGCCACGCACGACGACGACGTCGTCGCCGAGCCTCGGTGCGCTCGTCGGCGGCAACGCAAAACGCGCACGGTCGACGGTGAATTTGCCATTGACCGCCATCGCATCGCCACTTCCGGTCGCCTTCGCCTCGCCAGTCAGCGAGAGCTGACGGTCGGGGGCCGCGAACAACTGCAACCTGTCCGCAACCAGCGCGATGCCGAGCGTGGGCTCCGGTGTGTCGAGACGGATATTGCCCGTCGCGCGCGCCGTGCCGCCGCCACCGCCCGTCACGACCACGTCGCGCAGGACGATCTCGGTCGGCGTCAGGTCGATGCGAACCTTGCCGTCCTTCACGCTCACGCCGGTATCGAACATCTGCACGGACAGATCGTCGGCGGTCAGTTGCCCCGTGGGCCGCGGTTTCGCAAGCGTCCCCGCCAGCGTCACGTTGAGGTTCGCCCGTCCCTTGAAACTGAATTGCGCGCCGGCCAGGTCTTCGAACTTCGACAGGTTCGGAATGGCGACGGCGATGCGGCCGGTGAGCGGCGCGTCATCGGGCACGCTCGGCATACCGCCCTGCACGCGCAGACCGGCCTGCACATCGGCATCGAGAGTGCCGACCAGCGACGACACCGCCGTCACCGTGGCACGCGCGGTCTGCGCCGACAGGTCGACGCGCGTGCGTAACGCCGAAATACCCAGTGGCACGCGCGCACCCACGCCGCCCTTCTCCGCGCTCAGGCCGGGTATGCCCGTGACCGTCACCTTGACGCTATCGTTCACGCCGCCGCGGCGCAGGGTGACGTCGCCGCTGCGGCGAACGATTTCCACGAAGCCGTCCGCACGTTGCCCCGCATTGACGTTCCATTTGCCATCGAGGATCAGATCGCTCGCAACGGACGACGGCTCGCCGGTAAACGACTGCACCACATGCAGCACCTGGGCGATGTCGAGCGTGTCGATCGTGCCCGCCGTCTTGAGTTGGCCTTCGCCGTAATCGAAGTTTGCAAGCGAGAGCGCACCCGCGCCCGTGACGAGCCTGGCCGGCCCAAGATGCACGCGCTCGGCACTCGCCTCGAGCTGCCACGGCGCGGCCAGATCGAGCTTCGGCACGCCGCGGTTCGTCAGCGTCTGAATCGTGCCTTTCCAGCCCGGCTTGCCTCGACTGTTCGTGACGGCGCCCGCCGCGTCGAGGTTCATATCCAGCGGCGCTTCGCGCAACTTGCCGCGCGCTTTGAGATGCAACGTATGCGCGCCGCGCGTGCCTGCCAACGCCAGCGAAAGCGTGTCCAGGCGCACGACGTCGCTGATGAAACCCTGCCCGTCTAGCGTCACGTTCAAACGATCGGCTGCCGCGCCGGGCAACCCGCCGCTCACATCCACTTTGCCTGCCAGATGGTCGAGCTTCTGGGCGCCGAAGACGAGTTTGTCGGCCGCAAGCGTCGCGACCACCGCCGGACGCTCCATCGTGCCCGACACCTGAGCGTCCATTTGCAGACGGCCCGCGAGGCCGAAACCCAGCTTGTCGAGCGACGGCGCGTCGACATTCACCGCCATCTTGTCGCCCGGCGCGCCGAAGCTGCCGCGCAGCAGCACCTTGTTGCCCGCAACGAGCAGATTCGCATCGCTCGGCAGCAAACGCGTGCCCGCGAGCTTCACCGTCCCGGCGCCGCTCATCGGCAGATCCGCGTAGACGCTGTCCTGTAGCGCGAATCTCAACGTCAGACCGAATTCGGGACGCAACGCCCCCTGCGCATCGAACTGTCCCGTAACGCTTGCCGCCGGCGTTTTCACACCCCGCTTTTGCCGACCGGAAACGTCGTAAAGGCCGTAAAGGTCGTACCAAGCGGCCGGGTCGAAGCGCGTGAGACGGATCTGTGCCTTGTACGCGCCTGCGTCGCCGTTTTCGAGCACGCCCGTGGCGGCGACGTTGCCGGCCCCCGCGTCCAGGGATAGCGCATGGATCGTGGTGCCCCTGGCGTCGAGTCCGATGTCGGCGAGCACGCGGTGTGCGGCGTCGCGCCAGTCGAGTGCGATACGTTGCCCCGCGGCATCGAGCTTGATGTCGAGCGGACCGCCGAGTTTGGTCGCGGGCAGCTTGCCGTACAGGGCATGCAGATCGAGTTCGCGCATGGTCAGGGCGAATCCGCCGACCGTGGCTTCGGCGAGCGCCGCCGCTGGCGGTGCCGTGGCGCTCGCCCCGCTTGCCGCGCCCGCGCCGCTCAGCGCGGTTGACGCCGAGGCAACGGAAGCCGCCGAAGCTGACGCCGGCGCTTCCGGTTTCGCGGCCGCTGCGGCCGCGCTCACGGGCTCGCGTCGCAACTCGCCGCTTCCCGTGAGCACCGCGCGGCCCGCGAGCTTCAATTCGATGCCGGTCAACGCCTGCCGCGTCGCGTCGAGCAGGACCTGCGTGCGCAGACTCTCGACGGGCAGCGAGCCGGCGTCGATCGCGCCCGGTTTGGCATTGACGATCGACACCGGCCCCAGAACACGGAAGGTCGTGGCGCCCGGCGCCGGGCGCAGGTCGGCCTGCACGGCAAGGTCCGCCTGCGGCGCATCCGGCGCGAAATCGCGGGGATTGATGTGGTCGAGCGCAATCTGCGCCCGCGAGAGCGGTACCGCACCGAATGGCGACGCCGCGATATGCGCCGTGCCGTTCAGCTTCTCGCCGCTCGCACGCAGATCGACGACAAGGGCGTCGAGCGAGCCCGACAGATCGGCCTTCAATGCCACCGGAATGCCGCCCGCCTTCGCTTGCAAGCCAACGTTGCCGCCCAACACAAACGGACGCAGACCGTTGAGTTGCAGGTTGGCGACCGCCTCGCCGTACGGCGTGCCGAGATGTTCGATCTGCACCGTATGCTGCGTACCATCGCTTCGCGCATTCACGCGAATGTCCTCCAGCACGAGGGCCGGCGAATGCATCGTGAGTTTCGCTACGCGCACGTCGTTCAGTGTCAGGCCGAGCGGCAACCGCAGGCTCGTCGGCATTGTCGCGGGCGTGTTCGACGGAGGCGACGGCGCGAACGCCAGTTCGACGTCGCCCGCATGCAGTTTGTCGACGGTGAAGTGCAGCCCACGCAGGCGCAGGTCCCAGCGGCTATCGAGCCGGCTGATGGTGATGCGCGTCGCGCCGTCGAGGTAGCGTATGTCGTTGAGCGTGAAGCCATGCAAGACACTGCCGCTTCGCCACTCGCCGCCGAGCTTGCCGCCCAGCGTGGACACGGCTGTCTGCCACAGCCATCGACTGCCGCGCTCGCTGGACATCGCCCAGAGCAGCGCACCGAGCGCCAACACCACGAGGAACACGAGCGCGAGCAGCACGCTCAGCAGCGTGCGGACCCAACGCCTGCGGCGTGGCGGCGGCGGTGGCGCCTGATCGTTTCCCGAGGACGGCGAGGACGGCGGCACATCGCCGCCCTGCGCGTCCGGACGCGTCATGGTCGGCTCGCGCGCGTCGTCGCGAACGTGCGCTGCCGCGACGGCAGCGGGCATGGAGGCCGAGCCCGTGGCGCCCGTAGCGCCCATAGCGCCCATAGCGCCCATGGATCGCATTGTGCGCGGTGGGATGCGTACGCCAGATAGCGTGGCGGCAGGAAGTTGTGTCGTCATCATCAGAACGCCACCCCGAGCGAGATGGCCGGACGGAACTGCCTGTCGTGCACGCCGTAGCCGAGGTCGAGGTTCACCGGGCCGACCGGGCTGCGCCAGCGCACGCCCACGCCCACACCGTGGTAGAGCGGTGTCGGGTGACGATAGTCGTCCGTCGCGGTGCCAACATCCCAGAACACGGCCGCGCCCCAGTCGCGGGTGAACCAGCGCTGATACTCGAGACTCGCGGTGCCGAGGTACTTCGTCGGGAACGTGGTGCCGTTTTGCTGACGTCCGATGCTCTGATAGGTATAGCCGCGAATCGACGACGTACCGCCCGCGAAGAACAGCAACGACGACGGAATCCGGTTGCTGTTGCCGTTCGTGAGCACCGCGCCGATCTCCAGACGCGCCAGCACGAGATCGCGCTCGCCTACGGGGAAGTACTGACGGATACGGCCATAAAGACGCGCGAAGCTCTGATCGGTCAGCAGCGGCTTGGCCGCGAAGCCGATCTGCGTGTTGATGATGTTGCCTTTGCGCGGGAAGATCAGGTCGTCCACGTCGCGACGGTTCCACGAAAACGCCGGCACGAGCGCCTTGTTGAGAAAGCGCACGCCGCCATCGGGACGCTCGTCCGTACGATAGAAATCCAGCGTATAGGCCCAGTCGTAACGTTCGCGCGAGCAGGCGCGCTTGATGCCGATTTGCGTGGAGCGCTGATCGAGGCCGTTCAGATACGTGCGATCAAACGAGCCACGCATGCTGTTGGTGTACGCGCTTGTGTCGGGCGGCATGCCGATTTCGGCATACCCCCCCTGGCGGTACTGTTCCAGACGCGCCTGCAAATCGAACGTCCACGCCTTGCCGAACAGGTTGTAGTAGGAGTAACGGCCATTGACGCTCGCCCCGGTGTCCGTCGTGTAGCCGACGCCGCTTTGCACGCGATGCTCGGGGAATTCACGCACCTTCACGTCGATGGGCGCATTCTCGGCTTTCGCCGGATCTTCCGTCACCGAAATGATGACGTTCGAAAAATACGGCGTGGCCTGAATCTGGCGTTGCAGTTCCTGAAGACGGTCCGCGTCGAACGGCTCTCCTTCGGACAGCGGATTGACGTTGCGAATGATCTGCTCGGGATAGCGGCGCGTGCCCGAGATAACGAGCGGCCCGAGAGTAAAAGGCGGTCCGCTCTCATACGTCGCCGCGAGCGACGCGCTGTCGCGGTCGGCGTCCACCACGGCGCGCGAGAAGGTCATCTTCGCGGCGTGATAGCGTTTTTGCCCCAGTTGGAACAGCGTGTCGTTCTTGGCCTTGTCCCAGTCCGATTGACGAAACGGCGCGTTCACGGGCAGTTCCCAGGCGTTGCGCAACTGCGTCACACGCTGCGGGTCCTGATCCGCGACCGGACCGGTGAATTTCAGATCGACGTCCTTGATATGCGTGCGCGGCCCCGGGTCTACCTTGATGTCGACGTCGCGCTTGCCATTGATGGTGGCGACGTCCACGTGAGTGACGGGAGAAAAGTAGCCCTCGGTGGACGTCAGTTCCTGCACCTGCTCGCCGATCGTGGCGATGATGTGTTCGAACTGCGCGTCGCCGATGTCGTCGCGTTCGGCGTAACGCACGGCGTCGAGGTTGTCCCGGAGGAGTTTGGCGACGTCTTTGGGCGCGTCGACCCGCACCCGGTAGTCCGCGTGTGCGAGGCCGGGCAGCCAGAGAAGGCCACAGGCCAGCGCGACCAGCGCTCCCCGGTTGGCGGGCGGTCGACGCACATGGCGCAGGTGACGGCCAAATTGGCGGCAAAGTTGGCGGCACAAGAGGTGCGCGCCGAAGCGACGGCCAGCGTCGTGTCCGGATTTGATCTGCGAGACGGTCAAAACCTTCCTTGAAAATATCGCCGCCGGTGGTCCGGCGTGCCGTAAATATTGCGCAAGCGAACGCTCGAACGCACGATGCCCGCCAGCATGGCATAACAAGACAACGCGCGATGCGTATATGAAGCGTATTTGAACATATCCCTTCGGGTAGTTCACCGCTGCGTCCCAAAATCGGGCAAATTGGCCAAAACGCCCAAAACGGGGAATATCGGCGGGTTTGCGGTAGAATCTGCGTCGATTGGCGCTGTCGCGACGGCGCCGCTTTTGCCTATTTTTGAAGCAATCGACCATGTATGAGTCCGACATCACCCAATTCATCAAGCAACTCAAGGCCGAAAAGCCGACGCTGGAAGCGGAGCAACGCAAGGGCCGTGCCCTGCTGTGGGACAAGCAGCCGATCGATCTGGACGAACGTAGCCGTGCCCAGCAGTCGCGTGTGGCGCAGCAGCCCTACGTCTATCAGGGCGAGTAATTCCCAGCCTTCCCGCCGAGTTCTCCATTGAACCCGAGTCCTCCCGACGATCCGGCGCTGACTTCGGTTACGTCTTCCGTGTCTTCCGTGTCCCCTGCGTCGTCCGCGGCTGTCACGCCCGGCACGACCGATACGGCCGATACGACCGGTACGCCTGACATGCCCGCCCCGAGCGCAGAGACCGCGCCGGTGCCCGAGCACGTCGACGCGACGGCGGGAGGAGCAGAGGGAGCGGGCGGCCCGGACGCCGCGGGCGAGGTCGTCGGCGATGGCCGGAACGACACGCCGGGCGACATCGCGGACGCCCCCCCCGGCACACCGGCCGACACGTCCGCTCCGCCGGCCGAGCCATCCGAACAGCAGACCGGCGCGCCGGACTCGATGGCAGCGATGGCAGCGACGGCGGCGCCCTCCCCAACGGCGGCAACTGCCCGCCCGGCGAGCGCCGGCGGCACGGCCACGGAGCTTCCGGCGCCGCAGCACGGGCACGATTCCACGCCCGACACGGTCGACGGTGTAGCGCGCGCCCGTCTATACGGCGAGCCGCTCTTCGCGCTGCCGAACGATCTGTACATCCCGCCGGACGCGCTCGAAGTCTTCCTCGAAGCCTTCGAAGGCCCGCTGGACCTGTTGCTGTATCTGATCCGCAAGCAGAACTTCAACGTACTCGACATTCCGATGGCGCAGGTCACGAAGCAGTACCTGCTCTACGTCGAACAGATCCGCCGTTCCAATCTCGAACTCGCGTCCGAATATTTGCTGATGGCCGCGATGCTCATCGAGATCAAGTCGCGCATGCTGCTGCCGGTCAAGAAGGCGGACACGGGCGAAGAAGCCGAGGATCCGCGCGCCGAGCTGGTGCGTCGACTGCTGGAGTACGAGCAGATGAAACTCGCCGCGCAGAAGCTCGATACGCTCCCGGTGCTCGGCCGCGACTTCCTGCGCTCGCAGGTCTACATCGAGCAGAGCCTGCAACCGCGCTTCCCCGATGTCGACGCCGAAGATCTGCGCGCGGCATGGGCCGAGGTACTGCGCCGGGCCAAACTCGTGCAGCATCACAAGATTTCCCGCGAAGAACTGTCGGTGCGCGAGCACATGAGCCAGATTCTGCGACGCCTGCAGGGCGCGCGATTCATGGAGTTCACCGAACTGTTCGACGTCACGCGCGGCGTGCCGGTC
Organism: Pandoraea faecigallinarum; assembly: GCF_001029105.3. NCBI lineage: Bacteria > Pseudomonadati > Pseudomonadota > Betaproteobacteria > Burkholderiales > Burkholderiaceae > Pandoraea > Pandoraea faecigallinarum. The sequence goes on along the minus strand of NZ_CP011807.3, from coordinate 1,333,965 downwards.
GTCGTGGTCAACTTCATCGCCATGCTCGAACTCACGCGAGAGTCCCTGCTGGAGATCACGCAGGCCGAGCCGTTCGCGCCGATCTACGTCCGCCTGACCTACACCCCAAACTGAGCGCCCCATGAAAGTCATTCCCTCGATTCACGAACTGCGCGACCAGTTGCGCGGACAGAATCGCGTCGCCTTCGTGCCCACGATGGGCAATTTGCACGAAGGTCACCTCTCGCTGATGCGACTCGCGCGCCAGCACGGCGATCCGGTCGTGGCCAGCATCTTCGTGAATCGTCTGCAATTCGGTCCGAACGAGGACTTCGACAAGTATCCGCGCACGATGGCCGACGACGTCGAAAAGCTCACGCGCGAGAACGTCTACGTGCTGTTCGCACCGGACGAAAAGGAGATGTACCCCGAGCCGCAGGAATACCGTGTCGAGCCGCCGCACGATCTGGGCGACATTCTCGAAGGCGAGTTCCGCCCCGGTTTCTTCAAGGGCGTTTGCACGGTCGTCACCAAGCTGTTCTCGTGCGTGCAGCCGCGCGTGGCCGTGTTCGGCAAGAAGGATTACCAGCAACTGATGATCGTGCGCAGCATGTGCCGTCAATTCGCGCTGCCCATCGAGATCATTGCCGCCGAGACGGTGCGTGCCGACGACGGCCTGGCGCTGTCCTCGCGTAACCGCTATCTCTCGGACGCCGAGCGCGCCGAAGCGCCCCAGCTCTATCGTCTGCTCAACGAGATCCGTCACGAGGTGAACGCCGGCAAGACGGACTACGCGGCGCTCGAAGCCGCAGCCATGAAGACGCTCGTCGAGCGTGGCTGGAAGCCGGACTATGTGTCGATTCGCCAGCGCGCCAATCTGCGCGTGCCGGCACCCGGCGCGGCACCGGCAGACAGCCTGGTGGTGCTCGCCGCCGCAAAACTGGGGTCGACGCGTCTGATCGACAATCTCGAAATCTGAGCGCCGGGCGCGTGGCCTCGGGTCGAACCGATGCCGCGTGCGCCCGGGCGCCAAGCCGCGCGCGTGTCGGTCGTCTGCCGATGGCCGATTGCGCTCGCATCTTTCGTCGCGCCACGCGCGCGACATCGCAACACAAGAGGCACGCCATGTACCGCACCATGCTCAAGTCGAAGATCCACCGCGCCACCGTAACACATTGCGAATTGCATTACGAAGGCTCGTGCGCGATCGACGAAAATCTGCTCGAAGCGTCGGGCCTTGTCGAAAATGAGCAAATCGACATCTTCAACGTCAACAACGGCGAACGCTTCACCACCTACGCCATCCGTGGCGAGCGTGGCAGCGGCATGATTTCGCTCAACGGTGCGGCAGCGCGTCGCGCGCAACTCGGCGATATCGTCATCATCGTGTCGTACGCCCAGGTCGAGGAAAAGGAAGTTCTGGCCGGCTTCAAGCCGAAGCTGGTGTTCGTCGACGAGAAGAACGTGCAAAAGGGCGAACGCGATCACGTGCCGCTCCAGGCATGGGAAGAAACGCGCGCCTTCGAAGCCGCTCAGGCCGCCAAGTAAGGCAGCGCTGCGCGGGTCACTTCGTCACGAACGCGGTAATCCCGTCCCATTGGGTCAGGTCGCGTTCGACACGCCCCGGCGCCACATCCCACAACGTCAGGCCGTGCGCGGCAAGCTGGACATAGTTCTGGGTATTGCGCAGCATGCCCAGCACCGGCAACCCCGCCTCCTCGCAGTAGCGCGAGAGTTGATCCGCCGCGCGCGTTCTGGCGTCCACCCGCATGCCTACGACGCCGATGCGCACGGCGCCCTGACGCACCGCCTTCTCTTCCCCCAGCTTCTGAAGAAAATCGCGCGTTGCGAGAATGTCGAAGATCGACGGCTGCAACGGCACGAGAATATGGTCGGCGAGCCTCAGAATCGAATCGAGACGCTTGCCGTGCAGCCCGGCCGGGGTATCGAGAACCGCATGTGTCGTGCCCTTGGGCGGACGGGCGATGTCGTTGTGATCGACGTCCCAGGTGGCAATCGGGCGCAACGCCGGCGCACGCAACTCCAGCCACGCCCGTGAAGACTGCTGACGGTCCGTGTCCCCAAGCATCACGGCATGGCCCTGCGCCGCGAGATAGCCGGCCAGATTCGTCGCCAGCGTGCTTTTGCCCACGCCACCCTTTGGATTCGCCACCACAATCACCGGCATTGCTGACTCCCCGAGGTCGATTTGCCGCACATCTTACAACGGCTGGATGACGCTTCGGATTCTGGTCCGGTCGCTCCCGGAGCCTCTCATCCTTGCCTCCACGCCTGCCCTTAGCTGCCCTTAGCTGTCCTTAGCTGCCCTTGACTGTCCCGTCCCGGCCATCGACGACTCGCGTCAGCCCCCCTGGCGCAGACACGCCCAGACACGCGCCAGATCGAGATGCTCGGCAAACGAGTCAGCCAGCCGGTCGAGTGACGCCTCGCGAAGCGCGTTGTAGTCCTGCCGCGCCAGATCGCGCGCGCCCGCCCAGGTAAGCAATGCGTGCAACGCCTCGGGGGTGTCGAACAGACCGTGCAGGTACGTGCCCATCACCTGATCGTCGGCAGAGCGGGCGCCGTCTGCGATGCCCCCTTCCAGCCAGACGGCGGGACGCCCGAGCGCCGCCCCGCACGTGACGCCCATATGAATCTCGTATCCGGTCACCGGCGCATCTCCGGCAGTGAGGCGCCCCGTCACCACGCGCAACTGCTTTTGCGCCTGCATCGTGGTTTCGATTTCCAGCCAGCCCAGGCCGGGCGTCATGCCCGCCTCGCCTTCCAGCCCGAGCGGGTCGTGAATCGCCGCGCCCAGCATCTGCAAACCGCCACAGATACCCAGCACTTTGCCGCCGTAGCGCAGATGCCGCGCAATCGCCGGCTCCCAGCCCTGCGCTCGCAGCCAGGCCAGATCGGCGCGCACATGCTTGCTGCCGGGCAGAATCACCAGATCGCTCGCCGGCCACACTTCGCCCGGCCCCACGTAGCGGAAGTCGACCTGCGGATGCGCTCGCAGTGCGTCGAAGTCCGTATGATTGCTGATGCGCGGCAGGACCGGCACTGCGACCCGCAGGCGCGCGGCGTCGCCGGCCGCCTTGTGACGTTGCGCGGGCAACATGTCCTCGCCATCCAGATGCAGCCCATGGAGATAAGGCAGCACGCCGAGCACGGGAATGCCCGTCTTCTCCTCCAGCCATGTCAGCCCGCTCGTGAGCAACGACGGATCGCCACGAAACCGGTTGATGATGAAACCCCTGATGCGCGCGCGCTCACTCTCGGAAAGACACGCGAGCGTGCCGATCATCTGCGCGAAGACGCCGCCCCGGTCGATGTCCGCGACGAGCAGCACAGGGACGTCGACCGCTTCCGCGAACCCCATGTTGGCGATGTCGCGCGAGCGCAGATTCACTTCGGCCGGACTGCCCGCGCCCTCTACCAGCACGGCCTCGTAGCCGGTGCGCAGGCGCTCGTAGGCGGCCAGCACCGCCGCCATCGCCCGCGGCTTGTACTCGTGATAGGCGCGCGCATCGAGATCGGCCATGACCTTGCCGCCGATGATGACCTGCGCGCCCCGGTCGCTGCTTGGCTTGAGCAGCACCGGATTGAAGTCGGTGTGCGGCGCGATGCCGGCCGCCTGCGCTTGCAGCGCCTGTGCACGGCCGATCTCCCCGCCATCGGACGTCACCGCGCTGTTGAGCGCCATGTTCTGCGGCTTGAACGGCGCGACGCGCACGCCCTCGCGATACAGCAAACGACAAAGGCCTGCGACGACCGTGCTCTTGCCTGCGTCGGACGTCGTGCCCTGGATCATCAGGGTGCCGCGCCGGCCGCCCGTGCGGGCCTGGAATTTGACAGGGATTTCACTCATGAGGCGGATTATCGCATCGGGCGCTCGTACAATATCGTCCATGACCGACCTCGTCACGACTTCCCCTGACCTGACCTTCGTTCTCGGCGGCGCACGCTCCGGCAAGAGCGCATTCGCCGAAGGACTCGCCGCCCAAACCGGCATGCCTGTCACCTATGTGGCCACCGCCGCGCTGGGCGAGGAGCCCGAAATGCTTGCGCGTATCGCCCGTCACCGGGCCAGCCGTCCCGCACGTTGGGAGACGGTGGAAGTGGGCCGCGATCTCGCCGGAGCGCTTCGCGACGTTGCGCGCGACGGGCGTTGCGTGCTGGTCGACTGTCTGCCGTTATGGCTCGCGGGCTGGCTGTGCCCGCCCGACGACGATCCGCAGGGGCCCGCGACCGACACGCAGTGGCAAGGCGTGGTCGACGCGCTGGCTGCCACCCTTGTGGCGCTGCCCGGCAAGATCGTGGTCGTCAGCAATGAAATCGGCCTTGGCGTGATTCCGATGGGCTCGCTCACGCGTCGCTACGTCGATGAACTCGGACGTCTCAACCAGCGGGTCGCCGCGCTCGCACCGCGTGTGCGTTTTGTCGTCGCCGGCCTGCCGATGGCCATCAAGGGATAAGAGGACAGGCCGATGCTCACTGGACTCGCCCCCGAATCGCTCTGGCTCGCCGCGCTGATCGGCGTGCTGCTCGACGCCTGGCTCGGTGAGCCTCGCCGATGGCACCCGCTGGTCGGCTTCGGCTACATCGCCAACGGCGTCGAAGCGTGGCTCAACGATCCCGCAGTGCGCGACAAACCGTTCAACGCCATGACGCGCGGCGCCTGGGCGTGGACACTCATGCTCCTGATTCCCGTGCTGATCGCGTGGGCGCTGACGTTCCTGCCCGGTTGGGGCGGCATTCTGTGGCAGGCGCTGGCCCTGTACGCTGCGTTGGGGGCACGCAGTCTGCGCGAACACGTGATGCCGATCGCGCGCGCGCTGCGTGATGGCGACCTCGCCCGGGCGCGTGAGCTGACCGGGCGCATCGTCTCGCGCGATACCGACGAGGCAAACGCGTCCGATCTCGCGCGCGCCGCCGTCGAATCGACGCTGGAGAACGGCAACGATGCCATCTTCGGCGCCCTCTTCTGGTTCGCCATTGCTGGCGCCCCCGGCGTGGTGCTGTTCCGTCTGGCCAACACGCTCGACGCGATGTGGGGCTATCGCACCGACAAGTTTCTGTACTTCGGCCGCCCGGCGGCGCGTATCGACGACGTGCTGAACTGGATCCCCGCCCGCCTGACGGCGGCAAGCTACGCGATCTTCGGTGACGTGGCCCGTGCCATCGCTTGCTGGCGAACGCAGGCCGGCGCATGGTCGAGTCCCAACGCCGGTCCGGTAATGGCCGCAGGCGCCGGCAGCCTCAACGTCCAGTTGGGCGGCCCGGCGCGTTATCACGGCGAATGGGAAACGCGGCCGCCGCTGGGTTGCGGCATGGCTCCGTCCGCCCAGCACATCCGGGCCGCGTGGCGGCTTATTTCCCGTTCCATGTGGATGTGGCTGATCGTGAGCGGCGCGCTGGCGCTGTACGCGGCCTCTCAGGCCGACGCCATGCCCGCCACGCTGCTGTAACCCCCATGCCCGCTTCGACCGCATTCTCCGGCGCCATTGGCTCGCCCGACCTCCCCGAATCGCCTGATCTGCCCGGTGCAACGAGCCCCTCGACATCGTCGCCCCCCCCGGCTCCCGGGCAGGCCGCGCCCCGCCACGGGGGCAATCTGGGGGAAGCCATCCGCCGCTACGGGCGGCTGCGGGAGGACTGGCTGGACCTGTCGACAGGCATCAACCCGCTCGGCTATCCCGTGCCGATGCCACCGCCGAGTGCGTGGCGCGACCTGCCGGATGCGTTCGACGACCTGCGCGACGTGGCAGCAAGCTATTACGGTGTGCCCGTCGAAACGGTGGTGCCATGCGCGGGATCGCAAGCGGTCATCCGTACGATCCCTGCGCTGCTGCGACCCGGGCGCGTCGCCATCGCGTCGCTCACCTACAGCGAGTACGCCCCGGCCTTCGCACAGGCGGGCCATACGCTCGTGCCGTGGCTCGGCCCGGAAGCCGGGTTGCCCGACGTCGACTACCTCGTTTGGGTGAATCCCGATAATCCGACGACACGCTGCGTCGAACGCGAAACGCTGCGCCGTTGGCACGCGCTGTTGGCGGCGCGAGACGGCATGCTCATCGTCGACGAGGCGTTCGCGGACGTTGCGCCACACGCGTCGATGACCACGGATGTCGGGCAGGGCGGCCTCGTCGTGCTGCGCTCGGTCGGCAAATTCTTCGGCCTGGCGGGCATTCGCGCGGGATTCGCGCTGTGCCCCCAACCGTTCGGCATACGATTGGCCGAACGTCTGGGAGCGTGGACCGTCAGCGGCCCGGCAAGATTCGCCGTGCGAACGGCCTTGACCGACACGGCCTGGCAAATGGCGGCTCGCGAACGTTTGTTGCGCGATGGTGAACGTTTGTTATCGCTGTTGCGCGAGCACGGCTGGCCGGCGTTCGGCACTCCGCTCTTCGCATGGACACCGCATGTCTCGGCAGCGCTCTGGCACGAACGGTTGGCCGCGCAAGGGGTGTGGACCCGGTTGTTCGACCCGCGTCCGGTCCCATGCCCGCAGGGAATGGCGCAAACGACGGCACAATCGACCGCACAATCGACCGTACAGTCGTTACCCAGCCTCCGGCTGGGGCTGCCGCCTTCGGAAGACGGATGGCAGCGCTTGCGCACGGCAATAGCGGTTGCCTCGGCCGCGTAGCGGTCCCGTTGCTCTCTACCGGGGCCCCGGATTTCTTCCCGAACGCACTTTTCGGGAACTGCTGAAGAACGCTGCCATCCAATTTTTTCGTTATGCTTCAAAACGGATGCGGCGGGGGGTGCGCGTACGCCCGTCGGAGCGCTCCGACTTAACGTGCCCGTATCGCTTACGCGGCATTAGAAGACGGGCGATCCCGCCGTTTTCGTTACAAATTGAAGCATTTCTGCAACAAATGCACACAGTCATCGCCGAAGGGCGCCGCTAGACTGAAGGTTCTTTCGCAAGGGCTTTCCCCAATTAAAAGGACGACCAAATGAAAAAACTGCCGCTGTTGCTCGCCACGCTTCTGACCGCCACCATCGTGACGGTGGGTTGCTCGAAAAAGGAAGACCAATCGGCCGCTCCGGGTGCCGACACGACGGCATCGGCTCCGGCCGCTGCTCCGGCAGATAACTCGGCGCCGGCCAGCGATGCAGGTGCCGCCATGAGCGCCCCGGCATCGGACGCCGGTGCTGCGGCTCCGGCACCGGCCTCGAACTGACCCGGACCGGCTGGCCGCACGCTGGCCCGGGTTCCGGTCCGGTGCTACGGTGCGGTCCGTCAAGTGCCGCTGTCATGCTCCGGTAACGTTCCAGTAACGTTCCACTTACGTTCGGCACGCCGCACGACACCACGCCCCCTGAACTTTCGCGAGGCAGGGGGCGTGGTGGTTTTTGCACGTCGCTCCGGACGATGCAGCTTTGGACGATGCGGCTTATCTGACCACCCTCACACCCCCGTCGATCACACCGTAGGCCTCGACCTTGCCGGTGCCGCCGGTGCTCGCACCCGGCCCATTTCCCCCGCCCGGAGCAGCGCACGCCCCCAGCAACGTGACCAGTGCAAGCGCCAATGCGCCGACGACAGCAATATTTCGTTTCACCACTCGAACTCCTTCAGGCTTCGTACGCCAGATCCATTGCGTATGCTTTCCGCGCTTGCGTTCCGTCTCTCACCGCCATCGTTTCGCTGCCCGGCACCCGCGCCAGTGGCGCGATCCCGCACATATCGAGGGCGCGGCCATCGGAACGCCAGCGTCACGCACCGTTCGACAGCCGTCGCGTGACATCGGTTCGATGCCTTGCGCGGCAAACGCTTGTCGTTACGCGATAACCCGCCGAAAATGGCGCGTTCGTGGCGGTAATCGTCGCACGTTGTGAATTGTCTCGAATATCCGACGCAATTCGCCGTCCACAAGCCCCCAGGCCGCCGGTATCTCCTACGACGCCTTACACCGCCTTGCAGGTTCGTCACCCATCGTTCCGGTCATGATCCCTCGTCAGCATCGTCGCTTTGCCCTCTCCCTCTCCCCAGCGTTTGCCGTCGCGTGCGCCATCGCGTTCGCCGCCTCTGCCTCGTTCTCGCATGCGAGCGTTACGGTCAAGGACGACACCGGTGCGACCGTCACCCTGCCCGCCCCGGCCCAACGCGTGGTGAGTCTGGCTCCGCATGCGACGGAGCTGCTGTTTGCCGCTGGCGCGGGCGACAAGGTCGTGGGCGTGGTCAAGTATTCGGACTATCCGCAGGCCGCGCAGCGCCTGCCGCAAGTGGGTGACAACGGCGCGCTCGATCTCGAACGCATTCTTGCACTCAAGCCGGATGTGCTCGTCGTATGGATGCACGGCAACTCGCAGCGTCAGGTCGAAGCGCTGCGTCAGCTGAAATTGCCGGTGTTCTACTCGGAACCGAAGCATCTGACCGACTTGCCTTCGGCCATCGAAACGCTCGGCACGTTGATGGGCACGCCTGCGAAGGCGCAGGCCTCGGCCGACGCTTTTCGCGCCCGCTACGAAGCGCTGCGCATACAATACGCCTCGCGCGCCCCCGTGCCGGTCTTCTATCAGGTCTGGGCGCAACCGCTCATGACGCTGAACGGCACGCATATGGTGAGCGACGTGATCCGGCTGTGCGGCGGCGTGAACGTGTTCGCCAACGAGACACCGCTCGTGCCGCGCGTATCCATCGAAGCCGTGCTCGCGAAAGCGCCCGAAGCGATGTTCACCGCCACGCAGGGGGCAACGAAGTCCGACAAGCCGCTCGCCACGCTCGACAACTGGCGCCAATGGCCGCAGTTGCCCGCGGTGGCCCGCAACAACCTGTTCGGTATCGACGGCGATCTCATCAACCGCCCCAGCCCGCGCATTCTGGAGGGCGCGCGCACCCTTTGCGAAGACCTCGACCTGGCGCGCTCGCGGCGTCCGACGACGGCGAAGTGAGCGTGGCGAGTGCGGCCGGGCCAGCGTGTCACACGCTAGGCATTCCAGCGAATCAGGCGCGCCCGGCCGTCATCGGCGACATGAAGATGGCAGAGGTGGCCGAATTCGAGTGGCCACGTCAGACATGTCGTCGTCGGCAGGCCCAGGGCCGTCGCCGTGTGCAAACGGATCGGTCCGGCATGGGCGATCGCGACATGGACCTCGCTGGCGCTCGACACCCGCGAGCGAAGCGCTCTCGCCCACGCGTTCATTCGCAACACGACTTCGCGCGCGGACTCGCCACCGGGCGGTGAAAACCCGCAGACATCCTGCGCCCAGGCATCCAGATCGTCGCGCGCGATATCGTCCCAGCAACGCATTTCCCATGCGCCGAAATTCATTTCCGCGAGACGTTCGTCCACGAGCAGTGGCACTTGAAATTCGAACGCCATACGCTCGGCCGCCCGTTGTGCCCGCAGCAGCGCACTGGTATGGATCGCGACCGGGCGACGCGCGCCGCTCAGGGTCGCGAGCACGCGCGAACACATTTGCCGCGTCGCCGCCTCCAGCGTGTCCTCCTTGGGCAACACGTCGGCCCTGCCGTAACAGACGTTGCCGGGCACATCCGGTCGCGGGTGACGCATCAGGATCAGGTCCATGCGCACACCGTCAGATACAGCGCGAGTTCGGCGAGTTGCTGTGCGAAACCAAGCGTGTCGCCGGTGTAGCCACCCAGCCGGCGGCGCAGATAGCGGATGAACCCCGCGCGCAACGCCATCAGCACGACAGCCCCCGTCACGCCCGCGCGCCAGTCGGGCCACACCCACCACGGTACGCTGCATGCCACGCCGAACAGCAAACCGGGAAGACCCAGACGCTGTGCGACCGGCTTGGCCTTGCCTTGCGAGCGAACGTAATCGAGCGCGCGCAGCAAACTGATGGCCATGCTGCGGCTCGCGGCGTGCGCGCCGATGAGGACGACAGCGAAGCCTCCCCATCCATGCGACGCCTGAATGTCGACAAGCGCCTGCCACTTGATCGCCAACGCCAGCCATAAGGCGACGGCGCCGTAGGTGCCGATGCGCGAATCGTGCATGATCTCCAGCACGCGCTCACGCTCGAATGCACCGCCGAGCGCATCGACCGAATCGGCCAGCCCGTCTTCGTGAAATGCGCCCGTGAGCAGCACGCTCACGCCGAGACCCAGCGCAATCGCGAGAGGCGGCGACCAGACGTGGCTCATGGCGAGCGTCAACAAAGCGACCAGCGCGCCGACGAAAACACCGACGAGCGGGAAGAAACGCGTCGCGGCATTGAGTTGCGCCGGGGAGTAGCCCACCCATTGCGGGATCGGCACGCGCGTGAAGTAGCCGAGCGCGGTCAGAAAAAGCCGCAGTTGCCCGCGGCACCCGCACAGAGATGCCTCGCATGCCTCGGGGGTTTCCCATGCTCCCGGCGATGGCGCGGGACAATCGGTCGCGACGAGATCGCGCGTGTCATCACGCGTGTCACGGGTGTCACGCGTGTCGCGCGCAGCGTCGTGCGAAGGCTCCGGGACGGACGTCGTCATGCGCCTGCCGCCCCGCGATCGCTCACGCCCGCGCCCTCGAATGTCGCCATCTCGCGCAGGAATGCGGCGGCGGCCTGGATCAGCGGCATTGCCAGCGCCGCGCCCGTGCCTTCGCCCAGACGCAGTCCCAGTTGCAGGATCGGCTCGGCACCGAGCGAGTCGAGCATTGCGCGATGCCCGGCTTCGCCGGACGCATGCGCGAACACGCAGTAGTCGAGTACCGCGGGCGACACGCGCGATGCCACCAACAGGGCCGCCGTGCTGATGAAGCCGTCCACCACGATCACGAGTCCGAGCTTTGCAGCGGCAAGGTAGGCGCCCGTCATCATCGCGATCTCGAAGCCGCCGAAGGTCGCAAGCGTGTCCAGTGCATCGGGCGCGTGCGGCGCGTCGCCTCCCGCAGGCGAGCCGCCGCCGGACGGATGCGCGGCCAGCGCGCGTTCGAGGATGGCGGTCTTGCGGGCCAGCCCGGCGTCGTCGACCCCGGTGCCACGCCCCACACACACGGACAGTGGCAGCCCCGTCAGACGCTGCATAAGACACGCCGCCGACGATGTGTTGCCAATGCCCATTTCTCCGAAGCCGATCATGCGCGTGCCGCGCGAGGCATGCGTCACCACGCGCGCCGCGCCGGCCGTGAGCGCCGCCTCCAGTTGCTCACGGGTCATGGCGGGCGCTTCGAGGAAGTTTCGGGTCCCGCGCGCGACCGGTATATCGACGAGCGAAGCGTGAGGCGGAAAGTCCCACGCCACACCGGCGTTGATAACTTCCATCTCGATTCCGTTGGCACGGCAAAAGACATTGATGGCCGCACCGCCGCGCAGGAAATTGAGCACCATCTGGGCCGTGACGGCCTGCGGATACGGGCTCACGCCCTCGGCCACAATGCCATGATCGCCCGCGAATACGAGCATGGCCGCCCGTGTGAGTTCGGGCATCGTGCTCTGCTGAATGCGGCCGATACGATGCGCCACGCGCTCCAGTGCGCCGAGGCTGCCGGGCGGTTTCGTCTTGCTGTCGATGGCGTGCGCGAGCGCGGCATCCATCGCCGTCGACGGCGAGCGGATGTCGAAGAGTTCTGCCAGCAACGGGGGGAAAGCGGTCATTCGGGAACGTCCTGAATCGATGGCTGAATCTGTGACTGAATCTGTGACTGAATCTGGGACGAAGGCGGTGAAGCCCGGCGCACGGCACGGTACGGCATTGCACGCGGATGTGAGTGTACGCCGCCCCATGCACGCCTCGGGCGCGCCATCATGAGGGGCATCATGCGTGCGGTCACATGTGCCGTCATGAGCGTCGCACGGGCACTAGAGCCTCGTTCTCACCATCGCGAATCAGGCGCAGCGGATAACCGAATGCCTCGCTGCAATGCTCGGCCGACAGCACCTCCCGCACCGGCCCCGCGCGCCAACCGCCGCGACCGTCGAGCAACAAGGCATGCGTGGCGAAGCGTCGCGAGAGATTGAGATCGTGGCACGAGAACACGACAGCAGCGCCATTGCCATGATCCCGCTGGCAACCGGATCCGGCATGGCCTGCGAGCAGTTCGAGGGCGTCGATCTGATGATGCAGATCGAGGTGCGACAGGGGTTCGTCGAGCAGCAGCAACGGCGTGGCCTGCGCGAGCGCCGCCGCGAGCGACACCCGCTGACGTTCACCGCCCGACAGGGTCATGACGTCGCGCGCCGCGAAGTCTTCGAGACCAACCTTCGCGAGCGCGGCGTGCGCAAGGGCGACATCGTCGTCAGCCTCCCACGCCCCCCACCGGCCTTGGGCGAGATAGGGGTGACGACCGGCCAGCACCACTTCGAGGGCCGTCGCACCGAAGGCATCCCGCGTCTGTTGCGGCATCAGGGCTCGCACCCGGGCCAGCGGCGCCGCACGCCACTGCGCCAGCCTCTTGCCGCCGATCATCACACGACCGCTTGCGGTAATCGCTGCATCGCGCGCCGGATTTTCCTCGACGGGACGCAGGCCCGCGAGTGTGCCCAGCAGCGTCGTCTTGCCCGCGCCGTTCGGTCCGGCAAGACACCAGCACTCGCCCGGCGCGACGGCAAGATCGAGCCGATCGACGAGCACGCGCTCGTCCGCATGCAATGTCAGCGCATGCGTTTGCAGCAATGGGTCGCGCGCCGATTCCGGCGTGGGCGACGGCGTATTGCCGGAGGTATTCACGGAAAGGTTTGCGGACCTTGTCATCGGATCACCCGGTGCGACAACAACCACAGGAATACGGGCACGCCGATCATCGCCGTGATCACGCCCACGGGCAGTTGCGTCGGGGCGATGACGGTGCGCGCCACCAGGTCCGCCACCATCAGCAACGCCCCGCCGCCGAGCGCTGCCGCGGGCAGCAGCATGCGCTGATCGTTGCCGAAGCGCAGGCGCAGGATGTGCGGCACGACGAGCCCCACGAAACCGATGCTGCCCGCCGTGGTAACCGCCACCGCCGTCGCGAGCGACGCCGCCAGATAGACCCGCATGCGCAACGGTCCGACGGCCACACCGACGGCCTGGGCGACGGCGTCGCCACGCAGCAGCACGTTCAGCCGGTGCGCAACGGGACAAACGATGAGCAGCGTCACGAGGAGCGCGATCACCGGCAGCGCGGCACGGTCCACGCCGTTCAGATCGCCGGTCAGCCAGAACAACATGCCGCGCAGGCTCGCGTCGGGGGCAAGCGTGAGAATGAGCGTGGCGAGCGCGCCGAATCCGGCGGCCATCATCACGCCGGTGAGTAACAGCTTGGCGCTGCTGTCCTGATCGCCGGGACGCAGGAAACTGCGGCGCGAGAGTCCCATCACGATAGCGATGGCGGCGAGCGCACCGAGAAAGGCGCTCGTCTGCACCCAGAAAAACGGCAACATGAGTGCGAGCGAGACAAGCGCCGCGACACTCGCACCGCCGGAGATGCCCAGCACATAGGGATCGGCCAGCGGATTGCGCAGCAACGTCTGCATGAGCGTGCCGGCGACGGCGAGCAGGCCGCCGCAGGCAAATGCCGCCAGCGCGCGCGGCAAACGCAAACGCCAGATCACGTCACCCGCGAGGCCCACGTCGTGCCCCAATGCCATGGCACCGATCTCGCGCAGCGAAACCGGCACGCTCCCCAGCCTGAGCGACGCGATGAGCGTGAGCAGCGCAACGCTGGCCAACCCCGTCCAGATGGCGAAGGCGCGACGCAGCGTCATGCGGCGGCGCCTCTTGCCCGGGCGGCCGCACCGGGCGCGACGTATGTCCGTCGGGCACCGTCCGTGTGCTTAGAACTGCTTCCAGCCGAGTGAGACATAGATTGCGCGTCCAAGGGTGTTGTAGCCATAGACCGTCTGGTATTGCTTGTTGAACACGTTGTCCAGATGCGCCGAGACATACCAGGATTTGTCGATGTCGTACCGTGCCTGAAGGTTGAAGAGTGCGTAGGCGCCAAGATGCTGGCCTCCCGTATCGTAACGCTCGCCGCTATAGAAGACATCGCCGCCGACACTGAACTTGCCGAAAAGCGACTGCGTCACGCCGAACGAGCCGTACTGCCTGGCGCGACGGGCAAGGACCTTGCCGGCGTCCAGATCGGTCGGATTCTGACGCGTGAACGACGCGCGCACGTCCGTCCCCGTCCACTGAATCTTGCCCTGATACGTCAGTTCAAGCCCTTCGACGCGGGCGTTTGCCACGTTCGCCGCGGTATACGGGTACACCGTGAGCGACTGGATCAGATTGGTGTAGTTCGTGCGAAACAGCGCAAGCTTCGCCAAACCGAAGCGCGCGTCGTAGAACTGCACGGCAAGTTCTTTCGAGATCGAGCGTTCCGGTTGCAGATTCGGGTTGCCGAAGCCCGGGTAGAACAGTTCGTTGAAGGTCGGCGCGCGAAAACCGTCGGACGCGTTCGCCATCAGCTTCCACTGGTCGGTCAGCCGGTAGCCGTAGCCGACCCAGTAGCTGTTGGCACCGCCGAAGTCGGAATACATGTCGCGGCGCACCGTCGCCTGTACCTCGTGTCTGTCTGCAATCACGCCTTCGTAGCCGACGTAGAACGAGTCGAGATGGCGGTTATTGCGGTCGTACTTCGTGCTGCTCTCGACCGTCTGTTCCTGACGCGTGTAACCGGCAATCAACTTCTGATCCGGCATGAAGGCGTATTCGTTCGCCCAGTCGATCTGATGGCTAGACGTATGGTAATTGCCGTTGCCCGCGCCGTTCAGGTAGTTATAGTTGTAATCGTCGCCCTGCGTGACGGTAAGGCGCGTGCTCCACTTGTCGGTGATCTTGCCTTTGGCATAGGCCGATATCTGACGCACCCGGGCATCGGTGTCGTTCAGATCGGAGGGCTTGCCGAATGCGTTGTCGTAGCTGATGCTGCCGTCGCTCTGGAACAGGCGTACGCCGGCTTCCCACGTGGAGCCGAACTTGCGCGACAGCGTGGCCGTGACGCTCGTGTTGTCGTCGCCATTTCGGTTCGGATTGACCTTGGGCGCGAAGCGCGGGTCCTGGGCCGAGATGCCGTTGGTGTGAAAGCGCGAGATGTCGAGCGAGAAGCGCGTCTTGCCGTCTTCGAAGGACCCGGCAATACCGGCGTTCGCCTGCGTGGTGTTGTTCGTGCTGTAGCCCAGTTCGGCGTAGGCTCTGGGCGGACCGCCGTCGCCGTGGCGCGTGAAGATCTGGATCACGCCGCCGACCGCCTGGGAGCCGTACAGCGCGGACACATTGCCGCGCACGATTTCGATGTGGTCGATCTGCGACACTGGAATTTGCGCGATGTTGGTCGTGCCGGTCGTGGCGGAGTTGACGGGCACGCCGTCGATCAGCACGAGCGATGCGTTCGACGCCGCGCCGCGCATGAAAATGCTGGCCGACGCGCCAAAGCCGCCGTTCTGTGCGATCTCCACGCCGGCCTGACCGCGCAGCAGCGTCGGCAAATCCTGGGCCTGACTTTGCTCGATTTGTTCGCGCGTGATGACCGAGGTGGAAGCGAGCGTGTCCACGAGCTTTTGCTCGGTGCGCGAGGCCGTGACGACGGTCGTATTGAGGGTGGGCGCGCCGTCGGCGGCTCGTGCATTGCAAGCGCAGGCGGCCAGCAAGGCGGCGCCGAGCGCGAGACGATATGGCGTCTGCGCGAGCGGTGCAAATGGTGCAGACAGCGCAGACGGTGGGAAAGGCGTCAGGGCAGCGCTGGCCGGGGGGCGACGTGAAAAAGCAGACGCGTGCGGCGTCATCGCGCGAACGTGGGTGCGCATGGTCGAGTGTAACTTCCGTAGTTTTCTTATTGCCTTGGCCCGTTCCCCCGCAGGCCGCCGACGAAAGGGGAGCGTCGCGGACACGTCGGCATGCGAGCATCACAGGCAGCATCGACACTTGAAAACGACGGCATGCCGCCTGCGGCTTGCGCTGGGCGGCATGCTGAATTCCCCACTCACTTGGGCCGGTATCCGGGCTGGTCATCGTCGCGCCTGACCGGCCTTCCCGTGCACGGTGAGGACACAGTGGCGTTGGAGGCGAAGCGCGTTTTCGGAAACCTTTCGGGTCGAAAGAATGACTTACCGTTGCGGGGGCAGCACAGGTTGGCCAGCCCGTGTGGGGACGCGGCTCCCTGTTTCCCGTTTAACTGCGCATGCCGGGAGGGCGTGCGCGAGCACCGAAGTGCCGCAAGTGTAGGGGCCATTCGAATGAGCGTCAATGCTCGTTCGTCGGGCATTGGCCGCCGATTCCGTTAGAATGTAGGGCAATCAAGAGGACGCAGCCCGATGCTCACCGATCTCGACAATCTCACCGACAAAATGGAACAGTTGGTTGTCATCAGCCAACGCTTTCACCAACACAATCAGGCGCTGCTTGCGGAACTCGACCGCGCGCGTGCCGAATGTGAAGAAACCCGCGCCGCCATTGAGCAATTGCGCACGGAACGCGACGCGTTGCGAGTGCAACGCGATCAACTCGCCGCCAAGATCGACGAGGCTCAGGTTCGCCTGAACGCGATCCTTGAAAAGCTTCCGACGCAAAACCCCGCTGAGGGTCAGATGGATCTGCTCGGCACCCCCGGTGGAGAACACGCATGACGATCAAGCAGCTTGAAGTTCATATTCTCGAACAGTCTTACCGCCTCGCCTGCCCGCCGGAACACGAAGCCGACCTGCTCGCGTCCGTCTCGCGCGTGGACGCGGAAATGAGCAAGGTTCGCGCGCAAAGCAGCGTGCGTGGCACCGACCGGATTGCCGTCATGGCAGCGTTGAGTCTGGCATCCGAATTGCTTGCGTTGGAAAAGAGTATTGCTGCCGGACAAGCATTCCCCGCCGAAGAAATTCAGCGTAGAATGCAAGCCATGGACGAACGGCTGAGCGCGGTAATCGATCAGTATCAAAGCTGAAGAGCGCGCGGGCCGTCCGGTCCAAAAGGTTAGTTTTCCCTGCCTGGTTCGCGAAAGTCATAGATTCCTTGAACCAATGATCTGTTGCAGGTTGCGGAAGTTTGTAGTGCTGGCGTGAGCGTCACTCTGTCTGATGAACCCAAAGCGCTACTAACCGCGACCACCTTGAACCTTCGGTTCAGGATGCCGGCTTAGCGGCTGAGGCGGGGACCCGATACACGGCACTGCGTTCGCGCAGTGCCGTTTTTTTCGTCCGGCGTCGTTGCGCGCTTCATCTCGACGCCGGAGCACCGCCCAAAAGAATGGCGACCCGAGGGTCGCCTTTTTTCATTTGACGTACTGCGATCAGAACTGGGCTTCGTCGAGCGAGAGCGCCGAGTCCGCGCCTTCGGTGATGGCCTGCGCAAGTCCCGGGGCCTGCGTCAGAATGTGGTCCGCGAAGAAGCGTGCCGTGCCAATCTTGGCGTCGTAGAAGGATGGGTCCCGATCGCGCAGCGCCTGCGCGGCGAGCAGCGCACGTCCCATTTGCCAGCCCCCCAGCACGATGCCCGCGAGTTTCAGATACGGCACGCTGCCGGCGAACACCGCGTTGGCATTGTCCTGCGTATTCGCCACAACGTAGTCCACCACGATGGACAGCGCTTCGCGGCCCTTCGCGAGGCGGTCCGCCACCGACGTCGCCACGCCGCCCGCCGCACGCAGTTCGCGCTCCGTCGCCGCAATCTGCTCGCATAGCGCGTTGGCCACGGCACCGCGATCGCGCAACGTCTTGCGTCCGATCAGATCGTTTGCCTGAATTGCCGTCGTGCCTTCGTAAATCGGCAGAATGCGTGCGTCGCGATAGTACTGTGCCGCGCCCGTCTCTTCGATGAACCCCATGCCGCCGTGCACCTGCACGCCGAGGCTGGTGACTTCGAGCGACATTTCCGTGCTCCAGCCCTTCACGATCGGCACGAGGAACTCGTAGACCGCTTGCGCGCGCTTGCATGCGTCGGCATCGGCCGCGTGGTGGGCGATGTCGGCCTGCGCCGCCGCCACATAGGCAAGCGCGCGCGCACCTTCGGTGAGCGAACGCATCGTCATGAGCATGCGTTTGACGTCGGGGTGATGAATGATGGTCACGGCGTCGCGCGACGAACCGTCCACGGGACGGCTTTGCAGACGATCACGTGCATACGCCACCGCATGCTGATACGAACGCTCGGCGATGGCCACGCCCTGCATGCCCACGGCGAAACGCGCCGCGTTCATCATGATGAACATGTATTCCAGGCCACGGTTTTCTTCCCCGACGAGGTAGCCCGTCGCGCCGCCGTGATCGCCGAATTGCAACACCGCCGTCGGGCTCGCCTTGATGCCCAGCTTGTGTTCGATCGACACGCAATGCACGTCGTTGCGCGCACCAAGGTTGCCCTGGGCGTCGACATGGAACTTGGGTACGATGAACAGCGAAATGCCTTTCACGCCCGGGGGCGCATCAGGCGTGCGGGCAAGCACGAGGTGGACGATGTTCTCGGCCATGTCGTGTTCGCCGAACGTGATGAAAATCTTCGTGCCGAACAAGCGATAGGTGCCATCGGCTTCGCGCTCCGCGCGCGTGCGCACCATCGCGAGATCTGAGCCCGCCTGCGGCTCGGTCAGGTTCATCGTGCCGGTCCACTCGCCCGAGAGGAGCTTGGGCACGTAGAGCTTACGTTGTTCATCGGTGCCTGCGGTGAGCAGCGCTTCGACGGCACCGTCGGTGAGCAGCGGACACAGCGCGAACGACAGGTTCGCGGCGTTGAGCATTTCCGTGCAAGGCGTGGCGACGAGCTTGGGCAGTCCCTGACCGCCGAATGCCTGCGGATGCTGCACGCCCTGCCAGCCGGCTTCGGAGAACTGGCGGAAGGCTTCCTTGAAACCGGGCGTGGTGGTGACCACGCCGTCCTTCCACGTACTCGGCTGCTGATCGCCGATGACGTTCAGCGGCGCAAGCACTTCCTGATTGAAGCGGGCCGCTTCTTCGAGCACGGCCTGCGCGACATCGGGCGAGGCATCCTCATAGCCCGGCAGCGCAGCAATGCTCTTCAGGTCCGCCAGTTCGTTCATGACGAACTGCATGTCCTTGATCGGGGCCTGATAACTCATGTCGTTCCTCCAAGGGATTCCGATTGCCTTCGGATGGTGGCGAATGCCGGGATGGTTGTTGTTCTGATTATTTTTGCTGTTCGACCGATTCGGATGAGGACGCGCACCGTTGCCAGCCGCCTCCCCATACGAATCGGCTGCGGGATCGGCTCCCGCAGCCTTGCTGCCTTGCGGTGTCGTTACCGCTTCGGCACGCTTACAGCGCGCCCGTGAGTTCCGGCACGACCGTGAACAGATCGCCCACCAGGCCGTAGTCCGCCACCGAGAAGATCGGCGCTTCCGGATCCTTGTTGATCGCCACGATCACCTTCGAATCCTTCATCCCAGCCAGGTGCTGGATCGCACCCGAGATCCCCACCGCCACGTACAGTTGCGGCGCCACGATCTTGCCCGTCTGCCCGACCTGATAGTCGTTCGGCACGTAACCCGCATCGACCGCCGCACGCGATGCGCCCAGCGCCGCGCCCAGCTTGTCCGCCAGCGGCTCGAGCACCTTCGTGTAGTTCTCGCCGCTGCCCAGTCCCCGCCCGCCCGAGACGATGATCTTCGCCGAGGTCAGCTCCGGACGGTCGAGCTTCGTCACCTCACGGCCCACGAACTGCGACACCCCCGCGTCCGGCGTGGC
This sequence comes from Pandoraea faecigallinarum, assembly GCF_001029105.3. Lineage (NCBI taxonomy): Bacteria > Pseudomonadati > Pseudomonadota > Betaproteobacteria > Burkholderiales > Burkholderiaceae > Pandoraea > Pandoraea faecigallinarum. The sequence continues at coordinate 1,314,417 of NZ_CP011807.3, read as the reverse complement.
CGCCACACTTTCCACCGCCGCACTGCCGCCCGTGGCCGCTGCCGGATCGAAACCCGTCGAGCGCACCGTGATGACCTTCACCTTGTCCGAGCTTTGCACCGTGGCAATCGCGTTGCCCGCGTAGATCGGACGCTCGAACGTGTCCGCGCTCTCGACCTTCGTGATGTCCGAGATCTGCGCCACGTCCAGCAGCGCCGCCACGCGCGGCGCGATGTTCTTGCCGTACGCCGTGGCCGGCGCGAGGATGTGCGAGTAAGCGCCCGCAATCGACACCACCTCGTCGGCAATGTTCTCCGCGAGGCCTTCCCCGAAGTAAGCCGCCTCGGCCAGCAGCACCTTCTTCACACCGGCAATTTGCGCCGCCGCTTGCGCCGCTTCCTTCGCGTTGCTGCCCGCGACCAGCACGTGCACGTCCTCGCCGCATTGCAGCGCCGCCGTCACCGTATTGAGGGTCGCCGCCTTGAGGGCCTGGTTGTCGTGTTCCGCAATGACAAGAATGCTCATCTCGCCGTCTCCCTTAAATGACCTTCGCTTCGGTCTTGAGCTTTTCGACGAGCGTTGCCACGTCCGCCACCTTCACACCCGCGCTGCGCTTGGGCGGCTCGGCCACCTTCAGCGTCTTCAGGCGCGGGCTCACGTCAACGCCCAGATCCGCAGGCTTGACGCTCTCCAGCGGCTTCTTCTTCGCCTTCATGATGTTGGGCAGCGTCACGTAACGCGGCTCGTTCAGACGCAGATCCGTCGTGATCACCGCCGGCAGCGACAGCGACACGGTCTCCAGACCGCCGTCCACCTCGCGCGTGACCTGCGCACGGTTGCCGGCAATCGTCACCTTCGAGGCGAACGTCGCCTGCGGCAGCTTCGCCAGCGCCGCGAGCATCTGACCGGTTTGATTCGAATCGTCGTCGATGGCCTGTTTGCCAAGAATCACCAGTTGCGGCTGCTCCTTCTCGACAATGGCCTTGAGCAGCTTGGCCACCGCCAGCGGCTGCAACTCGTCGTCCGACTCGATGAGGATCGCGCGATCCGCCCCGATTGCCAGCGCCGTGCGCAGCGTCTCCTGCGACTGCGCCACACCCGCCGACACCGCGATCACTTCCGTCGCAATGCCCGCCTCCTTGAGCCGCACCGCCTCTTCCACCGCGATTTCGTCGAACGGATTCATCGACATCTTCACGTTCGCAATGTCCACGCCCGTGCCATCGCTCTTCACGCGAACCTTTACGTTGTAATCCACCACCCGTTTGACCGGTACCAGGACCTTCATGAACTCGCTCCAAAGTTACGTTTACGTCAATCCGCTGCCATTATAACCACACGGCACATGACGCATTAATTGCATATTTGAGGCATTTTGTGGCGAAATTTCACGATGCCCTTTCGATTTGCCACAGATGCACGACCCTGCCAAAAAACGGCGTTGGCGCCGGACAGGGCGCGCTTGTGCGCCGCCGCTCACCCCCGAACGATCGTGCTATTTTTATGCAAATCGTGGCGCGCAGCCACTTTCCTCGTGGTGCGTTTCCTCTAGAGAAATCACACCGGCGCGCGCACGCCTATGATCGAATGGCGCACCGGCATTCGCCGCGCCGCCGTGCGCGACGGCCGCCCGGCCATCTCGGCATGACGCCCGGAGGAGACATGATTACGCACTCTGAATCGCAACTGCACGCCAGCGACGGTCTCACGCTCCACGTCCACACCTGGCGCCCCGTCGCCGATCACGCGGCGGACACTGCCAACACAGCCAACGCATCCGACGCGGCATCACCGGCATCACCGGCGTCACCCGCATTACGCGCGGTCGTCGCCATCGTGCACGGGATGGGCGAGCATGGCGGCCGCTACGCCCGTCTCGCCACCCATTTCGCCTCGCTCGGGATCGCCACCGTGACCTACGATTTGCGCGGGCACGGCCGCTCGGGCGGCGCGCGCGTCTACGTCGAGCACTTCGACGACTACCTCGACGACACCGAGATTTTTCTCACGCACGTGCGCACCACGTTCGGACCGGCCCCGCTGTTCCTGCTCGGGCACAGCATGGGCGGCGCCATCGCTGCGCTCTATACGATCACGCGCGCGCCGGCCAACGTCAGCGGACTGATGTTGAGCAGCCCAGCGCTCGCACCGGGGGAACCCGTCGCCCCATGGATGGTGAAAGCCGGGCGCTGGGTATCGCGCTGGCTGCCTAGGGTGCCCGTGTTCAAGATCGACCCGGCGGCCATCGCCCGCGACAACGCCGTGGTCGACGCGGCCAAAAAGGATCCGCTCAACGCCTATCGCGGCACACCGGCGCGCACCGCCGCCGAATTGCTCGACGCCATGGCCCGCATTCACGCCAATGCCGATGCCCTGCACCTGCCGCTCTACATCTTCCACGGCACCGCGGACCGGCTCACCGCGCCGTGGGCGAGCGAGCAGTTTCACGGCAACGCGGGCTCGAAGGACAAGACCCTGCGCCTCTACCCAGGTCACTTCCATGAAACGCTCAACGACCTCGACCGCGAAAAAGTCATCGACGAATTGACACGGTGGCTGGTGGCGCATTTGCCGGAAATGCGCACCGTGACGAGCGCCGAATCCCAATGGTTCGCCCCGCCGACGCGAGCACCGCAGCCCGCGCATGGCGCTCATCCCAATGCCTGATCGCACCTGATCGCACCTGAGTGCGGGTGAGCCGTGAGGTGCAGGGCAAGCGCGCCGCCCGCCCATGCGGAACCCGCCTCGCGAACAGGGTCTCGCGGCGCAGTACCGTGCTGCGCGTTACACTGAAGCCGTGTGGATTTGCGAGGAGCCTCCGGCATGCAAGCGCAGACGAAATACTCGCCGCAAATGGTCACCGGCATGCATTTCTGGACGCCGACGATCTTCAGCATCAAGACCACTCGCCCGCCCGGCCTGCAATTCACGGCCGGGCAGTTCGTGCGACTCGGCCTGCCGGGCGACGACGGCGAACTGATCTGGCGCGCGTACTCCTTCGTGAATTCGCCTGCCGAAGATACATTGGAGTTCTACGTAATTACGATTCCTGAAGGACTTCTCACACCGCGTCTGGCGCAACTCAAGGTCGGCGACGAATTGTTCGTCGATCACACCGCGTACGGCTTCCTCACGCTCGATCGCTTCATCGGCGGCGACGATCTCTGGCTGCTCGCCACCGGGACCGGCCTCGCCCCATTCGTCTCGATTCTGCGAGACCCCGCTGTGTGGCAGCGATTCAAACGCATCTTCGTCGTGCACAGCGTGCGCTGGGAGCGCGATCTCGCCTATTACGAAGAGATCAAACACTTCTCTCACCCGGACGTCGACCCTGCGCTGGTCGACAAGCTTCACTTCGCCGTGAGCGTGACGCGCGAGCGAACGCCCGGCGCGCTGTATGGACGCATCACCTCGTTGCTGGCATCGGGAGCACTGGAGAAGGCGTTGGGGGCCACGCTCGATCCCGCAACGTCGCGCATCATGGTTTGCGGCAACCCCGACATGATCAAGGAACTGCGGGCATGGTTCACCGGCAACGGCTACGCGGTCAGTCGTACCGCGACGCCGGGGCCGTTGGTGCTGGAAAAGCAGTGGTAGGCCGCCGGATGCCGGCGCTGGCGCGGCGTCAGTTGCCGGGCTTTGCCCAGTCCGGCGCACGTTTCTCGATAAACGCCTGCACGCCTTCAAGCGCACACGCCTCCATCATGTTGCAGGCCATCGTCTGTCCGGCCATCTGATACGCGGCTTCGATGCCTGTCTCGGCCTGCCGATAGAAGAGTCCCTTGCCTGCGGCCACTGCCGCCGCGGGCTTCGCAACGATAGCCTGGCACAGGGTCGCGACTTCGGCATCGAGTCGCTCCATCGGCACCACGCGATTGACCAGTCCGCGCTCACGGGCGGTCTGCGCGTCGATGAAGTCGCCCGTCAACAGCATCTCCATCGCCTGCTTACGCGAAAGATTGCGCGACAGCGCAACGCCGGGCGTCGCACAGAACAGCCCCACATTGATGCCGGAGACGGCGAAACGTGCCGCCGACGTTGCCACCGCGAGATCGCACATCGCGACCAATTGACAGCCCGCCGCCGTCGCAATGCCGTGCACCCGCGCGATGACCGGTTGCGGCATGCGTTGCATCGTCAGCATCACCCGTGTGCACTGGTTGAACAACGTGCGGTAATAGTCGAGCGACGGCTGCGCGCGCATCTCCTTGAGATCGTGTCCCGCACAGAACGCCGCACCGGCGGCGGCGAGCACGACCACGCGCACGCTGTCGTCCCGCGAGACATCGTCGAGCGCGCGTTGCAGCGCATCGAGCATGGCCTCCGAGAGGGCATTGAAATGACGCGGGCGATTGAGCGTGAGCGTCACCACCCCCGACTGCTCGCCGTCGCCGCGTGAGACGAGAACCAGCGGCTGCGGGGCCGCCGTCGCTTCCGATGACGTCATGTTGTCTCCTGTGCCGGCCCGGTCTCGACAACGCGCGGCATTTCATGTTCGCAGTCTCGTTCGGCGCAACCGCCCGTCGTGTCACGCGACGCCCCGGCGGAGCCGGGCATGGAGCGGCGCCGGCCCTGCGACATCAAACGTCGGCAAGCACCTTCAGATGCGCCACGACGCTGCGCCCGAGCGCCGAGAGGTTGTAGCCGCCTTCCAGGCAGCTCACGATGCGCCCCTTGGCGTGACGGTCCGCAATGGCCTTCACTTCCTTGGTGATCCACGCGAAGTCCGCTTCCGTAAGCCCCAGCCCACCGAGATCGTCTTCGCGGTGCGCGTCGAAGCCGGCCGAGAAGAAGATCATCTCGGGACGGAACGCGTTCAGGCGCCCCAGCCACCCGTACTCGATGGCTTCACGCGCGGCCATGCCGGACGTGCGCGCTTCGAGCGGGATGTTGAGCATGTTCGGCGCGGGATCGTTTGCGCCGGAGAACGGGTAGAACGGATGCTGGAAGATGCCGCACATCAGCACGCGCTCGTCGTTGCCGAACGCCGCTTCCGTACCGTTGCCGTGGTGTACGTCGAAGTCGACGATGGCCACGCGCGACAGTCCGTGGACTTCGAGCGCATGCGCGGCGGCGATCGCGACGTTGTTGAACAGACAGAAGCCCATGGCGCGCGTCGGCGTGGCATGGTGACCCGGCGGACGCACGCTGCAAAACGCATTGTCGAGTTCGCCGCGCATCACCGCGTCCGTCGCGGCCACGGCCGCACCGGCCGCGCGCGTGGCCGCGCGCCAGGAGTACGGGTTGAGCAGCGTATCGGGATCGATCGGGAAGTAACCGGACTCGGGAATGCTCTCGCGTACGAAGTCGATGTGATCCTGCGTGTGCACGAGCCGCAGGCTGGCTTCGTCCGCCACCGGCGCTTCACGTCGTTCGAGCAGACCGTCGATGCGACCGGCAATCAATTGGTCCTCGATGGCGCGCAGCCGCTCGGGGCATTCCGGATGCCACTCGCCCATTTCATGACGGACGCAATCGGGATGTGTATAGAACCCGGTAGCCATTCGTTGTGTCGCCTATCGCTTCGAATCGTTATATTGGGACGGGCGGGGGATGCCCGCCGCGCCGTGGTCTCCACATCCGGTAGCGGCCGGATGCGGAACCTGGCTCGCGTCGATGGCGGGACACCTGAAGGAGTTCAGGTCACTCGCAAACGCGCGCCGATGGCCGGCATCCCCCATGAACACTGTCACAGACAGTGCACAGGCCTTAAGGTATCACAGGTGCACTCGGTTATACTGCCAGGCAGTCTCCCAGCAGACCCGTGTCAGCCGGTAAGGGCCGTTCTCCCGAAATTCGGGACGGCAGGAACTGGCATGAATGGTTGACGCTCAAGGTAACAACGCACGTCGAGTGACATTCGCAATCGTCACCGATAAGGGATGTGCATTGACGCATATCGATGCAGATCTGCGCATACCGACGAGAGCCTCAACGCGACTAACGTGGTTACGTCCCCCCGAGGGGCCGTGCCGCATTTGGACTTCATACAGGCCTGACAGACAGCATGACATCACCGGTACGGATGTACGATTCTTTCCCGCCGGCGCGCACGCGCCTTACTCATCGACCGGACAATGGCCGTCATCCCACGGTGGCCGCGCTTGGCAAACTCGGCATTGCCCTGTGTATCGGCGCGCTCGCCGTGACGAGCGTCGGCGTGCATGCGCAGGCACGCGCCAGGCAGGCCGCGCAGACCGAGTTCGAGGAAGAGGTGGTGCCGCAGCGCTATGCGGCCAACCCTGAGGTCGATGCGTTCATCAACGACATCGTGGCGCGCGACGGCTTCGATCGCACCGAGTTGCAGAAGGTCTTCTCGCGCGTCGTGTTCTCGCAAACCGCCGCGCGTCTGGCTGCGCCGCCCGCCACACCGGGTCAGAAGAACTGGACGAACTACGAGAAGCGTTTTCTCGACAACACCCGCATCAACGGCGGTGTGCGTTTCTGGAATCAGAACGCCGCCACACTCGCGCGTGCCGCCAAGGCATACGGCGTGCCCGAGGAGATCATCGTCGCCATCATCGGTGTCGAGACGATCTACGGGCGCAACATGGGCAACTTCCGCACCATCGATGCGCTCACGACGCTCGCGTTCGACTATCCGCCCGCGCGCAATCGCTCGGAGCGAATGGCCCTGTTCCGCAAGGAGCTCGAAAACCTGCTGCTCTACGCACGTGAGCGTGGTGTCGATCCGTTCAGCATCTACGGCTCTTACGCCGGTGCGATCGGCATTCCGCAATTCATGCCGTCGTCGATTCGCAATTACGCAGTCGACTACAGCGGCGACGGCAAGATCAATCTGACCAGCGATGTGGCTGACGCCATCGGCAGCGTCGCCAACTTCCTCAAGCAGCACGGATGGCAGGCGGGCCAGCCGGTCGTGTGGAACATCGCCGGCGACCGGGGCAGTCAGGGGCTGGCCGAAGCCGGTGCCGACGGTCAACCGGAGCCGCACTGGAAGCTCGGCGACTTCATCAAGGCCGGCATGCTGATGAACGAGCCGAAGCTCGACGTGGGCTCGGCGCTCGACACGCCGGTGCTGATCGTCGACCTGCCGACGCCGGGGCAAGCCACGCAGTACCGCATGGGCCTCACGAACTTCTACGTGCTCACGCGCTACAACCGCAGCTTCTTCTACGCAATGTCGGTGTATGACCTGGCCGATGCCATCAAGGCGGCACGCGCGCCCTGATATGCCGCTCGGGTAGGCGTCGCCACGACAAACGGGACCTTTCGGTCCCGTTTTCGCTAGCGGCTTCGCGCGTGGCGATTATGCCGGAAACACGCCCGTCGACAGGTAACGGTCGCCGCGATCGCATACGACAAACACGATGGTCGCGTTCTCGACTTCATGGGCCAGGTTCAACGCGATGTGGCATGCGCCGGCAGCCGAAATACCGCAGAAGATTCCTTCCTCGGCCGCCAGACGGCGCGCCATGATTTCCGCGTCCGCCTGCGTCACGGAGATGGTGCGATCCACCCGGGCCCGGTCGAAAATCTTCGGCAGATACGCTTCCGGCCATTTGCGGATCCCCGGAATGCGCGAACCTTCGGCCGGTTCGGCACCGATGATCTGCACGGCCTCGCTCTGCTCTTTCAGATACTGCGAAACCCCCATGATCGTGCCCGTCGTGCCCATCGCGGAGACGAAGTGCGTGACACGGCCTTCGGTGTCGCGCCAGATTTCCGGACCAGTGGCCTCATAGTGCGCGAGCGGGTTATCCGGATTGGCAAACTGGTCGAGGATGATGCCGCGGCCATCGCGCTGCATCTGCTCGGCGAGGTCGCGCGCATACTCCATGCCGCCCTTGACCGGTGTGAGGATGATCTCGGCGCCATACGCGCCCATGCTCTGACGACGCTCGATGGAGAGGTCTTCCGGCATGATCAGCACCATCTTGTAACCACGGATAGCCGCTGCCATGGCCAGCGCAATGCCGGTGTTGCCCGACGTCGCCTCGATCAGCGTATCGCCCGGCTTGATGCGGCCACGCAGCTCCGCATGCTTGATCATCGACAGCGCCGGACGGTCCTTCACCGACCCCGCCGGGTTGTTGCCCTCCAGCTTGCCGAGAATCACGTTGTTGCGGCGGCGGATTTCGTCGTCGGGCAAACGCACCAGTTGCACCAGCGGGGTATTGCCGATGGTGTCTTCGATAGTCTTATAGGCCATTGCGCTAAGCTTTTTTCGGTCGGGAATCGAAACATTCTAATCCACCGGCCATGACCGCGCTCGGGGGTGAGGTCGCGCGGCCGGGCATGACATTGGCGAATGCCCGGCCGAGGGGCTTCAGAGCTTCGGTGCGCTGGCGGGTGCCGGGGCCTTGGCCTTCTTCGATTTGGAAGACTTCGATGCGGCAGGGTCGGCCGGGGCTGTCGGGGCGACGGCATTCGCCTGCGGCGTGCCAGACGACGGGGCGGCCGGGGTTGCGGCAGCGCGTGCGGACGTGTCGGCCGCCTTGGCATCCTTCGACTTCTTGGTCTTCGTCGCCTTGGCATCCGGCACCCCCGCTGCGGACGCTGCCGACGGAAGCGGCACGCCCGGCCTGGCCGGAACGGCGGTCGGCCCCGGGGACGCCGGCGTCATCGTCTTGCCCGCGGCGGGTGTCGGCGTCGGTATCTTTTGCGTCGCGGTGGACGGGGCCGGGGCCGGGGCCGGCGTGGCGGGCGCGGGTGCGGCCGCCGCGGGGGTCGTGGGGCTGGCCGGGGCCGCGCCACCGCCCTTCCCGCCGATCGTCATGCCCTCGGACTGGAGCGACGAGACGGACTTGGCGCCCAGCCCCTTGACCCGTTTGGCGACGTCGGCGGCATCCTTGTAAGGTCCGTGGGCATTGCGTTCGTCGATGATGGCCTTGGATTTGACCGGCCCGATGCCCTTGAGCGTCTCAAGCTGGGCCTGATCGGCGGTATTGATGTCGACGGCGGCCGTCGCCAGACCGCACAGCATGAAAAAGGTCACAACCGAGGTAACCACCGCCAGCAGGTATTTGCGCAGCATGATCTGCTCCTTGAAAGGTCGCTCGGGCCGATATCCCTGATACTGCCAACACCATCGCTATCACCGCTATCAACGCTACCGCCGCAACCGGATACCCCCGATACCTCCTTAACGCCCCAGTCGCCCGCCGGATGACACGACGACCGGGTCACCCCCCCAACGTCCAAACGAAACGGGGAGCCGGCCGGCTCCCCGTTTGACTTCCCACCCGTCAGGCGATACCGGACCACCAGAGGTAGCCGCCGCCGCTTATGTCTACCGTGCCTGCCGCCGCTCGCTTATTGTGCGAGCAGCCAGCGCACGTAGCGCGCAACGCCCTCGCCCACCGTGAAGAACGGCTGCTGATACCCGCCTGCCGAACGCAGATGATCGATGCTCGCCTGCGTGAAGCATTGATACTTGCCTCGCAGCGCATCCGGGAACGGGATGTACTCGACGATGCCCTGCCTGACCATCTCGTCCAGGGTGAGCGGCGCTTCGCCCGCCTCTTCACGCAAAGTGTTGATGACGGCGATGGCAATATCGTTGAACGGCTGGGCACGTCCCGTGCCGAGGTTGAAAATGCCACTGCGCTCCGGATGATCGAAGAAGTGCAGGTTGACCTTCACGACGTCTTCCACCGAAACGAAGTCGCGGCTTTGCGTTCCCGCGGCGTAGCCGTTGTACTCGCCGAAGAGCTTCACGCGGCCGTTGGCGCGGAACTCGTTGAAGTTGTGAAACGCCACCGACGCCATGCGTCCCTTGTGCGCCTCGCGCGGCCCGTACACGTTGAAGTAGCGGAAACCCGCCACCTGGCTCGGCAGCTTGCCCCCCGCATCGCGCATCGCACGACGCACGATCTGGTCGAACAGGAATTTCGAATAGCCGTAGACGTTCAGCGGTTTCTCGTACTCGCGCGTCTCCACGAACGTCTCCGACGCCCCATACGTTGCGGCCGACGACGCGTAAAGGAACGGCACTGCCTGCGACTGACACGCCTCGAACAACGCGCGGGTATAGCGGAAGTTGTTCTCCATCATGTAGCGGCCGTCCGTCTCCATGGTGTCGGAGCAGGCGCCTTCGTGGAAAATCGCGCGCACGCGACCGAATTCCCGGCGCTGGAATCGCGCAACGAAATCCGTCTTGTCGAGGTAATCGCTAATCTCGCAATCGACCAGATTACGGAATTTGTCGGCGCGCGTGAGGTTATCGACCGCCACGATGTCGGTCTCTCCGCGCTCGTTGAGGGCTTTGACGATGTTGGCGCCGATGAAGCCCGCAGCGCCCGTCACGATGATGGTCATGTCAGCTCGGAAAAGAGTTCGTTGTAGTCGACGGTCGCCGTGCCCAGTTTGCCCACGACGATGCTGCCTGCACGGTTGGCAAGCACGACGGCCTGCGGCAGCGGCAGACCGGCGGAGAGCGCTGCCGCCAACGTTGCGATCACGGTATCGCCCGCGCCCGAGACGTCATACACTTCGCGCGCCTGCGCCGGCACGTGCAGCGCCCCCCCGCCGGTGAAGAGCGTCATGCCCTCTTCCGAGCGGGTAAGCAGCAGCGCCTCCAGCCCCAGCGACTCGCGCAAATTCTGCGCGCGCGAGGTCAGATCGTCTTCGGAACGCCACTCGCCCACAACCTGCTGCAACTCTGCGCGGTTCGGCGTCAGGATCGTCGCGCCGCGATAGCGCTCGTAGTCGCTGCCCTTGGGGTCGACGAGCACGGCCTTGCCCGCCGCGCGTGCCGCTTCGATCATCGGCTGTACGTGCGTGAGACCGCCCTTGGCATAGTCCGAGAGCAGCACGACATCGTAGCTGGCGAGCAATTGACGATACTGATCGAGTACGGCAAGCAGCACTTCGCGCGCCGGTTGATTCTCGAAATCGATACGCAGCAACTGCTGCTGGCGCGAAACGATGCGAAGCTTGATGGTCGTCGCCAGATCGGCATCGCGCGTCACGAACGCCGTCACACCGCTCGCGTCGAGCATGTCGACTACGCGCTCGGCCGGCTCGTCCTCGCCGAGCACACAAAGCAGACCGGCCTGTGCGCCCAGCGACGTCGCGTTGAGCGCCACGTTGGCCGCGCCGCCGAGCCGTTCCTCGTTGCGCTTGACGTGCACCACCGGCACCGGCGCTTCCGGCGAAATGCGATTGACGTCGCCGAACCAGTAGCGATCGAGCATCACGTCGCCAACGATCAGCACGCGCGCACGGGTGAGCGCCTCGCGGGGCACCTTGGGCACGCCGGGCGCCTGAACCGTACGCGTCAACGAAGTTGCTGTCGAAGTCATCCGTCGTTCCTCGAAATTCAAGCGGACTCGCTCAGACCGCGGCCGATGCCGTGGTACTCGATGCCCAGTTCCTGCATGGCCTCGGGATCGTACAGGTTACGACCGTCGAAGATCAGCGGCAGCGACAAGGCCGACTTGACCTTGGCGAAATCCGGGCTGCGGAAAGCCTTCCATTCCGTCACGATGACCAGCGCGTCCGCACCGGTCAGCGTATCGTTCTGCGATGCGCAGAATTCGATGCGACCGTGCGCCTGAGCATCGTCGGCGAAATCCAGCGCCACGACGCGGCGCGCCTCATCGAGCGCCACCGGGTCATATGCACGCACGCGCGCGCCACGGCGCACCAGTTCCGCGATCACGCGACGGCTCGGCGCTTCGCGCATGTCGTCCGTGTTCGGCTTGAAGGCCAGCCCCCACAGGGCGAACGTCTTGTCCTTGAGATCGTCGCCGAGGCGCGACACGATCTTGTCGATGAGCACCGTCTTTTGCGTTTCATTGACGGCTTCCACGGCGTTAAGAATCCGCAGCGGCAGGCCGTAGTCTTCGGCTGTGCGTACGAGCGCCTGCACGTCCTTGGGGAAGCACGAGCCACCATAGCCGCAGCCAGCGTAAAGGAAGTGATAGCCGATACGCGGGTCCGAGCCGATGCCCTGGCGCACGTCCTCGATGTCGACACCGACGCGATCCGCCAGATTGGCCAGTTCGTTCATGAACGAAATACGCGTCGCCAGCATGGCATTGGCGGCGTACTTCGTGAATTCCGCCGAGCGGACATCCATGTACAGCGTGCGCTCGTGATTGCGGTTGAACGGCGAATACAGGCGCTTCATCATCGCGCGCGCCTGCTGACCGTTCGCATCGTCGTCCACCCCGATCACGATGCGATCCGGACGCATGAAATCGTCCACCGCCGCCCCTTCTTTCAGGAATTCGGGATTGGAGACGACGGAGAACTTCACGTCTTCACCGCGCCTGGCAAGCTCTTCGGCCACCGCCACGCGCACCTTGTCGGCCGTGCCGACCGGTACCGTCGATTTGTCGACGATGACCTTGAAGCTCTTGGCATACCGGCCGATATTGCGTGCGGCGGCCACGACGTATTGCAGGTCGGCCGAGCCATCCTCGTCCGGCGGCGTGCCGACCGCAATGAATTGCACGTCGCCGTGCGCGACGGAGGCCTCGACGTCCGTCGAGAATTGCAGACGACCGGCTTCGCGGTTGCGTGCGATGACTTCCTGGAGACCCGGTTCGTGAATCGGCACGCCGCCGTTGTTCAGGATCTCGATCTTGCGCGGATCGACGTCGAGACAGAACACGTCATTGCCGACGTCTGCGAGACAGGCACCCGTAACAAGGCCGACGTAGCCGGAACCGATGATGGTGATCTTCATGATTTTGCGATGTTATGAAACTTATGTTGCTGCCGGCACATCGGCGCGGCGCGGCGTGTACGTCTCCCAGCCGTTACAGCCGGGGCACTGCCAGTAGAAAAGTCGTGCGCGAAAGCCACATTGATCGCAGACATAGCGTGGCAACGACTTGGTCCGCTGCGTGATGAGCTTGCCCATGAGTTGCAGATCCGACTGCGTGTCGCCATGCGCCGTTGCGGCATGCGCTTCGAGCAGGCGCGCCATGCCCGGTGCGCTCGGCGCGCGGTGCATCTGCTCGCGCATCAACTGAAGCGCCGCTTCCGGCCCTTCGAGCGAGAGGGTCTTCTCGTAGACGATTTCCAGCAGATCGTCCGACGGATTCTTGCGCAACGCGTCGCGCAACATCGTCACCCCTTCCGATGCCCGGCCAAGCGCCTCATACGCCTTCATGACGCGCTTGGCGGCCAAACCGAGATACATCGGATTTTGCGCTTCGATCGTGCGCAGCACGCGTAGTGCCCCTTCGGCGTCGCCGGCGGCGAGCAGCATGTCGCCACGCAACAGCGGTGCGCGCACATTGGCCGGATTGACTGCCAGTGCGGCGTCCAGCTCGTGGCCCACCGCTTCGACATCCTTACGTTGCAGGGCTTCCTGCGCCAGTTCGCAATGGAACTGGGCGATCTCTTTGCGATACGAGACCGCCGGGTCGAGATCGCTCAGCGTTTCGGCCTCCGCGAGCGCCTTGCGCCACTCCTTCTCGATCTGATAAATGGTCAGCTTCGCGTGCTGCGCCGCCTTCGCATAAGCACCGGTATGCAGGCGGCTGAAGGCGTCTTCCGCGCGGTCGAGCAATCCGGCCTTGAGAAAGTCGTGACCGAGTTCATAGAGTGCATGCTCTTGATCGGCTTGCGGGAGATCGTCGCGCGAAAGCAGATTCTGATGCACGCGAATGGCTCGCTCCGTCTCGCCGCGACGGCGAAACAGACTGCCGAGCGCGAAGTGCAACTCGGTCGTTTCGGGGTCGAGCTTGGCGACTTCGATAAAGGCGTCGATGGCCTTGTCCGGCTGTTCGTTCAGCAGGAAATTCAGACCGCGGAAATAGGATGCCGGCAGATTGCGGCTCTCCGAGAGCAGGCTGCGCAAATCCAGTCGCGCAGCCACCCAGCCACAGCCGAAGATCACGGGGATGGCAAGAAGCCACCAGACCTCGAATTCCATGAATGCGTGTTGTCGTTGAAACAGTCGATGAAGATGGCGAGTGTCGTGCGCGGCGCCGCGTCAGACCGGCGGCAGCATCGGCGGCTGATCGCTCGCCTCGGGGTCACGCTGGGCGCGCGCCAGATCGCGTCGCGCGCGACGCAACTCAAGGCGCTGCCGCATCAGGCTCGGCAACGTGGCGAGTACGCCAATGACGCCGCCGACCACAAAAAACGCCAGGCCGATCATGATGAGCGGCGCCGTCCACGTATGTCCCAGGAACAGGTTCAACGTGACCTCGCCGGTGTTGGCGAGCGCGAGACACAGCAACACCACGAATACGATCAGACGAACGATCCAAACAATCAGCTTCATGCCGAAAGGCTCCTGCGGCAGGATTGCCGTATGTTTTGCGACTTGGGCCGCCCGCATGGAACACCGGAGCCCCCGACGCGCCGGGCCGGCACGTGGGCGTATTGTACCCGATGTGCTCTGTGAGGCGTCGTTCCTGCAAAGGGCTTCACATTTCCGGCAATTGCCCGCACGTGCGGTCCGTTGCCGGGCATCAGAGACAAAAAAGCGCCCGAAGGCGCTTTTCTTGCGTAGTAGATCCCAAAGGGCCTTATTGGTCCGACGCCTTGTGATCAACCCGCTCTCGCAACTCCTTGCCTGGCTTGAAGTGCGGTACGAATTTCTCCGGCACCATCACTTTCTCGCCCGACTTAGGGTTACGGCCGACGCGCGGAGGCCGACGGTTGAGCCCGAAGCTGCCAAAGCCGCGGATTTCGATTCGATGACCGCGCGCAAGCGCATCGGCCATCGCGTCGAGAATCGTCTTCACCGCGAAATCGGCATCCTTGAGCACCAACTGGGGAAACCGCGCCGCCAACTGGTTGACCAATTCAGACTTGGTCATAGGCCTTGGACCTTACTGATTCTGGCTGTCCAGCTTGGCCTTGAGCAGGGCACCGAGGTTCGTGGTGCCGCTCGCTGCCGAGCTATCCGACGACATCTTGCTCATCGCTTCCTGTTGTTCAGCCGAATCCTTGGCCTTGATCGACAGGTTGATGTTGCGCGACTTGCGATCGATGTTGACGATCATTGCGTTGACGGCTTCGCCTTCCTTCAGCACGTTACGGGCATCTTCCACACGGTCGTGCGAGATTTCCGAAGCGCGCAGGTAGCCTTCAACGTCATCGCCCAGCGACACGACAGCACCCTTCGGGTCAACGGCCTTGATGGTGCCGTCAACGATCGAGCCCTTGTCGTGGATTGCCACGAAGGTGTTGAACGGGTCGCCTTCGAGCTGCTTGATACCCAGCGAGATGCGTTCCTTCTCGACGTCGATGCCCAGAACCACGGCCTCGACTTCGTCGCCCTTCTTGTACTTGCGCACGGCTTCTTCGCCGGCTTCGCTCCACGACAGGTCCGACAGGTGGACCAGGCCGTCGATGCCACCCGGCAGACCGATGAACACGCCGAAGTCGGTGATCGACTTGATTGCGCCCTTGATCTTGTCGCCCTTCTTGAAGTTGCGCGAGAAGTCATCCCACGGGTTCGGCTTGCACTGCTTCATGCCGAGGCTGATACGACGACGGTCTTCGTCGATCTCGAGCACCATGACTTCGACTTCGTCGCCCAGCTGGACAACCTTGGTCGGCGCAACGTTCTTGTTGGTCCAATCCATTTCCGACACGTGAACCAGGCCTTCGATGCCCGATTCCACTTCGACGAATGCGCCGTAGTCGGTGATGTTGGTGACCTTGCCGAACAGGCGCGTGCCTTGCGGGTAGCGGCGTGCGATGCCTTCCCACGGATCTTCGCCGAGCTGCTTGACACCCAGCGAGACACGACCCTTCTCCTGGTCGAACTTGAGAATCTTGGCGGTGACTTCCTGGCCAACCGACAGCACTTCGCTCGGGTGACGCACACGACGCCATGCGATGTCGGTGATGTGCAGCAGGCCATCGATACCGCCGAGGTCGACGAACGCGCCGTAGTCGGTGATGTTCTTGACCACGCCCTTGACGATCGCACCTTCCTTGAGCGTTTCGAGCAGCTTGGCGCGCTCTTCACCCTGGGTGGCTTCGATCACGGCACGGCGCGACAGCACGACGTTGTTGCGCTTGCGATCGAGCTTGATCACCTTGAATTCGAGGGTCTTGCCTTCGTACGGGGTCGTGTCCTTGACCGGACGCGTGTCAACCAGCGAACCCGGCAGGAATGCGCGGATGCCGTTGACCATCACGGTCAGGCCGCCCTTGACCTTGCCGGTGATCGTACCGGTCACGAGGTCGCCCGATTCGAGGGCCTTTTCCAGTTGCAGCCACGAAGCCAGACGCTTGGCCTTGTCGCGCGACAGCACGGTGTCGCCGTAGCCGTTTTCCAGGGCGTCGATCGCCACGGAAACGAAATCGCCGGCCTGAACTTCGACCTCGCCCTGATCATTCAGGAATTCTTCGATGGGGATGTACGCTTCGGACTTGAGGCCGGCGTTGACGACCACGAAGTTGTGGTCAACCCGAACGACTTCAGCGCTGATGACTTCACCAGCACGCATGTCTTGACGGGAGAGCGACTCTTCGAAAAGCGCCGCGAAAGATTCGTTGGTCGAGGTTTGCAGGTCGGACATAAAAGTGGATTACGCCGCTGACGTCCATCTCCCGAGGGGGCTGACGATAACGTGCAACGGTTGGGTTAAAGGTTAAACAAAGCCACACCGAATGACTGCATGAAACATCCGGTCAGGCGCCTTGCGGGTACTGCACTTGCGCGAACCATTCGAGCACCTGAGCCACCGCCTGATCGACGTTGAGCCCCGATGTGTCGAGTACCCGCGCACCCTCTGCCGGCCTTAGCGGCGCCTCGGCGCGGGTACGATCCCGCGCATCGCGCGCCTCAAGATCAAGCATGAGACTGTCAATGTTAGCAGAAAATCCTTTTTCTATCAATTGCTTATACCGCCTCTCGGCACGCGCCTGCGGCGATGCGGTCAAAAACACCTTCAAATCGGCTTCCGGGAAGATCACCGTCCCCATGTCACGGCCGTCCGCAACCAGTCCCGGCGCGGTCTTGAAGCCGCGCTGGAGCGCCACGAGGGCCTGGCGGACCGCTTTGTGCACGGCAATCGTCGAGGCGCGGTTGCCAATGGCTTCGGCGCGAATGGCGTCGGTCACGTCCTCGCCCGCCAGCCAGACGCGCTGATCGCGGAAACGGACATCCAACGTCTCGGCCAGCACAGCCAGCGCCCCCACATCGTCAGGGTCGATCCCGTGCCGGGCACTCGCCAGCGCAGTCAGACGGTAAAGGGCCCCGCTGTCGAGATAATGAAAGCCCAGTTCGTCGGCCACACGGTGTGCCACCGTACCTTTGCCGGAGGCTGTCGGGCCATCCACCGTAATGACTGGAATCGAGTCGTCCACCACCGTCAAATCAGGCATTCCTTCGTCTCTGTCTATCCAACACATGAAAAAATAAAACTTCCCATATAAACGATAATGATTATCATTTAGATGTATGCGCTATGTATACGCTATTTGTGCCGCCGGAAAATGTGACTGCCATGCAAAGCCGCGATTATCCCTTAACCGGCCCCGAATGGGTGCCACCTCCCAATCCGCAAAGCCCGACGCCACGCCGCGCGCAGCGGTGGATGGGGTTCGCCGGAGCGGGCACGCTCATCGCCGTCGGCTACATGGATCCGGGAAACTGGGCCACGGCGATTGCCGGCGGGGCCCGCTATGGCTACACGCTACTGAGCGTCGTGTTGCTCTCGAGCGTCATGGCGTTGTTGCTGCAATGGCTGGCGGCGCGCGTGGGCCTGATAACGGGACGCGATCTCGCTCAACTCTCACGTACCCAGTATAGCCGTCGCATTTCGGTGGCGTTATGGGGGCTTTGCGAGGTGGCCATCATCGCCTGCGACCTTGCCGAGATCATCGGCAGCGCGGTCGCCCTGCAATTGCTTTTCGGCCTGTCACTGCCGGTGGGCATCGTACTTGCCGGCGCCCTCGCCTTTGCCATGCTGAGCCTGCAGGGTTTCGGGCAGCGACGCCTGGAGGGTACCGTCGCCGCCTTGATCCTCCTGACGGCAGGATGCTTCGCCGCGCAGCTCGCTCTGGCCAATCCGGATTGGGGTGCCGCCGTGTCCGGTCTGCGCCCGCGCAGTGAAATCGTTGCCCAAGCCGGCATGTTGTGGCTGGCGGTCGGCATTCTCGGCGCGACGGTCATGCCTCACAACCTCTATCTTCATTCGGCGCTGCTTCGCGCGCGCGGTGAAGCGATGCCGGAACGGACACCCGCTGCGATGCACCGGGCGCTGCGCACGACACAGTGGGATACCACCCTGTCGCTCGGCTTTGCGTTCCTCATCAACGCCGCCCTGCTGACTCTCGCCGCCGCCGTGTTTCACGCGAGCGGAAACACTTCGGTGGAATCTCTTGGCGACGCACACAAGCTGCTCGCTCCGCTGCTGGGCAATCAATGGGCGAGCATCATGTTCGCAGTCGCGCTGCTCGCCTGCGGGCTGAATTCGACGGTGACTGCTACGCTGGCGGGCCAGGTCACGATGGAGGGATTTCTGAACCTGCGCATGAAGCCGTGGCAACGCGCCCTGTTCACACGTGGACTGGCGTTGATTCCCGCGCTGCTGATCGTTGGCCACGGCGGCGAGGCGCAAACCACGCATTTGCTCGTGTTCAGTCAGGTTGTGCTGAGTCTGCAATTACCGTTCGCCGTGATTCCGCTAGTCCGTTTTGCCAGCGACGCGAAACTCATGGGCCAATGGCGCGTGCGAGGAACATGGCTCGCCGCGGCATGGGGCATTGCCGCCGCCATCGTCGTACTCAACGGTGTACTGCTCTGGCAAACGATGACCGCTCAGCGCTAATGCCATGACCCGAAAACGATAGCGCGATGGCGCCCGGAGCCCCCACCGTCGCCGAGGCGGACGATATGAGCCCGGCCCCATGAGCCCGGGCCGGTCACATCCGTCGATTACGACGCGACGCGCACAAATTCAGAGAAATAGGTCGGGAACGTCTTTGCGACGCATTTCGGATCGTTGATCGTCACCGGCACACCGCCCAAACTGACCAACGAGAAACACATCGCCATGCGGTGATCGTCGTAGGTGTCGATGGCCGCATTTGGCGTCAGCGCCGCGGGCGGTGTCACGCGCAGATAATCCGCACCCTCCTCCACCGTTGCCCCGACCTTACGCAACTCGATTGCCATGGCCGCGAGTCGATCCGTTTCCTTCACCCGCCAGCTCGCCACGTTTCGCAGTGTGGTCGTCCCATCGGCGAAAAGCGCGGCGACGGCGATGGTCATCGCGGCGTCGGGAATGTGATTGAAGTCCATGTCCAGCGCACGCAGCTTGCCGCTCGGCGTATCGACGCCGTGCACTTCAATGGCATCGTCATACCACCTCACCCGAGCGCCCATCGCAGCCAGTGCGTCGACGAAGCGCACGTCGCCCTGAATGCTGTCGCGCCCCACCCCTTCCACACGTATCGGACCGCCCCCGATCGCGCCGGCCGCCAAAAAGTACGAGGCCGACGACGCGTCGCCTTCCACACGGATCTCGCCTGGACTGCGGTACCTGGCGCCATCCGCACCGGCGGCCGGCAGCGTGAAGCGCGACCAGCCGTCCTGTTGCACGTCGATACCGAACCGGCGCAGCAGTCGCAGCGTAATGTCGATGTACGGCTTTGAAATCAGTTCACCTTCCACTTCCACGACGATCTCGCCCGTTGCAGAGGGCAGCAGCGGCAGCGTCAGCAACAGTGCGGTCAGAAACTGGCTCGACACGTCGCCACGCACGCGAATGGGCGCGAGCGGTGCGGCCACGTCGGCGGGCTTGATGTGGAGCGGCGGATACCCGGCATTGCCGAGATAATCGATTTGCGCACCGAGTTGGCGCAGGCCGTCGACCAGATCGCCGATGGGACGCTCATGCATGCGCGCCACGCCGGAGACTTCGTAATTCCCGTGGCTCAACGACAGCGCGGCCGTAAGCGGGCGGATCGCCGTACCGGCATTGCCCATGAACAGCTTCGCCGCCTTTACGGGAAATACACCGCCACAACCTTCGACGATGAAGTCGCGCGAGTCGCCGACTTGCGTGCACTTGACTCCGAGCACCGCCAGTGCGTCGAGCATGACCTGCGTATCGTCCGACGCCAGCAGTTCGCGCACGCGCGTCGTGCCGCGCGAGAGCGCAGCGAGCAGCAGCACCCGGTTCGAGATGCTTTTCGAGCCGGGCAGTCGGAGCGTGCCTTCGGCGTGGCCGTACGGGCCGAGATCGAGCGTTTCCATTCCTTACTTTTCCTGTTGCTTGGCCCAATCCGTTCGCGCCTGACTGGTACGAGCGAACACAGCCTCCAGACCGGCGCCGTCACCGGCATCGATCAATTGACGCAGCATGCCGAGCGTGGCGACGTAGCCATCGAGTTCGGCAAGCAGGGCCTCGCGGTTTGCCACGCAGATGTCGCGCCACATCTCCGGGTTCGATGCCGCGATGCGCGTGAAATCTCGAAACCCGCCACCGGCAAATCCGAACTTCAATGCCGCATCCGGGGCCTCGAGAATCTGTGCGATCAATGCGTATGACAACACATGAGGCAAATGGCTCACGGAAGCGAACACACGATCATGCTGGGTTTCGGTCATCTCCGAGACCCGAGCGCCTGTCGCCTCCCACATCGCCCTCACGCGCGCCACATCGTCGCTGCGATTGCCCTGCTGCGGGCACAGTACGACGCGGCGGTCGCGATACAGGTCGGCCTTCGCGGCATCGACACCAGACAATTCCGCACCCGCAATCGGATGCCCCGGCACAAAGCGCCACACCTCGTCGCCAAGCGCGGCCCGGGCGGCTGCTACGGCATCCGTCTTCGTACTGCCCGCATCGGTCAGGATGGTTTGTCCGCCAACGTGCGGACGAATGGCAGCGAGTAACGCCGGCGTCTGCGCGACCGGCGCGGCAAGCAGGACGATGTCCGCCCCGGCGAGCGCTTCCGCCATCGACGTGGCAGCCCGGTCGATCACGCCAAGCTCGCAGGCGCGCACGAGCGACGCCTGCGTGCGCCCCACGCCCACGACCTCCTTTACCGCGCCCGCCGCCTTGAGCGCACGCGCGAGGGAGCCACCGATCAGGCCGACGCCGCAGATAACGAGTTTGTTCACACTCATGGTGTTTGACCGCCGCTTGTCAGGCGGAGCGCGGGTAGGACCCGAGCACCTTGCAGTAGGCGGCGTTCTGACGAAGCGCCTCAAGGGCCTTTGCAACGTTCGGATCGTCCCGGTGGCCTTCGAAGTCGACGTAGAAGTAATACTCCCAGGCGCCGCTCTTGGCCGGACGCGACTCGAAGCGCGTCATCGATACGCCATTGCTGGCCAACGGCTCAAGCAACGCGACCACGGCGCCGGCGCGATTCGGCACCGACAGGATCAGCGACGTCTGATCGCGGCCGCTGGGCGCCGGATCTTGCGTGCCGATCACAACGAAGCGTGTGCGGTTGTGCGGGTCGTCCTGTACATGCGAGAACGCGATTTGCAGGCCGTACTGAGTCGCCGCAGACTCCCCTGCGATGGCAGCGATGGCAGGATCGGCTGCCGCCAGGCGCGCGGCTTCGGCGTTGCTCGACACGGCCTGGCGTTCGAGATTGGGGAAGTGCGCCGTGAGCCAGTGCTGACACTGTGCAAGCGACTGCGCGTGCGAGCAGATTCGCGTCACGCCGTCGAGCGTGCCGGAGCGTGACATCAGGTTGTGGTGAATCGGCAATGCCACTTCGCCGCCAATGGTCAGGGGACTTTGCAGCAGCAGGTCCAGCGTACGGGACACAACGCCTTCGGTGGAGTTCTCAACCGGTACAACGCCGAAATCGGCGCTCCCCGCCTCGACGGCGCGGAATACCTCGTCGAGCGAGGGACACGGCAAGCCCTTCACGCTTTGGCCAAAGTAAGCCAGCGAGGCCTGCTCGCTGTACGTGCCCGCCGGACCGAGATACGCGACGGTCATGACTTTTTCCAGCGCACGGCTGGCCGACATGATTTCACGCCAGATCGACGCCAGATTGTCGCCGTACAAAGGGCCGTCGTTGGCTTGTTGCAGTCGGGAAATGACCTGCAATTCGCGCTCGGGCCGGAACACCGGCGCACCGAAGCGCTTCTTGACCTCGCCGACTTCAAGGGCGATGGCCGCACGTTGATTGAGCAGCTTGAGCAGTTGCGCGTCGATTGCATCGATTTTCTCGCGCAATGGGCGCAGCGATGCGTTCAGATCGTCTTCCATGGAGCTTTTTGTCTTCTTGCGATGTGACATGATCGGCGATTCGCGGCGCGATCTCCTCGAGGATTCGGGACAGGCCCGTCGCGACGCCAGTTCGCGCTCGTCAGCCGTGGCTGCGCTCGAATTCGCGCAGGTAGTCGACCAGTGCCTCGACGCCGGCAAGCGGCATTGCGTTGTAGATCGAGGCGCGCATGCCTCCCACGGACTTGTGGCCCTTGAGTTGCAGCAGGCCGCGCTCGCGAGCGCCGGCCAGGAATGTTTCGTTCAGTGCGTCGTCGTTCAGGAAGAACGGCACGTTCATTCGCGAGCGGCAGTCCGGGGCGACCGACGTGCGGTAGAAGTCGCTGTCATCGAGGAAGCCGTACAGCAACTCGGCCTTCTGCTTGTTCACCGCTTCCATCGCCGACAGCCCGCCGCGGCGCTTGAGCCACTGGAACACCAGACCCGCGATATAAATCGCATACGTCGGCGGCGTGTTATACATCGAATCGTTGTCGGTGACCGTCTTCCAGTCGAACGCACTCGGCGTGAACGGCAGCGCACGGCCCAGCAAATCCTCACGCACGATCACCACTGTCAACCCCGACGGTCCGATGTTCTTTTGCGCACCGCCGTACATCACACCGAACTTCGACACGTCCATCGGACGCGACAGGATGTGCGAGGAGACGTCGGCAACCAGCGGCACGTCAGGCAGACCGGCAGCAGCCATGTCGGGCGTCCAGAAATACTCGACGCCATGAATGGTTTCGTTCGTGCAGATATGCACGTACGCCGGGTCCTTCGACAACTTCCATTCGGCGACCTGCGGCACTCGCGTGAACTGTTCCGTTTCGGTCGTGGCGGCAATATTGACGTCGCAGTACTTCCGCGCTTCCTTCTGCGATTTGACGGACCACGAACCGGTCACGACATAGTCCGCCGTGCGACGCTCCCCTCCCCGCTCGCCCCCCAGCAAGTTCATCGGGATGATGGCGTTCTCGGCAAGCGCGCCGCCCTGCATGAAGAGAATGCGATAGTTGTCCGGCACGGCGAGCAGCTCGCGCAGGTCGGCTTGCGCCTGCGCCAGAATGCTCATGAACTCACGGCCGCGATGGCTCATCTCCATCACGCCCATGCCGGATCCGTGCCAGTCGAGCATTTCGTCGGCCGCCTGTCGAAGCACTTCCTCGGGCAGTGCCGCCGGGCCGGCGGAAAAATTGAATGCGCGCGTCATATTGGTTTTGCAGCAGTAAAAGTGAAACGCAAGCCGGCGGACATCGACCCGTGCGGCTTGCGTTTCACATCTTGCGAGGACTCGCGATTGACCGGGCTATCCCGGTTGAGCGGCGGCGGCAAAGACCAACTATACCGCCAGTTCGCCCTGACGTGCGGGCGTTCGGCGCAATTAGGGCATGGGACGATCGCTTCCTGGAATATTCCGAACGGCCTCTGCCGTCCAGGCCCAACAATGCAAAATGGCCGTTCGCGATGTCTCGCAAACGGCCATTACCGGTCAATCCCTGCGGGATCGGCCGAAATTACTTCTTGGCCGGCGCCTTCGGGGCCGATTTGGCAGCCGCGGCGATTTCGGCGTCAGCTTGCTTGCTGGTCGCGTCGATCGATTGCGGCATGTACTTCTGCATTAGACCGCCAACCACTTCCTGGCCGACCTGGTCCTGCACCTTGATGTACTTCTGGCCGACCGGGCTCTTGTAGAACGCCGTCAGACCCTTGATTTCGTCCGTCGTGTAGTTCTTGCCGTATGCAGTGTACTGCGCTTGCACCGCGTCGTTCTTGAACGCGTCGGTCGTGAACACCTTGCCGGCGCCGTCAACCAGCTTCTGCACCGAGTTCTGCTGCAGGGTCGGCACGATCGCTTGCTTCTGGGCGTCGCTCAACGTCTTGTTTTCGACCAGTTGGCGCTCAAGCACTTGCGGGGCCAGTTGCTTGGCTTGCTGTTGCGCGCCTTCGCCGATAGCCTGGACAAGCTTGTTTGCGTCGATGGCTTCCAGCAACTCCTTGATCGCTGCCTTCTTGTCCGCGTCAAGCGGAGCGCTCTGCTGAGCCATTGCCATTGCCGGTGCTGCGAGCAGCAGCCACATCCACTTCTTGACGTTGCGTTGCATAGTAATAGTCACTCCAAAGTCCGTCGGCTTTCGCCGACGATAAATAGATGCATCCTCGCCTGGGCACTTCACTGCATCGGGCCAGATTCTACTGGCTTTTCAGGGCAATGCGCCCCTAGATTACATCGAGTTACGCCGGTATCACTCCGTGACACCCGTCTCTGGCGCTTCGTCGTCACTCTGCGCGTCACCGTTTTCGGCGACTTCGGCATCGGACTCGACGATGCGCTGCAGGCCCGAGAGCGTCGTGCCTTCATCCAGGCTTATCAGTGTCACCCCCTGCGTGGCCCGGCCCATTTCGCGAATCTCGGAGACACGCGTGCGGATCAGCACCCCGCCGGTCGTGATCAGCATGATCTCATCATCCGGCTCAACCAGCGTTGCCGCGACCACACGGCCGTTGCGCTCGCTCGTCTGGATCGCAATCATACCCTTAGTGCCACGGCCGTGGCGGGTATATTCGGTGATCGACGTGCGTTTGCCGTAGCCGTTCAAAGTCGCCGTAAGCACCGATTGCTGCTCGTTCTCGGCGACCAGCAGCGCAATCACCGTTTGGCCGTCTTCGAGCTGCATGCCGCGAACGCCACGCGCCTCGCGCCCCATCGGACGCACGTCGTTCTCGTCGAAGCGCACCGCCTTGCCCGCGTCGGAGAACAGCATGACGTCGTGAGCGCCGTCGGTAATGGCCGCACCGATCAGCACGTCGCCGTCGTCCAGATTCACGGCGATGATGCCCTTCTTGAGCGGACGGCTGAAGGCCGCGAGCGGCGTCTTCTTGACCGTCCCCAAGCTCGTTGCCATGAACACGAAGCGATCTTCCGTGTACTCCTTGACCGGCAGCACCACGTTGATCTTCTCGCCTTCCTGCAACGGGAACATATTGACGATCGGACGGCCACGCGAGTTCCGCGAACCCTGCGGCACCTCATAAACCTTGATCCAATACACGCGACCGCGGTTCGAGAAGCACAGGATCGTGTCGTGCGTGTTCGCAATGAACAGCGTGTCGATCCAGTCGTCGTCCTTCGTCGCCGCGGCCTGCTTGCCCCGGCCGCCACGCTTCTGGGCGCGGTACTCCGAGAGCGGCATCGATTTGATGTAACCCGAGTGCGACAGCGTCACGACCATGTCCTGCGGCGTGATGAGGTCTTCGGTATCGAGTTCCGTAGCGTTGTGTTCGATGGTCGAGCGGCGTGCGTCTCCGAACTCGGCGCGCACGGCCGTCAGCTCTTCGCTGATGATCGCCGTCACGCGCGGCGGGCTGGCCAGAATGTCGAGCAGGTCGGCAATCTGCGCCATCACTTCCTTATACTCGGAGACGATCTTGTCCTGTTCCAGGCCGGTCAGGCGTTGCAGACGCATCTGCAGGATTTCCTGAGCCTGCGTCTCCGACAGACGATAGAGGCCGTCCGGCTGCACACCGACCGCGGCGTCGAGCCCGTCCGGTCGGTAGGCGGCCAGGCCGCCCTGCGTTTCGCTCTCGGCACGTGCCAGCATCTCGCGCACGACCGCCGAATCCCAGGACTTCTCCATCAACGCGGCCTTCGCGAGCGGCGGCGTCGGAGCGGCCTTGATGATCGCGATGAAGTCGTCGATGTTAGCCAGCGCGACTGCCAGACCTTCGAGCACGTGGCCACGTTCGCGGGCACGGCGCAGTTCGTAGATGGTGCGACGAGTAATCACTTCGCGGCGGTGTGCCAGGAAGTGGACCAGCATTTCGCGCAGGTTCAGCAGCTTGGGCTGGCCGTCGACCAGCGCCACCATGTTCATGCCGAACGTATCCTGCAATTGCGTGTGCTTATAGAGATTGTTCAGCACAACCTCCGGCACTTCGCCGCGCTTGAGTTCGATCACGACACGCATGCCGCTCTTGTCGGATTCGTCGCGAATGTCCGAAATACCTTCCAGACGCTTCTCGTTGACGAGTTCCGCAATACGTTCGAGCAGTGAGCGCTTGTTCACCTGATAAGGCAGTTCGTCGACGATGATCGCCACGCGCTGGCCGCGATCGATGTCTTCGAAGTGAGTCTTGGCGCGCATCACCACACGGCCTCGACCGGTGCGATAGCCTTCGCGCACGCCGGAGATACCGTAGATGATGCCGGCCGTCGGGAAGTCCGGCGCCGGAATGATCTCGATCAGTTCGTCGACCGTCGCTTCCGGGTTCTTGAGCACGTACAGGCAGCCCTCAACGACTTCGTTGAGGTTATGCGGCGGAATGTTGGTCGCCATACCGACCGCGATCCCCGACGAACCGTTGAGCAACAGGTTCGGAATGCGCGCCGGCAGAATCAGCGGTTCCTTTTCGCTGCCGTCGTAGTTCGGACCGAAGTCGACGGTTTCCTTGTCGATGTCCGCGAGCAGTTCGTGGCCGATCTTGGCCATACGAACTTCGGTGTATCGCATGGCGGCGGCGTTGTCGCCGTCGACCGAGCCGAAGTTACCCTGGCCGTCGACCAGCATGTAACGCAGCGAGAACGGCTGTGCCATGCGAACAATGGTGTCGTACACCGAGGCGTCGCCGTGCGGGTGGTATTTACCGATGACGTCACCGACGATACGTGCCGACTTCTTGTAAGCACGGTTCCAGTCGTTGTTCAGCTCGTGCATGGCGAACAGCGCGCGGCGGTGAACTGGCTTCAGGCCATCGCGCACATCCGGCAAAGCGCGGCCGACGATCACGCTCATGGCGTAATCGAGGTACGACCGCCGCATTTCTTCTTCGAGCGAAATCGGGAGAGTTTCTTTGGCGAACTGATCCATTATCCGTGTCTATCAAGCCCTAATCGCGATAGGCGGCTGCCGGCGATATGATCGTGCGATTCTAACATGCCCGTCATTGGCATCCGAAACGCGCGTGATGCGATGCACAAGAGATGTCTGGCACGCCAAAACGCCAAACAACGGAAAGAAATGGAACGGTTGGCGAGGGGCCTCAAAAGGTGTTGCGCTCAAACCACAACTGCGCCACGACGGGCGGCAAAGCTAGGGTTTTTCTCGCGACCGTCTGAATCGCTATGGCAAAATGCCGTGGCATAAGTTAGACATTATTCGAAGTGCATGGGCCATGCTTTCGCGCACTTGCCGATGTTATACTTCGAGCGATGTAAGACTTTGGTTCTGTCGTCTAGGCTCGCAGTAAACCTGCGGTAATCTCATTTCGAGAGGAGAAATATGAATAAATTCGCTAAGCTCGCGATCGTTGCAGCTACCGCAGTGATGGCTGCTTCGGCTATGGCCCAAAACTACGTCCAGACCGCTCCGGGCCCGATCGCGGCCTCGAAGCAAGCCGTCAACGACAACTGGGTGAACGGCAGCGGCGAGTGGGTTTGGAAGAACGGCTCGGACGAACTGTGCTGGCGCGATGCCTACTGGACCCCGGCCACGGCCAACGCCAAGTGCGATGGCTCGATCATCGCCCAGGCACCGGCTCCGGCACCGGCTCCGGTCGCTCCGGTGGCTCCGGTCTCGCAAAAGGTCACGTACCAGGCTGACGCACTGTTCGACTTCGACAAGGCTGTCCTGAAGCCGGAAGGCAAGCAGAAGCTGGACGACCTGGCTGGCAAGGTCCAGGCCCTGAACCTGGAAGTCGTGGTTGCTACGGGCTACACCGACCGCATCGGTTCGGACAAGTACAACGACCGTCTGTCGCTGCGCCGTGCGCAAGCTGTGAAGGCTTACCTGGTCAGCAAGGGCGTCGAAGCCAACCGCGTGTACACCGAAGGCAAGGGCAAGCGTAACCCGGTCACGACGGGTTGCAACCAGAAGAACCGCGCTCAGCTGATCAAGTGCCTGGCACCGGATCGTCGCGTGGAAGTCGAAGTCGTCGGCACGAACAAGTAATACGGTTCGCCGACTACGAAAAAACCCCGCCTCGGCGGGGTTTTTTTACGCCTGTCGCACACTGGCCGTGCAAAGGGCGTCCGACAGGATGCCCTCAGGCCTCGCTTCCCAACTGGGGATACTGGCGCTTCACCATGAAGGACATCAGCGCCTTGACCGGACGGTCCCGCCACCACGAGCCGGTCTCCAGCGGCTTGAACATCATGCGCGTTGCGGCCTCCACCGGCATGTACCGCTTCATGATGTCGCCCGACATCTCGAGAAATGCCTCCCACGTCATCGTCTCGAACGGCGGCGGCGAGCGCCAGAAGTTGTTGAGCGGCTCGAAGGCGAACGCGATGTCCTCGTCACGGACCAGCTCGCTGCGCGCCACCATGGTGCGCAACCGGCTGATGACGCCGTGCTGCTCGACAGCGTTGTACCGGTCGAAGGTCTTGCGAAAATACCGGTAGTGACCGACCTCCTCGCTGCTGAGCTTGTGCATCATCTGCTTGAGTTCCTCGACCGGCATATACGATTCGAGGCAGCGGTAGATCATGGCCGTCTGCGTCTCCGTGACGCATCGCGACAACGCCTCGAGCGCGAGCGAGGGCCGCATATATTGCACGTCACAGCGGGGTTTGTAGCGCGCCAGAAACGCATCGTAGGCCGCTTGCCACTCGAACTCCGGCCAGACGCGCGCGATATAGTCCTTGGCAAGCCGCCCGTGCTCGACCTCCTCGGGCAGCCAGGTTTCCTGAAGCCAGACGCGCATTTCGTCGTCCTCACCATACATCTGATTGAGCGTGGAGACGAATTCCGGGACACTGGTCTCGATGAACGACACCGTGGCGAGAGAATAAAAGATGAACGCGTTGCTACGAACAGACGGCTCTGCTGCCATGACTCACTCTCCTATCGGCATAGGCGGTTGAACATGTCGATGAAACGTCACGCAAAGGTCACAAAGGCATAGTATAGGAATTGGCCCAATATCGCAGTGCGGCAAACATTCTGTGACAAATGCCTCCGCCTTCCGGTCTTTTGAGCGACGTTTGCCCGCGTTACCTCCATCTAAAGCCAACCCAATATTGAAACGTCATGACGCAACGCTACTGGCTGATGAAGTCCGAACCCGATGAAGCGAGTATCGACGACCTCGCCAACGCCAAACATCAGACGCTGCCCTGGACAGGCGTACGCAACTATCAGGCGCGTAATTTCATGCGCGACGACATGCGCGTGGGTGACGGCGTACTCTTCTACCATTCGAGTTGCGCAGTCCCCGGCATTGCGGGACTCGCAACCGTTGCCTCAGCCCCCTACCCCGATCCTACGCAGTTCGACCCAAAGAGTCCGTACTTCGATCCCAAATCGCGGCCCGACGCACCGCGGTGGTTGCTCGTGGACGTCAAGCTCGATCGCAAGACACGGCTCGTGCCGCTCACGGAAATGCGTGCGACGCCGGAACTTGACGGCATGTTGGTTCTCGCCCGCGGCAACCGCCTGTCCATCACCCCGGTTGCCCCTGAACATTGGAAATTCATCAGCAAGCACTTACTTAGAGCATGAAATGCAGGAAGGGTCCCTCAGGGAACCAAATTTGTTGCGATAGCGTCTGTATAACGTTGCCGGCACACGCATAGTGCGTACCCACTGCTGATGCCGGCAGCCGGTCAAACGTTCGCCGCCAAGATGCGAACTCACATTCGAAAAAGGACAACACTATGCGCAAGTCTCTCGCCGCTGCTCTGTTGATCGCGACTGCCGCCAACGCCGCCTACGCGCAATCGGGCGACGAGTCGAACCGCCAGCTCTCGGGCGTACTGGGTCTCGAGGCCCACGCCACGAAGGAGGTCGAACAGGACACCGTTCACATCACCATGTCGGCACAGGAGCAGGGCCCGGATGCCGCGACCGTGTCGCGCAACCTCACGCAAAAGGCTAACAAGGCGATGTCCGTCGCGAAGAGCCAAAGCGTCGTCGAAGTGCAGACGGGCAACGTCTCGCTCTATCCGACGACCAATCGCGACGGCAAGATCACGGCGTGGCGTGGCCGCACCGAATTGCAAATGAAGTCGAAGGATTTCGGCGCAGCGTCGCGTCTGGCCAGCCAGATTTCGGACTCGATGCAAATGGACGGCGTGTCCTTCTCGCTCTCGCGCGAAGCGCAGGAGAAGACCCAGGCCGAGTTGACCCATCAGGCCATTCAGGCATTTCGCGATCAGGCGCAGAACAACGTGAAGGCGTTCGGCTATAGCGGCTACACAATCCGTCAGGTACAGGTCGGCACGAACGCGCCGGTCATGCCGCGCCCGTACGCCATGAAGGCGATGGCCATGAGCGCAAGCGCCGACGCGGCACCGCCGATGCAACTCGAAGGCGGCAAGACGCAAGTGACCGTGACGGTCTCGGGCACGGTGCAGATGAAGTAACGCGTCATCGTCCGCCGCGCGCGGACGATGTTACAAGCCCCCACGAAAATGCCGCCTCGAAATGTCGAAAAGGCGGCATTTTTTATGGTCGGCATCGCGCTGTCGCGAGACGGCAACGACGCACCCCTATCGTCGCGACACATCGTCGCATGCCCGCGCGCCGTCATGCGGCAACGCGTCGCGGCCCGTCTCAACGGGATACCACGCCGTTATTTGAACCGGTCCCGCAGCAGGTTCTTCTGCACCTTGCCCATCGTGTTGCGAGGCAATTCGTTCACGACGTGCACCCGCTTGGGCACTTTGAAATTGGCGATGCGTTGCTTGAGCGCGTCGATCACGGTGCGCTCGTCGGGGGCCTGCGCGCCGTCGCGCGGCACGATGACGGCGACGACCGCTTCGCCGAAATCGGGATGCGGCACGCCGATCACCGCCGACTCGGCCACGCCGTCCATCTCGTCGATGAAGCCTTCGATTTCCTTCGGGTAGACGTTGTAACCGCCGGAGATGATGAGATCCTTGGAGCGCCCGACGATATGCACGTACCCGTCTTCGTCGAACTTTCCGACGTCGCCCGTCTTGAAGAAACCGTCGTCGGTAAATTCCTCCGCTGTCTTCTCCGGCATGCGCCAATATCCGGCGAACACGTTCGGCCCCTTGACCTGAATGTGACCGATGTCGCCTTGCGCGCTCGGGCGGCCGTCGTCGCCGACGACACGCACCGACACTTCCGGCAGCGGCACACCGACCGTGCCGGCACGACGCACCTTCGCCGCGTCGCCGTGATACGGATTGGACACGAGCATCACGGTCTCCGACATGCCATAGCGCTCGAGAATCGTGTGGCCCGTGCGCTCCCGGAACGCGTCGAACGTCTCGCGCAACAACGGTGCGGAGCCGGAAATGAACAGGCGCACATGACGGCATACCTCCCGATCCAGGCCCGGCTCCGCGAGCAGGCGGACATAATACGTCGGCACCCCCATGAAGACCGTGGCACGCGGCAGTTGATGCAGCACTTCACGCGCCTCGAACTTCGACAGCCAGATCATCTTGCTGCCCGAGTACAGCGCCGCATGGCTCGCCACGAATAACCCGTGCACGTGGAAGATCGGCAGCGCGTGCAGCAGCACGTCACCGCCCTCGCGCTCGCCCCAGCCCCAGAACGCGTGCAGCACGCGCGTATTGCTCGCCAGATTGCCATGCGAGAGCATCGCCCCCTTGCTGCGTCCGGTCGTGCCCGACGTGTAAAGGATGGCCGCGAGGTCGTCCGGTGCCCGCGGCACCGTCTCGAAGGTGTCGCCGAACCACGCGGCGCGCTCGATCAGCGAGCCCGTGCGGTCGTCGCCCAACGTATAGACGTGCTTCGCACCGTTGGTGAAGGCGATTTTCGACACCCAGCCGAAATTCGACGGGCTGCATACCACGACATCCGGCTCCGCGTTCTCCACGAAATACGCGATCTCGGCTTCGCGATAGGCGGTATTGAGCGGCAGGTAGACGAGCCCCGCGCGCAGCGTGGCGAGATACAGCAACAGCGCCTCGGGCGACTTCTCGACCTGCACCGCCACGCGAGCGCCCGGCGTCAGGTCCAGGCTTGCGAGCAGATTCGCGATACGTGCACTGGCGCGCTCAAGGTCGTCCCAACTGTAATAGAGCCCGTCGGGTGTCTCGATGGCGCAGGCCGTCTTGTCGGCAGGAAAACGTTCGGCAAAGAGTCGGTAGAGGTTGGCGTCTTGCGTCATAAACAGAACCGGATTCAGAACAATGGAGGTGTCGGCAAAAAAAGGGGCAGTGCACGCGGCGCTTAGCGTCCCCGGAAGTCGGGGGGACGTTTCTCGAGGAACGCGGCCACCCCCTCACGGTGATCGTGCGAGTCCCAATAGGAGAACGCCATTTGCCACTCGGCTTCGGACAGCGGCGGCACGCTCGACGCCAGCCGGGCAATCAGCCACTTGTTCAGTTGCGCGGCAAGCGGCGCGCCGGCGGCGATGCGCCGGGCGCAAGTGTAGCCGGCTTCTTCCACGCCTTCGTCGTCGACGACACGCGTGAGCAATCCCTTCTCCTTCGCCTCGGCTGCACCGAACACGCGGCCTTCGAGCAGGATTTCCAGCGTGAGCGCGCGCCCGGCCAACGCCAGCACACCGCGCAATTCCCCCGGCGCCATCGGAAAACCGAGCTTGTTGATGGGCACCCCGAAACGCGCGCCCGCCGCGGCGATGCGCAGGTCGCAATGCGCGGCGATCTCCAGTCCACCGCCCACGCACACGCCCTCGATCAGCGCCACGCTTGGATGCCGGCAGCGCGCCAGTGCATCGAGTGTCGGACCGATCACCTCCCCGTGGTAGCGGCGCAGCGTGTCGTAACTGCCGCGTTCGGCGGGAAATTCCTCGATATCGGCGCCGGCGGCGAAGTTGCCCTGCGCGCCGCGAAGCACGATCGCCCGCACGCGCGCGTCGCCGTCGAGCGCCTGCACATGGGTGCGCAGCGCCTGCCACATCGTCACCGAAATGGCATTGAGCTTGCCGGGATTGGACAACGTGAGCGTGACCAATCCCTCGTCGAGCAAGCTGTCGTCGCGCAAGACTTCGCTCACATGTGTCTTCATGATGTTGTGGTCCGAGGCTTACAGCAGGCGCGCGACGGCGCGACCCAGTGCCGGTTGGCCGTCGATGAGGCGTTGCAGGTTGGCGTCGAGTTCGTCGGGCTCATAGAGATAGTTGACCATCATGCCGCACGACTGCTTCGCGCCCTTTTTCGAGAGATCGGCATGCCAGTTGATACGCTCCACGCGCGCGCCATTGCCCAGGTGAAACCTTGCCACCGGGTCGCGGGGCTGCCCGCGCACGGACTCGCGCGCGAGATAGTACGCCGCCAGTGCTTCGCCCAGCGTGCGCTGCAAGGCCTGAACGCTCTTGCGCTCGGGCGAGGTCTGCAACCACGCCATGACCTGCGCGCCGGTGGCCTGTGCCGTCAGCGACGGCTCCTGCGCGAGCAGCTTCGCGCGCTTGGGTCCGAGCACCTCGGCAAGCGTTTGCGCGCCGAGTTGCCGCAGCCAGTCGTTGAATCCGGGTATTGGCGAGAGCGTGGCGAAATTGCGCAACTTCGGGAAGTCGACGTGCAATTCGTCGATCACGCGTTTGAGCAGGAAGTTACCGAAGCTCACGCCACGCAGCCCGGGTTGCGTATTCGAGATGGAATAGAAGATGGCCCATCGCACACGGCGCAGATCCTCCAGCGGCGCCTTCTCATCGAGCAGCGAATGCACGTCGGCGGCCATGTCCGGCACGAATGCCACTTCGACGAAGATCAACGGCTCGCGCGGCATGCGCGGATGGAAGAACGCGTAGCAACGCCGGTCGGAGTCGAGCCGGTTGCGCAAATCCGCCCACGACGAAATCTCGTGTACGGCTTCGTAGCGCATGAGCTTTTCGAACAGCGACGCCGGCGAGTCCCACGTAATCGGATGCAGTTCCAGCAGGCCGACGTCGAACCACGTCGAGAAAAGGCTGCCCAGATCCTCCTCGAGCGCTGCGAGTCCGGGCAGCGCCGCACGATGGTGCAGCATGTCCGCCCGCCAGCGCACGAGGAAAGGCAAGCCGTCGGGCAGCGCGTTAAAGCGCTTGAGAAATCTCACCCGTGCGCTGCCCAGCGCACCGGCCAGTCCGGTGGCGGCGCGGCGGGTCTCTTTTGCGTCTTTGACGTCCTTGCCGTCCCTGCCCGCTTTGGGATCCGCGCCAGCTTCGCCGTCACTCGCGCAGATGTCGGCGACGATCGCGAGCAACGCCAATTGCTCCGCGGCCGAGGCGGCACCGTACCGCGCCATGAACTCGCGCGCCGCCTCGTTGGCCGACGAATCGGTCAAGCGCGCCGACAGGCATTGCGTCAGTTGGCGGCGCAAGGCGTTCTCGGTACGCGTCGACAGCGTTGCCGCGACGAGCTTGCCGTCACCCTTGCCGTCCTTCCTGTCGTTACCGTCGCTCGGCGCGCCACCGGGTCCGCCGGACTTGCCGCCGCGCCCGAACCACTGACCGAGCCGCTCGCCCAGCGACGGCTTCGGCGACGGCACCGGCGCGCTCACCTCCGCCACGCTCCCGGGCGCGCCGTGCGCGGACGAGGGCGACGGCAAGGACGGCGAGGATGACGAGGACGACGGCATCGACAAACTCATCGATACCGGCACGGACGTGGCAGGCATTGCGGACATGATCGGCTCATCCTTCATGGCTTCCTCTCAAGACGTTGCTCTCGGCGCCCTCACCCCATCAACTGATCCGGCAGCCACAGCGACAGACCGGGCAACAGGCAGATGAGCACGACGGCGACGACCATCAGCACGACAAACGGCATCACGCCCCACACGATGTCGCGCAACGCGATATCGGGCGCGGTGTTCTTGATAACGAATATGTTGAGACCGACGGGCGGGTGAATCAACCCCAGTTCCATGACGATGGTCATGACGACACCGAACCACACCAGGTCGAAGCCCGCCGCGCGCAGCGGTGGCAGGATGATCGGCGCAGTCATGAGAATGATGCTCACCGGAGGGAGAAAGAAGCCCAGCACGACCACCATTGCCAAAATCGCCGCGAGCAGCACCCAGCGCGACAGATGCAGCCCGACAATCCATTGCGCGGCCGACTGGCTGATGTGCAGATAGCTCATCACGTATGAATAGAGCAGCGACATGCCGATGATGAACATCAGCATCGTGGATTCGCGCAGCGTGCCGGTCAGAATCGGCGCGAGCTGACGCGGGCTCCACATGCGGTAGATCGCTGCAATGAGCGCGAGCGCCAGCAGGCCGCCCAGTCCCGCCGTCTCGGACGGTGTCGCGTAACCGCCGTACAGCGCCGCCATTACCCCGATGAGCAACGTGACGAACGGCAGCACGCGTGGCAACAGGGCCAGCTTCTCGCGCATCGTGGCCGGCGGCTCGATGGGAAACGGAGACGGCGTGCCGTCACGCGCGAGTGCGACCTGCGCGCCGGCGTACTCCTTCCGGTAGCGCCATGCGGCGTAGCACGAGAACAGCGCCACGAGCAGAATCGCCGGCACGATCCCCGCCAGGAACAGCCGCCCCAGAGATTGTTCCGCCGCCACTGCATAGAGAATCATCGTGATCGACGGCGGCAGCAGAATGCCGAGCGTGCCCCCTGCCGCAATGATCCCGGCGGCGAAGCCCGGCGAATAACCGCGCTGGCGCATCTCGGGAATCCCTGCGCTGCCGATCGCAGAACAGGTCGCCGGACTCGATCCCGCCATCGCCGCAAACAGCCCGCAGGCGAAGACGTTGGCGATGCCGAGTCCCCCCGGAATTCGGCGCATCCACGCGTGCAGCGCGAGATACAGATCCTGCCCGGCACGCGACTTGCCGATGGCTGCCCCCTTCAGGATGAAGAGCGGAAACGACAGCAGCGTGATGCTGGCCATCTCCTCGTAGACATTCTGCGTCACCGTATCGAGCGACGACGCCGGCATGAACCCGAACATGAACGCGACCGCCACCGCTCCGAGAGCGAATGCGATGGGCATGCCCGAGAACATGGCGACGAGCGTGGCTCCCCCGTACAGCAACCCGATACTAAGCTCGCTCATGCGTGCCCTCCCGTGCGGTCCGGGGCGTTCCCCCCGTCTGTGTCATGTCCCGCGCCCGCACCGGTCCCGCCGCGCATCTCGCAGGCGCCGATCGCGACTTGCAGCAACAACTGCACCGTGAGCAGCGTCATGCCGAACGCCATCAGACCGTAGGGAATCGAGAGCGGCGGCCCCCACGTCGAGCTGCTCGTCTGGCCGTCGACGTAGGCTTCCCCAAAGAGCGTCCACGATTTCCAGGCGAAGAAACCGCAGAACAGCAACGTCAGCACATCGACGATCCAGCGCCGCACGCGGTTCACGCGCGGCGAGAGCAAGGTGGTGATCGCTTCGATACCGATGTGTCCGCGCAAGTGCTGCACGTGAGCGCCCGACACGAAAGTCGCGCCCACCAGCATGAACACCGCCGCCTCGTCCTGCCAGTCGGTGGCGAGCTTGAGCACGTGGCGCGCGAACACGCTGTAGCTGAGCACCAGCGCGGCGCCCACCAGTGCGAGCATGCACACGACCATGAGCAAACGGCTCACGCCCTGCAAAAGAGCGTCGAGCCGCCGCAGCACGCGCGAGTGCGCTACCGGTTCCGCGCTCGCGACAGCCCCGCTCATGCAGGCACCTTCTCGGCGAGCGCGAGCAGCCTGGCACACGTGTCCGACTTGCTTGCGTAATCCTTCCACGCGGTGCGCCGGGCAATGTCGCGCCACTTCGTCACGGTCGCTTCGTCGAGGTCGTAGACCTTCGCGCCGGCTTTGGTATAAACGCTGGCGATCTGCGCGTCGTCGGCCTTGGCCGCTTCGGTGCCGAACGACTCCAGCTCCGCGCCGACTTGCAGGATCACCTGCTGCTGATCCTTGGGCAGTTTGTCGAAGATCTGCCTGGACATGAGCAGCGGCTCCAGCATGAACCAGTAGGACTTGTTACGGCCAGTGGTCAGATGCCTGGAAACCTCTTCGAGACGGAACGACATGAGACTGGTCGACGAGGTCATCGCGGCATCCATGGCGCCGGTCTGCATCGCCGCGTACAGCTCGTTGGACGGCAGCGAAATCACGGCCGCGCCCGCCTCCTTGAGCATCATGTCCATCTCGCGGCTGCCGCCGCGCACCTTCAGGCCCTTGGCGTCTTCCGGTGCCACGAGCGGTTTGGCCCGGCTGGCCACGCCGCCCGCCTGCCAGACCCAGCTCACGATCACGATGTTTTTCTCGGCGAGCACGTCGGTAAGCACCTTGCCGATTTCGCCATTGCGCCAGGCGGCGCCTTGCGCGTACGACGTCACCAGCCCCGGCATCAAACCGATATTGAGTTCGCGGACCTCGCCACCCGCGTACGGCAGCGGATAGAGCGAGAGGTCGAGCGCGCCACGGCGCAACGCCGAGAACTGCGCATTGGTCTTCATGAGCGAACTGCCCGGGTAGACCTGGAATTTCAGCGCGCCGTTGGTGCGCTTCTCGACTTCCTGCGCGAACTTGCGGCACAGCCGGTCGCGAAAGTCGCCTTCGGTAAGCGTACCGCCGGGAAATTGATGGGAAATCTTGAGCGGGCCGGTTTGCGCGAATGCGCCGCCCCACGGGCTGGCCAGCCCACCGGTCACCAGCGCCGATGCGGCACCGAGCATGAGTTGCCGCCGCAGCGGGGAAGGGGTTGTCTCCATGGCGTCTCCTGTCACTTCTGTCAGCGATGAACCAGCGAAGCCCGGTGCCTGACATCGCCCGCCGCAGGTTGCCTGAACTCAGGAGGCCCCGCGCCGGGTGCACCGCCGGCACGCCGGCACTGCATGTACGGATGACTGCTTTGTTTTGATGTTTCGAGTGCGCGAGTTGCCGCTCTCGGATTGAAATCGTATAGTCAATCCGTCACGGTGTATACAAATCGGCCCCATAAAAAATACACTTCTGGCGTTTACCCCGATCTTCAATAGGGAATTCGCACGCTACTTTGGTAACCATGAACCCCATACAGTCCCGTCAGACGGGATCGAGATCCGACCGAGCGAGAGCGTCATGACCGTAAAACCGAAGCGATCGGAAGCGCTGCGTCAGGCAATCGAGGAGAAGATCGCCGTTGGCGAGTATCCGCCGGGCATGCGACTCGACGAGGTCGAACTCGCCACCGCATTCGGCGTGTCGCGCACGCCGTTGCGCGAGGCATTGATTCAGTTGGCGTCCTCGGGCGTGATCGAGATCCGGCCGCGGCGGGGTGCCGTCGTCTCGCAGATCGACCCGCAACGGCTATGCGAGATGTTCGAGGTCATGGCGGAGCTGGAATCGATGTGCGGACGGCTCGCGGCGCGTCGCATCACGGAAGACGAACTCGAGGCGTTGCGTCAGACCCATGAGGCCAGCCGGGCGGCGGCCGAAGCGCGCGACATCGATACCTATTACGAAGTGAACGCGCATTTTCACGCGCTCATCTATCAGGCCAGTCACAACGCTTATCTTCAGGAAACCGCATTGCAGCTGCACCGGCGCCTGCGCGTGTATCGACGTCTGCAATTGCGGGTGCGCGACCGGCCCCAACAGTCGTTCGCGGAACACGACGCCGTGTTCCGGGCCATCGAGGCGGGCGATGCCGAGGCCGCCTCCGAGCACCTGCGCGCTCACGTCACCGTGCAGGGCGAACGGTTTGCGGATCTGATGGCGTCATTGCACGCGCTGGCGCGCAAGACAGGGTGAAGATCAGCGTCGTGGCGCTTGCAGCGCTCACCTCGCTCGCCTCGCTTACGAGGCTTATGAGGCTTACGAGGCTTACGAGGCTTACGCCGCGGACGTTACCCGCGCGCGCCGGTACGACCACACGAGCATGATGATGCCCGCCACGATCATCGGCAGGGAGAGCCACTGCCCCATCGACAGACCGAACGACAACAGGCCGAGGAAGGCGTCGGGTTCGCGCGTGAATTCGGCGAGGAAACGGAACAGGCCATATCCGACGAGGAACATGCCCGATACTGCACCCACGGGACGCGCGCGGCGTGCAAAGCACCACAGCAGCAGGAACAACGCCACGCCTTCGAGCGCGAACTCGAACAGTTGCGACGGGTAGCGGGGCAAGCCGTGAAACTGCGCGAAGACCATCGCCAATGCATGGTCGGACGTCGCCTGCGGATGCGCCAACACCCATTGCGCGTCTTCGGCGGCGGCTTGCGGGAAGAGCATCGCGAAACGCGAATCGGGCGACGTCACGCGCCCCCACAATTCGCCGTTGATGAAGTTGCCCAGACGCCCCGCGGCCAATCCCAGCGGAATCATCGGCGCAATCAGATCGGTGCCCTCGAGCAGCGAATGCCCGCGGCGCCGCGTGAACAGCCACATCGCCACAAGCACTCCGAGGAAACCGCCGTGGAACGACATACCGCCTTCCCACACTTTGAAGATATCGAGCGGATTCGCCACATAGAACGACAGCTTGTAGAAGATCACATAGCCCAGACGTCCGCCGAGAATCACGCCGAGCACGCCATAGAAGAGCATGTCGTCGAGATCCTGCGCCTTCCAGCCTTGCGCGGCCATGGATGGCTGACGTACGCGCAGACGTCCCACGAGCAGGAAAAGAATGAAGCCCACCAGATACATCAGGCCGTACCAGCGGATGGCGAGCGGGCCGAGATGAATCGCGACCGGGTCGAATTGAGGATGAATCAGCATGGATCAGAAGAATGGATTCGTGAACGAAAGTTCCGCGAACGCGCCGCGAGCGGCGGGATGGGCAGCACAATACCACGAGCACACGCCGCTGCAACACGCGCGCGGGACCTCTTCGCGTTCGCGTCGCCGAGCCCGCATCCGCTCAGGCGACGAGCGTGGCCCCGGGCGGTGTATGGGCTACGCCGCGCGCCGTCTCCAGAAAGCCTTCGAGCACCGGCGTGACCTCCGCCGTTCGCCAGAGCAGCCCCGTCTCGATAAGCGCGCTCGTCTCGCGCAACGCGCGGTAGGTCACGCCGGTACGTCGCAAATGACACAGCGACTGCGGCACGAGTGCTACGCCCATTCCCGCCGAGACCAGACTCACGATCGTCTGCATCTGGATGGCTTCCTGCCCCACACGCGGCGTGAGCCCCAGCGCCGCGTAGCACCCCATGATGGTGTCGTAGAAGGCCGGGGCCACGCGGCGCGGGAAAATGACGAGCGGCTCGTCGGCGAAATCGGCCAGACTGAGCGCGGCGCCGGGCTGGCCGTCGACGGCATTGTCCTTCTCGTCACGCCGGTCTTCGCCGTGCGCCATGCCATTGCCCGCAATATCGCGCCGCCCGGCGGGCAAGGCCAGCATCAGCGGTTCACGGATGATCGGCAGGTAAGACAACTCGTTCGCGAAGCGCGCGGGCACCGGTGGAATGAACAGCCCCGCGTCGATGCGCCCGTCCATGAGGGCTTCGACCTGCACGTCGCTCGTGGCTTCGAGCAGTTGCAGCCGAACGCGCGGGTAGCGCTCGCCGAACTCGCGCAGCAACGGCGGCAGAATGCCGTAATCCGCGGTGGAAACGAAGCCCAGCGACAGCGTGCCGACCTCGCCGTGCGCCAATCCCTGCGCAAGGGCGGGCAGCGCCTCGGCATCCGCCAGAATCCGCCGGACTTCGGGAAGCAGTTGCCGTCCCACGGCGGTCAGCTCCACCGAACGGTTGTTGCGCACGAACAGGGGCGCGCCCAGCGACGCCTCCAGCGCCCGGATCTGCTGCGAGAGCGGCGGCTGGGTCATCGAGAGGCGTTGCGCGGCGCGCCCGAAGTGACGTTCCTCGGCCACGGCGACGAAGTATCGGAATTGGCGTAGGTCCATGATATGTTTTTCGACTCAATCCGAGTCAAATAATATATTTGACAAGCATTCAAGGAAAGACGAATCTTGACGTCCGGATTGCACCCGCATTCACCCGCGTTCACCCGTAATCCCCCGCGGTTCACCCCATAAAACCACACGCTTTAGAGACGACCATGCCTCAATACCGTTCCCGCACTTCGACCCACGGCCGCAACATGGCCGGCGCCCGCGCCCTGTGGCGCGCCACCGGCATGACCGACGCCGACTTCGGCAAGCCGATCATCGCCGTGGTCAACTCCTTCACGCAGTTCGTGCCGGGGCACGTGCACCTGCGCGATCTGGGCGCCATTGTGGCCAAGGAGATCGAGGCGGCCGGCGGTGTGGCCAAGGAATTCAATACCATCGCCGTGGACGACGGTATCGCCATGGGCCATGGGGGCATGCTCTACTCGCTGCCTTCGCGCGAACTGATCGCCGACTCGGTGGAATACATGGTCAACGCGCACTGCGCCGACGCCATGGTCTGCATCTCGAACTGCGACAAGATCACCCCGGGCATGCTCATGGCCGCCATGCGCCTGAATATCCCGGTCGTGTTCGTCTCGGGCGGTCCGATGGAAGCCGGCAAGGTGAAGTCGAGCGACGGCCAGGTCATTGCCAAGATCGATCTGATCGACGCCATGATCAAGGCGGCCGACCCCAAGGTCAGCGACGCCGAAGTCGCGGAAGTCGAGCGCAGCGCCTGCCCGACGTGCGGTTCGTGCTCGGGCATGTTTACCGCCAACTCGATGAACTGCCTGACCGAAGCCATCGGTCTGGCGCTGCCGGGTAACGGCACGATCGTCGCCACGCACGCCTGGCGACGCGGCCTGTTCGAGCAGGCTGGCCGCCTCGTGGTCGATCTGTGCCGTCGCTACTATCAGGAAGACGACGCTTCGGTCCTGCCGCGCAACATCGCCACCAAGGCCGCGTTCGAAAACGCCATGGCGCTCGACGTCGCCATGGGTGGCTCGACCAACACCGTGCTGCACCTGCTCGCCGCGGCGCAGGAAGCCGGCGTCGACTTCAAGATGGCCGACATCGACCGCATCTCGCGCAAGGTGCCGTGCCTGTGCAAGGCGGCACCGGCGACCGACAAGTACCACATCGAAGACGTGCACCGCGCGGGCGGCATCATCGGCATTCTGGGCGAACTCGCCCGCGGCGGACTGCTCGATACGTCGTGCGGCAATGTTCACAGCGGTACGCTCGGCGAAGCCATCGCCAGATGGGACGTGAAGGACAGTGCCAACGATCGCGCGCAGACGTTCTACAGCGCCGCTCCGGGCGGCGTGCCCACGACCATCGCCTTCAGTCAGTCATCGACCTACCCGTCGCTCGATCTGAATCGTGAAACCGGCTGTATCCGCGACAAGGAACACGCCTACACGAAAGATGGCGGTCTGGCCGTGCTTTACGGCAACCTCGCCGAGAAGGGCTGTATCGTGAAGACGGCCGGGGTCGACGAATCGCAATGGGTCTTCACGGGCCGCGCACGCGTGTTCGAGAGCCAGGACGACGCCGTCGAAGGCATTCTCGGCGACAAGGTGCAGCCGGGCGACGTGGTGGTGATCCGCTACGAAGGCCCGAAGGGCGGCCCGGGCATGCAGGAAATGCTGTACCCGACGTCGTACCTGAAGTCGAAGGGACTGGGCAAGACGTGCGCCCTGTTCACGGACGGCCGCTTCTCGGGCGGCTCGTCGGGTCTCGTGATCGGTCACGCCTCGCCGGAAGCGGCCGAAGGCGGCACCATCGGTCTGGTGGAAGACGGTGACGTGATCGAGATCGACATCACGCAGCGCAAGATGCATCTGGCCGTGCCGGACGAAGTGCTGGCCAGCCGCCGCGCCGCCATGCAAGCGCGTGGCGATCAGGCATGGCAGCCCGTCAACCGCGAGCGCGTGGTGTCGCAGGCGCTGCAAGCCTATGCCGCGCTGGCCACCTCGGCCGACCGGGGCGCCGTGCGCGACCTGTCGCAACTGAAGCCCGCCAAGCGCGGGTAAGGCGTCGCAGGAACGTCGTGTCGGGCGGTCCTCGCCCGACGTCGCGCAGCGGCGGCCGGCATCGAGGCCAGCGCCGCTCCCGCACAGCAAGACAGCGTGATACAACAACGCCTATGTGCGACGCTGCGCTCAACCCGTGGCGTGGCGCATTCTCACAGGAGACAGACGTCATGGCATTCAATCGTCGTTCGCGCAATGTCACGCAGGGCGTGGCACGCTCGCCCAACCGCTCGATGTACTACGCGCTGGGCTACAAGGAAGAAGATTTCGACAATCCGATGATCGGCGTGGCCAACGGCCATTCGACGATCACCCCGTGCAACGCGGGGTTGCAGCGTCTTGCCGACGCCGCCGTCGACGCCATCAAGACCCATCGGGCCAATCCGCAGATTTTCGGCACCCCCACCATTTCCGACGGCATGTCGATGGGCACGGAGGGCATGAAGTATTCGCTCGTCTCGCGCGAGGTCATTGCCGACTGTATCGAGACGGCTGTTCAGGGTCAGTGGATGGACGGCGTGCTCGTCATCGGCGGCTGCGACAAGAACATGCCGGGCGGCATGATCGCACTGGCGCGCATCAACGTGCCGGGGATCTACGTCTACGGCGGCACCATCAAGCCCGGCAACTGGAAGGGCAAGGACCTCACCATCGTCTCCTCCTTCGAAGCCGTGGGCGAATTCACTGCCGGGCGCATGACCGAGGCCGACTTCAAGGGCATCGAGAAGCATGCCTGCCCGTCCACGGGCTCCTGCGGCGGCATGTACACGGCCAACACGATGAGTTCGTCGTTCGAGGCGCTGGGCATGTCTCTGCTCTACTCGTCGACGATGGCGAACCCCGATCAGGAAAAGGTCGACTCGGCCGCCGAATCGGCCCGCGTGCTGATCGAGGCCGTCAAGAAAGACCTCAAACCCCGCGACATCATCACGCGCAAGTCTATCGAGAACGCCGTCGCGCTCATCATGGCGACCGGCGGCTCGACCAACGCCGTGCTGCACTATCTCGCCATCGCGCACGCCGCCGAAGTCGAGTGGAGCATCGAGGACTTCGAGCGCATTCGCGCGCGCGTGCCGGTCATCTGCGACCTGAAGCCGTCGGGCAAGTATGTGGCAACCGATCTGCACAAGGCCGGCGGCATTCCGCAAGTGCTCAGGATTCTGCTCGACGCGGGCCTGCTGCATGGCGAGTGCATGACCATCACCGGACGCACCCTCGCCGAAGAACTGGCGGACGTACCGTCGGTGCCGCGCGCCGATCAGCATGTGATCTTCCCCATCGAC
Source organism: Pandoraea faecigallinarum (assembly GCF_001029105.3). NCBI lineage: Bacteria > Pseudomonadati > Pseudomonadota > Betaproteobacteria > Burkholderiales > Burkholderiaceae > Pandoraea > Pandoraea faecigallinarum. Next base: position 1,270,277 of record NZ_CP011807.3, on the reverse strand, counting down.
AAGGCCTTGTACAAGGAGGGCCATCTCGCCATCCTGAAGGGCAATCTGGCCGAAGACGGCGCCGTGGCGAAGATTACCGGCCTGAAAAATCCCGTCATTACCGGCCCGGCGCGCGTGTTCGACGACGAGCAAAGCGCGATGGAGGCGATTCTTGGCGACAGGATTCAGGCGGGCGACATTTTGGTGCTGCGCTATCTTGGTCCCAAGGGAGGGCCCGGCATGCCGGAGATGCTGGCGCCGACGTCGGCGATCATCGGCAAAGGGCTTGGCGAATCGGTCGGGTTCATCACCGCCGGACGGTTCTCGGGCGGAACGTGGGGCATGGTGGTCGGCCACGTGGCGCCGGAGGCGTTCGTTGGCGGCACGATCGCGCTCGTGCAGGAAGGCGATTCGATCACCATCGACGCACACAAACTGTTGCTGCAACTGAACGTGGCCGATGCCGAACTCGCCAAACGCCGCGCGGCATGGAAAGCCCCGGCACCGCGCTATACGCGCGGGGTGCTGGCCAAGTACGCCGCGCTCGCACAGCCGGCCAACAAGGGCGGCGTGACAGGTTGAGGATTGAGGGCTGAGGGTTGAGCGTCGGGCATCGAGGCCCGGCCGGGCGCATCGAACGCCTCGGCACACGCTTGAAGCGGCATGCCCGATGGGCACAGCGGCACGTTCGCCGGGGCGGACGTGCCGTTTTTACATGCGCGCGTGACGCGCTCGGGGTGTCTTTCGCCACCGTATAATGGCGCGTCGATGCGTTCGCCGAAGTCGTCGTCCACAGATGTCCGCGCGCCGCATCGCCTCGGAATTCCGTCAACGGTCGGGGAGTATCGAATGAAGGGATTTGCCGGCACCCATGCCGGGATGATGTTGAGCGTATACCTGGCGCTCGCGGCAGGCGCTGCCCTCGCGCAAACGCGTGCGCCGGCGGCCCCGGCGTCCGACGTGCCGGATGCACGGGCGATGGAAAGCTTTGCCCGCGCCCGCAATTGCATGACGTGTCACGCGCCCGACCGGACGCTGCTCGCCCCGTCATATCGGGATATCGCCAGGCGCTATGCCGGGCAACCGGGCGCCGCCGACGAACTGGCGCGCGCCATCGCTAACGGCAGTCTGGGCAAATGGGGAAAAATTCCGATGCCGGCGAGTCCGCAACTGGCCCCGGGCGAGGCCAGCCGTCTGGCGGAATGGATTCTGGGAATGGCGCGCCCGACGCGGTCCTGACCCGCCGTCACCCCTGACTGCGAACCTGCTTCGCAACCTCTTCGATGACCGCCTGCCGGATGCGCGCCGGCAGTTGGGCCTGCAAGGCGTCGGCGACCTGCTTGCCGATCAGTTGCACCAGCCACGATGTCTGATCGATCAACGCGTCGTGACAACGGCGCTCGACCATCGTCGTAATCTCGTCGGCCAGTTGCAGCGTGAGCCGGGCGCTCACGCGCTCGGCGAACACCGCCACGTCGGCCGGCACGCCCTGGGCGGCCGCAGGCGCAGCCTCGTCCGAAGACACGCCGGGCGGCGCTTCGCCGGTCACGAGCACTTCGGTCAGCGTGGGAATGCCGGGGTCGTTGCGCTCGGACTCGTTCGTCACGGTCAACCTCGTTGGTCGTAATTGTTCAGGGTGTAACCGCGGTCGCGGTAGAAGCGATAGCGCTCGCGCGCGCCCGCCAGATCCTGCGGCGAGTCGCCGACGATCTCCACCACGCGCTCGAAACGCGCGAAGTGCGTTGGAATGCTGGCGGCGAGATTGAGCAGCACCTGATGATGCTGCGCCTCCTCGTGCGGTGCGGCGAGCACGACCGGCGTCTTCGCGGCAAGCGCGTCGCCGGTGAAGCAATGCGGCACGAACTCCAATGGTGAAAACGTCCACAAGGTCTGGTCGAACGCGCGCAGCACGTCGAGCTCGCCCACGACCACGAGCGTCTGCCCGGCCCCGTAGACCTTGCGCGCGAACCGGCACGCGTATTGGAGCCGGTTCGCCACATGCGTATGGAAGTCGACGCGGGTCACCGGGCTTCGCGATCGATCAGGAATTGCGTGAGCAACGGCACCGGACGGCCCGTCGCGCCCTTGGCCGCACCGCTCTTCCATGCCGTACCCGCAATGTCCAGGTGCGCCCATTCGTACTTCTCGGTGAAGCGCGACAGGAAGCAAGCCGCCGTCACGCTGCCGGCCGGACGTCCGCCGATGTTCGCCACATCCGCGAAGTTCGACTTGAGCTGTTCCTGATATTCGTCTTCGACCGGCAGACGCCAGGCAGTGTCGCCCGTCGTACGGCCCGCTGCCAGCAGTTCGTCGGCCAGCGCATCGCTCTTCGAGAACAGCCCCGAGTTAACATGGCCGAGCGCGATGATGCAGGCGCCGGTGAGCGTGGCGACGTCGATCACCGCCGCCGGCTTGAAGCGTTCCGCGTAGGTGAGCGCATCGCACAGAATCAGGCGGCCTTCCGCGTCGGTATTGAGCACCTCGATGGTCTGGCCGGACATGCTCGTGACCACATCGCCGGGCTTCGTCGCCTGGCCGCTCGGCATGTTCTCGGTCGCCGGCACAATGGCGACGACATTGAGCTTGAGGCCCATCTCGGCCACCGCACGGATCGTGCCGAGCACGGAGCCCGCGCCGCACATGTCGTACTTCATCTCGTCCATGCCCTGGCCCGGCTTGAGCGAGATACCGCCGGTGTCGAACGTCACGCCCTTGCCCACGAGCACGATCGGCGCCTGCTTGGCGCTGCCGCCTTCATATTTGAGGACGATGAACTGCGGCGGCTGAACCGAGCCGCGCGCCACCGACAGGAACGATCCCATCTTGAGCGCTTCGATCTGCTTCGGGCCGAGGATTTCCGACTTGAGCTTGAACTCGCGGGCGAGCTTGCGCGCCGTGTCGGCCAGGTAGGTCGGCGTGCACACGTTGCCCGGCAGGTTGCCGAGGTCCTTGGTGAGCGTCATGCCGTTGGCGATCGCTTCGCCTTGCTTTGTGGCCAGCCTGACCGCTTTCAGGTCGTCCGGTGCGACCGGGAAGACGACCTTGCGCAGCGCCGTATTGGCGGCGTCGACCTTGCTCTTCATCTGGGTGAAGCGGTAGGTCGCGTCGCGCAGGGCGAGTACCGAGGCTCGCACGGCCCAGGCGGCGTCCTGGTTGACGACCTTCGCCTGCGGCAGGGTCCACAGGGCATCCGTCGCGCGCGAGGCCAGCACGGCGCGCACGGCGGCGCGCGAGGCTTCGTTGAAGTGCTTCTGCGAGAGCTGGTCTTCGCGCCCCAGACCGACGAACAGCACACGTGCCGGGCTCCATCCGGCGACTTCGTGCAGCATCAGGGTGCTGCCGAGCTTGCCGTCGAGTTCGCCGCGCTTGACCATGCGCGCGAGCAGGCCCTTGCTCGCGGCGTCGAGCGCCTTGGCGAGTCCTGCGAGCGGCTGCTGCTCGAACACGCCAACCACCAGACATTCGGTCTTTGCGTTGGCGAGACCGGCTTGGCCCGCCTTGGTCGAATCGAAGGCTTTTGTGCTAAAGTCCATCGCGCTTTCCTCGGGTAAAATTCGTACGAGCCGCAATTATCCGCTTTTTTCCGCGCTCGCCCAACCGCGAGAGCACCCAACCGTCATCACATGATTTTTCAGCGTTCCCTGCAGCGCGAGCTGAACTACACCGCCGGGGCCGTCTTCATGGTGCTGATCACCGTCATGCTCACCACCATGATGATCCGCATCCTGGGCTTCGCCGCGTCGGGGAAAGCCGATCCGCGCGACGTGCTCGTGCTCATCGGCCTGGCCGTGATCGGCTACCTCGCCGTCATTCTGATCGTGACGCTGTTCGTCTCGATTCTGTTCGTGCTCACCCGGTGGTACCGCGACTCCGAAATGGTCGTGTGGTTCGCCTCGGGTCTGTCGATCACCGATTTCATCAAGCCGGTGTTGCGCTTCGCCGCGCCGTATCTGGCTGTCGTAACGTTCTGCGCACTGGTCGCATGGCCATGGGCGAACCAGCAGATTTCGGCGCTCGAAGCCCGCTTCGCCCAGCGCGACGATGTCTCCATGATCTCCCCCGGCCAGTTTCGCGAGAGCGCGGCGAGCCATCGCGTGTTCTTCGTCGAGACGGTTTCGGGCGACGCCACCAAAGTCCATAACGTGTTCGTCTCCGGCACGGAAAACGGCAAGGTCAACGTCGTCGTCTCGAAAGACGGCCACATCGAAACCGCCAAGGACGGCAATCGCTACATCGTGCTGGAAAAAGGCCGCCGCTACGACGGGGTGCCCGGCCAGCCCGACTACCGTGTGATGGAGTTCGAGCGCTACGGTGTGAAGATCGACAATCCGACGGCGACCGATGTCGACAATACGCCGACCAAGGGGGTGCCCACGGCGCGTCTGTTCCGTGAAATTCAGAACCCGATCTTCCGCGGCGAAATCGTCTGGCGTGTCGGCCTGCCGCTGCTCGCCCTCGCCCTGGTGCTGCTCGCGGTGCCGCTGGCGTATCAGAACCCGCGTCATGGCCGCACCGTCAACCTCGTGATGGCCGTGCTCATCTATCTCGCGTACACCAACCTGTTGAGCCTCTCGCAGGCCTGGGTGGCGCAGGAGCGTCTGCCGCTGGCCATCGGCGTCTGGCTGCTTCACGCGCTCGCGTTGACGATCATCGTGCTGCTTTACGTGCGCCGCGTGCGCTTTCGCGGACTGTTCGGGCGGCGCCGTAACAACGGCGCCGACGGCATGCGCGCATCGGGAGGGGTTCGCTGATGCGCGTCTACGAGAAATACTTTGCGCGCCAGATCTATCTGGCGTTCCTCTTCGTTTTGCTCGCCTTCGTCGGCCTGTTCGTCTTCTTCGATCTGGTGAGCGAACTCGGCGACGTCGGCCGGGGCGGCTACCGCTTCCAGCATGCGCTGGCCTATGTGCTGCTGTTCGCACCGCAGCGCATGTATGAAATCATTCCGGTCGCCTCGCTGATTGCCGCCATCTACGTCTGCGCGCAACTGGCCGGCAATTCGGAATTCACGATCTTCCGCGTCTCCGGTCTGTCGACGGGACAGGCGTTGCGCTCGCTGCTCAAGATCGGTTTCCCTGTGGTGCTCATTACGTTCGTCATCGGCGAGTACATCGCCCCGAACGCCGAACAGCTCGCCCAGAAGATCCGTCTCGAAGCGCTGGGCAGTTCGGTGTCGGCGGGCTTTCGCTCAGGTGTCTGGGTCAAGGACACCGTGGATCAGGACGGCCAGCGCGTCACCCGCTTCATCAACGTGGGCACGCTCAACCCCGATAACTCCATCGCGAACGTGCGCATCTACGAGTTCGACGACAAGTTGCGACTCGACAGTGTGCGCCTGGCCAAGCTGGGACAGTTCGACGCCCCGAATTTCTGGAAGTTGACCGATGTGTCCGAGACGGTCTTCACCGCAACGGCAGACGCCACAACCAGCGACGACCCGCTGCGCGCCCTTGTGCAGAGCAAGCAGGTGCACATCGACTCGGTGCAGATGCGCTCGGAGCTCACGCCCCAGATCCTGTCCGTGCTGATGGTCTCGCCCGACAACATGGCAATCGGCAGCCTCTATCGCTACATCGGCCACCTGAAGGAAAACCAGCAGAACACGGACCGCTACAATCTCGCGCTCTGGCAAAAGCTGCTATATCCGTTCGCCGTGTTCGTGATGATGGCGCTGGCATTGCCGTTCGCCTATCTGCACGCCCGTGCCGGGGCCATCGGCCTGAAGGTGTTCGGCGGCATCATGCTCGGCATGAGCTTCCAGTTGCTCAACAATCTGTTCTCGCATCTGGGGCTGCTCAACACCTGGCCGGCGTGGTTCACGGCGGCGTTACCGTCGTTGCTCTATCTGGTGCTCGCCATCGGGGCGTTGCGCTGGGTAGATAAGCATTGAGGCCATGCCGATGAGCGGCAAACCCGGCATCGTTCTCTTCGCTCACGGCTCGCGCGACCCGCGCTGGGCCGAACCGTTCGAGCGCCTGCGCGACAAGCTGCGCGCGCAGCGCCCGGACGCCGACGTGAGCCTCGCGTTTCTCGAACTCATGACGCCGAATCTCGGCGACGCCATAGCGGGCCTCGTGCGTCAGGGTAGCGAGACGATTACCGTCGTACCGGTGTTTCTCGGTCAGGGCGGTCATGTCCGGCGCGATCTGCCGGCGCTCGCCGACGCGTGCCGCGCGGCCTGGCCCGGCGTGAAGATTCGCGTAAGCGCCGCTATCGGCGAAGACGACGCCGTGCTGCATGCGCTCGCGACCTACTGCGCGAACGAACTCGACCGCACCTGAACACCTGGACGAGCCGGCCTCGTGCCACGCCGCCCGCCCCGTCCGCTTCCTCCACCGCTTCCTCCACCGCTTCCTCCACCGCTTCCTCCACCACCGCCTCCGCGTCGCGGCGACGTTCCCTCCCTGTCCTGACGTCGCTTGCCGCCCGCACGTTGAACACATTCTGCAAGCTGTTGCACCTCTGTCCCGAACAGACTGGCGGTGCAGGAACGGCCTTGTGCCATGCGCTGATCGATCCCGCACGTCCCGCCGTCGATTCCGGCGTCCACTGGAGCGTCTCCCATGCTCAACATTGTTGCCCCTTCACCGGGAATGGTGTTCGTCGACCGCACTGGCGGCGACGAAGCAAGACATGAAGCGATACGTGCGCACACGATCCAGCAGTTCGGCGACCTCGCCGAGACAGCGTGCGGCATACTCGACGAACCGGTCGAGTCCGGCCCCGCCCTGGGTTTGTTGCTGTCGCTCGCCGAGCGGGGCGTGCCCCCCGAAGTGCTCGCCTGTCTGGACATCGAGAGAATCGATCGTCTGGCCCAGCTGACCGAATCCCAGCCAGTGCTCGGCGCCTGCTGCCTCACCATGCTGGCCGAAAGACTGGGCGCGCTCGCGCCTTCCGAGACTGTCGAGGACATTTTCGACTATCTGTTCAGAAATTCGACCCTGCGCAGCCTCGAAAGGTCTCTGGTGCGGGCCGGCGTGCGGGCCCCCGGCACATGCCGGGTGGGCGGCGAATGGCGTCATGACTTTCGCCGGTGGCGTGACAGCATCCTCCGCGCGTTGCAGGACTTTCGCTGGCTCGGCTCCGGACATGATGCGCGCGGCCTTCCGGCCTACGATGTCGATCCCGCCATCATGCGGGAATCCGCCATGGCGACGCCCGCCCTGAACTTCACCCGGTCGGGAAAGACCGGGTGGCTGCTCGCCATGGTGTATGCCGGCTCGCTGTATAATGCCCTGCCCGCGCCGCTCTGCCCGCGTCTCGCTACGCCATTCGAGCCGGGGTCCACACCGCGCGGCGCCACGTCCCAAGGCGCAGACCTCTCGCGCGGCGTCTCATCGACCGGCTCTCGCGGGCGAATCGAGACCTCGCTGCATACCGCAGGCCACGTGCTTGCGGAGATATCCCGGCAGATGAGCGCCATGGGCGCCGGCTTGCCGGGGCGCATTCTCAGCGTGCTGGAGTATGTGAGCACGTACGTGCAGATACCTTTGCTGCCCGGTGCGCAAGGGGCATCGCTCCCGGCAGACCGGGAAATCTGGACGACGCTCGTCTCGTCCTTACCGGCGCAGTCGAACACCACGACCGCCCTGCCCCGGCCGTCGCCGGAAATCAAGCGGCTCACCGAATCGGCCAACGTCTGGCGGCAACGCGCCGCGCTTCACGGGGAACTGAGTCACCGGTTCGAAGCCCTGCTTCACTTCGAGCCGCCCGTCTCCGAAGAAGCGTTGTTCGAAGCGCGTCTCGCGTCGCGGCCGGAACTCGCGGGCGTCAATCTGTCCGAGCTGACGCTGAGACGGCACTCACGTACGGCAAACCACCAGCGCCTCGTGAAAGTCAGATACTGGCCGTTACTCGTTGCCGCACGCGAGATCGCCGAGGGCAAACTCGATATTGTGAGCCCTCGCGATGGCGTTAGCTTCGACGTCTGCCTGCCCACACCGGCCGGCGCCATATACGAGACGCCCTCGCTCATGGGCGCCGAGCGCTTTCACGCACTGGTCACGGACTAGCGCGACGCCTGCCGGAACGCGACCCGCGTGCAGTGGACACTCCCCGGGTCTGTGGCGGAACTTGCCGTTTCCCCGCTCACGACCCGGCTGGTGACAGGGCTCGCCGCGAGCGATCTTGCGCTTGCCTATGACAATGGTTTGCTCACACGGCGTGCGCTGCTGCTGGGCATGCGCGAGTTGAGCAGGGCCGGGGCTGCTTCGTCGGCATCGTCTGCTTCGTCCGCTCATGCCAACTCGCCAGCCGCGCCGCGCGCCTATCGGCTGACGCTCGCGTTCACGGATGCCGGCAAGGCGCACCGCGAAGCCGCCGCGGGCGTCGCCGTTCTGTGCGAACGGCCGATGAACGGCACGACGTTGCTCTACATGCGAGGCGATCCGATGGCATGGCGAGGATTCGACTCCCCCCAGGCCTTGCTGGAGGACGTGCGTAACAACGTCGCGGGCCTTGGCGATCGACTGGCCCAGCGGCTGCCGGCAGTCGCCGCGCAGCGCGCACGGATCGGGGCCGTCTCTGCGGCACTGCAGGACGGCAGAGGCGCCAGCCTCGCGGAGCTGACAAGCCATACGATTCTCGACGTCGTGCGCGCGGACACGCCCCTGTCCGCTGCAGCCGCCGGCACCGGGGCGCGTATCGCGGCATAGCGGCGCTGGCTCGCCGGCGCCGACGCCGCGCAGACCGAAGCCGGCGTTCGCGAGTTGCGCAGTACCTATGCGGTGCTTGGCCGGCGCCTGCCCGGGGCAGCGACGCTGATGTCGGCGACCGAAGTTCACGACGTCACCCATCTCCAGTCCCTCCGTAACCGGGTCTCCGCGGCAGTGCCCCGGCTTCGGCATGAAGCCAATGGGTTCGCCGCCGAACGACTGGCGCAATTGGGGTACATCCACGCGGACCCCGAGCGCGTCTACGTGATGATCGAGGGCAAGCACTCGGCCTTGCCGGTCACCGACGCCGTGGTGCATATGCTCGAAGTCCCCGGCGCTCGGGTCGACGACGGCCAGGGCCTGTTCGAGCGCGACGCCGACGGCAAATTGCGCTCCATGACGCTGAGGACCTTTCCGCACGCGCGGCCGCTCAGTGCGAGCACCCTGTTAAATGCGGAGTCCAACGAAGCGTTCATCGGCAGGCTGATACGAGCCTACGACACGTTCTGGCACCACGCCCGCGCCGACGTTCGCAAGGTCGTCAAGTCCGAATTCCTCGCACAGGTGTGGTGGCAACGCGCCACGCGCCACATGTCCGTCGAACAGGTCAACCTGGCTGCCAGAGTCGCCGGGCCGATCGAACTGCGGCGTCTGGCGGATGCCTCGCTCTCTCTCGAGATCGACGCGCCGAACGCACGGCGCGAATGGCTGCGCGTAATGGGACACGACACCAACCTCATGACGGTATCGGTCGACGGCCGCGATCCGTTGTTGCTCATTGCGCTGTACGACGACGGGCTCACCGTGCATGGCTTCAACGACCGCGGCGCGCTCGTTCGCTGGTACGCCGCGCAGACTCAGAACGCCGCGGGGCGAAAACGGCTGCTCGGCGCGCTGCACACCAACGCAACAATGACGGCGGACGATCTTGCCGGCTCCCGGATCGATGCGGACACCAGAAGCGAAACCGCCCCCGTCGACACCTTCACGCTGCTCGAAGCCGCCTACGAATCCCAGCGGCATACGGCCACGGAGACCCCCACGCCTGCCTCGCGCTCGCGCACCGCCCTGCTGCTCATGCGCACGTTGTCGCATATCGATCTTGCATTCGGGGTGGCGACCTGGTTCGTGCCGGGCGCGCGCATGGCGAGTCTCGGGCTGTCCGTCGCCGACGCGGGCGTGGGCGTGCTTGGCTTGGCGGTCGCGGCAGCGGACGGAGATTCCGAACTGAGGAATCAGGGATGGCAATCGTTACTGTCGGCCATCGGCGCACAAGGCATCGCGGCAGCACAGTACCGCACGCTTGGCCTGCTCACCGGCGACGCCAAATATCGCTACTTCGTGATGGACAAGCCGATCGCGTCGGAGTCGCTCATCCCGGGGCTCTACCGAGGAAATGGACAACTGTATGCGGGCGTCGATCGCATGACGCGTGCCTACGTCGAGTTCGACATGCAGACCGGGTTCTTCCGTGCGGTTTCGCCCCGGGCCGACGCGCGGCGGCCGGCCAAGCCCGGCCCGCTCATGCGGCTCACGTCCGGCGGACACTGGCGTACGGTAACGCAACCGGCCGGGACGACGCCACCGCTGGACGATCCCTTTATCGCGTGGCGGATCGATCAGGGGTTTCGCGCGCGGCACGACGCCCTGCGCGACTCGCGCGACGCGCTGTTCCAGCAGGCTCGCCGGGCGGTGGCAGCCGGCCCCGCCGCTGCGCTGCCCGAAGCGGCGGCAGCGCGCCAATGGTATCTGCGTCTGCTCAAGCTCGAATTCATGGACAGCGCCGAGCAGGACCGCGAACGGTTGGGCACGCTCGCGGGCCGTATCGATGAAGTCGAGAACGCCGTGGAGGCCGGCCTGTGCAGCGCGATCAGTGCGCTCGCCGAAGAGGCGCATAACATTGGCGCGCGCTATCTCGCGATCACGCAGCGTCCGCGCACGTATTTCAGTCACGTCCGCACGGGGTTGACACGCGCCACCGCCCTGGCCGCCCATTATGGTCCGGTCCACACCATCGCCACGCGCTTCAATGGCATGGCGCGGCTGCCGCCGATTGTCTCGGAGAGTTTCATGCAGGACCTGGGAGAACTGGGCGAAGCCTCGGTGCCATACCTGCCGAAGCCGTTCGGGATCGCCCCGAGCCGAAGACTGATCGATGTCTTCGAAGGACCGTCCGACACCCGCCGCGCCTTTGAGCTGACCGCCGGCACCCGCACCTTGTTGCTCGGCCGCAGCTTCGACGAATCGGGTGTCGCGCAGTACTACTTCATGGACCCCAACGTCGGGCTGGTGATCCACAACGACCTCGAAGCTCTCATCGGCATCGTGAAAACGCATCTGGACGCCATGGCGCAGACGTATGGCATTGCGCGCCCCACCACGACACTGGCGATCGAAGCCGCAGAACTGGACATCGACTATCTGGCGAACATGAACTGGCTGAACAACGTCGAGGAAATCATCCCGCTGCGCGAAGCGTTCGACGTGTGATGAAGCGACGCAACCGGCACCGAAACAGCGCGAGAGAAGTATCGGGAGTGCCGGGTGCGATGTTGGCGGGTGCGCGGCAAACGCCCGCGAGTCCCGCCTCAGGCCGCGTGCTGTGCACTGCGCGCGAGCCCCTCGGCGCGCGCGCCGGCGAAGACTTCACCGATGAGCAGAACACTCGGTTGCGACGCGTCGAACCACGCGGCGGCGCGCCCTTCGCTCAGGTCGCCGAGCGTGAGGAACAGCCGGCGCTCGCGGGGCGTGGTCGCCGCCTCCACGATGGCCACAGGCGTCGACGCGGGCTTGCCCGCCGCGATCAGGTCCGCAGCGATGCGTTGTGCCGCATCGCGGCCCATGTAGTAGACGAGCGAATCGGCGCGCGCCTGCGTTGTGATGTCGGCCGATTCGGGCGCACGGCTTTGCGTGGCGAATGCGACGCTTCGCGACACGCCGCGCAGCGTGAGCGAGCGCCCAAGCGTTGCGGCGCTGGCCAGTGCCGCCGTAATGCCCGGCACGACTTCGACCTCGATGCCCGCCGCTTCGAGCGCCCGCAGTTCTTCGTCGGCGCGGCCGAACAGCATCGGGTCGCCGCCCTTCAAACGCACGACAAGCGAATGCGTGCGGGCATGATCGATCAGTTGCTTGTTGATGAACTGCTGCGCGCTGGAGAGCTTGCCGCAGCGCTTGCCCACCGCGACGAGCTTCGCTTGCGGGCACAGTGCGAGCATTTCCGGCTCGACCAGTGCGTCGTGAAGCACCACATCCGCCTGCGCGAGCAAGCGGGCACCGCGCACCGTGATCAGATCGACGGCGCCCGGTCCGGCGCCTACCAGATAGACCTTGCCCGGCATCGTCAGGCCGCCAGTGCGCGAATCATGCCAGCGGCGACGGTGTGATGCGTCGCTTCATCGATCAGCACGAAGGCGCCCGTGGCCGGGTTGACGTCGTACGTATCGGCGGCCACCGGCTTTTGCAGGGTCAGTTGCACGCGGCCGATGTCGTTCATGGCAAGCGTCGTCTTGTCCGTGCCGTGCAAAAGCGTGCTCACGTCGAGCACCGTATCCACGCCGCCGACCTTCACGTACACCGTGCTGGTGGCTTGCTTGAGCAGGTACTTGCGCTGGGGCGCAAGGGCATCTTCGTCGAACCAGCACACGTCCGCCGTGAGTTTGCGCGACGGCTCCAGCACCGAGTCCGCACCGACAAGGGTGTCGCCGCGCGACACGTCCACGTCTTCGCTCAGACGGATCGTCACGCACTGGCCCGCGAACGCCTCTTCGAGCAGGCCATGCGGACCGATGATTTCCGCCACGGTCGCCGTGCGGCCCGCGGGCAGCACGCGCAGCGACTGACCGACGCGCACGGAGCCCGATTCCACGCGGCCCATGTAGCCGCGAAAATCGTCGGCGTGCGAGCCGTCCTGACGCGCGACCAGTTGCACCGGGAAGCGAAGTTCGCCGCCCGTTTGCGCGACCGGCAGCGATTCGAGCACGTCGAGCAGGGGTTCGTCCTGATACCAGGGCATACGCTCGCTCGCGTACACGATGTTGTCGCCCTTGAGCGCGGACACCGGCACGAAGCGCACGTCTTGCAGACCGAGGCGCTGCGAGAGCTCCAGATACGCGGCGCGAATATTGTCGAACACCGTCTCGCTGTAATCGACCAGATCCATCTTGTTGATGGCGACGATCACGTGCTGCAGGCCGAGCAGTTTCACGATGGCGCTGTGGCGCTTGGTCTGTGCGAGCAGTTCGGTGCGGCCGTCGACTTCGGTCACGCGCGTGGCATCGACCAGAATGATGGCGGCGTGCGCAGTCGATGCACCCGTGACCATGTTGCGCGTGTACTGCTCGTGGCCTGGCGTGTCGGCAATGATGAACTTGCGGCGCGCCGTGGTGAAGTAGCGATAGGCGACGTCGATGGTGATGCCCTGCTCGCGCTCGGCTTCGAGGCCATCGGTGAGCAGCGAGAAATCGATGTCCTCGCCGGCGGTGCGCTTGTTCTTGGCACGCGCCAGTGCGGAAAGCTGGTCGGTCAGCACCGACTTGCTGTCGTACAGCAGACGGCCGATCAGCGTGCTCTTGCCGTCGTCGACGCTACCTGCCGTGATGAAACGCAGCACGCCGAGGTCTTCCTGATGCGGGGTGAGGCTCATGATCTTTTCAACTCGATTGCGTGGCCCGGAGCGACGATGTTGCGTCGCCCGCGGGGCCGGTGTCTCTGAACGTGGCTCCGATGGCTACCCGAAGTAGCGAATCAGAAATACCCTTGCTTCTTGCGCTGCTCCATCGCCGCCTCCGACGTCTGATCGTCCATGCGGGTGGCGCCGCGCTCGGTGATGTCCGTCACCGCCGTCTCGGCGATGATCTCCACCGGGCTCGACGCAACGCTGGCCACCGGGCATGTGCAGCTGATGTCGCCGACCGTACGGAAGCGCACGTGCGCCAGTTCGCTCGACTCGCCCTCCAGCTTCGGCGTAAGCGGCGTGACCGGCACGAGCAGGCCGTTGCGGCGCACGATTTCGCGCTCGTGCGAGTAGTAGATCGACGGCAGATCGAGGTTTTCGCGAGCGATGTATTGCCACACGTCCAGTTCGGTCCAGTTCGAGATCGGGAACACGCGCAGATGCTCGCCCTTGTGCAGACGGGCGTTGAACAGGTGCCACAGTTCGGGGCGCTGGGCCTTCGGGTCCCACTGACCGAATTCGTCGCGAAACGAGAAGATGCGCTCCTTCGCACGCGCCTTTTCCTCGTCGCGGCGGGCGCCGCCGATCATCGCGTCGTAACCGTGTTCGTCGATGGTTTCGAGCAACGTGACCGCCTGTGCGGCGTTACGCGAATCGTTCTCCCGACGCAGACGCACGGTGCCGCGCGCAATCGAATCCTCCACATGGCCCACAACCAGCTCGGCGCCGAGCGCCCTGGCGTGACGGTCACGGAACTCGATCACTTCCGGATAGTTGTGGCCGGTGTCGATGTGCACCAGCGGGAACGGCAGTTCGGTCTTGCGATTCGGGCCGAGACCGAACGCCTTGAGCGCCAGATGCAGCACCACGACCGAATCCTTGCCGCCCGAGAACAACAGCGCGGGCTTGCGGCACTCCGCCACGACCTCACGCAGGATGTACATCGATTCGGCTTCGAGCCAGTCCAGATGATCCATTCGCGAGCCATTGGCCTGCGCGACTTCGTGCATCGCACCCATAGTGTTCCCTTCCTTGACGATTCCGAGTTGTTCCGAGATTCGATTGGCTTCGATGCCCCGCCGCCGCATTCGACCGGCGGGCACACCGCGTTCCGTCTTGTTGTGCGGCAGACGGGCCCGTGTCCGCCACCGCGCTCCCCTGCGTCAGCCCGGCTGCACCGAGACGGGGATCTTGCTCAGATTGCTCGCGTGCAATCCGCACTCCTTGCTGTCGCGCGACTCCCACCACCAGCGTCCCGCCCGGCTGTCTTCGCCGGGGCGAATGGCGCGCGTGCACGGCTCGCAGCCGATGCTCGGATAGCCGCGCGCATGCAGCGGGTTGACCGGCACGTCGCGTGCGGTCAGGTAGGCCCACACTTGGGCTTCGGTCCAGTCGAACAGCGGGTTGTACTTGGCGATACCGCGCGCGTCGTCTTGCTCCGCAAAGGCGAGTTCGCCACGCGTGACCGATTGTTCGCGGCGCTGGCCGGTGAGCCAGGCATCGGCGTCGGCGAGCGCGCGGCCCAGCGGTTCGACCTTGCGGATCTGACAGCAGGCCTTGCGCAGATCGACGCTTTCGTAAAACGCGTTCGCGCCGTGTTCGGCGACATACTTCTCGACCGCGTCGGCTTGCGGTGCGTACTGCACGACGTCGTACCCGTAGCGCGCCTTGATCTTGTCGATCATGCCGAGCGTCTCGTCATGCAGACGCCCGGTATTGAGGGTGAAGATGGTGATCGGCAGTCGCTGACGCAGGATCATGTGCGTGAGCAGCATGTCTTCCGCGGCGAGGCTGCTCGCGAACTTCACATGGCGATGCGAACCGGCGATGCGGGCAAGACGCTCGGCCAGCACCGCTTCCATTTCGTCGAGCAGCGCCATGTCCTGATGCTCGGCATCGGCAACGTTCGACGGCACGGCAGCCGGGGTGGGGTCCCGGCGGGATTCGTTTCGCATCTCGCGAACTCCTTGGTTTATGTGGGGCGTCAGCCGGCCAGCTTGACTGCCGCGAGCGTGAGCGTCGCCGCCAGCGCCCCGCGCACGATGCGCTCGGGCAGATGACGGGTGAGCTTCGCGCCCAGCCAGATTCCGGGCAGAGAGCCGATCAACAGACTGCCGAGCAGTGCCCAGTGCACCGTCTCGAGCCAGATATGGCCCAGCGCGGCAATCGCCGTGAGCGGTACCGCGTAGGCAATATCGGTGCCGGCGACTTCGGCCGGTTCCAACTGCGGGTAAAGCATCAGGATCAGCGTCGCGCCAACGGCACCGGCGCCAATCGAGGAAATCGTGACCAGCACGCCAATGACCGCTCCCACCAGCACGGTGGCCAGCGCCTGCGTACGGCCCGTCAGTTGCCAGTTGGGATGCGCACGAAGTGTCGCCAGCAGTCTGGCGCGGAACAGCAGCGAGAGCACCGTAAGCAACACCGAAGCGGCAATCGTCAGCTTGATGACGTGCAGCGCCGCTTCGTCGATACCGCCAAGGCGCTTCAGAAACAGGATGGTCACCAGCGCCCCGGGCAATGCGCCGAGCGTGAGCCGTCGCACGATGTGCCATTTCACATGGCCATGCGAGCGGTGCGCCACCGTCCCGAAACTCTTCGTGACGGCGGCAAAAGCCAGGTCAGTGCCTACCGCGACGGGTGCGGCATACCCCAGAAGGAGCGTGAGCAGCGGCGTCATCAGAGAGCCCCCGCCGACACCGGTCATGCCGACCAGCAGGCCGACGCCAAATCCGGAAAGGGGTTCGAGCCACAGCGACATGGATGACGTTCCTGGTGGGTCCTAAATGCCTGTAGGGAATAACGTTATCGAAACAGTGGCCCCCACTGTAATGAAAAGGCTATATACTTCAAACGAATTAAAAATTGTTTGTATATTTTCTAAAGTTATACAAATGAACCTGCACCAGTTCCGTTTCGTGCGCGAGGCCGTCCGTCAGAATTTCAACCTGACGGAGGCCGCCAAGGCACTGTTCACCTCCCAGCCGGGCGTATCCAAAGCCATCATCGAGCTTGAAGAAGAGCTCGGCGTGGACATCTTCGCCCGTCATGGCAAGCGCATCCGTAATCTGACGGAGCCCGGGCGCATCATCTTCGAGTCCGTCGAGCGGATCCTCATGGAGGTGGAAAGCCTCAAGCGGATCGGCAAGGACTACGCGGCCCAGGATCAGGGCAGCCTGACCATCGCCACCACGCATACGCAGGCGCGCTATTCGCTGCCTCATGCCGTGGCCGAATTCAAGAAGCGTTATCCGAAGGTGCGCCTGTCGATCCTGCAAGGCAGCCCGACGCAGATCGCCGAGATGGTGCTGCACGATCAGGCGGACCTGGCCATCGCCACGGAGGCCATCGCCGGGTATAAGGATCTCGTGTCGCTGCCGTGCTACCAGTGGCAGCACGTGGCCGTGGTGCCCCCCGATCATCCCCTGCTGCAACTGCCGTCGGTCGGTCTTGAAGATCTGGCGAAGTACCCGATGATCACTTACGACCCGCAGTTCGCCGGGCGCGCCAAGATCGATCAGGCCTTCGCGCTGCGTCACGTCCAGCCGGACATCGTGCTCGAAGCGATCGACGCCGACGTCATCAAGACCTACGTCGAACTGGGGCTGGGGGTGGGCATTCTGGCGGGCGTGGCGTTCGATCCGGAGCGCGACCGCAATCTCCGGGCCATTCAGGTGGGCCATCTCTTCGGCACCAACGTGACACGCGTCGCCCTCAAGCAGGGCGCCTATTTGCGCGGCTACGTGTTCACGATGGTTGAGCTGCTTTCACCGATCCTCACCCGCAAGCTGGTGGAACAGGCATTGCGCGGCGAACACGAGAGTTACGAGCTTTGAGGTTGCCGGCCGATGGGCCGGCAGGCACGCGTACCGGTCTTTGCGGACGATGCGCTAGAACGCCTCGTTGATCTGAAAGTAGACGCCGCGCGTCTGACGTCCGAAGCCCACGTCGAACCGGACGTTCACGCGCGGCTTGAACTCGAAGCGCCAGCCGCCTCGATCGGGATATCGAAGTGGCCGGTTATGACCGCCTTCGTGCGAAACCACCTCGCGCCGACATAGGGGGTAAGAATACCGGCCGAGCCGAGATGCACGTTCCAGCCGATGCGCGGCGAGATATTCCACGAATGAATCAGCGACTCCGACATCGAAATGTCGGAGACGGTGTAGGTCACCGGCAGTGAAAAGAACAGGTCGCCATAGGTGCCGACCAGCGTGAAGCCGCCCCCATACGTATGGCCGCTGTAATCGGCATGCGCTGTGGGGAGCTTGATCGGATTGGCGCAATTGGGCGCGGGACGCCTGCCTGCGCAGCCGATGTTCAGCCCGAAGAACTGTTCGAGCGCGGTGAGCGACGAAAAATTGATGTTGATGTCGCCGCCGCCGCGCACGTTGCCCACAATGGCGTAGACGTTCATGAAGGGGAACAGCCACGCGCCCAACTGGAACTGGTTCGACTCGCTGCGAATGCGCGACGGCTCGAACTGGACGAAGTCGGCCGAGTGCAGTCCATTGCCGTTCGCGCCGACCATCAGATGGCTCAGTTGATAGCGCTGGGTGCCGTTGAAATACGAGTAGCCGACGTCATACGGGTTGGGCAGATCGTATCCTCGGTCAATGACACGCTGCGCAAAGAAGGGCAACGCGCGGTCCCAATGTTTCGGCGTGGCGGGCGGCGGCACTGCCGCATCGGGCGATGCCGCCCCGCTCGACGATGCCGAGGCATTGGCCGTCGCCCTGTCATCCGGCGCGCCGGATGCCGACGGTGCACCCTCTTGTTCCGGAGTGGGAGAGGGCGTGGCCGTCGGCCCGATCACACCGCGATACCAGCCGCGACGCGCCGTGACGTCACCGCCGTCCATCGACGTCGGCGCGATCATCGTGGCGCCCGTCGTGGCGGCCCCCCAGGCGGCGGCGTCGCGAGGTGCCGCGATCAGGCACGCCAACGCGCCGGCCATGAGGCACCAGATACCGGTCCGGCCGGAAGTTCGCCACATCCGCCGGGTCTGCCGTGGCTGCAATAACGTCCGCATAAGGGAGCCTTGTTCTCGCCTTGTTCTCGTTAACCGGTTGAATGGATGGCGAGCGGGCGTCAGCGCCACGCACTGCCGACCTGGATGTAGAAAGCGTTCTCACCCTTGCTGTGCGCCACGTCCACACCCACGGCCAGCCCGAGTTTGGCGGCAATCAGATAGCGAAAGCCCGCGCCGACGCTAACCACGGCATCCGCTTCGGAGAAGGATTTCCATTTGCCCCATGCGCGCCCCGCCCCGCTGAACCCGAGCACGGCCCAGCGCGGCGTGACGTTCCAGCGCAATTCGGCTTCCACCATTGCGGCGTTCTGGTCCTGATACCGGCCCTGCTGCACGCCGCGCAGCTTCACGTAGGGCTGTGCGTAGAACGGTGTGTCGCCGGCCGAGAAGCGGCCGTCCAGTCGCAGGCCGAGAATCCAGTCACGCGCGAGCGGCAGCCATGTGTAGCCGCGTCCGTTGTATGTCTCGAACGACTGTGAGCTGCCCGCCCACGGACGCGCCGCCTGGATCTCGAGCTCCAGATAACTGCCCTTGTCCGGGAAAAACATGTTGTCGCGGCTGTCGTAGTCGATCACGAGACCGACCTTGCCGATGCGCCGCTGGACGCCGGGTAAGCCAACCTCCTGCGCAATTTGTCCTGTGAAATGAGTATTCGAATCGAAGTAGGTGTAGCGCGGGCCGACGAACCAGTGCGATTTGCCGATGCGAAACAACACCTGTTGCACGAGCAGCCAACCGTTGAGTTGATAAGAGCGCGGCGAATTCGACAAACCGTAGTAGTCCGTCTTCATGTTCACCTTGGCTAGGCCACCGAGATACCGGATCGAATCGCCGCCCCACGTATGAAAATGCATCAGCCCGGCGCCCCACGTGCCGTTTTCCGTATACAGGCCTCCGACTGCCGTAATGTTGGGCGGCGACATGACGCCGGTTTCTTTGGCGTTTCTCGCCACATCGGCCATCGATTCGGAAAAGAACATCAACGCCACGCCGCCGCCATAACCGATAGCCGGCTCCGTAATGATCATCGGCACGGGCAATGCGCCGCGGTGATTAAGCAGAAAATCGCTGGCATCGAAATCACCATCGTCGGGCGAGCGCCAGGCGACCTTTCGTGACGTCTGTGTCGCAATGGCATCCGATTTCGCGCTCGTGGCAGTGCGCACATCGGACGATGCAGCCGCGGACGTTGCATCCGCCGTCTGGGCGTAGGCGACGCTCGTCGGCACGGCGCAGCACAACGCGACGGTCGCGGCAAAGCCCCGCCAGGCGGTGCTTCGTGTCAGGATGTGGCAGCAGCCAGCGGCACGCTTCAGCGCTTGGCGACTCGCGATTCGCGCCGGCGGCATCAGTTTGCCGGAGGCCGTTGCCCTGCCCTTCCCCCACGACAGTCTCTGCATTGGCGGTTCGCTCTCCGGGGCGCGAAAATGAAATCGACGATATTTAAATCCGCATCCATCACCCAAAAGCCAGACAAAAGTAATTTAAATTACCCTTGAATTGTCATTTCATTATTCATTAAACATCAATAACGACAAAACACTAAATCAGATGGTAAGGCTTCGTCAAAATTAATTTTTAATTCATCGAACTCATCCGACGTGGGGAGCAGCGTATGGGACAGACGGCGAGGGTCGGGGCCCGATGGCTGGGAGGCCGAGGTAAACGGTAAGTATTTTTTCCGGCGGGTAAGATGCGGGCGGTGCGGTATGCTTACGCGATTCGACCCAAAGGAGACCCCATGCGCTCACCTCTTCGCGGCATTCGCCTGTCGGGCGTGCTGCTCGCTCTGACCCTGACCGGTGTTGTGACGGCCGCCAGAGCCGATCTGACCGTCGGTATCGATCTGTCGTCGACGGGACCGGCAGCGGCCATCGGCATTGCCAGCAAGAACGCCATGCAACTCTGGCCTGACCAGATCGGCGGCCAGAAGGCGCATTACATCTTTCTGGACGACGCCTCCGATCCCGGCACAGCCGTGAAGAACACGCGCAAGCTCATCAGCGAGAACAAGGTGGACGTCATTGTCGGCCCGAACATCACACCGAGCGCGCTGGCCATGCTGGACCCGATTTCCGAAGCGGAAACGCCGATGATCACGCTGATCGGATCGGCAGTTGCCGTGGAGCCGCAGGACGCGAAGCGTCGCTGGGCGTTCAAGATGGCTGCCAACGATTCCGCGATGGCCGACGTGATGACGCGTTATATGGCGAACCATGGCGTCAAGACCGTCGGCTTCATCGGTTTCGCCGATGCGTACGGCGACAGTTGGCTCAAGGAGTTCTCGAAGTTCGCGGCGTTGCGTAAATTGACGATCGTCGCGCAGGAGCGCTTTAACCGCACGGACACGAGCGTGACGGGGCAGGCGCTGAAATTGATGTCGGCCAGACCGGACGCGATTCTGGTCGCGGGCTCGGGCACGCCGGCGGCATTACCGCAGCGTACGCTTCAGGAGCGAGGTTATCCGGGCAAGATTTACCAGACGCACGGCATCGCAACGTACGACTTCGTGCGTGTCGGCGGCAAGGACGTCGAAGGCACCCTCTTCCCGACGCAACCAGGCGTCGTCGCCAAGACGCTGCCGGCCGGACATCCGGCACGCACGGCGGCACTGGCGTTTACGAAGAAGTACGAGGCGAAGTACGGCGCGGACACCGTGACACAGTTTGCGGCCGATGCATATGGCGTATGGGATCTGCTCAACGACGCCGTGCCGCGCGCTGCGAAGCTGGCGGCGCCGGGCACCCCGGCGTTCCGTGTGGCGTTGCGTGACGCATTGGAGTCGACGCGTAACCTGGCGATTCCCAACGGCATCATGAACCTGAGTGCGCAGGACCACGTCGGTCTGGATCAACGTGCCGGTGTGATGGGGCAGATTCAGAACGGCAAGTTCGTGTTCGTCTCGGACTGACGCCCGATGCCTGACATTGGCGTGGCGAACCGGGGCGCGGCGGGCCCGATAGCGGCGGCCATGTCAGGCGAACGCGGCGGGCTTGTGGCCGACGGAAATATCGGTCATAATCTCGCCTTCGTCCGGTGAACCCTAGGTTCTTCGAACGACTCACGCTGCGGCACCGTTCGGTGCACGCACACCTGCCCAGGTGGTGAAATTGGTAGACGCAGGGGACTCAAAATCCCCCGCCGCAAGGCGTGCCGGTTCGATTCCGGCCCTGGGCACCACAATCCCGGCCAGGGGCACCACGAAATCCCAGTATCCATGCGGGTTTCCAGCAACTTAACGCCAGCACCGATGAGGTTTGTGGGGTAATCCTATGGGATATACTCCTCATGAAGTTGACTCTCGGTGTCCTACGCGTGTCTCTGAAAAATGCCTTCCTCCGTGGTGGTGTCATTTACTACCAGCGAGCAATCCCGAAAGACTTACAGGGCCGCTACTCCGCCAAGCTGGTGAAGACCAGCCTAGGGACTAGCGATGTCCTGATCGCCAAACGGAAGATCGAACAGATTAATCGCGAACTCGAAGCGGAATGGGCGCTCATGCGCGGCCACCCCGAAGCGACCCCGAAGAGTATCCAAGGGCAAGCGATAGAGTTGCTCCGTAAGTGGGGCCTGTCTCCCGATCCGACTCCAGACGATGCTGATGCCGTTGAACTGTTTCGCGACCATCTCGATGAGAAGCGGGAGCGCTACGCAGACGGGGACGAAGCGACCTATCGGGATGCCGATGGCAGCGAGTACCTAAGCCCGGTCGAAATCAAAGCAGCGCAAATCATTGCCGGTACCGTGAAGCCTGTCCTCACGGATGCTCTTGAGTTGTATCTTCAGGTCCACCCGAAGCGCTCCGACGAGCGTTTTGAGGGACATACGCGGCTCGTGTTCAAGACACTGACGGATGTCGTCGGAGACAAGCCAATTGCAGACCTGTCACGAAGTGATGCGCATAAGTATGTCGCGGCTGAGATAGCCCGTGGGGTGAAGACCGGCACCGTCAATCGCTACATGAATACGATCCGGGCAATCATCGGCACTTGGTTACGCGAGAAAGAATCGGACAAGCCTAACCCCTTCACCCGCATCCCGATCCCGGAGAATGGTGGCGATGCGAAGAAGCGGGAGCCGTTTACAGGGGCAGAACTGCGGACGCTCTTCGATGCGTGCAAGACCAAGGATGATGATGTCCGGTGGTTGACTGCCATTCTGGGTGACACCGGAGCACGTCTAGCGGAAATCACTGGGCTAGCTTTGGATGACCTCGTGTTGGACGCTGAGACCCCGCACGTCGTTATTCAGCCTCACCCTTGGCGCTCCCTCAAGAACGCATCTAGTGCCCGTTCAGTGCCCCTAGCGGGCATGGCGCTATGGGCCGCCCAGAGGGTCAAGCAGGCCGCACGTAGGGGCCAGATATTCGCATTCCCCCGCTACACCTCGGCGGATGGGACCAAGGCCACGCATGCAAGCAACACCATTGCAAAGTGGATTCGGAGTCTGGAGGTAGACGGTAAGGCCATGAATCACACAGCCCATGAGCTACGCCACACGATGGCGGATCGTCTCCGGGATGTGCAGTGTCCCGAGGACATACGGCAGGCCATCGGGGGATGGGCTACGAGAGACATCGCATCTAAGTACGGGAAGGGCTACAGCCTAAAAGTGATGGCTGAGTGGCTAGCCAAAGTGAGGGCAATATGACCATCCTAAGACAAAGGATTGGAGGGCAATGGGATTTGTGGTTTTCCATCCTAAGCACTTTTCGTCAGCGGGCAGGTGTTCTTACCGCCTCGATTAGCCAAGCTTCGTAACCATCCAATCCATCAGCACCACCGTAGCGAACAATACCTTTCGTGAGGGAATCAAGGACAAAGGCAATATGCTGTGTGAAGGCGACGAGCCAATGAATGTCGCTGAGTGGCTCTGGCCTTCCTGAGGCAAAATGCCACGGGCCAAAGCACGATTTAATTGGTTCAACATCAGACGGCTCAACATGGGCGCTCAGATCGTGCGCAACCTTATTTCGGAGCGCGTTAAGGGCAACCACCCCAGCACCATGCAACTCAAGAAGGCTGCCAGGCGGCAACCGTTTTATCTCCCACTTCTTTGCGAACCCCATGCGCTCCCTTTGTTTTACGCTGAGATTAGGGTTTGCAATCTCCAAGTACCGATCTAAAAATCTCTCAATTATCAGATGCGATAGCAAAATCTGGCCGATCAACTCCCGGTCCTTTCCCAAATAGGCAAGGTACTCGCCATTGAACGCAGCCACACATTGCTCATGATGGTCGGCGTCATTCAGCATGGTCCGAACAAATGCGGAGTTCATTAGTGACCTTGTAGACTCGTCCGATTCCATTTTTTGCATGTCCAAAATTTTGACAAAAAAAAATGTGAGACCTTCCCCTTCGACCTTACCTAGGCGAACCTCCCCCCATACCCCCAAATATCTGCCTCATTTCCTTAGGCATTGCCGCGCGTGCCGATGGCGTATTCACGATGATTCGATTCGCCACCGAACGAAGTCCGTCAATGACAAACTTCAAGTCTTCGGTAGAGACCTGTTGCATCGTCGGTTGAGCGCCGGGACGCTGCTTCAGAAAATTGGTTACCGAAGGCCCTTGATTTGATATGCCCCATTGCCAGTGGGCGAATTGATTGCGCTTTTCGGTTAAGAGCTTGTAATCACCTAGCGCAGCCTTTAGAGCCCGGTCCGCGTCTGGATCGTCGGATGGCCGAAGCTCTAGCAATGCCGATATGATTTCCTTCATCTGCGCAGGCTTTAGGTTGCCTTTGTCAATGAGTACCTTTGCAGAGTCCTCATCGAGACCGCAGCAATCCATAAAGAGTGTGTACACGAGCATCTCCACAAACGAATGAACGGAGATCATTTCACCCAAGCACTTTAAATAATCTTCAGGCAGTACCGACCACGTTGTATTTGTCACGCCTATATCCCCCAAGTTTCGAGCATTCTACCCAAGCCGGGTCTGTCCGAAGAGGATCACTTGCGTACTCCCCTTGCGGCATATGTACGAAACTAAGGTTTGCATTATTTCGTACACCACCTATAATTCGTACATCCCTTTGGTACATAGAGATCATCATGTCCCGTGTCTTCGCTTACTGCCGCGTGTCCACTACCGACCAGACCACAGACAATCAAGTCCGAGAGATTGAGGCCGCAGGCTTCGCGCTCACGCCTCGACGCACCATCACGGAACATATCTCCGGGTCCGTCACGGCAATGGATCGCCCGAAGTTCAGGGCTCTAAGTGAGAAGCTTGAATACGGTGATGTTCTGGTGGTGACGAAGTTAGACCGCCTTGGACGTAATGCGATGGATGTCCGTGCTACGGTGGAAGCCCTCGCCGCTGAAGGTGTCCGGGTTCACTGCCTCGCTCTCGGTGGTGTTGACCTGACTAGCGCAGCAGGACGGATGACGATGCAGGTCCTTGCAGCAGTAGCAGAGTTCGAGCGGGACCTGTTGATTGAGCGGACCAATGCAGGTATCCGCAGAGCCAAGGCCGATGGCAAGGCATTCGGCAGGCCTTCAGCGCTTTCCCCTGAGCAGCAGCAGGAGGTGCGCCGGAAGTTGGCCGAGGGTGTCCCAGTGGCGCAGCTAGCGCGGGACTTCGGGACTACCCGGCAGACCATCATGCGGGTCCGTGGCCGCGAAGCGGCATAGGGCAGATCGAATTAGGGCACACAATAGGAGACCCTTCGATAGGTAGCATACTAGGAGGATCCTGCCGTCCGACCGAATTATGTCCGATAGTAGGAAGAAGCCACGCCTCGGAATTGCGTGGCCGTCTCCTTCCGCCTTGCTGCTGTGTCGCGCTCTCTGTAGAGGGAGGCGGGCGACACCCTAGGCAACAAGGCAAGGCATTGCTCATAGCCTTGTGTGTGCATGGGCCGGTGTGTGACTACGGCGCACCGGTCCCATTGCCCTCGATAGAGTCCATTCGTCACACGTCACCATAGCCATTCTTGTTTCTGGCTATCGGTTCGCGTCACCAGCAGTGCCCCCTCAGTTCCCCTGGCAGTTCATCCCCGAGAGTCACCCGTGAGGGTCGGCTCTGTTTCTGCGCAATTCCTCTTCCTCGAAATGAAAAAAGAACAACGCATCCAGTATCAACGGCGGCTTGATCCCGAGACTAGTGATGTCCTCCGAGTTCGCCTTGAGCGACCGCTAGCGGACACCATTCAGGCTCTTCAAGAGCATCCTACATGTGTCATCAAGGGCAACCTCATCCCGTCTCGCAGTCTGATTATGCGGCGCGCCATTCAGGTCTATGACAAGTATGTCCGGGGCCTGAGTGGTGATGCCGCTGATCGCGAGAACGCCGAACTCCATCGCCTCACCTAAACCAATCAACACAACCACTGACCATGACAACCATTACTGACAAGGCATTTTCAGGACAACAGTTCTTCGGACTCCCTGAGTTTGTAGGTACTCCCACCGCCACCGTGAATGGCGAAGATGCTCCACTAACTTCATTGGCTAGCGGGGTCTTCCTCACCACCCCCTGCGCACAAGACGATGAGGTAATCGTCACCTTCGAGCGGGCGTAAGCGACTCATGAAACTGCCGTTCCGACAACTCGACATCGGGGAGCGGATTGAGCGAACGCTTCACCTCAGCATAGCCGAGATTGGCACGCTGACGTTTCTCGAAGACCTATATTGGCGAACGGGCGAGCTTCCGCCCAAGTCGGCGCTTGAGACAACCTACGTTGCCCGAGGCGGGGACCCAGCAGTTCTCGCTAAGGTCCTCAAAACGTATTTTCCCAAGCGTAAAGCACCCCATCTCGATCAAGACCGAGCGAAGGCAATCGCCAAGATTGAAACGAACAGAGTCAACGGGAGGAAAGGCGGCAGACCTTCGACGTTGAAACCCGAGGCCGCAGAGGCTGATTTTTAAGGGCTTGGGAGAAACCCACCGGTTAGCGCCCCGCTAAGGCAACAGGAACAGTAACAAGAACAGGAAGAGACCACAACAAGGACTCTTTACCTCCGTGCCATCTCTGATACGGCTTCGCCGTGGGAGACCACATATCCTGATTCAATGTGGAGGTTGACCGTGAAGGGTGTCTCCCCCTCAGAGAGACTCGGTCTCCAAGCGAAGCGAAGCTGAGCGCCGCTACACGTCTCCCTCTCAGTTCCCCCCTTTAGATGCTTATCCACGCCCGCCATTGAGCGGGCTTCTTTTTGTCTGCAAACAACATCATGAGCAAACGACTAACCGGAGACCGCAACCAATGCCCCGGATGTCACCAGCATTTCAATTCCTCTCACGCTTTCGACAAGCACCGAATAGGCGTATTCGGGAAAGACCGTCGATGTATGACTGTCCCCGAGATGAAAGCGAAGGGCATGGCAATTAATAAGGATGGATTCTGGGTCAGCAGTCTACGCCCTCAAAAATCGATTCTGAGGGCACCGGTAGGCACCTAACAGCCGCCGCCCGACACCGACCTATACCACTCATCCCATATTCCCATGAGCCCCTCTGAATCCCCCACCGTTGCACTCGAACTGCTGACAACGATGCGAGACCGGTATGAGCGCTTTGTTCCTCGCGTCTACCGGCATTACTTCCGAAAGGACCTTCTCAGGCGAATGAAGAAGGCAAAACACCTCGCACAAATCTACGCCTCCGGCACTTGAAACCATTCTCATGACTATCGAACCAGAAGCCTCCGCATCAGCGTTGAAGAAGCGCAAACCGTCGAAGCGCGTGACCAACATTGCCGCTGAGAATGAGCGCCGCCAAGCAATCCATGCTCGATTGGACCTCCTCCTTGATAACCCCACCCGTGATGAGCACATGGAAATTCTGATCTCGTTACTCATTGGATGGGAGCTAGAGGCGAGGCTACGGAGATTGGTCGATGCAAAGTGACGACGAAGTATTCACCGTCTCCGGCATCACAGCGTCAGCGTCCGCGTTGATCCGCCTTGGATTACTCCAGCGTGACCCTCAAGGTGCCTTTCTGACCACCGGCAAATTTCCCCATCGGCCCATCCCGGCGGCTCCCCCAGACTTCTCCTCAGCACCTGCCCCAGACCCATACAGCCCCGAGGGATTGACCCGGCGGGGCTATAACGTGTTGCGAGGGGAAACCTTCGACCAAGACCGCGTGATGATCGACGGGGGCTATTACCGCATCACCGAGGCACGGAAACACGGCCTCATCTAACCCACCACTTCAAACCAAGACTACGACCATGAGCGACTACAACAGCTACTCCACCTACGTCCCTACCGACGAAACAGCAGCCCCGACCACCGGCCCCACAACCCGCGTTACTGGCGGAACGACTTCGATTACGTTGAACGGCAATGAGGCCAAATCTAACTTTAGTCAGCATGCCGAGGTTTCCGCTAGTGACCTCTCTCCGTATTCCGCTGATGACTGGCGCAGCACAGCCCGAAACTCAATGGGTTTCCCCACCAACAACATCACCTCTGATAGCGTAGTTGAAATCTCAGGCATGAATGCCAAGGTTGGCGACTTCATTAAGGCGGGTGTACTGCGAGAGACTGCGGATGGCTTCGCACTGGCATCTAGCGATAGCGCGGGTGACACCGACGAGGGCACCGAAGAGACAAGCCCGGACGCCGCCACGATGCCCGAAGAAGTGGCCTCAGCGGTAGATGCCGCAGTGGAGCCGTTCGACCAATCGACACTGGATGTTGGTCTAGCCCATGCCATCGCAGCCGCTACCGGCGATATGGCAATTGAGGATGTCGTCTTAGGCGTGGCACAGCGGTCTGGCATGGACCCGTCGCAAGCAGGCGAGCGTGTTCAATTCGTGATGGACGCGTATCAGGCGCAGACCGATAACTTCCTCACGAAGAATGGCCTCAACGCTGATGAACTTCCCGCTTTCTACGATTGGGCCAAGCAGAGCGGACAGAAGGCAATGCTCACAACTGCCATCCAGCAACAGGCATACGGGCGAGATATGAGCGCGTGGAAGCCACTCATCGCTGGGTTTATGCGTGGTGTTGCCCCGAACCTCGGAGCACTCCAAGCAAATGGCTACGAGGTCAACGGAAATCTTGTGCGCATCGACGGGAAGTGGATGAACGTGAAGGCAGCAGCTAAAGCCGGATTCATCTGATTCACGGCGGGGACTGCCTCGACGCAAGGCCTAGGGTGGGGTAACATCGCGGGGTAATTCAACCTACCCCACGAATCCCCTTCAGGCCAGATATAGCCTTGCGGGCTGAGAGTTGCGTAGCGTTACCGGCCCTGGGCACCACAACAGCCTTATCTGGCAAGACTTCCCCGGTGGTTTGGCGTAATTTTGGCGTAATGATCGCTTCTCCCCCCATAGATCCTCCACGCGATCAGCGCGTTGGCGATTGAACCTGCTCACCCGCCTCGGCGGACTGAAGTTCGAGTTGGGTCACCTTCACATCCGACAACACTCGTAGCGGCGAATCACGCACTCTGTTGCCTCGGGTTAGATCGGTCGCCCCGCCTGCTCATGCTGCTCGCACCCCCGGGAACACGTTAGAATATTTCGACATCAGCAAGATGGGGCGGCTCGTGCTAGCGATAAAAGATTTGGTAACGAAGTTCGATCTTCGAACATTCAAGCCGGACGGGGATTGGATCTACACATGGTCCTGGATCAGGACTCGAGATGAGCCAATCTCAGCGGCGCAGTATCTGAAATTCGCAGAAAGTGACTTGTCGGAAGGCGAGTCGGAACGTCACCTAGTGAACGCCCTAACCAATGCGAAACGAGCCCTTCACCTGCGCATGGAAGATGTCTGCCTTGGCTTCGGCTTTGCAAGCTTTGGGGAACGACGCTCATTTCCGCGCATGGTCGAATTCCTATCCAAAGTAGGTGTTACCGCTCCAAGGATACTTAACCGGCTAAATCAACTTCGCAATCAAGTCGAGCATGAATACCTTGCTCCCCACCGATCAGAAGTTGAAACATTTATTGATGTGACAAGCCTGTTTGCTGCTTCCACGCAACGCTGGATAAATCGCCAACCCAGCGACATCGAAATCAACCAGGATGTGATCATAGAAGGACAAACAATCACTCTTAAGGCAATGGCTTTTGATTGGGAGCGCGCCCGTGCACACCTTCATTTCATCTCGCGTCGCGGTAATGCACAATGGGAGCAAGAGACCCTCGCATTTCAATGCCCTTCCGAAGACTTCTTTCGTTGCGCAAGACTCGCATTGGAAAACGAGTGGTAATCGCACGGGCCAGTGCGGGCGTGGCCGGCCTCTGGACCAGCGAACGTCAGTCGCCATCACATGCGATGATCGGAGCGCTGCAAGCGTTGAATGCTCAGCTTGATGACGAAACGTCACGCCTCAATGCCCCCCGTTGGGTCCAAAGCGCGTCGAAGCGCGTTTTGCAGGCTTTCCAATCATAAAGACAAGGTGGGCCAGCAACATTCTTGCTACACTCGCTCGCAAAGAATTGCTCGTCATTGCACGAAAATATGCGCTTCGCCAAGACATCCGCCCCCCTAGGCCGTTACTACACCGATACCACTATCGCCTCGCTACTTCTCGAGGCGATGCCTAACTTTAGTCCATCCCTAGCGATTGATCTCGGGGCGGGTGATGGCGCACTCGTGCAAGAGGCGTCGAAACGATGGACGTCTACTCGCTTTGTTACCGTCGACATTGACAAGCATGCCGGTAGTGCAAGTTTGACCCGTCGTCACGGAAAAATATTCAGGCATCACGTCGGGGATGCCTTAGATTGACGTGTCCCCGGAATATCGGTACAGGTCAAAACTAGAGGTAAAGTTGCTTCTGAAGTGCCCTCTCCCGACCAAGAACCGTGTTTGCTTCGGCGGGGGCATTACCCGGCCAACTCCACCACTTACGCTATACGGTAGGCCCTTATAGTCCGACGTCAATCCTGTCGCTTGCCGCCACGCTGCATTCACAACGTTCGCGAGCGTCTCCTTGCTTACCGGAGTGGCGTGCGGGGACCGCCGTTCTTGACGGCCCCGTAGAACTTACCCCTTCACCTCGGGCGGCAATCCTTTGCCGCGCGAATAAAGAATGACACTGGGACCGGCCAAGCGCTCAGACGAGACTACGGCGTGCGCGAACGTGTCGAAGTAGTTCGCATGCTCGGGATCGGTAACCGGTGCTTTCTTTATCTCCTTCGCGAACTCACCCCACTCGAACCCCAGGTACTTCCTCTGTTCGTAGAACCAAACGACATGCCCTTCGCGTGCCAGCATCTCGGGGATGTCGAATCCACCTTCTCCTCCATTTGCACAGCCCTTTTCGTCATTTGCAATGCTCATCAAGGCCTCCTGTGATTTGAGTGGATCTAGCCGATAAGTCGGCTATGTCCATCATCGCAGCAGCATCGGTCCCTGAGTTTCAGCAACTTCCGAATAAATCGTCCGATGCGTCGACTCTCGAAATGTGTCGGCAGACATCGAAAACGTTCATGGCGTATGCCCCGCCAGTTCTTTCAATACTATTTGTCGCATGGAATCCTCCCGATGTGGACAAGGGTGCTGTCGCATCAATTGCAAGCGCCTAAACCTCACGAGGCTGCTGCAATTGCAGCAGCCTCGCACGGTCAAAGTCTCAATCAATGGGTAGCGGAAACGTTAGAGCATGCCGCGACCGCCTGACCGCGAAGATGCAGTAAGACTGACCCTATACCAACATTAGCACCGATCAGAACTAGAAATTTCCGGCTTCGGGGTTTCGTCGGTCGGGGTGCGCTGCCTCGCCCCACGGGCGAATTCGACGGTTGTCTTCCACTGCAATGCGAAGTGGGGACGACTCTCGTTATAGTGCCGCCGCCAAGCGGCGATCTTGCGTCGGGCATCGTCCCGCAACAACGTGCCCGTTAGCACATATCGCCGAAGTTGCGACCGTCCGCGCATCGTTTGTCCTCCCAACATGCCCAACGCCACGCAGGTAATAGCTCGTCAATATGACCGCTCTTTACGGGAAGCCCCGCGTGCATCCTTGGCGCACGGGTTACGTATTTTCTTAAACAACCGGCCGTTCAACCTCGCACCCTCATCTAGACGCCACGATGCCCGTCAAATTGACTACGCGCTGCCGGAACGCGCTTAGCACATGGATCCGCACATCCGTCGCGCATTCGTTTCCATTTGTGAAAAACACCGAAACCTTCCGTACCTGAACGCATCGATCCGCCTATTCGGACGTTGCTGAAACGCAAGTCACTTCACTCCTGACATCATGAATGCGCCCCCAAAGCAACGACTCATGCAAATCACCGGAGACCATCATGAATGCTTCAAAAGACGCCCAACGCGAGAAATCCGACAGGATCGGGAAGAAGAAAATCAGGAAGGCGAACGCCACGCCCGAGGTGCCCAAGTCGTTGGCAAGGCAGGGCTATGTGGTGTGGTTCCATGACCACGGCAAGTATCTGGGACTGGCCTGGAACGAGGCAATGTCGGAAATCGAAAAGGCGCACGTCACCAACGACGATCACGCCATTTACTTCGAAACGTTCGCACAGGCAGCAGTCGCGTGCGACAAGTTTGTCAGCCCATGCCGGGTGCTGCATTCTCCGGGACCGGGCAAGCCACCGAAGCTTATGGGGTAAGCGGAAGAGGCGAACCCTGTCGGGAACCGGTGCGCCTGTCGCTTACGAGTCGTATGAGGGTCGGACCGGACAACGGCAGGGAGCGGCCAGGAGCGGCCTGCGGCGCCGGACATCAACCCGATTTCAAAATGAAATGGGTCGCGGCGACCAGCGCCGTGCCAACGGTCACCATCGTGCAGACCAGTCGCCACGTTAGCGCGTGCAGTTCCTTGTGCACCGCCGTGAATCCCTGATGCATCTCGGCACGGACTGCGCCAATTTCTTTGGCCAGATCCTCTTTGGTGGCAAGCGCCGGCAGTACTGCCTCGGCTGCCGTCATGCGTTCATGCAGCCTCATGTCGTCATGTTTGTGTTTGCCCTCGACGTGCACTTTGAAACGTGTGATGCGCGAGTCAACTTTCCGGAGTGTTCCCATCTCTATTAGCACCATCTATCGCATTTTCACCTCCCGCAACGGCAGGCGCCCAACGCGTGGATAAACAAATTGCGGCGCGAACATTTGGCGCGGAGGCCACGCGAATTTTCGCGACTTTCGATGCCGTCATGGCAACCGCTCGCCGCCGCATGAAAGCCACTTTATCTCGTTAATCGTCGTTGCAGCGCTGCGTAGTCGCCGTCGAACGCGCACCGAGGAACGCCACGACTTCCTGTGCCGTCGCACGCGCGCTGCGCATCACGCCGATCAGTGTCGCCGACGCATACCCCGTCCATTCGCCATAGCCCACGAGCCAAAGCCCCGGCGCATCGATACATCGCGTTCCCTCGACACGGATCCGCCCATCATCCTGCGCGATCGAGAGCGGCTGCAAGTGACCGAGCGACGGCCGGAATCCCGTACACCAGATGACGACATCCACCGCCGAGTGCCTGCCGTCATCCCACACCACACCATCGTCCACAAAGCGCGCAAACGGACGCACCGCGTGCAAAACCCCGCGCTCTCTCGCATCCCGCACCGAGGGCACCATGACGATATGCCCCAGGCCGCTGTCGGGGTACGGATCGGGCAACCCGCGTTGTGCGGCTTGCCACCGTGCCGTCGCACGCTCGAAAAGCACGCGCCCGTCGATGTCATCGGGCAGGAACGACGGCGCACGCAACGCGACCCACGTCGCCTCGCTCACATGTGAGACTTCGGCGTAGATCTGCGCGCCCGAATTACCGCCCCCGACGACCAGCACGCGTTGCCCGCGCACCGCCTGTGCGCCACCATAGTCCGCAGAATGCACCTGACGCCCGCGAAACGACGCCTGCCCGGGATAGCACGGCACGTACGGCGAGCGCCACGATCCCGTGGCGCTGATCACGGTGCGCGCCAACCAGTCGCCGCTGTCCGTGCTCACGAGAAATCCGTCGACCTGCGAGACAACGCCCGTCACATGAACCGGGCGCTCCACCGGCACCTCGTAGCGCGCCTCGTACTCGCGCAAATAGGTCACGACATCGTCACGCGACGGATAGTGCGCCTCGCCGCCTCGCATCGGCCAGCCCGGAAGTGAGCTCCACTGCGCGGGCGAGAAAAGTTGCAGCGACGGCCATGCGCGTTGCCACGCACCGCCCGCCGTCGCCTGATCGTCCAACACGACGTAGTTCACTTTCCAGCGCCGCAGGAAATACGCGGTGGCCAGCGCAGACTGGCCACCGCCGACGACCAGCGTGTCGATGTATCGCGGCGATTCGCGAGGCGACGCCGTCTCGTCCCGACTCATACGGCCCCCGCTTCGTCCGCGCCGTTCGTTTGACCCGCCGCGTTTGCGTCGTTTGCGTCGTTTGCGTCGTTCGCCTGGTCCGCCTGGTTCGCCTGGTCCGCCTGGTCCGCCTGGTTCGCCTGGTCCGCCTGGTCCGCCTGGTCCGCCTGGTCCGCCTGGTCCGCCTGGTCCGCTTGGTCCGCTTGGTCCGCTTGGTCCGCTTGGTCCGCTTGGTCCGCTTGGCCCGCTTCGCTCGCCTCCTCGCTTTCGCCGGACCGGTGAGCGCCGTCCACATCGCCTCTCTCGTCCGGTGACGTGCGCGGGCCGACCTGACGGAAGTAGCGCCCTGGCGATTCACCGAAGGCACGCCGGAACATCGCGATGAAGTTGCTTGGCGTGGAATACCCGAGGGAGTCTGCGATGGTGCCGACCGCCTCGCCGTTGACCAGCCGCTCCAGCGCGCTCACGAGCCGCGCCTGCTGCCGCCACTGGGTGAAGCCCATCCCGGTCTCGGCGACGAAGAGCCGGCGTGCCGTACGCGACGACACGCCGGCACGCTGCGCGAGCATGTCGAGCGACGCCTGTCCGCCGAGATCCCCCAGCACCGCGCGCGCCACGCGCACCGCTCGCGCGTCCGTCGGCATGGGCAAGCCGAGGGGTTCCGCGGGCGCACGCGCGATCTCGTCGATCAGCACCTGCGCCAGACGCGCCTCGTCGTCTGTCAGCACCTCGCGCGACGCCCACGACACCGCCCGCTTCACGAGCGCCGCCAGCAACTCCGACACGCCCACGACACATGGCGTCGACGGCAGCTTGGTCACCGCGCCCGGCGCCACCAGCACGATCCATCCGCTCACAACGCCCGAGAACGACACGCGATGCGTTACGGTGGGCGGAATCCACCCGGCGCGGTACGGCGGCAGTACCCACGCGCCAAAAGGCGTATGCACATGCACCAACCCCGAGTGGATACAGAACAGTTGCCCGCGCACATGCGAGTGCCAATCCAGCTCGCGCGTGCCAACCCTGAACAGGCTGCGTTCGTGATCGCGTCCACCGAAAGCCCACACGGGCGGGCCGTCAGGCCGGTCGTTGGGCCGGTAACGCGCGAACGGCGAATCCTCCAGCTTCGTCATCGGTACATCCGAGGGCTTGCGAGACAGGCCTGTTGGATCGATGCGCATACCTTTGTCCGATTTGCATTGTTTTATGACCAAACGATGTTATCAGGTCAACGCAGGACACGCAGACAATGAGCGAAGTGCCACACACTGCCGCCTCCCGGCGGCCCATTCAAGATCATGTCTGCCATGCATGTCACCATCATCGGCGCGGGTCTGGGCGGCCTGTGCCTCGCCCAGGGCCTGCGTCGCGCCGGCGTCGCATTCGACGTCTACGAACGCGACACCGCGCCCGAAGCCCGCTTCCAGGGATACCGCCTTCGCATCGATGCCGACGGCCTCGACGCCCTCGCGCAATGCCTGCCCGCCGCCCACGTCGAACGCGTGCGCGAGCGCGCCGCCGTTGCGCGCACCGGCGGGCGCTTCGTCACCCCGCAACTCGCCAATGCCGATGTCATCCTGCCGCCCAGCTGGCACGACGCCCATACGGACGAGAGCGTCACGGAACACCGTCGCCGGACGTGCCCGGCGACCGGACATCCCGAACCGCACGCGCCCGACATTCCGGGCGACGTCAGCGTCCACCGCCAAACCCTTCGCGAGATTCTGCTCGACGGCATTCGCGACCGGGTGCATTTCGGAAAGTCCTTCGCCCGCACCACCACCACGGACGACGGCCGCCGCGTCGCCCATTTCGAAGACGGTTCGCACGGCGCGCCGGGGCTGATCGTCGCCGCGGACGGCACCCACTCCCGTGTGCGGGAATACGTGCTGCCGGGTATGACCCCGCGCGACACCGGCGACGTCTGCATCTACGGCCTGACGCCGTTGTCGACTGCGCTGCTCGTCCTGATGGACGCTCATGGCGAAGCGGCCACCATGGAGGGCAGCACCGTCGTTTTCGCCGACGGATTCGCCGTGATCGTGCAAGCGATGCTGTTCCGTCGCGCGCCCGCCGCGAACCGCCCGCCCCCCGAGGGCACCGATCCGGCGCGGATGCCGCTCTCGCCCGTCGCGGACTATCTGTATTGGGCGTTCATCGGCCCCTCGCACCGGTTACTGGGCACCCGCCACGCAGGAACCGAGATGTCAGGCGCCGCGGCGCTCGCGCGCATCGAGACGCTCACGCAGGGATGGCACCCGCACCTCGGCTCGCTGTTTGCGCATGCGGTGCCCGAGACCATTCGCACGATGCCCGTACGCAGCACGACCAGCCCGTTGCCGTGGCAAATCGACAACGTCACGGGCCTGGGCGACGCCGTCCACACCATGAGTCCGGCAGGTGGCCTGGGCGCCAACACGGCTTTGCGCGACGCCGCCCGGCTGGCCTACCATTTGCAGTCCGTCGCCAGGGGACACCTACCGCTTCCCCAAGCCATCGCAGCCTACGAGCGCGACATGTGCGAGCGTGCGAGAGAAGCGGTTCGTCTGGCCGATGCGGGTGCCGCGCTGCTTGCCGCACGTCGCCACACGTCGCCCCCTTCATCGCGAAGCGCGTCGGACGCCATGCATTTGTGAGATGCCCCACGCCGCCGTGATACTTTTATGCCAACGTGACTAAACGGACTCAGCGCGAGGAGTGACCATGTACACCGTAATGGGTATCACGGGACGCGTCGGCGGCGTCATCGGCCACGATCTGCTCACGGCGGGTTTGCCGTTGCGGGCCATCGTTCAGGACCCCGTCAAGTCGAGCCGATGGGCGACGCTGGGCGGTGAAATCGCCGTCGCCGAGAACGGTGACGTCGATGCGCTCACCAATGCCTTTCGCGGCAGTGAAGCCGTATTCGTCATGCTGCCGCCGAACGCCGACCCCGAGCCGGACTTCTCGCATGCGCGGTATCTGATCGATGTCGTGCGGCAGGCCCTCGCTGCCACACGTCCGAAGCGCGTGGTGTGCCTCTCGAGCATCGGCGCGGACGCTGAAGTCCCCAGCCTGCTCACGGCATTGCACATGTTCGAGACGGCGATGGGGTCACTGCATCTGCCGGTCACGTTCCTGCGACCGGCCTGGTTGATGGAGAACTTCGCCTGGGACATCGCGCCGGCGCGCGAGCGTGGCGAATTCCCCAGCTATCTGGCGCCGGTGGACCGCGCCATTCCCATGGTGTCGACAAACGACGTCGGTCATTTCGCCGCGCGCGCCATGCAGGAAGACTTCAGCGGCGAGCGCATTTGGGAAATCGAAGGCCCGGAGCGCTACTCGCCCGACGACATCGCCGCCGCACTGGCACGCGCGCTGGTGCGGGACGTGCGCGCGGAAGCCGTCCCCCGTGCCGGCTGGGACCCGCTGTTCCGCGCGCAAGGCATGCGCAATCCGTTACCGCGCATTCAAATGCTGGATGCCTTCAACGACGGCACGTTCCGCTTCCTCGACGACGGCAAGCATACGTTGCGCGGTGAGATCACACTGCTCGATGCGATAGCCGCGCTGGTTCGCGAAACCTGACACGGCACGATCCAATTTCGCATCGGATCGTCATCGGATCGTCATCGGATCGTCATCGGAGGTCATCGACACTCAGTGCGACGCGTCGCAAACCGGCGTCATCGCGAGCAGGTCTTTCCACTTCGCCGCCCAATCGCCGTCGTGCGCAAGCCCGCTGACCACCCGCGTTTTCACACAGTGGCCCCCGACCGCCGCGGCGAAACGTATCGCGACGTCCGGCGGCACCACGATATCCTGCGCGCTGCTGAAATGTATCTGCGGAATGCGGGCGGTCTGACGGGCGACGTCGACGGGATTACGCGATGCCGGCATCGCCGACACCCGATGCAGCCGGTTGACGTACTCGACGTCGAGATTGCCGGCTACCGTTCTGAGCGACGCCACATCGCGACGGCGCGCGGCAATCAGCACGGCAATCGCGCCGCCGCCGGAATAGCCGACCAGTTCCACCGGCTGACCGGGCGCGCGAGCCGCGAACTGGCCGATCTCCGCGTCCATTGCCTCGATCACCTCGGGGGCGAAGCGCTTGCCGGTCCAGTAGACGACACTGCAACGCGGATCGCCGTCCATCGGCATGAACTGACAGGGCCGCGCGAGATACACGACATTGGCTGACGTGTCGGCCGCCGCCAGCGCCAATCCCGTCGCCGCAACGGGTGTCGGATCGAGCGACGGCTCGGTGCGCGACACCCAGGCCAGCCCGTCGCCCTCGATGTAGACGCGCAGCGGCCGATCCGCGCGCGTAATTCGCGAAAATGCCGTGAGACGGAAGTCGCCCGCCGTCAGTACTTCGCGCTTCAACCCGGCCGGCGTCGCCAGCGCGTCGGCATGCGCATTGCGATCCGGACTCGCGCAACCGGAAATCAGCACCGCGACGCCCGACATCAGGGCGCACACTGCCCGTCGTCCCTCAACAACGCGCCAGCGAAGCCGGTCATTCGACATTGCGCCTCCACTGCGCGACGAACGTCGTCAACTCGCTCGCCATTCGCTCGATGACCGGCGTCCATTGCGAGCGCGCCGGCTGACGGAACAGCCGCATGCCGGGATACCACGGCGAATCGTCCCGGTCGAGCAACCAGCGCCAGTCGGGTACGAACGGGAGCATCACCCACACCGGCCGCCCCATCGCCCCTGCCAGATGCACCGGAGACGAATCCACCGACACCAGCAAGTCGGCCAGATGAAGAATCGCCGCAGTGTCTTCGAAATCGCGAATGCCGTCGCTCAGCGAAACCATCGTCATGCCCGCGGGCGGTGTGCCGGCCTGCGCCGCCGCCGGGCCTTTCTGGATCGCAAGGAACGTTGCACCGCTTGCCCCCAACGGCGCGAGCTGCGCCAGCGTCACCGACCGGTTTCGGTCGTTCACATGCTCGGGACGCCCCGCCCACACGATCGCCACCCACGGCTTCGGCACATCGGCCAATCGGGCACGCCAATACGCCACGCGCTCGGGATCGGCGCTCAGATACGCAACGTCTCCCGGCAGGTCGGCCAGCGTCAGGCCCATCGCCATCGGCAGGCTCATCAGTTCGCAGTGCCGGTCGAACGTCACCGGCAGGGTCCCCCGCGCAACGAGATCCTCGTCGCCCCACATACGCCGCGCAATCGTCAGCGTCTCAGGGTTCACCTCGAAGATCACGCGTGCCTGACTGCGCGCTCGCGCCCAACGCGCCATGCGCATGAACTGGAACGTGTCGCCGTAGCCCTGTTCGTCGTGGATGAGCAGCGTCTGGCCGGGGATCGGCTGGCCGTCCCAGCGCGGGCGTTGCACCTTGCGTTCGATGGATCGCGTGTGCGCCAGACTGTAGCGGTAGCGGTACTCCTGCCAACCGCGCTCGAAATCGCCGAGTAACAGCAACGTTTCGGCCAGATCGAAGCGGTTGGACAAATCGCCGGGCACCTGACGCGCGAGCATGGCGAGAATATCGCGCCCCTCTTCCGCCTTGCCTTGTGCGCGCAAGGCTACCGCGAGCAACCGCCAAATGGGCATCGGCGCCGCGCCGGCCGACACAACGTCCTGCAACAGCGCCTGAGCGCCTTCGAAATCCTGCGATTCGATGCACCGGGCCGCCGCGTCGTGTACGGCGGCCAGATCCCGCGGCGCGTGGAATGGCTGCGCTTCGGCGGGGCACGCGACACAGGTCACGGCAGCGACGGAAGCACCGCCAGCCCCCAAAGCCTCCGAAGCTCCCGAGGCCCCCGAAGCGGCAGCATTTCGCGCGGCGATGTCGGCTTCCACCGCCGCGAGCGACGCACGCGCGTTGTCGTTTTGCGGTAACAGCGCGACGGCGGCGCGCGCGCTGGACAGCGCCTCATCCAGACGTCCCACCAGACGGAGAACGGTCGCGCGCGCGACGAGGGTCGACGGATGCTGCGCGGCGAATGCCGACATCACTTCGACGACCTGCAATGCCGAGCCCACCTTGCCTCGCGACAGTTCGAGGTCGGCCAGATTGCGATATGCGTCGACGAAATTGGGCGCGAGTTCGATGGCACGCCGGGCCAGCGTCTCGGCCTCGTCGAAACGCCGCAACGCGCTCAACAGGGCCGCCAGATTGCTGTGCGTGTCGGCGCGCTGCGGATCGAGCGCCAATGCCTTGCGGTAATGCGTTTCGGCCGCATCGAAGCGGTGCAGCAATCGCGCCGTGTTGCCGAGATTGTTCTGCGCATCGGCCGAGTCAGGTTGCAACTCGCCGACTCGCATGAGGCAGGCCATGCTCTTTTCGAGTTGCCCGGCTTCCTGCAATGCGATGCCGAGATTGTTCCATCCCGCGGCGAACGCGGAATCGATCCCGACCGCCCGCTCCCCGGCGCGCACCGCCTCGTCCAACCGCCCCGCCTGACGATACATCTCGGCCAGATCCGACCAGCAGGCCGCATGCACATGCGGCGCCCGGCAAGTCGTCTCCAGATGACCGATCGCCATATCCTGCTTGCCGTAGGCATGTGCCATCAACCCGAGCAGGTAGTGCGCGTCCGGATGATCGGGAACAACCTCCAGCACGCGCCGGCACAACGCTTCGGCCTGCGCCGCCTGTCCTGCCTGCCAGTGGGAATTGGCCAACGCCATCGCCTGAGCAAACGTCAGCGTCTGCGAAGCGCTCGACGGCGCGCCGGTGCGCGGGGCAGACGGGTCTGTCGAAGAGGAAGAAGCGGAGCACATCGGACGAAATCGGAGGGACTTGGAAAGCCACGGGCACCGCGATACTTTCACGGCGGCCGCAGCCGTGTCAATGGCTGCGGCCGCTTGCTTCGCCGTGCTACTTCCCCGGAATAAACTGATTCGTATATAGCGATTCCACGGGTTGCGCGGCACGGACGACTTTTTTGTCGACGTAGGACTTCTGCACGTGCGCCACAATGGCCGGATCGAACTCACCCGGGCGCAACCGGCTCGGGAACACATATTTCGCGTAGTAGGTCAGCACCTTCGTCACGAAATCCAGCTTGTCGGCGTAGGAGGGCACCGCCCCCACGTAGGCCCTGGACGCCGCGACCGGGTCGGCTTCGATCTCCGTCATTGCTTTCATCGTCGCTCTGACGAACTTCGAGATCATCTCGGGGTCGGATGCGATCTTCTTGTCCGAGGCGATAATCGCCTGCCCCATGCCCGGCGTGAGCTGATCCGTCGGCCGGTAGTGCACCTTGACGCCGGTTTCCTCCACGCGCGCGCCCCACTCCGGCGTGCCGACCAGACCGTCCGAGCGGCCATTCGCGACGTCCTGCCACACGCCGTTCGGCCCGCCCGCGTAAATCGTCACATCGCTCTTGTTCAATTTGCCTGCCGCAAGAATCCCGAGCGTGACGTAATACGAAGTGTCTTCATACGACATGACCGACAACGTCCTGCCCCTGAGATCGCTCGCCTGCGCGATGGTGCGATCCGCGCGCGTAATGAACTGATGCAGCGGATGCCCGCCCAGCAATGCCACCCCTTTCACATTGACGCCGTTGTTGCGCAGCAGGATGGGGGTGTCGCCGAGCGCGTCGCCGATGTCGCCGTTGCCAGCCGCCAACTGCTTGCCGACCGCCGCCCCGCCATGCACGGCGATCCAGCGAACCTTCAGCCCCTCCTGCGCGTAATATCCCCTGGTCTGCGCAAGCATGAAGGGCGCGAAGGCCAGCTCGCCTGGCGGCGCGGCCAGCAGGAATGTCACCTCCTTGAGCGGCGCCGTGCCCTGCGCCTGCGCCGACCACGCCATTGCTGCGAACGCCCCGGCCACACATGCGTCGCGCAACACCCGCCAACCACCCGCCATCCCACCGTTTCGTTTCACGTTCACCTTGTCCTCGCGTTATTGAAGTCCTGCTTCGAATCCACCACCCCGGACGAACCACGCCCCTCGCGCGCAACGTGCCGCGCTACGCCTTGCTCTGCTGCCCGTCGCTCGTGCCGTGCCCGTTGCCCCCGCCGTGGACCGTGAAGAATTTCGCGCCGCGCATCTTCTGGCCGACAGCCTGCTCATAGGCTTCGCGCACGTCGTCCGGCTGCCCCGCCTGTCCGAAAAAGTCATGTAGGTACGGCCCGAGAAGCGGATGCGCCGACAACGCCTCGCGGGTCAGCCCGGTTAGCATTTCCTCGCGGCACGCGGACGGCAAATACACTCGTTCGTTACTGGCGGGATCGGTAATCAGCCCCTTCGGCGTGGCACCGCCAGCCACGGCTTCGAGTTCCTCGAAGAACCGTCGGCGCAGCATCACGATGCCCCGGTCGCTCGCGCCCAGCGTCTCCTTCGTGCGATCGGTAATGCGCCCCTGCCCGACCCACGCGGCGAAGTCCTGATTCGCAACGTGCGAGGTAATCCAGTCGCCGTTCTCGTCGTACAGCGGGCCGTACCACGTCGGAATACGCGCCTGAACATAGGGCTCCTGCTCCTTGGGCACGCGATTGAAAACCCAGAACACCGACAGCGTGTTCTCGTCGTCGATGGGCACGCGCCATTCGAAGTGATGGCCGAGATAGAAACCGTTCGGCCAGAGCGTCACGCGTCCGACCGTCCACATGACGTTTTCCGGCGTTTCCGCGGCGCGCAAACGCTTGTAGACGAAACCATGCTCGAACTCTTCGTATGCGGTCTTCAGGTGCGTTGGCACATACCCGGCTTCGGCGTCCTGCTGACGCGCCGTCCAGTTGTTGTGCGTCCATTCGAAATGCACGGGGTCGATGGAATTTTCCTGGCACTGGAACCAGTTGCAGGGAATCTCGGCCATCACCACCTGCGCGAAGCCGTGCTCGTAGCTGAAAGGCTCCCAGTCGGGCAGCTCCGGCGCGGGTAATGGCCCCATGTAGGCCCACAGCAAGCCGGCCTTCGCGCGCACTTCGTAGGCGGTAATGCGTGTCTTCTGACGCAGGCGTGCCGACGGATCGACGATCTCCTCGAACGGCTGATGGGTGCACGCGCCGTCACGGCCGAACTCCCATCCGTGATACGCACAGCGCAACCCGCATTTCTCCACGATGCCGAACGCCAGATCGGCGTTGCGGTGCGGACAACGCCGCTGCACCAGTCCGTAATGGCCGGACAGGTCCTTGTAGAGCACGAGGTCTTCGCCGAACAGGCGGATCGGACGCACCGCCCTGGCGTCGAATTCCGAGACACCGGCAATGGGATGCCAGTAGCGTCGCAGGTAGTCGCCCATCGCCGTGCCGGGGCCGA
Organism: Pandoraea faecigallinarum; assembly: GCF_001029105.3. NCBI lineage: Bacteria > Pseudomonadati > Pseudomonadota > Betaproteobacteria > Burkholderiales > Burkholderiaceae > Pandoraea > Pandoraea faecigallinarum. The sequence continues at coordinate 1,227,468 of NZ_CP011807.3, read as the reverse complement.
CTTCGGTGAGGAGTTTGTTCTTTTCTTGACTAAGCATGATCGATTCACCTATGGCTGGGGAATGCCACGATTTTTGATCGCGAGACGCGCGCAAGGAACTACCGCAAAATTCAATTGCGTTGCCGCTCGTCCCATCCGCATGGATTCATGCCGGTTCGGTCGCTATGCGCGAGGCAGCCCCACAAAAACAAGCGAGACGCCATGGATCAACTGAGCGAAGTTTTGGCGGATGTGCACGCCACAGCCGTCGTCACGGGCCATTTCACGCTGCACGCGCCGTGGGCGTTCGACAAGGAAGCCGTGCAGGGCATCCCGTTCCGGATCTGCCGGGGGGCCTCCTGCTGGCTGCATGTCGAAGGAGAAGCCCCTGTGCTGGTACGCGAGGGGGATGTCGTGCTGCTGCCGCAGGGCAGCGCGCACCGCATGTCGAGCACACCGGAAGTCTCGCCCGTGCCGTTCAACGATCTGCTCGCCGAGCGGGGCATCACGCCGCGCTCCGACACACCGCTGGCGATGGTCGTCGGCACCGGCGGACCGGCGTGCGAGCTGCACACCGCCATCGTGGGATTCGCGGCCGCGCACCGGCATCCGATCTTCGCGATCCTGCCCCCGGTGATTCACATCCGGCATGACGATCCTGCCGTGGTCCCCTGGTTGAAGGCGACGTTGCAGAACTTCATCGAAGAATCGATGGAATGCAAACCGGGCTGGATGATCGCGGCCGCACGGCTCTCCGACGTGCTGTGCGTGCAGATGGTGCGCGCCCATGTCCTGCAGAACGAACGCGTCGGCGCACACTGGCTCAAGGGCCTGCTCGACAAACAGGTCGGACGCGCGGTACTGGCGATCCATCGCGATCCGGCCGCCCCCTGGGACGTGCGCAAACTGGCCGAGGTGGCCGGCATGTCCCGCTCGCGCTTCGTCGCACGCTTCACGTCGCTCGTGGGCACCGCACCGATGACTCACCTGAGCGGCGTACGCATGCATCTGGCCGCAGAGGCGCTGAGCACGCGCAGCCTGCGCGTGGCGGAAGTCGCGGACAAGGTTGGATACACGTCCGAGAAGGCATTCTCGCGAGCCTTCAAACGCTGGTCCGGCGACACCCCCAGCGCGTTCGGTCAGCGCACGCGCGATCTGCTCGACAATTCGGCCAAGTGATGGTCCGGTGATGGCCCGATGATGGCCAGTGGTGGGGCGAGGACTTGCGCTACACTCGCCGAACGACCCGGGCGCCGCTTCCCGGGCCACCTCAACGACAGGAAATATCCATGAGCACCGACATCGAAACCATTGACGTGAATCGCATCGACGGCACGGCTGCCACGCTGGGCGAGTACGCCGGCAAAGTGCGTCTGATCGTGAACGTCGCATCGAAGTGCGGTCTGACGCCGCAATATGAAGGGCTGGAGCGTCTGTATCGAGACAAACGCGACGCCGGCCTCGAAGTGCTGGCGTTTCCCGCGAACAACTTCAAGGGTCAGGAACCGGGCACGGACGCCGAAATTCTCGACTTTTGCACCACGCAGTACAACGTCACCTTCCCCCTGTTCGCCAAAATCTCCGTCCTGGGCGAGGACCGCCACCCGCTGTACAGCGCACTCGTCAAGGCCAGGCCCGAAGCCACCGGCGAAGGCCCGTTCCGCGAACGCCTCAAGGGCTTCGGTGTGGAGCGCGACAATCCGGCCGATGTGCTGTGGAACTTCGAGAAGTTTCTGATCGGCCGCAACGGTCAGGTGGTGGGCCGTTTCTCGCCGGACGTGAAAGCCGACGATCCGCGTCTGGTCGCCGCCATCGACGCCGAACTCGCGAAATAAGGACAAGCGGTCCATTGCATTGGGCCGGATGCAAAAGGGGGCGATGCGCTACGCTCATAACGCATGCCCCCTCATGCCGCGTCGTTCCCCCCGGGGTTCGCCGCGCTCGCTACGACTCGTGAACCGCCGTGCGGCTTACCGCTTGGCCGTGTCTGTCATGAACTTTCCGGTCGGCGCCTCGCCTCCCTTCTTCTGACGGCGCGTGTTGCCGTCCAGTCCACCGTCCACCGCCCATTCCGCGAACACTGTCGGCCCCGGCTCGAAATCGCGCGGCTGCCATTCCGGGGTGAGGATGTCCTCGTCCGCGTAATACTCGATGAGCGCGCCGCACGGGTTCTTGAAGTACCAGAAATACGCCGACGAGATCGGGTGACGCCCCGGCCCCAATTGTGTTTCCCAGCCGCAGCGGTCGATGTGCATGCCGCCGCCGAAGACTTCGTGAATGTCGCGCACGGTAAACGCCACGTGGTTCAGGCCACGCTTGCCATTGGGCAGCGCCAGCAGGAACAGGTCGTGGTGCCCGCCGTGCGGGGCGCAGCGCATGAACGCGCCGCGATCCGGGTAGCGATCCGACAACTCGAATCCGAGTTTGTCCTCGTAGAACTTCTGCGTGGCCGCGAGTGCGTTGGTGAAGAACACGACGTGACCGACTTCGATCGGCTGCGCGCGTTCATACACGGGGCTTGGCGTATTGACGCGCTGCGCGGGCAGCCCCCACGGATTGGTCGGCGCGCCTTGCACGTCCAGTGTGCGCTTGGCCGTGACCTCGACGCGCACCGCCAGACCGTTCGGATCGATGCAGCCCGTCGCGCCGTCCTGACAGTAATAGCCGGGTTGACCGGCGAGGCGGTCCGCGATGGCGGCCACTTCCCCGGCACTCGCCACGCCCCAGGTGACTTCGCGCAGCGTCGGCCCTTCCTCCATGGCCGGCGGCAGCGACGGATCGTCGTGGCGCACGGCCAGCACGCGGCAGCCGTTGAGCGTCTCGAAGCGCGCGCCGTTGGCGTCGGCCGTGACCTCTGTCAGGCCCCAGTCGGCGAGAAACCGGCGGCAGGTGTCGAGGTCGGTGACCCCGTAGGTGATTTGTTCGATGCCAAGAATCGTCATGACAGTCTCGGGAATAAGTTCGGAGTCGGGCGTTTACAGATCCAGCGTCAGACGGTCGCCCTTGCAACCCGACACACAGATCATCATGACCTTGTTCGACGCGCGCTCGGACGCACTGAGCACCGAGTCGCGATGATCGGGACAGCCCTCGAGCACACGCGTCTCGCAGGCGCCGCACACGCCCTCCATGCAGCTATGTTCGGCGTCGATGCCCGCGGCGATCAGCGTGGCGAGCAACGTCGCACCGGCCGGCACCGTGACTTCCTTGCCGGACTTCGCGAGCGTCACGACATAGCCTTCCGAGGTGGCGGGCGGCGGTGCGTCGGGCGCTGCGGCGAACCGCTCGATGTGGACATTGTCGATTCCGGCGCCGGCGCAGGCGGCTTCGAACGCGTCGAGCATCACGCCCGGACCGCAGCAGTACGCATGCGTGCCTGCCGGCTGATCCGCCAGAAACGCGGCGAGCGACGCCGGTTTTCCGTCGTGCTGGTCGTCGAAGTGATAGGTGAGGTCGCCGCCAAGCACGTTCAGTTCATCGACGAACGCGGCCTGCTGCGCGGTGCGCGCGCAATACATCAGCTTGACGCTACGGCCCAGCGAGCGCAGACGGCGATACATACACAGAATCGGCGTGATGCCGATGCCGCCCGCGACCAGCACCGTGTGTGCAGCGGTTTCGTCCAGCGCGAAGTGATTGCGCGGTGCCGAGATGTCGAGCGTCATGCCGACACGGAAATTGTCGTGGATGAAACGCGAACCACCCCGGCTCTTCGGATCGGCCAGAATGCCGAGCACATAACGGTTCGGCTCGCCGGGCGCGTTGACCAGCGAATAGCTGCGCACCAGCCCGCTCGGCAAGTGCAGATCGATGTGCGCGCCCGGTAAGAAGTCCGGGAATGCCGTGCTGCTGCCTGCCACAGGCACGAGTTCGATGCTCATGATGCCCGCCGCCTCGAAGCGAAGCGTGCGCACCATGGCCGACAGGTTTGACTTGCTCATAACGCCGCTCTCTGTTGCTGATGTCGCTGATTTTTCCTGATGCCCGCGCCGCTCACGCCACGGACAAATCGATGTCGAGACGCGCGAACGCCTCGATTTCCACGCGCAATTCCGGGAACACGAGCGCGCTGACTTCCACGAGCGTCGAGCACGGATACGCCCCGCCGCCGGCCGCCACGCCCGCGAAAAACTCGCGGCGCGCACGACCGACTTCATCCTTGTCGGCAATGTCGGTGACGTACACCACCAGCTTGTAGATGTTCGCGAGGCTGCCGCCGCCCGCCTCGACCAGCGCACGGATCTTGCCCAGCACCACGAGCGTCTGCTCGTAGGCCGTAAGCGGCTTTTGCGCGTCGCGCGTCGCCGGATGCGCCGTCATGCCCGACATCAGGATTTCGTTGCCGAACCGAATGCCGTTGGTCCAGGTCGCCGTGCCCAGATCGGGCACGGCTTGCGCGCGAATACGCTCGGCTTTGATGGGTGAGTCGATCTGCATCGGTGAAGTCGCCCTGTGTCGTTCCGTATGGTTCTGCGTTCTGCGTTCTGCGTTCTGCGTTTCGCGATTTACGCCTTGCCCTGCTGCATGCGTTCGAGTTCCGCCTTTGCCAGATTCTTCAAATGGCGGCGCAGACGCACAATGCCCATATCGTGCTGATACAGATGCTCGTTCTGGTTGGCATCGGCTTCCATGTCTTCGAGCATCACGCGGTCCTGTTCCAACACGGCCCAGTGGCGTGCTTCGAGACGGTTGCGATACAGGAAGCGCCACGTGTCGCGCTGCCAGCCGTCGAGCTTGCGGCAACGCCAGTGGAACACGGCGGCGAGCGTGGGCGAGATCGGCGTGTAGCTCCCCACGATCACGAAGTTGCCGCCGGGGCCGCCCGTCTTCGGGTACGGAATCTCCAGACGCATCCAGTGCGTGCCGGTGTCGGCCCACTCTGTCCAGTCGAAGTTCACATCGCGCTGGCCTTCCTTCTCGAAGATGAAGCCACGGTCGGTGTCGCGAATCCGGAACGCGGCCGTGTTGTCGCCCTCGGCCATCGAGTGCGATTGCTTGTGCAGGTACGTGCCGTGCATCGGATCCATCACGTTGTCGAGTACGTAACGGTAGTCGCCCTTCCACTCCGTGTAGCACAGGAACGACGAGAATTCGCCGTCGGCGTCGAGCTCGTCCGGCAGCACGAGCGGCGGCGGCGTGTCGATATTCCCGGTGGCGTTGTACAGCCAGATCGCGTCGTTGCGCTCGACGATGTGATACGCCTGCGTCGGACGCGAGCCTTCGAGCTTGCAACCCGGACTGCCCGGCACGCGCGTCACCGTGCCGTCGCAGCGCACCTGCACGCCGTGATAACCGCAGGCGATGCGATCGCCCATCACGATACCTTTCGAGAGCGGTGCGCCGCGGTGCGGGCAATGATCGTCGAGTGCATGCACCTGGTTGTCGTGATCGCGCCAGAACACCAGTTTCTTGCCCAAACGGCGCAGTGAGACCGGCTCGCGGCCAACCATGTGCGACGGGCAAATCGGATACCAGAGATTCTTCAGGCCGCGCTCGAGGATGGCATCGGCGGTGAGGATAGGCTGTTGGGTAGTCATGGGGGACGTCTCCATCGCGGTCGCCGCGCGCTCGTCACGTCGTGATGTCGTGGCGTCGAGCGGCAATCGCGCTATGTGATGTTGTTACTCTTCGGCCAGTTTGGCGATCTGCGCTTTGTAGATCTCTTCGGTCCACACTTCGCCGTCCTGCGGGCCGGGGCCGGTGCGGTTCAGGTAGGCGACGAGTCCTGCCAGGTCGTGCGTGCCGGCCGCATAAGCGCGCTCGATGGCGTCGCCCAGCAGGCTTTCGTACTGCGTCGGCTCGTGGCGACGCGCTTGATGCGGTTCCAGATAACGGTCCATCATTTCCCTCCGTTGCGAACCCGTTCGCGAATACGCGCGTGCACGGGAACAAAGTCGTAAGTCGGATAGCATTCGGTGCGGAACACGCCCCAGGCCGAGCGCTCCAGTTCCACGTTCACGACGGGCAGCAGATGCGGCGGCAGTTCCAGCGTGACGATCTGGCCGAAGCCCATCGCCACCGTCCACGACACGACCTTCACGCCGGCGGGCGGGAAACGCTCCCACCACTCGGCCGCCTTCAGCCGCTCCTGGAAATCGTCGAGATTGTTCGACTGATCGTGCCGCAGAAACACCGTCAGCAACAGCGTTTCGGGCTGGGCCGCGCCCGGTGCGGTTTCACTCATTCTTCACCTCGCCTTACTGCACGAACTGGTTGGTGAACAGGTCGTCCACCTTCGACTTCTCGCGAATGACCTTCTCCTGCGCGTAGAAGTCCTGCAATTTGGTCACACGCGCCGGATCGAAGGCGCCCAGACGCTGCTGCCCCGGATACACATTGCGGGCGTAGTACGTGAGGATTTTCTCGATCTCGGCTTCCTTGCCCTTGTAGCCCGGCACAGCCGCGCAGTATTCCTTCGCCGCGCCCGCTGGGTCACGCATGATTTCCGCGACCGACTTGACCGTTGCGCGCACGAACTTGCGGATCATCTCCGGCTTCTCGGCAATGGTCTTGTCGGACGCCAGAATCGCCTGCGCCATGCCCGGGAAGTACTTGTCGGTCGACGTCATGGTGATCTTCACTCCGGCGTCTTCGATGTTCTGCGCCCACTCCGGCGTGCCGACCATCACTTCGGCCTTGCCCGTCGCGACTTGCTGCCACACACCGGCCGGGCCTGCGCCCTGAATGCGTGCGTCGTTACGCGTGAGGCCCGCCGAAGCCAGCAGACCCAGCGTCGCGTAGAAACCGGTGTCCTGGTAGGCCAGCACGGTAATCGTCTTGCCCTTCAGATCGGCGGGCGACTTGATGTTCGCGTCATCGCGCACGACCAGCTGGTGCAGCGTACGGCCGCCGAGCAGCGCGACGCCCTTGATCGGAATGCCGTTCGGGCGCAGTACGATCGGCGTGTCGCCAAGTCCGCCGCCCAGATCGCCGTTGCCCGACGCGAGCTGCTTGCCGACGTCGGCACCGCCCTGCACCGTCAGCCAACGCACCGACAACCCCTCCGCGGCGTAGTACCCTTTCTTTTCGGCGAGCATCAGCGGCGCGAACGCCGGCAGGTTGGCCGGCGCGGGCAGCAGATAGGTCATCTGCTGAGCGGGTTGCGCAGCCGGCTGCGCCATGACCGGTGCGGCCATGCCCGAGAGTCCGGCTGCGGCGCACAGGCCGGCCGTCAGAAAGGCGCGACGCGCCAACGATGCACGGAAAATCGACAACATATGTTTGCCTCGCTCAAGTTTCGGATGACCGCGATGCCCCGTGCACCGCGGCTTGCCACATGCGTTTCACGCGTACGCCCGTCAGACCTGCCCCGCCCACGCGAGCGGGCTGTCGTTCATGCCCCAATACAGGCTCTTCTGGTTCGTGTACTCCAGCAGTCCCAGACGCCCCTTCTCACGCCCCATGCCGCTCTCCTTCCAGCCACCGAAGGGCGTGGAGATCGAGAACTGCTTGTAGGTGTTGATCCAGACGGTGCCTGTCTCCAACGCACGGCCGACGCGCCAGGCGCGCTTGTAGTCGCGTGTCCAGATACCGGCGGCCAGTCCGTAGACGCTGTCGTTGGCTTCGCGCAGCAGATCGTCTTCGTTCTCGAACGGCAGCACCGCCAGCACCGGCCCGAAGATCTCCTCCTGCACCATGCGCGCGCCGTTCGTGAGGCCCGCGATGATCGTCGGCTGGTAGAAGTAGCCTTTCTCACGGCCGTCGCCGGCCGGGCGCTCACCGCCACACAGAAGACGGCCGCCCTCTTCCAGTCCGATGGCGACGTAGCGCTCGATGGACTCGCGATGCGCCGAGCTAACGAGCGGTCCCATCTGCGTGTCTTCACGCAACGGATCGCCCACGCGCAATTGCTTCGCCCCGGCGACGAGACGTTCGACGAACGTGTCGAAAATCTTCTTGTGCACGAACAGACGCGAGCCCGCGATGCACGATTCGCCCGACGAACTGAAAATGCCGTAGAGCACGCCGGCCACGGCATGGTCGACGTCGGCGTCCTCGAATACGATGGTCGGCGATTTGCCGCCGAGTTCGAGCGACACGGGCATGAGCTTCTCCGCTGCGAGACGCGCAATGCCGCGACCGACTTCGGTGCCTCCGGTGAACGCCACCTTCCTGACCTTCGGGTGACGCACCAGAATGTCGCCAATGACCGACCCCTTGCCCGGCAGCACCGAGAGCACACCGCGAGGCACGCCGGCGGCCTCGCAGATGCGACCGAGTTCGAGCGACGCAAGCGGCGTGACTTCCGCCGGCTTCAGGACCACGGCGTTGCCCGCGGCAAGTGCCGGTGCGAGCTTCTGCGCGTCCGACGCAATCGGCGAGTTCCAGGGCGTGATCGCGGCCACGACGCCCAATGGCTCGTGCACGCTCATCGTCAAATAATCGCCGCGCGACGGCGTGAGCGTCTCTTCCAGCGTTTCGAGACACGCCGCGAAGTAACGGAACGTGCCCGCCGCGCTGGCCACGAGAGCACGCGTCTCGCTGATCGGCTTGCCGTTGTCGCGGCGTTGCAGATGCGCGAGTGCTTCGGCGCGTTGCGTGATGCCGTCGGCCACGCGGTGCAGCACGGCAGCACGCTGGTGCGGCTTGAGACCGGCCCAGTCGGCGCGACGCCACGCGGCATCGGCGGCTTCGACCGCTTCGACGGCGTCGTCGGCACCGGCGGCGGCGATCTCGGCATTCACGCTTTCGTCCGCCGGATACAGGCTTTGGTAGCGCTTGCCGGTCCCGGCACGCCATTCGCCGCCGACCAGAATGTCGCTCGAAAACCCTTGCAGCAAATCTTGATGGCTCATGAGGCTGTTCCTGCTAGATCACACAGTTCGCAACGCGATTGCGCAGCGCGCGAATGGCCGAGTACGCGGTCAGTGCCGACGTCTTGGGGTTGTCCGGCAACGGCTTGCCGCACATTTCCAGCGACATCTCGCCGAACGCACCGCGCGCCGCGATGTGATGCACGTTGCGTGTGGTCGCCGGGTCGGCAATGAGACGCACGCGCGTGGCATCCAGACCGAGGCCCGCAATGGCGACGGTCGCCGCCACGTTGGCGTTCTTCGGATACAGACGCGCCGCATCGCGGGCGCTGCCTTCGAAGATCACCGTGGCCGTCGTGAGCGTCGCCAGGTCGCAGACCTGCTCGGCGGGGGTACCGTGCCAGCCCATCGGCGGCTTGCGCCCCGTGTACAGCACTTCGTCAAGGCCGCCTTCGCGGGCGGCGGCAATCGCGTCGATGCCGCCGATCGCCCCCGAGAGCAACGTGACGGTCGACGCGCCGTCCTTCGCGGCCTGCTCCAGCGCGGCGAGCAGATCCGTGTCCGAAAGCGCACCGATGGAGGCAACCGCGCAGTCCACGCCCGACTTGAGCAGCGGCACGACGTGTCCCGACAGCGCGCTATGACCGGCGCACTCGAGCACGAAGTCGGGGCGGCTCGTGAGTGCCTGCGCCGACGACACCACTTCGGTACCGGCGCGCACGCTGCTGCGCACGCGCTCGGCGGCGTCCTCGGGCACGATCACATGGCCCACACGCAGATACGGATCGCTCGCGCACGCCTCATAGACCTTCGAGCCGATCGCGCCGAAGCCGATCAGCGCGACGTCCACGGGACGATGATTCAGTTCATGCATTCGCAGGCTCCCGTACCGGCGGACCGGCGAAATGCGACGCGAAGTTGCCGACCGACAGCATGTCGACTTCGAGCAGTACCGGACCGTCGTGTTCGACGGCGCGCTTCACGGCGCCTTCGGCCTGATCGATGGACGTGATGCGCTCATGCTTGAGTTGCAGGCTTGCGCAAAACGCGGCGAAGTCCGGTTGATGCAACTGAACGTAGTGGCGGCGCCCGCCGTATTGCGCGTCCTGGATGTTGCGGATCACGCCATAGCACTGGTCGTTCATCAGCAGAATCACGAGCGGAGCCTTCTCCTGTACGGCAGTGGCGAGCTCGCCGACGTTGACCATCAGCCCGCCGTCGCCGCACAGCGCGACGGTTTTTTTCGCGTTGCCCGCGAGCGCCGCGCCGATACCCATCTGCATGCCCTGACCGATACCGCCGCCCAGCGCGTGCACACCGGCACGCGGCGAGAAGATCTTCAGCAGGCGGTTGCCCCACGTGCTGTTCGAGATCGTGACATCGCGCACCCAGTTGAAGTCGCGGCCCAGCGCGCCTTGCAGCGCGGCCACGAGCTGGCGGTACGGTCCGAGACCTTCGGCCACTTGCTTGACGGCGGCCTCGCGTGCGGCGGCGAGATCGGCGTGAAAAGCCGGGTCGACCGACAGACGGCCTTGCAGCTTGTCGGCCAGCGCATTGAGCACGCTCGCGGCGTCGCCCTGAATGAACAGGTCGTTGCGATAGCCGCGGTTGTCGGCCAGGCCGTCGGCATCCACGCGATACAGCGCACGCGGCAGCGCGAGCTTGTACTTGAGCGTTTCGTTGCCGCGCAGACGTGAGCCGACGACCACGATGGCGTCGCACGTCTTGTAGAACTTCTCGACCGTCGGGTGAATGTTGAACGCGCCCAGCGTCGCGGCGTGGTCTTCCGGCACGATGCCGCGGCCTTGCACGCTCGTCACCACACCGAAGCCCATGTCGACCAGACGCTTGACGGCGGCCTGCGCACCGCGTGCGCCCCCGCCCAGCCACAGCAGCGGGCGATGCGCCGACGCCAGCTTGTCGGCCAATGCGCTCACGCGCGCGTCGTCGTGCGTCGGCACCGGAATGTGAGGTGCGGCCAGATCGGCCGGCCATTCGATTTCGGCGGCCTGAATATCGATGGGGATCTCGACGCTCACCGGGCCGGTCGGGGCCGTCAGCGCGGCACGCACCGCTTCGCGCACGGTGGAGAGTGCCGTATCGACGCAACGCACGCGGTACGCCGCCTTCGAAATCGCGTTGAGCATGCTCAGCTGATCCGGGGCTTCGTGGATGTACGCGAGATCGCGGTCGAGGAATTCGGTTTCGATCTGGCCCGTGATGTGCAGCACCGGCGTACCCGCCGTGAGGGCCTCGACCATCGCGCCGGCCGCGTTGCCCGCTGCCGTGCCCGTGCTCGTGAACGCCACGCCCAGACCGCCCGACACACGCGACAGGCCGTCTGCCATGTTCAGCGCGCCGGCTTCGCCGCGCGCACCGACGTAACGGATTTTTTCGCGACGTGCAATGGCATCGAGAATCGGCATGTTGTGAATCGAGATCACGCCGAATGCGGTCTGCACGCCGCACTGTTCGAGGAACGCCGCGATGACTTCGCCGACGGTGGTTTTGTTAGACATGTCTTGCCAGGCCTCCGGAAACATCGATATGACTGCCCGTCGTGTAGGACGATTGCGGGCTCGCCAGGAAAAAGATCGCTGCGGCCGCCTCTTCAGGCCTGCCCAGACGTTGCAACTGGATTTGCTTCTTGCGGGCGAGTTCTCCGGTCCACTCCTGCCACGTCGTGCGCTCGCCCGCCGCCTGCGCCGCCGCGAAGCGGCGTCGCCACTGGCCCGACTCCACCAGACCGATGAGGATCGAATTGACGCGCACGCCGTGCGGCGCGAATTCGCTCGCCATCGAACGCACGAGGTTCTGCACGCCCGCACGCGCGGAGGACGTCGCCACCATGTGCGGCTCCGGTTGCAGCGCGAGCAGCGAGTTGACGCACACGATCGCCGCGTCGCCCGTCTCGCGCGCCGCGTCGCGCAGCATCGGCAGGCAGGCGCGCGTCGTACGGATCACGCTGAAGTACTTCAGTTCGAGTTCTTCGCGCCATGCATCGTCGGTCGTGTCGGCGAACGTCGACACGCGGCCCTGCCCGGCGTTGTTGACGAGCATGTCGAGACGGCCGAATTCGCGGCGAATGCGTTCGGTCAGCGCCGCGACGTCGCTCTCGTCGAGCACGTTGCATTGCGCGGCGATGAGGCGCGCCTCGGGATGGCGCTCGCGAAGATGCGTTTCGGCCTGCGTCAGCCGGTCGGTGTCGCGCCCGCAAATCGCGACTGCGGCACCGGCGTCGAGCAGGCGCTCGGCGGTGGCGAGGCCAATGCCGGACGTGCCGCCTGTCACCAGCGCCGCACGCGAGGAAAGGTCGATCTTGATCATTTCAATCCCAGTGACTTCATGTAGGGGGTGGTCTGGCCGTCGGTGCCGGGCCGGTAGTTCAGGCGATGCGAGAGCGCATCCGCCGCCTCGCGCACCTGGCCGATCAATCCCGCGTCGAGCATCGACGTATCGATGTTGGCGCGCGGAATCGTGACGGTGATCGCGGCGCAAATGCGCCCCGCGTCGTTGCGCACCGGTGCGCTCACCACGCTGATGCCGCGCTCGAACGACGACGCCGACACCGCGTAGCCGCGCTCGGCATCTTCTCGCACGCGCTCGAACAGTTCGCCCAGCGACTCGGGGGTTTGCGGCGTGAATTTCTCCAGTGTCTTTTCCGGGTACAGGGCACGCATTTCGGCGAGCGTCAGATCGCCCATCAGCACGTGACCGTGCACGGTGGCATGCGCCGGCAGGCGCGTGCCGACGTTGACCTTGATCGAATTGAAGACGCCCGCCACGCTCTGCGCCTTCGCCACGAACACGATGTCGCGGCCGTCGCGGATCACAATGTGCGAGGTCAGTTGCGTGGCGTCGCGCAGACGCTCGATGATGGGAATGCCCAGATCGGTCAATTCCAGCGAACTGAGGTACTCGAAGCCCAGACGCAGCACGGCCACACCCAGACGGAAGTTTTTTTCGCTGCCGGCGCGCTCCAGGAACCCCATGGCTTCGAGCGTCTGCAACAGGCGAAAGACCGTCGTGCGCGGAATGCCCAGACGCTGCGACAGTTCCGGCGCGCTGAACACCGGCTCGCGCGGCGAGAATTGCGTCAGGATGCGCAGGCCGCGTTCGAGCCCCGGCACGAGATAGCGGGATTCGGCAGGTGCGGCTTCGGCGAGGTCGTCGCCATCGGCCGGCAAATCCTGCCGGCCGGGCGCTTCGTCTTCGACGCGCGCGGTACGCTTCGGGATCGCCGGTGCCATCTCAACGCTCCCCTGCCGCAATACGTTCGAGCCACGCGGCCAGCGCGGCATTCAGAACGTCCGGCGTTTCGATGTAGGACGCGTGGCCCGCGCCTTCGATGATTTGCAGCGGCACGCCGGCGACCCGGGCAATCTCCTCACACGCCGCAGGCGGCGTGATGCCGTCCTGCGCGCCCACGGCCACCGCCACGACGGCGGCACCGGCTGCGGCGCGCACGTATTGCGCGAGTTCGCCCGCGACATCGCCATTCGAGAGCAGATGCGTCGCCTGACGGTAGCCGGCGGGCAGCACGCGCGCCATGTTCCATTTGACCCAGGCCCGCGGCAGTTCGGCGGCCTGCGGTGCGACGAGGTTGTCGCTGCGCTCGCGCGCCATGCCCGCCGGACCGAGCTTGTCGAGCATCGCCAGACGGTTGTCGCGCTTCGATGCACGCACGTCGCCGTGCGCTTTGCCGTAACCGTTGGCGGGCGAGCAAAGAAAGACACCGCGCACGCGATGCGGTGCGCGGCTTGCCAATTTCGTCGCCATGATCGCGCCCAGCGAATGGCCGACCAGGGCGACGCGATCCAGCCCCAGCGCGTCGAGCCACGCTTCGAGCGCATCGGCGTAGGCATCGGCATGCGGCTCGGCGTCGGCGACGTTGGACGTCGCGCCATAGCCGGGCGCGTCCCACGCGTACAACTTGGCGTCCAGGCCGGTCGCGTCGAATTGCGCGACCCACGACGCCGCGCCGGAGCCGATACCGTGCTGCATCACAACCGGCAGCGCGGCGTCGTTCCCGGTCCCCGCGCAGCGATAGCCGACGGTCCCTGCGCGCGTGGCGACGGTGCGATAGGGGAAGACGTCGAGCCGCGCACGCAACGGCGCTACGGCGGCATCGTCTTCGGGCACTTCGGACTGTATGACTTCGGCTTGCATGGGCTTGTGGCTGAACGTCTGGCTGCGTGAATTTCTGCCGGTGCCGGCGCATGACTGCGCGCCTCGCACCGGACGGTTTCGGGACAACTTCGCGGCGTCGTCCCGGACTGGCTTACTTCAGGTCGCGCTTGATTTTCGCGAGCGGCGAATCCGGCGGATACGTCGGGGTGACCGGCTTTTGCGAGCCGAGCATCACGCACATCAGCGCGTCTTCGTCGCCGATATTGATTTCCGTGCGGTACACACCCGGCGGCACCGAGATCAGGTCGCGCTCGCCGAGAATGGCTTCCCACGTTTCACCGTCGCGCTCGCAGATCACCTTCATCTTCCCGCGCATGACGAAGAAGATTTCCTCGACGTCCATGTGGATGTGGCTCGGGCCGATGTTGCCGGCCGGAATCACCATCGTGGAGAACGTGAAGTGACCAGCGGGCACGGTGTTGCTGTCCTTGGCCACACCGGTGCCGCCCGTGCCGACGTAGCGCATCTGCGCACGGCGGTACTTCGGGTCGTAGTCGGCCTGGAACTTGAGGGCATCCCAGTCGTACTTGCGCGTCGAGAAACGGGCGACACGCGTATCCAGCCAGTCGCCGAACGTCTGGCCTTCGGCCTGTGTCCAGCTTTCGACAGCCTGCGGCGTGGCGGTGTTTTTAGCTTCGGCTTGCGCCATGGTGTAACTCCTTGAAGGCGTTGCGAATAAGAGCGAAATGCAGCGGTTCGTCAGGGCATGACGAAGCCGCCGTTGACCGGAAGAACCTGACCTGTCACGAATCGGGAGGCATCGGAGAGCAGGAACAGCACCGGGCCGATGACGTCGTCGGGCACCTGGGCGCGCGGCAGCGCGCGACCTTCCAGATAATGGCGATGGCGCTCGGCCGGCACGTACGCGGTGGCCTCGACTTCGACGAGTCCCGGCGCGACGGCGTTGACGGTAATGCCGTACGAGCCGAGTTCGCGCGCCAGCGAGCGTGTCATCGACATCACGGCCCCCTTGCTCGCCGTGTAGGCGAGCAAACGCGGCGCGCCCCACAAGGCAGTGTCCGACGCGATGTTCACCACGCGCCCCTGCCCCGACGCGCGCAGGAACGGCAGCGCCGCCATCGTCATGAGCCACGTGCCGCGCACGTTCACGTTCATGACGGCGTCCCACGTCTCGATGCTCAACTCGCTGGCGATCTTGCCGCCCGAGTTGGTAATGGCGCCGTTGTTGACCAGACCGTCGATGCCGCCCATCCGCTCGCCCGCGGCTTGCGCGGCGGCCTCCACCGAGGCCGGATCCGAAAGATCCACACGCACGAACGACACGGCAAAGCCATCGCCGTGCAATTGCGCCGCAAGCGCTTCGCCGGCCTGCGCGGCAATGTCGGCAATCGTCACTTGCGCGCCGCGAGCGGCGGCCGCGCGCACGAAGCCTTCGCCGAGTCCGCGGGCGCCTCCGGTAATCAGCAGTTTCTTGCCGTCGAGCGGGGCGAGCGTGGCGACGTCGAGCGGGAGGAGCGGGAGAGTGTGCAGTTCGTTCACGATCGGATCCTTGCGACGCCGCGCGCTCAGGCGATGTTCATGGAGGCGCGCGGCACGTAGTGCAGTGCACGGCGCTCAAGCCAGACCACGGCGGCGTAGGCGGCAATACCAATGGCGGTCAGCCCGGCGATGGCGACGAACACCATCGCGGTATTGCCCTGCCCTTCGCCGTACACGAGCAGATAGCCCAGCCCACGGTCCCCGCCCACGAGCTCACCGACCGTCACACCGATCACGGCCAGCGTCGAGGCGATGCGCAGGCCGGCGAACAGCGCCTGCATGGCCGACGGGAACTCGACGAAGCGGAAGATCTGCCAACGGCGGCCGCACAGCGCGCGTACTAAATTGACCATGTCCGGATCGACGGAGCGCACCGCGCCGAGCACGTTGATCATCACGGGGAAGAACACGATCAGCACCGCGACGAGGATCTTCGGGTAGATCGTGTAGCCCATCCACATCACGAACAGCGGCGCGAAGGCCACCTTCGGGGCGATCTGCAAGGCGAGGATGTACGGCGAAAGCATGGCTTCGGTCGACGGCGACAAGCCGAGGATCACGCCGATCATCACGCCGAGCGCCGAGCCGATCACGAAGCCCGCGATCACTTCGAGCGCCGTCACGCCAATGTGCAGCCACAGGTTCTCGACTTCGAACATGCGCGCGCCTTCGACCACGGTCGACGACAGTTTCGGCAGCACGAATTCGGGCACACCGAATGCCGTCGGGCCCCATTGCCACACGGCCGCGAAGATCAGCAGCAGCACGAAGCTGCCGACGGTCAGTTGCGTTTTCGAAAGGGTTTTCATAGCAAGGATTCCAGTGTCTTGTGCGTAACTCGGCGCACCAGTTTCAGCGCGCGCGTGGCGATCAGCCGAGGTGGTCGTCGCGACCGACCTTGAGCAGTTCCATCAGATGGGCGACGTACTCGTTCATGCCCGCCTGCTTGCGTCGCTCGATGGGGTTATCGCGGTGCGGCAAATCGACGACGATCTCTTCGATGATCGTGCCCGGACGCTCGCTCATCACGAACACACGGTCCGAGAGCGCAATCGCTTCCGCGAGGTCGTGCGTAATCATCAGCGCGGTCTTGCCTTCTGCCGCGAGCATTTGCGCGAGGTCCTGCTGAAGCACCATCTTGGTCTGCGCATCGAGCGCGGAGAACGGCTCGTCCATGAGCAGCACGTCCGGCTCGACAGCGAGCGTGCGCGCGAGCGCGGCGCGCTGGCGCATGCCGCCCGAGAGCTGGTGCGGATAGTGATTCTCGAAACCTTTGAGGTGACAGCGCGCCAGCAGCGCCCTGGCGACTTCCGCACGCTCCGCCTTGCTGCGGCCGCGAATCTGCATGCCCAGTTCGACGTTCTTCTGAATCGAGCGCCACGGCATGAGCAAATCCTTTTGCAGCATGAACGCGACCTGTTGCGAGGGGCCGCGCACCGGCTTGCCCGCAAGCGTCACCTGCCCTTCGCTCGGCGCGTAGAGACCAGCCCCCATATTGAGCAGCGTGCTCTTGCCGCAACCGCTCGGGCCGATCAGCGAGACGAACTCACCGGCCTTGATGCCGATGGACACGTCCGTGACGGCCGTCATTTCGCCCTTGCCCTGGCGATTTTTGAACCGACGCGTGACGCCGCGATATTCGATAGCGAACGGCAACGGCGTTGCCGCCGGCTGCGACTGACGTGCGTCGGCATACGCTTCGGCTACGTTTGCGTCCTTCAACTGAATCGACCTGAGCATGGGAAACCACCGTGTTCCTGGATGTTCAACTTGCCTCGGACAAGTCGTGACTTCGCGTGCACGGCTTGCCAGCCTGTCTTTCTCTTTCGCCCAACGTTTCATTGGTGAAACGTTGATTTACTTATGGATCAATTATAGGGAGTGAAAAGCGCGGTCAAAATTGTTTTTTGCCTAGGGGAAACCCGTATCCACAGGCGTTGAGCAGGCTTGGGGGATGCCGACGGGCCGGTATGGACGAAAAAAACGCCGGGGGGCGAATGCCCGGCCGGCGCGTCAAGAGAGACCACTGGGTGAAACGGGTAGTGTCAGAACGAGTGATGCACGCCCGACATGATGACGAGCTGATTCGAAGTCGACGACGGGCTGATCGTGTTGATCGCCGTGACAGCACCATTGCCGCTCGCATGTTGATAAGCGCCGCTGACATACACCTGAGTGCGTTTCGAGAACGCATAGACATCGCCCAGGCTCACCTGCGTCCAGCGTTTGCCGGACATGTTGGTCGTGGCAGCGCCGAAGGTGATCGTGTTGGCAACGCCCGTCGCATAGTTCACGCCGCCGTCGAAAGACTGATACGTATCGCTGTAGCCTGGCGACTGAAGCTTCACGCGCGTGTACAGCGCATGCAGCAACCACGGGCCGAAACCGTACGACACACCGGCGCCCATGTTCTCGACATTCGACGCGGCGTACGTCGCCACAGGTTGCCCCTGGAACGTGGCGCCACCGAGCACGGCAACGTTCGGCGTGCGGTTGTTTTCGTTCGAGTAGACGGCCGAGGCCTTGAAGCCGCCGTTCGTGTAGTTCGCGGCCACGCTCCACTTGCGCCCGTTCGCGAAGTTCGCGTTGTTGCCGAACGAGATCATTGCGCCGGCCTTGAAACCCCGGAAGTCCGGCGTGACGTAGCGCACCGAGTTGTCGGTCTGCACAACGGACGTGTTGGCCAGCTCGTCGAGGTTGCCCGGGTGGAACATGTACCAGTTCATGCCGAGATAGGCGGTGCTGAACGGACCCAGCCAATCGAAGTTGAACGTGGTCATGTGGCCGATGGTGACCGTGCCCATCTTGTCCGATTGCAGCCCGACCCATGACTGACGATTGAACATCGCACCGGCCTTGATCGTGTTGCCGGTAAGGGTGGAGAAGCCGTTCTCCAGCAGGAAGATGGCGCGATTGCCGCCGCCCAGATCTTCCACGCCACGCAAGCCCCAGCGGTCCGGCTGCGAACCGCCCTGTTGCGCGAGCCAGTTCGCGCTGCCGCCCTGATTGTTCACGAATGCCAGCCCGGCATCCAGACTGCCGTACAGCGTCACGTTGCTCTGTGCGTTCGCTGCGACCGGCACGCCCGCAGCGAGCAGCACTGCCGCTGCCAGCGTCGTCATGCCCGGGATCCGCCCCATCGGAAACCGCTTCATCTGTGTACTCCTGTCGTTCGATGATTCGAGAACGATGGATACGTCCGACACCACACGCGGCCCCGACATTCACCGGCCAAGCCCGGCTCGCGACACCTCGCATGCACTTGTCATTTTTGACGTTCCATCTGTGAAACGTTGGATTACTTATGAAACCAACTGTGCAGAGCTTAGGACAGGAGACGCGCAGCGCTCGCAGCGGAGATGCACGAATTGATGGCGGCAAATTGGCGTGATAACGCGTGCGCGCCGGTTCACAGGTGGACGTATTTTCGAGGCATGACGGCACACCGAACGTCCCGCCGACGTTGCCGGAAGTCCCGGTGGCTCGACATCCCGCGAGAAACATGCCGCTCGGGATTTACCCGAGGAAGGCTTGCGAACGATCGAATCAAAAACAATAATATTTGAACATCTTGTTCATATTTGAACGTTTTATTTTTTCGCTCCATCGTCTCTTTTGTCAAAGGATGTCCCCATGCAAGCTCCTCTCATCGGCATCAACGGTGCCGGCATCGGCGGTCTGGCCGCCGCCATCGGTTTGCTGCGCGCCGGTTTTCGCGTGCGTGTGTATGAGCAGGCGTCGCAGTTCGCCCGGGTCGGCGCGGACATCAACCTGACGCCGAACGCCGTGCGTGCGCTCGATGGTCTCGGCGTTGGCGACGAGTTGCGCAAGACCGCCGCCCAGCCGAGCCATCGCATCAGCCGCACCTGGGACTCCGGCGAGGAGACGTCGCGTCTCGAGATGGCGCAGACGGCGCAGACCAAATACGGCGCACCGCAACTCACCATGCATCGCGCCGATCTGTTGCAGGCGCTGGAACAGGCGGTTCCGGCCGAGTCGATTGCGTTGGGCAAGAAGCTCGTGTCGTTCGAGGCGCCGGGCGAAGGTCAGCCGGGCAGCATCCGGCTGACCTTCGCGGACGGCACGCATGAAGACGTCGAGGTGCTCATCGGCGCGGACGGCATCCACTCCGTGGTGCGCACGGGGCTGTTCGGAAAGGAATCCCCGGAGTTCACGGGTGTTGTCGCGTATCGCGCCGTCGTCCCCGCGGACAAGCTCCGCGGCGTGCCGAACCTCGGCGCGTTCACGAAATGGTGGGGACCGAATCCGTCGAGCCAGATCGTGACGTTCCCGCTCAATCTCGGCCGCGACATCTTCGTGTTCGCGACCACGCCGCAAGACAGCTGGACGCTCGAATCGTGGACGGCGCCGGGCGACGTGGCGGAGTTGCGCGCCATGTACGCGGACTACCACGCCGAAGCGCGCGCGTTGCTCGACGCGTGCGAGAGCGTGCTGAAGTCGGCGCTGTACGTGCGTGATCCGCTGCCGCAGTGGTCGCGCGATCGTGTGTCGTTGCTCGGCGACGCCTGCCATCCGATGATGCCCTTCATGGCGCAGGGTGCCGGCATGGCCATTGAAGATGCTGTGGTACTGTCTCGCCACCTGGCGCAGGCCGGTCCGGCGGCGGATGCGGCAGCGCTCGCCGACGCACTGGCAAAGTACGAAGCCGCGCGCCGCGAGCGCACGGCCCGTGTGCAGATCGGCTCGCGCGGTAATCAGTGGCTCAAGGAAGGCGGCAACGCCGACTGGGTCTACGAATACGACGCGTGGCAAGTGCCGCTGGCGGCTTGAAGGACGCCCCGGACGATGCCCGATTTCGACGAATGGATTTGAACGCATGACAAAAGCTACGTCCGCCAACGCGCGAGCCACCGGCACTACGCAGCCCGATGTCCAGGACACCGCGCAAGCGGGCCTCGTGACGCCGGTCATGCGCGCCCTCAAGCTGCTGAGGTTCGTGGCGGACGGCGGATCGACGGCGAACATGAGCGAGGTCGGCCGGCGCATCGGCGTGAACCGCGTGACCGTCATGCGTCTGATCGAGACGCTGCAATTCGAGGGCGTGCTGGAGCCATTGCCGCAGGGCGGTCATCGACTCGGGTTGGGCTTCCTTACCCTCGCTGCGAGTGCCCTCGCTGGCGAAGATCACCTGGCGACCGCGCGGCGTGTGCTCACACGCGTGACGAGCGAGACGGGCTTGTCGAGCTACCTCACGGTGCTCGACGGCGCACAGGTGCGTTACCTGCTGTGCGAGACGCCCGCGCTGCCGCTGGTGAGCAACATTCGCGCGGGCAGCCGCGTCACGGCGCACCTGACCGCACCGGGCCGGGCATTGCTGGCGCATCTCAGCCCTGAGCGCCGTCGCGCATTGCTGGGTTCCGAACCGCTCGCGGCGGCCACGGCACAAAGCGCGCGGACGTACGCAGCGCTCGACGCCCAACTCGTGCGCGACCGCGACGCCGGATGCGCGTGGAGTCAGGACGGTTTCGAAGCAGGCATCGACGCCTGCGCCGCCGCAGTCCTCGACGACCACGGCAGACCACTGGCGGCCCTGAGCGTCGCCGGGCCGCGCACGCTGGTCGGCACGGACGCCGCCACGCGCGAGCGCACGGCAGGCGTTGTCAAGTCAGGCGCAGCCGATCTCGCAGTCCTGCTCGCAGACGCACCGGCATTCCTCGCGGCGGCAGAGCGCGCCTGAGGGCGGCGGAGCATTTATCCCGTTCATTAGAGTCGTCGCTCGACTCCCGCGGCGCATCGCGCCGGCCCGGAACCCGTGTATTCACAGGGTTTTCGGGCCGCTACATTCTTCGCAATTCATTGTTGCGCCCCGCGCGGTTACTCCTGCGACGTGGTCGTCCTACCTTAGAGGCGTAGGCGGTGCCGGACTCAACAGCGAGCCGGCCGACCACCAGAAAAAAGCAATGACAGGAGAAAAATCATGACCCGCACCCTTTCCCATCTGATGATCGCCGCAACGCTTGGGCTGGCCGCTGTTCCGGCCGCTTTCGCAGGCACTGGCGGTAACGGTTATCCGAACGAAAACTTCTTCTGGCAATCGAGCGTGTATAGCGAAAAGCTCGCAGTGCCACGCGCTCAAGTGCGTCAGGAACTGATCGAAGCGCAGGGATCGCTCGTGCAGACCGATAGTCGGTACCCGGTCCTGAAGGCCTACGGCACCCCGGTCGCCGGGCACGTGCAAGGCTCGACCGTGTTGATGAACTCGACGTATCGGGGTAATTGATTCGGATCGCTTGATTTCGGTGAGTCGATCCGGTGCGGCGGCTCGGATTGCCGTCGCGCACTAACGTACTGAATATTTGAAGTCGTTCACACCCCGCCGGTCTGGCGGGGTGTTTCTTTTTGGCGGCGGGATTTGTTGCGCATCGTTGGATCAGACGGCGATGGCGGAGAGCTTCCGATCGCCCAGCGGCGTGACGCGTAACGCGCGTGCCTCACGCGTGGGTTCCAGCCATTTGGCCTGGAGACAGGTGCTGAGAAGCGCAGCGCCCAAAGCGCCGCCCAGATGCGGCTTGCGCTCGCTCCAGTCGGGGCAGGTGCAGGCGAAACGACGGCGTCGGGCGTGCACGGTGGCGAGGTCGACGCCAAGGCCGGTAAGACCTTCGGTGCCGGCCTCGGTGAGCGTCACTTCGCTACCTTCTATCCGAATCCAGCGACGGTCGTGCATCCGCGCGAAAAGGTCGACGGCGATCTCGCCGGCGAGATGGTCGTAGCACGTGCGGGCATGACGCAGCGGGACCGGCGTCGCACGACTCGCCGGCACCGGCCGCGGCCGAAGCTCGCGCGTGGCAAGCACCGCGCTGGCGAGTGCTTCGATGGCGGCGGCCGTCTCCGGGGTAGCGATCCGGAAATAGCGATGGCGCCCGCGCGACTCCTGCGCGAGCACACCCCCGTCGACCAGTCGCGCGAGGTGCCCGCTCGCACCTGACGGCGAAAGGCCCGCGACCAGCGCAAGTTCCCCCGCGGGACGCGCGGAGCCGTCCATCAACGCCCAAAGCATGGTCATGCGGCCGGCATCGGCCAGAAGGGCGGCGAGCGAACTCACGCCAGGGGCCGGATCTCGTGCGGTATCCACGGCAGGACTCCTGTGAAGAACATGCCTCGCAGTATAGGCCGCATGCTGTGATCGATACTTCATCATGCAATGAAACGTGCCGGGCGGCACACGGCGCATGATGGATACCATCGAGATACGTTTTGAGGTCCTCCGCCATGTCAGTCGCCGTCCCCGAATCCGCCGCAGCGCTGCGCGCCTCGCGTGCTCCCCGCCATGCGCTCGACGCCGTCGTGCACCCCAATCCGTATTCCTATTACGCATCGCTCGCGGCGCGGCGTCCGTTCGATTTCGACGCGTC
Organism: Pandoraea faecigallinarum; assembly: GCF_001029105.3. Taxonomy (NCBI): domain Bacteria; kingdom Pseudomonadati; phylum Pseudomonadota; class Betaproteobacteria; order Burkholderiales; family Burkholderiaceae; genus Pandoraea; species Pandoraea faecigallinarum. Next base: position 1,204,673 of record NZ_CP011807.3, on the reverse strand, counting down.
GCTCGGCATGTGGGTCGCCGCGGGGCCCGATGCACTCGCCCAGGTACTGCGGCATCCGGCATGCGGCGTGCGCCCTTCCGGTGCGGTGGTCCCTCCGGCTCTGGCGCATGGCCCTGCGGGCGAGTGGTTCGCAGCGCTCGTGCGGATGAACGACGGCGCCGCGCACGCTGCCATGAAGCCCTGGCTCAAGGCGCGGCTCGCTGCGTTACAAGCCGGCCGCGACTCGCTCGCGATGCTGGACGAGGCCAGTCAGGCGGCCTGCGCGGATGCTTACCTTGTATGCGGAAATACCCCCGCCGCCCGGCTGGACGACTTTGTCTTTCGTCAGCCGGTGTACGCGCTGGCTGCCTGGCTCGGGGTGCCGTCCACGCAATGGACCGAGGTGTACGAGGACGTTCATGCGCTGGTCGCTGCCATGGCCGAGGCGGGCAAACCGGCACCTGTCGAAGATGTCCTGACACGCGCTCACCACGCGGCAACGGCGCTGCGCGTTCGCGCCACGCGCTGGCTGAACGCCGACGCAGCCACGGGCACCTGGCTGCGCGACACCGCCCGCAGTGCGGCGCGCGACGAGCGCATCGACTTCGGCGCCCTGATCGCGAACATCGTCGGCCTGTTCACGCAGACGCACGACGCCTGCGCCGGCCTTGTCGCCAACAGCGTGCGGCGGTTCGCGCAAAGTCTGTGTGCGCCCCCGCCCCTTGTCGAGCGTTCGGTCGCCATCCGGCTGGTGAGCGACGTGATCCGCTTCGATCCGCCGGTGCAGAATACGCGCCGGTTTCTCCACGCGTCTGCGGTCATCTACGACCGGAAACTGGCCAAGGGAGACACCATTCTTGCCGTGCTGGCGAGCGCACCGTCCGGCACCTCTGCGGACGGCATCGCGTGGACCTTCGGGCTAGGCGCGCATGCCTGTCCCGGACGTTCCCCCGCCACTACGCTCGCAATCGCCGGCGTACACGCGATTCTCAGCAGCGATGCCGATCTGGCCTCGGTCGCGCAAAGCACGGCGTACCACCCGCTGGCGAACGCACGCATCGCCAGATTCGCCGACTAGCCATGCGCCAAATCGACGGGTGGCATCGACACGCTTATTCAAGTTTCATCTGACAAAACATATATTTCATCAGACAAAACCGCGAGACCGAATCGAAAATGCCGTAAACACAAGGGTTTGCGTGAAGGCGCGGCGGCACACCGTGATTTCGGGCAGGATGGCGCTTTCGTCATCGCCCATTCTGTCGCGCCATTCCGGCTTCCGGCACGCGACCGATACGCGATCGTCCCTCTCGCCGCTCTCATGTCCGACACATTTACTGACGGTATGCCCATGCCTGCACGGCTGTGGGCCGTTGTCACCGTCATGCTCTCGATTTCGCTTTCGGTGCTCGACAGCGCCATCGCCAACGTAGCGCTACCCACCATCGCGCGCGATCTGAATGCCAGTCCGGCAACCTCGATCTGGATCGTCAACGCTTACCAACTCGCCATCACGATCTCGCTGCTGCCGCTCGCCGCACTCGGCGAAATCGTGAGCTACCGGCGCGTCTACACCGTGGGCCTCGCGCTGTTCACCGTGGCATCGCTGGGCTGCGCGCTGTCGGACTCTCTCGCCACGCTGACGCTCGCGCGCGTGGCCCAGGGTTTCGGCGCGGCCGGGATCATGAGCGTGAATACCGCGCTGGTGAAGACCATCTACCCATCACGCTGGCTGGGGCGCGGCGTCGCCCTCAATTCGCTGATCGTCGCCGTGTCGTCCGCCGCGGGGCCGACGATCGCCGCCGGGGTGCTGTCCGTCGCCCATTGGCCGTGGCTCTTCGCGATCAACGTGCCGCTGGGCATCGTCGCGTTCGTCATCGCGGTGCGCTCGCTGCCGGACAGCACGCGCGCCTCGCATCCATTCGACTGGACGGGGGCGATGTTGAGCGCGCTGACGTTCGGTCTGCTCATCTCCGGCATCGATTCCTTCGGCCACGGACAGGAGCGCTGGCTCGTAGCGCTCGAACTCGTGGCAGCCGTCGCCATCGGTACGATTTTCGTGCGCCGCCAGCGCAGTCAGCCGGTACCGCTGCTGCCGGTCGATCTGCTTCGCATCCCGATTTTCGGGCTGTCGATCTGTACCTCGATGGCGTCGTTCTGCGCGCAGATGCTGGCGTTCGTCTCCCTGCCCTTCTTCCTTCAGGACACGCTCGGCTTCGATCACGTGCAGACCGGCCTGCTGATGACTGCGTGGCCGCTCACCATCGTAGTCGTCGCGCCGCTCGCCGGGCGTCTGCTGGAGTATTACAAGCCGGGACTGCTCGGGGCCATCGGGCTGGCGTCGTTTGCCCTCGGTCTGCTCGCGCTCGGTTTGTTGCCCGAGCGCCCGACGACCCTCGATATCGTCTGGCGCATGGCGATGTGCGGCTTCGGCTTCGGTCTGTTCCAGTCGCCCAACAACTACGCGATGCTCATGTCAGCGCCGAAGCATCGCAGCGGCGGCGCGAGCGGCATGCTGGGCACGGCGCGTCTGACCGGGCAGACGACGGGCGCCGCACTCGTGGCACTCGTGTTCAGCGTCGCGCCGGACGGATTCGGCACGCGAGCGTCGCTGTATGTCGCCGCGGCATTCGCCGCCGTTGCCGCAGTGGTGAGCAGCCTGCGCACGCTGCCCTCCGCACAGCCGAACGCGGACTCGTCGCGCGGATGAACGCGGTGGCGGGCCATGCCGTGCGTGCGCAATGACGCGGCGATTCGAGCAAGCAGGGCGCATTCGTCCGGCCGACCGTCCGGCCATGCTACACTGCCGACCTTTTACGGCTCGCCTTTGCGGGTCGCAAATGCCATGAGTTTCTGCGCCATCGATTTCGGCACTTCGAATTCTGCCGTCGCCGTGCAAGACGGCGCCGCCATGCGTCTGGTCGAACTTGAGGCCGGCTACGGCACGCTGCCCACGGCCGTCTTTTTCAACGCGGACGAAGGCGGCCGCGCGTCCTTTGGCCGCCAGGCCGTCGCCGATTACGTCGATGGCTATGACGGGCGTCTCATGCGCTCGCTCAAGAGTCTGCTCGGCTCCTCCCTCATCGAAAGCACCACCGACCTCGGCAACGGCTCGGCGATGCGCTACATCGACATCATCGCCACATTCCTGCGTCACCTGCGCACTCACGCCCTGAAGGCCGATGGCGGTGATCTGCGTCAGGTGGTCATGGGCCGTCCGGTGTTCTTCGTCGACGACGATCCGAAAGCGGACACCGCGGCCCAACGCTCGCTCGAACAAAGCGCACGCGACGTGGGCTTCGAGGACATACAGTTCCAGTTCGAACCGATTGCCGCCGCGTTCGACTACGAGTCGCGTCTCACGCAGGAACAGCAGGTGCTGGTCGTCGACATCGGCGGCGGTACGTCGGACTTTTCGCTGGTGCGTGTCGGCCCCGAGCGTGCGCGGCGCCTGGATCGCAGGGACGATGTGCTCGCGCACCACGGGGTGCACATCGCGGGTACGGACTTCGACCGTCGCATCGAACTGACGACGATCCTGCGCGAACTTGGCTACAAGGCGCTCGGCCCGGACGGCAAGGAAGTCCCGAACCGCATCTATTTCGATCTGGCCACGTGGCACCTCATCAACACCGTGTACACGCCCAGGCGTGTGGGCGAACTGGCGCTCACCGCTCATCTGTACGCCGATCCGGCACATCACCGCCGCCTCATGCGCACCGTCGAGCAACGCCTCGGCCACGCGCTGGTCGGGCACGCCGAAGACGCCAAGATCGCCGTATCGGCCGGTGGCGAGACGCGCATCGACCTCTCGGTGATCGAGCGCGACCTGAGCGTTGCGTTCTCGGAAGCCCGTCTGGTGGATGCCGTGAGCGACGAGATCGCGAGCATCACGGCAGGCGCCGTGCATACGGCATCGCTCGCGGGGCTGCGTCCGGAAGACGTCGATGCGCTGTACTTCACCGGCGGCTCGACCGGACTGCGCTGCCTGTCGAATGCGATGTGCGCCGCATTCCCCAAGGCGACGCCGGTGTTCGGCGATCGCCTCGCCAGCGTGGCGCTCGGCCTCGGCATTCACGCGAAGCGCGTATTTTCCTGATCGCCTTGCGGCCCATCGGCCGCACGTTCACCGTCTCGCTCACCGGACAGCCGCAAGTTTCAGTCGACGAAATATCGCGGCGATCGGCGTGCGTTACTGGAACGCGACTTCGTTGAAACTGCGCAGTTTGCGACTGTGCAGACGGTCCAGACCGTTATCGCGCAGCAATTCCATCGCCTTCACGCCGATCTTCAGATGCTGGTCGACACGCTCGCGATAGAACCGGTCGGCCATGCCCGGCAGTTTCAGTTCGCCATGCAGCGGCTTGTCGCTCACGCACAGCAGCGTGCCGTACGGCACGCGGAACCGGAATCCGTTCGCGGCAATCGTTGCGCTCTCCATATCGAGAGCAATCGCACGGCTCTGGCTCATGCGCTGCACCGGTTCCCGATGGTCGCGCAATTCCCAGTTACGGTTGTCGACCGTCACGACCGTGCCCGTACGCATCACGCGCTTGAGTTCGAAATCGTCCAGTTGGGTGACGTCGGCCACCGCGCGCTCCAGCGCGACCTGGACTTCGGCCAGCGGCGGCACCGGCACCCACAGCGGCAGGTCGTCGTCCAGCACGTGATCTTCGCGCACATAGCCATGGGCCAGACAGTAATCGCCCAGACGCTGGGAGTTACGCAGTCCGGCGCAGTGTCCCAGCATCACCCATGCGTGCGGGCGCAGCACGGCAATGTGGTCGGTAATGGTCTTGGCGTTGGACGGCCCCACGCCAATGTTCACCATCGTGATACCGGTATTGTCCGGCCGCACGAGGTGATACGCCGGCATCTGCGGCAGCCGCGGCGGCGAAGTGCCCTGCGCCGCGCGCGCATCGACGTTCTGGTTCCAGTGAATGACGTTGCCCGGCTCCACGAACGCCGTGTACTGACTGCGATACTCACGCAGTGCGGGGTCGTCGGTGGCGCTCATCAACTCACGTCCCAGCTCGACGAACTCGTCAATATAGAACTGGTAGTTGGTGAAGAGAACGTAATTCTGGAAATTCTCGGGCGACGTGGCGGTGTAGTGACGCAGGCGATGCAGCGAGTAATCGACGCGCGGCGCCGTAAACAGTGCAAGCGGCAGGACTTCGCCCGGCAGCGGGTCGCGCGTGCCGTTGACGATGCTATCGTCCATTTTGGCCAGATCGGGCACGTCGAACACGGTGCGCATGGCGCGCAGGTGAGTCTGATCGAGATCGCCTTCGAGGTACACGCCGTCCTGATACGCGAAGTGCACGGGAATCGGTTCGTCTGAGACACCGACTTCGAACGCCACGCCGTGGTTATGTGCGAGACGGCGAAGCTGCTCGATGTAATAGTTCTCGAACAGATCGGGACGGGTGACTGTGGTCTGATAGCTGCCCGGGCCCGAAACGAAGCCGTACGACAGGCGCTTGTCGAGTTGGGTGATGTCTTCCGTGGTGATGCGGATGAACGGGTAATGCGCACTCACGCGGCGCGCCTGATCTTTCTGTCTGGAGAAGTGTTCGAAAGCGGCGCGAAGATACGCCGTGTTGGCGTCGTAAATCGTCTTCAGGTAGGCGACGGCCTCCACCGGATCCGTGATCGATCGGGTGGCGTGGACCGGTTCTTGTTCGGACATGCGCAAACCTCTTCTGTCTTTTTCATGATCTCGAGTATGCGCTTATTGTGACACGACTGTACGGCGATTGCGGGGCGCCGAAGCGCCCCGACGATTAGTCTTCCAGCCGCATCCCGACCTTGAGCGTGACCTGCCAGTGAGCGACCTTGCCGTCCTCGATATGACCGCGCGTTTCCGTGATTTCGAACCAGTTCAGATTGCGCAATGTCTTGCTTGCGCGCGCGATGGCACTGCTCACTGCATCGTCGATGGACCGGGTCGACGAGCCGGTCAGCTCGATTTGCTTGTACACGTGATTCGTCATGTCAGTCTCCGGGGGTGAATTTGGAGACTTCCCATGCTAGGCGCGTCCTACTGAGGCCGCAAGTCGGAGATGTCCGACAAGTCGTCGCCGGGCGCGTCAGCGGGCGGGGTTGTCCGGTCAGCGCCGTTCGCGCAGAGCACGTGGTCATGGGACTCCCGGCGCAGAACCGCCGGGACGACGGTGTCGAGCGGCGTGGGCACGACATTGCTGAGATTGCGCCGCACCTTTTGCAGCAACTGGGTGAGCTGCACGGCTTCGAACGCGGTCAGGCCGTGCAACGCTTCGTCGCGCACGTCGTCGGAAAGCTTGCGGGCGATCTGCAATTGGGCAGCTGCCGCGCGCGTGACGAACAGGCGTTCGATGCGCGGGTCGCGGGCATCCAGACGGCGACGCACCCAACCGGCCTCCTCCATGCGCTCCAGTATGCGCGCGAGGGTCTGCTGCGGGGTTTCGAGAATGTCCGCGAGCACGGCCTGACTCACGCCGCGATTGGCGCTGAGGTAGGCAAGCACACGGCACTGGGCACGCGTCATCGGCAGCGTACGCTGTGCAAACTGCTCGAAGCGGCGTCCGAACAGACGTTGGATGTCTGCTACGAGAAAGCCGAAACGTTGGGCGGAATCGGTCACTTTCATATCCCGCATTATGCTAAACATGTTTAGGGTTATCAAGCGACCGGCGATTCGGTGTCCCGACCGCTGCCGTGGCCGAGCCAGTCGAGTGCGCCCTCGCCCGCCGTCTCCGCGCCCGGGCCGGCGCGACGAATCGCAACGCCCACTGCCAGCACATCGATGGCAGCGAGATGCAGAATGCGGGTGATCATCGTGACGTGGGCTCCCATCGTTTCGACGTGATCGTTGGGCAGCACGAGCGTCGCCTTGCGGGCGAGCGGCGAATTGCGCGCCGTGAGTGCAATGACCTTCGCGCCGCGCCCGAGCGCAATGTCGACGGCGCGGTTCAGGTCCGAGGAACGCCCCGACGCGGAGATCGCAACGACCACGTCCTGTTCGCCAAGCAGTCCGGCCGACGCCTGCAACAAATACGGATCGCCGTATGCGATGGTCGGCTTGCCGAAGCGGAAGAACTTGTAGTGCGCGTCCTGCGCGATCACCCCCGAATTGCCCAGGCCGTAGAACTCGATGCGGCGCGCGCCGTCGAGCAGCGTTACCGCCGCATCGACGGTGCGCGCATCGAGATGCTCGCGCATTTGCAGAATCGACGACACGGTATTGTCGAGCACCTTTGCGCTGAACTCCGCGGCGGTATCACCCACGTGCACCTGCCCGTGACGCACCGGCAACGTCCCCGTGAGCGCGCTCGCGAGTTTGAGCTTGAAGTCCGACAACCCCTGACAGCCGAGCTTGCGGCAGAAGCGAATCACCGTCGGCTGGCTCACGCGCGCCAGACGTGAGATCTCGGCCACCGGCTCGGCGAGCAATGCGCGCGGTTGCTTGAGCGTCAGTTCGGCGACGCGCTGCTCCGCCGGACTCAGACGGTCGCGCAATCGATGCAGACGGTCGATGAGCGCCCCGGCCCCGGCGGCATGCGTACCGAGCTGTTCGGCCAGAATCGCGGACGTGCCAAGAAACGCCGGATGATCGGCGGTGATGACGTACGTCGGAATCTTCTTGAGATAGGCTTCGAAGCGCCCCTTCGCCTCGAAGCGCTGGCGAAACGGCGAGTCTTCGAACAACTTGCCCAGCTTCGGGATGACGCCCCCGCCGAGGTACACGCCGCCGACAGCGCCAAGCGACACCGCAACGTTACCCGCCAGGGTGCCGAGCATCGCGCAAAAGCACTCGACGGTCTCGCGCGCGAGCTTGTCGCCCGCCTGTGCCAGCTTGACGATGGCCGGCGTTTCCAACGATGCCACACGCTTGCCGCCGCGCCCGGCCAGCGCCTGATACACCAGCGCCATGCCCGGCCCCGCCACAAGCCGTTCGAACGACACGTGCGGAAAATGCTTCCAGGCGTAGCGCAGGACATCGATTTCGCGCTCGTCGGCGGGGGCGAACGTGGTGTGCCCGCCCTCGCTGCCAAGTGCGATCCACCGGTCGCCGGCGGGAATCAGGCCCGAGACGCCCACGCCGGTACCCGGTCCCAGCAAGCCCAGCACACCGTTCGGACGCGGCTCGCCACCTCCGACCCGATACTTCTGATCCTCGGACAGATAAGGCAGCGCCATGGCCAGCGCGGTGAAATCGTTGACGACCAGCAGCGTCTCGAAACGCAGCGCCCGGCGCGTGGCATCAATGGAGAAGTGCCAGTCGCGATTCGTCATGCGAATCTCGTCGCCCTCGATCGGGTTGGCAATGGCGATCGCCGCATGCTGCACCGGTTCGGCGTGATCGGCTTCGTCGAGATAGGCGCGAATGACCTCGGGCACGCCCGCGTAATTGTCGCAGGGATAGTCGCGGATCTCGACGAGATCGCCCGGCGCGATTTCCAGCGCGAAACGGGCATTGGTGCCTCCAATGTCGGCCAGCAGTCGCGGGCCGCCCGGGTGCGGCGGGTTATTCCTCACTCCAGAAGACATCGATCTTGACTCCTTCACGGTGGATCAGCCGCGAGATGGCGTTGTCCTGTTCGTTCGCCTGCGCGGCTTCGAGCACGGCCCGCTTGGCCGGGCCCTGAATTTGCAGGATGAGCCGGTCGCAGGCCGCGAGCGCGGCGAGCGACCACGACACGCGCTGATACGGCGCGCGCTGCGGCTGCACGAGAACGAACTTGTCGTGGGTGGTAATGGCTTCGTGCCATTGCGGCGCGTCGGCGAAGAGCGACGCCGTGTGACCGTCCTCGCCCATGCCCAGCACGCAGACCTGCGGCACGCCGTGCGTCCACGTGCTGTTGAGCGTGCGCACCTGCAAGTCTGCGGCCGTGGCGGTGTCGACGAGCGGCAGCCAGCATGCCTCCTTCGCGCCGGGCAGCAGCGTCTCGGCAACGAGCCGGGCATTGCTGTCGGCATGATCGGCGGGCAGCCAGCGGTCGTCGACCAGCGTGATGTCGACGTCACGCCACGCGACCGGCAGACGGGCAAGCTGGGCGAGAAAAGCTTTGGGGCTGGTGCCGCCCGAGACGGCCAGCAACGCGCGCCGGCGGATCGTCAGCGCTTCGTCGATCCCGGCGACGACGGCGTTCGCCAGCGCGTATGCCTGCGCGTCGCGCGTGGGGAAGGTTCGCCAGTGAATCATGCGTGTCTGCCTCCGTTGCTAAGTAGGGGACGGAGCGCTCGGAACGCCTTTGCGCCGTCCCGCCGTTCCGTGCGCTGCGTCTCGTTCCTGCCAGGAATAGCGTGCAGGCGGATCAGTTGTCTTCTTCGACCCAACTCCTGCCGTACTGCGCGAGCAAGGCGCTCGCGGCGGGCGGCCCCCAGGTGCCGGCGGCATAGCGCTTCGGCCCCTTGTGCTGACGCGACCAGTACGCCTGAATCGGCGCGACCCACCGCCACGCCTGCTCCTGCTCGTCGCGCCGCACGAAAAGGGCGAGGCGGCCGTTGATGACATCGAGCAGCAAGCGCTCGTAGGCGTCCATCCGGTGCCCCTTGAAAAACTGGTCGAAGGCCAGATCGAGATGCACGGATTGCAGGTTCATTCCTTCGCCCGGCTGCTTTGCCAGACAGTACAGACGAATCGACTCGTTCGGTTGCAGTCGAATGACCAGACGATTCACGCCGGGTTGCGCGGTCGCCTCGCCGAGCAGCGGGTATGGCGTTGCGCGGTAGTTGACGACGATCTCCGCCACGCGCTCGCCCAGACGTTTGCCCGTGCGCAGGAAGAACGGCACATCGGCCCAGCGCCAGTTGTCGATATCGGCCTTGAGCGCGACGAAAGTTTCCGTCTGGCTGTCGGCAGGCACGCCCGGCTCGTCCCCGTAGGCGGGTACGGCCGATTTGCCGATCGCGCCGCCGCCGTACTGACCACGCACCACGTTGCGCGCGACGCTCTCGTCGTCCAGATGACGCAGCGAGCGCAACACACGCATCTTCTCGTCGCGCACGGCGTCTGCGTCCATCGACAGCGGCGGCTCCATGGCGACGATGGCGAGCAGTTGCAGCAGGTGGTTCTGCACCATGTCGCGCAGCGCGCCGGTCTGTTCGTAAAACTCGCCGCGGCCTTCGACGCCGATCTCCTCGGCAATGGTGATCTGAATGCTGTCGATCAGCTCGCGCCGCCACAACGGCTCGAAGATCGCATTGCCAAAGCGCAGCGCCAGAAGATTCTGCACCGCCTCCTTTCCGAGATAGTGATCGATCCGGTAGATCTGGTCCTCGCGGAAGATCGCACCGACCGCATCGTTGATCGCCTCGGACGACGCGAGGTCGTGACCCAGCGGCTTTTCCAGCACGATCCGGCTGTTCTCGTTGAGCGCGGCGCTGCGAAGCCCTTCACAGATGGGAATGAACAGCGAGGGGCCGGTGGCCAGATAGAAGATGCGCACGCCCGGACGCTTCGCCAGCCGTTCGGCCAGCACGCCGAATTCCGCCTCGCGGCCAAGGTCGAGCGGCATGTAATCGATGGTCGCGAGAAAGCGGGTCCAGGTGCCCTCGTCCCAGACATCGGGCTTGATGTGCTTGCGCACGTGCTCCTCGCACCATGCGTGATATTCGGCAGCATCCATCGGTTTGCGCGCGACGGCGAGAATGCGACCGGCGTCCGATGCGTGCTCCGGACCCAATTGCCCGGTGCGAAAAGCGCGGAACAACGACGGGAGGACCTTGCGCAACGACAAATCGCCGGTAGCGCCGAACAACACAAAGGTATAGGGTGAAGGCGTGTTCATGACAAGACGTCCACGTGTCACTGGGAAAGCGCAACTTTGACACTGCATTGTAGTTTAACTACACTCGAAATCAACAGAATCTCGTGCTTTGACTACATCGACCGCGTCTCGCGGCAGGTCACCGATATGGGTCAGGGCATGCACAATGTCCTGGAATCACCATGACTCAGTCTTCACATAACGTGTCGCTGCATCCGGTAGTACAACGTGTGACCGAGCGCCTCATCGAGCGTAGCCGGTCGTCCCGTCAGGCCTATCTCGAAGGCGTCGCCCGTGCGGCCGGAGGCCAGCCCGGGCGCGAGAAGATCGGATGCGCCAACCTCGCCCACGCGCTGGCCGCCGCCCCCGCCGACGATCGTCTCAAGATCCGCTCGGAGCGGATACCGAATATCGGCATCGTCACCGCCTACAACGACATGCTCTCGGCGCACGCACCGTTCGCCGAATTCCCCGACATCATCAAGTCCGCCGCACGCGCGCATGGCGCGAGCGCTCAGGTCGCCGGCGGCGTGCCCGCCATGTGCGACGGGGTCACGCAAGGCTACGCGGGCATGGAGCTCTCGCTGTTCTCGCGCGACGTGATCGCGATGGCGTCCGTCGTCGCGCTCTCGCACCAGATGTTCGACGCGGCCATGTTCCTCGGCGTGTGCGACAAGATCGTTCCGGGACTCGTGATCGCCGCACAGGCGTTCGGGCATTTGCCCGCAGTGTTCAGCCCGGCTGGGCCGATGCCTTCGGGCCTGCCGAACGACGAGAAGTCGCGCATCCGGCAGGAATATGCCGCCGGGCGTGTCACGCGCGCAGCGCTACTGGACGCCGAACTCGCGGCCTATCACACCGAGGGCACCTGCACGTTCTACGGCACGGCCAACAGCAACCAGATGCTCATGGAGTTCATGGGACTGCACCTGCCCGGATCATCCTTCGTCAACCCGCACACGCCGCTGCGCCACGCGTTGACGCAAGCCGCGACAGCACGCGCCGTGGCACTCGCCAAGTCGGGCATCAACACCTCGCAGATTCTCGACGAGCGCGCCTTCGTCAACGGCGTGGTCGGCCTGCTCGCCACCGGCGGCTCCACGAACCACACGCTGCACCTCGTGGCGATGGCGCACGCGGGTGGCATTCTGCTCGACTGGCAGGACTTCGCCGACCTGTCGGACGTCACGCCGCTGCTGGCACACGTCTACCCGAGCGGCAAGGCTGATGTGAATCAGTTTCAGGCGGCGGGCGGCCTGAGCTTTCTCATCCGTGAACTGCTCGACGCCGGGTTCCTGCACAACGACGTGACCACCGTCATGGGACATGGTCTGCGCACCTACACGCAGGAAGCCTTCCTGCGCGACGACGTGCTGTCGTGGCAGGAAGCGCCGACGCAAAGCCTCGATGAGAACATCGTGCGCCCGGCCTCGCGCCCCTTTGCGCCGGAGGGCGGTCTGCGCATGCTCGCGGGCAATCTCGGCCGTGCGGTGATCAAGTCCTCCGCCGTCAAGCCCGAACACCAGAAGGTACGCGCGCCGGCCCGGGTCTTCTCCGATCAGGAGTCGGCGCAGGCCGCGTTCAAGGCCGGCGAACTGACACGCGACGTGGTCGTCGTCGTGCGCTTTCAGGGGCCGCGCGCCAACGGCATGCCCGAGTTGCACAAGCTCATGCCGATGCTCGGTCTGCTACAGGACGAAGGTCACCATGTGGCGCTGGTGACCGACGGACGTATGTCGGGCGCCTCCGGCAAGGTGCCTGCCGCCATTCACCTGTCGCCGGAAGCGGAACAGGGCGGCATGCTCGCACGCGTGCGGGACGGCGACATCATCACCATCGACTGCGAGACGAACACGCTTCATTGCGAAGTCGACAACGCCACACTCGCGGCACGCCAGCCCGAGCCGGCACCGCAACGGCCATTCGATCCGTGGCGCAACGTGTTCGCGCTGTTTCGCAACAACGTCGGCGCCGCACCCCATGGGGCGTGCGTGCTGTTCGACGACGCGCAATATCCGAAGCAGGACTGAGATAGCGCGCCGCCGCACCGCGATGACCGTCGTGGCGCAGCGGCGTAGTGTCATGAACGCGGTTGCATGACGGCGTCGAAATCTTGACGCCTTTTTTACCTGCGTCTGCCTAGACTGGCCTCGTTGTCACTTCCGTCGCCAAACGACACGTTGCCATGCCTGCCATCGCTCAGCGCGCCAGTCTCGAACCTCCCGGTGCGAACTCCGTTTCACCTTCCTTTGCCGAGACCTTCGCATTCGCGCGGCAACCCAATCGATGCACCCGGCGCACGCGCCTCGACGCCACACTCGACATCACGCTCAACCGTGCCGCCGTCTCGTCGCTGGCCGTCACACTGGCGATGAGTCTGCCACTGCCATGGCGCGTGGAGACCATTCGCGCCATCCGTCGCGATACGGCAGCAGTCGTATCGATCGCGTTGCCGCGCGTCGAGGCGGCGCGTGCGATGGATGTCGTCATGCAGTCGCTCCCCGAAGCCGAATTCGGCGTGCTCCGCCTGCGCCCCGCCGTCTGAGCCGCGCGCGCCTCGTCAAACCTGGTTTTTCCGCTTATGAACACAGCCATCTTCGAAGGCGTGTGGGTCCCGCTCGTCACGCCCATGACCGGCGCCAACGGCGCCGAGATCGACCGCAATGCGTTTGCGCGTCTGGTCGACTACTACCTCGCGGCCGGCGTGAACGGCCTCGTCGTTGCCGGCACCACAGGCGAGGGCACGCTCCTGAGCGACGACGAGCGCCGCTGGCTCGCCGAGGTCGCCTGCCATCTCGCTCGCGGCCATGCGCCGGTGCTCGCCGGTGTCGGTGCATCCGACACGGCGAATGCCGCGCGTCAGATCCGCGCGCTGGACGACCTGCCGCTCGCCGGGTATCTCGTGCCGCCGCCGTACTACCTGCGCCCGTCGCAGGAGGGCATTCTCTGGCACTACCGCTCGCTGGCTGCCGGCACACGCAGGCCGTTGGTGCTCTACAACGTGCCGCTGCGCACGGGCGTCACGCTCGGTGTCGAGACGATCCGCGAGCTGGCGTCGCATGAATCGTTCGCCGCCATCAAGGAGTGCGACGCACATCCGCTCACCCGCTTGCCGTCGCAAGTGACGATACGCGTGCTGTGCGGCGACGACATGCAAATCCTGCCTGCGCTGCGTGCCGGTGCCGCCGGTTGCATATCGGCGGCGGCGCACGTACGCCCGGACCTGTATCTGAAGCTGATCCGCTACGTGCGCGAAGGCGATATGGACCACGCGAGCACACTGTTCAACGGCATGAAGCCCTTGATCCGGCGCCTGTTCTCCGAGCCGAATCCCGTCGCCATCAAGGCCGCGCTTGCGTCGCTGGGATTGTGCACGCCGACGGTCCGCCGTCCGCTCATGCCGTGTTCCACCGCGCTTCACAAGGACATCGACGCGCAGCTGGAAGTGACGATGGCGTTTTGAGCCAGCGCGTCGCGCCATTCCTGCTACGCTCGCGCCGCTTTTCAGCCCTTCCCGGCCCTTCAGGACAGGACACCCGTTATGGATGACATCGAACAACGTCACCGCACTGTCGCCCGTCTGCTCATCAAACTCTCGGGCACCACGCTCGCCCGGCTCGCGTATGCGACCGGCATTACGGGTAACACGATCTCCCGATGGGTGCACGGCGATCGCTGCGCGCTCGGTGCGCAGGGGCGAGACAGGCTGTTCGCGGCGCTCGGTGTTCGCAGCGACGGCGTGAACGTGCGCTTCGCACATCGCGCCACCGGCGCCACACAACCGGTCTTCCAGATCAGCGGACTCGTACAGGCGGAACGGTTTGCCACGCTCGCCGCGCTGACCTCCACCCGGTTCGTCGCGGCACGCGAGACGTGCCAGGGGCAAACGCTCGTAAGCATCGTGACGGACATCAGCGGGCAAACGACGGCGCTGCTCCTCGGCACGCGCGAAGCGCTCGACGAGCTGTACGCCGAGCTGGGCATTTCGGTCTCGCCGAAGCGACGTCCGGAAGCGCGTTCGGAAGCGTGTTTGGAGTCGGGCCTCCGCGCTGGTGCTTCGGTTGGCGAAGCCGGACGGCTACACTCGAACTGACCGCAATTCGCGTATCGACGAAGGCCGGCGCTGTCGTGTTCCGACATCCCGGCGATCCATTTTTGGCCCCCCGTCAACGATGGAGCGTGTCATGACGACAGATCGCATCAACAAACGCATGAAGGTGTATGCCACGGAAGGTTGGCAGGACACGGGATACAAGATCGGCGCGCAAAGCGCACCGAAAGTCATCCTGAGAGCCCAGGGAGAATGGTGTACCCGCACCGACGACCGCAAGTTCGGACGCCGCGACGCCAACGGCCGAACCCCGAACTCCGGCGCGACGTACCTGCACAAGGTTTCCGGCGACAAGAACTATCCGTATCACGGTCACGACGCCCTCATGGGCCAACTGGTCGGACGCTTTGGCGAAACCGGCGAGCCCTTCCTCATCGGCAATCAGAAGTCGTTCCGCGTGGAAGGCATGCCCAAGGACGTCTCGCTGTGGTTGTGTTGCAACGACCCCATCGACAGCGCCCGGCGCGATAACGACGGCGCGCTCGACGTCACGTTCGAACTCGACGACGCACGCGACGTCTTCGCCCCGCGCCCGCAGCACTTCGACCGTCCGTCGGGACGCTGGGTCGACGATTGAGCACCGGTCCGCGATGCTGAATGGGCTGAACGGGCTGAACGGGTCGAATGGCCGGATATGAAACAAGCCAGCGGTGGACGATGCGCCGCTGGCTTTGCCTTTCACTCCGGCAGACGCGGCGTCACTGCCATCCGAATCGACGCGCGAACATGCCCTTCATCAATTGGGTGAGCACGGCGTAGGCCAGCAAGATCGCAGCGAGCATCGGGAAGTACGCGAGCGGCAGCGCCTGCATGCGGAACGTCTCGGCGAACGGCGACATCGGCAGCATGATGCCGATCAGCATCACTGCGCCCGTCATCAACAGCAGCGGCCATGCGGCGCGGCTCTGGATGAACGGCAGCCGGCGCGTGCGAATGAGGTGGACGATGAGCGTCTGCGAGAGCAGCCCTTCGACGAACCAGCCCGACTGGAACAACGTTTGATGTGCCGCGCTGTTTGCCCCGAAGAGGTGCCACATCGCCACGAACGTCAGCACATCGAAGATCGAACTGATCGGGCCGAAGAACACCATGAAGCGCGACAGATCCGCCGGGTTCCAGCGCTGCGGCTGCGTCAGTTGCTCGCTGTCGACGTTATCGAACGGAATCGTCGTTTGCGACAGATCGTAGAGCAGATTTTGCGTGAGCAATTGCAACGGGAGCATCGGCAGAAATGGCAGGAAGGCGCTCGCGATCAGCACCGAAAAGACATTGCCGAAGTTCGAGCTGGCCGTCATCTTGATGTACTTGAGCATGTTCGCGAACGTGCGGCGCCCTTCGATCACGCCTTGCTCCAGCACCATCAGGCTCTTTTCCAGCAGAATCAGATCGGCGGCTTCCTTCGCGATGTCCACGGCCGTGTCGACGGAAATACCGATATCGGCGGCGCGCAACGCCGGAGCGTCGTTGATGCCGTCGCCCATGAAACCGACGACGTGACCGTTCGCACGCAACATGCGAACGAGTCGCTCCTTGTGCGCGGGCGTGAGCTTCGCGAAGACGTTCGCACGCTCCACCGTTTGCGCGAGTTCGGCGTCGCTCATGGCTTCGATGTCGTCGCCCAGCACACAACCCGTTACGGTCAGTCCGACTTCCCGGCAGACCTTGATGCTCACGAGATCGTTGTCTCCGGTGAGCACCTTGACGTCCACGCCCGAGGCAGCAAGCGCCCGGAGTGCGGGGGCCGTCGACTCCTTGGGCGGGTCCAGAAAGGCAATGTAGCCAACGAGCACCAGTTCGTTTTCGTCGGCGACGGTGTAGCGCTCGCGCGCGGGCGGCAGCTCACGTGTCGCCACGGCAACCACACGCAATCCCTCGGCGTTGAGATCGGCCGTGACGCGCCGCAAACGTGCGAGCACGTCGGGCGTGAGCGGCTCGACGTTCGCGCCGTGCTGCACGCGGTTGCACGCGGACATCACCTCTTCCACCGCGCCCTTGCAGATGAGTTCGTGGTGATCGCCGTTCTCGCTCACGACCACCGACATGCGCCGACGCTGAAAGTCGAACGGAATTTCGTCGATCTTGCGGTAGCGATTGACCACGTCCAGACGCTGGTGCATCTCCGCATGGTCGAGCACGGCCACGTCGAGCAGATTCTTCAGGCCCGTTTGATAGAAGCTGTTGAGGTAGGCGTGCTCCAGAACGGCCTCGCAGGCGTTGCCCCACACATCGGTGTGACGCTCCAGACAAATCCTGTCTTGCGTGAGGGTGCCGGTCTTGTCGGTGCACAGCACGTCCATGGCGCCGAAATTCTGGATCGCGTCGAGCCGCTTGACGATGACCTTCTTGCGCGAGAGCACGACCGCGCCTTTGGCGAGCGTTGCCGTGACGATCATCGGCAGCATTTCGGGTGTCAGTCCGACCGCGACCGACAGCGCGAAGAGCGACGCTTCGAGCCAGTCGTGCTTCGTGAAGCCGTTGATGAGCAGGACGATGGGGGTCATCACGAGCATGAAACGGATGAGCACCCACGACACACGGTTCACCCCCTGCTGGAAGGACGTGAGCGTGGGCTGCTGCGCGGTTACACGTTCGGCGAGCGAGCCGAAAAACGTGCTCGCGCCCGTGGCCACCACGACCGCGGTGGCCGAGCCGCTCACGACGTTCGTGCCCATGAAGGCGAGATTGTCGTACGCGAGCGGATTGGTGCCCCCGGTCTCGCAAGGCTGCGCGAACTTCTCGACTGGCAACGCCTCGCCCGTAAGCGCCGACTGCGAGACGAACAGGTCTTTTGCCGCGAGAATGCGCACATCCGCCGGAATCATGTCGCCCGCGGCGAGCAGGACGACGTCGCCCGGCACGAGTTCGGCCAGCGCGACTTCGCGGCCCTGGCGTCCGGGACGCCGCACCTTGTCCGGCTCGCTCGCTTCGTCGCCCGGCGATTCGCGGCGCAGCACGGTGGCCGTTGTGCTCACCATGGCCTTGAGCTTTTCCGCCGCCTTGTTCGAACGGGCTTCCTGCACAAATCGCAACACCGTGGAGACGATCACCATCGACGCGATGATGATCGTTCCCTCGGTGTCGTCGGTCGCATAAGACACGGCGGCCAGCGCAGTGAGCAGCAGGTTGAACGGGTTGCGATAGCAGTTGAACAGGTGACGCCACCAGGGCAGCGGTTTTTCATGCTCGACTTCGTTGGGACCGACATGGGCACGCACCGTGGCGGCTTCCTCGTCGGACAGGCCGTTGCGCGTGGTGCGCAAACGTGCGAGCAGATCTGGACCGGTGTCGCGCGCGGCCTGAAGCAACCCCGGCAGACCCGGTGGTGCCTCATGGCCGTGCGCAGGCGCATCGAGGGTTTCGAGCATGTCGCGGCGACGGAAGAAACGCAGGCCGAGGCGCGCGCCAAGCACCGCCACCAGTCGCTCGCTGAGCGTGAGAGCTTGTTGCATCGGAGACATCCTGAAAATGCTGATGGGACGCGGGCGTGACCCGTCAGGCCCGCACCCCGGAGTGAAGAGGAGGCGCGGGATCAGCCGCGACGAACCGGTTCGCGGCGGTGCACGAACGCGCGCAGCCACTGTCCCACGCGCGCGAGCGCACGCCGACGTGTGGCCTCGGCACGGGCCTCGCCAGCATCGGCATGCGGATCGACGTGATAGTGATGCAGGCACTGGGACGGCAGCATCAGGGCTTGCGGATTGCCTCCGCGCAGGGTCATGGAGTAACGGAACACGATGAATCTCCCGGCCGCACGGCATCCCTGCGGCGCAGGTGCCGCTCACGCGTCGTCGATGACGACCACGCGAACGCACACGCACGGCGGAACAGCCCGAACGGCAGACGTAAAACCAATAAGGGAGCGTGCTACGAAAGACGGACGCTATCGCTACGACCCAACGAAACCCTGCGTCGCACGACAACCGCGACCCAAGGACGGGGACAAACGAAACGGACGTCTGAGGTGCGCGCCAACCCGGCAATGCGAGTTAGCGGCTGGGAAGATCCCGGGGACTAACTCGCGGTGGTGGTGTCGACTTCGGTCGACCGGCAACTACCACTAGAACTACTGTCCACGGAAGGACCTCCTGAGAGCTATGACGGCGCGATTCTACCTCCGGGAGCGTCGAAAGAAAAGTGACAATTCAAGGTGTTACAAAATGATGACAATCGCCACTTTCCTCCGGGCGCCGGCTCGGCCAGAATCTGTCATCCGTTCGTCACAAACCGCCCGCCGGCGGCCGACGGCCCGCTGTTGCACCGGTAATACCGTCGCCCGGCAGTGCCCGAACCTCCGGCAGGCATTCGATCCCCCCGGAGTTCATGGATTCGCTCAATCGCGCCCTCTTTCTGGCCATCAACGCCTCGCCGAACGTCAGCGAGGGCGAACTGGCCGTCGCCGTCTTTCTTGCCAAATATCTGATCCTGCTGTTGCCGGTAGGACTCGCGACGCTGTGGTTGGCTGGCGGACGGGACCGTGAAGGCGCCGTTCACGGCCTGCTGGGCGTGGGGCTCGTGCTGCTGATCAACTTCGTCATCGGTCTTGCGTGGTTCGAGCCGCGCCCGTTCGTCGCCGGTCTCGGCACGAATCTGCTGGCGCATGCGCCCACGAGCGCCTTTCCAAGCAATCACGGGTCGATCCTGTTCACTTCCGCATTCGTGCTGATGGGCACCGTCGCACGCACCCCGCGCCTGCTGGGCAAGTTGCTGCTGATCTGCGCACTGCCGGTGTGCTGGGCGCGCATCTATCTCGGCGTGCACTGGCCGGTGGACATGTTCGGCGCGCTGGCCGTCTCGGTCGTCGTCGCGCTCATCATGCGCACGGCGAGCGCCCGCGAGACGAGCCGTATCGTCGCGGCGATCCTCGAAGGTGTCTATCGTCGATTGATGGCGTGGCCGATCGCGCGCGGCTGGCTACGTCGCTGATCGAGGCGAAACGTGGCGTCTCGGGAAAACCGGGATTGCCTGCGCGGCGCAAGATGGGGGATGGCGTGGGCTGCCGGATTGCGGGATCGCGGAATTGCAAAAAGCGTTGAGGAGAAGGCTTGGAAGACTCGGGAGATCCGAATCTCCCAATGGTGTTGCGCAGAGGTGAGATTCAGCGGTGATATTCGCCAGCGGCTTCGGGCTGGTAGTCGAGGCCGAGCAGTTCGAGCTCGATCAGATGGCCGCCCGGCACTTGCCAGTGGATCGACTGACCGACGCGCAGGCCCAGCAGCGCGCTGCCGACCGGCGCAAGCACCGAAATACCGTTGTGCGCGGCAGCCGGATGCTGCGGATACACCAGCGTCACGCGATGCTCCTGCTGCGTGGCGAGGTCGCGATAGCGCACCACCGAATTCATCGTGGCGACGTCGGCCGGCATTTGCTCCGGCTCGACGACGCTCGCACGGGCGAGCTCTGTTTCGAGTGCCTCCACATACGGCAGGGCCGTGCGCGGTGCATTCTCGATGACCGAATACAGACGATCGAGGTCGAGAGACGAGACAGTGATCGAAGGACGTTGCGAGTGGACGGTGGACATGTCGACGGGCCTTGAATTTCCTTGGCATTGAGTAAAGGTGCCCCCAATCTAACAGAAGCCCCGCGCGGGGAGAAGTCCCGGACTTCGGCGCCATCCGCTAGAATCGACGCATTAAGGTGAATAGGCCGATGCGCCGCGAAGCTGAACCCATGTCCGAAAACACGACGAATACCGCGCTGTTCGAGCGCGCCCAGCAAACCATTCCCGGCGGTGTAAATTCGCCCGTACGCGCGTTCCGCTCGGTCGGCGGCACGCCGCGCTTCATCGCCCGCGCGCAAGGCCCCTACATGTGGGATGCCGAAGGTGTGCGCTACATCGACTACATCGGCTCCTGGGGCCCGATGATCGTCGGCCATCTGCATCCGGATGTCGTTGCCGCCGTGCAAGCGGCCATGTCGCAAGGCTTCAGCTTCGGCGCTCCGACCGAGGCGGAAGTGGTGATGGCCGAGGAAATCTGCCGTCTCGTGCCGTCCATCGAGCAGGTGCGTCTGGTGTCCTCCGGAACGGAAGCGACGATGAGCGCCCTGCGGCTGGCGCGCGGCTTCACGGGCCGCAACAAGATCGTCAAGTTCGAAGGCTGCTATCACGGCCATGCCGACAGCCTGCTCGTGAAAGCGGGGTCGGGCCTGCTGACCTTTGCCGATTCGACGCGCAATGCGCCCTCCTCGGCCGGCGTGCCGGTCGAAGTCACACGCGACACGCTCGTTCTCGAATACAACAACGTCGAGCAGCTTCGCGAACTGTTTGCCGGCCAGGGCAGCGAAATCGCCGCGGTCATCGTCGAGCCGGTCGCCGGGAACATGAACCTCGTGCGCGCTTCGCGCAACTTCCTCCAGACGTTGCGCGAGTTGTGCACCGCGCACGGCGCCGTGCTGATCTTCGACGAAGTGATGTGCGGTTTTCGCGTCGGTCTCGGCGGCGCACAGGCGCTGTACGGAATCACGGCCGACCTCACGTGTCTGGGCAAGGTCATCGGCGGCGGAATGCCCGCGGCGGCCTTCGGCGGACGCCGCGACATCATGTCGCATCTGGCGCCGCTGGGCGGCGTCTATCAGGCCGGCACGCTCTCGGGCAACCCGCTGGCCGTGGCAGCCGGGCTCGCGACACTCAGGCTGATTCAGGCGCCGGGCTTCTACGAAGCTCTGGCCAGGCGCACGTCGAAGCTCGTGACGGGGCTGGTCGAGGCTGCTCAGGCGGCCGGCGTGCCGTTCTCGGGCGACAGCGTCGGCGGCATGTTCGGTCTGTACTTCCGCGCCAGCGTGCCGCAAAGCTTTGCCGAAGTCACGACGTCGGACGTTGCGCGCTTCAACAGGTTTTTCCACGCCATGCTCGATCGCGGTGTCTACCTCGCGCCGAGCGCGTTCGAAGCGGGCTTCGTCTCCGCCGCGCATGACGACGCGATTCTCGACGCGACGATCGACGCCGCGCGGGAGGCGTTTGGGACGATTGCGTAACCCCACGGAGCGCTCGCCTACTCTCTGGCAGGCAGGGCGCTCCAACAATTGCTCAGTCCGCAGGAACCGTTCGACTCATTGGACATTCGTCCGGCCATAACAAGGGGAAACATTATGCAGATGCTGCCGATCACGCTCCGTCAGTCACTCTTGCGCTGGCTCGCGCTGGGGCTGCTTACGTCATTGCTGTCCGCCTGCGGATACAACGAAATTCAGGTGAAGGACGAGGCGGTCAAGGCGTCCTGGAGCGAAGTCGTCAACCAGTACCAGCGGCGCGCCGATCTGGTGCCGAATCTGGTGAACACCGTGAAGGGCTACGCCTCGCACGAACAGGCCACGCTCACCGAGGTCATCAATGCCCGCGCCAAGGCGACGAGCATCACGGTAACGCCCGAAACGCTCAACGACCCCGAGGCTTTCAAGCGCTTCCAGCAGGCGCAGGGGGAGTTGTCCGGTGCGCTGTCGCGTTTGATGGCGGTCTCGGAGAACTATCCGAACCTGAAGGCGGACGGCCTGTTCCGCGATCTGCAATCGCAGCTCGAAGGCACGGAAAACCGCATCACCGTCGCGCGTAACCGTTACATTCAGGCGGTGCAGGACTACAACGTCTACGTGCGTCAGTTCCCGAACAATCTGACGGCCAAGGTGTTCGGCTACGCCACGAAGCCGAATTTCACGGTGGACAACGAGAAGGCCATCTCCACGGCCCCGGCCGTCAAGTTCTGAGGGCCCCGCAATGGCTGCTGCAATGGCTGCTGCATGGGTCGGGTTTGCCCGGTCGAAGCGTTTGCTGCAAACGCTTCGGGCGCTTGCGCTGGCCAGTCTGTGCTGGCTCGCGCTGCCGGCCGGCGCCGAGGCGCCGGTCGCCGTGCCCGCGCTCACCGCGCGGGTGACCGATCTGACCGGCACGCTCACGCCCGATCAGCGCGGCGCGCTTGAAAATCAACTCGCGCAGTATGAGCAACAGCGTGGCAGTCAGATCTTCATTCTGATGCTGCCGAGCACCGCACCCGAGACCATCGATCAATACAGCATTCGCGTGGCCGACGCGTGGAAAGCCGGGCGCAAGGGCATCGACGACGGCGTGATTCTCCTCATCGCCAAAGACAATCCGAACGACTTGCGCAAAATGCGAATCGAAGTCGGACGCGGCGTGCAAGGCTCACTCACGGATGCCGTCTCCGGACGCATCCTGCGCGACGTCATGGCGCCGTACTTTCGTCAGGGCGACTTCTTCGGTGGTCTGGCCGCGGGCGTGGCCGCCGTACAAGCCGCCATGAACAACGAAGCGCTGCCTGCGCCGAACCTGCCTTCCACGCGCGCACCGCACTCCGATCTGTCCGACTTCCTGCCGTTGCTCTTCATCGTGTTCATCATCGCGATGGTGGTGCTCATGGAGAGCCGCAGGCGGTTCCAGGGCGCCGGACTGCCCGGCGCCGGCCCCAACGATCCGCGCTCGCGCGTGCTCACCGGGCAGCGCGGGCGCATCGGCCCCGGCGGCTGGGGCGGCATCGGCGGGGGCATTGGTGGAGGCCTCGGCGGGAGCTGGGGACGCAGCGACGGCGGCGGATTTGGGGGCGGTGGTGGTGGATTCGGCGGCGGCGGTGGCGGCGGATTCGACGGCGGCGGCTCGTCGGGGAACTGGTGAGCGCCATGGCGAGAGCACACGACAAGGACATCGCAATGCAAGCGAAGCCTCACGACATCTCGCGCTGGCTGCGTCATGCCGGCACGTGGCGCGCCCACGCCCGCTGGCTGTTTCCCGAACGCGCGCTCGATCTGCTCGAGACGTCGATCCGCGAATCCGAGCGCGAGCATCGTTGCGAGATCCGCCTGGTGATCGAAGCGGCGATGCCGCTGGCGAGCGTCTGGCAGGGTCAGACGTGCCGTCAACGGGCCGTTCAACTGTTTCATCAGTTGGGGGTCGCGCACACGAGCGAGCGCACAGGCATACTGCTGTACATCAACATCGCCGATCACGACATCGAGCTGATCGCCGACAAGGGCGTCAATGCGCTGGTGGCTGCGCACCGATGGGACGCTGTCGTGACCCGGATGAGCGCCGGTTTTCGCGATGAACGCTATGTCCAGAGCGTGCTCGACGCACTGAACACCCTGCGCGGCATTGCGCGCGAATCTCTGCCGGCCCATGCCGGCGCAGCACCGGACAATGCCCTGACCGACCGGCCGCTGATGATCTGACGATTCGACGCCTCATGTTTTCCGAACAGGATTTTGCTCACATGCGCCGCGCGCTCGCTTTGGCCGAGCGCGCGATGTTCACCACCACGCCGAACCCGCGCGTGGGCTGCGTGCTCGTGCAGGAAGGGCGTGTGATCGGCGAAGGCTTCACCCAGCCCGCCGGTCAGGACCACGCCGAAGTGCAGGCGATGAAAGACGCCCGGTCGCGCGGCGAATCGGTTCGCGGGGCGACCGCCTACGTCACGCTGGAGCCGTGCAGCCATTACGGACGCACCCCGCCGTGTGCCAAGGGTCTCATCGAGGCGGGCGTCAAACGCGTTATCGCTGCGATGGAAGATCCGAACCCGCTCGTGGCCGGCCGTGGTCTGGGCATGCTGCGCGAGGCCGGTATCGAGGTGCGCTGCGGCTTGCTGGAGAGCGAGGCGCGCGAAATGAACATCGGCTTCATCGCCCGCATGACGCGTGGCACGCCGTGGGTGCGCATGAAGGTCGCCGCCAGTCTCGACGGCAAGACTGCGCTCAACAACGGCGTGAGCCAGTGGTTGACGGGGCCTGCCGCCCGCGCCGACGGCCATGCGTGGCGCGCGCGCGCGTGCGCGATTCTCACGGGCATCGGCACGGTACGTGAGGACGATCCGTCGCTGACGGTGCGCGAGGTGGAAACGACCCGCCAGCCGCTACGTATCGTCGTGGACTCGCGGCTGGACATCTCGCCGACAGCAAAGGTGCTCGCCCACGGCAACGCGCTGGTGGTATGCGCCAACGGCGACGCGGATCGCGCGTCGCGTCTGCGCGACCTGGGGGTGGACGTGCTCGATCTGCCCAATGCGAACGGCAAGGTCGAACTGCCCGCGCTGATGCGAGCGCTCGGCGAGCGCCAGTTCAACGAAATTCATGTGGAAGCCGGGTACAAGCTCAACGGCTCGATGCTGCGCGAGGGTTGTGTGGACGAGTTGCTGACGTACTTTGCGCCGTCCATCGTCGGCGACGCCCAGGGAATGTTCCATCTGCCCGCGTTGACGTCGCTCGACGACAAGCTTGCGCTGGCATTCACCGACGTGCGCATGATCGAGAGCGATCTGCGGGTCATGGCGCGCGTAAAGCGCTGAGGATACGCCGGGCGGCAAGTTCCGCCGCCCGGCATCCGGCTCAGACGTGGAAGCCCACGCGGCCGAGCGACTCCATTTCCACCGACACGTACTGCCCCGGCTTGATGTATTCGGCCGGCGTCGCGCCGCCCGCCATCACGATCCAGCCCGCCTGCAACGGCTCGCCCGCGGCAGCCGACAGACGCGCCGCCGCAACCAGCGAGCGCAGCGGATGGCCCAGCAGCGCCGCCGTCGAACCGACCTGCACGGTGCGGCCGTCGATCGTCATCGCCAGCCCCAGATTCGAGAAGTCGATGCGCGGGTCGTGCCAGGCACCGATCACGAAACCGCTCGACGACGCGTTGTCGGCAATCACCTCCGGCAGCGTGAACTTGAAGTCCTTGTAACGCGAATCGATGATCTCGATGGCCGGTGCAATTGCCTCCACCGCCGCGAGCGCCTGCGGCCCCGTGACGTTGCCTTCGAGCGGCTTTTTCAGAATGAAGGCGATTTCCGGCTCGACGCGCGGATGCACGTAGCGCTTGAAGTCGATGGACGTGCCCTCTTCGACCTGCATGCCGGACGTCAGCCGGCCCCAGATCACGTCCGAGAGGCCCATCTGAATCATCTTGGCGCGGCTGGTGAACCCCATCTTCACGCCGACACGCGTCTCCCCGCGTTCGGCGCGGCGTGCGAGCGACGCGGCCTGAATGGCGTAGGCGTCGTCCAGCGAGAGGCGGTTATCGGTGTCGAACTGTTCAACTTCGTGGGCGAAGTGCGCTGCATCGTCCAGCAGCTTGGCGTAGTCGTGGATGTGGCTCATCGTGCAGCCTCGCTGGCAGGTTCAAAGACGGCTCGGACCGAGCCCAGGCCGTTGATGCGGGTCTCGAAGATGTCGCCCGGCGTGACGGCGGCCATTGGGCCGAGCGCGCCGGAGAGCACCAGATCGCCCGCCTTGAGCGGTGTGCCCACGGCCGCCATCGTGCGGGCGAGCCACACCACGGCGTTGATCGGTCTGCCCAGACAGGCGGCGCCCGCCCCCACGGACACCGGCTCGCCGCGACGCTCCATGACCATGCCGCACATGCGCACATCGAATTCGGACAGCTTCTTCGGCGTATTGCCAATCACATAAGCGGACGACGAGGCGTTGTCGGCAATCGTGTCGGTAATGCGAATGTTCCAGTCGGCAACGCGGCTGCCGACGATTTCCAGCGCAGGCAACGCGTAATCGATGGCGTTGAGCACATCCAGCTGGCCCGGATTTTCCACGCTCAGATCGCGACCGATCACAAAGGCGATCTCAGCCTCGATCTTCGGTTGCATGAGGATCGACGCGGGAATCGGTTCACCGTCGCCATAGCCCATGTCGTCGAAGAGCATGCCGAAGTCGGGCTGATCGACGCCGAGCTGCTTTTGCACGGCGACCGATGTCAGGCCGATCTTGCAGCCGACGATACGGCGCCCGGCAGCCAGACGGCGCTCGGTGTTGATGCGCTGGATGGCGTAGGCGTCGTCGATGGTGAGCGGCGCGAACGTGTCGCGCAGCGGGGCGATGAAGCGATGCGAGCGTTCGGCTTCCAGCAGCGCGTCGGCGGCCTGTTGCAGGCGCGCCTGCGTGGCGGCGTCGCGAGGTGTCGTGCCCATCACGCGCCTGCCTTGGCCGGCGCGGCCGGCTCATCCTTGGTGCGCTCGCCCACCGCCCAGTGCGCAGCGGGCACTTGCGTGGCGTAGACGCGAATCGATTCGAGCGGCGCGCCGAGCGTTTCGTGCACGGTGCGGGCCACGGCCTTCACGCAGGCCTTCACGGTGGCGTCGTCGCGACCTTCCACCAGATTGATATGTACGATCGGCATGTTGGTGTCCCCTCAGAATGCCCAAACGAATGCGAATGCGAGCACGAATGCGCTCATGCTTCGTGCGCTCATGATGCGCGCGCGACGAGATACCGTCCAATACCGATTTTCGAAATTCCGATACCATTTCGGTATCAAGGTGTGACATCGGCCGATCGAACGACGGCCATAGGACGGCTCATGGACATCAAACAAATGCGCTACTTCCTCGCTGTGGCGCAGGAAGGTCACTTCGGACGCGCGGCCGAGCGCCTGAACATGGCGCAGCCGCCGCTCACGCGCCACATCCACGCGCTCGAAGCGCAACTGGGCACGCCGTTGTTCGTGCGCACGCCCAAGGGCGCGACACTGACCGCCGCGGGGCAGACACTGCTCGCCGAGGTCCCCAACATTCTGGCGCTCGCACGCCGCGCCGAGGAGCAGACGCGGCTGGCCGGCGAGGGGTATATCGGGCGGCTCGACGTCGGCATCTTCAGCTCCGGCATTCTGAATGTGATTCCACGCTTGCTGGCGGGCTTTCATACCGAACGGCCGGCGGTGAAGATCGGCCTGCACAATCTGTCGAAAACCGAGCAGATCGCGGCGCTGCGCGAGCGACGCATCGCCATTGGCTTCAACCGGCTGATTCCGGACGAGCCCGATCTGGTGGTCGACTGGATACACCGGGAGCCGTTTCTCGTCGCGCTTTACGAAGGACATCCGCTGTGCGAGCGCGCGTCGCTCACGCTCGCCGATCTCGATAACGAGCGGATGATCCTCTATCCGAATGCACCGGTCCCCGGGCTTGCGGAAGAAGTGGCGGCGGCCTTTCGCGCCGAGGGCGTGACGTTGCGGGTGGAACAGGAGGTGGAGGACGTGGTGACGTCGATTGCGCTGGTGGCAAGCCGCTTCGGCGTTTGCGTGACGACGGAGTCGGCCGCCAACCTGCGGCTGCCCGGCGTGGTGTATCGGCCGTTGAAGTCGCAGCGCCTACGCTTGATCGAGCTGAACTGCATGTACCGGCGCGACGACGATTCACCGATTCTCGCCGCGTTTCTCGCGCTGATCCGGCGCGCGCGCAACCAGCGTCATGCGCTGTCGATGTGAACGGGTTCGTTGATTCCGTTACCACGTTCCCCCGTTACTCCGTTACCTCGTTACTCCGTTACCTCGTTACTCCGTTGATTCCGGCGATCCCGGCGATCCCGGCAATTCCGGCGATTCCGGCGATGCAGCCAATTCCGGCGATATATTCGCGCGCATACCATCGCCCGGAATATCGCGCCTGAAAGCAAAACAAGAAAATTGGATTTCAATGCCCCGCGGATTGTATCCAAAATGTCCTGATGGACAAGCCGGCGGCATCCGTCAACGTGACCCCGATTTGCCGGATTCGGACACGAGCGCCACATTTTTGATCTGCGTAGTACTACGGAGCATTACTGTGACGACTCTTATTTTTTTCTTTTGACCCTTTTGAAAACGTTTATCCATGCGGGTTTCGGATGGACTCAGGATACCTGTTTCTATTGAGCAGCGTATTACGCTACTATGGCGCATCGTTCGAGCCGGCAACGGCAGAATGATCCAATACCGACCAGGTTCAGCAGTCGATCAAGACCACCGCATGCCCGGGTAGTCAAAAAATACAAATCAAGGAGATGTCTACAATGCAGTTCCGTCACAAATCCCTGTTCGTCGCCGCTGCTCTCGCCCTCCTCGGAACGGCTGCCAACGCCGAGACCGTCAAGATCGCCATCGCCGGACCGTTCAGTGGTTCGGTTGCCCAGTACGGCGACATGGTCAAGGCCGGTGCGCTGACCGCCATCGAACAGGTCAACGCCGCTGGCGGCGCCAACGGCAACAAGCTCGAAGCCGTGTTCATGGACGACGCATGCGAGCCGAAGCAGGCTGTCGCCGTCGCCAACAAGATCGTCAGCCAGAAGATCAAGTACGTGATCGGTCACGTGTGCTCGGGCTCGACGATCCCGGCATCGGACATCTACGAAAACGAAGGCGTCGTGATGATTACGCCGTCGGCCACCGCACCGCAACTCACCGAAGGTAAGAAGCGTCACTTCATCTTCCGTACGATCGGCCGTGACGACCAGCAAGGTCCGGCAGCCGCTCAGTACATCATCAACAAGGTCAAGCCGAAGAAGGTCGCCGTGGTGCATGACAAGCAGTCGTACGGCCAGGGCATCGCCACCTCGGTGAAGAAGGATCTGGACGCCGCCAAGGTGCCGGTCGTGCTGTTCGAAGGTATCAACGCCGGTGACTCGGACTACTCGGCGGTCATCACCAAGCTCAAGTCGCAAGGCGTGGACTTCGTGTACTTCGGCGGCTACCACCCGGAAATGGGTCTGCTGCTGCGTCAGGCGCGCGAGCAAGGCGTGAAGGCCACGTTCATGGGACCGGAAGGCGTGGGCAACAAGGACGTGACGGCTATCGCCGGCCCGGCCTCGGAAGGCATGCTCGTCACGCTGCCCGCCGACTTCGCCGCCGACCCGGCCAACGCCAAGCTGGTGAAGGCATTCGCCGACGCCAAGCGTGATCCGAACGGCCCGTTCCAGATGCCCGCCTACACCGGCGTGAAGCTGATCGCCGACAGCATCGCCGGCGCCAAGAGCACGGACTCGGAAAAGGTTGCCAAATACCTCCACGCCAACACGTTCGACACGCCGATCGGCAAGGTTTCGTATGACGCAGCCGGCGATCTGAAGTCGTTCAAGTTCGTGGTTTTCACGTGGCACAAGGACGCTACCAAGACCGCTGCCAACTGATTCCCTGACGCTTTACCGGCCAGCGAATCACCCCCAGCCGCCCGCCGCCCCCGGCGGGCGGCTCGCATTCGCGCTCGGCCCCCGCTAGTCGCGAGGCTTCCCGCATGAACGAATTTTTCCCACAGCTCGCCCAGCAACTGGTCAATGGCCTGACGCTGGGCGCGATCTACGCGTTGATTGCCATCGGCTACACAATGGTCTACGGCATCATCGGCATGATCAACTTTGCCCACGGCGAGATCTACATGATCGGTGCCTATGTCGGGCTTGTCACACTGACTGCAATCGGAACGGCGGCGGGCTACCCCTTGCCTCTCGTGCTGGGCGCAGCGCTGCTGGTATCGGTGCTGGTCACGGGCCTGTACGGCTTCGCGATCGAGCGGGTGGCGTATCGCCCGCTGCGCGGCGGACCTCGTCTCGGACCGCTGATCTCCGCGATCGGTATGTCCATCTTCTTGCAGAACTACGTGCAGATCGGTCAGGGCGCGCGTGACGTGTCCGTGCCGATGCTGATCTCCGGTGCCATCGATATTCCGATGGGCGACTTCACCGTGACGATTCCCTACGCTCGCATGTTGATCGTGGGCGTGACGGTAGCGTTGATGATTCTGCTCACGCTCTTCATCGCCAACTCGCGCATGGGCCGCGCCTGCCGTGCCTGCGCCGAAGACATGCGCATGGCCAACCTGCTCGGCATCGACACGAATCGCGTGATCTCGTTCACGTTCGTTCTCGGCGCCATGCTCGCGGCCGTGGGCGGCGTGCTGATCGGCCTGACCATCGGCAAGCTCAATCCGTACATCGGTTTCATCGCCGGCATCAAAGCCTTCACGGCAGCGGTGCTGGGCGGTATCGGCAGCATTCCCGGCGCCATGCTGGGCGGTGTGCTGCTGGGCCTGGCGGAAACGCTTGCCTCGGGCTACATGCCCTCCGAGTACAAGGACATCGTGGCGTTCTGCCTGCTGGTACTGGTGCTGCTGTTCCGCCCGACCGGCCTGCTGGGCAAGCCCGACGTCGAGAAAGTCTGAGGTCGACCATGACACAACAACTCACCATGAAGTCCGGCGCCGCCAACCGTGCGCCGGCAGGAGAGACGCTCAAGGGTGCGGTCATCGCCGCAATCGTGACGATCATCCTCACGGCCCCCATCCTGGGCCTGCAACTGAAGCTCGACGGCTACAAGGTGGTGCTCGAACAACACTGGCGGCCGGTGTGGATCGCGACCGCCATCGTGTTCGTGTTCCAGTTGATCAAGCCGTTCCTGCTGCGTACGAAGCGCGCGGTGAAATTGCCGACGATGCCCGCAATGGGCCGCCGTCAGCAACTGACCGCGATGTGGGTGTTGCTCGCCGTCGGGCTCGTGTGGCCGTTCGTCGGCTCGCGCGGCGCGGTGGACGTGGCCACGCTCGCGCTCATCTATTGCGTGCTCGGTCTCGGCCTGAACATCGTGGTGGGCTTCGCCGGCCTGCTCGATCTGGGCTACGTCGGTTTCTACGCCGTGGGCGGTTACACGTACGCCCTGCTCAACCAATACTTCGGCCTGACCTTTTGGGAATGCCTGCCGCTCGCCGCGCTCATGTCGGCCACGTTCGGCTTTCTCCTGGGCTTCCCCGTGCTGCGCCTGCGTGGCGACTACCTCGCCATCGTGACCTTGGGCTTCGGTGAAATCATTCGTCTGCTGCTCAACAACCTGACGACCCTCACCGGCGGTCCGGACGGCGTGTCGGGCATTCCGAAGCCGAGCGTGTTCGGCTTCGAGATGGCCCGCTCGGCCAGTGTCGAGGGGGCCACGACGTTCCACGAACTCATCGGCCTGCCGTACAGCGGCTCGCATATGGTGATCTTCCTGTACCTGCTCGCGTTTGCGCTGGTCGGCTTCACGCTGTTCGTGACGAGCCGCCTGATTCGCATGCCGATCGGCCGTGCCTGGGAGGCCCTGCGCGAAGACGAAATCGCCTGCCGCTCGCTCGGCCTTAACCCCACCCGCATCAAGCTCTCGGCCTTTACGCTGGGCGCGTCGTTCGCCGGACTGGCGGGCGCGTTCTTCGCGGCGCGTCAGGGTCTGGTGACGCCGGAGTCGTTCACCTTCATCGAATCGGCACTGATTCTCGCCGTGGTGGTGCTGGGCGGCATGGGCTCACAGATCGGTGTGATCCTTGCGGCGATTCTGCTCACGATCCTGCCGGAAGTCGCGCGGGATTTCGCCGAGTACCGCATGCTGATCTTCGGTCTGGTGATGGTGCTGCTGATGATGTGGCGTCCGCAAGGCCTGCTGCCCGCCACCCGCCCGCATGTGGAGTTGCCGCAATGAGTGCAGAACTGTTGAAACTCTCCGGCCTTCAGATGCGCTTCGGCGGTCTGCTCGCCGTCGACGGCGTCGAATTCGACGTCCGCAAGAACGAAGTCTTGGCGATCATCGGTCCGAACGGCGCCGGCAAGACGACCGTCTTCAACTGCGTGGGCGGGTTCTATCGCCCGACCGGCGGTTCGATCACGCTCGACGGCGACGACATCACCGGCCTGCCGAGTCACATGGTCGCCCGGCGCGGCCTGGTCCGCACCTTCCAGAACATCCGCCTGTTCCGTCAGTTGACGGTCGTGGAAAACCTGCTCGTCGCGCAGCATATGAGCGTGCACAGCGGCTTCCTGCAAGGGCTGTTCTCGACGGGGTCGTTCCGTCAGGCGGAGCGCAAGGCGCTTGAGCGCGCCAAGATGTGGCTCGACCGCCTCGGCCTCACACCGGTTGCCAACCGCGAGGCGGGCACGCTGTCGTACGGGCATCAGCGCCGGCTGGAGATCGCGCGCTGCATGATTACCGAGCCGCGTCTGCTCATGCTCGACGAACCCGCGGCCGGTCTCAACCCGCAGGAAAAGGTCGAGTTGCAGCAACTGGTCGACAACCTGCGTCACGAGTTCGGTATTTCGGTGCTGCTCATCGAGCACGACATGAGTCTCGTGATGGGGGTGTCCGACCGTATTCTCGTGATGGAACACGGCAAGCCGATCATGACCGGCAAGCCCGACGAGGTGCGCAACGACCCGCGCGTCATCAAGGCCTACCTCGGGGAGGAATAATGCTCAAGCTGGAACAGATCCACACCCATTACGGGGCCGTCGAAGCGCTCTCGGGCGTGTCGATCGAAGTGAACAAGGGTGAAATCGTCACGCTCATCGGCAGTAACGGCGCAGGCAAGACCACACTGATGATGACCGTGTGCGGCACCCCTCGCGCGTCGAGCGGCCGCGTGATGTTCGAGGGCAACGACATCACCGCGCGTCCCACGCACGAAATCATGCGCATGGGCCTGGCGATCTCGCCGGAAGGCCGTCGCGTGTTTCCGAGCCTGACCGTGATCGAGAACCTGAAGATGGGCGGCTTCTTCGCCTCCAGCGACGAAATCGATGCCGGTATGGACCACGTCTTCAAGTTGTTCCCGCGACTCGCGCAACGCGGCAAACAGCGCGCAGGCACCATGTCCGGCGGCGAGCAGCAGATGCTGGCGATCGGTCGCGCGCTGATGAGCCGTCCGCGCCTGCTGTTGCTTGACGAACCGACGCTCGGACTGGCGCCGCTAGTGATCGCGCAGATTTTCGACATCATTCGCGTGATCCGCGAGGAAGGCGTGACGGTGTTTCTGGTGGAGCAGAACGCGAACAAGGCGCTGCATGTGGCCGACCGCGGTTACGTGCTCGAAACCGGCCGTGTCGTGCTCGCCGATTCGGCGGACAACCTGCTTGCCAACGACGACATCAAGCGCGCCTATCTCGGCGCATGAACGTCACGTAACGCAGCGATCGCCGTCCGGCGACGAAAAGGGGGATGCGCCTTCGGGCACATCCCCCCTTTTTTCACATCCACGGTCGCGCGGTGCAACAACGGTTCTCGCCGGCCGGACAGTGCGGACAGAACGGACAATCCGACCGGACCGGGCGGGGCGCCGCGCCGGCCACCGCATCACTTCATCAAATCGACCAACTGGTCGAGCGCCTTGCCCCAGCCGTCGTGGAAGCCCATGGCCTCGTGCTGGGCACGCGTGGCTTCGTTGCCGTGAATCGCAATCGCCGTGTAGCGGGTGCCTTTGCCCTGGGCCTCCATGAGCACGGCTGCCGTAAATTGGAAGCCACCATGTTCGGCCTGCGGCGCGGGTGCCGGACGAAAGCCGGGCAGTACCGCATTCGTCCATACGAGCCGCGAGTTTTCCACCACTTCCAGATAGCAGCCGACGTTCGGGAATTGCTGCCCTTGCGGCGAGCGCATTACCGTGCGAAACAACCCGCCCGGGCGGAGATCGATTTCGCATTCGATCGTTTGCCACGGCGCGGGCGTGAACCACTTCTTGAGATGCTCGGCCTGCGTCCACGCGGCCCAGACACGCTCGCATGGCACGTCGACGTACCGTTCGAGCACGAGATCGAGCTTCGGATCGACGGAGAAAAGGGCGGCTTGATTCGACGGCTTGGCAAGGCTCATGGTCACGTCTCCTTCATTTGCAACAGATAGTCATCAAGTTGATCGAGGCGGCGCGTCCACTTGTCGCGCTGCAATTGGAGCCAATCCTGCGCGCCTGCCAACGTTCGCGTCTCCAGTGCGTAGGTCCGCACGCGCCCGGTCTTGCGTGAGACGACGAGCCCGCTGTCTTCCAGCACGCTCAGATGCTGCGAGAACGACGGCAACGCCATCGAAAACGGACGCGCCAACTCGCTCACGGACGCCGGGCCCATCGTCAGGCGTTCGACGACCGCGCGCCGTGTCGGATCGGACAACGCCTGAAAGATTCGGTCGAGAGGGATGGATTGGTTAGCCATGTGCCTGACTATAGTCGCAGCAAATACTTAGGTCAATACCTTTGTATTGCCGCATTTCCATGTGCCGTCGCGCGAGATCGGACGCTGGCGCGCACCGGCTTGGCGTAGAATAGAGCCTTTCCAAATTCAGCCCCGCGTTGTCGCTATGCCGTTGGCCACTACAGAAGAAATCATTGCCGAGCTGAAGGCCGGCCGCATGGTAGTCCTCGTCGACGAGGAAGATCGTGAGAACGAAGGCGACCTGGTCATGGCAGCCGAATTTGCCACGCCCGAAGCCATTAATTTCATGGCGAAGTATGGTCGGGGTCTGATTTGCCTCACGCTCACGCAAGCCCGCTGCAAGCAACTGAATCTGCCGCTGATGACGTATCGCAACGGTACGCAATACGGCACGGCGTTCACGCTGTCGATCGAAGCGGCCGAAGGCGTGACGACGGGCATTTCCGCCGCCGACCGTGCGCATACGGTGAAAACGGCGATTTCGCGCGATGCCCGCCCCGAAGACATCGTCCAGCCGGGTCACGTGTTCCCGATCATGGCGCAGCCCGGCGGCGTTCTTGTGCGCGCCGGTCACACGGAAGCCGGATGCGACCTGACTGCGATGGCCGGGCTCACGCCGGCCGCCGTCATCTGCGAAATCATGAACGACGACGGCACGATGGCGCGTTTGCCGCAGTTGATGGAATTCGCCGAGCAGCACAACATCAAGATCGGCACGATCGTCGATCTGATTCACTACCGCAGCCGCACCGAGTCGATGATCGAGACGGTGGCGTCGCGCGAAATGCAAACCGCATGGGGTCCGTTCCAGGCAACGCTGTATCGCGACAAGCCGAGCGGCAACCCGCATTTGGCGCTCGTTCGCGGCACCCCTGCCCCGGAAGAAGAAACACTGGTGCGCGTGCACGAGCCGCTGTCGGTCATGGATCTGCTCGAAACCGGTGTGTCCACGCACTCGTGGACGCTGGCCGGCGCGATGCAGGCAATTGCCGAGGCCGGCAAGGGCGTGGTCGTGCTGCTGAACTGCGTGGAAACGCCAGAGCATCTGTTCAATCAGTTCGAAGCCCTCGACGAAACCGAGAAGGCGGCACGTGCGAAGCGCCGCCCGGTGGACTTCCGCACGCACGGCGTTGGCGCGCAGATCCTGCGCGAGCTTGGCGTCGGTAAAATGCGAGTGCTGTCGAGCCCGCGTAAGATTCCCAACATGGCGGGTTATGGCCTTGAGGTGACCGGCTTCCAGCCGATGCCCGGCGCCGAAGCTGCCTGAGTATCCCCATATCGCCGCCCCGCCCCATGCAGGCCGGGCGTGATATTGCCGGGCATCGCCTGTCTCGGGCGTGCCGGTACTACGTTGGCCGCACCGCCTGGACGGTACTTTTTTGAGGAAGACCATTATGAAAATCGGACAATACCAGCCGGAACTCGACGGTGTAGGCCTGCGCATCGGTATCGTGCAAGCCCGCTTCAACGACGCCATTTGCGCCGCCCTGCGCGAAGCCGCGGTGGCTGAACTCGAACGCCTGGGCGTCGACGGCGAAGACGTATTGCTCGTGACGGTGCCCGGCGCGCTGGAAATCCCGCTGGCATTGCAAAAGATGGCCGAATGCGGCCAGTTCGACGCGCTCATCGCGCTCGGCGCGGTGATTCGCGGCGAGACATACCACTTTGAATTGGTGTCGAACGAAAGCGGTGCCGGTATTACGCGCATCGGCCTCGATTTCGGCATTCCGATCGCCAATGCGGTGCTCACGACCGAAAACGACGAACAGGCCGAAGTGCGCGCCGCCGAGAAGGGCCGCGATGCTGCCCGCGTGGCGGTGGAAATGGCCAATCTGCTTGAAGCCCTCGACGTGCTCGGTGGCGACGACGGATCGGATGAAGACGAAGATGAAGAAGAGGAAGATCGGTAATGAAGAGTGCACGGCGCCGCGCGCGCGAATTTGCGCTGCAAGGAGTGTATCAATGGCTGATTTCGCGCGGCCACGCGAGTGAGATCGATGCTCACCTGCGCTCCACCCCCGGATACGACAAGGCTGACCAGGCCTTGCTGGAGGCTGTGCTGTACGGCAGCATCCGCGAGGCCGATGCCTTGTCGAAGCAACTCCAGCCCCATCTCGACCGGCCGGCGGCCCAACTGTCGCCCATCGAACACGCCGCGCTGATCGCCGGTGCGTACGAACTGATCCATCTTCAGGATGTGCCGTACCGCGTGGTGATCAACGAAGCGGTCGAAGTCGTGAAAACGTTCGGCGGCCCGGACGGCCACCGCTTCGTGAACGGTGTGCTCGACAAGTTCGCGGCCGAAGTGCGCCCGGCGGAAGTCGCAGCCAACCGCAGTGGCGGTCGCGGCAAGGGCACCTGACGTCCGGCTGGCCTTGCCGCTTTTCCGATAACCCTCCCCCCGCCCATGGACCGCACGCCTAACCTCGCTCCCGCACTGACACTCGCGCAACGTGTCGACGATATCGCTCCCTTCCACGTGATGGAACTGGCCAAGCAGGCCGCGCTACGGGAGAAGGCGGGACACCGGGTGATTCATATGGGCATTGGCGAGCCGGACTTCACGGCGCCCGAGGCGGTGATCGAAGCGGCGGCGAAGGCCATGCGCGATGGCCGCACCCAATACACCGGCGCGATGGGGATTCCCGCGTTGCGCGAGGCGATCTCCGGCTACTACCGTAGTTTTTACGGGGTGGACGTCGATCCGTCGCGTATCGTTGTGACGGCGGGCGCTTCGGCAGCGCTCGTGCTGGCCTGCGCGGCGCTCGTGGGTGTGGGCGACGAAGTGCTGATGCCGGATCCCTGCTATCCGTGCAACCGTCACTTCGTATCGACGTTCGACGGCAAGCCGGTGCTGATTCCGTCCGGCCCGGCGGAGCGTTTTCAGTTGACCGCCGAGCGCATCGAGTCCCATTGGGCAGCGAAGACGAAGGGCGTGCTGCTTGCATCGCCGTCGAATCCGACAGGCACCTCCATCGAGACGGACGAACTCTCGCGCATCGTCAAGGCGGTACGCGCCCGCGGGGGATTCACCCTCGTCGACGAGATCTATCAAGGTCTGTCGTACGACGGCAAACCCACCACGGCCCTGAGCTTCGGCGACGACGTGCTGGTCGTGAGCAGCTTCTCGAAGTACTTCAACATGACGGGCTGGCGTCTGGGCTGGCTGGTCGTACCGCCCACGATGGTGCCGACATTCGAGAAGCTCGCGCAGAATCTGTTCATCTGTCCGTCCGCCGTCGCTCAGCATGCGGCAACGGCGTGCTTCCTGCCGGAAACGATCGCGATCTACGAGCAACGCAAGGAAGCCTTCCGCCAACGCCGCGATTACGTCGTGCCGGCCCTGGAGCAACTGGGCTTCAAGGTGCCGGTCATGCCGGACGGCGCGTTCTACGTCTACGCAGACTGCACGGGCATCCCCCACCCGGATGCCTGCGACAGCGACCGGCTCACGCAATCGCTGCTTCAGCAGGCGGATGTCGTGCTGGTGCCGGGGCTGGACTTCGGCTTTGCCGAACCGCATCAGTACATTCGCCTGTCGTACGCAACGTCCCTCGCGCAGTTGCGCGAAGCGATGGACCGGATCGGTAACGTGTTCGCCGCTGGTTGAGCGAATCGGCGGGATCGGGGGGATCAGCGGGATCAGCGGGATCGGCACATTGGCGTTGCCGTTCTGCGGCGTCCAAACAAAAAACCCATCGAATCGCTTCGATGGGTTTTTTATTGGCTGCTGCCACGTCTCTACTATATAGATAGCATCGCGAACCGTCGGATACGCCGGCCGTGGCACATCGTGCGAGGTCACGGGCCGTTCAGGCCGCCGTACTGTCGTCCGCCTCGAGCTTGCCGGTCGACGCGGCCTTGCCGGCCGACGTCGATGCTGCCGGCGAAGGCGCCGATTCCGCGGTGTCTTCCGACTTGCCCGCCGAGACCGGCTTCGCCACCGGCTTGGCCGAGCTGACGATCACCGGCGACTGCGGCTCGTTGGGCGAGACCTTGCGTCCCATGGACACGCCGCGCAGACGATCGCGCTCGGCAAGCACCTTGGCACCGTAGCCGCCGTCGCCGGCACTGGTCGATCCCACATACAGACGCAAACCGCCGGCGAGCGAACCGCCGCGCGCGATGCATTCCTTCAGAATCAATGCACCCACCTTGATGTTGGCGAGCGGGTGGAGGGCCGCTTCCGGACCGCCGAAGTATTCGAGCTTGTCCTGATGCACCTTCGACATGACCTGCATGAGGCCCTGCGCGCCGACCGTGCTCTCCGCATACGGGTTGAAGCCCGATTCGATCGCCATCACGGCGAGCAGCAACAGCGGATCGAGGCCGACTTCCTTGCCGGTCGAATAAGCAGCACGCACGAGATTGCCCGTCACGTCACCCGCCACGCGATAGCGGCGTGCGAGATAGTCGGCCACGGCGATCTGCTCGCGCGTATCGAGCACCTTGGTGGCGCGCGCATCGGCCGCCACACGCTGGTTCGGAATATAGGCGGCAAGCACAGCGGCCGACGGCACGTGCTGCGCGGCTTGCGCCATCATCGTCGAGTCGGACGGCGTGCCTCGAGCGACCATGCCGCCGTTGGCGCCCTGGCTGGCCGCGTTGGCCGAACCGGTGGCCGCCTCGAGCAGCGGACCTACGCGCGACGCCAGATCCGCGCGCCACGTCGGTCGGGCCCACAACGCCAGCGTGCCGACCACGGCGACCAGACCGACCGCGCTGGACGCATACAGTCCTGCACGACCGCCGTGCCATGCCAGACGACGCCAATCGCGGCGAGCCACGGCTACCGTTGCCGCGCCGCGCGCGCGAAGCGCACCCAACACGGCCAGCAGCCACGGTGATAAACCAGACTTCTTCATACTACGTACTCCGGTTACGCCGTCACCACGGGGTGGCCCCGGGGCGTAAGGAAGTAAGCCGGTATGCCCGCCAGGCATCCCGTGAAACG
Organism: Pandoraea faecigallinarum; assembly: GCF_001029105.3. Classification (NCBI taxonomy): domain Bacteria; kingdom Pseudomonadati; phylum Pseudomonadota; class Betaproteobacteria; order Burkholderiales; family Burkholderiaceae; genus Pandoraea; species Pandoraea faecigallinarum. The sequence goes on along the minus strand of NZ_CP011807.3, from coordinate 1,165,186 downwards.
CTTACTTACGGCATATGGAACGAGGCGGTGCATCGTGTTTGTCATTGACGATGCCGCTACCGCCGCAGCGCGCCGACCTGTTCAGGTCTCTGGCGCTGACGAGCTATCGCTCGCGCTGCTTCCTAAAACACTGGCTTCCCGACCTCGGTGAGAAAACCAGCCACTGAAAATCCACGTCGATGTTGTAGTTGTCGCTAAGCTTGAGCGGGTCGGCCTACCCGTCCTCGAAGCCGCCTTTCTGGATTCAACGGGCGGATTGTAGCAGCGATATATAATCCGTCAATACTATTATTCAGACAAATAATTACTAAAAGTAATTTGCAACCCCCGTTTTGCCGTGACGTCCGGCGGGCTTGACCGTTAAAATGCCCTGCCTCACCCCGCGTTTACAAGGGTGTCACTCCGACATTCGCGCGATTCAAACGGCCGTTTACCCCGGACGTATGAATTTCGTAAAATTTTTCGTAACGGTTTGTTTCATGAAATATCTCGATCTTCGTGACTTCACCGCGCAACTGGAGCGATCCGGCCAGCTTCGTCGCGTAGACGTGCCGGTCTCGCCGGTGTTGGAGATGACCGCGCTCGCCGATCGCGTGCTCAATGCGGGAGGGCCGGCCTTGTGGTTCGAGCGGCCGGCGGGTTACGACATGCCGGTGCTTGCCAACTTGTTTGGCACCCCTGAACGCGTGGCGTTGGGGATGGGCGTCGAAGACGGGGGGAACGCGCTGGGCTCGCTGCGCGATATCGGCCGTCTTCTCTCGACACTCAAGGAACCCGAGCCGCCGCGCGGGCTGAAGGATGCCGGCAAGCTGTTCGGCATGGCCAAAGCGGTGTGGGACATGGCGCCGAAGGAAGTCGGCAGTCCGGTGTGTCAGGAGATCGTATGGGAGGGCGACGACGTCGATCTCTCCCGCCTGCCGATTCAGACATGCTGGCCCGGCGACGCCGCCCCGCTGATTACCTGGGGCCTGGTGATTACGAAGGGGCCGCACCGCAAGCGTCAGAACCTGGGCATCTACCGTCAGCAAGTGATCAGCCGCAACGAGGTCATCATGCGTTGGCTTGCCCATCGCGGCGGCGCGCTGGATTTCCGCGAGTTTGCCCAGGCGAACCCGGGCAAGCCGTTCCCGATCGCCGTGGCCCTGGGCGCCGATCCCGCCACCATGCTCGGCGCGGTGACACCCGTGCCCGACACCCTCTCCGAGTACCAGTTTGCCGGTCTGCTGCGCGGCAGCCGTACTGAACTGGCAAAGTGCGTCACGCCGGGACTGGAGTCGCTGCGCGTACCGGCGCGCGCCGAGATCGTGCTGGAGGGTTTCATTTATCCGGCCGGGCAACCGCGCGTCGTTCCGGAAGGGGCGCCCCCGCCGCCGTCGCGTGGTGCGACAGCCGGTTACGACCATGCCCTCGAAGGTCCATACGGCGATCACACCGGCTATTACAACGAGCAGGAGTGGTTCCCGGTCTTCAAGATCGAGCGCATCACGATGCGCCGCAATGCCGTTTATCACTCGACCTACACCGGCAAACCGCCCGACGAGCCGGCTGTGCTCGGCGTTGCGCTCAACGAAGTCTTCGTGCCGCTGTTGCAAAAGCAGTTTCCCGAAATCACCGACTTCTATTTGCCTCCCGAGGGTTGCAGTTACCGGATGGCTATCGTACAGATGAAGAAGGCATATCCGGGACATGCGAAACGGGTGATGTTCGGGGTATGGAGTTTCCTGCGCCAGTTCATGTATACGAAGTTCATCGTCGTGGTGGACGAAGACGTCGCCATTCGCGACTGGAAAGAGGTCATCTGGGCGATCACTACACGTGTGGACCCGACCCGTGACACCACGCTCGTCGACCAGACACCCATCGACTATCTCGACTTCGCTTCGCCCAAAGCCGGGTTGGGCTCGAAAATGGGGATCGACGCGACCAATAAGTGGCCGGGCGAAACTTCGCGCGAGTGGGGGCGTCCCATCGAAATGACCGCCGACGTGGACGCGCGCATGGCTGTGCTGTATCGGGATCTCGGGTTGTAAAACCAGCCCGCGCTTCCCCAGTCATTCCGAACGCCGGTGGCCCGTCGGGCTGCCGGCGTTTGCATTTGTGGCGATCCGCTGTGCATCGTCCTGGCGTAAGCTGGCACCCGGCAGACAGATAAGCCGTATCCGTATCCATTTCCATCCCCTGAGCGGCGTTGCTCCCCCCGCGCGCGCCGCCCGGTCATCGAAAGGAGCTGATCGTGTCGTCATCCCGCACCTCCCGCCCCTCCGGCCACCCCTCCGGCCCCTCGCATGCCGCCCCAGCGTCCCACACGACCCGATCGTCGCCGCATTCGCGGCCAGCTCGCGCCCCGGCCAAGGCACACCCGGTGCAGGCCCGCCTGAAAGACCCCGAACTGCTGCGCACCGACGCCTACATCGACGGCGCATGGACGCAAGCCGACTCCCACGCGACTTTTGCCGTCAACGATCCGGCGACCGATGCAGAAATCGCGCAAGTCGCCGACCTTGGCGCCAAAGAGACGGAACGCGCGCTGGTCGCGGCCGAAACCGCGTTGCCGGAGTGGCGCGGCAAGACCGGCAAGGAACGTGCGCGCATCATGCGCCATTGGTTCGATCTCATCATGCAGGCGCAGGACGACCTCGGCGCCATCATGACCGCCGAGCAGGGCAAACCGCTGGCCGAAGCCAAGGGTGAGGTCGCTTACGGCGCCTCGTTCATCGAATGGTTCGCCGAAGAAGCCAAGCGGGTGGACGGCGACGTGCTCGCCTCGCCCGAAGGCGGCAAACGCATGCTGGTGCTCAAGCAGCCCATCGGCGTGTGCGCGTCGATCACGCCCTGGAACTTCCCCATTGCCATGATTACCCGCAAGATCGCCCCGGCCATCGCGGCGGGCTGCACCATCGTCGTCAAACCAGCCCGCCTCACGCCGTTGAGCGCGCTGGCGCTTGCAGAACTTGCCGAGCGCGCCGGCTTGCCGAAAGGCGTGTTCAATGTCGTGACGTCGAAACACTCGTCGGACGTCGGCAACGTCCTGACGTCCAGCCCGCGCGTGCGGCATTTCTCCTTCACCGGCTCCACGCCCGTGGGCGCCGGGCTCATGGCGCAATGCGCGTCGACGATCAAGAAAGTCGCGCTCGAACTCGGCGGCCTCGCGCCGTTTCTGGTGTTCGACGACGCCGACGTGGACGCCGCCGTCGAAGGATGCATCGCCTCCAAGTTTCGCAATGCCGGCCAGACGTGCGTGTGCGCCAATCGGATCTACGCGCAGGACGGCATTTACGACACGTTCGTGGAAAAGCTCACCGCGGCCGTCGGCAAACTGCGCGTGGGCAACGGTTTCGAGACGGGTGTCGCGATCGGTCCGCTGATCGAAGACGCGGCCATCGCCAAAGTGGAGCGTCACGTGGAAGACGCCATCGCCAAAGGCGGACGCGTGACCGTCGGCGGGAAGGTGATGCACGGCCGCTTTTTCGAACCGACCGTGGTCGCCGACGCGAGCGCCGACATGCTCGTCGCGCAGGAGGAAACCTTCGGGCCGGTGGCCCCAGTCTTCCGTTTCAAGGACGAAGCGGATGGCATCCGCCTGGCCAACGCCTCGGACTTCGGACTGGCGTCCTATTTCTTTGCACGCGACGTCGGGCGTGTCTGGCGTGTGGCCGAGGGCATCGAAGCGGGCATGGTCGGCATCAATACCGGCCCGATCTCGAACGAGGTCGCGCCATTCGGCGGTGTAAAGCAGTCGGGACTGGGCCGTGAAGGGTCGAAGTACGGTATCGACGAGTACCTTGAAACGAAGTATCTCTGCCTTGCCGGGATGTGATGGGCATCTGACCCTTTAACAGTTTGTAATAGTCCGTTTCCCACGGTGCGAGGTGCGCCGTGACTGGCTTTCGCCCATTTCTCCTTATCATCGTCGAACCTGAGGGCATCCCGAAAGTGTTACAAAGTCCCACACGCGCGGGGCGGCTCGGGTAGAATCGCGCTTTTTTCACGAAACGCTCACCCCGACCCCAATTCGGGCGCTGCACGCCCACCCCGCGGTGCGGTCCCGGATACCGGTGAGGTTTTGCGAAGCCGATCAACAGAAATCGCGTTCGTCAGCGCCGCCCCCGCGCCGTCATGCTCGTTGTGACGGCGACCGGCCTGCCGACGTGTCCGCCCTCGCGCAACGTGCCGCCCTTGCCCCACGGGACGGCCGGCTTGCTCCCCCCCGGGCGTGGAGAAGACAACGTATGGACAACAACCAATCCCTCATGCGCAACATCGGGCCGTTCGCCCTGATGTTGACCGGTCTCGGTTCGATCATCGGCTCCGGCTGGCTCTTCGGCGCATGGAAGGCCGCCAAGATCGCCGGCCCCGCCGCCCTCTTCGCCTGGCTCATCGGCGCCGTCGTGATTCTCGCCATCGCGCTGACTTACGCCGAACTGGGCGCCATGTTCCCCGAGTCGGGCGGCATGGTGCGCTACTCCCGCTACTCGCATGGCAGTCTGGTCGGCTTCATCGCCGCCTGGGCCAACTGGATCGCCATCGTCTCGGTGATTCCCATCGAAGCCGAAGCGTCGATTCAGTACATGAGCACATGGCCATACGACTGGGCGCACGCCCTGTTCGTGGACGGCACGCTCACCACGAGCGGACTGGCGTTGTCCGCCTTGCTCGTGATTGTCTACTTCATGCTGAATTACTGGGGCGTCAAGCTGTTTGCACGCGCCAACACGGCCATTACGCTGTTCAAGTTCGCCATTCCCGCGCTGACCATTGCCGGACTGATGATTGCCGGCTTTCATCCGGGCAACTTCAACATCGCCGAGCATGGCGGCTTCGCGCCGAACGGCATGTCGGCCGTCCTGACGGCGGTCGCCACGTCCGGCATTGTGTTCGCCTTCAACGGGTTCCAAAGCCCGGTCAATCTGGCAGGCGAAGCCCGGGATCCCGGCCGCAGCATTCCGTTCGCGGTCGTCGGCTCGATCCTGCTCGCCACGGTCATCTATCTATTGCTGCAAATAGCCTACATCGGCGCGCTCTCGCCGGAGCAACTGGCCGGCGGCTGGCACATGGTGAGCTTCAGCTCGCCGTTCGCCGAACTCGCGATTGCGCTCGGCCTGAACTGGCTGGCCATCGTGCTGTACTTCGACGCTTTCCTGAGCCCGAGCGGCACCGGCACCACGTACATGGCCACGACGAGCCGCATGATCTACGCGATGGAGCGCAACCGCACGCTGCCGGCGATCCTGGGTCGCGTGCACCCGCTGTACGGCGTGCCGCGCCCGGCAATGTGGTTCAACCTCGCGATCTCGTTCATCTTCATGTTCTTCTTCCGCGGCTGGGATTCGCTGGCTGCCGTGATCTCGGTGGCGACCGTGATTTCGTACCTGACGGGTCCGATCAGCGTGATGGCCCTGCGCCGCTCGGCGCCCGAGATGCATCGCCCGCTGCGCCTTCGCGGCCTGTCGCTGATCGCCCCGTTCGCGTTCGTGTGCGCGTCGCTGATTCTTTACTGGGCACGCTGGCCGCTGACCGGCCAGATCATCGTGCTGGTGATCGTGGCGCTGCCGGTCTATTTCTACTATCAGGCGAAAGACAATTGGCAAGGCTTCGGCCGCGACCTCAAGGCGTCGTGGTGGCTCATCGGTTATTTGCCGTGCATGGCGCTGTGCTCGTACATCGGCAGCAAGGAATTCGGCGGCCTCGGCCTGCTGCCTTATGGCTGGGACATGGGCCTCGTGGCCGTGCTCTCGCTGGCGTTCTATCACTGGGGGGTCAGGGCAGGGTGGCGCACGCCGTATCTTTCGGAAGAGCGCGAGCAGGACGCCGCGAGCATGGAAGGCATGCCTGCGCTGTCACACTGACGCACTGACGCACCAACGCGTACGCACTGAACATCGCGCAAGGGAAAGCCCGCCGGTCGGCGGGCTTTTTCGTTGCCGGCGGCGCGTCTTCGGTCCGCCTGCCGCCACACTTATCGATGCGCCCTGCGCCGCTCGACGAACAGGCTGTTGCCGAGCGCGCGTTTGGCCATCTTCTTGGCGTCGGCCGCCGCGGCCGACACTTCCACGTGCGACGGGAAACTCTCGGGGGTGACCGCGACCACCCCGATCGACAGGCTCGTGATCGGATGGAAGATGACCATCCCGCGACGGTCCTCCGCTTCGAATCCCCCCGCGGCAATCTGGTCGGGATGGAAGTACTCCGTGACCGCTTCGCCGAAACGCGTGAGCGCTTCGCGACAGCGCGCTTCCCAGTCGGGACTGCGGAACAGGATCAGAAAGTCGTCGCCGCCGATGTGCCCGAGAAAATCACATTCGGGGTTTCGCACGGCCATCAACACGCGTGCGACCAGTTGAATCAGGTCGTCGCCACGGCGATAGCCGAACACGTCGTTGAACGGCTTGAAGTTGTCCAGATCGACGTAGCACGCGTGAAAGGACTGCCGCTCGCCGATCATGCGATCCATGTAATCGTCGATCGGCACGTTGCCCGGCAGCAGCGTGAGCGGATTGGCGTAACGCGCAGCATCGAGTTGCATGTCGGTGATGTGCCGCATCAGCGCATGCCCCTGCGCTACACCGAAATAGCGTCCCTGATCGGTCACGATGAAGCCGGCTGCGATCTGACGACTGGCGCCTTCGGCGATCATCCGGCTCAGGTCTTCGACCCGCGCGGCCTTGTCGAACGTCAGCGGGCGCGGCTCCATTACCGCCGAGCATGGCTTGCGTCCGTAGAGTTCGCGCGTGAACGGACGCGCAAACCGCCCGATCAACGACGCCCGCCCGATCAGCCCGACAGCACGCTCGCGCTCGACGACGGGCAACACCTCCAGCGCGGGGTCGCTTTCGAAACGTGCGACGACATCCTCGCTGCGCGTGTCCGGCGACACCGGCGCGACGTACGACGCGATGCGCTCCAGCGTCACGTTGCCCGCGCCCAGCTGACTCGGCTGCTGATGCACATAGGCGCGACGCTCGTTCACGACATCCTGCACGTTCGCCGTGATCGCCCGTTGCGGCTGCGCCTCGGGCCGGGCAATGAAATATCCCTGGCCGAGAAAAATACCCAGATCGCGCACGACCTGAAGCTCCTCAGCGTGTTCGATGCCTTCGGCGATCACGCGCGTACCGCTCGTCTCGGCGATCTGACGCATCGAGCGCACGAACTGAAGCTTGACCGTGTCCGTGTCGATACCGTCGACGAAGTGCCGGTCGATCTTGACGTAATCCGGTCGCAGTTCCGACCAGAGGCGCAAGCTTGCATAGCCCTCGCCCATGTCGTCGAGCGCCACCTCGAACCCCAGCGCGCGATACGCCGCGAGCGAAGCACGCGTGCTCGCCAGATCGAGCGCAGGCGCATGCTCGGTCAGTTCGAGCACCACGCGCTCGGGCGGCAGGTGAAACGACTGGAGCATCGCGAAGGTTTCGTCGAGCCCGAGCGACTCGCTTACGCCGCCGCCGGGTTGCGCCCGCGTGACCGGGCCGATATTCAGGAAGAGACGTTCCGGCAGGTCCTGCTCGACGAACCCGCGCAGCACCGTTCGCCGGCACGCGAGTTCGAGCGGGCCGAGCAGCCCGTGTCGACGCGCGGCGGCAAAGAGCGCCATCGGCGAGTGAATCGTCGTGCCCGCCGGTCCGCGCACCAGCCCTTCGTAGCCGGCCACTTCGGAGGTTCGAAAATCGAGAATCGGCTGGAACACGCACGTCAGGCCGATGCCTTCGCAGAGTTCCGCGAGCAACGACGCTTCGTCGGGTTCGGCAAACGGTGAAATCGGGGAAGGTGGTTGCGCGTCGCGCGCGAGGGCGCCGAAGCGTTCCTGCGGACGTATGCCTACGGTCGCGACAGCTGCGGCAGAGGCGGCAGGCGGGAGAGGGTTCAACTGAGACTCCGTAAGTCGGTGCGGTGCGCCGGCATCATGCCAACCGCTATACGTCGTGCGGGCATGTGTCGGGCGCCATCGCGCGCACCGGCGGTCGTACGCTCCGATGGAGTCTCACCCGTTCCCCGTGCTTCGCGTGCGGTCGCTGCTCTTCGGCCCATATCCGCGTCTTGTGACGGTGCCCGCGGGCACCCTCTTTTACTTGGCAATCAGGCTATCGCCGTTATTTGACAAAACCGTGACAGCATCGGAAATGCCACAAACGTCGGGCCCCCACGGCCTTCGGCCCGCCGTCGCGTGGGGACCCACAGCCTTGCCGCATTCTCCGCGCCGCACAAGGACGAAAAAAAACGGCAACGCCGCAAGGCGTTGCCCAGATTGCTGACAAACCCTCGCCAAGTGCGAGGGTTTTGTTTTTTAATAGCAGGATGCTAAAGATCCCGACGCCCACGCAGCACGAACTCGAGATGGTGACGCTCGAGGAACTCGTGCCGAAGGACCACCTGCTGCGCCAGATCGACGCGGCAGTGGATTTCGAATTCATCCGCGAAAAGGTCGCGCATCTGTACTGCGCAGACAACGGTCGTCCGGCGCTCGATCCGGTGGTGATGTTCAAGCTGCTGTTCATCGGCTACCTGTTTGGAGTGCGCAGTGAGCGGCAGTTGATGCGCGAGGTCCAGGTCAACGTCGCCTATCGGTGGTTCGCCCGGTTTCGGCTGACCGACAAGGTGCCGGATGCGTCGACGTTCTCACAGAATCGCCGCCGACGCTTCACGGACACGACGGTGTATCAGGAGATCTTCGACGAGATCGTGCGCCAGGCGATGGGCCGTGGTCTGGTCGATGGCCGGGTGCTGTACACCGACAGCACGCACCTGAAAGCCAACGCGAACAAGAACAAATTCGACGTGGTAAAGCTGGAACAGACGCCTGCGGCCTATCTGGAGAAGCTCAATGCGGCAGTGGATGCGGACCGGGCCGCGCATGGCAAGAAGCCGCTGAATCGCGACGGCGATGAGCCGCCGTCGAGCAAGGACACCAAGATTAGCCGGACCGATCCGGACAGCGGCTACATGGTGCGGGACGACAAGCCGAAGGGGTTCTTCTATCTGGACCACCGCACGGTGGACGCGAAGCACGCGATCATCACCGATACGCATGTGACGCCGGCCTCGGTGCACGACAGCCAGCCGTATCTGGAGCGGCTGGATCGACAGCGCGAGCGCTTCGAGTTCAAGGTGGAAGCGGTGGGGCTGGATGCTGGCTACTTCACGCCGGCGGTGTGCCAGGGGCTCGAGGAGCGGGAGATTGCCGGGGTGATGGGCTATCGCACGCCGAACCACAAGCCGGGGCTGTTCTACAAACGGCAGTTCCAGTACGACGCGTACCGCAACGAGTACGTGTGCCCGCAGGGACAGGCGCTGCCGTACAGCACGACTAACCGGCTCGGCTATCGGGAATACAAATCCGATGCTCGGATATGCCGGTGCTGCCCGGTACGAGCACAGTGCACGAACAGTGCCAACGCGGTGAAGGTGGTGACGCGCCATGTCTGGGAGCGCGCCAAGGAGCGGGTGGATGCGAGGCGGCTGAGCGAGTGGGGGCGACGCATTTACGCGCGGCGCAAGGAGACGGTGGAACGCAGCTTCGCCGATGCCAAGCAACTGCATGGGCATCGCTATGCGCGCATGCGCGGGCTGCGCAAGGTGGCCGAGCAGTGCTTGTTGGCTGCGGCGGCGCAGAACATCAAGAAAATTGCGATGCTGGTGGCGCGCCTACGGGCGCGTTTAGGCGAGCGTTCGTACCTCTGGCGCCCGTTTCGGTGGCTCATGAGCGTCCTGAGGGCTTGTCTCTCAATGTGCGCGCCCTTACGCTGCCCATTCGCCCTTGCCTAAAAGCCAAAAACCCCTCGCTCCGAAAAACGAGGGGTTCGTCAGCAATCTGGGCAACGCCGCAAGGCGTTGCCGTTCCTCGGCGCCGGTCACCGTCGTGCGGTGAACCGTCCCGGCACATCGCCGGGCTTACCAGGCGGTCACGACAGATCCACCGAACTTCTGCTCGATGAAGGCCTTCACTTCCGGCGAGTGGTATGCCTTGATGAGCTTGGCCACCCACGGCTTGTTCTTGTCTGCCGTGCGGATCACCAGCACGTTGGCGTACGGGCCGTTGGCGTCTTCGATGGCGATCGAATCCTTCTTCGGGTTCAGACCGGCTTCCATTGCGAAGTTGGTGTTGATAACGGCCACAGCCACGTCGTCGAGCGAGCGCGGCAGTTGCGCGGCGTCCAGTTCCACGAACTTCAGCTTCTTCGGGTTTTCTGCCACGTCGATCGGCGTGGCCTTCAGACCCGCGTCGGCGCGCAGCTTGATCAGCCCCTGCTTTTGCAGCAACAGCAGCGCGCGGCCGCCGTTGGTCGGGTCGTTCGGCAGCGAAACCTTGTCGCCCGTCTTCAGATCGGCCAGCGACTTGAGCTTCTTCGAATAGACGCCCATCGGGAAGATCACGGTCTTGGCGATGGATTCGAGCTTGTAGCCGCGATCCTTGATCTGCGCGTCGAGGTACGGCTGGTGCTGGTAGCTGTTCACGTCCAGATCGCCCGACGACAGTGCGGCGTTCGGCTGCACGTAGTCGCTGAATTCGATGACCTTGATGTTCAGTCCGTCCTTGGCGGCGACCTTCTTCACTTCGTCGAAGATCTGGGCGTGCGGGCCGCCTGTCACACCGACTTTCAGGTTGACGGCGTCAGCCGCCGCAGCCGGAGCCGCGAATTGCGTGGCGAAAACCGTGGCGGCACCGACACCGGCCAACAGCTTGAAAAGCGTACGACGTTGCATGGAAAACCCCGTGTTTGAGTAGCGTGCCGGCTGGCCGGCGAAAAGACCCTATGTCTGCTTTTGGGTACTGCGTCGGCAAACTCGCCCGACTTGTCTTACTTATGACTGAGACGGCGCACCAGCCAGTCCCCGAACGTCTGCACCAGTTGCACGAAAACGATCAGGATCAGTACGACGGTAATCATGACTTCCGGCAGGAAGCGCTGATAGCCGTAGCGGATTCCCAGGTCGCCCAGTCCGCCGCCGCCGATGGCGCCAGCCATGGCCGAATAACCCACCAGACTCACGAACGTGATCGTCAGACCGGCAACGATCCCGGGCAGCGCCTCGGGCAGCAACACCTTCATGACGATCTGGCCAGTCGTCGCACCCATCGACTGCGCGGCTTCGATCAGCCCGCGGTCGACCTCACGCAGCGCGGTCTCCACCAGACGGGCGACGAACGGCGCGGCAGCGATGGTAAGCGGCACCACGGCGGCCATCGTACCGATGGATGAGCCCACGATCAGGCGCGTGAACGGAATCACGGCCACGAGCAGAATGATGAACGGCGTCGAGCGCACGGCGTTGACGATGATCCCGACGACCCGGTTGGTCGGCAGGTTCTGCAACACGCCGTTACGATCCGTCAGATACAACAGCACGCCCAGAGGCACGCCGACCACGGCGCCGATCAGGCCGGAAATCCCGACCATGATGAGCGTCTCCCAGAACGAGGAGACGAACAGATCGAACATTTCACTCCACATGGCTCAACTCCTCGACGACGACGCCTTCACTGGCGAGGAACGCCATGGCTTCGGCCACGCGGGCCGGTGTGCCGCCCGCCATCACGGCGAGCGATCCGAATGCCTGCCCCTGAATCTCGTCGATCTGGCCGTGCAGGATGTTGAAATCGAGTTCGTAGCGGCGAATGGCTTCGGAGAGCAGCGGCTGGTCCACGCCCGCGCCCGAAAACGCGAGACGGTACAGATGATCGTGGCCGTTGCCGATGCGCGATGCCACGCGCTCGCGCACACCGGCGGGCAGCTCCTGCGCGATCACGTCGCCGATCAGCGCGCGTGTGACGTCGTGCCGGGGACGCAGGAACACGTCGATCACCGCCCCCTGCTCGACCACGCGTCCGGCATCGAGTACCGCCACGCGATCGCAGACCTGCTTGATCACTTCCATCTGGTGCGTAATCAGCACGACCGTCAGCCCCAGTTCGCGGTTGATGCGCTTGAGCAGGTCGAGGATCGAGCGGGTCGTCTCCGGATCGAGCGCCGAGGTGGCTTCGTCCGAGAGCAGCACCTGCGGCTCGCTCGCCAAGGCGCGGGCGATCCCCACGCGCTGCTTCTGGCCGCCGGAGATCTGCGACGGATAGCGGTCCTTCTGTGCCGTCAGGCCCACGAGTTCGAGCAACGGCAACACCTTCGCGCGAATCTCTGCCGCGCTCACGCCGGCGAGTTCGAGCGGCAGCGCCACGTTCTGGTAGACGGTACGCGAGCTCAGGAGGTTGAAATGCTGGAAGATCATGCCGATGCGGCGGCGCGCCTGACGCAATTCGTCCGACGACAACGAGGTCAGATCCTGACCGTCGACCCGCACCGTGCCATCGCTGGGACGGTTCAGCAAGTTGATGACACGCACGAGCGTGCTCTTTCCGGCGCCGCTTCGGCCGATGATGCCGAAGACTTCGCCGCGCTCGATCGACAGGCTGATATTGGAAAGCGCGTCGATCGGCCCCTTGGGTCCAGCAAAGCGCTGGGTGATGTTCTGGAGTTCGATCATGCAAAAAAATAGCAGCCCCACTGCCGAAAACGCCCGCAGTGCCGCCGCCAAGACTCTATTTAGCGCAAAGGCGACATTCTAGCCCATGCGCCTAAATAGTTGAAAATAATAAAATTTGATCTCTTTATGCCGAATTGTGAGGGTTATGGGCAGAGGGAGTCTCCGGGGTCTGTCGTGTGCGCCGCAGCCGCCGGATTCACGCCTGACGACCGGTCGCGAACTCGTCGAGCACCTCGATGACCCGGTCGAACTCCAGCGATTTGTCGAAGAAGTGCTGCACGCCCAGTTGCTGGCAACGCTTACGGTAGGTCGCCAACGCGTAATTGGTCAGCACGATGGCCATGAGCTTTTCCAGCATGCCCTTGCTGTGCAGGTAAGACAGCACGTCCATGCCGGAGCCGCGCCGCAATTGAATATCGACGATCACCGCGTCGAAGGAATCGTTTTCCAGGGTGCGAACCGCGTCGTCGGCCGTCTCCGCCACCCCTGTCACTTCCAGCATCCCGGTCGACCCGAGCGCTTCGGACAGGCTCTCGCGAATCACCGCCGAGTCTTCGATCAGCAGCACCTTCAGGGGCAAACGGGACCCCGTAAGCGTTGCCGCGTTCCCGGTTGACATGACAGCCTCTCTCTCAACTAATCAAGCCGTTCTTGAGCGCATAAAGCGTCAGGTCGGCATTGGTTTTCAAATGCATCTTCTCCAGCACCCGCGCACGATATGTGCTGACAGTCTTCACCGACAGATGCAGCTCGTCGGCAATCTCGGTGGGCGTGCGCCCCTGCGCCAGCTTGCAGAACACCTGGAACTCGCGCTCCGAGAGTTGCTCGTGCATCGGTTCGTCGACCGGTTTGTCGAGCTTTTGCGCAAGCAGATCCGCCGTCACCTCACTGACGTAGCGATGACCGCGCGCCACGGTGCGGATTGCCCGGATGATCTCCTCGGGCGCGGCGTCCTTCATCAGATAGCCGTCGGCCCCGGCGCGCAGCAGATTCACGGCATACTGCGCTTCCGGATACGTGGAGAGGAACAACACGCCCTGCTCGGGCCTGAGCTGCTTGATCACGCGCAGGGTGTCGATGCCGTTCTTGTCAGGCATGGCGATATCCAGCAACACGACATCGAATTTGGTCTCGCGTACGGCACGAATCACTTCGTCCCCGCTCGCGGCCTCGCCCAGCACTTCCATGTCCGACTCGTCGGCAATGAACTGCTTGAAGCCCGTACGAACGATGGCATGGTCGTCGGCAATGAGGATTTTTATTGTCAGTGACATCTAAGCTCCAGAGACTGTCCCCGTCGGCCGGCTGGCCGCGCTTGCGTGATCTCGATGCGCGCGCCATGGCCGTCACTCCCGGTCGAGCAGATCCCGCATATCGTCGGCGTGCTCCTCCTCGACGGCGAGAATTTCTTCGAGCATGCGACGGGTCGTGGTATCCCGATCGCCCAAATAATGAATCATCTCGCGGTAACTCTCAATCGCAATACGCTCGGCGACGAGATTTTCGCGAATCATGTCGCGCAGATTGCTACCGGTGACGTATTCGGCGTGGCTGCGCGAGGAGAGGCTGTCCGGCGAGAAATCGGGCTCGCCGCCCAGTTGCACGATACGCGCCGCGATGCGATCCGCGTGATCCTGCTCCTGGGCCGCATGCTCGGCGAATTCCGCCGCCACGGGCTCGGCGTGAATGCCCGTGGCCATGAAATGGTGACGCTTGTAGCGCAGCACGCACACGAGTTCGGTCGCGAGCGCGTCGTTGAGCATGTGCACGACCGCATCGCGATCGGCACGGTAGTCTTCCGTGACGGCACCGTCGTCGAGGTGCTCCCGGGCACGCTCGCGCAGCGCACGAACGTCGATTTCGAAATCTCCACCCGCGTGCTGGCTGTGACCATTGCCGGTCATCGCGTGCTTGCCGTGCTCGTTGGCGTGCTGCTTGGCTTGCTTGGCGGTGTGCATTGGCGAATCCTCCTGTAGCGGTTATGCGAGTTGGACGGGGTTTCGGGAGGCGCCGGTCCTGTCGACGCCATTGGGTGCTTCGGTGCTTCGGTGCTTCGGATCGGGCGAGTGGACGGCGACACGGCTATGCAGATATGGCAAAAAGGGCGGCACAAGCCGCCCTGCCTCCCTGATGGCGTCTATCGTCGGAACACCCCGAAGAGCAGCGTGACCAGGAAGATCACCAGGAAGATGAAGAACAGAATCTTCGCGATCTCGGCGGCGCCCGCGGCAATTCCGGTGAAGCCGAAAACGGCGGCGATCAGCGCGATCACGAAAAAAACGACAGCGTAGTGAAGCATCGCAACCTCCTCGTATGTGGTCGGGTATCTAGTCGACGATCTTCTTGGCGACGGTCAGACCGAGCAGCAGGAAGATCACGAACAGCACCAGGAACAGCACGAACAGAATCTTCGCAATCCCGGCGGCACCGGCAGCAATCCCGGTAAAGCCCAACAGGCCGGCCACGATCGAGATCAATGCAAACAACAAAGCCCACTTCAGCATGGCGTTCTCCTTGGTTTGAAACGACATTTCCCGGAGACTTTCTCTGCTCCCCGTGGCCGGCGCGGCGACACTGCCGAAGGCACATCCCGCAATGCGGACCTCAGGTTGCTGAGTGAATAGTAGAAAAACGCCGCTCACGGAACTGCCCGCGCGACGCTGGTTTTTGCGTAGGAATTGGCTGACAATTGCCCGGATGGCTTGATTTTCGCCGTATGATCGAAGCGCATCGCGCCGAAAGGCCCCTCCACCGTCGTATCAACGCCGCGCAAGGCCTACTGTTCCCCATGCCCCGATTGTTCACGTCCTGGTTACGTCGCAGAAGCTGGATCATCGCCATGATCGCCGCGATCGTGATTACGGTCGGCAGCCTGATCGGGCTGGAATCGGCGCATCGGCGGCTCGCGTCCACCTACGAAGCGGCGCTGCAAAACATGATGACCGCCAACGAGCTCAACGAGATCATTGCGCGTACGTCTACCGTCGTGGCAAGCCAGCGCGGGTATCTGCTCACGAGCGATCCGGCCTATCTCGATCCGTACCTGTCGGCCGTGCGGCGCATTCGCGACCTTTCCGCCCTGATCATCCAGCACTATCAGAATGTGCACGACGATCAGGCGACGCATGAGTTCGCGCGCGTCATGCAACTGTTCTCGCAGCGCATCACGGCGATGGACACCGCACGCCTGGCCGTTATGCAAGGAGAAATGACACTGGAGGAGGCGCTCGCCCCGTCGAATCTCGGCCTCGGGACGATGGAACCGGTGCAGACCGGTATCACCGATCTCTACAACCGCGAACTGGCCCGTGCGCGCACGGCCCAGGACGACGGCCGCTTCGATCAGGCGATCTCCGCCATCAGCGCCGGCGCGTTGTCGGTGCTCACGATCCTGCTGTTCATTTTGCTGTTTCGCACGCTCGGCAAACAAATGCGGCAGGAACAACTCGCCCGAGATCAGCTGCACGAGCAGCAGGCGCATCTGGACCGGCTCGTGCGCGAGCGCACCGAGCAACTCGACGAACTGGCGACGCACTTGCAGAACGTCAGCGAGGACGAAAAAACACGTCTGTCGCGTGAACTGCACGACGAACTCGGTGCGATTCTCACGGCGTGCAAGATGGACGTGACGTGGGCTCACCACAAATTGCGCAACGTCGACCCTGTGATTTCCGAGAAGCTCGCACGCGCGCAGCGCAACCTCGACTCCGGTATTCAGACCAAGCGTCGCATCATCGAGAACCTGCGCCCGACCGTGCTGATCAACTTCGGCCTGGTCACGGCGCTGCGCTCGCTGGCCGAGGAAGCCGCCGATCAGCAACACTGGCAACTCGATCTCGATTTGCCGGAAGAAGACTTCGCGCTGCCCGAATCGACCGCCATCGTGCTGTTTTGTGTGGCGCAGGAAGCGCTGACGAACGCGGGCAAGTACGCGCGCGCGACGGCGGTGCGCGTGGCGCTCGCGTGCGACGGCCAGCGTGTGCGGCTCGAAGTGATCGACAACGGTATCGGCCTCACGCACGATCAGTTCAACAAGCCCAAGACGCATGGATTGTTCGGCATGCGCCAGCGCGTCTCGGCCAAGGGCGGGCGCATCGACATTCATTCGCTTCCGCAACGTCTCGGCACGGAAATTCAGGTGGTGCTGCCGCTTTGCAATCCGGCAGACGCCCCCGAAATCGCCACGGAAATCACCGAGAGTACCGTGGCCGCGCAGACAGGTCCCACCGTGGCCGACGGCCGGCCAGACGAGCCGCCGGCGTCTTCTCAGTCAGACCGGTCCTCCCAGTCGGCACAATCGCCACAATCGCCACAATCGTCTCCGCCCGAGCAGCCTCCACGTCCGCCGGTCGGAATGCACTGACAGCGCAACCCGACTCCGCCTACACCGCGACGACAACGCGGCTGACAGCGCAAACACTTCGCACTCCCTACCATGGAATCACCTCCCGCCGCCCCCACGGGCGGGTCAGAGGACGTGAATCCAACCCAACACTGAGGAGTTGCTATGAACTCGGATCTGATCAAGGGCAAGTGGAACCAGCTCAAGGGCGAAGCGAAGAAGCAGTGGGGCAACCTGACCGACGACGATCTGCTCAAGATCGAGGGCAATCGCGACAAGTTCGTCGGTGTGATCCAGGAGCGCTACGGCAAGGCGAAGGCCGACGCCGAACGCGAAGTCGACACCTGGAATAACCAGCACAAGCTCTGGTAAGTCAGCATTGCGCGATCGCGCTTTCGCTCACGCAGGTTCACGCAGGCTCACGCAGGTCATTGCCCGCCGGGAGGCGGGCAATGACCTCCCCCCTTCGCGCTTCCATTGCGCCTCGGACGACATCCTCTCACCAAGGAGAAATCAAAATGAAACGATTGATCGCCATCGCTCTGCTCTCGAGCTTCGCCCTGGGCCTCGCCGGCTGCAACACCATCCACGGCGCGGGCAAGGACGTCGAGAAGGGAGGTGAAGCCATTCAGGGCGCAGCCGACCGGAACAAGTAATACCGCGTGATCGGCCCAGTTGCCCGAGGTACTCGCGGCCCACCGCCGACCGGTATCCCCCCGAAAGTCGACGCGCGGCGCTTCGGCGGCGCGCCTCATGCTCGCTACCATCCTAGCCAAGGAGGACTCCGAGATGTCACATCGAATCGCCATGAATGTCCTGACCTGTGCCTGTATCGCGGCAGCAGGCATGCTGAGCACCACTGCGGCGAGCGCCGCCGATGCGGCTGCCAAGGACCGTTACGACGCTGCGCAGAAATCCGCCGAAGCGGATTACAAGGCGGCTTCCGCGCGCTGCGACAGCATGAAGGACAATGCGAAGAAAATCTGCGTCGAGGACGCGAAGGGCAAGGAAAAGATCGCCAAGGCCAACGCCGAAGCGGACTACAAGCAAACGCCCAAGGCCCGCTACGACGCTGCCATTGCCAAGGCCGACGCCGACTATGACGTCGCCAAGCTGCGCTGCGATGACAAGAAGGGCAACGACAAAGACGTGTGCATGAAGGACGCCAAGGCGGCCAAGACCAAGGCCTACGGCGACGCCAAGGTGATGCGCACGAGCCGCGAATCGTCCAAGGACACCGCGGCCGCCCGTCAGGACGCCAATGCCGACGCCAACAAGGCCGAGTACAAGGCCGCGATGGAACGCTGCGACGCGCTCTCGGGCAGCAGCAAGGACAGTTGCGTGGCAGACGCCAGGGCGCGCTTCCACCAATAAAGCACCGCCGTGCGCCGCGAGGCTCGCGCGAGGATTTCGCGGAAACACGGGAAATACGATTTAGCAGGGAGGAGAAGGCGTTGCACGCGTATACGACGTCGTAGACATCGTGAACGCTGGACGCCGGCAACGGGCGAATGCCGCGGAAGTGGCATTCGCCCGCTGTTTTTGCCCCACACCGCGCGCGCCGCATGTAAATGAATGTAACAAGTGTCGCTTGCCGCGCGCCATCCCTTTGAGGCGGGGGCCCGCACGATGTCAACCGAAACCAGCGCAAAGCGTTGATTCTGCATAGAATAGGGGTCTGATTTATACGTTTGGCGGCCCCTTTTCTACGCCCGAACGTTCCCCATACCGGTCAAGTGCGCATACTTTGCAACAATTGCGACAGGACCGCGTACCGGAACTTCAGTAAAGTAAAGTCAAGGAATCTGACGAACCAGGGTGCCGGCGGGCACCGGGCGCGTCGAACGGCATGGTGCCGTCCGGGCGCTGTCATCAGTACGCTGCCAAGTCCGCAGGAGAAATGTCATGAAAACCAAGTTTGCCGCCCTTGCCATCGCCGGGATCGCGCTCGCCGCGGGTGCGATCGGTACGGCGCAGGCGCACGTCTCGGTCGGGATCGGTATTGGCGTACCGTTGATCGCGCCGGCGCCGGTCTATGCACCGGCACCGGTCTACGTGGCGCCGCCCCCGCCGGTCTATGTCGCCCCGCCGCCCGTGTACGTGGCACCGGCACCGGTCTATTACGGCCCGCCGCCGGTCTACTACGGCCGCCCGTACCGGGGCTATTACGGCGGCTACTATGGCCGGGGCTACTACCGCCACGGCTACTGATCCACGCCGCACTCCCGGGTAGAAACGAAACGCGCCGCCGACGGCAAGGTCGGCGGCGCGTTTCTCATGCCGTCTCTGTCTCTCTTAGCGCGCCACGCGATAGGCGATACGGAAGCCTCCCCAGTGACGCCCGTTCACGTAAATGGGCGCAGACGCATCCTTCATCACCACGAACTCCCCGCCGCCCATATCCCGGCGATAAGTTTGCAGCAGCAGCGGTTTGGTATTGCGCCCGGCAGCCGCGCCGGTGCGGTCGTTGAAGAGCCGGCGGTTGCGGCAGTGCGCCGCGTTCCATACCGGGTCGTTGGTCGGCGCCTGCGAGAACTTGCGATTGTGCGTGGGCAGGTAGCCGTTTTCGTCGACCGCCGCGCAGAACGCGATGCGCTCGTTCATGTTTAGCAACGGCTCCTGAATCGCCGGCAGCGTCTCGTCGGTAAAGCGCGTGAAGCGCGCCATCAATTGCTGCGGATTCGACCCCGGAATGGGTTCGTAGCGCCGGTCGAACAACTCCTGTTCGCTGATCTTGCCCTTCGCCAGCGCGGCTTCGAAGCTCTCGCCGACCTGCTTGGCGGCACGGCGCACCGCGCGAATGAACGGCGTGTCTTCCGTTTCGACGTCCGCCTCGGCGATCAGGCCAATCAGATGCTCCGACACCGATAACAAGCCGTTGATGCGCTCGCGCGCACTTTCAACGTGATCGGCGGAATGTGTCACGCCGTCGGCCATTTCGTCGACGTGTGCGGCGAGCGTATTGCATTCGTTTTCGATGGCTTCGCTCGCCTGCGCAATCTGCCCGGCCTGCTGGTCGAACGTGTCGAGCGCACTTGCGGCGGTCTCGATCACGCTGGCAATGGCGCGGGTGCCTTCGCGGGCGTCGTTGGCGCGCGCGACGTTCGCATTGCTCTCGCGCATGAGCCGCTCGGTGCGCTCGCTCAGTGCGGCGAGCGTGTGCTCGATTTGCTGCGTGGCCTCGGCCGTCTTGCTCGCGAGCAGTTTCACTTCCGTCGCCACGACAGCGAAGCTGCGGCCCGCAGCACCTGCGCGCGCGGCTTCGATGGCGGCATTGAGCGCGAGCAGATTGGTCTGCCGGGCGATGACGGAAATTCCCTCGGCGACTTTGCCCACGTGATCGAGGGCTTCGCGCAGTCCCGAGATCTCGTCGGCCATGCCGGAAACCCCTTCGACCAGTCCGTGAATGGAAGCCAGCGAGGCGTCGGCCGTACTGCGCGACGCCGCAATTTCCGCGCTGGCCCGGTCGGCCACGTCGCGGGCGTCGCGGGCGGCGCCGGCGATACGCTGATTGCCTTCGCTGGTATCGGTGGCGGCGCGGCGAAGCGCCTGAAACACTTCCGCCTGACGCTTGATACGCACGGCGATTTCATCGACGTTGCCGGCGATATCGCACAACTCCACACCGAGGGTGCCCGCGCTGCCGGCCACCTCGCTCATGATGTTGGTCTGCGCGGCTCCCCTTGAGCGCGCAAATAGCCCCATCAATAGCCCCATCGTCAGTCTCCTCGCGTCTCTGATCTGCTTGTTATGACGAGGGCGGGACGGTCGCCGGAACTGCCAGGAAACGTAAAACGCCGGGTAGACGTCTGCGCCACACGTTGGCTGTCTTCAGCCTGTGCCGAAAAGTATAACGGGAGAAAAAACGGCGGACTTGAGGGTTTCCTCGCGTGTTTCCGCTCCGTTTTCCCGGCTTTGGCGCCCGCTTCGATGCCTCGCGCCGAGGCCACTTTCCGATCGTTGTGCAGCCACACTCTCACGCACGGCTTACGCGGGACTTACTGCGACATGGTCGGTCGCGCCATGTCCGTCGCCCGGCGCATGGCCTCGCTCAGCGAAACCGCGAGCGCGCTGGCGTCGCGGCGGCGCAGCAACGCAATTTCGCTGTCGGCATTCGCGTCGTCGAGCACGACACGGCGCACGTTCGGCCCCGCCAGCGCCGCCAGACTTTCCGGCACGATCGCCACACCGAATCCCGCGGCGACAAGGTTGACGAGTGTGGTCTTGCGCGAGGTCGCGACCGCCGCGCGCGGGAAAAAGCCGTGCTGCTGGCACAGTTGTGCGACGCGATAACTCAGTCCGCCACGCTCGCGGTGCGGCAGCGACACGAACGGCACCGGCGCCAGCGCCGCCACGCTCACCGATGTGCGGCTCGCAAGCGCATGTCCGGCGGGCACGAGCAAGAGCAGGCGCTCCTGCGCAATCGTCTCGCAAAGGAGCGACGGCGCGGGGCGCAGCACCGGCAGCCGCACCAATCCCACGTCGATACGCCCCGCCTCGATTTCGTCCTGCTGCTGTTCCGACGACAGCGTCGAGATGTCGACGCTCACGCCGGGATTCGCTTGCAGATGCGCAAACAGCGCCGAGGGCAGCGCGCCGGCAAATGGTACCGAACTGGAGTGCGCCAGCCGCACGGTACCCTGCTCGCCGCGCGCCACGCTGCGCGTGAGCGCGACGGAGCCCTCCAACGTGGTGAGCACGCGTCGCGCCTCGTCGACGAACGTGCGCCCGGCGGGGGTGAGCGTCACGCCTTTCGACGAGCGTTCGAGCAGCACGGCCTGCAACTCGCGTTCAAGCTCGGAGATTTGGCGGCTCAACGCCGACTGCGCAATGAACAAACGCTCGGCCGCCGCGCTGAATCCGCCCGCGTCGACCACTTCCAGGAAATAACGCAACTGCCGCAGCGACACCATGACCATGCCATTTCGAGATCGAACATCGCCACATTCTATATTGGCGCCTCGCCTGCACGCGGCCCTATGCTGACGGAAAAACCGCGTGCCAGCTACGGCCGCACCCGCATCGAATCCCTCGTCCGTCACCATGCTGCCCATACTGCCCATCACCTCGTTCGACGCACTGTGCGCCGCGCTTCCGTCACCGGGTCACTGGCTTCTGATGAGCGCCGCGCTCGTCGTCGCGTATGTGATCTTCGGCGTCGCAGGCTTCGGCACTGCGCTCGTCGCCAGCCCGATCCTCGCCTATGCGATGCCCGTCGCGCAGATCGTGCCGATGCTCGCGCTGCTGGACTTCGGCGCCGCGTCCGGCAATGTCGTGCGCAATGCCCGGGCGGCCGACACGAGCGAACTCCGTCGCCTGCTGCCTGCCATTCTGGCGGGAAGCATCGCGGGCGGCGCGTTGCTGCTGCACATGCGACCCGAGATCCTGCTGCGCGCCCTCGCGTGGTTCGTTTGCGGCTATGCCGTGTTTTCGCTGATGGGACCACGCGCGAAATCGCGTCTGGCTCAGGGCTGGGCCGTTCCGTTCGGTGTTGCCGGCGGCATGTTCGGGGCGATGTTCGGCAGCGGCGGCTTCGTCTTCGCCATCTATCTGACGAGCCGCCTGGAGCGAGTCGAAGCCATGCGCGTGACGCAGGCGACGCTGATCGGCTTCAGCACGCTGGCCCGCGCCGGACTGTTTCTGTTCGCCGGCGTCTATGCCGACGTGTCGATGCTGGCGACGGCCGCCTCGCTCCTGCCCGCGATGATCGCCGGGATGTGGCTCGGCAAGCACATCACGCTGCGGCTCTCGCGCCGGCAGTTCGTCAACGCCGTGAATCTGGTGGTGCTTGGCGCCGGTATCGCGCTGCTGCTTCGCAGCCGGTGAGCCGACGGCCTGAAGTGCCTGCCGTCAAGTTAATCATCCGAATAATGGCTATGATGAGAACCAATCATCACCATTGCCGATGGATTTGACGATATGACACCGGACCAATTGCTCACGTTCGCGACAGTGGCCGAACTGGGCAACATCAGCCACGCGGCGCAGGCGCTGCATCTGTCGCAGCCCGCCGTGTCGGGCCAGTTGCGCCTGTTACAGGAATCGTTCGGCGAGCCGCTGTATCGTCGCGACGGCCGTGGCATCCGTCTGACCGCCGTGGGCGAACAGGTTGCCGTGTACGCCAACAAGCTACGTCAGGATTACCGTCAGGCGCTTGCCCTGCGCGATAGCCTGCGCGGACTGGAAACGGGTGCCTTGCGCATCGGGGCCAGTACGACGCCGGCGAGCTATCTCCTGCCGTACGTTATTGCGGAATTTCATCAACGCTACCCGGCCGTGGCGCTGCACATCATCGACGGCAACACGAGCGAGATCGTGGCGCAGCTCGACCGGCTGGACGTGGCGTTCATCGAAGGCGCGGTGCCGCCGGGCCTGTCGCCTGAGATCGCCGTGCGACCGTGGCGCGACGACGAGATCGTCGCCATCGCCCGCGCCGATCATCCACTCGCTCGGCAGCCCGACGGGGCATCGTTGCAGGCCATCGCCGCGTATCCGCTCATCATGCGCGAGCCGGGCTCCGGGGTGCGGGCGTTGGTGGCGCGCGCATTCTCGGTGTCGGGGCTCGAACCGCGCATAGCGCTCGAACTCGCGGGGGTCGAGAGTATCAAGGAGGCGGTGCGCGCCGGAATGGGGGTGGGCTTCGTCTCGGCAATGTCGATGCGTCATGAAGACGCCGCGCTCGCCACGGTACGAATCGACCCGCCGCACGGTCTCAAGCGTCTGCTCACCGCGCTCGTGCCGCACGCCGATGCGCTATCGCGCCCCACCGAGCGCTTTCTCGCGCAATGCTTCGCGAAAGACGCCGCCGATCCGGCCGCGATACGGTGACACGTGACGACGACCCCATCGTACGCCGCACGGCACTCGTCGCACCGCGAACCGGACCGGCGCGTCGGACCGGTCTCCTACGGTCTCACTTGAAATCCCATGCCATCTGTTCGGCAACCGACGTGGATTCGGACGTGCGCACGCACACGCCCAGATAGTCGGTAACGGGCGGTGGCGGCGGCGTGCCTTCGCCCAGCAAACGCCGGTTATCGAAGATGTAATCGAGCGCCGCGAACGCCCCGTAGCGACGCAACGCCTTCGCCATCAGTCGACTGTTGCCACGCCCCAGCTCACGCGCCAATGCGGGCGTCAGACGGTCGATGTCCGCCTCGCCGATATGCCGGAAGCGCTCGCCGAGCGGCGCCACGCCACGCGCGCGGGCGAGTGCCGCCTCGATCTCGCGAATCGTGCGCGCGCTGCCCTCGCCTGCCGAGACGTGGTACAGGTCGTGACGCAAGCGCGGCAGAAAGGCGAGGTCGATGAGCGCATCGGCACAGAAATCGACCGGTACAACGTCGAGCCGATCGTCGAGGCTGCAAGTGAATGCACCCAGGAGCTGGACCATCCGGAACATCCAGAAGATACTGCCCGACGGCTCGCACCCCAGACGCGTATGCCCCACCACGATAGACGGGCGCGCAATCACCAGCGGCAGACCGGGCCACTCGCGTCGCAGCCGGCGCTCGGCCTCGGCCTTCGACGCCGTGTATGCCACCACCTGATGGTCGGCGAGCGCAAGTTCATGCGACTCCGGCACGAGCCCGGACAGGGAGTCGCCGCAGGCCATTGCCGTGCCCACGTGCACGAAGCGCTCCAGCACCGGTGATGCGGCAACCGCGCGCGCCAATGCCAGCGTGCCGCTCACGTTGACGGCATCGAGTTGCGGGTGCGCAGAGAAACTCGCGATCGCACCTGCGTGAATCACGTGCGTGACGCGGCGCATGCGCGGGTCGTCCTCGAACGTCACCGGCTGCGCAAGATCGCCGCACACGATGTTCGCTTCGGTGAGCGTGAGGCGATGCACCGGCGCCACGCGAAAGCGGTCCATTGCGGCGCACACCCGGGCCAGACCGTCACCGCTGGTGCGCGCACGCACGAGCAGCAACAACGACGGTCCGAACCCGTCCTTGAGAAGTTGGGCGACAACGGCGCCGCCCACAAAACCGGTACCGCCGGTGACGAGAATTCGCATGGCTTTTGCCTCGCAACGCTGGGGAACGGAACTGCGACAGGCTCAGAACGTGTAGTCGAGCGTCGCGGCCGCCTGATAGTTGGTCTTGTTGAAAACGATGGGACTCCTGGAGGCATTGCCGGTATAGCGCATGACGCCACCCGCAACCGTGGTGCTCCAGTGCTTGGTGAACTTGTGCGTCCAGTTCGCCGTCAGGCTTACGCCGTACAGGCCACCGCCGGGGGCGTACTGCCGGTAGCCAGAATTCAGGCTCTGATTGGCGCTCACGCCGAAATAGGTCTGGGCGTATTTGCCGCTCGCGAAGTGCGCCGTCGCGCCGATGCCGACCGAATCCGCGGCGGACTTGTAGATAACGCCGTCCACGGCGAATCGATAGACATTGCCGCGATCCCGGTTGGTCAAGGGAATGTCGGTGGCCACGCTCACGACCGCCACATCGCCGATGGCATAGCCGGCTTGCAGCGTGGTGAAGACGGAACCCTTGATGTCGCCCATGCCACGCAGCTTGTCCGAGCCCGAATCGAGCCCCTTCGCGCGGTCCTTGCGGCCCCCGTCGTACGACAGCGCGGCCGACAGGAAGAAGCCCGCGGGCAACGACAGGCGGTAACCAATGCCGCCCAGTCCGACGAACACCCCGATGGGAGTTTGCAGGGCAAGGTTCAGCGCAGGCGTTGCGCGGTATTCGTCGCTTCCCATGTAGCGCGGCGAATAACCGATACCGCCGCCGATGGTGAACTCGTAGCCGCCATCCGTCGCGTTCGTGGGCAGGCTCTGAT
The DNA here is from genome assembly GCF_001029105.3 of Pandoraea faecigallinarum. NCBI lineage: Bacteria > Pseudomonadati > Pseudomonadota > Betaproteobacteria > Burkholderiales > Burkholderiaceae > Pandoraea > Pandoraea faecigallinarum. The sequence continues at coordinate 1,139,577 of NZ_CP011807.3, read as the reverse complement.
CCTGCTGAATGCCGCTGTAACGCGCCGGCTCGGCGGCATGGACTTGCGAAGCGGCGCCGACGAACAGCAATCCGGCCGCCCCGGCCATCGCGATGCGTTGCATCGGACGACGCCCGCGAAGGCTTCGCTCGGTGCGAAGAAGGCGCGCGGTGCTGACCGGGCGGGAATAGCGGCTTTTCATGGGACTCCTACAAGTTCCGGTGAATAACTGTCGTGAGACGGAAGTGCGAACCGCACAGCGATCGCAGGGTGATCGCATGGTAGGTAAGAAGGCCGCCGATGGCTGTTACGCGATTTAGGAGAGTTGTGAACAAATGTTTTCATTTGTTCGCAGGTTTGAAACGCCCGCCCGACGGGGCTTCGGGGAAGTAGAATGCGCATCACGGGAGTGCCGCCGGTGGTGTGCGGCACAGCACAACGCAAAAGGAAAGACGGCCATGTACCGTGTCTTGCTGGTCGAGGACGATGCGCGTCTGGCCGCGCTCGTTACCGAATATCTGCACGCCTACCGCTTCGAAGTGACGGTAGTGAGCGACGGGGCGCGCGCGTTGGAACGCTTTCGTGCGTTTTCCCCGGACATCGTGGTCCTCGATCTGATGCTTCCGGGCATGGACGGCATGGAAATCTGCCGCCAGTTGCGTGCACTCAGCGCCACGCCGATTCTGATTCTCACCGCCCGTGAGGACACCTACGATCAGGTCGCGGGACTGGAGGTCGGGGCGGACGATTACGTCGTCAAGCCGGTCGAGCCACGCCTGCTGCTCGCTCGTCTGCGCGCGCTCCTGCGCCGCGCCATGCCGATGGCCGAGGTGGAAGTCGAGAGCGGCGACGCACTGGCGTTCGGCCAGTTGCGCATCGTGCCGCGCGACCGCATGGTGTTCTGGCGCGGCGCGCCCATCGAACTCAAGTCCAACGAATTCAGTTTGCTGCTGATTCTGGCGCGCGGCGCGGGACGCGTCGTCACGCGCGATGAAATCCTTCAGCAATTGCGCGGCATCGAATTCGACGGCATCGATCGCACCGTGGATGTAGGCATTTACCGGTTGCGCAAGCGGTTCGAGGACACGGACGGAGAGCCGCAGCGGATCAAGACCGTTTGGGGCCGTGGCTATCTGTTCAGCCCGTCGGCCTGGGAGAGTTGACCCATGTTTCGTGTGCTCCTGAAGCTGTATGCGCTGGTAGGCGTTTCGGTCGTCGCTTCGATTCTGATCATCACCTACACGTTCGGGCATCTGTTTTTCGACACGATGAATCGCTCGGCGCAGACGCAACTCGGCGGCTACGCGTGGCTCATCAACGAAAAGCTGGGCGACATCCCGCAATCCGAATGGCCGAAGTTCGTCGCCGAGTTCGCCGCCAGGACGCAGGACAAGATCGGAATCGAGCCGCTCGAGAATTTCCCGGTCGTGCGCGAGTACCTGCGCAAGGATCTCGAAGCCGGCTTGCCGATCGTCAACGGCACGGATGGCGAACACTACGCCATGCGCCTGCGCGACTCCCAATGGGTGCTGACTTCCGAGAACGGCACCGACCTGAGCATGAAGCAGATCAACTACCTTGCCTATGCGGTGGTCGCGCTACTGATGCTCATCGCGGTGCTCACGTGGGTGCGTTGGTACTGGTCCGACCTGAAGTCGCTCAATCGCGCGGCCATCCGCTTCGGCGAGGGCGATTTCAGTTCGCGCGCGAAGGTGTCGAGTTTCTCGAATCTGACGGCGCTGGTGCGCGTGTTCAACACGATGGCCGACCGGATCGAGCGCTCCATCAAGGCGCAGAAGGACATGATCAATGCCGTGTCGCACGAGTTGCGAACGCCGATCGCGCGGTTGGATTTCGGGTTGGAGATCTTGCAGCAGCGCCGTCACGATCCCGATGCGCACGACCGGATCAACGCGCTCAAGGGCGATATCCGCGAACTGGACGACCTGGTGACCGAACTGTTGTCGCTGGCCCGTCTGGATCAGATCACGGCGCCGCCCACGCGCCAGGCGGTCTCGTTGCGCCTGATGTTCGACAGTCTGGCGGCGAACTGCACGGAGGTGCTGGCCACGCGCGCCATCGCGCTCGACATCGCCACCGAGCCTGGAGCGGATCGCGTGGAGGTGGAGCCGAAGCTGCTGGCGCGCGCGGTACAGAACCTGCTCAATAATGCGATGCGCCATGCCACGCGACGCATCGTTTGCGGCGCGAAGCCCGGCGACAATGGCGGTGGCAGCAATAACGGCAATAACGGCGAGATCGTGATCTACGTCGACGACGACGGCGAGGGGGTGCCGGCACCGGAGCGCACCCGCATTTTCGAGCCGTTCCACCGGCTCGACAGCAGCCGCAACCGCGCGACCGGCGGCTTCGGTCTGGGCCTCGCCATCGTACGCCGCATCGCCCTGCTCCACGGTGGCCGCGTCGGCGTCGACACCTCGCCGCTCGGCGGAGCCAGGTTCACGATCACGTTGCCGGCCGCTCCCGCGGCTCAGACGGGCTCGGCGTCATAGGCGAGCGGTTTGCCGCCGTGATGCTCGCGCCGTACGTCCTGTCTCACGGACGTACGGCGCTTTCCCGCCTCTTTCGGATAACGACGCATTGTCATGTTCGCGACATGTTGACCGCTTACATTGGCCGCTCAATTTAATCCCAAAGAGGACCTTGTCATGAAACCCAACCTCCGCATTGCGGCGGCCGGGTGCTGTCTGGCATTCGCCAGCAGTCTGCCCACGCCCGCGCTTGCCCAGTCGAACGTTCAGCTCTACGGGCTGATCGACTCGGGTGTCGAATTCCTCACCAACGCCGACACGAACGCCGCCGGCAATACCGTCAACCTCACGCGCGTCACTTCGGGCAATCTCGCCGGTTCGCGCTGGGGTATCAAGGGCACCGAAGACCTCGGCGGCGGCAACAAGGCCTTCTTCCTGCTCGAAAACGGCTTCAATCTCGGTAACGGCCAATCGCTACAGGGTAGCCGTGAGTTCGGGCGTCTGGCCTACGTCGGTGTGTCGAACCCGTCCATCGGCGCCTTGAGCATCGGCCGTCAGGGCGGCGTATTCCTGGACTGGGTGAGCAAGTTCAACCCGCTCAACAACGCCGTCTACGCGATCAAGATGCAGGACACGGCATTCTCCGACCGGCTCGACAACAGCTTCCGTTACACCGCCAGACTGGGCGCCTTCGAAGGCATGATCCAGTACTCCAAGGGGTATGACGACGTGAGCTTCGGTGCCGCGAGCACCACGCCGGGCGACAACCGCCGGGCGCAGGTCGTCGACGCCGGTATCCGCTACGCCAGCGGGCCGCTGTCGTTCGTCATCGCCTACGACCAGAAGAACGGCGGCTCGACCCTGCCGAACGCCGCCATGACCTCGAAGGTCGGCGGCTACGAAGGCAACATGGACCGCCGCATCGCCGCCGCGGTGCAATACTCGCTGCAAAGCGTCGATCTGTATGCCGGCTACCGCTACCTGAACGCCAAGGCCATCCACCTCTCGGCGCTCAACAAGAGTCCGGTCGAAGCTTCGAGCTATTACTGGATCGGCTCGACGTGGCACGCACTGCCCGCCCTCGATCTGTCGGCCACCGCCATGTATCAGGACTTCTACGGCACGAACCGCGATCCGCTGTCGTTCCAGATCAGTGCCGACTACAGCTTCTCTAAGCGTACCGACGTCTACGTCAATTTGGGCTATGTCGTGAACCGCAACGGCTCCGACCTTGGTCTGAACGGTTTCGGCACCAACGTGGTCGCCGGCAAGAACCAGTTCGGCACCATGGCCGGCATCAAGCACACCTTCTGATGACGAGCGACACTCGCACTTCGCAAGGCGGCGCCACGCCGTCGCGCGGTGGCGTGTGCGTGTCGCTGCGCGCGCTGCACCAGACGTTCGGCGCGGCGCGCGTGCTCGACGGCATCGACATCGATGTCCCGGCCGGCACCACGACTGCGCTGCTCGGCCCCTCAGGGTGCGGCAAGAGCACCTTGCTCAAGCTGCTCGCCGGCCTGCTCGCCCCGACCGGGGGCGAAATCCGTTTCGACGACACTGTGGTCGCCAGCGCTTGCGTGTGCCACGCTCCGGAGCGCCGCTCGCTGGGCATGGTCTTTCAGGACTATGCCCTGTGGCCGCACATGAGCGTGGCCGCCAACGTGGCGTTCCCGCTGGAAATGCGCGGCGTGAAACGGGCCGAGCGCGCCGAACGTGTCGAAGACGCCCTGTCGCTCGTGGGACTCACCGGTCTGGGCGCGAGACGCCCGCAAGCGCTCTCCGGCGGTCAGCAACAACGCGTAGCGCTCGCGCGCGCCATCGTGTCGGCCCCACGGCTGCTGCTCTTCGACGAACCGCTCTCCAACCTCGACCGCGATCTGCGCACGCGTCTGTGCGCCGACATCGGCGCGCTGCTCGCGCGCCTTGGCACGACCGCCGTCTATGTCACGCATGACCGCGAAGAAGCCGAGACCCTGGCCGACCAGATCGTGATCCTCGCCCACGGGCGCGTTGACAAACGTATTACGAGGTAGCCCATAATGCTCCACCGCAAAATTATCGCGACACTCACCATGGCCTTTGCTGCTAGTGTCGGCGCGCAACATGCGCATGCGCTGACCGTCTATACCGCCGGCCCCGGCAACCTCAGCAAGAAACTCGCTGCGGGTTTCGAGAAGAAGACCGGTATCAAAGTCGATGTCTTTCAGGCCACGACCGGCAAGGTCATGGCGCGCATCGAAGCCGAACAGGCCAACCCGCGTGCCGACGTCCTCATCTCGGCGTCATGGGACACTGCGCAGGATCTCGAAAAGCGCGGTTGGCTCGCCCCGTTCCAGAGCGCCAACGCCTCGCGCGTGCCGGCGCCGTTCAAAACGAGCCACTACGTCGCACAAGGCCTCTCGGCGCTCGGCATCGTCTGGAACGCCAGATCGGGCACGCCGGAGCCGCAGGACTGGCGAGATCTGACCAAACCCGCCTATCGCAATCTCGTGACGATGCCCGATCCGGCCCTCTCGGGCGCCTCGGCCGATCTGCTGCTCGGGCTGCAAGCACGTCTGGGCGGCGAAGCGTGGAAGCTCTTCGACGATCTGAAGCACAACGGCATGGTCGTCTCCGGCCCGAACGCGCAAGCGCTCAACCCGGTACTGCAAGGGGCGAAGGCTGCCGTGTTCGGTGCGGTCGATTACGTGGCCTACGCTGCCGCCGCACAGGGCGAAGCCGTGAAGGTCATCTTCCCGGCGAGCGGCACGGTCATCGCGCCGCGTCCGATGATGATTCTCAACACGTCGAAGCAGCAGAACGAAGCGCGTCGCTTCATCGACTACGTGCTCTCGGAAGAAGGCCAGCAGATGGTTGCCGAAGCATGGCTGATTCCGGCACGCGAAGACATCGCCATCAAGCGCGCGTCGTTCAAGGATCTGCGTCTGCTGCCGCAGGGCGACGCGCAATCGTCGAGCGCTTCGCGCGCCGAAGTCCTGGCACGTTTTTCCAAACTCAACGGCCAGCACTGACGGTGAAATCGCTCCGCCTACTGCCCGTGGCGACCGTTGCAGCGCTCGCCATCGTGGTGGCGTTGCCGGTCGCGTTCGTCCTGTTGCAGGCCGTCTTTCCCCATCTCGCGCGGGGATCGTTCACCGCCCCATTCTCCGCCGTCCGGTCCACGCTGTCGCATGGCGACACGCTACCGCTCGTCGCCAACACGCTGCGCCTGGGCGTGTCGGTGGCGCTCGGCACGGCACTGGTCGGCGGTGCGCTCGGCGCGGTGCGCGGCCTGTTTCACGTACCGGGCGCGCGGTTCTGGGACCTGTGCTTCCTGCTGCCGTTTCTCGTGCCGCCGTACCTCGCGGCGCTGGGCTGGATGCTGTTGTTGCAAACGGGCGGCTACGCCCAGCAACTCACAGGGCTGGACGCCGGACGGTTCCTGTTCTCGTTGCCCGGCCTCGTCTTCGTGATGACGCTCAACATCTTTCCGGTCGTCTACTTCGCCGTGTCCCGTGCACTCACCACCACCGGTTCGCGACTGGCGGACGTTGCCCGCGTGCATGGCGCTACCGCGTGGCGTGCATTCGCACGGGTAACGCTGCCGCTCGCGCTGCCCGCGTTCGCGGCCAGTCTGCTGCTGGCGTTCACGATGGCGATCGAAGAGTTCGGCGCGCCGGCCGCGCTCGGCGCACGCGCCGGGTTTTCGGTGCTGGTGACTTCCATCGAAGGCCGCTTTGCCGATTGGCCGATCGATCTTCCCGGTGCGTCGATACTGTCGGTCGTACTGGCCGCGCTTGCGCTGTTTGCGTTCGTATTGCAGCACCGTCTCGCCGCGGGCAAGGACTTCGAGACCCAGACGGGCAAACCCATCGCCTCGCCACCACGCGACCTCGGACGCTGGAAAGCGCCCGCCGTGATCGGCTTCGGGCTCGTGACGCTCGTCGCAACGCTCGCACCGCTGCTTTCGATTCTGGCAACGGCGTTCTCCGGCACGCTCTCGGGCGGGCTGACCCTCGCCAATCTGACGACGGCGCATTTCACCGCGTTGCTCGGTCAGGGCGCCGAAGGGCTGCAGGCGCTGGTGACAAGTCTGTCGCTGGCGCTGGGCACGTCGCTCGCGACAGGCGTGCTGGGCTTTCTGTGCGCCTGGTGTGTCGTGAAATCGACGATGCGCGCCCGCGTGCTGATCGACGGCCTCTCCCTGTTGCCGCATGCCCTGCCCGGCATTGTCGTCGGCGTGGGTCTGATCCTCGCGTGGAACCTGCCGTTCTGGCCGGTAACGCCCTACGACACGTGGGGCATCCTGCTGCTGTCGTACAGTTGCCTGCTGCTGCCGTACCCGGTGCGCTACACCAGCGCCGCGCTGCGCCAGGTGGCGGCCTCCCTCGAAGCGGCCGCACGCGTACACGGCGCACCGACGGGGGTCGTGCTGCGGCGCATTACGTTGCCGCTCGTCATGCCCGCGCTCGGCGCGTCGCTGATGATTGTGTTCGCCATTGCCTCGCGCGAACTGGTCACGTCGCTCCTGCTCGCGCCGAGCGGCGTGCAGACCGTATCGATCTTCGTGTGGCGTCAGTTCGAACAGGGTTCGATCGGTCAGGGGATGGCGATGGGTGTGGTGTCGATGGCGGTGAGCGGCACGTTGCTCATGCTGGCATCGCACCTTGGCGGCAAGCGCGGCAGCGCCGGCTGATATTGCTCTCGCGTCGCGCCTTGCGCGAGGGGCGCACCGCCCTACGCCGGCCGGTGCGCCCTTTTTTTCGTTGAGCGGCCAGCGTGGCGTCATCGACGCCAGCGCAACGGCCGCCGCAGCGGGTGCCGTTGCAGGCCCGTCGTCATCCACGCCGGCGCGGCGGCCGCCGCCATTGCGGCGCGCTCGCCCGAACTCAGTGCTGCCTCGCGTTCCTCATCCCTGTCGACGGTTTTGCTCGTGTCGATGAACAAGGCCGCGACGACGCCCGCCCCCAGCAACGCCGCCGAGATGGCGAACGGCACGTTATAGCTGCCGCTTGTCTCGATGAGATAGCCGAACGCCACGGGCGAGATCATCCCCGCCAGACCGAACCCCGTGTTCATCATTCCGCCCGCCGTGCCGGCATATTTACCCGCGATATCGAGCGGCAGCGTCCACAGCACCGGATTGGTGATCTCGAGGAAGAAGAACGACGACGAGAGCAGCAGCACCGCGACCATCGGATCGGACACCATCGTCATGGGCAGCAGGAAGGCGAGCGATCCGCCCATGCCCGCCACCAACACGGACACGCGCGCGAAACGCAGCCTTCCCGTCACCTTGTAGAGCTTGTCCGAGACGACCCCGCCCAACGTATCGCCGAGCACGCCGGCGAGCAACGGCAATGCCGTAAACAACGCCAGTTGCTTCAGATCGAAGCCCTGCGATTCGCGCAGGTACGAGGGCATCCAGGTGAGGTAGACCCAGAGCAGCCAGCCGTAGCAGAAGTCGACGAACGTCACGAGCCACATGCGTCGAATGAGTTTGCGCCATGGCGTCGCGGCACACCTGGCGCGTTCGCAATCACCGGACCGGTAGCCGATCTCTGCAACCTCCTCGGGTGTCACACGACGGTGCTGTTCGGGCGTGTTCGTGTACACCCGCGCGTACAGCACGGTCCACGCGAGACTCACGACACCCAGCACGATGAACGCCTCCCGCCAGCCGAAGGCGACGACGATGGCAAGCACCACGGGCGGCGTGATCGCCCCGCCCAGACGGGCGAAGCTGTGGGTTATGCCTTGCGCGAAACCGCGCTCGCCAACGGGCATCCAGTACGTGAAGGCGCGCGTGGCCGTCGGGAACGCACCGCCCTCGCCCACGCCGAGCAGGAAGCGCATGGCCACCAGCACCGCAACGCTCCCGGCGAAGCCCGTGGCCAGCGTGGCAGCGCCCCAGATCAGCGAGAGCACGGTCAGCACGAGCTTCGGGCCGAACCGGTCGGCAAGCCATCCGCCGAAGATCTGCATCGCGGCATACGGGTAGGCGAAGGCCGAGAACACCAGACCGAGTTGCACCGTTGTCAGCCCCATCTCCTGCCGGATGAACGGGCCGGCAACGGCAATATTGACGCGATCGATGTACGAGATGAAGTACATCAGGCACATGACCGCAAGAATGATGTGGCGCGTTTTCACGCGACCGATGCGCTTGTCCATGCTGTCTCCTATGTATTGACGTCGCACACGTCGTGCGCACGCGATCGTGTCCTGCCGGCCGGCAACGGAGGAACGCCCGGCACGAGGGGGGACGGCAGCCCCCCCCCCCGAGCCGCTACCGTTGCAGGAGGTCCAGTCGTTGCACCTTGCCCGACGGTCCGCGTGGCAACTCGGTGACGAAGCGGAATTCCTTCGGTGTCTTGTAGCGCCCCAGCGTTTGCAGACAGTGATCGCGCAACACCCGCTCATCGGCACACTCGCGCGTGCCGTCTCCCTGTGCCTGTGTGGTGCGCAGCACCACGAACGCCACGATCTCCTGCCCGTAGGCCGGGTCCGGGACACCGACGGCTGCCGCTTCGAGCACGTCCGGATGTCGCAGCAACGCCTCGTCGATTTCGCGCGGCGCAATGTTCTCGCCGCCTTTGATGATGAGTTCCTTGGCGCGGCCGGTAATGTAGAAGTACCCCTCGCTGTCGCAATAGCCCAGGTCGCCGGTGCGCAGCCAGCCATCGGCGGTGAACGCGTCGGCGGTGTCGTCCGGCCGCTTGTAGTAGCCGCGCATGACCTGCGCGCCGCGCAACACCAGTTCGCCTGTCTCGCCGGGACCGGCTTGCGATCCGTCCCGGCGTATCACGCGGGCTTGCCCGCCCGACGGCACGCCAATGCTGCCGATGCGCCGCTTCGATGGGTCGAACGGATTGCTGAAGACGGGCGCGGCGGTCTCCGTCATGCCCATCGTCTCGATGATGCCCACGCCGAAGCGCGCCTCGAACGCCCGATGGTGATCGGCCGGCAGCGCCGCCGATGCGCTGCGGCAAAAGCGCAGACCGGTCAGCGCGGCACGGTCTGGCACGCCGCCTTCGAGCAGGTAGGCGACAATGGTCGGCACGACATTGATCCACGAGCACCGCGTCGCCGCGACATCGCGCCAGAACGTACGGGCCGAGAACCGGGGCGGCATGACCACCGATCCGCCATGGAACAGCGGGGCGAGCAGCGTCACGACCAGGCCGTTGATGTGATACAGCGGCAACGACGCCAGCACGCGGTCATCTTTGGTCAACCGGTGCTCCGCGCTGATGAATGCCGCATTGGCGAGCAGATTGCGATGAGTGAGCAGCACGCCCTTGGGCACGCCGGTCGTGCCCGATGTGTACATGAGCAGGGCGACGTCCGCCATCGGCTGCGGCGCCGGCGACATGGTGGTCATGGACGTCATGGGCGGTACGGACGGTATGGGCGGAATTTCGGGCGCCGCGGTCGCGTCCGGCGACGTGCACGCGATCGCGACCGGTCGCGTCATGCCCTGTTCCCGCGCGGTTTCGAGTGCTTGCGTGACGGTGGGCAACATTGCCTCGGATACGACGATGAGCCGCGTATCGGAGTGCTCGACGATGTAGCGCATCTGCGCCGGCTGACAGAGCAGATTGATGGGATTGACGATCAGACCGCTGTACATCGCGGCGAGAATCACGCGCGCCGACTGCGCCCCGTTGCCCATGCACACGGACACGATGTCGCCCGGGCGCAGACCGGCATCGGCGAAACGCCGCGCCAGTTCGCGGCAGTCCTCGCGCAAGGTGTGAAAGGTCAGGGCGACGGCATGCGCCTCGTCTTCGCCGAGCGCCAGCAGGTACGGGCGCTCGCCCAGTGTCTCGGCCTGCCGCTCGATCAGATCGCGCAACGTACCGACGTCGGCGCCGGTGGCAAGCGATTCTTGAGCTGCGGCGCTCGCAACGGAAGCGGGATTCATGGGCGCGTTCATCGTCCGAACCTCCCGAAGTAGTCGGCGAGCAATGCATCGGCGTCGGGCACGTCGGCGGCAATGGGATACGCCACGCGCGTCACGTTGAGATACTGGCGAAAGCCAAGGTTGTCGGTGAAGTTGTTCTTCCCCCACGTGCCGCAGCCCATCGAGAGGGAGAACGGCAGTCCGTTGTCGAAGTTGCCGCCAGTAGCGAAGCAATGCGCCTGATTCACGATCACGCGAGCGACCGGCAATGTCTCGCCCAGCCGTACCGCCTGTGCCCTGTCCGCGCCATGCAGTCCGACCGAATGTCCCGCCCCCATGTACGCGTAGATGCGCGCGACGAGCGACATCGCATCGTCGAAATCCCGGGCGCGATAGACGGTCAGCACGGGCGAGAGCTTTTCACCGGAGAACGGATAGTCCGCGCCGGTGCCCGACTCCTCGACCATCAGGAATGCGGGACGCCGCTGCGCTACGTCGTCCAGACCCGCGAGCTGCGCGATCCGTTGTGCCGGCTTGGCGGTGCACTCCCCCGAGAGCTTGCCGCCCACCCACATGACGTTGGCCAGCGCACGCGCCTGACGGGCATCGAGCAACACGCCGCCGGCGCGATGCAGCGCGCCGAGCATCGCGTCGTAAACGCCGCTCTCGATCACCACGCTGTTCTCCGACGAACAACTCGTCGCGTTATCGAAGGTCTTCGAGCGTGCGATCTTCGCCGCAGCGTCGTCCAGATCCGCGCTGCCCGTCACAATCGACGCGACATTGCCCGCCCCCACGCCGAACGCCGGTGTCCCGCTCGTGTAGGCCATGCGCACGTTCGCCTGCGATCCGGTCGCCACGATGAGGTCGGCCTGACGCATCAATGCCGCCGTCGCCGCCTTGCCGATCGGCGCGGGCAGCATCTGCACGAGATCCGGAGACAGTCCGGCCCTGGCCAGTTCCGCGTGAACGAATCGCAGCAGTAACGCGCACGCGCCATACCCCTTGGGCGAGGGCGCGACGATGACCGCATTACCGCACTTGAGCGCATTGACGATCTTGTTCGCCGGCGTGGCCGCCGGGTTGGTCGACGGGGTAACGGCAGCCACCACGCCGACCGGGCGCGCGATCTCCACGATGCCCCTGCCCGCCACTTCGGCAATCACACCGGTGGTCTTGCGGCCATGCAGGTCGCGCAACAGGCCGAGCGTCTTGCGGAAGTTCTTCTGAATCTTGTCGTCGACGTTGCCGAGGCCGGTATCGCGCACGGCGAGTTCCGCCAGCCGGCGGTTGCGCGACGGCTCCATGATCGCCCACGCCGCCGCACTTGCCGCCGTATCCAGCGCGCCCTGCCCGGCTGCGGCGAAGTCGCGCTGCGCCACGCGCGCTCGGGCGATCAGTTGCCCGACTTGCGTGTCGACATCCGACGCATCGGCTCGCACGCCGCATGGCGACGTACCGCGGTTCGACGGCGACAGGACCGCTCCGGGAGCCCGTGAATTCATGAGACGCCTCCTGAGGTTTTTTCGATTGGGTTCGCGTAACCAATCTAGTCAACCGCAGGTGCGCCGCCGGTCTCAAATTCCCGCTCAACCCGGACACCGCGCCAGGGTGTAAAGGGTGCCGCGATATTCGGGACTCGGAAAGTCCGCAAAATCGATGAAACCGATGCAAAATCCCAATAACGACACAACGCCGGTCAACCGCAACGTATCGCCGCGCGGGATAGCAAAAATGCACGCCGCTGAAGACGCCGGCGGCCAAACGAGACAACGGGCGAGAGCGCGGGGAAATCTCAGGAGGCGACATGGCAGCATCGAATCAGTCGAACGCCGCCGCAGTGCGTGCGTTTCGTGTGCTCGAAACGCTGGCCGATGCAGGCGGCCCGCTGTCGATGATGGATCTGGTGAACGCACTGGGTCTGCCCAAGCAGACGGTGCACCGCATACTGACCCAACTCAGACACGCGTGGCTCATCACACGCAGCGACGACGACCGCCGCTACGAATGCTCGCCGCGTGTGCGGGCGCTCGCCGTCAACGTTCTGATGCAGACCGGCCCGGCGGCGGCCCGTCACGGGTTGCTGGAACAACTCGTCGCCAGCATCGGCGAGACGTGCAACCTCACTATGCTCTCGGGCAACGACGTGATCTATGTGGACCGGGTAGAGACCGAATGGCCGCTGCGCATGCATTTGCAACCCGGCTCGCACGTGCCGCTGCACTGCTCCGCGAGCGGCAAGCTGCTGCTGAGTTTTCTGCCCAGGGAGCGTCGCGAACATCTCATCGACACGCTACCGCTGCGGCGCTTTTCCGATCGAACCTTCACGGACCGCGACGAATTGCGCACCGAACTGCGACAGACGCGCCGTCGCAAGATGGGCATCAACAATCAGGAACATTTGCAGGGACTGATCGCGATTGCCGTGCCGGTCATGCTCAATCGCAACCGCGCGTGCGCCGCGATCGCCGTGCAAGCGCCGATCGGGCGACTCACGCTCGACGATCTGCTCGCATTCGAGCCGGAGTTGCGCGTGGCCGCCGAAGAGACGGCACGGACGTTCAGGCGCTGAGCATCTGGAAATCCGAGAATCGGCGCGTGGCTCTCAGGTGCCGTGCACCAGCCGCTCGAACAGATCCTCGTCGCCCATCTGCCCGCCCTTGAGCAGGATCTCCATGCCGTCGAGCGGGGTGTGATCGCTGTGAAGACGGCAAAGCGGCGCGCCCGCCGACAGCGTGCCGGCATAGGATAGTCCCCATGCGTCGAGCGCCCGCACGCCGTGGCTCGACGTGTCTCCCCCGGCAATGGCGGCGCGCGACACCGGCGTGTCCCGTAACACCTGTCGCAGCAGTCGTCCGCCGGCCTGCGCCAATGCCAGCGAGGACACCGGCGCTTGCGCCGCACCACGACCGGCCGCGGGCACCGTACACGCCAGCGTATGCCGCCCGGCGCGTAAATGTTGTCCCAGCGTCCCGGCAACAGACGCGCAGTAGCGCCCATCTGCTTCGATGAGTCGCGCCGGATCGAGACGCACGACCTCGAATGACCGCGCCGCGCTCACCTGCTTTGCCGTGACCGGAGACAGACTGCCTGCGAGCGCCAGCACCGGGCCGTTCGCCGGCGCAATCCGCGCTGGCGGCGACGCGGGGCGCTGCACCATCGCGCTCGACAGCGCCTGCGTCACGCTGCTCGGCCCTACCGCCAGCAGCGGCGTGCGTCCGGCATGCGCCCAGAGCGCCGCGCCGATTGCCGGAAGATTGGACTGGGTGGCGACATCCCAAAGCACATAAGCGGCGCCGGCAGTGAGCAAGGCGTCTAATTGCGTCATCAAGCGGGCGACGCGAGACGGCGCATCCGATGCCGGCGTGGCCGACGGATTCGCGTAGCTGGTCCACGGCATCGACGCGATGCCGGTCATGCCTTGCGCCGCCAGATGCCGCCGCAGGTCCGCTTCGTGCATGGGCGTGACCGGATGACGGCTCATCGTCGGATGCCGGTCGATGCGATGCACTTCGGCCCCCGGCCCCGCCGCAGCGAACAGATTGCCGAACAGACAATACCGACCAAGATTCGGTTGCCCGCCAACAATGGCCGTCCACGCACCGGGCATGGACGGCGCGAGGGTGCGCACCGCCTCGCCGATGCTGCCCACGTCCGGCGCGCTGTCGAACGTCGAGCATGTCTTGTAATGCAGCACCGCTGGTTTCAGACGGCGCGCCAGATCGGCAATCGGCCGCAGTTCGTCGCGCATCGCCGCGGGCGCGAGGGAGCGCGACACCCCCGCGATGCCAAGACAATCGAGCGCTCCCAGCGAATCGAGACGCGCATCGTCCGGCGGCGCGAACAACAGGATGCTTCGCAGACCCGCCCGCGCAGCCGTCGCGAGCGTATCGGTCGCCCCCGTGAAATCGTCGCCGTAATACAGCAGGCGTGGACGGCCGCCCACGTCAGCCACGTCGGCCATGCCGGTCATCCCGGTCTGTGTGTGGACAGCCATCGCGAGGCCCCGGTCAACGGCCAAAGAACCGGAGGGCGGCGGCAAGCGCCGGGGCATGCAATGCAGCTAACGCCAGCGACTCGCCTTCGCGAACGGCCTGCCACGCGTCGCGCAGGCTCTGCACGCCGGCCGCGGGCCCGTCCGGATGCGCCAGAATGCCGCCGCCGGCCATGAAAAGCAGATCGTCGCGGCCCACCGCCTCCCATGTCGCAGGTACCGTGCCGGCCCACTGGCCGGACGAAAACGCAGGCATCACCAGATCGTCCGGCGCGCTGGCCGGCGCATCGCTGGCCAGCGCGGTGTAACAGTCGTGCGCCGACTCGATCACTTCAGCGTCGGGTTGCGCGAACTTTCCCTGCAATCCGTGCACATGCATATGGTCGACACCGGCGAGTCGCCAGAGCGTCTGATAGGCCTGAAAGCCGATGCCGAGCAACGGCGCGCGCGACATCGCGCCATAGCCGTTTCGATGGGCGTGGATCGCCAGTCCGGTGTGACGGCGCAGTGTCTGCACGGCGGAGAACCCGCACCAGTTCAGGCTCACCATCACACAGTTGCCGCCTTCGCGCTCAACGAGATCGGCATGACCCCGCATGGCATCCGTCTCGTCGGTGATATTGAATGCCACCATCACCTGCTTGCCGGTGCGCTCGCGGTGGGAGCGCACGGCCGCCATCACCGCGGGCACCCGCTGCGCAAGCGGGGCGTGGACCGGGTTGGCGCAGACTTCGTCATCCTTGATGAAGTCGACACCGGCAGCGCACAACCGTGCGACCAGCGCAGCCGTGTCCTCGGCGCTCATGCCAACGTTCGGCTTGAGAATCGTGCCGACCAGCGCCCCCACCGGCACGCCGGTGGCGCGGCGCGTACCGGCAATGCCGTAGCGCGGCAATTCGAAATGATTGCGGTAAGCCCACGGCAAGGCAATGCGCTCCAGCCGCATCCCCGTCACTTCGCCGAGATCGTAGAGATTTCCCGCGAGCGTGGCGGCAAGCGTGGGCAGATTGATGCCGATGTTCCCGCAGGGGAACGCGATGCGCACACGTGCACGGTGCCAGATGCCGCCGGTGCCGCCAGTGCCGCCAGTGCCGCTGATGCCGGTTCGCTCGAGAAACGCGTTCGGCAGGCCAGGCTGCGCGACGTCTTCGAGCGCATCGACAGCTTCCACCACGGCGCGCGCGCGCTCGCGCAAGGCGTCCGTCTCGCCTTCGACGCGCGTGAAGGTGCCGCAGGACTGTTCGCCCGCCATGACCTCCGCCACCTTGCGCGGGTCGAGCGGTGTCTCGATCAGATAGGTTGCGCGAAGGGTCGCGGTCATAGCTTCGACAGATCCGGGAAAGGACGAATGGGATCGGTGCCGTCCCAGTTGGCGGCAGCCTCGCGAATCAGCGTGAACAGCCGTCCTTTCGGGCCGGCGACTTCCGAGAGCTCGACGGTAGTGCCGGGATGACATCCCGGCTCGGCGTTGCGATCCTCGAAATAGACGAAGCGGCCGTTCTCGCCGACTTCTCCGCTCATGCAGACTTCGAAACCGGCTGCACGTGCGCGGGCGAGATCCGTTTCGAAGTCTTCCGTCCAGTAGGCAACGTGTTGCGCACCGGAGCGGCCCGCTTCGAGAAAATCCCGATACATCGACGGCACGTCGTTGCGAATCTGGAGCAACTCGATCTGCAAGCCGCCGGCGTTGGCCAACGCCACGGAATTGTGCGGCTCGAACGCCTTGCCGCGATACATGTAATTGCGAATCGGCACCTTGGGGTTGTAGTACCACGGCCCCACGCCGAGCACGCTCGACCAGTAGGTCATCGCCGCCTCGATATCGGGCACCAGGTAGGCCACCTGGCGAATCTCGCCGAAGAATCTGCTCATGGATCGTCTTGTTGTTGGATCAGTGAAGAAAGCCGGTGGAAATCCAGGGAATCGCGGCCACGCAGATCAGTCCGACGATGAGTGCCACGAGATAGCCCCAGATCGCGCGCATGCCCCTGGCCGGGTCCACCTTGCCGATGGCGCAGGCGGCGTAATAACCCACACCGAACGGCGGCGCGAACAACCCCAGCCCCATCGAGAGCACGACAACCATGGCGTAATGCACTTCGTGCACGCCCACGGCCCGCGCAATCGGAAACATCAGCGGGCCGAACAGCACGATGGCGGGAATGCCTTCGAGTACGCTGCCGAGCACGATGAACGCGATGACGGACACGAAGATGAAACCCGCGCTGCCGCCCGGCATACGTTCCATCGCCGCGGCGAGATCCTGCGCGAAGCCCGACTGCGTCAGCCCCCACGCCATGCCCGTCGCGGCACCGATGATGAAGATGATGGCGCCCGAGAGCGCTGCCGTCTCGATGAGCATCGGCAGCAGGCGACGCGTATCGAACTGTCGATAGATCAGCAGCCCCGCGATCACCGAATAAGCGATCCCGATCGTGGAAACTTCGGTTGCCGTGGCAATGCCCTCGACGACCGCTGCACGGATCACGAAAGGCAATGCCACCGCAGGCAGCGCGTACACGAAAGCGCGCAGCACTTCGCCTTTTTTCGCCTTCACGACGCCCGACAGATCTTCGTGACGGTAGCGCCACCACACCACACAGCACAGCGCAATGCCCAGCACGACACCGGGCAGCAAACCGCCCGTGAACAGCGCGGCAATCGAGACGCCCGTCACCGATCCGATGGTAATCAGCACAATCGACGGCGGAATGGTCTCGGTCTGTGCGCCGGTAGTCGAGAGCAGCGCGACGAGATCGCCGGGGTCGGCACCACGCTTTTTCATCTCGGGGAACAGCACCGGCGCAATAGCGGCCATGTCGGCGGCCTTCGAGCCGGAGATGCCCGACACCAGATACATTCCGCCGATGAGTACATAACTCAACCCGCCGCGCACGTGCCCGAGCATGCTGGCCAGAAACTGCACCATTGCACGCGCCATCCCTGTCATCTCGATCAGCAACCCGAGAAAGACGAACAGCGGCACGGCCAGCAGGATCAGATGCGACATGCCTTCGTCCATGCGCCCCACGAGGACGACGAGCGGCGTGCGTGTCGTCAGCGCGAGAAAACCGAACGTGGCAAGCGCGAACGAAAATGCAATCGGCACGCCGGCGAAGACGCACGCGCCGACGACGCCCGCGAAGAAGATGACGAGATTCCAGCGTCCGAGCGGCGCGAGCATCGGCCCGAGCAGCCAGAACGCCAGACACACCGCCGCCACGACCGCAGCGGCGTGCACGGCACGCATCGTCGGCGCCGTACGCAGCAGCCGCAACACGCTGACGGCCAGCATCAGCGCCACACCGGCGGGCAATGCCGCGGCACGCCACGCGTTGCTGATCTCCAGTGCGGGGGTGACGACGAACGACTCTTCCGACGCGTATTCGTACGCCGGATGCACGATCAGCAGCAGGAACGCCAGTGCCGCGGCAATCGCGAGTACGTCGAGGAATGCGCGCGTCGCGGGTTTGGCCTTCCCGACGAACGCCGTCATGCGCATATGTTCGCCGCGCCGCAGCGCGACCACGGCGCCGAGCATCGACATCCACAGGAACAGGATGCCGGCCAGTTCGTCGCCCCAGACGAGCGGCGCGTGAAACGCATACCGGGCAATCACCCCGGCAAGCATCACGACGATGTCCGCAAGCACAAGCAGCGCCGCCGGAATCTCGGTGAGCCAGCCGATGGCACGGTCCAATGCCCCGAGGAAGGCGTGCCAGCCGTGCGCCGGTGCGTCGCTCGCCAGGGTGCCCCCGGCGTGCACACCGTCCGGCGAATGCGCGGGGCGCGGGTTCATCTCAGGCCACCTTGCCGGCGGTGGCTTCAAGCAGCGCCCACGCCTGTGCACCGAACTTCTTCTGCCACTCGGCGTAGTAGCCGGACTTCTGCAACTGGGCGCGGAACGTCTCAGGGGGGGCGGTGTTGAACGCCAGGCCCTTGCCCGCGAGTTCGCTTTGCAGCCCCGTGTTGAGTCTGTAGACGTCTTCGCGTTGCTTGATGGCGGCTTCGTTGAACGCGCGCGCGACGATAACCTTGAGGTCGTCCGGCAGGGCACGCCACGAGCGGCCGTTGACCACGAGGTGATAGCCGTCCCAGCTGTGATTCGTGATCGCGCAATACTTCTGCACTTCGTAGAGCTTGGCCGTCTGCACGATGGCGAGCGGATTCTCCTGCGCGTCGACGACGCGCGTTTGCAGTGCCGAATAGACCTCGCTGAACTGAAGGCTCGTCGGCGACGCCTGCAACGACTTGAACAGCGAGATGCCCATCGGGCTGACCGGCACGCGGATCTTCATGCCCGACAGATCGCCTGCCTTCGCAATCGGCTTGTTGCCGCTCGTGATCTGACGAAAGCCGTTGTCCCACATCTTCTCGAAGGTGTAGAGACCGGTCTTCGCGAAGGCCTCGCGAATGCTGTTGCCCAGTTGCCCGTCGACCGCCTGCCACACCTGGTCGTAACTCGAAAACGCGAAACCGACGGCCGTGATCGCGCTGATCGGTGCGAGCGTGGCGATCACCATCGTGCCCGCGTTGAAGATGTCGATGCCGCCATTGCGCACCTGAGCAAGCATGTCGGTGTCACCGCCCAGCTGGTTGTTCGGAAACACGCGCAGTTCCATCCGGCCCTTGCTTTCGGCGGCGATGCGCGCGGCGACTTCCTGCGCGCGCACATTCAACGGATGGCTCACCGGCAGATTGTTGCCGTACTTGAACACGTATTCCGGTGCTGCGGCACGTGCCGCACCGGGCAGCGCGCCAGTCATGCCGGTGACGCCCAGGGCGGGCAGGGCGGACAGCGCGCGCAGCACACTGCGACGGCTTTGAGAGGTCGGACGGGTCATCTGCTTGTCTCCTGATATTTTGGTTCTCGGCGCGGGCATTTGCGCGGCGGTTGGCCTGACGGTGTGACGTCAGTTGCAGCGAGCATGCATTCCGCCGTCGACGAGCAGTTCCACACCATTGATGTAGCGCGCCTCGTCCGACGCGAGAAACACAGCCGCATTCGCAACGTCCCAGCCATCTCCCATGCGGCCTGTCGGGGATAACCGGTTGCGCGCATCCACCATCTCCTGCGCGCTCTTGTAGAAGCCGGAAATCTGTTGATAGATATGCGGCGTGTCCATCACGCCCGGAAGAATGCAGTTCGCCCGAATGCCGCGCGACGCATATTGCAGCGCTACGCTTTGCGTGAACGAATTGACGGCGCCCTTGGACGCCGCATACGCGCAATAGGCGTAACCCGTCCAGCGCACGCCACCGAGCGCGCCGATGTTGACGATCGCGCCGTTGCCCTGCGCCTCCATGACCGGCAGCACGGCCTTGCACGTGAGGAACATGCTCTTGACGTTGACCGTCATCACGCGATCCCACATGTCCTCGGTGGTCTCCACCGGGCCGCCCTGAGAGGTGATGCCCACGTTGTTGTGCAGAATGTCGATGCGGCCATAGGTCTCGATGGCAGCAGCGACGGCGCGCTCGACGTGCGCCCGGTTCGTCACGTCGGCGGCCACCGCAATGGCCTCGTCGCCTTGCACGGCGATCACTTCGCGGGTCGCGTGCGCCGCGGCCTGGTGGAGATCGACGGCCACGACCTTCGCGCCATGCCGGGCATAGGCCACGGCCGCCGCCTTGCCATTGCCCCATCCGTCACCGATCGATCCCGCGCCGAACACCAGCGCGACCCGGCCCTCCAGCCTGCGCGGCGCCGGCTCACCTGCTCGTGCCATGACCCTTGTCTCCTGAAGTCGCGTGCCGGCATCGCGACACGTCTGTTGAGGTCGTACGATAGGGCCCAACCGTGCGATCTTCCAACCTCATTTCATGATGTGTTTTGATGTGTTTTGATGAAGTATGCTGTCGTGGACGTGGCGCAAACCGCTGCCCCACGGCAACACATCGACAGCGCAAAGGGAACGGCAAGGGGAAAGACGGATGAGACGAAACATGCCGAATCTGGCCGACATCGCGCGACTCGCGGGCGTGTCGACGGCCACGGTTGACCGCGTGCTGCATCGTCGCGAAGGCGTTCGGCAAACGACGGTCCAGCGCGTGTTGCAGGCCGCCGGCGAACTCAAGTACCTGCCCGAGCCGGACCTGGAGGCAGTGCGGGCAACGCCCGCCACGCAGGTGCTGTTCGTGCTGCCCGGGCGCAGCAGCAAGTTCCTGCGCATGCTCGGCGAATGGGTGCAATGCTCACAGACGCAGTGGGCGCCGTATCACGTGAGCTGCCGCGTGCAGTTCATTCAGGGCTTCGACCCCGATGCGCTCTCCAGCGCGCTGCTCAAGCGCGGGCGCGAGTGTCACGGCGTGGCCTTCATGCCGCTCGAACACCCCAAGGTGCGCGAGGCGGTGGACACGCTCGCCGACGAGGGCGTCGCCGCCGTCACGCTCGTCTCCGATTTGTCACACTCGCGGCGCATCGCCTACGTCGGACTCGACAACGGCTCGGCGGGCAGAACGGCGGCGTATCTCATCGCACGGTTCGTGGGCACGGAGCGCGCCGCGAAGGTCGCGCTCATCGCCGGCTCGCTCAGCTACAAGGCGCATGTCGAGCGCGAGGCGGGCTTTCTGCAACTGTTTGCCGAGCAGTATCCGCACATGCAGGTCGTGGGCTTGCGCGAGGGGTACGACGACGAAGCCGTCAACTATCGGCAGACGCGGGCATTGCTCGAACAGCATCCCGATCTCGCCGCCATCTACAACATCGGCGGTGGCTCGCAGGGTGTCGGGCAGGCGCTCAAGTCGCTCGGCAAGCAACACAAGGTCGTCTTCATCGGCCATGGGCTCACGCCCGATACGCGCGCGCTGCTCATCGACGGCTCGATGGACGCCGTCATCACGCAAAGCCCGCAGAGCGCCATCATGAATTGCGTTCGCATCTTCGCCAACTTGCGCGAGAAGCGTGACCTTTGCGCGGGGATCGAAGCCAACCGAAGCCAGGTCATTTTTCGCGAAAATCTGCCCTGAGCGCAGCGGCAACTCATCCGCAGCGCCGACCCTCCTCATTCAGTCCCGGCATTCAGCCCCGGCACTCAGCCCCGGCACGCGACACCCGCGCGCACACCTGTCCATTAGTTGTACAGGTGTCATCGCCTCGCCCCCCCCCGTTCGCCCCCGAAAACTCCCTTTTCCATCGAGATTCTTGCGTTTCGAGACGCTGGCATCGAACTTGCTGATCCCTGTGAGCGACGACGTGAAAGTCGCGCCGCATTCCCCCTCGCACAGGTTGATTTCATTTCGTTATCACAAGGATGCCTATCGTGGACAAGATCGAACATCTCGAACGTCAGATCAAGGAACATCACGCGACGCTTGCACATCACCCCGTATTCCACTCCATCGAATCGATGCAGGGCTTGCAGACGTTCATGGAGTGGCACGTTTTCGCCGTCTGGGATTTCATGTCACTGGTCAAGCGCCTTCAGGCGGACCTCACGACGATCACGCTGCCGTGGATCGCCCCGCGTAACATTCATGCCGCGCGTCTGATCAACGAGATCGTACTCGGCGAAGAATGCGACGAGACGCCACAAGGCCCGATGAGCCACTTCGATCTGTACCTTGCGGCGATGCGCGATGTCGGCGCCGATACGCGTCAGATCGAAAAAC
The DNA here is from genome assembly GCF_001029105.3 of Pandoraea faecigallinarum. Lineage (NCBI taxonomy): Bacteria > Pseudomonadati > Pseudomonadota > Betaproteobacteria > Burkholderiales > Burkholderiaceae > Pandoraea > Pandoraea faecigallinarum. Next base: position 1,117,616 of record NZ_CP011807.3, on the reverse strand, counting down.
TCATCGACCTGCTGGTCGCCGGTCACAGCGTGAGCGCCGCACTGGCTGCCGTCGAAGCCCCCGCCCCCGTGCTTCGTTTCGTCAATTCGACCTTTGCGACCTGTTACGAAGGCAAGACACATCAGGTGCTCGGCAACTTCTTCTACGGCCGCGAGAATGTGATCCCCGACATGTTCCGCACGCTGCTTGACGGCTGGCAGATCGATCCGAAGAGCGTGCCGCTGCTCACCTTCTATCTCGAACGCCACATCGAGGTGGACTCCGGCGAACACGGCCCGGCCGCGCGCGCCATGATCGTCGAAGCCGCCAACAACGACGAACGCCTGCTCGTCGAAGCGCTCGAAGCCGGCCTGCGCGCCATCGACGAGCGCCTGCGTTTGTGGGACGGCCTGCACGAGCATATCGTGGCGACGCAGAAGGAAGCCGTCGCTGCGTGAGGCGGCCGGCGTCGGCCGGGCGGGCCGTCACGGCGTAAGCGATCGGGCGACACCCTGCCCATCGCGCGCCGGACACGCCCGCCATCCGCCATCCGTCTCACCGTGCGCCGGCCGACACTGGTCGAAGGCTTACTGCCGTCCCCCCATTTTCCGAGGCAACGCCATGTCATTGCAGAGTTACGTCAGCCACGCTGACCAATGGGAACAACGCGCCACGATCCGGTCGCGCCCGCGCCGCATCGTCGAAGACGACGATCTGAGCTACTACCCCGTCGAGCGCCAGCCATTGTATGCGCATCCCGCCGTCATCGACGCCGGCCGTGACGTGCAGGACTACATCCTGCTGCAGAGCTTTTACAAGTACATCAACGACGTCATCATCTTCGAGACGGAAATCGTCAACCGCACCGCGCTGGCCATCGCGAAGTCGCGCTTCCCGTTCGAGTTTCCGTTCGCCTGCCGCAGCGACGCCATGTCGGTCGTGATCGACGAGAACTACCACGCCTACGTGGCGATGGATTACCTCGATCAGGTCGAGCGCAGCACCGGCATCGGCCCCATCGAACAGAACCGGGAAATCGAACTCTCGCGTGCGATTCCACGAGCGATGGAATACGTGCCGCCGCAATACGCCGCTGGCATGGAACTGCTCGGCGTCGCCATCTCCGAGAACACCGTGACGGCGGAGGTCGCGGCTTTCTCGCGCGACAACACGCTCAAGCGCTCGGTCAAGGGCGTGATGGCCGATCACCTGGCCGACGAAGGCCGTCACTCGGTGTTCTGGATCAATCTGGTCAAGCTCTACTGGTCCGAGATCGACGAGGCGGCACGCGTGGAACTCGGCCGCGGCCTGCCATTTTTCCTGCGCGAATACCTGACCAACGAGCTACAGCTCGAATTCGACCGGCGCCTGATCGGCACGCTCGATCTGCCCGCCGCCACGCGCGAACAGATCGCGAACGACATGGTCGGCGCGTATCCCATCACGAACCAGCACCCGATGATCGTCAACATCCGCAAGTTCCTGAAGATGGCGGGGCTGCTCGACCACGAACCCACTCGCGCGGCCATCGCGCAATATCTGTGAGGAACGAGCCATGAGAGCGATTTCCTTCGCCATCGCAGGGAACAACCGTCTCGGGGCGCGTCTGTTCGCGGCCCTTCACGACATGGGACACGATGTGGTCCCGTTGTGCCATACGGGCGGGCCGCTCGCGGAGATGGCCGCCCAATTGGGGGCAGCGGTGCCGTCGCCGGGAGCTGCGCCGGTGACGGTCGAGTGGCGCATCGATTGTGGCGAAGGCGTGCACGACAAGCCCGCGGAAATCGCCTGCCACGCCGCACACGTGCTGACGTTTCGCGCCTACGCCCCCGCCTTTCCGCCGTCCGCCGCGACGCTGACATGGCAATGGCAAGGCGTGCGCGGGGCGGTCGATGTCGCCACCGCCGCCTGCGAATTCGGCACGCCGCGCTGCGGGGCCGATCTGGTCGCGCAGATCGACGCCGAGGCCGAAGGGATGCTCGTGGACATCGTCAGCCAGCTCGGGCGCGACATTCTCACGCCGCAGGCGCTCGCCGCGCGTGGCATCGCGGCGCCCATGCCCGGCAGTGTGCTGCTGGACCTGCACCGCCTGTCCGGCTGGCATGCGAGCAACGAGACGGCGCGTACCGTCGCGCTGGAGCCGTCGCTGCCCGAGATGGTGTCCCGCCGCGCGATCGCAACGCCCACGGCCATCGCATTGCGCGACGAACATGGCGACGTCGATTACCGCACATTCGTCGCCGCGTCGATGAAACTTGCCAACGACCTCGCCGCCTTGCTTCCGGCGACGCTGCCGGCGGATGACTCGCCGCACGTCATCGCCGTGCGCCTGCCGAAATCCCGCCTGCTTTACACAGCGATTCTGGGGGCCATCGGCGCGGGGGCGGCGTACGCCCCGCTCGATCCGTCGTTTCCGCCCGAGCGGGTGCGCCAGACCGTCGAGCAAAGCCGCGCCACCTGTCTGATTACCGGCGACGACTTCGATGCCAGCGCGCTCGACGGGCTTGACGTCAAAGTCGTGCGCCTGCGTTCGCTGAATGCCGAGGATGTCGCGGAAGTTGCCATCGGCGTGACGGCATGGCCGGTGGAACGCTTTGCGGAGCGCGCGAGCCGCTGCGCCATTACGATCTTCACCTCCGGGTCCACCGGCACGCCCAAGGGCGTGATGCTCACCCACCGCAACATCGTGCACTTCTGCCACTGGTATCGCGATTACATCGGCATGGACGCCAGTTCGCGGGCATTGCAGTTCTGCACGGTGGCGTTCGACGTCTCGCTGCTCGACATTTTTCCGACGTTCCTCGCCGGGGCGATGCTGGTGATTCCGACCGAAGCGCAGCGCCACGCCCTGGACGAACTCAGCGCGCTGATCGAGCGCGAAGCCGTCACGCACGCGTTCTTGCCGCCAGCCCTGCTCGGCGTGATGCCCGACGCCAGGTGGCCGGCGCTGCGGCATCTGCTCACCGGCGGCGATGTCTGCTTTCCGGAAACGATTGCGCGCTGGAGCCGGGGGCGCGATTTCCACAACATCTTCGGCCCGGCGGAATGCACCGTCCTCGTGACCATCGCGCGGCTCAGGGAAGGTGACAGCAACCGGATGGTCGGCCGTCCGATGGCAAACACGCGTTGCTATGTTCTGACGCAAACCGGGCAACCGGCGCTGACCGGCGAACAGGGCGAGTTGTGCGTGGCCGGCGCCGGTGTGGCGGACGGCTATCTGCACCGGACCGATCTGACCGGGCGGAGCTTCGTGCCGAATCCGTTCGCCGACCCGAACGGCGCATGGCCGCACGCGCATGACGAGCACCTCTATCGCACCGGCGACATCGTGCAGTGGGATGAAGACGGTGCACTTCACTTCGTCGGCCGGCGCGACGCGCAGGTCAAGATCCGCGGTTTTCGTGTGGAACTCGGCGAGATCGAGTCCGCCGCGCTGGCCACGGGATTGTTCGGTCAATGCGCGTGCGTGGTCGACGAGCGCAAGCGTATTCGCGGCTTCGTCGCCCGCGCGCTGATTGCCGGGGCCACGGGCGACGCGCTGCGGGACCTGCTGGTGGCGCGCCTGCCGGATTACATGGTGCCGTACGAGATCGTGGCACTCGATGCGCTGCCCGCCACTCACAACGGCAAGATCGACCGCGGCGCGCTTGCGCGGCTGTCCGTGCAACGTGTCCTGCCCGATGAAGCGAAGGCACAGGAACCGCTCACGCAGACCGAATCCGACCTTCGCGCGTTGTGGGCGCGCCTGTTGGATCTCGAACCGTTCGAGATCGGCAAGGACGACTCGTTCTTCAATCTCGGCGGCCATTCGCTGCTGGTCTCGCGTCTGATGCTCGCCGTCAAGAAGGAGTTCGGCGGCAATGCCCCGCTCGCACGCTTCATGGAGCGGCCCACCATCGCCGCGCTGGCCTCGCTGCTGGCGAACGACGACGTGGACAAAGGCGAGCGGATTCCTCAGCGGGTCTTCGACGACATGGCGCTGCCCGAGGACATCCGTCCGGTCGACGGGTTGCGTCCGGTCGCCGACGGTGCGCGCGCGATTCTGCTCACCGGTGCGAACGGCTTTCTCGGCACGTTCATCGCTGCCGAGCTGATCGCGCAAACGCCGGCAACCGTGCATTGCATGGTGCGGGCGGCCAGCCAGAAGGAAGGCGAAGCGCGGCTGGCTCAGGCGTTGCAGGCCAACGGGCTCGCGTCCCTTGCCGGACATCCGCGGCTGAAAGTCGTCCTCGGCGATCTGGCGCAGCCCCGGCTCGGGCTGCCGCCGCAGACCTGGCGAACGCTCGCCCGCGACATCGACGCGATCTATCACAACGGTGCGCACGTCAACCACGTCTACGACTATCCGTATCTCTACGACGCCAACGTCGGCGCGACGCTCGAACTGTTGCGCCTCGCCTGCGAGTTCCGCAACAAGTCGATGCACTTCGTCTCGACGCTGTCCGCCGCAAGCGCTGTCGACGCCAACGGGCACGTGCTGGAGCAGGGCCCGGCCCGCAACGCGCCCGCCTTCGTGAACAACGGTTACAACGTGACCAAGTGGGTCGCCGAGCATCTGGTGTGGGAGGCCGCGCAGCGGGGCATCGACGCGACGATCCTGCGTCCGGGCAATATCACGGGCGTGGCCGCCACCGGCCTGTGCCAACCGGCGCGCAACCGGATCCTGCTGCTGGTGAAGGGCTCGCTGCAACTGGGCGCCGCGCCCGCCGGCGACACGGAATTCGACTTCACGCCGGTCGACTTCCTGGCGCGTGCGATCGTGCGCTGCACGACCGATCCGCAGCGCGAACTGCGCGTGTTCCATCTTCAAAACCCACAGCCGCTGACATGGGAGGACTACCTCGGCGCGCTCGCCCAATGCGGCTACTCGCTCGCCCTCGAAGAGCCGGCAGACTGGCGCAACCGGCTCACCTCCATCGACGAGAGCAACGCGCTGTTCGACGTCGTCGCGTTCTACCTCGACGACAGCCAGGAAGACATCGGCGACATGGCGCGCATTGCGCACCGGCAAACCGCACAGACCCTCGCGCGCCTCGGTCTCGCGTATCCGCGCAAGGATGCCGAGCTTCTCACACATCACTTCCGCTATCTCATCGACAGCGGATTCCTGCCCGAGCCGGGCGGCAGCGGTACCCGGCGCAACGAACGCGAGACGGAAGCGGCTTCGGTCGCCTGAGCGTCGAGCCGAACGTCCGAATGGCGTCACACCTTTGCACGATCCGATTTTTCGCGCAGTCCATTTTTTCTATCGAGGAGTTCATCATGCTGCAAAAAGTCCGCACCGAACTGCAACCCGATACGCTGATCCACAACCTCACGACGACCGTTCACGCCGGGGTTGCCGAGCTCGATGCCCCGGCGCGCGACGTCTGGAACATCGTGGGGCGCTTCGACGGCTACAACCGCTTCGTCACTGGTCTCGAATACATTCAGATGACGGGAACGGCGACCGGCCCGCGCTCACTGCGCCACAAACACTTCACCGGTGGCGATCTGGTCGTCGAGCAACTCAACACGCGCGACGACGACGCCATGACGATGAGCTGGACGCTGATCTACACCACGTTCGACATCGGCAACATGTGGGCGTCGATGGAAGTCGTGCCGCGCGGCGACAAAGCGTGTACGGCGACCTATCGCATCGTCGGGGAAGCCCGCTCGGGCAATCCGAAGGACCAACCGGCGTTCGACGCCTTCGCCGTCGGTTTCCTCAAGATGGCGATGGACAATCTGCGCAAGATGTTCAACGGCGCCTGAGTCGCCGCTGAACACCGGCTGAATACCGGCTGAATACCCGTTGAGTACAGCCCGCGTCATCGACGCGCCCCCGCCCCCGCGTGTCGCCACGTGGGGGCGTCCCGACTTCGCTTCGTCACGGACCGCCCCATGGACAGACATCTCCCGCCCGCCGGTCGCTGGCAACTCGCGGCGCGCGCGCAGCGCATGCAGCCCTCGGCGCTGCGCGAACTCCTCAAGGTCGCCGAACGCCCCGACATCATCTCGTTCGCGGGCGGCCTGCCCTCACCTTACGCGCTGCCGGTCGAACGGCTTCAGGCGTCGGTGGAGCGCATTTTGCGTCACGACGCGTCAGGCGCACTGCAATATGGCCCATCGGAAGGCTACCTGCCGTTGCGCGAAGCCATTGCGTCGCGCCTGACGCGCCAGGGCGCCGGCATCAGCCCTGCACAGGTACTCGTCACCACCGGCTCGCAGCAAGCGCTCGACCTCGTGGCCCGCGTGCTGATCGATCCCGGCTCGCGCGTGCTGATCGAAACCCCGACGTACCTCGGTGCGGTCCAGGCACTGGCGCAGTACGAACCCGTCTTCGAGGAAGTGCCTGCCGACGCTGCGGGTCTGCTGCCCGAGCGTCTGGACGAGGCATCGATGCGCCATGCCCGGCTGCTCTACACCCAGCCCAACTTTCAGAACCCCACGGGACGCACCCTCGCCCATGAGCGGCGCATCGCGCTGGTGTCGAAAGCCATGCGCAACGGCCTGCTGCTCGTGGAAGACGACCCTTACGGCGAACTCGTCTACAGCGGCGCTACACCGCCTTCGCTGCTGTCGATGGCGCCGCAGGGTGTCGTGCATCTCGGCTCGTTCTCGAAAGTTATCGCGCCGGGTCTGCGCGTCGGCTATGTCGTCGCGCCCGACGAACTCATGCTCAAGCTGCTGCAAGCCAAGCAGGCCAGCGATCTGCATACGACCGGCATCACGCAGCGACTGGCGCATGCGCTGCTGACCGACGGCGAGTACGACGCACATCTCGACGCGATTCGCCAGCGCTACCGCGCGCAATGCGCCCTCATGCTCGAATGCCTCGCGCAGCACATGCCCGAGGGCGTTTCGTGGACGCGCCCGAGCGGCGGAATGTTCCTCTGGGTGACGTTGCCGGCGCACATCGACAGCGCAAGTCTGTTCGACGATGCACTCGCGCGCGGCGTCGCGTTCATTCCAGGCGCGTCGTTCCATGCGGTCGCACCGAAGGCGAACACGATGCGGCTGACGTTCACGACCGCCACGCCGTCGCAAATCGAAACCGGCATCGCACGTCTGGCGCAGGCCATCAAGGCACGTCTGCGAAACACGGAAGCCTGCCTCTCCGTCTCTTAGCCCGCTGCGGCGAACACGACGCCGCAGCCGCCGGCGTCGCCCGCGCGGCGGCATCTTACGCGCACACCTGAAGCGCGGCGTCCGACGGCTCGAAGAGCCCGAGGTTCTGCGCCGTCTGCACGAAGCGCGGCACGCAGGGATTGCGGCTCCTCTCGTTCCATACCAGCGCCACGTCGATGTACGGTGCGTGCAGCAACGGCACGAACTGAACGTTCTCCGCCCGCGTGCTGCGCATCGAGCTGTGCACCAGCGCAACTCCAAGGCGCTGCGCGACCAGGTTCACGATGGTCTGCTGAAAGTTCGTCTCCAGGCGCACGCGCGGTGCGAAGCCGGCCTGACGGCAATGCTCGGTGATCGTGTTGTAGATGAACGGCGAGGCTTCGCGGGGAGAAATGATGAAGGCGTCGTCGCGCAGCTCGCCGATGGAAATCGCGGTGCGCGCGGCGAGCCGATGACCGGCGGGCAGCGCCGCGACCAGCGGTTCGCGAAAGATGGTTTCCGTGCATAGCTCATCGGAAGCATCGGACGAGTACATGATGCCGACGTCCACTTTGCCGCAGCGCAACTCATCGGCCAGTTCGGTCGGGATCTTTTCCTTGAGTTTGACTTCGATGCGCGGGAATGCCGCGGCGAAAGCGCGTGTGAGCACCGGCAGCACGCTGCATGCAACGGCGAACATGAAACCCGCGCAGAGCATGCCCGAGTCTCCCACTTCGGCCGCGCGCGCGTGAGAGCGTGCCTGATCGAGTGTGGCGAGCACGGAGCGTGCGTCCCGATAGAAGCGCTGCCCCGCGGCCGTGAGCGCCACGCTGCGCTGCGTGCGCTGAAACAGCACCACCCCCAGCTCCTCTTCGAGCATCGCGATCTGGCGCGACAACGGTGGTTGCGAAATGTGCAGCAGATTTGCTGCCCGCCCGAAGTGGAGCGTTTCAGCCAGTACTACGAAATAACGAAGTTGCCTCAGTTCCATGGAGCTTTTTCCCCTTGAAAGAACATCGGTTTCTATTCATAGCGAACCGGTATCAGTCATCGCATCATATGGTATTGGAGACCGCTCGCGAATCGAACTATCCTTGGTCTTGCTTTATGGAGCACCCCCCAAGGCATTCGCCACGATGCGAACTCGCGCCGCCAAACGCGGCGCCCGCCAATTCCAATAAAGTCAATGAGAGACGCTATGTACGCCCACGATCCGCTGGACCGTTCAAACGCAAACTTTCAGTCTTCCTCCGGGCCATCGCTCGACCGGCTCTGCGGCAACGACCCCTCGATGCTGGCGACCCTTGCCCGCGCCCGCCTGCTCATCGATCGTCAGCTTCCCATTCTGATCCTTGGAGAAACCGGAACCGGCAAGGAATATCTCTCGCGGGCACTGCACAATTACAGCGCCCGCCGCCACGCGAACATGGTGTCGGTCAACTGTGGCTCGATCCCCGAAAACCTGATTGAAAGCGAATTGTTCGGCTACCAGCGCGGCGCCTTCTCCGGCGCGCTCAATACCGGCATGAAAGGCAAAGTCGTGCAGGCCGATGGCGGCACGCTCTTTCTCGACGAAATCGGCGACATGCCGTTCGCACAGCAAACGCGCTTGCTGCGCGTACTCTCCGAGCGGGAAGTCACGCCCATCGGCTCGGCCACCCCCGTGCCCGTCGACCTGCAACTCATTTGTGCAACGCACCAGAATCTCGAATCGCGCGTTCAGGCCGGTGCGTTTCGCGAAGACCTTTACTATCGGGTCGCCGTGGGCATCGTGCATCTACCCCCCCTACGGCTACGGCAGGACCGTGCCTGGTTGCTCGACGCGATGATCGTCGCGGAGTCGCACGGCAACGCCAATTTCGATTCCCTCGACAGCGAAACACGCGAGTTGCTGCTGTCGTACGCATGGCCAGGCAACCTGCGTCAGATGCGCGCCGCGGTCCAGTACGCGTGTGCCGTCAAAGGCGACGATACGATCCGGATTCCGGATCTGCCTGCGAATCTCGTGCAAAGTGCGACGTCGATGGCCGCATCGGCCCCTTCTTCCGCCGTGCCGACGATCGCGTCTGCCAGGCCGCCATCGCAGGCCGCAGGCGCTTCCGGCAATATTCAGGTGGCGCCGCTCGCATCGCTGTCGGCCATCGCCAACGGCGAGCGTGAAATCATCATTCGCGTGCTGTCCTCGCGACGCTGGAACATCTCTGCCGCTTCGCGCGAACTCGGCATCTGCCGCACGTCGCTCTATCGCAAGCTGCGCGAACTGCACATTCCTCACGTGCGCGATATGGGCAGCGACGTGCTGCTCGGGCCGGATCGCTGAACCCGCAAGCGGGCGGCACGCCATGCCGCCCGCCCGTTTCACGACGCGTGGATCAGGCGGGGTCCGCCAGCAACGCCATCATCGCCGTGGCCTTGTAGCGTGCCCCGGTCGTCGTCCCTGCGAAGAAGTGCGTATCGAGGGCTGCGCCCATCGCGGCGTCGATGTGCAGGCTCGCGGCACCGAGGTTCTCCTCCAGACGGTTCACGCGGCGCGTGCCCGGAATCGGCACAATGTCGTCGCCGCGCGACAGCAGCCATGCAAGGGCCAGTTGCGCGGGCGTCACGCCGATTTGCGCGGCATGGCCGGCGAGCGTTTTGGCCAGCCGCACGTTGGCTTCGAAATTTTCGCCCTGCAAGCGCGGGTCGGACGTGCGGCGCGAGTCGCCTTCCGGAAACTCCTCCGCGCGCCGCGCCGTCCCGGTGAGGAATCCCCGCCCGAGCGGTGCGAACGGCACGAGTCCCACCCCAAGCTCGCGCAGGCAAGGCAGGATCGACGCTTCGATGTCGCGATGCCAGAGCGAGTATTCGCTTTGCAATGCACTGACGGGATGGACGGCGTGTGCTCGGCGAATCGTCCGCTCGCTGGCTTCCGACAGTCCGAAGTAGCGCACCTTGCCAGCCTTCACGAGTTCGCCGACCGTGCCTGCCACGTCTTCGATCGGCACGTTGGGATCGACGCGGTGCTGGTACAGCAGATCGATGTAGTCGGTGCCCAGCCGCGCCAGGCTCGCGTCGACGACTTCCCTGATGTGCTCGGGACGGCTGTCGGCGCCGGTCACGGTGCCGTTCTCGAAACGGAATCCGAACTTGGTCGCGATTATCGCCTGGTCGCGACGGCCCTTGAGCACCCGCCCAAGCAACCGTTCGTTCGCGAACGGTCCGTACACTTCAGCCGTATCGAAGAAATTGCACCCCAGCGCCAACGCCCGTTCCAGCACACGAACCGATTCGGTGTCGTCGGACGGTCCGTAGGCATAGCTCATGCCCATACAACCGAGACCCATAGCGGGGACTTCCAGTCCTTGATTGCCTAGCCGGCGTGTTGGCAGCATCGCGAAGACTCCTTTGTTGTGGTGGGAGCGCCGGCATCGCGGGTCGCCCAATCCTCGCCACGCCATCCTGGCGCAGGCAGTGAGAAGCGAAGCGCGACACCGGCGCGTCGCCTTCCTCATGCAAGTTTCGAACCATTGCCGGGCATGATCTCCCGACGAAGTCTTCGGTTTCATTCACCGACCGGTACGACGGTCTTTCAACCCGCATGCCTGCACGCGATGCCTGCCGGAATCGTTTTTCCACGGCGTACTTCGTCGTGCTAAAGGTTGCCGTTTGCCGGGAAATCCGCGACCGAATCATCTGTCCGGCAATGCGACACCTGTCGCAACCTGCGACAGGTGTTCGCGCAGCGAAACGAACGCCCGACTCGCTCGGCAGGGCAAAGCAAGTCCCGCACGCCGATGGCATTCAAATTGCTTGGAGTCCATCATTTGTCTTCGCCCCGCACCAGGCGCTCGACACACGATGACAAACGACAACATGGCTGTACGTGCCGAAGGCAGGCTCGACCCGGGGGTATCGGAACTGGCGCTGGGGGTTGCGTTATACGGGGCGTCGGGCAATGTTCTGGCACGCTTCGGAGCGTGGTCCGATCATCTCAGCTCCGACGAACGCCGGCGCGCCGATGCCTTTTCCCGACCGGACGATCGGGAGGATTATGTGGCGGCGCATATCCTCGCGCGCGTGGCCGCCGCACGCGTGATCGGCAGCCCGGACATGCCCGGCGCCACAGCACGAACCTATGTGCTGATGCAGCGTTGCGAACGTTGCGGGGGCGCACACGGGCGCCCTCGCCTGCCGGCGCATCCCGGCCTGCACGTGAGCCTGAGCCACGCGCGCGGCGCGGTCGCCGCCGCCTGTGCCATATCGCCGGTGGGCATCGACGTCGAACACTGGGATGAAGCGCTCGCCGTCGATGCCGATCTGCCCGGCCTCAACGAGCGCGAGCGAATCCGGCTCGGTGCCTTTGCGGGCGTGGCGCCAAACCATCGCGCGCCGTCGCCTCGCGCACTGGCCTGGCTGCGTCTGTGGACGCGCAAGGAGAGTCTCGTCAAGATCGGCGCCGCGACACTGGCGGACATGAGCGGCATCGATATGTCCGCTCTGCCGATGAGCGAAGCGCCGCTGCGCGCGTGGCAACGGCGCGTCTCGCACGGCATGTGGGCGATGACGGACTGGCTGGATCCGGCGTTGCGCGTGACGGGGACGGTGTCGAGTCTCGCCCGCGTGAGCCTCGAACGGATCGATGCGCCGGCGCGATCGCAATGAGACAGCGTGCCGGGCTGCGGCGTCCGTCGCTCCCGTCGCTCCCGTCGTCCAGTCGCATCGCGTTCGAGGTGGCAAAAAAGCAAGCCGCCCCGGGGGGCGGCCTGGGGGGCGGCCTGTTTCATGGTAGCCAACGCTGCCTTGCGATGCCCTCAGGCGACAGCGGCTTCGCGCTGGGTGGCGACGACGTCATCTTCCACCGAGCCGAGCATCAGATGTTCGAAGGCGCCGAGCGATGCCTTGGCCCCTTCACCGACCGCAATCACGATCTGCTTGAACGGCACGGTCGTGACGTCGCCCGCGGCGAATACGCCCGGCACGGATGTTGCCCCCTTCGCATCGACTTCGATCTCGCCATGACGCGAGAGCGACACCGTGCTCCCCAACCATTCGGTATTCGGCACCAGACCGATCTGCACGAACACGCCTTCGAGGGCAATCGTCGCAGTCTCGCCCGTCGAGCGGTCACGGTACACCAGAGCGTTCACCTTCTGGCCGTCACCGACGATCTCGGTGGTCTGCGCGTTCGTCAGTACCCGCACGTTCGACAGACTGCGCAGCTTGCGCTGGAGCACTTCGTCGGCGCGCAACTGCGTGCCGTATTCGATTAGCGTGACTTCCTTGACGATGCCCGCCAGGTCGATAGCCGCTTCCACGCCCGAGTTGCCGCCGCCGACCACCGCAACGCGCTTGCCTTTGAACAACGGACCATCGCAGTGCGGGCAGTACGCCACGCCACGGTTGCGGTATTCGCGCTCGCCCGGGGCGCCGATTTCGCGCCAGCGGGCACCCGTGGCCAGCACCACGGCGCGGGCCTTGAGAACGGCGCCGCTGGCCAGATGCACTTCGTGAATCTTGCCCGGAATCAACGCTTGGGCACGCTGCGTGTCGATCACGTCCACGTCGTACGTCCTTACGTGCTGCTCCAGCGCGGTGGCGAACTTCGGCCCTTCGGTGTGCGTGACCGAGACGAAGTTCTCGATGGCCATCGTGTCGAGCACCTGACCGCCAAAACGCTCGGCGACGACGCCCGTCACGATGCCCTTTCGCGCCGCGTAAATCGCGGCCGCAGCACCGGCCGGCCCGCCCCCCACAATCAGCATGTCGTAGACCGGCCGGTTCTCGAGCGCCTTCGCGGCGCGGGCCGTTGCGCCCGTGTCGAGTTTGGCCAGCAGTTCCTTCACGCTGGTGCGGCCCTGGGTGAACGATTCGCCGTTGAGAAACACGGTCGGCACCGCCATCACCTGTCGCGCTTCGACTTCACTCTGGAATAGCGCCCCGTCGATGGTGATTTGCTGGATGCGCGGGTTGATGAGCGCCATGACGTTGAGCGCCTGCACGACTTCCGGGCAGTTCTGGCACGACAGCGAAATGTACGTCTCGAAACGGAAGTCGCCATCGAGCGCGCGAATTTGCGCAATGGTGTCGTCGTCGAGCTTGAGCGGATGACCGCCGACTTGCAGCAACGCCAGCACCAGCGACGTGAACTCGTGCCCCATCGGCAGACCGGCAAAACGGATGCGCGGTGCCTCACCCGGCGTGCCGATCGCGAACGAGGGACGACGCTCGCGGGCGTCGTCGCGCGAGACGACGGTGATCTTGTCGGAGAGCGGTGCGATCTCGTCGATCAGCGACTTCATTTCGGCGGACTTGGGGCTATCGTCCAGCCACACGGCGATCTCGATGGGGCGCGTGACTTTCTGGAGATACGTTTGCAACTGGGCTTTGAGGTTCGCGTCCAACATGGCTTGTTTTCCGTCTCGAAAGGGTGAGCGAGGTCCACCGCGTCGGCCGGTGGCTGGCGCAGGTAAGCGTCGGGGAATTCGGGGTGGGTGCCGGCGCAACGGGGTTTAGGGGGGCCCGCGCGCCGGCAGGAGACGCCGCTGCGTGACCCGAGCGGCGCTTGCAGCAACGAAGCTGCGGTGAAACCGTGAACCTTAGATCTTGCCGATCAGGTCGAGCGACGGGCTGAGCGTTTCGGCGCCCGGCGTCCACTTCGCGGGACAGACTTCACCCGGGTGAGCGGCGATGTACTGAGCGGCCTGCACCTTGCGCAGCAGTTCCTTGGCGTCGCGGCCGATACCGTTGTCGTGAATTTCACACAACTTGATCTCGCCTTCCGGGTTGATGACGAACGTCCCGCGCAGGGCCAGGCCCTCTTCTTCGATCAGCACGTCGAAGTTGCGCGAGATCGCCAGCGTCGGGTCGGCAACCATCGGATATTGGATCTTCCGGATCGTGTCCGACGTGTCGTGCCAGGCCTTGTGCGTGAAATGCGTGTCGGTCGAGACACTGTAGATCTCAACGCCCAGCTTCTTGAATTCTTCGTAGTGGTCGGCCAGATCGCCCAGTTCGGTCGGGCACACGAAAGTGAAGTCCGCCGGGTAGAACACCACCACCGACCACTTGCCCTTGAGGGTTTCGTCGGTCACGGTGATGAAGTCGCCATTTTGGTAGGCATTGGCTTTGAACGGCTTGATCTGGGTGTTGATGATCGGCATGTCGTTGTCTCTCTGACTGGGTGGAAAGTGTTGCCAGTATGCCGAATGCTATCGATAAATAGAAATTGATTATTGAAATCTATGCAATTAAGCCAGACTATCGAAGGCGATAGGCTGGCGGCAATGGCGTCCGCCGCGCACTGACGGCACGCCGCGGACGATGAATGCGGCACCTGCGCGGCATGCCGGGTTTTATTCCGAAGACTCAGGCTTTGGGATAACGCACGGCACGCACCTTACCGCTGGCTGCGCCGCCGCAATAGAACGTGCCGGCGCCGTCATACTCCAGGCCGCTGACGACCAGACCGCCGGGCATCTGCACTCGCGTGAGGACTTCCCCACTTACCGCGTCCACTTGACGCAGTTCGCACTCGTCGTTTTCCCGCGTGCCGTGCCACAGTTCGTCGTTCGCCCATGTCACACCGGTGACGAAGCGGTCGGATTCGATGGTACGCAACACGCGCCCGTCCTTCGGATCGATTTGCAGGATGCGGCGGTCGCGGTATTGCCCGATCCACAGGCTACCCTCGGCCCACGTCAGCCCCGAATTGCTGCCACGGTCCGCGGGGGCGGGAATGGAGTCCAGCACACGTCCCGTCGCCGGATCGATCCTGTCGATGCGCGACTCTGCGATTTGATAGAGATGCTTGCCGTCGAAGGCGGTACCGGCGTCGCTCGACACATCGAGCGTGCGAGTGACGTTCCCGTTCGCCGGGTCGAAGGCGAGGAGGGATTCACCGGTTGCCGCCCACACCTGCCGTCCGTCGAAGGTCACGCCGTGCGGCACCCGCTAGAATTGCGGTTTTAGCCGGAAATACGTCCATGTCCTTTGCCTCGCTTGGCCTCATTGCACCGTTGTTGCGTAACGTGCAGGCGCTCGATTACCAGACACCGACACCGGTGCAGGTCAAAGCCATTCCCGCCGTGCTCGGCGGCAAGGACGTCGTGGCGGCAGCACAGACCGGCACAGGCAAGACGGCGGGCTTCGCGCTGCCGTTGCTGCAACGGCTGGTGCAACACGGCCCCGCCGTATCGAGCAACCGTGTCCGCGTTCTGGTACTGGTGCCCACGCGTGAACTGGCCGAGCAAGTGCTGCAAAGCTTTGTCGAGTACGGCCGGGGCCTCGATTTGCGATTTCTGGCTGCGTACGGCGGCGTGAGCATCAATCCGCAGATGATGAAGTTGCGCAAAGGCGTGGACGTGCTCGTCGCCACGCCCGGGCGCCTGCTCGACCTGAACCGGCAGAACGCCGTGCAATTCGACCAGGTCCGCGCGTTGGTGCTGGACGAAGCCGACCGCATGCTCGATCTGGGTTTCGCGCGCGAACTCAACGCGATCTTCGCCGCCTTGCCGGCGCAGCGCCAGACCTTGCTGTTCTCCGCCACGTTCAGCGACGATATCCGCACGATGGCGGCGAAGATACTTCGCGACCCCGTCGACATCAGCGTCAGTCAACCCAATGCCGCAGCAAGCAGGATCAAGCAGTGGGTGATTCCGGTGGACAAGCGCAACAAGCCCGACCTGTTCATGCATCTCGTGGCAGCGAACAAGTGGACACATGCGCTCGTGTTCGTCAAAACACGTAACGGCGTGGAGTATCTGGCGGCCTTGCTCGATGAAGCGGGTTATGCGATCGACACCATTCACGGCGATAAGCCGCAACCGGCGCGCCTACGCGCGCTGGAACGCTTCAAAGCGGGCGAAGTCCAGATGCTGGTCGCCACCGACGTGGCCGCGCGCGGTCTGGATATCGATGACCTGCCGTTGGTCATCAACGTGGATCTGCCTATCGTCGCGCAGGACTACGTGCACCGGATCGGTCGTACCGGACGCGCAGGGGCGAGCGGCGCCGCCATCTCGCTCGTGTGCGCCGACGAGGCCCCGCAGTTGGCCGCCATCGAGGCGCTGATCCGCCAAACGCTGCCTCGCGAAGAAGAGCCGGGATTCGAAGCCGAACACCGCGTGCCGGAGACGAACGCGGCGGGCCAGATCGTCAGGAAACCGAAAAAACCGAAGAAGCCGAAGGTGGCGCAGGCCATGTCAGCCGACGTCCAACGAAACACCGGCGCGCAAAATACCGCTTTCAATGGGAAACGCGCGTCGAGTCATCCTCTTTTCGGCGGTCGCAGGAAGACGGGGCAACCGACCGGCACGACAACGCCTGGCTCACGTAAGACCGTGGGCAAACCACCCGTGCGGCGCGGCAAACGTTAGCGGGTCGACGTGAACGGGCAGCGTTTCCCTCCTTCTGCCTGAACCGGCGTGCAATTGGCCAATCTGTCCGGCGACGGCGCTCAACAGGTTGAACGCCTCCTCAGGCGTCGCGCGCGGTGGCGCGGGCTTGCTGTCGATCACGTAGCGCTCGAATGTCACAAAGAGGGCGAAGACCGCGAGATCGGACGACTGCTGTTCCGCTTGCTGCAAGGCCGTTTCCGCGTCTTCCCACGAGGCCCCGCCGAACTCGATGCGCGGACCGATTGCCTTGTGCTGGTTGAGCACGGCAAGTTTCGCCGCATTAAGACTTTCATGTGACACGCGGAACGCGTCGTAGACCGCATGTAGCGGATCGTCAAAATTCATAGTTGGATACATCGGTGAGCAAGTCCAGAAACAGCGCTTCGTCAATAAACACCGGCCGGCGGACTCTCGCCTCGAACCAATACCAGCCGTCCACTTCGATATTGCGCACAATACGTGCGGTCGATGCACGCCCCGGGCGATGAGTCACGATGGTCGCCGACTTGGGACCAAGTACCGCCTCGCCCTGAAACAGAAGGGCATGCGATCCCAACCACCCGACAACATCCACGCGGCCATCCGCGGCAATAACCTTCGACGCAATCGGAACCAGCTTGGCAAGCAGAACGTCATCGCTCCAGATTTTCCGGCCCGGGACCTCATACTCCCCTTCGCACTCCTCCCGCACCGTGAAGGGGACGACCTCCACTCGCAGCGGCCGCCGTGCGGGACGTTGCGATGCCGGTGGTCTAAAGAAGACGCAAGCGTACGGGACGCACGAAAGCGCGCGACACAGGATTCGCTCATGAGAATTGCGCGGGTCTGGCGTCAGCCAGCAACGACGGCCCGCAGGCCGCTCAATGTCCGTCGGCCCGCGTTACCGGTCCGAAGCGGAAATCGGAAAATGCTGCGCTTTTTCGCAAAGAGGTACGTTGATCGTTCAGCGCGCCGGCGACGCCCCGTCGTCGCGGCAATCGCCTGCGGGACAGCGAGACGGCGTACCGCGCGCACGCGCGGCCTGCCCGGACGCCGTGCCCTGACGTCCGACGCCGATCTGCTCAAAGACACCGCCGCCGATCTCGAAACCGGTGGCGTAGTGATAGGCGGCAACGGTCGAACCGAGTGCCACCGATAGCAACAACAACGTTCCCGTACGCCAGCGGCGTCGGACCGTGGAAGCCATGTCTCCTCCCTGTCAGAGGTCGGCCCGCCCGGAAGACGCCTGTCACCGGTTCACGGCAAACAGTACTGCGGCACTGCTGCGTCCTGGCGGGGATCGAGTTTCCAGTCACTACTGAGTCTCGTTTTTTCGCGATTCTGCACGTGAGGCGCGCAATTTGTCACCCCGGGTATCCCTAAGACGATCAAATATATCGTGACATGATATATTTTTCCGTTTTCCGACCTTTCCCATATCCACAGCTGCCGACTTATGACTGCATCGACACCGCCGGATACTCCGCAAGGCTCGCCGGCCGCCCACACGCCGATCGGCGCCGACGCGCTGACCAAGAGCGATTTCGAAGCGCTCTCCGAATTCCGCTATCGCCTGCGCCGCTTTCTCAATTTAAGCGAGACCGCCGCGCGCGAAGGTGGCATCACGCCGCAGCAGTACCTGTTGTTGCTGCACGTCAAAGGTATCCCGGGACGTAACTGGGCGTCCATCAGCGAATTGGCCGAACGGCTTCAGGCGGTGCATCACAGCGTGGTGGCGCTCGTCGCCCGATGCGAGAAGGCCGGGCTTGTGACCCGCCGTCAGAACGAGAGCGACCGGCGCGTGGTGGAAATCCATCTGTCGCCGGCCGGCGAGGCATGCCTCGCGAACCTCGCCGCCCAGCATCGCAACGAGTTGAGCACCTTCGCCGACATCTTTCACATTCGTGGCGTTCATCTGTAACACCGGTACTGTTATGCCTTCCGTTCCGCCCAACACTCACGCGCAAGCGTCGCCTCCGACGCACACGCCAATGGCCTTGCCCGAACATGCGCGCGATTTCGCTCGCGCGCCGGGGCTGCCGCGAGTCATCGCGCTTGCCGCCATCATCGGCTTGTGCGGCGTGCCGGCCGCCTGGCTGCTGCTCAACCTGATTCAGGGCTTCACCAACCTGTTCTTCTACCAGACACTCTCGTTCGCGCCGCGCCCGACCGCGCAAAACACACTCGGCGTCGCGGTCATCGCCCTGCCGGTCGTCGGCGGGCTGATCGTTGGCGCGATGGCACGTTTGGGCAGCGACAAGATTCGCGGTCATGGCATTCCCGAAGCCATCGAAGCGATCCTGTTCGGCAAGAGCAAGATGTCGCCGCGCGTGGCCGTCCTCAAGCCGCTCTCGTCGGGCATCGTGATCGGCAGCGGCGGGCCGTTCGGCGCCGAGGGTCCGATCATCATGACGGGCGGGGCCATCGGCTCGCTCATCGCACAGTACTTCCACCTGAGCGCCGCAGAACGCAAGACCCTGCTGGTCGCCGGCGCCACGGCCGGCATGACGGCCGTGTTCGGCACCCCCGTTGCGGCGGTCCTGCTCGCCGTCGAACTACTGCTCTTCGAATGGCGTCCGCGTAGTCTGCTGCCGGTGATCGTCGCCTGCGCCGTCGCGGGTTTTGCCCGTCCACTGCTGCTCGAAGCCGGCCCCCTTTTCCCGATGACGACGCCCGCCGTCTCGCCGATTGCGCTGATCTCCTGCCTGATCGCGGGCGTGTGCGCCGGCCTGCTCTCGGCCGGCATGTCGCGGGCGCTGTATGCCATCGAAGACACCTTCCACAAACTCCCGGTGCACTGGATGTGGTGGCCGGCCATCGGCGGCCTCGCGGTCGGCATCGGGGGCTATCTCGAACCGCGCGCGCTGGGCGTGGGCTACGACGTCATCGCCGACCTGCTCGCCGGTCACTTCACGATGCATGCCGCGCTCGCGCTGCTGCTCGTCAAGGCGCTCATCTGGGCGATTGCCCTGGGCTCATGCACGTCCGGCGGCGTGCTCGCCCCGCTGCTCATGATCGGCGCGGGCCTCGGCACCTTGCTCGCCCCGATGCTTCCGGGCGGCGACATCACGCTGTGGGCACTCGTATGCATGGCGGCAACGCTCGCCGGCGTGCTCGGCGCCCCGCTCACGGCCATCGTGTTCGCGCTGGGTCTCACGCATGACGTGAATGCCCTGCTGCCCTTGCTGTTGACGTGCGGCGTGTCCTACGGTGTCGCCATCCGGATCATGCCGCGCTCCATCATGACGGAGAAAATCGCCCGTCGCGGACGTCACATCCATCGCGAATACGGCGTCGATCCGCTGGAACGTCTGCACGTGGGCGAACTGATGACCCGCGAGCCGGAGTCGCTCGGCGGCGATTTGTCGATCGAGCAGGCCGCCCGTCAGGCGTTCGGCATGGGACAGCGCCATCGCGCCTACCCGGTGGTGGACGCCTCGCACGCGGTGCTCGGCATAGTCGATCGTCAGGCGCTGACGCGAGCCCGGGAACAGGGACTGCAGACGCTCCGGCAGTTGTACGGCGTGAACCCGCCGCTCGTCGCCCTGCCTTCCGAGACAGGACGCATCGTATCGGCACGCTTTGCCGCGCATCATCTGGAGCGTCTTCCGGTGGTGAGCGATGCGACGTCGCGCAAGCTTGTCGGCATCATCAGCCGCAGCGATCTGGTCAAACCGGCGGAGCATTGGCGCTCGGAAGAGGAGGTACGCGAGCGCATGCTGCATCTGGGGCGCAGGCGCCGCTGAGCACCCGGCGCGCCGTTGGTCCAGGGCACGCGTTCGCGCCGTGTGCACAGTCGGTGCACAACGGTTGACGCGCGCCACGTCGTTGCGCCACCATCGGGGACTTGATCCCACCGACCGCGCACCGCCGCGTGCGCCACTGCCCGATGGCGACGACCCGATCCCCCCGTACATCCCCCCCGGCAGCGCGCGAGCGGGACACGCGCATTCGCATTGGTGTGGGCGGCTGGAACTTCGCACCGTGGCAAGGCACGTTCTATCCCGAGAAGTGGCCCAGGCACCGCGAACTCGAATACGCCAGCCAGCACCTCACCTCCATCGAGATCAACAGCACGTTCTACGGCTCGCAAAAGCCCACGACGTTCCGCAACTGGTTCGCGCAAACGCCGGACGACTTCGTGTTCTCGGTCAAGGCCTCGCGCTATGCCACGCATCGTCGTGTGCTGGGCGAAGCGGGCGATTCCATCGCGCGGTTTTTCGACAGCGGTGTGCTGGAACTGGGCCGCAAGCTCGGCCCGGTCAACTGGCAGTTTGCCCCGTCGAAGACATTCGACGCACAGGACTTCGAGCACTTCCTGAGTCTGTTGCCCACGACGGCAGGCGGACATGCGATCCGCCACGCACTCGAAGTGCGTCATGAGAGTTTTGCGGTGCCCGAGTTCATTGCGCTGGCGCGCAAGTACGAGATGGCTATCGTGCTCGCCGGTGACGCCAGGTTCCCGTGCATTGCCGACGTCACCGCGCCGTTCGTCTATGCGCGCCTGATGGGCACCGAGGCGCGCTACAAACTCGGCTACGCGCCCAAGGCGATAACCCACTGGATCGCACGCGCGCGAACGTTCGCCGACGGCGGCGTTCCCGGCGATCTCGACGTGCTCGCCGACGCGCCGCCCAAAGCCGAACATCGCGATGTGTTTCTCTATGTCATCAGCGGCTTCAAGGAACGTAATCCGGCCGCCGCCATGGCGATGATCGACGCCCTTGCCGAACGCTGAGACGAACGCCCGCGCATCGCGATGAAAAACGCGGGGCACGGGGTGCCGCCTCCGGTACCGTAACCCGCCGGAACTACCGTCGATCGACGCACCGCATGTCAGTGCGTGGCGGCGGAATTGCGGGCTTCGCCGGCGTTGAGCGCCGGAAGGTCGCCCCGAGCGCGCTCCCACGCATGCTTTGCGAGCAGCGCCACGGTCGCGATCACTGCCGGAATCGCCAGCAACGAGAACGTCGCGGAAAAGCCCAGATGACGGCGCACCAGTTCGGCACCGAGCAATGCCCCGGCAATACCGCCGAAACGGCCGATGCCAAGCATCCACGCCACGCCCGTGGCGCGACCGTTGGTCGGGTAGAACATGGCGGCGAGCGACGGCATCGAGGACTGCGCGCCGTTCATCGCCGTGCCTGCGAGGAAAATCAGCGTGACCAGCATGCCGATGTTACCGATCGCCTGCCCGACCGCGTACACCAGCACCGCGGTGAGCGCGTAGCCCAGCGCCACCACCTTCTGCGCATTGAACTTGTCCATCAGCCAGCCCGAGAGAATCGTACCGATGCCGCCGCCGAGCGGGAACAGCGCCGTAACGAGAGCCGCGCGCTCGATGGTGAAGCCGGCGTCCTTGAACAGAATCGGCATCCAGCTCGTGAGCAGATAGAAGATCACGAGACCCATGAAGTAGGTCACCCAAAGCATCAGCGAACCGAAGCCGTATGGCTTCGAGAGCACCACACCGATGGCCGACCCGTTGTGCTTCGGGGCCGCTTCGTTGACTGTGAACGTGCCGACGTCGTCGAGCGGCTCGCCCGAAATTCGCGACAGAATGCGACGCACGCGCGCCACCGGCTTTTGCTTCACCACAAGAAATTTCACCGACTCCGGCAGGCAGGCAATCAGCAGCACCGACAGCACCAGCGGCAGCACGCCGCCGAGCACCAGCACGCTGTGCCAGCCGAAGTGCGGTATCAGCCACGACGCCACGAAGCCACCGACCGATGCACCGAGCGGGAAGCCGCAGAACATCGTGTTGACGATCACCGCGCGGCGCGCTTCAGGCGCGTACTCGGAGATAAGCGTGACGGCGTTCGGCATGGCGGCGCCCAGGCCGAGGCCCGTGAGAAAGCGCAGTATGGTCAGCGTCTGGAGATCCTGCGCGAAGGCGGTCGCGAGGCTCGCCACGCCGAAGAACACCACGGAGAGCACCAGCACCGTCTTGCGACCGGCCCTGTCGGCCATGGGCCCGGCGAAGATTGCCCCGCCCGCCAGACCGAACAGCGCCGCCGACAGCACCGGACCGAGCGAGCCCTTGTCGATATGCCACTGCGCGACCAGCGACGGCGCAATGTAGCCGATCGCCGCGGTATCGAAGCCGTCGATGGCCACGACGAAGAAACACAGGGTCAGCACCAGCCATTGATAGCCGGAAAACGGTTGTGTGTTGATATAGGCGGGCACGTCCACCGTGCGTGGATGATTCATGACGCTGTCTCCTCGGGGCTCGGGCGCCCCGTTGTTCATATGCCACCGGGCCGGTTATAGCACACCGGTGGTTGCGTGTCGGCGAGGGCAAACTCAGACGAGCGGCAAGCCGACGTAGTTCTCCGCGAGCATCAGCGACGCGGCGCGCGAACCGACCACGTACTCCAGCTCCGAGCGTTGCATCTGCTGCTCGAACGGCGTGGTATCGTCCAGACGGTGCAGCAGGCGCGTCATCCAGTATGAGAAGTGCTCCGCGCGCCAGATTCGCTTGAGCGCCGCCTCCGAGTATCCCTGCAATGCGGTTTCACTGTCGCGACGATAGAAGTCGTCGAGCGCGCGCGACAGACGCCACACGTCGGCCACGGCGAGGTTCATTCCCTTCGCGCCGGTCGGTGGCACGATGTGGGCCGCATCACCCGCGAGAAACAAGCGACCGTGCTGCATCGGCGTGGCAACGAAGCTGCGCATTGCCACCACGTTCTTCTGAAAGATCGGCCCCTCCTTGAGACGCCAGCCGTCGCCGCTTTCGGTGCGCGTGTGCAGTTCCTCCCAGATGCGTGCGTCGCTCCATTGCTCGGCACGCTCGCCGGGGTCGCACTGGAAGTACATGCGCTGCACGCTCGGCGAGCGCGTGCTGATGAGCGCGAACCCCCGCTCGTGCGCCGCGTAGATCAGTTCGTCCGACGACGCGGGCGCTTCTACCAGCACACCGAACCAGCCGAACGGATACACGCGCTGATACTCCTTGCGCACCGACGCCGGCATGGCCGGCCGGCATACGCCGTGAAAGCCGTCGCAACCCGCGATAAAGTCGCACGTCAGACGGCGCGTCTGCCCGTCCACCGTGAATTGCACGCTCGGTTGGGTGCTATCGACATCGTGCACGGAAACGTTCGCGACATCGAACAGAATTTCACCCTGTGCCGCTTCGCGCGCGGCGATCAGATCCTTGATGACTTCATGCTGCGCATAGACCGTAATGGAGCGGCCGGTAAGTTCCGTGAGCGGGATCCGATGACGCTGGCCGCCGAACGCCAGCTCGACCCCGTGGTGCACCGCGCCCTCGCGGCGCATGCGCTCGCCGACGCCCGTCTCGTTGAGGATGTCCATCGTGCCCTGCTCCAGCACGCCGGCGCGAATGGTCGACTCCACCGATTCGCGCGAGCGCGATTCGAGCACGATCGAGTCGATGCCCCTGAGATGCAGCAGATGGGAAAGCAGCAGGCCGGCGGGGCCGGCACCGACGATGACGACGGGATAATGGGTGCGCATGGGTTGTCTCCTGTAATGGCGCCGCCCTCGTTCGGCATGTGCGCGTCTGTATCGACAGGTGAGCGGATTGCATTTCTTGGATGCTTCACGCTCGCCGCATCCGCTTGCGGACTGCGCGTAAACGAGCATGTCGATCGTGTTTTTGACGCCTTGTCACGAGGGGCGAATGCGTCATATCTTATGGAGCGCGCACGTCGCGTTGAATGGATGAATCGATAACTTTCTTGTACTTTTTCGACAACTTCGACCAAGGGAAAACCAGTATGTCAGGCGCGTCATCCCGGCAGCGCGCGGTGCGCGAGACAATCCCTGAATTCTCGTTGTACGGCGAGTTAACGGAAACCGACAGCGGCGATTTCGTCCATATCGAGTGGATCGAGACACGCAGCCGCCTCTACAACTGGCATATCGATACGCATCGGCATCTCGGCCTGTTTCAGGTACTGGCGATATTCGAGGGGACGGTCGAAGCAAACGTCGACGAGGCGACCTGGGAAGTCGAAGGACCGGCGGTCATCACGGTGCACCCGTCCGCGGTACACAACTTCCGGTTCTCGCGCGGCGCCCACGGCTTCGTGCTGACGATGGCGCAAAGCGTGCCGTTCGATACCGCCATCGGCGCGGATGCCGACATGACGTCGCTGCTGCGCAAACCGTGGCTGTTCCCGCTGGCCGAGGCACCGCAAACGCGCGACCGCTTGTACACGCTGCTCGGGCTCATCATGGACGAGTTCTCGCGCCCCCAGCTGGGGCATGCGGAAATGGTGGGGTGGCTCACACGCAGCGTGTTGCTGCTGCTCGCCCGTCTGCACGCGCATCACGATTCGGCCTCGCGCACGGGACGCACCGAACTGGATCTGTTTGCGCGATTTCGGGCGCTGGTGGAGACTCATTACACCGAAGCGTGGGCCGTTCCCGCGTATGCCGAACGTCTGCACGTCACGGAGAGCAAGCTCAATCGTCTGTGCCGTCGTATTGCCGGGAAATCGGCGTTCGATCTGGTGCAGGACCGGTTGATGCTCGAAGCGCGACGCAAGCTCATCTATATCCCCGCGCCGGTGTCTCACGTCGCTTACGAGCTCGGATTTCAGGACCCCGCGTATTTCTGCCGCGTATTCAAGCGGCATGTCGGCGTCACGCCGTCCGCGTTCCGGCGAACGGCGCAGCACGCGCATCTGGGCGAAGATGCACCAGGATGCGATGCGCCCGGTGGCGCCGTTGCGCTCGGAACGACCACCCCGGGCGCAACGGTCGAACCGGTGTCAGACCTCGCCTGACGCCCGCTACCGGGCCCCGGGCCGGACGGACTACGCCTTCAGGAAGTCCAACAGCGCCTGCGTCACCGCTGGCGCGCACTCGATGTTCGACAGATGCGCACCGGGCACGACGACCTGCGTCGCACCGGGAATCCGCTCGACCATCGCGCTCGACATGGCAGGCGGCGTCGCCAGATCGCCCGCACCGGTGATGATCAGCGTCGGCGCGGTGATCGCGGCGATCTCGTCCAACTGATTCATGTCGCGCACGGCAGCGCACGCCGCCGCATAGCCTTGCGGTGCAAGCGAACGGAACATCGCTTTCATACGCTCGACGGTGGCGGCCTCGCGCTCGGCATACTCCGGCGTGAACCAGCGCGACACGACAGCGTCCGTCACTGCGCCCATGCCCTCGGCCAGCACGGCCTGAATCCTCGCGTTCCACACCGCTTCGGCCCCGATATGCGCCGAAGAACAAACGATGGCGAGACGGTTCAGACGCCGGGGCGCATGAATGCCCAGCCACATGCCCGTCATGCCGCCCATCGACACGCCGGCGAGACTCGCCCGCTGGATGTCGAGCGTATCGAGCAGCGCCACGACATCGCGCCCCAATTGGTCGATGACGTACGGCCCGGGCGTGACGGACGAGCCGCCATGGCCGCGCGTATCGTAACGAATCACGCGAAACTCGCGCGCGAGCGCGGCCAACTGCGGTGCCCACATCTCGAGCGTCGTCCCCAGCGAATTGGAAAGGACGAGTGCAGGCGCATCGTCGTCGCCGTCGATGGCCACACGCAACTGGGCGTCGCCCACGTCGATCAGTCGTTCCACGGTCATGAGTCCGGCCTCCTTAACCTTGCGTGTCGTGTGGCCGGACGTCGCGAGCGCGCGTCGTCGACCCCGGTTCGGCGGCTTCCATCTCCGCGAAGACCTTTTCCGCGTCGTGAATGGCCTGATTGGCCGCCGGCAGCCCGGCGTACAGCGCCGCGTGCATGAACAGCTCCTTCATCTCTTCGCGCGTCACGCCGTTGTTGAACGCGGCGCGCACGTGCATGCGGAATTCGTCGCCGCGATTGAGGGCGATGAGCAGTGAGAGCGTGATCATGCTTCGCATGTGACGCGTGAGACCGGGGCGCGTCCAGATATCGCCCCAGGCGAAGCGCGTGATGAAGTTCTGGAAATCGTCGTTGAATTCGTTGCGGCGCGTGAGCGTGCGATCCACGTGCGCGTCGCCGAGCACGCTGCGGCGCACCTGCATGCCGTTGTCGTAGCGTTCCTGATCGTTCATTGGGATGTTCTGCCGGTTTGTGAGGGAGGCGCCGCAGCGTCGGCAAGCGCGAGCACGCGGCTCACGAACGTGTCGGCGGCGCCAAGGTAGTGTTGGGGGTCCGTGAGGCGTTCGAGCGCCTGCGCGGACAGAATGCGGGTGATCTCGCTGTCCTCGCGCAACACGTCAAGCAGGTGACGTTGCTGCGCGATGGCGTCGCGGCAACGTGCCTCGACACGCCGGTGCGCTTCGAGCCTGCCCATCGACTCGCCGAGCGCCATCGTCACGGCCTCGGCCATGATGAGGCCGTGCGTGAGGTCGAGATTCGCGCGCATGCGCGCCACGTCGACGGCCCAGTCCTGCACGAGCGTACGCGCCGTGGCCAGTGCGCCGCCGCACAGCATCAGCAGTTCGGGCAGCGTCTCCCACTCGGCATGCCACGTGCCCAGTCCGCGCTCGTGGTCCTGTTGCATGGCCCCGAGCAGCGTGGCAACGAGTTGCGGCGTGCGTGCC
This sequence comes from Pandoraea faecigallinarum, assembly GCF_001029105.3. Classification (NCBI taxonomy): domain Bacteria; kingdom Pseudomonadati; phylum Pseudomonadota; class Betaproteobacteria; order Burkholderiales; family Burkholderiaceae; genus Pandoraea; species Pandoraea faecigallinarum. The sequence goes on along the minus strand of NZ_CP011807.3, from coordinate 1,090,665 downwards.
GCAGCCGCCAGCATGGCGGCGCAGCCGACCGGATTGCGCTTGTGCGGCATGGTCGACGAACCGCCACGTCCCGCGCCGGACGCCTCGGCAATCTCGCCGACTTCCGTTTGCGTGAGCAAGGCCGTGTCGCGAGCGAACTTGCCGAGGGTCCCCGTGAGCGACGCCGCCCAACTGCCGACCCGTACGATGCGATCGCGCTGCGCGTGCCAGGGCGTGTCGGCGTCCGACAGACCGAGACGGCGTGCCAGCGCCGCGGCGACCTCGGGGCCTTGTGCGCCGAGCGACGCGAGCGTGCCCGCCGCGCCGCCGAACTGCACGTACAGCGCCTGTTCACGAACGCCTGCAAGGTCGGCCCGCGCGCGCAGCAACGCGTCGAGTGTGCCCGCGAGCTTCAGGCCGAACGTGATCGGCAACGCATGCTGGAGCCACGTGCGCCCGATCATCACGCTCGCACGATGTTGTCTCGCTTGCGCCGCGAGCTGGTGGATGAGGCCATCGAGATCGGCGCCGAGATCGTCGAGCGCGCCGCGCACCTGCAACATGAGGCCGGTGTCGATGGCGTCCTGGCTCGTCGCGCCCCAATGGACGAAACGGGCGGCGTCGGCATCGAGCGTCTTCACACGCGCGGTGAGTTGCTTGACCAGAGGGATGGCGAGGTTGCCCGCGCAGGCCGCGTCGTCGCGCAGGGCAGTCCAGTCGAGTTCGCCGGCGCGCGCGGCGGCGGTAATCGGGGCGACGGCGGCAGCCGGAATCAAACCGGCCTCGGCTTCGGCGGCCGCCAGCGCCACTTCGAAGTCGAGCATGCCCTGAAGCGTGGCGTCGCGAGAAAAACGCGCCGTCACGGCAGCGCCGCGCAGCAAGGAGTCAAGCAGTTCCGTCATCGGAGAATCGACGTTTGGTGCGTTGCAAAATGCGGATACGGCGGCAGGCCACCGGCATTTTCATGCCGGCAGCCCGCAGCCGCGCCAGTTTCAGCCTTACATGTCCGGCATCAGAGATCGAGGAATACCGTCTCCTCGTCGCCCTGCATGCGGATGTCGAACCGGTACGACACGCGAGCGCCGCTCACCTCGCGGCGCGCGATCAGCGTGTGGCGACGCTCGGCCGGCACTTGTTGCAGCACAGGATCCGCCGCATTGGCCGCTGCCTCGTCGTCGAAATAGATACGCGTAAACAGGTGATTGAGCAAGCCCCGCATCGTCAGAATGACATCGATGCGGGGTGCATCGCCCGGCGCAGCCGCGCCCGGCTTGACCGTCTCGATAATAAAGCGGTTCTCGGCGTCGGTGCCCGTGCCACATCGGGCCGCGCCCGCAAAGCCGGTGCGCTCGATGTCCTCGGCCGTTTCGACATAGCGGCCATGCGCGTCGGCCTGCACGATTTCGATGAGCGCGTCGTTGACCGGGTGGCCGGCACCGTCGAGCACCTGGCCGATCAGCCGGATATGCTCGCCTTCGGCGCGATCGGAGGCGGCCACCGGCGTGAATGCGCTCTTGAAGTCGTACAGGTACTGCTCCGGCGACAGGCCGTAGGCGAAGTACGGTCCGACGGTCTGCGACGGCGTTTGCTTGAGATCGGGAGTGTGGGACATGAATCAGGACTCCATCGGCGTTTGGTCGGCACCGCGCAAGACGATGTCGAATTCGTAACCCAGTGCGTATTCCGGCTCGGTGATATCCATCGAGAAGCGCGCGATCAGACGCTCGCGCGCCTGTGCCGGCGTGGCCTGGAAGATCGGATCGTAGGCGAGCAGCGGGTCGCCCGGGAAATACATCTGCGTGACCAGACGGGTCGCGAAGTAATGACCGAACACCGAGAAGTGCAAATGCTGTGGACGCCACGCGTTGTGGTGGTTCTTCCACGGATACGCGCCCGGCTTGATCGTCAGGAATTTGTAGCGCCCTTCGGCATCGGTGAGCGCGCGGCCCGCACCGAGGAAGTTGGGATCGAGCGGCGCGTCGTGCTGATCGACCTTGTGAACGTAGCGTCCGCACGCGTTGGCTTGCCAGAGTTCCACGAGCGTGTTCGGCACCGGACGGCCGCCTTCGTCGAGCACGCGCCCCGTCACGATCATGCGCTCGCCCAGCGGTTCGCCGTTGCGCACCGCATTGCGCGTCAGATCGCCGTCGAGAGCGCCGATGATGCCGTTTCCGTAGACGGGCGAGCGCAGATCCGCGAGGTTCTGCTTGACGGGCACGAGCCATTGTTTGGGGCCGCGCAGCGCCGTGGACTTGTACCCGCTGTCGATGAGTTTGGGATGGGAATCCCAGTCGCGGGGGCGCAGGACGGTCGTCGTCTTCGACATGGTCTCACTCCATTTTGTGTTGACTGATCTGGCAGGCGCGATGGCCGGTCGCCAGCTTGTTTTCGACACTATATCCATAATCAATGGATATATTTATTGACATTTTCTTAGGCTTTTCATAACTTCCCGGCATGGAAAGACACCTACTCGACGGACGGATCAAACTGCGCCATCTGCAATGTCTGCTGGCGGTCGCCCAGCACGGCAGCTTGCAGCGCGCAGCCCAAGCGCTGTCCATTACCCAGCCGGCGGTAAGCAAGACGATTGCCGAGCTTGAGGGCCTGCTGGGCGTGCACCTGTTCGACCGGGGCCGCAATGGCGCCCGGCCCACGGCGCAGGCCGAACTGTTCCTGCGCCACGCTGGCGCAAGCGTGAGCGCACTGCGTCAGGGCATCGACGTGCTGTCCCGCGCGGTCGGCCAGACCGGCGGCGTGATTGAGATCGCGGTACTTCCCACGCTGGCCGCGGCAATGATGCCCGGCGTTCTCGAAGCCTTTCGACGCGAATGGCCCGGCATCGTCGTGCAGGTGCACACCGGCGCGAATCAGCAACTGCTCACACAACTGAAATCGGGGCAGGTCGCACTGGCGCTGGGCCGGATGTCCGACCCCGAAGGCATGGCCGGCCTCACCTTCGAGCATCTGTGTGCAACGCCGCTGTGCGTGGTCGTGCGCCCCGGGCATCCGCTCGTGCAGCAGCGCAGCGTGTCGATGGCCGACATCGTGAACTATCACGTGGCGTTGCCGCCGCACGGCACGATCCTGCGTCACACGGCGGACAGCTTTCTGCGCGCGCACGGCGTCGGCACGCTCAACGACTATTCCGAACTGCTGTCGATGTCGCTCGCACGCGCCATGACGCTGCGCGACGATATCGTATGGATCGCCTCGGAGATCACCGTGCAGGACGATCTCGCCGACGGCGCGCTGTGCGCCCTGCCCTTCGCGACGAAAGGCACCGAGGAGTCCATCGGCATTCTGTGGCGCAACGACACGGTGCCCACACCGCCGGAGCAGACCCTCATCAGCGCCATGCGCGAAGCTGCACGGGTGCGCTACGGCGGGCCCGGCGTCCATTGAGGATGAGGAGAACGGCACGGGACGTCAGGCGGCGACAATGGGGGACGCAGGGGCAATGGGTGCACTGGCGGCAACGTCCGCTGCCGCCGGCGCGAGGCCGAGCATCCGCACGGCGTTGTCCCTGAGCAGCAGCGGCTTCACCTCGTCGCGAAACCCGGCCGTCTCGAAGTCCTTGAGCCAACGATCCGGCGCAATGAGCGGAAAGTCGGAGCCGAACAGCATCTTCTCGCGCAGCAGCGAGTTCGCGTACTGAATCAACTCCGGCGCAAAGTACTTCGGCGACCAGCCCGACAGATCGATATACACGTTCGGCTTGTGCAGCGCGATGGACAGCGCCTGCGACTGCCATGGCCAGGACGGATGCGCGATCACGATGTTCATGCCGGGAAAGTCGGTCGCCACGTCGTCGAGATGGATCGGCTCCGAGTACTTCAACCGCAGCCCGCCCCCGCCCGGCATGCCCGAACCGATGCCCGAATGTCCGCTGTGAAATACCGCCGTGAGCCCGAACTCGGCAATGAGTTCGTACATGGGATATGCCATGCGATCGTTGGCGAAGAAGCCCTGCATCGTCGGGTGAAACTTGAAGCCGCGCACGCCGAACGCTTCGACCAGCCGCCGCGCCTCGCGTACCCCCATGCGCCCCTTGTGCGGATCGATGCTCGCGAACGCGATCATGATATCCGCATTCTCCTGCGCAAAGCCCGCAATCTCTTCGTTGGGAATCCGCCGGCGGCCGATGTTCGCCTCGCAGTCCACCGTGAACATGACGAATCCGATGTTGCGTTCGCGGTAATGGGCGATGGTCTCGGGGATCGTCGGACGGCGGTTCTGTTTGAGCACCGTGCCGAAGTACTTGTCCGCGGCATCGTCGAAGGCCTTGCCGAACAGATCGGGCGGCTGACAGCACGACACCTCGGCGTGCACATGCGTATCGATCGCGACGAGTTTGTCGAGATTCATTGGGCCGTCTCCGGATCGTTGATTTGTGCGGCGACGATCGTGATGGCGCGACGCGTTTGGGGCAGTTCGTACCTCAGCCAGTGACGCGCAGCGCGGAGCTTGCCGCTGCCCGCGCCGTCGCCCTGCATCGCTTGCACGCCATGCACCGAGTGCACCGCGTGCGCCGCATGGGCCCAGAGCCCCGCCATCGACAGGCCGTGCACAGCCTGCATCACGTCCCCCGCGACACACAACGCCGCGCGCGGCGAGGTGCGCGCGAGCGCGACGAGCGACGGCGTGAGCGCCATCCAGTCGTCCAGGCATGTGAGAGCGTCGGCGAATCCGTGCAGCGCGTCGAGCGCCTTCGCCTCGTTCACCCGCGCCCTCACCCACGTCAGCCATTGCCCCAGCGCGGCGCCTTCGTCCCTGACGATCTTGCGCATGAGCAGGTCAATGGCCTGAATCTCGTTCGTGCCCTCGTAGATCATCGGAATGCGGGCGTCGCGCACAAACTGCGAAATACCGGTTTCCTCGACGTAGCCGTAGCCGCCGAAGACTTGCAGCGCATCGCTCGCGCCCTGAAACGCCTGCGCCGTCAGCATCGCTTTGACGATGGGCGTTAGCAGGGCGGCCAGCGCTTCGGCGCGATCCCGGGCGTCCGGGGTATCGGCGTGATGCCCTTCGTCGATGGCTAGCGCGGCGCGATACAGCAGCAAGCGCGCCCCCTCCACCGCGACACGCTGCCCTTCGAGCAAACGCCAAACCGCCGGGTGCCCCGCAATAGGCGTGCCCGCCTGCGTGCCGGGCACGCGTGACTGGACACGCGTGTGCGCGTGCTGCGTTGCCAGCTCGCACGCGCTTTGCGCCAGCCCCACGGCCGACGCTCCCACATGGAGCCGGGCCGAATTCATCATCGCGAACATTGCTTCCAGGCCGCGATGCGGCGCCCCGACGAGATACCCCGTCGCCCCTTCGAAAGCCATGGAGCAGGTCGCACTGCCGCGAATCCCCATCTTGTGTTCGATACCGGTGCAATAGACCGCGTTGCGCTCGCCGTTCGCGAGCACCTTGGGCACGAGAAAGAGCGACAGGCCGCCGCTGCCCGCGCTTGCATCGGGCGTGCGCGCCAGAACGAGATGGAGGATGTTCGGTGTCAGATCCTGATCGCCGCCCGAGATGAAGATTTTCTCGCCGGTCACGCGCGCGGTTGCGTCGCTCGCATCGACCCATTCGGCGCGCGTGCGAATCTGGCCGAGATCGCTGCCCGCGCCCGGCTCGGTCAGGCACATCGTGGCGAGCCATTCGCCGCTCACCAGCGGACCGAGCCACGCGTCTCGCAGCGCTTCGCTGCCGAAGCGGTGGATGCACTCGTATGCCCCGTGCAGAATGCCGGGATACATCGTCCATGCGAGATTCGCGCCGGCTGTCAGTTCCTGAACGGCGATCTGCACGGCGAGCGGCAGTCCCTGCCCGCCCAGCGACGGCTCGCAAGGCAGCGACGGCCAGCCGGCATCGCGATACCGGCCGTAGGCGTCGGCGAAGCCCGCTGGCGTTCGCACTTGGCCGTCGTGAAACGTGCACCCCTCGCGGTCGCCGGCGGCGTTCAGCGGCGCGAGCACCTCGCGCGAGAAACGCGCCGCTTCGTCGACCACCTGGACGAACGTCGCCGTGTCGAAGTCGCGATATGGCGCAAGACGTGTCAGAGCGTCGCCCACGCCGAGCGTGTCGAACACGAACGCAATATCCTCGGCCGCTGCGCGCAATTCCGGATGCCCCATGTCAGCGCCTCGCCGGTGCGAGGATCACGCGTGCGTCGCCTTCGCTTGCGCCATGCAGCATGTCGACGAGGGCCGCCCGATGGTCCTGCACCGCACGCTGGTTGATCGATCCCTTGTCGGTGACTTCGCCCCGGTCGAGCGACGGCGGCGTGTCGAGCAGCAACAGCCGCGCCACGCTCGTGGCGCTGCCGCTGGCATTGGCGTTGAGTTTCGCCAGCAGCGACGCGAACACCTCGCGCACCGGCGGCGAGGCCAGCACGTCGGTCAGTGGGGCCTCTTTCGGCAAGCCGCTCAACCGGCGGCAATCGTCCACGCGCGGAAAGATCATCAGTCCGATGTCGTCGCGATTGATCCCGGTAACGACGGCGTCCTGCACGTATGGCGCCCCTTCCGAGATCACGCGCGCGCGCAGCGGCCCCACGCTGACGAACGTCCCGGAACTCAGTTTGAAGTCTTCCGTGATGCGTCCGTCGAATTGCAGACCCGCCTCGGGATGGTGCGGATCGACGAACGTCGCGGCGTCGCCCGTGCGGTAATAACCCTCTTCGTCGAACACCGGGTCGGTCGATTCATGTCGCCAGTACCCCGCCATGACGTTCGGGCCGCGAAAGCGCACTTCGAGCTTGCCGCCGACCGGCGCGAGCTTCACCTCGCAGCCCGGGGCGGGCAGGCCGATGTAGCCCGCCCGCATGACCGGCCCCGTGGTGAACATGCAGCTCGGCGAGGTCTCCGTCATGCCCAGCCCGGACATGATGCGAATCCGCTCGCCGCAATGCGTTTCCGTCACGCGCTCCAGCCGGTCCCACGCCGCCTGCGACAGCCCCGCGCCACCGAAGAAGTAGAGGTTCACTTTCGCGAAGAAGCGCTCGCGCAACGCGGCGTCGCTCTCCAGTGCGATGGCGAGATCTTCCCAGCCTTTGGGCACGTTGAAGTACACGGTGGGCGAAATCTCACGCAGGTTGCGCAGCGTCTCTTCGAACTTGCCCGCCACGGGCTTGCCGTCGTCGATGTACAGCGTGCCGCCGTTATAGAGCGCGATGCCCACGTTGTGACTGCCGCCATACGTGTGATTCCATGGCAACCAGTCGACGAGTACGGGCGGCGCCTCACCGAACGTCGGAAAGGTCTGCAGCAGCATCTGCTGGTTGCTGCACAGCATGCGCTGTGTGGTCGGCACCGCTTTGGGCAAACGCGTCGAACCGGACGTGAACAGGATCTTGGCGATGGTGTCGCCACTCACCTGCGCATGCGTGGCGTCGATGTTGCGGGGAACCGTGTCGAGCAACGCGTCGAAGGCCAGCGTGCCGTTCTCGCCGCCAGCCGTCACACGAATTACGCCGGCATCGAGCACAGCGTCCATCGCACGGCCGTACGCGGCGGCGTCGCTGGCGTAGACGAGACCCGGGCGCAGCAGCCCGAGCGTATGGCGCAGCTTGCCGTAATCCGTCGACACGATGGAATACGCGGGCGAAATCGGGGCGAACGGCACACCGGCATACATCGCGGCCAGCCCGAGCTGGAAGTGTTCGAGGTCGTTGCCGGAGAGAATCGCCAGCGGCCGCTCCGGCGACAGACCGCGATCGCGCAGCGCCTGAGCAATGGCGCGCACGCGCAGCAGCATCTGTGCGTAGGTAATGCCGATCCATGCGCCGTGCGTGCCGCGACGCGCCACGAGCAGGCGCTCGGGATGCCTGGCGGCCCCCGAGACGAGCCGGTCCGTCAGGCGCTCGGGGAAGTCGCCGAGCGTCTCGCGCGAGCGCAGATACCAGAACTCGCCCTCGCGCAGCACTTCGACGCCAGGATTGCCGATGGCGACGTGGCGATAGCGATGCCCGGCCATGTTGTTGCCTTGGTTCACAAAACTGTCTCCTGCTTCGGCCCGCCGCGACGCTCTCTCGGTAGCGTTCGCGTGCGGGCCCCACCTCGTCCGCCAATGGACGGGATCAGATCGGGTAGTGGCGCGGCGTGGTCTGCACGGTAATCCAGCGCAGTTCGGTGAACTCGCCGATCGACGCCTTGCTGCCGAAGCGTCCGTAGCCGCTGGCCTTCACGCCGCCGAACGGCATCTGCGCCTCGTCATGCACCGTCGGCCCGTTGATGTGGCAGATGCCCGACTCGATACGCCGGGCCAATTGCAATGCGCGCGGCACGTCGCGGCTGAAGATCGCGGCGGACAGACCGAATTCGCTGTCGTTCGCAACACGTATGGCTTCGTCGTCGCCGCTCACGCGCTGGATCGTCACGACAGGGCCGAACGATTCCTCGCGATACAGCCGCATCGCGGGTGTCACGCCATCGACGATCGTCGCCTGCATGATCGCGCCTTCGACACGATTGCCGAGCGGCAAGCGCGCACCATGCTCGCGAGCGTCCTCGACCAGCGCCGCCACGCGCGACGCCGCTTGCGCGCTGACCATCGCGCCCAGCACGCTCTCGGGTGAGGTGGGCGATCCGGCGCGGAGCTTCGCTGCCTTGGCCGTAAGCCTCTCCACGAACGCCTCGGCGATGCGCGCGTCGACGATGACCCGCTCCGTCGACATGCAAATCTGCCCCTGATTGAAGAACGCGCCGAAAGCCACGCCATCGACCGCGGCATCGAGGTCGGCGTCGTCGAGCACCAGCACCGGCGCCTTGCCACCCAATTCCAGCAGCGCGGGCTTGAGATGCTCGGCGGCCAAACGCGCGACGATGCGCCCGACATGGGTCGAGCCGGTGAAGTTCACGCGCCGCACGGCCGGATGCGCGATGAGTCGCGCAACGATCTCGCCGGCATCCTCCGGCGCATTCGTCACGACGTTCACGACGCCGTCGCCCAGCCCGGCTTCGTGCAGACATGCACCAATGAGCGCGTGCACGCCGGGACATTGCTCCGACGCCTTGAGCACCACCGTATTGCCGCAGGCAAGCGGCATGGCGAGCGCGCGCGTGGCGAGGATCACCGGCGCATTCCACGGCGCGATGCCGAGCACCACACCGACGGGCGAACGTACGGCCATCGCGAGACTGCCGGGCACGTCGCTCGGGATCACGCTGCCGTCGATCTGCGTGGTCATGGCCGCCGCTTCGCGCAGCATGTTCGCCGCGAGCATGACGTTAAAGCCATACCAGTTCGCCATCGCCCCGGTCTCGGCCGCCCCGATGGCGATGAACTCCGCCGCACGCGCATCCATGCGCTCTGCCGCCGCAAGCAAACGCTGACGGCGGGCGGTCGGCGAGAGCGCCGCCCATGCGGGAAACGCGGCCTGCGCGGCTTCCACGGCTGCGTCGGCATCGGCCGGCGTTGCCGCCGGTGCACGCGTTGCAATTTCGCCCGTCACGGGATCGGTGCGCTCGAACGTTGCGCCTCCCCGTGCGTCGCGCCACTGGCCGCCGATCAGCATCTGCACTTCATGCATTGCGCTATTCCTCACTCATTCATTCGGTCACGGAACGCCGCTGCGCCTCAGCGCTTGTAGGCTTGCAGGCCCGGCTTGATCGACTTTTCGTCGAGGAACTGCTTGAGACCCTGTTCGCGGCCATGCTCAGGGTCGCGCAGTTGTGCCTGATCGAGCTTGGCATACAGGTAATCTTCGCATTGCTCCCACGTGAGTTCGCGCGAGCGCTTGAAGCCATGCTTGGCGGCACGCAACACCACCGGATTCTTTTCCAGCAGCTTGGCGGCAAGCGCCAGCGTAGCCTCGCGCAGTTGGGCAAGCGGCACGCTTTGATTGACCAGGCCCATGTCCGCCGCTTCCCGGCCGGTGAAGGTGTCGCCCGTCATGATGTAGTGCAGTGCGCGACGGTGACCGACCGTATCCGCCATCGCCTTGCTCACGAGATTGCCCGGCGGAATGCCCCAGTTGATTTCCGACAGGCCGAAGACCGCGTCGTCGGCGGCAATCGCCAGATCGCAGGCCACCAGCGGCGAGAAGCCACCGCCGAAGCACCAGCCGTTGACCATGGCGATGGTCGGCTTGCCGTACATGCGCAGGCGGCGCCATTGCCAGTCGGAGGCGTCGCGGCGGATGCGTTCCTGCACGATTTCCGGACCGCCGTCGATCTCGCGGAAGTACTCCTTCAGGTCCATGCCGGCAGTCCATGCGGCGCCCGCACCGGTGAGCACGACAACCTTGGCGTCGGCATCGAGTTCGAGCGCGTCGAGCACCTGATTCATTTCGGTGTTCAGCGTCGGGCTCATCGCGTTGCGCTTTTCCGGGCGATTGAAGGTGACCCACCCAATACCGCCCTCCACCTTCACGTCGATCGTCTTCCAGCGTCCTTCGTATGCATTCATTTTGCGTAATTCCCAAATGTCCGGGGCAACCTGCCCGCGCGCCGGGAGTGACGCGCGGCGTTGCCGACAGACACCATTTAATATCAGGCAACCTTACATTGCAAGCGCGGCGTTTTCAGGGGAAACCCTGAATACGCCCCGCGCTGGCCGTCAGAACGTGTGGCGCATGCCGAGCATGACGCCGGCCTGGCCTTCGCCGGTGGGCGGCGTAGTGCCGCCGCCACCGCCGCTGACCGAATACGCCGCATGCGCGCTGTTGAAGAGGTAAGCGGCTTGCGCGTAGACGGCCGTGCGCACGGAGAGCGAGTACGTGGCGCGCAGCGTGGTCATGGTGCCGCGCGTGTTGTGGTCGCTGTTGATGATGCGATAGACCTCACCGTCGACGAGCCATGCAGGCGTGACGTTGTACGCCGCGCCGAGATAGAACAGGTTCGAATGCGTGTTGACGGCAGACGTCGACACATGGCGGCCAAGCCAGCCACCCCCGACCTTGAATGCACCGTACTTGTAATACGCCCCGAGGGTCGTACGGGTGTCCTTGTCGCCGCTGCTGGCGAATGCCGCGGGGGCCAGTCCGTCGAAGAAGTTGGCCGCCGCGTTGGTGCCGCCGCGCTGCTCTTCGTACGACGCTGCCACGCCGAAGTTGCTGGCGTCGTACTTGAGCATGACCGACCAGTCGCGGCATTGCACCGATTGGCCCGGCACTTGCCCGGCGCAGGTGCCTTGTCCCGGCGAATTGCCCGTGCCGGCCGAGTCGCGTCCGAACGAGTAGCCCGCACCGAAGGTCAGGCCCTGCCAGCCCACCTGATACGTCACCGAGTTGTCCGTGCGGGCGTTGGGAATGTAGGCATCGAACGAGCCCATGCCGTAGATATCGGGGCCGAGGACATCGGATCCCAGCAGGGCGTAATACGTCATGGTGTACTGGCGGCCGAACGACAGCGTGCCGTAAGGTCCCTTCACGCCGACGAACGCCTGGCGGCCGAACAGACGCCCGCCCTGCCCGAGGTCGCCGCCACGGATGTTGAAGCCGCTCTCCAGCTGGAAGATGGCGGCCAGACCGCCCCCGAGATCTTCCGTACCACGCAACCCCCAGCGCGAGGGCAGTTCACCGGTCACGCCGGGCATGCGAACGACCGCGCCATTCGCGCTCGCGTGCGAAACGTACTCGATACCGGTATCGACGATGCCGTACAGCGTGACGTTCGATTGCGCGCTGGCGACGCCGCATGCCGCGAGTCCTGCCGCGGCCACGAGCGCCATCTGCATGGGGCGAGAAATACGAAATGCCATGAGTGTCTCCTGATTATTGATGTCGTTATGTGTGGGTTGCGTCTATGGGTTACATCTGCGGAACGGGAAAAAACGCGACGGCGGCAATCTCATGCCATCCGTCGCGCGCAAGCGAAGCCGACCGGACCGCCGTCGAACATGACGACGGCGACGACGCAGGTTCAGTCAGCCGCGCGGGGACGACGGATCAGCATCAACGCGGCGAGCGCTGCGACGACGGTGACGGGAATGCTCGCGCCGATCACCACGGCCGCGCTGCTGCCCACGGCGAGCAACATGCCCGCCGCCAGCGGCCCGACAACCGAACCGATGCGACCGACCGCCACGGCGGCACCCACCCCGGTGCCGCGCATCGCCGTCGGGTAATAGGCGGCGGCCAGCGCGTAAAGCACCGATTGACCGCCGATGATGAACATGCCCGCGAAGAACGCGGCGGCGGCCAGCACGCCAAAGCCGTGCGCGGCGGCCAGCCCGACGAGCGACGCGATCATGCCGAGGTACATTCCGCCGATCACGAACGACATGCGGGCACGGTCCATCAGATAGCCCAGCACCAGCACGCCGACGGCGCTGCCCACGTTGAACAGGATTTGCACCCAACCGATCTCGCCGCGCGCCAGCCCTCGCGAGCCCATCAGCGACGGCAACCAGTTCAGCAGGAAGTACAGCACGATGAGCGTGCAGAAATAGGACACCCAGAGCTGTACGGTGGACATGCCGCGCCCCTGCGAGAACAGCACGGCGGACATCGGCGCGGGGGTGGCGCGCTGACCTTGCCGTGTCGCCGCCGCGAATGCGCGCGACTCGGGCAGGAACCACGCAAGCAACGGCAGCAGCAACAACGGACCGACGCCGCCGACATAGAAGATGTGACGCCAATCGGCATCGCTCACGGCCAGCATGCCGATCGCGGCAGCAATGCCCCCGCCGAGCGGAATCCCGCAATACATGATGCTCACGGCCGTGCCGCGCGAGCGTGGGGCCACCGCTTCGGACGACAGCGCGATCAGGTTCGGCATCGCCCCCCCTAGGCCGATACCGGTGAGCACCCGCACGATCACCAGCATCCAGAAGTCCGAGACGAACGCCGTGGCGATCGACAACACGCCGAATAACGCCGCCGAGAGCATGAGCACCCGCTTGCGGCCGATGCTGTCGGCCAGACGCCCGCCGACCATCGCCCCCGGCAGCAGACCGAACGTGCCCGCCGAGAACGCGATGCCCATTTGCGCAACGCTCAGCCCGAACTCCTTGGCCATGCCGCGCGCGGCGACCCCGACCGATTGCAGATCGAGCCCTTCGAGCAGTGCCACGGCGAAGCACAGCGCCAGGGTGAGCGCGACCGGACTGGCCGTGCTTCCCGCGCCGTCCGCCCCTATCGGCAACGCCTGAACGTTGCCTTCCCGATTCGATTCCATGGTGTCTCCTGTGATCTTCTTTATAAGTTTCGGTCGCCACCCTGCACGCTCGGCCGGCAGCCGGAACGACGTGCCCGAGCGCCCATATTTAATCAGGAAACCTGATATTAAAGACGAACGGGCCGCGCACGCGACAACGCTCCGGGAACGGGGTGTCGCGTTCGTCTTACCGGGTCACTGGAAGTCGGTCGCGCGTTTCTCGTGCGCACGTGCAAGACGGGCGACGGGGCGCGATCCGGTTAGCCGCCGGCTGGCATCGTGCGGTTACCGGCCGGGGTGACGGACTCCATTTAATATCAAGCAACCTGACAATACAAGCAATCGGCAGGTCAGGACAAACCCGGAGCGCGGGTGGGTCCCGCCGCTCAGTCTCGCAGCTCAGTCACGCAGATTGCGCACGAACATTTCGAGATGGCGCTGGATCGCCGCAGCGTCTTCGCGCGGCACACCGGCACGCATGCGCGCATCGATGTCCTTGGCGACCGCCTCGCATTGGGCAAGTACGCGACGACCTTCGTCCGTCAATTGCAGCAACACGATCCGGCCGTGATTCGGATCCGGCTCGCGCGTGATCCATTGGCGCGACGCCATGATGCTCACGACTTCGTTGGCGGACTGCGGGGTAATGAACGAGCGTTGCGCGAGCTGCGCGTTGGAGAGCTTGCCTCGCGCGTCCAGCACAGACAGCGCGGTGAACTGGGCCAGCGTGAGGCCGAGCGGCGCAAGCGCTTCGGACATGTGGCGGCGCAGCAAACGGTCGAGACTGGCGATGACGTACGTGAGCCGCAGCTTCGAGCGGCGAGGACGCGCGTCAGCGGATGCCTCTGCCGTGTCCTGATTCCCCTGCGCCCCCTGAGCCGAATACGCCGGATCGTCCCCCGACTCCGGCCCGGCGGCCCCGGGCGACACGGTGGCGCTCGCCGAAGCAGCGGCGACAGACTTCTTTTTCTGGGGTACGACGCTCATGATGGGTCAGCGAGAATGCGCAGATTTTCGCGTATTGCGGGAAAGTCAGCAGTGTAACGCCGCCACCGAACGGTGGCGATGGTCCGCCCCAGATTCATCCCATCGATGAGCCACGCTCCCGGCTGTGCCGCGGCGCCCCGGGCCCGGCGGCACAGCCGGCAGGCAAGCGGGTCGCGTCAACCGGCGAGCTTTCGGAACGTCTCGAGCACGGCGTCGCCCTTGAACGGCTTGACGATCCAGCCCTTCACGCCGGCGGCCTTGCCGCGCTCCTTCATCGCCGGGCTGCTTTCCGTGGTGAGCATCACCACATTGACGGACGTGTTCGCCAGTTCGCCACGAATCTTTTCGACCATCGTCAGGCCGTCCATGTTCGGCATGTTCACGTCGCTGATGACCAGACGCACGCCGGGGCTTGCCTTGACCTTGGCGAGACCGTCGCGACCGTCGACGGCCGTGTCCACGTCCAGGCCGTTCTTGCGCAGAAATCCGGCGACTTCGTCGCGCACGGTGCTCGAATCGTCGACCACGAGAATCTTCGACATGGTGTTGTCCTTGTGTGTGAGTGGAAATGTGTGGATGAGCCGGGATCTCAGAACAGTTCCAGCGCCCCGGTCTCGACTGGCTCGGCCACGCTCTGTGCCGCTTCGCGAAACGCTTCGGGCGACCAGTTCAGGCTGAAAACGAAATGCTGATGCAGCGTGACGATCCGCCCGGTCACCGGATCGGTCAGACGGTAGACGAAGCACAACTGCGGATTGTCGGTGCCGAAGGTAATGTACTTCTGCTTGTGGTTGATGAGCAGCGGCACCTGCACCTGCGTGCGATCGACGGCCAGCGGATCGCCCATGTAGCGGTTCTTGAATGCCCCCCAGACAAGGTTCGTCAGTTCGCCCAGCATGCCGTTGAGTTCGCGAAACCCCGCCTGCCCTTCGCAGCGGCCGGTGTGTTCGAGCAACTGCATGAACGGCACCTGCTCGGCCTGCATCATCATGTAGCCGCGGCACCATGCGCTCTCGAGCGGGATCAGACTGAACACCTCGCCGAAAATGATGCGATCGCGCACCACACCGGGCGAATCGCAGGTCACTTCGATGTCACCGAACAGGCCGCGAAACACGCCGTCGGTGATGTCGATCATGCCGCGAACGAGGGCTTCCGGATACTCGTGCTCGACGCTATCTTCGAGGATCAGGAACTGGCTGACCGACTCGCGGGGGGTGCTTCGGTTCATTGTCGTAATTTCCTAGGGCGTAATTCGTAAAATGCGATGGAAACGATATGGGCGATGGGGACGGTTTCGCGAGGCGGGCAAGGCCGTCAGAACAGTTCGAGTTCGCCGCCGCTGTCCTGCATCTCGCTGACCTCGGCATGGAAATCCAGCGGTGCGTGCGCACACACGCACAGCGTGGCGGCAAGACGCACCCCGCCGTCAAGCGCGATTTCCCACGACGCCAGATAATTCGGCTTGAGTTGCATGAGGTGCGGCACGCAGCGGGCGCTCAGCACATACGGCGTCGACATGCCCAGATCGGGGAAATCGCCCAGCAACGCCTGATTGATGGCACCGCAACATAGATTGCTGATTTCGAGAAACGCCTCACGGAACGACTTGTCCTGATCGTCGCCGACGAAGTACGACTTCGTGGCGTCGTCGTCGTCGAAATGCAGCAGGAGCAACAGGCGAAAGTCGATGCCCGAAATCGTGAGCACGACCACGTTCGCGTGGCGCGCCGCCAGATCGACACCGGTGCTCGCACTGCCGGCAGTATCGGCGACAGGTGACGGCGATGCATCGCCCGCCGCGCTCAGGTATGCGCCGAGCGGCACCATGTCGCATGCGGCGTCGGGCGAGCGGGCGAGCCGCGTGCGCGCTGCCTTGTGAAGAATGCGTTCGAAACTCTCGCGTGCGTGGGCGCTGATCACAACGAAACCTGTCGGGTGAGTCGGGCTTAATGGAGACGGGCGTGCAGTTGCTGCGCCAGCGCTTCGACGCTGGACAGCGACGCGGCGATCATCTTGCCGCCCGCCTGAATGTCCTGGAAGGTCGCGGTGGTCGTCACGTCGTTGCGATGCAGGCTGTCGCGATAACTCTTGGACAATTCTTCGGAGCGCGTGGCAAGGGCCCGCACTTCGCTCGCCACGATGCCGAAACCACGGCCCGCCGTGCCCGCACGTGCCGCTTCGATGGACGCATTGAGCGACACGATCAGCACATGGCGCACGATCGACGCCAGTTCGTGGTTCTTCGCGTGCATGTCCTGATTCTGCGTCATCAGCGAAATCATCTGTTCGTGCCAGCGCTCGAACGTGGCTGCCAGACCTCGCAGGCGCGCCGCCTCGCCGGCAATGCGCTGCGCTTCGCCCTGCCACATCGCCTTGGCTTCGAGGACCGACGCCTCGGACTTGAGCGCGGCCTGCAAGTCGTGCTCCGCCTGCGCGAGCCGCGCCTGCCATGCCGCAATGGCCTCGTCGTGCGCCTGCGTGAGTTCGTCCCGGCCCGCGACGGCCGCGCGCTCACGCGCCAGCGCCTGCGCCAATGCGTCGTCGTGCGTCTTCGTAAGCGCGCGCCAGTGGGCCGTGGCCCGTGCCATGCGCCAGCGGTGTACGACGACGCCTGCCGCGCCCGCGCTGACGACACCGGCAAGCGCGCCGATCACCAGCCATTGAACTGCTTCCATACATCCATCTCCGAAAGCGGCGCGGCGGCGGCAGACCGTCGAAGTCTGCGCCGCCTCGCCCCATCATGCTTTTGCCGGGGATCCGTGCGTCAGACCTTGCCGGTTTGGGACTGGCCGTCGTGCGACAGGCCGGGCATGTCCGCCCGGCTGCCCGCGCCGGCGTCCTGCGCCACACGCGGCACCACGGCGTCCAGCGCCGGCAGATCGACGGCGTCCGCCGCCACGCTGTTCAGATCGAAGCCATCCACGACAAGGTTGTCCGGCAGGCACACCACCGTCTGGAACTGGCGGAATTCCGCGCCTTTTCGCTCGTCGGTGAAACGCAGTTCGATACGGCCATGCTCGCGGCGCACGAAGTCCTGCACGGCGTCCATCCCGACACCGCGCCCCGAGACTTCGGTCACTTCCGATGCCGTGGAGAAGCCGGGACGGAAGATGAACTGCGCGATCTGTTCGTCCGTCACGTACGTCTCGGCCGTAATCCAGCCGCGTTGCACAGCGATACTGCGGATGCGGTGCAGCGCGAGACCGCGACCGTCGTCGGTCAGCGTGACCTGAAGCATGTTGTGATCCAGACCGACTTCGATATCGATCGTGCCCGCCGCCGGTTTGCCCTTGGCGCGACGCTCGTCCGCGCCTTCCAGTCCGTGGTCCATCGAGTTGCGCAGCAGGTGCATGAACACATCGCGCAGAATCCGCACGGCCGGCGCACGCAGGCGGTAACCGTTGTCGTCGATACGCACCACCGGCGCCGGCTTGCCGAGTTCGCGCGCGAGCGACGGCAACGAATCGAGCACAGCGCCCAGCGCTTCGCCCACGCCCTCGGTGCCGAGCAGGCGCAGCGTCTGATGTACGGCGTCACGCATGGCGACCAGTTGATGCAGGTCGTTCGGGTCGGCCGCTTCGAGCATGCGCAGGCTGGCGCGGATATGGGCACGATCGACGACCATCGACTGCTCGTCGGCCGCACGTCCGGGCCCCTTGCGGCCGAGACTGATTTCGTTGATGTACGCGTACGCGTCGACGGCTTCGCGTACCCGTTCGAGTTCGCGCATCATGCCGTCCTGATCCCACACGCGCGCCACGTCCGGCTGGCGCAACTCGTGATAGCTCTGCTCCGTCTCGTGCACGACGTTCGTCAGGTATTGCAGGTTGTACGTGCGCGCGTTGCCCTTGATCGTGTGCATGTTGCGGAACAACTCGGCAATGGCGGCGCTGTCGGCTTGCGAATGCTTGCGGATGATGCGTTCGTTCTCGCGAATGAAATCCGACGAGCTTTCGATGAAGTGGTGGAACTTTTCCTGACTCACTGCGAGAATTTCGCCGATCATCTCCAGCCGCTGCTTTTGCTCGTTGGCTTCCGCGGCGAGTTCGCGCAATTCGGTCACGTCGCGCACGCACAGCATCAGGCGCAGAATCGTGTCGCTCTCGTCGGTGATCGCGGACCACGTAAGATCGAGCTGCTTCACGCGACCGTCCGGCATGCGCTTGCCGATCTCGCCGACCAGCAGATGTTCGTTGAATGCGAAGTTGATGGCGTCCTGCCCGATACACGCGTCGATGGCCGCTTCGACCTGCGAGAGGGCATCGGAGCCCAGATCGCTCTGGCCGAAGACCAGCTCCATCACACCGCGTCCGGCAACGTCCTGCGTCTCGAAGATCGCTTCGAGGTAGGCCGAATACTCGCCGTGCACCTTCGAGCCGTCGACCACCGTCAGAATGCCCTGCTGCATGTTCTGCAACATTGCCTGAATGTCGGCCGTCTTCTGCTTGAGTTGCGCGGAGCGCTCCTGAATCTTCTCGATCATGCCGTTGAACGCCACGATGGAGTGCCCGATTTCGTCCATGCGGCCGACCGGCACGCGGCGGGTGAAGTCCTGGCTGTTCGCGATCTCGCTCATCATCGCCTGCATGCGCGAGAGCGGGCGCGTGATCTGCCGGTACAGCAGCGCCCCAATGGCGGTAAGCAGCACGATGGCCAGACCGGTCACGATGCCGATGGCGGTCGTGGTGGTCGCGAGTGTGTCGTTGAGGGTGGTGATCGCCGAGTCCTTCTGGCGGTTCTTCTCGACACGCAGCGTGTTGACCACGCCTTCGAGTTCGTCGCGATACTGCGCCACCATGGCGAAGAGGAACGCCTGCGCCATCTCCGTCTTGCCCGCCTGCTTGAGCTTGGCGGTGTCGTTGATCGCGTTGAAGTAGTTCTCGACGCTCTCGCGCGCCTGCGTCACCAGCCCCTTCTGGGCGTCGCCGGCGGCACCCTCGGCCTGACGCGCGAGCGACCGGTCGATCTCGCCATGCAGCTTCCGGAGATCGCCGAGCGCCTGCTCGACGACGGTGTCGTCCGGCGCGTAGACCAGCGTCATCGTGGCGATCTGCACCGCCTTGACTTGCGAGACGAGATCGGCGGAAGCGAGAGCGCTGGGTACCACGCCTTCCGTGACCTGACGAACTTTCTGAGCGCTGGCGCGTGTCTGATAGACGGCGTAGCCACCAATGATCGAGAGCGCGACGAACGTCAGGATCACCAATAGCGTAATTCGATGACGGATGGTCATTGCGTCATTTCCCCGGGTCGCACCGGCGCCCGGTGCCACGCGTGATTTGACGCAGTAGATCGGCCGCCGAATTAGTTTGTAGATTCCTCGTGCGACGTGATTATTGCGGGCGAACTGTGACGATTCGATGAACTAACGGAAGCTTCACGTTTCCTCGGCGGCGCGCTGCCCGCCCCAGTTAGCGCTCACGTCGGTGCTCGTCGGCCATCGCATCGATCCGTTGCAGCGACGCCGCCGCCAGATCCGTGAATTGCCGCCAGAGTTCGGGCTTGGCACGCCCGCGCTTGACGATGCGATGAAAGCCCAGCGTGACCTCGGGGTGAGTGAGCACCTCCCAACGTACCGCACGATGACGGCACGCGGGCAGCGCGAACGTTGGCATGATCGCCGTGCCGATGCCCGCCTCCGCCATGCCGATGAGCGTTTCGAAGCGGCGAAAGACGGTGCGCTTGTCGTCGCTGCTGCCGGGGCCGCCAGTGCCGCCGGAATGCGCCCGTTCGATGCGCGCCAGTTGCGTGTCCACCAGTTGCTGGATCGGATTGTCCGGTGGCAGCCCGATCAACGTTTCGTCACGCAATCCGCGCCACGACGTGCCGGTACGGTTGCCGTCCCCGCGGCTGTCCCTGGCGCGCGCCCCGTTTCCCGCCTGGCGGGCGTGCCGCCCGCCTGCCGCCGTGACCTTCATCAAACGAAACGATTGCAGCAATGTCCGCTCGATGCCGTGCGAGGCCTTCGTGAAAAAACCGAATCCGATATCGGCGTCGCCCTGCTCGACGAGCGCATGCACCTGCGCGATTTCCGCCTCGTGCAACCGCAGATCGACATCCGGGTGAGCACTCGCAAACGTGGCGAACCATTCGGGGATGAGATGCGACGACACGAGCGGCGTCGCCGCGATGCGCAGCGTCTTGCGCGACGCGCGCCCGGCGGCGGCGATCCGACTCGCCACGGCGTCCAGTTGCCCCACCGCCGCACTCGCCACCGGCAGCAGCGCATGGCCGGCTTCGGTGAGCGTCACGCTGCGTGTCGTGCGGTCGAACAGACGGCTGCCCAGTTGCGTCTCGATCTCGCGCATCATCACCGACAGGCCTGCCTGCGTGATATGAAGCCGCTCGGCGGCACGCGTGAAATTGCCCAGTGTGGCCACCAGCACGAATGCCTTGAGCTGGCGCAGTGAGAGGTTCATGGTTAAAACTCATAACTCGTCCATATCAATTCATATGATAGTCAAAATTCCCTAATGACTGACGACGCGCTTTAATGGTCGTCATTCAGAACCATTAGCGCATTGCCGCTCAGGAGACCCATTCATGTCCACATCCATCGATGTCGCCATCGTCGGCGCCGGTATCGGCGGTCTGACGCTTGCTCTGAGCCTGCATGACGCCGGCATCGCGTGCCGCGTGTATGAGGCCGTCTCCGAAATTCGACCGCTGGGCGTGGGCGTGAACATCCTGCCGCACGCCTCGCGCGTGCTCGACGGACTCGGCCTGAGCGCATCCCTGCGCGAGGTCGCGGTCACGACGCAGGAGTCGGCGTTCTTCAACCGTTTCGGTCAGCTCGTATATCGCGAGCCGGCCGGCGAGCACGCAGGTTATGCGTGGCCGCAGTTCTCGATCCATCGAGGCGACCTTCAGGGCGTGCTGCTCGCGGCGGTTCGTGAGCGCCTTGGCGATGACGCCGTGCTCGAAGGTCATCGTTGCACCGGCTTCTCGCAGGACGACGATGCCGTCACGGTATCGTTCGAGTCGCCGCAGGGCGAGGCGCTGCCACCGGTCACCGCACGCCTGCTCATCGCTGCCGACGGCATTCACTCGGTCGTGCGCAAGCAGTGCTATCCGTCCGAAGGTGCGCCGCGCTACTCGGGAGTGAACATGTGGCGCGGCAGCGTCGTGCTGCCGCCGTTCCTCACAGGGGCCTCGATGGTGCGCGCGGGCTGGCTGTCCGTCGGCAAGATGGTCATCTATCCGATTCGCAACAACGTCGACGCTCGGGGCAATCAACTGGTGAACTGGGTCGCGGAGATCGAAGCACCGCGGCCCGCGCGGCGCGACTGGAACGGCGTGGGACGTCTCGAAGACTTCTTCCCGGCGTTCGCGAACTGGCGCTTCGACTGGCTCGACGTGGCCGGCATGATCGAAGCGACCCAGACTATCCTCGAATATCCGATGGTCGATCAGGACCCTCTGCCGCGCTGGAGCTTCGGGCGTGTGACTCTGCTCGGCGACGCGGCACATCCGATGGTGCCGCGCGGCTCGAACGGCGCGGGCCAGGCCATTCTCGACGCCCCGTGTCTTGCCGCACAATTGCGCGATCACGGCCTCACACCCGCCGCGCTCGACGCGTACGAGCGCATTCGCGGCAAAGCGACCGCCGACGTGGTGCTGATGAACCGCAAGGCGCCGCCCGACGCGATCTTGCAGACGGTGCACGAACGCAGCGGCGACAAGCCGTTTGCCAGCATCGACGATGTCATCAGCGCAGCCGAACTCGCGGAGATCTCGAACCGCTACAAGAACGTTGCGGGGCTGAACCGCGACACGCTCAATGCCACGCACTGACGCGGCGCACGAATGCGACAGAGCCTCGCCAACGGGGCCGATCACGGAGACAGTGCCATGCCCATCCCAAGCATCGATCTGCGCGCGCTCATCGACGAGCGGCCCTTCGGTCGTTACCAGATTTTCGTCACGGCGCTGTGCGCCCTGATCGTGTTTCTCGACGGATTCGACACGCAGGCCATCGGCTACGTCGCGCCCGCCATCGTGCATGCCCTCGGTATCGAGCGCTCGGCGCTCAGTCCGGTTTTCTCGGCCAGCCTCGTGGGCCTGACGCTCGGCGCGCTCGCCGGCGGGCCGATGTCCGACCGCGTGGGACGCCGCCCCGTGCTGATTGCGGGCATGCTGATCTTCGGCGCGATGTCGCTCGCGACGGCCCTCGCGTCGTCCGTCACGCCGTTGCTGTTCCTGCGGCTCGTCACCGGTATCGGCCTTGGCTGCGTGATGCCCAACGCCATCGCCCTGACGGGCGAGTTCTCGCCCGAGCGCGTGCGCTCGACAGCCATCATGGTGATGTTCTGCGGTTTTTCCTTGGGTGCGGCACTGGGCGGGCTTGCCGCCGCCAGTCTGATTCGCGACTTCGGCTGGCAGTCGGTGTTCGTCGCCGGCGGTCTGTTGCCGCTGGCCGCCGCGCTGCTCGCGTGGCGCTGCCTGCCGGAATCGCCCCGCTTCCTGATCGTGCAGGCGAAGCACCCGGCGCGCCTGCGTGCGGTGCTGCGCAAGCTCGCCCCGGATCTGCCGGACGATGCGCGCATCGACAGCGGTGTCGACGTCCATGCGAGGCGACATGCGGGCGTGAGCGCGCTGTTCGCGGACAAACGTTCGCGTATTACCCTGTTGCTCTGGGTGATCTTCTTCATGAGCCTGTTGGATCTCTACTTCCTGTCGAGCTGGCTGCCCACGGTGATTCACGACGCGGGCATCGCCCTCGACACGGCGGCCATCATCACGTCGATGCTGCAAATCGGGGGCACGCTCGGCACGCTGACGCTGGGGCGCGTATTCGACCGCGTGCCGCCGTTCAGGGTACTCGGCGCGGTCTACCTGTGCGCGGCCGTCTGCATCGTGCTCGTGGGTCTCGCAGGGACTTCCGTACCGGTGTTGGCGGCGACGATCTTCGGCGCAGGGTTCTGCGTGATCGGTGCACAGATCGGCGCGAACGCGCTCGCGGCACGCACGTATCCCACGGCGATTCGCGGCACGGGCGTGGGGTGGGCGTTGGGCATCGGACGGATCGGCTCCATCGCCGGACCGATGGTCGGCGGCGTGCTGCTGGCCCTGCATTGGGACCCGCAGCACCTGTTCATGATCGCCGCCGTGCCGGTGTTCTTCGCCAGCGTGGCAGCCTTTGCGATCAGTGCGGGGGCGCGACGCGAAGCGCGTCACGCCGCCCACACGCCGGGCGAGATCGCCTGATCAGTATCCGGCGGCAAGGCCGTCGCGGCGGCTGTCGCTCGCGGCCACGTAGCCACGCTCCGGGTCGTTGCGATCCAGCCGCCAGATGTACTGCCCCGAGCCGAAGTCCATATACGGATCGTCGATGGACTTCAGCTGGTGGCCCAGTGCAACGAGTCCCTCGACCGTCTCGCGATTCATCGTCGACTCGATATCGACGGTGAAATCGCGATTGACCTTCCAGCGCGGCGCGTCGCAAGCCGCCTGCGGCTGCTGACCGTAGTCGAGCATGCGCACGATCGATTGCACGTGACCCTGCGGTTGCATGTCGCCGCCCATCACCCCGAAGCTCATCACGGCTTCGTGCCGGCCGTTGACCTTCTGCGTGAGGAATGCCGGAATAATTGTGTGGAACGGACGCTTGCCGCCCTCGACCACGTTGGCCGACTTCGGATCCATCGAGAAGCCGCAGCCGCGGTTTTGCAAGGCAATGCCGTAATCCGGCACCACGACGCCCGAGCCGAAGCCCATGTAATTGGACTGGATGAAGCTGACCATCATGCCCTGCTCGTCGGCCGCGCTCAGATAGATCGTGCCGCCGGACTTCGGCATGCCGAAGTCGAAGTGCGTCGCACGCGCCGGGTCGATCAGTTTGGCGCGCTCGCTCAGGTAACCGTCGTCGAGCATCTGCTCCGGCGTGACTTCCATCGAGCGCGGGTCCGCCACGTACTTGTACAGATCGGCGAAAGCCAGCTTCATCGCTTCAATCTGCAAGTGCTGCGAATGCACGCGATCCACTGCATGGCTGGAGACGTCGAACTTGTCGAGAATGCCCAGCGCGATCAGGGCGGCGATGCCCTGCCCGTTCGGCGGAATCTCGTGCACGGTGTAACCGCGATAGTCCTTCGAGATGGGTTTGACCCAATCGGCCCGATAGCGGCGCAGATCGTCGGTCGTCATGGCACCGCCATGCTCGACGTTCCACGCCGCGATGCGCTCGGCGATCTCGCCTTCGTAGAACGCACGCGGGCCCTCCCTGGCGAGCAGGCGCAGCGTTCGCGCGTGACCCGGCATGCGCATCATCTCGCTGGTCGTGGGCGCGCGGCCGTTCGGCATGAACGTTTGCGCGTAACCCGGCTGGTTCTTGAGTTCAGGCACGGCGGCGGCCCACTTGCGCGCGACGATATGGGCAACGGCATGACCACGTTCGGCGATCTCGATGGCCGGGGCCATCAGGTCCGCGAACGGCAGCTTGCCGAACTTGGTGTGCAGCGCTTCCCACCCGGCGATGACGCCGGGGACGGTCACCGTGTCGAGTCCCCGGACCGGTTGCCGGGCGATGCCATGCGCTTCGCCGTACTTCTTGCGGAAGTAGTCGACGTTCCACGCGCCGGGCGCCGTGCCCGACGCGTTCAGGCCGTGGACCTGCTTGCCGTCCCACACCAGTGCGAAGCAATCCCCGCCCAGCCCGTTGGAAACCGGCTCGACGATGGTCATGCACGCCGCGGCGGCAATCGCGGCATCGACGGCGTTGCCGCCCTGCCACAGAATGCGCAGACCGGCCTGCGCCGCGAGTGGGTGCGACGTCGATACGATGTTACGGGCGAACACCGGCAGGCGCGGCGTCGGGTACGGGTTTTGCCAGTTGAATTGCGTCATGGGAGTCGCTGCTGTCCTTTATTTATCGTGGTTGGAATGATTCTGCCATTGACAACGGGGTCATGCCTCGCGCGGATCGAGCGCGTCGCGCAGACCGTCACCCAGCAGGTTGAAACCGAGTACCGTCAGAAAAATGGCGATACCGGGAAAAATGGACATCCAGGGCGCTTGCTCGACGAAGTCCTTGGCCGTGTTGAGCATGGAGCCCCATGACGGCAGCGGCGGCAGTTGCCCCAGTCCGAGAAACGACAGACTCGCCTCGGCGATGATTGCGGTGGCGACTGTCAGGCTCGCCTGCACGATGATCGGCGGCAGCACATTCGGCAAGATGTAGCGCACGATGATGCGCGCGTCGGTCAGACCGATGGCGCGCGCGCCTTCGACGTACTCTTCCGCTTTGACGCTCAGCGCCTGGGCTCGCGCGAGACGCACGAAGCGCGGCATG
This sequence comes from Pandoraea faecigallinarum, assembly GCF_001029105.3. NCBI lineage: Bacteria > Pseudomonadati > Pseudomonadota > Betaproteobacteria > Burkholderiales > Burkholderiaceae > Pandoraea > Pandoraea faecigallinarum. Next base: position 1,065,318 of record NZ_CP011807.3, on the reverse strand, counting down.
GCCGATACGCCGATGGCGATCATCGCGTTGGTGAGACTCGCCCCGAGAAACGCCGCCATGGCAATCGCAAGGATCAGGAACGGGATGGAGAGCAGCGCGTCGGCCAGACGCGAGACGATGGCGTCGACCCAGCGGCCGAAGTACCCCGCGAGCAGACCCAGCGGCACGCCCACGATAACGGCGATGCCCACCGACACCACGCCTGCCGCCAGCGATGCACGCGCGCCGTAGATCATGCGCGCCAGAATGTCGCGCCCCAGTTCGTCGGTGCCGAACCAGTGCAGCGCGCCCGGCGCCTGACGCACGGTCATGAAGCTCGTCGCGACCGGATCGTACGGCGAGATCCATGGTGCGAGCAGCGCAACGAATACCGCGAACGCCACGATGATCGCCCCCGCGACCGCCGCCCTGTTGCGCGCGAACTTGCGCAGGCCGCGAAAGCGCCGGCGCGGCAGGCGCTCCGCGCTTGCCACGGGTGACGGGGACCGCGCTCCGGACTCGGGCGCTGCGGTGGCCGGTGTCGATGACGTCTGAATGGCTGCCATGTTCTAAGAAGTTTCAGGCGCGGCGCAGGCGCGGGTTGAGCAGGACGTACAGCACGTCGGCCAGCAGATTCAGCACGATGAAGCTCACGGCGGTAACCAGCACGACTCCCTGCACCACGGCATAGTCGCGGTTGAACACCGCGTCGACCACCAGCTTGCCGAAACCCGGAATCGTGAAAACCTGCTCCGTGAGCACGGCGCCGGCAAGCAACTCGCCGAACAGCAGGGCCAGCACCGTGACGATCGGAATCAGGGCATTGCGAAAGGCATGTTTGAGCACCACTGTGCCGCGCAGCAGCCCCTTCGCACGCGCGGTCCGGATGTAATCGGTGCGCAGCACGCCGAGCATCGCGCTGCGCGTGTGACGCATCAGTTGCGCGCCCAGCGCCGCGCCCAGCACGAACGCAGGCATCACCATCGTCTTGAAGCTCATCCACAAATCCTCGCCCGGCGGCACGTAGCCCGACGACGGCAGCAACTGCCAACGGACCGACACCAGAAAGATCAGCAGAATGCCCAACCAGAAGTTGGGGATCGACATGCCCGAGAGCGCCAGCACGTTCGATCCATAGTCGATGGCGCGGCCGCGATTGGCCGCCGACAGAATGCCCAGCGGAATGCCGATGCCGATCGCGATCGCCAGCCCGAATGTCGCCAGTTGCAGCGTGACGGGTAATTTTTGCGCGATGAGCGACGTGACGGGCTCGCCCGTGCGCAGCGAGTTGCCGAGATCACCGTGCAGCACATTGCCGATCCACAGCGCATACTGTGTGGGCAACGGCTTGTCGAGGTGGTACTTTTCGCGAAGCGCGGCGATGACTTGCGGATTCTGATCCTCGCCCGCCATCGCGAGCACGGGATCGCCGGGCAACATCTTCTGAAGCCCGAAGATCATCATCGACACAATGACGAGCGTGGGAATCGCGACCAGTGCACGATGGGCGACGAGGCGCAACATGACGGCCGCTCCCTCAGCCCTTGAGGCTCACGCCACGCAGGCGGATGAGGCCGTCCGGATAGGCGACGAAACCCTGCACCTTCTTCGTGAGCACGTACGGCCACGGCTGCACGTACAGATACAGGATCGGATCGTCTTCGGAGAGGATCTTGTTCGCGGCGTCGTACAGCGGCTTGCGCTCGGCCACCGTCGATTTCACGCGCGCCTCGCCCAGCAGCCTGTCGACTTCGGCGTTGCAGTACTGGCCGTAATTCAGATTGCCCTTGCACGAGACGAACTGATGCAGATTGCCGTCCGGGTCCACACGGCCCGACCAGCCGTTGTACAGCACGTCGAAGTCGCCGCGATGCGCCGCGTCGAGCGCCGCCGCGTAGTCCATCGGACGCAGCTTGAGCGTGATGCCCGAATCGGCGAGCATCGCCTGCAACATCTGCGCCATCTGGTTCGAGACAGTGTTGTTGCCGAAGCTCAGCGTCACGTCGACTTTCTCGAACCCGGCCGACTTGAGGAGTGCTTTCGCTTTGGCGACGTCGCGCTTCGTCGTCTTGATCGACGTGTCGTAGTACTGGCCCGAACGCGGCAGCGCCTGATTCGCCGGCGTGAAGATGCCGCCGCCGATCACCTGATTGATGGCCTCGCGATCGATCGACAGATCGAAGGCCTGACGCACGCGCTTGTCGCGCAGCGCCTTGTTGGCGTTGGCCGCAACGTTGAACGTCAGGCCGTAATAGCCCAGCCCGTCCATCGAAATGAACGTGAGGTTGGTGTCGCGCTTGACGGACTTCACGTCGGACGGCGAGAGGCGTTCCAGCATGTCGAGCGAGCCCGAGCGTACGTTCGCCAATCGCACCGTGGTGTCGGGAATCGGCAGATAAACGACCTTCTGGATCGGGTACTTGTCGGCTTCCCAGAAGCCGGCGAATTTCTCCAGCACCACGCGGTCGTTCTGCACGCGCTGCACGAATTTGTACGGGCCCGAGCACACCGGATGCGACTGCACGGCAGCGTCGTCCTTCAGCGACTTCGGCGCGAGCATCATGCCTGCGCGGTCGGATAGCGTGGCGAGCAGGGCCGAGTCCGGCGTCTTGAGCACGATGTTGACGGTCGTATCGTCCACGACGTCGATGTGGTCGATGGACGAAAGCTCGCTCTTGCGGTTGCTCGCGGGCATACTGCGCGCCCGGTCGAGGTTGGCCTTCACCGCGGCCGCGTTGAACGGTTCGTCGTCGTGGAACTTCACCCCCTTGCGCAGCTTGAACGTCCACGTCTTGTTGTCCGAACTCACGTTCCAGGCGGTGGCGAGCATCGGCACGAACTTCAGATCGGTGCCGATGTCCACGAGCGAGCTGCACAGCGAGCGCAGCACCATGCGGTCGACGACCTGCGAACTGCGCGCGGGATCGAGCGAACCGATGTCTTCCTGCAAACCGATGCGCAGCGTGGTTTGCGCCATCGCAGAAGCCGTGCCGGTGCTCAAAGCCGCCGCCACTACAAGATCGAGCAGAACGTTGCGCATGCGTGTGATCCCTTGTCTGTGTGAAGGTGTTGTGAGAATGCTCTTATGCGCCGGCCGGGCTGGCGTCGGCGCCGGTCCGTGCCTGCCGTGCGCGATACAACGCGAGACGCTCGCCCAGTTTTTCGCTCGGCGCGGCGGCCCGTGCGGGACTGGCCCCGGCGTTCTGAATCTCGCGCCAGAAATGGCAGGCGATCTGGCGAGCGCCGGGCAGCACTTCGGTGATCGGCGCCTGTTTCCGGCACGCGTCGCGCGCGTGCGGACAACGCGGATGGAAGCGGCATCCGGGCGGCGGCGCGGTCGGACTCGGCAGTTCGCCACCGAGCGGCGCACGCTCGCGGCGAAGGTGCGGGCGGCTCGCGGGAATCGCCTGAAGCAACGCCTGCGTATACGGATGCAATGGATTGTCGAAGAGCGCGTCGGCGCTGGCCAGTTCGACGATTTCGCCGAGGTACATCACCGCCACGCGGTCGCTCATGTGACGGATCACCGCCAGATCGTGCGCGACCATGACGAGCGTCAGGCCGAAGTCGTGTTTGAGCCGTTCGAGCAGATTGATGACCTGAGCTTGCACGGAAACGTCTAGCGCCGAGACCGGTTCGTCGCCGATGATGACGCTCGGCTCCCCGGCCAGAGCACGGGCAATACCGATGCGCTGACGCTGACCACCGGAGAACTCGTGAGGAAAACGCTGGGCGTAATCGGGTTGCAGGCCTACGGTGCGCAGCAACTGCGCGACACGTTCGTCTTTGGCGCGTCCATGCGCGAGACCATGCAGCGCAATCGGCTCGCCGATGAGACCGCCCACGGTCATGCTCGGATTGAGCGATGCGAACGGGTCCTGGAAGATGATCTGAAGTTCGCGCCGCAGACGCCGCATCGCGCCCGCGCTCAGCGTCATGATGTCTTCACCCCGATAGCGCACCTGACCGCGCGTGGCGTCGAGCAGGCGCAGCAACAGGCGACCAAGAGTCGACTTGCCGCAGCCGGACTCGCCCACGATGGCGAATGTCTCACCCGCCTGCACCGCGAACGACACGCCGTTGACCGCATACACGGTCGGGGCGCGCGAAAAGCCGACGCGACGCCCGCCGAAGTGCTTCGTCAGATCGCGGGCTTCCAGAATGGGCGTGGGATGATTCATGCCGTCACCGCCTCGTGGACCGACGGCGGCGCCGGCGCTTCGACCGGTGCGAGCCAGCACGCCACGCGATGCGCGCCGGATAGCGTCCGTTCAGGCGGCGCGTCGCGCATGCAACGCGCCTGAGCGAACGGACATCGCGGCGCAAAGCGGCACCCGGCGGGCATGTGTTCTGGCGACGGCACGGCGCCCCGTATCGTCGCCAGCGTGCCTTCGCGCTTGCCGATGGACGGAATCGCGCCCATCAGACCGATGGTATAGGGATGCTGCGGGTCGTCGAAGATGTCGCACACGGGACCGTACTCGACGATGCGCCCGGCGTACATCACCGCGACATCGTCCGCCACTTCGGCCACCACGCCCAGATCGTGCGTAATGAGCACGACGGCGGTGCCGGTCTCGCGTTGCAGCGCCTGAATGAGGGCGAGGACCTGCGCCTGAATCGTGACGTCGAGCGCCGTGGTCGGTTCGTCGGCAATGAGCAGCGCGGGGCGATTGGCGAGCGCCATGGCGATCATCACGCGCTGGCGCATGCCGCCCGAAAGTTCGTGCGGGTAGTTGTTCAGCCGTGTCTCGGGCGCGGGAATACGCACGAGTTTGAGCATGTCCAGCGCCTGCGCACGCGCCGCACGCCGATCCAGACCGCGATGCCGCCGGATCCCCTCCTCGATCTGATGTCCGGTGGTGAACGACGGATTAAGCGAGGTCATCGGCTCCTGGAAAATCATCGCCAGCCGGTTGCCGCGCAGATCGGCAAAGTCGCGCTCGCCAAGCGCGAGCAGGTCTTTGCCCTCGAACATGGCGCGACCGGCCACCACATTGGCCGGCGGGCTGGGCAGCAGCCCCATGAGGGCAAGCGAGGTCACGCTCTTGCCGCAGCCCGATTCGCCGACGATGCACAGCGTCTTGCCGGGATGCACGGCGAACGAGACGCCGTCGATCAGGTTGGGCGCGTGGGGCGCCTTCGAGAATTTCAGCGACAGTCCGGCGACATCGAGCACCGGTCCTGCGTCTGCGGGCATGGTCATGGGCGCGTTGTGTGGTAAGCCATCCGGTCATGAGGGATGTGCATGACACGATTATGTCTCCCGCGCACCGAAAAGAAATATTAATATTTCTTTTTCAAGCTTAAATTATTTTTACGCCCCAAATGCTGACCCTGCGCATGTTGAAGACGTTCCGGCTGGTAGCGCAAACCGGCTCGTTCGCCGCCGCCGCGGAGCGCGCCGCGCTCACGCAGGCGGCTGTGAGTTTGCAGATGCGCGGTCTGGAAGACGCTGTCGGGCAGCGATTGTTCGACCGGCGGGGACGACAGGTCGCGCTCACGCGTCAGGGGCGTGAGCTGTTTCCTCGCGTCGAACAGATACTGGCGCTGACCGCAGAGTTGACCGCCGCGCCCATCGACGCCATGCAGGGTCCCGTGACCATTGGCGCCGTGGTGTCGGTCATCGGCGCGTTGTCGCTGGTCGTTGCCGAGCTCAAGACGGCGCATCCGCGTCTGGACGTGCGGCTGACCTCCGCGCGTTCGGACGAACTGACCGAACTCGTCGAGCAGGGTGAAGTGGACATTGCGGCCGTGGTCGCCCGCGCCGACGATGCCCGCGCCGACGGGCTGGTGTGGACACCGCTGTACACCGAGCCGATGGTCATGGTCGTGAACCGCGACGTCACCGAGGCGGATCCGCAGCGCATTCTCGACGCGCACCCGTTTCTGCGCTTCGATCGCCGCGTACGTACGGGTCTCGTCGTGGAGCAGGCATTGCGCGCAGCCAGACTGAGCGTGACGGAGTATCTGGAACTCAACTCCATTGAGACGATCGTCGCACTCGTGCGCAAGAACGTCGGCGTGTGCGTGCTGCCGCTATTGCACCGTGGCGACTGGCTGTCGGACCCGCTGCTGCGCATCGTGCCGATTGCCGAGCCGCCGTTGTTGCGCCATGTCGGCATGATTCACCGCGAACACGACTCGCGCACGCACAACATCACCTCGGCCATCGCCGACATGCTCAACGACGCGTGACGTCAGTCTCGCGTTTCCAGTGCCTTGTTGATGCGCAGTGCCAGCAAGGTGCACACGGCGCCGGACAGAAGATAGCCGCTCACGGCGATCAGACCGAACTCCGCCGACAAGCCCAGAGCGACGAGCGGAGCGAACGCGGCCCCCAGCAGCCACGCGAAGTCGGTGGTGAGCGCCGCCCCCGTGTAGCGAAAGCGTTGCTCGAAATTCGACGTCACGGTGCCCGCCGCCTGCCCGTACGACAGGCCGAGCAATCCGAAGCCGACCAGAATGAAGATGTCCTGCCCTGCCGATCCGCCGCCCATGAGCACCGGCGCAAACAGGGCGAAGATGGCGATGAAGATGGCGAACAGTCCCAACGTGGTCCGGCGGCCGATGCGGTCCGCAATGCGCCCGGAAATCACGGTGCAGACGATCGCGATCACCGCACCGCATAGTTGCACGATGAGCACACTGTTCAGGTCCTGCGTGTTTTGCAGCGAAACCCACGACAGCGGGAACACCGTCACCAGGTGAAAGAGCGCATAGCTCGCGAGCGCGGCGAAGGCCCCGAGAAAGATGTTGTAGCCCTGCGAGCGCACCATTTCACGCGTGCTGATCGGCTCCAGTTGCCCCTCTTCGAGCATGGCTGTGTATTCGTGCGTGACCACCAGCCGCAGCCGCGCGAAGAGCGCCACCACGTTCACGGCAAATGCGACGTAGAACGGATAGCGCCAGCCCCACGTCAGGAAGTCGTCCGGCTCCAGACTCCAGTGAAGGAACAGGAACAGCGAGGCGGCGATGATGAAACCGATGGGTGCGCCCAACTGCCCCATCATCGAATACCAGCCACGCCGCTGCGGCGGCGCGTTCATCGCAAGCAGCGACGGCAAACCGTCCCACGAACCGCCGAAACCGATGCCCTGCAACAAACGGAAGAACGCGAGCAGCCAGATCGCACGGTCGCCGAGCACCGCATGCCCCGGCAGGAAAGCCATACCGGCCGTTGCCGTGCCCAGCACGAACAACGCGGCGGTCAGCTTCACGCTGCGCCCCCAGCGGCGCTGCACATTCATGAAGAGCGCGGTGCCGAACGGGCGTGAAATGAAGGCGAAGGAGAAGATCGTGAAGGAGTACAGCAGGCCATGCAGGCCGTCGGCGAACGGGAAGAAAACGTGCGGGAAGACCAGAACCGCTGCGATGCCGAACACAAAGAAGTCGAAGTACTCCGAGGCGCGTCCGACGACGACGCCAACCGCGATTTCCTCCGGCGCGATACGGGACTTGCTACCGTGATCGTGCGCCGTCGGCGCGGCGGGTACGCCTGGCGGCGTCGGCGAATGATGAGCACTGCTTGACATTGTCGGACCCCCTCGCGGATCGGGATGACGATCACACTCGTGCCAGAAAAGCATCGCAGGTATCGCGAGTCGCCGCCATAGGGTTTACCCTAAATTGATGCATGGGAAGGGGGAGTCCATGATGGGTACGGTCTGAGGCTACGGTTCCATCGATCGCAGCATGACTTCCCCCAAGTTCCTTCGCGGGGTACTTTTGCTCCCCGCCCTCGCGCTGCTGTCCGGCTGCAATACCGTCTTGATGTCGCCCTCGGGAGATCTCGCGGTAAGGCAGCGGGACATCATCATCATTTCCACCATTCTGATGTTGCTGATCATCGTTCCGGTGATCGTGCTGACATTGCTGTTCGCCTGGCGATACCGGGCCTCGAACAAGAACGCCGTCTATACCCCCGAGTGGGATCACTCGACGCTGCTCGAACTGCTGATCTGGGCCGCGCCGCTACTCATCATCATCGCGCTCGGCGCGCTCACCTGGGTCAGCACGCACAAGCTCGACCCTTACCGGCCGCTTGAACGCATCGACGCCAAGCGCGACGTGCCGCCCGACACCCGCCCGCTCACCGTGCAGGTAGTGGCCATGGACTGGAAGTGGCTGTTTTTCTATCCCGATCAGGGCATCGCGACGGTGAACGAACTCGCCGCGCCCGTGGACCGGCCGATCCGTTTCGAACTCACGTCGACGACGATGATGAATTCGTTCTTCGTCCCCGCACTGGCCGGTCAGATCTATGCCATGCCGGGCATGGAGACGAAGCTGCATGCGGTCGTGAACAAGCCAGGCGTCTACGACGGCTTCTCCGCGAACTACAGCGGTGCCGGTTTCTCGGGCATGCGCTTCAAGTTCCGTGGCATGACCGCAGACGAATTCGACGCGTGGGTGAAGCAGGTCAGAGCGAAGGGTGAAAATCTCTCGCGTGACAAGTACGAGGCGCTCGCGAAACCGAGCGAATGGGTCCCGGTGAAGTACTACGCCGATGTCGCCCCCGACCTCTACGACGCGATTCTGAACCGTTGCGTGCAATCGGGGCAACCCTGTCTTAAGGACATGATGGGGCAGCCCAATCACTCGCATGCCAGCCGGGCGCGGTCGCGCACTCCCGGCGCCACCGATGCCGCCGCAGCCCTGCTCTCGGACGCCATGTGCACGGCGCGCAACACCGTGCAATTCGCGGCGGACACGCAGCGCGCGCCCGGTGCCGCGCTTGCGCAGTGAGGCACGAGTGCGCTACGGCACGCCGCGCCCACCCTCGACAATGACGCGCCTTGTGCGCGAATGATCCCAGGTTCGAGCTTATGGATATCGTCAAGCTGATCTTCGGCCGCCTCACGCTAGAGGCGATCCCGTACCACGAACCGATCCTCATCGCGACCTTTGCGGGGGTGGCGATCGGGGGCATCGTCGTGCTGGGCGCCATCACTTACTTCAAGTTGTGGGGTTACCTCTGGCGCGAGTGGTTCACGAGCATCGATCACAAGAAGATCGGCATCATGTACGTGATTCTGGGCATCGTCATGTTGCTGCGCGGCTTTGCCGACGCCGCCATGATGCGCATGCAGCAGGCGGTGTCGTTCGGCGACAACATGGGCTATCTGCCGCCGCACCACTACGATCAGATCTTCACCGCCCACGGCGTGATCATGATCTTCTTCGTGGCGATGCCGCTCGTCACCGGCCTCATGAACTTCGTGGTGCCGTTGCAGATCGGCGCGCGGGACGTGGCCTTCCCGTTCCTCAACAACTTCAGCTTCTGGATGACCACGAGCGGCGCGGTGCTCGTGATGATGTCGCTCTTCGTCGGCGAATTCGCCCGTACCGGCTGGCTGGCCTATCCACCATTGTCCGGCGTGCTGCAAAGCCCCGACGTGGGCGTCGATTACTACATATGGGCGTTGCAGATCGCCGGGGTCGGCACGCTGCTCTCGGGCATCAACCTGCTTGTGACCATCGTGAAGATGCGCGCACCGGGCATGACGATGATGCGCATGCCGGTGTTCACGTGGACGTCGCTGTGCACCAATGTGCTGATCGTCGCCGCCTTCCCGGTGCTCACCGCCGTGCTCGCACTGCTTGCGCTCGACCGCTACGCCGGCACCAACTTCTTCACGAACGATCTCGGCGGCAACGCCATGATGTACGTGAACCTGATCTGGATCTGGGGCCACCCGGAGGTCTATATTCTCGTGCTGCCGGTGTTCGGCGTGTTCTCGGAAGTCGTCGCCACGTTCTCCGGCAAGCGGCTGTTCGGTTATGCCTCGATGGTGTACGCCACGGTCGTGATCACGGTGCTGTCGTATCTCGTGTGGCTGCACCACTTCTTCACGATGGGCTCGGGCGCCAGCGTGAACTCGTTCTTCGGTATCACGACGATGATCATCTCGATACCGACCGGGGCGAAAATGTTCAACTGGCTGTTCACGATGTATCGCGGGCGGATCCACTTCGAAGTGCCGATGCTCTGGACGGTCGGCTTCATGGTCACGTTCGTGATCGGCGGCATGACCGGCGTGCTGCTCGCCGTGCCGCCCGCGGACTTCTCGCTGCACAACGGTCTGTTTCTCATCGCCCACTTCCACAACGTCATCATCGGCGGCGTGATCTTCGGGATCATGGCGGCCATTACGTACTGGTTCCCGAAGACCTTCGGTTACAAGCTCGATCCGTTCTGGGGCAAGTGCTCGTTCTGGTTCTGGTTCATCGGCTTTTACGTCGCGTTCATGCCGCTTTACCTGCTTGGCCTGATGGGTGTGACGCGCCGTGTGAGCCACTTCGACGACATGTCCTTGCAGATCTGGTTCCAGGTCGCCGCCGTAGGCGCGTTGCTCATCGCGATCGGCATCGGCTGCTTCATCATCCAGTTGGTGGTGAGCTTCATGCGCCGCGAGCAATTGCGCGACGACACCGGCGACCCGTGGGGCGGCCGTACGCTGGAATGGTCGACGTCCTCGCCGCCGCCGGTCTACAACTTCGCGTTCACGCCGCTCGTCCATGACAACGATGCCTGGTGGCAGATGAAGCAGCATGGCTTCAAGCGGCCGATGGACGGTTTCATCCCGATTCACATGCCAAAGAATACCGGGGCGGGCATCGTCCTCGCCGGGCTCGCAACGGTGTGCGGCTTCGGGCTCATCTGGCACATGTGGCTGGTGGTGATCGTGGCGTTCGTTGCGCTGCTTGCCGTGGCCATCGGGCACACGTTCAACTATCACCGCGACTACTACATCCCGGCCGATCAGGTCGAACACACGGAGGCAGCGCGCACGCGACTGCTCGCCCAGCATGTCTGATACGACCGCAACCTTCCCGGCTGGCGGCGCCCCGCTCGGCGGCGGCGCCCACGCCCCGGCCTGCGCGCCGCCGCGCGAGGGCGAATTGCAATTCATGATGACGAGCGACTACCACCCGCCGGGTGGCACGTTGCTCGGCTTCTGGATTTATCTGATGAGCGACTGTCTCGTCTTCGCCTGCCTGTTCGCGGCATACGGCGTGCTCGGACGCAATTACGCGGGCGGGCCGACCGGCGCGGAATTGTTCGAACTGCCGCTCGTCGCGGTGAACACCACGTTCCTGCTGCTCTCCTCGATCACGTATGGGTTTGCGATGCTGGAGATGCAACGGCGCCGCCAGAGCGCCGTGACGGGCTGGCTCGTCGTGACGGGCGTTCTCGGTGCGGCATTCCTCTCGCTGGAACTGTACGAGTTCGCCAACCTGATTCACGAAGGCGCCGGCCCGTGGCGCAGTGCCTTCCTGTCGTCGTTCTTCACGCTGGTCGGCACGCACGGGCTGCACGTCACGTTCGGCATCATCTGGCTGGTTACGCTGCTGGTACAGATCAACAAGCACGGGCTGAACGCGCCGAACCGCCGCCGCCTGATGTGCCTGTCGATGTTCTGGCACTTTCTGGACGTCGTGTGGATCGGCGTCTTCACGTTCGTCTATCTGATGGGGGTGCTGCCGTGAGCCAGGACACGACCCTGCATGACGCCCACGATCACGACCACGACCACGATCACGGCAACGAAGGACCGCACAGTACGCTGCGCGGCTATGCGACGGGGTTCATCCTGTCGGTAATCCTCACCGCGATTCCCTTCTGGTTCGTGATGGGCGGTGTCTTCGACAAGTCGAGCACGACCGCCATCATGATCCTGTTCCTCGCGGCAGTGCAGATCGTGGTGCACATGATCTACTTCCTGCACATGAACGCGAAGTCCGAAGGCGGCTGGAACATGCTCTCGCTGATCTTCACGATCGTGCTGGTCGTGATTACGCTCTCGGGCTCGCTGTGGGTGATGTATCACCTGAACCAGAACATGATGCCGGGTATGATGCAGGATACGAAAAACCTCCCTTGAACGGCATTTCCCCTTGAGCAGCGATCGACTTCATCCCTCGGGGGACGCTCGGCGTCCCCCGCGCGCTTGTGGCGCCCCTTCCCGTCCCTCCCCCCTCCGGCTGGTCGTCCTCGGCGTCATTACGCTGGTGCTCGTGAGCGTGTTCGCTTCCCTGGGCACGTGGCAATGGCATCGCCGCGCGTGGAAGCTGGACCTGATCGAGCGCGTCAATTCGCGCATTCATGCACCGCCGTCGCCCGCACCGGCGCGCGCGCAGTGGCCTGCCGTCAATGCGGAAACCGACGAATACCGTCACGTTTCGCTCACCGGCACGTACCGGTTCGACAAGGACACGCTCGTGCAAGCCGTCACCGATCTGGGCGGCGGCTATTGGGTGCTTACGCCCCTGCGCACGGCCGACGGCAGCGAAGTGCTGATCAATCGTGGCTTCGTGCCGCCGGGCTGGAGAGAATCGGTACCGGCCGCGCCGGCGGGCGAAGTCACCGTGACGGGGCTGCTGCGCATGCCGGAGCCGGCCGGCGGCTTCCTGCGCAAGAACGTGCCATCGGAGAACCTCTGGTATTCGCGCGACGTGCTCGCCATTGCGGCGGCGCGTGGGCTCGCCGGGGCCGACGTCGCCCCGTATTTCGTCGATGCCGATGCCAGGCCCGGCGCGAATGCGGGCGCAAATGCCATCCCGGGCGATGCCGAAGCGCTGACCGGCAAGGCGCAATCGCAGGATCGCGACTACCCGGTGGGCGGACTGACCGTCGTGCAGTTCCCGAACAACCACATGAGTTATCTGCTGACGTGGTACGCGCTGGCGATCATGTCGGCCGTCGCCGGGGGGTTCGTCATCCGGTTGGAGATGCGCAAGCGCCCGGACTGACCTCCCCGCACCCCGGCTGACGGCGCAAAGTCAGCCTGCCGCATTGCCGGCGACGGCGGCAGCGATTCGCGTCGCGATCTCCGGCAGCCGCGTGTCGTCAAGCGCGGCGTAGCCCAGCACCAGCGCCGGGGGCTGCGCCCGCGCGGACTCACGCCTGAACTCCGCAAGCCCCTCCACGAATACGCCGCGCTCGCGCAACGTCGCGACGAGCGCCGCCTCGTCCGTTCGTGACGGCAGCCAGAGCACGAAGTGGAAACCCGCGTGTTCGCCGCTCACGCGGCAGGGTGCCGGCAGCCGCTCACGCAGCGCTTCGAGCAGCAGATTGCGGCGTCGCAGGTAGACGCTGCGCGACGCCCGCAGATGACGCGCAAAGTCTCCGGCATCGATGTAGCTCGCCAGCGCCATCTGTTCGATGAGGCTATTTGCGCGTCCCGATGCGCAGCGCTGCGCCGCAATGCGCGCGAGCAACGTCGGCGGGGCCAGCAGATAGCCGATGCGCAACGACGGAAAAAGCGACTTGTTGAAGCTGCTGCAATGGATCACGCGTGCTTGCGTGTCGATGGCCTTGAGTGCGGGCAATGGCGCGCTGCCGTAGCTGAACTCGCTGTCGTAATCGTCTTCCACGATCCACACGTCGCGCGCGGCTGCCCATTCCAGCAGTTGCATCCGGCGGTTGATGGACATCGTGGTCCCCAGCGGCGCCTGGTGCGCCGGGGTGACGTAGGCAATGCCCCGCCGCCCGGCGCCCAGGCGATCGGCGGCCCCCACGACGAACCCTTCGTCGTCGACCGGCACGCTCACGCAGCGGTGCGACGGCGCGCGCACGAGCGTCGACAGATTCTTGTAGCCGGGATCTTCGAGATAGAACGCCGTGGACGCGTCCGCGAGCACTTCGGTCACCAGATCGATGGCGTGGCGGATCCCCGTCGTGACCACGATCTCGGCCGCCTCGCATGCGATGCCGCGCGTCATGCGCACGTACCGGGCAATGCTCTCGCGCAACGGCAGATAGCCGCGCGGATCGGTGTCGGCGAGCATCCCGGACGTGACCGTGCGCAGCGCGCGATTCATGTGCTTGCGCCACACGGGAAGCGAAAACAGGGTGGCGTCGGGTGAGCGCCCCGTCTTCGCGGCGAGCGATGCCGCGTTTTCCGGCAGCGGCGCGGCCAACGCGACGGCGTGGCTGGCAGGCATCAACGACGCACCAGCGCCCGGCAGATCGGCCACGACTTCCGTGCCCGCCCCCACGCGGCTCGCCACATAGCCTTCCAGCGTGAGTTGTTCGAACGCCCGCTCGACGATGCCGCGCGAAACGCCCCATCGCTCGGCCAGGGTGCGCGTCGACGGCAGACGGTCGCCACGGCGCAACTCCCCCGCCACGATCCGCTCGCGCACGCAGCGGTAGACCCACGTCTGACGCGTCTCCTTCTCATGGCGCTCCGAGAGCGGCAGTTCCAGGGCTTGGCTGAGGTGACGTCGGCGCATGAGGCGACGGGATCGAAGAGGTAGAAGGTCCGCCTCTGTTGCGGCGTCCCCGCACAGCAGCATGGCGGCGTCAAAGTGGCCCAACGCATGACGCGATAAATGGCGCTTCGAATTATACAGGTCAGGCTTTATCCTTGACGCCGCGACGTCTGTTGCGCGGACTGCAACGCGCAGGGCCGTTCCCCCCAATCAACATCAGTGGAGAAATTCGATGGAGTCGATGGATCTGGCGCGGCGAGAGGCCGTCGGTGCGAAGTTCAGCGCCGAAGCCATGAAGCGGGCGCAGGCCCTCACGTGGGACGCGACCGGGAAGATTGCCGCGATCATCAAGCCGGGCATGCGCGAATCCGAAGCCATTGCTGCGAGCAAGGCGCTGCTCGGCACGCTCGGCATGGACCGCATCTGGCACCCGGTGCTGATTCGCTTCGGCGAAAACACGTTGCGCACCTTCAGCGAGCGCAGCGAAAACGACCCGGTGCTGGGCGACGACGACATCTATTTCATCGACATCGGTGTGGTGTTCGGCGCACATGAAGGCGATTGCGGTTTCACGCGCACTACCGGAACCGATCCCGAGATGCAACGCTGTGCCGACGATGCGAAGCGCCTGTTCGACATCGTCCACACTCACTGGCGCACGGAAAAGGTGACCGGTCAGGCGTTGTACGAATTTGCGAAGGCGCAGGCCGAAGCGCTGGGCTGGGTGCTCAATCTGGACATCAAGGGGCACCGCGTGAGCGATTTCCCGCATGCGATCTACAAGGGCGGAAAGCTCGGCGATCTTGCGGATACGCCGAATGGCGGGCTGTGGATCCTTGAGATTCAGATCGCACACCCCACGCGTGCCTTCGGCGCGTTTTACGAAGACCTGCTGGTCTGACGACCGGGCGGCAATCATCCGGGACGCTTCGCGGCGGCGGCCGCAGCGTAGCGCCGCCCCGCTGCGGCACTACGCGCGCAGCAACGTAGTGATAACGCAACATCGCCGGGTCGATTCCGAACTTTTTCGACGTTTCGCTTCGCGTTCTCCTCCATTTCGACGGAAAAATCGCGCCCGGCATCTGACCCCATATCGCGTTCAGCGCACGCCGTGCAAGGCGCACACGCCTTTCGCGCAACTGTCCAGCGCCACCCGGCCGCACGTTGCGGCCCGTCCTCCGGACTTTTGGCACATCTTTCCCCAATTACCCGTTATGCGTTACCGTTCGATGGTCGACGGATATTTCCCAAAGTGCGACATTCGGGCAGCGGAGACGTCACCCCGCCAGCGTGCCACTCGCTCAGGCACGCAACGAGGGTGAGTTGCCTGTCGGGCGTCCGTCGAATGCGCAGTTGAAGTTTCGCGCAGTGGAAGTTCTCCCTTTTATCTCGCTCACGACAAGAACCACAGAAAGACGATGAAAAACCCAACCTTCACCAAAGCGCTCCTGGCCTCGGCCCTGAGCTGCGCGCTATTGAACGTTCATGCGGCATCGCAGGCGCCGGTCGGCGCCGAAAACGGCATGGTCGTCACGGCCCAGCATCTCGCGTCGAAAGTCGGCGTCGATGTGCTCAAGGCGGGCGGCAACGCCGTGGACGCGGCCGTCGCCGTGGGTTACGCGCTCGCCGTGGTGTACCCGGCAGCGGGCAATATCGGCGGCGGCGGCTTCATGACGATTCAGCTGGCCGACGGCCGCAAGACCTTCCTCGACTTCCGTGAAAAGGCCCCCCTCGCGGCGACGGCCAACATGTATCTGGACAAGGACGGCAACGTCATCAAGGGCGCCTCGACCACCGGCTATCTGGCGGTCGGCGTGCCGGGCAGCGTGTCGGGCATGGAATACGCTCGCGAGAAGTACGGCACGAAGACGCGTCAGCAACTGCTTGCGCCGGCGATCACGCTCGCCGAGAAGGGTTTCGTGCTCGATCAGGGCGACGTCGACATGCTGTGGACTTCGACCAGGGACTTCGAGAAGGACCACGCCAACTCGGGCGCCATCTTTCTGAACAAGGGCAAGCCGTTCCAGCCCGGCGAGCGCCTCGTGCAGAAAGACCTCGCGCGCACGCTCAAGCTGATCAGCGCCAAAGGCACCGACGGGTTCTACAAGGGTGAGGTCGCCGACAAGCTCGTGGCGTCGGTGAAGGCCGGCGGCGGGATCATCACGCAGGCCGACCTCGACCAGTACAAAACGCGCGAACTGGCCCCGGTCGAGTGCGACTATCGCGGCTATCACGTGGTGTCGGCTCCGCCGCCGAGTTCGGGTGGCGTGGTGATCTGCGAGATCATGAACATTCTCGAGGGTTACCCGATGAAGGATCTGGGTTATCACTCGGCGCAGGGTGTGCATTACACGATCGAAGCGATGCGTCACGCGTACGTCGACCGCAACAGCTATCTGGGCGACCCGGATTTCGTGAAGAACCCGATCGCACAATTGCTCGACAAGAACTACGCCGCGAAGATTCGCGCGGCGATTCAGCCGCAAAAGGCGGGCATCTCGCAGGAAATCAAGCCGGGCGTGCCGCCGCATGAAGGCAGCAACACCACGCACTACTCCATCATCGACAAGGACGGCAATGCCGTGTCCGTTACCTATACGCTCAACGACTGGTTCGGCGCGAAGGTCATGGCCAACGGCACCGGCGTGCTGCTCAACGACGAAATGGACGACTTCACCGCCAAGGTGGGCGTGCCGAACATGTACGGCCTGATCCAGGGCGAGGCGAACGCCATTGGCCCGGGCCGTCGTCCGCTCTCGTCGATGAGCCCGACCATCGTCACGAAGGACGGCAAGCCGGTCATGGTCGTGGGTACGCCGGGGGGCAGCCGCATCATTACCGCTACGCTGCTCACGATGCTCAACGTGATCGACTACGGCATGAATCTGCAAGAAGCCGTCGATGCGCCGCGCTTCCACCAGCAGTGGATGCCGGAGGCGACCAACATCGAGCCGTTCGCGCTCAGCCCCGACACGCAGAAGATCCTGGAGAGCTGGGGCCAGAAGTTCGCGGGCCCGCAACCGGCCAACCACATCGCTGCGATTCTCGTCGGCGCCCCGTCGCTCGGTGGCAAGCCGATCGGCAAGAACCGCTTCTATGGCGCCAACGATCCGCGTCGCAACACGGGTCTCGCGCTCGGGTATTGATGCCTCGCGTGATGCCTCGTGCCTGACCCGGTCCCGAAGACATCCGGACACCGGCAGCGCATGACGCAGGGCCGCACATTGTGCGGCCCTGTCCGCTTTCGGGCGTCGTGCAGGCTGCGCTCATGCGCGCCCCGAGTCTCAGCGGCGATGGTCCACGCGCCGCGCCAGCCGCTCCCCGGCGAACTGCACCAGCGTGACCAATGCCACGAGAATGACGATCACGTTGAACATGACGCTCGTCTCGTAGCGCTCGTAACCGTAGCGAATGGCAAGATCGCCAAGGCCGCCCGCCCCCACGGCACCCGCCATGGCCGATGCCCCCACCATCGCGATCACCGTCACCGTAGCGCCGCCGAGAATCGCCGGCAGGGCTTCGGGCAGCAGCACGTGTCGCACGATATGCCAGCGCCGGCATCCCATCGCGCGCGCCGCTTCGATCAGCCCTGGATCGATCTCGCGCAGGCCGACCTGAGTCACGCGCGCGAAGAACGGAATCAGATGGACCGCGAGCGGCACCACGGCAGCCCACGTCCCCATCGTCGTTCCGACAATCCAGCGTGTGACCGGCAGCAATGCCACCAGCAGAATGATGAACGGCACCGCGCGAAACAGGTTCACGGCCACCGACAACGCGCGGTTGAAGCGCGGACGCGGGGCGAGCCCGCCGGGCGCGGTAATGACGAGGACGACGGCGAGCAACAGGCCCACCGCAAACACGATGGCGCACGCGCTCGTGACCATCAGCAAGGTCTCGCCGAACGCGCGCAGATATTTATCGAGCATGAGCGTTCCTGAAACGTCAAACGGCGTGGGCGTGGTGGTGCAGGCGCGTCGTGCCTTGCACGGGACGGCCCTGCCATGCGTGTTGCAGCGGACGCAGCAACGCACGCGTCGCCTCGGCCAGCGGATTGGCGAAGACTTCGTCGACCGGCCCGAGTTCGGCGATGCGCCCCTGATCGAGCACCAGTACGCGGTCGCAAGCCTGATGAATCACGCCCATGTCATGCGTAATAAGCACGACCGTCAGGCCGAATTCGCGCTGAACGTCGCTTAGCAACGCAAGGATGGCGTCGGTCGTCTCGGGATCGAGGGCGGACGTCGCTTCGTCGCACAACAGGATTTCAGGGCGATGCACGAGGGCGCGCGCGATGCCCACGCGTTGCTTCTGACCGCCGGAGAGCATGGCGGGATAAGCGCCGGCCTTGCCCGTGAGGCCCACCAGCGAGAGCAGTTCGTTCACGCGCGGTGCGATCTCCGGCTTCGGCACGCCGGCAACGCGCAGCGGCAGCGCAACGTTCTCGAACACCGTCTTCGCGGACAACAGATTGAAGTGCTGGAAGATCATGCCCACGCGACGGCGCAGGCCAACCAGCGCATTTTCGTCGAGCGAGGCGACGTCGACGCCATCCACCTTGATGTGTCCCGCGCTCGGCAACTCCAGCGCATTGATCGTACGCAGCAGCGTCGATTTGCCCGCTCCGCTGCGTCCGATAATGCCGAAACTCTCGCCGCGTTGCACCGCGAAAGAGATGTCTTGCAGCGCCGCACTCGACGCCCCCGGGTATCGCTTGCCGAGTCCGTCGAACGTGATGTGGGCAACCTCGCGTGCCGCCGCCGTGGGCAGACGGGTAACGGGTGCCGTGGCAGTGTGTCTTGTCGTCATCGAGGTGTCCTCAAGAGTCGCACAGATGCATCGAAGGTGGATCGGCGGGCCGCATCAGAACGCCGGGACCACCGAGCCCTGATACTTCGTCTCGATGAACCTGCGCACTTCCTCCGACTGATACGCCCGCACCAGCGGCGCGACCCACGGCGCGTTCCGGTCCTTCTCGCGAACGGCGATGATGTTCACGTACGGATTGTTCTCGCGCTTTTCCACAGCGATACCGTCGCGCGTGGCGATCAGCCCTGCCTGATAGGCGAAGCTGTTGACGATGGCCGACGCGTCGACGTCCGGCAGCGAGCGCGCCAGCACGACGGAGGCGCTCTCCACGAACTGGAGCTTGCGCGGGTTCGCCGTCACGTCGGACAGTGTGGCCGTGCCGGTGTACGGATCGAAGCCGTCGCGCAATTTGATCAGGCCATGATCTCGCAGAATCACAAGCGCACGCGTCTGGTTGCTCGGATCGTTCGGCAGGCCGATCTTCGCGCCCTCGGGCAGCGATTCGAGCGACTTGTACTTCTTCGAATAGAACGCAATGGGCGAAATCAGCGTGTCGCCCACGGACACGAGCTTGTAGCCGCGCTGCTTGATCTGGTCGCGCAGGAACGGGATGTGCTGAAACGAGTTCGCATCGAGATCGCCGTTGTTGAGCGCTTCGTTGGGGCTGGCGGTGCCGCTCACCACGATCGGCTCGACGTTCAGGCCGCGCGATTTCGCGACCTTCGCGACCACTTCCCATATCTCCTCGTCGACGCCCCCGCGCACGCCGACCTTGAGCGGCTTGTCCGCCGCTTGAGCGCTCATCGTGCCAAGCGAGCCGATGGCAAATGCGAGCAAGAGACTGCCGGGCAAACGAAACCATTGGCGGCGTTGCATGGAGAATTCCCCCTTTGAATGTTGGTATGGGTGACGACGAATCAGGCGAACGCACAGTCTAGGTAGCGGCGAGCTGTACCGTCCAATAACCAAATGCGCAAAGCTAATCTGCAACGCCACGCAGAGCATTCGCAGACCGAACGATCTGCTGGTAACTTTTTGTGCTTGAGACTTTTTGTACTTGTAAATTTTTGTAATACGCGCCCGGGAAAATCCGGAACTCCTCGGCCTCACATCGTCCAACAGGTTTCCCCGCGTATGGCGTTTGCGTGCCGTGTAGCGATTTGCGCTGCGCGGCGCGGCTTGTTTTGTGCAGACGCCGAGCGTTCCTCGTCATCTCCTTCTACGGATTCGCGCGAAGATGTCTGTCCTGTGGTGCCCGCCGCTCAGCCCGTCCCTGCCCCGCCTTTACCGCATGTCGCCGCGCGCGATCGCATTCGCCCGACTGGTAATGTTCGGCGTCATGCTGCTGATGGCGGGCTTGCCGGTGAGCGACGCGCTGGCCGCCAGTGCGCCTCACGCGAGTACGGGCAAGCGTCGCCACGACGCCATCAAGAAGAAAAAACCGGTCGCAAGGAAAGCCGGGGCGCCGCAGCGCAAGGCAGTCGCAAGCACCACGCGCAAGCGCGCAGCGGGTCATTCGGCGAAGACACGAACGGGACGTACGGCGAAGAAGGCCGCACCGCCGCGTCATGCCAGGGGGGCAAAATCGGTGGCGAAATCAGTGGCGAAATCGACGGCGAAACCGTTGGCCAGACGCGCGCCGACGGTGAGCGCACGCAAGGTCGCGCCGAAAGGGGCGGCTGCGGCGGGAGGTGCTGCCGTAGCGGCGTCGCATCAGGTCAGTACCGACACGAAACCGCGACTGCTCGCGCGCTGCGGTTTTACACCGGCATCGCGAAAACGTCTGTTCTCGAAGGCCGTCTACATCGTGGACGAGAAGACGCATACGCCGCTATTCGCGCGCAATGCGGATCAGGTGCGCCCCATCGCGTCGCTCTCGAAGTTGATGACGGCGATGGTCTGGCTCGATAGTGGCCCCGCCATGCGCGGGCGGCTCACGGTCACCAACGCGGATCTCGATACCCTCAAATTCACGCATTCGCGACTGGCCGTCGGCTCGACTCTCTCGCGCGCGCAAATGCTGCACATCTCGCTGATGGCCTCGGAGAACCGTGCCGCCGCCGCGATGAGCCGCGACTATCCCGGCGGACGCCCGGCGTTCATTTCCGCAATGAACGCCAAGGCGCGCCTGCTCAATATGCCGAACACGCGCTTCGAGAACGCCACGGGACTTTCGCCGCGCAACGTGTCGACCGCGCGTGAACTGGCCCGGCTGGTGCGCGCGTCGAACCGCTATCCGCTCATTCGCCGCTACTCCGTGGATCACCAGCAACTGATGCACACGGGCAAGGGGCAGTTGCAGTATGTCAATTCGAACCGGCTCGTGCGTTACGGCAAGGTACACGCGAGTGTTCAGAAGACAGGCTTCATCAACGAATCCGGCCACAACATGGTGATGCGGGTGATGGTGCACAAGCAACGCCCTGTCATCGTGACGATGCTCGGCAGCGACACGCCGGAAGGCTCGCGGCTCGACGGGGTTCGCATTGCGCACTGGCTGTCATGCTCGCTGCGCTGAGCGCTGTGACAGGCAGCGTGATGGCCGGCATCGAAGCCGTAGCGCCGACCGGTGCGCGGCATCGCGCAGCACCGGCACGACACGGCGTACGGTCTATCGAATCCGGTCGAACAACGGCGATGCCTGACTCGCTGCCGCCGACTCCGATGCGGCGGCGAGCAACGCCGGACCGAGCCGTGCCATGGGCGCTTCGTCCAGTCGGCTATCCGCTTGCGCTGCACGCCATGGCGTCGATGTTGGGGCGGCGTGGGTTTGACGGGCGCGGATGCGCGTGAATGCACGTCCGGTGAGGCTGAGGCCAGGAGGTCGCGATGCCCGCGAGCGCGAATGGACGCTTGCGGGCGTGCCGGCGTTCCTTGATGCGAATCAACGCTTGCGCGCGTGCCAGCGTCCCCAGATGGCCGTCGCAAGAAGCAAGAGCGCCCCCGCGCCGATCACGGCGTCGAAGCCGTGATTGAAAGCCGCGTTGGAGAGCGCGGTGAGCGCATCCGCCACCTCCGGTGACAAACGTTCGGCAACGATTTGCGCTTCGTCGAGACTGTCGCGTACGGTGTCCGGCAGCGTGGCGATCTGGGGGGTATCCATGGCGCGGCCGTAGACGAACGTCAGCAGGCTGCCCATGAACGTCACCCCCAGCGCGCCGCCGAGTTCGTACGACACTTCCTCGACCGACGCCGCCATGCCTGCGCGCTCCGGCGGGGCGCTCTGCATGATGGTGCTCGATGCCGCCGTCATCGTGGCCCCGACGCCGAGGCCAAGGACCGCCAGCGCAAGCGCCCACAGAACGAAGTGCGCATCGCGAAGGAACAGATAACCCGCCATGCCGGCAGCCGACATCGTCAGCGCAATCGACAGCAGGCGCGTGCTTCCCATGCGCGGCAGCATCCGTCCGGCGATCGGGCCGGCGACGAAAGCCGCGAGCGATAACGGCATACCGGCCAGCCCGGCTTCGAGCGGCGAGTAGCCCATCACCAGTTGCAGACGCTGACTGAACACCAGTTGCATGCCGATCAGCGCAGCGGCGGCCATGAGCGCGGCAGCAACTGCACCGGCGAACACCGGATTCCGGAACAACGAGAAGTCGAGCAACGGATGTGCGCTGCGCTGCTGACGTTTGGCGAACGCCCACAGAAAGAGTGCACCGACGATGACGGCAACGCCAACTGCCGGCCAGTCGGGCGACATCTTGCCCGCGCTTTTGATCGCGTACGTCACACCGATCAGCCCGATCATGAACAGCAACGAACCTAGCCAGTCCCACGGTTGCTTCGACGTTGCGCCGCTGTTCGGAATCAACCACCAGGCGATGGGCAAGGCAATCAGCACGATCGGCACGTTGATGAGGAAGACGGATCCCCACCAGAAGTGTTCGAGCAACGCGCCTGACCGAACGCCGCGCCGCCCGATGCGACCGATGCCCAGATGCCGATGGCGAGCGCCTGCTCGTGCGGGTCGGCGAACGTGAGGCGAATCAGCGAGAGCGTCGCCGGCATCATCATGGCGGCCCCCACGCCGAGAAAACCTCGCGCAGCGATCAGCACGTTCGCGCTCGGCGCAAAGGCGGCCGCGAGCGACGCCGCGCCGAACACGACGAGACCGGCGAGGAAGAGCTGCTTGTGACCGAGGCGGTCGCCGAGTGTGCCCATGCCGAGCAACAGGCCCGATACCACCAGGGCATAAGCGTTGACGATCCACAGCTTGGCAGAGGCCGTCGCCGCCAGATCGTGGGTCAGACGAGGCAGTGCCGTGTAGAGCACCGTCATGTCGATCACGATGAGCAGCAGCGCCACGGACACGATGGCCAGCACCAACCAGCGGCGTGCGCCACGGGTATGAGGGGCCGGATGTGTTGAGATGTGCAGACTGGACATCGGAGAGCTCCTTTCCTTCCTGTACCCGTCGTCCCGCTCGCGATAACGGCTCACGCACGACATTTGGGCACTCGCTTCACTTTAGGGAAAACCCGCATCATCCATCAATAAATCTATTGAGAAAAGTTGGATTCCATCTGAAATGCAGATGGAGTTGGTGGGCATTGGGCGTATAACGGCGGTGAGGCGGGGACACCGACAGGTTGTCGGTCCTTGGGGTCAGATTCGAACGGTCGTTCTAGGGCGGCCGTCAAGACTGGCGGCGCACCACACAGGCGCATACAATCTGCGCCACATTCCCATTGGGCGAAAAAATCCCCCTATTCGTACATGGCATCCCATCCGACCCGAATTCCCGACGCCGTCTCGCTCCCCGAACTAACGGTGCGCGGCATGATCCTCGGCGCGCTGATCACCGTGGTGTTCACCGCTTCCAACGTCTATCTCGGCCTCAAGGTCGGCCTGACGTTTTCGTCCTCGATTCCCGCGGCCGTCATCTCCATGGCGGTGTTGCGCGCGCTGCGCGGCGGCAACATCCTGGAGAACAATATGGTGCAGACGCAAGCGTCTGCGGCCGGCACGCTCTCGTCGATCATCTTCGTGTTACCGGGGTTGCTGATGATCGGGCATTGGCAAGGTTTTCCATTCGGCCTGACGCTCGCGATCTGCGCTTCCGGTGGCATTCTCGGTGTGCTGTTTACCATCCCCTTGCGTCGTGCGATGGTCGTTGACAGCGAATTGCCGTATCCCGAGGGCGTGGCGGCGGCGGAGATTCTGCGTGTCGGCAGCGAGGGCGACGAAGGCACGGCCTCGGCGGGTAAGACCGCGGCCTCCGGCAACGAATCGAGCGGTGTGCGCGAGATTGCGTTCGGTGGCGTTGTGTCGGCGCTCTTCGCGTTCGCGACGGCGGGTCTGAAAGTGCTCGGCGAAAGCATCACGGCGTGGGTCCCGGCGGGCACGGCGGTTTTCCGTCTGACGACCGGGTTCTCGCTGGCATTGATCGGCGCCGGGTATCTCATCGGCATCGTGTCGGGACTGGCGATCCTGCTCGGCGTCGTGTTGACTTGGGGGATAGCGGTGCCGGTGCTGACGTCCGTCACGCCCAATCCCGACGGCGTGGCGATGGCTGCATTCGCCAATGGACTGTGGCAGCACAAGGTGCGCTTTATCGGCGCCGGCGTGATCGGTGTCGCGGCCGTCTGGACGTTGATTACGCTGGCCAAACCGATGGTCGATGGCGTGAAGACGTCGTTTGCCGCCTTGGGCAAGGCGCGCGGGCGCGCCAAGGGAGATACGAACTATGCGCTGGGACGCACGGAGCAGGATCTGTCGCCGTACTGGGTGATCGGGCTCACGTTGCTGTGCGTTGCGGTGTGGGTCGTGACGTTCGGCGTATTCCTGGCGGACGCGCCACTCTCGTTCGGCGCAGTCGCGACGCTGGTGGTATGCAGCGTGGTATTCGCTGTCGTCTTCGGTTTTCTGGTGGCTGCCGCGTGTGGTTATATGGCGGGGCTGGTGGGGTCGTCTGCGAGCCCGATCTCCGGCATCGGCATTGTGGCGGTCGTCCTGGTTTCGCTGCTGATTTTGAGCGTCAGCCAGGCGAGCGGATTGCTCGATACGAGCGGCGGTAGCAAGTTGGCGATTGCGTTGGCGCTGTTCACGACGGCCGCGGTCATCGCAATTGCCACGATCTCGAACGATAACCTTCAGGACCTGAAGACGGGGTGGTTGGTGGGCGCGACGCCGTGGCGTCAACAGGTTGCGTTGCTTGTGGGGTGTGTTGTGGGCGCGGCGGTGATTCCGCCGGTATTGAACCTGCTTTACAACGCTTACGGATTTACGGATGCGTTGCCGCGTCCCGGCATCGATCCGTCGCAGGCATTATCGGCACCGCAGGCGATTCTGATGACGGCGATTGCCAAGGGCATCTTCACGCACCAGCTCGATTGGTCGATGCTTGGGATCGGCGCCGTACTGGGTCTTGCGTTGATTGGCATCGACGCCGTGCTGGCAAGGCGTGGCGGCGTGGCTCGCGTACCGGTGATCGCGGTCGGTATCGGCATCTATCTGCCACCGACGATCGGTTCCGTGCTGGTGATCGGCGCGGTGCTGGGATGGGTTGCACAGCGAGTGTTGAAGAGGCGCGCGAAAGCACGGGGCAAGGACTACGCTCCGTTCGCCGAAGCCGCGGAACGACGTGGGGTGTTGCTGGCGTCGGGTTTGATCGTGGGTGAGAGTCTGGTGGGCGTGGCGATGGCGATGGTCGTGGGTTTCACCGGCTCCGACGCACCACTGGCCATCGTCGGCAGCAGTTTCGTTCCGACATCCGAATGGCTGGCCTTGCTGGTGTTCGCCGGCATCTGCACAGCGATCGTCCGCCGCGTATTGGCCGCGGCGCGATGACGCAGGCTGTGATCCGGAATCCGGCGCGCAGGCTGGAGCCGATGCGGATAAGAGCTGACGTCACTCCCATCTTGCGCGATTCGGGTTTGGCATGGTGCAGGTCGATGTGACCCGGGCCTTGCAAGATTCGGATCTCGCGCGGTTTGGGCCTGGCGTGGCTGGAGGCCGGTACGGTTCGGATCTTGCGAGATTTGGATTTCGTGCGGTTCGGGTTTGACTCGTCTTGGCGCTGGTGGGGTTCCGATCTTGCGAAATCCCGATCTCGCTTGATTCGGGGCCGGCGTGGTGCAGGTCTGTCGTGGTTCAGGTCTGTCGTGGTTCGAATCTGTCGTGGTTCAGGTCTGCGGCCGAACCGATGAGCGGCGTAAAGGTAACATCGGCTCGCACGGGATCATCATCCCGCCTCTCCCCCTCCCTCATATGGCTAAAGCGAGTGTCCCGAGCAGGCCTCGTAAAGAGAACGACATCTCAAGCGCGAGGTATCACTCACTGCCTCCGAAATCACTCACTGCCTCGGAAACACTGGATCTCGTTGGAAATAGTCGCTTGCACGACCAAAGCGCACTGCCCGCACTGACCTCGCGAATACAACGACGTCTTAAGCGCGGGGCACCCATGACCTCCTCCGAAACACTGGATCTCGGGAGAAATGATCGCTTGCTCGGCTAAAGCGAATCTCTCACGCCAGCCTCGCAAAGAGAATGGCATTTCAAGCGCCCGGCGCCATTTACTGGCCCCAGCCACACACTCCCGCAGGACTCGCTGAGAATCCCCTCATGACGCCCCCCCAACAACAGGCGCCTAGCGATGACGTAAGAAGAAGGGATGTCGCAAAGCAAAAACCCCTTGCTACGGGAGTAGCAAGGGGTTTTTAAGGGGAGCCTGACGATTACCTACTTTCACACGGGAATCCGCACTATCATCGGCGTGGAGTCGTTTCACGGTCCTGTTCGGGATGGGAAGGGGTGGTTCCAACTCGCTATGGTCATCAGGCATAACTTGTATGTTCTGCTGGCCTGGGGCCAACAAAACCAATTCGGAAGAAGCGTAGTACAACACATGTGGGTTGTGAGTTGTATCGGCACATCGATACTCACACCAGGAAAAACACACTGGTTATAGGATCAAGCCTCACGGGCAATTAGTATCAGTTAGCTTAACGCATTACTGCGCTTCCACACCTGACCTATCAACGTCCTGGTCTTGAACGACCCTTAAGGGGAATCGAGTTCCCAGGGAAGTCTCATCTTAAGGCGAGTTTCCCGCTTAGATGCTTTCAGCGGTTATCTCTTCCGAACATAGCTACCCGGCGATGCCACTGGCGTGACAACCGGTACACCAGAGGTTCGTCCACTCCGGTCCTCTCGTACTAGGAGCAGCCCCCTTCAAACTTCCAACGCCCACGGCAGATAGGGACCAAACTGTCTCACGACGTTTTAAACCCAGCTCACGTACCTCTTTAAATGGCGAACAGCCATACCCTTGGGACCGGCTACAGCCCCAGGATGAGATGAGCCGACATCGAGGTGCCAAACACCGCCGTCGATATGAACTCTTGGGCGGTATCAGCCTGTTATCCCCAGAGTACCTTTTATCCGTTGAGCGATGGCCCTTCCATACAGAACCACCGGATCACTATGACCTGCTTTCGCACCTGCTCGACTTGTCAGTCTCGCAGTTAAGCACGCTTTTGCCATTGCACTATCAGCACGATTTCCGACCGTACCTAGCGTACCTTCGTACTCCTCCGTTACACTTTGGGAGGAGACCGCCCCAGTCAAACTGCCTACCATGCACTGTCCCCGATCCGGATTACGGACCTAGGTTAGAACCTCAAACAAGCCAGGGTGGTATTTCAAGGACGGCTCCACAGAAACTAGCGTTCCTGCTTCAAAGCCTCCCACCTATCCTACACAGACCGGTTCAAAGTCCAATGCAAAGCTACAGTAAAGGTTCATGGGGTCTTTCCGTCTAGCCGCGGGTAGATTGCATCATCACAAACACTTCAACTTCGCTGAGTCTCGGGAGGAGACAGTGTGGCCATCGTTACGCCATTCGTGCAGGTCGGAACTTACCCGACAAGGAATTTCGCTACCTTAGGACCGTTATAGTTACGGCCGCCGTTTACCGGGACTTCAATCAAGAGCTTGCACCCCATCATTTAATCTTCCGGCACCGGGCAGGCGTCACACCCTATACGTCCACTTTCGTGTTTGCAGAGTGCTGTGTTTTTATTAAACAGTCGCAGCCACCAGTTTATTGCAACCCCTTCACCCTTCTGGCGCAGGCCAGTCAAGCTACAAGGGCGTACCTTATCCCGAAGTTACGGTACCAATTTGCCGAGTTCCTTCTCCCGAGTTCTCTCAAGCGCCTTAGAATACTCATCTCGCCCACCTGTGTCGGTTTGCGGTACGGTCTCGTATGACTGAAGCTTAGAGGCTTTTCTTGGAACCACTTCCAATTGCTTCGCGAACAAGTTCGCTCGCCCCACAGCCTTGAATTACGCGCCCGGATTTGCCTAAGCGCCTTCTCCACTGCAGGGACCGGGACTTCCAACACCCGGACAACCTTCCGCGATCCGTCCCCCCATCGCATCATACGACGGTGCAGGAATATTAACCTGCTTCCCATCAGCTACGCATCTCTGCCTCGCCTTAGGGGCCGACTCACCCTACGCCGATGAACGTTGCGTAGGAAACCTTGGGCTTACGGCGAGGGGGCCTTTCACCCCCTTTATCGCTACTCATGTCAGCATTCGCACTTCTGATACCTCCAGCATCCTTTACAAGACACCTTCACAGGCTTACAGAACGCTCTCCTACCATGCGAGCAAGCTCGCATCCGCAGCTTCGGTATATTGCTTAGCCCCGTTACATCTTCCGCGCAGGACGACTCGATCAGTGAGCTATTACGCTTTCTTTAAAGGGTGGCTGCTTCTAAGCCAACCTCCTGACTGTTTTAGCCTTCCCACTTCGTTTCCCACTTAGCAATATTTAGGGACCTTAGCTGGCGGTCTGGGTTGTTTCCCTCTTGACACCGGACGTTAGCACCCGATGTCTGTCTCCCGTGATTGCACTCTTCGGTATTCGGAGTTTGCTATGGCGAGGTAATCCGCAATGGACCCCTCAACCATGACAGTGCTCTACCCCCGAAGGTGATACACGAGGCACTACCTAAATAGTTTTCGGAGAGAACCAGCTATTTCCAAGTTTGTTTAGCCTTTCACCCCTATCCACAGCTCATCCCCTAACTTTTCAACGTTAGTGGGTTCGGTCCTCCAGTACGTGTTACCGCACCTTCAACCTGGCCATGGATAGATCACTTGGTTTCGGGTCTACACCCAGCGACTGGACGCCCTATTCGGACTCGCTTTCGCTACGCCTTCCCTATTCGGTTAAGCTCGCCACTGAATGTAAGTCGCTGACCCATTATACAAAAGGTACGCCGTCACCCCTTACGAGGCTCCGACTGTTTGTATGCATGCGGTTTCAGGATCTATTTCACTCCCCTCCCGGGGTTCTTTTCGCCTTTCCCTCACGGTACTGGTTCACTATCGGTCGATTACGAGTATTTAGCCTTGGAGGATGGTCCCCCCATCTTCAGACAGGATTTCACGTGTCCCGCCCTACTTTTCTCAAGCTTAGTTCCACACCAGGGTTTTCTCATACGGGGCTATCACCCACTATGGCCGGACTTTCCATTCCGTTCTGATAACACCGGTGCTAAATCTTGAAGGCTGGTCCCATTTCGCTCGCCACTACTTTGGGAATCTCGGTTGATTTCTTTTCCTGCAGCTACTTAGATGTTTCAGTTCGCCGCGTTCGCTTCGCTAGACCTATGGATTCAGTCTAGGATGACCTAAAAGGCCGGGTTTCCCCATTCGGACATTTGTGGATCAATGCTTATTTGCCAGCTCCCCACAACTTTTCGCAGGCTATCGCGTCCTTCATCGCCTGTAATCGCCAAGGCATCCACCACATGCACTTATTCGCTTGACCCTATAACGAGTGCGTCTCTCGACACATCCTTCATAGGTTGAGTATTCGCGTTGTGCCGTATTCCAAGTCATCTTTCGATCACTTTAAATACTGGTTGATACAATCACAACCCGTACAATTTCCACGCGCCATCTCTAACGCGCTTCCGTTGTACTACTTCTTCTTCCAAATTGTTAAAGAACAAATACTGCATGACATTGCTGTCATTCAAAAGCATTCACAGAACGCGTACTCACCACAGGGGGATTGACTACAGACGTAAAGCGCTTTTGACTGACATCGATGTGAGATCCAAGGTGTTGGTGGAGGCAGACGGGATCGAACCGACGACCCCCTGCTTGCAAAGCAGGTGCTCTCCCAGCTGAGCTATGCCCCCCAAATCAGTCTGATGCGGCGTTACAAAAAACCTTGCATACCGGTGTATGCCGCGGCTTTTTGTGCCTTGCCTCAGCCAGATTTCTTTCTACCAGACATCGGTGGAAAGAGTTGGTGGGTCTGGAAGGACTTGAACCTTCGACCCCCGCCTTATCAAGACGGTGCTCTAACCACCTGAGCTACAGACCCGACTTAGATCTACGCAGTCAACAACCGATAAGCGTGAGCACTCAACTTCCAGTGCATGCTCTAGAAAGGAGGTGATCCAGCCGCAGGTTCCCCTACGGCTACCTTGTTACGACTTCACCCCAGTCATGAATCCTGCCGTGGTAAGCGCCCTCCTTGCGGTTAGGCTACCTACTTCTGGCAAAACCCACTCCCATGGTGTGACGGGCGGTGTGTACAAGACCCGGGAACGTATTCACCGCGACATGCTGATCCGCGATTACTAGCGATTCCAGCTTCACGCAGTCGAGTTGCAGACTGCGATCCGGACTACGATCGGTTTTCTGGGGTTAGCTCCACCTCGCGGTTTGGCAGCCCTCTGTACCGACCATTGTATGACGTGTGAAGCCCTACCCATAAGGGCCATGAGGACTTGACGTCATCCCCACCTTCCTCCGGTTTGTCACCGGCAGTCTCCTTAGAGTGCTCTTGCGTAGCAACTAAGGACAAGGGTTGCGCTCGTTGCGGGACTTAACCCAACATCTCACGACACGAGCTGACGACAGCCATGCAGCACCTGTGTTACGGCTCTCTTTCGAGCACTCCCGCCTCTCAGCAGGATTCCGTACATGTCAAGGGTAGGTAAGGTTTTTCGCGTTGCATCGAATTAATCCACATCATCCACCGCTTGTGCGGGTCCCCGTCAATTCCTTTGAGTTTTAATCTTGCGACCGTACTCCCCAGGCGGTCAACTTCACGCGTTAGCTACGTTACTAAGGAAATGAATCCCCAACAACTAGTTGACATCGTTTAGGGCGTGGACTACCAGGGTATCTAATCCTGTTTGCTCCCCACGCTTTCGTGCATGAGCGTCAGTATTGGCCCAGGGGGCTGCCTTCGCCATCGGTATTCCTCCACATCTCTACGCATTTCACTGCTACACGTGGAATTCTACCCCCCTCTGCCATACTCTAGCCTTGCAGTCACGAATGCAGTTCCCAGGTTGAGCCCGGGGATTTCACATCCGTCTTACAAAACCGCCTGCGCACGCTTTACGCCCAGTAATTCCGATTAACGCTCGCACCCTACGTATTACCGCGGCTGCTGGCACGTAGTTAGCCGGTGCTTATTCTTCCGGTACCGTCATCCCCCCGAGGTATTAACCCAGAGGATTTCTTTCCGGACAAAAGTGCTTTACAACCCGAAGGCCTTCTTCACACACGCGGCATTGCTGGATCAGGCTTGCGCCCATTGTCCAAAATTCCCCACTGCTGCCTCCCGTAGGAGTCTGGGCCGTGTCTCAGTCCCAGTGTGGCTGGTCGTCCTCTCAGACCAGCTACAGATCGTCGCCTTGGTGAGCTTTTACCTCACCAACTAGCTAATCTGATATCGGCCGCTCTTGTAGCGCGAGGCCCAAAGGTCCCCCGCTTTCCTCCTCAGAGCGTATGCGGTATTAATCCGGCTTTCGCCGAGCTATCCCCCACTACAAGGTACGTTCCGATATGTTACTCACCCGTTCGCCACTCGCCACCAGGTGCAAGCACCCGTGCTGCCGTTCGACTTGCATGTGTAAGGCATGCCGCCAGCGTTCAATCTGAGCCAGGATCAAACTCTTCAGTTTAAACCTGTTACTGTTTTCGGTCTTTCGCGATACATCGCTAGAACCGGTCGCTCTCAAAGTATGCTGACAAGTTAATTTCTTAACTTACCTATTACTATGTGAGCCTCAATAAATTTAAAGCTTATCTGCCGAAGCAGACGCACCATTCATCGAGTGCCCACACTTATCGGTTGTTCAATTTTTAAAGATCAATCGCATCGAACTTCGCTTCGTCGCCAACTTACCGCGCCGTCGCTTCGTTTTCTGCGTCGCTGCATCAGCAGCAGAGAAGTGAGATTATGTCGCAGCTTCTCGTCGTCGTCAACAGTTTTTTTCGCCTTCATCGCTCGTCGCTCTCGCAACTCACCAGCCCCAAAACCGCCAACCACCGGGCTTTTCGGCCCGTCGCCTCAACCTCGCCGCCGCTTTCGCTGCGCCGCCGTCGTTGCGAGAGACGAGATATTAATGACCTTCGCCCCATCGCGCAAGTCCTTTGTGAAACTATTTTGACGAGGGGAAGAAGCTTCCGTGTTTGCTTGCCGCTTCGCTTAAAACGAACTGTGCCGCCACGGGCTCGAACCACGGGCGGGCTGTGGCTGTGGTGATCGGGTTCCCGCCACCATACAACGGCGGGCCCGCGATCATTTCGGTCGCGCCGACATCCAGCGTGCCCGCCCGAGCAACGAACTGGCCAGTTCGGGGGCAACGATTACCGGCATTCGGCCAATCGTCGGCACGGAATCTTCGCTAGTGGCCGACGCAGTGCGACGACGCTTCTTCAGTTGAGCGTCATCGGTGCCTGCTTGTCCGCCGGCTCGTCGGCGCCGAGCCTATTGCCCGGCGCGAGCGTGTCGTCACGTTGCACGGCGTGGCCGGCGGATTGCCCGGCGGCCTGCTGCGTGAAGTTTCGCAGATGCAGGAAGAACTGCCCCATCATCTCGACCCACAGCCCCATCGAGAAGCGCAGGAACTCGGGCCTCACGCCGCCCGCCACGAAAACGTCCATCTCCAGCACGAGGAACTCGCCATGCGCGGCCACACGCGCGAAGCGCCGCGAGCGATGCCGTTCGTTGATCAGCCCTTCCGGCAGTTCGCCGCCCTGCACGCGCAGCGGGCAGCGGGCAGCGGGCAGCGGGCAGCGGGCAGCTCAGCGTGAGGTCCAGATACTGGTCCGCCCCCGCCTGATTGCCCCAATGCACCTGATAGCCGATACCGTGGCTCGCGCTGTGCAGGCGCGTGACCAGATCGTCCTGTTGCACGGAGACGGCACACCCGGCGGCGCGAATGGCGTCGGCCACCTGTGCGGACGTCATGAGAAAGTGATGGCATCCGAGGGCGACGACTCATCCGACGTCGCCGGCGCGGCCTGCGCTGCGTCGTGGTTGCCTTGTTGCATCGTGTTTTCTTCGTTCATGCCAGTGGTCCTCAACGTCCTGTCCTTGCGTTTTTGCAAAATCCGCGACGGGGGATGCACTCGTCATGCCCCGTCGCACGGTGTTACTTCGTTGCCGCCGGAGCCGATGCCGTGGCGTCTGCCGGCGCGGGCACCGCAACCGGTTCCGGCTTTGCGGAAGCGGCCGCGATGGCCTGCTGCTCGTCGAACTTGCCCTCGTAAAGCCTGTCGCCGTACTGCTGCGCGATTTGCCCGTACTTCACACGGGCCTGCGTGGCGAACGGCTGACGCGCCGCCACGACGGTCGCCACGTCCATCGTCTCGTAAGCCGTCAGCATTTCCTGGCCGACGGCGTACAACCGATCGTTCTTCTCGCTCGCGAGCTTGAGCGCAGCGCGTTGCACTTCCACCTCGTGCGCGAGTTGTTTGCGCTGGGCGTCGGCCTGACGTGCGGGCCTGAGCAGCTCGTCGTACGCATTGCGATACTGCGCGATCTGCGCGTTGGCCTTATCGGCAATCGTCTTCACCTCCGATTGCGACGCACGGGCGTCCTGCGCAAGACGCTCACGCGCCTGCCGGTGGGCGGCCAGTTGCTGCTGCGCCTCGTCGAGCGCCCGATGCAGTGCCCCCGGTGGCCTGGCTTACCGACGACTACCCGCGCCTGCCGCTACGCCTGTGGAATCGCCTGGCCGCACGCAATCCGTGTCGACATTTCTCTCGAATACGGATGCCTAGACGTTCGGGATCGCAGCCAACTAGCGTTTGTCACGAGAAATTCATCTTTCTCGAAAAACACATGGACTGACGTATGCTTGTTCGGTCGGAGTCCTAATTAATGACGATCCATATCGACAGGGAGACGTGCGATAGCGAGAGAGCGCAGCGAAGTTTTTCGAAGAGGCGAGCGCAGCAGGAAGTGCGCCGTGAGGATCGCCGCAGGGTTGTTGCTCGGTGCGGCATGGCAATTCGCAGCCGCCGCCGGGGACTCGCCTCGCGTGAGTGGCGCGGCGTCGCCACCGGCTTCGCGTGCCGGTTGCGTGGACGTCGAAGTGAACGCTCAGCGCTCACCGCCCTACGACTGCCTGACGAACCGGTTGCAGCCGGCCTCCGCACCGGGGACGGGTCGTGCACCCGGACTCGAATCGGAGGACATTGCGAACCGGCCCGGCAACCAGATCGGCGGCCGGTTCAATTGGAGCGGCACGTCTCAGCACATAGGAAACAACTTCGGCAACGCCGCGACACCGCAGCGTCCGGAAGCGCCGCCGCCACCGGTACCGGTTGTGCGTCCGGGGCGCTGAAACGACGGTTCGCCGCCCGCAACCGGTATCGCATCGGCAAGCCCGCTATGGCGACGATGGCGACGATGGCGGGTATTTATGCCGTCTCGCGGCGATGGCGTCCGATGCCGCCGTGATAGAGCGCGGGCGAAGTCATGCCGAGTTTGTGGGCCATGATGACCAGATCCGCGAACGAGCGCGCTTCCATCTTGCGCATCGCATTGCCGCGATGGATCTTGACGGTCACTTCGCTGATGCCGAGTTCATCGGCAATGTGCTTGTTCATGCGGCCGGCAGCGACGAGCGCCATGACTTCGCGCTCACGCTGGGACAGGCGCTGGGCACGCTCGATCACGTCGATGCTGGCCCGTTCGCGCC
The DNA here is from genome assembly GCF_001029105.3 of Pandoraea faecigallinarum. Classification (NCBI taxonomy): domain Bacteria; kingdom Pseudomonadati; phylum Pseudomonadota; class Betaproteobacteria; order Burkholderiales; family Burkholderiaceae; genus Pandoraea; species Pandoraea faecigallinarum. Next base: position 1,030,329 of record NZ_CP011807.3, on the reverse strand, counting down.
CCAGCCGCCGACGGTCCTGCGCGAGCGCCGTGCCCACAGCATCGAGCAGTGCGCCGGCCGGCAACGGCTTGGTGAGGAAATCGACCGCGCCGGCCTTCATGGCGCGCACGCTGGCCGTGACATCGGCCCGCGCTGCAATGAGCACGACGGGAATCGGGTCTTGCATGGCGGCGAGGGTGCTCTGTAGGGCGAGGCCCGCCCCCGGCGTGCCGAGATCGGCGTCCAGCACCAGGCAACCCGGCCCGGTGCTGCGCGCGGCGGCGAGAAACGATGCAGCGCAGACAAAAGCGCGTGCACGCCATCCCGCATCGATCAGGTGCGCGCAAAGCGTGTCGTTCTCGGCCGCGTCGTGATCGACCACGTAGACGGTCGCGATGTCGCTGTCCGGAAGCGGATTCATGCAAGAGCGATGTAGGGATTCGGTGAGCCTGAGTATACGTCAGTCGTGTGACGCATAGCATCGCAAAAAGGCACGGCCGTGCGGACAAATCTGCGCTGGCACACGCGCCATCGAACGTTCACCGCCAGAACTGGCAAGGGACACCGGCGCTAATACGAAAAGACGATAGTGGGTGGCTGGCAGACGGCATACGCTCATGGATCGTTATCGTTGAGCGCGGGTGGCCGCCGATGGTCGCTGATTTCGCCCCTCACCTGTTTCCTCCGGAGTCTCCCATGTCGAATCCCGACCTCATTCTGGTCAACGGCAAGTTCACGACGCTCGACCGCGCCAATCCGCAGGCCGACGCCGTCGCCCTTACCGGCGGTGCGTTCAGCGCGGTCGGAACGCGCGACGACGTGATGCGTTTGGCTGGCGTGCACACGCGAGTCATTGACCTGAAAGGCCGCCGCGTCATTCCGGGGCTGATCGACAGCCACATGCACATCATCCGTGGCGGCCTGAACTACAACATGGAGCTTCGCTGGGACGGCGTGCGCTCGCTGGCCGACGCCATGCGCATGCTCAAGGCACAGGTCGATCGCACGCCCGCGCCGCAATGGGTGCGCGTGGTCGGCGGCTTCACGGAGCATCAGTTTGCGGAGAAGCGCCTGCCCACCATCGACGAACTGAACGCCATCGCCCCGGATACGCCGGTCTTCATTCTTCATCTGTACGATCGGGCGATCCTCAACGGCGCGGCATTGCGCACGGTCGGCTATACCAAAGACACGCCGAACCCGCCGGGCGGCGAGATCGTGCGCGACGCCTCGGGAAACCCGACCGGCCTGTTGCTGGCCAAACCGAATGCCACGATTCTCTACGCCACCCTGGCAAAGGGCCCGAAGCTGCCGCCCGAATATCAGAAGAACTCGACGCGCCACTTCATGCGCGAGGTGAACCGGCTCGGCGTGACGGGTGTGGTCGACGCGGGCGGCGGCTTCCAGAATTACCCGGAGGATTACAACATCATCGAGGAACTGCACCGCGAGGGGCAGCTGACGGTGCGTCTGGCGTACAACCTCTTCACGCAGAAGCCCAAGGCCGAGCTTGCCGACTTCAGCCAATGGGTGAAGCAGGTCAGTCCCGGTCAGGGGGACGATCTCTACCGTCACAACGGCGCGGGCGAAATGCTGGTGTACACGGCGGCCGATTTCGAGGACTTCCGCGTCGAGCGTCCCGAGATGCCGCCATCGATGGAAAGCGATCTGGAGCCGGTCGTGCGGCTGCTCGCGGAGCATCGCTGGCCGTGGCGGCTGCATGCCACCTACGACGAAACCATCTCCCGCGCGCTCGATGTCTACGAAAAAGTCGCGAAGGACATCCCGTTCGACGGCCTGCACTGGTTCTTCGACCACGCGGAGACCATCAGCGAGCGCAATATCGACCGTATCGCAGCGCTGGGCGGCGGCATCGCCGTGCAGCACCGCATGGCCTATCAAGGCGAGTACTTCGTGGCGCGTTACGGCGCGAAGGCGGCCGAAGCCACGCCTCCGGTGCGCCGCATGCTCGAGCGCGGCGTGAAGGTCGGTGCTGGCACCGATGCGACACGCGTCGCGTCGTACAACCCGTGGGTCTCGCTTTACTGGCTCGTCACCGGCAAGACCGTGGGCGGGCTGCGCATGGCCGCACCGGGCAGCCTGCTCGATCGCGACGAGGCGCTGCGCCTGTGGACGGAAGCGAATACGTGGTTCTCGTCCGAAGCGGGCAAGAAGGGGCAGATCAAGGTCGGGCAACTCGCCGATCTGGCGGTGCTCTCCGAGGACTATTTCAGCGTGCCGGAAGACGAGATTCAGGACATCACCTCGGTACTGACGATGCTCGGCGGCACGGTGGTGTACGCAGACGGTGACTTCAGCGGCTATTCGCCGGAACTCCCGCCCGCGATGCCGGACTGGTCGCCCGCGCGTCATGGCGTGGGGTACCGGCCACGTGGACAGCAGGCGCTGAACGTGAGCGTGAGTTGTGCGTGCGCGACGTCGTGCGGCGTGCATGGTCATGCCCATGCGAAAGCGTGGTCGTCGAACGTGCCGGCGTCCGACGAGAGCGGCTTCTGGGGTGCGCTCGGCTGTTCGTGCTGGGCATTCTGAACACACTGGCGGTTCGGAGACTTCCATGAAGCTATATCTCGTATCGCTGGCCGTCGGCGTGCTCGTCGGCATCATCTACGGCGGCCTGGGCGTGCGCTCGCCGGCGCCGCCGGCCGTCGCGCTCATCGGTCTGCTCGGCATGCTGATTGGCGAACAGGCCGTGCCGCCGGTCAAGCGCCTGCTGGCGGGGGAGCCGGTCAATCTGGTGTGGTTTCATCGCGAATGCGTACCGAAGATTACCGGGGTGCCGGCGCCCGCGGCGAAAGCCGCCGCGGATGAGGAGAAAACCGAAGCGCCGAAGGCCTGAGTTACTGGCCGATCCCGTACTGCCGGATCAACTGGGCAACGCGCGGTCTGTCCGGCTCCGGGATGCGATGCATACCGACGTATTTCCAGAATTCCTCCAGGGCAGCCTGGCCCTCGATGCCGTCCCCGAGCAGACACGCCAGCGCATCGGCCCTGTCGTGCGGCGGCAGAATATCGAGGCTCAACACCAGCGCGTCCATGATCCGCTGCCTCCGGCTGCCGGGGAAGAACCGTTCGCCGATCTCGCCCACGAATTGCGACCACGCCTCGGACTGGCTTCCCGCCTTTGCGGCGGCGCCCCACTGTCCGATCAACGCCTGGCTGCGCTGCAACGGTTCCCGAAAGAACAGGAAGTCGGTCGCCGGCGACGGAAGCCCCCGGGACAACAGCCCCGTAACCGAGAGAATCGGCAGTTGCCGGTACGCGCAATTGCGAGGAAGCGGTATCGCCCGGGCGCTGGAAGCCGGCGCGAGCTGCGCAACGGGCCGCAGCATGACAGTCGCGAGATCGGCCCGGAAGTGTTCGTAGGGATGGTTCGCATCAGGGTGATGGTTTGGGGTCGGCGCCACCCGCATCGCAGACACCGTGCCCGTCGTCGCTGCGCTCATAGAAGACATCTTCGATCTCCGTCAATGGTGGGAGACCGCATCCTGACAGCGCATGCCCGGACGACTTTGCGATTGCGCCGGCGGCTTGACGGTTCCGGAGAAGCGCCTCGCATCGGCCCATCGCGTCACTTGCCGTTGTCCGCCCATCGCCACGCGGGGCGCACAAGCGGACGCTAACCGAGAATGGCCGTCACCGAAAAGGATTTGGCGAGCCGGATCACGTTGCAAGCGGGGTCTTCTTCAAGCGCGGTGGCCAGACACGGCGAGTGCGTCACGCCCCATATCTGACTTCGCTGCGAGGCGCGACGGATAAGGCGTCTCAATGCGGGCGTGAGATCCGGAGGCAAGCTGGCCTCGGGTTCGTTCGCCCCCCTCACCGCCCAAACGTCATGTTAAGTCCCGCGAAAATCTGCCACTTCGGCACGCTGCCCGAGTGTGCGACGGAATACTGTGGTTCGACGAAGAGATTAAGAATAGTGGTGCCGCTCTTCCACGCCTTGCCCGCCCCGAATCCGACAGGGATGTAGTAGTTGCCGTGTTGAAGGTCGAACGTCCACGTCGCGGTGGAGCGCAGATACCAGCCCTCGGGAAGGTTCCAGATGAGAAACGGCTGGGTAGTGAGCGACTGAACCGTCGGCCGGTCGCTTTGGCCGGCAAAGGAATGCTGCCATTGCACGAGGGCGCCCAAGAGCCGTTGTTTGTTTGCGTTGACGACGACGGCAGACAGCCCGGCCTGCCACTTTCCGGAGCCAAGCGTCCGGTCTGTTGCCGTGGGAAGTGTGACGAGCGGACCGATGCCAATCTCGGTTTCCCCGGAGTGAACGAGAAATATGTCGAAGAGGTTGACGTCGCCCAGCCCGGTGTTATATCCGCCATTGGGGTCAGGGCGAGTGCTTACCGGAACGGTGACGCGAAATATTTGAGGCACCGGAACGAAACCGTTTGGCCCGAAAGGAATCGTTGGACGAAGCAGCAGATCGTTGGTGTGCCCTCCCGTGCCGAAGAGGCTTGGCGTGTAAAAATTCTGGATATTGAACGACGCGGCGAGATTTAACGGATTGTTGCTTTTGTTTGCATCATCGGCGCTCGTCTGCGCGACCGCATTTCCACCCGTCGAAAGAACCAGCAGTAATATTCCGGCGCAAAGACCCGACGTCAGCCGCCTCACCGCCGCGTGCGGTTTACGTTCGCCACCACCTTCTCTAAAACCCTCGATTCGCGCCACCGCCTGCCTCCGCTCAAGTTCGGACGACACCGTCCACCCGACCGCCATGGAACCACGGCAGAGGCGCTAGAACGAAAGCGTCGCGCTCGCCTGGACAGTACCGGTGCTCTTCAATCGATTGGTACTCGCAATGCTTGGCACCCATCTCAGACTTGCCGAGAGCAGATGCTTGCCCCCAATCTTCGTATCGAACGTGAGAATGGGACCGAGCGTGAAGTCCCGGCCGATGAATCCGTTCAGGCGGTCGGCGAGCGGGCCGCTGTCGCGCCCCAGTTGCTGAACGGTCCCCATCACGAGCCCGACGCCAAGTCCGTTTGCGAATTTCTTGAGCCCCATCAGATCGAGCGTCATCAGCGGGGCATTTTGATAGTTGGTTGCCGTATTTCTCGTGTAGAACTGCAATCCAAGCACCGCGTCGAACTCCAGTCCGTGCTCGGGAAGGAGCTTCGTATAGGCGATCTGCGGGACAAACGTCCAGTTATTGAGGCTCGCGTTGGCCAGTACATTGGGGTCGTAGTGCCCCGTGGGTGCCCAGAAATTGAAGCTCAGGGCGATATGGTCGGTTTGCGAAAAGTGATATCCCGCGAGGACCGGTGTGAAATACATATCGAACAGCGAGGAAGCGCGATCACCGTTGGCACGATTCAGTCCTCCGGCCGCAAACGTCGCTCTGGCTTCAGTCCAGACATAGGGAAGCGTCACGCCGCTCGCCAAGCTCCAGCCCCCGCGACTTCCCCAAACCCGCAATACCGACGCCAGGGTAAAGGCGACCTTGGCCTCGATGCCCAATGACGTCGTTCCCGCTACCGGAACCTGACGATTCCCGCCGATGCTTCCGTCCAGATAAACCTGCTGAAGGCTGAACAACGTCATGGGTTCGGGCGGCACAATCCCGGCGCTCGACAATACGCTCGTGCCGGCAACCGGGCGACCCAACGCCCCCTCAGTCGCTGACGCGTCGGGCTGAAGCAGAAAAACGCCTGCCGCAACAAAAATGCCAATAGACGCCCTGACCAGCGCTTGCGAGCCATGCAGGCGAAAACGGCCATGAGGTCTTGTCTCGCACATGTGCAGGCGTTTGCCTTCATAAGGGTCGTTCATAAGCATCGCTCCAGGTCCCAACCTCAGGGGCATCCTTCAATGATCGGGGCATGGTTGGTCGGATAAATATAATCGTTAAGAAATGACAAATACAACAACTTCTCGGCCGGCAGTTTATTGGAGTTATTTAAATTACCGAAAATGATGACGAGAATTTACCATCACCCCGAAAAAACAGAGATCGCGCCATGCACCACCCCCAATGAAACACCCCTCTCACGCGACACCCATTTATTAATATATCCGCCATTGATAATTATTGTATTTATCAAAAACGCCGAACGTTTTTTAATTTAATTCCAAGCCTCACTATTTAAAACCCTCATCATTCCCGAATGCGCAGACGAGATTTCCATGCGGAAATTGATATTGCTTACGTCCTGCTTCTCGCGAACATGCCGTGGCATTCGCATCATGCAGCGGGAACCTTATGTCGCACCGAAACGCATGTCGTGCGGTGTTCGTTTGTACTGAAGGGGCAACCTTTTCAAGCGCCGGAGCGAGGAAGGCGTGTGGCGCTTCGGCCTGACGGGATCGGCGGGTTGGCTTCATGTCGAACCCGAAGCGATCGACGGCTATCGCGCGACAGCCGGAAACACCTACCGGGTATCCGGATATGCGACCTATCAGAGCACCGCCGGCTGGTATGCCGACAACGTATTGCCGTTTGGCAACCAGGTGCTGGGCCGGCTTGGCGTCAGGCTTGTACGGCCGTTCGACATTGCGAACGGCCGGGTAACACCCTATGCGGCAATCGATTACCTGCACGCGTTTTCGGATGGAACGAATGTCAACGTGGGCGGGATCGCGTTCACAAGTGGAAAGTTGGGAGACGCGATTCGCCTGTCGCTCGGCGCCAACGCAACAATGACAGCGCGGATGTCACTGTATGGCCGTGTTTCGTGGTCCCACGATCGGGGCAATGCCGGCATGCGCGGGTGGTTGTTTAACGCGGGAGCGAGGTACGTGTTCTAGTAACGCGAACAGTGACAGCCGGGATTCAAAATGACGAAAAGCGCATTCCTTCGAATAATATAAATTACTTTGTGTGGCGACACGCTTGTGCCGGAAAGAAGACTGGTTAGAATTGCACTTGCATTTCCCCAGGATCAAATACGGTTTCCTCACCCGGAGTGCGATGTCATGAAAGTTCGCCACGCTGTTCTCGCTTTCGCCATATGCGTCGGTACGGTGCCGCATGCCGCTGCGCAGAGTCCCACGACAACGGCTGCGCAGAGTTCGAGAGCGGCTCCGGCGTCAACCACGCTCACTGACGAGCAAATCAGCCAGGCCTACATCTACCTGCTTGGGCGTCTTCTGATCGCGCGACAGGAGCAACTGGATTTCCGTAACGGCTTTCACTGGAATGAACTGGTGCACCGGGCGCCTGGCGCGGTGGACTGGCCGAACCCGAACCTGGACGTCGCTTATTCGGAGGCGTGGATTGCTGTCGACGACAGCCATTGCGCGGTCATCTCCGTGCCGAAAATCGAGGGCAGATACTTTACCGTGCAGCTTTTGGACGGGTGGGGTGAAACGCTCGCCAATATCAACGAACGGTTGTACCCGGGCAGATCTTCCGGCGACTTCGCGTTTTGCCACTTCGACGCCGATGTCCGTCTACCCGACGGCACGCGACGCATCGACATACCGGTCAAGCAGGCGCGCATGCTCACGCGTGTTGCCCTCGGTAACGACTGGGAGGGTGCGATCGCGCTCCAGCATCGGTTCGCGCTTTCCTCCACGGGAACGGTGCGCACGCCTGACGTGCCACGCACGCTCATGTTCGACGAAACGGTGTTCCCGGGCGTCGAGGCATTTGACTCGGCGAATTCCGCCCTGGACAGCGAGACCGATCGCAATCCCGGCTTTCGGGAAATTCAGGCGCTCGCACGCCGGGTCGCAGGCGCGGCACAGATGCCGGCAGAGCGTGCCCGTATCGACCGGGTCATCCGTTCGCGCGCATTCAAGGAATTGGTCAGCGCCGGCGACATCATTGGACATGGCAGTTTGCGCAACGGGTGGGCAAGACCGTCAGTGGTGGGCGAGTACAGTACCGATTACCTGACGCGCACACTGGTGAACCGCGGTGGCATCTGGGCCAATATCAAGCCGGAGGTGCTTTACTATCGTTCGTCGAAGGACGCCAATGGGAATGAGTTGAATGGCGACAATGTATACACGCTGACCTTTCCCAAGGGGGCGCTACCGTCACGATTTGCCACGTATTTCTGGTCGGTGATCGCGGTGGACAGTGCCCGTTTCCGGGTGCTGCCGAACGAGCAGAAGAAATATCTTCTCAATGAGGCTGCCGGTCTTACCTATGGCGCCGACGGTTCGCTGACGCTCTATTTCGCGGCGGAAAAGCCGGCAGACGCGCCCGCAGCCAACTGGCTTCCGACACCCCGTGGCGCGAAATACAGGCTGACATTCAGATACTACGGTCCGGTCGATGGCGTAGCCAACGGCACGTACTATCCGCCCCCGCTCGTGAAAGTCAAGTGAACGTGCCTGGATTCGGCTCAGGTCAACGTTGCGGCGCGACGCGGGCTTGCCACCGGATAATGCTCGTTTCAAGAGGTGGCTGATGTTTGCCTGCAACACGACATTGGCCGGATTTGAATGGTTCGGACTCGCGCCCCCGGGACTCTGATTCACGTAACGAAACACGCAACACGACGCGCTGACGCCCTTGCCGTCAAAGGCCGTCAGCGCGTTAAAGAACGCGCAAGGCAAGCCGTTAATCCATCGGCTAAGCCTTGCATGCGGGGTCTGTGAGACCGGTGTGCAACGACCGAGCATACGCACACGCCATCACATAGAACACAACGCCCCTCTCACGATGAAGTCGATTTTTTGTGTCACTGCCGCCGCGGCGCTCGCCGCAGCACTGTCCGGCTGTACCGACAAGCGTCCACCGGTCACTCAGTCCCAGATGTCCCTCGAACAATTCGAAGCCGCCGGATGTAGCCAGCGCGTCAACGACAACTGCAAGGGCAAGGCCGTCATCTGGCAAGCCTCCTTCCAGAAGATCGACGACGGTGATCTCGTGCTGCAAGCCGCGAGCATCGACCACATTCGCGTGAAGATTCCCGACGGTTTCGACACTGGGCCTCTGGTTCCAGGCACGATGGTCAAGTTCAGCGGTTACGTGAAGGACGGTGGCGACGACTGGACCGTCAAATTCGACAATCCGCAGATCGTGGCCTACGAATCGCATATCGGCACTGGCCGACGCCTCGTTGCCACACGCGCCTATTGGGTAGGTCGCTGCATGGCCGCGCTTAACAGGAAGTTCGGCGACAGCTACGTCCTGAGCAACGACGACGACGTCCGGCTGTTCTCGAATTACCAGCCGTTCGGCGCCGACGTCGAGGTCCACATGGCCTATGAGGGTCGCCCGATCCCGGGCATCCCGACCTTCAGTTGCCACTTCTCGCGCAACGGCGACGTCGACCTGTACTACAACTCGCGGGCCAGCAAGAACCACCCGACGAGTTTCCCTGCGCCCAAGCAAACCGCGGAAAAGTCACGTGGCCTGCCGGAAGCCACCATGGACTTCGACGCCAGGCACGCCCTGCTGCCGGGCGCGGCCGAGCGCGGCATCGGCGCCGGCGCGCAGCCGGACCTCGACGCCGCCATCGCCATGGCCGGCGCCGAGGCGGCGGCCAAGGAGTCGCAAGCCATCATCGACCGTATCAACGCACGCAATGCCGCCGCGGCGGCTGCGGCGGCGGCAACCGCCGAAGCCCAGACCTCTGCCGCTCAGGTGGCCCCGGCTACCTCGGCAGGTGACGCGCCGGCCGCGAGCGGTTCGGTACGTCGGTTGCCGGCAGAGGAAGCCGCTCGCCGACTGCGCGTGGTGAGCATGGTGGAGAACGGCGTGCAGAAACTGCGTCTGGTGGGTGCGACCAACCAGACGATTTCCACCGACGTGTATCAGGCGCAGATCGCGCCGCAGCGCCTGGAAGTGGTTGCGGTCTACGAGATGCCGCATGGCACCGCGGCCATCACCGCCGAATGCGCGGACGCCAGCCGCTGTGCAGTGCCGAAGTACCGCATCGTGTGGCAAGGCACGCAATCGAATTCGACGCTGGTAACACCGCCGTTCGGCATCGGCAATCCGAAGTCGGCGGGTATCGAAGGTGACGATGTCGTGATGCGTTTTACCAACGGTTTCGCTTCGGCCAAGGATGGCGGCCATCTGCACGTTGACGACACGCTCGACATGCCGCGTCCGCCGCAAGCTGCGCAAACGGGCACGCCAGCGGCCACGGCGCCCAACCAGCAACCGGCCAAAGCGCCGGAACTCTAAGCCCTTGAAGAACGACGCCCCGTCGCATCGATGCGCGGGGCGTTGCGCTGGCGCATGTCGCCGTATGCCGAGCAATCTCGCTGGCAAATGCCCCGCTATCGGCGATTTGCGTGCCACGACAACAAAGTTCGAATATTCAGGCGGAGTCTGGCGTTCGCAATTCGATGCATTCCACTGACATTTCACTGGTATAGGGGCGCCGTCGCGTCCCGGTCGATCAGCGCCTTCGTTACGCCGTTGGGTATACGCCGCCCGAGTCGTCACGCCTGCCGGCCAACGTTAGCGATCCACGCGCAGTGGCGACAGCAGCCACGCGACGGCGGGTGCGATGGGGAGTGGGTGGTCATGACTTCGGGTCTTTACCTGAGTGAGCGGCCCCCAGTAGACAGTGCCATGACGTAAACGAGTTTTCGGCGGACTTTTTCAGTATGAAAGGGGCCGTACGATGAAACGCAAGCGCTTCAGTGTGGAGCAGATTGTGGCGGTGTTGAAACAGGCCGAAGCGGGCCTGCCGGTAGCGAACTGATTCGTCACATAGACATTTCGGAGCAAACCTTCTATCGCTGGAAGAAGGTATATGCCGGTTTGCAGACGGGCCAGGTGCGGCAGCTCAAGCAGCTTCAAGACGAGAACGCCCAACTGAAGAAGGCGGGCACGGCGCTGACGTTGGACAAGGCAATGCTGATCGACGTATTGAGAGAAAAGTGGTGAAGCCTCGCCGAGGCACCACGGCGTGGATTATCTAAAGGCCGCCTATGGAGTAGCAGCACGGTGTGCCTGCCGCCGGGTGGCCATATCGCGCTCGGTGTACCAGTATCGCAGCCACCGCGACCCGCAGACTGCATTGCGGCAGCGCATGTGTGAAATCGCGGCGACGCGTGTGCGCCATCGTTATCGCAAGATACGTGTGCTGCCGCTCCGGGGGGCTATCAGGTCAGCATGAATCGGCTGTACCGTCTGTATCGTGAGGAAGGGCTGTCGCTGCGCTACAGACCAAATCGCAAGCGACGGGCACAGAAGAGCCGCCCGGCACGTGCAAAGTCGACGGCGGCAAATCAGGCGTGGAGTTTGGACTTTGTCGCCGACCAGCTTTCGAACGGGCAGAGGTTCCGCGCGCTGATCATCACCGACGTCTTTACGCGCGAAGCACTAGCGATCGATATCGGCCAGCGACTGAGCGCTTCAGATGTCGTGCGTGCACTGGATGAGCTGAGGAGCAAACGCGGAGCGCCCCGCACGCTGTTTTGTGACAACGGCACAGAGTTCACCTCCCGCGCTCTAGACGACTGGGCATACCGGCGTGGGGTGAAACTCGACTACACACGCCCCGGTAAGCCGACCGATAATGGACTGATCGAGTCTTTCAATGGTCGATTGCGTGATGAATTCCTTAACGTGAAAGAGACTGGATTTGACCTGACCGACAGTGTCCGATAGTTCTGCGCTCGGGTTCGTTAACCACTTTTCCGTGCAGACTGTTTCTCGCCGTTCAAAACCGGCCCAGGGTCGTCAGGATAGGACAACTCGAGCACCACACCGGACGGCAACACTTCGCACATTGTCCGTCAGGTCAAGTACCGGCTGATACACTTAACGTGCATGAATTCGTCACGCTATACGACCTCCGAGAAAAAATGACGGCTTGGCAGCACGACTACAACCATCATCGTCCCCACAGCTCGCTCGGCCATCTGACCCCAAGCGAGTTCGTCCAAAAGTGGTCAGTACAACCCAAAGAGGCAGCCCCTCTCCAGTTTTAAACTGTCCAGTTTCCGAGGGCACTTCACTGCCAATCAGGGTGGCACATTTGACTCACAACTCCCACTCACAACCCCCTCCTGATTGCAGAACGGCTCGTCCATGGCGAAATAGAACTTCGCGCGAGTCTTTTGGCGGATCGCGACCAGCTCAGAATCGCTGCGGTAGAGATCACCATTCGCACTCGATATGCCCCCCCAAACTCCGCGGATTATTGTGCTTCCGCCAGGGGACATGCGAACAGTCATATGGCACGTTCCGAAACCGAGAGGAAAGTGGCATTGCTGGTAGTTAAGCACACGTTCATATACAAGTCCATTTCCCGGCGAACTTTCAATCGCATAAAGCAGGACAGCGTTACCAACAGAGGGATGCTTTGCTGCACCGTCCAACACATTAATAAGCTCCTCCGGGTGATCAGACTGAGCGTACGCATAAAGATTCAAGCCGACAGTAATGTTGCGCGCAGCTCCGTTCGCAGGAATGGTTTTCTCTACCTGAAACGTTCGGTCCTCGTTAGGAATGTCGGGGCGGAGTGGAAGCGAAGAGCCTGTAGCAGGGGACGTATTCCCTAGCAATAGAATCGATGTCTCAATATCCTCCAAAGCCAAACGGTTCGGCCCAACCCCACCATTGAACATGAAAGATTCATTCGTCATGGCATTCCCCAACCTCACTGGGGGGCTGCCACTCGAATCAGCCCACTTCAGCGCCGTTCCGTTGTCGAATCTCCTGCATGTCAGGACTTTGTTGCCGACTCCCATCGTCATTTGACCTAGCGCCGAGCATTTGCCGCCAACACTAATAGTCCCCGGAGACGAGAAGCCCAAAAATCCTTTTTCAAACAATTTCAAGCCACCGACGGCAAGATAAGAGTCTTTCGGCAGCGTCAAGCAAATACCCTTCCCCGCAAAGAGGATTGCGTCGATCGATTCTGGCATTGAAGTGCAAGCACCGAGCGTCGCCCCGCTACTCTTCCCTCCTCCCGCCGCATCGTCCAAACTGATCGACATCTGCCTCACATGCGTTAAATTACGACCATTCATGTCAATATCGGCATTCATTCTGTTCCAGTCTTCATGACCTGGCTCGCTGGCTCGATGCAACCATGCATCTTTATCTTTGTGCATTTCTGCTTGCGTAGTCGACGTCGCGTAGCAAACCGCGCTTGGACGCCCCGCAGTCTGGCCCCCCTTAGAGCCGGTTTACGATCTCCTGAGCAGCAGTGCCAAAAAGGCGAGATGGACAAACTGCAAGCTGGTGTTGAGCAAACGCTCACAGTTCTTCCATAAGCGCCGGTTCTTCTCCAGCCAGGCGAAACTGCGCTCGACGACCCAACGCTGCGGCAGGACCTTGAAAGTATGCAGTTCGCTGCGTTTGGCGATCTGCACCGTGACCCGCTCGCCCAAGATCTCGCGCACGCCCTGCGCGAAGGGTTCGCCCACGTAACCGCCATCGACCAGCACACTTTGCACCTGTCCCAAGCGAGGCTTGCCGTGCTCGAACGCCAGCAACGCTCCTTTGCGATCGGTCACCTCGGCAGTGGTTACCGCCACGGCGTGCGGCAAGCCCTGCGTGTCTACGGCAATATGACGCTTGATGCCCGACACCTTCTTGCCCGCGTCATAACCCTTATGCGCTGCCGTGTCAGTGTTCTTCACGCTCTGCGCGTCCACGATCAAGAACGTCGTGCTGGCGCTGCGTCCCTGTCTTGTGCGCGCCGCGCCAACCTGATTTTTTGAGTGCCTGCTCCAGCACGCTCACGCCGTGCTGGTCAGGCTGACTCCATTTGCTGAAATACGCGTAGACGGTTTGCCACTTGGGAAACTCGCTGGGCAAGAAGCGCCATTGGCAACCTGTACGCAACAGATACAGCACCGCGCAAAACACCTCGTACAAGTCCACCGTCGTGGGCTTCGTGCGCCGGCGCACGCTGCGCAACAGCGGCTCGATCTCCGAGAACTTCTCTCGGCTTATGTCACTCGCGTATTTCTTTCTCGTCATCCTCGAATTATCAGGGATGACCAGAAGATCGCAAACACGTTCTTAGGCTGGCCCCCTGGCTCCAAGTCGAGCTCGGACCTGACCATCCCCAGATATCGAATGCTAAAAGGCGACTCCTGTCCCAAGGTGCCAGCGACTCCGGAAAACGCATAAGTGCCATCACGGCGAACTGAAACGTATAGACCATTGACGCCCAATAACGATGCAATCTTCGCCCCCACGCCGAGGGACGGCACTCTGGTGCACGCAAGAACCCCCTCACCGCTCCCCTGTCCCTTAACAAATACAAAGTAAGGGTGGTCAAACGGGCTAACCGTCAACGACGCGAGATTCGGAGGAAGGAATTTTGCAATCGGTGCGGCATCCGCAGACTTAGACATATCCGTCGAATACCGGTATTCACCTGTCGCGCCTATCGCCAGCAACGCCGCGTCGCCGAGCACTCGGAGCTGCTCAGCCGTATTCGTCGCCGCAATATCGGTACTTTCCCGCTTTATTAACGTTGCAGCGACGGCGAGAAGCGAAATCGCTACCGTTAGTGCCACAAGCATCTCGATAAGTGTGAAACCGCCCTGATGGCCGATTGACCTTCTCGCTGGGCTAGGTCGTGATTTAGCTGAATTAGAAATACCGGACATAGGCGGGAATGTGCGAACGGGATAATCGCATGATCCAAGGCGGGTAATCTTAGCGACACATATGTCATGCCCATTTCGCGATAAGCCATCGATTTCGTGGAACCGCAAGCCTGCGGCTGAACAGGTCGCTCGCGGGATTTGGTGCCCCCTAACGCCAAAAAAGCCCATTTGAGTCCTCAAACGGGCGAAGGTCGTTCTCAGCGACGTTCTTTTTGTTGGCTATTGTTAGAGCTTTTTCCGGTTCATGAGCGGGGAACATGCCCGTAGACAGTCCCGCTTAGCTTCCGTGCCTTACCAGTGATACACGATGGAGCCACTGGCGCCGACCTGGGTTTCGTGCTGCCTCCAGCTCGTATTGACTGCCGCGTTTGCCGACAGTCGTTTGCTCAGTTGCATCGTCACGCCCGCCTGTGCGCTGATGATGTCACGGCCAAGCTTCAAACCTGAAAGGCTCGCGCGCGTCGGAGGGAGGCCATTAATACCGTGTAGTACGACGTTCATCGACGGTGCGCTGTCGGCAACTTCTCGTTCATAAGCGATGCGAAGCGACGGCGTAATGTGATGGTTTGCGTCGCCAAAGTCTTTCCAGAGACGCACGCCGAAACCGACGCGGGCAGAGAGATATTCGTTCTTGTCTACGGTGGCTGAGCCAATACCGCTTTCCGTAAAACCTTTGATCGACGTGTTGTTGACCCGCGCCGTCACGCTTGGTGTGATATTGACCAGCGACGTCTCAATCTTCTTGCCAAATTCTACGAAGCCACCCACTGTATCGCCGTGTGTTTTGGCAGACATGCCATAGCTGGTGCCGCCTACTAGTGCATTTCGATCACTCTTGATGGAGTGTGCCGAGTACGAAACACCGGCATTGGCAAACCAGTCGTTGATGCTGTGCGAGCCATAGAGGCCTACGCCGAACGTGTCGACCTTTGACTTGGCGTGCTTGCCGCTCGCATCGATAGTCGCGTTGGCGTAGCCAAGTGCGATACCGACACGGCTATTGTCGAAAGTGGTGTCCGCCCCCACATTGACCCCCGCGCCACGCATTGAGAAGCCCGGCGCACCTGCGCTACCATTGCCGTTGCTTTGGTCACCGGAGGCTTGTGCCCAGACATTCCTTCGGCCGGAGGTGATATCGGACTGAGTGCCGCTGTTCTGCATGAAGGCGTTATCACCGGCCAGACGATCACGCATCCCCTGCTGCAAACGCGCGGCGTTTTGCTCGGCAGCAAATCCCATCTGGGGCAGCACAAGCGCGGCACGACGGTCTTGATCGATCAGTTGGGTTTGCACCAGTGTTGCCTGGGCCTTCAACTGAGCCGCATCGGTGAATTGCCCCGAAGCATACTGCGTCAGAAGCTTTTCCTGAATCTCTTTGGGTAACGAAGCAAATGCCTCAGCCAAAGCTAACTTGTTAGCGGACGCGATCGCCTGATACACATCAATTTTCCCAGCGGCGAGCGCTTCACGCACAAGTACTTGATGAGCATTCGACAACTTGGCTAATGCGTTGTTCAACTCAACCCTCGCCTTGACCTCTGCGCGGACTTTTAGCAGAAACCCCGGGATTTGGGCCGCGTTCTTGATTTCGCCGCGGTCAATTGCTGCACGAGCGATCACTTGATCCGCAGGAGAAAGAACACTTACCGCCGCTCTTAGAGCCTGAGCGTTTCGCTTACCGGTGTAGACAGTTTGGCGCAAACGTTCGGCTGCCGCCTCTTCGCGTTGCTTCGCCCGCGCCTCGACGCCGGCCCGCTCGTTCCTGACTGTTGCCTGCCGGATATCCTCATTCTGCTGCTTCAAGAGATCCGCCGGCGACGGCATTGCGGTTGCAGAGCGCCGGTGACCATCCGCAACCGCTTGTTCTTGTTTGATCTTCGCAATTTGTAGCTTCTGAATCAGGGTTTCAATAGCGCGTGCGCCGTTCTCGCCTCGATTCTCCATATCGGCATCCGGCAGAGATTGAGGAGAAGAATGCTTCTCCATCGGAGACAGTACAAGCGCCTTGAGAAGAACTTCTAGAGCACGCTTATCGCGCAATAGCGTTTCAGGAATTTGCTCGGCATTCTTAATCTCACCGCGGTCAATTGCTGCACGAGCGATCACTTGATCCGCAGGAGAAAGAACACTTACCGCCGCTCTTAGAGCCTGAGCGTTTCGCTTACCGGTGTAGACAGTTTGGCGCAAACGTTCAACTGCCGCCTCTTCGCGTTGCTTCGCCCGCGCCTCGACGCCGGCCCGCTCGTTCCTGACTGTTGCCTGCCGGATATCCTCATTCTGCTGCTTCAAGAGATCTGCCGGCGACGGCATTGCAGTTGCAGAGCGCCGGTGACCATCCGTAACCGCTTGTTCTTGTTTGTTCTTCGCAAGTTGTAGCTTCTGAATCAGGGTTTCAATAGCGCGTGCGCCGTTCTCGCCTCGATTCTCCATATCGGCATCCGGCAGAGATTGAGGAGAAGAATGCTTCTCCATCGGAGACAGTACAAGCGCCTTGAGAAGAACTTCTAGAGCACGCTTATCACGCAATAGCGTTTCAGGAATTTGCTCGGCATTCTTAATCTCACCGCGGTCAATTGCTGCACGAGCGATCACTTGATCCGTAGGAGAAAGAACACTTACCGCAGCTCTTAGAGCCTGAGCGTTTCGCTTACCGGTGTAGACAGTTTGGCGCAAACGTTCAGCTGCCGCCTCTTCGCGCTCCTTCGCCCGCGCCTCGACGCCGGCCCGCTCATTCCTGACTGTTGCCTGCCGGATATCCTCATTCTGCTTTTTCAAGAGATCCGCCGGCGACGGCATTGCGGTTGCGGAGCGACGGTGACCATCCGCAATCACCTTTGCTACATCGGTCTCTCCAGCTCTTGCTGCGTCGACGCCAATCGGCGTCCACGAGTTGTCTTTCGTCCCGGTGGCAGCAAACGAAACGGAGCCCATCGTCGAGAATGCAAGTGCAGCTGCAATACAGAATATGTGTTTGCGAAATACTTCCTGCGCTAACGCAACCGAAGTGCTAGTGAATTCGTTTTGGGTGCGATTTGAGATTTTCTGCATGATCGAAAAGACCTATCGTTGAGAACGACATGCAGAATGCTTGCGTAGTTAGCTTTTTCGAATGGGTGATCGCCCATTTTATTGCAGGATGGTCTCAATGGCTTCGTCCGTATCCTAAGTTGCTTTACCGCGAAACTTAGACTCCAATTGTCAGGTTTCTCATCGCTATCCAGAACACGCCTATTCCCCGGCTCCGGAAACGCTGCGCATTGCTCAAATCTGCGCCGTGCCGGTCGACGCATGGGTAAGCGGCTGCAATAGCGTCACCACGCGAATAGTCCACTGACGTGTCCCCGGAATATCGGTACAGGTCAAAACTAGAGGTAAAGTTGCTTCTCGGCGCCCCAAACGGGGCGAGGAGTCGCCATGAAACGCTCGAGATTTTCCGAAGAGCAGATCGCCTTTGCACTGCGACTGGCCGAGAGCGGCACGCCGGTGGTCGACGTTTGTCGGCAGCTTGGCGTGTCGGAGGCAACCTTCTACACGTGGAAGAAGAAGTACGCCGATTTCGGCATTAGCGAGATGCGCAAGCTCAAGCAACTCGAAGACGAGAACGCACGCCTGCGGCGTATCGTCGCCGACCTGACGCTCGATAAGCAGATCCTGCAAGAGGTGGTGCGAAAAAAAGTCTAAAGGCCGCCTGATCTGCAATGAGAAAACTGGACCACCTAGGACGTTAGTTTTTCGGCAAACTTTCCCCTTGGAAAAAGGAGGAGTTTGCTATGAAACGTAAGCGCTTTTCAGTCGAGCAGATCGTGGCGGTACTGAAGCAGGCCGAGTTGGGTATGCCGGTGGCCGATCTCATCCGTCACGTCGGTATTTCGGAGCAGACGTTTTATCGCTGGAAGAAGCAATACGCCGGTATGCAGTCAGATCAGGTACGTGAGCTCAAACAGTTGCAAGACGAGAACGCACGGCTCAAGAAGCTAGTGGCCGAGCTAAGCCTGGACAAGGCCATTCTGCAGGATGTTGCTTCAAAAAAGTGGCCCGGCCCGCGCTGAGGAAAGACGTGGTGGATTACGTGATAAGCCACTATGGATTGACAATGAGGCGGGCCTGTCGTTTGGTGAAGCAACCTCGCAGCACGCAGTACTACCAAAGCGTGAAAGATCCTCGCGCCGAGCTTCGTGCCCGCATGCGCGAAATTGCCTATACGCGGGTGCGCTATGGCTATCGGCGCGTGCATGTACTGCTGCGGCGTGAAGGCTGGCAGTTGGGCAGGGATCAAGCATATCGGCTGTATTGCGAAGAGCAATTGCAATTACGATCGAAACTTCCCAAGCGCCGCAAGACGGTCGTCACGCGCGTGCAGAAAATCATGCCGCGCAAACCGAATGATGCCTGGAGTATGGATTTCGTCGCCGATCAACTCGCAGATGGCTCGAAGTTTCGCGCGCTGACAATTGTCGATGTATTCACGAAAGAAGCTCTGGCCATCGAAGTTGGTCAACGGTTGAGGGGAGAACATGTGGTGTCGGCGCTCAATCGTATCGCGGCCAGACGCGGTGCTCCTCGGCATATTTTCGTAGACAACGGCAGTGAGTTTTCCGGGCGATTGCTTGACATGTGGGCATATCACAACAAGTCGAAAATCGATTTCAGTCGCCCAGGAAAGCCCACGGACAATTGCCACATTGAGACATTTAACGGATCATTCCGTGATGAGTGTTTGAACTTGCATTGGTTCCAGACGCTGGGCGAAGCGAAAGCGACTATCGAGGCATGGCGCGGGGACTACAACGAGAGTCGGCCTCACTCAGCTCTCAAAGAGCTGGCGCCGGCCGAATTCGCCCGACAATTGGTGTTTTTACCCGGGCCGACTTGACCCGATACGCCGAAAAACTCGCTCCGGATTTGGCACAGAAAACCCAAGCGGATCAATACGCCGAAAAACTCGCTCCGGATTTGGCACAGAAAACCCAAGCGGATCAATACGCCGAAAAACTCGCTCCGGATTTGGCACAGAAAACCCAAGCGGATCAATACGCCGAAAAACTCGCTCCGGATTTGGCACAGAAAACCCAAGCGGATCATACGCCGAAAAACTCGCTCCGGATTTGGCACAGAAAACCCAAGCGGATCAAGGAAAATAGGGCGGGGACTCAAACCGGGAAGGCGCAATCACAACTCACCGAGCACTACCGCGTGCAACCGACAACTGCCCCACTTTCTGCTGATCTGTCAACGCAGTCGATCGCCCCTGATTTAGTACCATGCTGCGCCGCTTCCACCGCCAGAATCCGCGCCTCTAGTTCCCTCAAATGGTGACGCGCAGCGGTATATTCTTTCTTGAGCGCGGAAACCTGATTTCTCTCGGCTTGTTGGTCCGCATCCAGGCGCAGCTCCTGTTGACGCTGAATCGCCAGGTCGTTCCGTGCTGCGAGCAAACGCGCCTCGGCGTCGCCCAACTCATGTTCCACTACGGCTTTCTCGGCTTCGAGCGTGAGTCTGCGAATTTCAATCTCGGCGAGTGCCCGCGTTCTGCGCACAAATTCTTCATACAAATTCTCGGCAGCTCTCTCGTCGCTTAATTTAGCGGCCCGCCAGAAATGCTCGCCTGTGAACAGCGTAACGTAGTAGGTCATGTCACCCGGGTCGAGCAGCAGACTCGCACCATGGCGCCCGTTATAGGCCGTGCGGAGCTCTGTCACTTTCTTGTTTCGGATAAGTGAACCGAGTTCCTGAATCGTGCCGGAAGCAGCGGAATTCGAACCTTGAGCGGATGCCAGCGCCTCTCGCCTCGAGGCAGCCGCCGAAAGATCGACCTCGTTTTGCCCCGCGTCTGCCGCGTTGCCCCAAGCGAACAGCCCAGCAACGACGGCACATCTGCAAAGACGCCATCCGCGAAAATCATTGAACTTCATCCGTTCCACACTCCTGTTTCCGACTGGAGTTCTTTAAGCAACGCGGCCATCGCGTTCGCCTGGCCGGTAAAACTCTACCGGGGCATTTTCCGACGCCTCCGGGGGAATTTACGCGATGCTTGCGAAAGTCATTTTCGTTATATTTCTCGACTTCTGCAAAATGCGTGCGTGATTGCCAGAGCGCTCTTTGACTCAAACACCAGGTCGCCACGAAGATGCAGACCGCCATCTGAAGTGGCAGTGCTTTTGACCATTTTGCAAAGATGGACGACTCGGCATGAAGCTGTCGAGAACCGATGCAAAATCGGCGATTGCCCCTCCAAAAAAAACGAACGCCGCAACAACGGCAATCATGACCGACTTTAGCGACGGATCTCGACGAGCCAAGCGGGGGGCCATCAGCACGGCGATGACAGCGGAGGTGAAGAGAACGACACCGGCAATAATGCCCGGCAGATTGCCACACAAATCGGAACGAAAGGGAAGGCGACGCCAGTAAAGTGGCGCAACGACCACGCAGATATAGATGCCCAATAGCCCTGCGCGAATATCGACTCTCTTCTTCAGTTTGTCCATAACCCCCGCACGCCTGGCTCTCGCCAGTTCGTTCAAAATATTCCCATCCCGATCAATCTCTGCGCCCACTTGGCGCTCCGTGACATGATCGCCACCCTGTACTTCATATTTAGTGCCGGGGTCCGGGAGTGATAGTTCGCAATCCGCTCCCACACATCTCCGTCATCGAGAGAAATATGGCGGCGAATTCTCCATGCGGCCAATCGATACGGATAGCAGCCAGGCCCGGAAACATCTGCGGCCGAGACGCCGAATCTCGACAGCTCTTTCAGGTATTGGGTGTTGAACTGCATCACGCCAATGTCATAGGTACCGTTCCTATTTTTCTTCCATTGGCCTATGGCACCTCCCTCCTGCTCTGCAACTGCCAGCATTACGTCCACAGGAAGCGCAAACTCATATGCGGCAATCACGGAGCATCTGAATCGCTCATCGGGATCCGGAGCACCTTTGAAGGGCTCTGCGGGCTCGCTTGCCTTCGCACTGTTCTGCCCAAGTACCGCCTGAGGCGCAACCAACCAAAGCAACGAGGCAGCGAGAAGAGCTCTTGCGTGAGAAAGAAGCACATTCATGTCCATCTTGATCAGACGACCGGCGTCCCAAGGTCAACCGTTCATGCGTCGCTTCACATATGACTCTTGAACGCGTAGGCACCGGTATTGGGCTGATATCGCAAAATGTTGAAGTTGAACCTGCCATTCATGTAGTTTCTGACTTCGCATATCTCTTTGACGCGTCGCCCCGCCGAGTTGTTTGACTTTCCGATCACCATCACAACATCAACGGCCTGAGAAATCATCCAGCCTATGGATTCGGATGTAAAACACTGTGCTGCGGGTTCTTCGAAGATGTAGTGGGATAGTTTGGACAACGCTTCCTGAGAATCACTTGCGTGCAGCGTCGCGACGCCGCCGGGATGGCCCGATGTCCATCCCTTCAGTAGCGTGTAGGCTTCCCAACCACGTATCTCTCCGATGATGATTCGGTCCGGGCGCAATCTCATCGTAATGCGAAGCAGCGCTCGCATATCAATATCGAGCGAAGTCGTCAGTGCAACTTTATTAGGTATTCGCGTCTGAAGTTCGGCAGCGTCTTCGAGGATAATGAGGCGATTGCCTGGGGTCTGCTCTGCAATTTCGTTGAGCAGAGTGTTTGCCAATGTTGTCTTTCCGCTGCCGGCAGGCCCCACAATAAGAATATTCTTTCGCTCACGAACCAAATACTTGATGGCGTCAACGGGATGTTCGAAACTCATTTCTGCCAACTCATCGGTATTGCGATCGGCAACAAAATTACTTCGGAGGGAATCTATGATTCCCATATCTCGATAGTCGTCCAACGAGAACATCGCGCGAGCATGCTTCCGGATCGCAAAAACGGGGCTGGTCGAAATCGGCGGAAGAAGACCAACGACACGGGCGCGCTGTTCGCCCAAAACCCCTTCGATGAGATTCCGGGTGTCCGGAATCTCGCGGCCCGAAGTCGAAGGATTCATGCTCGCACGCAATATTCCAATAGCATCCTGCTCTGAAATCGACTCGTTGGTGAGATGCATGCCCTTATCGGCCGATTCAACCCACACCGTTCCATCTGCGTTACGCATGACCTCCATCACCTGTGGGTTACTCAGGAGCCGGGAAACTAGAGCCCTCCCGCTTTCCGAAAGCCCACCAAGTGCGACGCTATCGCCGCGCGGCGTGCCGTGTACCGGATTTTTCATAAGTCGGTGCAAATTGGAAATTACTGAACGGTCGATTGCTCGATTGCGCTTTCTATACTGGAAACCGCTCCGACCACCAGCGTCAACATTCCACCCATCAAGATAATTGTGGCTAACAAGAAAATCTTCGAGGCCCCTTGAACGCCGTCAATCGTCTTGTCCAGCCACTTCTTGGCGAAGTTCGACATCGAGGCGTCGAAACCGGAACGCTTCGAAAATAGTTTCAGATAGGAAATAGCGCGTGCGCTCGGGAAGTTAAGATTGGAATCTTCCAAGGCTTGGCCCAGATCACGACCGGCCGCGATACGCTCCAGCGTTGCTTCGATTCGAACGCGCAGCCACGACGAAGCAGCACGATCCCTTAGCAGTTCAAGCGCTTGCTGCAACATCAGCCCCGAACCGATCAGAAGCGAGACGTTAAGCATGAAAATCGCACCGTGAATGTCCCTGTAAATGGACCAGGGAGGTACTCCATCGAGCGCAACTCGAATACCGCCACCCAGTCTCGGCAACGATATCCAAATTAAGACCACGATCATGACAAGCGACACCACCACGGTAGTACCGTATGAGTTGACGAAATTCGAGATCAAATACAGTAGATATGCCGGCCCCTCCCACGTCTCCGGCTTCGATACCGACGACAGTTTCGGCACAAGGCTGGTCGCGACAATATGCAAAAGCATCGCCAGCATGGCCAGCAGCACCAGGGGATACATCGAAGCGCCCACCACAGCCGCCATGATTCGCTGCTGCGCCTTAAGCAGGGCGATGACGTCATAGACAGCGCGCGACAGATCGCCCGAGCGCTCGCCTGCGGCCAAAACCCCAACTTCGTTCGAATCGACCCACGGACCGAGGGCATCTGCGAGGGAAGCACCCTGATTGATCGACTCCAGGCAGTCATTCATGATGATCGCCATTGGCTGATTCATGTTCTTTCCGTTGCGACTCGCAACCGCGCACATCTCCGATAGTGCCTCTGCGACGAGCACGCGATTCTCCAGCATCAGGGCAAGCGTCTCGTAAAATTCAATGCGAGAACTCGTGCCAAACTGGGTCTTGGCGAACCATAGATTCAACGATGCGATCAGGCTGTTAGTATTCATAAGCTCGCGATTAGCAGTCGTCAGCAAGAGGGCCTAGAACGCGCTCGCCGGCGCGCGGATCGACGTGTCCCGCGTCGATCTTGCGTATTAACGAGCGCATTTTGCTCATGCCATCCATTTGCTCCAACCAGTACTGCAGGGCCTGATAGTGATGCCCCGATCCGAACGCCTGCATCAGGCCAGCAGAGGTCCTTATGATCTCAGCAACGACTGTCCGCCCCGCTACACCGGTGTGATCGCAGCCGCCACAGCCGGGCCCCTGCAAGAACACACCCCGCTCGACGCAGAATCTGCGGACGCGCTCTAGCGTTTCTGCATCAAGGCAATGTTCGTTCCCAATCAGGGGGATCTTGCATTGGTCGCAGAGGACCTGAACCAGCGACTGATTAACAAGGCCGACGATCAGCTTGTGATCGGTAAGAAGTGTCTTCGGCGTGCCTTCGTCCTCCAGCCGGGACAGCGTGGCAAGCGCGTCGTTGGCGTGAATCGTTGTCCACACGAAGTGCCCTGTCATGGCGGCTCTAATTGCCATCTTGGCGGTAATGGCATCGCGAACTTCCCCGATCATGATCACATCCGGATCCAGACGCATCGCATCGGAAATTGCCATGGCCCAAACATGTTCCTCGTCCTTGGCGTCGCCACGGTCGCCCATCACGGGAGACTGGTTAGCTCCGCCGATTTCATATTCGGGAGGATCTTCGAGTGTGAGAATGTGGTCCGTCGGACGCGCTTTAATGCTCTCTTCGAGAACGACCTTCAATGTCGTACTTTTCCCGCTCCCTGTTGCTCCCGAGAACAGGACAATGCCGGAACGTAGACGCGTCATGCTTTTGAGCATCGCCTGCTGCTCGGGAAAGTACCCAAGATCGCCAAGCGACTTGCTGGATCTTCCGCTGTCGGCGTACAACAAACGGATGACCATGAGCATTCCACGTACCAATGGCCGGGTATTGACGCGTGCACCATTCAGCCCGCATTCCGAGAGGAACTCCTCCTTCATGCGTGCGCGCTGCGCTTGATGCGGCTTGAATGTCGGCTCGGCAACGTCGCACATGCTCTGGTAGATGGTCGCGCACACACGAAGCCCGTCGGCAGGACGCAGTTGCTCCAGTAGAACAAGTTCCCCGTTGATGCGGCACCTCACGTCACAATGGTCACGCCGCACCGTAATGTGCACGTCAGAGGCTCGCAATCCCGCCCCTTTCTCGATTAGCCGGACGACTCGGGATTGCCACTCCGTCTCGTTGCCCGCCTCCGCGTCGAGATCGCGCCGGGAAACGCGGTACAACTCCTGTATTTCCTGCATCGAACATTGGATGCGAGAGAACGTATACCCTCTTCGTCGGAGTGTCTCCTGGTAGGAAAGCACATGCGGCTCAAGCACGTGCGATGCTGACACCACAAGGACGGCCACCTTGGCCTGCACTTTAATGCAACACATCAGCGAACGATTTTCGACGTCAACGCCGAGCGCATCCGCGCTGTCGGACAGAACTTGCGCCCCGGACCGGACCAGTTCGAGAATGTCCTCGTAGGTCATCTTGCTCATCGATACATGCGATCCGGGAGCGGAGGCGTATCCAGCGCGCCCCCCGCATTGCCATACACGAGGCTCGGCGGACGTACAGGGGCGAGGTCGATATGAATCTCGTCGCCTTTCCTCACGAGCGTCACGGACGAAATCGACACCCGTTTCACAACGTATCCGTTCGACAGGTGGTCGCCAGCTCTCACTGTTTGCGTGCGGCCATCCTTAAACTGGGCCACTGCATAAAGATTCTGATCACGACCGTAAATGCTGGTGATCGCGGCCACCCCCTGGCGCCTGTTAGCGTCAAGCGGTGCCCGCGCCTGTTCCAGGCTGAGCTGCGCCTGAGCCCGCGCGGCCTCTGCCTTGAGCAACACCACCTCCGTCTGCAGTCGTCCGAGGCGGTCGACAAATCCCGACGCATTCGTCCGCTCCACGCCGGCCTTCCCGTTGTCCCCCGGAAGCGCCTGTTCGTCTGCGTGACAGGTAGTAGCAGCCAGAATCGCACTGGCGAGAAAAACGACATTAAGCTGCTGTTGCATAAACCATTCCCTCCAACTTCCAATCCATTCCACTATCGGAGAAACCCGTCACGTCCAACGACACCAGTTCGATCCCTGGAATCCCAAAATCACTGAAAAGAATGTTCGGTGATATGCGGGTTTGGAATGACCAACCGAATACCTGCCAATCTGGCGTCGCCCAACGCAAACGCACGCGCTCGTTACCGCCTGCCGGCCCTTCCTCCGGAACTTTGGGAGGGACACTTTCCAGCTTCGGGGGAACAACACCGAAGCGTTGAAACCGCGACGCCCACTTCGACAAGAGTTCCTTCGAGGTCAGCACTGTCGCAACTGCGCGAGGCAAGTGTTTGGGAATGGACAGCGCACGCCTGACCACTGCCTTACCGTCCGAATCCACGTCGACTTGAAAGCCACCCTGCCTTCTAAATCCCTCCAGGAACTCATCCTCAGGAAAGCCGTCGATACCGCGTGTGTATTCGCAAAGCAGCTCCGACGCGGCGAGATGCACTCGTGAAATCGTCCATCCGGCCACTGAGTAGGGAATATTGTCGAGCGTGTCGATCCAGTACTGCGACAATGTGCGGGCGTCGGGACTCAGCGTCCAGGATTTGGGCGGAGGAACTTCGACGATCCGCGGCGCGGGCTTGATATCCCCCATTTGTCGATCGCGACGCTTTCCTCGCCACCAGATACCACCCCCGGCAACCACTGCAACGGTCGAAGCGGCTCCCAACGCCATCAGGATTCCCCTTCGGCTCACGTTGCCGGGCAGCGCCCTAACCTTCACGGATCGAACGAAGGTAGACTTCGTGATCAGGTTCTCGAGTCGCTCATTCGTCCATTCACCCGCACCCAACGCCTCAGGCGCGTAGACTATGCCGAGCGTCTTGTTCGCCCCGGCGATCAGGTCGAGTGTCTCTGTAAATCGCAGACGGATGTCATCGAGATCGCCGACGAGATCGGTCCCCGGCATGATTGCGCCACCAAGCACGCACACGAACGTGTACTTCCCGCCTGGAAGCTCGAAAACACCAGCCCAATTGGCGTGCGGCACCCGTTGCGACAGCATCGCGGCTAGCGAATACTGCCCGGATGACGATCCTCCTCTTTGGGCAAGTGCAAATTGAAGCTGCTTGTTCCCGAGCTTCAATTGCACATACCCGGAACAGTGAAGTTCCTTGGCTGCTGCACGGATCTGTCCGGCGTTGTACTGACGCTGTGGTGGCTGCCAAAGCAATCCCGCTACCACGTCATTGCCCAGAATGCGGATGTGCATCGGCGCGTTCAGCGACATTGGCTTCTCACTACGATATGACTACAGGATTGATCAAGATGACAATGACTGTGTGCCGGCGCTGTGCCGCATTGGAGCCGCCCATCAAGATGTTCTGTGGAACGAATGTTCCACTGTCATCGGTACTGTTCTGATCCTGATCGTATCCAGAGAGGACAAGCGTTTCGCCTGAACGAAGTCGAACCTTCTGGCTGAAAGCCCACTGGTCGACGGTGGGTAACTGCACCTGTCCCCTGGCTGCATCACCGAACTTGTCAATATGTTTAAGGTTGCTGATGCCGATGTCGTACTTGAGCAGCACCCGCCCATCCGGCATGGCGTAAGGTAGCAGCAGCATGTTGAAACCGGTCGTCACGGTTCCTGGGGTGATGCCAGTGCTGGTCCCCACCTGCGGTGTCACCGTGTTTGTCACCGCCGCAGCGTAAGCCGTCTGCGTCGCAACCTGCATAGGTACGGCTTGGAGGTTCAAAGTTGTGACCGAAGGCTGCGTCACCACGGAAACCTTTCCTTGCGTCGAGAGGGCGTCTACCAAGAGCTTGGTATCCTTGAATGGACCTCGAAGAATTTGGACCTCGCCATGCCGTGCCTTGGTGTTTTGTTCCAGCGCCGCTTGCGACGCCAATGACAGTCCAAAGCGAGACGAGGCGTAAGCCAGCTTGTTCCAATCGATCGCATACTGATCGGCTCGGTCAAACGTCACGCTCAGAATCTTGACGTTCAGAACAACTTGTGTCGTGAGAATTCGGTTTTGCTGCTCGACGTAATCACGAACGCGGGCAAGCACTGCAGGTGTGTCCGTGACAGCGACTGAGGCGGTCGACGGCGACAGCACCATCGATCCATCGCGCGAGAGCATGCCGGTGACGGCCTTCTCAACGTCGCTCATGATCGACTGCTTCACCGATATCTGAACGTTCTGCGTCGACGTGCCTACCGTGCCACCGCCCATGCTCCCTCCGGATGCCCCGCCCGACATGCCACCACCTGACATGCCACCACCTCCGCCGGACGACGCGCTACCACTGGTAAGCGAGCCTGCGGTTCCCATGGACGTGGACAATGCCTCGGTACCAGGTAACGCGTATATCCTGAAAACCTTGGTGGCGAACTTGAATATCCGAATTCTCCCCCCGGTGGCTTCCCAGTGCGTGCCAGTCTGCGACGTTACCTGGCCCAGCAACCCGGATAGTGCCCCCGACCACTTGAGCTCCGCGAGCATGGGCACAGACGCTCCCATGGCTCGCTGCGCGTCTGGACGACTCAAGAGCGTTGGCAGCGACTGAGCTTCACGGCCCGATTCACGGTCCGACTGGCTGCCGTTGGCTTGTTTAACAGGTTGACTCACGTCGACGTCGACCGGAATTCCGCAAATGCTTTCGATCCGGGAGCCGAGTTCGAAGAGCGAAATCGGCGAAGTCTGCATAAGCGTGATGTTGCAGGAAACGTCGACAGTGCCGCGCTTCAATGGCACCTCGCGGGTCGACACCCAAAAACCCTTGTCGTGCACGGTCACCGCGCTAGGCAGCGACGCGTTGCGCAGCGTGTCCACATTCGCGGTGGCCGCGCGAAGTACTTCTTCGCTCCGGGTCTCGACGCCTCGTCTGAACGAGCACGCGCTCGCGCCAAGCGTGAGGACCACCGCCATCGCGATCTGTAAGGTCTTATTCATAGGCCACATCGTCCTGAGGGAACACACGCACCAGACGTTGCTCCTTATATATATCGACCTGCAAAGGTCGTCCCGCGTCCCGATACGCGTCGAAGAGCTTCGTTACTGCTGCGACGAAATCGCCGTCGAACACCAGACTGGCGCGAATCGGAAAATCGTAAGGTGCGTCCCACACAAGCTCGTAACCCATGGCATCGGCCCAGCGTTTCAAGCCGTCTTGCAACGACGCGCCTTGCAGGACTTCCCACTTCGAAGTCGCCACTTCGGCGGAGGACAGCGAATGAGCAGGTGTATCGCCGGTCATTCTTCCGTTTAGCGCTTCGTTTTCACGAACCATGCCCCCACGTTCCATTGGAACGGGCGCATCAGACGACGACATTGTGATGTGGGATACAGAAACATCCGCATTCCCCTCGCTAGGCAACGCCTCGCGCGCGGTGGACACAACGTCCTGAGCAGGAGGAATCTGCCCAGTGCCAACACGTTCGACCTTTTGCTCACCCCACGAAGACGCGGCGCTCATCAAGGGAGACGAGATGACGGGACCATTGGCCACCCGGCCCTGCGCACCAGACGACAACGGCACAACGCAGTAACCGAACACGAAAAGCGTCGCAACGCGGTTCATTATTTTTCTACACATATCGTTTCGTAGCGCACAATCGAACCATTAGGTATGCGTTGCTCCGGCACATCGCGCCAAAAATCGGGCATCGAGGATTGGGGGAGAGGCCAAACGCCGACGCCGAATCCTTTTTCCGACAACCATGACACAAAGAAAGCTTCACGCCGACCGCGATTGATCAGTTCAGCGTACTGCTTGTCCGGTGATTTGTAGCGAGGTAGGCGATAGGTCCAAAGCGTGTTTCCTTTGACGATTGCCCCCCAAAGGCATGCGCTCTTGTCGTTCGAATCGCACCATCCCGCATGCTCCACCCAAAGCTGCGATGTCTTCGTCAGTCCTTTATCGACGTTGCTCCGCGTCACTTCGTACCCTCCTGGGCTACGCCGCTCGACCTTTGTGCAAAGCTCGTCCGAGACGGCGCGGATTGCCCCGGCAAACGAGGCCAGATCGTTGAGCCCTTCTTTCCTCGAAAATTCCGAGGTGTATTGGAAATACCAAACCTGGTAAACCTCGAACGAGATGACCTGAATTATCAGCATCGCAATTGCCAATGCATACATGCCGGCATCCTCTAAAGCTGCAGCGAAACCCCAACGTCCGCGCGCGTGTGAACAACATCGCAGAGGATCAAAACACGCTTCCCGTCAACGCAGGCCACAACGATCCAACATCACGCAACGACGCAGAAAGGAAGAATTCGCCTACAGCAACAGCACAAAGCGCCGTCCCAAACGGAAATTTCTCGCCGACGCCTTCTTTGCCATCGGCTCTGCGCGCTAACGCAATGACCAACGATATGATTCCCGACAGAAACACGATCATTCCGACACCAGCTACTCCAAACCAGGCGCCAAGCGCGGCGGCAAGCTTTGCGTCACCCCCGCCAAGCGCGTCGCGGCCGGCAATCCGCTTGCTTGCAAAGCAAACAAGAAAGAAATACCCGAATGCCAGTGCGGCGGCCGCGCAAGCACCGGCTATCGACCGGCTCTCACTTAACGCAGCCCCCAGAATCCCAACAGCGAGCAACGGAAGCGTCAATAAATCCGGCAGCAGGCGATGTTCGAGATCGAGGAAGGCCAGGATCGTGAGCGTCGTGATCAGAAAGATCGGAAAGACGCTCCACTGCCCAATAATCGCCAACGCTAGGTACTCAAGGCACACCAGAAGCTCGATCCCGACATACCGGATCGGGATTGCATACCCACAGGTCCTACACTTCCCGTGGAGGATCACGTAACTCACTACAGGCACGTTCTCCCACCACACCAGTCGCTTCGCACAACACGGGCACGAGGACCCCGGAAAAGAAAGCCCCTTGAGCACCGCCCAAACACTTTGAACCTCGACACGCAACAGATCGGGAAGGCGAAAAACGACCACATTGACGAAACTCCCAACAACCAGCCCAATCAACCCGGCAGTCAATTCATTAGTCATTCGAAATGTTTGGTTTATATAACATTCATGCCATTCATCTCCGCGGCCAAAAGATCGAGCTACGAACCAAGACTCACTTAGCGCGACCGAAAGACCATCTTGCCGCCCGCCGCCTTACATGCCTTATCGATATCAGCTAAACTCGATTCTGCCTTGATAGAAGCACTTCCGGCCTGCATGGCTTCCCAGCCGCCGCCTTTAAGCTTCAAGGCAAGTTGGTTGCACGCTTCAGCCGGGACCCCCTCATATGTGATATCGAAAGACTTGTCACCTGAGACCGGCGCGAACGTGACCGTGCCATTCCAGACATTTGTGACGACCGGCGACTTGTCGTCGCCAGAAACCGTCATATTCCCGGGAATAACATTGAACGCCTTCGCTGTCGCCATGCTAAGGGCCTTGTAGCCCTGAGGTCCGTCTTTCATGCTTTGGATATTTGCGGCAATTAGCGTAATATTTTGCGCCTCGGTGGAGACGTTACTTGCCGCAAATAGCCGACCAATCCCCGCAGCGGCGCCGGCCAAGACCGCCACACCGACCACCATGACCACCAGCGCCTCAATCAGCGTAAAGCCGGATTGATCTTTCAAAACCCCACCGCCGATCTTCACGGGAAAATTCTCGACACTACTCGTCTGACTCACCATATTCATCATCCCTGAGCATATAAATAACGAAAATATTCTTCGGACACCAAAGAATTTCTATCGACTTCCCACCGCAACAAATATAACAACAAGAGCGCAGAACATCTGTCGGCAAATTCTTCAAATAAATCGACAAACCACCGACACCGACTCAGCCCAATTACCGAAGAGCGACCGCCCCTCCCCTATCGCTTTGCCTCGATGCCGCACGAACCTGACCGGGCGTAACACCCCAGTGCCGCTTCATCTTCGACGTCAAGTAGCTTTGTGTTCCAAAGCCACACTCCAACGCAATCGCGAGAATGCTTTCAGACCCGCGTCTCAACATATCGCCAGCGCGGTCCAGTTTTCGCTCTATGACGTATTGAATTGGTGTCCTCGAAAACTGGGACTTGAATGCAGCGATCGTCGCGTGCTCGCTCATACCGACAAGTCGCGCCAGATCCGCAAGCGAAATCGGTTTTTTGATCGACTCGTCGATGAACCTGTTGATTACCTCTTCGCTGAATCCGCCTTCGCGCCGCTCAACGAGCGTCGCAACGCCCTCTGCGTTAGGGTTATTTCGATAAGTCGAACTGGGCGGCTCTCCGAATCGGCGGCTATACGCGAGCACAAACCGCTCGGAGATGGAAAATCCAAAGGCTCGCAACGTCCCCACAAACCCCTTCCCCTCACCGTTGGCCAACGCCTGATGAACACCATCCAGGCGCGCCTCGTAGTGAAGTTCGGAGAAGCCCTTTCCCGCCAGGCGTCGAATCCCCTTGTCAAGTGCCGCAGTCGCACAACCGAGCTTCAGCGCCACGGCCGAGAGCGTTCGCCAGCCCAACGGATCTGACTGGATTAGCGCGATTGCGGCGCGCGCCTGCGCCTCGATATGCTGAGGACGATCGAGCAGGTGCGTGTAGTTGTTTCTGTGCCCGGTGACAAGCAGTCGAATTATGTGCTCGATCAACGACTTCACCGCGAGCTCCGGCAACTGCTTCAGTCTCATCATCTTCAGCAAACAGTTGGTTGCCAGATTCCATTGCACGGCAACGTCCCGCGCTAGCGGCTCGAATGCGAAACTGACCGACTCGACGAGATGACCGCCTATCCAGCGAGCAACGAAGCTATCGACACGCTCGGCGCTGATCGTTACCGCAACGCCGGAAGCTCCTCCGCCGCCTATACACGAAAAATCACCGAACAACGGCAGCGACATGACATCTCCGGCCGAGCAAATCCGCGCTCGGCGACGTGCCGAGTATGCGAGCGCGCCGCTTTCCCCTGACACCAGGAGATGCCTCGTCCTTGCACCTGACGCGCAAAACGTGAATGGCACGCGACAATCGAACAGATGGACTCCAACACCGCCCAGATCAAACCCGACAACACTGGTCGGACTGCGACTTTCGACATCATGCACAACGAACTGATTAC
The DNA here is from genome assembly GCF_001029105.3 of Pandoraea faecigallinarum. Taxonomy (NCBI): domain Bacteria; kingdom Pseudomonadati; phylum Pseudomonadota; class Betaproteobacteria; order Burkholderiales; family Burkholderiaceae; genus Pandoraea; species Pandoraea faecigallinarum. Next base: position 997,382 of record NZ_CP011807.3, on the reverse strand, counting down.
GCGCATACATCTTTTCGATGTGCGCCGAAACCACAGAAGGATCACCACTGCGAAATCGATGTGCCTGAACTCTTTGATTTCTCGTCTGCACTTGCACATAAACCCCTTACCCCGATTTTTTTGATAAGACCGCGCCTCTTGTTCTATTGGCAGCCCTGAGAATCGCTGCGCTTTCGCGGCCAAGCTTGCTCTAGCTTTCTCGCCTATTTGCATGTGACCGGAATCGACATCGAGCGCCATCCACTTCCCTTTGCCTCGCCCATTCCGCCAGCCACCACTCGCGAACCAGCGAGGCGGATGATGCCCCAGGCCAACACGATCAAGAATGGGCGAGCGCCCATAAAAACACCTCGTTAGCTCACCACCAGAATCACATGCCCCCTTCAGAGACTATGAAATACGTGGCTACGCACTACAACAATAAGTGGCAACCCCAGAAAAATATTCCGCAAAATTTTCAAAAAATTTTAAAAAACCTACCTCGCTTATCAGACTGGCCCCGGAAAGGCTGGACCCCGAACGCATGGACCCCGGCGGCAATATGGGCGAGCCCCCATACCCAAGGGCACGCCTCCGGCAACAAACTGCGAATCAGGTTTTCAAAAACGGCGACAAGCCGAAAACGAAACATGCCTTGGTTTATTCAATACCTACTGAGATCGCAGTCGAAGTCATATTCTTTTTCGCGGTTGTCTCTACCAAGCGGGTACGTCCTCGCGCGTATTGGGACTCCTGTGTGCGGCGCGATCGCCGCAATTGCCGTCATCTCCGATGCGCTAGCATCGTCGCCCGCCGTCGAAGGTCTGATGGACATTCTGATTAATGGCGATTTGGTGTGGCTAGCGGTTGCACCTCTTACCACGTTCGTCTTCTTGCTTACCCTCGGCGCAAGAGATCTGTCCCACTGGGGCGCGACGCTCGCGGGATGCGCCTCGTTCTCCGCTATCCAAGCCGGAGCTCCGCTGTGGGCACTCCTACTCGCGCCAGGCCTATCGACGTCGGCAGTGGTTGTCCTGACGATTGTGCTCCGTCGCTCGCACCGATCGCTCACAAGGCGATTCGCTTTTCGCTCGTTCGCCACGCTTGCGACATCTGCACCGTTCGGGCTGCTTCTTCTGACGCACGTATCCCGGGCACAGGTGAGCTTACAAGCACCCGACACCCGGTCGGCGAGCATATTGCTGCTCCTCACATTCTCTGCGTGGCGTCTTCTTCGACCAGCATCGGGCAGAGGTCTCACGCCAAGCGCGGACGATATTCGTGACGCGCAGCTGATCGCCCATCGATTTCCGCGTAGCGACGCCGGGCTCATGCTCATGGGCGACAAGAGTCTCCTATTCTCCGCGTCGAGATCGTCGTTTCTCGCGTATGCCAAGTACGGAAGGACCTGGGTGGCACTTTACGACCCTGTCGGCCCGCGCAATGAATGGCCCGCGTTGCTTGACGCCTTTATCGAACTGGCGAAAGAGCATTCAGGTACCGCTGCGTTCTATCAGGTACGCCCCGAGTCGATCCAGATGTATGTAGACGCGGGTTTGGCACTCATGAAAGTCGGAGAGGAAGCGTGGCTCGATCTGGACACGTTCTCTGTCAGCGGTGCCCGCAGAGCCCATCTCAGATATGCATTGAAGAGAGGGGAACGAGAAGGGTTGACCTATCGGTTGGTGTCGCCCGGCGAGATATCGAGCGCTCTACCGTCATTGCGGGCAGCGTCAAATGCCTGGCTGCACCACAGAAAGGCGTCCGAGAGGTGCTTTTCTATAGCGGCGTTTGACGAGAGCTTCGTGAAAAGGCACTCGGCGATTGTCGTAAGTAGAGGGAGCGACACCCTGGCTTTCGCAACATACATGACATCGAGCGACGGCAGCGAGGCAACGACCGGGGTCATGCGTGTCATCCCGAGTGCGCCGGCCTGCACGATGGAATACCTCTTTACTCATCTGTCACTCGAACTGAAAGCTGCGGGATTCTCTCGCTTCAGCCTCGGCGTCGCCCCGTTCTCAGGGATCAAACGATCGTCGATATCGACGTCATGCAACCGCATTGGATACGTCATTTCACGCCATGGCGGCAGTGCGTACAACTTCCGTGGCTTGCGTTCGTTTAAAGAAAAGTTCTCGCCGCGCTGGACGCCTCGCTATCTCGCGGCAAGCGGGCGTCTCGGGCTATACAAGGCACTTGCTGCACTTCCAGGCCTCACCGCAGGTAAACGATCATGAAGTTCAGATACTGGTTTCCCGTCGCTGCCGGCCTGCTGGCCGTCGGCCTGTCCCTCATGCCCGCAGCCAGCAAGATCGACGGAGGGCGATTTGGAAAACTGCGTATCGCGTCGGTCGATGGCCCCGTTGCAGGAGTCACTCTGCTGTTTTCATCGGCCGAAGGTTGGACCGAGCGAGATCGGGCCATCGCGAGGGAACTGGCGGATCGCGGAATCCTGACGGTTGGCATCGATAGCCGTCGCTATCTCGCAAACTTGTCCAAGGAAAAAGCCGACTGCCAGTATCTTCCCGGAGATGCCGAGTTCGTCAGCCAACAACTTCAAAGAGACCTATCAACACCGATCTATCACACACCCGTCGTCGCGGGCTTCGGCATCGGCGGACGCATCGCTCAGGTGATTCGCGATCAGGCTGCAGCGAACACGGTCAAGGGCGCCGTCGTGTCGTCGACAGGTTCAGAGCCGCAACTGCCTATTGCGCTATGCGACGCCCCCGCCCCGGGTGTCAACCTCGAACGGCGGGAATTCGTGGACCGGTTACCACCAGACGACACCCGCGCGTTCGTTGACACCATCCGCCGCCGCGCGTCAGAGCGAGCTGATGAGGCTACGCAGCCTAATTTCTCGACACTGCCGCTCATCGAGCTACCGGCGTCAGGGGCATCGGGTAGGCTCGCGGTCGTCATGTCCGGCGATGGCGGATGGCGCGATCTCGACAAAGAAATCTCCGAGCACCTGAGAAGCGATGGCGTTTCAGTGGTCGGTTGGGATAGCCTTCGGTATTTCTGGACTGAGAAGACTCCCGACCAGACTGCGGGGGCGCTCAAACAAGTGCTGGATCACTACGCGAACATGTGGCACACGCCGAAAATAACATTGATCGGTTATTCGTTCGGGGCGAATGTGCTTCCATTCGCATACAATCGCCTCCCGGATCGCCTGAAGGCTAAAGTAGATCAACTCGTTCTCCTGGCACCGGAGCCTTCGGCCGACTTTCAGATTCGAGTCTCCGGCTGGCTCGGATTGCATCAGGAAGCGCTCGCAAAAAATGTCCGTGAACAAATAGCGACGTTGCCTACCAAGAACGTTCAGTGCTTCTATGGGGCGGAAGAATCACAATCCCTGTGTCCATCTTTGCTCGACACGCTCGCAGAAGTGGTAAGGACCGATGGTGGTCATCACTTCGACGGGAACTATCGGGCGATCGAGCAAAAGATCCTGTCGTTTCATCGCCGCTCAACTGCTGGCCGACGACATTGACGAAAGGAACTCGATGACGCTGTTGACAACGTGATCCCGGTCGTTATCGACGCAGATCATGTGATAGCTGTTTTCCAGCTGTACAACACGAACGTCGCATGCTTGCTGCCCCCGGCCGATCTTGCGCATAAGCAGCGCCGCGGAGCGGGGACTCGTCAGTTCATCGTAACGCGCATGGACAACTAGCGTGCTACATCGCACTTGGTGCAGATTTCTGCGCGCTCTTACGCGGAGTGAGTCGAACTCCCGCAAGCTCTTGAGCGGAATCCAGCTATAGTGAAAGGCATCTCCTCGCTTAAGTCTCGCACGCACGATCGATCGAATTTTCTCGTTCTTGACTCCGTACGGCGCGGACTCGCGAACCTTGATGCGACGGGCTAGCGAGGGTATGAGATAGGCAAGATGCCTCACCACCTTGTACCAGGGCAAGGACCAACCGTCGACGAACATCGGCGGAGCCAGCATAACAAGGCCGCCGGATAGGTGGCCTTCGCTTTTTACCACTTCGACGGCGAGGAGTGCGCCCATACACATGCCGACGATATGAACTACGTCGTGCCGCTGCTTCATCGCCAGGTACGAAAGACGCACGGCATCCGTCCAGTCCGCGACGCTTATCCCCAGAAGATCTTCCGGACTTCCTCCATGGCCTGGGAGAGTCACCGTCTCCACGCAAAACCCCTCCGCTTCCAGGCACGAGCGAAGCGGACCGAAATCGGAAATCGTACCTCCTAGACCGTGAATCATGAGTACACCGGGCATTGACATTTCAGATCCATGAGAAACGAATTGAGACTGCATCGGCCGCCCGCACATAGGAGGGCGCCCAAACCATATTCAATCCAGTTTCCTACATGGAAACCCGCCTAAAAATGGGCGAACCCCCAAAAAATCAGCGCGGAACTTGCTTGCCAAACAAGGCAGAAATCAGAGGGTCGCGCGACGGTCTGTCGGCGTCTCCATTCGGCTCGATCGTAAGCACCTTCACTAAGCCGTCCGTATGCACTACGCGACGGATATGCGATTCGGAACGCTTAACCGAACTCAGTCCGTTCTTTTTGTTTTTTTGGGACCACGCCTTGCGGGAAATATCTTCCCCGCGCCCGAGACAATAAATTGCTGCCGCGCGGTGATACCCGGCGATATGCACGGTCTCGTCGCGGTGCAGTGAGGCCATGATCGAACGGACCCGGTCCGTCGAGGCTGCAACGCTTGTGGCGATCTCGACAATGGTCGCGCCCTCGACGCTCCCGAGGTGGCGCAACATCTGGTTCCGAAGTAAGGACGTTCGTTTGGGGCGTATGGCCCCAGCTTTCATCGCCTGCGTCTCCAACGCACGCCATGTGTGCTCCGGATAGAGTTTGGCGAGGTCGGTTGCAGACATTCCGGCTTCCCAACGCTCCTTGAGCGTCGCAAGGCGGGCTTCAGTCCAAACACGTTTACGCAATTCAGATTTCTCCTGAGACTTAGCTGCCCGACCACGATATGCCTAAAATTGAACGCGAAATTTCGCGATATTTTTGGAATCAACCGGAAATGTGGCCGATGGTCTGAAGCGTCGTCGAAAGCTGCTCGGTCATGAACGCACGCTCGAATGACCTCCACATAAACCACGGAACCGCGAAAGCAGGGATTGGACGAGCTAGTACGATAATGAAATAATGCAGAGATTGATCATGAAACGCTCTCAACGACGAAGCGTTTTTAGGGCCCGCATGGATATGCGGGCTTTTTTTTGGATTTGAGATGCACCCGGAACCGGACGAGGAAATCTCGATTCTGTTCGCAGGTCAAAGTCTCGTGACCAAAAATCCGCGAGGAACACGATATGAAAAAGCGCTACACGGATGAACAAATCATCGACATCCTGCGCGAGACCCGGGGCTGTCAAACGACGGCTGAACTCTGCCTGAAGTACGGTATTTCAGAAGCCACTTATTACAATTGGCGCACCAAGTTCGGCGAAAAGCGCCAGGAGATCGAGCTTCGCTTGAAAGCGCTGGAGAAGGAGAACAACGAGCTCCGAAAGTTGCTCGCACTGAGCTTACTCGACAACGTAGCGCTGCGCGACAAGCTGGCACGAGAATAGGCTGAGCACGGCAACAGGCACCGGACCCGAGCGGCGCAAGTACCGTCTTAGCGCGTGGTATCGTTGCTTGCCACGTTTTCAGTGGCATAAGTTCGCACAAGGCCATCAAGACGAGCCAACAGCGCCGTCACGCTCGACGCCATGTCGGGACTCCAACCTTTGGAAGCGCGAACCTGCAACATATTCACCTCACTCACCATTGCATCTTCGCCAAGCGCGCTCAGAGCCCCCCCTACTCGATGCAACAGGCGTCGCAGCGTCGTAACGTCCTTACGCTCAACAGAAATCGTCAAATGTGGGCGGTCCTCGCTCCACGAATTGACAAATGCCCGTTGCATACGCAACAAGATGGGATCGGCGATTGTCGCGTCGGGCAAACCCTTCTTAGCATGCCGAGTTGCGGGGGCGTCGCCGGCATCGGGGACGAGATGTCGAACGAGCGCTCGTGATACCTGTGACAATGTCACCGGTTTCTGCAGAGAGTCGTCGAAATAGCTGGGGAATCCATCAATTTCCGCATCGCCACCCGCGGTGACCACGACCACTTTTACCCCGTCTTTCATCGCCCTCAAACGCCGGACCACCCCTCGTCCGTCAAGCTTCGGCATATTCAGGTCGACAAAAAGCAGGTCCGCCGGACGACTCCGATGTGCGGCAACGGCACGTTCACCGTCGCCATAGGCCCGCACGTCCGAAACACCCAGCATTCGGAGTTGCTCGCACAGCAGAGTGCGACTGACCTCATCATCATCGGCAACGATAACCGCTCCGCCCTCCACCGCTTCGATCGCCAACGCTTCTGTGGCTTCGGAATGGCGTAATCCGCTGTGATGCTCATGCAGAAATCTACGTAACGCAAGCCAATCAAGCGATGTCAAATGCATTGACACATCGTCGTGCGTCGGCAACAACGGGCCGTCCGGGGTTAACCTTAGTAAGCAAGCCGTGTTGTTGCTTTGCGACGCGTCTAGCAACCGGGCGTCGCGATCACAAACGTCGAACAACGCGATGGTCAAGTCAACGTGAGCCGCGCCTTCCTCACAGACCGTCACGCCAATCGCTTCCATCCAGGTGACGAGTGCAGCGTTCGCCGCCGCCCCGGTACGTCGAATGGCAACTTTCATTCCAGCCAGTGACGGCCAGGCATCGAGGGCGGCATCCACCTTCGTCGCAGGAATACGCAAACGGAATCGGGCCCCCGTACCGAGATCACTGTCGACATCGACCGTGCCCCCCATCAGCGACGCGAGTTGCCTGCATAGATACAAGCCTAGCCCTGTACCTCCGAACCTCCGCTCAATGCCATCATCGCCTTGGTCGAGTGCCTGAAATAATCGGCGTTGTACGTCTGAAGAGATGCCTATGCCGGTATCCTGGACGTCGATAACAAGCGTTCCCCCGTTCCCCTGTGCCGTCTCCCAACGGGAACGAACCGAAATACCTCCTCTTGTTGTGAACTTCACCGCATTGCTCAGGAGATTCTGCAAGATCTGCCCGAGGCGCAGATCGTCGACGCTCAAGGGGTGATCGAGCGCCTCATCTGCCGCGTAGGACAACGTCAACCCCCTCGCAAGAATCGCCGGTGCAAAGTTCTGGATAGCTCGTGTGACGGACTGGCTGACGACGGCCTCCCGCGCACAAATACGCATCGCCCCCGATTCGATCTTCGTCGCGTCAAGAATGTCGTTAACCAATGTCAACAGACCATCAAAGGCGCTGCGAATTACCGCAACACGTTGAAGATGTTCCGGTGGGATGTCCTGTGCCGCTAGTAGCTCCAGATTGCCCATCGCACCGTGCAAAGGCGTCCGAATCTCGTGACTTATCGCCGCAACGAAAAGTGATTTCGCTCGATTTTCAGCCTCCGCTGCCAACTTTGCTGCTTGCAGCAGTGCCTCCTTTTCCTTTCTGTCCGACAAATCGAGCATGCCAATCAGCACCACATCGTTTCCGTCGAACCTGGATGCTCCGATCGAGACCCCCAGCGCCACCTCCTCGCTTCCGTCTTGCGCCCACGAACACTCCATCAATGCCTTGGCTTCAACCTCCCCGCAATATCCACTTTGGGCCAACACATCGTCGCAAAACTGCTTGATGCGCGTGAGCGATGCGGTACCGAGCAACTCGCACGCGAGCGTGTTGACGTACAGCACACGACGGGACCCCATGGAAAAAACGACGACGCCGACAGGCAAGGTCTGCAGTACGCTACGTCGAAATGCTTCGAGCTCGGAAGCCCGTGCGACTTCACTCTCCATCGGCGCGGCAACCCATCGGCGATAGAAGAAGTACAAGAGCCATAACAAGGACAATGCAAGGAGCGTTAATGCTACAGAGGCCCAGTACAAGGGGGATATGCCTGCCAAAAAGGCGCTCAACGGGATTGCATATACTGCGATCCATTCCGGCCCTTTCACACGCTGAGAGATGACAAGGGTGCCAGCTCGCCAGAACGTCAGGATTTTCGAGTCATGATTGACGATTCGCTGCCTTTCAGCACTCACCACGCCGAACACTCGCCGCTCCTCGTCTGTCTCGACACCGTAGTGCAACGGATATCCGTTTTCGGACAGCACATGGAAGCCAGGCAAATTTTCAAGGTTGCGAAAATACTGGACAAACTGCACGCTCGGCACATTGACGGCGAGCATGGCAACGCGTTCTCCGTCCTTGATGATGGGGATGACGATCATCGCCGTGGCCCCCGCGTCGTTGCCGGGCGCAGCGATCCAAAGCGGTCGTTTCCCCGCCTTGGCCCCGGCGTAGGCCGCCTCCACGCCGTCGATGAGCCGCGCGACTACGTCGCGCGGTTTGCACAACCGCATTGCTCGTAACGCTGCGTCGGAATAGGATGGACTGGCTGCGGCAAATGCGCCATCGGGCGCGTACAATACGGCCGTCAACCGGATCCCCGCAAGCCGTTGTGCGTCTATCGACGGCGCAGCGGAAACGGCTCGCACCAATCTTAGATAGAGAGATAATCGGTCTGAATCTGCGGTTCCGACCAGATTACTTACGATGGTGAATGGCACCGCAGTCAGATCGTCAGCGCTTTGCACAACACCTTGTTGGAGCAACAATGCCCGACGATACCTCTCGGACGGTACAGACTCTCCCTCGTGGAACGTCCAAAGACCTTCGTAGAGGTCGACCAATTGCATCAGACGCGATGACACTTGGTCCGCCACCAATTCCAGGCGCTCGCGTCTTTCGACAAATTCAGCGATTCTGTCTTCTTCCGCGTCCCGAACGCCGCGAAGTGCGATAAGTACACTCGCCGCCAGAATGACGAATGAAAGAATGCCGAGACATGTGAGCAGAACCGATTTGTTGTAACGCAGGACTTTGCGCAGCGGTGACTTTGGCATCTGAGGTTCCATCTCGTTGGTGGCTGCAACCGACCCCAACGCTTCACCGGTACAAATCTCTCACGATATTCGCCAGCTCAACGTCATTCTTGGCCCCAAGCTTTTGCATGGCAGCATTCTTTTGATTGCTGATGGTCTTGGGACTTCGATTCAAACGCTGAGCGACCTCAGTGATCGATAGACCACTGCAGATCATGCGCACGACGGCCGCCTCTTTCACCGATAGCGACGCGAGTCCACTCCCCTTCCTTCCGCCCGAATACACCGTGGCCAGCAACTGGCTCGCCAACGATTCGGGAAGAAATCCGGCTTGTCGATTAGCGCTTCTCACCGCATGACATAGGTCTACAAAGTCCTGTCTGCTTTTCCCGATATAACCAGCAGCCCCGGCACTCATGGCTTCCGCAAGAATATGCGGCGCCGTGTGCATGCTCAAAAAAACCACTTTCGTTTGAGGTGCAATGCGAATGATGCGCCTTAGCAGGGATATTCCGTCGGCATGAGGATCGCCGGCAAACTCGTAGTCGCACAATAAGACGTCGATCGTCTCCGATGCCAGCTTTTCCAGCAGATCGGAGATAGTGCTCACGCTAAAGCACAAGTCAATGTCAGCGCATTGACCCAATGCACTTTCCACCCCGACCAGAATTACCTCGTGATCGTCCGCGACACCTACACGGATTTTCTCCATTCATTCCTCACATCAAAGTTGCTCCGACGTCCGGCTCACTGGCATCCACCGATCGAGCAATCACCAATGCGCGCCGTTGATGGAAAATAGAATTCGCCCGACGCGACCGCCCGAATTGCCTCCGGCATAGCGACGAAGTCGGCGGCGGTAATTCCCACGAAGCCGAACACCCCGCTCTGAATGAGTTTTCTCAGCGTACGTTCCGCCGGCGGCATGCCCAGAAACAATACTCGCATAATATTTTTACTACCCGCGCGGTGAAATTTCGCACGCACCTTGTTCAAGACGCGGAGAGAAACAGGTTCACAAAGCAACACATCGACGTCATCGCTGTGCTTTATCGCCGCTCCCGCGAAAGCGAGATCGTGCAAGTACATTACATTGACATCAGCGGACGACGCAAGCACTCCGCGCACCGCCGTCATTACTACATGGTTATTTGCTAGCACTCCAACGTTTATCATAATTTTTCTTGATCATTCTGGCGGCCTGTGTGAGATAACAGCGCTCCCTTTTGATCACCGCCCGACGGCAATCAACGCCTTGTCGGGCACGACGCCCAAATAGGGAAGCACTCCCTTTAGAATGCGGGCAAAGATAGGCCCGGCTACCGGTCCGCCATAGAACGTCCCCCTTGTGGGAGTGTCGATCATCACAGCGACAACGATGCGAGGATTTGACATGGGCGCGATGCCAGCCATGATACCGAGGTATTGTCCGCTGCGGTATCCATTGCCATCGTTCTTCCTGGCGGTGCCCGTCTTGGCGCCGACCCGATAGCTAGGCACGCTCGCCATCGTTGCAGTCCCACCGGGTTCAACCGTCTTTTCCAGCATCCAACGAACCGACCTGGCGGTCGCGGAGGAAATGACGCGAGTCCCTGGAAGATGCCCGCCCTCTGAATGGTAGAGCGAGAGCGGCATGATGACCCCGTCATTGGCGAGCACCTGATATGCCCTTGCCAGTTGGGCGATCGAAACGGAGAGTCCATACCCATACGCCATCGTTCCCTTTTCTATCGGACGCCACCGCGTTGGCGGGTGCAGTACTCCGGCAGTGACCCCCGGAAATCCGGAGAGGGGCAGGCCACCAAGTCCGAATGCTCTGAAATTCCGCCACATCTCTGTCGCAGACAACAGCTCCGATATCTTGACCATTCCAACATTGCTCGATTTGGAGATGATCTCTGTGGTGTCGATACATCCGTGATTCGATGTGTCATGCACAACTTTGCCGTGGAATCTTAGTGTTCCCGGTGCGGTATCGAACCTCGTCCTTTCACTGATCACCCCCTTTTCAAGGGCGAGCGCCACGACAATCGGCTTAATGGTCGAGCCAGGCTCGAAAGCGTCGGTGAGTGCCCGATTTCTGGTTGGCGTCATTTGCTTACCTGCACCATCGTTCGGGTCGAATGTCGGCATGTTGACCAGAGCCAATATCTCACCTGACACGACGTCCACCACGATCGCACAGCCCGCCTTGGCTTCCGAGCGCTCGATGCCTTGTTTGAGCGCATCAAAAGCCATGCGCTGGATATTCCGATCGATGGAAAGCACGACGTTCGCGGACGGCTCGGGGATTCCGGCGTACTCGGGATCCTCGACAACCCTCCCGAGCCGGTCAACAACAACGACCCGGCGCTCAACAGATCCCTTCAGCCATTTGTTGGCAGCGAGTTCTATACCTTCCACGCCCTGCCCCGCACGGCCGGCAAGTCCGATAATTTGCGCGGCTAAGGCCCCTTCCGGGAAGTACCGCTTCTCGCCACGCACACCGTAGAGGCCCGGGATCTCCTTTGCCAGTAGAAGCTCAGCCGTGTCGACGTCGACCAAGCGCTTCAGATAGATGAACCGACTGCTCGCAAGCCTGTAACGCTTGAGCCGTTCCACCGGAACGTCCAACGCTGACGATACGATTTCGAGCTGCGCAGTAGAGGCTCCGGCAAAGCGATTCGGGTCGACCCAAAGGTCGTAAATCGGCTCGCCAATCGCGAGTATGTTTCCATTGCGGTCGACGATCTTTGCCCTGGGCACACGCAGAGACTCGCGCCGCTGATAACGCGCCCGCCCCTGCGCAATATAAAAATCCGAATTGGCTACCTGAATCCAGAATGCCCGGCCAACCAACGCCGCGAATGCCAGCGACATAACTACCAACATGGCGTGCGAGCGCCATCGATGTGTATCAGTCCGGGCGCGATACGGCACTCCAAACGAAACAAACTTGCGGCCCATCCGTGCACCCTTTCACCTGCAGAGTCAATGCTGCGCAAAACCACATGAATTCAAGAACATCATTCGACAGGACCGCTCGCAACGCTCAGACGGTCCGGCATACTCGGCCGAGTTGACGAGTTGATCGCTCGTGCCCCCTTCCAACGGACGCTTACGGCGTTCACGAGGAGGGCAAGCACAATGCCGAAAGCGACACTGAGCGAGGCGAGCAGAACGATGGCGCCGAAAAGCGGGATCGGGCCAGAACGCGATATTGGAACCGACGGTCCCGCAGTGAAATAGAGGCGGTCCAGACGTTGCGCGCGCAAATGGTCCACGACAGCAGCCATCAGTTCGTTACGAACCGCTTGAACATTTTCGGATTCGCCGGATTTGGCGAAATAGTCGTGAACGAACGTACTGAAGAACTCAAACATCTGCGCGCCCGAACGAAATTCGGGCAGAACTTCATACAGCTTGCGATAGAAGCCCAGCCGAATGCCATTGCGCTCCCGTTCTACTGTTAGCTCTCGCAATTCTCCACGCAGGCTAGACATCGAAGATTCAATGCCGATGACCTGCACTCTCGGAGGTAGATACCGGCCAGCTTCTCCTACGTTGGATATCAACCGTTGCTCACTCAATTCCCGCGAGGGAGGAGTGCGGGCCGCAATCCCGCTCATCTCTTTGAGCGATAGTTCCATGTCCCGCAGGCGCGTGGACTTGTCGATGATCTGCGTATCGAGTTGCCGGCTCCGCGCCATCGACGCCAAGTAGCCGTCGCGCAGCGTATTGCGCATGGATTGCATCAACTGGGTGTCTATGATGTACCCCGCCAGCAGTCTAAGCCGACCAACCGCGCTCTCGGCCGAGTCACGGCTCTGCGAGTGTAATTCCAGGCCCACAACCACAGAACCATCGCCCCCCTTTTGCGAGCTATTTAACAACGGCTTCACGTTTCGGCGAATAAGGTTCTCCGATATCTCGTTCAACAGGCGCTCCTTTTCAGAGTCGGGCCCTGGCTGAGATTCGAGATACAGCGCGAGTTGCTTCTTGTCATAGAAAGCATATCGCTGAGTGTTGTATACCAGTAGGTCTCGACGCAGATCCAGAAATGCTTCAGTCTTGTATTGGTAAACGTACCTATCCAGGAAGACGACCCCAATCGTGAGCACCACCGCAGATGCCGCTATAACTAACCAAAAGCGCGCCCGCGTTGCGGCAATCACCTCGGTCAACCCAATTTCTCCGACGTCCGTCGGCGAGGTTCGGTACATCTCAGAACAATCTGGACATGACATATGCTTCCCCCGCAGGTCAGTGAGGAGCTTGAGGGGGACCAATGTCACCCTGCCTCCTGCATGTACAGCAACTTAGCTGCCTATTTCTGGGGAGTCATTTCACATGAATATCCCTCTCGCCCGTTTCGCGTTGCTGGGACAATTCCGTGATATCGCTCCAAGACGCGACGGTTTGTGCGAGGATTCAGTCGACGGGGCGCCATGTCTGCTATGTGGACACATCCGGAACTGCGGAACCAACAGGGCCACCGGCATTTCTTCTGTTTCGCGCAACGACCGTCCAGCCGATGAATCAGCAACTATCAAGCATCTTCAGTTTGGACCGAACCATCGGCACTTGGACACAGGCGATCGTCCTCCTAACCGTTGGCGCGATCCCGGTACTCGCGGGCATTTTTGTGGCAAGTGAGATGAATCAGGCCAGAGACGAACGAAGTCTTGCCGAGTTCGCCGCACGGGCAGTACGACAAGCGGACATGGTGCATGGCCAGGTTCTGAACGCTATGCGAGACGTGGAAGCGATTCCTGGTGATCCGTGTTCAGGCACTTTCCTGGAAGCAATCCGTCGCATTGCCATGACTTATCGGTATGTGAGTGACGTTGGCGCCTTGGGCAATGGGAGGTACCTATGCACGTCGAGACAAGGCGTCACGCAGGCCGACAAAGTTCATTTCTCCCACAGCAAGGCGACCTCCGGTCCATACACCTGGATCTTTTGGCACCAGAGCAAGGACATCCCGAACAAGGCAGCGCTATTTGATCATCGCGGACGTTTCGTAGCGGTTGATCCAGCAATGTATGTGGACCTCGTCGACCTCCGAGGCCGTGAGATTGCCGTATTCGACTCAGACACTCAACGCCTGTTGGCTATAACACCTCGCGCGGACACCCGCCGAATGCCCTCCCCGTTTCGTTCGAGATCACCGAGTGATGGCCCGCCGACGCCACGGGCGTGGCGCAACCTGGTTACTCACTCGACGGCATACCCGCTCTCCATTGTTGTTCGATCCCAGACGCCGGGTCTCCTGATCGAGGGCATCGATCTGCTGTTGCTTTGGGGATGCGCCGGCGCTTCTGCGGGCGGCACCGCGGCGTGGGTTGCACGCCGAATGTTTCGACGACACCAATCCCTTCCCTTCGCGCTGCGCACCGCGATCCGACGCAATCGACTCGACGTTCACTACCAACCAATCGTCGACATGTCGACACGCAAGACCGTCGGCATCGAGGCGCTCGTTCGTTGGTATCGCGAACACGAAACCGTCTCACCCGCTGTGTTCGTTCCTATTGCAGAACAACACAACCTGATTCAACCACTGACAGAACTTGTCATGCGCACGGCGCTCGATGAGCTCGCGCCGCTATTAAGGACATCGCGCTCGTTGTACGTATCCATCAATGTGAGCGTGGAGGAATTGCAAACGCAGCGATTTTTGAAAATGCTAAATGAGTGCTGCGCGAAGCACGCCATTTCTCGAGACCAAGTCAAGGTCGAGGCCACGGAGCGGCGCCTTATGAGTAAAGCACGGGCAAGATCGGCAATAGATGCCCTCCGCGATGCCGGCTACGCCGTGCTAATCGATGACTTCGGCACTGGATATTCGAACCTGAGCTACCTGAATCACTTCAAGATCGATGGCCTGAAGGTCGACAAGTCGTTCGTTGGGAAAGCCAACCGAGAGGCGGCCGCCGATCTTCTTGTCACCCACATCGCCGCGATGGCGCAAACACTCGACTTGCTTATCGTCGCAGAAGGCGTTGAGACGGAGGAACAGGCTCACTATCTTCGCTCAAAGGGCATAACCTATGCTCAGGGCTGGCACTATGCCCGAGCAATGTCAGTTGGCGAATTAATTACCCAGCTGCATCGGGAGAATCGATAGACCCGCCGACTCGCCGTTGACGCGCCCGCTCACGCAGAATGGGCGCCAATGCCTACGCCGCGTGAGATCCGGCCGAAAGGCGCAATTGGCGAGGCGTCACACCGTAGTATCTCTTGATTTGCGTAGTCAGATAACTCTGACTACCGAAACCACATTCAATCGCAATTGACGCAAGGCTCTCGGAAGTATGGCGGAGCATCCATCGCGCCTTCTCAAGCTTACGTTCGCTCACATATTGCATTGGTGTTCGGGAGAATCGTTCCTTGAACGTAGCGATCGTTTCGAATTCACTTAGCCCGACATGCTGAGCAACGTCTTTCAAGCTAATTGCCTCTGTCAATCGCTGCGCAATGAACTCATCTAGCGCAGACACAGACAGAGGATCGAAAAAAGCCGCTTCCCCGCCGTCGTAAGCACCGGTGGAATGCGGATTTCGTCGATAGGTTGCACTTGGATATTCGCCGAAGCGTCTGCAATATTCCGACACGAACCGTGAGGAGGGACGAAATCCATATGCGCGTAACGTACCGACATAGCTGTCAGTATCGCCAGAAGCAAGCGCGCGCCTCACCCACCTCATGCGAGCATCCAGCGATAACGTCTGGAAGGACTTTCCCGTCAACCTGAGAATGGCGTTCTCGAGCGCGCTCGATGCGCATCCCATGGCATACCCCAGAATGGTCGAAGTCTGCCATTGCATGGGATCGTGCTCGATCAACGCTATTGCCTTACGCGCTTGAGCCTCAGTAGCGCACCGACTGTCCGCAATTAAAGCACTGTAGTTACTCTCATGCCCGGTCGCGACAAGCCGAATCATATGCTCATACATTGACCTGATTGCAAACTCGGGAACGGGGGACATCGAGATCATTTGTCGAAGACATTCCGCAGCAACATTCCATTGCGTCGCGGTCGCCGGATTTAACGGCTTCATGGCAAAAATAACCGGAGTAACAACAGGGCGTCCGAGCCAACACGTCACGAATTCGCTTAACGCAGCAGCCTCAAGAATGACCGAGAGGTGCCCAAACCCCTCCGGTTGGGTTACGCAATCGGAGACGCCCGCATTCGAAATCGGCATCACATCGCCAAGCGCGCACTGTACTTCGGACCCTTTCCGGGCCGCATAGGTCGCCCCACCCCGCCTGCACGTCAGAACGTGTTTGCGATCTTCTGGTCATCCCTGATAATTCGAGGATGACGAGAAAGAAATACGCGAGTGACATAAGCCGAGAGAAGTTCTCGGAGATCGAGCCGCTGTTGCGCAGCGTGCGCCGGCGCACGAAGCCCACGACGGTGGACTTGTACGAGGTGTTTTGCGCGGTGCTGTATCTGTTGCGTACAGGTTGCCAATGGCGCTTCTTGCCCAGCGAGTTTCCCAAGTGGCAAACCGTCTACGCGTATTTCAGCAAATGGAGTCAGCCTGACCAGCACGGCGTGAGCGTGCTGGAGCAGGCACTCAAAAAATCAGGTTGGCGCGGCGCGCACAAGACAGGGACGCAGCGCCAGCACGACGTTCTTGATCGTGGACGCGCAGAGCGTGAAGAACACTGACACGGCAGCGCATAAGGGTTATGACGCGGGCAAGAAGGTGTCGGGCATCAAGCGTCATATTGCCGTAGACACGCAGGGCTTGCCGCACGCCGTGGCGGTAACCACTGCCGAGGTGACCGATCGCAAAGGAGCGTTGCTGGCGTTCGAGCACGGCAAGCCTCGCTTGGGACAGGTGCAAAGTGTGCTGGTCGATGGCGGTTACGTGGGCGAACCCTTCGCGCAGGGCGTGCGCGAGATCTTGGGCGAGCGGGTCACGGTGCAGATCGCCAAACGCAGCGAACTGCATACTTTCAAGGTCCTGCCGCAGCGTTGGGTCGTCGAGCGCAGTTTCGCCTGGCTGGAGAAGAACCGGCGCTTATGGAAGAACTGTGAGCGTTTGCTCAACACCAGCTTGCAGTTTGTCCATCTCGCCTTTTTGGCACTGCTGCTCAGGAGATCGTAAACCGGCTCTCAGAAACAGATAGTTAGGTCGACTCACTTCCGAGCGAAAGCGGAATGGCATCCTGTAGTCGACGTCATACACGCCGATGCCCCGCCATTCCACTCCGCCCATTACGACATCGCGTCGGACCGCTCGCTGGGGTCGAAATTCATTGTCGGCATAGATTCGTCCGATAAATTCGGATACCTGATCTGGATCGTTGCTGTGAAACTCATGAATCTTCGCAATCGGCATGCTCCCTCCCGCCTACCCCCCTCATGCAGCGGCCCAGTATAGGATAGCAATGGTGCAGCACGATGTTCGTATTAGCCCGCATCTTTACCGCCTCGACCTCCCTCTCGCCATCTAGCGGATACTGTCAGGAAGAAAAATTGTGCCTTTGGTGCAACTCGAAGAGATGCCGGTATACCCACGTACCGCCTACCCACGTACCGCCGGTTCACGCCGGGATGCCCGCGCCTCAAGCGGAAAAGTCGGTCACGGCTTGAAATTCACCGGAATGGCGTCCAAGCTCTTCCCTCACCGGGTTTTACAACGACGAACGGCATGACCGTCGACCACACTGGATTTCACGCCGCGTCGGGAAATCGATTCTTCGTCGATCAAAATCCGGTAGATTTTCGAACGGGTTTCTCCATGTCCGACCTTGCCGAATGCCGAAGGCGCGGAGTCACCACGAATTCTCCGGTGTTGTCCCTTCACTGGAAATCCCCCCAAAGCCATCCGGATGTGTCCCTCCATCCCCGGACGACCTTCAGTCGTAGCCCACACACATCCGTCCCGGCGAGACAATGGCAATACTCATAATCCAACACGGTCCGCCCCAATAATTGCGGAGATAATCGCCGCGCTCCTTGTACCTGCTGCCACGGCAACTGCACTACCTTCTTGTCTCGTCGATCTTGAGCCATAGGCCGCCTGACGCAGGCGTTCGGTCCCCAACTTGCTCTTCGGCGCGCTGCCTATCCAGCTGCATGCCTTTCAGTTTCTGAATTTGGGTTCGATGACCTCTGCGCCGTTTTTGTCATGATTCTCCAAATGAAACTCCGGCGGAGATTGCGGTGAAGAATTCTGCTTGGTCGGAGATAGTGCAAGCGCGTTAAGAAGAACTTCGGGAAGATGCTTATCGCGCAACAGCAGCCCAACAAGTTGCTCGGAATTCTTGGTCGCACCGCGGTCAATTGTCGCACGTGCGATAACCGTGTCGGTTCGCGGAAATGAGGAAGGGTCAACCAACGTGGCCGACGTTGCGAGGAGCAGGAGTCGAGCCGCACAATCAACGCAGACGGATGGCGTTGCGCGAAGGCACGCATTTTGAGAAAGAAGGGAGCAGTCGTCAGGACGATAAAAAGAGAGCCATCCGGCCATATGTCCGAATGGCGGCATTGAGCGCCCCCATGCTCGCAACGAGAACGCCTCGGAGGAAAGGCATCGTGCCTTGGGGCATTTGATTCCCGTCTCACACGAGAATCCCCCAATTTTTCGTGATTATTCAGAAATGGCGAAAAAAACCCGCACGAAGCGGGCCCATTACCCGACCAGGACTGCCGAAACATGCGTGATTACGCTGCTCGACAGACAAGAGCTGCGTATCGTCTCGGGGCGGTGGGCAGCCAGCAAGTAGGCCCAGCTTGGCACCCTGGTCGCGCAGCAAGGCCCAATGTGCGACGACTGGCAACAGTAAGCCCGCATGGGGGATGGGCTAAAGGGCCTTGTCGCGGCCCTAACATGATGTTCCGTTTAGAATTTGTGGCGGATCCCAGCGGTAACCGCCAATTGATTGCCAGTGAGCGATGGAGTTTGACCGTTCAACGACGCCGCGAACGTGTCGCCACTCACATGCTGCCAAAGTCCGACCAGATACGCGTCCGTGCGTTTCGAAAGCCAATAGTTGGCACCAAGCGCGATCTGATGGTAGCTGACCTTACCGTCTTGCTCATCATTCAAGCGAGTGTATGTGTACGCGGCACCCAGTTGCATGGCAGGCGTCAGCATGTACTTACCGTTCAATTCGATATTGTCAAACTTTGCAGACGCACCGTCGTAATCGTACTTGCTGTGGGAATATACGGCTCCGAGCGTTGCCGGACCAATTGCGTACGATCCGCCCAACGCGTAAATTTGGACCCGATCAATGTTCACTCCTCCGGCAACACTATTGAAATCGCCCGACACCGCCCCACCGCCAATACCCGGCACCGTGCCGTTGCCACCAGAATTATTCAGTGCGTTGGGCGCCCCCAAGTACAAATACCCCGCACCCAAGGTCAACGGACCATTTGAGTAGCCCGCACCAACCGACCATGCGCGATTATTGGCAAAACCGGTACCGCCACCGGTGTTAGCCTGGTTCGAGAAGCCGTACAAAGCACTGGCACTGAAGCCGTTGTAGTTGGCGGTGGTGTACTTGATCGAGTTGTTGATCCGGAACGAATTGTTAAGGTTGTCGTTATCGAGAACGTGCGCACCCGAGAACGTCGCCCATTGACTGCCTGAGGCAAGGGGTCCCACAAAGTCAACGACGGAGTCGTACTGACGACCGATCGTGACCGTACCCGCCGTTGCGCTGCTCAGACCGATGTAGGCTTGACGGCCGAACATGCGACCACCTTGACCCAGCGTGCCGTTATTCAACGAGAAACCATTTTCAAGCACGAATATGGCTTTCAGTCCACCGCCCAGATCTTCGGCACCTCTCAGGCCCCAGCGGCTACCCTGCAGGTTGCCGCTACCGAGTTTGAAGTTTTTGCTGCCCCCTGCGTTGCTGACGTACGTGAGGCCGGCGTCAACGATGCCATACAGGGTGACATTGCTTTGCGCATGCGCTACACCAGCAAATGCACAAAGTGATGCTAGAGCGAGAAGCGACTTCTTCATTAGAGAACTCCGTGTTGGGAAGCAAATTTAAGGTGGGTTCTGTTTCCACTCAATCGAGGGGGTATCAGAACTCAGGCGAGTGGGCCCCGGGTGCAGATACCTTTGGAGTTCACTGCAAATACGGGCTATTTAGCGTCGCCGCGCCGACCTGAAACTGAGGGCCCCCTCGCCTCAGTTCTGAAACTGAACGTTAAATTCGGAATCTGAGGATGGCTCGAAGACTAGCCCATTCGATATCGCGTTGGTTTTCGCAAAAATCGCAGAGGATTGTGAAACAGGCGTTGGAGAAATCGGAGGGGCCAGAAGGCGTGTACGGTTGAACCTCGAATGGCAGGGCTGTGACCGGCCCTCGGCGGAATAGCGTCCGCGTCGAAAATGTTGTGAGCTGGCAACGAACCTTGAGTGTGTGCGGGGGGACGTTGACCGACGTACGTCCGGGTTACCAAAGCGGTTGAATGGGGATACCTAGATTGGCACCCGTTCAAATTCGAAGTCCGTCTTAAGGGTGAAGACGCACGGACCCAATATGTGGAGGACCGGGAGGTTGATGCCTGTATTTCGATCAAGCCCAAGCGGCCACGTGGCGGCGTGGAAATGGTGCAGGCCTACATTCGACTTAAGGGCATGACCGGCATGGCGCGCGATGACTTGCTGCGCCTTCAACCGGAGAGGCACTTTACCGACGATGGAATTCTGATCGAGCGAAACAAGACGGCAAAGAAGACAGGGAAACGAACGCTCTATCAATGGACCGACGAATTACGTCGTTGCGGTGAAGGAAGCCATCGACGCCAGATCCGCTCAGAACCCAGCGCATCTATTTTGCAATCGCCGGGCAGTGCCGTACATCAACGAACGGACCGGACGCGCGGGAGGATAGGACTCGCTTTGGCGCGATTTCATGAACAGAGTTTTGGAGGAGACGGATGTCTCCGAGCGATTCTCAGAGCACGACTTGCGTGCCAAAGCAGCAAGTGACGCAGAGACGTTGGAGCATGCCCAAGCGCTGCTATCGCACACGGATAGCCGGACCAAGCGTCGCGTGTATCGCCGTAAAGCCGGGAAAGTGATGCCGCTGAAGTGAACTCTGCGAAGCCCGCTCTATTGCCCAACTTGGCATCTATCGCCCAAGCGGAACGGGTACTATCGCGCAAAGCCTTATGTGTCGGTGGCGGAGAGAGGGGGATTCGAACCCCCGATAGGCTATTAACCTATACACGCTTTCCAGGCGTGCGACTTAAACCACTCATCCATCTCTCCTGAATGGTCGAGCATTATAGCAGGTCGGCGGCAACATCTCATACCTTTCGTATCAGCCGGGGCAAAAATCCTTTGCGATGTCCCGCATCATGAACGTTCATGGGCGCCTCAGATGGTCCACCAGATGGCGGTCGCGCTCGCTTGGACGTGCGCCCAGCAGACTGAACGCGATCGCCACCGCGAACCCCACCGGCACGCCGAACGCGCCCGCCGAGATCGGGTCCACGCCCCACCAGCGCGAGCCGGCAAAACCCGTGAGGCGGGTGAAAAACGGATACGTCGTCGTAATGTAGTACACGCACACCAACAACCCGCTCACCATCCCGGCCGTCGCGCCCAGACGCGTCGTGCGCTTCCAGAATACCCCCAGCACCAACGCCGGAAACAAGCACGACGCCGCCAACGAAAACGCCGCCCCGACCAAAAACAAAATGTTCCCCAGCTTCAACGACGTCACATACGACGCAAACATCGCCACGCACAACAGCAAGATCTTCGACGTCGTCACCCGCTTCTGACTCGACGCATTCCTGTCCACCATGTGGAAATAGACGTCGTGCGACAACGCATTCGCAATCGTCAGCAACAACCCGTCCGCCGTCGACAACACCGCCGCCAACGCCCCCGCCGCCACCAGGCCCGAAATCACATACGGCAGCCCAGCAATCTCCGGCCCCGCCAGCACCAGCATGTCCGGCTGCATCCAGATCTCACCCCACTGCACCACTCCATCCCGGTAGACGTCCGCAATGTCCAACTGCACCGGCGTCGCGTGCCGCCATTGCGTCACCCAACCCGGCAAATTCTCGTACCGCGCCCCCACCAGATGCAACAGCACGTCGTACTTGAGCATCACCGCCAGCGCAGGCGCACTCACATACAACAACGCGACGAAGAACAATGTCCATCCGACCGAACTTCGTGCGCCCTGCACCGTTGCCGTCGTACCGTAACGCGTCAGAATGTGCGGCAAGCTCGCCGTCCCGATCATCAGGCAAACCATCAATAACAGGAAATTCAGACGCTGCGAACTGCGCGTCGTGTCGTCGCGCGCCGGGAACGGTTCGGTCATCGCCCTCGGCGGCTCACTGCGCTCGACGTACTGATTGCGCATCTCCAGCCACTGGTTCTGCGCCTCACCCACATCGCGCGGAAACGCCTCCAACTTCGTTTCGAGCACCTTCACGTCCCGCAGCGGACCATTGCGACGCTTCGTATCCAACAACTGACGCTCCAGCTCCGCCCGCTCGCTGTAGAACGTGTCCGGCAACCCGTCCAGCCGACGCTGCATCTGGTCCGCCTGATCGCGGTAGTAATCGCGCACCTCCTGCTCAGATACCGATTTTTTGAGATCCTTCTCCAGCGCCTCGACCTTCGCCAACGCCTCGCCATACGTGAACTGCGGAAACCAGCCGTTGCCGGTCTGATGGCCGATCATCGCGGTTGGCACCAGAAATGCGGTAATCATGATGATGTACTGCGCAACCTGCGTCCAAGTCACCGCGCGCATCCCGCCCAGGAACGAACACACGAGAATGCCCGCCAGTCCGAAGAAGATGCCGATCGTGAACTCGACACCGATGAAGCGCGACGCAATCAATCCCACGCCCTGAATCTGCGCGACCAGATAGACGAACGAACACAGAATCGTCGAGAAGACACCCAACGCCCGCACCAGATTGCTGTCGTAACGCGTGCCGAGGAAGTCGGGCACGGTGTATCGCCCCATCTTGCGCAGGTAGGGCGCAAGCAGAAACGCCACCAGGCAGTAGCCGCCCGTCCACCCCATGACGTAGGCGAGGCCGTCGTACCCGGAAACGTACAGCGACCCCGCCAGCCCCATGAACGACGCCGCGCTCATCCAGTCGGCCGCGCAGGCCATGCCGTTGAACATCGGCGGCACCCGACGTCCGGCGACGTAGTATTCGGTGGCGTCCGAGGTGCGCGAAATCAGACCGATCACGGCGTAGACGGCGATCGTTACGAAGAGGAACGCGTACCCGATCCATACGCCCGGCCCATTGACCTTCTCGAGCAGGCCGATCATCAACACGAACGCGAGAAAGCCTGCCGTGTAATACAGGTAGTAGCGCAGCAGCCTGCGCGTGAAACTCATCGGTAGAGGTGCGCCGACACGGCGCGCGACGATGTACCGGAAGCCGCACTCGCCGTGGCGCTCCGCGAAGTGGCAGGCGCCATCGCGCCCTCCGGCGTAACACCAGAAATGTCGCCGGGAATGTCGCCGGAAAGCCCCAGGCTGTCCCGACGCGCGTCACGCAACCTGTGCAACGCCTCGCGATACCGCGAATCGTTGCGACGCTGCATGAAGGCGTAAACAACGATCAAAACAATGTCGATCAGGATCGCGCCCTGCGCGCCCATGTAGAACGGCAACGGCCAACCGGCAAATCGCGTGGAGGCCCACTCGCGCGCCCAGAACTGCGGCACGAATGTGACGACGAAACCGATCGCCATCAGTGCGGCCACCAGCCACAGCGTGCACCGCCAGTGACCCGCGGCAATGGCAGCCGCTTCACCGTGCCAGTCGACGTCGGGCGGCAGACGAGGGGATTCAACGCGACCGGTCGACATCACTGGTCCTCGACGAAGTGAACGAAGTCAACGAAATCGGCAAAATCGGACGAAATGGACGAAATGGACGAAACGAACGAAACGGGCAAATGCAAACCACGGGCGAAATCGCCGCGACGCCGCGGTTTGCCAACACCGTCGATTTGCGCCGAACGGACATGATGGAAGCTGCTGCAATGTTGCGAACGGGATGAGCGGTACAACACCCCTCGCTTGCCGGGGCCACCCGGCAACGCAAACACGCCGTCAGACACCGGGTCCGACGGCGTGTCGCCGACATTGGCAGCGTGCGGCGCATCGCCGTTGCCGGCGGCGCCAGAGCGCATGCGGTTCGCCATCGCAGGCCGCTAACGGATGGGGATATCGCCCCGGCCTCTCACTGCGCCTGCTTGAGCTGGTCCAGAATGGCCGGATTCTCAAGCGTCGACGTGTCCTGCGTGATTTCTTCGCCCTTGGCGATCACACGCAGCAAACGGCGCATGATCTTGCCCGAACGCGTCTTCGGCAGGTTGTCGCCGAAACGGATGTCCTTCGGCTTCGCAATCGGACCGATTTCCTTGCCGACCCAATTGCGCAGTTCGAGGGCCAGCTGCCTCGCCTCGTCCCCCGTCGGACGCGCGCGCTTGAGCACCACGAACGCGACGATCGCCTCGCCCGTCGTGTCGTCCGGACGCCCCACCACCGCCGCCTCCGCCACGATCGGGTTCGCCACCAGCGCCGACTCGATTTCCATCGTGCCCATGCGGTGACCGGAGACATTCAGCACGTCGTCGATACGACCCATGATCGTGAAGTAGCCGGTCTTCGCATCGCGAATCGAACCGTCACCCGCCAGATAGATCTTGCCGCCCAACTCCGACGGGAAGTAGCTCGACTTGTAACGCTCCGGATCGCCCCAGATCGTGCGAATCATCGACGGCCAGGGACGCTTGATCACCAGCATGCCGCCCTGTCCGTTCGGCACGTCCTGTCCCGTCTCGTCGACAATGGCCACCGCCACGCCCGGCAGGCCCAGCGTGCACGAACCCGGCACCAGCGGCGTGGCGCCCGGCAGCGGCGTGATCACGTGACCGCCGGTTTCCGTCTGCCACCACGTGTCGACGATGGGACAGCGCCCGCCGCCCACGTTCTCGTAGTACCACATCCACGCTTCCGGATTGATCGGCTCGCCGACCGATCCGAGGATACGTAGAGACGACAGGTCGTATTGCTTGGGATGCACTTCGGGCGTCTGCTCGGCGGCCTTGATCAGCGAACGGATCGCCGTCGGCGCCGTATAGAACACAGTCACCTTGTGACGGCCGATCATTTCCCAGAAGCGGCCGGCATTCGGATACGTCGGCACGCCTTCGAACACCACCTGGGTCGCGCCCACGGCCAGCGGACCGTAGGCAATGTACGTATGACCGGTAATCCAGCCGATGTCGGCCGTGCACCAGAAAACGTCGTCCGGCTTGATGTCGAACGTCCACTGCATCGTGAGCGACGCCCACAGCAGATAGCCGCCCGTGCTGTGCTGCACGCCCTTCGGCTTGCCCGTGGAGCCCGACGTGTAAAGGATGAAGAGCGGGTGCTCGGCGCTCACCCATTCCGGCTCGCACTGGTCCGATTGACCGGCGACGAGGTCTTGCAGCACTTCGTCGCGACCGGCCTGCATCGTGACATTGCCGCCCGTGCGACGGTAGACGATCACCGACGTCACATGCTCGCAGCCGCCCATGGCGAGGGCTTCGTCGACGATGGCCTTGAGCGGCAGCGCCTTGCCGCCACGCATTTGCTCGTCGGCAGTGACGATGGCGACAGCGCCAGCGTCGATCACGCGCTCGTTGAGCGATTTGGCCGAGAAGCCGCCGAACACGACCGAATGGGTCGCGCCAATCCGGGCGCACGCCTGCATCGCGACCACGCCTTCGATGGACATCGGCATGTAAATGACCACGCGGTCACCTTTTTTCACGCCCTTTGCCTTGAGCGCGTTCGCAAAGCGGTTCACGCGTGCGAGCAGGTCGCGATAGGTGACGGGCGTCACCGTGCCGTCGTCGGCTTCGAAAAGGATGGCGGGTTTATCACCCAGGCCGGCTTCGATCTGGCGGTCCAGGCAGTTGTAGGAGGCGTTGATCTGACCGTCTTCGAACCACGTATAGAACGGGGCGTTGGTCTCGTCGAGGACTTTGGTGAACGGCTTGTGCCAGGCCAGATTCTGACGCGCCTGACGCGCCCAGAATCCCTCGTAATCCTTCTCGGCCTCGGCGCAAAGCGCCTCATAGGCTGGCATGCCGGAAATGTTCGCTTTGGCGACAAGCGCCTGCGGCGGCGCGAACACGCGCTGCTCCTGCAATACCGATTCGATTGCTGCCATGAGTTGTCCCCTCTTATGGATATGCAGATACGATTGCAATCAAGCTTAAACAAATCGCTAACGTCACATTAAGACGAGCGACTTACTAACGCCTTACACTGGTGCATTCGACCGCCGCGCGGCAGGTGCGGGACTCACGCATTGCGCGTTGTCGCGTTGCAGCAAGCTGTGGCGTATTCGCTACAATCCTACGCTTATCACCCCCTTCCCGCCACCCCGGAATCGCCCGCAGCGCCCGTGAATTCGACATCTACGCCGCAATCGTCCGCCCAAAGTACCGGCACCGCGTCCGCCACGGACCGTCTGTTCGCCCGATTTCCAAGCTTCGCCCTCGCGCTGGCTATGACCATCGTCGGGACCAACGTCGGCATCGGCAAGACCATGGTTGCCGTCATGCCGGTGGCTGCCTTCGCCTTGTGGCGCTTCGTCATCGCCATCGTGGCCCTCTCGCCGCGCTACCGGCCGTCGGTCATGCGACGCGTGACGCGCCGCCAATGGGGCCACTTGTTCGTGCAGACGTTTTTCGGCACTTTCCTCTTCACCTTGCTGATCCTGTTCGGCGTACGCATGACGACGGCCACCGCCGCCGGCGTCATTACCGCCACCCTGCCCGCCTGCGTTGCCCTGCTCTCATGGGCCGTGCTGCGCGAACACCCGTCGCGCCGCACGCTTGTGAGCATCGGGCTGGCGATTGCGGGCGTGGCGCTGCTCAACGTCTCTCGCGGCGACAGCCATGGCGCCACCTCCGCCACATTCGATGCGGCCGCCAACGCCTGGCTCGGCAACGCGCTGGTGCTCGGCGCCGTCTTCTGCGAAGCCATTTACGTCATCGTCTCGAAACGGCTCTCGGCCGAGTTGCCCGCCATCGACATCTGTGCCTATACGCATCTGATCGGCGGCGCGCTGATGCTGCCCTTCGGGATTGCGGGCCTGATGGCGGTGGACTACGCGGCGTTGATGCCCGGCCATTGGGCGCTGATCGTCTGGTACGGCCTTGCCGCGAGCGTTTTCTCGTTTTTCCTGTGGATGCGCGGCATACGCCACGTCAGCGCCCAGCTTGCCGGGGTTTTCACGGCGATGGTCCCCGTGGCCGCGACCGCCTACGGCGTGATCTTCCTCGACGAGCGGCTGTCCATCGCGCAGGGCGGCGCCCTGGCGCTCACGGTCGCCGGGATCGTGCTGGCCGCCGTGCCCGGTGCCGGTTCGCGAAAGACGTTATTGCCCGCACGCGACTGAATCGGACACTGCCCCGCCGCCAAGACGTTGTAAAATGCCCGCCATGCCGGATTTCGCGACGCGATATCCGGCCCCCCGATTCCCGAACCCGATTTCACTGAAAACTACAGCCCGTGTCCCGAGGCGCGGGCCAGCGTCCTTACTTCGTCAATACCGCCATGTCGACTCCCGGCCGACCGTCCGCCACGTCGGATACGTCTGATACGTCTGATACGCCGGCGCGCTCCTCGCGCCCCATGCGTCCTTTGCCCCGCGTCATTTTCTTCAGCCGCTGGCTGCAACTGCCGCTCTATCTCGGACTGATCGCCGCGCAGGCCGTCTACGTCTACAAATTCCTCGTCGAGCTTTTCCACCTCGTCTCGCATGCCGCGACATTCGACGAAACGCAGATCATGCTCGTCGTGCTCGGCCTGATCGACGTGGTGATGATTTCGAACCTGCTCATCATGGTCATCATCGGCGGTTATGAGACCTTCGTCTCCCGTCTGGGCGTCGAAGGGCACCCCGACGAGCCGGAATGGCTCGATCATGTGAATGCCGGTGTGCTCAAGGTGAAGCTGTCGATGGCGCTCATCAGCATCTCGTCGATCCATCTGCTCAAGACGTTCATCGATGCGTCCCAGCAGACGCCGCACACCATCATGTGGCAAGTGATCATTCACTGCGCGTTCCTGCTTTCCGCCGTCGTCATGGCCTACGTCAACAAGATGACGAACGACAGCCACGCGCCGGCGTACGCCACCCCGCATTAGTCAGTCATTACAAACACCAGTCCCCACTAAGTCGAGAGCCGTTTCATGTCTACCGTCATTAAAGAAGACGACGTCATTCAGAGCGTCGCCGGTGCCCTTCAGTACATCAGCTACTACCATCCGGACGATTACATTCAGGCACTGGGCCGCGCCTACGAGGCCGAAGAAAGCCCCGCTGCCAAGGACGCCATCGCCCAGATCCTGACCAACAGCCGCATGTGCGCCGAAGGCCGCCGTCCGCTGTGCCAGGACACCGGTATCGTGACCGTGTTCGTGAAGGTCGGCATGAACGTGCGCTGGGACGCCAAGCGCAGCCTCACCGACATGATCAACGAAGGCGTGCGTCAGGCTTACCTGCACCCGGACAACGTGCTGCGCGCCTCGATCGTGGCCCCGCCGGAAGCCGGCCGCAAGAACACGAAGGACAACACGCCGGCCGTCATCCACTACGAGATCGTGGAAGGCGACAAGGTGGACATCACGGTCGCAGCCAAGGGCGGCGGCTCCGAGAACAAGTCGAAGTTCGTGATGCTCAACCCGTCCGACTCGATCGTCGACTGGGTGGTGAAGACCGTGCCGACGATGGGCGCCGGCTGGTGCCCGCCCGGCATGCTCGGCATCGGGATCGGCGGCACCGCCGAGAAGGCCATGGTCCTCGCCAAGGAATCGCTCATGGATCCGATCGACATCCATGACGTGATCAAGCGCGGTCCGCAAAACTGGAATGAAGAGCTGCGTATCGAGTTGTTCGAGAAGGTCAACGCGCTGGGCATCGGCGCGCAAGGCCTCGGCGGTCTGGCCACCGTGCTCGACGTGAAGATCCTCGATTACCCGACGCACGCCGCCTCGAAGCCGGTCGCCATGATTCCGAACTGCGCCGCCACGCGTCACGCGCACTTCACGCTGGACGGCTCGGGCCCGTCGTTCCTCGCGGCTCCGTCGCTCGACGCATGGCCGAACGTGCACTGGGCGCCGAACACGGAAACCAGCAAGCGCGTCGATCTGGACAACCTCACGCCGGAAGAAATCACGAGCTGGAAGCCGGGCCAGACCCTGCTGCTCTCGGGCAAGATGCTCACCGGCCGTGACGCCGCGCACAAGCGCATCGCCGACATGGTCGCCAAGGGCGAACCGCTGCCGGTGGACTTCAAGGGCCGCGCCATCTACTACGTCGGCCCGGTCGATCCGGTGCGCGACGAAGTCGTCGGTCCCGCAGGCCCGACCACGTCGACCCGCATGGACAAGTTCTCCGACCTGATGCTCGGCAAGCTCGGTCTGTCCGTGATGATCGGCAAGTCGGAACGCGGCCCTGCCGCCATCGAAGCCATCAAGCAACAGAAAGCAGCGTATCTGATGGCCGTCGGTGGTGCAGCGTACCTCGTGTCCAAGGCGATTCGCGCCGCACGCGTGCTGGCCTTCGAAGACCTCGGCATGGAAGCGATCTATGAGTTCGACGTCAAGGACATGCCGGTGACGGTGGCGGTGGACTCGACCGGTGTCTCCGTGCACCAGACCGGCCCGAAGGAATGGCAGGCCAGGATCGGCAAGATTCCGGTCGCAGCGCAATAAGTCGCGTTCCGTTCGACGGCGCGCCCAACGTCGTAGGTGCGCGTTGCCGTCGGGGCGACGGTTTTCGCACCGTTGCCCCGCCAAAGAAAGCCCGGCCTGGTCCGGGCTTTTTTTCGCCTCCCCGATGCCCCCGCCATGGCGGGAATCGCGTGAGTGCAGAGCGCGAATGGATCGCATTACCATTCGCACCTCGGTTCACGAAAAGCCTTGCAGGGCTTGGCTTTCCGAGCTTTTCAGGCTACTCTTCAACCGCTTGCAAAACTGCATAAAACAGGGATCCGAAATGAAAGGCGACAAGAAAGTCATCGACCTCCTCAACTCCCAGCTCACCAACGAGCTGACGGCGATCAACCAGTACTTTCTGCACGCCCGCATGTATAACCATTGGGGCCTGACGAAACTCGGCAAGCACGAGTACGACGAGTCGATCGGCGAGATGAAGCACGCCGACAAGCTGATCGAGCGCATCTTCATGCTCGACGGCCTGCCGAACCTGCAAGACCTGCACAAGCTGCTCATCGGTGAGAACACCGAAGAAATTCTTCAGTGCGATCTGAAGCTCGAATACCTTTCGCAGAAGACCTGTAAAGAAGGCATCGCGCACTGCGAAAGCGTGAAGGACTTCGTCTCCCGTGAGCTTTTCAACGAAATCCTGCACGACACCGAAGAGCACATCGACTGGCTGGAAACGCAGATCGAACTCATCGGCAAGGTCGGTCTCCAGAACTACCAGCAGTCGGGCATGGCGTCGTTCGAAGAATAAGCCCGACACCCGGCAAAACCCAGATAAGAAACGCGCATCGCCGCACTGCCCTGCGTGGCAACGATAGGGGAATGCAGCCTTTGCGCTAGAATTTCGGGGCCGGCCGCTTGCCGGCCCTTTTTCATTTGCCATGCCCTCCAACGCGCCGATTGGCGTTTTCGATTCCGGCCTCGGTGGCCTCTCGGTCTTGCAGGCTGTCCGCGCCCTGCTTCCGCACGAGTCGCTGCTGTACGTCGCCGACTCCCGCTACGCGCCCTACGGCGAGCGCCCCGACGCATTCATCGAACAACGCAGCCTCGCCATCGGCCGCTGGGTCCGGGAACGCGGCGCGAAGGCGTTCGTCGTCGCCTGCAATACGGCAACGGCACACGGTGTAGCAGCGCTGCGCGCCGACGATTCCTGGCCCGTGATTGGTGTCGAGCCGGGCATCAAACCGGCCGCCTCAGCCTCACGCAGCGGTGTCATCGGTGTACTCGCCACGGCGGCAACCCTGCGCAGCACGCGCTTCGCTGACCTGCTCGCCCGCCACACGGCGCAAGGACAACGGTTTCTGTGTCAGCCTGGCCATGGACTGGTCGAGCACATCGAAGCGGGCGACGTCGACTCTCCAGCCGTGATGGCATTGCTGGACAGGTACATCGCGCCGATGGTGGCGCAGGGCGCCGACACGCTCGTGCTCGGCTGCACCCATTACCCCTTCCTGATTCCCGCCATCGAGGGGCATTTCGGTACGGCGCTGACCCTCATCGATACCGGCGCGGCCATCGCCCGCCAGTTGCAACGCCGGCTCGAAGCCGGCGATCTGGCCGCACCGGCCACGCCGTCAGCGTCATCCGGACCGTCGCTTCCCGGCAACAGCGGCGGTCTCCAGTTGTTCTCCACCGCAAACGCCAGCGCGCTGCAAACGATGGCGGACCGTCTGCTCGTGAACGCACCCCGCGTAGCCACGGTCGAGATCACGGAAACATTGACACCTTTGCCGTATATCCCTGCGCGTGCCATGGGGATAGGTCGAAGGCGCTTGCAAAAGACGTCAACTTAAATAATAATTATTCTCATTAGTGTTACATTTTGACGTTTCCATCATGATCGTCTGCGTATGTAAATCCGTCTCCGACCGTCAGATCAAGGCTTGTCTCGACGCCGGCGCCACCACCATGGAAGATCTTCAGATCGACCTCGGTGTTGCGTTGTGCTGCGGCAAGTGCGGTCCGTATGTCCAGGAAATGGTGACCGGCGCCACGCCCTGCTGTGGCCGCGCATGCGGTGGCTGCTGCCAGTCCGCCGGCATTGAGACGACGACGGAAGTCGTGGTGGTGCGTCAGGAACTCGCGCTCGCGGCCTGAGCGCTTGCAGTTCGTCGGCAAAGCGCGGCCTTGCTTTGCATTTCCGGTTTCGAACGCTTTGGAATTTCGCCAGCGTGATCGCCTTGCGGATCACGGGGCAACGGAGCCAGCCAGGCGTCTAACGGCGCCATGCGCCAGCCAGCGACCTGTCACCCTGGAGGTGTCGGATGGAACTCCTGATTGGCTTTGTTTCGACGCTATGTTTATCGTTTTTCCTGTTTCGAAAGTAAGTTTGAGCACGGGGTACGACTCACTGTGTTCGTCACCGCGTTCGCCGACCGCGCCCCCTGGCGCGGTTTTCCTTTGATCGTACGTCCGGCCCGTTCCGAACCCGAGACTTCGCGCACCGCGCTTCACTCACCGTTCATGGCCGCAATTTAGCGTACCCTAGCCGTTATCATGTCGACCGCCGTGTCCCCCGCTGTGCCATCGTCCGATCTTGCGCTCACACAATTCCGCGATCCGCTGACGTCGCCGCGCGCCATCGCGATTGCCGCAGCCATCGTCATCGTTCACATTGCCGCGCTGGTCGGTCTGGCGCACCTGCGCAACGATCCCGAAAAGGCGACGATCGAGCCGACGACGTTTACCGCCACGATCATTCCGCTCACGCCGGCCCCGACGCCGCCGCAACCCGCGCCACCGAAACCACAGCCGGAGCCGCCCAAGCCGAAGGTCGCCCCGCCGCCGCCGAAGCCGCGCGAGCAGCCCAGGAACGCCATCACGCAAAAAGCGGAACCGGTTGCGCCGCCGCAGCAAACGGCGCCCGAGCCGGTGCAGCAAGCCGCGCCGACGCCGCCAGCACCGCCCGCGCCGGCACCGGCTCCGGCGCCGTCCGGCCCGATCGAAGGTCTGGCAGTGAAATGCGACGACCCGCGCGTGGTCTACCCGACGCAATCGCGTCGCGTGGGCGAAGAAGGCACCGTTACGCTGCGCCTCGTGATCGACACCCGCGGGGTGGTCTCGAGCGCCAATGTCGTCAAGTCGAGCGGCTTTTCCCGTCTCGATCAGGCTGCACGCACCGCCGCACTGGCGATGCGCTGTGCGCCGCCGATGCAAAACGGCCGCGCGGTCGAAGCCGCGGCGACCAAACCGTTTAACTTCAATCTGAACGATTAACGATCTACCTGGATCTTCCGAGGAACGAAAAATGCAAGAGTATGGTTTGAGCCATGTCTGGTCGCAGGGCGATTTCGTCACCCGCGCCATCGCGATCGTGCTGCTGGTGATGTCGGTGCTGTCCTGGACGGTCATCATCATCAAGGGCACGCAAGTCTTCCGTCTGAGCCGCCTCACGCGCACCGCCGAGCCGGACTTCTGGCACTCGGAGAATTTCTCGGCCGGCCTGCAAAAGCTCGGCGAATCGGGTCAGAACAATCCGTTCCTCGCGCTGGCCCTCGCCGGTCAGGACGCCGCCGAACACCACCGCCAGAGCCAGCCGCATCTGCACGACAAGATGGACGTGAGCGACTGGATCACGCGTGCGTTGAAGAACTCGGTGGACGATACCGTTTCGCGCCTGCAAAGCGGCCTGGCGATGCTCGCCTCGATCGGCTCGACCTCGCCGTTCGTCGGTCTGTTCGGCACGGTGTGGGGGATCTACCACGCGCTGCTGGCCATCGGTGCTTCGGGCCAGACGACCATCGACAAGGTGGCCGGCCCCGTGGGCGAGGCGCTCATCATGACGGCCTTCGGTCTGTTCGTCGCCATCCCGGCCGTGCTCGGCTTCAACGCCCTGACGCGCGCCAACAAGGGCATCGTCTCGAAGCTCAATCGCTTTGCACACAGCCTGCACGGTTACTTCCTGACCGGTGCGAGCGTGCATTCGACGCAGTTCGCCAGCAACGTCACGCCGGTGCGCAAGTCCACGTCGGCCAGCGCCAGCTAAGCCGCCGCGCAAGAGAAGGAGTTCGCTATGGCCATGGGTTCATACAGCAGCGACGACGGTGCCGATGATGCCATGATGAGTGAAATCAACATGACGCCGCTCGTCGACGTCATGCTGGTGTTGCTGATCATCTTCATCGTGACGCTGCCGGTGCTCAATCATGCGGTCAAGCTCGACTTGCCGCAGGCAAGCAGCCAGCCGGAGGACACGAAGCCCGCCAAGGTCGATCTGTCGATCCAGGCGGACGGCAGTGTCTTCTGGGACAAGCAGCAGATCGACGACGACACGCTCAAGGCGCGTCTGGCACAGGCGGCCGAAGCGCAGCCGCAGCCGGAACTGCACCTGTTCGCCGACAAGAGCGTGCGTTACGAAAGCGTCGCCAAGGTGCTCTCGGAGGCACAGACGGCAGGCGTGACCAAACTCGGCTTCGTGACCGAACCGGCCAAATAGGCCCGGCGGATCCACGAGTCGCAGAAGCTCGGGCGCGGTGCCGGTCACCGCGCTTTTTTTCGTCCACACGATCCGAAAATGCCCGCATTACGCGGGAATTTTCGCGCACTGTTCCAATCCGGTAACAATCCTTCCTGCGTTATGGGCTACTCCCGTTGGCGTCTGCCCCGATATAGTGAGCACATGACAACGGATGCCGCAATGCCGTCCATTCCCGTGGCGACGCGCATCCCTACAGGAGGTTTCCCCATGAGCACCACTTATGCCCGTCCGGTCACCCGCGTCTTCACGGCTGCACAAACGCAGGAAGGCGCCGGTTTTCACGTCAACCGTCCGTTCCCGACGCGCATGATGATGGACTTCGATCCGTTCCTGCTGCTCGATGAGATGGGCCCGATGCAAGTCGCCCCCGGCGATGCCAAGGGCGCGCCCGATCATCCGCACCGCGGCTTCGAAACCGTCACCTATCTGCTCGCCGGTGAGATGGAGCACCGCGACTCGCAAGGTCACGCCGGCAAGCTCACGCCCGGCGACGTGCAGTGGATGACCGCCGGTGCCGGGGTGATTCATTCGGAAGAACCTTCGCATGCGTTCCAGCAGCGCGGCGGCGAGATGCATGGCTTCCAGTTGTGGGTGAACCTGCCGAGCGCCGACAAGATGATGACGCCGCGTTATCAGGAACTCCCGGCATCGGGTATTCCGACGGCGACAAGCGGCGACGGCAAGGTCAGCGTGCGCGTGATCGGCGGTGAGGCGCTGGGAACGCGCGCAGCCATCGAAACGCGTACGCCGATCCTGTATCAGCACTTCACCTTGCAGCCGCAGGCCCTGCTCGATCATCCGGTACCGACCGACTTCAACGTGTTCGCTTACGTGATCGACGGCCAAGGGCACTTCGGTGCTGAGGGCGCCGCCGCCAAGGCGCATCAGATGGTCGTGTTCGGCAATGAGGGCGAAGGCGTGACCGTGCGCAACGACGGCGACACGCCGCTGTCGTTCCTGCTCATCGGCGGCAAGCCGCTGGGTGAGCCGGTGGCGCGTTACGGCCCGTTCGTGATGAACACGGAGAGTGAGATCCGTCAGGCGATTCTCGATTTCCAGGCCGGACGCATGGGGCACATTCCCGCTTCGGTGTCGCGCACCTGAGTGCGCGACGTCCGGCATTTCGTGGCAACGACTTCTGCCGCGACGGCGTGAGCCAGCGGTTCGCATCATTCCCGACGGCCCGGCGAAATTGGGTCACAATGATACTCAGAGTGAGCAGAGTACATTGTGGCCCAGTGCTTCGCCGGGTCATTTTCATTGAAGCCGATCACGACTTTCAGGACCTACAGGAGCCACTATGGCCGCAGAAGCGATTGTCACCGCCCACCTGGGCGCCGCCGGATATACCACCCATCTATCGGACGGAAAGCATGAATGGATCGCGGACGAACCCGAATTGCTCGGCGGCGGTGACTTGGGTCCCGCGCCGTCGGCGCTACTGCTGTCGAGTCTGGGGGCGTGTACGTCGATCACGCTGCATATGTATGCGCGGCGCAAAGAGTGGCCGCTCAAGGACGTGAAGGTGACGCTCGCGATGAACCCCGATGGCAAGCCCCCCGCGGGGACCACGCAGATTACGCGCAAGATCGAACTGGCCGGTGATTTGTCGGAGGAACAACGCCAGCGCCTCTTGGAAATCGCGAACGCGTGCCCAATTCACAAGGTGTTGTCGGGCACCGTCGCCATCGAGAGTTCGCTTGTCGAATAATGTCCGATGCGGTGCCGGCGCGTCATACACACGCCGTCCGCTCCGGACCGAAGCGATTCAAGAGATTTAAGGGGAAATAGTCTTGCAGTACGAACACCTGATCGAGGTCAACGACCTCCTGAACCCACTGGCCCTCGCGCTCACGCGCGATCAATTGTGGCGTGGCCTCGTGCTGCGCGCCGAGCAGCCGGAGGCTTTCGTGCTGGGGCTCGATGAGTGCGTCATGCACGAGCGCACCGAAACGACGCTCAACCGCGAGTTGCGCTTCGGGCAGACGGTGGTGCTCGACCGCGTCGTTTTCGAAGCTCAGCAGTCCGTGCGCTATGAGACGGCAGCCACCGACGCTCACGCCGGTGGCACCCTTACCATGCGTATCGAGGAACCGAATCCGACGCATTATTTCGTACGATTCACATACAGCACGACGCTGCCGGAAGATGCCGCGACTGCCGACACCCGCTATAGCGAGTTTGTGAAATCGGCTTACCGCGAAGCCGACATCGACACCGTTCGCCGGATCCGCGAGCTTGCCGAACAAGGCGAACTCGGCTGATTGCGGGCTGATTGGGCGCTGATTTGATGCTGATTCGGCGCTTCGGACCGGGCACAGGCTCAGCGCAGTGCCGCCGGCACATCGTTTGCGAACCGTTTGCCGGACGGCGATCTCCACCGTCCGGCACTCTTGATTTAGCCAAAATCTACCGTATCGAAAAACACAATAGCCAAATTCAAATTTAAATGGGAATGATTCTCATTTAAGATTCTTCTCACAGTCAGCCACACGGATGAGCGAGATGACCGCAAGCCACCCCCCTGCCCGCCAGACCACGCCTGCCACCGCACCGCGCCGGACCCTTTCGGTGTCGCGCACGCAAGTGGCAATCCCGGCGGCAGAGAAGCCGGTCAGCCCGGCCAATGGCCGCGTGCTGACGAGCGATCACCTGTTCCAGGGCACGCAGTGCTTGAACATCCTGCACAACGGGCAGACTTATCAGTTGCGCGTCACGCGTTACGGCAAGCTGATCCTGACGAAGTAAGCCGTCGAGTTCGAAGGACTTACGCAAGCAACAAGCAACGGAAGCAAAGGATTTTGGCGGCGGCAAGACCACGACCTTACCACCACCTTCACCGAGTTTTGTGGGGACCACCTCGCCTAAGAGGTGTTTGGCAGTAGCCAGCGAACGCAACGCGATCCCATGTAGTTACGGCAAGCCCCTCTCTACCTGCGTTGCGCGCCAGCCAAGCCGCTTTTTTGTCCATCCACTCAGGTTTCATTGATGTTCTCCTCGTGGCCCAGCCTGCCAAGCCTCAGGTTGAGCCATCCGGCCTGACAAGCCTTTAACCCGTTCGACAGGACGGGTTTTTCTTTTGTGCCCATGCAATCGACGCGCATAAAAAAGCATCGCTCAACGTCCGTTGGCGATGCTTTTTCACATGCGACGCGAGCTTGGCGGCAAACGCCCGGCGCGCGGCCGGTGGTTAGGTAGTTACGCGCCGGTCACAGCGGCGATGCCTGCACGGGCGATCTGCGCATCTTGTGCCGACTTCACGCCCGACACGCCGACCGCACCGATCACATTGCCGTCAACGACGATGGGCACGCCACCTTCGAGCATGGCGGTGTTCGGTGCGCTCAGGAACGCATAGCGGCCACCATTGATCATCTCTTCGAAGGCACCGCTCTCGCGACGGCCGACGGCCGAGGTCTGCGCCTTGCCCAACGACATCATGGCCGTGCTGGGGGCAGCGCCGTCCATACGATGCAGCGACAGGGCGTGCCCTCCATCGTCGACGATGGTGATGCACACGTTCCAGCCGTTCGAGGTGGCTTCCGCCACAGCGGCGGCGTTGATCTTCTGCACGTCTTCGGCACTCAGGACAGCTTTCGTCTTCATACGTCTCTCTCGATTAGGGTTGGCAACTCATGAAGCCTGCTTCGATGTGTGCCGGCTCCGGAAAAATCCGCCTGCGTTCCGCTCACGATGCCGGAGCGTCGTGACATCCCGCCGGCAGCCGGCCGCTCTATATCCCACGCTCAATGTCCCACGCTCAACGCCATCCACTCGCGCAGCGCCGCACGGGTCGCGCGCATGCCGTCGAGGGTGGGCCACCAGCCGGGAACGGCGTCCGGTTCGAGCGTGTTGGCGTGGCAGCACGGTGCGGGTATCACCGTCAGGCCGGCGCGCTCGAACTGTTCCCGAGCGCGGCGCATGTGCCAGGCGCTCGTGACCAGATAGACACGCGACACGCCGACGTTGGTCAGCATGCGCGCACTGAAAATGGCGTTTTGCGCCGTGTTCAACGATTGTCCCTCGACCCAGCGTACCGGTACGCCGAACTCCTCGGTCACCACCTGCGCCATGATCGGCGCCTCTGCCGTGCGGCCGCTCGGACTACCGCCGGAGACCAGCACCGGCAACTGCGCGTGACGCGCCAGAAACGCCCCATAGCGTACCCGGCCCAGCGTGGCGTCGCTCAGATCCACGTCCTTCTCGCGTCCGAACTCCGGTGCACCGAAGCTGGCGCCGCCACCCAGTATCACGACGGCCTGCGCGCGCGTGGAGGCCCTGCCGGGCACCCGCGGCGCAACGTCGAGGGTCTTCGGATCGACAGCGTTGCCGACTTCGAGCGGACGCGAAAGCTGTTGGCCGACCCATGGCATCGCCTGCGCCCACAGGCCCAGCACGGCAACGACTGCCAGCGTGCGACCGATGCGAGGACAGCGCCGCCAGAAGACGAACGCCAGCCCTGCGAGCACCAGCACATTGGCCGGCGGCAGAAACAGGCTGACAAGGAGGTTTCGGGTGAGCCAGTCGAAAGGCATCCGGCGAGTGTACTGGAGTGCATCGCAGAACGCACCCTTTCTCTATGATGCTTCGCATGCGATAGCGGGGGAGGACGCTCCGGCGCCCTCCCCGATTCATGCGAGCAGGCTGCGCAGCATCCAGGCATTTTTTTCATGGATCTGCATGCGCTGCGTGAGCAGGTCGGCGGTCGGTTCGTCCGAGGCGGCGTCCACGACCGGGAAGATCGCGCGTGCCGTTCGCGTCACGGCCTCCTGCGCCTCGACCAGCTGACGGATCATGTCTTCGGCCGCCGGCACGCCCTCGGCTTCGGGAATCGACGACAGCTTCGCGAATTCCTTGTAAGTGCCCGGCGCCGGGTAACCGAGCGCACGAATGCGTTCGGCGATCTGGTCCACCGCCGCGGCAAGTTCGTTGTACTGCCCTTCGAACATCAGATGCAGCGTGTTGAACATGGGACCGGTCACGTTCCAGTGGAAATTGTGGGTCTTCAGATACAGCGTGTAGGTGTCCGCCAAGAGACGGCTCAGTCCCTCCACGATACGCTTGCGATCCTTGTCGCTGATGCCGATATTCACGCTCGCGACGTGGCTTGCCTGATGTTGCTTTGCCATGATTGACTCCTTTTGTCGTGCGGTCCTGCGAGGCATCCGCAGACGCGCAGAAATGAAAATGCCGCCCGATCGATGCCCGGGCACAAAGGGCACAAAGGGCACAATGGGCACAATGGGCACAAGGGGGCGCGAGCGAATCGACCTCCGTACTTTCCTCAAGACGTTCGGCGCATCATTCCGGTTACACTTCGCACATTCCGAACGATTCCGCCAACGAGTGCGCGCACGCCAGTCGCGCCGCCTACCGCCCGCCGATGCCCATACGTCCTGCCGGAACGTCGCGCGCGAGTGCCGTCGATCACGACGCTTCGCTCCACGGCCAGCCCCTGCCACGCCAGCTTCTGGTCACCCCGGACGTCGCATCGCGCACGCAAATCGCCGCGTTCGCTTCGCAACTGGCGCAGGCGCTCGCCCGCGGCACCCGTCTGGTGCAGCTTCGCAATCGCTCGCTCGATGCGGACGGCTACCGGGCGCTGGCCGAAAGCGCGCTGGCACTCACGCACGCCGCTGGTGCGCAGCTCATCCTCAACCCCCCGCACGACGTTGCGGATCGCTGGCTGGATGTCACCGGCGGCGCCCTCGCCGCAACGGTGCCGCAAGCAGACGGCTGGCACCTGACCAGCGAACGTCTGATGGCCTGCGACACGCGTCCCGCGCATTGGCGTCTCGTGAGCGCCGCCTGTCACGACGCCGCACAACTCGCACAGGCCACGCGCCTCGGTCTCGACTTCGTGACCCTGTCGCCGGTGCTCGCCACGACAACCCATCCCGACGCCCCGCCGCTCGGCTGGCCGGCGTTCACCGCGCTCGCCGAGCAAACGTCCGTGCCGGTGTTTGCGCTCGGCGGCATGCGCGCCGAGACACTTTCCACCGCGCGCAATGCGGGCGCTTACGGCATCGGCGCGATTCGCGCCTTCTGGCCTGCGGCCTGACCTCTCGCCGCACGTCCTGCCCGACGCATTACTCCGCCAGCGCCCGGCGAGCGGCAATTACGCCCTGCGCATACGCCGGATCGATTTTCGCGAAGTGACCGATCTGACGATCGGCCACGTCGTCGGGCACCCCTTGCATCGACGCGGCGATGTTGCCGAACAGGCGCGCCTTCTGGGCATCGTCGAACAGGCGGAAGAGCGCGCGCGGCTGCGAGTAATAGTCATCGTCGTCGCGATGATCGAAACGGTCAGCCACGGCGCCTACCGCCAGTTGCGGATCGCGATACGCAGGCTGCTCCGCAAACGCGCCGTAGCGGTTCGGCTCGTAGTTCGGCGCGCTGCCGAGGTTGCCGTCCACGCGCATCGCACCGTCACGATGGAAACTGTTGTGGAACGGGCACTTCGGTGCGTTGACCGGAATCGCGCTGTGATTCACGCCAAGGCGGTAACGCTGCGTGTCGCCGTACGAGAACAGGCGTCCCTGCAACAGACGGTCCGGCGAGAAGCCAATGCCCGGCACCACATTGCCCGGATTGAACGCCGCCTGTTCCACGTCCGCGAAATAGTTCTCCGGATTGCGGTTGAGCTCCAGCACGCCCACGTCGATCAGCGGGTAGTCGCCGTGCGGCCACACCTTCGTCACGTCGAACGGATTGAAGCGATAAGTGGCGGCATCCGCCTCCGGCATCACCTGCACCTGCATGCGCCAGCGCGGAAAGTTGCCCGCCTCGATGGCCTCGAACAAATCGCGCTGATGGCTCTCGCGGTCGTGACCGACGACCTGCGCTGCCTGCGCGTTCGTCATGTTCTCGATACCCTGCATCGACTTGAAGTGGAATTTCACCCAGAAGCGCTCGTTGGCGGCGTTGATGAAACTGAACGTATGCGAGCCGAAACCGTGCTGCTGGCGAAGGTTCTTCGGAATTCCGCGATCGCTCATGAGGATCGTGATCTGGTGCAGCGATTCGGGCGAACGCGACCAGAAGTCCCACGCCGCGGTGGGGCTGCGCATGTTGGTCTTCGGATCGCGCTTTTGCGTGTGGATGAAGTCGGGAAACTTGAGCGGGTCGCGAATAAAAAACACCGGCGTATTGTTGCCAACGAGGTCCCAGTTGCCCTCATCCGTGTAGAACTTCAGGGCGAAGCCGCGCACGTCGCGCTCGGCGTCGGCAGCGCCGCGCTCTCCGGCCACCGTCGAGAAGCGCAGAAACACCGGCGTTTCCTTGCCCACGGACTCGAACACACGGGCGCGGGTGTACTTCGTGATGTCGTGGGTGATGGTGAGTTTGCCGAACGCGCCCGAGCCTTTCGCGTGCACGCGGCGCTCCGGGATCACTTCGCGGTCGAAGTGGGCGAGCTTCTCGATCAGCCAGACGTCCTGCAACAGCGCCGGCCCCCGCGGACCTGCCGTGAGCGTGTTCTGGTTGTCGGTAACCGGCGCACCGGCGGCGGTGGTGAGTTTCTTCGAGTCGGACATGTGACGCTCTCCTGTTTCCTGGTTCCTGATCGGGCAATCGTTCCCGGCTTACGCCCCCATCAGGGCGAAGTCGGCAAGTACGTGTTCCAGCGTGGTTTCGATGTCGTGCAAGTAGGCTTTGAGTCGGGGCATCGCGGGCACCTTCGAATGCGTCTGATTGCGGGGCGGTCATCGGTATCTGACGACCCTGCCTATCGGCAACGGCGGTGGCAGACACGCATGGCAATATTAATAATTTCAATTAAAACAGTCGAATTAATCGTTTTTATATATCAAATAGGCAAAAACAATACGCCGCGGCACGAGGCGGCGGCGTATGGCTTCAAGATGGCTTTGCTTGGGCCCGACTGCACTCGGAGTACGGCCAGAGGACGTCCTGACACGGGCGACCGAGGCGAGGCCGGCCCGACCGGCCGATCCCGCCCGCGATCAGTTGGAGGTGGCGGGCAGATCGAGCGGAATCACGCCCGGCAGATCGCATCGGGCGATGGCCTGCGCAACGGCTTCGATGGCGGGCAGCCGCGTGAAGCTTTTGCGCCAGGCCAGCACCACACGGCGGTCGGGCACCGGCGCCGAGAACGGCACGTAGCTCAACAGGCTGTCCGGCGCCTGCGTCTCGGGGACCGAGGTCTTCGGCAACACGGTAATGCCCACGCCGCTGGCGACCATGTGGCGAATCGTTTCGAGCGACGAGCCTTCGAAAGTCTTCTGAATGCCGTCCGCATTTTGCGAGAAGCGCATCAACTCCGGGCACACGCCGAGCACGTGATCGCGGAAGCAGTGGCCGCTGCCGAGCAGCAACATCGTTTCCTGCTTCAGATCGCCGGCGTCGATTTGCTCGCGACCGGCCCACGGGTGCGAGCGCGGGAGCGCCACGACAAACGGCTCGTCGTACAGCGGACGCACCATCAGCCCGCTCTCCGGGAACGGCAGCGCCATGATGGCCGCATCGATCTCGCCTTGCTTGAGCAACTCGATGAGCTTGAGCGTGTAGTTCTCTTGCAGCATCAGCGGCATCTGCGGCGTGGTCTCGATCATCTGTTTGACGAGCGCCGGCAGCAGATACGGCCCGATGGTGTAAATCACGCCAAGCCGCAGCGGTCCGGCGAGCGGATCGCGGCCCTGCTTGGCGATTTCCTTGATGGCGATGGTCTGTTCGAGCACTCGCTGCGCCTGAGCGACGATCTGCTCGCCGAGGGGCGTCACGCTGACTTCGGCGGCGCCGCGCTCGAAAATTTGTACGTTCAGCTCGTCTTCAAGCTTCTTGATGGCCACCGATAGCGTCGGCTGGCTGACGAAACAG
Source organism: Pandoraea faecigallinarum (assembly GCF_001029105.3). Lineage (NCBI taxonomy): Bacteria > Pseudomonadati > Pseudomonadota > Betaproteobacteria > Burkholderiales > Burkholderiaceae > Pandoraea > Pandoraea faecigallinarum. The sequence continues at coordinate 954,388 of NZ_CP011807.3, read as the reverse complement.
GCTTCCGCCGCGCGACCGAAATGGCGCTCCCGCGCCACCGCCACGATGTACTTGAGTTCCGTGAGGGTCATGTCGTCCTAACCTGTGTAAATTAATCGAATCACTGCAATCGATAGATTTTGTTTTTTATAGCACAATCGGACGGCAATTGCCCGTTTTCGGACGACGTCCTTGCCGTCATCTTCCCGCCCCGCCGCGGCGAGCGCGGCGAGGATCATGCATGGGTCAAGCCCACCTCAGGCTTTCAGATAGTCTTCCCGCGCCCCGAGCCATCGCTCCAGATGCGCGGCTACCGCGCCCGGGTGCGACTTGAGCAACGCCTGGGCAGCGTCTTGCGCGCCCGGGATCAGCCAGGCGTCTTCGTTCAGATCAACGAATCGCAGCATGGCCGCGCCCGACTGGCGCGCCCCCAGAAACTCGCCTGGGCCACGGATCTCGAGATCGCGGCGCGCGATGACAAAGCCGTCGGTGGTCTCGCGCATCGTCTGCAAGCGGGCCTTCGCACCGATCGACAACGGCGAGGCGTACATCAGCAGGCAGACGGACTCGGCCGAGCCACGCCCCACACGTCCGCGCAATTGGTGCAACTGCGCGAGACCGAAGCGCTCGGCGTGTTCGATCACCATCAGCGATGCGTTGGGGACGTCCACGCCGACTTCGATCACCGTCGTCGCGACGAGAAGATGCGTGTCGCCGCGCGTGAAGTCCTCCATCACCGCAGCTTTCTCGGCCGGCGACAAACGCCCGTGCACGAGACCGACACGCAGCTCCGGCAACGCCGCAACCAATTGCGCGTGCGTATCGACGGCGGTCTGCAATTGCAGCGCTTCGCTCTCCTCGATCAGCGGGCACACCCAGTACACCTGCCGCCCGGCGAGCGCCGCTGCGCGCACGCGGTCGATCACTTCCGGACGCCGCGTGTCGCTGATCAGCTTCGTCACGACCGGACTGCGCCCCGGGGGCAGTTCGTCGATGACGGAGACGTCGAGATCGGCGTAGTACGTCATCGCGAGCGTGCGCGGAATCGGCGTGGCGCTCATCATCAACTGATGCGGCATCGCCTCCGGCCCCATGCCCGCCGTCTGCATCTTGCTGCGCAGCGCGAGACGCTGCGCCACGCCGAAGCGATGCTGCTCGTCCACGACCGCCATGCCCAGACGGGCGAACGTGACCGTGTCCTGAATGATGGCGTGCGTGCCGATGATCAGTTGCGCTTCGCCGCTGGCCACGCGCGCAAGCGCTTCGCGCTTTTCCTTCACCTTCATGCTGCCCGCGAGCCACGCCACTTGCACGCCCAGCGGCGTGAGCCACGCCGAGAGCTTGCGCAGATGCTGCTCCGCGAGAATTTCCGTCGGCGCCATGATCGCCGCCTGAAAACCGGCGTCGATGGCCTGTGCCGCCGCAAGCGCCGCGATGATCGTCTTGCCGCTGCCGACGTCACCCTGCAACAACCGCTGCATCGGATGCGCCTCGGCCAGATCGGCCCGGATCTCGGTCCACACGCGTTGCTGGGCGCCCGTCAGACGGAACGGCAGCGCAGCTTCGAAGCGTTCGAGCAGGCCACCCGGCACATGTTCGCCAAGCGCAGGCGCGCGCAGGCGCCGACGTGCTGCCTGCGCCCGTTTGAGCGAGAGCTGCTGCGCGAGCAACTCCTCGCACTTGATGCGTAACCACGCCGGATGCGAGCGCTCCATGAGCGCCGTCTCGGAGACGTTGGGCGGCGGCGCGTGGAGCAGCCGGACCGCGTCCGCGAGCGCGGGCAGCGGATGGTCCGGCCCGATCGCGTCTTGCAGCAATCCGGGGGGCAGTAATTCGGGCAACGGCGTGCGATCCATCGCGTTGTGGATGGCTTTGCGCAGGTAGGCCTGCGACAGACCGGCCACGCTCGGGTACACCGGCGTGAGCGATTCGGGCAGCGGCGCGGCGGCGTCCTGCACCACGCGATATGCAGGATGCACCATCTCCAGTCCGAAGAAGCCGCCACGGACTTCGCCGCGCACGCGCACCCGGGTACCGATGGCGAGCTGCTTTTGCTGACTGCCGTAAAATTTCAGAAAACGCAGTACCAATTCGTGACCGTCGTCGGCAATGCGTACCACCCATTGGCGTCGCGGACGATAGGCGACTTCGCTCGACGTCACCACGCCTTCGACCTGCGCGAGTTCGCTCGGCAGCACTTCGCCGATCTTGCGCAACGTGGTCTCGTCCTCGTAGCGCATCGGCAGATGCAGGATCAGATCGATGTCGCGCTTGAGGCCGAGCTTCGCGAGCTTGTCGGCGCTGCCCGCGGCTTTTTTTGCGGCAGGCCTGCCGTCCTTGCCTTTGCCGGCGGCTTTGGAGGCCTTGGAGGCTTTGGAGGTCTGCGCTGCGGCAACGTCCGCACCGGCTTGCGTGGCTGGCGCGGTGACTGCCGTGGCTGCGCTTTGGGCACTGTCCTTTGCACCGCGTCCGGCCGTTTTCCCCGCGGGACGGGCGGGGGCGCCCGCCCGCGGGCTCGCGGCGTCGGCAAAGTCCACGAGGTCGGCGGAGGCGTCGTCAGGCACGGAGGCTGGCATTCTGCGTTCGGTCATGCAGTCGCGGTGTCGGGAGCTTGGGAGGCTTTCGTGCGGACCAAGTAAAATGGCGGTTGCTACGCATTGTAAACGCTGATGTATACCCTTTCCGATTTCGATTTCGACCTGCCGCCCGAACTGATCGCGCAGACCGCGCTCGCGGAGCGCACCGCCAGCCGCCTGCTGGAGGTCGACGGCAGCGTCACGCCGCCCCATCTGTACGACCGGCACTTCGCCGACCTGCCCGGCCTGCTCGCCCCTGGCGATCTGCTCGTGTTCAACGACACGCGCGTCATCAAGGCGCGTCTGTTCGGCCAGAAGGCAAGCTGCGGCAAGATCGAAGTGCTGGTCGAGCGCGTCGTCGGCACGCGCACCGTCCTCGCCCAGATCCGCGCCAGCAAGAGCCCCGCGCCGGGCACCGTGCTGCGTCTGGCCGATGCCTTCGAGGTCACGGTCGGCGAACGCGTGGAGCCGTTCTACACGCTGCATTTCCCCGCCGACTGTTACACGCTGCTCGAAACGTACGGACGTCTGCCGCTGCCGCCATACATCGAGCACGATGCCGACGCCGCCGACGAAACCCGTTACCAGACCGTCTACGCCCGCAACCCGGGCGCCGTGGCCGCGCCGACCGCCGGCCTGCACTTCGACGACGGCCTGTTCGCTCGTCTCGATGCACTGGGCGTCGAGCGCGCCGCGCTGACGTTGCACGTCGGTGCGGGCACGTTCCAGCCGGTGCGGGTGGATAACATCGGCGAGCACAAGATGCACTCGGAGTGGTACGAAATCACGCCGGCACTGGTCGACGCCATCGCAGCCACCCGTGCCCGAGGCGGCCGCGTGATCGCCGTGGGCACGACGTCCATGCGCGCCCTGGAGTCGGGCGCTCAGGCCGCGCTGGCCAACGGCGGCGCCCCGGGCGCACTGCGCGCGGGCAGCGCCGAGACGGACATCTTCATCACGCCGGGCTACCGCTTCCAGATTGTGGATCGTCTGATTACCAACTTCCACTTGCCCAAATCGACGTTGCTCATGCTCGTGTCGGCGTTCTCGGGCATGGAGACGATCCGCGCGGCCTACCGCCACGCCATCGAACAGCGGTACCGCTTCTTCAGCTATGGCGACGCGATGATCCTCTCACGCGTCGAAATCCGGCACCCGCCGAAAGCCGCCGCCTGAATCCGCCTGGCCGCGCGAACCGCGGCCGTGCGACCCAGTACAATACCGCCTTGGCCGCGCATGGGGCGCTGGCCGCTTTTTTGACGTCCCGCGCGGGCGCCGGCTTGTTTTGCCGGTGGTGCCGGGGCGCACGACACATGCTCAAGTTCGAACTCATCACCACCGACGGGCAAGCCCGCCGGGGACGCGTCACGCTCAACCATGGCGTGGTCGAGACGCCCATCTTCATGCCGGTCGGCACTTACGGCTCGGTCAAGGCGATGTCGCCGGCCGAACTGGTCGAGAACAACGCCCAGATCATCCTCGGCAACACCTTCCACCTGTGGCTGCGCCCCGGGCTGGAGACGATCGCCGCGCATGGCGGCCTGCACCGCTTCATGGGTTGGGACCGCCCGATTCTCACGGATTCCGGCGGTTTTCAGGTGTTCAGTCTGGGCGATCTGCGCAAGATCAGCGAAGACGGTGTGAAATTCGCGTCTCCGGTCAACGGCGACCGTCTCTTTCTCTCGCCCGAAATCTCGATGCAGATCCAGCGCGTGCTCAATTCGGACATCGTCATGCAATTCGACGAGTGCACGCCGTACGAGATCGACGGCCGTCCGGCCACGGAAGTGGAAGCCGGGCAGTCCATGCGCATGTCGCTGCGCTGGGCCCGGCGCTCCATCGACGAATTCAACCGCCTTGAGAACCCGAACGCGCTGTTCGGCATCGTTCAGGGCGGCATGTACGAACATCTGCGCGACGAGTCGCTCGCCGGCCTGTCCGAGCTCGATTTCCACGGCTACGCCATCGGCGGGCTGTCGGTCGGAGAGCCGAAGGAAGACATGATGCGCGTGCTGGAACACGTGGCGCCGCGTCTGCCGGCGAACAAGCCGCACTATCTGATGGGCGTGGGCACGCCGGAAGACCTGGTGGCCGGGGTGGCCGCAGGCGTCGACATGTTCGACTGCGTGATGCCGACCCGCAACGCGCGTAACGGCTGGCTCTTCACGCGCTTCGGCGATCTGAAGGTGCGCAACGCGTCGCACAAGGCGGATACCCGTCCCGTGGACGAAACTTGCGGATGTTACACCTGTCGAAACTTCTCGCGCGCCTATCTGCACCACTTGCAGCGAGCCGGGGAGATTCTGGGTGCGCGGCTCAACACCATCCACAACCTGCATTACTATCTCACGCTGATGCAGGAAATCCGGGATGCCATCGAAGCGCACCGGTTCGACGCGTTCGTCGCCGGGTTCAAGGCCGATCGCGCGCGCGGCGTGCACTGAGATGGCCGAGGCCCGACGCGCTTGCATCGGGCACCGAATCCCCCGGGGAACGGGGTCGGGCAGTGGTAAAATGCCGGGCTTGGATGCTGCATCCTCGCACCGAAACACACGCCGCGCGTGTCCGTCAGACCGGCACACGCGGCTTTTACACGTCTTACATAAGGAGAACCGAACGTGCTGATTTCCGAAGCCTTCGCTCAGACGGCAGGCGCCGCCAGCCCGACCAGCAACCTGATGAGCTTCCTGCCGCTCGTGCTGATGTTCGTGGTGCTGTACTTCATCATGATCCGTCCGCAAATGAAGCGTCAGAAAGAGACGCGCAATATGCTGGCCGCACTGACCAAGGGCGACGAGGTCGTGACCTCGGGCGGTCTGGCCGGTCGTATTTCGAAGGTCGGCGAGACTTTCGTGACCATTGAGATCGCCGAGAACGTCGAAATCAACGTGCAGAAGGGCGCAATCACCACGCTGCTGCCGAAGGGCACCATCAAGGCGCTCTGATCCTTCGCACAACCGCTTGCGGCCGCCCTTACCGGCGGCCGCAGTGCATGGCGGCGCCGGTCCACACGGCCGCGACCGCCCTGCAAGACGGTCTGAAGTCCGGTCTGCCACGAGGCATCACCCTAGCCCGCCGCTATGAATCGCTATCCTCTCTGGAAATACATCGTCATTCTGGTGGCTCTCGCCATCGGGGTGCTCTACACGCTGCCGAACCTGTTCGGTGAAACGCCGGCGGTACAGATTTCCAGCGTCAAGGCGACCGTCAAGGTCGATCCCTCGACGCTTTCGCGCGCAGAAGACGCGCTCAAGGCACAGAACATCGCCTACAACGGCGCCGTGTTCGACGGCACGGGCAACAACCCGAGCGTGCGTATTCGCTTTGCCGATACCGACACACAACTGCGCGCCAAGGACCTTCTCCAGTCGTCGCTCAATACCGACGCGACCGACCCGACCTATGTCGTGGCACTCAACCTGCTGTCCGCCTCGCCGGGCTGGCTCACCTCGATCCACGCGCTGCCGATGTACCTCGGTCTCGACCTGCGTGGCGGTGTGCACTTCCTGCTGCAAGTCGACATGGCCGGCGCGATCACGAAGCGTCTGGATGCGGCCGCCGCCGATGCCCGCACGTTGCTGCGGGACAAGAACATCCGCCACAACGGCGTGACGCGCACGGACAACGGCATCGAAGCGGCGTTCGGCTCGCAGGAAGACGCCGAGCGCGCTCGCGGTGCGCTGACCGACGGCCTGCCCGACCTCGCCTACACCACGCAAGCCGCTGCGAACGGCACGTTCAAGGTCGTGGGCGCGTTCACGGAAGCGGCTCGCCGCGCAGTGCAGGACAACGCCGTCAAGCAAAACATCGTCACGCTGCATAACCGGGTGAACGAACTCGGCGTGGCCGAACCGGTGATCCAGCAGGAAGGGCCGGACCGTATCGTGGTGCAACTGCCCGGCGTGCAGGACACGGCCAAGGCCAAGGACATCATCGGTCGTACGGCAACGCTCGAAGCGCGTCTGGCCGACCCGGACGCCCCGCGCATCGTCTCGGCCGACACGCCGGTGCCGCCGCAGGACGAACTGTTCCTGCACGGCAACGGTGCGCCGGTACTGCTCAAGCGTCAGGTGATCTTCAGCGGCGATCGCATCACCAGCGCTTCCGCGGGCTTCGACGATCACCAGCAACCGTCGGTCAACATCAAGCTCGACGCTGCGGGCGGCCGTGTGCTGCGCGACGTCTCGCGAGACAACATCGGCAAGCCGATGGCCATCGTGCTGTTCGAAAAGGGCAAGGGCGAAGTGCTGACGGTGGCGAATATCCGCAGCGAACTGGGCCAGAGTTTCCAGATCACCGGCATGGGCTCGGCGCAGAACGCCAACGATCTCGCGCTGCTGCTGCGCGCCGGTTCGCTCGCCGCGCCGATGGAAATCATCGAAGAACGCACGATCGGCCCGAGCCTTGGCGCCGACAACGTGCAAAAGGGGGTGGATTCGGTGCTGTACGGCCTGATCGCCATCGCCGTGTTCATGATGATGTACTACATGCTGTTCGGCGTGTTCTCGGTCATCGCCCTGCTGTTCAACCTGCTGCTGCTCGTGGCCGTGCTCTCGATGATGCAGGCCACGCTGACGTTGCCGGGTATCGCCGCTATCGCGCTCACGCTCGGTATGGCCATCGACGCGAACGTGCTGATCAACGAACGTATCCGTGAAGAATTGCGCGCCGGCGCATCGGCCCAGAAAGCGATTTCGCTGGGCTTCGAACATGCATGGGCGACGATTCTGGACTCGAACGTGACCACGCTCATCGCCGGTCTGGCGCTGCTGGCGTTCGGCTCGGGTCCGGTGCGGGCGTTCGCCGTGGTTCACTGCCTGGGTATCCTGACCTCGATGTTCTCCGCCGTGTTCTTCTCGCGCGGTCTGGTCAACCTGTGGTACGGCGGCCGTCGCAAGCTCAAGTCGCTGGCGATCGGTCAGGTCTGGCGCCCCGACGGTGCGACGGGCGCACCCGACGCGGGCGAGCAATAACCGCAGGCGCGAGAGGAAACAGTCATGGAATTTTTCCGCATCAAGAAAGACGTGCCGTTCATGCGGCACGCCCTGATCTTCAACGTTATCTCGGCGCTGACCTTCGTGGCGGCGGTCTTCTTCCTGCTCACGCGGGGGCTGCACCTGTCGATCGAGTTCACCGGCGGTACGGTCATGGAAGTGGCCTACACGCAGGCAGCCGATCTCGAGAAGATCCGTGGTGAAGTCGGCAAGCTGGGCTATCGCGACGTGCAGGTGCAAAGCTTCGGCACCTCGCGCGACGTGATGATCCGGCTGCCGATCCAGAACGGTCCGGACGGCAAGCAGGTCACCAGCGCGCAGCAAAGCGACGCCGTGATGACCGCGCTCAAGGCCGACACGCCCGACGTATCCCTGCGTCGCGTGGAATTCGTTGGTCCGCAGATCGGCCACGAACTGTTCACCGACGGTCTGCTGGCGCTGACCTTCGTGGTCGTGGGCATCATCATCTATCTGTCGTTCCGCTTCGAATGGAAATTCGCGGTGGCCGGCGTAATCGCCAACCTGCACGACGTGGTGATCATTCTGGGCTTTTTCGCCTACTTCCAGTGGGAGTTCTCGCTGGCGGTGCTCGCGGGGGTGCTTGCGGTGCTGGGCTACTCGGTGAACGAATCGGTCGTTATCTTCGACCGGATTCGTGAGACGTTCCGCAAAATGCGCAAGGCGACGGTGCAGGAAGTCATCGATCACGCGATTACGACGACCATGTCGCGTACCATCATCACCCACGCCAGTACGGAAATGATGGTGCTGTCGATGTTCTTCTTCGGCGGCCAGACGCTGCACTACTTCGCACTCGCACTGACTGTGGGGATTCTGTTCGGCATCTACTCGTCGGTGTTCGTGGCCGCAGCACTCGCCATGTGGCTCGGCGTGAAGCGCGAGGACCTCATCAAGCACAGCAACAAGGATGGCGAGGAAGGTGTCGATCGCAACGACCCCAACTTCGGCGCGCGCGTCTGATCGACTCGCTGCGAAACATCGAAGAAGCATTGAAAAACCGCCGGCATGTCCGGCGGTTTTTTTGCCCATCCGTCCGACGTTGGCCAACGTTATTGAACCGGTGCCGCGGCCCGTGTCACGTCCGGTGTCACGTCCTGAGCGACGCCGGGCGTCTGGGCCGGTGTCGATGCCGGCGCCGGGTTCGGCGTCTGTCTCACGCGCCGCTGCATTTCGCCAAACCAGTTCGTCAGCGCGAGCGATGCATTCGCATCGGCGACCTGCTGCGCCAGCCGTTCGGCATCGCCCGCCCCGGCGTGCGCATAAGTCACACCGCTGCGCAGATCCTGCGCGCCCGCCGTCGAAAAGAGGTAGCGCTGCTGCGCCACGGCGTAGCGCCGCCCGGACGGGACTTCGCCGAACAACGGCTCGCCGAATCCGACGTAGGGCGTATCCGATAGCGCGAGGTGGTACAGCGTCGGAAATATGTCGCGATGACCGACGAAGTCGTCGAGTCGCGGCCGACCTGCGGGCACATAGGCAGCCGGCACCCGCAGATAGATCGGCACGTGATACTGCTCGAAAGGCGACAAGGACGCGTTCTCCCCGTCGCGCCACTGCGGCGCGCGATGATCGCCGGTCGCCGCCAGAATCGTGCGCGAACTCATCGGCGAATATTTGAGACGGTCGATGAAGTCGCCCAGCGCGTCCATCGCATAGCGATACGCCCGCACACCACGCTGGCGCGTTTCGCGCTCGGCATCGTCCACGGGCGATGCACGCCATCCCTTCGTGAGATCGAACGGGCCGGTGGCGGCGTCGTCGGGGACGTTGTAGGGCCAACGATTGCCCGCCGTCAGCACGAAAACGAACAGCGGCTGCCCTTTCGCGTCGGCGTCTTCGAGCATGTCGTGCACGTAGCGCCAAAGATAGCCGTCGTAGACGCCGTAGCCGCGCGCGTCGGCCTGCGCATAGCGTGCGACGATCTCCGCTTGCGTCACGACGCCGTCAAATCCCTGTCGACGCGCGATGCGGCCGACGTCGCGCCATGTGCGCGCACCGCCGTACACGAACACGGTTCGATAGCCACGTCGCCGAAACGGCCGTGCGGCAGCGCCGATGAACGTTGTGCTCGCGGCAATGTCCGGCCGCAGCGAGCCGGGATTGCCGCTGTTGAGCAGCAAATGTTCGAGGGTGGAGAATGTATCCGGGCGCGACGCGACAGCGTGCCGATACCACCATCCCGCGTCGAGATGCCTGCGCATGGCACCCGCTATGGGAAAAGCGTCGGCGTCGAGCGACAGGCCATAACCGCCCCATCCCTGCATCAGGCCGAATACGACGTGTGGCGGATGCGCGGCGAGCAAATCGTTGACGGGCGTGCGATGCCATGGCGCGCGCAGCAGGACGGCCGTGGCATCGTCGCCCGGCGGCTCGCCTTGGTCGGACGCCAGCTCACCGTCGTTCTTCAGCGCCTTGACGAGTGCAGCGGCATCGGCAAAACCCCGGGATCGCAATGCATCGGCAGCGGCCTGTTCGGGCGAGTCCCCGTCCCCGTCGACGCGGGTTGCCCGGTACGCCTTGAGCGCGAGGATCAGCCGCACGGGCGTGTTGACGAGCAGGTCGTCCAGCGTTGCCTCGCGCGCCACGCTGATTCCCTCCTCCTCCATGAGACGGGCGGCTGGCCGTCCCCACCCGACGACCAGCAGTGTCGAGATCACCAACCCCTGTACGACCGCGTCCTGCCAGGTCGCCTCGCGCGCGGATACCAGCGCGAAGCGGAGTGTGCACCACGCCTGCGCCGCGCCCAGACAGACGGCACATACCGCGGCCAGACCGGCGCACGGCAGATGCGTCGCCCCGTGCATCGCGAACGCGGCATCTTCACTGCGTGCGCCGAATCCGTCGAGCGCCCCGAAGAGGCTCGGGCCGAACGGCGCACCGAAGTCGCGCAGATGGCAATGCTCCGCCAAGGCCAGCCCGTTCGCCACGATGAACCACGCGATCACGCCAGCCGCGAAGGCGGTATGTGCCATTGGTTTGGCCGCGCCCCGCGCACGCCATATCGCAAGCGGCAGCAGCCACGCGAGCATCCCCCAACTGACGAGCAACGCGTCGTAACGCAGGCCGTACCAGAGCCAGGACAGCCATTCATGCGCATTGGTGTGCGTCCATGCTGCGGGCGCGAGTGTCGCCACGCCCAGCAGACGAATCAGCAGATTGCCGGCCCATGTCGCGAGCATGACGATGGCGCTCAGACGCAGCAGGCAAGGAAGCCGGTACGATGTCTTGAGCGCGTGTACCGGGATCGGGCGGTCGGCGGGCAGAGGATTCATGAGCGAGCGGCCACGTGCGCGGGCGCATGCGGGACAGGCGTCGAGGATGTCCGCCAGCCTGCCAGCGAACGCGTGCCACGAGCGGTGGGCAACCACCCAACCTGCACAACCCGCTCGTCCGAACGTGCGCACGCCATGGGCTTGCGGTAATCTCGCGGCATTCGCCCCTTTACGACATTTACGATATTTCACGCCAATGAAGCCGATCCGCATCTGGGACTTGCCCACTCGTTTGTTCCACTGGTCGTTTGTCGTGCTCGCCGTCGCGGCGTATGTGACGGCCAAGACCGGCGGCAACGCGATGATCTACCACTTCTGGTGCGGCTACGCCGTACTCGCATTGCTGATCTTTCGTGTGGTCTGGGGCATTACCGGTCCGCGCTATGCGCGTTTCTCGGCATTCGTTACAGGTCCGCGCACCGTCTGGCGCTCACTGCGCGGTGCCGGTGATGCCGGCACGGGGCATGAGGGGCGCACCAGCCACGACAGCGCCAGCGCCGCCGAGCCCGCGGTCCGCTTTGCCGGGCACACCCCGCTGGGCGGCCTATCGGTCATCGCCATGCTGGTCTTCTTTGGCATTCAGGTCGGACTGGGCCTGTTCTCGAACGACGACATCTTCAACGACGGGCCGCTCGTGAAGTTCATCGACAAGGATACGAGCGACATGCTTACCGGCTGGCATCTGCGCAATCAGTGGGTGCTCGTCGCGCTCGTCGCGTTACACGTGCTCGCCATCGTGTATTACCGGGTCGTGCGCAAGACCGATCTCATCAAACCGATGATCCTGGGCGACAAGCACTTGTCCGTGCCGGCGCGTCCGGCACGTGACGACTGGCGCGTGCGCATCGGTGCCCTGGTGCTGATCGTACTGGCCTCGGCGCTGGTGTACCGGTTGGTGAATCTGGCGCCCGCGGTCGCGGCACTGCCCGCGTATTGACGGCGGCGTCGCCCAGAAAAAAAGCCGGTCGCAGGCAGACGACCGGCTTCTTTTGGAACGTCGACGCGCCCGGAGGCCGCCGCCGCTTACTTGGCGCGGAAGTTATCGTGGCAGCTCTTGCAGGTCTGCGCAGCTTCGCCGAAAGCGGTATTGATCGACGCGAGGTCGCCGCCCTTGGCCACGGTGTTGAGCTTGGCGACGGCCGTTTCCATCTTCTCCGCGGCGTCCTTGAACTTCGCCTTGTCAGAGAAGACTTCCGGCTTGGCCTTGCTCTTGCCGTTCGTCTGACCGCCTTCGAAGGCAGGCCACGGCAGCTTCGAGAGCGTGGCGACGAGTTCGGCGTTCTTCGCAACGTCATCCTTGTTGAACGGTGCGTCGCCCTTCACGACCGCCCCGATCCGGCCGAAGTGATTGCCCAGCAGGAAGAGGGCCGACTGACGGTATTCCACGGCGTCATCGGCCTTGGCGAACTGCGCGTGAGCAAGGGCCGGAACGACGGCTGCGGCAAGCGCGGCAACTGCGAGAGTGAACTTCATCTGTGGGATTCTCCTTATGGTTTGTGCCGCTATGATACACACCAACTTGCGTATTGATATGACGATGGATATGACACTACTGGTATGACACGGTTGTCATAAGGACAGAACCCCCAGACAAGGCCGGGACGGGGCGGCCCGGCGGCACGCAAGCGCCATGCAAAACGGGCCGCAAAAGCGGCCCGTCCTGTTTGCTGCCGGTAAAGCGGTGGGCTGTCTACGTCTTGATCTCCCGACTTCACGCGGACGCGATCAAACGCGCCTGGCAAGCGATTCGGCGATGCCGACGTAGTTCGCCGGGGTCATTTCGAGCAGACGCGCCTTGGCGTCTTCGGGAATCGCCAGTTGCTTGATGAACGTTTGCAGCGCTTCGCGGGTGATGCCCTTGCCGCGCGTGAGTTCCTTCAACTGTTCGTACGGGTTCGGCACACCGAAGCGGCGCATTACGGTCTGCACCGGCTCGGCCAGCACTTCCCACGTATTGTCGAGATCTTCGTCCAGACGTTGCGGATTGACTTCGAGCTTGCCCAGACCACGCAGGCACGAATCGTACGCGAGGAGGCTGTAGCCGAATGCCACGCCGATATTGCGCAGCACGGTCGAGTCCGTCAGATCACGCTGCCAGCGCGAGACCGGCAGCTTGTCGGCCAGATGGCGCAGCACGGCGTTGGCCAGACCGAGGTTGCCTTCCGAGTTCTCGAAGTCGATCGGGTTGACCTTGTGCGGCATGGTCGACGAACCGATTTCGCCGGCCTTCGTCTTTTGCTTGAAGTAGCCGACGGAGATGTAACCCCACACGTCGCGGTTCAGGTCGAGCAGGATCGTGTTGGCACGGGCCACCGCGTCGAACAGTTCGGCCATGTAATCGTGCGGCTCGATCTGGATCGTGTACGGGTTGAACGTCAGGCCCAGACGCTGTTCGATGACGGTCTTCGAGAACGTCTCCCAGTCGTATTCCGGATAGGCTGAGAGGTGCGCGTTGTAGTTGCCGACGGCGCCGTTCATCTTGGCGAGCAGTTCCACGCGGCGAATGCGTTCGAGCGCGCGGGCCAGACGCACCGCCACATTGGCGATTTCCTTGCCGAGCGTGGTCGGCGAGGCCGGCTGACCGTGCGTGCGCGAGAGCATCGGCTGGGCAGCGTGTTCACGCGCCAGTTCGCTCAGCTTGGTGACCAGCGATTCGAGCGCCGGCACAATCACTTCGTCGCGCGCGCCCTTGAGCATCATGCCGTGCGACGTATTGTTGATGTCCTCCGAGGTGCAGGCGAAGTGGATGAATTCGCTCGCCTTTTCGAGTTCCGCCTGCCCCTGCACCTTCTCCTTGAGCCAATACTCCACGGCCTTCACGTCGTGGTTCGTGACTTTCTCGATGTCCTTGATGCGTTGGGCGTCGGCATTCGAGAAGTTGGCGGCCAGATTCAGGAGGAACGTCTCCGCCGCGCTCGAGAACGGGGCGATTTCGGCGAAACCGGCCTTGGACAGGGCGATCAGCCAATGGATTTCGACCTTCACGCGATTGCGCATGAACGCCGCCTCGGACAGCCACGGGCGCAGGGCGTCGGTCTTGCTGGCGTAGCGGCCGTCGAGCGGGGAGAGCGCGGTCAATGGGGAGAATTCGTCGGACATGGCACTAGGCACCGAAAAAGAAAACCGGGGGAGCCGGCGATGTGCCAACTCGGAAAGGCCAGTATTTTACCATTCCCCGGCAACGGCCATCCCGCACGTTATACTCTTCCCCGCGCTACAGCGATTTATCAAGGATTCACATGAAGTTGATCGGTGCCCTCGCCAGTCCCTACGTTCGTAAAGTCCGCATCGTGCTGGCCGAGAAGAAGCTCGACTACAAGCTCGAACTGGAGAACGTCTGGGCCGACGACACCCGCATCCAGCAGTCGAACCCGATCGGCAAGGTGCCTTGCCTCGTGATGGAGGACGGCGAAGCCGTGTTCGACTCCCGGGTCATCTGCGAATACCTCGACACCCTGTCGCCGGTCGGCAAGCTCATTCCCCCGTCGGGCCGCGAGCGCGCCGAAGTGCGTTGCTGGGAAGCGCTGGCCGACGGGCTGACGGACGCCGCCGTGCAGATCCGTGTCGAAACCATGTACCACGACGAAGCATCGCGCTCGCAGAAGTTCATCGACCGCCAACTGGGCAAGATCCGGGAAAGCCTTCGGGCCATGGCGCGCGGGCTCGACGAGCGCCAGTGGTGCGCAAGCAATCGCCTGACGCTGGCCGACGTCGCCGTGGTGTGTTCGCTCGGCTATCTCGATTTTCGCTATCCGGAGATCGACTGGCGCGACGCGCATCCCAATCTCGCCCGCCATTTCGAACGCATGTCCGCCCGTCCCTCGGTCGCCGACACGGTCCCCACGGATACCGTTTCCGATCCGGCCGCGCCCGCGGCGCCCGCTGTTCCCGCCCTCTGATCGCCCCGGCGTCCAACGCCTAGCCGTCCCGCCCTGCGGGACGCACGAGCGTGCCCGCCGTACGCTCCGGAATCCGTGGCGGCATCGCGACCGCCGGCCGGTCGCGGTCCCGGGCGGTGGCGCGTCCGGCGCGCTTCGCCGCGTCGGCGGACGGACTATGCGTCATCAACTCCCCCAGCCCCTGTAAGAGCCGCCACGCCCGCGCGGCTTTCTCGTCGGTCCCGGCAACGCCCTTTTCCTTTGTTCGTTCGGCCGGCGCACCGGTGAGCGCGGCCGCCGCCCCGACCGCGGAGGGGGCCGCCTGTGCAGGTGAGGCTGCGATCCCGCCGTCACCCGCACCGGGTGCATCGGGTGCATCGGGTGCATCGGGTGCATCGGGGGCGCCGGGCATGCCCGCGTCACGCAGGCGCGCGTAACCCGCCATGACCTTGCGCACATAATTTTGCGTCTCGGGAAACGGTGGCACCTGCCTCCCGTAACGGAGCACCGCACCTTCGCCAGCGTTATAGGCAGCAAGCGCCAGACTGACGTCGCCGTCGAAGCGCGAGAGCAGCCAGCGCAGATATGACGCCCCGGCACGCAAATTCTCGGCCGGATCCTCCAGACGCCGCACGCCGAAGCGCTGTCCCGTGCGCGGCAGAATCTGCATCAGCCCAATGGCGCCGCGCTCCGACACCGCTTGCGGGTCGTATCCCGACTCCGTGTCGATAATCGCATGCAGCAGCGCGGCGTCGAGGGACGTGGCATGCGCCGTTCGCCGCACCAGTGCGTCATACGGAAGCTTCACCGGACTCGGATTTACCGTGGATGTACCCCCTGCGTACCCGGGGGGCCCCTCGACCCGCGCGGCGGCTTGTGCGGCGGCCCGTGCGTTCGTCGGCTCGGCGCCGGGTGCCGGGGCGGACGCCGATCGCGCCGACGCAATCGGAATGCGCGGCGCCACCTCCGGCTCGCGAAATGGCGACACCAGACGCCGTGCCGCCTCGCGCGGATCGGCGGCGTCGCCCATGACATCGCCCACGCGCTTCGGTTTGCCGCTGGCGGCGGCGAAAGCGTTCGCCACCGGTACGGCAATCTGCGCATCGGCCACGCGCGGGTGATGAGGCAACAGCCCCCGGTCCGCCGCCATGGTCGGCAGCCCGCCCAGCGTCAGCCCCGCTGAAACGAGGACGGCAAGACGCCACGACCGCCTGCCCCATCGGAACCATCGGAACCATCGGAACCATCGGAACCATCGGGACAATCGGGACAATCCGAACCGTCGCGACGAACCGGAAAACACCATGGCCAGCGCCCTCATGGCGTGCCGCCGCCGGTCGGCGCATCGGACGCATCGGACGCATCGGACGCATAAGGCACATGAGGCACATGAGGCACATGAGGCGCATGAGGCGCATCGGGCACATCGGGCACATCGGGCACATCGGGCACATCGGGCGCGTCAGACGCCTGCGTCGGCATCGCCTGTACCTCGTACGGCAGGTCGAGGGCGAGACGCAGAATTGCCGCCACGGCGTCAAAGAGATCGGGTGGAATCGGTGCATCGATCGCTACGTCGTCCATCAGCCGGCGGGCCACGGGCACGTGTTCGACAACCGGAATACCCTCGCGCAGCGCCAGGCGCACGATGGTTCGTGCCCGTTCGTTACGCCCCTTCTCGATGACCAAAGGCACGGCCGTCTCGCCGGGAACATAGCGAAGACAGACCGCGAGGCGCGTAGGATTGCGCACGACCGCCGTCGAACGTTTGACGTTGTTCGAGAGACTGCCGCTCTCGATCGTCTCGCGGTGAATATCTCGCCGCCGGTTCTTGATCTCGCGATTGCCTTCGATCTCCTTGGACTCGCGCTTGATTTCGTCGTGAGACATCATCAACTGCTTGCGCAATTGATACTTCTGATACGCAAAGTCGAGTCCACCGAATACCACGTAGGCCACCACGAGCACCGCCATCAACCAGAACAGCAGTCTGATCGTCAACGCGAGTCCGCACGACGGCCCGCACTGCGGCAGCGCGGCAAACGACGGCGTGTACTGCCGGATCAGATAGAAGAACACCACGCCGAGCACAGCGACCTTGACGAGCGATTTGCCAAACTCGAAGAGCGACTGCATGGAGAACAGTTGCTTTGCCTTGGCAACGGGATCGATGCGCTCGTACTTCGGACGAATCACTTCCGGTGCCACCAGCGCTCCCACTTGCAACACCATCGCAAGCCACGTGGTGACGATCAGCAACACTGCGAGTCCGCCGGCGAATCGAACGAAGATCAGCACCGACGGACCAAGCATGCCCTGCACCGCTTCGTCGACCGGATCGCGAAGCACCAGCAGCATGCGGGCGACGAGCGCTTGCAGGGCGTCGTAAAGCGCCGGTCCTTCGAACACCAGCCATGCGAGTACCGCCCCGAGCTGCATGCAAACGGACAGATCGGCGCTCTTCGCGACGCGGCCTTTCTTGCGCGCGTCTTCGATTTTCTTGGGGGTGGGGGGGAGGTTTTTCTCGCTCATACGTCGCTCACGAAGCAGGCTGCGTCATCACGGTCCACGCACGCAACAGTTCGGGCAGCCGATACCAGTGCGCGAGCGGCACGGCAATCGCGAACGGCAGACTCGCGACGGTCACGAGCAACGCCATCGCGCTCTTGACCGGCATGGCGAGAAAGAACACGTTGAGTTGCTGTGCCGCGCGGTTGATGAAGCCCATCGACATGTCGACGAGCACCATCACGACCATCGCCGGCAACGCAACGGCCACGCACATAACCTGCATGGCCTGCCAGAGCGACAACAGCCAGGCAACACCCGACGTATCGTCCCATCGCCAGCCACGCCCGATGGGCAGCGCGACGTACGAGTCGTACAGCGCCGTGAGCAACGCGTGCGCCGCCGGCGTGACGAAGAACAGAACGCAGAGCATCTGTGTCAACGCGATACCGAAAATCGACGATTGCGCGCCCATCAAGGGATTGAGCACACTCGCCATCGATGCGCCGCGCATCGTGTCGATCACGTATCCGGTCATGTCCGCGGCCCAAAACGGCAGCGTCGCCACCAGACCGAGCAAACCGCCGAGGAACAACTCGCGCACGATCAGCAGGGCCCACTCGCCCCAATGCACCGGCATCTCCGGGCTCGCGTGCACCAGCGGGACGACCGGCAATGCGAGCGCGAGCGCCAGTGCGTTGCGCAACATGCCCGCGCCGAGCATGCCGACGGACAGCACGGGCAGCAGCATCGCGATCCCCAGCGGACGCAGCATCGCCACACCCCACGCGAGCGCCCATCCGAACATCTCGGTCCAGAGCGACGAGGCCGGAATTCCGGAAGACATCGTCATCTGCATCACCCCATCCGGCTGATCTGCTCGAAGGCGTTGCCGGCGTAGTTGAGCAGCACGTGGCCCATCCATGCATAGGTCGCGGCCAGTGTGACCGACACGGCGATGAGCTTGATGAGGAACTGCACGGTCTGGTCCTGCACCTGGGTCAGCGCCTGCACTAGCGAGACGAGCACGCCCACGGCCGAGGCGACCACCACGGTCGGCAGCGACATCAGCAAGGTGAGCCAGAGCATTTCGCTCGTGAGATTGACGACGATGGCTTCGCTCATGCCGGGGCTCCATGCGCCATCATGCGTAAGACAGCATCAACTGCCGAACCAACTGCTCCCAGCCGTTCATCATCACGAAGATAAGCAACTTGAACGGCAGTGCGATGGTCATCGGCGAGACCATCATCATTCCCATTGCCAGCAGAATGTTCGAGATCACGAGATCGATCACGACGAAGGGGAGGTACAGCAGCAGGCCGATCTTGAAGGCCTCGGCGAGTTGACTCAACGCGAACGCCGGCATCAGCACAAGCAGCGAATCCGCACCGAGCCGGTCGCGATGGGCTTGCGGCCATGTCTCGTTACCCAGTCCGGCGAAGAAGTCGCGTTGTCTCGCGTCCGTGTGGCGCGTAAGAAACGCGCGGTACGGAGACAGCACGCTGGCATCGACGTCGGCGACGAAATTCCTGGACGACAGCGATACCGGACGCCTGCCGAGGTTGTCCTCGATGTCGAAGGCGACCGGCGCCATGATGAAGCACGTGAGAACCAGCGACAGTCCGTAGATCGCGATGTTCGGAGGAATTTGTTGTGTGCCGAGCGCATTGCGCAGTAGCGCGAACACCACGGCGAGCTTCAGAAATGCCGTCCCCAGCACTACCAGCAATGGCAGGATCGAGAGCAGCGACAGTACGACGACAAGCTGCACCGGGTGGTCGAGCAGGGACATATCAACTCCAGTCGGGGAACGCCAACGCGGGTCATCGGCAGCCGGAAAATTTCACGGTTCGGCGCTGACGAGAGACCAGGCAGTGGGACTACGCAGGGGGACAACGCAGGCGCGCGGCGAAGCCGGAGGGGGCGCAGCGACGCACGGACTCTCGCGGACCGCGTGCCTGCGGCCCACGCCTTCGCTACACCCCCAGGCACGTCAGGTACGTCAAAATCGGGGAAATGTTAGGGCGATGCGGAATGCCCGCCCATCCGGTCACGACCCGAAATCGCTTCGGGGGCGTGCGGTGTATCGGTCGACGTTCCGGGCGTGGGCTCAAGCTGCACCGCGAGACGTCCGTCGCCGAATCGCAGCAGACGTCCGCCCGCCCATGGCGCGCCGTCGCGCCACAGCGTGATATGGCCGGCGGCCGTAGTGTTTCGCGCCGTCGTCTCCGGCGGCGTCTCCTGCCCGGCGCGCCACGCGATCAGCCACGGAATGGGAATTTCCCTTTCGGCGATCACGGCGAGCAACCTTGCGCATCGCGTTGCGTCACCGTTGGCATCGTCCGCCTCCATCCTCGCCGCCTCCAGCGAGACGGTACGGCGCTCGGCCGGTTGTCCGTCTCTCATCGCGATGGCGTGAAGGCCGTCGATCAGCCAATACTCACCAGTGGAAACGTCCGCCGCGACGTCGAGCAGCACAGCGCCTCCCTCGCGGAGGTTGTCGCATAGCGACGCAGGCAGATCGGTCCATCCGACCGCCATTGCACAACGGCGCATCGGATAGCCCTTCGGATCGAGCGGTGTATCGCACCGGGTGGCTCGCCGGCAGCGCTCGCGCAACCATGAGGTCGCGCCGTCGAGATACGGCAGTGCCAACCGACGTCCCCCGCGTTGGAGCACGATGCCCATGCGCCAGGCCAGCGCGATGCGTTCCGGCGCCAGCGATTCCGCTTTGGGCCACGAGGATCGCAGGGGTGAGTCCGCCGGCGTCTCGCCGTCGACCGGCCCGGCACCGATCGCCAGCGTGAGGGATGCAGCGCTTGCCTGCCACGCCGCAGGCAAAGCCTCCCACGACGGCACCGGCAAATCGTCTGCGAGCCAGTCGACCCATTGACGGGCATCGCACCAGAGCCGAATCCGGCCCGCCACGCCGTCGTCGACATTCGCCGTCACGACGAGCCCGTCGCCTCCGGCGTAAATCCAGCCGACGCGAACCTCCGTGTCACCTTGCGCGAATGTCATACAGCCGGCCCCCGTGAGCAAGTCTTCCAGCGGTATCCGGGCATCCGCCGTGAGCGCATCTCCGTTCGTCTGCCGCAATGCCTCGGGGAATTCCGCAGGAGACGCTTCCCGGAAGGCTTCCTCAGGCACGTCATGGGACATAGCGAGCCTCGACTTCAATGGTGACGGGCAACGCAAGACGCGAGGTCAGCGCTCGGGCGAGTTGTCCGCGGTGGGCGAGCAGACGGCGGTACATTGTGAGTTGAACGCACAGGAGACTGACCGTAATGCCCTGCAATCCTCGACGGGCTTCGACCACCAGTGCGTCGAGGGCGCCGCCGTGCACGACGACCCGCAACACGCTCGCGCCGTCCCAGTTCGCATCCTGGCGCGCGTGCCACACACGTAGCCAGCGAAGCACGTCGGCCGGTCCCGTCACGCAGGCGGCCGGTCCGCACGTCAGCGCGAAGGCCCGCTCGGTGCGCTCGCCACGCCCGTCACGTTCACCACGCGCGCCACGCTCCCCTCGCGCTGCGCAGTGACCGAAGCGACGTGATGCAGCATCTGCCTGGGGCGTCCCATGCGATGACAACCTGTCGGTGAGTGCGCCGAAAACCCCGGCAGACTGACTGCTGTGGCGGATGGTACTCATCGTGTACTCCTCCTGATGGCGATGGTTGGGAAAACGCGCCGATGCCACAGCGCCACTGCGGCGTCAGCGCGGATACAACGTCAGCAATTCGCGCAACTTTTCCTGCTTGCGGGCGTTTTGCCGAAGACGCTCGCGCTGCTCCTGCAAGTCGGCCCGGGCCTGCCGCGCGCGGGCAAGTGCGTCGCGGTGCCGGGCCGCGGCTTCGCCAAGGGCCATGCGCTGCACCTCCACCGCAAGCGACGCGCCCGCCGCTTCGCGCGGGCCGTAGATACCGCCGCGAGACAGCGCTTCCTGCCATACGCGACGCTGCGCCGCGCACGCGCGCTCATACGCCGCCGCGGCGGCGTCCGCCTCGTTCGCCGCCGCCGTCAGACGCGCCAACGCGGCCCGCATGCCGGTCTCGCGGCGACGTGCAAGCTTCGCCAGCGAGTCGATGCCCTCGCGGTCTTTCAGTTCGCGAGATGTTCCAGCCATGCAAGGGTGTCGTCGAAAGGCGCGACGTCATGCTGCGCCTGGCACAGGAATGCGCGAATGTCCGGCGCACGGGCAAGCGCATCGTCCGTATCCGGATCGTGTCCGGCCTGATACTCGCCGACGCGGACGAGCAGTTCGACGTCCGCCGCCAGCGCCATCGCGCGTCGCACGCGCGCGGCACATTCGACGTGCTGCGCGCTCGTCACCTGCGACATCACACGGGAAAGACTCCTCGGCACATCGATGGCGGGATAGTGATTCTCCTGCGCGAGTCGCCGCGACAGCACGATGTGGCCGTCGACGATCGAGCGCACTTCGTCGGCCAGCGGTTCGTCGAGGTTGTCGCCTTCCACGAGCACCGTGTAAAACGCCGTGATGCTGCCGCGCTCGCCGGTGCCCGCACGTTCGAGAAGACGCGGCAGACGCGCATAGAAGCTCGGCGGCAATCCGCTCGTCGCCCCCAACGGTTCGCCCGCCGCCATGCCGATGTCCCGCACCGCGCGCCCGAAGCGGGTCAGCGAATCCATGAGCAGCAGCACGTCCTTGCCTTCGTCCCGAAACGCCTCGGCAATGGCTGTCGCGGTATAGGCCGCTTTCATACGTTCCAACGCAGGGCGATCGGAGGTCGCCACCACGCACACCGTGCGTGCACGTGCCTGCGGTGAGAGTCCCTGCTCGATGAACTCGCGCACCTCGCGGCCGCGCTCGCCGATCAGTGCCAACACGATGACGTCCGCTGCCGCGCCCTGACACATCATCGCGAGCAAGGTGCTCTTGCCACCGCCGGCCGCCGCAAAAATTCCGAGCCGCTGACCGCGACCGCATGTCAGCATCCCGTCGATGGCGCGAATGCCGATGGGCAAACACGTCGAGACGAGGGCACGGCTCATGGCGGGCGGCGGCGGCGCATCCAGGGGCCGCCATGCGGTGGCCTGCGATGCGCTTGGCCTCACCACACCGTTCGCTGCCTGGTCCGTGCCCAGCGGACGTCCCAACCCGTCCAGCACGTCGCCCGCGAGGTGCTCGCCTACCGCCACGCGCGACGCCGTTCCCATCGCCTGCACCAGCGCCCCGTTCGCCACGCCATTCGGTTCCGCATACGGTGCAAGCCAGACGTGCCGCCCTTCCACCGCGATAACCTCTGCGTCAAGCGCCGGCGACACCACGCGGCATTGCTCGCCGAGTGCCGCGCCCGGCAGGCACGCGCGCATGGCGTTGGGCGTGATCTTGTCGATGCGGCCATAACGGACGTCACGGTTCGCGCTGCGCCGCAAGTCCTCGCAAGCCTTGCGTTGCGCATCGAGCGTGCGGCGCAGTCCGTTGGCAATTCGGGCGGTATCGGGGCGTCGCATATCAGACCGCTCCCTGCACGTCGATTGTGCCGAGCACACGCACATGCGGCTCGTCGGCGACCTCCTGAAACGACAACACCGGCAAGTCGGCTCGCTCACGCTCGACCAGCTTGCGAACGAAGCGGCGTACGTCCATCGCCGTGAACAGGACGGCAGGCGTACCGTCATGCGCATTCACTGCCCCATCGATGGCATTGAGGATCGCATCGGTCTGTGCCGGGTTAAGATCGGCATACGACCCGGAAGCGGTCTGCCGGACCGCCGCGCGAACGGCATCTTCGATGCCTCGTCCCACATTCCATCCGGTGATGTGTGCCGTGCCGCGACGAAAGCGCCGCGTAATGTGACGACGCAAACTCAGCCGCACATACTCGGTCAGCATGATCTGGTCCCGCTCGCGCGGCGCACATTCGATCAGTGCTTCGAACACCCGGCGCAGATCGCGAATCGACACGCCTTCCGCGACCAGCCTTTGCAGCACTTCGGCCGTGCGGCTGATCGGTAGCTGCCGCTGCAGCTCCTTGACGAGTTCGCCATAGCGGTCCTCCATCGCGTCCATCAGGAATCGCGCCTCCTGCACCCCCAGGAAGTCGGCGGCGTGCGCGTCGATGACCAGCGAGATGCAATGCGCCACGCGATCCGCGCCTTCGGCGACGGTGCCGCCGGACGCTGTCCATTCGCGGCGTTGTGCGTCATCGAGCCAGAAAAGCGTCTGTCCGCCGAACGGTAACGGCGTCTCGCGCGGTGCCCCCGCACTCAGGCTTCGCAACGCGGTCACCGGATGTGCCACGTCGCAGGAAGCCAGCGCGGCGTCGAGCGCGACATCCACGGTCAGGACACTCTCGTGATACAGCTGGATGTCCAGCGTGCCGCTCGGCAGCGCAGCATCGACGACAACCTGCACTTCCGGCATCGGCACACCGAAATGTTCGAATTTCTGATGGCGCAGCGCGTCGACGCATGCCGAAACTGCGTCGATGCCACCGCAGCCGTCCGCCAGCGCCACGCCGATCTTCGCGAGCAAAGGCTGTGCGCCGGGGCGCTCGCTTTTGGACTGTGCACCGTCCTCCATAGTGGCATCCTTTGCTCCCGTACCCTGCGCCGCGAGGCGTTTTACCCACCATGCAGCCCCGCCGGCCAGTCCGCCCAGCAGCAGAAAGTAATGCATCGGAAATCCCGGGATCAACCCGAACAGCACGAGCACCACGGCCGCCAGCGTCAACGAACGTGGCTGCGCCGCGAGCTGATCGGTCAGCTCACGCGCCAGATTGCGACGATGCTCACCGGGCACGCGCGTGACGATGATCCCCGCCGTGACGGAAATCAGCAGCGCCGGAATTTGCGACACGAGCCCGTCGCCGATGGACAGAATGGCGTAAATAGCCGCCGCGTCTCCAGCGCTCATGCCCCGCATGAACACACCGACGCCAATGCCGCCGAGCAGATTCACGACGATAATGACGAGCCCCGCAATCGCGTCGCCCTTCACGAATTTCATCGCGCCGTCCATGGCGCCGTAGAACTGACTCTCCTTTTGCACGACGCGTCGCAGGCGCTTCGCCTCCGCGGCGTCGATCGTGCCGGCGCGCAGGTCGCCGTCGATACTCATCTGCTTACCCGGCATGCCGTCGAGCGAGAAACGCGCGCCGACCTCGGCAACACGCTCCGAGCCCTTCGTAATGACGATGAAGTTGACGATGGTGATAATCAGAAACACGATCATTCCGACCACAATGTTTCCGCCCGCGGCGAAATCGCCGAACGTGTAGACGATGTCGCCCGCGTCGGCATGCAGCAGGATGAGCCGGCTGGTGCTGATCGTGAGTCCCAGCCGGAACAACGTGGTCATCAGCAGCACGGAAGGAAAGGCTGAGAAGTCGAGCGGCTCATTGATATACAGCGCGACCATCAGTAACAGCAGCGAGACTCCGAGATTGAGTGCAATGAGCAGGTCCATCACCGACGGCGGCATCGGGATGATGATCATCAGCACGGTTACGAGCAGCAGCCCCGCGAGGACGATGTCCTGACGTCCGGCGGCCACGCGCAGCCAAATGGGCAGGCGTGTCATGAACGCGTCTCCCGCTGTCGTTGCGCATCGATTCGTTCCAGAAGTCGCCGCATGCGCCTGAGACACGACACCCATTCGAGGGCCTGCGAATTTCCACGTATCGGCGGCGTAGCGATCAGCATCGGCCTGCCCTGCGCCACACAGGCACGCACCGGAATACCGAGGCTCCACTCCGGCACGCAGGTTTGCAGCAATAGCGGTAGGCATCGCTGTGCACCCGAGACGCGCCGAAACAGTGTCAGCGCCAACGTGACACCGTTCGCATCGACATCCGTCATCAATACGCAGGGACCAAGCGCAACGCGCATGCGCGGCGTAACGCGCTGCGGCGGCAAGGCCAGCAATTCGAAAAGGTGTTCGAGCTTGCGCTGCGTCTGAGTGTCCATCGATGGCGTATTGTCGGAAGCGGCTAAGCGATACGTAAGGCGCGGTTGGCGCCGAGAAGTTGACCTTGATAAGTCGACGTTGACAAGCCGGCGTTGACAAGCCGGTATTGAAACGCCGGCGTTGAACAGTTTGCGCTCAATACTGTGCACGGAGAAAACGGCAGCGAAGATGGTCGCGCATCCGGAGCAGCGCCGGCTATCCGGCACAGACCTGAAATTCCCCCGGCACGGCGTCGATGTGACAGTACCGGCCGAGGGCGCGCATCACACCATCATGCGCAGCCGGCGTGCCCATTTCACGATATCGATAACGTTATGTGCGTCGAGCTTGCGCATCATGTTCAGACGGTGCGTCTCCACCGTCTTCACGCTGATCGACAGCAGCGCCGCGATGTCACGATTGCGCAGCCCTTCCGCGACCAGCTTGAGCACTTGCCGCTCGCGCAATGTCAGCAGCTTCTCCGGTACTTCGACGGTCTGCGGATCGAGCGCCGGCTGCGCGCCCGTCGGGTCGTGCACGATGCCGAATACGGCGGGATCGACGAACCGTTCGCCGCGCATGACCACATCGATCGCGTGGATCAGCGTCTCACGCGAACTGCTTTTGAGAACGAACGCCCCGGCGCCGGCTTCGAGCGATTGCCGTGCGCGCTCGCCGTCGTCGCTCGCGGAATGCACGACGATTCGCAACTCGGGCCAGCGCTGAACGCACTGCCTGATGACGTCGATGCCGTCCATTCCCGGCAGCCCCAGATCCAGCACGACCAGCGCCGGCCGATGCATCACGCAGGCGCGATACACGTCGAGCCCATTGGCGACTCTGGCCAGCACACACCATCCCAGTTCGCCCTCTATCAAACGGCACAGCCCGTCGGCCAGCAACTCGTGGTCCTCGACAACGATGACACCCGTACACCCCGTCATGCGCAACTCCTCAGCAGTTAGTCAGTAGCATTCATACGGATTTTTGTTCACTCTCTTTCGACTTCGGGCCAACTCGGCGAATCTTGTGTATTCGCCTGATCGCCGGCGTAGGAAAACACCGCGAATTTAAGGATTCGACAGTGAGATCAGGTCTGTGCCGGATGGTGTCCGCGACACAGCGCTCGATAATGACGGTCCTTGTCCGTGCAGCCGAACGGTCGGCGACAGCAGGCGCGGGACCGGCATGGCGTACCGAAGCGCATCCCGTAGGGCGCGCCGGATCAGCGTCGCGTTGCACGCCGGACGGCGCACCGGTCACCCATGCCACTGCGACATTGGCGGCATCGCACCGAACGTTGGCTCACCGCACCGAACGTGCGCCGGATCAAACCCTTCATTCGCCTTTGGTGCGCGGGCACCCTCTCCGACATCAGCCTATGCGTTTGCCATTTGCGCTTGCCGCTCTCGACTGGATTACCCCGTGCGAGGTTCAAGGCACCCGTACCCTGCTCGACCTCGACGGTCGTCGCGCATGGACGTGCCTAGCCGCCGGCGGCTACTGCGTGGCAACGTCAGTGGCACTTCCTGTTCCCGGCTCGCCGTCAATGCGACCGTCCGCCGAAGCGAGCGGTCTCGGCACACCGGCAGACGCGGCGGATATACCGGTTGCGGCAATGTCGACGAATGCAAACGACGCAGCGAACGCCATGGACGCGACGGCGGCAGGTGCGACGGAAGCGATGTTGTCGCGCTGGCTGACCCGCATTTCGCTTGCGCTCGCCGGGCAGCCGTCGCTGCGCGACGACAGCCTGTGCATCGCGGATAAGGTCGTCTGGTGGGTACACCGTTTCGACGCCGACACGCCGGCAGCGCAAGTGGAGGCGCAATTGCGCCGTCAGTTGCTCGCCTGCGAGATGCTTTCGTCGCAAGACCTGCGCCCGCCGGCTGTCCGGTCGACGTTTCCGGCCTCGCTCACCCCCCACGGCGTACGCCTCGATCCCGGTCGCACGGCGGCCGGTGCCGCCGAACGCCTTCAAGCACTACGACGTGGCTGACATGCGGTACTCGCTCGTATCTTCCGTACCGTCCGTCCCCTCCTTCCACTGCATGTGGTTCGTGTGGGCAGTGTGTCTGCCCTCCTTTCGTCGCTTCGCGCGTCCGACCCATCTCGCCCGCCGCCTGCCGCGGTTCCTGCGCTCGCTCGCGGCGCTGACGACATCCGGGTTCGGGGTCGCGGCGGTCCTTGCCGCCTCGGCCGCACTCCC
This sequence comes from Pandoraea faecigallinarum, assembly GCF_001029105.3. Taxonomy (NCBI): domain Bacteria; kingdom Pseudomonadati; phylum Pseudomonadota; class Betaproteobacteria; order Burkholderiales; family Burkholderiaceae; genus Pandoraea; species Pandoraea faecigallinarum. The sequence goes on along the minus strand of NZ_CP011807.3, from coordinate 927,033 downwards.
GGCATTCGCCTCCCCGATGAATGCGCCCCTCGTCGCGTCCGTCCCCGTCTGGCACGGCGGTCCGTTCGTCTTCCAGAGTGCCGGCACGCCGCTGGCGGAACTGCTACGCGACTTCGGCGCACATCACGGCGTTCCGACCGTCGTGAGCCCGCAAGTCAACGACCGCTTCATTGGAACGCTGCCCGCAGGCAACGCTCAGGAAACACTCGACGCATTGTCGGAACGTTATCGGCTTTCGTGGTACTTCGACGGTCAGACGCTGAACGTCTACAAGGCCAGCGAGACCTCACGACGTGTCATGCCGTTGCGGTACGCGTCGCCTGGCGCCCTCCTGAGTCACCTGCGCGACGCCGGGGTGCTTCATCCGAAACACTGCGTGGCACGGGCGATTCCGGCGACACACGCGCTTGAAATCGCGGGTGTGCCGGCCTGCCTCGACACCGTCGCAATGCTCGCCGAATACGTCGAGCGCGACGCCCGCGATCAGCAGGAGAGCGAAGAGACCATCAAGATATTTCCTTTGAAATTCGCAACGGCCGACGATACGAGGTACTTTTATCGCGGGCAGGAAGTGGTCGTGCCAGGCGTAGTCAGCGTATTGAAAGACTTGATACTCGGCGCCGGTCCGCTCGTCGCCACCGCAACGTCAACCCGCCCGGCGGGTTCGGTCGGCCGTCCCGACGCCGCACGTGACGTTGGCATCGCCAACGTCGCACGGACCGGCACCGGCGGCACGCCGCGCTTTTCCGCCGATCCGCGCCGCAATGCCGTGATCGTGCGCGAGAGGCGTCGCAATCTGCCGATCTACGGCGATCTCATCGCCCAACTCGACGTTCGCCCGCGGCTGGTCGACATCTCCGTTGCCATCATCGACGTGAATGCCAGCGACATCGCCGAGCTCGGCGTCGACATTTCCGGTAGCGCCCGGCTCGGCGGCTTCGGCACCGTGTCGCTCAATGGGCAGTCGAGCCAGATGAACGACGGCGACTCGGGAACGTTCACCACGCTGGTCGGCGACACCAACAAGTTCATGCTCAATCTGAGCGCGCTGGAGCGTAACTCAAAGGCACGTGTCCTGTCGCGGCCATCGATCGTGACGCTCGACAACATGCAGGCCGTGCTCGATCGCAGCGTGACGTTCTACACGAAAGTCTCGGGGGAGAAGGTCGCGAAGCTGGAGAGCGTCACGTCGGGATCGTTGCTTCGGGTCACGCCGCGGCTCGTGCCGAAGGAGGGCGAGCCGGAGGAGGACGGCACACGCGAGCAGGTCATGCTCACGCTCAATATCGAAGACGGTGGTGAAGTGCGCAGCGAGCGCAACGTCCGCAACGAAGTCCCGACGATACGCAACTCGTCGATTTCGACCCACGCCACGCTGCAGGCCGGACAGTCGCTGCTTCTCGGCGGCTTCGTGCAGGATGCGCAGCACGAGCACGAGCGCAAGATCCCGTTGTTGGGCGATCTGCCGATCATCGGCCGGCTGTTCAGTTCGACGAGCAACCGCAACGACAGCGTAATGCGTCTGTTTCTGATCAAGGCCGAACCGGCGGCCGTTCTCCCGAGCGCCTGACGATGCTCACCCTGACGCTCCTCGACGGCCCGCTCGCCGGGCGTCCCATGCCGCTGCCGGTCGGCGCGCTCACCCTCGGCCATGCCGACGCCGACATTGCAATGACGCTCGAACACGACGGGCCGGTGACGCTGTCCATCGGCGACGATGAGGTACGTCTCGCCACCACGGCCCCCGTCTGGGTGGACGGTGAGCCGTTCGCATCGGAGAACGCGCCTGCCCTGCCCCTGCACACCGTCATCGATCTGGCGGGCCTCGGGTTATGGCTCGGCGACGGGAGTCAGCCGTTCCCTTCGCCGTCGCCGAAACGCCCCGTTCGCCGTGCGGCCTCCCCGGCGGCGGCGTCCGCCGACGTATCGGCGGGCGACGGCTCCCGGCGCCGCTCGACCATCGCCTGGCTCGCCGCCACCGGTTTTTCGTTGCTGATTGCCGGTGCCGGCGTTGCGATGTGGCGAACGGGCACCGCCAACGTCATCTCCCGTGCGCCGCAGCCGGACGCGTTGAAAACCCTGGCGGCGCGCATCGCGCCGAATGTCCAGCTCAGCACCATGGAGGGCACCGTCCGGTTGTCTGGCGGCTGTCTCGACGACGACACACGCGCGCGATTGCGTGCCGAAGCGCGCTGGCTGGGCACGGCACTGAGCGACGAGACATGGTGTCCGGAGACTGCCGTGCAAACCGTCGGCACATTGCTGCGGCTCCATGGCTTCGGCGCGGCACAGGTGAGCGTGGCGCAGGATGGCGCACTGCTCGTAGGCGGACCGCTGATTGCCGATGCACGATGGCGGGCGGCGTCCGATGCGCTTGACGCCCTCTCGCTGCCGCACGGATGGCGGATCGCCGACAGCGCCGCGAACAGCTTCGAGCGACTGGTGAAAACGTTACGCGACGCGGGACAACTGCGCGGCATCGGTATCTCGCGCGATCGCAGCGGATGGCGGCTCACCGGCGCACTATCGCCGGGCAGGCAGGCATCGCTAAAAGGCATTGCAGACACATGGAACCGGCCAACGAACGCCATGCCGTTGCGCATCGAGCCGCTTCCGTCGCCGATTCCCACACTCGGCGAAACGGGCTTTTCCGCGCCGCTGGTCAGCATCGGCGGATCGCCCGGCGCACCGCAGATCACGCTTGCCGACGGCACCCGCCTCGCGCAAGGCGTGCGATTACCCGGCGGGACACGGATCGTCGCGATCCATCCCGATGGTGTGTCGATCAGCGCACATGACCGGCTCTTTTACCTGCCACTCACCCCGGAGACGTCCCATGACGCTTCGTCTGACCCGACTTGAGGATGCCCTCGCGGTGTCGCCCGATACGGTATCTCGCGACGTTGCGGCCAAACTCGATCGTGCTGGCCGCACGCTCGACGCCGTGTTGCGTACGCCGCTCACGCCGCCGCAACATGCACGGGCGCGGACACAAAAGCAGGCGGTGACGGCGGCGCAGGCAATTCTTGAAAGTCTCTCGCGCCGCTACAGCACATCGTATGGAAAGCTACCCTGACGCGTCGCTGCGGTGCAGCCGGGAACCAACGGAGACGGCCGGAGACGCCGGGAGATATCGCGAAAGCGGCAGGCGACAGCGTATCCGTTGTCGAAAAACTCGCCGAACCGACAATGCCGCGGACAATCACGCATGCCATGCAGACCGTCGTCCCCATGAGTCCCCACATCGCCGCATGCACGTGCCCGGAAGCCACAACGCGGTTCACGCCACCAAAGTTAGGGGCGGCCAAACGTGGGAACCTCTGCCATCGTCCCCGGTCTTCTGGCACGGGCTTCGTACCGGGCGCGCCATCGAAACCTTCCACTCTCCACGTTTATCATGCCCAGTTACGATCTAGCGCAAACTCTCGTCGAAGCTCTGAAACTGATCGGCTGCGACCCTGGCAAGATCGACGCCGTCGACAACCACTCGCCTATCGAACTGACGTTCAACGCGTCGCCCAGCATCATCGTGGAGACGCTGGACAATCAGGTGTGCAGCATTCACGCCGTAGTGGCGACCGACGAAGCGGCACGATTGCACAGAGCGAACAGCGAACGCCTGTTGCAATTTCTGATAGAACCCGCGGAGTGGGCGGTCACAGGGCACGTGCAATTGCGCGAGCATGACAACCGTCTGATCCTTCACGCGCAAGTCAAGGAAGACTCGGCCGCCGAACCGGAACCCTTCGCGCAGGCGCTCACCGATTTCTACGATCGCATCAAGCTCTGCCGGGAGCATTTGCGCGCCTGACCCGTCGTCACCCCGCCTCGCCCTCCGTCCCTTCCCTTTTAGCATCGCTTGCGCGCGGCGCATGGAGCATGCGCCCGTCACCCTCTCATGGCATCGCCTTCCTGCGCGATTTCCGTGCGCCAGGTGTCCAGCGCCTCTTCAAGCGCCTCGCGCTGCGTGTCGTCGCGGAAACACCCTTCATCGGCCGACTTGACGAGGTGCGTCAGACCGCGCGCGAAGGCGTAGCGAACGTCGACCGTCGTCATTCCAAGGTGCGAAGCCCGCTGCGTGAGCCACTGCGCACCGACCCACGGCTGATCGAGCAGTGTGAGGACCTCGGCAATCATCGCGTCCGTATCGAACGCCCGGCAGCCCGCTTCACGCACCGCACGCGCCGACGACTCGCAGGCCGACTCGAGCGTGAGGAACAACACCACGCGGCGCAAGTCGTCGATCACGGCCGATAGACGCTGCGTATCGGCATCCGCCTGCTGCGCTCCCAGTTCCAGACCCAGCGCCTGCATAAGCGCCCGCAAGCGCGCACGGCGCTGGCTGAATCGACGGCACTCGTCGAACCATTGCGTAAGTGTGCGTTGCGGTCCTTGCGCCTGGCGAAAGAGCGATTTGAGTTGCTGCATCAAGGCCATGCCCGGGGCCGCGCCATCGCCGCATTCAAGCGCGGCGAACGCTTCGATGCTCCACGTTTGCGACGCGGTCAGCGTGTCCAACACGCGCCGCAACCGGTGTCGCGTACCGACGTCGAGTCCGCTGTCCGCTAGCCATGCGGCAACAACCAGCGCAGCGTGTCCCGCCGACAACTGCGCCTGCCGAATAAGCTGAAGCGGATCCGGAACGAAGGGTAAGTCGCGCAACTGCCCGCGCAGCCGTTCGAACTGCGCCCCGTTGACGCGCGCAAATCGGTGCATCTGTTGCTCGAACAGGGCGCGCGCACGCTGCCTGTCGTCGCGCACATCACGCTCGCCCGTGCGGCGAAAACGTACCCCGAGTGCGAAGCTGAGATTCTCCTGCGACTCCGCAAACGCCGCCTCCTCGTTTTGCGCGATGGTCGCTTCGATCAGGGCCACATGGCCTGGCACATCGGCGAACGTGCCGCGGGCCGACATGGCGTCGGCTTCGAGCGCCTGCCATTCGTCGTCAAGCATTCGTTCGAGGGCCGCATTCTCCTGCGTGCCCCCCACACGCGGATTGTTCGAGGACGGCAGACGTTCAACCATAAGCGACCTCCAGACTCGGACCGACGCGCAAACGGTCGATGACTGCCGCCAGGTCCGCATCGAGATCCAGGCAGACGGTCACCCATTCGCTTTCGAGACGCGCCTGCCGCCCCGCGAGCGTCGCGTCCGCGGAACACGCCAGCACGATGTCCGCCTCGCGCAGTGCGTCGGCGATTGCGCGTTGCTGCATGGGCGGCACGCGCAGCACAAGCGCGCCGTCGCGCACCAGGCTGGGCAATGTACGGCAGACTCGGTGCGCAAAACGCTCACCGATATCGAGCTTGTCGACGAAATTCGACAACGCCACCGTCAGCGCGTCGGCGATGCGGCGTTCCAGTGAACGCATGATCTCCCGCTCCATCGAAGCCTCGTCGACGAGCCACTCCACCGCCTGCACGACGGCCGCCTGGCGAGCCGCTTCGGCCAGTGTCTGCGCGTCCTGCTTCGCCTGCGCCCGCGCCGCTTCCTGCCATGCGTTTCGCTGCGCCTCGATGTCGCGCAGCGCTTGCGCGTGCTCGGCGCTGGCCGCATCCCGCGCAGTGCGAGCCGCTTCCATCCAACGCGCGCGCTCGCCTGCCTGCTGGCGCAGCGTCTCCAGCACCTCGCGGGAAAGCACCGGCCCCGCCGGAGCGGGGCCGTCGATCGATTCCATGGGGGTCAATGCGTAGTCGATGACATACATAGCATTCTCTCCAACGCCGCGAGCCGCGGCCATATGTCGTCCGCAACGGGACTGTCCATCAGCGTTGACGACGTCCGCGGCGGCGGGGGCAGCAACAGGCGGGCCGCGACACGAACCGTCGCGACACCATCATCGGAGACGCTGCCCGTAGGCTGCGCGGCGTCGAGACATTCGCCCGTATGCGCCAGCGCCGCCGAGACGATCGCGTCCGGTGACAATGCCCGGATCTCCGGCCAGTCCTGCCGAGTCAGCAGCAGACGATCGCACTGCCATGCGTCGAGCCACGGCGACAGCGCCCTGCGGTAATTGCCGAGCAGGAGGTAATCCGGGCAACCGAACGAGCGCAGACCATAAGCGATTGCCATTCGACGCAGGTTCGCCACGGAACGCAGCATGGCGTGAGCGGCGTCACTCATCGCAGGTGCGCAATCGCCGGGGCGCGTCGCGTCCGGCCATCCGCGCCGTTCGATCAGCAGTCGATCGACGCTCGCACGGCATGCCGGATGCTTACGGTAGGACGCCCGCCATGCCGCCAACCCGAATGCGTCCCACCACCCATCGTCCATGTGCCGGCCCGGTCGCCAGATGAGGCTCGCCAGCAGTGCGTCCCCCACTACGTCGCTTTCGCGACGCGCTGACGCAAGCGGCCCACCCACGCGCCGCGTCGACGCCACGCCACGACGCCCAAAAGCCCCAGCGCCACCGTCGCCGCCGCGAGCATCGCCCACCCCAACAGCGGCCGCCACCTCACACCGGCCGCCGCGCCATCGGTCTGCGCCGCCGCTTCGATCGCCGCGCGCGGCAGCCGATAGTCGGCGGGCTGCAACACGATACTGATTCGCTCGGGCGACACGCCGGGCACGCTGTCGTGCACGAGACTCCGAATATCGGTCATGTGCTGCGTCATGTTGATCTCCGGACTGTACTTGACGAAGACGGCCACGCCGGGCGGAAGCGTCGCGCGGCCCGCCGAGTCCGTGGGCACCTGCGCGATGGACACCTCGGCGACCATCACACCATCGAGCGCCGCGAGCATGCGCTCCAGACGCTGTTCCTTGAGGAAGATGAGCTTGGCCTGCTCCTGCACGGGCGAACTGACCAGTTGTCCCGACGGAAAAACGTCTTCGACCGATGCGCGCTTTTGACGCGGGAGGCCATGTTGACGAAGCACTTCCACGCCACGGACGAAATCGGCGCGTTCGATCCGGATCGTCATGCCCGCCGTATCCGCGCGCTTGTCCGCCTGAAGCCCGGAGACAAGCAACAACGCGAGCATCTGGTTGGCCTCGGTCTCGCTCAGCGCGCGATGCAGTTCGACCTTGCAACCGGTCAGGACGAGCAGACACCCGCATACGAGCCAGTGCCGTACGTGCACACATCGCCGCAGACGGGACATCACGGTGCTCACGAAACGAACGCCGTGCGTCATTGCATGTGAACCAGCTTGTTTACCCCTTGCGTCGCCGCACCCGCCACCTTTGCGACGAATTCAAGCGCGAGCACCCGTTCGGTGATTTCGCGCTGCGTATCGAGCAACCGAGCCGGGTCGTCGAGCGCCCGTTCGTCCAGCGTGGCGCGCTGCGCGAGATATTCGGTGTGACTCGCCAGCTTGCCCGCCGCGTTGAGCAGATGGTGCTCCGGCAACGATGGCGCGCTGGCGAGCGCCTGATCGAAGCGGGCAGCGTCGGCGCCGGGACAGGCACCGGCCGGCGAGGCCGGAGGGACTGTCGCCGATACCGCAGCAGCACACGGGTATCCCGTCACCGGAGAAGGGGAAGGAGAAGGAGTCGTCATAACGAAGGAAGGGAAGATGTGGAGGATGAGGATGATGAGGATGATGAGGATGACGCGTGCGAGGGCGCCGGCGCAGCGCAAACCGGGGACGCGCACGGCATCGACAACAAGGGCGGCATGGCAGACATGAGCGGTACAGGCGAAGGCTGCATCACCCCGCGCCGCGTCGGATCGGCCTCGGTCGCCTCAAGCCAATGCCGTAGCACGTTGGCCGTGGGGGCGTCGGCCTGTCCTCGCGCGGCGAGTTCGGTCAGGCAGACACGCGCGGCGGAGGTATCGCCCAGCGCGATGAGCAGCGCGGCGTGCAGACCGAGACACGCTTCCTCGTGCGGAACGAGCGACGGCAGCGCGCCGAGTATCACGCGTGCCTGCGTCGCCAGGCCGTGCTGCGCCCCGGCGAGCGCCAACTCGACAATGTGCTGACGCGTAGCGGCGTCGAGCCACTGGGAGGTGTCGCTTGTCGCTGGGGACTGAAACGCGTTCGTCGTCATGTCGAGGTCGTCTCGCCGTCGTGTCGCCTCGCCCCTCGCCGTCCCGAAAGTTCGGGACTCGGGCAACGCAGGCAACAACTCAGGCAATCTTGGCGATGATGCCCATCACGGTGTCCTTGATGAGCTTAATCGTGGCGCTATGCAACCCCACGGCCGTGGAGAACTGCTGCAATTTGAACTGCACGTCGAGCATGTGTCGCGGGTCGTTGACTTCCTGGGTGCGAACGGCCTGCGTCGCTTCGTCCGACAACTGACGCACGCCCTCGCCCATGCCGCGGTGGATCTCTTCGACGTTCATACGACCCCCGCGTCGGTGATCGCGCCGTGTCCGGCCACCAGATCGGCTCGCATGGCGGCGTAGGCATCGGCGCGCGGCATGGCGACACGGCGGCCGCCTCGCTGCGGCGGGGTGCCCAGACGAATCTCCGTGGGCGCGCAATCGAAGCGCTTGCGAAACGTATCGGTGAAATGGGCGTGATTGGTGAAGCCGCACTCGAGCGCAATGTCGAGCACCTTGTGACGCGTCGACAGCAACAGATCCCGGGCGAGCCGCAACCGGCGCTCGAGCAACCACTGCTTGGCCGGCATGCCGTACGTCTGCTGAAACAGATAACGGAACTTGCGCAACGGCATACCGAACTCCTCGGCGAGCCGGCCCACCGGCCACGGCCGGTGGAAGTTCGCTTCGACGAAATCGAACAGCGAGTGACTGCCCGCGATCGTCTGGCGCAACATCGCCGAGAAGTAGCGCTGGTCGCGGCACAGACAGTAGACGTAGAAAAAGCGCAGCATCGCCATTCGGTCGACGTTCTGCAATGTCATCGCCACGTCCACCATCGTGGGCTCGAGAATCAGCGTGCGCGCCGCTTGCCGATGGAAGACACCCAACGGACGCCGGTCGAGCAGATCGACGACGTCCGGATACAGCGCCTGCAAATCGCAGGCATGAAAATCGTGAGACACCACAGGCCCGGGGGCATCGATCGTCGCGTCCGAACTGGTCGCCGTCATGCTGCCCGCGGGCAACGTGTGCACGAGACCGTTCACATCGAGTTTGACGTCGTGGCGGCTGATCAGAAATCGCACCGTACTCATAGGCTCCTCCTCTGACGACAATCCGTCGGCGGGATGACAAAGTCGAAGGCCACACGATAGGCGAGTACGCGCGCGAGCATCATCCGGTGGAGACCTTAATGTGAGCCGCCACCGCCCGCGATTTTGGTATTTGGGAAGAAAACTATCGGTAAACGAAAAGACCCGACGCCCTATCGCGTCGGGTCGTCTTTCGAAAACCGATCCGTCGGCCGCGCCGTGTTCCGGTCAGGCGACTTCCGTCGGCGAAAAACTGTCGGCCCGCGCCATCGGCCAATACTTCTCATACAGTTGATAGCGGAACTGGCCGCGCAGCAAATCGCCGGGTTCGAGATACTTGAGCGACTCGGACATCAGACGAATCTCGTTGGACGACACACGCCTGACGATGTGATGTGCGCGCAGGTCCGAAGGATGCGACAAACCGGCCGCCTGAATCAACTCCCTCAAGGCGTGCAGCGTGTGCGAATGGAACTGGTGGACGCGCTGCGCCTTGTCCGGCACGACCAACGCACGCTGGCGCAACGCATCCTGCGTTGCCACGCCCGTCGGACAACGGTCCGTATGGCACTTCTGCGACTGGATACAACCGATGGCGAACATGAAACCGCGCGCCGAGTTGCACCAGTCCGCACCAATCGCAAGCGTGCGTGCGATATCGAACGCCGTGACGATCTTGCCCGATGCCCCGATGCGGATCCTGTCGCGCAGCCCCGCGCCCACGAGCGTGTTGTGCACCAGCAGCAGTCCCTCCTGCAACGGCGCGCCCACGTGATCGGTGAACTCCAGCGGGGCGGCGCCGGTGCCGCCTTCCGAGCCGTCGACGACGATGAAGTCGGGCAGAATGCCGCTCTCGAGCATTGCCTTCACGATGCCGAAGAACTCCCACGGATGGCCGATACAAAGCTTGAAGCCGGTCGGTTTCCCCCCGGAGAGCGTGCGCAGGCGGTCGACGAATTGCAGCAGCCCAAGCGGCGTGGAGAACTCGCTGTGGCGCGACGGCGAGATGCAGTCCTGCCCCATCGGCACACCGCGCGTCGCGGAGATTTCCGGCGTGATCTTGGCCGCGGGCAACACACCGCCGTGGCCGGGCTTCGCGCCTTGCGAGAGCTTCACCTCGATCATCTTCACCTGCGGCGTGGTGGCCTGCGCGGCGAATTTCCCGGCGTTGAACGTGCCGTCGTCGTTGCGGCAACCGAAGTAACCCGACGCCACTTCCCATATCAGATCGCCACCCTGTTCACGGTGATGCGGCGAGATCGAACCTTCGCCCGTGTCATGGATGAAGTTGCCGAGTCTGGCGCCCCGATTTAGGGCGCGAATCGCGTTGGCGGACAACGCACCGAAGCTCATGGCGGAGATGTTGAAGATCGACGCCGAATATGGCTGCGCGCGATCCGGCCCGATGGTGATGCGGAAGTCGTGATCTTTCAGCACGGTCGGTGCAAGCGAGTGGGCAATCCACTCGTAGCCGGTCGCCTTGACGTCGATTTCGGTGCCGAACGGACGGCTGTCGACGTCACCCTTGGCGCGCTGATAGACGATGCTGCGCTGCGCGCGCGAGAAAGGCGTCTCGGAGGTATCGTCCTCCACAAAATACTGGCGGATTTCCGGACGGATGAACTCGAACAGAAATCGGAAGTGTCCCCAGAGCGGATAATTGCGCAACACCGCGTGACGCTGCTGCACGACGTCCCACACCCCGAGCACGACCAATGCAGCGAAGGGTATTGGCCAGAGCGGATTCCATCCGTCGACGAGTACCAGCACGAGCGTTGCGACGAGCAACGCCACGGTGATCCAGAGAGCCAGAAATCGGCGCGAAAACATGAAACCTCCTGGGCTTTTGCGGGGGGACACGCGCCGGCACGCTGCCGGGTGTCCCCCCCGGCGAGCGCCGGCGGCTTCAATGCGTATTGAGGATGGTGTGTTTCGAGGCGGCGCCCGATGCATCTGCACGCGTGCCGGTGTCACCGTCAGCCGCGGGCGTCGTGGACGCGATGATCCCGCCTCCCAGACACACTTCGCCGTCGTACAACACGGCGGACTGACCGGGCGTGACGGCCCACTGGGCGTCCCGGAACGATAGGGTCAGGCTGGCGTTGGCACGCACGACTTCGCACGCGGCGTCCGCCTGGCGATAGCGGGTTTTCGCACCGCAGCGGGTGCCCTCGGCCGGTGCCTCGCCCGCCACCCACGAAAGGTCTTCGGCATCGAGCGTGCCCGAGAGCAGCCACGGGTGATCGTGCCCCTGCACGACATACAGCGTGTTGCTCGTCATGTCCTTGCGTGCGACGAACCACGGCTCACCGGAGCCGTCGCGGCTGCCGCCCAGGCCGATCCCCTTGCGCTGGCCCAACGTATAGAACGCCAGCCCCACATGCTCGCCTACCACCGTGCCGTCCGGTGTCTTCATCGGACCCGGTTTCGTCGGCAGATAACGATTGAGGAAGTCGCGAAACGGACGCTCGCCAATGAAGCAGATCCCTGTCGAATCTTTCTTCTTCGCGTTCGGCAGACCAATTTGCGCGGCGATCTCGCGCACCTTCGTCTTCGGCATTTCGCCGAGCGGGAACATCGTGCGCGAGAGTTGCTTCTGGTTCAGGCGGTGCAGAAAGTAGCTCTGATCCTTCGTGTGATCGAATGCCTTGAGCAGTTCGAAACGCCCCTCGCGCTCACGCACGCGCGCGTAGTGGCCGGTGGCGATGGTCTCGCCGCCAAGCGCCACGGCATGGTCGAGGAACGCCTTGAACTTGATCTCGGCGTTGCACAGGACATCCGGATTCGGCGTGCGCCCGGCCGAGTACTCACGCAGAAATTCCGCGAAAACACGGTCCTTGTACTCGGCGGCAAAGTTCACCGCTTCGACATCGATGCCGATCAGATCCGCGACCGACACCACGTCGATCCAGTCTTGGCGGGTCGAACAGTATTCGCTGTCGTCATCGTCTTCCCAGTTCTTCATGAACAGACCGACGACGTCGTAGCCCTGTTGTTTGAGCAGCCACGCCGTGACCGACGAATCCACGCCGCCCGACATGCCCACTACTACGCGTTTTTGACTCATGTGTTGCCTTGCCCGCCGGTCAGTGCCGGATGGGTCTGAAGTATGTCGAGGTCATAACGGACCCCTCGCAGGTAATCGTCCATGCATCGCTCCAGAATGGGAGAGCGATGCCGCGCCCGCTGCGCGCGCACTTCCTCCGGCGCGAGCCAGAGGGTGCCGACGATGCCCTCGTCCAACGGGCGCGTAGCATCGAACGCGCCCAGCGTACCGGTGAAGGTGAAACGCAGATACGCGATGTCGTCCGGTCCCGGGGCGAGATAGATGCCGAGCAGATGCTTCGGCTCGAACGTATGCGCCGTCTCTTCGAGTACCTCGCGACGCACGGCATCGACGATCGATTCGCCCGGTTCCAGATGACCGGCCGGTTGATTGATCAACAGACCGGCACGCTTTTGCTCTTCGACAAACAGAAAACGGCCGTCGCGTTCGACGACCGCTGCAACCGTCACGTTGGGCTTCCAGCGTGCATTCATGGCGGATCCTTGCGGGACGCGGGGTCGGCATTGCGACGAAAGCGCCTCGATAAAAGCGACATTTTACCGTCTGGCGGGGTTTGGCGCTGAAGACGCCGGCTTTCGTGACCGACCGGTCGGTCGGCTGCCTGGTGACGAATGCTTGCGCAACGTCGCCCGATTCATACCGGTTCGTTCATGTTCATATGTCATTTCGTGCAATAGGCGCGTTTGTAATCTTCGGGTAAGCTTCGAGCACTAGCGAAGTGCAATGTGCAGGTGCAGTACCGCATCACCGGTTTTTGCAGTAGTTCGAACGCAGTGGTTTGTGCAGGACTAATGTCATCAGCGGCGAAACAGGTAGTGCGTCTGCCCCGGCAGCGCAGACGCTGCGGCTCCCTGGCCCACGGCATGTGGCCTACAGGTTTGGCCTCTGATGAGATCAGTTCACAAACCTAAGGAGATACGCAATGAAAATCGGCATTCCCGCCGAAACGCATGCCGGCGAATCCCGTGTCGCGGCCACGCCCGAGACGGTAAAGAAGCTGGTCGCGTCAGGACATCGGATCGTGATCGGGCGCGGCGCGGGAGACGCCGCAAGCGTTCCCGACGCCGCCTTCGAAGCTGCGGGCGCCACGCTCGGCAGCCCCGCCGACGCACTGGGCGCGGAACTCGTGCTCAAGGTACGCGCCCCCTCCCCCGAAGAACTCGCGCAGATTCCGCGCGGCAGCGTGGTCGTGGGCATGCTCAATCCCTTCGACACGGAAAACAATGCCCGCATGGCGGCGGCCGGTGTGACGGCCTTCGCGCTGGAAGCCGCGCCGCGCACCACGCGCGCGCAAAGCATGGACGTGCTCTCCTCGCAGGCCAACATCGCCGGCTACAAGGCGGTGATGCTCGCCGCGAACCTCTATCAACGCTTCATGCCGATGCTCATGACGGCCGCCGGTACGGTGAAAGCCGCCCGTCTGGTGGTGCTCGGCGCCGGTGTCGCCGGGCTTCAGGCCATCGCGACGGCCAAGCGTCTCGGGGCGGTGATCGAAGCGTCGGACGTGCGTCCGGCGGTGCGCGAGCAGATCGAATCGCTCGGCGCCAAGTTCATCGACGTGCCCTTCGAGACCGACGAAGAGCGCGAGATCGCCAAGGGCGTGGGCGGCTATGCGCGCCCCATGCCCGCCGCGTGGCTTGCCCGTCAGGCGCAACTCGTTCACGCGCGTCTCACGCAGGCGGACATCGTCATCTCCACTGCCCTGATTCCGGGGCGCGCAGCACCAACGCTCATCAGCGAAGACACCGTCAAGGCGATGAAGCCGGGCTCGGTCATCATCGATCTGGCGGCAGGTCGCGGCGCGAACGGCGGCGGCAACTGTCCGCTGTCGGTCGCCGACGAAGTGGTGAAGGTGCATGGCGTGACGATTGCCGGCTACACCAACCTCGCCGGCATGGTCGCGGCCGATGCCTCCGCGCTTTATGCCCGTAACGTGCTGGACTTCCTCAAGCTCGTGATCGACAAGGAAGGCAAGCTCGTCATCGATACCAACGACGACATCGTCGCCGCGTGCCTGATGTGCCGCGACGGCCAGGTCCTGCGTGCGGCATAAGGGAGAGGCTCAACCATGGAAATGATCAATCACACGGTGATCAACCTGATCATCTTCGTGCTGGCGGTGTACGTCGGCTATCACGTGGTGTGGAATGTCACGCCCGCGCTTCACACGCCCCTCATGGCGGTGACCAACGCGATCTCGGCCATCGTGATCGTGGGCGCGATGCTCGCGGCCGGTCTTACCGAAGGCAATCTCGGCAAGACGATGGGTGTCGTCGCCGTGGCGCTCGCTGCGGTGAACGTGTTCGGGGGCTTCCTCGTCACGCAGCGCATGCTGGAGATGTTCAAGAAAAAGGACAAGGCCCCCGCAAAGACGGCGGCCAACGACGAAACGGCAGCAAAGGGAGCGCACTGACATGAGCATGAATCTTGTGACGCTGTTGTATCTGGTCGCGTCGATCTGTTTCATTCAGGCGCTCAAGGGACTGTCGAATCCGCGCATGGCGCGGCGCGGTAACGCGTTCGGCATGATCGGCATGGCCATCGCGGCCGTGACCACGATTGCGCTGATCTACGAGTTGCGCCGCCTGACGGGCGGCAACTATTCGGGCCTCGCCCTGATCCTGGCAGGGCTCGTCGTCGGCGGCGGTATCGGCGCCTTCGTCGCTCGCAAGGTCGAGATGACGAAGATGCCCGAGCTTGTCGCCGCCATGCACTCGCTGATCGGCTTGGCGGCCGTGTGCATCGCGGTGGCCGCCGTGGCGGAACCTGCCGCGTTCGGGATCGTCCCGGCCGGGGAAACCTTCCTGCCACCGGGCAACCGCATCGAACTGTTCATCGGCACGTTCGTCGGTGCAATCACGTTCTCGGGTTCGGTCATCGCCTTCGGCAAGCTCTCGGGCAAGTACAGGTTTCGCCTGTTCCAGGGCGCGCCGGTGCAGTTCACGGGGCAGCACACGATCAACCTGCTGCTCGCCATCGCCATGCTCGGCTTCGGCGTGATCTTCTTCCTCTCGCAAAGCTGGCTGCCGTTCATTCTGATGACCGCCATCGCGTTCGTGCTCGGGGTGCTCATCATCATCCCGATCGGCGGCGCGGACATGCCCGTCGTGGTCTCCATGCTGAACTCGTACTCGGGCTGGGCGGCCGCCGGTATCGGCTTCTCGCTGAACAACCCGATGCTCATTATCGCGGGTTCGCTGGTCGGCTCGTCCGGGGCGATCCTGTCGTACATCATGTGCAAGGCGATGAACCGCTCGTTCTTCAACGTGATTCTCGGCGGCTTCGGTGCCACGCCGGGGGCTGGCGCGGCGGGCGGCGAGCAGCAGCAGCGCCCGGTGAAGTCCGGCTCGCCCGACGATGCCGCGTTCCTGATGAGCAACGCCGAATCGCTGGTGATCGTGCCCGGTTACGGTCTGGCCGTCGCGCGTGCGCAGCATGCCCTCAAGGAACTGACCGACAAGCTCGTGGAGAAGGGGGTGAGCGTTCGCTACGCCATTCACCCGGTGGCGGGACGCATGCCGGGTCACATGAACGTGCTGCTCGCGGAAGCCGAAGTGCCCTACGATCAGGTGCTGGAAATGGACGAGATCAACGGCGAGTTCGGTCAGACGGACGTGGTGCTGGTGCTCGGCGCGAACGACGTGGTGAACCCGGCCGCGAAGAACGACCCGGCCTCGCCGATTGCCGGCATGCCGATCATCGAGGCGTACAAGGCCAAGACGATCATCGTCAACAAGCGTTCGATGTCGGCGGGTTACGCCGGGCTGGACAACGATCTCTTCTACCTCGACAAGACCATGATGGTCTTTGGCGACGCCAAGAAGGTGATCGAAGAAATGGTCAAGGCGGTCGAATAATCGACATCGACGCTGGCTTGACGCAGGTTGCGTCGCCACGCGGGGCCGCACGCCATCCCGGGGTGCGGCCCCGCGCTACAATGCGCGCGTCCCACAAGCAAAGTGAGTCCCGCATCATGACCCTAGGCATCGTCGCCGCACTCCACGAAGAAATCGCCGATCTGCTCGCGGAGATGGCGCCCGGTGCTCACGTCGAGCATGTCGGCATGCGCGACTACCACGTGGGCAGATTGCACGGCCATGACTGCGTCATCGTGCTTGCGCGCATTGGAAAAGTGGCGGCCGCCGCGACCACCGCTGCGCTCATCCACCGTTTCGACGTCAGGGAGATCGTCTTCACCGGTGTGGCCGGTGGTCTCGCGCATGGCCTGCACGTCGGCGACGTCGTCATCGCGGACACGCTCACGCAGCACGACATGGACGCCAGTCCGCTCTTTCCCCGTTACGAAGTCCCGCTGCTCGGACGTGCGTCGTTCGACACCGAGCGCATCCTGCGCGACGCGCTCGCGCAAGCCGCGCGCGACTGGCTCGCCGAGGAGATGCCCGCGCGCATCGATGCGGCGTTGCGCAGCGAACTGCGCATGGCGGCGCCGTGCGTGCACATCGGTCAAATCGCCAGCGGCGACCGCTTCATCTCCAGCGCCAACGAAGTCACCCGTTTGCGCGGCAGTCTGCCGCAGGCGCTTGCCGTCGAAATGGAAGGGGCGGCCGTCGCTCAGGTGTGTCACGAGTACGGCATTCCCTTCGCGGTGATGCGCACGCTCTCCGACGCCGCCGACGACATGGCGCACGTCGACTTCCCGCGCTTCCTGCGCGATGTCGCCAGTCACTATTCGCACGGCATCCTGCGCCGGTTCCTGGCGTCGCGCCGCGTGTAACGCGGCGAGCGCGAACGCCCGGCATCCCCGTTTGGATATTCCGGCGAACGAACTCGACATCCGGCGCCGGCCTCCTTCCCGACAATGTCGCCTCTCACATTGTCCGAAGGGAACATTCGATGAACGTCGACCAGCAGGCCGCGAGCGCATCGACATCGCCGCCGCAGCATCCGAGCACGCCCGTCCTCGAACCGGTCTACCGGTCGCTTTGCTGGGTGGATGTCGTGAATATCCGGGCGCTCAATCCGAAGTGCAATCCGACGAAGGAAGCCATGGCGCGTGCCGCCCTGCATCCGGACAGCGTGTTCGGGCGCGAGGTCGAGACCTACATCGGCAGAACGACGACCGGCGAACCCGCGCGCAATGCGCAACAGGCCGCGGCGCTGCGTCGGCTCTCGACGCTGGAAGACCACGAAGTGACGATCGACGCACTCAGGGACACCGGCCTGCCCGAAGCGCTCGCGGTGGATGTGGTGCGTCGCTTGCTCCCGCGCGCGACCGGCTGGACGATCTTCGAGCGCATCGCCGGCACGCCGACACTCGATATATGGGCGCAATCCGTGCTCACGCGCGAGGGCGAAGCACACGTCGCCGACGACATCCTGACGCTGCGCATACTGCAAACCTTCGGTCACGGCATTGCCGTGCCGTGGTCGTTCGACACGGTCAACAAGCGGGTGTCTTTCTACAGCGCCGTGGCGGATCGCAATGGCAGTCTGGGACGGATGCTCGACATCGCGACGCTCGACCGGCCCGCGTGCTATGCGATGCGCGACGCCTGTCGCAAGGCCTATCAGGCGCTGGCGTATTGCCACTACGGCGCAGGCGGCCAGATCTGGCCGCATTGGGAGGCGACACGCGACATCTGGCAAATTCATCCCGATCCGCGCGAAGGTGCGGTAATCGACGATATCGTGAGCCATTGCGCCGTCACCTGCGACACCGAGCGGTGGCTGCGGGACGTGACGACGGTCGGGGCGCTGAACGTCACGGGCTGTTCGCCACGCACCGGCCCCGACTACGAGAGCGATCTGTCCGACCCGGAGAATGTGACGTGCGATCCGCGCCGCGCCCGCGTCGCGCCTGGCGAGCTTCGCGAGCGCCTCGCCGTCACCGCGGCGCATCGGCGCGCAGCGCAGCGCGCCGCCCTGCCACCGCCGCCACCCCCACCGCCGCCGCCCGTCGCACCGTCCGCCACGCGGGCGCCGGGCGCCGGCCCCTCTTCCCCTGCCACCGAGCGCTGACGGACGTTGCCCCCCGCACCCGGCATGCGTCGCCAAAGCAAAAGACCGGCCATGGCCGGTCTTCAGATTGCTGACAAACCCTCGCCAAGTGCGAGGGTTTTGTTTTTTAATAGCAGGATGCTAAAGATCCCGACGCCCACGCAGCACGAACTCGAGATGGTGACGCTCGAGGAACTCGTGCCGAAGGACCACCTGCTGCGCCAGATCGACGCGGCAGTGGATTTCGAATTCATCCGCGAAAAGGTCGCGCATCTGTACTGCGCAGACAACGGTCGTCCGGCGCTCGATCCGGTGGTGATGTTCAAGCTGCTGTTCATCGGCTACCTGTTTGGAGTGCGCAGTGAGCGGCAGTTGATGCGCGAGGTCCAGGTCAACGTCGCCTATCGGTGGTTCGCCCGGTTTCGGCTGACCGACAAGGTGCCGGATGCGTCGACGTTCTCACAGAATCGCCGCCGACGCTTCACGGACACGACGGTGTATCAGGAGATCTTCGACGAGATCGTGCGCCAGGCGATGGGCCGTGGTCTGGTCGATGGCCGGGTGCTGTACACCGACAGCACGCACCTGAAAGCCAACGCGAACAAGAACAAATTCGACGTGGTAAAGCTGGAACAGACGCCTGCGGCCTATCTGGAGAAGCTCAATGCGGCAGTGGATGCGGACCGGGCCGCGCATGGCAAGAAGCCGCTGAATCGCGACGGCGATGAGCCGCCGTCGAGCAAGGACACCAAGATTAGCCGGACCGATCCGGACAGCGGCTACATGGTGCGGGACGACAAGCCGAAGGGGTTCTTCTATCTGGACCACCGCACGGTGGACGCGAAGCACGCGATCATCACCGATACGCATGTGACGCCGGCCTCGGTGCACGACAGCCAGCCGTATCTGGAGCGGCTGGATCGACAGCGCGAGCGCTTCGAGTTCAAGGTGGAAGCGGTGGGGCTGGATGCTGGCTACTTCACGCCGGCGGTGTGCCAGGGGCTCGAGGAGCGGGAGATTGCCGGGGTGATGGGCTATCGCACGCCGAACCACAAGCCGGGGCTGTTCTACAAACGGCAGTTCCAGTACGACGCGTACCGCAACGAGTACGTGTGCCCGCAGGGACAGGCGCTGCCGTACAGCACGACTAACCGGCTCGGCTATCGGGAATACAAATCCGATGCTCGGATATGCCGGTGCTGCCCGGTACGAGCACAGTGCACGAACAGTGCCAACGCGGTGAAGGTGGTGACGCGCCATGTCTGGGAGCGCGCCAAGGAGCGGGTGGATGCGAGGCGGCTGAGCGAGTGGGGGCGACGCATTTACGCGCGGCGCAAGGAGACGGTGGAACGCAGCTTCGCCGATGCCAAGCAACTGCATGGGCATCGCTATGCGCGCATGCGCGGGCTGCGCAAGGTGGCCGAGCAGTGCTTGTTGGCTGCGGCGGCGCAGAACATCAAGAAAATTGCGATGCTGGTGGCGCGCCTACGGGCGCGTTTAGGCGAGCGTTCGTACCTCTGGCGCCCGTTTCGGTGGCTCATGAGCGTCCTGAGGGCTTGTCTCTCAATGTGCGCGCCCTTACGCTGCCCATTCGCCCTTGCCTAAAAGCCAAAAACCCCTCGCTCCGAAAAACGAGGGGTTCGTCAGCAATCTGAAGACCGGCCATGGCCGGTCTTCTTGCGTGACATCGGACAATACGCGCGGCGTGCCTACGCTTCGCCGCCTTCGCGTTTGCCCTCACCATCACCGCCGCGCTTTCTCACGGAACCCGCAATCAGGTCGAAACGGAACAGACGGCATTCGAGCGCGCCGTTGTACAGCGGCGTGCGACGCGACTCGCGCAGGCGCATCTGGCCCGGCAGGCTCATGTCCGCGGTGAGCAGAAACGCGCTCCAGCCGGTGAAGCGCTGCTTGAGCACATCGCCGAACGCACGGAAGAACTCGGCATCGACACCATCGGGCTGGTTGCGCTGGAATCCGCCGCGATTGCCCTGTACGTCGGGCGAATAACTGTCGTGCGCATCGCGCGGCGCGCGACGGCCCCTCACTTCGATACGTTCGCCATAGGGCGGATTCGCGACGATGATCCCCGGACGATCCACCGGCGGCGACATATCGCGGGCATCCACCTGTTTGAGGCCGATGTCGCCCACACCGGCGCGCTCAAGATTGGCGCGCGACTTGACCAGCATGTCACCGGAAATGTCGCTGCCGAAGATCGAGTTGGGCACGCCGCGCACACGGGCGTCGCGCTGCGCGTCGCTCGCCTGCACCTTCAGCGACTGCCATGCGGTGATGTCGTAGCCCTTGAGTTTCTCGAAACCGAAGCGGCGCCCCGCGCCCGCCGGAATGCCCAGCGCGATCTGCGCCGCTTCCGCCAGGAACGTGCCGCTGCCGCACATCGGATCGTAAAGCACCATGTCGGCCGCCGTATCGGCGCGCCAGCCCGCCAGGCGCAAAATACCCGCCGCAAGGTTCTCGCGCAGCGGGGCTGCGCCTTTGTCCAGACGCCAGCCGCGCTTGAACAGCGGCTCGCCGGAGGTATCGAGATAGATCGTGACGTCGGTGGCTGTCAGGAAAGCGAACACGCGCACGTCCGGTTGCATCGTATCGACGTTCGGACGCGCGCCGGTCTTCTCGCGCAGCCGATCGCACACGGCGTCCTTGATGCGCAACGTCACGAATTCGAGACTGCGCACCGGCGCCTTGATGCCGGTGACGTCGACCCGCAGCGTCTGCTGATAGCCGAACCACTCTTCCCAGCGCTGGCGCAGGGCGAATTCGTAGATGTCCTGTTCGGTGCGGTAGCTCTGCTGTGCCACGCGAAGCAGCACACGGCTGGCAATGCGCGAATGCAGGTTGGCCGCCATGCCGGCCGCCCACGGACCAGCGAAATGCACCCCGCCGGGCACCTGTTTGCCGACCGAGATCGGGGCCAGGCGCCCCAGTTCCGCAAGCTCGGCGGCGAGCGCCTCTTCCAGTCCGCGAGGACAGGGCGCAAAGAATTCGAAGGAGGCCATGTTGATGCGTACGACCGGCGCACGAAGCGCCGGCGCAGAAGAATAAACCGCTATTGTACGCGTGCCGACCCTGCGGACGTCAGCGGCGCGCCGCCGGGGCAGGCGGCAAGTTTGTGCAAAAGCGTGTCGACGATGGCGTCGGGCGATTCACGAATGTCGATGACGAGTGCGTCACGCGGTTCTTCGAGCGTATCGAACTGGCTTTGCAGCAACGCCGGGTCGAAGAAGTGCCCCGAACGGGACGCCAGGCGCTCGCCGATCACTTCCGGAGCGCCCTTGAGGTAGACGAACACGACATCGCCGTCATGCTCGCCGAGCACATCGCGATAACGGGCGCGCAACGCCGAACAGGCGAACACATGGTGACGCCCCGCCGCACGGCGCGCGACGATGGCCTCGCGAATCGCGGCAAGCCACGGGGCACGGTCCGCGTCGTTGAGCGCTTCGCCGCGACGCATCTTCTCGATGTTCGCGGGACTGTGAAACGAATCCGCGTCGGAAAACCCGCAGCCCAGCCGGCTGGCGAGCATCTGCCCGACCGTGCTTTTGCCGCTGCCCGATACGCCCATTACCACGACGATCATGGCTCGTCTCCTTGTTCCGTGCCGACCTGCGTCGACGTGTTGCTCTTGCCGTGCGCCCTGCATCCCCGCCTCCGCCGCCTCAGACCACCGTTGCGAGGCCGAGCGTGAGCAACAGGGCGACGACCGAAATGATCGTCTCGCACACCGTCCAGGTCTTGAAGGTCTGCGGCACGGTCATGTTGAAGTATTCCTTGACCAGCCAGAAGCCGCCGTCGTTCACGTGCGACAGGATCAGCGAGCCCGCGCCCGTGGCCAGCACCATCAGTTCGGGCTTGACCGTCGAGCCGGCGGCCGCCGCAATCGGCGCGACGATGCCGCAAGCCGTGGTCATGGCCACCGTGGCCGATCCCGTGGCGATGCGAATCAGCACCGCCACCAGCCAGCCCAGCAGCAGCGGCGAGAGGTGAGCGTTGTTCGCCACGTCGACGATGGCCTTCGAGACGCCGCTATCCATCAGGATACGCCCGAAACCGCCACCGGCGCCCACGACCAGCGTGATCGTGGCAATCGGCGCCAGACACTCGTTCGTGAACTTCAGAATCTGCTCGCGGTTGAATCCGCGCTGCTTGCCGAAGGTGAAAAAGCTCACGAGTGTGGCGATGAGCAGCGCCATCACCGAGTTGCCGATCAGGCGCAGGAAGTCGTTGGCGAACGTCTTCGGTGCGAAGAACAGATCGGCCCAGCTGCCGATGAGCATCAGAATGACCGGCAGCAAGATCGTGAACAGCGTAACGCCGAAGCCCGGCAGCTTGTCCATCGGACGGTCGGCTTCCACGAACTGCGAGAGCAGCGGGTTGTCCGGATTGGGCACCACGTGACGCGCCATGAGCCGGGCGAACAGCGGGCCGGCGATGGCGGCTGTCGGAATGCCCACGATCAGCGCATACATGATGGTGTGTCCAATGTCCGCGTTGTAGGCGGTCACCGCGAGCAGCGCCGCCGGGTGCGGCGGAATCAGCCCGTGCACGACCGACAGACCGGCCACCATCGGAATGCCCACGAGCACCATCGACGTTCCGGTGCGCTTGGCGACATTGAACGCAATCGGGATCAGCAGCACGAAGCCGACTTCGAAGAACACCGGCAAACCCACGATGAACGCGATCACGACCATCGCCCAGTGCACGTTCTTCTCACCGAAGAACCCGATCAGCGTACGCGCGATACGTTCGGCGCCGCCAGACTCGGCCATCATCTTGCCGAGCATGGTGCCAAGCCCCACCACGAGCGCGATATGGCCCAGCGTGTTGCCCACGCCTGTCTCGAATGCCTTGACGATGCCGCCCATCGGCATGCCCACCGCCAGCCCGAGCACGAGCGAGACGACGATCAGCGTGATGAACGGATTCAGTTTGAAACGCGCGATCATCAGGATCAGCGCGATTACCGCGACAAGCGCGTACACCAGCAACAAGTTGCCTTGCACCGCGACCATGGGGGTCTCCTCGTTTGGCTAGATGGGCGGATGCCCGTTGGGCTCGCGCCCGTTTATTGGAATCCTGTTTTTCGATGAAGCCGGCGACGCAGCGCGTTCAGCCGCGCGGCAGCGCACTCGCCGCGCGCGCCAGACGCGTGATGCCGTCCCAGTCCTTCGCATCGACCAGCGCCTTGGGCGTCAGCCACGAACCGCCCACGCACACCACGTTCGGCTGTGCCAGATACGACGGCGCCGACTCCGCGCTGATGCCGCCCGTCGGGCAGAAACGCACGCTGCGGAACGGGCCGTACAGCGCCTTGAGCATCGGCACGCCGCCCGAGGGCTCGGCCGGGAAAAATTTCACGGTATCGAAGCCGTCGGCCAGCGCCATGAGAATGTCCGACGGCGTGACCACGCCCGGCAGCAGCGGCAGACCGGCGGCCTTCGCGGCCGCGCCCAGCGCAGGCGTGTAGCCGGGCGACACCCCGAAGCGCGCACCGGCCGCGACGGCCTGCGCCATTTCTTCAGGGTGCGTGAGCGTGCCCACCCCCACGATCAGCTCGTCGGACAGGCCAGCCACATGACGGATGACGTCCATCGCCGCCGGGGTGCGCAGCGTGATTTCGAGAACTCGCACGCCGCCCGCGAGCAGTGCGCGCGAGACTTGCTCGCCCTGCTCGACGTTGTCGAACTGGAGCACCGGAACCACGGGGCCGGCACGAACGATGTCATTGATGTTCATTACGTTTTCCTTGAATGCAGTGACGATTGCCGATGGCGGACGACGGTTCGTCACTCGGTACCGAAGAACACGGAAGCGCCCGTTTCCGCTGCACCCACGGCCGCACGCATGTGGCCGAAGAGCCCACGCCCGGTGTCGTCGCCCGAAACCGGCACCAGCGCTATCTCGCGCCTGGCCCATTCGTCCGGCGAGACTTCGGCGTGCAACATGCCGGCGTTCGCGTCGAGCACGATCGGATCGCCGTCGCGCACGCGGGCGAGCGGCCCGCCGCCAGCGGCCTCGGGCGACACATGAATCACGGCGGGCACCTTGCCCGATGCGCCGGACATCCGGCCGTCCGTCACGAGCGCCACGGCAAACCCTTCGTCCTGCAAGACACCGAGCAGCGGGGTGAGGCGATGCAGCTCGGGCATGCCATTGGCGCGCGGCCCCTGGCCACGCAACACCACGATCACGTCGCGACGCAGCTCGCCCGCGTCGAACGCGGCCTGGACCGCTTCCTGCGAAGTAAATACGCGTGCCGTTGCAGCCACGCGCCGATGTTCCGGCTTGACCGCCGACACCTTGATGACGCCGCGCCCGAGATTGCCGTGCATGAGCCGCAGCCCGCCATCGGGGGCGAACGGTTCGGCATGGCCGCGCAGGACGTCACGATCACCACTGTAGGCGCTCCCTGCGCGCCACGCCAGCCCTTCGGGCGACAACCACGGCTCGGCGCGGTAACGGGCAAGGCCCGGGCCGGCCACCGTCTTCACATCGTCGTGCAGCAGACCGGCATCGAGCAACTCGCCGATCAGAAAGCCCATGCCGCCCGCCGCGTGGAAATGGTTCACGTCCGCCTTGCCGTTCGGATACACGCGCGCCATGAGCGGCACGATGGCCGAGAGCGCATCGAAATCGTCCCAGTCGATGACAACGCCCGCGGCGCGCGCCATCGCCACCAGATGCAGCGTGTGATTGGTGGAGCCGCCGGTCGCCAGCAGGCCCACGATGCCATTGACGACCGCACGTTCGTCGACCACATGGCCGACAGGGGTGTAATCGGGGGTATCCGCGCCGATGGCCAGCACGCGCGCGAGCGCTGCGTCGGTCAGCGCGTCGCGCAGCGGCGTGTGCGGATGCACGAAAGCCGCGCCGGGCAGATGCAAGCCCATGATTTCCATGAGCAACTGGTTGCTGTTGGCCGTGCCGTAGAACGTGCACGTGCCGGCGCTGTGATACGCCTGCGACTCGGATTCGAGCAGGGCGTCGCGGCCCACTTTGCCCGTGGCGTACCACTGGCGGATCTTCGCCTTCTCGTCGTTCGACAAGCCGCTCGCCATCGGTCCGGCGGGCACGAAGATCGTCGGCAGATGCCCGAACTGCAACGCGCCGATCACGAGCCCAGGCACGATCTTGTCGCACACGCCAAGCATGAGCGCCGCGTCGAACATGTTGTGCGAGAGCGCGACGGCCGTGCTCATCGCAATGATTTCACGCGAAAACAGCGACAACTCCATGCCCGCGTTGCCTTGCGTCACGCCGTCGCACATTGCCGGCACGCCGCCCGCCACCTGCGCCGTCGCGCCAAGCCTGCGTGCCGCTTCACGCAGGCGCGCGGGGTACTGCTCGTACGGTTGGTGCGCCGAGAGCATGTCGTTGTACGCGGTGACGATGCCGACGTTCGGCCGGCGCTGCTCGCGCAAAATCAACTTGTCGTTGACCGGCATGGCGGCGAAGCCATGCGCGAGATTGGCGCAGGAGAGCGCGCCGCGCTGCGGAAACCGTCCGGCACTGGCGTCGATGCGAGCGAGGTAGGCGGCACGCGTGTCGCGGCTGCGCGCAACAATGCGCGCGGTGACGGCCATTACGGTCGGGTGCAGGGGCTTCGTTGGCTCGGACATCATGCGGAAAAGGTCACGCCGGTAATGGGATGGCGGCGCCTCCGGAGAGATGCCGCATAAGGCAATTGGGAGCGGAGTTTAGTAGAAATTCTACATCCCATCAATCGAAAGGCGACTCCCCTCGGGATTTTACCGAGTTGTTTCCGTCACTTACGCGAATTCATGTCGCATCAAGAAACACCGCACCATAATATGAAATACTGTATTTTTGTAGTTTTTGTACATTTCTGATGACTTACCGATGTCCGGCAAGCGGGTGAACGGCCCCTGCGATACCGCACGCGGGTGCTATAGTGGGCGCCTGACAAGCCGGTCCGTCACGCGCTTTCGGCCATGGGCCGACGACGCGTCACGACGGCAATACGGGGAACGACGCGTTGCGGCCATCGCGGCGCGTCTGCTTTTGTTGGTGCCTGCCTGCCCATGCTTAACCGAATCGAAGCCACGCTGACCCAGTTGCGCCCCTCGGAGCGCAAGCTTGCGACCTATGTCCTGGATGCACCACGCGAAGTCGTCGATTTGTCGATGAACGAACTCGCCGAGCGTGCCAACGTGAGCCAGCCGACGATTGCCCGCTTCTGTCAGGCGGTCGGATGCAGCGGCTATCGCGAGTTCAAGATCCGTCTGGCGCAGGGCATCGCCCAGGGTGTGCCGTTCGTGCACCGCGACGTGCGCCCGGACGAACCCGTGCCCGGCATCGCCAGCAAGGTGCTCGACCGCACCATCGGCAGCCTCATGCAGGTGCGCAACAACCTCTCGCCCGACAGCATCGGACAGGCCATCGACCTGCTCGCCCGTGCGCATCGCATCGAGTTTTACGGCGCCGGGGCATCCGGCATCGCCGCGCAGGACATGCAGCACAAGTTCTTCCGGCTCGGCGTGCCTGCCGTGGCATACAACGATCCGCACGTCTATGGCATGTCCGCTGCACTGCTCGGACGAGGGGATGTGGTCGTTGCGATCTCGAATACGGGGCGCACGCAGGACTTGTTGGAAGCCGCCATGCTTGCGCGCTCGGCCGGGGCGAGCGTCATTGCCATCACGCACAGCAACTCGCCACTGGCGCGTCAGGCGACGGTCGCGCTGTATGCCGACGTCGACGAAGATACCGACGTCTACTCGCCGCTCACTTCCCGTATCGCCCATCTGGCCATCGGCGACGTGCTCGCCGTGGGCATGGCGCTACGGCTCGGGGACCGGCTTCCTTCGCAACTCGCGCGCGCGAAGGAAGTCATCAATCGCCGTCGTACTGCGAACGACGGGAAGTGATGCGGCACTAGGGATTCACGACGTTTTGCAGCGGTTTGCCGGTGAGTGCGGCAATGAGATTGTCGGCAGCACACGACGCCATCGCATGACGCGTTTCATGCGTGGCCGAACCGATATGCGGCAGGGCCACCACGTTCTTCATCCTGAGCAGCGGCGAGTCGACCGGGACCGGCTCGCGCTCGAACACATCCAGACCGGCAGCGCGCAAATGGCCGCGCGCCAGCGCGTCGACCAGCGCCGCTTCGTCGATCACCTTGCCACGCGCCGCGTTGATGAAGATCGCGCCCCGCTTCATTTGCGCGAACTCGGCCGCACCGATCAGACGTTCGGTCGCCGGCGACAGCGGCACGAGCGTCACGACGAAATCCGACTGCGCGAGCAGTTCGGGCAGCGTACGGTGTTGCGCACCGTACGCCTTCTCCGCCGCCTCGTTGCGCGAGCGGTTGCTGTACAGCACTTTCATGCCGAAGCCGAGTGCCGCACGACGGGCCACCGCACCGCCGATGCGGCCCATGCCGACGATGCCGAGCGTCTTGCCTTGCACGTCGGTCCCGAAGTGTTCTTCGCCGAGACTCGCCTTCCAGCCACCGGCTTTCACCAGTTCGGCCAGTTCGACGACACGGCGCGCGCTCGAGAGCACCAGCGCGAACACTGTGTCCGCCGTGGTTTGCGTGAGCACGTCGGGCGTGTTCATCAGTTTGATGCCGCGACGCGTAAGCTCGGGCACGTCGAACTGGTCGTAACCCACCGAGATGGTGGCCCATGCCCTGAGCTTCGGCGCACCGTCGAGCAGTGCGGGCGTGACGTTCACGCCAACGCCGATGGCACCATCGGCACGGCCGAGCGCCGCGGCGAACTCGGCGCGATTGCCGTCGTTCACCCCGTCGAATTCGATCAGGGAAAAATGCTCTGCCAAGCGTGCGCGCACATCCGGCGGCACGCCCTTGTACAACACAACTTCCGGACGACTCATGCTCTTCGCTCCTGCGGGATTGCCGCCGCGGCGCTCAACGCGGGGCAGCGGCCGAAACGCTCCGCTATGGGGACTCGCGGGCTCAACCCTTTTTCGCGCGGGCTTCGGCAAATGCCCGCTCGAGAAAATCGAGACGGTCCTGCCCCCAATACGGCTCGCCTTCGAAGACGAACCAGGGCGCGCCGTACACGCCTGCGCGCTCGGCGTCATCGGTATTCGCATCGTAGGCGGCCTGCACGCTCGGCCCGCCCGATGCCGCGAGCAGCGACTTGCCGTCGAGCGACAATCCATTGGCGATGGCTTGCAGCGTTGCGTCGTCGGCAATGTTGCGCTCTTCGACCCACAGCGCCTTCGAGATGGCGCCGATCAGTTCGAGCGCCTTGTCCGTGCCATGTGCGAGTTGTGTTGCGACGACCAGACGTGCGGACGGATCGCCCGCCACGGGAAAAAATTTCGGTTCCAGCGTGAGCGGCACACCGAGGTACTTCGACCAGCGCGCCAGTTCCACCAGACGATACGCCTGACGCTGCGGCGCGCGCTTGGCGAGCGGCAGACCGCCCGAACCGTTGAAGACACGCCCGAGATCCATCGGCTTGAGCTGGATCCGGACGTCGTATCGACGCGCCAGTTCGACGAAACGCGCGTGCCCCAGGTAGACGTAGGGCGACTGCGTCGCCAGGAAATACTCGCAGCTCAGACTCACGGCAAACTCCTCTTGCTATCGATGGTTGGCGCTCGATGACCGGCGCTATGGATGCATGACGATGTGGCGTTCGCGAAACGGCGATGGCCCGGCATTCGGGCCTTCGTCAATCGATTCGGTCAGAACGGTTTGACCACCGCGAGAATGACCGCTCCGAGCAGACCCAGCACCGGAATCTCGTTGAAATAGCGATACCAGCGGTGCGAACGCGTGTTGCGTCCATTCTCGAATTTGCGCAGCAGGCTTGCGCACGCGTGGTGGTAACCGATGAGCAGCACGACGATCAGCAGCTTGGCGTGCAACCAGCCGCCGTGGCGGCCGATGCCATAGTACAGCCAGAGAATCAGTCCGAAAGCGAGTGCGGGCACGGCGAGGATCGTCATGAAGCGGTAGAGCTTGCGCGCCATGAGCAGCAGACGTTGCGTCGCGCGGGGATCGCTTTCCATCGCCAGGTTGACGAAAATGCGCGGCAGATAGAACAGACCGGCAAACCACGAGGCGACGAAAACGATGTGAAGCGCTTTGATCCAGAGCATCGGGAAGGGGTGGCCCGGCAGCAGGCCGTCGAATATCTTGAACAACAAGCAATGTACAACAATCCGCCGTCTCGCGACGCGCAGCACCGCGCGCCCGATGCCGCGCGGCCTGCGGCAAATCGACGCGACCCGGCGCGGGTATGCCAGAATACGGGCCATATTGGCTTTTTTGCCCGCATCGGCGCAGCGCGCCGGTCATTGGCCCCCGCATGAGAATCCTTGGTATCGACCCCGGCCTGCGCGTCACCGGCTTCGGCGTGCTCGAAAAGCACGGCAACCGCCTGCAATACGTGACGAGCGGCGTCATCCGTACCGGCGAAGGCTCCCTGCCCGCCCGGTTGCGCATCATCTTCGAGAGCGTGGCGGAACTGGTCGACACCTACCGGCCCGATCAGGCCGCTATCGAAAAGGTGTTCGTCAACGTCAACCCGCAGTCCACGCTGCTGCTCGGTCAGGCGCGCGGAGCGGCCATCACGGCGCTGTCGGTGGGCGGGCTGGAAGTCTTCGAATACACACCCATGCAGTTGAAACAGGCCGTCGTCGGTTACGGACGCGCCCGCAAGGAGCAGGTGCAGGAGATGGTGACCCGCCTGCTCACGCTCACCGGCACGCCCGGCAAGGACGCCTCCGACGCGCTCGGCGTGGCTATCTGCCATGCGCACAACGGCGAAACATACGCGGCGCTGGCCGAGGTCTCCGCGGCGCTGGCCACCAGGGGCCTGCGTGTGAAACGCGGGCGTCTGGTGGGCTGAGTCGGATTTTGAGCCGGACTCCCCCGTTTGCCGGGCTCTCACTGCCCCGGCAAGCGACGCCCGAAGCGCTACAATGCAGCCATGATAGAAACCGACAAACTCGCCGCCGAGCGCATCATCGCACCGACCCCGGTCTCGCCCAACGAAGAAGCCTTCGAGCGCGCGCTGCGCCCCAAGCTGCTCGACGAATACGTCGGCCAGCGCAAGGTGCGCGAACAGCTCGAAATCTTCATCGAGGCGGCCCGCAAGCGCTCGGAACCGCTCGACCACGTGCTGCTCTTCGGCCCGCCGGGTCTGGGCAAGACGACGCTCGCCCACATCATCGCCCGCGAAATGGGCGTGCATCTGCGCCAGACGTCCGGGCCGGTGCTGGAACGCCCGGGCGATCTCGCCGCGCTGCTGACCAATCTCGAAGCGAACGACGTCCTGTTCATCGACGAAATCCACCGACTCTCGCCGGTCGTCGAGGAAATTCTGTATCCGGCGCTCGAGGACTATCAGATCGACATCATGATCGGCGAAGGTCCGGCCGCGCGCAGCGTCAAGCTCGATCTCCAGCCGTTCACGCTCGTGGGCGCCACGACCCGCGCCGGCATGTTGACCAATCCGCTGCGCGACCGCTTCGGGATCGTGGCTCGCCTCGAGTTTTATACGGCGGAAGAACTCGCGGGCATCGTGCGGCGCTCGGCAGGACTGCTCGGCGCCGCCATTGCCGAGGACGGCGCATATGAGATTGCGCGCCGCGCCCGCGGCACGCCGCGCATCGCCAACCGTCTGCTGCGCCGTGTGCGCGACTTCGCCGAAGTGAAGGCCGATGGCCGCATTACGGCCGCGGTGGCCGACGCCGCGCTGTCGATGCTCGACGTCGATCCGGTCGGCTTCGACGTCATGGACCGCAAGCTGCTTGAAGCGGTACTGCACAAGTTCGACGGTGGCCCGGTCGGCGTCGACAACCTCGCCGCCGCGATCGGCGAAGAGCGCGACACCATCGAGGACGTGATCGAGCCGTACCTGATTCAGCAGGGCTTCCTGCAACGTACGCCGCGCGGGCGTGTCGCCACGCTCGCCGCCTACCGTCACTTCGGTCTTGCGGCGCCCGGCAGCGTGCCGGAAAGCGGATCGCTCTGGTCGCCGGACGCGACCGGCAAGTAGCCGCGCGCGTGCGGCGTACCGCGTCACGGCCCCGCCGGGACGTTGGTCCTCCGTTGGCCACTCGTTGGTCCCCGGTTGCTCCCCGGTTGGTCCCCCGATACTCAGATACCTGGATTCTCCGAAATGGCATCGCACGACGATCTCCCCACACCGCCCCCGGCAACGCCCTTGCGTCCCGCCGGGCCGGTGGTGGGTGTCTCGGGCCGTCTGCGTCACGCCATCGCCATGCGGCTCGTGAGCCTGACGTCAGGCCCCGGAGCGCCGCGTCTGAACTACGATACCCCTGACGGCGACCCCGGCCTGTTCGGCCCCGATGCCGCGTGCTGGCATGTTCACGGCGATTTCACCTCGATGATGATCGGCGGCGTGAGCGCATTGCTGCTGCAATCGTTGCATCCGCTGGCCATGGCCGGCGTCTGGGACCACTCGACGTTCCGGCAGGACGTCATGGGCCGGTTGCGCCGTACCGCCACGTTCATCGGCGGCACGACCTTCGGCAATACCGCCGACGCGCAAGCCCTGCTCGAGCGCGTGCGGCGTATCCATCGTCAGGTCACGGGCACCGCGCCCGACGGGCGTCCGTATGCCGCTTACGATCCCGATCTGCTCACGTGGGTGCACGTCGCCGAAACATCGAGCTTCCTGCGCAGCTATCTCGTCTACAAACAACCTGCGTTCTCGCGCAGCGATCAGGATCGTTATTACGCGGAAGTCGCACGCATTGCGGTCGCGCTCGGTGCCCGCGAGGTGCCCACGAGCGTAGCGCAGATCGACGACTATCTCGACGCGATGCGCCCGGCCTTGAGCGCGAGCGAGCGCACCGGGGAAGTGGTGCGTGTGCTGCGCAATTTACCGGCGCCGTTCGCCGGCGCGCGCGTGTTCAGCGGGTTGTTGTTCCGCGCCGGCGTCGACCTGCTGCCCGAATGGGCGCAGACGATGCTAGGCTTCGACGACAGGGCGACGATTCGTCGTCTGACGGTGCGTCCTGCCGTGCGTCACATGGCTCGGGTCGCACGCTGGTCGATGCGCAACAGTGTGGCGCATCGCGCACGACGCCGCGCATTGGCGACGCCCGCCGTCGTCGTGACGGAACCTTCGTGGGAGCGCTAAAGGCGTCGGGCCACGGCCGAACCCGCGCCGTCGGTTACACCACGCGCGGATCGACGCGATCGCCGGCGGCAACGTCCGCCGGTTTGTCGTTGCTTTCGTCGCGCACAGCATCGTCCAGATGCCCGACGTCTGCCCAACTCAGCACCTGCCAACGCTCGCCGTCGTACGAGAGACGGTTCACGCTGGCATTGAGCAGCGGGTACGCGCGCGGCTCGGCCAGTGCGAGATTCGTCGCGAGTCGATAGCAGCAGTCGAGCACGCCCCCGTGCGCGACGAGCGCCACACGCTGCCCGGCATAGTCGCGCAGCACCTGCGCGATGAAACCGGTAATACGCGTGTAGAAGCCACGCATCGACTCGCCCCCCGGGATCACGAAGTCCGGATCGCGTGTCTGCCAGCGCGCATAGTCCTGCGGGAACGCCGCCTGAATCTCGTCGGGCACGCGCGTCTCGAAAGCGCCGTAGTGACGCTCCCGAAGGCGCTCCGTTCGTACGAGCGGCAACCCGCACGCATGCGCAACGGGCTGCGCCGTCTGCACCGCGCGCCGCAAGTCGCTCGTCAACACATGATCGAACGCGCTGCCATGCGCCGCCACCTCGCGCGCAATGCGCTCGCCCAGCAACATCGCCTGACGCTCCCCCTCGCTCGACAGCGGAATGTCCGTATGCCCCTGAATCCGTTTGATGCGGTTCCAGTCGGTCTCGCCGTGGCGAATCAGGGTCAGGGTGGTGGTCGTGCGGGTCATCGAAGCAATGGCGATTACGGAGGAATGGGGAACACGGGCGGCGCCGCCGCCTGCCGCTCAGCGCACCTTCGGATTGAGCGAGTAAGTGCCGGTCACGGTCGCGCTGCCCAGCACGTGCGGCTTGATCGCGGCGAGCACGTCGTTGCCGTCGAAGCGGCCATCGAGCGGCACGCGCGCGACGTCCAGCGCATACACGGTGAAGTGATAGTGGTGGACGATCGTGTCGTTCCACGGCGGGCACGGCCCGTCATAGCCGTAGTAGTCGCCCTTCATGGACTCGTCGCCGGCGAACCACGCGGTGTAGTCGTTCACACCATGACGCATGCCGTCGAGCGCGTCCGGGCCGAACTTGCCGCGCGGCGTGACGTGATTGCTGTGGCTGGCCGCCGGAATTTCGCCAACCGATGCCGGCACGTCGACCAGCACCCAGTGGAAGAAGTCGACGCGCGGCAGATCCGCGGGCACTTCGCGGCCTTCCTTGTTCACGTCGTCGCCCCGGCTCGGCACGTCGCTGTCGGTACAGATCACGACAAACGAGCGCGTGCCGGCGGGCACGTCCGACCAGGCCAGATGGGGATTCTTGTTCTGCGACAGCGCAACGTGCGATTGTGCATCCGGTTTGCCGAAGGCGAATTGCACGTCCATTGCGGCATTGTCGGCAAACGAGTCACTCCAGACTTTCATCAGATTCTCCCAAGCTGTGAATTCAGAACCCGACGACGGTATCACACCAGTGCGAATCGCGTGCGGCCGCCCATGCACTTCAGGACGATTCCGATCTCACCGGCGCAGGGCACCGGCCCGCAGGCCCTAGCCAGCTTCGGGCCGCGTCTGCAACCAGAACGTCACCGGCCCGTCGTTGACGAGCGAGACACGCATGTGTGCGCCGAACTCGCCGGTTTCCACGACAGGATGGCGCATTCGCGCCTGCGCGACGAAATGATCGAACAGACGCTTGCCGTCGGCCGGACTGGCCGCCGGCGTGAAGCTCGGCCGGGTGCCGCTGTTGGTGTCGGCGGCCAGCGTGAACTGCGAGACGAGCAGAAGGCCGCCCGCGGCGCCGGTGCCGTCGGTCTTGCCGTCGAGACTCGCCACGCTGCGGTTCATCTTGCCCGCTTCATCCGAAAACACGCGGTAGCCGAGCAGCTTCGCGAGCAGCCTGTCCGCACTCGCCTCGGTGTCGCCGCGCTCCGCGCACACGAGGGCGAGCAGGCCCGGTCCAATAGCACCGACGGTGCGGCCATCGACCGTCACCGCCGCTTCGAGCACACGCTGAATGAGGGCAATCATCGGTATCGCGCGACAAAGACCGCAAAGGGCAGGAATGCCATGAACGCAGACAACGCTCAGGCGAGCGTCACGCGCGCAAAGCGGCGCTTGCCGACCTGCACGACGTAAGTGCCGGCGCCGATCTTCGCGCCCTTGTCGGACACGACTTCGCCATCGATACGCACGCCGCCCTGTTCGATGTTGCGGTTGGCTTCCGACGTGGAGGGCACCAGCCCCGCCTGCTTGAGTAGCTGCGCAATGCCCAACGGTGCGCCGTCGAGGGAAACTTCCGGAATATCGTCCGGCACGCCGCCCTTGGCGCGTGCGTTGAAGTCCTCGAGCGCGCGCTCGGCGTCGGCTTGCGAGTGGAAGCGCGCCACGATTTCCTGACCGAGCAGCACCTTCACATCGCGCGGATTGCGACCGCCTTCGACATCCCTGCGCAGCTGCGCGATCTCTTCGAGCGTACGGAACGACAGCAGCTCGTAGTACCGCCACATCAGGTCGTCCGAAATGCTCATCAGCTTGCCGAACATCTCGCTCGGCTTCTCGCTGATCCCGATGTAGTTGTTCTTGGACTTCGACATCTTCTCGACGCCATCCAGCCCTTCGAGCAGCGGCATTGTCAGGATGCACTGCGGCTCCTGACCGTATTGCTTCTGCAATTCGCGGCCCACGAGCAGGTTGAACTTCTGGTCCGTGCCGCCGAGTTCCAGATCGGACTCCAGCGCCACCGAGTCGTAGCCCTGCATGAGCGGATAGAGGAATTCGTGGATGGCGATGGGCACGCCCCCCTGGAAACGCTTCGTGAAGTCTTCGCGCTCGAGCATGCGCGCCATGGTGTAACGCGACGCGAGCTTGATCATGCCGTCGGCGCCCAGCTTCATCGACCATTCGCTGTTGTAGCGAATTTCGGTCTTCTCGCGATCGAGCACCAGCGCCGCCTGCTCGAAATAGGTCCGGGCGTTTGCCTCGATCTGCTCGCGCGTGAGCGGCGGGCGCGTGCTGTTACGACCCGAGGGGTCGCCGATCAGCGAGGTGAAATCACCGATCAGGAAGATGACGGTGTGCCCCATATCCTGCAACTGGCGCATCTTGTTGAGCACCACCGTGTGACCGATGTGGATGTCGGGCGCGGTCGGATCCAGACCCAGCTTGATGCGCAACGGCTTGCCCGTCGCTTCGCTGCGCGCCAGCTTTTGCAGGAACTCCTCTTCGACGAGCAACTCGTCGCAACCGCGCTTGGCGATGGCCAGCGCAGCACGGGCGGCATCGGTCACGGGGTACTTCCTTTCCGAGGTGAGTGCGTGTTCACTTGTCATAACATCATTGTCCAGACTGCTTCAGGGGTTTCCCCTTATCCAGTCAGTAAAGGCGGAGGCAGCGGCGGGTCTGCTATAATCGCCGCTCAATTCTCGGCTCGGGCCGAAGCGACGCCGGGTTGCCCCGGAAATTCCGGCAGGCAATCACGAAGCGTGTCGCTCCGCCCGGGCGTTTTCGTAAGTTGCGCAGAATTTTACGTGATGTGGCCAAAACTCCGTGATTTTTTTGCGCGTGAACTGCTGACCCTGATCGATCCCACGCAGCCGAAGCACCGTCGCAGAAAGGTGCAAATCGTGGCAACGGTCGGTTCGGCCCTGACGTTGGGAATGGTGACCGCTTTCGGCGTGGCACCGATGGTGCCGGATTCGGCACGCAACGGCGCGAGCGTGACTTTACCGCTCACCTTCCCCGACCTGGCCCGACAGATCCAGCAGCTCGACGCGCAGTCCCAGACCTTTATCCATCAAGTGGCGCTGCGCCGCGGCGAGACTCTCGGCGACATGCTCTCGCGACTGTCGATTCAGGACCCCGCCGCCGAGAAGTTCATCCGCGAGAATGCCGTCGCCCGTCGCCTGATCGGCGTGCCCGCCGGGCAGGTCGTGCAGGCCGAAACCGACGACGACGGCAAGCTCGTCACGCTCTCCACGGTGCTCTCGACCAGCAGCGCCGCCGCGCAGCAACTGGTCATCGAGCGTAACGACGACGGTCGTCTGCGCGCACGCATGGAGCAGTTGGCGAACGACACCGAATGGGCCATGCGCTCCGGCGCAATCGCCGGCAATTTCTTCACCGCAATGGACGATGCGGGCGTGCCCGACGCGGTCGTCGCGCAGATGGTGAACATTTTCTCCGGCGTGATCAACTTCCAGCGCGACGTGCGTCGTGGCGACCGCTTCCGCCTCGTATACGAAGTGATCAAGCAGCAGGACCGCACGGTGCGCACCGGCCGCGTACTCGCCATCGAGTTCATCAATCAGGGCAAGACGCATCAGGCGATCTGGTACGCTGACCCGCAAGGGGCGCCCGAAGGCGCTTATTACGGCTTCGACGGCCGCAACCTGAAGCAGGCGTTTCTGCGCACGCCGGTCGAGTTCTCGCGTATTTCGTCGGCGTTCGGCGGGCGCGAGCACCCGTTCCAGCACAAGTGGAAGAAGCACGAAGGCGTGGATCTGGCAGCCCCTGTCGGCACCCGCGTGTTCGCGGCAGGCGACGGCGTGGTCAAATTCGTCGGCATGCAGAGCGGTTACGGCAATCTGGTCGAAATCGATCACGCGGGCAACTATCAGACGCGCTACGCCCACCTGTCCGGCTTCGGTCCCGGCATGAAGCCCGGCACACGCGTGACGCAAGGCCAGGTCATCGGTTTCGTCGGTCAGACAGGCTGGGCCACCGGCCCGCATCTGCACTACGAACTGCGCCTGAATGGCGTGCCGCGCAACCCGTTCTCCACGGACGTGGCAGCCGTCGCACCGCTCTCGGGCAATCGCCTGAAGCTGTTCGACATGTACGCCGAAAACCTGCTCAAGCGCATCGATTTGATGCGCACCGTGCAAGTCGCCGAACGCGATTGAGGCATGCTGGAGTCCGCACTGCGCCCATGACCGACATCCGCCCGCCCGCTGTTACGTCTATCACGTCGGTTACGTCTGCTGCTACCGATCCGGTTACGCCCGCCCGCGCTCACTACATCGGTCTGATGTCCGGCACGAGTCTGGACGGGGTCGACGGGGTACTCGTGGCGTCTGCCGGCGGCCGGGTGCTTGCCGAAGCCTACCTCCCGTTCCCGGCCGAGCTGCGCGAGACGCTGATGGCGCTTCAGGCGCCGTCGGAAAACGAGTTGCACAAGGAAGCACTGGCGGCCAATGCGCTGGTGCGCATCTACGCGGCGTGCGTGGCGCAAATGCTCGCGTCGGCGAGCTTGCCGGCGACGGCCGTGGCCGCCATCGGCGCGCACGGGCAAACGATCCGTCACCGGCCGGGCGAATTCGACGGCGTCGGTTACACGCGCCAACTCAACGCCCCCGCCCTTCTTGCCGAGCTGACCGGCATCGACGTCGTCGCCGATATCCGCAGCCGCGATGTCGCCGCCGGCGGCCAGGGCGCACCGCTCGTGCCCGCCTTCCATCAGGCGGTGTTCGCGGCGGTGGACGAGACCCGCGTCGTCTGCAATCTCGGCGGCATCAGCAACATCACGATCCTGCCGGCGACGGCCCCGTTCCAGCCCGGAACCGATCCGGATTCCCAAACGGCCCATCCCGCCAGTCCCGTGTTCGGCTTCGATTGCGGCCCGGGCAATGCCTTGCTCGACGGCTGGGCGGCGCGGCATCTCGGAATGCCCTACGACGACGGCGGCGCATGGGGCGCCACCGGACACATCGACGACGGCCTGCTCGCCGCGTTGTTGAGTGAGCCCTACTTCCGGCAAGCGCCGCCGAAAAGCACGGGGCGCGACCTCTTTCACGCGGCGTGGCTCGACGCCCGTCTGCGCGCATTCCCGCATGTCAGCCCTGTGGATGTGCAGGCAACACTCGTCGCACTCACCGCGCAGTGCGTTGTCGACGACGTTCTGCGCTACGCGCCCGGCTGCCGGGGTTTCTACGCCTGTGGCGGTGGCACACGTAACAGCACCCTCATGCAGGCCATCGCCGCCCGGCTGCCGGGCGTGACGGTGGCGACGACCGAAGCGCTCGGCGTGCCGCCGCATCAGGTCGAGGCACGCGCTTTCGCGTGGCTTGCCGAGCGCTGCGTCGCGCGCGAGCCGGGCAATTTGCCATCGGTCACCGGCGCGAGAGGGCCTCGCATTCTGGGCGCAATCTACCCGCGCTGAACGGCACCTCCCAGCGGGTGAACGCCCCTTAAGCCCCTAAGCCCCTCAAGCCCCTCAAGCCCTTAACGCCACCTAACGCCCCTTAACGCCGCTATCGCCCCCTTTCCCTCGGCAATCAGCGCGTCGCGTCCCACGCGGGCGTCGGCCTACGCCGCGACCTCCATCCACGGCGATACGCAGGACCGCCCCCAAAACGCACCGAATTCGGTCACGGGCCATCGGCTCGTGTGCCACTGTTTCGACGTCGACTCCGCGCCTCGCTGCGCTTCTTAAGACGTTTCTCAGTGGGAATTCATCATGGGCGAAATGCACTTTTCTTATCTGTTCGAATCACTGGAAGACGAATATCCGTCGCCATCGAAGTTCGAGGTCTGCCGATATGGCGCGGGAGAAGATCGGGGCGTGCGGGCATTGGTCCCGTTCGTTCGCGCAGAACTCGTGAGCCGCATGACCGGCTTGCTCGGCAATCAGCGCAGGTTGCACACGTTGCAGGTCAGCGAGACAACCCATCTTTACGATCCGAACTTTGCGGGCATGCTGCTGCACTCATGCTCGCCTTCCGTAGTGTTGGACATGCACCGCCTCGATATTTATGCACTACGCGATATCGAGGCGGGAGAGTTCCTCACCATGGACTACGCGTCCACCGAAGAGACGCTGGCCCGGCAGTTCAGATGCGTGTGCGGCGCCGAAGGCTGTCGCCGGTGGATCACCGGCTACAAGGAATTGCCCAACCGCGAGGGAATGGCGTACCTCGCTACACTCATCGGCAATGGGAAGATCGAAGGCGCGAAACGATAGGGTGCGCCGATATGCTCCGCATCGAGACCGCATCCATCGTCAGCGATCGCGGCGTCACGGAAGAACCGGGCGTCGCGCCTGCCATTCATTACAGCGCTGTCTTCGCCGCATCGTGCGAACGCGATTTCCTCGAAATGTCGACGCTGCCGCAGCATCCCAGGAATTACACACGCTACGGCAATCCGGTGCATGAACGGGTCAAGGCTGTGATGGCCAGGCTCGAAGGCACGCAGACCGCCCTCGTCACCGGATCGGGCATGGGCGCACTCACCACGACGCTGCTCGCGCTGCTCGGCGCCGGCGACCATGTGGTCGCCCAGCGGCGGCATTACATGAGCACGGCCAATCTGCTGGACGGCATGCTCAAACGCTTCGGTGTCGAAGTGTCGCTGGTGGACCAGACGGATACGGCGGCCTTCGTCCGGGCAATTCGGAAAAACACAAAACTCATCGTGCTCGAATCGCCCGCCAACCCCTTGCTCGAACTGACCGACGTTGCGGGCGTTGCGCTCGTGGCGAAGTCGCACGGCATTCTCACTGTCGCGGACAACACCTTCGCGTCGCCCCTGAATCAGCAGCCCCACGCATTGGGTGTCGATATCGTCGTTCACAGCGCCACGAAGTATTTGGGCGGGCATCACGACCTGACGGGCGGCATCATCTGCACTAGCGAAGTGTTGGTCGAACGCATCTGGCGCACACACGTAGGCGTGGGATCGGTCCTCTCGCCCATGGATGCCTGGCTACTGTTGCGCGGCATTCGCACGTTCCCGCTGAGAATGGAACGGATCAACCGGAACGCGCTGGCGCTGGCGCGCTGCCTTTGCGAGCATCCGGGTGTCGGCGAGGTGAGATATCCGGGGCTCACGTGTCATCCGCAGTTCGCACTCGCGCGCACGCAGATGCGCGGGTTTGGCGGCGTACTGACCTTCCGGGTGAAAGCCGGCGCCCACGCCGCCAGACGCCTCGTCGCCGGGCTGCGCATCCCGCAGATTGCCGGCAGTCTGGGGGGCGTGAACTCCCTCGCCATCCACGTGGCGACGATGTGGGGCGGCACAAGAGCGCAAACCGCCGGCGCCGACACCATCCCGGACGATCTGGTGCGCTACGCCGTCGGCATCGAGCACATCGACGACCTCAGGAACGATCTGTTGGACGCACTGGACAGAAGCGGGCGATCAGCACAATCAACGGCACAAAAAACCCCTCGCTATGAGGGGTTTTTTTGTCTCTGGCGGCCAGCGCGACACCGAAGCGCATGCAACCACCGCGAAACGAGTCAAACGCGTTTGGGGCCGCCCGTTCGGTTCGCAGCGCTCGCCGCGTCGTCGATCAGACCGAGAACGAGGAACCGCAGCCACAGGTCGTGGTTGCGTTCGGGTTCTTGATCACGAACTGTGCGCCGTTGATGTCTTCCTTGTAGTCGATTTCCGCGCCGACGAGGTATTGATAGCTCATCGAGTCGATCAGCAGCGACACGCCGTTCTTGTCGAGCACGGTATCGTCTTCGTTGACGTCTTCATCGAAAGTGAAACCATACTGGAAGCCCGAGCAACCGCCACCCTGCACGAACACGCGCAGTTTCAGGTCCGGGTTGCCTTCTTCGTCGATCAATTGCTTGACCTTGTCCGCCGCGCTGTCGGTAAAGACCAGGAATGCGGGCATTTCCGTGACGGCGTCCTCAAGCAGTGCGCTCATCGCAAATCTCCATAAATCGGTTTGGTGTCATTCTAGCCCTATTCCCCAAATCGTGCCGATGGCCGAAAAATCAAGGGTTTAGTGACGATAAATACCGTTACGGCAGTACGGGAATATGGGTCAGCCCCATGTTCTCCGGCAAGCCGAACATCAGGTTCATACATTGCACGCCCTGGCCGGATGCGCCCTTGACCAGATTGTCCTCGACTACGAGGATCACCAGTGTGTCGCCATCGTTTGGACGGTGCACGGCCAAGCGCACGTAGTTCGACGCGCGCACCCAGCGCGTTTCCGGCATCGAACCTGCCGGCAGCACGTCCACGAATGGTTCGCCGGCGTAATACGTTTCGAACAGCGCCTGGAAATCGGTATCGCGTGCTTCGGGCAGGATCGTTGCGTACAGCGTCGAATGGATGCCGCGAATCGTGGGCAGCAGATGCGGTACGAACGTCAGACCGACGTCGTAACCGGCGATCGCTTCGAGTCCCTGTTTGATTTCCGGGTGATGGCGATGGCCCTTCACGCCATACGCCTTGAAGTTGTCGGCCGTCTCCGCGAGGATCAGCGATGTCTCGCCCTTGCGTCCGGCCCCGCTCGCGCCCGACTTGGCGTCGGCGATCAGATGCTTCGGATCGACCAGCTTGCGGCCACCGGCGAACAACGGCGCGTAACCCAGTTGCACGGACGTCGGATAACACCCCGGCAGGCCGATGACACGCGCGCTCTTGATCTTCTCGCGGTTGATTTCGGGCAGACCGTAGACCGCTTCCTCAAGGATGTCCGGGCACGCGTGCGGCATGCCGTACCACTTCTCGAACGTCGCCGTGTCCTTCAGACGGAAGTCGGCCGCGAGGTCGATCACACGCACTCCGGCGGCCAGCAGTTCGCGGGCCTGCGCCATGGCCACACCGTGCGGCGTGGCGAAAAAGACCACGTCGCAGTCGGTGAGACGGGCGTCGTCGGGCGTGCAGAACGCCAGGTCGACACGGCCTCGCAGGTTCGGATACATGTCGGCGACCGGCGTACCCGCTTCCTTGCGCGAGGTAATTGCCGTCAACTTCACTTCCGGATGCTGCGCCAGCAAGCGGAGCAGCTCCACACCGGTATAGCCGGTGCCGCCTACGATACCTACCTTGACCATGTCCTACCCCTTTCAATCGGAACCGCGATTCTATCAAGCTTCGACGACACTTGTGGGACGGCCACGCCCCCGGCGCAAAGCGCCGCGAAGGGTGCCCCGCAGTGTCCCAAAATGAGAAAAGGCCGCGCGAGGCGGCCTTTCCCTGCATCCACCGAAGTGGACGCCCACAAGCACTCGGACGATTAACGCTTCGAGAATTGCTTGCGACGGCGGGCTTTGTGGAAGCCAACCTTCTTACGTTCGACTTCACGGGCATCGCGCGTGACGAAGCCAGCGTTCGACAGCGTCGGCTTGAGCGTCGCGTCGTAGTCGATCAGTGCGCGGGTGATGCCGTGGCGAACCGCACCGGCCTGACCCGTTTCACCGCCGCCCGAAACGTTGACCTTGATGTCGAACGTTTCGCCGTGGTTGGTCAGCTCGAGCGGCTGACGAACGATCATCAGCGACGTTTCACGAGCAAAATACTCTTTGATCGGCTTGCCATTGACGACGATGTCGCCCTTGCCAGCCTTGATGAACACGCGAGCAACAGCGCTCTTGCGACGGCCGGTGCCGTAATTCCAATCGTTTTTGAACATGGCGTGGCCCTTAGATCTCGAGCGACTTCGGTTGCTGCGCTTCGTGCGGATGATTGCCGTCGGCATACACCTTCAGCTTCTTGATCATCGCGTAGCCCAGCGGACCCTTCGGCAGCATGCCCTTGACAGCCTTCTCGAGCGCACGGCCCGGGAAACGCTCTTGCATCTTGCCAAACGTGGTCTCGTAGATACCGCCCGGGTAACCCGTGTGACGGTAGTACTTCTTGTCAGTTTGCTTTGCGCCCGTGACTTTCAGCTTGGCAGCATTGACGATGATGATGTAGTCACCAGTATCAACGTGCGGCGTGAATTCAGGCTTGTGCTTGCCGCGCAGACGGCGTGCCACTTCGCTGGCGACACGGCCGAGGACTTTGTCCGTCGCGTCAATCACAAACCATTCGCGCGTCACCTCTGCCGGCTTAGCGGAAAACGTCTTCATGATCGATCCAAATAAAATGCATTTGCCCCATTGACACCAACTTCCTGCTTGTCTGCCGGCCGCGTCCCGGTGACTCAAGGTCACATAGCGCAGTCCTGTGCTTGCAGGCTCTCCCTGATGCTTTTTCCGTGGGCATTTCCGGAAAAGCCGTTGATTATACAGAAAAAACGCCCCGCCGGTAAACGGCGTTTCCGGCGGCACAAAAAAAAACCCGAACCTCAATGGGTCCGGGTTAAATCCACCAAAGGAGGAGGGTGGAGGAGACACTTGCAGCGTTGCTGTGAAGCACAACAACCAATGACTGCAGTGTAGCAAACCGAATGCTGCGACGCAAGAAAATTTATAGTGCGAAATGCAACACCATAATATGAAAAGCAGGCAAGATTATCATCGAAGAATAAATTTATTAAAAATCAAATGCTTATCGAAAACACCGCTTTCCAGGATCCTGCTCGGTTAGAGCCAGCCACCTAAATTTAGGGTTTATCCCGCTGAAAACGCGATCAAAAAAGCGCCAATATTGCGATGCAGCAACCGGGGTCCCAGATCGTGGGTCCCCCAGGTTCGCGGCGGCATCGTACGCAGGTTCGCGGAAGCCGCTACAATTTTCGCTTGAACGTGATATCGGGGTTTTGAAATATGGAATGCAAGGTTAGCTGGATGGGTCCGGGCGGCATGTCCTTCGTCGCGCAGACGGGTAGCGGACACATTGTCGCGATGGACGGTGCCCCGGAAGGCGGCGGCAACAATCTGGCGCCGCGTCCGATGGAGATGGTGCTGGTCGGCACCGGTGGTTGCACCGCGTACGACGTGGTGATGATCCTCCAGAAGAGCCGTGCCGACATCAAGGATTGCAGTGTCACGCTCAAGGCCGAGCGCGCCAGCGAGGACCCCAAGGTCTTCACGAAGGTTCACTTCCACTTCACCGTGACGGGCCGCAACCTGAACCCGACGGCCGTGGAGCGTGCCGTCAATCTGTCTCACGACAAGTACTGCTCGGCCTCGATCATGCTCGCCAAGACGGCCGAGATCACACATACCGTGGAAATCGTGGAAGGCTGATCGCGCGGCCCGGGCCTATTGCGATGGCCGTGCCGGTTGCGAAAACACAAAAGGCTCCCGATGGGAGCCTTTTGCATGCTGTTGGGATGCAGAGCCGGCCGATAAGCCGGATTCTGTGAACGCGACTCGCGCCGCGCCTGACAATCATTCCTCTAGGCGACGCATCGCTACGCCGCTCAAGCTTCCTACCCGCAGGCTCCCGGGGGCCCCGTTGCCGGCACACGCGCGAGGCGCATGCCGCTCACCTGCCTATTTGGAATTGCTCCGGGTGGAGGTTACCGTGCCGTGTGCGTTGCCGCACGCCGCGGTGCGCTCTTACCGCACCGTTTCACCCTTACCTGATCCCCCGGCTTGCGCCAGGGGCCATCGGCGGTCTGTTCTCTGTTGCCCTGTTCCGCGTCTCGCGACGGATGGCCGTTAGCCATCACC
Source organism: Pandoraea faecigallinarum (assembly GCF_001029105.3). Lineage (NCBI taxonomy): Bacteria > Pseudomonadati > Pseudomonadota > Betaproteobacteria > Burkholderiales > Burkholderiaceae > Pandoraea > Pandoraea faecigallinarum. Next base: position 882,471 of record NZ_CP011807.3, on the reverse strand, counting down.
CTGCCCTATGGAGTCCGGACTTTCCTCCCCCTCCCCGAAAGGAGGCGGCGATTGTCTGGCCGACTCTGCGGGCCGCAGTGTATCACGGGGCCTCGCATCGACGCCGACGCCTGCTCGCCAGCCCCATCCGCTTACTTCTTTTGCCGACGCCCCGCCCGGAACACCGAGGTGTCCCGATAGAAAGCCGGATCCTCGTTCGCAGGCCACCATCCCGGCACGCCGAGCACGGGCAACGGGGCGAAATCGCGCGTCGTGAGCGGTGCACTCGCCAGTGCCGGCGCAATCCGTGCGTCGAGCCACGTACGGCGCTGCGCCGGGTGCCAGAGGAAATAGTCCGGGGGAACGTCGACGATCCAGGCATGCGCCGTCACCGATTTGTACGGCGCGACCAGTTTCTCCAGCAACGCGTGCCCGAATGGCTGGACTTCGCAGGCGAGCCCCCAATCGGCGCGCCGGCCCACGAAAAGCGTATGCCAGTCGAACGCCCGCAAGGCTGCGCCCAGCGAAGGGTCGCTACACGCGAACAGCACTGCGTTTTCGTCGAAAAGCGTGGCGGCGTCGCGCGTGGCGCCGCGGGTGGCCTGCACTCCATCGAGCGCAATCGCGCCCGCCTGACGCGCATTGAGCGCCGCCTTGCCGCGCGGATACGTCAGCCAGATCAGCGCGTTGAAGAAGTCGTGGAGATTGGGGCGCGTCGGGACACTACCCGTCGCCGCGATGAACACCTCGTAGGCGGTCGCCACGGGCAGAGCCTCTTGCGCGACGAAGCGCAGCGCCTGTCCCTGCTCGCTCACCAAAGCCGCGGCCGACGCCTGCACCGACAAGGCATGCCGCCAGTCGCGACCGGCCAGCGCGGCTTGCCCGCGCGCCGCCACCGCCTCGAACCATGGCGCGCGCCAGTCGATCTCCGGCAGGCTGCACGCCGCGCGAAGCACGCTCACGGGCGTTCGGGGGGACAGCACCGGCGGCACGGACGACAACGGCGCGGCAGGACGCGATGCGACCTCAGCCCCTGAGCTTCCAGCCGATGACTTCGCCGGCGCGCAGCGGCACCACCGTGGCGTCGCCCATCGGCAGTTCGGCGGGCAATTCCCAGTCCTCGCGAACCAGCGTGACCTTGCCGGCGTTGCGCGGGAGTTCGTAAAAGTCCGGACCATGGAAGCTGGCGAACGCCTCCAACTTGTCGAGCGCGCCCGCCTTGTCGAACGCCTCCGCGTACAACTCCACGGCATGCAACGCCGTGTAGCAACCCGCACAGCCGCAGGCGGCTTCCTTCACGCCGCGCGCGTGCGGTGCGCTATCGGTGCCAAGGAAAAAGCGCGGGCTGCCCGACGTGGCCGCCCTCACGAGGGCTTCGCGATGCGTTTCGCGCTTGAGCACCGGCAGGCAGTAGTAATGCGGACGGATGCCGCCCGTGAAGATTGCATTGCGGTTGTACAGCAGATGATGCGGCGTAATCGTGGCAGCGATGGGGCCTGCCGCCTCGGCAACGTACTCGGCGGCGTCCTTCGTCGTGATGTGCTCGAACACGACCTTCAGCCCCGGGAAATCGCGGCGCAGCGGCGACATCACCTTGTCGATGAACACTTTTTCACGGTCGAAAATGTCGATGTCCGCGCTCGTCACTTCACCGTGTACGAGCAGCGGCATCCCCACTTCCTGCATCGCTTCGAGTGCGCCGCGGCATTTGGCCAGATCGGTCACGCCGGCGTCCGAGTTCGTGGTCGCGCCCGCCGGATAAAGCTTCACGGCATGCACGAAGCCCGACGCCTTTGCGCGACGAATCTCCTCGGCAGGCGTATTGTCGGTGAGGTACAGCGTCATGAGCGGTTCGAACGTATTGCCCGCCGGACGCGCCGCGAGGATGCGCTCGCGATATGCCGCCGCGTGTTCGGTCGTGGTAACCGGCGGCTTCAGGTTCGGCATGATGATCGCGCGGCCGAACTGGCGGGCGCTGTCGGGCAGCACACTCCCTAGCACAGCGCCATCGCGCACGTGCAGGTGCCAGTCATCGGGGCGGGTAATGGTCAGTTCGGTGGTCATGGCGTTTTCCGGGGCTGGGGGACGGCTGGCCCATGCGAGCGTGGTTGCGGGATGCGGCGTAGTGACGCGTCGACGCGACGGACTGCCTGGGCGGGAATGTACGTGCACAGAGGCCGGTGCTATGCTTCTGTAACCCCACATTGTAACGGTTGCGGCGCTCCGACACGACGTGCGCAGCCAATCATCGATTTGCCTGTCCCATGTGCCAACTGCTCGCAATGAATTGCGCGGAACCGACCGACATCACGTTCTCATTTACCGGTTTCGCGGCGCGTGGTGGCGGCACGGATCACCATGCCGACGGTTGGGGCATTGCATTTTTCGAGGACAAGGCCTGCCGTCTGTTCATCGATCATCAGGCAGCGGCGAACTCGCCCATTGCCGAACTGGTCAAGAAGTACCCGATCAAGTCGAAGAACGTCATCGCCCACATCCGCAAAGCGACGCAAGGCATCGTTGAGCTGGAGAACTGCCACCCGTTCCAGCGCGAGTTGTGGGGACGTCACTGGATCTTCGCCCACAACGGCGATCTGCACGATTACGACCCGTTTCTCTCCGGCGTCTATCAACCTGTGGGGACCACGGACAGCGAGCGCGCCTTCTGCGACATCATGCAGGGCCTGCGCAAGCGCTTCCCCGGTTCGCAACCGCCGTTGGACGAACTCTTTCACGCCGTCGAGGACATCACGCGCACGATCACCCGCCACGGGGTGTTCAACTTCGTGCTGTCGAACGGTCAGGCGCTGATCGCGCACTGCTCCACGCGTCTGCACTTCATCGCCCGCCAGTGGCCGTTCACCAAGGCCCATCTGATCGACGCCGACTGGGAGATCGACTTCGCCAAGTTCACCACACCGGCGGACCGTGTCGCCGTGATCGCGACCGCACCGCTGACCGACAACGAAGTCTGGACGACGTTCGAGCCGGGCGAACTGATCCTGTTCGAGAAGGGCGCACCGACGCTGCGTACCGTGGTGCCGATTCCGGAAGCCGTGCGTTTGCGCAACGCACAGAACACGGCCTGCCAGTAACGCCGGCGTCAAGCCTGACGAGGCCGCCGCGGCCCATAAAAAAAGCGTGCCCGACGGCACGCTTTTTCATTCCGACGCCGGTTACATCAGCAATCGATGACGTCGATGACAACGATCAGTGCAGGATCTTGGCCAGGAAGTCCTTGGCGCGGTCCGACTTCGGATTCGCAAAGAACTCGTCCTTCTGATCGTCTTCGACGATGATGCCCTGGTCCATGAAGATCACGCGGTTCGCGACCTTCTTGGCGAAGCCCATTTCGTGCGTGACCACCATCATGGTCATACCTTCCTGAGCCAGTTCGACCATCACGTCGAGCACTTCGTTGATCATTTCCGGGTCGAGCGCCGAGGTTGGCTCGTCGAACAACATGGCGATCGGGTCCATGCACAGGGCACGGGCGATGGCCACGCGCTGCTGCTGACCGCCCGAGAGCTGGCCCGGGAACTTGTGAGCATGCGCCTTCAGGCCCACGCGCTCCAGCAGCTTGAGCCCCTTGTCGCGCGCGGCTTCCTTGCTGCGACCGAGCACCTTGACCTGCGCGAGCGTCAGGTTTTCGGTGATCGACAGGTGCGGGAAGAGTTCGAAGTGCTGGAACACCATGCCCACACGCGAGCGCAGCTTGGCCAGGTTCGTCTTCGGGTCCGCCACCGAGGTGCCATCGACGATGATCTCGCCTTGCTGGATCGGCTCCAGACCGTTCACGGTCTTGATGAGCGTGGACTTGCCCGAACCCGACGGCCCGCACACCACCACGACTTCCCCCTTCTTGACTTCAGTGGAGCAGTCCGTGAGCACCTGGAACTGGCCGTACCACTTGGAGACGTTTTTCAGGGTAATCATTTCGCCAACCTCTTTTGAAGACGTTTAACCAACATCGAAACCGTGAAGCAGATCACGAAGTAGACGGCTCCGGCAAACACAATCATGGCAGGCAGCGTGCCGTCACGCTGACCGACCGAGTACGCCATGCCGAAGAAGTCGGACAAGGCGATCGCGTACACGAGCGAGGTATCCTGGAACAGGATGATGCCCTGCGTGAGCAGCAGCGGCACCATGTTGCGGAACGCCTGCGGCAGCACCACGAGGCCCATCGCCTGCCAGTACGACATACCCAGCGCGAATGCCGCGGACATCTGGCCACGCGACACGCTCTGGATACCGGCGCGGATGATTTCCGAATAATACGCCGCTTCGAACAGCGAAAAGGCCACGAGCGCCGAGACCATCCGGATGTCCCAGGTCGGCGGCACGTCCAGCAGCGAACGCAGCACCTGCGGCACGATCAGGAAGAACCACAGCAGCACCATGAGCAGCGGGATCGAGCGGAACACGTTCACGTACATATCCGCGAACCACTTCAGCGGCGCCACGCCCGACAGACGCATCATCGCGAGCAACGTGCCCCAGACGATGCCCACGACCACGGCCAGCGCCGTGATCTGCAACGTGGTGACCATGCCCTTGACGAGCAGCGGCATTGCGTCGAGCGCGCCGCCCCATGCGAAGATCTCACCCATTATTTGCCCCCGATGTAGCCCGGCAGGCGGGTCTTGGCTTCGATGAAGCGCATGAGCACCAGCACCGCGACGTTGATGATCATGTACGCGATCGTCACAACAATGAACGACTCGTAGCTATGTGCCGTGTAATCGATGAGCTGCTTGCCCTGGCCCGTCAGTTCCAGCAAGTTCACGGTCGAGATCACGGCCGAGTTCTTGAAGATGTTGACGAACTCCGACGTGATCGGCGGGATCACGACGCGGAAGGCCACCGGCAGCAACACGAAACGATAGGTCTGCGGGAGCGTGAGGCCCATCGCCAGACCCGCGTTCTTCTGTCCCTTGGGCAGGGAATTGATCCCTGAGCGAACCTGTTCGCACACCCGCGCTGCCGTGAAGAGGCCCAGGCCTATCACACCGGTGAGCAGCGAGACATTCGACGGATTGAGCGAGAACAGCCACTGACGAATCGATTCCGGCAGGAAATCGGGTGCTACGTAGTACCAGAAGAACAGCTGCACGAGCAGCGGGATGTTCCGGAAAAGCTCGACGTAAGCCGCGGCAAATCCGGAAATCCATTTGTTTGGAATGGTACGCATCACCCCGAGCACGGAGCCCACGATGAGCGCGATGATCCAGCCGCCGAGGCCGACTTCAAGCGTGAGCTTGAGGCCCGAGAGCACCCATCCGAAGTAGGTGGTGTTCTCGCCGGTAGCCACCGGCTGGAAGAAAAAACTGAAATCGAGACCGAGAGCCATGATCTCCCCTTTTCTACTTGTCTTGCTTAAAAAGAAGCGGAAGGATCGACTCCTTCCGCTTCAGCATTACGCATTTATGCACTTACGTCTGGCAAACCACTAAGCCAGTCGGCTTACTTGGCAGCGCCCTGGACGTCGGCATTGTCGTTCGGCGCCTTCCACAGTGCAGCCATTTCGGCCGACGGCGGGAAGTCCATGTTGGGTTCACCGGAGATGGCCTTGATCGGTTGCTGGAACCACTTGGCGTAATCCTTCTGCGCCTGACCCGACTTCTGATAATCCGCGACAGCCTTGTCGACCAGCTTCTTGAATGCCGGATCGTCCTTGCGGAGCATGCAGCCATACGCTTCGTACGATTGCGGCTTGCCAACGATGCTGTAGTCCTTGGGGTCCTTGAACTTCGCACGCTCCCCGGCGAGCAGTGCGTCGTCCATCATGAACGCGACAGCGCGGCCGATATGCAGCATATTCGCCGCTTCACCATGATCCTTGGCGCTGATGATGTTCATGCCCATCTTTTCGTCCTGATTCATCTTGCGAAGCAGGCGCTCTGACGTCGTACCTGCCGTCGTCACAACGTTCTTGCCCTTGAGATCGGCAAAGTCCTTCACGCCCGAATCGTTCTTGGTAAGCAGTCGGGTGCCGATGACGAAGAATGTATTCGAGAAAGCGGCCTGCTTCTGACGTTCGGCGTTGTTGGTGGTAGAACCGCATTCGAGATCGATCGTACCGTTCGTCAGCAACGGAATACGGTTTTGCGAGGTGATCGGGGTCTGCGTCACCTTCAGGTTCGGCATCTTCAGTTCTTTCTTGACTTCTGCGACGATGGCCTGAGCCACGTCATTGGCATAACCGACAACATTGTGTTGGTTGTCGTAGAACGAGAACGGCACGGAGGATTCGCGATTACCCAGCGCGATGACGCCCGTATCCTTGATCTTCTTGAGCGTCCCAGCTTCCTGAGCCTGAGCAGCACCCGCCATCAGGCCAACACAGCACATCGCCAACGCAATTTTCGAGAGGGTCATTCCTTGGTCTCCTTGGCAAAAACGAGTGCATTTTAGCACTGCATTTGCCTATTTTTTTATTCTCGAATGTTCGGAACGGACGTCTTTTTTAACGTAACTCGCCCCGAACATTCCGTTTTACGCACTAATGCGTATTACTACTTAGCCTCGGCGCGTTGCCCGATCAGGGGTACAGACCACGCATTTCACGCGCTTGCAGGATACGGGTACACGCCACAATGAACGCCGCCGTACGCAGGGAGACCTGATGTTCCTGTGCAACGTGCCACACCCCGTCGAACGCCTCGCGCATGATGCGCTCCAGACGATGGTTGATCTCTTCCTCGGTCCAGAAGAAGCTCGAGAAATCCTGCACCCACTCGAAGTACGACACGGTCACGCCGCCTGCGTTGGCCACCACGTCCGGCACCACGAGAATGTTCTTGCTGCGCAGAATGTCGTCCGCCGCCGTCGTCGTCGGGCCGTTCGCGCCTTCGACCACGACCTTCGCGCGGATCTTGTCGGCGTTTTTCTCGGTGATCTGGTTTTCCAGGGCCGCGGGGATCAGGAATTCACAGTCGAGCGACCAGAATTCGTCGTCCTTGATGGCCTCGGCGGCAGGAAAGCCGCCCACGCCGCCTGTCTCCGCCACATGCTTGAGCAGGTTCGGCACATCGAGGCCGTCCGGCTTGTAGATCGTGCCCGTGTGATCCTGCACGCCAACGACATGCGCGCCGGCCTCCGCGAACAGACGGGCCGCAATACCGCCCACGTTGCCGAAGCCCTGCACGATCACGCGCGCGCCGCGCACGTCCATCCCCAGACGGCGGGCCGCTTCGCAGCTCACCACGAACACCCCGCGGCCGGTCGCTTCGCGGCGGCCCAGCGAGCCTCCGAGCGAGATCGGCTTGCCGGTCACGACGCCGGTGGCGGTGGAACCCTCGTTCATCGAATAGGTGTCCATCATCCACGCCATGATCTGCTCATTGGTGTTGACGTCCGGTGCCGGAATGTCCTTCGTCGGCCCGATGATGATGTTGATTTCGCTGGTGTAACGACGCGTCAGACGCTCAAGTTCGCCACGCGAGAGCTTGCGCGGATCGACTCGGATACCGCCCTTGGCGCCGCCGTATGGCACGTTCACCGCGGCGTTCTTGACCGACATCCATGCCGACAGGGCCATGACCTCGGACAGCGTCACGTCCTGGTGGAAGCGCACGCCGCCCTTGCCCGGGCCGCGCGACGTGTTGTGCTGCACGCGATAGCCCTCGAAGTGGGCGATGGTGCCGTTGTCGAGTTCGATCGGGCAATCGACCACGAGAATGCGCTTCGGGCGCTTGAGCGTTTCGACCCAGCGCGAGAGCGAACCGAGGTAGGGGGTGACGCGGTCGACCTGTTGGAGGTAGTTACCCCACGGACCGAGGTGCTCGGCGTCGAGGTAGGAAGGCAAGGCATGTGACGTTTGAGACATCGTTGGATTCTCCGGCTTCAATCTGCACCGCCGGCACACACCGCGCCGGCGACACGAATGGCTCGCACTTTACAAAGAACCGCAAACAACAATCCAATGCCGAATAAACATGCATCTATGCATTTCCCGCATAGTTTTGAGAGACCCGGCTTTTCGCCGTTACGTCAGCGATTGCGCCTTGATTGCGCCATGATCGCCGGTCAATGACGCAATCCCCGCACGCTGCGAATTGCGCGGCGGCGGTGAAGGCCCTACCGCATATCCGGTCTATTGAAACGGTCCGTCCGACGGCATTCAGCCCTTCACCTGATCCCGCACGGCTTGCCAGAAGGCTTCGACCACGTCGCGCTTGGTGCGCTCGCGCCGGTTGCTGGCGTCCGTATAAGCCAGCCGGTCGCGGTACAGACGGATTTCCATGTCCAGATGCCACGGCGCTGCGGCCTTTCCCGCCGTCACCAGATCGATGAGCTCGCCGCGCGCCACCGAGTCCACCACGGCGCTCTCCGGCAGGAACGCTACGCCGTGTCCGGCGAGCACCATCGCCTTGAGCGCCTCGGCCATGTCGGTCTCGTAGACCTTGTCCAGATACAGCCGACTGGCCCCGTCGCCTATCAGCAGATCCGCCATACGGCCGAGGTAGGCATTCGACGTGTAGGCCAGATACGGTACGGGGGTGTCTGACGTGCCCGGCAGCTTGAAACGCCCCCGTTTTTGCGGTGTGGGGGCGCTGTAGGGACTGAAGCGCTCGCTGCCGAGCACGATCATTTCGTAGCGCGCGGCGTCGAGTTGCAGCGGCTGGCTCGGATGGTAGTAGCACATCAGCAAGTCGCAGCCGCCGTCGGTGAGCGACATGGCGGCGTCGTGCACGTTGAGCGCGCGCAGACGCGTTCGCAGCAGTCCCATACGCTTTTCCAGCAACTTGAGCCAGCGCGGGAAGAACGTCATCGAGAGCGTATGCGGCACGGCGAAATCGATCACCGAGTGGTCCGCGGAGCGCTGCTCGCGCAACAGCGAACGGGCTTCCTGCGCCTGCGCGAGCAGCGTCAGCGCCTGCTCGTAGAACACTTCGCCCGCCGGCGTCAGACGGGTCGGATAGCTGGAACGGTCGATGAGTTCGCTGCCCAGCCACGCTTCGAGCGACTGAATGCGCCGCGAAAACGCCGGCTGCGTCACATGCCGCAACTCGGCCGAGCGGCTGAAACTGTTCGTCTTGGCGAGCGACACGAAGTCTTCAAGCCATTTGATTTCCATGCGGTGCTCCAGCGCAGCGTTGGTCGATGAAGGCGAAACAGCGGAATCAGAGCGGGATCAGAGCGGGATCAGGATACTACCGTCGCGAAGTGCGATGCCTCGGCGTCGCCCTCCCCGCCGCGACGCTGCTGTTGCAGCGCCCACATCTGCGCGTAAAGGCCTTCGGCATGCAGCAACTGTTCGTGCGTGCCGCGCTCCACGATCCGCCCCTTGTCGAGCACGATGATCTGCGCGGCATGCACGACCGTCGAGAGCCGGTGCGCGATGACGAGTGTCGTGCGCTCGCGGGCGATATTGCGCAATTCCGTCTGAATCGCCTGCTCGGAGCGCGAATCGAGCGCCGAGGTCGCTTCGTCGAAAATCAGAATATGCGGATTCTTGAGGAGGGTCCGCGCAATCGCCACACGCTGCTTCTCGCCCCCCGAGAGCTTCAACCCGCGCTCGCCGACCATCGATTCGTAGCCGGCCGGCAGACTTTCGATGAAGTCATGGATGTGCGCGGCGCGCGCTGCCGCGATGACCTGGTCGCGCGAGGCCGACGGATTCCCGTAGGCGATGTTGTAGTAAATCGTGTCGTTGAAGAGCACCGTGTCCTGCGGAACGATGCCGATCGCCGCGCGCAACGAGTCCTGCGTGACGTCGCGAATGTCCTGTGCGTCGATGGAGATACGTCCGCCGTCGAGACCCGGAAAGCCGACATCGTAGAAGCGGAACAGCAAGCGTGAAAGCGTCGACTTTCCCGAGCCGCTGTGTCCCACGACCGCCGTGGTCGTTCCGGCCGCGATGCTGAAATCGACGTCGTGCAGAATCTGGCGCGACGGCTCGTAACCGAAGTTCACGTGCTCGAAGCGCACCGTGCCGCCACGGCACACGAGCGGTTGCGCGCCCGGGGGATCGGCCACTTCGCGATTGACGTCGAGCAGCGTGAACATGCGGTCCATGTCCGTCATCGCCTGCTTGAGCTCACGATAGATCACGCCGAGAAAGTTCAACGGAATGTAGAGCTGCAACATGAACGTGTTGACGAGCACCAGGTCGCCCAGCGTCATGCGACCGCTCATCACACCTTGCGTGGCGTGCCAGAGAATCAGAATCAGACCACTGGCGATGATGACCTGCTGACCGAAATTCAGTATCGAGAGCGAGTTCTGCGAGCGGATCGCCGCCGCACGATAGCGCTTCAGGTTCTCGTCGTAGCGCTGCGTCTCGAACGCCTCGTTGCCGAAGTACTTGACCGTCTCGTAGTTGATGAGCGAATCGATGGCGCGCGCATTGGCCTTCGAGTCGAGTTCGTTCATCGTGCGGCGAAAGTGCGTTCGCCACTCGGTGACCTTCACCGTGAACACAATGTAGAACACGAGGGCGACGAGCGTCACGATGGCGTAGAAGGCCTCGTAACGCACGACGAAAAAGCCCAGCACGAGCCCCACTTCGATGAGCGTGGGAAGAATGCTGTAGAGCGAGTACGAGATCATCGACTGGATGCCTCGTGTGCCGCGCTCGATGTCGCGGCTCATTCCGCCCGTCTGACGCTCCAGATGGAAGCGCAGCGACAAGGCATGCAAATGGCGGAAGACCTTGAGCGCAATCTGGCGCACAGCGCTTTCCGTCACCTTCGAGAACAGGATTTCACGCAGTTCGGTGAAAAGCGACGTGGACAACCGCACCAGCCCGTATGCGATAACGAGCAGACCCAGCCCGCCCACCACGATCAGGCTCGGATCGTTCGTGGCGCGTGCCGTGGCCGAGAGCGATGCCACCGGGCCGAGCGCGTCGACGATGTGCTTCATGATGACCGGCACACCGAGGTTGGCGACCTTCGCCAGGATCAGGCACGACAGGGCCAGCGCGACGCGGCCCTTGAATTCGAGCAGATACGGGAACAGGGACTTGATGACCTGCCAGTCGCCACGTGCGGGTTTGCCGCCGTTTGGCGCGCCGGATGCCGCCGGCGCAGGCTCGGCCGGAGTGAAACGTCTCATGATGGGGTGTGGCGGCGTCCGGCTCGAATGAGGGCTTTCCGCTAGAATCGGTGATGGCGTATTTTCGCAGAACCCGGCGTCTAATGCTGAAGCCCGATTGAAGCCCGATTGAAGCCCGGCTGAAGGCCGATCGAAGGTCAGTTGAAGCCCGTTAGGGCCTGACCGAACCTCGGTCAAAGCCCGGCGGAATCTTCGGCACGATCTTCGGCCGAATTCCCGACCTGACCGGCGCCGGTTGGCTTTTCCGCTCTACCAAGGATCATCATGAGTACCCCGACCCCGGCCCTCACGGCCCTGCCCGAAGAAAAAGAACTGGCATTGCGCGTGATGCCGATGCCCGCCGACGCCAATGCCCATGGCGACGTGTTCGGCGGCTGGATCATGTCGCAGGTCGACATCGCCGGCTCGATCCCCGCCGCTCAACGGGCCAACGGCCGGGTGGCGACCATTGCGGTGAACTCGTTCCTGTTCAAGGAACCGGTGTTCGTGGGCGATCTGCTGAGCTTCTACGCGACTATCGTGAAAACGGGCAATACCTCGATCACCGTGTACGTCGAGGCCTATGCCCAACGCATGCGTCTGTCGCACGAGATCGTCAAAGTGACCGAAGCCATGGTCACGTATGTGGCGACCGACGAAGACCGCCGCCCGCGTCCGTTGCCCAAGCTCGAAGCGGCGAATTGAAGGGAGGCCGATGGCGGGTCGACGGAGGGACCGGTGACAGCCCGGTTCGCGCCGTACGCCGCAATGAAAACGCCGCAGCCTCCGAGCGAGGCGTGCGGCGTTGGTTCTCTCGCGAGTCCGATGAACGATCCGGCTGCCGGTGCGTGCCGAGTTCCCGGTGCTGAGTTATGAGAACTGGCCGAAATCCGGCTTGCGCTTTTCGAAGAACGCGGTGAACGCCTCGCGCGCCTCCGGAGACAGCAGACGTTTCGCGAACTCCAAGCCTTCCTCGCCGATACGTGCCTGCACGTCGCGCGCGCCGTCCGCCTTCATCAGTTGCTTCGTCACCCGTAGCGAACCCGCGGGCATGGCGGCGAGTTGCGCTGCGCGCTTCGCGGCGTAGTCGAAAACCTCTGCGGCGGGCAGCACGCGGTTGACGAACCCCATCGCCACCGCTTCGTTCACGTCGAACGGCTCGCCGAACAGCAGCTTTTCCGCCGCGCGCTGATAGCCCGCCACACGCGGCAGCAGCCAGCTCGATGCGGCTTCAGGGCAAAGTGCCAGTTGCGAGAACGGCAGCGAAAAGCGGGCGGAATCGGCAGCATAGACCACGTCGCAGTGCAGCAGCAACGTCGTGCCGACACCAACGGCGTTACCCGCCACGGCCGCGACGATCGGCTTGCTGGCCTGACTGATGGCACGCAGAAACTGGAATACCGGCGCGCTTTCGTCCTTCGGCGGATGCTTCAGAAAGTCTTCGAGGTCGTTGCCGGCCGAGAAGACATCGGGTTGCCCCTGAATCAGAATCACGCGCAACGACGCATCGTCCTCGGCTTGCGCAATGCCGTCGGCAAGCGCCTGATACATGTCTGCCGTGATCGCGTTCTTCTTATGAGCGCGGTTGAACGTCAGCACCTGTACCGCTCCCTGACGCTGCACCAATACGTCTTCCATCGTTTGTGTCTCCTCGCGATCCGCTCGCCTGCTCACGTTCGCCGCGTCCGCGCGAAATTCGCCCGGACGCGAGCCCCGCGCGCAGGCGGCCGCCCAGTTACATGCGCTCGATAATGCCTGCCGCCCCCATGCCGGTGCCCACGCACATCGTCACCATGCCGTACTTCAGGTTGTGACGGCGCAGCGCATGCACCACGGTGGCGGCGCGGATCGCACCGGTGGCGCCCAGCGGGTGGCCCAGCGCTATCGCGCCGCCCATCGGGTTGACCTTGCTGGTATCCAGATCGAGATCCTTGATGACGGCGAGCGCCTGCGCCGCGAACGCCTCGTTCAGTTCGATCCAGTCCATGTCCTGCTGGCTCAGGCCCGCAGCGCGCAACGCCGCCGGAATCGCTTCCTTCGGACCGATACCCATGATCTCGGGCGGCACACCGCGCACGGCAAACGACACGAAACGGGCGAGCGGGGTGAGATTGAACTGCTTGAGGACCTTTTCACTGACGACAAGCAGCGCACCCGCGCCATCCGACGTCTGCGAGCTGTTGCCCGCCGTGACCGATCCCTTGTTGGCGAACACCGGGCGCAACTTTGCCAGCCCTTCGATCGACGTGTCGGGACGCGGGCCTTCGTCGAGCGAGAGCGTGCGCGTCTTGACCGACACTTCGCCCGTCGCCAGATCCGGGAAGCGCTCGACGACCTCGATGGGCGTGATCTCGTTCGTGAACTCACCGGCTTGCTGAGCCTTGATGGCCTTCTGGTGCGAAGCCAGCGCAAAGGCATCCTGCGCTTCGCGGCTCACGCCCCACTGCTGCGCGACCTTCTCGGCGGTCAGCCCCATGCCGTAGGCAATGCCCACGTTCTCGTCCCGCTCGAAGATCGACGGCGAGAGCGACGGCGTGTTGCCCATCATCGGCACCATGCTCATGCTCTCGATACCGCCGGCGATCATCGCATCGGCTTCGCCCACACGAATGCGGTCGGCGGCCATCGCGAGCGCCGTCAGCCCCGACGCGCAGAAGCGGTTGACGGTCACACCGCCCACCGTGTTCGGCAAACCGGAGAGCAGCGCGCCGATACGAGCGACGTTCAGGCCCTGCTGGGCTTCGGGAATGGCGCAGCCGATGATCGCGTCTTCGATGACCTTCGGATCGAAATCGGGCACCTGCGACAGCGTGCTCCTGAGGATGGTCGCGAGCAGATCGTCCGGCCGGGTGTTCTTGTAGCTGCCCTTGGGCGCCTTGCCGATCGGGGCACGCGTGGCGGCAACGATATAGGCGTCTTGCAGTTGTTTGCTCATGTCAGTCTCCGATCGGCTTAGTTGCGCACCGGCTTGCCGGTTTGCAGCATGCCCATGATGCGTTCCTGGGTCTTCGACGTGCCCAGCAGTTCGATGAAGGCGCGGCGCTCGAGCGCCAGCAGCCACTCTTCGTTCACAAGGCTGCCCGCCTCCACGTCACCGCCGCACACGGCTTCGGCGATGCGCGAGGCGATCAGGAAATCGTGGGCCGAGATGAAGTTGCCGTCGCGCATGTTCACAAGCGAAGCCTTGATGGTCGACACGCCAGAGCGGCCCGCGACCGGAATGCCCGCGGGTTTGAGCGGCGGACGGTAACCGGCCAGCGACAGCGCACGCGCTTCGTTACGGGCGACCGACAGCAACTCGTGCACGTTGTAGACGATGGTGTCCGACGCCTTGAGGTAGCCCATGTCGCGGGCGTCGAGCGCCGAGCCGGAAACCTTCGCCATCGCGGCGTTGGTGAACGACTTCGTCACGAACTGGAGGTACTGCACGCTGCCGGCGGCGGTGGCCGCTTCGGCGGCGCGAATCGCCGCTTCCTTCAGGCCGCCGCCGCCCGGCACGAGGCCGACGCCGACTTCCACGAGACCGATGTAGCTCTCGAGCGCCGCCACCCGCTTGGCGCTATGCAACAGCAGTTCGCAGCCGCCGCCCAGCGCAATGCCGGACACTGCGGACACGACCGGCACCTGCGCATACTTCACGCGCATCATGCCGTCCTGGAACTTCTTGATGAACGGCTCGATCCCCTTGGCGCCGCCCATCATGAACGCGGGCATGGCCGCCTCCAGATCGGCACCGGCCGAGAACGGGCCGCCCGGGGCGCCGAGCTTGAGCGACGTCGGCTGCCACACGACCACGCCGCGATACTGCTGTTCGGCCAGGTCGATGGCGCGGGTCAGGCCGTCGATGACGTCCGGCCCGATGGTATTCATCTTCGTCTTGAACGACACGATCAGCACGTCGTCCTGCCCCGGGGTCTCGTCGACCCACAAACGCACGGCATCGTTCTCTTCGATGGTCTTGCCGAACTTGCGCGGATCGGCGCTGGCGTCGCCCACGAGCGAGGCCGGGAACACCTGACGCTGATACACGGCCAGCGTGCTGCGCGGCACGAACGCGTCCGTGGCCGGGTTGTACGAGCCTTGCGCCGTATGAACGCCACCGGCCTCCGCGACCTTACCGCTCGTGACCCACTTGGGCAGCGGCACACCCGACAATGCCTTGCCGGCGTCGATGTCTTCCTGCACCCACTGCGCGATGTCCTTCCAGCCGGCAGCCTGCCAGTCTTCGAACGGCCCGGTCGTCCAGCCGAAGCCCCAACGGATCGCGAAGTCGACTTCGCGGGCGTTGTCGGCGATCTGCTCCAGATAGACACCGATGTAATGGAAGACGTCGCGGAACACGGCCCACAGGAACTGCGCCTGCGGATTGGTCGATTCGCGCAGCAGGCGCAGACGCTCGGCGGGCGCCTTCTTCAGAATACGCACGACCATTTCGTCGGCCTTCCTGCCCGATTCGACGTACTCGCCCGAGTTCGGATCGAGCACCTTGATGACCTTGCCTTCCTTCTTGTAGAAGCCCGCCCCCGTCTTCTGACCCAGCGCGCCCTTCTCCACCAGCGCCTTGAGAACGGGCGGCGTGGCATACGTCGCGGCGAACGGATCGTCCTTCAGGCCGTCCTGCATCGTCTTGATGACGTGCGCCATCGTGTCCAGACCGACCACGTCGGCCGTGCGGAACGTGGCCGACTTCGCGCGGCCGAGCTTGCTACCTGTCAGGTCGTCGACGACGTCAAACGGAATGCCGTACTTCTGCGCCTCGGCGAACACCGCCAGAATCGAGAAGACGCCCACCCGGTTGGCGATGAAATTCGGCGTGTCCTTCGCACGCACGACACCCTTGCCGAGCGTGGACGTGAGGAACATTTCGAGTTGATCGAGAATGGCCGGTTCGGTCGCCGCGGTCGGGATCAGCTCGACCAGATGCATGTAACGCGGCGGATTGAAGAAGTGCACCCCGCAAAAGCGCGACTTCAGATCGGCATCGAAGCCTTCCGAGAGTTCGGTAATCGACAGCCCCGAGGTGTTCGACGCGAAAATCGCATGCTTGGCCAGATGCGGCGAGACCTTCTTGTACAGGTCGTGTTTCCAGTCCATGCGCTCCGCGATCGCTTCGATCACCATGTCGCAGCCGGAGAGTTTCTCGAGGTCGTCCTCGTAATTCGCAGCCTCGATGAATTGTGCGTCTGCCTTGTCGGCGAACGGCGCGGGGCTCAGCTTCTTCAGGCTGTCGATGGCGCGCGTGACAATGCCGTTCTTCGGGCCTTCCTTGGCCGGCAGATCGAACAGCACGACGGGCACTTTCGCATTGACGAGATGCGCCGCGATCTGCGCGCCCATCACGCCGGCGCCGAGCACGGCGACCTTGCGTACGACCAGGGGTTTGTTGGTTTGGCTCACAATGATCTCCTCCGCTCTCAGAACAGGTCGACGTCGACTTCCATCAGCGTCTTCGCACCGGCACGCGCCATACGGATTTGCGACGCGGTCTCCGGCAGCAGCTTCGCGAAGTAGAAGCGCGCCGTGGCGAGCTTCGACGCGTAGAACCTGTCGCCGCTGTCTTGCTTGTCGAGCGCGATACGTGCCATGCGCGCCCAGAAGTAGGCGAACACGAGATGGCCGACCACGCGCTGATACGGCACGCACGCCGCACCGACTTCGTCCGGATTGGCCATCGCCTTCATGCCGATTTCCATCGTCAGCTTCTGGACCTTGTCACCGATGTCCGCGAGCGGGTTGATGAACTCCTGCATCTCTTCCTTCGTGCCTTCGGCTTCGACGAAGTCCTGCACCAGTTTGCCGAACTTCTTGAGCTTGGCCCCCATGTCACCGAGCACCTTGCGCCCGAGCAGGTCGAGCGCCTGAATCGAGTTCGTGCCTTCGTAGATCATATTGATGCGCGCGTCGCGCACGTACTGCTCCATGCCCCATTCGGAGATGAAACCGTGCCCGCCATAGATCTGCAAGGCGTGATTCGTGCATTCGAAGGCGTTGTCCGTCAGGAAAGCCTTGATGATCGGCGTGAGCAGCGCGACGAGATCGGCGGCCTCCTTACGCTCGGCTTCGTCGCCATGCGACAGTTCCTTGTCGATGTGCAGCGCAGTCCAGTACGAGAATGCGCGACCGCCTTCCACGTAGGCTTTTTGCGTGAGCAACATGCGACGCACGTCCGGGTGCACGATGATCGGATCGGCCGGCTTGTCAGGTGCCTTCGGGCCGGTGAGCGAGCGCATCTGGATACGCTCCTTCGCGTACACCAGCGAGTTCTGGTAAGCCACTTCCGTCAGGCCCATGCCCTGCATGCCAACGCCCTGACGCGCGGCGTTCATCATCACGAACATGGCGTTCAGGCCCTTGTTCGGTTCACCGACGAGCCAGCCCTTCGCGCCATCGAGATTCATCACGCAGGTTGCATTGCCGTGAATGCCCATCTTGTGCTCGATCGAGCCGCACTTGATACCGTTGCGCTCGCCGGGCGCGCCGTTGGCGTCCGGGAGGAACTTCGGCACGACGAACAGCGAGATGCCCTTGGTTCCCGGCGGCGCATCCGGCAGGCGCGCCAGCACGAGGTGAACGATGTTGGCGGCCATGTCATGCTCGCCCGCGGAAATGAATATCTTGGTGCCGGACAGGGCGTACGAGCCGTCGCCGTTGGGTTCGGCTTTCGTGCGAAGCATGCCGAGGTCGGTGCCGCAATGCGGCTCGGTCAGGCACATCGTGCCCGTCCATTCGCCCGAGACGATTTTCGGCAGATACGTGGCTTGTTGTTCGGGGGTGCCATGCGCATGCAGACACTCGTAGGCGCCGTGCGACAGCCCGGGGTACATCGTCCATGCCTGATTGGCCGAGTTCAGCATTTCGTACAGGGCGTTGTTCACGACCTGCGGCAGGCCCTGGCCGCCGAATTCCGGATCGCAGGCCAGCGAGGGCCAGCCGGCTTCGACGTATTGCCGGTAAGCTTCCTTGAAGCCCGTGGGCGTGGTGACGACGCCGTCGCCTTCGTATTTGCAGCCTTCGCGGTCGCCCACCTGGTTCAGCGGGAACACCACTTCGCTACAGAACTTGCCGGCTTCTTCGAGCACCTGATTGATGGTGTCGGCATCGATGTCCGCGTGCTTCGGCATCGCCTTCAATTCGTTTTCCACGCCCAGCAGTTCGTGCATGACGAATTGCATGTCGCGCAGCGGCGCGTTGTACTGTCCCATGACCTACTCCTCCGAACAAATCGAATCGAATCGCGGGCGGCTCGTGCCTCACCCGCGCTGATAAGACGAAATCAGTTTTTCCAGTGCCACCCGGGTCATGTCGACGGCGCCGGGCTCCCGAAGGAAACGCGCGTCGTGATGCAGGCCGAGTGTCAGGCTGTACATTTCGAAGAGCATCAGACGCGGATCGGTGTCCGCACGCAAATGCCCCTCCTCCTTCGCTTGCGTGATCGCGCGCAGCAGGGCGGAGCGCCACAACCGCACACTCTTGACCAAGGCTTCGCGCACCGGACTGGCCGCGCGGTCGTCGTACTCGACGGCACCGCTGATGTAGATGCAGCCCGTCGTGACTTCGCGAATACGCTTGTCCATCCAGCGATCCACCAGCGCTCTGAGTCGCGGCAGGCCGCGCGGCGCTTCCATGCTCGGAGCAAACACTTCTTCCTCGAACCGCCGGTGGTATTCCCTCAGCACTTCGATCTGCAAATCCTCACGCGAGCCGAAGTGCGCGAAGACGCCGCTTTTGCTCATTTGCATACGATCGGCCAGCAAGCCGATCGTCAGCCCCTCGAGCCCGTCGCGTCCCGCCAGTTCCAGCGCGGCGTTCAGGATCGCGGCACGTGTCTGTTCACCCTTTCGCATATGTTCCGCATCGCTTTGGTTATCCGTTCTTCGATGCTAACCAAAAAATCGAACGGCCGTCCTATTATTGAGAAACGTCCATGGGGTAACAAGGAATTTATTAGACCGGAATACCTAATCGGTATTGGGGGGAGGCGAGGGTTTACGGGCGTGCGGACGTGCGGCCAGCCGTCGGCCGAACGCCGCTCAGTCGTAGGTACCGCGCGTGAGGACCTTCATCACGAGACGATACAGGCGGTAAGCGGCCCACTGCCGGAAGCGCCGCCACCGCGAGCGTTCGCCGTACCGGGCGGGGTCGATCCGGCGCGCTTGCGCAAAGGCGGCCCGGATGTGATCGCGCAACTGGATGACGACGGGGTCATCGAGTACGACCACATTCGCTTCGTGGTTCAGAAAAAGGGACAAGGCATCGAGATTCGACGAACCGACGGTTGCCCAGACATCGTCGACGACAGCCACCTTGCCGTGCAGTTGCCGCATGTCGTACTCGCCGATGCGCACCCCGGCGTCGAGCAGTTTGGCGTACAACCACGGCACGGCCGTATCGAGCAGGCGGAATTCCTTGCGACCGATGAGCAGATGCACCGCGACCCCGCGCCGGGCCGCCTGCGTGAGCGCGCGTCGCAGCCGCCGTCCGGGCACGAAATATGGATTGGCGAGCCAGACCTCGTGCCGCGCCCGTCCAAGCGCCATCAGATACGCCTTTTCGACCGCACGACGGTTATGGAGATTGTCCCGCGCGACGAACGCCGCCTGCCCGGCATAAGGCGCGTGCAACCGCGCGCGCTGGCCGCGCCTCCGGTGGCGAAACGGCGTGCCCAGATACCCAGGCGCGAGGCGCAGCCACTGAATGTGAAATGCCATCACGATCTCGGCGACGACAGGCCCCCGGCATTGCACCGCGAAGTCCCAGCGGGGATCGTCCATGCGCAGGCCGCCGCCACCGTTGTAGTCGTCGATGATGTTGATCCCGCCGACAAATGCCACCTCATGATCGACGACGGCAATCTTGCGATGCGTGCGCGAGAAACCGAACTTGCCGAACAGATGCGGGTTGTAGACGCGATGCATTACGCCGCTCCCGTGCCATGCCTCGATGTACGGCAAACGCCGGCTCGTCCCTACGCCGTCCGTGATGACCCGCACCTTGACGCCGCGCTCGGCCGCGCGCCGCAGCGCTGCCGACACGTTCTCTCCCGCCTCGTCCGCCTCGAAGATGTACGTCTCGAGCGCCACGTCGTGAGTGGCGTTGTCGATGGCGTCGACGAGCGCGGTGAAGTAGTTTTCACCGAGATAGAGCAGCGCCAGCTGGTTATCGTGCGAGAACGGCAGGTACTTGCTCATCGACGCTGATTTGGAGCCCTGATGAATGGCTAACGAACGCGCTGAGGTAATTGCCGGATGGCGTCGCCGTTCGACGGAGAGAAACAACGTGCGGCGGCCTCCTCCCACGGTAGCCAGATGTGATTGACATGCTCGCGCGGCGACAGGGTCACGACCGTGTTCCCGGGCACGCACAGACCGAACCAATGCTCCGTGTTGCGCGTCACGCCGGGGGCGTAGCGATGCGCCCATCGCTCATAGATGGTGTATTCAATCCGATGGTGCCAGTCGGTGAGCGCCGACTCGGGCACCGGCGTGCCGTTCGCGACGCGGATACCCGTCTCTTCGAAGACTTCGCGCATGGCCGTCTCGGCCAGCGGTTCGTCGAGCCGGTCCTTGCTGCCGGTCACGGATTGCCAGAAATTCCCGGCGTCGGCGCGCTCGATGAGCAACACGTCGAGCGCCGGCGTGTAGATCACGACGAGCACGGATTCGGGAATCTTGAAGGGCTTCATGCGAAGAGCGGACTCATGACGGCGATAGCTTCGACAGCGGCGATGATGCATTGTATAGGGCACACGCGGCGTTGCGGAGTCTCGACGCCCGACGTTGCGTCCGGCATCGACCCGCGACATGATTGCCCGTCGGCACACGGCCCCTCAAAAAACGAACCCCCTCGCCTGACGGCTGAGGGGGTTTCGGATCCAACCCTATCGACCATGCCGACCATGCCGACCAGACCGACGAACCCCGTCGATCCAGCCGGCCGCGCCGGAGCGTCTTACGCCTTCGGCGCTTCGGTCTGACGCAGACGGATGTGCAGATCGCGCAGCTGACGCTCATCCACCGCCGACGGCGCCTGCGTGAGCAGATCCTGCGCACGTTGCGTCTTCGGGAAGGCGATCACGTCGCGAATCGAATCGGCGCCGGCCATCATCGTGATGACGCGGTCCAGACCGAACGCGATACCGCCATGCGGGGGCGCGCCGTATTGCAGCGCGTCGAGCAGGAAGCCGAACTTCGCACGGGCTTCTTCCTCACCCAGCTTGAGTGCACGGAACACCTTGCTCTGCACTTCTTCCTGGAAGATACGGACCGAACCGCCGCCGATTTCCCAACCGTTGAGCACCATGTCGTAGGCCTTCGCCAGGCACTTGCCCGGGTCGGTCTCGAGGTAGTCGATGTGCTCGTCCTTCGGGCTCGTGAACGGATGGTGGCAGGCCACCCAGCGGGCGTCTTCCTCGTCGTATTCGAACATCGGAAAGTCGACGACCCACAGCGGACGCCAGCCGGCTTCGAACAGACCGTGGGCCTTGCCGAATTCCGAGTGACCGATCTTCAGACGCAGCGCGCCGATCCCGTCGTTGACGACCTTGGCCTTGTCCGCGCCGAAGAAGATGATGTCGCCGTCCTGCGCACCGGTACGCTCGAGAATCGAGGCGATGGCGGCATCGTGCAGGTTCTTGACGATCGGGCTTTGCAGACCGTCGCGGCCTTTGGCCACTTCATTGACCTTGATCCAGGCCAGCCCCTTCGCGCCGTAGATCTTCACGAAGTCGGTGTAGGCGTCGATTTCGCTGCGCGAGATCTCTGCACCGCCCGGCACGCGCAGTGCGACCACACGGCCGCCCTCGGTCGTTGCCGGCACCGAGAACACCTTGAAGTCCACATCGGCCATCACGTCGGTCAGCTCGGTGAATTCGAGCTTCACGCGCAGGTCCGGCTTGTCCGAGCCGAAACGACGCATCGCTTCGGCGTATTCCATCACCGGCACCTTCGCGTCGAGCTCGACGCCGATGGCTTCCTTGAACACGTGACGCACCATGTTTTCGAACAGGTCGCGAATTTCCTGCTCCGAGAGGAACGAG
Source organism: Pandoraea faecigallinarum (assembly GCF_001029105.3). Classification (NCBI taxonomy): domain Bacteria; kingdom Pseudomonadati; phylum Pseudomonadota; class Betaproteobacteria; order Burkholderiales; family Burkholderiaceae; genus Pandoraea; species Pandoraea faecigallinarum. Next base: position 860,414 of record NZ_CP011807.3, on the reverse strand, counting down.
GTTTCGCAGTCGATCTGCGTGAATTCGGGCTGACGGTCGGCACGCAGGTCTTCGTCGCGGAAGCACTTGGTGATCTGGTAGTAACGATCGAAGCCGGCGACCATCAGCAACTGCTTGAACAACTGCGGCGACTGCGGCAGCGCAAAGAACATGCCGGCATTCACACGCGACGGCACCAGATAGTCGCGCGCGCCTTCCGGGGTGCTCTTCGTGAGCATCGGCGTTTCGATGTCGATGAAGCCTTGCGCGTCGAGATACTTGCGCACTTCCATCGCGACCTTGTAACGCAGGCGCAGGTTGTATTGCATCTGCGGACGACGCAGATCCAGCACGCGATGCGTGAGGCGCGTGGTTTCCGACAGGTTTTCGTCGTCGAGCTGGAACGGGGGCGTGACCGACGGGTTGAGCACCTGGAGCTCGTGGCACAGCACTTCGATCTTGCCGCTCGTCAGGTTTGCGTTCTCGGTGCCGGCCGGACGGCTGCGCACGAGGCCCGTGATCTGCACGCAGAACTCGTTGCGCAGGCCTTCGGCGGCCTTGAACATCTCCGCACGGTCCGGATCGCACACGACCTGCACCAGACCCTCGCGATCGCGCAGGTCGATGAAGATGACCCCGCCGTGATCACGGCGGCGATTGACCCAGCCACAAAGCTTGACCGTCTGGCCCAGTTGTTGCTCGGTCACCAGACCGCAGTAGGAGGTACGCATGGACATTTTGCTGTTCCGATTTTCAAAAAATGGCGTCGACAGATTCCGGTGGCTCACAGGAGCGGGCCGGGACGTTGCTGGCGCGGGTTGTGGGCGGGCGCCACCACGCCCATCGATACGATGTACTTCAGTGCGGCATCGACCGTCATGTCGAGTTCGATGACGTCGCTCGCCTTCATCATCAGGAAGAAACCTGAGGTCGGGTTCGGCGTCGTCGGGACATAGACGCTCACGTACTCGCCCTGCAAGTGATTGACCACATCGCCGCCCGGCGCGCCGGTCAGGAAGGCGATGGTCCAGGATTCTCCATGCGGATAACGCACCAGCAACGCCTTGCGAAACGCGTTGCCGCTGCTCGAGAGCAAGGTGTCGGAGACCTGCTTGACGCTGCCGTACAAGGGTCCAACAATGGGAATGCGCGTCAGAATGGCTTCCCACCAGCCGACCAGCTTCTGGCCAATGAAATTATGCGCCAGAAGGCCGACCACGAACACGAACGCGAGCGTGACCACGACCCCGAAGCCCGGCACGCGCATGCCGAGCAGGCGCGACGGCTGCCACTCGTCGGGCAGCAGCAGCAAGGTCTGATCCATCGTGCCGATGATCAGGCCCAGCACCCAAAGCGTGATCGCGAGGGGCACCAGCACCAGCAGGCCGGTGAGGAAAATCGTCTTCAACGCGGGTTTTTTGACGCTCATGGCAGGGACTCGCGAATGTGGGCGGCTACTGGGGTCAGCGGGGCGAAACGTGAAAGCGGTACTCAATACTACCGGCGACTGTCGACGTGTCGGGCGGTGCGCGCAACACGCCGGATCCTGCAATTCGGTTCCGTGCAGCGTTCGCGCCGCGGCGCGAACCGCTCAATGGCAGGCGCAGCCGCCACCGCAACCGGCTGCCGGGGCGCTCGACGATTCCCCCGAAGCCGACGCGGCCGGGGAAGACGAAGCGCCATCACCTGAGGCGGCTGCGGCCGCCTCAGGTGCCGACGATGCCGCAGGGCCGGAAGCCGTTGCGCTGGCACCGCCCGACCCGCCCCGGAAATCGGTCACATACCATCCCGAGCCCTTGAGCTGGAACCCGGCCGCAGTGACCTGCTTGCGAAACGTGTCCTTGCCGCATTCAGGGCACTGGGAGAGCGGATCATCGCTCATTTTTTGCAGCACATCCTTCGCGAAACCGCATGTTTCGCAACGATAGGCATAGATAGGCATGATTCTTTCAGACGAAAAAAGGCGCGCAAAGCCTTGAATTATAACCGCTTCACAAGGCTTTCGGGATTTGTCCGGTGGTATATGGGGCCGCGCTCGCGCAAGATCAAGGCCGGGGTGCGTCAGATCGTGGAGACCTGTTGCTCCGGCGGCTGGCCGCGCTCAGCGGCCGGTTGCAGCAGCGAGCCGACGACCATCCCCGCAATCGACGCCAGCAGACCGGCAAGTTGCGGCGGCACCAGCGCCTCGGGCGCCATGGCTTCGCAGACGATCCACACGATCAAGCCGAAAAACACGGCGAGCGTGCCGCCCAGCGAGCTCGAACGCTTCCAGTACAAGCCGAAGGTCAGCGGCACGAAGCAGCAAACCAGCGTGACCTTGTAAGCGCTCTCGACCATCTGGAAGATCGACGCCTTCGAGTTCAGCGCATAGACGAGCACCAGCGCCGTGAAGCAGAGCACGACGATACGCATCAGACGCAGCAGGTGCTTGTCGTCGATGCGGCCTTTGAGCGTCGGACGAATGATGTTCTCCGCAAACGTCACCGACGGGGCGAGCAACGTCGCCGATGCGCAGCTCTTGATGGCGGAGAGCAGCGCGCCGAAGAACATCACCTGCGCGACGATCGGCACGCTGGTGAGCACCAACTGCGGCAGGATCTGTTGCGGGTCGGTGCCGATGTACTTCTGCACCATCGACGGCGCGATCAGCAGCGCCGAGTATGCGAGGAAGATCGGAATGAACGTGAAGAAGAAGTACAGCACGCCGCCCGTCACGGAGCCGGAGACGGCGATGTTTTCGGATTTCGACGACATCACGCGCTGGAACACGTCCTGCTGCGGAATCGATCCGAACATCATCGTCACGCCCGCCGCTATGAAGGCCAGAACGTCCGCCGGGTTCATCTCGGGCAGGAACACGAACTTGCCGGCTTCGGCCGCATGCGCGATCACGGCTTGCGCTCCGCCCGGCACCATGCCTGACACGACCACCGCGATATACACCAGTCCCACGACGATGATGATCATCTGAATGAAGTCGGTCACCGCGACCGAAATCATGCCACCGAGCAGCGTGTAGGCGAGCACCGAGACCGCGCCGATGATCATGCCCGTGGGCTCCGACATCGCGCCGCCGGACACCGTATGAAACACCAGCCCCAGCGCCTTGATCTGCGCCCCGACCCAGCCGAGGTACGAGATCACGATGGCGATCGACGTCACCACTTCGACCGTGCGGTTGTATTTGAGCCTGTAGAAGTCGCCGATCGTCATGAGGTTCATGCGATACAGCTTGCGGGCGAAGAACATGCCCACGAGGACGAGACACATCGACGAGCCGAACGGGTCGGCAACCACGCCGCGCAGGCCTTCGCCGATGAAAGTGGCCGGAATGCCGAGCACAGCCTCCGAGCCGAACCATGTGGCGAACACCACCGCCACGACCATGCCGTAGGGCAGACGGCGGCCAGCAACGGTGAAATCCTTGGTATTGCGGACCTTGAGGGCGGCCACCAGCCCGATGGCCACCGAAATGACCCAATACAGAATGACAAACCAGATCAGCATAACGCGGCCCCAGCCAAGCCCCAGGGCGGTGGTCTCGGGCCGGAATCGTCGGTGGCGGACGTGATTCGGCCGCATGAAGCCGCCGCGCAAGCCAACGAAACCTAGCCTTGGGCCGCAGCCTTCCGGGCAACAGAAAATCACAGGTCGTGCATGACGGGGCTGATGCGATTCAGCGCTCGGGGGCGCCCGTTCTTGCCACCTGGCGAAAAAATTTTGGGCCGATTATAGCGGCGTGGGAGGCGCGCGGGGGAAAAATCACAATTCCCCCGAGGATTCGTGGCAAATATCGGGAAATACCCGGTGACTGCACGGACGTTAGGCGCAATTGGCGTCAGTCCCCGCATGTCGCGTGCTCCGCCAAGGGGGGTCGAAACGGCCCGGATCAGCGTCGCCGCCAGACCATCCAGTGTTCCGCACCCGCAAAGACCGGCACCGAGTCGTCGACGAGACGGTCGTCTTCGCAGACGAAACCGGGCGTCAGCAGCGCGTCGAGCGCTTCGCGCGCGATACCGAACGGCGGCCCCTTGGGGGTTTCCTTGAGGAAGAAGTACCCGGCCAGACAGCCGCCCGACGGCAGCAGTTGCGCCATGCGGCCAGCGTAGTCCTGCCAGAGGTTGCGCGGCAGCGCGCAGAGAAACGCCCGCTCGTAAATCATGTCGAGCGCGAACGCGGGCGTATAGGTGAAGAAGTCGGCCTGTTCGACAAGTCCGGCGCGCGGCCCCAACTGCGCCTTGGCCGATTCGACGGCGACCGGCGAGAAGTCGATGGCCCGCACCGGCCAGCCTTGCGCGTCGAGCCATGCCGCTTCGTACGCAGCGCCGCAGCCCGGGATCAGCGTGGCGCGCGGCGCGCTGTCGGCAGCGACGAACTCGCGCAGCGCGCGCGGCACGCCGGCGGCATCCCAGGGCATGAACGCGTGCGCAAAGCGCTCGTCCCAGAACGCGGCTTGCGACGGATCGCGATGCGCGAACTGCGGCATCGCCGGCGTCGACGGTGCCGGCAAATCCCCCGTCATGCCCTCGTGGCCCCCGCTTGCCTCACGTCGCCCGTGCGGCGCATGCAACACGCGATGCTTGCGAATGTCTACCACCGCCGCTCCTTTGCAAATTTTGCCGTATCAGCCATACAGCCAGACGAAGGCCGTCAGCACGCCAATGGCGATGCCGCCCACCAGACAGAACGCCCCCGTCAGGAGACGGTTGGTGCGGCGCTGCTCCTGCAGCAATGCCAGCAGCAGCATGTCGTCCTGAGGGCGCGCATGCGCCGCCAGCGCCTGATGGATGAGACGCGGCAACTGCGGCATCGTCTTGCTCCACTGCGGCACCTCGGCCTTCAGACGCTCCAGCCAGCCGCGCGGCCCGATCTGCTCGGCCATCCAGCGCTCGAGAAACGGCTTGGCGGTCTTCCAAAGGTCCAGATCCGGATCGAGCTGACGGCCTAGCCCTTCGATGTTGAGCAGCGTCTTCTGCAACAGCACGAGTTGCGGCTGAATCTCGACGTTGAAGCGGCGCGACGTCTGGAACAGGCGCATTAGCACCAGCCCCAGCGAAATCTCCTTGAGCGGCCGGTCGAAGTACGGCTCGCATACCGCGCGAATCGCGCCCTCCAGTTCCTCCACGCGCGTATCGGGCGGCACCCAGCCCGACTCCAGATGCAGCGACGCCACCCGGTGATAGTCGCGACGGAAGAACGCAAGGAAGTTCTGCGCAAGGTAATTCTTGTCGAATTCGGACAACGCCCCCACGATGCCGCAATCGAGCGCAATATAGCGGCCGAACGTTGCGGGCTCGAGGCTGACGAGAATGTTGCCCGGATGCATGTCGGCGTGGAAGAAACCGTCGCGCAGGAACTGCGTGAAGAAAATCTCGACACCTTCGCGCGCGAGCTTCTTCAGATCGACCCCCGCTTCGCGAAGCACGTCGATCTGGCTGATCGGCACGCCGCGCATGCGCTCCATCACGAGCACCGAACTGGAGCTGAACTCCCAATAGATCTCCGGCACCATCAACATGCCGGAATCGATGAAGTTACGGCGAAGCTGCGCCGCGTTGGCGGCCTCGCGCATCAGGTCCAGTTCGTCGTGCAGATACTTGTCGAACTCCGCGACGACTTCCCGCGGCTTCAGTCGTTTGCCATCCGGCCACAGGCGCTCCACCCAGCCCGCCAGATCGCGCATGAGCGCGAGATCGCTGTCGATCACACCGAGCATGTTCGGGCGCAGCACCTTGACCGCAACCTCCTTGCCCGCATGTTCGCCATTGCGCACCCGCGCGAAATGCACCTGGGCGATCGACGCGCTGGCCACCGGAATGCGCTCGAATTCCACGAAAACGTCGTCGAGCGGGCGCCCCAGCGAGCGCTCGATGCTCGCGTGTGCCACCTGCGGATCGAACGGCGGCACCTGGTCCTGCAAGCGCGCGAGTTCCTGAGCGATGTCCGGCGGCATCAGATCGCGGCGCGTCGACAACACCTGCCCGAACTTCACGAAAATCGGCCCCAGCGATTCGAGCGCCAGACGCAGGCGCTCGCCGCGCGGCGCCTTCAGGCCGCTGCGCCCGAACGTGAGCACGCGCAGCAGTACGCGCGTGAAAGGATGGGGAATGCTCGAGAGCACCAGCTCGTCGAGACCGTACCGGTAGCAGACGAAGAAAATCTTGATGAGACGCAGAAGACGCATCGGTCAACGGCCTCCGTTGGTGCGGGATACCGCCGTCGCGGAACCCGCCTGACGCTCGAGCTTCTCGAGGCGCTTTTCCAGCCGTGCGAGGTCGTCGCGCAGCGTGCCGATATCGGCGCGCATCGCATCGAGTCGCGGGCGCGCCACGAGCATCGGATTCTCTTGCACGAGGTAGTCGGTCAGCGTGCGCGCGAGCGTGCCGCCCGTGCGGCGTGCGCCGGCCACCGCAGCCTTGCCGGTCTCGGTGACACGATGGGCAGCGGCGTCGCCGATCACCTTGCTGAGATCTTCGGCCACTTCCCAGCGCAGATGCTGCGCCAGATACGACACCGTGTTGGCGAACTCGGCGTCGCCTTCGATCTTGACGTGACGCATCACCGCGGCTTGTCCGCCGCCCGCGAAGTCGGCCAGCGCCGCCGGCGGCACCGATATGCTGACGTCGCACGGGTAATCGGCCCCGGCAGCGGCCAGGTAGCCGTCCTCGCCCACGCGCAGGCGCAGGTCAATTGCCGCCATAGCCAGCCGGGCGGACGCACCGATGTGATGGCGCAGGCGGTCGCGCGCCCACGGTTCGCGGGCAAGCAGATGGTTCACGGTGGCGGCAAAGGCTTTGGCGGCTACGGTCATGAGCTAGGCGGCCGGCCGGCGCAGAACACCGGTCGCACCGAAAGACGCCGCCCGGCAACAACCTTCGGACGGCAAAAACAAAAGAGCCCGCGCTTCAAACGCGGGCTCTCATTGTAAGGCAGGTTACGGCAAAAACGTCGCCAGCTTAGTTGAGCTGCTGAATCCCGGCGAGCACCCAGCCGCCGTTACCGGTCACCGGCTTGGTCAGGTTCCACACTTCGTTGAACGGCTCGGCGGCGCCGCCTTCCGTTTCACGGATCAGGCCCGAGAAGCGAACGCTTGCCATGTACTCGCTGGCCGACTGCTCGATACCGAGGAGTTCGGCGTCAAGTTGCACGACATCGGTACGGTTGGCCGACTTGCCGCGCTCTTCGAGGTCCATCTTGATTTCCGCGAACATCTGCGGCGTGGTGAACTCGTTGATGTCGGCCTGATCGCCCTTGTCCCACGCGGCTTGCAGGCGGTTGAAGTACACCTTCGCGCTGCGCAGGAAGCCTTCCGTGTCGAAGCCGGCCGGCACGCCGAACGATTCGGTGGCGGCACCGGCTGCGGCGCCCGCGGCAAGCGGCAGCGCCGACGCGCCCGGCTGAGCCGGCTGGACCGGCTGCGACTGACCCGCCTGTGCGCTATCCCACGACTGACGCAACGAATTCGACGCGTCGCCGCCCGCCCCGGCATACGCCGGCGTTTGCGACTGCGACTTATTGCCACGGAAACGGCGAATGAGCCACATCACGGCGAAAGCGATCAGCGCGATGACGATGACGTTGGCCATCATGCTCGCGAACGCACCGCCCATGCCGAAGTGCGACAGCAGGGCTGCAATACCCAGACCGGCAGCCAGACCGGCGATCGGTCCAAGCCAGCGGTTGGCCGGTTTGGCGGCTGCGGCCGCGCCGGCGGCACCGGCGCCTGCGGCAGCCGGCGCTGCCTGAGCCGGGGCGGCGCCCGGGGCGGCTTGTGCCGGCTGTTGCGGTGTTGCCTGACGTTGCGTCACGGTGTTGGACTGCTTGCCGATGCTCCGGCCGCCGCCAACGCGCTTGGCGTCAGCGTCCGCGATCGTCATGCCGACCGCCATTACGCCGGCCACAACGCCCAACAACAGCTTGTTTTTCAGGAACTGGAACATCGTTCTGGTCTCTCCGTGGAGTGTTAGGTTGCTGTCTACTGACAGACGTCAACCCAAATGGTTCAGCCGTTTTTTACGTACTGAAACCAGATAAGGCGATGGCGATTCTGCCACAGCAAAATTAGCTTGTACTTAGGGCATCGGACAAACGCCCCGACGCGGAAATACCGCGATCCGGGGCGTCAGGGGCGACTTGCGCGAAACGTAGTGAGCGCGTACTCAGAATTTCCGGCCGATGTGCAGGGCCACCACACCGGCAGTCATGTTGTGATACTCGACCCGTTCGAGGCCGGCGTCTTCCATCATCGACTTGAGCGTTTCCTGGTCCGGATGCATGCGGATGGACTCCGCCAGATAGCGATAGCTGTCGGCATCGCCCGCGATACGCGAACCGAGCCATGGCAACACCTTGAACGAATAGGCGTCGTATGCCTTTTCGAGCGGCTGCCAGACCTTCGAGAACTCCAGCACCATGACCTTGCCGCCCGGCTTGATCACGCGACGCATCTCCGCGAGGGCCGCATCCTTGTGCGTCATGTTGCGCAGACCGAACGCCACGCTCACCACGTCGAAATAGTTGGACGGGAACGGCAGCTTCTCGGCGTCGCAAAGCAGCGACGGCGTGAGGATCCCGTCGTCGAGCAGGCGGTCGCGCCCCACGCGCAGCATCGATTCGTTGATGTCGGTGTGCCACACTTCGCCGGTCGGGCCCGCCGCACGGGCGAACGCCTTCGAGAGATCGCCCGTGCCGCCGGCGATGTCAAGCACCTTGAAGCCGGGGCGCACGGCGGCGCGTCCGATCGTGAAGGCCTTCCAGATGCGGTGCAGGCCGCCCGACATCAGGTCGTTCATGATGTCGTACTTGCTCGCGACGGAATGGAACACCTCGGCAACCTTGCCGGCCTTCTCCTTCTCGTCGACGGTTTGATAACCGAAGTGGGTCTGATCACCCATTGCACATCTCCAAAATCAGGTAAGCGGGCGCACCCTCGGGCGCGCCGGGCGGGCGCCTCGCCGGGAGCTCAATGGTGGTGGCAGCCACCGGCAGCGGGCGACGGCATCGGCGTGTCGCGATCGACACCCGCTGCGGCGAGCTTGTCGAGGTATTCCTGCCACAGCGCGTCCTGGCGCACGCACAACTCATACAGGAAGTCCCACGAATAGATGCCGGTATCGTGACCGTCCGAGAAGACGGGGCGCACCGCGTAATTGCCTATCGGCTCCAGACCGTTGAGCGTGACGTCGCGCTTGCCGGTTTGCAGCGTCTCCTGCCCCGGCCCATGGCCTCGCACCTCCGCCGAAGGCGAGAGCACGCGCAGCAATTCGAACGGCAGGCGGTAGGTCTTGCCGTCTTCATAACCGAGTTCCAGCACCTTCGAAGTGCGATGCAACGTCAGGGAAACGGGAATCGGCGTGTCTTTCTCCAGCCCAGCCATGGTCTTGCTCCAGAAAATTCGCCGCGTGCCTGTCGGCGGCACATCTTGCGGCACATCGGCCGGCAGTATAGCCCCTCGGGCGCGAGCGGTCATGCCGGCGCCGCGCGCCACGGCCAGCGATTGAACATCGATCCGCGCCGGGCCTCCCCCACCGCTACGCCGGCCACCCCGGGATTCGTGCCAATTCTGCCACGATGGCCTCGCGCAACGCCGGCAGCCAGGCGGTACGCCCGGCAATCACGGCCTCCGGCAACTCGCGTTGCCGCGCGCTCCAGACCGAGCCGGGGAAGTGAATGTCGTCGCGATAACGCGGAATCACGTGCCAATGCACGTGCGGCACCATGTTGCCCAGGCTCGCCACATTGACCTTGTGCGGCGACATCACCGTGCGTTGCGCCGTCTCCACGGCAAACACCGCGCGCATCACATGCTCGCGCGCCGCTTGCGGCAGATCGCTCATCTCGGCCACGTGGGCGTGCCAGATTACGCGGGCAAAACCCGGATAACCGGCTTCGCTCGCCAGCACGACCCGCAGCACCGGATCACGCCACACGACCTCACCGCCGTCACCGGCGCAAAACGGACATTCCATGCTCGTTCTCCCCTCCATTGGCCTGTCGCATACCGCCCCCATCGTCCGGCGGACGGTTCGCGTCAGTGCTTCCTGCCCTTTCGGCGCTTGCCGGTGGCCGGATCGACCGGCCCCAGCGCCAGTTCCGCAAAATCGATTTCGCTGAGCAGTTCGCGCAGCGTTTCGTCGTTGATACGATGGGTGATGCGCAAGCGCGACAACTCCACGCGCTCCGCCTGCAAGGCCGCCGCGCGCAAACGGCGCTCGACCTCCACTTCGCGCACTGCCCGCTCGCGCATCTCGTCCGTGGCCGTCGACGCGTTGAGCGAGCGGCGATACCGTCCCATCACCCGGGCGGCGGCTTCCGCGCACACGGCAGTATCGAGTTCGTCGCCCGACCTGGCGATCACTTTCTGCAACGACTCGACGGCGCGAATCGCCGCCTCGGAGGCCGCCACCCGGGCCTCGTCCATCTCGCGGTTACGCGGATCTTCGACCGGCCAGCGCACGCCGCGCAGCAGCACGGGCAACCCCAGGCTGCCGCCGATCAGCGACAACAGGATCACGCCGGCAGCGAGGAAAATCAGCAGATCCCGCCCTGGGAACGGCGCACCGCCGGGCAGCGCCAGCGGCACGGAGAGCGCACCGGCCAGCGTAACCGCGCCGCGCACGCCGGAGAGCGCCGTCACGCCGGTGAACCGCATACCGGGCTTCATGGTGATTTCGCCGCGTCGCATGCCGAGGAAGTACATGACGCGCCAGGCCACCCACACCCAGCAAAAGCGCAGCACGATGAGCACCGCCGAAATCGCGCCCACGTAGAACATCAGCTCGCCCAGATTGACGAGGGTGCCCCACAGATGCTCGCTCGGACGCAACGCCGCGCGCACAATGTCCGGCAATTGCAGGCCGAGCAGCACGAATACCGCACCGTTGAAAACGAATTCCAGCATCGACCACACGCCGTTGCCGAGAATGCGCGTGGCCGTACGCGTATTGAGCAGATCCGTGGAACTGACCGTCATGCCCGCCGCCACCGCCGCGAGAATGCCGGAAAAGCCGAAATGCTCGGCGAGCAGATAGGCCGCGAACGGCATGAGCAGCAGGAGCAGCACAATGGTCGCGGGCTCTTCGGTCGAGGCGTCCATCACGCGGCGATGGAATTGCGTGAACAGCCACGTCACCGCCCACCCGGCAAGCAGGCCGCCCAGCGCAATCACGAAGAACGAGAACGTCGCATTGCCGATGGAGAAGAGCCCAGTCGTCGCGGCCACCAGCGCGAACTTGAATGCGACGAGGCCGGACGCATCGTTCATCATCGCCTCACCTTCGAGCACGTGCATGAGCCGCGTGGGCATGCGCATGCGTCCGGTGAGCGCGGACACGGCCACGGCGTCGGTCGGCGAGAGCACGCCGCCGAGCGCGAAGGCGACGGCCAGCGGAATCGACGGGATCATCCAGTGAATGAAGTAGCCCACCCCCAGCACCGTGAAGATCACGAGCCCCAGGGCCATCGCGATGATCGGCACCCGCAGGTGCCAGAACTCGCGTTTGGGCATGCGCCAGCCGTCGGCAAAGAGCAGTGGCGGAATGAACAGCAGGAAGAAGATCTCGGGGTCGAGATCGATGTGCAGCCCCGCGCCCGGATAAGCGAGCGCGGCGCCCACGGAGATCTGCACAAGCGGAACGGGCAGGAATCTGACGAAGCTGACCAGCACGCCGGTCAGCGCCACCACGAACAGCAGGATCAGCGCTGTGTACACTACCTCCATGTCACCTCCGTGGTCCGTCGGTCAGGCATCGGCCGCGTTCTCCGCCAGGCGCAGTTGGGGCAGCAGGTACATCAGACGAGCACGCGTTCGATACCGCCGTTGTTCGCATCCCTCACGTAGTCCACCAGCCACTGGTCGCCCAGCACGTGCCGGGCGATCTCGACGACGATGTAGTCGGCGGTGACATCCGTGTCGTCGTTATAGCGCGACAGACCCTGCAGGCACGACGGGCAGCTCGTCAGGATCTTGACGTCCTCCACCTTGCCGTGCGCGCGCAGTTTCGCCGCGCCCTTGCGCATCTCCTCTTCCTTGCGGAAACGGATCTGCGTCGAGATGTCCGGACGCGTGACCGCCAGCGTACCCGATTCGCCGCAGCAACGATCGTTCTTCTCGATCTTGTAGCCGTCGTGCTCGCTGCCCATCAACTGGTTCACGAGCTTGACCGGGTCCATCGTCTTGATCGGCGTGTGGCACGGATCGTGATACATATAGCGCGTGCCGCTCACCCCTTCGAGTTTCACGTTCTTTTCGAGCAGATATTCGTGGATGTCCACGATGCGGCAGCCTGGAAAGATCTTCTCGAATTCGTACCCGGCGAGCTGATCGTAACAAGTGCCGCACGACACCACGACCGTCTTGATGTCCAGGTAGTTCAGCGTGTTGGCCATGCGGTGGAACAACACGCGGTTGTCCGTCACGATCTTCTCGGCCTTCTCGCCCTGGCCCGACCCGCGTTGCGGATAGCCGCAGCACAGATAGCCCGGTGGCAGCACCGTCTGCACGCCCACGTGCCAGAGCATCGCCTGCGTGGCGAGACCGACCTGCGAGAACAGGCGCTCCGAGCCGCAGCCCGGGAAGTAGAACACCGCTTCCGAGTCCACCGTAGTGGCCTTCGGGTTGCGAATGATCGGCACCACCTTGTTGTCTTCGATGTCAAGCAGCGCACGCGCCGTCTTCTTCGGCAGATTGCCCGGCATCTTCTTGTTGACGAAGTGGATCACTTCCTCGCGCAGCGGCGGCTTGCCGACCGTTGCCGGCGGGTGCGCCGTCTGCTTCTTCGCGATCTTCCTGAAGACGTCGGCACCGAAGCGCTGGGCCTTGTAGCCCCAGTCGATCATCACCTTGCGGGTGATGTTGATCGTCTCCGGGTTGGTGGCGTTCAGGAAGAACATTCCGGCCGCGGCCCCCGGATTGAATTTCTTTTTGCCCATCTTGCGCAGCAGGTTGCGCATGTTCATCGTCACGTCGCCGAAGTCGATCTTCACCGGGCAGGGCGTGACACACTTGTGGCAGACCGTGCAGTGGTCGGCCACGTCGTTGAACTCGTCCCAGTGCTTGATCGAGACACCACGGCGCGTCTGCTCTTCGTAGAGGAAGGCCTCGATGAGCAGCGACGTCGCGAGAATCTTGTTGCGCGGGCTATACAGCAAATTCGCTCGCGGCACGTGCGTGGCGCACACCGGTTTGCACTTGCCGCAGCGCAGGCAGTCCTTCACGCTGTCCGCAATGGCGCCGATGTCCGACTGCTGCATGATGAGCGACTCGTACCCCATCAGCCCGAAGCTGGGCGTATAGGCGTTACGCAGGTCGGCCGGCAATTCGGGCAGATTGAGAAGCTTGCCCTTGTTGAAGCGTCCTTCCGGGTCCACGCGCAGCTTGTAGGCGCGGAACTCGCCGATTTCGGCGTCCGTCAGGAACTCCAGCTTGGTAATGCCGATACCGTGTTCGCCCGAGATCACGCCGTCGAGCGAGCGGGCGATGTCCATGATGCGGGCGACCGCCTTGTGCGCATCCTGGAGCATCTCGTAGTTGTCCGAGTTCACCGGGATATTCGTGTGCACGTTGCCGTCGCCCGCGTGCATGTGCAGGGCGACGAACACACGGCCGTGCAGCACGCGCTTGTGGATTGCCTGAGCTTCGTCGAGAATCGGCTTGAATTCGCCGCCCATGAAGATCTTGCGCAATTCCGCGCGAATCTCCAGCTTCCACGACACGCGCACCGTGCGGTCCTGAAGCAGATCGATGAGGCGCGTCTCGGGCTGCTTGTTCAGACGGTCGTTCAGCGCAACGTCGAGATCGCGAATGCCGTGACGGTTGAGCAGCGGAATCGCTTCGGCGAGCGGCATTTCGAAGTGATCGCGCAGGAACTCCCAGCGCGCGCGGACCTCGCGCAACATCGTGAGCGCCGTCTGCACACGGTCTTCGAGCAGTTCGGCCGACGCAATCTCGTTCGCGTCGTCCGTCCTGCCGAGCGGCAGATTTCCCGACTCGAAGAACGTTTCGAGCGCGTCCACGAGTTGCAGTTTGTTCTTGAGCGACAGCTCGATGTTGATGCGCTCGATGTGATCCGTGTACTCGCCCATGCGATGCAGCGGAATCACCACGTCTTCGTTGATCTTGAAGGCGTTCGTGTGACGCGCAATCGCGGCCGTGCGCGAGCGGTCCAGCCAGAACTTCTTGCGCGCCTCGGCCGACACGGCGACGAAACCCTCGCCGCTCTTGCCGTTGGCCATGCGAATCACTTCCGAGGTGGCCTGCGCAACGGCATTGTCGTCGTCGCCGACGATGTCGCCGATCAGCACCATTTTCGGAAACGCGTTGCGCTTCGACTTCGTGGCATAGCCCACGGCGCGCAGATAGCGCTCGTCCAGATGCTCCAGACCGGCCAGAATCGCGCCGCCCGCGGCCGTCTGCGCGAACATGTAGTCCTTGATTTCGACGATGCTCGGAATCGCTTCCTTCGCCTGACCGAAGAACTCCAGACACACGGTGCGCGTGTGCGCGGGCATCTTGTGCAGAATCCAGCGCGCGCTGGTGATGAGACCGTCGCAGCCTTCTTTCTGGATGCCCGGCAGACCGGCGAGGAACTTGTCCGTGACGTCCTTGCCCAGACCTTCCTTGCGAAAACGCTTGCCTTCGATCTCCAGCAGTTCGGTCTTGAGCAGCGACGCGCCCGGCGCCTGATTGCCGTCGTACCACTTCAGTTCGAAGCGGGCCACCGGAATGTCGTGAATCTTGCCAAGGTTGTGATCGAGACGCGTGACTTCGAGCCAGTTGCCCCGCGGATCGACCATGCGCCACCAGGCGAGGTTATCCAGCGCCGTGCCCCACAACACCGCCTTCTTGCCGCCGGCGTTCATGGCCACGTTGCCGCCGATGCACGACGCGTCGATCGACGTCGGATCCACGGCGAACACCAGCCCGGCGCGCTCGGCGGCTTCCGCCACGCGGCGCGTTACCACGCCGGCGCCCGAGAAAATCGTGGCGACCGGCTTGTCGACGCCCGGCAGCGGCACGAACTCGACCTCGTCGAGCTGTTCGAGCTTTTCCGTATTGATGACGGCCGAAAACGGCGTGAGCGGAATCGCGCCGCCCGTGTAGCCGGTGCCACCGCCGCGCGGGATCACCGTCAGACCAAGTTCGAAGCAGCCCTTCACCAGCGAGGCCATTTCCAGTTCGCTGTCCGGTGTGAGCACGACGAACGGGTATTCCACGCGCCAGTCGGTCGCGTCCGTCACGTGCGAGACACGCGACAGCCCATCGAACTTGATGTTGTCGCTGGCCGTCGTGCGACCGAGCACCTTCTTCGCGCGGCGGCGCAGTTCCGCCATCTTGTCGAACTCCGCGGCAAAATCCGCCACGGCGCGGCGCGCGGCCACTTCGAGTTGCTCGACGCGGGCCGCACGCTCGCGGCCATGCGCGTCGGCGTGCTGTGCGACGTCGGCACGCCGGCGCTTGTCGATTTCGTTCAGACGATGGTCGAGCGCGTCGATCAGCAGTTTGCGGCGCTTCGGGTTGTCCAGCAGGTCGTCTTGCAGATAAGGATTGCGGCGGACCACCCAGATGTCGCCAAGCACTTCGTACAGCATGCGTGCCGAGCGGCCGGTGCGGCGTTCGGCGCGCAGTTCGTCGAGGATGGCCCACGCATCTGCGCCAAGCAGGCGCATGACGATTTCGCGATCCGAAAACGATGTGTAGTTGTAGGGTATTTCGCGCAGGCGCGGCGGGTGGGCGGCTACGGCATGTTTTGCGTCGTGCGGCTCGAAGGCAGGCAAGGGTGCGTTCATCTTGTCGGGCTCGTCAGTGCGGCGGTGCATCCGCCGTCGGCGTTCGTCTCGCGGGACGCGCCGAAAGTCAAAATCGGGTATGCGCTGGAGATGCCGGCCGCTGGCGCGTGAGACGCGCGCGGGCAGGCAACGGACGATCTGCGATCAACGAGATCGACGACTGCCGTGCAAGGAAGTCGACGACGAATCGTGTCCGGTCATCGAGCAGAAGCACAGAGGGGTGAGGCCGTTGTTGCGCATGCCCAGATCTTTCTTCCGGCTTGGGAAAGTGTTGGTAGGGGAATGTAGGCCGAATTGTACTTCATTGCACCGCAACACGTTGGTGCCGCACCGAAATCGCCGCTCAGACGCGCAAATCCGCTCTGCCCGGGCATCGCGCGCGCCTCATCGCCGCGTTGACAACACCTTCACGACCTGCCGCCCTCCCGCCCCGCCTCGTCACTTTCACATCACAAGTTGGAGCGCTATATCCGTTTAGATACAACGACTTGCGACGCACTTCTGAACTGAAATTTCCGTGGAATGGGAGTATGTTTAGCCGTCCCCCGCCCCATCCACCCATCAAGAGGTGCACTTATGGCTTCGTTCCAACTGAACGGCAAACCGGTGAAGGTCGACGTCGATCCCGCCACGCCACTGCTCTGGACCCTGCGCGACGCGCTCGACATGACGGGCACGAAATTCGGTTGCGGCATGGCGCTGTGCGGCGCCTGCACCGTGCACTTGGACGGCGCCCCCATCCGCAGTTGCGTGACCCCTGTATCCGCCGTCGAGGGCAAGAAGATCACCACCATCGAAAACGTGGGCGCCGATCCGGTCGGACGCGCCGTGCAGGACGCATGGGTCAAGCACGACGTGCCCCAGTGCGGTTACTGCCAGAGCGGCCAGATCATGTCCGCCACCGCCCTGCTGCGCGAGAACAAGACGCCCAACGACGAACAGATCGACGCGGCCATGGCCGGCAACATCTGCCGTTGCGGCACGTATGCCCGCATTCGCGCGGCCATCAAAGACGCTGCGTCGTCGCTTGCCTGAGACGAGGAGACACCGACATGCGTGAACTTCGCTTCTCCCAACGTCCCGGCGTAGCCGTGGGCGACTTCGCAGGCGTGAGCCGTCGCGGCTTCCTCAAGACATCCGCCATCGCCGCCGGCGGCCTGATGCTGGAAATGTCGCTGCCTGGCATGATGCGCACCGCCGGCGCACAGGGTGCCACCGCAGTCCCGGTCGTGCCGTCCGCGTTCGTTCACATCGCGCCGGACGACACCGTCACCATTCAGGTCAACCGTCTCGATTTCGGTCAGGGCGTGCAGACCGCGCTGCCGATGCTCGTCGCCGAAGAACTCGATTGCGACTGGGCCAAGGTGCGGGGTGAGCTCGCGCCGGCGGGCGATGCGTACAAAGACCCCATGTTCGGCATCCAGATGACGGGCGGTTCGGGCTCCGTTGCGCACTCGTGGATGCAATACCGGCGCATCGGCGCGTCCGCACGCGCCATGCTGATCGCCGCGGCGGCACAGCAATGGAAGGTGCCGGCCGACCAGTTGCGCACCGAAAACGGCGTCGTGATCGGTCCGAACGGCAAGCGCGCCACGTATGGCAGCCTTGCCGCGCGCGCGCAGGCCCTGCCGGTGCCGGCGAACGTCGCGCTCAAGGACCCGTCCGCCTTCCGCCTGCTGGGCAAGCCGACACGCCGCCTCGACGCCAAAGCCAAGTCCACCGGCACGCCGATGTACGGCATGGATTTCAAGCTGCCAAACATGAAAGTGGCCGTCGTGGCCCGGCCGCCGGTGTTCGGCGCCAAGGTGAAATCGTTCGACGCCAGGGCGGCGAAAGCCGTCAAGGGCGTGCGCGACGTCCTCGAAATTCCGGACGATCGTGGCGGCACCGCCGTGGCTGTCGTCGCAGACGGCTACTGGCAGGCCAAGACCGGGCGCGACGCCCTCAAGGCCGAGTGGGACACAAGCGGCGTCGAACACGTCGACACGACGAAGCAACTGGCCAAATTCAGGGAACTGGCCAGGACCCCGGGCGTCGTCGCCATCGACGCGGACGTCTCCGGGCTCAAGGGTGCGCCGAAGACCATCGTGGCCGAGTACAGCTTCCCGTATCTGGCGCACGCGCCGATGGAACCGCTGAACTGCACTGTCCAACTTTCGGACAAAGGCGCGGAAGTCTGGACCGGCACCCAGTTCCAGACCGTCGATCAGGCCGCCATCGCGCGTACGCTCGACCTCAAGCCGGAGCAGGTCCGGTTGCACACGCTGATGGCCGGTGGCGGTTTTGGCCGACGGGCGGTGCCGACCTCCGACTACGGTATCGAGGCGGCGCAGGTCGCGAAGGCCTGGCGTCGTGCCGGCCATCGTGAGCCGGTCAAGGTCATCTGGAGCCGGGAAGACGACATCCATGGCGGCTACTACCGTCCGATGTACGTGCATCGCGCCGAGATTGGCGTCGACGCCAGGGGCAACGTGCTCGCGTGGAATCACACCATCGTCGGTCAGTCGATTCTGCAAGGCACGCCGTTCGAAAAGATGTTGGTCAAGAACGGTATCGACGGCACGAGCGTGGAAGGCGTGTCGGGCACCCCGTACGCGGTGCCGCTGCGTCTGACGCTGCACAGCCCGCAGGTCAACGTCCCGGTGCTGTGGTGGCGCTCGGTGGGCAACACCCATACGGCCTTCGTCATGGAGACGCTGATCGACGAACTGGCGAAGAATGCCGGTCAGGATCCCGTGGCCTATCGTTACGCGTTGCTGGGCGAGAAGCACCCGCGCCATCGTGAAGCGTTGGCGCTGGCCGTCGAGCGCTCGGGGTATGGCAAGACCAAACTTCCGGAAGGACAGGCATGGGGCGTGGCCGTGCATGAATCGTTCGACTCGGTGGTCGCTTACGTCGTCGTCGCGGAGATGCGCAACAACGCGCCGCGACTCGTGAGTGCGGTCGCAGGCGTGCATTGCAATTTCGCCGTCAATCCTTTGACGGTTGCCGCGCAGGTCGAAGGTGCGGCGCTGATGGGGTTGGGCACGACCTTGCCGGGCGCGGCCATCACCATGAAGGATGGCGAGATCGAGCAGAGCAACTTCCATCAGTACACGGTGGCGCGTTTGACGGACATGCCCGCGATCAGTGTGCATATCGTGGCGTCGGGCGACGCGCCCACGGGCATGGGAGAACCGGGTTTGCCGCCGTTGGCACCGGCCTATGCGAACGCCCTTGCTGCATTGACAGGCAAGCGTCTGCGCGCGTTGCCGTTCGATATGACGACGGCGCAGGCGTAAGACGTCGGCGTAAGAGTAAGAAAGAGGGGTCCCGGGAAAGCATGACCGTATGCCGGATCGGGCCCCTTTCCGAACCGGGCCGGGGTTCCGGCAGCGCAAAGGGGTGCCGGAACCCCGCGCACTTCATGAGAGCCTTGGCGGGTATAGCGAAAGCAGCATTGTCACCCCACGAGCAAGTGTTTGAACGGCGCAAAGATGCCTTGCCAGAACGACTCGGGCACACACAGCATCAGATAGGTGATGGCGATGTAGCGCAGCGTCTTGCCGATAGCGATGTAGAGGAGACAGGCGCGCCAGGACAGGCGCAGCCATCCGGCGAGCGTGCATAGCGGATCGCCCACCACCGGCAACCACGACAACAGCAGCAACGGCGGTCCGAAGCGACGCATCCATCGGCGGTAGCGCTCGCTCATCGGTGCCTTGTGTTCGTTGGCCTCGCCGCTCTCCCGGCCCGCGGGCGCCTCCATCGTCATCGAAACGCCGCTGGCAGACGCCATGGTCCGCGCGTGCGCCCGCCGCCGCGCCTTGAGACGCACGTAAGCCCGCCGTGCCGCGAACCCCATCCACCAGTCCAGCATGCCGCCGAGCGTATTGCCGACGCTCGCGACGGCGACCGCCGCCCAAAACATGTGGGGGTTGAGCGCGACATAGCCGAAGAGCGCCGGCTCCGAGCCCATCGGCAGCAGTGTGGCGGACAGAAACGACACGAGGAAAATCGCGGGCAAGCCAACGCCGGGCAGTGCCAACACGCCCAGCAGCCAGGTGATGAACGACGTCATGCCACTCCGAAGAAATGCGAAAAACGATGGAAAGATGCCACAGGCGCCCTCATTGCGGACCGGCCGGACGGTCGGCCAATGTCGCTACGACGGCGTTCACCCGTGTTTGGCAGAAACGAAAAGTCTGGCGCATAATGCGGGACCATGACCCGACCCTCGACGCCGCCCGTGGCCATTCTACTGGCAGGCGGACTCGGTACCCGCTTCGACGCGGCGGGGCGCCGGAACAAGCTGCTCGCGCCGCTGCCCGGCGATCCCCTGAACCGGCCCGTTGCCCTTGCCAGCGCCCACGCGCTGCTGGCTGCGTTGCCGCGCGTGATCGCCGTGGTGCGCCCCGATTCGGCGGAGTTGGAGAACGTGTTGCTGCAAGCGGGTTGCGAAGTCGTCATGAGCCACGCCACCAGGCGCGGCATGGGCGCGACACTCGCGGCCGGCATCAATGCCGCCGTCGACGAAGACCCGCCCCCGGGGCTCGAACATCTGGACGGCTGGCTCATTGCGCTGGCCGACATGCCCTATATTCATCCGAATACCCTGCGCGCGGTCGCGAACGGCCTCACGTCGCCCGAAGCCATCGTCGCCCCGGGCTATCGCGGACAGCGTGGCCACCCCGTCGCGTTCGGTTCCGCCTATACCTCGCGTCTGGCCGCCCTCGACGGCGACGTTGGCGCGCGCGACCTGTTGATTAGCGAGCACATTACGATCGTCGATGTCGACGACGCCGGAATCGTGCGCGACATCGACACCCCCGACGACCTACGCTAGGGCGCGCACTCCCCCTTTCCCGTTTTTCCCGGAAGACCAGCGCGACCGCCCCGGCGAACGTGCTGGTCTATCATTGTCCTTTTCGTTCCTTGATGTGCCTAACCTGAAGAAACCCTAAATCATGTCCGACGCAGCTCCCGATTACCTGAAGAAGATCCTGACCGCCAAAGTCTACGACGTCGCCCACGAGAGCGAACTCGAACAGGCCCGCACGCTCTCCATGCGGCTGCACAATCGAATTTATCTCAAGCGCGAAGACAACCAGACGGTGTTCTCCTTCAAGATTCGGGGCGCGTACAACAAGATGGCGAACCTCAGCGATGCCGAGCGCGAGCGGGGTGTGCTCACCGCGTCCGCCGGCAATCACGCGCAGGGGGTGGCGTACTCGGCGGCACGACTGGGCTGCAAGGCGGTCATCGTCATGCCGGTGACCACGCCACAGGTCAAGATCGACGCCGTCAGAACGCATGGCGGGCGCGCCGTCGAAGTCGTGCTCGCGGGCGACTCGTACAGCGATGCCTTCGCACATGCCATGACACTGCAGGCCGAACGCGGCCTCACGTTCGTGCCGCCGTTCGACGATCCCGACGTCATCGCCGGTCAGGGCACCATCGGCATGGAGATCCTGCGCCAGCATCAGGGACCGCTGCACGCCATCTTCGTGCCGATCGGCGGTGGCGGACTGGCCGCCGGCGTGGCCGCGTACGTCAAGGCGGTGCGTCCCGAGATCAAGGTCATCGGCGTGCAATCCGTCGATTCCGACGCGATGGCGCAGTCCATTCACGCGGGTGAGCGCATTCTGCTGAACGACGTCGGCCTGTTCGCGGACGGCACCGCCGTCAAATACGTCGGCGAAGAGACTTTCCGCCTGTGCAGCGAGTATCTCGACGAAGTCGTGCGCGTCGACACCGACCAGCTTTGTGCCGCGATCAAGGACGTTTTCCAGGACACGCGCAGCGTGCTGGAGCCGTCGGGCGCGTTGTCCGTGGCGGGCGCCAAGCTCTATGCCGAACGTGAAAAACTCAAGGGCGAAACACTCGTCGCAATCACCTCGGGCGCGAACATGAACTTCGACCGGCTGCGCTTCGTCGCGGAACGTGCCGAAGTCGGGGAAGCGCGCGAAGCGGTGTTCGCCGTCACCATTCCGGAGGCGCGCGGTAGCTTCCGGCGCTTTACCGAAGTGGTGGGCAGCCGCAACGTGACCGAGTTCAACTATCGAATTAGCGAAGCCTCCAGCGCTCACATCTTCGTGGGCATCCAGATGCATAACCGCGACGAGGGTGAGCGCATCAAGTCGGGTTTCGAGCGTCACGGTTTCCCCACGCTCGATCTGTCCAACGACGAACTGTCGAAGCAGCACATCCGCTATATGGTCGGCGGACGCTCGGCACTCGCCAGCCATGAAGTGCTGTACCGCTTCGAATTTCCGGAACGCCCGGGCGCGCTGATGAAATTCCTCTCGGCCATGAGCCCTAACTGGAACATCAGCCTGTTCCATTACCGCAATCAGGGCGCGGACTACAGCAACATTCTCGTGGGCATTCAGGTACCGGACGACGAGAAGGCCGCGTTTCGCGACTTCCTCGCAACGCTCGGCTATCCTTACTGGGATGAGAGCGACAACCCCGTGTACAAGCTGTTCCTCGGGTAAGTCGCCGCCCCCGACCCGACCTCCACAGACAGGAAAACGCCGCTACCATGCCGATCACGCTCGAGAACAAACTCGTTGTCGCGATATCCTCGCGTGCGCTGTTCGACTTCGAAGAAGAGAACCGCGTGTACGAGGCTGGCGTGGCGAGCGGCGACGACCGGTCGTACATGCAGTACCAGCTCGACCGCCTCGACAAGCCCGCGCCGCCGGGCGTCGCCTTCCCGCTCGTGCAAAAGTTGCTCGCGTTCAATCGGGGCGGCGGCAGTACGGCCCATACCAACGGCCTGAACGGTTCGAATGACCGGCACCGCGTGGAAGTCGTCGTCCTCTCGCGTAACGATCCCGTGAGCGGCATGCGCGTGTTCCGTTCGGCACGGCAAGTCGATCTCAGGATCGAGCGCGGCGTATTCACGCGCGGACGCGATCCGTTCGGCTACCTGAACGCGCTGGGCGCGCATCTGTTCCTCTCCGCGAACGAGCGCGACGTGCGCAGCGCACTGGCCGCCGGTTTCCCGGCCGCGCGCGTGTATCCCGACTCCGCGAAAAAGGCCGAACTGCATCCGGACGAAATTCGCATCGCCTTCGACGGCGACGCGGTGCTCTTCTCCGACGAGGCCGAACAGGTGTTCCAGCGCAACGGCCTCGACGCCTTCCAGCGCCACGAGATCGAGCGCGCCGCAACGCCGCTGCCGCCCGGCCCGTTCAAGCCGTTGCTGCTCGCGCTGCACCGGTTGCAGACCCTCGCGGGCCACGAAGTGCCGGTCAAGATCCGCACCGCGCTCGTGACGGCGCGCTCCGCCCCGGCACACGAGCGCGCGATCCGCACGCTGATGGACTGGAAAATCGACATCAACGAGGCGATGTTTTTGGGTGGGCTGGACAAGGGCGCATTCCTGCGCGAGTTCGAGCCCGATTTCTTCTTCGACGATCAGACACGCCACTGCGAATCGGCCGCCCGGGTGAGCCCGACCGGTCACGTCATCAGTGGCATCGCCAATCATGACCACGCCTGAACAATCCACGCTCGGCAAGGAAGTTGCCTACACCGAGCACTACGACCCGTCTCAACTTTTCCCGATCGCCCGTGCGCCGGCGCGCGCGCAAATCGGCGTGCCGGACACGTTGCCGTTCTTCGGCGCGGACATCTGGAACGGCTACGAACTCTCGTGGCTCAACGAAAAGGGCAAGCCGCAGATCGCCCTGCTCACCGCCGTCGTGCCCGCCGACTCCCCGTTCATCATCGAGTCGAAGTCGTTCAAGCTGTATCTCGGCTCGTTTGCGCAAACGAAGCTGGCCAATCCGGAGGCCGCGCGCGCCCTCATCCAGCAGGATCTGTCGGAAGCGGCCGGTGCGCCGGTGCAGGTGCGACTCACGGATCCCAGCGGGTTCGGCAAGCTCCGGCTCGACGAACTCGATGGCCTGCTCGTGGACCGTCTGGACATCGACACCGACGTCTACGTGCCGGACGCCTCGCTGCTGAGCGCCGCCTTCGACGAGCCGCACGTGGAAGAGACACTGGTCTCCAATCTGCTCAAGTCGAACTGCCCGGTCACCGGTCAGCCGGACTGGGGCAGCCTGCAGATTCGGTATGTCGGCCCGCCCATCGATCAGGAAGGCCTGCTCAAGTACGTCATTTCGTACCGCCGGCACACCGGCTTTCACGAGCAATGTGTGGAGGGGATCTTCATGGACCTGCTGCGTCAATGCAAACCGAGCCAGCTCGCCGTGTATGCACGCTACACACGCCGCGGCGGCCTCGACATCAATCCCTTCCGCACGAACTTCACGTTGCCGATGCCGGATAACGCCCGTACCGCACGTCAGTAGCGATCGCAGTGCGTTCGCACGCTGGAAACAGCCGGCGAACGCCCCTCCCGTCGACCTCGTCAGCCGTAGCCCACCCGCGCCATCGTCCGTAGCGCGGCGTCTCTTACGTGGGCGTATCCCGGCGCGCCGTCGCAGCGATGCAGCGTTTCCTTCATGGCGCGGCATGCCGCATCGAATTGCCCGAGTTCCACGAGACATTCGCCGACGCGGTACATCGGCCCCGGCGCCTGCTCGTCCATGAGCGCCGCCGCCATGAAGAGCGGCAGCGCCGCCTTCGGCTCCCCGTGACGTTGCATCGACAGCGCCAATGCCACCGCATAGTCGGCTTCGAGCGGACACGCCGAGAGCAGCGGCGCGAAGCACTCGATGGCGTGCAGGAAGTCGCCTCGCTCGAACGCGCCGTAGCCGCAGCGATAAGCGGCGTCGCATTGGCTGGCGTCCCACGCGCCGGGACGCGGCATGCCCAGCGCCTCGCGTTGCGCGTACGCCTCGCGCAACAACCCCAGCGCCACCTCGATCTCCTTCGCCACGGATGCCGACGACGGCACAGCGCTCAGACTCATATCAAACGTCATCTCATGCGCGACCATAACGCCTGCCCCCTCCCGGCGTCGTAAAGTGCACGTGGGTGCTCATCGTCTCCATTTCCCGCTCGGCACGCCTGCGCGCCTTCAGGCACGCACACACCTGACTGAGGCCGAACGTCACCGCCAGGGCCGAGAGGGTCCCCATGCCACCGCCCAGACCGAAACCGATCCAGCGGTTGCGATCGGCAGCATCGGTGTCCTCGATTTCGGCCGCCGCCTCCAGACAGAGATAGGCGCTTCCTGCAACGCCCACCAGTCCGAGGATCGTGACCGCAAGCCCGGTGAGGCCGGTGACACGGCCCGCCTGCGACAGGCGGCTCATGGTCTGCGAGCGCAGCCGCACATCGTCCGGCGTAGCCGGAAAATCGATCGTGATATGAGCGTCCTCGGCCGATTCGATCGCCGCGCGGTACACCGGCGCACTCGGTCCTGCGCCATCAATAGGGTCATGTCGCACCATCGCCTCCTGTCAGGTTGGGAAGCGCAAGACTGCGCGCGCCAAAACTGCCCTGCCATCGAAGGCAAACCGCAGACTTCGCGAAACGGGCACCGCCGTGCCCGTCAACGCCGGCGCGCGGCCTGAAAACGAAAAAGCCGACGAGGATCGCCGGCTTCTTCACACGCACATTCCGGTGGTCCCCGCCATCATGCCGGCGACCTCGCCGTGTTGCCCCTCCCGCTTCGGGATTATGCGGCGGGTTTCCTGTAAGCCACGCAGTCCACTTCGACCTTGCAGTCGATGACCATGCTCGACACGACGCAGGCGCGCGCGGGCGGATGATCGCCGAAGTACTCCTTGAAGACCTTGTTGAACGACGCGAAGTCGCGCGGATCGTCGAGCCACACGCCGATGCGCATCACATGCTCGGTGCCGTAACCGGCTTCCGTCAGGATGGCGATCATGTTCCGGATAGCCTGATGCGACTGGGCGACGATGCCGCCGTCGATCACTTCGCCGTCTTTCATCGGGGTCTGGCCGGACACGAACAGGAAGCCGTCCGCCTCGGTTGCGCGGGCGAAGGGCATGCGCTGACCGCCCGTTCCCTGCCCGCCCTCCACGCCATATCGTTTGATGCTCATCATCGCTCCTTTCAACGAATCGTACTCGACAACACCGGCTCAAAGCACCGGCTGGGGCGTGCCGCGACGCACGAAGCGTCCGGCACGCGCGTTCTGCGTCGGCCCGCGGTCCTGCCAGGACAGCACACCGTTCACCCACACCGCCGAAATGCCATACGCCGGTTGCATCGGATCGGTAAAGGTTGCGGCGTCTCCCACGGTGGCCGGATCGAACAGTACGAGATCGGCCCAGTAGCCTTCGCGCACGAAACCGCGCTCATTCAAGCCGAACCGCTCGGCAGACAGCCCCGTCATCTTGTGGACGGCCTCGGCCAGCGGAAAGAGCGCCTGCTCCCGGCTGTAGCGGCCCAGCACGCGCGGGAACGCGCCCCACAGACGCGGGTGCGGCAGCGGATCGTTCGGCAGGCCGTCCGAGCCGACGACAGTCGCCGGGTGGCGCAAGATGCGTCGCACGTCATCTTCCTCCATGCAGTGATACACCGCCCCGGCCGGTTGCAGGCGCGTTGCCGCCTCCATGAGGTCGACGCCCCACTCGGCCGCAATCGTCGCAAGCAGCTTGCCGCCTTGATCGGGGTGCGGTTGCGACCACGTCACGAGAATGTCGAAGTCGTCGGTGACCTGTTTGAGATCGAGCGTCGATGAACTTGCCGTATACGGATAGCAGTCGCAGCCCACGGGCTGAAAGCGTCGCGCCTTGTCCAGCGCGTCGAGAATCTCGGTGCTGCGCCCCCAGTTGTCGACACCCGCGCACTTCAGATGCGAGACGACGACCGGCACGCGTGCGTGGCGTCCAATGCGAAACGCTTCGTCGAGTGCTTCGAGAATCTCCGCGAATTCGGTACGCAAGTGAGTCGCGTACAGCCCCCCGGCCTCGGCCAGCGGTTTGGCCAGCGCCAGGACTTCCTCGGTGGGGGCGGCATTCGCGTTGGCGTAGGCGAGTCCCGTCGACAACCCCAGCGCGCCATGCGCCAGCGCCTCGCGCAACTGAGCGCGCATGCCTTCGATTTCCGCGCCGGTCGCGGCGCGGTCGAGCCGATCCATATGGTTGTTGCGCAACGCCGTGTGACCGATGAGTGCGGCCACGTTGATCGCGGGCTGGGCTTTTTCCAGCGCGTCGACGTATGCCTTGAACGTGGGGTACCGAAACGCGGCCGCCTCGCCGAGCAGGTTCATCGGATCGGGCGGTTCGCCCTTGAGGGTGACCGGCGACGCGCTGATGCCGCAGTTGCCCACAACGACCGTCGTCACGCCCTGCGAGAGCTTCGGCGTCATTTCCGGTGCACGCACGACGTTCGTGTCGTCGTGGGTGTGCACGTCGATGAAACCGGGACTCAGCACGTTGCCCTCACCGTCGACACGGTGCGCCGCTTGCCAGCCCGAGAGCGCACCGGCCGGCGCAATCGTGTGGATCCGGCCGTCGCGCACGGCGACATCGAAGCGATCGTCCGTCATGGGGGCGCCGGAGCCGTCTGCCAGACGAACGTTGGCGATTAACGTATCGACCGTGCGGTCTACCAGGCGATCAGTCATATCAGTCTCCCAGAGGCTGGCGATCGCCGCCGCCCCGATGCGTGTCGAGCACGTACTTGATCCGTCGCAGCAGCGCCTGGCTTTGCGGCTTGGCAAGCAGCGCCAGTTCCGTGGCAAGCACGTCCATGGCAAGCAGCATCGCGTAACGCGACGACGACGGTTTGAAAATGAAATCCGTTTCCAGCGCCCGGATCGGCAGCACCTCGTCGGCAAGCGCCGCCAGCGGCGACCCCGTTGCCGTGACGGCCACCACCTGAGCGCCGTATTCCCGCGCGATTTCGCACGCGGACACCAGCTCCGGCGTGTGGCCGCTCACCGAGAAGGCGAGCACGACGTCGTCGCGCCCCAGCGTGCCCGCGACCATGCGCGCCAGCACGGCGTCCTGGTAGCTCGCGACGGGACGCCCAAGTCGCACCAGCCGGTAACGCGCCTCGTCGGCCATGAGCGACGATCCACCGCCCATGCCGAACGCGTAGGTCATGCGGGCCGCGAGCAGCCGCGTGGCCGCGCGTTGCACCACCTCCGGCTTGAGGAGGCCACGATGCAATTGCAGCGTGGTCTGAATATCGTCGGCAATCCGGTCGATGGTCTCGACGGCGGCGTCCTGCCCGTTGGCGGCATTGGCACCGAAAAAGCGCTGGCCGACGACCGCCGCCTGCGCCAGCCGCAGCTTGAGGTCGCGCACGTCACGGCAGCCCATTGCTTTGGCGAAGCGCGTCACGCTCGCCTCGCTCACGCCGGCACGCTCGGCCAGCACGTTGATCGACGCCGCCGCCGCGCCCGCCACGTCTTCCAGCACAATCTGCGCGACTTTGCGCTCCGCCTGACTGAGCACGTCGCTGCGCTCGGCAACGCGCGTCACGATATCGAAGGTTTCGGCCATATTCCGGTGTGTACGGCGTCGCGAGGCGTCGCCCGAACGAATTCCGAAAGTTTTACGAGATTTGTTACTTTATAACAAAACTGTCAAATGCAGGTAATTAAACGCTATTATAGGCGTCATCCGGCCGTCTCAGGCGCACTGAACCGTGGAGGATTTCCAATGAGTGATACAAACTATCAACATGGCATGATCGATACCCTCAACAAGGGTCTGGGTGCGCTGAACGCCCCGCTCGCGCCGTCGTCGACGACCGGCCTGGGCTGGAATCTGCTCAATGAAGACCTGAGCCTGCCCACGGCGGTGCTGTACGAGGACAAGATCCGCCACAACCTCGCGTGGATGCAGCGCTTCGTGCACGAGTACGGCGTGAAGCTTGCTCCGCACGGCAAGACGACGATGGCGCCGAAGCTGTTCCGTCGTCAGCTCGACGGCGGCGCGTGGGGCATCACGCTTGCAACGGCCCAGCAGACCTGCGCGGCGTACCACCATGGGGTGCGGCGTGTCCTGATGGCGAACCAGCTCGTCGGCAAGCGCAACATGACGATGATTGCCGAGCTGCTGCAAGACCCCGGATTCGAGTTTTTCTGTCTGGTGGACTCCGCCGCTGCGGTGGCACATCTGGGCCAGTTCTTCCGCGCGCGCGCTCAGACGATTCAGGTCCTGGTCGAACTGGGCGTGGCGGGCGGCCGCACGGGGGTGCGCGACGCGGCGCAACAGCAAGCCGTGCTCGATGCCCTTGCGCAGTACCACGACGCCGTGAAGCTCGCGGGCGTGGAAGTCTACGAGGGCGTGCTCGGCACGGAAGCGGACATCCGCGCTTTCCTGCAACGGGCGGTGAGTATCACGCGCGAGCTGGTCGCCGC
Source organism: Pandoraea faecigallinarum (assembly GCF_001029105.3). Taxonomy (NCBI): domain Bacteria; kingdom Pseudomonadati; phylum Pseudomonadota; class Betaproteobacteria; order Burkholderiales; family Burkholderiaceae; genus Pandoraea; species Pandoraea faecigallinarum. The sequence goes on along the minus strand of NZ_CP011807.3, from coordinate 831,403 downwards.
GGGTCGCGTCGATCGCTCGCCGGTCGTGCTCTCGGGTGCCGGGTCGGCGTGGTACGACGTGGTGGCCGACGAGTTCGCGCAAAAGGACGTCGGCGCACCGCTGGACGTGGTGCTGCGCCCCGGCTGCTATCTGACGCACGACGTAGGGATCTACAAGGCGGCGCAGGCGCAGATCGCAACGCGCAACCCGATTGCGAAGCAGATGCGTTCGCAACTGCAACCGGCGCTGCAACTGTGGGCCTACGTGCAATCGATCCCGGAACCCGAGCGCGCGATCATTGCGCTGGGCAAACGCGACGCCGCCTTCGATGCCGGCATGCCGGAACCGGCGCAGCAATTCCGTCCGGGCGAGAGCAGGATCCCCAGGGCGGCACCCGGACACTGGGAAGTCACAGGCATGATGGATCAGCACGCGTATCTGCGCATCGCACCGGGCGACGACATTCGCGTGGGCGACATGATCGCGTTCGACATCTCGCATCCGTGCCTGACGTTCGACAAGTGGCGCCATCTGCCCATCGTCGATGGCGATTACAACGTCGTCGAAATCGTGCAGACGTTTTTCTGAGCGACGGCGCGGCGTATGGCAGGCTGGTCGCGGGCGGCCAGAGACCTACGGCTGGCTTCGCGGCGGCCGTTTGCGTGAGGGGGTGACATCGCCGCCGGCGTCGCTCGAAGCGCCCGCCTTCGCCCGCGAGGCCACCGACTTGAACTGCGCTTCCAGATGCGTGAGCGCGCTCTCCAGCGTGGCGATTTCGGCGGGCGTCATGCCTTCGAGCGTCTCATCGAAAAATGCCTGACGACGCGGTGTCGCCTCGTCGTACACGGCCATCCCGGCCTGCGTGAGCGTGACGTTCGTCAGACGGTTATCGTCCGGGTCGGTCGCGCGCGTGAGCCAGCCCAGCGCTTCCATGGACTGCAACTGACGCGTGAGCGACGCCGGATCGAGCCGGCAATGCTCCGCGAGAAACTTCTGCGAACAGGTGCCCCGCTCGGCCAGCGCGAGGAGGATACGCCAGCGCGGCAGCGGGTGCCCGACCTGAGCGTCGAAGGCGAGCATCATCGCGCGGTACGTCAGGCTAAGTTGCTGAATGACGTTACGTTTCTGTGGCGTCGGCATCGTGTCACTCCCCTGCTGGCGGCCGCGGCTTCGCGCCTCGCGTGAGACGGATGAGCGGCACACGTCTGACGAACCACAACCCGGCGAGACCTGCCGCGAGCGACACCATTTGCCCGTTGTGAATCGCGGCCACGAGCGACGTGCGCGCCGACTCGATGAACAGCGCCCCGTTCTGGCCCATGTGGGCGAGCGTCGTCAGGAAGTCGCTCTGCGCCTGCGCGTTGACGAGAATCTGCGGGTCGGCAAGCTGCGACGCCCAGCGGGTGCCTTCGTTGGCGGCGAGGGCATCGGTGACACGTCCCACGTAGCTGTGATTCACGAGCGTACCCACGATGGCCGTCCCCAGCATGCCACCGATCATGCGAAGCGATTGCATGAGCGCGGTCGCGATCCCCAGGTGGGCGCGCCCGGCGACTTCCTGGGCGAAGACGGTGAGATTCGGCATGACGAACCCCAGCCCGAGTCCGGCGAGGAACATATACGCGGCGATCAGCAGATGCGGCGTGCCGCGATGCGTGGTAATCACCCCCGCACACGCGAGCGCGAGCAGGAGAAAGCCCACGTAGAGCATGACGTTGGGGTTCGGCAAACGCGTGATGAGGCGTCCGTTGACGATGCTGCCCACAGTGATGCACACGACCAGCGGCGTAATGAGCAGACCGGTGTCGCGCGGCGAGAGCCCGAAGCCGCCCTGCAACAGCAGCGGCGCGTAGAACAGCAGGCCGAACATCGAGAAGCCCGCGAACACCGAGAGCACGAACAGGGGCGCCAGCGATTTGTCGCGAAACATCTCGAACGGCAGGATCGGATGCGAGGTGCGTTGCTCCCATCGATACAGCGCAAACGAGGAGACGGCGAGCACCACGAAGAGCGTCGCCACACCGCGCGACAGCCCGTCCGCGGGCAGCCATTCCACGAGCATCTGCAAGCTGCCGAGCGCCGCAGTGATGAGGACGGCGCCGAGCCAGTCGATGCTCGCCTTGCTGTGCTCTTCGGCGCGCATTTGCGGCAGGTGACGCCCGACGAACCAGACACCGAGCAGCCCGACCGGCAAGTTGACGTAGAACACGGAGCGCCAGCCGTAGGCCTCGGTCAGGAAGCCGCCGAGCGACGGACCGATGGCGTTTGCGATTCCGAAAGCGGAGCTGAGCATGACCTGCCAGCGCAAACGCACGTGAGGATCGGGAAACAGTTCGGGCACGCAGGCGAATGCCGTGCCGACGAGCATGCCGCCTCCGATCCCCTGGAGGGCGCGGGCGATGACGAGAAACGGCATGCTCTTCGCCGCGCCGCAAAGCACGGACGCTGCGGTAAAGACGATGATGGCCGCCATCACGAAGCGTTTGCGGCCGTAGAAATCGCCGAGGCGCCCGAAGATGGGCACAGTGATGACGGAGGTGAGGAGATACGACGTTGCGACCCAGGCGTAGTACTCGAACCCTTTGAGTTCCGCGACGATGGTCGGCAGCGCCGTGCCGACGACCGTCTGGTCCAGGGCCACCATCATCGTGCAGAAACACAGGCCGAGCATCGCCACGAGCGATTGCCGGAACGGTAATACCTGCCCCGCCGAATGCGGAGTACTAGGACTGGGCGTCATTTTCTGGATGGATCAATTTTTGATCGATCAACGATTTTAGCACGTTCTTTGCGTAGTCCCCGGCGGCCAGTCGCTCACGCGAAAAAAGCGGCCGCTCGTGCCGGGTCGCCCGGCCGGCGAATGCGCCCGGGCGCGCGGTGTCCGAGCGGTTCGGCCGCGCCTCAGTTCCGGCGGGCGCTCGCTCGCAACAACACCACGAAGCATCCGCCACCCGCGAGCGCCGTCACCACACCGATCGGCAGGTCCTCCGGCGCAATCGCCGTGCGGGCGAGCACGTCCGCCCAGATCAGCAAGACGGCGCCGAGCAAGGCAGAGACGGGCAGCAGGCGGGCGTGCTCGGCCCCCACTACCGGACGGCAGGCGTGCGGTGTAACCAGCCCGACGAAGCCGATGGCGCCGCTTACCGCGACCATCGCGCCCGTGACGAATGCGCCGATCAGGAACACTTCGGCACGCACGCGCGGCACATCGACGCCCAGCGTGACTGCCGCGAGATCCCCCGTCATCAGGGCGTTCAGTTCGCGGCGGCGCCCGAACAATGCGACCCCGCCCGCCAGAGCAACCGCCGCGGGAATCGCGAGCATGTCCCAGCGGGCGAGCCCGAGTCCGCCGAGGGTCCAGAACAGCACCGACGAGGCCGCGCGCTGATCCCCGAGATACAGCAACAGATTGGCCGCCGCAAGCATCACGAACGACACGGCGACACCCGCAAGCAGCAGACGGTCGCGCTCGAGCCGTCCGTGCCGGTGCGCGAGTCCGATAACCGCGAGCGTCGCCAGCGCCGCTCCCGCGAACGCGAGCAGCGACAGCGTGAACGGCCCGAAAACTGCGCCGAGAAAGAGCGTCGCGAGGACCGCGCCAAACGTGGCGCCCGCACTCACGCCGAGCAAGTGCGGATCGGCGAGCCGGTTTGCCGTGACGGCCTGCAACGCCACGCCGACCATCGCCAGCGCCGCCCCGACGATGGCCGCGAGCAGTACGCGCGGCAAGCGGATCAGCCACACCACCGCATCCTGCGACGTGCTCCAGCCCTGCGCCGGAATTCCCACGCCCCAGCCGGTCAAATGCGCGACGACGATACGCAGCGTCAGCGACGGTGCGATGGCGCTCGGCCCGAAACCGGTCGCGAGCACGATGGACGCGATGAGCACGAGCGTCAGCACGAGCGTCGCGAAACGCGCCCGATGCCGTCTCATGCGCATCACTTCGCGAACGCCTGCGGATGCAAGCCGCGCGCAATCGTCTCCACGGCCTGCACGTTGCGAATGCCGGGTGTTGCTTCGTCGTAGGGCACCACGATGAAGCGGCGCGCGCGAATCGCCTCGACCTGACGCAGCGCCGGCTGGTCGAGCAGGAACGCGATCTTCTGCGCCGCCGTGATGGCGCCGTAATCGACGATGACAATCGCCTGCGGATTTCGCGCGACGACAGTCTCCCAACTCACGCGCGTCCAGCTCTGCGCAACATCGTCCATCACATTGCGTCCGCCCGCGGCGCCGATGAGCGCCGTGGGCATGGCGAGACGGCCCGCCGTGAAGGGACTGTCCTCGCCGCTGTCGTAGACGAAGGTGCGCACGGGCGCGCGCGCGCCGTCCACTCGGCGCTTCAACGCCTCAAGCCGCGTTTTCATGCGATCGACGAGCGCGTGCGCGGCGGACTCGACGTCGAAGATGCGTCCGAGGTTTCGCAAATCGTTGTAGACGTCGTCGAACGACGCTGCGCCACGGGGCATCACGTGAGCGCAGGATTCGCTCAGTTCGTACGTCCGAATGCCCATGGGCGCGAGCATTGCCGGCGTGACCGGACCGCCGACATGCACGCCGTAGTTCCACCCCGCGAAGTAGAAATCGGCCCCTGCCTGCACCAGCACTTCGATTGAGGGATAGCGTTGCGCAAGCTCGGGTAACCCGGCGAGTTGCCGGCGCAGCGCGGGGTTGGCAGTTTTCCATCCGCTGATGCCGGTAAAGCCGATCATGCGCGGCCGCAGGCCAAGGGCAATCATCATTTCCGTGAGGTTGACATCGTTGCTGACCGCCCGTTCGGGGGCGCGCTCGAAGGTCACCGTGCGATTGCAGCTTCGCACCGTGACGGGATAGTGAGCGGCGGCCTTCGGCCCGGCGGCGACGTTCGATGACGTCGCCACCAGACCGAAGGCCGCGCAGCCGAGCAGGACAAGGCGTTTCATAGCGGATGCACGAGAGTGATACGTGGACGGCGTGTGACGGGATGCCGGTCGACCAGCGCGTCGACCTTGAACACTCGCGCGAGCAGCTCGACTGTGAGCACGTCGGCGGGCGACCCGCAGGCGACGATCTCGCCGCGGACCAGCACATACAGACGGTCGCAATACGCCGCGGCCAGATTGAGGTCGTGAATCGTCGCGAGCGTCGTCACCTTCAATGCGCGGATCAGGCGCATGAGTTCGACCTGATGATGCAGATCGAGAAAGCTGGTCGGCTCGTCGAGCATCAATACGTCGGGTTGTTGCGCGAGAGCGCGCGCGAGCAACACGCGCTGCTTCTCTCCCCCCGAGAGGGTGGCGAAGGGGCGCGCACGCGCGAGCGTCATGTCGACGTCGCGCAGGGCTTTGTCGACAATGGCCGCATCGGCGAGCGTATCGGCATCGAGCAGACGTTTGTGCGGCGTGCGCCCCATCCGCACGACCTGTTCGACGTCGAGCCCGAAGTCGTCAGGCAACTCCTGCAACAGCACGGCGATGTGCTGCGCAGACCAGCGCGGCGATTCGCGCCACACGTCGATGCCGTCGAGCGTCACCGTGCCCGCCTGCGGCTTCGCGTAGCGGAATGCACAGCGCAGCAGGCTCGTCTTGCCGCTGCCGTTCGGCCCGATCAACCCCACGAATTCGCCGCGCGCGACATCGAGCGAGATCGACTGAAGCAGTGGCGCTCCGCCCTCCGGCGTGAGCTCGGCATGGTCTTCGGGCGACCAGCTGAGATGGGCAATGTGAAGTTCGCCGCGCATCGTCGGACGGCAGGCTCAGAACTTCATCGTCGCGACGACCTGCGCCGAGCGCGACGGGCCGAGCAACCACTCGGTGGGCGATTCCGACGTCACCGCGTACGCGCGATTGCCCAGATTGCGCAGGTAGAGCGCGAGATCGATATGCCGGGTCGCCCGCCACGACACCGAGGCGTCGAATACGGTGTAAGACGGCATCGGTGCGGTGTTCGCGTTATCGCTGTAGCGGCGGCCGACGTAGCGCAACCCGGCGCCGAGCACCACATCGCGAATCGGCGAGCAGGTCAGCCACACGTTGGCGGTTTGCTGCGCAATGTTGTTCGGCACGTTGCCGCTGCGCGAGACGGCCATACCGCCGACGTTTTCGTCGAAACGATCGTAACGGGCGCGCAGCAGTGCGGCATTCGCCTCGACCGAGACACCGTAGCCCAGCGTCAGCGCCCCCGACAGTTCGACGCCACGAGACGACTGCTGACCGACCTGCTGCGTGACGCCCGGATGCAGCGGATCGCTCGTCAGCAGATGTTTTTTCACGATCTGATAGACGGCGAGCGTCCAGAAGCCGCGTCCCTCCGGCAGTTCCTGTTTGAAGCCCGCCTCCCACTGTTCGCCGGTTGCCAGCTCGAACTGTGTCTGCGATTGCGACAGCGTGACGAGCGAGCCGACGCTATCTGCGCCGCGCGTGTACTGGCCGTAAACCGATGCCGACGGACCGACCTGATAGACAAGGCCCAGACGCCAGCCGACGTTCGAGAACGCCTTTCCGAAGGCCGTACCGGATGCAAGCTGACGGCGCGAATAGTCGAGATAGTCGTAACGCAGGCCGCCCACGGCCGAGAGCCGTGAGGTGATGTCGAAGCGGTCTTCGGCGAACAGCGCAACCTGATGCGTGAGCGTCCGGAACTCGGGTACGGTGGGATCGGGGCTGGCGAACACGCCCGGATCGAAGCCGTCTGCGCTCACGACGGACGACCCGCCGAATGGCGTATTGCTGTCGCGACGGAACGAAATCCGATTCGCTTCGACGCCGATCACGAAGCGGTTCGCATGGCCCGCGAGACTACGCTCGATCGTCGCATCGAGCCGGTTGCCGGCCTGCTGCTCGTGCTGAAGGATCTCGATGTAGTCGCTGCGCGTGACCAGACGCGTCGACGGGTCCATCTCGTACGACTCGCTATTGCGCCAGTGCCGGTGCGTGTTCAGGTAATACAACTGATCGCGGATCGTGATGCCGTCGCCAGCACGGTAGACGCCCGTGAGCCGGGTCGACTGATCGAAATAGGCAATCAGCGCGTTGCCGACGTTGTAGTTCCTGTCGCGCAGCGCGGTATCGAGCGCACCGCCATTGAGCGGCACACCGAAGTACGTCGCGGGCATCTGGCGTGCGTAATCGTAGGAAAGCGTGAACGACAGTCGCGGCGAGACGTCGAGCTTTACCGCACCGCCGACCGACGTCGTATGCGAATCGCCACGCTCGACCCAGCCGTTGCTGCGGTTATCGCTCACGTAGAAGCGATACGACAGCATCGGACCGAGGGCGCCGGTCGTGTCGAGGGCGAAGCGCTTCTGTGCCTGCGTGCCGAAGCCTGCCTGAAGCGTCGTGGCGGATTCGCGCTGCGGCTGCCGGGGAATGACGTTCACCACACCGCCGATGGCGCCTTCGCCATACAGCACCGACGCCGGTCCTCTCAGCACGTCGATCCGCTCGACTTGCCAGGTGTCGAACGGGAATGTCATCGTGCCCGCCCCGGGATAGAGCCGCGTACCGTCGTAGAGCGTCATCACCGATTCCTGGCCGGCGAAGCCGCGCACGGCGAGTGCGGTGCCCCCATTGCCGGGGGTGGCGGTGCTGGTGAAGCCGGTAGCACGCGTGACGGCGTCGTTGACGGTCTGGTCACCGCGCGCTTCGATCTGCGCGGCGGTAACGGACTCCACGCTCGCCGGCGTGTCGAGGCTCGACAGGTTCAGGCGCGAGCCGGTGTCGCCCGGCGTGGAGAGGGGCGCGTCGTCGCGCGAATGCCGGGCGCTGACGGTAACGGGCGGCAGCTTCGCCTCGTCCGCAAACGCGCAGGTAGAGGCGCCGCCGAACAGCGAGCATGCGCCGACGAGGAACTGTGCGGTTTGCTTGTGTGCAAAGCCGCGCGTGGCCGGGGCTCCGGTGAAGGCCCCCGGGCATGAGCGATGCATGAGTCTTCCCCTGTCGTCCTGGGCGACGACTTATCGATATCGTGCGTTTCTCGTGCGGACGCGCGCCCGCATCCCGGGCGTTGCGGGAATCGGTGCGACTGGCGGAAGGCCGGGCGCCGGGCGGGTCCGGTGATGTGTCTTGCCGCGAGCCCGGCTCAGGCAGACAACGGCAAGGCGAGACGAGCGTGCGCGGCGACTGGCGCACGAGAGAAATCGACGAACGGGGAGATTCGCAGCAAGCGAAGCGTGCGGGTCATACGTGGTCTCCTGGGGTTTCGCGCCCCAAAAAAAGGTCGGTGAGCCCGACGGCCAGGTCTGACTTCCCGTCGAAACGACGAGTTACAGTGGCGCGACCGCGCTGGATTTGCACCAGCTTCCGGCCGTCGGTAGCGCGCATTCTACGTGTTGTTGCGGCTTTGCGAAATCATTGATACTCACAAATTTCGGCGCCATGGCATCGGCAAGCGCCGGGATCGGCAGAAAGTAGCCTCGCCGGGGAGACCCGCAGTACAATCCCCCCACTCTGAATTACCTCCCCCACGGCCTGTTCGGCGTCTGCGAACCGGGCATCCATTTCCCCGGCACCCACAACTAGAAGTCGATGGTCGGTGTCCGGGAGATGCGCGAAGCACCACCATGCTCGATGCCCGCGGTCCGAAGGCGGCCCGGGGGACTCCTATTCGCTCATAAGGCTATCGAGGAACACGACTTTGGCAATATCGGAACATGACCCGCTGCGCGAGGACACCGGGGCGGGGAACGCCGCCCCGTCGGAACTGCGTCGCTCCCTGTCCGCCCGTCACCTGACGATGATCGCAGTGGGCGGCTCCATCGGGACCGGCCTGTTCGTGGCCTCCGGCGCCACCGTCGCGCAGGCGGGGCCCGGCGGCGCACTGCTGGGCTATGTGCTGATCGGCCTCATGGTCTATTTTCTGATGACCAGCCTCGGCGAGCTGGCCGCCGCCATGCCGGTTTCCGGCTCGTTCTCGACGTACGGCGCGCGCTATGTCGACGAGGGCTTCGGGTTCGCGCTGGGCTGGAACTACTGGTACAACTGGGCCGTCACGGTGGCGGTGGACCTGGTTGCCGCCCAGCTCGTCATGGCTTACTGGTTCCCGAACGTGCCCGGCGTCTACTGGAGCGCCCTCTTTCTTGCGATCACGTTCGGCCTGAATGCCCTGTCGGCGCGCGGCTTCGGCGAGGCCGAATTCTGGTTCGCGCTCATCAAGGTAGTCGCCGTGCTGGCCTTCGTCGCAATGGGCGTGCTGATGCTGCTCGGCATCATTCGCGGCGGTGAGACTGGCGGCGTGGCGAACTGGGCGATTGGCGACGCTCCCTTCGCCGGCGGCTTCGCGGCATTGATCGGCGTGGCAATGGTCGTGGGGTTTTCGTTCCAGGGCACCGAACTCATCGGCATTGCCGCCGGCGAATCGAAGGATCCGGCGCGCAATCTGCCGCGCGCCGTGCGTCAGGTGTTCTGGCGCATTCTGCTGTTCTATGTGGCGGCAATCCTCGTCATCGGCCTGCTCATTCCGTACACGGACCCGCATCTGCTGCGCAACGACGTCACCGACATCAGCGTCAGCCCGTTCGCGCTGATCTTCGAGCGCGCGGGGCTCCTCGGCGCGGCCTCGGTCATGAACGCCGTCGTGCTGACTTCTGTGCTCTCGGCGGGCAATTCCGGCATGTACGCGGCCACGCGCATGCTCTACAGCCTCGCCCGCGACGGCAAGGCGCCGCGCGTGTTCGGGCATGTCTCGCGCAACGGTGTGCCGACGTGGGCATTGCTCGCGACAGCCGCCGTTGCCGCGCTGTGCTTCTTCACGTTCGTGTTCAGCCCGAACGCCGTGTACATCTGGCTGCTCAACACCTCCGGCATGACCGGCTTCATCGCGTGGCTCGGCATTGCGATCAGCCATTACCGGTTCCGTCGCGGCTACGTGCGGCAGGGCCACGATCTGTCGAATCTGCCGTATGTCTCGCCGTTCTTCCCGTTCGGCCCCATCTTCGCGTTCGTGCTGTGCCTCGTCATCACGCTGGGCCAGAACTACGAGGCGTTTCTTCAGGACAAGATCGATTGGGGCGGCGTGGTGGCGACCTACATCGGCATTCCGCTGTTCCTGCTGATCTGGGCGGGCTACCGGGTGGTGCGCGGCTCGCGCTTCGTGAAGTATCGCGACATGCACTTCCCCAAAACGCAGACGCCGGCTCAGGCGGACGTTCACGGCGAGGCGCCAGCAAGTCGCGCGCTTCGTTAGGCTTGTCTCCCGCGCCCAAGACAGGCGCAGGACGCGCGCAGAACGGGCGCAGGCGAAGCGCGCGTTACAGCACCTTGTCCAGCGCCTTGGCGAAGCGCTCCACTGCCGCGTTCACATCGTTGAGCTTGTCCAGTCCGAACAGGCCAATGCGGAACGTCTTGAAGTCCTCGGGTTCGTCGCAGCGAAGGGGCACGCCGGCGGCCGTCTGCACGCCCACTTCGGCGAACTTCTTGCCGGAGCGAATGCCCTCGTCGTCGGTATAGCTCACCACCACCCCCGGGGCTTCGAACCCGTCGGCCGCCACGCTGCGAAAGCCCTTCGCTTTCAACAACGCACGAATGCGCTGGCCGAGTTCGATCTGCTGCGCGCGTACCTTTTCCAGTCCATAGGCTTCGGTCTCCCCGATGACGTCGCGCAGCTTCGCGAGACTGTCCGTGGGCATGGTGGCGTGATACGCGAAGCCGCCCTTTTCGTAGGCTTCCATGATCTGAAGCCACTGACGAAGATCGCAGGCAAAGCTGGTGCTCGTCGTCGACTCGATGCGTTCGCGCGCAAGTGCGCTGAGCATCACCAGCGCGCAGCACGGCGACGCGCTCCAGCCCTTTTGCGGCGCGCTGATCAGCACGTCGACGCCGCTGGCGTGCATGTCGACCCATACCGTGCCCGACGCAATGCAGTCGAGCACGAACAGCCCGCCGACCGAATGCACGGCATCGGCCACCGCGCGCAGATAGGCGTCGGGCAACATCATGCCTGAGGCCGTCTCGACGTGCGGTGCGAAGACCAGATCGGGCTTGTTTTCCTTGATCGCGGCAACGACTTCGTCGATCGGTGGGGGAGCGAAGGCCGCTTGCCTTCCTTGCTCGACGGGGCGTGCCTTGAGCACGATCGATTCGGACGGAATGCCGCCCATGTCGAAGATCTGGGTCCAACGGAAGCTGAACCAGCCGTTGCGGATGACAAGACATTTCCTGTTCGTGGCGAACTGACGGGCCACGGCCTCCATGCCGAACGTGCCGCTGCCGGGCACCACGACGACCGATCTCGCGTTGTAGACCTTTTTCAGGCCATTGGAAATGTCGCGCATCACGCCCTGGAAGCGCTGCGACATATGGTTGATGGAGCGGTCGGTATAGACGACGGAATATTCGAGGAGTCCGTCGCGGTCCACCTCGGGGAGCAATCCTGGCATGTCTGCCTCCGATACTAGTGATTTGCCGGTATGGGACAGATTCTAACGCTCCCCGACGCAACGTCCCAGATAGCGAGCCAGATCGCTGCGGCACGCCGCCAGGGCACGCTCGCCCGCATCCGAACCGGCGACCAGACCTTGCATCAGGAAGAACGTCACATCGTGGATGCCGATGCAACCCAGCGCATGCCGCAGATATGGCGTGAGGAAGTCGGGCTGACGCGCGTTTTCTCCCGTATGGAACCCGCCGGACCCCACGATGACAACGCTCGGGCGGTCCTTGAGCAAACCCACCTTGCCCTGCGGCGTACTGGCAAACGAGCGGCCGATGCGCACCACGTAGTCGATCCACAGCTTGAGCGACGCCGGCACCGTGAAATTGTGCATGGGCGTTGCAATCGCGAGAAACGACGTCGCCTCCAGTTCTTCGATCAGATGCTCCGAGAGCGCGAAGTGCGCGGGATCCGGCGTGCGCGACGTGATAGCGGCCGCATAGTCGCTGGTAATCGCCGGCAGGGGAAACGTCGCCAGATCGCGCACGATGATCTCCCCGTCGCCGGACAGTTTCGCGTGCTCGTCGAGAAATGTCTGCGCCATGCCGAAAGTGCGGCTCGATGCCCCGTGCGGGCTGGCGTTGAGCAACAGACTTGTCATTGGCCGGTCTCCTGCGCCGTATCCAGCGATTGCCGGAAGTGCATGCCCTTCGCCAGCAGCCCGTTGCGGAAGTAAAAACGCTGCGCGAGCGCCATGTGCAGGCCCGTGTCGAGGACAAGATGCGCACATCCCGTATCGCGCGCGATCTGCCTCACTTCCCCCAACAGCGTCGAGCCCACGCCAGCGCGCTTGTTGCCGGCGGCCACCACGAGATCGTCGACGTATACGAACGGCCCGTAAATCAGGTTCGTCATGTGACGATACCCGACCAGTCCAAGCAGGCGTTCGCCATCGAAAGCGCCCAGCAGCCGGTACGCTTCGTCGCGCTGGGCCTGCACCTGCGCCGCGAAGGCCTCCGCGCTTGCCAGGTGCGGGCGCAGTTCCTTCATGACGGGATAGGCTGCACGCACTTCGCCGGGCGTCTCAAGGTGTTTGAAAGTAAGCCGTGTATTCATGTTCTCTCCGACAGTCGTCCATCGACGACTTTAGTCGCCGGGTAGTGGCCGGGCCAGAGACAAGAACTGACGAAACGGCAGGGACAAGATGCGTCCGGAGCGCTTTGGCGGGGGCGTTCCTCAGCGCGCCACCCACCCCATGCCGTGCCCCTTGCCCGTACGGGCGCGAAGCTCCGCCACCAGATAGTCGATGAACGACGCAATACGTGCCGAGATGGCCGTATTGCGGTAGTACACCGCATTGATCGGCTGACGCACGTCCTGCGTCTGACGCACCAGCACCTGCACCAGACGTCCGGATTCGCAATCGCGCACCGTCATGAACTCCGACAGGCACACGATGCCCGCGCCTTCGAGCGCGAGTTGACGCAACGTCTCGCCGCTGGACGACATGACGTCCGGCTCGATGCGGTGCGGCTCGCCGTCCACGCCGAGAATCGGCCAGACATTCAGCGAATCGGGTTGTGTGAAGCCCAGCAGGGTGTGCCTGGCGAGATCCTCCACCTTGCGTGGATGCCCGTGCCGGTCCAGATACGCCGGGCTCGCGAACATGCGCACGCGGCTGTTGCCGATCAGACGGCTGTGCAGCGTCGAGTCCTTGAGCCGGCCGATGCGAATCGCCACGTCCGTGCGGCGCTCCAGCAAGTCGATGATGCCCTCGTTGCTGTTCAGTTCCAGTTCGACCTCCGGATACCGTTCCCGATAGCCAGGCACCAGCGGCACGATCACGTGGAGCATGAACGGCGTGGCCGCATCGATGCGCAGGCGCCCGGACGGCGTCTCGCGCCGCGTGAGCATCTGCTCTTGCGCGCTTTCGACCGAATCGATAATCGCCCGGGCGCTCTGCAAGAACGCCTTGCCCTCCTCGGTCAACGCCAGCCGGCGGGTCGTGCGGCGCAGCAGCGTTGTCTTCAGCTTTTCCTCCAGCCGCGCGAGCGTCCGGCTGGTCGCCGATACCGTCAGGCCCAGTTGCTGCGCCGCCGCCGTGATCGACCCGGTGTCCACGACGGTCGCAAAGGCCTGCAATTCGTCGAGCGTGATCTTCATTGTTGACTTCAAATCAAAATAATTTCGTTTATAGGCGACTTTTTCCGCAAAAGTAAAGGGCGCACACTGCCCGTCGTGCAAATCCCCCAGGGATTCCTCGGGCATCCATCCCATTGAACCCACTCATCCCACTCACCCCACTCATTCAGGAGCTCACGATGAGCAACATTCCCGCATTTGGTCTAGGTACGTTCCGCCTGCAAGGTCAGGTCGTCATCGATTCCGTGCGCACAGGCCTCGAACTCGGCTACCGCGCCATCGATACCGCACAGATCTACGGCAACGAAGCCGAAGTCGGGCAGGCGGTCGCCGAATCCGGCGTGGCGCGTGAGGATCTGTTCCTCACCACGAAAGTCTGGGTCGAGAACTACCGCAAGGATAAGCTGGCCGCCAGCCTCGAAGACAGCCTCAGGAAGCTTCGCACCGATTATGTCGACCTCACGCTGATTCACTGGCCCGCCCCGGGCAACGGCGTGCCGCTCGATGAATACATGACGGCGCTGGCCGGCGTCAGGGCCAGGGGCCTCACGCGCCAGATCGGTATTTCGAATTTCAATATCGACCTGACGAAACAGGCGATTGCCGCGGTGGGCAAAGACGCCATCGCGACAAATCAGATCGAACTGAGTCCCTACCTGCAAAACCCGAAGCTCGTCGGCTTCCTGCAGGCGCAGGGCATCCACGTTACCTCGTACATGACGCTCGCGTACGGCAAGGTACTCGCCGACGCCACCCTCGGCGCCATCGCACAGCGCCATCGGGCGACGCCTGCGCAAGTGGCACTCGCATGGGCGCTGCGACGCGGCTTCTCGGTGATTCCGTCCTCGACCCGACGCGAAAACCTCGCGAGCAATCTGCTGGCGCAAACGCTGCGTCTGACGGACGGCGACATGGCGCAAATCGCAGTCCTTGAGCGTAATGGGCGCGAAGTCAGTCCGGACGGCCTGGCCGCCAGGTGGGACGACTGATCGTCCGCGCTCGATATCGAACAGTTCGCGTGCGGACCGGCGAACTACCTGACGACGGTCGACCCAGCGGCCCGCTCGCCTGCAACGCGCCGGTGAGCGACGGTTCGGCGCGACGAACCGCGAGCGCCGCGCAACGAACGATGCCCGTACGCGGTCACGCGTACGGGCATCGTCGAGAGCGTCACACCGCGGTTCGACTTACGGCTCGGCAATCGTGAACCAGAAGTCGAATTTGTCGTACAGCCCCAGCATTTCCTTGAACTTGGCGCGGTCGCCGTCGAACTTCACCTGACCGCTGTCCGCCAGATTGCCAAGCTTGAGCTTGCCCAGCGCAATGTCGTCCAGCGTCGAACGATCGAGCGTGATGTTGGCATCAGCCTTTTGCAGCACGGTGTCCTTGCTGTAGTTCATCACGCCGTTCTTGACCGTCAGCGCATACTTCTCTTTGGTGTCGGGGAAGGTCACGTTGAACGCGTATGCCTTGCCCGCAGCCTTCGGCCCGTTCAGATGGATGGCCAGGAAGTCGAGGAACATCTCGGTCGTCATACCCCGAATGATGTCGGGTGAAGACGTGTTCGGTGTTGCCACTTTATGCACGCCACCACGCAGTTCCTGCGCGCCGCTCAGATAAAAGTTGCGCGCCGGCCCGGATTCCGCCTGATACCCGAGTTGTTCGAGCGATGCCGCTTCAAGGTTGCGCGCCGCCTGATTCGTCGGCTGGGCGAAGACCACCTTATTGGTCAGTTCCGCCGCCCACCGGTAATCCCCCTTGTCGAATGCCGCCTTGGCGCCCTTGAGCATCTTGTCCGCACCGATCAGATCGACGTAACGCTTCGCTTCGTCGGTCGGTGGATATGGGTCGAAGTTCGCGGGATTGCCGTCCCACCAGCCAAGATAGAGCTGGTAAGTGGCGCGCACGTTGTGCTTGAGGTTGCCATAGTAGCCACGGCTGTAGAACTCCTTGGCGAGCGAATCGGGCAGTTGGAACTTGTCCGCAATCTCATGCATCGTCATGCCCTGATTGGCCATGCGCAGCGTCTGGTCGTTGATGTAGCGATAGAGATCGCGCTGCTTCTCCAGATGCTCCACGACCCGGTCATTACCCCACTGCGGCCAATGGTGGCTGCTGAACGACACCACGGCATCCTTGCCCCACAGACGAAGCGTCTCGTCGAGATAGTGCGCCCACTTCTGCGCGCTGCGAACCTTTGCGCCGCGCAGCGTCAGGATGTTGTGCAGCGTGTGCGTGGCATCCTCCGCCAGATCGATTGCCTTGAACTGCGGGAAATAGAACAGCATTTCCGCTGGCGCCTCCGTACCCGGCGCCATCTGGAAAACGATGTCGATGCCGTCGATGTTCAGCGTCTCGCCGGTCTTCTTGATGAGCTTGCTCGGCTCGAACAACGTGATCGTTCCCGCCGCCGTGGTCAGCCCGAGACCGCCCCCGACATTGCCCTTCGGGTTCTTCGGCAACAGATTGCCGTACATGTACGACGCGCGACGGCTCATCACCGTGCCGGCAAACACGTTCTCGCTGACGGCCTCTTCCATGAAGCCTTCCGGCGCCACGAGCGGCACCTTGCCCGAGCGCACGTCCTTCTCGTCGACGACACCGCGCACCCCGCCAAAGTGATCGACGTGGCTGTGCGTGAAGATCACGCCCGTGACCGGCAGATTTTCCACTTTGCTGTTCACGAGATCGAGCGACGCTTTCGCCGTTTCGACGGAGGTCAGCGGATCGATCACGATCCAGCCTGTCTTCCCTCGCACGAACGTGATGTTGGCCAGATCGACGTTGCGCACCTGATAGATGCCGTCCACCACCTTGAACAAGCCGTGCGCCGAGAGCAATTGCGACTGACGCCACAAACTCGGATTGACCGTCGGCGGCGCCTCACCGCCCATGTTCTGCTTCAGGAAGTCGTACTGGGTGAGGTCGATGACGGTGTTGCCCGACGCCCCCTTGATGACGGGGTTGGACAGGTCCGCGATGAAGCCGCGCGCAATATCCTCGAAGTCTTGCTTGTTCGCGAAGGGCAGAAAATTAAGCAACTTCTGATTTGCGTCTCGCGTCGCCGCGGTGGCGTCAGCCGGCTGCGGGGGAGAGGACTGCGCTCGCACCGCAGTCCCTGTCAGGGTCCCGGCAATGAGCGCAATCAGGGCAACAACTATCTGGCGTTTCATGAGGTTCTCCGCAAGAACGTGAGTGAACCGCGTGACATCGCGGCCCCAAAACCACGAAGGCTATTCTCCGTTCCGCTTATTGCCTTTGATATTGGTATTTGGGGCAAACCACGCTTGCCCCTTCGGGCAAGCGAATGACCCTCTAACACACCGGTTTGTGTGCATTCGCAATGCGTTCCCAAAGATTTCGATAAAACGGGAATCGAATGAAGGCCAGCGGTTACAAGGCTTTCGAGAAGACTCTCGGCACTGCATCGACAAACGGCCTTTACGAACTTATTCAGAGGTGCTATCAATTCAACAACGCTCGATATTCGAGATATTCCGGAAGTCGCGCCAGACTTCATGTCACTTCGGCTTATTTCGTCGTTTGACACCGGAATACGATGATTCAAATATCCGTTTTGATAATTTAAATAATCTTTGATACGACGGTTTCCTGCATCGACATGTGGGAGATCGGTACCCCGGGGGAATTGACGGAGGCGCGTCCAACGCGAAGATGCCATGAACATGTGTCGTGATTCGGTGGTGCATGTCGTCGACGACGACGCCTCGCTGCGTACCGCACTAACGCGTCTACTTGCGGCGTCCGGTTATCAGACGAGGGAATATGCGTCCGCGGGAGAGTTTCTCGTGAGCGAACCGGATGCGCGTCCCGGCTGTGTGCTGCTCGATCTCGAACTGGGCGGCCCCAGCGGGCTCGATTTGCAGCGCGCACTGCGCCGTCAGGATTCGTCTTTGCCCATCGTGTTCATGAGCGGATACGGCGACGTTGCCCGTTCCGTCGAGGCGATGAAAGCCGGTGCCGTGGACTTTCTCGTCAAGCCGTTCGGACGCGACGCGCTCGTGGGCGCCGTGGAGACAGCCATCGGTATCGCGACGTCGAAAGCGCCGCCGACGCACAATACCGACGTCGATACGCGTATGCAGACGCGCGAGGAAGCGAATACGGCACTCAGCGGCCGCGAGCGCATCGTGCTGCAAGGCATCGCGAAGGGATTGCGCAACAAGCAGATCGCCGCGGAACTCGGACTCTGCGAGCGAACGATCAAAAGCTGCCGGGCCGACCTCATGCGAAAACTGAACGCATCGTCGCTCGCGGAGTTGCTGAGAAACGCCGAGGAGCGGCTGCCGCAATCCATGTCGCCAGCGTCGTGACGACGATATGCCCCGTCAGACCAATGCCTTGAGGACCTTGCCCAGCACGGCGGACAACGGCAATTGCATGGCTGCGACGTAGAGCATCGGCACAGCTGCCGGAACGACGATGGCGACGATGGACAGCTTGCTAAACGGTATCGACCGCATGCGGCGCACCGCCTCATAGATCGCGTGGATATCGGCGACCGGACCCAGCTCCGGTGCGTCCAGAATGTCGGGCGTACCGATGTCGCGATGCAGGATCCAGCGCTGATGCACCAGCCGGTCGTGGTGCGCAACGAGACTGCCGTAGTCGAAGATGGCGCGGCGTTTGAGCGCCCCCAGCGGCACCGCGAGCGGCAGCAGCGGGATGAGGAAGACGAGCGAGATCAATGCTGCGCTCGCCACCAGAAGCGTCTTCATCTGCACCGCGCTCGCGCCGTGATACACGACCTCGTGGGCGAACGATGCCGCCACCACCGCCGAGACCGCGAACGCCACCGGACTGAAGACGAACGCCAGACGCTCGACAAAGCTCAGACCGCCGACCCGGTCCGGATGCGACGGCACCAGTGCCAGCGGCATCCTGCCAAGCTTGCACAGCAGGACGAACAACAGACAGGCGCGCCACAGCCACACGAGTAGCAGCGCCGTGAACAGCGGACGAATGACGAGGATGAACCACCATCCACCGAACGTGATGCTGCCGATATCGTCGCCCGGATTGAGCCACGCCATCTCTTCCGCGCGCTCGACCACGGCGCCGACCGTGGACCACGCCATCGTGGCGGCCAGGATCACCACCCACGGTAACGTGCGATCGCGCAGGCGCGCCATGGCGGCGAGTCTGTCGCGGAAGCCGGGGAGTGTCTCGGGCGTCACGATTCCGCTCTCGACGAAGTATCGAAATAGCGGCGGCATCAGTTTTTGCGCGACGCCTTCGGCGACGACCATCAGGGGGATGGCGATCAGGCAGCGGGCGTGAATGCCGAAGTGGGCGACCAGCGTGTCGTCGGGATTACCGTGCGAAAATGCGCGTCCGGTGACGAGCGCCCAGATCGCGAGCGGCAGCCAACTGACGGCGGCGAAGATGAACGCGCGCCGTGCCGTGCCCATCCCCGTTTCCGGAATGAGCCGCAGCCGTCGCTGAAGATGAAAGCCGGGATCGCCCTGTACCAGCGACAAATCGACGTTCGGAACATCGTCCGACGTGGACTCTCCCTTGACCATGACAGTCTCCTTGCCGGGCTAATGGGCATACGATCAGGCCCATCAGTGTTGCGCAGGACCGGCAACGAGGGTATCGGGATTTCGGGCAACGCGTTGCCCTTGGGGGCACACGACAGTTCTCCAGCGCTCGGGACGGGGCGCGTCAGGCGTTGTCGCCTCTTCGCGCGGACGCCGGGACAGGCGTGCACCGTGCGCGCGTGGCGCACCAGCACAGGATCGACCCGCCGCAGACCATGCACGCCCCCCACCAGAACGGTGCGGACAGCGGGGTACGAAGTACCAGCGCGGCGAGCGCCGCGGAGAGGACGGGGATGAAATACGACGCCCCGACGAGGACCGTCACGTTGCCGCGCAGAATGCCCACGTTCCAGGCCGCGTACCCGAACCCCATCGCCGCAGCGCCGAGCACGAGATAGATGCCCGAATGCAGGTCGAGCGACATCGCGCCGCCGCCTTCTGCGAAGAACTTGATCCACAGCGCGACGGCAACCAGCATGAAGAACGGCGTCACGCCATTTTTGCCGTCGGCAATTCTGGCGGTCACGGTACAGTACGCCGCCCAGATGATCGCACCGGCGAAGGCAAGACCATAGCTCAGCGGATTGTCGGCAATGTTCACGAGCATACCCGGCAGATCGAGCCCCTGATCGCCGCCGAGAACCCAGCAGATGCCGAGCATCGACAGCACAAAGCCGGGCACGACCAGCCAGTTCGCGCGTTGCCGGTTGAAGAGGATGGCGCACACGAGCGTGAACGTCGGCCACAGGTAGTTGACCATGCCGACTTCAATCGCCTGCCGCGCGGTGTTCGCATAACCGATGGACAGCGACAGACACAGCTCGTAGGCGACGAAGAGCAGGCTGCCCCACAGCAGATAGCTGCGCGCAAACGTGCCGAGCTTCGGGAATCCCACCGTGAGCAGCAGGAATATCGACGCGAGCGTGTAAATTGCCGCCGCACCGCCAGTCGCCCCGAGACTCTCGCTCACCCCGCGAATCAACGCCACAATGGACGCCCAGAGCACCACCGCGCTCAGGCCAATGAGTGTCGCCTTGTTCCTGCTGTTCATGCGGTGTCCCTGCGCGATGCCAATGAAAGTCGTCAGCGCGCGATTATACGAAACACCCGCACGTGCCCACATTTGCGTGACGCCGGTGCCGGGGCGAGCCGCAATGCCACTGTTCCGCCCCTCATGCGCGGAATCTGTATCTGTTATCCACCGGGAACCCTGCCTAGAATCGGATCATCGCTTCCCTTTGCCCCAAGGATCCCCATGCTTCGCATTCTCGGCAGGCCCTCTTCCATCAACGTGCGCAAGGTGCTGTGGCTCGGCCATGAACTCGGCGTCCCGTTCGTCAACGAACCCTGGGGCGACGGCGACGCGTCGCGCAAGCTCGACGACCCGGTGTTCGCCGCGCTCAACCCGAACCTGATGGTGCCGGTCATCGACGACGACGGATTCGTCATGTGGGAATCGAACAGCATCCTGCGCTATCTCGCCACATCGCGCGAGCGCACGGACCTCTATCCCGTCGCGCCGCACGAGCGCGCCCGTGTCGATCAATGGATCGACTGGCAATCGTCCGATCTGAATCCGGCGTGGAAATATCCGTTCCTGTCGCTCGTGCGCCACGCGCCCGGCTACGACGACCCGCAAGCGGTTGCCACGAACACGGCACGCTGGAACGACTTCATGCGGGTGCTCGACCGGCAGTTGCAGACCACGCAGGGGTTCGTCGCTGGCGATACCTTCACGCTCGCCGACATTCCTGTCGGCCTGTCGGTGCACCGCTGGTTCAGCGTGCCGATCGAACGCCCTGCGCTGGAAGCCGTGTCGGCCTACTACGAACGTCTGTCCGAACGGGAAGGCTTCCGGCGTCATGGCCGCAACGGCACGCCCTGAGCAGGGGCGGCACGGTCGACGATGCTCAGGCGTGCGCCACGGTCTCGCGCAGCACTTCGGCCAGTGCGATTACGCCTGCCTCGATATGTTCGAGCCGTATCGACGAAAAACCGAGGCGGAACATGTTGCGCGGCGGCGTATCGCCCATGAAGAACACGTCGCCCGGTTCGATCAGGATCCCGCGCGATTTAGCGCGCGCCGCCAGAACATTGGCATTGAGCTGCGGCGGCCCCTGCACCCAGCACGACGCTCCGCCCTTTACCGGCACGAACGAGACTTCCGGCAAATGCGTGCTCAGGGCGGCGCTCAATACCTCGGCACGCTTCGCGTAAGTGTCGGCCAGACGACGCAGCAGGGCGTCGTGGTGGCCAAGCGCGAGGAACATCGAAAACGAACGCTGGATGAACGCCGACGGGTGGCGGATCATCAACCTGCGCAGCGCGCGCAGCTCGTTGACGAGCACCGCCGGCGCCACGATGTAGCCCAGCCGCAACCCCGGCGCAAACGACTTCGACAAACTTCCGATATAGATCACGCGATCGCTGCGATCGAGACTCTTGAGCGCGGGAATCGGAATGTCCGAATAGCTGTTCTCGCTCTCGTAGTCGTCTTCGATCAGCACGAAGTCGTCGGCCTCGGCGCGACGCAGCAACGCCTCGCGATGCGCCAGCGGCATCGTCGTCGTGGTCGGACACTGATGTGACGGCGTGACGTACACGTAATCGCATTGCGACAAACGTTCGTCCACCGGCAAGCCGTGTTCGTCGACGGGCAATCCGATGAGTTTCGGGGTGCGAATGGCGAAGATGTTCCGGGCGTCCGGATAGCCCGGATCCTCGACGCCCACGGTCGTTCGCGCACCGACGAGCAGGTCGGCCAGCAGATACAACGCCTGCTGCGCGCCGTTGGTGAGCACGATTTCATCGGCGTCGGCCCACACGCCGCGGCGCGGCAGCACGCGCGTACGAATTTGCTGGATCAGCGTTTCGTCGTCGCGCGCAATCATGTCCGGCGCCCAGTCGCGAATCTCCATGACGGTCAGCGCCTTCTGGCAGCACTCGCGCCAGTCGGCCGTCGGGAACATGGTTGGGTCGAACTGTCCGTAAATGAACGGGTACTGATACTGCTGCCAGTCGATCGGCTTGACGATGTTGCGCTGCGCCGAAGGCCGCACGACGTAGCGCCCTTCCCAGTCCGGCGTGGACGGATCCAGCGGCGCGATGGTGCCAGCGGCCACCGGTTCGGCAGGCGCCTCCGGCTTCGTCGCACCGTGCGACCCGACGCGCGGCGCAAGGATGTCGCCATTGACGAAGTAACCCCGGCGCTCGCGCGCGATCAGATACCCCTCGTCGACCAGTTGCTGATAGGCCAGTACCACCGTGTTGCGCGCCACGCCCAGCCCTTCGGCCAACTCGCGCGACGACGGTACCGCGGCACCGCGCATCAGACGCTCGTCCAGAATCGCCGACACCAGCATCTGGCGAATCTGACTCTGCAAACTCATGCCCGCTCGCGCCGATACGGAAAACAACTGGTTCCACATCGCCGCAGAAATCCGGCTCGACATTGCGTCCCCTTTTTCTATGTCACTTCTCGAACGTCAATTATTACTCATGAGACGGTGACGTTAATTCCGAATTGGGGTTTATCCGAAGAGGCGCGAGAAAGCGGCGGATTCGAGCATTCATGCGCCTTGCGAGGCGATTTCGCCGTAACTGGACCAGTTGGCATCATCAAATGCGGCCAACTGGCTCTAACGAACAAAAATGTGCGCGGCAATGATGCAGTCACTTGGCGCCGATTTGTCTCGATGGATGCGTCAACCCGAGTGTTCCACCGAAAACTTTCCGATTAGAGGTGAACCATGACTGGACTTCCGAACCGGCTGCGACGGGTGTTCGCTGCCACGGCGCTGGCGGCAGCCGCGCTCCCCGCAGCACTAACGCTCGGATTGACGCTGCCTGCCACGGCGCAGGCGCAGGAAAAGGAGGTGACGATCGCGTACCAGCAGATCGTCGATCCCTGGCTGACCGCCATCGCCAGCGGCGAGTTCGAAAAGGCGACGGGTTACAAGATTCACTGGCGTCAGTTCGAATCCGGCGCAAAGGTCGCCACCGCGCTCGCCTCCGGGGACATCAAGATCGGCGTGCTTGGCTCCAGCCCAATGGCCGCCGCCGTCTCGCAGGGGTTGGATCTGCAACTGTTCTGGATCCTGGACGACATCAACAAGGCCGAGGCGATGGTCGTGCGCAATGCGTCGAACATCAAGACGCCCGCCGACCTGAAGGGCAAGAAGATCGGCGTGCCGTTCGTCTCGACGACCCACTACCACACGATGTTTGCGCTGCAACAGTGGGGTATCAAGCCCACGGAAGTGCAAGTTCTCAACATGCAGCCGAACCAGATCGTGGCCGCTTGGGAGCGTGGCGACATCGACGCCGCTTACGTATGGGACCCGGCGCTCGCGCAGATCAAGCAAAGCGGGCACGTGCTGATCACCTCCGGCGAATTGTCGAAGCAGGGCAAGCCCACGTTCGATGGCATCGCCGTCGACCGCAAGTGGGGAGAGGCCAACGCCGACTTCATGGCGAAGTTCGTCAAGGTGATCGCCGACGCCGATGCCGCCTACCGGGGCAATCAGGCTGCCTGGACGGCCACCTCGCCGCAGGTCAAAGCCATCGTGAAGATGATCGGCGGCAAGCCCGAAGACGTGCCCGGCGCGCTCTCGCTGTATGCGTATCCGTCGGCACAGCAACAGGCGTCGGCCGAATGGCTGGGCGGCGGCAAGGACAGCCGTGCGGCCAAGGCGCTCAAGGACACGGCCGACTTCCTGAAGGGTCAGCAGAAGATCAACGCCGTCAAGGCGGACTACACGCCGTACGTTACGTCGCGCTACGTCGACGCCGCACTGAAGTTGAAGTAAGCCGTACCGGGGCCGTCGCGCCGGACGTCTGCGGCGCGGTACCCCTCCTCGATCGCTGCATCGTCTGGAGAAGGGCTTCATGGAACAACTCATCGTCAACGACGTCAGCGTCGTGTATCCCGGCCGGCGTCCCGGCGAGCAGGTGCAGGCGCTCGCCCACGTCGATCTGACCATCGCACCCGGCGACTTCGTCGTGGCGCTAGGCGCCTCGGGTTGCGGCAAGACCACGCTGCTGAGTCTGATGGCCGGTTTCATCGCGCCGACGTCTGGCGAACTGCTGTTAGGCGACTCGCCCATCGAAGGCCCCGGCGCGGATCGCGGCGTGGTGTTCCAGAAGCACGCCCTGCTGCCATGGTTGAGCGTGATGGAGAACACCGAGTTCGGTCTGAAACTGCAAGGCGTTCCCAAAACAGAGCGCCGCGCCCGCGCCGCGCGCAATCTCGCGCTCGTCGGCTTGCAGGACTTCCACAATCACATGATTTATCAGCTCTCGGGCGGCATGCAGCAGCGCGTGGGGATCGCACGCGCACTGACCTGTAATCCGTCGATGCTGCTAATGGACGAGCCGATGGCCGCACTCGACGCCCTCACGCGCGAAACCATTCAGGAACTGTTGCTCGACGTGTGGCGCGAAACGCAAAAGATGATCTTCTTCATCACGCACAGCGTGGAAGAGGCGCTGTTCCTCGCGAGCCGTCTGATTGTCATGTCGCCCCGGCCGGGGCGCATCACGCACACCTACGAACTCGACTTCAACAAGCGCTATCTCGAATGCCGCGATGCGCGAGCCATCAAGTCGAGTCCCGATTTCATCGCCATGCGCGAAACCGTGCTCAGCATCATCTACGGCGACGAGCGTGCCGGGCAGAGCTCGTCTGCCGGCACGGTTGCGGCCTGACGCGCGCCGGAGACAAGCCATCATGATGACCAAACCTGCCACCAACCCTCACGCGCCGTCCGCAACGTCGGCAGCCTCCACGCCTGCCGGCGGTAGGCAACGCCCCGGCGACGCGCCGCGCGCCCCTCGCCATCGCGGCTTCGTCGCGCGCATGTTCGCCCCGCGCCCGGTCAAGGCGGGCGAATCGTTCGGCGCGCCCGGCCAGGGTCCGAGCCTCGCGATCAGTGTCGTCACCGTCGTCGCCCTGCTGCTGCTGTGGGTGGCCATCACGTCGTCGGGAATGATCAAGCCGCTGTTCCTGCCCGGCCCGCGCGCCATCGTCGAGAAATTCATCCAGGTGTCTACGGAAGGCTTCGCCGGCTCTACCCTGTGGCAGCACACGCTCGCCAGCCTCTATCGCGTGTTCGGTGCGTTCGCACTGGCGTGTGTGACGGCGATTCCCGTGGGCATTCTGATGGGCGTGTCGCGCATCGGACGCGGCATCTTCGACCCGCCCATCGAGTTCTACCGTCCGCTGCCGCCGCTGGCGTATCTGCCGCTGGTCATCATCTGGTTCGGCATCGGCGAGTTCTCGAAAGTCTTCCTGATCTATCTGGCGATCTTCGCCCCGCTGGCCATCGCGGCACGCGCGGGTGTGCGTTCGGTGTCGATGGAGCAGATTCACGCGGCGTACTCGATGGGCGCCTCACCGCGTCAGATCGTGATGCACGTGATCGTCAAATCGGCGCTGCCGGAAATTTTTACCGGCATGCGCATCGGTATCGGTGTGGGCTGGACCACGCTGGTGGCCGCCGAAATGGTGGCGGCATCGAGCGGCCTCGGGTTCATGGTGCTCAACGCGGCGGAGTTCCTCGCGTCGGACATCGTGATCATGGGGATCATCGTGATCGGCTTTTTCGCCTTCGGCTTCGATCTCATCATGCGCTATCTCGAACGCGTGCTGGTGCCATGGAAGGGCAGGATCTGATCGGAAACAAGCGGTTCCGCTGGTCGTAGCCGGTCATCAAAAGAGAACGCAGGGCGGCGCCCCCCATTCCCACGCCGCCGCACCTGCCGTCGAACCAAGTCTTCAGGAGGTTGTGTGGCAGTTGAGACATTCATCGGCAGTACCCCCCTCGTTGCAGTCCTCGTCGTCATCCCCCCCAGCCAGTCGCCGGTCACAGGAGGTTGCCATGGCCAATCGTGACAACGCAGCGCATCTGCAATCGAGCCTCAAACAACGTCACATGAGCATGATCGCGCTGGGCGGCGTGATCGGCGCGGGCCTGTTCGTCGGCAGCGGCGTCGTGGTCCACGCCGCCGGCCCGGCGGCCGTGTTGTCGTTTCTGATTACCGGTGCACTCGTCGTGCTGGTCATGCGCATGCTCGGCGAGATGGCCTGCGCGCTGCCCGCTGTCGGCTCGTTCTACGAGTACGCGCGGCTCGCGTGGAACGACAAGCCCGTCGGCGGTGAGCTGGCGGGCTTTCTGACCGGCTGGATGTATTGGTACTTCTGGGTGATCGTGGTCGCGGTCGAAGCGGTGGCCGGCGCCAATCTGATCCAGTTCTGGTTGCCGGACATCCCCGCCTGGGCCATCAGCCTCGCGCTGCTCGTGGTGCTCACGCTCACGAATCTCGTCTCCGTGGCGTCTTACGGCGAATTCGAATTCTGGTTTGCTTCGATCAAGGTCGCCGCCATCGTGGTCTTCCTGTTCCTTGGCGCGTTGTTCGTCTTCGGGATGTGGCCGGGCGCCGTGGCAAGCACGGGCCATCTGCTCTCGCACGGCGGCTTCATGCCGAACGGCATCGGCCCCGTCATGGCGGGCGCCGTGGCGGCGACCGGCTTCTACTTCGGTGCGGAGATCGTGACGATTGCCGCCGCCGAAGCTGCCGAACCGCAGCAGGCCGTCGCCCGCGCGACGAACTCGGTGATCGGCCGCGTGCTGTTCTTCTACGTCGGCTCGATCCTGCTGGTGGTGATGCTCGTGCCCTGGAATTCGGCGGGCATGGCTACGCCGTATGTCAGCGCCCTCGAAGCCATGCGAATTCCGGCCGCGGCGCACATCATGAACGCCGTCGTGTTGACGGCGGTGCTCTCGGCGCTGAATTCCGGACTGTACGCGTCCTCGCGCATGCTGTTCGCGCTCACGCGCCGAGGCGACGCACCGCGCTCGCTGGCCAGGCTCAACGCGCGTGGCGTGCCGGTGCGGGCGATTCTCGCCGGCACGCTGTTCGGCTATGCGGCAGTGGTCATGTCGTATGTCTCTCCGGATACAGTCTTCGCCTTTCTCGTGAATTCGTACGGCACCGTCGCGATCTTCGTCTACGTACTCATCGCCTTCTCGCAACTGAAACTGCGCAAGCGACTCGAACGCGAAGCGCCGGGCAAGCTGAAAGTGCGCATGTGGGGATTCCCATATCTGACCTGGGTCGCCATTGCGGGCATGCTGTCCATCGTCGGGGCCATGGCCTTCCTCCCCGATCAGCGCACGCCGCTGGCGCTCGGGGTCGTGAGCCTTACGGTGCTGCTGCTCGCCTTCACCGTACGGTCGATCTGGCGCAAGCTGCGCGCGCAGGATCCGGAATTCGACCTCTGAATTCCACCTCTGAGATCGGTTGATGATGCCCGGTCGGATGGCGGGCCTGCGTCATCCGGCCGGGCGATACACGACATGTCGTACCCGGTCCCGGCGTTGCGGCACCGGCGGTCGTGAACAGGGCGCGATCGGCAATCTCGGCGCAGTGCGGGGCAAGTCGTCAGCGAGCGCTATCCGAAGGTGGTTCGCGGGGCGGTTCGTGAGGTGGCTCGTAGGGTGACTCGTAGGGTGGTTCATGAGGCGGAAGGTTATGCGCCACGGTGTTCATTTCACCGCGTTTCGACCTCGCGTCCCACAGCGCCCGCGCGTCGTGCCTGTTCGCCAGATCGAGTTCCTGACGAATCGCGCTCAGTTCCATCTCAACCTGATCGACGCGCCCTTGCAACGTGGCTCTGACGGACGCCGCGTCTTCCTCCTTCAGGGTATCCATGAGCCGCTTTAGCACCCGCTCGGCCGCGGCGTTATCGTCCCGCCGGCATGCCTCCCGCCCAAGTTCATAGCATTTCATCGCCTCCGTTCGCGACTGCCCCCACAGCGCCTCCACACCGCGTACGAATTGCACCCTCGCCAGGCGATAACAGTTGCTTTCCAGGTCGCGCTCACCGTGCGCCCGGTAATGGTTGGCAAGATCGAGATAGGCCTTCCCGCACCCCTTCCAGTCGCCCGCGGCGCTGTAGGCTTCGACACAGAACTTCAGCGCCTCGTGCACGCAAAACGGCTCGGGGTCGCGATAGACATCGCCGGATACCCGCCGAATCAGACCTTTCAGCGCCTTTCCCAAGGCCGAGTGAATCTGTTCGCTCCCATGCAGACTGCCGACCGCCTTGTCGTCGATGCACTTGCGGATCAACGCGTACCACGCGTTCCATACCGCCATATCGGATATCGGTGCGCCGACATGCTGCATCGCGCCGGCGAATTTCTCCAGCAAGGACGTGCCATCCGCCTGCTCCTCGATCAGCAGCATCTTCGCGCTGCCGACCGACAGGGCGTGCTCGCCGCTTCCGAAAAACGCGGCGCCCGGCGACACCCTCAATCCGACTTCCGGCAATGTCAGAACGATCATGCATCGATCGCCGATGCTCGCATTGGCCAGCATGTTCCTCAGGATGTCGGGCGGCACGGCGCTCAGAAACTCGGCAGAGTCGCGGTCGGCAAGATGCAGGACGCGGTGGCGGTTCAGATAATCGCGCCCGAGACCCGATGCCGCGACGTGGCAAAGGGCCGCACAAGACAATATGCGTTTTTTGGCCTCGCCGGTGAGCGTTCGCACGATGGCGTCCAACGGTCCGAGATACCGGAAACGCCGCATGAAATCGGCGAACTGAGCGTCGGTGAGGGGGGGGCCGTTCTCGAGGCGTTCGTTGTACTGCGCCAGCACGGCGACCCGCTCGTCGCTCAGGCGCATGCCCGGATACCCCGTCACAGGGAAGTTCCTGGCGGGAGACTGAATTGAATTTTCCATGGACGGTGGGCTCGTCGTAAGACACGGATGCGCCCAGTCTGCGCCTCGCGTCGGGGCGCAACCTTTCATTTTTCGCCAGCTTCGCAGACGTCTTTCGCCCAACCTCGCGCGGCGCGCGCGGGACTACGGTGCGATGGACGCCGAGTGCACCGGGTATCTAGGCCGGGCCGGGCGAAAACTCGATGCAAGCCGAGCGCAAGGCGTCGTACACACGGGCAATCTCGTTGTCCGAGAGCACGCCGATGAAGACGATCGACGAGGCACGCAATGCCATTTGCGGGTGCTTCGTCAGCGCCACTCGTGCGCCGACGACGTGCATCTCCGTCATGCCCGCCGGCGCAAGATTCACGACCCCCTTCGCGCGCAGCAACTTGCCGGGATACATGGTCAGCGCCGCTTTCAGACGGCGCCGTTCCAGCACGGCGTCGGCCTCCCAGACGAAGCTCCGAAGTCCCGCGGGCAAGGCGCGGCTGGCTACACCCATCGGCCGGGGACTCAGCAGCCCCGTCAGCGCAAGGGCATGTTCCGGAAAGAAAATTGCCGGCGGCACCTCGCCGTTCCTTGACGTAACGGCGATTTGCGTCGCACCGAGTTCGCCAAGCCGCGTCATCGTCTCCTGCAACGACTGCGGCGTGACGAGATCGGTCTTCGTCATGACGAGCGTGCTGGCGGCCAGGATCTGCTTGCGTGCGATGTCGCCAACGTACCGGTCTGCCAGCGTGGCATCGATGCCGCTCGCATCCACCGCCACCACAATGCCATGCAGCCGGAATGCCTTGTCGAGCAATCCGACCTGCGCGATGCGCATCGGATCGGAGACTCCGCTCGCCTCGATCAC
Source organism: Pandoraea faecigallinarum (assembly GCF_001029105.3). Lineage (NCBI taxonomy): Bacteria > Pseudomonadati > Pseudomonadota > Betaproteobacteria > Burkholderiales > Burkholderiaceae > Pandoraea > Pandoraea faecigallinarum. Next base: position 801,783 of record NZ_CP011807.3, on the reverse strand, counting down.
CAGCAAATCCGGCCGCTGCGCGCGTTCGCCGATGGCAATCAACGTTTCGACCAGACGCCCGCCGATGGTGCAGCACACGCAGCCGTTCTCCAGCCCGATGACGTCGTCGCCACGCTCGCGGATGAGCGCGGCATCGACGTTGATCGCGCCGAAATCGTTGACGAGCACCGTCACGCGCAGACCATCGGCATTGCGAAGCAGCGCATTGACGATAGTCGTCTTGCCGGCGCCGAGATAGCCGCCGAGTACGATCATCGGCACTGGCGGCCGTGCGGCGGGCGCACCGGGCGCGGCATCGGGGGCGGGCGCCGTCATCATGCCGGTGCGCGGAAGATCTCGCCACCGACTACGGTGCCCCACACGGGCATTTGGCGAAGGTCGTCGAGGGGGACCTCATACGGGTCGGCCTCCAGTACGGCGAAGTCGGCGTACTTGCCCACTTCGATACTGCCGATCAGATGATCCATCCCGAGCGAGAATGCCGCCCCAAGCGTGATGGCGCGCAACGCATCGTCGAGCGGCAGGCGCAGCGACTCGCCCAGCACGCGGCCCGAGGACGTTTCGCGCTTCGCCGCACACCAGGCGGTGAACAGCGGGTTGAGCTGCGTGATGGGGGCGTCCGAATGCAGCGCAAACGGCAGATCGATCCGCCGGGCGATTTCGGCAGCGTCCATGCGGTTTGCGCGATCCGGTCCCATCGTCTGTTCGTAGTGTGCGTCGCCCCAGTAATAGACGTGGTTCGCAAAGAAATTCACGCACATGCCGAGTCGCTGCGCACGCGTGAGTTGCGCGACGTCGGCCATCTGGCAGTGCTGCAACGTGTGACGATGGTCCGTGCGCGGGTGCTGCGTCAGCAATGTCTCGATGGCATCGAGCACAACCTCGGTGGCCTCGTCCCCGTTCGTGTGGATGTGCAGTTGCAACCCGGCCGCGTGGAACGGCAGGAAGGTTTCGACCAGTTGCGACGGCGCAATGAGCCATAGCCCGTTGGGCTTGCCATTGTGGTATCCCGGCCAGCGCAGGCGCGCGGTGAATCCCTGAATCGACCCGTCGACGATGAATTTGACCGGGCCGTAGTGCAGTTTGTCCGTGTTGCCTTCGCGCGCGTCGAGCACGCGTTGCGGCCCGCCTTCCGGGCATCGCTGCGGCGCGAACGCGGGAACGATGCGAATCGGATATGCCGGGTCGGCCGTCGCTTCACGCAGATTGGCATTGCCCGAGGGAGTCAGATCGTTCACGAGATCGGTGGCCGTCGTCACCCCCGCCAACTGCGCGACGCGTCCGAAATTCCAGATCGCGCGCGGGCTTTCGCTCGCGGCAATCGACAACCCTTCGCCGATCACGCGATACACCGGAAACATCGCGGCGAACTCCTGCAATTCGCCTGTGGGCTCGCCGTCGCCGCCCATGACGATGCCCTCGACGTCCGTGTCTGCGTCGATGCCCGCGAGTTCGAGCATCGCCGTGTTCACATTCATCAGATGAACGCTCGCATGCAGAATCGCAATGGGACGCGTCATGGATACCGAATCGATGTCGCGCGCCACCAGCGGCGTGCCCTCGAAAAAGATCGGATCGTATCCCCAGGCGAGCAAGGGCTTGTGATCGTCGGCGATGCGCCGCTCGGCTTCGAGCAGCCTCGCCAGCACGTCGGCGGGGGTCTTCAGGCCTTCCCACAAGTGTCCGTCCGGGCCTCGCCGGTCGTAGTACCCGACATAGACGGCGTCCCACATCGCGCCTTCCATCAGATGGCAATGTCCTTCGACGAGTCCGGGCATCAGCACCTTGTCGCGCAGCGTCTCGATGGGGGCGGCGTCGGTCCAGCGACGCACGTCGTCGAGCCCGCCCACGGCGAGAATCCGGCCGTCGCACACGGCCACGTGCGTGGCGACCGGCTGCGCCGGGTTCATCGTCACGATCTTGCGGGCGACGTACACGCGAATGTCGTCCCGGCTGGCAGAAGTGTCGCCGTTGTCCGTCATCCTTCGGTTCATTGCGTCAGTCATCGTTATTTCTTGTAAGGAGAAAGCGCGCCCACGCCGGGGTCCATGGCGTGCGCACGACGGCCGCCGAGCAGCACATTGAGCACCGTCATCACCGCCACATTGACGACCAGGCAGATCAGTCCGAGATTCACGCCGCCGAGGTCCGGGTTCTTGTAGTAAAGCACGAGCGCAAGGCCCTGACCGGCCAGCACACCGGCAGCCACTGCCGTCGCACGCACGCGCATGCGCAATACCACGGCGATCACACCGGGCAGGAACTGCGTCACCCCGTAGTAAGCCATGTTGATGAGCGTGAGCATCAGGTTCGGTGTGAGCAGCGTGAGCACGATGGAACCCAGCAGATACAGCACAATGACCACCTTGGAGCTGGCCTTCTGCCGATGCTCAGGCATGCCCGAGAGGATATTGCGCGTGACGATGGGCCCCAGCGCCAGACAGATGCCGGCGAGCACCAGCAGCCCCGAGAGCGCCGCGCCCGCCGCGACCAGACCGACGAGCCACGACGGCAGCAACTGCGTCACGGCGGCGAAGAACGCTTCGTTGGGCGACGCCAGTTCAATGTTCCGGCTGATGGCGTAGTAAGACGCCAATACGAGGAACGGGTACATCAGCATGTACAGCGGCATGGCGACCTGCGTGCGGCGAATCGTGGCGGCACTCTTTGCCGTGAAGAAGTTCTGCACGCCGAACGGCATCACGTACATGCCCAGCGACTGGAACACGATGGTCGTCATCGCGAAGGTCAGCTGCTGCGTGCTCATGGCGTTGCTCACGTGCTCGCTCGCGGCCTGAAACACCGGCGTCACGCCCGCCTCCCATGCCACGGCCACACCGGTCACGACAATGGCGGCGACCATCAGCACGTCCTTGAGCACGGCGATATAGGCCGATGCGCGCACCCCGGCAATCGCGATGTAGACGAAGGCCAGCATGGCCGAGAAGCAGATGAGCCACAGCGGCTGGAAATTCCATCCCAGCCCCTTGAGCGCCGCGACCAGGCCGGTGAACTGCAACTGCCCCCACGGCAGCAGGAAGACGATGGCCGTCACCGCGACGACCAGTTCCAGAAAACGGCTCCGGAAGTGCCCCTTGAACAGATCGGGCAGCGTGATGGCGTTGTAGCGCTTGCCGGCATCCCAGATCCTCGGCCCGAGAAAGTAGCCCACGGGATAGGCCAGCAGGATGTAACCGAGGAACCATACGCCGTACGTCGGCCCCTTGGCATAGATACCGCCCGGAAAGCCGACCATCGTGCCGATGCTGTAGATCTCGCCGGCCGCGAGAAAGAACACGAGCCACGCGCCGAACTGACGCGAAGCGACGAAGAAATCATGCACGCTTTGCGGGCCGCGCCCACCGCGCGCACGCAAGGCGAGATAGACCGACAACAGGATGAAGCCGGCAAATATGAGGGTTGCCATCGACGCAATCTCCGGAATTCGTGGGGGTTCGTGAAGGAACGATCGCCAGCGCGATCACGCCGGGTCTTCGACGATGTGCCGGTCGAAGAGCGTCCAGCACAGCCAGAGGCAGGCCGACGTGAGCACGAACCACAGGAAGATCCAGCCGTAGATGAACGGCACGCCGAGCACATACCGCTCCACGGACGCCGCCCACGGCAGCAATCCCACAACGCCGAGATACGGCAATCCGAGGCCAATCAGCAATCTGAACATGTTCTGTCTCCGCTTCGCGACGCATTGTTCGCATGGACCGCACCGCCGGATGGCAGCCAGAGGCCCGCTGTCTGGCCCAGTATCCCCAGCCAAAAATCGCGCCGTTTAGAGCCACATCGCACAAAAGTTTGGTGCCAGGCAGCGACTCCCCCAAGTCCGGAAACGCCGCGCACGCGCCGCTTCGCGCTGGCACCATCACAAGTTCGCGGTGGTACTAATCCGGGAAAAATGTTCTTGGCAGTATTGGCTCATTTTCGTCAGGAGCCTAACGTGGGTACGATTGAATCCTTCGCGCTGGATCGTCGCTGCGCATCCCCATACGATCCGCTTTACGATCCGTTAGTCTCGTCCGGCCCCGGTCTCGGCATGGACTACGCGCCCACTTATTGGGTTGCCACCGCGGGGGAGCCGCCCGAGGACGACGGTCCGCTCGCCGGCGATGCCGATGTCGACGTGGTCATCGTCGGCGCGGGCTTCACCGGTCTGTCCACCGCCCTTTTCCTCGCTCGCGAGCATGGCATTCGCGCCACCGTGCTCGAAGCCAACCAGACCTGCTGGGGCTGCACCAGCCGCAATGGCGGTCAGGGACAGAATGCGAGCGGACGCCTTTACCGCTCGCAATGGATCGAGCGCTGGGGCAAGGAAACCGCGCTGCGTCTGGACGCCGAAATCCGCGAAGGCTTCAACACGTTCAAATCGCTCATCGCCGAAGTGCCCGAGTGCGATCCGCAACCGGGCGGGCATCTCTACATCGCCCATCGTGCGCGCAAGATGGAATTTCTGCGCAACGAGGCGAAGGTGATGCGCGAGGTCTTCGGCTACGACACCCGCATCCTCTCGCGCGAGGAAGTCAGCGAGCAATACGTCGACGATCAGGAGAACTGCGGCGCCCTGCACGAGCCGGACGGCATCGGCGTGCATCCGCTCAAACTCGCCTTCGGCTATCTGCGCATGGCGCGCGCGCTCGGCGCCCGTGTGCACCCTTCGACACCGGTGCTCGGGGTGGAGACGATCAACGGCGTGCATCACGTACGCACGCCGCGCGGCGTGGTGCGTGCCAAGGCGGTCGCGTTCGCCACGGGCGGCTACACTCGCAACGACGTGACCAAAGCGCTACGTTCGAAGATCATGCCGATTCTGTCGAACTCGCTCGTCACCCGTGTTCTCACGCCGGAAGAAATTGCAGCGACGAACTTCCGCACGCATGAAGTCATTACCGACACGCGCACGCTGCGTTACTACTATCGGCTGCTGCCGGATAACCGCTTGCAGATCGGCAGCCGCAGCTCGATTACCGGCGCCGATGCGCAGAACCCGAAACACATGGCGGTGCTCGTCGAAGGCCTGCATCGCAAGTTCCCCGCACTCAAAGGCATTCGCATCGAGTACTCGTGGTGGGGCTGGGTCGACGTCAGCCACGACATGATGCCGCGCGTGACGCAGCCCGATCCACGCCAGAGCCTCTTTTATGCCATGGGGTACGGCGGCAACGGCGTGTCGTTCTCCGCGCACGCCGGACGCCGTCTCGCCCAGCGCATCGCCGGCAAGCGCGATCCGTCGTGGACACTGCCGATCTACGACTCGGCGCTGCAATACCCGAACGTGTTCGGCACCGTGCAATGGGAAGGCTTCGCGCCGTTCCGTCGCATCGGCCAGCGCTTTCTCTATCAGCGATACCACGCGCAGGACGAAGCGCGTTGATATCGGTCCTTCCTCGAACTCCGGAATTTGCAATGACGACTCAAAACGACTCCGCCGCCATCCGTCTGCTCACGACATTCAACGACGCCTGGAACCGGCACGACATCGACGCCCTCATGGCCTGCATGACCGACACGTGCGTTTTCCACGCGGTCGCCGGGCCCGACATGCTGGGGCGCACCTTCGAAGGCCGCGAAGCCGTGCGCGCCGCGTTCCAGTCCGCGTGGGAGACCTTCCCCGATGCATCGTGGACGGAAGGCGAACACTTCGTCGCGGGCGATCGCGGCGTCTCGGAATCGACGTTCCGCGGCACGAAGGCGGACGGCACGCGCGTCGAAGCGCGCATGGTCGACGTCTTCACCCTGCGCGACGGCAAGATCGAAGTGAAGAACGCATTCCGCAAGGACCGCCCGGCGTTCTGACGCCCCCGCCCTGGCACGCCCGGATTGCCCGCCCCGCTTGCCGGGGCATTTTTTCTGGACGCCGGCGGCCCGCCGTATGTCGGGCATGGGGGATGCGATGTTTGTATTTTTCAATACAAAACGTACCAAATAATAAAAACACCAATTGACCAAGGCAATTTAATCCCCTAGATTTCGATACAAGCAAACGAAATCGGAATTATTTGTTCCGTTTATTTTTCACTGGAGACACCCATGAATGCCAAAGATCCGGCTACGGCCACCCAGCAAATGACGGCTTCCGATGCCGGTCCGCAAACGATGACGCCTTCGGAAGCGTTCGTCGAAACGATGGTCGCCAACGGCGTGAGCGAAATGTTCGGCATCATGGGCTCGGCCTTCATGGATGCAATGGACATCTTCGCGCCGGCCGGCATTCGTCTGATTCCGGTGGTACACGAACAGGGCGCCGGTCACATGGCCGACGGTTATGCCCGCGTGTCGGGTCGCCACGGTGTGGTGATCGGCCAGAACGGTCCGGGCATCAGCAACTGTGTCACCGCCATCGCCGCGGCTTACTGGGCGCACAGCCCGGTCGTGATCGTCACGCCGGAAGCGGGCACGATGGGCATCGGGCTGGGCGGTTTCCAGGAGGCGAAGCAACTGCCGATGTTCCAGGAGTTCACGAAATATCAGGGCCACGTGACGCATCCGGCGCGCATGGCCGAATTCACCGGCCGCTGCTTCGATCGCGCGATGGCCGAAATGGGTCCGACGCAGCTCAACATTCCGCGTGACTACTTCTACGGTCAGATCAAGACCGAAATCCCGCGTCCGCAACGCCTGGACCGTGGCGCCGGCGGCGAAGAGCGTCTGAACGAAGCGGCGGAACTGCTCGCACAGGCCAGGTTCCCGGTCATCATCTCCGGCGGCGGCGTGGTCATGGCCGACGCCATCGAGGAGTGCAAGGCACTCGCCGAACGTCTTGGCGCGCCGGTCGTCAACAGCTATCTGCACAACGATTCGTTCCCGGCCAACCATCCGCTGTGGTGCGGCCCGCTCGGCTATCAAGGCTCGAAGGCGGCCATGAAGCTGCTCGCCCAGGCCGACGTGGTCGTCGCGCTCGGCTCGCGCCTCGGACCGTTCGGCACACTGCCGCAACACGGTCTGGACTACTGGCCGAAGAACGCCAAGATCATCCAGATCGACGCCGATCACAAGATGCTCGGTCTCGTGAAGAAGATTTCGGTCGGTATCTGCGGCGACGCCAAGGCCGCGGCCGTCGCGCTATCGCAACGTCTGGCCGGGCGTACGCTCGCGTGCGACGCCACGCGCGCCGCCCGCGCCGATCAGATCGCGACCGAGAAGGCGGCGTGGGAGAAGGAACTCGACGAGTGGACCCACGAGCGCGATCCGTACAGCCTCGACATGATCGAAGAGCAGAAGCACGAGAAGACCTTCAACGGCGGCCACTATCTGCATCCGCGTCAGGTGCTGCGCGAGTTGGAGAAAGCGATGCCGGAAGACGTCATGGTCTCGACCGACATCGGCAACATCAACTCGGTCGCCAACAGCTATCTGCGCTTCAACAAGCCGCGCAGCTTCTTCGCGGCAATGAGCTGGGGTAACTGCGGTTATGCGTTCCCGACGATCATCGGCGCCAAGGTCGCCGCACCGCACCGTCCGGCGATCTCATACGCCGGCGACGGCGCGTGGGGCATGAGCCTGATGGAAACGCTCACGTGTGTGCGTCACAACATTCCGGTCACGGCCGTGGTCTTCCACAACCGTCAGTGGGGCGCGGAGAAAAAGAACCAGGTGGACTTCTACAACCGCCGTTTCGTCGCCGGTGAGCTGGAAAGCCCGAGCTTCGCCAACATCGCCCGCGCGATGGGCGCAGAAGGTATCGTGGTCGATCGTCTGGAAGATGTCGGCCCGGCGCTCAGGAAGGCCATCGATCTTCAGATGAATCACGGCAAGACGACCATCATCGAAATCATGTGTACTCGCGAACTGGGCGATCCGTTCCGCCGCGACGCGCTCTCCAAGCCGGTGCGCATGCTCGACAAGTACAAGGACTACGTCTGACGCGGTAGCGGTTTTTCGTGTGACAGCGCTCCCGGCTCTGTGGGTGCCGGGGGCGCTTTTTTTATTTTTTCGACATCATGAAAGCCATTAACCGCATCATCGATACCGCGCGCCGCGCACCGATGCGCATCGTGTTGTGCGAGTCGGAGGACGAGCGCGTGCTCACCGCGGCGGCACGCGCCACGCGCGAGGGCATTGCACGCATCGTGCTCGTCGGCGACATCGCCAGAACGCAACGCGCCGCCGGCGCCGCGCGTATCGATCTCGCCGGCATGGAACTGATCGATCCGGCAACGTCGGACATGACCGAAGCGTTCTCGCACATCTGGTATGGCATCCGTTCGAAAAAGGGGATGACGCGGAATCAGGCCGCCGAAGCAATGCGCTCGCCGCTGGGGTTCGCGAACATGATGGTGCGCCTCGGTCACGCCGACGGCTCCGTCGCGGGCGCGGTCAACACGACGGCCGACGTCGTGCGCATGGCGATTCAGATCATCGGCGTGCAACCGTCGTTCAAGCTCGTGTCGAGCTTTTTCCTGATGATGCTCTGCGAACCTTTTCACACGATGAAGGGCGGGCTCATCTTCTCGGACTGCGCGCTCGTCGTGGATCCGGATGCGGAGCAACTCGCGCAGATCGCACTGGCGGCGGCCGATAGCGCGAGCGCCCTGCTCATGGAACCGCCGCGCGTAGCGATGCTTTCCTTCTCGACGAGCGGCAGCGCGAAGCATGCCGCAGTCGACAAGGTGGTGGCGGCGACGCATCTGGTCAAGCAGGCGCGTCCGCAACTCGCCATCGACGGCGACGTGCAACTCGATGCGGCCATCGTCGAGGAAATCGCGCAACGCAAGGTCGTGCATTCGCAAACCGAGGGACACGCCAACACGCTGATCTTTCCGAGTCTCGACGCGGGCAACATCGGCTACAAGCTCGCGGAGCGCATCGGCGGTGCGAAGGCCATCGGTCCGCTGTTGCAGGGCCTGAATCGTCCCGCAAACGACCTCTCGCGCGGATGCAGCGCCGACGACATCTATTACGTGATCGGCGTGACCTGCGTGCAGGCACAGGCCGCGCGCGCCAAGCTGACCGGAACCTCGCCGCTCGCCCTCCGGGTATGACGTGGCAAGCGGTTCAGGCGTCGCTGCCGTTGATGCTGTTGCTCGGGTTTGCGACGTATTTCCAGACGGTCACCGGCTTCGGCCTGGGGATGATCGTGCTGGGCGGGGCAAGCGGGTTCGGGCTGGCGCCGGTTGCAAGTGTCGCCATTCTGGTGAGTCTGGTCACGCTCATCAACAGCGCGCTCGCCCTGCCGGGCACGTGGCATCTGATCGACTGGCGCGCCGTGCGCGCGGCGACACTGGGCATTGTGCCGTCGGTCGTCGCCGGCGTGCTGCTGTTCGATTACCTGAATGGCACGGCGTCCAACATTCTGCATTTGCTGCTGGGGGCTGTCGTGCTTTACGGCGGCATCGGTTCGGCGATCCGGCCTGCGCCCCGGACCGAGCGCGCGGGCGACGCGGGCTTCTTCTTCAGTGGCATCTTCGGCGGCCTTCTGAGCGGCATGTTCGGAATCTCCGGGCCGCCGCTGATCTTCTACTTTTACCGGCAGCCGCTCACGCTCGTGCAGATTCGCTGCGCGCTGATTCTGCTGTTCGCGGTAACCGCCTCGATCCGCACGGCTTATAGCGCGCTGGCGGGGCAATTGCCCGCGTCGATGTGGTGGCAGGCCGCCATCGCGCTGCCCGTCGTGACGTTCGCCACCTTGTTCGCGCGTCGTCACCCGCCGCCGCTATCGGGGACCACAACGCGGCGGCTCGCGTTTGTCACGTTGATTCTGCTCGGCGCGCATCTGACGATCGACGCGTTGACAGCGATGCTGTGATGCGGCGCCGAGGTCAGGCGTTGCCGCGACGCCCGCCACTGCCGATCCAGTCGGCGAGCTTCGCCAGCATTGTCATGTCCGGCAACGACGTGAGATCCAGCGCCAGCGAGTTGCGGTAGTAGGGACTGAGGTCCAGGCCGACGCCGAGACCCAGCACTTCCACGTCGCCCCGGGCCTGCTGCTGCGCCACGACTTCGCGCAGATGATGGTCGAGATAGTGCTCGTCGTTGACCTGGTTGGTGGCGGCGTCCATCGGGCTGCCGTCCGAAATCACGATCAGCACACGACGGTTCGCGCTGCGCGAGCGCAAACGCTCGCACGCCCATTCGAGCGCCTCGCCGTCCACCCCTTCGCGAAACAGATCCGCCTTGAACAGCGACGCGATGTCGGTGCGCGCGCGTCGCCAGCTGGTGACGGCGTCCTTGAAGATCAGATGCGAGACTTCGTTCAGACGGCCAGGAAAGCGCGGTTTGCCGCGCGCGAGCCAGTCCGCGCGTGCCCGCCCGCCATTCCACGCGCCGGTCGTGAATCCGAGGATCTCGTTGGTCACACCGGCGGCGTCGAGCGCGCGGGAAAGCACGTCGACGATCATCGCGACCGCATCGATCTGCGCCTTCATCGAGCCGGAACAGTCGATGAGGAAACTCACCATCGACTCGGCAAGCAATGTGTGCTTTTCCAAGCGGAAAAGCCGCCGCTCCGCGGGCGAACTGACCAGTTGCGCGAGACGTCGCCCATCGATGCGCCCCTGTTCCTCGCCGAACGACCAGCCGTCGCGCTGCGGCACGGCCAGCGCCGCCTTGAGCGCACGCGCGAGTCGGGCAACGTTGATCGCCTGCGCGACGATCCGTTCGTCGAGCCGCTCGCGAAATTCGGTAAGCAACGCCCGCCGCACCAGCGTGCCCGCATACAGTTCGCGGTCGTAACGATTCGTGAAGACACGGTAACCCTGTCCGGACGCCTTGAGCACGCGGCTGTCGCCCGAATGCGCCAGCGTGATCCCGTCGTCTTCCTGCTCATCGAAGTCGAGAAACAGCGAGAACGCGTTGCGCACGCCCCCGGCGTCCTCGTCGTCCTTCGCATTGTCTTCCTGCGCGTCACCGCCCGCCGCACGAATCAGTGCCGCGATATCGGCGGCCAATTCGCGCGCGAAGGCGGCGAACGCCGCCTGATCGGTGCGCGTGCGGCGCATGCCGGCGAGCGCCCCGCCAATGCGGGGTGCGATGGCCATGCGCGTGGCTTCGATCAGCCCTTCCGTGTCCTCGACGACCGGATGGCCGGTGAGCCGCGACCAGCTCATCTGCGCCACGGTGTAGAGCAGCAGGCCGACGTGACTCTCGGCCACCCCCGTGGCGTGCATCGCACGCGACCACGTTTCGAAACGGTCGCGCAGGTTAGCCTCGATGCCGGGCATGCCCGGCGGAATGAAGGTCTCGCAGCGCAGTTGCTCCAGCAGTTCGAAAAGCAGGCGCTCCAGCGACGCGTCCGGTTGCAGCGTGCGATGCAACGCGGCGTCGCTGTGGCGAAGCCGAAGGGCCGCGCCGTCGGCAGCGCCGCGCATGGTCATCAGCGGGTCGGCAGGGGGAGGCAGGGTTTGCAGATGCGGCGCGTGCAGGGGCAATGGCCGCATGTTCCTGCACAGACGTGCGCCGCTGTAGTGCAGGGCAGCGTCTCCGGTCAGGGCGCGCACGGTCGCGGCGCACAGCGCTTCGCCGCGCGCGGCGCGTTGTGCCGCCTCGCGCTCGGAGATCGACCCTCGCGTCATGACGCACCGGCCAGCAGCGAGCGGCCGCCGTCCGTCAACGGCAACTCGCGGCCGAAGGCCCGCTGGTAGTACTCCGCCACAACCGGGCGCTCCGCTTCGTCGCACTTGTTCAGGAACGTGAGCCGGAAGGCCAGCCCCGCATCGTGGAAGATGCCGGCGTTCTCCGCCCAGTTGATGACCGTGCGCGGCGACATGAGCGTGGACAGGTCGCCCGTCGCGAAGCCCTTGCGGGTGAGTTCGGCCACACTGACCATCGAGCCGACGAGCGCGCGTCCCGCGTCGTTGTCGAGTGCCGGCACGCGTGCGAGCACGATGCCCGCTTCGTCTTCGCGCGAGAGATAGTCGAGCGTGGCCACCACGTTCCAGCGGTCGATCTGCGCGTGGTTGAGCACCTGCGTGCCGTGATACAGACCGTTCAGGTTGCCGAGACCGACGGTGTTCGTCGTGGCGAACATCCGGAAGCCGGGATGCGGATGGATCACGCGGTTCTGGTCGAGCAGCGTGAATTTGCCGTCGCGCTCCAGAATGCGCTGAATCACGAACATCACGTCGGGACGGCCGGCATCGTACTCGTCGAAGATCAGCGCCACGGGGCGTTGCAGCGCCCACGGCACGATGCCCTCCTGGAATTCGGTGACCTGATGGCCGTCGCGCACGACAATGGCGTCCTTACCCACGAGATCGAGACGGCTGATGTGCCCGTCGAGATTCACGCGCACGCAGGGCCAGTTCAAACGCGCCGCCACCTGCTCGATGTGCGTCGATTTGCCTGTGCCGTGCATGCCCTGCACCATCACGCGGCGGTTGTTCATGAATCCGGCCAGAATCGCCAGCGTCACGTCGGGATTGAAGCGGTACGCCGTGTCGATCTCGGGCACATGGTCGTCGCGCTCGCTGAACGCCGGCACCTGAAGATCGGTCTCGATACCGAACACGGCGCGGGCATCGACAGTGCGATCCGGTTGTTGGGTTGCGGTCTCCATCACGGCGTCTCCATCCCTTTCCAAAAACGGTGTCGGTGCATCATAGCGTTAACCATTTTTAGAAACAATTCGTTCCGGATAATTAAAACACCGATTGACGATCCCCGATAGCTCGTCTAGATTCGAACGAACTGAAACCGAATCGCAACGAACTTCCATGTATCGGAACCTTGTCAATGCCGGTCGACAACCTGTTTGGGTACAATACCGCTGATCCATTTTCCGGAACGGCGCATATGAACGACGTAGCGATTGGCCACGACTCCCCGCAGGACAGCAAGGCGGATACCCCGACCCTTCGGGCATTCGCGCTGCTGGAATATCTCGTGGCTGCCGACGCGCCCGTCTCGCTCGCCGATATGGCGCATGACATCCAGATGCCCAAGGCGTCGCTGCACCGCATGCTCGGTTCGCTCGAAGCGGGCGGACTGGTGATTCGCGAGCCGGGTCAGAAGAATGCTTACGTGATCGGGCCGCGTCTGGCGCAACTGAGTCTGGGCGTGATGATGCAGGCCGGTGCGCGCCGTATGCGTCACGCGATTCTGGGCCGTCTCGTGGCCGATCTCGGCGAGACGTGCAACCTGACGATGCTGCATGAAACCGAGGTGCTTTATCTCGACCGCATGGAAGCGCCGTGGCCGCTTCGTCTCGATCTGAAGCCCGGCTCGCACGTGCCCGCGCACAGCAGTGCGAGCGGCAAGCTGCTACTTGCAATGATGCCGCGCGAGCAACGCGCCGCGCTGCTGCGCGCCATGAAACTGCAACGTTTCACGCCCAACACGCTGACCGACCCCGAATTACTGGAGAGCGAACTCGATCGCATCGCGCGCAAGGGCATTGCCGTCGATAACGAGGAATTCGTGCTGGGCATCGCCTGCGTGGCGGCGCCCGTGCTCAAGGAAGACGGCGCGTGTATCGCCGCCGTGGCAGTGCACGCGCCAGTGTCGCGCACCTCGCTATCGAAGGCGATGGACTTCGTGCCGCGTCTTCAGGAAGCCGCCAAGGAACTCGCGAAGACGTTCTGAAGCGTCAGAGGGCCTTCGCCCTCTCTGCGCTTTCTTCCTCCGCCTTTTTCGCCAATGCCTGCGCCTTGCCCGCGCGCTGCCAGTCGAGCAGCGGAGCGAGCGCCATCGCGGTGTCGCGCAGCGTCGGCACCAGTCCCGTCAATTGCTCCAGCGTCACGCGCGCCGTCGGGCCGTGCACGGCCAGCACGGCACGGACATGGCCGTCGTCGGGCGCCCGCACAGGCACGCCCACGGCCACCATGCCCCGCACGAACTCCTCATTGTCGATGCCGATGCCGCGCCCGGCGAGGCGATCCAGTTCGGCTTCCAGCAGGCCGGGATCGGTGATCGTCCTGGGCGTCATGCGTTTGAGCGTCAGGCGCGAGAGCACCGCACGGCGCTCGGCCGCCGGCATCTGCGACAGGAACAACTTGCCGCTCGCCGTGCAATGCAAGGGCACGCGCATGCCCGGGTGCATCTGCATGCGCAGCGGTTCGTTCGTCTCCACGCGCTCGATGTAGAGAACCTCGTCGCCATCGAGCGCGGTGAGATTCACCGTTTCGCCGACCCGCTCGACCAGCGTGCGCAGGAGTGAGCGCGCCGCGCGCGTGAAGTTGTTGTTTGCCAGCGTGACGAGCGCGAGCCGCGCCGCTCGTGGGCCGAGCGACAGCCCGCGTTCCGAGCCGCGCGAATCGGGCACGTGCGAGACGTAGCCGCACACTTCCAGCGCCTCGATCAACCGCATGAGCGTGGCCTTCGGGATCGCGAGACGCGACGCCAACTGCGACAGGGTGTACGGCTGTCCGGCCATGGCCAGACGTTCGATGACGGCGAGCGCGCGCAGATTGCGCGCCGCCTCGCTCGCACGCAGATCGCCGTCGTCCAGCGCGCCGGAGTCGCGCGTTGCCTGCATCGATACCTCCCTGGGTCGCTCGCCCCGAATTCCGTCGATCAATAAAAGAAACAAAATATACCAATTATTCGACAGCCATCAGCCTCGGGATTACCCCGTGACCGGGTTGAAGTCCGTGGCCGCCTCTCCCGCCTCTCCCGCCGCACGCGTCGCCCCACACGGCGACAGCCTTAGTAAAACCCCGCAGATGCGCCGCAGCAATTGCCTCGTTCTGAGACAGCAAGCGCGAAATCCGTTTCAGTTTCCCGTCATCGGCATTTTTTCGCTTGGCAATTGTCCATCGCTCGCCGACATTGGATCGAAACAAACCGAAACGAATCGTTTCATCCCCTCGCGCGGCAATGGCCGCGCCATGGCGATGAGACATTCCCATGCAGGAGACAGGCGGTATGGAACATGAGGTCGACTATCTGATCGTCGGTGCGGGCTCGGCAGGATGCGTACTCGCGAATCGTCTTAGAACGTGTTTGCGATCTTCTGGTCATCCCTGATAATTCGAGGATGACGAGAAAGAAATACGCGAGTGACATAAGCCGAGAGAAGTTCTCGGAGATCGAGCCGCTGTTGCGCAGCGTGCGCCGGCGCACGAAGCCCACGACGGTGGACTTGTACGAGGTGTTTTGCGCGGTGCTGTATCTGTTGCGTACAGGTTGCCAATGGCGCTTCTTGCCCAGCGAGTTTCCCAAGTGGCAAACCGTCTACGCGTATTTCAGCAAATGGAGTCAGCCTGACCAGCACGGCGTGAGCGTGCTGGAGCAGGCACTCAAAAAATCAGGTTGGCGCGGCGCGCACAAGACAGGGACGCAGCGCCAGCACGACGTTCTTGATCGTGGACGCGCAGAGCGTGAAGAACACTGACACGGCAGCGCATAAGGGTTATGACGCGGGCAAGAAGGTGTCGGGCATCAAGCGTCATATTGCCGTAGACACGCAGGGCTTGCCGCACGCCGTGGCGGTAACCACTGCCGAGGTGACCGATCGCAAAGGAGCGTTGCTGGCGTTCGAGCACGGCAAGCCTCGCTTGGGACAGGTGCAAAGTGTGCTGGTCGATGGCGGTTACGTGGGCGAACCCTTCGCGCAGGGCGTGCGCGAGATCTTGGGCGAGCGGGTCACGGTGCAGATCGCCAAACGCAGCGAACTGCATACTTTCAAGGTCCTGCCGCAGCGTTGGGTCGTCGAGCGCAGTTTCGCCTGGCTGGAGAAGAACCGGCGCTTATGGAAGAACTGTGAGCGTTTGCTCAACACCAGCTTGCAGTTTGTCCATCTCGCCTTTTTGGCACTGCTGCTCAGGAGATCGTAAACCGGCTCTTAGCGCAGATCCCGCGAACCGGGTGCTGCTGCTCGAAGCCGGCGGCCCCGATAGCAATCCCTGGATTCACATCCCGGTCGGCTACTTCAAGACCATGCACGACCCGGAACTGGACTGGTGTTACCGCACCGAGGCCGACCCCAACGTGGCGGACCGCCGGATCGACTGGCCGCGCGGCAAAGTGCTCGGCGGCAGTAGTTCGCTGAACGGCCTGCTCTACGTGCGGGGGCAGCGCGAGGACTACGATCGCTGGGCCGCGCTGGGCAATCGCGGCTGGCGTTATGCCGACGTGCTGCCCTACTTCCGCAAATCGGAAGATCAGGAACATGGCGCGAACGAGTATCACGGCGTGGGCGGCCCGCTGAAGGTCTCGGACCTGCGTCTGCGCCGCCCGATTGCGGAACACTTCATCGCCGCCGCGAAGGACATCGGCATTCCCTTCAACGAGGATTACAACGGCGCCACGCAGGAAGGCGTCGCTTATTTCCAGCAGACGGCCTTCAAGGGCTTTCGCTGGAGCACAGCCAAGGGTTTTCTCAAGCCCGCGCGGCGCCGCCCCAATCTGATCGTCGAGACGCGCGCCCAGACCTGCCGTGTGCTCTTCGAAGGCAAGCGCGCCGTGGGCGTCGAATATTTGCAGGACGGTCAGCGCAGGAAGGCGCGAGCGCGCGTCGAAGTGATTCTCGCGGCCGGGGCCATCGGTTCGCCGCAACTGTTGCAGAACTCGGGCGTCGGCCCGACCACGGTGCTCGCCAAAGCCGGCGTTGCATTGCGTCACGCGTTGCCCGGCGTCGGCCGGAACCTGCAGGATCACCTGCAGGTACGCCTCGTTTTCAAGACCCGCGAACGCACGCTGAACGACGAGGTAAACCATCCGCTGCGCAAAGCGCTCATCGGCTTGCAATACGCGCTGTTGCGCACCGGTCCGCTCACTCTCGCCGCCAGCCAGGTGACGATTTTCACGCGCTCGCGTCCCGAACTCGCGCGTCCCGACATCCAGTTCCACATGCAGCCGTTGTCGGCCGACAAGCCGGGCAAAGGCGCGCATCGCTTCTCCGCCTTCACGTCGTCCGTCTGCCAGTTGCGCCCCCATAGCCGGGGCAGCGTCGAGATTCGTTCCAACGATCCGCTGCAATACCCGGCGATTCACGCGAACTATCTGTCGGACGAACGCGATCATCGCGTGGTGATCGACGGCATCAAGGTCGCGCGCCGCATTGCGGCCGCGCCTTCGCTCGCACCACACATCATCAGCGAGTTCGTTCCCGGCGCGCAGTACCGGAGCGACGACGAACTGCTTCAGGCCGCGCGCCAGTTCAGCCAATCGATCTATCACCCGGCAGGCACCTGCAAGATGGGCAGCGACAGCATGGCGGTCGTGGACGACCGTCTGCGCGTTCACGGTCTCTCGGCGCTGCGGGTCGTGGACGCGTCGATCATGCCCGAGCTGGTCTCGGGTAACACGAATGCACCGACCATCATGATCGCGGAGAAGGCGGCGGACATGATTCTCGAAGACAGGAAGCAAGCGCCGGGCACGCAGGAAATCCGCGGCAGCAAGGAGGCGCGGGCGGAAGTGGCCCTGGCGGTGTAGTCACAACAGCGACATCAGCGAAAGCAGCCCCCAACCATTACAAGATTCACAAGATTCGGAGACAACCATGAATGCATCGACCAAGACCGACGCCCGGCAGATGCGCCGTGTCGTCGTCGCCAGCCTCATCGGCGCCACCATCGAGTGGTACGACTTCTTCCTCTACGGTGTCGTCGCCGGCATCGTGTTCAACAAGCTGTATTTTCCCGGCGGTGATCCCCTCGTCTCGACGATGCTCGCCTACGGCACCTTCGCGGTCGGTTTCCTGAGCCGTCCGCTCGGGGGTGTGATCTTCGGGCATTTCGGCGACAAGCTCGGACGCAAGAGCATGCTCGTCATGACGCTCACAATAATGGGCGTGGCGACCATGCTCATCGGATTGGTGCCGACATACGCACAGATCGGATTGTGGGCGCCGGTGCTGCTGCTCTTGCTGCGCGTGCTGCAAGGCATCGGACTGGGCGGCGAATGGGGCGGGGCGGTGCTCATGGCGTTCGAGTACGCGCCGAAGGAAAAGCGCGGCTATTACGCCAGCATTCCGCAAGTCGGGCTGGCCCTCGGCCTGTGTCTCGCCTCCGGTGTCGTGGCCGTGCTGTCGTATGCGCTGACGAGCGCGCAGTTCCTCGCCTGGGGCTGGCGTGTCGCGTTCTTCCTGTCGGTCGGGCTCGTCGCCATCGGCATGTACATTCGCCTCAATGTAATGGAAACGCCGGAATTCTCGAAGATCAAGAAGGCCGGCACCGAGATCAAGATTCCGATTGCGGAGGTGCTTACGAAAAACCCCGGCAACGTGCTTGCCGGCATGGGCGCGCGCTTCATCGACGGCGTGTTCTTCAACATTTTCGGCGTGTTCTCCATCGCCTACCTGACGCAGACGCTCAAACTCTCGCAGACCGAGGCGCTCACGGGAGTGATGGCCGCCGCGTTCGTGATGGTCTTTACGATCCCGTTCTTCGGCAAGCTCTCGGACCGCATCGGCCGCACCCGGATCTACTTCTGGGGCTCGCTCGCCACCGGCCTGTCGTCGTTCGCGGGTTTCTGGCTGATGAAGGCGAGCGGCGGCAACGTGATGCTCGTGTGGCTGTCCATCGTGATTCCGCTGGGTGTCGTCTACGCGTCGGTCTACGGTCCGGAAGCCGCCCTCTTCTCCGAACTCTTCGACGCCCGCGTGCGCTACACCGGCATCTCGTTCGTCTATCAGTTCTCGGGCATCTTCGCGAGCGGCCTGAGCCCGATCATCGCCACGTACCTGTTGCAGAAGAACGGCGGCGAGCCGTGGATGATCTGCATCTACGTGCTGGTCGCGGGTCTCGTCAGTGCGCTGTGCGCCGCGTGGATCGGCAGTCGCAAGCGCCGCCGGCATGTTTGGCACGGGGCCGGCGTGACGGAACATTGAGCGAAGGCCGCGCGGGAACCCGGCGACGGCCGGGCAAACATGACGCACGAAGCGACGCAGACGTCGCGATCACAAGGGCGTGTCCTTTACCGGGACACGCCCTTCGCTTGTTGCGCGCAACGCATTCGCCATGACACCGATCAGTACGCCTGAGCGTCATCTCGTGCGATCATGAAGGCCGGTGCAAGCCTTTGCCCCCTGCTCTCCGGCCCGCCAATCACACGAACACGAATGCAGCGAGATCCGTCGCTTGATGCCGCCATCGCCGAAGACGAGTCCGATCGTCCCGGACCGTTATCGGAAGCCTCCTTGCTGGGTGCGCCCTCCACGCCCCCCGGCCCCGCCCCGGCGGACGCCGTTCCCCTGCCCATCAGCGTCTATCCCGCGCTCATGGGTATCTTGCTGGGCTATGGCGTGCTGGTCGTCGGCAATGGCCTCTTCGTTACCGCCGTCCCCTTTCATGCCCTGAAGTACGGCGCGTCGACGTTTACCATCGGCGTGATTCAGTCGTGCTATTACGCGGGCTTTCTGCTCGGCGCGTTCTACAACCGCTCGCTGATCGAGCGCATCGGCCAGCATCGCGCATTCGTCGCCTTCACGGCGCTCGCGGCGCTGTTCGCGATGGGCTTCGCCGTGAGCGAGTCCATGGTGTTGCTATGCCTGCTGCGCGTGGGCACCGGGCTGGCGCTCATGGGCATGTACACCACGGTGGAGAGCTGGCTCAACGGTTCGGTGCCGAACACCATGCGCGGGCGCGTCTTCGGCTCGTATCTGACCATCAACTATCTGGCGGTCAGCGCCGGACAGTTTCTGCTCAACATTGGCGAGGCGGGTAGCGAAGGACAGTTGCCGCTCGTCGCGGGGCTCTTCGTCGCGGCAATCCTGCCGATCACGCTGATGCAGGGCTGGCCCACACGCGTTGCCGACGAACGTCTCGTCAAGCAGCCGGCAATGAGCCTGTTCGACAGCATCGCGGAGATGGCGCGCGCCACGCCCATCGCCATTCCCGGGTGCATTCTGGCGGGCTTTCTGTACAGCGCGTTCTACGCGATGATGCCCGTGTACCTCACGCGCATCGGCTTTTCCATCGGCAGTCTCTCGACGCTCATGGGCGTGGCGCTGTTCGGCGCCCTGCTCATGCAGTGGCCGGTCGGACGCCTGTCCGATCGCATGGATCGCCGCACGGTATCACGGCGTCTGGCCATTGCCTCGGCCGTGTTCTGCGCGCCGCTGATCTTCATTCAGGCGCACTGGCTCGTCTTCGTGCTGATGTTCCTGTTCTCGGCCGTCAACTTCACGCAGTACGGCCTGATCGTCTCCCATGTGAACGACCGTACCGAACCGGAACGGCGTATCGGCGTGAGCGCGACCTTGCTCATCCTGTTCTCGGTCGGTGGCCTGCTCGGCCCGATGATCGCCTCCGTGGTCGTGACGGTACTCGGCTCGGGCGGTCTGCACGTCTTCAACGTCGTGTGCGCGCTGGCGCTGGCCCGCGTGGCGCGACGGGCGCAGATGCTGGCACCGTGACGGCCCGGGAGACTGAGGGACTGACAGGCGAAGGTACGCGGTGCACGGGGCGCTCATCCCGCAGGTGCAAGCGCCGCCACGGCCAATACCGACGCCCCAACTTGGTGCGTTAGTGGCGATCTCTGGTGCGACGCGTCACAAGACAGGCGGAAACCGGCGAAAAAATCGGGGACAATAGCGCGCGCCTTTGAGCACGCTTCTTGCTCTCCTATTCTTGACATATCCTTGCCGCGCCCGCGCCTGTTACGACCATGCCCATGACCGATCTCGACGCCCCCGGACTATTGCCGCCCCGACTCACGGCAGCCGAAGACGCCCGGCGCATCGTGATTTACGGCGATTTCACCATTTCCAGCGTCTTCCAGCCGGTGTTTTCGGTCTCGCACCGGCGCGCCATCGGCTACCACGCCTCGCTGCGGGCGCACGACGCCCAGGGTCGCCACGTGCCGTCGCACGAGGTCTTCACGATGGCGGCGCGGCATGGCGACATGCTGGAGCTGGGGCGCCTCGCCGAGTCGCTGCATCTGGGCAATTTTCACGAATTCGACAGCCGCGACGCGTGGCTTTTCCTCAATTTGCACCCGGCCGCGCTGATGGACACGGTGTACGGCGATGCGCTCATCGCCACGCTCAAGGCCACCGGCCTGTCGCCACAGCGCGTGGTACTCGAAGTGCCCGAGCAGGCCGGCGGCGACACGCCACGTTTCGGCGCCATCGTCGGCAGTCTGCGCAAGGCAGGCTTTCTGATCGCGTTGGGCGGCTTCGGCGCGAAGCATTCGAACATCGATCGCGTGTGGGATCTGCGACCGGACATCGTGGTGCTCGATCGCGGCATTCTGGCGCAGGCCACAGAGCAAACGCATCTCGCGCGGGTGCTGCCGGGCCTCGTCTCACTGCTGCACGAATCGGGCCAACTCGTGATGATGGGCGGCCTCACGGCCGAGCGCGAAGCGCTGATCGCGCTGGAATGCAACGTCGATTTCGTGCAGGGCCAGTATTTCGCGGCGCCGGATTTCGACCCCGTGCCCCCGAAGGTCGCTGCCGAACGGATGGACGCGCTGTCGACCGCGCTTCGCACGCAACTCGTGGAGCGCGAGCGCGCGCAACATGCGCGACTGGCGCCGTATATCGCAGGTATCGAAGCGGCGGCGGCGCGCCTCGCGCAGGGGCAGGACATCCGTCACGCGACGCACGACCTGCTCGCGCTGCCCGATGCGGCGCGATGTTTCCTGCTCGACGCCGCCGGACGCCAGATCGGCGACAACGTGCTGCCGCACAGCCACTCGTCGCAGCGCGCCAAGCGCTTCCGTCCGCTGTTGCATTCGGAGGGGGCGAACTGGGCACGGCGCCCGTACTTCATCGAGGCAATGCGCGCACCGGGCGAAGTGCATTTCACGTCCCCGTATCTCTCGATCAATGAAGCGCATCTGTGCGTGACAGCCTCTATCGCGTCGCCCGCCAGGCAGGGGCTTCATGTGCTTTGCGTGGATATCAACTGGTGACGCAGGGCTTGTCAATCGTCGCCACGTCCTCGCCGTCCCTTCGACACGTTGGGTGAACTCCCGCTCGAAATGGCGGGACATGACCGTCCCCGATTCACCTTCGTGACTTTGCACAACCATACGACGCGCGATCGTCACATCTTTTCGCTGGGCAGGAACAGCATTCACGAGCGAGTCATCAAAGACTTCCGCGTTGCAAGCGCCGTAACGCAAAAACGCAAAGGTTGTCAGCACCTCCGAATACTCGTTATGGAATGTCGTGAAAATGCCCAGCGTCGAAATCACAGGCGCCCAGCTCGCCTCGCTCTCTGCCCCCCTCCAGCCGGATCGCTCCCCGGCGTTCGAATCGCCTATCGCTGCGACCCTCGTTGACGTAAAACCTGCCATTGCCTCGCCCCCGCCCTCGGTACATCCGGAATCCCGTCGCACTTTACCGGCTTCGACACAACTTCGCCGTGAGTTCGAAAGCGTGCATTGCACTATCACAGACGCACGAGCGCTGAACCTGACACCGTTGCAGGAGAGGGCACTCAAGGAGCGTCTGACGTCCGGCACGCAGCAAACCCGGTTGGGGAGCAGGCCCGGCACGCCACCGGCCGGGACGTTGGAGCATCAAGTCGGCGCGGCACGGGTGGCCCCGATACCCTTTACCCGGAACGTCGACGACGACTCGCTGTCCGCCCTCCTTGCCGAAACGCGGCATCACCTTCCCCGGGTCTGTTCGCATGGCGTTGCGCGTGCGCGAAGCCAGGCATCCACATCCGTGACTCACTCCGGGAGCGCTCGCAGAGCGCCGCCGGCCGTAGCACAGATGTCGCAGATGTCGCAAATATCGCAGACGCAGTTTCTGTCGTGTCTCATGGATGCGAGCAAGCGTGGCGAAGGCGCGCCTCTGGATGTGGCAGCGTGCCTGACAGCGGCCGGCTTCTCGACGCAATTGTCATGCATCACGCTTGACGCCGACACACCGCTGATGCACGCGAGACTCAGCGGCGTGCAGTTCTTCAACTGCACGATCGACTGGTGCGCTTTCGATGAGTCGCATCTTTCGGACACCCAATTCGTCGCATGCAATCTGAGGAACGTGTCGTTCATCAACACCTCGTTCGAGAACTGCCTGTTCCAGGACTGCATCATGCGTGAAGTCATGATGGCGTGCGCTTCGCTCGACGGCGTCAGTTTCGAACGGTGCGACCTTGTCATCGGGAGCTTTGAAAACGCACGAATTCTGGACTCCCGATTTGACACTGTCACGATGGCCGGAACCCATTTCCTGAACGCCGAAGTCAGCGGCTCGTCGATTCGAAACAGCCATCTGGAGAATTCGGTGTTCTTCGATGTGTTGCAGGATTTCGATGTCGATTGCGACTCTCGCAAGACTGTCGGATTAACCAAGCCGACGGCTGTCCTGCTGATCGATCCCGAGGATCGCGGCACATCGATTCCCAGGGTCCTCGTGAAGCTCGACCAGGTCGCCAACATGATCCCGCTGCGTATCGCCATGCGCTCGCCTTCGATCGATCGTAGAAAATTCGACCATGAGATTGACATCGTGTGGCAGCGGGTCGCAGTGGGCGCGGCCGGCGACCTCCCTATCGCCCAGCGCCTGCTGCGCATCGTCGACGACGCCCCTGAGACATTCGCGCAATTGACCAGCATTACGGCAAAGGCAAAAACGTTGAGCGCTAACGTCAATGCCATCGTGCTGCCTGGCGGTGAGGATCTTCCTTCAGCCTTGTATGGCGAGGAGGAAGAGATCCCCCGGCCGGGGAGCGACTACCGGCGTTCTCTGCTGGAGTTGGCGCTACTGCGCGAATCCCTGAATCGGGGTATTCCAATGTTGGCCATTTGCCGCGGCTTCCAGTTGGTCAATGTGTACTTCGGCGCGAAAATGCGGCAAAACGTTGAAGGTCAGCGTGGCAAGCGAGACTTCGATCTGACGCCGGGCAGCCGAAATGGGATATACGGCGAAGCCATGCGCGAGACGCTCGCCAGCGTGGTGTCGCACCATCAGGCGATCCCCGTATCCGCGCAGTCGCTTGTCGAGCATCTGAAACCCTCTGTCGTACACGAAGGACTGGTCGAGGCGGTTGAAAGCCCTCATGCCGGAGCAGTGCCCGCCCTTATGCTGCAATTCCATCCGGAGTTTTTCAGGACAGAACCCATGTACAGAGCGCCAAAGAGCTTTGTCCCTCCCCGTGAGAGCCTTCAGATGTCTTCCGCCAACCAGATTTTCTGGAAAATCTTCTCCGATGCCGCCCAAGCCCACCGCGCAAAGCAAGCGGTTATCGGCGAATTGAAAGGCCCTCGCGCCAAGCCCCCGTCCGCCTCTGCCGTCTGACGAACGCAAGCGCAAACGCAACGCCCCCGGCGTTCTTCGACGTCCGGGGGCGTTGCGTTTCAGGAGACGCTATGACCGACTTCGTCGGGCTGACTTCATGCGGCTTAGGCGGCGCGCGGCGCGCGATAGCGCGCAAGCCAGTGGGCGTACGGCGCGGGCAGCACCCACGTCGGGCGCTTCTCATCGAGTTCGCGCGCAGCGAAGTACGGCCAGTGCGGGTTCGCCAGATGGGCGCGGCCGACCATCACGAGATCCAGTTGGCCGTCGGCCACGATGCGGTTCGCAACGACCGGGTCGTCGATGCCCCAGGCCGATGCGACCGGAATACCCGCTTCGTTTTTCACGCGCGCCGAAATCGGTGCGAGGAACGGCGTACCCCAGGGAATGTTCGCATTCGGTGTCGAAAAGCCCACGCTCACGCTCAGCAGATCCAGTCCGCCTTCGCGCATCTGACGCGCGAGCGCGATCGATTCCGCCAGCGTTTCTTCGTCGCGGCCGTCGTATTCGATGACGCCGAAACGCGCGGTGAGCGGCAGGTGCTCCGGCCACACTTCGCGCACGGCAGCCAGCGTCTCGAGCAGGAAGCGGCTACGGCCGGCAAGGTCGCCACCGTAATTGTCTTCGCGATGGTTGGCGTGCAGCGAGAAGAAACTCTGCGCCAGATAACCGTGGGCAAAGTGCAGTTCCAGCCATTCGAAGCCAGCGGCAAGCGCACGGCGTGCTGCGGCCACGAAGTCGGCCTTCACGCGTGCGATATCGTCGAGCGTCATGGCCTTTGGCACCTTGCCGAGGTCGCCGCCGAAAGCGACTGCGGACGGCGAGAGCGTCGGCCAGCCGCGCGGGTCGTCTTCGGCAATGTGATCGTCGCCTTCCCATGGGCGGTTGGCGCTGGCCTTGCGGCCCGCGTGGGCGATCTGGATGCCTGGCACCGCGCCGTGCGACTTGATCGCCGCAGCAATGCGCGCCATACCGGCCGTCTGTTCGTCGCTCCACAGACCGGTGCATCCCGGCGTGATGCGGCCTTCGGGCGAGACGGCAGTCGCCTCGACGATGACCAGTCCCGCCCCGCCGCGCGCCAGACTGGCGTAATGGGCGAAGTGCCAGTCGTTGGTCAGGCCGTCGACGGCGCTGTACTGGCACATCGGCGGAATGGCGATGCGGTTGCGAAGCTTGACGCTTTTGAGTTCAAACGGGGAAAACAGAGCAGACATGAGGGTTCTCGGTTCGGAGGGTGTTGCCGCAGGGGCAATCGACGTGAGCCATGGTAGTCTCACATCGCTATAATGGAAACTATCTACAAATTATCGATTCGATAACAGTTCATTATGGTGAATCCTCAGTGGCTCAAATCCTTCGCCACGCTCGCCGAGCTGGGCAACTTCACGCGCACGGCTGACCATCTCGGTCTCACCCAGGCTGCCGTGAGCCAGCACATCAAACATCTGGAAGAGGAGTTCGGAACGCTGCTCGTGCGGCGTCCGCGCGCCGTCGAACTCACGCCCGCCGGGAAGGCATTGCTCATTTACTGCGAACAGGTGGAGTGCGCAGCCCGGCACTTGCGTTCCAGTCTGGAGGATGCCAACGAGGAGTGCGGCAACGTCACGCTCATCACGCCGGGGAGCATCGGGTTGTACTTGTGTCCGATCCTGCTCGACATGCAGCAGGCCAATCCGGCGATGGCGGTGCGACATCGTTTCGCGCCGGATCGTGAAGTGCTCGAAGGCGTGTTGCAGAACCACTTCGAACTGGGGCTGGTGACGTTGCGTCCCGACGATCCGCGACTGACAGCCACGCCGTTCACGCAGGAGCCGCTGGAGCTGGTGGTGCCGGCCGGGGAAGATGTCCACACGTGGGACGATCTGAAGCGTATCGGCTTCATCGAACACCCGGACAGCGAAGCCATGTCGACGCGTTTGCTCAGCCGCCGTTTTCCGGGCAATCCGGGGGTGCAGAGTCTGCCGTGCAAGGGCTGCACGAACCAGATCAGCCTGATTCTCGAGTACGTCGCGCGCGGTCTTGGGTTCACCGTCATCCCGCAGTACGCGCGGCAGGCGTTCGCGTCGCAGGACGCCATCCGTGTCGTGGACTGCGGCCCGCCGGTGGTCGACACGCTGTGGTTGATCCATCGCGCGGAATGGCCGCTCTCGGCGCGCGCGCAACGCGCGGTCGCCTTGCTGCGCGAGCGCGTCGATGCGCCGCGCCCGCGTGCGTTCGGCGGCGAGAAGGTGTTGCAGCGCGCGAGCGCCTGAGATACCGGGTGCCCCGTCAACGGCTCCGCCGGCAGGAAGTGCGGCATCGTTGTCATTGCGGGAATTCGACAGGAATCGTTACGCTGATGCCGGGTTTGCGCATCGTCACGACGACCGGGGCCAGTGCGTCGTTGCCGCTGTCGTTGGCGCTGGTGGAAGGGTTCGCCGGAGAGAAGCGCGCGATAGACGTTGCGCATGCGCTCGGTGTCGCCGACTGGTCGGCAAAGCATGCCAGCGCGGCATTTCGGCTCGATGCGTCGAGACTCTGGACGCTATCGGGCAACGGTATGGCGCGCCGACGCACGACGTCGTTGCCCTGTCAATGGCGCGGACTCATGCGGACTCATGCGGACTCATGCGGGCGACGGCGGCCAATGCGTCCACACTGAGGTCGGCATCGAGATGGCTCTCGATCCACGCGATGACATCGCGCACCGGCGACGTCGCGCCCTGCTGCAACACCAGCGAACGGCTCACCTGCGACTCTGCGCCACCGCGCAGCACGAACAACGCCAGATCGCGGGCGATATCCATCGCGACTTCGCGGCCGAGATCGGCTTCGATCATGCCGAGCGCCATGTCGATGCCGGTGGTCACGCCGCCCGACGTCCAGAGATCCCCGTCGCGCACGAACACACGGCCGTGCTACACGTCCGTGGCGGTGCACATCGACGCCAGCAGACGTCGATGACTTCAGCGCCGTCGAACACGACGATGACGACGTGACGGCTGACGGTTTGCGCGCCGTGATACGGCGCACTGGGAGCACTGGCTGACACGCAATTCCCCTGAGAGGCGGGCTGCCCGCCGGTTGGCGTGCATTGTAGCTCTCGCGGGTCATTCGCCAGGGTGGCTTGCGTGCTAATTGTGCGCGATGCAACTCACCTACCGCGCCGCCTGCGTGAACTTGTTGAACGACGTATCGAAGAGACCGCGCACGTCGAAGCCCTTCGTCAGCGTGCCGGTTTTGACGAAGTCGTCGACGCTCTTCTGCGCTTCGGCGATGGCCGTGTCCGTCAACGGTTCGTAGCGAATGCGCGACGTGCTGAACCATTGATGCGCCAGCTTCGGATCGACGCGCGACTTCGCGGCCCAGACGTCCGCGTAGCGCTCGATGTGCTTCGCATCCGCCAGCGACCATTCACGCGCACGCTGATAGCGCTGGACGAAATCCCCCAGCAACTCGCGCTTGCTGTCGATGACCTTCTGCGTGGTGGACAGATAACTCTGCGCCGCGATCAGGCCGCGCGCCGTCACCACGGTTTGCGCGCCGGCCTGACGCAACCGCGTGACGTATGGCTCCCAAGTCGCCGTCGCATCGACCTTCCCGGCTTGCAACGCCGCGGCCGAATCGACGGATGCGAGGTACGAATACTTCACCGCATCGAGCGGCAGTCCGGCCGACGTGAGCGCGGCCTGCACCAGTTGCTGCGACCATCCCCCCCGCGTTACCGCGACCGTCTTGCCCTTCAGGTCGGCCACGGTCTTGATCTGTGTGTGCGGCCCCGCGAGCAGCACCACGCTATCCGGGCTGTCGCGATAGATGCCGATGACCTTGACGGGCGCGCCCTGCGCCGCGAGAAACAGCACCGGGCCATCGCCTTGCAGACCGATATCGAGGGCGCCCGCATTCACCGCTTCGATCACCGGCGTGCCCGCCGGGAACTGCTTCCATGCGATGGTATACGGCGCGTCGTGCAAAGCGCCGGAGGCTTCGAAGAGGCTCTGCGCGTTGTACGCCTGATCGCCGACCACGAGCACCGGCTTGTCCGCCGCCTTGCTCGCGAACGGCAGGATCGCGGCCACGCTCAGCGCCACCGCGACACCGCGACGCAGCCGTGCACGCCACATCGGCCACTGCTGCCGGGCGCGCGAGCGCAAATCGCGTTTTGCCGTGCGCGCCAACGCGGCGCGCACCATCGCCGCGCGAGACGGCGGCGAGACGTACAGCCCAAAGGCAATCGCGGACGCGGCGATGAACGCGTCGAGTACGGGATTTTCCTGCACAGCGGCATGGGAGGCAGAGGTCGTCATGTCATGTCGCCACGTGCAAGCGCGGCCGGAGAAGTGGAGGATGTGCCAGTCTAGGCGGGCTTACGGGGATCCCCAACCATCGATTGATGCGATTCATAGCGTGGCGAACACGCGTTAGCTTATGTGAGTTTGCTTATCGAATTTCGTTGTTTGCCGCGAGGCGGAGGGCTCGCTTATCGTGATCGTCCACCGACATCGATCGAGAGCAAGCCCATGAGCCAATCTGCCCGCAAGCTTCGGCTGGGTGCCTATATGTCGGGCTCCGGCGTACAGGGTGACAGCTGGCGCCACCCCGATACCGACACCGACGCCTATTCGCAATTCGCGCGCTATCGTCACTACGCGCAGGAACTGGAGCGCGGCTGCTTCGACGCCCTGTTCTTCTTCGACAATCTCTTCGTCTCGACCGACCCCGTCGCGCTGGCCCACAGTCCTGGCGCACCGCGCTGGGACCCCGTGGTGCTGCTCGCCGGACTGGCAGGTGCGACGCAGCACATCGGCCTCGTCGCCTCGGTCAGCACGACCTACAGCGAGCCATACAACGTGGCGCGCGCGTTTGCGTCGCTCGATCATCTCTCGGGCGGACGTGCAGGCTGGAATCTGGTGACATCCACCGGCGGCGGCCAGAACTTCAACCGCGACGACCACGTCGATCACGCGGTGCGCTACGAACGCGCGAACGAGTTCTACGATGTCGTGACCGGTCTCTGGGACAGCTACGCCGACGACGCCTTCCCCCGTGACAAGGTCACCGGCCAATGGGCCGATCCGTCGCGAATCCGCACGCTGGACCATCGCGGCAAGCACTTCCGCGTACGGGGGCCGTTGGGCGCGCCACGCCCCGTGCAGGGCTGGCCGGTAATTGCGCAGGCGGGATCGAGCGAGGCCGGACGCGAGTTGGCGGCGCGCGCGGGGGAATTGCTCTACACGGCGGCACAGGACGTCGACGAGGCACGCGCGTTCTATGCGGACGTGAAAACGCGTGCGCTGAAGTATGGCCGCAGACCCGAGCACATCTTCATTCTGCCGGGCGTCTCGCCCATCGTCGGGCGCACACAATCGGAAGCGGAGGACATTTACGACAGCCTGCTGTCGCATCGCGATCCGGCGGTCGTCCTTAACGCGCTCATGAACTACGCAAGCCTTGGCATCGATCTCGGCGCGCTGCCCTTCGATGCCAGAGTGCCGCTGCCGGACCACGTGCCGGAGACGAACTCGCACAAGAGCCGCCAGAAGCTGCTGGTGGACTGGATTCGCCGCGAGCGGCCGACGGTGCGCGAGCTTTACACGCGCTTCACCGGCGGCGGGCACCGCGTGCTGGTCGGCACGCCCGAATCGATTGCCGACGACTTTCAGCACTGGTTCGAAACCGGTGCGGCCGACGGCTTCAACATCATGTTTCCGAGCGCGCCCGTGGGTATTACCTCATTCGTGGATCGGGTAGTGCCGGAATTGCAGCGGCGCGGCCTGTTTCGTACCCGGTACGAAGGACGCACCTTCCGGGAGAATCTCGGCGTGCCGCCGGTGCCCAATCGTCACTTCGAGGAGCGAGCGCCGCGCGACGGTGCCTGGGCGGCGGGCAGTGCAATTCCGGGAACTCAGCCTGCCGACACCGCGGCCGCAATCGCCTGACCGACTTCGGTCGTGTTCGCGCGCCCGCCCATGTCGCCGGTGCGCGGACCGTCCTTGATGATCTGCGTGATTGCGGCAAGGATTGCATCGTGGGCGTCGCGCGTACGCCGTTCGCCGCGGCCGATGAAGTCGAGCATCATGGCCGCGGTCCAGATCATGCCGATCGGGTTGGCGATGTTCTTGCCGGCAATATCCGGCGCCGAGCCATGCACCGGCTCGAACAGCGATGGGAACTTGCCTTCCGGATTCAGATTGCCCGACGGCGCAATGCCGATGGTGCCGGTACACGCCGGGCCGAGGTCCGACAGAATGTCGCCGAACAGATTCGACGCGACGACCACGTCGAAGCGATCCGGATTGAGCACGAAGCGCGCGCACAGAATATCGATGTGCTGCTTGTCCCACGTAATGTCCGGATACCGGGCGGCCGTCTCGGCAGCGCGTTTATCCCACCACGGCATGGAAATCGAAATGCCGTTGCTCTTGGTCGCGACCGTCACATGTTTGCGCTCGCGCTGCTGTGCCAGATCGAACGCGAACTTCAACACGCGCTCCGTCCCGTGACGCGTAAACACCGACTCCTGGACGACGAATTCGCGCTCCGTGCCTTCGAACATCACACCGCCGACCGACGAATATTCGCCTTCGGTGTTCTCGCGCACGATCATGAAATCGATGTCGCCCGCCTTGCGGTTCGCCAGCGGCGACGGCACACCGTCGAACAGACGCGCCGGGCGCAGGTTGATGTACTGATCGAACTCGCGACGGAATTTGAGCAGCGAGCCCCACAGCGAGATGTGATCGGGCACGGTCTGCGGCCAGCCGACTGCGCCGAAGAGAATGGCGTCCACGCCTTCGAGCTGCTGCTTCCAGTCGTCCGGCATCATCTGCCCATGCGTGGCGTAGTAATCGCAACTGGCCCACTCGATGTGCCGGTATTCCAGAGGAATGCCGAAGCGCCGGCTGGCGGCGTCTAGCACGCGCAGGCCTTCGGGCATCACTTCCTTGCCAATGCCATCGCCGGGGATCACGGCGATCTTGAACGGACGCTGCGCGCGTTGGGCCGTTTCGGTCATGGTCAGACTCCTGGACGTTTGAGGGATGCCGCTAGGTTATTCCATTCCAACCCGGATAAAATCCCCCAACCGGTTAATCCACTATCCACGAATCGTGAATAAACCCCTTCCTGTCCATCCGAATCTCGACGATCTGCGCGTGTTCTGTCAGGTCGCGCGTCGCGCCAGTTTCTCGGCCGCCGCGGAGGCGCTGGGTGTCTCGCCCGCCTACGTGAGCAAGCGAGTGGGCATGCTCGAAGCCGACCTCGGCACGCGCTTGCTGCACCGCTCGACGCGGCGCGTGGCGATCACGGACGCCGGAGAACGGGTCTACGCCTGGGCCGAGAAGATTCTCGACGACGTGAATCATCTGCTGGAAGACGTGTCGAGCACGCGTCAGGTGCCGCGCGGCACGTTGCGCGTGTCGAGCAGCTTCGGCTTCGGGCGTCACGTGGTCGCCCCCGCCATGTCGCGGCTGCGCGCGCGCCATCCGCAACTCAATGTGCGGCTGGATCTGTTCGACCGGATCGTGGACGTGGCGGCGGAAGGCTACGACCTCGACGTGCGCATCGGCGACGACATCGCACCGCATCTGATCGCGCGCAAGCTTGCGGACAACCATCGCGTGTTGTGCGCGTCCCCCGCTTATCTGAAAACGCATGGCACGCCGCGGCAGTTGAGCGATCTGGCGGGGCATGCCTGCATTGTCATCAAGGAGCGCGACCACCCGTTCGGGATGTGGCGATTGCAGCAACGCGGCGAGGCAGTCTCTCTCAAGGTGACAGGGCCGCTCTCGACGAACCACGGCGAAGTCGCCGTGCAGTGGGCGCTCGACGCGCAGGGCATCGTGCTGCGCTCGATGTGGGATGTGGGCGCACTGATCGCGCGCGGAGAACTGGTGCAGGTACTGCCGGACGTCACGCAGCCCGCCAACGTATGGGCGGTGTATCCGTCGCGCGTGGCATCGTCGGCCAAAGTGCGCGCCTGCGTCGAATTCCTTGCCGGGGAATTTCAGACGCAGGCCTGAACCGATACGACGCGGCGCGACCGGCGGCGACGTCACTCAAGCGTGAACGTCGCCTGTTCGACGTGCTGCGAGTCCAGCCCGATCTGCACGTTGAATTCGCCCGGCTCGGCCACGTATTGCAGCTTCGCGTTGTAGAACTTGAGCAGGCTGCCGTCGATGGCAAAATGCACGGTGCGCGATTCGCCCGGCTTGAGGCTCACTTTCTGGAACCCCTTGAGTTCCTTGACCGGACGCACGATCGATGCGGCCACGTCCTGCAAATACAACTGCACGACCGTCTCGCCTTCGCGCTTGCCCGTGTTGCGCACGGTGACGCTCGCGTCGAGCTTGCCGCCCGCGGTCATCGTTTTGGCCGAGAGGCTGACCTTCGAAACATCGAACGTCGTGTAGCTCAGGCCGTATCCGAACGCATACAACGGGCCGGCGTCTTCCTCGAAGTACTGCGACGTGTAGTTCGCCGGTTTGCCCGGCGTGAACGGCCGGCCGATTCGCAACTGGTTGTAATAGGTGGGAATCTGACCGATCGAGCGCGGGAACGAAATCGGCAGCTTGCCAGACGGGTTGTAGTCGCCGAACAGCACGTCTGCAATCGCGTGACCGCCTTCCGTGCCCGCGTACCAGGTCTCGAGCAGGGCGTCGGCGTTGGCCTTCGCCCAGTTCAGATCCAGGGGGCGGCCGTTCATGAGCACGACGACCAACGGTTTGCCCGTCGCCTTGAGCGCCTGCAACAGCGCCAGTTGACTGCCCGGCAGCATCAGGCTCGTACGGCTCGAGGCTTCGTGCGACATGCCGCGCGATTCGCCCACGGCAACGATCAGTGTGTCGGCGCTGCGCGCGAGCTGCACCGCTTCGTCGATCATCTGTTGCGGCGTACGCTTGTCCTGCACGACCTCCGGGTTGTCCCAGTCGAGGAAGTTGAGATACTCCACGACGCGCGTATCGTCGGTGATGTTCGCGCCCCGCGCATAGCTCACCTGCGCGGTCGTGCCGAGCACGTCGCGCACCCCTTGCAGCAGCGAGACGGCCTGCGCCTGCTTGCCTGCGGCCGACCAGCTGCCCATCATGTCGAGCTTCGAATCCGCGAGCGGGCCGATCACGGCGACCTTGCCGCCCTTCTTGAGCGGCAGCGTGTCGTGACGGTTCTCGAGCAGCACGAGCGACTTGCGCGCAATGTCGCGCGCGGCGTCGCGATGCAGCCGGCTCTCGGCGTTCACGTCCTCCGGATCGTTTCCGGCACGGCCGATGCGGCGATAGGGATCGGCGAACAACCCCATGTCGTACTTCGCGCCGAGCACTTCGCGCACGGCGTTGTCGATGTAGCGAATCGGCACATCGCCCGACTTCACGAGATCGGGCAGTTGCCTGAGGTACTGCTGATCGGCCATGCTCATGTCGACGCCGGCCTCGATGGCGAGTCTGGCGGCTTCACGACCGTCCTTCGCTACGCCGTGGCGCATCAGTTCCTCGATGGCGCCGTGATCGCTCACGGTGACACCCTTGAAGCCCCATTCGCCACGCAGCAGGTCTTGCAGCAGCCATTTGTTGGACGTCGCGGGCGTGCCGTTGACCGAGTTCAGCGCAATCAGCACGCCGCCGGCCCCGGCATCGATACCGGCGCGATACGGCGGCAGATAGTCCTGATACATGCGCATCGGACTCATGTCGACGACGTTGTAGTCACGACCGCCCTCTACCGCGCCATACAGCGCGAAGTGCTTTACGAACGCCGTCAGACTGTCCGGGTTGGCCGGCGACGTGCCCTGAAAACCCTGCACGCTGGCGCGCGCACTTTGCGAGACCAGATAGGGGTCCTCGCCGAAGCCTTCCGACGTGCGCCCCCAGCGCGGGTCGCGTGAAATATCGACCATCGGCGCGAAGGTCGCGTCGAGCCCGTCGGCGCTGGCTTCGATGGCGGACACGCGTGCAGCCTGCTTCACCACCGACATATCCCAGCTCGACGCGAGGCCAAGGCTGATCGGAAACACGGTGCGATGACCGTGCACGATGTCGTATGCGAAGAAGATCGGGATCTTCAGACGGCTTTGCCGGACGGCCGCGTCCTGCAACGGACGGTTCTCGCTGGGCGTGACAGAGTTGAACGTGCCGCCGACACGACCGGCGGCGATTTCCTTGATGAGTTGCGGCTGCGGCATCTCCGCACCAATGCTGATCAGACGCAACTGGCCGATCTTCTCTTCGAGCGTCATGCGCGCGATGAGATCGTCGATGAACTGCTGTTTGGCCCACGCCGAAGGCATCGCGACGGGAACGTCGCGCTCGCTGGCATTGTCCGAGGCTTGAGCGGCGCCGGCAAAGGCCGGCGCTACCACGAGGCTGGCTGCGAGAGCCAGTGCGGAGAACATTCTCATTTGATGGCAATCCAATGTGGCGCGACGGGGCGTCCGAAGTCGACCTCCCGCCGTATCAACTGGAGTTACGCGATCCCGCCCGTCGAGACCTGACCGGGCAGAATGCGGAATGCGTAACGCGAAGTGCGATACTTTGCCACAATTGGCATTTTGTAAGCGATTTCGCTTCGTTTTGCGCGGGAACCGTGACGTGCCAAGGGTCCGGTCCGCACAAGGCTGAGCCAACGGGACGCACCGCGTAGCGTCGCCGCCAAGCCCCCAACTACCGGAGAAATTCGTGGTTCTGTTTTCCCCCGCCATGTCCTGGCAACGACGCGCTCGCGCGATGGTGTCCACGCTCCTGGCCGGTGCGGCACTGCTGGGTGCCGCGCATGCCCATGCGTTCTCCCTCGACGATGTGACCGCCCGCGCCAAGGCGCTTTCCGAGAAACCCTACGAAGCTGCGGCGAGCAACCTCACGCCGGCATTCGCCAAGATGCAGTTCGGCGATTACATCAAGATTCAACCGCGCCGCGAAGCGTTCGAATGGAACGATCAGCCCACCGCGTTCAAGCTCGGTTTCTACCACCAGGGCATGCAGTTCAGCACGCCGGTGAAGATCAACGAGATCGTCGGCAGCGGCAGCAACGCGAAGATCGACGAAATCAAGTACGACAGCAACCGCTTCGATTTCGGCGATCTCAAGCTCGACCGCAGCGCGACGCACAATCTCGGCTATGCCGGCTTTCGCGTGCTGTACCCCATCAACGAACCCGGCAAGCTCGACGAAATCATGAGCGTGCTCGGCGCGAGCTATTTCCGCGTCATCGGCAAGGGCCAGATCTACGGCCTGTCGGCGCGCGGCCTCGCCATCGATACCGGTCTGCCGATTGCCGAGGAATTTCCGGCGTTTCGCGAGTTCTGGATCGAGCGGCCCAATGCCGGCGACAAGCATCTCGTCTTCTACGCGCTGCTCGATTCGAAGCGCGCGACCGGTGCGTACCGCTTCGACCTGACGCCCGGGGAGGACTCGGTACTCAAGGTGCAGGCTCGCGTTTTCATGCGCGACAAGGTGACGAAGCTGGGGATCGCGCCGCTCACCAGCATGTTCCTGTTCGGGCCGAACCAGCAGCGCGACCCGTACAACTTCCGTCCGGCGCTGCACGATTCGAACGGGCTGGCGATACATGCGGGCAACGGCGAATGGATCTGGCGTCCGCTGAACAATCCGCGCAACCTCGCCATCAGCCAGTTTCAGGTGACGAACCCGCGTGGCTTCGGGCTGCTCCAGCGCGGGCGCGATTTCTCGCAATACGAAGATCTGAAGGACCGTTACGATCTGCGTCCGAGCGCATGGGTCGAGCCGCAGGGCGACTGGGGCAAGGGACACGTGGAACTGGTCGAGATTCCCTCACCGGACGAGACCAACGACAACATCGGCGCATTCTGGACGCCCGATCAACTCCCGCCCAAAGGCCAGCCGTTGCAGGCCGACTACAACATTCGCTGGACGATGAACGAGCGAGGCATCGTCGAGCGCAATCTGGCGTGGGTGAAGCAGACGCTTCGCACGGCGGGCGAGATCACGCAGGCCAATCTGATTCGTCATTTCGACGGCAGTACCGGCCTGATCGTCGACTTCGACGGCGGCCCGCTCGCGAGTCTGCCCGCCGGCGCTGTCACACCGCAGGTGAGCGTGAGCAGTAACGCCAGCATCATCGAACAGACGCTGCAACCGAATCCGGTCACGCACGGCATGCGCCTGAACCTGCGCGTCATGGTCAAGGACCCGGCCAAGGTCGTGGAACTGCGTGCCGCACTCGTCTCCGGCGGGAAGGCCGTGAGCGAAACCTGGAGCTACCAACTCCCGCCGCTCTCCGTCACCAGGCAATAAGTTGCATTGAACCTACCCGTGCGGCGGCATCTGCCGCCGCATACTCCACCTCTCCCGCATCGTCGTTCGCCGCAATTAAACAATTACTTACGAGCGGCGTTTTCTCATGTAAAACCCTAGCAACCGCAAATTTGCCTTGCAGTTGACGGCCATTTCGCGTTTACTGCATGCACAATATTGCATAAATAGCCACCCTTCGTCGTCCATAGAGGTGGTTGGCTTCATCTTTGATGGTGAAGCCCGGCCTCGGTGCCGCTTGCGTCGGTCAACAGAAATCAGAACCCTCCGCGTTTCGACGGAGGGCGGATTCGTTATGGAGACACCCGCATGCGACATATCGACGTACATCATCTGGCCGACGAAGCGCGCCTGAACGGCTATCACGGGCGCATACTGCTCTGGTGCGCACTCATCATCATCTTTGACGGCTACGACCTCGCGGTCGCGGGCATTGCACTGCCGTCGATCATGAAAGCGATGAACGTGGACGCCACCAGCGCCGGCTTCATGGTCAGCTCCGCGCTGTTCGGCATGATGTTCGGGGCCATCGTGATGGGCATGGTGGCCGACAGCATCGGCCGTCGAAAAGCGATCGCCATCTGCGTGCTGATGTTCTCGCTATTCACCGCCGCGGCGGGTCTCACACATGAGCCCGTCAGTTTTTCCATTACGCGTTTTCTCGCCGGTGTCGGCATCGGCGGCGTCATGCCCATCGTCGTCGCGCAGATGACGGAGTACTCGCCGCGACGTCTGCGCGGCACGCTCGTCACGCTCATGTTCTCGGGGTACTCGGTGGGCGGCATGCTCGCTGCGTTGCTCGGCAAGGGACTGATCGAATCGTATGGATGGCAGTCGGTGTTTCTCGCAGCGGGCGCGCCCGCGCTGCTCGTGCCGTTCGCGATGAAGGCGCTGCCGGAATCGATGCCGTTCCTGATTCGCACGGGACGCCTCGACACGCTCAAACAGGTGCTCGGCCGACTCTCCCCGACGTATGTCGCGCAGTCGAACGACCAGTTCGCGCTGCCGAGCACGGATCGCAAGCAGGCGGCGCCGCTCTCGCGCCTGTTCCAGGAGGGTCGCGGCCTGAGTACCGCGATGCTGTGGGTGGCGTTTTTCATGTGTCTGTTCATGGTCTACGCACTCAGCTCGTGGCTCGCCAAGCTCATGGCAACGGCCGGCTACAGTCTCGGCTCGGCACTCACGTTCGTACTGGTGCTGAATTTCGGGGCGATGCTCGGCGCCATCGGCGGCGGCTGGCTCGCGGATCGCTTCAACATCAAGTACGTGCTGGTCGGCATGTACGCGCTCGCCGCCGTCTCCATCACGTTGCTCGGTGTGAAGGTGCCCACGCCGGTGCTCTTCGTGCTCGTCGGTCTGGCGGGTGCGTCGACCATCGGTACCCAGATCGTGACATACGCGTATGCAGGCCAGTTCTATCCGATGGCCGCGCGCGGCACCGGTATCGGATGGGCGTCGGGTGTGGGACGCAGCGGTGCGATTCTCGCGCCCATCGTGATCGGTGTGCTCGTGAACATGTCGCTGCCGTTGCAGCAAAACTTTATGGCAATCGCGATTCCCGCCGTCATCGCCGTGCTCGCCGTGTTGCTCATCGACCACAAGAAATCGGCGTCGGTGCAACAGCAGGCGGCAGCACAGTCGCGAAACGATTCGGCAGGATTGGCGAACGGCGCGGGAGAACCTGCGTAATCTCGCGCGTCAAGATCGGTTCGGGTACGAAATATTGCGATTCGCATGACGGCACAGTCGCTTGCCGTCATGCGAGAATTCGCGCCGCGGCAGTCACGGGAACGACTGCGGCTTTCTGTGAAGCACACGTCGGTGCAGGGGCACGGCAACAGTTGCCCGGCGCGAATGCGGCACACGAAAAATCATTCAACCCGAGCGCCTCAGGCGCCGTTATCCAGATATCCGTCCCAACGGACGATCTGGGGAAGACCAACATGCCGCGTCTCACTTTGCTGAGCCCTTTGGTGCTGGCCATTGTCTGCGCTCCAGCCCTCACTGCCCCCGCTGCCCCTGCTGCCTCTGCCGACGACGCCAACGCCGTCCAGCTCTCCACCCGGCAAACGATCGCCGGCGATGCGGTCTTCACGGGGCGTCCGGCAGCCGTCGCCACGCTTGGCGCCGGCGCACTGCGCGATGTGCATGGCAACTTCGGCGTGAATGTCGCGGCCGGGGCCCTCAACGTGCAATCGAATCAGATCGCGCTGGCAAACGCCACGCACCTCTACGTCGATACCCGTCAGACGATCCGCAATGCGGCGAGCGTGACCGGCGCGATGAATGCGTCGCTCGGCGACCGGGCGCTGATGGGTGCGTCGGGCAATATCGGCGTGAACGTGACGGCAGGCGTCGCCAACGCGCAGGCGAACGCGCTCGCGATTCACTGACCCTCGGCGGGGAAGCGCTTTTGCAGGTTGCCGAGCCAGCGCGCCACGACGCGTAATTCCGCTTCGGTGAAGTCGTCGTGCAGCAGAGGGTTGAGTTCGGCGAGGACGTCGCGCGCGCGGACGATGGCCTTGTGTCCGGCAGCCGTCACGCGCAAGCGCGTGGCCCGTCCGTCTGCCGCGTCGGCGCGTCGCGTGAGCAGTCCTGCCGCGACCATACGGTTCGCCAGCCCGGTCATCGACGACGGGGACAGTTGCAACGCCGCCCCGACTTCGCCGACGAGGGCATCTTCGTGATGCAGCAAGTAAAAGAGCACACCCGCCTGCGCGGCGCTCACGCCCGCGCTGTCCACCGAGCGCGCGTCGATCCACTGCTGTACGCGCCGCTGGCCGACGTTCAGCAGGAACAGCAGGCGGCGATCCTCCGCCGCGGTGACGTCGTCGCCCCTGTCACCCTTGCCGGGCGTCGCGCTCGACGTCGATCTGCTCGCAGTCTTCGGAAGGGACGCAGGAGTTTTAGGCATTCCGTTGAGTCAGTCCGTGGAAGTCGATGTCAATGGTTCGATGTCAATGGAGCGGCAGCACCCGGAGCCACGCCCGCGGCATTCCGCATGCCCGTCGACAGTAGCCAGTCGACGGTTTCCGGCCAGAGAAACGCGCCGGAACGTTGGCGAAAGTATCCCATATGCCCGATCGCCCCGGATTCCGAAAGACCGGCACGGATTTCACGCCGCGTCACGGGCGCGCGGCGAAATCGCGCAACCAGCATGTCGATGCCCATACGCGTTGCCCACAGGTCGTCGTCGAACCCCAACGAGAGGATCGGCGTGCGCACGCGGGCGAAGCGGGATGCGGCGTCCAGGGTGGGGTCGTCGAAGAAATAATTCGACAGGCGCGTCCATGCGCTCCATTCGAGCAACACATCTTTGGGAAGATCTTCGCCTATGCCGAGACGGCTGCCCGGCATGAAGCCCGTCGCGCGGGCGAGCAGGGGAGCAATCCAGTGCATGAGCACGGTGATTCTGGCGCGCTCGCGACGGTTCGCCACAACGCGCATGGCTCCGGCGTGCGAGGCGATCTGCACCGCAGCGCGCAACAGATTCGAGCTTTCGCATAACCCGATGGCGTGGCCGCCGAAACTGTGACCAACGGCGTAAAGCGGCAGCGCCGGATAACGCTCGCACGCCCAGTGCGTCACGCCCTCGACATCCAGATCGGCCCAGTCGCGCATACGGGCCTTGAAACCTCGCAGCGACGCCGGGCGCGATCCGTCGACACCCCGATAGCTGTAGGTGAGCGCAATCAGCCCGCGCCGGGCAACGTATTGCGCGAACGCGAAGTACAACCGCTCGGGCACGGCGGTTGCCGGATGGATCAGCACGACGCCGCTGGCGGGCAAGTCGTCCGGGTACCAGACATGTGCGCCGAGCGGATACCCGTCGACGGCGGCAATTTCGACATCCAGCGATGGCATGACACAACTCCCGGCACACGCATGCCGGGGGCAATGGGCGCCTGTCAGTGAAAGGGTTCATTGATATTTATTTCGCACACGAATTATATGACGCAGTTTATTTCGCGCACGAACCAAATTAGAGGACATCCACGGGAGCAGAGGCGCGGGCGCGCGAGCGGTTCATGGCGGAACCACCATCGTGGCCGGACGGTTCGGTGTCGAATGCCGGCATTAACGACTGTTGTGAGACGCCCTCTCACGGCGTTCGCCATATCGGTGCCGGATGCGGTATTGTCACGCATCGCGTCGGCATGGAAATCATGCCGATGTCGTGTCCCCGAAAATCCGGAAACTTTGAACCGGCGATTGACATG
The DNA here is from genome assembly GCF_001029105.3 of Pandoraea faecigallinarum. NCBI lineage: Bacteria > Pseudomonadati > Pseudomonadota > Betaproteobacteria > Burkholderiales > Burkholderiaceae > Pandoraea > Pandoraea faecigallinarum. Next base: position 761,218 of record NZ_CP011807.3, on the reverse strand, counting down.
ACCACCAGGAAACTCTTCTATTACCCCAGCAACGCGAGCATGGCGCCGCATATCGTTCTCGAGGAAATCGGGGAGCCTTTCGAAATGGCGCTCGTGGATCGCGAGCAAAACGCACACAAGTCCACGGACTATCTGCGTTTGAACCCGAACGGTTTGATTCCGGTGCTGGTCGACGGCGACATGGTGCTTTATGAGGCGGCCGCCATTTGCCTGCATCTGGCAGACGCCCACCCCGAAAGCCGGTTGGCTCCGTCGCTGGCAACGCCGGAACGCGCTCAGTTTTACAAGTGGCTCATGTGGCTGACAAACACGCTGCAATCGACACTGATCGTCTACTTTTACCCGCACCGGTGGGTGGACACGGGCGATACGCAGGCCGCGAAGCAAGTGCAGGCCCATGCCGAATCGAAGATCGGCGCATTGCTCGACCTGTTGGAAGCCCACCTAAGGATGAACAACGGTCCATGGATGCTGGGAGATCAATACACGATCCTCGATCCCTATGCGTTCATGCTCTGCCGCTGGACACGAAATTTTGCGAAGCCGGCACGCGAGCGGCCGGTGCTCGGCCGGTATTTGCAGCAGATGCTGGCGCGGCCTGCGGTCCAGCGCGCGATCAAGACGGAAGGACTTGTCGCGCCGCTGGTGTGAGCCGCGGAATCGGCAGGGCTCAGTCCTACCCTCTCACCACACTCCGAAACGCCGCCGACAGCGTCACCAGGGCATCGTGGGCGCGTCCTTCTCTGACGCGTGTGTGCAGCAGCACGGGCAGACGCGGGATCTCGGGAAGTCCGAGTTTCTCGCCGACGTCGAGCGCGCCGAACGGCAGCATGCGCGGCGCCAGTGCTGCCACGCCGAGGCCCGCCATCACGGCCGCTGCCACCGTGGGCACGCCGCCTCCCACGAAGACTTCGCGCCACGGTACCGAGGCCGCATCGAGAAGCCGCCCTGCCATCACGCGCACCCCGCATGGCTCCGCAAGCGTCGCAATCGGCAACGGTTCATTCGCGCGATGCTGCCAATGCGGCGACGCAAACCAGCCAAGGCTTTCCTCGGCAAGCATCTCGCCGTCGTCCCGTCCGGCATGCAGGCGAACAATCGCCGCATCCAGCTCACGCCGGTCGAAGCTCTGCAACAGGTCGCCCGACGACGCAATCCGCACGTCGATCGACAACTCCGGATCCTGCGCATTCATCCTCGCAATCAGCGCAGGCAGTTCGGGTCCGGCAACGTGATCGCTCACACCGATCGACAGACGCTGGCGAACGCCGGCAAACGCACCCAGTGCGCGCTCATGGGCATCGAGCAGTTCGCGAGCGTGCTCGAGAAAGGTCACCCCTTTCGCGGATAGCTCCACGTACCGGGGCGTTCTCTCGACAAGACGAAGCCCCAGCCTGTCTTCGAGACGCTTCAACTTCAGACTGACGGCAGCCTGCGTCGTCTGCATGGCTTCCGCCGCACGCGTGAAACTGCCGAGTTCGGCAACACAGACGAATGCTTTGACCGCATCCAGGTCGAGAGGGCGCTCAATCATTTCCGATGCTTATCGTTGAAATAACCGCAAATAAGCAAACAGAATAGTTAAGATCGACCGGGTCAACAAGAGGAGAAACCACCATGCCACTCGTTCATATCTCACTGCGCTCGGGGAAGACGGCCGCGTACCGGCAGGCGATCTTCGACGGCGTGTATGGCGCCATGCGCGACACCTTTAACGTGCCGGAAGACGACCAGTTCATGGCGATGACGGAGCACGACGCGGCGAACTTCCGCTATGGCGCGTCGTATCTCGGCGTCAGTCGAAGCGACGACCTCGTGTTCATCCAGATCACCGCAAACAACACGCGCACCACGCAACAGAAGAAAGCACTGTTCAGGCGGATCGCGGAGCGGCTCGCCGACAGTCCCGGCCTTCGTCAGGAGGACGTATTTGTGAGTCTCGTAGAGGTCGAGAAAGAAAATTGGTCGCTCGGCAACGGGATCGCGCAATACGCCTGAGGAAGGCCTGAGGAAGGCCTGAGGAAGGGCTGAGGTAAGCCTGCCGAACGGCGCCGCTTGCGCGTGGATGTTACTTCACGCCCTCCAGACAGGCGGGCGACAACGCCGCCCTCGCGCGCTGCGCGAACGCCGGCCATTGGCAAGCCTTCCCGTCCGGCCCGCCGGTGCATTCGGAGAGTGTCAGCGTCTCGCGCCTGGCAGGCTCGTCGAGCGACAGCGCAGTGAGATGCCGTAACTGATGCATCGACTGATACACGAACTCCACGCGAACGAACGGCTCGCCTGCCGGGTTGCGCCACAGCGAGAAAACGAGCGCGCCGTCGGGCGGCGTGTTGTCCGGCTGACCGGTCAGTTGCCAGTCGAGCTTGAGCATGCCCGCGAGATTGGCAATGTTCGTGTCGTGCCCCGTGAGCACGTAGACACGATTGCCCGCAGGCACGACGGGGCCGCGCACCGGCGCAGCCGGCGACGCCCCGGCTGCCTCGGCGCGCGTGAGCGCGTCGAGCACCGTGGCCAACAGCGGTGTGCCGTTGGTCGTCGCCAGATACGGGGTCTTGTTGAGCAGATCGCGCTGGGCGTTGTGAGCGGCCAGAAGCAGCGCCCAGTCCTTGTCGTCACGAATCCGTCCCCACGCGACCGCGTTGTCGGGCAACCCCTCGCCATACTGCAACAGGAAGACTTCCGACGCCTTCGCGGCACTTCCCAACGCACCGCGCAACGTCACGCCGCTGCCGTCGCCCTCGACACGCAAACGCGTCGGCACGTCCTCCAGCTTGCAGCCGCCCGGTGCGCCGCATGCGGGGCTATGCGCGTAGTCCAGCACTTCGCCCATGCGGGCAAGCGATGCGGCATAGCGCCGGTTCAGTCCGGCGACACCGTCCGGGGCCAGACGCGCCTCGATCGCCCCGCGCGCCGCGCCCGGGTCGAGCGGGCAGTCGCCGGCGGCCACCGGCTGGAACACCGCGTCGTAAGTCGTGAGATCGGCCTGATGCGACGTGCGCATGCCGCACCCCGGGGCGATGCCTTGCAGCAAGGCATTCCCCGACTCGCGCGTGCGCTGATCGATGTCGGCCCATCCGTACACAACGCCGGGGGCGGGGCATGCGCCGTCAGGCAACACGCGTCGCGCGCGCAGCCAATCGCCGTAGTAACGCCCCATGCGTTCGGCCAGCGAGCCGCCGCGTGCCGTCAGATAGCCTGCGGGCACGGGCCAGCCCGGCCAGGCGTCCGGGCTCAATTTGTCCAGGGGAGGATGCGCATGGGTTGGCGAGCGAACGCCGTGACGGCTGACGATCACCGCGGAGACGAGCGTCCAGTCCGCGGGCATGCCGTCGATACGGGCCGCCGATTCCGGCGGTTTGGCGGGATCGGCGGGCGCCGGGCCCTGCGTCGTACAGGCGCTCAGCACACTCAACGCGGCAATGCCCGCCCACGCCGCGACTCGTCTGTGCCACCCGTCGCCACGCCGTATGCGCTGCGAGCGAACGGCAGCGCCTTCACGAGCGTTTGCAACTTCGAGGGATCGAACGGAATCACGAGTCATCACGCAGGGCATGGCAGCGGTCATGGCAACGGGTCGGGGTGACGGGGACAGCGTTGACGTTCATCTTACCGTGCGCATCCGCCATTCCCTAAACACGATGGCAAAAGTGGTGGAAATACGTCGCTTGGCCACGCATCGGCACCCTCGCCGCCGTCCATGCGCGCGGACGTTCCCCGATGGCCGCCCACCGGACCGCGACGACGCCCGGTCAGCGCAACTCGTCAGCCATGCCGCGGGCTCGGCCCACTGCGCCGAAACGCCACGAGAGCCGGTGCGCGGCCGCACGCAAGGCTTGCGACGGCGCTGCGTCGAACGATGTCTCGAAGCTGCCCGATGAGCCCATCAATGCGAGTACGAGGATGACCTCGCCCGTGTGGTCGAATACCGGCACGGCAATCGTGTCGATGCCGGGCACCGGGTTGCTCAGCGCGGTATCGAAGCGCCGGTCGCGAATCGCCGTGAGGCGCACGCCGTAATCGGCGGGCGGCGTCGCCGCGTGCCCCTCCGCGCCCAGACCCGCCATGCGAACCGGCTCCTGCCCGAGCATGCCGTCGAGGACCGGCGTCGGCAGGAAAGCCGCGAACGTGCGTCCGATGGCCGTGTTCACGAGCGAGAGTACGGTGCCGATGCGCAAGCTCACATGCTGCGGACGCATCGCCTCCTCCAGACGAACGACGGTCGGGCCGACCGGGCCGAGCACGGCCATCGCCGCCGACAGTCCCGTTGCCTGCGCGAGCGCGAGGATTTCCGGCTCGGCCTCGCCAGTCGGCGAAAGGCGTTGCAATGCCATCAGGCCCAACGCCAGGCTCAGGCCGCCCGCTTCGAAATTGCCGTTCGCGTCTCGCGACAACAAGCCCGCTCGTTGCAAACTCACCAAATGCGGATGGGCCTTCGCCGGCGCCATCCCGGCGTCGCGCGCCAACGCGTTAAGGGGCAACGGACGCCCCGCCGCCACCAATGCCTCCAGCAGCACGCCGGTGCTCTCGAGCGCCTGAATGCCACGCTGCGGCTTGGCGTTCGCGCTCACGCTATCGTCACGCGCCACGCCGGATTCGCTACGGTTGTGCGTCGCGCTCATGCGTCCTCCTCATCTTCGCCGCCCGGCACTGCGCTCGCCCAGAAGTTTTCACGATAACGCTGCGACGGGCTCATGCGAGCGGCTCCGTGTCGTGGCCCGCCACGTCGATGTGCGACGCAATCGCGCTCGCCGTGGCGCGCAGGGCATTGGCGGCCGCACCGTCCCAGGCTACGTCGAGCGCCGCCGTCGGGCCGATGGCCGTGAGTGCCAGACGCAGACGTCCGCTCGCGTCGAACACCGGTGCGCACAGGCTGCTCACCGAGGGACTCGGCGTATTCACGCTGCGCGACAAGCCATGCTCGCGCGTCTCGTCGAGCAGCGCGTCGAACCGCTTTCGTTCGCCATCGACATCCGGCATCTGCTCGTGCCATGCCTGCGGCCACCGCTCGCCTGGGGTAAAGGCGCAAAAGGCGCGTCCGGTCGAGGTGGTGGTGAGCGACATCACGGACCCCACGTGCAGGTTCACATGCAACGGAAAGGCCGCGCGCTCGAAATGCACGACGACCGGCCCCTGAGGCGCGCTCGTGCAGATGGCCACGCAAAACCCCGTCTCGCGGGCGAACGTCACCACGCGTGGCACGGCGGCGCGGTATGCCGGGTCGTTTTCGAGATGCAGCAGCGCGAGACGCAGCGTCATGGGTCCCGGCGCGTAATCGCCCGACATCGGGTCGCGTTTGAGCAACCCCAGCCGCGTAAGACTCACGAGATACGGGTGCGCCTGCGCTGGCGGCAACCCGGCGAGCGTTGCGAGATCACCCGGGCCCAGCGGGCGGCGCGCCCGCGCCAGCGCCTGTAGCACCCGCGCCGCGACATCCACGCTTTGCACGCCGCGCGAGGCGCGAGCGGGCTGACCGGGCTGTCCCTTCGCGTCATTCGCACCGGCATTACCGTCCATCGGAATTCGGTTCATGCAGTCTTGGGAGACACGCTCCCTCGGAAAAATGGCCTAGATTTTAAACAAGTCGGCGCACGGATTCCCGTGGATTCGCCCAATGTCAAAGGGTTAACCCGCAGCAAGACGGTGTCCTGATCGACAACACCGCAACATTAGCAAATAACAATCAGATTTGTCATTGACAAATATTCCGCGCGTTTCGTAAGATGCCCTCATCATCCCGCAGCACCCTCCCCGCAGACGAGACAAAAGAGAGAGACAAGCATGGCCAAAGCATTCGCCTCGCAAGCCGACCTGGAAGCCAAGAAGGTCACGTTCACCCAACTGTCGGAAAACGCCTGGGCCTATACGGCCGAGGGCGATCCGAACTCCGGCGTCATCATCGGCGACGACGGCGTAATGATCGTCGACACAACGGCCACGCCCGCCATGGCGCAGGACCTCATCGCCAAGATCCGCACGATCACCGACAAGCCGATCAAGTACGTCGTGCTTTCGCACTATCACGCAGTGCGCGTGCTCGGTGCGTCCGCCTATTTCGCCGAAGGTGCGCAGCAAGTGATCGCCAGCCGCGGCACGTACGAGATGATCGTCGAGCGCGGCGAAGCCGACATGAAGTCGGAAATCGAACGCTTTCCGCGCCTGTTCGCGGGCGTCGAAACGGTGCCGGGCCTCACGTGGCCGACGCTCGTGTTCGAGAAGGAAATGACGCTGTTCCTCGGCAAGCTCGAAGTCAAGATCGCGCACCTCGGTTCGGGCCACACGAAGGGCGACACGGTGGTGTGGCTGCCGTCGCAGAAGGTGCTGTTCTCGGGCGACCTCGTCGAGTACGACGCCGCCTGCTACACCGGTGACGCACAACTCGCCGAATGGCCCGCCACGCTCGACGCGCTTGCCGCCCTGGGTGCCGAGAAGCTCGTGCCGGGCCGTGGCCCCGCACTGACCACGCCGGAGGAAGTGGCCAAGGGACTCGCCTATACCAAGGATTTCGTGACGACGCTGTTCGAAGCCGGCAAACAGGCCGTCGAACAGAAGCTCGACCTCAAGGGTGCGATGGCGCTCACGCGCAGCAAGATGGACCCGAAGTTCGGTCACGTCTTCATCTACGAACACTGTTTGCCGTTCGACGTGACGCGCGCGTTCGACGAGGCCGCCGGCATCACGCATCCGCGTATCTGGACCGCGCAGCGCGACAAGGAAATGTGGGCCGCCCTTCAGGACTGAGGGCGACGGCGAGCACAGGGTTCGTCGTAGCGAAACGCCGGCGCGACGCCTGACGTCGCACCGGCAACGACAAGTACAAAGCAAAAACAGAAGTAGAAAAACGTCACCCGCCGATGCACGCGCGCCGGTACGGTGCCGTCGATGGAGACTTTGCATGAGCAGCATCGATTACCAGCGCCTGACGTTCGATTACCGGCCGTGTGCCGAACAGTCCGGGAGCGCCGTGTCCGGCGCGGCAACGCCCCCGGCGGTGCATCCGGTCATCGTGGTCGGCGCCGGCCCGGTCGGGTTGGCCACCGCCATCGACCTCGCGCAGCAAGGCGTATCCGTGATCGTTCTCGACGACGATTGCACGCTCTCGACCGGCTCGCGCGCGATCTGTTTCGCCAAACGCACGCTCGACATCTTCGACCGTCTGGGCTGCGGCGAGCGCATGGTGGAAAAAGGCGTGCGCTGGAATGTGGGCCGCGTTTTCCTGCGCGATCAGGAGGTCTACAACTTCGATCTGCTGCCCGAAGCGGGGCACCATCGCCCGGCGTTCATCAACCTTCAGCAGTATTACGTCGAAGGCTATCTGTTCGAGCGTGCGTGCCAACTGCCGAACATCGAGATCCGATGGAAGAACAAGGTCGTCGGGCTTACGCAGCAAGGCACGCCCGGCGCGGCGGACGCCAGCGTCACGCTCACGGTCGAGACACCCGATGGCGAATATCGGACCACCGCCCGCTACGTCGTGGCGGCCGACGGTTCGCGCAGTCCGGTACGCAAGCTCATCGGCGTGGACAGCCACGGCCGCACGTTCAAGGATCGCTTCCTGATCGCCGACGTCAAGATGACGGCGGACTTCCCGGCCGAACGCTGGTTCTGGTTCGATCCGCCGTTCCATCCGAATCAGTCGGTGCTGCTGCACCGCCAGCCGGACGACGTCTGGCGTATCGACTTCCAGCTCGGATGGGACGCCGACCCGGTCGCGGAGAAAGCGCCGGAGCGTGTCATTCCTCGCGTGCAGGCGTTGCTCGGCCCCGATGCGAAATTCACGCTCGAATGGGTGAGCGTCTATACGTTCTCGTGCCTGCGCATGGACGACTTCCGCCACGGCCACGTACTGTTTGCCGGCGACGCCGCGCACGGTGTGTCGCCGTTCGGCGCACGCGGCGCGAACAGCGGTGTGCAGGACGCGGAAAACCTCGCGTGGAAACTTGCGCTCGTTCTGGCGGGCCATGCCCCCGACGCACTGCTCGACACCTACGCCCGCGAACGTGAATTCGCCGCCGACGAGAACATTCGCAACTCCACACGCTCGACCGATTTCATCACGCCGAAGAGCCCGGTCTCGCGCGTGTTCCGCGACGCCGTGCTTACCCTCGCGCGCGACCACGCGTTTGCACGTCAGCTCGTCAATAGCGGACGTCTGTCCGTGCCGGCCGTGCTGCACGAGTCGACGTTGAACACCGCGGAGCGCGATACCTTCGCGGGGCGCATGACGCCGGGTGCCGCATGCGTCGATGCCCCGCTCTCGCGCCACGCTCGCGAGGGCTGGCTGCTGCCGCGTCTGGGGGGCCGCTTCGTCGCGCTGGTGTTCGGTGCGCCCTCCTCGCTCGACGCCCCGGTGCTGACCGCGCTCGAAGCGCTGGCCAACGACGCGGTGCCGGTCGTCCCCATTTTCGTCACGCCGGATGCCGAAGCCGCGCTCGACGTGCATGACACGCACGCTGTCTGGCACGACACGGAAGGCCTCGCGGCGCAGCGCTATGACGCCGCGCCCGGCACGGTGTATCTGATTCGCCCGGACCAGCACGTATGCGCCCGCTGGCGTGCCGTCGACGCCGAGGCGATTGCCGCCGCACGCGAGCGCGCTCTGGGGCGCACGGTGCCGGAAGTCGCACCGCTGCAATGTGCGGCCTGATCGCGGGCGACGCCGCGCTTGCCACGACTGACCGGGATTCCCTCGCATTCACCGGGATTCACCGAGACTTGTTCACCGCTAGCTATCGCACGGATTACGCAGGAAGGAGATACCCATGGCACTCGATACGCAACCGCGTCTGACGCGCCCAGACGATTTCTACGAAGCGCTGATCGACATGCATCGCGATCTCGACGATGCACAAAGTCAGGCCGCCAACGCACAACTGATCTTGCTGCTCGCCAATCAGGTCGGCGACCACGACACGCTGCTTTCCGCGATTCGTCTCGCCCGCGCCGGCGCACTCGGTAACGCGGCGCAGTGACCGTCGGCGCATCACGCCGCCGGCCCACGCCGCCCGCGAACGACGAAGGGGCGCTCGATACCGGGCGCCCCTTCGTCTTTGTCGCGACGTCGCTCGCGCGGCGTCACCGACGCACTACACCACCACCAGTTGTGAGATCTTTTGCGCCGCCTGTTGCAGCGGCGCGAGGAACTTTGCCTCCATTTCGGCTGCGGATGTCCGGTTCGCCTGACCGCTCACGTTCATCGCCGCAATCACCTGGCCAGCGCGATTGCGAATCGGCGCGGCAATCGAAATCAGTCCCTCTTCCAGTTCCTGATCGACCAGCGCCCATCCCTTCTCACGCACGTCGAGAATGCGCGTGCGCAGGGTGCCGATGTCCGTGATCGTACGCCCGGTGTGCGCCCGCAGATCGGCACGGCGAAGGGCGGCATCGAGTTCGGTGTCCGGCAGTGCCGAGAGCATGACACGTCCCATCGACGTGCACCACGCGGGCAGCCGGCTGCCGATCGACAGGTTGATCGACATCACTTTGCGCACGGGCACACGCAACACATAGACGATGTCATCGCCGTCGAGCACCGACGCCGAACTGCTCTCCTGCACTTGCTGCACCAGCGCTTCCATGAACGGTTCGGCCAGATTCCACAGCGGCATCGAGGTCAGGTAGGAAAACCCGAGATCCAGAATACGCGGCGTGAGACGGAACAGCCGCCCTTCGCTGCGCACGTACCCCAGTGCTTCGAGTGTAAGCAGAATGCGGCGCGCCCCGGCGCGCGTGAGGCCAGACGCCTGCGCAACTTCCGAGAGAGTCTGCGCCGGGCGTGCGGCATTGAACGCCTTGACCACCGCCAGCCCGCGCGCGAACGACTGCACATAGGAGTCGCCAGGCTTCTTGTCGGTCGGTTCGGTCGGTTCGGTCGTGTCGGTCGTCGCAGAGGTCATGTGAGGCATGGGTCGGCAATCTTGGCGTGAACGGCAAGCGTAATGGATTTGCAGCGCCGGTACTACCGTGCGAGACGCACGATCTCACGACATACCCGGCCCCCTTGCTTCGGGAGACCCCTCGCTTGACGCCCGACGAGGTAAGGCTTACGCTGTTCTTATAGCGAATATTTGTTCGCTATAAGAACATTGTGAACCGGACGAGGCTGCGTGACAAGACGCGATCGCCGCGAGACAGCGCTCAGGGGCGCGGGCGTACAACCCGTCAGCCTACGGATTTGATGGAAATGCCCAGGAGGCACCTGTGATCAACAAGATTTACGACTCGCTCGCCAGCGCGGTCGCGGACGTTCACGACGGCGCGACGATCATGATTGGCGGCTTCGGCAATGCCGGGATGCCCTCGGCGCTCATCGACGCCCTCATCGAACAAGGCGCTCGAGACCTGACCATCGTCAACAATAACGCCGGCAATGGCGAGACGGGCCTGGCGGCCCTGCTCAAGGCCGGACGCGTGCGCAAGATCATCTGCTCGTTCCCGCGCCAGACCGACTCGCAGGTGTTCGACGGCCTGTACCGTGCCGGCAAGATCGAGCTGGAACTGGTACCGCAGGGCAACCTCGCCGAGCGCATTCGCGCCGCGGGCGCCGGCATTGGCGGTTTCTTCACGCCGACCGGCTTCGGCACGCTGCTCGCCGAAGGCAAGGAAACACGCGTGATCGACGGCAAATCGTACGTGCTGGAATCGCCGATCCACGCCGACTTCGCGCTCATCAAGGCGCTCAAGGGCGATCGCTGGGGCAATCTCGTGTACCGCAAGACCGCTCGCAACTTCGGCCCGATCATGGCCACGGCGGCGAAGTGCGCCATCGTTCAGGTCAGCGAAGTCGTCGAGCTGGGCGAGCTCGATCCGGAAGCCGTGGTCACGCCCGGCATCTTCGTTCAACGCGTGGTCGCGGTGCCCGGCACCCCACACGCCTGATCCCCATCTGCACCGGAGCAAGACATGAACCGACTGACCCGCGACCAGATGGCCGCCCGCGTCGCCCAGGACATTCCCGACGGCGCCTACGTGAACCTCGGCATCGGTCTGCCGACCGCCGTCGCCAATCATCTTCCCGCCGAAAAGGAAATCATTCTCCAGAGCGAGAACGGTGTGATCGGCATGGGCCCGGCCCCCGCCAGGGGAGAAGAGGACGAGGACCTCATCAACGCCGGCAAGCAACCCGTCACGCTCAAACCGGGCGGCGCGTTCTTTCACCACGCCGACTCGTTCGCGATGATGCGCGGCGGTCACCTCGACTTCTGCGTGCTGGGCGCGTTCCAGGTCTCGAAAACGGGCGATCTCGCCAACTGGCACACCGGCGCCCCCGACGCGATCCCCGCGGTCGGCGGTGCGATGGACCTCGCCAGCGGCGCGAAGCAGGTGTTCGTGATGATGGAACACCAGACCAAGCAGGGCGAGAGCAAGATCGTCGAACAGTGCACGTATCCGCTCACCGGCGTGGGTTGCGTTACGCGCATCTACACCGACCTCGCCGTGATCGACGTCACGCCCGAAGGCCTGCGCGTCATCGACATGGTCGAAGGCCTCACGTTCGACGAACTGCAACGTGTGACCGGTGTGACGCTGCTGCCCTCGCCGGCCGTTGCCTGACACCGCACAAGACACCCACGCCGGGACATCCGACGCCTTCGATGTTGTGATGCGCCCGGCGATTTTTCGATTTCGATGAGGTAGGCAAATGAGTGAAGTCTTTATCTGCGACGCGATCCGTACCCCCATCGGCCGCTACGGCGGCGCCCTGTCGTCGGTGCGTGCCGACGATCTCGGCGCGATCCCGCTCAAGGCGCTCATGGCGCGCAACGCCAACGTCGACTGGACGCAGGTCGCCGACGTGATCTATGGCTGCGCCAATCAGGCGGGCGAAGACAATCGCAACGTGGCGCGCATGTCGTCGCTGCTCGCGGGCCTGCCGCAAGACGTGCCCGGTGCGACCATCAACCGCCTGTGCGGCTCGGGCATGGACGCCATCGGCACGGCTGCGCGCGCCATCAAGGCGGGCGAAGCGGGCCTGATGATCGCCGGCGGCGTGGAAAGCATGAGCCGCGCGCCATTCGTGATGGGCAAGGCGGCGAGCGCGTTTTCGCGTCAGGCGGAAATTTTCGACACGACCATCGGATGGCGCTTTGTCAATCCGCTGATGAAGGCGCAGTACGGCGTGGATTCGATGCCCGAGACGGGCGAGAACGTGGCGACCGATTTCGGCATCAGCCGTGAAGATCAGGATCGCTTTGCCGTGCGTTCGCAGGAAAAGGCGGCGCGCGCACAGGCGAACGGCACGCTGGCGGAAGAAATCACACCGGTGTCCATCGCCAAGAAGAAGGGCGAAGCGATCCTCGTGGATCGCGACGAACATCCACGTGCAACGAGCATGGAAGCGCTTGCCAGACTGAAGGGCGTGGTACGCCCTGATGGCACCGTGACCGCCGGTAACGCTTCTGGCGTCAACGACGGCGCCTGCGCTCTGCTGCTGGCAGACGAGGCGAGTGCGGCGCGCCATGGCCTGACGCCGCGTGCCCGGGTATTGGGCATGGCAACGGCAGGGGTGGCACCGCGCATCATGGGCATCGGTCCGGCTCCCGCAACGCAAAAACTGCTCGCGCGGCTCGGTATGACCCTCGATCAGTTCGATGTCATCGAACTCAACGAGGCCTTTGCAAGCCAGGGCCTGGCCGTATTGCGACAACTCGGCGTGGCCGACGACGATCTGCGCGTCAATCCGAACGGCGGCGCCATTGCGCTGGGCCATCCGCTCGGCATGAGCGGCGCACGTCTGGTCACGACGGCGATGTACCAGTTGAAACGCACGGGTGGACGCTTCGCGCTGTGTACGATGTGCATTGGGGTCGGCCAAGGCATCGCTATCGCCATCGAAGCGGTGTAAGACAACGACTCCGCCGATGTTTTCGGGGGCCGGGCGCCCGCGCAGACACCGGTAAGCGCTGCCGCGTTGCTCCCGGCGTCCCGCGCGCACGATCGGTGCCGTGCGGGACGCCTCTGCCCCTGTCTCCTTCCCTTCTTCCTGTTTCTTTCTGTTGTTTCCCGACGCTCGAACGGCTCAGACAGCCTTCGCCACGTCGCGCATCACGGCATCGAAGAACTTGCCTTGCGTCTGGGCATCGCTGCGCGCGTAAGCACGGTTGATACCGCTGATGACGGCACGAATCGAGGCGGTCGTCAGATTGGCGTCGATACCCACGCCGAACGCGCTGCCCACGATCGTCTCGCCCGCCATTTCGGCGATGGCGATCGCGCGGGCGTCGGCCCCTTGCGTGAGGGCTCGCTCCTCGTAGTGCTGCACGCGAACCGGGGTGCGCATGGCGTTCATCAGTGCGTCGAGCGGGCCATTACCGGCACCGGAGACCGTCGTGCGCTGGCCGTGAATGTCGATGGTCACGGCGATGTGCTGACGCCCGTCGCGCTCCGAGAGCGAGTGACCGACGTACGCGACCGGCTCGGTCGACGCCACGTATTCCTTCTGGAACAGTTGCCAGATTTGCGACGCAGTGACTTCCGCGCCTGTCTCGTCGGTGTGCCGCTGCACGGCCGAGCTGAAGTCGACTTGCAGACGACGGGGCATCTGCACGCCGTACGCCTGCTCCAGCAGATACGCGATACCGCCCTTGCCCGACTGGCTGTTGACACGAATGATCGAGTCGTACGTGCGGCCGAGATCGCTCGGATCGATGGGCAGGTACGGCACTTCCCAGATCGTGTCCGCCTTCTGGGCGGCGAAGCCCTTCTTGATGGCGTCCTGGTGCGAGCCGGAGAACGCGGTGAACACGAGGTCGCCGACATACGGGTGACGCGGGTGCACCGGCAGTTGCGTGCATTCTTCCGACGTGCGGGCGATTTCGTTGATGTTCGAGAAGTCGAGGCCGGGATCCACGCCTTGCGTGTACAGGTTCAGGCCGAGCGTGACGAGATCGACATTGCCGGTACGCTCGCCGTTCCCGAAGAGGCAGCCCTCGATACGGTCGGCACCCGCCATCACGGCCAGCTCCGCGGCGGCCACCGCCGTGCCGCGGTCGTTGTGCGGGTGTACGGAGAGAATCAGCGAATCGCGACGCGCGAGGTTGCGGTGCATCCACTCGATCTGGTCGGCGTAGTAGTTCGGGGTGCCGATTTCGACGGTCGCCGGCAAGTTGACGATGCACTTGCGCTCAGGCGTCGGTTGCCATACGTCGAAGACGGCATCGCACACCTCCTTCGCGAAGTCGAGTTCGGTGCCCGTGAACGTTTCCGGGCTGTATTGCAACGTCCATTGCGTTTCCGGAGCGGCGTCGGCGCAGCGCTTGATCGTCTTCGCGGCCGACACGGCGAGGGCCTTCACGCCCGGCTGATCGAGATTGAAGACGATGCGGCGGAATTCGGGCGCGGTGGCGTTATAGAGGTGGACGATGGCGCGCGGTGCACCCTTGAGGGCCGCGAACGTGCGCTCGATGAGGTCGTCGCGCGCTTGCGTGAGGACTTCGATCGTGACGTCATCGGGAATGTGGCCGCCTTCGATCAGTTCGCGCACGAAGTTGAAATCGGTATCGGAGGCCGAGGGGAACGCCACTTCGATTTCCTTGAAGCCGATGGCGACGAGCGTCTTGAACATGCGCATCTTGCGCTGCGCGTCCATCGGCTCGAAGAGCGCCTGATTGCCGTCGCGCAAATCGGTACTCATCCAGATCGGTGCGCGCGTGATGGTGCGGCTCGGCCACTGTCGGTCGGGAATGTTGACCGGGGTGAACGGACGATACTTCGTAGCGGGGTTTTTCAACATGGCGGTGTCTCGATTGTCAGCAAAAGTGTCAACCGGACGACGCACAGACGCAGATAAGCTACGACCTCCGGTTGGATGAACCGGGGCTCAGGTCGGCGTAACTGGGGAAAATCAGCGGTGCTTCAGTGAGGAATTCAGACGATGCACGCGCGCAGCAACGGACCAAGCCCGGTGGAGCGGGCTAGTAGTCGTAGCGAGAGGGAGAAGTGCGCGGTGATCATGTGGCACATGAAATCACAGATTTTTGGGCGCTGTCAACCATGATGTGTCGCCTCGCGACATTCCCACGATATGGGATGGCGATGGTGACGTCTATCTGCTGTCCGCGATGCCTGTGCTGCGCGGGGCATGTCGTCCCATGCCGTCCCACGCCGTCCGCCCGGGACTTGTCCGGCGCGCGCGTCTCCGATATCGTGTCGCCCTATGGGATAACCAAGGGCCAGTCCCGAAACCCGACGGATCGACATGCTCGGCTGTCGGCGCCAATCCCGGTGTCGCGCGGCACATGTCACGACATCGGAGACCGCCTTGACATCCGTTCCGACTTCTTCCCCTTCGTCCCCTTCGTCCCCTTCTTCCGCTTCGTCTGCTGCGCCCGCCGCTGCGGCAAAGCCCGCCTGCGCGAACCCCGCGGCCACGCGCCAACGCCCGCATACGGGCCGGGTCTGGTGGCTTGCGCTGACGGTGTTCCTCGTCGGCATCGACGAGAACATCTGCACCGGGATACTCCCGGCCATCGCGACGGGACTGAACGTTTCGACGGCCTCGGCAGGGCAGCTGACGACGATCTTCTCCGCCGTGTTCGCGTTGTGGGCCTTCACGATGGCGGCATGGCTCTCGCGGCATTCGCGCCGGCGCGCGCTGCTCGTGGCACTCGTGGTCTTCGCGTTGAGCAACGTCGCCGCGGCTCTGGCACCGGATTACGCCGCGCTGTTTGTCACGCGCATTGCGATGGCCGCGAGTTGCGCCACCATCGTGCTGCTCTGCTCTCGCCTGGCGACCGACATCACACCGCCCGAGTATCACGGGCGCGCCGTCGGCATCATCTTCATGGGCATCAGCGCTTCGCTCGTGCTCGGCGTGCCGCTGGGCATGACGCTCGAACACTGGGCCGGCTGGCGCGCCGTTTTCGCGGCCATCGCCCTCGCCAGCGCGCCGCTTGTCTTCGTGCTCTGGCGCGTCTTGCCGCCGAGCGCTCCGAGCGCGGTGCTTACGCTGCGGACTTACGTTCGCGCTCTTGCGCAACCGCGGCGTCTCGCAGCGCAGGGCGTGACGATTGCAATGCTCGGCGGCCACTTCACGCTGTTCGCCTATTTGGTGCCTTACCTGGAATCGCTGTTCGCGCCATCGCCCCATACGATGAGTCTGCTGTTCCTGGCGTTCGGCGTGGCCGGGGTCGCGGGGGCGTGGCTCGGCGGATGGGCGGCGGATCGCGTTGGCCCCGTCGCGTCGCTCCTCGGCTGTCCGGCGCTGTTCTTCGTTGCGATGATGAGCGTGCCGCTGGCGGCGCTGCACTATCACGGTGACATATGGCAGACCGTGTTTTTTCTCGTCGCGATGATGGTGTGGGGATCGCTGTCGTGGTCGATCTCGCCCGTGGTACAGAACCATTTGATTCGCTCGGCACCGCACGATGCCGATGCCAACGTGGGGGTGAACGTGGCCGCCATGCACGTTGGCGTAGCGCTTGGCGCGGGCGCGGGCGGCGCGCTCGTCGATATCGATGCGCTTGCGCTCACGCCATGGGCCGGCTGCGCAATGGTCGCGGCGGCGGTACTGTGCGCCTGGCTCGCGACGCGTGGCGGCCAATCATGCCAGGGCTTGCAGGGGCACGGCTGAGGTGCACTTGATCTCATCGAGGCAAACGCTCGACTTCACCGCGCTGACACCCGGAATGCGCATGAGCGTGTCGAGCAGAAAATCGGACAACGCCTTCAGATCGCGTGCCACCACCTTGAGGACATAATCGATGTCGCCAGTCACGGAGAAACACTCCTGAATTTGCGCGAGTTCCGCGACCAGTCCCTTGAAGTTCGACAGGTCGCGGATATGGCCGCGCTCCATCGTCACGTGAACGAACGCCACGACACTGAAGCCCAGCCGCTGGGCATCGAGCCGGGTGTCGTAGCCTTTGATGACGCCCATCTCTTCCAGACGGCGATGGCGGCGCAGCGTCTGTGCAGGCGACAGTTTGATCGCCTCGGCCAGTTCCAGATTCGAAATGCGCCCGTTGGACTGCAAGATCCCCAGCAAACGGATGTCGATCCGATCGATCTCGATGTTTTGCACTTTAATTTCCTCATATAAACAACTTCAGAAATATTAGTGCATAACCTAGGGTTTCCATAGCGCTCTTACGAAATCCTATTTTGCGTCGCCGCACTTACACTGCCCCACATGAAATGACGCAAAGTTGTGGCAATCCATTGCCGCGGCATGAATTTCGGGCAACGGAACACGTTCGCCGGCATTTCCCGACCCACCGGTACGTCGAGCACAATTTTGTTTCACGTTCCGGCGCCTTGTTCGAATGCCCGGCGACAACTTTCTTCGAATCTTTGCGTCGACCCTATTTGTCATCCCTGCAAACCACTTCACCTGCCGAGACGATCATGGCCGACCTGTTTGAAAATCCGATGCAATTGATGGGCTTCGAATTCGTGGAATTCGCGTCGCCCACGCCGAACGTCCTCGAACCCATTTTCGAACAGATGGGCTTCACCCTCGTGGCACGCCATCGCTCCAAGGACGTGTTGCTGTACCGTCAGGGCGACATCAACTTCATTGTGAATCGCGAGCCGAACAGCGAAGCGGCCTACTTCGCCGCCGAACACGGCCCGAGCGCCTGTGGCATGGCGTTTCGCGTGAAGGATTCGCACAAGGCCTACGCTCGCGCCCTGGAACTCGGCGCGCAACCCGTCGAGATCGAGACCGGCCCGATGGAATTGCGTCTGCCGGCGATCAAGGGGATCGGCGGCGCGCCGCTGTATCTGATCGACCGCTTCGAAGACGGCAAGTCGATCTATGACATCGACTTCGAATACGTGGAAGGCGTCGATCGCCATCCGGTCGGCCACGGCCTGCGTCTGATCGACCACCTGACGCACAACGTCTATCGCGGCCGTATGGCGTACTGGGCCAATTTCTACGAGAAGCTGTTCAACTTCCGCGAGATTCGCTATTTCGACATTTCGGGCGAATACACGGGCCTGACTTCCAAGGCGATGACCGCCCCCGATGGTAAAATCCGCATTCCTCTGAACGAGGAATCGGCCAAGGGCAGCGGCCAGATCGAGGAATTCCTGATGGCCTTCAACGGCGAAGGAATTCAGCACATCGCCTTCCTCACCGACAACCTGATCCAGGTCATCGACAATCTGCAAATGGCAGGCGTCGAACTCATGACGGCTCCGAACGACTTCTACTACCAGGGCCTCGAGACCCGTCTGCCCGGTCATGGTCAGCCGGTGGGCGAACTGAAGTCGCGCGGCATTCTGGTGGATGGCACGACCGAAGGCGGCAAGCCGCGCCTGCTGTTGCAGATCTTCTCGAAGACCCTGCTCGGGCCGGTGTTCTTCGAATTCATTCAACGCGAAGGCGACGATGGTTTCGGCGAAGGCAACTTCAAGGCGCTGTTCGAATCGCTGGAGCGCGACCAGATCGAGCGCGGCACGCTCAAGGTCTGAGTTCGGGCAGACATGACCGTCCGCTCGTGCGGACGGTCCCAAAGGACACGGCGACGGCGTCACAAGCGCCGCGCCGTGGCGGCTAAACGGTTCCGGTTCGTTCCCATCGAACGAAAACAGAGAAGCGCGCCGCGTGGTGAAGATAGGGTAAGGAACGGACATGTCCACCAATGCAGCACAAGACGGCTCGCTACACCGCGGCCTGAAGAATCGTCACATCCAATTGATCGCGCTGGGTGGCGCGATCGGCACCGGCCTCTTTCTAGGCATCGCCCAAACCATCAAGACCGCAGGCCCGTCAGTATTGCTGGGCTACGCCATCGCGGGCATCGTCGCGTTCTTCATCATGCGACAGCTCGGTGAAATGGTCGTCGACGAACCCGTCGCCGGCTCGTTCAGTTACTTTGCCAACAAGTATTGCGGCCAGTTCGCGGGCTTCGTCTCGGGATGGAACTACTGGGTGCTCTACGTGCTCGTCTCGATGGCCGAGCTCTCCGCCGTGGGCATCTACGTGCAGTACTGGTGGCCCGCGATTCCCACATGGGTCTCCGCACTCGTGTGCTTCGGCGTCATCAACGCGATCAACCTCTCCAGTGTGAAGTCGTACGGCGAAATGGAGTTCTGGTTCGCCATCGTCAAGGTCGCCGCCATCGTCGGCATGATCGGTTTCGGCGGCTATCTGCTCTTTTCGGGCAACGCCGGCCCCGAAGCCGGTGTCGCCAATCTGTGGCAACACGGCGGCTTCTTCCCGAATGGCGTGTCCGGTCTCGTGATGGCAATGGCCGTCATCATGTTCTCCTTCGGAGGACTCGAACTGGTCGGCATTACGGCGGCGGAAGCAGACGACCCTTCGCACTCCATTCCGCGCGCGACCAACCAGGTCATTTACCGTATTCTGATTTTCTACGTCGGCGCCCTCGGCGTGCTGCTCTCGCTGTATCCGTGGGAGAAGGTCGTTACCGGCGGCAGCCCGTTCGTGCTGATCTTCCACGAGTTGAACAGCAACTTCGTCGCTCACGTACTCAACGCCGTGGTGCTGACCGCCGCCCTGTCCGTCTACAACAGTTGCGTGTACTGCAACAGCCGCATGCTTTACGGCCTGGCCGGCCAGGGCAATGCCCCGCGGGCACTGCTCAAGGTCAACGCGCGAGGCATTCCGCTCGCCGCCCTCGGGGTCTCGGCAGCGGCAACCGCCGTGTGCGTGGTCATTAATTACTTCATGCCGGGCAAGGCGTTCGAACTGCTGATGGGGCTGGTCGTCTCGGCACTCATCATCAACTGGGCGATGATCAGCGTGATTCACCTGGCGTTTCGCCGTGCCAAGGCCCGTGCGGGTCAGACCACTTATTTCAGGAGCCTCGGTTATCCGCTCACGAACTACCTGTGCCTCGCGTTCCTCGCCGGCATTCTGGTCATCATGTACCTGATTCCCGACCTGCGCATCTCGGTCTATCTGATTCCCGTATGGCTGACCGTGCTCGGCATCGGCTATCGTCTGCGTCAGAAAAACGGCGCCGCGCCGGTGCCGGCCAGCGCAACGCGGTAAATCGATCGGCGCGACATCCGCGCTCCCCATGTGGCGCCGGGCCCCCGCTGTCCGGTGCTTATCCGGCGCCCACCCGACAGTGCCGCACTAGCGGTATCATCGGTCGTTTGCGACGTTCGCGCCGACCGATGTACCGACACGTCCGCCCTACCGACTTTCTTTCGTCTTTCAGGAACTGCCATGTTCGAACATATCGATGCCTACCCCGGTGACCCGATCCTCTCGCTGAACGAGAATTTCGCGAAGGACCCGCGCACCAACAAGGTCAACCTGAGCATCGGCATCTATTACGACGACACGGGCCGTCTGCCGGTCATGAACGCGGTCCGTCAGGCCGAAGCGCTGCTGCTGGCCGAAGTCGGTCCGAAGCCGTACCTGCCGATGGCCGGCTTCGCCAACTACCGCGATGCAGTCCAGGGCCTCGTGTTCGGCGAGGACTCCCCGGCCCGCAAGAACGGCAGCATCGCCACGGTGCAGACGCTCGGCGGCTCGGGCGCGCTCAAGGTCGGCGCCGATTTCATCAAGCGTTACTTCCCGAACTCGCAGGTCTGGGTGAGCGATCCGACGTGGGACAACCATCGCTTCATCTTCGAGCGTGCCGGTTTCACCGTGAATACGTATCCGTATTACGACGAAGCCACGGGCGGCCTGCAGTTCGAAGCGATGGTCGACGCCATCGACAAGCTGCCGGCGCGCAGCGTGGTGTTGCTGCACGCGTGCTGCCATAACCCGACCGGCGTCGATCTGAACGACGCGCAATGGGTGCAGCTCATCGAAGTGCTCAAGCAGCGCGAGTTGCTGCCCTTCGTCGACATGGCCTATCAGGGCTTCGGCTCGGGCATCGAAGCCGACGCCTTCGTGATTCGCGAACTTGCGCGCCAGGGCCTGCCGGCATTCGTCGCCAACTCGTTCTCGAAGAACTTTTCGCTGTACGGCGAGCGCTGCGGCGGCCTGTCGGTCATCTGCGAGTCGCCGGAAGCCGCCGACCGCGTGCTGGGTCAGCTCACGAGCGCCGTGCGCTCGAACTACAGCAACCCGCCGACGCATGGCGCGAAGATCGTCGCCAAGGTGTTGAGCACGCCGGAACTGCGCAAGTCGTGGGAAGACGAACTCTCCACGATGTGCCAGCGCATTACCCGCATGCGGGGAGCGATCCACGAAGGTCTGCGCGGTCGCGTGCCGGACAACATGCTCTCGCGTTATCTGGAACAGCGCGGCATGTTCACGTACACGGGGCTCTCGGCGGCCCAGGTCGACGTGTTGCGCGAAGCACACGGTGTGTACCTGATCCGCTCGGGACGCATGTGCGTGGCGGGACTCAACGAGAGCAATGTGGCTGTCGTGGCCGACAGCATCGCCAAGGTTCTCAACGGCTGAGCGTCTCGCGCCCGGCGAGCGCGTCCGGACGCCGTGACGTGAAACGGCGCGGGTGAAAAAAGCGGGGAAAGCGACGGAAGCGGGGGAAGGGACGGAAGCGACGGAAGGGACGGTCATGCCGTCCCTTTTTCATGCGTGCAGCGCGCTCAGGCGCTGCGCATCCAACGGCTCGGCGGTGTCACGACGCCTCGCGCAGGAACGCCAGCAGGTCGGCGTTCACCTTGTCGGCCTCGACGACGCACATGCCGTGCGAGCCGCCCGGGTACACCTTCAGCGTGGCGTTCCTGACGATCTGCGCAGTGAGCTTGCCCGAATTGTCGATGGGCACGATCTGGTCGTCGTCACCATGCAGCACGAGCGTCGGCACGTCGATTTTCTTCAGATCCTCGGTGTAATCGACTTCCGAGAACTCTTTCACGCACAGATACTGGCCGAGGTGCGACCCCCACATGCCCTGCAACCAGAACGCATCGATCACGCCCTGCGACGGCTTTGCGCTCGGTCGGTTGTACCCATGGAACGGCACCGCCAGATCCCGATAGAACTGCGAGCGATTGGCCACGACATTCGCGCGAATCTCGTCGAATACGCCGATCGGCAGGCCGTTTGGATTCTTTTCCGACTTCACCATGACGGGAGGCACGGCGCCGATGAGCACGGCCTGCGCCGCGCGCGCCGTACCATGACGGCCGAGGTAGTGGACGACTTCGCCGCCGCCGGTCGAATGCCCGACGAACGTGGCGTCCTTCAGATCGAGGTGCTCGACGAGTGCGGCGAGATCGTCGGCGTAAGTGTCCATGTCGTTTCCGGTACCCGGCTGATCCGAGCGGCCGTGACCGCGGCGGTCATGGGCGATCACGCGGTAGCCGTGCTGCGCGAGAAACAGCATTTGTGCGTCCCAGGCGTCGGCACTGAGCGGCCAGCCATGGGAGAACACCACCGGGCGCCCCTTGCCCCAGTCCTTGTAGAAAATCGAGGTGCCATCCTTCGTCTTGAACGTGCTCATGGTGTGATCCTTGCGCAATGCGCGATGGGGCCTAAGAACGGTAGCGACGGGTGTCGCAACGTGACGCCACTGACGGCATGACCGCGTTGCGGCGCGGGATGCCACGTCACGGCATCGTCGACGCGAGGCGTAAGTTCGCGTGACGCCAGCACGGCGACCCATGACGGAGCGCAACATGACGAAGCGCCGAATTACGGACCGGACAGCGTGAGAAGACTTCGTGCGTCGGCGAGTAGGCCACGCGAGCGAAGGTTTTCAATTTAAGGTCGCGATGAGCGCCGTTGCAAGGTGAGATTTCTTGACGCGAAATTGAGCGAGATTCATGCAAGGCGTCTCATGTCTGTCATGAAGCACGCGCAGGGCGCGCGCGGGGCATTCGCCCTTTGGCGGCCGGACTGCAGAGGCGGTCCGCAGCACGTTGGCGCGCTTGGCGTTATATTGAGCGTCCCGCGGCGCACGATGGCCGCTCAATCACGAATGCGTCGATCCCCATGTCCGATCAATCCGTCGATTTGTCCCAGTTTCCAATCACGCGCAAATGGCCTGCCGTGCATCCGGAGCGCCTGCAACTGTATTCGCTGCCTACGCCCAATGGGGTGAAGGTATCGATCATGCTCGAAGAAATCGGGCTGCCGTACGAAGTCCACCTCGTGAGCTTTCAGACCGACGACCAGTTCTCGCCGGAATTCCTGTCGCTCAATCCGAACAACAAGATCCCGGCGATCCTCGACCCGAACGGTCCAGGCGGCAAGCCGCTGCCGTTGTTCGAATCCGGCGCGATCCTCTGGTATCTCGCGGAAAAGACCGGCAAGCTGCTACCCGCGGATCCGGCCGCACGTTACGAAACGCTGCAATGGGTAATGTTCCAGATGGGCGGCGTCGGCCCGATGTTCGGCCAACTCGGCTTCTTCCATAAGTTCGCCGGCAAGGAGTACGAAGACAAGCGTCCGCGCGATCGTTACGTCGCCGAATCGAAGCGCCTGCTTGGCGTGCTCGATGCGCGTCTGGCCGACCGTCGATGGATCATGGGCGACGAGTACACCATCGCCGACATCGCGACGTTCCCGTGGATTCGCAACCTCGTCGGCTTTTACGAAGCGGGCGAGCTGGTCGAGTTCGACCGCTTCAAGAACGTGCAGCGCGCACTGAGCGCATTCGTCGCGCGGGCGGCGGTCGTGCGCGGGCTGGACATTCCGAAGCGTCCAGCCTGAGCGGTGCGCGGAGCCATTTCGGCGGCGTCGAAAAAATGGCCGGCACATCGACGAGATGTGCCGGCCCGAGGTCGCGATGTTGCACGAGGAGGCACTACCCCGCCGGACGTCGGACCGACGACCCGGCGGGCACAACAGGAACCGGAACCGGCCGGCGCGAGAACTACGCGAGTCCGGTGAGTCGGGTGACGATGGTGCGTGTCGGCATCAGGCCGACTGCTTGAAGCGCGCCGCCTCTTCCGAACCGCCTGTGGCGTTACCGGCGCTGTATGAATGCGCCCCCACACCGGCGAGCTTGCCGCCCTGCACGATAAGGTATTCGTTGCGGATCGGACGATTCTCGAAATAGCACTCCAGAATTTCGCGTGTGCCGGCGGCGTAGCGCGTTTGCGCCGAGAGGCTCGTGCCTGAGATGTGCGGCGTCATGCCGTGATGCGGCATGCGACGCCACGGATGATCGGTCGGCGCCGGCTGCGGAAACCACACGTCGCCGCCATACCCCGCGAGCTGACCGCTTTCGAGCGCGGCCGCTACGGCGTCGCGATCGCACAGTTTGCCACGCGCCGTGTTGATCAGATAGGCGCCGCGCTTGAAGTGCTTCAGGCTGTCGGCGTTGATCATGTGTTCCGTTTCCGGATGCAGCGGACAGTTCAGCGTGACTACGTCGCAAACCTTTGCCAGGCTCTCGAGACTGGTGTGGTGCGTGAGGTTCAGCTCCTTCTCGACCGATTCCGGCAGGCGATGACGATCGAGGTAATGCAGATGCGTGCCGAACGGTTTCATCAGCCGCAGCACGCGCAGCCCGATGCGCCCTGCCGCCACCGTGCCGACATGCATGCCCTCCAGATCGTACGAACGCTCGACGCAGTCGGCAATGTTCCAGCCCCCTTTGAGCACCCACTGATACGACGGCAGATAGTTCCGCACGAGAGCAAGCGTCGTCATCATCACGTGCTCGGCCACGCTGTTGCTGTTGCAGTACGTAACTTCCGCGACGGTGATGCCATGTTCCATCGCGGCTTGCAGATCGGTGTGATCCGAGCCGATACCGGCGGTCACGATCATCTTCAGCCGCTTCGCGCGCTTGATACGCTCGGCTGTCATGTAAGCAGGCCAGAACGGCTGCGAGATGACGATCTCGGCGTCGGCCAGTTCGCGATCGAGCACGCTGTTCTCGCCGTCCTTGCTCGACGTCACCACGAGTTCGTGGCCGTTCGATTCAAGATACTTGCGCAGACCCAGCTCGCCCGACACGCTGCCGAGCAGGGCGCCCGCCCGGAAATCGATGGCGCGCGGGGTAGGCAGCGTCTGCCCGTCGGGATAGCACTCGATCTTCGGCAGATCGTCGCGGGCGTAGGTCTTCGGATATCCGGTAACGGGGTCGTCGTAAAGCACACACACAATCTTGGCCATGATGTCTCGCTCCTGAAGGATGTTTTGCAAGATGTCTGCCGGGCGACGCATGCCGGCGTCGCTGCATTGAGGCCAATGATCGGTGTATGCGTGTCGTCTGGAAAATCGTTCCGGCCGATCGATTGATCGGTGAAATCTATCAACGCGCCCGAGGGCGCCCGGATACCCGCCCGCTAACGGTTGACGGCTAACGGCTCGCGGCGGGCGCGCGTGCCGAGAGGTGCCAGCACGCCGCGGTGAAACGGACTTCGCCGTTCGCAACGAACGGCGCGTAAGCCTCGACGAGCCGGTCCACGACGCGCTCTCGTTCGGCCGGCGCCAACCCGGCCAGCGCCAGCCCCACCGGCCCAAGGCGCGACGCGTAATCGCGCAAATCGGCCTGTGCGAACGAGCACTCGAAATGGACTGGCGTCAACGAGACATTCGTCCACCCACTCGATGCCATGATGTCTTCGACGCGCATTCGCTCCGCGAAACCGAACTGACCCGGCGCACCGGGCCGGCGCGCCGGAAGGTCCGGCAACAACGGCTTCGCGGCGCGCTCGGCCACCGTCATGAAGGGATTTTCGGCGGGACTGCGCCACGCGAGCATATGCAGCCATGCGCCGGGACGGCAGGCGGCGCGCAAGTTGGCGAAGGCCGCGACCGGGTCGTCGAAGAACATCACGCCAAGTCGCGAGACGGCGAGGTCGAAATGGGCAGGGGGAAACGCGTGGGTCTGCGCGTCGGCACGGACGAATTCGATCGGCGTGCCACCATGCGACGAAGGTGACGATGGTGACCGAGGCGACGAACGCGCCCGCGCCTCGGCAATCATCGGCGCGGAAATATCCGCCCCGGTGACTTGCCAGGTGTTGCCGAGGGCCTGCGACAACGCCAGCGTGGTGCCGCCGGTGCCGCATCCCACGTCGAGCGCCCGGCCTGAGGGAACCTGTCGCGCCACTTCATTCGCGCGATCGATGAGAAACGCCGCAAGCGGCACGAACATCCGGTCGAGCATCGCGCGATTGTCTACCCATGCGCTGCCCGAGCGTCCGTTCCATAGCTCGGCCTGATCTTGATTGACGGGTTCTGTCATTGGTACACCTCGTGATGGTACGTTCGAAGTGCGCACCGGACGAACGGCGTTCGATCCCCATGACGTTCCGACATCCATCCGGCAGTCGTCCGGCAGTCGCGCACATCATGCAGTCTGCCAGTTCAAGCCGACTTTAGGTCAAGCGATTTTTACGGCAGCAGCGCGTCGAGGCGGGATTGAAGATCGACCGAGCGAAACGCCACCACCGCCGCGTCGAGCAAGGGGGAGCGCGGCTGCCGCTCATGCAGGATCAGGCCGATTTCGCGGTACAGCGCGGGTTGCAACGGCACCGCATGCAGTTCGTCGCGCATCTCCGCAAGACACAACACGCTGTGCGGCACGATGCTGTACAGCCCCGCGCATCGCACATGCGCGTAAAGCGCCATGAGCGAGTCCGTCTCCACGCGTGGCGACACCGAGGTTCCCGAGCGCGCCAGCGCCGCATCGATGCCCTGACGGCACTGCATGTTGCCGGTCAGCAGACATAGCGGCAGCCTTGCGGCCTCATGCCAGGAGAGCGAAGTGCGTCCTGCCAATGCCGTTTCGTCGCGTGCAATGAGCACATACCGCTCGCGGAACAGGGAGATGGTCTCGAACTCGCGCAGACGCGGATCGTCGAGATAACTCAACCCCACATCCAGATCGAGTTCCGAGAGTTGTCGCAGAGCCTGTGTCGCGGACAGCGTGCAGACCTCGTGACGCATGCCGGGGAATGCGCGAAGACACGCATCGGTCAACAACGGCACGAGCGGCAAAGCAGTGGGAATGGCGCCGATACGCAGGCATCCAGAGACCTCGCGGCGGCTCGCACTCGCCTCCTGACGCAAGCCCTCGCAATCGGCCAGCACCTGACGCGCCCACGCCAGTACGCGCTCGCCTTCCGGCGTGAACCCTTCGAAGCGACGGCCACGCCGCACGATCGGCAGCCCGAATTCTTCCTCGATGCTGCGAATGGCGCCGGAGAGCGTGGGCTGCGAAACGTTGCATAACTCTGCCGCCCGCCGAAAATGCTGCGCCTGCGAGAGCGCCACCAGATAGCTCAACTGCCGGATGAACATGGATCGCGCCCCCTTTGCGCCGTCGATACCGCGGCGAGTGCATTTCATGCATCGCTATATCTTTATGAATATAGCGCAAGCGATGACGAGCCAGTCATGAGAATGCGGCATGACTGTTATGGGGAATCCCGCCCGGCGCGCGCCGGGCAGCGATGTGGGGTGCGGCAGTCGCCAAGGCCCCGTCGATGTGGCCGTCGCCGAGAGGATCGCCCTGCCGGTTGGTGAGGCGCGCGTTGAAGCGCCTGGTGGGGTGCCTGGTGAGGTGTCTGGTGAGGCGTTTGTTGAGGCGCTTGGTGAAGCGTTTGTTGAGGTGCTTGTTGAGGTGCTTGTTGAGGCGTTTGTTGAGGCGTTTGTTGAGGCGTTTGTTGAGGCGTTTGTTGAGGCGTTTGTTGAGGCGTTTGTTGAGGCGTTTGTTGAGGTGCTTGGTGAGGCGCTTGGTGAGGCGTTTGGTGAGGCGATTGTTGAGGTGCTTGGTGAGACACCTGATGCGCGGCTTGCCGGGTCCTCTACTGTGCCGGTGCGGGTGCCGGGGACACCTGTGGGTTCTGCGGCGGATTCTGTGATGGGACCGGCGGCGACAGGATGACGCCGCCGGTCGGGGCCGAGGGCATCGACGTGCCGGGTGGCACGCCCCCCGGCCCATTCCACTCGCCCGGCACCCCCGGAATCGTAGTCCCATGCGGTGCCGGTGTACTCGCCGGCGACGCATCGTCCGGCTGCGCCAGTACGGCCGAGGCGATCGGCACGGGCAATGGGCCGCTGGCGGTGTCGGGGGTGGGCGCCGACGCGTTGGCCGGGTTCGCGGCTTTCTGCGCGCCGGTCTCATTTGCCGGTGCCGGCGCGCTCGCCTGGCGCTTCACTTGCGCTTTCTGCCTGGGCTCCGGCTTCTTCGCAAAAAGGCCGGTCACCCAATCCGAGGCCCGCGTCCATAAATCGCTGTACCAGTGATGGTTATCCGGCGCCTCGAACTTCGCATTTCCGTCGATCACCCTGGCCCGCAGCGCCCGTGAGAAGACGTCGCCGACGATTGGCAATGCGCTGTGCGCGCCCTGTCCCCAATAATCGCTGCGCAACGTAATACGGCTGTCGTTGAAGCCCACCCACGCACCTGCGACCAACTGCGACTGCATCAGAATGAACCAGCCGTCGGTGTTGTTTTGCGTCGTGCCGGTCTTGCCCGCAACATCGGCGCGAATCCCGAAGCGCGTGCGAATCGCGTTGCCCGTGCCGCGATTGACGACACCGCGCATCGTGTCGAGCAAGGTGTAGTCGTCGGCCTCGGAGAGCGCCCGCTCGGGACGCGCCGGCGAGAACGTCGCCAACACTTCGCCATCGCCGTTGGTGATCTCCGTGACCATCGTCGGCTCACGATACTCGCCGCCGTCCGCAATAGTGCCGTACGCGGCCACCATCTCCTTGAGCGAGACAGGGCTGGTGCCAAGCGCCAGCGACGGCACCGCGTCGAGCCTGCTTTCTCGCACGCCCATCGCCCGCGCCAGACCGACCACCCGGGAGGGACCGACATCCTGCATCAACTGCGCCGTGACGGTATTGCGCGATTGCGCCAGCGCGTCGCTCAGCTTCATCGGCTTGTTGGTCGGTGCGGTGTCGTCGCTCGGCCGCCAGATCTCGCCTCCCGCAAGGGGAATCTCCACAGGCTGATCGACGATGGTGTCGTCCGGCTTGCGTCCCTTGACGAAGGCAGCACCATAGACGAATGGTTTGAACGTCGATCCGGGTTGACGGCGCGCCTGCTGAACGTGATCGAACGGGTCGGTCGTGAAGTCGCGGCTTCCGACCCACGCACGAATCTCGCCCGTGCGCGGATCGATGGCAAGGAAGCCTGCCTGCAAGCGCGTCTTCGTCTCGCGCAGGTTCTGCATGAATGGCTTGTCCGCGAACAGACGCTTCATTGCCGCCTCCGGCGCCTCGCCGCCTGCGACCGCGTTGCGATACTCTGCCGACTCCCGCACGAAGGCCTGTACCAGGACCGTGTTGTCGCGCCATCCGCCTCGGGCCGACCAGTTCGCGTCGGCAATACCTTGCAGTTGATTCGCCTGACGCGTGAGCGCCTGCGTCGCCATCGTCTGCAAGCGGGAGTCGATGGTGGTGTGCACCACCAGACCGTCGGAATAAATGTTGTAGTCGTTGCGATCGGCCCAGCCGATCAGCCATTTGCGCAATTGCTGCGCGAAGTGCGGCGCGGGTCCCGGCGCTTCGGTCTGGCGCTCGAAGTCGATGCGCAAGGGACGCTTTTGCAGCGCGGCGAGTTTCGATGCGTCCAGATCGCCGAACTTCACCATCTGCGCGAGCACCGTGTTGCGGCGTTGCAGCGCGCGCTCCGGGTTGATGACGGGGTTGTAGTAACTGTTGCCCTTGAGCATGCCGACGAGCGTGGCCGCTTCAACGACATCCAACTGGTCCGCCGACTTGTCGAAGTACGTGCGCGCCGCCATCTCGATGCCGAACGCGTTGTACAGGAACGGAACGGTATTCAGATACGTCTCGAGGATCTCCGGCTTGGTGTAGAGCGCCTCGATCTTGAGCGCGGTAATCGCTTCCTTCAGTTTGCGCGTGAGCGTGGGCGCGCGGCCGATATCGTCCGGATACAAATTGCGCGCGAGTTGCTGAGTGATGGTCGAGCCGCCCTGACGGTCCCCGGAGAACGTGTGCAGCGCCGCCCCCGCGGTGCGCTTCAGATCGATGCCGTGATGCTCGTAAAAGCGGTGATCTTCCGTCGATATGAGCGCCTTGACGACATTGGGCGATACGTCCTTGAGCGACACCCACTCGCGATTCGACGGCCGGAATTCGGCAATCGGTTTGCCATCCACGGATAGCACCTGCGCCGGCCGATCGACCTTCGCGCGGCGGATATCGCGAATGCCCGGCGTAAACGGAATCAGGATGAGCGTGTAGCCGACGAGCAGGCACGGCAGCGCGGCGATAGCGATCAGTACACCCCGACGCGTGGGATGCCGCACGTGATACCCAACCCGAACGGCATACGGCTGCAGCGATTGCAGAAGACGCAGACCATGCCGGCCCGCCTGAGCGGCGGCATGCAGGAGCGAGGAAAACAGCGACGAAATCGGGCGCTTCACGATGAGGGACAGCGTGGCAAAGTCCGCATCCTACCAAAACCCGCCGCTCACTCGCGCGACGGCGGCGACCGGGGCCGCCATCCGGCGTTCGCGACAGTTTGTCGCACCAGCGGTTCGCACTCTCTCGCTCTTGATGCGCATCAAAGGCGTCGGCACGACGCGCTTCTACCATCGGCCGTGCTCACTCACGACTTTGGAAAACATCATGAAGCATTCCCTTGGTGCCGTGGCCATCGCAGCGGCACTGCTCACCGGTAACGCCGTGTTCAGCGGCTCTGCCTGCGCACAGACCCCGCCCCAGACCTCTCGCGGCACACCTGACACAGCGACAACTCCCGGCTTCATCAAGAACAGCGCGCAGGGCGTCTATGCCGGCGACATTCTTGCGCGCGTTCGCGCCATCGGGATCATGCCCGACTCGCATGCGAGCGGCAGCGTGCTGCCTACGCTCGGCGTCACGGTGAACAACGCGATCGTGCCCGAGCTCGACTTCACGTACATGATTCTCGACAACGTGGGCGTCGAACTCATTCTCGGCATGTCGCGCCATCAACTCACGTCCAACCTCGGGCATCTCGGCGGTGTGAATGTGCTGCCGCCGACCCTGCTGCTTCAGTACCACTTCAACCATGCCGGCAAGGTGCGTCCCTACGTGGGTGCGGGTATCAATTACACCCGCTTCTGGAACAGCAATCTGAACGCCGGCGGCACGCCCATCGAAATCAGGAACCACAGCGTCGGCCCGGCATTGCAAGCCGGTGTGGACATTCAGATGACCAAATACCTGTTCTTCAACGTCGACATCAAGAAAATCTGGATGAAGACGGATACCTCGCTGGCCGGAACCGATCTCGGCACGCTGCACATCGATCCGCTGATCGTCGGCGTCGGTGTTGGGATGAAGTTCTGATATCCGGTGCGGGGCGCCACGCGCTGGGGGGCCGTGGCGCTCCCTTTTTGTTCACACGGATCGATGCGTCAAATTGTCGCGCCCTCCCTACATGAGAACGCAAAGCATTTACGCAATGCGACGACAGCACCTACAATGCCTGGTTCCCCGAGGTTCGCTCGCATCCGATTTCTCGATTTCTCGATTTCTCGATTTCTCGATTTTGCGATTCCGTGATGACGTCATGACGTCGTGACATGAGCGCCTCGCTTCCTTCTTACCGGTCAAGGCATGCGCAAGCTCCGTCAGCATCGCGTCGCAATCGGAATCGCCTTGATGGCGATCCTGCTGGCAGCGCTCATGCCTGCGATTGCGCAGTGGCGAGCCGCCATGCAGGAAGACCCGTTCGCGGTCTATTGCACGGTACAGGGCACTCAGGCCGCAGCGGGGACAAACACCGCACCGAGCGCCGACGCCCGGCGCGAGCCGGCACATGACGGCCATGACGGGCACGACGATGCGCAGGCCCCGCAAGTCCAGGGGCAACCCGCAGCGCATCACAGCAGCCATGGTGGCGGGGACCCTTCCCTTGCCGCTGCCGGCCATTGGGAGAAGTGCGGCTACTGTGCCCTGTGGGCTCACCAGCCGCTCGTCACTACCGATTTCCATACCCCCCCGCCCGTCGCGCGGGCTCGCATCGATGCCGCCCCCCGGCGTTGGTGTCGCATTTCCCGCGCGCCCGCTTCTCCGACGCCTTAGCCCGCGCGCCGCCCTCTCTCGCCGTCTGATCCCCTGACCGCCAGCACGGCCCGCCTTGGCTCGCCGATGCAGCGGTTCCTGTCGAACGCACCATGCTTCGTTGGCTCGCACCGTCTTTCGTGCCTCGCCTATCAGTGTCGTACGAACATCATGCGGATTTCGCGTGACGCTGTATGACGCCATGTGACGTCGTCCGTCCGTCACGAGGTTCCGAAAGACACCACGCCCGCATGGCACGCGTCGCGTTCGTCATCTCACGATCATCAGGCGACCGTCGCGCGGTCGCGAGAGAGACACTCATGTCACGTTCCATCACGCAGAAGCCGTTGCAAACGGCCATCGCGCTCGCCCTTGCTTCACTGGGCAGCGCCGCACACGCACTCACTAACGATCCCGCCTCGACTGGCCTGAGCGTTGCCGTCGACGCGACACATGCCGCCACCCACGCGGGCGGGCGCGCCGAGACCCCGCCACGTTCGCCGGCGACCGAGGCCGCATCCGCGGCCCCGGTGTCCGCGTTGCGGGTAGCTCAAGCAGATCTCCCGGCCGCACCACAGGGCAGTGCCGCGCCGGTCACAACACTGCCAACCACGACAGTCACCGCACCGCCGGAATCACTCACGTCGCCGAGCGTCGAGGAGCAGAAAGCCAATCTCTTTCAGACGGCCGGTTCGGTCGGTTTCGTCGATGCCGATGCGTATCGCGACACCTACGCGTTCAACCTGCGCGACGTGCTCAAGGACAGCCCGGGCGTATTCGTGCAGAACCGGTACGGTCAGGAACTGCGCGTATCGATCCGAGGCTCGGGCATTGCGCGCGGCTACCACGTGCGCGGTCTCGAACTCTTGCAGGACGGCATTCCTACCAACTCGGCCGACGGCAGCGGCGACTACTATCAGATCGACCCGATCGGTCTGCGCTCGACCGAGATCTACAAGGGCGGAAACGGCCTGACTTACGGCTCGACGACGCTCGGCGGTGCCTTGAACTTCGTCACACCGACCGCCTACACGGCTGAGGCCCCCGATCAGTTCCGTCTCGAAGGCGGCAGCTTCGGCACCGTGCGGGCGAGCGCTCAGATGTCGCGCATCTTCGGCCCGCTCGACGCGCTTGCCACCGTCACCCTGAATCGTTCCGACGGCTATCGGGATCACGCCAAGGGCAACTATGCCCAGATCAACGCGAACATCGGCTACAAATTTTCGCCACGCGTCGAAACGCGCTTCTTCTTTGGCGCGTACATCGTCGACCAGAAGCTGCCCGGCACGTTGTCGCTGTTCGACGCCCTCAACAATCCGACGAAAGCCGCGGCCTCCGCCATCTCCGGCGATCAGGCGCGCAATACGCGCACCGAGCGGCTGGGCAACCTCACCACGATCCGTTTCGACGTCGGCCAGCTCGACATCGCTTCGTGGGTCATTCACAAGAGCCTGTATCACCCGATCTTTCAGGTCATCGATCAGGACGGCTGGACATACGGCGTCGCACCGCGTTACACGGCCAACCTGACGCTCGCCGGCATGCGCAACGACCTGATCGTCGGCGCGCGCTTCTTCGGCGGCAATACGAAGGCCGATCAGTACGTCAACGTGAATGGCAACCGTGGCGCGCAAACGCTCGATTCGCGTCAGAGCGCGTACAACTACGAGGCGTATTTCGAGAATCGCCTCTTCTTCCTTCCGACGCTCGGGTTGATGGTCGGCGCCAAAGCCTATCGTGACGTACGTCAGTACATCGACTATGGCGGCGTGCCCGGCGACCTCAACTATCGTTCGACGAGCGCCGCCTACTCGGGTGTGAATCCGAAAATCGGTCTGCTCTGGGAACCGCGCAAGGACGTTCAGGCGTTCATCGATGTCACGCGCAGCGCCGACGTGCCCGATTTCACCGATCTTTCTCAAACCTTCGGCGCGACTTCCCGCTTCGTTCCACTCGCGTCGCAACACGCCTGGACGATCGAAGCCGGCACGCGCGGCAAGCTCGATCGGGTGGCGTGGGACGTGACGGCCTACCGCTCGCTCGTGCGCGATCAGTTGCTCCAGTACACAACGAACCCCGATGTCCCGGCCGCCACCTTCAACGCGAACAAGACGGTGCTGCAAGGGCTCGAAGTCGGCGCTTCGGTCGATTTGTTAAAGAACATTGTCGCCACGGGCGATCGCGTGACGCTGTCGCAACTCTGGAACTACAGCGATTTCCGCTTCCGCGACGACCCGCAGTACGGCAACAACCGGATCGCGGGCGTGCCGACGCACGTGTTGCGCACCACACTGGGCTACGCATTGACGAATCGCTTCCAGATCGCCGCGTCGCTCGACTGGGTACCGACCGGTGCGTGGGTCGACTATGCGAACACAATGCGCGTTCCCGGCTACACGCTGATTGGCTTGCAGGCGTCGTATCTGCTTCAGCGCGGTGTAACGTTCTATGTCGATGCTCGCAACCTGACGGACAAGCGCTACGTATCCGACTTCAGCACCGTGACCGATGCCCGAACCGCGAACACCGCGGTGTTCTACCCCGGCGACGGGCGCAGCGTGTTCGCGGGCATGCGGTTCGCGTTCTAGGAGTGCACGGGGGCACGCAGCTCAGAGCATGCGACGCAGCGTATCGTCGCGTCGAAAGTAGTGATGCCAGAGTGCCGCGAGCGCGTGCAGCCCGATAACCCAATAAAACGCGCTTCCCAGCGTTTCGTGGATGTCCTTGATCGACCGGCGCAGTTCGTCGTCCTTATCGATGAACTGCGGCAACGCCATGTCAAGCCCCGGAATCGTGAGTCCGTGCCCACCGGCGTTGAGCGTGAGATAACCCAGCACCGGCTGCGCAAACAGAAATACATAAAGCAGCAAGTGCACCGCTGCCGAGCCGAAACGCGCCGGCCATCCCTGACCGGGTAACGCCCCCGGCGCCCCCCTGACCAGACGCCACAACAATCGCGGCACGGCCAGTATTAACACCGCAATCCCTGCCCACTCATGGATCGTCATGGACAATGCCCGCGGCGCACTTCCCTTTGGCAGGTATCCCTTCGCGATCACCGCCGCATACGCGATCACGATCAGCAGCGCAACAGCCCAGTGAAAGAAGATCGCCGGCGGCGCGTAGCGCTCGACGGCCGTAATCGGTGAGCCGAAGGATTGGAACTTGATCGCTTTGACCATCTCGGGGGCACTCCTCTGCTGTGTTGGGGTGCCCCATTATCGCGTTACCGCCATGTCACGAAAAGGTCGCAAATCGTCACATTTTGTTACTCATCTTTCGCACCACATTCGGATTCCTCCTCCCCATGGGCGGCCCGGCAATGTCGACAACATGGCCTCGACGCGCAAGACCCTTCCTTGATGCGCAACCGACGAACCTCCTTGGCCGACGCACCGCCGGTCGGCCTTTAAAGCCCCGCCCACGGGGCTTTCTTTTTTCGTTCGAAGCGAATTAATTTCCGTCCGCCTTCCCAAGACCCGACGCACATCGCGGGAGCCATCACCGAGCCGTCTCGCTGCGGAGCAACATTCGCAATGTGCATCGGTGAAATCAGGTTATCGCGGCAATTCGCCGAAAGGTCTGTGAACTATCCGAGAGATCGGGGGTACGAATGCAAAAGCGGCGTTGTCTGCCCCCTGTCTAGGACGAATCCGATCCGAAAGATAGGACCACACCTCGAAGTGTTGCGTGCAACCCTCACCGCACTGGTCATCGCTCGACATGCAGGCAGATAATGGTCACAAAATCGGTCACAAAAAATCCAGGAGGACGGATCATGCGAAACAACACTTTCCCTCAAGGCGACACCGTACCGGTGCTCGGTCAGGGCACATGGATGATGGGCGAAAAGCCTGAGCGGCGTCGCGAGGAAATCGCAGCGTTGCGTCTTGGCGTGTCGCTCGGCATGACACTGGTCGATACCGCCGAAATGTATGGCGAGGGCGCGACGGAACGTCTCGTTGGCGAAGCGCTCGACGGCCTGCGCGACGAGGTGTTCCTCGTGAGCAAGGTCTACCCCCACAACGCCTCGAAGCACGGTGTGGTTGCCGCGTGCGAGCGAAGTCTCTCGCGCCTGCGCACCGACCGCATCGATCTCTATCTGTTGCACTGGCGGGGCGACGTGCCGCTCGAAGACACGATTGCCGGCTTCGAAGCGTTGATCGATGCCGGCAAGATTCGCCGGTGGGGCGTGAGCAATTTCGATACGGACGACATGGAGGAATTGTTCGACACGCACGGCGGCGATGCGTGCGCCACCGATCAGGTGCTGTTCAACCTGTCGCGACGTGGCCCCGAATACGATCTGGCGCCATGGCTCGCAGCACGCAAGCTGCCGATGATGGCTTATTCGCCCATCGAGCAAGGCAGGCTGCCGACTTCCGGCGTGCTGGGCGACATTGCCCGCAAACGGCATGTCGAACCGTTGCAGATCGCGCTCGCCTGGGTCTTGAGCCGGCCCGGAGTCATTGCGATTCCGAAGGCCGGGACCGAAGCGCACGTGCGGGCCAATCGCGCTGCGCACGACATCGAACTGACGGCGGAAGAACTTGCCCTGCTCGATCATCACTTCGAAGCGCCGTCTCGCAAACGTCCGCTGGAAATGATCTGACGACGAGGGGTTCGACGACACGCCGGGAAGGCGCTCGCCGATGATGCAAGCGCTCACCTTATGTGCACGGCGCAGTCCCGCAGTACACTAGGCGTTTTCGATTTCTTGCAGGACGGCTTCATGAGCGATTCGCGTCCCGTCGTCGTTATCGGGGGCGGTTTGGTCGGCGTGTGTACCGCCGCCTATCTTCAGCGTGCCGGACACACCGTCACCGTCGTGGACCGGCAGTCGGCGCGTCAGGCGGCCTCACTTGGCAATGCCGGTTGCATCAACGGTTCCTCGGTCGTGCCCATCGCCATGCCCGGCGTGCTCTGGCAGGTGCCTGGCTGGCTGATGCAACCCGACGGCCCTCTCGTGCTGCGCTGGCGTTACCTTCCGCGCATGGTGCCGTGGCTCCTGCGCTTCGTCGCGGCCAGTCAACCGGCACGAGTCTCCGCGCAGGCGCGCGCGCTGCGCGCCCTGCTCGGCCCGGCGCTCGACGCCTATCAGCCGCTGCTCGACGACGCCAACGCGAACGATCTCGTCACACGCAAGGGTTATCTCATTGCCTATTCCAGCCAGAGCGGCATGTCGGGCGACGAAAGCGGAATGGCGTTGCGCCGGGAGAACGGCGTGCAGATCGAAACGCTGGACGCGGGAGCGCTTCGCGAATTCGAGCCAACGCTGTCGAACGACTTCATCGGCGCGCGCTACATCAGCGAGACGGGGCACACGTCCGACCCCGGCGCGCTGCTGGCACGTCTGACGACTCAGGTCGTGGCGCGCGGCGGTCGTGTCGTCGATGCCTCGGCCACGGCGATTGAAACCAACGGTGTACGAGCCGTTGCCGTGCATACGGACAAGGGGCGCGAAGCAGCAAGCGCCGTTGTCGTCGCGGCGGGCGCGTGGTCGGCGCCGTTTGTGCGGCAACTCGGCGACAGCATCGTCTTCGATACCGAGCGCGGCTATCACGTGGAGATTCCCACGCCCGACGAGATGCCGTCACGGCCGGTGATGTGGGCCGAGGGCAAATTGTTTGCCACGCCGATGAATGGCCGTCTGCGCGGTGCCGGCACGGTCGAACTCGCAGGTTTGCAGGCACCGCCGAATTGGCGGCGCGCCGATCTGCTGATCCGGCAGCTTCACAAGATGTTTCCGGGGGCCGTGCAAGGCGCGAAGTCGACGCAATCGGTGGACGGTGCGCGCTGGCAAGGTTTTCGTCCAAGCACGCCGGACTCGCTGCCGGTGCTCGGCGCGGCGTCGAAGGTGCCCAACGCCTTCTATGCCTTCGGGCACGGCCATGTCGGGCTGACAGCGGCCGCATCAACCGGACGCACCATCGCCGGGCTCGTGAACGGCGACCGGCCCACACTTGACCTCTCGCCGTTCTCCATCGGCCGGTTCCGTTAGCGCGACGACAGGCAGACGGACGCCACAATGTCGCACGAGCGCAGGCGCAGTGCCGGATCGTAGATGTCGGTGACGAGCATCAATTCGTCGGCCTGCGTGCGCTCGACAAGATCCGACAAACCTGCCTTGATACGCTCCGGCCCGCCCACGACGGCGACCCCGAGGAAGGCTTCCACGGAATGCTGCTCCGCGGGGTCCCAGCGTTCGTCCATGTCGTTGACCGGCGGTTGCAGCTTGAGACTTTGCCCGCGCATGAGCGCCAGGATTTTCTGCTGCGACGAGGTTGCGAGGAACGCGGCCTCTTCATCCGTTGGCGCGGCAATGACCGGTGCGCCGACCATCACGTATGGCTTGTCGAGGACGGCCGACGCACGGAAAAGCTCACGGTAGATGCGGATCGCGTCGAACAGAAAACGCGGCGCGAAGTGCGAAGCGAACGCGTACGGCAAGCCGAGATGCGCGGCGAGTTGCGCAGAGTAAAGCGATGAGCCGAGCAGCCACACGGGAATATCGCTTCCCGCACCAGGAGTGGCGACGAGTCGCTGCCCCGGTTGTGCCGGTGCAAGCAATGCCCGCAGTTCGGCGACCTGTTCGGGGAAGTCGTCGCCACTGCCCAGACGATCGCGGCGCAGCGCGCGCATTGTCGCCTGATCGGCGCCCGGTGCGCGCCCCAGTCCGAGATCGATGCGTCCCGGGTACAGGGCGGCGAGCGTGCCGAATTGCTCTGCAATGACCAACGGCGGATGGTTGGGCAGCATCACGCCCCCCGAGCCCACGCGAATGCGCGACGTCTTGCCTGCCACATGACCGATCAGTAGCGAGGTCGCGGAACTCGCGATGCCATCCATATTGTGGTGTTCTGCCAGCCAGAATCGCGTGAAGCCCAGACGTTCGACGTGCTGGGCCAGTTCGGTGGACTGCTTCAGGGCCTCAGCCACCGTACCGCCGGCGCGCACCGGCACCAGATCCAGCATCGAGATGGCTGTTTTCGACAAACTGCTCATTGGGTTCTCCGTTTGCTCGCGCGCGGCGAATCCCCGTTCGATGTCTGGAAGCTCACGCTCGTGGGGTGACGCGCACTATCGTCACAAAGTATAGTGACGAAGGGTCAAAACCCCCAGTAGGCACCTTTTAGTTGAATAGTCACCATTTGGTTACCATGAGCAAACCCGAACCTTTCGTCTTCGAGGAAACCTGCGTGCCGCGTCGCGTGCTGGAGCTCTTCAGCGTGAAGTGGACGAGCATGGTGCTCTACGCCTTGCAGTGCGGCACGACGCGTACCGGTGAGTTGCAACGCCGGTTGCCCGGGATCTCCAAGAAGATGCTTACGCAAACGTTGCGCGAGCTTGAGCGTGACGGGCTGATCCACCGCGAGGTCTACGCGGTCGTGCCGCCCAAGGTCGAATACTCGCTCACCCCGCTCGGCGAGTTGTTCATCGAGCCGATCGAGATGCTGTACCGATGGGGCAATCAGCACGCCGATGTGCTCGCGCAGCTGAGTTTGCGTCGCGGCAAACCGTCGCAAGACAGCGCGGGCGGTGCCGATACCAGCGATGTCGACAACGCCCAGGTTCCGCACGCCGCCTGACGTTTGCCCGGGTGGCGGCCGCCGCCACCGGATTCGCGCGTACCGCGTTCCACCCTGTGGTCTGGGCGTTCGTATCCGAAAACCTCGCTCCCCGTGAGGTTGCCCAATTCATATTTATCTGAGACAGTGGTTATGTTGCAGCGCAAACTGCGTACCTGCTGCAACCGTACTCTCGTAACGACCCCCGCGGCCCGCGCTTACCTGCGTGACGCCGCATCGCCGAGGGATCATGCCACGCTCGCCATCCACCCAACGGGCGCAATCGACGCAATCGACCAGACCGACTAAGTCGATGCATCGGCCCGCACGCGCCGGCAGCACTGCCAGCGCCGTCGGCCGCGCCAAAACCGCCCGCGCCACTCGCGCGTCGACCCGCGCCAGCGCGACCGGTCGCACTACGCTCCCCGTCGACCTCGCGCTGCAAGGCGGCGGCGCGCACGGTGCGTTCACGTGGGGCGTGCTGGACCGACTGCTTGAAGCGATCTCCCACGACACCGCCAACGCGCCCTTCCACATCGAAGGCATCTCCGGCACGTCCGCCGGGGCCATGAACGCGGCCGTACTCGCTACCGGCTACGCCCGCGGCGGCCCCGACGCCGCGCGCGGCGCGCTCGAACAGTTCTGGCGAGACGTGGCTCACGCCGGGCGGTTCAGTCCCTTGCGACGCACCCCGCTCGACATCGTGCTTGGCCGCTGGTCGCTCGATAACTCACCGTTCTTCATGTTTTTCGATCTGGCGGCACGCGTCGTGTCGCCCTATGATCTGGCCCCGCTCGAATTCAATCCGCTGCGTCGTTTGCTGGCCGATCACATCGATTTCGACGGCATTTCCAGCGCCTCCGACGACTCTCCCATCCAGCTCTTCATTACCGCAACGAACGTGCATACGGGACGCGGCCGCGTGTTCCGCAACGCGGAGATCACGCCGGATGTCCTGCTCGCGTCGGCCTGCCTGCCCATGCTCTACCGCGCCATCGACATCGACGGCGAACCCTATTGGGACGGTGGCTACGCAGGCAATCCGTCGATCACGCCGCTGGTGCGCGAGACCGCGTCGTGCGACACCATCCTCGTGCAGGTGAACCCGGTCGAGCGCAACGAAGTGCCGCGCTCGGCGCGAGAGATTCTGAACCGCGTCAACGAAGTCTCGTTCAACGCCACGCTGCTCAAGGAATTGCGGATGATCGCGGTACTGCGTCAGGTGGTGGACGCCGGCAGCGACGAAGGCCGGCGTTGGGCGCAAATGCGGATGCACCGGATCGCGAGCGACTTGATGACGACGCTCGGCTACTCGTCCAAGCTCTCGGCCGAATGGGACTTCCTCGTGATGTTGCGCGACGAGGGGCGCCGCTGTGCGGACGCTTTCCTCCACGCCCACGGCGCCGACCTCGGCCATCGCTCCTCGCTTGACCTCGACCCGTTGCAGGAGGCGCCCTGAATGGAGCTCGCCGGCATTCTGATCGGGCTCGCACTTCTCGTCTGGCTGGCCTATCGCGGGTGGAGCGTGCTGTTGCTCGCCCCTGCCGCGGCCATGCTCGCGGCCGCGCTCTCGGGCGAGCCGATGCTCGCGCACTGGACCCAGACGTTCATGCAGAACGCCGCGCGGTTCGTCGCTCAGTTCTTCCCTTTGTTCCTGCTCGGTGCGTTGTTCGGCAAGTTGATGGAAGACAGTGGTGCAGTCCGGTCCATCGCCGCATTCCTGACCGACAAGCTCGGTGCGCGGCGCGCCATGTTCGCCGTGGTGCTTGGCGGTACGCTCGTCACGTACGGGGGCGTCAGCCTTTTCGTGGCGTTCTTCGTACTCGCACCGATGGCGCACGCGCTCTTTCGCGAAGCGAACATCCCGGTACGATTGATGCCCGCCGCCATCGCCCTGGGAACGTCGACCTTCACGATGTCCGCCATGCCGGGTACGCCCGCCATTCAGAACGCCATCCCGATGCCCTTCTTCGGCACCACGCCGTTCGCCGCGCCGGGTTTGGGATTGATGGCGTCGGCGATCATGCTGGGCACAGGTCTGTGGTGGCTGTCGTGGCGCGAGGCACAGGCGCGTCACGCCGGGCACGGTTACGCCGAGCAGGAAGTCTGGGACAAGGCGCCCGACCCGACGGTCGTGCGCGAACGCGCCAGTGTCGCGCGCGAGTTCGATCCGGCGGAGATCGAACAAGGCCATCGCAACGACGTGTTGCCCGGCATCGTCACCGCCGCCCTGCCGCTGCTCGTCGTGATCGCGGGCAATTTCGTGATGAACGTGATCGTTTTTCCACGGCTGGACGCCAGCTTCCTCGCGCAGCCGGAATGGGGCGGCATCACGTTGCAGAGCGTGGCGGGCGTATGGGGCGTTTGCGTGGCGCTGGCAAGCGCCATTCTCGTACTCGTAGCGCTGCAATGGCGGCGTCTGCCCGCGCTTCGCAAGACCATGGACGCTGGCGCCAACGCGTCCGTGTTGCCGATCATGTGTACGGCAAGTCTCGTCGGTTATGGCGGGGTGATCGCCGCGCTGCCGGGCTTCGAAGTGGTGCGCGACTGGGTACTCTCCATCGACGGCGGGCCGCTCGTCTCGCTCGCACTCTCCGCGAATTTGCTGGCCGCCATCACCGGCTCGGCCTCGGGCGGGCTAACCATTGCGCTGGACGCGCTCGGGCCCGCCTACGTCAGCCTCGCCGCACAACACGGCATCGATCCCGCGCTCATGCACCGCGTGGCGGTCATCGCCTCGGGCACGCTCGATAGCCTGCCGCACAACGGCGCGGTCGTCACCTTGCTGGCCGTGTGCGGCAGTACGCACCGCGAGAGCTATCTCGACATCGTCATGACGAGCATCGTAAGCGCGCTGATCGCCCTC
This sequence comes from Pandoraea faecigallinarum, assembly GCF_001029105.3. Classification (NCBI taxonomy): domain Bacteria; kingdom Pseudomonadati; phylum Pseudomonadota; class Betaproteobacteria; order Burkholderiales; family Burkholderiaceae; genus Pandoraea; species Pandoraea faecigallinarum. Next base: position 718,950 of record NZ_CP011807.3, on the reverse strand, counting down.
GTTGCAGTGATCGTCGTGGGCTCGCTGCTGGGGACGTTCTGAGCGCGGCGGTACGCCGCGTCCGGCCCGCTCAGCGATCCAGCAAACGGCCGAGCCGCATCATCGTTACGTTCACGCCCAGATGACGCATCGAAGGCTGCACGATCACGCAGTTGTCGTACGGCGTGACGATTACCTCGTCGCCATCGCGCGCGATCTCGGTGCCGGCCTTCTCGATGACTTCCAGGCCGGTGAAGGGCTGCGAGAAGCGGAAGTCCATCGAGCGCGCCACGACCGGCTGCGTGATTTCGACGAATTTCTGGCGCACCGGCGTCTGCGTGAGGAACGCAGCGACAGCTGCCTCGGTCACGACCCCCGCATGCAGCAGGAAGCGAGCCGTACTGTCGAGCGCTACGTCACGCGCACTTGCGGCAAAGTGCTGTCCCGTTTCGATGAGCAGCGCATTCCTCGGACTGGCCGGATCGCCGAAGCCGCCGTAATCGCGCAGGCGTGTGCCGTTGGCATGGCCCTTGTCGATGATGACGTGTTCCGGCGTTCCCAGTTCGGCTGCCAGTGCAATCGCCTTTTCGAGCGGCCCGGTCATCATCAGCGGCGCCGACGCTTCGTGCATCGAGTGAATATCGAGCAGTAGATCTACCGTATCGATGAACGGGCGCATGACGCGCGCACGCGTGAGTTCGCGGCTCTGGCGGTCGCCGTCGAGCGTCGACACCGTCCACACGCGGTTCATGTCTTCGTCGAGAAAGCGCGTGGCGTCGGCATTCTGCGCGCTGAACGCCTCGTACGCCCCGACGTTGCCGAAACCGAGCGACAGGCGTCCGGACACGGGCCGCAGCCCCGAAGACAACAGCGCATCGACCGCGATGGCGCCGCTCACTTCGTTGCCGTGAGTGAGCGCGAGAATCATCACGTGCTTGCCGGGCTTGCCGCTATCGAACGTGTGCAGATAGTCGACGCCCGTATTGCCTTCGCGCCAGCGGGTGATATCGGGAAACGAGACTTCGATGGGGTACGCCGGCAAGGCGGCGCGGATCGCTTCGAGCGTGGTCATGGATAAGGCTCCGCAGAGATGCCGCAGGAAAAAAGAGACGACGTCGCGCAAGGGGAAATGCGGACGTCGTCGTTGCGGCTCGAATCAGTGCATGGGGGTTGGGAACGGGCGGCCTTCCAGCCGTCATCAGGCCGTCATCAGGCCTTCGTGGCGCGCGGCGTGCCGTGCGTAGTGCCGGCCGGGCCGGGAGTGCCGGTAACGCCAGCGATCTTGCCGGCCCGCACGCGGCGGGCGAGCGCCGTCACGGCGGCGATACTGAGCACGGCCGTCGCCATCACGTAGAAGCTCGGTGCGAGCTTGTTCTGCGTGTCGTCGATCAGCCAGGTCACGATCAGCGGGGCGAAGCCGCCGAAGAGCGTCACCGAGAAGTTGTAGGACAGCGCCAGCCCCGTGCCGCGCTTGCTCGTCGGGAAGATGTCGGCCAGCAGCGCGGGCAGGGGTGCCAGGCTCACGGCGATGAGCAGACCCACGAGCGCCTGCACCATCAGCAACGTCTGGAATGTCGGATGGCGGTTGAGCAGCACGAACAGGGGATACGTCGTCACGCCCACGGCGACGAGCGCCCACAGCATCACGCGAATACGGCCGAAGCGATCGGACAGATGGCCCACGACCGGCGCGGCGATCATGAGCATCATGCCGGTCACGACGGCGCCGATGAACGACGACGTCGCCGGGATATGCAGTTGCTTGACGGCGTACGTCGGCATGTAGAGCTTGTGAACGTAGTTGAATGCCGTGGCAGCGGCCACGACGCCTGCGCCGAGCAACATGTTGACGCGGTCGCGCCCGAAGACTTCGCGCAGCGGCGACTTCTCGCGCTGTTTTTCGCCGAGCTTCTTGAAGTCGGCGGTTTCGTCGATATTGCGGCGAATGTACAGGCCGACCGGACCGATGAGCAGGCCCACCGCGAAGGCGACACGCCAGCCCCACGCGCTCAGTTGATCGGCGGTGAGCAACAGGCTCAGCAGCGCCGAGACACCTGCGGCGAGCACCGTCGCCAGGCCTTGCGTGGACATCTGCCAGCTGGCGAAGAAGCCGCGACGCTTGGCGTCGGCGTGCTCGACCATGAATGCCGTGGCGGCGCCGAACTCGCCGCCGGTCGAAAAGCCTTGCAGCATACGCGCGACGATGATCATCAGCGGCGACAGAATGCCGATCTGTTCGTAGGTCGGAGCAAACGCGATCATGGCCGTACCGACCATCATCAAGCCAATCGACACGGTGAGCGATGCCTTACGGCCGGCACGGTCGGCGTAGCTGCCGAGAATGATCGAGCCGAGCGGGCGCGTGACGAACGAAATGCCGAACGTGCCCACGGAGAGCAGCAGCGACGTGGTGGCGTCGTGCGCGGGAAAGAACAACTGACCGATGACGATGGCGAAGTAGCCATAGATCAGCAGATCGTAGAATTCGAGTGCGTTGCCGATACTCGCGGCGCAGATTTCCCGCCACGGGTTGTGGGGCTTGGTGTTACCGGTCATTCCGTGCTCCTCTAGATCGCTGGCGTTGAAAGTCGATGTATGGACGTCCCGCAAACGCCAGGGCGGCGCGCCGGGACCATCTGCCAGTCTCAGGAAGCGGAGTGTAGGCGGCGGAAAATGCCGCTTCGTGCCGATTCGGCACGTGCAGGTGCTGATTGGGGCGGCACTCGTGTCTCGAACCACGCCACCGGTTGCTCGCCTATTACGTCATCGATATCTTGCACTTTATCCCGTCGGATATATATGGCCTGTTCTTCCGCGATCAGGTGATGGCATGCGCTCGATCAGAGGGATTGACTTCGCGCCGGACCTTTTCCCGGGTTATTTCGCCAAAGCAGACTTCGGCATCGGATATATCGCCGCCCAATCCCGCTTCATGCTGACGACGACCCATCCACGTTCAACGGCTTCGTTCCACGCCTTGTCGAGGCGTGCCAACGACGATTTCCGGTCGTAAGCGAATTCACGCTCGGCGTCGTCGTGATGAACGAGAAGTGCGAGGCTCGGCCCGGGTCCGGTGGCTGTGTATTCAAGCATTTCCCGATCGCCGTCGGAATTACCGAACGCGAGGATGGGCCTCCGGCCGATTGCACGGAAAATTCCAACCGGCTTGCCCGCGCCGTCGTCGACAAAATCAAAACCGGGGTGGCGCACCAGCACGCCCTTCCCATTGCGCATCTCGTACGTTAGCTTTTCCTGAGTCCCGACGACTCGATCCGGCGGAATTCCGTAAGCCTCGGTGACCCACGTGCGCATGAATTCCGCAGTACCGCCAGAGACAATCCATACCTGAAATCCATTTGCCCGTAGTAAATCAAGCAGTTCAAGTTGCGGCTGATACACAAGCTCCGTATACGGCCGGTGAAGCGTTGGATGTGTCGCGCTGGTCAGCCACGAGCGAATCGATTGATCGTATTCATCCGTCGTCATTGAACTATTTGCAACAGAGAGCATTTGCAGCAGTTCTTTTCTGTGCTCTGACAGCGCCGAAACGTCGTGGGCCATTAACGCCCTGAACGCCGAACTGCGTTGCCACTCGGGATGCGCCGGGGCGGCCGCTTTCAATCGATCGATCATGAACAGCAACTGGAACGGGGCAGGTTGTTCGCTCCAGAGCGTCCCGTCGTTATCGAATACGGCAATCCGGGCTTCGGGCGGTACAAACGTTGCAGAACCCTCGCGCGTGACGTTCGCGATGAACGTCAGAATCGCATGGCGCGCGCTGCCGTCCCGCCACGACGGCAACACTGAGGCCGAGGACCCTGTAGCGTACGCCGCGGGCGTATTACGGCTCGCATCGGGCACTGGCGCCGTCGTCTGGTTGGCACACGCCGCCATCATCGCGACTATCCAGGCGCCGATAATCCATCGTGTCAACAGATGATGCAGACGCCGGGGCGCGCTGCCGTTCGTTTCAAATTGCATGGTTTCCCTCGCCAACTCAGACCACAATGAGCCGCTGCATGCACTGGTCCCGAACGATCGGGGGTTTTCGATGGTTCAGGGCATGTAACGTCGGAAGCGTTCAGGTATGCCCAGTGTAGTTATTCATGAAGATGTCGTAGCTCCCATATGATTTCCCGCATTTTCCTCACGGACGAGAAGCCGGCGCCATAGGGATTTAGGGCAAGCCAATTCCCCTGCGGGGCAATATTTCCGGCCTATGAAGCCAAATGGGAAACAGGCTCCCGGACAATCGCTTGTTGCCTCACGTATCAATATCGGCGAGGGATGACTGGAATCCCGGCTTTACGAAGTCACCGAAGGATGCTATCAATTGAAAACGCTCGGACAACTGGGATATTTCTGCGCGAATTCATCTAGAAATACAAATACTCAATTAACGTGTATGCCTAAGTAATTTTTATTACTTCACAAGAATTATTCCTACACAGAAATACCGCAATTTCGGGGGAAATTTAACTGTCCGGTGCCATGCGGAGAAGCTATGAACTTCAGCCGTGATTCGGTAGTGCATATCGTCGACGACGACGCTTCGGTCCCCACGTCGTTGACGGGATTGCCACGTGCCGGAAACACCGGTACGCGCGCCGGTGCCGAGTCTCGCCACGCCTTCGCAAATACGCTGTGAACGGTGCCTTCATGCGAGCGTTCCGAGTCGCCGTGTCGCTGGCGGTCGTCGTCACATGTGGCGTCGTCGCGCCTGACGCGCGGAGCGCCGAACCTCCGAAAGTGGTGCTTCTCACCGGTGGCGACCCCATGCAGGCTGCCGTATTGATGCAGACGCAGGCCATCCGCACCGTCTTGAACGCCGCGCTGCCGCTTGGCACCGAAACATTTCTCGACACGTTGGACGGGCTTCGATTTGGGGGCGACCTCCTTACCCCGGAGCTCTTCGCGTTGCTCAGGAAGAAATACGCGGGACAGCGTATCGACCTCGTGATTGCCATTGGCAACTACGCCGCGGAGTTCGCCCGTACGCACCACGAAGCCATCTGGCCCGGCACGCCGGTCATTGTGACAAGCGTGCCCGAAGCGTGGCTGCGCAAGACGAGTGCGTTCCCGCAGACGTTCGTGATGATCCCTTACCGAATCGAGGTCGGGAAGACACTTGCCATCATCGGTGCGCTACAGCCGAGCGCCACGCACCTGGTCGTAATCGGTGGCAGCGCCGAAATGGACAGGCGATTCTCCGACGAGATCGTCGAAGCGGCCGCGGTCAATGGGCGGAAATGGGCCGCCATCGAGCGATGGGAAGGCATGTCGGCACAGGAACTCCGAACGAGGCTCGCCCGGCTCGACAAGCACACAAGTGCCGTGCTTTATGGCACGCAGTATCGCGATAACGAGGGCCGGCGCTACTTCCCGTTCGAGTTGATCGACAAGATTGCAGGAGATGCACCTGTGCCTATATATGGCTGGTATGCCAACTACATCGAACACGGTGCCGCGGCGGGGGCCGTGTACGACCTTGCGGAGAACGGCCGCAACACGGGTGAGGTCGCCGCGAGAATGCTAATGGCAGACGCAGGCACCACGCGTCCCGATGTCGGAGCATCAACGCTGCCCATACTGCCTGCCCGGTGCGTGGCCAACATCGCGGTGCTGCGAAGGCTCGGCATCTCGGAAAGCGCGCTGGGTCCCGACTGTAAGTGGCTCAACGCCCCTCATTCGCCTTATCGGGAGTACTGGAAGGAAATCGCCGTGGTGATTTTCGTCATTGGTGCTCAGGCCATCACGATTCTGGCCATGCTCAATCAGCGCCGCGAGCGGCGCCGTGCCGAACTCGATGCCATGAAACGCGGCGCCGACCTCACCCGCGCGTCGCGCATTGCGACCGTGGGCGAGTTGAGCGCGTCCATCGCTCACGAAATCGGCCAGCCGCTTGGCGCGATTCTGAGCAACATCGACGCGGCGGACCTCATGATGCAGAGCGAAGGTCCGAACGCCTCCGAATTACGGGAGATTCTGACCGATGTCAGGCGCGACGCCCTTCGCACGCACGACGTGATTGTGCGTCTGCGCGCCTTGCTGCAAAAACAGGCGATCACCTTCACACCGGTCGCCTTCGATGCCGTGCTGGAGCGCGCGATATCACTTGTGCACCCGGAAGCACGACGCCGCGGCATCGTGCTTCGCACGGCCTTCGGCACACGCGATGCTCAGGTGCTCGCCGACCAGGTGCAGTTGCAGCAAATCTTACTGAACCTGTGCGTCAACGCCATGGATGCGATGGAGAACGCCGAGCAGCAGGACCGGGAACTATCCGTCACGACACGCCTCGTCGAGGACGCCGTCGAGCTTGTCGTCGCAGATCGCGGCGTTGGCATCGAAGACACGAACGTCGAGCGCCTGTTCGAAGCGTTCTACACGACCAAGGAACGCGGCACGGGACTTGGACTCTCGATCGTGCGCTCGATCGCCGATGCCCATAAAGGCAACATCTCTGCCCGCCCCCGCCCCGGCGGCGGGACCGAATTCACGCTCTGGTTGCCGCTCGCCTCGAGCGGTGCCGATCACACCCTTCGCCACACCGATGCGCCGGAAAACGTTTGATCTCGTCGCACGGCAAGCCCCGCCAGTCCCCGAACCCTCGGGCCGCGCACGTTTCAATAGGGCGGATTGACCACGATGAATTGGGTTCCCTGGGGTTGATACCACGTGTTGCCGCATTGCTGATAGATCATGCCGCGGTAGTTCACGGGCACGCAGTTCGCAGGGACCGAATGCACCACCGATCCCACGACGGCTGCCGTTACCCCTACGGCAGCCGTGACCGCCGCAGCCGTTGCGACCGGATGATAGTCGTCGTCCCAACCTCCGTGATAGTAGCCGCCGTGATTGTCGACATTCACGTTCACATTGCGGTTGACGTTGACGTTGTTCACGTTATTCACATTGTTCACGCTGGTGTTGCGCACGTTGCGCGTGCGGGCGTCGGGTTGCCGATTGCCGGCATTCTGGCGCTGAGCGGTGTGCTGACCGGCGTTACCGCCGCCGTGGCCGCGCGCATGCGCCCCGCGGCCATCACGGCCGGCGGCCTCCGATGGCGGCACCGGGGCAAGAAGGCACACCGTCGCCGTTGCGCTCACGCAAAACCGGATCAGGGGGGAGAGTCGTGTTTTCATGAGGTCACCCCTTGTTGGCTGGCAATTTGACGGCTTCGATCCGCTTCGCGCCCTCGGGCGGCCGGAAGTCGAAAGTCGACGGCTTGACGGAAAAGCCGGGTTGCCAGGACAATAGCGACACCGACTGCGGACGAGCGTCGTCGTCGGTGCGTGTCACCACGATCTTGCGTGGCAGGGGCTTGTCATCGCCAGTGATCCAGATCTGCCAGTCGATACCCGGCTGCCGGAATGCGTAGTGATCGCACAGATCGTTCCCGACATAATCCTGTCCCGCAAACATCGCCGAGTCGAATGTCTGATTCCGGGCCTCGGGGGTACCCCACATGAACAGGTCGGCGAGCGGAAGCTCCACGCCGTATCGCGCTCGCAGCGCCTCGACCAGCTGGCCGACCGTGCCCTCGAACGGTACAGAGGCGTAGTACTTCTGCTGCGGTGAGAACAGCGTTGCGACCTTTCCGTTGAAGAATATCTCGCGTTCCGTACGCGCACTCTTCATGACAGCGCGCAGTCGATTCGGTCGATCGATTTCGAGCGTAGCCCGCGCGTTGTGCTGGAGCTTTTGCCCGTCGGCCAGCACACGCTCGCCTGTCAGATCCGTCATCACGCGAAATCGCTGGAGCGATTGCAGATAGCTTCCCATCGTGTGCAGCGCCTGAACCGCATCGGGGTCGACGTTGCTTGCCGGCGAAGATGACGCACGCTCGGGCGTTCCCTGCTGCGCCCACCCCATCGTTGCGGTCGATGCCACACATGTCGTTAGCAGCACCGAAATTGCCAACACTTGTCGTCTCATTGTCATTCCTCGACTGGCAGCGATACTCGTGACGGAAAGGTGATGTGAAATGCCGTATGTCGATGCACCGGTGGGCGGTGAACGCATTGAAATCAATGTAGCGCGTGGAGCGGACAAAGCAAAGACGATTGCCCCAAATTGCCCGACGGGGAATCCGAATTGCCCCAAGTCCCGATGGCGTCCGTTCCGATTTGCGACGAACAATATCCTCATATGGATACGACCGCCTTATGACCACGTCAAGGAAGCTAATCGCGATTCTTGAGGACGACACCGGGATGCGTCGCGCGGTCGAGCGCCTGCTGAGAATCTCCGGGTACCGCACGCGCGCTTTCGCGAGTGCGGAGGACGAAGGGGTCGCCGAATGCCTGCGTACGGTCTATTGCATGGTCGTCGACGTGCAGCTTCCGGGACTTCGCGGCCCGGTGTTCTATCAGACCTTGCCGCACCCTCGCCCGCCGGCCGTATTCGTTACCGCATACGGCAACGAGGCTACGCGAAACGAGATCTGGTGTGCGGGCGGACGCGAATTACTGACCAAACCGTTCCTGGGAAGCGACCTGTTGTCGGCAATCGAGCGGGCCGCGCAGGAGCGAACATGATCGTTGCAGGCTGACCGGCATGCGCATGGATACGCGCGCATGCCGTTTGCGCAGCACGCGCTATAGGTGCTATAGGCGCTATACGCGAAAATCTGCGGCCATGTCCTCGTCACTGCGTGCGACCAGCTTTCCCGAGCGGCAGGCGCGAATGAAAGTCTCGTAGTCCTTCTCGTTCTGTGTCGCGTAAGCCAGCGCATACTCGGTCATCGCGTCGGCCAGACGCTTCCCATCGCCCGCATATGACGAGATTTCGACCGCCATGCCCCCCGACTTCGCATGCGCCCGCGCGAGCGCCCAGCCGCAAATGCGCGCGTAACCCGACAGAATCGTGTCGCTCATCCGTTCAACGTCGGCCGATATTTTCATGTCGCGCAGCTGACGGAAGTAGAAATTGCGGCCATTGGGTCCGGTCGTCCAGCCAAGAAATGCATCGCTTGCGGCTTGCAGCAAGCGCTGGCCGGCAACGACACGCAGCCCCTCGTGCGTGACCTTGCCTGTCGGGAAGTAGCGGGATACGACCGATTCGCGCGCCTCCTTGACTTGCAGGAACAATGGCTTGCCGTGAGCGTCGACGAACAGCATGACGAGACAGAACGTGCCCACGCTGCCGACCCCGACCACCTTGAACGCAATGTCCTGAAGCTGAAATTGATCGATGAGCGCACGCCTGTCGACCGGCAACGTGCCCAGATACTCGTCGAAGGCCTGTGCGAGCTTCCCCTTCCAGGCCTTGGTGTCCGACCACGCCTTCGCGTTGCCCAGCAATGAATTGGGACCGGACGGATGAAACAGGGCAGGCGGGGCATCCTGAAGGATCCACTTGCCATCCACACGCTTGGCCATCTTGCCGAGCAACGCCTCGTGCGAACGGCCAGCAGCCTTCTCCGCCGTCTTTCGAATCAGACGCCGCCCCTCACCTGTTACGGCGGTTTCCGCCATCCGGTCGAACGTCACAATCTCGTGCCAGAGATCGAGCGCGCTGTAGCCTGCATACTCGGTCATCCGCTCGCAATACTCGCGCACGGCAGATGTCACGATATCCTTGATCGTGCCCCGGTCCACGCCCATATGCTCGCCGGCAATGGCAAAACTGGCCGAAAGCCGCTTGAGGTCCCATTCCCATGGGCCGGGGGCGACTTCGTCGAAGTCGTTGAGATCGAAGACGAGTTGCCGCTCCGGTGTAGCGAAACCGCCGAAATTCATCAGATGGGCATCGCCGCAGATGGGGAAATGGAACCCTGTCGTGGCAGTTCTCGCCAGATCGTGCGCCTGAAGCACGGCGCTGCCGCGATAGAACGTGAAAGGGGAAACAGACATCCGTCCGAATCGCAGCGGCACCAGCGCGTCGACCCGGCCAGCGCTGTTCTGTCGCAGCAACGTCACGGGATCGCGGTCCACGTTGCCGACATCCGCCTGCGCAGAACGCGCCAGGCGCTCACGCGCCATCTTGCCTGCGGCCCTGCGCTGCTCCAAAGTCAAATCAACGGGCATGGCTCACCTCCTGCGCTCACATGAATGCAGACGCGATTGCGTCCGCCGCTCTTGGCCGCGTAAAGGGCTTCATCCGCCGCTTGCAGCAGCACTTCGGGTTTGCCCGCCGGCAGCCCTCCGGTAGAGGCAACGCCGATGCTGACCGTTATGTGGCCATGCGGTGTGCCCTCATGGACGATCGCAGCCGAGCTCACAGCCGTACGTACGCGCTCGGCAACGTCCCGGGCACCGCGGGATTCCGTATTCGGCAACACGACCATGAACTCCTCGCCGCCGTAGCGCCCGGCAAAATCGCCGGGGCGCCGGATCGATTCCCCGATGGCATGGCTCACGGCAACCAGTGCGTCGTCACCTGCGGGGTGGCCATACCGGTCGTTGAATGTCTTGAAATGGTCCACATCGATAAACAGCAACGACAGCGGCACGCGCTCGCGTATCGAGCGACGCCACTCCCGGTCATAAGCCTCGTCCAGTGTGCGCCGATTGGCCAACCCGGTCAGCGGATCCGTGCTCGCCAGTCGCTGTAGTTCGAGTTCGGCGGCATGGCGCCGCTGGCGTTGTTTCCGGAGCAGGACGACGAGTATCAGACAGGCCGCGCCGAGTGCCGCCGTCAGCCCTCCCACCCACAGCGCGCGCTCGCGCCATCTGACATATATCTCGCTCCTGGGCGCCCGAATCTCGATCAGCATCGGCAAGCCCGGCACCGGCTGCCTGACGTAAAGGAATTCGCCGTCGGCTCCAGAGGTTGCAGCGGACTCCCCGGATGCGACCGCCGAAGTCGATGCGCCCATGCTCGCCGAGGCGGGCACATCGCTCGCGACGGATATGCCGGCCGCCGTTGACTTGACCAGCGCCGTGCCGTCACCACGCAATAGCGAAACGACACCCCGCGTGCCCGGCGCGAGTCCCGCGAACAGGCGCGAGAAATAGCGAGCGTCGATCGTGACGATGCCCACACCTGCGAACGCACCGTCATCGCGCCGGATGCTGTGCGTTATCAACAAACCGCGCCCGGCGCTCTGCGGACACAACGCCGGCGATGTGGAGATTGAAAGTGTGTCGCTGCCACCTTGCCGCCGCGCGTCGACGATTCGCTGGACGAAGGGAAGATCGAGGCAACTTGTTGAGGGCAGCGCTTCATAGACGACCTGACCCGTTTCGGCCACGACCACCGCCTGAGCGTCCGTCCGGGCCTGCGCGCTTGCCGGTTGACCGAACCTCGCCCGGCAGTTCGACAGCTGTACGCCCGGATCGCCACGACCGGCTGCGCCAAGCATATTGAGTCCGAGTGCGCAGGTCGCGATGTCATCGCCCACCACCCGTGCCACGAGCCTGGCCACGCGCAGGTTCGCCTCGCGCGCGTCGTCGCGCACCGCGACACGGCCTTCATACAGCAGCGTCGCGCGCACGCCAACCACGATGACCACGGCGAGACCCGCGGCCACGACCGTCAGGCCGAGCGCACCGAACCAGCGGCCGGCGGTTCGCGATGGAGGATGTGGAGTAGGGGGCGAGTTCATGTTCCCGTGCGCACCATGGCAACGTGACCTCATTCTTTTCGCAATCGCGGCGCCGGGCTATCGGGAATGGGGGCAACGGTATTGCCCGTTCGGGCAATGCCGTTGCCCCAGACACCGATGGTCTACGAGCGGGGCAGCCGCGACAATGGCTCACGGCGACTAGTGTGCACTGCAACGTCAACGACGCGAGTGGAGTATGGCGGCGACACGACATACGAGTAAGCGCGCCCGTGTGTGTGGAACCCGGCGCAATCTTCGCTGGCCACCCGCCATCTGGCCTGCCCTGCTCGGCGCCCTGTCCTGCCTGACGGTGGCCGCCCCTGCGGCGCTCGCCCAGACCACGCCGCTGCGTGTCGGCACCGACGTGCGCAGTCATGCGAACAGCGTGCTGGCGATCATGAGCTACACGACCGTGCCCGATGTCACCACGAGTTCGCTGTCGATCAATAACGGATCGACGGGCAATCCCGGCTTCTGGCAGACACAGCTTGGCGGCGGCTTTACGATCAGCCGTTCGTTTCCGCTCTACCTGGAGGGCACGCTCGCCTACAGTCGTTACGATCCGACGTTCATCGCCTCGGACGGCTCCGAGTCCCGGGCGCTTCCGGTGCGGTGGAACACGCTTAGCACCACGGTCGGCGTGGGATGGGACTTCCGTCTGGCAGACGAATTGGTGCTTCGCCCCATTTTGAACGGCAGCCTGGGCCGGGTCGTGAGCGACCTGCGCGTCGGCGAAACCCTGCTTGACCGCGCGACCGATCTCGATACGCAATTTCTCAAGAATGGCGCGCTGAACGCTTATGGCCTTGGCGGATCGCTCATGCTCGACTTCGAGCACTATCGCGAGGCCTACGAGATCGACGTCGAACTGCGTCTGACGAACATTCATCTGCGCAGCTTCGGCAGCTCGTCCGCGGGCGTACAGGGTAACGCCAACGCTCAGCAATTGAGCCTCTGGTCGCGTTGGCGTGCGCCGACCGGCCTGCGTGCGCTCGACCGGCCGGTGCGCTACGTGCTCGAGGCGGCCTATTCGCAGTATTTCGGCGATAGCGCCGGCGTTCTGGGTTTCAACAATCTGACGTCGTTGGGGGTTGGGCTGGAGCTGGACAGCAGCAAGTATCCCGTGGTTGTCACACGTACGCGGCTCATGGCCCGTTACGTCTTCGGACGCAACGTGCAAGGCGTCTCTTTCGGATTCGCCATGAGCTTCTGAGCTGCCACCGCGCTGCCCGTCAAATGGACTCGGGCCCGCGGTCTTGCGCCGGACGCGCGCACACGCCATCGGGGTTTAGGGCAACCAATTTGCCCCCCGGGGCATCGCACTTCGCGCGAGAATGGCGTCGGGTCCGCCGTGGTATTTCAATCAGGAGCATCCATGATGATCTGCATGGCTACGCACGCGAATTCTGCCGTCAGAATGCGAAGCGGCACGATGCGATCATTAGGCCGGAAAATGGGCGGCGTGCTCGCAGGCCTGTCGGTGTCGCTGTTGGCATGTCTGCTGATGCTCACGGGCGTTCCGACTGCATCGGCTCAGGCTTCGCATCCGGGCGCCGCACAGGACGCACCCGCCGCCGACCTCCGATATATGGATCGCCCTATCGCGACATTCCGCGCCTCGCTTGGTGGGGCCACACCACAGCAGCGCGCCGAGCGCTCCTACGCGGTACTCGACGGCTTGCCGGAGAGCATCCTGCGTTTGCCCACGCAGGCCGTACAGGGGTCGCTGGGACAAAATCGCGGTATCGTCTTCCGACGTGGCGACCGCATTCTCTTTGCCCTGCTCGAAGGGGATGTCGACGAGGCCGACAGCCGGCCGTTTGACGTGATCGCAAGCGAAACCCAGACGCGGCTCGATGTCGCGTTAGCGGCCCGGCAGGCGCAACTGCACTGGCCTAACATCATCCGCGGCATACTTCTGTCGCTGCTGGCGACAGCGGTGCTGGTCATACTCGTGTGGACTGCCGGGCGGCTGCAAAGCCGCCTTCAGGAACGCATCCAATATGCCGTCGAAGCGCACTTGCTTCGTCGTACTTCAAAGACGTTCGACTGGACAGGCTCGGCATTCCAATTGGCACGGCAGATCGTGCAACTGCTTTTCCTTTTCTTCGTGGCCGCGCTGATCTACGTCTATCTTATTTACGTGCTGGAACGCTTTCCAGTGTCGGAACCGATGGGCGAGCGCCTCAGCGGCTTCCTCTGGAACCTGCTCAACACATTCGCGCTGGGCATCGTCAATGCAATCCCGGGGCTCATTGCGATCGCCGTCATCTTTGTTCTGACACGGGCGCTGCACAATCTCATCAATAATGTCTTCTCGGCAATCCAGCAGCGCCACCTCAACGTACCCGGTTTGCATCCCGACACCGCAGACGCTTCGCGCCGAATCGTGGCCATCGTCGTGTGGGCCCTCGCGTTGACCTTCGCTTACCCCTATTTCCCCGGTGCGCAAAGCGACGTGTTCAAGGGGTTGAGTGTGCTCCTCGGTCTTATGGTGTCCCTGGGCTCGGCGGGCATCGTCAACCAACTGATGAGCGGCATTGTCGTCACTTACAGCCGGGCGTTCCAGGCGGGCGACATGGTGCAGATCGGCGATACGGCGGGTGTGGTGGTCAGCGTGGACACCCTGTCGGTCAAATTGACGAACGTCAGGCAGGAAGAAGTCACGATACCCAATGCGGTGGTCGTCGGGGCCATTGTGCACAACTATTCAAGTCGCGACGGCAAGGCGCCAGCCCTGGTGAGCACGTCGGTGACGATCGGTTACGACACGCCATGGCGACAGGTGCAAGCCATGCTGTGTCTGGCAGCGGCACGAACGCGCAGCGTGGCGCAATCCCCTGCGCCCTTGGTCCTGCAGCGCGCCCTGTCGGACTTTTACATCGAATACGACCTGCATGTTGCCCCTGTGAACCCCGTGCAACGCCTCGTCATGCTAAGCGAGCTTCATAGCCAGATTGTGGACGTCTTCAACGAATTCGGCGTGCAAATCATGTCGCCGCATTTCGAGGAGCAACCGGAGGCGCCGGTTGTCATTGCGCCGGGAGGGTGGGCGCCGGCGCCCGCAATGCCTCAGAGCGATCCGGGCGAGACGCACGATGCCAAAGCATGACACGCGTCGCGGTCGCTGTTGGGAAAGGGGGAGTCAACGGCCAGAGCGTCGCCGGGCAAGCGCGCGTACTCGTGCAGATAGTCCACCATCATCAGATGCTCCGGGATCGCTGTCGGCCCGTAGACTTTGCCGTTGATCGTCAGCTTCAGGGTCTTTGTTTTCATGATTGATTGAGCGCCTTGCGAATTTTCTCCGGCGTCACCGGAAGGTCGCGAATCCGTGCGCCAATGGCATGAGCAACAGCGTTGGCCGCCGCCGGAATCGGCGCCACCAGCGTCATTTCTCCCGCGCCTTTGGCGATGTCCTCGTCTGCGAGCGCCGGCAGTACTTCTGCGGTGTACCGCCAGACCGCCACGTCCGATGCGCGGGGAACGTGATAACGAGGGAACAGTCAAGTGGTACATGCAGCGGATCTTCGACAAACTTGGCGTACGTAGTCGCAGAGAAGCCATCGAGACCACCCGGGCTCTGGGATTGTTCAGTTGACGAACGATCGTGCCCGCCCGCGCCCCCGGGATTGCCGGTATTCTCCATCTCAGCCCCTTCTTTCCTTGTTGACCCTTCGTCATGACGCCCGACTCGATCCCACTTGCCGCGTTTGCCCCGACTGGCGTGCTGCGTGCATGCATCAACCTTGGCAACCCGATTCTCGCCGGCACCGATGCCCAGTCCCGGCCCATCGGTATCTCGGTCGATCTGGCCGGGGCGTTAGCGAAACGTCTCGGCGTGCCGCTGGAACTGGTCGTGGTCGACGCCGCCGGGAAATCCGTCGAGACGATCACGAACGAACAGGCCGACGTCGGCTTCTTCGCCATCGACCCGCGCCGCGCCGCCACGATCGGCTTCACCGCACCGTATCTCCTCATCGAAGGCTTCTACCTCGTGCGCGAGAATTCACCCGTCGGAACGAACGCGGATGTCGACCAGGCCGGCACGCGCGTGGTCGTCGGCAAGGGCAGCGCTTACGACCTGTTCCTCACTCGCGAACTGCAACACGCGCAAATCGTTCGCGCGCCCACGTCGCCCGCCGTCATCAAGACGTTCATCGAAACCGGATGCGAAGTGGCGGCGGGCGTAAAGCAACAGTTGCAGCAGGACATCGCGCATCTGAGCGGATACCGCCTGCTGGACGAACGTTTCATGGAAATCCGTCAGGCCATGGGCCTGCCGATCACGCGCGGCGAAGCTGCGTCGGCCTACCTAAAGGCATTCGTGGAAGACATGAAACGTGAAGGTTTCGTGGAGGACGCGATGAAGCGCCACGGGATTACGGGCGTTAGCGTCGCACCCGCGGCGTGAGCGGCGGCATCGCCGCACCCGTTGCGAAAGCGATGCGAGCTATTCTCGATATTCGACATGATCGGCGTGACGAGGGCACTAAAATGTCATGTAAGTATAAAAAATATACTTACTGTTAAAGATGTGAGCGTGCCATGAAGGAGAACCCGTCGGGCTGTTCCGTGGAGGAATCGATGCGCATTCTGGGGGGACGCTGGCGTCTGCCCCTCGTCTCCTGCCTGCTCGACGGTCCCAAGCGTTTCAACGACTTGCGGCGCGACGTGCCCGGCATCTCACAGCGCATGCTGACGCTGGACCTGCGTGCACTGGAAGACGCGGGACTTATCAGGCGCACCGTGTATCCGGGCTCGCCGGTCAAAGTCGAATATGCGTTGTCGGAAGACGGCGAACGCCTGCGGCCGGTGGTCGAAGTGGTGAAAACGTTCGGACTCTGGCTCAAGGCGCGCGACGGGAAGCTTTGATTACGCAAGCCGTCGGGATATACCCGAAGTCATGCGTGGTATGCACGCGTGGAGCACACGTCCGGTGGGCCTGTGCGACACGCGTGAGCCGCACGCGGCACCCCCCGGTACAAATTGGGGTAGCGGTATGCAAATGACTGACTACACTTCCTAATTGCATACGGTGCAGGAAAACCGCTCAAGACGGTTCGTGTTACGAAGCTCGAAAGCGTCACGCATTGCGCCGTACGAAGGTAAAAATGGGGCCAGTGGAATAGCGTTTCCATTCCTTCACGGGAGGCATGTCCATGACGTGCCTGAACAAATGGATGATAGGCGCCTGTGTCGTCACGCTTAGCGGCGTGGCGATTGCCGAGGGCGCCGACTCGGGTTCATCCGAACGGATGATGATGGCCAACCTTGGGCCGTCACCGCTACCCGTACGTGTCCCGCCACCGCCTCCCCCCGTATCCGTGGCAGCGGTGCCGGCCGTCCCGGTGACGCTGTACCCGTTCGGCCGGGAGGGTCCGGAGACACCCGAGCGTGTCGACCGGATGACGGCGACCGAGACGAACGCGTTCCTCTATACGCGCATCGAGGCGGTCAACAGTGCGGTGCACGGCGACGACACCCGGCCTGCGAACTGGCTCGAATCGACACCCGCGGCCGACGCCGCGGCCGCCGCCAATACTTCGCGCAGCTATCTGAGCATCGGACCGAACCGGTCGCCCCAGTTGTCGCTTGTCCAATGGAACAACAGCGACGACAAGCTCGGCTCCGATCCGAAACGCGGCCTGTCGCTGAAGACAGAGGACTGGACGATCTCCGCGAGCGCGAAGATTCCGATTCTGCGCCAGAAGGATCTCGGCGCAACCGTGTACGTCAAGCGCCGCTTCTGATCGGCAGGACGAAATGACGATGGCCGGCGATTTGCCGCCTTCCGATGGCGCTTATGCCGCCGGCTTCACTGCCGTTACATCGATCTCCACCAACCATTCCGGGCGCGCCAGCGCCTGCACCACGATGCCCGTCGACACAGGGAACACGCCTTTGAGCCAGCGCCCCATCACGTTGTAGACCGCCTCGCGATAACGCGGATCCACGATGTAGACCGTGACCTTGCAGATGTCGGCGAGCTGGCTGCCGCATTCGTCGAGCAGCATCTTCACGTTCGCCATCGCCCTTTCGGTCTGCGCGGTGACGTCGCCGATACCGATCGACTCGCGCGTGTCGAGGTCCTGACCGATCTGGCCACGCAGATAAATGGTGTTGCCGGCGATCACTGCCTGACACAAGTCGTTGTCGAGCTTTTGCTCCGGGTAGGTATCGCGGGTATTGAACTTGCGAATTTGGGTGTGCGTCATGATGTTTCGGTGTCGAGTCTCGGTGAAATCGGAGGGCCTCGCTCAGTGTGCGAGGATCTTCGAGAGAAAACGTTGGGCGGCCGGGCTGGCGGCCTCGTTGAAGAACACGTCGGTCGGAGTGTCCTCGACAATCGCACCGTCCTCCATGAAAACGACGCGATGCGCCACGCGTCGCGCGAAACCCATTTCGTGCGTGACGACCATCATCGTCATGCCCTCGCGCGCGAGCGCGACCATCACGTCGAGGACTTCGTTGACCATTTCCGGGTCGAGCGCGGACGTCGGCTCGTCGAACAACATCGCCATGGGGTCCATCGAGAGCGCCCGCGCAATGGCGACACGCTGCTGCTGACCGCCGGACAACTGGCCGGGATATTTGTGCGCGTGCGCGGACAGGCCGACGCGATCGAGCAAGGCCCGCGCCTTGGTGCGCGCGGCGCCGGCGTCGCGCCCGAGCACGATCTGTTGCGCGAGGGTGAGATTGCGCGTCAGATCGAGATGCGGAAACAGCTCGAAGTGCTGAAAGACCATGCCGACCTTGCTGCGCAGCTTCGGCAGGTCCGTCGACTTCGCGCTCAGCGACGTTCCCGCCACGACGACGTCGCCCTTCTGAAACGGCTCCAGCGCATTGACAGTCTTGATGAGTGTCGACTTGCCCGAGCCGGACGGCCCGCACACCACCACGATTTCGCCCTTGCCGACATGCGTGGAGCATTGCTTGAGCACGTGGTGCGCGCCGTACCATTTATCGACGCCGCGGATCTCGATGATGGGTTGCGCAGTGCTCATTTGTCGAAGTGTCCCGCGCGGATCGACGCGCCGATCAGGTTGAGGATGAGACGGCCTGCCGTCACGCAGGAAATCAGGTTGGCGTCGTCCTTCTCCGGCTGAATTTCGACGATGTCCATACCGACGACGCGCCCCTTGCGCACCAGCCCGTGAATCAGCTTGCGCGCCTGCACGAAGGTCACGCCGCCGGGCGCCGGACCCGCAACCGCCGGCATGGTCGACGGATCCAGACCGTCCGCGTCGATGGTCAGGTAGTAGTTGCCGCCGTCGGGAATCCGGTCGAGCACGGCGTCCATGCCGATGTCGTGCAATTCGTACGCGGTGACCAGCTCCGCGCCGTATTCGCGCGCCGCGGCGAGGTCCGCGGGACGCCCGCTGCCCTGCGCGCGCAGACCGATCTGAATGATGCGATCGACGTGCGCCATCTCGGAGGCGCGCCGGATCGGGCTCGACAGTCCTTCACGCACGCCATTCACTTCGTCGCGCCAGTCCAGATGGGCGTCGATGTGCACGAGGGTGATCGGTCCCTTCTGGTCCAGGCCGCGCAGCACCGGCGTGGT
Organism: Pandoraea faecigallinarum; assembly: GCF_001029105.3. Taxonomy (NCBI): domain Bacteria; kingdom Pseudomonadati; phylum Pseudomonadota; class Betaproteobacteria; order Burkholderiales; family Burkholderiaceae; genus Pandoraea; species Pandoraea faecigallinarum. The sequence goes on along the minus strand of NZ_CP011807.3, from coordinate 699,856 downwards.
AATGCCGTGGTCGCCGCCCAGCACGATGGACATCGCGCCGCCCGCGGCAATGCGGCGCACGGCGGCTTCGGCGCGGGCGTAATGCTCGCCCGGCTTCGACAGATCGGGAACGATGTCGCCGCAATCGACGAAGCGGATATCGTTGCGCCCTTGCAGGAGCGGGCCGTCGATATCGAAGTCGTAGTGCTCCGGGCGGCGCACGACGCGGTCCGTCGCCTGTCGAATCGCGGACGGTGCGTTCGTCTGATCGTTGCTGAAATCGGACGCCGCGTAAGGCGCGCCGTAGGGCATGCCGAGCACGGCGATGTCGGCCTTGAGATTGTCGATGTCGAGATCGAGCTCCGAGTACAGCAATGTCGGATGCCCGGTGCGCGGTGCGACGGTGTAAGTCGTCATGAGAGTTGTCCTTTTCCTTTGGCGGAGAGTGTCGTGAGGGGCACGACGTCAGGTGTGCGGGTACGTCGCCCGACAACGGTTTCCAGACGTCGCCCAACACCGGCCAGCAACACGCTGCTGAGCCAGTAGATCAACGCCGTCGTGCCGAGCACTTCGACGTAAGCGAAAGTGTTTGCCGTGAGCAGATTGCTCTGATAGGTCATCTCCGGCAGGCTCATCACCGAAAAGATGGCGGAGTCCTTGAACATCATGATGACGAGGCTCGTCGTCGGCGGGATGAGAAAGCCGAACAGTTGCGGCGCGACGACGTGGCGCTGTGTCTGCCAATACGTCATGCCCAGCGATAGCGCCGCGTGTGTCTGCCCGCGCGCCACGCTGCGCAACGCCGCGCGCAGGATTTCGCAGAAATAGCCACCGGTGTAGAACGCCGTGCACCCCACGGCTACCGCCATGGCCGACGCGCCGATGCCCAGCTTCGGCAGCCCGAAGAACGACAGGTAGACGAGGATCAGGTACGGAATGTTGCGTACCAGTTCGACGTAAGCCAGCGCCACCGGCCGCAACAGCGTGCGCGACTGTGCTGCGTAAGCGCCGGCAATCCCGATCACCACACCGATGGGTATGCCGATGAGGCTCACGACGGCCGTGACGCGCAGGCCTTCGAGCAAGACGGGAATGGCTTCCCTGACGACGGAGAAATCAATGGCCATGGGGCAGCATCCTGGAGACGCGGCGCTCGCACACGCGCGACGCGGCCGAAATACAGAACAGAAGCACGAAGTACACCGCTGCCGTGATCGCGAAGACCTGCAGCGGCAAGTCCGTCTGCAATGTGGCGTTGCGCGCGACGGTGGCCAGCTCGGGTACGGCAATGATCGACATCAGCGACGACGCCTTGAGCAGGATCGTGAATTCGCTGGTGAGCGGCGGAATCGCGCGGTAGATGACCTGCGGCAACAGCACGTGGCGCCAGACCTGCGCGCCGCGCATGCCCATCGCGTACGCCGCGCAGCGCTGTCCGTACGAGATCGTGCCGAGCGCGCCGCGCAGAATCTCGACGATGTAGGCACTGGTGTTGCAGGCCAGCGCCGCCACGCCCGCGGTGACCGGCGAGATCGAGATATCGAACATCGCCGGGACCATGTAGTAGGCGATCAGCATGTGAATCAGCGCGGGGGTGCCGCGAATCAGGCTGACCCACAGCACCACGAGCGAGCGCAGTGGCGCGAACGGCGAGATACGTGCAAGCAGCAGCACGATCCCCAGACCCAGTCCGATCGCGAAGGCACCTGCCGAGGCCGCCAGCGTGGTGGCCGTCCCCGACACGACACCTTCGAGAAACGGTTCGATCACGCCGCTCATCGCTCCCATCCCCAGTGCATCGAACATGGCGGCGGCCGTCAAATCGCGCCTTGCGGCAGGTAGTTCTCTCGCGGCGTGTCCATCGGTGCGCCGAACCACTTTTGCTGCAGCGCCGCGAGCTTGCCGTTGGCGCGGAACTCGTCGAGCGAGTCGTTGATGAACTTGCGGATTTCGAGGTCGTTCGGATTCGCGACCCACGCGAGCAGCTTCGGCTGGCCGATCGAACCGGCGATGCGGAACACGTTCGGTTGCTTGCGCATCTGCACGGCAGCGATGTTCGACGGCATCAGCGCCACGTCGATGGTCTTGTTGGCGAGCGCGTTCGAGACATCCGGATATGCCTGGAACAGACGCGTGCCTGCGTAACCCTTGCCCGTCTTCGCCTTCAGCTCCTTCTCGAATTCGTCCGCCACCGGCTGCGACGACGATCCCATCTGCGTGCCGATGGTCTTGCCGGCGATGTCCATGTCGCTTTTGATCGCGGTCTCGTCCACACGCACCATCAGCACCGAACGTACGACACCGACCGGCTGGCTGAAGGCAAAGCGCCTGGCGCGCTCCGGCGTGATACCCACGCTCGTCGCCACGAAGTCGAACTTGTGCGACATCAGGCCGGGCAGCAGGCCCTGAAACGGCAGATTCATCTGTTCGAGCCTGACGCCAAGCCTGGCGGCCATCAGTTGGAGCACGTCGTGCCCATACCCGACCACCTGACCGTTTTCGACGAATTCGAACGGCTCGTACGCCGCTTCGGTGCCGACTGTCAGCTTGCCGCGCTTTTTGATGTCGGCAAGCGTGCCGCCTTCGGCGAAGGCCAATGTCGGCACGGCCGGCAGCGTCAATGCGGCGCTCGATGCAAGCGCCGCCTTTACAAAGGATCGTCTGGTCCAGGTCTTCATTGCTCGCCTCGCGTTTCGGGGTTGTCTGACGGGCGCGTCCGGCACGTACCGGTGTGTGGCGCCTCTGCAATCCAATGTATGCGGGCAAAAAGATCATGAAAAATGATTTTTTTATTGGTATGGTTTCAAAAAACGAAACCTTTTGTGAGGCGCGATCGGCAAACGATCCGTGCCGGGACGGCAGGGGAAAGGCCATGGCGAATCGGGATTTCAGCGAACGCGATTTGCGCTCGTTGCGCATCTTCTGTGCGGTGGCGCAGGCCAGCGGTTTTGCGGCCGCGGAGAAGCAGTTGAACATGTCGAAGGCATCGATCAGCCGGCACATCCGCGAGGTCGAGCAGACGCTGGGCACACGACTGTGCGAACGCGGCCCGTCCGGGTTCGTGCTCACGCATGCGGGCAAAGTCGCGCTGGAACTGGCGCGCGACGCACTGAAGTCGCTGGAGCGAATCCGTCCGGAGATCGATGCCGTGCGCGGCGTCCTTTCGGGCACGCTCTCCATCGGGATGGTCGAGCACATTCTGTCCGACGTGGGATGCCACATCCCCGAGGCGCTCGACGCGCTCAAGACGCAGGCGCCCGACGTCAAGGTCGAACTCACGGTGATGACGTTCAACGAGCTGGATCTGGCCTTGCGTGAGCGTCGTGTGCAGATTGCGATACGCGGAATGTACCGGCGCGAGGCCGGTTTTCACTACCAGCCGCTGTTCATCGAGCGTCACCAGTTGTACGTGGCGCGGCATCGCCTTGCGCAAGCCTCGACGTTGCCGCTCGTCTACCGCACGCAGCCGTTCGTGCACGAGGCGCTCAATACGCTGGGACTGACGCGAGGCCCGACGGCGTCGGGCCTGGAGGCGGTGGCCATGCTGGTGCTCTCGGGCCACTACGTCGGGCTGCTGCCGCGATATTACGCCGCGTCGTTTGCGAAACGTCATGCGCTGGCACGGGTGCCGTCGGGGCCCGAATATGAGAACGCGATCAGTGCGATCACGGAAGCGTCACGGCCAAGGACACGCGCGCTCGACCTGTTTCTGGACCTGCTGGCGCAGTTCCATCCGCAAGAATGAGACGGGACGTACCGCCCGGGAATCGCTCGCGGCTCGTGAGCGCCTCACAACCGCACGTGTGGCACTAAGCAAAGCAAAAAGCATCAGTTGGACTCACGCCGGCACGCTTCTAGAATGGGCAAGTCGTCCTTTTTCTGCCGGGAGCTGTCGTGTCCAGCCGTTCTGTTTCAAGGGTGTTCGTCACCGCCTTGCCCTCGTTCGTGTCCCCTGCTTCGATCGTTTCGTCCCAACGTCAACGCATTGGAGATCAGGTATGAGCCAGCTCCCCGCACCGGTTCTCGATCACGTCGTCATCAACGTCAAGGGCGAACTCGAAGCGTCCGTCGATACGTACCGCCGCCTGGGCTTCGCGCTGACCGAGCGTGGTCATCATTCGCTGGGCACGAGCAACCATCTGGCGATCTTCGGCGAAAACTATCTTGAATTGCTCGGCTACGAGGCAGGCAAGTCCACCGCGCGGCCGGACGTCACGCAAGCGCCGCCCGGACTGACCGGGCTGGTTTTCAAGACGCAGGATTCGCACGGGCTGTTCACAGCCTTGCAGGCACGGGGCATCGGCGTGGAAACGCCGGCCGAGTTCTTCCGCCCGGTACGTCTGCCCGACGGCACCACGCAGAACGCACGCTTTCGCACCGTGCGACTGGCCAGCGAACTCGTGCGCAACGGCCGCACGTTTTTCTGCCATCACTTCACACCCGAGCACGTCTGGCGCGACGAATGGCGCGATCATCCGAACGGCACGACGGACATCGTGGGCTTCGTGATCGCGTCGCCGAACCCGGCGGCGACCGCCGCGCTCTACGACCGTGTCTTCGGCCCTGGCATCCTCACCGCCACGGGGGACGAAGGGTATTCGTTCGCGGCCGGGCGCGCCCGCGTTCACTTCGTCACGCCGCGAGAAGCAGCACGGCGCTTCGGCAACGTCGAGACGACGGACGACGGCAGCGAGCGCAGCGTCGCGTTGATCCTGCGCACGCGCTCCCTCACCCAGACGCAAGCCACGCTGCGCGAGAACGGTGTGCCGTGGACGACGCTCGACGACGGCTCGGTGCTCGTGACGGCCGCGTATGGCTTTCACGTGGCGCTTCAGTTCGTCGAAGGGGAGGCGGCATGAGCGGGCAACCGACCTGGTGGCAGGTATTCGGCGTCGACTATGCGCACGCACGACAACGCTTTCGCGCCGCCGCCGACCGCGCCGGCGCGACGCTGACGTCATACGTACACCCGAGCGCCAAGGCGCCGGATGGCGGCGAACTCAGCGTGGACGTCGCCCGGCTCGGCGCGGCGCATGCACCGCACCAGTTGCTGGCGATCAGCGGCACGCACGGCCTCGAAGGCGGTGCAGGCTCCGCCGTGCAGACGGCATGGCTCGCGCATGCCGCCGGGACACTGCCGCCCGACGTCGCCGTGACCTTCGTACACGCGATCAATCCTTACGGTTTCGCGCACACCACGCGCACCACCGAGAACAACGTCGACCTGAATCGCAACTTCATCGACCATGATCGGCCGCATCCGGTCAATCCGCATTACGCGTCGCTGCACGACCATTTGATTCCCGCCGAATGGACGACCGAGGGGCTGGCACAGAGCTCGCTCGCCATCGACGCCTTTCGCGCGGAGCATGGCCCCGACGCACTGTTCAATACGCTGGCCAGCGGCCAGTACACACACGCCGACGGGCTCATCTACGGTGGACGCGCGCGCGAATGGTCCAACCTCACATTGCAGACGATCGTCGAGCGCGAGCTGTCGCAAGCGCAGCGTATCGGCCTGATCGACTGGCATACGGGTATCGGAGAGTACGGCGCGCCGTTCTTCCTGTGCTTTAACGCCGAGGGCAGCGACGAACAGCGCGAGGCCGTTCGCTGGTGGGGCGCGCAGCGCGTACTCGATCAACGTCCGCACGGGCTGCAACGCCCCGATTATCAGGGGCTCGTGTTCCGGGGCGTGGAGCAGTTTGCGAAGGGACGCCCGGTCATCGGCGCGGTGGTCGAATTCGGCACGCGCGGCGCAAACGCCAGTCTGGCCAACCGGCTCGATCAATGGCTGCGCTCACGCGCCCGGGTACATCCCGACGCCGTGCGCGACGCGCAGTTGCGCGCCGACGTGCTCGATGCCTTCGTGCCGGTCTCTTCCGTGTGGCGCAACAGTGTGCTCACGCATGGTTTGCAGATCACCGCGCAGGCGCTGCAAGGACTCGCCACGCGCGCATAGACACGCGGGGCGCGCGAGTCCATTGGCCTCGCGCACCCCGGCGTCCGGAACGACACACCTCTTTCCGCTTTTTAACAAGGATCGGCGTCTGCCCGAGGGGCGCGCTCATTCCGAAATCGACTCTCGACCCGAAATGAAAGCCATCGTATTGCGTGAACACGGCGACAACAGCGCCCTGAAACTCGAAACCGACTTCCCCGATCCCGTTGCGGGCGAAGGCGAGGTCGTGCTGCGTGTGCGCGCTTCGTCGCTGAACTATCACGACGTTTTCACGCGTCGCGGCATGCCCGGCATCAAGCTGCCGTTCCCGGTCATCATCGGACTGGACGTCGCAGGCGAGATCGCCAGCATCGGTCCCGGCGTAAAAGGCTGGTCCGTCGGCGAGCGCGTGCTGGTCGATCCGATCAACCGCGTAACGGGCGGTCTCGTCGGCGAAACGACACACGGCGGTCTGGCCGAATTCTGCCGCGTGCCGGAGCATCAACTGGTGCGCCTGCCGGACAGCGTGTCGTTCGACGATGCCGCGGCGTTGCCGGTCGCCTACGGCACTGCGCTGCGCATGATGCAGCGCATTGGCCAGATCAAGGCAGGTGAGCGCGTGCTGATTCTCGGCGCCAGCGGCGGCGTGGGCGTGTGCGCCGTGCAACTCGCCAAGCTGGCCGGGGCGGAGGTCGTCGCCTGCGCCGGTTCGCGCGAGAAGGGCGAACGCCTGCGCGAGCTGGGGGCCGACGACATCATTTACTACACCGAGGAAGACTTCGTCGAGGTGGTGCGCACGCGCTACGGCAAGGCGGCGCGCCGGCGCGGGGCGGCCAACAACGGTGGCGTTGACGTGGTAGTGAACTTCACCGGCGGCGACACGTGGACCCGTTCGCTGCGCACCCTGCGCCAGGGCGGACGCGTGCTCACCTGCGGTGCGACGGCCGGTTTCGACCCGAAAGAGGACTTGCGTTTCATCTGGACGTTCGAGCTGCAGATTCGCGGCTCGAACGGCTGGGAACGCGAAGACCTGCATGAACTCCTCGATCTGGTGGCCAGCGGCAAGCTGCGTGTGCTGATCGACAGAAAATGGCCGCTGGAAGACGGCGCGCAGGCGCTGGCATCGCTCGAAAACCGCCAGGTCGTCGGCAAGGTACTGGTGGGCGCATGAGCACGGCACCCAACACCCCGGCAACGCTTGGCGTCGAACAGGTGCAGAAGGCCTTCGACAACTCCACGTTCATCGCCTGGCTGGGCATGCGCGTCACGTCCCTCGATCACGACGCACAGATCATCGAAGTCGACATCCCCTTCAAGGAATCGTTCGAGCGCGGCAAAGGCACACGCCAGTGGCATGGCGGCCCGCTCGCCGCCGTGATCGACACGGTCGGCGATTTCGCGGTGGGCATGCTCGTCGGGCGCGGTCTGCCGACGGTCAACTTTCGCGTCGACTATCTGCGCCCGGCAATCGATACCGATCTTCGGGCGGTCGCGCGCGTGCGCCGGCTGGGCAAGAGCATCGGTGTGGCGGACGTCGATCTGTTCAACGCACAAGGCGCGCTCGTCGCCATCGGCAGAGCGAGCTACGCAACCTTGCCCGCCGCCTGACCCGTCGGCCACCGCCGGCTATCCGTGTCACCGCTTGGAAGATTGAAGGCGCCAGCGAAAATCGCGCGGGCGCCGGGTTTTTCGGAGTTCATTATGCGCAAGTCCCGGGGTCTGTCCCGTCGTCAGTTTCTCTATCGCAGCGCCTGCGGCGCACTGGCCACCACCTCGACCGCCCTCGCCGGCGCAGGCGGTTGGCTGGTGTCGCCCACGCGCGCTCTCGCCGCAGATGCCGCGCCGCGTCGCGGCGGCACGCTCGTGGCAAGCTGGGGCGGGCTCGAACCCCAGGCGCTCTTCGTGCCGGGCGGCGGCGGTTCCAGTCCGTTCATGACGTCGACGAAAATTCTCGAACGCCTGCTAAAGATCGACGAGAAGCTCGCATTCCAGCCGGTGCTGGCGACCGACGTGCGCGCGTCGGCCGACTTCAGAACGTATACCGTGTCGTTGCGCAAGAACGTACTGTGGCACGACGGCAAACCGTTCACGGCGGACGACGTCGTCTACAACGTGCAGGAACACTGGAAACCGATCGCCGCGGGCGTCGCGCTCAAGTCGCTCAAGCGCGTGAGCGCAACCGACACGCACACCGTCAAGCTCGAATTCTCCAGCCCGGTGCCGGAATTCTTTTTCAAATCGATTCTCGCCGGGCAGTACCAGGTGGTCGTGCCGAAGCATCTGTATGCGGGCAAGGACATCATTACCCACCCGCTGAACAACGCGCCGGTCGGCACCGGTCCGTGGAAGTACGGTCAGTGGGTGCGCGGCAGCCATGTCGCTTACACGCGCAACGAACATTACTGGAACGCAGCGCAACCGTATCCCGAAAAACTCGTCATCCGCTGGTGGAGCGATCCCGCATCGCGCTCGGCCGCGCTCGAGACGGGCGAGTTGCAGGTGGCGTTCTCCAATCCCGTGCCCACGCGCGACATCGACCGGCTCGTGAAGACCGGCAAGATTGCCGTCGAGACGAAGGGTTACGAGAACGCGGCATGGACCGTCACCGTCGAATTCAATCAGCGGCGCGAGCATGTGAAGCGCCGGGAAGTGCGTCAGGCGATCCTGCACGCCATCGACCGCAAGTTCATCATCGACACCATTTACTTCGGGCGCGGCAAGCCCGCCGTCTCCCCGATCTTTCGCACCAATGCGCTGTTCTTCACCGACGATGTACCGAAATACCCGTTCGATCCCGCCAGGGCGAACGCCCTGCTCGACGCCGCCGGACTGCCCCGCAAGAACGGCTCGCGCTTCACGGTCAATCTGGTCGCCGCCGCGTGGTTCGAAGAAAACGCGAAGCTCGGTCAGTACCTCAAGCAGGCCTTGCGGGACATCGGCATCACGGTAAAGCTCGATTCGCTCGACCGCGCCACAGCCCTCAAACGCATCTATAGCGATTACGACTACGACATCGCGGTCTCGAACTTCACCGCGCCACTGGAGCTGGTGCCGGTGGTGACGCAGTTCTTCACGACCGACGGCATCGTCAAGGGCGCGGCGTTCCGCAATGCGACCGGTTACTCGAACCCGGCGATGGACGCGCTCGTCGACAAGCTCACCGTCGAGACCGATAACGCGAAGCGCCGGACACTCGCGCACGACTTCGCACGGCTCGCCGCCACCGACGTGCCGCTGGTGCCGCTCGTCGAGATGGAGTCGTTCACGCTCTCGCGCGTGAACGTGCGTCAGGCGACGACCAGCGCCAACGTGCAGGGCGACGCGCTGGCCGACGTCTGGCTCGCGTCGTGAGGAGACGGCTGCCATGGTGACGCGTCTGCTGTTGCGCCGGGTCCTTCAGGCAGTGCCGCTGCTGCTCGGCGTCATCGTCATGAACTTCTGCCTGATCCAGTCGGTACCGGGCACCCTGCTCGACGTGATGACGGCCGAACAGCAGGTGACCGATCCGGCGCTGATCGAACGTCTGCGCGTGACGTACGGCATGGACAAGCCGCTGTGGCAGCAACTGCTGCATTACATCGACTCGGTGATCCACCTGGATCTCGGCTATTCGTATCGCCACAATCTGCCGGTCTTCGACGTCATCATGGCGCACATGCCGGCCACGCTGGTCTTGATGCTGGCCAGCCTGCTGATCGCCGTGATCGTCGGCGTGGCCGCCGGCGTCGTCGCCGCCGTGAACGTGAATACGTGGCGCGACACGCTCGTGTCCGTGGCCGCCGTGGTGTGTTTCGCCGCGCCCAGCTTCTGGCTCGGCATCATGCTCATCATTCTGTTCTCGGTGAAGCTCGGCTGGTTTCCCGTCGGCGGCATGGCGACCATCGGCATGGACTACGGCACGGGTATCGCCGGTGCATGGCATGCGTCGCTCGACGTGTTGCACCATCTCGCGCTTCCCGCGCTCACGCTGGGCCTCTTTTACGCCGCCACCTACGCTCGCGTCATGCGCGCCTCCATGCTTGAAGTCGCACGTCAGGACCACGTGCGCACCGCACAGGCGAAGGGCCTCACGCGCCGCGCCGTCATCGCGCGGCACATGGTGCGCAACGCGATGCTGCCGGTCGTCACGCTGCTCGGTCTGCAACTGGGCACGGTGCTCGGCGGGAGCATCGTCGTCGAAGCCGTGTTCAGCTGGCCCGGCATCGGCGGCGTGCTGTTCGACAGCGTGATGAGCCGCAACTACCCGGTGGTGCTGGGACTTCTCCTGCTCAGCTCCGCGCTGGTGATCGTTGCCAACATCGCCGTCGATCTGATCTACACGCGGGTCGACCCCCGCATTCGGACCCAGGCGTCGTGACGCCCGCGCCCGACCGTAATGAACTGGCATTCCCTATGACGTCCTCTGCCGAATCCGCCCTCGACGCGCTCGCCGCGAGCGCTGCTTCCGACCTGCCGCGCGCCACAAGGCGTGGCGCCCGCGCATGGCAGCAATTCTCCCGCCACGCAGGCGCCGTGGCCGGCGCGTTACTGCTCGCGCTGATCGCCATCGTCGCGCTTTGCGCCGGATGGTGGTACCCGGGCGACCCGCTGCGAATCGTCGCCGCGCCGGAGATCTGGCCATTCGAGCAATGGCAGTACCCGCTGGGCACCGACGCCCTTGGCCGCGACATCGCCGCCATGCTCGCACACGGCGCGCGCGCCACCCTCGCCATCGGCCTCGTGGCAAGTGCGGCAGCCACCCTCATCGGGGTGTCCATCGGGGCTGTCGCGGCGTGGTGGGGCGGTTGGATCGACGAAGTGCTCATGCGAGTCACCGAACTGTTCCAGATCGTGCCGAACGTCGTCTTCGTACTCACCATCGTTGCCATGCTGGGTCCGCGCATCGAGAACACGGTGATTGCCGTGGCCCTCGTGTCGTGGCCGGCCATTGCCCGGCTCACGCGTGCCGAGTGTCTCTCGTTCAAGTCCCGCGAGTTCGTGCAGGCGTGCCGTACGGTCGGGCTCTCGCCGTGGCGCATCGCCTTGCGCGAAGTCCTGCCGAACGCCCTGCCGCCCGTGCTCGTGATGGGCACGCTGGTCGTGGCCGGCGCGATCCTCTACGAGTCGGTCGTGTCGTTTCTCGGACTGGGCGATCCGAACATCGCCAGTTGGGGACGCCAGATCGGCGAAGGCCGCACGTTGATTCGCTCGTCCTGGTACCTGTGCGCCGAACCGGGCCTCGCCATCATGCTCGCCGTGCTCGCACTGAACCTCGTTGGCGACGGAATGAACGATGCCCTGAACCCGGCATTGCGCAAGCGTTGAACGCGGCGATCTCCAAGAACCTTTACGTGTTACCGAACCTATGACTCACCGCTGGCATAACCTTGGCGACCTCGTCGACCGGTCGCTGAATCTCGACACGACGGCCATCGTCGACTTGCGCGACGAAAGCCATCCACGCACTTACACGCACACCGACATCGATCGTCTGGCGAACGGTGTCGCAACGGCATTGCGCGCGCGCGGCCTGCCGGAAGGCGCGCACGTGGCCATCGCATCGCTCAACCGGGCCGAGTATCTGATCGCCTATTTCGGCATCATGCGCGCCGGTTACGTGGCGGTGCCGATCAACATCAAGCAGTCGCGCGACATTCTCGATTACGTGATCGACGATGCGGGCATCTCGCTGGCGTTCGTCGACGGGGCGCGGCGCGACGCGTTCGCCTCGCGCGTGCCGGTCATCGACTTCGACGACGAGGGCCCTGAGGGGTTTGCCACGCAGATCCGCCCGGCCCGTTTCGAGGCGATTCGGCCGGGCGACGACCACGTCGCCCAGATGCTCTACACGTCGGGGTCCACCGGTAAGCCGAAGGGAGTGCCGCTCACGCATGCCGGCCAGCTTTGGGCATTGGGGGCGACGTACGTGCGCCCGAAGGACGCGTCGGCCGAGCGCTATCTGCTCGCCCAGCCCCTGTTCCACATGAACGGGCTGTTCATGGCCAAGCGTGCGTTCTCGGTGAACGGCACGCTGGTGATCCTGCCGTCGTTCGAGGTGACGTCCTACGTCGACGCGCTGGAGCGATACCGCATTACCGTGCTGAGCGCTGTGCCGACCATGTTCGCGCGTCTGGTCAGGGACCCGCAGACCCTCGCCGGGCGCGACGTCTCCTCGCTCAAGCGCGTGATGCTCGGCTCGGCGCCCATGAGTATGGCGTTGCTCGCCCGGATTCAGGCGGCATTTCCCGAGACTCACATCCATCATGGATACGGAACCACGGAAGCCGGGCCGAGCATCTTCGGACCGCACCCGGACGGCATCGCGCTGCCGCCGCTCGCCCTCGGGTACCCGCTCTCGCCCGGCGCAGTCAAGCTCGTCGACGGTCCGCACGCCAATCAAGGCGTGCTGTGCATGCGCAATCCTGCGGTCATGCGCGGGTACCACCGGCTGCCTGAGAAGTCGGCCCAAGTGCTCGACGACGGCTGGTACTACAGCGGCGATGTGATGCGTCGCGACGCCGACGGCTTTTTCTACTTCGTGGGACGGGCCGACGACATGTTCGTCTGCGCCGGCGAGAACATCTATCCGGTCGAAGTGGAGAAGTTGCTGGAGGCACATCCGGAAGTACGTCAGGCCAGCGTCGTGCCGCTGCCCGACGAGGAGCGCGCGGCCGTGCCTGTGGCATTCGTCGTCCGTCAGCCCGGCAGCACCCTGAGCGTCGATGCCCTCAAGCAGCATGCGTTGGCCAACGGACCGGCGTACCAACATCCGCGTCGCGTGGCGTTCGTCACCGAACTGCCATGGGCAGGGACCAACAAGGTCGATCGCCACGCGCTGCTGCAACGGGCCCGTGCCCTCGAAGCCACGCAGGGATGGAGCGGGCAGCGCGACGCGGCAGACACCGGGCCGGACACCGCAGCCCGCCCCCACCACCCTTCCGTTGCCGGAGCCATCGCATCATGAGTCTGCTGTCCGAATTTCGGGACCCGATCCGTCTCGACGGGAAAATTGCGCTCGTCACCGGGGCGAGCCGTGGTATCGGGCGCGCCATCGCCACGGCGCTCGCCGCGCGCGGTGCCACCGTCGCCGTGCACTACAACACCGCATCGACGCATGCCGAAACACTCGTCGCGCAACTCGTGGCCGGCGGGGCGCGGGCGTTCGCCCTGCAGGCCGATCTGTCGTCTGCGGATGGCGCCCGGCTGCTCGTCGAGCGCCTGAGCGGCGCGCTGCTCGCGCACGATCTGCTGCCGCAGTTCGACATCCTCGTGAACAATGCCGGCGTCGGACTGCGCGCGCGCATCGATGCCGTGACACCGGAGGACTTCGACCGGGTGCTGCAAGTCAATCTGAAGTCGCCGTTCTTCCTCATCCAGCACGCGCTAAAGCATCTGAAGGACGGCGCCCGCATCGTGAATGTCTCGTCGATCGGCACGCGCGCCGCCTATCCGGAGATGAGCGTGTACGGGCCGGCGAAGGCCGGACTGGAGGCGTTGACGCTGTCGCTCGCCGCCGACCTGGGGGCACGCGGCATCACCGTCAACGCGGTGCTCCCGGGCGCGACCGCCACCGATCTGAACGAGCGGGCGAGCGATCCGGTCGCCAGCCGGGCGATAGCGCAGACGGTGGCGCTGGGTCGCGTTGGCGAGCCGCGCGACATTGCGGACATCGTGGCGTTTCTCGCCAGCGACGCCGCACGCTGGATCACCGGTCAAGCCATCGACGCGAGCGGCGGGCAACGCCTCTGAGCGGCCCACCCCGCGCTCTCACCTCTTTCTTTGCGAATCGTTGCCACACCCACGGACAGCCATCATGACGACACTTCTCGACGTCGAACATCTCACGCTCGACCTGCCGCCCAATGCGGATCGTGCGCATGCGCTTCACGACGTCTCGTTCTCGCTCGCGCGTGGCGAAATCCTGTGCATGGTCGGGGAAAGCGGCTCGGGGAAATCGATGACCGCCAGTACGCTGCTGGGTCTGCTGCCGCCGGGTGTGCGCGTCGGCGGCGGCCGTATCGCCTGGGAAGGCGCGGGCAATCTGCTCGCGCTGCCCGACGCCGAGCGCCGCCGCTGGCGGGGCTCACGCATCGGCATGATCTTTCAGGAACCCATGACGGCCCTCAACCCGCTGCGCACGATCGGCGACCAGATCGCCGAGGTCTACCGCACGCATACGCGACTGCCGGGCAGCGCCATCCGGGCCCGCACGCTGGAGTGGCTGGACGCCGTGCAGATTCCGTCGCCCAACGACGCCGCCAAACGCTATCCGCACGAACTGTCCGGCGGGCAGCGTCAGCGCGCCATGATCGCAATGGCCCTCGCGCTCGAACCCGAACTGCTGATCGCCGACGAGCCGACCACGGCGCTCGACGTCACCACGCAGGCACAGATCCTCACCCTCATTCGCGAGCTACAGCAGCGCAAGGGGACCGGTGTGCTCTTCATCACGCACGACTTTGGCGTCGTGGCCGAGATCGCGGACCGTGTCGCAGTCATGCGTCACGGCGAGATCGTCGAGCAAGGCGCCGCACAGACGATCCTGACGCACCCGTCGCACGAATACACGCGCACCCTGATCGCAGCGGTACCGGCGTTGCCGCCGGCGTCGCGGGCGGGAGCCCCCACGGCGGCGGCTCCCGCGGCGGCTTTCGGCGGCGCCGGGCCCGTGCCCCCCGTGCTTCCCGTGTTGCGTGTCGAACAACTGCGCAAGACGTACGCGAAGCATGGCTGGCTTGGCGCGAAAGCGCAGGCGCACACGCCCGCCTTGCGCGACGTCAGTCTCGATGTGGGTAGCGGAAAAACGTTGGGCATCGTGGGCGAGAGCGGGTCGGGGAAATCGACGCTCGCGCGCTCGATCCTTCGTCTGATGACGCCCGACGCCGGGCGCATTCTCTACCGCGACACGGATCTGGCGTCCGGGTCGCTCGATGCCGGGGCGCGTCGCCGGGCGCTCGATATTCAGATGGTGTTTCAGGACCCGTTCAGTTCGCTCAATCCGCGCCGGCGTGTTGGGGACATCGTCACGCAGGGACCGATTGCGCGCGGCGAGCCGCCACGTCAGGCGCACGCGCATGCGCGGGAACTGTTCGAGCTTGTCGGCCTGAGCGCCGATGCACTCGATCGCTTCCCGCACGAATTCTCCGGCGGGCAGCGTCAGCGTATCGGCCTGGCTCGCGCACTGGCCATGCGGCCGAAGGTGCTCGTCGCCGACGAACCGGTGTCTGCCCTTGACGTCTCGGTGCAGGCACAGGTACTGCGGTTGCTTGCCCGGCTCAAAGCCGAGCTGGGACTGTCGATGATCTTCATCACGCACGACTTGCGCATCGCAGCGCAACTGTGCGATTCGCTGGCCGTCATGAAATCGGGCAGCGTGGTGGAGTACGGCGACACCGCGGGGATCTTCCGGTCGCCGTCGCATCCTTACACACGCGCGTTGCTCGACGCGATTCCAGGCCGTGGTCGAGACAGCCGGACGCAGCCGCCGGCAAGGCACGACAACGCAGCCCCGCGGGCTCACAGCGGCATGATGACGTGACACCGCGATGGCGCGCATGCCCGTGGCCGCCGATCTACTTGCGCAGATCGGCAATCGACAGATACGGCAACCAGGTGCCCGACGCCGACAGACTCGCGAAGACGTGCTCCTTCGTTTGCTGGAGAAACGTTTCGATGTGCTGCCGCGCGAGCGCTTCCGCGCGCGGCGCATTGCCCGTTACCAACGCCCCGATGATGCTCTCGTGGTCGTGCTCGATGCGCGGGCGCACGCCCTGCACGCCGAAGCCGAGCGAGACCAGACGCGCCATGTCGTCCATCAGGCCGGCGAGTGTGCGATAGAGCCGCGCGTTGCCGCTTGCGGCCGCAATCGTCAGGTGGAACTTGCGGTTGGTGTGCAGGAACCACTCGATCTGATGATCGATGGGCTTGTCCGCAAACGGCGCCTCGCACGCTTCATCGAGCCGCTGAAGCAGTTCCGTGTCGACGTTGCCGCAAGCGAGCCGCGCGGCCATCGGTTCGAGTTGCGCCCGTAGCGTGAAAATTTCTTCGACGTCCGCCAGCGTGACCGGCGAGATGCGATAGCCCTGCCTCGGAATCGCGCGTGCGAATCCCTCGTGTACCAGCCGCACGAGTGCCACCCGGCAACTCGTGCGCGCAATATCGTATCGCCGCATCAATTCCGCTTCGCTCACCACGGCACCCGGCATGATCACGCAGGTCAGCACGTCGTGACGGATGCGCTCGTAGGCGTCGTCCCCCCGGGCGAGGGCGGCAGCGTCTTCGGGATCGCGCGATGGGCCCGGCATGGCTCAGTATCCCCGGATGGCGTCGTAGACGAACGGCAGCGGCGCGCCGCGTGCGTGCGCGCCGAGCACGTCGGCCACCTGCCGCGCCCGTGCCGCATACGAGACCGTCGACGCAATGTGCGGCGTGACGAGCACCTTCGGATGCCGACGCAGCGCATCTTCCGGCGGCAATGGCTCCACGTCGAAGACATCGACGACGGCCGAGCGCAGCCGGCCGCTGTCGAGCGCATCGATCAGCGCCTGCCGGTCAAGGTGCGCGCCGCGTCCGACCTGGATGATGCTCGCGCCTGCCGGTAATCGCGCGAACAGCCTGCGTCCGAGAATGCCACGCGTGGCGAGCGTGTCCGGCAGCAGATTGACGAGAATGTCGGTCTGGGCGATGAGGGCATCGAACTGATCTTCGCCGGCGAAGACGTTCACACCCGCGAGCGCCTTGGGCGTGCGCGCCCAACCGTTCACGCGAAAGCCGTTCGCGTGAAGGCGCCGGGCGACGGCACTGCCCAGCTCGCCCAGGCCGAGCACGCTCACGCGCGTGTCGCGTGCGAGCCGCCCGGTCAGTTCGTTGGCCCAGTGTCCTTCGCGCTGGGCAACGACGAGCGCAGGCATGTCCCGCACGATGGCCAGCGCGGCGAACGTCACGAAGTCGCTCATGCGCTCGCGCGTCTCGTCCGTCACCATGCGCACGATGGGCACGTTGGCAGGCAATGCGGGGTCGGCAAGGATGTGATCGACGCCTGCCGCGGCGCTCAAGATCAATTTGAGACGGGGGTAATGGGCGAGACGTCCGTGATCGGGCTGATAGACCAGCGCGTACTTGACGCTGCGCGGGTCGATGAACGGATCGTCCCAGCCGTAGACGCGCAGGCCGGGCAGCAGCCGCGCGAAATGGTGTTGCCATTCGGTGAGCGCGGCTGCGCCGCCCGACTTGATCAATAACGTATCGCCTTGCATGACTTCGGAGATTGCGCCTCGCGCCTTGGCGCCAGGGCTTCAGGAGGGAGCGGCATCTCATCGTACCGGGCACCTCGCGCCCGGCTAAGTATTTGTTATCGAAAAGCTTATGAAAGGGCGGCAGGAATGCACCGAGCGTCCGGGCATAAGGCGCGAGGCGCGAACGGCTTCAAGCGGCGTCAAGCGACCTTGGGCGGTGTCAGGCAGCGTCGGGCGGAAAAAATAATTCGGGATTTCCGAAGTCCGGCCGCGCGCGGCAAAACACCCGCCGGCGGCCCGCACACGTCCGCCGTACGGGCTTCATCCTCATGCTGCGACGCAACAATTCAGTCGATTGTTGCGATATTCACAATAATCGATGTGCCGTGCAGGCATTGTCTGGCGCCGTCGGCACCCGCTATAGTTGGGCCGCCCCCGCGACGCGATAGCTTGTTCCTTCGTATATGAAATGCTTATGAGGTGAACGGGGCCGTCTGCGTCATGTTGCAAACGTAGTTATTCACGCGATGCCCCCATCGTCAGTACAAATGAGAGACACAGCGACATCCCAGGCCGCAACCGGCACCCCTCCCTCCCCCGAAGAAGTCCGCAAGCGCGTCTTCGCGATTGTGGCCGCCTCGTCGGGCAATCTGGTCGAGTGGTTCGACTTTTACATCTACGCCTTCTGCGCGATTTACTTCGCGCCGGCGTTCTTTCCCAGTTCGGACCCGACGGCCCAGTTGCTGAACACCGCGGGCGTGTTTGCCGCCGGCTTCCTCATGCGTCCGATCGGGGGCTGGATCTTCGGCCGTATCGCCGACCGCAACGGCCGCAAGAACTCGATGGTCATCTCCGTGATGATGATGTGCTTCGGTTCGCTGCTGATCGCGGCCCTTCCGACGTACGCCAGCATCGGTAACTGGGCACCGGCACTGCTGCTGTTCGCCCGTTTGCTGCAAGGGCTGTCGGTCGGTGGCGAATACGGCACGACGGCGACCTACATGAGCGAAGTGGCGCTCAAGGGCCGCCGCGGGTTCTTCTCGTCGTTCCAGTACGTGACGCTCATCGGCGGTCAGTTGCTGGCCGTACTGGTGGTCGTGATTCTCCAGCAGTTGCTCAACGAGTCCGAACTCAAGGCGTGGGGCTGGCGTATTCCGTTCGTGGTCGGGGCGATCACCGCGGTGGTGGCGCTGATGCTGCGTCGTACGCTGCATGAAACGTCCACGGCGGCGAGCCGTACCAACCGCGACGCCGGGTCGATCGCCGGTCTGTTCCGTCATCACAAGGCCGCCTTCTTCACGGTGCTCGGCTACACGGCCGGTGGCTCGCTGATCTTCTACACGTTCACCACCTACATGCAGAAGTATCTGGTGAACACGGCAGGCATGCCGATCAAGACGGCCAGCTACATCATGACGGGATGCCTGTTCATCTACATGTGCATGCAGCCGGTTTTCGGCATGCTTTCGGACAAGATTGGCCGGCGTAACAACATGCTGTTGTTCGGTGCGCTCGGCGCGATTGCGACAGTGCCTATCCTCACGGCGCTAAAGACGGTGCAAAGTCCGGCCGTGGCGGTCGTTCTGATTTGTCTGGCGCTCGCTATCGTGAGCTTCTACACGTCGATCAGCGGTATCGTGAAGGCGGAGATGTTCCCGATCGAAGTGCGCGCGCTGGGCGTCGGTCTGGCCTACGCCGTGGCCAATGCCATTTTCGGCGGCTCCGCCGAATACGTTGCGCTGGGTCTCAAGAAGGCCGGCATGGAGCCGACGTTCTACTGGTACGTCACCGGCATGATGGTGCTGGCGTTCCTGGTGAGCCTGCGCCTGCCGCGTCAGGCGAAGTACCTGCACCACGAGCATTGATCCGGCGCTCAGGCGTCGTCACCGGCGGCAGCGCGTGCGCTTTGCCAGATGGCATCGAGCACGTGATGCGGCTGGTGACGCCGCCGGTAGAGCGCAATGTCGAAGCCGATCTGCCAGTCCTTGCCACCCACGATGGCCAGGGTGCCGCGCGAGACGTCGTCGGCAACCAGACGCTGCGGCAACCACGCAATCCCCGCGCCGCGCCGCGCCATCGCCAGGATGGCCTCATACGAATCGGCCTGATAAACGGGCTTGAGTATCGGACGGTTCGGCATCTCCGCCAGATGGCGGGCCAGCACGGCGCGCAGCGTCAGCGTCCGCGTGAACGCAAGCCACGGGATCGGTGACGGTCCGCCCGCCAGCCGGTACTTCGCCCGCCCCCTGGTGTCCAGCCCACTCACGGGCACCAGCACTTCGCGCGCCACGCTCAACCAGTCGAAACGTTCCTGATCGATGAGCAGCCGCGTGTGCGCGCTCGAATAGACGATCAGCAAATCCACTTCGCCGGCCGCGAGCCGCAAGATGGCCTCTTCCGCGCCGCCGGTCGACAGCGTGGCGGTGAAGAAGCCGATGCGCGAGACCGTCTCGTCGTACCAATCCGGAAAGAATGTGGCGGCAAGCGTGCGCCCGGTCGCGATCTTCAGATTGTTTTCGAGCGTGGGAGCCGCGTCCTGCAACTGCGTGCGGGCACTGTGAAGAATGTCGAGCGCGTTGGTGGCCGCGTCGAGGAATACCGTGCCGGCCGCGGTCAGCTCAAGCGGTTTGCTGCGCTCGACGAGACGCGTGCCAACCCATTCTTCCAATGCACGAATGCGACGCCCGAACGCCGGATGCGTGACGAAACGGTTCTCCGCCGCCCGCGTGAAGCTGCGCGTGCGTGCCAGTTCGACAAAGTCCTCCAGCCATCGCAGTTGCATACGATCACCTCGCGTTCGTTTCTGTTCCGGGCCGGGTCTTCATCCCGGTTTCCCTCCCGGCTTCGATCCTGGCTTTCGGTCTCCATGCCCGTCGCGGGCGCCGGCGTGGCCGCCAGGCGTCCTCACGTGACGAGCGCCGGAGACATTCACGCCTTCGAGAGCGACTTGAGCGCGTGTTTGATGCCGTCGGAAACGGTCGTACCGTCGGGCACGGTCTTGACCGCTGCGAGCGCTTCCTTGTCGGAGTAGCCCAGCGCCAGCAGCGCGTTGACGACGTCGCTCCTGTGGTCATGCGGTGCGGCCGCGCCTGCCACCGTGCCCAGTTGCGCACCGACCTTGCCCTTGAGTTCGAGCAGCAGGCGCTCGGCGGTCTTCTTGCCGATGCCGGGGATCTTGGTCAGACGCCCCGACTCCTGCAGCGTGACAGCCTGCGCGATGTCGCTCACGCTCATGCCCGACAGAATCGCCAGCGCAGTGCGCGCGCCAACGCCCGAGATCTTGAGCAGCTCGCGGAAGGTATTGCGCTCGTCCTGTGAGCCGAAGCCGAAGAGCAATTGCGCATCTTCGCGCACAATGAACTGTGTGAGCAGAGCGACACGCTCACCGACGTTCGGCAGGTTGAAAAAGGTGCTCAT
This sequence comes from Pandoraea faecigallinarum, assembly GCF_001029105.3. Lineage (NCBI taxonomy): Bacteria > Pseudomonadati > Pseudomonadota > Betaproteobacteria > Burkholderiales > Burkholderiaceae > Pandoraea > Pandoraea faecigallinarum. The sequence goes on along the minus strand of NZ_CP011807.3, from coordinate 679,306 downwards.
CGGCACCGAGATTTCGTACCCCACGCCCTGGCAATCGACCAGGATGTGCGGCGGGTTCTTTTCCAGCAGCGTGCCGGAGATGCGGCCAATCATTGACGCCCCGAGAGAGTGACTTCGACAGGCGGCAAGTTTAGCAAACCGCCCGTTGTGCTTTGGTCTTTGGGATGCGGCTTTGCGCGCCCGCGTCGCCGCTTCCTTCACGAGGCGGCGTCGTGGGCTCAGCCCTCGCCCTCGACGCCTTCGACCAGATCTCCGGTCGAGCGGGTCGCCGCGGAACGCAGGCATTCGAGCGCTTCGGTCACCGCCGCGCGATTGGCGCCGTCGTCGCGCCAGTACATCGAAACACCGCCGAAGCCGGCCAGACGCAGCGGCACGATGCGCAGTGCCCCGAGCGCCTGCAGCCGGCTGGCCGTGCGGTGCGACGCCAGACCGATCATGTCGCTGTTGTTGAGCAGGGTGAGGTTGAGGATCGTCGAATTCGATTCCACTGTGTCGTTCGGCAACGGATAACCCGCTTCGGCCAGCGCTGCCTCCAACGCGTTGCGAATCGGTGTGCCGCGCGGCCAGACCACCCACCGGTATCGCTGCATGTCCGGCCAGTCCACTTTCGCGAGCGAAAACACCGGATGGCGCGTGCGTGCGACAAAGTGCAGCGGCTCCAGATATAACGCCTCGGCGCGCACGTTCCGGTCCTGCAACTCCGGTGCGGAGCGCCCAACCACGATATCGATTTCGCTATGCGCCAACTGGTTCATCAGCCGGTCCATCGTGTTCTCGACCACGCGCGCCTGCACACGCGGCATGCGTTGGAGCAGCAACAGCACGGCGAGCGGCACGGTATCCGCCGACGACGCGCCCGACGTGCCGATGGCCACCAGACCGCTACCGCCCTCGCGCATGGCGTCGAGATCGTCGCGGGCCGTGTCGAGCTGGGCCTCGATGCGCCGCGCATGCTCGATCAACGCCTCGCCGTACGAGGTCGGACGCAAGCCCCGCGCCTGACGCTCGAACAACGGCAGGCCGATGTCGTCCTCCAGGTCCTTGAGCCACTTCGACAAACCGGGCTGCGTCGTGTTGAGCAGGGTCGCCGACTGGCTCATGTTGCCGGTCTGCGCAAGGGTCAGCAGCATCTGCAAGTTGCGCAGACGCAAACGATGGGTCCAATCCATACACGCTCTCCAAACGCCCGACGGCGCCCCGAAACCCCCAACCCATACGTTTTTTCGTATGGATCCGATGATTAATTCATTTCAAAGAATATGTCTCGCCGAGTATAACGCTATGCATAGACCCGAAAGCCACGGCATACCCGCAAGGCTGCGCTTGCCAGACAAGCGAACCGGGCTCCCATCCAACATGGAGACAAGCATGTCCGACCGCGCCCCCAGCGCCGAGCGCGCTGCCTATTACGAACACATTGGCCGCAATCACATGGCCCCGCTGTGGGAATCGCTCCACAGCCTCGTGCCGCCGCAGCCGCGCCCGCGTGTGGTGCCCGCCATCTGGAAATACAACGAAGTACGGCCCCTGGTCATGGAAGCGGGACGCGTCATCAGCGCCGAAGAAGCCGTACGGCGCGTGCTGATCCTGCAAAACCCGGGCACCCCGGGCTCGTCGAGCATCACCGGCTCGCTCTATGCCGGACTGCAATTGATTCTGCCGGGCGAGATCGCCCCGAGCCACCGTCATACCCAATCGGCACTGCGCTTCATCGTGGAAGGCCGCGGCGCATGGACGGCGGTCAACGGCGAGCGCACCACGATGCACCCGGGAGACTTCATCATCACGCCGTCGTGGACGTGGCACGACCATGGCAATCCGGTGGACGGCGAGCCGGTCGTCTGGCTCGACGGACTCGACATTCCGCTCGTCCAGTACTTCGACGCGGGCTTCGCCGAGAACTACCCCGAATCGCAGCAGCCCGTGCAGCGCCCCGAAGGCGACAGCTTCGCGCGCTACGGCTACAACATGCTGCCGGTACACCACAAGGTGAGCGACCCGACGTCGCCGATCTTCAGCTATCCGTATGCCCGCTCGCGCGAGGCGCTCGACACGCTGTACCGCAACGGCGAACTCGACCCATGGGACGGTATCAAGCTGCGCTACGTCAACCCCGCGACCGGCGGCTGGCCGATGCCGACGATGGCCACCTTCATGCAATACCTGCCCGCCGGCTTCCAGGGCAAGACCTATCGCAGCACCGACGCCACCGTGTTCTCGGTCGTCGAGGGCCGCGGCACCGTGCGTATCGGCGACGACGTCTTCCAGTTCGAGCCGCGCGATCACTTCGTCGTGCCGTCGTGGGCGCCGGTCCAGCTTGCCGCGCTCGACGATGCCGTGCTGTTCAGCTACTCCGACCGCCCCGTACTCGCGGCGCTGAATCTGCTGCGCGAGTCGCGCGCCTGAAGTTGCCCGCGCCGAGCGAACGATAAACATCCGCCACGCGTACCGGGCCCGGAATCGGGCAGCGCGCGCGGCTACCGTCTTCACTTTTATTCGACGAGTCAATCACCATGTCCTACGTCTTCACTCCGCCCGCCGTCGTCGGCATTCCGGTTGTCGGCAGCAACGACCAGTTCGCCGTGCGCCGCGTGTATTGCGTTGGCCGCAACTATGCCGCTCACGCCCGCGAAATGGGCTTCGATCCGGATCGCGAACCGCCGTTCTTCTTCTGCAAGCCGGCCGACGCCGTGCTGCCGGTCGCTTACGGCGACACGCTGGAATTGCCGTATCCGGCGCAGACGAACAACTATCACTACGAAGCCGAACTGGTCGCCGTCATCGGCAAGGCAGGCTCGGACATCCCGCTCGACCAGGCGCTGGAACACGTGTGGGGTTACGCCGTGGGCCTCGACATGACGCGGCGCGACCTGCAAATGAAGATGCGCGAGATGGGCCGTCCGTGGGAAATCGGCAAAGCCTTCGATGCGTCGGCACCCATTGGCCCGATCCACCCGGTGTCGAGCGTCGGTCACATCGAGAAGGCCGGAATTTCGCTGACGGTGGACGGCGTGCAGAAGCAAAAGAGCGACATCACCCATCTGATCTGGTCGGTGGCCGAGACAGTGTCGTATCTGTCGCAATTCTTCCGTCTGGAACCGGGCGACCTGATCTACACCGGCACGCCCGAAGGCGTCGGTCCGGTCAAGGCGGGCGAGACGATGGTCACGGCCGTGGAAGGACTCGGCGAGATTACGGTGCGCGTGGTCTGAGGCGTGGTCATGCAGCTCTACAGCTTCTTCAATAGCTCGACGTCGTACCGCGTACGCATCGCGCTTGCACTCAAGGGGCTCGCGTTCGACACCCTGCCGGTCAACATCCGTGCCGGCGAGCACCGCGCGCAGCCGTATGTCGACGAAGTCAACGCGTCGGCCACCGTGCCCGCCATCGTCGACGGCGACTTTTCGCTGGGCCAGTCGCTCGCGATCATCGACTATCTCGACGGCAAGTATCCCGAGACGCGGCTGGTGCCGCAGGACATCGAAGCGCGCGCCCGCGTGCTCGAACTGGCGATGCTCATCAGTTGCGACATCCACCCGGTGAACAACCTGCGCATTCTGAAGTATCTGCAGGGGCCGCTCGCACTGTCCGCCGAACAGAAGGACGCGTGGTACCGCCACTGGGTGGCCGAGGGCATGGCCGCCGTGGAGCGTCTGCTCGCCCGGCACGGCCATGGCGCATGGTGCTTCGGCGATACGCCGACGCTCGCCGACGTCTGCCTGATTCCGCAGATCGCCAACGCGCAGCGCATGGGCTGCGACCTGTCGGCGTATCCGCGCGCGATGGCGGTGTACGCCCGGGCGGAAACGCATCCCGCCTTCGTTGCGGCCGCGCCGAACCGCCAACCGGACTACACGACGTAAGTATGAGCAGCAAGGGCGGAAAGTGCCCGAGGAGACAAGCATGACGCAATCCCATCAACCCAAAGCGCTCGTCGTGGGCGGCGGCATCGGCGGTCTGGCCGCGGCGCTCGCCCTCGCCAACCGGGGCGTGCACATCGAGCTGCTGGAACAGGCCGAAACCATCGGTGAAATCGGCGCAGGCATTCAGCTTGCCGCCAACGCATTCGCCGCGCTCGACGCGCTCGGCGTTGGCGAAGCGGCACGCGCGCGCTCGGTGTTCACCGACCACATCACGCTGCGCGACGCCATCGACCGCAGCATCAGCATCATCGCGGAAGTCGACGTCGGCGCGCCCTATCGCGAGCGCTTCGGCAATCCGTACGCGGTGATCCACCGCGCGGACATCCATCTGTCGATTCTCGAAGCCGTGCAGCGCAACCCGCTGATCCGGTTCCGCACGGCGACGCGCGTCGTCTCGCTCGATCAGGACACGAACGGCGTCACGGTCACGGATCAGCACGGCGAGCGCCATACGGCCGATGCGGTCATCGGCTGCGACGGCGTGAAATCCGCCGTACGCGCCGCACTCATCGGCGACGAACCGCGCGTGACGGGCCATGTCGTCTATCGCGCGGTGGTCGACGTCGAGAACATGCCGAAGGATTTGCAGGTCAACGCACCGGTCGTATGGGCGGGGCCGCACTGCCACCTCGTGCACTACCCGCTTCGCGGCGGCAAGCAGTACAACCTTGTGGTGACGTTCCACAGCCGCGAGCAGGAAGTCTGGGGAGTGCGCGACGGCAGCAAGGAGGAAGTGCTGTCGTACTTCGAAGGTATCGACGCCCTGCCGCATCAGATGCTCGACCGCCCGACGTCGTGGCGACGCTGGGCCACCGCCGACCGCGATCCGGTCGAGCAGTGGAGCTTCGGTCGCGCGACGATTCTCGGCGACGCCGCGCACCCGATGACGCAATACATCGCACAGGGCGCCTGCCAGGCGCTGGAAGACGCCGTGACGCTCGGCGCCGCGTACGCCGCAGCCAACGGCGACTTCACCGACGCGTTCCGTCGCTACGAATACACCCGTATCCCCCGCACTGCGCGAGTGCTGTACGGCGCACGTGACATGGGGCGCGTCTATCACGCCAAGGGCGTGGATCGCTGGGTACGCAATTCGCTTTGGCAGGGACGCACGCAAACGCAGTTCTACGACGCCCTGCAATGGCTGCACGGCTGGCGCGCGGAGAACTGCCTGTCGCAAACGCCGTGGCTGAACGGCGCCTAACCGGTTCATCGATTCACCGTAACGCGGGATTTCCCCGTATCAGCCATTCAGCGGAATCAAAACAACAACCGCGAGTGGCCCCGCCGCGCGACGCTTTTATGCCGTCGCGCGGTTTCTGGCACCTTTGAGGAGACACCCCATGCCAGTCAGTCCCATCAACGTGACGGCGTTCATCGACCGGCATCGCATTTCGCCGTTCCAGATGATGATCGTCGTGCTCTGTTTCCTGATCGTTGCGATCGACGGCTTCGACACGGCCGCCATCGGCTTCATCGCCCCTGCCATCCGCGCCGAATGGTCGCTCTCCCCCGCGCACCTCGCCCCGCTGTTCGGCGCAGGCCTGGCGGGTCTGATGGCCGGTGCGTTCCTGTTCGGGCCGCTCGCCGACAAGCTGGGTCGCAAGACCATCCTCATCTTCTCGGTGTTGTTCTTCGGCGCGGCGAGTCTCGCATCGGCGTGGTCGGTGGAGTTGTGGCAACTCATCGCCCTGCGCTTTCTCACAGGCCTGGGTTTGGGCGGCGCCATGCCCAATGCGATTACGCTGACCTCCGAGTACTGCCCGGACTCGCGTCGCTCGTTCCTCGTCACCACGATGTTCTGCGGCTTCACGCTCGGCTCCGCGCTCGGCGGCCTGGCATCCGCCGGACTGATCGAGGCGTTCGGGTGGCGCTCGGTGCTGATCGTGGGCGGCGTCATGCCTATCGTGCTCGGTGTGATTCTGATGCGGGCGCTGCCGGAATCGGTGCGCTACCTCGTGATGGCAGGTAAGTCGCCGCAGCGTGTGGCGGCGTCGCTCCAGCGCATCGCGCCGCATGAGGATCTGCGGGGCGCGACCTTCAACGTGGCAGCCAAACCGGGGGCGACGTCGCCGGTGCGCCATCTGTTCAAACCGGAACTGCTGGGTGGCACATTGCTGTTCTGGGTGACGTTCTTCATGAGCCTGCTCGTCATCTACCTGCTCTCGAGCTGGCTGCCGACGCTGCTGCGCACGAACGGCCTCACGCTGCGCAACGCGGCCATCGTCACCGCCATGTTCCAGGTCGGCGGCACGCTGGGCGCCATCGTGCTCGGCTGGTTGATGGACCGCTTCAACCCACATTACGTGCTCGCGGCCGCCTACGTGCTGGCCGGTGCATGTGTGGCCGCCGTCGGCCCGCTGGCCAGTTCGCCGGTGCTCGCGTCGGTCGCCGTGTTCTGGGCCGGGTTCTGCGTCTCCGGCGGTCAGGTCGGGGCCAATGCGCTGTCCGCCGAGTTCTATCCGACGGACTGCCGCGCGACCGGCGTGAGCTGGGCCAACGGTGTCGGGCGTCTCGGCTCCGTGGTCGGGTCGGTGGGCGGGGCGTCGATGCTGGCCATGGGCTGGTCGATGCCGGCGCTGTTCGCAGCCATCGGTGTGCCTGCCGTGCTCGCGGGTCTCACCATGCTCACCCTCGGACGTCTGCGCCGCCGTCAAACGGCCGTCGCCCTCGAAGCGACCGCCTGAGACCGGGGGGATCCGCAGGCCGGTGCGCAATCCACCGCGGATCGGGATAGAGTGTGGTCTGACGGCGAAGGCGTGTCGCCTGCCCGGCGCCCGATGCCGTCGATCCACATTCCCCCTGACGGAGATTGAAGGTGTCGCTGCCTCCCCTGCTGGTCATTATCCCGATGCACCCCGAGCAGTTGTCCGAACTGCAAACCCGGTTCGACGTGATCTACCGCCCAAGCCACCATCCCACACCGCGGGGCTGGGGCCCGGACGGCGAGCGCGTGCGCTTCGTACTCACCAACGGCTCACGCGGCATGAGCGCGGCCGAACTCGCGCACCTGCCCAATGTCGAGCTGGTCAGCGCGCTGGGTGCGGGGTACGAGAATCTCGACGTGCCGGCCATGCGGGCGCGCAACATCGTTGCCGTCAACGGCGCGGGCGCCAATGCACCGACCGTTGCCGATCAGGGCTTTGCATTGCTGCTCGCCGTCATCCGTCGCATCCCCGAATACGACGCGGCCTGCCGCAAGGGTGTGTGGCGCGACGCACTCCCGATGCAACCCGGGGTTGCCGGCAAAAAGCTCGGGATCGTGGGATTGGGGGCGGTCGGGCGGCAATTCGCCAAACGCGGCGAAGGCTTCGATATGCAGATCGGTTACCGCAACCGCAATCGTCGTGAGGATCTGCCCGCGCATTACCGGTACTTCGACGACGTGCTGTCGCTCGCACAATGGGCCGACATTCTCGTCGTGACGGCGCCGGGCGGTCCCGAATCGCATCACATGATCGATGCGCACGTGCTGCGCGCCCTCGGCGAACACGGCTATCTGGTGAATCTCGGCCGCGGCAGTGTCGTGGACACCGCGGCGCTCGCCGATGCCTTGCGCCGCGGCGTGATCGCAGGCGCGGGTCTCGACGTCTACGAAGGCGAACCGTCGCCGCCCGCCGCGCTCATCGATTTGCAGAACATTGTGCTGAGTCCGCACGTCACCGGCCGCTCGCCCGAGGCGGAAGCGGCGACCCTTGCCATGTTCCTGGAAAATACGCGCCGGTATCAGGCGGGCGAAGCCGTGTTGACGCCGCTGTGAACGACCGCTCCGGACTCGCGACCGCCGCCTCCGCGACTCAGTGATTGTCGAGCCCGTCGATACTTCTCTCGGGCGACGGCGACAGCGTCACGCCGTCGTTGACGGGCTCGAACTCAATGCTGCTGCGGGCACTTCCCGCCGCGAACACGGTATCGCAAGTCGGACACTTCACTTCGGCATCCGAATGGAGATAGTCATGGAGCGACTGTACAGTCGGCTCACTGGCAACGACGGAAAAGCGTGTCTTGCAGGTAGGACAGACGACGAAACCGGTGTGGATCGACAACATGTCAGGCTCCTTTTCGTTCATCGTGTAAGCACGCGAGTCCGTGGACGGTGCCCTCAAGTCCCGCGCATTCCGGCCCCGTAGCGAGGACACCCGGGGGTCGCGATCGACGCTACAGCCAGTCGGTGCGGCGCGGACTTTTGCGCGTGGCGTCGACCGGCTCGCCGGGCGCGGCCGCCCGGTCGTTCGCCGCGACACCTACCGTTGGCTCGGCCCGCAATTCGGGGGCATCCTCCGCGCGCTCGGCGTTGACATCATGGGCGCGTTTGACGGGATCGAAATCGCGCCATTCGCCGCCCTCCCATACCCCATTGGCCCGTTCGATCTCGGCGGCGCCCGCATCGCGCAGCACGGCAATGGCCGTGTCTGCCGTGGACTCGCTCACATGAGTGGCAAGCATCACGCCCGCGTCTCTCATGCCTGCCTCGCGCGCCGGCACCCGCTCGCGGCTTCGCATGCGGGCGAGTGCGCCAAGAAACGCCCCGAGATACGCGCCCGCCATCATGCCGACGACCGGCACGAGCCAGAATCGCCATAGGGTGACGAACAGCAACGCGCCCAACGCCAGCCCGAACGCGCCCCCGGCAATCACGCCCTGTGCGGCGCCCTTTCCTGCCGGACGCGCTGCGGCGTGGGCGTCGACGTCGCCCCCCATCGGAAATTTGGCGTGCTGGCCGGTGGGATTGAGGAAAAAGACGGATACATCCGACGGCCGGAAAGCGCGGTCGTAGAGCCGGCTGGCCACGAGATTCGCCTGATCGAACGTTGTAAAGCGCCCTGCCACGATCATCGCCATCGCAACCTCCCTGAACTGGTTTCGGGTGAATTTCGCGGATCTTTCCAGATGGGATGAGGAGTTCACCGGTTTGTTTCATCAAGGAATCCTTACGGACCGTACGAACACATTGAGAAAATCAATGCCGGGGAACCGTCCCGGCATGCGACGAATCGCAACGACATGCGGCAATTGCGCCGCATCCGGGGTCGCCGCATCAAAGGGTGCGGCCTATACTGGCAAATCCGCACATACTGACCACTCGTGGCCCACACACTGCGGTGTCCCGGGACGTCAACTTCCACCACGCATCGAACGCCACATTGGGAGCATCTATGGCTCGCGCGATATGGAAAGGTGCCATCAGCTTCGGACTGGTCAACGTACCGGTTACGCTGTTTCCCGCTTCGACGACGCACAAGCTCGACCTCGACTGGCTCGACAAACGTACGATGTCGCCAGTGGGCTATAAGCGCGTCAACAAGGAGAACGGCAAGGAAGTGCCGCGCGACCAGATCGTGCACGGGTACGAGTACGAGAAGGGCAACTACGTTGTGCTCAGCGACGACGAGATCCGCACGGCCAATCCGGCGGCAACGCAAACGGTCGATATTCTCGCGTTCGTCGATGCGACGGACGTCTCGTTCATGTATCTCGACACGCCGTATTACCTCGTGCCCGAGCGCGGCGGTGCCAAGGCCTACGCGCTATTGCACGCGGCGCTCATCAGGGCGGGCAAGCTCGGCATCGCGCGCGTTGTCATGCATACGCGGGCGCACCTTGCCGTGCTCGCGCCGGCGGGCGACGCACTCGTGCTCGACACGCTGCGCTGGCAGGACGAGATGCGCGACCCCGCCGAAGTGGGGCTCACCAAGGAGAAGCTCGAAAAGCTGGCGGCACCCGGCGAGCGCGAGCTGGACATGGCCATCCGGCTGATCGACGAGATGTCGGGACCGTGGCGGCCGGGCGATTATCACGACACGTTCCAGGACGACCTCAAGGCCCTCATCGACCGCAAGATCGCGTCGGGCCAGACGCGCGAAATTGCGCAGATCGAAGCCAGCGCACCGAAGCTCGCCAGCAGCGGGAACGTCTCCGACCTGATGGCCCTGCTCAAGCAGAGCCTCGGAACGAAGGGCAAGCGCGAAGCCGCAGGAGCGGAGGCTGCCGAGGACGTCGAAGAGAAGATGCCGAAGCAGCAGGCGAGCCGGAAGACGGCTGCCAGGAAGACTGCCGCACGAGGCGGTAAATCCGGCACCAAGTCAGCGGGCAAGTCCACTGGCAAGTCCGCAAAGTCAAAGTGAGCACGGCGATGCCCAGACGCCCCACGCACCCGCCCGCCACCGCGAAGACAAGACGCGGCACGCCGGCCGACCCGCTTGCCGCCTACGACGCCAAACGCAACTTCGATGCGACGCCCGAGCCGCGCGGCAAGCGCGGCGCGAACACTCGGTCGCTTCGCTACGTCATCCAACGTCACGACGCAAGTCACCTGCACTACGACTTCCGCCTCGAACTCGACGGCACGCTACGCTCGTGGGCGCTGCCGAAGCAGCCAAGCCCGGACGTGACGCGTCCGCGTCTGGCCGTGCAGGTCGAAGATCACCCGCTGGCGTACGCCGATTTCCAAGGCGACATTCCCGCTGGCAACTACGGCGCGGGCCACGTCGACATCTGGGACAGCGGCACGTGGACGCCCGACGGCAACGCGAAGCGCGACTACGCCAACGGGAAGTTGTCGTTCACGTTGCATGGCGAGCGCCTGACAGGCCACTGGACGCTCGTGCGCACCGACAAGCCGGCCCGCCAGCCGCAGTGGCTGCTGATCCATCGGCACGACGAAGCCGCGCCAGCGCCGCGGGCTACGCCAAGGACGAAGGCAAAAGCGAAGGCGAAGCCGCTGGCCGTCACCCGCAAGTCCTCGGCAAAGCCGCCCGACGACATGCGTCCGATGTTGGCGACACTCGTCGATCAGGCACCCACGTCCGACGGGTGGCATGCAGAGCTCAAACTCGATGGTTATCGCATTCTGATTCGCATTGCTGGCGACGACATTCGCATTTTCACCCGCTCGGGACAAGACTGGACACATCGCTTTCGGCCCGCGGTCGACGCGTTGCGCAAGCGAGGGCTGCCCAATGCGTGGCTTGACGGAGAAGCCGTCGTCGCGAACGAACACGGCTTGCCGGACTTTCAGGCATTGCAGCGTGCGTTCGACGAAAACGCGCAGAGCGACATCGTCATTTATGTCTTCGACCTGCCCTGGTGCAACGGACAGGACTTGCGCGAGACGCCCCTGCGCGAGCGCCAGGCCACGCTCGCGTGCCTGTTCGAAGGCAGGCAGACGGATGCGGTTCGCGTGCTCCAGCCGGTGACTGGCGAGCTCGTGTCGCTGTGGCATGGTGCGTGCGAGGCGGGTCTCGAAGGCATCATGGTCAAGCGCGACGATTCGCCCTACGTCAGTGCACGAAGCGACGCGTGGCGCAAACTGAAGTGTTCGCAGCGCCAGGAGTTCGTCATCGTGGGATTCACCGAACCGGCGGGGGCGCGACACGGATTCGGTGCGCTGCTGCTGGGCTATTACGACAGCGACGGCAAGACGCTGCGCTACGCGGGCAAGGTCGGCACCGGCTTCGATACCGGCGCGCTGTTGCGCATGCGAAAGCAACTCGACGCCGTCGAAACGGCAAACCCGCCGTTATTCCCCGCGCCGCACCCGGGCGGTCGCGCGCCAGTGCATTGGGTGCGCCCGACGCTCGTCGCGGAAGTCCGCTTCGCCGAGTGGACGCGCGACGCCCATGTGCGCCAGGCCTCGTTCGTCGCCTTGCGCACGGACAAGCCGGCGAAGGACATTCGCCGGGAGATACGCCGCAATGGGTCCGCCAATTCAAAGGAGACGCCCTCCATGCCCAAGGCCAAATCGCAGACGTCGACAACCCGGTCTGCGCTGCCCGTGAAGATTTCGCACGGCGATCGCGTGATGGACACCCATTCGGGCGTGACCAAGGCGGCGTTGGCGGAGTACTACAACGCCGTCAGCCCGTGGATGCTTCCCCATCTCGCCGGCCGTCCCGTGGCGGTCCTTCGTGCGCCCGAGGGCATCGGCGGTGAGATGTTCTTCCAGAAGCACGCGGCCAAGACGATCGCCGGCGTGCACAGGCTCGACGCGTCGCTCGACCCCGATCACGAACCGCTGATGCAGATCGACGACACGACGGGTCTGGTCGGCGCGGTGCAAATGGGGTCGATGGAATTCCACACGTGGAATGCCCGCAGCGATCTGATCGAGCGCCCTGACCGCGTGATATTCGACCTGGACCCGGGCAAGGGCATCGCGTTCAGGCAGATTGTCGAAGGCGCGCAACTCCTTCGCGGGCTGCTGGACGAACTGGGCCTGATCGGCTTCGTCAAGACCAGCGGCGGCAAGGGACTGCATGTGGTGACGCCGCTGGCGCGACGCCACGAGTGGGAAATGGCCAAGGGATTCGCGCAAGCCGTGGCAAAGCACATGGCCCGTGTTTTCCCGGATCGCTTCACGGCGACGATGGGCCCGAAGCATCGCGTGGGCAAGTGCTTCATCGACTATCTGCGCAATTACCGCGGCGCGACGACAGTGTGCGCCTACTCGGCCCGCGCGCGCGAAGGCATGGCCGTCTCGATGCCGGTGCACTGGGACGAATTGTCCGCATTGCCCGGTGCCGACGCATGGACCGTGCGCAACGCCGTCGAGCGCCTCGAAGCCCTGAAGCAGGACCCGTGGGCGGACTACGGGAAGGCCGCGCAACAACGGGTGACGAAAGCGATGCTGGACCGGCTGGGGGATTGAGGCAGCGCACGTGAGCCAACCGACGGACGAAGCGGATATGACCGGGTATGCCGCGAACCGGAGCTTAGCTCCTGGTGGCCACATCGCCATCCTGTAGCCAGCGTCGCTTGTCTCTTAGCGGCGCTTCGCCGAACACGCGGGCGTATTCGCGGCTGAACTGGGAAGCGCTCTCGTAGCCTACCGCCTGCGCCGCGGCCGCCACGGCGATGTCGGCGGCGAAGATCAGGCGTCGCGCTTCCTGCAAGCGCAACTGTTTCTGATACTGCAACGGACTCATCGCCGTCACCAGTTTGAAATGGTGATGCAGCGACGACACGCTCATGTGCACCTGTTGCGCCAGCGTCTGTACACGCAATGGCTGGGCATAGTGCTCGCGCAACCAGCGCACCGCGTTCGCGATGCGGTTCATCTGACTGTCCTGCAACGCCATCTGACGTAGCAACACCCCTTGTCCGTTCATCAACAGCCGGTAGATGATCTCGCGCTTGATCATCGGCGCGAGAATCGGAATGTCGCGCGGCGTGTCGAGCAGGCGCAGAAGACGCAGCACTGCATCGAGCAACGCCGCATCGAGCCGATTGACGTACAGGCCGCGCCCGCACGGCGCCGTGGCGGGCGGCGGCAGATGCTCGTCGCCGATGAGCGAGGCAATGTCGTCGGCCACCAGATCGAGCCGCATGCCCAGATACGGCGACTGCTCGCTTGCCCCCGACACCTGCGCCACCACCGGCAAATGCACCGACGAGACGAGGTAATGCATCGGATCGTAGGCGTAATGCTCCTCGCCGATCTGCAAACGCTTCTCTCCCTGTGCGATGACCGCAAACGCCGGTTGCTGCAACGCGGGCTTCGGCCCGCCCGGATGCGACACGCGATGCACGAGCAGGCCCTCGACCGCCGTCGGCGACGTGCCCTCCAGACCGCGCGTCGCGCGCTCAAGCAACTGCACCAGCTCGGCACGCGCCGCGTGCGACGGATCGTGCGAGATCGCCTTCGCGGGTGCCGCCTCGCGAGGCGATGTCTTGACGAGATGCATGACGGTCTCTCCTGAATTCGAACCCGGTCGGCTGCGCATGAGCGCCGTGGGGCGACGGCGCAGCCTCGATCGGTCACAGGATACGCCTGTCAGGAAAAATTGCCCGATCCTCCGGCAGAGGATGGGCAAGAACAGGCAGGAATTCCGGAGAATCCGGCAAGAATCGACCGGGCGCACCCTTGACGAACGGCACGGATCGTCCGGTTGCAGGATCAGGCAGGAAATGCGCAGGAACGGGTACTGCTTGCCCGATAGCCCGGCGCGCATAATGCCTCCCATCCCGTGCATGCCGTCATCCCCACGGCGGCGGCCTGCGACGGGCGGCAAATTCAATGGAGCGATACCATGCGACAACGGAAACTCGGCAACACCGGCCTCTTCGTCTCGGAACTGTGCCTCGGCACGATGACCTTCGGCGGACAAGGCGATATGTGGAGCAAGATCGGGCAACTGCAGCAGAACGATGTCGACGCCCTCGTGGGCCGCGCACTCGACGCGGGAATCAACTTCATCGACACGGCAGACGTCTATTCGGAAGGCCAGTCGGAGAGCCTCACCGGTTAGGCGTTGCGCAACCTCAAGGTGCCGCGCGACAGCGTGGTCGTCGCCACGAAGGTCTTCGGCGTGACCGGCGCCCAAACCGGCAACTCGCGCGGTCTGTCCCGCTATCACATCATGGACGGCATCAAGGCCAGCCTCAAACGCCTGCAACTCGATCACATCGATCTGTATCAGGTCCACGGCTTCGATCCGGCCACCCCCATCGAAGAAACGCTCGGCGCGCTCGACACGCTGGTGCGTCAGGGACACGTGCGCTACGTCGGGGTTTCGAACTGGGCCGCGTGGCAAATCGCCAAGGCCCTGGGCATTTCGGCGCGTCTGAATCTGGCGAGCTTCGCCTCGCTTCAGGCGTACTACACCGTTGCGGGACGCGATCTGGAACGCGAAATCGTGCCGATGCTGCGCAGCGAAAATATCGGCCTGATGGTATGGAGTCCGCTCGCCGGCGGTCTGCTCTCAGGCAAGTACACACGCGACGGCCAGTCCGAAGACGGCGCACGCCGCCAGAGCTTCGACTTCCCGCCAGTCAATGTGGAGCGCGCCTACGACGTGATCGACGTCATGCGCGGCATCGCCGCCGAAAAGGGGGTGTCGGTCGCACAGATCGCGCTGGCCTGGCTGCTCGCCCAGCCGGTCGTCTCGACAGTCATCATCGGCGCCAAGCGGGCCGATCAGCTCGATGACAACATCGCCGCCACGCGCGTCACGCTAGGCGAGCGCGAGCTTTCGGCGATCAACGCGGCCAGCGCATTGCCGAGCGAGTATCCGGGCTGGATGCTCTCGCGTCAGGGCGACCCGCGTCGCGCGCAACTCGCCGAGGCCGGCCTGCTGTAAGCGGCGCGCACGCCGGCGGCGGCAAACGGCGCACCGCCATCACGGTGCGCCGTATTCATGCCGGCGTTACCTCAAGTTGCCGGAATGTGCGGCCTCAGAACGTGTGACGCATGCCCACGTTCACCCCCAACTGGCTGGTCCCCGGAGTCGGGGAGCCGCCCGCGCCGCCGGAACTGACGGAATAGGCCGCCTGCTCGCTGTTGCCCAGCCAGGCGAGTTGCGTGTACACCGCCGTGCGCTTCGACAGGAAGTACGTGCCGCGCAACGTCGCCATCGTCGCACGCGCATTCTGGCGCGCATTGAGCATGCGAAAGACCTCGCCGTCCACGGCAAATGCCGGAGTGAACTGATACAGCGCGCCGATGTAGAACATGTCGGAATTGACGTCCGCCACCGCGGCGGCCGCCGTCTGCACTCGGCGGCCCAGCCAGCCCGCGCCCGCCTTCCAGTTGCCGCCCTTCACATAGCCGTTCAACTGCCAGCGCGTGTCCTTGTCCGACGAACTCGTGAGCGGCACCGCCGCCGCACCGTTGAAAAAGTTCGCCGCCGCGCCGGCACCGCCGCGCTGCTCGTCCCACGCACCGGCCACGCCGAACCACGCCGTGTCGTATTTCAGCATCGCGGAGATCTGACGGCATGCCGTCATCTGGCCCGGCGTCTGGCCGGCGCAAGTGCCCTGCCCCGGCGAATTGCCGGTTCCGCCGCTGTCGCGTCCGAACGAGTAAGTGGCACCGATGCTCAAGCCCTGAAACACGCCCTTGTAGGCGATCGTGTTGTCGCTGCGCGCATTGGGAATGTAGCTGTCGAGCGAGCCGCTGCCGTAAAGATCCGGGCCGAGGATATCCGCGTCCGCCAACGCCCAGAACGTCATCGAGTACTGACGGCCGATGGACAGCGTGCCGTATTGATTCGAGAGTCCGACCCACGCCTGACGCCCGAACAGCCGTCCGCCCTGATTCAGATCGCCCGCGCGCACGTTGAAGCCGTTCTCGAGCATGAACAACGCGCGCAGACCGCCGCCCAGATCCTCGTCTGCACGCACCCCCCAGCGTGAGGGCAGCGAACCCGTGTTGGCGGGCATGCGCACCAGCGAACTGTTGTTGGCGCCGGCATGCGAGACGTATTCGATGCCGGTATCGAGAATGCCGTAGAGCGTCACGCTCTGGGCCGAGGCGGAAGTGGCGGCCATTGCGAGGCCGGCAGCCAGCGCGAGCGCCGGCAGTCCCTTGTGGGTCACGGTGATGTCTCCATGGATACGTGTGGTGGCCTGACCTGTGCCGGTCAGTTTGCAGCGCCGCTGCAGAGGCGTCGGGGGACGCGCGCTGCGGCGGGTACGTCATGGGCCAACGCGCGACGTTGGCCCTTGAGTTTCTGTCAGACGGTGCCGGGCGCCGGATTGGCCGCCGACGTGTCGAGCGAACCGTTGCGCCCCACGCGACGGCGCATTACCAGCATGAGACCCGCTGCGAGAAATGCGGGGACCGCCACGATCTGGAAGGCCTGGGCGGTGCTCGACGCCGTGGCGATGAGCACACCGCCGAGGCTCGACCCCAGGATGGAACCGAGACGCCCCACACCGAGCGCCCACGCCACGCCAGTGGCTCGCGAGGCGGTCGGGTAATAGGCGGCCGTCAGGGCATTGGCACCGGTTTGCGACCCCGCCACACCGAAGCCCGCGAGGAAGACGACGACCATCAGCCAGCCCGCCTGATGCGTGACCGACCCGAGAATGCACAGCGCAATGCCCGCCATCACATAAGACGCGGCCAGCACGCGGTACGGGCTCGTGCGGTCCATCGCGAAACCGATCATCACCGCGCCGACCGTGCCGCCGAGCGGCAGCATCGCGCCGATGCGCGCTGCTTCCGCGAGCGTGTAGCCCGAATCCTTGACGATCAGCGGCAACCAGCTCGTCAGCAGATAGAACGCGCACAGCGTGCAGAAGTACGTCGCCCAGAGCAGCAGCGTACCCACGAAGTAGCGACGCGTGAACAATCCGCCGACCGCCGAGCTGGCCGCGCCCGCGGGCGCCGCTTCAGGGTCGATACGTGTGAGCGCCGGGTCGATGTGACGCGCGATTGCCAGCAGTTGCTCGCCACGGTCGCCTCGCGCCGCCAGATAGCGCATGGACTCCGGCAGCCAGCGCATGAGGACCGGCACCACCAGCAGCGGCACCACGCCACCGGCGATCAGCACGCCGCGCCAGCCGATGTGCGGCAGCGTCTGCGCAACGATCTCGCCGCCAACGGCGAAACCCAGGGTGAAACCGCAGAAGGTTGCCGTCACGAGTAACGAGCGCATGCGCTCGGCGCAGTATTCCGAACTGAGCGTGATGGCGTTGGGCATGGCGCCACCGAGGCCGATGCCCGTGATGAAGCGCAATACGGCCAGCTCCGTCGGGCTATGCACGTACGCCGACGCGATACTGCCGAGCGCGAACAGGACCACCGAGAGAATCAGCACGCGCTTGCGACCAATGCGGTCGGCAAGCGGGCCGAAGATGAAGCAGCCGAGCATCAGGCCGCCAAGTCCGGCGCCGAACACCGTGCCGAGGCTCGTCGTCGCCATCGCCCATTCGCTGCGAATTGCCGGGGCGAGATAACCGATGGCGGCGGTGTCGAAACCGTCCAGTGTGACGATCAGAAAGCATAGGGCGATCACACGCCATTGAAACGGCGTAATGCCCCTGCGGTTCATCAAGGCGGATATTTCCATGTCTGTCTCCTGTGCGGTCACGACCGCAGACTGAGCGGCGGGTCGTGGCGTCTGTCTTGGATGCGACGCTCTGTAACGACTCCGCTGCCGGTTGAGTGCGCGCCGGGCGCGCCGGGGGCGGTTACATCGAAAACGCTGATGTCATGTGTGCACTTCGGGATCGCCTGCCGACAGGTACTCCCACATGCGTTCGATGATCCGGCCCGAACGCGTGGCGCGCGCCGCACATTCGGCGGGGTCGAGCACGGCGGCGGGCATGGTGGCTTCGAGTGCGAGCACGTCGAGGTCCACACGTGCAGCATCTTCGAGGTACCACGTGAGGGCGACCATCGCTTCGAGCGTATCGGCGGCGACGACCGCACCGTTGCCCCGCATCACGACAGCGGCGTTCGTGCCCATCGTGTCGATGACCGCAGCGGCCTGCTCGTCGGAGCGGATCAGTTGCGGGTCGTCCCACAGCGGCACGCCCGGAGCGAAGTAGGTTCCCGGGCCGTGCAGTGCGCGCGGCGTACGGCGCAGCGTCGAGAGCGACATCGTCCGGGGCGGCATGGTGCGCGCCACGGCGCCAATCGCGGGACGCGCGCGGTAAATGTGCTGATGCAGGCGAACTTCGCCCAGCACGCCGTCGGGCAGCGGTGCGTCGATCGGCACGACGGTACCCCTCTCGCCGACACCGATCAGTCCCATCGGACGCGCCGCGCAGACGACGAAGTGCCCGGCGTCGATGCGTGCGCTGCAATGCCCGTAGGCGTGCGCCAACCCGGCGCGAGCGAGCGTGCGGGCAGCGACACGCACGGCACGGTCAAGGTCGTCGATGCCGGCGAAGGTCGGAATGCCGGCAGCGTCGAGCGTGGTTCGATTCATGGATATACCGCCGGACAGGTCAGGACGAAAACTCGGGAATCTCGGGCTTGGCGCCCCACATGCAGAACCCGGTCGGATCGAACGGGAACTGACGCGGCACATAGGTCGCCTCGTCTTCCGGCGCAATGGTGCGCACGCCCGTCGAATACTCGTAGACCATGCCGTCCGGCCCGGCGAAGTACAGGAACATCGCGTGCGACGTCGGGTGACGCCCCGGGCCGAAGCGAATCGGCACGCCCTGCTCGCGCAGGAAGTACCACGAGCGCATCAGGTCGTCGATGCCGTTCACCTGAAAATTCACGTGCTGGATGCCCGCTCGCCTGGCCGGGAACAGCGCGATCTTGTGATGCACTTCGTCGATGCGCAGCAGCGGTGCGTCTCCGATGCGGTCTGACACACGTGCGTTGCACACGCTCGTCCAGAACGCTTCGTCGCGACGTGCATCGGTGGTGCACAGGCCCACATGACTAAACGAATCGATGCCCGCATCGCGCTCGCCGTGATAGCCGCGTCCCGTCTGCGCCGCACGCAACACCAGTTCGATCCGGTTGCCCGTGGGATCGCGAAACGTGAGGAAATCGCCCACGCGACGCAGGTCGGCCTCGTCGCGCGTGCCGCGGCGAAACTCGATGCGCATGGCGTCGAGCTGAGCCGCGGCGGCATCGAAATGAGCTTCGCTGGCGACGTCGAACGCCACCGTGTGGTCGGCCGGATCACCTTCGAAGTAGCACACCGAATGATCGCGGCTGTCGCTGCGAAGGAATACGTGCCCGGCTTCGCGACGCACCTCCTGCAACCCGAGAATGGTGCGCGCATAACGCGTGGCACCTTCGAGGTCGCACGTGCCCAGCCGCACGTAACGAATGTCGTGCAGATTGATCACCGCTTGTCTCCTGCGGATATTGTTCGTGTTCCGGACGGTTGTCCGGCGACGTCGGATCGATGACTTCAGCCCGATGACTTCAGCTCCGTGACTTAAGCTCCATGACTTAAGCCCGACGACGTCGGTGTCGTGAGAGATACGATAAGGACGCGCGCCACATGACGCCAACAAATTACGTAAATGCGCGGTATTTACGGCGTGAATCAGGCATGCAGCATGGCGCCGGGCAGTGCGTCACTCGCATCAGGCGGGCGGACGTGGGCGCCGGAGAGGGCGGCAAGCCGGCGAAGCGGCTCAGTCTTCGCCGTGGAACAGGCGGAAGATCGTGTTGCGCAGCCAGCGATGGCCGGCGTCGGTGTGAAAACGTTCGTGCCAGAGTTGCGAGATGTCGAACTCAGGACCGTCGAACGGGAGCGCGTATGTTTGCAGTCCGGCGTTGACCTTGAGAGCGCGGCCCAGGCGCGTGGGCACGCACACCACCAGATCGCTCGCGGCGATGAGCGCGGAGAGTCCCATCGAATGCGCCATGCGCAACGCAACGTGGCGCTGATGGCCCGAGCGGGCGAACCACTGCTCGACGGCCGTCTCGAAAACGTCGTGGTGTCCGGCCGTCGGGCGATAGACGGCATGCGCGGCGTTGAGGAAACTCTCGACCGTCAGTTCGCCGTGGATCGTGGGATGACCCTCACGCACGAGCGCGACGTAATGCTCGCGGAACAGGCGCTGCTGATGAAAACCCGCCGAGAAGCGCGTGAACAGTCCGAGCGTGAGATCGATGTCGCCCATCGCCATGGCGTTCTGCGCTTCGCGCGGCGTGGTGTCGACGGTGACGATGCGCACGCCGGGTGCCTCCACCGCGAGCGTGGCCATGAGCTTCGGCATGAAGATCAGCTGGCCGATATCGCTCAGATACAGACGGAAAGTGCGCTGCGCCCTGGCGGGAACGAAGTCCTGCGGCGCTTCGATGGCGCCGCGGATCAGTCCGAGGCCTTCGGTGACGGGTCCCGCCAGCGAGCTGGCGAGGTCGGTCGGGAGCATGCCCTGCGGCGTCTTGACGAACAGCGGATCTCCGAACGCCAGTCGCAGCCGCTTGAGCGCATTGCTCACCGCCGACTGCGTGAGGTTCAGTTCCTCGGCCGTGATCGTCGTGCTGCGCGTGCGCAGCAGCGACTCGAACACGAGCAACAGATTCAGATCGAGCGAGCGTAAGTTCATCCCCAGCCGTGCAGTTCTGCCAAAAGCGTCCCGCATTTTAGGCAACGCGCCGCCGCGCGGGCAGTGCGGGAAACCCCGCCCATGTATACCGTCGCGCTCGTGGTATTCACGTGCGCGCGCCTTGCGCATCCTCGCGGGCGCGGGCATGCAGACGCGCGATCACTTCGAGCACCTCGGGACGCTTCTCGCGCTTGGCCGTCACGACGTGATACTGCAACGGGCATGCGACCTCGAAGTCGGACAAGCGCACGAGACCGCTGCGTGCGATCCAGTGATGCGCCAGCGGCGCACGGGCAAGCGCGATGCCCAGCCCGGCTTCGGCGGCAGCGAGCACGACCGTGTAGTCTTCGAAGCGACGATCGCGCGCACGCGGGCGCAGCGACACGCCCTGCGCGCCGCACCACGCGCGCCAGCCGGTCAGGTCGGAATCGTGCAGCAACGGCATGGCGAGCATCTCCGACGCGCTCGCGCCTTTCAGGCGCCTCGCCACGGCAGGCGATGCGACGGGGTACAGCGTCTCGCTCATCAACGGCTCGGCATCGACACTGGCCCATCCGCCGCGCCCGTAGCGCAGCGCAATGTCGACTTCGCCCGCACCGACGTCGGCATTGCGATGTTCTGTCGTGACCTGAATGTCGATGTGCGGCTCACCGGCTTCAAGCGATGGCAACCGTGTCAGCAACCACAGTTTGGCAAACGACGGCACAACGCTCAGCCGCACGGCCGGCACTTTGCGCGACTGATGCCACTGATCGGCCGCCGCATCGATCACATCGAACGCATGTTCGATGCGTCCCAGGAACCGCTGCCCGTCGCACGTCAGACTCACGCCCCGGGCGTGGCGCTCGAAGAGCGCACAACCCAGCCAGTTTTCGACGGCGGCGATCCGGCGGCTGATCGCGCCGTGTGTGAGACCGCTGGCGTCGGCGGCCGCCGTGAACGAGCCGTGACGCGCTACCAGGCAAACGGTTTCGAGATTCGCCAGCGGCGGACGGGCACGGAGCTCGGAGGTCATGGGACGCGGGAGAAATCAGGGACGGATGACGGTGGACGCAGCGACGGCAAGCTGTGAGCATGACTCACGGCTCGCCTTCGATTTGTGCAGTAGCTTATCACCGCGCGAGTACGGCAAGATAGGCGTGCGCGAAGCGTATCGCCTTTCGCGTTTTCTCTACAGGAGTCCACCGTGTCAGCCGCTGTCCCCGCATCGTTCACGCTCTACGTCGACGCACAGTTCACCAGCCCTTACGCCCTGTCGGTTTTCGTCACGCTGCGCGAGAAAGGTATTCCGTTCGATCTGCGCACCGTCGATCTCGATCAGGGCGCGCATCACGAAAGCGGCTTCGCCGACATGTCGATTACACGCCGGGTGCCGACCCTTGTGCACGGCGATTTCACCTTGTCCGAGTCGTCGGCCATCGACGAATATCTGGAAGCGATTTCGCCCGACGTTCCCGTGTATCCGGCCGGCGTGCGCGAGCGCGCCCGTGCCCGGCAAGTCCAGGCATGGCTGCGCAGCGATCTGGGCGCCCTGCGTGAAGACCGGTCGACGCAGGTGATTTTCTACCGTCCGAGCGACAAACCGTTGACCGATGCCGGTTACGCCGCCGCGAGCAAACTGATCGCCATCGCGCAGAGCCTGCTGCCCGACGGCCGCATGTCGCTCTTCGACAAGTGGTGCATTGCCGACGTCGACCTCGCGGTCATGCTCAATCGCCTGGTGTACAACGACGATGTCGTGCCGCCCGCACTCGCGGAGTACGCACGCCGGCAGTTCCTGCATCCGGCGGTGCAAGCGTGGATTGCAATGACGCGCCCGCCCCTTGCGTGATGGGGTGTGAGCCTCATTGAGCGGGCTCCGCGCTCAGGCTCCGCTCACTCCGCTCATCGCCAGTTGCTGGCCGTGGATACGGACATGGAGCAGGACCAGCAGCCGGTGAGGGCAGTCGTCGCGCATGGCGACCCTGCCTCGCCGGCACTCGCCGTCCAGCGTGACGTGACGGCTCGCGAGCGCCGCCTCGAAGGCCGCCTGGGCCGCCGATCGCGCAGCTAGCGTCAACAGCAGCAATGAGGCGGCCATCGCGATCCGGAAATCGGCCGAGGTGAAGATGCGCTCCGGCACGTCGAACACGAGCATGGCGATCACCACGCAGGCATCGATACAGACGGCTCCCAGCGAAGCCACGAGCAGGTAAGCGCGCAACATCCGAATCGTTGTCGACTTCATGCGTCTTCTCTCCCTTTGCGCTTATCGGGTGGGAACGTCCGGCGCCGGCACCGGAAAGTACCGAACGGCACTCCGTGGCACGGGCGGCATACCGCTTGCGTTGCCGCCACCGGCAGCGCTCCCGACATCATGCGCTTCCGATATTAAATGTCGAGTCCCGTGCGCCCGGTGTGCGGAAATGTTTTTTTACACACTGTTACCCTGCCGCGGCCACGTCCATGACGGTCGGGCCGCCAACGCAAATTTCGGTCAACCGCGCACAATTCTCGCAAAAATCGCCCAATATTCGATATTTTTCGGCGCCGTTGCCGGAAGAAGGTCGTCGTGACGTGAGAAGCGGTGAATTCAGTCGACAGGCAGGCCCCGAAAGGAGGAAAATATCGCCACCTTGCCGTTTACGTTAACGGCACTGACGATTCAAGCCACCTCTGCCGAGACACTGAAGAAACATGAGCGCCGATAACCCATTGCGTTTTGTCGTGGAGCCGCACGCCAACCCCACCCCCGCCGACCAGATCACCGCCGCACTGGCCAACCCGGTGTTCGGCCGCGTATTCACGGATCACATGGTCACGATCCGCTGGACCGAAGGCAAGGGCTGGCACGATGCGAAGGTGGAAGCCCGCCGTCCGTTCCAGATCGACCCGGCGTGCGCCGTGCTGCACTACGCGCAGGAAATCTTCGAAGGCATGAAGGCCTATCGCGGCGAAGACGGCAAGATCTCGCTGTTCCGTCCGCAGGCCAACGCGCGACGTTTTCGCGAGTCGGCTCAACGCATGTCGATGGCCGACCTGCCGGAAGCCGTGTTCCTCGAAGCCGTGGAAAAGCTGGTCGACATCGATCGCGCATGGATCCCCGGCTCGGAAGGCAGCAGCCTCTACATCCGCCCGTTCATGTTCGCCTCGGAGAGCTTCCTGGGCGTGCGTGCCGCCCATGAGTACATTTTCTGCGTGATCGCCTGCCCGGTCGGGCCGTACTTCAAGGCCGGCAAGTCGGCCGTCACCGTGTGGGTCTCCGACCAGTACACGCGCGCCGCGCCGGGCGGCACGGGCGCGGCCAAATGCGGCGGCAACTACGCGGCCAGCCTCATCGCCCAAACGGAAGCCAGCGCCAAGGGCTGCGATCAGGTCGTGTTCCTCGACGCCGCGCAGCACCGCTGGATCGAAGAGCTGGGCGGCATGAACGTGTTCTTCGTGATGGACGACGGCTCGCTCCAGACGCCGCCGCTCTCGGGCACGATCCTGCCGGGCATCACCCGCGCCTCGATCATCGAACTGGCGCGTCGCGAAGGCCTCACGGTCAACGAAGCGCCGTACGAATTCGCCCAATGGCAAGCCGACGCCGCGAGCGGGCGCGTGAAGGAAACGTTTGCCTGCGGTACCGCAGCGGTCGTCACGGCGATCGGTCAGGTGCGTCACGCCAACGGCGAATTCAACATCGCCGATGGCGGTGAAGGCCCGGTCACCAAGCGTATCCGCGACCAGCTCACGGGCATTCAACGTGGCAAGGTCGCCGATCCGTTCGGCTGGGTGCATCACGTCGCGTAATTGCGCGCCGGCGTCATTGCATCGACATAACAAGCTGTGAAGCTGCGCGTCGCCCGAGACAGCGACGCGGGAAATCTCCGGCGGCGCGTCACGACATCAGGAGAGTCGGGGCGCGCCGTCTTGTTGTTCCTGACTTACAGATCATGAAACACGACACGGGCACCGTATCCGGTGCCGTTGCGGCAACCGACACAATCGGCGTTCCGCACTCCGTGCCCGAAGACATCTATGCGATGGTCATCGGCATGGCATTCGTGGTGGTCGGTCTGGTGCTGCTCAAGGCTGCCGGATTGGTCACCGGCGGCGTGGCAGGCATCGCACTGCTCGCCTCTTACGTCTTTCCGCTACCGGTTGGCACCATCTTCACGCTGGTGAACATACCGTTCTTCCTGTTCGCGTATTTCACGATGGGAGCGCGCTTCGCGCTCAAGTCCACGATCGCGAGCTTCGGCATTACTTTCGCTCTTGCGACCATGCCGCAAACGTTCAACGTCGCCTTCGTCAACCCATTGTTCGCGGCGTTTGTGGGCGGGACATTGTGCGGCATGGGCATTCTGGCCCTGGCGCGTCACGGCGCGGGCGTCGGCGGTACGGGCATCGTCACGTTGTGGCTGCAACGTGAGCGCGGCATCAATGCCGGCATCACGCAGGTGTGCATCGATGCGACGATTCTGCTCGTATCGCTGAGCGTCATGCCGTCGGGCCGTGTCGCCTGGTCGGCCCTGTCGGCCGTCGCCATGAGCGCCATGGTCGTGGCGTGGCACAAGCCGGGACGCTATACCGGCCGGTGATCGGGGCGGTAATCGGGACGGTAGGTCGGCCGATAAGCCTTCGCCTGATCGAGCAGCCACTCGCGGAACACGCTGAGGGGCTGCCCGTGCGTGAGCTCCGTCGGGTAGACGAGGTAGTAGGCCGACTCGGCCACGCTCTTCACGTCGAACGGAATCGTGAGACCCAGCGTGGCCAACTGCCCTTCGACGAAGAACTTCGGCACCAGCGCGATGCCCAGTCCCGCCGCGGCCCCGGCGATCAGCATCGTATGCAGCTCGTAGCGCACGCCCTGCAACGCGCGATGGTCTTCGATATGCTGCTCGGCAAACCATTGGGTCCAGGCGCTCGGGCGCGTGGTCGAGTGCAGCAACGGATACGCAAGCAAGTCAGCGGCCGTGCGTACCGGCCCCTTCAGGATCGACGGCCGGCATACCGGCACCACCTCTTCCCCGAAGAGATAATCCGACGACGTGCCCGGCCATGTCGGCTGGCCGAAGTGGATCGCCGCTTCGAAGTGCGTTTCGTCAAAGGTGAACAGGTCGGTGTGGACTCCCATGTTCACCCGCACGTCCGGATGCCGGGCGTCGAAGTCCTTCATTCTCGGAATCAACCATTCCGACGCAAACGTCGGCAGCACCGCCAACTCCAGATAACCGCCGCCGCTGCCGTGCGCCATGATGGCGAGCGTGTCGCGATCCAGTTGCTCCAGCGTGCGCCGCACCTGCGTGCCGTACAGCCGGCCGGCGCGCGTGAGCACCACCCGTTGCTTGGCGCGCACGAACAGGCGCACGCCGAGTTGCGTCTCCAGCGTGGCGATCTGCCGCGATACGGCGCTCTCGGTCAGGAACAGCTCGCGCGCCGCATGGGTGAAGCTTTCATGCCGGGCGGCGGCTTCGAAAGCCAATAGGGCTGCTGTGCCCGGCGTCTTGAATTTGCGCATGTTGATTCCAAAAACGCATCAAGTGGCAATTTTATCTCGCTTTACGCCAACCGCATCCATTCCAATAATGCAGTCACTGCAAGATGGCCGGATGCGATATGGCGCCTGCCATGCCCCGACACCCCACGGCGCCGTCCGGCACGCAAGACCGGCGCCCACCCTGCGAGACAAACCGATGCGCAATGCCAATGTGGAGTCGCTGCTGGTTTCCCTGATCGGGAAGGCCCGTACCGGCGTGCTTTTCGCCACGCTCAATTCCCCGTCGATCCTGGCCGACTTCGAGTTCGGCCGCGTCACCCGCGCCGAATTGGCGCAGGCGATGAACATGGCCCTGTTCGAAGGGTTGCTGGAGCGCTCGCAAAACGGCCGCACCTATACCGAAGAAGCGATTGCCGCCGGGGGCGGCGTGTACTTCGACCATGGAGCACTGCGCACCGTGCGCTGGGAGCACAACGGTGCGCTGCCGCCGGGCGAAGCCGCCTTCACGCGGATTCTGCGCCCGCTCGGCTTCCGGCCGAACGGCCGTTACCCGCTCGATCGCCTCGGCATGACCGGGCGCGCCTACGCGCATGAGGACTGCCCGGAGGAAATCTCGCAGTTCTTTGTGAGCGAGTTGCATCCGGAGCGCTTCTCCGAGACGTTCCAGCAAGCCGTGTCGCGCGTGGTCGGCACGTCGAAGGACCCGCTGACGCCGGCCGCCATCGGCCAGTTGTGGGAACTGGAACGCGACGGGACGCTGCCGCTCGAAAGTGCGCAGGCACTGCTGCCGGTGATCGTGGGCGCGTTCGCTCGTCAGCATGACATTCCGAGCGAGGCCGACTACGAACTGCTGCTCGCGGAATCGGCCGAAATGGCATGGATTTCGACCGAAGGCAACGCGTTCAACCATGCAACGGACCGCGTGGAAGATGTCTTCGCCCTCTCGGAGGCCGAGAAGGCCAAGGGACGCCCCATGAAGCCCGAAGTCGAGCGCTCGCGCTCGGGGCGCGTTTTCCAGACGGCGTATCGCGCCGACACCGTCCGTCGCGAATTCCGCGGCAAGAACGGCGAGATCGTCACGCGCGACGTGCCGGGTTCGTTCTACGAATTCATCACGCGCCATCGCGAGTACGACACCGCCAAGCGCTGCTGGAAGCTCGATCTGCGCTTCGACGCAGGCAACGCACAAGGCATTTTCAAGATGACGGCCAACGCCAGGTAACGGCCAACGCGCAGATTTTCAGCAAATTCCATAAAGGTACTCACGTGAACGCGACTTCCATCCTCAACGAACTGGGCATTGCCAAACTGGCCGAGACGGGCGACATCGCCGTGCATTCGCCGATCAACGGCGAACTGATCGGCCGCGTAGCCAGCGCTTCGGTGGCCGACGCTCAGGCCGCGCTCGCACGCGCGCAAACCGCTTTCACCGCATGGCGCAATGTGCCGGCCCCGCGCCGCGGCGAACTCGTCCGTCTGCTCGGCGAAAAGCTGCGCGAGCGCAAGCAAGCGCTGGGCGCGCTCGTCACGCTCGAAGCCGGCAAGATTCTCCAGGAAGGTCTGGGCGAAGTGCAGGAAATGATCGACATCTGCGATTTCGCCGTCGGCCTGTCGCGTCAGTTGTACGGTCTGACGATCGCCTCGGAGCGCCCGGGTCACCGCATGGCCGAGACGTGGCATCCGATGGGTGTTTGCACCGTCATCTCCGCCTTCAACTTTCCGGTCGCCGTGTGGTCGTGGAACGCTGCGCTCGCGCTCGTCTGCGGCAATGCCGTCGTGTGGAAGCCCTCGGAGAAGACGCCGCTGACCGCGCTGGCCGTCAACAGGCTGATGGAGGAAGTCATCGCGGAATTCGGCGATGCACCGCAAGGCCTGACGGCGCTGGTCATCGGCGGTCGCGACGTTGGCGAAGCCCTCGTCGCCGATCCGCGCTCGGCCATCGTGAGCGCCACGGGCAGTACGGAAATGGGCCGCAAGGTCGGCGTGGAAGTCGCGCGCCGCTTCGGCCGCTCCATCCTCGAACTCGGCGGCAACAACGCCGGCATCGTGACCGAAAGCGCCAATCCGGAACTTGCCCTGCGCGGCATTCTGTTCTCCGCCGTGGGCACCGCCGGTCAGCGCTGCACCACGCTGCGCCGCCTGTTCATACACGAGAGCGTGTACGACAAGACGGTCGAGCGTCTGAAGACGTTGTACGGCAAGGTCGCTATCGGCAACCCGCTGGAGCGCGGCACGCTAATGGGGCCGCTGATCGACGAAGGCGCGTTCAGGCGCATGCAGAACGCCCTCGATCAGGCGCGCGCCGAGGGCGGCAAGGTGACGGGCGGCGAGCGTCACACCGTGGCGGGCAACGAAGGCGGCTTTTACGTGAAGCCGGCAATCGTCGAAATGCCGTCGCAAACGGAAGTCGTGCTCACGGAAACGTTCGCACCGATTCTCTACGTGCTCAAGTACAGCGACTTCGCCCAGGCCATCGACGCCAACAACGCCTCGTCGCACGGCCTGTCGTCGTGCGTGTTCACGAACGACCTGCGCGAAGCGGAGCGCTTCACGTCGTCGGCCGGCAGCGATTGCGGTATCGCGAACGTCAACATCGGCCCGAGCGGTGCGGAAATCGGCGGCGCGTTCGGTGGCGAAAAGGAAACCGGCGGCGGCCGCGAGTCGGGCTCCGACGCGTGGAAGGGCTACATGCGCCGTGCGACCAACACCGTGAACTACTCCTCTGCCCTGCCGCTCGCGCAAGGCATCGACTTCTCCATCGAGTGAAGTCGCGCTAGCTGCGCCGCGGCGCCGAACGTCGTCAACGTCTTCCTTCGCGACGATGAACGACACCCGGCGCCGCCGCAAATTGTCCCGGTACCGGACGCATCGTCGCGCCCGGCGCAACCGCTTCCCCGGCAGCACACTCACGTCACGCTATGCATGGCGAGGCCCACATGTACGCATTCACTTCCCCCTTCGCCAATCCGGCAGGCTCGCCGATTCGCGAACTGTTCAAATACCTGTCCGAGCCGGGCATGATTTCGTTCGCGGGCGGTTATCCGGCGAGCGACCTGTTCGACGTCGACGGTCTGGCCGCCGCACAGGCGCGCGCCTACTCATTGCCCACGCGCTGCCTGCAATACGGCCCCACCGACGGTCTTGCCGAACTCAAGGCACAGCTCATCGCCCTCATGGCGCAACGCGGTTCGCCGTGCGCATCCGATGAACTGCTGGTGACGACGGGTTCGCAACAAGGCCTCGATCTGCTGCTGCGCGTGATGGTCGCGCCGGGCGACGTGGTCGTCACCGAACAGCCCGCCTATCCCGCGACGTTGCAGGCGCTGCGTCTGCAACAGGCGAAGATCGTCACGGTGCCTGTCGATGCGAACGGTCTGGACGTCGATCATCTGGGTGGGTTGCTGCGCGAGGGCAAGATTGCAGTGCCGAAGCTGCTGTACACGGTGCCGACGTTCGCCAACCCGACGGGCGCGACGCTGTCGCGCGAGCGCCGTATCGCACTGCTGAAGCTGGCCGTCGAATACCGCTTTGTGATCGTCGAGGACGATCCGTACGGCGACCTGCGCTTTGCGGGAGACCCGGTGCCGTCAATGCTCGGCCTGACAGAGGAAGTCCCCGGGTCGCGCCATTGGGTGGTGCACTTCTCCAGCCTGTCGAAGATCGTCGCGCCGGGGTTGCGTGTGGGCTGGACGGTGGCGCCACCGGAGATCGCACGGCGTTGTGTCGTCGCCAAGCAGACCGTGGATCTGTGCAGTGTGCCGTGGACGCAGGCCGTCGCCGCCGAGTATCTTGCCGAGGGGTCGCTGACACGCCACCTGCCGAAGATTACCGAGGCCTACCGTCTCAAATGCGAAGCGATGTGCGCTGCGCTCGGCGACAGGCTAGGCGACGCGATCCGGTTCCACGCGCCGCAAGGCGGCATGTTCGTATGGGCGCAGCTGGCTGCCGTGAAAACCAGCGAGTTGTTGCCCAACGCGATTGCCGAGAAAGTGCTGTTCGTGCCGGGAACGGCGTTCTTTGCCGAGCAGGCGGACGAGGCGTCGCTGCGTCTGTCGTTTGCAGCGCCGGCCGTGACGGCGATCGAGGAAGGCGTGGCGCGTCTGGCGCGGGCGATGGAAGCGACAGGTAGGTGATACGCAAGCGAGGCAAACGCACCGCATCAACGGCGAAGACCTCGCCAAGCGTCCCGAAAGCGACGGCTGGCGAGACCCTGTTATTGGCTGGATGCTTACAGCTTCAGGCAAACGTTGCGCAACTCGGTGTAGAACTCCAGCGAATGCACACCGCCTTCACGGCCGATGCCCGACTGCTTCGCGCCGCCGAACGCGGTACGCAGATCGCGCAGAAACCAGGCATTGATCCAGCACACGCCCACTTCCAGTGCCGCGCCCATGCGATGCGCCCGGCTCACGTCCTGGGTCCAGACTGTGGCCGCCAGACCGTAAGGTGTGGCGTTCGCCATTGCGATCGCTTCCTCTTCCGTGTCGAATGGGGCGATGTGGCAGCACGGGCCGAAGATCTCTTCGCGGATGACCGATGCCGTCTCCGGTAGTCCCGTCCAGATCGTCGGCTGTACCCACGCGCCTTCCTTCATCGATGCCGGCATGTCCGGCACGCCGCCACCGGTCACGACTGTCGCGCCTTCCTCGCGCGCCTTCTCGTAGTACGACAACACCTTCTCGCGATGGACTTGCGAGACGAGCGGACCGAAGTTCGTCCCCTCGGCATACGGATCGCCGATTTTCAGCGCTTCGGCACGTGCCTTGAGCGCCGCGACGAAGCGCTCGAAGATCGGGCGTTGCACGTACACGCGTTCCGTGCCGAGGCACACCTGACCGCTGTTATCGAACGCCGAGCGCGTAATGCCGGCAACGGCCTTGTCGAAGTCCGCATCGGCAAACACGATGCCCGGGTTCTTGCCGCCCAGCTCGAACGACACGGGACGCACGCCGTGGGCCGCCGCCTTCATGATGGCTTCGCCCGTGCGCGTCTCGCCGGTGAAGGTGATGCCATTCACACCCGGGTGTTCCGTGAGGAACGCACCCGCCGAGTCGGGACCGAAGCCATGCACAACGTTGTACACCCCGGCCGGCACGCCGACTTCGTTCATCACTTCCCCGAGTAGCGTGGCCGTCGCCGGCGTTTCTTCCGACGGCTTGACGACGACGGTGTTGCCGAACGCCAGCGCAGGGCCGACCTTCCACGTCATCAGCAACAGCGGCAGGTTCCACGGGCAGACGACGGCGATCACACCGCGCGGCGTGCGCACACCGTAGTTCAGCGCGTTGCCGCCGTCGGGCGTCGTCATGGCAAACGACTCCGTCGGCACATTCTTGATCATGTCGGCGAACACCTTGAAGTTCGCGGCACCGCGCGGGATGTCGAGATGGCTCGCGAGGCTGTACGGCTTGCCCGTGTCCGCGATTTCGGCGGCCAGAAAATCGTCGAAGCGGCGGTTGATGCCATCGGCCACCGCGTGCAGCAGTTCCACGCGCTGCGCGACCGTCATCTTGCCCCATGGGCCGTGGAGCGCGGCGCGCGCGGCTTGCACGGCGGCGCCGACTTCGGCGCGCCCGGCCTCATGCACGTGACCGATAAGACTGTTGTCGACCGGGTTGCGATTCTCGAAGGTGCGGGCGCTCGATACCCACTCACCATTGATGAAGTTCTGGAAATGCTTCATGTCTCACGCTCGTTATATCGGAATGGAAGGCGGGACAACGTCGCGCTTCGTGGCATTGCGTCATGTTTCGCTCGTTTCTGTCACGCGCGACGTCGGCACGGAGCACACGATAAATCCCGCAACCGGCCCGCGTCAACATTTTCTCGAGAATTTTTATTTATATCGATTATTTGGTAATTTTGCGAAAATCCCGACGAAGCTGCTTATAATCCCGGCACGTCCGTCAATCGCTTTCACTTCCGATTCGTCCGAAATATGCACAGTGCGCCCCGATCCTCCGCCCCGAGCGCCGATGCAACGCTGGCGCAAAGCGCCTACATGCGTTTGCGTAGCGACATCGTCGCCGGGCATCTCGCGCCCGGCGAGAAGCTGCGGGTCGAGCATCTGAAAGATCGTTACGACGTTGGGGCGGGGACATTGCGCGAGGCGCTGGCGCTACTGGTGGCCGACGCGCTCGTCGTGCAGCATGGTCATCGCGGCTTTCGGGTCACGCCCATTTCGCTGGCCGATTTCATCGACATCACCGAGACGCGCGTGCAACTGGAGACGGAAGCGTTACGCCAGTCGATTGCCCTCGGGGACGACACGTGGGAAGCCGATCTGACGAGTGCCTTCCACCTGCTCACGCTGGCCGAAGAACGGCTCGGCGATCAGGGAAGCGGCCAGCCCGGAGACGGCGGCACATTCGCACAGTGGGAAGTCCGCAACCGCGCGTTTCATGAAGTGTTGATTCGCGCGTGCCCGTCGCGCTGGCTGCATCATTTCCTGGCGATTCTTTATCGCCAGTCGGAGCGCTATCGGCGGTTATCGATCACGCACCGGCCGGTGCCGCGCGACGTGCACAAAGAGCATCAGGCGATCTTCGACGCCTGCCTCGCGCGCGACGCCGATAAGGCCGCCGCCCTGCTCGCGGCGCACATCCGCAAGACGCTCGAAGCCGTGCGCGAACTGCCGGACGCCGTCGTCAACGCCGGGACCGTACCGCTTGCCGCGGTTCGCGCGGTTCGCGCGGATCGCACAGATCGTTAGTGCAGCGCGACACGCCGTCCGTCAACGCGGCAGGCTGTCGCGCGCGATCTGCGCGAAGTAGCGCGCGCCGAGCGGCAGAATTGCATCGTTGAAGTCGTAGCAGGCGTTATGCAGCGGGATCGCTCCCGGCTCGTCGCCGCTGCCGTTGCCGATGAACGCGAAGTTGCCCGGCACATGCTGCAAGAACACGCCGAAGTCTTCGGACGCCATCATCGGGGCCACGTCCGCGTCCACCATCGCCTCTCCCGCCACTGTCTTCGCGGCGCGCACGGCAAGCGCCGTGTTTTCCGCCCAGTTCATCGTCGGCGCGAACTCGTGCGTGTACTCGAACTCGCAGTGTGCGCCGTACATGGCGCAGGCGCCCGTGCACAGCTCGCGCATGCGCGTCTCGATCCGTTGCTGGACGTCCGGCGTATAGCTGCGCGTATCGCCCTTGATGACGACGTTCGTCGGAATCGCATTGCGAATGCCGTCGGTCACGAACTCGGTGCACGACACCACCGCCGAGAGTCCGGGATCCACGCTGCGCGAGACCACGGTCTGAAGCGCCACGACGATCTGCGCGCCGATCACCAGCGGATCGATGCCCATATGCGGCCGCGCCGCGTGTGTTCCCTTGCCGCGAATCCGGATGACGAAGTTGTCCTCGCTCGCCATGATGCCGCCGGCACGCGTGGCGATACGCCCGGCCGGAATGCCAGGCATGTTGTGCACGCCGTAGATCGCATCGATGGGAAAGCGCGTCAGCAGCCCGTCGGCGATCATCGCTTTCGCGCCGCGACCGTGCTCCTCGGCGGGCTGGAAGATGAAGCGCACGGTGCCGTTGAAGTCGCGCGATTCGGCAAGCAACCTTGCCGCGCCGAGCACCATCGACATATGTCCATCGTGGCCGCAGGCGTGCATCTTGCCAGGCACTTGCGACGCGTATTCGCGGCCCGGGGCCTGTTCGGCGATCAGCAGCGCGTCCATGTCGGCACGAATGCCGATCGCGCCATTGCCGTCTCCCACGCGCAGGTTCGCCACGATGCCGGTGCCACCGATGTTGCGATGCACGTCCAGACCCAGACTTTCGAGAATCGTCGCGACCGATTGCGACGTCGACACCTCTTCGAACCCTGTCTCCGGCAGACGATGGAAAGCGTGCCGCCAACCGGTCAGCGCGTCGGCGAAATATTTATCTTGTGCGGTGTCCTGAAGCATACGTAGCCCCTTTGCCGAGATCGATCGTGACGTTAGCGTGCGAGCCACGCCTGCTGGCGTTGCGTGACGGACGTTGCCGACTCCCCCACGAGATCCGCGTAGACGGATGGCGCCGTCGCCCCTTCGGTGTTGATGAGCAGCACGCGCGAGCCGGACGTGAGGCCGAGCGCCGAGGCCATCGCAGGCGTTGCCGCCGCAAGCCTCAGCCCGGCGAGCCCGGCAACGCCCGACTCTCCCGCGACGAACGGCACATCGTTGCCGGTGCCGGTCGCGAGCCGCTTCATCGCGTCCACAGCCTGGGCATCGGTCACGGTCATGAACGCGTCCACCGCCGGTTGCAGGAAACGCCATGCAAGCGGCGATGTCTCGCCACACGCCAATCCGGCCATCACGGAATCGACGGCGCCGGACGCCGACGCGGCCTTCCCCGCCATCGCACTCTGATACAGGCAGTCGGCCTGCTCCGGCTCGACGACGACGAACGTCGGACGCCACACGCCCCAACGCTCCCACAGGTAGCTGACGATCCCCGCCGCCAGACCACCCACGCCGCCTTGCAGGAAGACATGCGTGATGGGACACGCCGCATCCTTTGGCGATGCATCGCCGTCCAGCGCTTCGGAGACTTCGGCCGCCACGGCGGCGTAACCCTGCATCACGTCGCGCGGAATGATTTCGTATCCATCGTAGGACGTATCCGAAACCACGTGCCAGCCCTTGCACTCGTTACGCTCGGCAAGCGCCGCCGCTTCCTCGACCGAGTCGTCATAGTTACCGGCGATGCGCACGATCTGCGCGCCGTAGGCGGCAATCGCCTGCTCACGCTCGACGCTCACCTGCGCATGCAGGACGATCACGCACCGGCAGCCGATGCTTTGCGCGGCGGCGGCCAACGCGCGTCCGTGATTGCCGTCCGTCGCGCTGACGACGGTGAAGCCCGCAGCGGCAAGCGCGTCGCGATGTTCTCCGTTCAGCAGCGAGCGCGCCGTGAAGCCGTGCCCTTCGAACCGGCGCAGCAGCAGACGCACCAGCGCAATCGGCGCACCAAGCGCCTTGAAGCTGCCGAGCGCGGAGCGCAGGGCCTCATCCTTCACCAGCACGCTGCGCACGCCAAGCGAGGCAGCCAGATCCGGCAGCGCGCGCAGCGGCGTGCTGCCGGGGACGAGCCCGTCCCAATGCGACAGCCATTCGCGGCTTTGCTGCGCACGAGCGATGCTCATGATGGTCTGAAGGTCGGCCGGGTACGGCCCACGCATGGCATGAGGATTGACGTAAAACATGGGGGGCTCTCCGGGTATTGCTATTGTTCAAGGGGGCGTCATTGCCCGGCGCCGAGACGTCGCGCAACGACGTCGAGCAGCACCTCGGCTCCGCGCACGAGCTGCGCGTCGTCGGTATGTTCGCGCGGGTTGTGGCTGATGCCGCCACGGCTCGGCACGAAGATCATCGCTGCCGGCGCAATGCGCGCAATCATCTGCGCGTCGTGACCGGCACCGGATGTCATGCGCTTGTACGACAGGCCCAGGCGCTTCGCACTGGCTTCGATGGCGGCGGTCAGTTCCGCGTCGAACATCACCGGCTCGAAGCGCGCGAGGCGCTGCGTCGATATGCGCACGCCTTCCTGCGCGGCCGTCTTCGTCAGGAAATCGGCCAGGCGCGCCTCGCTCTGCGTGAGGCGCTGCTCGTCCGGATCGCGCATGTCCACGGTAAAGACTGCCTTGCGCGGGATGACGTTGATGACGCCCGGCTCAAGCTGCATCGTCCCGACGGTGGCAAGGGTCGTCCCCGACTCCACGGCAATGCGGCGCAGCTCGGCCACGGTGGCCGCCGCGACGTAACCGGCATCGTGGCGTAGACGCGTCGGCGTGGTGCCCGCATGATTCGCGTTGCCCTGCACGGTGATCTGCTGCCATGAGATGCCCTGCAAGTTCTCCACGACCCCGATCTCCAGCCCTTCCGCCTCGAGAATCGGCCCTTGTTCGATATGCAGTTCGAGGTATTCGTGGGGCACCAGCGTGCCCGGCGCCATCTCCCCGGCGTAGCCGATACGCACGAGTTCGTCGCCGAGACGGGCGCCGTCCGTGCCGATGGCGTCGAGCGCTTCGTCAAGGGGCAAACCGCCCGCGTGCACGAGCGAGCCCATCATGTCGGGGTGAAAGCGCGCGCCCTCCTCGTTGGTGAACGCCACCACGGTGATAGGGCGCGACGGCACGATACCGGCGTCGCGAAACGCACGCGCGACAGCCAGGCCGCCGAGTACGCCATAGCAGCCGTCGAGCGCGCCCGCGTTGATGACGGTGTCGATGTGCGAGCCCATCATCAGCGGGCGTGGCATCGCTCCGGCGGCGTCTCTCGCCCCGGGTGCGCACGGCAGCGTGCCGAAGATGTTGCCGATGCGGTCGATCTGCACGTCGAGACCGAGTTCTCGCATCCATGCGACGAGCTGATCGCGGCCGGCCTTCTCGTCGTCCGTAAGCGCCACGCGAGTCCGCCCGCCCGCGACGGGGTCGGCGCCAATCTCACCGAGTTCGCGCAATTGTTGCAACAGGACAGGGCCGTTCAGACGGAGGGCGGGAGATTTCGTGTCGGACATGAGCGAGTCGGTGGTGCTTGCAGAATCGGGTTAGAGCAGAGGGAGGACAAAGGGACAGTGATTTGGCGGACGACGACTCGCAGCAGGAAAACCGTGGAAGTCGCCGCTGCGGGAGTATCATCGGACAGGCTGAATAATATTCCGGGAAGCGCGTACGATTTGCGCGTTTTTGGCGTTCCAAACGAATTTTTATTGCGCACCATGAGCCTCGGCAGCTACGACATCGCCTTGCTCGCCGCGATTCAACAAGATGCGACGACACCGCAGCATGCGCTGGGCACACAGGTGAATCTGTCATCCGCCGCTGTGAATCGGCGATTGAAGAAGCTTGCCGACGAAGGCGTGACCCGCAAGACGGTGTCGCTGGTCGACCCGGCGCAGGTAGGCTATCCGCTCACGATCATCACCGAAGTGGAAGTCGAAAACGAGCGGCTCGACTTGCTCGACGCGATGAAACGCAGCTTTCTCGCCTGTCCGCAGGTGCAGCAGTGCTATTACGTCGCGGGCGAGTGCGACTTCGTGGTCATCATGGTCGTGCAGAACATGGCGCAGTACACGGCGCTCACGCGTACCCTCTTCTTCGAGAGCAACAACGTCAAACGCTTCAAGACGCTCGTCGCGATGAGCAACGTGAAAGTCGGGCTGGAAGTGCCGCTCGATGCCGTTGCTGCGCCCTGACGCGCGTCGCTCAGGACACCGCGCCGATTTCCTCGCGCAGCATGTCGACGAACATGCGCATCGTCGCCACACGCCGTTGCGCAATGGCCTTGCTCGCGGGGGTGGTCAGGCCGTCGGCCAGATGAAAGAGCTTCGCCTCGAAGTGATCGAGCGCAAAGCGGCGATCTTCCAGCGAGCGATCCGTCGCGAACGGGTCCATCGGATCATAGAGACGCGAGCCCATCCGGCCCGCCACGTAGAACGTCCGGGCAATGCCGATGGCACCGATGGCGTCGAGCCGGTCGGCGTCGCGCAGAATCCCCGCTTCGCGCGATCGCGGCGCGATCCCGGCGGAAAAACTGTGCGCTTCGATGACGTGTGCCGTGGCATCGATACGCCCGGCCGGCCAGCCCATCGCGTGCAGGATCTGTCGCGCTTTATCGGCCGACAGGCGCGATGCCTGCGCACGGCGCGGATCGTTCTTCTCGACTGCGACACAGTCGTGCAGCAGGGTCGCAACGGCGAGCATTTCCAGATCGACGGCGGATGTATCCGGTCCATGCGCCCCCTGCGCTTCGCTCGCCGCGATCTCCTTGGCCAGCGTCCATACGCGAATCAGATGCGACCAGTCATGCGAGCCGTCGTCGCTGTCGGCCTGTGCGGCGAGGCCCAGCATGTCGAGCACCGCGGTAATCGTCGATTCGTATGGGGAAAAGGCTTTTCCGAGCATGCGGCGGATGGGAGCGGTCGATGGAAACTCCCGATTTTACCCGCGCACCTGACGCAAGCTCCGCAGACCTCACCGGTCTGCGGGGCTTGTCCATCGTCGCGCACCCTGGGATTACAAGCGCTTCGCCTGACGGATGCTGCGCAGGAAGGCGCGCGTACGCTCCTGCTGCGGATCGCCGAAAATCTGCTCCGGCGGCCCCTCCTCGCAAACGGCACCATCGCACAGGAAGCAAACCTTCGACGCCACTTCGCGCGCAAAGCCCATTTCGTGCGTGGCAAGCAGCATCGTCATGCCCTCGTGCGCCAGATCGCGCACGATATTGAGCACTTCGGACACCAGTTCCGGATCGAGCGCCGACGTGATCTCGTCGAGCAACAACACCATCGGGTCCATTGCCAGCGCCCGCACGATGGCCACGCGTTGCTGCTGCCCGCCCGACATGCGGTCCGGGTATTCGTTCGCCTTGTGCGCCAGGCTGAAGCGCTCCAGCAAAGCCATCGCGCGATCTTCCGCCTCACGCCGGGGTTGCTTCAGCACACGGATCGGCGCCAGCGTCACGTTCTCCAGCACGGTCATATGCGGAAACAGGTTGTATCCCTGGAACACGATGCCGATGTCGCGGCGCAGCGAGTTGACGTCGACGCCCGGGCCGGTGATGCGCTCACCGTGCACGAGGATCTCTCCCGCGTCGATGGGCTCCAGCCCGTTGATACAGCGCAACAGCGTCGACTTGCCGGAACCGGACGGACCGATCAGGCACACCACCTGATGCTCCTCCACCGTCATCGCCAGACCGTTGATGACCGGCACGTCGCCATACGACTTGGCAATGTCGCGAATCTCGATGAATGACATGGTCGTTCGCTCCTCAGGCGCCGCCGGCACGCATGCGCGCACGGTCGCGTTTTGCCATCCGCTCCACGAAACGTACCTGCGGAATCGAGATGATGATGAACAGAATGGCCACGGTCGTCGCCGCCGACAGGTTGTAGTGGTTCGACGCGATCACCATCGACTGGTTGAAAGCGTCGATCACCCCGACCACGTTCACGAGCGCCGTATCCTTTTGCAACGCGATGAACGCGTTGAGCAGCGGCGGAATGATCTGCCGGATGCCCTGCGGCAACACCACGAAGCGCAACGTCTGCGTGTACGACAGCCCGAGCGAGCGCGCCGCCGCGACCTGCGACCAGTGCACGCCCTGAATACCGGCGCGGTAGATCTCGGCCACGTAGGCGCCGACGGTCAGCGTCAACGCGATCACGACGTAGGTCGTCAACGACAGGTCTTTCAGGATCGGCACGCCAGTCAGCGGCAGGCCGAAGCCGACCAGATAGATCACCAGCACGGCCGGCATCGCGCGGAAGATGTCGACATAGGCTGTCGCAATGAAACGCAACGGCTTGCCGGCATTGCCCGGTGCGAACATCGCGAGCGCCACGACCAGCCCCCAGATCAGCACGAAGACTTCCGCGATCAGGAAGATCTTCACGTTCACCCAGAAGGCGTCGAGAACGAGCGGGAACGTCTTGACGATGAGCGGTACGAGGAAGAACGTCTTCGCCACCGCCAGATTGTTCGCCAGCACGAACTGCAACGCGAGCACGACGATGAGTTGCGCAAGCGTATAGCCCAGCGCGATCCAGCTTTGCACCCCGGCTTCCGACTTCGCCACGCGTGCCGCGACGATGTCGCGACGCGACGTGGCGCGCCTGAAATCCCGTTAGCGCGCATACGCGCGCGCGAGCGGCAGGAGCACGAGCAGCGAGGCGAGACCCAGCAGCACGGTGCCCGCGGGGACCCACCAGCCGTCGAGCCGGTTGGCGAGCAGCCCTTCACGGAGTGCGGCGATGGTGTACACACCGCTGGCCACGGCAATGGCCGCCCCCAGCAACGCGCACAGGCACAGCACCGTGGGCGCCGAGGGCATGCCGCCGATGTTCAGGCGACGCTCGCGGCCCATGGTGCCGAGGATCGCCCCCGGCGCCTTTTGAGTGGATTGGCTCATGGTCCTGGCGACCTCACGGCGTCAACACGGGCAGTTTCGCCGGATCGGCACCAAGGCTCGGCACAAGGTATTGCGTGGCCAGACGGTCGAACGTGCCGTCCTTTTTCATCTCGGCGATCAGCTTGTTGAACGCGGCGAGGTTCGGCGAATCCTTGTTGACGAGACCGCCCCATTGTTCGCTGGTGTCGTAGCGGCCGACGACTTCGAAGCGGCCTTCCGACTTCTTCGCGATGGAGAGCACATTCGGCGTGTCGTACAGCACGGCGTCGACCTGACCGGCGGCCAGCGCGGCATACATGGCCCCGGCGTCGGTGTAGACCTTCGGATGCTCGGCAACCTTCACCTTGTCTGTCAGATACGGCAGGATCGTGGTGCCCTGCTTCACACCCAGACGCATCTTCTTGATGCTGTCCTTGTCGACCTTCGTGCCCGCCTTCACCAGCACGCCCTGATCCGAACTGAAGTACGGATCGGTGAAGTTGACGACCTTCTTGCGCTCGTCGGTGACGGTGATTTCGCTCAGTGCGATGTCGAAGCCCCTGGCCTGCCCCGTCACCACTTGCGCGAACGAGCGGTTCACCACGATCACGCGGTCGAGACCGGCACGAAAGGCCATGTTCGCGGCCATGCAGTACTCGAAGCCGTCCTTGATGGTGTCGGGAGAATCGCCGTTCCACCACCCCGGCGCAGGCAGCACGGGACGCACCGACAGTGCGCCCGGCGTCACCGTTTCGAGCTTGATCGAACCGCGCGTGCCGGTGACCTGGCAGTTGCCGTAATCGGGGGCGGCCGTGGCGGCCGTGGACATGGCACCAAGGCCGAGCCCGCCCAGCACGAGCGCAATGAGCAGCGTGCGCAGGCGGGGGGTCTTGCGGTTTGCGCGTTTCTTGTCTTGCCGTTCGATCGGATTCATGGGGAAGTCTCTCCTTGCGTCTTGCGTTTGTGGTTTCGGGGGCGCGCGGCTTCAGTGCATCACAACGTTAAACAGGCAGTGCGGTGGCCGGCTGGGCGATACCGCCGTGCGGCCTGCCAGGACCGACGTCGCCCCACAGGACGGCGTGGTCTTCCGGCAGCGCACGGGAATTGGGCATCGACAGCCACAGACGCATGAGCATGCGGTCCTGCCCCGTCTGTGCGTCGTCCACGAAGGCGGTACGGCCGTGATACACGATGTGGTTGTTCAGCAATTGGATGTCGCCCGGCGCAAAGCGCATCTGGAAGCATTCCTCTTCGGCCAGTGCCATGAGCATCTGGATCGCTTCGTGCTCGGCATCGGTGAGCTTGCGCACGCCCGGCAGCATCTGGGCGTTCTCAATATAGGTGAGCGAGAAGTGGCTCGTCAGCTTGCCGTCCCGCACGCCGAAAACCGGCAGGTCGTAGGCGACGTGCTCGCCACCGGCCTCCTCGCCGAAGCGGCTGCGCGGAATCGGCTTGCACAGCAGCGCGTGCAGGTCCGGACGGCGCTTGAGCATCTCGTTGTAGACGGTGGCGCTGCTCGCCAGCTTGCTCACGCCGCCTTCGGACGCCTGACGCACGCACAGCAGGCCGACAACGTCGCAACGATCGGTATGAAAGCGCAGTTGGCCCGGCGAGAGCGTACGTGCACCCGACGAAAGGAATGGCTTGCCCGAGCTGTCGACCGTGGCGCCATAGAGCCTGGCGCCCACGCCCATGCCTTCGTCCTTGATCTCCCGCATGACTTCGCCGCGGCAGTTCTGGAACATCGGCGTGCCCAGATGCGCGCCGAGTGCGTACCAGATACGACGAAGTTCTTCGGCGCTGTAGCGGCTCACGTCCAGTCCACGAATCTTGACCATGCCCGAACCGTTTTCGAGTTCTTCGCGGACATCGTCGAAAAACGCACCCGCATCCGGCAGCGGGAAGTTGTGACGATTGACGTTGCGCCACTCGACGTTGCGCGTCTGTTCGAGCGCGGCATCGATCTGGTTCAGCACCACGGCGGGGAACGTCTTGACCCAACGGTCGTTGTTCACCATTTCGGCACCGCGCCAGACGGCGGCGCCCTGAAGACTCTTCGACTCGGACATGAAAACCCTCCTGACAGATGTTGATTGGTAGTTCGGTCTTTGTTGTATATACATGTAAATACATTACACCCGGTCTTTCGATGCCGGCAATCAGGGGTTGCGTCGGATCAGGGAAAGTCCTAGCCCTGGAAAACAACACAGCGGCAAGGCATCCGAGGTGCGCTCTACATCGCAGCACGGGCGCATGCAGCGCCCCACTGGCAGACGACAGGCGAGACAAGTGACGGGCCAAAGGCCCACGCGGGACTGCCCGAATATCCGGGCACCCATTACCCCGGTCACATCGACTATACGCGAATAAAAATGTGGCCGTATATGATTTATTATTTTCGTATACGATTTTGCGCGAGACGATGCGAATGGCATCGATGCAGCCGGGAGGCGAATTCAGTTCAGATCTTCCCGCTCAGGCGGAAAAACGCCATCACTTCGCGTTGCGTTTGTTCGAGGTGTTTGCGCAGCAGACGCACGGCGGT
The DNA here is from genome assembly GCF_001029105.3 of Pandoraea faecigallinarum. NCBI lineage: Bacteria > Pseudomonadati > Pseudomonadota > Betaproteobacteria > Burkholderiales > Burkholderiaceae > Pandoraea > Pandoraea faecigallinarum. Next base: position 636,740 of record NZ_CP011807.3, on the reverse strand, counting down.
TTTGGTGTCTCCGGCGGCGCATGCCCGATGGATGGCGATGTGCTCGTCGGTCGAGCGTTGATGATCGTTGACGGCGGACAGGTGGGCACGCAGGAATCGCCCCATGCGCTCCTGCGCGGCCTGCGCGGTTGCGACCAGACGCGGTCGATTCGCCGGTGCATAAAGCGCCTGATGGAAAGCGAGGTTCAGATCGCTCCACGATTGCGGCGTGTCCGCCTTCGCGTAGCGCTTGAGCAATGCTTCGGCCAGTGCCAGATCGCTCGGCGCCATGTTGGGCACGGCCAGCTCCAACGCGCGGCATTCGAGCGCGACGCGCATGTCGAGCATCTCGACGCAGTCGTTGACCGTGAGCGGTGTGACGAACGCGCCCGCGTTGCGCCTGAGCGAGACCCAGCCCTCGGATTGCAGACGCATCAGCGCTTCGCGCACCGGTATCTTGCTCACGCCGATTCGCGCTGCGATTTCGTCCTGACGAATCGGTGCGCCCTCCGGCAACTCGCCCGACAGAATCTGCCGGCGAATTTCTTCGTAGGCGCGCTCCGCGGTCGATAGCGATGCCGGCTTGGCGGTGGCTGCAGGGTCGGCGTTGGCGAATTGGGTCACGGAGGGGAGTCGGTCAAAGGCCGGGGGAATCACCTGGCGATTATACAATTTCAATATTCCGTATACGTTTCTGTGACAAGGCGACAGGCACGGGGATACGGTCCGCTCCTCAACATCGCGAATTCCCTGCCGGGCCCGGCGGCATGCCCGTCGGGAACCGGAGCACGAACGTGGTCCCGGCGACGGCGTCGCTGCTTGCACTGACAGTCCCCGCATGGAGCGCCATGATGGATTTGACGATGGCGAGCCCCAGCCCCGCACCGCCGACGCGCGAGTCGCCACCGGTATGGCGCGACGGATCGACGCGGTAAAGACGGTCGAAGATGCGTGGCAAGTGCTCCGGCGCAATCACGTCGCCGACGTTGCGAATGCCGACCTCCGTCCATTCGGGCGACGACGCGCACCTCATGGAAACGACCGAGCCGGGCCGGGAGTGACGAATGGCGTTGACGAGGACATTGGCGAGCGCGCGCCGCGCGAGCACGCCGTCGACGGCTGCCGTCGCCTGCCCGACGACCTCGATGGCCACGCCCGCTTCCTCGGCCATCGGCGCCATATCCTCCGCCAGCGACACGGCGATTGCCTCCAGCGCAGTCGCCTCCTTCCTGAGTTCCGTGTGCGCAGACTCCGCCCGGGCGAGGAACAGCATCGACGAAATCATGTGCGACAGCCGCTCGCACTCCTCGATGTTCGAAATCAGAATCGCCTTGTACTCGGCGGCCGTGCGCTCACGCGTGAGCGCGACCTGCGCCTCGCCCATCATGTTCGAGATGGGCGTCCGAAAGTCGTGCGCGAGGTCGGACGAGAATTGCGAGAGCCGCGTGAACGAATCGTTCAGGCGCGCCAGCATCCGGTTGAACGCGTGGGACAGGTCTTTGAGTTCGGCCGGCGTATCGTCGTCGGTCAGCGGTGCGCCCAGCCGTTCGCTCGATACCTGTTCCGCGGCCCGCGTCAGCGTGCGCAGCGGCCGCAGGCCTATCGTGACGAGCCAGTACGTCATCGCGCCGACGATGAGCGTGCCGATGGTCAGTGCCACGATGGCGGTCAGTGCAAAGCCGGAAAGCACGCTCAACTGCTCCCGCGGGTCGAGTTGAACGACGATCGTGACACGCTCGCCGCGGCCACCGACAAGACCGTCGGCGGCAATGTATCTCAGCCGCACGCCGAGCGAAGCATTACGTACTTTTTGCACGTCGTTCTCGCGCGGCACGCGCTGGTGCGCCACGTGAGACAACGACGTCGCCGGCGCGAGGTAGCCACGGCTCGCGATCAGCGTCGTACCGTTGGCGTCGAGCACCGCGAAATCGAGGTTCTGGTGTCCGTGCGTCGCGTCATACCATCGACGCGGGTCCGCGCCGATCTGTTGCTTCGTCGTGACGCCGTTCAGCTCGGTGCGCAGCGCCGCGACGGTGGCCAGCAAGTCCTGTCTCGCGCGGGCGCGCAACTGGTCGGCCAGCGCGAAGTATTGATAGGTTGCCATGAGCGCCAGCACACCGAAGATGCATCCGGCGATGAGGCCCGTGAGGCGCGCCCTCAACGAACGCGTGCGCCGCGCGTGGTCCATCGTGCTCATGAGGATACCTCGCCGCGAACCTCAAGCACGTACCCCATGCCTCGAACCGTATGAATCAGCTTGGGCTCGAAGGCGTCGTCGATTTTCGTGCGCAGGCGCCGCATCGTCACATCGACGATGTTCGTATCGCTATCGAAGTTGACGTCCCAGACCTGCGACGCAATCAGGCTTCTCGGCAGAATTTCCCCGTGACGCCGCATGAGCAGCGCGAGCAGCAAGAACTCCTTTGCCGTGAGTGCGATGCTCACGCCTTGACGTATCGCCTTGTGTCCGAGCAGATTCAGTTCGAGATCGCCCACCTTGAGTACGTCCGGTTCGCGCGTGCGCCCGCGGCGCAGAATCGTTCTCACGCGCGCGAGCAGTTCGGCGAAGGCGAACGGCTTGGTCATGTAGTCGTCTGCCCCGAGGTCGAGCCCCTTGACGCGGTCGCCGAGATCGTCGCGCGCCGTGAGAAACAGCACGGCGGTGTGGTGCTGCGCGCGCAGTTGCGTGAGCACCTCCCAACCGTCCTTGCCCGGCAGCATGACGTCGAGGATGACGAGATCGTAGGTGCCTGCGACGGCCATGTGCAGGCCGTCGATGCCGTCGTTCGCGACATCGACGACATACCCGGCCTCGGAAAGCCCTTTCTTCAGATATTGACTGGTTTTGAATTCGTCTTCGACGACAAGGATGCGCATGTTGTGCTCTCACGAATTGGAACTTTGCTCGCTCGCCCCGCAGGCTTGCCATTCGGCCACTCGCGGGCGCCGCTGCCCGGCACGACGCTGGCAAATCATCTGGTACAGCACGGGAAGAACCAATAGCGTGAGGGCGGTCGACGAGAGGATGCCTCCGATGACGACCGTGGCCAGCGGACGTTGAACTTCCGCACCGGTGCCGGTCGCGATCGCCATCGGCACGAAGCCGAGCGACGCGACGAGTGCCGTCATGAGCACCGGCCGAAGGCGCGCGAGCGCACCCTCCCGGACCGCGTCCGCCAACGCATGGCCGCTCTCGCGAAGACTGCGAATGAAGGATATCAGCACCAATCCGTTAAGCACCGCGACACCCGACAAGGCGATGAACCCCACCGCCGCCGTGATCGAGAGCGGCATTGCGCGCAACCACAGCGCGATCAGACCGCCGCTGAGCGCAAACGGTATGCCGGTGAAAACCACCAGCCCGTCGCGCAGATTGCCGAACATGGCGAAAAGCAGCCCGAAGACCAGCAGGAGCGCGACCGGCACCACGACCTTCAGACGGTTCGATGCTGACTGAAGCTGCTCGAACTGGCCGCCCCACGCAGTCCAGTATCCGGCCGGAACACTCACCTTCTCCACCTCGGCGCGCGCCGCCTCGACGAACGACCCCAGATCGCGGCCCCGGACGTTCGCGCTTACGACGATACGGCGCTTGCCGTCCTCGCGACTGATCTGGTTGGGCCCGGGCGCCAGATCCAGTGTCGCGACTTCGGACAGCGGGATGAACGCCGGGAGGGCGCTCGTGCGACTGCCTGCCGCCACCGTTGCAGTCGTTCCCGTATCCGCTTGCGCACGTGCAAGGGCAATTGGCAGACGGCGAATCGAATCGATGTTCTCGCGCAACGTATCGGGCAGGCGCACCACGATACTGAAGCGCCGGTCGCCCTGGAACAGCGTGCCGGCCGTCTGTCCGCCCAGCGCGGCAGCCACGGTGTCCTGCACGTCGGCAACATTCACGCCATACCGGGCAATCTTTTCCCGGTCGACGTTGATCGTGAGCATCGGCAAGCCGGCCGTCTGCTCGACCTTCACTTCCGTCGCGCCTTCGATGCTCCGCAAACGCGCGGCGATGCGCCCGGCCACATCGTTGAGCACGTTCATGTCGTCGCCGAATACCTTGACGGCCACATCGCTTCGTACGCCGGAAATCAACTCGTTGAAGCGAAGCTGGATCGGCTGCGAGAACTCGTAGTTGCTTCCGGGAATCGATCGGGCCACACGCGTCACCTCGTCGATGAGTTGCTCTCGCGTTTTCTTCGGGTCGGGCCAGGCGTCTTTCGGTTTGAGCATGATGTAGCCGTCGGAAATGTTGGGCGGCATCGGATCGGAGGCGACTTCCGCAGTCCCGGTGCGCGCGAACACGCGCTCCACCTCGGGCAACTGCGCCACGAGCGCCTTCTCCAGTTGCTGCTGCATTTGCACCGACTGCGTCAGGCTCGTGCCGGGAATGCGCAGCGCCTGAATGGAGAGATCGCCCTCGTTCAGATTCGGCATGAATTCGCTGCCGAGCCGCGTCGCCAGGGCAAAGGTCAACGCGACCGTCACGCTGGCTCCCAGCAATACGGCGCGTCCGTTCGACAGCGCCCAGTCGAGCGCCGGCTCGTACACGCGCCTTGCCAGACTCATCATGCGATTTTCCTTTTCCGACACGCGATGGCCGATGAACGCCGCAACGGCCGCCGGAATGAACGTGACCGACAGCGCCATGGCAGCGGCCAGCGCCATGACCACCGTCATCGCCATCGGGTGAAACATCTTTCCCTCGACGCCCGTGAGCGCGAAGATCGGCAGGTACACGACCATGATGATGGCCTGCCCGAAAAGCAACGGACGTCGCGCCTCCCGTGCCGCGGCGAAGACCTCCGCGAGTCTTTCCCGCAGCGTGAGCGGCCGCCCGAACGCCTGCTGGGCATGGGCGAGCCGGCGTATACAGTTCTCGACGATCACGACGGCGCCATCGACGATGATGCCGAAGTCGAGTGCCCCCAGACTCATCAGATTCGCGCTCACCCGGGTGGTCGCCATGCCGATGAAGGTCATCAGCATGGCCAGCGGGATCACCAGCGCCGTGATCAATGCCGCGCGCAGATTGCCGAGAAACAGGAACAGGACAGCAATGACAAGCGCGGCGCCTTCCAGCAGATTCTTCCTGACGGTCGCAATCGCCTTTTCGACGAGCGTCGTCCGGTCGTAGACGGGAATCGCCGAGACCCCCGGCGGCAACCCCTTGTTGATCGACACCATCTTCTCCGACACCGCGCGCGAGACGGTTCTGCTGTTCTCACCGATGAGCATGAAGACGGTGCCGAGCACGACTTCCCGTCCGTTCTCGGTGGCCGCGCCTGTGCGAAGTTCGCGGCCAATGCCGACCTGCGCGACGTCCCTGACCTTGATGGGCACGCCGTTGACGTTGTTGAGTACCACGTTGCCGATGTCGTCCGTATCGCGCACCTGCGCAGGCACGCGTATCAGATACTGCTCTCCGCGACGCTCGATGTAGCCGGCGCCCACGTTCGCATTGTTGCGCTCCAGCGCGCGCACGACTTCGGCGAGCGTCAACCCGTAGGCAGCGAGCCGCGCGGGATCCGGCGCGACCTGATACTCCTTTGCATAGCCGCCAATCGTATTGATTTCCGTTACGCCGGGAACACCGCGCAACTGAGGTTTGATGATCCAGTCCTGTATTTCCCGCAGATCCGTTGGCGTGTATGGGGTGTTGTCCGGCTTGCGTGCATCGGCACTGGCTTCCACCGTCCACAGATAGATTTCGCCGAGCCCGGTCGAGATCGGTCCCATTTCCGGGTTGATGCCGGCGGGCAGTTTCTCCTTGGCCTGAGCGATGCGTTCGCTGACCAGTTGTCGCGCGAAATAGATGTCGGTGCCGTCCTTGAAAATGACGGTGACCTGCGACAGTCCGTAACGTGACATCGAGCGCGACTGCGTCACCCCCGGCAACCCCGCCATCGCGGACTCGATCGGAAACGTGACCCGCTGCTCGGCTTCCAGCGGCGAATATCCCGGCACGTTGGTGTTGATCTGCACCTGAACGTTCGTGATATCCGGCACCGCATCGATCGGCAGCCGCTGATAGGCCAATACACCGGCAGCGGCAATGGCGAGCGTGATGACGAGCGTCAGCCAGCGATGGCCTATGGAAAATTGAATGATGCGTTCGAACATGCTTCGTTCTCCGGTCTCAATGGCCATGCTCTGCGGTGCTCTTGCCGAGTTCCGCCTTGAGGATGAAGCTGTTTGCCGCGGCATAAGGCGTGTTGGCCGGCAGGCCGTTTACGATCTCGACGAATTCGCCATCCCTGCGACCGGTCTCGACCGGCGTCGCTCTGAAGCCGTCGGCGGTTCTGACGAAGACCACCGTGCGCCCCTGCACGTTCTGGAGCGCATCGGCCGAAACGGCGACCGGCACACGGGCTTCGTTCGTTCCCACGACGACATTCACGAATACCCCGGGACGCCAGACGCGATCCGGGTTTTGCAATGTCACGCGGGCCGTGGCGGTACGCGTCTGCTCACCGAGCAGCGAGCCGACATACGCGACGGTTCCCTTTGCCTGCGAGTCGAAAGCCGTTGCACCGACGGTAACGGGCGTGCCGACGCGCACCACCCCCAGCGACTGGGCCGGCACCGCAATTTCGGCCCAGACCGTCGAAAGATCGGAGATCGTGAACAGATTGGCGGTGTCGGCCACCAGTTCTCCCTGCGTGGCATGCTTCTCGAGCACCGTGCCGTCGAAAGGCGCGCGCAGTTCCAACCGGCTCATCGCACCGGCACTGCCCTTGTCCGCGCCCACGGCGCCCAGTTTCTGGCTTGCATTGCGCACGGCGATATCGGCCTCGCGCAGCGCCTGCTGCGCCTGAATGAAATCCTGCTCCGCCGAGATCTTTTCCTCCCAAAGCGATTTCTCGCGCTCGAACGTCTTCCACGCGACGGCGCGCCGCTCCTGCGCGGTGAGCAGTTCGGCACGCTGCTCGGATACCTGCGTGCTGGAGATTACGGCGAGTACCTCGCCGCGTTTCACTTGCTGTCCCAGACTGACATTGACCCGCTCGATCACGCCGCTCACCCTCGGCACGATATGTCCCGTCCGGTCCTCGTTGAAGCGGATCTCGCCGGGCAATTCCATCTGCTCTGCAATACGGGCCATGCCGGCCGGCTTCACGTCGATACCCGCAGCGCTCACCTGTGCGGGTGTCATGCTCACGATGCCCGCTTCATCGTGCGCCTCGTTCTGCGCTTCATCGTGTGGTCTGCCGGGGACATCCGCCTTCGCATTGCCCTTTTCCGTGTCGACATGGCCGTCGTGATTAGTGCGCGCTGCCGCATCGACAACGGGCGGCCGGCTTTGCGTCGACGCACCGGAGCGTTCCGCGCGCATGAACGTCACGCCCGCGCCGATACACAGGACGACGACGGCGCCGATGGCAAATTTCGTTTTGGCTCGTGGCAAAGTGGATCCTCATTGAATGGACGGTTGCGTGATTTTTTCGGCCGTCAGCAGCGCGACACCATCGACCGAGCCACCGACAGCGAGGCTGACCGATGCATAGGCGCTGTAGACCCGCGCGACGGCGGCAATGTATTGGGAGCGGGCCTGCGCGAGCGTTCGCTGTGCGTCGAGCACATCGAGAAAGCCGAATTTCCCCAGAAGAAAGCCCCGGCGCGTGGCGTCGTAGGCGGTCTGTGCCTGCGGCAGTATCTGCTCGCGCAGCCGCACGCTTGCATCCCGCATCGACACGAATTCGGCGTGCGCGTCCTGCAACGCGGTCCGTTGTTGCTGTCGCACGCCCAGGTAAGCGTCGCGCGCCATTTCGGCACGCTGGGCCGCTTCCATCGTGGCGCCCCGGCGCGTGTCGAAGATCGGCAAGGGAATCGAGAGTCCGACGACGGCCTGATTATCGACGCGTGCACCGTCGCTCACTCGTTTGAGTCCCAAAGAGACGCTCACATCCGGTACACGCTGTGCGCTCTCGAGCTTCGCCAGGGCGCTGCGTCGAACGATTTCTTCGCTGGCCGACTGCAACGTGGGAGTCGTCTCCAACGCGGCGACGAGCGAGGACCAGCCAGGCACTTGCGGAAGCGTCTCCAGCGACCCCGCCAGATCGCGCGGCAGCTCGGCTTCGCCGATGCCCAACGACTGCGCGAGGCGCGCGCGTGTGCGCGTGAGCGCGGCTTGTGCGCTCATGCGCTCGATCCCCGCGTTGTCGGCGGCGATTTGCGCGCGCCCTTCGTCGACGGGCGAGACTTTCCCGGCCAGTACCCGGCGCTGCGCTGCCGCAAACGTTTCTTCGGCGATCTTCGCCGTTTCGTCGGCGAGCGCCACGAGTTCGGTAGCCGCAAGCGTCTCGAAATACCGCGTGACCACCTCGCTTCGCACGGTCGCTTCGCTCGTCTGCGCATCGAACATCGCCGCGCGTTGTGCGGCCGAACTCGCTTCGATGCGGTAGCGGCGCTTGGCCCCGAGTTCGATCGGTTGCGTCACCTGTGCGGTAGTCGTGCGCGACGTGCTGCGGAAATCTTCCTGCACCACGGAGAACTCGGGATTGGGGCGCGCGCCCGCCTGAATCCGGGCGCCGGCTTGTGCATCGACTTCCCGCCGTGCCAGACGCAGCACGGTATTGTTTTCCAGGGCGATCCGCATGGCTTGTCCGAGCGTGAGTCCGGGTTCGGCACCGATGGGCTTCACCGATGCGGCGGCAACGGGCTGCGCGCGGGCGGCCATGGGGCTCAGGCCGCTGGTCGCGAGACATAGCGAGACAATCAACTTCTTCATGGCGAAATGTCCAGTTCGTCCCCGAACCGGGACGGCCCTGACTGCGGGCCGACGGACCGGCGGGGCGAGACAAGGTGACGCGACAGACATCGCGTGATCGGAAAAATCGGGAGAGTCGGCGCTGATCCGGGCGAACCGGGTTGCGCCTGGCGGTCAGTTTGTCGCGGTGCGCGGGTACACCGTATCGTGTTGATTCAGCAGCCCCTGTTGCGCGGCGGCTTCGAGTTCTTCGCGAACTTGCGCGCGCGTCTTTCGCGACGGCGACTGGGACGATTGCAGCGCCTTGAGATTGGAGACGACTGGAACGCCGCTGGCGTGCGCATCGCGGATCTGCTTTTCGATGTCTGCGCGATTCGCCGCTGCGCCGGATTCGAACATCGGCAGGTTGTTGTCGTAGCGCGCCGTGGCCTGAACGGAAGCTGAAATCACCAGCCCCACACCCACGGCGATAGACAGAAGAAGGCGCTTTTGCATTTGTGTACTCCTTATGTTGAGAGTGGTAAGGAAACAACCGGCTTGCCAGGCCTGTTGGGTACCATCGTAAGGAGCGCTCACCAACGCCAGCATTAACGCGGGATTACATTTTTGTCATGTGGGTGGACAGCCCGCCGCGGGATGCGACGCGGGCAGGCAGACGGCGGGCGAACGAGGCGCTCGCCCGCGCGAGATACGCCGGTGCGGTCACGAGCATGCGCGGCACCATCCCAACGCACAGGCGACGAACAATAAAAAACCCCGGCGGCGCAAGGCCCCGGGGCTGGTTTGCGTTGACGGCAAACGGGTCCGTCAGAACGGGATGTCGTCGTCCATGTCGTCGAAGCCGCCGCCGGACTGCTTGGCCGGCGCTTGCTGACGGCCACCGCCGCCACCGCCGCCACGCGAGTAACCGCCTCCACCGCCACCGCCTTCGTCGCCGCCGCCGCGCGAGTAGCCACCGCCACCGCCGCCGCCGTCACCGCCACGACCACCGAGCATCTGCATCTGGTCAGCCACGATTTCCGTGCTGTAACGGTCCGTGCCGTCCTGCGCCTGGTACTTGCGCGTCCGGATACGGCCTTCGATATACACCGACGAACCCTTCTTGAGGTACTCGTTCACGATTTCGGCAAGGCGACCGAAGAACGACACCCGGTGCCATTCCGTCATTTCCTTGAATTCGCCGGACTGCTTGTCCTTGTAACGGTCGGTCGTGGCCAGACGAATATTCGCAACCGCATCGCCGCTCGGCATGTAGCGGACTTCGGGGTCGGCGCCCAAATTGCCGACCAGAATCACTTTGTTGACTGATGCCATAAATCTTTCTCCGGTATTGCTGAAATCCGATCAGGATTGACGAGGCGCTGGCGTCCTCATCGGTGCGGCGATTATAAGCCACACGACTGCGCCGACCGCACACGTCAGGAAGATTGCGTTTTGACCGTAGTGGGTCATCAGAAAACCCCCTAGCGCCCCACCGCAGAAAAGACCGAGCGCCTGGGTCGTGTTGTACACCCCGACAGCGGCACCCTTGCGCTGGCCCGGCGCCAGTTTCGACACCAGCGACGGCTGCGACGCTTCGAGCACGTTAAAGCCGAGGAAGTAGACAAACAGCACCACGGCAATCATGCCGACCGTCGGCGGCAACCCGCCCAGCGCCACCTGCGCCACCGCCACCAGCGCAATCGCCGTGAGCAGCACCGCCTTCATCCGGCCGCGCTTTTCCGCCGCAATGATCGCAGGCACCATCGCCACGAACGACAGCCCCATCACCGGCAGATACACCTCCCAATGCTGGGCAACCGGCAGTCCGGCGGCAACCAGCATGCGCGGCATCGCCACGAACAGCGCCGTCTGCGTCGCGTGCAACACGAACACGCCGAAATTCAACCGCAGCAGTTCCGGGTGATGCAGCACTTCCGAGAACGGTGCGGGCCCTGACTTGGCCTGAACGGGCGGCGTGGGCACCACCCAGAGCACCACGAAGATCGCCAGCACCGCGAGAATGCCGATGGCCGAGAACAGGCCGCTCATGCCGAGCCATTGATACAGGAAGGGCGCGCAAACGATCGCTACGGCAAACGACACGCCGATGCTGCCGCCGATCATCGCCATCGCCTTGGTGCGGTTTGCGTCGCTCGTCAGGTCCGCCACGCAAGCCATGACGGCCGACGAAATCGCCCCCGACCCCTGAATCGCGCGGCCGACGATGATCCACGTCAGGTCGTGCGCCATTGCCGCGACCAGCGAGCCGACGGCAAACACGATGAGCCCGAAAACGATGACCGGCTTGCGGCCCAGACGGTCGGACGCCCATCCGTACGGGATGTACAGCAGGGACTGCGTCAGGCCGTAAATGCCGATGGCCAGACCGACGAGGAACGTGTTGTTGCCCCCCGGAAGCGTCTGCGCGAAGACCGAAAATACCGGCATGATGAGGAACAGGCCGAGCATGCGCAGTGCAAAAATCCCCGCGAGCGACGCACTGGCGCGCACTTCTAGCGGGGTCATGCGGCCACCTCGGCCGCGTGTCGAGGCAGGAGAAGCGGAAGTCACGGAATCAGTAGACATTACGTCCTGAGAGATGGAAAAAGCGCGTGCGGCTTCGGAATTGTCTGATGATTGCGCCTGGACGTCCGGTTCGCCGGCCGCCGCGGCGGACTTGGCGGCAGGCATGCGAAAACCGTCTTCCGTCCTACGGCCACGGGCGGGCGCCGGCCTCTGGAAACCGGGCGGTTCGTCCCCATCTGTCCTCCTTGCCGGCGAACCGCCCGAGACAGCTCGTCAGCAGGGATCAGCCCCGGCAATCAAACTTAGGTATATTAGCAGGTTTAGCCGCCCTGATTTCCCCCAGCGGCCCGCCCGACCGCTCCCGCCGCCTGCCGCGTCGATGCCCGGCCACCGCCGTGCCGGCGCAGCCCGACGTCCCGGGAAATTCAGGCGCTTGGGGACCGGAGCCCGCCCCGCGACAATTCGCCGCGCGGGTTCCTCGGCGACGACCCGGAACCGTCAATGGAAACCATCCGTATTCGTGGGGCTCGCACCCACAACCTCAAGAACGTCAATCTCGACTTGCCACGCCACCAGCTCGTGGTGATCACCGGCCTGTCGGGTTCCGGCAAGTCGTCGCTCGCTTTCGACACGCTTTACGCGGAAGGTCAACGCCGGTACGTCGAAAGCCTGTCGGCGTACGCCCGTCAGTTCCTGCAACTGATGGAAAAGCCCGACGTCGATCTGATCGAAGGCCTGTCGCCGGCGATCTCCATCGAGCAAAAGGCGACGTCGCACAACCCGCGCTCCACCGTCGGCACAGTCACTGAAATTCACGATTACCTGCGGCTGCTCTACGCACGCGTGGGCACCCCCTACTGCCCCGATCACGGCCTGCCGCTCGAATCGCAAAGCGTCTCGCAAATGGTCGACGCCGTGCTCGCGTTGCCCGAAGACACCAAGCTCATGATCCTTGCGCCGATCGTCGTCGACCGCAAGGGCGAGCATGCGGACCTCTTCGAGTCGATGCAGGCGCAGGGCTTCGTACGCTTTCGCATCCGCTCGGGGGGCGGCGCCGCCAACGAAGGCACGGCGCGCGTGTACGACATCGAGGCCCTGCCCAAGCTCAAGAAGACGGAGAAGCACTCCATTGACGTGGTCATCGATCGCGTGAAGGTGCGCGCCGATCTCAAGCAACGTCTGGCCGAATCGTTCGAGACAGCGCTGCGGCTGGCCGACGGCCGCGCCGTCGCGCTCGAAATGGACACCGACAAGGAATACGTGTTCAGCTCGAAATTCGCTTGCCCGGTGTGCTCGTATTCGTTACAAGAACTCGAACCCCGCCTGTTCTCGTTCAACAACCCGATGGGGGCGTGCCCGACGTGCGACGGGCTGGGTCAGATGACGTTCTTCGATCCGAAGCGCGTGGTCGCGTTTCCGGCGCTCTCGCTTGCGTCCGGCGCGATCAAGGGCTGGGACCGGCGCAATCAGTTTTACTTCCAGATGCTGCAAAGCCTTGCGGCGTTCTACGACTTCGACGTCGATACCCCGTTCGAAGAACTCGCCGAAGACACCCAGAAGATCGTGCTGTACGGCTCGGGCGAGCAGGAGATTCCGTTCACGTACGTCAACGAGAAAGGCCGCACGTCGGTGCGCTCGCACGCGTTCGAAGGCATCATCCCGAATCTGGAGCGGCGCTATCGCGAAACCGATTCGGTCGCGGTGCGCGAGGAACTCGCCAAGTATCAGAACAATCGGGCGTGCCCCGATTGCGAGGGCAGCCGTCTGCGCCGCGAAGCGCGTTTCGTCAAGGTGGGCGAGGACAAGCAGGCCCGTGCCATCTACGAGATCGGAAACCTGCCCCTGCGCGAGGCACTTGGCTATTTCCACGAACTGGTGCTGCACGGATCGAAGCGCGAGATCGCCGACAAGATCGTGAAGGAAATCGTGGCGCGCCTGACGTTCCTGAATAACGTCGGCCTCGACTACCTCTCGCTGGAGCGCAGCGCCGACACCCTCTCGGGCGGCGAAGCGCAGCGCATCCGTCTGGCGTCGCAGATCGGCTCGGGTCTCACGGGGGTGATGTACGTGCTCGACGAGCCGTCCATCGGTCTGCACCAGCGCGATAACGATCGCCTGATCGGCACGCTCAAGCATCTGCGCGACCTCGGCAACTCCGTGATCGTGGTCGAGCATGACGAAGACATGATTCTCGCGAGCGACTACGTCGTCGACATGGGGCTTGGCGCGGGCATTCACGGCGGGACGGTGATTGCACAGGGCAGTCCGGAACAGATCGAGAAGTCGGCGCAATCGTTGACCGGCCAATACCTCTCGGGCGCGCGCCGCATCGAAGTCCCTGCCGAGCGTCGTGCGCCGGGCGAGGACTATCTGCGCATCGTCGATGCCACGGGCAACAACCTCAGGCACGTCAATCTGGACCTGCCGGTCGGTCTGCTCACGTGCGTGACGGGCGTCTCCGGCTCGGGCAAGTCGACCCTCATCAACGATACGCTGTATCACGCCGTGGCGCGCCATCTGTACGGCTCGTCGGCCGAACCGGCACCGTACGAACAGATCGACGGGCTGGAGCACTTCGACAAGGTCATCAACGTCGACCAGTCGCCTATCGGTCGCACGCCGCGCTCGAATCCCGCCACCTATACGGGACTGTTCACCCCGATTCGCGAACTGTTCGCGGGCGTGCCGACAGCCAAGGAACGTGGTTACGATCCGGGCCGTTTCTCGTTCAACGTGAAGGGCGGACGCTGCGAAGCCTGTCAGGGCGATGGCGTCATCAAGGTCGAGATGCACTTCCTTCCGGACGTGTATGTGCCGTGCGACGTTTGCCACGGCAAGCGTTACAACCGCGAGACGCTGGAAGTCCAATACAAGGGACGCAACATCTCGGAAGTGCTCGACATGACGGTCGAGCAGGCGCATGAGTTCTTCAAGCCCGTGCCGGTCGTGGCGCGCAAGCTCAAGACACTGCTCGATGTCGGCCTCGGTTATATCCGTCTCGGCCAGTCGGCCACCACCCTCTCGGGCGGCGAGGCACAGCGCGTGAAGTTGTCGCTGGAACTGTCCAAGCGCGATACCGGCAGAACGTTGTATATCCTTGACGAACCGACCACCGGCCTGCATTTCCACGACATTGAATTGCTGCTCACGGTGATTCACCGGTTGCGCGATCAGGGCAACACCGTGGTTATCATCGAACACAATCTCGACGTGATCAAAACGGCGGATTGGGTGATCGATCTCGGGCCGGAAGGCGGTGCGGGCGGCGGGCAGATCATTGCACAGGGCACGCCCGAGCAGGTCGCCGCGAGCAAGGCCAGCTTCACCGGCAAGTATCTCGCGCCGCTGCTCACGCGCGGGAAGTAAGACGCAAGGCAAGAAGGGAAGCCGGGCGGGCGCTCGCGAAGCGCCGCTCGTGCCTCGCCGGCCGCACCGCGGCGCGAGGATTTTTTAAGGACGTCATCTCATGGAACCGCGCTCTGGCTGGACTCCGGACCGCAACTTCTGGGTCGAACTGGCAAGCTATGTCTTCGCCGCCGGCGCCCTTTGGCTGATACTTAGCATCCACCTGTTGTCGGCGGTACTCGCGGGCATGGTGGTCTATCAGCTCGTCCACGTGCTGGGGCCGCGTCTGCAGTTACGCATTTCCAGCGAGCGCGCGCGGCTCGTCGCCGTGGCACTCCTGTCGGCGCTCATCGTCGCGCTGATGACCGCGCTGATCTTCGGCATCATCACCTTCTTTCGCAGCGATGCAGGACATCTCGAACACATCAACGGCCGCATGATGGAAGCGGTCGAGCAGGCGCGCTCGCAACTGCCGATGTGGGTGACCGACCGGCTTCCCGCGGACGGGGAAGACATTCATCAGGCGATTACGGGCTTTCTGAAAGACCACACGCAGGAGATGTCGCTCGTCGGCAAGGAGGCGCTCAATGCAATGGTGCACATCGTCGTGGGATTGGTGCTGGGCGCACTCGTGGCGCTGTCGTCGGTGCGCCCCGTGCACCACATGCGGCCGCTCGCCGCGGCCCTCACACGTCGCGTGACGTTGTTCGGCGACGCCTTCCGGCGCATCGTCTTTGCGCAGGTGAAGATCTCCGCGATCAACACGCTGTTCACCGGCATCTTTCTGATCGGCATTCTGCCACTGTTCGACATTCACCTGCCGCTGCGCAAGACGATGATCGTCGTGACGTTCGTGGTCGGCCTGCTGCCGGTCGTGGGCAATCTGATCTCGAACACGTTCATCGTGGTACTCGGCCTGTCGGTGTCGCTGTACGTGGCGATTGCGGCGCTCGTCTTTCTGATCGTCATCCACAAGCTCGAATACTTCCTCAACGCCCGTATCGTCGGCACCCAGATTCAGTCGCGCGCGTGGGAATTGCTGCTGGCGATGATCGTGCTGGAGGCCGCGTTCGGATTGCCGGGACTGATCGCCGCACCCATCTATTACGGCTACCTCAGGAGCGAACTGGCGGAAAAGCAGCTCGTGTGAGCCGTAGCCGCCGCAAACGCCCGCTGCCGGCAGTCGCCTTTCGCGACGGACCGGCGCCGGGCGTAACCTTTGACGTCGATTTGACATTTCGTCGACCAATGACATAATGTCAAAATCATGAAATCCGGAAAAACTCCCGCCGCCGGCAAGCTCGACGAGAACACGCTGTTGCTGCGTGAAGGGCGCAAAATCGTCGAAGCGCTCGGCCAGACGTTCGCACCACTCGTCGAAGTGGTGCTGCACGACCTGACCAATCCCGACCATGCCATCGTGGCCATCGCCAACAATCTGTCGGGCCGCGAACCGGGCGACGCTGTCACGGAGATGGGGCTCGCGCGTATTGCGGATCCGGCCTTTCCCGAAGTCATCGCCAACTACGCAAACCGGTTTCCGGATGGGCGCCCGGCCAAGAGCACGTCCATCGGGCTGAAGAACAGCAGCGGCGAGTACGTGGCGGCCATTTGCCTGAACATGGACATCTCCATGCTGGCGGCTGCCGCAGCGAGCGTTCAGCAACTGGTGAACGTTCCGAATCAGGCACCGGCATCGGTCAAAGAGACGCTCTCCAATCGGCGTCTGGACGACATCGCCCCGCTCATCGCCGAATTCGCGGCGCAGCGCAACACCACGCCGCAGGCGCTCACGCTCGGGCAACGCCGCGAAGCGATCCGTCTTATCGAAGCACGCGGGCTGCTCGATCTGCGTCACGCGCATGCCGAAGTCGCGCGCACGCTGGGCGTCGCGCGATCCACCGTGTACACCTATCTCTCCGACCCGAAAGGTGCGTCATGACGACCCCCACGCAGCCTCCCTGCGCCCCCCAGACCCCGCTGGCGATCACGTATGGCGACGTCGTTGCCGCGCATGACCGGATTCGCCAGGCGGCGCATCGCACACCCGTACTCACGTCGCGCACCGCCGACGCCATGGCCGGCGCGAGCCTCTTCTTCAAGGCGGAGAATTTCCAGCGCATGGGCGCCTTCAAATTCCGCGGCGCCTATAACGCGATTTCGCAATTCACTGCCGAGCAAAAGCGCGCGGGCGTGCTGGCGTTCTCGTCGGGCAACCATGCGCAGGCCATCGCCCTGTCCGCACGTGAGCTGGGCGTGCCGGCCGTCATCCTCATGCCGCATGACGCACCGCAAATGAAGGTCGACGCCACGCGCGGCTACGGCGCAGAAGTGATTCTGTACGACCGCTATCAGGAAGACCGCGAAATGCTGGCCAGCCGCCTGGCGACCGAGCGCGGCATGACGCTGATTCCGCCTTACGATCATCCGCATGTCATGGCCGGACAGGGAACGGCGGCAAAGGAACTGATCGAGGACGCGGGCGAACTGGACGTTCTCGTCGTGTGCCTGGGTGGCGGCGGGCTGCTCTCAGGCAGCGCGGTCGCCGCACGCGCGCTGAATCCGAACATCGAAATCTATGGCGTGGAGCCCGAGGCGGGCAACGACGGTCAGCAGAGTTTCCGTGCGGACAAGGTCGTTCACATCGACACGCCACGCACGATTGCGGACGGCGCGCAGACGCAGCATCTCGGCCAATACACGTTCCCGGTCATTCGTTCGCTGGTCGACGACATCCTCACGGTGTCCGACGACGAACTCGTCAGCACCATGCAGTTCTTCGCCAGCCGCATGAAGATCGTGGTCGAGCCCACAGGCTGCCTTGCCGCGGCGGCGGTGCTGCATGGGAAGATCGACGTACGCGGCAAGCGCGCCGGCATTGTCCTTTCGGGTGGCAACGTCGATCTCGCGCGGTTCGCCAGACTCACTCTCGGAGACGTGGCATGACGCAGGAACGTGGCATCGAATCGGTCAACGTACCGACAATGCAGCCGCCGCGAGGTCACTATTCGCACGGCGTTTGCGCGAATGGCTTCGTGTTTGTCTCGGGCCAGTTGCCGATCACGCCGGAGGGTGAGCGTCTGAGCGGCGCACCGTTCGAAGTGCAGGCGAAGCAGGCGCTGGATAACGTCGCGGCGATTCTCACCGCGTGCGGCTCGGGCATCAGCCGCCTGGTGCAGGTTCGCGTGTATGTCACGAGCGTCGATCACTGGGGGCCGTTCAACGAGGTCTACGCCGCTTGGGCCGGCGATGCGAGACCTGCGCGTTGCGTGGTGCCGGTGCCTGCGCTGAGCCACGGTGTCGCCGTGGAAATCGAGGCGACCGCGCTGGCGGGCTAGCCGCCACGAATCACAACTGCGCGAATCGCAACACCACGGCGCAATCGACGAAGCCGCGCCAGGGCAGCGAATGCCCTGGCGCGGCTTGCCATTGGGTCCGGCCGCTCGCGCGAGATTTACTGAAGCGTTACCCGCGCCAGCACATTCATGTAGTGGTCCAGCGAAGGCGTGCGCATGCCCGC
The DNA here is from genome assembly GCF_001029105.3 of Pandoraea faecigallinarum. Classification (NCBI taxonomy): domain Bacteria; kingdom Pseudomonadati; phylum Pseudomonadota; class Betaproteobacteria; order Burkholderiales; family Burkholderiaceae; genus Pandoraea; species Pandoraea faecigallinarum. The sequence goes on along the minus strand of NZ_CP011807.3, from coordinate 618,681 downwards.
GATCTTCGCGCGGTCGTCCCAGCGACGCAGGCGCAGCGCGGCCTGGGCGTGCTCGCGAGCGAGAAAGGCCGTCGCCTCCTCGTCGCTGAACACGCCTCCCTGCAACGCCAGACTGCGCACGGAGTCCGCGGACAGGTTGCCGTAGTACTCGGGGTCGATCGCGCACAGGCAACGCTTCGCGTCCACGTGAAGACGGATGGGATCGAGTACCGCATCGCCGAAGAGCGGCCTGAGGAAAGGCAGTGCGTAGTATTGATGCAGATCGTCGATCCCGCGCTCGGTGGGCGTTTCGCCCTGAAGATTGAGCAGATGGCCGAGATCGTGGAGAAAACTGGCAGCGACGAGCGCTTCGTCGGCGCCCTCGCTCTCGGCAAGCGCGCCGCTTTGCAGCGCGTGCTCCAGTTGGGTGACGGGTTCGCCGCTGTACGCGATCGAACCGAACTTATCGAACAGGGTGCGGATGTCCGGCAGGCTCAGGGCCATCGTGAGAACTCTCGTTGTCGTCGCGAGCAATTGAGGCGGCCCCGGCGGCGGCCGTCGCGACATCGGCAAGCGCCACCAGTTTCGACGCCTTGTTTTCCTTGGGCGCCTTCGGATCCTTCATGTCCTTGCCGTCCTTCGGCTTGTCGCGCATGCGGCTCTTGCGCAGCGCGCCGGCATCGTCGAGCACCGGATAGGCCGTGGAGCAGAACAGCGAATTGAGACGCTTCATGTCGCTGATGATGTCCAGATGCAGCGAGCTCGTCTCGATACTCTGTACCGACTGTCCCGCCAGACGATTCAGGTGGGTGTACGAATAGGCGCGCTCGAGATCGCGGAAACTCTCTTTCTCGGCCATTAGCCGCTGCGCGCTCTTGAGGTCGGTGTTCAGGAACACGGACAAGCCCAGTTGCAGGTTCGTCACCAGCCGCGCGTGCATGTCGCAAATCTCCTGCAACCCGGCCTCGGAAAACGACAGCTTGTGCGATATCTTCTTTTCTTCGACTTCGACGACCATGCGCTCGATGATGTCGCCCGCATGTTCCAGATTGATGGTGAGCGAAATGATGTCCGTCCAGCGGCGGCTGTCCTGTTCGCTGAGGTTCTCGCGCGACACGCGCGTGAGATACATCTTCACGGCGGTATAGAGATGGTCGACGTCGTCGTCGAGCCGGCGCGTCTCTCTCGCGCGCGCCACGTCGTTGCTCTTGATGACGAAGAGCAGTCCGTTGAGCATCTGCTCGATGATGTCGCCCATGCGCAGCGTCTCGCGCGTGGCGTTGGCCAGCGCAAGCGACGGCATCTCCAGCGCACTTTCATCCAGATGACGCGGCCGGGTCACGCCGTCGGCCTCGGGCTTTTCCGCCAGCAGCCGCACGCACAGGCGAGCCATCGGCTCGGTGAACGCCAGGCACACCACACAGCGAACCAGGTTGTACAACACGTGAAAGTTGACGACGGCTTGCGCGGGGGCGTCCGAGAGCCAGCTCACGAGCATTGGCGCATAGTCGACGAACGGCAGCACGATCAGACAGCCGATCAGCTTGAAAAGGAGGCTGCCGAACACCACGCGGCGACCGGCGGCATTCTGCCCCGCCGAGGTGAGCATCGCCAGCATGCCGCTGCCCAGATTCGCCCCGATCACGAGACACAGCGCCACCTTGAGCGAAATCACGCCGGACGACGCCAGCGTTGCCGTCAACAGCACCGCCGCGAGGCTCGAATACGACACCATCGCGAACAACGCGCCGATGAGGGTATCGAGCATCACGTCGCCCGTGAGCGAGCCGAACAGCACCTTGACACCGGCGGCTTCGGTCATCGGTGTGGTCGCGCCGACGATCAGTTGCAATGCGAGGATGATGAGGCCCAGCCCGATGGACACGCGACCGAGCTGACCCGCGCGCGTCTGCTTGCGCGAGAGGAAAAAGATAACGCCGAAGAAAATCAGCAGCGGCGAGAGCCAGTGCAGATCGAACGTCAGGATCCGCGCCATGAGCGCCGTGCCGACATCCGCGCCAAGCATGATGGACAACGCCGGAGCGAGAGCGATCAGCCCCTGCGCGCCGAACGACGACACGATGAGCGCCGTCGCATTGCTGCTTTGCACGAGGCCGGTGACGAGTACGCCCGCCGCGAACGCGAGAAAACGATTGGAGATGCTGTGCGACAGAATACGCCGCAGATCGGCACCGTAGACGCGCAGGACCCCGGTGCGCACGATGTGCGTACCCCAGATCAGCATCGCCACGCCGGAGAGAAGGTTGAGCAGTGTCAGCATGCCAGTGTTCCGTGATCTTATTGTCGACGGGACGGGCAGCGCATTGCGCCACCCGCATGACGCACGCACTGGTTTGCCAAACCGGCATCCCGCGTCAGTCCAACACTGGCGTCGGGATGCGTATGAAGTCTGCGCGTCATGCGTATCCCCAATCGGTACACCGTACACCAAATCGATCACCGCAACAATCGTGTCATCAATTTGTCACAATTTTTGCGCACATTCTGTCAGGCCTTGTTGCGCAAGGGGAACAGACCGCCCGGGAGGTTCGCCGGCCGTGCCGTCCGGGCCGGTTCGCGTGGCGGGTTGTCCGTCCCCTTGCCTGTGGATATCTTGCTCAGATTCCCCACGGCAGCGTAAAGGTCTTTGTGTTCGTGAAGCTTTTCATCGCTTCCTGAACACCTTCCTTGTAGCCGAGCCCCGAATCCTTGATGCCACCGAACGGCGTCAGTTCGATGCGATATCCCGGCACCTCCCAGACGTTGACCGTGCCCACCTGCAACTCGTTGGTGAAGCGCGTCACATAGTCGAGCCGGTTCGTACACACCCCCGAGGACAAGCCGAAGGCGGTGCCGTTGGACATGGCGATGGCCTCGTCGATGCTGCCGAACGTGAGGATCGGCGACACCGGGCCGAAGGTCTCCTCCCGCACGACCGTCATCTTCGGATCGACGCGATCGATGACCGTCGGCGAATACAGCGCGCCCTCGCGCTTATTGCCCACGAGCAGGCGTGCACCCTGTGCCACGGCTTCGTTCACGCGCGCCTCGAACAGGCGGGCGGCCGCCTCGTCGATGACCGTGCCCATGTCGTTTGCGCCGTCGGCGGGATCGCCGTACTTCCATGCGCGCGTTTTCTCCACGACCAGTTCGGTGAACTGCGCGGCGATGTCGCGATGGACGAGCATCCGCTTGACAGCCGTGCAGCGCTGTCCGGAGTTTTTGTACGACCCCTGCACGGCGAGGTCCGACGCGCGATCCAGATCCGCGTCTTCCATCACGATCAACGGATCGTTACCGCCCAGTTCCAGCACGATACGACGGTAGCCCGCCTTCGACGCGATGTACTTGCCGATCGACACGCCCCCGGTAAACGTGATCATGTCGATGTTCTCGTTCGTGATCATCTCGTCGGCAATCTCCATCGGATCGCCCGTGATGACTTGCAGCATTTCCGGCGGCAGCCCCGCTTCGTACAGCGTATCGGCAAGGTAATAGGCCGAGAGCGGCACCTTCTCGGACGGCTTGAGCACCATCCGGTTGTTCGTCGCAATCGACGGCGCCACCTTGTGCGCCACCTGATTCATGGGGTGATTGAACGGCGTGATGGCCGAGATCGCGCCCAGCAGCGGCTCGCGCTGCGTGACCACGCGGCGCTTCTTGCCGTGCGGCGTGAGGTCGCACGAGAACGCCTGCCCGTCGTCCTTGAGGGCTTCACCGGCGGCGAACCCGAGCACGTCTGCGACACGACCGATTTCGTAGACGGCGTCCTTCTTGCACAGCCCCGACTCCATCGTGATGATGGCGGCGGCCTCGGCGGTGCGCGCGCGCAGCAACGCCGCGGCCTTGTCCAGAATGTTGGCTCGCTCGAAGCGTGTGAGCGTCGATCGATACTGCTTGGCAATCGAGAATGCCCGGCGCACGTCGTCGAGCGAGGCCTTCGGCACCGTGCCGACCAGATCGCCCGAATACGGATTGAACACTTCGATGATCCGTTCACGGGTCACTTTTTCGCCACCGATGCGAAGCGCTTCGGCGCGGAACTCGGGATGCAACTTGTGCGGCGCGTTCATGGGGTTCTCCACAGCGTCTCCAACTGGACAGGGGCCGGGCGTCGCCATCGCGAAAAGGTTCGGGCGACGCCGGCTCTTACTTCATCTGGCTCGGTCCGGCATCAAACGTGGTTGAGCGCCACGTCGAGAATGTCGAAGTTGCGCAGCCGCGCCTTGCCCGGAATGCCCTCGGTCTTGCGATTGAAGAGCAGCGGCACGGTCTGCTCCGAGATCCCGCCGTGCGAGCGAAGCGGCACCGTCAGGCCCGACAGATCGTGGCGACTGGCGCTCGTGCCGAGCACGACCGACTGATCGCTCACGACAACGAGGTCGCCCACGCGGTCGGGCGGCAGTTCGAAGCGCGCGCAGGCTTCGGCATTGGTGAGCACGACTTCGATGCCCGGCAGCGCCGCGAGGCGCGAGCGAATGGCGTCGCGATCGGCGTTCGCGGGCAGATAGATCGTCGCGTACGAGCCGAGCGCGCCGTGGTGCACCACATACGGATCGGTGATCGGCAGGATCACGCGCGCGCCGCCCGCCTCCACGCCCTTGCCGAACCAGTCGTCGAGCAGATCCTGCAAATAGATGACGTTGGGCTCGCCGGTCTTCGGATCGTGTTTGGCGTTCATGCCGTGATCGGCCGTGAGCCCGATGACCGCGCCAAGTTCGTCCATGCGCGCAAGGTACTTGTCCATCATCGCGTAGAAAGCGTTCGCGCCTTCGGTGCCCGGCGCCCATTTGTGCTGGACGTAATCGGTGGTCGAGAGGTACATCAGGTCGATGTGGCGCGTCTCCAGCAGGCGCACCCCCGCTGCAAATACGAACTCCGAGAGTTCGGCGCTGTAGACGTCGGGCACCGGCATGCCCACGAGGCCGAGCACGTCTTCGATGCCGTTCTCTTCGAGTGTGACCTGATCGGCCTTCTCCGACGAAAAGCAGATCCCTTTCATGCGATAACCCAGCAGCTTGCGCAACTTGTCCTTGGCCGTGATGACGGCAAGGCTGGCGCCGGCGTCGGCAGCCGCGGCGAACACAGTGTCCGCGCGCAGGTAGGCCGGATCGTTCATCAGCACTTCCTTGCCGCGACCGCCGTCGGCGTCGGGGTCGAAGAAGTAGTTGCCGCAGATGCCATGGACGGCGGGGGGGGCGCCGGTCACGATCGACAGGTTGTTCGGATTGGTGAAGGACGGCACGACGCAGTCCCCCTTGAACACGGCGCCCTCGGCCAGCAGACGCTTCAGATAAGGCGCGACGCCGGCGGCAGCGGCGGCTTCGATGTATTCGAACTGGCAACCGTCGACGCATACGATGACGGTCGGCTGCTGCGGCAAGCGGTATTGACGGCCGTTCACTTGGATCTGTGCGGGCTGATTCACGTCGATTCTCCTCAAGAACTATTCGGGTGACCTGGGCAGACGTCGCGCATCTCTCGCCACCGCGAATGCTGCGCTTACGGCCGTAATCTCAACAAAGCAAAATCTTCAACGCTCAGCCGGCCTTCGCCTGCGCTGCGGCGCCCGGTGCGCGCGCCAGCATCTCGCGAATGCGCGTGCGCCCGCGCACCAGATGGTCGCGCGTGACCTGTGCCGCGCGCTCGGGGTCGCGCGACGCAATCGCGCTCACGATGTCCCGGTGTTCGCGCTCGGACTTCGGCGGCGCCGACGAATCGCCCGTCAGTGCTTCATGACGAAACAGGCTCAACTCCTTGACCAGACGCCGGTAGGTATCCATCAGCTTGCGGTTGCCGACCATCGAGACAAGCGTGTCGTGAAACGCGAGGTTCAACTGGTAATAGGCCTCGCTGTCGCCCGCCTCCACCGCGTGATGCATGGCCTCGACCGACTCGCGAAGCCGGATGAGCTGCTCGGACGTGATCGACTCTGCCAGCGTGCGGGCGACGTATTCGTCGAGCACACCCCGCAGCGCATAAATTTCCTCGGCCTCTTCCAGCGAGATGACCCGCACGAACACGCCGCGATTCTTTTCGGTACGCAGCAGCCCCGCTTCTTCGAGCGCACGGAATGCCTCGCGCACCGGACCGCGCGACACGCCGAGACGACCGGCCACCTCGATCTCATTGAGCTTGGTGCCGGGCGTGAGCGTGCCCGCCATGATCTGGCGCTCGATCTCGTGCTGGACGAGCGTGGTGAGCGACTGGCTCTGCAACAATTCGATTGCCGTTGGCGACGTGGGCTTCGGGGTCATACCGGTCTTCCTTATCTCTGGACGCTGGTGCAGTCGCGCGACGCCGGTGACATCGGGGGACAAACCGTCATCGCATGGGCGCGTGGCAATTTGTGGCATCACGTGATTATTTTTGTTGTTGACATTCAAGCACAGTAATTTGTAGATTGTCAACAAAACACATCCGACATTGCAGACTGGTTTTGCAACACGCTCGGGTAAGTCGGTTGCGGCAACGACAAAACCCTATCTGAATCAACGATTTCCATACTATTGGAGGTATTTGACGACCAGATGACAAACACCAAGGGTTTCAAGAAAACGACATAATTTGCCAATAACATGCAACAGATCGCCTCACAGAAGGCTTTGCCCGTACCCACAACGCGACCGTGATCGCGACCCACAGGAGCCATCCATGAATTCATCCTTGCGCCGTGCCATGCGTGCCGCCGCCGCCCTCGCCGCAGGACTTGTCTGCGCCGCGCAGGCCGGCCACGCGCTCGCCAAGACCACGCTCACCGTCTACACCGCGTGGGAAGTGGAAGTCATGCGTCCGTATGCCGAGGCGTTCCAGAAAGCGAATCCGGACATCGAGATCAAATACGTGCGTGACTCGACCGGCGTTGTGACGGCAAAGGTGCTGGCTGAAAAGGCCAATCCGCAGGCCGACGTAATCGCCGGGCTCGCGGCGTCGAGTCTCGAACTCATCAAGCAGGAAGGTCTGCTCACGCCATACGCGCCGAAGGGTTTCGAACAGCTCACACGCGCCTACAGCGACAAGGCGAACCCGCCGTCATGGGTCGGTCTGGACGTGTGGGGAGCGACCGTGTGCTTCAACACGGTCGAGGCGGCCAAGCGCAACCTGCCGAAGCCCACGTCGTGGGAAGACCTCGCGAAGCCCGTCTACAAGGGGATGATCGTGATGCCGAACCCCGCCACGTCCGGCACGGGCTTCCTCGACGTCACCGCATGGCTTCAGATGTTCGGCAAGGAGGGCGGCTGGAAGTACATGGACGCGCTCGACAAGAACATCGTCAAGTACACGCACTCGGGCTCCAAGCCGTGCCGCGACGCCGGCGCGGGCGAATATCCCATCGGCATCTCGTTCGAATTCAACGCGCACCGCACGAAGGCGGCCGGCGCCCCCATCGACCTGGTATTCCCCAAGGAAGGCCTCGGCTACGACATCGAAGCCGCGGGGATCGTGAAGACGACCAGGAAGCTCGACGCCGCCAAGCGTTACATGGACTGGCTCGTCAGCAAGGAAGCGAATCAGATGTACGCGAAGGACTGGGCCATCGTGGCATATCCGGGGGTAGCAAAGAAGTTCGAGACGATTCCCGAGAACTATCCCGATCTGCTCGTGAAGAACGACTTCACCGAGATCGCGAAGAGCCGGGAGTCCGTGCTGACCGAGTGGCAGAAGCGTTACGGCGCGAAATCGGAAAAGAAGTGAAGAACGCTTAACTTCCGATGAACGTCCGAGTGACGTTCGAGCGACGCCGGGCGATGGCCACCGGCGTCGCGTCCGGCCACGCCACGCAACGACATGCAGGAGGTCCCCCGAATGAGCGACGATCAGCATCAAAGCACGTATCTGAAACTTGCCGGCATTCACAAGCGGTTCGACAACACCGTGGTCCTGCAAGACATTCACCTCACGGTGCGGCGCGGTGAAATGCTTTGCTTTCTCGGCCCGTCGGGCTGCGGCAAGACCACGTTGCTGCGCATCATTGCCGGGCTCGAAGCGCAGACGCAGGGTACGCTGTCGCAAAACGGGAGAGACATCTCCCTGCTGCCGCCCATGCAGCGCGACTACGGCATCGTGTTTCAGTCGTACGCGCTGTTTCCGAATCTGAGCGTCGCGCAGAACGTCGCCTACGGACTGACGAACCGGCGTGTGCCACGCGCGCAACGGGAAGCGCGCGTGGCCGAACTGCTGGCCATGGTCGGGCTGCCCGATGCGGGCGGCAAATTCCCAGGCCAGCTCTCAGGCGGGCAGCAACAGCGCATTGCGATTGCGCGCGCGCTTGCGACGTCGCCTGGTCTGCTGCTGCTCGACGAACCGCTCTCCGCGCTCGACGCCCGCGTCCGGGTGCGATTGCGCAGTGAGATCCGGGCCCTGCAACAGCGCCTGGGAATCACCACGATCCTCGTCACCCACGATCAGGAAGAGGCGCTTTCCATGGCCGATCGCATCGTGGTCATGAATCAGGGCGTCATCGAGCAAGTGGGAACGCCGGGGGAAATTTATCAGCATCCGGCCACGCCGTTCGTCGCGGACTTCGTCGGAAAGACCAACATCCTGCCCGCCCGTCTGGGCGACGCGGGGCGCGTACGCGTGGGGCAGTACGAACTCACCTGCGGCACGCTCAACGGCTGCCGTTCCGGCGAGGACATTCGCGTCTTCTTCCGCCCGGAAGACGTACGCGTGCGCGATCTCGACGATCTCGACGACGAAGCGAACGTGTTCGACGGCGCCGTGGAGAAGATCGAATTCCTCGGGGCGTTCTCGCGCGTGACACTGCGCATGCATGCCTGCGATCACCCGCTTTATGCGGACCTCTCGCCTGCGGACATGCAGGCCCTGCAACCGGCCACCGGCGGTGCGCTGCGCTTTGCCGTGCCGAGCGCCGCCGTGCGCGTCTTCCGTCAGGGGTAGTCACGATGAGCTCCGTATCCTCGACACTCGATAGCGCCGCGCAGGGCGCCCAGCCGCAAGCGGCACAGGCGCCGCAGAGCCTGGCCGACCGTCCGCCGCCGTGCGCGGTGCGCCCGGTGCGCCTTGCGTCGCATTGGACCGATCGTCTCGCACAGGCACTGCTGCTCGTCGCGGCGGCTGCCGGCGTGCTGTTTCTGCTCACTCCGATGGCCGCGATTCTCGTCAAGAGCGTGCAGGATAACGACGGCCACTTCGTCGGCTTACGTCATTTCCGCGAGTACTTTCATTCGCCCGCGCTGTTCGGCTCGATCTGGAACAGCGTGTGGATTTCGATGGTGACGACGTGCATCACCGTGCCACTCGCCTTCGTTTTCGCGTATGCCCTCACGCGCAGTTGCATCCGCCACAAGACCCTGCTGCGCAACATCGCTCTGATTCCGATTCTCGGTCCCACGCTGCTGCCCGCCATCTCGTTCATCTTCTGGTTCGGCAATCAGGGGCTGCTGCGTCCGTTCATGGGTGACGTGGACATTTACGGGCCGCTGGGCATCGTGATGTCGCTCGTGAACGCCACGTTCCCGCATGCGCTGATGATCCTGATCACTGCGCTCTCACTCACGGACGCACGACTCTACGAAGCCGCCGACGCCCTTGGCACTCCCGCCCTGCGCCGCTTCTTCACCATTACGCTGCCGGGCGCGAAGTACGGGGTTATCAGTGCCGCGATGATCGTCTTCACCTATGCGATTTCCGATTTCGGTATTCCGAAGGTCATCGGCGGCGATTTCAACGTACTCGCGACCGACATCTACAAACTGGTGATCGGTCAGCAGGACTTTTCGAAGGGCGCGGTCGTCGGTCTGGTGTTGCTGGTGCCGGTGGGCATCACGTATCTCGTCGATTCGGTCGTGCAACGCAAGCAGCAGGCGTTGCTCAGTGCGCGCGCCGTGCCTTACGTGCCGAAACCCGCGCGCGGGTTCGACTGGGTCATGGCGGCAATGTGCTGGGGCATGGCGGCCATCATGCTGGCCATCCTCGGGATGGCGGTGTACGCGTCGTTCGTGAAGTTCTGGCCGTACAACTTCAGTCTGTCGCTCGGCCACTACCGGTTCGGTCTCGTCGAGAGCGGTGCGGTGGATTCGTACGTGAACAGCTTGCAGATGGCATTCTGGTGCGCGGTGTGGGGTACGGCGGCCATCTTCGTCATCGCCTATCTGCTTGAGAAGACACGCGGCATGGTGTGGCTGCGCGGCTTCATCCGCATGATGGCCGTGCTGCCGATGGGCGTGCCGGGGCTGGTGCTGGGCCTCGGTTATATCTTCTTCTTCGTCTCCGAGGCGAATCCGCTGCACAACCTGTACGGCACGCTCGCCATTCTGGTGATCGTCAACGTCGTGCATTACTACTCGTCGAGCCATCTCACGGCAGTGACGGCACTCAAGCAGATCGACCCGGAATTCGAATACGTGTCGGCGTCGCTCAAGGTGCCGTTCTACCGCACGTTCTGGCGAGTGTCCGCGCCGATCTGCCTGCCGTCGATCATTGACATCAGCCGGTACCTGTTCGTCAACGCCATGACGACGGTCTCGGCGGTCGTCTTCCTTTACTCGGCCGATACGTCGCTCGCCTCGGTCGCCATCGTCAACATGGATGAGACCGGCTCCATCGGACCGGCAGCCGCCATGGCCACGCTCGTCGTGCTCACTTCGATGCTCGTGTGTCTGCTCTATCACGGCGTTCAGATCGTGGTGGAACGTTATACGCAGGCCTGGCGGCGGCCGTCGGCGACGCAGGGCGCCCCGGCACGCAACGGCCACTGAGGGCCAGGACACTGTTGAAGCCGATGAAGTCATCCATGCTTTCGCCGGAACCGTTCGCGCCTGTATTCGCTATTTCGTTTGCATCGTCATTCGCTCAGTCCTTCGCTTCATTCCCCGCTTGATAGGAGGCGGTCATGATTCTCGGTCAGGAACCGATTCTGCTCACCCCCGGCCCGCTCACCACGTCGCCGGCCACCCGACAGGCCATGCTGCGCGACTGGGGTTCATGGGACGCCCAGTTCAACCAGATCACCGCCTCGCTGTGCCGCGACCTCGTGGACATCGTGCATGGCGGCGCGGATTATGTCTGCGTGCCGCTGCAAGGCTCGGGCACATTTTCGGTCGAAGCGGCCATCGGCACGCTCACGCCGCGTAACGCCCGCATTCTCGTGCCGGATAACGGTGCGTACTGCCAGCGCATTCTGAAAATCTGCCGCTATCTCGGACGAGAGGCCGTCGCCCTGCCCGTTCCCGAGGATCAGGCTGCCGGCGCCGCGGCCATCGACGAAGCGCTCACGCGCGATCCGTCGATCACGCACGTGGCGCAGGTGCATCTGGAGACCGGCGCCGGCGTTCTGAATCCGCTCGCGGAAATCGCGCGTGTCTGCCAGAAGCACGGCAAGGGATTGATCGTCGATGCGATGAGTTCGTTCGGCGCCGTGGAGATCGATGTCCGGTCGATGCCGTTCGACGCCCTCATCGCGGCGAGCGGCAAATGCCTCGAAGGCGTGCCGGGCATGGGATTCGTCATCGCGAAAAAGTCGGTGCTCGAAGCGAGCGGCGGCAACAGCCATTCGCTTGCGATGGATCTGCACGATCAGTACGTCTATATGCAGAAGACGACCCAGTGGCGCTTCACGCCGCCCACGCACGTGGTCGCGGCGTTGCGTGCCGCGGTCGATCAATTCCTGCGCGAAGGGGGGCAACCGGTGCGCGGGGAGCGCTACCGGAAAAACTGCAGGACGCTCGTGGACGGTATGGCCTCACTGGGGTTCCGGCCGTTCCTCGCCCCGGAGGTGCAGGCGCCGGTCATCGTGACATTCCACGCCCCGGCCGACAGTAAGTACGACTTCAAGGCGTTCTACGCAGCGGTGCGCGAGCGCGGTTACATCCTCTATCCGGGCAAGCTCACGCAGATCGAGACGTTCCGCGTCGGATGCATCGGCGCCATCGACGACAACGAAATGCGCAATGTCGTCACGGCGATTTCGCAGTCGCTGGCCTCGCTGGGCATCCGTCAGGTCGCGCCGCTCACGCGCGCCGCCTAGCGATCGCCCGAGCGCGGCGCTCGCGTGCCGCGGCTGCCTCCGGTAAGCTCTCGGGTGTCGCGCCCCTGCGCGCTGCCCTTCCGGAGGCTGTCCCTCATGCCGTCATCGAAAGCCACAGACGCAAAACCGCAGACGAAAACCAATGCCGCCGCGCCGGCAAAGTCCGCAAAGTCCCGAACGTCTGAAAAGCCCGGAAGTCAGCGCGGCGGCAAGCACGTCGACATTCGGTTCAAACGCGCGTACGACACCCCCGAGCCCGCGGACGGACAACGCGTGCTTGCCGACCGCCTGTGGCCGCGAGGTCTCGCGAAGGTCAAGGCGCACATCGACTTCTGGGCAAAGGACGTAACGCCGAGCACGCCGCTGCGCAAGTGGTTTCACGAGCATCCCGACCAATTCGACGAATTTCGCCACCGGTTCCTTGCCGAACTGGCCGAACTCGACGCCGGCCATAACGTCATGCTGCAAGAACTGCGCACGCGCCTGACCGAGGGCCCGGTGACATTGCTCACTGCCGCCCATCGCCTCGAAGACGACGAGGCGCATACCCATCTGCACGTGCTCCGTGACTTTCTGCAGGCGCACTGAGCGCATCGGCCATCACCCTGTATTGGGAATCGACACGGCATTCCATCTCTCAAAACGACGCGTCGCGACGGGATAACGCCGAAAAAGCGCACGGAGGCTCGCTTTGCCGGCGCGCGAGACGGGCAAAGCCGAAATTTGCTATAACACCGGGGAGCGTTTTCGGAACGCCGATGACGCGCCGGGCATTGTGCGCCCGTTCTCTCGCGTTTTTCCCGCTGCTTTGCTTACTTCCGTTGCCGCGCCGGCAACGTCATGCCTCATGCTCGTTCCACTGATCGTCGCTTGCGCGCTGTTCATGGAGAACATGGATTCCACCGTGTTGTCCACTTCCCTGCCGCTGATCGCACAGGATCTCGGCGAGAGTCCGATCACGCTCAAGCTCGCTCTCACGACGTACCTCATCAGCCTCGCCGTCTTCATTCCGGTGAGCGGCTGGATCGCCGATCGCTTCGGCACACGCAATGTCTTTCGCACCGCCATCGGCGTGTTCGTCCTCGGCTCGATCTGCTGCGGCATCTCGACCCATCTTCCCGAACTGGTGATCGCGCGATTCGTGCAGGGCGTGGGCGGCGCGATGATGGTGCCCGTCGGGCGTCTCGCGCTGCTCAAGTCCGTCGAGAAGCGCGACATGGTGCGCGCGCTGAACTACCTCACGATTCCCGCGCTGGTCGGGCCGGTCCTGGGGCCGCCGCTCGGCGGTTTCATCACGACCTATTGGCACTGGCGCTGGATCTTCTTCATCAACATTCCCATCGGGGTGCTCGGCTTCATTCTCGCGACGAAATTCATCCCCGATCTCTATGAAGACGAAGTCCCGCCGCTCGACGTCAAGGGCTTCCTGTTGTCGGGGTTCGGACTCTCGATTCTGATGCTCGGGCTGTCGACCATCGGCCGTCATCTGATCCCCACGCCGCTCGCGCTCGGACTCGTCGCCCTCGGCGCGGCCTTGCTCGCGGCATATCTCCGTCACGCAAAGGGGCTCGACCACCCGTTGCTGCGCCTCGATCTCTTTCGCATTCCCACGTTCCGTGCCGGTGTCGCGGGCGGCACGTTGTTCCGCATCGGCGTGGGCGCAACGCCATTTCTTCTACCGCTGATGCTGCAACTGGGCTTTGGCATGACACCGTTGGAGTCCGGCGCGCTGACCTTCATCTCGGCGGCAGGCGCCATGTTCATGAAGACGCTCTCGCTGCGCATTCTCAGACGCTGGGGCTTTCGCCGGGTACTGATGACGAATGCGCTGATCGCTTCGGCAACCATCGGCGGCTATGGACTCTTCACCGGCCAGACGTCGCACCTGGTGATTCTCGGCACGCTGCTGTTCGGCGGCTGCTTCCGCTCGCTGCAATTCACGAGTCTGAACGCAATTTCCTATGCGGACGTGCCCGGCCATCGCATGAGCCAGGCCACCAGCCTCGCCAGCGTTGCACAGCAGGTGTCGCTCACGCTCGGCATCACGATCGGTGCGGCGGTGTTGCAGACATCTTCCTGGCTGCACGGGCGCGACCATGTCGCCGCCGCCGACTTCCCGTGGGCCTTCCTGGTGGTGGGGCTGATCGCCGTGAGTTCGACGATCTCGATTGCGCGGCTCGCTCGCGACGCAGGCAGCGAACTGGCGCAGCGAACTTAGCGGACTGGGGGGCTGGGGGGCTGGGGGGCTGGGGGACTGGGGGACTGAGCGGTCCGACTCGGCCGGGCGGCCCTGGCGGACCGCCCGGGCGCCGGCCTGTCGATCAGCGCATGTTCAGCGGAAAATCACGGTCTTGTGACCGTTGAGCAGAATGCGGTGCTCCGCATGGAAGCGCACGGCGCGCGCGAGCGCCACGCATTCGACGTCGCGACCGATGGCCGTCAGTTGCTCCGGGTCCATCGTGTGATCCACACGTTCGACTTCCTGCTCGATGATCGGGCCTTCGTCGAGGTCGGACGTCACGTAATGCGCCGTCGCGCCGATCAGCTTCACGCCACGGTCGAACGCCTGATAGTAGGGCTTCGCGCCCTTGAAGCTCGGCAGGAACGAGTGGTGGATATTGATGGCGCGCCCTTCCAGCTTCTTGCACAGGTCGCTCGAGAGCACCTGCATGTAGCGCGCGAGCACCACGAGGTCGATGTTGTTCTCCTGCACCAGCTCGAACACCTTGGCTTCCTGCGCGGCCTTCGATGCGGGCGTCGCATTCATCAGCGGCAGATGATGAAACGGAATGTTGTAGCTCGCCGCCAGTTGATAGAAATCCTTGTGGTTCGAGACGATCGCCGGGATCTCGATGTTCAGTTGCCCGGTCTTGTAGCGGAACAGCAGATCGTTCAGGCAGTGACCGATCTTCGAGACCATCAGCATGACGCGCGGCTTGATGGACGCGTCGACCAGTTCCCATTGCATCTCGAACTGCTCGGCCAACGGCGCGAAATCGCGCTGCAACGACGCCAGATCGCTCTCGCCGGGCAACTGCTGGAAATGCACGCGCATGAAGAAGCCGCCCGTGAAGCGATCGTTGAATTGCGCCGAGTCGAGAATGTTGCCGCCGCGCTCGACCAGGAAACCGGCCACCGTGTGGACGATGCCGGGACGGTCCGGGCAGGACAACTTCAGGATGTAGCTATTTTCGATCGGTGCCATGGTTGCTCCTGGGCAAAGGCTTGCAATGTCGTTGCAGTGTTGAAATTCATGAACTCGGTCGGCAGGCCCGGGACACGCTCGCTCGCGCACTCGCCGGGTGCCTGGCGCCGGGCGCCGGGGCGACACACCGCCCCATCGTCCCATCGTCGAAATGCCGGGCTTACTCGTCCGCCGGCTTGAACAGCGCCTCGATACCCGCACAGTCCTTCGCGCGAATCGCCCCCTCGCGCAGCAGGAAATCGAGACTCGCGAGGCTCGCGTCGACGGTCATCTTGCCGCGCGCGATCACGTCGCGTACGTTCCCCGCCGAGCACAGCCAGTGGGCGCTCGCCTCGCCGTCCTGATTTTCGGGAACGAAGCCGCGCGGCAGCGCGAGATCGTAGACGAAAATCTGCTCGGACTGCACACCCTCCGGAATCTCCGCAAGTATGTGCAGCGTACGGCCCGGGCGCGCCTCGTTGGCCAGATACGCCGGGATGCCGGCTTCTTCCCAGCATTCCTTGACGAGCGTGTCGCCCACGCCGATGCCGTTTCCGATCCCGCCCGCGGCCGCATTGTCCAGGCAGCCGGGGTCGGTCGCCTTGAGCACGCTGCGGCGCGCGATCCACATCTTCGGCGCTTCACCGACGAAACGGGCGGGCACGTAACCGTTCACGTGGACGGCAAACGTACGCGTGCCGAAAAAGCGGGAGGCGGCGCGTTCGATCCATGCGAGCGGCGCGTCGTAAAGACGCTGGCGGATCGCGTAACGCTCGTTGCGCCACCCGGTGATGCGCCCCTCGGCGGCGAGCGTCTCGATCACGGGCGCAAGCGCCGCCGTGCGCGCGTCGCACGTGTCGTGACGCGGATGGATACGCACGGCGAGCGAGCTGATCTCGAACACGTCGGGCCAGCGGCACAGCGACTCGACATCGCTACGGCGAATCCATCCATAACGCTGCGAGCCGATCACGAGCGGCAGATGCGCTCTGTCGTCGAAGCGGCGTGCCGCCGCAATACAGGCAAAAGACATACGTCGAAGACCGGACGCGCGCCAGACACTGACGCACGAAAACGAGGCAAAAGCGGCATTTTACAGAAGCGGCGGCGAGTTCGCCGTGGCAGCGGTTTTGTGACCTACCCCTTCACGCGCTCGCCTTTCGGGTCGTACAACGCGCGCAGCTGCACGCGAGCGTCGAGTCGTTCGCCTGCAAGGTCGACCTGATAGCGGCCCGCGTCGACGTATTCGGGCGTCACCGGCCCGTCCGGATTCGTGAGGAACGCGAGACCCACCGGCGCATCGACGGTATGACCGAACGCCGCCGAGGAGATGAACCCGACAGGCTGTCCGTCACGCAGCACAGCCTCGCCGCCCCAAAGCATCCGGTCGCCCGCGCCGTCCAGCGCCACACTCACGAGCCGGCGCCTCGCCCCCTTCGATCTGGCGAGTTCGACGGCCGTGCGTCCGGTGAACGCGATATCGCTTGCGAGCTTGCAGGCGAACGTCAGCCCCGCTTCGACCGGATTGACGTCCGGCGTGAGTTCCCGCCCCCATGCGCGATAGCCCTTCTCGATGCGCAACGAATCGATCGCGTAATAGCCCGCGTCTTTCAGGCCGAAAGCCCCGCCTGCCGCATGCAGCGCCTCATAGACGCCCACCGCAAATTCGACCGGCACATACAGTTCCCAGCCAAGTTCACCCACGTAGGTCAGACGGGTCGCGCGCACCGTCGCATAGCCGAGATCGATCTCCCGGCTTGAGCCAAACGGGAACGCCTCGTTGGAGAAATCGGCCTTGGAGACCTGCTGCAACAGCGCACGAGCGTTCGGCCCCATGAGCGCGAGCACGGCGTATTGCCCGGTCACGTCGACCACCGTGCAGCGTGGGTCGCCGGGCAGGCTTGCGATGCGCCGCTCCAGAAAATCCATGTCCCGTACCGCCTGCGCGGAGCCTGTCACCATGAGGTATCGATCGGGAGCGAGTCGCGTGAGCGTGAAGTCCGACTCGTAGCCGCCGCGTTCGTTGAGCATGGCGGTATAGACGGTGCGCCCCGGCGCGACGGCAACGTCGTTGCTGCACAGGGTCTGCAATACCTGTTCGGCGTCACGGCCCTTGATGAGCAGCTTCGAGAACGAACTCATGTCGAAAAGCGCCACCGCCTCGCGGCATGCGCGATGCTCCGCCGCACTCCACGCGTGCCAGTTCTGCTGCCCGAAGCTGTACTCGATCTTTGCCTCGGCGGGCGACGGCGCGAAGAAATTCGGCCGCTCCCATCCCATCTTGCTGCCGAAGCACGCCCCCTTGTCGAGCAACGTTGCGTACAGCGGCGAGCGGCGGAACGGCCGCGCGGTATCCAGTTCACGGTTCGGCCACGGCATGGCGTAATGCAGGCCGAGCGTTTCCTTCACACGATCGTGCAGCCACGTGTCGTTGCCGTTGAAACCGGCAAAGCGGCGGATGTCCACGGGCCAGAGATCCATCGTCGGCTCGCCCGCGACGATCCACTCGGCGAGCGCCATGCCCGCGCCGCCCGCCGACGCGATGCCCATCGAATTGAAGCCTGCGCCGACGTAGAAATTCCGCAACTCGGGCGCTTCGCCGAGAATGAAGTTGTTATCCGGCGTGAACGACTCCGGCCCGTTGTAGAACTGCCGGATCTGCGCCGTCTCCAGTGCCGGCACCCGGATGAGGGCGTTCTCCATGAGGATTTCGAACTGGTCCCAGTCGTCGGGCAGCAACTGAAACTCGAAATTCTCCGGAATGCCGTTCATGCCCCACGGCTTCGCATTCGGCTCGAAGCCGCCCATCACCAGACCGCCGACTTCTTCCTTGAAATAGATGTAGCCGTCCGGGTCGCGCATGACCGGCAGGTCCGTGTGCACACCCGGGATACGTTCCGTCACGATGTAATAGTGCTCGGCCGAGTGCAGCGGCACGGTAACCCCGCACATGCGCCCCACGGCCTTGGCCCACTGCCCCGCGCAGTTCACGACGATCTCGGCGTCGATGCGCCCGCTCTCGCCCGCCTTGTTCCGCCACGACACGCCCGTCGCCGTGGGTATGCCGTTGGGCGACGCCGTATGAATCTGTGTGATCCGCGTGTTCTCGGCGATGCGCACGCCGCGGCTGCGCGCCCCTCGCGCCAGGGCCTGCGTGAGATCCGTGGGGTTGGCCTTGCCGTCGCCGGGCAGCCATACCGCGCCGACCAGATCGTCGGTGCGCATCACTGGCCACAACTCGCCAGCCTCGCGCGGCGAAATCACGTCGCATTGCACGCCGTAAGCGCGCGCGACGGCCGCCGTGCGCTTGAGTTGTGTCATGCGCTCCTGGCTGCGCGCCACGGACAGCGAGCCGCATTGCTTCCACCCCGTGCCCAGCCCCGTCTCCGCTTCCAGTTCGCTGTACAGCTTGGTGGAATAGCGGATGAGCTTCGTCATGCTTTCCTGCGAGCGCAATTGTCCGACGAGCCCGGCCGCGTGCCACGTCGTGCCGCAGGACAGTTGCCCCTGCTCCAGCAGGACAACGTCCGACCAGCCGAGTTTGGCGAGGTGATACGCGACGGAACAACCGACGATACCGCCGCCGACGATGACGACGCGGGCATGGGTGGGCATGGCTGAGGGCATGGACTGGCTCCGAAAAGGCTCGCACCGGCCAACGCCGGGCAATTGTCGTGGGGGATGGCGCCAGACTACGCGACCTTCACGCCCATTGCAATAATTTGCAACATAACAACACTTATTGCAACAGAGAAGCGACGACACATGGGTGACACCCATGTCGCTTCATCTCGCCCTGCGCCGCTCCCAAGGTTCCGTCCGCCCTGTTGTGGCTTGCTTTCATCGTGAGTTTACGAAAAAATATACGACGTATAAATAAAATTGGACATCATGACGACCGCCCACGTGTTCATCGCCACGAGTCTGGACGGCTACATCGCCCGGCCCGACGGCGACATCGACTGGTTGTTGCAACGCGACGATCCCGCCGAGGATCACGGTTACGCCGCATTCATTGCCGACAAGGACGCGATCGTGATGGGGCGCGGCACTTACGAGAAGGTGCGCGCCATGGGACCGTGGACATACGAGTTGCCCGTGACAGTGCTCTCGACGCAACTGGCAGGCACCCCTGTGCCGGAAGCGCTCAAGGGCAAGGTGCGCTTTTCCGACCTGCCCCCTCGTGCGCTGCTAGACGCGCTCGCGCGGGAAAACGTCCAACGGATCTATGTCGACGGGGGACAAACCGTGCAGTCGTTTCTGCGCGACGGACTGATCGCCGACCTCGTCGTCACCACGGTGCCGCTGCTGATCGGCGCGGGAAAGCCACTGTTCGGTGCGTTGACGAAGGACATCGACATGCAACTCGTCGCCAGCCGCTGCTTTCCTTCGGGGTTGGTGCAGTCCACTTACCGCGTGGTGACGGCATGAGGGCGGTGGCATGAGGACCATGGCATGAGACGGCCGCGTGGAAGACCCGCGCAGGGCACTGGCGTCACGCGAGAGGCGATCGTCGCGACGGCGCTCGCGTTGCTCGACGAAAAGAGCGAGGGGGGCGAGGGCGGACGGGGACTGAGCATGCGCGCGCTCGCCGCCCGGCTCGGCGTCACGCCCATGAGCCTGTATCACCACATCGGCGATCACGCCGGGCTGTTGCGTGCAGTCTCGGACGAGGTCTATGCCAGCGTGCTGGAGGGGATCGAGACGGGCCTGACGTGCCGCGCGGAAATCCGGGAAATATTGATCCGCTATCACGACGCCGTATGCCGCCATCCGCAACTGACCCTCGCCATTTTCGCGACACCCCGCGCGTTTGCCGGTGTGACGCGGCGGATCACCGACCGTCTGACCGGCTTGTTGCGCGCCATGACGACGGCTCCCGAGCTTTGGCGGGACATCCTCATCGATCATGCACATGGCAGCGGCCTGCCGTTTGCACACAACGACCACGCCGGCGCGTTGCCGGCACCGGACGATAGCGCCTACCGGCAAGCGCTCGACTGTCTTCTGGACGGACTGGCGGCCCCGAGGTCGCCCGCCGGCCGCAACTTCCCGGGCACCGCCTGATCGCCGGCGCTACGCGCACGCCCCGGCGGCAGAAGCGATCGCTTCGCGACTCAGTGCGGCGCCTGCGACATCAGTATGGCGACGAGCCGGTCGCCAGCCGCTTCGAGCGGGCCATTGTTGTCGACCACCGAGAGCGGGATCCCTTCGGGCGGTATCCACGACACGGTGTGCGCCACACGTCTGTCGAGCGCCTCGCCGGTTTCGCGTCCGCGACTGGCCAGCCGCATCGCGCGCACCACGGGGTCCACGCGAATCTCCACGAGATGCAACCGCTCGCCGTAGCGCGCCACGGCTTGCCCGAGAAACGCCCGCGAACCGTTCACGACGACGTTCGCGCCAGCGGCCAGCCAGGCGTCGATCTCTATGCCGATTCCGTAACGGCAATCGTGACTGTGCCAGTCAAGTGCGAAGCATCCGAGCGAATGCCGCAACGCAAACGCGGCGTGCGACAACGCGATATGGTTCTCCCCTTCCGACGGCGCGCGCGTGATGTAGCGATGCGCAAACAGCACTGGCACGGCGTCGGCGCGTGCACCATCGAGCCGACTTCGGGCGTAAGCGAGCAGCGAGTCCTTTCCCGCGCCCGACGGCCCCATCACGTAATACAGGCGTGCGCGGTTCATGCGGCTTTCCCGAAAGCAAAACGCTCGAAGCAGTGGAAGACCTCGCCGGGTGCGGGCTGCACGAAGATGGCGAGCCCGTCGACGCGCATCGGGCCGAGCGCCTGCACCCGAGGCTGCCACCAGTCGACGATGAGGGTCGCGTCGGCGGCGTCGACGCGATCGGACAGCGTCACGTGAAAACGGAACTCGTCGAACACGTACGGATAGCCCCAACGGTCGAGCAACTCGCGCTGACGCGACGTCAGCAGATGCGGATTTCGCTTCGCCAGTTCCGCCTCGTTCAACGGCGCGCGCATGGCCTCGAAGGCTTCAACGCACTCGGCAGCAAAAGCGTCGATGGTCTTTTCACCCGCCAGCCCCGCCTTGGGACGCAACGCGACGAAACCCGGGCGCTTGCCATTTTCGGTGCCGATCACGTCCGTGTGCATGACGAGATCGAAAGGCGCATGACGCGCGGCCAACGTCGCCGCAATCTCCGACAGATCACTCAACTGCGCGTGCGGGGCGAGACGCATCGGCGCCTTGAGTGTCGCGTGCAGACCGTAGCGGCGCGGCTCGGCGGTCAGATCGTGCAGCGAACGCGAAAGCCCCGGCACGCTCGGCGCGTGAAGCGCCCGGCCGGAGGCGGCGTCGCGCCCGAGCCAGCGGCTACCTTCATTCCACCAGCACGAGCCCGCGGGCGGTGCGTAGTAGATGGCAACGCGCGCGCTGCGAAGGTCGAGCGCGCGCCACCGCGCTTGCGCCGATCCGGCAGTCATTGCGCTTCCCCCTGCACCACGAGTTGCATGCGATCGGCCGGGAAATAGGCGATACCGTACTTGATCGGCTTGCCCGCCTCGTCCACATCGGTACTCTCCACACTCAGCACCGGTTGCTGACGATTGATCCCGAGATGACGCGCAATGTCGGCATCGGGCATGCGTGCGCCAATGCGGCTTTCCCGACGCGTGTAATCCTTCACGCCGAACACGGCGAGCGCGGCACTGATGGTTTCGTGCTGCTCGAAGACGTCGGGAAAGTCGGGAAAGCGCGATGCGGAGAACCAGTTCTCGCTGTAGGCCAGCGGCAACTCGATGCCTTGGGCGTCGAGACTGCGACGCGCCAGTTCGACGCGATAGACGAATGCCCCCGCGCGTAGTCCGAGCGCCTGCGCGACGCTGCCTTCCGCCTTGACCTTATGGGCCGAGACGATCCGCTGCGCCGTCTTCAGATTGTTCTGCGAGAGGTTTTCGGTGAAACGGGTACGGCGCCCGATCACGTAGCCGATGGCTGCGGCCTGCACGAACGTGCCGCGGCCATGCTCGACGTTCACGAGGCCCTGCTCGGCAAGTCCGAGAATCGCGCGGCGCACGGTGTGGCGGTTGACGCCGAAACGCTGCGCAAGCTCCGTCTCGCTCGGCAGACGATCGTCCGGCAGGCCTTCGCCATAGCGTCGTTCACCGATCTCCGTCGCCAGAATCTGCGCAATTTGCCGCCAGACCGCAACGCCGGCGCCACGTTCGAGTTGCGCTGTCATCAAATTGACACCCCGGAAAGTTGTAATGAGGTCGCGAATTCCGCTTGCCGAAATTATTGCGATCATACACACGTCTATACGACTAGACAATCATGCGAATCACATCTTCCGACACTACGCGTGACGAGGACGGCGCTGCCCGGCAGACGCGGCCCGAGCGTGCCAGGTGGCTGGCGTTGCTTGCGCGCGCCACCCGCGACGAACTCGACGACGCCATCGCCCATTGTCCCGACGCGCCACCCTTCGTCTGGCTGCGCGCGCCGCAGACCGGCCTCGTGATGGTGCAGGGCCGCGTGGGCGGCAGCGGCGAGCGTTTCAACCTCGGCGAGACGACCGTCACGCGCTGCACCCTGCGACAGCAGGACGGCGTGATAGGCACCGGCTACGTGCTCGGACGCGACAGCGAGCGCGCCGTGCGCGTGGCGCGTCTGGATGCCCTCATGCAGATGCCGCTGTACCGCAGCGCGCTCGCCGCCGGTGCGCTCGCCACGATCTCGCAACGCCTGACGGCTGCCGCCGAGCAGCGTGACGCCGACACGGCCGCGAGCCGCGTCGAGTTCTTCACCATGGTCCGGGAGGCCTGAAATGTCGACGGCACGGATGCCTGACTGGTCGGCGTTGCAACCCGGTTTCGCCGATCCGGTCCACGACGCCCAGGGCGTCTTTCGCGCGGTGCTCGATGCGCTCGCGCGCCCAGGCCAACTGCGCAGCGTCGGCAAACGCCTCGCGCACAGCGCCGAAGCGAGCGTAGCCGCGCGCGCCACGCTCCTCGCGCTGACCGACGCCACCACGCCAGTATGGCTGCAAGCGCCGCTCACCGAAGTATCGAGCGCGCTGCGCTTTCACACCGGTGCGCCGCTGCTCGGTGGCGAAGCCGAACTCGCGACGGCGCAGTTTGCACTGCTCACCGATCCCGCCCGCTGCCCGGCGCTCGAGCGCTTCGCGTTCGGGACTGCCGGGTCGCCGGAACACAGCACCACGTTGATCGTCGATGTGCCCACCCTTGCCGAAGGCCACGCGGGTGACGGCGGACTGCGTCTGCGTCTGCGCGGCCCAGGCATCGAGACGCACGCGGACGTCACGGTCGGCGCGCTTGACGCCGGCTTCTGGCAGGCGCGCGCCGCACTCGCGCCGCGCTTTCCGGCCGGCCTCGATTTATTGATCGCCGCAGGCGACTCGGTGCTCGGGCTGCCGCGCACCACGCACGTGGAGGTTTGCTGATGTACGTCGCAGTCAAAGGTGGCGAGCGCGCCATCGAACAATCGTGGGATCTGCTCGCCAGGGCGCGACGCGGCAATCCCGATATCCCTGCGCTGACCGTGACCCAGATCCGGGAACAGATGCGTCTGGCCGTCTCGCGCGTGATGAGCGAAGGCGCGTTGTACGACGAAACGCTTGCCGCGCTGGCGATCAAGCAGGCAGCGGGCGATCTCGTCGAGGCGATCTTCCTGCTGCGTGCCTATCGCACGACGCTGCCACGGCTGGGCACCACCCGGCCCATCGATACGGCGGAGATGCGTCTGTCGCGCCGCATCTCCGCGACATTCAAGGACGTGCCGGGCGGTCAGGTGCTTGGCGCCACGTACGACTACACGCAACGCCTGCTCGACTTCGCCCTGCTGGCCGAGGGTGAGATGCCGGGGACGGCGCTCCCGGGCGAGATGCGCGGTACGGCCGGCGGAACGGGAGCTGCCTCGGCGGCGCGGACGGCGGTGGACGTTGCGACCGACACCGCGAAGCAGACAGCAGACGCGGCACCGTCCGCGAGCGAGGCCAGCGCCCCGGACGTTCCCGACGTTCCCGACGTTCCGCCCATTGCCGCTACCACGCGCGTGACCGACATCATGAAGCGCGACGGCCTGCTCGAAGCGCTGTGCACCGACAGCAGCGATCCCGAACCGCACGACCTCGTGCACTCGCCGCTCTTCACACCAGCTTCGCGCACCGCCCGCCTGCAAAACCTCGCCCGCGGCGACGAGGGTTTCCTGCTGGCGCTCGGTTATTCGACGCAACGCGGTTACGGCAACGACCACCCCTTTGCCGGCGAGATCCGCATCGGGCAGGTGCGCATCGAAATCGAACCCGAAGAACTCGGCTTCGCCATCGACATCGGCGAGATCGCCGTGACGGAATGCCAGATGGTCACGCAGTTCGGTGGCAATCGGCAGACGCCGCCGCAGTTCACACAGGGCTACGGACTGGCCTTCGGTCACAACGAACGCAAGGCGATGGCCATGTCGCTGGTCGACCGTGCGCTGCGCACGAAGGAACTGGGCGACGAAGCCAACTCGCCTGCCCAGCAACAGGAATTCGTGCTGTACCACAGCGACAACGTGGAAGCCTCGGGCTTCGTGCAGCACCTGAAGCTGCCGCACTACGTCGACTTCCAGTCCGAGCTGGAACTGGTGCGCCGTCTGCGCGCGGAGCACGCCGCGAAATACGGAATGCAGCCCGAAGGCGATGCCGTCGCGCCTGCTGTCCGGACCACTCAGGAGGCCGCATGAACGACGCCGCCACATGGCAGGACACGCCCCACCCCGCAGCGCCCGGCGCGACGACGGCAGACGGCTACAACTTCGCCTTTCTCGACGAGCACACCAAGCGCATGATTCGACGCAGCCTGCTCAAGGCGGTCGCGATTCCCGGCTATCAGGTGCCGTTCGGCAGCCGCGAAATGCCGCTGCCCTATGGCTGGGGCACAGGCGGCATTCAGGTCACCGCCGCCGTGATCGGTGCCGGCGACAGGCTCAAGGTCATCGACCAGGGCGCGGACGACACGACCAACGCCGTGAACATTCGCCGTTTCTTCGCGCGCACGGCCGGGGTCGCCACCACCACGAAGACGACGCAGGCGAGCGTTATCCAGACACGTCACCGCATACCCGAAGCGGCGCTCACCGACGGCCAGATCCTAGTCTACCAGGTGCCGATGCCCGAGCCGATGTATCGCCTGGAGCCGCGCATCGCGGAGTCGCGCAAGCTGCACGCGCTCGGTGAGTACGGCCTCATGCGCGTGCGTCTGTACGAAGACATCGTGCGTCACGGCGCCATCGCCACGACCTACGACTACCCCGTCATCGTGAACGGGCGTTATCTGATGTCGCCCTCACCGATTCCGAAATTCGACAATCCCAAGATGCATATGAACCCGGCGCTGCAACTCTTCGGCGCGGGACGCGAACGACGTCTCTATGCCATACCGCCGTACACGCCGGTGCAGAGCCTCGACTTCGACGATCATCCGTTCGAGATCCAGAAGTGGGACGCCCATTGCGCGCTGTGCGGCGCGACCGAGAGCTTTCTCGACGAAGTCATCACCGACGACGAAGGCACGCGCATGTATGTGTGCTCGGACAGCGACTACTGCGGCGAGCGCGCCTCGGCCGGCATGACCGGCGTGGCGCACGCACCGGTGCGTACGCCTGCTCGCGTACCGGCGCATGCAACGACTCATGTAACGACTGCAGCGCCCGCTCGGGCACCCGGGGAGCGCACATGAACGCCGCGACGGATAAAGCGCCAGGTACCGCAACCATGGACGCACCGCTGCTGCGCGTCACGGGCCTTGGCAAGCATTACGGCGAGCGGGTCGGCTGTGCCGACGTGACGTTCGATCTCTGGCCCGGCGAAGTGGTGTGTGTCGTGGGCGAATCCGGGTCGGGCAAGTCGACGTTGCTCAACGCGCTGGCCCTGCGTCACGAGATCGATGCCGGCTCCCTCCACTATCGCGGCATCGACGGCACGCTGCACGACCTGAGCGCACTCGACGAAGCGCACAGGCGCCGCCTGCTGCGCACCGAGTGGGGATTCGTCGAACAGAACCCGCGCGACGGACTGCGCATGAACGTATCCGCCGGAGGCAATATCGGGGACCGGCTGATGGCGGTCGGGGCGCGTCACTTCGGAGACATTCGCGAGAAGGCGCGTCACTGGATGGCACAGGTCGAACTCGACCCCGCGCGGGTGGACGAGATGCCCGGCGCGTTCTCCGGCGGCATGCAGCAGCGTCTGCAAATTGCGCGAAATCTGGTGACGGAACCGCGGCTGGTGTTCATGGACGAGCCGACCGCCGGTCTCGACGTGTCGGTGCAGGCACGCCTGCTCGATCTGCTGCG
The DNA here is from genome assembly GCF_001029105.3 of Pandoraea faecigallinarum. NCBI lineage: Bacteria > Pseudomonadati > Pseudomonadota > Betaproteobacteria > Burkholderiales > Burkholderiaceae > Pandoraea > Pandoraea faecigallinarum. The sequence goes on along the minus strand of NZ_CP011807.3, from coordinate 592,208 downwards.
CTCGCTGGTGGAGCGCCTTCATCTGGCCGCCATCATCGTCACGCACGATATCGGGGTGGCGCGTCTCATCGCCCATCGTCTGATCGTGATGCAGGCGGGGCGCGTGGTCGAGACCGGGCTCACCGATCAGGTACTCGACGATCCGCAACATCCTTACACGCAATTGCTGGTTTCCTCGGTGCTGCCCGTATGAACTCCGGAACTCTTCTCCCTTCGTTCGCGAATTCCGCCACGTCCACCACGTTCACCTCGCCCTGTGACGCGGCGCTCACCCTCGGCACACGCGAGGACGACGTCATGCTGCGCGCTCAGGGCCTGCACAAGACTTTCCGTCTGCACGCGCAGGGCGGCGTGGCCATTCCGGCACTCGAAGGTGTCGATCTGACGGTACGGCGCGGCGAGTGCGTTGCGCTCGTCGGCCCCTCGGGCTCGGGCAAGAGTACGCTGCTGCGCTGCCTCTACGGCAACTACCTCGTGGGTGAGGGACGCATCGAGATTCGCCACGACGCCACCCGGACCGGACGCGGCGGGCGCTGGGTCGACCTGAGCGCCGCGAGCGCGCGCGAAGTGCTCGCCGTGCGCCGCACCACACTCGGCTACGTCAGCCAGTTCCTGCGCGTGATCCCGCGCGTGAGCACGCTGGACATCGTGGCGGAGCCGCTGCGCCGGTTGGGGCATGGCGACGCCGAGGCTGCCAGGCGCGCGCGCGACCTGCTGGCACGGCTGAACATTCCCGAACGTCTCTGGACGCTCGCACCGGCGACGTTCTCCGGTGGCGAGCAACAGCGCATCAACATCGCACGCGGGCTGATCGCCACCGCCCCCGTGCTGCTGCTCGACGAGCCGACGGCGTCGCTCGACGCGCACAACCGCGCCGTGGTCGCGCAACTGATTGCCGAAGCCCGTGCCGCGGGCAGCGCCATCGTCGGCATCTTCCACGACGAGGCCACCCGCGACGAAGTGGCGACGCGCACGCTCGCGATGCGCCCCGTGCTTCGTCCCGCTCATTGATCCCCGGAGTCTGTCCATGCTTATCAAGAACGCTCGCATCGTCACGCCCGACACGACCTTCCACGGCGTGGTCGAAGTGCGCGAAGGCCTCATTTACGCCGTGGAGGAAGGCACGACGCAAGCGGCCGAGGCCATCGACTGGGAGGGCGACTATCTGGTGCCGGGCCTGGTGGAGCTGCATACCGACAATCTGGAGAAGCACCTCGCGCCGCGTCCGGGCGTGTACTGGAATACGCACGCCGCTTTCGCGATCCACGACGCGCAGATCGCCGCCGCCGGCATCACGACCGTGTTCGACTCGCTGGTGATTGGCGAGCGTGACGCGTCCGGCCTGCGCAGCCGCAAAGTGCAGGTCGAGTGCGGGCAGGCGCTGCTCGACACCATTGCGGCCGGTCTTTTCCGTGCGGACCACTTCCTGCATCTGCGCTGTGAAATCGCGACGCAGGACGCCGCCGATACGTTTGCCGACATGTGCGATCACCCGCTGCTGCGTCTCGTATCGGTGATGGATCACACGCCGGGACAACGTCAGTGGCACGACCCGGTGCTGCACCGTCAATACCATGAGCGCAACGGCAAGGTGCCGGACGCGCAGTGGGACGCCATGCTCGCGGACCTGAAAGCACAGCAGGAGAAGTACGCCATTGCGCATCGTCGCACCATCGTCGCGATGAGCCGCGAGCGTGGTCTGCCGCTCGCGAGTCACGACGACACATCGCTCGAACATGTGGAAGAAGCCGGGCGTGACGGCGTCGCACTGTCCGAATTTCCGACGACGCTCGTTGCCGCGCGCGCGGCGCACGACAAGTCGATCGGCGTCATCATGGGTGCGCCGAACGTGGTGCGCGGCGGCTCGCACTCGGGTAATGTGGCGGCAGCGGAACTCGCGCGAGAGGATGTGCTGGACATTCTGTCGTCGGATTACGTGCCGGCGAGCCTGTTGCAAGCGGCGTTCCAGTTGCACAACGATCACGCGGCGCACGGCTGGACGCTGTCGAAGGCCATGCGCACGGTGTCGTGGAATCCGGCGCAGTCGGTGGGTCTGACCGATCGCGGCGGCATCCGGCCGGGCCTGCGTGCCGATATGGTGCGCGTTGCCGTACGCCCCGGCATGCCGCCCATTCCGCGCGAAACGTATATGACGGGACAGCGCATCGCCTGATGCGCGGCCTCGTGGAACGAAGAAAGGCCGCGTCCGGCCTTTTTTCGTTCGTTACATCCGAATCGTCAGATCACCATCTTGCGCACGCGTGCGGAGAAGACGTCGATGCACGTCACCACAATCACCATGATGACCATGACGGCGCACGTCTGCGCGTACTGGAAGCTGCGAATCACTTCGTAGAGCACCACGCCGATCCCGCCGGCGCCGACCATGCCGACCACCGACGCCGAACGCACGTTCGACTCGAAACGGTACAGCGTGTACGAAATCCACAGCGGCATGACCTGCGGCAGCACGCCGTACAGAATTTCGTCGATGGCGCGCGCCCCCGTGGCGCGCACGCCTTCGACCGGACGCGGATCGATCGCTTCGACCGCCTCGGCGAACAGCTTCGAGAGCGTGCCCGTCGTATGCACCCACAGCGCAAGAACACCAGCGAACGGGCCAAGCCCCACCGCGACGATGAAGAGCATCGCGAAGACCATTTCGTTGATCGCGCGGCAGGCGTCCATCACGCGACGCACCGGCTGATACACCCATGCCGGCACCATGTTCGACGCGGACAGCAGCCCCATCGGAATCGAGCACAGCACCGCAAGCACCGTGCCCCACACGGCGATGTGGATCGTCACGATCATTTCGTGGACGTACACCCGCCATTCGCGAAAGTCAGGAGGAAAGAAGTCGTGCGCGAACTGGCTCATGTTGCCGGAGTCGCGAATCAGATCGAGCGGACGCATGTCGGCACCGCCCCACGACCACACCAGGACCAGAAAGAAGATGCCCCAACCGAACAGGGAAAGCCACGAACGTTTGGGCGGCTCGCCCGGCAGTCGGTCGTTGGCTGTAATGGATGCGCTGGTGTTCATGTCGAGTACCACGAGTCATACCGGCTCGGCCGATGCCCGTGAACGATGCCCGGGAAGCCGGTGGAAAATCGGACCGCTGAGGAGATGGCGGCCCGAAGTCCCGGACCCGCCATCGCTGGAATCTATGTCGTCAACGATTGCCGCGCATTGCGCCGGGGACGTTGCGTCACGTCCGCCGGCGCATACCGGCGCTTACTTGGTCTTGCTCAGTTCCTTGTCGAGCGCTGCGAGCTTGCTGTCGAGCTCGGCCAGTTGCGTCTTCTTCTTGGCGGCATCGACGTTGGCGTCCTGTTCGAGCTGCACCTTCTGCTTGAACAGTTCGAGCTGACGGATCGGGAGAAGCTGAGCATCCGACGACGCACGGAAGCCGCCGTAGTTGTAGATGTTCTTGAGCACTTCCTTCTCGTGCGCGTCCTTACCATAGGCAAGGAAGAAGTCGCGAATCTTCTTCTTCGTGCCGTCCGGCAGGTCCTTGCGCCACAGCAGCGGATCCGACGGAATCAGCGGCGATTTCCAGATCACGTGCACGAGCTTGGCCTTCTCGGGCTGCGTCGCTTCGAGCTTGTTCAGTTCTTCGGTGTTGTTGGTCGCGACATCCACCTGATTGTTGATGACCGCCATCAGATTGGCGCCATGGTTCGAACTGCGGGCCGTCTTGAAGTACGTGCGCGGATCGATGTTGTGCTTCGCGAACACGTAGTAGCCCGGCACCAGCGTGCCCGACGTCGAGGTCGGATCGCCCAGACCGAAGTTGATCTTCTTGCCGTTTTTGATCACGTCGTCGAGCGTCTTGTATGGGCTCGATGCGTTCGAGATCAGCAACGAGTAGTAACCTTCGGTGCCATCGGCGTAGATGATCTTCGCGAAGACTTCGCCCTGCGAGCGATCGACCGCTTCCATCGCGCCCTTATTGCCCATCCATGCCAACTGGACCTTGTTAAAGCGCATGCCTTCGATCACGCCGGCGTAGTCGGTGGCGAAGAACGGCGTGACCTTCAGTCCGGTCTGCTTCTCCATGTCGTCGATCAGGGGCTGCCAGCGCTGACGCAGTGCCGCGCTGGAGTCCGTCGAGATGATGCCGAAATTGATTTCCTGCGCGTGTGCCGCCGCGACCGAGGCGATCATGGCCGCGCCGGCCAGCAGGGATTTCCACAGTTTCATGAGAGCGTGCTCCTGGTCAGATAAAGCCTTGGCAGGCTTGGATGAGGTTTTGGAAAAGGGATGCGCGAATCACGTGAGGCTGAGGGACATCGAGGTGAGGAACGGCGCTTCGGCCCCGGCCGGCTTCGCGTTGGCGTCCCCCGTCGCCCCTTCCGGCGCGTCGGACGATTCGTTCAGCAACTCACTCGCCTGCACGCCATACAAACGGCGCAGCAAGTCCGGCGTGAGCGCCGAGGACGGGCCGTCGTACACCACACGGCCCTGATGCAACGCCACCGTGCGAACGCAATAGCGCATGGCGACGTCCACCTGATGCAACGAGACGACGACCGTGAGCTTGTGATCGCGATTCATGCGCGCGAGCATGTCCATTACCTTGCGTGCGGACTCGGGATCGAGCGAGGCAATCGGCTCGTCCGCGAGAATGATCTTGGCCCCCTGCACGAGCGTGCGCGCCAGTGCCGCACGCTGCTGCTGACCGCCCGAGAGCGTGCTCGCGCGCTGAAACGCCAGATCGGCGATACCGACTTCGGCCAGCGCGCCCAGTGCAGCCTGACGCTCCGCCGACGTGAAGCGAAACATGAGGCTGCGCCACAGCGGCACACGAGCGAGCAGCCCCGTCAACACGTTGGTGATGACCGGCAAACGCCCGACGAGGTTGAATTGCTGGAAGACGAACCCGATATCGCGACGGATCTGGCGCACTTCGCGCACGATGCGCCCATCGCGCTGAATCGGACGGCCGAGAATCTCGATGCTGCCCGGCTGCTGGTCGGCCGCGACAAAGCCGGCGATATGACGCATCAGCGTCGATTTGCCCGAGCCCGACGCCCCGATGAGGGCCACCATTTCGCCCGGCATGACTTTGAGCCCCACTTCGTCGAGCGCACGGCGCCCGCTTCCGAAAGTCTTGGTCAGTCGCTCGATTCGAATCGCTTCGTCCACGGTTCACCTGTCAGTCCAGATCGCCGGCCGGCTCCGATGCGCGGCGATGCACGCCCCATCCATGGGGACCGGCGCCGCCCGCATCGCTCGACTAGCTGTTTTGTGGCAATTTGTGCCAAAAGTGAACGCAGTCTAGAAAGGCTGGATGACAACACGGTGACAATCGACGAGCTTTTTCCCGAGCGGCAAAAATCCTCATCAAGTCAACGATTTGGATGCAATCTGAATGACACGCTCCGCTTTGTTGCGAGCACGTGACGGTCGGCGGCGACGAAATTGCGCGACGACGCACAGGTCACCTCGGGACGACTTTGTCTACATCTTTTCGGCAATGCGTGGGGAAGCCGCGGGCAGGCGAAGCTGCGTCGAAAAGACTGTGCCGCAAGGCTCGCCAAAAGGTACGGACGACGAGACCTGACAGACGAGGCGCTGCTGCGGCCAGAAGGTATTGGGGAAGTATTGGGGAGGTTTTGGCGACCTGTGGCGTGCCGTGGCGGCCCCTGACGACATGACGCCGGTATTGCGGCGCCGTCGCGCGGCCGCCCGCACGCGGCGGGAGAAAGCTCAGGCAATCAGCAGTTCGGGGCCGCGCGCACGCAGTTGGGCGAGCATGCTCTTATGCGGCGCGGCGTCGCTGATGAGATAGCGCGCAGCCTCGAAGTGCCGGATACGCACGGGTGTCACGCGACCGAACTTGGTGTGATCGGCGACGACGGCCGAGACGTTCGCGCACAGCAGCATGCGCGCACGCAACTCGGCAGCCGCGCGGTTGAAGTCGGTGATGCTGCCGTCCTCCGTCACGCCGCCCACCCCGATGAAAGCGAAATCCGCATGGTATTGCGCAATCTGGTTGATCGCGTCCCAGCCTTGCACGGCGTCTTCGTTGTCCTGCAACTCACCACCGAGCAGCGTTACCCGGTTATCGTGATGCCGCCCCAGCAGGCGCGCGATCTGCCAGTCGTTCGTATAGATGCGCAAACGATGCTTGGAGAGCAAGGCCTGCGCAACCGCGCGCGTGGTCGTGCCGTAATCGATGATGACCGACGCGCCATCAGGCACCAGTTCCGCGGCGCGCACGCCGATGGCGCGCTTGCCCACGGCGTTGACATTCTCGCGCAGCGTCCAGTCGGGCTCGCTGCGATCGGCCGCCAGCGCCCCGCCGTGCGTCATGAGCAGTAGCCCGCGAGCGGCAAGCGTATTGAGGTCGCGTCGCACGGTCTCGCGCGAGACACCCAGCTCCCGTACCAGATCGCTGATCGCCAGCGCCCCGGTCTTGGCAAGTTGTTCGAGCACGTATTGTTGGCGTTGTTCGGCAAGCATGTTCGGACAATATCAGTTGGACCACGAATTTCTGAGCGAAGTCATGAGGGCAAATGCGGCAACGAAGACTCGACGGCGTCGCCCCCGCGCCTTCGCCCTGCACTCACGCGCGCTTATCCCTGAAGCGCGACGCGCAACCCCAGACCGATGAAGATGGCGCCGGCCGCACGATCAAGCCAGCGGCCCGCGCCGGGACGGCGCTTGAGCCACGTCCCGAGCACTCCGGCAAACCAGCCATACGCGCTGAACACGACAATGGTCTGCGCCATGAACACGCAGCCCAGAAGCAGCATCTGCCAGCCTGGGTGAGCGGCGTGGGCACTCACGAACTGCGGGAGAAACACAAGGAAAAACAGGGTGACCTTCGGGTTGAGCATGTTGGCGAACACACTCTGCCGAAACACAGCGGACAGCGGTTGCGGCGTGGCGTCATTCGCCATTGCCAGCGCGCCCCGCGCGCGCAGCGCCCTGACCCCGATCCAGACGAGATACGCGGCGCCCGCCAGTTTGATCGCCTCGAACGCCCACGGCGAGGAACGCAACACGGCGGCCAGACCGACTGCCGCAATCGTCGTATGGAACAAACAGCCGAAAGTGAAACCCGCCGCGGCGGCCAGCCCCGCCCGGCGCCCCTGTGCGATGCCGCGCGCGATGACCTGCATGTTGTCAGGCCCCGGCGCGAGCGTGATCGCCACCGAGGTCAGCAAGAAGAGCCAGAGGTTGGGCATCGGGGTGTCCGGTTCGGAAAATCGGCCGCCGACGCCGGAAAACGGCAGTGGCCGGGAGGTGGATGGGCGCGGCGCGAGGCCGGACTCAGTGGCCTTCGAACGAGCACAGCAGGAATAGATCCAGACCGGCGTCGCGGATCAGGCGCGAACCGCCAAGCTCCGGCAGGTCGACGATGGCCGCGCCTTCGATGACCGTCGCGCCGAGCCGCTCCAGCAGCTTTTTGCCGGCAAGCATCGTGCCGCCCGTGGCCACCAGATCGTCTATGAGCAACACACGGTCGCCCGGGCCGCAGGCGTCGGCATGAATTTCGACCGTCGCACTGCCATATTCCAGTTCGTACTCCTCCGTGACCGTCTGATACGGCAGCTTGCCTTTCTTGCGAATGGGGATGAAGCCGATGTTGAGTTCGTACGCCAGGATCGAGCCGAGGATGAAGCCGCGTGCGTCGAGGCCCGCGACGTAATCGGGACGCTGCGCCATATAGCGGTGCACGAACACATCGATGAGCACCCGCAAGGTACGCGGGTTCTTGAGCAACGGGGTGATGTCGCGGAACTGCACGCCAGGGGCGGGCCAGTCCGGTACGGTGCGAATCTGGCTCTTGATATAGGCGGCAGGGGACTCGTCGATCTGCACGGGGATCCTTCGTGGGGTGCTGATGGGGAACACGCCACATTATGCCAGCTAGTGGCGTCCGAGCAGCCGCACCTCGGCCTCGACGAGCTTGTCGGGCAGCCCGCGCAGCACGACGATGTCCTCGGCCATCAGACGCGTCTCCGCGACCGGCTCCACGCCCCGAATGCCATGCCGGCGGATCGCGGTCACGGTCACCCCGAGCTTGTCGAGCCGCAGTTCGCCCAGTGTGCGTCCGATGGCGTCGGCGTTGAGCGTGAGCGGCACCGATTGCAGACGGACCTGCTCGCGCTCGCCGCCTTCGTCCTCGTCGTCCAACCCATGGAAGTAGCCGCGCAAGAGGCTATAGCGTTCGTTACGCGCCTGCGCCACGCGACGCAACACGCGCCGCATCGGCACGCCCATGAGCACCAGCGCGTGCGACGCCAGCATCAGGCTGCCCTCCACGATCTCCGGCACGACTTCGGTCGCGCCCGCGGCGATAAGGTCGTCGATATGCGTGTCGTCCACGGTCCGAACGACGACGGGCAACGTCGGCTCCAGCGCCTGCACCTGCGCGAGCACCTTGAGCGCCGCCGGCGTGCTGTCGTACGTCACCACGATCCCTGCGGCGCGGTGAATCCCGGCCGCGATGAGCGCCTCGCGCCGGGCGGCGTCGCCGAACACCACCGTTTCGCCCGAGCTTGCCGCTTCCATCACGCGGTCGGGGTCGAGGTCGAGCGCCACGTAGCCGATGCCCTCCTGTTCGAGCATGCGCGCCAGGTTCTGACCGCATCGGCCGTAGCCGCAAATAATGACGTGCCCCGATGTCTTGATGCTCTGCGTGGCGATCTTCGTCATCTGCAACGACTGCATCATCCATTCGTTGGCGACGAAGCGCAGTGCGATGCGATCGGCGTTGATGATGAGAAACGGCGCGCACAGCATCGAGAGCAGCATGCCGGCGAGCACCGCCTGGGAGAGCGACGGGTCGAGCAGATTGCGGTCGATCACGAGATTGAGCAGCACGAAACCGAATTCGCCGGCCTGCGCCAGCCCCAGCCCGGTGCGGATGGCCGTGCCCGGCGGGCTGCCGAACAGGCGCGCCAGCCCGGCGATCAGCGTGAATTTGACGATGAGCGGCCCAACGAAGAACAGCAGCACGAGAAGCGGCTGCTTGAGCACGATGCCCGGATTGAGCAGCATGCCGGTCGTGATGAAGAACAGGCCGAGCAGCACGTCGCGAAACGGCTTGATGTCGTCTTCCACCTGATGGCGGAAGGGCGTCTCGGCGATCAGCATGCCCGCAATGAACGCGCCCAGCGCCATCGACAGCCCGAGATGCTCGGTCAGGTAGGCCAGGCCCAGCGTGAGCAGGAGCAGGTTGAGCATGAAGAGCTCTTGCGAGCGGCGCGCCGCCACAATGTGGAACCAGCGCCCGACCAGCTTCTGACCGAGCCATAACAGCAGTGCGAGCGCGCCCGTGATCTTGAGGGCGGCGAGCGAGAGCGCGAGCACCAGCGCCTTCGAGTTGCCCCCGAGCGCGGAGATCACGATCAGCAACGGCACCACCGCCAGATCCTGGAACAGCAGCACACCCATGATGTTGCGGCCATGCTCCGTCTCGAGTTCGAGCCGCTCGGCGAGCATCTTGGTGACGATGGCCGTCGAGGACATGGCCAGTGCGCCGCCCAGCGCGACCGATGCCTGCCAGGAAAAAGACCAGAACAGGTTGACGAGCGCACCGAGCCCGACCGCAACGAGCAATGTCCCCAATACCTGGGAAACGCCGAGTCCGAGCACCACCCGGCGCATGCTTTTGAGCTTCGGCAGGGAAAATTCGATGCCGATGGAAAACATCAGAAAGACAACGCCGAACTCCGCGAGGTACTGCACGCGCTGCGAATCCGACGCCAGCCCCAGCGCGTGCGGCCCGATGACGATGCCCACACTGAGATAGCCGAGCATCGGCGGCAGATGAAGCATGCGAAACAGCACCACCCCGACACAGGCGGCAAACAACAGAACGAGAGTGAGTTCGAGCGGCGATGCCATCGGCTAAGGTCGGTTTCCTGATACAGAGTCGGCGAAGTGCGTTGTCTTGCGAGTGTCATGCAAGGGCCGTGCCAGATTACGTCCGGGCGGCGGGCCGGGGAACGGAAACCGGAACGCTTCAGGCGATGTCCCGAAAGGCGCAAGGCCAGGCGTGGCGCGGCTGTCCTTCGATGCCACGTCCGTTTTGATATACTCCGCGCATGATAGCGAAAATCAATCCAGGCCGGGCACTAGAGGTCGCCCGGGAGGTGTTGCGCATTGAAGCCGACGCCATCGAACGCGTGTCCGCGCACCTCGACGACAGCTTCTTCGAAGCGGTCTCGCTTCTGCTCGCCTGCAAGGGACGAGTCGTCGTCACCGGGATGGGCAAGTCCGGCCACATCGGCCGCAAGCTTGCCGCCACGTTCGCCAGCACCGGCACGCCCGCCTTCTTCGTCCACCCGGCGGAAGCCAGCCACGGCGATCTGGGCATGATCACCGCCGACGACGTCGTCGTCGCCCTGTCGAACTCCGGCGAAACCGGCGAACTGGTGAGTATCCTGCCGATGATCAAGCGCATCGGCGCCAAACTCATCGCCATGACCGGCAATGCCGCGTCCAGTCTGGGCCGCCTGTCCGACGTGCACCTCGACGCGCACGTCGAAAAGGAAGCCTGCCCGCTGGGTCTTGCTCCGACGGCCAGCACCACGGCCGCGCTCGCACTCGGCGATGCGCTCGCCGTGACCCTGCTCGACGCCCGCGGCTTCGGTGCCGAAGACTTCGCCCGCTCGCACCCGGGCGGCGCACTCGGCCGACGTCTGCTGACCTTCGTTCGCGACGTGATGCGCACGGGCGACGCGATTCCGCGCGTGAACAGCAATGCCAGCCTCTCCGAAGCCCTCATCGAGATGACCGCCAAGGGACTCGGCATGACCGCCATCGTGGACGCCGACGACCGCGTCGTGGGTATCTTTACCGACGGCGATCTGCGCCGTTTGTTCAAGCGAACGCTCGATTTCACTTCGCTCAAGCTCGCCGACGTCATGAAGGCCGGCCCGCGCACGATCGGCCCCGACCACCTTGCCGCCGAGGCCGCCGAACTGATGGAGCGCTTCGGCATCACGCAACTGCTCGTGACCGAGAACGACCGCCTCGTCGGTGCGCTGAACGTCCACGACCTGTTCGCCGCCAAGGTCGTGTGAGTTTCCTGTCCATGAGTCATCCCGGCAATACCCTCTTCGACGCTGCCGCCGCCACTGCGCGCGCAGCGCGCCTGCGTGTGATGGTGTTCGATGTCGACGGCGTGCTGACCGACGGCGGTCTGCGCTACGGCCCGGCAGGCGAAGTCATCAAGACCTTCGATTCGCTCGACGGCCATGGCCTGAAGCTGCTCGCCGAAGCGGGCATCGTCACCGCGATCATTACCGGACGTCAGTCCGACATCGTCGCCAGACGCGCCGCCGACCTGCGCGTGGCGCACGTCTATCAGGGCGTACAGGACAAGCGTGCCGCGTTCGAAGACCTGTGCGCCAAGGTGTCCGCGACGGCCGACGTCTGCGGCCATATCGGCGACGACTGGCCCGATCTGCCGGTGCTCACGCGCGTGGGGTTCGCGGCGTGCCCGGCCAACGCACACGCCGAAGTCAAGGCGCGTTGCCACTGGATTGCGAGCACGCGCGGCGGCGAAGGGGCTGTGCGCGAGATGTGCGACTTCGTGCTGCGCGCACAGGGTCGTTACGACGCCCTGCTCGCCGAAGCGCTCGCCTGACGCACCGAGGGAGCCGATCCACTTATGGCCATTCAACGCGTGTCTCCGGCTTCGCTGATCGCCATCGTCGTGCTCGCGGGTCTGGCGGCAGGCACGTACTGGCTCGTGCAACGCACGCTGCCCTCGGACGCCGATCGCGCGCCGTACGTGAAGCAACACATCCCCGACTACTATGCGGACGACATGGTGATTTCCATGTTGTCGCCGAACGGCACGACGCAGTACCGCGTCAACTCCGTTCACATGACGCATTTCGAGGACGATCAGACAACGGCCATGACGATGCCCGCCGTGCGCGCGTTCACGCCGGATCAGCCGGAAGTGACCGCGACGAGCAAGCGCGGCACGCTTAACGCCGACATGTCGGTCGTCGATCTGTACGACGATGCTGTCGTGGTGCGTCAGCCCGGGCCTCGCGATCCGGAAATGCGCGCGCTCTCGGAGCATTTCCAGGTGCTCGTGAACGAAGACATCGTCCGCACGGAAAAGCCGGTGCAGCTCTTTCGCGGCGCCTCCGTGATGTACGGCGACGGCATGATTTTCAATAACATCTCGCGCGCCGTACAATTGCTCGGCAATGTCCACGGCACGATCCAGCCGGCGGAGCTGGGCGGAAACCGTCCGCCGCCGCCCGGCCAGTCCGGTGCGCCCACCGCGCCGAGCGCGCCACCTCCGACCAAACAGGGCTCCAAGACCCCATGACCGATCGCCTTCACCTGCGACCCGCATCCCTATCGCTGCGTGCCCTGCGCGCGCTGGCGGCCGCCTTTGCCATGCTCGGCGCGCTGGCCTCGCCGCTCGCCCACGCCGAACGCGCCGACCGTGACAAGCCGCTCAATATCGAGTCGGATCACATGAGCTACGACGACCTCAAGCAGGTCAACATCTTCACCGGCAACGTGACGATGACCAAGGGGACGATTCTCCTCAAGGCCGATCGCGTCGAAGTGACCCAGGATCCGGAGGGCTACCAGTACGCCACGGCGTATTACAAGCCGGGCGGCCCGCTCGCCTATATGCGCCAGAAGCGCGACGGTCTCGACGAGTACATCGACGGCTGGGGCCAGACGATCTATTACAACGGCAAGACCGAAGTCGCCACGCTCACCACGCAGGCCACGCTCAAGCGTCTGGCCGGCGGGACGAAGGTGCTCGACGAGATTCATGGCAGCGTCATCACGTACGACACTTACAATGAGGTCTACACGGCCAACAGCGGCCCGGACCAGGTCAACCCCAACAATCCGAACGGCCGCGTGCGTGCCACGCTGGCCCCGCGCAACGCGACCGGCACGCAAGGCACGCCGCCCGGCGCAAGCAAGCCGGCCGCGGCGCCCAAGGGGGATCTGCCGCCGCTGTCGCCTTCCAAGAACATCGGGAATCCGCGTGAGTAATTCTGCCAACAGCAACCCCTCGACCGCCCATCCGGGCGCCGGCCCGTCGGGCAAGCCGAGCGCGCTCGTGGTGCGCTCGCTCAAGAAGCAGTACGGCGCACGCACCGTCGTCAAGGATGTCTCGCTCGACGTGAAAAGCGGCGAGGTCGTGGGACTGCTCGGGCCGAACGGCGCGGGCAAGACGACGTCGTTCTACATGATCGTGGGGCTCGTGCCCGCCGACGACGGCGAGATCCAGCTCGACGGCAACCTCATCAGCGAGCTGCCGATTCACGAGCGCGCTCGCATGGGCGTGTCGTATCTGCCGCAGGAAGCGTCGGTGTTCCGCAAGCTCACGGTCGAGGACAACATCCGCGCCGTACTCGAATTGCAGGTGGATGCGCAAGGCAAGCCGCTCAAGCGCGACGAGATCGAGCGCCGCATCGAATCGCTGCTCGACGAGCTTCAGGTCAGCCATCTGCGCGAGAATCCGGCCATGTCGCTATCGGGCGGCGAGCGTCGTCGCGTGGAGATCGCCCGTGCGCTGGCCACGCAGCCGCGTTTTATTTTGCTCGACGAACCGTTCGCGGGCGTGGACCCGATCGCCGTGCTGGAAATCCAGCGGATCGTGCGCTTCCTGAAGGACCGTGGCATCGGTGTCCTGATTACCGACCACAACGTGCGCGAGACGCTTGGCATCTGCGACCATGCGTACATCATCAGCGAAGGCTCGGTACTCGCTGCCGGCACGCCCGACCAGATCGTTGCCGACGAAAGCGTCCGCCGCGTGTATCTGGGCGAAAATTTCCGGATGTAAAGCAAATTTTTCGCATGTAAACCCTGCCTCCGATAGGAGGCCAGGCCGGTTCCGTTGGCGTGACAAAGCCTCTACAATGAAGGCGAGACCGCTATGAAACCGACTCTTCAACTCCGCACCTCGCAGCACCTGACCCTCACGCCGCAGTTGCAGCAATCGATCCGGTTGTTGCAACTGTCGACGCTCGAACTTCAACAGGAAGTCGAGCACGCCCTCACGCAGAACCCGATGCTCGAACGCGAGGACGATTGGCTCGCGGGTTCGGTACGTGTCGGCACCGACGGGTCGCTGCGCAGCGAGCGGACCACGCCGTCGAGCAGCTCGAACGACAGCGCCGAGCCGGCCAACGGCCGCGACGAAACCCGCGAACTCGACGGCGAAGCCCGCTTCGACGACAGCGCGCAGGACAACGGCAGCGACTGGAGCCTGAACGACTTTGCCCGCTCGGGAAGTGCGTCGGACGACGACGACAATGCGCGCCCGCAACTCCACGTCGATCACCCCAACCTGCGTGAACACCTGCTGGCCCAGCTGCGCCTGACCAAGGCGGGGCCGCGCGATCGCGCACTGGTCGAATTCCTGATCGAATCGCTCGACGAAGACGGCTATCTCGGCTCGCTGCTCGACGAGATTCAGGCGGAAATGCCCGAGGAACTGGCGCTCGAGACCGAAGAGATCAACGCCGCGCTGGCACTGCTGCAAAGTTTCGACCCGGCGGGCGTGGGTGCGCGCAGCCCCGCCGAATGCCTGCGTCTGCAACTCCAGCGGCTGCCGGCAAGCAACGTGCGCACCCTATCGCTTCGCATCGTCACCGATCACCTGGAATTGCTCGCCGCGCGCGACTACACCCGGCTGCGCCGCCTGCTGGGCGTGAGCGAAGACAGCCTGCGCGCCGCCCATCAGCTCATTCGTTCGCTCGATCCGTTCCCGGGGGCCGCTTACGGTGCGCCGCAGGCCGACTACGTTGTGCCCGACGTACTCGTGCGCAAACAAGGCAGCGGCTGGACGGCCGAGCTCAATCCGGAGGTCATGCCGCGTCTGCGCATCAACGAAATGTACGCGCGGATCCTGCGAAACAACCGGAACGATCCCGGTACGGGCAACCTCCAACAGCAGTTGCAGGAAGCGCGCTGGCTTATCAAGAACATCCAGCAACGCTTCGATACGATCCTGCGCGTGGCGCAGGCCATTGTCGAGCGTCAAAAGAACTTCTTCACGCATGGCGAAATCGGCATGCGGCCCTTGGTTTTACGCGAGATTGCTGATACGCTGGGTTTACATGAATCCACGATTTCACGGGTGACGACGAGTAAGTACATGCTCACTCCATTTGGGACCTTCGAGCTTAAGTACTTCTTCGGATCGCACGTGGCAACGGAAGCCGGAGGCGCTGCGTCATCGACCGCTATCCGCGCACTCATCAAGCAACTCATAGGAGCAGAAGACCCGCAGAGCCCCCTTTCCGATAGCCGAATCGCGGAACTGCTGGCAGAGCAAGGTTTTGTGGTGGCGCGGCGAACGGTCGCGAAATACCGCGAGGCCATGCGAATTCCCGCAGTGAACTTGCGCAAATCTTTGTAGGACAGTCCTGGTGCGCCATGTTGGCCGCTGGGGCATTACGCCGCAGTGCGACATTGCGTCACGTCAATGGCTCGCGCTCATGCCGGCCAGCGTCAGCGTCGACACTGCCTGCACTTCGGCATTTCAGCAAGGAGAGCAGCTATGAATCTTCAGATCAGTGGACATCATCTCGAAGTCACCGCATCACTGAAAGAATATGTCGTCAACAAGCTCGAACGCGTGTTGCGCCATTTCGATCAGGTCATCAGCGTCGAGGTGATTCTTTCTGTCGACAAGTCCAAGGAGAAAGCGGGACGCCAGAACGCGAGCGTCACGGTCAATCTCAAGGGCAAGGAGATTTTCGTCGAGAAGTGTGACGAGAATATGTATGCCGCCATCGACAAGCTGATCGACATGCTCGACCGCAAGGTAATGCAGTACAAGGACAAGGTTCAGGATCACGGTCGCGAGGCCATCAAGCACCACCAGCCTCCTCCCGAGGCGGAACCGCTGCAATAACGCTGTTCCGGCGTGGTAGTCGCAATGACAGACACTGACGAAAAGCCGTAAGGAACCACCCGAGTGCAGATCCGTCTTTCGTAAGTCTGGCATCACCCACCGCGGGGCCGTTGAACGGCCCCTTTTGTATGGCTCGGCCCGGTTCCGTGGCTCGCCGCGAGCACGGCGGCGGGTGGTCTATAATGCGAGGTCAATCGGGGGTTGGAGGGCGACCAGGCGTTCGCCCGCATTACAAGATGAACCGTTTATTCAAACTCTTACCTGAGTCCAACATCCTGCTTGGACTGTCCGTCACCAGCAAGAAGCGCGTCTTCGAGCAAGCCGGCCTTCTCTTCGAGAACAAAGCCGCGCTTGCCCGCGCTACGGTCACCGACAACCTGTTCGCACGCGAGCGTCTGGGTTCGACCGGGCTCGGCGAAGGGGTGGCGATTCCGCACGGCCGCATCAAGGGCCTGAAGCACCCGATGGCGGCATTCATTCGTCTCGCAGAGGCGATTCCCTTCGAAGCGCCCGACGGCCAGCCGGTTTCCCTGCTGTTTTTCCTGCTGGTGCCCGAACAGGCCACACAGCAACATCTCGAGATCCTTTCCGAAATTGCGCAGCTGCTCTCGGATCGCACCATGCGCGAGACGCTGGTCAACGCGCCCAGCGCCAGGGATATTTCCATCGCACTCGAGAACTGGCAGCCCTGATGCGGCCGCCATCCGGCACGAGTCACCGCGAACATAGACGAACCTGTAGCTCTCACATCCAACCGAACGAGGCGACGCGGTGGAACTGACCGGCATCAACGCGCAAAGCATTTTCGACGACAACGCCGCAACGCTGCGTCTGTCGTGGCTCACTGGCCACGAGGGGTGGGAACGCGGCTTTACGCCCGAGAGCGTGGCGACCGCCACGTCCAGTGCCGACCTCGTGGGCCACCTGAACCTCATCCACCCGAACCGGATTCAGGTCCTCGGCGAAGCGGAACTGCGTTACTACCAGCGTCTCACGGACGAAAACCGCAAGCGCCACATGGGCGAAGTCATCGCGCTGGAACCGCCCTTCCTCGTGGTCGCCGACGGCCTCGAAGCGCCGCCCGACCTGGTGTTGCGCTGTACCCGCTCCTCGACCCCGCTGTTCACCACACCGATGTCGACGGCATCCGTCATCGACAGCCTGCGCCTGTATATCTCGCGCGTGTTCGCGCCGCGCTGCACGATGCACGGCGTTTTCATCGACATTCTGGGCATGGGCGTATTGCTGACCGGCGATTCCGGGCTGGGCAAGAGCGAACTCGGCCTCGAACTCATCAGCCGTGGACACGGACTGGTCGCCGACGATGCGGTCGATTTCGTGCGTCTGGGTCCCGATTTCGTCGAAGGCCGCTGCCCGCCGTTGCTGCAAAACCTGCTGGAAGTGCGCGGCCTGGGCCTGCTCGACATCAAGACCATCTTCGGTGAAACCGCGGTCCGCCGGAAGATGAAGCTCAAGCTCATCGTGCAACTGGTGCGCCGTCCCGACGGCGAATTCCAGCGTTTGCCGCTCGAAGCGCAGACGGTGGACGTGCTGGGGCTGCCCATCAACAAGGTGATTCTGCAAGTGGCAGCCGGGCGAAATTTGGCCGTGCTGGTGGAGGCCGCCGTGCGCAACACGATCTTGCAGTTGCGCGGCATCGATACGCTCAAGGACTTCATGGAACGCCAGCGTCAGGCCATGCAGGATCCGGACGGCATGCAGGGCAAGCTGCTCTGAAACACCACCGGGCCGTGCGACGGTCCGTAGCGCCCGAACCCTCCGGGTATACCGCAAGTTTTGCGTTTTTCTGTCAACGCCGCCCGATTGCGGCGCGTTTTCTATCATGTTGTAATCGCTACGCGGTCCACCCCGTGCCCGTGCGTGACGACCTTATGGAGAGACGATCATGAAAAAAGCACTTGCTGCATTGCTCCTGGTATCCCCGCTGCTCGCATCGCCCGTGTTTGCCCAGACGGCCGCCGCACCGGCATCCGCGCCCAAGGCAACCAACTCGCAACAGGACAAGATGAAGGCTTGCAACGCGCAAGCGGCCGGCAAGAAGGGCGACGACCGCAAGGCGTTCATGAAGCAATGCCTGTCGGCAGGCGGCGCCCCCGCGGCCAAGCAGACGCAGCAGGAAAAGATGAAGACCTGCAACACGCAAGCCTCCGGCAAGAAGGGAGACGACCGCAAGGCATTCATGAAGCAGTGTCTGTCGAACCAGCCCGCTGCCTGAGGCCACTCTCGCGGCATTCACACGACGGCGCCCTTTTTGGGCGCCGTTTTCGTTTGAAGCCCGTGATTTCGCGCAAATGCGGCGAATACGCGCTGAACATTCCCGTTTCTTGCCGTTCGACACCCGTACGACACAATCGCTTACCATGATGGTTGTATTCGGGAAATGTCATGAAGATCGTACTGATTACCGGCGTCTCCGGATCGGGCAAATCGCTCGCTCTGAACGTCCTCGAGGATGCGGGATACTACTGCGTCGACAATCTGCCGTCGCGCTTTCTGCCTGAACTCGCCGTCTACCTCGGCACGCAAAATTACACACGCCTCGCGGTCGCCATCGACGCGCGCAGCGGCGGCTCGCTCGCCGAATTGCCGCCGATCATTGGCGGCCTGCGCCGTTTTGGCCATGACGTTCGCGTGCTTTTCCTGAACGCCACCACGCAGACACTGGTGCAACGTTTTTCCGAGACACGCCGCCGCCATCCGCTCTCCGTGACCGGCGACGATATCCTCTCGGCGACCGGCTCGCTCGTGGAAGCCATCGAAAAAGAGCGCGAGATGCTCAGTAGCGTGACCGAACTCGGTCACCAGATCGACACCAGCAACTTGCGCGCGAGTGCGCTGCGACGCTGGATTCGCGAGTTCGTTCAGCACGACCAGACGGGACTCACGCTGATGTTCGAGTCGTTCGGCTTCAAACACGGCGTGCCGCTGGACGCCGATCTGGTGTTCGACGTCCGCTCCCTGCCCAATCCGTATTACGACGTGCAGTTGCGCCCGCTTACCGGGCGCGATCAGCCGGTGATCGATTTTCTGTCGGCAATTCCCGAGGTCGACGAGATGATCAACGACATCGGCGCCTACTTGCAGAAGTGGCTGCCGAGCTACATGCGCGATAACCGCAGTTATCTGACGGTCGCCATCGGCTGCACCGGCGGGCAGCACCGCTCGGTGTTCATCTCCGAGACGCTGGGCGCGCGCTTTCGCAACGAGGCCGCCGTGCTCGTGCGCCATCGCGAACTGGCGCCTGCCGAGACACCGTGACCCTGACGGGCGAGCAGGCCCGTGCGCATCGCGACTGCCGTTGGGCTTGCGTCAGGTTGGCTGCGCCGGTTCGGCTCCGTCGGACTCCTCCCATCGGGTCGCCCCATCGGATCGACGGTATGCGTTCGTCCCCGTCAGGTCGGCAACGACAGTTGAGCCGTGCCCGAGGGATGAAGCGACAGGGCGTCGGCGATCTTCCGGATCGGCGACGGTAAGCCCGCCGCCGCCACACCCGCCCCATCCAGCCACGCGTGGTTGTCGTCGTTCGCGGACGTCGGCGCCCCGGTGAGCGACAGCGTCACCAGCCACGGGCGCAAGTGCAGTTTGAAGTGCGTGAAGACGTGCGTGAGGCCATGCAGCGGCAGTACCGACTGCACCGCACCGAGCTTCGCGCCCAGCGCCGCGGCATGCTCCGTCAGGCGCGCCCGCAGCAACGCATCGTCCGGGTCGCGCGCATCGGTTGGCGGCGTGAGTTCGGGCAGGCTCCACAGGCCGCCCCAGATGCCGCTGTCAGGCCGGCGCTCGAACAGCACGCGTTCCCCGGCGCGAATCACCAGAACGTCGACATATCGCTCGGGCTGGGTTTTCTTCGGTTTGGACGTGGGCAACGTTCGCTCGCGTCCCGTCGCATGGGCGACGCAATCGCCGTCGAATGGGCATTCGCCGCAACGCGGCTTGCCGCGCCCGCATAGCGTCGCGCCCAGATCCATCATCCCCTGCGTGTAAGCGGGCAAATCGCGCTGCGGCAGCAGCGACTCCGCCAACGCCCACATCTCGCGCTCGACCTTCGGCGCGCCCGGGAATCCTTCGATGCCGAACACACGCGCCAGCACTCGCTTGACGTTGCCGTCGAGAATGGCGGCGTGCGCGTCGTAGGCGAAGGCGGCAATGGCCGCGGCGGTCGACCGGCCGATGCCGGGCAGCGTCGCGAGGGTTTCGGGGTCGGCGGGAAAGCGCCCGCCATGCTCGGCGACGACGACCTGTGCGCACCGGTGTAAATTGCGGGCACGCGAGTAGTAGCCGAGGCCGCTCCAGAGCGCCATGACATCGTCCTGCGGCGCGCGTGCGAGCGCCGCGACGTCGGGAAAGCGCTCCAGGAATCGCCCGTAGTAGGGAATCACCGTGGCGACCTGCGTTTGCTGCAACATGATCTCGGACAGCCAGATGCGATAAGCGTCGCGCGTGTTCTGCCACGGCAGGTCGTGACGCCCGTGCTCGGCCTGCCAGGCGATCAGCCGCTCGGCGAACGTGTGCGCGAGCGCGCCGCTCGTCGTGTCGTTGGAAGATGCTTTCATAGCGTTTTGGGGGGCTTCGTTTGCAGCGTCCTGCCGGTTGCAGATGAGGCCATCGGCCGGGAACGCAACCTGCCGTGGACGTCTGCGTAATGTCTGACGGTCATTTCTGGCAATGCGGACAGAAAAAAGTGGACCGTTGTCCCTGCACGATCTGCCGGATCGTCGTGCCGCACACCCGGCACGGCTGACCGGCGCGATCGTAGACGAAATACTCCTGCTGGAAATAGCCGCTCCGGCCATCGCTGCCAACGAAGTCGCGCAACGTGCTTCCGCCCTTTTCGATGGCCGCGGCAAGCACAACCTTGACGGCCTGCGCCAACTTCCCGGCGCGCGGCCGCGACAGTTTTCCCGCCGCCATGCGTGGATGAATGCCGGCGCGAAAAAGGCTTTCCGACGCGTAGATGTTGCCCACCCCCACGACGATGTTGCCTGCGAGCAATGCCTGCTTGATGGAGACGGTGCGCCCGCGCGTGCCGGCGTAAAGCCACGCGGCGTCGAAGTCGTCCGTCAGCGGTTCGACTCCGAGGCTGGCGAGCAGCGGATGCGCAAGCACGTCGCCCGCCGAGCGAGGGTGGAACAGCACTGCGCCGAAGCGCCGCGGGTCGCGGTAGCGCAACGCGCAGCGTTCGAACACCAGATCGATATGGTCGTGAACGCCCGCGGCGGGCAGCGACTCCGGTTCCGGCATGACGCGCAGCGTCCCGGTCATGCCCAGGTGCACCAGCAGCCACCCGGGCGCGTATTCGAGCAGCAGATACTTGCCGCGACGGGTCACACCGATGAGCGTTTCGCCGCGCAGCAGGGTATCGAGCCCGTCGGGCACCGGCCAGCGCAACGCGCCGTTACGCACGTCGATACGGGCAATACGCGTGCCCGCCACGTGCGGCGCAATACCGCGGCGGGTGACTTCGACTTCCGGGAGTTCAGGCATGCCTGCGAACGTTTGCTGAGGATTTAGACTCTATTGTATCGGGCGCGCTACAATCGCTCGAAACCTGCCGTGGATCCCTATGCCGAACACCCGATTCCAGTCCATTCCCGCCGCCGACCTGACCGCGGTAACCGTGGCACCTGCGGTTTTGCGCCTGCGCGGCGCACTGGCTCGCGGGGCGTGGGCCGGCGCCACGGCGCTCGGTGTCACCTGCGCCAGCGCCATCATGGCATTTCTGCCATCTTCCAACGTCTTTGCCCAGACGGTGCAAAAGGCACCGGCCGGTCCGGCGAGCGTGCCCTCGGCGGCGCCGGCCGCTCCCGCCAAGGCGAGCGCCCCCGGGGCGGACATCGATAGCGAAGACGTTGCGCCGAACGCGAACATTCCCCGTGAAAAGCTTCCGAACGTCGCGCTCACGAGCGAGATCGTCTTCGAAGTGCTTGCCGCCGAGTTGAGCCTGCAACGGGGCAACCTCGCCCCCGCCTTCAATACGTACATTGCCCTGGCCAACCGAACGAAGGATCCGCGCATGGCGCGTCGCTCGGTCGAGATCGCACTGGGCGCTCGCCAGCTCGGCGACGCACTCGTGGCCGCCAAGCTGTGGCATCAGCTCGATCCGTCCTGGCGTCCGGCCACGCAACTGCTCGCGAGCCTTGAGGTCGGCACCGGCCATCTGGCCGAAGCCGAACCGCTGCTGGTCGACGAACTCAACAAGGTACCGGAGGCGCGGCGCGGCCAGGCCGTTCTCGAATTGCAGCAGATGATCGCCCGCGGCCCGGAACGCGCGACGGGCGTCGATTCGCTCAAGCGCATGCTGGCAAACGACATGCAGCGTCCCGAAGCGCAGCTGGCCATCGCGCGTTCGCAGCTCGACGCCGGTGACACCGCCGGCGCGCGTGCATCGCTCGAAACCGCGCTCAGGCTCAAACCGGATTACGAAGCCGCGGCCTTGCTGTACGGACAGATGGGACCATCCGAGCGCACCAGCGCGATCGCCGCGTTGAAAACATTCCTGGACCGCAATCCGGACGCCAAGGAAGCGCGCTTCGCCTACGCCAAGCTGCTGCTTGCCGACAATCAGCTCGACGCCGCGCAAAAGCAGTTCGAAACGCTGGAAAAGCGCTACCCGCACGAACTGTCGACGCTCATGGCGCTGGCGCTGCTGAACCTGCATGCCAATCATCCGAAGCAGGCCGAGCAGTATTTGCAGAAGTACGCGACGGAAGCCGAACAGCAGAACACCGACGGCGCGCAGGCCTACGTCTACCTCGCGCAGATCGCGCAGGACCGCAAGGACTACCCGGCCGCCGACAAGTGGCTCTCGAAGATTCGCGAGGACAGCAACGCCTATCTCCCGGCACAAATCGGTCGGGCACAGTTGCTTGCCGATCAGGGCAAGCTCGAAGAAGGGCGTGCGCTGCTGCATGGCATCAAGTCGAGCGAGCCGCGCGAGCAACTCGCCCTCAAGCGCGCCGAGTCGGATCTGCTCGTCAAATCCAAGCGCTATGACGACGCCGAGAAGCTGCTCGCCGTCGAGGTCAAGAACCATCCGGACGACATGGATCTGCTCTACCAGTACGGCATGGTGGCCGAGCTGAACAAGCACTACGACACGATGGAAAAGGCGATGCGTCGAATCATGACGTCGCAGCCGGAAAACGCGCAGGCGTACAACGCACTGGGCTACTCGCTCACGGAGCGCAATACGCGTCTGCCCGAAGCGCTCAAGCTGCTGCAAAAGGCGTGGGCGCTCTCGCCCGACGATCCGTACATCATGGATAGTCTCGCGTGGGTGAAGTACCGTCTGGGCGACAAGCCGCAAGCGCTCGAACTGCTGCGCCGCGCCTACGGCATTCAGGCACAGGCCGAAATCGGTGCGCACCTCGGTGAGGTGCTCTGGGAGTCGGGCCAGCAGGACGAAGCGCGCAAGACCTGGCGTGAAGCCCTCAAGCTCGATGGCGACGACGACACGCTGCGCTCGACCATGAAGCGTTACAACGTCGCTCCGTAATGCGCATGACGAAACGCTCGATGGTGAAGTCCCAAGGTTTTTTGGCGCGAGCGCCGCGTCGCATCACCTGGCAAATGGCCGCGCGTACAACCGTTCTTGCGATTGCCTGTTCGGCCGCCGTGCTGGTGACGGGCTGTGCAAGTCTGACGCCGCCCGCGCCCGTCGAGCCGATCGCGGGTGTGAGCGTCGAACATTATCGCGGACGCTTTTCCGTGCGCTACGAACAGAACGGCGAAGCACGCAACACGTACGGCAATTTCGACTGGCAGCAGAACGGGGAGAACGCGACCGTTCAGTTGCTCGACCCGCTGGGTCAGACCCAGGCCATTGTGCGCGAAAGCCCGAGACGCGCCTCGCTCGAGTTGCCCGGCAAGGCACCGCTAAGCGGCCCTCGCCTCGAAGACGTCATGCGCGACGCGCTCGGCTTTGCATTGCCGGTGGACGGCCTGCGTTACTGGCTGCATATGCAGGGCGCACCGGGGTCGCAGGCGAGCATCGAGCGCGATCCGCAAACGCAACGTCCCATCCGTCTCAAACAGGACGGCTGGACTATCGACTATCAGGCGTATTTCGACGGGACACCGCTGCGGGTCAAGCGCGTCGATCTCTCGCGCGATCTCGACGGGTCGCCGCTCGCCGTGCGACTCGTGATCGACGAGTAATCGACGGGACACTGGGACACCGCTTGATCGCGACACCGGGCGAGCCTCGACTCGCCGATCGTGCACGGCGCCCACTGCGAGTAAAATGCCGCCTCGGGCAAACGTCTGCCCCCGCGGCTCGCGTCTCCGAACTCCTTCCCTCCGCTTTTACCTCGCCATGTACGAAATCCTGCGTGACTGCCCGGCCCCGGCCAAGCTGAACCTGTTCCTGCATATCGTGGGACGTCGGCCCAACGGCTATCACGAACTGCAAACCGTCTTCCAGTTGATCGACTGGGCCGACACACTGCATTTCGAACGTCGCGACGACGGCCGGATCGTGCACACGAACCCGCTGCCGGGCGTGCCGCCGGAGACGGACCTGACCGTGCGCGCCGCGCAACTGCTGCAAGCCCACTGCGGCGTGCGCTTCGGTGTGGATATCGGCATCGAGAAGCGATTGCCGGCCGGCGGCGGCATCGGCGGCGGCAGTTCCGACGCGGCCACTACCCTGCTGGCGCTCAACCGTATGTGGCAGCTCGATCTGCCGCGCGAAACGCTTCAGACGCTAGCGCTGCAACTGGGCGCGGACGTGCCGTTTTTTGTCTTCGGCCGCAATGCGTTCGCGCAGGGCCTCGGGGAAGACTTGCAGGCCATCGATTTGCCCCAGCGACACTTTCTTGTCGTGAATCCGCGCACGCACGTCGCCACCAATAAAATATTTAGCGATCCCCTGTTGACAAGGGATTCGAAGATCGTCACAATGGCGTTCTTTCTTGAGCACGCCAGCAAAAACGTGTTCGAAACGGATGGAATCTTCCGTAACGACATGCAGGCGGTTGTCACTCGAGAATACGCGGAAGTCGCTGCTGTGATTGACTGGTTCAGAACCTTCACCACTGCGCGTATGACGGGATCCGGCGCCAGCGTCTTTGCGGTATTCGACGCGAAGGCTGAAGCGGAAGCGGCATGCAAGCGATTGCCAGAGCGCTGGATCGGTCAAGTGACCACTAGCCTGGCCGAACATCCAATGTTCGCCTTCGCGTAGAAAAGTTTTACTTTGTTGCGTTTCCTACGACGCAGCGAAGGCATCGGTTAGTGTAGGGGAGTCGCCAAGTTGGTTAAGGCACCGGATTTTGATTCCGGCATACGAGGGTTCGAGTCCTTCCTCCCCTGCCAATTTCTCTGTCGTAAAGTCTCAGCATCCACACGTCCCGCAGGTAGCCAGATGAGTAGTGATAACCTGATGGTATTCACCGGGAACGCCAATCCCGCCCTGGCCCAAGCGGTCGTCGACACTCTCGGTATCCCGCTTGGCAAAGCCATGGCCAGCCGGTTCTCGGATGGTGAGATTCAGGTCGAAATCCAGGAAAACGTGCGCGGCAAGGATGTTTTCGTCCTCCAGTCGACGTGTGCCCCGACGAACGACAATCTGATGGAACTGATGATCATGGTCGATGCGCTCAAGCGCGCGTCTGCCGGCCGGATCACCGCCGCCATCCCGTATTTCGGCTATGCCCGTCAGGATCGCCGCCCCCGCTCGGCGCGCGTGGCGATCTCGGCGAAGGTCGTGGCCAACATGCTGCAAATCGCGGGCGTCGAACGCATCATCACGATGGACCTGCACGCCGACCAGATTCAGGGCTTCTTCGATATCCCGGTCGACAACATCTACGCTTCGCCGCTGCTGCTGCAAGACGTGCGCGCGCAGAATCACGAAAACCTGCTGGTGGTGTCGCCGGACGTCGGGGGTGTGGTTCGTGCCCGTGCCCTCGCCAAGCAGCTGCACTGCGATCTGGCCATCATCGACAAGCGTCGTCCGAAGGCCAACGTCGCGGAAGTGATGAACATCATCGGTGAAGTCGAAGGCCGTACCTGCGTCATCATGGACGACATGGTCGACACCGCCGGCACGCTGTGCAAGGCTGCACAGGTGCTGAAGGAACGTGGCGCGAAGAAGGTGTATGCCTACTGTACGCACCCGGTGCTCTCGGGGGGTGCCGCAGCCCGCATCAACGCGTCGGAACTCGACGAAGTGGTCGTGACCGACACGATTCCGCTGCGCGACGATTCGAAGGGCGGCAAGATTCGTCAACTGAGCTGCGCGAACCTGCTGGCCGAGACGTTCTCGCGTATCCGTCGTGGCGACTCGGTGATGTCGCTGTTCGCGGAATAAGCGTTCGGTATAGTTTTTGCGACGGCGCCTGTGTGGCGCCGTTGTTATGTCGGCGGGGGCCTGTCCCCGCCTTTGTCGTTCCTGAGACCTGCATTTTTTCGCGGGATTTTCGGGAAGAAATCGCTGCCTGGTCGCGGGCAGTCCAAGGAGTTGTTATGAAAGTCGTCGCTTTTGAGCGCAATCTGCAAGGTACGGGTGCGAGCCGCCGCCTGCGCAATGCCGGTAAGACCACGGGCATCGTGTACGGTGGTAACGTCGATCCGAAACTGATCGAACTCGATCACAACGCACTGTGGCACGCCCTCCGCAAGGAAGCCTTCCACTCGTCGATCCTCGACCTGGAAATCGCTGGCAAGTCCGAACAAGTGCTGCTGCGCGATGTGCAGTACCACCCGTTCAAGCAACTGGTTCTGCACGTGGACTTCCAACGCGTCGATCCGAACAAGCCGATCCACGTCAAGGTGCCCCTGCACTTCCTGGGCGCGGATAACGCCCCGGCCGTGAAGCTGGCTTCGAACGTGATCAGCCACACGCTCAACGAACTGGACGTCAGTTGCCTGCCGGGCAAGCTGCCGGAATTCCTGGAAGTCGACCTGTCGAAGCTGGAAGCCGGCAAGACGGTTCATGCCAAGGACGTCAAGCTGCCCGCCGGCGTGACCCTGACGCTGCACGTCGAGCAAGAAAACCCGGTCGTCGCACAAGCCGTGCAACCGGCTGGTGCCGCTGCTGACGAAGCGGCTGCTTCGGCTGAAGGCGAAACGCCGGCTGCCTAAGCCTCGTTCGCAGCATTCAGCGGCGACGCTGGACGCAAGACCCGCCGCGACGTCATGTCCGGCGGGTTTTTTTATGGCGGTGCGCATGCCACCATGGCGTGTACCCAAATCCTGATACCGAAATGATCAAGCTGATCGTAGGGCTCGGCAATCCGGGCGCCGAATATACAGCGACGCGTCACAATGCGGGCTTCTGGTTCGTTGACGCGCTGGCGCAGCAATGCGGCGCCTCGCTCAGCAGCCAAAAGAACTTTCACGGCTTCGCCGCGCGGGCGCGCATTGCCGGACAGGAAGTTTGGCTGCTCGAACCACAGACCTTCATGAACCGTTCGGGCCAATCGGTCGTTGCGCTCGCGCGCTTCTACAAGATCCTGCCGGACGAAATTCTCGTCGTCCACGATGAACTCGATCTGTTGCCCGGCACCGTCAGACTCAAACGCGGCGGGGGCACCGGTGGCCACAACGGCCTGAAGGACATTGCCGCGCACCTGAGCACGCCGGAATTCTGGCGTCTGCGCCTTGGCATCGGCCACCCGCGCACGCTGCAACCGGCCGGTAGTCAGCAACAGGTCGCCGACTTCGTGCTCAAGCCACCGCGCAGGGAAGAGCAGGCCGAGATCGACGACGCCATGTCGCGGTCGCTCGACATCGTCGATCTGGTAATCAAGGGCGATATGGAAAAGGCGATGATGCGCTTGCACGCAGCGCCGGGGAAGTAAGCGGTTCGAACGCCCGGAACAGGACACGAACGCCACGAGCGGCATGCACGCCGCTCACGCTATGCCCTCACATCACGACGGACGTCAGGCCGATTTGGCCGCCTGGAGATGGGTGTATTTTTCGAGCAGTTGCGCGGGCGTCTCGACGTGCTCGGGATTGATGGGAATGCACTCGACCGGGCACACCTGCACGCACTGCGGTTCGTCGAAGTGACCGACACACTCCGTGCACTTGTTCGGATCGATCTCATAGATCTCGACCCCCATCGAAATTGCGTCGTTCGGGCACTCGGGCTCGCATACGTCGCAATTGATGCATTCGTCGGTAATCATCAGCGCCACTGTCGACTCACTTTCCTCTGGCCGTTCCAAAACTCACGTGAACCTCCGCGAACGGCGGCCGTTACGGTTCCCGGAACAATGTCTCGATTATACGAAAGTTAGGGGATGTCGACCGAAACCCGCCGCAACGGCCACGGGCATGCCCGCCGTTCACATGCACCGCTTCGTCCGCAGATGGGAAACGGCCAAGGTCGCAAAACTCAACGCCATCATCGACAAAGCGAAGGCCGACGGCCGTTTGAACGCGATGCCCGGCAAATCGAGGCAAACGCCGCTCCCGGCCAGGTTCCTCGTACGGTCGCCAAGACCGGCGTCGTAGCGTAAGTCGTCGAACCCGAGTCATCGAACCCAGGTGAACGCGCCTGGACATGCGCGCAACAAAAAACCCCGCAGAGTGCTGATACGCTGCGGGGTTTTCGCTCGTCGCCGATCTTTCGGCCAGTAGGCTCAGGCCTTGGGCGGCGTCTCGCCGACTTTCGTGACCAGCCATTTTTCGACGGACGGAAACACGAATTTGCTGACATCGCCACCGAGTTGCGCAATCTCGCGCACGATCGTGCCCGAAATGAACTGGTATTGGTCCGATGGCGTCATGAACATGGTCTCGACGTCGGGCAGCAGATAGCGGTTCATCCCGGCCATCTGGAACTCATATTCGAAGTCGGACACGGCACGCAGACCACGCACGATCACACGCGCCTGATGCTTGCGCACGAAGTCCTTGAGCAGACCGGAGAAGCCCTCGACGCTCACGTTCGGATAGTGGCCCAGCACTTCGCGCGCGATGTCGATCCGTTCCTCCAGCGTGAAGAACGGCTTCTTGTTTCGGCTATCGGCCACCCCGACCACGAGTTTGTCGAAAATGCCCGCCGCGCGGCGGACCAGATCCTCGTGCCCTCGGGTCAACGGGTCGAACGTCCCCGGATAGATCGCCACTACCATGCCAACGTCTCCTCGCGGCTGGGGACCGATACTGCGTACTTGTTCATTGTGGTCTCTAGGTTTTCGG
The DNA here is from genome assembly GCF_001029105.3 of Pandoraea faecigallinarum. Classification (NCBI taxonomy): domain Bacteria; kingdom Pseudomonadati; phylum Pseudomonadota; class Betaproteobacteria; order Burkholderiales; family Burkholderiaceae; genus Pandoraea; species Pandoraea faecigallinarum. The sequence goes on along the minus strand of NZ_CP011807.3, from coordinate 563,149 downwards.
AATCGATTCAAGCAAATGATAATGCACCGCTCCAGCTTTCGCGCGGCGCAGGCACGAGAGGCCGCACGCGGCGAGCGCGTCGTCTTCCAGTGGGACGTCGGATTCTGCGTAGATTACCCCTCCCGGGGCCAGCAGCCGCGCGGCAGGTACCAGCAAGTCGTTCAACCAGCCGCTCGCAAATGGGGGATCGAGAAATACCACGTCGAAAACCCCGCCCGAAAGTGTGGTTATCAGGCGTTTCGCATCGGCCTGTACGATCTCGATCTGATCGGCGCCGAGTTTGGCCTGATTGGCGCGTAGCTGGCGAACGGCGGGCGCCGCCGATTCGATCATCAGCACCCGCTGCGCCCCGCGCGAGGCGGCCTCGAAACCGAGCGCGCCGCTACCGGCGAACGCGTCGAGGCATTGCATGCCGGTCAGGTCCTGTCCGAGCCAGTTGAACAGCGTTTCGCGCACGCGATCGGGCGTGGGACGCAGACCGTCGCCCGGCGGCACCGGCAGCGGCGTGCGCTTCCATTGGCCGCCGATGATGCGCACCTGCTGCGGCGCGCCGCGCGCCACGTTACCCGTGCCGGACTTCATACCGCCGCCCTCCGCAATAGGGTTTGGCCGAGCACACCGTCGACGGTGCAAACGTGGGGTTGCGCGTGCCGTTGGGCACGCCTGGGATCCAAAATCATGACAATTCACGCTACATTGTTGAGGCGAAACATACCACATCGCCCGCATCCCATGCCCCACAAGGATTTGCGACGCCTGCGAGCGCGCGTTCATTGGCGGGCGGTGAACGTCCGCGACGGCATCGATGTCCCATCATGGACAGCCGGTGCCGTCATCGCACGCCGTATGCCGTACGCCGAAAGCCGTACGCCTTGCACCGCCAGGTATCGAAGGGACCCGAGACAGCCCAGCCCCCCTGTGTCTGTCCTGCCCCTCAACAACGATAAACAGGAGACCGCCGGATTCGCCATGACCGATGCCGCCATCGAGGTAACCGAGCTATGCAAGGCCTATGACGGCCGCCCCGTGGTCGATCACCTGTCGCTGCGCGTTGCGCCGGGGGAGTGTTTCGGCCTGCTGGGCCCCAACGGGGCCGGCAAAACCACGACATTGCGCATGTTGCTCGGGCTGGTCACGCCCGACACCGGCGAGATCCGTCTCGGCGGCATGTCGGTGCCGCGCCTGGCGCCGCAAGCGCGACGTCGCGTCGGCGTCGTGCCGCAGTTCGACAATCTGGACCCCGACTTCACCGTACGCGAGAACCTCGCCGTCTTCGGCCGCTATTTCGGACTCTCCTCGACCGACATCAAGGAGCGCGTACCCGCGTTACTGGGTTTCGCGCGACTGGAGTCGAAGGCCGACGCGCGCGTGAGCCAGCTCTCGGGCGGCATGAAGCGCCGCCTCACCCTGGCCCGCGCGCTCATCAATAATCCCGACGTGCTGATACTCGACGAGCCGACCACCGGCCTCGACCCGCAGGCACGGCATCTGATCTGGGAGCGTCTGAAATCGTTGATGAACGAAGGCAAGACGATCTTGCTGACGACACACTTCATGGAAGAAGCCGAGCGCCTGTGTCACCGCCTGTGCGTTATCGATGCGGGTTGCAAGATCGCCGAAGGCACGCCGCCCGAACTGGTCGCGCGGGAGATCGGCTGCGATGTCGTCGAAGTCTTTGGCGATGTACCGCCGGGGTTGCTCGCCAGCCTGGCACCGCGCGCCGAACGCATCGAAACCAGCGGCGAGACGCATTTCTGCTACGTGCGCGACGCTGCCCCCATCGTCCATGCCCTGCAAGACATGCCCGGCGTGCGGTATCTGCACCGGCCCGCCAATCTGGAAGATGTCTTTCTCAAGCTCACCGGCCGGGAGATGCGCGATGACTGAACAGGATCGACGCGACACGCGGGACACCGCAAGCGCCTCTCCCTCCACAGCGCACTCCAAGCCCCGTTCCACGACGCATTCCTCATATCACATGCCTATCGCGCCCCCGACAAGAACATCGCCTCCGGGCATCGATGACACCCCGCCCGCCTCTCACCCCCCCGACGCGCCACGCTATCTGCCGGGCGTCACTCCGTGGATGGGCGTGTGGCGACGCAACTTTCTCGTCTGGCGCAAGCTCGCCGTCGCATCGATGTTCGGCAATCTGGCTGATCCCATGATCTATCTCTTCGGCCTGGGGTTCGGTCTCGGCATGATGGTCGGCGACGTCGACGGCACGTCCTACATCGCCTTTCTGGCTGCGGGCACCGTCGGTTCGAGCGTAATGTTCTCCGCGAGCTTCGAGTCGATGTATTCCGGCTTTTCGCGTATGCACGTGCAACGCACATGGGAAGCGCTCATGCATACGCCGCTCACGCTGGGGGATGTCGTACTGGGCGAAGTCGTCTGGGCCGCGAGCAAGGCAGTGCTCTCAGGCGTGGCCATCCTGCTCGCCGGCCTGGCGTTCGCCAGTCTCGCCATGGTCATGACGGCGCTCGCCCCGAGCTACGACTTCTTTATGTTCTACCAGACGCTCGTGATGACCCCGATGCTGCTGCTCTCCGGTGTGTTCTTCCCGCTGTCGCAACTGCCCGCGGCAGCGCGGCATATCACCGAGTGGCTGCCGCTGGCGCATGCGGTGGCGTTGATTCGTCCCGCCATGCTGGGGCGCGCCGTCGAGTTGCCGTGGCTTCACGCCGGCGCACTCGCGATTTACACGCTCGCCGGCTTTGGTGCCGCACTGGTGTTGCTGCGACGGCGAATTCTTCGATAACGCGCCCGATCGAGGCAAGGCGTAGGGCATGGCGCATGGGGCAAGTAGCCCCGCCACGCCGGCAACGGCATGCCCCGGCTCACTGTGTCCGCATGCGGGTCGGTGGCGCAGGTGTCGCACTCGGGGCCGCGGCACCGGCGCTGGCCGCACCGAAGACGTTGCTGGGGCCGACGACGACAGTCGCCAGACGGTCCGGTTGCACGTGACGTGCAAAGGCGTCCTTCACCTGCGCGGCGGTGACCGCTTCAACCCGGGCCGTCCACGTATCGAGATAGTCCAGCGGCAAATTGTAGAAGCCGATGGCGGCCACATTGGCCAGCAGCTTGCGATTGCTGTCGAGCCGCAGCGGGAAGCCGTTCGTCAGATTGTCCTTCGCGGCCTTCATTTCCTCATCCGTCGGCCCGTTCTGCACGAACTTCGCAAGCGTTTCCCGCACGACCTTCAGTGCTTCGGGCGCTTGCTCGCGACGCGTTTGCAAGTTGATCTCGAACGGCCCTTCCTGCAACTGCGGCATGAACCCGCTCGACACACCGTACGTCAGACCGCGCTTCTCCCGCACTTCCGCCGTCAGACGCGATACGAAGCCGCCACCACCCAGCACGTAGTTGCCCACGAGCAACGGGAAGTAGTCGGGATCGCTGCGCGCCATCGACGCCTGTCCGGTCGCGATATGCGCCTGCTCGGCCGGGTGCGGCAGATCGATCTGCACCGCACTGCGCAGCGCCGCCACCGGCGGCAACGCCGGCGGCGCAATGCCCGCAGGCATCGCGTCGGTCAACTGTGCGACCAGCTTTTCCGCCTGCGCACGATCGATGTCGCCGACGATGGAGACGACCGCTCGCTTCGGGCTGTACATGTCGCGATAAAAGCGCACCAGATCGTCGCGTTTGACGGCGTTCACGCTGGCGACCGTGGGCGTCACGCCATAGGGATGGCTGCCGTAGATCGCGCTGCGGAACGCCTTCTCGGCAATCGCCTCGGGCTTCGTGTCCTCCTCGGCAATCGCCGACGACAGACGCGCCGTCTCGCGCTTGAGCACCGCTTCGGGGAACGTGGGATGTTGCAGAAACTGCGCAAGCGTATTGACGGCAGCATCGCGCTCGGCAGCCGAGGACAACGTGCGCAGGGTGACGGTTGCGGCATCGCACCCGGCGCTGGTCGCCTCCATCGCGCCGACGTCGGCAAAGCGGTCGGCAATCTGCGCTTCGCTCAGTGCCGCGCGCCCGCCCGCGGCCGACGCGCCGGCATCGAGCAGGCCCGCTGTCAGCAAGGCCAGCCCGGACTTGCCGGGCGGATCGTAGCGGCTGCCCGCATCGAAATCGATATTCAGATCGATCATCGGAATGGAGCGGCTCTCCACGAGCATCACCTTGGCGCCCGACGGAGCGATCCAGCTCTGAATCGGCAACGCGGCATTCGCGGCGAGCGGCATCGACGTCATCAACGCGCCAACGGCAGCCGAAGCCAGCAGTCCCATGCGCGCAGGCGAGAACGCACGCAGCAGTGCGGATATTTTCATCATTCGTGTGGCCCTCTCAGCGCATGTTCTTCAGATCTTCCGCCCCTTGGGCGCGGCGCTTGCGTGTCGCTTCGTCGATCGGCTGCGGCAGCAGCGTCGCCACCGTCAAGGAGGTGTCGCCGAAGTATTTGCCGGCCACCGCCTGCACCTGGGCAGGCGTGACGGCCTTCACCTTTTCGAGCATGCGATCGATCTGACGCCACGAAATCCCCGACATTTCGTTCAGGCCGATTTCCATCGCCTGCCCGAACACCGAGTCGCGCTTGTAGATCTGCGAAGCGACGACCTGCGCCTTCACGCGCTTGAGTTCGTCCTGCGTTACGCCGTGCGCGGCGATGTCGGCGACCTGCGCACGCAACGCCTTCTCGATCTGCTCGGGCGTTTTGCCCTGCGCCGGCGTGGCGTCCATGATGAAGAACTGCGGGCCGCGGCCGACACCGTCATAACTCGCGCCGACATCGTTCGCGATGCGCTGCTCGCGCACCAGACGGCTCGTCAGTCGCGCATTGCCATACCCGTCGAGCACCGCTGCGAGCACTTGCAGGGCATAGACGTCGTCGTCCTTCTCCACATCGGTCAGACGCGGGGCGCGCCAGGCGAGCATCACGTTCGGATTCTCGGCGGGCGCTTTCACGAATACCCGGCGCACGCCAAGCTGCGCCGGTTCGTTCTGCGGACGGCGCTCCGGCAACGTATGCGGCTTGAGCGGCCCGTAGTACTGTTGCGCCAGCGCTTTCACCTGTGCGGGATCCACGTCGCCGCTCACGACCACCACGGCGTTGTTCGGCGCGTACCAACGCTCGTACCAGTCGCGCGCGTCCTGCACGGTCATGTGCTGAAGATCGTCCATCCAGCCAACGATCGGGCGACGGTACGGATTGGCAACGAGTGCGGTCGCCATCAGTTGTTCGTAGAGCAGTGCGCGTGGCTGGTCGTCCGTGCGAAGACGGCGCTCCTCCATCACGACCTGAATCTCTTTGGCAAATTCGTCGGCCGAGAGCGACAGGTTCGCCATGCGGTCGGCCTCGAGACGCATCATCTCCGGCAGACGCGACTTCTCTGTCTGCTCGAAATAGCCGGTGTAGTCCTTGCTGGTGAAAGCGTTCTCCCGGCCGCCGAGCGCGGCGACCTGACGTGAAAACTGGCCCGGTCCGACCGTTTTGGTGCCCTTGAACATCATGTGTTCGAGCGCATGGGCGACGCCCGTGGTGCCATTGAATTCGTCGAGCGACCCGGCGCGGTACCAGACCACGTGAGCCACCGTCGGTGCCCGGTGGTCTTCGCGCACGATCAGCCGCAGGCCGTTCTCCAGCGTGAATTCCGAAGTGTTATCCGCCGTCTTGCTGCCGCCGTTGCCAACGGCGTCGGCAGCATGGCTCAGGCTCATCACCCCTGCCAGAGCCAATCCGGCAAAGGCGTATCGCCAGCGCATGGTTCCCGTCATGGATCCCCTTTCGCCCTTCATGGACGTCGATTCGCGTCTGATAAAATACGTCGCATTTCCCGCGTCGGAAACAACGACCCGCCCATTGTAGGGCGTTTTGTGCGGCGCGAATGGCACGACAAATCATAGCCGCACGCCGATCGCGCGCCCCCACGTTGAGTTCTTCACCCCATGTTTAGTTTCTTCAAGCGCTTCAAGTCAGGCGGTAACAAGGCCGCCGAGACTGGCCCCGCACCGACCGGATCGCCGGAATTGCCCGACGCGAACGCGCCGGTCCCGTCGACGCAAAGCCAGCAGGCGCCCTCACAATCGCAGTCGCCGCAGGCCGCACCGATCGAACCGGTCCAGCCGGCACACGCCGCACCGGCACCGCAATCCACGCCATCGACCCCGGCCCCGGCCGCAGGACCGGTCGAATCCGCGCCGCGCACCGTCGAAAATAAGGCACAGTCCGAATCCGCTCAAGCCGAAATCCCAATGCGGGAAGCGCCGGGAGCGCCAGGAGCACCGATTACGTCCGCCCCGGCGCCGCAAGTAACGCCCGCGCCGGTGGACCTCACGTCCGCCACGTCGGGCCAGGCCGTTGCCCCCGTCGAAGCCGTCGAAGCCGTCGAAGCCGTCGAAGCCGTCGAAGCTGTCGAAACCATCGAAGCCGTCGAACCGGCGCAGGCGCCAGAACCCGTCGCGCCGCCCCCGGCTCCCGTCGTCGTCAAGGACTCGGATGGCGAAGTTATCGGCGAGATCGTTTCCGCCCCTGCACCGGCACCGGCGGCCAAGCGTTCGTGGCTCACCCGCCTGAAGGCCGGTCTGTCGAAGACGAGCGCAGGTCTCACGGGCATTTTCGTCGGCGTGAGGGTCGATGAGAATCTGTTCGAAGAACTCGAAGGCGCGCTGCTGATGAGCGACGCCGGTGTGGAAGCCACCACCTATCTGCTCGACGCACTGCGCAAGAAGGTCAAGGCCGAACGGCTGACGGAGGGCGCGCAGGTCAAGCGCGCACTGCACGACCTGCTGGTCGAGTTGCTGCAACCGCTGGAGCAAAGCCTCGTGCTCGGGCGCGAAGCGCCGCTGGTCGTGATGATCGCAGGCGTGAACGGTGCCGGGAAGACAACCAGCATCGGCAAGCTCGCCAAGCACTTCCAGCACTACGGGCAATCCGTGCTGCTCGCCGCCGGCGACACGTTCCGCGCGGCCGCCCGCGAGCAGCTGGCCATCTGGGGCGAACGTAACAACGTTGCCGTCGTTGCGCAGGAAAGCGGCGATCCGGCCGCTGTCGTGTTCGACGCCGTGAGCGCCGCTCGCGCCCGCAAGATCGACATCGTGATGGCAGACACGGCAGGCCGTCTGCCCACGCAGTTGCATCTGATGGAAGAACTCAAGAAGATCAAGCGCGTGCTGGGCAAGGCCGCCGACGGTGCGCCGCACGAAGTTCTGCTGGTCATCGACGCCAACACCGGCCAGAACGCGCTCGCGCAGGTCAAGGCGTTCGACGACGCGCTCAAACTTACCGGCCTTATCGTGACAAAGCTCGACGGCACCGCCAAGGGCGGAATCCTCGCGGCGATTGCCCGTCAGCGGCCGGTGCCCGTGTATTTCATCGGCGTGGGCGAAAAGGTCGAAGATCTGCAACCGTTCTCGGCACGCGAATTCGCCGACGCGCTTCTGGGCTGACCCGGCGCGCACTTCGCAGCGGGTCGCACCACGCAATACCTACCACGCAATACGTACCACGCACCCCGCACCGAGACGCCGCACGCGACCGGCCCGCACACATTCGTGGCGGGCCGTTGGCTTTTCGGCCGCCGGTAACGCCGTTACCGTCACACCTGCTGGGCGACGAGTCCGGCGCAAAGTCCCCACATCATCAGACCGACGATACCGTCGAGAATTTGCCACGCGCGCGCGCGCGAAAAGAGCGGTGCGAGCAATCGTGCGCCATAGCCCAGCGCGGCGAACCACAGCACCGAGGCCATCATCGCGCCGCCTGCGAACCACACGTTGCCAGGCGCGGCCTCACGCGCCCCGATACCACCGAGCAGGATCACCGTGTCGAGATAGACGTGCGGGTTGAGTATCGAGAGCATCAGCACAAGCACAGCCGCGCGCTGCCACGACATCTCCTGCGTCGCGGCCCGGCTGCCGTCCGCCTGCAACACGCCCGCGCCACGAAACGCCGCGCGCCACGCGCGCAAACCGTAGAGGAACAGGAACGCCGCCCCACCCCATGTCACGATGGTGATGAAGGCCGGATAAGCGGCGATCAGTCCCCCCATACCGGCCACGCCGGCCGCGATCAGCACCATGTCGCAGACCGCGCAAACCGTCACGACGATTCCGACGTGGCGCTTCAGAATGCCCTGGCGCAACACGAACGCGTTTTGCGCGCCGATGGCCATGATGAGGCTGGCGCCAAGCGCCATGCCCCGCCAGAATGCGGGATCGATCATTTGGCGGACTCGGCGTCGGGTTGCGCCTCCGGTGCAGCGCGACGGAAGGCGTCGAGCGTGCTGCAATGCGCGTCGATGGCCGCAAGGCGCGGGAAGGGCGTCATGTCCACCTTGAAACGCATGGCGTTGTAGATCTGCGGGATCAGGCAGCAGTCCGCCAGCGTCGGCGTATCGCCGACGACGAACTTGCCCGGCGAGGCCTGCGCTGCCAGACGCGCTTCCAGCGCCTTGAAACCTTCCACGATCCAGTGCACGTACCAGGCGTTCTTCTGCTCCTCCGTCACGCCCATGTCGTGTTTGAGAAAGCGCAGCACGCGCAGATTGTCGATCGGGTGGATGTCTGCCGCGATGTCCAGCGCCAGCGCACGGACCTGCGCACGCGCCACGGGATCGGCTGGCAGAAGCGCCGGCGCCGGATGCACCTCTTCGAGATACTCGATGATGGCCAGCGACTGATGGATGTTCACGTCGCCGTCGACGAACGTGGGCACCAGCCCGTTCACATTGAGCGCGCGGTACGCCGGTTTGAGCTGCTCTCCGCCATCGCGCACCAGATGCACCGGCACGATGTCGTAATCGAGCCCTTTCAGATTCAGAGCGATACGCACACGATACGCGGCGGAACTGCGGAAATAGCTGTACAGCGTGGACATGGCAGACCTCGAAAGCGGAAATTGGGGGTGAAATGCGGCGAACGCGCCAGCCACGACCGCCATACGGGGGTGCCGGGCGTCGCGTCCGAACCCGAGATGGTACTGCAAGCACTGGCCGCGATGACATTTGATTGCGTATGATGGAAAGACACCGCCGGGCGGACCGCTGGCCATTCCTGCCGCCGCTGCGCTGGCGCCCCACTCAACGACGATGGAAGCGTCATGACCGCCACCGCCTCATTTGCCTGCGCCCCGCTGCTCAAGATCATCGCCCGGGGGGCCAAAGGCGCCCGTGCACTGAGCGCCGACGAAACCCGCACGCTGTTCGACGCCATCCTCGCCGATCGCGTGTCGCCCGCCGAATTGGGCGGCGTGCTGATCGCTTACCGGATCAAGGGCGAGACCCCGGTCGAGCTGCGCGCCATGCTCGACGCCGCGCACGCCACGTTCACGCCGCTCACCGCGCCCGCCGACGCGCCTCCGCCCGTGCTGCTGCCCAGCTACAACGGCGCGCGCAAGCAGCCGAATCTCACGCCGCTGCTCGCCTTGCTGCTCGCGCGCGACGGCATTCCGGTACTGGTGCACGGCCAGCATCACAGCGGCGCAAATCGCACCGGCACACAGGCGATCTTTTCGGAACTCGGTTACCCCGCCAGCGGCTCGGCCGCCAACGCGCAGGAGGCCTTGTGCACCCGGCGTGTCGCCTATCTGCCGCTCGCCTCGCTATCGCCCGCGCTGGAACGTCTGCTCGAAATGCGCGCACCATTGGGCGTGCGCAACTCGGGGCATACCGTCGTCAAACTTCTGCAGCCGTTCGCGGGACCTGCGCTTCGGCTGGTGAACTATACGCATCCGGAATATCGGGAGACGCTTGGCGAAATGTTCGCCGTTGCCGAAAACAGCCCCGGCCCGGGCGTTTTGCTGGCGCGGGGCACGGAGGGCGAACCGGTAGCGGACGCCCGTCGTCAAACCGCCATCGAAGGGTACTCGGACGGGACTTACCGCCTGTGGCAGGCGGCGGAGGAAGGCGCCACCGGCGTGCCGCCGCCGCTGCCCGCCGCCGACGCTCCGGCGACCGCCCGTTGGATCGAGGCCGTGCTGGCGGGCGACCTCCCGATACCCGCGCCCATCGCGCGTCAGGTGGAAGTGATCCGTCGGGCGATTGGAGTTGCCGGGTGACGAACGGGGTGGGGCGGCGGCAATGGGCGTGCCGTCGTCTTGTCAGCCTTTACGTCGAAATATCCGCACAACACCGGTCAACTCGTGCGAATTTCGATGCAATTCCGAAAGACGATGATAATAATCGACTTTTTCCGGAACAATTCGTCCCGAAATGCGTCAAAGCTTTTGTTTTGGAGAGGACGCCCGAAGCGTAACGGGCGAGGCCGCCGCTGACGAAGGAAGCGTCACCGGCATGTCATTCCGGCGACGCCATACGGGTCGCCTGCCATGAGATCAGATGCCAGACCCCGGCTTCAAGCACATGGACCGCGGTGTACATCATCAGGGAATTCAGCGAGCCGGTTGCCGTTTCCAGTTCGACATCGAGCTTGCCGGTCACCACGACGGTGTCGCCGAATTGGCGCAATTCCTGCCCGGTCACGTCGATGGCGGCGTATTTGCGGCGACCAGAGCTGAGCGCATTGAGGAATTCGGTTTTCGATTCGCGTTTTCCGTTCGAATGGACGTAATGGAGTCCATCGGCGAGCAGCGTGCTCAACTTGTCAACGTCGCACTCGATCATCGCCTCGAAGCGCTCCGACTCGCGTCGCCGCACCTCGTCAATGTGCTTCCCAGCCATGCTGACCTCCCGTCTTCGCCATCCATATGCGCACGCGGCTTGGGTTGCAATTTACACCATCCGAGTCACGTTTGCGCCAGTGACTTCTCCCGTTTGACGGGGGGTGCTGGAAAACCCCGAGACGCCGGAAACTTCCCGTCCGGTAAGGGTTCTAACGTCTTTAGCACTCATCAAAAGAGAGTGCTAAAATGCTTTCCCAGAGGCTAACCAGGAGTCCACCACTTGAGTACTGCCGCCAACAAGCATCCGACGACGCCGGCCACCGGCACGGCGCCGACTTCGCGTGCCCTAGCTCTCGCCCCGTCGGCTTTGATGCTGCCGGGCAGTCTGGGCAATATCGACAGCTACATTCAGGCTGTCCATCGCATTCCCATGCTTTCCGCCGAGGAAGAGCAGTCGCTCGCCAAGCGTCTGCGTGAAAACGACGACCTCGAAGCCGCCCGCCAGCTCGTGCTCTCGCACCTGCGTCTGGTGGTATCGATCGCGCGTAACTACCTTGGCTACGGTCTGCCCCACGCCGACCTGATTCAGGAAGGCAATATCGGTCTGATGAAGGCTGTGAAGCGTTTCGACCCGGCGCAGGGTGTGCGTCTGGTGTCGTATGCCATGCATTGGATCAAGGCCGAAATCCACGAGTACGTGTTGAAGAACTGGCGCACGGTCAAGGTCGCCACGACCAAGGCTCAGCGCAAGCTGTTTTTCAACCTGCGCAGCCAGAAGCAGGGCTTGCAGGCCTTCACGCAGGAAGAGATCGATCAGGTCGCCCGCGACCTGAACGTCAAGCGTGAAGATGTCGTCGAGATGGAAACGCGCATGTCGGGTGGCGATATCGCCCTCGAAGGTCACAGCGACGACGGCGAGAGTGCGAGCTTCGCCCCGATCGCCTATCTGGCCGACTCCCACCAGGAGCCGACCGCCGTGATCGCCGCACGTGAGCGTGACCATCTGCAAAGCGACGGTCTGCAAACCGCCCTCGCCCGGCTCGATCCGCGCAGCCGCCGCATCATCGAGGCGCGCTGGCTGTCGGTGGCCGACGACGGCAGCGGTGGTGCCACGCTGCACGAACTGGCCGATGAGTTCGGCGTATCCGCCGAGCGTATTCGTCAGATCGAAGTCGCGGCGATGAAGAAGATGAAAGGCGCCCTGCAAGCGTTCGCGTAACTCCCGGCCGGGAACACCGTCGGGCATGCCGGCGTCGCACGGCCCGCTTGCGGGACTCGTTTGCGACACGCGACAAATTGCCACACGGCCCCCCGGTCCGTGCCGGTCTAACATTGCCGGCAACCAAGCCCCGTGCGCTTCACGGGGCTTTTTTATTGGGTGTCGAAAGTTCACGCCCCATCTGCGCGACACTTGATGCATCGCAAGGTCGCCCGAAAGCGCGGCCGATAGAATCGGCTCGTACGTGGCCATGCTACGTGCGAAGGACGGCCCGGGGGCCGTTCGCCGCGCCGAAACCTCGTCTCGAATCCGCTTCTCATCCGCCGGCATCGCCAGCGGCGGATCCGCATCGAACCAGCGTCATCTGCGTGTCATCCGCCCCCGCGCGCTGCGGTTTGACATTTTCAAGCGATAAGGCAAAATGCGCCGAAAGTCGACGCTGTTTCCGACACACGACTTTCGACGCCAGGAGCCGTCACGGATGGACACCCACTCTCCTAGCAGTCCTAAGCCACTCGCCACGGCCGCACGCGCCGCCGCGCCCCCGGCAAACACGCCCGCCGCCGGCGTACTCGCCTGGATGGTTCGGCGCTGGCGCACCCGGCCTTCCCGTTTCGCCCTCGAAATCCTGATCGTGCTCGCGATCAAGGTAGTACTCCTGTTTATCCTGAAGCACGCGTTCTTTGGCGCCCCGATGGCAAAGCATATGCAGTTGCCGCCGGACGTCGTGGCCCGCGCCCTGATCGGGCCGCAGGCCGTCGAAGCGCAGTCCCCCACCAAAAATCAAGGTGTCCGCCATGATCAGTAGCGAAGTCGTCGACCTCTCGCGCTTGCAGTTCGCCATAACGGCGCTGTATCACTTTCTGTTCGTCCCGCTCACATTGGGCCTGTCGTGGCTGCTCGTCATCATGGAATCGGTCTATGCGATGACCGGCAAGCAGATCTACAAAGACATGACCCAGTTCTGGGGCAAGCTCTTTCTGATCAACTTCGCCATGGGCGTGACCACCGGTCTCACGCTCGAATTCCAGTTCGGCACCAACTGGGCCTACTACTCTCATTACGTCGGCGACATCTTCGGGGTGCCGCTGGCCATCGAGGGGCTGATGGCGTTCTTCCTCGAAGCGACGTTCGTGGGTCTGTTCTTCTTCGGATGGAACAAGCTCTCGCGCATCGGCCACCTCGCGACGACGTTCGCCGTGGCGCTCGGCTCCAATCTCTCGGCGTTGTGGATTCTGGTGGCGAACGGCTGGATGAACAATCCGGTCGGTGCGCACTTCAACTACGAGACCATGCGCATGGAGCTCAACAGCATCTGGGAAGTGGTCTTCAACCCGGTGGCGCAGGTGAAGTTCGTGCATACGCTCTCCGCCGGCTACGTGACCGCCGCCATGTTCGTGCTCGGCATTTCCGCGTGGTACCTGCTCAAGCGGCGCGACGTGCCGTTCGCCTTGCGCTCGTTCGCGGTCGCAGCGGGCTTCGGTCTGGCGTCCACCCTCTCCGTGATCGTGCTCGGCGACGAATCCGGTTACACCACCGGCGAAGTGCAGAAGGTAAAGCTCGCGGCCATTGAAGCGGAATGGGAGACGGCCAGGCCGCCCGCGTCGTTCACGCTGTTCGGCTTGCCGAACCAGAAGGAAGAGCGCACCGATTATGCCGTGAAGATTCCCTGGGCAATGGGGCTGATTGCCACGCGCTCGGTCGATACGCCGGTGATCGGTCTTACGCAACTGCGCGACGAGCACAAGGACAACATCAAGCGCGGCATGCTCGCCTTCGCGGCGCTTGAGAAGCTGCGTGGCGGCGATACGTCGCCGGCCGTGCGCGCCGAGTTCGAAAAGTACAAGGACGACCTCGGTTACGGCCTGTTGCTCAAGAAATACACGCCGAACGTCGTCGACGCCACGCCGGAGCAGATCCACATGGCGGCCAACGACACGATCCCGCCGGTCGCGCCCGTGTTCTGGTCGTTCCGCATCATGGTCGGCCTCGGCTTCCTGTTCCTGTTCACATTCCTTTGGGCCTTCTGGCTGTGTGCGCGCCGCCGTCTGCTCAAGCCGCGTGCGGCGTGGTTCCTGCGCTGGTGCGTGTGGGCGATTCCGCTGCCGTGGCTCGCTGCCGAATTCGGCTGGATCGTGGCCGAAGTAGGGCGTCAGCCGTGGACCATCGCGGGCATTCTGCCGACCCATCTCTCGACGTCGTCGCTCGCTGCCAGCGATCTGTACATGAGCCTCGCGGGCTTCATCGTCTTCTACACCGCGCTGCTCGTCATCGAAATGTTCCTGATGGTGAAGTACGTCAAGCTCGGCCCGTCGTCGCTGCACACCGGCCGCTACCACTTCGAGACCGAAGGCGTGCAAGGCACGCATGGTACGCACGGCACTGCCATCGGCAGCGATCGTCCGGCCGCTTCGGTCTGATCGTCAGGGAGACACGACATCATGATGATCGATTACACCGTACTCAAGCTGATCTGGTGGGTGCTCGTCGGCGTGCTGCTGATCGGCTTCGCTTTCTTCGACGGCTTCGACATGGGCACCGGCACGCTGCTGCCCTTTCTGGGCAAGACCGACGCGGAGCGACGCGTCATCATCAACACCGTCGCCCCCACGTGGGAGGGCAATCAGGTGTGGTTCGTGACGGCGGGCGGCGCGATGTTCGCCGCGTGGCCGCTCGTCTATGCCGCGGCCTTCTCAGGGCTGTACTGGGCGTTGCTGCTCGTGCTGTTCGCGCTGTTTCTGCGGCCGGTCGGTTTCGACTATCGCAACAAGCTGCCGAGTGCTCGCTGGCGGAACTCATGGGACTGGGCGCTGTTCGTCGGCAGCACCGTGCCCTCGCTCGTGTTCGGCGTGGCCTTCGGCAACCTGCTGCTCGGCCTGCCGTTCTCATTCGACAACACCCTGCGCTCGACGTACACCGGCTCGTTCTGGGCATTGCTCAATCCGTTCGCGCTGCTGTGCGGGCTGGTGAGCCTGCTCATGCTGCTCACCCACGGTGCGGCACACCTGCGCATGAAGGCCGACCCGGTCGTGGCCGAGCGTGCCGGACGCATCATGCGCCTCACCGCCCTGGGCACGCTGCTGTTGTTCCTCGTGGCGGGTGGACTGATCGCCACCCACGTCGACGGCTTCGCCATCACCCGGATGGGCGCGACCGACGCACCGGCCAACCCGCTCATGAAGCAGGTCACCACCGGCCCGGGCCTCTGGCTCACGAACTATCAAACGTACCCGTGGATGATGGTCGCACCGATCGTCGCGTGTCTGTGCGCGCTGCTTGCCGCACTGCTCGCCACGAGCCGCACCTATGCGTGGACGTTCGTGGTGACCGGTCTGATGATGGCCGGCATCATCCTCACTGCCGGCTTCTCGATGTTCCCGTTCGTGATGCCCTCGGCCACTGCGCCGGGCAGCAGCCTCACGGTCTGGGATGCCACGTCGAGCCAGCTCACGCTGCAAATCATGCTGATCGCCGTGATCGTCTTCCTGCCCATCGTCCTGCTCTACACCGGCTGGGTGTACCGCGTGATCCGTGGGCGCGTGACGATCGAGACGGTCAACGACAACCCGCATACGATGTACTGATCAAGGAGTCGCGACATGTGGTACTTCTCTTGGATGCTCGGCCTCGGCCTCGCGCTCGCGTTCGGCATCATCAACGTGATGTGGTTCGAAGCGCATGACGACCTGGAACGCCGCAGTCAGGAAGGCAGCTGATCCCGGCAGCACCGATCCTCGTCGGCAAAGAAAATCGCGCCTCCAGGGGCGCGGTTTTTTGAGGACAATGCCAGCGATCGATTCAGCTCAACAACGTCTTCAAGTCCTTGGCCATGGCGTCGACCGGCTCGTCCGGACGCATGAACAGGCGCAACTGGCCATTCGGATCGAACACATAGATGCCCGCGGTGTGATCGATGGTGTAGTTGTTCGGTGTCGAGCCTTCGACCTTGTTCACAACGACACGGAACGCCTTGGTAACGGCCTTGAGGGCCGCATCGTCAGCCGGTCGCAGGCCAACGAACGCCGGGTTGAACGCCGGCACGTACTGGCCCATGAGTTCTGCCGTATCGCGCTGAGGATCCACGGTGACGAACAGCACCTGCACGCGCTGCGCGTCATCGGGGCCGAGTTGCTGCATGACCTGGTTGAGCTCTGCCATCGTGGTCGGGCAGACGTCCGGGCAATGCGTATAGCCGAAGAACATCACCACGGCCTTGCCCTTGTAGTCGGCGAGCGTGCGCGTCTTGCCCTGCGGATCCTGCAACGAGAAGTCCTGCGCGAATTCCTTGTTGCCGGTGATGTCGAGACTCGTGAAGGTCGGGCCTTCCTTGCCGCATGCGGCGAGAAGCACGGCAAGTCCCATGAGCCACATCGCGCGGCGCAACCAGATGACAGCAAGTTTCATGAACGCATGACCCCAGAACGTATGGAAAAATCGTCTTCCGAAAATACAACAGGCGCGCCGGCCAGGAATACCGTAACGCGCCCGTCGTCGTGATCCCGCCTGCGGCGAACGAATGTATGCCGAAGCGTCAGCCCAGCAGATAGATCTGCACGTAGTGATCGACCAGCAGCGCGGCAAACAGCAGCGACAGGTAGACGATCGAATAGCGGAACATCGAGCGCGAGAGCTCGTCGGAATACTTGCGCCACAGCTTGACGGCATACCCGAGGAAGATGCCCGAGAGCACCACTGCCGAACCGAGATACAGATAACCGCTCATGCGATGTGCGAACGGCAGCAGCGACACCGCAAACAGCACCACACTGTAGAGCAGGATTTGCAGGCGCGTGTACTTCTCGCCGTGCGTGATCGGCAACATCGGCAGGCCGGAATTCACGTAGTCTTGGCGGCGATAGAGCGCGAGCGCCCAGAAATGCGGCGGCGTCCAGACGAAGATGATGAGCACCAGAATCCATGCGTCGGCTGGCACGGCGCCCGTGACTGCGGCCCAGCCCAGTGCGGGCGGCATGGCCCCGGCGGCGCCGCCGATTACGATGTTCTGCGGCGTGGAGGGTTTGAGGATGATGGTGTAGATGAGCGCGTAGCCAACGAACGTGCCGAGGGTGAGCCACATCGTCAGGGCGTTGGTGAACGTGTAGAGCACCACCATGCCGGCGCCGCCCAGAATCGTCGAGAAGACGATGATCTGCCACGGGGCGATTTCGCCGCGCGCGGACGGACGCCACGCGGTGCGGCGCATGAGCGCGTCAACCCGCTGCTCGATCAGGCAGTTCACGGCGAATGCGGACCCGGCGAGCAGCCAGATACCGATGGTGCCGCCGATCAGCACCTGCCACGGCACCATGCCACGCGTGGACAGGAACATGCCGATCACGGCACAGAAGACGGCGAGCTGCGTCACGCGGGGCTTGGTCAACGCCCAATACTGCGCGATACGGCTGGCCGGCGGATGGGGAAGGGTCGTGCTTTTCATATCTGAAGGCAATGCGCTACGCCGGGCCGGTGGGGGCGCCGAGCGGTGCGGCAGCCGGCTCCGCGGTGGAGAGAGGCTTCTGGCGGGCCGAAAGGTCTGCCTGATCCATCAGGCCGGACGCAACAGGCGCCGCTTCAAGTTCCTGAACGAGCCGGGCGGCGCGAATGCGGTAGTTTAACATGACGAGCAAAAGCAGCAGGACCGCCGCCCCCCCGTTATGCGCAATGGCATTGAGCAGCGGCCACTGGAAAACGATGTTCGACAATCCCGTGGCAAATTGCACGAGCACCAGCATCAATACCAGAACCGAGAGCTTTCCGAGCGCGGCATGACGTCGCAGGCGGCTCGCCAGCCACGCCAGATACAACACCACGACCACGGCAAACGTCCGGTGCACCCAATGGATGGCCACGAGCGCCTCCATCGGGATCACCTCGCCGCCCGCCGTCTTGCCCAGCTCACGCCACAGTTTGAAGCCGTTATGGAAATCCATGGGCGGTATCCACTGACCCTGACACGTGGGGAAGTCGGTACATGCCAATACAGCGTAGTTGGTACTTACCCATCCGCCAAGGGCAATCTGGAAGACGAGCAGCGCCAGACCGAGAAGCGCCGCCCAGCGCCAGCGCAACGCTCCGGCATCGGCGGCCACGCTGGCAAGCGGCATCTGGCGCGACGCCAGCCACGCCAGCGACCCCAGCAACGTCAGCGCCAGCATCAGGTGAATCGAGACGATCACCGGTTGCAGCTTCATCGTGACGGTCCACGCGCCGAAGGCTCCCTGGACACATACCAGCACGAGCAGCCACGTGGCGAGCCACGGCGATTGTTTGAGTTCGCGGCGCTTGGCCCATGCCATCACCATCAATGTGATGATGAGTACGCCCACGGCCATGGCGAAGTAACGGTGGATCATCTCGATCCACGCCTTGACGAAGGTCACCGGCCCCGTGGGAAGCAGCAATTGCGCGGCGTGGATGTCGGCATGGGCCGCGAACGGCGACGAGGTGCCGTAGCAGCCCGGCCAGTCGGGGCAGCCCAGCCCCGAGTCCGTCAGACGGGTGAAGCCGCCGAACATGATCAGGTCGAGCGTGAGAAAGGTCGTCACCCAGGCCAGTTTGCGGTACTTGTTGGCGTCACGGCGCAACAGCACCCAGCCGAGCGGCAGCACCGCGATACACAGGCCGATGAAGCCCAGTTCCAGAAGGTAAAGCATTGGTTTTACGTCGGTTTCTCGTCATGTCCGGCGCGACGCGATGCCACGCACGGCACGGGTTTCAGGTCCTGACTGCGCCGGCACTGCCGGTTGGTGAGGGTTCGCTCACTTTTGGTCTCAACCGGTCCCGGACCATTTGAGCAGCCGCGACAGGTCACTCTTGATCTTGCCCGGATCGGCGTTCTTCGGAAACGCCATCATCAGATTGCCCAGCGGATCGACCAGATAGATATGGTCGCGCAGGCCGGTGCCCTCCTGCGTGGGTAGCCACGACGCAAGGGCCACCGGATCGGCGCGCAGGCGTCGCGTATCGGCGTAGGCTTCGTCAATGGGCTTCGAGACTGCGGAAGCATCCGTGACGAGCCACAACGTTTCCACGCGCGTGCGTTCGTTGCCCTGCAGGACGCGGATTTGCCGCATGTAGAAAAGCTTGCTCACACAATTCTCGTCGCACGTGGCGGTATCCGCGCTGATCATCAGCCATTTGCCCTTGAGCGACGACAGGGGCAGGCTCTCGCCCGTTTCGTCGTCGCGCACGACCAATGCGGGCAGTGGCCGCTGCGGCTCGATCAGCGTGCCGTAGGCAGACGTGCCGCCCTGCGGCTTGAAGACGTAATACATCAGGTATGCCGCAACGGCCGGCGCTGCGCACACCGCGAACAGCAGCACGAGCATGCGTCTCGCCCGGCGTCGCTGCACGGGGTCGACGGCCGGCTCGCCGGTGTGCCCGGCGCTTGCGGCGGTCCTCACATCTGCACTCATGTTCACCTTTGCCCTTATGCGTGTTATGCGTGTTATGCCCGTAAGCTCTTCATGCCCGATCATGCCGGCCGCGGCCGGGTCAGGGGCACGTCGAATCGTCGACGGCCGGCGCCAGCCGGCGTCCACGCCGATACGCCAGGCGCAGCCCGAGCAGCGCCAGAATCAGCGACATGCCGAACCACTGCGCCATATAACCATAGTTGCGATCCGCGCCGTTGGCCGGCGCAGGCCAATCGCGCAACAGGTGATCGCCCGTGTCGTTGGTCTGCATGATGACGAACGGTTGCAGCGGCAGCGAGGTCTCGCGCGCATAATCCGCCACGTCCAGATTCTGACGGATCACCAAACCTGCGGCCGAGCCGCCGTGCCCCAGCTCGAACGCGCGTGACGGGTCCGGCGCGGCGATGCCTTCCACGGTGACGTCCCCCGCCGGCGTCGCGTAAGGCACGATCGATTCGCGATCGCGCAGATCGCGCGGCAACCAGCCGCGATTGACCAGCACTACGTGATCCGGCGACACCTGCAACGCCATCACCACGTAGAAACCGGGTAGTTCGTTGTGTGGGCGATTGTCCAGGTACACCACGCGGTTGCGCAAAAAGCGCCCCGTTACGCGCACGCGGCGATGCGTGACATCGGCCGGCGAATAGGTCTGCGCCCCAAGAGCAATCACCGGTGCCCGCTCTGCCCGTTCGATCTGCGCCTGACGCGCCAGACGCAGCTGCGCGCGCTGATACTGCCACACGCCGAGCGCCGCCGTGAGCGTTACGCCAAGCAAAATCAGCAGCGCCGGAACCGGCCGCATGCCGCGCAATAGGGTTTTCAACACGTACGGTCCTTGTCCGACTGTCGTTCGATGGCTTGCGACACACGCCGGCTACACTGCATTGCAGCGTGCCAGCGCGCAGGCGTTGGCCGATAATGGCGAATTCCCGTCATCGGACCGATCATGCGCATCATCGTTGCCATCGCCTTCGTCCTGATTCTCGGCAGTCTGGCGTCCGCATTGTTTTTCATGATGCGGGACAAAGGCCGTTCGAACCGCACCGTGCAATCGCTTGCCGTGCGCGTCGGCCTGTCGGTGACGCTGTTTCTGCTCATCCTGTTCGCCAACTGGATGGGGTGGATTCACAGCACGGGCATACGATACTGAGTCCCGCACCGCCATCCCGCGGCAAATCGCCGCACCCACCCCCGCTGCCTGCTTTACATCGACACTTCACGCCGAATCGCGTCCGACGACGCCTCCGGTCATCGCAACACCGCCCCGTTGCCGCCCGGATGACTGCGCTGCGACATAAGGCCGCATTCGGTCTCGCTCAGCCGCTCGTTGGGCTCGAAACCCCCTCCCTTCCTATCCGGCAATGCCGTGCGTGGCGGCGGCCGCAAATGGAAACGCCGCCGGAATCCGGCGGCGTCCCAGAGCCTTGCGACCGTATCGACGACGCGAGCGGTGTCAGAGCCAGTAAACCACCACGTACAGCCCGAGCCAGACCACGTCCACAAAGTGCCAGTACCAGGCGGCTCCTTCGAAGCCGAAGTGATGATTCGGCGTGAAATGCCCCTTCATCAGGCGCACCAGCATCACGGAGAGCATGATCGCGCCGAGCATCACGTGAAAGCCGTGGAAGCCCGTCAGCAGGAAGAACGTCGAGCCGTACACGCCCGAGGTCAGCTTCAGGTTCAGTTCGGTGTAAGCGTGGTGATATTCGTAGGCCTGGAAGCCGAGAAACACGAAGCCCAGCACGACAGTGGCGAACAGCCAGAAGATGGCGCTGCCGCGATGGTTCGCACGCAGCGCGTGGTGCGAAATCGTGAGCGTGACACCCGAGGTCAACAGCAAGGCCGTGTTCAGCGTCGGGATCGGCCAAGGGCCCATCGTCTCGAAGGCGTCGACGACGCCTGCCGGGCCGGTGTTCGGCCACACGGCAGTGAAGTCGGGCCACAGCAGCTTGTTATCGAGGTCGCCCAGCCACGGCATGGCCAGCGTGCGCGCGTAGAACAACGCACCGAAGAATGCCGCGAAGAACATCACCTCGGAGAAGATGAACCAGCTCATGCCCCAGCGATAGGACACGTCGATGCGCTTGCCGTACAGCCCGCCCTCGGACTCCGCGATGGAATCACCGAACCAGCCGCGCAGCACCCAAAGCACCCACAGCAGGCCGAGCAGCGCCGTCCACGGCGCCCACGAAAGTCCATTGACCCACGCGGCGGCCGAACCGAGCAGCACCAGCAGGCCGGCGCTGCAACTCACCGGGTGACGCGAGGGGGCCGGCACGAAATAGTAAGGCGCCGTTTGGTGTTGACCACTCATTCTTATCTCTCCAGGCTTGGTTCTCTTTGTCTATGCCAATCACGTCGCGAGCCGGATGGCGAGCTTCGCCAGAAACACCAGCGCCACGACGAACAGGATGCCCCCGATCAATCCCGCCACGATCAGATGCACAGGGTTGAGCTGCGCCATGTCGCGGTCGTGATCACGCCCCTTGCGCACACCGAAAAACGACCAGAACACCGCACCGATGGTCTGGAAGAATGACAGTTTGCGCTGGGTCGCCTCCTTCAGGTCATCCATTGCCGCCCCTGCCTCCTCCTGCCGCTCCTGCGCTCACCTCGCCAACCTGCGTGCCCGCCGGGGCATCCGCGCGTTGATTGGCGTCGTTCTTGCCGAGATCGAAAAAAGTATAGGACAGCGTGATCGTATTCACATCTTTGGGCAGCTTCGTGTCGACCACGAACACCACCGGAAACTCCTTGGCCTCACCGGCCTTGAGCGTTTGCTGCGTGAAGCAGAAGCACTCGATCTTCTTGAAGTAGCTCGCCGCCTGTGCCGGTGCGTAGCTCGGGATCGCCTGTGCGCGGACTTCGTGTGGTTGCTGATTCGCCACTTCGTACTCGATGGTCGCGATCTGCCCCGGATGCACCGTCAGACTGCTTTTCGCCGGCTTGAAGCGCAACGGTCCCTGCGCGTTGGCGTCGAACTCGACCGTGATCGTGCGGCTCTCGTCGATCTGCGAATTGCGCGCGCTGATCCCGGTCGTGCGATCGCCCAGCTGGTTGATGCCCACGAGGTCGCAGAACGCACGGTAGAACGGCACCATCGCGTAGCCGAAACCGAACATCACCGCGACCAGCAGCAACAACTTGCTGAAGGTGCGCACGTTGATGCGTCGCGGGCCAGTCATCTACAGCCCGCCCAACAGCTTGGTCTTGATCATCACGCCCACGAAGAAGGCCAGCACGACCGAACCGAGAATCAGGCCGGTGCGCAGGTTCTTCGCGCGCTGTTCGCGACTGAGTGCCATGCTCAATGCACCTTCGGCGGCGTCTCGAACGTGTGGAACGGCGCCGGGCTCGGCACGGTCCACTCCAGCCCTTGCGCACCATCCCACGGCTTGGCTTCCGCGGCCTTGCCGCCGCGCCATGCCGGCAGCGCCACCCAGAACAGGAAGTACACCTGCATCAGGCCGAAGCCGAACGCACCGATGGTCGCCAACTGGTTGAAGTCGGTGAACTGCGCCGGGTAGTCGGCGTAGCGACGCGGCATGCCGGCCAGCCCCAGGAAGTGCATCGGGAAGAACGTCACGTTGAACGTGATGAGCGAGCCCCAGAAGTGGAACTTGCCGCGCCACTCGTTATACATGTGGCCTGTCCACTTCGGTACCCAGTAATAGAACCCCGAGAACAACGCGAAGAGTGACCCCGCCACCAGCACGTAGTGGAAGTGCGCCACCACGTAGTAAGTGCCGTGCATCTGGATATCGAGCGGGGCGAGCGAGAGCATCAGGCCCGTGAAGCCGCCCATCGTGAACACGAACAGGAAGCCCACGGCGAAGAGCATCGGCGTCTCGAACGTGAGGGCGCCCTTCCACATCGTCGCGACCCAGTTGAAGACCTTCACGCCCGTGGGCACGGAGATCAGCATCGTGGCGTACATGAAGAACAGCTGGCCGGTCACCGGCATTCCGGTCACGAACATGTGGTGCGCCCACACCATGAACGACAGAATCGCGATCGATGCCGTGGCGTACACCATCGAGCTATAGCCGAACAGCGGCTTGCGCGAGAATGCCGGAATCACCTGCGACACGATCCCGAACGCCGGCAGAATCATGATGTACACCTCCGGGTGTCCGAAGAACCAGAAGATGTGCTGATACATGACCGGGTCGCCGCCGCCCGCGGCGTTGAAGAACGACGTCCCGAAATGGCGATCCGTGAGCAGCATCGTGATCGCGCCCGCGAGCACCGGCATCACGGCAATGAGCAGATAGGCGGTAATCAGCCACGTCCACACGAACATCGGCATCTTCATGAGCGTCATGCCCGGTGCGCGCATATTCAGAATCGTGACGATGATGTTGATTGCGCCCATGATCGACGACGCGCCGAGAATGTGCGCACCGAAAATCGCCAGATCCTGGCCCGGCCCCATCTGCACCGACAGCGGCGCATACATCGTCCAGCCCGCCGCGGTCGCGCCGCCCGGCACGAGGAACGACGAGATCAGCAGCAGACCGCCGACCGGCAGCAGCCAGAAGCTGAAGTTGTTCATGCGCGCGAAAGCCATGTCGGACGCGCCGATCTGCAGCGGGATCATCCAGTTCGCAAAGCCGACGAACGCCGGCATGATCGCGCCGAAAATCATGACCAGCCCGTGCATGGTGGTGAGCTGGTTGAAGAACTCCGGACGAATGAACTGCAAGCCCGGCTCGAACAATTCCGCACGGATCATCAAGGCCATCACGCCGCCCGAGAGCAGCATGACGAACGAGAAGATCATGTACATCGTGCCGATGTCCTTGTGATTCGTCGCGAACAGCCAGCGACGCCATCCGTGCGGATGGTCGTGCGCGTGATCGTCGTGACCCGCCACGTGATCGTGAGCGATGGAACTCATACCCAATCTCCTTGCTTCGAACTGGTCGAACGACTTAACTGTTCTTCGCTGCGTCTGCCGCGGCGCCGGCCGCGTTGGCCGACTTGTTGCCGCGCGCTTCGCGCACCTGCGCCGGCTGAACGACGTCGCCGGTCTTGTTGCTCCACGAATTGCGCTCGTATGTAATGACGGCCGCAAGCTCCACGTCGTTCAGATGCGACCAAGTCGGCATCGCATTCTTGCCGTGCAGCACGATACTGACGTGATCGGCCACGGGACCGGTCACGATCTTGCCGCCATCGAGCGCCGGGAACGCACCGCCGCCCTTGCCGTTGGGCTGGTGGCACACCGCGCAATTCGACGCGTAGACCTTCTGGCCGCGCTCCATCAGTTCCTGCACGGTGTAGGTCTTGTTCGGATCGTCGGCCGACGCCGCCATCTGCTTCTTCTGCGTGTCGACCCACTTGTTGTAGTCGTCTTCGGAAACGACCTTCACGACCACCGGCATGAACGCATGTTCCTTGCCGCACAGTTCGGTACAGAAGCCGCGATATTCGCCGACCTTCTCCGCCTTGAACCACGTGTCGCGCACGAAGCCCGGAATGGCGTCCTGCTTGATGCCGAAGGCGGGCACGTAGAACGAGTGGATGACGTCGTTGGCCGTCGTGATCAGCCGCACCTTCTTGTTGACCGGCACGACCATCGGGTTGTCGACTTCCTGCAGGTACGTATTGCTCTTGGGCTCGGCGCCGTCGATCTGGCTGCGCGGCGTAGTGAGCGTGGAGAGGAACCTGATGCCCTCGCCTTCGCCCTTGAGGTAGTCGTAGCCCCACTTCCACTGATAGCCCGTCACCTTGATGGTGATGTCGGCGTTGGTGGTGTCCTTCATGGCGACGACGGTCTTCGTGGCGGGCAACGCCATGAGAATCACGATGATGAACGGCACGACCGTCCAGATCACCTCGACTGTGGTGCTTTCATGAAAATTCGCGGGCTGATGGCCCTTGGATTTGCGGTGCTTGATGATCGAGTAGAACATCACGCCAAACACCGCGATGAAGATCACCAGGCAGATGATCAGCATCATGGTGTGAAGGCTGTGAAGCTCTTGCGCGAGTTTCGTGACCGGCGGCTGGAAGTTGAGTTCGTTGACGGCCGGCCCCCCCGGCATATCGGAGACGGCCGCCAGTGCCGGAGCGCCGGCGAGCAGTGAGGCGCCCGCAAGGAAAGCCGCCAAGGCGTGTTTCGTTTTTTTCATAGCTTCCTTACCCAAAATTACCATCCAAATCCTCCCTGGCGGTCGCCCGAGATCGTCTCCATCTCTCAGGCCTGTTGGGCAAGACAACGGCGCAGCTCGCGCGCAAACGTTTCGCGGCGATGCGGCGCAAGATAGGCACCGACGGTGACCGAGCGGCTACCCGAGCGCAAAACGATGCGCGTGCGCGGCGGCTTCTCGATGTCGATGCGTACCCAGCGGGGATTGAACTCGAACTGCGTCAACCTCTGTGCTGAACGTTGCTCGACCACAAGGCTCACGGGCGACAACCGAATGACCTCGTAATCTGTGGCATGCCGGGCATGAATGACGAACGCAACGCCCACCACGAACAAGTCCAGGCCTGTGAACGGCAAGACCAACCACCCACCGCGCCACGCCGCAATCAAGGCAACACCCAGTGACACGGCGGCCAACGACAGGTAGAACAGGACAAACTGGCGCGGCGATATCGCGCAGTTGCGCTTGTGCGTCCATTCCTTCGTCACCGGTCCGGCATCGGAAGAGGAGGCTGCGAGCATCGCCGTCACCCGTGGGGCATTTTGGGTCTTTCATGTCCGACGGCCGGGAACCAGTTGCGTCCGGGCCGCGACAAACTGCCGCATTATAGAACGCGCATTCTCCAGGCGACAACATTGATACCGAGTATTTGGCGCGCCATAGCATCCTCCTGAACTCATTGATGCAAAAGGGAAATCCGGTAATTCCCCTAGCGAAAAATTCCAGCCGCCGGGCAACTACGGGATACTCCCTATGCGTCGCCGGTTTGACACATTGCAACACGATGCGACTCGTTGCGGTGTCCTGAATACCCTGATCGACAAGACGCGCGATCGGTGCATCGCGTCTTTTTCGCGTCACTTCATGACCCGCATCGAACTCGCCACACGCTCGCGCCCCCCGCAAAAACTCGTCGCTGCGATGCGGGATTCGTCCGATATCCATCAACAGTAGACGGTGCAGCCGATTTCGCATGCGACGTTATGTCGCGCCCCGCGTTTCGGCATCGCGTCCACGACTGTCCGCGTTGCCATAACGCTACCGCCCTTCGGCGGTGTGGACGTCGCGATGTTCGGGCGCCTTCCCCGCATTCCCCTCACGACAGCTCAACGGCACGCGATGCGCACGCGTACCGGACACATGCTACAAGCGAAACATGTTCCCTACATCGTCATGCCATGCGAGCCACGCATCGCTTCACCTACCGCCCGTTTGCCGATGGCCTGGGCGCCTTGCGCGCCGCCACCGATTTCGACGTCCTGCGGGCATGGCTGCCGCCGCTCTGTGCCGCGCTCGGGCAGCGCTTCTTCCGTTATCGCGGGCATTTCCCGTTGCCCGACGGCACATTGGCGGCGCCACGCCTCGGCAACTGGCCGCGCGACTGGCAACAACGGTACGACGCGCAGCACTACGAGGACATCGATCCCGCGCTATCGCTGGCGGCGCATCAACTCACGCCCGTCGAATGGACGGCGGGGTTGTACACGTCGCCCGACGCCCGGCGTCTGCTCGACGAGCAGCGTGCGGCGGGATTGCGCTTCGGCGTGACGTATCCAGTCTTCGCGCCATCCGGGGCGTCGGGCACGCTGTGCCTGTCGTCGCCCCGGCGGTCGTTTCCCTGTTCGTCCTCGTTCCCCACATCGCCATCGCACGCACCCATGCGCCGTCTGTGCCATGTACCCGCAATCCCGCGAATGCCGAAATTTCCCCGGATGACGGGGATGCCGGGGATGCCGGGGACGCCGAATTTCGGCCACTCACCGTGGCGGCAGCATGCAGGGGCGGTGCTGGCCACGCACGTGCATGACGCCGTTTGGCGCATCGTGCTACGCGACGCGGCACGTCGCGCCGCACCGGCACTGACCCCGCGCGAGCGCGAGTGCCTGGCATGGGTGGCGCGTGGCAAGACGTCGTGGGAGATCGGACGCATTCTGACGATCTCGGAGCACGGGGTGGTCTTCCATCTGCGCTCGGCCATGCGAAAGTTCGACGTATCGAGCCGTCATCGCGCCGCGAAGCTCGCGGGCGATTACGGCCTGCTCGACAACGCCGCGCCGCCCAACGTCACCGGGCATCACCTGCGCGTCGCCAGATCGGCGAGTGTCTTGTAGCGTGTCAACGTAAACGTATCGCTGGCCGCATTTACGAATGCCCCGCCGCCGAGACGCCCGACCGGACGCAGACCGTGCAAATCGACGTGACATGTCGCGGGGTCGAGCAACGCATCGTCGACGTGCGCGGCAAGCACGGTCCCCAGCACGACCCATCCGCCGCCAGGCGCCGCGCTGATTTCGATGATGTCGCGCACCCGGCATTCGTACGCAACGGCAGCCTCGCTCACGCGCGGCGGGCGCACACGTGAGGACGGCACGGGCGTCATGCCGGTGAGATCGAACTCCGATTCTCCGGGTGGCAGTGGTGCCGCCGAAAGATTCACGGCATCGATGCAGGCAGCGCTGGCCACGTTAACGACGAACTCCGGCACGGCTTCGATGTTGCATAAGGTGTCCTTCTTGCGCCGGGGATACGGCGGCACGACCGGACAGAACAGCACCGTCATCGGCACACAACACACCCCCATGAAATACGCAAACGGCGCCAGATTCGTCCGCCCCCCGGCGTCGACGGTGCTTACCCAGGCAATCGGGCGCGGCAGGATCGTGCTCATCATGAAGTTGTAGATACTCGTCTCATCCAGTGTCGATGGGTCCAGTTCCATCGTGCCTCCTCATGCCTCGTTGACTCGCTGTAGCGCAGGGCTCGCCGCGCGGGTCGCCCCTCGTTCCGTGTCTCACGTCCGTCCTCAACCACGTGCTGGCGAAGCGAGGACCGTCGTCCTTCCACGCCGACGCATGCATCGACCCGACTTCGCGACGGCTGCCGTGCAGACGCGATCAAACCCGGGCGGTGCCAACGCCCGCGAGCCGAAGGACCTCGTTGGCACACCCCCATGACAACGTGAATCCACCGCCGCCGTGACCGTAGTTGTGAAACAAGCGTGAATGCCGCTCGTCTTGCGCGACGCGTGGGGCACGACGTACGGGGCGAAACCCCACGCGGGCGTCGACGATTTGCAACGCCGCCACGGCCTCGCAAAGCCGGGCACAGCGATGCACGATATCGGCGATCTGCTGCTCTCCGATCATCGTCGACGTCAGGCCGGGGTCGGCCGTGCCCCCCAGAACGATGTCGTCATTGCGCTCGACGATGTACGTGGGTGCCGCGGGATCCGAGTCGTCGATGTAGCACCCGCGCACGGCGTCGTCGCGGTTGGCGCGCAGCACGACCGCACGCGAGAGCGACAGACCGTCGTCGCCGAACTCGCGGCTGCCATAGCCGCAGCAACTCACGACGACGTCGGTCTCGTCGAGCAATCCTGCGGGATCCTCGACCCGGCGCTGAACATACGATCCGCCAAGGTCAAGGAACATGTTCATCAGGTATCGCAAGTAAGTCCCCGTATCGGCGACCGGCACGTCCATACGATAGGCGCTGGCGAAGCGCGACGGTACGTCGGTCGCCGGCACGCGTGCGAGCCCATCGGCACATTCGGCCCACCACGGCATGCCGGCATCGTGGCGGAAGTACTCGGTCAACGTTCGCATGCTGACACCGGACGTCGCGTCCGCGGACAGCCGATGCAACGTCGCGTATGTTTGCCGCGCTCGCGCGAGGTACACGAGATCCGGGGCCTGATAAAACGGATGCCAGATCGCCGCGGCCAGCGCCGACGTCGTCTGCGCGGGCGCCTCCGCCGAGTGGATGACGACGCGGCACCCGGCAAGCGACATGGCGACGGCGGTCGTCAGGCCGCTCACACCGGCACCGAGCACGATGACACGTCGGCCGGTCATGCTTGCCCTCCGGCGTTGCCCGCATCGAGAGCCTTTCGATCGTCATGGACAGACCACGGCGGCGCGCCCGCACTCGTCGGCCGGGCTGCCGGTAACGCACTGTCGAAACGCTCCGGCGATTTCAGTCCGCTGCCGGTGCCGAGCAACACAACGCTTTCGCCCGGCCGGATTTTCCCCGAGGCACGACATGCGCGGAGCGCCGCGTAGCCCGCCGCCGTGGAGGGTTCGAACCACAATCCAAAGCGCTGTGCGAGCGAGCGCGACGCATCCACGATATGCCTGTCGTCCAGCGCGGCGCAGGCGCCCCGTGTCGCGCGAAGCGCGTGCAAGGCGGCGAAGTGGTCTCGCGGCCGGCCCACCGAGAGGCTATCGGCCACCGTGTCCGGCATGACGGCGGTAGGTGACTCCGGCAACGCCCTCGTCTCGTCGTCGTACGCTCGCCAGTCCCGCGAAATGCTATCCGAACCGACCGCCTGCGCGGCCAGCAGGCGCGGTACCGCCGATGTCACCCCCAAGGCGAAGAGATCGAGAAATCCCGCCGCAATGCCTGACAGGATGTTGCCATCGCCCGTTGGCACGATGACCCAGTCGGGCACACGCCAGTCGAACGCCTCCGCGATTTCGAACGCACATGTTTTCTTTCCTTCGCGCGTGAAGGGATTGCTGCCCGTGTTTCTGCAGCACACGCGCGTGTCGTCTGCCATGCGCTGTGCCATCTCGAAGGCATCGTCATAGCTTCCATCGATTTTGTGAATCGTCGCGCCGTAGGCGCGGATCTGCGCCAGTTTGACAAACGGCGTGCTCGCCGGAACGACGACCGTGGCCCTCATTCCCTGCGACGCGGCGATGCATGCCAGCGATGCCCCCGCATTCCCGGTCGATGCCGTCACCGCATGCGCGCACCCGGCCCGCCGCGCGACGGCAATCACCAACTCGGTCGCACGATCCTTGAGCGAGCCGCTCGGGTTGCGTGCGTCGTCCTTGACCCAAAGATGCACACCGCCATCGTCGCCACAATCGATCATCGGCGTTCCGCCAACGCGCAATCGACTCCCCCAATGGGCTTCCACGGGCAGCAGCGCGGCGTATCGCCACATGCCATGCATTTCGCTCCGGTGAAATGCGTTCAGGATATCGACCGCCGATGGCGAGTCCGCCCCCGCCTTTCGCTCGACGCGCAGATTCTGGCCGCAGACGTGGCAGCGATACCGGATGGCGCCCCATGCCTGTGGCGTCGCACAGCGCACACATGCGTAGCGGTACGAGAAGGATGGAATCACGACAGCGCCCCCGGATTGAGCAGATGCGTCATCACGGCGTTTTGCGCGTGAAGCCGGTTCTCGGCTTGCTGAAAAACCCAGGACGACGGACCTTCGATCACGCTGTCGCTCACCTCCTGTGCGCGGTCTGCCGGCAAACAATGGAGGTATCCGGCCTGCGGTGCCGCGAGGCGCATGAGATTGGCATCGATACACCAGTCGCGATGCCGCTCGAAGACATCGCGCATCGCCGTTTCGTCGACCGGTTCTCCGCAGCGCTGCGGCAAATGGTCGAGACTGCACCATGACTTCGCATAGACGGCGTGCGCCCCGGCCACGCCATCGCGCAGGTCTTCGGTCACCCGGAGCTGGGCGCCTGCTCGATGTGCGAACTGTCTGGCGGCCTCCATCACCTCGGGATCGAGGGCGAACGGCGCGGGGTGAGCCAGCGTGACGTCCATTCCGGATTTGACTGCCGCGAGCAACAGACTTTGCGGCACAGCGACAGGCTTGTGCCAGCTTCCCGAGTATGCCCAACTGATACAAAGCCGACGCCCCGCCAATTCCCCCAGCCGCTCACGCAAGGTCATCATGTCTGCGAGCGCCTGACACGGATGAAAGCGGTCGCATTCCATATTGATGACCGCCGCCCGGCTCGACTCGGCGAACGCTTCGAGGTGCCGATGCGCTGCACCATAGACCCACCCTGCCGGCGCTCCGTACATGCGGATGGCGATCCCGTCGCCGTAGGACGACAGTACGCGCGCCACGTCCGAAATCCGCTCCGTCGAATAAGGGATCTCCGCATCGGGCAGCGCGGGTGTGTAAATCCCGTTGTGCGGATCGAGCACAATGGCGTTGCCTCCCAATCGCGCCAACCCTGACAGAAAACTGCTTCGCGTGCGCAGCGAAGGGTTGTAGAACAGAAAGTAGATCGTTCTGTTCCGAAGGGCGCCCTCGGTGTGCAAAGGGTAGCGACGCTTGAACGACAGCGCGGCGTCGAGCAGCGCCCGGTAGTCCGGCGCACTCATCGTCAAATCGGGGGCGAGCCAATGACAGGTCACACATCCTCCCAGAATCACACTTCATCAGCAATTCACTGATGCTCCGTTGATGCTTCGTTGATGCCTCGTTGATGTCCCGTTGGCGTCTCGTTGTTGCCTCGTTGTTGCCTCGTTGTTGCCTCGTTGTTGCCTCGTTGGTGCCTCGTTGGTGCCTCGTTGTTGCCTCGTTGTTGCCTCGTTGGTGTCTCGTGGTGTCTCGTGGTGTCTCGTGGTGTCTCGTGGTGTCTCGTGGTGTCTCGTGGTGTCTCGTTGGTGTCTCGTTGGTACCTCGTTGGTGCCTCGTTGGTGCCTCGTTGGTGCCTCGTTGGTGCCTCGTTGGTGCCTCGTTGATGTCTCGTTGGCGTCTCGTTGATGTCTCGTTGGCGTCTCGTTGATGTCTCGTTGGCGTGTCGTTCGCGTGTCGGTGATTCTTCAAGGCGGCCGCCATCGGCTCGCATGCCGCGCAAAGCGTTCGGCGCACGATAACCCCAGGCGCTCGAAGAGGCGCCGGGGTACCAGCGCCGCCTCCATCATTTGGACGCCGACGTCCAGCGGTTCGATGCTTTCGCGAAGCACTTGATCCGCCTGCGTTGCATTCAGCCCGACCGCGAGCAGGTGATCGCGCCACATTGGCAATTCCGGCGACAGAAAGGCCACCATGAGTTCGGGCAAGAGCGCGTCGAGGAGTTCTCTTTCCTCGTGCGACAACGCCGGCACCCAATCACCGGCGAATCGGACGAACGCCGCCTGATGTCGCATTTCGTCCGCGCCATGTTCCGCGAGCAGCGTACGTACCGGCGGGTAGATGTCGTCGCCCGCGCCCGCCTGACGCAACGTGCCCGTAATCAACGTCTCCGTCACCGACGCCGCCGCCACGACAGCCACATCGCGATGCCGCACCGATGTCCGATCGCATATGGCGAGCACCCGCGACATGCTCGGGGATGGCCGCTGCCTCAGACAGTACCCCGTCACACGTTGGAATTTCCGTCGGAACCGCTCCATCATCCACGTATGAAACCCTTCGTCCGTGTAGATCGCCAGCAGGTCGTCACGGCTGACGGACGTGATCCCCGGAATGTCCAACATCGTTTCGATCGCCCGATTGACGATGTAAAGTTCGACGCGCTCGGTCTTGTTCAGATAGTCCTCAAGCCGTAATGCGCTCAGCCGCTGTCGCGCCACCTGTCCAAGGTCGCACACCAGCGGATGCAATGCATAGGGCATCAGCGACACATTGAAGAACAGATGTCCAGGCAACAGCGGCGGGAACGGCGCTTCGGTTTCGCTGCGTGTGACCGCCGCGACCTCCGGCCACGATGCACGCGACGAATCCACGATTCTCGTTTCGCTCATTTCGTCTCCGGCATCAGACATGCGGCAAGGCCGCCGCTACGGGCGCGGGCGAATGCGCGTCGAGCGACACAAGACTGGCACGCTCGGGGCCGAGGCCAAGGCCGGTCAGCGGCGCGCCGATATGCCGTTCCACGAAGTCGATGAAGCCGTTCATGACAGCGTCGAGTGTCCCCTCGCGTCCGAGCGTCAGCGATTGCTCCGTCAGACCGTGGTAGATCAGGACATTGGGCATGCCGTCTCCGGAGACCGAGCCGCGATGTACTCGCACCGGCACCCCCTGATAAGACGAATTCGCGTAGTGGGCCAGACAATCAACCTTGTTGAGGTAGACGCAGTCCACACCATGCGTCTTGATGACTTCGCGCAACTGCGCGAGATCGAGCATGCCAATGCGGCGCGGTCGACCGGTGCCCGTGCCGTACTCGCCCGTAAGCATGCGAAGTGCGGTACCGATGTCGAACGGGTCGCTCGAACGCAGCAATTTTTCCGCGGAAAAACGTGATTGCTCCTCGTCCTTGCCGACCTTCGACAGAGAGGCGTCGTGGCAGTACTGCGCCGAACGTTCGCCGCCCAACTCCGAAGGAAATGGCCCGCGCCCGACACGGGACATGATGGCTTTGGCCACGCCGATGGTCCGCCGGTGATACTTCGGGGAAAGGTCGCCGCCCACGTACGCGTAGGCCGGCACCGTATGGCTCGACGTGACGTACGGCTGGCTGCCGTCGACGACATCGAGCAGAACCGACTGGGCGCCTTCGAACAGCACCTTCGCGCCCGCCTTGACGCGACTCGTGAGCCATCCGCGATCCGGTTCGATGTAGGCACGCAGCACCTGAGCCGCACGCGGCAGGCCCAATAGCAGATCGGACATTTCTGCCACCCATGGCGAAGTGCCGCCATCCGCGTTAATCATGCGCGTGAAAATGTCTCGCATCGAAACGACGGTGTCCGTCTCGTTGTCCAGTAGGTCGCCGAGCATCAAATTGACGCGCGTGTCGTTACGGACACGCAGCGCGCGGTCCGCATAACAAGGACCAATGCCGTTGCCCGTCGTGCCGATCGCGTCGCTCCCGCGCCTGTCCATGACGATGTGATGCGGCTGCACCAATGCCGCACGCGCGCTGATATGAAGACGTCCTTCAAGCGAGATGCCCATCTTGCGCACCTGCTCGATTTCGTGGGCCAGTTTCCAGGGATTGATGGCACAACCCGATCCGATATAGAGCGCGGCATGCGGGTGAAAAACACCGGACGGCAATTGCTTGAGCGCGATCCTGCCTTGGGGTGTATCGATGGTGTGACCGGCGTTTGCACCGCCGTTGAAGCGGGCAATCACGTCGTACTCCGGCGCGAGAGCGTCGATGATCTTGGCCTTGCCTTCGTCACCATATTGCAAACCGACGAGCACGTCGGCGAATCCTTCGGCAAGTGGCGAAACGTTGTCGTGCGAGGGAAATGAGGGGCAGTGGGAAGCTGTGGTCATGCGCGTTGCATATCGAAGAAGAAGCGGGGAACAGGGGCTTGCCTGGCAGCCAGGCGTTGGTAGAGCCAGTGCCCGACGGCTATGTCGAGAATGCCGAGCCCGAAGGGTGAAAAGAGAATGGGGCGATCTCTTGCGGGAAGCTCGCCGCCGCACAGCAAGTGTGGCAACGACGTCGTGACGAAACGACGGTGCCCGGTTGCCACCTCCGTGAGGTGCAACGACGTCATCGCCCGCAGGCAGTGATCGATGTCGTCAACCACGTTGTATGAGGCCAGCACGATGGGCGGTGCAAGATCGCGCAGCGACAGGTGCAACACCACCGGGCAGTGCGAAAACCAGTCGGGGTCCCGTAAATGAGGCGAAGCCGCCGTCGTTGCGAATACGATCACGTCGGATTCGCGCACCGCGCGCTCCAGCGAGGCTTCGGTACGACTATCGAAGCCCATGTGTGTTCTGGCTCGGGCAGCGAGCGACTCGGCGTAGCCGATGTTCAGGTCGTGAACCACGATATCGCCCACGGGCAGCGCCGCAAGCGGCAGACTCTCGAGCACATGCCGCGCGATGACGCCCGCCCCGATGAACGCCACGCGGCGGCGCCGCAACGTATCGCCGCGTGTCAGACACCGCAGCGCGCTGATGGCGCTGGCTGCCGTCCGTGCGGCACTGATGATGCTCGCCTCCATGCAGGCCATCGGATACCCGCTTTCGGCATCGTTCAGGATAAGCACGGCAGAGGCGCGCGGCACACCGCGCTCGATGTTCTCCGGAAAGCTCGAAATCCATTTGATGCCGGTGACACCTGCGCTGGCGTCGTCGCAAATATGCGCTGGCAACGCGATGATGCGATTGCGCTGTGCATCGGGAAAGCGGAGAAACTGACTTTGCGGATTGACCGTTCGGCCAGCGTGGTGCGCGCGATAAGCGGCTTCGACCGTGTCGAGTACGTCGCGTTTTCCATCGCGCACCGCGGCGCCGATCTGCTCGCCGGTGAACACGCGAAACTGCGGATTCGGGAGTCGGTTCATGACAGGGACGGGGAGACGACTTCTATGGAATCGGACGTTGCGGCCGTGCCCGAGGTGCCGAACGATGCATTGTCCGGGCTGCCGGAATATTCCCTCGCTACCCACTCGGCGTCGTAAATCGTGTCGAGATACTTCTCGCCCATGTCAGGGGCAATGGCGACCACCGTGTCGCTGGCCGCGATGTTCGCCGCAGACATCTGAATGGCCCTCAGTACACTTCCCGTCGAGCCGCCGGCAACGAGGCCTCGCGTTGCCAGCATGTGGCACATACGAAGGGTGTCTTGCTCGGCAACGTGGACGATGGCATCGGGCGGCTCCGCATCCGGCGAATCGCATAGCGGTGGCCGGCAACTCGTGCCAAGCCCCGGAATCCGGCGTGACCCCGGAGGGCCACCGAACGTGACGGACCCGATGGCATCGACGGCCACGACGCGTGTCGGCAAACGATGCGCGCGCACATAATGCAGACACCCCATCAATGTGCCTGTCGTTCCCGCACCCACGAAGAGATGGTCGACGTCGGGATGCGCCGAGAAAATCTCGGGAGCCGTCCAGCGAAAATGGGCGCGCCAGTTGCCTGGACTCGCGTATTGGTTGACCCACAGACAACGTGGATCGCGGGCCACCTGTTCGCGAATCCACGCGATCCGTGTTGCGAGATATCCGCCCTGTGCATCACGCCGCTCGACCTTCACCACACGGGCACCCGCCGCCTGCATGGCTTTCACCGCCTGCCGCGACGTATTGGGGTCTGTCACGCAGGTGAACCGGTACCCGCGATTGGCACACACCATCGCCAGCGCTACCCCGAGATTTCCGGATGACGATTCCACGATCTGCGTGTTCGCGTGAATCCGATGCGTCGCTTCCAGGTCGTCGATCAATTGCAGCGCCGTCTTCAGCTTGATCGATCCCGCGGCATTCAGTCCTTCGAGCTTGAGATGGACCGTCGCCGGACACAGGCCGTCGATGGCCGTGAACACGGGAACGGTGGGACGCAGGAACTCGCCGTCGACGCGAAGCATCGGCGCCCCGCGAGACCGGTCGCATCGCGCAGGTTCGCCCCGCTGCGGCACCGCCCACGTATCGTGCTGATAACTCACTGCCCACCTCCCGGAAGTTCGCCTTCTGGCGACGCGAAGGCGTGGAAAGCGCGCCGAAATCGAGATGCTGGCCCTCGAAAACCTTCTGCGCCGATGCACGCCGTGAATCACCATTTAAGCGAAGCCGGCGAGCGCAGAACACCTGCATGGTCGTGTAGGACGCAGGCTGCGGCGAGGCAAGTCGAGTCGAGCGCGAGCATCGACGCGTGACGTCATTCACGCGATGCGGCGCAGAAATTGGGAGGAAACGAGGAAAGGCAGCCGGCGGGCATTTCCGCCGAGGGTGCGAACGTCAAAGACAAGGCAGGCGAGCGCGCGAAGAAAACGTTCGCGACAGGCGATCGACCGCCCTTACCTCGTCTCAGCGGGGCCGGCCGCCACGTCCGATGTCCTGAATACGCACGACGGCATTGCCGGCGGCATCGGTCTTTTCGGGGACCTTCCAGGCGTGACCGTAGACGAGTTCGAACGTCAGGGCGATGGTGCCGTCGCTACCACGCTGACGCTCCAGCGCCGCACGCAACGCCGCCAGCCGCGCCCGCCCCGTGAGCCCCTGACGACGCTCCGGCAACGGGTTCACGCCGAGCAGGCGCACGTCGCGCAATAACGTATCGGGCGATTCAAACGTCAGCGTGAGCCGCTCCATGTCGGTCACGGGCGTGTCGAATCCGCTCGCCACCATCATGTCGCCCAGATCGTGCATGTCCGTCGGCTCCAGCGCGTGCGGCAGGCTATCGACTTGCGCCCACGCGGCACGCAATTCGCGCAACGTATCCGGGCCATACGCCGAAAACATCAGCAGGCCGTCGGTCGTCAGCACACGATGCCATTCGGGGATCACGCGGTGCGGCTCGCGATACCAGTGAAGCGCGAGGTTCGACCAGACGAGATCGAACGAACGCGGCGCAAACGGCAGCGCCGCAAAATCGGCCTGCACCACACCGTAGGGGGGCGCGCTTCGCAGCAAACGACGCCAGCCCGTGGGTGCACGCGCTGCCGCAGCCGCCCTGGCCATCGCGAAGGACGCGTCGAGTCCCACGCAATACGCGTCGGGATAGCGCTCGCCGAAACTCAGCAGATCGCCGCCCGTGCCACAACCGGCGTCGAGCACGCGTTTCGGTTTGAGCTTGATGTAGTCGAGCCGGCTCGCCAGCCGCGACGCCACCTCCCGCATCAGGAAATCGGCGTCGTGCCAGTTCGGCGCGCGACGGTCGAAAGCCGAGCGCAAGAAGCGTGCAGGGAACGCGGAGGACTGGGTTTGGGGAGCGTCGGAGGGCTTCATGGGACAGGCGAAAAGACGAGTCGGCAGTATACTCGTTGCGGTCGGAGCGCATCGGGCACCGGCCAGCCGCCCGGGTATATCCAGTCACCGGCGCGACCAAGGTGAATGTGCGTTCGGATCGCCGCGGCTGCCAGCTCGCCGATGGCACTGTTCCGCCTTCTTCAGCCTTCTTCAGCCCTCTTCCACCTTCGCTCACATCCAACGCCGTGCCCCTGCTTCCCTTCCCTCTCCTCACACCGGCCCGGCTCGCGGGCAGACTGCTGCGCATGGCGTTGCCCGATCATTGCGCCGTCTGCCGCCGGCGCGCGTCGCGGCAGATATGCGAAGCGTGCGCGGCCGGCTTCGATGCGTCGCATGCCGTCATGCCTGCGCGATGTGTACAGTGCGCGATCGCGTTGCCGCGGCAGACGTTGGCGGAGGACGGAACGAGTGCGACAATTTGCCGCACCCCAACCTCAACGCTGTGCGGACAGTGCTTGACGTACCGTCCGGCATTCGACGCGGCCCTGACGCTCGCAGATTACGTCGCGCCGCTGGATACATTGATGATTCGTCTGAAATACCATGGTGCATTGCCGCTCACGCGAGAATTCGGCGAACGCCTCGGAGAGGCGCTCGCGGACCGCTTCCGCGATCACGAAACGCCGCTGTTGGTGCCCGTGCCGCTAGCGGCCTCGCGGCTGGCGTCGCGCGGTTTCAATCAGGCATGGGAGCTGACGCGTGTCGCCTCGCGCCGGGCGCGTCTGCCGTCCAGCGCGGACGTCCTGCATCGAGAACGGACCACGGCCGCGCAGCGACGCCTTTCCCGCGACGAGCGTCGACGGAATTTACGCGGTGTCTTCGTGGCCGGCGAGCGCGCGAAAGGTCGCCACATCGTATTGATCGACGACGTGATGACCACGGGCGCGACCTGCGACGCAGCCGCTGCCGCACTTAAACGGGCCGGTGCTGCCCATGTGCTTGCCGCCGTCGTGTTGCGTACGCCGCCAAACCACAACCGAACGGCGGCCAACGCCGCCCCGCCGGATCGCACGTCATCCTGACCACCTGGTTTGCCGTCCCATTCACCGGCTCATTGACTGCCCTATTCACTCTGTCCAGATCTTATGTTCAACGTCGTTCTCGTCTCTCCCGAAATCCCACCGAATACCGGCAACGTGATTCGCCTTTGCGCCAACACGGGCGCACGACTGCATCTGATCGAACCGCTCGGTTTTCCACTCGACGATGCGCGCATGCGGCGTGCCGGGCTCGACTATCACGAGTATGCGGAGATGAAAGTGCATCGGGACTGGGCGGCGTTTCTGGCATCGGAAGCGCCCGACCCTTCACGCATGTTCGCGCTGACCACACGCGGTTCCCGCCCATTCGGAGAGCTTGCGTTCTCGCCCCGCGACTGGTTCGTTTTCGGGTCCGAGACACGCGGCCTCGACCCGCAACTGCTCGACACGTTCGCGACAACGCAACGGGTGCGTCTGCCCATGCGCCCGGGCAATCGCAGTCTCAATCTGTCGAATACGGTCGCGGTCGTAGTGTTCGAGGCGTGGCGTCAGCAGGATTACGCTGGCGGATCCTGACTCGCGAGTTCGCGCTGGTAGGCAGCAAGCATCGCGTCGTCGAAGCACACAAACTCGACATGTTCGATACCCGGGTAGTGCGGTAGCGCATCGCGCACCGTGAACACCGCCAGCGGCACGGCGAGTTCCGCCGGGTACCCATAGACTCCGCAACTGATGGCTGGGAACGCGACGCTGCGGCACCCCTGCCCGGCTGCCAGACGCAGGCTTTCGCGATAGCAACTTGCAAGCTGTGCGGGCTCGTCGTTGGCCCCGCCATGCCAGACGGGGCCGACGGCATGAATCACGAACTTCGCCTTCAGGCGGAATCCAGGCGTGAGCTTCGCCTGCCCTGTCGGGCAGCCATGCAGCTTGCGGCAGGCTTCGAGAAGCGCTGGTCCCGCGGCGCGATGGATTGCACCATCGACGCCGCCGCCACCCAGCAGCGACTCGTTCGCGGCGTTGACGATAGCGTCGAGCGTGGATTGTGTGATGTCGCCCCGGGAGGCGTGAAGACGAACGTGAGACGGGAAACCTTGCGACATGGGCCTGACTCCGTTGTGCGTGTATCGACGACGGGATCGCCGCCGGGGGAATGCGCGGACCGGCGGGACGCCGGTGCCAACAGGTCAGCCCGGCTGGCCGTCGTCTTCGCGTTCTGCGCGGGCGTCGCGCCGCAGCAGCGCTTCGACCGCCGCACGAGCGGGCAGCCCATCGAACAAGGTTGCACACACGGCGTCGGTAATCGGCATTTCGACCCCATGCGCGCGTGCCAGATCACGGACCGCACGCGCACATCGTACGCCTTCCGCCACGTGCCCCAGCGATGCGAGGACTTCGTCCAGCGACTTGCCCGACGCGAGCTGCAATCCGACCGTGCGATTGCGCGAAAGATCGCCGGTTGCCGTCAGGATCAGGTCGCCCATGCCGGCAAGTCCCATGAACGTCTCGGGTTTGCCGCCCAGTGCCACGCCCAGTCGCGTCATTTCGGCCAGACCGCGCGTAACCAATGCGGCGCGCGCGTTCAGACCAAGTCCGAGGCCATCGCTTACGCCAGTCGCAATCGCAAGCACGTTCTTCACGGCGCCGCCAACTTCGACACCAACGAGATCGTTGCTCGAATAGATACGCAGGGCGCCAAAATGGCACGCTGCGATCGTCAGTTCACACAGGGTCGGGGCCGCACTCGCAATCGTCAGCGCGGCGGGCAGCCCTTGCGCGACTTCGCGCGCGAAGCTCGGGCCGGACAGCGACCCGCCGGCGACCGACGGGAAAACCTCGGCGACGATCTGATGCGGCAACAGGCCGGTATCGGCCTCGAAACCCTTGCACAGCCAGACCAGGTTCTGCGGCACATCGCCGGCCCGCGCCAGATGGCCGGCAAGCGTACGCAGACCCGCCACGGGTACGGCGGCAACGCACAAGGCGCGTTCGCCCGTGCCATGCGCCATCGCCGTCGCAAAATCGGACTCGAACCGCAAACGGGGGGACAGCGGGGAGCCGGGGAGATAAGCGGAATTCTCGTGGGTGGCGGTCAACTGTGTCATCAGCGCGGCGTCGCGCGCCCACAGAACGACGTCATGGCGTGCTGCCATGTGACTCGCCATCGCGGTGCCCCAGGCACCTGCACCGAATACGGCAATCTTCATGAGGGAGACCTCGACGCCATCACCGGCACAGGCGGGCCATGGCGTCGATGAAGCGCAAGCGCTTAGTGGGTCTGGGCGGACGAGCCGTCGGGCATCACGATGCCCGGGGCCGGCGTCTCGCCGTTGGCTGCCTGCTGCTCGGCCAGTTGCGCCAGGCGTTGCTCATACAGCGCCTGGAAATTCACTTCCGCCAGATGAATCGGCTGGAAGCCTGCGCGACTGATGGCATCGGCCACGTTCGCACGTAGGTACGGGTAGACGATCGTCGGGCAGGCAATACCGATGAGCGGATCGAGTTGCTCGACCGGCACGTTGCGGATTTCGAAGATACCGGCTTGCTTGCCTTCGACCAGGAACGCGACCTTGTCCTTGATCTTGGCCGTCACGGTGGCGATCACGGCGACTTCGAAGATTTCTTCGGCCAGGCGTTCTGCTGCCACGTCCAGCTGCACTTCCACGGTCGGCATCTCCTGCTCGAGGAAGATCGCGGGCGAATTCGGCTGCTCGAGCGACAGATCTTTCAGGTAGGCGCGCTGGATGCTGAAAAACGGCTGATTCTGGTCGGACATTTCGTTTCCTTGGAATGAAGACAGCCGCGCAGTGACGCGGCTGGACGTCTATTTTGCAGGCGGGATCAAGCCGCTTGCAAGAGCGGGGCGAGACCACCGGCACGATCGAGTGCCGAAAGATCGTCGTAGCCGCCAATATGACGCTCGTCGATGTAGATTTGCGGTACGGTGCGACGCCCCGTGCGCGTCATCATTTCCTCACGGCGGGCGGGTTCCTTGTCGATCAGAATCTTTTCGATCTCCTGAACACCGCGCTGGCGCAGCAGACGCTCCGCCATCTGGCAATACGGGCACACTTGCGTGCTGTACATCACGATCTTCGGCATGACAACTCCTGGATTACTTGACTACCGGAAGGCCGGCTTCCTGCCAGGCGGACACACCGCCCTGGAGGCTGAATGCCTCAGCATAACCAAGATTGCGAAGGAGCGTCTGAGCGCGCGCCGAGCGTTGACCGCTCTTGCAGACGATGAGGACCGGCGCAGCCTTGTTCTTGATGACGCCCGCGACCTTTTGTTCGACGTCGTCGAGCGGCACATTGCGTGCGGAAGGCAGGTGACCCGTGGCAAATTCCTCTGCCGTGCGGACATCGAGGACGACGGCGCCCTTACGATTGATGAGCTGGGTCGCTTCCATGGTCGACAGACCGCGACCGCCGCGCTTGAATACCGGCCAGGCCAGCATGCCGCCCGAAACGAGGGCGATCGCGATCAGCGCAAGGTTGGTGTAATCGGCAAAGAACTTCACAAACCACCTGAAAATAATCAAAAGAATCCGATCATTATAAAATATTCCGTGATTGCGCCGACGGGTGACGTTGCCAATCGTTGCGACAGACGTAGGCAGGCCCGTTCCCGGCGCCCCGAATCTGCCCGGAATTCCGCGTCAAACCCTTACCGGGCCTGGCTGCGCCGCCTGCAACGAATCGCTCGCTCCCCCGGCTGCCCCCGCTTTCCTACTCTGATTGAAGTTTGCTCATGTACAAGCTCGTTCTCATCCGCCACGGCGAATCGACGTGGAACAAGGAAAATCGCTTCACGGGCTGGGTCGACGTCGACCTGACCGAGAAGGGTGTCGCCGAAGCCGGACAGGCCGGCAAGCTGCTCGCCGAAGCCGGCTTCAGGTTCGATCTCGCCTACACGTCGGTACTCAAGCGCGCGATCCGCACGCTGTGGCACGTGCAGGACGCCATGGACCAGATGTGGATCCCCGTGGTGCACAGCTGGCGCCTCAACGAACGTCATTACGGCGCGCTCGCGGGCCTGAACAAGGCCGAGACGGCGGCCAGGTACGGCGACGACCAGGTGCACGTATGGCGCCGCAGCTACGACACGCCGCCGCCGCCGCTGGCCGCCGACGACGAGCGCAGCTCATTCAACGACCCGCGCTACGCCAAGCTCAAGCGCGAAGAGATCCCGCTCACCGAGTGCCTGAAGGACACGGTCGCGCGCGTGCTGCCGCTGTGGAACGAGTCGATCGCCCCGGCCGTGCGTGCCGGCAAGCACGTACTCATCGCCGCGCACGGCAACTCGTTGCGCGCGCTCATCAAGCACCTCGACAATATTTCGGACGACGACATCGCCGGTCTGAACATTCCGAACGGCACGCCGCTCGTGTATGAACTGGACGCCGAGCTCAAGCCGATCCGCCACTACTATCTGGGCGATCAGGACAAGATCGCCGGTGCGCTGGCCGCCGTGGCCGCACAAGGCAAGTCGAAGTAAGCGTCGGCTGACGTCTGCGCGGACCCGGCCCGGTGCCGGGTTCTCGCAGATGGCATTCTTCTCCGGCATCGCACGCCACGTCCCCGTCATTCGCGCCATATTTGCGCCATATTCACGCCATTCGCCGCGATCTCACCGCCCTCCCTTCGCCTTTCCTTCGCCTTTCCTTCGCCCCTTCGCGCCGCTGCCGCTCCACATCTCCGGGGAAATCCCTACGCCCGGCGCCGGGTCCGTAACAGGCGGTAACACGTTGCCGGGACATCGAGCGGCAGTGGCACGGCGCCCACCGGCACTCGCCAGATGACGTTCCGCCG
This sequence comes from Pandoraea faecigallinarum, assembly GCF_001029105.3. Taxonomy (NCBI): domain Bacteria; kingdom Pseudomonadati; phylum Pseudomonadota; class Betaproteobacteria; order Burkholderiales; family Burkholderiaceae; genus Pandoraea; species Pandoraea faecigallinarum. Next base: position 519,573 of record NZ_CP011807.3, on the reverse strand, counting down.
CCGAAAGCAGCGCACTGTGGGTCGACGTTCGCCGAAATTCGCCAGGCGACTTCGCATCGAATGGAACTTTTCGTAGAACCACTCCGGAAAACTCCCTGTCGAATGGGCAATGTCCCCCCTGCGGGCAAACGGTTATACTTCGCCAAAGTGCGCGCGCCCATTGGCGTGCGCCCCAAAATTCCGGGAAATTCCACGCCTATATGCGCCAAACCCTCAAACACATCGGCCTGATCGTGCTGGGCCTCGCGACCGGTGCGGCTGCCACCCTCGCGTTCTCGCAGGCTTCCGCACAAAGCGCTACCACACCACTGCCGCTCGAACAGCTTCGCTTGCTCGCGGAAGTGTTCGGTCAGATCAAGCGCGAGTACGTGCAGCCGGTCGATGACAAGAAGCTGCTGAACGCAGCCATCAAGGGCATGGTGTCGAGCCTCGATCCGCACTCGTCGTACCTCGACAAGGACGAATACAAGGAATTGCAGGAACAGACACGCGGTCGTTTCGCAGGTCTCGGTATCGAGATCTCGCAGGAAGACGGCCTCGTGAAGGTGATCTCGCCGATTGAAGACAGCCCGGCATTCAAGGCAGGCCTCAAACCCGGCGATCTGATCACGCGTATCGACGACAAGCCCGTACGCGGCATGACACTCGATCAGGCAGTCAAACGTATGCGCGGTGCACCGGGCAGCAAGGTCACGCTGACGATCTTCCGCAAGTCGGAAGAACGCACGTTCCCGGTCTCCATCGTTCGCGCCGAGATCCGCGTCCAGAGCATCAAGGGCAAGCTGCTTGAGCCGGGTATCGGCTACGTGCGCATCACCAGCTTCCAGGAACGCACCGTGCCGGACCTGGCCAGGAAGCTCCAGGAACTGGCGAAGGATCAGCCGCTCAAGGGCCTGATCCTCGACCTGCGCAACAACGGCGGCGGCATCCTCCAGTCGGCGGTCGGCGTGTCCGCGGCGTTCCTGAAGGAAGGCGCCACGGTCGTCTCGACCAACGGCCAGATCAAGGACGCCAAGCAGGTCTATCAGGCGACGTTCGACAACTACCGCCTGTCGGACAGCCCGGAAGACCCGCTCAAGGGCGAAGCGCCGATCTGGAAGACGGTCCCGATGGTCGTGCTGGTGAATGCCTACTCGGCATCGGCCTCGGAAATCGTGGCGGGTGCGCTCCAGGATTCGAAGCGCGCCATCATCATGGGCAAGACGACGTTCGGCAAGGGTTCGGTCCAGACCGTGCGCCAGATGGGCCCGGACACCGCGCTGCGCCTGACCACGGCTTACTACTACACGCCGAGCGGCCGCTCGATCCAGTCCATCGGCATCAAGCCGGACGTGCCGGTCGACCAGAACCCGAAGGGTGACCCGGACGACGTGCTCGTCACGCGCGAAATCGATTACCAGAACCATCTGCACAACACGCAGACGCCTGACGAACAAAAGGAAATCGACGCCCGCGAAGCGCGCCGTCTGGAAGAACTGCGCCGCCTCGAAGAAGAGAACGCGAAGAAGACGCCGGAAGAGCGCAAGAAGGAGCGCGAAGAACGTCTGCCGGATCTGGGCAGCGCCGACGACTTCATGCTCCAGCAGGCTGTTCGCCAGATCAAGGGCGAGCCGGTCCAGCGCACGAAGTCGCGTCTGGAAGCCAACGCCGGCCCGCTGCCGAAGGACGCTGCAAAGGCAGCCGCGCCGGCGGCTGGCGCCAAGACGGACCCGAAAACGGACACCGTCGTCCCGGCCAAGCCGGCGGACAAGAAGTAAGCATCGGCTTTACACTACAAACCGTGCCCGCGAAAGCCGGCACGGTTTTTTTATCCCTTCCCGTTTTGCGATGAACGACGATCAGCTGCTGCGTTACTCCCGCCATATCCTGCTAGACGAACTCGGCATCGAAGGTCAGGAGCGTCTGCTGGCCGCTCACGCCGTTATCGTCGGCGCGGGTGGTCTCGGCTCACCGGCTGCGCTCTATCTGGCGGCAGCCGGTGTCGGGCGCATCACGCTGATCGACGACGATGTGGTCGATCTCACCAACCTGCAACGCCAGATCCTGCACGACACGCAGAGCGTCGGGCAGCCGAAGGTCGAATCGGGGCGCGCTCGCATCGCGCAGATCAACCCTGGCGTGATCGTCGACGTCGTCAACGAGCGTGTGGACGAAGCGCGGCTGAGTGCGCTCGCGCGCACCGCCACCGTAGTGCTGGACGGTTCGGACAATTTCGCGACGCGCCACGCCGTCAACCGGGCGTGCGTCGCAGCGGGCGTGCCGCTCGTATCCGGCGCCGCGTTGCGCTTCGACGGGCAAATCAGCGTGTTCGACGTGCGTAACGATGCGTCGCCCTGCTACGAGTGCATCTTCCCCGCGGACGAACCGTTCCCCGAACAGGCCTGCGCGACGATGGGCGTGCTCGCGCCGCTCGTGGGCATCATCGGCAGCATGCAGGCCGCCGAGGCCATCAAACTGATCACCGGCATCGGTACGCCGCTCGTGGGCCGTCTCCAGATGCTCGACGGCCGCAAGATGAGTTGGCATACCATGCATTGCGCCCGCAACCCGGAGTGCAAAGTCTGCGGACAGCGCCGCTGAACAAATGGGTAATGCCCGATGAAGAGCTCGGCGCCATCCCAAAAACAAGCGCAAAAAAGCGGACGCCCCTCAAGGGGACGTCCGCTTTTTCGTCTGCAGCAATATCCCCCTCTCAGGCCACGGCAAGGCGTGCCAACGCCGCCTGCATTTCCTCCGGCTCGGTCGCCGCGAGCAGTTCCTGGACCGGGCGTTCGAGATCGGGCAAATGCGCCCGCAGGATTTCCTGCTTGACCTGAAGCAACTGGCTCGGGTGCATCGAAAACTCCCGCAGCCCCATGCCGAGCAGCAACCGTGTCGCCGTCGGATCCCCTGCCATCTCGCCGCACACCGCGACCGGCACGCCGAACGCGTGGGCTTCGCGAATCGTCATGGCGATCAAACGCAGGACGGCCGGATGCAGCGGATCGTACAGATGGGCGACGGCATTGTCCGCCCGGTCGATGGCCAGCGTGTACTGAATCAGGTCGTTCGTGCCGATGGACAGGAAGTCGAGACGCTTGAGGAACATCGGCACCGTGAGCGCGGCTGCCGGCACCTCGATCATCGCGCCGAGTTTGACGTTCGGGTCGTACAGCAGGCCTGCCGTGTCCAACTGCGACTTGGCTTCGCGCACGAGTTCGAGCGTCTGATCGATTTCCTGGGCGTGGGCGAGCATCGGGAACAGAATCTGCACCTTGCCGAACGCCGAAGCACGCAAAATGGCGCGCAGCTGGGTGAGGAACATCCGCGGCTCCGACAGGCTCCAGCGAATCGCACGCAGCCCGAGCGCCGGGTTCGGCGCGGTTTCGTACGTCTCGTGGCTGTCGAGCGGCTTGTCGGCCCCCACGTCGATGGTCCGGATCGTGAGCGGCAGCCCCTGCATCGCTTCGACGGCGCGCTTGTACGCCTCGAACTGCGCCTCTTCCTCCGGCGCTTCCTCCTCGTTCATGAAGAGAAATTCCGTGCGGAACAGCCCGACCCCCACCGCGCCGGCTTCGACCGCCGTCCTGGCGTCTTCCGGCAATTCGATATTGGCGAGCAACTCGATGTGCGTGCCGTCGATGGTCTGCGCCGGCGAATGCTTGAGCCGCTGCAAGCGCCGCTCTTCGAGCGCGCGCTCGCTTTGCCGGTAGCTGTACTCTTCCAGCACGATCGGTGCCGGATCGACGATGACGATGCCATGATCGCCGTCGATGATGATGACGTCGTCCTGCTTGATGAGCAGACTCGCCTGCGCCACGCCGACCGCCGCGGGAATGCCGAGACTGCGCGCGACGATGGCCGTGTGCGACGTCTTCCCGCCAAGGTCCGTCACGAAGCCCTTGAACGTCTGCGACTTGAATTGCAGCATGTCGGCCGGAGCGATGTCGCGGGCCACGACGATCATGTCGTCGCGCGGCGTCTCGGCCGCCACGTGGCGCATGCCGGGGGCGCCCGCGAGCGCCTTGAGCACACGCTCGGTCACCTGTTCGATGTCGGCACGCCGCTCGCGCAGATATTCGTCTTCGATGTCTTCGAAGCGCGCGACAAGCACTTCGAGCTGTGTGGTCAGCGCCCACTCCGCGTTATAGCGACGCTCGCGAATGAGCTTGACCACCGCATCGACGAGCAGCGCGTCGTTGAGGATCAGCGAGTGGACATCGAGAAACGCGCCCATCTCGCCGGGCGCATCGTCCGGCAGTTCTTCCTTGAGCGTGTCGAGTTCTTGCTGGACAGTCGCCTGAGCGCTTTCGAAGCGCGCGATCTCGTCATCGATCTGGCTGGGATCGAGCAGATAGTGGGGCACATCGAGCGTGGCGGGCGCAAGCAGATAAGCGCGTCCGATCGCGATGCCGCGGGAAACGGGAATGCCGTGCAGGGTGAAAGACAAGGGAGTCTCCCCAGTTCAGAGGCGGTGATTCAACCGTAATCTGTGTGTTTGCTGTCGTTGCGGACAGGGAGCGGCGGTGCGGTGAAAGCACGGCCGGCATGACACGGCGCGCCTGCCGAGGCCGCATCGCCACAGCCGTGTGTTATTCCCCCTCGCCGAACTTGTTCGCAATGAGGTCGAGAATTTCCTGCATCGCCTGCGCTTCGTCCGAGCCTTCGGTTTCGACTTCGACCTTCGATCCGATCCCCGCTGCCAGCATCATGACGCCCATAATGCTTTTTGCATTGATGCGCCGACCGTTGCGGGTCAGCCAGACCTCACTCTGAAATTTCGCCGCCAGTTGCGTCAGCTTTGCAGATGCCCGGGCATGCAAGCCCAATTTATTTACGATCGTCGTTTCTTGTCGAAGCATGTTTCAGTGTGACGTAGTGTGTGTGGCCGGCGCACCCGCGCCGACTTCCAGAATACCTTTAGATCCACCCGCGAGCACCTTCTCCGCCAGCGTGTCGAGCGGCACCGAGCGATAGCACACCGCTTTGATGAGCATCGACAGATTCACCCCCGCGAGCACGCGCACTGTCGGCCCCACCAGTTGCGCCGCCACGTTCGACGGCGTCGCCCCGAACAGATCGGTGAGCACCAGCACGCCGTTCTCTTCGCGAAGTTGCGCAAGGCGTTCTTTTGCGACGTCTACGAGCGCCGCCGTGTCCTGGTCGGGAACGACGTCGATCGCGCCGATGCGCGACGGACACCCGCCGTAGATATGCGAAACGCACTCGCGAAGGGCCGAGGCCAGCGGTGCGTGGGCAATGATCAGAATTCCAGCCATGATGCTAGGTACGCCGGGCGCCGCGGGTGTTCGGGATACAAACACAACGGCGAACGCGAACCTGTCGATTTTGGGATTCTTATTTTAGCAGGCGCGCCAAAATCCCGAATTAATCCTGAAATTTCATCGGGTTAGGATCTATCCCAAACAGCATTGCCGGCAGGCTGGCCCTCAGATCGCCGGTGTCAGACAGCCAGTTCCAGCGCGTCGATAAACATCTTCGGTACGTCGAAACCCGTCTGCTCGGTGATTTCCTGGAAGCACGTCGGACTTGTGACGTTGACTTCCGTCAGGTAATCGCCGATGACGTCGAGGCCAACGAGCAGCAGGCCGCGTTCCCAAAGAATCGGGCCCAGCGCCTGCGCAATCTGCCGATCCCGCGCGGACAGGTCGCGCGCTTCGCCGAGACCGCCCGCCGCGAGGTTGCCGCGCACTTCGTTACCCTGCGGAATGCGCGCGAGCGAGTGCGGCACCACTTTGCCGCCGATCACGAGCACGCGCTTGTCGCCCAGCTTGATGTCGGGGATGAAGCGTTGCGCCATCACCGAGCGCGCGCCGTTCTCTCCCAGCATTTCGATGACCGACCCGAGGTTGCGGCCGTCCGGGCCAATACGGAACACGCCCGTGCCGCCCATGCCGTCGAGCGGCTTGTAAATCACGTCGCCGTGTTCCGCATGGAAAGCGCGCAGACGCGCCGCATCGCGCGTGACGAGCGTCGGCGCCACGAACTGCCCAAATTCGGCAATGGCCAGTTTTTCGGAATGGTCACGAATCGCGCTCGGCTTGTTGAAGACTCGCGCCCCGGCACGCTCCGCAATTTCGAGCAGCCAGGTGGCGTTGATGTACTCCATGTCGAACGGCGGGTCCTTGCGCATGAGTACCGCGTCGAACTCGGTAAGCGCGACCACACGCGTATCCACGACTTCGTACCAGACGCCGGCATCGCCGGTCAGACGAATTTCCTTCACGCGCGCATCGACCGTCGCGCCTTGCCACGCCATCTCGTGCGGCTCGCACGCGAAGATGCGATGCCCGCGACGCGCGCCTTCACGCATCATCGAAAACGTGGTGTCCTTGTAAATCTTGAATTGGTCGAGCGGGTCGGCGATAAAGAGAATCTGCATCGATCGGCGGGAGTCTTGGGGGTTCGGATGCACACACCGCAAGCTGCGGCGACAGGCATCTATTCTAGCCGAGGCATCGTTTTGCCGCTGCGCACCGCGTCGGCGAGTGCCGGGGCTGCGCTGAAGGCGGAAAATCAGCGTGGGTGTGCGTTTGCGCCCATCGCGCCGCCGCCAAGACCGAGCAACAGCGGCGCATCGCGCACCGGATCCAGGCGCGCGCGCATGAGCGACAAATGCGTCTTGAGCGTCTGGGCGCCGATCGCACACGCTTCGCGCGTCTGTGCGCGTGACTGACCAGCGAGCAAACGCATTGCAATCTCCCGCTGCACGGGCGTAAGCGCCGTCCTCCACAAACGCTGCAACAGCCGGACGGCGGGCGGCACGGCGAGGTGCAGCGCGACGCGCACGCGCTCCGTGGCGCTTCCCCCCATGCCGCATAGATGGGTGGCGTGAAGATGCAGCGTGCCGCCCGGCACCGGCACGCGCGCGCCGACCTGGGCGCCTTGCGGCGGATGAGAACCCGGATGGCGTGTCAGTTCGTCCGCAAGACGCTGGCACGCCCGCACCACGACACAGGCGTCCGTCCATGCCTGTCCAGGCACCGGCTGCCAGACACGGCGCATGAGCGCCAGCGCCGCGGGGTCGGCCCACTCCGGTTGGCGACGATGCCACACGAGCATGCCTGAGATGTCGCCGCAGATCGCACTCACGCTATCGATGGCATTCGCACCACCGCTGGCGTCAGGCACATGGCCCGCCGTTGCCGGCACGGTGAGCGCCAACGGTGGGAAAAACGGGAGCGACGGGAAAGATGCAAGATCGGGGAGGGGCGAGCGTTCGGGCGCCGTGCCGAACTCTCCGGCCGCCATTTCGAAGGCATCGATTTCGCGCGACGTGAAGGCGGGCCGTCCGTCACCTCGCGACACCAGCAAACGCAAGGCGCCAATAGGGGCCGTGCCCGCCGCGGTGCCATCGTGGCAAGCACCGGACACGTCGGCGGTCCGCGCCATCGGCAGCACACAGACGTCGAGCACCTCGCTGCCCGGCAGGCAGGCGTCAAGCGCCGGGGGACGGCGAAGCATTGCCACATCGGGACGATGGCCCCCCCGCCGCGCATGTCCGCGCAGCACCCGGGCGCCGGCCAGCGACTGTTGCAACTCGGTCATCGACGGCATCGTCCAGCCGCACGCGGCGAGACGCTCGCAGGCGAAGACGGGCGCCTGGGGCGCATACCAGCAGGTGGCGCCTGTCGTTCCGGCGTCGGCGACCGGGCCGCCCGCCTCACCTGCGTCGCCCATCTCGCCCGGCAGGTGACACCAGAGCGCCGCCACGCCGTCCGCATCCAGCCAGCGCCGCAGCGTCTCCAGCCAGAGCGGCAGATAACCGAGTATCGAGCCCGGCAACTGATGGAGTTGACGAAGGCATGTGCGCAAATCGCCCTGCATCCGCATGTCTCTCCCCCTCCACGGCGACTTCGGGGATCGCCGAGGAAATTTCTTATTCCACTTGAATACCAACGGGCATCCCCCATTCGGGGGATGTTGGACGCGTCAAACCGCCTCATCATCGCTTCATGGCTGACGCGAACCCGACGACGGATCGGCACAGTACACCGATCCGTCGGACGAAGGGAATGCGCAGGAAACCAGTTTGCGGGGGGGACCACTCAGGAACGCCCCGATTTCCGGCCGTTGCATGAGGCGGCCGGTAAATGTGACGCCCGGCTAGTCGGGGGGCCAGCCGGGCGTCTTTTTCTTTTCGCTTCTCAGGGCGGGAAGCGCGCGAGACCACCGCCACACGGACACGGTCCCACTTCAAAATCAGAAACTTCTCAAAGCATCGCCGAAACCGAAAGTACGCGGCATACCGTCACTCCGCGCCACGGTCGGTGCCTACGGCGGACACGCCTCAATACGTTTCCGGGTCCGGATCGGTGCGTTCGAGTTCGACCGATGCCGCCAGCAGCGCCAGACGCGCCACCACGCCGTACATGTAGAAGCGATTGGGGGGTGCCGCGCCCGGTTTGGCATGAACGTCGGGCAGCGCGGTGTGTTCGAACGCAAGCGGCACAAAATGCATGCCCGGGGCGTTCAGATTCTCGTCGGTGCCGCGTCCGGTATGTACGCGATAGAAGCCCCCCACGACGTAGCGATCGATCATGTAGACGACGGGCTCGGCCACGGCTTCGTTGATACGCTCGAATGTGTAGACACCTTCCTGCACGATCACGTCGTGGACTTCGAGCCCCTCCTTCACCACGCTCATCTTCGTGCGCTCGCGGCGATTGAGGTTCTTGATCTCGGCGGCGTCGCGCACCATCATCACGCCCATGCCGTAGGTTCCCGCATCGGCCTTGATGACGACGAACGGCTTCTCCGTGATGCCGTATTCGCGGTATTTCTTGTTGATCTTCTTGAGTACCGCGTCGACCGTGTCGGCGAGTTTCTCCTCGCCCACACGCTCGTCGAAGTCGATGCCCTCGCACTTCGCGAAGTACGGGTTGAGCATCCATTGATCGACGTCGATCATCTTCGCGAACTTCTTGACGATATCGTCGTACGCCGAAAAATGCTGACTCTTGCGACGCATGGCCCAGCCGGCATGCAGCGGCGGCAGCAGGTACTGCTCGTGCAGTCCTTCGAGGATCGGCGGAATACCGGCGGACAGATCGTTATTGAGCAGGATCGAACAGGGGTCGAAGTTCTTGAGCCCCAGACGTCGCGGCGTGCGCTCCAGCGGTTCGATGACCACATGCTGCCCGTCGGGCAGTTCGATGGTCGTCGGCTCGGCGATGTCGTCCGACAGACTGCCCAGGCGCACATTCAGGCCGGCATGACGCATGATCGTCGACAGCCGAGCGATGTTCTGCAAGTAGAACGAGTTACGCGTATGACGTTCGGGAATCAGCAGCAGGTTCTTGGCGTCGGGGCAAATCTTCTCGATGGCTGCCATCGCGGCCTGCACGGCCAGCGGCAGTACCTCGGGCGCCAGATTGTTGAAGCCGCCGGGAAAGAGATTGGTGTCGACGGGAGCGAGCTTGAAACCGGCATTTCGCAAGTCGACCGAACAGTAGAACGGCGGCGTATGTTCCTGCCACTCGAGCCGGAACCAGCGCTCGATGGCGGGCGTCGCATCGAGAATCTTCTTTTCCAGGTCGAGCAGAGGGCCTTTCAGGGCCGTGACGAGATGCGGAACCATGCTTCTCTCATATCCAGATGGAATATCGATTGTAGAGCATCCGCCCGGCCGTCCCGCCGTTTGCCATGCCCCGCGAAGGGGCTCCGGCCGGGAAACCGCGGCGCAACGCTGCGGTGAGAGGACATGGGGACGAAACAGGGAATCGCAAGGCAAAAAAACGGGCACCCGAACGGGTGCCCGCGCAATGCCGGTGCCGGCTGTCCGTCCGGCCACCAGCGACTCCTTTCGTCGGCCCGGCCAGCGCCGGGCAATTTCTTGCCTGGGTCCGCGCAAATCAGTTGTGGTAAGCCGATTCGCCGTGCGAGGTGATGTCCAGACCTTCGCGCTCTTCGTCTTCCGGCACGCGCAGCCCCAGCAGGATGTCGGCGATCTTGAAGGCGATGAAGGCGACCACACCCGACCACACGAGCGTGGTCAGCACGCCCTGAAACTGAATCCAGACCTGACCGGCAATCGAATAGTCCTTCGAGACGGCATTGGCCACGTAGTCGTAGATGCCCGTACCGCCGAGCGACGGTGCAGCGAACACGCCCGTCAGAATGGCGCCGAGCATGCCGCCCACGCCGTGCACGCCGAACACGTCGAGCGCGTCGTCGGCCTTGAGCAGGCGCTTCAGACCGTTCACGCCCCACAGGCAGATCAGGCCGGCCAGCAGGCCGAGCACGATCGAGCCCATCGGCCCGACGAAACCGGCAGCCGGCGTCACGGCCACCAGACCGGCCACCGCTCCCGAGGCGCCACCGAGCATCGACGGCTTTCCCTTGCCGATCCACTCACCGGCCGTCCACGACAGCGTGGCCGCGGCGGTAGCGAGCAGCGTGTTGACGAACGCAAGTGCCGCGCCGCCGTTGGCTTCCAGCCCCGACCCGGCATTGAAACCGAACCAGCCGAACCAGAGCAGCGAGGCACCGATCATGGTCATGGTGAGCGAGTGCGGCTTGAACGCTTCCTTGCCGAAACCCACGCGCTTGCCGACCATGTACGAGCCCACCAGGCCGGCGATGGCCGCGTTGATGTGCACCACCGTACCGCCCGCGTAGTCGAGCGCGCCCTTCTGGAACAGCCAGCCGGCGTGTGCATTGGCGGCGTCGGCGGCAGCGGCGTCGGTATACGCGTCCGGCCCCGGCCAGAACCACACCATGTGAGCCATCGGCAGGTACGAGAACGTGAACCAGATCACGGTAAAGAGCAGCACGGCCGAGAACCTGGCACGCTCGGCGAACGCGCCGACGATCAGCGCACAGGTAATCGCGGCAAACGCGGCCTGGAACGCCATGTACGCATACTCAGGCACATTCACGCCCTTGCTGAAGGTCGCGGCGACCGAGTCCGGCGTCATCCCCTTCAGGAACAGACGGTCGAAGCCGCCGAAGAACGCGCCGCCCTCCGTGAAGGCGATGCTGTAGCCATAGATCGCCCACAGCACGACCACGAGCGAGAAGATGATGAAGCACTGCATCAGCACCGAGAGCATGTTCTTCGAGCGGACCAGACCGCCGTAGAACAGGCCCAGGCCGGGCAGCGTCATGAGAATGACGAACGCGGTGCAGGTGAGCAGCCACGCCGTATCGCCCTTGTTCGGCGGAACGGGTGCGGCGGCGGCAGGCGCTGCGGCCTGAGCTGCCGGTGCGGCCGCAGGCGTTGCCGTCGCGGCGGCCGGTGCGGGCGCGCTCGCCTCGGAAGCGGCGACGGGCGCGGAAGCGTCCTGCGCGAGCGCGGCGGTCGAGCCGAGGCCCACGGCACCCGTAAAGGCGACGGCGAGCAAAAGTTTGGCAAGCAGTTTTTTCATGATTGTTGTCTCTTATGTAGGACCGTTACAGCGCGTCTTCGCCGGTCTCTCCAGTACGGATACGGACCACGTGTTCGACGTTGGACACGAAAATCTTGCCGTCGCCGATCTTGCCGGTGCGAGCGGCCTGCTCGATGGCGTCGATTGCCTGATCGAGCATGGCGTCGCCGATTACCGCCTCGATCTTCACCTTCGGCAGAAAGTCGACGACATATTCTGCGCCGCGGTACAGCTCGGTATGGCCTTTCTGACGGCCGAAACCCTTGACTTCGGTTACCGTAATACCGGCCACGCCGATGTTCGAGAGGGCTTCGCGCACCTCGTCGAGCTTGAAGGGTTTCACAATTGCGGTAATCAGCTTCATGATGAGTCGCTCCTTAGAATGTCTTCGACAGCCCTACGACGACCGTCGCCTTCGAGAGCACCTTGCCGGAATTCGCGGCGGTGTAGTACTTCTCGTCTGCGTTCGTATCGACGTAGGAGACCGACACGCTGAAGTTCTTGCCCAGGTCCTTCGTCAGCCCGATCTTCCAGTCGGTGTAACTTGCTGCGCTGAAGTTATGCACCCACTGATGGCCCACGTGCCCCACGGCCGACAGCCCCCAGAAGCCGATATCGTAAGTGCCCGTCAGATCGAGATAGCCGCTGTTGGACGTATCCTGGCCGTCCGGGCTCACAAGACCGAACAGACGGGTCAATGCGTGCGAGTACTTCAGCGTTACGGTTTTCCAGCCCACGGCGGCATACAGCTCGAACGTATGCGGCCGCGGATAGAACTGCCCGGACGGATAGGTGCCCGGGTAGTAGTACTGCAATCCGCCGAAATCGACGGTCCAGTCGGGAATGATCTCCTTCTTCCAGCCGCCGTAGAAATCCATCTCGATGGGCGCGCTCACTGCCGAATTCCCATCCGAGATCCAGCTGATGTTCGACGCCCAGACGCCGGCATACAGACCGGACTCGTGCGCGATGTCGAAACCGCCCTGCACCGCCGGACGCTTGCCCGTTTGCGAAATACCGCGGAAGCGGTAATCGGAGAACAGGCCGATGTTTGCGGTAATGGTCAGCGGCTCGGCCGCGGCAGCCGCAGCGGCTGCCGGTGCAGCGCCCTCCGCGCCCGCCTGCGCGAATGCGCCCGCCGACACCGTCATTGCACCGAAGAACACAACACCAGCCATTGCGGTCGACACCGCTGTTGACACTTTATTCATCACTTTCCCCTAAGTTGATCATTCAACGTCTTGGTACAGCGTGCGGCAGGTTCCGAACGAGTAGAGCAACTCCCGTGCCAGGTCCTTCGACCGCGCTCGCTGCGACGCGCAAGATACGAATTTCGGGATAAAAAATTGGCAAAATTCCGAGGGGGGCGACGTGGGCCGGCGACACACAGAGAACAACGAAGCCCGGCAACGGGAGTCAAAAAGCGCATCGGAGAGCCGTCGGGCGGACCGCTTGGCTGGCTGGGCGTAAAAAACGGTGTTAGAGTTGCGCCAACCGTTGAGGTCGAGATTGGATGCACCACCATGCACCGGTCCGATCGGCACGGCAAAGCACATTGACGGTGCAGGCACCACATCGGTGCAGAGATTTGATGAAAGGAAGGCTTATGAAACCGAACGAGATCCTGCAAGACATGCAAGCCAAGGTGAGCGAGATGCTCAAGCAATCGCCCGCGAAGGATATCGAGCGCAATGTCAAAAGCCTGCTCAATCAGGGCTTCACCAAACTCGATCTGGTGACGCGCGAGGAATTCGACGTGCAGGCTCAGGTACTCGCACGTACGCGCGAGAAGCTCGAAGCACTCGAGAAACGGGTGGCCGAACTCGAAAGCCTGCGCAGCGAAGCGCAGGACTGACGACTCCCAGGGGCGCGAAAGCGCCCCTTGTTACATCTGCGGCGCCCTCTCACGCCCCTCGCGCCCCTCACGCCTCTCGCGCCGCTCACGCCTCTCACGCCTCTCACGCCTCTCGCGTCCCTCACGCCCCTCACGCCTCTCACGCCTCTCACGCCCTCCCGCTTCCTCTCCTTCGTTTCGCCCCTTACCTCCGGCCTCGCATCTCCTCCCTCCCCGCTTCGGTCGTCGTCATATCTCACAGATTTCCGACTCGCTATCGGAATCATCCTATCCGGCACACAGCGCTTTCCGGCGCGGCATCGCTACCGATCCGAAAACCGCTCCAACACGCTGCATTTGTGCCACCGGGCGTTGCGCAACGCCGGGGGTTGGCGCGACGATCATTCCCGTCGACAGAACACGTCATGCACGTTGCGAGATAGGGGGAGAGAAGTCATGTCATTGGCAGTTGTCAGCAGCCGGGCGATTACCGGGATGGCGGCGCGTCCGGTCACGGTGGAAGTGCATCTGGCGAACGGCTTGCCCGGCTTGTCGCTGGTCGGTCTGCCCGATACGGAAGTCAAGGAAAGCCGGGAGCGCGTGCGCTCGGCCTTACAGAACAGCCGCTTCGAATTTCCGGCCCGGCGCATCACCATCAATCTGGCCCCGGCGGATTTGCCGAAGGCGTCGGGCTGCTTCGATCTGCCGATTGCGCTCGGCATTCTGGCCGCGAGCGGTCAGTTGCCTGAGGCCGGGCTGCGTACGCACGAGTTCGCGGGAGAGTTGTCGCTTACCGGCGAACTGCGCCCGATACGCGGCGGACTGGCCATGGCAAGTGCCATCGCGGCGGAGCCGTCGGCACGAGCGCTAGTACTGCCAACGGGCAGCGCGCATGAAGCCGCGCTGGTGGAAGAAGCGACGGTCTACGGCGCATGCACGCTGCTCGATGTCTGCGCTCACCTTGCCGAGCCGGACGTCGCCACACCGTTGCCGCGCGCAGCCGTGCCGCGCGCGCTGGGATGCGAAACGGCATCGGCCGTCGAACAAACGGCGGACATTGCCGACATGATCGACATCAGGGGGCAGTCGCACGCCAAGCGTGCGCTTGAGGTAGCGGCGGCCGGCGGACATCACATCCTCTTGCACGGACCTCCGGGCACTGGCAGGTCGATGCTCGCCATGCGGCTGCCAGGACTGCTGCCGTCGTTGAGCAAGGCGCAGGCTGTCGAGACGGCAACGCTCGCGAGTCTCAGCACGCAAGGCTTCGACATGCGGCATTGGGGACGTCGCCCATTCCGCGCGCCGCATCACACGGCGTCGGCGGCAGCGTTGGTGGGCGGCGGGAGTACGCCGCGCCCGGGCGAGATCAGTCTCGCGCACCGGGGCGTGCTCTTTCTTGATGAGTTGCCGGAGTTTCAACGCAGGGTACTCGAAGTGCTGCGCGAACCGCTGGAACTCGGACATGTGACGATTTCACGCGCTGGCTCACACGCAACGTTTCCGGCTGCTTTCCAATTGGTCGCCGCGATGAACCCCTGCCCCTGTGGCGATTTCGGGCACCCTTCACGAAACTGTCGCTGTACCGGCGAGGCCGTGGCGCGCTATCGCAACCGTCTTTCCGGGCCGTTGCTCGATCGCATCGACTTGCATGTCGAGGTGCCCGCGCTGGATGCGCAGACGTTCGCCGCACCGGCCTCGGGCGAGCGCAGCGCCGACGTCGCGGCACGTGTCGGACGCGCGCAGGCGCGGCAGCTTTCGCGTCAGGGACGGCTAAATTGCGGTCTGTCGAGCCGTGCGCTCGAAACGCAATGTCCGCTCGCGCCGGAAGCGAAGGAGGTGCTGCATCGCGCGGTGGCCCAGCATCATTGGTCGGCACGCACCTATCACCGGGTACTGCGTGTGGCGCGCACCATTGCCGATCTCGCGGGGCACGATGCCATTGGCGTTCCGCAGATTACCGAGGCAGTCCAGTATCGAGAGATAACGATTTCATGAGCCTGTCCAGCGTCTCGGCGTCCTGGCGTCCTGGTGTCCTGGTGTCCTGGTGTCCTGGTGTCCTGGTGTCTTGGTGTCTTGGTGTCTCGGCGTCGGTACGTCGGTACGTCACTCCAGCGTGAACGAATCGAGAAACTGTTCAACCTGCTCCTTGCCCGGCGCCTTTGTCGCCATGACGACGACCTGATAGACGTGATTGCCACGGCCGACAAAGCGTGCGGACACGTAGCGCTCGACCTTGTCGCTCGCGACGCCCTGCGCCGAGACAGCCAGCCCGGGAAGCGGGGGCGCATCGCCCGCCTGACGCACCATCACCTGGGTGGGCGCCGCCGTACTCTCGTTCACGTTGGCAAGCAGCCCGTGCTGCAACTCGTCGACAACGGTCTGACGCAGCGTGGCATCGTCGTTGGGCAGCGTGACCACGCCCACTGCGAACAGCGCAGCATCGACGCGCGCGGCCTGCATGCGCATCGGCAACGGCCCCGAAGCGAACCTCACTTCGCGCGCGTCTTGCGTCGGCTTGGCGGGATAGGTCACGGCGTATGCCCCCTCCTTGTCATGGACCTCGCGCCAATCGTAACGGGGAGAGCAGGCAGCGAGCACCGCCGTCGCGGCAAGCATTGCGCAAACATGGACAACGCGATTCATGGACATAAGGGAAATCGAGGGGCCGGGGACAGGGAAGCCACCATTATCCGCCATGCGTTGCCACCGGAAAAACGGCGGGCGCCCGTTCCCGGTATGATCGTCGGCATGACAACCAACCGCCTTCGTTCCCGTGCCGGCCTTGCCGACCTTGCCGACCTTGCCCGGCTTGCCCGCCTTGCCCGCAATACCTCGACGGTGCTCGTCCGGACTCTCGGACGCACGGGTCTCACGGGTCTCGCGGGTCTCGCGGGTCTCGCGGGTCTCGCGGGTCTCGCGGGTCACACGGGTCACACGGGTCACACGGGTCGCACGGGTCGCACGGGTCGCACGGGTCGCACGGGTCGCACGGGTCGCACGGGTCGCACGGGTCACATCGGACATATGAGGTCCCCGGGTTGGCAAACGCATCGCACTAATCGCGGTGATCGCACCGATCAAACGGATCGCAGAACGCTCTTGAGTCTTACGGGACACGCGGGCCTCATGGCACTGATCGGCGCCGCCGCCATGGGCACGGCAATTGCCTCGCCCATCACGAGCGCCGCCAACATCACGAACGCCACAAGCGCCACGAACTTCATCGGCACAGCTCAGGCCGGGGGCGAACTCGCGCAGGCGGCCGGCGTCACGTACCCGCACGAAGGCGCCGCAAGCCCACCGCTCAACGGCAAGACCGCTGTCCGGCAGCAGGCCGCTGTGCCGCTGGCCACCGACTTCGAAGCCCACGCCCGGCGTGCGGCGTCTCTCGACGTCCCGCTGATCGTCCTGGTCTCGCTACGCGACTGCGTCTATTGCGGCCCCATCCGTCAACGCGAACTCGCGCCGCTGGTACGCGGCGGCAAATACGAAGTGCGGGAGATCGGCATGGACAGCACCACGCCCGTGCGCGACTTCGACGGCACCACGACCACCGGCGTGGCCTGGGCGCGCGCCCATGGCGTGAAGGTTTCGCCGACAGTTTTGTTTCTCGATACGCGTGGCTACCCCGTCGCCGCCCCATTGATCGGTGCCGGACTGCCCGACTTCTACGGCGCCTATCTTGACGAGGCCATCGCCCGTGGCCGCACGCGTTTGCACCCCGGCGGCGGGGCCACGGCACGCTGAGATTCGGAGTAGAATCGACGTCGAATCGTCCCCCCCAATCTCCACACGGCTGTGTCATGAGCGCTACGACCTCCCGCAAGTCCCCTCTCGGCAAGATCGTCGCCATTGCGATCGTCGTTGCCGTGGCTATCGCCGCCTATTTCACATTCGCCGGTCAGAAGCGTGCGCCGGAGGCCACCTTCACCCTGCTCTCCGGTCAGAAACTCGGCCCCGAGCAACTCAAGGGCAAGGTCTATCTCGTGAACTTCTGGGCCACGAGTTGCGTCACGTGCATGAAGGAAATGCCGACGATGGTGAAGACGTACGAGAAGTACAAGGGCCAGGGACTCGAATTCGTTGCGGTCGCCATGAGCTACGATCCACCAATGTACGTGATGAATTACGCGCAGACGCGTCAGTTGCCGTTCAAGGTCGCCATGGATTCGGATGGCAGCGTCGCCAAACAATACGGCAACGTTCAACTCACGCCGACGACCTTCGTCGTGGATCGCAACGGCAAGGTACTCAAGCAGTACGTCGGCGAGCCCGAATATGCCGAGCTCGACAAACTCATCGAAACGGCACTCGCCAAACAGGCGTAACGCCCCGGCCCGAAGCCCGCATCGCGTGCTCGACGGTAACCTGCGGAAAAAACGCCACGCTCAACGACCGTCGCCGCCGTCGCCATGTCCGCGCGTAGGCAGCCCGTAGCGTTTGATTTTCTCGTACAACGTGGCCTTCGGCACATGCAGCGCTTCGGCCGTCGCCGCCACGTTGCCCTTGCTGTGTTCGAGCGCCTCTTGCAGCACGGCACGCTCGAAACGCTCCACCTGCTCCTTGAGCGGCAACGGCGCGAGCGACCCGCTTTCGGGGGCACTCGCCACACCCAGCACCAGCCGGTCCGCCGCGTTACGCAATTCGCGCACGTTGCCCGGCCAGTCCGACTGCAACAACTCCTGACGCATCCGATCCGAGACCACCGGCGCCGGGCGTCCATAGCGCACAGCGGCATCGAGCATGAAGTGTTCGAACAGCGGCAGGATATCTTCGCGGCGCTCGCGCAGCGGTGGCAACGCCAGCGTCACCACGTTCAGGCGGTAGTACAGATCGCGACGGAAAGTCCCCTCCCGCACGAGCGCTTCCATGTCGCCCTTGGCGGCCGCGACCACACGACAGTCCACACGTATCGACTGATTCGAGCCGAGGCGCTCGAGCACACCGTCCTGTAGCACGCGCAGCAGCTTGACCTGCAACGCGGCGGGCATGCTCTCGATCTCGTCGAGGAACAACGTGCCCCCGGACGCGTGTTCCAGTTTGCCGATCCGGCGCTTCGCCGCCCCGGTAAACGCGCCGACCTCGTGACCGAACATCTCGCTTTCGAAAATCGCCTCGGGCAATGCGCCGCAATTCAGGGCGACGAACGGCGCATCGCGGCGGCGCGACAACTCGTGCAGGCTGCGCGCGACCAGTTCCTTGCCGGTGCCGGTATCGCCATTGATGAGCACGGGGGCATCCGTCATGGCGACGTTGGCGATGAGCGTGCGCAACGTCTCCATCGACGGGCTGCGTCCGATGATGCGCGAGGCGCGTCCGCCCTGCTCCGCGAGTTCGCGCCGCAACGCCTGGTTCTCCAGCATCAGCTTGCGGGTTTCGAGCGCGCGCTTGGCCGACTCGATCAGACGGTCCGGCGCAAACGGCTTCTCGATGAAGTCGTAAGCCCCGTCGCGAATGGCCTGCACGGCCATGGAAATATCGCCGTGACCGGTCACGAGAATCACCGGCACTTCCGGTGCGTGCTGACGCAGATGCGCGAGCAGTTCGAGCCCGCTCATGCCGATCAGCCGGATGTCGGACACGACGATGCCGGCGAAGTCAGGCGTAATGCGCTCGCGCGCGGCTTCGGCCGAGGCGAGCCCGAAGGCATCGAGCCCGGCGAGTTGCAGGCTTTGCAGCGTGGCACGCCGCACGAGTTCGTCGTCTTCGACGAATAGGATCTGGAGGTTCTTGTACATCATGCGTTGGTCGCGCCGGCGGGTTGCCCACGGCGCAGCGTCACGAGAAATTCTGCGCCACCGCCCGGAACGTTGCGTGCGACCAACTGGCCGCCGTTCTCTTGTGCGATGGACGACGAAATTGCGAGTCCGAGCCCCATGCCCTGACCGCCCTCCTTGGTACTGAAAAACGGCTCGAACAGACGCGGCATATGTGCCTCCGAAATCCCCGGTCCGTTATCGCGCACGTAGATGCGCACCCACAGGTCGTGCGCGTCCACATCGATCCAGATCGACGGCGAGGCCTGCTGGCCGGGCGCCCCCGTCACGGCGTCGATGGCATTGCTTACCAGGTTGATCAACACCTGCTCGAGACGCAGGCCCTCGCACACGACCTGCACGTCTTCCAGCCCGTTGGCGAAGGTCGTCGTCACGTGGATGCCGGCCAGACGCCCACGCAGCAGCATCAGTGTGTTCTCGAGTGCGCGGCGCACCGAGGCTTCCATGTCGCCGCGCCGGGCGCGCCCGGCAAAGAGTCGCAATTGCCCCGTGATCTTGCCCATGCGGTCGGTGAGCGACGCAATGGCCGCGAGGTTCTCCTGCGCGGCGTCGTACTCGCGACGCTCGATCAGCACGCGCGTGTTGTCCGAAAAACTGCGCAACGCCGAGAGCGGTTGATTGAGTTCGTGCGTGATACCGGCGGCCATCTGCCCCAGTGCCACGAGTTTGGACGCCTGCACGAGTTCGCTCTGTGCCTCGCGCAATTCGTGTTCGGTTCGCGCGCGTTCCTGCACTTCGGTTTGCAGACGCTCGTTCGCCGCTTGCAGATCGGCCGTGCGCTCGGCCACGCGCTCACCGAGTTCGGCATACGCCGACTGCAACAACTCACGGCTCTTGAGCATGTCGCGCACGCGCTGGCGCCGTTGATTCCACGCCACGCCCAGCAGACAAGTGAACGCCGCAAGACACGCGGCGGCCACCGCCGCGATCCGTGCATTGGCGATCACCTGATCGAGCGGCGCGAAGTACATGAGCGTCCAGTCCGGCTCGCCCAGCTTGCGTTGCACAGCAAGGAAGCGGCGGGTCTTGCCCGTGCCTCGCCCACCGCCGGCATCGCGTACGGTGACGACCTCGCCGTCCGTGTCCAGCCGTTCGTCCTCGCTCCACGCGAGCGGCGTGACATGCTGGTTGTAATACTGACGCGTGCTGTCGAGCGCCGCCTTCACGTCGGGCGCGAGTGGGGTGAGCGAACGGTATTGCCAGCGCGGCTCGGACGACAGGAAGATCACGCCATGATCGTCTGCCACGACGACCGGCTCGGCGGCGTCGGCCCCGGCACGCTGAAACCATTCCAGATTCAGTTTCACCACGACCACGCCATGGATCTGGCCGTCGACCAGAATGGGCTGGGAGACGAAGTAGCCCGGCTCACCCGAAGTCGTCCCCACGCCGTAGAAACGGCCGAAGGCCCCTTTGATGGCATCGATGAAATACGGACGAAAGCGATATTCCTGCCCGACGAACGTGGCCTTCTCGCGCCAGTTGCTGGCGGCGAGCGCGAGACCGTTGGCGTCGATCACGTACGCCGCCGACGCCTTGGCGCGCTGGTTCACGTCGAAAAGATAATCGTTGGCCCGCTGCACGACCGTCTTGTTTTTCGGGTCGAGCAGCAGATCGTGCACGTACGGGTGCAACGAGAGCAGATACGGCAGAAATTCGTAGCGGTCGACGGTGCTGCGCAGACTGCCTGCATAGCGCTCCACGCGCGCGCCCGCATTCACGCGCAGATCGGCCACGCCGCGCTGCCAGCTCAGGGCGTACGTCAACCAGCAGAACAGGACACTCGCCAGCAGCATGACGACGATCCATGACCAACGGCGCATCGGGACAGTCCTCTCGAGATCGATGGGGACTTCGTCGCGCCGGCGGTCCGCGGCATGCGCAGACGCGGCGGCACTTCGGCGTGCGGCGCGGCTGCGGGGGCGGATCGTGTTCTCGTGCGGGGTGGCCATTGGGGCACAGAGTGCTGAAAAGACCGCCGGGCGGCGAAGCTCAGGCGCTATTGTGCCTGTGCCGCACCGCCCGGTGGCGAACGTCATGTTGACGCGGAGTTGGCAGCGCACGTGCGGATCGCGCAAGACGACTCACGCGAAGCAACGGCGTGCGGCTGCCGGCAGCCATTGCCGGCCGTTATGCCAGTTCCGGCCCCTGCTTGCCGGACATCGCTTCGGCCAGCTTCTTACGGTCCAGTTCCTTCTCCCAGGCCGACACCACGATGGTGGCCACGCCGTTGCCGCAGATGTTCGTCAGCGCACGGCATTCGCTCATGAAGCGGTCGATACCGAGGATCAGCACCATACCGGCAACCGGGATCGTGGGGATGACGGCAAGCGTTGCCGCCAGCGTGATGAAGCCTGCGCCGGTCACGCCCGAAGCGCCCTTCGAGGTCAGCATCGCCACGGCGAGCAGCGTGAGTTGCTGGCCCCAGGTTAGGTCGATGTTGGTTGCCTGCGCGATGAACAGCACAGCCATCGTCATGTAGATGTTGGTGCCGTCGAGGTTGAACGAGTAGCCGGTCGGGATCACGAGACCCACCACCGACTTCGAGCAACCGGCCTTTTCCATCTTTTCCATCAGGTGCGGCAGCGCGGCTTCCGACGAGCTCGTCCCCAGCACGATCAGCAGCTCTTCCTTGATATAGGCGAGGAAGCGGAAGATCGAGAAGCCGGTGAACCTGGCGATCAGACCCAGCACAACGATCACGAACAGGAACGACGTCAGATAGAACGTCCCCATCAGCTTGGCCAGCGGCACCAGCGAGGCGATGCCGTACTTGCCGATGGTGAAGGCCATGGCGCCGAACGCGCCCAGCGGTGCAACCTTGGTGATGATGTGCACCACGCGAAAAAGCACGCCCGACACGCTGTCGATCCAGTTCGTCACCACACGGCCACGCTCGCCGATGGCGCCCAGCGCCGCGCCGAACAGAATGGCGATCACGAGGATCTGGAGAATTTCACCCTTGGCGAACGCATCGGTAATCGTGTTCGGAATCAGGTGAAGCAGAAAGTCGGTGAACGTGTCGCCGTGGGCTGCCTTCTCGGCGTAGCCGGCGATGGCCTTCGGGTCGAGCGAGTGGATGTCGACGTTAAAGCCCGCGCCCGGCTTCAGAACGTGCGTGGCGATCAGACCGATCACCAGCGCCAGCGTCGAGACCACTTCAAAGTAGATCAGCGCCTTGCCGCCAACGCGGCCGACCTTCTTCATGTCTTCCATGCCGGCGATACCGGTCACGACAGTACAGAAGATCACCGGGCCGATGATCATCTTGATAAGCTTGATGAACGCGTCGCCGAGCGGCTTCATCTCGACGGCCAGATCGGGCCTGAAATGGCCGAGCAGAATGCCGACGACGATGGCAAACAGCACCTGTACGTACAGAATGCGGTAAAAAGGTTTCTTGGTCTGAGTTTGCATGTTGTTTCCTCTTCAGGCAGCGGGGCAAGCCACCACCCTTGTTATCAATCCGCGGCGACGCCGCGAATCTCGCTTTGCGCAAAGCGCATTTGCTCCTCCATCACCATCTGGGCCAGCGCCTTCTTCAGTTCGTTGAATTCGCTGCCTGCCGTGTCGCGCGCACGGGGCAGGTCGATGACCATGTCCCGCTTGACCGTGCCCGGCCGGTACGTCATGACGACGACCCGGTCGGCCAGATAGATCGACTCCTCGATGCTGTGTGTGACGAATATGATCGTCTTCTTGAATTCCTCCCAGATGCGCAGCAGTTCGTCCTGCAACGTGCGACGGGTAAGCGCGTCGAGTGCGCCGAACGGCTCGTCCATGAGCATGATCGGGCTGTCGAGGGCAAGCACCCGCGCAATGGCCACGCGTTGACGCATGCCGCCCGACAGATCGCGCGGAAAGCGATCGCGAAACTCGCGCAGATTGAGCTTGCCGAGCAGCAGGCCCACGCGCTCATTGATGTCGGCGCGTTTCATGCCCTTGATTTCCAGTCCGAAAGCGATGTTCTGCGCCACCGTCATCCACGGAAACAGCGCGTACTCCTGAAACACCATGCCGCGATCCGGCCCCGGCTGTGCGGCAGCGCCGGCACGACCGTCGATGCGGATCGAACCCGAGGTCGGCTGCACGAAACCGGCCAGCGCGTTGAGCAGCGTCGACTTGCCGCAGCCCGACGGCCCGAGCAGGCAGACGAACTCGCCCGCGTCGATGTTCAGATCGATGTCCTTGAGCGCATCGACGACACCGCCGGGAACGGGGAACTGTTTGTTGACGTGATCGATTTGAATCAGCATGTTGATCGCCTCACTTGGTTTCCAGACCACGGTGCCACTTGAGCAGGTGGTTGTTGAGACGGTCCATGCCAAGGTCGATCACCAGACCGAGCAGGCCGATGGTCAGCATGCCGGCGATGATCTTGTCGGACCACATGTACTCGCGCGCTTCCAGAATGCGGTAGCCCAGGCCGTTGTTCACGGCGATCATCTCGGCCACGATCACGACGATGAACGCCGTGCCGATGCCGATACGTACACCGGACAGAATGTAGGGCGTCGCCGCCGGCAGAATCACGCGGCGGAAGATGGTCAGCTGGCCCGCGCCGAGATTGCGCGCGGCACGCAGATAAATGCCGTCGACATGCCGCACGCCGGCGATCGTATTCATCAGCACCGGAAAGAACGCTCCCAGCGCGATCAGGAAGAACGCGGGGGGATTACCCAGACCGAACCAAAGGATGGCAAGCGGAATGTACGCGATCGGGGGAATCGGACGCACCACCTGCACCAGCGGATTGAACAGACCGTAGACGCGCGTGCTCGTGCCCATGAGCAGGCCCAGCGGCAGCGCGATGCCTGCACCGACGAGAAAGCCCATCACCACGCGGTACAGGCTGTGCGTGGCATCCATGAGCAGTTCGCTCGATTGCAGCCACGCGTTGAAGCCGTCGGCCATGGCCACGGTCGGCTTGAGGTATTGCCACCACTTGGCCACGACGGCAAGCGGCGACGGGAGAATGATCGGGTTGATCCAGCCCAGGCCGGTGACGACCTGCCAGATCACCACGACGGCGACCGGAATCAGCACACCGCGCAGCATGCGCGCGGTGCGTGAAGTGCCCGATGCGCCCGAGGCGGTCGGCTTGGGAAGTACGGCAGACATCCGTTCGCCTCGCCTTACTTGATGTTCAGCTTGGTTTTGGCCTTGGCGAGCAGGTCGAGTTTGACCCAGTCTTCAGCCTTCGGCACCGGATCCTGCAACTTGCCCACGCCGTACTTCTTCATGAGGTCGGTCGTGAGCTGGACATGCGAGAGGCTCAGGTCGTAGCTGTACGGCGAATTGCCGATGGCGTCCGTGAAGTCCTGCTCGGTGATCTGGTTCTTGAACATGTCCTCGCGAACGAATTTTTCGGCCGCTTTCGGATGCTTGATGAAGTAGTCGGTTGCTTCGACGAACGCGTACATCAGGCGTTGCGCCACGTCCGGCTTCTCCTTGTAGAGCTTCTCGGTGATGACGAGCGCGCGCACAGGCTCGCCGATCGGCGTGTCGTACGGCTTGAGCACTTCGACACCGAAGCCCTTGTTGATGGATTGCGAAGCTTGCGGCTCGGACTGGCACATCGCGTCGATGCTACCGGCGGCGAGCGCCTGATTCAGATCGGCGAAGGCCATGAACATGATCTGCACGTCCTTGCCCGGCTGATCCGACCATGTCAGGCCGGCCTTGGCCAGTTCCGCATACAGAATCAGTTCCTGGGCGCCGCCACGGGCCACGCCCACCCTCTTGCCCTTGAGATCGGCCACCTTGGTGATCGGCAATCCCTTCTTCGCTACGAGACGCACGCCACCTTTAGCGAATCCGGCCACCGCGTAGATCGGCGCACGCTGCGCACGACCGGCGATAGCAGCATCGAGCGCGCTTGCCGAAACGTCGATATCGCCCGCCAGAATTGCGGGCATGATGTCCACGCCCTTGGCAAACATGTGTTCTTCGATCTTCAGGCCGTACTTCGGGCCGATTTTTTTCATGTACGACACGGCGCCGTAGTGGGCGAATTTCAGGTTCCCCAACCGCACCAGATCCTCGGCAAAAGCGTGTAGCGAAGCCGCACACAGCGCAGCAGCGGCAAGACATTGCTTGAACATAAGGTCTCCTCTCTTATTAGAACGGCTCGCTCTGGTTTTCCGGATTCCGGATGGGATTCCGTCCTTTCAGGCAGCACGCGCGTTAGAAAGCAATTCTTATGCCATCGCGTTAAATCTTTGATTTAATTGTGGGAAGCTGTGGAAAACCCGATGTTCGGTTATATGGAAAACCAGAAAATCAATGCAGTAGCATTCTGGTTTTCCAGAAAAACGCGGGGTTCGGTGAAATTCTCCGGCCAGGCACAATGTGCCGGCGCGCCGCCGTCATGCCCGGACACGTTGGCGCGCGGTGGCGGGGCCGTGCCCCATGTCAGGCCGACAGCGTTTCCGGCACGGGCGCCTGATAACCGAGCGCGGCGGAGATTTCCGCGGCGCACGCCGACAGCCGCGACGAAATATCGGGCAGCAGGGCGCGCGTCATGCGCGAAGACGGGCCCGACGCCGACAGCGATGCGGTCACCTCGCCCGACGCGTCGCGCACCGGCACGGCGACCGAGACGGCTTCCGGCGCGAGTTCCCCGAAGCTCACCGCGCAATCCTGACGGCGCACGTTCAGCAGTTCGGCGGCCAGTTCGTCACGCTCGATGAGCGTGCCCGCCGTGAAGCGCTTGCGCGGGCGGCCAAGCACCTGGGCGCGTACGTCGTCGGAGGCGAAGGCCAGCAGCACACGGCCCGACGCGCCCACGTACAACGGGCGGCGGTTGCCCACGACACCATGCACGCGCAGTTCGTGCGTGGATTCCACACGCGCGACGCACAGCGATTCGAGACCGTCGCGCACACGAAGCTGGATGTTCTCGTTAAGTGCACGATTGAGCGACTGGAGATGGCGGTGCGCGACTTTCACGAGGTTGACCTGCTCATGCCCCGCCACGCCCAGCACCAGCGCCTGCGCGCCGAGTACGTACGTGACCGGGCTGCCCTCACGGACCACCCAGCGGTGCTGTTCGAGCGTCGCCAGCAGACGAAACGCCCGCGACTTGTTTAAGCCAGCGCGCTGCGCCAGTTCCGTCACACCCAGGCCGGGGCATTCCCCGACCAGCGACAACAGCGAAAGCGCCGTGTCGACCGAAGCGACTGTGTAGTCCATCAAACTTCCTCGCTATGTTGTTCGGCATACGCGGCGAGCGCCGCCGCAAATTGGCCAAGTTGCGATTGCAGCGTCGAAAAACCGTCATGCCGCACGTGCTTTTCGCCGCTCGATTCATTCAGGTACAGCGCCTCGTTCAACTCGATCTGCACGCTGTGACGTCCTTCGGACGGGCGCCCGAAGTGACGCACGAGATCGCCGCAGCGACCGGGCGCGTTGTAAGCGGCGCGAAAACCCAGACGCGTGAATTCCGCGATCACCCAGCGCGAGAACGCGGGTTCGGCCGTGGTGCCGTCGCCGTCGCTCACGAGGACATCCGGGCGCGTCATGCCCGCGTCGGGGTCGAGCGCGCCACCACGCGGGCGCATCGAATGGCAGTCGAGATGCCAGACCACACCGTGACGCTGCCACGCGGCCTCGATTGCGTCGCGCAGCACATGGCGATACGGGCGGTAGTAGTCATGGATACGGCGCTCCACTTCAGGCACCGTCAGACGACGGTCATAGAGCGGCACATTGGGTGCGGCGAACCGGTGCAGCAGGCCCACACCACGCTCGCTGAACGCCTGCGGGCGCGCGTCGTGCGGCCACAGGCTGGCGAGCAACTCGGGATCGATGTCCGACTCGGCGCGATCGGGATCGATGTAGGCGCACGGAAAAAGGGCGGCGACCAGTGTTGCGCCGTGACGCGTGGCCACCGACCACAGTTCGTCGACGCGCACGTCGCCGCAGGCGAGGATCGCCGCCGTGGAGGCGATGGTGTCGAAATCCGGGGGAAGGACGTGGCCGCTGCGAGGCGCGTCGAGGACCAGAGGCAAGCGCCCGCTGCGGCCACTGGTGCCGCCATACGGTGCTTCCACATAGAATCGGCCCTCGGTGACCTGACGGGACATGCTGGCTCCTGGCTTGCATCCGGAACATCCACCCGGGAATAACCATGCCGGGCGCATTGTTTTGCCACGCAAAACAAAGTTCGAATATTCTGAAACAACGCCGGAAACGCAGCAAGGTGACGCGTGTTACAACATATTTCGGAGACGAACGCCGCCAGGCTGCGGGCGGACGTCGCCGATTCGACGATGTTCGGTGCAGATGGCGGTGCTATCGAACGCGTAGATCGACATCTGCCGATGTCTGCGAAGCGTATCGGCTATCGAACCGGGCACGTCGTGTGATGCGATGTAAACGATGGTTGAAGTACCGCCGCCTTCGCTCCGACACGTCACGGCTGCCCGGACTGCCCCGCGCCGGACTGGTCGACCGTTGCGCCGCGCTGCCCCTGTCAACGTATACAGTTGTCCGGGCACCGCCCTCTGCCTAAATTGGACTCTCGTCCGCGCGCACTCGTCGGTGTGCGGGAGTCCGGGAGAACGCGCAATGAACGGCAGAGAAGCGGTAACGACGAAGTACTGGCTTCGCCACGAAAGCGGCGAAAAAGAGGATGACGAAGCCGAATTGATCAACGACCCCCGGCTCGCAGGTTCGTTCATCGACGGGGCCATCAGCACGCGTCGGACACCTAACGATCTGATATTCGCAGACGTCCGCATGGAAATGTTGGTGGCTCGCGCGGAGAAAACCATTGCTGTCGCGCAGTCGCTTCGCGAGCAATATCCGGATTATGCGAACCATCCGGACTTCTTCATGACGTTCGTCTACGAGCGCATGGGGCTGCCGGTCAATGGAGTGAATCTCGATCAGATGTTCTCCTCACCGGGCGCTTTCCTGGACAATATCAACTTCTTGTGGAATGAATATCGCGTTGGCCTTGGTTATTACTACCAGATGGCGTCCACCAAAGCCATTCTGGAGACATTCGACAACGAGGCCACACCGCATTGGTCATTCATGCAGGTGCAAGAAGGCGCGAGCGAACAGGACATGATCGAGGCAGTCCGGTCACGTCAATATATCCTGATGCATCAGGCGATCGGGGTCATGGCCCCCGGCCTGAAGATGAAGCTCCACACCTCGGGGGGAGACTATTACATCAATCACCCGGAATTCGGACATATTCCCGGAGGCCTGACCTACGTCGACCTGCGAAGCTGGAATGGCGAAACGCGCGATTTCACGAAGGCCGACGTCCGCAAGGTTGACGCCATGTAACGCCGCGCACGAGGCGAGCGACAAGACTCAGAGGGGCCTCCTCCTCGAACATCTTTCACGTAACCGGCGTCACGTAGCGGCGCACCGGCAGATGGTGCTCCGACGGTTGCCGGTACTGAAACAACGCCGGCGAGGTGACGCCTGTCACAACATATTTCGGAGGAGATGTGCGCTAAGCCCGGGGGCAACGTGGCGGGTTCGACTTTACTGACTATCGCGATTGCGTCCTGTCAACGTTGACAGTTGTCCGGGGCAACGTCCTCCACATAGATTGGACCCGGATCGTGTGCACCGACCGGTGTGCTGCCAACTGGGAGAAACGCCATGAGTAAGGAACAACTGCTGGCGGAAGCCAGCGTGACCCTCGACTGGCTTCGCAAGGGTCGCGACGGCCGAACAAGCGAACGTCGAAACGCAAAACTGATTAACGAGCCGATGCTCGCTGCGCAATTCACAGCCGGCTCGATCCGCTGCGTTCCTTCGACAATCGATACCCCGCAAGCGATCGTAGAGACGACGATGCTGGCCGCCAGCCTCGACAAGATCATCGCCACCGCCAAAAAAGTGCTGGCTGCGCACCCGGATTACATCGTCGATCCCAACAATTACAGGTTGACCTTCGTCTACGAGCGCCTGTACATCGATGTGCTGGGCATTAATGTCGACAGGATGCTCAACGACCCGGATTTGCTGGAATACTTCATCAACTCCATCTGGTTGAGCCTGTATTTCGTCGACTTGGGACCGTACATGGAGATGATCCCCTTTAATGCGGTCATTCGGTCACGCCAGCCGGAAATCAAACCGTCCTGGGCATTTGTCCCGAAGGTCGCAGACACCGATCTGCAGGACCTGATAAACGCAGTCCACAGTCGCCAGTACATCTTGATGCATCAGGGCGTTGGCCTTTCGGCGCCGGGCAAGGAAACGCTGCTTTACACGAACGGAAGCGGCGCTTACGTCGATCATCCCGACTTCGGACGCCTGCCCGCCGGCCTGACTTATCTTGACCTGCGAACCTGGAACGGGGAAACGCGCGATTTCACGAAGGCCGACGTCCGCAAGCTTGACGCCGACGCCATGTAACGCCGCGCGCGGTGCGAGCGACGAGACTCAGATAGCATCCGCCACGCCGGCCTCGTGCGCCTGCACGTCGGCGTGGTAGCTCGATCGCACCATCGCACCGACCGCCGCGTGGGTGAAGCCCATCTTGTAGGCTTCTTCCTCGAACATCTTGAACGTGTCCGGCGTGACATAGCGGCGCACCGGCAGGTGGTGTTCCGACGGTTGCAGATACTGACCGATCGTGAGCATGTCGACGTTGTGCGCACGCATGTCGCGCATCACTTCGAGAATTTCTTCATCCGTTTCACCCAGTCCGACCATCAGACCGGACTTCGTCGACACGTCGGGGTGTGCGGCCTTGAATTCCTTGAGCAGGTTCAACGAGTGCTGGTAGTCCGACCCCGGGCGCGCTTCCTTGTACAGACGCGGCACCGTTTCCAGGTTGTGGTTCATGACATCGGGCGGCGCGGCATTGAGAATACCCAGCGCGCGGTCAAGACGCGCACGGAAGTCCGGCGTCAGGATCTCGATGCGGGTTTGCGGCGAGAGCTCGCGCACGTGACGGATGCAATCGACGAAATGCTGGGCGCCGCCATCGCGCAGATCGTCGCGGTCGACGCTGGTGATCACCACATATTTCAGACGCATCGCGGCGATGGTCTTGGCGAGGTTGAGCGGCTCGTCCACGTCGAGCGGGTCGGGACGACCGTGGCCGACGTCGCAGAACGGGCAGCGGCGCGTGCACTTGTCGCCCATGATCATGAACGTTGCCGTGCCCTTGCCGAAGCACTCCCCAATGTTCGGGCAGCTCGCTTCCTCGCACACGGTATGCAGGTTGTGCTCGCGCAGAATCTGCTTGATTTCGTAGAAGCGGGACGTATGAGTGGCCGCCTTCACGCGAATCCAGTCCGGCTTCTTCAAACGCTCGATCGGCACGACCTTGATCGGGATGCGCGCCGTTTTGGCTTGCGACTTCTGCTTCGCGGTGGCGTCGTATTCGCCGTCGATCGTGCGAACTTCCTTGTTCGTGCTGTCGTTCTGAGTCACGGTGGTCATGATGGGGGCTTTCCAGACGTCCAATCAGGCGGCGGCGTTTGCGCTTGCGGCCGGATCGTTACCGGCCTGCGGCGCGACATCGGTCGTCGCGGGGTGCTGTTCGAGGTGTTGACCGAGTTGCCGCGCCAGTCGCGCGGCCACTTCATCCCAGCGGGGAGCCACGCCGAGCGTGGCCATGTCTACGGTTTGCAAACCGGCGTAACCGCACGGGTTGATCCAGTCGAACGGTCGCAGATCCATCGCGACGTTCAGGGACACGCCGTGATAACTGCATCCGTTGCGGATTTTCAATCCGAGCGCAGCGATCTTCGCGCCGGCGTGCGCTGCGGTGCCGTTGCCCTGGCTCACGTAGATGCCCGGCGCGCCGGCCCGGCGCTCAACGTCGAGATTATACGCTCCAAGGGTATCGATCACCGCCTGCTCGATCAGGCGCACCATTTCGCGCACGCCCAGCTTGCGGCGGCGCAGGTCCACGAGCAGGTAAACCACCACCTGGCCGGGCCCGTGATAGGTGATCTGCCCGCCGCGGTCGACCTTGACGAGCGGAATTCCGGTGTTGGCAACGAGCAGGTGAGCGGGATCGCCGGCGAGTCCGAGCGTGTAGACGGGCGGATGCTGGACGATCCAAAGCTGGTCGGGGCCATTCGGGCCACGCGTGTCGGTGTACGCGCGCATGGCGTCGAACGATGTGGCGTAGTCTTCCGTGCCGCGCCAGCAAACTTCGATCGGGGAGGTCATGGACGCAATTTTAGCGAAACCGGGCCGGTCTTGCTCGCGGCACCGCCCGGCAAGGCTCGCCACAGGCAGTGTTGCCGCGCCGCAACGCACAATGCTCAACGCGTCGGCTTTACGGGCGCGGCGCCCAGCCCGCGCGCATACCATCCCGCCGCCAGCAGAATCATCACACCGCCGAGCCACTGCGTGGGATGCAACACGATGCCGAACGCGAGAAAGTCGACAGCGACGGCGACGACCGGATAGACGAAGCCGAATACGGCAAGGCTCGACGTCGACGCCTTCTGAAACGCGCCGTACAGCAACAGGTACATGAAGGTCGTGTGGAAAAGGCCCAGTGTCACGATAGCGCCGACTTCGCGCGGCGCCGACGGCAAATGCCCGAAATCCGCCATCCAGACGAAAACGACCGCGCCGATCACCATATGCAGCGCGGCGATGATCTCGGGACGGATCGTGCCGGCGAGCTTCTTGGTGAAGAGCGTCGTGGCGGCGTAAAGCGATGCGGCCGCCAGCGCGCTCGCCACGCCAAGCAGGTACCCGGCACCATGCGCGCCACCGGGCTCGGCCAGAATCACCAGTCCGGCAAACGCCGCGCCAAGGCATCCCATCGTGGCAAGCGACGGCCGCTCACGCGTGACGACGACGCTCGCGAGGACCAGCAAGAACGGCTGCACGTTATAGACGACGGTCGTAATGCCCACCGACGTCAACTTGTAGGCGGTGAACAGGAAATACCAGTTCGAGACCAGCGTGATCGCCCCGAGAGCGACGTTGACGACCTGCCAGCGCGCCATGCGAAAGCCGCGCCAGTAGCCGCGATACGCGCACCACACGCACAGACTGAGCGCGCCGATCAGGCAGCGAAAAAACACCACGTTCAGGGCAGGCTGTCCAGACATCAGCACGAAGTAGCCGATCGTTCCCGAGATCACCATGGCGGCGATCATCAGAAAACGCCCGAGGCGCTCCTCGGCTTGCGGATTCGGCACAGGGGAAGACGGCAGTGTGGCGGGGGGCAAAACTTGTCTCATCGAGAAACGGCAGCTCTTATTTCGACGCGCCATCGGGGTTATCGACCTGGATTCCCCCTGATTATTGCGCACCTTGTTGTGAATTCGATTAACACATTCGCAGTATCCGGCATTGGTCGCCCGAAACGAAACACGCGCCCCCCGGCGTAGCTCGCCAAAGAGCGCGTGATCGGCAACGGGCCAATACCTTGCAGTCCTCAACTTACGTCAGGCGGCCGCCGTGCAGGAGTTGGCTTCCCGGGCGGCGCGACGACCGGCCAGCCACTTGCGAAGCACACGTAGCAGCGGGAAACGGTGGGCCACTTCGCGTTCCAGCTCCGCTTCGGCGGCTTCCTCCGAAGACACCCAGTAGCGGCGTCCCGGCTCGACGGCAAGGCGCTGGCCCGGTGCGAGCCAGTAATCGCGCGGATCGCCCGCCCGCGTCACCCAGACCGACGCGCCGCGCGCGACCAGCGTATGCTCATGATGCAGATCGAGCGTGATCACTTCGCCCGGGCGAAGACCGTAGAAGTACTGAACCTTTGTCAAATTGTTTTGCATTTTACGACCCCCACTCAGTGCGAGACAATGACTGAATCATAGGGACTGGCAGGCGCCGCACCAAACGACATATTTTCACGGCCTTGCAAATAAAGCTCACATGGATCTTCGGAGACTTCCCAACCTGAGTGCCTTGCGCGCGTTTGAAGCGGCAGCCCGCCTCGAAAGCTTTTCACGTGCGGCCGAGGAATTATTCGTCACGCATGGCGCCATCAGCCATCAGATTCGCTCGCTGGAGCAGGAGCTGGGCACTACGCTCTTCGCCCGCAACGGCAAGCGCATCAGCATCACGCCGGCGGGACGCCAGTACGCCACCGCGATCCGTGCCGCGCTCACGGACATTGCGCAGGCGACCCGCAAGCTGCAAGCGGGCACGCGCAGCGAGCGGCGTCTGGTGCTCACCACCATGCCATCGTTCGCGAGCCGTTGGCTCACGCCTCGCATCGGCCGGTTCATCGACCGCCATCCGGAACTGGAGGTGGAACTGCGATGCAGCGCGCAACTGACCGATTTCGAGCGCGACGACGTCGACGTCGCGTTGCGCATGGGTAAGGGAAACTGGCCGGGGCTTCATATCGAAAAAGTGCTCGACGACGTGTTCTTCCCCGCATGCAGCCCGACCTACAACGATGGCAAGTTGCCGCAAACGGCCGACGACTTCCGCGCATGCACCCTGCTGCGCTCGCAAGACGAACCGTGGGCGCCCTGGTTCGCGAGTGCGGGCTTCGATCTGCCCGAGCCGATGCAGGGCATGATGTATGAAGATTCGGGGATGCTTTCTCAGGCGGCCATCGTCGGTCAGGGCGTGGCGCTAGTCAGACGTTCGCTGGCGGTCGGCGACATCATGGCAGGGCGTCTGGTGCGCCTGTCGGACGTCGATACGCCATGCGGCTGGGATTACTTCTTCGTGTGTCCGCCCGCGGTGCTGGAGACGCAGCGCGTTCAGGCGTTCAGAACATGGTTTCTGGAGGAAGTCGCGGCGTTCGACCTGGTGAAGGATACCCGGCGGCGCCCCGCCCAGCCGAGCCGTGCAGCGCTCGCCGCAGGCATGGCTGCAACGGCCGGGGAGATGACGACGCACGCACAACTGGGCCTGGACCCCGGTGCGCCGGCCGACGATGGCGCGCCAACGCATGCATGAGCTCGCATCGACACGCCCTCGCGCCGTCGCCGCGCCTACAGCACCACCTTGACCATCGGGTGGCTGGTCAGCTTGCGATAGATATCGTCGAGGTGCGCTTGGGAGTGCGCGCGCACCGTGACGGTCAGGCCGAGGTACTTGCCGGAACTCGACGGCCGCATCTCCACCTTGGCGGCGTCGAACTGCGCGTCGAACTCACGCAGCAGTTCCACGATGGCCTGCGCAAAACCGTCCTGCGCATGGCCCATTACCTTGATCGGAAAGACGCACGGAAAGTCGATCAGGCTCTTCTTCTCTTCCGTCGTCATAGTGCCTCCTTGGCGCGTTGATACGCCGCATAAAGCGCACGGAAGACGGGGCCCGGCTTGCCGTCGCCCACCGGCTTGCCGTCGAGCGTGACCACCGCCAGCACTTCCTTCGTGGCCGACGTGATGAGCAGTTCGTCGGCGTCGCGCACTTCCGCTTCGCTCACCGCACGCTCCTCGAACGGGATACCGCACTCCCGCGCCAGCGCTTCGAGCGCACCGTACCGAATGCCTTCGAGAATTCGATTATCGCGCTGCGGGGCGGCCATTGCACCGTGCTTGACGACCCACACGTTGCTCGACGACGCCTCGGTCAGCATCGCGTCGCGGAACTGGATCGTTTCCTGCACGTCGTGATCGGCCGCGTATTGCGCCATCAGTACGTTACCCAGCAGCGACGTCGACTTGATGTGACAGTTCAGCCAGCGGCGGTCTTCATGCGTGACCGCCCCGACGCCCTGCTCCACCTTCTCGCGGCTGGGCAGCGCAAGCGGCGTGGCGATACCGAACACCGTCGGCGTCACGTCCTTCGGGAACGTATGCTGACGGGGCGCGACACCACGCGTGACCTGCACGTAGACACTGTGCGGATCGGCTGCGCACGTGGCGGACAGGCGTGCGAACAGCGCTTCCCATTCGGCACGCGTGTACGGATTGGCGATGCGAATCTCCGCGAGACTGCGCTCAAGGCGGTCGAGGTGCTGTGCGAGACGGAACGGCTTGCCGTGATAGACCGGCACGACTTCGTAGATGCCGTCGCCGAAGAGGAAACCTCGGTCGAGGACCGAAATCTTCGCGTCGGAGAGCGGAATCAACTCGCCATTGAGCCAGACGGTGGGGTTATTCATGGTGCGGACGTCTTCCGTATCACTTCTTCACGAACATCAGACGCAGGGCGTCCCATGCACGGCCGATGAAGCTGGCTTGCGCCACGTCGTTCAACGCCACGACCGGAAATTCCGCAAGTTGCTTGCCGTCCGCCATGACCTTGACGGTGCCGACCTGTGCGCCGTTCGCGATCGGGGCGATCAGGGGCTCACGCAGTTCGAGCTGCGGCTTGATCTTGTCGGCCACGCCCTTCGGCACGGTGATGAAGGTGTCCTTCTTCACGCCGATCTTCAGCTCGCTGTCCTTGCCCTTCCACACTTTGGGCGTGGCCACGACCTGATTGGCGCCGTACACGCGCAGCGTGTCGAAGTTCTGATACGCGTAGTTCAAGGCCGAGAGGCTGTCCTGCACGCGCGCGCGTTCAGTCGGCTCGCCCACGACCACCGAGAGCACGCGGCGGTTCACGCCCGGGGCGCCGGGCAGCGGGCGCGACGCCGTCGACACGAGGCAGTACCCGGCTTCCTTCGTGTGGCCGGTCTTCAGACCATCGACCGTCGGATCGAGATACAGCAGGCGGTTACGGTTGGGCTGGCGGATGTTGTTGTACGTGAAGCTCTTCTCCGAATAGACCTTGTAGTACTCGGGGAAGTCCTGAATCATGCGCGTCGACAGCGTGGCGATATCCGCCACGGTCGTGTAGTGCTGCGGGTCGGTCAGACCGTCGACGTTCGTGTAGTGGGTGTTCTTCAGGCCCATGCGCTGCGCCGCACGGTTCATCAGTTCCACGAATCCCGGCTGTGAGCCGCCGACGAGCTCGGCCAGCGCGATGGACGCGTCGTTACCCGACTGGACGATCATGCCGTACACCAGGTCGTGCACCGAGACCGGCTTGCCAGCCTCGATGAAGGTGCGCGATTCGTCGCGCCCCACCTTGCGAACCGATTCGCCCGGAATGACGGTCTGTTCCCACGAGATACGTTTGTCGCGAAGGGCTTCGAAGACCAGATACGTCGTCATGATCTTCGTGAGCGACGCCGGCTCAACGCGGGCGTCCGGATCGCCGGCGGCGAGCACCTGGCCGCTGGTCACGTCGACGATGGCCCACGCCTTGGCCGTCATCGGCGGCGGCGGGATCTGTTGAGCACGGGCGGGAAGCGTAGCAAGCGAGCCACAAGCGACAATCGCCGCGGCGACGGCGGCACGGGACAGCGAAGCGTTGAATTTCATTGGCGATGAGGAAAACGAAGTGAGCGATGTAAGACTCAGGGGCATCTGCACTTGAAGGAACGCCGCGCAACCAACGCTTTGGCGAGCGCGGCACGGCGAAGAAGACGGCGGCACCGGAGCGCCGGAGCCATACCTGTCGGGGACATAGACCCTTCACGGCACGACATGGTTCAGACGCGAATTATACCCGTCGCGATATGACGTCTCCGGCGAAGCGAGCGCTGGCTGTCGAAATTGCGAAAAATTCGTGCGGGATGTATCAATGACGCCACGCGTCGACCACGATCTGTTTCAGCAGGGGCAACAAGCCGTGGAAGAAATGCTCGCCGCCGGGGATTACCACGACGGGCAAGGTCTGCGGCCGCGCCCAGTCGAGCACCGATTGCAGCGGCACCGTGTCGTCCTTCTCGCCGTGGATGACGAGAGTGTCGGCCGGCACCGTGGCCACGTCCCAGTTGCTCGCGGCCGTGCCGACGAACACCAGACGTTGCGCGGGCGTGCCCGCATCTTCCAGCGTTTTGGCCACGTGCGAGAGGACGAACGTGCCGAACGAGAATCCCGCGAGCGCAAGCGGGAGCGTCTCCCAGCCGGGTTGCCGGCGCATCCATGCGATGACGGCGAGCAGATCGTCGCGCTCGCCGATTCCCTTGTCGTGCTCGCCCGCCGATTTGCCCACGCCGCGGAAGTTCGGGCGCACCACGGCGTAGCCGAGTTGCACGAAGGCACGCGCCAGCGTCTGCGCGACCTTGTTGTCGAGCGTGCCGCCGAACAGCGGATGCGGGTGCGCCACAAGGGTGATGCCGCGCAGACTGTCCGGCGCTCCGGCCGGGCGGTCGATGGCGATTTCGATGGCACCGACGGGGCCGTCGATGGTGAAGCGTTCGGTCTGAGCGTTCATGAGCGATTGTTGGACTGAAGTGCGGAGCTGCCGGATCAGTCGATCAGCAGACGCTCGACGATTTCGCCTTGCGCCAGATGCTTCTCGACGATCTCGTCGATGTCGGTTTCGTCGATGTACGTGTACCAGGTCCCTTCGGGATAGATCACCACGACCGGACCCTGTTCGCAGCGATCCAGGCACCCGGCCTTGTTCACGCGCACCTGGCCGGGACCGGCGAGCCCGAGCTGCTTGACCTTTTTCTTGGCGTATTCCTGCATCGACTGCGCATTGCAGTTCGCGCACGACGGACGATCGGCGCCCGCTTCACGCTGATTGAGGCAGAAAAACACGTGATGCTTGTAGTACTGCGAGAGGGTTGTCATGTCGGTTCCGTGGGGGAAATGGGCGACTGAACAACACGCTGCGCGCGTGCTGCCGACGGGTTGCGGGCCATTCTAACCGACCTGCCCCGGCATTGCGGGCACGCCCGGCAGGCAGGCGCGGGGCGTCATGCGAAAGGGATACGCAAATGCGGATTCCGGGACGTTCGCCCCTCACGGGGAGCGCCGCGGCGCGAGCGCCCGGCTAATCACCCAAGACGGCGCTGCACCGCCATGAACAGGGCGCAGAACGCCGCCAGACACGCGAATCCGAAGAAGACGTTCACGCACGAGAGCACCAGCGCCTGCTGCGAGGCGAGGCTGCCCACCCACGCGGACGCCATGTGCGCGGCGGTGGCCGGATCGACACTTGCCGCGAACGTCTGCTGTGCCTGTGAGACGGCCGCGTTGTAGGCGGGGTTGAGCGGCGTCATCGCGGGGGTGAGCTGATGCATGAAGACAGCCTGACGGTCCTGCATCAACACGGCCATCATGGACACCGACATCGAGCTGACCAGTTGACGCACGATATTCTTCGTCTGATAGCCGTGCTGGAAAACGTATTCGTCCATACCGCGAAACGTCAACTCGGCAATGGGAATCATGGCGAACACCCCGCCGAGCCCGCTCAGGACCATCGGCAGAATCAGCCACGCGCTCGACACGCCCTGATAACTCTGCGACAGCAGAAAGGCGTATCCCAACAGACACAGGTAGCCGAGCAGCACGAACGGCTTGAGCTGCACGAACTTCGGGCGCGCCAGCGTGTACAGCACCGCCACGACCAGACTGGTCACGGAGGCGACGGCCTGCAGGTACCCCGTGTGCTCCACGCTCCAGTTCAGCCCCTGCTGCATGTAGATCGGGAACAGATACGACGTCGAATACGAGAAGAAGTAATACACGGCGTACCCGCCCAATCCGAGCACGTAGACGGGGTTGCGCACCAGCACGCGAAAGTCGATGAGCGGCTTGTGATGCGAGTACTGATGCCACATGTAGCCGATTGCGCAGACGGCGCCAACGAGACACAGTTCGAGCAGATGCAGCGGATTGGAGAAGAAATCGAAGCGCGAGCGCTGCATCATCACCTCGACGAACAGCACGCCTGCCGCGAAGAATACGATGCCGCGCATCTCGAATTCGCCCTCGTCGCGCAAGCGCTCACGGAAGTCGGGAATGAACAGCCACGAGGCGAAGGCCCCGGCGAGCGCAATCGGCACCACCACAAGAAACACCGACGACCACAGGAAGTGATCGACGAGATAGCTCGCGAGCAATGGCGCGGAAATCTGTCCGCCGAAGAAGCCGTACGTGAAGAAGAGCAATGCGCGCAGGCGCTGCTCTGGCGCGAAGCACAGATTGATAAGGATGCGGCTTGCCGTGAACAGCGAGCCGGCACCGAGCCCGAGGACGAAACGCGCGACGGCGAGTTGCGTGGGGTTGTGGGCCATGCCGCACAGCCATGCGCCGAAGGCCATGAGCGTGAGCGCACCGGTGAGGAATGTACGATAGCCGAGACGCGACGCGAGCCACCGTTGCTTGAGAATGACGAGAATGCCCGCAACCGCGTAGAGAGTGGAGACGAAGGCGTACTCTTCGGGCGCCGCGCCGACACCGCCCGCGATGTGCGACGACGCGAACACGAACATGCCGTTCTCCAGCATTTCGATGCCCGTCGCAGCCGCGATCACGGCCATCAGCACACGTTGCCGTGTTTTGTGCGCAAACGCCAATCCCCAGGTGCTCATCTTCCCTCCCAATGAAAACCGCCCGGGATCTGCCTGTGGATGCCGGGCGGTCATGGCACATCAAGTATCAGCATGCCTTACATGAGAGTTTAGGATTCGCGCGCCATCTCACCAATGGGTTGTCGGCCAATACGCTATTTCCGAATTGGAAACAATCGGAACCGGCAATGTGGCGCGGACGGCCGTCTGACGGGCATTCCGGAGGAAAACATGCCATAGCGGAATTTCAGCGTCCCGCCCGGAACGGTTCAGCGCTGTTTTCCGACGCTGCGCGCGGGGCCGCGATGACTCGGATCGAACATCGCGAGCAGATAGATCAGTACAAGATAGGGCCACGTCCAGGCGAGCCAACGCGCCAGCACGTTGAAGTGGACATACTGACCCTGGCGCCACGATTGAAGCGCCGCCTCGTAATACGGGTTCGCGGGCAGCAGGTTGACGAAGACCAGCAGCACCACGAGCGCCGCGAGCGCCATTGCGCCGCGCAGCGCACGTGGCCCGCGCCCTGCCAGCATGAGCACGAGGGTGCCGATGACCAGTCCGTAGATCGCCCCGGCCGTCACCCAGTCGAACGCCTGCGAGGGCGAGAATTGCCACGCCGAAGCGATTGCCTTGATCGCGAATGCGCTGATGAACATCGCGCACAGCAACGGCACGCGCGGGGCAGAGCGTCGCATCGCCAGCGTGGCGAGCAGCCCGGCCAGTACCGTGCCACTGGCGGTCACGACCGTCTCCCATAACGCGTGACTGGCCACGGCATCGAGCTCGGACAGATAGTCCTGTAACTGACCGAGCCTGGGAACCCAGTCGAGCACCAGATCGGTGACGTCCGGATCCTGCCAGAGCCAGATCTGACGCACGAGATCGCCGTCACCGAAGAGAAATTGCTGCGGATACGCCTGCGCCCATGGCCACAGCGCCAGCAGCACGAGCAGAAGACTCGCATGGCGCTCGAACCACGCGAAGCGCAGATGCCTGAGCCAGCCACGGTCGAGCAGCGGGCTCGTGAGCGGCACGGCCACCGCGCCGCCGATGAGCGCACCGAGGGCGTTCGTCGCGAGATCCACGTTCGACGCGACACGCGTGGGCAGATACGTCTGCAACGCCTCCATGCCGCACGAGAGCATTGCGCCGAGCAGGAATGCCGCGAGTACTGCACGTGTGCCGCGCCATGCCGGGTGCAATGCAAGCACCGTCAACGTGCCCAGCGGCATGTACCCCAGCACGTTGGTGACGACGTCGAACATCGTCATCCAGCGAGGCAGGGGCGCGAACAGATAGTCGAACGGGCCGACCGCGGCGCGTTGAAATTCGAACGGGTAAAGACTTGCGTAGGCGATCAGCAGAATCAGGCACAACAATGCCTGACGCGTTAGCGGAGAAGCGCGTCGTTGCCAGGGTTTGATGTCCTGCTCAGCCATCGGCGAGACAATCCGCTATCGCGAAGGCGCCGCTGCACCCGGCGAGGACAAGGCGGGCAATGCGCGCGTTTGCGCAGGCGCACGAGTCGTGGCCGACGGCATGGGCACGCGCCCGGCGAGCCACTGAATCAGTTGCCGTTGCACGGTATCGCTGGCGGTCGCAAGCGCTTTTGCACCGCCCGCCGCATCGGCTGTGGCGGCAGGCGCCTGCCCGCGCAGCGTCGTCTGGGCGAGCAGCTTCGGCCCGTCGAACAGCGTCGCGCGCACCTGAACGACACCGTGGCTTGCCGAGGTGCTGTCGAAGTATTGCGCGAACTCCTCGATTTCCACCCGCAGCGCGGGTGCCGCGGCCGGGTCACCGGCCGCCAGTACCACGCGGTCGACGGACAACGCGGCCCGCAGGCGATCGCCGAACAGCCGTACCGGCGAGGACAACCAACGGCTGTTCGCGTACACGCGCGCCTGATCGCCTTCGCTGACGGGCAGACGGTAATAGATCATGTCGGAGTCGAGCCAACTGGGCGCGTTGACCACGACCTTCAGCGGCGACAGGCTCGGGGCACCGGCGGCAACGACTTCCGAGGCCGGGGCATTCACGCCGCTCGCATGGTTTTGCGTGTCCGATGCGGCAAGGGCCGACGCAGGCATTGTGGGCGGCCCGAGGTCGAACCGTGCCAGTGAGGCCGACGGCGACGGTGCCGCACAGCCCGCCACCAGCACCGCCGTACCGAACGCGACACCAAGCGCGGCCGCCATCCGTTTTGCAGCACCGCGAACGCACGTGCCGGCAACCGCGCGCCACGCACAGTATCGCCACACGGCGAAGCGGCCTTGGCGATTCGCACCGAGGAGCCTCGCCTTGCTCGTCTCGATCGATCCAGTCGGCTCAGTCATCTCGGTATCCTCTTGTATGACGGTGATAACGGTGTCGCAGCTCATTGCCCTGCCCCGCCCGTGCCGCTCGGCCACGCGAAGCCGGCCTCGCCCGGCCCCGGCGGCGGCGGTGTCGTGCCGAACAGCAGCGCGCGCGGATTGCGGTTGATCGTCTCTGCCGCCTGACCCACT
Source organism: Pandoraea faecigallinarum (assembly GCF_001029105.3). Lineage (NCBI taxonomy): Bacteria > Pseudomonadati > Pseudomonadota > Betaproteobacteria > Burkholderiales > Burkholderiaceae > Pandoraea > Pandoraea faecigallinarum. Next base: position 477,862 of record NZ_CP011807.3, on the reverse strand, counting down.
GCCTGCGACGTGAAGCGCAGGTCGTCGGAGAGCCGGTTCAGGCGCGGCAGCGCTTCCTGTTGCAGCGAACCTTCGAACGTCTGCATCGTGCCCTGGAATGCCGCCAGACTCGACGCCGCCTGATCGGCCGCGCGTCCGACGCTGTCCAGATTGCGCACGAGCGGCCCTTGGGGATCCGTCAATTGATTCGTCAGGCGATGCGCGCCCGCCAGCGTGCCGTTCAACTCGCGCACCGTCTCCGGCAGTTGCTTCGTGACAGGTTCGAGCTGTGTCGCCACCCGGTTCACGCCCTGCGCGGCAGTCTTCACACTGTTGATCGAATCGAGAATTGCCTGCCGGTTTTCAGGGGCGAGCAGCTTGTTGACGGAGGACGTTGCCTCTTCCAACTGATGCACGAGATTGTTCCCGCGCCGCTGAAGTTCGTCGACGAAGCTCGGGCGCAGACGCAATTGCGCGACCTGGGTCTGCGAGGATGTCAATAACGTACGGTCATGTCCGTCGTCGTCCAGTTGCACGAACGCCAGTCCCGTCACGCCCTGATAGCTCAACGTGGCGAACGTCGATTTGGTCATCGGCGTGCCCTCGTTCACGAGGATACGAATCAGAATCTGCCCCGGCTTGCGCGGATCGAACTTGATGGACTCCACTTTGCCGACGCCCAGGCCGCGATAGCGCACCGCCGATTCGGGATTGAGGCCGGTCACATTGGTGGTGGCAACCAGATCGTAGGGCACACGCACGCGGTTGTCGCGATTGAACCAGTACACCGCCGCGGCGACCGCGGCAAGCAGCACCAGCGTGAAGAGGCCCGCCATGAAAGCGTGCGATTTATTTTCCATCGTCGAGTAACTCCGAAATCTTGGCACGCCGTGCTGCGGGCAAAGCCAGCAGCGCGCGTCTGCCTCGCTCACCGAGGAAGAAGCTGTGGATGAACGGGTGGTCGACACAGACCACGTCTTCGACAGGCTCGTTGACGAGTACTTTGCGTTCGGCCAGCACTGCCACGCGCGTGGCGAGCATCATCACGGTATCCAGATCGTGGGTGACCATGACGACGGTCAGTCCGAGCGAGCGGTGCAGCCCGCGAATCATGTCCACGAATTCGTCGGACGCCTGCGGGTCGAGTCCCGCGGTCGGCTCGTCGAGGAACAGCAATTCCGGCTCCAGCGCAATCGCGCGCGCGATACCGACACGCTTTATCATGCCGCCCGACAACTCGGACGGCATGCGGTTCGCCATCCGTCCCGACAACCCCACCATCTCGAGCTTGTACATCACGACATCGCGGATCAGATCTTCGGACAACGTGTGCAACTCACGCAATGGCTGGGCAATGTTGTCGAACACCGTCATCGCGGAGAACAGGGCACCACGCTGGAACAGCATGCCTGAGCGGCGACGCAGCAAGTGCGCGGTACGCCGGTCGATCATCGTAATGTCGTGACCGAAGATGCTGATGTGCCCGCTCGTGGGCGCTTCCAGCCCAATGATCTGACGGATCAGCGTAGTCTTGCCGGAACCCGAACCGCCAACCAGCGCAATGATCTCGCTCTGACGCACCGTGAGATCCAGATGTTCGTGAATCGTGTGAGTGCCGTAGCGCTTGGTGAGGTCGCGCACTTCGATGACAGGCTGGGCTTCGCCCGGCAACGTGGACGAGACCGGCGGACACCCGGCCGAGGCGCCAAGGCGCACGTCGCCGCCCTGCGAATGCTCCGGCGCCGCACGTGATTTGGACGGATCGCGCACGATGGAATCGCTCATCAGCCGATCCCCACATTGCGAAAGAGAATCGCAAAGACGGCATCCGCCAGAATCACCACGGTGATCGACGTGACGACCGACTGTGTCGTACCTTCGCCGAGGCTCTGCGTATTGGGTTTCACACGCATGCCGAAGTGGCAGGCCACGAGCGCAATCAACATGCCGAACACGACCCCTTTGCCCAGACCGATCCACAAGTTCGCGATGCGAACTGCATTGGGCAGTGTGGTGAAGAAGTAATGCAGCCCGATGCCAAGCTCATACTTGGCCGCGAGCGCACCGCCCAGCAGCGCGACGATATTCGTCCACATGACGAGTAGCGGCATCGCGATCGCCAATGCGATGACCTTGGGCAACACCAGGCGCAGCCCATGCGGGATGTCCATCACGCGCATCGCGTCGAGTTCCTCGGTCACGCGCATGACACCCAGTTGTGCCGTAATCGCAGAGCCGGAGCGCCCCGCCACGAGAATCGCGGAAAGCACCGGCCCGAGTTCGCGGATCACTGAGAGGCCGAGAATGTTCACGATGAACGTGCTCGCGCCATACAACTTCAGCTGCTGCGCAGACAGGTAGGACAGGACGATGCCGATGAGAAATGCGACCATCGCCGTGATTCCGAGCGCCCGGGTGCCCGCGCTGTAAATGTTCGCTGACATTTCGAGCCACGGCGCGCGTACCGGATGACGTACGACTCGGCCGAGGTCGATTACGAAACGGCCGAACATCGTGATGCCATCGCGCAAATGTTCGCCGAGTGTGAACAACGAATAACCCAGGCGGCTGATCGGATCGACGCGGCGCGTGGGCACCGGACTCTGGCGCGTTCGGTCGAACTCGGCCAGGTGATCGAACAGCGCGCGCTGTGTCGGCGTGAGCGCGATGCGTTCGGGGTACTTACGTTGCCAGTAGCGCCATAGCGCCTGCGCGCCCACGTGGTCGAGACGTTCGACGCACGTAAGGTCCCACGCCAGGTCGCCGCGCGGCAGGGCATGGACCAGGCGCAGCAGCGTTTTCTTGCGCTGCGAGAGCGCCAGCGCCGTCCACAGGCCGCGCAACATCACCACAGGGCCCTGTGGCGAGGTAGCCAGTTCCAGAGTGGGTACGGCATCGAGGTTCAAAACGGGGGATCTCCTGACGGCAAACTGGCCGGAATCCGGCGTGAATCCAGCAAAACGCGGTCATTGTACGGTACAGGCGCGACCTGTCGATGGCAACCCGGCGCGCGCTGAAAACCTGCCGGAATCGTCCGACGCGTGCCTCGGATAATGCCGAAATACAAGGCCAGACACAGCACAGCCGGGCGCGGCGCCTGCCGCGCCGCTACAATAGCAGCCATGAATAACGCCGCACTTTTCCCGCCCGACGCCGCCCCTGCCACGACGCCTTCCGATTCCCCGGAACGTCCGTCCGGCGAGGCTGCCGTGTCGACGACCGGCTCGCCCGCCCGGCATCTCGATGGCGAGCGCATCCGCTCGTGTCTGAGCGCCGCGTGCCGGGGCTGGCAGATCGAAGTGGTCGATGCCACCGGCTCCACGAATCTCGACCTTCTCGCCCGCCTTCGCGAAGACGCCTCGCATGCGCCCATCGTGCGCGCCGCCATGCAACAGACGGCGGGGCGCGGACAGCGCGGCCGGGCGTGGCAAAGCCTGCCGGGTGACAGCCTCACGTTCTCGCTTGCATATGTCATGCCGTGCGGGCCGGCCGAACTGGCCGGATTGTCGTTGGCCACAGGCGTTGCCGTGGTCGAAGGACTATCGGACTTGCCGCTGGCGGCACCTCAGGCGCTGGGTCTCAAATGGCCCAATGACGTACTGCTGCGCGGCGGCAAACTCGCGGGCATTCTGATCGAGACGGTGCCCGCCGGACAGGGGCGCATCGGCGTCGTCATCGGCATCGGCGTCAACCTTCGGCATGCCGCGGATGTGGCCACGCGCATCGACAACGCCACCGCAGCGACAAGCGCGTCGAGCACACGGGGCGCATCGGCTATGTCCGCGGCGTCCGCTGCACCGCCCAATCCGGCCATTCCGGTCACACCGCCCGCGGCCCTGGAATCGGTGCTGGCTGATCCGGATATGTCGTCGGTACTCGTCGCGCTGGTGCAACGCTTGTCGACAATGCTCGATCGCTTCGCCCATCACCGGTTCGCCGCATTCCGTGAAGACTGGGAAGCGATGCATGCATACGCCGGGGCACCGATTCGCGTGATCGAGCATGGGCGCGACATATTGCACGGCGTGGCCCTGGGCGTCGACGCACAAGGTTGCCTGCGGGTAGCGACGAACGAAGGCGAACGCACGATTGCCAGCGGCGAAGTGTCGGTACGCCTGCTCGATACGTCCTCAGCAGCGGGCACGTCCGGAGCCCGGGAGGATCGCCGATGACCGCCCCACGGCGAACATCACCGACGTCGCCCACATTGACCGGCGCGACGGCTACCGGCGGGGAAACGGGCGCGAACGCCGCCCCGTGGCTGCTTATCGATGCCGGGAATAGCCGGATCAAGTGGGCGCTGGCACCGGCGAGGCGCCCTGCCCACTGGCGCGCCGCCTCGCCGTCGTTCCTCGCCAGCGGCGCGGTGGATCATGCGCAGTGGCGCACGCTCGCCACGCAGATTCGCGCCGGATGGTCCGCACTCAGTTCGGCTGAGGCCGCTAAGGCCACTGAGGCCACTGAGGCAGCTGAGGCGGCTGAGGCGGCCGGGCCGGCTGGGACCGAGGGTTCTGAGAGTTCCGGCCGTGGCGAAGCACCGCGGGCATCCGCAGGCCACAGCGCCGCCGATGTGACCGCCGGCGACGGCAGCAGACACTTCGCGCCCAACACCGTGCCTTTGGCGCTTGGGCAGGCCGGGCGCGACGATGGATTCATTTGTCCCGAACCGGCTGGCGTGTGGCTCACCAACGTCGCCGGAGACGCCGCCGAACAAGCGGTGCGAATGACGTTACAGACGCTGTGGGGCATGGCCTCCGCCGACTGGCTTCAGGTACTGCGCGCGAGCGAGTCGCGGGCAGGAGTGCGCAACGGCTACCGGGAACCGGCGCAACTCGGTAGCGACCGATGGGCGAGCCTGATCGGCGCGCACGCGGCCTGGCCAGGCGAACATCTACTGATCGTAACGCTCGGCACGGCAACGACCGTGGAAGCGTTGCGTGGCGACGGCGAATATCTCGGCGGGCTGATCGCCCCCGGCCCGGCACTGATGCTCCAATCGCTCGCTCAGGGCACGGCTCAGTTGCCGGCGCTCGATGCCGCCATGCCCTCCGGTGGACAGGCTTTTGCACGCAGCACGACCGAAGCGATTCTTCGCGGCTGCGCCGCATCACAGGCGGGCCTCGTCGAGCGCAGTCACGCGCAACTGGAAGCCCAGCTTGGGGCGGCGGTCCGGTGCGTGCTGTCGGGCGGCGCGCGTCACGCGCTCGCACATGCGCTTTCGCTGCCCTTTACCGAACACGACCAGCTTGTACCGGCGGGTCTTTACGAGGTCGCGCTGCGAGCCACCGAATCGCTGCGTCCCACCGAGCCCGCGTCGCCCGATGCCGCTGCGACCGATATCCCGGTAAGCGCGTCGCGCCGTGCCGGACATGCAGGCGGAGGGATCTGAGATGTTGCGTGCGTTGTTGCTCGTCATGTTTCTCGCGGCAAACGCGGCGCTGGCGGCAGTACAGCTCGGCTGGCTGAAATGGCGTGACGTGTTGCCCGAAACCGGCCGTGAACCGGCACGCATCACGGCACAGCTCGACCCGGCGCATGTTCGCCTCACTGGCGCGGAGATCGGTACCCAGTTACCGGCCAGTGCGGCGGCAACTGCTGCCGAGGCATCACGTAGTGCAAGCGACAGCGATGCGACGGCATCGACAGCATCGACGGCACCGGCTGCGGCGTCAGCGGTAGCGGCGGCAAGTCAGGCCATGGCCGCGACAGCACCGGCTGCGGTGTCGGGCGAAGCCGGAGCGTCGCAGGCGGCTGCCGCCGTTGCGGCATCCACGTGCCTCGACGTCGGACCGTTTGCCGCCGCCGACGCGCAGCAGGCACGTGGTCTGCTGCTCGCCGCCCTTCCCGCCGGACAGGGCGATATACAGTCGATCTCGGTGGACAAGCGGTATTGGGTGCACCTCGACCCGGTGCCGAACAAAGCAGCCGCGGACAAGCAAGTGGCGCAGTTGCGCTCGGCTGGTGTAACGGAATACTTCCTCGTCAACGACGAAGGCTCGACGCTGGTCGTGTCGCTGGGACTGTTCAACGACAAGGACCGTGCCACGCGTCTGATGGCGGCAGCGCAAAAGAAAGGTCTCACACCACAGTTGAGCGAGAGGCCGAACGCCAGGAGCCGAATCGTCTATCGCATCGCGGGGATCAACGCGAATGCGGCGACGCAGGTACGCGGCGTCGTCACGCAGCAATGGTCGGTGCAACTGGTGAAGGCGTGCCCGGCACCGGCGGGTAGCCCGCCGGTCGGCGCGCATTAGCGAGGTGCGTCGACCGCGTGCGTTGGCGGCTTGGTTGGTGGCTTGGGTTGGTGGCGGGCGTTGATGATGGGCGTTGATGGCGGGCATCAGGAAGTGGCCGAAGCCATCATCGCGCAGCCCCACACCGTGTTTCCGGCCGCCGGTCACAGCAAGTTCGGGCGTCCGGCACGGGTGCGGCCGGCGCATCTGTCGCAAGTCGCCATCTTTCTGGATGAAAGCGGCGAGATGCCACATCAGCAATTCCCGCTCAATGCCAATCAGGCAACCCGCTTCAGTTCCACCACGGGCCGCACCACGCCAGTTCGCGTGCCACGCGCGTTTTTCACCACCGGCGCGGCCCACGGTGCCAGACCGGTGTCTTCGGGCGAATCCACGAGTCCCAGCGCTTTGAGTACCGCCACTGCCGCCGTGTACAGCGCACGCATGTTGCCGTCAACGACCTTGATCGCGATGCCGAGTCCTGCGCAGCGCACGCCGATGGTTTGCACACCGTCGGCGCCGATCTTCGCTACCCAGTCGCCCGGCGCCATGCGCATGAACGCCAGATCGTTGCGCGCGGTGCCGGAAACCATCTCAGGCTGTTGCGTCATGGCAGCGAACAGCGTCGAGAAGGCCCCATTGTCGCTCGCGGCCAGGCGGGCGTACGCCGCAGCGAGTTTATCGAGCGGCAGCGCATAGTTCGGTGCGGAGCAACCGTCGATACCGAGCGGCAATGTGTCGCCATCAACGCCCACGACATCGCCCACACGCGCACGAATCCTCCGCTGCAACGGGTGATCCGGATCGAGATAGCTGTCGAGGGGCAAACCATGCTGCACACAATACGCGAGAAAGCCCGCATGCTTGCCCGAACAATTATGGTGCAACGGCGTCGGCTTCAGGTCGGCTGGGGCACGCTTGCCGGTCGCGGAGTAGAACGTCGGCACGTGGCAACCGCACTGCAAATGGTGTTCGTCGCAACCCGCTTTGCTCAGTAGACGCTTGACACCGTCGACATGAAACGACTCGCCGGAGTGGCTGGCGCACAACAGCGCCAGTTCCGATTGCGTCAGGCCGAAGTGGGCAACGCCGTCGCCTTCGACGAACGGCAGCGCCTGGAACGGTTTGAGCGTGGAGCGCGAGAACGTGAGGAACGAAGGATCGCCCGCGGCGTATCGGAGGCGCCCTTGCGCGTCGACGACCGCGACCGAACCGTAATGCACGCACTCAACCGTATCGACACCGTTCGCGCCGCGCGTGACTTCAACGAGAGGCACATGCGTCATGATTGGGCCCGTACCTTTTGAGCAGCGACGTCGTCGAGCGTTGATGTTCGAACGGGATCGCCAGCGCCTTGCCGCCCCAGCCACGCACCAGCGCAGACTCCGGGAGCTTGTCCATGTCGTAGTCGCCGCCCTTGACGAGAATATCCGGACGTACGGCAGCGATCAGCGCCTCGGGTGTCGTCTCACCGAATGTGACGACGTAATCGACGCTTTGCAGCGCGGCGAGCAGTGCCGCACGATCGTTCTCGTTGTTGATGGGACGGTCGTCGCCCTTACCGAGCGTGCGAACCGACGCGTCGGTGTTCACACCGACGACCAGGCACGCGCCCAGTGCGCGCGCCTGCGCCAGATAGGTGACGTGACCTCGATGCAGAATGTCGAACACGCCGTTGGTGAACACCAGCGGGCGAGGCAGGCTCGGTGCCAGTGCGGCCAGCGCCTCGCGAGAAAGAATCTTGGCCTCGAAATCGGCCTGAGGAATGACTTGGGAAGATGACATGGCAATCGATCGAAGTGAACGCGCAGTTCGGTTCCGGCGCGCTAATGGCCGCTATTGTCACACGACGCGGCTAACGCCTCGCGATCCCGGCATCACCGTTTCTGGGAATGCTGGCGAAAATCGGGGCCGCCGACTCTTTGGCAACGCGGGCATGGCCGTCAAGCCGTCGCAACGTGCGACAGGGCGCTCGCCATCGCGCGGTGCCGCGGTCCGTCAAAAGGTGCGCAGTCTCCCGGACGTCCGGCGCACACTGGCGGAAGGCATGCGCGTTTTTGTTCCGGCAACGAAAAAGAGGGCCGAAGCCCCCTTTCTCGGATACCGCACCTTCTGCCCACGTCGGCCTACGCCGGTCGGGCCAGCCTATGCCGACCTCGTGGCGTCCCGGCTTACGCCGAGGCAGCAACGGCCGATGCCGGTGCCGCCACCGCGGCCAGACGCACGGTGATTTCCTTGCGATAGCGGTTCAGATCCTGCGCCGTGGCGAACGTGCGCTCGAACAGCAGCGACATGTTGTGCAGAATGCGCTCGACAACCTTCTTCTCCCAACTGTCGTCGAACTTGATCTGCTCGTCGAGCCAGTGTTCGAGCCATTCCGGCTCCGGAAGACGCGACTGCACCGTGTCGTTCGGGAACAGTTCCTTATTCACGTGCAGATTCGTCGGGTGCAGCGGCTTTTCGGTACGACGCGCCGCAGCCATCAATACGCCGATCTTCGCAAACGCCGCACGTGCGTTATCGCCGAAGTTCGTCAGCGCCTTCTTCATGTAACGCAGGTAAGCCCCGCCGTGACGGGCTTCGTCGCGCGAAATCACTTCGTAGATGTGCTTGATGACCGGCTCCGTGTGCCACTCGGCAGCACGGCGATACCAGTGGTTCAGGCGAATTTCGCCGCAGAAGTGCAGCATCAGCGTCTCGAGCGGCGGGGCCGGGTCGAACGGGAAGCGCACGGCGTGGAGTTCTGCCTCGGTCGGCACGAGATCCGGGCGGAAGCGGCGCAGGTACTCCATGAGCACCAGCGAATGCTTCTGTTCTTCGAAGAACCAGACGCTCATGAAAGCGGAGAAATCGCTGTCGTCACGGTTATCGCGCAGGAACATCTCGGTGGCCGGCAGTGCCGCCCATTCCGTGATGGCATTCATCTTGATGGTGCGCGCCTGATCGTCGGTGAGTTGGCTCGCGTCGAACTTGTCCCACGGAATGTCCTTCTCCATGTTCCAACGCACTGCCTCCAGCGACTTGTACAGTTCGGGATACAGCATTTCGGTCATTTCAATTACCCCCAAGGTCGCGAGACCTTACACCAGGACTCAAGATAGTATTGTGAAAGTTTACGCCGAATTTCGACAGACAAAACGGTGAGCGTGTCACGGTCGGCCCCCGCCGTTCCGGTTCCACGTCTTGAACCCTGCCGTCGCATGAGGACGGCGATTTCACGCCTGTGATCTGGCCGCATCCTGGCGATATGGCTTAGAGCGACCCTACTAAAATATGGGCAAACTCTTGAATCATAACATAATTCTCCTTCATTACCGTTACGTTTGACACTCGCGTGACGGTAATGCGTCGTAATTTTGACCCCCATCAAATTGTCACGCAAAGCGCCTAAGCTCAAGGGGCGGCAGAGGTTGAGCATTCGCACCGTGGAGAGTGCCCGCCCCTGCCGATGGTTCGTCGCGCAAGACGATGCGACGGGCATGTGACGCCGGCGTGTCAGGGTATGTCCTTGTTCCATGGGCGTGCACGTGCCGCGCCGATGGTCTACGCTGAAAACAATCGTTCCGGCCTCGCGACAGCCCAGACGGTGGGGTGCCACCGCTTTGAGGATAGTTCTCAGTCGCAATTACGCAACATGTATGACGGGCAGACGTCTCGGCAGAACGGGCCGAACGCCGCCAATGGGCCTACCGACTCGACTGGATCCTTGAGAGATAAGGAGCCGAGCATGGCACTTCGAGCACATCGGGCAAACCGGACAAACCGGACGAATCAGACAAATCGGGCGTGCCGCGCACACCAGGCATTTCGTCCCGCCTTTGCCCTATGGCTGCGCGCCGCCTGTTTTTTGATGGCGGTGGCGACGGCCCCCGGCGTACAGGCGTTCGACGCCGGCCAACTGGCCTCGCAGGAGGCCCCCGCCGTCCATCTGGTCGGTCACGGATCGTTCTCGCGTTTGGGCTTTCACCTTTATGACGCAGCGCTCTTTTCCGGCGCCGATCGCGTCGGCGCGAACTGGAGCACCCACCCCCTCGTTCTCGACGTGCGTTACGCGCGCAGCTTCAAATCGCGCACGCTCGTGCAGCGCAGTCTGATCGAAATGAGCAAACTGCAAGTGGGGACCGACGCCGAGCGGCAGCGCTGGGCCGACGAACTCGCCCGGATCCTGCCTGACGTCTCGGCGGGACAGCACCTGACGGGCGTCTTCCGACCGGGCGACGGCACACGCTTCTTCTCGGACGGCAAGCTCATCGGTCAGATCGCAGGCGACGCCTTCGGTCGAGCCTTCTTCGCCATCTGGCTGGACCCGCGCACAAGTGCCCCCGACCTGCGCGCAGAACTGATCAGCGACGCGCACTGACCCGCACATGGACTCGCGTGCCCATGGACCTATGGACATCGACCACACGGCTGCAATAACGCGCCTCACGTACTACTTCGAGACCCTGACGCGCCAGAGCATCGGCAATCTCGGGGAGTTCTACACGCCGAACGTCTATGTGAAGACGCCGCTTCACGAAGTGCGCAGCGCCGCCGAAGTCGCCGGGCTGCTCACGCGGCTGTTCGAGCGTCTCGAAGTACCGCGCATCGAAGTGACCGCTCAACTGTTGCAGCACAATCAGGCGTTACTCGTCTGGAATCTCTACTTCCACACGAAGCGCTGGCTCGACGACGAGCAGGTCATTCATGGCGCGTCGCACCTGCGTCTTGCCGTGGATGGGCGCATCGCGTATCAACGCGACTATTGGGACGCCACCGAAGACCTCTATCTGAAGGTGCCGTTTCTGGGACGCTTGATACGTTGGCTGCGCCATCGACTGTTCCTCTAGGGCCGGACGACTCCGGCGGCATCGCGCGAGGGCAGTTTTCTTCAATACGCGGTCCACCCGCTCACCTAAAGTCGGAACCTCGCACTCGTGGCAACGCTGCCGCGGTGCCCGCAACGAGGATTCCGATGACGATTTTTTACTCGATGGCCGCATTCGCGCTGGCCGCTTCCATCACCCCCGGCCCGGTCAACGTCGTGGCGCTCGGCTCCGGCGCCCGCTATGGCCTCGTGCCGAGCCTGCGCCACGTGACAGGAGCGACGATCGGCTTCGTCGTCTTGCTCGTCGCCGTGGGCTTCGGTGTCTACGAGCTGCTGCAACGCATGCCCGTGCTGATGCAGCTAATTCAGTGGTTCGGCGTGGCGTTTCTGCTGTACATGGCGTACAGGCTGGCCGTCGACGACGGCGAACTTGGCACGGCCGGATATCCCCGGGACATGGCTAGTCCCGGCTCGCAACGCGGCCCCACGATGTTGCATGGGGCGGTGATGCAATGGCTTAACCCCAAGGCTTGGCTCGCCGCACTGGCGGGCATGGGCGCATACACCGGCGGCGACCCGGCGCGCATCTGGCAATTCGCGGCGATCTACTTCGCCGTGTGCTGGTTATCGGTCGGATGCTGGGCCGCCGCGGGCGCGATGTTGCGGCAGCATCTGGGCAACCCGGCGCGCGTGCGGTATCTGAATCGTGGGATGGCCGCGCTGTTGGCGGGTAGCGCGGTGTATCTGGTGGTGGGGGGATAACCGATTCGTGCGGCATGCCGCGTAGGGCGCTTGCTCGCCGCCGTACGACGCCGGATGGCAGCTCACGCGATTCGCGCAGTAGGCGACGCTGAGTCCGCTAAGGTCCACTAGCGTCCACTGAAGTCCGCTGAATCGGCTCAGGCCGCGCGCGCCTCGCGATAATGCCCCGGCGTGGCCGCAAGCAGTTGCTTGAAGGTCCGCTGGAAGTGCGCCTGGTCGGCGAAGCCGGCATCGAGCGCGACCTCCGCAATCGCATGGCCGCGACGCAGGCGCGAGCGCGCATACTGAATTCGCCGATTCATCAGAAACGCATGCGGCGTGAGGCCGAACCGTGCACGAAACGCCCGTGTAAGATACGACGCCGACAGCCCCGCAGCGTCACAAATCTGCGCGAGCGTCAGCGCCTCGCAGCAGTGTGCACGAATGAAATCCGCCGCGCGGTGCAGTTTGTGCGAGTCGTCGCGCATTGGCCTGGGCGCGGGATTGAGGCGCTCGTGCACGTCGATGAAGAACTGCTGCACGACACTCTCTCGCTCCAACACCTCGCGCGACGCATCGGTGCAAACGTCGTACAACCGATTGAGGCCTTCGTACAGCGTCGCATCGGTCGACGACAACGGATCGAACAGATGCAGATCCTGCCCGTCCCCAAACCCCAGCTCGCGTTGCAGGCTCCCGAGCCACGCCGTGTCGACGAACAGCATGCGATACGCCCATGCGTCGCCGCCGATGGGGTTGCAGGCGTGCACGGCATCCGGGTTCATCACGACGACACTGCCGCGCCCGACCGTCTCCCGCGCGCCCCCATTGAGATAGGTGCTGCGTCCGCCCGTCACCGCGCCGATGGAAAACGTCTCGTGGCTGTGCCGCGCGTAGCAGACCCGTCGGCCGTCGAGCACCTCGCGGGCTTCGAGAAACGGAAGGGCCGGATCGCGCCAGAATGTCGACGGATAGGGGCAGGGCAGATGATCGGTGCGTGATGGGGAAGCGACGGTCATTCGTTGGGTCCATGGAAGCGCACGGGTGGCCCGCGCGCCGTCAAGCGGCAGGTTTGCCGGTGTCGGCCACCGCGGCGGCCGGATCGGCGGACAGCGGCGAGTTTGCCGGTGGCGCGGCGCCACCGACAGCGCCGGCCTCGACGCCGTCGAGCGGGCTCGTGCCGTCCGCCTCGGCGACGAGCCATGCGGCAATCGCGTCGCGCTGCGCATAAGCGTCGGCTTCGCCCAGCGCAATCAACTCCTGAGTGTACGCCGATTCGAACAGCAGATAACTGGCGAAAGCCGCCCCGCGCTCGGCATCGGCGCCGATCGCGCCGAGCATCGTTCGCACGGCGCGGGGCAATTGCTTCAGATGCCGCGCCGCAATCGGTTCGAGGCGCTGACTCGGCGAAATCAGCAGCGTCTCGATGGGACGCCACCCGCTCGACTCGCGCTGCGCCTCTGGCACATGGCGCAGCACGTTGTTGATGTGTTGCAGGCGCTCCAGATCCGCCGACAATCCGTCGATGAACACGCTCGCAAGCGCCTGTCCGCCAATCTGCGCGAGGCTCGGATACCCGCCGATACGCTCGCCGCTGCTATCGAGCCCGTACTGTCCGTGCGAGGCGCCGATGATGAGCACGCGCGTCGCACCGAGATGGATCGGCGGGCTGAGCGGCGCGATCTGACGCATCGAGCCGTCACCGAAGTACTCGGACTGTCCGTCGAGATCGAGTTCGATGGCGGGAAACAGAAACGGGATCGCGCTCGACGCCAGCAGGTGCTCCACCGTCAACGGCACCGCCCGCGCGAGCCGCAACGAACGCTTCCATGCCTGAATCGGCTCGGCGCTTTGGTAAAACGTGACGTGTTTGCCGGACGAATACGAGAGCGCCGTCACGGACAGGGCTTCAAGTGCCCCGGATGCGAAGACTTCCGGCAGGCGATCGAGACGAATCGCCTGACGCAGCATGCCGGCCAGCGGCGACCAGTCGAACAGGGATCGCGGCGAGCGTCGCAACGCCCAGCCCAGAGAGATGGCGGCGAGCCAGCGAGCGCCGGTGCCCGCCATGCCCAGCGAGTCGGCGCGGAACACCTGACCGGCGTGGAACTGACGCCAGACGGCGTCGAGCTTCATGACACCGTGCTGGAAATCGTCGGCGTGCGAGGCGAGCGCTGCGGCATTGATTGCGCCGGCCGACGTGCCGCAGACGATGGGAAACGGGATCGCCCGCCGCGTTGGCAGGACCTCGCGTTGAATCGCGGCAATCGCCGCGAGCACGCCGACCTGATACGCGGCGCGTGCGCCACCGCCCATCAGGACGAGACCGGTACGTTCGCCCGAGATCATGGGGGGCCTCCTCCTGCTTTCGCTGTCGTTGTTCGCGGCTGTCGCGTGCTGTTGTGCGCGGCCTTCGTTCCGTCACCCGCTGGCGGCCGAGGGTTGCGCGAGCTTCCTTCGCCGTTCCTCGCCGTTTTACGCCACTTCTGGCCACCTCGGACCACTTCAGGTCCCGTCAAACCCGTCGAAAGCGCTTACGCCCGTGCGCGAGACCACACGCGCTACCACTTCCAGGCAGCCTGCTTGCCCGTCACACCCGACGTTTTTCCTGGGGTCCCTGGCGCCTTATCCACCGACGCCACCGACGCCACCGACTCCCCCGACCGACCCGAGGCGCTTCCCGCCGCCTTCGCAGGCGTGCCGGTTGCCGCTTTCGACGGTGCTTTCGACGGCGCTTTCGCCGACGTCTTGGTCGTAGCCTTTGCAGACGTCTTCGCCGCAGCGGACTTCGCCGGCGTCTTCTTGCTCGCGGGCGCACGCCGGGCCCCGGTCTTCGCTGCCGCCTTCTTTGTCACCGCGCCCGCCTTGCCCGCCTTGCTCGCCTTGCCCACACTACCCGGCGCCTTCCCGGCGGAAGCCCTGCCCGCGCCAGCCGTTGCGTGCGTCGCATGCGTCGCCTTGGCTGCCGCTTCCGACATTTGTGCCGCAGCGGCTTCGGTCATCTGCGCCGCGGACACGCCAGCGGCCTGCGCCGCGGCAGCGATCTGATCGAACTGCGCGCGCATGGCGTTGAACCACACCGAGGGGTCCAGCGCACCATAGGCACTGCTCGCCTGCGCGAACGGCGACGCCGCCCCACCCGCCCCGCCCGCCGACACCTCGTCCTCGGCTGCCGCTTCCGGTGCCGGTTCGGATTCGGCCTCGGCAGCAGCAGCCTGCGGTTCGGGTTCGACATCCTGCGGCGTCTGCGTGGAGAACGGCGAGCGCCAGAGGCTGGCGGCGCCAGCGTCGTCGGGACTGCCCGGGTCACCGGCAGCCGGCGCACCGGACGCAGCGGCGCCGAAGCTTCCCGTGCCGAACGCGCGCAGCGTGGCATACGTGGCGCGCTGCACCTCGAACGCCTGAATGGTCGAGCGCAGCACGTTCAGATTGAGGGTGAGCCACTGTTCCACAGCGCGCATTTCGGCAATGCGATTCTCGATTTCGCCGGGATCGAGCAGCGGCGCGGCGCTTTGCATCAACTGCGTCAGCGGTGAGGTGAACGTCGCGGGTGGACTGAACGCCTCCCACATCTTCTTGAGAATGTCGAAGCCGTTAGGCATGGCACTCGTCGAATCGCTCATTACGATCTCCAGTCACGGTCGGGGACGGACGGCGCCAGCCAAGCCAGGCGCACAGGGCGTATGGCTATCGATCATACGCCGAGCATGCGCCGATGGTGTGTCAAAACAGGCCGCGTCCGTCGTAAACCCCGAGGCGCCGGAACTCAGAACGGCGCATCCCCGCCGAAGTCCGGTGCGCGACGCTCGCGCAGCGACGCGATGCCTTCGCGCACATCCGGCCCCGAAAACCCCATGAATTCAAGCGCCAGCGACGCATCGAAGGCCGGACCGGCGCTGCGCAGCCAGTTGTTGAGCGTGTATTTCGTCCAACGAATCGCCGTGCTCGAACCGCGCGCGAGTTTGTCGGCCACTTCGAACGCCTTGGGCAGCAGGTCCGCTTCGTCGACCGTGAGCGAGACGAGGCCGATGCGCTCGGCTTCCTCGCCCGTGACGGGTTCGCACAGCAGCAGGTAATACTTCGCTTTGGCCATGCCGCACAACAGCGGCCAGACGATGGCAGCATGGTCACCGGCCGCCACGCCGAGCCGCGTGTGACCGTCGATGATGCGCGCCGTCTTCGCGGCAATCGAAATGTCCGCAAGCAGACCCGCAACGAGTCCCGCGCCGACAGCCGGGCCGTGCATGGCCGAGACGATGGGCTTGCTGCAATTGATGACGTTGTAGACGAGGTCGCGGGCTTCCCGCCACACGCGCGCGCGCACGGCGAAATCGTCGGCCATGTCTTCCACGAGCGACAGGTCGCCGCCGCCGGAGAATCCCTTGCCTTCGCCGCGAATCACAACGGCGCGCGTCTGCGCGTCGCGATCGATATCGCGCCACACGTCGGCCAGTTCCTGGTGCATGCGATGGTCGGCCGTCGACAGGCCGCTTTTGTTTGCCCCCGCGCCCATGATGAGTTCGAGCACGCCGTTCGGATGCCGCTTGAATTGCAGCGACTGGTAGTGTTGATACGGGTCTTGCGACATGGCTTACCGCTCCGGAAAAAAATATCCCCGCACAGGCGGGGATGGAACAGCGGCACCGGACAAAAGCCAGCGCCGCCGACGGTCAACAGTTTCGATGCGAGACGTCTGTCGCCCCTCGCATTCGCGCAATTGTCCAATCGCGGCGGCGGTTACGGCGCAATCACCCACTTGCCGTTGTCGATCTTGACCATCACGCGTGCGCGCTGATCGAGACCAAGGTGATCGGTCGGGCTCATGTTCGTCACGCCGTTCGACACGTGCACGTCCTTGCTCGACTCCAGCGCATCGCGCAGCGCCTTGCGGAATTCCGGCGTGCCCGGCTTGGCGCTCTTCAGAGCGATGGGGATCGCGCGTTGCAGCAGGATACCGGCGTCCCACGCGTACGAGCCGAAGGCGGCCACCTTGCCCGCGCCGTACTTGGCGTCGAACTTCTTGATGTAGTCGAGCGCCACGGCCTTGGCCGGGTGATCGTTCGGCAATTGCGACGCCACGAGCACCGGGCTGGCCGGCAGGTACGTGTTGTTGCAGTCCTTGCCGCAAACGCGCAGGAAGTCGTTATTGCCCACGCCGTGGTTGTGATACACGAGGCCCTTGTAGCCGCGCTCCGCCAGCGCCTTCGGCGGCAGGGCGGCCGGGGTGCCGGCCGCGCCAACGACGACGGCGTCGGGGTTCGCGCCCATGATCTTCAGGATCTGACCGGTCACGCTCGGGTCCGTACGGGCAAAGCGCTCGCTGGCGACCATCTTGATCTTGTGAAGCCCGGCAAACTTGGCGACTTCTTCATAGAAGGCTTCGCCCAGCGCGTCGCCCTGCCCGATGAAGGCCATCGTCTTCACGCCATGCTTGCTCGCATGTTCGGCAATGGCGGAGGCCATCTGGGCGTCGGTCTGCGGTGTCTTGAACATCCAGTAACGTTTGGCGTCCACCGGTTCGATGATGCGGGCGGACGAGGCGAGAGAGATCGTCGGCGTGGTGCCGGCAGCGATGACGTCGAGCATCGCCAGCGTGTTCGGCGTGATCGACGAGCCGATAATGGCGTCGACGTGGTTCTCGGAGATGAGCTTCTTGGTGTTCTGAACGGCGGTCGTGGTGTCCGACGCGTCGTCCAGCACGATGTAGTCGACCTTCTCGCCGCCGATTTCCTTGGGCAGCATGCTGATCGTGTCGCGCGCGGGAAGGCCGAGCGAAGCGGCGGGGCCGGTGAGCGAGATGCTCACACCAATCTTGACCTGAGCGGCAGCGCCGCCGGCCAGCGCCAGCAACATCGCACCCAGCAGGGCAGTGCGCACGGGGTTTCGCATGAAAAATCTCCTGGTCTGGCCCGCGCTGTGTTTTTCTGTACGCGGGCATCCCGGGACGGATACCTCGCGCCGCGCCGGCGAAAGTTAGGGCCGGTGCGCGAACCTGCGAGGCAGACGCACCGACTCAAGGAGACAAAGAATAGCGGAGCCGGAATTCCCCGCCATATCCGGGTTCACCCTATGGAGGTGCCGCCCGGCACCCCGCGAAGCCTTGCGGGGCATGGCGTTCGGCCCGGTTCATTTTCCCGTCCGGGCGGTCGGGCGTCGGCCTCGCCGATGCGCGGCGGCGACGAATACATGACGAAAGCGTGACGAACGCAGGCCCGCTTACTCGTCAAGCGGCGCGACCGCCTGATCGATGGCGCCGAAAATCGACTTGCCCTGGGCATCGAACATCTCGATGCGCACACGGTCGCCGTATCGCATGAACGCCGTTTCCGGCGCGCCCTTCTCGAGGGTCTCCAGCATGCGCTTCTCGGCGATGCAGGCGCTGCCGCGGCTGCGGTCCTTGTTCGAGATCGTGCCCGAACCGACGATGGTCCCCGCGCGGGCGTTACGCGTCTTGCACACGTGCGCGACCAGCTGCCCGAAGTCGAACACCATGTCTTCGCCGCACTCCGGTGCGCCGAACTTCCTGTCGTTCCACTTCACCGTGAGCGGACGGTGCACGCGGCCCTCGCGCCACGCGTCGCCCAGTTCGTCGGGAGTGACGGCTACCGGCGAGAACGCCGTGGCCGGCTTGCTCTGGAAAAAACCGAAACCCTTGGCCAGTTCCGCCGGAATCAGGTTGCGCAGGCTCACGTCGTTCACCAGCATCACCAGACGCACCGCTTCGAGCGCACGCGCTGGGCTGGCGCCCATGGGCACGTCCGATGTCACCACCGCCACTTCGGCTTCGAAATCGATGCCGAAGTCTTCCGACGCGCAAACGATGTCGTCCGTGGGGCCGATGAAGTCGTCGCTACCCCCCTGATACATCAGCGGATCGGTCCAGAACTCCGGAGGCATTTCGGCCCCGCGCGCGCGGCGCACCAGCTCGACATGGTTCACATACGCGGAACCGTCGGCCCACTGGTAGGCGCGCGGCAACGGCGCCATGCACTCCGACGCATCGAACGCGAAAGCGTTGCGCGCGCGGCCGTGATTGAGCTCGGTGTACAGCAAATGCAGTTGCGGCGCGTAGAACGTCCAGTCGTCGAGTACGCGTTGCAGCGTGGGAGCGATGGCGTCGGCAATGCAGGCGGTCGACAGGTCGCGTGAGACGACGATCAGCTGACCGTCGCGCGTGCCGTCCTTACGGGTAGCGAGTTTCATGGCAATGAAGTCTGCGAGCGGGTTTGGAATTCGGGCGCCGGGAGCCGGGGGTGCCGGGAGCCAGGATTCGGACCGGAACGTCAGGCCCGATAGAATGGCGCTTGAAGCCGGAGATTTTACCTGAGGGCATGGCGCACGCATGCGAACGCCGCTCAGGCATCGCACGGCCACGACAACAACGAAAGAGACACATGACAGCGCCTGAACACGACAACGATACCGGTCAAGACAGCGACGGCAACGCCGCCGCGCCGGACGAGGAGAAAACCCGCTCTGGCATTCAGTCCATCGAGGTGGGCTTCCGGCTGATCGAAGTGCTCACCGAAGCGTCGAATGCGATGATGCTGCGCGACCTCGCCCATGCCGCCGGCATGAATCCCGCCAAGGCGCATCGCTATCTCGTGAGCTTTCAGCGGCTCGGACTCATCGTGCAGGACCCGGTGAGCGGACGCTACGACCTCGGTCCTTTCACGCTGCGCATGGGGCTCGCCCATCTCGCGCGCATCGACGCGTTCAAGGCCGCGCGCTTCGCCATGTCCGAGTTGCGCGACGCCATCGACCAGACCGTGGGCCTGGCCGTATGGGGCAATCAGGGACCGACCGTCGTGCATTGGCTCGATTCGACCTTTCCGATGCGCGTGCCGCTGCGGCTGGGCGACGTCATGCCGATGCTCGAATCGGCTGCCGGGCGCCTGTTCGCGGCCTATTTGCCGGAGCGCCAGACCGCACCGCTCATCGACGCCGCCCTGGCCGCGCTGCAACACTCGTCGCGCCACCATCTGCCCGCCACGCGCGCCGAGTACGAAGCGGTGCTCGACGACGTGCGGGCGCACCGCGCGGCGCGCGTCGAGGGGACTGTGCTGCCGTCCGTCAACGCGTTCTGCATGCCGGTGTTCGACGCGACGGGACAACTCGTGATGGGCCTCATGGCGCTCGGCCCGGAGAGCCGCTTCGATGCAAGTTGGGGCGGCCCCATCGACACGCCGCTGCGCGCGCTTGCCCAAAACCTCTCCGCCGATCTGGGTCACGCGCACGCACCGGGAGTCAGACGCTGAACGCCGCCGGGGAACGCGGACCAACGGGCACTGAACGGCGCAGGGCGCGGGTTGTCGAACCGAAGTCGTCCCGATGTGCGATCCTGACGCTCCGACACCCCGACGCTCCGACGCCCCCGACCGACTTCCGTGCCTTCGCGCCCCTCCTCTCCTTCCGGCCACACGCGCCACACGCGCCACACGCGCCACGACGCCTCCGACACGCCGTCGGCCCCCGGGCCTTCGGCGGCTTCTGCGCAGCCGCCCTCTGCCCCGACCGCGCGTTCACCGGCGCTCAAGGGGCGGAGCGAGGGACGCGGAAAAGCCTGGCGGCTCCGGGCGAGCGTGCTCGTGGCGGTATTCGTCGCCCACCTGTTCCTCGCACTGTGGGTGGCCGGCCATCGCACGACGCTCGACGACAAGCCGGTCCCGAGCATTCCGATTACGCTGATCCCGCTCAAGCCGGTCGCCCCGCCACCGCCACCGCTTGCGCCGCCACCGCCCAAGCCCGTACCGGCGCCTCCCAGGCCCGCGCCCGCGGTGCAGCCGCCGCCCGACACGCTTGCCGCGCCGGCGACCACCGACACACCGGGACCGCAGGCTGCATCGGAGACGGTCGCGGGCAGCAGCGACGCCTCCGGTGCAACGGCATCGGAAGCGGCCGCCCCGGCGAGCGTGCCGCTCACGGCGGCGGCGGCCAACGGCGACAAGTTCGATCCACCGCCGTCCGTCACGCTCACGTACGACGCGCTCATGAACGGCGTGCGCAATCAGACCGGCCAACTGCACTGGGTCAACGAGAACGGGCACTACCAGTTGCGCATCTCGGTGCCGATCATCTTTTTCGGCACGTTCGAGTTCGTCAGTGAAGGCGGCTACGACGCCAACGGCATCGCACCGTCCCGTTATGTGGAAAAGCGCGGTCGACGCGCCGAATACGTCACGGAATTCCGGCGCGACGCAACGCCCGCGCTGCACTTCTCGCGCTCCGGACAGTCCGTCCCGCTGGCTCCCGGCGCGCAGGACCGCTTCAGCGTGATGATGCAGTTGGCCGGTTATGCCAGAGGCAATCCCGAGCGCTACACGCAGGTCGGCGTGACGCACGAGTTCACGGTAGCGGACACAGACAGCAGCGAGGTGTGGCCGGTGCAGTACGTCGGCAGCGAGACGATGACGACGCCGCAGGGTTATGTCGAGACGCGTCACTTCACGCGCCTGCCGCGCAAGGCAGGCGACGAACGGCGCGTGGACATCTGGCTCGCGCCGTCGCTCGACTGGCTGCCGGTGCGGGTGAAGCAGACCGAGCCGTCGGGCACTGAATTCGAACTGATCTTCACGCAGAAGTCGGCGCCCTGACGGCATTCCCGGCTGCCGCTCCCCCCTCGCGCATGAGTCCACACGGCACACAGGGTTTTCCGCATCGAAAAGTGGCGCAGGAATCCTTAGAATTTCGAGCGATGCAGGCCCCATGCGGGTGCGCGCCGTAGTGTTGCCCAACTACGACGAAACCATCAGCACAAGTCCGATGTTCCTGACATAATCGGAAACATCCCACTGCATCGACGCCCATCGACACCACCTCGCCACGCAGCGACGAACCAAGGGGGCCGCACATGAAAGTCAGTGCCAACGGCGCATCGATTCATTACGCGGTGGATGGCCATGGCCCGTGGCTGACGCTCGCGCATCCGTTGGGTGCGGACCTCACCGTCTGGGACGACCTTGTCCCCGAATTGGCGGCGCATTTCCGGGTACTCCGATACGACAGCCGCGGTCACGGCAAGAGCGATGTGACGCGCGGCCCCTACTCCGTGGCGCAACTGGCCGCCGACGCGACCGCCCTGCTCAGTTCGCTGGAGATCCCCCGCACCCATTTCGCGGGAGTTTCGATGGGTGGCGCGGTCGCCCAGCAGCTCGCGCTGGATGCCCCCGAGCGCATTGCGAGCCTCACGCTGATCGATACGACCGCCGGCTACGACGACGCCGACGCGAAGCTGTTTCTCCAGCGCGCGGCCACGGCACGTTCCCACGGAATGAAGGACCTCGCCGCCGGCACGCTCGAACGCTGGTTGGGAGAACGCTTCCGAAAACACCACCCGGAGACGGCGGAGCGCATTCGCGGCCTCGTCGCCCATGCCGACCCGGAAGGATTTGCGGCCGCTTGTGAAGCGCTTGCCGCGTTCGATGTGCGAACACGGCTGTCTGAAATCGACGCGCCGACGCTGGTGCTCGTCGGGGAAAACGACCCCTCTACCCCGCCGGCAGTGGCCCGGTGTATCGCCAGCGGGATCGTGGGCGCGCAGTTGGAAATCGTGCCCGATGCGGCGCACCTCTCGATCGTCGAACAGAAACAGTTCGTAACGAATGCCCTTGCAACATTTTTGCAAGGGGCCGCCTCTAACATCTGAATCCTGCAAAATCGGTGAGAAATGATGGACTTGCGGGCCTTGTTGCGGAACCTTTGATAAATGGAGGGCCAAAACCATTGAATTCGTCAGCCGGTGTGCCGATAAGCGAATCGTGGGGCGTTGCCCCTTGAAATCGCGCCGCGTCGCCCCTATGTGGGTTACCAAGGACCATGCAGGAACACCAGGAGAGTTGCCATGCTCATGATTTACAACAGCCCGAATTACTGTGTCGTTGAGTTTGCCGCCGATAACGGCAATCACGCGCTGTCCGCCGGTGGCTATGAAATCGTGGACAAAACCGCAGGCCGCGAGATTTTCCTCGATGGCTCGCTTGCCCGGCAATTCCGTGAAGAAGTGCAGAAGTTGATAGCCAGCGAACCGTCGGAGGACGAAGTCGACGAATTCCTCGGTCAGTTCGATAACTTCATGACGAACCCGGTCGTGCTCCATTGACGCCAACACCCACGCGGTGCCGTCACCCACAAAACCCTCGCCTCGGCGAGGGTTTTTTCATGGCGTGGGCATTCAGTGCGCCTGACGTCGTGTCAGGCCTGCAACGCGACTGGCCGGCGCCGCCTCAGCACTGCTGCCACGGCAGCCCGTCGAAACGCCATCCGTTCACGGCGTTGCGGTGGTGCGTGGCGTCCAGATCGCCTTCGAAACCGTGCAGCACGCCATAGACGTTGAGAAAGCCCGCCGCTTCGAGCGCCTCGCCGGCGGCCGCGCTGCGATTGCCGCTGCGGCAGATCAGCATGACGGGCCGCTCGCCTCCGGCGCCTGCCAGTTTGCGCACGCTTTGCACGAAGTGCGGGTTGATCTCCCAGTCCGGACCGTCGTTCCACGCGACGTGGATCGCGCCGACGGGGTGTCCCACGAACAGATGTTCCATTTCGCTGCGGCAATCGACGAAAAGCGCGCTGGCATTGGCTTGCAGAAACTTGTGTGCGGCGCTGGGGAGCAGGAATTCCATTTTTTCGGTGTCGTCGGCAAAACTTCGGGAAAGTTGGGCGGCGCCGCGCAGCGGGCTTGGGGATGCGTCCCCGATCAGGCGTCGAGACGCGGGCGCGAACCGCGAAAACCATTACAATTATAGGTTTTCCGGCCACTCCAAGGCGACGTCCGTCATGACAACCGCAACCCCACCCGCCGCGAACACTCTGCCCCCCGCTTTGCAATACACGCGCGGTCAGGCACTGCCCGCGTTGCTCGAGCAGCGCATCCTGATTCTCGACGGCGCGATGGGGACGATGATCCAGCGGTACAAACTCGACGAAGCGCAGTACCGCGGTGCGCGGTTCGCCGACTTCGCGCACGACGTGAAGGGCAACAACGAACTGCTGTCGCTCACCCGCCCGGACGTCATCAGCGAGATCCATCGCCAGTACCTGGCCGCCGGCGCCGACATCATCGAGACGAACACCTTCGGGGCGACGACGATCGCGCAGAGCGACTACCACATGGAAGACCTGGCCGACGAGATGAACCGCGCGTCGGCGCGTCTCGCGCGCGAGGCCTGCGACGCGTTCGGCACGCCCGATAAGCCCCGTTTCGCCGCCGGCGCCATCGGCCCGACGCCCAAGACCGCCAGCATCAGCCCGGACGTGAACGACCCGGGCGCCCGTAACGTCGACTTCGATCAGTTGCGCGACGCGTACTACGCACAGGCAAAGTCGCTCATGGAAGGCGGCGTGGACCTGTTCCTGGTCGAGACCATTTTCGACACGCTCAATGCCAAGGCCGCGCTTTTCGCCATCGACGAACTGTTCGAGGACACCGGCGAGCTTCTGCCGATCATGATCTCCGGCACGGTCACGGACGCCTCCGGGCGCATTCTGTCCGGCCAGACCGTCGAGGCCTTCTGGAACTCGCTGCGTCACGCGCGGCCGCTCACGTTCGGCCTGAACTGCGCGCTGGGGGCGACGCTGATGCGTCCGTATATCGCCGAGCTGGCCAAGCTGTGCAACACCTACGTATCCGTCTACCCGAACGCCGGCCTGCCCAACCCGATGAGCGACACGGGCTTCGACGAGACGCCCGACGTGACGTCCGGCCTGCTCAAGGAATTTGCACGGGCCGGTCTGGTGAATCTGGCCGGCGGCTGCTGCGGCACCACGCCGGAGCACATTGCCGAGATCGCCAAAGCCCTGTCGGAAGTGAAGCCGCGCCGCTGGCCGTCGCAGTACCGCACCAACAATTAAACGGATTGCCCCATGAGCCAAACGCCTTCCGCAACGCCAGTCCAGCCGATGCGCCTGTCCGGCCTCGAGCCGTTCAACATCGGTGCGGGCACGCTTTTCGTCAACGTCGGTGAGCGTACCAACGTCACCGGCTCGAAAGCGTTCGCGCGCATGATCCTGAACGGCCAGTTCGACGAAGCGCTCGCGGTCGCCCGCCAGCAGGTCGAAAATGGCGCCCAGGTCATCGACGTCAACATGGACGAAGCCATGCTCGACTCGAAGGCCGCGATGGTCCGCTTCATGAACCTGATCGCCTCGGAGCCGGACATCGCGCGCGTGCCGATCATGATCGATTCGTCGAAGTGGGAAGTGATCGAGGCGGGTCTGAAGTGCGTGCAGGGCAAGGCCATCGTCAACTCGATCTCGCTCAAGGAAGGCAAGGAAGCTTTTGTCCACCACGCCAGGCGCATTCGCCGCTACGGCGCCGCCGCCGTGGTCATGGCGTTCGACGAGCAGGGCCAGGCCGACACCTATGAGCGCAAGATCGAAATCTGCGAGCGCAGCTATCGCGTGCTGGTCGACGAAGTGGGCTTCCCGCCGGAGGACATCATCTTCGATCCGAATATCTTCGCGGTTGCCACCGGGATCGAGGAACACAACAATTACGCCGTCGATTTCATCAACGCCACCCGCTGGATCAAGACGCACCTGCCCGGCGCGAAGATCAGCGGCGGCGTGTCGAACGTCTCGTTCTCGTTCCGCGGCAACGATCTCGTGCGCGAAGCGATCCATACGGTGTTCCTGTATCACGCGATTCAGGCGGGCATGGACATGGGCATCGTCAACGCCGGTCAGCTCGGCGTGTACGAAAACCTCGATCCGGAGTTGCGCGAGCGGGTGGAGGACGTCGTGCTCAACCGGCGCGAGGACAGCACCGAGCGTCTGCTGGAAATCGCCGATCGGTTCAAGGGCGGCGCGGCCCGGCGCGAAGAGAATCTGGAGTGGCGCAATCAGCCGGTCGAAGCGCGTCTCACGCACGCGCTGGTGCACGGCATCACCACGTTCATCGTCGAAGACACCGAGGAAGTGCGGCGGAAGATCGCCGATGCCGGCGGGCGCCCGATTCAGGTGATCGAAGGCCCGCTCATGGACGGCATGAACGTCGTGGGCGATCTGTTCGGCGCGGGCAAGATGTTCCTGCCGCAGGTCGTCAAGAGCGCGCGCGTGATGAAGCAGGCGGTCGCGCATCTGGTGCCGTTCATCGAGGAAGAAAAGGCGCGCATGGCCGCCGCCGGCGAAGACGTGCGCTCCAAGGGCAAGATCGTGATCGCCACCGTCAAGGGCGACGTGCACGACATCGGCAAGAACATCGTTACCGTGGTGCTTCAGTGCAATAACTTCGAAGTCGTCAACATGGGGGTGATGGTGCCGTGCGCCGAGATCCTCGCCAAGGCGAAGGAAGAAGGCGCGGACATCATCGGTCTGTCGGGCCTCATTACGCCGAGCCTCGAAGAGATGGCCTACGTCGCCTCGGAAATGCAGCGCGACGACTACTTCCGTCTGCGCAACATTCCGCTGCTCATCGGCGGCGCGACGACCTCGCGCGTGCACACGGCCGTGAAGATCGCGCCGAACTACGAAGGTCCGGTGATCTACGTGCCGGACGCCTCGCGTTCCGTGTCCGTCGCATCCAATCTGCTCTCCGACGAGGCGGCCGGGCGCTATCTCGAAGAAGTGAAGACGGACTACGACCGCGTGCGCGCGCAACACGCGAACCGCAAGGCCACGCCGATGGTCTCGCTCGCGAGCGCCCGCGAAAACAAGTTCAGGGTCGACTGGTCGACGTACGTGCCGCCCAGGCCGAAGTTCGTCGGCCGGCGCGTATTCAGGAATTACGATCTGGCCGAACTCGCCGAATTCATCGATTGGGGTCCGTTCTTCCAGACGTGGGACCTCGCCGGCCCCTACCCCGCGATTCTCAAGGACGAGATCGTGGGCGAATCGGCTCAGCGTGTCTTCGAAGACGGCAAGGCCATGCTCGACCGTCTGATCAAGGGCCGCTGGCTGAACGCCAACGGCGTGATCGCGCTGCTGCCCGCGAACGTGGTGAACGACGACGACATCGAAATCTACACGGACGAATCGCGCTCGGAAGTCGCCTTCACGTGGCATAACCTGCGCCAGCAAAGCGAGCGCCCGGTGGTGGACGGCGTGCGCCGCCCGAACCGCTCGCTCGCCGACTTCATCGCCCCCAGGGACAGTGGTGTGGCCGACTACATCGGCCTGTTCGCCGTGACCGCAGGCCTTGGGGTCGACGAGAAGGAGGCCGGTTTCCTCGCCACGCACGACGACTACAGCGCCATCATGCTCAAGGCGCTGGCCGATCGTCTGGCCGAGGCCTTTGCCGAATGCATGCACGCGCGTGTGCGCCGCGATTTCTGGGGCTACGCCGCCGACGAACGACTCGACAACGATGCGCTCATCAAGGAGCAGTACGCCGGTATCCGTCCGGCGCCGGGCTATCCGGCCTGCCCGGAGCACTCGGTCAAGGGACCGATGTTCAAGTATCTGCAGGCGCACGAAATCGGCATGAGCGTGACGGAATCGCTCGCCATGCTGCCGGCCGCCAGCGTCTCGGGCTTCTATCTGTCGCATCCGGACAGCACGTACTTCAGCGTCGGCAAGATCGGACCCGATCAGGTCGAGGACTTCATGGAGCGTGCCGGCGTCGACGAGGCCACGGCACGCCGCCTGCTCGCGCCCCAGCTGTCATAACACCGTCACATTCGGACCGCCGGGCACTCATCCCGGCGTGCCTTCCGCCCGACGGCGGCAGATGCCATAATGCGGCGGCGCAACATTGCCGGATTACGTCGGGACGTCCCATGCAAGCACTGCACAGCATCCAGAACTTCCATCTTCTCCCGCTGCTCAACACGCTCATTTCGCTGGCCGTCGCCTTCGTTCTCGGCACGATCATCGGGGTGGAACGGCAGGTTCGCCAGCGTACCGCGGGCCTGCGCACCAACGTGCTCGTGGCCGTGGGCGCTGCGGCATTCGTCGATCTGTCGATGCGGCTCATGCCGGACGATACGCGGGTGATCGCGTACGTGGTGTCGGGCGTCGGCTTCCTTGGGGCGGGCGCGATCATGAAGGACGGCGCGTCGGTGCGTGGCCTGAACACCGCCGCAACGCTGTGGGGCTCGGCTGCCGTCGGCGCGGCCGCCGGTGCGAGCCTGATCGTCGAAGCGGTGGTCGTGGCATTCTTCGTGCTCGCGGCCAACACGCTGTTGCGCCCGGTCGTGAACCGCATCAACCGTGCGCCGATCAACGAGGCGACGTCGGAAGCCACGTATGCGTTGTCCGTCATCTGCGCCCGAACGACGCAACGCGACGTGCTCGACAAGGTGGAAGCCTGGCTCGAAGCGTCGAACTATCCGGTGCGTGCACTCGACATTCATCCGTTTGGCGAAGCCGAAGTGGAAATCGAAGCATTACTGCTGCCGACTGCCGTCAAGGCCGGCGAACTCGACGCTCTCACGGACCATCTGGAAACGCTGCCCGGCGTCAATCAGGTGTTCTGGTCGAGCCGTTCGGACGACTAATCATTGGCGGCCCGGATGGCGCGCGCAGGACGGTGAGAATTCGGTCGATGCGGGAAATTTCCCAGGAAAAAGCCGAATTACATTCGATTACAAACCCTTACAGCATCGCGCGCTACGGCTTCTTAGACTGGAATCTCACTAACGCAAGTGATGCCTGCACGAAAGACGTTCCTTCGGTGTGCAGCGCAAAGCAAAGGAGTCCATCTGATGAAGAAGCTGATTATTTCGGTTGCAGCCCTGACCCTCGCCGGTGCCTCGGCACTGAGTTTCGCTCAAGGTTCGGCAGGCGGCGGCGCAGCGGGCCCTGGCGGCGGCACGACGACTGATCCGTCCACTCCCATGCCGAGCCAGGCGTCGCCGGATTCGCGTCAGGCCCCGACGCCGAGCGCTCAAACGATGACCCCGGCGGACCCGCATCCGGGTTCGAAGACCCAGAAGCCGCGCCACAGCACCAAGAAGACGCCGGGCAACGGCAATACCGGCAACGGTGCGACCAACGCGCCGGATAACGCGCCGGGCAAGGCACAGTAATTTCCGGCAAGGTTTGTGCCTTGCTGCGGCCGGGGCGGATCGCCGGACATTCCGGCATCCGTGCGGGATCCGGTGCCGCCACTGTTCATGCTTCGTTTCTGAGCGCAAGTCCCTCGCCGGGGGCGGCCCGGATTCCTGACGCCGCCTACGGCACGCACACCCCGCTTTCCATCGATACAAAAAAAGCAGGCTCGCATTCGCGGCCTGCTTTTTCGTTGGTCCGGTTCGGCATCCATGCGATGCGCGATGGGGCGGGCAGCACGCCCGCGCCAGTTCACCGGTTGACTTCCCACATCACGGCGCCCTTTTCGGCGTAGGCTTTCTCGAGCATATCCAACAGCGGATAAGCCCGCTGCGAGAGACGCAAACTGTCCTCGTCGCGCTCGTCGGGCTTCTTGCCCTCGTTCTCCTTGTCCGCCGCCGCCTTGTCCTCGGCAATCGCCGCTTTGAGCTTGGCAATCGCGGCCTCTGTTTCGTCCGCCCCGATCGCACCGCGCTCGCCTAGCTTCTTGCCGACGATGCCGAGCAGCAGTTGCGCGAGATTCTCGAGCATGGTGATCGTTGGCGACGCGTGCGCTTTGAACGTTACCAGCATGGTTGGCTCCCTATTCGAGTTATCACCACCACCCTCCCTGAGCGACGACGGATCCATGGCCGAACCGTTACGCAAGGAGGGGTACCGTGGCTTCATCATACACCTGTTAAAATCCGGTGCTGACGATTCAATTGCCTGTCCGGACGTGTCCGGACGCACCCGAAACACCCGCCAATGCTACCCGCACAAAAGAATGCTCTCGTCGCGCTGATCGGCGACGTCGTCGCCGGTTTGATGCCTGCGCACGGCACCGCGCCCGCCGCGCCCGTCATCCTGCTCGAACGCCCGAAAGTCGCCGCGCATGGCGATCTGGCCTGTAACGTGGCAATGCAGCTCGCCAAGCCGTTGCGCGCCAATCCGCGCGAGCTGGCGCAGAAGATCGCCGACGCGATTCTCTCCGACGCGCGTGCCAGGGGCCTCGTCGACGCCGTGGAAATCGCCGGCCCCGGCTTCATCAACCTGCGTCTGGCCAACGCCGCCAAGCAGTCGGTTGCCCGCGCGATCCTCACCGAAGGCGCCGCCTTCGGCCGCCGTGCCGCCAGCAACGAAGCCGCCCCGGTGCTGGTCGAGTTCGTCTCGGCCAACCCGACCGGCCCGCTGCACGTCGGCCATGGCCGGCAAGCCGCACTCGGCGACACGATCTCGGCGCTGCTGGGCACGCAGGGACGTCCGGTCCACCGCGAGTTCTATTACAACGACGCCGGCGTGCAGATCCAGACGCTCGCCACGTCGGTACAGGCACGCGCGCGCGGGTTCAAGCCGGGCGACGCCCAATGGCCGGAATCGGCCTATAACGGCGACTACATCGGCGACATCGCGCAGGACTTCCTCGCCGGCAAGACCGTGCAGGCCTCCGACGGCGCACCGGTGACCGGCAGCGGCAACATCGAAGACATCGACTCGATCCGCGCCTTCGCCGTGGCGTATCTGCGCCGCGAGCAGGACATCGATCTGCAAACGTTCGGCGTCATCTTCGACCAGTACTACCTCGAATCCTCCCTGTATGCGGATGGCAGCGTCGAGCGCACGGTGCAGGCGCTCATCGATGCCGGCGTCACGTACGAACAGGAAGGCGCGCTGTGGCTGCGCACGACCGATTATGGCGACGACAAGGATCGCGTGATGCGCAAGTCCGACGGCACGTACACATACTTCGTGCCGGACGTCGCCTATCACACGCGCAAGTGGGATCGCGGCTTCCATCAGGTCATCAACGTGCAGGGCTCGGACCACCACGGCACCATCGCCCGCGTGCGCGCCGGCCTGCAAGCGCTGGGCATCGGCATTCCGAAGGGCTACCCCGACTACGTGCTCCACAAGATGGTCACGGTCATGCGCAACGGCGAAGAGGTGAAGATCTCCAAGCGCGCGGGCAGCTACGTGACGGTGCGCGACCTGATCGAATGGTCCGGCGGCATTACGGCGGAAACGCCGGTGACGGACCCCGCCGAGCGTGAAGACGCCCTGCGCCGCGGCCGCGATGCCGTGCGTTTCTTCCTAATTTCGCGCAAGGCGGATACCGAATTCGTGTTCGACGTGGATCTCGCCCTCAAACAGAACGACGAGAACCCCGTGTACTACGTGCAATACGCCCACGCGCGTATCTGCTCGATCCTCACGCAATGGGGCGGCGACGACGCCGCGCTCGCCAATGCCGATCTTGCGCCGCTCGACAGCGAACGCGCGCTCGCGCTGCTGCAACTGCTCGCCGAATACCCGGACATGCTCACGCGTGCCGCAGAGGAGCTTGCGCCGCACGCGGTGGCCTTCTATCTGCGGGATCTGGCCGGCGCGTTTCACTCCTTCTACAACTCGGATCGCGTGCTGGTCGACGACGAGACCGTGAAGCATGCGCGTCTCGCGTTGCTCGCGGCCACGCGTCAGGTGCTGCGCAACGGGCTTGCCGTGCTGGGCGTGTCGGCCCCGGCCAAGATGTAAGTTTTCCAACCACTCCGAACGGCAAATCGCATCGGAACTCTGTAAGGACGGAATCGACTCGATGGCATACACACGTCGACCACCCCGCCAACGGGGCGGTACTTTTCTGGGCATCGTGCTCGGCCTGATCGTTGGGCTGGCCGTTGCCGTCGTCGTTGCGCTCTACATCACCAAGACGCCGACGCCGTTCGTCGAAAAGACGCCGCCGCGCCCCGCCGACAATTCGCCGGCCGCGCAGGCACCGGACCCGAACAAGTCGCTCCAGCCGCGCCCCCCGCTGCCGGGTGCGTCGTCGCCTGCCACGCCGGATGCCGCGTCGGCCGCCGACGCGTCGCCGCTGGTGCCGGGCGCACCGGTCGCCCCGCCGGTGGCATCGGCACCGAGCGCGCCGGCGCAGCCCGCGCAGAAGCCCTCGCCCGCCGACATTCTCAACGGCAAGTCGACGGTGCCGGTTGCCCCGCCGACCACGCCTCCGGCAAGCGCGACGGACAACGCGAGCACGGGTTACTACCTGCAAGTCGGCGCTTTCAAGTCGCAAAGCGATGCGGAGCAACTGCGCGCCAAGCTGGCCCTCTCGGGCTTCGAAGCAAAGGTCACGCAGCGCGACGCCAACGGTCTGACGCTCTTTCGCGTGCGTCTCGGCCCGTACGGCAAGCTCGACGAGATGAACCACGTGCGTCAGCGCTTGCAGGATGGCGGTTACGACACGGCAGTCATCCGTTTCACGAAGCAATGAACGCGAAAGGCGTTGCACCGCACGGGCAACGCCTTTTGTTTCCGCCAGCGACAGCGTGCGCGTTGAACCCGGCGGCGCGTCGCCGGTCATACGCACTGGCTAATTTGCCTGAATCCGGGATATGGTTTTGCTGGCGCGCCGCGCATCCGACCACCGCTAACCGGCGCGCCTGCCTCACTCCTAAACAACGATCATGAAAAAACTTCTTGGTGCCGTTCTGATTTCTTTGGGTTTCCTCTCGGGTGCGGCCTCGGCCTCACCGGAAGTGCCGGTCGCGGGGACCGATTATCTGACCATCGCGCCGCAGCCAACCAGTGCGGGGCCGGGCAAGATCGAAGTGACCGAATTCTTCTGGTATGGCTGCCCGCATTGCAATGCGCTGGAGCCGTCGCTGGAGAAGTGGGTCAAGACACTGCCCAAGGACGTGGTGTTCAAGCGCGTGCCGGTGGCGTTCCAGAGCCGTTTCGAACCGCACACGCGCATGTATCTCGCACTGGCCGCCATGGGTAAGGATGCAGAACTCATGCCGAAGGTCTTCAACGAAATCCACGTCAAGCATAACTATCTGCTCACGGCCGACCAGCAGGCGGATTTCCTGGCAACGCTGGGCGTCGACAAGCGGAAGTACCTCGATACGTACAAGAGCTTCGGGGTCGACAACGGCGTGAAGGTTGCCAACAAGACGTGGCAGGACTACAAGATCGACGGCGTGCCGACGATTGCGATCAACGGCAAATACCTCGTCTCGCCGGCCACTTCGGGCGACGCGCTGCAAAAGCAGGGCAAGCCGGCCACGACCGAGCAGCAAACGTTCGACGCGGCGCTCAAGACGGCCGACTCGATCATCCACCAGATCCGCGCGAAGAAGATGTAAGCTTCGCCGCTCACAAAGCCCGGCCCCGGCCGGGCTTTTGCGTTATATGGCTACCCATACGACATCACCCAAGGTTTTCATTACCGGCGCGTCCAGCGGGCTCGGGCAGGCGCTGGCACGTCATTACGCCGCGCAGGGCGCCATCCTCGGACTCGTCGGCCGCCGCGGCGACAAGCTCACCGATCTGGCCGCCACGCTGCCGCATCCGCATGCCGTGCACTGCTATGCGCTCGACGTACGCGACGCGCTGGCCCTGCGTGCGGCAGCCGGCGACTTCATGGCACGCCACGGAGTGCCGGACATCGTGATTGCCAATGCGGGCATCAGTCACGGCGTGAATACGGAAGACGCCGCGGATTTGCCGCACTTTGCCTCCGTCATGGAGACGAACTGGATGGCGATGGTCGCCACGTTCAGCCCGTTCGCCGGCCCGATGCGCGAGCGCAAACGTGGCACGCTCGTGGGCATCGGCAGCGTGGCGGGCGTGCGCGGTCTGCCGGGGCATGGGGCATACAGTGCGTCGAAAGCGGCCGCCATGACGTATCTGGAGAGCCTGCGCGTCGAGTTGCGCGCCGACCGGGTGGCTGTCGTGACGATTGCGCCGGGCTACATTCGCACGCCGATGACCGACGGCAATCCGTTCCCCATGCCCTTCCTGATGGATGCGGACAAGTTCGCCCGCAAGGCGGCCGCGGCGATTGCGCGTCGCAAACGCTTCGTCGTGCTGCCGTGGCCGATGGGCATCGTCGCCTTCGCGATGCGCTGCCTGCCACGCTGGTTGTACGACGCGTTGTTCGCCCGCGCGCCGCGCAAACCGACCGTGGCGCAAAGGCAGGCAAGTGACATGGCCCGGGCGGCACCCTCCGGCACTGGCAAGCCCGGCGACGAGACCCTACGCGACTGAGCGGCGCAACCCGTCGATCGCGCGAAGATGATCTTCGAGGACTGACTGAAGCAGGCGAATGAAGGCGCGTCCGGCGTGAGATAGCGGCTCGGCCTGCGAGTACACGGCATGCACGCGCAGTTTCCTTGCCGGGCGGATTTCGTGGACGTCGATGCGCTGGAACGTCGACGCATCGATGCAAAACGGATCGACGATCGCAACACCGACGCGCTCCTTGACCAGCACCCGCGCACTGATCGCCGAGCGCACCTCCACGATGGGGGACGGCCGGCGGTGCCTGCCGAAGATGTCACCGACCATCGCGCCGAGCGGCGTGTCATGCCCGTAATCGATCCACGGATGCGA
The DNA here is from genome assembly GCF_001029105.3 of Pandoraea faecigallinarum. Taxonomy (NCBI): domain Bacteria; kingdom Pseudomonadati; phylum Pseudomonadota; class Betaproteobacteria; order Burkholderiales; family Burkholderiaceae; genus Pandoraea; species Pandoraea faecigallinarum. The sequence goes on along the minus strand of NZ_CP011807.3, from coordinate 443,752 downwards.
GCTAAGATCGTCCACTTTCACGATGCCACCCGGGGCGAGCCAGCCGGGCGGGCTGATGCACATCATCGGCCCGTCCGCCAGCGCCTCCATCTTCAGGTTGTTCGAATTCACCGCGAACATCGACACCCCCAGGTAGTCCTTGCCCAGCAACACGCGGGGAATCAGGTTGTTGTGCGTGAGCGGTTCGAAGTGAATCTGCAACGCCGGATACCGTTGATTGAACAGGGCGATCGCGCGCGGCACCAGTTCTGCGCCAAGGCTCGGACTGCACACGATGTTCAGCTTCCCGCTCTTGCCTTCGATGATCGCGCGCACCAGGTCGTCGACCCGCAGCACACCGGCATACGCCGTCTCCACTTCGCTATAGATGCGGCGGGCTTCGGGCGTGGGAAAGAGGCGCCCCTTCGAGCGCTCGAACAATGCGAACCCGAGACGGCTCTCCGCCGCGGCAAGAATTCGGCTTGCCGACGGCTGCGTGATGAAGAGCATCTTCGCCGCCTCGGTGATCGAACCGGTCATCATGACGGCACGAAAAGTCTCGATCTGGCGCAGGCTCATCGCCAGCGGGCGCTGTATGGGGGCGTCGGATACCACGTCTGCACCTGTCTGAAGGGGTCTCGATGGTGCAAAAGCTTACCTCAGGCACCCCGGTGGTGCGAACCCATGCATTGAGGCTATAAGGTCCGAAAATCGTTCTATTGGACCCCCTGTCCACGCGGTTGCTATCGTGAATCCGTCACATTTGCCGTGAAAACGGATCTCACGCATGCCACCTACCCTGCTCGTCCTCAACCCTAATTCGCTTGACCGCGTAACGCAGAGCATCGCGGCGACAGCAAGTGTCCAGTTCCGCGACAGCGCCGTGCGGCTCACGTTCGCAACGCTGGCCGATGCTCCGGCGGGTATCGCGACACAGCGCGATGCCGAGCGCGCCGCCGTGCTCGTCGCCAACGCCATCGAGCGCAACCTGCAAAGCACCGACGCCGCCGACGCCTTCGTTCTCGCCTGCTACAGCGACCCCGGCCTCGCGGCCGCGCGGGAAATCACGCGCAAGCCGATCATCGGCATCGGGCAGGCGGCATTGGGTGCGGCCGCTGCCCTTGGCGAGCGCATCGGCGTCGTGGCGATTACATCCGGGAGCATCGCCCGGCACTGGCGCGCCTATCGCGCCCACGGCTTCGCGCAGAAGGTCGTCGGCGAGCGCGCCATCGATCTGAGCGTGGCGGAATCGGGCGACGAGGCGCTTGCGGTGCCGCGTATTGTCGATACCGCACGCGCGCTCATCGAACAGGACGGTGCCGACGTTGTCGTACTCGGCTGCGCCGGCATGACCGCGTTACGCGCGCGCATCGAAGACGCGCTCGGCGTTCCCGTCGTCGAGCCGTGCATGACGGCTATCGCGCTGGCGTCCAACGTTCTCACGGGAGCCGTCCGGTGAGCGCCGCCGCCCCGGTACTGGGCGTGCTCGGCGGCATGGGACCGCTCGCCACGGCCGACTTCATGCGCAAGCTCGTGCAGAGCACCCCGGCCGCAAGGGATCAGGATCACATGCCGGTGTTCGTCCACAGCGTGCCGCAGATCCCCGACCGCAGCGAATCGTTCCTCGCCGGCTCCGACGCGCCCTGGCCGTTCCTGCTGTCGGGACTGCGCATTCTGGAAGCGGCAGGGGCCGGCGCCATTGCGATTCCCTGCAACACCGCGCATCTCTGGCACGCGCGTCTGGCGGCGGCCACGGACCTCGAAGTGCTGCACATCGGCAGCGCAACGTCCGAGGCCGTCACGTCGCATCCGGCAAGGCTTACCCGCGTGGGCCTGCTGGCGACGTCCGCAACGATCCAGGGACGTATTTATCACGACGCACTGTGCGCGGCGGGGGTCGACGTCATCGTCCCGCCGGCGCAACACCAGACCGAACGCGTCATGGCGGGCATTGCGGCCGTCAAGGCCGGCGACCTCGCCGCCGCGACCTCACTGTTGCGGCTCGCCGCGGCGCAGCTAGTCGACGACGGTGCGCAAGGCGTCATCCTCGGATGCACGGAGCTTCCTCTGGCCCTTGACGGCCAGTCGTCCGACGTCCCCCTCTTCGACACCACCCACTTGCTGGCGGCAGCCTGCATTGCATGGTGGAGCCGGTCGAAGGCAGAGCAACTCAGGAGCGAGAGCTTTTCATCATGAGCGACTTTGATCTGATCATCCGCGGCGGCACCGTCGTCAACGCCACACAAACGTGCGAGGCCGATGTGGCCGATGTGGCCGATGTGGCAATACGTGGCGACAAGATCGTCGCCATCGGCGCGCACCTGGCCGGCAGCGCGGCACGCGTCATCGACGCGACCGGCCGTCTCGTGATGCCCGGCGGCATCGACACGCACTGCCACGTCGAACAACTGTCCGGCATGGGCAGGATGGGCGCAGACGACTGGTACTCCGCGAGCGTGTCGGCGGCCTTCGGCGGCACGACGATGATCGTGCCCTTCGCCGCGCAGCATCGCGGCAATTCGCTGCGCAAGGTCGCCGACGACTACGCCGAGCTGGCGCGGCGCAAGTCCGTCATCGACTACAGCTACCACCTGATCCTCTCGGAAACCGACCCGCAGACCCTGCACACCGATCTGCCCGAACTGATCCGCAGCGGGATCACGTCGTTCAAGGTCTACATGACGTACGACCAGTTGAAAATCGACGACTACCAGTTGCTCGACGTACTCGCCGTCGCCGCACGCGAGCGAGCCCTGGTGATGGTCCACGCGGAGAACAACGACGTCATTCGCTGGGTCTCGCAACGTCTGCTGGAGCGCGGCTACACGGCCCCCAAATTCCACGGCACGAGTCACGTGGCGCTCGCCGAGGCCGAGGCCACCCATCGCGTAATACAGCTCTCGCGGCTTTTCGATGTGCCGGTGATGATCGTGCACGTGTCCGCCGTCGAGGCGCTCTCGACCATTCAGGCAGCGCGCAAGATCGGCGCACAGGTCTATGGCGAAACGTGTCCGCACTACCTCTTGCTCACCGAGGATGACATGGACCTGCCCGGCACCGAGGGGGCCAAGTACTGTTGCAGTCCGCCGCTGCGCGACGCCCAGGCGCAGGAAAGCCTCTGGGAGGGCCTCGCCAACGGCACGCTGCAAACGCTGTCCTCCGATCACGCGCCCTATCGCTACGACGAAAGCGGAAAGATCCCATACGGCGACAAGACCACCTTCAAGCAGATGGCGAACGGCATGCCCGGCCTCGAAGCGCGTCTGCCGCTGCTGTTCTCCGAAGGCGTCGGCGGCGGCCGTCTGTCGTTGCAGCAGTTCGTGGCGCTGAGCGCAACCAATCACGCAAAGATGTACGGCATTTTCCCGCGTAAAGGCCATATCGCGCTGGGCGCCGACGCCGACATCGCCATCTGGAATCCGGAGCGCGAAGTCACGCTCACCACCGCCACGCTGCACGATCAGGTCGGCTACACACCCTACGAAGGGCGCACGGTCCGGGGATGGCCCGAAATCGTCATCAGCGCAGGGCGCGTGATCGTGAGCGACGGCCGTCTCGATGCGGCCCCCGGCAGCGGGCGCTTCATCGCGCGCGGCGTGCCCGAGCCGCACACGGTCGAGCGCGAGGTCTCCCCGCGCGCCACCTTCTTCCGGACGCTGGCCCTCACCCGGGAGAAGCAGAAGAATTACTGATTTTCCGGATTACCGATTGCATCTGTTATTTCAAGAGAGTGGATATGAGCAAGAGCAGAAAACTGGGGCTGGCCGTCGCACAGATGGGCGCGGTGAATCTGGCGGACGACCGTCGCCGCGTCGTGGCGCGTCTGGTCGAGATGCTGCGTGAAGCGGCCGGACGCGGCGCGAAACTCGTGGTCTTCCCGGAAATGGCGCTCACGACGTTCTTCCCCCGCTACTGGATGAGCGAAGAAGAAGCCGTCGAGCGCTTTTTCGAGACATCGATGCCCAATGCCGACGTGCAGCCGTTGTTCGACACCGCGAAGCAGCTTGGGGTGGGCTTCTATCTCGGCTACGCCGAACTCACCCCGGACGGCCGGCGCTTCAACACGTGCGTGCTGGTCGGCACCGACGGCAACCTCCTGGGCAAGTACCGCAAGATCCATTTGCCGGGTCACTCGGATCACAAGACCGAAGCGCCGTTCCAGCATCTGGAGAAGAAGTTCTTCGAAGTCGGCAACTCCGGCATTCCGGTGATCGAATCGTTCGGCACGCGCGTAGGCATGTGCCTTTGCAACGATCGCCGCTGGCCCGAGACGTGGCGCGTCATGTCGCTGCAAAGCGCCGAGATCGGACTGGTGGGCTACAACACGCCGTCGATCAACATTCATTGGAACGAGCCGGTGCATCTGCGCATGCACACGCACCTCGTGTCGCTACAGGCCGCTGCTTACCAGAACGCGATGTTCATCGCCGCCGCCGCCAAATGCGGCAGCGAAGACGGTCATCACATGATCGGCGGGTCGGTCATCGTGGCGCCGACGGCCGAGATCGTGGCGCAGGCCGTCACCGAAGAAGACGAAGTCATCGTCGCGTCGGTCGACCTCGCGGTCACCGAAGGCTTCCGGAATCACGTCTTCAACTTCGCGAAGCACCGCCGTCCGGAGCACTACCGTCTGATCGTGGAACGCACGGGCGCCGGTGCCCCGTTGCCGCAGCAAGACTTCTGAGATACCCGTCCATCGCTCGTGCAAACCGCACGAAGGAGACATCATGAGTGGCTATGAAACAAACAGCCTGAGTCCGGCACAAGGGGCTCAAGACCGACCGGGAACCCCGGCGGGCCAGCCTGCCAACAGCCCGATGCGCGCGCTGATCGCGGCCGTGTCCGGCTATGCCATGGACGGCTTCGACCTCCTCATTCTGGGCTTCATGATGAGCGTGGTCAGCGTGGATCTTGGTCTGAGCGCGACCGAGGGCGGCTCGCTGGTGACGGCAACGCTCATCGGCGGCATCTTCGGCGGGATCGGCTTCGGGATTCTGAGCGACTACCACGGTCGCGTGCGCGTGCTGACTTACACGATCCTCGTGTTCGCGCTGTTCACCGGTCTGTGCGCGTTCGCCACAGGCTACTGGGATCTGCTGATCTATCGCTTCCTTGCGGGTCTGGGCCTGGGCGGCGAATTCGGCATCGGCATGGCGTTGGCCATCGAGGCATGGCCGGCCGAGAAGCGCGGCCGCGTGTCGTCTTACGTCGGCATGGGCTGGCAACTCGGCGTGCTGCTCGCTGCGGTGCTCACGCCGCTGCTGCTGCCGCATATCGGCTGGCGCGGTATGTTCATCGTGGGCGTGATTCCTGCGCTCGGGTCGTTCATCATTCGCAAGGTGATCGGCGAGTCGGAGATCTTCCTGAAGTCGACGCGCAAGAAACGCGAATTCCCGATCAAGACGCTGTTTCGCGACGCGCAGACCACCAAACGCAGCCTCGGCGTCATCATCCTGTGTTCGGTACAGAACTTCGGCTACTACGGGCTCATCGTGTGGATGCCGGCGTATCTGTCGAAGATCTTCGGCTACAGCCTCGCGAAGTCGGCGGTGTGGACCGGTGCGTCGATCATCGGCATGCTCGTGGGCATCTGGATCTTCGGTCAGCTGGCCGATCGAATCGGCCGTCGTCCGACCTTCATCGGTTATCAGATCGGGGCGCTGGTCATGGTGTTCGTGTACTCGCGACTGACCACACCGGAAGCGCTGCTCATTGGCGGCATCGTCATGGGGGTCTTCGTCAACGGCATGATGGGCGGCTACGGTGCGCTGCTCGCCGAACTCTATCCCACGCATGCCCGCGGGACTGCGCAGAACGTGCTGTGGAGCATCGGACGGGGCTTCGGTGGCCTGAGTCCGCTTGCCATCGGCGTGATCGCGGCGCACTACTCGTTCGAAATCGCGATTGCGGCGTTGGCGGGCATTTACGTCATCGACATTCTTGCGACGGTGTTCCTCATCCCCGAACTGAAGGGCGTGGAGCTGGAGTAATCCCGATACGGCGGGCCGCCCGGGCGTCGGGCCGACGGGCCCGCCTTGTCGTTTCGGTCACTGGAGAACGCGTGGAAATCGACTTTGGAGAACTCACGCCCTACGAACGGTACAAGCTGATGAGCAGCCTGATCGTCCCCCGCCCGATTGCGTTGATCACGACATTGAGCGACGACGGCACCGTCAATGCCGCGCCGTTCTCGATGTTCAACATGCTGGGGGAAGATCCGCCCATCGTGATGGTGAGCATCAACCGGCACGAGGATGGGGCGCTCAAGGACACTGCTGTCAATATCGCGCGCAGCGGCGAATTCGTGGTGCATCTCTGTGACGAGGTCATCGCCGCCCGGATGCATCGGTGTAGCGCACGGCTGCCGCCGAACGTCAGCGAACTGATTGAAGCAGGCTTGACCACGGCAGCGAGCGTCGACATCGCGCCACCGCGCATCGCCGAGGCTCCCGTAGCGTTCGAGTGCACGGTCTGGGAGACGCTGCGCTCGGACAGTCGCGAGATCTTCATCGGTCGCGTGCTGCGCCTGCACGCGCGCGACGGCCTGGTCGATCGTGAGACGTGCCGCATCCGGCTGGACGAATACGCCCCTGTCGGACGCCTCGGCGCAGGCTACTACGCCACGACGCGAGAGCGCTTCACGATGTGATCGCTCGCGGGGGCTGCGGCTCGGACATCCCCCAAAACGCAGGACGAAGCCGCGGAATGCGCAATCCGGCGCGTTACAGTGCCCCGCATTCCCAAACCTGCGGTGTCCCATGAGCGCCTTGTTTTCGCAAGCCGAGCCTCGCGCTTGCCCGGCCTGCTCCGCTTGCTCCTCTCGCGGCAGTGTCCTTCGTCGTCATCTTTGCGTGTTCGCAGTCCTTCCCGCCGCTGCCGTGCTGACCGGATGCGCCGCCATGGACCCCGGCAACTGGCAGGTCTTCGGGCCGCCGTCGTCCTACGTGCGCCCCGCGCCGATGATTGTCGTGCCTGCCCCCGCCCCCGCACCGGTTATCGTGCCGCCAGCGCCGGCCATCGTGGCTCCGGCACCGGTCATCGTTACACCGTCCCCCGTCATCGTGGGTCCTCGCCCGCCGGTCGTCGTCGCCCCCTCACGCCCCGGCAGCGCGCGCGACGCCGCGCATTTTCTGCGAGAACGCTGCTATCTGGAAAAGGGGGGCTGCTATACGGCCGAATCTCATCAGGGGTACGAATTCGATCCATACACCGGCACCTGGGACTGGGTGAGTCAGACGGACTACCGCTGGAAGGGACGTCGCGGGCATCGCCGGCATCGGTGAAGCCTGCCGGACGGTTCGCCCCCTCGCATTTCATGCGCGAAACCTTCCGTCTCGCGCAAGATTCCGTCGTATTTTTGACCCATTGTGGTGCATTCCAAACCTGCGTTAGAGTGTCCGTGTAACTTGAACAGAGGTAAACACGACGTCAATCCGGACCTGCCGCCATAGAGCGGACGCGTGTCGACGACCGATCTGTCGGCTACCGATCCGCCTGCGGCACTCCCAACCAAGCAGGAGAGGCACATGCAGACAACCCCTACCGGTACGCCGGTCATCGATCCGGCACTGCGACGCAAAGCGGTGATCGGCTCCACGCTGGGCAATGCGTTCGAGTGGTTCGACTTCACCGTCTACGGCCTGTTCGCGGTGGTCATCGCGAAACTCTTCTTTCCTGCCGATAACGACACGACATCGCTGCTCGCGAGCGTGGCCTCGCTCGGCGTGGCGTTCTTCTTCCGTCCGATCGGCGGGCTGGCGTTCGGTCTCTACGCGGACCGTGCGGGCCGCAAGTCCGCACTGTCAGTCATGGTGCTGTTGATGGCGCTCGGCACGGGGCTGATCGGTATTGCGCCGACGTACGCGACCATCGGCTTCGCAGCGCCGTTGCTCATCCTGCTCGCCCGTGTGATTCAGGGCTTCTCGGCGGGAGGCGAGTTCGGGGGCTCGACGGCCATGCTCATCGAATTCTCGCCGCCGAATCTGCGCGGTTTTTACGGCAGCTTTCAGATGTGTTCGCAGGCACTCGCCGTGGCGCTCGCAGGGCTGTGCGCGTATGCGCTCAACACCGGCCTGACGAAAGAAGCGCTGGAATCGTGGGGTTGGCGGCTGCCGTTCCTGTTCGGCATTCTGATCGGGCCGGTGGGCTTCTACATTCGCCGCCGCATGACGGAATCGCCGGAATTTCTGGCTTACGCCGCGGCGCGTGAACCGACACGCCGCACGCCGCTTGCCGACGTCTTCTCGAAGCACTATCGCTCGTTGATCGCCGGCTTCGGCCTGACGGTCGCCGCCACGACGTCGTTCTACGTCACGCTGATCTACACGCCGATCTACGCCGTCAAGCAACTCGGCCTGACGCAAGGCGTGGCGAGTCTGTCGACGTTCCTCGCTGCCATGCTGATCGCCTTGCTCTGTCCGCTGACGGGCTGGATTTCGGACCGCGTCGGTCGCAAGCCGCTGATCCTGCTGTTCGTGCTGCTCTACGGACTGACGTCGTTCTGGATGTTCACGCGCCTGCACGGTGCGCCGTCCATGGGCAACCTGCTGCTGGCCCAGATTCTCCCGGCGATCTGCATGGGCTTTGTCTGGGGCGCGTTCCCGACGGCCGTCACGGAGGTGTTCCCGGTCGGCGTGCGCTCGACGGGCGTCTCGATTCTGTACAACGTTTCGGTGATGCTCTTCGGCGGTCTCGCGCCGTTCTGGATCACGTCTCTCATCAAACTCACGGCGAACCCGCTCGCGCCCGCCTGGTACATTCTGCTGACGGTGGCGATCAGCCTGACGACCTATGGTTTGCTGGGTCGCGAAGGCCGCCATGTGCCGGCGTCGACGCAACACGCCTGACGAGGCCGCCGGCATGCTCACGATGCCGGCGACGCGATGAAAAAAGCCCCGGAGATGTCGGTCTCCGGGGCTTTTTTCACGATTGCGCGCTGACTTGGATCAGACGGGCAGGACCGGCGAGAGGACGGCCGAGAAACGCCAGACGCCTTTCGCATCGCGCTCGCGTTTGAGTTCGCCTGCATGCCAGAGCATGTGCAGATGCGCGAGCGCCTCGCCCATGGCGAAGGTGGTCTGATGGGCGTCGAGCTTGCGATGGAACATGATAGGTACGATGTCGCCCGCGCTTTGCGGCGACTTCGCACACGCCTCACGCACTTCCTGCAGACGCGCCGCGTGGTGATCGCGAAGCTGACGAATCCGCGTGTGCAGGCCGGTGAACGGCCGGCCGTGCGAGGGCAACACGAGGCAGTCGGGCGGAAGATCGAGATACACGCCCAGCGAGTCGAGGAACAGTTGCAGCGAGTTGGCTTCGGGTTCGATGTCGAACACGCTGACGTTGGTGGAAATACGCGGCAACACCATGTCGCCGGAGATGAGCACGTTGTGCTGTTCCGAATACAGCGCCATGTGTTCGGGCGAGTGACCGTAACCGGCGATCAGACGCCAGTCGCTGCCGCCGATGCGCAATGAGTCGCCGTCCTTCAAACGGAAATACCGCGACGGCACTTCGGGCACGAGATCGCTGAAGTACGACTTGCGATTGCGGATCGGCTCGATCATGGCTTCGTCGGCAAGTCCATGCGCGAGGAAATGCGCGACGGCAAATTCGCCCCCGGCATTGGCGGCGTTGTTATTGTCGCCTTCCGACATGAGCCGCCCCCACGCATAGTCGCCGAGCGACATGGCAAGACGCGCCTCCCAGCGCTGCTTGTCGCCGCCCTTGCAAATCCAGTGCGCAAGACCGAGGTGGTCGGGATGGCAATGCGTGACGACGACGCGCAGCACCGGCTCACCGCCCAGCGCGCTCTCGAACACTTGCTCCCAATACGCCTTGATCTGCGGATGGGTAATGCCGCAATCGACAATGGTCCATCCTTTGACACCGTCGACTTCGTCGCGCAGCAGCCACAGATTGATGTGGTCGAGCACGAACGGCAGCGGCATGCGTACCCAGAAAACGCCGGGCACCACTTCGTGCACGGTCCCGCCGTCGGGCAGGAAATCGCCAAGAGGATAGTTCAGTTGTTGTTCGAGGGCATTCACGGGGGCCACGCTCCAGATGGGCTTGTTCTCTCGTTGTCGGGTTGACGCCATCACCGATTGCATACGATGCAAGTTGACGCTAACGTAAACGGCAATTCTATCTGCAATGGTAAGCATTCGCTTAACCGCCTGGCCTGTGCTTCACCTCGCATAACCCGATCCGATGCTCACATACACGATCACCGACCTCGCCCGCGAGTTCGACATCACCCCCCGCGCGATCCGCTTCTACGAGGATCAGGGCCTGCTCACGCCAGCCCGTGAAGGCCCTGGCGGACGCCATCGCGTCTACACCGGTCAGGACCGCACGCGCCTGAAACTCACGCTGCGCGGCAAACGCCTCGGACTCACACTCTCCGAGATCAAGACGATTCTCGACCTGTACGAGTCCCCCAAGGACACCGTGCCGCAACTCAAGGTGTTCCTCGAAACGCTCGCCCAACATCGCCAGGTACTGGAGCAGCAACTCGAAGACCTCCACGCGACACTCGATGAAGTCTCCCAGCACGAAGCCCAGTGCCTCTCGCTGCTCGAAGCCGCGGGTGAAACTGTGCCGCCCGCTGCCCGGCGGACGAAAACCGCCGTCTCGCTCTAACGGGCTGGGATCGGCACCGCCCTGACTGCGTTCCACCTGAAAGTCTCTCCGTCAGGGCAGCACCAATCCCCGCCGTTCAAACGCCCCGAAACCCTCCCACTCCCGCCCCCCCCCACTTCTGCCGAGTCCCCTCTGGAAAATCCTTACTTTACGTTTACGTAAACGTAAAGTAGTATCGCTGGACCCGGCTTTCATCAGCCTCCGCGCCCATCACGACCATGGCCAACGACCCTGTTCCTCATGCCGCTCCGCTCGACGACGTCGTCGCCGCGAAAATCCGCGCCAGCTTCGATAAGCAGGGCGTGATGACACACTGGGGCGCACAACTCACGCATCTTGCCGAGGGTTTCTGCGAAATTTCGCTGCCATTCTCCGGCAAGGTCAATCAGCAACTCGGCTATTTCCATGGCGGCGTCATCGGCGCCATCGCCGACTCGGCAGGCGGCTATGCCGGCTACACCCGCATCTCGCCCAGCCAGGAACTGGTCACCGCCGAATACAAACTGAACATTCTCGCGCCCGGCAAGGGCGATACACTGGTCGGACGCGGTCAGGTCGTCAAAGCGGGACGCACGCTCATCGTCGCCACGGCCGAACTTTTCGTTGTCGATGACGGCAAGTGGACGCTCTGCGCCCTCATGCAGCAAACGCTCTTCGTGCTGCCCGTGAACTCCGCCACGGCGGCAGGCACGGTGCGCTGATCGCTTCGCGGCAACGCTATTGCACGACATTGCACGACATCGCAAGACATCGAATCAACATCGTTTTCGAAGCCCAATACACCACCGAACATGCGCGCGGGCAAGCCGCCACGCGCTACTCTCTGGAGACTGTGTCATGACGACGTTGCCTGGCCTCAATTTCATGCTCGGCGAAGACCTGGACATGCTGCGCGAATCGGTCGCGAACTTCGCATCGAAGGAAATCGCCCCTCGTGCTGCCGAAGTGGATCGCACGGATCAGTTTCCGATGGACCTGTGGCGCAAGATGGGCAATCTCGGCGTGCTGGGCATGACGGTCTCGGAGGAGTACGGCGGCGCGAACATGGGCTATCTGGCCCATATGATCGCGATGGAAGAGATCTCCCGCGCGTCGGCCTCGGTCGGCCTGTCGTACGGCGCACACTCGAACCTTTGCGTGAACCAGATCCACCGCAACGGCACGCCTGCGCAAAAGGCGAAATATCTGCCGAAGCTGGTGTCGGGCGAACATGTGGGCGCGCTGGCAATGAGCGAGCCGAACGCGGGTTCCGACGTGGTGAGCATGAAACTGCGCGCCGAGAAACGCGGCGATCACTACGTGCTCAACGGCACGAAGATGTGGATCACGAACGGCCCGGACTGCGACACGCTGGTCGTCTACGGCAAGACGGACATTGAAGCGGGCGCGCGCGGCATGACGGCGTTCATCGTCGAGAAGGGCATGAAAGGCTTCTCGGTCGCGCAAAAGCTCGACAAGCTCGGCATGCGCGGCTCGCATACGGGCGAACTGGTGTTCGAGAACGTGGAAGTGCCGCAGGAAAACGTGCTCGGTCAGGTCGGCGGCGGCGTAAAGGTGCTGATGAGCGGCCTCGACTATGAGCGCGCCGTGCTCGCCGGCGGCCCGTTGGGCATCATGCAGGCCGCAATGGACTCGGTCGTGCCGTACATTCACGACCGCAAGCAGTTCGGCCAGTCGATCGGCGAGTTCCAGCTCATTCAGGGCAAGGTCGCGGACATGTACACGATCCTGCAAGCGAGCCGCTCGTATCTGTACGCGGTGGGCCGTCAACTGGATTCGCTGGGCAGCGATCACGTGCGTCAGGTGCGCAAGGACTGCGCGGGCGTGATTCTTTACACGGCGGAAAAGGCGACGTGGATGGCCGGTGAGGCAATCCAGATTCTGGGTGGCAACGGCTACATCAACGAATATCCGGTGGGACGTCTATGGCGCGACGCAAAGCTGTACGAAATCGGCGCGGGCACGTCGGAGATCCGCCGCATGCTGATCGGCCGCGAACTGTTCGCCGAGACGATGTGATTCGCGCATGACCGGCCCGGTATGAACCGCTTCCCGAAACTCCTGTCGTCGCAGCTTGCTTTCGACGTCGCCCGCACCTTGCTGGACGGCTTCGACAAGCATTACCGCATCTTCCGCGAAGTGTGCGTCGCGGCGCGGGCATGTTTCGAGGCAGGGGATTTCATGGGCATTCAGAAACTCCAGCGTGAGCGCATCGCCTATTACGACGAGCGCGTGCGCGAGTGCATCGTCACGCTGGAAGACGAGTTCGACGCGCAATCGCTCGACGACGATGTCTGGCAACAGGTGAAACTGCACTACATCGGGCTGCTCACGGAACACCGCCAGCCGGAACTGGCCGAGACGTTCTTCAACTCGGTGTGCTGCAAGATACTGCATCGTTCGTACTTCAACAATCGCTTCATCTTCGTGCGCCCCGCCGTGGCGACCGAGTACATCGAGAACGACGCGCCGGCAGCCAGACCGACATACCGCGTCTACTATCCGTTGCAAGACGGCATGGCCGCCACGCTCGCGCGCATCGTCACGAATTTTCAGTTGCAGCGCCCGTTCGCGGACCTGTCGCGCGACGTGGGCTACGTGATGCGCGCCATCGAAGAGGCGTCCGGTGCATTCGAAGCCGCACCGAATTTCCAGATCCACGTGCTTGCCTCGCTGTTCTTTCGCAACAAGGCGGCGTACATCGTGGGGCGCATCGTAAACGGCGACACCACGACGCCGTTCGCCATTCCGATCATGCACGACGGCAATGGCCATCTCGCCCTCGACGCGGCCCTGCTGCGCGGCGAGCAACTGCGCGTGATGTTCAGCTTCGCGCATGCGTATTTCATGGTCGACATGGAAGTGCCGTCGGCCTACGTGCACTTTCTGCGCACGATCATGCCGGGCAAACCGAAGGCCGAGATCTATACGTCGGTCGGATTGCAGAAGCACGGCAAGAATCTGTTCTACCGCGATTTCCTCCATCACCTGAAGCATTCGAGCGACAAGTTCGTGAGCGCCCCCGGCATTCCGGGCCTGGTGATGCTGGTGTTCACGCTGCCTTCGTATCCGTACGTCTTCAAGCTGATCCGCGAGCGCTTTGCGCCGCCCAAGGAGACGACGCGCGAGCAGGTGAAAGCGAAGTACCTGATGGTCAAGCAGCATGATCGCGTAGGGCGCATGGCCGACACGCTGGAGTTCTCCAGCGTAGCCTTCCCGCGCGCCCGTTTCGACGACGCCCTGCTCGCCCAACTACAGGCCAAGGTGCCCTCGCTGCTCGAAGTCGACGGCGACGCGCTGGTGATCCGCCACTGCTATATCGAGCGCCGCATGACACCGCTCAATCTGTGGCTGCAAACGGCGTCCGACGCGCAGGTGGAACACGCGATGCGCGAGTACGGCAACGCGGTCAAGGAGCTGATGGCCGCAAACGTGTTTCCGGGCGACTTGCTGTACAAGAATTTCGGCGTGACGCGTCACGGCCGGGTGGTCTTCTACGATTATGACGAACTGGAATATCTGACGGATTGCCACATCCGGCGGGTGCCGGAACCGCGTAACGAAGAAGAGGCGATGTCGGGGGAAGTCTGGTACCGTGTAGGCCCGCACGACGTGTTTCCGCAGACGTTCGAGACGTTTCTGACGGGAGATGCACGCGTGCGGCGCTATCTGAGCCAGCATCATCCGGATTTTTTCGACCCCGACCTGTGGCAAGGCTTTCAGGATCGGGTGCGAGCCGGACAGATGCCCGACTTCTATCCGTACGATGTCGCGCTGCGTTTCGTCAATCGCTACGGTGCCGGCAGCCATGCCGGCGCCCCAGGCGCGCCGCCGCGCGCGGCAGCGTCCTGAGCCCTCGGCGCTCAGGACATTTGCGACGACACCCAGCCAACGACTCGCCCGCCGGATGACACGATCATGACCGAAGACAAAGACCAACCTCTCATCCATCTGCTCGATAACAACCGCGCCTGGGTCGCCAGCGTGAACGCGGAAGATCCCGCGTTTTTCGAGCGGCTGGCCAAGCAACAGGCCCCGGAATACCTCTGGATCGGATGCTCGGACTCGCGCGTGCCGGCCAACCAGATCACGGGGCTGGCGCCGGGTGAGGTGTTCGTCCACCGCAACATCGCGAACGTGGTGGTGCACAGCGATCTGAACTGCCTGTCGGTGTTGCAGTTCGCCATCGAAGTGCTGAAGGTGCGTCACATCATGGTGGTCGGTCACTACGGCTGCGGCGGCGTGGGCGCGGCACTCGACGGCGCGAAGATGGGCCTTGTCGACAACTGGCTGCGCCACGTGCGCGACGTCTACGAACGGCACATCGACCAGATCGACGCGCTGCCCTCGCGCAACGCCCGCCACGATCGTCTGTGCGAGTTGAACGCCATCGAACAGGTTGTGAATATTTGTCACACGACGGTCTTGCGCGACGCCTGGGCCCGCAACCAGCCGGTCACGGTGCATGGCTGGGTGTACGGCCTGCGAGACGGTCTGGTGCGCGACCTGCGCATGTCGGTGAACAGCCTCGAATCCCTGCCGCGGATCTATCACCGGTGCGTGGAAGCGATGGCCGAATTACGTCATCCACGCGCCTAGCCCGCAAGCAGGGCAGCGCCGGCGCCTTAACCAATGACAGGAGACTGCCATGCAACAAGACCCGATCGTCATCGTTTCCGCAGCCCGCACCGCGATGGGCGGCCTGCAAGGGGTATTCGGCGATGTCGCCGCACCGCAACTGGGTGCAGCCGCGATTCGCGCCGCCGTCGAACGCGCCGGTCTGAAACCGGAACAGGTCGACGAGGTCGTGATGGGCTGCGTGCTGCCCGCGGGTCAGGGACAGGCACCGGCTCGCCAGGCCGCGCTCGGCGCCGGCTTGCCGCTTGCCGCGGGCGCCACGACCGTCAACAAGATGTGCGGCTCGGGCATGCGCGCCGCGATGTTCGCCCATGACATGCTCGTCGCGGGCAGTGCCGACGTGATCGTTGCGGGCGGCATGGAAAGCATGAGCAACGCCCCGTATCTGCTGCCCAAGGCGCGCGCCGGTATGCGCATGGGCCACGGTCAGGTCATCGACCACATGTTCTTCGACGGTCTCGAAGACGCCTACGAAAAAGGCCGCCTGATGGGCACGTTCGCAGAGGAATGCGCCGAGCGCTATGCCTTCACCCGCGAAGCGCAGGACGCCTTCGCCATCGCCTCGCTCGAACGCGCGCAGCACGCCGCCCAGGACGGCTCGTTCGCCTGGGAAATCACACCGGTGACGGTTCCGGGCCGCAAGGGCGACACCGTCGTCGAGCAGGACGAACAGCCGTTCAAGGCGAACCCCGAAAAGATCCCCACGCTCAAGGGCGCGTTCCGTAAGGACGGCACGGTGACCGCGGCGAACTCGTCCTCGATCTCCGACGGTGCGGCCGCCCTGGTGCTCATGCGCGAATCGACCGCCGGCCGTCTGGGTCTCACGCCGCTGGCGCGCATCGCCGGACACAGCACCTTCGCCCAGCAGCCGGGCCTGTTCACCACGGCGCCCGTCGGAGCGATGCGCAAGCTGTTCGAGAAGACCGGCTGGTCCACGCAGGAAGTCGATCTCTACGAAATCAACGAAGCGTTCGCCGTCGTCACGATGGCCGCGATGCATGAGTTCGGTCTGCCTCACGAGAAGGTGAACATTCACGGTGGCGCGTGTGCGCTCGGTCACCCGATCGGGGCGTCCGGCGCGCGCATTCTCGTCACGCTGATCGGCGCGTTGCGCAAGACCGGGGGCAAGTGCGGCGTCGCGAGCCTGTGTATCGGCGGCGGCGAAGCGACCGCCATGGCCATCGAACTCGTCTGATAGTTTCGTCCCGGCGCCTGACGGCACCGGCCCCGGATCACAGGAAACCTACGTCATGAAAACAGCGCTCATCATCGGTGCCTCGCGCGGCATCGGCATGGAGTTCGTACGACAGTATCGAGACGACGGCTGGCGAGTCTTCGCAAGCGCGCGCAGCGAGGACGGTCTGGCCGCGCTGCGCGAACTGGGAGCGGAAGGCCTGAAGCTGGACGTCACCCGCGTGGAATCGCTCTCCGGACTGTCGTGGCAACTGGACGGCGTGGAACTGGACGTAGCCGTGTACAACGCCGGGGTGAATTCCGAGCGCACGACCGGCCTTGCGCCGGTCACGCAGCCGGAATTCGACCGCGTGTTCCACACCAACGTGCTCGGGGCCATGCAGGTCGCACCGCTCGTCTTGCCTTTCGTCGACGCCGCGGGCGGCACGTTCGGTTTCCTGTCGAGCCGCATGGGAAGCGTTGCCCTGATGGAGTCGAACGGCAGCTGGCTGTACCGCGCGAGCAAGGCCGCCGTGAACTCAGTGGTCAAGGCAGTGTCGCTCGAAGCGCAACGCGCCACCTGCGTCGCCCTGCATCCGGGCTGGGTACGTACCGACATGGGCGGGGAGAACGCCGACATCGACGTGCAGACCAGCGTGGCGGGCATGCGCGGCGTGCTCGCGCGTGCACCGGCCGCGCGTGAGACACACAATGGTGGTTTCTACAATTACGACGGCAACGCTCTGCCCTGGTGAGCGGCACTCCCAGGCACTCGGTCGAACAACGAATAGACGCATCGCGCAGTCCATAACAAGCTATCGCCGTACCGCCATATCTTTTGATTCGCGGGCCAGAAACGTCACTCGGAACGGAGCCAACATGACGTCCGCCATCGACTTTTATTTCGACTTCGCATCGCCCTACGGGTATTTTTCGAGCACCTGCATCGACGACATCGCGTCTCGCAACGGGCGCGGTGTCGCGTGGCATCCGATCCTGCTCGACATCGTCTACAAGGTGAACGGCACGGGGGCACCGGTGCAGCATCCGATCAAGACGGAGTATCTGCGGCACGACGTGGAGCGCACCGCGCGCTTTCATGGCATCGACTACAAACGGCCGACGCATTTCCCGATCCCCACGCAGGCAGCCGAGCGCGCCGTGCTGTGGGTGCAGGATCATCGCGGCGGCGACCTGTCGGCCGAGTTCGCGAAATCGATCTTCCGCGCGCTGTACGTCGACGACGTGAACATCGGCGACCCCGCCGAGCTGGTGCGGCTGGGCGAGGCGCTCGGCATCGACGGCGCGGCACTGGACACCGGCATGCACTCGCCGGCCGCCAAGGACCACCTCAAGGCGGAGATCGATCTGGCGATCGCGCGCGGCGTGTTCGGCTCGCCGTTCGTGATCGTCGACGGCGAACCGTTCTGGGGGTTCGACCGCCTCCCGCAAGTCGAGGCCTGCATGAAGCAGGGCCGAATCTGACAACAAGGCAAGACACCATGGCACGCCCCCAATCGTCGCAGGACAACGAACGCGAAGCCTGCCCCTGCGGTGGCATCTCGTTCGACGATTGCTGCGCCCGTTATATCGACCGCGGCGAGATCCCGCCCACCGCCGAAGCGCTGATGCGCTCGCGCTACACCGCCTTCGTGCGGCACAACGCCCCTTATCTGCTCGACACCTGGGCGGCGCGCACGCGCCCGCCCACGCTCGACTTCGACGACGCACCGCAATGGCTCGGCCTTCAGGTCAAGGCGCATCTGCAACGCGACGACACGCACGCCGAGGTCGAATTCGTCGCCCGATACAAGGTCGGCGGCCGCGCACACCGCTTGCACGAACGCAGCCGTTTCGAGCGAACCGGCGACGGCCGCTGGCGCTATATCGACGGCGATCTGTTCGACTGACGGCGGCGCGCCCGGCGACCGGCCGCATACCGCTCGCAAGCCCAGACAAGCACGTAACGACAACAACTCACACTCCACCGGATTTCGTCACATGCCGATTCTCGAAAGCAAACTCAACCCGCGCGGCGAAGACTTTGCACGCAACGCATCCGCCATGCAGACCGTCGTCGACGAACTGCGCGCCCGTATCGCGCAACTGGCCGGTGGCGGCGGTGAGGCGGCGCGCAAGAAGCACGTCGGCCGCGGCAAGCTGCTGCCACGCGATCGCGTGCAGCAACTGCTCGATCCGGGTTCACCATTTCTCGAACTCTCGCAACTCGCCGCCACCGGCATGTATCACGACGATGCGCCGGGCGCCGGCATCATTACCGGCATCGGCCGCGTATCGGGCCAGGAATGTGTGATCGTGTGCAACGATGCCACGGTCAAAGGCGGCACCTACTACCCGATGACGGTCAAGAAGCACCTGCGCGCGCAGGAGATCGCCGAGCAGAACCATCTGCCGTGCATCTATCTGGTCGACTCGGGCGGCGCGAACCTGCCGAATCAGGACGATGTCTTTCCGGATCGCGACCACTTCGGACGCATTTTCTACAACCAGGCGCAAATGTCCGCGCAGGGCATCCCGCAGATCGCCGTGGTAATGGGTTCGTGCACGGCCGGTGGCGCCTATGTGCCCGCCATGAGCGACGAGTCGGTCATCGTCAAGGAACAGGGCACGATTTTCCTTGGCGGCCCGCCGCTGGTGAAAGCTGCCACGGGCGAGGAAGTGAGCGCCGAAGACCTCGGCGGTGCAGACGTTCACACGCGTCTGTCGGGGGTCGCCGATCACTTCGCGCAGAACGACGCGCACGCCCTGTCCATTGCGCGCAGCATCGTGGCGAACCTGAACCGTCGCAAGCCGGCCACCGTGGCCGTCAGGGCGCCGGTCGAGCCGAAGTACGACGCGCGCGAACTCTATGGCGTGATCCCCGCCGATACGAAAAAGCCGTTCGACGTGCGCGAGGTGATCGCGCGTCTGGTCGACGGCTCCGAGTTCGACGAATTCAAGGCCCGTTACGGCACCACCCTCGTGTGCGGCTTCGCGCATCTGTGGGGCTACCCGGTCGGCATCGTGGCGAACAACGGCATCCTGTTCTCGGAGTCGGCGCAAAAGGGCGCGCACTTCATCGAGTTGTGCTGCCAGCGCAAGATTCCGCTGATCTTCCTGCAAAACATCACCGGCTTCATGGTCGGGCGCAAGTACGAGAACGAAGGGATCGCCAAGCACGGCGCAAAGATGGTGACGGCAGTCGCCACGGCCAACGTGCCGAAGTTCACCGTCATCATCGGCGGCTCGTTCGGTGCCGGTAACTACGGCATGTGCGGGCGCGCCTATTCGCCGCGCTTTCTGTGGATGTGGCCGAATGCGCGTATCTCGGTGATGGGCGGCGAGCAGGCCGCTTCGGTGCTCGCCACCGTCAAGCGCGACGGCATCGAAGCCAAGGGCGGCCAGTGGAGCGCCGGGGAGGAAGAGGCCTTCAAGCAGCCGATCCGCGACCAGTACGAGCGTCAGGGCCATCCGTTCTATGCAAGCGCGCGCTTGTGGGACGACGGCGTGATCGATCCCGCCGACACGCGCACCGTGCTCGGTCTGGGCCTGTCCGCCGCGCTCAACGCCCCGATTCCGGAAACGCGCTTCGGCCTGTTCCGCATGTAATCGCCAGCCCCCGTGCCCGCGCCTTCGGATCAACCAGGAATCCCGACATGAATCTCGCCACACTCAAACTCCGTGTCGACGCGCACGTCGCCACCGTCACGCTCAACCGCCCGGACGTGCGTAACGCGTTCAACGAAACTGTCATTGAAGAACTGACCGGCACCTTCCGGGCCCTCGCCACGAACGATGACGTGCGCGCCATCGTGCTGGCCGCCGAAGGCGTCGCGTTCTGCGCCGGCGCCGACCTGAACTGGATGAAGAAGATGGCCGGCTACTCGGACACCGAGAACCGCGCCGATGCGATGACGCTCGCGGTCATGCTCAGCACCATCTACCGCTGCCCCAAGCCGGTGATTGCGCGCGTGCAGGGCGATACGTATGCGGGCGGCGTCGGCCTCGCAGCGGTGGCCGACATCGTGGTGGCCGTCGACACTGCGCACTTCTGCCTGTCCGAAGCGAAACTCGGCCTGATTCCCGCCACCATCGGCCCTTACGTCATCCGGGCGCTGGGCGAGCAGGCGTCGCGCCGTTACTTCGTGACGGCCGAACGCTTCACGGCGGCGACGGCACAGCGTCTCGGCCTGGTGCACGAAGTCGTGAGCGCCGAAGCTCTCGACGGCACCGTGAGCGCCCTGACCCGGGCGCTCGTGGACAACAGTCCGAACGCCGTGAAGGAATGCAAGCGTCTGGTACAGGACTTCGCGGGCCGTGCCATCGATGACGCCGCCATCGCCGACACGGCGGATCGCATCGCAACGATCCGCGCGTCCGGTGATGGTCGCGAAGGCGTGCGTTCGTTCCTTGAGAAGCGATCGCCATCGTGGCGCAACGCTTCCTGAGCGTCCCCATCGCGGTTACAAATTTTTTTTGGGAGAGGCGAGGGCGGAGATGCCGCAATGTTGACGGCGAGATTTACGAAATTGCCGATAACGTCTTTTTACGGCTCACAAAACAGCGAATTTTTGCGCCAATTCCGCCTATTGCCCTGCCAAATCGCTTTGCCTACCATGCGCCCATCCCCCACCTCCGGCCACGTGCAGCAACGGGCAGTCTCCTGCCCGGCACCGGCCAGCCGTACCGACGACGCGCGTCATGACGATCGTCGTCCGGCACAGCCCTCCAAGGAGTCGAAGATGGACGCCTCCCCGCGCCCCCCCACCGGTCCCGGTGATCTCGCCGCGCGCAGCCTGCGACAGGTCTGGCACCCTTGCACGCAGATGAAGCAACAGGCAAAGCTGCCGCTCGTCGCCCTGTCTCACGGCGAAGGTCCATGGCTCGTCGATACCGGCGGCGAGCGCTACCTCAATGCGATCAGTTCGTGGTGGGTCAATCTGTTCGGCCATGCGAATCCGCGCATCAACGCGGCGCTCGTCGATCAGCTCGGCCGCCTCGAACACGCCATGCTCGCCGGTTTCACGCACGAGCCGGTCGTCTCGCTGGCCGAGCGGCTGTCGGCATTGACCGGCGGCGTGCTCGGCCATGCGTTCTTTGCGTCCGATGGCGCATCGGCCGTCGAGATCGCGCTCAAGATGAGTTTTCACGCGTGGCGCAACCGGGGCCACAGCGACAAGCGCGAATTCGTGTGCGTACGCAATGGCTATCACGGCGAGACGCTCGGCGCGCTTGCCGTGACGGACGTCGCCTTGTTCCGTGATGCCTACGATCCGCTGCTGCGCCATGCACACGTCGTGGCGTCGCCCGACGCGCGTCGCGCACGCGATGGCGAAACGGCGGTCGATGTGGCGCGTCGCGCCGCCGCCGAACTCGACACCTTGCTCGCACAGCGCGAAGGGCGCGTCGCCGCGGTCATCGTCGAGCCGCTCGTGCAATGCGCGGCGGGCATGGCGATGCACGATCCCGAATACCTGCGCCTCGTGCGCGCGCTGTGCGACGAGCACGGCGCTCACATGATCGCGGACGAAATCGCTGTCGGCTGCGGACGCACCGGCACGTTCTTCGCGAGCGAACAGGCGGGCATCTGGCCCGATCTGCTCACGCTCTCCAAGGGCATCAGCGGCGGCTACCTGCCGCTCTCGCTGGTCCTCTCGCGCGACGCGATATACGACGCCTTTTACGACGACGACACCGCCCGCGGCTTTCTGCACTCGCATTCGTACACCGGCAATCCGCTGGCGTGCCGTGCGGCGCTCGCCACGCTCGACATTTTTGCCGACGACGATGTGCTCGTTCGCAATGCGATCCGTGCCGAGCGCCTCACGCGGGCGCTCTCGCCGCTCGCGCACGATCCGCGTGCGCGGCACTTCCGCCAGCGCGGCATGATCTGGGCATTCGACGCCGTGCTGCCGGACACACCGGGGGCCGCCGGCGACTTTGCGAAACGCTTCTACACCGAAGCCCGCGCCCGCGGCGTGCTGGTGCGCCCTCTCGGTGCGACGGTGTATCTGATGCCGCCGTACGTGCTGGACGAAGGCACCATCGACTGGCTCGCCGCACAAACGCTGGCCGCCTTCGACGCCACCATGGCCTGCGCGGAGGTGAGCGCATGACCACGCCCCTCCTGCTCCAGCGTCTCGATGCCGGTCTGGCGGAACTCGATCGCCAGCATCTGCGCCGGCGCCATCGGGTGGTGTCCACGCCCTGTCAGCCCCACGTGCGCGCCGACGGCCGCGACGTCCTCGCATTCGCCAGCAACGACTATCTCGGTCTGGCCGCGCATCCGAAGGTCGTCGAAGCCCTGATCGAAGGGGCACGGCGTTACGGCGCGGGCAGCGGCGCATCGCACCTCATCAGCGGTCATTCGCAGGCGCATGCGGCGCTCGAAGACGCGCTGGCCGCGTTCATGTCGCCGCATCTGGTCGACGCTCGTGCGTTGTATTTCTGCACGGGGTACATGGCCAATCTGGCGACGATCTCCGCGCTGGCCGGCAAGGACGCCGAGATCTTCTCCGAAGCGCTCAATCACGCCTCGCTGATCGACGGTGCGCGCCTGTCGCGTGCGAAGACGCACGTCTACCCGCATGGCGACGTCGATGCGCTCGCCGCGCTGCTCGATGCGAGCACGGCCGAGACGAAACTGATCGTCACCGACGGCGTGTTCTCGATGGACGGCGACATGGCGCCGCTGCCGCAATTGCTCGCGCTCGCCGAACGCCACCACGCCTGGCTGATCGTGGACGACGCCCATGGCTTCGGGGTCATGGGCGCGAACGGACGCGGCGTGTTCGAGCACTTCGACATGCGCTCGCCCAACCTCGTCATCATCGGCACGCTGGGCAAGGCCGCCGGGGTCGGCGGTGCATTCGTGGCGGCCAACCGCCGCGTCGTCGAATGGCTCGTCAACCGGGCACGCCCGTACATTTTCACCACGGCCGCCGCACCTTCGCAAGCGCACGCCCTGCTCGCGAGCCTGGAGATCATCGCCGGGGACGAAGGCCGTGAACGACGGGCCACGCTGCAAGCGCGCATCGCGCAACTGCGCGATTCGCTCACGCTGCGGCACTGGCATCACATGGTCTCGCCCACGGGGGTGCAGCCGATCGTCCTCGGCGAGAACGCCGCCGCCCTGCATGCGCAGGCGGGCCTGGCCGAAGCCGGGCTGTGGGTGCCGGCCATTCGGCCGCCGACGGTGGCGCCGGGCACGTCGCGCCTGCGGCTGACGTTGAGCGCCGCGCATACGGCCGACGACGTCGCACGCCTTGCGCGCGCCATCAATCGACTCGACCACGACTGGACGGAGAACCCGCATGGCTGACCGGCACCCCACGCTCACCATCGATACACCGGCCGAGCGGGCCACGCCCGCCCGTCACGCGTTCTTCGTCACCGGCACGGACACCGAAATCGGCAAGACGCTCGTCTCGTCGGCACTGCTTCACGCGGCCGCGCGCCGCGGGCTGGTATGCGCCGGATTGAAGTCGGTCGCGGCCGGTGCGTCGGAACACAATGGCCGCTTCGTCAACGAGGACGTCGAGCAACTGTACCGGGCGAGCAATCTGAAGCTGCCGCACGACTGGTATTGCCCGTACGTGCTCAAGGACGCCACGGCACCGCACATCGCGGCAGCCGCCGAAGGCGTCGCGCTCGATTGCAGCGTGATCCGGGCCGGCTATGCACGTGTGGCAGCGCGGGCCGATCTGGTGATCGTCGAAGGCGTCGGCGGCTTTCGCGTGCCGCTCGGGCCGCAGGCCAATGCGCCCGACACCGCCGATCTCGCGCGCCAGCTCGGGCTGCCGGTCGTCCTCGTCGTCGGTCTGCGGCTCGGCTGCATCAGCCACGCGCTACTGACGGCCGAAGCGATCGCCTCGCGCGGCCTGGCGCTCGCCGGCTGGGTGGCGAATCACATCGATCCGGACATGCGCCACGTGGACGCCAACGTCGACGCGATCGCCGCGCGACTGGACGCCCCGCTGCTCGGACGCGTGCCGCATCTGCCGCACCCCGACGCGGCCACAGCCTCCGGTTACCTCGACATCGCGCCGCTTGTCGCGAGCACGCCGCACGGCGCGACGCCATCGCTCGCCGCGCGTGCGCATTCGACGCCCTGACGAGGCGGAACGAACCGCCGTCATCGCGCCATCGAACCTATACGGAATTCAAGGAATCACGCCATGCAAGTTCACGCTCACACCGCCGCTCACGGACACGACGAAGCGCTGCGCCGCAACGAAACGCCCTGGACCGTCGCGCAGATCGAAGCCCTGTTCGCCCTGCCGTTCAACGATCTGGTTTTCCGCGCACAGCAGGTGCATCGCGAACATTTCGACGCCAACGCCGTGCAGCTCTCCACGCTGCTGTCGATCAAGACGGGCGGCTGCCCGGAAGACTGCGCCTATTGCCCGCAGTCGGCAAAGTACGACACCGGGGTGGAAGCCGAGAAGCTCATGCCCATCGACGAAGTGGTGGCCGCCGCACAGCGGGCGAAAGACGCCGGTGCGACACGCTTCTGCATGGGCGCCGCATGGCGCAGCCCGAAGCCGCATCAGGTCGATGCCGTCGGCGAAATGGTTAGCAGGGTGAAGGCCCTCGGTCTGGAGACGTGCGTAACGCTCGGCATGCTGCGCGACGGTCAGGCGCAGCAACTGCGTGACGCCGGTCTCGATTACTACAATCACAACCTCGATACGTCGCCCGAGTTCTATGGTCAGATCATCACGACGCGCACGTATCAGGATCGTCTCGACACGCTCGCGCGCGTGCGCGACGCCGGGCTGAAGGTTTGCTGCGGCGGCATCGTCGGTCTGGGCGAGACACGCCGCGAGCGCGCCGGCCTGATCGCACAGCTGGCGAACCTGTCGCCCTATCCGGAGTCGGTGCCCATCAACAACCTGATGAAAGTCGAAGGCACGCCGCTGGAGAACAACGAGAGCGTCGATCCGTTCGACTTCGTGCGCATGATCGCCGTGGCGCGCATCACCATGCCGCGCGCGATGGTCCGGCTCTCGGCCGGACGCGAGATGATGGACGATGCGCTGCAATCGCTGTGCTTTCTCGCCGGTGCGAACTCGATGTTCTACGGCGAGAAGCTGCTCGTCACGCAAAACCCGCAGGCCGAGCATGACCGCGCACTGCTTGCACGGCTCGGCATGCGCACGTCGACCGAGGAAAAACTCGGCGTGGAAAGCGCCGGTGCTGCCGGTGAAGGCGACGACGCTGGGGCGTGTGCCGCGCACTGAGTGCGGACGAAGCCGCGCTGGCGTTGAAGGATTGAAAGCCGCTCCTGCGAGCAAATCGCGCGAGACGATTCGCGGTGGCGGCAAAGCTGGATAGCAAAGAGAATGGTGCGGGTACGCCGGTCTTCCGCCACAAGCGGAATCGCTGCGTGCAAGCGCCGCCCAAATCGATCATTTTCCGGAGGCAACATGTTCGACAAGATCCTCATCGCCAACCGCGGCGAAATCGCCTGCCGTGTGGCCGCGACAGCCGCACGTCTGGGCATCCGCACGGTGGCCGTCTACTCCGATGCCGATGCGCATGCCAAGCACGTCGCCGTGTGCGACGAAGCCGTGCACGTGGGCGGCGCCGCCGCACGCGAGAGCTACCTGCGCGTCGACGCGATCATCGCGGCCGCCAGGGCCACCGGCGCGCAGGCCATCCATCCGGGCTACGGCTTCCTGTCCGAGAACGAGGCGTTCGCCGCCGCGTGTCACGACGCGGGCATCGTCTTCATCGGCCCGCCGGTCGGCGCCATTCACGCCATGGGCAGCAAGAGCGCGGCCAAGACACTCATGGAAGGGGCGGCCGTGCCATTGGTGCCGGGCTACCACGGCGACAATCAGGACCCCGCATTCCTGCACGCGCGCGCCGACGAGATCGGCTACCCGGTGCTGCTCAAGGCGAGCGCCGGCGGCGGCGGCAAAGGCATGCGCGTGGTCGAGCACAGCGACGCCTTCCGCGCCGCGCTGGCCTCTTGCCAGCGCGAGGCCGCCAGCAGCTTCGGCGACGAACGCGTGCTGGTGGAAAAGTATCTGACGCGTCCGCGCCACATCGAGATTCAGGTGTTCGCCGACACGCACGGCAATTGCGTCTATCTGTTCGAGCGCGACTGCTCGGTGCAGCGCCGCCACCAGAAAGTGCTGGAAGAAGCCCCCGCGCCGGGCATGACCGACGAGCGCCGCCGTGCCATGGGCGAAGCCGCGTGCAACGCCGCGCGTGCCGTCGGTTACGTGGGGGCGGGCACGGTCGAGTTCATCGCCAATCAGGACGGTTCGTTCTACTTCATGGAGATGAATACGCGTCTTCAGGTGGAGCACCCGGTCACGGAGATGATCACCGGTCTCGATCTGGTCGAATGGCAACTGCGCGTGGCCGCCGACGAAGTGCTGCCGCGCAGGCAAGACGAACTGCGCATTCACGGCCATGCCCTCGAAGCGCGTATCTATGCCGAGAATCCGGATAACAACTTCCTGCCGTCGACGGGCACACTCTCCACGCTGCGTCCGCCCGCCGCGGTGCAGTTCGACATCGGCAGTGCGACATCGCCGGCGGCGGTGCGTATCGATTCGGGCGTGCGCGAAGGCGATACCATCTCGCCGTTCTACGACCCCATGATCGCCAAGCTGATCGTCTGGGGACAGGATCGCGACGAAGCGCTCGCCCGCATGCGTCGTGCGCTTGGTCAATACCGCGTGGTCGGCGTGCAGACCAACATCGCGTTTCTCGGACGCCTCGTCGCCAGCGAACCGTTCTCGGGCGCGGACCTCGATACGGGCCTGATCGAACGCCATCGCGACACACTGTTCCCGGCCGCGGCGCCGGTGCCCGCCACGACACTGGCGCTGGCGGTCGCCGCGCAGCTCTCGCGCGAGACTGTCGTCGGCTTGCGCAAGTATCAGGACAGCATCGACCGTGATTCGCCATGGCAACTCGCCACCGGCTGGCGACTGAACGGCGACTACCGGCGCACGATGTCTTTCGATCACGGAGAGACGCGTCTGGACGTCGTACTGACGAGCGGCGCACAGGCCAGTACGCTGACCATCGACAATCAGACCTATCCCTACCGCTATACCCACGATGCCGGGGTGTACCGCGTGACGCTCGGCGAGCGCCGCATTCAGGGGCACGTCGACTTCGAACACGAGACGGCGCACGTGTTCGCCGACGGTCAGTCATGGACGCTGCGTTGGCACGATCCGCTCGCGCAGGCCGGTGCACAGGAAGGCGGCGAAGGTCGCCTGACCGCACCGATGCCCGGCAAGGTCATTGCCGTGCTCGCCGCCGCCGGTACGAAAGTCGAGAAAGGCGCGCCGCTACTCGTGATGGAAGCCATGAAGATGGAGCACACTATCAGCGCACCGGCAGACGGCGAAATCGAGGAAGTGTTGTACGCCGTGGGCGATCAGGTGCCGGAAGGCGCGCAGTTACTGGCCTTCAAACGGTAATGCCGTCGCGCGGCGCCGCTCGGTCCAGCGCGGCTTCGGCATCACGCGGAGTCATGCGCCATCGCACTGAAGGTCCCCTGACGCCGGAACCGCACCGGCGTCGGGCCCGACTGGCGGGCGAAAATTTCGATGAAAACCGAGGGGGTTGCGTAACCGAGGTCGACCGCGATCGACTTCACCGCGCGACCTGCTTCCAGAGCCTCGACGCATCGAGGTATACGCGGCGGTAGATCACCGCCTCGGCGTTTCGCGTCACGAGGCCGCTTATCGCGGGGCTCGGGAGCGTTCCTTAAGGAGGGTTCCTAGAAAATTCGGTGGCGACCAATGACGATGGTCGCTGCCATGCGGATTTGCACCGTTTCGGAATTTTCATAAGGAATCCGAATAGGTGTTCAGAAATATTCTCGGTGTCGATTTCAACCCTGCGCGCCACAAGCGCCCGACACCATGAACCAACGTCCACACTCGACCACCGGCCTGCGCACGCTCGCGCTCGCCGCAACGCTCACGTTGCTTGCACTGCCTGCAAGCGTCAGGGCAAGCAACGTCTCTCTCTACGGCACGATCGACTCCGGTTTCGTGCACGCCAACCACACCGCGCAATCCGGCGGCCCCGAGTCGTTTTCCGGCATCACGAGCAACATCATCGGCGGCAGCCGTTGGGGTCTGCGCGGCACCGAGTCGCTCGGTCGCGGCCTCACCGCGCTGTTCCAGGTCGAAAGCGGCTTCAACGCGGTCAACGGCAGCCTGGGCAACGGGGGCCTGGCATTCGGCCGCAAGGCCATCGTCGGCCTGAAGGGCGCGCAATGGGGCGAGGTCACGATCGGCCGTCAATACGATCCGGTCGTCAACCTCGTGCAGGGCCTGACCGCGGACGGCTATTTCGGCGGTTTCTTCGCCACGCCGGGCGACGTCGACAATTACGACAACGGCGCGCGGATCAACAACTCGGTCCGTTACGCCACACCGAACTTCGGCGGTCTGCAATTCGAGGGCATGTACGCGACGGGCAACGTCGCGGGAAAGACTGGCGCGGGGCGTTCCTACGGCCTCGCGGGTGCTTACAGCAATGGGCCGGTCGCCCTCGCGGCAGGCTACTACTTCGCCGATGGCGGCAGCAACCGCGGCCGCCCCGGCATGAATGGGGACTGGCCGTATCGCCAATGGACCAGTAGCGCCGGTTCGCTGTTCAACTCGCCCATCAACGCCGGGTTCCGTACGGCAAGCAAGGTGCACATTGCGCGCATCGGCGGCAAGTACGCAGTGGGCCCTGCGATTCTCGGTCTGTCGTATTCGAACGCCCAATACACCAGCGATGCAATGTCGCTGTTCAGCGGCACGGCGAAGTTCGACACTGTCAACGCCTTCGCGACCTACGCGCTCACCCCAGCCATCAATACCGGTATCGGCTACAGCTATACGCGCTTACGATCGAACGGCGCCATCGGTGCACATTACAACCAGTTCAATGCGGGGGTGACTTACGCCCTGTCCAAGCGCACGTCCACTTACGTCATCGGGGGTTATCAGCAGGCTGTCGGCACAACCCTGAGCCAAGGCCGTGCCGTGGAAGCCAGCGCGTCCGTGGGTTCGTATGGCATTGACGCCGGTGCACGCACCCAGTTGCTCGTCGGCATGGGACTGAAGCACAGCTTCTGACACCGTAGACGCTATGCGATATCGGCCCGAACGCGTTGTTTCATGCGGGTTCGGGCCGGTTATTCCATGAAGCTGGAAACGTCTTCGCATCGCCCGTATTAAAACGAACGTTTGGAATATCTGAATTATTCGTCTAAAAAATACAATGTTTCTGTTTTTAAGGGTTTACCCTATTCGGGAATCTATTTAGAATTCACTCCATTGAAGTGACATGCAGTTGCCACCGCGAGCGCCGTGCTTTTTGATTTCCCTGCGAATTCGATGCGTGCCGGTTTGCGCGGTGCGGCAAATCCCGGGGAGAAATGTTGTGGTTTTCGTGAGTTGGTTGTTGATCGCGGCATGCGCCGTTTCGATTTCGGCAGCGCGCGTGAAGCAACTGCATCGTCGTTCGATGCGCACCGCCGCTGCGGCGCATGTCGAACGCGTGCTCCGGTATCGCCGTAGTCATCGCACCACGCCATGCCCTCGCATTCAGTTCAAGGACGCCGCGTAAGCCAGCGCCATCCTGTCTCACCCGCAGTCGCAGTTCAGCAAGTCGCAGTATCGGAAGTTCGAGGTCTGCATCGCTGTACACGCATCATCCGCAGTCCTGTCGTTGGAAGGTCTCGCATCACCGCAGTACCCGCAATATCCCGCAGCATCGTCGCCGAACGATGGCGGCAATCGTTGTAGTGATCTTTAGCAATACCCGCAGTTGTAGTTCGCAGTACTCATGCTGTATTCCGGCGCTCGTCTCATGGCCGGATGGAGAGTCATCCCTCCCCGTTATTACGAGGCATCGCTCTCACGCGCCAGTGCCGTACCGCCGCCCATGCCGTACTCGGGCGGCGGATTGCGCGCCCACAGCCTCGTATTGCCCACGTGTTGCATCAGACAACCCGACGCCACGATCACACATTGCGTGCTTCGTCGGAATCGCATTCGCCGTCACGTCGCTGTGATGCCGGGGTGCGTTCCCTCGGCGTATCCGCGATGTCCGCCGTAACGGCCGATCCAGCGCAGTCGGATCCGGCCCCGCCCGCGTTATCGCGTGGGCGTTTGGCATGCGCTTTACCCATGCGGCATGCCCGATGTTTTGAAAAAGAGAAAATTGAACAACATGAACACCGACTTAGAGCGCGTCACTCTCACCCTCTCGCTGCATCCGAACGACCTCAAGCAACTCGATCACGCGTGCCAGCGTGTTGGGATGCGCCGCGAAGATTTCTGCGTACTGGCTACGCATCTGGAAGGCGCGCGCGTGCTCAACGGCGAAGGGCTCGCCACGTTGGCCCGCCCGTTCAGCTTCGCCGCCGCATTGCCGGCCGCACTGCGCTCAGCGCTCACGCGGCTGTGTGTGCGCTGAGCCGGTACGGTAACACCTCTCCACGCCTCTCCGCGCCTCTCCGCGCCTCTCCGCGCCTCTCCGCGAGCGAGAGTTGAGGGCCGGAGCCATGTCGCTCAGCCGTCAACTCAGCGAGAACGCTGGATGCGGACAAGGCCCTGAGGGGTCATTCCACCTGCCGGTCAGGACGGTGCGCGAACCATCGCCGCACGCCCGTCGGGCCTCGGCCATGCAACACACGAGACAGTGACGCATCGACCGGAATGCCGGCCGCCTTTTTCATTGCGTCAGGCAAGGGCGATAGATCGATTCGGACATCGCGTCTGAAATCCATGATCTTTTGTCTGAAATTCGCTATGCGACGGACAAGGTTCAGGCGACAATTTGCGCCAATCCGCCTCTTGGCCGGCCATCCGGCCGGCATATTGCCCCTCATCATGGTCAATTTCATTCTGCCGCTGGCCGCAGTGCTCATCTGGTCGGCCAACGTGATCGTCAACAAGCTCGCCGTCGGTCACATCTTTCCTGCGGAAATCGCCTTCCTGCGCTGGTTCGCGGCCGGGCTGATTCTCACGCCGTTCGCGTTGCCCAAGCTGTGGCGCGCACGTCGCGACTTCGTCCCTCACATGGCGCAATACGCCACACTCGGTGTGCTCGGCATGGCGCTCTATCAGGGCATTGCCTATTCGGCAGCGCATTACACCAGCGCGACCAACATGGGGATCATTCTGGCATTGCTGCCGCTCACCACGCTGGGACTGGCCGTCATGCTGCTGGGCGATGCACTGAGCGCCGGTGCGCTCGCCGGCGGTTTGCTGTCCATCGGCGGGGTGTTGCTCGTCGTGAGTCACGGCTCGTGGCTGCATCTCGCCGATCAGGGCATTGGCGTGGGCGACGCGATGATGGTCGTCGCCATGCTTGCGTACGCGCTTTACTGCGTGCTGCTGCGCAAATGGCGCCTGTCGCTCGCGCCGTTGCCCTCGCTCTATGCGCAAATCATGTTCGCCGTTATCGCGCTGCTGCCGTTCTATCTGATTTCGGAAAAAGCGGGCGTCTCGCTGGACAACCTGCCGGAGTTGGCCTTTGCCGCCATTCCCGTCTCGATCGTCGCACCGTTCATCTGGATGATTGGCGTTGCCCGCATCGGACCGCGCCGCGCCACCGTCGTCATCAATCTCGTGCCGATCTTCACCGCACTGATTGCTGCCTTCGGTCTGGGCGAGCATCTCGCGGTCTATCACCTCGTGGGCGGCACGTTGATTCTGATGGGGGTCGCACTCGGCGAAAACTGGCATCTGCCGATTCGCAAAGCGCGTGAACCGAGCCCGCCCGTGACGGATAAATTGGGAAGCGTCCGATAAATTTTGCGCTATAAGCGTCGACGACTCTTTATAGAGGGCCGCCTGTGACGCATGGGAAGGAGAGCGATATAACGTCGCAGGGCGCGGGGGGATTGATTACGCTGTGTGACTCGTCAACGGAGTTCCGCCATGCAAACGAATCCACTCGCGCTGTTCGGAGACCACCTGGCCCGCTTGCGTAAGGCCCGCGGCTGGTCGCAGGAGAAGCTTGCGCTCGAGAGCGGTCTGGCACGCTCGTATGTCAGCGGCATCGAACGCGGTCGACGCAACGTTGCGCTGGTCAATATCTGTGTGCTCGCCGATACGCTGGGCGTGCCAACGTCGGAAATGTTGCGTTTCGCGCCAAACGCGGCGGGCGCGGAAGACGCCGCCGCGCCCTCGGCACGCACCCCGCTGCCGCAGATCAGCCGCTCGCTGTGCAAGCTCGAAAATCGCGATCAGGTCTGGCTCGCGGAAATCATTCGCAGTCTCAGTTCCCGTTTGAGTCACGCCGCGCCGCCGGGCACGGGCGGCGCCTGCGCGTCGACGAGCACACATGCCGCGGCCCTTCTCGAAGACGGGGGCGGCGCCGATGGGGACGAGGGAGCCGATGGGCGTGACGGGGCCCGCGAAACACGCGACGAAATACGCGACGAGGTGCGCGACGAGAGCGTTTGCGAGGCATACGACGGCCGCAGCCCGCGGTGCCTGAATGGGTCCCGGGATGCCGAGGATGTCGACGTGCCCGGCGCTGCACACCAGCCTCCCCCTGCTATCGGCGATCCCGTACGCGAGAGCGGCGTACCGATGGCGACAGCCCGCCCTCGCGCGCCCGACGACGCCGTACGCGATGCGGCGCGCCGGTGGCACGCGAACGACGACGAATGAACCGGTCAGTCTGCCGAGGCGAATGCCGACGATTCCATCGATGCTTTCACCAGCGAATCAACCGTCGATGCGCCGGTCGACCGATCGAGGCAGTGCCCGCAGCGGCTTTTGTGGCAGATGGGTCCGCCAACGCCGGTGACGGCACGGCGACGGATGCTTAGGACATCGCGCAAAGTCCCCCGCGTCTGCCGGGGGTATTGCGCGACGATTCGTCTCGTAAAAGTAACTGCTTAACCTATTAAAAATAATCCCTTCGGTGCACGCCGCACTTTTGCGCGACGGATGTATAGCGACGGCGCGCAAGTGCGCGCACGTCAATAACGACAGGAACGACAGCGCGTCGGCGTCTAACGCAATTCCCCACGCCCCGACACAATGTCCGGCCCGCCCCGTCGACATCGAGTGACATCCCAACGCGGAACCTTTCAGAATCCCCGCTCTACTTCATCCGGTCAGACCAGTGTCACACTGCGCGGCGCAGGTTGGCGGCAGTGCGGCAAGCGGCATCGGACGCCTCGGGTGCATCACGGCGCGTTAGCGCAGTACGCGAAATAGCGTCACCACTACCGTCAGGACGACAGCATTCGTTGTGCCTTCTCCGAAAGTCCACAAAAAATCTGCGGGGCGCACCCGATAGTTCGTGCCTCACAAACGAAGGACACCCGAGGCACCGTCCCCGATGCCGGATTTTTGTTCCAATCTTCTCGTCCCTAACAAGGAAACTTTTTTATGGACACCAATTTATTTCGATTCGGCAGACACCTCGCCGGTTTGCGCAAGAAGTACAACTGGGCGCAGGACAAGCTCGCGCTGGAGAGTGGTCTCGCACGTTCCTATCTGAGTGGTGTCGAGCGCGGCAAACGCAATATCTCGTTGCGCAACATCTGCATTCTGGCGGACACGCTGGGGCTGCCGCCGCATGAGTTGCTGGCGTTCGACGCGTCCAACGGCATGGCGGCCGATTCCGGGGTGACGGCACCGTGCGATCCGTATCCGTCGCTCAACCGTGCGATGCAAAAGCTCTCGGACCGCGATCAGGCATGGATGGCCGATCTGGTGCGAACGTTGAGTCTGCGTCTGGGCCACGGCCTGGTGCGCGACGAATGACGATGACGCGACGGTTCGGGACGGCGCGGGCGGCATCGCGTTCTCGCCATCCACGGCCCGGGGCGGGCGGGCCGCTCGGGTCAATCGTTCCCGAGGAAGGCGTCCACGGCGAGATGGAACGCAATCGGATTGGCGAGGTTCATGCCGTGCGATGCGTCCTGAATCACCATGCGACGGGCTTCCGGCATGGCGTATGCGAGGGCATTGAGCACGTCCGGATAGGGGGCGGGGCTTTCGGCGCCTCCCATGAGCAGCACCGGAGCATGCAGCGCGCCCAGTGCGTCGATAGGCAACGGTGTGCGCGGTTCGGCGACCTGCCCAATCAGCGTGCGTGCGTTGTCGCGCACCATCTGCTTGAACCACGGCACCATGCGACGCCATGTATCGGGACCGCTGACCGTATCGATGAAGATGGCCAGTCCGCCGTCGATATCTCCGGCCTCGATGGCGTTCAACGCCTTCTCGCGGAAGTTGCCGCGTTCGCTGTCGAGCGGAATCTGTATCGGGCCACCGCTGATTTCCACTCCCGGATCGGCCAGAATCAGCGAACGGACGGTGTCGGGTGCGAGCAGTGCGGTACGCAACGCCACATAGCCGCCGCGCGAGTGGCCCAGCACATGGACCGGGCCGACGTCGAGCGCCGTAATGAACGCGGCGAGATCCTCCGCGTGCTGCTCGCCGGAGAATTCGCCATCGTGGCCGTTCCAGGCCTCCGGGAAGTAGTGACGCAGACTGACCGAAATGACACGTCGGCGTTGCCCCAGCGGGGCCATGTTCGGTTTGAAGTAACGGTAGTCGCAAAGCGAGCCGTGAACCAGCACTAGCGGTGCGCCAACGGCGTCGGCGGGTGCGGGGGTTTCGACGTACGCCATCGGGTAACCGTTGACGTCGATCGTTTGCGGTACGGGAACCGGCATGGGGATGCTTCAGGTAAGACGAAGCCGCCAGTATACCGAGCTTGCCGGGTCGCCACCGCACGCTGGTGTATGCTTGCCACTTTCTTCATTCCCGCGGTTCTCCGGTATGGCACTCAAAGCCACCATTTACAAGGCCGAGGTGCAGATCACCGACCTCGACCGCCACTACTACGCGTCCCACAACCTCACGATCGCCCGTCATCCGTCGGAAACCGACGAACGCATGATGGTGCGCGTGCTCGCGTTCATGTTGTACGCGGGAGAGCGCCTCTCGTTCGGCAAGGGTATCTCGACGGCTGACGAGCCGGACCTCTGGGAGCACGACTTCGGCGGCGATATCGTGCGCTGGATCGACGTCGGCCAGCCCGACGCCCGCCGCCTCGTCAAGGCCGCCGGCCGTGCGGAACACGTCGACGTCATCGCGTACGGCGGCAAGCCCGCGGCTGTCTGGTGGCAAACGGCGGAAAAGGACGTGAACCGCCTGTCGAACCTGACCGTACGAATGCTGGATGACGAATCGGCCGAAGCGCTCACTGCGCTCGCATCGCGCACGATGCGTCTGCAATGCACGATTCAGGACGGTGAAGTGTGGGTGGCGGACGACAGCCATAACTTCGCCGTCAAGCTCGATACGCTGCGCGCGGCCGTCATCGACTGAACACGCGCCGAGTTCGCGGCGAAGGCCGGGGCCTGCGGCCCTGCCTCGCCAAGTACTCCCCCTTCCGGCCAATCCGCCCGCCCCGGCCTACCCCCCCTCGCTCGGGCGTCGCCCCAATACGCGACGTCCGGCAAGCTGCGTTACACTTGACGTTAACGTAAATCGAGTGAACCCGGCCGCGCCGACGGCATGCGCATTTCATGGACATCCTGATCTATTCCCCGGACGGCAAGACTGCCGCTTACGAAACCGGTCTTGCCGAGCATCTGCCGCAGGCCAACATTCGTGGCTGGCAGCCGGGCGACACCGCGCCGGCCGACTATCTGGTGCTGTGGAAGCCGAATGCCGAGGTGCTGCAACCGCGTGAGGGTCTGAAGGCGATCTTCAATCTTGGCGCAGGGGTGGACGGCGTGCTCGGCCCGCACGGAGACGGCGTGCAACGCCTGCCCGCCGGCGTGCCGCTGGTGCGGCTTGAGGACGCCGGCATGGCCGATCAGATGGCGCAATATGTGAGCGCCGCCACGCTGCGCTACTTTCGCCGTCTCGACGAGTTCGAAGCGCAGCAGGCGCAACGCCAGTGGAAGTTTCAGAAGCCGAACCGCCTCGCGGATTTCCCTGTCGCGGTGCTCGGCTACGGCACGCTCGGCGCGCATGTCGCTCGCGCACTGAAGACGTTCGGCTTTGCGGTGCGCGCGTGGAGTCGCAGCGAGCGCCACGATGACAGCGGCATCGCGCTGCATCACGGCGAAGCGGGCTTCGACGCCTGCGTGAGCGGCGCCCGCGTTCTCGTGAACCTGCTGCCGCTCACGCCCCAAACGGTGGACATACTCGACGCGAACCTGTTCGCCAGGCTCGCGCACGGCGCGTTCCTGATCAACGTCGCGCGCGGCGCGCATCTCGTCGAGGCCGACTTGCTGACCGCGCTGGACAGCGGGCAAATCGCCGGGGCCACACTCGACGTGTTTCGCACCGAGCCGCTGCCCCCCGATCATCCGTTCTGGCGTGCGCCGCGCGTGAGCATCACACCGCACATCTCCGCGCTGACGTTGCGAGACGAGACGGTCGCCCAGATCGCAGGCAAGATCGCAGCACTGGCGCGTGGCGAGGCGATCACCGGTATCGTCGACCTCGCGCGCGGCTACTGAGCAGCGTCGCACCGCAGTGCCTATCGCCGACGCCCCAATCAGACGAATGACACGCATCAGACGAACCAGAGGAGACCGATCCCCATGTCCGCATCCCATCTTCCGCAACGTGTGAAAGTGGTCGAAGTCGGCCCGCGCGACGGTCTGCAAAACGAAAAGCAGCCCGTGCCCACCGACGTCAAGATCGCACTGGTCGACCGTCTGTCGGCCGCCGGCTTCGCGAACGTCGAAGCAACGTCGTTCGTCTCGCCCAAGTGGGTGCCGCAGATGGCCGACGGGGCCGAGGTCATGGCGGGCATCACGCGCCGCCCGGGCACCGTATATTCGGTCCTCACCCCGAACATGCGCGGTTTCGAAGGCGCCGTTGCCGCCAAAGCGGACGAAGTGGTGATCTTCTGCGCAGCAAGCGAAGCCTTCTCGCAGCGCAACATCAACTGCTCCATCGAGGAGAGCATCACGCGCTTCGAGCCGGTCGCGCGCGCCGCGAAGGACGCCGGTCTGCGCCTGCGCGGCAGCATTTCGTGCGCCCTCGGCTGCCCGTATCAGGGAGAAGTGCCGGTCGCGAGCGTGGTCGACGTCGTCAAGCGGCTCGCTGCCCTCGGTTGCGACGAAATCGACATCGCCGACACCATTGGCGTGGGCACGCCCGCGCGCACGCGCGAGGTCATGGAAGCCTGCGCCAAGGTGTTCCCCATCGAGCGCCTCTCGGGCCACTTCCACGACACCTACGGGCAGGCGACCGCCAATATTTACGCTGCGCTGCTCTCGGGCATCTCGATCTTCCATTCGTCCGTCGCCGGTCTCGGCGGCTGTCCGTACGCCAAGGGCGCCACGGGCAACGTCGCCACGGAGGACGTGCTGTACCTGCTCCAGGGACTCGGCATCGAGACAGGCGTCGACCTCGATGCCGTGGTGCGCACCGGCGACTACATCTCGCAGGCCATCGGCCGCCCGAACGCCTCGCGCGTGGGTCGCGCGATGCTCGCGAAAATGAAAGACGCCGCCACCGCCGCCTGATTCCCGGTGAAGGCCAGGCGCTTGAAGTGCCTGAAGCCATTGAAGCCCTTGCCCTTCCCGACGGGCGTTGCCCCGGCCACGACCGGCAACGCCACGTCACAGATTCCACGGACCCGACCATGAGCGAAACGCCACAGATCCCCGAAACGGCCAACGAGCAGGATCTCCCCGAGGGTGCGCGCCACGTCGCGCGCCTGCTTGCCGGCATGGGACACGACCAGCCGATCGTGCTGCTGCCGGCCACTGGCAAGACGTCGGCGGAAGCCGCCGCCGGCCTTGGCTGCGAAGTCGCGCAGATTGCCAAGTCGATCATCTTCCGCCGCGCGGCGGACGACACGCCGGTGCTGGTCATTGCCAGCGGCGTCAATCGGGTCGACGAGAAGAAAGTAGCCGCACAAGTCGGTGAACTGGCGCGCGCCGACGCACGCTTCGTCAAGGAAAAGACGGGTTACTCGATTGGCGGCGTGAGTCCGATCGGACACGTTGTCTCGCCGGTCACGCTGATCGACGAGGACCTGCTCAAACTCGCGAGCCTGTGGGCCGCCGCAGGGCACCCGCACGCCGTGTTCAACCTCACGCCGCAACAGTTGGTGGCCATGACGGGCGCGCCGGTGGTCGACGTTGCGCTTCGTAGCTGAGCCGCCGGACAGGAACATCGAGGAGACCTGCCATGCCGAGTCCCCAACTTGTGCGCGGTATCGCCGACAAGCACGAGCGCGTGATCGCCGATCAGGCGCGCTGTCAG
Organism: Pandoraea faecigallinarum; assembly: GCF_001029105.3. NCBI lineage: Bacteria > Pseudomonadati > Pseudomonadota > Betaproteobacteria > Burkholderiales > Burkholderiaceae > Pandoraea > Pandoraea faecigallinarum. The sequence goes on along the minus strand of NZ_CP011807.3, from coordinate 405,068 downwards.
GATAAGTCGCACGGGAAGACGGCCAGACTCGGCATGTCCGTCTGACGACATCGCGCGCCACCATGCATCCCACCGAACCGCCCACATCAATCGCATCGATCGCGTCGCCCGTGCCGTCGCCGTGCACCAATATCTGCCGCATGAATCCGGCAACGGGCTGGTGCTCGGGATGCTGGCGCACGCTCGACGAGATCGCGTCATGGTCGACGATGGCGGAGGACGCCAAGCGCCTCGTCTGGTCGCGCCTGCCCGCGCGGCGTGCCGAGCACGAAGAGCCGCCCTTGCCGCATCGCCGTGTGGTGGCCCGAAGCCGGGGGACCCCGGACAAGGACGGCACCTGAGACCGAAGGCGGGCTGCCAGCGCCCGCATTGCTCACCTAATTGTCATCGCATATGGGAAAAATCGTTGCCGTTGGCGAGACGTTCTCCGCCAGTCACCATTTCTCACCTGAATCGATCCGCGAATTTTCCACACTCGCGCACGACTTCAATCCGCTGCATCTCGACGCCGACTATGCCGCCGCCGATCCACGTTTCGGCGGGCTGATTTCGTCGGGCACGCAGCAAATGTCCTACCTCGCCGCGCTGCTCGCCACGCACTATTCGAAGACGGCGCAGCCACTCGGGCTGGAGTTCGACATGAAGCTGCGCCGCGCCGTGCATGCGGGCGACGACATCACTGTGCGCTGGACCGTCACGGACAGCGTGTGGAAGGACAAGCTCGCGGGCGACATCGTTTCGCTCGACGGCGAAGCCGTCAACCAGCGTGGCGAGACCGTCATCGTCGCCACGGCCAAGATCCTCGTGTGCGCCAGACCGGCGTAAGGTGGTCTCCGTGCCAATCCCCTTCCGACACGCCATGAGATACGCCCAATGACCTCGCTTGCCCTGCCTGCCGGGCTGCGCGTGTTCGAGCGCGGCTGGCTCTCATCGAACAACGTGCTGTTCCTCGGTGAAGCGCCGACGCTCGTCGACAGCGGTTACGTCAGCCATTCGGCCCAAACGCTCGCCCTCGTCGCGCATGCCCTGCCCGAAGGCCAGCCGCTCGCGCGCCTCGTCAACACCCATCTTCACTCCGATCACTGTGGCGGTAACGCCGCGTTGCAGGCGCGTTACGGCTGCCGCACGTGGGTGCCCGCGGCGCAAGCCGATCCGGTGCGTCACTGGGACGAGAAACGCCTGTCGTTCGAGGCGACCGGCCAGCAGTGCGCGCGCTTCACGTTCGACGACACGCTCTCGCCCGGCGACACGGTGCCGCTCGGCGATCGCGAATGGCTGGTGCTCGGCGCACCGGGCCACGATCCGCACGCGCTCATGCTCTACAACGCCACCGACGGCATCCTGATTTCCGGCGACGCCCTGTGGGAACGCGGCTTCGGTGTGATCTTCCCGGAACTCGACGGCGAGTCGGGATTCGCGGAGCAGGCCGCTGTGCTCGACCTCATTGAGCAGATCGACGTCTCGCTGGTCATTCCGGGCCACGGCAAGCCGTTCGAGGACATCGACGGCGCACTGGCCGCCGCGCGCTCGCGCCTCGACTACCTGCAAGGCGATCCCGCACGCAACGCGCGCAACGCACTCAAGGTGTTGATCGTTTTTCGTCTCATGGCCGAAGTGACGATGACGGGCGCATCGCTCAAGGCGACGCTCGACACCGCGCGCGCGTGGCGCAACGCGGCGGCGATGCTCGCTCCGCCGTCGGGCTGGCCCGCGCTGCTCGACACACTGGTTGCGGAACTCGCCAAAGCGGGGGCACTGCGGTACGACAGCGAGGCCGACACGCTGCACGCGGTCTGAGCCGGGCAAAAAAATAACGCCGCACGCCGGGTCCCGGCAAGCGGCGTTTGAGGACGTGACGTGCCGGACGAACGCTGCGGTCGCTAACGCGGCGTCCGTCCTGCGACACGGTGATGCCGATGTCCCTGGCACGCGTCTTCATCGTAGTCAGCTCAGCTGGCATCCCCCAAGAGGACTTTCCCTGATACCAGGGAAATCGAACCGTGCGAACTGAAGCTTTCTTCGAGTGAACGCTCGCCGGGCAACCCATGAATCCCCCTATAATCGAACGACCGTTCGCGAACAGAAGTCGTTGCACGCGTCCCGTCGCGACACGCCACCACGTACCGACGCCGCGCACGCCGTGCGCCGGCCGTCCCGCCTCAGGAGACTCCATGGCCCTTCCCAAGATTCTGCAAAACCTGGCGCTGCCCGTGGTGGCATCGCCGATGTTCATCGTGAGTTACCCGGAGCTGGTGCTCGCCCAATGCAAGGCGGGCATCGTCGGCGCCTTCCCCGCCCTGAACGCACGCGAGCCGCAGATTCTCGAAGACTGGCTCTCGCGTATTACCGAAGAACTGGCCGCGTACAAGGCGGCGAATCCCGATGCGCTCGTCGGCCCGCTCGCCGTGAATCAGATCGTGCATCAATCGAACCAGCGTCTCGAACACGACGTGCGCGTATGCGTCGAGCATCGCGTGCCGATCTTCATCACGAGCCTGCGCGCACCGCCCAGGGAAGTGCTCGATGCGGTGCACAGCTACGGCGGCATCGTGCTGCACGACGTGATCAACCTGCGTCACGCCAACAAGGCGCTCGAAGCGGGTGTGGACGGTCTGATTCTCGTCGCAGCCGGCGCGGGCGGTCATGCGGGCATGCTCTCGCCGTTCGCGCTGGTGGGCGAAGTGCGCAAGATCTTCGACGGCCCCATCGTGCTTTCCGGCTCGATCGCCAACGGCGGATCGATTCTCGCGGCGCAGGCGATGGGGGCCGACCTTGCCTACATCGGCACGCGCTTCATCGCGTCGTCAGAAGCGAACGCGAGCGACGCTTACAAGCAAGCCATCGTCGATGCGAGCGCCAACGACATCGTCTACACCAACCTCTTCACCGGCGTGTCGGGCAATTACATTCGCCAGAGCATTCTGAATGCGGGCCTCGATCCCGATAATCTTCCCACGGCCGACAAGTCCGCAATGAACTTCTCCAAAGCAAAGGCGTGGAAGGATATCTGGGGCGCCGGGCAGGGCGTGGGCCTGATGGACGACGTGCGTCCGGCCGCCGAAATCATCGCGCGTCTGAAACAGGAATACGACGACACACGCAAACGGCTCGCGAGCTGATCCGACAAGAGCTTCGAACCACACGTTTGATGCCAGCATTCGTGTGGTTGCGTGAACGTCCGCGCGCAAATCGATAGTTGTCCTGACCGATACGCAAGCCCGCTGCCGTGGCGCAATGGCAGTCTTCTCCTCCCGGGCTACCGAAACGTCGGCACATCCATCATCATGCGGCGTGTGCGGTGGCCCTTATCTCGGGAGAGATCGCCATGCCGCACGTCCCGCATCACAGCCCCCGCCAGCTCACGCCGCACTATGGCCTGTCACCGGCGAGGCATCGCGCGCCGCCAGCCCACCTGTCACACGCATTGCGCCGCGCGTGTACGGCGGATGCTACCCATGTCACGCGTTCGCGTTCGTGCAATACAACGCAGGCAAGCCGGGGCACGCGCCGCGTGCACGCCGCCTCCGCGCCGTCCCCGGGCGACGCTGTCTGGCCGGCGGCGTTCGCTGTGTTGCTGGTCGCCAATCTGGCGTCGCCGACCTCCGCGCGCACGCTCCCGCGCGGTACGATCCGCGCCGTCGACTGTGCCGAGGTGGGAACCGTTCCCCCGAGGTCCCCGTGCATTGAAACGGGTCATTCCCCCGCGCCCTCCGGCGTCATCTCGATCCGCCCCCTGGAAGCCCCGGCGATCAAATCGGACTATACGCTCGCGGAATTCCTCGACGTCATCGCCGCATCCGCTCATCCGTTCCGGCATACCGGCGATTCGCTCGTCCAGATGTACGCATCGCTCACCGGCCATTCCGTGGCGCCGGACACCCGCAGAACCATCGGCGAGTGGGCACAGGCACTGGATTTCGCCACCGGCCTGATCCCCGACATCCGGTTGACGCGAATGCCGGGCGATGCCGCCGCCATGGCTGCCGACGCCATGGAAGGACGTGCGCCGCAGACCGAACGCATCGTCCAATGGATGCAATCGGCGGATGTGCGCGGCGGCGCCAGCGCAGGCATCGTGCGTGCACGCCCGAATTTCGCCAGTGTGTTCAGACAGCGGCAACTCGACGCCCGCCGCCAACTTGTCGCACTCCGGCAGGACGGCCCCGACATTGCGCCGGCCCATGCCAGCGAAGTGGCGCGTGACGTACCGTCGCCGTTCGCGCAATCCAGGCATGGCTGGACGATTGAAGGAGAACAGGAGCACTTGCAGGGCTACGCGCAGTCGCTGCCGTACGACCGTCTGCCCGCGGGCGAGGATCGCCGGCTTCTGCTGGTCGACGGGAAACACTACTTGCGCGGCGACGCCGGCTTTTACCATGCGACGCGCGGATTGAGCACGGACCACTGGCTCGTCGTCGCCCCACGGGGAAGCGGACATGTGGCGCAAGTGCCCGTCCACTACGACGCGCCCACGGGCCGGTGGCGCGCCGAGGCGCCGCTGCGCCTTTGCGGCGGCGGCTGCGCCCCGAGCCGGGCAGCGACGCCCGACAGCATTGTTCACGATGAGGAGAAAATTCTGGAGGCCACCGCGCACCTTCGCGACGAGCACACGCGAGACGGGATTCGTCATGCGTTCGACGATCTCAGCCTGCTGCATCTGACACGCAGCAACCGGCCGGATCTGAACATGATGCGCGACAACTCGATCGTCAACCACCGCGCGGCATTGCGAGCGTCGATGAAACACATCAAGCGCAATCTCCCACTGATCCGGCAGCAGGAAGAGGCATCGATGATTACGACGCTGTACTACTACTGGAATCGGTACACCGAGGCGTTCTGTCAGGAGAACTCGGAGATCCTCTTTCACTATCTGCTGGCGAATGGCATTCCCGCCGAACGCCTGCGCATGATTACCGTGCAGCCCAGAAACCGGCCACCGCACGTGCTCGTGCTGTACACCGAGTCGGAACGTCTCGTCGCGCTGCTCGAAGCGGCGACACCTCAACCGCCGTCGAACGCCCGTCCGGATGGCATTACCGACACGGTGTTCGCGCGCGAAGTGTACGAATCGCGCGACTCCACCATCCTGCTCGATCCATGGAGCCATTCGCGAGCCACATCGTTCGTGCGCACCAATCATGCAGTGGAAATGGTCGATGCGCTCGACGCCGCATTCGCCGACATCGGCCATCGCCCGGGACACGGGTATCGCGTGTCGATCACGCGTCCGCTCGACAGCCGCCGGGCAAGCGTCAGCAGTCTGGCGAGTGCAGGCAGTGGAGGCAATAGCGGTAATAGTGGAAACGGAAGCAGAAGCGGAAGCGGTGCGACGTCCGGCAGATCGAGTCTGTTCGGAAGCGTCAGCAGCGACGTTGAGTAACCCGGCGCTTGCCTCGGAGGCTTCATCATGGCTTTGACGGCTCACCCTCTCGCTCACCGCGCGCCCGCCTGCTATGGCGCACCGCACGGCGCGCCGCGCAAGCGACGCGCCGCAGGTTTCGCGGGCGCATTTCGCGGCGCTCGCTCCGAGTGCGCGTCGCTCCGCGCCGCACGTTGTTCGTCACCGGCGCGCCGGCATGGCAGACATGTCGAACGCGGTGAGCGTGGCAACGGCATCTGGCCCGCGGCGCTCGCGGTCATGCTCGTCGCGAATTTCGCCGCCGGTGCGACGGCATCGTTACCGCGCCGCCCGCGCGACCCGTCCGTAGTGCCCGAAGGCGCCGGAGCCGTACATCGATTCGACGGCGAGGCCCATCTGCCGCCGCCAGCCATCGTACCGGATACGGTGATCGTCGAGCCCGTGCAGACTTCGGGGATCAAGACCGATTACGACGTCGTCGACGCGCTCAGAGCGCTGGCCGCAGCACGCGCGCCATTTACCAGTGCCGGCGAATCGATGACCGATGCCTACACGCTCATGACCGGGCAAGAAGTCTCCCCCGAGACGCGCAGGACGATGCGAGGCTGGACGAGTGCCGTGGACATCACGACGGGCCTCATTCCGGAAGTGCAACTGCTGCGACTGCCCGCCGAAATCTCGGAAGCGACGGTCGATGGCCTCGAAGGCAAGCGGCCATCCATCGACCGCCTCATTGATCTGGTGCAGTTCGGGTCGCCTCGCGGCGGCGCAATATCGGCAAGACCCCGCGAAGCGACCGCTGCGAGCGCCGTGGCCGCCGCACCTGACGTCATTCGCCAAGCGGATTCCCGACAGGCCTGGGCGCCCCGCCGGACGCCCGACGACCAATCCGTGCGCTTCGCCGGCGTGCCTGACAATCTTTCCGAGCGTCGTGCGCCCACGAGCCGCTTCGCGATTCAGGGGGAATTCGACCATCTCGACGGTTACGAACAGACGTTCTCGGAAGCGGAATTGCCGACACGGGAGGCCACACGTCTCGTGATCGTGAACGGCCGTCATTATCTGCGCGGCGAGGCGGGATACTACCGGGCCACGCCGGGAATGAGCGCCGATCATTGGCTCGTCGACGCCCCGCGCCGCAACCGCGCCCAGGTGCCCGTCACGTACGATCCGTCGACTGACCGGTGGCAGGCGCATGAGCCCTTGCGCCTGTGTGGCGGCGGCTGCGGCTCCAGCCGCCCCCTGACACCGGACAGCATCGCGGGAAGCTTCGAGGACATCTTCGCGGCGACCCGGCACCTGCCCGACGAATCGGCGCAGGAGGCGATTCAGAATTCGTTCGCCGACCTCGCCCGCCTGCATCTGATCCGCTCGAACCGTCCCGACCTGCGCACGATGCGCGACAACTCGATCATCGATCATCGTGTCTCGCTGCGAACGCTGATGAAGGACATCGACCGTCAGTCGCCGCTGGTCAAGCAGCAACGCCAGGCCGCCGAGGTGACCGCACGGTACTACTACGACCACCCCTTTGCCGAAGCGTTTTGTCAGGAGAACGCCGAGATTCTGTTTCGCTTTCTGCTTCAGGACGGCATCGACGTCAGCCAGCTTCGCATGATTACGGTGCAGCCGAAAAACAGGCCGCCGCACGTCATGGTGCTCTACACGGAATCGCCGCTGTTCATCGAAATGCTCGACATCTCGACGCCACAACCCCGCCTGAGCCTGCATCAGGATGGTGTTTCGTCGGCGCAGTTCGCGTGGGCGGTCTACATGACCCGCGATACGACACTGTTGCTCGATCCGTGGAGCCGCAACAAGGCGATCTCGTTCGCACGAGCCGATGGCCCGCATGACGTGGTCGACATTCTGGACGCCGCGCTCTCGGACATCGGCCATCGGAGCGGTTATCCCTACACCGTGTCGGTCACGCGGCCGCTCGCCGGGCGCCGCGGCACGCTGAGCAGCCAGACGAGTCTGGGCAGCGTCGCCAGCACGGCGAGTTCGGGGGGAACGTCGGGAGGCGCATCAGGAACGTCGGACCCCTCCGCGCTGTCCCTCCCGGCCTTCTATGCGAAGCCGGCCCCGGACTCCGTCGTGGCGTTATCTGGCAATCCTGCCGCGAGCGCCCCAGGCAGACGCCACACGCCGCCGATGGCCCCGCCCGAGCCGGAGAACTGACGCCTCGCTCGCACCTTCACTTTTGCCCGGAGACGTTGCCATGCCTTATGCCACATATCGCCGTGCTACCTCCGCCGTCCCCTTCGTTCCGACCGACTCGCTGTCTCGCTCCCGACAGCATCGGGCCGCACAGCACCGAATCGCCACACGTGCGCGCAAGCCAACAGATACACGGTTTCGCGATGCATTTGCGCGAGCGCAACTCGCACCGGCGTCGCCCGCCATGCGCATACGCCCCGCAACGCCCAGCCAGGCGTCCGAGGGCGCCGTCCGCTCACGCGTCACCACCGCCTGGCCTGCGGCGCTCGCGCTCATGCTCGTGGCGAACCTCGTGTCGCCCGCTACAGGCGCGATACCGAAAACGTCACGGCAATGCGCGCAGACGGACGATGTGGATGGAACCGGTGGCCGGAACGATTGCGATGCCGCCGTCTCGCCGCAGCCCGACGCCATCGCAGCGTCCGTGGATGTCGTCGCGCAGCCGGTCTCGCCGCAGATGACGATCAAGCGCGAGTACTCGCTCCAGGACGTGCTGCGCTCGCTCGGCAGGGGAAGCGAGCCGTTCAGGCACTTCGGCGATTCGGCGGCAGACGTGTACGCGTTGCTCACCGGCCACGCCATCGACGACCGGACACGCGAAGCCATCCAACAACGCACCCATATGGTGGACGTGGCGACCGGCCTGATCCCCGAGGTGGCCATGCTGCGACTGCCCTCGGAAGTGATGGAGGTCGTCGCCGACGAGCGGGACGGCAAACCGGTGTCGGCCGAGCGCGTCATCGCGATTTTGCAAAGCGCGGATCCGCGTGTGCTGGCGCGCCCGCTCGGCAGCGCGCTGCGCCCGGGCGCGGGCGGCAGGCGAATGGCGCAGGGCTTGCTTGCCGATGCCGATCCGGATGCGGGATCGCGCCCGGTCATGCGCACGATCGAGCACAGCCCGGCCAAGACCTTCGAGGGCGTGGAGAGAAAGGTGGCCTCCGGTGCGCTCGAATTCGCCATCGAGCATGCGGACATGGACGACGGCGCGAAAGCGGAACTCCGCCCCGGCGTGTCCGACGACCTCCCCCCGATGTACATCGCCGGAGAGGACCGGTATCTCGAAGGATATGCGCAACAGATTGCGCCGGAGCGCTTGCCCCCGAGCGGCGATGCAAGGCTCGTGGTTATCGACGGGCAGCGGTATTTGCGGGGCGAGGCCGGGTATTACCTCGCAACGCGCGCGCCAGGCGCAGACCATTGGCTCATCGACTCGGTACGGCGAACGCTGGCGCAGGTGCCGGTGACATACGACCCGCACAGCGGCCGCTGGGAAGCCCATGCGCCGCTGCGAGTGTGTGGCGGCGGTTGCGGCAATAGTCGGGTGACGACACCCGACAGCATCGCGCTCAATCGTCACGACGTCGACGCCGTACTCAGTCACTTGCGCGACGACGATGTGCAAAACGCGATTCTCGGCGCTTATGCCGAAGTGTCCCGAATGAAGCTCATGCGCACGAACCGGCCGGATCTCCGGAAATTTCGCGACAACTCGATCATTCGCAATCGCGACGCCATTCGCGCCGCGCTCGAACAAGTGCCGCCCAACGCGTCGCTGTTCGAGCAACAACGGCTCGCCGCGTTCCTCACGGCGAGCCATTACCGGCTCAACCCGGGCACCGAGGCGTTTTGTCAGGAGAACGCCGAGATTCTTTTTCACTTTCTGATCGAAGGCGGCATCCCTGGCGACTGCCTTCGCATGATCACGGTGCGACCGAAATATCGTGCGCCGCATGCGCTCGTACTTTATACGGAGTCCGATGAGCTGATCGACGCACTGGAGCTTGCCACGCCCGTCGAATACGACGGTACGAGTGCGGACGGCATCACCGGCACCCACTTCGCCGGTCTGGTCATGGGCGCACGGGACACGACCGTGCTGCTCGACCCGTGGAGTCGCGTCAAGGCGGTGGGATTTGCCATGTCGAAGGACCCGCAGGAGACAGGGCACGTACTCGACGCGGCCTTTGCCGACATCGGCCACAGGCCCGGCGAGTCATACACCGTGTCGCTCACGCGCCCCCTGGGGCCGCGGCGCGGCAGCCTGCGGCGATTCGGCAGCCGGGGCAGCATGGGCAGTGCGGGGACGGCGTCGAGTACGATGAGCGCACGGGGATCGACGCGAGGTTCCACGGGCGAATCGACGGCGGAGTCGTCGAGCGGAACCGGCGGCGCGGGAGAGTCCAGCGGTTACGGGTCATCGAGTTCGCCGGATTCGGCGAGCCCGGCGGGGCTCCCGCCGGTCAACGGCGCGCAGCGGGCGAACGGTGCCTGAGCGTCATGCCCGCTACGGGGGCGATGTCGATGCTTCGCCACCGGCGCGCCTGACGCGCGCCGGTGGCACTCGCGTCAGTACGTGTAGACGCCACGTCCCGTCTTGCGGCCGAGATAACCGGCAGCGACCATCTCCTTGAGCAGCGGGCATGGACGATACTTCGAGTCGGCGAACTCCTCGTAATAGACGTTCATCACCGACAGGCAGACGTCCAGACCGATCATGTCGGCAAGCGCCAGCGGTCCGATCGGATGGTTGCAGCCGAGCTTCATGCCTTCGTCGATCTCTTCGGGCGACGCCAGATTCTCCGCCAGCACGAAGAAGGCTTCGTTGATCATGGGCACCAGAATCCGGTTCACGACGAAGCCCGGTGCATTCTTCACCGTAATCGGCGACTTGCCGAGCGTGCGCGCGAGCGCATCGACACGGCTATGCGTCTCGTCGCTCGTTTGCAGGCCGCGAATGATCTCCACGAGCGCCATGAGCGGCACCGGATTGAAGAAGTGCATGCCGATGAATCGCTCGGGCTTCGAGACGACCGCCGCGAGCTTCGTGATCGAAATCGACGACGTGTTCGACGCCAGAATGGCGCCCTCCTTCGCCACGTCTTCGAGTTGCTTGAGGATCTTCACCTTCAGATCGAAGTTCTCGGTGGCGGCTTCGATCACGATGTCGGCCCCGGCAAGCGCGGCGTACTCGGTCGACGTCGTGATGCGTGCCAGCGCGGCATCCTTGTCGGCGGCACTCAGCTTGTCTTTCTTGATGAGGCGATCGAGGCTGCCGGCAATCGTCGCCAGACCCTTTTGCACCGCCGCGTCGCTGATGTCGATCATCGTCACCGGCAGTCCGGCCACCGCACAGGCCTGCGCGATGCCGTTACCCATCGTGCCTGCGCCAATGATGCCTACGTGTTGAATCGTCATGTCGTCTCTGCTCCGTTTGTGCTGAAAGGTGGCGGGGTACCGTCTTGCGCGGTGCACAAATCATATCGCGGACACGTCGGATCGGCGACGCGCGAAACCGCTGTGCGAAACGTGCCGCAGCACAACGAAAAAGGGCAGACGACACCGTCTGCCCTCCGTCCGCCCTTTCGGCAACGCCAACCGGCACGCGCGACCTGGCGCGTGTGCTATCCCGTCAGAACTTCATGCGAACGCCGCCACCGAAGGTGTCGCCACCCGAGAGCGTGCTGACCTTGTCGTTCATGTACGCCGCGTAAATGTCGGTACGCTTGGACAGGTTGTAGTCGTAGCCGAGCGCCCACGTCTTGCGGTTCACGTTGCTCGCGCCCGAACTCTTCGTGTACGCGTACGAGGCGAGCACCTTGCCGTTACCCAGGGGCACCGACACGCCGAGCTGGCCGCCGTTCTCCGACACGCCGCCGCCGGTAATGTTGTTGCGGATGTACTGGTACTGGCCGAAGAACTTCACGACCTGAAGGTCGTAGGTCGCCCCCAGTTGCACGGCCTGCTGGCTGCGGAAGCCGGCCATGCCGGCGAGGTCGTCCGGCACGGCGTCGAACTTGACCTGCTGGTAAGCGAGCGTCGCGGCAAACGGACCGTTGAAGTACAGCGCCGAGGCGCTCCACTTATTCTGGCCGGTCTCGCCCGCCTTGTTACCGAAGGCATACGACACGCTGCCCGAGAGGCCCTTGAAGTTCGGCGTGGTGTACATCACGGCGTTGCTCCAGCCGGAGTCGCCAACGATGCCCTGACCAGCCTGGCCGATGAAGGTGTGGAACACCATCGGGCTGAAGGTGTAAGAGTCGACGAACGGGTTGAACAGAATCGTCGAAACGAAGTAAGACGTCGTCAGCCGGCCCATCGTGACCGTACCGGCCGTATCCGATTGCAAACCGACGTAGGCGTTGCGCGAGAACATCGAGTCGCCCTGGAAGCGGCCGTACTGACCGTTCTGCGGGCGGAAGAAGTCTTCGAGCACGAACACCGCCTTCAGGCCGCCGCCGAGATCCTCATTGCCCTTCATGCCCCAGTACGACGTCGACATGCCGCCGCCGCCCTGCGTCCATGCCCGGTCGCTGCCCGGGTTCTTGACGGCGCCCACCCAGGCGTCCACCTGACCGTACAGCGTGACGTTCGATTGTGCGAATGCCGGCGTGCTGATCGCGCCGGCGCATGCGCCCAGAACGAGTGCCCCGCCAATGCCCTTGGCCATACTGCGCTTCATTGACTTCTCCTTGGTTTATGTATTTTGTGTGCCTGTTCCCGCCATGCGCGGAACCTGCCGGCGCCCATTCGAGAAGCGCCTCCCTGATAAACGGCCGTGATTCTCGCATAGCCCCACCCTGCGCAGAAAGGCCGAAACCGTCCGGAAAAATGCACCACATGAAGTGGCCGGGAAATGGTGGGTAGACAAAAATCGGACGACCATACGCGCCACAATTAATCCCGGTATAACGAGATCGATATAACTCGCACATCAACGAGTTAGCGAACACTCACATTCGCGGTGAACTTGGCGACTGCTGGACCGTGGCCAAGGGCGACTGGCGGATGATTTTGGCGCGGGATGGCCGCATTCAATGTTGCACATGTGCAACATTCGGTGCATCGGAAGGACGGGAGGAAAAACGATTCCGCCGGCGGCGACGGCATTTGCCTTGCGGCGGGCGAGCGGGGAGCGTGATGCGGGGGTAACGGGCAACGGCGCGGCAACGGCGGCGGCATTGGGACACGCGGCAGATTGTGCCGTCCCCCGGAACTCCCCTGAGGTGTTGCGCCGCGCGGCAGCAGCGCAAGGGTGTTCAGCGGTTGCGTCGACCGCCCTCGCCGCCGCGCTGGCCGCGCGGTTCGCCTTGCGGCGTGTACTGGCGTTCGCGGGGTTCCGCCGGTGCGGCCCAGTTCGGATACGCTGCCTGACCGCGCCCGCGATCGGCATTGAAACGGCTAATGTCTTCGCGCAGCGACGCCTTGTTGAGGTCCAGCATGTCGCGCCCACGCCCGCCATCGGCCCAGGCAGGGTAGGCACACACCAGCAATAACAGGAAGCAGCAACGCAGTCGGGCACTCATTTCGATTCAGCCACATATTCCGGCCACGAACGTGGGGCCGGTGGGCACGAGGCGTCGCCGGCACTTGCGGATTGCATGTGCGCCATACGCCTCAAGAATGACTGTACCGGGTCAGCCGAACGAGCGTCGACTGAAAAGATGTTAATGCGCCGGGCCGTCTGCAACCGTTTGTAACCGGTTCGGCGGCGTGACGAAAACCGGCGTTCGCCGATCCTTCGTCAGACGACGAAACCCTGCGGGACGGGGCTGATCACGCCCCGCCTGCCTGCGCCGGGAAGGTCGCGCGCCTTACCGGTCGACAGACTTGCCGACCTGTTTCTCGACCGACAGCGAGATTTCGCGCAAGCGCTCGCCGCGGGGGGTCACGAGGTCCTGCGCCGTGATGGTGAAATTCACCTCACGCGCGAACTTCCGGCTCGCGCTCTGCCACTCCGCGGGCAGACCGGCCGGGTTCGTCGTGGTCGTGCGCATGGTGGTCACGCCACGGGTGCAGCGCGACACGTCGGTCGCGAACTTCTGCGCCTGATTGCGCAGGTCCATCGGCGTGATCTTCTGGTAATCCCAGATGCACTCGTAGGTCGGCGCGAGGCCCGTGGCGCGGAACACCTTGCAGTCGCCGCCCGGCACCGAGTAAGTGGCCTGATAGCTTTCGCCCCGTTCGTTCTTGGCTGCAAGCGGGCCGGTGATGTCCTCAAAGCCGGTTTGCGCGCTTTTGGCCAGCATCAGGATGCCCTCGCACTGGTCGGCGGCGAACGCCGTGTGCGCCGCGCAAAGGCAAGCCAGCAAGGCCCATCGTTGTAGAGATTTCGTTGACATTATTGGAATGTTGACTGAAGTGCGGCGGCGCGCAGCGTGAGCGCCATGCGCTGCGCCGCTTTGCGCATCGTCTGGAATGGTGCCATTAGAACGCAAAGTGTGCGCAGACGAAACCACAGTCACGAGGGAAATCGTGCGTCAATTCGAGTGTGTACCGTTGTGATAGTTCTCTTGGGGGATGTGCGCCGCGCTCATCCGAAAAACCGATTGCCGGGCGACGCGCGCGTCCTATACTCAAATCGCAGCGAAGCTGCATGGGCATGGCCGGGAACCCCATGGGGGTTCGAATGCATCACGGCAATACCCCTCGGTGCCAAGTCTCCTTGGCCCATACCATGCCGCGCCGGTACACGCGGCTGGCGATGCCCCGATGGGGCCTCAACCGGCGGCTTAGTCCGCCGGTTTCCATTTGTGCGCCGCCGGCACTCATGCCGACGGACTAGGCGAAAGTTCGGATTTCGCCCACGTCCCCCGTCTGCAACTATCGAATCACAAGATCAATATTTACCGGGCACTCACCTTCGGGAAGTCAACGGAGCGTTTGTGTATACCAACGGGTACGGCACGTCGCACCTGATCGGCTTCGTTCGCGGTCATGGCGGCACGTTGGCGCATGTGCTTGGTGCGCTCGGTAAATTCCGGCTCCGGCATGGCCATTGGCCATCCCGCGTCTTTCTCTATCCCGAGACGCTCGCCGCGCTCGTTGAGGATCTCACTCCCCTGGGTTTTTATCGCGTTCAGCAACGGCTCGATGTGGTGGCCGATCTGGAGCGCGATCTGTTCTGCTCGGACGACTGCGGCAACGTCGCCCTCTACCGCGTGCAGGCGGTGTCGAACCCCGCCAGCGTGCACGCGGCCGCCGTCTGGCTCGGGCTCGCGCTGCTGTCCAATGGCGCGGGCGCGCCGGACAGAGCAAGTCTCGACCGCATGTCATGCGTGTCAGGCATGTCAGGCGTGTCGGGCATGTCAGGCATGTCAGGCATGTCAGGCATGTCAGGCATGTCGGGCATGTCGGGCGTGTCGGGCGTGTCGGGCATGTCGGGCCTGTCCGACACGGCGGAAGCCGACGGACGTCCATTGCCATCCGCAACGCCATCGCCGCCACGCTGACGGCAGCACTCCGCGTGCCGGCCGCTGTCACAGAAATATCGCGTGACGCGGCTAGTCTGGCCTGCCGCTGGCGGGACACGGTCGACCGCGATCGCGGTGCCTGTGCTCCGATGATTGATCTGCACCAGTCCCTGTCGCCTTGCACAGGGCGCTATCCACTCCGCACCTTTTTCGCCGGAGAGATGTCATGAACCGACTCGCGATCGTTCTCGATGGTCTGATGCTGCTCTATCTCGCGGCGGCGACCGTCGCCGGCGTGCAGTCGAGCGCCGCCGACGGGCACGAATGGCTCGCCAACGTGCTGGGCGTGCTGCTCGCCCTATGTGTACTTGCCGTGCTCGCGGCGCCGTTCTATGTCTCGCTCGTGGTACTCGTCGCGCAGTCCGAGCGCCATCTGCGTCTGGCGGCATGGCTGCATCGCGTGCTGCTCACACTCATGGTGATGCTGACCGTTTTCTCCTTGCTGGCGCGCGACACGGTCGAAGTGTCTGTCCCGTTGTTCGTGCTGGTAGCTGCCGTGTGCATCGTCAATCTCGTGGCATTGTCCAGACGGCGCACCCACTTCGAGACGTTCCATCTGTTCGAGCATTGAGGGCTGCCTTTCCCGCCGGGTTATCTGCCGGATTAACTGCCGGATTAACTGCCGGATTAACTGCCGGATTAACTGCCGCCCGTGCACGATGGTATGCCGCACGTCGATTTGCGAGTGACGCGCGTGCGATGCTAGACTGCACGGCATGAATCGCTGGCGCAAATTCCTCGTGCTGTTGCTCGTGTGCGTGACCCTGCCGTTGCAGGCTATGGCCGCGCTGCGCACGCATTGCGCACCGGGAGCCCCGGGAGTGCAGGGAATGCCCGCGACTCCGGCGCCATTGGCCAGCGCTGCAACGCGTGACGCTGCGGCCATGACAGCGAGGCATCACGCGACAATGTCCCCCGCTTCCGATTCGGCCCGCACTGCCGATTCGGACAACGCGCACACGTTGCACCAAACGCACGGTTCGCCGGGTTCGCAGGAGCCGCTCGGTCAGCACGCCAGTTGTTCGGCTTGCGCCGCGTGCGTCGTTTGCACGGCGCTTCCGCCCAGCGTGGCGCTGCGACTGCCGGACGCTCAACCTTCCACCGCCATCCCGTTCCTTCGCACGTCGGCCGCCAGCGCCTTCGTTGCGGTTCCCGATCGTCCTCCGAAACCCCTCGTCGCCTGACGGCACCGGATCGCGTCGAACGCTGCTGCGGCACCTGATGCCACGCACGTACGCAGCGGATACGCGACCGGATACGCGCCGTCTCCGTTCCGCGCCGGACTGACTTACGCGCTGCTTCGCGACTGGCACACGTTCGCCTGTCGTCTGCCCTCGTGAGTCCGTCTGCCAGATGAACGTGCGACGCCGGGCGATGCGCACAACGTGGGTTTGCACCTCGCGCAACGCCTCGGTGTCGCCTGATCGACGAGTCTTTCAATGACGTTTCTTGCCTTACGACGGCGCGCATGGTGCGTGCCGCTCGCGCTATCGCTGTGGGCTGCCGGATCCGCACCGGCTGTCGGCGCCGGGAGCGCGCCATCGCCGGTCGCGTCCAGCGACTCGGCGTCTCCCGACGCGCCCATCGGCCCGCTTCCTGTCGGCGTGCTGCACGGCTTCACCCCACCGGCGCCGTCTGTCGCGACGAGCGACTGGCGGATGGTCAACGCCGGCGTGTCCAACATGAGCGGCATGTCCGGGGCGGCGCACGACATGGCGAACCATGGCGGGCCCGCGCACACGAAAGCCCCGCCGGGCCATAACGGCGGACATGCGGGACACAGTGCACCGACACCACCCGCCTCGGAGCGAACCTCGCCCACACCAATGGACCGCGCAGCGATAGGGCATACGGCGCCCACGGCACCGGCAGCCGGTCCGCACGCGGGACACAGCACGCACAGAGGGGCCCAATGACGAACACCCTTTTCCCCGCGCGGATGTCCCCGCGCCAAACGGCCGCGGCGCCACCCTTCGCCTCACCGCACGGCCAGGCGGGTCGCCGCGCGCCGCTTGCGATCGCTGCGCTCGCCGCCCTCGTGCTCTCGGGCTGTGCCACCTTCAGCGACGACGGCGGTTTTGCCCCGGTGGCAGAAGCGGCGCAAAAGCGCCTCGGCCAACCTGCCGTCTGGGCGCGTGACGACGCCACCGCACAGGCACTCGCGAAAGAACGCGACGATCTCCTGACACGCCCGCTCGACCTCGACACCGCCATTCGCCTCACGCTGCTGAACCATCGCGGCCTGCAAGCGACCTACGCGGAACTCGGCATCGCGGAGGCATCGCTCGTGCAGGCAGGTCGTCTACCTAACCCGCGCTTCTCGTTCCAACGCGTACAAGGCGGCGGCGATACCGGTATCGAGCGCACGTGGGGCATCGACTTCGTTCGCGTGCTTACCATGCCCCTCGCATCGCGCATCGAAGCCCGCCGCTTCGCGCAGGTGCAGGCACAGGTGACACAAGCCGTCGTCGAACAGGCCACACAAACGCGACGCGCCTGGATCGAAGCCGTCGCCGCCCAGCAGCGGGTACAGATTCTCGAGCAGACGACGCTCGCCACACAGGCCGCCAGCGAACTCGCAGACGGCATGGCACGTGCGGGCAACTTCAGTGCGATGCGACGCACGCAGGAAAATCTCGTCTACGCCGACACGGCAGCGCGTCTCGCACGTGCACGCGAGCAGGCAACTTCCACCCGCGAACAACTGGCGCGCCAGATGGGCCTGTGGGGACAGCAGTTGAGCTTCACGCTGCCCGCGCGGCTACCCGACCTGCCGCGTAAGCGCCCCGCGTGGCCCGGAGCCGAAGCGCAAGCCATTCGCGAGCGCGCCGACGTTCGCGCCGCACGCGCCGCGCTGGACGCCACCACGAGCGATCTCGGCCTGACGCGCGTGACGCGCTTCGTCAACGTGCTCGACGCGGCGTACCGCAACAACAGCGAAACGGGCAGGCCCAGCGAGCACGGCTACGAAATCTCGCTGGAGATCCCGCTATTCGACTGGGGCTCGACACGTGTTGCCGGAGCCGAAGCACGCTACCGCCAAAGCGTCGACCGTCTGGCCGATACCGCCGTTGCCGCCAGGGCCGACGCGCGCACGCGGCGCGCCCAGACGCTCGCCGCGTGGGATATCGCGGAGCATTACCGCACGACGATCCTGCCGATGCGGCAACGCGTCTCGGACGAGTGGCTGCTGCGCTACAACGGCATGCTCGCCAGTGTCTTCGATCTGCTCGGCGACGCTCGCGAGCAACGCGACGCCGTGCTCGGCTACATCGATGCGACTGCCGGCTACTGGCTCGCCGACGCCGCGTTTCGCGAGAGCCTCGGCGGCGGCGAACCGGAGGGCGTTGAGGCATCGGCCACAGCGGCACCCACCAACCCTCACCAACACGGAGGTGGCGCATGACTTCGCGCCGACGATTCCTGCGTGACGCCAGCCTCGCCGTGATGGGCGCGGCTGCCGTCGAACGCACCAGCCTCGCTGCGCTGCCGGACGCTGCCACGCGCAACGACGCCAGCACCGCCAGGCCTCTCGCCCCGCCCAACGGCCGGCCCTATCGCCCCGTCGTTACGCTCAACGGCTGGACGCTGCCCTGGCGCATGCGCAACGGCGTCAAGGAATTCCATCTCGTCGCGGAGCCGGTCGTCCGGGAAATCGCGCCGGGCATGAAGGCGAACCTCTGGGGCTATAACGGTCAGAGTCCGGGGCCGACCATCGAAGTCGTCGAAGGCGACCGCGTCCGTCTGTACGTGACGAACAGGTTGCCCGAAGCGACGAGCGTGCATTGGCACGGCCAGCGCCTGCCCAACGGCATGGATGGTGTGGCAGGCCTCAACCAGCGCGCCATTGCCCCTGGCCGGACATACGTCTACGAGTTCGAAGCGAAGCGCCCCGGCACGTTCATGTACCACCCGCATGCCGACGAAATGATGCAAATGGCGATGGGCCTGATGGGCTTCTGGGTCACGCACCCGAAAGACCCGTCGTTCATGCCGGTCGAGCGCGACTACGTGTTTCTCATCAACGCCTACGCCATCGATCCCGGCTCGCGCACACCGCGCGTGAACGAGATGACGGACTTCAATCTGTGGACGTGGAACAGCCGCGCCTTCCCCGGCATCGACCCGCTGGTGGCACGTCAAGGCGAGCGCGTGCGCATTCGCATCGGCAATCTCACGATGACGAACCACCCGATCCACCTGCACGGACACGAGTTCAAGGTGACCGGCACCGATGGCGGCTGGATACCGCCCGCGGCCCAATGGCCGGAAGTGACGACCGACGTCGCCGTGGGGCAGATGCGCGCCATCGAATTCGACGCCACCGAGCCCGGTGACTGGGCCTTCCACTGTCACAAGTCGCACCATACGATGAACCCGATGGGTCACGACGTGCCAACCATGCTCGGCGTGAATCAGCGCGAGATCGCCACGAAGATTGCGCGCATCATTCCCGACTACATGGCCATGGGCGAGACCGGCGCATCGATGAACGGCATGGAAATGCCCTTGCCGGAAAACACACTGCCGATGATGACGGGGACCGGCCCGCACGGCCCCATCGAAATGGGCGGCATGTTCACCACGCTCAAAGTGCGGCACGATCTTCCCCGCGACAGCTATCGCGATCCGGGCTGGTATCGCGCGCCGCGCGGCACTGTCGCCAGTCCGTGGCAGGGCAGCACTTCGGCATTACCTTCAACCCATCGCCAGCCCGCCAGCGCAGGCAAAACCGGAGTCAAATCATGAGTCGTTCGCGCTACACCTCGCCCATGTCCTCACCCCGCAACGCTCACGCGCCGCTACGGGGCCGCGCTGTGGCCGCACCGTTGCTGTGCCTCGCCGCGCTCGCGCTGGCCGCGCCGGCCTTCGCCGACGACCGGCACGCGATGCATATGCAACACGGCCATGGCAGCGAAGCGGCTGCCATCGGCGAGCCGGGTGACGACGCCAAGGCCACGCGTACGATCGACGTCGACATGCGCGACACCATGCGCTTCTCGCCCGCCACGCTCACAGTCAGGCGCGGCGACACGGTGCGCTTCGTGGTGACGAACAACGGCAAGATCCGTCACGAGCTGACGCTGGGCACGGCGGCCTCGCTCGCGGAGCACGCGAAAATGATGCAGCAGATGCCCGGCATGACGCATACCGAAGCCAATGCGGTAACGGTGGAACCCGGCCAGACGAAAACGCTCGTGTGGCATTTCACGCAGGCCGGTACGGTGGACTTCGCCTGCCTGGAACCGGGGCACTTCGAAGCCGGCATGCGTGGCGTGATCAACGTGCGCTGAGCGGGCAGCGCGCCCCGAACGTCTCAGCCGTCACATCGTTCGAGGCCGCCGCTGAGCGCTTGCGTTGCGTCGGCTTCGAACGCCTGCACGTCGCGTGCCTTTAACCGCAGACGCAGGACGACGCCGTCGTCGTAGGCGGCGTCGAGCATCTCTGCGGCATGGCGCTGTGCCAGCCGGCGCAGCGTCGCCTCATGGGCGAACGTGCAGCGATACCGTAGCTCGACCGTCGGCTCGATGGCCGTGAGCGTAGCAAGTTTCAACGCTTCGCTCACGGCCTGTCCGTAGGCGCGCGTCAGCCCGCCGGCACCGAGCTTGATGCCGCCGTAGTAGCGCACCACCACCGCGAACACATTGGCCAGCCCCTTGTGCATGAGTACGTTGTACATCGGCTTTGCGGCGGTGCCTCCCGGCTCGCCGTCGTCGTCGAACCCCGACGCCCCCTCGCACAACAGCACCCAGCAGTAATGCGTGGCGTTCGGATAACGCACCCGAAGTGCGTCGAGTTCGCGCATGGCCGCCTCGCGCGACACCACGGGCATGACAATGCCGATAAACCGGCTCTTCCTGATATCCAGTTCGGTTTCGACCGGTGCTGCCAGTGCATACATACGACTGTCGTCCTGAAACGTTTGCGCAAGCCTTACAGGCTCACCTCGCCGCGCGCGATCTCGATCACATTTCCGCCCACGCGAATTTCTCGGTTCCCGGTCACTTCAAGCGTCAGGCGGCACGGACGCTCGATGGCGTCGCCCTGCGACACTCGCGCACGCACCGGCAACGGGTAATCCTGCCCGATCAGCCAGCCGCCCAGATTGGCGCATGCGGAGCCGGTGCCCGGGTCCTCGCTCACGCCACCGCCCTGCGTCGTGAAGAAGTAGCGCGCGGTGACCTGCAATTCTTTGCCCGTCTGTGCATCGATGGAAAACACGTAACCGGTCTTGCGCTCCAGACTCGATAGCGGCCAGCGCTCCAGCATGGCGCTGTCCGGTTGCGCGCGGGCGACAGCCTCGGCGTTACGCACAGGAATGAGCAACTGATCGGCCCCCGTATCGACCCACTGCGGCGACTGCGCCAGATCGTCGCGGTTCAGGCGCACGAGCGCCGCAATGTCCGCGTCCGCCTCGCTCGCCTTCTCAATTTTCGGTTCGCCCGACGAGGGCGCCGTGAGCGTCCAGTGATCGCCCTTCGCCTCGACGGGCACCAGGCCGGCGGCGAACTGCAACGTGACATGGTCGCCAAGCTTGCGCATGGCGCGCAGCACGTGGGCCGTGCCGAGCGTCGGATGGCCGGCGAAACGCATTTCGTAGCCGGGTGTGAAGATCCGCACGTGGGCGTCGGCGGTCTCCGACGGCAAAATGAAGGTCGTCTCGGACAGGTTGAACTGACGCGCCAGCGATCGCATCTCGTCGTCGCTCATGCCGCGCGCGTCCTCGAACACGCACAACGGATTGCCGCCGAAAGTGGATTCGGCGAAGACATTGACGATACGGAAAGCGTAACTGCGGCTCATGACGATGCTCCAGTAGCGGGTGATCAGGACGAGGATTGGCGCCCGCGCCTCATGAGCGCGAACGACCGCCGGTCAGCCAGTCTTGCCCGCCCTGCGGCGGCCGGCCGGCTGGCCTTTCGATGAAGGCTCGTAGTCTCGCACATCGCACCACGCCACGGGCGGCGCGGCTGCCGCTTTCGGCAATTTGTACCCCGTAACCTAAGAATTGTCCGTCGCACTCTGGGAAATCGCTCGGAACGGCAGGGCCACAATTGTCACCTGATACGAGACAATTATTCTCATATCAGATGGATTGTAGTTCTGCGTGGGGACTCTAAAATGTCATTCATCGAGGCCAACCCAGCCTCTTGACGAAACGATGAAGACACAGGAGCCCATCATGCTGGACATCAGAAAAGCTACCGACCGAGGCATTGCGGACCATGGCTGGCTGAGTTCGCGCCATACGTTCTCGTTCGCGAATTACTACGATCCGAAGCAAGTCGGCTTCTCCGATCTGCTGGTGATCAATGACGACCGCGTGGCACCGGCACAGGGCTTCGGCAAGCACCCGCACCGCGACATGGAGATCTTTTCGTACGTGCTGGAAGGCGCGCTCGAACACAAGGACACGATGGGTACGGGATCGGTGATCGAACCGGGCGACGTGCAGTTGATGAGCGCCGGGCGCGGTGTGGCACACAGTGAATTCAATCACTCGAAGACTTCGCCGGTGCACTTCCTGCAAATCTGGATCGTGCCGAATCAGGCAGGCATCGCCCCGGAGTATCAGCAACAGCATTTCACGCCGGAGGAAAAGCGCGGCCAGTTGCGCAAGATCATCTCGCCGGACGGCAGCGACAACTCGCTGCGCATTCATCAGGATGCGCGCGTGTATGCCGGACTGTTCGATAAGGACGAGTCGGCTACGTTGACGCTCGCGCCGAACCGCTACGCTTACGTGCATGTCGCCCGCGGCAGCGTCAGTGTGAACGGTGTAGCCCTCGGCGAAGGGGACGGTGTGCGGGTGCGCGACGAAACGGCGCTTACGATCGCCAACGGCAACAACGCCGAAGTGCTCGTGTTCGATCTGCGCCCGGTGGAAACGCCCGACTTCTAAGGCGAGCCGAAGCGCAAACGGCGGGCGCGGCGTACGGACAGCTTCCCGCCGTGCGCCGCTCCTCGGACACCACCGTACCCCGGTGTCCACGCGGCCGGTGCCTCACGGCGCCGGCCGCGCCTTTTTTTGCGGTTCGCGAGGCCTTACGCACCACGCACATAATGCACGTAACGCACGTAACGCACGTAATGCACGTCACACATGACGCCGGTCTTTTGCCGAAGCGCCCCGCTCATGCACCGACGCCCGCCTCATCGACCTCGCCGTCCATTGCCAGAGGCAAGGCATCCTCGCTGTCACGCCATGCGGCGTCCCCCTGTGCCAACTCGACAACACTTAGCCGGCACGCCTGAAATGCCGTTTCGATGGCGTGACGATCCAGCGCGCGCCCGATGAACACCACCTCGTTGATGCGGTCGCCCCACGGCGCTTCCCAGTTCGCTTCGATGGCCGTGCGCTGCGGGTCGCCGGCGGGGGGCCATTGATCGGGGTCGACGGCAGCCCACCACTGCCCAACCGCTTCGAGCGTTGCCGTATTGCCCGCGCGAGAGTAAGCCAGCGCCCACGCCGGACGATTCGCCGCCCAGACGTAGCCCTTCGCGCGGATCAGCCCGTCGAACGGCATCGACATGAACGATGCGAAGCGAGCCGGATGCATCGGCTCGCGCTGTCGCAGCACAAAGCTCGTCACGCCATAGGTGTCGGCCTCCGAATCGTGTTCGCCCGCGAGCGCCTGTGCCCAGCCAGCCGTCTGCCCGGCGCGGTCCGGATCGAAACGGCCGGTGCCCAGGACTTCGTTCAGCGGCACTTGTCCGCGTTCACCGAGCACGATTTTGGCCGACGGATTGAGACCGGCAATCAGGGCTTTGACAGCGTCGAGTTGCTGCGCGTCGACACAATCCACCTTGCTCACGACGACCACATCCGCAAATTCGATCTGTTCGGTGAGCAATTCGGCCAGACGGCGCTCATCTTCCTCGCCCGCGACTTCGCCGCGTTGAGCGAGCGTATCGAGCCCGTTGAAATCCCGAAGTACGTGTAACGCATCGACGACCGTCACCATCGTGTCCAGTCGCGCGACATCGGCGAGCGACCGGCCGGTCTCGTCGCGGAATTCGAACGTCGCCGCCACGGGCATCGGCTCGGCAATCCCTGTCGACTCGATGAGCAGATAGTCGAAACGACCGTCCTGTGCGAGTTCGCGCACGGCGATCAGCAAGTCTTCGCGCAACGTGCAGCAAATGCAGCCGTTGCTCATCTCGACGAGACGCTCCTCGGTGCGCGAGAGCGCCGCGCCGGCATTGATGGCTCCGCGCTCGACGAACGAAGCGTCGATGTTCACCTCGCTCATATCGTTGACGAGAACGGCGACGCGCAGGCCGTCGCGATTGCGCAGCACGTGATTGAGCAGCGTGGTTTTGCCGGCACCGAGAAAGCCGGAAAGGACGGTGACAGGCAGGCGGCGATCGGTGGCAGATCGGGAAAGCGGATGGGTCATGACAGCAAGGTCCTGTGTTCGGAAGGCATGCGTTCGCCCGAAGGATGCGCGCGGACGTCGCCTCTGCACGGACGGGCCTCGCTGCATCGGAGCCCGGGCGACCGGCACAGCGAATTAATGCAACAGAGTTGCAATAATGTGCGATGATACGTTGCGCCCTCTTATTTTGCAACTCAGTTGCATATTTCCGGCGATTTTCCTTCGATGTCCACCCTTGCGTGCACCTCCCTTCCGTTTCTCCGTCTCCTCCGTTTCCCTCCGTCCTCCCTTCCTTGCGGCGATCCCTTGCCCCAACCCGCGACACTTTGCCGCGCAACGCCCCTGCCCTGGGAACCCGCGCGCCGCTGCACCGGTCTGCAAGGTCTGCGATACTGGGCGAGCGGCGCGACTCACGTGACCGGGGCGTCGACGGACGTCTCCCGTTCCCGACGGTCGAACGTGCGGATGACTTGTCTGCATGCGCCGGTCGCAATGGTTCGTTCCCGGCGTCGCCCCAATGGCGCCCTACCGATTTCCCAGTTTTCTCAGTCCAATCCGATATGCGCACTTCCAAGATCGCTTCCCACGATGCTCACGCCTCGCGTACCCGCGCTCGGCTGCGTCGCGCAACGCGGGGCCTCGCCGCGGCGCTGGCCGTCGGCATGACGAGCCTGTCGCAAGGCGTCTGGGCGCACGCGCACATTGCGTCGAGCGAACCGGCCGCACAAGCCACCGTCGAAGCGCCGAAAGTCGTACGTGTGACGTTTGACTCGGCGCTCGAAGGGGCACTGTCGAAACTCACCGTCGTCGACGCGCAGGGCAAGGCCGTCACCAACGCCAAGCCGGAACTCGACGCCGCACGCAAGACGCTCACGTTGAGCCTGCCGGCCCTCACGGCCGGGGCTTACCAGGCGAACTGGGTGGCCGTGGCCAGCGATGGCCACCGCACGCAAGGCAGCTTCAAGTTCACCGTGAAGTGATGCCGGCCGATCTGGCGGCCGGGACATGGCAGCCCGCAACGGCGGGATTGCTGGATCTCGCCCTGGCGCTCGCCCTCGGCGTGTTGCTGCTGCGCAGTCCGTATGCCGTGCGGCGCGGCCTGACGTTGCGCGTGCTGCCTGCCTTTGCGGCAGGGCTGGCCGTGCTCGCATGGCTCGCCTACGTGCTGGCCAGCACCGAAGCCATGACCGGCGGCGATTGGGAAACCTCGTCGGCAATGGCCGGCGACGTCTGGCTGGTGCTCACGCAAACGCGTTACGGCCGCGCGCAGTGGGTCGCGGGTCTGGGCGCCGCGCTGCTGTGCGCGGGCGCATGGGCCTGGTATGACGCGCGGCAGCGCCTGCGGGCCGTCATGCCCATTGCCGACGATCCTCGCGACCGGCACCACCGCCGCGAGCATCGTCAGGAACGTTGCGCACGCCGGGTCTATGCGGCCGGCGCCGTTGTCCTTGCACTGGGACGGGCAAGTACCGGTCACGCGGCCGATGCTTCCCTGCCGGGGCTCGCCATCGGCGTGCACACGCTTCACGTCGCGGCGGCGGCGGCGTGGACGGGGGCACTGCTGGTCGCCGGATGCGCGATTCCGGGCTGGCGTCACTGGCCGGTGGGCGCCCGCGCGGCGTACGGCGAGCGGCTGTCGTCCGTCGCCACGCTGGCCATGGCCGTGGCTCTCGTGACCGGCGCATTCAACGCATGGCGCACGCTGGGTGAAAACGCATCGCTGTGGTTTTCGGCGCAAAATGCTCCCTATCTGGCGTGGCTCGTGACGAAACTCGTCCTCGTGGCCTGTGCCGCGTTGCTCGGTGCGTGGAACCGTTGGCATTTCCTGCCGCGACTGGCGCTCGATACCGGCGAGACGCCCCTCGATACGTCAGCGTTCGCCCGCGTGGTCGCCATCGAGGCGCTCGTGCTGGTGATGGTCATGAGTCTGGCGGCAAAGCTCGGCACGACCATGCCGCCGGGCGTCTGAGCACGCACGCCGGGCGCGCCGGACGTTTCGAATTCAACAGCAAGAAACGGAGCGCAGCTTCGCGGCGCTCTCCCTAGACTGAAAGCCAGTCATCAGCCACCGGGAGACCTTCGTGATGCATTCCCACACCATGACCGCCAAACGTCTGTCACCACACCGTAGCGATGCCGGCGCGCCGCAGGCGTTCTCGCCCGACGCGCGTTACGCCACCGACGAAGCCAAATGGGCAGCCGTCGTTGCGCGCGACAAGCAGGCGGACGGCCACTTCTTCTACTCGGTACGCACGACCGGCGTGTATTGCCGCCCCTCGTGCGGTGCGCGGCTCGCGCGGCGCGAGAACGTCGCCTTCCATACGGACGGGGCCGCCGCCGAGCGCGCGGGTTTTCGTCCGTGCAAGCGGTGCAGACCCGATCAGGGCGCGCTCGACGCGCGTCATGCGGCGCTGATCACCGCAGCCTGTCGTCATATCGAGGCGGCCGACGTGCCGCCAACGCTCGACGCGCTCGCCGCACAAGCGGGCCTGAGTCCGCATTATTTCCATCGCCTGTTTCGCTCGGTCACGGGGGTGACGCCGCGCGCCTACGCGAATGCCCGCCGCGCCAGACGCGTGCGCGACGCCCTGCCGGGCGCGCAGAGCGTCACATCCGCCTACTACGACGCCGGCTTCAACTCCAATGGCCGTTTCTATGCCAAGGCCGACGCGCTGCTCGGCATGAAGCCCGCCGCGTTCCGCGGAGGCGGCAAGGCCGAGTTCATCCGCTTCGCCGTGGCGCAATGCTCGCTCGGGGCCTTGCTGGTGGCGGCGACGTCGCGCGGCCTGTGCGCGATTTCGCTGGGCGACGACCCGGAAGCACTCGTACGGGAATTGCAGGACCGCTTCCCGCACGCCGAACTCGCCGGGGCAGACGCCGAATTCGAGCGCTGGGTTGCGCAGGTGATCGGCTTCGTCGAGTCGCCGCACATCGGTCTGTCGCTACCACTCGACGTACGCGGCACCGCGTTCCAGCAACGCGTGTGGCAGGCGCTGCGCGACGTGCCTGCAGGCGAGACGGCGAGCTACGCGCAAATCGCCGAGCGCATCGGCTCGCCGCGGGCCGTGCGGGCGGTTGCGCAAGCCTGTGCGTCGAACACGCTGGCCGTGGCGATTCCGTGTCACCGGATCGTGCGCCATGACGGCGCCCTTTCGGGCTATCGGTGGGGAGTCGAGCGCAAGCGTGCCTTGCTCGCTCACGAACGTGGTGAGCGTGGTGAGCGTGGTGAGCGTGATGGGCGTGATGGGCGCGAGGCATCCGGT
This sequence comes from Pandoraea faecigallinarum, assembly GCF_001029105.3. NCBI lineage: Bacteria > Pseudomonadati > Pseudomonadota > Betaproteobacteria > Burkholderiales > Burkholderiaceae > Pandoraea > Pandoraea faecigallinarum. The sequence continues at coordinate 377,593 of NZ_CP011807.3, read as the reverse complement.
TTGGCAGGCCACGCGGCGTCACGGGTGACGCGGTGAGCACACGCGTTGCGTCGCTCGACTGGGCCGCACTCGAAGACGAACTCAACGCTTTCGGCGCGGCACGCATCCCGCATTTGCTCAATGCCGGCGAGTGCGCCGCGCTTTGCGACATGTACGGCCAGACCCACGCACGCCCGGGCGCCCAGCCGACGTCCGAGCGCTTTCGCAGCCGGATCGTGATGGCGCGTCACGGCTTCGGGCAGGGCGAATATCAGTACTTCGCATATCCGCTGCCCACGCTCGTCGCCGAACTGCGCGAGGCGTTCTACGCGCCGTTGCGTGACATCGCGCACCGCTGGTACAAGGCGATGGGCATCGACACGCGATACCCGTCGACACACCACGCCTACCTCGCGCAGTGCCACGATGCCGGCCAGCGCCGCCCCACGCCGCTGCTGTTGCGCTACGAAGCGGGCGACTACAATTGCCTGCATCAGGATCTCTACGGGGATCTCGTCTTCCCGTTGCAGGTCGCGATTCTACTGTCGCAGCCGGGCGAGGACTTCACCGGCGGCGAGTTCGTGCTGACCGAGCAACGTCCGCGCATGCAATCGCGCGCCGAGGTCGTGCCGCTCACGCGCGGCGACGCCGTGGTGTTCGCCGTACACCATCGCCCGGTGAACGGCACGCGCGGCGTGTATCGCGTGAACATGCGGCACGGCGTGAGCCGCGTGCGCAGCGGTCATCGGTACACGCTGGGCGTGATCCTGCACGACGCGACCTGATCCCGGCACACTCATTCGCAACCCATGACGCTCGACCTCTTCGGCCACGACGCCACCGGCGACACGCCGAACCCACCCCATGCCGATGCACTTGGCCCCGGCGCGTTCGTGCTGCGCGGCTTCGCGCGCTCCCGTCTCGAAACGTTGCAGGCGGACATCGACGGGGTCGTTGCGCAAGCGCCATTGCGCCACTGGCTGACACCGGGCGGAAAGCGCATGTCGGTCGCGATGACCAACTGCGGGGAAGTGGGGTGGATCAGCGACAGGGTGGGCTATCGCTACGGCACGCACGATCCGCTCTCGAAGCAGCGGTGGCCCGCGATGCCGGCGTCGTTCGCCGAACTCGCGCACAATGCCGCCGAAGCCACCGGTTATCGCGACTTTCGACCGGACGCCTGTCTCATCAACCGTTACACGCTCGATGCGCGTTTGACGTTGCATCAGGATCGCGACGAACGGGAACTGGGCGCGCCTATCGTGTCGGTCTCGCTCGGACTGCCCGCGATCTTTCTGTGGGGCGGTCTGCAACGGGGCGACCGAACGCGCCGTGTGCGACTGGAGCCGGGCGACGTCGTCGTGTGGGGCGGCCCGTCACGACTGGCCTATCACGGCATCGCGAGCGTCGAAGGCAGCTTCGACGCTCAGGCCGTGCGCTACAACCTGACGTTCCGACAGGCGCGCTGAGCGCACCGTGCATCGGCGCGCCGCCGCGCTCAGTAGCCGACCGTGAAACGTGTGCGCGGGTGCTGGTTTTTTTCCAGTTCGTCGACCAGCGCGATGGCGTAGTCTTCCATCGAGATCCAGCTCTTGCCGCCCGCGTCGACGAGCAGCTCGTCGCCACCGATGCGGAACTTGCCCGTGCGCACGCCCGGCTCGAATAGTGCCGACGGCGACAGGAAGGTCCAGTTCAGCGCAGCGTCCTTTGGCTCGGTGCGCAGCACGTCCAGGAACACCCGTCCGGCGCTCGCTTCGGGCTTGTAGGCGGCGGGGAATTCCGGCGTGTCGATCAGCGCCTTGCCTGGCGCAATTTCCAGACTTCCCGCGCCGCCCACGACCAGCAGACGCGGCACCCCGGCGCGTTTCACGGCATCGATCAATTTGGCGGCGTCCATCGTCATGAAGCGGCCGGCGCTGATGACAGCGTCGTGACCGGTCAGCAGCGGGGTCAGCGACGACGGGTCGGAGGCGTCGCCCTTGAGGACCGTGAGGCCCGGCCCGGCTTCAACACGTTCGGGATTCCGTGCAATACCCGTCACGGTGTGACCGCGTTGCAGCAGTTCTTCGGCAACGCGTGTACCCACGCGACCGGTAATACCAATCAAGGCGACTTTCATCGGGAGGCTCCTGGGAGTGAGGGGGAATACTTGAGCAGACGTTCGCGCAGCGCGTCACGCCATGCATCGGGCTGGCCAAGGTAGCGGCCCGGTTCGAGCCGCTCGCGTTGGCCGTCGATCTCCAGCACGAACGTCGGGAAGCCGCTGCCGCCCACACGAGCCAGCCACGCGCGACTATCGCGGAAGTGCTGCATGAGCGCCGCGGCATCCTGCGCATCGAACGCCGTTGCGAAGGCGTCGCGATCGAGGCCGAGGGCCACCGCAAGGTCAACGAGCACGTCGCGATCCGCCACCCGCTTGCCGTCGACGTAATGCGCGCGCTGCACGGCGGCGAACATGTCGAGGCCGCGCCCTGCGAGCGCTTCGGCGGCCAGCACGGCGGCGGTCGGGGGCGCGGAGTCGAACACGGCGGTATCGTCGCGCAGCAGCCCGTCGAAATAGGCATCGCCGAACGGCTGGCCGGTCAGCTCGGCAATCCGGTGATCGTGCGGCATGACGTAGCTGCGCAATTGCGGCGTGACGGGCTGCACGTTCGGGCCGGCCATCATGCCGCCGCCGTGAAACGCGACCTCCAGGCCCGCCACGTCGCGTGCGGCACGCACGAGCGGCGCCGCGGCGTAGCACCAACCGCAAAGCGGGTCGGCAATGTAATGCAGGGTGGCTTGCGTCATCTCAGTGTCCCGGGGGTATTGCGGCGCGCTCGCACGACGCGGCGCGCGCTGTCCATGAACGTCATCGTAGTCACGCCACTCGCGCAAAAAAAGCCCATAATGACGATCACTTTGTTGCATCGATCGAGCAAATCATGGACCGTCTGACGGCAATGCGTGTCTTTGCGGAAGTGGCCGAACGCGGCTCGCTCACGGCCGCGGCACAGCGTCTCGATATGTCGCGCGCGATGGTCTCGCGCTATCTGGCGGAACTCGAAGCGTGGCTCGGCACGCGCTTGCTGCATCGCACCACACGGGCCGTCAGCCTCACCGACGCCGGCAACGACGCCCTGCCGCGCTGTCGCGAAATGCTCGGCATCGCCGACGATCTGGCCAGCGCCTCGAACGCGGGCAGCACACCGCGAGGCCTGTTGCGCGTGGCGTGCAGCACCTCGCTCGGGCAGGCGTTTCTCGCTGCGGCCGTCACGCGCTTCATCGTGCGGCATCCGGGCGTGGCGATCGACCTGGTGGTCGCGGATCGCACGGTCGATCTGGTCGACGAGCGCATCGATCTGGCGATTCGCGTGACGACGGAACCTTCACCGGGCCTCATCGCCCGTAAGCTCGCCACATGTCATTCGGTGGTCTGTGCCGCGCCGTCCTATCTTCAGCGCCATGGCACGCCGGAGCGCGCCGAAGACCTTGCGCTTCACAACTGCCTGACGTACACGTATTTCGGCAAGAGCCTCTGGCAATTCACACATAACGGTGTGCCGCTCGGCGTGCCGGTCGGGGGCAATCTGTCGGCCAACGAAGTGAACGTCGTGTTCGCGGCGACGCTCGCTGGCGCGGGCATCTCGATGCAGCCGGTCTACTCGGCGCTGCCGCATCTGCGCGACGGCACGCTGCGTGCGCTGCTGCCCGACTACGTGCCGCGCGAGATGACCGTCTACGGCGTCTACATTTCCCGCAAACAAATGCCAAGCGCCCTGCGCGCGCTGATCGACGATCTCGTGCTGCAATTCCGCACGGGACTGTTCGAAGACACCGGCTATCCGGGACGCGGTGCGGCGCCCTTGGCCTGAGCGGACGACATCGCAAGTCCACGGCGGCCTGGCGCTCCCGCCTCCACCCGCCTCCGCCCGCCTCCACCCGCCGCCATCACGCAAGCTCCACCGAATCTCGCCGCGTTTCGCGCTGCGGGGCGTCCGGGAGATGTCACCGAAATGTCACATTCCCCGCGTAAAAACGTCGCTTGCCTCGCCCGCCCGGGCAAGCTGACGAAGTCGCGCCGTACTTGTTGCACGGCACCCCCTTGCGTCACGCCTTGCCGACACGGTCGCGGGCGCTCACGCGCGCCCCACTGCCCGACACGTCAACCAAGGACATCATGACGCACGACACCACGCCCCAGCCGCAAGATCCGGCACTCGACCCTGAGCTCTCGCACGACGACGATCCGGCGAACCCGTCGCGTCGCCGCATTCTTCAGGGACTGGCCGCCATCGGCGCGGCCGGCGCCACCGGGGCCGCGCTGAGCGGTTGTGCGACCGAAGGCGGCGCAGGCGCACCGACGGCGGTCGCGACGGGGGGCACATTCGATGCACAGCTCAAGGCGAACGTCAAAACGGTCGTCGTGATCTATCTCGAGAACCGCAGCTTCAACAACCTGTTCGCCGACTTCCCGGGACTGGAAAAGCCGCTGTCGAAGGTACCCGCGTCGGCCTACACGCAGCTCGACCGCGACGGCAAGACGCCGATGTCGCTGCTGCCCCCGGTCTTCGACGGTCTGGTGCCGCGCGCTCAGACGATCGGCGGCAAGAAGTACCACATCGCGGAGAAAGACATCGCTCGCCAGCCGAACGCGCCTTTCATGCTCAAGGACGCCGAGGGCAAGCTGCTGCCGACATCGGTCATCACGCGCGATCTGTGGCATCTGTTCTGGCAGAACCAGATGCAGATCAACGACGGTGCGAACAACCAGTTCGCCGCATGGGCCGACTCGGGCGGTCTGGTCATGGGCTATTACGGTGAGACCGCCAAAACGCTCGACATGTACAAGATCGCCCAGCAGTACACGATGTGCGACAACTTCTTCATGGCGGCCTTCGGCGGTTCGTTCCTGAACCATCAGTTCCTCGTGACGGCGCGCCCGCCGATGTATCCGAACGCCGCACAGAGCCCGGCCAAGGACAAGATCGCCGTGCTGGCCGACGGCCCGCAAGGCGTGCGTCTGGCGATCTCGCCGGAGTCGCCCGCCTCGGCCGCCGACGGCAAACCGAAATTCGTGCGGGACGGCGCGATCACGCCGGACAACTACGCCGTGAACACGATGATGCCGGCCTATCAGCCGTCACCGGTCAAACCCGCCGCCTCGGGCGACAAGCGAATGGCCGATCCCATGAATCCGATGACGCTGCCACCGCAAAACTACGCGACCATCGGCGACCTGCTCTCGGACAAGGGCGTGTCATGGGCGTGGTATGCGGGGGCGTGGCAGTCCGCGCTCGATCACAAGGGGGGGGCCGACAAGCCGAACTTCCAGTATCACCATCAACCGTTCAATTACTTCGCCCAGTTCGCACCGGGCACGGCGGCACGCGAAACGCATCTGCGCGACGCAGGCGAAGGCGATAGCCCGATCTCGAACAAATTCATCGGCGATGCAATCGCGGGCAAGCTGCCCGCCGTCACTTTCTACAAGCCGCAGGGCAATCTGAATCAGCACGCCGGTTATTCGGACGTGGAGTCGGGGGACCAGCACGTCGCGAACGTGCTGGCGCATCTGATGAAGTCACCGCAGTGGAACAACATGGTTGTCATCATCACGTATGACGAGAATGGCGGCTGGTGGGATCACGTCGCCCCGCCGAAGGGGGATCGCTGGGGGCCGGGTTCGCGCATTCCGGCGCTCGTGGTCTCGCCGTTCGCCAAACGCGGCAATGTCGATCACACGTTCTACGACACCACGTCGATCCTGCGTTTCGTTACGCGTCTGCACGATCTGCCCACGCTCGAAGGCATTGCCTACCGCAACGCCGCCTTCGCCGCACGCGGCGCAAACCCGCCGGGCGACCTGACCAAAACGCTGACGTTCTGAAAATCAAGGGCACTCCCGGGTGCCCTTGGGTGCGCTGTTTCGTTCTCGACGCCTTGGGTGTTGCGCCGTGTCGTGAGCGGCTCAGGCCTGCTCGTCGAGTTCGTCCGAGCGCAGCAACAACTTGTCGAGCAAACGTTCGTACACGCGCATTTCGTCGTCCGACAGCGCTTCGAACAGCCGCTCGTAGTGCGTGCGGGCTGCCTCGATCACCACACGCCACACGCGCTCGCCCTCGGCGGTGAGGGTCACTTTTACCGCGCGGCCGTCGTGCTCGTCCGGCGCGCGGCGCACCAGCCCGCGCGAGACCAGCCCGTCCGCCCCGCGGCTCGCCTGACTCTTGTCCAGATTCGCGCGGCGTGCCAGCTCCGAATTCGACAATGCCCCGGCCGTGCCGACGGCCGCCAGCACACGCGACTCCGCCAGACTCAGTTGCGCGCCATGCGCGTACGACTGAGAGATGCGCCTGTCGTGCTGCTTCATCAGGCGGTGCATCTTGTACGTCAGGAACTGGTCGAGCGATTTGTGGGATGGCCGCATTTCAGTGTTTTCCCCTAGACGAAATGGGTCGATATTTTGTTGCGAACGCAACATTAGCACACTAGAATTGTTGCGTTAGCAACTAAATGCTCGATGACGTCTCGCGTCATTCGCGCGTGGTGCATGCGCCGTCTCGCCGCAGACACGAGACCCGCTGCACGCGCGCCGAGCCGCCTTTCGGGTGCCGCATCGCCATGCACAAACCAGAGACCACTCCGCGCGCATCGCTCTACCACGCGTATCGCGTCTACGCGCATTACCATCCGCAGCCCGCACCGCACAGCAGCGCGCCGGACGCGCCCGTCACCGTCGTGGGCGGCGGCCCCATCGGCATGGTCACGGCGCTCGCCCTCGCGCGCCACGGCGTGCGCTGTGTCGTGTTGCAGGCCGAGCAGCAGGTCTCGGAAGGCAGCCGTGCCATCGTCTTCACGCGTCGCTCGCAGGAAATTCTGCAAGCCGTCGGCGTGTCGGACGCCGTGGTCGCCAATGGCCTGCCATGGACGAGCGGCAATTCGTACTATCGTGGCCAGCGCGTGTTCCGCATGGAATCGCCGGTCGACGAAGACGATCGCTTCGCGCCGCTCATCAACTTGCAGCAGAACGTGCTGGAGAGCTATCTCGTGGAGGCCATCGCGCGCGAGCCGCTCGTCGAGATTCGCTGGGGCAACAAGCTCATTGGCATGACGCAGGACGACGACGGCGTTACGTTGCAGATCGACACGCCGCAAGGCGAGTACACGCAGCGCACCGGCTGGCTGGTGGCCGCCGACGGCGCCCGCTCCACGGTGCGCACCGCGCTCGGCCTGCGCTTCGAAGGCGCAAGCTACGAGGGGCGTTTCGTCATCGCGGACATTCGCATCGATCTCGACTTGCCGACCGAGCGGCTTGCCTACTTCGCACCCGACTGGAATCCCGGCAACACGGTGTTGATGCACCGCGAACCGGGCGGCATCTGGCGCGTTGACTATCAATTGCCGGTCGAGGAGACGTCCGAACACGCGCTGCAACCCGACACGATTCGCCAACGCATCGACGCGCAGCTCGACATGATGGGACTGGGCGGCAAGCCCTGGGAACTCGACTGGTGCTCGGTGTATTCGGCTCGCGCGCTGACGCTGCCCGACTATGTGCACAGACGCATTCTCTTCGCGGGCGACGCCGCGCACCTGCTGCCGATCTTCGGCGTGCGCGGCGCGAACACCGGCTTCCAGGACGCCATCGATCTGTCGTGGAAACTCGCGGCGGTCGTGAAAGGTTCGGCACCGGCGCCGCTGCTCGCGTCTTATACGCACGACCGCGTGGGCGCCGCGCGCGAGATCATCGCCGAGGCGGGCAAGAGCACCCGTTTCATGACGCCGCCGTCGCATGGTTTTCGTGTGCTGCGCGACGCCGTGCTCGATCTCTCGCTCGATCATGAATTCGTTCGTCCGCTGTTCCATTGGCGCACGTCGCGCGCCCACGACTATCGCGACTCGCCGCTCAACAGCCCGAGCGACGACAACGCGGCCATGCGCGCAGGGCCTGGCGTTGGCGCACCGGCACCCAATGTGAAGCTCGGCGAGAACGACTATTTCTACGACCACCTCGGGGCCGCGTTTCATCTGGTGACGTTCGGCGATAGCCCGCTGCCCGGCGCGCTGCGCGAGGAAATCGAGACATGGCGCGAGCGTGGTGTGGCGCTGCGCGTGATCGCCTTCGCGACGTCGCAACACGACGTTGGCGGCGCCGATCTCACACTGGCCGATGCGAACGGCCGTGCCGCGGCAAAGTACGGCGCACAAGCGGGTACATCGTATCTCGTGCGCCCCGACCACCACATCTGCGCGCGGTGGCAGCGCCTGGACGCTTCGCGCCTGGCCGACGCGCTCGCGCAAGCGACGGCGCGCCGCTGAACGGCGGTGTCGACGATAACCGAGGAATTCATCATGACCGCCCAACCATCCGCCATTGCCGGCCTCGAAGACATTTACGACACGCTGGCATTGGCCATCGACGCCGCACCGCAAGACAGCCGCGAGCTGTTGCTCGCCAAAGTCGTGCTGCTGCTCGCCAACGAAGTGCGCGATCCCAAGCGGGTGATCGAACTCATCGGGCAGGCCGCGAACAGTGCGCAATAGCGCGCAAGGACGTGTGCACGCTCGGGCTGGCGGTCGTCAATGCCCCGGGCAATATCGGTTCGAGCGTGGACCGACGCGGTGACGCGGACGCCGGGAAGTTCGTCGCGCGGAAAAATCGGAACCGTCCGAGGCATGGCGGTCACGGTTCCGGGCCATAATGCGAACGTCACGAACGTCATGCGAGCCTCCCGACACGTTTGACAGGTCGGGGCGCATCGCAACGCGCCAGCGCTCACGTCAAAGGAACTCCGCCATGCCAGTCGCAACGCCAGTGGCCGCTCAGGGCCCCACGCTCGTCGTGCTCATCGACGCCGATAACGCCGCGCCTGCCATCGTTGAAGGATTGCTCACCGAGGTCGCCAAGTATGGTGTGGCGAGCGTGAAGCGCATCTATGGCGACTGGACGAAACCGAATCTCGACGGCTGGAAGAAGTGCCTGCTCGAATATTCGATTCAACCGATTCAGCAGTTCCGGTACACCGTCGGCAAGAACGCCACCGACAGCGCCATGATCATCGACGCGATGGATCTGCTCTACACCGGGCGCTTCGACGGCTTCTGCCTCGTCTCCAGCGACAGCGACTTCACGCGGCTCGCGTCGCGCATTCGCGAGCAGGGACTGATCGTGTATGGCTTCGGCGAACGCAAAACGCCACAGCCCTTCGTCACGGCGTGCGACAAATTCATCTACACCGAACTGCTGCGCCAGGATGACGAGCCCGACGACGACGAGGCCCCCACACCGCGCAAGCGTCGCAGCGCGTCGGAACTCAAGCGCGACACCCGTCTGGTGCGACTGCTGCGCAACGCCGTCACGGGCGTGTCGGACGAAGACGGATGGGCCTCCCTCGGCGCGATGGGCAGCCATATCGCGAAGCAGGCCCCCGACTTCGACGCGCGCAACTATGGTTTCGGAAAGCTGAGCGACCTGGTGGCGACCATCGGTCTGTTCGATGTGGAGCAGCGCGCTGGCAGCGGCGGCAACAAGGGTATCTGGGTTCGCATGAAGCCCAGGCGCGGGGCGTCGGCGGCACCGCCTTCACCCCGGACCAGACGCAGCGAGTAAGCCGCACGAATGTTCATGCATCGATCGCATCGACTTTTTCAGCTTTTTTTGCGAAACCTTTGCGAAACGCTTGCCAGCCTCCGAAATTCCCCATATACTCGCGGTCTTTCCAGGCTCGTAGCTCAGTTGGTTAGAGCACCACCTTGACATGGTGGGGGTCGTTGGTTCGAATCCAATCGAGCCTACCAACGAACAAAAAACACAAGGCGTCCGCGTTTTCGCGCGACGCCTTTTGTTTTTTCGGCGATCGCTTCCCCTCCCACTCCCCCCGTTCCTCCCGCTCGCACGCCGGCGTCATCGCACCATACGGCGGCGGCGCCGGGCGATTCGCGCGACGTCCACACGCGTTACAAAACGACACATCCCGAACACCCTCGTAGCACCTGCTACGCGAGGCCATCGCTAGACTGGCATCAACGGTTCGACGAAAGCCCCGTCCGGAAAGCAAGGTCCCCGGCTCCCGCGTCACCGATCCCGGCTCACAGGCTCATTGCCCACGCGCACGCAGTCGACGGCATCCCGCAAAACGCTGCGCGCGCTCATGGAGGACACCATGAAACGCATTCTCATCATCGCTGCCCTCGGCGCTGCCGCCGCTGTTGCATCGACCGCCGCATCGGCCCATGTGGACGTCGGCCTCTATCTCGGCGTTCCGGCGCCGGTCGTCGCGCCGGCGCCCGTCTACGTCGCACCGCAGCCGGTGTATGTGGAACCGCGCCCGGTGTACCGCGCGCCGCAACCGGTCGTGTACTACGGTCGCGATCGCTGGGACGACTGGCGCGAGCGCCGCTGGGAACATCGTCGCTGGGAAGAGCGGCATGACCGCGGCTGGCACCGTGGCTGGTAAGCCGGCAGTCGAGAACGGATAACGCGCGTCCGGTCACACGGCACATGGCCACCGCCTGACCGGTGAAAGAACGAAGCGGCCCGCCGGTTGGCGTCGGCGGGCTTTTTAAGCGGGAAGCGGCTCCGTCGCTTTCCGCGTTCTTTTGTCTGGCGCTCCGGGCATGACGCCGCCTACGTCATCACCACGGTGTGCAGCTCCCGCTTCATCCAGTCGACGAATGCCCGCGTGCGCGACGGCAACAAGCGCGCATGCGGATAGACGATGCTCACCGGCCGGGCGGGTCCTTCGAAATCCTTCAGCACACGCACGAGCCGCCCATCGGCCAGCGCCCCCGCCACCTGATACGACAGGAAGCATCCGTAGCCCACACCATCGACGCAGGCCTCGACGGCCGTCATACCGTGGCTGACTTCGAGATTGCCATCGACCGCGACGACCGACTCTCGACCGTTCTCCCAGAATCGCCACTGTCCATAGCCGCCGCCGTGCGAGCGAATGCAATTCTTGCCGATCAGATCGCGCGGGTGCTTCACCTCGCCCTGCTCGGCGATACATGCGGGACTCGCCACCACCACACGCCGGATCGCACCGATGGCTTGTGCAACGAGCGTGGAGTCGTCGAGCGGCGAGATACGGATACCGACGTCGATCCCCTCCTCCCACAGATTCACGACGCGGTCGTTGAGCAGGAGACGGCATTTGACGGCGGGATAAGCGCGCAGGAACCGGTACAGTGCCGGCGCGACGTGCAGTTGCCCGAACAGCACCGGCGCGGTGACGACAAGCGTGCCGGACGGCGCTTCGTGGCGCGCAGCCAGGCGCGCCTCGGCCTCATGCAATTCGCTCAGGATCTGGCGGCAGGTGTCGAGATAGGCTCGCCCCTCCTCGGTGAGCGCGATGCGTCGCGTGGTGCGATTGAGCAGGCGCACGTCGAGCGACGTTTCCAGCGCCGCCAGCGTGCGCACCACCGCCGGAAGGGAGGCGTCGAGACTTCGCGCCGCTGCGCTCAGGCTGCCCTGATCCACAATGGCGACGAACGTCTGCATTGCACGAAGTTTGTCCATGCGGCGCATGATTACTCCGATTTCCGGAGTAGTCAAATCATATTGAGACCATTTATCCGGAAATCGGCGTTATGGACAATGGAGGTATCGCGTGACGGCTCCGAGCTTCAGAGCCTACGTTCTCACCCGTAACCCGGAGATGCCCCATGACCCAGCCCGCCACTGCCCACACCGACGCTCCCGCCCGCCCGGATCGCCCGATCAAGCTGTATCGACTCATACTCTCGGGCCACTGTCACCGCATCGAACTGATGCTCAATCTGCTGGATCTGCCGTATGAGACCGTCGACATCGACCTCGGTGCGGGAGAACACAAGCAACCGGCATACCTCGCCATCAATCCGTTCGGTCAGGTACCGGCCATCGACGACAACGGCGTGGTGCTTGCGGACTCGAACGCCATCCTCGTCTATCTCGCGAACCGGTACGACACGCAACGCACATGGCTGCCGCGCGATGCCGTGGCCGCCGCACACGTGCAACGCTGGCTGTCGGTAGCGGCCGGCGATCTGGCGTTCGGCGCAGCCGCGGCGCGTGTGGCCGTCCTGTTCAATCGCGACGTCGATACGAGTGCAATGGTCGAGCGCGGTGTGCTGCTGCTCTCGCGTCTGGAAGCGCATCTCACGGCACCCAACGCCACGCCCTTCGTCGCGGCCGCCATTCCAACGATTGCTGACGTCGCGCTGTACACGTATCTCGCGCATGCCCCGGAAGGCAACGTATCGCTCCAGCCGTATCCCGCCGTGCGGGCCTGGCTGGCACGCATCGAAGCGCTGCCACGCTTCGTGCCCATGCCCGCGTCGCCGTGCGGTTTGAACGCCGTCGCGGCATGAGGGCCGCATCGCTTACGTCACTTAGGTCACTTAGGTCACTTACGTCCATGAACGCCCCCACACCGTCGCCGCTTCAACGCGAGTCGCCGTTTCACGCCGGCGAAATCTATGTGCAGACGCTCGCCGGTTCGCGCGATGCGATGGCGGAGGTCGGCGCCCGGGTCATCCGGCTCGCGATGCCCGATCAGCATCGTCAGTTCTTCGCGCAACTGCCGTTTCTCGTCGTGGGCGCGCTCGATGCCCAAGCGCAGCCGTGGGCCACGCTGCTCAGCGGCGCGCCCGGCTTTGCCTACTCACCCGATCCTGCATTGTTGCGCGTGAACGCCTTTGTGCCGCCGACCGACCCGCTGCATGGGGCGCTGCGACCGGGTGCGCCGCTCGGACTGCTCGGCATCGAACCGTCGACGCGGCGACGCAATCGCGTGAACGGCACCATCGAGGCCGTGGACACACAAGGTTTCACCCTGCGTGTTGCCCAGAGCTTCGGCAACTGCCCGCAGTACATTCGCATGCGCGAGAGCACATCGCAGGCGCACGAAGCGCCGCCGGTGGCCGAGCCGTCGCAATCGTCGCTCGACGACGACGCGCAACGGCAAATCGCGAGCGCGGACACGTTCTTCATCGCCACACATTACGCCGGCGATGGCGCGACCGAACGCAGTGCCGGCACGGATGTCTCGCATCGCGGCGGCAAACCGGGGTTCGTGCGTGTCGAAAATGCCACCACCCTGGTGTGGCCCGACTTTCGCGGCAACTCGTTCTACAACACACTCGGCAACCTGCACGTCAATCCGCGCGCGGGCATGGTATTCGTCGACTTCGCGTCGGGCGGCTTCCTGCATATCGCCGGCGATGCCGAAGTGCTCTGGCACGATGACGCGCAAAGCGGCTTCGAAGGTGCGCTGCGGCTGGTCCGCCTGCGCGTGCGGGAAGTCCGGCGCGTGCGTGGGGCGTTACCCGAGGTCTGGCGCGATGGCGAAGCCTCGCCGAGCGTGGAGCGCACCGGCGAGTGGCCGGCGGCCTGAACCTCGGCGAAGTGTGGCGCACCGCTTGCTGGCCATCGAAGCGCCGTGTACAGTGTGTCAGCGCTTGTCGAGTGACAAGCGTGCCTGAATCTCTACATCGATCCATGACTGCCAAATCGTCCCTCCGACTCGCTGTCTCGCCGCCGCAACGCGGTGCCGGCGCTCGGCTGCGCGGACGTTTAGCCGTCGTGGCCGTCGCGGCGCCTCCCCCGCCGTGCGGCGTGGCACCGCCCTCCATGGTGGTCGCACACGTCGTCGCCGACGTCGTGGCAAGCGTGGCCGTCGCCGCCTGAGGCGACGTCCGGGCCGGGTGATCGTCACCCGGCACGCGACCACACGGCTTTTTCATTCCGAATTTCAGTTTCGTTCCGTTCGTCTTCACGCGTTGCGCGGCCCGGACTGGTGCGGCTACGCGTCGCCAGCCGCTCGCGCGCGGCGCGATAGCGCCGGCGTGCCATCCGGCCCACGGGACGAACCGCACAGGGGAAAATCGATGCAAGTTGACGGTTTCGCGTGGCGCCGGCATGGCGCGACGCTTTTGTTCGTTCTGCTTTGGAGCGGTGGCGCACTGGCCGCCAAATGGGGGCTGGCGCACGCGTCGGCGTTTGCGTTTCTGGTCATCCGCCTCGGCGTCGCGCTCGCGGCCCTCACGCTGATTGCGCTCACGAGGCGACAGTGGTGGCCGGTGCCGGGCACGCGGTGGCAGGTGGTCGGCACCGGGGTGCTGCTCGTCGGGGGGTATCAGGCGGCGTATCTGCTGGCGCTTGCGAACGGCATCACTCCCGGCGCCTTGGCGACCGTGCTCGGTGTTCAGCCGATTCTCACGCTCGTGGCGCTGGAACGGCGTCATGGCGCGCGGCGTCTGGCGGGGCTTACCGTCGCACTGGCCGGGTTGGCACTCGTCGTCGCACAAAGTCTGATGTCGGCAAGGCTCTCCGCAGCGGGCTCGATATGGGCACTGAGCGCGCTCGCCTGCATGACGCTCGGCACCCTCGCGCAAAAGGGCTCACGCCAGACGCCGCTCGACGTATTGCCCTTGCAGTACGCCGTCGGTCTGGCGTTGGCCTTGCTGATCGCGCCGATGCAGCCGCTGCACTTCGACGGCACGGTAGGGTTCTGGCTCCCGATGCTCTATATGGGACTCGTGATTTCCGTTGGTGCGACCCTGCTGCTCTATCGCATGATCGCGACGGGCAATCTCGTGACCGTCACCAGTCTGTTTTATCTGGTGCCCGTGGTGACCGCACTGCTCGACTGGGCCATCTTCGGTCATCGACCCACGGCGCTGGCGGTTGCGGGGACGGCGGCGATTTTGCTGGGGCTGCGGCTGGCGTTGCGTTAGCCAGTTGGCGTGTCGTACCGAAGCAGGCGTCCGGCGAAAGGATGCCGTAGGTCGGATAAGATTGTCGGCCTCGGGTGACAATACCGGCGCAAGTCGGCTCGTTGTCCCCCCTCACTCTCTGAAGACGGGAAATCTTGCCGATGGATCTGCTCGACGACATGCGCATCTTCGTCACGGCCGTTGACACCATGAGCTTTACCGGCGCGGCGGCGAAGTTGGGGCTGTCGAAACAGTTCGTCAGCCGTCGCATCTCGTCGCTGGAGCAGTCCCTGGGGGTGCGGTTGCTCCTGCGCACCACCCGGCGGCTGTCGGTGACGGACCTCGGGCGAATCTATTACGAACGGGCCAGACGCATTCTCGAAGACGTCGAAGCCGCGAATCTGGCGGTGAGCAGTCAGGCAGAGCGCCCGCGTGGCAACCTTCGGGTGTCGGCGCCGATGTCGTTCGGCACGATGTTTCTCGGCTCGGTGATCCCGTCGTTTCTCACGACTTATCCGGACGTCACCATCGAACTGGAGTTGAACGACCGCACGGTCGACATCATCGGTGAGGGGTATGACGTGGCCGTGCGCATCGGCGCGCTTGCCGATTCGTCGCTGATCGCCCGGAGCGTTGCGCCCATGCGGATGGTCACTTGCGCCAGCCCGCGCTACCTGGAAGCGCACGGCACCCCCGAGACACCGCACGACCTGCGCGATCACGCGCTGCTGCCATACGGCCATAGCCAACGGGTGATCTGGCACTACGCGCGCGACGGGCAGCCCATGGAGATCCCCGTCTCCGGCCGTCTTCGCGTGAACAACGGCGAACTCGCGCGCGACGCGGCCGCGGCCGGGCTGGGTGTGACGTGGCTGCCGGTGTTCATCGTGGCGCCCGCCTTGCTGGGCGGGCGTCTGGTGACGGTACTCGACGACTTCGAATCCGCACCGTCGTCGATATATGTCGTCTACCCCCAGCATCGTCAGGCATCGCTCGTGATTCGGGCGTTCTCGGACTTCCTGGCCTCGGCGTGCAGCGTGGCCGGCACCCAGTGGTAGCGAGGTGGGGATGACAACGCGGGAAGGTCTTCCCGAGCGCCGGGAAATACCGCGCAATCAAGGGAAATTTGCGGTAAACCGGCGGCCGGATCGTAAAGCCATCGGCCGTCAGACTTGACCATCCATAGTCTGGACGGGGATACTTGACAGGTTAAAAACCCAGCTTTTCCACGCCGATGACCACGATTCTGCAACATATCCCCACGGGACAACGGGTCGGCATCGCCTTTTCGGGCGGTCTCGACACCAGCGCTGCGCTGCTTTGGATGCGCCAAAAAGGCGCGATTCCCTACGCTTATACGGCCAATCTGGGTCAGCCGGACGAACCTGACTACGAAGCAATCCCGCGCCGCGCGATGGGTTATGGTGCGGAAAACGCCCGCCTGATCGACTGCCGCGCGCAACTCGTGGCCGAAGGCATCGCCGCCCTACAATCGGGCGCGTTCCACATTTCGACCGCGGGCGTCACGTACTTCAACACCACCCCGATCGGCCGTGCCGTGACCGGCACGATGCTTGTGGCCGCGATGAAGGAAGATGGCGTCAATATCTGGGGCGATGGCAGCACGTACAAGGGCAACGACATCGAGCGCTTCTATCGCTACGGTCTCTTGACCAATCCGGGTCTGCAAATCTACAAGCCGTGGCTGGATCAGACGTTCATCGACGAACTCGGCGGCCGCAAGGAAATGTCGGAATTCCTGATCGCCAACGGTTTCGATTACAAGATGTCGGTCGAGAAGGCGTATTCGACGGACTCGAACATGCTGGGCGCGACCCACGAAGCCAAGGATCTCGAACATCTGAATTCGGGTATCAAGATCGTTCAGCCGATCATGGGCGTGCCGTTCTGGCGCGACGACTGCGCGATCAAGGCCGAGGAGGTCACGGTCCGCTTCGAAGAAGGCCAGCCGGTGGCACTCAACGGCAAGACGTTTGCCAACGCCGTCGAACTGTTCGAGGAAGCCAACCGCATCGGCGGCCGCCACGGTCTGGGCATGAGCGACCAGATCGAGAACCGCATCATCGAAGCCAAGAGCCGCGGCATCTATGAGGCCCCGGGCCTCGCGCTGCTGTTCATCGCTTACGAGCGTCTCGTGACCGGCATCCACAACGAAGACACCATCGAGCAGTACCGCGAAAACGGCCGCCGCCTCGGCCGTCTGCTGTATCAGGGCCGCTGGTTCGACCCGCAGGCGATCATGCTGCGCGAGACGGCGCAACGCTGGGTGGCGCGCGCCGTGACCGGCGAAGTGACCATCGAGTTGCGTCGCGGCAACGATTACTCGCTGCTCAATACGACCTCGCCGAACCTCACGTACAAGCCGGAGCGCCTGACGATGGAAAAGGGCGACTCGGTCTTCACGCCGCTCGATCGCATCGGCCAGCTCACGATGCGCACGCTCGACATCGTCGACACGCGCGAGAAGCTGATGACGTACGCCAAGGCCGGTTTGCTGACGTCGACGAGCGACGACGCCCTGCCGCAGCTCGAAGGCAAGAAGGACTAAGCCGGTCGTCCGCCGCATCGTGCCTTGACGAAGAGGCGATGCGGCTGTGCTGTGCGCTGCACCTGGCGGCGCGCCCCGAAAGGAGCGCGCCGCCTTTGTTTTTGGCCTGTCACGGTTGACGCGCTAAGATAGCGGCACGAATAGGCTGCATCCCAAATTAATCCACACCCTCCCGCATTCGGGGTGCGTGTCGTCCCCGGATTGCGGGGGGCGCACGCATGCGATGGAGATCCTGCGTTGGTACGTCTGATTCTATTGTTGCTTGGCGTTAATTACCTGCGTCGCCGGGCGCGCGCGCTGATCTGGATCGGTGCGATTTTCTTCGCCTTCGGCCTTGCGCTGGTCATCGATGCACTCGATGGCGTGGTGCACTTCCCCCTCAAGGTCTTCGCGTGGCTGCTGCTGATCGAGGGGCTGGCGACGCTGGTCATTGCCACGATTGGCGTCGGCGGCCAGCGACTCGTGCGCGGACTCAAGGGCAGCACGTTCGCCGTTGCGGCAGTCCTCGTCCTGCTGTTCGATCAGCACAACGGCAACTTCTGGCTGTCGATGCTGTTCGGCACGCTGTTCCTCGCCGACGGCCTGTTGCAATGCGTGGCCGCGTACGTGGTGCGATACCCGCGCTGGGCCTGGGCGATGGCCGCCGGCATGCTGGAGATCGGCGTCGCCATCTTCTTCTATCAGCCGTATCCCACGCATTACAAGGGCACGCTGCCTTATGCCATCGGGCTCGGGCTCCTCTTCACCGGATGGAACGTGCTGGTGTTGGCCATGCGCGCGCGTCGCATGCGTGGCGATTTCCGCGTCGAACAGATTCTGGGAAGCCCCGAAGACAAGCGACGGCTGTGGCGCGAGCGTCCCCGCGCGCCTCGCTGGGACGGCCCGCCCACCGACGCGGAACCGGCCCTCACGGTGCACGTCTGGACACCGTCTGGCTCGGCCAAGGCGCCTGCACGGCGCCACCCGGTCATCGATCGCTACATCGCCGCCGTCGATAAGAACGGCGTGATCTCTACCGGCCATGCCGCGCTCGAAAGCCACGAAGGCATCTACGTCAGCCTGTACCCCGCCAAGGAAATCGACCGGTCGCCCGACCAATTCGGACAACTCCTGCGCGCCACACGCGAGAACGACGTGCCCGGCACGTTCCAGCCGGACTACGCGACGGAATCGAAGGCGTGGTGTCCGTCCACGGTCAAAGTGCGCATTCGCAACTACAGTCCCGAGCAATTGGCCGCTTTTTGGCAGACGTATCGGCAGGACACCACGTATAACCTCACGCACCGCAATTGCTCAAGCAGTGTGGCCAAAGCGCTGGAGGCCGCGATCGAAGGGCGTGTGGGACAACTGCAAAACGGCGCGGACGCCGGCTGGTGGACGTTCGTGCGTTTGTGGCTGACCCCCGAGCTTTGGGTCGCGGCGCAACTGCGCAAGCGTGCCAAGACGATGGCGTGGACCCCCGGTCTGGTGCTCGATTACGCGCGGGCCGTGAGCATGCTGGTCGACCCTCGCCCGTTCGGCTGGATCACGATGTCGTCGCTCGCCCTGCGTCGCATGCGTCGCTCGCGCCGGGCGTGGCGCGAAGCCGAACAGGCCGCCGCCTCGCAGGCGCAGGGTAATCAGGCATCGCACGGTTGAGGGTCGCATGAGTCGGATCGAGCCACGGTAGCAACGCCGGAGGACGCATCGATTCGGTACGCTTGAGACCTTCACAGGGCGACGCTGTAACGTCACCCGTATTGGCCCGGCCACAGCAGCAGGCAACCGGGGCAGCGCGCAAGCGCTGCTCGCCCGAGCTTCAAAAGCATCACCCAATACGAGGACAGTCCAACATGTTCAACCGCCTGTGGCGTTACGTCAGCGCCGCCCTGTTCGCCAGTCTGGTCATTGGCCGCGCCGCCCACGCGATCACGCCCGAAACCGCTCCTGTCACCATTCCCCACGGCGCCATCGTCGAGCGCCAGCCTTTGAAGGCCGACTACGGGCTCGCGGAAGCGGGCGAGCAATTCCGCATCCGGTACAGTTCCATCGACGGTGTGGGCGGCATCGAAGCGCGTGAAGACACGGGTGCCGTGTTCCTGCCCAGGGGGCCAACCCCGCCCGGCGGCTGGCCGGTCGTCGTATGGGCACATGGCACGGTCGGCATCGCCAGTGCATGCGCGCCATCGCTCAATGTGCGCAGCCCGCGCGACATCCAGTATCTCGACACCTGGCTCTCGCTCGGTTTCGCCGTGGTCGCCCCCGACTACGCGGGCCTCGGCTCGCCAGGGTTACATCACTATCTGAACGCCCGTGCACAGGCGTATAGCGTGCTCGACAGCCTGCTGGCCGCACGCAGCGTATTCCCATTGCAGAACCGCGTCGTTCTCGTCGGTCAGTCGCAAGGAGCGCACGCGGCTTTTGCCGCGGCAGGCTACCAGCCCCAATACGCGCCGGACGTCAAGGTCGTCGCGACCGTACTGACCGGAACGCCGTATTTCAACGCCCGTACGTCGGCCGGCACGCTGTTCGCGAGTCAGCCCGATCCGGGTGCGCCGGACCCGAAGATTCCGTACGTCATGTACCTCTTCCTGTCGGCGGCCGACCGCGATCCGTCGCTGAATCCGGCAAAGTATTTCTCCCCCCAGGCACTGCCCGTGCTCAACGAGGCGCGCACGCTCTGCATCGATACGTTGACCGATCACTCCACTGCCGCCGGACTCAATGCGGGTAACAGCGTTCAGCCCGACATTCAGAAACTGCTCGACAGCCAGATGCCATGGCTGCGCTATCCAACGCTGCACATCAAACACCCGGTGTTCATCGGCATGGGGTCGGAGGACATCGACGTGCCGCTCGTCATGCAGAAGGCGTTCGCACAAGACGTTACCAAGGCGGGGACAAAGACACTGGTGCGCGTCTACCCCGGGCTGGACCACGACGCGACGGTCAATTCGTCACTGCGTGACTCGGTGCCGTTCGTGCTTCACCTGATGTCGTCGAAAAAGGGTGCACGCGCACAATGATTAGAGGGATGATTCAGGACATGGATGGGGTCGTCAGTGATAACGAACGCGCCGAAGACATTTAAGCCTTTGATTTAAAAACACTTAATCCTTCGTTGCAGGAACGCAACATGCGGGCACTTACGTAAATATACATATGGTGCAACGCAACACGCCGTCCTATACTGAACTCGTCTCCTCCATGTCTCCTCCTGATATGGATTAAGCCCGCAACGCGCGGGCTTTCTTTTTTTGTGCGGTCAGTCGATGGCCGCGGCGCAGGCGTCCGTCGGCACCGCCAGCGCGCCCCCGACCCCCGGAATGATCTTCAGGCCTGCCGATGTCACGCGGCACGGCGCAGCGAGCAATCCACATCCCCCAACGCACGTCACGAACGGCAATATCGCGAACAGTGCCCACCAGCGGCGCCAATTGCGCGGCGCGGGTCGCGACACCGGCCGGCGACCGTGTCCGGCCGGCTCCGGCACACGAGATTCGCGCGACGCATGTTCATCGGTCGTCGCAAGGCGGCAGGCGTGCGTGGTGACGACGCTCGCGCGGCTCATCCGGGAAAACGTAGTCATTGGGAGCGTCCTGAGAAGGGATGAGTGTCGGAAAATCAGCGGACCCGGTGAGGCGGTCGTTCACACGCGTCAGTGCGGGACAACAAGGCCTACCGACTTCGCCAGTGGCGCGGGCGAGATGCCCGATACGCCCCGAAAGGGTTCGTCCAGATTGATGATCAGCGCGATCACCATACCGATCGCTCCCATGTGAATGGCGATGATGAAGCTGCTTTTCCACGTGCCCGGGTATCGGCCATTCATCGCCATGGCGGCCAGCATGAACAGCGAGATGACCCACCAGAACACCGCGGGCACCGTCTTCGTGGCATTCTCGAAGCGTCCTTGCCGCGATTCCTCCAGCCGGTCGAGCAGCGTGCGGATCGAACTGGCGCTGTCTTCGTGACGCGCCACCACGTGCCGCGTCGCACTGACGAACGCCGTGAGCGCCGCTTCGGTATTCGGCGACAGATCGGGATCGGCGGTGCTCAGCGTCTTCCACTCGTCCGTGACGGCCGAACTCACATAGTTGCGCAGCAGCACGCGTGCGGACTGCGCATCGGCATCGCCGACGGCTTTCAGTTCGCGGTCGAGCCGTCGAACCACCGACGCCTCATGCAGCGCCTGATCGTCGGCATGACCGAGGTTGGCGCGCACGTCCGTGAGCACATGCGCCAGCACGAAGACGATGAACGCGAGCAGGCTGCCGTGGACCACGTCGGCAACGGTGCCGCGCACCTCGCTGGGGTCCGCCAGCCGGTCGAACAGCCAGATGCGCGCCAGCCAGGCGACGAAAACGGCGAACGCCGCCGTTCCGATCGCCATGCCGACGAGCAGTACGCCCGTAGGCAACAACGTCATCCGATCCACCAACCCCTGCATTCGCGTCTCTCCCGGTTCGCTTTGGCTGTCGTCGCGACGCCACATATGCCATGCCTCGCCGCCGATGCGGCGACTATACCCGATGCACGAAAGACGGCAACTTTGGAAAATTTCCGCCCCTGACAACGCAAACGTGACGAAAGACCCCGATGACCGGACGGTCTCAGAGCGGTTTGGTGAGCAGCACCGTGGTGAGGCCGCTGTCCCACGCTTCGTCGGGGTACGTCGCAACTTCGGTGTAGCCATTGCGGACGTAGAAAGCGCGGCTTTGCACGTTGAACGTATCGGTTTCAAGGCGCGCGAGACGGTGACCGCGTGCGCGCATCTGCGCTTCGGCATGCGCGAGCAAGCGCGCCCCGATGCCGAGTCGCTGGCGCGATGGCGCTACATGCAAGGCGTCGACGAAATCGCCGATCACGTGCACCATACCGGCGACATCGCCATCTGCGTTCGGGTCCACGTTATGCAGCACGGCGACCGTCACTTCATGCCAGTGCGCCCGCACGTACGCGCATGTGCGCTCGCCCGTTGCGAACGTCGCTGCGACTTCCGGGCGCAGCATGGGCTCCCACGTCGTGTGATAGGTCTGCATCAGAAGTTGTGTCAGCGCGTCGACGTCCGATGCACGCGCGTCGCGCAGCACGATCTCAGGACCACGCATTGCGAAGCCTCCGGGCCACATCGATATGCACCGTGACATCTCCCACCGGCCCGCGCGGCGCGTCGTCCTCTCGCGGCTTGGGGAAGATATCGTACAGCGGCAGCATCCTGTCCGGGACGAAGCGGCTACGGGTGCCGTACACGTGGCGATCGCCCATGCCCGTTTGCTGATGGACGTAGAACCGCTGCGGCACGACCAGTTGCAACGACTCCTTTGCACGCGTCATGGCAACGTAGAGCAACCGCCGTTCCTCCTCGATATCTTCGTCGTCCCCCGTGCTCATATCCGACGGAATGCAGCCGTCCACCACGTTGAGCACATACACCGAATGCCACTCCTGCCCCTTCGCGCTGTGGATCGTCGACAGGATCAGATAATCCTCGTCGAGCAATGGCGGGCCGGACTGGGCGCTGGTGGCGTCGGGAGGATCGAGTGTCAACTCGGTCAGGAACTGTTCGCGAGAACCGTACGTGTTGGCAATGCGCGCGAGTTGTTCGAGATCGGCCTGGCGCACGGCAGCGTCGTCGAACCGTTGGGTGAGTCGTGGCGAATACCAGCGCAGCGCGAGATCGACGTCCGCCGGCCACGCGAGGCGCGTGTCGTGCAGCACCATGAACACTTCGACGAACGCCTGCCATTCGGTGGCCGCCGCGGCCGGTGGCTTGAACGCCGCCAGTTCCCGCGCCGGCGTTGTGGACGCGGACATCGCGTCGAGCAGTCGCGTGGCACTCACCGGGCCGATGCCGGGAATCAACTGCGCGACACGAAACCCGGACAGGCGGCTCGCCGGGTTGTGCGCCCACCGCAAGATCGACAGCATGTCCTTCACGTGCGCCGCTTCGAGAAACTTCAATCCGCCGAATTTCACGAACGGAATGTTGCGGCGCGTCAGTTCCAATTCGAGCGCGGCGCTATGGCTGCCGGTGCGGAACAAGACCGCTTGCTGCGTGAGCCGCGTACCGGTCTCGCGTTGCGCGAGCACCTGGTCGGCGACCCAGCGCGCCTGCCCCGACTCGTCGCTCACGTTCACGAGTTGCGGTAGCCGAGCCGACTGCCGGTCCGTCCACAACGCCTTGGCGTAGCGCTCGTTCGACTCGGCAATCACGGCATTGGACGCATCGAGAATCGGCTGCGTCGAACGATAGTTGCGCTCCAGCGTGACCACGTGCGCCGGCTCGGCGAACTGCCCCGGAAAGTCGAGAATGTTGCGGATCGTGGCCGCACGAAAGGCGTAGATCGATTGCGCGTCGTCGCCCACGACCGTCAGGCCTCGCCCGTTGGGCTTCATCGACAGCAGAATCTGTGCCTGAAGGCGGTTCGTGTCCTGATACTCGTCGACGAGGACATGATCGAAGCGGGCGTCGAGTTCGCGCGCGAGTTCCGGCGCCCCCATCGTCTCCGCCCAATACAGCAGCAGATCGTCGTAGTCGAGGACATGCTGCGACTGTTTGGCGTCGACATATCCGCCGAAGAGTTGCTTGAGCTGCGCTTCCCATTGCGCACACCACGGGAAGTGTCTGGCGAGCACTTCGGCAAGCGGCGCCTGACTGTTCACCACGCGCGAGTAGATCGACAGACACGTGCCCTTCAGGGGAAAACGCGATTGCGTGGCCGAGAAACCGAGATCGTGGCGCACCAGCCCGAGCAGATCTTCGGCATCGCTGCGGTCGTGGATGGTGAATGCCTCCGACAGACCGATGCGCGGTGCGAACTCACGCAACAGGCGGGCGCCAATCGCGTGAAACGTGCCCGCCCAGGGGAGCGATGGCGGTTGCGCCGACGCGAGCCCCAACACTTTTTGCAACACCGCCCCCACACGTCGTTCCATTTCCCCGGCGGCGCGCCGTGAGAACGTCAGCAGCAGGATACGGTTGGGATCGGCCCCGCGCACGATCAGGTTGGCGACCCGGTGCGCGAGCGTGCTCGTCTTGCCCGACCCCGCCCCGGCGATCACGAGCAGCGGGCCGCCTGGCGCGCCGTCGTCGCCCACGCCATAGTCGACCGCTTCGCGCTGGCGGTCGTTGAGTTCGGCCCATGGATCGCGGGCGGGGGCGGACGGCTGTTCTGACATGCGAATTTGCGGCGGGTACGCTCTACGAGTACTGTATATTCATACATTATAACGATGGGTTCGGCGCCCATCGAGCTTCTCGCGAATTTAAGACGCATCCCCTTGCCTGCCCCCTCACCCCGATGACGATCCGCACTGGCACATCGTCCTGGACCGACCCAACGCTCATCGCGTGCGGGCGCTTTTATCCGCCAGGTGTCGCCACCCCGGAGGCACGCCTGCGTCACTACGCGTCGAAGTTCGAGGTGGTCGAGGTCGACAGCAGCTACTATCGGCTGCCGGATGCCACGGTCGCCTGGCGATGGACGCAACGCACGCCCCCATCGTTTCGTTTTCACATCAAGGCGTTTCGCGCGTTCACCGGCCACACGACACCGCTCGATGCGCTCCCTCCGGACATCGCCCGGGCCATGGGCTCGCCGAACGATCCGCTGTCAAGACGAGCGACCCAAATCGCACCGGGCGACATCCCTGCCGAATTGCGCGACGAACTCTGGCGCCGCTACCTCGAAGCGATCGAACCGCTGCGTCAGAGCGGCCAGCTGACGGCCATCCATTTTCAGTTTTCGCCACGCGTGCAAAACGACCGCGCCGGGCGCGCCCTCGTGTTCGAGACGGCCCGTCGAGTCGCGGGCGAGCGGCACGCCGTCGAGTTTCGTCACCGTAGCTGGTTCGACACCCCCTCACGCGAAGCCGCCACTCTTGCGATGTTGCGCGAGACAGGGGCCGCGCACACCATCGTCGACAGCCCGTCGGGCTTCGACAACACGGTGCCCGCGGTCTGGGCCACGACGCGCGACGATCTTTGTGTCGTCCGGCTGCACGGTCGCAACGGTGCGGTGTGGAACCGTCGCGGCATTGCCGCTTCTGCCGCTTCTGCCGCTTTGTCGGCTTCGTCGGCTTCGTCGGCTTCGTCGGCTTCGTCGGCTTCGTCGGGGCGCTTCGTCTACGAGTACAGTGCGAGCGAGCTGATCGACATCTCAGCGCGCGTCGAACGGATTGCCGCACGCGTCGACGACACGCATGTGCTGTTCAATACCAATCATGAAGATCAGGGTATGAAGAACGCCTCGGCGTTTCAACGCGCGCTGGCCGAACTGGCGCGCCTCGGACGGTAGCAACGACGTCGACGATCTGCGTAAACGCGAAGAGAGACGAAGGCGCGTGACGTTTTTTCCTGCGCGTTCGGACGAAAATCCCAACCCCATCGGCAGATTCCGATAAATCGGCCGGTTGTCGTTTTTCCCTCGACGGCGCCCCTAGAATCGACCTCGGATTCACGGAGGACTGCATGGTCGCAGACAGGGAATACATCGAACGGGTGAGGCGCTACGGATGGACGGACGTCGAAGGATTGTGGCGCGACGTCAAGCAATGTTCGACACCGGGCTGGGATGCAGGCAAGGCGCTGGAGTATCTCGTGCTCAAGGGTTTCGAGCTTAGCGGCGCGAAGGTGAGGTGGCCGTTCCGGGTGCGTCACGACGACAGGAAGATCATCGAGCAGATCGACGGCATGATCTATTCCGGCGGTATCGCAGCCATCGTCGAATGCAAGGACTATTCGAGACCATCGACCCGCACCAAGCGCACGGCGAGCAAGGAACCCATCGCGACGTTGCTCGCGCATCTGATGCGCCGCCCCTCCTCGCTGATCGGGTGTCTGTTCGTCAGCGGCAGCTACTCGGACACCGCGCAGAGTCTGGTCAACTCGATCAAGCCCGCCACCATCCTTTGCTGGACGGGAAACGACATCGAGTATTGCCTTGAGCAGCGGGATTTCGCGGTGGGACTCAAACGCAAATGAACGGTTGAGAAGCACGCCCACCGCGAAGAGAATTCTCGAGGGCATCGCCACGCTCGACGCCAAGCCGTTCACCAACGAAAACGGCGGGGACTATGCCGTGCATCGTCGCCCGCCGCCATTACGCCACTGGGATTAGCGCGCCGATAACGGCGCAGCCGCCTGTCGCGCCGGACCGTTGCGCTACTGCTTGGCGTCCTTCACCGCCTTCTCGATACGCGCACCGATATCCGGATCGATCTGCTTCCAGTAATCGAACGCGCGTTCCAGCACGGGGCTGCGCACGCCGCCAAGCAAAGCGCCCGAGACGGTTTCGACCAGACGTGCACGCGACGCGTCGTCGAACACGTTGCGAACGAGGTCGCCCGGTTGCGAAAAGTCGTCGTCGTCCTTGTGCAGCGTGTAGGCACTGCGGACCATGTCGCCGTCCGATTCCCAGCCGTCTTCCGCCGGACCGGTCTGATCGGCATACGGACGACCACCGCTGTTGGGCACGTACACCGGCGCGTTGCCGGTGTGCTCGAACGCCATGTGGCCATCGAACATATACGTGTTCACCGGTACCTTCGGACGGTTCACGGGCAACTGATGGAAGTTCGTGCCGATGCGATTGCGCTGCGCGTCGTTGTAAGCGAAAGCGCGGCCGAGCAGCATCTTGTCCGGCGACAGACCGATACCGGGCACGGTGTTGCCCGGCGAGAATGCCGCCTGCTCGATCTGCGCAAAGAAGTTCTCCGGATTGCGATTGAGCGTCATCTTGCCGACCTTGATCAGCGGATAGTCCTTCTGCGACCACGTCTTGGTCAGATCAAACGGATTGAAGCGATACGCCTTCGCGTCGGCATACGGCATGACCTGCACCGACAGGATCCAGCTCGGGTAATCGCCGCGCACGATGGCGTCGAACAGGTCCCGGCGGTGGAAGTCGGCGTCCTGCCCGGACATCCTGGCCGCTTCGGCATTGGAGAAAAACTCCATGCCCTGCTGCGTATGGAAGTGATACTTGACCCAGAATTTCTCGCCCTGCGCGTTCACCCACATGTAGGTGTGCGAACCATAGCCATTCATATGCCGCCAGGTACGCGGCAGTCCTCGATCGCCCATCAGGTAGGTCACCTGATGCGCCGACTCCGGATTGTTCGTCCAGAAGTCCCATTGCATATGATTGTCGCGCAAGCCCGAATCTGGCAGCCGTTTCTGACTGCGGATGAAGTGCGGAAACTTCATTGGGTCGCGCACGAAGAAGATCGGGGTGTTGTTGCCGACGAGATCGTAGTTGCCTTCGTCGGTGTAGAACTTGAGTGAGAAGCCGCGCACGTCGCGCCATGTGTCGGGACTACCGGCTTCGCCCGCGACGGTGGAAAAACGTGCGAGCAGGTCGACCTTTGCGCCCTTCCTGAACAGCGAGGCCTTCGTGTACCGGCTCACGTCTTCGGTGGTTTCGAAAATGCCGAAGGCGCCCGCACCCTTGGCATGCGGCTGACGCTCGGGGACCTTCTCCCGGTTGAAGTGCGCCATCTGTTCGAGGAAGTGAACATCGTGCAGCAGAAGCGGGCCGTCCGCGCCGACCGATAGCGTGTTCCGGTCACTTGCCGCCGGCGCACCGGCGCCGGTCGTCGAACCGGTTCCCGAACGTTCTTTCTCTTTGCTCATACATACCTCCGACAAGAAGGTGGGTGGGGGGAGGGAGAGAATAGGGAGTTGGCGATATCGCAAGTGGTTCAAAGCATAATACAAGTCGACGAAAACCACCCACCGGCAATCCGGCGCGTTGAATATTCGTCAACTTGCGACAGCCAGAATCACGGCCCGTCTTGCCGTCTCCCGCTTCCCTTCCCGCTCCGCCCTCTCGTCGCGCTTCTTGTCGCTCTTCTTGTCGCGCTTCTTGTCGCGTCTCGCTTCGCCCCGATGCAAAACGACCGTTACGCCGCCAACGCGCGACACTGCCGCACCACGCGCTCGAAGCAGGCAATCGCAAAGTCGACGGACGCCTCCGAAGTAAAACGTCCGAGACTCAGACGCACCGTGCGGCTTGCCGCCTCGCTGTCGAGCCCGATGGCGCTCAGTACATGCGACGGTTGTCCGGAAGCCGAATTGCAGGCAGAGGTCGACGACACGGCCAGATTGCCGTCGAGCATGAACGTGAAGAAACCCGGATGCTTGATGGTCAGGCTCAACGTATGCGCGATGCGCGATGCATGGGCTGCGTTGTGTACCACGCCATCGAGCCCCAGCACGCCGTCCAGCAGGCGACGGCTCAATCGGGCGATGCGTTCGTTATCGGCCGTCATATGTTGCCTTGCCAGTTCGCAAGCCGTGCCCATGCCCACGATCTGATGCGTCGCCAGCGTCCCCGAACGCAGACCTCGTTCATGACCGCCGCCATGCATCTGCGGAGCAATGCGCGCCATCGCGTCCTTGCTGACGTACAACGCACCGATGCCCTTCGGACCATAGACCTTGTGCGCCGACATCGACAGCATGTCGATGCCCATGGCCTTCACATCGACGGGCGTCTTGCCCAGTGCCTGTGCGGCGTCGACATGCAGCAGTGCCCCGGCCGCATGCACGGCTTCGGCGATGGCGGCCACGTCCGTCAGCGTACCCAACTCGTTATTTACCAGCATGACCGACACCAGTCCGGTATCGGGACGCAAGGCTGCCGCCACTGCGTCGGCCGTTATCTCCCCCGTGGCCGACGGCTTCACATAAGTGACGGGCGCACCGCGCTTTTCCAGATACGCCATTGTGTCGAGAATTGCTTTGTGTTCCAGAACGCTGGTGACGAGATGCGCACGCGCCTGCCCGAGTTCGGCATAACCCTTGAGGGCAAGGTTGTTGGATTCGGTCGCGCCGGACGTCCACACGATTTCCGCCGCATCCGCACCGATCAGGGCGGCAACCTGCGCGCGTGAGCGCTCCACGAGGCGGCGCGCACTCGCCCCGGCAGCGTGCGAACTGGATGCCGGATTGCCGAACACACCGTCTGCGCCGAGACAGTCGGCCATGGCCGCAATGACGGCGGCGTCCGCCGGTGTCGTCGCCGCGTAATCGAAGTAATGAAGTGTGTCGTTCTCGCGCATGATCGGCCCCCGCCAAAAAAGAGTGCGTCGATCGTACGCGCCAGAACTGAGAAAAGGCTTGCGGATTCACCCGTCAAAATCGTGTTTCTAGTGTGCTGTCCCAGAAATAACTTTGCATAAGCGGGCCACTTTC
Organism: Pandoraea faecigallinarum; assembly: GCF_001029105.3. Classification (NCBI taxonomy): domain Bacteria; kingdom Pseudomonadati; phylum Pseudomonadota; class Betaproteobacteria; order Burkholderiales; family Burkholderiaceae; genus Pandoraea; species Pandoraea faecigallinarum. Next base: position 348,188 of record NZ_CP011807.3, on the reverse strand, counting down.
TGAAGTATGGAATCGGCTGTCGCGGTCCATACGAACGGCCGCTTGTGCTGGTTGTACTGATCGATATAGCGCTCGATGTCGGTAATGAGTTGGCGTACGTTTCTGAACGAGCCTCGGCGTATCGCCTGCTGCGTAATCAGACCAAACCAGCGTTCAACCTGATTGAGCCAACTCGAGTAGGTCGGCGTGAAGTGCATGTGGTAGCGCGTATGCTTGGCCAACCACGCTTTGATCTTTGGATGCTTGTGTGTCGCATAGTTGTCGACGATCAAATGCACATCGAGATCAGCCGGAACCGCTTGGTCGATATGTTTGAGGAACGCGAGGAATTCTTGGTGCCGGTGGCGCGGCTTGCATTGCGCGATGACTTCGCCCGTTGCTGCATTGAGCGCCGCGAACAAGGTCGTGGTGCCATGCCGAACGTAGTCATGCGTCACTCCTTCGAGATAGCCCAGCCCCATCGGCAACATCGGCTGCGTACGCTCGAGCGCCTGACATTGGCTCTTTTCGTCGACACACAGCACGAGGGCATTGGTCGGCGGACTCAGGTACAGACCCACAATATCGCGCACCTTCTCGACAAAGTACGGATCAGTAGAAAGCTTGAAGCTCTTCGAACGATGAGGCTGCACGCCAAACAACGACAGATACCGGGCCACCGAACTCTTCGAAATACCCGTTTGCGCGGCAGCGCAGCGCACACTCCAGTGCGTTGCGCCAGCCGGCTTCTCATGCAGAACCTTCGCCAACAACTCGGCCACTGCTTCGTCGTCATGTGCGCGCGGTCGGCCCGGGCGGGCTTCATCATGCAGACCGGCAAGGCCATGCGCGACAAACCGTTTCTTCCAGTGCGTGATCGCCGGTGACGTCACTTCGCACCGCATTGCGATTTCCTGGTTCGTATGACCGTCAGCGGCCATCAAGACGATCTTTGCCCGACGGACCAGGGAATGAGGCAGCGAACGAGAGCGGCTCATCGATAACAATTGTTCTCGCTCCAGTTCCGACATCACAATCTCGATTCCTTTGCGCCCCATGATCACCTCCAGTCCACCATAACTCGATCATAAGGCAAGGATATGTTACATAAAGTTATTTTTGGGACAGCGCACTAGGTAAATTTTTCCTAAAAATATCAATTTCAGGAAATTTATCCCCCCCAATTCGTCAAGGGCGCGAGCTACACCGCCGATCCGGCGCTCATCCCGCCTCGCGCGCGATATGCGATGTCAAAACGTACGGTGCTGTCTCCCCGTGGCGGCTACGCCTTCGCCAGGCACTGTCGACATGTTTTCCTTGACGACGGCCCGGCGGCGCGGGGGCGCCGCTTGGCAGGCCGCCATTCTTTTGGGGCGCCGTGCCGCGCTCAGGAAAGCGATTCGATGTGGGTGGAGTGCGCGTAGACCTGGCCGAAGCGATTGGCCAGAAAGTCCGGCAGCGCGATCTGCTCTTGCCGCACGAAGCCCCGCTGCGGCAGTTGTTTCGCAAAGAACATGTCGACGGCGGCACAGACGGCCGATGCCGTCGTGATCTGAATGGCACTGGCGCTATGCCCGTTGTTGCGCTCCGCAAAGATCTTGCGCGCGAAGACTTCTTGCGTAAGCACGCCAGCGCGCAATCCGTTCACGACCACAAAGATCAGCACCACGTCCTGCAACGTGCTGGGAATCGCCCGTTTGAGAATCGTCTTGATCGTTTCCTGATCGTCCTTCAGCCGCAACTCGTTGAGCAGCACTTTCATCAAGGCGCCGTGGCCCGGATAACGCACCGACTTGTAGTCGAGGTCGCGCACGTGCCCGGCCAACGTTTCACACAGCGTTCCCAGTCCTCCCGACGTGTTGAATGCCTCGTATTCCACGCCGTCGAGCGAGAAATGCTCCAGGTCTTCCAGCGGCTGCACGCTAAGCCGGACGCCGTCGCGTATGGCTTCGCAGGGCTGGCAGTACTCGTTGATGAGACCGTCGACGCTCCAGGTGAGGTTGTACTTCAGTGAGTTGGTCGGGAACGCCGGTAGCGCACCGACACGCATCTTCACCGAATCGACCTGATCGAACGCCGCAGCGAGATGGTGCGCGGCGATGGCAATGAACCCGGGCGCCAATCCGCATTGCGGCATGAGCACCGTCGAAGCGCCCTGCGCGAGTTGCGCGATTGCGTGCGTGGCGGCCACGTCCTCCGTCAGATCGAAATAGTGGCACCCGGCCGCCACGGCCGCGGTCGCGGCACTTGTCGCCATGGTGTACGGCAACGCGTTGACCACGGCGTCGAAACCAGCGACGGCGCGCTGGAGCGACCCGGTGTCGTGATGCGACAGTTCGACGAAGGCATGCGCATGGTCGCGCACGACGGCATGGGACTTCGCATTCCGGTCGAATACCGTCACCTGGTAATCGCCGCTGTCGTGCAACAAGCGTGCGATGGTCTGACCGATGTGTCCCGCACCCAGCAAGGCGATCTTCTTCATGTTGTCCCCCATTTCACGAACGCCGGTCGATGCGCCGCGCGGTTCATGCCGCCGGCGCGCCAGTGCTTCAATTCTAGGGAGACGCGACGATGAAATGTAGCGTCATTTCGTCGATAAATATATTTTTCGTGACGAAACAGTCGTTATTCATGTCATTTCGTCATTCCATGCGACGAAGTCCCTTCACGGATGGCGGCGGATCGGTTCGGCGCGCCTCGCCGGATCCTGCACATCGCGCGCGCCGGAGCGCATTTTGAAAGTCGGCGTTGCGCGGGCACGGCGATAATTTCCCAGAGTGCACATACGCGGGAAACGCCCCCTTGCCGATACCGGACATTGCCCGATGAACCCGACACACCTCCGCGTGCGCAAAGTCGCGGTCGTCATGTTCGTTGCCCTATCGGCCGCCTCGGCGCTGCACGCCCCGCGCGCCTATGCCGATTGCTGGGATGTGGCTGCCGAGCGCTATCGCCTCGACCCGTTGCTGCTCTATGCCATAGCGCAAGTCGAATCGAATCTCGACATGACGGCGCGCAACACGAATCGCAACGGCACGTACGACATCGGACTCATGCAGATCAACAGCATCCATTTGCCGAAGCTCTCACGGTACGGCGTCACGGAGCGACGTCTGCGCGACGACGCCTGCGCGTCGATCACCGCGGGCGCGTGGATACTCGCGGGGTTCGTGCGCCAGTATGGCTATGGATGGGAGGCTGTCGGCGCCTACAACGCGGGGACGGGCGACGCGCGCGCGACGCTGCGCCGACGCTACGCCGACAAGGTGCGCAGGCGGTATGCCGTGCTGGTTGCGGAGCGCACGCGACGCATGGCGCAGTCCGCGTGCGCCGCGTACGACGACACCGTCGCATGCATGGATGCGGTGAAGTCGACGCGTTGACAAGATTCGCACGCCGAAGTGTCCGTGCGACCACTTCACTTTGCGCCCATTCCGTTTATACGGCCAGCATGTGTCATGACAATGAAATTTCTGACATTCGTCCGCCGGGCATCCGATACGTTGCAACGGCAAGACATCTCGCGTGCGTTTTCGTTAATACACCTATGGAATCGCGGTTCCGTTCGATATAGTTCGGCCCGAACCCACGGGGCGTCCGTTCGCGGGCGAAGGGTTCGAATTGATTACCAAGTTATCGATAGAGGAATCGACCGATGAAAAAGACGCAATTGGCCGCCGCACTGTGTGGCGTTATCGCAGCCACCGCTGCCGGTGCTGCACACGCACAGAGCAACGTCTCGCTGTACGGCATTCTCGACGGCGGTCTGGCCTATGTGAGCAATGTCGGCGGCAGCAAGAACTTCACGACGGCCGACGGCCTGCAATCGGGCAACCGCTGGGGCCTGAAGGGTTCGGAAGATCTGGGCGGCGGCACGTCGGCCATTTTCACGCTGGAGAACGGCTTCAACATCACGAACGGCGCACTGGGTCAGGGCAGCCGCGAGTTCGGCCGTCAGGCATTCGTCGGTCTGTCGAACAAGACGTTCGGTAGCCTGACCATCGGCCGCCAATATGACTCCGTGGTGGACTTCGTGAGCGGCCTCACGTCTGCCAAACAGTTTGCCACGAAGCTCGGCGCCCACGTCGGCGACGTCGACAACCTGTATAACTCGTTCCGCATCAACAACTCGATCAAATACACGAGCGCGAACTACGCCGGCTTCTCGTTCGGGGGCCTGTATGGCTTCTCGAACCAGCCGAGCAGCAGCACGCCGGGCAACGGTTTCGCTAACAATCGTGCATGGAGTCTGGGCGCGAGCTACGCGAACGGTCCGTTCAGGTTCGGCATCGGTTACCTGGAAGTCGGTACGCCGAACGGCGGCAACACCAGCGGTGCGGTGGTCGGCGACTACAGTGGCGATTTCTATTCGGCGAAGGTCGGCACGGCAACGGTGGGCGTGGACAAGCAGCGCGTATTCGCCACCGGCGGCAGCTACAAGTTCGGTCCGGCCAACGTCGGCTTCGTGTACAGCAACACGCAGTTGCGTTATGTCGGCGGCACGGGCGCACGTGTGTCGAACTATGAACTGAACGGCACGTACAACCTTACGCCGGCGCTGCTGCTCGGCCTGTCGTACACGTACACGGACGCCAGCACGCGTAGCGCCACGCTCGCCAACCTGAGCCCGAAGTACCACCAGGTCAACGCCGCGGTGGACTACCTGCTCTCGAAGCGTACCGACGTGTATCTGGTCGGCATCTATCAGAAGGCAGCGGGCGACGCGACGGCGGCATCGATCAACGGTGCTGGCGGTGCGTCGAGCACGAAGTCGCAGACGGCCGTGATCTCGGGCCTGCGCCACAAGTTCTGAGCCAACGTCTTCGCGAGATGTTTTTGTAGTTGATTTGAGTGCTCCCGGCTTTTTTGGGGAGTCCCTGGCGGGACTCCCTTTTTTGTTGGGGCGCTGGGCCGGGCTAGCCGAAACCTGCACCGCCGGCCTTGCATCTTGTTCGCGTTCGGGTACACTGTACAAAAACACAGTACTCAGGTAAGGAGTGCAGACGTGACGAACATGGCAAATGTGAACGTCTCGGCGAAGGGGCCGTTCGACGTTCAACTCGCGCCGCAACCGCTAAGCACGGTCGCGGAAGATACGGCGCTCGGACGTCTCTCCCTCGACAAGACGTATCACGGCGATTTGAGCGCCACCGGCAAGGGCGAAATGCTGTCGTTTCGCAGCGATACGCCGGGCTCCGCCGGGTACGTTGCGATGGAGACGGTACGCGGCACGCTTCACGGGCGTAGCGGCACATTCGTGTTGCAGCACAGTTGCACGATGACGCGCGGTGTCCCCACGCAATCGATTACCGTCGTGCCCGATTCCGGCACCGAGGCGCTCGCCGGTTTGACAGGCAGCCTGGTCATCGACATTACCGACGGCAAGCACGCCTACCATTTTTGCTACGCGCTGCCGGACGCGCAGCCATCCCACGGAGACCACGAATGAGCCACCGAGGCACCGATCGCCAGATCGACAATATCGAGTTCAACGTCAGCGACATCGCGCGCAGCAAGGCCTTTTACGGCAGCGTGTTCGACTGGACGTTTACCGACTACGGCCCGACGTATACGGAATTCACGGATGGCCGTCTGACGGGAGGCTTCACGACAGGCGAAGCCGTCCGTCCCGGCGGGCCACTGGTCATTCTGTACGCCGACGACCTTTCGGAAACGCAACGACGCATCGAAGCGGCCGGCGCCAGGATCAGCCGCCCGGTATTTTCGTTTCCCGGCGGTCGCCGGTTCCACTTTCTCGACCCGGACGGCTACGAACTCGCCGTGTGGTCGGCCACGCCACAAGCGTAAGGCCGGCGCTTACTCCACCGTTACCGATTTGGCGAGGTTGCGCGGCTTGTCGACGTCGGTACCGCGTGCGCACGCCGTGTGGTACGCGAGCAGTTGCAGCGGCACGACATGCAGGATCGGAGAAAGCTGGCCGTAGTGCTCCGGCATGCGGATCACGTGCAAGCCTTCGGCGTTCGCGATCTCGGTGTCCGAGTCGGCGAAGACATACAACTGGCCGCCGCGCGCCCGCACTTCCTGCATGTTCGACTTCAGCTTTTCCACCAGCGCATCGCGCGGCGCGACCGTCACCACCGGCATCTGTTCCGTCACCAATGCCAGCGGGCCATGCTTCAGTTCGCCCGCCGGGTAAGCCTCAGCGTGGATGTACGAGATTTCCTTGAGCTTGAGCGCACCTTCCAGAGCGATCGGATAGTGCAGGCCGCGCCCGAGGAACAACGCATTTTCGCGCCGCGCAAACTCTTCCGCCCACGCGATGATCTGCGGCTCCAGCGTCAGCACACTGTTGAGCGCCGCCGGCAGATGACGCAGTTGCGTCAGATATTCCGCTTCCTGCGCCGTCGAGAGGCGACCGCGCAACTTCGCAATCGTCAACGTGAGCAGGAACAAGGCCGTGAGCTGGGTCGTGAATGCCTTCGTCGACGCCACACCGATTTCCGTGCCCGCGCGCGTAAGGTAGTGCAGCGCCGTCTGGCGCACCATCGCACTCGTGCCCACATTGCAGATCGCCAGCGTGTTCGTCATGCCCAGCGACTGTGCGTGTTGCAGCGCCGCCATCGTATCGGCCGTCTCGCCCGACTGGGAGATCGTCACCACCAGCGTTTTCGGGTTCGGCACGCTGTCGCGATAGCGATATTCGCTCGCCACTTCGACCTGCGTCGGGATCTGCGCCAGCGACTCCAGCCAGTACTTCGCCGTCATGCCCGAGTAGTAGCTCGTGCCGCAAGCCAGAATCAGAATCGAGTCCACGCTGCCGAGTGTCGCCTCGGCGTTCTCGCCGAAAAGCGTCGGCGAGATGCCTTCCACGCCTTCCATCGTGTCGCCGATGGCGCGCGGCTGCTCGAAGATTTCCTTCTGCATGTAGTGGCGATACGGCCCCAACTCCACTGCGCCCGTATAGGCCTGCACCGTGCGCACTTCGCGCTCGACGGCGTTATCGTTGCGATCGACGATCTTCACGCCATCGAGCGAGAGCTCGACGACATCGCCCTCTTCCAGATAGATGAACTGATCGGTCGTACCCGCGAGCGCCAGCGCGTCGGAAGCGAGGAAGTTTTCGCCTTCGCCCACGCCGACCACCAGCGGCGAGCCCGCACGCGCACCCACGACACGGTGCGGCTCCTGCTTGCGAAAGACGGCGATGGCATATGCCCCGTGCAAACGGCGCGTCGCCAGACGCACCGCCTTATACAGGTCGCCGGCCGCACCATTGGACAGCATGTGATGAATCAGATGCGCGATGACTTCGGTGTCGGTCTGCGACACGAACTCGTAACCCAGGCCGCGCAATTCGTCGCGCAGGCTCTCGTGGTTTTCGATGATGCCGTTATGCACCAGCGCCACTTCATCGCGCGAGAAGATCGGGTGCGCGTTATTCGTGACCGGTGCGCCGTGCGTCGCCCAGCGCGTGTGAGCAATGCCCGTCTCGCCGGCCAATTGCGTCTGTGTGAGCTGCTCGTCGAGGTCGGCCACGCGCGACACACTGCGCGCACGCTGCGGTACGCCGTCCTTCAATACGGCCACGCCGCATGAGTCGTAGCCGCGATACTCCAGACGGCGCAGCCCTTCGACCAACACCGGTACTACATTACGTCGCGCTACCGCGCCGACAATGCCGCACATATTCGCTTCCTTGAATGCCGGAAATTCCGGCTCGTTCGATCGGATGAGATCCGCTTCAATCCGCCGGCGCCCGCGTATACGTGTTCCCGCGGTTCACCGGCACATAACTGCCGATTTTACTGCTTCTGCTTGCGCGGACGGACATAACCCGCCTTCGCTTCCTGCGTCTTGCCGTTTAGCACCAGCGAATCTTCCGGCGTGTCCTTCCACACGGTCGTGCCCGCGGCGATGGTCGTGCCCCGGCGCACCGTAACGGGGGCGACGAGTTGCGTGTCCGAACCGATGAAGACGTCGTCCTCGATGATCGTGCGGTGCTTGTTCGCGCCGTCGTAGTTGCACGTGATCGTGCCCGCGCCGATGTTCACGCGCGCGCCCACGGTCGAATCGCCGACATACGCCAGATGGTTGGCCTTGGCGCCCTTCGCCATCGACGCGTTCTTCACTTCCACGAAGTTGCCGATATGCACGTCGTCTGCCAGATCGGCGCCAGGGCGCAGCCGCGCATACGGTCCGATATGCGCGTCCGCTCCGACCGTCGCACCGTCCAGATGGCTGAACGCCTCGATACGCGTGCCGGCACCGATCGTGCTGTTGCGGATGACACAGTTAGCACCGATGGACGCGCCATTGCCGATCGTCACCTTGCCTTCGAATACGCAGTTCACATCGATGGACACATCGGTGCCGCATTCGATCTCGCCACGGACGTCGAATCGCGCCGGATCGATCAGCGTGACGCCGGCCGCGAGCAGCGCCCCCGCCGCATTGCGCTGATAGTCGCGCTCCAGTCCGGCGAGCTGCGCCTTGTCGTTCACCCCGCTCGGCTCCCATGCGAAGGCCGGCTGCGTAGTCACGACGCTCACCCCGTCGGCGACGGCGCACGCGATCACGTCGGTCAGATAGTACTCGCCCTGCGCATTCTGGTTCTTCAGGCCGCCGAGCCAGCCCTTGAGCGCACACGTCGGCGCGACCAGAATGCCGGTGTTGATTTCGCGAATCGCCAGTTCGGCTTCGTTGGCATCCTTTTGCTCGACGATGCGCTGCACGTTACCCGAGGCGTCGCGCACGATACGGCCATAGCCGCTCGGGTCGTCCAGATCGACCGTGAGCACGCCCAGCTTGTCGCTGCCGGCCGCGTCGACCAGGCCCTGCAACGTCTCGGCGCGAGTGAGCGGCACATCCCCGTAGAGTACGAGCGTCGGTGCCGATTCGTCGAGCAATGAGACGGCTTGCTGCACGGCGTGCCCCGTCCCCAGTTGCTGGGTCTGTTCGGCGAAGAGTACGCCCTCTGCGGCAACGGCTTCGCGCACGGCGTCGCCGCCGTGCCCGATCACCACGATAAGCTTGCCCGGCGCCAGTTTGCGCGCCGTCGCGATCACGTGCGAGAGCAGCGGGCGGCCGGCCAGCGGTTGCAACACTTTGGGCAACTTCGAGCGCATGCGCTTACCCATGCCGGCGGCGAGAATCACAATATTCATGGCGTCAAACGATTCGAAAATAGGATGGCTGGATTCAGGTTCCCGCGTCCCGCCGGTCAATGGCCGGGACGCATCGGGAAGACGGCTGACAAACGGTTCCGATGGCGCTCAGTCGTCGAATTGAGTGATACGGATGATGCCCGCATCGTTCTCATCGCCGCAGGGCGCCTCGTCGAACGCAATGTCACCGAGCGGGTCGGGTTGTCCGGTCGCGCGCAGATTTTTGAAGTCGTGCAGATTCGTGTCCATGAGGTGCGACGGCACCACATTCGACAGCGCGCTGAAAATCGACTTGATGCGCCCCGGATGCTGCTTCTCCCACAGGCGGATGAGCGACTTCATCTCTGCGCGCTTGAGGTTCGGCTGACTGCCGCACAGTGTGCACGGAATGATGGGGAACTGCTTGTACTCGGCGTAACGCTCCAGATCCGGCTCGCGCACATAGGCGAGTGGGCGAATCACCACGTTCTTGCCGTCGTCCGATTGCAGCTTCGGCGGCATGCCCTTGAGCTTGCCACCATAGAAGAGGTTCAGGAACAACGTCTCGATGATGTCGTCGCGATGGTGCCCCAGCGCGATCTTCGTCGCACCGAGTTCGCCCGCCACGCGGTACAGAATGCCGCGACGCAGGCGCGAACACAGCGAACACGTGGTTTTGCCCTCGGGCACCACGCGCTTGACGATGGAGTACGTGTCCTGATTCTCGATGTGGAAATCCACACCGATGGCGCGGAAGTAGTCCGGCAGGACATGCTCGGGAAAGCCCGGCTGCTTCTGGTCGAGGTTCACCGCGACGATGGAGAAATCGATCGGTGCGCGCTCGCGCAGTTTGAGCAGGATGTCGAGCATGGCGTAGCTGTCCTTGCCGCCGGACATGCACACCATCACGCGATCGCCCTGCTCGATCATGTTGTAGTCGCCGATGGCCTGCCCCGTCAGACGGAACAGACGCTTTTCGAGCTTGTTGTTTTCGAACGCCAGCTTCTGCGCTTTCTTCACGCTATCGGCGGCGGCATTGCCGGTCGCCGCCAACGGCGCGCCGGTCTCGGGCATGACGGCACTCATGTCAGGCATCCTTCATCTGAAACACTTCGATGCCCACCGAGTGGCAATCGGGATAAACGTCGGGCTTCTCGGTCGACACCCCCACGGCACGCACGCGCGGATGCGCCAGCAACGCACGCGCGACGTCGTCGCACAGGGTTTCCTGCAAGTGAATATGGCCCTGCCCCACCCGCCTGGCGATGGTCTCGCGCATGAAGTCGTAGTCGACGACTTCGTCGAGCTTGTCTTCCGTGGGCGTGCTGTCGGCCAGCGGCACGAACAACTGCACGTTGATCAGCACGCGCTGCTCGCCACGCTTTTCATGATCGTGCACGCCGATATTGATGAACACCTCGTAGTCGCGCAGGAACATGCGACGGCAGTCCATCAGGCGAGGGTGGGAAAGAGCGCTATGCATTTTGAAGACTCGTAATGACAATCAACGAGACCGGTCGGCATCGGCCGGCTCGGTCAGGAATTTCACGTCGCGCGACGAACTCGCGAGATGCTGGCCGCCATCGACATACAGCACCGTGCCGGTGACGGCGGGCGCGTCGGCCAGATAAGCCACCGCCTGAGCGATGTCCTCCGGCGTCGACGATGCGCCCAGCGGGGTCGACGCATGGGCGGCGGCGAAACCCTCCGGCGTCTGGTCGGCGGACAGCAGCGTGACGCCCGGCGCCACGCCGACGACACGCAAACGCGGCGCGAAAGCCTGCGCCAGCAGGGTCGTCGCCACGTCGAGCGCCGCCTTGGACAACGTGTAAGACAGGTAATCGGGGTTCGGATTCGCCAGCTTCTGATCGAGAAGATTGACGACCACGCCGCGCCCCGTCTCGCCAAGTGCCGCATGCATCTCGCGCGCGAGCACGAGCGGCGCGCCCGCATTCACCCGCATGTGACGCTCCAGCGCCTGATAGCCGAAGTCGTCGGCACTGTCATACTCGAAGCGCGAAGCATTGTTCACCAGACAGCGCGGCACGCCCAGCGTCTCGCGACAACGGCCGATCAGGCCGGCCGTGGCGGCCTCGTCGGCCAGCGACGCCTGCAACGCCACCGCGCGGCGGCCCATCGCCTCGATGGCAGCGACAGTGTCGAGCGCCTCGTCGTGCGAACGCTCGTAGTGCACCGCGACGTCCCAACCCGTGCCCGCCAGCTGCAACGCAATGGCCCGGCCGATGCGGCGCGCGCCGCCTGTCACGAGCGCGACGCGCGGCACGTCGGGCGTGCCGGCGAGGCCGCTGGCGGCAGATGCGGGGCGTGGCGTCGATGCAACGGTCATGCGGCGAATTCCTGTCGAATGCCTGTCACTGGGCAGATAGAGAGACGAACTTCGGGCGGCCCGGAGCCACACGGACAGCGCAACGCATCCGGCCGCCGCCGCCTCCCGCGTCCGCATGCGGACGGCGAGCATTGCGGGAAATGGCGAAATACTCGCGAAAATCATCGAAAACCGGCAAAACCCGGTGCAAAAATCACCGAATATGCCCACGGACGCGCTTATCCCAACGATAGCAGCCAGCCCGCACCGTCTCCGTTACAATGCCCGCATGAATCAGGCCGCACCGAAACCCCATAGTTTACCCGTTCCGGAGACGGACGCGCTCGAACACTCGCGCCGCCTCACGGTTCATCTCGCCGACGCCATCGCTGCAAGCGACGGCTGGCTACCGTTCGACCGCTTTATGGAACTGGCGTTGTACGCCCCCGGCCTGGGCTATTACGCCGCCGGCGCGGCCAAGTTCGGACGGCTGGCCGCCGATGGCAGTGACTTCGTCACGGCCCCCGAACTCACGCCATTCTTCGCGCGGACGCTGGCCCGCCAACTCGCCGAGATCTTCGAGCAGACGGGCGACGCACGCGTGCTGGAGTTCGGCGCCGGTTCCGGACGCCTTGCCGCCGACCTTCTGCTCGCGCTCGACGCCGACGGTGTGCCGTGCGAGCAGTACGCGATCATGGAGCTCTCGGGCGAGTTGCGTGCGCGCCAGCGTGCGACCATCGAGAAGGCCGCGCCGCATCTTCTCGGTCGCGTGACGTGGCTCGACCGGTTACCCGACGCCTTCCATGGCGTGATGCTCGGCAACGAAGTCCTCGATGCCATGCCCGTACGCCTGTGGGCGAGACGTCCCGACGAAAATCGTGAACCGCACTGGTTCGAGCGCGGCGTGGTGCTCACGCCGGACGGTTTCGCCTGGGAGGAACGCCGCCCTGCCGGCCCGCTGCCGGAAGCGCTCGACAGGCTGGCCGATCTGCCGCCAACGCAGGAATACCTCACCGAGACCCACGAGGCGGCCGCGGCATTCGTGCGCAGCGTGGCGCCACTGCTTGCGCGCGGTGTGCTGCTGCTGATCGACTATGGTTTCCCGGCGCGCGAGTACTACCACGCGCAACGCTCGGGCGGCACGCTCATGTGCCACTACCGCCATCACGCTCACGACGATCCGTTCTATTACCCGGGCTTGCAGGACATCACCGCGCACGTGGAATTTTCCGGCATTGCCGACGCCGGCGTCGAAGCCGGCCTCGATCTGCTCGGCTTCACGTCGCAGGCGCGTTTCCTGATGAATGCGGGCATCGTCGAATTGATGAGCGCCCTCGATCCCACCGATCCGAAGACGTTCCTGCCCGCCGCCTCCGCCGCGCAGAAGCTGCTGTCGGAAGCCGAAATGGGCGAACTGTTCAAGGTCATCGCCTTCGGGCGGGGCATGGACGAATGGGCCGGTCTGAACGGCTTCGCCACCGGCGAGCGCAGCCACGCCCTCTGAGCACACCACCGACCGGGGAGCCGCCGATGTTTCGCTGGATGTTCACGATCTTCTTCGCGATCTGCGTTCTCTCGGCGGCCGCGCCGTGGCTCGCCAAGCTCGGCATCGGCCGCCTGCCCGGCGACGTACGCCTGCGTTGGCGTGGCAAGGAAATGGTCTTCCCGTTCGCCTCGACCGTCCTGCTCTCGCTCGTCTTCAATCTGTTGATTCGATTGCTGTAACGCCCGCGCTTATCCCGCCGGCGGCACCCACCGCCGTTGGCATCCCGGCGTGACTTCGCCCGCCGCCTCGCAACACCTGTTGCACCGCATATCCGCTGCCCCCGACAGCTGCCTTCGTCCGCGACCATCGCTCGCCGGCACCGTCCTTTCCAACGGCTCGCGCAAGGCGGCGCCCGCTTCCTCCCGTTGCCATCGCACGTCTCACGTCTGCAGGCCCACCCCATCTGTTCCGGTCCGTCCCGAGGTTCAGGGTTAACAATGATTTGATCATTTGTTGCAAAAAAATTACCATGAAACAAATGATTCAGACGTGAATCACATGCGACGACCATTTCAGGAGCAGGACATGATCAAGACGCGATTGACCGGGGTGATGCGAGGGATACTGGGCGTAGCGATGACTTTGACGGCAGGAGCGGCCGTGGCCCAGGGCGCATCGGAGACGTTGCAAAAGATCGAAAGCAGCGGCGTGATCTCGATCGGCCATCGGGAGTCGTCGATCCCGTTCTCGTATTACGACAACAATCAGAAGGTCATCGGCTATTCGCAGGACCTGTGCAACAAGGTGGTCGACGCCGTGAAGACCCGGCTGAAGAAGCCCGATCTGCAAGTGCGGTTCATTCCCGTCACCTCGCAGAACCGCATCGCCCTCGTGCAGAACGGCACGGTCGACATCGAGTGCGGCGTGACGACGAACCTCAAGGCGCGTCAGGCGCAGGTCAACTTTTCGAACACGTTCTTCGTGGCCGGCACGCGTCTGCTCACGAACAGGAATTCCGGCGTGAAGGACTTCCCGGATCTGGCGGGCAAGTCGGTGGTCACGAATGCGGGCACGACCTCGGAGCGCATCCTGAACAAGATGAACAACGAGAAGAAGATGAACATGAACGTGATCTCGGGCAAGGATTACGGCGAGTCGTTCACGATGCTGCAAGGCGGCCGTGTGCAGGCGTTCATGATGGACGACGTGCTGCTTGCCGGCGCACGCACCATGGGCCGCAATCCCGACGACTGGGTCGTGACCGGCTCGCCGCAATCGTTCGAAGCCTATGGCTTCATGATGAAACACGGCGACGCCGAATTCAAAAAGCTGGTGGACGACACCCTGGCCGGCGTGATGAAGAGCGGCGAGATCAATGCGATGTACAAGAAGTGGTTCGAAACGCCGGTGCCGCCGAAGAACATCAGCTTCAACTTCCCGATGAGCGATCAACTCAAGCAGCTTTACGCCAATCCGAACGACAAGGCGTTCGAATAAGACATTCAGCCGTCCTCGCCACGCAGACCGGCAGCTTCGACGGCATCGATTCGCGCGGCTTGCACCGCCTCGCGAATCTTCTCGGGCTGACCGGCGTACCGGCGCGCAACCGCACCCGCGTCGATGCTGCGCGCCGCCGCGAGCGCCGCCATCAGACGCTCGCGTTGAGGATACGGCGCGGTGGCGAAGTCGCCGCCGCGCCCGCGTGCATCCGCTTCACAGGCTTGCAGCACCTCGACGAAGCGCTCAGGTTTGCGTAATGCGTCGCACCTCTGCAGCAACCGCACGAGCGCTCCCGCGCCGAACTTCCGGCTCGCATGGATATTGCCGTGCTCGCGCGCGACGACCTCCGCCAGTTCACGGCAATCGACCGGCACGCGCAGGCGCGCGCATAACGGCCCGAGCAATCCGACGCTGCGCCCTTCGTGGCCGATGTGGCGCGGCAGCACGTCTTCCGGTGTCGTTCCCTTGCCGAGATCGTGCGTGAGCGCGGCGAAGCGCACCGGCAGTGAAAAGCCCCGCGCCGCGGCGTAGTCGAGCACCATCATCACGTGCACGCCGGTGTCCACTTCCGGATGGTAGTCGGCACGTTGCGGCACGCCCCACAGTTGCGCCACCTCCGGCGCAATGCGCTCCAGCGCGCCGGCCGCACGCAAGACATCGAACATGCGCGACGGCCGGCGCTCCATCAATCCGCGCGAGATTTCCTGCCAGACGCGCTCTGCCACGAGCGCGTCCACTTCGCCACTCGCCGTCATCCGCTGCATGAGCGCGAGCGTTTCCCCGGCCACGGAGAAGTCGGTGAAACGCGCCGCGAATCGGGCGCATCGCAGAATCCGCACCGGATCTTCGGCAAACGCCTCGCCGACATGCCGGAACAGCCGTGCCTCCAGATCGCGCTTGCCGCCATAAGGATCGACGAGCACCTCGGACAGGCTGCCGTCCGGCAAGACTTCGCGCGCCATCGCGTTGATCGTGAAGTCGCGCCGGATCAGATCCTCTTCAAGTGTGACTTCCGGTGCGAAGTAGAACGCAAAGCCGTGATAGCCGCGCGCCGTCTTGCGCTCGGTCCGGGCGAGGGCGTACTCGGCCTGGGTCTTCGGGTGGAGGAACACGGGGAAGTCGCGGCCAACGGGACGAAAGCCTTGCGCGACCATTTCCGCGGGCGTCGCGCCGACCACGACATAGTCGCGATCCTTGACGGGCAGGCCCAGCATCTCGTCACGGATGGCCCCGCCCACAGCGTAAATCTTCATGGGCGCACGTCGTAGAAAGGGATGCTTTGCGTCTCGGCGCGTCCACCGGCCACCCACGACTGCACCGTCGGCACTTCACGAATGCGCTCGGCATAGGCTTTCGCATGCACCGACAACGCTGGCTCAAACGTCGCGAAACGCATCACGACAGGCGCGTAGAACGCGTCGGCAATCGAGAAATCGCCGAACAGGAACGGCCCCTCGTAACGCGCGAGACAGTCTTCCCAAATGGCTTCGACGCGCTGCACGTCGGCCAGGACCTCGGGCGTCGCGCCCGCGCCCGGCCAATGGGCGGCGACGTTCATCCACATGTTCGTGCGCAGCGCCGTGAAGCCGCTGTGCATCTCGGCGCAGATGCTGCGGGCGTGGGCGCGGGCGCCGAGCGATGCCGGCCACAGCGGCAGATGCGGATAGGCGTCGGCCAGATATTCGCAGATCGCGAGCGAGTCCCACACGGTGATGCCGTTATCGATCAGACACGGCACTTTCCCCGTGGGCGAATACCGCAGAATCTGCTCGCGCGAGTCGGGCTGCGCGAGCCATACGTTCTTCTCTTCGAAGTCGATGCCGAAGTGCTTGAGCAGCACCCACGGGCGCATCGACCACGAAGAGTATTTTTTGTTGGCGATGATAAGTTGCATGGCGCGAAACGATAAGGATGGGGGGCGGGCGAAGCGTGGCGGAACGTGGCGGAACGTTAGCGGCCGGCGAAACGCCGATAGTCCGACATGCGCTTTTCCCAGTGGCCGCCGTTGAGATAATCGACGGCGATCTCCAGCCCGTTCGGCACCACCCCCAGTTCCGGCGCCAACGGGCCTGTCATGACGTTGTCGACCGTCATCGAGTCGAGATTATCGCGTGTGAGGATCGGCTCGCCCGGGAGTTTTTCGAAGATCGCCGCCTGGAGCCGCGCCGTGCTGTCCGGCAACGGCAGGATCGGACGCCCGCACCCGCACGCCGCACCGGCAAAGCGCACCAGTTCCTCCAGCGTGTAGACGTCCGGGCCGCCAAGCTCGTACGTCTTGCCCACGGTAACGTCGTTGTCGAGCGCGTTGGCGAACGCCTGCGCAACGTCCATCACATAGACCGGCTGAAACCGCGCCTTCGCGCCCGCGAGCGGCACGATGGGCAAACGGCGTTGCAGCCTGGCGAACGTATTCAGAAAATGGTCGCCGGGGCCGAACACCACCGAGGGACGGAAGATCGTGGCGGCAATGCCCGTCTCGCGAATCGCCACCTCGCCGTCGCCTTTCGAACGCTGGTACATGCTCGGGCCGTTCGAATCGGCGCCCAGCGCGCTCATGTGAAGCAGGCGCGCAATGCCGCGATCCGAGCAGGCCTGCGCGATCTTGCGGGGCAGCTCGACGTGCGCCCGCGCAAATGCCCGGCCGTAAGGCGTGCCGCGCTCGCCGTGCAGAATACCGACGAGATTGATGACGGCGTCGCTGCCGGCGATGACACGCTCCAGCGCGCGGGGGTCGTGCACGTCGCATTCCACGAGTTCCACGCCGGGCAGCACGGCGAGGGCCTTGGCGGCTTCGGCACGTCGCGTCGGCAGGCGCACGACGTGTCCCATCGTCACCAGTCTCGCTACCAGATGGCTACCGATGAAGCCGGTGCCCCCGACGACACAAACGTTATAGCGCATGCGTCACCTCCGCGGTATGACTGTGGGTACGCGGCGCCGGCCGCTGCCCGGTCACTGGGGCAGGATTACGCCGAGCCGCTCCTTGAGCGATTGCGGACGGCCCGTGATGATGGCCGAGTAATACGTCGTATTCGACAATACGTTCTCGACATACTGACGCGTCTCGTTGAACGGGATCGTCTCCGCGAAGATCGCGCCCTCGACCGGACGTTCGAGCGTGGAGCGCCACGTGCGCGGACGCCCCGGGCCTGCGTTGTAACCGGCAGACGCCAGCACGGCCGATCCGTCGAACTGATTGTAGATTCCCGACAGATAGCTGGTACCCAGACGGATATTGGTATCGATGTCGTGCATCATGCCCGGGCTGTAATCCATGCCGATCTGCCTGGCGACCATCTTGGCCGTGGCGGGCATGACCTGCATCAGACCACCGGCGCCCGCGGACGAGCGGGCATTGATGATGAAACGCGACTCCTGGCGAATCAGGCCATACGCCCACGCTTCGTCCAGATCGACACTCCTGGAGAAGCGATCGACCTTGTCGCGAAACGGCATGAGATAGCGCAGCGTGAAATCGTGCTCGACTTTCGTGCGATCCGCCGTGTTCACGGCTCGGTCGAACAGCTCGATGCCATTGGCGTATTGCGCTGCGGCGATCAGCTGACGGTCCGTCATGCCGCGCAATTCCCAGTTCCACTCGCGATTGCCTTCGAAACGCAGGCCCAGATCGTAGAACTTGGCCGCACGCAGAAAGCCGGGGTTGGAGCGGTTGGCGTCGATCTCGGCCTGCGTGACGATGGTGCGCGGCGGCAGCATCGTCTTGTTGCCGAGTTCCTCGTTCGCCAACTGGCCATAGAAATTCGGCTGCGAGGCGATCTTCTGGAACTGCGCACGCGCGGCGTCGGCCTGGCCGGCTTCACGCAGCGCGCGACCGTACCAGTAAGTCCAGACGCCATCGTCGCGCAGCGCCGCCGGCATCGCCTCGATGCCCATGCGCACGAGGTTCCAGTCACCTGCGCGCAAGGCCGCACGGATCTTCCATTCCTGCGCCGTGTTCGAGAGCCTGGCGTTGCCCGCCTGACGGTACCAGTTGATCGCCATCGGGTTCTGCGCGAGCGCGCCGCGCATGCCGATCGCGCCCCAGCCGATGGCGCGCTCCTCCTGCGACAGGCCGCCGGCAATGCCGCCGAAGCTGCTGGCGGCGAGCATGGCGTCCGAGCGGGCCATGCGAACGGTCGCGAGCAATGCCAGCTGACGCGATGCCTCGGAGCCATCCACCCCGCGCGCGAGAATCTGCGCCGGCCGCGATGCCGCCATATCGAGCAGGCTGTCGTCCGGACGCGCGGCGCCCAGCGCATCGGCGATCTGCTTGCCCAGCGAGGTGTAGTTCTCCTCGTAAGCCAGACGTATCTGGTGCCAGACTTCCTTGCGCGGCAACTGGCCGCTCGCGGCCAGCGTATTGATCATGTCGACGCAACCCTCGCCGTAATACCTGGGCGTGGTCAGCAAATCGGTGGCCGCCTGCGTGACGCTCTCGCCGCGCGACGCCCGCGACATCAGCGAATAGCACTTGACCTGCGTATCGTCATCGAGCACGAATTTCGGGTATTCCGCGTCGAAGGTCCGCCAGTCGTGCCGCTTGCCGAGCACGAGCAGCCAGTCGTTGCGCATGCGATCGGCGATGGCCTGACCGTCGTACGCGCGCAGGAAGGCGCGAATTTCGTCGTCTGGCGTATCGATGAGCGCCTTGCCCGAGCGATCGAACATGCGCGACTTGATCTGGAAATACTGAACGTACGACGGCACGTCGTAGTCGGTGAGCATCGCGGCGAGCGCCATCACGCGCGGCGTGTCGTTGCTGCGCGCAGCGTCGCGCAGCTGGACGAAGATGTCGTCCGGCGAGCGCTGGGAGAGCGCATCGGCAGACGTTGCCGAGCGGCTCACCGCCGTATGCGCCTTGGGACGGCCGGTCGCCTGGGTCGTGCTGCATGCCACCAGCGCGGCAGCGGTCAGGGCAAGCGCGGCGGCGCGATATACTCGGGTCAAACGTTCGGACATCTTCGGGAGCGTCGGGTAAAAAGTGAATCCAAGCATAGCACGGGACCCCGCCGAAACGGCGGCTCAGACGTCGGGAAACGGGGCAAATCAAGGGGCGAGGGCAGAGGTGGAAGCACCGGCCGCGAAGGCCCGGTTGCGCAAGGCACTGCTCGACGCTCGACGCACGCTGGAAGACCGCGCCGCGCGCGACGCCGCGCTCGCTGCGCGACTGTCCGGCGAGCTTGTCCGGCGCGCCCCGCGGTGCATCGGGTTCTACTGGCCCATCCAGGGCGAGTTCGATGCGCGTGACGTCGTTGCCGCATGGCTCGCGCAAGCCCCGGCAGGCGCCACCCGGTCCGCCGCCCTGCCCGTGGTCACCGCACCGGACGCACCGCTCGTCTTCCACCGCTGGACACCGGGCACTCCCATGGTGGAAGGCCGCTATCGTATTCCCGTGCCGCGCGACACCGATGTGCTGGCGCCCGACCTGCTGCTCGTGCCATGCGTCGGCTTTACCCGCGACGGTTTGCGGCTCGGCTACGGCGGAGGCTTCTACGACCGCACGCTGCATGCGATGTCCCCCGCGCCGCGAACTCTCGGCATCGCCTACGACGCGCTGGAAATCGCACAACTTCGCGCCGAAGCACACGATCTGGCGCTCGACGCCGTCGTGACGGAATCCGCCACGTTCGTGCGCCCCGCTTCGGCGGCGTCGGCCCTTCCCTCCCGTTCATGACTACGCTCAAGATTCTGCCGCTCGGCGAAAGTGCGCTCGTGTGCGAAGGCGGCGCCAGCGCCACGTCCGCCACGCTCGCCACACAGCGCCGTGTCTGGCACCTGGCGGCTCTCGCCCGCAACTGGCCCGACGTGCGCGAAGTCGTGCCCGGCATGAACAACCTCACGCTGCTGTTCGACCCGCTCGCCACCGATATCGAGATGCTGGCCGAGCGCTTGCGCGACGCCTGGCAGACGCCACCCGCCGCCGGCGAAGTCGGACGCGACATCGAGATCCCGGTGCATTACGGCGGCGAGCACGGTCCGGATCTGGCGGAGGTCGCCAGGCATGCCCGTCTGCAACCGAAGACCGTCGTGCAACGTCATGCCGCGCCGGAGTACATCGTCTACTTTCTGGGTTTCCAGCCGGGCTTCGCCTACCTGGGCGGTCTGGACGAATCGATCGCCACGCCCCGCCGCGCGGAGCCGCGGCTCGCCGTACCGGCCGGCTCGGTGGGCATCGGCGGTAAGCAGACCGGTATCTACCCGCTTGATTCGCCCGGCGGCTGGCAGATCATCGGCCACGCCGCGAGCGTTCTGTTCGACCCCGCCGCGAGCCCGCCCGCTTTGTTGGCGCCGGGCGACCGCGTGCGTTTCACCATCGCGAGTCTCGACCTGTGATCGATATCCAGCGTGCCGGCCTGCTCACGACCGTTCAGGATCTGGGCCGAACCCGTCAGCGTGAGTTCGGTGTCGCCAGCGGCGGCGCCCTCGACCCGCTCGCCTGTGTCGTTGCCAACCGCCTGGTGGGCAACGACCTGAGCGCCGCCACCCTCGAAATCACGATGGGCTCATGCGTGCTGCGCTTCACGTCGGCCACGCTCGTCTCGCTAACCGGCGCCGACTGCCACGCCGATCTGGACGGCAAGGCCGTGTGGTCGTGGTGGCGCTTTCCCGTTGCCCGCGGCCAGACACTGACACTGCGTCCGGCGCGCTTTGGCATGCGCACGTATCTGGCGGTGGCGGGCGGGATCGACGTGCCCGAAACGCTGGGATCGCGCAGCACCGACCTCACAGCGGGCTTCGGCGGCTTCGAGGGACGCGCGCTGCATGACGGCGACCGCATTCCGATCGGCCACCCCGGGAGCGCCGCGCGCAACGTGCAGCCACTGGGCGTGCGCCCGCCGCTGTGGCTGTCCGATCCACTGGCGCATCGCGTGCGCGTGCTGCCCGGCCCCGAGTACGACGACTTCACGGCGGCAACGCACAAGCGCTTCTGGGAGGACCCATGGCAGGTCACGCCCAACAGCAATCGCATGGGTTATCGGCTGTCCGGGCCGGAGCCGCTCGCACGCAAGAAGAACCGCTTGCACGATTTGCTCTCCCACGGCGTGGTGCCGGGCGTGATCCAGATTCCACCCTCGGGGCAGCCGATCATTCTGCTTGCCGACGCGCAAACGACCGGCGGCTACCCGAAGATCGGCACGGTGATCACGGCGGATCTTTGGCGGCTCGGGCAGGCACGGCTGGGAAGCACGCTCTATTTCTCGGAATGCACGGCGGCCGAAGCGCGCGAAGCGCTGCGCGAACAACTGCGTTATCTTGAACAGGTCGAGCGCGCGCTCGCCTGGCACGATCGCGGCATATTGCGCGCGCCGAAGCTGACCGCCATCTCACGCCTGCGCGCGTGAAAGACCGGAACTTCCGGGGGCGGCAGGGTTGAGAGAGCAAAAAGGGCGAGACGCCGGTGCGCCCCGGCGCCCCCCCCCCCGCAGCAGGAGAATGCATGACAAAGATCGATCTGAACGTGGACCTCGGGGAAGGTTGCGATTACGACGAAGCGCTGCTCGCGCTCGTGAGTTCCGCCAACGTGGCCTGCGGCTGGCATGCGGGTGACGCGGGTACGATGCAGCAGGTCGTGCGCTGGGCGCTCGAGAACGGCGTGGCCATCGGCGCGCACCCGAGTTTCCCCGACCGCGAGAATTTCGGACGCACCGAAATGCAGCTCCCGCTCGACGAAATCCGTGCGGGCATGCTGTATCAGATCGGCGCACTTGCTGCGGTGGTGCGCGCGCAGGGCGGTTGGCTCACGCACGTCAAGCCGCACGGGGCACTGTACAACCAGGCGGCGCGCGATCCGGCGCTGGCCGAAACGCTGGTCGAGGCGATTCGCGCCTTCGACACCGATCTGGCGATCTTCGGTCTGGCCGGGGGCGAAATGGTGAAGGCGGCGCGCGCGGCGGGCATGACGGCCGTGGAAGAGGTCTTTGCCGACCGGGGCTACAACCCGGATGGCTCGCTGGTCAGGCGCGGCACACCCGGCGCGCTGATCGAGCGAGAAG
The DNA here is from genome assembly GCF_001029105.3 of Pandoraea faecigallinarum. NCBI lineage: Bacteria > Pseudomonadati > Pseudomonadota > Betaproteobacteria > Burkholderiales > Burkholderiaceae > Pandoraea > Pandoraea faecigallinarum. Next base: position 325,796 of record NZ_CP011807.3, on the reverse strand, counting down.
AGGATGCCCTCGCGCAGACGCTGATGATGGTCAAGGAACAACGCGTGCGCGCCATCGACGGCACATTCGTGCCCATTCGGGCACAAACCGTGTGCCTGCACGGTGACGGCGAACACGCCCTGGCATTCGCCGAGCGTATTCGCGGCTTTCTGCTCAACGAAGGCATCGAAATCGCGCCGGTGCGCTGAAATTTCGCTGCGACGGCAGGCGCTTATGCCGTCTCGCGAATCGCTTCGGCCACGATGCCGAACAGTTCGTCGATCTGCGCCTCGTTGATGATGAGCGGCGGCGAGAACGCCAGTATGTCGCCCGTGTAGCGTACCAGCGCGCCTTTCTCGAAACACTTCACGAAGATCTCGTGCGCACGCGCGCCCGGTTTGCCGTCGCGCGTGGCGAGCTCGATGCCGCCGACCATTCCCAAATTGCGAATGTCGAGGACGTTCGGCAGATCGCGCAGGCCGTGGATTGTCTTCTCGAAGTGCGGCGCGAGCTTCGCGGCGCGCTCGAACAGACCGTCGTTCCTGTAGACGTCCAGCGCGGCGCATGCCGCCGCGGCCGCCAGCGGGTGACCGGAGTACGTATAACCGTGGAAGAACTCGATGGCGCCCGTGTTGCCGGCATCGACGATGGTGTCGTGCACGCCTGTCTTCACGGCGACGGCCCCCATCGGCACGGCCGCGTTGTTGACGCCCTTGGCCATCGTGATGATGTCCGGCGTCACGTTGAAGTACTGCGCCGCAAACGGCTTGCCCAGACGGCCGAGGCCCGTAATCACTTCGTCGAAGATCAGCAGAATGCCGTGCCTGTCGCAAATTTCGCGCAGCCTTTGCAGATAGCCTTGCGGCGGCACGAGCACGCCGGTGGAGCCGGCAAGCGGCTCGACGATCACGGCGGCGATGGTCGATGCGTCGTGCAGCGTGACCAGACGTTCGAGTTCGTCGGCCAGATGTGCGCCCCACGCCGGCTGTCCTTTGGTGAACGCGGCTTCCTTGAGGTTGAACGTGTGCGGCAGGTGATCGACAGCGGGCAGCAATTGGCCCGAATAGGCCTTGCGGTTCGGTGAGATGCCGCCCACGGAGATGCCGCCGAAGCCCACGCCGTGATACCCGCGCTCGCGGCCGATGAGGCGCGTGCGCTGACCTTCGCCGCGCGCGCGATGGTAGGCGAGCGCGATTTTCAGCGCAGTGTCGACCGATTCCGACCCCGAGTTCGTGAAGAAGATGCGATCGAGCCCTTCCGGGGTGATTCCGGCGATCTTGGCTGCCGCCTCGAACGCCTTGGGGTGCCCCATCTGGAACGTCGGCGCAAAGTCCATTTCACCAGCTTGCTGCCGGATCGCCTCGACGATCTCCGTGCGGCAGTGACCGGCGTTCACGCACCAAAGACCGGCGGTGCCGTCGAGAATCCGGCGATTGTCCGACGACGTGTAGTACATGCCCTCGGCCCGCGTCAGCAGGCGGGGCGAACGCTTGAACTGGCGGTTGTTGGTAAACGGCATCCAGAACGCCGTCATGTCGAGATTCAGTTCTTGCATCATGTTCATCGCGCGTCTCCGCAGGCTTGGCTCGATCAAGGTGTCCCGAAGGCGGACGTCGCCCCATGGGTGGATGGAACGATCCTACGAGAGCCTGACCGGTACAGACATGTACAGTGACCCGGAAAATGGTTATTCTGTATCGGTCAATCGCATCGACTGTATTGGCAACAGCCGATGCGGCGGCCACCCGGCAATCCCGCATCGCGTGGGGCGGTAGCCTGTGTGGAGTCCTATGGCGGCTCCTCGGGACCTACCCGTACACTGCGCACCGACCGTGAGGTTTGCCGGGTCGCCCGGGGTTACCAGCACCGTCCCCCTACACCATGGTCCAGCCATTCGTTTTTTCCCTGAACCGGGCCCAGCCCGAAGCGCTCGTCGATCAGATCGTGCGTGAGGTGGAGCGCGCCCTTGCGGGTCGAACACTGCACGCGGGCACACGCATGCCGTCGATCCGTTCTCTAGCGAAAGCGCACGGCATCAGCACGTTCACGGTAGTGGAGGCTTACGACAGGCTCGTTGCACGCGGCACGCTGGTCGCGCGGCGCGGCGCGGGCTTCTTCGTGGCCGGTGCGGCACCCGGGCGCGACGCCGGCGCGCCCCAGCGCGGCGGCACGCCCGAAGTGGGGCCGGCAGCGAGCGAAGTCACGAATGCATGGCTGCTCTCGGAGATCTTCGCGGACGACTCCATCGCGGTGAAAAGCGGCTGTGGCTGGCTGCCCGACAGCTGGCTCGACGAAGACGGCCTGCATGGCGCATTGCGTTCGCTATCGAAGGGACCGGGGGCGCACTTCGCGCACTACGGTCATCCCCACGGGTATGGACCGTTGCGTCAGTGGCTCACGCGGCGTCTGGGCGAGTTGTCCATCGAGGCGCCGCCGGAGCGCATCGTGCTCACGCAGGGCGCGACGCAGGCGCTCGATCTGATCGTGCGAACGTTGCTCAAGCCGGGCGACACGGTGCTCGTCGAAGCGCCGGCGTATTGCAACCTGCTGGCGGTATTGCGTCTTGCTGGCCTGAATGTGGTCGGCATTCCCCGCACCGAGGCCGGACTGGACCTTGCGGCACTGGAGCAGGCCGCGCAGACGCACCGCGTGCGTGCACTGTTCGTGAACCCGGCGTTGCAGAATCCGCTAGGCACCTCGCTCACACCAGCGTCGGCGCACCGGATTTTGCAATGTGCCGAGCGGCATGGGTTCTGGGTCGTGGAAGACGACATCTACCGCGAGCTTGCGCCGGCCGGCACGCCGTCGCTGGCCGCGATGGACGGCCTGTCGCGAGTGATCTACGTATCGAGTTTTTCGAAGACGATCTCGCCGTCGGTGCGCGTGGGCTATCTGGCGTGTTCGCGCGACATGGCGCACGAGATTGCGCGCAGCAAGATGGTGGCGGGACTCACGTCGTCGGAGATCAACGAGCGTATCGTGCACGCAATTCTGACCGAAGGGCGCCATCGCAAACACATCGAGCGCCTGTCCGACCGTTTGACACGCTCGCGTGCACGGCTCGTTACGCAGTTGCGCTCGCACGGCGTGGCGCTGCTCGCGCAGCCGGAAGGAGGCATGTTCGTGTGCGGCAGCCTGCCCGGCGCGGCGCAGTCCGCCCGGGAACTCGCGGAAGCCGCGTTACTGGAGAGCATCATGCTCGCGCCCGGCGAATTCTTCCTCGCCCACAACGAACCCTGCCGCTGGTTCCGGTTCAATGTCGCCTATTCCGACGATGCCCGTCTGTTCCGGTTTCTGGACAAGGCAGCGTCGGGGAAGCTCGCGGCGTGACGTCGCCGCGAGTGGCGTCGCGAACGGCATCGCGAACGGCATCACAAATGGCACCGCGACTTGTACGCGTTTGAATGCCGCGCCGCCAACCGCTACATTCGTGGCTGCATCTACCGCACTGACCATCGCTGCAACCGCGGCTACGTCCCCCCGTAACGCGGCGCCATGGCGCCGAACCGTAGCGCCAACCGGGAGGACCTTCGTGCCATATCGCTACCGCTGTGAGACCCGGCGGCCCACGGCCACACCGAAGTTTTCCGCCGAGCCGGCGCGGCAGGCGCGGTGCCGCAGGGCCGCGATAGCTCGCGACGTCGCCCGGTTGCGCAATTGCCAGCGCACCGCCTCCCTGCCGGCAGCAGACGCGTGCCCGCGACGGAGGTCGACACGCCGCAGCGGCAACGAGACCGGCGCCCGCGACAAGCGCGCCCTGTTTCTGCTCACGTTGCTTGGCGTTCAGACCGTGCTCGCGTTTGAGGCGGCGGCCACGCCCGGCGCTCGAATTTGCCCCCGGCCGGCAGCGTGCACCCAAGTCGTTGCCCCGTGGAACCGATATGACGCGGCCACGCGCGCCACGGCGCTGCGCGCCTTGCCCGTGCAGCCGAACGCCACGCACTATCCTGCCTCTCGCCCCCCTTCGATCGACAACATGGCCGCGGCCTTCGCCGCCCTGTCGAATACCAGCGTCTGCCGCGAACAGGCCCGGCTGCGTTTGATGCGCGGTCTGATCGCGTCCGGCGCGCTCGATCGCGGCGAAGGCGTATGCCGGCTCGCGCAACGCCTTGTATCGCACGTCGCCGACGGGCGCTTGCCGGTGGCCGACAGTTGCTCCGCCGCCGAGCATTGGGCGCGCATTGCGCTGCTGCAACCGCCCACGCTGCACGACATACTCTCGAAGTTCGATCTGGACAAGGAAGGTGCCGCTGCGCCTGTGAACGTGACGCGTCTCATCGAACAGGAGGCTTCTCCGCTCCATATTCTGCGTGTCGTGCAATATCGGCGAGGCCGCTCGCTCGATGCGGTCGTCGGCCCCGGCTATGAGTGGCGCGGCCGGCTGTCCGTCAGTTCGTTCGAGGAGGCGGCTGCCATCCATCGGCTGAGCGCGCCGCATCGGTACGCCCAGACCGACGACGCGGATTTCGATAACATCGCGGCCTGCTACGAACGCCTGCTTGGCGACGAACTGGCGCATCTGCAGCTCGGCGCCCGCCTGATACCGCCACACGCGCCGGACGGCGGCGCCTACGGCATCTGGTTCGACGGCATGGCAGTGCGCGGCGCTGCCGGCATGTCGCTCGACACCGTCGCCGCCGCATTACACTCACGCGTTCACGACATTCCGGCCCTTGCGCTGCCCGCCGTCGATAACGGCATGGCGTGTCCTGGAAGACCGCTCATGCCGCTGGGGCGACGCGCAACGGCGTCGAGCGCCGCCTTGTCACAGCTCGACGTCGAAATGGTATTGCGCGCATATTTTGCCGAGTTGGCGGAAAGCAGTGCGTTCCGGTTCGGTACGCCCCTGCAATCGGCCGCGACCACCGTACTCAGACTGGGCGCCTATCATGGACTGACGCCGGGTCCGATGGACACGCCGGCGCAGGTGCTGCAGGCGTTTGTCGCGCTTCGCCGGGCCTGGCTTGCCGCCCCGCGCTTTCCTGTCGATCCGCTGCGTGTCGCGGCCTCGCATCTCGATCGGGCCAGCGGTCCGGCGAAAATGTCTCCGGCACCGGCTCGCCCGGTGCGCGCGAACAATGTCCCCGACGAAATCGCCTTTGCCCGGCGATTGATGGCCTACGTACCCTGGCGACCGGCGGCATCGCGAGAAGCGGTCGACGCACCGGAAAACGCAGCCCCGCTCCAGACGGAAGGTCGACGCTCGGCATTCATCGGGCACGGGAATCTGGCCATTCGAATCTGGCGCGACGGTTTGCGAGACACGTCGCGCGCGTTCGTTTCGCCCGATGCCGCAGGAGACGGTTCCAATGCCGCAGCGCTCATCAAGGCAGAGGAATTGATGCGCCTGTACCGGGTCCCTCCCAACGACACTGCAACGCACGAGCTGGCCGCGGCGCTGCGTGACACATGGGAGCAACTGAGCGCCTCGAACGCGGCACAGAGTGCGCCCACGCCGGAAACGCTGGACGTCATGCAGGAGATGCTGGAGGCGATACTTATCAGCCGCCCCATTGCGCATGTCGTCCATGCCGCAGCCCGCGGGGACGCGCGGGCGGTGCTCGACATGGTGCCCTTCGTCATGCCGGCTTACGAGATCGAGGAAGGCCTGCGCACCGGCAACCGCACGAGAGTCGTCAATGGCGCGATTCGTTTTGGAGTGGACGCCTTGTTTTTCTGGCTGGCCGGTGTCGCCGAGCGCTCACTGCAAACGTCGATCCGGTTGACGGTGGAACGACTGCGCATGCCGCCTTTCGAGCGTGCGGCATCGGCCACGCTCTCGCAGATCGGGCCTGAGTTCGAAGCGTTCGAGATGCAGGCGCTCAATGCCGTGCAACATGACCATGTTCGGCTCGACCCCTACGACGTGCTCACCGATGACGCCGCCGTGCCGGAGCCCTACCGGGATATGCCCCTGCCCCGTCGCATCGACCGCACACGTTCCATGGAGATGTTCTCCGACGAGCAGTTCGAGTTGATCCAGCGCTCCGGCATTGCCAGCCCGCCGGCAATGCAAGCGGCCGACGATCTCCTGACGTCGTCCGGCATGACGGCCGCGCGAAGTGCGCTGTTGCGACGTCGGGAAACCGTCGTCGACATGAAGCGGTTTCTGCCCGACAGACGCCGTGGTTCGTTGACGAACGTGCTGCAGGGCGTCGGGCAGGCATTGAGCTGCGCAATGCCGGCTGACGGGAGCGCGGCCGTGTCGGTGCGATCGATACTGAACCCGACTTGCGTCGAGAGCAACGCGGTCGTCGATGCGCTCGAAGATCTGCGCAGCCGCTCGCATATTCTCCAGACGCTGGTCGAGCGCGCAATGGAGGCCGAGCGTGGGCCCTGGGACATTCGCATTGTCGACGGCGAGCCGCCGCGCTTCGCCCCGGGAATGGACGCGCTGATATTGCCACCGGCGCCGCAACTCACGTCACGCTACCAATACGAATCGCCCGCCGGAAAGCAATGCTTCACGCTCGAACAGGCGGCGTTGCACGAATTCCTGCATGCCCTGACGGGGCTCGCCGACGCCTCCGCCACCGGGCATCGCGGCCCGATCGTCTACCTGACCGACCGGATCGGGCATCAGGCTGGCCGGGACTGGGCAGAACGCATTTCATATCGCGCATTCGGGCCCAACGGCGAGCTTTCCCCGGAAGCCGTGCTGCAGCGCCGTACCGAGGCAACGCACTGGATGTACGACGAGGACGCGTTGCTCGACCGGTATGCGCGCGAGGAATTCGGCGTCACGGCAAACAGCTTCGTGGACGGAGAACGGGTCACTGACCGGGTTACCGTAAAGGACGTCAAACGATTCGCCAGCGTGCTCGACCTGGCGGACTATCCTCAATCGGCTTCCGTCGAGTTCGTCGGCTCGGCGCTGGACAATCGCCTCGGCGTCACCGAAGAGCTGCGCAGCACGTTTCAGCGTCTCATGTCCAGTCATCTTTTTCGCGCATTCTTCAGCCTTCGGGCCGTCGTCGAGCCCCGCGTGGAATGGCAGATACGGCTCACGGCCCGGAGTCCGTCGATCGGCAGGCGCAGCGGTTGGGCCGAGACGCCCTGGCGCATCGATCACGACCTGTCCACCATTGACCTCGATGTCTCGCCGGTCTTCTGCCTGACGGCATCGGGCCCTCGCCCGCTCTCATCCGAACAGCGCAACGTGGGCCTGCTGATCGATCTGGTGACTCATGGGCTGAAGATTCGCGACGTGGCCAGCCCCGCCACGCAGCGCGGGCTGAAGGTCTATCTGGAAAACAAGCTGCTGCAACTGCCGCGTGGCGAAACGCGCGTGGCGGCTGCACTGTCGCACGACCCGGAAACGCTGATTCCGTTTATCACCCGGGCACGCCGCGGCGCGTTGGACGAGGACGCTTATCTGGCAAGCCATGTCTAGCGCACGCTATGCCGGCACCCGAACGCCGAACCGTTCCCGGTACGCCATCGGCGTCACGCCATACTGACGCTGAAACGCGCGGCGCAGGTTTTGTTCGTCGCCGAAGCCGACGCGGGCGGCAATGCGCTTGAGGGGCGCGTCCGAGTCGAGCAACGCGAATCTCGCCGCCTCAAGACGCATCCGCTCCACCGCCTTGGCCGGTGTCGAGCCAGTGCGGGCGAGGTAGCTGCGGGCAAACGTCCGGGGACTCATGTTCGCCTGCTCCGCCAGCCGCGTCACCGACAAGTCCCCGTCCAGACGCTGCGCCATCCACGCATGCAGATCGCCGAACGCCGCGCCCGCCGCGACCTGTTCCCGCAACGGCGGACTGAATTGCGACTGACCGCCCGCGCGCTTGAGAAACACCACGAGCCGGCGCGCCGCCTGTAGCGCCACGTCGACGCCGCAATCGTCCTCGATCAGCGCCAGTCCCAGATCGATGCCCGCCGTGATTCCGGCCGACGTCCACACCGGGTCCTGACGCACGTAGATCGGGTCGGACTCGACCATCGCCTCCGGAAAGCAGGCCTGCAACATGGCCGTGTCGAGCCAGTGTGTCGTTGCGCGACGGCCGTTCAACAACCCCGCCGAGCCGAGAATGAATGCCCCCACGCACACCGAACACACGCGTCTGACCTTCGGCGCATAGCCACGCAACCAGTCGCCGACCGGCCCCGGCACCGCCGGCCGATGGGCGAGCGCGCCACCCACCGCGACCAGCGTATCGACGAGCCGATCGTCCAGCGTGTGCATCGGCTCCGTGTGCAACGTGATGCCCGAGCCCGTCTCCACCGGCCCGCCATGCTCGGAGACCACCACGGTCTCGTAGGGCGCGCCCAGCCCCTGTTCCGTGAAGTTGCGAATGACGGCGTGAAACGCGTCGAGCGGCCCCGCCAGATCCAGCAGCACGAATGGCGGCACGATGAGAAATGCGATGAGACGAGGTTGACTCATGGTGGTATCGATACGTGATCTATGCAGCCACTTGTGCGGGGCGCCGCTTTGCATCGAGCGCATACCAAACCGTGGCAAGCGCGGCGATCAGCAGCAAGGGGAACGTCGCCTGATTGATCGTCGACCAGCCGAAGCGTGCGAGCAGTTGGCCGGCAAACAGACTCGCGAGCGCCGTTCCCGCAAACGTGATGAACTCGTTGGCCGCCTGCGCACGCGCGCGCTCGGCCGGACGGTAGGACATCGTGAGCAACGTCGTGCCCCCCACGAACATGAAGTTCCAGCCCACGCCCAGGAACGCCAGCGCCGCGTAGAAGTACGCCAGGCTCGTTGACATCAGTGCCAGCACACCGCACAGCGCCGACATCGCAATGCCGAGCAGCAGCACCGGCACCACGCCCCAACGCTTCACGAGATGCCCCGAGAAGAACGACGGCGCATACATGCCTACCAGGTGCCACTCGATGATGTGCGCACCGTCGTCGATGCTATGACCGCATGCCACGGCGGCAATCGGCGTCGCCGTCATGACGAACATCATCACCATGAAGCCGATCAGATTGTTCGCCAGGGCCGCCACGTAAATCGGCTGTCGCATGATCTCGCCCAGTGAACGTGCGGGTAGCGCCGCCGCATCCCCCGCACTGCCGGGCGCCGCATGGACCGGCAAGTCGCGCAGAAACCCCGCGAGCAGAACAAGCGACACCCCCGAGAGGATCGTGACGACGAGATACGATCCGGCGAACGTCACCGGCGCGAGCCAGTCCTTGCTGCCCGCCGCCAGCGCCGGTCCGATCACGGCAGCCAGCACGCCGCCCGTGAGTACGACCGAGATGGCGCGCGGCTTGTCCTCGACGGGCACGACGTCCGCCGCGGCCAGACGGTAGTAACGCGCAAATGCCTGGAACACGCCCACGCACGCCGTGCCCGCACAGAACATCGCGAAGTGGCGCTCGTAGATCGCCATGACCGACACCAGCCCGCCGACGGTGCCGAACAAAGCCCCCAGCGCGAAGCCGAACCGCTGGCCGAAGCGCTGGATCAGCATCGACGCAACGATCGTCGTGATGGCCGAAGCCACCGTAATCAGTGAAAACGGCAGCGTGGCGTATCCCTTGTCGGACGCGAGCATGTAGCCGACCAGGCCGGTCAGTGTCAGGTCGACGGACAACGCCGCCGTGTAAAGCGCCTGACAGGCGGCGAGCACGGCGGCATAGCGCCGGCCAAGCCGCCGGCGTTGCTGCGGCACAGGGTCGGTGGGCGGCGCACGGCGCCCGGCAACGGTATCGGTCATATGCGGGTATCCAACAAGTCGGTAGTCTTCGGGAGCCCATCTTCGGGAGCCCTCATCTTGCCGCCGGCCGGTTTGGCACGAATGCCAATCATGCATCAAAAAATGCCACCGGCGGCGAACGCACCCGCATGCAGTTGGACGCAACACGCCGGTGGGTACGCGTGGGCGCGGCACGCCCGATGCACAACGACGATCCACGCCATGCCGGTCGCGCCAATTCGGTGCGCACCAACACAGCGCACCGTCGCACCATCGTGCTCCCCGCATGCGTGCCGTGTTCTTCTTACGTCCTTCTCGCAGGCGGTTTCCGCGCGGCGCGCCGCCACCGTCCTCCTCGCGCGCCATGCCTTGGCCCTCCTGGCACGTCCCTTGCGTAAGTCTTCCGACACCGGATCTACCGGTCTAACCAGGAAAGGGGAAGACGTACCATGAAACGACGCACGCTACTCCAGATGGCGGCCCTCTCGGGCGCCGCATCGCTTACCGGCATGGCGCCCAATTTGTTCGCGCAGAGCAAGCAGCCCATCAAGGTCGGTATCCTGCATTCGCTCTCGGGCACGATGGCCATCTCGGAGACGTCGCTCAAGGACGTCGCGCTCATGACCATCGCCGACATCAACGCCAAGGGCGGCGTGATGGGCCGCCCGCTCGAAGCCGTGGTCGTCGATCCTGCGTCGAACTGGCCGCTGTTCGCCGAGAAGGCGCGTCAGTTGCTTACCAAGGACAAGGTCGCCGCCGTGTTCGGCTGCTGGACCTCGGTGTCGCGTAAATCGGTGCTGCCCGTCTTCGAGGAACTCAACGGTCTGCTCTATTACCCGGTGCAGTACGAAGGCGAAGAGATGTCGAAGAACGTCTTCTACACGGGCGCCGCGCCGAATCAGCAGGCGATTCCCGCCGTGGAATATCTGATGGGCAAGGAAGGCGGCAGCGCCAAGCGCTTCTTCCTGCTGGGTACGGACTACGTTTATCCGCGCACGACCAACAAGATTCTGCGCGCTTTCCTGCATTCGAAGGGCGTGGCCGACAAGGATATTCAGGAGGTCTACACGCCGTTCGGTCACAGCGACTATCAGACCATCGTTGCCAACATCAAACAGTTCGCGCAAGGCGGCAAGACCACGGTCATCTCGACCATCAACGGCGACTCGAACGTGCCGTTCTACAAGGAACTCGGCAACCAGGGGCTGAAGGCGACGGACGTACCGGTCGTGGCGTTCTCCGTGGGCGAAGAAGAGTTGCGCGGCATCGACACCCGGCCGCTCGTGGGGCACCTTGCGGCCTGGAATTACTTCATGTCGGTCAAGAACCCGACCAACGATGCATTCAAGAAGGAATGGTTCGCCTACGTGAAGGCCAAGGGACTGCCCGGCGGCGACAAGCGCGTGACGAACGACCCGATGGAAGCGACGTACGTCGGCATGCACATGTGGAAGCAGGCGGTCGAGAAGGCAGCGAGCACAGACGTCGACAAGGTCCGCACGGCAATGATCGGCCAGTCCTTCAAGTCGCCCGACGGCTTCGACATGGTCATGGACGGCAACCACCACCTGCACAAGCCGGTCATGATCGGCGAAATCCGTCCTGACGGTCAGTTCAATGTCGTGTGGAAGACCAAGGCCCCTGTGCGTGCCCAGCCGTGGAGTCCGTTCATCGCAGGCAACGAAGGCAAGCCCGACAAGGTTTGATTTTCCTTCCATTCCTTGCGCCGGAGCCGCACCGACAGGCTTCGGCGCATGCAGAGGTTTCGCATGATAACGATAAGACGCTGGACCGCTGCCGCCCTTGTCCTGCTCTCACTGGGCGCTGCGCTGACGAACTCCTCCCCGGCAATGGCCGCCCCGGCGGGTATCGCCCAGGCCGATCTGGCCGCCCTCGCGGGCGATGACTTCGACGCCAAGGCGCAAGCCATCGATCACCTCGCCGCCGACGGTTCGCCGCAAGCCGCTGCGTTGCTCAAGGCGCTCGCCGACGACACCGTGGTGATCGTAGGCGAGCGCCTCGCCCTCCAGAAGGACGACAGGTACGTCGACCCGATCACCGGCGCGCAGGTGAAAGCCGACGACGCCGGCTCGCTCACGCTCAACAATGTGCTGCGCGCGAAGGTCGCCACGGCCGCCGCGGCAGGCGCGCTGCTCTCGCCGGAGCACGACGCACGCGCGCAAGCCATCGACACGATGCTGCAAAATCCGTCGCCTGCCTTCAAGACGCTGATCGAACAGGCGCGCCGGAAGGAGACGGACCCGGCGCTGCGCAAGCGCCTCGATCAACTCTGGGCGCAATCGGCCCTGCATGACGCCGATCCGACGAAGCGCCGCGAGGCCATCGACCTGATCGCGGCCGCCGGCGATCCGCAAATGCGGGATCTGCTGCTGCCCATCGTCGCCAAACAGGCAGACGGCACTTACGCCGAGCCGGACGCCACGGTGCGCAGCGCCGCCGACATCGCGCTGACACAGCTGGCATCCGCGCAACGGCGCAGCGAGTTCTTCGGCACGCTGTTCGCCGGTCTGTCGCTCGGCAGCGTGTTGCTGCTCGCTGCGCTCGGGCTTGCGATTACCTACGGGCTGATCGGCGTCATCAACATGGCGCACGGCGAGTTTCTGATGATCGGCGCGTACGCCACCTATGCCGTGCAGACGCTGTTCCAGCGCTTTGCGCCCGGCGCGTTCGACTGCTATCTCGCCGCCGCGGTGCCGGCCGCGTTCCTCGTGGCTGCCGCCGTCGGCTTCGTGCTGGAGCGTACCGTCATCAAGCATTTGTACGGACGTCCGCTGGAGACGCTGCTCACGACCTTCGGTATCAGCCTGCTCCTGATCCAGGCGGTGCGCACGCTGTTCGGTGCACAGAACGTCGAGGTCATCAACCCGTCGTGGATGAGCGGCGGCATCGCCGTGCTGCCGAATCTGATGCTGCCGTACAACCGCATCGTGATCCTGCTGTTCGCGCTCGTGGTCGTCGCGCTCACATGGTCGGTCCTCAATCTCACACGGCTGGGCCTGTTCATTCGCGCCGTGACGCAGAACCGTTCGATGGCGGCGTGCGTGGGCGTGAAGACGGGACGCGTCGACAGCTACGCCTTTGCCTTCGGTGCCGGCATCGCCGGTCTGGGCGGTTGCGCGCTCTCGCAGATCGGGAACGTCGGCCCGGACCTTGGGCAGAGCTACATCATCGATTCGTTCATGGCCGTGGTGCTCGGCGGCGTGGGTCAGCTTGCGGGCACGATCGTCGGCGCGTTCGGTCTGGGCATCGCCAACAAGTTGCTCGAACCGGTATGGGGGGCCGTGCTCGCCAAGATCGCCGTGCTGATTCTCATTGTGCTGTTCATCCAGAAACGCCCGCAGGGCATGTTCGCGCTCAAAGGGCGCAGCGCGGAGGCCTGAATGCAGACGCCGAACTTTCTCCCGGACGGCGTCGTGCCCGCGATGACGCTGGATGTCCCGGCGCGCGCGCGCCTGCTGCCGAAGCACGTCGCCCCGTTCCTGCTGGCATTCGTGGTGGCCGTGATGGTCATCGTGCCGGTATGCGCGCTGGCGCTGCCCGCCAGTCATCCGCTGCATCTCTCGGCGTACGCCATGACCCTCGTGGGCAAGATCATGTGCTATGCCATTGCGGCACTGGCGCTCGATCTGGTGTGGGGCTATTGCGGCATTCTGAGCCTCGGCCACGGCCTGTTCTTTGCGCTGGGCGGCTACGCGATGGGAATGTATCTCATGCGCGGCATCGGGCGCGACGGCGTGTATCACAGCGACCTGCCGGACTTCATGGTGTTCCTCGACTGGAAGGCATTGCCGTGGTACTGGAGCGGCACGGAGCATTTCGCATGGGCGATGTTCCTTGTCGTGGCGCTGCCCGGTGCCGTGGCATGGCTCTTCGGGTATCTGGCCTTCCGCTCGCGCGTGAAGGGCGTGTACCTGTCGATCATCACGCAGGCGCTCACGTTCGCCGCCATGCTGCTGTTCTATCGCAACGAAACTGGATTCGGCGGCAACAACGGCTTTACGGACTTCAAGCGCATTCTCGGCTACTCGATCACCTCGGCGAACACGCGCACCGTGCTGTTTCTGGTGACGTTCGCCGTGCTCGTCGGGGCGTTCCTGCTGTGTCGCGCACTGGTCGTCTCGAAGTTCGGCCGTGTGGTCACCGCCATTCGCGACGGCGAGTCGCGCGCCATGTTCCTCGGCTATCGCCCGCTGAGCTACAAGTTGTTCGTGTGGACGTTGTCCGCGATGCTGTGCGGTATCGCGGGCGCGTTGTACGTGCCGCAGGTCGGCATCATCAACCCGAGCGAGATGGCCCCGGTCAATTCCATCGAAATGGCGATCTGGGTTGCCATCGGCGGACGCGGCTCGCTCGTCGGCCCGATTGCCGGGGCGTTCATCGTCAATGGCGCCAAGAGCTTCTTCACGGCGTACTTCGCCGAATACTGGCTGTTCTTCCTCGGCGCGATGTTCGTGCTGGTGCCGCTGCTACTGCCGCAGGGCGTCATCGGCCTTGTCGCGCAGCTCTCACGCAAGCGTGCACGGCACGCCTGCTCCGAGGCGGTGAGCGACGTACCCCACCCGGTTTCCGGAGATCGCGCATGAGACCCGATTACGACATCCGTTGGCAACAGGCCGATGCTCCGGAAGCATCCGTCACCGTCAGCGGCGACACCACCGGCATGTCGCACCTCGTGGTGCCGGGCGAGATCGATACCTCGCACGGCCTCATCCTCTATCTGGAGAACATTTCGGTCTCGTTCGACGGTTTTCGCGCACTCAACGATCTGTCGCTGTCGATCAGGACCAACGAACTGCGTTGCATCATCGGTCCGAACGGCGCTGGCAAAACGACGATGATGGACGTCATCACCGGCAAGACGCGGGCCGATTCGGGCCGCGCCTTCCTCGGACAGACACTCGACCTCTCGAGGCTGGACGAACCGGCCATCGCGCAGGCGGGCGTGGGCCGCAAGTTTCAGAAGCCGACCGTCTTCGAGCATCACAGCGTGTGGGAAAACCTCGAACTCGCATGTGCAGGCGACAAGCGCTGGTTCCGTGCGCTCTGGGCGATGCTCACGCCGACAATGCGTCGCCGCATCGAGGAAGTGCTTGCGCTCACGCATCTGGAGCATCAGGCGCATGTGTGCGCGGGGCAGTTGTCGCACGGGCAAAAACAGCGGCTCGAGATCGGCATGCTGCTCATGCAGCAGCCGCAACTGCTGTTGCTCGACGAGCCCGCCGCCGGCATGACCGACGAGGAGACGGCGCAACTGGCCGAGTTGCTCAATCGTCTGCGCGGGCATTGCTCGATGATGGTGGTCGAGCACGACATGGCGTTCGTCGCCGCGCTTGCCGCGGACTCGGGCGTGGTGACCGTCATGGCCGAAGGCCGCGTGCTCGCCGAGGGCACCCTCGACGTGGTGCAGCGCGACGAGCGCGTGATCGAATCGTATCTGGGACGCTGAGCATGCTGGAAATTCACGCACTCAATCAGTACTACAGCGGCAGCCACATCCTGCGCAATGTGGAATTCACGGTGCCCGATGCGCAACTTACCGTGCTGCTCGGTCGCAACGGCGTCGGCAAGACAACGTTGCTCAAATGCCTCATGGGCGTGGTGCCGGTGAAGTCGGGCAGCATCGCATGGCGCGGCAGGACGATCACGGGCGCGCCGTCGTATGCCCGCGTGTCGGACGGGCTGGCGTACGTGCCGCAGGGGCGCGAGATCTTTCCGCGTCTGAGTGTCGAAGAGAACCTGCTGATCGGTGCCGCGAGCCGACCGGCGCGCGACGCGAAACGCGGCGTGCCCGACGACATCTACGAATTGTTTCCGGTGCTGCGCGACATGAAGCAGCGGCGCGGCGGCGATCTGTCCGGCGGCCAGCAGCAGCAGCTCGCCATCGGACGCGCCCTCATGAGCGAGCCGCAACTTCTGATTCTCGACGAACCGACCGAAGGTATTCAGCCGTCGAGCATCAAGGATATCGGACGGACGTTGCGACGCCTCGTCGACGAGCGCGGCATGACCGTGCTGCTCGTCGAACAGTATTACGACTTCGCTCTCGAACTTGCCGATCACTATCGCGTGATGAGTCGTGGCGCGATTGTCGCAAGCGGACTCGGCAAGGACATGGAGGCCGATGGCGTGCGGCACATGGTGGCGGTGTAAGCTGGCGTCTGTCCCTTCCTGACCAATACCGGATTGCATGAACGCTTCGCACGCCCCATCTGCCATCGACACATCCGATGACGCGTCGTCCCCGTCGTCGTCCCCGTCGTCGTCCCCTGCGTCTGCTGCGACGTCTGCATCGGCAGACACCGGCTGGCATGCCGGACTGACGCTCGGCTTCGTTCGCCATGACACGCGCACCGTGCTTGCCACGCGACGCCACACGGGGCCGCTCGTCGTGCAGAAGTCGCTGCATCCGGAAGGGCCCGGCATCTGCCATGCGGTGGTGGTACATCCGCCCGGCGGCATAGCGGGCGGCGACGCGTTGACCATCGATGTCGAGGTCGGCGCAAACGCCCATGCGGTGCTCACGACGCCCGGCGCGACCAAGTGGTACAAGTCGCAAGGCCGCTTCGGCACACAGGACATCACCCTCGCGGTTCGCGACGGTGCGAAACTCGACTGGCTGCCATTGGAGAACATCGTGTTCGAGCATGCGGACGCGCGCCAGCGCATTACCGTGCGACTCGGCGAAAACGCGACCGCCATCGGCTGGGATGCCACATTGCTCGGCCGCCAGGCGTCGGGCGAGCAATGGACGCAGGGGCGCTGGCGCTCGAACTTCGAACTGCGCGACGCACAGGAACGGCTGCTATGGGCCGAGCAGGCGGTGCTCGGCGCCGACGACGCCCAACGCGCCGGCGCGACAGGACTGGCCGGGTTTTCCGTCTTCGCGGCGCTTTGGGCGGTGGCTCCGGCATGCACGCGCGCGTTGGCCGAGTCGCTGGCCGAAGGCCTGCCGTTCGACGACCGGATCCGCGCGGGCGTGACGTGCCTGCCGGGCAACGTGCTCGTGCTCCGCGTGCTGAGTCACGACATGGAGGCCGCGCGGCAACTGCTCATCGCGCACTGGCTCAAGCTGCGCCCGCTCGTTCACGGCGCGCCGGCCGAGCCGCTGCGGATCTGGTCGACGTGATCCGCTCACCAGGCAAAGTCATTTCTGAGACGGCACGTTGGTCGACGAATTTGCAGTGTCTTCCGGCGCTGCGATTGGCTCGTCCATCGCAGCCTCCAAACCTTCGGGTTCAACGGGTGACGCCGTCAACAGAGGGGCCAGAACGTCATGCCCCTGAAGCACGTCCCCTTCTCGCAGCTCGCGTCGCAGGATTGGATGGACATTTTGCATTGAAATCGCGGTCGACGCGGTGACGAAGTCATAGATGTTTTTCTCGCCGCCTCTGCTCACCAGACACCACTCCACGTCCGCGCCCGCGTCGAAATCGACAAACGAGAAGATATCCCGGCACTCTTCCATGCGAAGGGTAATCTCGCCTGACCGCATGCCCTTCTTAAGGCCTTCTTGACGCGATGCTATGGCTTCATTGATGGCTTTGATCACCTCTGCCCGGCTCAACTGCGGTCCGGAGGCTCTGATGTCGAACCGGCTGGCCTGCGCGGAGGCTTGTGCGGCCCGCTCGGGCCGGCCCGCCTTGATGTAGGCGGTTTCGGCCTCGCGGCAGGCTGCTGCGGCCTCCTTGGGCAGACTCGCCTGCGCGTAAGCTTTCGCCGCCTGCAGGCGGGCGTCTGCAGCCTGCAAGCGCCACCCCGCATCCGTGCTGGCTTTCGCAACCGCCATGTAGTTTTTTGCCGCCATCCGGTAGGCGTCTTCGGCGCGGTCGTGCCGATTCAGGCACCTATAGAACTTTGCGGCACTGCTGAAGGCTTTTGCAGCTGTACTGAACCAGCCTGCCTGCTCACTGGCCGCCGCGGCCAACATGTAGGTTGCTGCGGCCCGCTCACCATTCCCTGCTTCCGCGTAAAGCGCCGCGGCCGCCAGGTAGCTTTTTGCTATTTGTGCATTCCTCCCATAAGTTTCCGCGGCGCGAAGGTGGGCTTGTGCGGCCATAAGGAAGGATTCTACGGCCTCGTTATGCCGGTCCGCCTGTTTGTACGACATTCCAGCCGCCTTGTAAGCGCCCGCGGCCTGCCTCTGGGCTTTCGCAGCCTTCTCGTACTGTCCCGCCTGCCTATGGGCGTCTGCAGCGTTCCAGTAGTTTTTTGCGGCACACAATTCAACTTCCGCGGCCTTCTCGTTCAGGCCGGCCCTCGCATAGGCCTTTGCGACCGCCTTATAGGCGTGGGCGATGCTCGTATACGCGTCTGCCCCGCCTTCCTGCGGATCGATCCCCAGGATGGCTTGTATGGCTTTCGTGCCGGCTTCCACGCTCTTCTCGGGCAGATGATTCTCCGCGTAGATTTGCGCGGCCATGCTGAAGGCGAATGTCGCCATCAGACAGGCTTCGTTTCGATCGTCCGCTGCGAGGGTTTCGGCGCCCATCATGCAGACCTCGCCGGACATCAGGCCGGTTTCGGCGGCCAACTCGGGCTGGCCCGCGCACCAGTGAGCCCGGGAGGCCATGCCGTAGGCTTCTGCGGCTTGCGGCAACCGCTTCGCGTGCGTGTAGACGCCCGCAGCCATCTTGTAGATTTCCGCCGCCAGTTCATACCGTGCTGCCTGCATGTGGATCTCTGCGGCCTGACGGTAGGCGTCTGCAGCCCAACTGGCCCGGCCGGCCAGCTTGTAGACATCACCGGCCGTCTCGTAGTCTTCTGCGGCCTTCGCGCGGGCCCCTGCGAGGACATTGTCCTTGCCTTGCCTCCAGCACGCATGGCCGGCCAGACACAGCCCGTCTGGTTCAGAGAGGTATTTTGCAAAGCCGTTGTTTCCAGCGGTTCCGCCAAGGAGCCGCTGCAGCGCTTCTTTCCCGGCGGGCGAGAGACGTTCGGCCAGCAGCACCAGTGCGCCCTCGCGGTTGCCCGGAATCGAGCCGGTACCCTGATGCTGCGCGTCGGCACGCTTGCAAAGGACCAGGGTGGCCAGCGCTTTCCGGCACGCCGCTGTATCGACGCCGTCAAAGACCAGATCGCAGAATTGCCTCAACTCTGGCGTGTTGGCAATCGCCTCATGGGCTGCCAGGGCGGCCTGATCGTTAGTGACGTCGATCTCAGCCGCATCCACGACGTCGATCTGATGACTTCGGGGCGCGGGGGCGACAAGCTGGTAGCGGGTAGCCGTGGAGTGAGTGAGCCCCATAGGGAAGATCCTGCCGCGAGCATGAGCGATGCCAACAAATACCACGACCGGCCCTGCGCCTCCTCCGTATTTCGGCCAAAACATGTGTCATCGGAAAATGAACCACGGGGGCCGGCGTCGTTCTCGGCACGCAGCGGCGCGCGCTGCTTCGTTGCACAACTTTGGGGATGCGTTCGCCGACGTCACCCGCCTTCGGCGAATTTCGCACCACTTCAGGGCAATGCGACGGCTCGCACGGCGCGCTTGACACGTCGATATCCGGCGCCAGGCGCGTCGTACCGGGGGAAAGCGCACAACGACGGTGCCGGGCACGGTTCGTGCTACCTCACAGTATCGACCGGTCTGACCAGATACCGGACATCGAAATCGCTTCGTTCCCCACCCCGCTTTCGAGGTTGCCGCCATGCTGCCGTTTCCCCGCACCGCCGTCTCACGCCAAGCCGTTGCCGCCACGCTCGGCGCGCGCGCGCGCGCCCGTCGCGTTTTTGCCGGCTTGATGCTCGCTGCGAGCGTAATCGCCGCGCTCGCCATGGCGACGCCGCGCATCGCCCATGCCGACGGCCTCGACGACATCGTCAAGCGCGGCACATTGCGTGTCGCCGTGCCGCAGGACTTTCCGCCGTTCGGCTCCATCGGCCCGGACATGAAACCCGCCGGATACGACATCGACACGGCCGTACTGCTGGCCAGGGGCATGGGCGTGAAGCTCGAACTCGTCCCCGTGACCAGCGCCAATCGCGTGCCCTATCTCACGACGAACAAGGCCGATCTGGTGATCTCCAGCCTGGGCAAAAACGCCGAACGCGAAAAGGTCATCGACTTCTCCGATGCCTACGCGCCGTTTTACAACGGTGTGTTCGGCCCGAAAGACATCGCCGTGTCAAAGCCCGCCGACCTGTCGGGCAAGACCGTCGGCGTGACGCGCGGCGCGGTCGAAGACCTCGAACTCTCGAAGATCGCCCCGGCAGACGCCACGATCAAACGCTTCGAGGACAACAACGGCACGATCTCGGCCTTCCTCTCGGGTCAGGTGCAACTCGTTGCGACCGGCAACGTCGTGGCGGCCGCGATTCTCGCCAGGCATCCGCCCAAGCTGCCCGAGCCGAAGTTCCTCATCAAGAACTCGCCGTGCTTCGTCGGCCTGAACAAAAACGAGCCACGGTTGCTTGCCAAGGTCAACGCGATCCTTGCCGCGGCGAAACACGACGGCTCGCTCGGCAAGGTCTCCCAGAAGTGGCTGGGCATGCCGCTGCCGGCCGATCTGTGACATCCGGCCTCCGTTTCTCTCCCTGCGTCTGAAACGCCAAACGCATCACTGTCCACCTCATGCATTACGCCCTCGACTTTGCCGATCTGCGGCAATACTTCATGCTGTTCGTGCGCGGCGCCGCGCTGACGATCGCGCTCACGGCCGCGTCCACGGTCATCGGCGTCGTCATCGGTGCGCTGTGCGCCATTGCGCGCGAAGCGGGTTCAAACGGGTTCCGGCTGTTTGCCGGACTCTACGTCGAGTGGATCCGCAACACGCCGTTCATCGTCCAGCTGTTTTTCATCTTCTTCGGCCTGCCCAGTCTCGGCATTCATATCGGCGAGACGAGCGCCGCCCTCATCGCCATGAGTCTGAACCTCGGCGCGTATGCAACGGAAATCGTGCGCGCCGGTATGCGCGCGGTGCCGCGCGGTTTATCGGAAGCCGGGCTGTCGCTCGCCATGACGCGCGCGCAAATCCTGCGCCACGTGGTCCTGCCGCAGGCGTTCGCCAAGGTGTTTCCCGCACTTGCCAGCCAGATCGTGATCGTGATGCTCGGTTCGGCCGTCGTCTCGCAAATTTCCGTGCCGGATCTCTCGTATGCCGCCAACTTCGTGCAGTCCCGCACGTTCCGCGCCTTTGAAAGCTATTTGATCGTCACCGCGCTGTATCTGTTACTCGCCATTGCGCTGCGCCGCGTGCTGATGCGTTGTGCCCAGCGTCTGTTTCGAGGCGTGGCAAAGGTCCGGGGAGGTGCGCGGTGACGGAGTTCTCACTGTGGGACATGCTGCGCGGCCTGGTGCTCGCCGGTCGCTGGACGCTCGTCCTCTCGCTCATCGCCTTCGTGTGCGGTGGGCTCGTCGCGCTCGTGCTGCTGGTGATCCGGGTCGGGCGGGTGCGATGGGCGGCGCGCGCCGTCGCGCTGTACATCGAGATCTTTCAGGGCACGCCGCTGCTCATGCAGTTGTTCCTGGTGTTTTTTGGACTGCCGTTGCTCGGCCTCGAAGTGTCGCCATGGGTCGCCGCCGCCGTGTGTCTCACGCTCTATACGAGCGCCTACCTGACGGAGATCTGGCGCGGCTGCGTCGACGCCATTCCGCATGGTCAATGGGAGGCCTCGTCGAGCCTCGCCATGGGCTACGTCGAACAACTGCGCCACGTGATCTTGCCGCAGGCGCTGCGCATCGCAATCGCGCCGACGGTCGGATTCTCGGTGCAGGTCGTCAAGAGCACGGCGCTCGCGTCGATCATCGGCTTCGACGAACTCACCAAGACCGGCACCATGCTGACCAACGCGACGTTCCAGCCCTTCACCGTCTACGGTCTCGTCGCCCTGCTCTACTTCGCCGCCTGCTATCCGCTTTCGCTGTGGGCGCGCCATCTCGAAAGGAAACTCCATGTCGCTAATTAAGGTCAGGGGCATGCAAAAGCGCTTCGGCGACAACCCCGTACTGCGAGGCATCGACATGGAAGTCGAGCGAGGTCAGGTCGTGTCGATCATCGGCAAGAGCGGGTCGGGAAAAAGTACGCTGCTTCGCACTCTGAACGGTCTCGAGCGTTTCGATGCCGGTAGCGTGGACGTGGATGGCGTGCTCGTCGGCGCACGCGACACCGATCTGCGCGCCCTGCGGCTGAAGGTCGGCATGGTGTTCCAGCAATACAACCTGTTTCCGCACCTGACGGCCGGCGAGAACGTGATGCTCGCGCAGAAGGTCGTGAAAAAGGCATCCAGGGCCGACGCGCGCGACGTCGCCCGCACAATGCTCGCCAAGGTCGGTCTGGCCGACAAGTTCGACAGCTACCCGTCGCAACTCTCCGGCGGCCAGCAGCAGCGTGTGGCGATTGCCCGCTCGCTGGCGATGCACCCGGCGGTGCTGCTATGCGACGAGATTACATCCGCGCTCGACCCCGAACTGGTGGCGGAAGTCCTCAAGGTACTCGAAGATCTCGCCGCCGAGGGCATGACGCTCATTCTCGTCACGCACGAGATGCGTTTTGCACGCCATGTGTCGGATCGCGTGGTCTTCATGCACGAGGGGAGGATCTGGGAATCCGGTGAGCCGGAACGGCTTTTCACGCAACCGTCAACACCGGAATTGCAGCGCTTCATCTGTCAGTGAAAGGCGCCCGATGGCGACGCCCGGCCGCAATGTTTCGCCTGTCGAAATGCCATGATCATCCGGCGAAAACCGGCATTCCGGCATTTACGCATGCTTTTTGGTGCGCAGCACGCCACTTGTATAAATCGCAGTGGCGTGGCGTTGGCACCGTGCTTATGATCTACGGTAGCGACTTGCTGCCCATGAACCTTTGGCATAGAAAACTCGACCGTCACGATGAAGCTCACTCCGCGCGAAAAAGACAAGTTGCTCATCTTCACCGCCGCCCTGCTCGCCGAACGGCGTCGCGCGCGCGGACTGAAACTGAACTATCCGGAAGCCGTGGCCTTCATCAGCGCCGCGCTCATGGAGGCGGCGCGCGACGGGCGTACCGTTGCCGAGCTGATGCACTACGGCACGACGCTGCTCACGCGTGACGACGTGATGGATGGCGTGCCCGAAATGATCCCGGACATTCAGGTCGAAGCCACCTTCCCGGACGGCACCAAGCTCGTCACGGTGCATCACCCGATTCCCTGAATGTCATGCCGTGGCCCGATCTCTCCCGATCTCGCCGCCCCGTGCGATTCGACGACAACGAAACCGTCATCACCCAGTAACCGATTGAGGATGCCCCCCATGCCCCGCCCCGAACACTTTCACGATTTGCGCGACACGACTGCCGTTCCTGTTTCCACGTCCCCTTCCGCTTCCGTCACGGCGTGCGTGGCGCACCGGCGCGCGGTGCGCGTGGCGACCGGTCTCGCCTTGCTTGCGTTGTCGGGCGCGGCGCTCGCGCACCCGGGACATCCGGGGCACGACGCAGCCAGCAGCTTCGCCGCGGGTTTGCTGCACCCGCTAAGCGGCGCGGACCATCTGTGCGCGATGATCGTCGTGGGGCTGTGGAGTTCGCTGACTTCGAAGCGCGTGTGGGCCGCGCCGCTCGCCTTCGTGGCGATGCTCGCCGCTGGCGGTCTGCTCGGCATGACGCATTGGGTCGCGCTGCCGGGCGTGGAGCCCATGATCGCCGTCTCGCTTCTGGTGCTCGGCCTGATGCTCGCCACGCGCGCGCGGTTGCCCGCCTGGGCCGGTGCCGTGACCGTCGGGGCATTTGCCGTATTCCACGGGTTCGCGCACGGCGCAGAGTTGCCCGGCGAGGCGAGCGCCATGCACTACATGCTCGGCTTCCTGGTCGCGACCGGCATGCTGCATTGCCTCGGCATCGCGGCGGGCGTGGCGCTGCGCCACCGCACCGTCTGGATGCCGCGCCTGCTTGGCGCCGGTGTGCTGGCTTACGGTGCGACGTTGCTCGCTGCGGCGGCCTGATCCCGTCGCGCCCCGGTTCCCGACACCCTCACATCCCGGAGACGGCCATGATTCCCGGAGAACTGTTGCCCGCCGATGGCGACCTCACGCTCAACGAGGGGCGCGAAACCCTCAGTGTGACAGTCGCGAATACCGGCGACCGTCCGATTCAGGTCGGCTCGCATTTCCACTTCCATGAAGTCAACGATGCACTGCAATTCGACCGCGAAGCCACGCGCGGCTTCCGCCTGAACATTGCGGCCGGGACTGCCGTTCGCTTCGAACCGGGGCAGCAACGCACGGTCGAGCTGGTGGCGCTCGCGGGCGAGCGCCGCGTCTATGGTTTCGCCGGTCGCGTCATGGGGGCGCTATGAAAATATCTCGCCGCGCGTATGCGGAAATGTTCGGCCCGACCACGGGCGACCGGCTGCGTCTGGCCGATACGGAACTCATCGTCGAGATCGAACGCGATTACACGATCTATGGCGAGGAAGTGAAGTTCGGCGGCGGCAAGGTGATTCGCGACGGCATGGGGCAGTCGCAACGCACGCGCGCCGACGTGGTCGACACCGTCATCACGAACGCCGTCATCATCGATCACTGGGGCATCGTCAAAGCGGACATCGGATTGAAAGACGGCCGCATCTGGGGTATCGGCAAGGCGGGCAATCCGGACATCCAGCCCGGCGTGACGATTCCGCTGGGCGGTGCGACGGAGGTCATCGCCGGTGAGGGCATGATCGTCACGGCAGGCGGCATCGATTCGCACATCCATTTCATCTGCCCGCAGCAAATCGAGGAGGCGCTGTCGTCCGGCGTCACGACATTGCTCGGCGGTGGTACGGGTCCGGCCACCGGCACCAATGCGACGACCTGCACGCCGGGGCCGTGGCACATGGAGCGCATGCTCCAGGCTGCCGACGGCTGGCCCATCAATCTCGGGTTCCTCGGCAAAGGCAACGTCAGCCAGCCCGCACCGTTGATGGAGCAGATCGACGCTGGCGCCATCGGGTTGAAGCTGCATGAGGACTGGGGCTCGACACCGGCGGCAATCGACGCCTGCCTGTCCGTCGCCGATGCCACCGACACACAGGTCGCGATTCACACGGACACGCTCAACGAAGGCGGCTTCGTCGAAGCGACGGTTGCCGCGATCAAGGGCCGCACGATTCACACGTATCACACAGAGGGCGCCGGCGGCGGTCACGCGCCGGACATCCTCAAAGTGTGCGGCGAGCCGAATGTACTGCCGTCGTCCACCAATCCGACACGCCCCTACACCATCAACACGCTCGACGAACACCTCGACATGCTGATGGTCTGCCATCACCTCGATCCGGCCATCGCGGAAGACATCGCGTTCGCCGAATCGCGCATACGCCGCGAGACGATTGCCGCCGAGGACATTCTGCACGACCTCGGTGCGCTTTCGATGATTTCGTCGGATTCACAGGCGATGGGGCGCGTGGGCGAGGTGATCATGCGCACGTGGCAGACAGCGCACAAGATGAAGGTGCAGCGCGGCGCGCTCGGTATCGATTCGTCGCAGTCGGACAATTTCCGCGTCAGGCGTTACGTGGCGAAGTACACGATCAACCCGGCGATCACGCATGGCATGGCGCATGAGGTCGGCTCGGTCGAAGTGGGCAAGTGGGCGGATCTGGTGCTGTGGGAGCCTGCATTCTTTGGTGTGAAGCCCTCCCTGATTCTCAAGGGCGGCATGATTACGTCGGCACTGATGGGCGACCCGAACGCGTCGATCCCGACGCCGCAACCGGTGCACTACCGCGAGATGTTCGGCGCGCGTGCCGGGGCGCTGGCACGCACCTCGCTGACGTTCGTATCGCAAGCGGCGTACGATGGCGACGTGGCCGGCCGTTTCGGGCTGTCCAAGCGCATCGTGCCGGTGCGCAATATCCGGCAGGTGACCAAAGCCAACATGATCCACAACGACTGGCTGCCGCAGATCAGCGTCGATCCCGAGACCTATCAGGTCATCGCAGACGGTCAACTGCTGACGTGCGAGCCGGCGACCGTGCTGCCGATGGCGCAACGCTATTTTCTTTTCTGACCATGTCACAAGACTCCGACTCGCCCGCTCAGGCGGATATCCGGCCGGGCGCCTCATCGACCGCAACCTCGGCAGCCGCCCTGCGCCGCGTCGAGAAGCGCTTCGAAGCGGGACGCATCGCCGCCTCGCTCGCCCGCCGCGCCCCGGCGCTCGTGCTGCCGTTCGACGCCCGCAGCAAGAGCCGGCTTCGCGCGACGCTGGAAACCGGCGAGGACGTCGCCCTGTTTCTGCCACGCGGCACGGTGCTGCGCGGTGGTGACGTGCTGGTCGCGGACGACGGGGGTTTCATCCGCGTCGAGGCGGCGGCGCAGACGGTGCTGCTCGTCACCGCGGGCACCGCGCTCGCGCTCATGCGCGCGGCGTACCACCTTGGTAATCGTCATACGCCGGTGGAAGTGGGCGACGGTTATCTGAAGCTCGAATACGACCCGGTGCTGCGCGACATGTTGTTGCGTCTGGATGTCGATGTCGCCGAGGCGCTGATGCCCTTCGAGCCGGAAGCCGGCGCCTATGGCGGCGGCCATAAGCACGGCCACGATGCGACGTTCGCCGAAGACTTCGCCCTCGCGCAGCAGGTGTTTCATGAGCATCACGGGCATGCGCACGATCACGATCATGAGCCCGGGCACGTGCACGGCCCGGGATGCGGCCACGGCCACGCTCACGGTAGCGCTCACGTGCACGGCCCGGGCTGCGGTCACGATCACGGACACGGCCGTCCGCACGGTGATGAGGGCGCTCACGTGCATGCACCCGGCTGCGCGCACGACCCTGCTCCCGACGCCGAATCCACTTTCGTGAGTCCGCCCGATGACGGCAAGTCTGGCCAGCCCTCTCACTGAGCCGGTTGCTGCGGCCTCGTTGCAGTCGCTCGCGGCGCTGTTGCACCTTGCGTCGCCCGCACTGCCCATCGGCGCGTTCAGTTATTCGCAGGGGCTCGAAGCCGCTGTCGAGCACGGGATGATTCACGACGCCCCCAGCGCCGGGCAATGGATCGCCAGCCAACTCGACGGCGTGTTCACGACAGGCGAGATGGCGTTGCTGGCACGCCAGTGGCGTCACTGGCAGGCGCGGGACATGGCGTCGCTCAGGCAAGTCAACGACTGGTTGCTCGCAACACGCGAGGCCGCGGAGCTTCGCGCCGAAACCGAACAGATGGGATGGTCGCTCACGCAACTGGCGATGTCGCTCGAATGGGGCGACGCAGGGCAGCGCGAGCATCTCTCGGCGATCAGGCCCATTGCCTTGCCGACGGCCTTCGCGTTCGCAGCGCTCGCACATGGCGCGCCGCTGGTCGATACACTCGTCGCCTACGCATTCAGCTGGCTGGAGAATCAGGTCGCCGGTGCGCTCAAGGCGGTGCCGTTAGGACAGCTGGCGGCGCAACGCGTGATCGTCGCGCTGCGGCCTCGCGTGGTCGACGCCGCCCATCGCGCGGCCTCTTTGCCGGACACGCAGATCAACACCTTTTCCCCGGCGCTCGCCATCCTGGCGTCGCGTCACGAGACTCAGTACTCACGGCTGTTCCGTTCTTGAGGCGTCTGGCTTCGCGTCTGTTCGCTTCTTCTTATCGCCAGTTCACCGTCACCACGACATTCACCATGACGACATCTGCCAACGCCCGACGTACCAAGAAGACTCCCCCGCTGCGTGTCGGTATCGGAGGCCCGGTCGGCTCCGGCAAGACCACGCTGACCGAGATGCTCTGCAAGGCCATGCGCGAGCGTTACGACCTCGTCGTCATTACCAACGACATCTACACGAAGGAAGACCAGCGCCTGCTCACGGTGGCCGGCGCACTGGCGCCGGAACGCATTCTCGGGGTCGAGACGGGCGGCTGTCCGCACACGGCGATTCGCGAAGACGCGTCGATCAACCTCGAAGCCGTGGAACGTATGCTGGATCGATTCCCGGATGCGGACGTGGTCTTCATCGAGTCGGGCGGCGACAACCTGGCGGCCACGTTCAGTCCCGAGCTGTCCGATCTGACGATTTACGTGATCGATGTCGCCGGCGGAGAGAAAATCCCGCGCAAGGGCGGCCCGGGCATCACCAAGTCGGACCTGCTCGTGATCAACAAGACCGATCTCGCGCCTTATGTCGGCGCATCGCTCGACATCATGCGCTCCGACACGCAGAAAATGCGCGGCATGCGTCCGTTCGTGATGGGGAACATGAAGGAAGGCAAAGGCCTGCAGGAAATCATCGGCTTCATCGAAGCGCGCGGCATGTTGGCATGAGGTCATGCGGGGCCGCCGGCGCCCCGCCATGCCGCGATCGCACCACGTCAGCGCTGCGTGACCGAAAACCCGTGTTCCCGCAGCAGTTGCAGTATCCCGTGCGGGCCACCGAGGTGCAGAGTGCCGACGGCAACGAAGACCGGTTTGCCCGGGTCTGCCAGGAACAGCATGCGCGCCAGGAAACGGCGGTTGCGCGAATAAAGAATGCGCTCGTCGATGGCGTCTGCCAGTGCCACGTTACGACGCACCTGTGCCGCCTTGGCCTGCGACCAGTCGAACACCAGATCGGCATCGCCCGCACGCCACAAGCGGTGCAATTCTTCGACCTGCGCCGTTGCCTTCTTCGGCGTGAGCACCAGTTCCTGCGCGAGCAATTCGTTTTGCTGCGCGCCCGTCAGGCCGGTGAACGCGTCCATCTGCTCGGCGAGCGATTCGAGACCGACGATGCGCCCGCGATAGATGTTCTCCAACTGATTTTCCGTACCGTACTCCGTTTGCAGGTCGGCGCCCATCGAGTCCAGTGTCTCGACGAGCAGCGCCGCCAGCCACGGCCGCATATGGCGGATCTCCGAGAGCATCGCCGGATTGCCCTTGAGACGGTCGCGCAACTTGCGCCACAGCGGCGCGGGAATCAGCCTCGGCAGACACGCGCGAGTGCACATGCCGTACTTCTGCACGTCGTCCTGCGACATGGTCAGATCGTCGGGCGACAACTCGAATGCCACCACCTTCGACACGCGCAACGCATCGACCACGACTTTACGGAACGGATAGTCGTCGGGCTTGCCGACGTGCAGGGTACCCATCACGTAGATGGTCATGTCGCCCTTGCGGGCTTCGTAGAACGGGAGATTGGCGCCAGGCGGCGGTTCGCCCGGCTCCGGTACCACCAGCGGGAATGTTCGCGGCGCCACCGCGCGCGGGGCGGCAGTCGTCGCCGCGTCCAGCGTGATGGCAAGCGTCATCAGCAAGCAGCCCAGCAGCCAGCCGGTCAAAGCAACGCCCCGGCGAACATGCGTCGCGCGTGGTGGTCCACCCAATCTCGTTATCCCTCTATGTCTTCGACCCGATGGCACGCCACCAGACGTCCCTCGATCTCGCGCAATTGCGGCACTTCCCCACGGCAACGGTCGACGGCATACGGGCAGCGCGGCGCAAACGCACACCCGGGCGGCGGACGCAGCGGCGAAGGCAACTCGCCGATCAGCGCAATCTTCACGCGCCGCTCGGACGCCTTGATCGCCGGCGTCGCCGACATCAACGCCCTGGTGTACGGGTGCAGCGGCTTGCCGAACACGGCGGCCTTGGGACCGTGTTCGACCGCGCGGCCGAGATACATCACCATGACGTCGTCGGCCACATGCTCGACCACCGCGAGATTATGCGACACGAATACGTAACTCGTCGCGTACCGGTCCTGCAAATCCATGAAAAGATTCAGGATCTGTGCCTGAATTGAGACATCCAGGGCCGAAACCGGCTCGTCCGCCACGACGATGGCCGGCGACAGGATCATCGCCCGGGCAATCGCCACCCGCTGGCGCTGCCCGCCGGAGAACATGTGCGGATACCGCGCCACATGTTCGGGACGCAGCCCGACCGTGCGCATCATGTCAGCGATCTTCTCGCCCCGCTCGGCCCGGCCGAGCGGCGTGTTGATGGCCAGCGGCTCGTCCAGCGCCTGTCCCACGGTCTTGCGCGGGTTGAGCGACGCGTACGGGTTCTGGAACACCATCTGGATACGCGTACGCAGCGGCGCCAGCTCGCCCGCCGACGCCGCCGTGGTCTCGGTCGCGTCGACGAAGAGTCTGCCGGACGTCGGCGCCTCGATCAACGTCAGCACCCGCGCCAGCGTCGATTTGCCGCACCCCGACTCGCCCACCACCGCCAGCGTTCGCCCAGCCTTCAGCTCGAACGACACGCCGTTTAGCGCCTTGACACTCGCCTGCCCCCGCAGCAACCCCCGATTGACCGTATAAAAACGCGTCAGCGCCTGGGCGGACAAGACCACACGCCCCTCGGAAGCGCTCGCCTGCGGGGTCGCCGGAGGCGTCGCGAAAACCATTTCACTCATTGCGCACCTCCCATCGACTGTCCGCCCGGCGACACGGCCGCCGCCGCGTCATGCGGCAGCGGCTTGAAACACCGTACCCGGGGCGAACCCACGGCGCCCGGCCCGGCATAGGGGGTCAGCGCGGGCTGCACCGCCCGGCAATGGTCGTCGGCATAAGGACAGCGCGGCGAAAGCAGACAGCCCGCCGGACGGTCGTCACGCCCAGGCACCACGCCCGGCAGAGTACGCAGTCGGCGTACGCCGCGGTTATGTTCCGGAATCGCGGAAAGCAGAGCTTCGGTGTAGGGATGATGCGGCGCGTCGAACAGCGCCGGCACCTGCTGGACTTCGATCACCTGCCCCGCGTACATCACGGCGACCTTGTGCGCGACTTCGGCCACGACCGCGAGATCGTGGGAAATCAGCACGAGCGACATGCCGTAGTCCTTTTGCAGTTGCAGCAGCAGCGCCATGATCTGTGCCTGAATGGTGACGTCGAGCGCCGTGGTCGGCTCATCCGCAATCAGCAGCTTGGGGCGGCAGGCAATCGCCATCGCGATCATCACGCGCTGATTCATCCCGCCCGAGAGCTGATGCGGATAGGCGCCCAGACGGTTCGCGGCATCGGGAATCTCGACCTGCTCCAGCAACTCGACGATGCGATCGCGCAGCGCACGTCCACGCAAGCCCATGTGGCGTCGCAACACCTCGCCGATCTGATAGCCGATGGTGTAACTCGGGTTCAGGCTGGTGAGGGCGTCCTGAAATATCATCGAGACGTCGCGACCGACGATGTTGCGGCGCTCGCGCTTCGAGGCGTTCAGGAGGTCCCGGCCGTCGAAGCGGACTTCATCGGCCGTCACGCGACCGGGTGCATCGATGAGCCCCATGAGCGCGAGCATCGTCACGCTCTTGCCGGAGCCGGATTCGCCGACCACGCCGAGAATCTCGCCCTGGCCGACGTCGAGGTCGATGGCGTCGACAGCGCGTGCGCCGTCGAAATCGACCGATAGATTTCGAATGGAGAGCAGACTCATGCGATTCGTTTCAGTTTGGGGTCCAGAGCATCGCGCAGGCCATCGCCGACCAGATTGATGGCAAGAACCGAGATGACGATCGCAAGTCCCGGCAGCGTCACGATCCACCAGGCACTTTCCATGTAGTCGCGCGCGGACGCGAGCATCGAGCCCCACTCCGCGAGCGGCGGCTGCACGCCGAGGCCGAGAAACCCCAGCGCCGCCGCGTCGAGAATGGCCACCGAGAAACTCAACGTGGCCTGCACGATGAGCGGCGCCGCACAGTTCGGCAGCACCGTCGAGAACATCAGTCGCAGCGTACCGGCCCCTGCCATGCGCGAGGCAACGACGTACTCGCGCTGCAACTCGCCGATGGCGGCCGCACGCGTGAGGCGCACATACGCGGGCAAGGTCACGATCGCGATGGCGATGGTCGTGTTCGCCAGACCCGGGCCGATCACGGCCACCACGGCCACTGCCAGCAACAGCGACGGCAGCGCCATCATCATGTCCATCAGGCGCATGATCGGCGTGTCGAGCCAACGGGGGAAAAATGCGGCGAGCAGTCCGAGCAGAATGCCCGGAATCAGCGAAAGCACCACCGACGACAGGCCGATCCAGAACGACAAACGCGCCCCGTAGATCAGCCGCGAGAGAATGTCGCGCCCGGCCTCGTCGGTACCGAGCAGGAACCTGGCATTGCCGCCGTCGAACCACGCGGGCGGAATCTTCACGAAATCGCGATATTGCTCGATGGGACTGTGCGGCGCGATCAGCGGCGCGAAAATCGCCGTCGCGAACATCAGCAGCAGGACGATGGCCGCCGCGGTGGCGCCGCGGTTGGCGGTGAAGCTGCGCAGGAACTCCCGGATCAGACGCCCACCAGGCGTCGCCGTCACAGCGGCGGGAGGTGGCAGCGTGGCAGGCATGTGACTCATCATTGACCTCCTCAGTGCCGGATGCGCGGATTGACGACGCCATAGAGCACGTCGACCAGCAGGTTGACCAGAATCACGCCCGTCGCAATGAGCAGAATGCCGCCCTGCACCACCGGATAGTCGCGTCGCAAAATGGCATCGATCAGCCATTTGCCGATGCCAGGCCAGGAGAATACGTTTTCGGTCAGCACGGCGCCAGCGAGCAGCGTGCCGACTTGCAGCCCGATGACCGTGATGACGGGGATCATCGCGTTGCGCAGAGCATGCACGACGATCACGCGCCACGGCGACAGGCCTTTTGCGCGCGCCGTGCGAATGTAGTCCTCGCGCAGCACTTCGAGCATGGCCGAGCGCGTCATGCGCGCAATCACCGCGAGCGGCACCGTGCCAAGCACGATGGTCGGCAGAATCAGGTGGCTCACAGCCGACGCGAATGCCCCTTCGTCACCCGAGAGCAGCGTGTCGACAAGCATGAAACCCGTGACGTTCGGCACGTCGTACTCCACGCCGATGCGCCCTGACACGGGCGTCCATTGCAGGTCGACGGAGAACAGCATGATGAGCAGCAGCCCCCACCAGAAAATCGGCATGGAGTAGCCGGTGAGCGCGGCGCCCATGGTGGTGTGGTCGAGCGCCCGTCCGCGCCGCAACGCCGCCGCCACCCCTGCCGGCAAGCCGACGATCAGCGCGAAGATCATCGCGCAAAGGGCAAGTTCGAGCGTGGCGGGAAAGCGGGCGAAAAACTCATGGAGCACGCCTTCGTTGGTCACGATGGAGCGCCCGAGGTCACCCTGCGCCGCGTGCTTGAGGTAGACGAAATACTGCGTGGTGAGCGGCTGATCGAGTCCCAGCCGCTTCATCGCTTCGGCGTGCATGACGGGATCGAGATTTCGCTCGCCCACCAGCACTTCGATCGGATCGCCGGGAATAAGGTGAATGAGCGCGAATGCGAGGATAGTGATGCCGATGAACGTCGGGATCACCATGCCCAGTCGTCTCAGGACGAATCTCAGCATAGGAAGGTTCCGTGGGGGCTTCGCGCGCCGCACGCCCCCGGCAGGGACGCGCAGCGCTTTGCCGCGTTAGTCGATCCGGCCGGTCGTGAACAGCGTGCCGACCCATTGCTGCGAACTGGCCCGGGCGCGGCGGCCGGGCCAGTCGCTTTCCTCTTGTTGCCACCGGTTCGGTACGCATCGATCCGGTGTGGTACCGCTTGTCCCGCTTGCCCGGCTTAATCCAGCGACACGCCGGCGAAGCTGTTACGGCTGAACGGGCTGAGCTTGAAACCCTTCACGTTCGTTGCCATCGGCTTATATTGCGTGGAGTGCGCAATCGGCGAGAACGGCAGTTGCTGCGCGAAGATCTCCTGCGCCTTCGTGTAGAGCCTGGTGCGCTCCTTCACGTCCGTGGTCTGACGCGCCTGCTTGATCAGGTCGTCGAACGGCTTGTCGCACCACTTCGAGAAGTTGTTGCCGTTCATCGAATCGCAGCCGAGCAGCACGCCGAGCCAGTTGTCCGGATCGCCATTGTCGCCGGTCCAGCCGATGAGCATGGCGTCATGCTCGCCCGCTTTCGCGCGCTTGATGTACTCGCCCCATTCGTAGGTAACGATATTCGCCTTCACGCCGATCTTCGCCCAGTCGGCCTGAATCATTTCCGCCATGAGCTTGCCGTTCGGGTTGTACGGACGTTGCACCGGCATGGCCCACAGCGTGATTTCGACACCCTTCACGCCCGCCTTGTCGAGCAGCGCCTTGGCCTTCTCGGGATCGTAGCCCGCCGACTTGAT
Organism: Pandoraea faecigallinarum; assembly: GCF_001029105.3. Taxonomy (NCBI): domain Bacteria; kingdom Pseudomonadati; phylum Pseudomonadota; class Betaproteobacteria; order Burkholderiales; family Burkholderiaceae; genus Pandoraea; species Pandoraea faecigallinarum. The sequence goes on along the minus strand of NZ_CP011807.3, from coordinate 292,136 downwards.
GTTCTTGTCGTAGGACCATTGCGTCGGCGGCATCGGCGCACCGTTCGACAGTTGACCTGCCGAGCCGTACACCGACTGAAGGATCGCCTTCTTGTTGATTGCCATGTCGAGCGCCTGACGCACTTCCGTGCGATCGAGCGGCGCTTTCTTGACGTTGTACGCCACGTAGCCGAGGTTGAAGCCGACCTGGTCCGGCATCTTCAGCTTCGATGTCTTGCCCTGCGCCTGAATGTCGGCCTTGAGCGCGTCGACATCCGCCGGACGCGGATACGTCATGACCTGACATTCGTTTCGCTTGAGCTTCTGAATACGCACATTGGCGTCCGTGGTGATGGCGAACACCAGCTTGCCCACCTTCGGCGGCAGGCTCGTATTCCAGTACTCCTTATTACCGTCCAGGCGCAGCGTGGCGTCTTTCGTGTAGCTGCGGAAGACGAACGGCCCGGTGCCGACCGGCTTGAGCGCGATGTCGCGCGGGTTGTTCGCCGCGAGCAGCTTGTCCGCGTATTCCTTCGAGAGAATCGACGCGAACGACATGGCGAGGTTCTGGATGAACGGCGCGTCGACCTTCTTCAGCACGAAGCGTACGGTGTACGGATCGACGATTTCGATTCGCTCGATGTCGGCTTGCAGGCCCATGTCCACGTAGTACGGGAATTCCGCCGGGTAAGCCTTGCGGAACGGCATTTCGCGATCGCCCATGCGCTCGAACGTAAACTTCACGTCTTCGGCGTTGAAATCACGGGTGGGCTTGAAGTATTCGGTCGTGTGGAACTTCACACCCTTGCGCAGGTGGAAGGTATAGATCTTGTTGTCCGGCGAGATCTCCCACTTCTCGGCCAGCGACGGCATGACGCCGGTCTCGCCCGGCACAAATGCGATGAGACGGTTATAGATGGCGTCGGCGGGATCGAAGTCGGTGCCGGTGGTGAGTTGCCCCGGATCGAAACCGGCAGGGCTGCCCTCGGAGCAGTACACGAGGGTGTTGTTCGGGAGCTCGACGGCTGCCGCGGGCGGGATCACTGCCGCGCCGGCAAGCACGGTTGCAGCCAAAAGCAAACGCAGGGTGTGGGTCTGTTTCATAGGCTCCTCGGGTTTTGAGTAGACGCCCGGCGGCGATCCGCCGCCGAGCCCACGAGGGATATTACTGAAGCTTCACCCGAGGAACAACACGCCAAATCCCTAGCAAACCGCCTATTTGTGGTGTTTTTGATTAGGAAATTGCTTAATTGTGATCGAGATTGACTTCCAACCTTCCGCCGGATAGCGAACGATTGCGCGCCACTCTGCCGACCTGCCGCCCGTGATCGTCGCGGCGGCGGTTACAGCCCGAGGCGTTGCCACATCGCCTTGGTCGCCGAAGCCGCGTTGAGCGTATAGAAATGCAGCCCCGGCGCGCCTTCCCTGAGCAAGCGTTCGCACAGCGCCGAGACCACATCGAGCCCGAAGGCACGGATCGACTCGCGGTCGTCGCCGAACCCTTCGAGACGCTTGGCGATCCAGCGCGGCACTTCGGCGCCGCACATCTCCGAGAAACGCATCATCTGCGAGTAATTCGTGATCGGCATGATGCCCGGCACGATCGGCACGTTCACGCCCAGACGGGAAACGTCGTCGACGAAACGGAAATAGGCGTCCGCGTTGAAGAAGTACTGGGTGATGGCCGCATTGGCGCCCGCCTTCACCTTGTTGGCGAAATGCTCCAGATCGAGGCGCGGCGACTTCGCCTGCGGGTGATATTCGGGGTAGGCCGCCACTTCGATGTGGAACCAGTCGCCCGTCTCCGCGCGAATGAATTCGACCAGTTCCGACGCATAGCGGAACTCGCCGATTTCGCCCATGCCCGAGGGCAGATCGCCACGCAGCGCCACGATGTGACGGATGCCGTGGTCACGGTATGTCCCGAGAATGTCGCGGATGTTCTCGCGGGTCGAGCCCACGCATGAGAGGTGCGGCGCGGCGTCCACGCCTTCGCGCTGGATTTCGATGACCGTGTCGAGCGTGCCCCGCTGCGTGGAGCCGCCGGCACCGAACGTCACCGAAACGAACTTCGGCCCGAGCGGGAACAGCTGCTGACGCGTCGCGCGCAGCTTCTCCGCGCCGTCGGCCGTCTTGGGCGGGAAGAATTCGAAACTGAAGGAAGGTTGCGTCATGATCGTCTTGTTATCGAGAGAGCCGCTCATGCCGCGCGCCTGGCGTGCACGAAGAACTCCCGGTTGCCGTCACCGCCGGCGATCGGACTGTCGAGCCATGCGGCGACCGTCAGTCCAAGCGTCTCGCAGGCGGTGCGGATCTTTGTCTCTACCTGCGCATACTGCGCCGTATCTTTCACGAGGCCACCGCGTGCGATGTGCTCCCGTCCCACTTCGAATTGCGGCTTCACGAGCATCAGCAGATCGCCGCTCGCCCCCAGCAGCGGAGCGAGGGCCGGCAGGATCAGCGTGAGCGAGATGAACGACACATCGCCGACGATCAGATCGAAACCGGCCGCCGGCACGGCACATGGCGAACCGTCCCGCGCCACTTCGGCCAGACGTTCGTCAAGCATCTGCCGCGACAGATGCCGCGCGTTGATGCCTTCGAGGGATATGAGCCGCGGCTCGCCCATCAGCCGCTGGTGCAACTGCCCATGCCCCACGTCCACCCCGACGACCCGCGCCGCGCCAGCCTGCAAGAGACAGTCCGCGAAGCCACCGGTCGACAGGCCGACGTCGAGCGCCGCACGCCCGGTCACGTCGAGTCCCGTCTGCGCGAGTGCACCGGCCAGCTTCAGCCCGCCGCGCGAGACATAACGGTCTTCGCCCGGCAGGCCGTCGGCCGCCGCCCGCACCTCCAGATCCTCATCGCCCGCCACCGGCTGGCTGGCTTTTTTGAGTGCCGTTTCGGTGCCGGCGTAATACACGCGCCCTGCATCGATCAGACGTTGAGCGACGGTGCGCGATGCGGCCAGCCCCCGGGAGACGAGGGCCTGATCGGCGCGAAGAACTTGCGACATGACTTGCGGGTTTCCTGCAAAGAGCCGCCGGCGCGACGGCGTCGACGCTTAAACGTTGGTGGCGCGTTCGCCGAACACCAGCGCCGACAGAATCCACGAGATCAGGCTGTACAGCAGCGAGCCGAACAGCGCCGCCCAGAAGCCGGAGACTTCGAAGCCCTTGACGACATGCGAGGCCAGCCAGAACAACAACGCGTTGATGACGAAAATGAACAGCCCCAGCGTCACCACCGTCACAGGCAACGTCAGCACGACGAGCAGCGGACGCAGGAACGCGTTGATCAGGCCAAGCACGACTGCGACGATCAGTGCCGTGCCGATGCCCTTGAGCTGAACGCCCGACACGATGTACGGCAAAACGAGAAGCGCGATGGCATTGATGAGCCAAATCAGCAGCAGACGCATGGCAAGCTCCGGAGAACGTGCCGGCGCCGATAGTCGTACCGGCACCGGCGGTGGGAAATACAAGCACGGTAAAGCGTGCGCGACGGCGACCGATGCCGCCGCGCCGTCCCGACGCCCTCTCCCGGAGTGCCTTGCACCGGTACGTCGCGCCCCAGCGTGCGACGTACCGGCAACCCGCTGACAACCGCTTGGCGTTCGGGCGGCAGGCGTCGAATCAAACCATCAATAACGGTAGTGCGCCGGCTTGAACGGACCGTTCTTGTCCACGCTGATGTACTTCGCCTGATCGTCGGTCAGCACGGTCAGTTCGGCACCGATACGGCCCAGATGCAGACGCGCCACCTTCTCGTCCAGGTGCTTCGGCAGCACGTACACGCTGTTCTTGTACTTGGCGCCGTGCACGAACAGTTCGATCTGTGCGAGCGTCTGGTTGGTGAACGAGTTGCTCATCACGAACGACGGGTGGCCCGTGGCGCAGCCCAGGTTCACGAGACGGCCTTCCGCCAGCAGGATGATGCGCTTGCCGTCCGGGAAGATGATGTGATCGACCTGCGGCTTGATGTTTTCCCACTGGTACTTGCGGGTGGACGCCACATTGATTTCCGAGTCGAAGTGACCGATGTTGCACACGATGGCCTGATGCTTCATCGCGGCCATGTGGTCGTGATCGATCACGTGGAAGTTGCCGGTGGCCGTCACGAAGATGTCGGCCTTGTCGGCCGCGTATTCCATCGTCACGACACGGTAACCTTCCATGGCGGCTTGCAGTGCGCAGATCGGATCGATTTCCGTGACCCACACCGTCGCACCGAGACCGCGCAGGCTTTGCGCGCAGCCCTTGCCCACGTCACCGTAACCGGCCACGAGCGCGATCTTGCCGGCGATCATCACATCGGTCGCGCGCTTGATACCGTCGACCAGCGATTCGCGGCAGCCGTACAGGTTGTCGAACTTCGACTTGGTCACCGAATCGTTCACGTTGATGGCCGGGAACGGCAGCGTGCCGTCCTTTTCCATCTGATACAGACGGTGCACGCCGGTGGTGGTCTCTTCGGTCACACCCTTGATTTGCGACAGGCGCTTGCTGTACCACTGCGGGTCGACTTCGAGGTGGCGCTTGATCGAAGCGTACAGCGCGACTTCTTCTTCGTTGGTCGGGTTGCCCACGACCGAGATGTCCTTCTCGGCCTTGCTGCCGAGAATCAGCAGCAGCGTGGCATCGCCGCCATCGTCGAGAATCATGTTGGCGAACTGGCCGTTCGGCCATTCGAAGATGCGGTGGCTGTATTCCCAGTACTCGTCGAGCGACTCGCCCTTGAAGGCGAACACCGGAATGCCCGCGGCGGCAATCGCGGCGGCGGCGTGGTCCTGCGTCGAGAAAATGTTGCACGAGGCCCAGCGCACTTCGGCGCCCAGCGCGACCAGCGTTTCGATGAGCACGCCCGTCTGAATGGTCATGTGCAGCGAACCGGCGATGCGAGCGCCCTTGAGCGGCTGGCTGGCGCTGAACTCGGCGCGCGTGGCCATCAGACCCGGCATTTCGCGCTCGGCGATGGTCAGCTCTTTGCGGCCCCAGTCGGCCAGCTTGATATCGGCAACGTGGAAATCGGAGAATTTCGAATCGACTACGGCGTTCATCACGCCTCCTTTCTCTAAAGTCTAGATAGTTGGGACGTGAGCGCCGTTCTCGGGCCCACTCGCCAACGATCCGGGGGTAAGTCCGGCGGCCGGCGGGGCCAATAGGAAGGATCTTGAGCCTGGCAGCCCTTCGGCTGTCGCAACGCTCCTCAAGACCCCGGCATTGTAACAAAACTGATGCGCGACGTTGCGTCGGGGCCACGCCCGAACGGTTATTTTTTTGCTGTTTGAGTGCGCATGAAAATGGGGACGCGCTGTGGACGCCGATCCCCGCCGGCGATGACGCGGCAGCGGCGAGCGCCGGATGTCAGATCGGCAGATGCGCGATCAACGGGGCGGCGAGCACCATGAGCACGCCGTTGATCATCATGACAAGGCTGGCCACCACGCCCTCCTCGCCTCCGATCTGGCGCGCCTTGGCCGTGCCGAAACCATGGGCGCCCGCGCCGAACGGTGCGCCGCGCGCCATGCGGGTGCGCAGCGGCAGCCACGACAGCAACGCCTCGCCGAGCAGCATGCCGATCAGGCCCGTAATGATGACGAAGAGTCCCACCAGGTCGCGCGAGCCGCCAAGCTGGTCGGAGACGGCCAGCGCGAACGGCGTCGAGATGGAACGCGCGAGCAGGCTGCGTGCCATCTCCGGCGGCAGTTCGAACAGGCGGGCGAGCACGTACGAACTGCCTACGGCCACGACCATCGCCACCAGCACACCGAACGTCAGTGCGAAAGCGTGGCGCCGGATGATGTCGCGATGCTCGTAAATCGGCACCGCGAAGGCGATCGTCGTCGGACCGAGCAGCCACACGAGCCAGCGCGAGTCGGCGATGTACGTCGTATAGGAAATGTCGCCGCCGATCATCACGCCGATGACCAGGACCGGCGCGAGAATCGCCGGACCGAGCCACACCTTGCCGAAGCGCGCGTACAGGCGCTTGGACACGTAGTAGAAGAAGACGGTGAGAACGAGCAGCAGGAGCGCCGTATGATTCATGACTGGACCCCGCGGGCGCTATTCGGGTGAAAGGAGATGCCGATCGAACAAGGCATCAGGGACATCAGCGGGCATCGTGCCCATGCGCGCGACGGGCCGGAATGCGAACCAGCGCGCGCTTGAGACGACGCTCCGTGCGGCAGGCGAAGTCGACAGCCAGCGCCGTCGAGATCATGACGAGCGCGGTACCCACGCCGATCACGGCGAGCAGTTGCAAGCCTTCCTTGCGCAGCAGGTCGCTGTATTGCATGACCGCGGCAACCAGCGGCACGAAGAAGAGAATCATCTCCGCCAGGAACCAGTCGGCGCCGCGCTTGATTTTCTCCGTCTTCAGCACGCCGCTCATGAGCAGCGCCACGACGACGAGCAGGCCGAGAACGCCGCCCGGCAGGGGCAGATGAAAATGACGCGACGCAGCATCGGCTGCCAGATAAATCCCGGTGAGGAGCGCAATCTGCCAAAGCACGCCGAGAATGGCCTTGCTGCGGCGATAGACACGGCTGGCGATCATCTGGGTCATGGCGAACTCTGTAAGGGTTTTCACGAATACGAAGTGAAGTATAGGAAGCGCCGCAACATAAATATAATGAATTAATCGTATTAAATCGATTCCAAACAGGAATGTTTTAAGTATTAACCCTTATAGTGCATGGGGAAGCCCTGTCCGACGGGGCTTTCCGCGAAACCGCACCATCAAGGTGCAATCGAGAGACCCCCTATGGAACTGCGTGCGTTGCGAGGATTTGTGGAAGTGGTGCGGCAGCAGAGCTTCACGGCGGCGGCCGAAGCGCTGTTCGTCACGCAGCCGACCGTCAGCAAGATGGTCAAGGCGCTGGAAGACGAGCTGGGCACACCGCTGATGTTGCGCGAGGAACGCGGCATGGGCCGGCGGCTTCAGTTGACCGATGCCGGACGCGTTGTCTTCGAGCGCGGGCAGGACGTGCTTGCGGCGCACGCCCGCTTGCAGCAGGAGCTGGCGGATCTGGAGACTGTCTCGCGCGGCGAATTGTCGATCGGCATTCCGCCGTTGGGCGGCGATCTGTTCATCCCGGTGATCGGCGCGTTCCACCAGCACTATCCGGACATCGAGATGAAGCTGTTCGAGACCGGCTCGCGCGCCATTCAGCAGGCGTTGCTCGCCGGCGAGATCGAGCTGGGCGCGGTGTTGCTGCCGGTCGACCCGACGGTGCTCGACGTGCTGCCGGTGTGCCATTACCAGCTGCGTCTGATCGCCCCGCGGGACTCCCGCTGGGAGGGCCGCGCGTCCGTCGGTCTTGGCGAATTGCGCGACGAGCCTTTCGTCTTCTACGGGGAAGGGTTTGCGTTGTCGGAGTTCGTGATTGCCGCCTGTCGGCGCGCGGGTTTCACGCCCAAGATCGCCGGACGCTCGAGCCAGTGGGACTTCATTGCGTCGATGGTGGACAACGGCGTGGGCATCGCGCTGCTGCCCGAGCCGTTCTGCGCGCGGCTCGATCCGAAGCGTTTCGTCATCACGGACGTGCGCGACCCGGAGATTCCGTGGGATCTGGCAATGGCCTGGCGGCGCGACTCCTATTTGTCGCACGCAGCGCGACGCTGGCTCGCGCTCGCGCGCGACATCCTCGGCCCCGGCGGCGATGGCGAGGCGAAGGCAGCCATTGCGGGCGGGGCGCGCAGAACCTGATCCGTCGCCCGACACTCACCGGCGATTGCGGTATCCTTGCCGCTGACAATTTTCCCCTCTGCCGTCGCGACGCTTCGAATGACGCTTCGAATGACACTTCGAACCGGCGCGACACATCGAACTCATGCGCATCATTACCGCGAATCTGAACGGCGTGCGATCGGCCGCCAAGAAGGGCTTCTTCGAGTGGTTCGGCAATCAGGACGCCGACATCCTGTGCGTACAGGAGATCAAGGCCCAGTTGCCCGACATGACGCCGGACTTCCTCAAGCCGCACGACTATCAGGGCTATTTCCACTACGCGCAGAAGAAGGGCTACAGCGGCGCGGGCGTATATGTGCGCCGCGAGCCGGACGACATCGTCATCGGCTGGAACAATGCCGAATTCGACGCCGAAGGTCGCTACGTCGAAGTGCGTTACGGCAACCTGTCGGTGATCTCGGTGTACATCCCGTCGGGGTCGAGCGGCGAGGAACGTCAGGCGGCGAAGTTCCGCTTCATGGCGGACTTCATGCCGCATCTGCTGGCGCTCAAGGCCGCAGGGCGCGAGGTCGTACTGTGCGGCGACGTGAACATCGCGCACAAGGAAATCGACATCAAGAACTGGAAGGGCAACCTGAAGAACTCGGGCTTCCTGCCGGAAGAGCGCGCGTGGCTCACGCAACTGTTCGACGACCACGGCTATGTGGACGTTTTCCGCACGCTGGATCAGCGCCCGGAACAGTACACATGGTGGAGCAATCGCGGTCAGGCGTATGCGAAGAACGTCGGGTGGCGCATCGACTACCAGATCGCCACGCCGGGCATCGCGGGCAAGGCAAAGACAACCTCGGTATTCCGCGACATCAAGTTCAGCGATCACGCGCCGCTGACGGTGGACTACGACCACACGCTGTAAAGACTGCGGTTCGCGAAAAACGGAAGCGCCGGTCTCGAAAGGATCGGCGTTTCCGTTTGCGGAATCAGCCTGGCCGCGGCGCAGGCCGGCCAGGCCGCAAGCACGAACGGGTCAGCGTGCGCCGCCCGCCGCAGGCACGCCGTCGCCGCCGCCGTCGTCTGCACCCCACGGCGCGACTTTGGGCAGAAGCAGCATGCCGGGCACCGCAAGCGCCGTACAAATCAGAAAGAACATCAGCCAGCCGACGCCGTCCACGATGTAGCCCGTGCCCGCATTCGCGAACGTGCGCGGCACCGACGCCAGACTCGTGAACAACGCGAACTGGGTCGCCGTGTAGCGCGGGTCCGTAGTGCGCGCAATGTACGCCGTGAACGCCGCCGTACCCAGCCCCGCCGTGAACGCCTCGAACGCGATTACCGCGCCGAGGCCCGCGACCACCGGCCCGGCTTCCGCCAGCCAGGCGAAGCCCAGCACCGACACCAGTTGCAGTACGCCGAACACCCACAATCCGCGGTTGATGCCCAGCTTTATCAGCCAGATGCCGCCGATGATCCCGCCCGCCACGCTCGCCCACAGGCTCGTCGCCTTTGCCACCACGCCGATCTGCGTCTTCGTAAATCCGAGATCCAGATAGAACGACGTGGCGAGCGATGTCGCCATCGAATCGCCCAGCTTGTACAGAAAGATGAACGCCAGCACCAGCATCGCCTGCGACCAGCCCCCGCGCGTCACGAACTCGTGGAATGGCTCGACCACCGCCTCGCGCAGCGTCTTCGGCGGCGTGCCGCGAATCTCCGGCTCCTTCACCACCAGCGTCATCACGATACCGGGCAGCATGAACGCCGCGGTCGCGAAGAACACTTGCGACCATGGCAGGTGATCGGCCAGGATGAGTGCGAGCGAGCCCGGCACCAGTCCCGCCACCTTGTAGGCGTTCACGTGCATCGCCGTGCCCAGGCCCTGCTCGCGGTCGGACAGCAATTCACGCCGATAGGCATCCAGACAAATATCGAGACTCGCACTGAAGAACGCGAGCGCCGCTGCCAGCGCGGCAATCGTCATCAGGTCGCGCTGCGGCGAGTACGTCCCCATGACGGCCACCGCGCCGGCGACCAGCAACTGGGTCACGAACATCCAGCCGCGACGGCGCCCCGGCTTCCAGCCCAGCAAGTTGGGGGCGAAGCGATCCATGAGCGGCGCCCACAGGAACTTCCATGTATAGGGAAACTGGATCAGGGCGAACAGGCCGATCGACTTGAGATCGACGTGCTCGCTGCGCAACCATGCCTGCACGAGATTGAGCAGGATGAATAGCGGCAGACCCGAGGTGAAACCGAGAATCACGCAGATGAGCATCCGCGTGGGGTGAAAGACGCGCCCGTCGTCGGGCCGCAGCAAATCGGTCATGGAAAAGACAGTTGGGGCCAGCCGCCCGCAGTGCGCGGCACCCGGCCCCCGATAGCGTCTTCCAAGGGGGACCCGGCGCTACGCTGCCCCGCAAGCTGCCGTCGGTTCAGGAACGCTTGACGCGATAGACCGCAAGACTACCACGCCAGTTCGCGCCCACCGACACGAGTCGTCCGTTATGCAACACCGCGCGATCCAGAATCTTCACGCCGACGTCCGGCGCCAGCGCCTCGAAATCCTTGATCGTCAGCACGCGCACGTTCGGCGTGTTGTGCCACTGGAACGGCAGGCTCTTCGACACCGGCATGCGCCCCTGCAACACCGACAGGCGATGCGGCCAGTAACCGAAATTTGGGAACGAGACGATGGCTTCACGCCCGACGCGCACCGTCTCGCGCAAAATGTCCGCCGTACGATGGATCGTCTGCAACGTTTGCGACAGGATGACGGTGTCGAAGCTCTGGTCTTCGAAGAGCTTCAGCCCGTCTTCCATATTCTGCTGAATGACATTGATGCCGCGCTGCGCGGAGGCGAGCACACCGGCATCGTCGATCTCGATGCCGTAACCGCTCACGTCAAGCTCGTCGGTGAGCAGACGCAGCAAGGAGCCGTCGCTACACCCCAGATCCAGCACCTGCGACGACGGTTCGATCCATCGCGCAATGACACGGAAATCCGGGCGATCCGCGAGCGACGCCGAAATGCGATGGCGCGACGCCGCCAGTTGTGCCGCCTGCGCGCTGGTGGACGGGCTGCCGGATGGGTGGGTGAACTGGCTCATACCCCGACCTCCTGGGCGATACGTTCGTAGTAAGCGCGCACCAGATTGTGATAGCGCGCATCGGTTAGCAGAAAGGCGTCGTGGCCGTGAGGCGCGTCGATCTCGGCGTAACTCACGGTGCGACGCGTATCGAGCAACGCCTTGACGATCTCCCGCGAGCGCGTTGGTGCGAACCGCCAGTCGGTCGTGAACGACACGATCAGGTACTTGGCCGACGTGTGCGACAACGCCTTCGCCAGATCGCCGCCGACGGTGCGTGCCGGATCGAAGTAATCGAGCGCACGCGTGATCAGCAGGTAGGTGTTCGCGTCGAAGTACTCGGCGAACTTGTCGCCCTGATAGCGCAGATACGACTCGACTTCGAACTCCACGTCGAAGCTGAACCGATAGCCGTCGTCCTGAGCGTTTCCGTTGCCGGTGCCGGACTTCACGCCGTCGGCCAGTGCCTCGGCGCGACGCAACGCGCGGCCGAACTTGGTCGCCATGTCCTCATCGGACAGATACGTGATATGGCCGATCATGCGCGCCACGCGCAGGCCGCGACGCGGCACGACACCGTGCGCGTAGTAGTCGCCGCCGTGGAAGTCCGGGTCGGAGAGGATCGCCGAGCGCGCCACTTCGTTGAATGCAATGTTCTGGGCAGAGAGCTTCGGTGTGGACGCGATCACCAGACAGTGTCCCACGCGCTCCGGGTACATGATGCTCCACGCGAGCGCCTGCATGCCGCCGAGGCTGCCGCCCATCACGGCGGCGAATTTGCGAATGCCGAAAGCGTCCGCCACGCGCGCCTGTGCATTGACCCAGTCTTCGACCGTCACGACAGGAAAGCGCGCGCCGTACGGCGTGCCGGTCGTCTCGTCGAGACTCATCGGCCCCGTCGAGCCGAAGCACGAGCCGAGATTGTTCACACCGATGACGAAGAAGCGATGGGTGTCGAGCGGCTTGCCTGGCCCGACCATGTTGTCCCACCAGCCGATGTCCTTTGGGTTGTCGGCGGCGATGCCCGCCACGTGATGCGAGGCATTGAGCGCGTGACATACGAGCACGGCGTTGCTCCGGTCAGCATTCAACTCGCCATAGGTCTCGACCATGAGATCGTAACCGGCGAGGGTGCTGCCGTTTTGCAGTGCCAGCGGCTCAGCGAAATGCATCCGCTGCGGCGTGACGATTCCGATTGAAGATTCCATAAATCCCTGTCCGAAACATGCCGGGGCCAACGTCGTCATCGACAACCATCGACGGACGATGTCCTGAAGCGTTCTGTGCGGGAAAAGGGGTCGACGGAAAAACGGCGGGGTGCGCGAACGACCTCTTTAGCCGCATTTTTAGTGAATGTCCCACGCCGGAGCATCTCCGGCAGAGTCATTCGCGCGCCCGCAAGCGAGTCACCAAATCGGCGCGCCAATCATCGCGACAAGGCCAACGTCAGATGGGTCGGCCCTATCGCGGGTTGCGAAAGTATAACGTAATCCGCGCACGGGGCGCAGACCACTGCCTCAGCGCAGCAGGGCCGCGACTTGCGGCTCGGCGCCTTCGGCCGGCGAGCGCTTGAAGCCGCTCTTGGCAAAACGGTGCCAGCGGCCCAGAACGTAAGACACGAGCAGGTTCGCGCGCGAGTTGGCGTCGAACGTCTCGGGCAGCGTGCCCTGCGCGGCGGCCAGACGCAGCACCTGGCGCAGCGACGCCTCGATGCGGTCGAGCAACTGGTTCATGCGCTCTTGCAAACGTTCGTGTTCGCCGACCAGCGCTTCGCCGGTCAGCACGCGCGTCATGCCGGGGTTCTTCTCGGCGAAACCGAGCAGCATCAGCACAATGGCGCGCGCTTGCGACACGCCGTCCTGATCCTGTGCGGAGATCTGGTTGATCAGACCGAAGATGGTCTGTTCGATGAATTCGATCAGGCCTTCGAACATCTGGGCCTTGCTCGCGAAGTGACGATAGAGCGCCGCTTCGGAGACATCGAGACGCGCGGCGAGCGCGGCCGTGGTGATCTTCTCGCCCTTGGGCGTCTCAAGCATGGCGGCAAGGGTCTGCAATACCTGCACGCGGCGCTCGCCCGGCTTGGGGCGGGTGGTCTTCACCGGCGCTGGCGCGGCCTCCAGCGCATCGGCGGTGCCGTACCCGGCGCCGTTCGAAGAATTTTCCTGCTGCATTGTCTGGTCGTTATCAGTTGGGATTCAATTGTCGGGATCGGGTGGCCCGGGCCACGCGTTTTGCGCCTTCCCCGGTCGCCAGGCTCGCCCGTAACTCGCGCAGAGATTGTACTTTGATATCCACGTAGTGTGGGCGGCCACTTCGCGGCATAACCTTGCCAAGACTGTTTCTGATCGGCAAGTGCCCCGTGATCCAGACCGTTTTGATGCCGAAGTGGCGCAAGTGCTTCAGATGCGAGCGCGTGTCTTCGACGAGCCACGTTCGCGCCGGCGCCAGCCCTTCGCGCACGAGCAGGCGGCGCAACATCGTCGCGTCGGGTTTGGCCCGCCATCCACGGCGGTCCGCCATGTCCTCGATGCTCACGCAGCGCTCGAAATGGCGACGGATGCCCAGCGCCTCGACGATGGGCATTGCGTAATTCGCGGGCGCGTTCGTGAGCAGGATCTTGCGCCCCGGCAGCCCGGCAACCAGCCGGGCGATGCCGCGCTCGGCGCGCAGTACCTCGGCCAGCGGCGGCAATACGTGGACCTGCGCGAGAAATTCGTGGGGATCGATGGCGTGATGCCGGATCAGCCCGAGCAGCACGGCGCCGTAGCGCTCCGTATAAGTCGAGCGCAGCAGATTCGCCTCGTCCTGCGCCAGTCCCAGCCTCTCGACGATATAGGCGGTCATCGCGTGGTTGATGCGCGGGAAGATCGCGTGAGACGCGCGGTGCAGCGTGTTGTCCAGATCGAACAGCCAGACCGGACCGCGCGTGCCGTGCTCGCTACGGGCGCGGCGCGCCCGGCGTCGCCGGCTCAGAACGTGAGAAGAAGGCACGGAGATAGCAGATTCTTGCGAGGAGATACGTGAACATGACCGACATCGCCCGAAAAGTCGTCCGTCGGATCCGAGGACGCGGCGCGGTCACAGCAAGGCAAGATGCTATCGCGCGATGCCCGCTTTGACAAATCGCGCGCCGCTCACCCGGCCCGCGCCTTTGCCCTCACCCGCAGCAGACTCACCCCGCCGCCGAGCGCGGCCAGTGCTGTCGCCGCGATCATTGCCGCGCGCGCACCGTCGTCGCCATGGACATCGAACAGCAGTGCCACGACTGCCGCGCCGAGCGTCATGCCGACGGTGCGCGCCATCGTCATCAGGCCGCTTGCCGCGCCGCTGCGCTCGCGCGGCGCGCCCATCATGATGATGCGATTGTTCGGTGTCTGGAAAAAGCCGAAGCCTACACCGCAGACCACCATGCGCCAGGCGATGCCCCAGTCGCTCACGTTCGCCGGCAACCATGCGAGCAGCGCCAGTCCTACGGCGAACACGCCGAGCCCGAGTGCGCTCATGCGCGCACTGTCGAAGCGATCGGACAGACGTCCGGCGAGGGGTGCGACGAACACGATCACCAGCGGCCATGGCGTCATCAGCAAACCCGTCGCCGCCTCGCCGCGCGCAAAAGCGTGCTGCAACAGAAAGGGCATGCCGACATACGCGAGCGTCTGCGCCATGTAACAAGCCACCGACGTGAGCGACGACAACGCCAGCACCGGCACGCGCATCAGATCGAGCGGCAGCAACGGTGTCTCGCGGCTGCGCTGATGGCGCACCAGCACGACCGCGGCGATCAGTCCCAGCCCGATCTGCAACGCGGCCACACCGTGATGCCCGGCCTCCCCCACATGCCCCAATCCGATGATGATGAGCGCGAGCGTGACGGCATTGAGCAACGCGCCGGGCACGTCGATACGCCGCTCGGCGCCGGGAGTGCCCGGCAGAAATCGCGCCGACGCCGCAAACGCCGCGAGCCCGATCGGCAGGTTGATGGCGAACAGCCAGCGCCAGTCGCCCAGCGACAGGATGGCGGCGGCCACGCTCGGGCCTGCGGCCGTCGACAAGGCGACGGTCAGGGCAAGCAACGAAATGGCGCGCCCGCCCATATGCGGCGGAAAGACCATGCGCAGCAATGCCGGAACGATGGTCGACATGCAGGCGCCGCACAGACCCTGTACGACGCGCGCCGCCACGAGCCACGACAGCGTCGGCGCCAGCGCGCAGCCGAACGACGCCAGCGTGAAACCTGCAACGCCAAAGAGGAATACCCGTCGATAGCCAAGCTTCTCGCCCAGCGCGGCGAGGGGCAGCACGGCCATCGCGAAAATCAGTTGATAAGCGTTGACGACCCATACGGTCGCGGCCGGATCGGCGACGAGATCTCGCGCGATGGTGGGCAGTGCAACGTTGGCGATGGACGCGTCGAGGTTGCCGAGGAACGTACCCAGCAGGATGGACGGTACGGCGATGCGGCGGGCGCTCGCGGCCAGTCCCTCGGCGAGCGGTGCGCAGGGTGTCATCGATGGCTTCATACAACGGACATCTCGAAAAAATCACGGCCCGGGGGTCGCTTCTCGCTAGCCAGTGCCTGAGTTGGCATCGTAGCCCGGGCCGGGCAGGAAGGTCGTGCGCAATGGTGCAGCTCGGGGAATGTTCGGCTGCACACGGCCACGCCGCACGACGTCTGCCGGATCACTCGCGCGTGCAGCGCGGCACGCCACCACGACGTGGGCCGCGCAACAGGGAGTGACGCGGCACCGCGTCACGTGCGACTCGCCCCCCCGGACGCTTCGCACGTGCTCGCTACACGGTGCCACGCTTGCTGGCGGAGCCAGATCAGAACGTGTGCTGAATGCCCAGCATCGTGCCGAACTGATTGCCGCCGGTGACGACCGAGCCGCCTGCGGCAATCGCCACGGCGCCGTTCTGGCTGTTCGCCACCCAGCCTGCCATGCCGTACACCGACGTGCGCTTCGAGAGCGAATACGTGGCGCGGCCGATGAGCATCGTGGCGTTGGCACGGCTCTTCAACTGATAACGGATGGCCTGTGCGTCGAACGCCCAGGTGATCGTCGGCAGATACGTGAAGCCGATGAAGTACATGTCCGAGCGCAGCGATGCGGCGTCGGCGCTCACGTTGCGATGAATCCAGCCGCCGCCCACACGTCCCGTCGACCACTTGTAGTACGCGTTGACGACCGAGTGCGAATCGGTGTAATTCGAGCTGGTCAACGGTGCGGCAGCCCCGGTGTTGCCGCGCATCTGGTCGTACGACGCCGAAATGCCGAAGTTCTCGTAGTCGTAGCCGATCAGGCCGGTGAACTGCTTGCACGCCTGATAGTTGCCTGCGACGTTGCCCGCGCAGTTCGTGGCCGACGGGCCGCCGGCAGCGGATGCGTCACGGCCGAAGCTGTACGTCGCACCGAGGGTCACACCGGAGAACTTGCCCATGTAGCCGATGGCGCTGTCGCTGCGCGCGTTGGCGATGTAGGGGTCGATACTCGCGAGCGAGAAGATCGACGGTCCGATCACGTCGGCGTTGCCCGTCACGTAGAACGTCATGTTGTTCTGGCGACCGATGAGCAACGTGCCCCACGAACCCGACAGACCGACGTTCGCCTGACGGCCGAACAGACGCCCGCCGTAGTTCAGGCCGCCGGTGCCCGGCTGGAAGCCGTTTTCCAACGTGAAAACGGCCTTGAGTCCGCCGCCCAGATCTTCGACCCCCTTGAAGCCGAAGCGCGACGGTACCTTGCCCGTGAGGGTCGGTTCGCCGATGAAGCTGCCGCCATTGGCAGCGTTGTTGTAATAGGCGATGCCGGTATCGATGATCCCGTACACCTGCACGTTGCTTTGCGCGTGCGCCAGGCCTGCACCCAGCAGCAGGCCAGCGGCCAATGCGTATTTCACTTTCACTTCTGTCCCCTTGTTTTTGAATACACAGCTACTTCAAACCCAATCTCCGAACCCCTGGCGTCGCCATCGGCCCAGCCTTTTTTGGGACGGCACTACGGCCGCCTCCGGTACTGCCTTTCTTGCTCATGGCGGGTGACCGATGCCGCCTCCTGGACTGCCTTCCGGCATCGGTCCCCGTTTTTTTTTGCATGACGTGAGGTGCTGTTTTTGCCTCACGCCTCGCGTACGAAAGTGAAACGCGCCTCGCGCCGCGCAATACGCCAGCCGTGCACCGTGCGCACGAACGTGTCTTCGAATTCGCCCATGACCTGACGGCCTTGTGCCGGACGCCCGAACGGCCCCGGGGTGTCCTGCGCCGAAGCGCTCCAGAGCAGTACCGCGCTGCTGCCGATCGCACTCGTGGCCGACGTCACGTCGATCAGCACATTGCCCACGAGATGCTTCGTGAGCCGGTCCGCCGGACGAGCCGCATACGCTGCCGCAATCGCCGCCCGACCGACGAGCGTCTCGCCGTTCGGACGCACCAGCACGCCGTTATCGGCAAATAGCGCCGCGAGCCCCTGCGGATCGCGACGGTCGTTGCACAGCACGAATCGCATCACGAGGTCATGGCAGGCCTGCTTCGCGCGCAAGGCGTCGAGACTCTGCCGATCGACGATCTCCTCGCCGTTCCCCTGAGCGCCCTCCTGCGCAGCCCCCGGCGTCATGACGACACCTCCGGTGCGGGCACATCGACGGCCGGTCGCGCCAGCCACGCGCGCATGGCGGCGGCCACGGCTTCGGGACGTTCCATCGGACTCATGTGACCGCTGTCTTCAATGACGCTCAGTACCGCGCCGGAAATCCGTGCAGCCATGACTTCGTGGCGGGAAAGCGGACTCCATGTGTCCTGACGGCCACACAACACGAGGGTCGGACAACGCACGTCGCTCAACAGCGCAGTGGCATCGGGACGGCCCAGCAGCGCATGAATCTGCGCCGCGAACTGATCGGGGTTGCTGCGCTCGATCATGTCGAGAATCGCGTCGAAGCACGGCGTGCCGATCCGGTCCGGATGCACCATACCGGTCGCCCAGACCTGCCCCATGGCACGCATGCCGTGCGCCCGCGAACGCGCGAGCAACGCGGCGCGGCCGCCGCGCTCCTTGTCGGCCGCCTCGCCGTCCGGCAATGCCTGGTAGCCCGTATCGAGCAACGCGAGATGACTCACGCGATGCGGTGCGCGGCGCAGCACTTCGAGCGCCACGCGCCCGCCCATCGAATGGCCCGCGAGCGCGAAACGCCGCTCCGGAGTCGTGGCGAGCACGTGATCGGCCATCGCCTCGATGGTGTCGAGCGAACCCCATGCGGGAACCCGGCAATCGAACTCGGAGAGCAGTGCAGCGGTCGGCGCCCATGCGACCTGATCGCAGAGCAGGCCCGGGAGCAGGAGCAAAGGAGAACGTTCGGTGCTCATGCCATTTCTCCCTGCGCCCAGACACGCCGGGGAATGCAGACATCGCCGTCGAACAGCCAGCGCGCGGTGCGCAGCAGACCCGCGCCGGCGACCTCCGTCGCTCCCTGCCCGTCGACACCGAGCGCGAGCCGCACGGTGAACTCGCCGGTCGGATGTTCGATGGCAAGCAACGGCGCATCGCCGTGCGGCACCACTGCCATCTCATGACAGACGGTGCCCGGCAGTGCCGCCGCCGTCGCCACACTCACGGCTGCCAGCACCCCGATGGACGAATGGCAGCGATGCGGAATGAAGCAGCGCGTGGCGAGCGCGCCGCCGGCCTGCGGTGGCGCGACGAGACACATCTTCGGCACGGTGCGCGAGCGCACGTCTCCCAGATTCATGCGCGGACCCACGGCCAGACGAATCGCTTCGATGGTCTCTCGCATTGCGCCGAACTGGGCCCCGGATTCGAGTGCGTCGCAGGATTCCGTGCCGGTGCATCCGAGATCGGCTGCGCGCATGATGACGAGCGGCATGCCGTTGTCGATGCACGTCACCGTGACGCCCGACACGACGTCCTGACGCTGTCCGGTCGGAAACAGGGCGCCGCACGACGACCCTGCGGTATCGCGGAACATCAGCGGAATCGGCGCAGCGGTGCCCGGCACGCCGTCGATGGCCACGTCGCCGTCGTACTTCACCAGGCCCCCTGGGGTCTGCACCGTGGCGACCGCCACTTGTCCGGTGTTGACCATATGAATGCCGACGTCGGTCACATCGCCCGTCGCGGCTACCAGCCCGCGTTCGATGGCGAATGGCCCCACGCCTGCCAGCAGATTGCCGCAGTTTTGTCCGTAATCGACGCGTGCTTCGTCGACCACCACCTGTGCGAAGAGATAGTCGACATCGGCGTCCGGGCGCGTCGCGCGCGAGACGATGGCGACCTTGCTCGTGAGCGGGTTCGCGCCGCCCATGCCGTCGATCTGGCGAGCGTCGGGCGAGCCCATCGCCGCGAGCAGCACGGCGTCGCGCGTGGCGGCGTTCGCCGGCAGGTCCTCTGCGAGGAAGTACAGCCCCTTGGAGGTGCCTCCCCGCATGACGGCGGCGCGAATTCGCGTTTGGGAATGCGTCATGTCGCGCTCGTCATTTCCCTTGCAGTTCGTCGAGCGAATCGACGTAGCGCAGGCCTTTCTCGGCCAGACGCTCGCGCATCTTGTAATAGTCGAGCCCCAGCGTGCCGCCGGCGAGCACACCGCGCTTGTACGCTTCGTCCGCGCCGCGCGCCGCTGCCGCCCTGGCAACGGCTTGCGCCGTGGCGTACGGCACCACGACCACACCGTCGTCGTCCGCGACGATCACGTCGCCCGGGTTCACGATCTGGTTGGCGCAGACCACCGGCACGTTGACCGAGCCGAGTGTTTCCTTGACGGTGCCCTGCGACGAGATGGCCTTCGACCACACCGGGAATTGCATTTCGGTCAGTGTGCCGATGTCGCGGCAGCCGGCATCGATGACGAGGCCGGCTACGCCGCGCGCCTTCATCGACGTCGCGAGCAAATCGCCGAAGTAGCCGTCGTCGCACGGCGAGGTCACGCCGACCACGACAACGTCGCCCGGCTGCGCCTGCTCCACCGCGACGTGCAGCATCCAGTTATCGGACGGCGGTGCGAGCACGGTCACCGCGCTACCCGCCACACACGCCCCCGCGTAGATCGGACGCAGATAGGTCGCCATCAGACCGAGGCGGCTTTGCGCCTCGTGGACGGTCGCGCTGCCGGCGCTGCGCAGAATGTCGAGCGTAGCGGCATCGACACGGGGAATTTGACGAACGACGACACCGCGAATCATGACAGTTGCTCCATCGTTTACGAGAGTTGCTCGGCAACCACCGGCGTGAGGCGCATCAGCCCCTCCGCATACTTGATGTCGCGCGCGGCCGTGATACCGATGTTGCGTTTGGCTTGCACGCCGCGTTGCAGCGCCACGCGCGTGTAGTAATCCCAGAGGTGTTCCTGACCGGCCATGCATTCGATGGCGGCGCGCTTCTTGTCCCACACCGGGGTAATGTCCACGAAGGTGTTCGGAATCCACTCGCACTGTTCGGTCTGATGCGGCTCGAACGCCAGCACCGCCGGTGCGCCGATGATCTTCTCGCCCGGCTTGTGACCCTCGGCCTGCGCAATCACGCGCGCCTCCTGCGTGACGTGCATCGCGAGCGGGTGATCGAAGTTGTACGGGTCCTTCTCCGAATGGCTGAGGACGAACGACGGCTGCAATTCCCGGTAGATGTCGACGAGCCTGAACAGCGTTTCGTCCGACACGCGCATCGGGTAATCGCCGATGTCGAGAAACTCGATCTCCGCGCCGAGAATGTCCGCGGCGCGCTGCGCTTCTTCGCGGCGTGCGGCCTTGACCTTCGCCTCCGTCATCTCTGCGCCCTTGCGCCAGAGCTTGGCCGACTCGCCGCGCTCGCCGAACGACAGGCAGACGATCTTCATGCGATATCCCTGCGCCACGTGGGTCGCGATCGTGCCCGCCGCGCGCCAGACGAAGTCTGCCGAGTGGGCGCTGACGACGAGGCCCGCAAGGCCCGCAGTGTTGGTGTGCTGTGTTGTGCTCATGTGTTTGACTCTGATACGTGTTGCGCTAGCTGCGCGATGCCCCGCTCAGGCGCTCTCCAGACCGACGAGCGTGCCGAGCAATTCCGGCGACGCCGCCAGATCGGCGCTGCGTCCCGCCCAGACCTGGCGGCCCCGGTCGAGCACCAGCGCCCGGTCCGTGAGCTCCAGGCCCAGTTCCGCGTGCTGCTCGACGAGCACCACGCCCATGCCGCCATCGGCGCGCAGTTTCCAGAAGGCGTCGACCAGTTGATCGACGATCACCGGCGCGAGTCCTTCGAACGGCTCGTCGAACAGCACGACGCGGGGGTTGCCGATCAAGGCGCGGCCGATGGCGAGCATCTGCTGCTCGCCGCCCGAGAGTTGATTGCCGAGGTTGCGACGACGCTCCTTCAGGCGCGGGAACAGGTCGTACACGCGCGCCAGCGTCCATGTGTTGCCGGCCGCGGCGTCGGCGCCCTCGTTCATTGCCGAGACTTGCAGGTTTTCTTCGACCGAGAGCGACTTGAATATCTCGCGCTCCTGCGGCACGAGCGCCAGCCCGGCACGGGCGCGCCGGAACGCGGGCCACGACGTGATGTCGTCGCCGCGATAGCGCAGCACACCGCCATGGCGCGTGGTCAACCCCAGCAAGCTGAGCAGCAACGTACTCTTGCCCACGCCGTTACGTCCGAGAATGGCGACGGCTTCGCCTGCGGCAACATGCAAACTCAGATCTTCGAGCACAACGGTTTCGCCATACCCGGCACTGAGTCCACCGGCCTCGAGCAGGATGTCAGTCATGATGGCGACGCCCCAGATAGATATCGCGCACGCGCGGATCGCTGCGCACTTCGTCCTTCTCGCCTTCCATGAGCACCGCGCCCTCGACCAGCACCGTGATACGGCGCGCGAAGCGGAAGACAAGATCCATGTCGTGTTCGATAACCATCACCGCCACGTCCTCGGGCAAACGTTCGAGCAGTTCGAACAGCTTGCGCCCCTGCCCGGACGGCACACCCGCGACGGGTTCGTCGAGCAGCAGCACTTTCGGATCGAGCGCGAGGCCCAGCGCGATCTCCACCTGACGACGCTGACCGTACGCGAGTTCGTTGATGCGCTTGCCGGCGAGTTCGAGCATGCCGAGTTCGCGCAAACGCTCCGCCGCCTCTTCCACCACCGCAGGGCGACTTGCCAGCGGCTTGCCGATGCGTGCGTCGAGGCCCCGCCGCGACGTGAGCGCAAGCGCCACGTTTTCCGCGACCGTGAGGGTGTCGAACAGCGTGTTCAACTGGAACGTACGCGCCAGCCCGAGCTTCACGCGCTTGTGCGACGGCATCGACGTTACATCGGTGCCCCCCACGCGCACCACGCCCGCGTTCGGCTTGAGCACGCCCGTGAGCAGGTTCATCAGCGTGCTCTTGCCTGCGCCGTTCGGCCCGATCAGCGCATGACGCGCGCCGGCCGGCAGCGAGAGACTCACGTTGCGCGTGACATCCAGTTGGCCGAAGCGCTTGGACAGTCCCTGAATTTCGAGTGCAGCGCTCACGGCGTCACCTCCTTGTCCGTGCTCGTTGCCTGCGGGGCGCCTGCCTGCGTTGTCGTCACTGCCGGGGCCGGACGGCGCGTGCGCGCCGTGAAGCGATCCACCACACCGATCAGGCCGTCCGGCGCGAAGCGCACCACGACGATCAGCAGCACGCCGAGCGCCGCGAGCCAGTTCGTCGGATCGATAGCCGCGATGCGATCGGACAGCACCATGAAGACAACCGCGCCGAGCACCGCGCCGTAAAGGCGCCCGGTGCCGCCGAGCGCGAGCATCACGAGTACGTTTGCGGACAGCGTGAACGACAGCGTGTCGAGGGCAACGATGTTGTTGACCTGCGCCGAGAGCGCGCCCGCCACGCCGGCCAGTGCGGCGGCAATGGTGTACAGCATCAGACGGCGCAGCCCCACGCGAACGCCGAGCAGCGACATGCGCATGGCGTTCTCGCGAATGCCCTGCACCGTCAGACCGAAAGGCGAATTCACGAGGAACTGCGTGAACAGGTAGACAGCGAGCAACACGGCGAACGCGTAGAGATACGCCGTATGGCCGTAGATATCGAACTCGAACATGCCGAGTACCGGCGCGATCGTGTAGCCGGTCAGGCCGTCGTCGCCCATCGTGATCGACTTGGCGATGTTGCCCGCTTCATAGAGCAGCGTGGCGCAAGCGAGCGTGAGCATGATCTGCGTGAGGCCGCTCACGCGCAGCACGACCACACCCGTGATCAGTCCCACGACACCCGCGACCAGCGCACCGGCCACGAGGCCCAGCAGCGGGTTCGGAGAGACATGCAGTGCGAAGAGGCCTGCCGCATATGCGCCGCTGCCGAAGAACGCCGCATGCCCCAGTGTCTCGATGCCGCAGTAGCCCTGCACGAGATCGAGCGAGAGCGCGAAGACGATCATGATCAGCACGCTCGTGGCGAGCGCCAGATACAGATCGGCGAAGAAATACGTAGCGACGGCGCCGAGCAGCAGCAGCGCGTCGAGCATGCCCAGGCGCTTGCGGCGCAGTGCCGGAGCCACTTGCTTCATACCGCTTGCCGACGGCGAAGGATTCGTGTGAGACATCGTGACCCTCCGCTCAGGCACGGCCGACCAGCCCTTGCGGGCGGATCAGCAGAATGGCCAGCACGGCCAGATAGATCATGAACGCGCCGAGCGCAGGCACGTAGTAGCGGCCGAGCGTGTCGATGAGCCCGAGCAGCAGCCCGGCGTACAGCGAACCGCGCAGGCTGCCGAGCCCTCCGGCGGCCACGACGATCAGCACGAGCACCAGATACTTCAGGCCGTAGTACGGCTCCAGCGGCAGAATCTGGCTCGACAGCGCCCCGCCCAGGCCGGACAGCCCGCAACCGATGGCGAATGTGATCGAGAACACCACCGGCACATTGATGCCGACGCAACGCGCCATGCGCGGGTTGTCGACGGCGGCGCGCAGCTTCGCCCCGAACGGCGTGCGCTCCAGGCCGAGCCAGATACCGAAGGCGACGACCGCACTGCACACCAGCGCGAAGATGCGATACACGGACACCGAGAACGCCCCGAAGTCCCACGTGCCGCGCAGGCCCTGCGGCACCGGAATCGTTTGCAATTCCGTGCCGGCAAGGTGCTTGGCGATCGCGCAGATGATGAATGCGAGGCCGATCGTCATGAGCAACTGCCCCAGACCGTTGGCCGTGTAGACCCAGCGATACAGCGTGCGCTCCAGCACGGCGCCGAGCACCATCGTGCCGATCACGCCGACGAGCAGCGCGACGAAGAAATCGAGCCCGGCGCGCTGCATGGCCCACAAGGTGAAATAACCGCCGATCATGGCGAAGGCGGAGTGTGCGAGATTGACCACGCGCATTACGCCGAGCGTGACCGTGAGGCCCACGGAGATGAGAAACAGCAGCATCCCGTAGGCCACACCGTCGATCGACAACGACAGGAAAGTGGCAAGCGATTGCGTCATGACGAAGTACCGGAACCTAACGATCAGAGCGAACTTTGGGGGGTCGTCGCCTGCGTTACTTCGCGGCCACTTGCGGGTGGCCGACGTGCCACGGCTCGACCACCGACTTGTACGTGTCGATCGGCTTGTTACCCAGCTTGCCGTCGATGGTTTCCACGCGACGGATGTACACGTTCTGCACGATCTCACGCGTCTTCGGATCGATCGACACCGGACCGCGCGCGCTCACCCACGAGTAGCCCTTCACGGCAGCAATGGCTTTCTCCGCGTCTTTCTTGCCCTTGGTCGCCTTGATCATCTGCGCGATGAGCGTCATCGAGTCGTAGGCCGACACCGATGCAATCGACGGCAACGCACCCGGGCCGTACTTCGCTTTGTAGGCCTTCACGAACGCGGTGTTCTCCGGGGTCGTGAGGAACGGCGAGTAATGCAGCGCGGTGATGGTGCCCAGCGCGCTGTCGCCGATGGCGGGCAGGTCCGACTCCATCGTCTCGGTCGTGGCGAAGAGCTGGATACCGGCCTTGTCGAGTTCGCGCTCCTTGAATGCCTTCACGAAACCTGCCGACATCGGACCGACCGGCATGAACATGAAGACGGCGTCCGGCTTGGCATCGCGCACGCGTTGCAGGTAACTGGAGAAGTCCGTCGTGCCCAGCGGCACCTTCACTTCGACGGCGACCTTTCCGCCCGCCTTCTTGAACGTCTCGCTGTAGGCGTCGATGGCGTCGTAACCGGTGGCGAAGTCGGCCACCACGATCGCCGCATTCTTCACGCCCTTCTTCGCGGCGTACTCGACGAGCGGCACGCTCACGGTCCACTGCGTGAAGCCGGTACGCACGAAGTACGGCGACTTGAGCGTCACGCTCGACGTGCCCGAGTTGCCGATGACGAGCGGCGTCTTGGTCTGATTCACGACGTCGGCCATGGCCAGCACGTTCGGCGTGAACGAGCCGCCGAACAGGTACTGCACCTGATCGCGCACCACGAGTTCCTGCGCGAGCTGACGCGTGCGCTGCGGGTTCACGCCGCCTTCGTCGCGCTCCAGGATCACGAGCGTGTCGTCGCCGACCTTGTTCTTGTTCTGTTCGAGCCACAGGTTGATACCGCGACGGTATTCCGTGCCCCACCACGAGGCCGATCCGGAGAACAGGCCCAGCACGCCGATCTTGATTTCCTCGGCGCGGGCGGCCGAAACGGCGGTGAATTGGCAAACGCTCGCAAGCGCTACTGCGAGCCAGAGATGGCGCTTCATCATGGTGTCGTCTCCTCGTCGGTGTCGTGGCACCGAGCTGTTTTCCGATGAGGCCGCGCCGATGGACGGCGCGCCTTTTCTATGTGTCCGGAACAGCTTAGGCAGACGAAATGCGAACGTCGAACGACCTTCTCGCGTCGAGCGTTGCGTTTTTCGTATATCCCCGAGATTTCCCCTAGGTTTCGGGAAGGTTTTTCCGCAGGGAATTTCGCGCAGCGCTACGCCGGGCGTTCCGCGGATGGAACGCCCGCCGCATAAGGCGCGGCGGGCAGTCGTCAGGCGGCGGTGCGTGCGGCAAAAAGCGTGCGGGAGCGATTGAGGCGAGACATGCAAGTCTTGGCGAATTCGGCGATTTTCGCCGCGCTCGACGCGGGTATGGCGAACGTCGTTCGCGCATTCTCCGGGCCTTTTACGTCCTTTATGTCCTTTATGTCCTTCACGTCCTTCACGTCGGATGCTGCATGGTGGGTGCGAGCACGCGCAGCTCGTCGAGCAACTGCTCCGCGGCGGGCGAGAGCAAACCGTCACGACGCGTGGCCACGCCGATGGACCGGCGCGCGTGTTGCAAGGTCACCGGCACGACCGCCAGCTCGCCCGTGCGCAACTCGGAGGTGATCTGCACCGGCGAGAGCAACGCCAGCCGATCGCTCGACGACAGGAGCCCGCGCACCACCGGCGAGCTGCTCGCGTGCACCTGCGTGCGCGGCAGCGCGAGTCCCTCGGCGTGAAACACGCGCTCGAACACGCCACGCGCGGGCGTGCAGGGCAGCGGGCTTACCCAGCCGTATTCGGCGAGTTCGGCAAGCGTGGGAGTCCTGCCCGACCTCAGGCACGGATGGTCCGCGCGCACGACGACCGATAGATGATCTTCGAAGAGCGCTTCCTGACGAATGTCTGGCGGCACGTCGTTTGCGCGCAGCGCACCGACGATCATGTCCACGTCCGCCTGACGCAACTGACGCACCAGCGCTTCGTACGTGCCGTCGACCACCGTGACGGTGAGATAAGGCGATTTGTGAAGCAGGCTGTCGATGGCCTTGGGCAACAGGAAACCGCTCGAGAGCGGCAGCGCAGCGACGATGACCGTGCCTTGCTGGCGCCCGCCGAACGGCGCGAGTTCGTCCTCGGCAATCGCCAGTTCGGCCAGCGCACGCTTGACGGGGCCGAGCAACGCGAGCGCTTCGTCCGTCAGACGCGTGCCGCGCGGTGTGCGCCGGAACAGCTTGATGCCGATCAGGTCTTCGAGCTGATCGAGATTGCGTTGAATCGTTGGCTGCGAGCATTGCAGGCGACTGGCCGCAAGCGGTCCGCTGCCCAGCTCCGCCACGGCGATGAAGCTGGTGAGTTGCTGCGGCGCGACGACGGCGGCAAAGCGGCTGGCGGCACGCGCCCCGCCATCGGCCTGCGACGCCGTCGCGGCGAACGCTTCGCGATAGCCGTTCGCCAGTTCGGCCAGCGCCCGCGTGGCGCGCACGCCAAGTCGCTGCCCCGCAGCGTTCGGTATCAGCCCGCGGGCACTGCGGTGGAACAGCGGAAAGCCCAGCTCGGCTTCGATGTCCGAAATCGAGCGCGCGACAGCGGATTGCGAAAGATGCAGCATGCGCGCCGCGCGTGCGACCGAGTCGCACTCCAGCACGGCCACCATCGCGCGCAACCCGCGGAGCTTGCGCACCAGCAGTGTTGCGTCGTTGCTCTGCGGCGAGCGGCTCCACGTGCCACGCTCGTGGCATGCGAGCCGGGGCGCTGCCGGCGCGTTGGTCAGGCTGACGGCGGTGTCGATTGCCATGTCAGCGCATGGTCGGCACGCGGCGCGTGGCCATGAACTCGTCGAGCGTCTCGCCGCGCATCAGGGCATAGACTTCGAGGTTGGTCTTGCGCACGACACGTGCAAACTTCTCCAGCACGAAGAAGTTCACGCCGTGGCGCACGAGGCCAAGCCAGTCCTGCGCCTGCACCATCGCCTGCTCGTCGACGGTGAGCCCCGCGGCCGTCATCGCGGCGACGGGGTCGTTCAGAAACGTCTCGCGATTCTCGGCGCGGATCATGTGCCAGAAAAAGCGGTTGAGCTTGAGGGTACGGTTGCTCACGCGCAGATCGAACGCGTAAGTGCCGGTGATCGCTTCGATGCCGTCGAGTTGCGGATTCATGCGGCGTCCTCCTCGTAAAGCGCGACGGTCATGGCGGTCGTCGTCGCGAGGTAGTAGTTCAGATGCAGACGCTTGATGCGCGGCCCCATTGCACCGCGCATCGACAGCCACATGATTTGTTCGACGCTCTCGGCACCGCCGCGCGCCACATAATCCACGTGCCTGAGTTCGGCCAGCTTCTCCGGCGCGTGCTCAAGCAATTCCAGGAACTCGCGATCCCAGGCTTCGTCGTTGTAGCCCGCACGCTCGCCGTGAATCTGGTGCGACAGCCCCCCCGTGCCCACCACGACGACGCGCAGATCTTCCGGATACGACTCGATCGCACGACGCACCGCTTGTCCGAGGCGATAGCAACGGCGCCCGGTCGGCAGCGGATATTGCAGCACGTTGATGGCAATCGGCACCACCGTGCCCGGCCAGTCCGGCTTGTGCGGCCAGAGCAGCGGCAGCGGCGACGCACACCCGTGATCGATCGGTTTGTCCTGGAAGACGGTGATGTCGAACTCGTCGTTCACCAGCGACTCGGCGATGTGCGCCTGCAAGGCGACGTCGCCGCGAATCGGCGGCAGCGGACGCAGTCCCGCCCCTTCGTCGGCAATCGGGAACGACTCGCCCACACCGAGAGCGAACGTCGGATACATGTCGAAGAAGAACGTGGTCGCATGGTCGTTGTAGAAGAACACCAGCACGTCGGCCTGCTTCTCGGCGAGCCACTTCGCAACGGGCTCGTAGCCCTGGAACAGCGGCGCCCACGCGGGATCCTGTTGCTTGCCCTTGTCGTACGCCACACCGATGGTCGGCACATGCGATGTGCCGATCCCGCCAATGATCTTTGCCACGCTGAAAGTCTCCTTCTCTTGTCTTGTCATGCCCGGGCCGTCGAATGAACCAGCCCGCATTTATGCAGCGCCGAGTCTATCCGGGATCCCATATCGGCATAAACAAGGGTATTTACCAATGCGTTTACGAATTATGGGATCCCATAATAAAAAAAGCCGATGTCGCCAAGCCCCGCTTGCGCGACGCGCATGAAAGGAAACGAAAGGAGACGCATGCTGCATCCCACCCCGACCACGGTCCAACTGCGCGAAATGATCCTGAAGGGCGAACTCGCGCCCGGCGAGCGGCTGGCCGAAGCCAAGCTGGCGGAACAGCTGGGCGTGTCCCGCATGCCCGTGCGTCAGGCGTTGCCGGTACTCGCGGAGGAAGGACTCGTGGTGCGCGCCGGACAGCGCGGCTATGCGGTACGGGCGCACACGCGTGAGGAGAGCGTCGAAGCGCTGCACCTGCGCGGCGCGCTCGAAGGGTATGCCGCCCGGCTTCTCGCCGAAAAGGGAGCGAGTGCCGAGCTGCTCGCACAACTGCGCGAATTGCTGGCCGAGGGCGACGCCCTGCTCGTCGATCACACCATGACACCCGAAGTGCAGATCGGTTACGCCTCGCTCAATGCGCGTTTTCACGATCTGCTCGTCACCGGCGCGCGCAATCCGCTGCTCGAAGGCTTCATCGCGCGCTGCAATCTGGTGCCTTTCGTCGCCCCGCGCACGGTCGCATTCGGCCACGAGGACCGGCGCCAGTACGCGGACATCATCGCCTACGCGCATCGGCAGCATCACGCGATTGTCGAGGCGATTGCGGCACGGCAGCCGGATCGCGCCGAATTCATGTGCCGCGAGCACATCGTCACGCAGGAACACAGCATGGGCGCGCAACTGCTCTGAGGTGCGCGTCCGGCATTCACGAAACCCCATTTTCACCGAAACAAGAGCGCGCCATACCCCTGTCGAGGTGCGCCAAGGAGACAAACGATCATGTTCCTCAAAAATACCTGGTACGTCGCCTGCACGCCGGACGAGTTCGCCGAGAAGCCGTTGGGCCGCAAGATTTGCAACGAAGCGATGGTGTTCTTCCGCGACGGCAACGGCAACGCCGCCGCGCTCGAAGACTTCTGCCCGCATCGCGGCGCCGCACTCTCGCTCGGCTTCGTGAAGGACGGCCACCTCGTGTGCGGTTACCACGGCCTGACCGTGGACGGCGGCGGCAAGTGCACGAAGATGGTCGGCCAGCGTGTGGGCGGCTTCCCGAAGACGCGCGCGTTCCCGTGCGTCGAGCGCTACGGCTTCGTCTGGGTCTGGCCGGGCGACGCCGCCCTCGCGAACCCCGACGAGATCCCGCATCTGGAATGGGCGGTCAGCGACAAGTGGGCGTACGGCGGCGGGCTGTATCACATCAAATGCGACTATCGCCTGATGATCGATAACCTCATGGACCTCACGCACGAGACCTACGTGCACGCCACCAGCATCGGTCAGGAGGAGATCGAAGAGGCGCCGCCGAAGACAATCGTCGAAGGCGACATGGTCATCACGGCACGCCACATGGAGAACATCAAGGCACCGCCGTTCTGGGCGAGCGCGCTGCGCGCGAACGGTCTGGACGATCAGGTGCCGTGCGATCGTTGGCAGATCTGCCGTTTCACGCCGCCGAGCCATGTGATGATCGAAGTGGGCGTCGCACACGCGGGGCATGGTGGTTACGACGCCCCCGCGGACAAGAAGGCCGGCAGCATCGTGGTCGACTTCATCACGCCGGAAACCGACGAATCGATCTGGTACTTCTGGGGCATGGCACGCAACTTCAAGCCGCAGGATGCCGAGCTGACCGCCGCGATCAAGCGCGGCCAGGGCGGCATTTTCGCCGAGGACCAGGAGGTGCTCGAAGCGCAGCAACGCAACCTTTCGGCATACCCGGACAAGAAGATCCTGAAACTCAATATCGACGCGGGCGGGGTGCAGTCGCGCAAGGTGCTCGACCGTCTGATCGACGCGGAGCGCGCGGGCGCGGTAACGGGCGGTGTGGAGAACGCGGCATGAAAGTCCGGCTGGCGAGCAAGCGCAATGTCGCCACCGACATCTGCGAATTCGAACTGGTGAGTGTCGACGGCAGCGCGCTGCCCGCCTTCACCGCCGGCGCCCACATCGACGTGCACGTGGCCGACGGTCTCGTCCGGCAATATTCGCTGTGCAACGCCCCGGGCGAGACGCATCGCTACTGCCTGGGCGTGCTGCGCGACCCGCAATCGCGTGGCGGCTCCGCAGGCATGCATGCGCTCGCGCTCGGCGCCGAGATCGAGATCAGCGCACCGCGCAATCACTTCCCGCTCGCGGCGCAGGCGACGCACAGCATCCTGCTCGCGGGCGGCATCGGCGTCACCCCGATCCTTTGCATGGCCGAGGCGCTGGCGGCGGGCGGCGCGTCGTTCGAAGTGCATTACTGCACGCGCGAACCGGCGCGCACCGCATTCCGTGATCGCTTCGCCCGCGAGGACATCGCCGCGAAGACACGTCTGTACTACGACAGCGAAGGCCCGCGTGCCGATCTGGACGCCATCCTCGCGCAGCCGTCCGGCGGCAGGCATCTGTACGTCTGCGGTCCGGCCGGGTTCATCGAAGCCGTGCTTGCACGTGCGAACGCCGCGCAATGGCCCGAAGGCAATGTGCATCGCGAGTACTTCGCCGCGCCCGCGCAGGCGAATGCCGAAGGCGACGGCGACAGGCCGTTTCAGGTGAAGCTGCATTCGAGCGGACGCGTGATCGACGTGAAGGCAGGCGAGACCATCGTTGCGGCATTGGCGGCACAGGGGGTCGAAGTGCAGATGTCGTGCGAACAGGGCGTGTGCGGCACCTGTCTCACACGCGTCGTGGACGGCACGCCGGATCACCGCGACGTCTACCTCACCGACGACGAGCGTGCCGCCAACGACCAGATCCTGCCCTGCTGCTCGCGCAGCAAGTCGCCCATGCTGGTGCTCGATCTCTGACCGACGTCGTGGCCGCATGAACGCCGGCGGCACCGGCAGCGGCACCCCAAGCCAACAGCCCCGCATCGCATCGCGAGCGGGGCTGTTCGTTTGCATCGACGTCCGGCGTGCCCGTTACATCGCCCGATGGCGCGTCTCGCGCACCAGCACCGTCGAGATCAGCGCCATCGCCGCGAGCACGAGGAAGTAGACGATCACCGGCCAGATCCGGCCGTGACTCCATGCCAGCAGGCTCGCGGCGATCATCGGCGCGAGCCCCCCGCCCATCACGGTGCCGATCTGCTTGCCCAGCGACACGCCCGAGAAGCGCACCCGCGTGTCGAACAACTCCGAGAAGAAGCTGCCTTCCGGACCGAACATCATCGGATGAATCACGCCCGCGCCGATCACGATGGCGAGCACGACGAACGCCGTCTCCCGGCTGCCCATCATGAGGAAGAACGGATAGATGAACAGCGCCGTGGCCGCAAGCCCCATGAGGAACATCGGCCGGCGTCCCAGCTTGTCGGAGAGCATACCGAACGCCGGAATCGTGAGCATGGCCAGAAGGTTGGCGTACAGCACGCCGTCGGCCATCACGTTGCGCGGCAGGCCGAGCGTCTTCGTGCCGTACGAGAGCGAGAAGATCGCCACCAGATAGAAGAAGCTCGTCTCGGCCAGGCAGATGAAGAAGGTGACGAGCGTCGGGCGCCAGTAATGCGTAAGCACTTCGGCCACCGGTACCTTGGCGATGTCGCGATGCTGCTCCGCCGCCTTGAAGCTCGGCGACTCCTCCACCTTCAGGCGCACGTAAGTCCCCAGCGCCACGAGCAGCAGGCTCACGAGAAACGGCAGACGCCAGCCCCACGTCAACAGGTCGTCTTCCGGCAGGCGCGTAATCAGCGCGATGGCGAGCGACGCGCCGACGATGGAAGTCGGACCCGCCGCCTGAATCAACCCGCCGAACAGGCCGCGCAGGTGCGCAGGCGCGCCTTCGACCGTCATCAGCAGGCCACCGACGGACTCGCCGCCGAGGGCGAAACCCTGAATGAAGCGCAGCGTCACGAGCATGGTCGGCGCCCACATGCCGACCATGGCGTACGTCGGTAACAGGCCGATGAGTGTGGTCGCCACGCCCATGAGGATCAGGGTGAACAACAGAATCGACTTGCGGCCGATGCGGTCGCCGAAGTGACCGAAGACGATGCCGCCGACGGGACGCGCGACGAAGCCCACGGCGAACGTCGCGAACACGGCGATCATGCCGGTCATCGCGTCGAGTTGCGGGAAGAACAGCCGGTCGAACACGATGGGCGCGAGAAAGCCGTAGACGAAAAAGTCGTACCACTCGATGGCGGTGCCGAAGCAACTGGCGGCAACGACGCGACCGAAGTTCGGTGCGCCCGCCGCCGGCGCGCCGGTCGCGTTGGATGAGGTGCCGGGTACGCCCGACGTTGCAGCACGCGCCCCCGCAGGGGCGGTTTCGAACTGTTGTGACACGATTGTCTCCTCCGGCCGTCTATTCCGGCGTCCATTCGGATCCGGCTGCGGCGGTTGGGTGGATTAGGAACTCAGAACGGGTAATGCCGCACACTGGTCTGCACCGTCACCCAGCGCAGATCGGTGAATTCGTGAACGCCGGCCTTGCCGCCGAAACGCCCCCAACCGCTCGACTTCACGCCGCCGAACGGCATCTGTGCCTCGTCGTGCACGGTGGGGCCGTTGATGTGGCAGATGCCCGACTCGATGCGTCTGGCCACGCCCATTGCCCGTGCAAGGTCGCGGCTGAACACCGCGCACGACAGGCCGTAAGCGTTGTCGTTGGCGCACGCGATGGCGGCCTCGTCGTCCCTCACGCGCACGATGCCCTTGACCGGACCGAACGACTCCTCCGTGTAGATCTTCATCGCGGGCGTGACGTGATCGAGCAGCGTCGCAGGCATCAGCGTGGTCTCGGCACGGCCGCCGCACAGCAGCGTCGCGCCTTTGGCGAGCGCGTCGTCGATCAGGGCATTGCAGCGCTCGACCGTCGACATGTCGATGACCGAACCGAGCACGACGGGCCCGTTGCGCGGATCGCCCAGGGGCAGCGCGCGTGCCTTGGCGGCGAGCTTCTCGACGAATGCATCGGCAATCGATTCGGCCACGACGATGCGCTCGGTGGACATGCAGATCTGGCCCGAGTTGGCGAAGGCGCCGAACGCCACGCCGTTCACGGCGTCGTCGAGATCGGCGTCGTCCAGCACGAGGCAGGGCGCTTTGCCGCCCAATTCCAGCACGGCCGGTTTGAGATGCTCCGCGCACAGGCCAGCGATGATCTGGCCAACGCGCGTGGAGCCGGTGAAGTTCACGCGGCGCACCGCCGGTTCGGCAATCAGCGCTGCGACGATGGCCCCGGCGTCCTCAGGGGCGTTAGTGATGAAGTTCACGACGCCTGGCGGCAGGCCGGCTTCCTCCAGTGCGTCGGCGATCAGGCCGTGCGTGGCGGGACACAACTCCGAGCCTTTGAAAACGACCGTGTTGCCGCATGCCAGCGGCAACGCCAGCGCCCGCACGCCGAGAATGACCGGGGCGTTCCACGGCGCAATGCCGAGCACGACGCCGGCGGCCTGACGCACTCCCATCGCAAGGCTGCCGGGCACGTCCGAGGGAATGACTTCACCGGCGATCTGCGTCGTCATCGCGGCGGCTTCGCGCAGGCCCTGCGCGGCCAGATGAACGTTGAAGCCGGCCCACTGGCCGGACGCGCCCGTCTCCGCAGCCATCGCGGCCTGAAACTGCCCGCCCCTGGCTTCCAGCCGGTCGGCGGCGGTCATCAACAGCGCACGACGCTCGCCCGGTCCGGTATTCGACCATGCCGGGAAGGCGTTCCATGCCGCGCGCACGGCAGCGCGCGCATCGTCGGCGCTCGCAGCGGGTGCGCGGGAGGCCACTTCGCCGTCAAGCGGATTGCGTCGTTCGAAAGTGCCGCCGCCGGTTGCGCCGACACGCTTACCCGCGATGAGCATGGTGAGGGCCCGGGGATCTTGTTGGACTGACATCGGTTTACGTCTCCTTGTTCGATGGTGCGGCTCGCAACGGCATGCACGCGCGAGGTGCGCCGGGCATCATGCCACCACGAGTTCGACGAGACGCGTCTCGCCGCTGGCAATGGCTTGCGACAAAGCGTCGCGCAACGCGCTGCCCTGCTCGATACGCTGCGCTTTCACGCCCATCCCCTGGGCCATGCGCACGAAATCCAGATCGGGCAGATCGGTGCCCTGCACCGGATCTTTAGGCCCGAACCCGAACGACGGCGCGAAATCCTGCAAGGCGGCGTAACGGCGGTTGTTCAGGATTACGAACGTTATCGGCAAACGGGCCTGCGCGGCGCTCCACAACGCCTGAATCGAATACATCGCGGAACCGTCGCCGATCAGGCCGATAACGCGGCGCCCCGGATTGGCCATCGCAACACCGACGGCCGCGGGCATCGAATAGCCCAGTCCGCCGCTGTTCATCGTGTAGAACGTGCCGGCTTGCGTGAACGGCAGGTATTGCTGCATGACCGGGCGCGCGCTCGGCGCCTCTTCCACGACGATGTCGTGCGCGTCGCGCACCTCGGCCAGCGTTTGCAGGGCGAACGCCGTCGTCATCGGCTCGCCCGGCGCGTTGGGTGCCGCCACCGGCGGCGCGGTGCGCGACGGCGGCGCATCGCGCTCGTTCGGCACCTCGCGCGCGAGCAATGCCTCGACACCGAGGCGCACATTACCGACGACCGAGGCGCCGCCCGGAGTCCATGCCGCGACACCCGGGTCCTCGACCAGTTGAAACAGCGATGCGCCTTCGGGCACGTGCGGCCCGGCGCCTTCCACGTGATACGTGAAAGCGGGCGCGCCGAGCACGAGGATCAGATCGTGTCCGCCAAGCAGGCCGACGATCTTCTCGCGCATCGGCGGCAGAAAGCCTGCGAACAGGCGATGGTCTTCCGGGAACGCACAGCGGGCGCACATCGGTGCGGTGAAGACACGCGCGTTGTGGCGCTCGGCCAGTGCGATCACCGCGTCGAAAGCGCCTGCCCGGTCGATCGAGGACCCGACGACGAACGCGGGACGCTCGCACGCGTCGAGCGCGGCCGCCAGTGAGGCGAGCGCCGCGGGATCAGCCTGCACGCGTGTGCTCACCTGACGTGGCGGCACCGGCTCGGCGGGACGATCCCAGTCGTCCACCGGAATCGACACGAAGACAGGCCCTTTCGGCTCCTGCATGGCGATGTGATACGCGCGGGCCAGGGCGAGGGGCACGTCCTCCGCGCGTGCGGGTTCGAGACTGAACTTGACGTAGGGCTGCGGCAGCTCGGTGGCGCGCACGGACGCGAGGAACGGATCGAACGGGAGGATGGAGCGCGCCTGCTGACCGGCCGTCACGATAAGCGGTGTCTGATTCTTGTATGCCGTGAAGAGGTTGCCCATGGCGTTGCCGACACCGGCAGCCGAATGCAGATTGACGAACGCCGCATTGCCGGTGGCCTGCGCGTAGCCGTCCGCCATGCCGACGACGACGGCCTCCTGCAACCCCAGCACATACGCAAAGTCCTCAGGGAAATCGCGAAACAGGGGCAACTCCGTGGAGCCGGGATTCGCGAACACCTTCGTCATGCCGTGGCGCCGCATCAGATCGATGACCACCTCACGCACGGTGAGGGCTTGGGAAGTGCCGGCGCTTCGTCCGGCACGCAGTTCTCGGCTGTCTTTCATGGGGGCGTTGTCGTTGCAATGGTCTGCGGTGTCCGCATTTATCTCTTGCCGCCGGCGGGCGAAGCGCGACTGCGTTGCGCCTGCCGTGGCCCAGCGGACGGCTGGGGCGGGCGGTGCGCCAAGGGATGAGTGCGCGATGGGGACAAGTATAGGCAGCCGATATATGCACCGGAATTGCTTTTACGTACCGAAGTCATTACGCTTTTG
This sequence comes from Pandoraea faecigallinarum, assembly GCF_001029105.3. Taxonomy (NCBI): domain Bacteria; kingdom Pseudomonadati; phylum Pseudomonadota; class Betaproteobacteria; order Burkholderiales; family Burkholderiaceae; genus Pandoraea; species Pandoraea faecigallinarum. The sequence continues at coordinate 255,791 of NZ_CP011807.3, read as the reverse complement.
CATGACTTTTCGACGCGCTCCGGCCTCGGCATCATCAGTGAGTGCGGTCCCGCTCATCTTCCGTTCCGTCGTCCGCCATGAGTCTCAATCTCCAGCAACTGCGCGCCTTCACGACCATCGTCGCCACCGGCAGCCTGGGGCGTGCCGCCGCCGAACTCCATCTCACGCAGCCCGCACTGAGCCGCACGATCAAGCGTCTGGAGTCGGATCTGGGCGCGCCGTTGTTCGAGCGTCACAGCAAGGGCATGGAATTGACGGCCTTCGGTCAGGCGCTGCTGCCGCACGCGATGCTGCTGGAGCGTGAAGCCGATCACGCGCGCGAGGAAATCGACGCGCTGCGCGGTCTTGCGAAGGGCACGATCAAGGTCGGCGCCGTGGGGGCCATCGCCAGTCACGTGCTGCCGCTCGCCGTCGAGCGCGTGCTCACGCGCTGGCCGAATCTTCGGGTGGAGATCATCGAAGGCGTGTGGGACCGGCTCGCGCAAGGGTTAATGCGTCACGAGATCGATCTGGCGCTCTCGACCGTTGCACCGGACACGGACGACATCGTCGCCATCAACGACTGCCACTGGGAAGACGACAGCTATGTGGTGGCCCGGTGCGACCATCCGCTGCGCCGGCGCAAGACGATTACGCTGGCCGACACGCTCGACGAACGTTGGGCGATTCCACCGCGCGGCACGGCGCCGTATGCGCACATGCAGGGCGTGTTCGCGGCGCACGGGCTGGGGCTGCCGAACATTGTCGTGGAAACGCGTTCGGTGCCGGTACTCAAGAGCATGGTCGCGCGATGCGGCTTTCTGACGTGGATGCCCGAGCCGATGTACGACGTGGAGGCCGCCGCGCGCGTGATGGATACGCTGCCGATTGCCACCGTGCGGGCGACGCGCACGCTCACGGCCTTCCGGCGGCGTCAGGGAATTCTGCCCAGTCCCGCCGCAAAACTGCTTGACGAGTTGCGCCTGCTCACGGCGCCGGGGTGAGCGGCGCCGGTTGCCGGTTTGTCGGCATTCGTCGCCCCCAATGCAAAACGGACCCCGAAGGGTCCGCGAAGGGTCCACGAAGGGTCCGTTCTCACTCACGACGGCCTTGCCGAGCCCGGCCGCTACGAATCTGGCCGCTATTGCGGCGCGAATGTGAGCGACGTGCGCACAATGCGCACAGTGTGCTCAGTGCGAGCGGATCATCGTGCCGAACGGCTGCTCGGTCAGAATCTCCAGCAGCACCGAATGTTCGATACGGCCGTCGACGATGTGCACCGACTTCACGCCGCTCTTCGCGGCGTCGAGCGCCGACGAAATCTTGGGCAGCATGCCGCCCGAGATCGTGCCGTCGGCGAAAAGGTCGTCGATCTCGCGCGCCGACAGATCGGTCAGCAGATTGCCGTCCTTGTCCATCACGCCCGGGATGTTCGTCATCATCACCAGCTTCTCGGCGCCGAGTACCGTCGCCAGTTTGCCAGCCACGAGGTCGGCGTTGATGTTGTACGCCTGACCGTCTTCGCCCACACCGATCGGCGAGATCACCGGAATGAAGGCGTCGTCCTGAAGGGCGCGCACCACGGCCGGGTTGATCGAGTCCACTTCACCGACGAAACCGATGTCGAGGAACTGACCGGCGTTCTCGCGATCCGGCATCATCATCTTGCGGGCGTTGATGAGGCCGCCGTCCTTGCCGGTGAGGCCGACCGCCTGACCGCCGTACTGGTTGATCAGCATGACGATGTCCTGCTGGACTTCGCCGCCGAGCACCCACTCGACCACTTCCATCGTCTCTTCGTCCGTCACGCGCATGCCCTGGATGAACGTGCCCTGCTTGCCGATCTTCTTGAGTGCCTGATCGATCTGCGGGCCGCCGCCGTGTACGACCACCGGGTTGATGCCGACGAGCTTGAGCAAGATGACATCGCGCGCGAAGCCACGCTTCAATCGCTCTTCGGTCATGGCGTTGCCGCCGTATTTGATCACCACGGTCTTGCCGTGATACTTGCGGATGTACGGCATCGCCTCGGCCAGAATTTCGGCTTTGAGAGCGGGTGCGATGTCGTCGATGGAGTTCAGTTGCTGATCGGACATGGCGGGAAGGTTCGGAAGGTGAAGCAGGTGGACCAGGAAACAGGGCGAATTGTACAGCCAAGAAGCCTTGACGTGCGGGGTGTCCTCTCCCATCCCCCAAACGTGCACAGCGGAAGGCTGCCGGGGTAATGTTGCAGTTGTGCAACTCGGGACGGGAACGGGAGGCGTCTCTCACGAGACGGAAATCCGTGGGGGACGTGAATCAGGTGAAGTGAGGTGAGCTAATGCCGCGAAAACCGGCGATCAGCGATGCGCCCGGGCCGGGGCGCTGCCCGCGATGCGGGACCGAGGTGGCCTGCGGCGCGCGCGCCGGGCAATGCTGGTGTTTCGACTGGCCGCAACTGCCCGCTCAGGCACGGCTGGATGCCGAAGCCTGCCTGTGTCCGGCCTGCCTGCGCGCCGCGTTGCTCGCCGTCGGCGCGACTCCCGAGGACAGCGCCGCCGATGTGAGCGACACCGGAGCCCAGGCAGCTCCGGCGGTCAGCCCGGCCAGCGAACGCGCCAGCTGACAGTCACGCGCTCAGCCGGGCGAGCGCCGCGCCCCCGACGTCACTTGTGCGCGCCGTGCGCCATGCCCGCCATACCACTATCTGCCGGTGCGGCGGCCGTCAGGTCGCGCACGGTGGCCTGCACCTGTTGCTCGGTCGTCTTGTGATCGGCGGTTTCGAACTTCAGGGTGAGCGGCACCGTCTCGCCCTTCTTGAGCGGCGCCTTCAGATCCGTGAGCATGATGTGGTAGCTGCCCGGCTTTAGCTCCACCGGCTTGTTCGCATCGAGCGGCAAGCCGTTGGGCAGCGCGCGCATTTTCATGAGCGTGCCTTCGAGCTTCATTTCGTGGACTTCGGCATTGGCCGCCGCGGGCGTGCTCACGCTGAGCAGCGTGCTCGGCTGATGCGCTTGCAGCGTCATGTACACCGCCGAGGAGGTTTGACCGGGCACAGTACTGCGCGCCCAGGCATTCGACACATCCACTTGCGCGTTTTGGGCGAAGACAGAGGCCGATGTCATGCCGAGACTCAATGCGACCGCCACCAAAAGCTTGTGCTTCATGCAAACTCCTATTTATTGTCGACGGGCTGACTGTGGTCGCGCCGCGCCGGCTGTCTCCATGCGAGCGAGCGTCGTGCGACATTGCGCGACGCAGCGCTGCGCAAAGCGGGAACACCCATTGTAGTCGCGCGTCGCCGAATGCGCGCGCGGGTAATGCGAGACGGGGGCTTGGAGCGATGCGGCAGAGTGTCGCAGCGGCTTGCTGTGCCCGATGGCCCGGGACGCGGACTTGGTACACTTGTCGTATGACTCATTTTCCCATTGAGCGGACCAACGTCGTCCAGCTCTTCTGGTTGCGCTGTCTGGCCATCGTCGGCCAGCTGGCGACCATTGGCGTGGCCCAACTCTGGCTGGGCGTGCGCTTGCCGCTGGAGCCCATGCTCACCATCGTCGCGCTCGAAGTGCTGTTCAATGTGCTCACGTGGGTAAGGGCACGAGGCGGCGTCGCTGGCGTCGAGCGCGCCAAGCGCCGCACCGATCTCGATCTGATGAGCCAGTTGCTCGTCGATCTGGCCGCACTCACCGCGTTGTTGTTCTTCTCGGGCGGCGCGACCAATCCTTTCGTGTCTCTCTTCCTGCCGGGGCTGGCGATTGCCGCGGCCGTGCTGCCCTGGCGCAACGCGTCGCAACTGGCGCTGCTCTCGCTCGTCGCCTACGGCGCGCTGAATTTCCAGTACGTGCCGCTCGATCTTGCCGACCCGGGCAATCTGCTGCGTCTGCATCTTGCGGGGATGTGGGTGAATTTCGTGGTCAGTGTGCTGGTGATTGCGTGGTTCGTCTCGCGCATGTCGCGCGCCCTTCGCGCCCGCGACGCGCAACTTGCCCGGGCCGAGCAGCGACTGTTGCGCGACGAACGGATGGCCGCGCTCGGCGCGCAAGCGGCGAGCGTCGCGCATGAACTGGGTACCCCGCTCTCCACGATGGCCGTGGTCGTCGGCGAACTGCGCAGCGAGAGTGCCGGCAACAGCGCGTTGAAACCGTTCGAGCCGGACCTCCAGACGCTGGAGCAGCAGATCGCGCTATGCAAGAGCGCCATCGGTCATGTGCAAATGCGCGCGGCTGCTCCCGTGCGTCAGCCGCTGGCCGAATGGTTGCCCGCATTCGCCACGCAATGGCGGCTGCGTCATCCGCAGGTGCAGTTTCAGTTGAACGTGCCGCCCGGGTTGACGGCGCGCATCGAAGACACGGTTCAGGTGGGGCAGATCCTGACGATCCTGCTCGATAACGCGGCGTACTTCAGCCCGTCGTCGGTCACGCTCGACGTGGCCGTAGCCGCCGACGACGTGTGCTTCACCGTTTGCGACGAAGGCCCCGGCATGACAGCCGAGCTTCGTACCCGGCTCGGCAACTCTCCCGTCATGAGCACGCACGGTGGCCACGGCATGGGGCTGTACCTCGCTTTCGCCAGCGCTCAACGCCTTGGCGGCGACATTGCCCTTACCCCCAACACGCCGCAAGGCACGCGCGCCGAATTGCGCCTGCCGCTGGCAACCTTCTTCTTCGGTTCGCGGAGTCAGACATGAACGCCTCCCACTTTCTTCTCATCGACGATGACGTCGTGTTCGCCGAAACGCTCGCACGCGCACTGACGCGTCGCGGCTACGACGTACAGATCGCCGCCGATAGCGCCGCGGCATTGCTCGCCGCGCGCACGCGGCAGTTCGACCTGATTTCGGTCGACCTGCACCTGGGGCACGACTCGGGGCTGCCGCTCATTGCGCCGCTGCGCGCCTTGCAACCGAAAGCGCGCATGCTGGTGCTCACCGGATACGCGAGCATTGCCACCGCCGTGCAGGCCGTCAAGGACGGTGCCGACAACTATCTGGCCAAACCGGCCAATGCGGATACCATCCTCGCCTCGCTGCGCAGCGACGCCAGCGAAACGCAGGCGGACGAAGCCATCGAAAACCCGTCGCCGCTGTCGGTCGCGCGACTGGAGTGGGAGCATATTCAACGCGTGCTCGCCGAACACAACGGCAACATCTCCGCCACGGCCCGCGCGTTGAACATGCATCGCCGCACGCTGCAACGCAAGTTGCTCAAGCGTCCGGTCAAGCAGTGAGCGCGGCGACGCCGCGACAGTCGTCCAGCGGCAGCGGTTACCCCCAGCCGCTAAACCCCGCCGCAAAATGAAGAAAAGGCCCCGAGGGGCCTTTTCGTTCTTTTGCGAAGCGTCACACCATCACAGCACGTAGCGCGACAGATCTTCGTTCTGCGCCACGTCTTCCAGGAAGCGGTTCACGTATTCCGTATTGATCGTGACCACTTCGTTGGACTGCTTGCCTGCGCTGTACGAAATGTCTTCGAGCAACTTTTCGATGACCGTGTACAGACGGCGTGCGCCGATGTTTTCCGTCTTCTCGTTGACCGAGAACGCGATTTCCGCGAGACGCTTGATGCCGTCCGGGGCAAATTCGAGCGTCACCTCTTCGGTTGCCAGCAATGCCTGATACTGCTTCACGAGGCTTGCGTCCGTCTGCGTGAGAATGGCTTCGAAGTCGCCGACCGACAGCGATTCGAGTTCGACGCGAATCGGGAAGCGGCCTTGCAGTTCCGGAATCAGATCGCTCGGCTTGGCCAGATGGAACGCCCCGCTCGCAATGAACAGAATGTGGTCCGTCTTGATCATGCCGAACTTCGTGCTCACGGTCGTGCCTTCGACCAGCGGCAGCAGATCGCGCTGCACGCCCTGTCGTGACACGTCGCCGCCGCCCACTTCGCTGCGCGTGGCGATCTTGTCGATTTCGTCCAGGAACACAATGCCGTTCTGCTCGACGTTACGCAAGGCCAGTTGCTTGACTTCTTCGTCGTTGAGCATCTTCGACGCTTCTTCGTCCGTGAGAATCTTGAGCGCATCCTTGATCTTGAGCTTCTGTCGCTTCTTTTTCTGGTTGCCCAGATTCGCGAACATGCCCTTGATCTGCTCGGTCATCTCTTCCATTCCCGGCGGACCCATGATTTCCATGCCCTGTGCCGGGATCTCGACTTCGAGTTCGATTTCCTTGTCGTCGAGCGCACCTTCGCGCAGACGCTTGCGGAAGGTCTGACGCGTTGCGTTGTCTTCGCTGCTGGGCTCCGCTTCGTGCGCGGCCGAACCGAAACGGATGTCGCGCGACGATTCGCGCCCGGTCGGCAGCAGCAGATCGAGAATGCGATCCTCGGCGCGGTCCTCGGCCTTGGTGCGCACTTTCTTCATTTCGGCTTCGCGCGTTTGCTTGATCGCGATTTCCGCGAGATCGCGCACGATGCTGTCCACGTCGCGGCCCACATAGCCGACTTCCGTGAACTTGGTCGCCTCGACCTTGATGAACGGCGCGTCGGCCAGTTTGGCCAGACGGCGCGCGATTTCGGTCTTGCCGACACCGGTCGGGCCGATCATCAGAATGTTCTTCGGCGTGATTTCCTGACGCAGGGGCTCGGCCACCTGCTGACGGCGCCAGCGGTTGCGCAACGCCACCGCGACAGCCTTCTTGGCCTTGTGCTGGCCGATGATGTGTTTGTCGAGTTCGGAAACGATCTCGGAGGGGGTCATATGGGTCATGACGTTCGCCAGATTAGGGGTTCGCAAAGCAGGTGACGCCCGGCCAGGCGGCAATCGTCCGGTCGTCCGTCGATCTGCCACCGGCCGGCAAGTCGCGCCGCAGGAGTCCACCTGCTGCGGCGCGCGCGTCGTCCGACGTTACTTCGCTGCCTTCGGCGGCAGCGATTCGATGATGTGATTGTCGTTCGTGTAGATGCACATTTCGCCCGCGATCGTCAGTGCCTTCTTGACGATCTCGGCCGGCGTGAGGTCGGTGTTCTCGACCAGCGCGCGCGCCGCCGCCTGTGCGTACGATCCGCCCGAGCCGATGGCCGCCACGCCGCCCTCCGGATCGAGCACGTCGCCGTTACCGGTAATAACCAGCGTGGTCTCGGCGTCGGCGACGATCATCATCGCTTCCAGACGACGCAACATGCGATCCGTGCGCCAATCCTTGGCGAGTTCGACGGCCGAGCGCGTGAGATGCCCCTGATGCTTCTGAAGCTTCGCCTCGAAGCGATCGAGCAGCGAGAAGGCGTCTGCCGTAGCACCCGCAAACCCGACCATGACCTTGCCGTCATAAATGGTGCGGACCTTGCGCGCCGTTCCCTTCATCACGATGTTGCCGAGCGTGACCTGTCCGTCACCGCCCAGCGCGACCTGATCGCCGCGCCGAACGGAGACGATGGTGGTGCCGTGATATTGCTCCATGCCTGTTCCTTTTCGGGGGGCGACCTGCGCCCCGTAACGATTGGCCCGAAGGCCGCGCACATCACGTCCGACGACGGTGACGACGCGCCCTGCCGGGCGAGACGTGACTGTAGTTTAGGGCAATCGAAAGAATATCAAGAGGCGTCGACGGCATCATGCGAGACGAGCCGTCGACCCCAGCCGATGCCACCGAAAGCGGCATGGATCGTGACATTCGCGCGGCGTTGCACCGCGCGATTTGGCGCACACGAACGAATTTCTCGGAAATTCCTTCGTTTTTGCGGTGAGATTCCGCTTAGAACGTTGTGCGCAAGCCTACGCGCACCGCACGGCCGCCCTGCGGTGCAATGTCGCGCAGCACCGAACTGGCCAGGCGCACTTCCTGATTGGTCAGGTTCTCGCCTTTCAGATACGCCAGCCACTGTGCGCCGCCCGCCTTGAACTGGTACGTGAGCGCTGCGCCCAGCGTGGTGTAGCCGCTCGTGGTCAGATCGTTTGCGGGCACACGTCCCTGGTTGCTCGCGTGGACCACTTCCAGACGGCCCCCCCAGCGCCCCAGGCCGTAGACCAGCGCCGCCGTCAGACGCAACGGTGCGATACGCGGCAGCGGCTCGCCGGTGTCGCGATTGCGGCCGATGGTGTAGTCGCCACGCAGTTCGACGTCGAGATTGCCGTAGCCTTGCCATACGCGTGCCCGGCCTTCGGCTTCGAAACCGTAGAGGTCGGCGGGCACTCCGGCGTACTGATAGACGGGTAGCGGGTTCTCTGCGCCGTCGACTGTCAGTCCGGTGTTGTTCAACGCGATGAAGTTGGTAAAGCGGCTGTAGAACACACCCACGCTGCCCTTGTTCGGGCCGTTTTCGTAACGCAGCGAGAGGTCCGTCGAGAACGCCTTTTCGAGCTTTGCCTGCGGGTCCCCGATCTCGAACACCCCGGTCGCCAGATGCGGCCCGTTCGCGTACAGCTCGTAAAAGGTCGGCGCGCGTTCGGTGTACGCCGTGTTCAGCGCCACCGACCATGCCGGTGTCAGCGCGAACACCGCGCCCGCGGACACACTGCCCGGCGTGAAGTTACGTGACGGCAGATTGTCGAAGCGATCGTTGCCCCCGGCGCTGGGCTTCACGCTGGAGTGCTCGATGCGTGCACCGAACGAGAGCTTGACCGCCTGATTGACGGCCCATTCTTCGAGCGCGAAGAGCGCCACGTTGGTCGTGTCGCTCTTCGGCACGAACGCTTCCTCGCCGAGCGCCGAGAACGTGTTCTGCGAGAACTGCACGCCCACCGCGCCTTCGAGCGGTCCGATCTTCGCGTGGCGCGCTTCGATGCGACCTTCGTAACCGTGGTTCTTGAAGGTCGTGCCCGTCTCGCCGTTCTCGACTTCCTTGTGTTCGTAATCGGTGTAGCCGAAGTCGAACTTGAACGCCGTGAACGGGCCGCTGAGGTTGCGCACCTCGCTGGCCAGCGCGAGACGCTGCTGGCGCAGACGAATGCGCGTGTTTTCTTCAGCGACAGTCCCGTAATCACTGTCGTAACCGGAATACGAGAGGCCGGCGTAGCCGTCGGCCCACGTCCACGATGCGCCGGCTGCCGCGCCGCTCGTCTGTCCGTCGCTGTTGGGCAACTTGCCCGACGGCTGCGCCACATCTTCATCGTCGCGGGCGCGCTGCTGTGCCGAGCGGGCGAAGCCGGGAATGCGCAGATCGGCGCTCTTGCGTGCGAAACCGTCCACATGGAACGCGAACTGGCCGTTGCCGAATTCGAGCTGCGCCGCCCCGGCGCGCTCGCGGTTCGCGCCGCCGTAGCTGAAGTCCGTGGCACCGGAGATACCGTTGAGCGCCTCGCGCGGAATGCGGTTGTCGATGGTGTTGACCACGCCGCCCACGGCATTGCCGCCGTAGAGCAGCGCCGCCGGGCCGCGCACGATTTCGACCCGCTCGATGCTCAGCGGGTCTTGCGCCACGGCGTGGTCGTAGGAGAGCGACGAGGCATCGAGCGACGCCGTGCCGTTTTGCAATACGCGGATGCGGTCGCCGTCGAGGCCGCGAATGATCGGACGGCTGACGTTCGGACCATACGATGTGGCCGACACGCCCGGCAGGCCATCGAGCGTTTCGCCCAGCGTGGTGGCACGGCGCAGCGCCAGGGCCTTGCCGTCCAGTTCGGTGATGGGGGCGGCAAGTTCCGCGGCAGCGCGTCCGAGCGGGTTGCCGGTCACGAACGTGGCGGGCAACGCCGCTTCGGGCACCGCAGCCGGAGCGACGGCCGACGCAGCGCCCGGCGCCGGCGAAACCTCGGCCGCATGCGCCGAGAGGGTGGTTACCGCGAAAGCGCCGAATGTAAGCGCTGCGGCCAACGGCAACGGAGCGGGCATGGGCCGCGCGCCACGGCGGGTCATCGCGGAATCGGGTAGCACGGAATCGAGGGCGAGCGCACGCGCCGCACGTCGGCGCGCGGCACTGGAAGAAGAAGTTGCCATATCGGTCTTGTTTCTGATCGGTCTGAGTCAGCGAGCGCCTGGCGCGTCGTACGGTGCCGCGGGACTCCCGAAAATCGGCACGAGCGCGCGCAGCAACCGGCTCGCGCCGCAGACCGGAAGGCTGCGCGCGTCAGCGCGGATGCAGGCGGAGATTCGTTGAAAACGTCGGAGACGTCGAAGGTTCAGACCGCAACCGGCGGGGCGCGGGAGTCGAACGGCAGGAGCACGGCGCTCGCATGACTGCGCCCGTCGACGCGCAACGGCGCGTCGGCCTTGTCGGCATCCCCCGCCCACTGAAGCATGGCCACGGCCATCCCGGCGGCAAGCGTCGCGCCTTCGAAGAGATGGCAGTGGTGATGTTGCGTGCCGAAGCCCGCCTGCAACGCCCGTACCGGCTTTGCAGCGGCGTTGCCGGGGTCGTCGGCGGCGTCCTTGACGACATCGTCGGGAACGTTCGCGGCCTTCGCGCCGCGGTGCGTGCCGTGCGGTGCGCCGATATGCCATGCGCCGGACAACTCGCGGGCGTGCACGATCTCGTGCTGCAATCCCCACATCTGCACGCAAAGCCATGCAGCGATCAGCCAGACGATCCAGGCGCTGCGCCCACGCCCGAGCGACGTACGCAAACGCGCACGCCGTAAGCAAGAGGCGGAATCGATGGAAGGCATGGAAAGGCAGAATTGCAACTGAGTTGCAATTCTGCCATAAAAGCGGTGCCGGTAGCGAGTCCGGCGTGCCGTTGTGCGCAGACGACAGTCCGCGATGCAACGCCACGGCGCAGACGCCTGGCCGGCCGGTTGGCGTCAAGAAAGCAACAAAAAAGGCATGTCGTGAAGACATGCCTGCTTTGCGGCGAGGTTCCCGTCCACCGCCACAGCGCGGGAACGGGTCGGCTCATGCGCCGATGTGTGCGATCAGTCGCCGAACAGCTTCTGGCGCAACTCGCGGCGCTCCTGCGCTTCCAGGGAGAGCGTTGCCGTCGGGCGGGCAAGAAGACGCGGCACGCCGATCGGCTCACCGGTTTCCTCGCACCAGCCGTACTCGCCAGACTCGATGCGGGCGAGCGACTGCTGCACCTTCTTGAGCAGCTTGCGTTCGCGATCGCGGGTGCGCAACTCCAGTGCGTGCTCCTCTTCGATCGTGGCGCGGTCGGCCGGGTCCGGAACGAGGATGGTTTCCCGCAGATTTTCGGTCGTCTGGCCGGCGTTACGCAGAATTTCGGCTTGCAGCTCTTCGAGACGATTCTTGAAGAAGTCGAGTTGAGCCTGATTCATATAGTCCTTGTCGGACATCTTCAGAATTTCGGCTTCGGTCAAAAGTCGTTGCTTGCTCATGGGTTTCTGTGGCGTCTCTTTCGGATGATCCGGCGATGCCCCTGTAGCGGGTGGCACGTCTTGCTTACCGGCAATGCCGCGGGCGGCTTCTTGGGTTACTTTCCTGCCGGACGATTTGGGCGGCCCCTTCTTGGCGGCGGCCTCGTCGCCCGTCTTCGATTTGCCCGCTGGAGCACGCTTGGCGCCCGCTTCCTGCACCGGTTCGGACCGGCGCGTGGGGCGTGCGGTGGCAGTCTTGCGAGAGGCGGTGGCCATGACAGTGCTCCCTGCCTACCCCCCGGAGCGCCGCGTCGATTCGCTGGCGGCAGCCCCAGTGGGCAGGTATTGTAACCGAATCGTTCGACAGTCCCGATTAAGGGCTTCCCCCGTCACCGGATTCGGCAATTCCGCTCAGACCAGACAGCGTTCCAGCCCTTGCAGGATGATGTCTTTCGGTAGTTCCGCGCCAATGAACACCATCTTGGTGTTCGGTGTCTCCCCGGGTTGCCACTTCGCGCCCACATCGCTCCCCATCATCTGGTGAACGCCCTGGAACACGACCCGGCGGTCGATGCCGCGCATGTTTAATACGCCTTTATAACGCAATAAGCGTTCGCCGTACACCTGTAGGATGCTCCCGAGGAAATCCTCCAGCCTGGCCGGATCGAACGCCTTGTCGCTGCGGAAGACGAACGACTTGATGGCGTCGTCGTGGTGGGCGTGATGGTGATGGTGATGGTGATGCCCGTGGCCGTGACCTTCGTGATCGCACTTGCCATGGTCGTGATCGCAATGCGAATGATCGTGGCCGTGGTCATGACCGTGGCCGTGCGAATGCTCGTCGGCGGCGAGGAAGTCCGGATCGATGTCGAGCTTGTCGTTCAGGTTGAAGCCGTGAATGTCGAAGATCTGCTTCAGGTCCGCCCGACCGAAGTCGACCACCAGCTGGGGCGCGCGCGGATTCATGTGCGCGAGGCGGTGCTTCAGATCGTCCAGCGCGTGCGGCGTGACGAGATCGGCCTTGGTGATGAAAAGACGGTCGGCGAAACCGACCTGACGCTGCACCACCTCGTGCTGATCGAGTTGTTGCTGGCCGTGCTTGGCGTCGACCAGCGTGATGATGGCGTCCAGCCGGTAAGTGTCGGCGACTTCATCGTCGATGAAGAACGTTTGCGCCACCGGACCCGGATTCGCCAGGCCGGTCGTCTCGATGACCACCCGGTCGAACTGAATCTTGCCTTCGTCGCGCTGCGTGTTCAGATCGGAGAGCGCCTGCACCAGATCGCCGCGTATCGTGCAGCAGATGCAGCCGTTGCTCATCTGGACGATCTGCTCGGCGTTGTCCTGCACGAGGATGTCGTTGTCGATGTTCTCTTCGCCGAATTCATTTTCGATGACGGCAATCTTCATGCCGTGCGATTCGGTCAGGATGCGCTTGAGCAGCGTGGTCTTACCGCTGCCGAGAAAGCCGGTCAGGATGGTGACGGGAGTCATGGATGCAATGTCCTGTGGTGGAACTGCGCGAGGGTGTCGCGTCAGTTGGTCGCACCGGCGCACTGGGCGCAGGTGCCGTGAATCAGAAGCTCGACCTGTTCGCCGACGAAGCCCTTGGGCAGGCGCTTGAGTTCGCGCTCACTCAATTGGGGATGCTGCGGCCAATCGTCAAGACAGAAGGTTCGGTGGCAGCGTACGCAGCGGAAATGACCATGCTGCGTGTGCGGACGCGGCGCGTTGGCGCGTTCGGGGTCGACGTGCTCGGCCATGACGAAGCGGAAAATGCGGTCGTCGCCGGCCTGCTTGATCGCCCAGCCTTGCGCGACCAGCCAGTCGAGAACGCGATACGCCGTCACGCGGTCGAGCGGATCGGCGTCGGTAGCCAGATCGGCCAGCACTTCCTGATGAGTGAGCGGCCGGCCGGCTTTGAGCAGCAGTGCCAGCACACGTACACGCCCCGACGTCACACGGCCCGATTGCTCCTGCAAGCTCGCGCGGGCAGCTTCCAGATAGGGTTGTAGTTGAGTAAGGCTCATGAATCGATTTAAGCACAGCCCCGCAAGCCCTGCAACCGAGTTGCAAAAGTGAGGATAAAGACATGGTTTTGGCGTACGACCGGGGATGTTAGCAAGCCATTCGGGTTCATTTGTGCGAATTTGTGCGAATTTGCCTGCCAGGCGGCCGCAAGCCACGGGCAATGCGTCATACAATTGACACAAAAAACCCTTCGTCATGTCGCTCACCGCCCTCGCCCTTGTCGTCACCGCCGCTTTCCTGCACGCCACCTGGAACTTCGTTGCCAAACGGATCGACACGCGAGAAGGCGGCGGCCCGCAGCTCGTCTTCCTTTACGCGCTGGTCACGGTCGTTGTTTACACGCCGCTCGCCCTGTACGTTCTGACCGGCACGCGGGCCGCCTGGCCGTCTCTGCCCGGCTGGGCCGTGATCGCCGTCAGTGCCCTGCTGCATTACGGCTACACGCTGGTCTTGCAGCGAGGCTACCGCGTGGGCGACCTGTCGGTCGTCTATCCGCTCGCGCGCGGTACCGGTCCGTTGCTGTCGTCGCTGGGTGCGATCGTGCTGCTCGGCGAGCGGCCCGGCTGGCTGGCGATCGCCGGCATCGGCCTGGTCGTCGGCGGTGTACTGGTGATTGCGGGCGGCGAACGTCTGTTTCGGCGCGGCAGCATGCACGCGGGGGCCGGCTGGGGCGTACTCACCGGCGGGTTCATCGCGGCATATACGCTCGCGGATGCCTATGCCATTCGCACACTCATGCTCGCGCCGCTCGTGTATTACTACCTGGAGAATGTGCTTCGGGTCGTACTCTCGGCGCCTGCCGCCTTCTCACGGCCGGCCCGCATCAAGGTGCTGTGGCAGGCCAACTGGCGCAAGATCTCGTTGATTTCGACGATCTCGCCGATCTCCTACTTCCTGATCCTGACAGCGCTCAGATACGCACCGGTGTCGCACGTTGCCCCGGCACGCGAGATGTCGATGATGGTCGCCGCGCTGCTGGGCGTGCGCGTGCTCGGAGAAGGCGAGATACACCGCCGGGTGGGCGGTGCCGTGCTGATCGCGCTGGGGGTCGCCGGTCTGACGCTGGGTTGATTTTCACCCTCCTCCGCAGAAGCAAACACTTACATACGCTGCAACCACAACCCCTTGAGGTATTCGCCCTCGGGGAATTGCGTGAGCATCGGATGATCCATGCCCGCCGACAGGCGGCGCAGGATACGGGCGTCGACCCCGGCATCGACGGCGGCGCCGGCCACGATCTTCTGGAACAGATCCGCGTCGATGGCCCCCGAGCACGAGTAGGTTAGTAGCTGGCCGCCCGGGCGCAGCAGCCTGAAGCCCGCCATGTTGATGTCCTTGTAGGCTCGCGCGGCGCGCTCGACATGATGCGCGGACGGCGCGAACTTCGGCGGATCGAGCACGATCATGTCGAACGTGCGGCCCTCTTCGCGCAGTGTGCGCAGCGTCTTGAAGACGTCGGCATCGCGCCATTCGGCACGGGCGGCGTCGAAACCGTTCAGCTCGACGTTGCGCGCCCCGATCGCCAGCGCCTCGCCCGACGAATCGATCGACAGCACGCTTTGCGCCCCGCCCGCGAGCGCCGCCAACGAGAAGCCCCCGGTGTAGCAAAAACAGTTCAGCACGTCGCGGCCTCTGGCCTGTTGCTGGACGAGCAGACGGTTGTCGCGCTGATCGACGTAGAAGCCGGTCTTGTGGCCGTTGCGTACATCGACGTAATACTTCACGCCGTTTTCATGCGTCGTGAGCGCCTCGGGCGCTTCGGGCGGCGCCGCGCCCGCCAGCACGCCAGTGAGACTCGGCAGGCCTTCGCGCTCGCGCACGGCGGCGTCCGAGCGTTCGTAGACGTTCGGGCAGCCGGTCGCGCCGACGAGCGCCTTCGTAATGGCGTCCTTCCACGCGTCCACACCCGCCGCCATGAACTGGCAGACGAGCTGATCGGTCACCGCAGCGCCCGGTGCCGACTGGTAGCGGTCCACGATCAGGCCCGGCAGACCGTCGGCCTCGCCGAAGATCAGACGCGTCGCGCCCGTGTCGCTCACCATTTCCTCGCGATAGGCGAGCGCCGCCGACACACGGCGCTTGAAGAACGCATGATCGACCGGCTCGTTTTCGTTGAACGTCCACACGCGGGCACGAATGGCCGAGACCGGGCTGAACGCTGCGCGCGCGAGGAAGCGGCCGTCGGCGGCACGCACCACGACCGTTGCGCCGGATGCCGGGTTGCCGTCCACACGCGCCACGGCGGTGGCGTAGATCCAGGGGTGACGGCGCAGCAAGGACTTTTCTTTGCCGGGCTTGAGGGTCAAGGTATTCATGCGGGACGGACCAACGGTTGCATTCGGGATAACGGCAAGTCGCGCTGCGGCGTGCGCAATGCGCAAGGCACCTGCGCCGCGGCACACGGGCGGCATCGACGGGCGCAATAAGTGCGATGGGCACAATAAAGCGCGACAAACGCGATGCGTGCGATGCACGAGGTGCGGGACTTGACGGGAAGGACGCGATTCTACACCGACTCGCGCGGTCCGCCGTTCGCCCTTGCTCAGGTCTTCTTGCGCGAGCGCGGGTGCGCCTGATCGTAGACCTTGGCGAGATGCTGGAAGTCGAGCTTGGTGTAGATCTGCGTCGTCGAGATATTGCTATGACCGAGCATCTCCTGCACCGCCCGCAAATCGCCGGACGATTGCAGCACATGCGTGGCGAAGGAGTGCCGCAGCATGTGGGGATGGACGTGCGTAGGCAGCCCGGCGGCGACCGCATGACGCTCCAGCCCCTGCTGCACCGCGCGCGCGCCGATGCGTTTGCCGCGCGCCGAGAGGAACAGTGCATGCGGCTCGGCAGTGGCCAGCGGCGCGCGCATCGCCAGCCATTCGACGAGCGCCTGCGCCGCCTTCTCGCCCACCGGCACGCGACGCCGCTTGCTCCCCTTGCCCGTCACCACGACTTCGCGCTCGGCCAGATCCAGCCAGCTCGCGGAGCGGTAACCGTCCGCTTCGACGTAGCGATGGTCCAGCCCCGTCAACTCCGACAACCGCAGACCCGACGAGTAGAGCAGTTCGAACATCGCGCGATTGCGCACGGCTTCGGCCGATGTGCCCGAGGCGAATTCGACGAGCGCCGACGCCTGATCCGGCGAGAGTGCCTTGGGCAACGGTTTGGGCTGCTTCGGCGCGCGCACGCCGTCGACAGGGTTGGCGGCGAGCGACGTACGCTGCGCCAGCCAGGCGAAGTAGCCGCGCCAGGCGGACAGCTTGCGGGCAATCGAGCGCCCAACGAGCCCCTCGCCGTGCATCTTCATGACGAAGCGGCGAATGTCGCCGTGTTGCAGCGATTCGAGGGCACGGCCGTTCGCAAGACGCTGCAACTGGCGCAGGTCTCGCGTGTAGTTTTCCAGCGTGAGTGCCGCGAGCTTTCGCTCGCTGGCCAGCGACGCGAGGTAGGCCTGGATGCCCGGCGCGAGCGGCGGCTGGCCGGACGTGTCGTCGCGCATCGCAGGTCCGGACGACATGTCAGTCGTCGGCGCGCAGCTTGCCGAGCGCAGCGCCGGCCAATTCGCCGATCTGCGTCAGGAAGTCGGTCGCCATCCCTTCGTGGAAACGGCGGGCATCGTCCGAGCCCATGACGAGCAGGCCGAAAACGGGACCGTCGATCACTTGCGGATCGCGCAGGGCGAGTAGCGCGACGGAGGCGGGATCGCTCGGCGCTCCAAGCCAGGTCACCGCTTCGAAACCGGTGTTGGCGCCGCAATACGGCGTGGCGAGGCTCGACGCGAAGATCTTCACTTCCTCGCTCACGCTGCGCGCGAATTCGGCCGGCTGATAAGGTGCCGCCACGTTCCACAGACGCACCGCGGCGAACGGCACGCTGAAGACGTCGCGCAGGCCGCGCGCAATGGCCTCGGGCAGGGCGTGCGGGTCGCGCTCGCCGAGCAGGCCAAGCGTCCAGCGGTGCAATTTGCCCGAGATGTCGTCGTTTTCGTGGCCGTAGCGCATCAGTTCGGCGAGGCGTCGCTCGATCTGCTTGGTCTTCTCGCGCTGCATCTCGATCTGGCGCTCCTGCAACGACACGGCGCGCTGGCCGTGCGGGCTGGTGAGCCGCACGCCGGCGAGCAATTCGGCATGGCGCTCGAAGAAGTCGGGATGCGCGATCAGGTATTCCGCAATATCTCGGTCGTTCATGAATGTCCGTCTGCTGTTCGTCAACTGCCGCCTGCCGCCGCGTGCCTTCGCACACAAGGCGAGCCTGCGGCTGCCAGGGTCGCTAAATCAGAATCCGTCTGAAACCAGTGACTTTACCGCGTGGGCCGCACCTACTACGCCGGTCTTGCCGCCTCAAATCTCGATGGTGCCTTCGAAGACCGTGGCAGCCGGTCCCGTCATGACGACCGGCCCGCTCGTGCCGTCCCAGTCGATGGTGAGCGTGCCGCCGTGCGTTTCGATGGCGACGGGGGACTTGAGCAAGCCGCGCCGGATACCCGCCACCGCCGCCGCACAGGCGCCGGTGCCGCAGGCCAGCGTTTCGCCGGCGCCGCGCTCGTACACGCGCAAACGGGCCTCGTGCGGCGTCACCACCTGCAGGAAACCGGCATTCACGCGGCGCGGGAAGCGGGGGTGGCGCTCGACCAGCGGCCCGTGGGTGCCGACCGGCGCGGTGTCGACGTCGTCGACCACCTGCACGGCATGCGGATTGCCCATCGAGACCACGGAAACCCACGTCGTCCCGCCGCCCACGTCGAGCGGCCAGAGCGTATCGTCGCCCTCGCGGCGGCCTTCGAGCCCGCTGGCGTCGAACGGCACGTCGGACGGGGTCAGAACCGGCGCCCCCATATCCACGCTGACCTGACCGTCTTCGCGCATCGTGAGCGTGATCACGCCCTGCTGCACCTCGACACGCACCGTCTGCTTGTCCGTCAGGCCCGTGTCGCGCACGAATTTGACGAAGCAGCGCGCCCCGTTGCCGCAATGCTCGACTTCACCGCCATCGGCGTTGAAGATGCGATAGCGAAAATCCACGCCCGGCAGCGCCGAGCGCTCGACGAGCAGAAGCTGATCCGCGCCGACGCCGAAATGGCGGTCGGCAAGCGCGCGCCACTGTTCGGGCGTGAAGTCGATGGTCTGCGAGATGCCGTCGATCACGATGAAGTCGTTCCCGGCGCCCTGCATCTTGGTGAATTTGAGCTTCATACCGCTATTGTAGTGGAGAAGGTCGACGCCCATCCGGCGCCAGTCAATAGACGCCCGGCTGCCCCTCGGGGCGGGTCTTGAAGCGCTTGTGCACCCAGTAATACTGCTCCGGCATCTTGAGAATCTGCTCTTCGAGGAAGGCGTTCATGCGGCGCGCATCGGCATCCGGATCGCCGCTCGGGTAATTTTCCCAAACGGGGAACACCTTGAGACGGTAACCCTTGAAATTCGGCAGCACTTCGCCAATGAACGGCAGAACCTGCGCCCTTCCCACTTCCGCCAGCCGCGAAACCGACGTCAGGGTACAGGCTTCCATCCCAAAAAACGGCACGAAGGTGGAGTTGCGCGCACCGTAGTCCATATCGGCGGCCAGCATGACCGGCTTTTTCTTGCGCAACATGCGCAGCACGTCGCGGGCGCTGTCGCCGCGCGGGATCATCTCGGCGTCGAAGCGGCCGCGCTGCTCGCGGGCCATGGCGTCGAACGCCGGGTTCGACATCGGCGTGTAGAGTGAGGCGCAGGGCCGGCGCAGGGCGTAATTGACGAACACGGACGCCGCCTCGATTCCCACGAAATGGAACCCGAGCAGGATCGTCGGCGGCATGTCCGGCGCCCGCAGGTCCACCGCCGAATCGACTTCGACGAGCCGCTCCAGCTTCCTGGCACTGCCGAACCACTGCACGCTGCGCTCGGCATAGCTGCGGATCGCATGGACGAAGGAGGCCTTGGCCACACGCTCGCGGGTCGCCTCGTCCCAATGAGGGAAACACAGGCGCAAATTGGTATGGACGACGCGCTTGCGGGAGCTGGGAATCAAATACAGCACATGCCCGATACCCGCGCCAAAGCGCGCGACCCAGCTATAGGGCAGCAGGTTGAGTCCACGCAGCAGACCCACGCTGAGGTAATACCCGAGGGATTTCTTGGGAGTGGTTGACATGTCGCAAGCAGGATTTCTTCAGGGGCGTATAATAAGCGACATCGCCGAGTTAACTGACAACTTGCGGGGCGATTCGGATGTGCCACCCTCTCCAGGCAGCGCATTCGACCAATTTTCCGCTAAAGCGTCGCCGCTTCCACTCCGATGACGGCAACGTGAGTCGCCAAATACGTTAGAGGAGCCAGAAGTGGCGAACGACTATCTCTTTACCTCCGAATCCGTTTCCGAAGGCCACCCGGACAAGGTCGCCGACCAGATCTCGGATGCCGTTCTCGATGCCATCCTGACGCAAGACAAGTACGCGCGTGTCGCTGCGGAAACGCTTTGCAACACCGGTCTCGTCGTGCTCGCAGGTGAAATCACCACGACCGCCACGGTCGACTACCAGCAGGTCGCACGCGAAACGATTCGCCGTATCGGTTACGACAACACCGACTACGGTATCGATTACAAGGGCTGCGCCGTGCTGGTCGCCTACGACCGCCAGTCGCCCGACATCGCCCAGGGCGTCGACCGTGCCCACGACGACAACCTCGACCAGGGCGCCGGTGACCAGGGCCTGATGTTCGGCTATGCCTGCGATGAAACGCCGGAACTCATGCCACTGCCGATCTATCTGTCGCACCGTCTGGTCGAGCGCCAGTCGCAGGTACGCCGCGACGGTCGTCTGCCCTGGCTGCGTCCGGACGCCAAGTCGCAAGTCACGATCAAGTACGAAAACGGCCGCCCGCACAGCATCGACACCGTCGTGCTCTCCACGCAGCACCACCCGGACATCGGTCTGGAAGCACTGCGTGAAGCCGTCATCGAGGAAGTCATCAAGCCGGTGCTGCCGGCCGAGCTGATCAAGGGCGAAGTGAAGTTCCTGGTGAACCCGACCGGCCGTTTCGTGATCGGCGGCCCGCAGGGCGACGCCGGGCTCACGGGCCGCAAGATCATCGTCGACACGTACGGCGGCGCGGCGCCGCACGGCGGCGGCGCCTTCTCGGGCAAGGACCCGTCGAAGGTCGACCGCTCGGCAGCCTACGCCGGCCGTTATGTCGCAAAGAACATCGTGGCCGCCGGTCTGGCTTCGAAATGCGTGATTCAGGTCTCGTACGCCATTGGTGTCGCACGTCCGACGTCGGTCATGGTCAACACGTTCGGCACGGGCAAGATCAGCGATCAGCGCATCGCCGAGCTGGTCGAGAAGCACTTCGACCTGCGCCCGAAGGGCATCATCCAGATGCTCGATCTGCTGCGTCCGATCTACGAGAAAACCGCCGCTTATGGCCACTTCGGCCGCGAAGAGCCGGAATTCTCGTGGGAAGCCACCGACCGCGCCGACGCGCTGCTGGCCGACGCCGGTCTGCGCGCGGTCGCCTGATTCGGCAAAGTGTGAGACGGTCGATGCCGGTGCGAACCGGCATCGGCACAAGCCAAACCCCCGCCCGGGTCGCCCCGGCGGGGGTCTTGTTTTGGGAAAACACCTTAAAGTCGGTCCAACGCCTCGCGAGGGGCGACCTCAGCGAATCAACTGCCGGATCATCGCGGCAAACACCTTGCCGTACGGCGGATTGAGCAATCCCGCGCCGTTCCAGCGCGCCTGACGGAAGATCGGCTTCTCCTTTGAGAACGTCCGAAAGCCCGCTTCGCCGTGATACCCCCCCATGCCGGAAGGCCCTACGCCGCCGAATGGCAGCGAATGTTCCGCGACGTGCAGCAGCGTGTCGTTGACTGTCACGCCCCCGGAAATGGTGCCGCTCACTACTCGTTCGATGCGCGCGCTATCGGTATCGAAGACGTACAGGGCGAGCGGACGCGGCCGATCGTTCACATAGGCGATGGCGGCGTCCAGATCGTCATACGGTACGACCGGCAGCAGTGGGCCAAAGATCTCCTCGCGCATGAGTCGCATGCCGTCGTGCACGCCCGTGAACACCATCGGCGGCAGGCGCCGGCGAGCGGCCTGCGCCGGTGCATCGAAAAGCGCATGCAATGCCGCGCCCTGCGCCGCCGCCTCATCCACCAGCCCTGTCAGACGTTCGAAGTGACGCGCCGACACAATGCTCGTGTACTGCGGGTTGTTCACGGCGTCGGGGTACATCCGCGCGGCCACCCGCCGCGCCGTGGCCACGAAGGTATCGAGCCTCTCGCGTGGCACCAGCACGTAGTCGGGCGCCACGCACGTCTGCCCGGCGTTGAGCAGCTTGCCGAGCATGATGCGCTCCACCGCATGTTCCCAACGCGCGCCCGGGCCGATGATGGCGGGCGACTTGCCGCCCAGCTCCAGCGTGACCGGCGTGAGATGTTCGCTCGCGGCGCGCATCACGTGATGCCCGATGGACGTCGCACCGGTGAACAGCAGATGATCGAACGGCAACGTCGAAAACGCGCGGGCGACCTGGGCGTCGCCGGTCACGACCGTCACCCATTCCGGCGGGAACGTTTCGGCGATCGCCGACGCGAAGACTTCGGCGAAGCGTGGCGTGACTTCCGAGACCTTGATCATCACGCGGTTGCCCGCCGCCAGTGCGTCCGTGAGCGGGCCGACGGCGAGAAACAGCGGGTAATTCCACGGCACGATCACGCCGACGACACCCAGCGGCTGCGGCACCACGGCGCGCCGCGCAGGCAGCAGCCACAGATTCGCCCACCCTTGCGAGCCGCGCATCCAGCGACGGGTATGCGACAACGCGTGCTTCAGATTGCCCAGCGACGGAAACAGTTCGAGCATGTCGGTCTCCTGCGCCGAGCGCCCGTTGAAATCCGCATCGATGGCCGAGGCGAACGGCGCGCGATACCTGTGCAGCATTGTCTGCAACGCCATCAGGTGACGCTTGCGCGTGGGCCAATCGACTTGCCGCGAAGCATCGTGCGCGCGACGCATTGCATCGAAGCGCGGCAGCAATAGCGCCCGCGCGATGTCGTCGTCAGCCGAGGCGTGCAACGCCGCCGCCGGACGGAGCCCGCTTGCCGCACCGCCCGGTTCGTCCTTGTGTCCCATGCGTTTCCTCCCTGTGGCTGCCGGTGCGGACCGTGCGCATTGGCTACGCGCAAATCCGCCGGCGACCGTTATCGATGTGTTGCCGTGATGTGAAGCGGCGATGGGCTCAACGCGAGCGTCGAGCCTTTCGGGGCCCTCGCAACCTTCGCAGCGTTTGCGTCATGCGGGAAATGCCCGGTCCAGCCATGCGCGCTGCACGCCGGCGGCAAGTGTGTCCGGCATCACGCCGTACACACGTCCACCGGCATTCGCAAACCGGCTTTCGATGAAACCGTGCGCGAATTCGGACGGCGCATGCTCGAG
The DNA here is from genome assembly GCF_001029105.3 of Pandoraea faecigallinarum. Classification (NCBI taxonomy): domain Bacteria; kingdom Pseudomonadati; phylum Pseudomonadota; class Betaproteobacteria; order Burkholderiales; family Burkholderiaceae; genus Pandoraea; species Pandoraea faecigallinarum. Next base: position 233,203 of record NZ_CP011807.3, on the reverse strand, counting down.
CAACAGCGCCGCCTGCGCGAGCAGCACGATCTGTTGCGCAATGGCGCGCGCGCGTACCCCATGTGTCGCCGGGTCGGCGGCCAGCCAGCCGTGCAGCTGCGCCAGCGCCGCACGCAACGTCGCGTGCGACCCGGCACGCGAGGCAAGCCATTCGAACCAGCTTTGCACCACATCGGGTTCGCGGCTCATCGCGCGCAGCACGTCGAGACACATCACGTTGCCCGACCCTTCCCAGATCGAATTGACGGGCGCCTCCCGATACAGCCGCGCGAGCGGCCCTGTCTCCACGTAGCCGTTGCCGCCCCACACTTCCATGCATTCACCGGCGAATTCGAGCGCGCGTTTGCACACCCAGAATTTGGCCGCCGGCAACACGATGCGTCGCCAGGCGCGCTGGACCGGCGAATCGTCGCCGGCAGCGCTCGCATCGAACGCCTGCGCGAGGCGCATCGCCAACCACGTCGCCGCCTCGGATTCCAGCGCGAGGTCCGCGAGCACCGTCGTCATCAGATCCTGATCGATGAGCTTTGCGCCGAACGCCGCGCGATGCCGCGCGTGATGAATCGCCTGCACGACTCCCGTGCGCAGCATCGCCGCGCTGCCGATCACGCAATCGAGCCGCGTGTACGTCGCCATCTCGATGATCGTGGGAACGCCGCGCCCCGGCGCGCCCACGCGCGTGCCGTATGCGCCCTGAAATTCGACTTCGCTGCTTGCGTTCGAGCGGTTCCCCAGCTTGTCTTTGAGACGTTGGATCCGCACGGCGTTCCTGCGGCCGTCCGGCGCGTAACGCGGCACGAAGAAACACGACAGCGAACCCGGCGGCGCGTCGGTATCGCTGTCGCGCGCGAGCACGAGATGCGCGTCGCACTGCGGCGCGGAGAAGAACCACTTGTGTCCGACGAGCGAGAACGTGCCGTCGCCCCGGCCGGTCGCGGTGGTGGTATTCGTTCGCACGTCCGAGCCGCCCTGCTTTTCCGTCATGCCCATGCCGATGAGGATGGCGTGCTTCTGGGCAAGCGGCACGTCGCGCGGATCGTGCTGGTACGCCAGCAATTTGTCACGGAGCGTCGCAAACAGCGCAGCCTCTTTGGCCAGCACGGGAATGCTCGCGAACGTCATCGTCGTGGGACACAGCGAACCGGCTTCGTTCTGCGCGTGCAGGAAATACGAAGCCGTGCGTGCCGCCATCGCGCCGCCGCGGGGGTGTGCCCACGGCAGCGATTGCAGTTGTGCGCCGCGCAAAAGCCCCATGAGCGAATGCCACGCCGGATGAAATTCGAGGCGATCGACACGATTGCCTCGCGAATCGAAGGATTCCAGTTCCGGCGTGTGGCGATTGGCGTCCTGCGCCCATTGCTGCACGTCCGCCTCACCGAGACGCGCGCCCTGACGATGCAGTTCCTTCGCATGCCAGCCGGCGTCGAACGCGGCGACGGCCGCTTGCAGCGCGGCGTCGGTGGCATAGAGGTTGTAGTCCGTGAGCGGCGGCACCTGATTCGTGACGTCGTGCGTCTGCCAGGGGTCTGTCATCCGTGTCTCCCTTTCACGCCGCCCCGAATGCGATGCATGGGACGGTCACTTGAAGTCGATCATTTCATCATAGCGCCCGCGTCCCCGAGGTCGCTCAAATTAGAGGAATGCTTCACTTCCCCCCCGGGCGCATGCAATGTCTGCCTACAATGAGTGCCGCCGCAAAGTGACGAACGACGACATCGTCGCCGCAAAAAAAGGATCAGCGGCATCGCGCAGTAGAAGAGGTCGAAAGCAGCGATTGCATTCAACACCACAGTTGAAGCAGTGCCATCCAAGGGAGGATGACAGCATGGACTACGACTACGTCATCGTCGGCGGCGGCTCGGCCGGTTGCGCGCTGGCGGCGCGGCTGGCGGACGGTTTGCCGGGCAGCACCATTGCACTGGTGGAAGCCGGCCCGCCCGACGACAGTTTTCTCGTACGCCTGCCCCTCGGTCTCGCTGCGCTCGTGCCGTTCGCGTCGCGGCGCAACTACGGCTATCGCACAACACCGCAGGCGGGACTCGCGGGACGCCGGGGCTATCAGCCGCGAGGACGCGGCCTTGGCGGCTCCAGTTCGATCAACGCGATGATTTACACGCGCGGACACCCCGACGACTACAACGACTGGGCGCGGGCGGGCTGCGAGGGATGGGGATGGGAGGACGTGCTGCCCTACTTCCGTCGCAACGAGAATAACGAGCGCGGGGCGAACGCGTGGCACGGGAGCGGCGGCCCGCTCAACGTCGCCGATCTTCGCACGGTCAATCCGTTTTCGCGACACTATGTCGATGCCGCGCGCGAAGCCGGCTTTCCCGTTACCGACGACTTCAACGGTGAGCAATACGAAGGCGCAGGCATCTATCAGGTGACGCAAAAAGACGGGCAACGATGGAACGCCGCACGTGCCTATCTGCATGGCGCCTCACGCAAGAATCTGCACGTCATCACCGGCGCCCTAGTGCAACGCATCGTCTTCGAAGTCAGGCGGGCGACAGGCGTCAGGCTGCAACGCCAGGGCAGTGTTCAGACGCTGCGCGCGCATGCCGAAGTCGTGCTGAGCGCCGGCGCCTTCAACTCGCCGCAGTTGCTGATGTGCTCCGGCATCGGTCCTGCCGCGCAGCTTCGTGCGCATGGACTGGAAGTGCGCGTCGACGCCCCGGGCGTCGGCGAGAACTTGCAGGATCACGTCGACTTCATTATCAACAAGTACGTGGCGCATCGGGACCTCGTCGGCTACACACCGGCGGGCTTGTGGCACTTGCTCAAAGAGGGGATGCAATACCTGCGCGAGCGGCGCGGCCTGTTCGCCAGCAATGTCGCCGAAGCGGGCGGGTTTCTGAAGAGCGATCCGGCACTCGCGCGCCCCGATCTACAGATGCACTTTCTCGTAGGCATTTGCGACAACCACAATCGGCGTGTGCACTTGCGCCGCGGGCTGTCGCTGCATGCCTGCGTGCTACGGCCGAAGAGCCGCGGGCGCGTCACGCTCGCGTCGGCCGACATGCGCGATGCGCCATTGATCGACCCCGCGTTCCTGAGTGCGCAGGAAGATGTCGATACGCTGCTGCGGGGCGCACGCGTGATCCGGCGCATTCTGGCGGCGCCCTCGCTTGCGAGATTCGGCGGCGAGGAGTTGCACAGCCGGGGGGTGGAATCCGACGAAGCGCTCACCGCGCTGATCCGCGCGCGTGCCGACACGATCTATCACCCGGTCGGCACATGCCGGATGGGGAGCGACGCGCAGTCGGTGGTCGATACGCAACTGCGCGTGCGTGGGGTCGATGGCCTGCGCGTGGTGGACGCGTCGATCATGCCGACGCTCATCGGCGGCAACACGAACGCACCGTCGATGATGATCGGTGAGAAGGCCGCCGATCTCATGCTGGCCAGCGCGGCCGCACAACGCGCCATCGTGCCGGCAACGCCGGCGGCGCCCGGCGAACCCGCGGCAACCCTCGACGAATCGCTGGTGGCATCGCTGCGCGAGCCGCTTCCGTTGTCCCGGTAGCGGTCCGTCAGGGGGACGTTTGCAGCCACAGGTTCAGGAACCGCTCGCCCCATAGCGCACTCGCGGCCGCGCCCAGCACCAGCCACGGTCCGAACGGCAGCGGCTCGCGCAGCGCGCGGCCGCGCACCAGCCCGAAGACAGCGAAGGCAAGCGTCGCGGCAACGGCACCGAACGCCAGCATCAACGGCACACCGGTCCACCCCAGCCACGCCCCGCAAGCGGCGACGAGTTTCGCATCGCCGCCGCCAAGGCCGTCGTGATGCGTCAGCGCGCGGTAGATCGCACCGATCCCCCACATCACGACATACCCCAGCGCCGCCCCGAGTACGGCTTCGTCAAGAGGCAAGGTCACGCCTGCCGTGCCGCACAGCAAACCGGCCCACAGCAACGGCAGCGTGAGCGAATCCGGCAACAACTGCGTATCCAGATCGATGAGGGCCAATGCGACGACGGCCGCCCCGAACCCGCACCATGCGAGCATGGCGGCGTATTGCTTCGTCGGCACGAACGTCCAGGCAACGACGGCGAACAATACGCCGACCGACAGTTCGACGAGCGGATAACGTGCGGAGATGCCCGCGCCACAAGCCGCACACCGGCCGCCCAGCCAGAGATAGCCGACGAGCGGCAGATTGTGATGCACCGCAATGGGCGTCTCGCAATGGGGGCAGCGCGACGGCGGCCACGCAAGATTGAAGACGGGCCTGACCGGCGGGACCTGTCCCGACCATGCCGCGACTTCGTTCGCCCATTGCGTCTCCAGCATGCGCGGCAGACGGTACACGACGACGTTCAGAAAGCTCCCCACGAGCAGCCCGAGCAGCGCCATCGCCGGCACCACGGCTTCGCGCGGCAATAGCCGGAATTCGCGCCAAAGGAAATCGAGCAGACCGGCCATCAGAACGTCGACTGGGCGTACTCGCCCGCCGCGTGGCCGATTTGCAGCATGCCGCCGACGGTGAAGATGATCGTCAGGCCGACCAGTGCGAGCAGCACCGAGCGCAGTGTCGCCGAGCGCGCCTTGATGCGCTCCGCCACCTCTTCGATGGTCATCAGCCCGATCTTGCGAATGCCGGCATCGAAGTTGGTGCGCCCCGAATACTCGACGAGCCGGTCGAACACCTCTTCGTTGAAGATGCCTGTGTCCATCGCCTTTATCATGCTGCGCTCGCTCTTGAGCGACGCACGCATGCGCAGCAGATGCCACCGCAGCCACGGCGACGCACGCGCGAGCAGCAGCGAGACCGCGTCGAACACCGACGTCCTGGCGCTCGTGAGGGCCGCCAGCGCAACCAGAAACTCACCGGCGCGAACGTCGCGATACACGGCGTACGGACCGAAGCTGTCGAAGCGCCGCCGCACCGGCCCCGTCCATCGGCTGAACGACAGCGACATCAGCACCACGAGCACGATGGGCACCCCATACAGAAACGGCCACCATTTCGCGACGAAGCCCGACATCATGTAGAGTCCCACGCCGACGAGCGGGAATTTCTCCGGCGGCATGATCTCCGTCATGATCGGCATCATGCCGTAGGCCACGCCCAATTGAATGGCCGCGAGCAGCACCGACATGAAAATCGGCAGCGCCACGGCGCCCGCGATAGCGGCGCGGGTTTGCTGTTGCAGCGTTACCACGCGCGCGAGAAAGCGCAGCGTGCCGGGCAGGTCCCCTTTTTCGCCGGCAGCGATCACCACGAGGTCCTCCTCGGGAATCGTGCCGGCCCAGGACTTTTGCAGATTCTTCGAGCTTGCCCGGTCGCGCCACACAGCGTATAGCGGCGCCATCGGATTGCGACGCTCCTTCGCGCGCGCGTAACGACGGGAGAACAGTTCGAACGGGTTCGCGCCGTCCTCGATGGCGTCGGCGAAATCGCTGTAGAACTTGGCGCGGGTTTTGCGGAATTGCCGCTTGGCTTTCGTCAATCCGGGGTAGGGATCGCGAGCGGGGGTGAGTTTGGCGAGCAGACGGTTGGCGGCTTCGATCATGGCGCAAGAGGCTGGACATCAGACGAACGGCGAGGTCGCGTCAAACACTGGCAAGACGCCTCGGTGACGGCGCACCGGGCGGCGCGGGCTGACGAAACTGAAATTTCTTGAGTTTGCAGAAAGCGGCTTCGACATCGCGCGGATCGACCATCCCCTGCGACATCTTGTATATGGCGTGCTCCATCGCGGACTTGCCGGTCATGCGCGCGCTGGTGAGGTCGCCGTCGTGGCATCCGCGCCAGTGACGCTCCGCGTCCCAGTAATGCCCGTCGCGCAGCAGACCGAGCAGCTCGTCGTTCAATTCGCACACCTCGGCCACGACGGTCTGCCCACCGGTGCCGCGCCCATCGCAACGCTCGCAGCCCGGCCCTTCGACACACACCTTCGACGTATCGATCCCGAGCGCGCCGATCACCGCCAGCGTGGCGGCGTCGAGCGCTTCCGATGCCGGGCGCTTGCAATACGCGCACAGCACCGGAATCAGCTTCTGATAGACGATGGCCGTGAGGAAATTCGGCGACGTCACCGCGCCGAGCGGCATGCCGATCTCGTCGCTGACGAGCCGCGTGACGATGCCGAACGCGCTCGACGCATGCACCGTCGACAGCACCTGATGCCCCGTCTCGGTCATGGACTTGGCGAACGAGCCGGTCTCGACGTCGCGAATCTCGCCCGGCATCAGCTTGTCCGGATCGCCCCGCAACAGCACCTTCGCGGCCGCACCGAACGGCGAGTCCTCCGGGGTGTCTTCCGCGCGGCGCTGAATCGGAATCTGCGTCACGTGCGGCTGGATGTACTCGACCGGGTCTTCGATGGAGAAGAACTTCTTTCCGGAGTCGCGCTCGTAGGTCATCAATGTACGCAATGTCGTCGACTTGCCCGAGCCTGTCTCGCCGGCAATGATGGTGAGCCCCGGGCTGCGGTGCACGGCATCTTCGAGAATCTCGATCTGATCGGCGGAATATCCCAGTTGCGACAGTGTGAGCACGTCGCCATCGGTCGCCTCGTTGACGAGCAGACGCAGCACCACATCGACACCGCGATTCTCCTTCACGCTCTGGAACCGAAGCTGGTACTTGCGCTGACGGATGGTGAGCGGAATCGAGCAACTCTGGTGCTGCGCCTCGTCGAAGTGGTTGTGGCTGCGGCTGCCCGGGTCGGCGCGCGAGTTGTAAGCGGCCGACACCGCGTCGAGCATCGCGTGATAGTCGCGTGCGAGGCGGTCGTTTTCCGCCGCCACACGCAGCTTGCCGTGAATGCGCATCCGCACGGTCACCTGACGCCCTTCGCGAAATTCGAAATGGATGTCCGAAGCTCCCGCGTCGACCGCGCGTTCGATGACGAGATCGAAATTGCGATACGCGCCGGTGCGCTGCTCGCCGGTCTGAGCGCTATCGTCGCCCTGCTGTTGCAAACGCGACTGCGTCAGCAGAATTTCTTCCGTGGTGCCGACGTAAATGCCCTCCAGATCGAGACGATGCTTCGTGCGCACGGCGCGATCGAAGCGTTCGAGCAGGTCCGAGCCTTGCATGCGAACGAACGTGTTGTGTTCGAGCAGCACGAGATAGAGGCGGGGCTTCATCGCCACGAGCACCAGCGAGCCGTGCTCCGCGCCGGCGAGCGTGATGCCGAGGTCCTGGCGCCAACCGAGCGTCTGAATGTCGGATTCGCGCAGGTCCGCTATGGGGTGCGCCACGGCACGCGTTCTGGCGCGGGGTCCGAAGCGCGCCAGCGCGGCGCGCATTCGTTCAAGAATCGTCGCCATGCAGGCGCCCCGGTGCGCGGTGACTGGTTTGCATGGCGGGCGACGGCCCGTCACCGAACGCGTTGGGCAACAGCAACCGCTGTGCACGCGCCCCGTGCCGCAGGTCGACGTAATCGTCGCCGATGTTCACGACCTGCCACTCGCCGACCTTGTCGCCTTTGACCACATTGCGGCCGAAGCGGCCATCCACGCGCAGATAGGCGACGACAGCGTTCTCCACGCCATAGATGAACAGCAGTTCGGGCGGAACGTCGGCGCGTGCCGGCTTCTCGGGCGCATGCGCCTGCGGATTGCCCGCGCTCGCGCCGTTCGTGCGGGCCTGTGCCTGTCTGGCGTCCTGCGCCTGCTGAGACGCTTTGAGATGGGCACGGGCAAAGGCGTCGATGGTCTCCTCGGCGTGTGCGCCCGCCGGCAGGACTGTCGCCATCGCCGCCATCGCCGCCATCGTCAACGCGGCGCCGCGAAAAAACTTAGTGGACATAGTAGGTTCCTTGTGCGGAGAAGACAGGCTTGCCATCGTCGATCACGATCTTCAACTCGCCGAGCGACATGTTGCCCGCGCGCATCATCAGCCCGGCCACGGAGTCGAAGAACGCCAGGTGTCCGGCCATCTTCCATTCGCCCCTGGAGATCGGCGGCGGCACGTCGCGACGTGCGGCGACGCCGGGGGGCACGGGCACCAGCGGGACCGGCATCGTCAGCGCGATGTCCATGCCGTAATCGCCCAGCGCTTGCAGACGCGCCCCTGCCGTGCGCAGAAACTGATTGCGGGGCACCGGAGTCACACGCGCGTCGCTCTCGTCGTCTCCGCCCTCCGGTGCGTCCCGCGCTTCGTGCGATGCCGCGCCCCTGTGCGCCGAAGGGGTGTCCTCGCCGGGCACCGTGACAACCTCTCTGGCGTGATCGAGATCGACGATCTGTGCGTTGGGCCTGTGCGAGAGGAGCAGATCGAAGGTACCGCCCTCCTGCCGTTGCCAATCGATGGCGCAATCCCGTGCCTTGCAATCAATGGTGGCGGGCCGCCATCCCCCGGCGTTCGCCGGCAGCCGCTCGATCGTGCGCTGCAAATGCCGCGCGTAGGACGCACCGGTCGAGAACGGCTGCGCGGCGAGCGCGCGCGTGAGCGCCGCCTTGTAGGCATCCACGGGATCGACGCGATTGGCGGCAGCGAGTTTTTCGCGCTGGGCCTGCTCGTACCACGTCCATCCCCAGTACGCCCCACCGCCCAGGACCGCCAGCACCGCCATCAGCGCAGCGACGATTTTCATCTGACGCGCAGGCAGCGCTTTGCGCACGGGCTTGCAGCGCGCCTCGGCCGGCGCATCGCGAACGGCCGCGGCGGCGACATCGTCCAACGTGAGCACCACGTCCGCATGTGGCAGGTTCACGCACATCACACCCGCTACCTTCACCGGCCCCTCGACGTCCGTGGACCACTGCGTGAGACGCTGCCTGAGCTCGGACGTCGGAATCACGAGATCGAGTTCCGGGCGGCGATCGCGCAGCGTCACGAACACGGCCTTTGCAGGATCGTCGGGATCGGGGTGGACGAACGCGACGTTCGGCCCGTCCACCAGCGCCCCGAGCACGGCCCCCAACGCATACACCTGGGCGGCGGCATCCGCCTGCGGTCCGTCCGGCAACGACACCAGTCCGACGGTGCGCGTGCCGGCGCCGTCGTCGGTCACGGCGAAGTGAGACGCGTCGCGGCTGCGCGCGAGGCTGCGAATTTCGGTCATCTCCTTCTCGAGACCGATCAGCGTTTCCCACTGCACGCCGACAACGAGATGACGGGAGAGTACGCGCGCCATCTCACACGCCCTCGGTCAGTTCCGGCGAGATCAGAATCACGACCTCGTTGACCCGCGCACGCGCTTCCTTCGTGCCACCTTCGTAGTGATAGATGCCATCGCGATCCGTGGAATCGTCCTTGCGGCGAAAGCCGCTCAGCACCAGCGTGTCGCCCGATTTGAGCGAGGCGCGCTGCATCGTCTGCACCGACGCCGTGAGCGGCAACTGCATGAACGTGCCGACGCCGAGTCCATCGTCGCCCCGCCCGCGTTCGTCGTCCTTGCCCCCGATCGTCACGCTCGCGCCATCGCCGGCCTTGCCGCCGCCAACGCGGGCCTGCACCTGCGTGCCGCCGCCGTTGCCCGCATCGCTGCCGCTGGCGGACTCCTTGCCCGTGCGCAGATTGATCTTCTCCAGCTTTTTCAGATCGGACATGTCGATCTGCACTTGCAGCATCACGCTACGGTTATCCATGAGCGTGGGCAACAGGTTCATCACGAAGCCGGTGGTGAGCACCGATTGCTCCGCGGTCACGACCGCCTGTCCGCCATAGTTGCCGGGCGTCATCTTGGTTTGCGCGACAAAGCCCTGATTCTCGGTGACGGCCACTGGCGCCGGCTGATTGTTCAGCGTGACCACGGTCGTATCGATCACCGTGCTCACGCGGCCCTGCTGACTGAGCGCCCGAAGGAATGCGGTGGACCCCGCCAACCGGCCATTGGGAATCTTGCTGACGTTCAGCCCCCCTTGGCGCGCCATCAGCAGACCGCTCGCAGCGGGGCCGCCAAGACTCGCCGCGAAGCCGCTCGCGGAGCGATACACGAGCGACCAGTCGATGCCCGCCGCCGAGTTCTCTTCGAGGCTGACGGAGTACACCTGCACACGCAGCTTGACCTGACGGCCGAGCACCGCGTTTTCGGCATCGATGTACTGCGCCACACGCGAGATCACGTCCGCCGTGTCGGTCACGACCAGCGAACTGGTCACGACGGACGGCGTGGCGCGCCCACCGGGCGACAGCATGTCGTTGACGGTCTTCACGAGGTCCGTCCAATAGTCGAGTTCCGACTCGACGGTAACGTTGGCGTCCGCATTGAAACTCAGATCGACGCCGCCCGACCCCGCATTACTGCCGCCGCCCGACGGACCGCGCTCCGCTTTCATCTTGGAGGCCTTGCCGACCGATGCGGTGTAGCTCGAACTGCCCGGCATCATCTTGATCTGGAAGGTGCGGGTGACGTAGCGCGCGAACTGCACGACGCCGTCGCGATACGTCCAATGGGTCCCCGAGCGATGGGCGATGGTATCGAGCAGTCCGGCGAGAGGGCCACGATATTGCAGCGGCACGGCAGGCTCGCCGCTGTCGGTGCAGTTGACCTGAAACAGCTTGGTGGGACCGCCGCCGCGTCCGCCCGGCGCACCGCTTGCACCGCTGGCACCGGCGTCGCAGGCGACGTCGGACGCCACGCGTATCGTCAGCCCGTTACTGCGCGCCACCTGCGCGAGCAGAACGGACATGGGAAGCGAAGCACCGGTCGAAAAGCGCACTTCGCGTTTGAAGAAATCCGGCAACGCCGCGGTCGCGTTGACGGCGACCGACTTTCGCGAAAGCCACGCGCCATCGACATGCTCGATGGCGCGGATCGGGGGTGCCGTGTGAGTGTCGACGGCAGCACGCGCCTGCTCATGCGCGCGAGTGACGTTCTCGTCGGTTTTCGACAGCATGCCCGGCGTGCCGCACGCTGTCAGTAACGTGATGGCGCACAACACGCCGAGTCGCTTTCTCATGGGTTACCGCTTCCGATGTGGTTCGCCGTGCGCGGGGCACGGCGCGAATTATTGTGTGGCGTGAACGACGCGCAACACCCGATTGGCCTCGTAGACCTTCACGCGTATCGGCGCGTCGGTGTTCTGGAGCGAACGCACGATCTGCTCGACGACGCCGAGGAAATCGCCGCGAAACGTGGCCGGATACTCGATGGGAAAATCGCGGTCGATCTCCCATGCCAGTTGCCAGCCGTGACGTTCGGCGTAACGCCGGACAGCCTGCGAGACGCGGCCGTCCGACGGTTGCATGGCAAGCTCGTACGCCGCTTGCGGCAGCGGGGATGGCGCAGGCGCGGCGGGCGCGGGCGCAGTTACCTCCTGCACGTATCGTTGCGCGCCGTCCGGCGCCTGCCGGTGTGCGCCGCCGGCCGGCTCCGTGTCGGGCACGAGCCCCGCGCCGGCACGGCTGCCGACCGACTGCATCAGGGGCTTGTGGCTCGCGAACATCCACGTCACGTCGGATCGAGATGCCGTGTCGAGCGCATGAGCCGCAGGTATCGCCCCCACGAAGAGCCAAGCGACCAACGCAACACGCATACCTGAATGAGTCATGTTTTGTCCGCCTTCAAGTCAGTTCCCCGTAAATGCCTCTCATCCGGCGAGGGTGAATTCCAGATCGGCCTGCGACGCTGCGTCCGTCTGACCATTGGCCCCGGCCGTCTGGGTGCATGCCTTGGGGATTTCGGCCATATCCAGCGCTTTGGTCCTGTCCTTGATCGTCGTGCCGTTGATCGTCAGCGTGGCGAAGAGGCCTTGCATCTTGTTGGCGAACTCCTGGCACTGGGCGCTCGGATAGCCGAGCGACTTGACCTTCACGCCGCTCGACGGAAAATTCTTGCCGTCGACCGCTTCGATGGTGATCGCTCCGCCGAATCGATTCAGCAACTGGTCAGGTGCGGAGCGATTGAACGGCTCGGCAATCGCCAGATTCAGAATCTGGTCCTTCGTGGTGGTCACCGGCAACGCACCGGAAGCCACGGCGTTCTGCACCGCCAGCGCCGACATCTGCCAGTCCTTCATTTCCTGCGACAGCTTCACACTGTTCATCAGGCGTGGCACACCGACCATGGCCCCGGCCATGATCAACCCCATCACCGCCACGGCGACCGACAGCTCCACCAGCGTCACGCCCCGCTGCCGGCGCTTGTTCAGGCATTGGGTCTTCTTGTTGTCGATTTGCGCGACGGCACTCGCGTCTGTACGTACATTCATCTTTGGGTCCGATTTTTTGAGGGAATAGAAAGAAACGGCGTCACGATCCGGGAGACCTGCACGTGACGACAGGGGCGATTTATGCCCGATCGCGCGCCGTCGCGTTGTCGCGTGCAGCACGCGTCTTTCGCAAATTGACATTCGATGCAAGCAAGAAATCGCCCATTGGTGCGCCATTTCCGATACCTCGGGACACGGCTCGACAGTCGCGAAAACAGTCGCGAAATGCAGGGCAAATCAAGATGGGGTCTGGAAAGCGGTCGGCAGGACGCCGACCGCTACATCAACTCGAAAATAGGAATGCGACTAAACGCAAACCCAGGGCCTTCAACGGACCGCGTAAAGCTCAGAAATCAGCCGATTCACAAGCCACATTGCATGGCTTTTTGCTCGTTAGCCGCATTGTCGCCGGGCAGCACCAGCGGACCGTTACCGGCGAAGCGATCGAGATAGAGGTAGATGACCGGCGTGATGTACAACGTGATGACCTGCGAGAACAGCAGGCCGCCGACCACGGCCAGCCCGAGCGGTTGACGCAACTCGGCGCCCGCGCCGAGTCCCAGCGCGATCGGCAAGGCCCCCATGAGCGCGGCGAGCGTTGTCATCATGATCGGACGGAAGCGCAGCGCGCATGCCTGACGAATCGCCTGCGCGGGCGTCATGCCGCCGTTGCGTTGCGCGTCGAGTGCGAAGTCGATCATCATGATGGCGTTCTTCTTCACGATACCGATCAGCATCAGAATGCCGATCACCGCGATCAGCGACAGATCCATCCCGAACAGCCGCAGGGTAATCAGCGCGCCGACGGCCGCCGACGGCAGACCCGCCAGAATCGTAAGCGGATGGATGTAGCTCTCGTACAGCACGCCCAGCAGCACATAGATCACGAGCAACGCTCCCACGAGCAGCACGACCTGACTCGACTGCGACTTCTGGAACGCCGCCGCGTCGCCGCCCCAGCTCGTGATGATGCTCGGCGGGAAGCCGAGTTGCTGCTGGAAGCCCACGATCTTCTGCGACGCGTCGCCCAGTGCGGCGCCCGGCGCGAGGTTGAACGATAGCGTCACGGCCTGCAACTGCCCTTGATGGTTCACCGACACCGGCCCCATCTTTCGCTCGACGCTCGCCACCGCCGAGAGCGGCACCAGCGCGCCGCCCTTGCCGCGCACGTAGATCTTGTCGAACGCGCTTTCGTCACGGCGGTCGTCGTCGTCCGCCTGCAGAATCACCTGATAGCTATCGCTCGGCGTGTAGATCGTCGAGACCTGGCGCTCCCCGAACGCGCTATAGAGTGCGCTGCGAATATCGCCAATCGCCACGCCCAGCGTGTTCGCCTTGTCGCGGTCGATGCTCAGCTGCGCTTGCAGGCCCTTCATCTGCGCGTCGGTCGTCACGTCGCGGAAAACCGGATCGGCGCGCATCAGATTCATCAGCCGGTCGGACCACATCTGCATCTCGCCGGGCTTCACGCTCTGCATGACATACTGGTATCGGCTCTTGCTCTGCTTGCCGCCCAGTTGCAGGTTTTGCACCGGGTTGAAGTAGACGTTCAGACCCGGCACCTGCCTGACCTCGCGCCGCAACGTTTCGAGCACCTCGCTCATATGCGGGCGCGCCCCATGCGGCTTGAGGTTGACGAACATGCGGCCCTGATTGCTGTCGTTGGCCGACACGATCACCGTCTCGACCGCCGGATTCGCGCGGATGATGTCACCCGCCTGGCGCAGCAGCGCCGACATTGCCGTAAATGAGATGTCCTGCGCCCCTTCGGCCGTCACCTGCACCTGCCCGATGTCCTCGCTCGGGAAGAAACCCTTCGGTATCGTGACGAAGAGCACACCCGTCGCAATGAATGTCGCGCCAGCCACTCCTATCACCCATTTCCGATGTGCGAGACACCAGTCGACGCTGCGTACGTAGGCGTCCTGCACCCACACGAAACCGTCTTCGAACCACTGCGTGGCGCGCAATCCGAGTCCTTCGTCCTGCTCGTGTTTGAGATAGCGGCTGCACAGCATCGGAATGAGCGTCAGCGACACGGCCGCGGAGACCAGAATCGCCAGCGACACCACCACCGCGAACTCATGGAACATCAACCCGATCACTCCCGGCATGAAGAAGATCGGGATGAACACGGCGACCAGCGAAATCGAGATTGAGAGAATCGTGAAGCCCATCTCGCGCGAGCCGACGAGGGCTGCGCGCAGCGGCGGCACACCGTTCTCGATGTGACGCACGATGTTCTCGAGCATCACGATCGCGTCGTCAACGACCAGCCCCACGGCCAGCGTGATCCCCAGCAGCGAGATATTGTCGATGGAGTACCCCATGCCCTTCATCAACGCGACGGTGCCGATGAGCGAGACCGGCAGCGACATCACGGGAATGAGCGTGGCGGCCAGCCGGCGCAGGAACAGGAAGATCACCAGCGTGACGAGGATCACCGTGAGCGCGAGCGTGAACTGCACGTCGTCGATGGACTCGCGGATCGACACCGAACGGTCGTTGAGCAGTTTGACCTGAATGGACTGCGGCATCTGCTCCGCCAGTCGCGGCAACGCTGCCTTCACCTGATCGACGGTCGCCACTGTGTTCGCGTTCGGCTGGCGCAACACGGCCAGCACGATCGAGCGCTCGCCGTTCACCCAGCTGCCTGTCTTGACCGACTCGACGCTGTCCTGCACGTCGGCCACGTCGCGCAGATACACGGGGTTGCCGTTGACGCTGGCGATGATGAGATTCGCGAACTGGTCGGCCTTCGTCATCTGACGATTGGCCTCGATGGTCAGCGTCTGACGGCTGCCGTCGAGCGTGCCCACGGGACTGTTGGCGTTGGCCGAGGCGAGCGCGCGCGCCACGTCGTCGAGGGTGAGCTTGCGCGCAGCCAGGGCGTCGGGGCGTGCCTTCACACGCACCGCGAAGCGCTTCTGGCCGAAAATCAGCACCTGCGCAACACCAGGCAGCGTGGATAACGTGGGCGAAACGAGGTTCTCCGCGTAATCGTCGAGTTCGGCGAGCGACATCGACGGCGAGTTCATCGCGAGGAACAGAATCGGCGCGTCGGCCGGGTTGACCTTGCGGTACGACGGCGGCGTGGTCATCTCGACCGGCAGCTTGCGCTGCGCACGGAACAACGCCGCCTGCACGTCGACGGCCGCCGCGTCGATATCGCGGTCGCTGTCGAACTCGATGACCATCGAGGTCGTGCCCTGGGTGTTGGTCGAACTGATGACCGCCACCCCGGCAATCGTCGAGAACTGCTTCTCCATCGGCGCGGCCACCGAGGCGGCCATCGTCTCCGGACTGGCCCCGGGGAGCGTGGCGGTGACCTGAATCACAGGCGAGTTGTAGCTGGGCAGGGCCGAAATCGGTATCTGGCCATACGCGATCAACCCCGCTACGACGGCCGCCACGCACAGCAGGATCGTCATGACCGGCCGGCGAATACAGAGCTCCGAGAGATTCATGGCGCCTTCCCTGCCGCAGCCCCTGCCGCTGGCGCGGCACCCTCGCGCGACGCGACGACCGTCACCGTATTACCCGGACGCAGGTTCTCAGCGCCTTCCTGCACGACCTTCGTGCCGCCGGGCACACCGTCGATCACGGCGAGCTTCGCCTCGACGTAGCCGACCTTCACCGGCCTGACGCTGACTTTGCCGTCCTCGCCGATCACGTAGACGAACTTGCCGTCCGGGCCGGTCTGAACGGCTTGCGGCGGCACCACGCTCGCCTGCCTGAGCACACGGCCGATCACCGCGACGTTCAGATACATGCCGGGCCAGAGCTTCGCGTCGCGATTGTCGTAGGCCGCCTTGAGGCGGATGGTGCCCGTTTGCGAATCCACGGCGTTATCGACGAAGCTGAGCTGCCCCGTGACATTCACGCCGGTGGTGCCGAGCGTGGCCGTGACCGGCAAGGGGCCGCCGGCGCGGGCCGCCTGCAACTCGGCCAGCGCGCCCTCGGGCAGCGTGAAGCTGATATCGATGGGATCGAGCTGCGTGATGCTCACGAGCGCCGCACCGCCCGGCGTCACGAGGCTGCCCGGATGCACGTTGATCGCGCCGGTGCGGCCGTCGATGCCCGCCCGTATCTGGTTGTAGTCGACCGCGACCTGACTGGCGGCAATCGCGGCGCGGTCGGCGGCGACCTGCGCGGTGAGGCTGTCCACGCTGCTTTGCGCCGTGTCGAGCGCGCTTTGCGAGACAAAGTGCTCGGCGATCAGTTGCCGCGTACGGGCGAGCGAGCGGCGGGCGTTGGCGAGATCCGCCTCGTCCTTCGCGAGTTGCGCCTGTACCTTCTTGAGGTTCGCCTCGTCCATGCGGGCGTCGAGCGAGAACAGCAACTGTCCGGCTTTGACGAAGTCGCCTTCCTTGATATGTACCTGACGGATCGTGCTGGAGATCTGCGGGCGAACGTCGATGGTCCGACGCGCAGTGACCGTGCCGTTGGCGATCAGCCGGACCGGCACGTCGCGTACTGCTACCGTGGCGACCGTGACCGACGGGGCAGCAGCGGCCTTGACCGGCCTCTGCGCGCCGCGCGAGTGCAGCCACGCGGCGCCGCCGGCAACCATCACGATGGCGAGCAGGCCTGCCGCCCATCGGCGCGAACCCGGTTTGCCTCGCCCGGCCACCCCCTCCTGCCCATGGTCGGCCGCGTCCCCCGGCAACGGCCGGCGGGCGTTCTCGTCACTCATCTTCTTCCCCGTTTTCCCCATGCGACGCCGATTCGCCGGCCAAGCCCCCGCTTGCCCCGGCTGCGTCTGTTTCCACTGATAAACCGGCCGCGGATATCCACGGCCGCTCACGTCATTGCTGTTGTCTTACGCGATGCCGGCCGCCCCGGGTGCTGCGCCGCGTCATTCCACTTTCATGCCCGTCAACTCGCGGCGGGCAGGCGGATAGGACAGGTTCAGCTCGGTCAGCGCGTGCACCAGCAACTCTGCCACCATCAGATTACGGTGGCGTTTCGAGTCGGAAGGCACGATATACCACGGCGCGTGTTGCGTCGACGTCGCCGATAACGCCGCTTCGTAGGCCTTTGTGTATTGCGGCCAGAAGCTGCGTTCCTTGAGGTCGCCCAGCTCAAATTTCCAATGCTTGTTGGGATCGTCGATGCGCTCTTGCAGACGCTTGCGCTGCTCCTCCGACGAAATGTGCAGGAAGCACTTGACGATGTGCGTGTTGTTCTCGACGAGCAGTTGCTCGAAGTTATTGATATGCGTGTAACGGCGCTCGCACTCGTCGGCATCGATCCAGTCGTGCACGCGCGTGATGAGCACGTCTTCGTAATGGCTGCGGTTGAAGATCGTCAGCTCGCCGGCGGCGGGCACGGCCATGTGCACACGCCAGAGAAAGTCGTGCGACAGTTCGATCGGCGTGGGCGATTTGAAGTTGGCCACGCGAATACCCAGTGGGTCGACATTCTGGAACACCGCGCGAATCGTGCCGTCCTTGCCGCTGGTGTCCATGCCCTGGAGCACGAGCAACACGCGATGCCGGCTGTTGGCATGCAGAATCGTCTGCAACTCGTCGAGTTTGAGCGCCAGTTCGGCCAGACGTATCCTGTCGTCTTCCTTGTTATCGCCGGAAAACGGTTTGTCGGCGGGATCGAAGGCGGACAGATCCAGCTTCTTGCCAAGCGGTACGCGGTATTTCTCGAACATCGCCAACTCCTGCCGTGGTAGTTAGTCGGGAGTATGGCGCAATTTGCGCAGGGCCCAAAAAAACGCGCGGCAATAAGCGCAGCGCGTTGTGCGATAAGGCATTCGCGGCGCCGACCGCCCCCGGCCATGACAAAAGGCGCGGCGCCGAATGACGGCAACCGCGCCTTTCCTTCGAACCGTCCCGCGCCACGGCAGCGCCGCCGGCGCCATGCCGTCAGCGTTCGTCGGGCCGGGTCAGCGGCCGTCGGCCCTCATCAGGCACCGAGCTTCTTCTTGAGCAACTCGTTGACCTGCGCCGGGTTGGCCTTGCCCTTGGTGGCCTTCATCGCCTGACCGACCAGCGCGTTGAACGCTTTCTCCTTGCCTGCGCGGAACTCCTCGACGGACTTGGCGTTGGCGGCCAGCACTTCGTCGATGATCTTCTCGATCGCGCCCGTGTCGGTGATCTGCTTCAGCCCCTTCGCTTCGATGATACGGTCGGCGGCACCGTCGTCGGTGGCACGTTCTTCCCACATCAGCTGGAAGACTTCCTTGGCGATCTTGTTCGAGATCGTGTTGTCGGCAATGCGGGCAAGCAAGCCGGCGAGCTGTGCGCTCGACACCGGGCTCCGGTCGATGGTGATGTCTTCGCGGTTGAGCAGCGACGACAGTTCACCCATGATCCAGTTGGCGCCAGGCTTGGCGTTCGCCAGGCCCGCCTTCGCGACCACGGCCTCGAAGTAGGCGGCCTGCGCCTTCGACTGCGTGAGTACGGCCGCGTCGTAGTCCGACAGGCCGTACGACTCGACGAAGCGTGCCTGCATGCCTGCCGGCAGTTCCGGCAGTGCGGCGCGCACGCGCTCGATCCATTCGCTGTCGATCACCAGCGGCATCAGGTCGGGGTCCGGGAAGTAGCGGTAGTCGTGCGCGTCTTCCTTGCTGCGCATCGAGCGCGTTTCCTTCTTGTCCGGATCGTACAGCCGCGTTTCCTGCACCACCGTGCCGCCGTCTTCGATCAGTTCGATCTGACGGCGCACTTCGTACTGAATCGCCTCTTCGAGGAAGCGGAACGAGTTCAGGTTCTTGATTTCGGCGCGCGTGCCGAATTCCTTCTGACCGGCCGGACGCACGGACACATTGGCGTCGCACCGGAAGGAGCCTTCCTGCATGTTGCCGTCGCAGATACCGAGCCATACGACCAGACCGTGCAGGGCCTTCGCGTACGCCACGGCTTCGGCCGCGCTGCGCATCTCGGGCTCCGTCACGATTTCCAGCAGCGGCGTGCCGGCGCGGTTCAGGTCGATGCCGGTCATGCCGGCAAAGTCTTCGTGCAACGACTTGCCCGCGTCTTCTTCGAGGTGCGCCCGCGTGAGCGTGACGACCTTCTCGTACGCGTCACGGCCGGTGCGCGCGTCGGCTTCGACCTGAATCTTCAGCGAGCCGCCCTGCACCACCGGGATCTCGTACTGACTGATCTGATAACCCTTGGGCAGGTCCGGATAGAAGTAATTCTTGCGCGCGAAGATGCTGCGCGGTGCAATCGTCGCCCCGATGGCCAGACCGAACTCGATCGCGCGCTCGACAGCGCCGCGATTGAGCACGGGCAGCACGCCCGGCAGGGCCAGATCCACGGGGCACGCCTGCGTGTTGGGGGCGGCGCCGAACTGCGTCGATGCGCCCGAGAAAATCTTGGAAGCGGTGGAGAGCTGTGCGTGCGTCTCCAGACCAATAACGACTTCCCATTGCATAAGGTTCACCCTTGTCTCAACTTGTCGGCAGGGCATGTCGCCTTGCCTTTGCGGCCAGCCGTCCGTGGGACTCCTCGCCCCGGTGGACACCCGGCCCGTTCCTGTTCGTCGATGCTTACCGGCGCGTATCGCGTGCGCAAATGCCCGACTGCGGATCGAAACTCACGGGCCACGCGGTCTCGTAGATGCCCGGCGTGCAATACGCCTCGCAGTTCGCGTGTCCGATGGTCACGTTGCCCGGGTCCTGCCAGATAAGCAGCTTGCAACTGCCCCGATTGGCGCGCAGTTCGATGCTCGGGCGCCATTGCGTCTGGTGAAAATCCGCCAGATTGAAGTGGCAGCTGCCGCGGTTGCCCACCCACAGACGCCAGTCCAGCGCCTGCACCTGATTGCCCTGGACCTTGAGCATCGCCTGTTCGCGAAAGCCGTCTTCGTCGGTCTGCGAGCAGTAACCCGACAGATTGATTTCACGGTAAGCGATCGGCGTCGGGCGCGAGAACGGCAGCGAGCACGACGCGAGCGTGAGCACCATGCCGGTGAGCACCAGCGCGCGGGAAATCAGCCGGCGGGCGGCGGGTGCGGCGGCACGGGCGGCATCGGGGGCGATGGCCGAACCGATGCCCGAACCGGCCGTTGCGGGAGACGTCATGGCGTGGTGCTGCATGCGCTGGCGGCTCATCGTCAGACACCCGTGGGCGCACGCTTGTGCCAGTCGGTCGCGCGCTGGAACGCGTCGGCCACTTGCAGCAGGCGGGCTTCGTCGAAATAGTTGCCGATCATTTGCAGGCCGACCGGACGCGCATTGCGTCCCGGGCCGACCGGCAGGCTCATGCCCGGCAGGCCCGCGAGGCTCACCGACAGCGTGTAGACGTCGGCCAGATACATCTGCACCGGATCGGCGCTCTTCTCGCCGAGGTTCCAGGCCACCGACGGGGCAACCGGCCCCATGATGACGTCGCACTGCGCGAACGCGTTCTGGAAATCCTGCGCGATCAGACGGCGGATCTTCTGGGCTTGCAGATAGTAGGCGTCGTAATAGCCGTGCGAGAGCACGTAGGTGCCCACCAGGATGCGACGCTTGACCTCGGTGCCGAAGCCTTCGGCACGCGACTTCTTGTACATGTCGAGCAGGTCGCGGTACTCGGCGGCACGATGGCCGAAGCGCACGCCGTCGAAGCGCGACAGGTTCGACGACGCTTCCGCCGGCGCCAGCACGTAGTACACAGGGATCGACAGTTCCGTCTTCGGCAGCGACACCGGCACGCGCACGGCGCCGAGCTTCTCGAACTCGGCAAGCGCGTTGTCGATGGATTCGCGCACGTCGGCGTCGAGTCCTTCTCCGAAGTATTCGGCAGGCAGCCCGATGCGCAGACCCGCCAGCGGCTTGTCGGCCGTCGCCCCGTCGAGCGGCTTGCCCAGACCGCGTGCGAAGTCTTCGTCGGCACGCTCCAGGCTGGTCGAATCGCGAGGGTCGAACCCGGCCATGCCGTTGAGCAGCCAAGCGCAATCTGCGGCGCTATGACCGAACGGACCGCCTTGATCGAGCGACGAGGCGAAAGCGATCATGCCGTAACGCGACACGCGGCCATACGTCGGCTTGATGCCGGTCACGCCGCAGAATGCAGCTGGTTGGCGGATCGAGCCGCCGGTATCGGTTCCGGTGGCGACCGGCGCCAGGCGCGCGGCCACGGCAGCGGCCGAGCCGCCGGACGAGCCGCCCGGCACGGCCAGCTTGTCCCACGGGTTCTTGACCGGGCCGTAGTACGAGTTTTCGTTGGACGAGCCCATGGCGAACTCGTCCATGTTGGTCTTGCCCAACGTGACCATGCCGGCGTCTGACAGACGCTCGACGACAGCGGCGTCGAACGGGCTCTGGTAGCCCTTGAGCATGCGCGAGCCTGCCGTGCTGTGCCAGTTGCGCGTAACGAAAACGTCCTTGTGCGCGACGGGGATTCCCAGCAGGGGCTGGTTCGCGCCGTCACCGGCGGCGATGCGCGCATCCGCGGCGCGCGCTTGCGTGAGGCTGGCTTCGGCGTCGACGTGCACGAAGGCGTTCAGATCGGCCGCCGCGGCGATGCGCGTCAGATAGTGCTGCGTGAGCTCGACGCTCGAGACGCGCCTGGCGTCGAGCGCGGCACGCAAATCCTGCAAATGAATCAGATCTTGTTCCATGATGGCTGCTGTGCTGGGTGGCGCATGAAAGCGGTAGCGTAAGGTGCGGGATGCGCGCGGCGCGCGATCTCGCCATCACATGGCGTCGCGGCAGATGGCGCCCGGGGCGCCGCCCGCGACGACGGCCGGACTCACTCGATGACCTTCGGCACCAGATAGAGGCCATCCTGCACGGCGGGCGCCGGACGCTGATTCGCATCGCGGTCGACCAGCTCGGTCACGGCGTCGGTGCGCAGACGCTGCGCGACCTCCTGAATTTGTTCGATGGGGTGCGCGAGCGGGGCAACGCCCGTCGTGTCGACCGACTGCATCTGTTCGACGAGCGCGAAGAAGCCGTTGAGCTCCTTTTCCATGTGAGCCGCCTCGTCATCGGCCAGCTCGAGACGCGCGAGATGGGCGATGCGTTTGACGTCTGAGTGATTCAAAGCCATGAAGAAATCCCGAAAAAATGCGCATTGGAGAGCAGCCGAATGCATGTCTGACGCCAAAATTAGGGACAGAATGCGGAGAAGCTGCGATCCGGGAGGGGCCCGGGCGCCGTTTTACTCCGTGCACCGCGCTGCGCAGGAGGCCTGACACACCGTGCCGCAAGGGTCCGGGCGAAACTGCCGCGGGGGTCGAATGTGGCGTCAACGTGCTCGTTTTTCCTGCAAAACCTGCGAAATTATAAGGTATCATTGCGCATTAAATTTGCGTCGGAGCGTGTTTTTGCACCCTCCGCCGCTGTCGCGCAGGTGGGCCACGGCCAGTCCGAGGGGCGCGACAGACGATCGCGCAGTCCATCGGTAGACCCTGACGCGACGGATTTTTTACGGCAGCCCCGCCTCCTGCCCGGTACAGCATTCCTCGGTTTGTCCGCACGATTCGCGAGCCGCCGCGTGGCGCCTGGCGTTTTTTTTGCGAACAGCCGGAACCCAGACGACAGGCAGCCGTCCCAGTCAAGTTCATTGGGCGGCCTCACGCAAACACAGGATTTTGCATGTTCGGTTTTCTTCGCAGCTACTTCTCCAACGACCTGGCCATCGACCTGGGCACGGCCAACACCCTGATCTATATGCGCGGCAAGGGCGTCGTTCTCGACGAACCTTCGGTCGTCGCCATCCGTCAGGAAGGTGGCCCGAGCGGCAAGAAAACGATTCAGGCCGTCGGTAAGGAAGCCAAACAGATGCTCGGCAAGGTGCCGGGCAACATCGAAGCCATTCGTCCGATGAAAGACGGCGTGATCGCCGACTTCACCGTGACCGAGCAGATGATCAAGCAGTTCATCAAGATGGCGCACGAGTCGCGTCTGTTCTCGCCGTCGCCGCGCATCATCATCTGCGTGCCGTGCGGTTCGACCCAGGTCGAGCGCCGCGCCATCAAGGAAGCGGCCCACGGTGCCGGCGCCTCGCAGGTGTACCTGATCGAAGAGCCGATGGCCGCGGCCATCGGTGCAGGCCTGCCGGTCTCGGAAGCCACCGGCTCGATGGTCGTCGACATCGGCGGCGGCACGACCGAAGTCGGCGTGATCTCGCTGGGCGGCATCGTCTATAAAGGTTCGGTGCGCGTGGGCGGCGACAAGTTCGACGAGGCCATCGTCAACTACATCCGCCGCAACTACGGCATGCTGATCGGCGAACAGACCGCCGAAGCCATCAAGAAGGAAATCGGCTCGGCGTTCCCGGGCTCGGAAGTCAAGGAAATGGAAGTCAAGGGCCGCAACCTCTCGGAAGGGATTCCGCGCGCCTTCACCATTTCCAGCAATGAAATCCTCGAAGCCCTGACCGATCCGCTCAACCAGATCGTATCGTCGGTGAAGATCGCGCTGGAACAGACGCCGCCGGAACTGGGCGCCGACATCGCCGAGCGCGGCATGATGCTCACGGGCGGTGGCGCACTGTTGCGCGATCTGGACCGTCTGCTCGCCGAAGAAACCGGCCTGCCCGTGCTCGTCGCCGAAGACCCGCTCACCTGCGTGGTGCGTGGCTCGGGCATGGCGCTCGAGCGCATGGACAAGCTCGGCAGCATCTTCTCCTACGAGTAAGCCAACGTGCGTGGTTCGTCGTCCGGCGCGGTGGGGCAATCCCTTGCACACCTCGCCCGGCACGGCGGGCCGCGCAGCACGATCTCGCGCACGGAGACAGGCATGACGCCGCTTCGTCGCGCCCGACTGACACGACTCGCGCACCGCAGCATCTCGCTGCGCGTGCTTCCCTGAAGGGCCCACCATGCAGTACAGTCCGCCGCCACTGTTCAAACAGGGACCGTCGGCGTTGGCCCGGCTGATCTGTTTCGTCGCGCTCGCCATCGGCCTGCTCGTGGTCGACTCGCACTACAACACGCTGGAGCGGGTGCGAGCCGTCGTCGGCACCGCCCTCTATCCCGTGCAGCGCATGATGCTGTTGCCTCGCGACGCCATTCTCGGCGTGGCGAGATTCTTCTCGACCGAATCGCAACTCACGACCGAAAACGGCACGCTGCGCGAGCGTAATCTCGAACTGTCCGTCCAGGCTCAGCGCAACAACCAGCTCGTCGCCGAGAACGAACATCTGCGCCAGTTGCTCGCCCTGCGCGAGCGCATGCCGGTGCCGAGCATTCCCGCGGAAATCGAATACGATACGCGCGATCCGTTCACGCAGCGCGTGGTCATCGATCGCGGCACGAAACACGGTGTCAAACTCGGCGCCCCCGTCGTCACCGAGCAAGGGTTGCTCGGGCAGGTTTCGCGCGTGTTCCTGCTGCAAAGCGAAGTGACGCTGCTCACCGACAAGGAACAGGCCGTGCCGGTACAAGTGATCCGCAGCGGCGTGCACAGCGTCATCTACGGCGGACTGCGAGGCGACGTGCTCGACCTGCGCTTCATCCCGCTGTCCGCAGACGTCAAGGTCGGCGACGAGATCGCCACCAGCGGTCTGGACGGCGTCTACCCCGCCGGCCTGCCGGTCGCACGCATTACCAAGGTCGACCGGGTGTCGGACACCGCGTTCGCGCGCATTCTGTGTCAGCCGGTGGCCAACCTGCGCAGCCAGCGTCAGGTGCTGGTGCTGCAATACACCACACCGCTGGCGCTGCATCCGGACGCCGCCGCCGATCTCGCACGCGCCTCCGATCCGGCGGCCAGCGGCGGCAAGCCCGCACCGAAAGGCGGCACGCGCGCGGATCCGAAACTCGCGCCGGGCGCCCGCAAGGGTCATTGAGGAATTCACATGTCACGACCGCAATACATTCTGCTGCCGGTCAATCCGTACTTCATCGCGCTCAGCCTCGTGGTGGCGTTTCTGGTGAACCTGATGCCGTGGGGCCATGCGCCCGCCATGCCCGACTTCGTCGCACTGGTGCTCATGTTCTGGAACATCCACCAGCCACGCAAGGTCGGCATGGGCGTAGCGTTTCTCGTCGGGTTGCTCATGGACGTGCACAACGCCGGACTGCTGGGCGAGCACGCCCTCGCCTATACGCTGTTGTCGTATGGTGCGATCATGATCCATCGCCGCGTATTGTTCTTCACGCTGCTCGGTCAGGCGCTCACGGTGCTGCCATTGCTGCTGCTCGCGCACGTGGTGCCGTTCATCATTCGTCTGGCGACCGGCGCCGCCTTTCCGGGCTGGTGGCCGCTCGCCGCGAGCTTCGTGGAAGCGTTGCTCTGGCCGGTGATCAGTATCCTGCTGCTGGCGCCCCAGAAACGCGCCGTCGACCGCGACGATACGCGTCCGATCTGACGGGCCCTGCCCGCCAGTTCGCACCCACGAGCCCCGCCAAGCATGACCGAGTTCAAGAATCCCCAGCAACAACTACAGACGTTCCACCTGCGGGTAACGGCGGCCGCGCTTTTCGTGCTGATCTGCTTCAGCCTGCTCGCGGTGCGTTTCGTCTATCTGCAAGTCTTCCGTCATAACCAGTACGCCCTGCAAGCCGACGAGAACCGCGTGTCGCTGGCGCCGATCGTGCCCAACCGTGGCGTCATCATGGACCGCAACGGCGTGGTGCTGGCACGCAATTATTCCGCTTACACGCTGGAAATCACGCCGTCGAAGATCGGTCGTCCGCTCGAAGACCTTGTCACCGACCTGTCAGACGTGATCGAAATCACGCCGCGCGACCGCGCCCGCTTCAAGAAGCTGATGGACGACAGCAAGAGCTTCGAGAGCCTGCCGATCCGCACCCGGCTGACCGACGAGGAAGTCGCCCGCTTCACCGCGCAACGATTCCGCTTCCCTGGCGTGGACGTGCACGCGCGTCTGTTCCGGCAATACCCGCTCGGCGAGACGGCGGCGCATGTGATCGGCTACATTGGCCGGATTTCGCAACGCGACCGTCAGCGAATCGACGCGATGAGCGAAGAAAACGACAGCGACAGCGCGAAGTACGACATCCGCCGCGATGTGAACAACTACAAAGGCACCGACTACATTGGCAAGATCGGCGTGGAGCAGAGTTACGAGACGCAGCTCCACGGCATCACCGGTTTCGAGGAAATCGAAGTGACGGCCGGGGGGCGTCCGGTGCGCACGATCTCGCGCACGCCGGCGACGCCGGGCGACAATTTGGTGTTGTCCATCGACATCAAGCTCCAGCAGGTGGCCGAGCAAGCCTTTGCGGGACGCCGTGGCGCGGTCGTCGCCATCGAACCGAAAACGGGCGACGTCCTGGCCTTCGTGTCCGCGCCGAGTTTCGACCCGAACCTGTTCGTCGAAGGCATCGACCAGCAGAACTGGGACGCCCTGAACAACTCGCCCGACCGGCCGCTGCTCAATCGCCCTCTGCGCGGCACTTACCCGATCGGCTCGACGTACAAGCCGTTCATGGCGCTCGCCGCCCTCGAACTCGGCAAGCGCACGACGAACTGGGGTTTCCAGGATACGGGCTCGTTTACGCTGGGCAACCATACCTTCCGCAACGACGTGCGTAACGGTCAGGGCTGGATCGACATGTACCGCTCGATCGTGGTTTCGAACGACACGTATTACTACATGCTCGCGCACGACCTCGGCGTGAACGCCATCCACGATTTCATGGCGCCGCTCGGTTTCGGTCAGTTGACGGGCATCGACATCGAAGGCGAGGCGCGCGGCATTCTGCCGTCGACCGAATGGAAGCGCAAAGCCTACAAGAAGCCGGCGCAGCAGAAGTGGTACGACGGCGAGACGATCAGCCTGGGGATCGGTCAGGGCTACAACTCGTTCACGATCCTGCAACTCGCGCACGCAACGGCCACGCTGGCCAACAACGGCGTGGTGATGAAGCCACACCTGGTGAAGGCTGTCGAAGACCCGGTCTCGCACTCGCGCCAGCTCACCGTGCCGCACGAGAGCGCGCGTCTGCCGTACAAGCAGGCGGACATCGACTTCGTGAAACGCGCGATGGTCGGCGTCATCAAGGAAGGGACGGGGCGTCAGGCGTTCGCCGGGGCCCCGTATGAAGCAGGCGGCAAGACCGGCACGGCGCAGGTGTACTCGCTCGGCAAGAACGAAAAGTACAACCACAACGCGATTCCCGAGTTCAAGCGCGACCACGCGCTGTTCATCGCCTTCGCGCCGGCCGACGATCCGAAGATCGCGCTTGCGCTGATCGTCGAGAACGCCGGTTGGGGGGGCGCGCAGGCCGGCCCGGTCGCGCGCAGCCTGCTCGATTATTACCTCATCACCGAGCCGAAGGAGCGCGCCGCCGAAGCGGCGGCATTGCAGGCTGCGGCTTCGGGGGCGAGCGCGGCGGCGGTCTCTGCTGCGCCGGATGCGCCGCCTGCCAGCGCCGCCGAACTGGACCGCCTGGCGACGGCCACCACGGCCACGATGGCGGTCTCCCGCGTGGCTCCCGGGGCATCGGCGGCCACGGCTGTGACGGGCGCTGCACGTTCGCCGAACGGCAAGGCGTCCGCTGCCACCGCGCCGGAAACACAGAAGCCGGCGCCGCCCCCGAACAAACCGGCCATCATCAGCCCGACCGTCGCCGACGAAGCCCGCCATCGCGCCGCCATCCGTGCTCAGGAGCAGAGCACGCACAAGGCGAAGGGCGCGCAAGGAGAAACGCCATGATGGCGCTCGACAAACATACGTGGAAAGAACAGGTCAAGCGCCTGTTCGCCGCCTTCGACAAGCCGCTCGCGCTGATCGTGTTCCTGCTGCTGTGCGTGGGGCTGGTCACGCTCTACAGCGCCAGCATCGACGTGCCGGGACGCGTGGAAGACCAGATTCGCAACATCGTGCTCACGTTCGTCCTGATGTGGGTGCTGGCCATGTTGCCGACACAGACCCTGATGAAGTTCGCGGTCCCGCTCTATACGGCGGGCGTCGCGCTGCTCATTGCGGTGGCGATGTTCGGCCTGACGAAGAAGGGGGCGAAGCGGTGGCTTAACGTCGGCATGGTGATCCAGCCGTCCGAAATCATGAAGATCGCCATGCCGCTCATGCTCGCGTGGTACTTCCAGAAGCGCGAAGGCAACATTCGCTGGTTCGACTATCTGGCCGCCCTCGCCCTGCTCGGCGTACCCGTCGGTCTGATCGCGAAGCAGCCCGATCTGGGCACAGGCCTGCTCGTGGCCGCTGCCGGTCTCTACGTCATCTATCTGGCCGGCTTGTCGTGGAAGCTGATTCTTCCGGTACTGATCGCCGGGGTGGTCGGCATCGGCACGATCCTCGCACTCGAAGACAAGATCTGTCAGCCGGATGTCGAATGGCACATCCTGCACGACTACCAGAAGCACCGTGTATGCACGCTGCTCGACCCCACGTCCGACCCGCTCGGCAAGGGCTTCCACACGATCCAGTCGGTCATCGCCATCGGCTCGGGCGGCACGACCGGCAAGGGGTGGCTCAAGGGCACGCAGGCTCACCTCGAATTCATTCCGGAAAAGCACACCGACTTCATCTTCGCCGTGTTCGCGGAAGAATTCGGTCTGATCGGCGAGGGCGTGCTGATCGTGCTGTATCTGCTGCTCGTCGCACGCGGGCTGATGATCGCCGCAAGCGGTGCGACGCTGTTCGGCCGGTTGCTTGCGGGCGCCGTCACGATGATCTTCTTCACTTACGCCTTCGTGAACATGGGCATGGTGAGCGGTATTTTGCCGGTGGTCGGCGTGCCGCTACCGTTCATGAGCTACGGGGGCACCGCACTGGTGACGCTCGGCCTCGGCGTCGGCATTCTGATGAGCGTGGCGCGCGAGAAGCGGCTGATGCAGAGTTAGCCGCCGAACACACCGCTTTGCGCACGCAACGCCAGCATAACGGCAGGGCCATCGCCCTGCCGTTTTTGCATTCAGACGAGGTACTCCTCGATTTCCATGAGCGAAACATAGGATTCTGCCTAGTCTCGATCCGATACAAACGAGGCTTGATCGAAACCCGTGTGCATACGCCGAGTTTGTGGCCTCGCGCGCGAGACGTAGTCCGGCAGGCGTGATGCACGACACCGGGGAAGACGCTTCGCGATGAGCACCTGCGCTCACCCGGACGGCGTTGCTCCAGCGGTTGACCTCGATGCCGAAGGACGAGGCGCATCGGGTCCGACGGAGTCAATGGAAGGAGAATCATCGCTATGACCATGAGTATTTCATTGCAATCAGTGGCGCAAAATTCGTTCGCGACACTCGACAGGTTGCACACGCCGGAGAGCGGCGCCTACATCGAGAAGGGCCGTATCGGCATCAACGATCGCGGTCAGCTCGTCGTCTTCAAGGGAAAGGAATTCCTCTTGCACCTGCGGCAATGCCACCGCGCCGACAAGTTCATGAAGGCCAACGGCTTGTCTTCCGGGGCCAGACCGTCGCTTCTCTCGACGCTCAAATTCAAGGATCTCCGAATGGGCACGCAGGCCGTCGACACGCTCATCAAGCGAATGCGGACGTCGAACACATTGGCAGACGTCGCCGGCCGGCCTGCGGCGGAGCGTTCATCGGGTTCGCCGTACAGGAGCGTCATCGCAAAGGCGCGAACGAAATTGGGATTGTCGTCGCCGGCTTCGCAGCCGCCCGTACCGATGACAACGCGGCCACCCATGGAGATCGCCGAACTGGTAAGGTTGCGGCCCGGCAGCGCGGGCGCTGAGGCCGCGAACGTCGCGCCAACGCCCGACTCCGACACGGACTCGGGCATCCATGGCGATTTCGGACACGCGCAAGGCGGACCGGACCCAATGCCCGACGCCGTGGTGCAGCCAGCGCCGATACCGAAACCGCGAACCGTGCCGCCGCCGAAACCGCCCCGCACATTCGCGTCGGGCGCCCCGCAAGCGGCGCCCCGCACCCGCGCGCATCCGGCGTTCATCGATGATCTGACGCGTGCCGGCCCCGGCACGTCTGCGTTGATTCGTACCCTGCTGACCAATCGGGACCGTTAGGTCCCGCGTCGACGGCCGCGCGTATGGCGCGTGGCCGCTCGCGCCTTCGGTTCGTACGCCTGTACGCCTGTGCGCCTGTACGCCTGTACGCCTATGCGCGTTGGCAGCGTCGCATCGGCGCGCCGGGAGCGCCGGGAGCGCCGGGGCGCCGAAGGGCCTTCGCCCATTGCCCGGCGCCGGCGGCAGCGTCCCGTGGGGCACCCGGCGTATACGATGAGCCAAACCTGCAAGCGGCTTCCTGCCCCGGACCTGACCATTGCCTCTCGAACGTTCCGGATTCGGGAGGCATTTCAACGCATGGCATCGATCCATACCCAGATCAACGCCGCCACCATGACCAATCAGGAAGCCGAACAGCTCCATCGTCTGATCTGCCAGCACGCCGTCGATCCGGCCCGCGCGACAGTCGGTGTCACCCGCGACGGCTATCTCGTTCTGCTCATCGGATGGAGTGCCTTCCGGCACCCGCATTTGTGGCGCCGCGCGCGTGACATGGCGCTCGCGTCGCATCCGGCCTCACCGGCCCGAGGGCCGGAATCGTCGCGCCCGGGGGTTCGCTCCATGCGGCTCGACCAGCCCTTCGTCATCGTCTGGTTGCTGCGTAACGCGTCGGCAGACGTCAGGCACCGGGTCCTGCAAGGCATCCGGCGTCAACTCGACTGGCGCGGCAACCCGGAGGCGTGCGTCATCGACCTCTTCGAGCGCAGCCGGCCGCAAGACGCGCTGTGCGAACTCAAACAACGCATGGGTTCCGCGCAGAACGTCGTCGGACATTACAAGCTGATCACGGAGCGCAATGCGTCGTACCGCGATCACTACCACCGCGAATTGCCGACGAGCCGCGAGTCCAAGCTCTGGGTCGCACGCCAGACGGCCTTGCGCGGGCACGACGGCGCGCTGCTTCCTGCAAGCGTCATTCTCGTCGACCGGCAACCGCTCGCGGTGCTCTGCCAGACACCGCAAGACGGTGCCATCGAAGCCTTCCTCGCGCTGCTGATGCGGCTACGCCCTGCGGTGGTCGTGCACGTCACGCCTCAGTGCGAGCCGCACGGCGCCGAGCGGCACGATGGCGCCATCCGTCTGCGCCGGCGTCACGTCACGACCAGTACGGCCGCGACCTTCGTGACCGACTTCAGCATGTACTGCACGTCGCTTCGCTCGGCGCAGACCGAGGTCACTTTCTCGGTGCTGCATGCGCCTTACCGGCAGGCGCCGGACATCTCGTCCGACCGGCTGTACGTGACGCAGACGTTGCAGTTCATCGAGAACGCGTTGCGGCAGATGCCCCTGCCGGACGATCCGGGCGGCGTGGGCGGCGTGGGCGGCGTGGGGAGCACCGGCAACACAAACGGCGCGAGCGGTGCGGGCATGCCGCCTGCCGGATGCCCGGTCATCGTCTTCGACGACCCGGAAGGCATCGCAGGGGTACTGGTTACGGCGCTCGCCATGTCGCACGGCAACCACGAACATCTCAGCGTGGAGGAAATCGTCACTGACATCCGGTTAAGCGGCGCCCCGCAACTCGTTGGCACCAATCACCAGCTCGACGTCATCGGCGCGTTCGCAGACGACCTGCGAAAGCCGTTGCTGATGCACCGCTAGCCGTTTTTCGGGCGGGACGCGTTCGCCATGACGTCACCCGCTCGCCCATTCCCCAACACACGACGCAATCGCATATAGGAGATTTGCCATGTCGTCCCCAGTCAATGTGACGCCTGCCTTCGGACGCGCCACGACGCTGGCATCCCGGCGCTACAAGCGAGTCACCCGTGCCATGCAAACCCACGATGCCGCTCAGGAATGCGACGTCGGGACCATCGCGATGCCGGACGAGAAGTCGCCACGCGATTCGCAAACGCTCTCGCACGCGAACCGCACGCTGGCCGTGCGCCGCGAGCCGCCGCGCGCGCCCGACATCGAACGCTATTTGCGACGCTGGTTGAGCGCGCCGCCGGCCGTACTCGTCACACTGGCGTCGGACGACGAGCTGCTTGCCCGAAACGCGGCATATCCATTGCTGTCGTCACAGGGCCGTCGCTTCGGCGACATCGGCTTTACCGCTTACGTACTGACACAGAGCGAGTGCGGCTATCGCGGCACACATCTGCGCACCTGCATCGTCTCGATCACTCAGGGGGCCACTGTCGTGACCTTTCCGGCACTTCAGGCATGGGCGGACGACGGCGAGACCATCGTTCGTGCCGACGCTCTCTCGCATCTGCATCATGCCGCGGAACGCCTGAAAGCCACGTCGCCTGTGCAGTCTTTGCGACGTCAGGATTTTTACCAAACAGAAATGCTGTGCCCGCCACCGCATCCGACCGTCGTGCAATCGACACACCGCATCGCGCGGCTCGGCATGTGGCTCGCAGCCACCGCCTTGCTTGAGCGTGGCAGCACGACGCTCGAGAAAGTGCTGCGCGACATTCGTATCGGGTCGACGAAATTCGACCCGACCTTTCGTCAACATCAGGAGCTTGCTCGCCTCGCACGCGCGCGCAATCGCCGTCCGGTCGCTCGCTCGGCCGAAAACCCCGATGCGCTCGATGCGCCCGAGCCCTCGCCGGCGTCCGGTCCGCTCGACGCTCACGACAGCGAGATCGCCTCCCCTTCTCTATCGAGGACCTTCCACGATGCAAGATCTGCACACTTTTCACAACGTTGTCGGTGAGTTGCTGCACCACATCGGATTTTTCGCGTTCGACCCGGCGCCGGATCAGGAGGTCGTGAGTCTGGACGTCGAGGAGCGCATGTCAGTGCACTTCGGCGCGATCGACCACGCCTCATGGTTCATGCTGGCCGAGTTCAACGAAACGCCGTCGACCGACTCGCTGATGGCCGCGCTGTCGGCCAACCGTCTGCGCGCGAACTTCCGTCAGCCGGTGTTCTCACTCAACGACAACGGAACGCTCAACTGCTGGATGAAGATGCCTCTCGCGGGGCAGGATCGCGCCACGCTCGCCGACGCCTTCGGCGAATTGCTCGACGTCGCGCAGGCGTTGCCGTCCGCAAACTAGGACCGCGTTACGGTGCAGCAGGGATTTCAATGTCCAAGGCAATTTTTACGAATACGGTGGCGGCGCCTCCGACCCATCACATGAATTATTCAGAACACACCAATATCGCGCAGGCGAAGCCCAACGAGCGCGTCTCGTACGGCGGCCAGAGCATCACGCTCGTGCCGGTGGACGGCGCGAGGGTTCAGCAATTCGTTCGCGCGGACGACAGCCCCTCGCCGCGCAGACTCAAACCATGGGATAAGTTCGTCGCCCACGTTCGTGCCACGCTCGCGAGCGTGCAATTGTCCCGCTTGATCCGGACAGTGCGCAGGGATCCCGAATCCAACCGGGGCCCGCATGCCGAACGTGGCGCGTCCCCCGGAAGCCCGACGCCGGCGAGCATCGCGTATCTGGCGTCGTTCCGCTTCGAACCGGCCCATGTGACCGATGCGGCGATCGATCTGGCCAGAGCGAAAATCATGGCGATCAACGCGCGCGTAGCGGCAAACCGACCGGCTGCCGGCCCGGCCTCGTCGCCGGCGCACGCCCACATGGGCGCGCCCGCGCGCGATGCCGCCAACACCGCCACGCGCGCCGAGCGCCCCAACACCTGAATCCGCTGCCCAATGCCGTGAGAACATCCAACGCAAAATCCACGATCGGTATTCCGCCGATTCTGATTCCTCCCAAGCCGCCAAAGCCCGAGCCGGACGATGGCACAGGGAACAAGTGAGGCAAACGCGAAGGCGCGGTCACGTTGCGCGCCTTCGCGTTTCGCTCCGGATGGATCAGGCCGCCAACGCTTCCTCGACGGGAGGAGCGGGGGCTGCGGGGGCTGCGGGGGGGCCGGAAGGCGCCGGCTGCGCGCTGCGCTTTGCGCCCACCGTCGGTTGCCATTTGGCGCCGACCTCGTCCCCGTAGCCGCCTTCGACGTACGCCAGCATGAACGCCGCCATCGCGTCGTTCGTCGCCGCGCGATTACGGGGCGTCGTCTCGTCCGAGAACTGCGCCGCCGCATTCCGGAGTGCATTCAATAGCGGCCGGGTGGCGGGCACCTCGCGCACCACGCGTTCGAGGTCGGCTTCCAGCGTGCTGTGCGGCACGGCGTCGGCGATGCGGAAATACATCTCGTCGAGTTCCGCCTTGTGCAGCGTCGAAAACTCCCTCCACCAGTCTTCACCGCCAAACTGAGGATTGGCGTAGCGCATGCGCATCATGGGTGCCAGCAAATCGAGACACTCGCTGCCGATGGTCAGCTTGTCCGCCGTGTTGCTGTTCCACGCCAGCCCGGCGAGCACCGACACCGGCGTGGGCAACTTGCGATCAAATCCCAGCGTACTCGTCGTGATACCACGGACCGAGTGCATCAGCGCCACGCCGTCTTCCTTGAGTTTGAAGCGCATCGACGTCATCACCCCCGCGCTGTAGTCGAAACCGAGCGCCGCGAGCGCCGTCCGAATCTCAGCGACACCCCATTGGCCGCCGGCCGAGACGCCCACGGCGTCGAGCGCACCCGCCACCGCACCGGCCACCGCGACAATGCCGGCGACCTCCACGTTAAGAAAATGGCCACGGTAGTACGGATCTTCGTCTTCCGTCACGTGTTCGTAGGTCACCGTGGCATTGACGCCGTTCGGAAACACCAGCGGCACCCCGGCGACCGCGGCAAGTTCCGCCTCCCATTTGGTCTGACGGCAACTCAGTTCGTGCGTGGCGAGCGATTGAGGACGAAGAATGCGTTCGCGATCGCGAAAGAGGTCCATCAGGACCGCTTCGATCTCGGGATGCAGATCGCCGTCGAGTTTGAGCAGCGCGAACTGTTCGAGCAGAAACTGGGCGCGTTCTTCCATATCCCTGAGCGCGTTACCCCGCTTCTTCGCCATCAGTTCGGCCGTGATTTCGGCGCTCGACGTCTTGAGGTGCGAGCGTATCGCCTCCAGAAGGGTGAGCGGGCTGCACACGAGCGGCTTGTCGGCGAGCAACTGCCGCGCCCACGCCGGACGCATATCGGCGATCGTCAGAATGTCGTGACGCGCGCGCTTGACCGTGACCATCCTGCGCCCGGCAGCGCTGACGCCGGCCGTCACGCCGAAGTCTGCGGCGGCCTTGCCCTTCACTTCGCCGGCCAGCGTGTCGTGCCGCTCGACCGGTCGCGTCGTCGGCCCGTGCCGCTGAATATCGATGCTCATGCCGCAGAGTTCGACCAGGTGATCTTCGAGGCAATCGCGGCTGAAATCGGCGCGGGCACGACCGGACTCGTAAGACGACGAGATCATGAACAGATGCCGGATCCTGGCAATGAGCGCGACAGGCCCGTGCCGAATCCACGTCCTGTATTTGTGACTCTCGCTGGCCACGTAGTCCGAAAGCGAACCGTAGATCTCGGCGCGCGAAGACGATGCACTGAGCGACAACTCCGTCTCGATGAAGTCGATGACATCCGCCCCGGCAGACAGGGTGAGTTTCTTTCCCGTGGCATCGACCAGCCATTCGGTCGGCGTGATCGACAAATTCGAATCGTGCGTCACACTGGCGTTCACCCCCACGCCGGGGACCACGTCGACGCCCGCGCCGCCTTTGACCCTGAACGCGGTCGTCGCCCCCGGCTTCATGTCCGCCAGCCGGTCCGAGAGCGCGCGATCGAGTTTGCGCTTGATACATTCGTCGGCGCTGGCCTTGAACTGCCACTCCAGACCGAGTGCCGTGTCCACGGCACGCCGGAAATTCTTGACGTTCTCACCGTCCTTCCTTTCGTGATGCTTCAATCCCCGCGCCAGCTTGCCGAACAGGTTTTTCGCCTGCATCAGGTCGTCGCGGCCCGTCACGGTGCGGCCGGGCCGCTCCAGAAAGCGCTCGACGTCCCGTTTCAGATCGTTGTACTTCCTCCCCTTGTCGGGCAGCCCCAACGCCGTGCGGCTTTCCTGAAAGACGTTCCACAACGCGGCCACGGCCGTGCGCGTATCGCGTTGCGACAGCGGCGGGATGACGGCGTCGCGCCGGGTTCGCGTGGCGCTCAGGTCGTCGCTGTCGCAGTTGCCCTGAAACAGGCTGTCGTCGTTGCCGATGCGCGCATCGCGTTCGTTTTGCGAAATATCGACCGGCGTCGATGCAGCCATCGCGCGCGTGTTCTGTACGCCAGGCCCCAACTGAGTCACTTCTGCCATAGGATTTTCTCCCCCATTAGATTTTCGGCAATACGCCACTGCCTGCGTGATGCAGGAACATTTCCACACAGGCCACGATGTCGCCGCGCGTGCCCCGCACGGCGCTTCCGTACATCAGCAACACCCGTCGCGATTCGAACAGTGCCGGACTGCACATCCAGAATTCGCACACCGGCGTTCGTTCGCCGAAATGCACGTCGGCCAGCATCGCACCGGCGCTCGAGACGATGAACGTCAGATGGCCATCCGAGTATTCGAGCAGCCAGAACGGGACGGACCCCGGTGCGCAGCGCGCCTGCACGAACGCGCCCACCGTCCGGGGAAGCGCCGCGCCGAGCAGGTCGAGGATGGCGTGGCTCATGACGGTATCACCGCCCGCTTGATGCGCTCCGAGACGACGAGAAAATCCCTCACCGCCGTCATGCACGCCTCGAAGGACTCCCACGGCGCGACGTAGCGATGCAGCACCAGCACGCCGCGCCGCACACCGAACGCGAATCCCTGCCGGCAAAGCGAGAGATTCATCGCCAGGGCGCGAGCGGCGGCGTCCTCGCCGGCATCGGCCATGCGGCGCTCGATATGGGTGCCCACCGTCTGACGGATTACGCATGTGTCCAGGTCGCGCGCTTCGAAGAAGACCATTTCGCGACGCAGCGTTGCGTCGATTTCCCAACGCTCGCGCATCGCCGCGCAAATCCGTGCTAGCGATGTCTGCGCCGGCGCCGCGTGCGCCGCGCCGGCCAACGGGCGCGAAGCCGCGTGTCTGCGAAGCGCTGACGACGAAATCGACCTGCCACATTCGGGGGCTCCGTCCATGATTTCTTATAGGTTGTGGGCGTTCAGGAACATGTCTTGCTTGCGGCCATCATCCCGGTCTTGGCCCGCGAGTGCATTTCATCTTTCGCCCACGTACGGGATAGCGATGGGAGGCACCGGCCCAAATTCACAGGGAATCGGCCCAATTGTTTATGTTCATCCCCCCGGAAACGTTAGTTCCTCGCATAGTCTCCTCGCTTTGAGGAACATGATTTCGCCGGTGCCCCCGCGGCGATGATTCAGCGCACGTATGTCTCACACGTCTTCCGCTTGCGACGGGGCAAGCCGGCAGTCGTCGTCGCTCGCGTCGAGCAGGGCTTGCTGGCAGGAGACTCGGCACGTGAATCAGATCAGCTCGCCGCAGAACGGAAAAATCTATCTGTTCGACGATTTTTCGTTGGACGCGAACGGGGTACTCAAGCAGGGAGACCGGCAGATCAGTCTGCCGCCGAAGGAAGTGGCGGTATTGCGCACGTTGCTCGAAGCGGCGGGTGAGAACGTCAGCAAGGACAAGCTGCTCTCGCTTGTGTGGCCGCATCAGGATGTGAGCGAAGAATCCCTCACGCGGTGCATCTATGCGATACGGCGCGTGCTGCGGGAAAAGAAGTCCGACCGCATCGTGGAGACGGTGTACGGCACCGGCTACCGGATTCGCCGCTCGGTGGCCATCGTGTCGGGGGCCGCGCGCGCGGCGGCGTTATGTACGCTCGCGATCATGCCGTTTCGCCTGCCGAGTGCAGCGCAAACGCTCATGCTGCACGACCGGCTGGTGACGCGATTCTTCGAATACACCGCTTACGGGCTGCGCGTGCTGCCGGCGTCGATCACCCGCACCGTGCTCGAATGCCACGACATTGCCACCTTCGTCGAACGTTTCGCGCCCGACTTCTACGTGACGGGCCACGCCATCGAACCCGACCGGCTGCGCATCGAACTGGTCAGCTCGGAAGGTCACCAGTTGATCTTCAGCGAGGACTTTGTCCTGAGCGATACCGACAACACGCTGCCGATCGAGATCCGCATCACCGACATCGTCACAAAGCATGTGCCGGGACTCACGGCGTCCGTGCATCTCTCGCATTCGTTCGACTCTTTCGACTCCGCCACCACGTTCCTGCACGCACGCTTCAAACTTCAGCAGCACACGCCGTCGAGTCTGCGGCAGTCGTTGCAACTGTTTCACCAATGCGCGGGCGAAGGGGCATCGCGTACCGCGCCATATTGCGGTCAGGCCGAATGCTATCTGGCACTCGCGCACCTCGGCCTGTTCGATCAGAAAGCGGCGTTGCACGGCGCACGCGCCGCCGTCGAGGCCGCCCTTGCACTCGCACCGCGCGACCCGCATGCCGTGAGTCTGCTGGCGATTCTGCACAGCATGAAGTTCGAATCCAGCGTGGCGAACATCCTCTTCGACCGGGCGCTCTGGTCGGCGCCGTCCAACCCCTACGTGCGCTATCACCACGCCTGGCACTGCATTCTCAAAGGCGAAGCCAAGGCGGCCGAGATGGCGCTCGATATTGCGCTGGAACACGATCCGAGCTTCATCGCGGCGGCCATTCTCAAGACGTGGGCGATCTTCCACGACCGCCGTACCGACGAGGCCATCGCCGTGGCACGCGAGAACCTGCAACGGCTCGGCCAGCATCATCCCGTACTCACCAGCGCGTTGGCGATCATGCTGTCGTATCAATGTCGTCATGAGCAAGCCGAAGCCCTCGTGCGCGCCGTACGCGAGACGGGTGACGATGCCGGTCTGTTGCGGGTCAACCGTCATTACGTGGAACTCGCGCGCGGCGGCATGCCCGCCCGGCGTGCGGCCGAACAATTGCTCGCGGAGATCGACTGCCGTCAGGTGCGCGCCGGTCTGCTGCCGCTGATTCTGCATACGCACGGCATCTGCGCGGCACGCGACGCCTGGCGGCGCATGCGCTCCGACTGGTATCCGTGGCAGCGGCTGTATCGTCACGATCCGCGTCTGGAAGTGTTGTTCTCCATTTGAGCGCCTCAAAAAAAACCCCGCCTGATCTGGCGGGGCACGAAGTCCGGATGTGGGCGTTATTGCAGAACGGACGATGCGGGAGGCTGCGTTCGCGAGAACAGGCCGAGTCCCGCGAGCATCGCGGCGACCAACGGGTTTCGACGTATTTCGTGCGCTGGCGGGAAGTCGCGCAGGAATAGCTGCGAGGCGAATCGGCGCAGCGCCTCGCGTTGCGGATGATCGGCCAATAACGTGATGAGCAACCCCAGCGCATCGCCCAGCGGCTTCGCCTGTCCGGTGGCGAAGCGCTCCAGAATCGCCCGCTGGCGCATGGCGTCGCGCGGCAAGATGGCATCGCGCACCGCATTGCACTGGCGTCGCAGCGCGATGTCCTGGAGTGCGGACGGATCGAAGGCGTCGCGCAACACCATGAGCAACGCCACCCCGAGTGCCCGCGCATCGCCCGTCGACAGCAGCGCGGACAGATACGCCTGCGACGGCAGATTGCGCAGCGGTCCGGGGCGAAAACGCGCGCAGGGCAACATGTCCGGCGTCAGACGGGGCGCCGCGCGCGAGCGCGCAGCGAGGTAAAGAATGCCTTCCGTGCGCATTACCGGAAAAATCCTTTGTTCGATTCGCTCATCGCGAGAATGGCGCCACTGAGCAACTTCACCAAATTCTCGTTGGTCGCGTTCGCCGTGGCGTAACGCTGGGACAACCCCTGCACCTGCGTCTTGACGACACTCTCCTGCCCCGTGAAACCGGTGCGCCAGATTTCCAGTTCCTGTGTGGTCATCCGCTTCTTCCCGTTACCGTCGCCCTGAGGCAGCGTGTTGATCATCGTCTCGATGGTGCTGAGGTCGACGACCACGACGAACTTGCCGCTTCCCTCGGGTTGCTCCTTCACGCTGCCCTCGGGAAGGCCGAGTTCCTTCGCCCATTTTTCGGCGTCTTCCTTGGCGCCCCCTTCGATGGGGCCGTCGCCCGGCGTTTGTGTCGGCCACAACACACCTTCCTTGCCCGGCAGCTTGTATTTGTTTAACAGTGGCTGAAGCGCTTCCTTCAGTTTGCCGACATCCAGATCGACTTCCTTGCCGTCATTCTGGTTCTCGATCCAGCCCGATAACTTCGACATGATGTCGGCGAGCGCCTTGCTGAACTCTAGATACTTCTTGGCGGCTTCCGAAAATATCTTGAGGAAAAACTCCTTCATGTGACCGATGACCGCGATGAGCTTGTCCCATATCTCTCCGTCGGTGGGCACCTTGTCATCGCCCTCCTTGCCGGTATCGGTCTGCGGCGCTGCGTCGGGATTGCCGGCATCTACCTTCGGCGCGTCATCCATCTGGCGGATGCCGGGGTCGTCAGGTAACGCACCGGGCTTGCGCTCGGGAGACTCCCGCAGGAACTCGGCGATTTGCTCGCGAAGCGCGCCCGGTATCGGCACGTCGCTGCTCGCGAGGCCCTTCAGACGCGCGCCGAGATCGAGTGCCGCAAGACGTGCATCGTCCAGCGTTTCGTCAAGCGCATCGACAGACGCCTTGCCCGATTGGACGTCGAGCATCCTGTCGTCGATGCTTCGCAGCGCTCCGCGCAGCTTGTCTGCGCCCTGCACGGCACCGGCGAGCAACACCGAGGCCGGCGACAGATCGTCGCCCGGTTGCCGGCCCGGCACACGGTTTTCCTTGACGCCTTCGGCCTTCACGTCCGAGGCGCCTACGTCCCGAAACATGAGCCAGGGCGCGCTGCGTTCGTTCACGCTTTCCATCATCTATCCCTCCTCTCGGAAATACGGGCGCTTATCCGCGCAAATTGCCCGCAATGGCCGAAGCCGCACCCGCCTTGGCTTGCGAGACGGCGTCGATCGCCTTGAGCATTTCGGTGACGAGACCGAGGTCCTTGTTCGCCTGATCCTGCGCGTTGGTGGTGCCGTCCCGGCTCAGTTGCGCGCCGCTGTCGGCCAGCTTCTGCTGCTGATTTTCGAGCGCGGCGGAATACTGGGAGGCGCCGTTGAGCATGCCCGCGGCGGGGGCCGCCATCATCGAGAACGCCGCGCCCTGCGCGCCGTCGCCTCGCGCACTCAGGTTCAATGCCTCGGCGCTCGGACCGTCCGGTACCGGCGCGGGCGACGGGTCGGCCGCCACCGGCGGCGGCGTCACGTCAGGGGCATCGTCGGGCGCGTTCGGGCGCGGCGGCGCCGCATCGAGCGTTCCGTCCGGGTCGACACCCGGCACTTGCGCGCCGGACAACCGGCCGTCCGGCGCATTTGCCGTTGGCGGCGCGCCGCTCACCTGCGCGCCTTGCGGTGCCGCCACGGGGGCCTCCGGCTTCGGCGCCCGCATCTTCAGCGCATTACGCTCCTTCGAAATCCCGGACAGGCTCTTGAATGCCCCCATGCCCCCCAACATGCCTTGCGCGAGTCCCGAGGAAATCCCGCCCCACATGTAGGCCTTGCCTGCCTCTTTGGTCGCCTCTCCCGCCGCGACCACCGACTGGAAATTCACCTGCGCCATCTTGTTGCGTATCTCGAGGCCGTTCTGGAACGCCTTCTGAAAGTAGTCGAAGAATTTGCCGATGAGCACGGCGTCGTCGGACAGCGGACTGCCATAGCCCGGGTCGTCGTCGCGCTTGCCCGGCATGTTGCCGTCCTTTTCCTGCGGCTGCTGCGCCTTTAGCCAGTCGAGCGCATCTTTCTTGCTGGCGTCCGGCGGCGGGCTTTGGAGCATCGGCCGCAGCGGGTCGTCCTCTCCGTCGTCGTCGAGCGGGGGCGTGAAAGTGTTGTAGAGGATGCCGGGCGGCGGCGCATCCTTCGGTCGACCCGGCGCGTCGGGCGTCAGTACGACAGGGGTTTGGCTAACGTCGAGAATGTTCATGGGGGGTTCCTTAAACTCAAGCGCGCACGTTGTTCATCACGAAGCGTTGCGCTTCCTGCTTGACCCTGCCTGCATCGGACATCTGGGTCACAAGGTCCGTGACGACTTTCTGCGTCGCCGCGAACTTGTCCGCGGACTGACGGACCGAGTCGTTGATCTTGTCCAGCGAATCCTGGGACACCATCATGTCGGCCAGCGTGTCCGACGCCTGGCTGGCGTAGACGCCGTTGACGGTGCTGCCCGTGGCCTGCACCGTGGTATTCACGATTTCGCCGGCCGTCACGATCTGGCGCAGCGTGTTGGCGAACATCTGGGCGTTGCCTTCCTTGATGCCCATTCGCGAGGCGGCGGAGGTGAGGCTCTGCGTGAGCATCCTCCCGCCTGCCTTACCGGCTTCGCGCAGCAGGTCGGGAACGATTTTCTTCACGACGTCGCCAACCATCGTGCCGAGCATCTTGCCCAGGTTGCTCGCCGCCGCCGCGCCACCCGCGACCACCGTGACGGCGACGGTCGCGACCAGAACGACCGCCGCGGCCACGACCCCGACGATGTTGCCGACCAGTTCCGCCGTCTCTTTGGCCACGCCGAGTTCTTCGAGCATCGAGCCGACGAAACTGCCGATCTTCTCGGCCAGCGGTTGGACGACCTGCGTCATCACGGGCTTGATCGCTTCGCCGACGAGGGAGAATCCCGTGGCCGCCCCCATGACGGAATCGGCCAGCAACCCGACACCGATCACCGTCAGTGTGGTACTCGCACCTCCGGTGAATACCGCGCCCACGACGCCGACGACCGCCAGCACCGCCCCGAGTATCTTGCCGAAGATGCCGAAAATCTTGCTCATCTTCTCGGCCTTCCTGACCTGCTCCTGATACTCCTCGTTCTTTTTGATCAGATCGTTCTCGCGCGCCCGGCGGATCTTCTCGAAGAACTTCATGTCTTCCTGGATCGCGTCGTTCGCGCTATCGCCGAGCAGCTTCGCGAGTTGCGCCATCAGGAAAATCAGCTCCGACGAGTTGTCCAGTTGATCCTTGTTGGATGCGGCGCTGGTCTGGCTGAACGGTTGCTCGCTCAGAAACCTGCCAAGCAGATCGTCGGCTTTCTTCACCGCTTCCTTCGCGGCGTCGTTGGCGTTGAGCGCGATGGCCTTCGCGCTGTCGAATTTGTCCTTTGCGGCATCGAAGGCGGACCGTGCGTCGGCGTAGGCCTTGCGGGCCGCTTCATACGCCGGCGTTCCCGGCGTGCTCGCGTCGAGCGCGGCTTTGGCAGCCGCCAGTTTTTCACTGGCGCGGTCCATTGCCTGCTTCGCGCTTTCCAGTTCCCGGTTGGCGGCTTCATATGCGGCAAGCGCGTCGTTGGCCGCGGCGAGCGCTTCGTCGAACGCCTTCCGGCTCTGCTCGGCGAGCGCCTGCCGGGCGGCCGCTTCGGCCTGCGACTGTGCGAGACGTGTCTGAAGGTCGGCCAGCGACGACTCGCTGAACAACCCGGTGAGACGGCTGAGCAGATACGTCAGGCTCATCGGCGAATCACCCGACGGCGGCTTCAGCTCGGGGGCGTCGCCCCGTGCGCCGGACGGCCCATCGTCGTTACGCGCCATGTTCTCGACGATCGCCCTGATCGTCGACCCGATATCGAACTTCAGGCTTTGTGCCGTCTTGCCGCCCGCCTCGGCACCGGACGCCGTGTCTTCGCCGTCGAACATGGTGAGGGCCGGCAAGGCATTCGGTTGTAACGTTGTCGTGCTGATCATGCTGCCTCCTTGTCATCGGGCGCACCGGAGGAACCCGCCGGTGCCGGCGTCTTGCGCGCGCTGTCTTCCGTGCCCGTTTCCGCGCCGATCGCATCGAGATACGCGCGGGCTTTCGTACGCAGGTCCGCATCGCAGCTGCTCTCGCACACCAGTGCGAAGCACTCGCGGGCCAACGACAGATTGCGCATCATCATCTGACATTGGCCTGCGTAAAAGACCGGGCGATAGTCGTTCTTGCCGACCGCGAACGCCATCGCGTACAGATCGACGGCCTTCTGGTATTCCTCCTTGAGCTGGTACACCGCCGCGAGTCCGACGATGTATTCGGGGTTGTAGAAATCGTAGATGCACAGGAAGCGGAAGAACGCTTCGGCCTGCGTCAACTGACCGTTGGTGTAGAACTCGTAGGCGTGCGCGTAAAGGCCGTCCATGGTTTCGCTCGGAATGCCATGAATGTCCTTGAGACTGGCGCCCGCGATGACGGCATTCCAGATCGCGTTTGTCACGCGCCCCCCGTCCGTGTCTGATGGCGTTGCCGCTTGTGTCATCGAATTACCTCCTTCCGATACCCGAAAACGGGTCAATCTTCTGTTTGCCAGCCGGGTGACTGGAATGAATGCGAGCCGGGACACCGCCGAGCGGCGGCAGCCGTTTGCCGGACGTCCCCAGAAGGCACGGCGCTCGCCGGGGAGCACATAGCCGGGCCGGTACCCGCCCGGCGACGTCGCCGGTAGCTGCGACGCGTCGGGCAATCGCGCCAGATACCGGATCCATGGCTCGATACTCCTGTCGCGCATCGACCGATACCCATGGTCGG
This sequence comes from Pandoraea faecigallinarum, assembly GCF_001029105.3. Taxonomy (NCBI): domain Bacteria; kingdom Pseudomonadati; phylum Pseudomonadota; class Betaproteobacteria; order Burkholderiales; family Burkholderiaceae; genus Pandoraea; species Pandoraea faecigallinarum. Next base: position 188,822 of record NZ_CP011807.3, on the reverse strand, counting down.
CCTGTGCAGCCGCCGCGTGCGCCTCGACAAGCGCGGCACGACGCTTGCGGCTCGCTCTGACGTATTGCGGATCGTTCGGAGAGAGGATGTCGAGCACCACCTCAATCTCGGCGAGCACGACGTCGGCCTGCATCGCCCGCACCTGACTGCGCTCGAACGCCGCCCGCGCGCGCGCATGCGCGGCGACCGCCACGCGCGCGGCGTCGCTCAGACGCACCCGGGCGTTGGCACGGGCGGCCTGCTCCGGTGTCCCCGTCGACACCACGGCCGCCAAGCCGCGCAGCGACGTCTCGGGGAACAACGCGCGCTCGGGCGGCAGTGCGATCCCTTCATTGGCCGAGGTCGCCGCAAGCTCGGCGTATATCTCGCGCGCCATGACACGCAGACACGACGGTGCCGGCTCGCCACCGCCGGTCTGCATCGAATACGCGAGCGTGCCGCCGTTGCACAACCGCCAGAGATGGCGCATGTCCTGACATTCCATCGTTCCTCCCGGGGTCTCGTGAAAGCGGGACCTGCGCCGTGTCGCTCGTCGTCGTTGCCGGCATCCCGATAATTAACATTTAAGCAACGCGTCCTTTGGGAGACTTCCAAAAAGCGTTCTATCGAATGTGCTCACCAATACCGGGTTTTGTACGCGCCTCCCCCTGCGATTCCTGACGGGGTGGCGCCACACGCCGGGGTTCATGCGGCGGGGTTTCGGCGCCGCCTTCGGACTCGGACGTCACGTCGTGCGCCAAATCAGGCATTTCCTCGTCCTTCGCCCTGTCGATGTCATGGCTTTCGGCGTCGCCCGGCACACCCTCATTTGCGTCGTCGATCTCGTGCATGCCCGCTCTTTCGACGTCCTCCAGCCAGACGAGCAGGCGCATGATGGCGTCGATGGATTCGATGGAAACGAAGGTGTAGCGGCGATGTGTCGCGTACAGCCGGCGCGCAAGCGCCACGTCCCCGACGACCGGCACGCCCTGCGACTCGGCATACCGCCGCACCGCGAGGGCCCGCGCATTGGTCTCCATGACCGAGATGAACGGCATTGCGACAATGTCGGGACGAAAGTAGATGCCGACGGCGATGTGGGTCGGGTTGGCGATGATGAGCCGCGACTCGCGAATATCTGCCTTCACGGCTTCGGAAAGCAGTTCGGTATGCATGGCACGACGGCGCTGCTTGATCTCCGGGTTGCCGTCGGCGTCCTTCTGCTCGCGTTTGACTTCGTGGCGCTCCATGCGTTGCTCGCGCATGAACAGCCAGAACTCGACCATCGCATCGAGAATGGCGATCGGGACCACGCACACCAGCGCGATCCATACCAGTTTCGTCACCAGTGCGACCCAGGCGGCGGCCACGCCCGCGGGGCTCATGTAGATCTGTGCGAACAGCAGGCCCTTGCCGTGGCTCCACAGCGCGGCGGCGATCGCACCGAAACTCAGCAGGTAGAGAATCGACTTGAGCGCGTCCTTGAGCGTTCTCAGGCTGAAGATGCGCTTGGCGCCGTGCAACGGACTGATCGCCCCGAGATTGAGCTTGAGCGCCTGACTTGCCCAGAGAAATCCCGTCTGAAGCAACGAGGGCAGTACCGCTGCGGCGATACACACGAGCAACACCGGCATGAACGCTTCGAGTCCATGCCGGAACAGCCTCACCGCAAACGCCTGCGGATTGGCGAACTTTGCGTCGGCCAGTACCTGCCGGTATTCCTGCATCAGCCAGAGCAAGGGATCGGACGAGAGCACGAAGAGCAGGCCGACGAAAACGAGCGTCACCATCGTCAGTTCCTTGCTCTTGAACGACTGCCCCTTCTTCGCGGCATCGCGCAACCGTTTTTGTGTCGGCTTCTCCGTCTTCTCGCCCATGGCTCTCGCCCCTATGTCCCCTATGTTCCCCTGTGTCCCCTATGCGCCCGAGTTCCCTGAAGTCCCCGCCGTTCCGGCCGCGGACGGCGAAAGCCAGCGCACGACATCCTCCGGTCGCGTGAAAAGCGGCACGATCGCCTCGGGCAGCGTCGCGGCGAAATAGATCAGCAAGATCGTGAATCCGATCACGCTCTTGATGGTGAGCGAAAGCGCGAACGCGTTGACCTGTGGCGCGAAGCGCGAGAGCAGCCCGAGCAGGATTTCGGACAGGAACAGCGCGCCGACGACCGGCGCCGAAAGCACAATGGCATGCCCGACGAGGGCATCGAGAAACGCGTGTACGCGCGCGACCGACAGCGTGCATGCCCCGAATGGCCCGCAGACGCGATAGCTTCTGGCAAGCAGTTCGAGCAACAGCGTCATGCCGCCCAGATGCAGATAAATCACCGCACCGAACCACTGAAAGAAGCCCGCCAATTCGGAGGTATCGACGCCGTTCGCCGGGTCGATCACGCTGCTGAGCGTGGCGCCGCGCTGGTTGTCGATGTAAGCGCCCAACGCGTGAAACACCCAGAAGGGAAAGGCGACGGCAATGGCGATCAGCAATCCGATGGCGGCCTCGCGCAGCAACACGACCGCGATGGGCGCGTCGAGCGCGAGCGGCGCGCCGTAGGGGTACGGCCAGACACCGGCCGCGATCCACATGGAGACGACCGTACGCACCACGCCGGCGAGCACGTTGCCGTTGAGAATCGGCAGGAGGAACACCGATGGCGCGACGCGGGCGTAGGCGATTGCGCTCGCCATGATGCCTTCGTGATGCGCGAAGACCAGCGACAGATCCATCTCAGGCTTTGCCCGCCATGGCGAGTTGCATCATCGACGCGCCGAACGCCACCAGCGTCTCCCCGTACCAGTCGGCCAGCAGGAACAGGCTCAACGACACGGCAAGCAACTTCAGGCCGAACGGCAGCGTCTGCTCCTGCACCTGCGTCACGGTCTGAAGCAAACCGATGGCCACGCCCACGAGCGTCGCGACCGCGACAGGCCCGGCCGAGAGAATCAGCACGAGGTAAAGCGCGCGATTACCCGCGAAGATCAGGTTATCCAGCACGCGAGGTCCTCACGGCAGATACTGGCGAACCAGTCCCTGCGACAGCAGCGACCACCCGTCCATCGCCACGAAAAGAATCAACTTGATCGGCACCGAGATCGTCACCGGACTCATCATCATCATGCCCAGCGAGAGCAGCACGCTGGAGACGACCAGATCCACGACGACGAACGGCAGGTAGAGGTAGAAGCCGATCGTGAACGCATTCTTGATCTCGGTCAGCGCGTAGGCCGGCAACAGGGCGAAGATCGACGGCGCCGTGGCGTCGACGGGCACGTCCGCGCCGTCGCGGCTCATCTCCTGACGTGCGAAGAACTGCGTGAGCTGAGGGTCGGCGTACTTCACCAGATAGTCGCGGTAGGGCGAAAGCCCGTCGTCGAGAAAGCGTCGCACCGAATTCGGGTCGGCGAAATTCACGGCGTTGGCGTGATAGGCGTCGAGCACCGCGGTGGCGACCGGCAGCATCACGAAGACCGAAAGCAGCAACGCGGCGCCGTTGAGCGTCATGTTGCTTGGCACCTGTTGCAGGCCGAGCGCGTTGCGCACCATCACGAACACGATGGAAAATTTGACGAAACAGGTCCCCGAGGCGACCAGAAAAGGCAACAACGTGAAGAAGCTCAGGACACCGATGACCGGCATGTCAGTCCACATGATCCGGCCCTCTCGGTCCCCGCTCGCCCTTCGACTCCATTAGCCATTCGGACACTTCGACACCGAGCCGGCCGTCGAGCTGCACGAGTTCGCCCCGCGCGAGCAAGGTGTCGTTCACGCGCACTTCCACGCGTTGCTCCGCACCGGCGTGCAACGCCATCACCCGCGTGTCGCCGAGCCGCTGCAATTCGGCAAGCGTCATGCGCTCGCGTTGCAGCACGAAGACGAGTTCCACCGGCAGTTGCTCGAAGGGCAACGTCGCCGCAGACGAAGGCTGCCGGTCGCGACCTTCGTGCGGTGCCATACCGGCCATGCCGGCCATGCCCTCGCCACGTTCGTCCGCGTCGTACGCCGGTTCGTCGTCCGGCGTCATGTCGTCGATGTCGTCGCTGTCGTCGATGTCGTCATGCAGATAGGTTTCCAGCATCGCGTTCCCTTCTTCCCGTTGATAAGTGCCGATGACCTTGCCCGCGCAACTCAGCCGGCGTTGCACGTCGCGCACGATCAGAACGTCGCCGCGCCGCACCCCGCGCAACGTCGCCAGCCGCGCACGGCTGCGCCCAAGTTCCACATCGATCCGGAACGGTACGCCGCGCAGGTCCAGCGGCACGTTGCACTTCACGTCCGGCACCCGCGCGAGCCATACGGGGCATTCCGCGGCGTGTACCTTGAGCAGCATCGCCTCGGGTAACGCGGCGCCTTCGACGGGCGCGCCGACGTCGAGTCCGTCGTATCGCAATTCGGGCATCGGCAGGTGCAGCGGGTTGGCGCTCACGGCGAACAGACGCGCCGCCAGCTGTTCCGACTCGGCGCTGCATGCGAGTGAGGCAAGTTCGTGCGCAACGCCTTCGAGCCACATGCCCGGCTCGACCCACCCCTGCCAGGTATGCGCGCAGTCCTGCACCTGCATCCACGACCCCATGCGCGGCATATGTTCGAGCGACGCCTGCCAGCCGCGCGCACGCCATGCACGGGCCGCCGCGTTCAGGCGCGTCATCCGCTCATCGATACGGCGAAGTGTCAGCATCAGGACACCTCATCCGAGGTGTCGTCCATTTGCGCAATCGCCTTCACGGCATGCAGGCCGATGCCACCGGCCCCGCGCGGTGCGAGACCCTCCGCCGTGCCCGGCAGCGCGGCCGACAGGCGTCGCTGAACGATCGGGTCGGACGCACCCAGCACGAAGCGCCGGCCGCCGTCGGTCTGCACCACGTTCACGGTGACGAAGTGCCCGTTGCCCCACGTGCCGAACGCGTAGCGCAGGCCGTCGCCGAGGGGCACGGCGCGAACACCGGCGCCTTTGCCGGCGACCTGAGGGTGGGCCGGCGGGCGGGCCTGCGCATAGGCGCCGCGCGGCACCCGCGCGGGCGCGCCCTGCGCCGCACGCTGCCATGCCCCGGCATGCCCGTTCACCAGTGCCAGCGCCGGGGCTTCCATCGTGCCTGCGGACGCGCCATCGCCCCGCGCGCGCCGGTGCGAATCGCGGCCCCGGTTCGCATCGGGGGCCTTCACGACGTCGGTGACGCCGGCGACGTCGGCGACCGGGGCGGCGGTTGCCGGGCCGGTCGCGCGCGCCCCGTCGCGCGGTGCGTTGTGCTCGCCCGACGGGGCCGACGCCAACGGCACACCGGCAGACGACGTGCCTGCGGCGCCGGCGTCTGCCGGCCTGGCGGAAAGCGCCGTCGTCGTGGCCGGGTCCCGTGGCTGCTGCGGCTCGGCCGGCGCATGCGCCTTTGCGGTGCGCCGTGCTGTTGCGTCGTCCGCCGCCTCGCGAAGACGGCGCCCGGCACGCTCGCCATCCTCCGCGGCCCGCTTGCGCTCCGACGTCTCGCTATCGCGCTCCGGTCCCGACAGCGCACGCCGGTTGTCGAGCGAAACCGGCGGCCCGCGATCCGCAGGCATCTGCGTCAGCCACGCGAGCGCGATGTCGAGCGGGGTCTCGCGCTCGCGCCGCTCGGTCCGGCGTTTGCGCATTTCCTCGTCGACACGCTCCCGGATCGTTTTTTCGCCGGATGCCTGCAAATCCGTGCCCGCCGGGTTCTCCGATGCTCCGGCCGTGATTGCTCCACTCAGGGTCCCCATGACTGACGCTCCTCAAGTTCTCCGCGCTCAACGTGTGCCTGACGTTTGCGTGCGTCGCTGCGCAGCGTCTTCGCCAGACGGCTGTACTTCGTCTCCTTCCTCCACCAGCGGCGCCACTCGTGTTCCGTCAATTCGCGATCCGTCGCGAGTTGCTCTCTCGATTCCGCAAGCGTCGTGAGCGTCACGTCGATGTCGCGCGCCTGTTGGCGCAACATCGACGTGGCGCGCATGCCGCCGCGCAATCCCGTGATATCCGATCCGAGTTGTGAAGGCTTCGAAGAAGCGATCAACGCGAGGATTGCGTCACGCTGCGCGGCCAGCGCGGCGTACTGCTCGGCAAGACGCGTGTCCTGCGTCGAGAGGCTCTGTAGCTCCCGCTCCTGCAACTGCTTCATCTGCAACGCGCCCCGGCACAGACGACGCGCCTCAACCCACGATGTCATGCAACCTCTCCAGCGTTTGTTCGGGCGACGACCATTCGCCCTTGCCCTGCTGCAAGAACGCCTCGATCTGCGGCTTCGCTTCCATCGCCTTGTCGTCCAGCGCGTTCGCACCAGGCCGGTATTCGCCCAGATCCACGAGCGTCTGCAACGATTCGAGGCGCGCCAGCCATGTGCGCAACGCACCCGCGGCGCGCAGATGCTCGCTGTCGGCGACGCGCGTTGCCACCCGGCTCACGCTGCGCAGGACATCGATGGCGGGATAGTGGTTGCGGTGCGCGAGTTGCGCGCTCAGATGAATGTGTCCATCGAGAATCGAGCGAATTTCCTCGACCATCGGATCGGGCATCTCTTCGTCTTCCATCAACACCGTGTAGAACGCCGTGATGCTCCCCCTTTTGGACGCACCGGCGCGCTCCAGCAGTTGCGGCAGACTGGTGTAGACGGAGGCCGGCACACCCGCGCGCATCGGCAACTCGCCGGTAGCCAGCGCCAGATCGCGGCACGCTCGCACATAGCGCGTAAGAGAGTCGACGAAGAGCGCCACACGGTGCCCCCGATCGCGGAAGTGCTCGGCCACCGTGGTCGCGAGCAATGCCGCATTGCGGCGCGTGACGGCCGGTGCATCGGACGTCGCGAAAATCACGACGCAGCGTTGCGCACCGGGCGACGCACGCAGCTCGTCAACGATTTCCACCACTTCGCGTCCACGCTCGCCGATCAGGGCAATGACGGTCGTCTCCACCTCGACCCCGGCCATCAGCGCATTCAGAAACGACGTCTTGCCGCACCCCGCGGGGGCAAAAATACCCACGCGCTGACCGATGCCGCAGGGCATCAGGGAATCAATGGCGCGCAGGCCGGTGTGCAGACCGACATCGACGCCGATGCGGTCTTCATACGGCAGCGCCGGGGCGAGCAGCGGCCGCTCCGGGGCCGAAGGGCGCAGCGGCGCCAGCGGCTTGCCGTCGATGCGGTCCACTACGCTGCCCGCGGCATCGAGCACCGCGCCGCGCCATGCGTCGTGCACGCGGCACGTCGCCTGGCGGCCCGTGGGCATGAGCGCGGAATCGCAGGACAATCCCTGCGTCGCGGCAAACAGGCTGAGGATCGCCCGGTCGTCGTACACGGCGATGACCTGCGCCTGCCCGACGACGTGCGCATCGCGCCATGCGCGGCGTATGTCGCAGATCTCACCGATCGTCACGCCCGGCATGTGCGCCTCCGCCGTATGCCCGGTGATGCGCGAAACGAGCGAAAGGCGCCGCACAAACAACGGCCGCGATGTCAACGACGCCATGGTCCGCACTCCTTGAATGGCATGTCCGTTTCGCCGCTTCTTCGCATCCCGGTCCCTCGCTTCGCTCAGATCGTGCTAATGACGTTGACGGACACACCGTCGACCAGCTCGCCGAACGACAGCACCTCCAGATCCCGGAACCGGGTCTCGGCCAGCTTCTTCACGAATCGGCGCACGTCCACCGAGGCGAGCAGCACGATATCCTTGTGCGGACGCCCCGAGCCGTCGAGCGCCAGCGCGACACGGTCCAACAGCGACTCGGCGTCCTTGGGGTCCATGTTCACGAACGCGCCGCCAGCCGTCTGCCGAATCGAGCGACGCACGCTCTCCTCAATTTCGGCGGATAGCATGACGACACGCAACTCGCCGTTGCGCAGAAACTTGTTGCAGATGTAACGCCCGAGCGCACCGCGCACATGTTCGACGAGGTTGAGCACGTCCTTCTCGCGCGGTGCCCACATGGCGAGCACTTCCATGACGAGTTTCATGTTGCGCACGGAAATCCGCTCCATGACCAGACGCTGGAGGATTTCCGCCACGCGCTGCAACGCCACGTGGCGCAGCACTTCCTTGACCAGATCGGGGTAATGCTGCTCCACCAGATCGAGCAGCTTCTTCGTCTCCTGAATCCCGAAAAACTCATTGACGTGGCGCGTCAGCAGCACGGCAAGGCTCTGGTACAGCTCGTCGGCCGGCGGATGCGTGAGGTGATGCATCGCGGCGAGTGTTTCCCCCTGGTCGGGGGTGACCCACGCGCACCGGCCGCGCTCCGGGCCGGAGAAGACGGGCTCGAAGCCGAGCGCGGCGATTTCGGCGGTATACGCGTCGACACGCACACGGTCGTAGAAGATCACGAACTCGTCGGCGCGAACTTCGTTGATGTACACGGCGGCCCGAGACTCGTGGATCGTCGGCGAGCCTCGCAACAGAAGTTCGGGCAGATGGACGCCGAAGTCCGTGAAGAACTGGCTGCGCACGCGCTGCGCGAACGTCGCGGCCTCGAACGCCGGCACCTGCGGCGAGGGAATCACGACGGCCAGCGGCGCGGTCGCCGGCGCAACGTTGTCGAGATCGTCGATCGACGCGAGCGAACTCGCGGCCTGCGCACCGCCCGCGCTTTTGGAGGCTTTTCCCGCCGCGTCGGCTGCCGCGCCGGCCTTGCCGGTCCTGCCCTGGGCCGAAGGCGTCGGTCTGGCGAAGTAGCAGGCGAGCGCCAGCAAGCAGGACAGCAACGCGAACGTGACGAACGGGAAACCCGGCAATGTGCCGATAATCAGCGTGAGCAGTGCCGTCGCACCGAGCACGAAGCGGTTGCCCATCAACTGGCTGATGATCGTGCGTCCCATGTTGTCCGCCTCGCCGTTCACGCGCGTGACGACGAAGCCTGCCGCGACCGAGATCAGCAGCGCCGGAATCTGGGCGACGAGGCCATCGCCGATGGTGAGTGTCGTGTACGTCGTGAGGGCGCCGCCGAGTTCCATGCCCCGCTGCGTCATGCCGACAATGATGCCGCCGATCAGGTTGACGAAGATGATGACGATGCCGGCGATGGCGTCGCCCTTGACGAACTTCATCGCGCCGTCGAACGACCCGTACAGCTGACTCTCGCGCTCCAGCACGCTGCGTCGCTCGCGCGCGCCGTCGTTATCGAGCGTGCCTGCCTTCACGTCGGCGTCGATGCTCATCTGCTTGCCCGGCATGCCGTCGAGCGAAAAGCGCGCCGCGACTTCGGCGACGCGCTCCGACCCCTTGGCGATCACGATGAATTGCACGATCGTGACGATGGCGAACACCACGAAGCCGACCGCCAGACTGTCGCCGATGACGAACTGCCCGAACGAATCGATGATCTTGCCTGCATCGGCATCGATGAGGATGAGGCGCGTCGTGCTGATCGACAATGCCAGCCGGAACAGTGTGGTGATCAGCAACATCGACGGGAACGACGAAAAGTTCAGAATCCTTTCGATGTGGAACGCCCCCAGAAACAGCAGCACGGAAATCGCGATGTTGATGCCGATGAGAAAGTCGACCAGATACGTCGGCAGCGGGATCACCAGCATGGCGATCACGCAGGACATCAGGATCAGAATGACGATCTCGGGACGGCCGCGCAGGTCGTTGAGCAACGCGACGGGCATTACACGCTCCGGCGATGTCGCGAGACCGGATCGGCCGCGCCGGCGCTGCTTTCGCGCGCGTAGGCCGCGCCGCCCAGCTCGCGCAACCCGGTGAGAATGATGTCGCGCGCGCCCGGCGTCAGCAACGGCTCGCCGGGCAACCGCTGGCACGCGAACAGCAACAGGTTGAGAAAGCGGCTGTGGTCGCGCATCTCGCGCACGATTGCGCTCACGCCCATGGTGTATCGCAGCGATTCGTCGAGCGCTGCCGGGTCCGTCAGAATGACGAGCAGGAAATGCAGCCAGTCCTTTTCACTCGAATTGAACGGGGCGGCCAACGCGCTTTCGCTCACGAGCCGCACGAAGCTGTGCTCGCAGGTACGCAGGCCACGCAGCGTCGTGAGGCGTCCGAGCGACGACGTGAACTGTCCCGGCGTGCTGCTGGGGTCGCCCGCGCGCATGTCGTCGACGATGGCCCCTTCCATGAAGTCAAGCACCTGTTCGCGGCGCTCGGCACCGAAACCGGCGATCCACGTCTGGTAGATTTCGATGTCCGGCGCCTCGGTGGTGAGAAAACTCCGATACGCGGCCCGCAACAGTTTCGGCGCGAACGGCAGCGTCATGGCGTGCCCGTACAACCGCGCCTTGACCGCGCAATGCACGCCCGCCTTGCGAGCGCGGATCTCGTCCGGCGGTGCGGCCTCCGCCTGCGTGAGCGCCGTCTCGATGGCCAGTTGCTGCGCCGCGCCGAGCGTGTGACGCTGCGCGTGGAGCGCCTGCAGGGCGAGCCACCGGTCGCTCACATCGTCGAATGCCTTGTGCAGCAGACGCATCAGTTCCTCGGGCGACACCCACGCCGCGCCCAGAATGGCGCGGATCTTGTTCGGCGCGTCCTCTTCGAGCAGATAGTCGTAGCTCTGCGCCATGCCCCGGTTCTCTTCCTGACGGTTCGCCCGCAGGCGGAACTGGGCCATGGCGGACGACATTTCGTCGCTCGATTCCGACGCGCGCCGGATATCCGCGACAGGCCCGCCGCCGAGCAGACGGTGGGGACCGTCGTCGTCCGCCGTTTTCGCCGCGCGCCCCCGGCCGGAGTACGTTTTGGCGGAGGCGTCCGAATATGACGACGGCGATGGCCGATTGACATTAAGATCTGGCACGGTCCACTCCCGTGTTGGAAAGAGGGAAATCGCCGGACGCTCGCACCGCGGCGTCCGCGCCCGCCGGCGGCGGTGGGGAATGCGTCTCGACAGGCGCATGCGACGGTGACGCCGGCATGACGGAGGCCGCTGGCATCGTCGAGATTGCCGGGGGCGCCGGAAACACCGGAGACGCCGGGATCGCCGAGGGCGGCGGTGCCTGTCCGCCCGATCGACCCGCGTCGCCAGCAGGCACGCCCCCGTGTGTCTGAAGCCCGGTCGTGCGGCGCAGATCGTCCGGCACGTCCTGCACCGGATAAGGCAGCGTCGCCACAGTGTCCGCGGCGATGTCGCTGGCGTCACGCACCATGGGGCCGTCGATTTCGCGCGGCTGGATGAGAAACACGCGAACGTTGTTGTTCTGCGAGGTGCTGTTGTAGCGAAAGATGCGCCCCAGCCAGGGAATGTCGCCAAGCAGCGGCACTTTCTTCTCGACCGTGTCTCCGCTATCTCGCGTGTATCCGCCAATGAGCAGGCTCTTGCCCTGCGGCACGCGCGCGATGGTGCTGATGCGCGTGCGCGAGACCGTGGGCAATACCGTGTACTTGCTGTCGCCGTCACCGTCCTTGCCCGGCGCGGTCGTGCCGTCTTCGATGTTGAGCGTCATCTCGATCTCGCCCCGGCCGGCAAAACGGGGCCACACGCTGATCATCGTGCCGTACGTCACGCTGCGCAGATCGGTGGTGCGCTCGCCTTCGAGCGGCACGTAGAACGTCTGGCTGCCGTCGAAGAGCGCCGGAATGTTTTCCTGCGTAAGGATCACCGGCCGCGACACCACGCTTGCCTGTCCGGTCGAGGCCATCGCACGAATGTTTGCGAGAAAGCGCACCCCGTCGAGCGTGCTGACGGGCGCGGTCGCATTGAGCAGTACGCCGAACTTCGAGCCGATCCCGATGCCGCCCGACCAGTCCACCCCCAGCGAATCGAGCGCTTCCTTGCGCACGTCGATGATCCACAGCGACAACTCGATATGACGACGCGGCGCATCGAGTCGCGACACCAGCCGCTCGACGCGCTCGACCTGCTCTGCCGTGCCGCGCACGAGCAGGCTGTTGCCCGCCGTATACGGCTGCACGATGATCTGCCCGTGCCCCGGGGCGCGCTCGCCGGACCCGCCGAGTGCGCCAGGCACCCCCGGCGGTACCGAAGGATTGAGCGCCGCGGGCGCGCCCGAACCGGGAATGGGCGGTGGCAGCGGGCCGGGACCGCTGCCGCTGCGCGCGTCTGCTCCCGAGAGCGGGAGTTGCGTCGAAGGCGGCGTGATGCTGCCGACACCCGCGCGCGAGGACTGCACCAGTTGCGTAATCACCGACGCCATGCCGGGGATGACGATCTTTTCGTCGCGCATCTGATACGTACGATCGGACACGAACGCATTGTCCATGCGCACCACGCCAATCCGATCGGGACCTGCCGCCGGAATGTCGCTGACCATGACGCGATCGATGGAGCGCGACGCCGCGAGCACCAGATCGACGAACACCGGCGGCCCGGACACGTAGAACACCTTGCTGCCCCGCTCGCCGCGAATCGGGTAGCGCCGGTCATACAGTCCGGCTTTGCGCAGATACGACTCCAGGTCGCCCAGTGAGGCGTCGCGCATCGAGATGGTCGCGTTGCGGACCTCCGAGGCGTCGTACACGAAGATCGATTGTCCGTCGTGATACCAGATCAGTCCCAGCCGCGAGGCCATCGATTCGAGCAGCGCGCGGGCGTTCGACATATCGAAGTCTCCCGAGACCTGCTTTTTCGCTGCGAGACTGCTCACGATCACCGGCCGGCCGAGATAGGGCGACAGTGCCGCGAAGAACTCCCGCAGATTGTCGTTGCGCGCCACGTAGCCACCGCGCCCCGCTTCGCCCGACGGTGTTGCGGCGCCTGCCGCGGCCGCAGGCGCCCTGGCCGGCATCTGCACCGGCATCTGCACCGGTATCTGCGCGGCGCCCTGCGTTCCCGGCTGCGCGGCCCCCGGCGAGGTGGCTTGCGGGGCGGACACTTCCGTCCCCGTGCTCACGGACGCGGTGTCCGCCGAGCGACCTTCGAGCGAACCCGCCGAGGACAAGGCCACCGCCCATGACGCGACAGCGACGTTCGACGCGGCCCCGACCATCAATGCGCAGGCGAAGTAATGCGTCCTCCTCATCGAGCCAGCGTTCGCAACGCACCTGCGGCACTGGTCGGCGACATGCCGATCAATTCCTTGATCTCGGTCGAGAAATGCGACGACGAGGCGTACCCGTTGCGCAGGGCGATCTCCGTAAAGCTGTCGTTGCCCTGCGCGACTTCGAGCATCGAGCGCGCCATGCGCCAGTCGCGCAGGGCGATTTTCGCGGATTCTCCGAGTGCGCCCCGGCATAACCGCCGGAAGTGCGAATATGACACGCCGTACTTCGCGCACATGTGGCGCAACGTGCCGCCGGTAGGTGCGCGCGTGAGCAGGAAGCGAATCAGCTCGTAGGATTCGCAGCGGCGCAGCATGTCGAGCATCGTCCGAAAGCCTTCGCCCGGCGTCGCGATCTGATCGAGAAACCACAGCTCGCACTGCCGGCGGTCCGCCCACGGTTCGACGACCGGCACGCGATGCAATGCGGGTACTGCGGTGCGGCGGTAGTTGTCGTGCGTGTCGGTACCCGTCGCGTTGGCTTCGTCCATGAACGCCAGCAGCTTGACCAGCACATCGCAATGAATGCGGTGATAGTGCAGCGTGCCGCCCCTGACCAGCAGACTGCCCTTGCTGACCATCAACAGGCCGCAATATCCCGGCGGCAGTTCCAGCCGCGTTGCGCCGGCGTTGCCGGCCGGTTGCAGTTCGAGCAGCAAACTGCGTGCGCACGCCGCAGAGCGAACGAACCAGACGCCGTCGCATGCCAACGCGATCGACTGGCTCGCGCCCAGCATCTGCGCGTCTTCCATGATTTTCATACTTCTCATCGCCCACCTCGCTTTCCGCCGGTACCCGACGGCTGGTCAGTTTCTTCAGTTTTCGTTCGCGTCCTACGCTTGGCCACCCTGTGGCGCCCACCCTCGGCGCAACCGGCATCGGCCCTGCCGAGGTCGATCGTCGTCACGCCTTCGTTGCCCTTCCTTGCGCTTCCTTGCTTCTTCGTTCCCGGTTGTGCCGTGGCGGCGCCGACGCTCGAACATCGGCCACCGCTCGTCACGCATCACTCATCGCTCGCCGTTATCGACCGTCTCCTCAACGCGATCGAGCCAGCCGTCGAACCACTCCAGCGTAAGGATCTTGTTGAAAAACGCATCCCATTCCATCGGCGCGTCATCGCCCCCTCTTCGGCCCGCGCCCGACAGTGGCGAAGGCGCCGCAGCCAGCGACGTGGACGGCGGCAGCGGCCCGGGCGGATGCGCGAGCGGCCCGATGCCGGATGCCGGCGTCTCGCTCGGCTGCATCGCCTGCACCCGCTGTGCAAGCGTCATCGTGCGAATCGGGCGAATCCCGTCGCCGTGCGCGACGGGCAGAACCATCGGCGTGGCGTCAATAGCGGTCGTCATCTTCTCTCTCCATGGTGAATGGCATCACTTGCGATACCTGCGTGTCCGGCGACTGGGCCTGGCGCGCCCCGCTCAGTTCGTCCACCCGTCCGGCGAGCGCCGTCAGGCACGCGGCGAGCAGCGCATGCAGGTCTTGCTCCGGCACGCGCGGGTCGAGGTCGAGCGCGGCCTCGGCCCGCTTCGCGTAATCGTGCGGGTCGTATTCGACGACGGCGCTGCCGCGCATCACCAGGATGCGCTCGTCGGTCGCGCGAAATTCGAGCGTCAACGGCGCGTCGCTCACGGCTTGCACGCGCGCACGGATCTCGTCGCGACGCGGTTTGAGCCGCAGCGGCAGCACGATCACCAGCGGCGCGTCGCTCTGCCCGCCCGCGAGCGCGGTCATTGCGTCGTCGAGCGCCGCGAGCAGCGCCTGCGGATGCCTCGACGCGGAACCCAGCAGCTCGCGCACCTGCCCGATCATTTCGCTTCGCCACTGCTCGCATAGGTGCTCCGTGCGCATCCAGTGCGCCACGACATCTTCGAGCGCGGCCGCCATGCCGTCCCGGTACCCCTTGCACATCGCCTGTCGACGCTGCGTGTCGATCGCGTGTTGCGACGCGACGACCCGGCGCTTCGCCCAATGACGAATGTCGTCATCGACACGTGTGCGCATCACACCGCGAACCAACTGCTCTCGCGGCACGATCACCCCGTCAATGATGGGTGTCTGGGGGGGAATGGGGATGCTTCTTGGCATATTGCAGTGCCGTCACGAACAGGCGGACGTCGAGCGCGTCGGGCACGTCCGCGGCGTACGAATCGATGGGTGGAAACAGCAGAGGAAGACGCTGACGAAGCGGTTCGCGCAGCGATGCCCCCAGTGCCATGAGGCGTACGAATCCTTCTGCGAGCAGGTCCTCGTGCGATGGTGGCGCTTCGGCGCCCGACGGCATCGCGTCGAGCACCGGCAGCTTAGTGTAGGCATACGCCCATTCGGGTAGCCGGAGCAACGCGGCGCGACGGCACAGACTGGCCTTGCGGGCCTGGCATCCCATCAGATAAGCCACTTGCGGCAGCAACCGCCAGTTCAGCACCCATGGCCGCTCGGCGATGCCGACCTGATCGACCGGCCAATGGCTGTCGAGCCGGAATCCTTCGATGAGCATCTCGTTGATGAGCGCACGCTGACGCGGCGACGTGAACTGCGCCGGGTACACGAAACGCGCCGCATGGATGTACGACGCCGGGTCGAACATCATCGTGCGCCAGCCCACGGCGATGGCGCTTTGCGACTCGTGCAGTCCGGGAAGCAGTGCCGGCGACATCGTCAACCCTCCTTCGTGTCCGGCGTGCCGGTGCGCCCGCCCCATCCGGCGCGCGCGCGCCTACCCAACCTCAGTCCCACCCCGATGACCGCCACCAGAAGGACGAGTCCCGCGACCGGCGCGAACGGCCAGAGCGGGCGCTCGCCATCGTTCGGTTTGGCCAGCGGTATCGGCGTCTTCGCGCCGAGCAGGGCCGGTTGCTGCGAGAGCACGACGGAGATGTTCTCGTAGCGCAAATCGTCGACACTGTTCTTCAGAAATCGCCGGATGTCGTTGATCAACTCGCTGCCGTCCACGCCCTTCTGATAGACGACCACCGCGGAGATGTGCGGACTGCCCTTCGACGGTTCGCCGTTCTGCCCGTCGACGTCGTAGCTCACATGCACGCGCGCCGCGAGCACGCCCTGCATCAGACGCACGGACTGCTCCAGACGCTGCTCGATGGCGGAATACAGCCGCGCGCGCTCGGCCCGGGGGGAGGCGACGAGCGAATCGGGTGGAAACATCTGCGCGATTTCCATGCGCGGGCGCGGCGGGAGATCGTATGTCTTGAGCCAGTCGACGGCCTGCGGAAAATCCGCCGCATCGACGGTAATCGTGTAGCCCGCCTTCCCGCCGTCGATCTTCTCCGCCGCGATGTTATGACGCAGCAGGACCGCCGCCACTTCGTTGGCCTGCTGCTGGTCGAGCGCGCTCAGCAACGTCTCGGCCTTGCGACAGCCGGTCAGCAGCAGTACGGCGACGAGAGGGACGACGTAGCGCGACATCACCGCAGCAACGCCTCCACGGCGCCGACCATCTTGCGTGCCACGGTGGCCACGTATTGCACACCAATTCCGTAGTCCGCGAGACGGGTCTGCAACTCCACCGCGCTGGCCGCATCGGTGACGTCGAAATTCGCCGCGGCATTCGCGATGTCGGCGCGTTGCGCCTCGAACCCCGCGGACATGTTCGACAGCGCAGTCATGACGCGCGACTCCAGCGATTGCCCGGCGCCCGGATCGGCCGCAAGGACCGGTTCCGCGGACTTGTGCAACGCCGAGATCGATGACAACGAAGGATCAAATGACATGGCGGCCTCGCTCGGTAACGTTTAACGTGTCGTGGCAGACGATGACGACTACGTCGTCAGAACTTGGAGATGACGCCCTGTACGGCGTCTTTGAGCGACTTGATGGTGCCCGACTGTCCCGCGCGCAGCGAGGTGTACGCCGCCATGGCGGCCTGGAAGGTCGCCATCGACGACGAATCCGTTGGATCATTCTTGACGGCGTCCAGCGCCTTTTCCATTCGTGTCTTCAGGTCATCCACCGGCCCGTTGAAGTCGTTGGATATCTTCTCGAGAAGCGTCAGATCGCCGGGGGCGTTCACGCGCGGAATGATGTCGGCCATTTAATATGGTCTCCTAACTTACTGTCGATCGAGGAAGCGCCACTGATGCGGCCCGTCTTTCACATACGCGGCCGCACCGTACGCGTACGATTGCTGTGCGGTCCAGTCGTCACGCAGATCGATGTTGAAACGCACCAGGCGTTTGCCCCAGCGCTTTTCGAATGTTTGCATGAATCCATAGAGACGACGCAACTGAACGTCGTCGAGTTCGGTGCTGATGTGAAACGTCACGCCTTCGGGCGTGTCGGTGCGCAGGAACGGCACCATCTGCCGCCTGAGCGCGTCTTCGGCCTCGCCGCTCGCTTCGCCTTCGTCGTGCAGCGTGATGCTCACGCGTCTGGCGTACGGGATCTTTTCCAGCAACGCTTCGCGAAAGCGCACCAGCTCCGCTTCGGAAAGGCTGTTCTTCCTTCGGTTGATCCATAGCTCCGGCGCGGCAGGGTCTTCGAGGGAGAGCTTGAAATACAGGACATCGACGCGCGACGCGTCGATCCACTGCGTGATACGCGCGTTTTCCTCATCGAGCGCCATGAGCACCAGCCGCTCACGCCTGACCACGTCGGCACCCAGTGCGCGCGCGAGCGCATTGCGTTCGTCCCGGTCTCCGGTGAGGACATAGATACGTCCATCGCTTCCCGGCAGCACCGTGGCGCGCCCGCCGAGCGATTCGAGATAGTCGGCGACGCTTTGCGCCTGTCGTTGCGGCTCGGCCTGCCAGTAGACATAGAGGCCCGCCGCGAGGAGCATCACGGCGGCGCACGACACGACCGTTCGCGTCCAGCGTCGTTGCAGGGAGGCAGGGCGTGCGACGTCGTCGAGTCGCGCGTCGGCGCACAGACTGCGCTGCACGTCGTCGGACCATGCCTCGTCCACACGCTTCACGCCGACACGCACGTCGCCCATCCGGACGATCTGCGACGCGTCGATGGCCACTTCGGCTCCGGACGCTTCGCCCAGAATGCGGATGAAAAGTCCCTCGCGCCCCGCCTCGTCCACGAGCACTTCGAAGTTGTCGCCGCCCTCGCCGTCCATCGGCACATAGATGGCATTGGGCGGCATTTCCGTTTGCCAGCCCCGGTCGATGGCGGGATCGCTCGGACCGACGACGAACAGCGTCACCCCTGGCGAGAGGGAGAATTCGCAACCGCGCATCGGTCCGGTCAACAGGCGTAATACGGCACCGGGCGGATGGCTGTCGATCTCTGCGGGTCGGGTGTCTGATTCCATCATCTCTTCGCGAGCGTGCGCGGCCGGTCGGACATCGGATTCCGGCAAGGGTCGTTCGCGCTCCTCAACAATGAATTCGTTGAGGTTGAGAATACCGACCGTCGATCAGCGATTCATGATGGGATTCTTCGCAGCGGAATTAAGAGCGATCAAGATTTGCCAAGGGCGATGCGCTATTTGGCCGTGTTGGCGCCGGGCGCCAGCGCGCCCTGCTGTGCGCGTTCGCGGTTCATGGCGTCGAGCTTGCCTTGCGCCGCCACGTCGCCCTGGGCCGCGGCCTTTGCGTACCACAGTCGCGCGCGTTCGGGGTCAGGCGTCACGACGCCATAGCCGCGCTCGTAATAGCTGGCCACGATGTATTGCGACGGCAGGTCGCCGCCCCGCGCGGCTTTCTCGTACCAGGTGAACGCAGTCTTGTAGTCCTTGGGGACACCTCGTCCGATGAAGTACTCGTTGGCGATGGCAGCCTGCGCCTGCACGTGCCCCTGGCGCGCCGCCTTCTCGTACCAGAGGTTGGCCTGAGGAATCGATTTGCCGACGACATAGCCATCGTCGAACATCCTGGCGTAGACGTATTGCGCCTGCGTCATGCCGGCGTTCGCGGCACGCTCGAGCCAATGCACGGCGCCGCTGGGATCGGCGTCGGCGCCCTCGCCGTTGAGCAACATCATCGCGTAATCGAATTGCGCAAGACGGTTACCCTGCTCGGCAGCACGCCGGAACGCTTCGCGTGCCTGCGTCTGCTGGCCCGTCTCGTAGTAGTGCACGGCCTCGTCGGTCAGCGCCTGGGCGGGCGCCTGCGCGGCTGCCACGGCGTAGGGAATCGGCGCGCACGCGACACCGGTGAGCGCGAGCACGGCGCTGGCGAGCCACCGGCGCGAGGCGGAAGACGTCGGGACGACATGGCTCATGGGGCACCTCCGGGAGCGGGCGTGTGCCTATTGTGCGCCAAACGAAAAGCCGTTGCCGGAAGCGTGCCCGGACGACGACGGTCGTGTCCTGCAACGCTCCCCCGGCACAAACGCGAAGCCCCGGCGCAGGCCGGGGCTTCGCGTTGCGACGCAGCACACACTTACGGCTTGATGTAGGCGTAGCCCTTTTGCTGCAAGCGCGTGAGTTCGACCACGCCCGACGGTGTGAAATCGGCATCGAGCACGAACTGGTCCTTCTTCAGATTGCGCTGCTTGAGCGTGATTTCGCACACTTCGAATTTAACGCCTCGCGCATGCAGGGCAGAGATCAGCGGGCCCACGGTGGCCGCGTCCTTATAGCTTTCCATCAGGAAATCGACGCCCTGCGAATGCGCGACGACGACGATTTTCGACTCGGGCACCGTATCGAGCTGGTTGCGGATGTTACGCAGGCCGGCAAGCGCCTGATGCTCGGCATCGTTGATGTGATACACGACCTTGTCTTCGGCGAATGCCGATGTCGCCGGCACGGCAAAAACGGTGAACAGGAAGGCGGTCAGCAGGCCGCGCAGCAACGTCTTCATATCGGAGTCCCCTTTCGTTATTTCGGGTTTCGTATCGGATTGAGGTATGCCAGCCGCATCATAGCGCGACATTCCACGTCGGGTGCCTTTGCGCGGCCTTCGACCCCGATGAGGTCCTTTAGAGAGGGGCGCCGGACCGGGAGGTGCGGTTCTCGCATCGGGACCGGGCGATGTCGAATCCGCCGGTCCCGAACGCTACGTTTGCCGCGAGGCTTCGTAGCACATCGCGTCAGACATCGGAGTGAGGGAAGCCGGCGCGCAAATACGCGTCTATGGATGGCGGAGCGTAGGGTGGCGGTGGCGGCAGCGCAGACGCGGATACCCACGGCGAAGCGCTGACCTGGAGGGCGTCCGATGCGCCGTACGGCGGCGGGGCGCATGGCGGCAAGACCTCCGGCTCCCGGCCTCGCGGGGCATATGGCGGCGGCGGGTCGTCCCAGGGGTGAGCGGCGAATGTCTGGGCATCGCCGGACGGCATGAGCGCGAGCGGCGCACTTGGCGCCACGGCCATCGTTCTCGCACCGGCACCGCCCCGGGATTGCGACCGGGCGCCCGTCGCATCTTCGCGAAATTCGTCAAAGCCGGCGCGCGGACGTCGCGGGGCTCCGGGGTCGACGGCAGGCGCCGCGCACCGGTTGGCAACATGGTCCAGCGAAAGCAGATTCTGTTGCGAACCGATGCGGCGAATGGAACGCAGCCGGACGCCCGTCGGCGTGTCGTGTGCCACTACCGCGGACGCTGAAATTTGTGTCATGGCTTCTCCGAAAAATAAAAACCCGCCGGACTCATGATCCGGCGGGTTGCAATTTCGGTCATCCGGGCACCGGGCGCCGTCGCGTTTGCGGGCGAACTATCGGATCCGGCTCGCGTCGGGCGTCATCCCAAAACGGAAACACGGTTTCGCGAAGGCACCATCGAAGCCTTCGGGCTCAGGCGGTGACTTCCGACCAGCAGTTCGGCGTTTCGTACAGGCGCAAACGCACGAGACGCAGGTCGCGGCCATAGTGCGCGTCGAACACGTGGCTAAGCTTGTCGAATGCCGCGGCCGCCAGATTCTCGACCGTGGGCACACGATCGAACACCACGGTCTTGTGGCCGGGCATCGTCTCGAGGAAATTACGCACGGCCGTATCGCCTTCATAGACGAGGAACGCGTGATCCCACACGGAGACGAGATGCTCGTTGGCGAGCGCCTTCACGTCGGCGAAGTCCATGACCATGCCGTTGTCGGACGCGCCGCTCTCGCGACTCACCTCGCCCGCGAGAGTGATTTCGAGCACGTAGCGATGCCCGTGCAGGTTGCGGCACTGGCTGCGGTGGTCGGGAATGCGGTGGCCCGCATCGAATTCGAGTTTCCGGGTAATCGTAATCACGGCAACGGCTCAGGGAATATTCAGATATTTGTGCGTCTGCATCGACAGCGACCAGCGCGGATGCGACTTGCAGTACTCGATCGCCAGCCGCGTGTTGGTGTCACGCAGCGGGCCATCCATCGGCTGGAGATAGAAGTGCGTGAAGTCGAGGGCTTCGTAATCGGCCAGACGCTGACGATCCTGCGGCACCACGACTTTCAGTTCGTCGCCACGCGTGACGACCATCTCGGCATCCGCCTTCGGACTCACGCACACCCAGTCGATACCGTCGGGGATCGCCTGCGTGCCATTGGTTTCGACCGCAATGCGGAAACCCTCGGCATGCAGCGCATCGATGAGCGGCGCGTCGAGCTGAAGCAGCGGCTCGCCGCCCGTGCATACGACGAAGCGGTGCGCGCGATCGCCTTGCGGCCACAGGGCCACGATCTGCGCGACCAGGTCGGCCGGCGTGCGGTACTTGCCGCCGTTCTCGCCGTCGGTGCCCACGAAATCCGTGTCGCAGAACTGGCATACCGCCTCGGCACGGTCTTCTTCGCGGCCCGTCCACAGATTGCAGCCTGCAAACCGGCAGAACACGGCCGGGCGTCCGGCGTTCGCGCCCTCGCCCTGCAATGTGTAGAAGATTTCCTTTACCGCGTACGTCATGATGTTCTCGACTTGACTCTCTCGTTGATGCGTTCGATGTATGCGTTCGATCCGTGCTTTCGATAGGCGATTTCGACCGGATACCCGGCGCACGCGTCAGGCAGCACTGCCGTCGCTGCGCGCCCGCCACTGCTCGTAGCCGCGCTGACGCAACTGACACGCGGGGCATTCGCCGCATCCGTAACCCCACGCGTGCAACACGCTGCGCTCGCCCAGATAGCAGGTGTGCGTGTCTTCGCGCACCGTCTCGACGAGCAGGTCGCCGCCCAGATCCTGCGCCATCTGCCAAGTGTCGGCCTTGTCGATCCACATGAGCGGCGTCTCGACGATGAAACGCTGGTCCATGCCCAGATTGAGCGCGACCTGAAGCGCCTTCATCGTGTCGTCGCGGCAATCGGGGTAGCCCGAAAAGTCCGTCTCGCACATGCCGCCGACCAGCACGCGCAGACCGCGTCGATACGCAATGGTCGCACCAATCGTCAGAAACAGCAGATTCCGGCCCGGCACGAAGGTGTTCGGCAGATTGTTGGCCGCCATCGCAATCGTGGTCTCGCGCGTGAGCGACGTCTCGCTGATCTGCCCAAGAATCGACAGATCGATCATGTGATCGTCGCCCAGACGCGGCGCCCACTGCGCAAAACGTTCGCGCAGCTTGGCCAGCACGTCGGTACGGCACTCCAGCTCCACGCTGTGGCGCTGGCCGTAATCGAAACCCAGCGTCTCGACGCGCGCGTAACGCGAGAGTGCCCATGCAAGACAGGTGGTGGAATCCTGTCCACCGGAGAACAGAACCAGAGCGGAATCGGTGCTTGTCGTCATGATCGTGCGCTAGCAGTATCGCCATTGCCGTCAGGACATCGCATCATCGAGACAACAAGGGCCGGGGCACGCGCTTGCGGCTGCCGTCGGATACCAAGCGATCGGGCCATGTCGGACCCTCCGGGGCAGCCCGCGTGCGGGATATGTCACGCGATTTTGAACCGCGTTGCCCCGCGTCGCTATCGCCGGGCCGTTATACCCATCATCGGGCAGCGTTTTCGTTCAAAACGCAAAAAGGGCTTGCGATATGCGCAAGCCCTTCGAATTTGGTGGCCTGGGTCGGAATCGAACCAACGACACGCGGATTTTCAATCCGCTGCTCTACCAACTGAGCTACCGGGCCAAGAGAGAAGCGATTATAGAGACTGAATGCGCTTTGCGCAAGCCCTTCATCGAAAAAATCTGCATTGGCCACGATATTCGTGCGGCATGACGACGCCGCACGCCACCTCACCCTGCCACGCCGTCAGGTCTTGCTCTTGGACAGTTCCACGCCCAGTTGCTTGAGCTTGCGATACAGATGCGTACGCTCCAGTCCCGTTTTTTCCGCCACGCGGGTCATGCTGCCGTGTTCTTTGGCCAGATGGTAGGCGAAGTAGGCGCGCTCGAAAGCGTCGCGCGCCTCGCGCAGCGGCACGTCGAAGGAGATGTCCGCCGACATGCCCGAGCCAGCCACGCCGCTCGCGCCTTCGGCATCGCTCCCGCCGAGCGGCGCATGATGCGACGCCACGCCGTTCAGCCCGTTGCCCGCATGGCGCGTTTCGCTCTCACCGAACACACCGGTGTCGAGCGATTCGTCGTCGCCGTCGAAGGCACCGGTCGCACCGCCGGAGACTTCGCGCTTGCCACGTGCCAGTCCCTGCTCCACCGCCTGCAACAACTTTTGCAGTGCGATGGGCTTTTCCAGGAAATTGAGCGCACCGATCTTCGTGGCTTCCACTGCCGTATCGATCGTGGCGTGTCCCGACATCATGATCACGGGCATGGTCAGCAGTTGCTGCGCCGCCCATTCCTTGAGCAAAGTCACGCCGTCGGTATCGGGCATCCAGATATCGAGCAGCACGAGGTCGGGCGTGTGGGCGGCACGGAACGCACGCGCTTCCTGCGCGTTCTCCGCCACCTCCACGACGTGTCCTTCGTCGCTCAGAATCTCCGAGAGCAGCTCCCGGATCCCCATTTCGTCATCCACCACCAAAATGGTTGCCATTTACGCTACCTTCGTGTGTTCTGCCGGCTTGTTGCGCGGCAGTTCCTGGTCGTCAGCCAATTGAGTAAACAAGATCGAAATCTGTGCACCTGCACTGCCTTCGCCCTCGGGTAAGGACCGATTACGAATATCAATGCGCGCCTGATGCTCGTCGATGATCTTCTTGACCATCGCCAATCCGAGTCCGGTGCCCTTCGACTTGGTCGTCACGTACGGTTCGAAGGCGCGGGTCAGAATGCGCGCCGGGAAACCCGGCCCGTTATCCGTGATCGTCAGACGCACTGCCGTGCGCTTCGGTTCACCAGGATGCACATCCGTTCCTGCGTATTCTACTGTCTTCGTTTCCACCGTGATAAGAGGGTTTTCGGTTCCGCCGACGGCATCTTGAGCATTCTGGAGCAGATTATGGATAACCTGCCGCAATTGCGTCGAGTCTCCACGAATCTCCGGCAGTTCGGCATCGAGATACGGCCGAATCGCGCCACGCCCTTCATCCACCCCGTATAACGTCAGCACCTCGCCAATCAGATCGTTGAGTTGCAACGGGTGCATGATCGCCGGCGGCAGACGCGCGTAATCGCGGAAGTCGTCGACCATGCGTTTCATCGCCGCGACCTGATTGACGATGGTCGTCGCGCCCTTTCGCAGCACTTCGGCGTCGGCCGGCGGCAGCTTGTCGGACAGCTTCATCTGCAAGCGCTCCGCCGAGAGCTGAATCGGCGTGAGCGGATTCTTGATCTCGTGCGCGAGACGCCGCGCCACTTCGGCCCACGCCACCGAACGCTGCGCGGAGATCACGTCGCTGATGTCGTCGAACACCACCACATAACCGCCGCCCGCGCGTGTCGGCACACCATCCACCGCGACCATGGGTTCGGGTAGATGCGAGCCGCGCACCAGCAACGTCACGCCATCGGTTTCGCCAGGCAGCGTCAGACCGATCTGCTGTTGCCAGTGTCCGCCCGGGCCGAGGTCGGCATTGGCATCGCGATCCGCAAACGCGCGCCGCAACGTTTCCCCGAACTCTACCAGTGCCGGAATATGGGCGGGCGAACGGTTGAGCTCCCCCTGAAAACTCTGCTTGAAGATGCGCTCTGCGCCCGCGTTGGCGGTCGTGAGCCTGAAGTCGCGGTCGAACACGAAGACCCCGGCCGTGAGACTCGACAGAATACTTTCCAGGTGGGCCTTCGAACTCTCCAGTGCCAGCCGGTTGCGCTCGACGGTGGCGCGCGCGTCGGACAACTGACGCGTCATCGCATTGAATGCCTGCGTAAGGAAGCCGAGTTCGTCGTTGGTGCGAACTTCGCCCTTCGGCGACAAGTCGCCCGCCGCCACTTCCTGCGTGCCGCGTGCGAGCAGGAACAGCGGCCGCGCGAGCTGGCTGCCGAGCGCCAGCGCGAGCATCATCGCCACGAAGGTCGCGAGGAACAGCGACAGCGTCAGCGTGCCGATATACATCTTGCGCAGGCCGGTGCGCCCGAGCGCCTTTTCCTGATATTCGCGATAGGCGTTCTGCACAGCCTCGGCGTTCTGCGCCAGGTTGGCCGGCACGAACTGCGTGACTTGCAGGAAGCGCTCGTCGTCCTGCAACGACGAGGTATAGCTCGACGGAATCCGTATCACGACCCGCCACCGCAACTGGTCGTGTCCTTCGTGCTTGTCGTAGCCTTCGCTGCCGCCCTCGATTGCGGTGTAGCCGCGCGACTGCACACGTGCCTGGCGCAACATCAATGGCGTGGGCAGATCGGGCACCAGCGCATTGAAGTTGCCCGACGCGGACGCCAGCACACGGCCGTTGCCGTCGACGATGGTCGCGTCCTGCAAACCGAACTGATCGCGCATGCGAAGCAGCGTGAGCGTGCCGCCCTTGTCGCCGCTCGACGCGAGGTTATCGGCCACCAGTTGCGCCTTGGCGCTCAGATCGGACAGGCCGTTGTTCAGAATCGCGCGACCGAGTTCCAGGCCGGAGTCCAACGCGGTTTCCACGCGCACGTCGAACCACGATTCGATGCTGCGCGAGACGAATTGCAATGACACGAGGTAAATGATGCCGCCCGGCAGCACGCCGACCAGCGCAAAGAAGATGGCGAGCTTCGCCAGCAGTCGCGTGCCGAAGCGCCGCTGGCGCAACCGGACCAGGATGATCCACACGAGCGCGCCGACGATGAAGACGAAGATGATCGCAACGGCAATGTTCGCCGTGTAGAGCAGCGAATAGTAGCGGTCGAAAAATTCGGTATTGGCCGAGGCGAGCGCCAGCAGGCCGAACAGGCCGATGGCGACCAGCGCCATCGTGACGATCAGCGTGCGAATGACGATGTGCTTGAGCAGGCCGCCGCCGTTATTTGACACGGGCAGCTCCGGGCGGCACCGCCGCGTTGAAGGCGAGCGGCAGCTTGCCCGTCAGTCGAGCCGCGGCGACCGGCGCGCCATTCCTGCCATTGCCGCCATCCGATGCCTCCGGCGCTGCCGGGGCCGCCACGGTGAGCCCCGTCGATCCGATGCCCGACGACGTGCCGGTCGGCGCCGGCGTCGTCGGCGACCCGGCGCCCGAGGCGGAAGTCCCCGGGCCGGGCGTCGCCGCAGCATTGACCGGAGCCGTCGGCAGACTCGCCGCCGCAGGCGGCGGAGACGGCGAGAACAGGAAGCGCGCCCAGTCGGAGCTCAGGTTCCAGTCGCGGTTGTTCACGGCGTCGATCTGAAACGGCTTGGGCATGAGCGCGTTATCGAGACGCATGCGCACTGACGCCTGATACTGCGTGCCCGGCTTGACCACGCCCTTCTCGATCACCCGCCAGCCACTGACGTTGCGCACGAGCGCGAGTGCCTCGCGCAACGAGCCGAAGCCGAGTTGCAGGCCACCGCTGTTGCTGTTGCCGTTATTGCTGGAGACGCGGTATTGACGCGTGAGCGGCTGAAACCACAACCGCACGCTCTGAGACGTGTTGACGACCTTCTCGTCGAACCAGTACCAGCGCGAGCGCGTGAGTTCGAAGTCGGTCGTGAAATAGAGGGAGACGCCACGATTGACGGCGTCTTCGAGACTGCTATTGAGCTCGAAGGCGAAGCGCGCGTCGAGCGACCAGCCGCCCTCGGACGGTTCGAGCCGGACTTCGCGCACCTGAATTTCGTTGTCGGCGCGCGCGCTCGCCGCGTAGCCGAGCGCAAGAACGCACAGCAGCGGCAGCAGGCAGGCCAGTAGCCGTTGGGAGAAGGTCACCGTTTCTGGAAGCGAGCGTAGTAGAAGCCGTCATGGGCGCCGCCAGGGGTCATTAGCAATTGCCCGGGAGCGTCCAATCGTACCGCATCTGAGCGAACACGTTCAAACCATTGCGCTTGCCGTTCGTTTTCCGCGGGGAAGATGGAACACGTCGCATAGATCAGTTCGCCGCCCACGGCCAGCGTGTCCCACAGCGCAAGCAGAATGCGGCGCTGCTCGTCCACCAGCGCCGCGATGTCGGATGCCCGGCGCAGCCACCGAATGTCGGGGTGACGGCGCACGATGCCCGCCGCCGAGCACGGTACGTCCGCCAGAATCCGGTCGAACGGCACGCCGTCCCAACCGCCGCCCGACCACTTCGACGGATTGCCGGCGTCGCCGATGCGCACGTCGGCTTGCAGCCCGAGACGTTCCAGATTTTCGTAGATGCGCGGCACGCGCGTGCGGTCGGACTCCAGCGCCGTGACGTGCACGTCCGCCATTTCGAGCAGGTGCCCCGTCTTGCCGCCGGGCGCCGCGCAGG
Organism: Pandoraea faecigallinarum; assembly: GCF_001029105.3. Classification (NCBI taxonomy): domain Bacteria; kingdom Pseudomonadati; phylum Pseudomonadota; class Betaproteobacteria; order Burkholderiales; family Burkholderiaceae; genus Pandoraea; species Pandoraea faecigallinarum. Next base: position 161,342 of record NZ_CP011807.3, on the reverse strand, counting down.
CATCCAGCACGCGCAGACCTGCGTGCGGCTGTTCGCCCAGCACCAGCGGCGCGGCGAGTTGCGCACCGGCATCCTGCACCGAGACCCAACCGTTTGCGAAGCCGGGCAACCGCTCCACCGGCACCGCCTGCGCGAGGCGCAGCGCCACCGGGCCGATCACTTCGGCTTGCATGCCGGCCTGGGCCAGATTCGCCTGCATCTGCGCCACACTGATGCGGCGCGTGTTCACGCGCAACGTCATCGGTCCCCGGCTGTCGCCGGCGGCCAGCAGCATCTCCCATCGGTCGGGGTACGCCTCTCGCACGGTGTCGATCCACCACAGCGGGTAATTCCACCGCGCTTCGGGATGTTCGGCGATTTGCGCCGTCAAGGCGTTGCGCTCGCGCAGAAACCGGCGCAGCACGGCGTTGGCGAGCCCCTTTGCGGCCGCCGTGCGCCGTTGCGCGGCAATCGCTTCGACAGCCTGATCGACGACGGTAAATTCGGTATATGCCGCGCCTTCGGGAGGGTCTCGCAGCAACGCCAGCGCGCACAGCAGGATGTCGCGCACGCGGGCTTGCAGGGCCGACTTGACGAGCAGATCGAGCAACGCCCGGCTGCTGCCCAGACGCCGCACCGCGCGGTATGCGAGATCTTGCGAAGCGGCCCGGGCGGCCGGCGGGCACTGGATGGTGGCCTGCGCGAGTGCCTGCGGCAATGCGGTGCCCTTCTGGACGGATTCGAGGGCCTGCGCAGCGCGCTGAAGCGCATAGGCCAGGGATTCGGTGGGCAGACTCGGTTGCGGCATGGGCTTCTACAAACAAACATGCCCGCTCGACGGCGGGCATGGGAGGGCTATCGGACGGTGTCGGGCAACAGAATAGCAGACCGACGAGGCCGATTCGTGGCGACGGATTATTCGAAACGCCCCGTGCGCGCCATTTCCATGAGCCGGGCGATGCGCTCCTCGGTCGCCGGGTGCGTGCTGAAGAGGTTCTGCAATCCGCCTGCGCGCAGCGGGTTCATGATCATCATCTGCGCGGTGGCCGGATGCTGCTCGGCCGTGTCGAACGGAATGCCCTGCGCATAGCGATGAATCTTGTCGAGCGCCGAGGCGAGAGCCTGCGGATCGCCTGAGATCTGCGCACCGCCGCGGTCCGCCTCGAACTCGCGGGCACGCGAGATCGCCATCTGGATCAACGAAGCGGCCAGCGGCGCGAGAATCGCCACCGCAATGCTGGCGATCGGGTTGGCGGGACGGCCGTTCTCGTCGCGTCCGCCGAAGAACATGGCGAAATTGGCGAGCGCGGAAATCGCACCGGCCATCGTGGCGGAAATCGTCGAAATCAGAATGTCGCGGTGTTTCACGTGCGCCAGTTCGTGCGCCATCACACCGCGCAGTTCGCGCTCGGAGAGCACGCGCAGAATGCCGGTCGTCGCCGCCACGGCGGCGTTATCCGGGTTGCGGCCGGTGGCGAATGCGTTCGGGGCGTCCTCGTTGATGAGATACACCTTCGGCATCGGCAGTCCGGCACGCTGCGACAGGTCGCGCACCATGTTGTAGAACTGCGGCGCGCTGGTCTCGTCGACCTGCTGCGCGTTGTACATGCGCAGCACCATCTTGTCCGAGAACCAGTACGAAAAGAAATTCATCGCGAGCGCGAACGCCAGCGCGAGCATCATGCCCTGCCTGCCGCCGATCATGCCGCCCACCACCATGAACAACGCGGTGATGGCCGCCATCAGCAGGGTGGTCTTCATCCAATTGAACATGGTGTTCTCCTCTGCAAATTCTTGATGACTTGAGGGAATCACGCACTTTGCGTGTCCTCGGGCGTTAGATGGCGCCGCATGGGGAAAATTCAACGTCTGCGGCCGCCGATTCGAACATTTTTCCGACGTTCCCCGGGATTCCCTGCGACTTCGAAGACGTTTTACGACATTTTCGTTCTGTTTTATTGATCGGAACGACGTTTCCCAACACCACCTCTCAGTCCGGCTTGGCGTCCGGAACGCCGGACGCAAAAACGTCGCCCGCCGCGACGGTGAAGCCCGCGAGAAACTCGCGCACCGGCAAACGCCTGCCGCCCGGCTTTTGACACTCGGTCACGCGCAGTGCCCCTTCGCCGCAGGCGATCACGATGGCGTCGGCGCTCACTTCGAGCACCGTGCCCGGCGACGCACCCGTTTGTCCGGAGACCGCGCTCGCACGCCACAGTTTCACGGGCGTGGCGTGCACGGTGCCCAGTGCACCGGGAAACGGGTCGAACGCCCGGACCTGCCGTGCGAGCGCTTGCGCCGGTCGGCGCCAGTCGAGTACCGCTTCGTGCTTGGCGATCTTCTCGGCATAGGTCACACCGGCGTCGGGTTGCGCCACGGACGGCAGGTGGCCGTCGCGCGCCAGTTGACGCAGCGCGTCGACGATAAGCTTGCCGCCCAGCGCCGCCATGCGGTCGTGCAGCGTCGACGTGGTGTCCTCCGGGCCAATGGGTTCGACCTCGCGCAGGATCATCGCGCCCGTGTCGAGCCCTGCGTCCATCTGCATGATGGTGATGCCGGTCTCGGCGTCGCCCGACTCGATGGCGCGGTGAATCGGTGCGGCCCCCCGCCAACGCGGCAGCAACGAGCCATGGATGTTAAGACAGCCGTAACGCGGCAAATCGAGCACTTCCTGCGGCAGGATCAGGCCGTATGCCGCCACGACCATGACGTCCGGCGCAAGCGCGCGCAGTTGCTCGATAGCCGCCGTGGCTTCCTCCGGATACTTGCCGTGGCGTCGCAGCGAGGGTGGCTGCGCGATCGGCATGCCATGTGCCTGGGCGTAGCGCTTGACCGGACTGGCCTGCAACTTCATGCCCCGTCCGGCAGGACGATCCGGCTGAGTGAGCACCAACTCCACAGAAAAGCCGGCGGCATCGATGGCGGCGAGCGCGGTTTGGGCGAATTCCGGCGTACCGGCGAAAACGATGCGAAGCGTCATGACGAACTTCCTCCTGCTGAACGCTGCCTGGCACGCTCTGGCGTGCCTTCATTTATTTGACGGCAGACGGGACGAACGCACGGAAACGCTCGTTCGTGTCGCCTGCGCGACCGCCCTGCCAGATCATCTGCCAGCCCTCGGGCACGGTGATCCGTGAGCTGGCCTTGTCGAGCACGAGCAGCACGCCGCAACGCGAGGCGTCGGCCAGCCCCGGCAACTGTACCGGGCGAACATCGATGAAATAGTCAAGCATGCCGCGCTCCGATTCGCCGACGTTGAACGATCCGACGCAAGTGCTCGCTTCGGATGTACCGGTATGCGGCACCTTCGCGAGCGCCGCTTTGAGCGAGGCGAACGGCGTGCGATAGCTTCGCGCTTCGTTGACCCACGGGAGCAGCAACGTCGAGAGCGTTCCCCATACGAACGTCAGTCCGGCAAAACCGAAGACGAGCGCGCCAAGGGCGCGGCGATGCACGATGGCGCTCACCCACAAGCCCGCAACAACGACCGCTGCCAACACGAGCCCCGGCGAAAACGGCAGCACGTAATCGAGCGGCAGCCACTTGCCGATCGGCCCGGCCGCAACATGGCCATTGCCGGTCAGTTGCAGCCCCCAGCGAACCCACAGGAACACGCCCAGCACGCTCATGAGCACGAGCGCCACGCCCGACCATGTCTTCTCGAGCCATGAAGGCAGGCGAACGCCCGCGCCGAGCACCGCGATGGCCGGGAAGAGCGACAACATATAGATGTCGCGGATCGCCGACGAGACCACCAGCGTCAACACGAACAGCACGACGTAAAGCCACAGCATGGCGAGCTCGGGGCGTTCGGCGGCGAAGCGCCGCAAGCCGGTTTGCCGACATTGCGCGATCCATGCGCCCAGCGCGAGCCAGCCCGCCGGGAACGTCAGCCCGAGCAGACTCGTCACGTCGTTCCAATAAGACTTGCGCTCGCCGCCCAGATGCACGAAACCGAAGAACCGGCCGAAGTTGTTGTCCCAGAACCATTCGATGAACAGCGGCTCGGACGCACGCCAGAACAGCACCGGCCAGACGATCAGCCACGGCAGCGACGCCAGCACCGCCCAGCCGAGCGCCGCGGCATAACGGCGCGTGCGATAAGCCGGCAGCACGAGCACGGCCAGCGCCGTGAGCCCGAGCACGCCGGGCACGAGCAGCCCCTTGCTAAGGAATGCGATACCCGCGCCCGTGCCGAACAACAGGCCCCACCGGCGCGCGCAACTTTCGGATCTGGCCAGACGTGCCAACGCAGCCAACGCCAGCGCCGCCCCCGCGAGTTGGGGGACATCCGCCGTCAATTTATGGATGTTCTCGATGGCGCCGAAGCTGCCGACCATGAGCATCGGCGCGAGCCAGTGGAAGTTGTCCGAACCGTATAACCGTTGCGCGAGACGCCCGACGCAGAACACGGCGAGCACGAGCCACGCCAGCACGGCGAGCTGCGCGCCCTGGAACACCGGCAGCACACCGGAGGTCGCTCTCGCCAACATCGCCCCCGTCCAGTACATGACGGGCGGCTTCTCGACGAAGGGATCGGCGGCCACGCGCGGCACGATCAGATCGTGGCCCCGGAAGAAGTTGAGCACCATACCGACGGAATACGGCTCATCGGCTTTCCAGGGATCGCGGTCGAACAGGCCGGCGAGCAGGAAGGCGAACAGCAGTGCGGCACTCAGCCAGAAGACCGTGCGGGAGCGTGCCGAATACGAAGCGGGCGCGGGGGGCGAGGGGGGCAAGGAGGGCGGCGAAGTGGTGACGATGGACATCTCGGCGGACAGTCGGGAATTTGGCCCGGCGGCAGACGTTCGGGACGCCCCGTCGCAGCGGCAGAAGGCGGACCCATGGCCCGCGAGCGCTGCAAGTATAGAGGACTTTACCGTGCGCGCCCAACCATGGGCGTCGCCGCGGGGAATCAGGCGCGTACGGCCTGCTTCTTCATCTTCGCCTTGATGCGGTTGCGCTTGAGCGGCGAGAGGTACTCCACGAACACGCGGCCCTTGAGGTGATCCATTTCATGCTGGATGCACACGGCGAGCAGGTCGTCGGCGTCGATCGTGAACTTCTCGCCGTTTTCATTCAGCGCTTCCACGCGCACGCGGTCGGCACGCTCGACTTCGTCGTAAATGCCGGGCACGGAGAGACAACCCTCTTCGTAGACCTTCTGCTCGTCGCTGCGCCAGACGATCTTCGGATTGATGAACACGCGCAATTCGTCGCGCGTCTCCGAGAGGTCCATCACGATGACCTGTTCGTGAACGTCGACCTGCGTGGCTGCGAGGCCGATGCCGGGGGCGTCGTACATGGTCTCGGCCATGTCCCTGACGAGTTGACGGATCCGGTCGTCGACTTCGGCAACCGGTTTGGCCACCTTGTGCAGACGCGGATCGGGGTACTGAAGAATGGGTAGCAATGCCATGATGAAAACGGGAATTCGCCGCATTGCCCCGTGGGCGCCTGCCAACGCACAATCGTGCGATGGCTGATGAGCGCCGCGACGAGTCGCCGCGCGCGCTGCCTGCTCTGGCCCCCCGGTCAATGCTTACCGGATGATGAAAAATTTTAGCATAGCGCTCCCGCCGGCGCCCCCTGTCCCAAACAGGCAGGCCGGGGCTTCCCCGGACGAAATCGCAGACTGGCTGCGGTTGTGCCATACGCCCGGCGTGCCGCCCGCCGCGGCACGGCGTCTGCTGGCGGCACTCGGGCCGCCCGGCGTCGTTTTCCAGACGCCACGCGCCGTATTGACGGAGATCGTGCCGCACGACGTCGCCTCGCGTCTGCTCGCCCGCACGTGCGCCGATCTCGCCGAACTGATCGCCGGCACGCTGGCATGGGCGTCGCACCCGGGATGCACCGTCGTCACCCTGTCCGAGGCGGTCTACCCGCGTGCACTTCTCGCCCTGGGCGATGCCCCGCCCATACTCTACTGCCGGGGCGACGTGTGCCTGGCGAACCGCGCCGACGCCACCGGTGCGCCCGGAGGGATGGCGGCAGCGCTCGTCGGCAGCCGACGCGCGACCCCGCAGGGACGCGACAACGCACGTCACTTCGCCCGGGTACTGGGCGACGCGGGCGTCCTGGTCGTATCGGGACTTGCCGCCGGTATTGACGCAGCCGCGCACGAAGGCGCACTGGACACGGTCGGCAGCACGTGCGCGATCATCGGCACCGGTGCGGACATCGTCTACCCGTTTCGCCATCGCGCCCTCGCAGAGCGAATTGCCGAGCGGGGCCTGCTGCTCTCGGCGTTTCCCATCGGCACCCCGCCCCGGCCGGAACATTTTCCGCAACGCAACCGGCTCATCGCCGCGCTCGCACGATGCACTGCCGTCATCGAAGCGACGACGCATTCGGGATCGCTCATCACTGCGCGTCTGGCGGGGGAACTTGGGCGCGACGTGCTGGCCGTGCCCGGTTCGATCCACGCCCCGCAGAGTCAAGGCTGCCATGTGCTGATACGGGACGGCGCAACCCTGGCAGCGTGCCCTGAAGACATCCTCGAAGCGATGGGCATGGCGTGTCCGGCCGACGCGTCGAGCCTTGCCGCCAAAGAGGGCAGGCCGCGGCGTACCGCCGTGCGGCATCGGCCGCCTAATTCGACCGCGCCCCGCAATGGGGAACAACGCCTTCGCGCCGCTGGCAATGGGAACGCGGGGACCGTCGCGGCGGTCCACGCCGGCATGACGCCCGAACCACCCGAACCACCCGTTGGCGACTCCGCCGCCGCACCGCCGGCGGGCACGGCAGCGATCCTGGAGGCGCTGGGGTATGATCCGGTCAACGCGGACACCCTCTGCGAGCGCTCCGGTCTGGGCATTGCCACCGTCCTGTCGCAACTCGGTGTGCTCGAACTCCATGGCCGCGTGGCCCGCCTGCCGGGCGGCCGGTTCGTGCAGATCTGCCCCCGGCCGGCCCGCTAGCGGCGAGTGCCCTGCCCGCCCCCACATCCCGATACCGACATCACGACACCATGCCCGTTTTCGATCCCGTCGCCGACCGTTCCGCGCTTGCTGCTGCGCTGGCCGATGGCAACACACGCCTTGTGGCCTGCCTGTGCGCGGCGTGGTGCGGCACGTGCCGCGAATACGCGCAGACGTTCGAGCAGTTGGCGGCGAAGCATCCCGAGCTATGTTTCGTCTGGGTGGATATCGAGACGCACGCCGACTGGCTCGACGACCACGACATCGAGAATTTCCCGACCCTGCTGGTGCAGGACACCTCCCAGTCCGCCGGACAAGCCCGTTTCTTCGGTCCGGTGCTGCCGGCGATCGGCATTTTGGAACGTATGCTCGACGCGGGCGTGCTGAGTAACGCCACGGTTGTCGCCCCGGCGCTGCGCGAACATCTGCTCGCCGGCTGATCCCCGGAAGTCCCGCCGCGCAATGCCCGAACGGCGCCGGACGGGCGCGGGCGCGCCCCGCCGTCCCCACCCTTGCCGCCGGCTTGCGACGCGCTTATGATGTGCCGCTTTCAGGCACGCCTTGTGCCCGATCCGACGGCAACGCCGGGTTGGCTATATGTTATAAAGCCAACGAATGTCGCCTGGCGACACCCCCTCAATATTACTTAACGTCATGTCAAAAGCTCTGATCATTGCCGAGAAACCGTCTGTCGCGAATGACATCGCGCGGGCGCTGGGCGGCTTTACCAAGCATGACGAGTACTTCGAGAACGACGATTACGTCGTCTCGTCGGCGGTTGGCCACCTCGTCGAAATCGGCGCGCCGGAAGACTATGAAGTCAAACGCGGCAAGTGGAGCTTCGCCAACCTTCCCGTGATTCCCCCCCACTTCGACCTCAAGCCGATTGCCAAGAGCGAGTCGCGCCTGAAGGTGCTCACCCGGCTCATCAAGCGCAAGGACGTGGATGTCCTGATCAACGCCTGTGACGCGGGACGCGAGGGGGAACTGATTTTCCGCCTGATCGCCCAGCACGCAAAGGCGAAGCAGCCGATCAAGCGCCTGTGGCTTCAGTCGATGACGCCGCAATCGATCCGCGACGGCTTCAAGCGTCTGCGCACGGACGACGACATGCTGCCGCTGGCCGATGCCGCACGCAGCCGCGCCGAAGCCGACTGGCTCGTCGGCATCAACGGCACGCGTGCCATGACCGCCTTCAACAGCAAGGGCGGCGGCTTCTTCCTTACGACGGTGGGTCGCGTGCAGACACCGACGCTGTCGATCGTGGTCGAGCGCGAAGAGAAGATCCGCAAGTTCGTCTCGCGCGACTACTGGGAAGTCAAGGCGGAGTTCGTCGCAGCCGCCGGCTTCTATGAAGGCCGTTGGTTCGACCCGAACTTCAAGCGCAACGAATTCGATCCCGAGCAGCGCGATTCGCGTCTGTGGAGCGTGGCGGCCGCCGAGTCGGTCGTGGCCGCCGTGCGCGGCAAGCACGGGACCGTCACGGAAGAATCGAAGCCGTCGAGCCAGCTCTCGCCGCTGCTGTTCGATCTGACGAGCCTGCAACGCGAAGCCAACAGCCGTTTCGGTTTCTCTGCGAAGAACACGCTCGGTCTGGCGCAGGCCCTGTACGAAAAGCACAAGGTGCTGACGTACCCGCGTACCGACGCCCGTGCCCTGCCGGAAGACTATCTGGCCACCGTCAAGGAGACGATGGCCGTGCTCAAAGAGAGCAACAACTATCACCAGTTCGCCAGCCAGATCCTGAACAAGGACTGGGTCAAGCCGAACAAGCGGATCTTCGACAACAGCAAGATCAGCGATCACTTCGCCATCATCCCGACGCTGCAAGCGCCGAAGAACCTGTCCGAGCCGGAACAGAAGCTGTACGACCTCGTGGTCAAGCGTTTCCTCGCGGTGTTCTTCCCCGCGGCCGAATATCAGGTGACGACCCGTATCACGGAAGTGGTCGGTCATCACTTCAAGACGGAAGGCAAGGTGCTCGTGCAGGCCGGCTGGCTTGCCATTTACGGCAAGGAAGGCGCCGACGACGGCAAGGACGCCAAAGACAGCAAGGAAGACCAGCCGAACCTGGTGCCGGTCGCCAGGGACGAGAAGGTCGGTGTGGACAAGGTCGCCGCCATCGGCCTGCAAACCAAGCCGCCCGCACGCTACAGCGAAGCCACGCTGCTCTCCGCCATGGAAGGCGCGGGCAAGCTCGTCGAAGACGGCGAACTACGCGAAGCGATGGCGGGCAAGGGGCTCGGCACCCCGGCCACGCGCGCGGCGATCATCGAAGGTCTGCTCACAGAAAAGTACCTCGTGCGCGAAGGCCGCGAGTTGCATCCCACGGCCAAGGCCTTCCAGTTGATGACGCTGCTGCGCGGTCTCGGCGTGGACGAACTCACGTTGCCCGAACTCACGGGCGAATGGGAAGCCAAGCTCTCGCAGATCGAGCGTGGCGGTCTCAAGCGCGACGAGTTCATGCACGAAATCGCGCAGATGACGCAGACCATCGTCAAGCGCGCGAAGGAATACGACTCGGACACCATTCCCGGCGATTACGCAACGCTTAGCACGCCGTGCCCGCATTGCGGTGGCGTGGTCAAGGAGAACTACCGTCGTTTCGCCTGTACGAAGTGCAACTTCTCGATCTCGAAGATTCCGGGCGGACGCCAGTTCGAAATTCCGGAAGTCGAAGAACTTCTGAAGAACAAGACGATCGGTCCGCTGTCAGGCTTTCGCAGCAAGATGGGGCGTCCGTTCTCGGCCATCATCAAACTCTCGCCCGATGACGAAATGGGCTACAAGCTCGAATTCGACTTCGGTCAGGACAACGGCGACGAGGACGGCGAAGCTCCGGACTTCTCGGGTCAGGAACCGGTCGGCCATTGCCCGAAGTGCAACGCACGCGTGTTCGAGCACGGTATGCGTTACGTCTGCGAGAACGCCGTGGCCAATCCGAAGACCTGCGATTTCACGTCGGGCAAGGTGATCCTCCAGCAGGAAATCTCGCGCGAACAGATTCACAAGTTGCTCACCGAGGGCAAGACGGATCTGCTGACGAACTTCAAGTCGTCGCGCACCGGCCGCACGTTCAAGGCCTATCTGGCCAAGCAGAAGGACGGCAAGATCGGCTTCGAGTTCGAAGCGAAGGCCCCGAAGAAGACGGCAGCCAAGCCAGGCACGGAAACGGACGAGGGCGAAGAGAAGGCCGCCCCGGCGCGCAAGACGGCGACGAAGACCGCAGCGGCCAAGGCACCGGCCAGGAAGGCCGCTGCCAAGAAGACGGCCGCGAAGGCCAGGCCGGCGACCAAGTCGGCCACGGCCGGCAAGTCGGACGATGCCGCCTTCGACGAGGACGACGCACCGTTCTGACCCGCTCTACCGGGGTTGTCACACCTTGTCGCCATTGCCCCGTGTCGCCGGGGCAATAAAAAAACGGCCACTTCCCTTTGAACTGCCCCCCAATAGTTTTGGACATGAATCCAACTCTTGGGGGCCGGTTCCCTTGCGGGAGTGGCCGTTTTGCGTCCTGGGATGCAAACCGCGTCACACGGGCATTTCGGTATTCGGCGTCGAAGGTGTGGCGGAAGTGGACAGTTTCGGCGGCACCCAGCGCTCGGCGGCCGAAATGCTCTCGTTCTGGCGAAAGTATTCGACCGTCAGATCGATGAAACCGCGCGTTTTCGCCGAGAGGTACTTACGGCTCGGGTAGACGAGCGAGACGTCGATGGGCGTTTGCGAATAGTTGCGCATCAACGCGACGAGATCGCCGTCGCGCACATCGTTGCCGACGAGGTACGACGGCAGAAACGCAATGCCGTGTCCCAGCAGCACCGACTGACGCAGCAGCGCCGTGTTGTTGCAAATGAGCTTGTTCTGCACCCGCACGCGAACTTCGCCGTCCGGCCCGGCGAACACGCGGTCGTCGCTCCAGAATTCGCTGGGCAGGCCCAGCACCCCATGCTCGCCCAACTCCTGCGGGGTTACCGGCTCGCCGTGCTCGGCGATGTAGGCCGGCGATGCGCAGAGCATCACGCGCGTTTCAGCCAGAACGCGCGAGATCAGGCTTTCGCTGTTGATCATGCGTGTGAGCAGAATGCCGCAGTCGTAACCTTCTTCCACCAGATCGACCGCGCGGTCGGTCAGCGTGAGATCCACGACCACCTTCGGGTGCAGTTCCTGATACTTCTTGAGGAGCGGTGCGAGGTTGCGCACCCCGAACGAGACAGGCGCTACGACCTTCAATGTGCCTTTGGGATCGCGAGAGGCGCTCGAAATCAGCGCATCGGCTTCGTCGACTTCGTCGATGATCTGCCGGCAACGTTCGAGATACACCTGCCCGGCACCGGTGAGCGACAGGCTGCGGGTGGTGCGATTGAGCAAGCGAACGCCGAGGTGCGATTCGAGTTCTGCGACGTGCCGGGTGACGACAGCGGCGGACAGATCCATCTGGGCAGCCGTACGGGCGAAACTCCCGTTGTCGGCCACTTTGACGAAAACGCGCATCGATTGCAGACGGTCCATGTTGTTTCCGATCGTGATATGCCGCGTCGTTCCGGCAAAAACGAGTATGGGCGGACCGGCTAAGTACCGGCACTGCGGATACCCGCGGGCACCGGTCGGACCGCCGCCCCGGCGGTTCCGGGGCGAGCCTCGCGCGTGCCGCCAGGGCTGTCGACACGGCGGGGGACTTCAATTAGGCGCTAGCTTACCGTACGCGACAAAAATTTGCCTGCCGCGGCAATGATTTTGACGCACGACGGCCGTGCCCCATGCGCACGTCAACGCACAAATGCGCCGCCGATGCCGAGTTTTGCGCAATGGCACAACACATGACACCGTTCGCACGCGGCATGCATGCCGCGCGCCGGGTGTTTGACGCAGGTCACGACACGCCGCTCGCGGCGGCACTACAGTCGAATGTCACCGGCTGCACCGACTCCACCGACTGTTACAGGCCTCGTCATGAACCCCACTCCCATTTTGTCGACGCCTTGCGCCAACGCGCCCGGCGACCACAAGACCGCCACGGCCCACACAGCGCACACCACGCCACTTCACTTCGACGCACGCCTTCTCGGCCGTTACGACGTCAACGGCCCGCGTTACACGTCATATCCCACGGCGCTCCAGTTCCGAGACGATTTCAGCGCCAGCGATTACGCGCGCGCCGCGGCCCAGTCCAAGCGCACCGGCAAGCCGGTCTCCCTGTATTCGCATGTGCCCTTCTGCGACACGGTGTGCTTCTACTGCGCGTGCACCAAGATCGTCACGAACAATCGCGCGCATGCGGATGCCTACGTGGAACGCCTGCACGCCGAGATCGCGCGGCAGGCGTCGCTGCTCGGCGCCGGGCGCGCGCTCGCCCAGATGCATTGGGGTGGCGGCACCCCGACGTTCCTGTCGCTCGAACAGATCGCCTCGCTCATCGATGCGATCGGGCGCCACTTCGTCATGGGGCACGACGACAGCGCCGAGTACGCCATCGAGATCGATCCTCGCAGCGCGGGGCCGGCATCGATCCGCGCGCTGCGTGCCCTCGGCTTTAATCGTCTGTCCATCGGCGTGCAGGACTTCGACCCGCGCGTTCAGGAAGCGATTCATCGCGTGCAACCACGCGCGCTCGTCGAAGCGACACTGGACGCGGCGCGCGGTTGCGGCTTCAAGTCGGTGAATTTCGATCTGATCTATGGCCTGCCGCATCAAACGACCGAGTCGTTTTCGAATACGCTCGACGCGGTAATCGAGATGGCTCCCGAGCGACTGTCGGTGTTCAGCTACGCGCATCTGCCCGGCCAGTTCAAGATGCAGCGCTGCCTGCCGGATACGCTGCCGGACGGACCGGAAAAGCTCGCGCTGCTGCAAACCATCGTTACCCGCCTGACCGCGGCCGGTTACGTCTACATCGGCATGGATCACTTCGCCCGCCCCGACGACGAACTCGCGCTCGCGCAGGCGGCGGGCACCCTGCATCGCAACTTCCAGGGATATAGCACGCGTGCCGATTGCGATCTCATCGGTGTGGGCATGTCGGCCATCGGCCATATCGGCGACAGCTACGCGCAGAACGCCAAGACGTTGAAAACGTATTACGACGCCATTGATGCCGGGGGACTGGCCATCGCGCGGGGCGTGCGGCTCGATGCGGACGACCACATCCGGCGTGACGTCATTTCGCGTCTGATGTGTCACATGGCGCTCGATTTCGGCACCATCGAACAGACACACAGCGTTGACTTCGTGTCGTACTTCGCGAACGAGTTGGGTGAACTGGCCGATCTGGCCGCCGACGGCCTCGTTGCCATCGACGCCCACGGGCTGCGCGTCCTGCCGGCGGGTCGCTTGCTGGTACGCGTGGTCGCGCAGGTCTTCGACGGCTACCGTCGCAGTGCGGCCCACGAACGCTGTGCGAAGGTGATGTGACGACGGCGTCGCGTCGGCTGCCATACGCCGTGCGCACCCGGCCGGCAAAGGTCAAAGGCGAACGACGTCGCGAAAACAAGACACCCGGTGGGATCTCCACCGGGTGTTTTTCATTCGCGACGTCATCGAGGGATAAACGGTAACATCGCCGAATGTCCTTCAACAGCAACGGCCACCGCTCTTGCCGCCGTAACGGGCTTCCTGTCTCTCGCGGAAGAACGCCTCGTAGCTCATGACCGGCCGATCCGGGTGTGTGGCCTGCATGTGCGCCACATACGTGTCGTAATCGGGCAGACCGACCATCAGACGCATGGCCTGCCCCAGATACCGTCCGACCTTGCCGACTTCATCAAGCATGGCGACTCCTGTGTTCGTGTGCGGCGCGCGGCGTCTCAGACGCGCTGACCGGCGGGCATCGGCTCGAACGGTGTTTCCTTGGCCGTCGGTTTGTGATTGCGGCGTGCCACGAGGATCGTACGCAAACCGAACACCGCGACCGCGACCACCACGAACATGAACACACCGGCGAGCGTGGCATCCACGTAGTCGTTGAACACGATCTGCTGCATCTGCGCCACCGTCTTGGCCGGGGCGAGCAACTTGCCGTCCGCCAATGCCGTCTGATACTTCGCTGCGTGGGCGAGGAAGCCGACCTTCGGATCCGGATCGAACATCTTCTGCCAACCCGCCGTGAGCGTGCAGGCAAGCAACCACAGCGTGGGCAGAATCGTCACCCAGGCGAAGCGTTCGCGCTTGAGTTTGAAGAGCACGCAGGTCGCCAGAATCAGCGCGATGGCGGCGAGCATCTGGTTGGAGATACCGAACAGCGGCCACAGGGTGTTGATGCCGCCCAGCGGATCGACCACGCCCTGATACAGGAAGTAGCCCCACGCAGCCACGCACAATGCGGTAGCGATCAGGTTGGCCGGCAGCGACTCCGTACGCTTGAGCGACGGCACGAACGTGCCCAACAGGTCCTGCAGCATGAAGCGCCCGGCACGCGTGCCTGCATCGACAGCGGTCAGGATGAACAGGGCTTCGAACAGAATGGCGAAGTGATACCAGAACGCCATCATCGCCTCGCCACCCACGACCTGGTGCAGGATGTGCGCCATGCCGACAGCAAGCGTCGGGGCGCCACCGGCGCGCGAAATGATCGTATTTTCGCCGACGGCGCGCGCCGTGGCAGTGAGCACGTCCGGCGTGATCGTGAAACCCCAGCCCGAGACGACCTGCGCCACGGCTTCCGGCGTCGTGCCGATCACGGCGGCCGGGCTGTTCATCGCGAAGTAGACGCCCGGATCGATCACCGATGCGGCCACCAGCGCCATGATGGCCACGAACGATTCCATCAGCATGCCGCCATAACCGATGAAGCGCGCGTTGACCTCGTTGTCCAGCAACTTCGGCGTGGTGCCCGACGAGATCAGGGCGTGGAAGCCGGAGACGGCGCCGCAAGCGATCGTAATGAAGAGGAACGGGAACAGCTTGCCCGACCAGACCGGACCGCTGCCGTCGACGAATTGTGTCAGCGCGGGCATCTTCAGTTCGGGGGCAACGACCAGAATGCCGATGGCGAGCGCGAGGATCGTGCCGATCTTCAGGAACGTCGACAGGTAGTCGCGCGGTGCGAGTAGCAGCCAAACGGGCAACACCGAGGCGACGAAACCGTATCCGATCAGCATCCAGGTGAGTTGCTTGCCGTCGAACGTGAACAGTGGCGCGAGGGCAGCGCTGTCGTGCACGCTTTGGCCGAAATAGATGGCGGCCATGAGCATGACAAAGCCGATGATCGACACTTCGCCGATACGACCCGGACGTATGAAGCGCGTGTACACGCCCATGAAAAGTGCGATCGGAATCGTCAACCCGACAGTGAACGTGCCCCACGGCGAGCCGGTGAGCGCCTTGACCACGATCAGCGCCAGCACGGCGAGAATGATGATCATGATGAGGAACGCGCCGAACAGTGCGATCACACCGGGAATCATGCCGAGTTCGGCCTTCACGAGATCGCCCAGCGAACGGCCATCGCGCCGCGTGGAGATGAACAGCACCATGAAATCCTGCACCGCGCCCGCGAAAACCACGCCCGCGAGAATCCACAGCATGCCCGGCAGATAGCCCATTTGCGCGGCGAGCACCGGACCGACCAGCGGTCCGGCACCGGCAATCGCGGCAAAGTGGTGGCCGAACAGCACGTAGCGATTGGTCGGGACGTAATCCAGACCGTCGTTATGGCGCCATGCCGGCGTCATGCGGGTGCCGTCGAGTTGCGCCACGCGCGTGGCGATGAACTTGCTGTAGAAGCGATACGCGATCAGATAAACGCAGATGGCTGCGATCACGATCCAGAGTGCGCTGACGGTTTCGCCGCGCGATAGAGCCACCGTGCCGAGCGCGCACGCGCCGACGACGGCCACCGCTGCCCAGGGCAGTTGTTGCCAGATGCGATTCATTGTCTCTCCTCGGAACTGCCTGCTTAAGGCAGCAACCCGGGACGGTGCCGTTGCGGCGCTGTCCCGCCTCTTGGTGTGACGCCGTGTGAGCGTCGTGGACCCGTCGTGTGTCCTTGCACGTCCGTTGCATGCTCGCGATGCATGTGCGCCGGCTTCGTTTTGGGTCCGTCCCGAATCGCAGCCTACTGTCCCGGCTCGCTATGCGCGTTCCCACTTTCGGGGAACGACGGCGGCGCGCACCGGTGAGGTCATCTCCGGGAGCGGCATGCGGGCATGCGCACTTCGCGGACGTGGTGACGACACCGGCACACGGCCAAGGCGTTACACTCGGCAGCCCCAGCCACGATTCGGCGTGTAGTATTGGCGTTTGCCCGCCATGCCACAAGCGCGGAACTACGCAGGTTCACTACGTGCTATTACGTAGTGCGAGGGCCAGAAACTAGCGAAACGCGGCATTGCGGGGTGTTCGAACGCCATGAATCTCCGACAGAAATTTTTCGTCCTGTCGCTACTGCCGGTCGCGTTGGCGATGATTGCCATCGCGCTCGCCGTGCGGCACCAGGGTAACGAGCTCTCGCGCGCGCAGCACGAAGCCGTGGAAACCACATCGCTGGCCAACAAGCGGGCCGAGCTGCTGCATTACGTCGGTCTCGCGCGCAACGCCATCGAACCGCTTTACAACGGCCCAGACACGCCCGCCGCCCGCGAAGCTGCGCTCGCCACCCTGGCACGCATGGAGTTCGGCAAGGACGGCTACTTCTTCGTCTACGACCTCGACGGCCGCAGCCTCATGCATCCCCGCCAGCCCGAACTCGTCGGCCACAACCTGTGGTCGCTCAAGGACGAATCCGGCGCGCCCACCATCCAGCGTCTGATCGCGGCCGCCCGCGGTGGCGGCGGCTACGTCCAGTACGCCTGGGAAAAACCGTCGCGCCAGCAGATGACGCCGAAGCTGGGCTACGTGATCGCGCTGCCACGCTGGAACTGGATGATCGGCACCGGCATTTATCTCGACGACGTGCAGGCCACCTTGCGTGCGTCGGACGAACGCGCCCAGTCAAACATCGATCGCACGCTGATCTGGATCACGCTTATCGCTTCGTCATGCCTTGCCATCGTCGGTCTGTGCGGTCTGGTCGTGAACATCACCGAACTCAAGACTGCGGACGCAAAACTGCGCCAGCTCGCCCGCCAGGTCGTGGAGTCGCAGGAACTGGAGCGCTCGCGCATCTCGCGCGAATTGCACGATGGCATCAGCCAGTTGCTGGTGTCCGTCAAACTCCTGCTCGAATCCGCGTCGATGCGCCTGCCGGGGTCGCCCGCCGCCGCCAGCACAACGCTCGGGGTCGCCATCGACCGCCTGAACGGCACGCTCGGCGAAGTCCGGCGAATCTCCCAGGCGCTGCGCCCGGCCATGCTCGACGATCTGGGTCTCGCGGCGGCCATCGACCAGCTCGCGCGCGAATTCGGTTCACACGCGGGGCTGCCTGTCGAGATGAACGTCGAAGGCGAGGCGCCTGCCCTCGACGACAACATCAAGACAATGCTCTATCGCATCGCGCAGGAGGCATTGACGAACATCGAACGCCATGCACAGGCGTCGCGCGTTTCGATTCTGCTCATCTTCAAACCCGACGGCATTCATCTGTCGATTGCCGACGACGGACGCGGTTTCGACGTGACCGACGTGCACCACGACCCGCGCCACGGCATCGGCTTGCGCAACATGCGCGAGCGTCTCGATGCGGCCGGCGGTGCACTCGGCATTCAGTCGTGGCCGGGCCTGACCACCATCAGCGCGTGGGTGCCACTCACGCCTGCTGCCGTGAAAGCGGCGCTTCGCGCAACCTCCCGCAAATGATGCACACACCTTCCATCCGACTCCTGCTGATCGACGATCATCCGCTCGTGCGCGACGGCCTGCGCGCCCGGTTCGACGCCTCACCCAACCTTCAGGTCGTGGGCGAAGCGGGCAACGCACAGGAGGCACTCGCGCGGGCCAAGACCTCGTCGCCCGATCTCGCCTTGATGGACATCAGCATGCGCGGCACAAACGGCATCGAACTCACGGCACAGTTTCGCGATCAGTTTCCACACATCGCCGTGCTCATTCTCTCGATGCACGACAACGCGGAATACGTGCGTCAGGCAGTGCGGGCCGGCGCGCGCGGTTACGTGCTCAAGGACGCTCCCGCCCACGAAATCGTGACGGCCATCGAACGCGTTGCTCGCGGGGAGGCCTATTACAGCGCGGCCATCGCGGCACGCGTGGTGCAGGCGTCGACTTTGCATGCCCCGATCGATTCGCTCACGCCGCGCGAGCGTGAAATTCTCACCCGTATCGCGCACGGTCTGGCGAACAAGCAGATCGCGACCGAAATGGACCTCTCCGTCCGAACCGTGGAAACCCATCGACTCAATATCAAACGCAAACTCGGCATCGAAGGGCAAGCGGAGCTGATCAAGTTCGCGGTGGAGAACCGGCTGTAGGACGAAGGCGGTCCGCTTTTCGCTGTAACCGCCCATGGCCCTACTGCAGGAAGGGGTTGTAAACTTCGACCCCCACGTTGGTGAAATCTTTCACGTTGCGCGTGACCACGACGAGCTTGTGCACCAGCGCCGTGGCGGCGATCAGCTTATCGATGGGATGATGCGGGTCGGGTACGCGCATGCGCGCCCAAACGTTGCAGATCGCCAAATCGATTGGCAGGATGTCCTCGGCATATTCGATATGGAGTTGCTCCAGCCAGGACTCGACCAGCGACGCTTGTCGAGCATCGTTCCGGTGCCGAAGCAATCTCACGCCTCGCTGCAACTCGCCCATCGTGATGACGGACAAGAAGCGTTGCGCATGATGCCGATCCGTCATTCTCATGAAGCGCTGAACGCCCTCATCGCCACCGCCGCCCTTGCGGCTCTCGCTGATCACATTGGTATCGAGCAGATACATTGGGATTCAATCAACTTAATTGATTCGTTCGAAGTCGCTATCCAGACCGACATTCGGCATCGCCCGGAGTGCTTCTCCCAAGGTGCGAAACCGCGGAACGCGCGCGACCC
This sequence comes from Pandoraea faecigallinarum, assembly GCF_001029105.3. Lineage (NCBI taxonomy): Bacteria > Pseudomonadati > Pseudomonadota > Betaproteobacteria > Burkholderiales > Burkholderiaceae > Pandoraea > Pandoraea faecigallinarum. The sequence goes on along the minus strand of NZ_CP011807.3, from coordinate 142,516 downwards.
TGTCCAGTATTTGCAGCACCTCCTCTTCCGGCGTTCGCCCGCCTTGCGCCGCGCGCGACTCGATCGACCGCATCAATTGCTCGTCGATTCCTTCGATCAACATCATGTGCATCAGGCATCTCCTTCCGTGCAGAAACCACAATCGAGGTTCGAAACGAACACTCGAACGGCGTGAGAAATGCTAGCACCGGACGACTTTCGAAAACCGGCAAACGCCTTGCCCCGCATGCCTTTCGGAAGGTTCACAAGACGAAAAAAATCCCGCCGGGTTTGCGCCCGGCGGGATCGTGCCGTACATCCGGGCCGACGCGCGATCCAGCGCGTCACCCCGTGCACTTCGGACAAATCACGTCCGGATCACGTCGCCATCACGACTTCAGGCGACGCTCGATATCGGCCTTCGTATCGAGCAGCGCCTGCGGCAGACGATGCTTGAGTGTGTCGAACAGTTCGGCGTGAAGCTTCAGCTCTTCGCGCCATGCGGCGGCGTCCATCGACGTCACGTCTTCGAACTGCGCCGGTGTGAACGACAACCCGTTCCAGTTCAGATCTTCGTAGCGCGGCGTGATGCCGAACGCGTTTTCCACGCCTTGTGCCATGCCGTCGATGCGGCCGAGCATCCACGCCAGCACGCGCATGTTCTCGCCGAAGCCCGGCCACACGAACTTGCCGTCGGCCCCCTTGCGGAACCAGTTCACACAGTAGATCTTCGGCAGCGTGGCGCCGGTCTTGCCCAGACGCGCCCCGGTATCGAGCCAGTGCTGGAAGTAGTCGGCCATGTTGTAGCCGCAGAACGGCAGCATCGCGAACGGATCGCGACGCACCACACCCTGCTGACCGGCGGCCGCGGCGGTCGTCTCGGAGCCCATCGTCGCGGCCATGTACACCCCTTCCGTCCAGTCGCGGGCTTCCGTGACCAGCGGCACCGTAGTCGAGCGACGGCCACCGAAGATGAACGCATCGATCGCCACCCCGGCGGGATTTTCCCAGTCGGCGTCGATAGACGGGCACTGCGATGCAGGCGCCGTGAAACGCGAGTTCGGATGCGCTGCCTTGCGGCCCGTTTCCTTCGCGCTCTCCGGCGTCCAGTCCTTGCCCTGCCAGTCGATCAGATGCGCGGGCGGCGTGTCGGTCAGCCCTTCCCACCACACGTCGCCGTCGTCCGTGAGCGCGACGTTCGTGAAGATCACGTTCTCGCCGAGCGTCGCCAGCGCGTTCGGGTTCGTCTTCTGGCTCGTCCCCGGCGCCACGCCGAAGAAGCCGGCTTCCGGGTTGATGGCATACAGACGGCCGTCCTTGCCCGGTTTGATCCACGCAATGTCGTCGCCGATGGTCTCGACCTTCCAGCCTTCGAAGCCCTTCGGCGGAATCAGCATCGCGAAATTGGTCTTGCCGCACGCGGACGGGAACGCCGCGGCCACGTGATACTTCTTGCCCTGCGGCGAGGTCACGCCGAGGATCAGCATGTGCTCGGCGAGCCAGCCTTCGTCGCGACCCATCGTCGATGCAATGCGCAGCGCGAAGCACTTCTTGCCCAGCAGAGCATTGCCTCCGTAGCCCGAGCCGTAGCTCCAGATCTCACGCGTTTCCGGAAAGTGAACGATGTACTTCGTGCTGTTGCACGGCCACGCGACGTCCTTCTCGCCTGCCGCGAGCGGCTTGCCGACGGTGTGCACGCAGGGAACGAACTCGCCGTCGTCGCCCAGCACGTCGTATACGGCGCGGCCCATGCGCGTCATGATGCGCATGTTCACCGCCACGTACGGCGTATCGGACAGCTCCACACCGATGTGAGCGATCGGTGAACCCAGCGGCCCCATCGAGAATGGCACCACATACATCGTGCGCCCGCGCATGCAGCCCTGGAACAGCCCGTCGAGCGTCGTACGCATCTCGGCCGGATCGATCCAGTGATTGGTCGGGCCGGCGTCTTCACGCTTTTCGCTGCAAATGAACGTGCGGTCTTCCACGCGCGCGACGTCCGACGGATCGGACAGCGCGAGGAACGAGTTCGGGCGCTTGGCGGGGTTGAGCCGCTTCATCGTTCCGGCGGCGACCATCTGCTCGCACAGACGGTCGTACTCCTGCTGCGAACCATCGCACCAGACGACACGCTCCGGCTGGGTGATCGACGCGATATGCGAGACCCAGTCGATCAGCTTGCGGTGTCGCACCCAGCCGGGCAGCTCACGCGTGGCAACATTGGACGAGGAAGAGGCATTGAGCGCGGTGGCGCTCAGACTAGCTTGGGTCATGGGGGTTGTCTCCATGCAGAGTCGATAAATCGAAGCGGACGTTGCGTCGCCGGTGAGTGCGAACACCGGCCGTCCTGTGATGCGGGCACCGTGCGGGCGTCATGCGGGACATCATGCGAGACGTCGTGCAAGGCGTCTTGCCGGACGCCTTGCGTTGCCGGATCGTCCATCCGGTTGGGGATACCGGACGAGCGTCACTGCCCCGGTGGATACCGACGGCGCATGTCGTCGACGTCACGAATGCGCACGCCGTCCCGGGCCGCGGGAAATACGGAGCGTGGTGCATGCCATACGGCTCATCGAACGCGCACGGCGGCACACGCGGAAAGGCAGAAGGCAACACGCGCACCGATACGTGCGCATCAAGCGTCTCGCTCACCAGATCCGACTTGCTTTTGTGGGGTGGGTTCGATTTTTTGCCATCGTGTTGAGGCGGTTTCGCCATGGTTGCCAGGACACCTGCCATACTATGCAAAACGAGGCGTCAGCATACCACCGCGCAAATTGCGCCGGTGCTGCGTCGCAACAAGGTCGGCGAAGGGTCTGCCCGCGGGATTGCTCCGGTGCGTGCCTTGGGGTGCCGTCCATGTCAACGACCAGTACGCCCGCCCGCCGCGGCGGCCTCCGACAATGATTCCGTCGGCGCAGAACACCGGTTCTGCGCCGATTCGATTACGTTTTGCCATGAAAATTGCCATTCTCGACGACTATCAGGACGCCGTTCGCAAGCTCGATTGCTTCTCACTTCTCGCCGGTCATGACGTCAAGGTCTTCAACAACACGGTAAAAGGCGTCGGACAGCTTGCCGCGCGCGTCGGCGAAGCCGAAGTGCTGGTTCTGGTGCGTGAGCGCACCGCCATCACCGCCCAGCTCATCGACAAACTGCCGCGTCTGCGTGTCATCAGCCAGACCGGTCGTGCCGGCAATCACATCGACATCGACGCCTGCACCGCGCGCGGCGTGGCCGTGCTCGAAGGCGTCGGCTCTCCCGTCGCACCGGCCGAACTCACCTGGGCGCTGATCATGGCCGCCCAACGCCGCATTCCGCAGTACGTCTCCAGCCTCAAGCACGGCGCCTGGCAGCAATCCGGCCTGAAGTCGTCGAGCATGCCGCCGAACTTCGGGCTGGGGCAGGTGCTGCGCGGTCAGACGCTCGGCCTGTGGGGCTACGGCAAGATCGGTCGTCTGATCGCCGGCTACGGCAAGGCGTTCGGCATGGAAGTGATGGTGTGGGGACGGGAGGGTTCGCGCGAAGCCGCCGCGGCCGACGGCCTGCGCGTCGCCAACAGCAAGGAGGAACTGTTCACGCAAAGCGACGTGCTGTCGCTTCACCTGCGTCTGAACGACGAGACACGGCATCTCGTCAAACTCGAAGACCTGCTGCAAATGAAGCCGACCGCACTGTTCGTGAACACGAGCCGCGCTGAACTGCTGGAAGAGAATGCGCTCATCACGGCGCTCAATCGGGGGCGTCCCGGCATGGCGGCCATCGACGTATTTGAAAGCGAGCCGATCCTGCAAGGCAATCCGTTGCTGCGTCTCGAGAATTGCGTTTGCACGCCGCACATCGGTTACGTTGAGCGCGAGAGTTATGAACTGTACTTCCGCGTGGCGTTCGAGAACATCGTCAACTTCCTGAACGGCGACCGCTCGCACGTTGCGAACCCGGCCGCCCTGCTCGGCTTCGGACGCTAGGCCGCAGCCAACGAATCTTCAGGCGCCGTCACGCATCGCGCATGCCGCGACCGTGGCGCCGGCGCAGGGCCGGCGAGGCGCCTACCGCATCGAATCCAGGTGTCGCAGAAACGTCTCGCCGTCCTTGGCGCCCAGCGCATACGCCGGCCCCATCGCTTCGGGCCGCGTGTAATCCCAACTTGAAATCGGCACCGGCGCCGATGGCTGCACATACAGCCGGTCCTGCCCTGCGTGATGCCGCGTGAAGATCTGCGGACGCGGGTAGCGGCGCGTGACCAGTACCAGCACCTGCCCCGGTGTGGCGTCGAGCGCGTCAACGGGCACGTTATCGACCATGCCGCCATCGAGCACGGCACGGCCATTGCGCCGCAGAATCGGCGTGAACGGGGGCGTGCATGACGATTGCAGCATCAGGTCGGCCAGTTCGTCGGTCGTGCGGCAGTCCTGCGCCCGCAGGAATTCGGGGCGAAAGCCGAGACTGCGCGCGAGCGTCGGATGCAGCGTTCGCCGCCAGTGTTTGTCGATGTTGTACGCGACCAGACCGGCTGCTGTCGCCGTGCGCGGTCCGAGCCAGCGCGGGATGTGCGACACGCCCACGCGAATCTCCGGTCCCGCGGCGAGCTTGTCGAGCTGACCGTCGTAGATGTCGAGCAGCGCCTGACGATAGATGGCGTAGTGCGGAAACACACGCTCACGCCGCAGCAGGTTGCCCCAATAGGCGTTCTTGCGATTGTGCGCGAGCGCCCGCCGGTAGTAATCCATCACCCAGTCGGGCGCCCGCATGTGCAACATGCACGCCGTGGCCGCGCCTGCGGAAATCCCGGCAATGACGCGGGGACGCAGCGGCATCTCACGCGTGACGCGCTCCCAGAATCCCGCTTGCCACCAGCAGCGATTCCCGCCGCCGGCAAAGACGATCTGATCGAACACGTGGCCCCCCGGTGTGCTGTTGCGCCGTCACAGCAGCGCGTAAGTTGTCGTTGCGTGCACGGCCATCCTGCCCGATGCGTCGAAGATCTCGATCTCGCCGAACACCAGATTCTTGCCTCGACGCAAGATCCGCGCGATCACGCGCAGATCGCCGTCAGTCACTGGCCGCATGAACTGCGTATTGAGCGTGACCGTCGTCATGGGCTGGAAACCGCCCAGCGCCGCGGACAGCGCCACCACCATTGCGGTATCGGCCACGGCCATGAACGTCTGCCCGCAAATCACACCACCGCTGTGCCTGAACGCCGCATCGAACGGCATCCGCAACTCGCTTTGCTCCGGCCCCACCGCCTCGATCTGCAAATTCAGTTGCCGCACCCACGGCGAGACGAGTTCTTCGAGCATCTTCTGCGCTTGCACCAGTTCCATCCTGACCATCCTCCATCGCCACTGTCGTTATCGTGACGCCGATGATAGCCGCAAAACAACGGCGCCATCCGGGTGGAGGGCGGCGACTGGGGGTCACAACGCGGTACCGAACGCCGAACGCTTATGCGCTCGCGCAGCGCGCCGGCGCGCTTCGTGACACGCGGCAGTCCGAAAAGTAACGGCTTGTAATCCGGGCGTCGCCCTCATGCGGCGCTGTGCCCATGGAATCGTTGGGACACCCGCAGACAGCGCCGTAACGATTTGATACAGTGGTGCCCATTTGGCCGGCACGCCCTCCCGTCTGCTGCTATCCGGATCCGGAAGCGTGCCACTCCGTTACTGTCAGCCCCCTTACGCGAACAAGCGAGTCAAGAAGGAGCCTTCATCATGCAGAGCACCAGAGACGATCTCGGCAAACTGATCCTGCGTCTTACCCTCGGTATCCTGCTGCTGTTTCACGGCGTCAACAAAGTCATCAACGGTGTCGGCTTCATCGAGGGCATGGTCACGTCGCACGGTCTGCCGTCGTTTCTTGCCTATGGCGCCTATCTTGGCGAAGTGCTCGCCCCGGTCCTGCTGATCCTCGGGGTGCTCACGCGTCTGGGCGGGCTGCTGGTCGTGGGCAACATGATCGTCGCGTTCGGGCTGGTTCACCTCAGCCAGTTGGGCGATCTGTCGAAGACCGGCGGCTGGGCGCTGGAGCTTCAAGGCTTCTATCTGTTCATGGGCCTGTGCGTGATGCTCTTCGGCGCCGGCCGGTACAGCGTGTCGGGCGGCCGCGGCGCCTGGGACTGATCGACGAAGCCCTCTAAACGGGAACTGACCGTCACGCACCTTGTCACGTCGACGTCATGCCGGCCCGCCTTTCGACGATGCCTTCGCAAGGTCGTTCAAAGGCGGGCCGAGTCGTTTCGGAATGTTGCGAATGCGGGCGCTCGTAACGCTGGGTAATACAGCCGTTGCACTTTGCAACTTGTTGGGCCGACGGATGACTTACTCTGAAGCTGCCAATTCCGGCAGTATCGATAGGAGTCAATACCATGCGCAAACTGAAGATCGCCGCCGCGTCGGCCATCGTTGCCGCCACCGCGATGTTCGGCGTCGCCCATGCCGCCGACACCGCTGCGCCGGCCACCGGACCGCACGCCGCCATGCACCACATGCGCGGCGACCACGGCCCCTGGGGCCTGGGTAACATCAGCAAGCTGCACGATCAGCTCAAGCTCAACGCGCAGCAGGAGCAAGCCTGGCAGCAGGCCGTCGCAACCTCGAAGCGCAATCGCGAGGCCATGCGCAAAAACGGCGAGCAGTTCCGTCAGATGATCGCGCAGACGAAGGACCAGCAAGTCCTCGATCTGGCCGGCCTGCGTGCCGCCCGCGAGAAGGTGTTCGATCAGAACCGCCAGCTTCGCAGCCAGACCGAAGACGCCTGGTTGAACGTATACAACGGCCTGAACAACGACCAGAAGACGATCGTGAGCAATGCCATCAAGGCACGCTGGACCAAGATGAAGGCGTGGCACGAAAAGGCGATGCAGCGTCGCGGCCAGACGCACAACGGCGCCCCCGCACCGGCACCGTCTCCGGCCCCTGCCGGCCAGGCACAATAAGCGCGAGGCCAGCGCCGCCAGGCACGACTGCCTGGCATGTTGTGGAACGCCCGTCCCTTCGTGCAGTTAGCGGGGACGGGCGTTTTTTGCATCAGGTCTCGCTCCAGACCCGCAACAAGTTGTGGTAACAGCCCACGAGCGTACGGCGCGCGGTCTCGTCGGCGTTCGTCGAATTCAGGCGCTGAATCGCGTTGTCCATGTCGAACAGCAACGTTCGCTGTGTGTCGTCACGCACGAGACTCTGCACCCAGAAGAAACAGCCGACGCGCACGCCGCGCGTGATCGGATTCACGCGATGCAGACTTGTGGCCGGATACAGCACCATGTCGCCCGCGGCCAGCTTGACCAGATGCGCACCGTACTGGTCTTCGATGACCAGTTCGCCACCGTCGTACTCGTGCGGTGATGCGAGAAACAGTGTCGCGGAGATGTCGGTGCGGATGCGCATGCCGCTGCCCGGCTGGAGCCGGATCGCGCCGTCCACGTGATCGCCGAAGTGCATCCCTTCGCCGTAGCGGTTGAACATCGGCGCATAGACCTTGTTCGGCAACGCCGCACTGATGAAACGCGGATGACGCTCAAGTGCGCCGAGAACCACATCGCCCAATTCGCGCGCGACCGACGAGTGTTCGTCGATCTGCTGGTTCTGTTTGACGGGTGCGCCCTGATAACCCGCCGTGGCGAGTCCGTCGACCCAGGCATCGCCCGCGTTGTCGAGCTTTGCGCGGACCCAGCGCACCTGGTCGGCGCTCAGGACATTCGGGATTCGAAGCAGCATGCGCGGCGTCCTTCCAAGAGATGCATGAGTCGCTCAAAACCGGTACGTACCGGTGAGCAGCGCCGTGCGACCGATACCCGGAGTGGCGCGCCCGCCATCGGACTGGACCAGCCCGTCCCAATACGTCTTGTTGAAAACATTGAGCAGGTTCAGGCGAATATCATACCTGGGTCGATGGTAGGCCACGGTGGCGTCCCAGCGCGTGTAGCCGCCCACGCGAATCAGATTCGTGTTCGCCGCGTAGCGCATCGACATGTAGTTCATGCCGCCGCCGACTTCCCAGTGGCCCAACGTGTACGTCGACCACAGGGTGAGCGAGTGGCGCGGCGTGTTAGCGAGCACGTTGCCTTGCGTGCCGTCGTTCGCCTGAACGACCTGCGAGTTCAGGAACATGTAGCCGCCCATCACCTGCCAGTTCGACGTGATGTGTCCGGTCGCACTCACTTCCGCACCGCGAATACGAACCTTGCCCGCGTTGGTGAATTCGCCCGTCGTGCCGGTCTGCGTGCGCGCGTTGTTCTTCGTGACCTGGAACAGCGCGGCGTTGATTGACAGGTTGTCGTCGAACAGATTCCACTTGCTGCCGACTTCGAACGACTCGTTCGTCTCTGGCGGCAATGCCTGCGTATTGTTGGTGACGGTCAGCGCTTCGAGCGACGGGTTGAAGGACGTGCCATACGAGAAGTAGTAGGACTGCGCCTCGCTCGGCTGGTAGATCAGTCCCGTGCGAACGCTCGTGTAGTTGACCGTCTGCGTGGCATAACCCGGCGAGCTAAGGCTGTTCGAGAGTTGCGCCTTGTAGCGATCCCAGCGCAAACCGCCCACGATCTTCCATTGTCTGGTGAGTTCGAGCGTGTCGTTTGCATAGAAGGCCACCGTCTCGGCCGAGCCCTGAGCGAAGTTCCCGGTGGACGTCGTGACGTTCGGCAGACTTGCGTAATACGCCGTACTGCTGGCCGGAATCCAGCCGAGGAAGCCCGACGACTGCCCGGCGCCCGTGCGCAGATACGTTTGGTTCTCATAGGTGTCGCGCCCGAACTCGGCACCGGCGATGAGCGTGTGCCTGAACGGCCCGGTCTCGAACGTCTTCACTACGTCGGTCTGGTTGAACAGCGCTGTGTCGGTGATCTGCCGGTCATGGCTTTGCAACTGCACGAAGAGCTGGTCGAGCGAGTACGACGGAATGCCCGCCGTGGGCGCCACCGGCAGGGTCGTGAAGCCGCCTTTCCCGTTGGAGATGCCGACCGCATGCGATGAGGTCTCGATGGCGTCGGTAACGTAGCGGCTGTAGTTCGTCTGGTTCGTAATCTTCAGGCTGTCGTCGACCTTGTGTTCGATTTTGGCCGTGAAGCTCATGATGTCCTGCACCGTACGGTCGGTCGTCAGCCCATAGAACTGGCGCTTCGAGATCGGCAGCGGGCTGCCGTTATATCCGACGGTGCCGTAGTCGGGCATGTCGCGATTGTGTTCGATCAGCGCGGAGAGCGTGATTTGCGTGGGCGTGCCGATGCCCAGCTTGAGCGTCGGCGCAACGCCCCAGTCCTGGTTGAACATCACGTCGCGCGTCGTGTGAATGTCCTGGCCGAAACCATTGATGCGAAACGCGGCGGTATCCGAGAGCGGACGATTGAGGTCGAACGAGGCGCGGTACCGGTCGTTAGTGCCGATCGTGCCCGACACTTCGTTGAGCGGCTTGAGGTTCGCCTGCTTGCTCACCTGATTGATGACACCACCGGTCGATCCCCGGCCGAACAACATCGACGACGGCCCTTCGAGCACTTCGATGGCGTCGAGATTGAAGGTGTCGCGGTAATACTGACCGCGATCGCGGAAACCGTCGAGATAGATGTCGGTACGCGCGGAAAACCCGCGCAGGTTGATGTTGTTGCCGATCTGGCCGCCTTCCGCGCCACCAAGCGTAATGGCGGGCGAATTGCGCAGCGCGTCGGCGAACGACGTCGCGCCCTGTGCCTGCATGACCGCCTTGTCGATGACCGTCACCGATTGCGGGATGTCGCGGATCGCCGTGGGTATCTTGCCGCCGACGGTGGACACGTCGCGCTGATACTCCTCGCGAATCGACGCCCCCGACACTTCGGTCTGCGGCAACGCGGCGGCGGGCGCCGCGGTCGTGGCGGGCGTGGCGCTCGTGGCGGTGTCGGCATTGGGCGCGGGAGTTTGCGCCATGGCGGGCGTAGCGTACGTGACGGCGAGCGGCGCTGCGAAGAGCGCCATCATCGCCAGGGCCAGCGGCTTGCGTTGCATCATGATGGTTTGGGTGCGGCGTGAACCGTGTGAGCGAGTGGAGTGGTGTGCGAGTGAGCGATGGACCGGAAATGCGCGGGACGCGATCTGGGGCGCAAATATAAATAAGAATGATTTTCATTTCAAGACGCACTCACAGCGGTATCTCGCTGAAGCGCCAAGTCCTTCGGTAATACGCCGTAACATCCCAGCACCAAGACGGTGCAGGTGCGCAGTAAGACAATGAAAGCACTTGGATTATTTCATCGACAGTGACTCGCTTTTCGCCGCATTCCGCACCCGAATCCGCGGGTTTTCCCTAGGAAAGACGACGCAACGGTCGCGCGGCTTTTCGTCGAATTGGCCGCTTTTTACGGCCTTCGCTGGTTTCATCAGACAAGATGAATCTTCGTTGACGCGTCGGGCGGGCGGGTTCCGGCGCATGGACGGGGCGTGTCTTGGATGGCGCGCATAGCTTGCATATCGGCCCGATCGATCCCTATAGGCCAGGTCGACCGAAGCGGGCGCTCGGCGAATATCGATATGACGTCGCCATCGCTATTCAAAGTCGGATTGCTTATTGGCGTGAGCGCAGGGCATCGCGATAAAAGTCGAGACGGCGCAACGCGCCGACACCTCGAACGCTTCTTTCTACCCCTTCTGCCACGTCACGACTTCACCATGATCCGCCGCCCACCCGACTCCGCCCACGCCCCGTCAGCCGCCCACACCAACGCCGACGACTTCGTCGCGCAGCACCCGGCGCGCCGTCGCTTCCTGCGCGGCGCCGGCACCGCAATGCTCGCGGGCGGTCTGGTCAACGCGCTCGGCGTGGCGGGGGGGCTGACACACAGCGGCAACGCCCGCGCGGCCAACACGCCGCTGACACTGCGCATCGGCTACCAGAAGTCGTCGACATTGACGGTGCTCGCCAAGACACGCGGCACGCTGGCGCAAGCGCTCGCCCCGCTCAACGTCTCGCTTGCATGGCATGAATTCACGAGCGGACTGCCGCTGCTCGAAGCGCTGAACGTGGGCAGCATCGACTTCTCGGCGGACGTCGCGGATACCGTGCCCGTGTTCGCCCAGGCGGCGGGCGCCCGCATCGCCTACGTCGCGCGCGAGACCCCTTCCCCCGACGCCGAAGCGATTCTCGTCCCTGAGCATTCGCCGCTCAGGACGCTTGCGGACCTGAAAGGCAAACGCATCGCCGTCACGAAGGGAGCGGGCGTTCATTACTTGCTCATCGCGGCGTTGCAAAGCGTCGGATTGCGAATCACCGACGTGCAGCCCGCCTACCTCACGCCCGCTGACGGGCGCGCTGCGTTCGCGAGCGGCAACGTCGACGCATGGGTCACATGGGATCCGTTCGTGGCCAGCGTGGAGCGTCAGGACAAAGTTCGCACGCTGACTACCGCGCGCGGGCTCGCGGGCTATCAACGCTACTACCTTGCCACTCCCGCGTTCGCGCGTGACCACGACGCCGTGCTGCGCGAGGTTTACCGTGTGCTGCGCGAGACCGGTCAGTGGGTACGTGCCACCCCGCGTGAAGCCGCAGCGCAACTCTCGCCGGTGTGGGGGCTGGACACCGCGACCGTCGAAGCGGCGAACAGGCGCCGCAGCTACGACGTGCAACCGGTCGTGCGCGAAGCCATCGCCGAGCAGCAGCGCATTGCCGACGTCTTCACGCAGGCAGGATTGTTGCCAAAGCGTGTCGACGCCGCCGATGTCACGCTCTGGCAAGCACCGGCCTGATGCCGGATCCGCATTTTCCCGCGGGTAATCGCGAATGATTTTTGAAGGTATTTCCGACGAATTTCAGACTCCTGTTTATACTTCGGTCTGTCATACCTGAAGCATTCGGCCGGAGCCCCCCCGGAACGGCCTTGGCGTCTCGTCAGCTTGGCCCAGGTCCGGCCCGGCGACAGCCTCGACTGTCGCGCGGGCGCTCCGGATGCGTCGGTCTGACGCGATGACATCATGAAATTCGCAGCACCGGCGAACGCCCTCTCGGGCTCGCCGGTTTTGCTTATTTGCCGTCCTGGGACAATGCAAGCCAACAGATCGCTCTACCTGCTCGGACCGATGCGGGTCGAACAAGGCAAAAAGGCCTGCGCCGTGAAGTACACGAAAGCGCGCGGCTTGCTCGCCTATCTCGCCCTGCAACCGGGCTATCACACGCGCGGCGCACTGGCCGACCTGTTCTGGCCCGATGAAGACGGCCAGGGTGGTCGCGACAAGCTCAAGCGCATGCTGTTCCACCTGCGCGACACCCTCGGCGACGAACTCTTCGAATCCGACCGTCAGGTCGTGCGCCTGCGTCCCGAAACCGGTTTGTGGATCGACGCGCACGTCTTTGCCAGCATGATCGAGCAGGCCAGCCGCACGCTCGATGCCGTCACAGGTCTGGATCTGGCCGCGCATCTGCAACATCTGGCCGACGCCGTCGCGCTTTATCAGGGCCCGTTCCTGCACGGCCTGTCCGTGCGCGACACGCCGGACCTCGAACAATGGATCGAACTGCAACGCGACGAGTATCAGCGCCGCCGTGTCTTCGGCGAGCGCTTGCTTGCGGATGGATACGCGCGCCTGGGCGACCTCGATCAGGCGCTCGCGCATGCGCGCCAGCTCGCCACCCTTGCCCCGTTCGACGAAACCGGCTGGCACTGTCTGCTCGCGCTGCTGTTGCGCGCCGGACGCCGCGACGAAGCCGAGACCGAATACCGTCGCCTGAGCGAGATCCTTCACGACGAACTGGGCGAGTTGCCCGGCGAAGCACTCACGCAGTTGCTGGAGACGCCGCCCGCACGCATGGAACAGCGCGCGACCGGCCCGGAGCGCCGCCAGCTCACCGTCGTGGCGATCGAACTGGCACCGACCGGTGTCGACGATCCCGACCAGCTCGTCGCGATGATGCGCCCGCCTCTCGTGCAGTGCGAAACGATTCTGCGGCAATCGTGGGGCTACACCCTGCGCACGCCGACCGGCGGCTTGCTCGGTTACTTCGGCTACCCCACCGCGCTCGAAGGCGCCGGGCGTCACGCCGTGGAAGCGGCCATGCGCTGCGCGCAGACCAGCACCGTGCGCGTGGGGATCGGTGTGGGCGTTCACACCGGGCTCGTCATCAGCTCGGCTGCCGACGACAGCCCCGACACGGGCGGCCGTGTCTCACGGTCCGCCACGCAGTTGGCCGATATGGCGCTGCCCGGCGAGGTCGTCATCTGCGATGCGACACAGCGCCTCATCGGCGTTGCCATTGCCACGACGCCACACGGCAGCGTGCGCGAGCGTCACGGCAATCGCGAGATCCCGGTCTTTCGCGTCAACCCCGACCCGACGCCCGAGCGACGCTCGCGCCGCCGCGCCGCGATGCTCTTCGGCCGCGACGCCGCCCTGGCCGAACTCGCTGCCGCCCACTCGGCGATGCGCGACGCGAGCACCGGCCATGGCGTGCTTGCCCTTGTGATCGGCGAAGCGGGAATTGGCAAGACGGCGCTGATGCGTCATTTCGTCGAGGCGGGCGGCTTGCGCTCCATTGACCTTGCATGCACACAGGACGGCGCCGGCACCCCATTTCATCCGATCGCGCGCTGGCTGCGCACGCAATCGACGCTCGAGGCGTTCCAGCTTCCGCAACCGGCGCTGCTCGCCCATCGACGTCTGCATGCGCTGTTCGACATGCACGCCGACGGCAACGTGCCGCACGCCTGGAAGCAGGCGGTTCTCGATGAAGCCCCGGCGCTGCTCGCGTCGCTGTTGCCGGACGGTGGCGTCATTACGCTGGACGACGCGCATTGGGCCGACCCCTCCACGCAGGAATTGCTGGCCGTGATGGCGGAGAATGCGCCGGGCGGCCGTCTCCTGATCGTGGGGGCACGCCCGGAATTCGAGATGCCGTGGCGACACACCGTCGGTTTGCGACGCATCGATCTCGCGCCGCTCGACGCGGGCGCCGCCGCGTCCATCGTGCGCGCGGCAACGCCACGCGTGGCGCTTCCGGCGGCGACGCGCGAGCGCATCGTGCATCTGGCCGAGGGCGTGCCGCTGTTCCTCCAGGAGCTGGCGCGCGCCACGGCAACACAACAGGGCGCACGCAACGCCGTTGCCTCCATGCCGATGCCCGCCAGCCTCCAGGAATTGATGATGGCGCGCATCGATGCAGCCGGTACCGCCAAACCGGTAGTGCACTTCGCGTCGTGCCTCGGCCACGAATTTCATGCCGAGTTGCTCGCGGCGGCCAGCGGCCGGTCGATGGCGCTCGTCGAGCGCGCGCTCGACACGCTCGTCGCCTGCGCGCTCGTGCAACGTCAGGACCTGGGACGCTACGTCTTCCGCCACGCGCTGCTGCACAAGGCCGCTTACGATGCACAGCCGCAGGAGCGCCGCCAGGATGCACATCGCCGTATCGCGCTGGCGATGCGCGATCACGAATCGTTCAAGACCGAGCCCGAAGTTCTCGCGTGGCACTTTCGTCAGGCCGACGAACCGGACGCAGCCATCGAGCACTATCGTCTCGCAGGCGAATATGCGACGGGACGTCAGGCATTTCGCGAAGCCTGCGCCCATTACCAGAGTGCGCTCGACGTGCTGCGGCAAACCGGCACCAGCGCCCAGACCGCGCCGCGCGAACTGCAACTGCGCATGGCGATGGGCGTGCCGCTCGTGTCGCTGCACGGTTACGGCTCGGAGCCTGCGCGTCACAACTTCGAGACGGCCCTGGCGCTCGCCCAGCCCATGGGCGACGACATCACCCTGTTCCCGGTCTACTGGGGACTGTGGCTCGGCTCCAGTTCGTGGAGCGATTTCGAGCGCAGCATCGATCTGGCGCGCAAGCTCATTCTCATTGCCGAACAAGCCGGCTCGCCGCCGCTGCTCGCGCATGCATACTACGCGCTCGGCAACAGCCTGTGCTGCCACGGTGACTTCGGCGGGGCGGTCGCCGCGCTGGAGACCGGTCTTGCACACTACCGTTCCGAGCATGCGGACACCGGCCTCGGCGAAGATGCCCGCATCACCGGCCTGTCGTTCCTGTCCTGGGCGTACTGGTTCACGGGACGTCACGACGCCTCGCTCGCCGCGAGCGAGGAAGCCCTCGCAATGGGACGTCGGCAAGGCCGCCGGTACTCCTTTGCGTTCGCGCTCGTGTTCGCCGCGATGCTGCGACGCCTGCGCCGCGAAGTCGCGCCCGCCGAAGCGCTGGCGAGCGAAGCGACGGAAGTGGCCTCGGAAACCGGTGTGGCGCTCTGGGCTTTGGCCGGACAGACGATCCGGGGCTGGGCACTCGCCTCACGCGGCGACGTGAACGGTCTCGAACGCATTACGGACAGTGTCGGGCGACTGCGCGAAATCATGGGCGGGGTCGAGGGGATGTTCTTCGGTCTGCTCGTCGAAGCCTGCGCGGGCACCGGCGACATCGCGCTCGGTCTGCACGCCGCCGAGCGTGGCGCGCATTTGTCGGCGCGGCGCAACGACGGCCACTGGCAAGCCGAATTCCTGCGTCAGAAGGGCGACTTCCTCCGGGCCGGACACCATCCCGACGACGCCGTGCGTCCCTGGCTCGAACACGCGTTGCAGGTCGCACGTGCGCAGGCGTCGCCGATGCTCACGCTTCGCGCGGCCCACAGCCTGCTGCGGCTCGGGAGCGGCAACGCACCCGGCGCCCCGGCCGATGCCGAGTGCATGGCCGTTCTGCGCAACGCCCTCGACGCCCTGCAAGGTGGCGAAACGCTCGCGGACGTTCAGGAAGCGCGCGCCACGCTCGCCGAGGCGGCGGCCCGCAACGCGCAAACGGCACGTTACGGGAGCTGACGTCGATCCGCGACGCCGGTCCGTGGCGTCGCGCACGAAGGCTTGCCGGTCATCCGTCGATACCGGCAAGCCGCGCCAGTCGTCGCGTGAGCCACCGTGGTGAATAGCGGCTATCAGACACGCCGTATGTCCGCCGGAAGCCCGCCCGCTATAGTCGAGCGACCGGCTCCCCCAGGCCGATACACCGAACCCGACATGCCCATCGACTCCTTGCGTGCGCCGGCCGCTCCTCCCACGCCGCTCAAACCTGTCAGCCCCACCCCGCCTTCACCTGCGCCGCTCACGTCGCATGAGGTCGTGGTCACGGGCGCCGTCAAACGCCATCATTCCTTCGATCTCTGCGCGCTCATGCGTTTGCCGACGCAGCTCACAGGCCTGCTCGACGTGGTCTGCCTGTCCGGACGCAAGGTGCGCAGCGCGAGCGAGTACAAGGGTGTGCGCCTGAGCGCACTGCTCGACGTCGCGCAGTTGCGCCTGCCGCATGCGCGCGACTTCACGCGCGCGTACGTGCTGGCGCAGGGCGCGGACGGCTATACCGTCATGTTCTCGTGGCATGAGTTGTACAACACGCCCATCGGCGTCGGCGCGCTGGTGGTCTACGAGCGCGACGGACAACCGCTCACGGACGACGAAGGAGGCATCGGCCTAATTTCGACGTGCGACCTCAGGGTAGCGCTGCGTCAGGTGCGTGCGCTCAAGCGGCTGAGCGTCCACCTAGCAGAACCGTCAGGGCGCCAAGACCGTCCGTGACTGCCGTACGCCGCCTACACTGGCGGCATTTTTCTCACGGCAGCGCGACCCATGACGGCACTTTCACGAAAGCCTCTCGCGACGAGTACGTCCGCCACGAACGCCATCGGCCACTGGCACATGCCGCCGGAGTGGCATCCTCACGCGGCGTGCTGGATGGCGTGGCCGGGCAACACAGTGATCGATGGCACGAAACGGCGGCAGGTACTCGACGACCTGGCGCGCATCGCCCATGCCATTGCGCTGTTCGAACCGCTGCGTGTAGCCGTCGATCCGGAGCATCTGGACGAAGCGCATCGCGCCCTGCCCGCCAATGCCACACTGCATCCCATTCCCGTGAACGATCACTGGATGCGCGACACCGGACCGACTTTCCTGCTTGACGATGCCCTCACGCCGCACGCGCTGTGCTGGAATTTCAACGGATGGGGAAAGCCCGCGCTTCAGGCCATCGACGCCGACGTCCACGTCGCGGCCCGTGTCGCGCGCGCGATCGCCGTCGACACCCCCATCGGCTGCTCGCACGCCGCTCTCGTGGCCGAAGGCGGCTCGCTGCTCGTCGACGGCGAAGGCACGCTGATCGCGACGGAAACGTCGATCCTCAACGAGAATCGCAATCCGGGGCTCACGCGTCGTGAAGCGGAAGCGGTCTTCCGCCACTGGCTGGGGGTGACGCAGATCGTGTGGTTGCCGGGATCGACGCTGGACGCCATCACCGACGGACACGTCGACGGCATCGCGAGTTTCGTGCGGCCCGGGGCGTTACTCGCGACGGGCGCCGATGGCGATCACGAGTGGGCGCGCGAAGCCCGTGAGAACCTGCGCGCCCTGCTTCTTGCGCGCGACGCCAAAGGACGTCACTTCGACATCGGCCTGTTGCGTGCGCCCGACTTCGACGCCCTGCCCGCCGTCCTTGCCGACGACCCCGACTTTGCGCCCGAATATGTGAATTTCTATCTGCCGAATGGCGCGGTGGTGATGGCGTCGTTCGGCGACGCCACGGCCGATGCGCACGCGCGCGCCGTCGTGCAACAGGCGTTTCCCGCACGGCGCATCGTGCAGCTGCCGCTGTGCGCCATCGCGAAACGCGGCGGTGGCATTCACTGCTGCACGCAACAGCAACCGGCCTGCGTGCTGCCGTAACACGTCATTTCGCCGTCGTGCGCCGTTTGCGCGGGGATTTCACGCCGTCTTCACCTGACACCTTTCGCGCCACGCGCTTCGGCGTCGCGCCCTCCTCGGCAGCGCTCGCCTTGCGGCGCGAGACCGGTGCCGCATTCGCTCCCAGCTGCGAGCGCACACGCTGCTGCATGTCGGCGATGTCCGAATCGAGAATCAGACGGCCGCGCAGCTTGCCGTTCATCCGCTTGATATAGGTGCGCGCCTCCTGCATGTGAAAGTGCATCAACTCGCGCACGCGCCCGGCGTCGCCAGCGCGTGCCGCGTCCGTGATCTGCCGATGGATGTTGACGTTGGCCGTGCCGAATTTCTCATGCTCGCGACGCGGTGTCTCGTTACCGAACACGATCAGCTGGCGAATCATTTCGTTGACGAGTTCGCAAGTGAAACGCAGAAAGCTATTGGGATTGGCGGCTGCGAGGATGTCGTGAAAGTCGACGTCGGCCTGACGCTGGCGCAGCAACTCGCGGCGATCGTGCGACGCCGGGCTGCAACATGTCATGTTGTTCTCCAGCGCCGCGAAGTCCGCTTCGGTCAGATGCGGCACGGCACCGGCGGCAAGTTCGGGCTCCAGCAACTGACGCACCGTATAGATGTCGTCGATGCTGACTTCCTTGAAGAAGAGATAGTTCTGCATGAGCTGGAACGTGCGCTCGAGCGGCACCTCCACGACCATGCCGCCGCCGGACGGCCCCGTGCTTACCTTGATGAGCCCCTGCACTTCGAGCGACTTGAGCGCCTCGCGAATGGTGCTCTTCGACACGCCGAACATCTGCTGCAATTCGACTTCGCGCGGCAGGCGATCGCCCGGCAATAGATTGCCTTCGGTAATCAGGCGTTTGATGGCTTCGGCGACCAGATCGCCGCGTTTTTGTTGTTTGATTTCCAACGGCTCTCGCCCCGTTTGTGCATCCAATGCCATGTGGTGCCTCAGGAGTCTGTTCACGCACGAATCGCCCGAAATTGCTCGTCATTGCTCGCCCACCCGATCATCCCGGCGCGTGCCCGCCGGGAATTTTTTCCGATTGACACGAAAAAGCATTATACCTACGATCAAATCCATCCTATTTATCATAATAAATATGGCGGATAGGGATAAGGCCCCGGACGTTGCAAGTCGTTGCTGCAAGCTCACTGCCTCTGGTCGCTTCTTCAGGTCACTGACCATCGGTGCGCAATTGGGTAACGCGTTGCACGTTTGCACCCCATGAACGATTGCTCCCCCGCATGGAGACCAAATTGAATCGTCGTGAACTGTTGAAGCTCGCCGCCGCGGCGTCTGTGCCTGGCTCCCTATTCACCGCTCGCGACGTGTTCGCGCAAGGCACGGGGGCAATCCAGCTGGCCTGTCCGGTGCCGATGTCGGGGCCGTTCGCCGCGAACGGGAAGTTCGCGGATCTCGGCATGAAGCTCATCGTCGAGCAATATGGCAAGGTGCTCGGCCGCCCGCTCGCCTACACCACGCTCGACACCGAGGGTAGACCTGCAACCGCTATCCGCCGCGTGCAGGAAATCGCGCAGCAAAAGGGCGCGCGCTTCTTCGCCGGCGGCATTCTGTCGTCCGAAGCGCTGGCCTTGGGCAAGGAGGCGGAGAAGGCCGGCGGTATTTTCATCACCACGGCCGGCGCCGATGAAATCACGGGCAAGGATTGCAACCCTGCCACGTTCCGCTGGTCGGTGCCGACGTTCGGGGCCATCGAACAGACGGTGCGCCCGCTCATCGAATCGATGCCCAAGGCCAGGCGCTGGTATACGATCACGCCGCAATACGTCTTCGGCGAAGGACTGCTCACCGCCGCGAAGAACATCTTCAAGGAGAAGGGCATCGAGCACGTTGGCAACAGCTATCACTCGCTGACGGAAAAGGAATTCTCGGGCTATCTGACCAATGCGGCCGCGGCAAAGCCGGACGTGCTGCTGATTCTGAACTTCGGCTCGCAATCGTCCGACACCCTGCGTCAGGCGGTGAGCTTCGGCATGAAGAAGAACTGCACGATCCTCATGGCATGGGCGTCGGGTCTGGAACAATTCGAGACGCTCGGCGCCGATCTGTGCGACGGCGTGTACTTCGGCGCGCAGTACTGGCATGCCGTGGCCTCGCCGCTGAATCTCGATCTGGTCAAGCGCACGCAGGACCGTTTCAGGCAGAACCCGAACTACAGCCTCGCCGGCTCGTATATCTGCACCAAGCTCATGCTCGACGGCATGGTCAAGGCGGGCAGCGCCGATCCGAAGGCGGTCGTCGCCGCGATGGAAGGCATGAAGTACGACGGTCTCACCGGTCCGGAAGAGATTCGCAAGGGCGACCATCAGGTACTCAAAAACTACTACCTGCTCAAGGGCAAGGCGAAGTCGAAGATGAAGAATGCCGACGACTACGCCGATATCGTGAGCGCCGGGAAATCGTTCCTGCCGCTCGACAAGACCGAGTGCAAGATGGCCTGATGCCGTCATTGGCCGTCATGCGACACGACGCACGTTCGTCCTCCCCGCATGATGGCCTGAGGGCCGCCTGAAGTCTGCCGCTCGCGGGGACACACGTCATGGTCCCCGCACGTGCCGTCTGTGCCGCGCTGCGAGAGCAGGGCGGTGCAAGGTGTTCCACGTCTGCACCAAAGCTCTCCGGGACGCGCATGAACGTCTATTTGCTGCAAATCATCAACGGCGTCGGGATCGGGATGTTGTACTTCCTGCTCGCCGTCGGCTTATCGATCATCTTCGGCCTGCTGCGCTTCGTCAACTTCGCGCACGGCGCCTTCTATCTACTGGGCGCGTACTTCTGCTATCAGGCGCTGCAATGGGGCCTGTCGTTCTGGCTTGCGCTCGTCGTGTGCCCCCTGGTCGTGGGCGCGCTCGCGTGGATCGCCGAGAAAGTGCTGCTCTCGCACATCTACGAAAAAGCGCACGAATTCCACATCCTCGTTACCGTCGGCCTCGCTCTCGTGGTGCAGGAGATCGTCATCATCGTCTGGGGACCGCTGGGCGATAACGTCGCGGTGCCCGAAGTGCTCGACGGCGTGGTGATGTGGGGCAGTTTCATCTATCCAAAGTACCGCCTGTTCCTCATCGGCTTTACCGCGATCTTCGCCGCGGTGCTCTGGTGGCTGCTCGAAGGCACGCGTCTGGGCAGTGCCGTTCGCGCGGGCAGCGAATCGTCGGAGATGGTCTCGCTCCTCGGTATCAACGTGTTTCGCGTGTTCAGTTTCGCATTCGCGCTGGGCGCGGGCACGGCCGCACTGGCTGGCGTGCTGGCAGCGCCCGTGCGCGGCGTCGAGCCGTTCATGGGCATCGAAGCGCTCGGCATTGCGTTCGTGGTGGTCGTCATCGGCGGCATGGGCAGCTTTGCCGGAGCGCTCGTGGGCGGTCTCGTGATCGGCATCGTGCAGAGTCTGATGAGTACGATCTGGCCGGAAGGCGCACGGTTGATGATTTATGTGGCGATGGCGGCGGTGCTGCTCATGCGTCCGCACGGCCTGCTGGGGAGGGGATGATGCTGGTACGTTATCGCTTTTGGCTGCTCGCCGCGGCCGTCACACTGATCCTGCCGGTGACGCTTTCGTCGGGCACGCTCGCCACCGAAGTGCTGGTCTACGCGCTCGCCGTACTCGGCTGCAACCTGTTGCTGGGCTATACCGGCCTGCTGTCGTTCGGACAGGGCATCTTCTTCGGTTTGGGCAGTTACACGCTGGGCATCATGCTCACGCGCTGGTCGCTGCCCATGCCCGTGGCCATCGTCGCCTCGATCGTGCTGGGCGCGGCGATCGCCGCCATCGTCGGCAGGTTCGCGATCCGTCAGAAGGGCACTTACTTCGTGATGCTCACGCTCGCGTGCGCACAGATGTTCTACTTCTTCGCATACACCGCGACCGACTGGACCGGCGGCGACAACGGACTGCTCGACATTCCGCGCAAATCGCTGACGCTGGGCGGCAAGACCGTCGTTGCGCTGGAGACACCCTGGCAGTACTACACCTTCGTCGCCATCGTGTTCCTCGTCGTCTTTGCGTTGCTGCTGCGTGTGGCCGATTCGGTCTTCGGCCGCACCCTGCTCGCGATACGCGACAACGAAACGCGGGCGGCGGCGATCGGCTATCACGTGAAGACCTTCAAGCTCGTGGCGTTCGCGATTTCCGGGGCAGTCACGGCGCTGGCTGGCGCGCTGCATGCATTGATGACGGGGATCGCGCCGCTGTCCAACATCGAGTACCACACCAGCGAAATGATCCTCGTGATGACGGTGATCGGCGGTACGGGAAATCTGTTCGCTTCGGTGCTGGGCGCGGCGTTTTACGTACTTGCCGCCGACTGGCTCTCCACGCTCTGGCCGCGCTGGCTGCTGCTGCTCGGACTGCTGCTCATCGCCGTGAGTCTGTTCATGCATCGCGGTCTGTGGGGCGTGGGCGAGACGCTGTGGTACCGCATGACCGGAAAACGCAACACGCCTCGCGGCAAACTGGACACACAGGGAGACCCGACATGAGCGACGCACTCATCGAAGCTTCGGGCATCGTCAAACGTTACGGCAAGTTCACTGCGCTGCATGGCGTCGATCTGCGAGTGGCGCCGCGCACGGTGCACTCCGTCATCGGCCCGAACGGCGCGGGCAAGACCACGCTGTTTCACATGCTCACCGGCACCGTGCCGGTCTCCGGCGGACGCATCGTGTTCGACGGCCACGACGTCACCACCGAGGCGGACTATCGTCGTGTGCAACGCGGCATCGCGCGCTCGTTTCAGGTCACGGCGCTGTTCCAGAACCTGTCCGTGCGCGAGAACCTGCGGCTCGCCGCGCTCGGCGTCACGCCGCGCCGCGCACTGTCGTGCTGGCGCAAGGCGGACGGCCCGCGCGCCTGTGCCTCCATCGTCGACGATGTCCTCGCACGTCTGGCGCTGACACGTCACGCGAACACGGCGGCGGGATCGCTCTCGCACGGCCAGCAGCGACGCCTCGAAGTCGGCATGGCGCTCGCCGCGCGGCCCAAGGCGATTTTTCTGGACGAACCGACGTCCGGCATGGGCATCGACGATCTCGACGACATGAAACAGCTCATTCGCGGCCTGCGCGAGGACCATACCGTCGTGCTCATCGAGCACAACATGAATATCGTGATGGACATCTCCGACACGATCACCGTCATGCAGCAAGGCCGGGTACTCGTCGAAGGCAAGCCAGACGCGATCCGTGCCGACGAACGCGTGCGCGCCGCATACCTCGGCAACATGATCACCGGAGGCCGTGCATGATTCTCGATGTTGCAGGTATTCACAGCTATTACGGCAAAAGCCATATTCTCCAGGGCGTGTCGCTCACCATCGGCGACGGCGAACTCGTCACGCTGCTCGGCCGTAACGGCGCGGGAAAGTCGACCACGCTCAAGACCATCGCCGGGGTGGTGATACCCAAGGCGGGCAGCATTGCGTTCATGGGCAAGCCGATCACCGGCATGGCCGCACATCGCATCGCTGCGCGAGGCGTGTGCTTCGTGCCCGAGCATCGCGGCATCTTCAAGCTGCTCACCGTGGAAGAGAACCTGAAGCTGGGCGCGCGACGCGATTCGCCATGGCAACTGAACGACATCTATCGCATCTTTCCGCGCTTGCAGGAGCGTCGCAAGAACGGTGGCGCGCAATTGTCCGGCGGCGAACAGCAGATGCTCGCCATCGGACGCGCGCTGCTGAACCATCCGCGTCTGCTCATGCTCGACGAACCGGTCGAAGGCCTCGCGCCGGTGATCGTCGAGGAGATCGTGGCGCAGTTGAGACTCATCAAGCAGGCGGGCGTGGCGATCCTGCTCGTCGAACAGAATCTGGAAGTGTGCACGCAGTTGGCCGACCGGCATTACATCGTCGAGCAGGGCGTGATCGTGTACGGCGCGGACAACGCTGCGTTTCTCGCCGACGACGTCGTCAAGGACCGTTATCTCGGGGTCGGCGTGGCGTAGTTGCCGAATTCGCCGATGCCCGCAACTCTCAAGGATGGGTAGAACATGGAACGTCTCGATCAACGGGCCGCCGCAGTGCGCATCGACGGTGCGCGTCTGTGGGACAGTCTCATGCAACTCGCGCGAATCGGTGCGACGGACAAGGGCGGCGTCTGCCGTCTTGCCCTGACGGACCTCGACCGCCAGGGCCGCGACCTGTTCGTCGCGTGGGCGAAGGAGATCGGCTGCACGGTGCGTATCGACGCCATCGGTAACATCTTCGCGCGCCGGGCCGGGCGCAACGACGCGCTGCCGCCGGTCATGACCGGCAGCCACATCGACACGCAACCGACCGGCGGCAAGTTCGACGGCAATTACGGCGTACTCGCCGGGCTCGAAGTGCTGCGCACGCTCAACGACAACCGGATCGTGACGGAAGCGCCGCTCGAAGTCGCCGTGTGGACGAACGAAGAGGGCTCGCGTTTCGTCCCGGTGATGATGGGCTCGGGCGTGTACGCGGGCGCCTTCACGCTCGATCATGCGCTCGCGCAGAGGGACCACGACGGGGTAAGCGTAGCCGAAGCGCTGGACAGCATCGGCTATGCAGGTCCGGAGCCGGCGCTCGGCGCCCCGGGCGCGGTGGGCGCCTACTTCGAGGCCCATATCGAACAAGGGCCGGTGCTCGAAGCCCACGGGAAGACCATCGGCGTAGTGCAGGGCGCCCTCGGCCAGCGTTGGTACGACGTGACAATCACCGGCATGGAGGCCCACGCCGGCCCCACGCCGATGGAATTGCGCCGCGACGCGCTGCTCGCCGCCGCACAATTGATTCAGTCCGTGAACCGTATCGCCTGCGAGCACGCGCCGCATGCGCGCGGCACCGTCGGCTGGGTCGACAACTATCCCAACTCGCGCAACGTCATTCCGGGACGCGTGAAGCTGTCCGTCGACCTGCGGGCCGCCGACGACACCACGCTCGACGCCCTGAACGCCAAGCTGCGTGCCGAGTGCGGCGCACTGAGCACGAAGGGCATCGACGTCGCCATCGAGCAGGTCGTGTACTTCCCGCCGCAGCCGTTCGCTCCCGAACTCGTCGACGCGATCCGCACCGGTGCGCAAACGCTAGGCTATTCGTCGATGGACGCGATCAGCGGGGCAGGTCACGACGCGGTATATCTGGCACGCGTTGCGCCCACGGCAATGATCTTCGTGCCGTGCAAGGACGGCATCAGCCACAACGAAATCGAAGACGCCGAGCCGGCGCATCTCGAAGCCGGATGCAATGTGCTGTTGCAGGCCATGCTGCAACGCGCGGGAGGTGCCGCATGAAAGTGATGATCGCGCGAATGAATCACGAGACGAACACGTTCTCGCCGGTGCCCACGCCACTCGAAGCCTTCGGCAACCAGGGTCCGACCTACGACGCCGACGCGTACCGCGACAACAAGGGCATGCGCACGGCGATGTCCGCGTTCATTGACCTGGCGCAGGCCGCCGGCGCACAAATGGTGACACCGGTCTCCGCCAGTGCGAATCCGAGCGGTCCGGTGGCGGCGAGCGCGTATGACGCGCTGTGCGATCGCATCGTGGCGGCGGCGAGCGGCGTCGATGCGATTTTGCTCGACCTGCACGGCGCGATGGTTGCGCAAAACAGCGACGACGGCGAGGGCGATCTGCTCGAACGCGTGCGTGCCGCTGCACCGGACACCCCCATCGCCGTGGCGCTCGACCTGCATGCGAACGTCACGCAGAAGATCGTGCGCAACGCCGACATCGTCGTCGGGTTCAAGACATATCCGCACGTCGACATGTACGAGACGGGCGAGCATGCCGGGCGTCTGTTGTTCGAAATGCTGGCCGGCAAACGTCACCCGACGGTGGTGTGGCAGCAACCGCCGCTGATGGTGCATTCGCTGCGCAGCACGAGCCATGGCGGCGCGATGAAGCGGGCGCTGGACGCCGCGCGACGCGCCGAAGCCGAGGAGGGCATCCCGGCGGTTTCCGTATTCTCGGGCTTCTCGCTCGCGGACATTCCCGCGCCGTGCATCAGCGTAGTGGTGACGGCCGACGACACTCCGGACGGTGTCGCTCGGGCGCAGGCGGTGGCCGATCGCATCGCCGCGCAGGCATGGGACGAGCGCGACGGCTTCGTCTATCGCAGCGCGCCGCTCGCCGAGTCGATTGCCGAAGCGAAGCGGTTGAGTGAGGGCGCCGACAAGCCGGTGCTGCTGCTCGATCACAGTGACAACTGCATGTCGGGTGGCACGTGCGACACGATGGACGTGCTGGAGGCTGCGCTTGCCGGCGGCCTCACCGGCATCGGCGTCGGCCCGCTGTGCGACCCGCAGGCCGTGGCGACGCTGATTGCCGCGGGCGAGGGCGCCGAGGTCACACTGGCGCTCGGCAACAAGCGGGCGCTCACGCAGTTGGGCATCGTCAAGACGCCGCCGGTGCTCACGGGCATCGTGCGCAAGGTCAGCGATGGCGAATACGTGGTGACGGGGCCGACGTACACGGGACAGCGTTGTTACATGGGACGTACGGTCCTGTTCGACATCGGTCCGGCACGCATCGTCGTGACCGAGCGCACCCACGAGCCGTGGGACCACGGTGTATTCACCTGTGTGGGGCTCGATCCGCGCAGCGAGCGTTTCCTGCTGCTCAAGTCCCGCATGTACTGCCGCCCGGTCTTCGAGCCGATCTCGGCCGGGCTGGTGGAATGCGACAGCGACGGCGTGACAAGCTCGAACTACGCGCTGTTTCCCTTCTCGCGCGTGAACCGGCCGGTGTATCCGCTCGACCGGGACGTGACGTTCGGGAAATGACGGCGCTAACGTGAGCGCGTGGCAGGCTTTGCACGGTGTGACACCTGTCAACATTGTCAGGTGCGCGACGCGACATGGCGACCTAAGCTAAGGCATCTGGCCGCGCAGGCCGACTGCGGCGCACAACGCGGTGTCGGTCCTTCGGCCCAACGGCGTGCAAAGGTCGGAGGACTTCGCCATGCATACCGACGTCGTCATCGTCGACGCCGTTCGCACGGCCATCGGCGAATTTGGCGGAACGCTGCGCGAGAAGCCGCCCGCCTATCTTGGAAGTACCGTCGTACAGGCGCTGCTCGATCGCACCGGCGTCACGGGCGACGGCGTCCAGCAGATCGTCTTCGGGAACGTCCATCAGGCGTCGGCAAGCGATATGTACCTCGCCCGCTGCGTGGCGATCGGCGGTGGCATCGCGCCGCAAGCGGCCGCGCTCACCGTCAACCGGCTGTGCGGCTCCGGACTCGAAGCGGTGCTACTCGCGGCCCAGTTCGTCGATGCGGGAGAAGCCGAGACCGCCATTGGCGGCGGCGCCGAAACCATGAGTCTGGCGCCCTACCTCCTGCCCGCGAATCGTTTCGGCTCGCGTCCCGGTGACCTGGTTGCGACCGACATGCTCATGGGCGGGCTCACCGATCCGATGACCGGCGTGCATATGGGCGAGCTGGGCGAGGGAATCGCAACATCGTTCGACATCGGACGCGACGAGCAGGACACCATTGCGCTCGCTTCCCATCGACGCGCGGCGCACGCCATCGCCAGTGGCTACTTCGACGCGCAGATCGTGCCGGTCGAAGTCGGCACCGCACGAAAGCCCTCGACCTTCACGCGCGACGAACGTGTGCGCGCGTGCCCGAGCGCCGACGATTTCGCCCGGCTCAAGCCGGTATTTCGCCGCGAGAACGGCACGATCACGGCGGCCAATGCATCGGGCATCAATGACGGCGCGTGCGCGGTGCTGATAACGACGCTGAGAAACGCGCAGATCCGGCGCATGCGGCCGCTCGCGCGCCTTGTCGCTCATGCACGGGTCGGGGTGTTGCCTGCGGAGATGGGCATCGGGCCGGTCGTGGCCACGCGCGAGGTGCTCAAGCGAGCGGATCTTCGCTGCGGCGACATTGACGTGATCGAAGTCAACGAGGCGTTCGCGTCGGTCGTGGGGGCGTTTCTGAAGTCGATGGGCCTCGATGCGTCGCGCGTCAATCCGAACGGCGGGGCCATTGCGCTCGGTCACCCGGTCGGGGCAACCGGCGCCATCATGGTGACCAAGGCTGTGCACGAACTCCAGCGCACCGGCGCGCGTTATGCCCTCGTGACGACGTGCATCGGCGGCGGCCAGGGAATCGCCGCCATTTTCGAGCGGCTGTAGCGTCGCTCACGCCGCGGCGGGCTCGCGCAGATGCAGTCACGCACGCGAAACCGCGAAACCGATGCGTACCAACGGCCGGGGTGCCGAACTTCCCAGGCCCCGGTCGACTCTCCCGCCTTTACTCGTCCAGCACCTTGCTCCCCGTTTCTTCGAACATCGACACGGCGATGAGCGACACGACTACGCAGGCGATCATGTACCACGCCGGGGCCATCTTGTTGCCCGTCACGCGAATCAGCCAGCCGGCGACGAGCTGCGCCGTCCCGCCGAACACCGACACGGAGATCGCGTACGCGCTCGACATGTAACCCGCGCGCAGATGCTTCGGGAAGTTCTCCGGCATCAGCGCATATGCCGGAGCCGACCCCATCGTGTAGCAGAACATCAGTACGATCAGCGCCGCCAGCACGACCGGCAGCGAGGGGTAGTGCGTCATGACCCAGAACGCCGGGTACAGCAGCACGATCAGTGCCACGCGTCCGAGCATCGTGAGCGGCTTGCGCTTGCCCATTTTGTCGGACCACATGCCGTAGACCGGGCACATCACCAGCGAGATCGTGCTGGCCGCAACGCCCGCCAGCATCGACATCTTCGGCGGCAGCCCCAGGTACTGAATGCAGTACGTCGGCATGTAATACATCATCACGTACGTGGACACCGACATGCCCGCGATCGAGAAGATCGTGAGGAACCAGTTACGTACGTACAGGCCACGTCTGGGATCGTCGCGTCCGGCAACGGTCTTTGCCTTCGGCGGCTCTTCCTGAATGTGACGGCGCAAATAGATACCGACCGGTGCGATCAGTGTGCCGAGCAGAAACGGAATGCGCCAGCCCCAGCTGTGCATGGTGTCGTCCGAGAGCAGGAAACCAAGGCTTGCCGCGAGTCCCGAACCAAGCAGTGCCGCCGCACCCTGACTCGCCAACTGCCAGCTTGCCCGGAAGCCACGGCTTTTCGCGCCGCCGACTTCGAGCAGCGTCGCCGTCGCCGCACCGAATTCGCCACCCTGGGCAAAGCCCTGCAGCAACCGTGCGCTCACGATCAGCAACGGTGCAGCCAGACCGATCTGGGCGTACGTCGGCGCAAGGCCGATGGCGGCCGAGCCGATCGCCATGAGCAAGATGGTCAGCGTCAGCGCGGGCTTGCGGCCGGCGCGGTCGGCGTAGCGGCCGAGCACGATGCCACCGAGCGGGCGCATCACGAAGCCCACCGCGAACACCGCGAACGCGAGCAGCGACGACGTGATGGGATCGTCCGCCGGGAAAAATTGCTTGCCGATGGTCAGCGCGAAGTAGCTGTAGACCGTGAAGTCGAAGAATTCCAGCAAATTGCCGATGACGGCCGCGAAAACGATCTTGCGTTGCTGTGAGGCAGACATCGATGTCGCCGGCGACGGCTGCGCGCCGTCTGCCGGAAACGGTTGAAGCTGTGGTTGCGGCTGCGATTGCGTTGCGATGCTCATGCGCGGTCCTTGGCAAGAAAGCGTTCGACCAGACGCGTCCAGAAGGCGGCACCGATGGTCAGATTGTCGTCGTTGAAGTCGTACTTGGCGTTGTGCAGCATCGGCTTGCCCTCGCCGTTACCGAGACGGATGAAGCAACCCGGCACCTTTTGCAGGTAGTACGCGAAGTCTTCGCTGCCCGCGATGGGCGGGAACGGCGAGATAACCTGTCCGGCGCCGACCAGTTCCTCGGCAACGCCACGCGCGAATTCGGTTTCCGCTTCGCTATTCACGAGCACCGGATAGCCGCGGATGTACTCGATGTCCGCGCTCGCCCCATATCCTTCGGTATGCGACTTCACCAGCGCGCAGATACGCGTTTCGAGCGTCGCGCGCACCGTCGCCGAGAAGGAGCGCACACTCAGTTCCAGCGTAGCGTCCTCCGGAATCACGTTCGGAGCGAAGCCTGCATGGAACGTACCGACGGTCACCACGGCGGCTTCGGTCGGATCGACGTTACGCGCGACCACGGTCTGCAATGCCATCACAAGGCTGCTGCCGATCACCACCGGGTCGACGGCCAGATGCGGACGCGCCGCATGGCCGCCACGACCGTGAATGCGAATCCTGACCGTATCGCACGCGGCCATGAGCGGGCCGGCACGGAAACCGAAGGTGCCCGTGGCGACGCCCGGGTGATTGTGCAAACCGAAAATCGCGTCGCACGGAAAACGCTCGAACAAGCCGTCGGCGATCATCTGCTCGGCACCGCTGTTCGAGCCCGCCTCTTCCGCCGGCTGGAAAATCAGATTGACCGTGCCGTCGAAATTGCGGGTTCTGGCGAGTTGCTGGGCCGCACCGAGCAACACGGCCGTGTGACCGTCGTGGCCGCACGCGTGCATCTTGCCGTCGTGCACGCTGGCGTACGCCAGCCCCGTCTGCTCGCGAATCGGCAGGGCGTCCATGTCGGCTCGCACGCCGACCGTGCGCCGGCTCGACCCGGCCGTGAGCGAGGCCACCACGCCGTGGCCGCCGACGTTACGCGTGACCCGATATCCCCAGCTTTCCAGCTTTTGCGCCACATAACGCGACGTATCGACTTCCTCGTAAGACAGCTCGGGGTGTTGGTGGATATGGTGACGAATGTCGGCCAGCTGCTCGCGCACGTCGGCCAGATCGCTCACTTCGCAATAGCGAATCTCGCGCATTGGGGGCTCCTCTCTTTTTGAATAACGCGGAGTATTGCACCGACGAAATTTCGCACCCATGACGCAAAGCACGTCAAAATGTTGCCTTCAAGGCAACAATCCAGTGCGGCCCAAGGTCCCGGCAATGCCGGTGCCGCCCGCAAAAACGGCCGTCGATTCAAGGGGTTGGCGAATGATGACCAGCGATACATGGATGGACGACATCGGCGAGCGTCCGCTCAAATACTTAGCCGAAATCGCCGCGACGGGCGGCGTGCGCATGGCCGCCGAATCGCTCGGCGTGAACCCGTCCGTGGTCAGCCGGCAGATCGCGGCGCTGGAGCGGCGTCTGCGTTTTCCGCTTATCGAGCGGCGCGGACGCAATGTGATGGTCACGGAAATCGGTCAGGTGCTCATCGATTACTACCGTGACGGCCAGCGACGTCAGCGCGACTTGTCCGCGCGCCTGGAGGAATACCGGCATCTGAAGCGCGGACGCGTAGCCATCGGTGTCGGCGAAGGGTTCATCGGCCGTCTGATCGCGCAGGCCTTGCAGCGCTTCTCGATGAGCTATCCGGACATTCTCGTCGAGATCCGCTCCGGCCCCACGCCAGTCGTCCTTTCGCTCGTGCGCGACGACGTGGTCGACATCGGCCTGTGCGCCCGCTCGGAAGACGATCCCGCCATGCGCATCCACCCGTTCGCGGCAAAGGCGCTGTGCGCCGTGGTCGCACCCACGCACCGGTTCGCGAAGATGGCGAACGTGCCGCCCTCGGAGCTGGTCCACGAGCGTCTCATTTTCATGACCGAAGCGCACGGTGTGCAGCAGTTCGTGCATTCGGTGCTCGATACCGCGCGTCTGAATGTGATTCCGGCGTATCGCGTCGATCTGTTCAACACCGCGCAGACACTTGCCGCGGCGGGGCTCGGCGTGGCGTTCATGTCGGCAATCACCGCGCGGCGCGGCATCGAACTCGGCGAACTGGTGGCGGTGCCCATCGATCATCCGATTGCGGCCGGTTTCTCCAGTCAGATGATGACGCGCGTCGGGCGGCGTCTCTCGCCCGCCGCCGACCACCTCTGGAAACAACTCGCGCAAAGTCTCGCCCACCGCTGACGCGCCCGCGATGGGTGAGAAAGGAATTTGTCCCCGTAGATGGCGTATGATCGGCCGGGTGTTGGACAAGCCCGCCCGATTCATTAATTGTAATAGCCTAGACTAAATCTGACAGCTGTCGGTTTCTCCCGGGGCACAGCGTTGTTCGTCGCATCCAGTGACGGCAACGTTGCGGTCCCTGAACCGCAAGGAGTCCACCATGACGCAAGATCAGAAAGTCATTCGTGCCAAAGTCGGAATTCTCGAGCTAGCCCGCCAGCTCGGTAATGTCAGTCAAGCGTGTCGCGTGATGGGCTATTCACGCGACAGTTTTTACCGATTCAAAGAACTGTACGAGACGGGCGGCGAAGCCGCCCTGCAGGAAATCTCTCGGCGGCGCCCGCAGCCCAAGAATCGCGTGGATCCGCAGGTCGAAGCCGCAGTGGTCGAGCTGGCCCTGGAGTTGCCCGCGTACGGCCAGATCCGCATCGCCAATGAGGTGCTCAAGCGTCATGCGCTGCACGTCTCGCCTCAGGGCGTGCGCAGCATCTGGCTACGTCACGACCTCGAGACCATGAACAAACGCCTGACGGCGTTGGAGGCCAAATCTGCGCAGGAAGGGCTGGTGCTCACCGAGACCCAGCTCGCCTCGCTCGAGCGGGCCAAGCTTGAGAAAGAAACGCACGGCGAATTCGAGTCAGAGTGTCCCGGCTACTGCGGCGCTCAGGACACCTTCTACGTCGGCACGCTCAAAGGGGTGGGCCGGGTCTACCAGCAGACGTTCGTCGATACCTACTCGAAGGTCGCATTCGCCAAGCTCTACGATCGCAAGACGCCACTGCCGGCGGCTGATCTGCTCAACGACCGCGTTCTGCCCTTCTTCGATAGCCACGGCATCCCGCTTATGCGCATCCTGACCGATCGTGGCACCGAATATTGCGGTAACCCCGAGCATCACGAGTATGAGCTCTATCTGGCGGTGGAAAACATCGACCACACCCGTACTCGGGCCAGGTCGCCCCAGACCAACGGTATCGTCGAGCGGTTGCACAAGACGATGCTCAACGAGTTCTATCGCATCGCCTTTCGCAGGAAAATCTACGACTGCATCCCCGCACTGCAGGCCGACCTCGACCACTGGCTTGACGAGTACAACACGCGGCGAGAACATCAAGGTCGATGGTGCTATGGCAAGACGCCCATGCAGACTTTCCTCGATTCTCTCTCGCTCGCCAAGGAGAAACTCATTCCTCATTCAGCTGCCGTGACCGCTTAATCCTTCCGACTACCTGTCAGATCAAGTCTCAGCTAATACACATTAATGACGACTGACTCTAACCAACCCGCCCATCGGCGACTCCGCGCGCGCTTCGTCGCGATTTCCTGGCGGGATCTCGCCGTCTCCTTCGGCCCCGTGGTTCTTGTCGCGATTGCCGCCATCTGGCTTGCCGTATGGCTCGTGCAACCGGCCCCGCCGCGCACCATCACGTTAAGCGCCGGCCCCGAAGGCAGTTCGTTCTGGACGGCCGCGCAGCGCTACAAGACCATCCTCGCGCGCGACGGGATAACACTCAATGTGCTGCCATCGGAAGGGTCGCGCCAGAACGTCGAACGTCTGGCCGACGAGCATCAGCCTGTCGACCTCGGACTGGTGCAGGGCGGTGTGTCGCAAGGACTCGACATCGACGGACTCGTCTCGCTGGGCAGCATGTTCTACGCGCCGATCTCGGTGTTCTATCGGGGTGAACGCGTCACCAAACTGTCGGACTTCGCCGGCAAGCGCATCGCCATCGGCCGGGAGGGCAGCGGCGCACGCGCGCTCTCGCTCACGTTGCTCAAAGCGAACGGCATCGAACCGGGCGGCCCTACGAAACTCACTGCCTACGACGGGCAGGAAGCCGCGCAAGCACTGATTGACGCACGGGTGGACGCCGCCATGCTCACCGGCGACTCCGCCACGGGGCCGACGATGGGCAAGCTCATCCGAACGCCCGGCATTCGCCTGATGGACTTCGCGCAGGCCGATGCCTACACGCGACGCTTCACCTATCTCAATCAATTGACGTTGCCACGCGGTGTCTTCGATCTCGGGCGCAATCTGCCCGCGCAACCGGTCCACGTCATCAGTCCCACCGTCGAACTCGTCGCCCGCGAAAGTTTGCACCCGGCGCTCTCCGATCTGCTGGTCGAAGCCGCGCGTGAAGTCCACGGCAAAGCGAATCTGCTGCAACGCGCCGGGGAGTTTCCTTCGGCACAGGTGCACGAATTTCCGATTTCCGACGATGCCGCGCGCTACTACAAATCGGGCAAGGGCTTCCTGTACCGTCATCTGCCGTTCTGGATCGCCAGCCTTGCCGACCGGATCGTCGTGTTGCTGGTGCCGATCATCGTGGTGCTGATTCCGGCGTTCCGGCTGGTGCCGTCGCTGTATAGCTGGCGCGTGAAATCGCGTCTGTACCGGTGGTATGGCGGACTCATCGCGCTGGAGCGCGAGGCGCTCGCGGACGACGCGCACATCGAGTATCCGAATCTGCGCCAACGGCTCGATACCATCGAGGCGGCCGTCAATCGACTGAAGATTCCGCTCGCCTATGCCGATCAGTTTTACGTGCTTCGCGAGCACATCAGCTTCGTGCGTCAGCGCCTCGATGCGATGAACGCGCAACCGGGCGCCACGAGTGTAGCGGGCAGCGATGCTGTGCAGCGCGCGGGCGGTGTGCCGCCCGAACCGAATGGGGCATGAGCGCCACCTCAAAGTAACGCTTATGCGTCTCATAATCTTCGCAAGCTTTTCTTATAGATCGTAACGGCGCAAACTAGCGGCAATCAGGGACCGGAACGCCGGCCCGTCATCACTTCAATGCACTGGCTCGTTCGTATGTCGTCGTCCAATCTCACGCATTCGTCGTCTTCGGCTGACCCCGCAGCATCGGGGGATACGCCCCGCCGCGCCGGCACCGAACTCGCGCGTAGCGCGTGCACCGTGCGTGCGGTGCGCGACGAAGACTTACCGGCCATCACGGCTATCTACGCACATCACGTGCGCACAGGCTCGGCATCGTTCGAAGAAGTGCCGCCGGATGAAACGCAGATGCGCGAGCGCTGCGCGAAGGTGTGTGACGCGGGTTTGCCGTACCTCGTCGCCGAACGCGACGGCAAGATACTCGGCTACGCGTACGCGACACATTACCGGCCGCGCTCGGCCTATCGGTTCACGCTGGAAGACTCGGTCTACATCGCCGCCGACGCCATCGGGCAGGGCGTCGGTCGTGCACTGCTGCTCACGCTCATCGCAAGATGCGAAGGCGGTCCGTGGCGTCAACTGATCGCGAACGTGGGCGACAGCGGCAATCGCGCCTCGCTCGCCCTGCATGCCGCGTGCGGTTTCGAGCATGCGGGCATGCTCAGGTCCGTCGGCTTCAAGTTCGGTCGCTGGGTCGATACCGTTCTCATGCAGCGCGCGCTCAACGCCGGCGACGCCACGCTGCCGGAATAGACCGTCCGCTCAAAACGGCGATGCGCGGTCCAGTTCCTTATAGTGACGGAAAA
The DNA here is from genome assembly GCF_001029105.3 of Pandoraea faecigallinarum. NCBI lineage: Bacteria > Pseudomonadati > Pseudomonadota > Betaproteobacteria > Burkholderiales > Burkholderiaceae > Pandoraea > Pandoraea faecigallinarum. Next base: position 107,456 of record NZ_CP011807.3, on the reverse strand, counting down.
TGCCTGAGGTGTTGAACGGGATACGGCGGGGCGATTCCAGATACGCCGCAACGAGCGGCTCGCGGGCGACGGCATCACGCACCGCCCGACAACGCGGGAACGCGCTCGCGAACCCCGACATGGCGCGCGGGAACGCGTAATACAGCCCTTCGATCACCTGAAACAGCGACAGGTCGGCATACGACATCGCGCCTTCGGACAGCCATCCGCCCGCATGGGGATTGCGTGCCAGCACCCGCTCGAAGTAACCGAAGAATTTGGGCAGACGGTAGTCGATCAGATCCGCCGTCCGTTTGCGGGCTTCCGCTTTCTGATTGCTGTAGTAGAGACGGCTGGCGATGGGGTGATGACCGTCGTGTACCTCGGCCACGAGATCGGCAATCGTCAACTGCAATTGATTCACCCATCGCCTCGCGCGCGGCGTTTCGCCAACGAGACCCAGCAGCGGTCCGAGATACGCGAGGATGTTGGCCGTCTGGCCGATCAGTTCGTGGCCCGAGGCGTGGCGGATGCGCAGAAAAGGCGGGGCGAACGGCGGGTCCATGCACGCGGGATCGTCCATGGTGTGCAGCAGACCGTCCAAGCCCTGACCGGGCTCGTCACCCTGCACGATCTCCACATAGGGGGTACCCGCGGCCTCGAAAGCGAGGCGGACAAACTCGCCGCGCCCTTGCAGGCCCGGCCAATAGAACAGCTCGAAGGTCATGCGCCCTCCTCAGGCTCAGGAAGCGCCTGGCTGCATCTCCACGCGATTCTTGCCCTGTTGCTTGGCGCGATACAGCGCCAGATCCGCCGACTCGATCAACGAGGTCGACGCCATGTGCGTGCGCGGCACCAGCGCCGCGCCGCCGAGACTGATCGTGACGTGCCGGCCGTTGGCCGATCCCACGTGCGGAATCGCCATCGCTTCGATCTGCGCGCGCACCTTCTCCGCGATCGCCGCCGCCCCGCTGGCCGACGTGTTGGGCAGCACCATCACGAACTCTTCGCCCCCAAAGCGCGCGGCAAGGTCCGCCGGGCGCGACGCGGCGTCGGCCATTGTGCGTGCCACGCGACGCAGTACGTCGTCGCCCGCAATGTGGCCGTATGTGTCGTTGTAAATCTTGAAGTTGTCGACGTCGATCATGAGCAGCGCCATCTCGCGCTGTTCGCGCAGCGCGCGGCGCCATTCCGCGCCGAAGTACTCGTCGAAGTAACGGCGGTTCGCCAACCCCGTCAGGCCGTCGGAATGCGTGAGACGCTGCAGTTCGAGATTCGTCTCGAGCAGTTGCTGCTGACTCTCGCGCAACGCGCGATACGCTTCGTCGCGTTGCAGCAGGTTCATGTACGAGCGGGAGTGATAGCGAATGCGGGCAACGAGTTCGATGGTATCGGGCAGCTTGACCAGATAATCGTTGGCGCCGGCCGCAAATGCTTCGCGTTTGACGGTCGGCTCTTCCTTGGTCGAAAGCACGATGATCGGAATGTCGCGCGTAAGCGGGCTGGCACGATACTGACGCACCAGCGACAGCCCGTCGATGCCCGGCATCACGAGATCCTGAAGAATAACGGTCGGGCGAGTCTGTTCGGCCACACGCAAGGCATCGTCGGGATTGGCGCAGTAGTGGAAATCGATGTTCGATTCGCCGCTCAGAGCGCGGCGGATCGCTTCGCCGACCATGGCCTGGTCGTCGACGAGCAACACCATTGCCGACGAATCGCTCAGGCTGCCCTCCGAGCCGATCGGTCGCGGGTCCGACTTGGGTTCGCGCGGCGCTGTCGTCATAGTTTTTGCCCCTCTCCTTATTGACTCTGCTACCACGTTACGCACGTGGCTGTTCTTGTGCGGCTGCGCTGCCTTCGGCAACCTTCGCCCGATCATTCCGCGCAATCATTCGCGCGACCATTCTCGCAGGCCTTGTTGCTACCCTTCTCGCGATCTATACCGTGCCGAAAAGCGCGACCAGTTGCGGCGCAATGCTCGGCAGCGGCAGAATCTGCGAGGCCGCACCGGCTTCGGCCGCCGCTTTCGGCATGCCGTACACCGCGCTCGTGGCCCGATCCTGCGCCATCGTGATGAAACCTTGCGCGCGCATCGCGCCGAGTCCTGCGGCACCGTCACGCCCCATGCCCGTCAGAAGCACACCGACCGCGCGCGAACGCCAGTTCTCGGCAACGCTGTGCAGAAACACGTCGATGGACGGCCGGTACACCGCATCCCTAGGTTCGTCGGTATACACGCAGCGGGCGCTCGCGTCCACCCGCAGATGCCGATTGCCGCCGGCGAGCAGTACGGTGCCCGCCGAGGGTCGCTCGCCCGCCTCCACCAGCCGGACCGTGAGCGACGTCTGCTGGTCGAGCCACGTGGCCATGCCGGGAGCGAAAGCGTCGTCCACATGCTGTACGACGATGACTCCCGCACCGAAGTTCTCGGGCAACCGGCCGAGCAGCGTCGCGAGCGCGGCCGGTCCGCCCGCGGACGCGCCGATGGCGACCAGCGCATCGGTGCCCGACGTGACGCGCGACGGCATCGCCGGTTGCGGCGCTACGGCATCGGCTTGTTGCGCCGCGATCGCTTCGATCTTCGCGAGTAGCGACGACGCCGGCCGTGCAAGGTCCGATCCGCCCAATACCGGCGTGTCGACCGCATCCACCGCGCCTGCGCCCATGGCATCGAACACAAGGCTCGCGTGGTGCCCCACATCGGATGTCACGATCAGAATCGGGCAGGGGGCGCGGCGCATGATCTCGCGCGTGGCCGCCACCCCGTCCATAACCGGCATGACGAGATCCATCAGCACCAGATCGGGTGTAGCGCATTCGCACATTTGCACCGCTTGCGCGCCGTCGTGCGCAATCCACACGACATCAAGGCCCGGCCGTTGTGCCAGCGTGCGTCGCAACGCTTCCACCGCGATGACCGAATCGTTCACGATCCCGATTTTCATGACCCCGGCTCCCCGATGAGATCCACGACCGCACGCAGCAATGCGTCGTCATGGAAGCTGCCCTTCGCGAGGTAATAGTCGGCGCCCGCATCGAGTCCGCGCTGTCGATCTTCCTCGCGATCCTTATATGAAACGATCATGACCGGCAATTCGGCCGTGCGCGTGTCGCGCTTGATGAGGGTCACCAGCTCGATGCCGTCCATGCGCGGCATGTCGACGTCCGTGATCACCATATCGAACGTCTCGCTGCGCACGGCATTCCAGCCGTCCATGCCGTCGACGGCAACGCTCACATCGTAGCCGCGCGCGGCAAGCAGCTTGCGCTCCAGCTCGCGCACGGTCAACGAATCGTCGACGACCAGCACGCGCTTGCGTGCACGGCCGCTCGCCAGCGCCGCGCGCATCGGCAGTCGCTCCAGGGCACCCGTCTCCACAGCCTTTGCGATCGAGCGCACCAGATCGGCGGTGTCGATGATGAGCAGCGGCGAACCGTCTTCCGCGAGTGCGCCCGCCGCAATATTGGGCAGCTTGCCCAGACGCACGTCGAGCGGTTGCACGACGAGCATGCGCTCGCCGAGGAATTTGTCGACGGCCAGTCCGTAGCGCGTCTCGCCTTCGCCGAATACCACCACCGGCTGGTCGCCCTCGACGCCGGCCGGCGCCGTACCGCACAGCACCTGCTGCGCGCTCACCAGACCGATCTGCCTGCCGTCCAGCGTGAAATGCGCACGCCCTTCGAGCCGCTCGATACGCGCCTGCGGCAGCGCCAGCGTGCGCGACAAACTGGCGAGCGGAAGCGCGTAGGGTTCACCGGCGATTTCGACGAGCAGGCTGCGCACCACCGAGAGCGTCAGTGGCAATTGCATGACGAATTTGGTCCCTCGCCCCGGCGCGTGTTCGATGCGCACCGTGCCGCGCACCATTGCCGCCATCGCGCGCACGGCGTCCAGACCGACACCGCGCCCGGAGACGTCCGTCACCGTATCGCGCAACGTGAAGCCCGGCAGCATCAGGAATTCGAGCAGTTCGTTGTCGTCGAGCCGCTGCGCGGTCTCCGGCGTAACCAGTGCGCGCTTGACGACGGCCTCACGCACGCGCTCGAGATCGATGCCGGCGCCGTCGTCGGCCACGCTCACAAGGAGCAGCCCCGCACTGTGCCGTGCGCTCAGCGTAATGACACCCTCGCTCGGTTTGCCCGCCGCCGCGCGCACTTCCGGGCTTTCGAGCCCGTGGTCGACGGCATTGCGCAGCAAATGGCCCAGCGGCGCGTCCAACCGATCGAGAATGTCGCGGTCGACCTGCGTGTCGGCGCCGCGAATTTCCAGCCGCGCGGGCTTGCCGAGTGTGCGCCCGAGATCGCGCACCATGCGGGCGAAGCCGCCGAGACGGTCGTCGATGGGGCGCATGCGGCAGGCGAGCGCTTCGTCATACAAACGCTGCGACAGTTGCGTCGAGCGCCGGTCGAATTCGTCCAGTTCGTGGACCTGCTCCGCGAGCAACTGTCCGCCGGCGCCGAGCGCACGGCGCAGGTCGGCCAGCGCCGCGAGCAGCACCTGACGGTCTTCGTCGGCACGCCCGGCCACCCGCGCAAGCGCGGAGCTTACGCGCTCGAGCGCTTCGTCCGCATCGTGCTGATGACGTTTGAGCCGCCGCAACGACTGCGCGAATGGCTGCGACCAGCGCGATGCCACTAACGCCTCGCTCGACAGGCGCAACAAACGATCCAGGTTCTCGGCGGAGACGCGCAACGCGCGTGACCCGTTGCCCGAGGCGTCGCCTTTGCCTGCACCTGCGCCGTCCATATCCGGCATATCGTGCATGTCGTGCATGTCGTGCATGTCGTGCATGTCGTGCATGTCGTGCATGTCGCGCATGTCGTGCATGTCGCGCATGCTGCGCGCATCGTCGAACGTCTCGCGCCGGTCGCCGCCATGCAAGGCCGATGACCCTGCGCTCGCGGGCGAAGCGGCGGACGTTGGCGACGTTGGCGACGTTGCCGACATTGCCGACATTGCGGATGCCTCACCGGCCGCGGACAACGAAGGCGTTGCCGACGCGGCTCGCGCATCGTCGGCGGGCGTACCGTAACTGGCGTAATCGAATGCCGTGAGTTCGTCCGGCGACGCGCCTGTCGACGCATTCTTCGGCCCGCCTTCCGCCAGCGACGCCAGCGTCTCGGTAAGCGTTGCGACAAAGGTATCGATTTCCGCCTTGCCTGCGCCCTGCGCCCAATTCGGGTCGCGCCCTGGCGGATGGGCAAGGCGCATGAGCAGGTCCACTCCCTGCAACAGGCGGTCGATGATCGGCACGTCCAATACGAGCGCGCCGCGCTGTGCCGCAACGAAAGCATCTTCGAGCACATGGGCGAGCGCGACGCCGGCCTCGACGCCCACGATACGCGCCGCGCCCTTGAGCGAATGCGCGGCCCGCATGCAGGCTTCGAGGCGCGACGCGTCGGTCGGCGCACGTTCGAGCGCCAGCAGGCCGTCGCCCAACACCTGCGCCTGCGTCTCCGTCTCCATGCGGAACAGATCGAGCAGCGTCGCATTCCGAAGGTCGTCGCTCATGCGAGGCTCCTGTCGAACGCCGCTCCTACGCGCAACGGATCCAGCACCCCGACGACATGCTCGCGCCAGGGCAGAACGGCGATCGCAAAGCCGTCGGAGGCGCCCAACGCCGTCGCAGGTACCGCGCCCAACGCCGCGCTCGCGGGTTTGATCGTGCCGTGGACCTCCGTCACGGGAAACGCACTGAGGTGATGACCATGGCGCAGCGCCAGCAGCCGTGCCGTACTCGCCCGCAACATGTTCGACGGCGCGCGCTGCGTTTGCGGCGCCGGTTGCACGCCGAGCAGTTCGCCCAGCGACAGGCACGGCACCAGCGCGCCGCGCAAATTGACGAGTCCAAGCAACGCGCGCTGACGATGCCCCGGCACCGTATGCCAGCCGCGCATCGGCGCGACCTCTTCGATGGCCGACGTGGGAAGCGCCAGCCACTCGTCGGCCAGCCGGAAGAGCAGCAAGGACGCCCCACGCACGATCTCGTCATCGCCGGGTGCGGTGCGCCAGGGCGCTGGATCGACCGGCACGACCGGCAACCGGTCGAGTAATTCGGCGGCCTGACGGTGCAGGGTGCCGGCGTCCGGTTTGACCGTGGGCGACGATGCCGGGTCGAGCGCGCCGGGACCGCGGCCGGCGTCAGGCGCGAGTTCGCGAGAGGTCATCGATGTCGGGTCCCGTGGCGTTGTACCGGATCATGCGTTTCGGAGGACGGCTTCGCAGCGTCGGTGCGCTCGGCGCGTCCTGCGCGTTCGAGCAGTCGGCGCGCCCCCGGCGCGTCGCCGCGCGCGTCGAGCAATGCCGCGCAGTGCACGAGCGCTTCGTAATGCGCCGGGTCGAGATACAGCGCCCGCCGGTAATGGACGAGCGCCGCTTGCGAGTCTCCGCGCGCATCTTCGACGAGTCCCAGCAGATACTCGGCCTGTGCATTGGCGCGATCGGCCGCGAGCACCGTACGGCATACGGCGACGGCGCGCACGAAATCGCCAGCGTCGGCCGCCACGCGCGCCTGTGCCAACTGGGCGTCGACATCGGCCTTAGCCGCGGTATCGCCCCGTTTGGAGGCGGCGGGCGTCATCGAACGGGTGGATAGCGGCGCGAGGGATACGCGCGATGCCGGAGGTCTCCGGGAAGTGGAGGCCGCCGTAGACGAAGGCGAAGGTGAAGCAGGCGGCGATGGCGGCGGCGGTCCGAAGCTTCGCACGGAAGCCCCTGCGGATGCCATTCCGGCCGCCACCACATCGCTCACCGGTCCGGCCACCCGGAACGAAAATGCCTGTACGTGCCCGGTCGGCGCGAGGCCGTTGTTCGTCAGCGCGCCGCCTTCGGCGGGTCCTGCGAAAAGCGTCGCGCCCATGCGCATGAGTCGTTCCAATGCCGCGATGGCCCGGCGCTGTCCGTCGCGATCGAAATAGATCAGCACATTGCGAAAGAAGACGAAGTCGAACGTACCCAGCCGATCGATCAGCGAGGGATCGAAGAGATTGCCCGCATGCCAGCGCACCCGTGCGCGCAGTGCGCCAATGACGCGAAAGCCGTCTTCTTCGGGCGTGAAGTACCTGTCCCGGAACAACATCGTGTCCGGCGGGCCGCGAAACGAATTACGACCGTACAGTCCTTGGCGTGCCACGGCGAGCGCCCGTTCGCTGATGTCCACCGCATCGACGGTGAAATCGTTCGCGCCGAAGCCCGCATCGAACATTGTCATCGCGATCGAGTATGGCTCTTCGCCGGTCGAACACGGCAGACTCAGAAGTCGCAACGGTTGCCCCTCACGCGGTGTGTCGCGGCGCGACGCGCGCGCTTCCTGCGCCATTTGCGCCAGCGCCGTGAAGGCCTCGCGATGGCGGTAGAACCATGTCTCGGGCACCACGACGGTTTCGATCAGCGCCTGAAGCTCCTGCGGCGATTGCTGCAATCGCTGCCAGTAGCGCGTGTAAGGCGGGGGGTCCTGCAATTCGGGCGACAGCGCGACAAGACGGGCGCGCACCGCGCGTTCGATGGCATGGGCCCCGAGCGTTTCGGCATCGAGCCCCATGGTGTCGCGCAACAAGCGTTCGATATCTCGCACGTGACTCATGCCGGTACCCCCGCGCCGCCGGCGCCGTGAGCCTCATCGGCCAGCGCCGCCTGGGCGGCATCGAAGAGAAGCGCACGCGCCTCGCCGGTCAACAGTTGGTCGACACGCACCCATTGCACGAGGCCGTCTTCGGTATCGAGCACCGGCCCGAGATAACGCCCCTCAGGCAAGTCGACACCGCTGGATCGGAACGCCTCGACGTCCGCACGCATGGTGCCGGTCGCGCGCTCGAGGAGCACACCGAGGCGTCTCGCCTGCGGGCCGGGCGCGGGGTAATGGACGAGCACCAGACGGGTGGACCGGCGCTCAGGCGCACCCACGCCGGTAGCAAGCCGCGTCATATCGATGACCGGGACAGATTCGCCGCGATAGCTGAACGCCCCGGCCACCCACGCAGGCGCGGCCGGCAGGCGTTTGAGGGCAAGCCACGGCAGCACCTCGGCGACATGGCCGGCTTCGATGACGTAATGATCGGTCGCGATGGCGAAACGCAGGAACAGCATGTCGGTGTCCGCGATGAGCAAATGACGGCAAACGTGCCGTCGACGTCAGACCAGCCCGGTCGGCGGGAGTGTCTGCACCTTGAACCGCGACACGCCGCTCTTGAGGCCATTGGCCACGTGATTGAGTTCTTCGATGGCCTGACTCGACTGCTGCAACGACTCGGCCGTCTGTTGCGCGGCCTCGGAGAGCTGCACCAGCGCCTGATTGATCTGCTCCGCCCCGGTGGCCTGCGCCTGCATGCCTTCGTTCACGACCTGGAAGCGCGGCGGCAACGTCTGCACCTGCGAGATGATCTGCGCGAGCTGGTCGCCCACCTGACGCATTTCATCCATGCCGCGACGCACTTCCTCGGCGAACTTGTCCATGCCCATCACGCCTGCCGACACCGCCGACTGGATCTCCTTGATCATTTGCTCGATGTCGTATGTCGCCACGGCCGTCTGATCGGCAAGACGACGAATCTCCGTTGCCACCACGGCGAAGCCGCGGCCGTATTCGCCCGCCTTCTCCGCCTCGATGGCCGCATTGAGCGAGAGCAGATTGGTCTGGTCGGCCACCTTCGTGATCGTGGTCACGACCTGATTGATGTTGCCCGCCTTCTCGTTGAGGATGCCGAGCTTGCCGTTCACGGAGCCAGCCGCTTCGACCACGTGACGCATCGCGTCTTCCATGCGGGTGAGGCTGACATGCCCCGTGCCCGCGAGCGTTGCCGCGTGATCGGCCACGCCTGCGACTTCGGTCATGGTGCGCGCCAGATCGCGCGACGTGGCGAAAATCTCGCGCGACGTCGCGCCGATCTCGGAGGTCGTGGCCGCCGTCTCCGACGCCGTCGCCTGCTGCTGGCGCGACGTTGCGGCGATTTCGGTCACCGACGTCGTCACTTGCAGCGCCGATTTCTGGGCTTGCCCGACGAGCCCCGTCAGTTCGTCCGTCATGCGGTTGAAGCCCGACTCCAGCGCACCGAATTCGTCACGACGCTCCAGATTGAGCCGCCGGGTCAGATCGCCCGAGCGCATGACCTCCAGAATCTGCATCACGCTGGCAAGCGGCACGCTGATCGCGCGGAACAGCATCCACCCCGCGAGCACGGCGAACGCCAACGCCACGGCCAGCGTAATGAGCAGCGTGGCCTTGGCGGCCAGCACGGCTTCGCTGATGCTGTGCGTGGCTTCGTCCGAATAGGTCTTGTTGGTGTCGACCAGGCGCTGGATGGCGGCGCGCCCGCGGCCCCACTCGGGATAGAGCTGGTCGGTGAGCATCGCGCGTGCGGCGGGCATCTGACCGTCCGCGACCAGCTTGAGCACCTGTGTACTGATGCGGCCGTACTGGCTGCGTGTGCCGCGCACTTCGTCGTACTGAATCCGGTCGATGGCTCGGTTGACGGTGGTACCGTAATCCTTGATCCAGCCGTCGATGCGGGTGTCGGCCGCGCGCAGCGCGTCGAGATCGACCGCACGGGTCTTGTCGTTGTCGTCGATGGCGACGACCTGCTGGAGCAACTGGTAGCTCTCGAACCACGCACCGCGCAGCATCGTGCTGTAGTAGAGACCCGGTGCAGAGTCGTCTTCCACACTGCGCGCGTCCGCTTCGATAGCGGTTAGGCGCGTATAGGCGACGCCCGCCATGAGGGCCATCAAGGCAAGGATCAGGCCAAAACTGGCCAGAATGCGATGTCGGATCGACCAGTGTTTCACGCCGCGCTCCCGTTCGGATTCGTGCCCGGTGCCGGAGGAGGACGACGCGGGCCTTTTTGAGGTTACGCCGATTCTATTACAGCAGCCCGGCCGGACAACGCCGGTCAGGCCTTGTATTTGGGTTTATTTCCGATCCGTCGCACACTCCCGGGCACCGCTTGTGCCCGGGTAGCCCGCTGCACGGATGCCGGAATCCGTCGCGCGAAGCCGCTGGCGATCAGCGCGTCAATTCGCGCAAGGCGTTCGCCGTCATGGGCGCGAGCGCCAGCGGGCGGGCCGCGGACGTCAGCACGCCGAGCGACGCGGCATTGTCCGGGCAGAGGCTGCCATCCGGCAGATAAAGATTGTTCTCGAAGCCAATCCGGGCGTGGCCGCCCTGCAACACTGCCGCCAGCGCGCACTCCGCCTCGCGCGGGCCGAACGCGCACATGGCCCAGGGGGTTTCGGCCGACGCCTCGCCCTGCGCGTCGACTCCGGCGTGCCAGGCGTTGAGAAACGGCAGCAGGTCGGATGGCGAAGACAACTGGCCCTTGCTGTAACGACCCAGCACGAACAACACCCAGTGCCGCCCGGGACGAATCGCGCCGCTCGCGCGCAGGCGCCAGTACTGCGCCACGTCGGCGGTGTCGTACAGAATGTACTGCGTCGTGATCTGCGACTGCCAAAGCCAGGCGAAAAACGCTTGCGCGGCGCTCGCATGGGCGGCATCGGGCAACACTTCGCGCAAGGCGACCGAGATCGCTTCGGGACGCAACGCCCGCACCGTCGCGATCTGCTGCGCCGGGGTGTAAATGCCGACCGCCTCGGTCGTGACCTGCAACACCAGTTCATTGCCGACGGCGCGGCGCACCGCGGCGATACCGGCTTCATAATCGGGCACTTCGAGGCTGTGAGTGCCGTCTGCCTTGCGCACGTGCAAGTGAATCATCGCCGTGCCCGCATCGAGACATGCCTTGGCGCACGCGCCGAGCTCGTCCGGCGTCATCGGCAGCGCCGGGTGATCGGCGTGCGTACGGCGGGCGCCGTTCGGCGCAACGGCCAGCGCGTAGTGCCGCGCCACCGGCGTGTTCATGCCAGGCCCCCGGCCTTCACGCCGGTCACGTCGGCAACCGACAGCGCGAGACGCTCGACGATGCGATCGATGTCTTCCGGCTGGCAGATGAACGGGGGCGCAATCAGGGCGTGATCGCCATGCACGCCGTCGACCGTGCCGCCCATCGGGTAGATCAGCAGGCCGCGTTCCTTGGCAGCGGCCTTCAAACGGGCGTGTGTCCTGTCCTGCGCCGGCAGCGTCCGTCTGGTGGCCCGGTCGGCGACGAACTCCACGCCGACGAACAGCCCGCGCCCGCGCACGTCTCCCACGTTCGGGTGATCGGCGAAGACCTCGCGCAGGCGCGCACGGAGTTGCTCGCCGCGCGCCTTCACATTCTCGAGCAAGCCCTCTTCGGCGATCGTGCGCTGCACGGCCAGCGCCGCCGCGCACGCCATCGCGTGGCCCAAATAGGTATGCCCGTGCTGGAAGAATCCCGAGCCGCCGACCACGGCGTCGAAGATCTTGTCCGAGCAAAGCATCGCACCGATGGGTTGATACCCCGCCCCAAGCCCCTTGGCGATGACGAGGATGTCCGGCGTCACATCGTCTTCCTCGCACGCGAACAGATAACCGGTGCGGCCCATGCCGGACATGACTTCATCGAGCAGCAACAGCACGCCGTACTTGTCGCACACGGCGCGAATGCGCTTGAAGTAGTCGCCCACCGGAGGCACCGCGCCCGCGGTCGCGCCGACCACGGTCTCCGCGACGAACGCGATCACCTTGTCGCCGCCGAGTTCGAGGATCTTCGCTTCGAGTTCGTCCGCCAGTCGCTGCACGTACGCCGCGTCGCTCTCGCCATCGAGCCGTTCGCGGTACGCGAAGCACGGCGAGACGTGATGCGCCGGCACCAGCAACGGCAGGAACGGTTCGCGTCGCCAGGCATTGCCACCGATGGCCAGCGCCCCGAGCGTGTTGCCGTGATAGCTCTGACGGCGCGCGATGAAGTACTGACGCTGCGGCTGGCCGATTTCGACGAAGTACTGACGTGCCAGCTTGAGCGCCGCCTCCACGCCCTCGGAGCCGCCGCTCACGAAGTACACATGCTTCAGATCGCCGGGGGCACTCGCCGCGAGCGTATCGGCCAGTTGCTCGGCAACGTCCGTTGTGAAGAACGACGTATGCGCGTAGGCCAATTGCGCGGCCTGTCGCTGCATCGCTTCGATCACGCGCGGATGCCCGTGACCCAGGCAGGAGACGGCCGCCCCGCCGCACGCGTCGAGATAACGCTTGCCGTTGCTGTCGATCAACTCGATTCCCTGGCCGCCGACTGCGGTGGGCAACGTCTGGCGCGGATTGCGGTGAAACACATGAGTCATGCCTGAACCTCTGACGAAAAGATGCTGCGAGACGGTAATGGGGTGTCGCGATGCTGCTCAGTGTAGGCGTATCGCCCTCTGTTTGCAACATATGTTTCAGTCGCTTTGTGAGCGCAACACTTCGCGCAACACCATTGCCGCCCTCGCGGTTTCATCGCAGAGCACGGCCCCAAGGGAAAGCGCGTGCGTGGTGGCGGCATTTCATGCAACAATCGTTACATTCTTTCGTCGCCGTGTTGCCATCCCCCAATGACACAAGCCACAGCGCTGCCGCAAACGCTCGACCAACTCAACACGTTGCTGCGCGAGCGTTACCCTCAGCTCAGTCCGCAATTCCAGGCGGGCGCGCGCTTTCTCCTCGATCATCCGCAACGGGTACCGATCAGTTCCATGCGCGCGATTGCCGCCGAGGCCGGCGTGCAACCGGCCACCTTCGTGCGGCTCGCGCAGCATCTGGGCTTCGACGGATGGCATGGGCTTCGCGAGCTGTTTCTGGAGTCGATTCGTCTCGGCCCGCAACCCTACGCGAGCCGTGCCCGGCAGGTGATCCGCGAGGGCGACGCCGCGCGCATGGTGCCCGAGATGTTCCGGGTGCAGCACAATAACCTCGACCTGACGGAGGCCGGCGCCAACGCCTCGCTCGGCGCGGCCGTCGATCTGCTCGCCAATGCAGGCACCGTTCATGTCGCGGGCTTTCGTGCGTGCTTCCCGATTGCGTTCACGTTCCAGTACGTCTATCGGCTGTTCCGGCCCACCGTCCATTTGATTCGCGGTGAAGCGGGCACGCTGGAGATGGAATTGCGGGCGCTCTCGGCGCGCGACGTGGTCGTTGTGGTCAGCTTCGCGCCGTACTCGAACGAAGCGCTGATCGTGGCGCGCGCCGCCCGTGCGGCCGGCGCCCGCGTGCTCGCGCTCACGGACTCGACCGTCTCCCCGCTCGCGCTCGACGCCGACGTGACGGTGCTGTTCTCGCACGAGAGTCCGTCGTTCTTCCCGTCGATCACGGCGGGCATTGCGGTGGTGGAAACGCTCGTGGAGATGCTGCTCGCCCGCAAGGGGCGCGGTGCGGTGCGCGCGCTGGAACTGGCCGAAGACCAGTTGCATGGCACGGGCGCCTACGTCAGTCCCGCAAGCGGCGCGCAGCCGGGGCGCAAACCGGACGCGTAGCGGTTGCCGTTGTTGCCGCTTCGGTGGATCTGCGGCGCAGCGTCAGTGCGAGCGCCGCACTCCCCGCGATCAACGCCGCGGTGAACAGCGCGAGTGCAACGGGCATACCGAAGCGATCGGCCAGCCAGCCGCTCGTGACTACCGGGACGGAAAATCCGAAGTACGCAAACAGGAAGTACCCCGCCGCCGCCCGGGCGCGCAATGCAGGCGCGACAGCGGCATTGACCGCAGCCAGCCCGCCCAGATACGTGAAGCCATAGCACGCGGAACTGGCGATAACCGCCCCCGCGAGCAGCGCGGGCAGATTGACGTACACCACCCCCAACGCCAGCACGGCGAACCCGAGCGGCACCAGCACGAGACCGGCACGCACGGCTCGTACAGGCGCCATGCGGCGCGCCGCGGGCTGGAAAAGCAACCCTGTCGAGACGACGAAGAACGTCGCAAATCCCGCCCACGCGGCGTGGCCGTGCGCCGCCAGCGCCGACGGCACCACGCCGATGACCACACCCACTGCCGCCCACGCGAGCAGGATGGCCACGCCCAGCGCAACCGTGCCGGGGGCGAGCACCGGCCAACGCAGCCACGGCATGTCCGGGTGACGCGCCGGTGCGGGCAACGCCGCCACGGCCAGCGCAGCGACCAGCGCGAACGGCAGATACGCCCACAGGCTCAACGGCGGCAGCACCGACGGCGCGGCGATCAGACACAGCCCGGTGACGAGCGCGCCCGTGCCGAAACCGAGTGACGTGGCCGCAGCAACCAGCGCCGCGCCACGCGTCGCGGCGTCTTCGCGCTCGCCGTATAACTCCGTCATGTAGGCGGTGCCGCTGCCCGCCACCAGCCCCGTCGCCAATCCGTAGCACGCGCGGGCGCCGCCGAGCGCCACGAGCGTCGGCCAGCGCAACGTCAGCCAGGTACCGGCGAGCCCCAGCAACAGGGCGACGGCCAGCGGCAAGCGGCGGCCCACGCGGTCCGACAATCCGGCGAGGAACAGCAACGCCGGTACGAGCGCACCAACGTAGCACGCGAACGCCAGCGCCTGCGCACCCGTGCCATGGCCGCTCGCCGCTGCATAGTGGGGGACGAGCGGGGCCTGAAGGTTGACGGAAAACGTCACGAGGAACAGCTGGACGGCGAGCAGGGGGATGGCCCGGCGCGACGGCAGACGGTGCGAGGCGAACATAGGACAGTCAAGAGAGGAAGGGAGGGACGACACGGTCTTCAGCGCAGTCGCCAGTATTGTCGGCCCGGAAAATCAGTGCAATTATTGAATTGTCCTGATAACAATCCGCATCGACCCTTCTCCGTCTCACGCCTCTCCCTCCGGTGTCATGGCCGCTCCCGCCCGTTACCTCCAACATGTCGAACGCCTCGCCGAAGCAATGGCTTGTGGCGATCTTGTTTCGGGCACTCGCTTGCCGCCGCAGCGCGAGTATGCAGAGAGGCATGGGCTTGCGGTCTCCACCGTCACGCGCGTGTACGCCGAACTCGCGCGACGCGGGCTGGCGATCGGTGAAGTAGGGCGCGGCACGTTCGTGCGTTCGCCCGCTGTCGGGGCCGCCGCCGCGTTTGCCCAGTGGGCGCCGGCGCCCGCAAGGCTGGATGGCGTCGATCTGGCGTTCAACTATCCGGTGCTGCCGGAGCAGACCGACGTGTTGCGGCAGGCGTTGCGCGAGATGGCGTCCGGCGGGGACCTGAGTGCGTTGCTCGCCCATACGCCGCACGACGGCCATTCGTCCGACCGTCGCGCCGCGGCGCAATGGCTCTCGCGGCGCGACGCGGTGAGCGTCTCGCCCGACACACTGGTGGTGTGTGCGGGCGGGCAGCATGCGCTCGACGTTCTGCAACTGGCGCTGTGCCGGGCCGGCGAGCCCGTTGCCGTCGAAGCGTTGACGTATCCCGGCTGGAAGGCGCTGGCGGCCATGCGCGACGTGCCGCTCGTCGCTGTACCGGTGACAGGGGGCGGGCTCGATCCGGTGGCGCTGGACAGGCTGTGCCGGACCGGCGCGGAACGCGCCCATGGGGGCCGCATTCGCGCCGTCTACACCATGCCGACGCTGCATAACCCGCTGGGATGCATCATGCCGCTGGCGCAACGCATGGCGCTGGTCGACGTGGCACGCCGTCACGATCTGCTGCTCATCGACGACAGCGCTTACGGCTTTCTCGTCGCGGACGCCCCGCCGCCGCTTCGCCTGCTCGCGCCCGAGCGCACGTTCGAGGTATGCAGCCTCTCGAAGCCCGCGGCGCCGGGACTTCGCATCGCCTATCTCGTCGCACCGCCCGCATGGCTGCCACGCGTGCACGCCGCCATGCGCGCGAGCGTATGGAGTGCCGCACCATTGATGGCACAGCTGGCGTCGCGCTGGCCGGGCGACGGCACAATCGACCGGTGGATCCTGCACAAGCGCGCGTTGGCAGCGCAACGTCAGGCCATCGCCATGCAATGTCTGGCGGCCTGCGGGTCGACGGGCTATGCCGGGGCGTTTCACCGGCTGGTCCCGGTGCCCGCGCCTATGCGCTGCGACGACGTCGTCGCGGCGTTGCACGCGCGCGGCGTCGCCGTCACGCCCGTCGATGCCTTCGCCGCGCCCGGCGAGCCGGCGCCGTCGGCGATCCGTGTCGCGTTCGGCTCGCCGGACAGCGACGCCGTGCTGAAAACCGCGCTCGGGCATGTTGCCGACGTCATCACGGGCGCGAGACGGCCGTGACGCCTGGCGCCGATCCGGTGCGATAACACTGGGGCAGCGCCAAGACGGCGCCGAGATGACGCCGTTGCCGGTTTCTTTTATGATCGTCGTGCCCCCTGCCGCCGCCCACCGGACGTGATGTTCGGCACGGCATCGCGCAGGCTTCGTCCCCCGTCGACAATATCAAGGACTCCGAATGTCGCTAATCCGCTCCTCTCGCGCCCGCTCGCTGGTGCTCGGCACGGCGCTCGTCATCGGCGCCAGCGTGGCTGTGCCCGCGTTTGCCGCGTCGAATCTTTCCTTCATGAGCAATTCGCCGCTGGCCTATATGCGCAAGGCCGACAACGAGTCGCTGGCCAAGGCCGCCGGTGCGGCGCTGTCCAACAAGCAGGACAACGAATCCTCCGAGTGGACCAACAAGGGCACGGGCAATCCCGTTGCCATCGCCGCCCAGCTCACGCCGACCAACACCCACAAGGACGGCGAGAAAACCTGCCGCGATCTGGTCGTGCTGCTCACCGCCAAGCGTCAGGAAGTCACGCTGAAGCTGCCCGCCTGCAAGGCGAGCGAAAACGCTCGCTGGCAGTTGCAAAAGCGCGGCACGCCGTAATTCGCCGGCGTCGATACGCCACAATGCCCGGTTCGATTGCGTGGCCGGTGTTGTCCGCGTCGAGCGCATCGCCCGACGAAAAATCGCCGGTTCCGGGATCCCGGAACCGGCGATTTTCTTGACGCGAACGCGCTTGGACGCAGCGACCTCAGGCGGCGGCCGTCTTCTTGTGCCCTTCGACGTCCGGCAGCAGGATCGTCACGATTCCGAGCAACGGCAGGAAGGCGCACACGTGATAGACGAAGTCGATGCTCGTCGAGTCGGCCAACTGGCCCAGCACGGCAGCGCCCACGCCGCCCATGCCGAATGCGAAACCGAAAAACAGCCCCGATACCGTGCCAACCTTGCCCGGCATCAGTTCCTGCGCATAGACCAGAATCGCCGAGAACGCCGACGCGAGAATCAGACCGATCAGCACCGTCAGAATGCCGGTCCAGAACAGGCTGGCGTATGGCAGCATCAGCGTGAACGGCGCAGCACCGAGGATCGACCCCCAGATCACGTATTTGCGGCCGATTTTGTCGCCCAGCGGACCGCCGATCATCGTGCCTGCCGCCACGGCGAACAGGAAGACGAACAGATGCACCTGTGCGCTTTGCACCGACACGTGGAACTTGCTGATCAGATAGAACGTGAAATAGCTGCTGATGCTCGCGAGATAGAAGTACTTCGAGAAAATCAGCACCAGCAGAATGCCGATGGCGAACAGCACCTTGCCTTGCGACAGTTGGTGAGCACCGCCCCGGCGCGCCGCCGGCTTGCCCTTGCTCGCCGCACGTTGCACGGCGTACCACCGGCTCACGTGGTACAGCACGAAAATCGCGACGAGCGCCGCCACCGAGAACCACGCCACGCTGCCACGGCCGTTCGGCACGATAATCAGCGCCGCAAGCAAGGGACCGAGCGACGACCCGACGTTGCCGCCGACCTGGAAGAACGACTGCGCCATGCCGTGGCGTCCGCCCGAGGCCATACGCGCCACGCGCGACGATTCCGGATGGAATACCGACGAGCCCATGCCCACGAGCGCGGCCGCGACGAGCAGCATGCCGAAGTTCGGCGCCACCGCCAGCAGCAGCAGCCCCACGAGCGTAAAGCCCATGCCGACCGGCAGCGAATAGGGCTTGGGATGCTTATCGGTGTAGAGCCCGACGACCGGTTGCAGCAGCGATGCCGTGATCTGGTACGTGAGCGTAATCAGACCGACCTGACCGAAACTCAGATTGAAACCGGACTTGAGCAGCGGGTAGATGGCCAGGATCAACGACTGAATCATGTCGTTGAGCAAATGGGAAAAGCTGATGGCAGACAGCACGCGGAACGCCGCGCCCTGCGCCGCCGGCGAGCTGGCGCCGGAGAGGGACGTTGCAGGTTGACTCGACATGGGATGGGTGAAATGACGTCAAAGGCTTGAGAAAACGTGTGCTTTCCGCCGGTTTCGTGCCGATTGGCACACCTATGCACGAAAGTTGGGATTAGTCCCAATTTCTGCCGGAAAGTTAATGAGTGAAGTGTAGAGCATGCGTAAATCGCCGTTACGCCAAGTTTTGTCGCGATTACGCCATCGGAGTACCACGCTGAATACGGTCCCAACGCCCCATTGCGAGATGACGTAAGACCGCCGCAAGGCCGTCTCGCGCACGCCTGCCGGGCGTTGTGCGGGTTTATCGGGGGTCGGACACCGTCGGGGATTCGTGTAGAGTCAGTTGACGAGTTGTGCCGTGCAGCACCGCAGTCCACGTTGGGCCCTCCGCTTTCCTTGGTTGGCAGCAAACATGATTCAACACTCCAGAGTCGTGCAGTGGCTGGTGACCGGACTTGTCGTGGCGGTCACGCTCGCTGTCGTCCTCTTTCTGGGCTGGCTGCGCATTTATCACATGTCGCAGTCGATCCTGCATGAGGAGGCCGAGCGCCAGCGCGACGCCATCGAACGCATCGTCTCGCAGGCCGAAAACACCTTGCGTGGCGCGACCCCATGGGTCGGCCGGTCGTGCAGCGAGGTCAGCACGTCGCTTCAGGCCGCCGGCACCCTGAGCCCGTACTTCCGTTCCATCTGGCTCGTCTCGCGCGGGCAGCTTTACTGTTCGTCGGTCATTCGCTCCAACGCCGCGCTGAACATGCCGCTGCCCGCCGATCTCGTGCCCATGCTTACCGGCACGCACACGCTGCTGGTGAGCGGCACGCCCTACGTGCGGGATATGCCGGCGCTCGCACTTTACGTGCCGACCTCCGCCACCGACGGCGTGCTCGGCTTCGTCGACGGCATCTATCTCACCGAAACGCTGCACAGCGTGAAGAACAGCGATCTGGCCTGGACGGCGATGACCGTGGGCAACGTCGCGCTCACGTCGGAAGGCCCGCGACTGGAGTCGGCGGGCATTGCGACCCGGGGCGCGCAGGTATCGCTCACCTCCGAGCATTTCACGACGTCGCTCGCCGGCAGTCCTTCGCTGATGCAGTCGCTCGCCACGCAGCAGGCGCCGATCTTTCTGGCGTTCGGCGGCATCGTGGCATTCCTGCTTGCGGTGCTGACGTTCCGCCATCTCGGCCCCGCGCAGTTCATGAAGCGCCAGATCGCACACGGCATCAAGCGCAACGAATTCAAGGTGTATTACCAGCCGGTCATGGAACTGGCGACCGGACGTTGCGCGGGCGCCGAGGCACTGATGCGCTGGCATCACCCGGTGGCCGGTCTGGTGCGGCCCGACGCCTTCATTCCCATTGCCGAAGACAACGGCCTCATCATCGATCTCACGCGCGCATTGCTGCGTCAGATCCGTAACGATGTGGCGAAGGGCGCGTTGCCGCAGGGCTTTCATATCGGCATCAATCTCGCCGAACGGCATTTGCGCGACACGACGATCCTGCACGACATCGAGCGTTACTACGGGTCGCTCAATCACACCTATCCGATGGTCGCGGAGATCACCGAACGGTACGTGATCCGCGATACGGCGGCCGCGCGCAACGTGATGGCCGAATTGCAGCGGCGCGGCATCGAGACAGCGCTGGACGACTTCGGCGCCGAAAACAATTCCATCGGCTATCTCAAGCGCTACGACTTCAATTATCTGAAGATCGACAAGGAATTCCTGCCGGTGACGGAAGAGGACGTGGTCACGCGCAACATCTGCGATTCCATCATTCACCTGGCCGAGCGGCTGGACATGACCATCGTGGCGGAAGGGGTCGAGAACGAGATGCAGGCGAATTACCTGCGCGGGCGTAACGTCACGTATGCACAGGGCTATCTGTTTGCGCGCCCGATCGCATTCGACGAACTGGTGCAATACGCCATCGCCCACGCAGGTACAGGGTTGACGGCGGTAAAGACGACAACTGCGTCAGCGACGCCCGCTCCCCTCACGCCGCGCAAGGCGGGCTAGACGGTTCAGGCGGAAGGAGCGAAGCGCATAAAGACGAGCATGAAGATCAGGCAGGCATAACGAAAGCGCCGGGCCCGCGAAGACACGGGGCCGGCGCTTTGTCCGTCAACACCTGGGTCGGGTCAAAAGACCAGCTGCGGCATGTTGCTGCGTGGTGCGGGCGCGGCGGCCGCCCGTGTGCTGTCCCGCATTTCGGCGCGCAGCAGCCACAATCGCTGCGCGACGAAACTTCTGAAGCGCATTTCACCCGCGGAGAAAGAGATTTGCATCTGATGGCGCTTGCCGTTGGGCAGCGTGCGAACCAGACGATAGTATCGAGCCCCGTCAACCGTTTCCTTGATATTCCTGACGCGCATCATTTCACCCCGTTTCTGTTGTGTCAGGTGAGTGGGCACTTCGGCAACGTCGCATTCCCGGTCATCCCGCTTCCCGCCCGACGTTTCAGGCCTGAAGCAATACGACCGGCATTGGGGGGGCATGCGGCAAATTCAATGTAGAGGAGAAACGTCCCCCATTCGTCCCCCAAACGAACGTTCGAAGCGCGCTTCGTTGGTGCGCCGCAACAGTTCCCCGTCCAGCCGCCGTGCACGCTGGTTCGCCCCACCCTCTACAATGCGGCCACCTGCTGTGTTTGATCAAAAAAATCATTATGGTTTCCGAACCTTTTTCAATGACGGACGACGTTTTGCACAACGAAACTGATAATGCCTTGCAGGTCAGCGGGTCGTTATGGCTGCATCGCGGCACGTCGCCGCTCGGCGGCCAGGCACGCATTGCCTTACTTGAGCACATTGCCTCGCACGGGTCGATTACGGCCGCAGCCAAGGCTGCGGGCATGAGCTACAAGGCCGCGTGGGATGCCGTCGATGCCATGAACCAGCTTGCCGGCGAACCGCTGGTCGCGCGCAGCACCGGCGGGCGCGGCGGCGGCGGCACACGCCTTACGCCGCGCGGGGCCAGGCTGGTCGCCGCATTTCGCGCCGTGGAAGCGGCGCAAACCCAGTTTCTGGCGCGCGTCGCCAACGATCTGGAGCACTTCGACGAACAGTGGCCGGTCATCGCCCGGCTCGGCCTTCAGACCAGTGCGCGCAATCAATTGCACGGAACGATCACTCAGATCCGGCGCTGCGGGGTGAACGACGAAGTCACCCTGACGCTGCCCGGCGGCGAGGCGATCACGGCGTCGCTTACGCATCACAGTACGCAGTCGCTCGGGCTGGCGGCGGGCGGCCACGCGTTCGCGCTCATCAAAGCGCCGTGGATCGAGATGGCGAGAGGTGCGGATCTGGCCGGATTGCCCACGGCCAACCGGCTGTCCGGCACTGTGGAAGTCGTGACCGACGAGGCCGGTCAGGCGGAGGTGATTCTGGCCTTGCCGGGCGGCAGCCGGCTCGCGGCGGTCATGCCGCAGGACACGCTGAAGGCGCGAGGTCTGACGGTCGGCGTCGGCGCGACGGCCGCTTTCGCGGCGGCCAGCGTCATTATCGGTGTGATGGCGTGATGGTGTGACGACAGGCCGTCGGCCCGACGCACGTCCTGAGCGGACTCGCAATCGGTGCGGCGTCCGATTACCTCGCAGGCGCTTCGCAATGCGGTGCCGGTCGACGTTCGGCATCCCGGCGATCCAGACGCAGGCTCAGCAAGGCAACCCCGACCCCGGCGAGCGGCACGAGCGCCGCGACCCACGGCACCGCCGACAGGCCCGGGCCATGCTCGATGACGAAGCCGCCAAGCCATGCACCGATGGCGTTGCCGAGATTGAACGCCGCGATATTGAAGCTCGACGCCAGACTCTCGCCCGCCCCCGACGCCTTTTCCATCACCCAGAGTTGCAGCGGCGCCACCGTCGCGAACGCCGTAGCGCCAAGCAGTGCCACGAACATGATCGTCAGCCAGTGCGAGTGCAGCGCGAACGTCATCAGTCCGAGCACGACCGACAGCGCGAGCAGACTGCCCAGCACCGTCGGCACCACGCGGCGGTCCGCCAGCTTGCCGCCGAGCAGGTTGCCGACGACCAGACCGCCGCCGAAGATCAACAGGATCGGGGAAACCGCAGCTTCGGAAAAACCCGTCACTTCGGTGAGCAGCGGCGCAATGTAAGTGAACACGCCGAACACACCCACCCATCCCAGCACCGTGGTCAGCAGACCCAGTAATACCGGGCGACGCCCCAACGCACGCAGGTCCGCACGCCAGTCGCCGGCATGCTCGGGCGCAGCGATCTTCGGCACGAAAGCAGCGATCACGAGCAGGGCGAGGGCACCGATCAGTGTCACCGCCCAGAAGCTGGCGCGCCAGCCAAAATGCTGTCCGAGCCAGGTGCCCAACGGTACGCCGAGAATGTTGGCCACCGTCAGCCCCGTGAACATCACGGCAATGGCCGACGCGCGACGCTCGCGCGGCACGAGGCCCGTGGCCACGACCGAACCGACCCCGAAGAACGTGCCATGTGCGAACGACGTCAGCACGCGGGCCGCCATCAGCGCCCCGTAGCTCGGTGCAAGCGCACAGGCCGCGTTGCCGACGGTGAAGATGGCCATGAGCACGAGCAGCACCGTCTTGCGCGGCCAGCGGGCCGTCGCGGTCGTCATGACGGGTGCGCCGACCACGACGCCCAGCGCGTAGCCGGAAATAAGCAGGCCCGCTGCGGCGATCGACACGCCGAAATCGGCGCCGACGTTAAGCAGCAGACCCATGATGACGAACTCCGTCACGCCAATGCCGAAGGCACCGGCCGTGAGAGCGTAAAGAGCGATGGGCACGGAAGACTCCTGTTCTGAGATGAGAGGTGGCGCACCTCATCTACGCACGCGGCACGCCGATGGCCGGAATATAGACGTCCCCGCATTGATGAAATAGACTGCGCGAAGGAAAATCATTTGTGACTCCATGTCACAAAACTACGCAGCGTGCGTCATCGCCACATCCGCGGACCGCGCGGGCGGTCACCGTAGAAGTCGAGGAAAATCCGATGGGCCGACAGGACGTCAACCGCTCCGGCGATATGGAGGTCTTCACGCGCGTAGTCGAGCTGGGCGGCTTCTCCGCGGCGGCGCGCGCGCTTCACATGACGCCTTCGGCGGTCAGCAAGCTGATTGCCCGGCTTGAGGGGCGTTTGGGAGCCCGTTTGTTCAACCGCTCCACGCGACGCTTGCAACTCACGCCGGAGGGAACAGCGTTTCACGAGCGTGCGCTGCGTGTGCTCGCCGATATCGATGCGGCGGAACGCGAAGCGGCGGCGGGGGCCGTACCGCGAGGTTTGCTGCGCGTGAATTCGAGCGTGCCTATCGGGACGCTCTATTTGCTGCCGGTCATCCCGGCATTTCTGGCGAAGTACCCCGAAATACGGCTCGATCTGACACTCACCGACACGGTCGTCGACCTGCTCTCGCAACGCGCCGACGTCGCCGTGCGGGCCGGGCCGCTGCGCGACTCCCGGCTTGTCGCGCGCAAACTCGGCGAAAGTCGCATGCATGTTGTCGCGTCTGCGGACTATCTCGCGCGCAGCGCGCCCCTGCAAACGCCGGCCGACCTCATCCGGCACAACGTCATGGCGTTCAATTTCGAGCGTCACATCGAAGGCTTGCCGTTTCTCGACGGCGCGGGTGGCGTCACGATGTACCCGCCCGCGGGTAACGTGCTGACGAGCGACGGCGAGACCATGCGAAAGCTCGCGCTTCAGGGCGTCGGACTGGCGCGTCACTCCCGGTATCACGTCGACGCCGATCTGCGCGAAGGGCGTCTCGTGGCCGTGCTTGAAGACTACAACCCCGGCGATCTGGAACCGGTGCATGCCGTCTATGTGGGACAAGGCGGACACTTGCCCGCGCGCGTTCGCGCATTTCTCGACTTCCTCGTGGACAACGTGCACCTGCCCTGTTGAGCACGAACGTCGAGCGGCGGCGCACCGGCCTCATCGCGCCAGCCTCATCGCGCCGGTCTCATCATGCCGGCCCGGTCACACCGGCTTCGCCGTGCGATGCGACCATACGAAAAGCGGCCAGGCGAGCGCCGCGCAAACCAGACCGCCCGCCCAGACCAGCCCCCATCCGCCGACCGGCAGCAGCAGCGGAATGGTCAGCGGCGTGAGAAACATCGTGAGGAAAACTCCGGTGTTGCCGATGCCCAGCGCCGTGCCTGCGCGGGATGCGCCGGCAAGCGTCGCCAGTTCGGTGAACGCAACGCCATGCCAGGCGGATGCCACCACGCCCCCCGCGATCAGCAGCGCAATCAGGAGCGGCGTGCCGAGCGCGAGCCAGTCGGCACGCATCGAGAGCATTGCCACGAGCAATCCCAGCATCGCGAATACCACGCCCACGGCCATCGTGCAGGTGCGCAGATAGGCGGGACGATTGCGATGCCTGTCGGTGTAGCGTCCACTCCACACGCGCGTAATGGCAGCGCCGGCCTGCACAGCGCCCAGCGTGAGCGAGATCGTCAGCACGCTCGCATGCGCGAAGTCGTGCAGGAACACCGTACCGAACGTCACCACAGCGACTTGCGGCATGACCAATATGGCCATGCCCAACGCGGTGCTCAGCAAACGCGCATCGCGAAGCGGCGAGTAGGTCGTGGCGCGCTGTGCACCGGACGCCGCGCCAGTCGCGCGCGTCGGCTCGTGCGGTTCCTCCGGCGGGTCGAGGAGCCATCGCCACGCCATGCCCGCTGCCGCAACGCACGCGAGGGCCAGCCCGACGAACACGGCGCCGAAGCCGAAGTGCAGCGCGGTGCCGGGCAGCACCAGCGCACCGATCCCGCTGCCCATCGGCACTGCGCATTGCCGTACGCTCATCGCCAGACCGCGCTCGCTGTCGTGGAACCAGCGCATGACGGCGCGACCGCTCGAACCGTTCACGCTGCCGCCAAGGACACCGACGGCCAGCATGCCCGCCGCGAGCATCGGCATCGACGGGACGAAATGCGCCGTCGGCACGCCCCAGAGACCGAGTCCGAGCAGCGCGGCCGCCGTCACCAGCAAGCCAACGAGCAGCACCCGCCTGTCGCCCCAGCGATCCGTGAGCATGCCCCACGGCAATTCGGAAACGGCGATGCCCAGACCGATCATCCCGAGCACGAGGCCGAGATCGGCGGTTCCCAATGCGTAGTCGCTTCGCATCTGCACGGCGGTCGCGGGAATGCCGCCCATGGCGGCAGCAAAGCTGCAATTGGCCGCGACACCGACACCCAGCACTTTCCAGCGATGGTTGCGGCCAAGGTTCGGGGCGGTGTGAGTCCATGCTGCGGGCGCTATGGGTGCTATGGGCGCCGAAGGTGCGGCAGACAGTGAGGCAGCGGGGCGGGCATTTGCCCGCGAGGCGGGCGCGGTACACAGGCGTTCGTTCATGAGTGACACGGTGCGCGGACCTTTGGGGCCGCGGCTCAAAGAGGAAAGTCAGGGAATCCGGTGAATGCTGTGAATGCTGTGAATGCTGTGAATGCTGTGAATGCTGTGAATGCTGTGAATGCTGTGAATCCGGCGCGTCCCGCCTGATATGCATCGGCGTGGCATGAATCGGTACGCCATGCTCCGCATGCTACGGACGTATAATCCATCGGAAAAGCGGGAAAATTCGATGGCTTATATCGTGTTTTCCGGATTAACTACGGTGCAATCCAACCGTCCGCCATACGCTCGACGCCCTTCCTTTCGAGAGCCGCCATGAACGCCCGTGCCTTCGATCTGACTCAGCTACGTACCTTCATCGCCATTCACGACGCCGGCAGTATTTCGGCGGCGGCCGAACAGATTTACCTGTCGCAGTCGACGGTGAGCGAACAACTCAAGAAGCTCGAAGCGCGCGCGGGGCAACCGCTGCTCGTGCGCTCGCGCAAAGGTATGCGCCCGACACCGGCCGGCACGCGGCTCGTGGCCTACGCACGTCAGATCGCGGCATTGTCGGAAGCGGCATTCGAAGATTTGCAGGGAGTATTGCTCGACGGCGAACTGCGCATCGCCATCACCGACTACTACCGTCCGCACGATGTCGGGCGTGTGCTCAAGCGCTTCACGAGTCTGTACCCCCGCCTGCGGCTTCACGTCAGCGCCATGCAAAGCTCGCAGATCGAGCGCACGGCGCTCACCGGCGAGCATTTCGACGTCGGGCTGGCCCTGCGTCTGATGAACGGGGATGTCGGTGCGGACGACGGCGCGGACGACGGCGCTGCCGGCGCCAGCACGTCTGCCACGCTGGTCCGGCGGGAGCGGCTCGTGTGGGCGATGTCGGCAACGTTGCGCGAGCCGGTCGACATGCCGCTGCCGCTGGTCACGCTGCCGCGCCCGTGCGCGCTGCAAACGCTTGTGGTCAATGTGCTGGAGCGGCACAAGGTCCCCTATCGCGTGTCCCATTCGGCCGCCGGTGTGGCGGGCATGCAGTTGGCACTCGGCGCGGGGCTGGGCATCTCGTGTCTGAACGAATCGGCGCTCACACCCGATCTGGTCGTCTGCCCGCCGTCGCTCGGCTTACCGGCATTGCCGCGCGCGGAGTTCCACCTGCTGCCGGGACGTGCCGACGAGACCGACCTGATTCGCCACGCGCGCAATGCGCTACTGCGACTGTTCGCGTGATACCTTTGCCGCTGATCTCGTTTTTGTCCGCATATTGCGGCTGCCGTCATGTCGGAAGCTACGCCTAACCCGCCGATTCGTCTGAATTTCAACACCCGCCGCGCGCTACTGTTCGCGCTGACGGCCGAACGTCTCTCGGCGTTCTACGAGCATGGTCAGTGGATGACGGACAAGCAGGGGGCAACGCTCGCGCAAATGTGGCTATCGCGCTCGAAGCTGCAATTGCCGCTGGACGAGCGGCGACTGCTCTCAACGCTGAGCGACGACTTCGCCCGCGAGCTGGCGGGTACGCTCTCGCGGGAAGCCGGCCTCTATACGGCACATGAAATGACGGAATCGCTCGACGCGGACTATGCGTATGCGTCTGCGGTGGCCCAGGATCTGCTGGAGGATTGCACGCGACGCCTCGTTGAAGCGGGCATCACGGAATAACGCGATCGCGGGCTTAGGCGACGGCGCCGCGTTCCTGCACCAACACCCACGGTGCAACGACCACGGCCCAGAGTTCGGGCGTGCGCGCGGCGAAATTCGCGGCCTGTTCGGCCTGCATGCGCTGCACCATGCCCGACGTCAGCCATTGGGTGACCGCGGCCTTGTCGTCGTTGGCAATGGCCTCGGCAACCGACACGAGGTCGACGCCGGGCGTGACGAACAGCAGGACACCGCGCGCGAAGAACGATTCCAGATCCTTCCAGTCGATCTTGGCGGTCTCACCCAGCAGGCGCAGATAAACGTCACTGGCCTGGGAGCCGGACCCCGGGGTGGCAGACGCGGCGGACATGGTGGAATCGGCGGGTTTGGAAGAATCCATGACGGCGGGCGGGCGGCTGTGCGAGTGATGAAACCCGCATTGTAATGCGCCCCGGCGAGCGCGACGGTGGTAGCATCGGAACCCCGCGCGTGGGCCGGTGTCGCACTGACATGGCCGGTCGCCGCGAGGTGGCTAACGTTTTACCGAGGAACCGCATGTCCAAACAAAAAACCGACCCCAAGCTGGAACAGGCCCTGACGCGTGGCGATCTCGCCATGCGCCAGATCAACTCCGCCCGTGCGACGGCGCTGCTGCGAGCGCTTGGCGAGATGATCGTGGCAGCGTCGGCAACCATCGGCGTTGAGGCGGTGGTAGACGTGCCGAACGGCGACAAGGTCTACGATCCGGAAGACGGCGTGTGGCCCCAGGCGCTGGTGCTGTCGTTCGACGGCCCCATCGAAGAGGCGGACGAGGAAGAGCTGCGCACGGTGCAACTCATCGCCGACAAGCATCCCGAGACGTTCCGGGTCGTATGGCATCGCGCCGATGGCAAGATGGGTCGCCACGAAGCACGCCCGCTCGCGATGGTCGCGTTCCTGACCGACGTCGAAGTGCCCTGGCTCGACGACGACGCCTGATCGCATGGCGTCGCTGACGTCCACCTGATGCTGAGCCGCAGGATTGCCGCACCTTGCGCCAATGACACGTGCCCGAAAACCGCCGCCCGAGGTTCACCCCCGGGCGGCGGTTTTCGTTGGCTGCCAGACAGCTGTCAGGAGTCCGATGGCAATGCATGCCGCGCCGAGCGCGCCCGCATAGGTGAGCCCGTCCCCCAAGAGAAAAAAGCCGAACGCGGTGGCGAACAGCGGATCGCTTGTCTCAATGATCTGCACTTTGCTGGCCTGCCCTCGCTCCACCGCACGCGTCGTGAAGTAGAAGCCGCCGAACGTCGGCAACAGGACGAGCACACCAAGTGTCGCCCACTGCATGCCGTCGGGCGCCGTGAAGCCCTCCTGAATCAGCGGCATGAGCAGAAACACGCTTCCAAACCCGAATAGCCACACCAGTTGCGACGGGCCTGCACCGGCACGAAACCATTTCGAAAAGAAGATGAACAGGGCGTAACCGCAGCCGCCGGCCAGGGCCAGCCCGATACCGGACGCCGTGCCACTGACATCCGTCTCGGAAAAACTCATGACGCCCACGCCAGCGACCATCGCGGCGAACGCAACGATCTTTCGGCGGGTGAGCCGCTCGCCGAGATAGCGTCCTGCAAGCACGACGGTTGCACCGCCGGCAGCATAGGTCAGGAACGAGACGAGCGGAATCGATGCTCGGGAAAACGCTTTCGTCTCGAAGAAGTAGAGACAAAAGATCCCGAGAAACGCAAGGCATGCGAACTGTGGCCAACGCGGCGCGAGCCTGACGGTGAGGGTGCGATATTCGGGTCGGCAAACACAATATGCCGACACCAGCACGAACGCGCCGAAGCACTTCCAGAATGCCACCGACGCCGGGGTCGCCCCCTGATCGAACGCCGTTCGCGTGAGCACGCCGATCGTTCCATTGAGAACGGCGGCCATCAACGCAAAAACCTCGCATCCGAAGCCCTTTGCGTTTGTGGCGAACCACTTTGCAGACGAATGTTTGAGTTCTGCCATCATCAGACTCTCCGCGCTTCGCGGACGAAGTTGACAAAGGTCACGCGGGCGGGCCGGTCTCTTTTCTGCTCGCCGGTAAGCCTGAGATTCGTGTACTTCCGAGCCAAGATTCCCCCCTTTACATGTACCGTTCACGAACGGTTACCACTCGCTCGCGTCATCGACAGTCATTGCGCTCCGGGGGGAGAGCGCATCGGAAAACGAGTGGGAATTTTGCCAGCAGGACAGCGCCTCACTACCGAAACTTGGCGCAAAAACTCATATTTTCAGAATTTACGGATGCTCCGGCACCCCGGAGCCATCCGTCAAATACAACGACACGGCACCCAACTCAAATCGATGCCAACGCGAACGTGCTGCCTGTCGCGATCTTGTCGATGACGCCGCCTTGCTTGAAATGCAGAGCGTCGAATTCGCCGAGCACCGTAGCGCTATCACCATGCACATGTAATGCGACGCCCTCGGGAATCGCGACGATACCTTCGTCGGGGTTGATTGCCAGATATTCCGCAAGACGCTCCTCGCGCGACTCGCCGTTGTGACCCGCTGGCTTGCCGCTGATGAAGTGCGGATTCACCTGAAACGGCACCACGCCCAATGCCTTGAGTGTCGGCGGCTCGACGATCGGCATGTCGTTGGTCGTGCGGATGGTCGGACACACGACGTTCGCCCCGGCACTCCATCCCACATACGGCATGCCAGCGCTCACGCGCTCGCGCAGCAATCCCACAATGCCCGCGTTGTACATGCGGTCGAGCAGCACAAACGTATTGCCGCCACCGATCACCACGGCTTCCGCCTGCTCGACGGCCGCACGTGCATCCCGGTATCGATGAATGGACTCCAGCTCGTATCCGAAACGCTCGAAGGACGGTTTCACACGCGACTCGTACTCGTCGAAACCAAAGGTGATGCCGCCCGCATAAGGCACGAACAACACGCGCTTCGCGCGGCCCCTGAGCACCGCGTTCACCTGATCCCCCGCATGTTCCAGATAGGCCGATTGACCCTTGCGGGAACTGCTCATCATCAAGATCTGTTTCACGACGCTTGCCTCCTTGGGCGGATGGTCCTGGGGGTACGCACTCGGCGAAAACACCGAGTGTACCCGCCGCGGGAGCGAACAAAATCCCGCGTGTCCACGCCGCTCGCGCACATCCTCATTCGATCGTCTGCGTTTCTCATAAAGTGAAACGCCATACCGAATGCTGCAACTGCACACGAAAAATCGGCGACCGGGCGCAAAGCCTCGTCGCGTCGATGTCATACGCAAACCCTTATGCCACCTATAAGCTGCGGCGGTGCCGGGACTCGAAATACCGGGTTTCCGAGTGACCGGAGAAGGATTACACTCAGACTCTTATATAAGACTGCCCCTTAACGTCTGTCCTCCTGACGATCGGTCCGTCGCGAAATGCGCCGGACACCCGGCAAGAGGGCGGACGGAGTCGCGTCAACCTGGTTTTCAAACTCGAGTACAGCATCATGACTTCCACTTCCCAGCGTGGCGGCCTGACGGTCGCAGACAATCTGATCGCGTTCATCGAAAAGGAAGCCCTGCCGGGCACCGGCGTCGATGTCGACGCGTTCTGGAAAGGCTTCGACGCCATCGTCCATGACCTCGCCCCGAAGAACCGCGCCCTGCTCACCGAACGTGACCGTCTGCAAGGCGAACTCGACAACTGGCACCGCGCCAACCCGGGTCCGATTGCCGATGCTGCCGCCTACCGCGCCTTCCTCGAAAAGATCGGCTATCTCCTGCCTGCACCGGCCGGCGTGAAGGCCACCACGGCAGACGTCGATTACGAAATCGCCGAGCAGGCCGGCCCGCAACTGGTCGTGCCCCTGTCGAACGCCCGCTACGCCCTGAACGCCGCCAATGCGCGCTGGGGCAGCCTGTACGACGCCCTCTACGGCACGGACGCCATCCCCGAGACCGGCGGCGCAGAGAAGGGCGCCGGCTACAACCCGAAGCGCGGCGAACTCGTGATCGCCTTCGCGCGCGGGTTCCTCGACCAGGCCGCACCGCTGGCGGTTGGCTCGCATAAGGACGCCACCGGCTACAGCGTCGAGAACGGCAAGCTCGTCGTCACGACGACGAACGGCAAGACGGGTCTCGCCACGCCGGCCCTGTTCGTCGGCTTCCAGGGCGACGCCGCCGCGCCCACGGCCGTGCTGCTCAAGCACAACGGCCTGCATTTCGAAATTCAGTTCGACGCCAGCCATCCGATCGGCAAGACCGACGCCGCCCATATCAAGGACGTGCTCGTCGAAGCCGCCGTCACGACCATCATCGACTGCGAGGACTCGGTCGCGGCCGTCGATGCCGACGACAAGGTCGAGCTGTATCGCAACTGGCTGGGCCTGATGCAGGGCACGCTGACGGAGGAAGTCTCAAAGGGCGGCAAGACCTTCACGCGCCGTCTGAACGCCGACCGCGAATACACCGGCGCCGACGGCAAGCCCGTGAAGCTGCACGGCCGCTCGCTGCTGTTCATCCGCAACGTCGGCCACCTGATGACCAACCCGGCGATCACCGACCGCGAAGGCCGTGAAATTCCGGAAGGCATTCTCGACGGCGTGGTCACCGTGCTCGCCTCGCTGCACGACCGCAAGCATCGTCTGAACTCGCGCACGGGTTCGATCTACATCGTCAAGCCGAAAATGCACGGCCCGGCCGAAGTGGCCTTCGCCGACGAACTGTTCGGCCGCATCGAAGACCTGTACGCCTTGCCGCGCAACACGCTCAAGATGGGCATCATGGACGAGGAGCGCCGCACCAGCGTCAACCTCCCGGCCTGTATCGCAGCGGCGGCCGCGCGCGTGGCGTTCATCAACACGGGCTTCCTCGACCGCACGGGCGACGAAATGCACACCGCGATGGAAGCTGGCCCGATGATGCGCAAGGGCGACATGAAGTCCTCCGCCTGGATCACGGCCTACGAGAAGAGCAACGTGCTCGTGGGTCTCGCCGCCGGCCTGCGCGGCCGCGCACAGATCGGCAAGGGCATGTGGGCCATGCCGGACCTGATGCACGCGATGCTGGAACAAAAGATCGCGCATCCGAAGGCTGGCGCGAACACCGCATGGGTGCCGTCGCCGACCGCCGCCACGCTGCACGCGCTGCACTATCACATGGTCGACGTGCAGGCCGTCCAGCAGGAACTTGAGAAGATCGATTACGCGAAGGAACGCGATGCGCTGCTCGCCGGCCTGCTCACAGTCCCGGTGGTGGCCAAGGCCGAATGGAGCGCCGAAGAGATCCGCAAGGAAATCGAAAACAACGCGCAGGGCATTCTGGGTTATGTCGTTCGCTGGATCGACCGGGGCGTGGGCTGCTCGAAGGTGCCGGACATCAACGACATCGGCTTGATGGAAGATCGCGCCACGCTGCGTATTTCGAGCCAGCATCTGGCGAACTGGCTGCGCCACGGCGTGATTACGCGCGAGCAGGTCGAAGAGACGATGAAGCGCATGGCAGCGGTGGTCGACAAGCAGAATGCCGGTGACAGGCACTACGTGCCGATGGCGCCGAACTTCGAGCGCTCGCTGGCATTCAAGGCCGCCAGCGCGCTGGTGTTCGAAGGACTGACGCAACCGAACGGCTATACCGAGCCGCTGCTGCACAAGTACCGTCTGGAACTGAAGGCGAAGCACCGCGGTTGAGCCATGAGCGCAGTCGCTTACGGATAGTCCGCGGTGGGGCGCGCAGATAGCGCGCAGAACGCCGGACTTATCACGAGACGCCTGACGGGGTAACCTGTCAGGCGTCTTCGTTTTCTGAGGAACCGGTCGCGCATGGATGTCATCGATCCCGCCATCGCCCTGCAACGCGCCGAACGGCGTGCACTCTCGTTCCTTCTCGTTGCGCTGGCGATCTTTATCGCCACGCTCTTCATGCCGGTGCATTTCCTCACCGGATGGATTCGCGCGGCGGCCGAAGCGGCAATGGTCGGCGGCCTTGCGGACTGGTTCGCCGTCGAGGCGCTGTTCCGGCGTATTCCGATCCCCGGGCTCTCGCGGCACACGAACATCCTGATCCGCAAGAAAGACGCCCTTGGCGACGGCCTCGCCCGCTTCGTGCGCGAGAAGTTTCTCGATACGCCGTCCGTCGTGAGGCTGATCGAACAGCAGAACCCGGCAGATGCCCTCACACGCTGGCTCGGATCGTACGAGAACACGCGTCAGTTGAGTGCTGTGCTCGTCAAGGTTGCGAGCGGTGTGCTCGACGTGATGGACGAGCGCAACGTACAGGCCTTCATTCGCCGTGCACTCGACACGATGATCGACCGGCTCGACCTGTCGCAATCGGCGGCGGCGATTCTCGACACGCTCACGCGCGAGGGACGCCATCAGGCATTGCTCGACGAGACGCTGGACTATCTCGTCGAGTTGCTCAACGAGCCGCAGACGCGCCAGTTCATCTCGGCGCGCATTGTCGAATGGCTCAAGGCCGATCATCCAAAGAAGGAAAAGGTGTTGCCCTCGGAATGGATCGGCAACAAGGGCTCCGACATGATTTCGGCGGCGGTGACGCGCCTGCTCGCGCAGATGGAGGCAGACGAGTCCCACCAGTTGCGTCAGGCCTTCGACCGGGCGGTTGCGGGGCTGATCGAGCGCCTGAAGCACGATGCCGACGTCCAGGCGAAGCTCGACGGCTTCAAGGCACAGTTGAAAGGCGACACGGCGCTGAACGCCTACGTGGGCGGCCTGTGGAGCGAATGGCGCAGCTGGGTGAAGCGGGATCTGGCGCGCGGCGACTCGGTGATCGGCGCGAAGATCACGGGTGCCGCCGCGTGGATCGGGCAGGAACTCGCACGCAGCGAATCGTTACGCAAGGCGCTCGACGCGCAACTGCGAGACGCCGCCGAACGCATGGCCCCAGGTTTCGCCGACTTCGTGACGGAACACATCCGCGCAACGGTGCATGGCTGGAATGCGGAACATCTGTCACGGCAGATTCGACTCAGCGTGGGGCAAGACCTGCAATACATCCGCATCAACGGCACGCTCGTCGGCGGTCTCATCGGCGCCGTGCTGTATCTGGTGGCACAGGCGCCGGTATTGCTTGCGCGCGGCGCTTAGCAGCGCTTAGCAGCGATTAACCGTCGATGGCAATGTGCGGCTCCCCGATGTCATTCGTGGACGCTGAAACTGCCGCGCCATTTTTGTTGCGGATCCAGATACAACGCATCGACGATTTTGACAAACCAATGACGATCGTCGGATTCCAGCATATGACGGCGCTCCGGCGCCAAATCCATTTCGAAGAACCAGGGATGTTGTCCCTTGTCGTTGCCCAACAGATACCCATCGCAATGCGCATATTCCATCCTGCGCACCATCGTCTTCTTCAACAAATTCTCGGTGTATGCCGCTTTATCGCGCGGCGACATGAATTCGTCCTGAAAGAACACCGGATATCTGCCGCTCCACGCCTCGGCCACCGACTCGCCCCCACCCCCATAGGCAAGCAAAACCCCCGTTCGCGGGTGTAATTCCTGCATGCGGCCGAACACCGCGAATTGGCACTCGGGCATCAATGTCGGTGCCCCACCGTTGCCCTGAATGACGATTTCGTCATCCCACGTTTTCTCGCTAATCAAGATATCCCCGGTTTCATAAATTGCCAGCGTCCGGATGCCCATGTTCTTTGCTTCTTTGAGCACGATCGCGCCGAAGTCGCCGCCCGGATTCGCGACAACCGTGAAATTTCGTCCCTGACCGAGAAGTCTTTCAAAGGTGTCAATCACATCTTGTGTGACCTCCTCTGGAAATGCCGCAGTGCCGGGAAACTCACCGACGACAGAAACGGAGTTCCTGCCATCGAGAAGCGTCGTCACCCGCTCCTTTAGTTCCCGATCGGTTCTGACGATGCTGGTTGACGATTGCACCTCTGTCCCAATGATTCGTGCGGCCCGGCCGACTTGTCCGACTTCCATGAATTTCTCCTGACAGAATGAGGAAAAAAATTACGTTCCGCATCGTCGTGATCTTGCGGCGTTTCCTCGGGAATTTGGACCGGGCGCAGCCATTTTTTCTTGGCCTCTGCCCCAAGAAAATCGCCGATTTTTTCCAACCAGCCAGTGTCGTTCTGACGAAAGAGGGACTCGGCATCGGGCTCCGTTTCGTAGAAGTATTTCGGATCCGTCGAGGTGTGTACGGTCTGATATCCATTGACATGCGCATGCGCCATCGTCTGGATATGCGTGCGCTTCAGGAAATCCTGCACCAGAGTGTTTCGTTTGTCCGGCGCCATGAATTTCGTCTCGACGAACACGGAATATCCGCAGAACCATGCCTCGGCAACGGAAGTCATTGCATCGCCGCCGCCGTATGCCAGCAGCGCCCCCGAGCTGGGGTGCAGCGCCTGCAGGGTGCCAAATACATCGCGCTTACCTTCCGGCGTTTGCGTCGGCGCGCCGCCCTGCGCGCTCTCTATGACAATTTCCCGCTCCCAAAATGGTGTGTTGGGCACGACATCGGCACTCTCATAGATCGCCAGCGTTCCGATGCCTAGCGCGCTCGCGATCCTGAGCGCTTCGAAGCCGATTCCGCCGGCGGGATTCGCCGCAATCGTAAAAGTCCCGCGCTGGCCGCGCAGTCTTTCAATATCGTCACGCATGGCACAGACAAAATCCCATCGACTGTATCCATGGGCCTGCGGCCATTCGCCAACGACCGACACGGAAGGCCCCAACTCAAGCGCTGCCAATAAGCGATCATTCAATTCGTTGTCCGTCTTGACCATATTCGACGACGAAGGGACTGCCGCAGACCTCGCGCTCGCGATACCGCTGACCTGACTAATTTCCATTGAAGTTCTCCTGACGAGATGGGGGAGGAGGAAAGCGATGTCCCAGCGGATTCGAGAGGCAGATTCCGGTGGATATCCGACATGACCCAACGTGCGGTACGGTACAAACATAGGAAACGATTCGCCGGGCGTTTTGCGGAATTCGCTCATGCCATTGCCGGTTTCGAGCGCGAGATGCGAAGCCGGGCGAGACGGTGCCCCGTGTTCGCTCGTGGCACGCCTGCTCGCGCAGCCAGCTGTCGGACAGACGCAACGCTCGCAGCATCACCCCGCCTTGGGGCATCCCCCAGTCCCCATGAGCCCCACGCGCTTATATCGATTCAATTTATCGATATATAAAAAATCAAAATTATATTTATACAAGCCCCTTCCCTATAGTTCGGTCCGAACCGCGCCCACTCTCGCAGGCGCGCGGACACCGACATTAGAGAACGCCACACCTCATGAAGACCACGATTCTGGCCCGCCTGGGCCTTGCCGGCTTTGCCGCAGCAATGGGACTCGGCGCTAGCGCCGCACACGCACAGAGCAACGTTACGATTTACGGCCTGATCTCGGGCGGCGTGGGGTACGTGAGTAACCAGGGCGGCAGCAAGACGTGGCAGGCGCTCTCGGGCACCAACCAGAATCCGCGCTGGGGTTTCCGTGGCTCGGAAGACCTCGGCAACGGCACCAAAGCCATCTTCACGCTCGAAGCCGGCTTCAGCATCGTGAACGGCACCGGCGCGCAGAACGGCCGCGCCTTCGGCCGTCAGTCGTTCGTCGGTCTGTCCGACAAGCAGTGGGGCACGCTCACGCTCGGCCGTCAGTACGACACCATTCACGATTACGTCGGCCCGATCATCATTTCGAGTAACGGTGTGAACATTGGCGACAACGACAACGGATACAACGACATCCGCATGCAGAACTCGGTGAAGTGGGTCAGCCCGAGCGTCGGCGGCTTCCATGGCACGGCGCAGTATGGCTTCTCGAACTCGGCCACCGGTTTTCGCAACAACAACGCCTACAGCTTCGGCCTCGGCTACAAGTACGGCAACTTCGACTGGAACGCCGCCTACGCGCAGTACAACAACCCGTTCAGCGGCACGAACAACGACGGCGCCATCGCCAACGATTACGCCAGCCCGCTGCTGATCTTCTCGAAGAGCGCCACGCGTGCCAACGTCTTCGCCAGCCAGCAACGCATCTTCGCCACGGGCGGCTTCTACCGCTGGGGCCCGGCGCTCATCGGCGCGATGTTCTCGGACGTGCACTACACGTATCTCGACAACTCGCACCTGCATCTCCAGAATTACAACCTGACGCTGAACTACAACGTGACGCCGGCCCTCGTGCTGGGCGCCGCGTACGGCTTCACGGCAGGCAAGTACGATGTAATCAACACGCGTCCGCAATGGCATCAGATCAACCTGCAAGCCGACTACTGGCTGTCCAGGCGTACGGACGTCGCGCTCACGCTCAACGCCCAGCAGGCCGCAGGCGACGCGCAGGTCGCGCAGCTCTTCGGTTACGCGGCGTCGAGCACGAAGCGCCAGATGGCCATCACGCTGGGCATGCGTCACACGTTCTGATACCGCGGGCGCGCCCGGATGCGCGTTCTTCGCTTCGCAAGTTCGACCAAACGACGACCATGAACGAATCGAATCCAATGCACGATATGGCCGGCGAGCGACACAGCCGCCGCCGATTCCTGCGCACCTCGCTTGCCGCCTCGCTTGTTACGATGGGCGCGACCGGCGCGGGCAGCGCCTTCGCGAAAATGACGTCGACCGAAGGCGCGTCGCCGCTCACGGCCGACGGCTCGCCACGTCGCGCGGTCATTATCGATTGCGACCCCGGTCAGGACGACGCCATCGCCATCCTGTTCGCACTCGGTTCGCCTGAGCAGATCGACCTCAAGGCGCTGACGGTCGTCGGCGGCAACGTGCCGCTGAACCTGACCGAGCGCAACGCCCGCATCGTGCGCGACTGGGCCGGCAAGACGA
This sequence comes from Pandoraea faecigallinarum, assembly GCF_001029105.3. Classification (NCBI taxonomy): domain Bacteria; kingdom Pseudomonadati; phylum Pseudomonadota; class Betaproteobacteria; order Burkholderiales; family Burkholderiaceae; genus Pandoraea; species Pandoraea faecigallinarum. The sequence goes on along the minus strand of NZ_CP011807.3, from coordinate 69,643 downwards.
CGTCGCTGCCGGTCTACGCCGGCTGCCCGAAGCCGCTGATGCGCGATCTGGTGACGGCCGCGAATGTCATGGGACGTTCCGGGCTCGACGGTGTCGCGCTGCACGAGCCGCGCGGCGGGCTGGAAAGAGCCCATGCCGTGACATATCTCATCGATACCCTGCGGGCGGCGCCCCCCGGCAGCGTGACGCTCGTCGGCATTGGCCCGCTGACCAATCTCGCGACCGCCCTCACGGCGGCCCCGGAGGGCGCGAAGGCGATCCGTGAAATCGTGCTCATGGGCGGCGCATGGTTCGAGCGCGGCAACTACACGCCGGCTGCCGAGTTCAACATCTTCGTCGACCCGGAAGCCGCGAGCATCGTGCTCGGCGCCGGTGTGCCGGTGACGGTGGTGCCGCGCGACGTTAGCCTGAAAGCGCTCATCACGCCGGCGCGCATCGAGCCGTTCCGTGCGCTGAAGAATCGCTGCGGCCCGATCGTCGCGGACATTCTCGCCGCGGGCGTCGCATATCAAAAGCGCCGCCGCGGCGTGGAAGAAGCCCCGATGTACGACCCCTGCACCATCGGCTATCTGCTCGACCCGACGATGTACGGCGGCCGCCGCGTGAACGTGGCGGTGGAGACCACCGGCCAGCTCACACTGGGCGAGACGGTGGTGGACTGGAACGGCCGCACGAAGCGCGCGCCGAACGCGACGTGGCTCACTGACATCGACGCCGGGCGCTTCTACGATTTGCTGCTCGAACGCATCGCACGCCTGCCCTGACGGGCGGCCGCGGCCGGCGGCAAGCGCATGGCAAGGCCGGTCATGTGGCGAGATGCTTCGCGATCCACTCGCGGCATGCGCTCACTTGCGGCCCCCGCTCCTTACCGACGAGCGATATGAGCGCCACTGTACGCGTGACGCGCGGGGCAATGACGTCGAGCGCAACAAGCGCCGGATCGTGCAGATGCAGCGTGTAGAGCCGCGGCAGGATCGCCAGCGCGAGACCGCTGCGCACCAGCGCGTAGAGCGGTTCGGTGTACTCCATGCGGTACTTCGGTTCGAGCCGCAGGTTTTGCGAGCCGCCCGTACGCTGGAGCGAGTCGCTGACGTTGCCGCGTACGAACACGGCGAGATCGCGTTCGGTCAGTTGCGACCAACTGACGGATCCGGCCCGGGCAAGGGGATCGTCGTGACGCGCGACGAGCACGATTTCGTCGTCGAAGAGATCGTCGCAGCGAAAGCCTTCGGTATTGGCCGCCTGACCCGCTTCGTCCGCCTCGTCGCGAATCCCCACGCCGAGATCGATCTCGCCACGCGCGAGTGCGGCGACCAGCTCGCTGTTCGGCAAGTCGGAGAGTGCGAAGCGTACGTTCGGATGCGAATCGCGCAAGCTCCCGAGTACCGGCAACAAACGCGCGGCGACCGACGGAATGAAACCGATGCGCACCGTCTGCGCTTGCAGCGTGAAGGTGCTCGTCATGTCGTCGAAAGTCCCGCGCGCGGCATTGAGCAGGCGTTCCGCGAGCGGCAGGATGGTCGCGCCGGCGTCGGTGAGCGTCAGGCGATGCGCGGAACGCTCGAACAGCCGCCCGCCGAGCAGGAACTCGATCTGCCGAATGGCGGCGGTCAGCGCGGGCTGCGTGACGGAAAGCGCCTGCGCCGCCTGCGTGAAGCTGCGCGAATGGGCGAGCGCCACGAAGTACTGCACCTGACGCAGCGTGAGCGCGGGCAGAGGCGGTACGTGCGCCGCCGCAGCAGCAGCGGGGCCGGTTGCCGGTACCGCCTTCGCGCAGGACGACGCTTCGGCCTTGGCGACAGCGTTCTCGGGACGTCGGGACGAAGACGCCATGGCGCGCTCCTCAAGTTTTGTCATGCTTTGTCATGCGTGATGGCAAGACACCAGGACCGCGACGCCGCCGGAGACCGGGGCGTGCCCGGGAATCCGCGCGTGTCGCACAGAATAGATTCGAATTATCGAATCATAAGTAATTTCATTTTTTATTTATAGTCGCGCGCACGTAAAGTGCCACCCAGAGACCTTCTATTCTTGGCCTATGCAGACCTCTACTCCCAAGCGTGATATGCACGATAGCGCACCTTCGATGCCCCCGGGCCAGACGGCTACGGCTACGGCCCCGGGCGGCTGGCTGGAGCGCCGCTTCGCCATCGGCGCACGCGGCTCCAGCGTGCGCACGGAGGTGCTTGCCGGCATCACGACTTTCCTTGCGGCGGCATATTTGCTGGTCGTGATCCCGTCGCTGCTCGCCACGGGCGGCATGGATCGCGGCGCAAGCACTACCGCGGTGATACTGGTGTTCGTCATGTTCTCGGTGCTGATGGGTTTCTACGCGAACCTGCCGTTCGTCGTCGGCCCCGGCATCGGTGGTTCGGTCATCGTGGGCGTCACGCTCGCGGCCACCGAACATGTGGCCTGGCAGACCGGGATCGCCATCGCGTGCCTGTCGGGCCTGCTGTTCCTGTTGCTGACGGTGATCGGGGCGCGCAGTGTGGTGGCGCGCCTGATTCCGACGGCGATCAAGCTGGGTCTCGGCGCGTCGATCGGCTTGTTCATCGCGGTGCTGGGCGTGCGCAACGCCGGCATGGTCGTCGCCAACGCCAGGACGAACGCGTTCGCGCTGGGAGACTTCAGCAAGCCGGGCACCCTCGTCGCCCTGATCGGACTCGGTGCGGCCGTGCTGCTGCAAGGCCGCAAGGTCCCCGGTGCCATCCTCTGGTCGATTCTCATCGCCGCCATCGCCGGTGTGCCGCTGGGCGTGACGAAGGTGCCCGAGTCGTTCATGTCGCTGCCGCACAGCATCGCGCCCGTGGCGTTTGCCCTCGACCTCAAGAGCGCGTTGACGATCTCCGCACTGCCTTACCTGTTCGCGTTCTTCGCGGCGGAATTCTTCTCCACACTGGGGACCACCCTCGCCGTTGGCGGCAAAGCCGGTCTGCTCGACGCACACGGCAACATGGAGAACATCAACCGGCCGTTTCTCGTGGATTCGATTGCCGCAACCGGCGGCGCGCTGCTGGGCATTCCCGCGCTCACGGCGCTGGTCGAATCGGCCGCGGGGGTCGAAGCGGGCGGCCGCACGGGGCTCACGTCCATTGCCGCCGCCGTGATGTTCGCTCTGGTGTGCTTCTTCGTGCCGGTCGCGCTGGCGATCCCCAAGGAAGCCACCGCGCCTGCGCTGATCCTCATCGGCTTGTCGATGTTCAGCACGATTCGCCATGTGCCGTTCGACGACTTCAGCGACGCCTTCCCCGTGCTTGCGATGGTATTGCTCACGTTGCTCTCGAACAGCTTCGGCACCGGTATCGCGGGGGGCTTGCTGTGCTACGTGCTGGTCAAGGCGCTCATGGGTCGCTTCAAGGAGCTGCCGTGGGGGCTTTACGTGTTGGCGCTGCCGCTGGCGTATTACTTCTGGACGGTCGTGGGGCGTCATTGACCCTGGTGCCGCCCATGGCCGGCCCGTGCGGCCGCGTCGGTTTTGCCGTGAAATCATCAAGACGGAACGATATGACAGAGACACCGGGCCACGTGCCCGCCGCACGCACCGGCGTGCAGATTCAGCAAGCGCATCGCACCTTCTTTCGCGCGATACCCAAGGTCGAACTGCATTGCCACCTGCTGGGTGCGGTGCGTCACGACACGTTCGTGGCGCTCGCCGAGAAGTCGAAGGCACCGCTGGAGCGCGCCGAGATCGACGCGTTCTACACCCGCGGCGAGAAGCCCGTGGGCGTGCTGCGCGTACTGCGCGCACTCGACCGGTATCTGCTGACGTCGCCGGACGATCTGCATCGCATCGCGTACGAATATCTGGCCGACGCTGCCGCATACAACGTCCGTTACAGCGAGTTCTTCTGGAATCCCACGGGCACCGTACGCACGTCCGGCCTTCCGTATGCCGACGCGCAACATGCCATCGTCGCCGCCATTCGCGACGCCGAGCGCGACCACGGCATCGTCGGGCGTCTGATTCCGAGCATCGACCGTGAGGCGGAGGCGAGCGAGGCTGTCGAGATGGTCGAATGGATGCGTGCGCATCGCGCTGACGAAGTGATCGGTATCGGCATCGACTATCGTGAAAACGACAGGCCGCCCGAATTGTTCTGGAAAGCCTATCGCAACGCGCGTCTCGCCGGATTCAGGACGACCGCACATGCGGGCGAATTCGGAATGCCCTGGACGAACGTCGAAACTGCGCTCGAGCTGCTCAAATGCGATCGTATCGATCACGGCTACACCATCGTCGACGCGCCGGATTTCGCACGCGAATGCGCCCGGCGCGGCATCGTCTTCACCGTCGTGCCGACGAACTCGTACTACCTGCGCACGCTCTCCCCCCAGCGTTGGGCGGAAGATCACCCGATGCGCCGCATGCCGGGCCTCGGGCTGAAGATTCACCCGAACACCGACGATCCGACCCTGCACAAGGTCAATCCGGCGCAGGCCTGGGAGCTGATGTACAGCCACTTCGGCTTCACGCTCGACGACTTGCGGGGCTTCATGCAAAACGGCCTCGACGGCGCATGGATCGACGACAGCACGCGACAAGACTGGCACCGTCGCTTCGCGTCGGATTTCGACAGCGCCCGCGACGTGCTCGCCCGTTCGTTGGCGGGCTGAATATCGCCCTCGTTTTTCTGGGTCTCACCCGACCTTCAGCCGCCCTCGGGCGGTTTTTTTTCGGCCTCGACGGGCGCGCCGCCCGGCGATTTCAGAATCAAACGAACGGACGCAACGCAGAGATCCGACACGAATCGCGCGAATGCCACAGCCGGGAAAAAGCGGCGCCAATCCCCATGATTCACCCCAAAAGCGGGAGCCTGTCTATTCGCGGTGACGGCTAGCCGATAACATGCGCCGCTCTTTTCACAATGATTCGGTAAAAGCCGCATGCCATCCCATTTCCGTGCGCCGAAAAACGACGCGGTGCCCTACGATGCGTCACCCGGGCGTTTGCCCGATTCCCCAATGCCGCGACGCCGGCTGAACGATTTTCTGGACGCCATCGGCCGCCGCTTCGATCTGCCCGGCCTTCGCGCGCAGGCCACGCCCGGCGCCGGCGTCATGTTGGAAAACGGCGACGCCGTCTACTTCCGCGAGAACGGCTCCGTCGACACGTTCGATCTCTACTTCCGGATCGGCGTCCCGCCCGCCGCGCAGCACCATCCCGATCTGATCGGCTCGATCACGGCAAACTGCTTTGCGGCAGACGCTCATGCACCGGCGCGGCTCGTGGCGCAAGCGCAGGATTGCTTGCTGTTCGGCGTCACAAACATCGAATACGACGGCATTGCCGAGGGCGCGCAAAGCCGGCTCGACGTTGGTTTCTCCGAATACCGCACGCTGATCGAATTTTTAAGACACGAGGTTCATTAAGTCATGATGTTGAGAGTGCAGTCCGACATTTCACGCGTTCATTCCAGCGACAATCTTCTGGACGCCGTACGCAGTGTCCAGTTTCTGAATCGTGCGCGCGTCGCAAGCGAATTCGACAATTGGGCACTGGAGCGGCAAGTGCAGATGGCCCCCGAGCAACCCATGCCCGCCTTGCACTTCGACAAGGGACTGAAAACGCGCTCCGAGTCGACGGAATCGCTGGCGTCGCTCAACTCGTTGCCCGATAGTCAGACCTTCGAGCGCTACCGCAGTGACGACGCGGGACGGAATCTGTTCGACTGCGAGCCGTACTACCCCAAGGCGGCAGCGCGCGTGGAATTCGAGCGAAAGCTGGGAGAGGCCCTGTGCGACGATCCGCGCATACGCGATGTGGCGCGTCGCATTCGCGCGCTGACCGGTACACCGATGCGTTACGACGATTTCGACGCGGCCGCTCAAGCGAAGATCTTCGCCGAGCGCGTGGGCATCGGCGGTGCGCACGAGTGTCTGCATTCGCACGATACGCTCGACGCCCACGTGCTGGCCACGCTCATCAAGGCCGAAGCGCCGCACTACGACGCGCCCGACGCGCCGAACCCGAAGCGCCGCCGCAACATGTTCAACGCGGCGCCCCACCCGGAAAACCCCATGCATCCGTGGAATCTTCGCGAGTTCGACGTCCCCATCGCCGAGATCAAGTCGCCCAAACAATTGCCGGAGCGGATCAAGGCCGTCATGCAAGCGCGCTGGGACGCCCTGCGAAATGCGCCTTCCGACGAACATGTCTTCCGCGCGGCGCTCGTCAGAGCGGGCGTCGCGCGCGTGTACGAGGACGCAGGATTTGCGGCGACGGACGACGTCGTGAGCTACATGTTCAAGTGCGACATCGAGGAGCGAAAGCGTCTGCTGCACGACGCACTCGACATCACCTGGAGCACGGCCGAGTACACACGCGACGAAGCCAACGGCCGCGATCTGAATCCGGTGGGGCCGGATGTGCGTCAGCACCGCACGGGCGATCGTTCGAACATGGTGAGAACGTCTGATCGCGACGATCCGCAGATCGCGAAATTCGCCCTTGGCGCCATCCTGCACGACAAGCCCGTCATCTCGGGTCCGAGCGGTCATACACTGCGCTATCTCAATCACTATGCGCAGTGCAAGGAGATGGCGTCGTACTCCACGGACGTCTCCGACTGGCCCTCGCTTGCCGACGCCCGCATCGTCATGATGGCGAATCTGATGCCTCCGAAGAACCATCACTCGTATCACGAGATCATGTCGGCATCGATCGGCGTGACCGATGGCAGCGAGATGCTTCATTACCGCGACCGGGCAGCGTATGCCGATCTGAACGACACGGCGCTGGGCGCGACGACGCTCGCGCGCCTGAAGGACGACGCGCAACGCATCGGTGCGCCCGCCGATGCTGGCGTCGCCTCGTCGAACGAGGCGCGCGACTAGGCCGGGACATCGCCCGGGCGACGCTCACGAGTCGTCGCCCGAACTCTCGCTTTCCGTATCGAGCGAGTAATCCAGCACGACAGGTGTGCCATAGGCGCGCAACGTTTGCGGGGCGGTGACGAAACGGTCCGCGATGAGCTGCGCGCGGTGCGCCGCCAGGGCGGGCGTCTTCGCCAATGTGGCCTGTGCAATATGCTGCACCTCGTTGGCGAACGCCTTGCCGATGCGACGGCTACTGCGATGCAGTACAAAGCGCCCATTCGCGGGATCGAACAGACCACCGTCCGTGCGGCTCTGCGCTTCGACTTCGGCGCATGCGGCGCAGGGCACGAAGCGGCCTGCCATCGGCACCACGATCAGCGTGTCGGATGCCAGCCCCAGGCGGGCGACCGCTTCGCGATGCCACGCTTGCGCATGCGTGGCGATAGCCGTCTGGATACACTGCTCCGCGTGCATGGTCTCGGTCGCCCCCGGCGGCAACGACGCAAGTTTCGGAACATCCCGCATTGGCGTATGCACGACGAGATCGCGAAACGTGGGCGATGCGCTGGCGGCGTCTCGCAACACCCGCCGCAGTGTGTCGAACGCGTCGTCGAGTTGCCGGAGCATCTCCTGTCCCGAAGGCGAGCCGTGCGCGGGCACGCCCACGCCCGCCATCGCTTCATCGCGCGCAGCCGTGCGCACGCGATCCAGCGCGTGGCCCTGCACGTAGCGATGTCTGAGCTTGGCGATGTCGCGCACTCGCCGGGACGCCACCATCGCGTCCCAGTTGCGCACGTCGCCCGGTGCAGGACGCCGCGGCGCGCCCGACATCAGCGTATCGTCGGTTAGGGCGAGATGCAGCGCTTCACGAATGCGCCCGGCGTGAAAGTTCGACGCGATGTGCATGCGTCCCCCGAAAACGCTCACCTGAACTTCCAGCGGATCGACATGCAGGCGCTCGCGCATCGTCATGTTCACCGCAATGGCGACATGCCTTAACGACTGCGCGACGCGGTCGAAACCGAGGTATCGCTTTGGCGCGGGCGGAGCGATGGGATGGCGCTCGATACGCGCTACCTCGGGCGAGCGCAGGAAGTAATACCGGGCATTTGACGGCGCAGCATGCGATGCCTCGCGTCGACACGGCGCACCGCTCGCGAGGCGACGCGCGTTCCAGTCCTCCAGCACCCGCTCGTCGTGCAATCCGAGCACGCGCGCGTGGCGCAGGGCAACCGCGAACATGGCGCCATCGGCATTCGACGGACGGCGGGGAATGGCCCGCGGTAATGGGGCGTGGGGATCGATGTGCAACATGAGAATGAGAAGGAGGGAGCGAAGAGAGCAGAGGGAAAGGACAGCCGCCGATGCAGGCCGTGCCGCCGGTGCATCGCAGCGTCGCTCACCATGCGGCTGGGCGGATTCTACGGACGCCAATCCGGAGGGCTTCTGTATTTGGCGCGACGCCTGTCGCCTCGTGTCCGCAGCGAGCGGGGCATCGACCGCCCTCGCGCGTCCCGGCAAGAAAAAGCCGCCGGCCCTTGTGCGGGCCGGCGGCCTGGCATCGCCTGGGGACGACGCCTCGGTGTTGCCGTACTGCTGTCTTCTACTGCGTTCTACTGCGGGACTACAGGGGTCATACAGGTGCTGCGGGTGCCGTGAATTACGAACGGCTGTCCTGCGCAAACACGTTACGGTCGCTCAGTTGCGCACGCACGTCGGCGCGGGTCAGCGCAGCGGCGGCCGGTGCCGTCGTGTCGGCATGCGATGCCGCCACCAGCGAAGCGCCGGTTTCGGTCTGGAGCAGTTGACCGTCGGCGGCAGCCTGAATCAGTTCGGCGCGCACGTCGGCACGGCTCAGTTGGCTTTGCGTCGCCACCGGCAGATTCGGAGTGTTGTCGTCATAACGGGCATCGGCGAAAGCGGAAGCCGAGACAAACGAAGCAGCGGCAACAACGGCGGCAAGGATACGGGTGTTCATGGTGAGACTCCTGTCAATTTGGTTGGATACTTCGGATTCAGCTAGCGGTCGGGGCATCATCAGCGTCGAGGCCGGAGGCGCTTCGTTTTGCTGCGTTGCGGTGTCCGTCGCGTTGGCATGAGTGAATCTTAGGGAAAACCCGTGGTTTTTTCGCAACTGAACGTCTACGAAATGCAACCGATCGTCCGATTCGAAAAAACTATTGAAAATCAACCATTTGAAGCCGTTGAGCCGAATATGTCTGCCAAATTCGTCACGGTTTTATCCGGTTTTTGGGACGAATCGAGGCGCAATGACGCTACGCGAAACAGCGTGTTTGCTCAAATGGGCTTTATCGCAAAGTGCGTCAGCAGTAGAGTGACAACATGATGAAGTCAGCCGGCATCGTGGCTCGCAGGGTGCGCCGCACCGCGGACGATGCCGGTTTACAGGAGCACTACCATGGCTGCCCTCGGTTCTTTCCTTTTGTTGGCGAGCACTTCGTTGCTCACCGCCTCGTACCTGCGCAGCCGTGCCGCGCGGTCGCGTCGCCAGCAGGAAGCCCGCGTACGCGCTACGCAGTTCACACGTCGCTGATTTTGCCCGCCTCGGCGGGCGCTCGTGGGCCGGCTCGTGAGTCGGCCGCTTGGCGCGACGAGTCCCGCCGCGTTTCATTATTTCGTTTTCAGCAATGCGTCCTTTTCCGGGAACGCATTTTTCTCCCTGTGCCGCCGGCGTAGATTGGCGGCAATGACGGCGCCCACGGTGGACGTCTCGCCAGACAGGAGAAATGAAAATGAAACGAGTGCTGATCGCTTCGACCTTTGCAGTCGCACTGTTCGGTGCCGGCGCCTTCACCGGCGCGAACGCCGCCGAGAATACGCAACAACAAGCCGCGCAGCCGCAGCAAAGCCAGCAACAAGCGCAGGCGCAAACCCAGGTTCAGGCACAGCCGGGCCCGGTGGCCGCTCAACAGGGTTCGGTCGTCTCGCCCGTGTACGAAGTGCCGGGGCGCGTGAATCGCGCCGGTTCGATCTACTTCGGCCAGTAAGCCGTCGGTAGGCCGCCAACAGGCCATTACCGGGCGGCATCGTAAAAAAACGGCAAGCCGGGGAGCCATCCGCCGGCCTGCCGTATCCCCGTGGACCTGCGTCACACGGGATTTCACACCCCCTGCCTCGACGCCCCTTCAGTAGGTCCGCTTCATCGCCTTCGCACACGCAGCGGACAGGCACCCCACCACCAGCACGTACACCGCGATCCACCACGGCTTGTGACCGCCGTATTCGAGCAGCGTCGCCGCCACCAACGGTGTAATCGAGCTGGAAACGATCCCCGAGACCTGATAGACGACCGAAATGCCGGTGTAACGCACCCGCGTGTCGAACAACTCGCAGAACATCGACGCTTCCGGGCCGTACACGAACGCATACACGACACCGAGCGGCACGATCACCGCGAGCGACACCCACCAGACGTTGCCCGAGTAGTGCATGACGGCCAGCGCCGGAATCGACGACAAGCTGCATGCCAGCGCTCCCGCGGCAAACACGCGGCGCCGCCCGGCGCGATCGGAGAGTTTCGACGCATACGGAATCGTCACGACCAGCACCAAAGCGGCCAGCGTGACGGCCAGCAGGATCGGCGTCTTCGGAAAGTGCAGCGTGCCGACGAGATACGAGATCGCAAACACCGCATACACATTGAACACCACGCCGTCGATATATCGCGCCCCCCAGCCGAGCAACACGTTGCGGCGATAGTCGCGCACGATCTCCGAGAGCGGCACATGCGCCACGTGCTGGCTGTCCTTGATCCGGGCGAACTCCGGCGTCTCCAGCACACGCAGCCGGATGAACATGCCGACCGCCACGAGCACCAGACTCAGCATGAACGCGAGCCGCCAGCCCCATGACATGAACTGTTCGTCGGTAAGCGTAGACGACAGCAGGGCAACCACGCCGGTCGACAGGCACAGCCCCACCGCGAGACCGATCTGCGGATACGCCGCGAACTGCCCGCGTTTGTCCCGCGGCGCATACTCGAATGCCATGAGCACCGCACCGCCCCATTCGCCGCCCAGTCCGATGCCTTGCAGCAATCGTAGAAACAGCAGAATCAACGGGGCGGCAATGCCGATGCTGTCGTACGTCGGCACCAGACCGATCAGGAACGTGGACACGCCCATGATGGTGAGTGTGACGATCAGCAATGGCTTGCGCCCGAGCCGGTCGCCGAAATGGCCGAAGAGAATGCCGCCCAGCGGGCGGGTGGCAAAGCCCACGGCGTAGACGGTGTAAGCGAGCGCGGTGGCAACGAAGGCGTCGCCGCTGGGAAAGAAGAGCTTGTTGAAGACGAGCCCGGTGATGGTGCCGTAGAGAAAGAAGTCATACCACTCGACGGTCGTGCCGATCAGGCTGGCCAGCGCGACCGTGCGCACCGCTTTTTCGGCGTTGACGGCATCCCGCGCGCCAACTCCGGTGAGAACCTGTTCCATTGCGCCTCCTGTTGATGCGCCGCGCCCCGGCGGCGCGCTGCGACGCACCGATCTGCGCCGGGCGTCTGTCTCCTGGATGCCTCTTGTGCCACGCATGCCGGAGATCCGGTGAGCGGCTATCGTTTTGATAATGGGTATTGCGGGGACTACGGGTAAGACTCGAAAACACTCATGCAACAGCAACTGCGCGAGAACGAAACCGGCGCGGTGTCGCCCTGTCGATCAGGCGACGGCGCCGATGAAATTACGTCCACGCGGACCGTCGAGGGCAGCGGCGATCATCTCCGCGGACTCCGGCCCGCTCACGCCATAGGCGGAGAATTCGGTGGCCACGCCCAGACCGTTGAGGAATGCCGTGAGCGCCTCGGGGGCGCCGTCGATATCGCCGTCGAACACGCGCGCCAGCACGGCGTCGCGATCCGCACGCCTGCCGATCGCCAGACGCATGACCGCGGGCAGGGTGAACGAGCACGCAATGCCGTGCGGCAAGCCGTGGCGAATCGTCATGTCGTATGAAATCGAGTGCGCGAGCGCCGTCTTGGTATTCGAGAAGGCCATGCCCGCCTGAAGCGCGGCCAGCGCCGCCTGCGCACGCAGCGTCATGTCGTCGAGCGACACCATGAGCTTGGGCAGCACGCGCATCATGTCCCGAGCAGCTGTCACGGCGAAGGTGTCGGAGACCGGATTGGCGTTGACGTTCCAGATCGCTTCGAGCGCATGCGAGAGCGCATCGAGACCGCTTTGCAACGTCACGGCGTATGGCAGCGAGCGTGTCAGGCAGGGGTCGACGATGGCCGCCTCCGGCCACGTCTGCGGCAGATGCAGCGAGTACTTCTTGCGTTTGACGTGCCGATCCCACAGCGTGGCCCACGGCGTAACTTCGCTGCCGGTGCCCGCGGTCGTGGGGATGGTGATAAGCCGCTTGATGCGCGTGGGCCGGAAGGTGCCGCCCGCGTCGAGTGCATCGACCAGCGTGGCGAACTTGTCGTCGTCGCCTGCGACCATCAGCAGTTTGGCGGTGTCCAGCGCACTGCCCCCGCCCAGCGCCACGATCACTTCGCACTGCGCGTAGCGTCGCCAGAAGTCGCCGTACATCGGCGCAAGCTCCCGCACGTCCGGGTTCGGGCTGACCTGATCGATCACACCGGCAAGCCGCCGGCCGAGCAGCGCCTCGATCTGTCCCGTCATGCCGAGCGCCCTTGCTTCGGGCATCGTGACGAGCACTGCGCGACGGTTGCCGACGAGTTCCGGCAGAGCGCCAAGCGAACCCGCACCGAAGTGGACGTCGACCGGATTATGGAAGCGTGAACGTGCAGTCATGGTGGCTTAAGCGCCGCCGCGCCGGAAGGCGTTGCGATCGATTGACGAAGATTGAGCTGGATTATGGAGAGCGGCGTCCTATACTTCCAATTCACATTTTTTCGCCGACATATTGGTAAAACCTATACCTTGTCACGGGAGCTTGAGGCATGCGGATCACCCAGTTGCGTTCGTTCCACGCCGTGGCGCGTCACGGCAGCGTTACGCGCGCCGCCCAGGCGCTGCACGTGAGTCAGCCAACGATGACGACGCAGATTCGCGCGCTCGAAGACACTTACGGAGTGGAGTTGTTCTATCGTCATGGTCGTGGATTGACGCTCACGCCCACGGGCAAGGCGCTTTACGCGGTGAGCCTGCGCATCTTTTCGGACGAAGCCGAAGCACTCGGCCTGCTCAAGGAGCATGGCGGCCTGCGCACGGGGGAATTACGGCTGGGCGCGGTCGGCCCGCACCACGCGATGGAGATCGTCGCGGCATTCCAGCCGCGGTATCCGGGCATTCGTATCTCGATGCGCTCGGGCAATTCGGAGGAGATGATCGAGAGCTTGCTGGCCTATCGCACCGACGTCGCGGTGCTCGCGCGATATCACGACGATGTACGGCTTCATGCGGTGCCGTATCGCACGCATCCGGTCGTACTGCTGGTGCCGCGCACGCATCGTTTTGCCCAGGGTCGCGGCAGTCGTGGGCGCGGCGCGGGTCCCAGCGTCAAGCTCGCCGATCTGGCCGATGAACCGCTGCTCATGCGCGAAGCGGGCTCGACCACGCGCCACGCGCTGGAGGCCGCCATGCAGGAAGCCGGTGTGGTCCCCAAAGTGGCGATGGAGATCGGCAGCCGCGAAGCGATTCGCGAAGCGGTCATCCTGGGGCTCGGCATCGCCGCCGTGTCCGCTCGCGAACACACGCCCGACGCGCGGCTCGCAACGGTGGCGATCGGCGATGCGAAGGTGGAGACCACCACCGTCGTGGTGTGTCTGGCGGAGCGTCGTGAGTCGCGCGCCATCGCCGCGTTCATGGACGTCGTGGCGGGACTGGTTTGATACGAGGGCAGCCGCGAGGGCTGCCCTCCGGCGGCTTACAGATACTGGCTTGCCGCAAGCACGACGGCGGACGCCACGAGGCAGTAGATGCCGAACAGGTACCACCGGCCGTGTTCGAGCCAGCGCGACAGCCAGCGCAGCGCCACGAGACCGGCGAGGAAGCTGAAGCCCATGCCCACGAGACTCGGCGTGAGCACCGACATGAAATGCCCCGAGAGCGATTGCGCGCCGCCCGATTTGTACAGACGGTACGCTTCCTTGGCAATCACCGGCGGCGTGAGCACCACCGCCAGCGCAAAGCTGAATTCCTCCACGCGCCGCTTGTCCAGGCCACGCAGCATGCCCGTCGAAATGGTCGAACCCGAACGCGAAAAACCACGAAAGGGCAGGCAGATGCCCTGCACCGCGCCGATCCACGCGGAATCCGCGCCGCGCATCGGACGGTCGCCCATCGGCGCACGCCTGCTGCCCGAGATCAGAATCAGAATGCCCGCCATCGCGAGGCCAGCGGAGATGATGTACAGGTTGCCGAAGAGGTGCTCGATTTCCGCATGGCCGGTGCCGCGCATGAGCACCTTCTCGATGAAAAACATCAGCGCGAGACCGATCACGCCGGTGAAGGCCGTCGCAACGACGACCTGCTTCGCGTTATGGATGAAATCGTGCTTCGACGAGAAGTAGCGCTCGCGCCACGACTTCCAGAAGTAGACGATGACCGCGAGCATCGTGCCGGTGTGCAGCATGACGAGCAACAGCGTCATGGCGGGCGTCGACGGATCGAGCCCCATTAGCTTCTCGGCCATGATGACGTGTGCCGAACTCGACACCGGAAGCAGCTCCGCCACGCCTTGTACGACGGCGAGCACGAGCACTTGCAAATAGTCCATGCGTAATCCTTGAGAAATGGGCAAGGACAGTACGCCGTTATTGTGACCGTTTAGTGACAGTCACATGGCGGCGGCACCGGCTGCCTGCCCCCAGCCGGATGCGGCGCATGATACTCCGGCAATCTTGGCGGAAAATGAGGACGTGAAGCGTCTCGGCGAGTCGCGGCCCGGAGCGGAACACCTCGTGCCGCCTGGCGTTGCGCCAGTTGGAACGACGGCCGCCCGGCGCGTCGGCGATTACTTGCGAAGTGCCTGATCGAGGTCGGCTAGCAGGTCGTCGATGTGCTCGATACCGAGGGAAAGGCGCACCGTCTCTTCGCTCACGCCGGCCTTGCGCAGTTCGTCCGGAGAGAGTTGGCGGTGCGTGGTGGACGCGGGGTGCGTGGCAAGCGACTTGGCGTCACCGATGTTCACCAGCCGCGTGAAGAGTTGCAGCGCGTCCTGAAATGCGGCGCCGGCCGCCCGTCCGCCCTTCACACCGAAGGTGAGAATGCCTGGGCCGCGGCCCGACAGGTACTTGTCCACCAGTGCGTGTTCGGGGTGCTCCGGCAGCCCTGCATAGTTCACCCATTCCACTTTCGGGTGCGTCTTCAGGAATTGCGCGACTTTGAGCGCGTTATCCGTAATGCGTTCGAGCCGCAGCGCGAGCGTCTCGATGCCCTGAAGGATCTGGAACGCGTTGAACGGCGAGATGGCCGCGCCGGTATTGCGCAACGGCACCACGCGCGCGCGGCCGATGTACGCCGCCGGGCCGAATGCCTGCGTGTACACCACGCCGTGATAGCTCACGTCCGGTTCGTTCAGACGCTTGAAGCGCGTCTTGTGCTCCGCCCACGGGAACTTGCCCGAATCCACGATGGCACCGCCGATGCTCGTGCCGTGACCGCCGAGATATTTGGTCAGCGAGTGGACGACGATGTCCGCGCCGTGCTCGAACGGGCGCAGCAGGTAGGGCGACGGCACAGTGTTGTCGATGATGAGCGGAATGCCGTGACGATGGGCGATCTCCGCGAGCTTCGCGATATCCGTGATGTTGCCCAGCGGGTTGCCGACCGACTCGGCAAAAATGGCTTTGGTCCTGTCATCGATGAGCGGCTCGAACGATTCCGGTTCACGGGGATCGGCAAAACGCGTGGTGATGCCCGATAGCGGCAACGTGTGCGCCAGCAAGTTGTAGGTGCCGCCATAGAGCGTGCTGGCCGCGACGATGTTGTCGCCCGCTTCCGCAATTGTCTGGATTGCATAGGTCACCGCCGCCTGACCGGAGGCCAGCGCCAGCGCCGCCACACCGCCTTCGAGGGCCGCGACCCGCTGCTCCAGCACGTCCTGCGTGGGGTTCATGATGCGCGTATAGATGTTGCCCGGCACCTTCAGATCGAACAGATCGGCGCCGTGTTGCGTGTCGTCGAAGGCGTAGGCCACCGTCTGATAAATCGGAACGGCCACGGCGCGTGTGGTCGGATCCGGACGGTAGCCGCCGTGCACGGCCAACGTCTCCAGCCGCCATGGCGGGGTTGCCGGACTGCCGGGCGTGCCTTCGTTGCCATTATTTTTGTCGCTCATGTCGAATGTCTCCGGACGGGCATTACGTTCCACGGGAGGAACGCTCGGATGGATTGATTCGGTATCCGATGACATTCTAAGCGGTGACGGCATCACGCCTTATCTCCGATTGGCGAATGCTAAGTGACAAATGTTTGTGATCGACGTCCGGGCCAAAGCCACGCCGGGCAGCAACCTTCGTGCAAGACGTCACCGCCAGGGGCGCACCGATGATGGGTCCCCAGCCCGAAGCATGCGACAACGCCATCGTACGCATCATCGAATTTTTGGCGCAGACAGTCGGCCAGCGGATTTCTGGGTGCGTCCGGTGTTATTGAGAGGACGTCTCGCCGGGCAGGCATGCTGGAGGTGGCAACCGCACCAGCCGAATCGAATCTGTCCACTGCTAATCCACAAACTTGCCCACAGAAAAACGGCAGATCTCCACAGGAAATCCACTGGCTTGCCCCGGGTTATGCAGGACTTGTTCACCGTATGCTTACCACATATCCACAGGTTATCCCCGTCGTTTTCCCGTATTTTCCACCGCCTTTCCACTGGCTATCCACCAGCTATCCCCTGATCGTCCACAGGGTTGCCCACAACTACAACACAGCTTGTTCACAGCGTTATCGACAGGGTTATTCACACCCGTCGACTTCGGGGGCAACGCGAGCGAACGTCATCCGGTCGGTCCCCGCCCCGAATACAACGTTCGCGCGGCGGACGGTAAGCGCCGTTCAGTTTTCCGGCGCCCACGAAATGCGAGCGCCCAAAACAAAATCGGCCGCAAACGAGGCGGCCGATCTGGTATCGGAGACTGCGATCCGGAGGCGATGCACCTTATCGGCGCAGGCTTACGGTGTTACGGCAAGTGCAGCGATTCGCGAAAGCGATGGGTACCGATTTAATTGCCGAAGTAGGTCGTACCGGCGCGTTGCAGGCCACCGACCGAACCCATGGTCACCGGGGCGCTCGCCGCAGCCGGCTGAGCGCTCGGCGCTGCCTTCGGGTAGACGGCGTCGTGTTGCACGACCAGACCGGCCTGTTGGGCCTGCACCAGTTCTTCACGAACCTGTGCGCGGGTCAGCACGCTGGTTTGCGGGACCCACGAGAATTCCGAGGGACCGTCGAACGCGTCGCTGGCGAAAGCCGAACCGGCCGAAACAGCCAGCATTGCGGAAACCAGAGCCGAGGTAATAAGAGTGCGCTTCATGATGATTCTCCTGTCTGTCTGAAAGAGGCGATGTTCAATTCATCGTCGACAGTTGCAGTCTATTGCTCTCATCAATCGCAATAAAGTCGATAATTGTCTATTTCTAATTTCCGATTTAGAAATAATTGGAAAGATTTCGAGAGAACCTCGGTTGGCTGCTCACACTTGCAAGCGAGCACTCACATTCGGTGCGTTCGTGGAGATTTAATGATCTAGATCCAACCGAACAATATATTGATTAATATATTTTAAAATCGACCAAAGCACCGAACGATCAGCGCAATGAGATGGGTAAACGGGCTACGTCGGGCTGTGGAAAGTAGGGCGCTGCGTGCCATGAGATGATGCGCCAACAAAAAACGGGGATGCTCGCGTCAGGCGTCCCGTGAAGTCGTCGGCGTATTCCGCTATCGGCAGCATGGCCCGGCGGTGCTGCGCACCCACGGGTGCGCGCCGTCGGCGCCCACGACGAGCGCGGCACGCAGCATTGGCCCGGTTCGGTTCGAGCCACCGAGGTCCGTGGAGTCGATGCGGCGGGCGGCGCCTTCTCCAACGCTACCCGCCTCACGCTTGCGCCCGTATCCCTTACTTCGCCGTGGCAGCTTCCTGCGGCGTTGCCGCCGTCGCTCCGGACGCTGCCGTCTGCGCAAGCACGGGTTTGAGCGCAATACCGGTGTGGCTCGCCTTGACCCTGGCCAGCGCGTCGGGCGAGGTCGCGGCAACCACGGTCCCGCCGTCCTTGCCGCCCTCCGGTCCCATGTCGACGATCCAGTCGGCTTCGGCGATCACATCGAGGTTGTGCTCGATGACCACGACCGTATGCCCGCCGTTCACCAGCCGGTGCAGCACGTTGATCAGACGCGCCACGTCCGCCATGTGCAGACCGACCGTCGGCTCATCGAGCACGTACAGCGTGTGCGGCGACTTCTGCCCGCGTCGCGTGATGTCGTCGCGCACCTTGGTCAGTTCAGTCACCAGCTTGATGCGCTGCGCTTCGCCGCCCGACAACGTCGGCGACGGCTGCCCCAATGTGAGATAGCCGAGCCCGACGTCCTTCATGAGTTGCAGCGGATGTGCAATGCTCGGCATCGACGCAAAGAACTCGACGGCTTCGTCCACTTCCATCGTCAGCACGTCGCCGATGCTCTTGCCGCGCCATGTCACGGCCAGTGTCTCGGCATTGAAGCGCTGCCCATGACAGACATCGCACAGCACCTTCACGTCCGCGAGGAAACTCATGCCAATGGTCCGAACGCCTTGTCCTTCGCATGCCGGGCAACGGCCTTCGCCGGTGTTGAACGAGAAGCGCGACGCAGAATAGCCGCGCGCCCGCGCTTCGAGCGTGTCGGCGAAGAGCCGTCGGATCGTATCCCAGAAGCCGATGTACGTGGCAGGACACGAACGCGGCGTCTTGCCGATCGGTGTCTGGTCGACTTCCAGCACGCGGTCGATCATCTCCCAGCCAGTCACCGACTCGCACCCGTGCCAGGCATGTACCACCGGCTGACGCGCCTGCGCCGGTGCTTCCGACTTCACCCGCGGCTTGCCGTCGGCTTTCACGGCATGGCGAACCGTCCCTTTGCGTGCGCGTCGCTCGGCGGGCGACGACAGCACCGAACGGCCCACCGCATCGAGCAGGTTCGTCATCAGCACGTCGCGCGCGAGCGTCGACTTGCCCGATCCCGACACGCCGGTAATGGCCGTGAGACGGGAAAGCGGCAGGCAGGCCGTCACGTTCTTCAGGTTATGAAGCGTTGCGCCATGCACCGTCAGCCAGTTCGGCGGCACCGCGTCGACTCCCTTCGCCGGCGCAACGACTTCGCGGCGCGGCTGAATCGGATGCTGCAACGGATGCGCGAGAAACTTGCCGGTCAACGAATCGGGATGCGACGCGAGATCCGCTACATTGCCCTGCGCGACGAGCGTACCGCCGCGCTTGCCCGCCCCCGGGCCGATGTCGATGATGTGGTCGGCGCGGCGAATCGTATCCTCGTCGTGCTCCACCACGACCAGCGTATTGCCCTGATCGCCGAGTTTGCGCAGCGCGCCGAGCAAGATACCGTTGTCGCGCGGATGCAGGCCGATGGTCGGCTCGTCGAGCACGTAGCACACGCCCTGCAAGTTGCTGCCGAGCTGCGCCGCAAGACGGATGCGCTGTGATTCGCCGCCCGAGAGCGTGGGCGCGGCCCGGTCGAGCGTGAGATAGCCGAGTCCGACTTCTTCGAGAAATGCCAGACGCCCCTGAATTTCACTGATCAGATCGCGCGCGATGCTCGCGTCGCGGCCCTTCAGTGCGAGGCGCTCAATCCACTGACGCGTGTCCGTCACGGTCCATTGCGCGACATCGGAGATCGCGTGGCCGTCGAACGTGACGGCACGTGCCACGCCATTCAGACGTGCGCCATGGCAATCCGGACACGGCTGATCCCCCACGTCTTCCGGTTCCTGATCCTGCGAGGGCAACGAATGCTCGCGCCCGCGATTGTCCTGATTGAGAACGGTGTCGTCGAACGCTTCGCGTTGCTCGCGCGTGAGCGCCAACCCGGTCCCCACACACGTGGCGCACCAGCCGTGCTTGCTGTTGAACGAAAACATGCGCGGATCGAGGTCCGGGTAGCTCGTGCCGCATACCGGGCAGGCACGCTTGACCGAGAACACCTCGATCTCGCCCACGCCTTCACCCGGCTGTTCGTCGCCCATCGTGTCGCCAAGGCCGTCGAGCGGGGCGAGCAGGTGCATCACACCCTTGCCCAGCTCCAGCGCCGCCGCGAGCAACGTGCGCAGCATACCTTCGTTCTCCGGCACGATCACCACGTCGCCAACCGGCAATTCGATGGTGTGCTCCCGGAAGCGATCGAGCTTCGGCCACGGGTCCACCGGCAGAAAGACGCCGTCCACCCGCAGGTGAGAATGTCCGCGAGCCTTGGCCCATTTCGCCAGATCCGTGTAGATCCCCTTACGTCCGACGACGAGCGGCGCCAGCAGACCGACATGCTGGCCACGACGGTCGCGCATCAGTTGCGCCACGATGGAATCGGGACTCTGCGCCGTGACGGGCGCGCCGTCATGAATGCAATGCTGAATCCCGAGCTTCACGTACAGCAAACGCAGGAAATGCCAGACTTCCGTGGTCGTGGCAACGGTACTCTTGCGTCCGCCGCGCGACAGACGTTGCTCGATGGCGACGGTGGGCGGAATGCCGTACACGGCATCCACTTCCGGACGCCCCGCCGGCTGTACGATGGAGCGCGCATAAGCGTTGAGCGATTCGAGATACCGCCGCTGTCCTTCGTTGAACAGAATGTCGAACGCGAGCGTGGATTTGCCCGAGCCGGACACCCCGGTGATCACGCTGAACCTGCCGCGCGGAATCGCCACGTCGAGCGACTTGAGGTTGTGTTCGCGGGCGTTGACGATACGAATGTCGTCGCCGCCCGCCGGCTTGCGACGGGCACGCTCGGCGCGCAATGCGGTTTGCAGCGGCATGCCCGCGTTGCCGCCGGTCCGGCCCGATGCTGCGGCCAGCGCCGGCGCCACCACCGTGCGCTCGTAGTCGGCCAGCGCCCGCCCCGTGTGCGAGCCCTCGCACGCGAGAACGTGCGCGAGCGTGCCGGCGCACAGCACTTCGCCGCCGCCTTCGCCGCCCTCCGGTCCCAGATCGATGATCCAGTCCGCAGCGCGTACCACGTCCAGATTGTGTTCGATGACGAGCAGCGAGTTGCCGCCGTCGAGCAGCTTGCCGAAGGCGCGCATCAGCTTGGCGATGTCGTCGAAGTGCAGGCCGGTCGTGGGTTCGTCGAAAATGAAGAGACGACCGCGATGCGCCACTTTCTGGCCGCTCGCCGTCTTCTTCTGCGCGGCCTCCGCGAGAAAACCGGCGAGCTTGAGACGCTGCGCTTCGCCGCCCGAGAGCGTCGGCACGGGTTGGCCGAGCTTCACGTATTCGAGGCCGACGTCGACGATCGGCTGCAATACGCGCCGCACGTCGCGATCCGACGAGAACAGCTTGACGGCTTCGTTGACCGTCAGTTCGAGTACGTCCGACACGCTCAGTTCGCGCATCGCCTCGCCGGGCACGGCACGTTGAATCTTCACATCCAGGACTTCGGCGCGATACCGCTTGCCGTCGCAATCCGGGCAGCGCAGATACACGTCGCTCAGGAATTGCATCTCCACGTGCTCGAAGCCCGAGCCTCCGCACGTCGGGCAACGCCCGTTACCGGAGTTGAAGCTGAACGTGCTCGCGTTGTAGCCGCGTTG
Organism: Pandoraea faecigallinarum; assembly: GCF_001029105.3. Classification (NCBI taxonomy): domain Bacteria; kingdom Pseudomonadati; phylum Pseudomonadota; class Betaproteobacteria; order Burkholderiales; family Burkholderiaceae; genus Pandoraea; species Pandoraea faecigallinarum. Next base: position 48,105 of record NZ_CP011807.3, on the reverse strand, counting down.
CAGCGCGAGCGGTTCGGCGGCGAACAATTTGCGAATCTCGTCGAACGCGCCGACATAGCTTGCCGGGTTCGAGCGCGCCGTCTTGCCGATGGGCGACTGGTCGACGAACACCACGCCCGACAATTGCTCCGCACCGATCAGTTCGTCGTGCGCACCCGGCGCTTCGGTGGGGTCGCCGAAGTGACGGGCCAGTGCGGGGCTCAGAATGTCCTGCACCAATGTCGACTTGCCGGAACCGGAAACGCCGGTCACACACACGAGGCGGCCGAGCGGAATGTCGACGTCGACGCGCTTGAGATTGTGCTCGCGCGCGCCGGTCAGCGTGAGGCGCGGGGTGGCGTCATCGACGGGCCGGGCGCGCCAGTTCGACGCATTCGCGACGTGCTTGCGCCCCCCGAGATAGCTGCCGGTGAGCGTGTCGGCCCGGCGCACGTCTTCCGGCGTGCCGTCGAAAACGATCTGGCCACCGCGCTCGCCCGGCCCGGGCCCCATGTCGATGACGCGGTCCGCAGCGAGCATCACCGCCGGGTCGTGCTCGACCACGACGAGCGTGTTGCCCGCGTCGCGCAGACGGTGCATGGCGGCCACGATGCGATCCATGTCGCGCGGATGCAGGCCGATGCTCGGCTCGTCGAGGACGAACAGTGTGTTGACGAGCGACGTACCGAGCGCCGTCGTCAGATTGATACGCTGCACCTCGCCGCCCGAGAGCGTGCGGCTCTGGCGATCGAGCGTGAGATAGCCGATGCCGACGTCGCACAGATACTTAAGACGCGTGCCGACTTCCTCCTGCAACAGCTTGAGCGCGTCGTCGAGCAGGCCGGACGCAAGCGTGAGCGAATCGAAGAACTGACGCACCCGTGTGATCGGCATGAGCATCAGGTCGTGCATGGTCAGGCCGGGCAGCGCTTCGAGCTGCTCGCGCGACCAGGACACCCCGCGCGGCATGAAGCGTTGTGCGGGAGGCAGAACGGCATCGGCGTTCTCCTTCGAGCCGAGTCGCCACAGCAGACCTTCCGTTTTCAGGCGCGCACCGCCGCAAGTCTCACACGTGGTGTAGCTGCGGTACTTCGAGAGCAGCACACGGATATGCATCTTGTACGCCTTCGACTCCAGATAGCCGAAGAAGCGACGAATGCCGTACCACTGCTTGTTCCATTCGCCGCGCCAGTCGGGGTCGCCTTCAATGACCCACTCGCGATGCTCGGGCGAGAGCTTCGACCAGGGCGTATCGCGCGGAATCCCGGCCTTGCCGGCATACTCCAGCAAGTCGTCCTGAATCTCCTTCCACGCGGGCGTCTGAATGGTCTTGACCGCGCCGCCGCGCAGCGTCTTGCGCTCGTCGGGAATCACCAGCCCCAGATCGACGCCGATCACCCGGCCGAAACCGCGGCAGGCTTCGCAGGCGCCGTAGGCGGAATTAAACGAGAAGAGCGCAGGTTGCGGATCGGCGTAGTGCAGATCGCTGTCGGGACAATGCAGGTCCTGCGAATAGCGCCAGATTTCCGGCTCGCCCTCGTCGGCCAGCACGTAGACATTCAGGCGCGCACGACCGCGTTTGAGCGACGACTCGATGGCTTCCATCGCTCGTGCCTTCTCGGTGTTCTGCAAACGAAACCGGTCGGCCACGACGTCGAGCACCTTGCGCGAGCCCTGCGCGGTCGCGACTTCGCGCTCGGCCTGCACGCGCGTGTAGCCGGACGCCGAAAGCCATTGCTCGACTTCGTCTGGCGTGACCGTGCCGGGCAGTTCCACCGGAAACGTGAGGACCAGGCGCGGATCGCTCTGCGCGGTGCGCGCCATCAGATCGGCGTAGATCGTCTCGGGGGTGTCGTGACGCACCGGCTGCGCCGTCTCGCGATCGAACAATGCGGCCGCACGGGCGAACAGCAGCTTGAGGTGGTCGTTGAGTTCGGTCATCGTACCGACCGTCGAGCGCGAGCTGCGCACGGGGTTGGTCTGATCGATGGCAATGGCGGGCGGCACGCCCTCCACATGGTCGACCTGCGGACGGTCCATGCGGTCGAGGAACTGACGCGCGTAGGCACTGAAGGTCTCGACATAGCGCCGCTGGCCTTCGGCGAACAGCGTGTCGAACACCAGACTCGACTTGCCGGAACCGGACGGACCGGTCACGACCGTCATCTCGCCGGTCTGGAGATCGACGTCGAGGTTCTTGAGGTTGTGCTGGCGGGCGCCACGAATACGGATGGCGTGGCCGGCCGACGGATCGGGTTTGGAGGGCTTATCCACTTGGTCTCTGGGCAGACGGGAGAGCGCATACGCGCCTTGGGGTCACTACTCTATCAGGCCGATACGACAGTCGCTGACAGCATCCATACGTCGCCCGGCACGCAACGATTGTACTGTATGTTTGTACAGCACCCATCCATTCCCATGCTCGGGGTGGTTTTAATTCCACGCCCCCGGCCAGATCCCTCCGAAAGCGTCACCGCACGATAGGTCATGATATGATGCGAATGATTATCATTAACCTGAAAAGCGGCTAGATCAGCGACGGTTGCGTGCCGAAGCAGCCAAGCCACCACCATGATGCGTGACGACAACGGGGGACGCCAAGACCATGCACGCGCCGAGGCATCCGGCGTGACGGCGCTCTATCACGACCATCACGGCTGGCTGCGCAACTGGCTGCACCGCAAACTCGGCAACCACGGCGACGCCGCAGACCTCGCCCATGACACCTTCGTGCGCCTGCTCAGCAAGGACACGCCGGTCTGCCCTCGCGAGCCGCGTGCTTTTCTCACCGTCGTCGCGCAAGGACTCGTCGCCAACCTGCACCGCCATCGCAAGATCGAAGCCGCCTATCTCGAAGCGCTCGCCGCCCAGCCCGAGGCCGTCGCGCCCGATCCCGAAACCCGCGCCATCGTGCTTCAGACGCTCATCGACATCGACCGCCGCCTCGACGGCCTGCCGCCTGTCGTGCGCCGTGTCTTTCTCATGTCGCAGCTCGACGGCCTCGGCCAACGCGAGATCGCGCAGTCCGTCGGCATCTCCATCGCCACCGTGCAGCGCCATATCGTCAAAGCGCTCCACGCCTGTTGCTTCGGGGGAACGTCCGCATGAGTCACGCGATCCCCCCGGCCCCGCTGCCGGAAGCCATTACGCTGGCGGCAACCGAATGGTTCGTGCGTCTGCAAGCCGCCGATGCCGACCCCGACGTCGACGTCCGGGCGCGCGCCGCGACCCGGGCCGAATGGCAACACTGGCACGATGCCGACCCGCGACACGCCCTCGCGTGGCAGCGTCTCGTCGAATTCGGCACGCATCTTCGGACGATTCCCCCGCTGCTCGCACACCGAACGCTCATACGCGCACGCGCCAATCCGGGCCGGCGCCGCCTGCTCGGACTGATGGCCGTCGCAGGCGTGACCGGCGCCGTCTGGTCGGCGAGCGATTCGAATGCCGTGCGCGCGTGGCGGGCGGATCTGAACACCGGCATCGGCGAACGACGTACCGTACAGCTTGCCGATGGCACCGTTCTCGCACTCAACACGGATTCCGCCGTCGACATGCAGTTCTCGCAGGACGTGCGCCGCCTGCGCCTCGTGCGCGGCGAGATCGCCATCACCACCGGTGCCGACGCCGATCATGGACACCGCCCGTTCTTCGTCGATACATCGCACGGCAGCCTTCAGGCGCTCGGCACGCGTTTCGTGGTGCGCGAGCATGACGACAGCGCCGCCGTCGCGGTACTCGAGGGTGCCGTGCGAGTCGTGCCGGCCAAACGCGCCGATGCCGCCGCGGTGCTATCCGCGGGGCAGGGCGCGACCTTCGACGCCACGGCGCTTCGCTCACGCTTCGACGATGCGGGCGTCGCCAACGCCGCAGCGGCATGGACGCAGGGCATGCTCGTCGTGCACGCGATGCCGCTCGGCGATTTCCTCACCGAACTGGGCCGATACCGGCGCGGCCACCTCGGATGCGCCCCAGAAGTGGCGGGGCTGCGCGTGTCCGGCATCTATCCGGTCGACGACACCGACCGTGTCCTCGACATGCTCGCGCGCACGTTGCCGGTGGCAGTCCAGCGCTACACCCGCTGGTTCGTGCGCCTTCAGCCCGGCACACGCACCGGCCGATCGGCGGATGGCCTGCCGAACTCGTCCGGCTCACCCACATTGCGCGCCATCGGCGGCGAGCGCACACACACCTGAAACGGCCGAGGCGTCGGCACGCCGGAAATTGTGACGTCGAATGAGGGGTTTTCGAATCTCGCGGGGCATAGACAGGAAAGCCCATTTCGATGTTTCGATGCTCCAACGAAAGGAATCCGCCGTCATGTCTTCTCACGTCAGCCCCACGCGCGTGCGTGCTGAAACCGTCACCGCCCGCCGGGCGATCGCGCTCGCCGCCGGCACATGGTTCGCCGCTGCAGCGATCACCGCGTCGCAGGCGCAGGCCCAGCCTGGCACGCCCGCGTCGTCCGCCACCACCGCGCGCGCCGCGCAGTCGCTGCATATTCCCGCAGGCTCGCTGCAACAGGGACTCGTCGCCTTCGCGCAGCAGACCGGCCTGATGATTTCCTACGACGCCGCGCAAATCGCCGACAAGCGCACCGCAGGCGTGTCGGGCACCTACACGCCGTCGCTCGCGCTCGCCCTTCTGATCGAAGGGACCGGCCTGCAGGCCACCGGCCAGCCCAACGGCGGCTACATCGTCGCGCCCGGCCCCAACGCTGCCGGCAGTGCGGACTCGGGGCCTGCCGTCGCCCTGCCGCAGACCACCGTGAACGCCCGCGCGGAACGCGACGTGGCACGCGGCCCGGTCGTCGGTTACGTGGCCACCCGCAGCGACACCGCGACGAAGTCGGACACCTCGATCATGCAGACGTCACAGTCGATCAGTGTGATCCCGCGCGATCAGATAAACGATCAGGCCGTGCAGACCGTCACCGACGCACTGAAGTACGCCGCCGGCGTGAACGCCGACCCCTATGGCAGCGACACGCGAGCGGACTGGTTCTACATTCGCGGCTTTAATGCCGACGTCTATTGGGATGGACTGCGCGTGCCGCAGATCGCCAACCGCCCGGGCAGCTATGCGGCCGTGCGTGTCGATCCGTACACGCTCGAACGCGTGGAAGTGCTGCGCGGCCCAAGCTCGATTCTCTACGGCGCGGGCAACCTCGGCGGCCTCGTCAACCTGGTGAGCAAGGCCCCGAGCGCGGAGCCGTATCGTGAGATCGGCATCGATTACGGCACGTTCGATCGCCGGCAGTTGCGCGTCGACATGACCGGCCCGGCCAATGAAGACGGCACCCTGCTGTATCGCATCACGGGACTCGGCCGGATGTCGAACGCCCAGACCGATAACGTGAGCGACGACCGGCTCATGATTCAGCCCTCGATCACCTGGCGGCCGAACGCGCAAACGAGCTTTACGTGGTTCGTCAATTACATGCAGGACAACATGGGGTCATCGGTCAGCTATGGCCCGGCGCTCGGCATGGTGAACCCGTCGCGCTGGGGACGCATCGATCGCGAACTGCTCACGGGCGATCCGTCGTTCGACCGTTACCGCAAGACACAGGTCGCCACCGGCTACCGCTTCGAACATCGCGTGAACGACGCCCTGCAATTGCGCTCGACCGCACGCTTCACGCACATGGATCTCGACTACAAGTCGATCTACGGAACCGCGTTGCTCGCCGACCAGCGCACGTACCAGCGCACCGCGTATCAGGCCGCGCCGATCCTCAACGGCTGGCAGTTGGACAACAACGTGCAGTACGACCTGAGAACCGGCCCCGTCGCGCACAAGCTGGTGGGCGGCGTGGACTTTCAGACGCAACGCTTCCTGAACCGCGTGTGGACGGGCAGTGCGCCGTCGCTCGACCTCTACGCACCGGTCTATGGCGTGAAAGGCGTGCTGCCCGCGAATCCGACGACCAGCACCGACCAGACGCAAACGCAGCTCGGCCTGTACCTGCAGGACCAGATTCGCTGGGATCGCTGGTATCTCACGCTCGGCGGCCGGGAAGACTTCACCTGGTCGACGACCGACAACAATATCGCCCGGACATCGGTGGAGCAAACGCCGAACAAGTTCACATGGCGCGCCGGCCTGCTGTACGAATCGGCCATCGGTCTGTCGCCGTATTTCAGCTACTCGACGTCGTTCCTGCCCACGCTCTCGACCAACCTGGCGGGCGCGCCGCTGCTGCCGACGACGGGCGAGCAGTACGAAATCGGCCTGAAGTACCAGCCGCGCAATACCGACGCGATCTTCACGGCGTCGCTCTTCAACCTGACCCAGCAGAACGTCTCGACCGCCGACCCGGCAAACACACGCAACACGATTCAAACCGGCGAAGTGCGCTCACGCGGCGTGGAACTCGAAGCACGCATGAGCCTGACGTCCCGGCTCAACATGGTAGCGAGCTATACGTATCAGGATGTGGAGGTGACGCGCAGCAACAACACCGATTTGGGAAAACGCCCGTATGGCGTGCCGCGCAACATGGCGTCGCTGTGGGCGGACTACAACTTCGGCAGCGTAGGCGACGCGAAGCTCGGCGCAGGTGCGGGCATCCGTTACATCGGACAGACGGCCGGCGACAGCGCGAACTCGTTTTCGGTGGCCAGCGTGACGCTCGTCGACGCGTCGCTGCACGCCGACATCGGCTGGCGCTGGCGAGTGCAACTCAATGCGAGCAATCTGTTCGACCGCACCTACGTCGCGGGATGCAACACCACCGTACAGTGCTATTACGGCACGGGCCGCACGGTGCTCGGAAGCGTCACGGCTCGCTGGTGATGCGGGGGGACGGCGCGCACGACCTGCTGGTACTGCATACCGGCAAGACGTCAACACCGCGCTGAATCCGGCGCTCAATCCGGCGCCCATGTCGATGGAGTAGCATGACGAAATTCGGGCTCTCCTTTGCACGACATGGGCGCAATTCTCACGGTACGCGGCACGATGCGGCGCGCCATCTTCGCCGTGATCTTTTTCGTGAAGCGCAATACCGGGGCAACCGGCGCGGCCACGACGCGCAGGCACCGCCGCCGCGCGGCCGCTGTCGCGCCCCTCCTGTCTTTACTCGTACTCGCGGCCTGCGCGGGTACGCCCGGGCAACCGCCCGCGCCGTCGTCATCGGCGCCCCCCTCGCCGGCCGCGCGCTACAACGTGGGCCGCTTCCCCATCGAGCATTACGATCAGAACGTCGATCGATGGATCCCGCCCGACGCCCCCGGCTACGATCGGCCGTTGCTGTCCACGCAGGAACAGGCGAAGCGATTCGACGCCTTTCGCGCGCGCTATTTCGGTGTCGGGCCGCGCGACGCTTCGCCCTGGAACGGCGCGTGGCTGGCGACCTCGCTGCTCGATGCCGCCGGCGCCGCACAGCTCGCAGATTCGCAAGGCCGCCGCGTCCGGCGCTTCGACAACGATCGTCCGGGCGTTCGCAAGACGTACGGCGAGAACTTCCAGCCCCATACGTCCGCATGGATTCGCGCCATCGAAACGAACATGGCGCTCGCACAACTCAATGCCGATCACGCCAACTGGGCATACGATCCGCGACGTCGCGGCATCACCGTCGACAATGCACTGGTGCGCCTGCTGCCAACCAACGACCCGGCGTTCTACGATTTTCGCGAGGCGGGCGAGGGCTATCCATTCGATGCCCTGCAAGACTCCGCGCTGCGTCCGGGCACCCCCGTCTACACGCTGGCGCACAGCCGCGACGGCGCGTGGCTGCTCGTCTATTCGCCCGATCTGATCGGCTGGGTCGACGCGCGCACGGTGGCCTCCGTCGACGAGCGGTTCGTAGCCGTCTGGCGCGAGGCGGCAACGCGCAATCTGGGCGCCATCGTGCGCGCGAACGTGCCGCTCGCACGGGCGCGTGACGGTCGCCAGATGGCGATGTTTGCGGTGGCCGATGTGCGACGCCGGGCACAGATCCGCATGACGGCGCTCGACGCGTCGAGCGTCGTGCCGATGCCCTGGACACTGACACCGAGGCATCTGGCGCAGGTGATGAAGCAGCAGATCGGGCGGCCGTACGGCTGGGGCAACACACTGTTCTACAACGACTGCTCCGCCGAGACACGCAGTCTTTTCGCACCGTTCGGCGTGTGGCTGCCGCGTCACTCGTCCGACCAGTTGCGCGCGGGGCGGCGCACCGACCTGCGCGCCGCCGACATCGACACGCGCCTGCGCACGCTCGCCGAACGTGGCCGTGCGCTCATGACGCTGATCCACATCAACGGGCACATCATGCTGTATCTGGGAAATGCGACGCCGGCCGGGCCCGCGGGCGCGAGCGTGCCGATGACCTACCAGAACCTCTGGGGTCTGTCGCCAGCCGATAACAGCCGTCGCAACGTGATCGGCGGCGCTGTCATCCTGCCGCTGCTCAAGACCTTCCCCGAGGACCCCGAAGTGCGTTCACAGGCGAGCAAGCCGTTGTTCGAGATCAGTGTGATCGGCGGCGAGGTTGACGACGCAGGCAATACCGCGCATTCGCCGAGCGTCGACTCCGAGGAGGAGATGCCGCAGTAACGCTGCGGCAGCCGTTTCAAAAGCGCTCGGCGCCGAACGGCGTAGGATCGACGACCGGCGTCTCGCCCGTCATCATTTCGGCGATGAGGCGTCCCGTCACCGGACCGAGCGTCAATCCATGATGTGCGTGGCCGAACGCGAACCACAGATCGCGATGGCGGGGCGCGGGACCGATGACCGGCTTCATGTCGGGCGTGCATGGGCGACACCCAAGCCACGGCACCGGGTCGATGCGCTCGCCCAACGCAAACGTGCCCCGCGCCAGCGGTTCGACGGCTGTCAGTTGCACCGGCGTGGGCGGCGTGTCGCGCAATCCCAGTTCGACACCCGTCGTGAGGCGAATGCCGCGCGTCATCGGCGTGATGAGAAAACCATGTTCCGCGTCGAGCACCGGTTGATTGAGCGTCGCTTCCGGTTGTGCCCGATAATGCATGTGATAGCCGCGTTTGACGGCCAGCACGAACCGGTATCCCAACGGGCGCGTTACCGTATCGGCCCACGGGCCGAGCGCCACGACGGCGCGGCGGCCTTCGAGACGTCCCGCTTCCGTTTGCACCGACCAATGCGGCTGCAAGGTGGTGGCATCCCCCGTGAACACACGTCCGCCCAACGATTCGAAGTATCGCGCGTACGCGGTCACGAGCGCGCCCGGATCGCTGACGGAATCCGATGCCGTGTAACGCAGGCCCCCCACGAGCGTGTGCGCGAGAGACGGCTCTTCGTCGCGCAATCGCTGCACGTCGAGGCGTTCGAAAGGCACGTCGTATTCGCTGCGCCAGCGTTCGGCGTCGCGCTGCGCGGCGTCCATCGCGGCGGCGGTGCGAAACACCTTCACCCAACCGCCGGTGCGCAGCAGATGTTGCGCACCGCACGCCGCGATCAACGTCCGATGTTCGGTCACACAATGCGCGACCAGCGTGCTGTAGTCGCGCGCAATCGCCGCGTGGCGCGAGGCCTCCGAGTGATACCAGTACCGCGCGAGAAAAGGCGCGAACGCTCCCATGGCCGAGGGGTGATAACGCACGTCCGTGGAACGGTTGGCAGCGAAGCGCAGTATCGTGCCGACGTCGCGCGCAAACGCGTAGGGATACACGCCTTCGCGTTGAATCAGCCCGGCGTTGCCGAAGGAAGTTTCGTTACCGGGCGATTTGCGGTCGATGAGCGCGACCGACATGCCGCGTCGCTGCAAATGCACGGCGACGGAAACGCCAACGATACCGGCACCAAGCACCAGCGCGTCGAACGTCATGGGCGTGCGGTGTGGTTACGCCAGCGCGGTCACGGCGATTTCGACCTCGAGGCCGGCGCGCATGAGCGGCGACTGCACGCAGGCCCGCGTCGGAGCGTGGCCTTCGGGCACCCAGGCGTCCCACACGGCGTTGAATTCGGCAAAGTGCCTGGCGTCCGATAGCCAGATGTTGGCGGTCAGCAGACGCGACTTGCTCACACCGGCTTCGGCGAGCAGGGAGTCGATGCGGGTGAGAATTTCAGTCGTCTGCTGCGTGACCGACACGTTGGCCGTATCCGGGACCTGACCGGCCAGATACACCACGCCGTTGGCGATCACGATCTGGCTCATGCGAGCGTTGGTGTGCAGACGTTTGATTTCGTTCGACATAGGGGGCACCGTAAGAGAAAGAAACGGGCCGGGGCCGGCCCGGGTGCCGCTATCTTATACGACGCTTGCGGACGCCCTCCATCGACAGCATCAATGCGGCATCACTGCCGGATCAGCGCCATCGCGCAGTCGAGCACGGTGCGCTTGAGGTCGGCCATGCCTTCGGGCGGCAGAAACGGGCCCATCATGTGGCGATACGACACGGTCTTGCTGATCGCCGAGGTCAGCATGAAGAACATGACGTCCGCGTCCGACACCGGACGCTGCTGCGCGGCGAGCCAGTCGGCGACGAGCGGCACCATTGCGTCGCGATACGGACGCACGAGCCGCTGCGTGAGAATGTCCAGCCGTTCGCCTTCCTCGGTAGCCGCGGTCGAGAAGAACATGCCGACGTCGGGGTTCTCGAATACCGCCTCCACGAACACACGCACCGCCTGCTCGATGCGCTCGAACGGTGCCAGCGGTGCGTCGCGCAGTGCGATCGTCTGCTCGACCATCGAACGCGTCAATCCTGCAATCTGGTCGACAACGGCGATCCACAGCGCCTCTTTCGAGCCGAAATGGTGCGAAATCAATGCAGCGTCGACGCCCGACGCCTCCGCAATCTGCCTCACGCTGCTCGCATAGAACCCTCGCTGCGCGAAGATGCGGCGGGCGTTGAGCAGCAACGCGTCGGCACCATGCGTGCAGTCGCACGTTGGACGCCCACGCGTGCGTTTGCGGGGCGGTTCGGGTTGCGAGATGGCTTTTGTCGGAGTCATTGAGTGATGGGTTGGTCGAATTTGCGAGAGTATTGCCGCAAGCACGTCGGGGCAATGCGCCAAGTCTACCCGACCCGGACGCGCCTGCCTGCCCAGAGACTTCCTATTTGACATGCCGGGTACACGCTCGTTATTATGCGCTTATTCATCACTTGTTGAATTTGACATTTCCCCCCAAATGTCTCGCGCAAACCGAATCGTGATCGTCGGTGGCGGTATCGCCGGCCTGGTGCTGGCAACGCGTCTGGGTAGAACGCTCGGTCGTGCCGGTGCTGCGCGCGTGACACTTGTCGACCGTCATCCCACCCATCTTTGGAAACCCATGCTGCACACTGTGGCGGCGGGCACGCGCGACGTGGCTCACACGCAGATCGCGTATCTCGCTCATGCGTGCAGCCATGGTTTCACGTATCAGGCGGGACGCATGAGCGGGCTGGATCGGACACGTCGCGAGATTGTGCTGGAGGAGATGGAGGGTCATGACGGCAAGCGCCTGCTGAGCGAGCGCCGTGTGCCGTACGACGCGCTGGTGCTGGCCCTGGGCTCGCAGGCCGACGACGCCTGCGTACCGGGCGTGCGCGACGTCTGTCATTTCATCGACAGTCAGCCCCAGGCCGAAGCATTCAACGCGGCGTTGCATTGCGAATCGCTGCGCAGCGCGGTGAACGACGACGCCCTGCGCATCGTGATTGCCGGTGGCGGCACCACGGGTGTGGCGCTCGCGGCGGAGTTGAGCCGTACATTCGCGCTCGCGACCGGCTATGGCGATCCGCGGATCTGCGAGCGGCTGAAGCTCACGCTCGTCGAACGCGGGCCACGGCTGCTGGGCGCTTTTCCGCCGGACGTCTCGGCGCGCACGCACGGCCAGCTCGAACAGTTGGGCTTTCGTGTGCTGACGGATACGCGCGTGGTGTGTGCCGATCGCGATGGTTTTTATCGCGACGACGGCCAGCTCATTCCGGGCGACCTGCTGGTGTGGGCCGCAGGCGTGAAGGCACCGGATTGCTTGCGCGGCATTGGCGGGCTGACGACCAACGAGGCGAATCAGGTCGTCGTGCGCGCCACGTTGCAGACGGCGCAGGACGAGCGCATTTTCGCGCTTGGCGATTGTGCGTCGCTCACGCCGGGACAGGGTGAACGCGCATTGCCGCCCACGGCACAGGTGGCAACACAACAGGCGGCGCATCTGGGCCGTCATCTCGGTGCGTGGCTTGAAGGCCGCGCAATTCCGCCGTTCGCTTATCGCGATCCCGGCGCGTCGTTGTCGCTGTCTGGCTACAACGCGTCCGGCGCGCTCGGGCGATTCGGCTTTTTCAAAGGTGGCATCGTGCGCGGACGCTTTGCGCAGTGGAGCCACGCCATGTTGTATCGGCGTCACCAGCACGCCCTGCACGGGTTCGCCCGTGCGACGGTGTTGTTGAGCGCTGAAAAACTCGGCGGCCTTCGCGGGCCGCGCATCCGGCTGGCCTGATCATGCGAAGCGACCGAACCAATTGCCCGAACCGAAGCGGCAGCAGCCGCGCCCCTGGAAGCCCCACGTCCACGACTTCCCGTGCCTCGCGCTCGTCGCGCGCGGCACGCGACCAGGGCGTTTGGCAGCACACCGTTGCCATGCTCGACGCCGAGCCGGTAGTGTGCCGGCCGGTGATTCCCTACACGCGCCGCGCACCGATCGTGCGCGTCCTGGAGATCTCCAGCGAATTGACGATCACGGTGTCGTGGAACGACGCCACCGGTGGCAACTACGGGGCGCAGATCTGGCGCATCCGCAAAGCGCATCACCCAGGCGTGTGTGCGTTGACGAACGAGGCGATCGACGTCGGCGACTTCGTCTACCGTCCGCTGTTCGGCGACATCCCCCCGCTCAATGCGGACGCAATGATCTCGGCGGAAGCCATTCGTGCAATGCGCGAATCGGAAAACCGCGAGCTGGAACCGGCGTTGTAACACGCGCGTTGCGTCACCGCGCAGAAACACCCACGCGCTGAAATGCAGTCCCCCTCCCCCCGTTAGATTTCAGCGTGTTGCCGCCCCCTCAGGGCGGTTTTTTTGCCGCGGGCGACGTGGGTTCGTCGCGCTCGTTCCGAGCGTTCCATGGGTTACGTCGGTTACATCGCACTCTCGCAAGTCGGCTCCCATTTGGGTTTACGCTTCGGGCATGGCTCGCAGGGGTTCAGAATGTACGCCCCGATATGCCCTCATACGGAGACGACCCTCGATGATCAAGCCCTACCTCACACTCTGCGCGGCGCTCGCCGCGACCGCCGCGATCGGCTGGATGGGTTTCAGCGCGCGCGCCTACGCCGCCGAGACCGGCGCGCAAGTGCCGGCGAACCCCCGACAGGAAGCGGTCAGGTCGCTGGTCGACAAGACCATCGTGCCGCTCATGGCGCGTCAGGACATTCCGGGCATGGCCGTCGGGATCGTTTTCGACGGGCAGTCGTATGTTTTCGATTACGGGCTCGCCGATAAAGCCGCCAACACACCCGTCACGAACGACACGCTGTTCGAAATCGGCTCCGTGAGCAAAACGTTCACCGCTACGCTCGCCGCTTACGCACAGGCGGCCGGCATGCTCTCGCTCACCGACAAGACCAGCCGCATCGCCCCCGAATTCGCAGGCACACCATTCGGCGACGTGAAGCTGCTCAACCTTGCCACCCACACCACGGGCGGCATGCCGCTCCAGGTGCCGGACAACGCCGGCAACCTCGACGAGATCACGCAATACCTCAAGGCGTGGAAACCGGCGAAGCCGACCGGCACCGTGCGAACGTATTCGAACGTCAGCATCGGCGCGCTCGGCTGGCTCACCGCGCGCGCCATGCACGGCGAATTCGCCACGCTGATGAGCGACCACGTCTTCAAGCCGCTCGGTCTGAAACATACGTTCCTGCGCGTGCCGGAGGATCAGCAAGCGAACTACGCGTGGGGCTATAAGGATGGGCAACCGGTGCGCGTCAACCCCGGCGTATTCGAGCAGGAGGCTTACGGGGTGAAAACGACCGCAAGCGATCTGCTGCGTTTCGTGCGCGCGAATCTCGGCGAAACGGTGTACGAGCGGCGCCTGCGTCACGCCATCTATGCCACGCGCACAAGCTATTTCTTCGACACACCGATGACCCAGGACCTGATCTGGGAGCAATATCCCTTCCCGGTCTCCGTAGACACGCTGCTCGACGGTAACTCGTCGCGCATGGCATACGAGCCGACGCCCGCGCGCGAACTCACGCCGCCGATGGCGCCGTCACCGGTCTCGTGGGTGAACAAGACCGGCTCGACGAACGGCTTTGGTGCCTATGTGGCCTTCGTGCCGTCCAAGCAGATGGGCATCGTGCTGCTCGCCAACAAGAACTACGCGATGGACGAACGCATTCGCGCCGCTCACGTCATCCTCACGACCCTTGACGGTACGCGCCCCGCGCCAGCCCCGGCGAAGTGACGGCACCGACGGCACTGACGGCGCTGGACAGGCGGCACGCCGGTCACCCGCCAAACACCTTCCCGAACGCTGCGGCCAGATCGTCGATCAGATCCTGCGGGTCTTCCAGACCGATATGCAGCCGCACGATCGGGCCAGCGGCGGACCAGTCCTCGCAGGTGCGGGTTCCCGCCACGTTCGACACGGTTGCCAGACTCTCGAAGCCGCCCCACGACGCACCGATGCCGAACAGCGTGAGCGCGTCGACGAAACGATCCGCCTGCGCAGGCGTCGCATTGGCGAATTCGAACGACACCAGACCGTTCGTGCCCAGACAATCGCGTTGCCAAAGCGCATGCCCCGGGTCGGTCGGCAACGCGAGGCAGAACACGCGCGCCACGTCGGGCAGACCGTCGAGCCAATGCACGACCTCCAGCGCATGGCGCTCATGCATCTGCAACCGCGCGGCCAACGTGCGGGTGCCGCGCAGCACGAGGTATGCGTCGTCCGGACTCACGGCAACGCCCTGTGCGTCGGCCATCGTCGCGAGCGTCTGCCAGACCGCCTCCGTCGTGGTGACAGTCCCCATCATCACGTCCGAGTGGCCGCTCAGGTACTTCGTCGCGGCCATCACCGAGATGTCGGCGCCCAGCATCAGCGGACGGCACTGCACGCCCGATCCCCACGTGTTGTCCGCCACCAGCAACGCCCCATGGCGATGCGCCAGGTCGGCCAGCGCGGGGATGTCGCACATCTCGTAGACGAGCGAGCCCGGCGCTTCGACGTAGATCAGCTTCGTGCGCGCAGTCATGTGCTCGGCGGCGTCGCTGCCGTCCGCGCGGAAGAACGTGACGTGAACGCCCCACGGTTTGAGGAACGTTTCGACGAAATGGCGCAGCGGCTGATACACACAGTCCGCGATCAGCACGTGATCGCCGGGGCGCACGTACGCGAGAAACACCATCGAGATCGCGGCCAGCCCCGTGGGGAAAAGACGCGTGCGATACCCGCCCTCCAGCCCCGCGACCACATCTTCCAGCGCGAAGCCCGTCGGGTTGCCGCGCGCGCCGTACGTGAACATGCGCTCGGTGCCGCGGCGGCGGCGCGCGTCGTTCAGATCGTCCATCGAGTCGAACAACACGGTGGACGCGCGCACGACTGGCGGATTGACGGCACGGCCGCCGGCGACGGTGGTATCGGTACCGCCCTTGGCGAGACGCGTGGCGAGGCGAAGATGACGGACAGGGGGCGTTTGTCGGGACATGGTCTTCAAGGTCGGGGCTTCAGGAAAACGGATTCACAGCTTACTTCGCCGCGGCGGGGGCACCAACACGAAAAGCACCGCGCTCGCGCTCGTCGAGCTGCGCGAGCAGACCCGTCTCCCACGCCAGATACTGACGCGCTGCCGCCTTGTTGCCATCGTGACGGTCGTGCACGAAGAACAGATAGTCGATGCACTCGGCGTCCGGCGGCGAATCGGGCGACGTCTCGACCGGTTGTCCCGCCGCCGACCAGGCCTTGAAGCCCCCCGCGAGCAGCGAGAAGGCGCGCGTGTCCTGCGCATGTTCGCGCCGCCAGTCCGCCACGAACAGCTCGGCCACACCGCGCTCGTCCGCGATCACGACAACGTCCGCCCCGGCAGGCAAATTCGCGAGACGCGGACGAATCGCCCATTGCGAACCCGGAACGTGCTCACGGCGGAAACTCATGCTCGGACGCAGGTCGATCACGTTCACGCGGCCGTCCGCCAGGGCAGACGCGAGCGTTGCAACGTCGACCTCCGGCAGGGTCGCGCGTACGCCGGTGTCCGGCAGGGCCAACCACGCGCCACTGGCGAGGCCGCCGCGCAGCACATAGGCATCGTGCCCCAGTTGACGCAACCAGCTCGCAACGATCGGGGCGCGCACGCCGTCGTTATCGAACAGCACCACACGGGCATGTCGAACGCCCACGTACTGATCCGTCGCCTGAATCAACTGGCCGCCCGGCGTATGCTGCGCGCCCGGCAGCGTTCCCGCGGCGAACTCCTCCGGCGTGCGAACGTCGCAAAGGAACAACGTGCGCGACGTATCTTGCGCCCACCGCGCAAACGTTGCGGTGTCCACGTCCGGAACCGCGAAACGCTCGGCCAGCGCGCCGCTGGCTTCGCGCATCTGCGCGAGGCTGGCCGGGGCCACCGCATCGGGATAGCGGCGCGTGCTGCCGTGCTCCAGCGGCAAGTCTTCGAGATACCAGCCCTGCGTGCCGTTCTCCAGCGCCATCACCGGATTCGGAATACCGAGGTTGATGAGCGTCTGCGCGCCGATGATGCTGCGCGTGCGGCCGGCACAATTCACCACGACAGGCGTGGTCGTGTCCGGCACCAGTTCGCGAATGCGGTAACCAAGTTCGCCGTTCGGGCAGCAGATCGACGACGGAATCGTCATCTTCAGATACTCGTTGACGGGCCGGCCGTCGAGGATCACCACATTCTCGCCGCGCTCGCGCATGGCGGCCAGTTCGCGCGCCGTCACGCGCGGCGTGTGATACGTCAGCTCCACCAGTTCGCCGAACGTCTTCGACGGCACGTTCACGCCGGCGAACAACGTGAAACCCGCCGCCTGCCAGGCGTCGGTGCCGCCTTCGAGAACGGACACGTCGGTGTATCCGAGCGCATCGAGGCGTTGCGCCGCCAGCACGGCCACGCTCTGATCGGTGTCGTACACGACGACCCGCGCATTGCGGCGCGGTGCGAGGCGAACGATGTCGATTTCGAGCCGGCTATACGGCAGCGTCACGCCGTAAAAAAGATGCGCTTCGCCGTACTGGCCGTGCTCGCGCACGTCGAAAACGGCGATCTCGGCGCCGTCGTGCAGCCATTCCTTGAGTCGGGCAGGTGGCACAAGATGAGGAGTGAACGATGTCATGGCCGATGTCGTAACGTTAAGTCGGTTGTCGGTTCCCGCCTGGCCGGAGCCAAAGCGCAGGGATGAGTTCGCCCGCACCGCCGGCGAGGGCGGTGTGTTGCGGGTGGCACGAAGGGACTTCGCGCCGTCAGGGCTGTCGTGTACTGCCGGTGGCCGCCGACGCGCGCGTTGGCGGCCACTTGGGCATCGGCGTCGTCAGCGGCGTGTCTTCACACCGATGTCCATCACCTGATACGTGCCTTTGGCGAGGTCGAAGGTGATACGCTCGGTGAGCGTTTCCAGCGCGCGGCCATACATGTGCAGGTGGCGGATCGGCGCGTCGCCCTGGATCTCCACGGCGTGGATGTCGTCCGACGCCAGCGCAATGCCGTTGCCCGGATCGACCACGACCGTGTCGCTCACTTCGAGCGTGCCCACGCCCGGCGTGCTGCCGTCGTCGGTGCGCCGGTAGACGTAGTTGTATTCGACGCCGTCCACGGCCGCGATGCATGCCCACGTCGTGTGGTTGTGCGGCGTGATCTTCTTGCCGGGACGCATGACGTTCAGGTACAGCGCGTAAGTCTTGTCGGCGTCTTCGTGAATCAGATAGCGCGCCTGCAATTCGCCGTCCGACGGGGGCGGAAAATCGGCCTCGCTCCACAGCGCCGTGCGTGCCGCGAGCGATTTGACCTGTTCGAGGACTGCGGCGAGGGCCGGGCGCGTTTCGCCCGCGGGCGCCAGCGCGGCTTTCATGGCGGCAATGGCCTCGCTGACAGCGGCCTTGCGCTGTTCGGAAAGTTGGGGCGTGGACATGGTGGAAGTGTTCTCCGGAGTGCGTTGTTATGTGAGATGCCGGGTGAGGCACTGTCGTGTATCGGTAGGGGCTCGCTAACGCTAACGGGGACCGGCGCCGGATACGCTCATGCGGGCATCGCTTCGCGCGGCACGCCGATCACGGGTGATGGGCGCAATACGTCCTGCAGGAAGCGCTGGGCGCGCGCATGTTTCGGCCGGCTGAAGAATTCGGACGGCGGCGCGTCTTCGAGCAACTGCCCCTGATCCATGAACCACACCCGGCTCGACACGTCACGGGCAAATCCCATCTCGTGCGTGACGATCATCATGGTGAGCCCATCGTCGGCCAGCGAGCGCATGACTTGCAGCACTTCCTGCACCATCTCGGGGTCGAGTGCGCTCGTCGGCTCGTCGAACAACATGAGCGGCGGCTTCATCGCGAGGGCCCGTGCAATCGCCACGCGCTGTTGCTGGCCCCCCGAGAGGTTCGCGGGCATGGCGTCGATCTTGTGCGCGAGGCCGACCTTCGCGAGCAGCGACTCCGCCTGCGCGAGCGCTTCGTCGCGCGACATGCCGAGCACCTTCGTCGGCCCGAGCATCAGGTTCTGGCGCACCGACAGGTTCTGAAACAGATTGAAGCTCTGGAAGACGAATCCGATGCGCGCGCGCAACTGATTGAGTTTTACGTCGCGCGCATTGACGTCCTTGCCTTCGAAGCGGATGCATCCCTTCTGAATGGCTTCGAGGCGCGTGACGGTGCGGATCAGCGTCGACTTTCCCGAACCCGACGGGCCGCACACAACGACGACTTCGCCGCGCCCGATGGTGGCGTCGATGCCCTTGAGGACATGGTGTTCGCCATAGAACTTATCGACTTTCTCGAATGCGAGCATGCTCATGATCGCGTTCTCCTTCTTGAACCCTGCGGTTGTGTCGTCCATGCCGTCACGCCATACCGGCGCGCTGGCGGGCGATGCGACGCTCCAGCCAGCCGGCGAAGCGCGAAATGGCGAAACACAACACGAAATAGAAAGCTGCGAGGACGAGGAACGTTTGCAGCGGTTTGGTCAGTGTGATCGTGTTGACCTGCGCGGCCGAATACGTCAGTTCCGGCACGCCGATCACATAGGCGAGCGACGTCGCCTTGATGATCGACACGAACTGATTGACGATGGACGGCAGCATGTTCGCCAGCGCCTGCGGCAGCTGCACGTAACGCATGCTTTGCAGCCACGACAGGCCGTTCGAGCGTGCCGCTTCCATTTGGCCGCGCGGCAAGCCTTCGAGGCCCGCTCGTACGATCTGCAACAGGAATGCGCTTTCGTAGACGATGATCGCGCACACCGCCGTCGTGAACGCCGATACCTCGGCACCGACGAGCAGGGGCACGGCGAAGTACGCCCAGAAAATGATCATCAGCAGCGGAACGCCGCGCACGAGCCGTGTCCAGATACCGGCAATACGCCGCATCCAGCGCCACGGCGAGACCTGCGCAAGACCGATCAGGACCGAGATCGGAAACGAAATCAACAGGCCGAGCGCCGACAGAATCAGCGTGATGGCCGCCCCGCCCAGCGGACCGTTAGGCCAGCTGCCGACGACAAACAGCGCGAGATAGTCGTGAAGAATCTCGTACATCGTCAGACTCCCGAGGGCGCCGTGCGGCGTTTGGCGAAGTGCTCGGAGAGCGCCATCAGGGACAGCGTGCCGATCAGGTAGAGGATCGTCGCCACGAGAAACACGTCGAAGGTGCGAAACGTCAGGTTATCGATCTGACGCGTGCGATACAGCAGCTCGTGCACGCCGATCGCCATCGCCAGCGAACTGTTCTTGAAGAGCAGCAGCGACTGGTTGAGCAGCGCGGGCAACGCCACACGAATGCCCTGAGGCAGAATGACGTAGCGCAACGACTGCAAGTACGTGAGGCCGATGGACCATGCGGCTTCCTGCTGCGTGTGCGGAATCGCGCGCAGGCCGGAGCGCAGGTCTTCCGAGATGAAGGCCCCGGCATTGAGCGCCAGCGCCACCGTCGCGAAGAAGAACTCCGTGTTGCCGGCGTTGATCCAGTCACGCGCGCCTTCCGGCAGCAGTTGCGGCACACCGAAGTACCACACGAGGATCTGCACCAGCACCGGCACGTTGCGGTGATACTCCACCACCACGATCACGAAGCCCTTGAAGAGCTTCACCGGCAAGGCGCGCAACGTGGTGAGCAGCACACCCACCACGATCGCCAGCAGACCGGAGACCGCGAACAGCCGCAACGTTGTCAGTACGCCGTCGCGAAACAGCTTCAGGTAACCGTCTTCGAGCAGAAACGAGAGATCGAACATTGCGCGACGTCTCGCTCACTGCACCTTGATCGGCTCGACCTTGTAGTCGCGCGTGAACTTGTAGACCGACTTGCTGCCGAGCCACTTCTCGAAGCTCTCCTGCAAGCCGTTCGACTTGTCGTAGTCAACCAGAATCCTGTTCACGGCATCGCGCAGCGCCGGTTCGCCCTTGTTCATCACCACTCCCCAACGTTCTTCGAATACCGGCCTGGTGAGCAGACGGTACTGCTGTCCCCCCTTGGCCGCGGCTTCGTTGGCGAAGCGCGCAAGGATCAGTTGCCCTGCCACGAGCCCCTCGACCTTGCCTTGTTGCAGCGCCAGAAATGCCGACGAGATGTCATGGAAGGTGAGCAGGTTCGAATCGGGCAGACGGGTCACCGACACGGCCGCCGAGCTGGAGCCCTCGGACGCCGCGATCTTCTTGCCGGAGAGCTGTTCGAGCGTTTGCACCGGCGAGTCGGCGCGCACCAGCACGCGAATCGGTGCGACGAAGTACTGGTCGCTGAAATCGACCTGCGCGGCGCGCGCCGGCATCCAGGCGACGGCGGCCGCGAGGACATCGACGCGACGCGTCTTGAGTTCGGGAATGCGGGCATCGGTCGACAGCGCCCGGTGTTCGAGCTTCACGCCGAGCCCCTTGGCCAGGGCGTTGCACACATCGACGTCGAAGCCGACGATCTTGCGCGTGGCGGCGTCGGGGAACGCATACGGTTCGCTGGCGTTTTGCGTGCCGCAAACGAGCGTGCCGCGCGCCTTGATGTCGGCCAGTTGATCCGCGTGCGCCGCGCTCATCTGGCCCGTCATGGCGAGCGTCGCGAACAGGGCGGCGGCGAGGTGTCGTTGCCACATGATGCTGAGTCTCCTTGGGTTCGACCGAAGGGTGCATCGATTTGCGGGAAAGCTAATGACGCAAATCGATTAGCGGGGGACCAGTCAACGCTGGCTTCCACCCCCAGTCACATAAATATTGCTTGAGTGTCAGGCAGGTTATCGACCAAAATCCTCCAGAACAATTTAATTTTTATCTGAGAAACATTAACGTCTCTGAAGTATTGACGTCGACGACCATGCGGAATCTCGATATCGATCTACTGCGGACCTTCGTGGCGATTGCACAGCATGAGACCTTCGCGGCCGCCGCCACGCGCGTGGGTCGCACGCAGTCCGCCATCACGCAGCAGATGCAACGGCTCGAACAGGAAATGGGTTGCCCGCTGTTCGAAAAGCAGGGGCGGCAAAAGACAATGACGGCCGATGGCGTGCGTCTCGTCGCGTACGCAAACAAGATCCTCGCGCTCAACGATCAGGCGGTACAGGTCATGCAAACGCGCGGGCCGGCGGAGAAGTTGCGCATCGGCTCACCGCACGACGTGGCGGAGTCGATCCTGCCGAGCATGTTGCGACGGTTGTCGAAACTGTCGGCGGAATTGCAACTGGAGATCATCGTGGGGCGCAGCCCGCACCTGATGGACGCCCTGCGCGAGAACGAACTCGATCTCGCCATCTCGACGCGTTACGACGAGGGCTTTCCCGGCATCAAGCTGCGCACCTCGCCCATGGTGTGGATCTGTGCGGACGATTTCATTTTCAACGCGGCAGCGCCCGTGCCCCTCGTGATGGCCGACGAACTGAGCCTGTTCCGTCGCCTGTCCATCGAGCGGCTCAACGCCGCGGGCATCGCGTGGCGCACGAGTTTCATCTCGCCCACGCTCACCGGCATCAAGGCGGCCATCAGCGCGGGCCTGGGTGTCACGGCCCGCACGACCGAATTGCTCGACGCGAACATGCGCGTGCTGTCCGAAGCGGACGGCCTGCCCCGGCTGCCCGATGTGGCGTTCTATCTCTACGTTCAGCCCACATGCACGAGTCAGGTGTTGCGCGAGTTGTTCGAATCGACGGAACACATCGCCACGCGTTTCGGGCCGCCGTTTCTCATGGGCGAGTGAAGCGATAGCCACGCAAGGCGCCGCGCCCGCGGCAAGCCGGACAAGCGCATGTCGAGGCCCGTTCAGCCCTTGGGCGCCGTGCCCGGACGCAGATAAGCGAGGGCATGCGCGACGTATTCGCCCTTGCCAAGCTCGACACCGTACTGACGCAGGATGCTGTACGCCGTGTTGGTGTGGAAATAGAACTGCGCCAATGCCCAGTCGCGCGCATATTGCTCGCCAGTCATGTCGAAGATCAAACCGTTGGGCAGCTCCAGGGCGATGTCGATGTATTCGCCGGCGTCGAGCGCGTTGCCGGGAAGCCCTTCGAGAAAGGAGATGGCCGTGGCCAGGCATGCCTTCGCTTCGGCAAACGTCCCGGGACGCTGAGCGCTGTTCCACCCCTCACGCTGGATGGCACTGACGCTGGGCGGAATCGCTTCGCCGCGCAGGCGGAACACCGGCTCCATCGACAGATAACTCGCGAAGCGCGCTTGCGCGGCCAGCGGATACATGTCGGGCGCAAGACGCAGCGTCATCAGCGCGTCGGCCTCTTTGCCCTGCGTCTTGGCGTAGGCGGCGGCCTTGTCGAGCCACGCCGACTGGCCGCGCAGCATCTGTATGAAAGTGGGGATGAGAAGTTCGGTCAGCGTCATGCGGTCCCTCCGGCGGATTTTTCTGGATAGGCGCGGCAAACCGCGCCGCCGGGGCAGCTTATCGTGGTACGCCGCATTTCGCAGGACAGGACGCGCGAGGCCCGTGACAGCGGGCATGCCACCGCGCGACGTCTCAGGTCGTGGCGATCAACAGTTCTTCGGCATTGGCGGGCGGGTGCAGGCCGTCGGTGCGGTTCGCGAAATACTGCTGCGTCAACGCCGCTGCCGAAACGTGCCGGGCCTTCGAAAAACCTTGCTCCCTGGCGAAGTCCATCATCTCCTGCGGCGTGAAGAAGCTGATGAACGGTGTGCCGCTCGCCTGTGCGCCTTTCGCGGCCATCTCCAGCCCGGGGCGCACGTCGGCATCCGCCATCTCCAGTGGGAGGAGGAACGTCATCGCGAAGGTCGAGCCCGGTGCGAGCGACGCCACTTCGCGCAGCGCGGCGGCGTTGGCCTCACGCGTCAGATACATGCTCACGCCGGTGGAGACGATCACCGCAGGCTGCTGCGCATCGAAGCCGCTCGCCAGCAACGCGTGACGCCACGATTGCCCGGCTTCGAAATCCACGGGGACGAAGTGCAGCCAGTCCTGAACGCCATACCCCAATGCGACGAGGCGATCGTGCTTCCAGCGCTGCGGACCGGGCTGATCGACCTCGAAGATCGTGAGCGATCCGGCGAGTTCCGGATGGCGCTGCGCGAAACTGTCGAGTCCCGCACCCAGAATCACATACTGACGCACGCCGTTGCGCATTTGCGCGATGACGAGATCTTCGATGTAACGGGCCCGCGCAACGATGGACGCCCGGAACGGTCGCGTGAATTCCGGATGCATGTCGCCGCGTTCGCGCCAGTCGTCCGGCGGATCGAGCAATCGCAATCCGACGTTATCGACGAATACGTGCGGCTCGGCGTCGGCTTCAAGATGCAGCGCTCGCCACAGTGCCACGCGCGCTGCCGTGCTTTCGGGTGCAATGTCGCTCGGATGGGTCATGAAGTGCCTCGCGAATCGAGACGGAAGATGCCGTCGGATCCGCAATTTTCACATGAGGCTCGTGCGTTCGTATCTTTGCGTCGTCCGGCGTCGAATCAATTGCTTGCGACGTGCGATAGCGTTCCGCCATGAAATCGATGCGCGCGCGAGTCCCTCAGACGGGTGAAATGTGTGAAAGGCCCTGATACAGCACATACAGGCCGACCAGCACGATCAGCGCGCCGGAGAAGTACGGCGCCGTACGCGCGAACTCTCCGAACCCGCGCCACCGACGCGACACGTGCCGCACACTGAGCGCCGCCAACGTGCCGGACGCCACCATTGTCGCGGCCAGCCCGATGCTGAAGCACAGCACCAGCCCCGCGCCCAGCGCGAAACGCTTCAATTGCAGGCACAGCAACAACACGGTGATCGACGCGGGACATGGCACCAGTCCGCCGGTCAGACCGAACACGACGATCTGGCCAGTGGTGACATTGCGTCCGGAAAAGCGCTTTTCGATGTCTCGGGCGTGGGCGCGTTCGTGAGCGTCCCGATACTCGCCCGGCGAGACGGCCATTTGCAAGGAGGCACGCGAGAATGCCCTTGCCGACGGGGCGTGAGCGTGAGGAGCGTGAGGATCGTGGTGGTCGTGGTGGTCGTGGTGGGCGTGGTGGGCGTGGTGGGCGTGGTGGGCGTGGTGGGCGTGGTGGGCGTGGGCGTTGTCACGCCACGTGCGCCACAGCATCCATCCGGCAACGGCGAGGATCAGTACGCCCGACGCGATCTGAAAGTACGACTCGGTCGCCTGCGCATTCCAGTGGCGTCCGAAGTACAACCCGGCCATCGCCACGAGCCAGACCACTGCCGTGTGCGAGACCGTCGCCGACAACCCGAGCCACACCGCCTGCGCAACGGTGCCGCGTATCGCGACAATGAAGGCCGCCATCATCGTCTTCGAATGTCCCGGCTCAAGGCCGTGCAGCGCGCCGAGCAGAATCGCGCTCGGAATGAACAGCCAGGCGTTGCCCTGCTGCAGGAGGGTGGAGAAGTCGGTCATGGCACATCGCTCGATGGAAAAACGTCGTCCGCGCAATATACTCCACCCCAGTATATTCGTGTTAGCATTTTTCGCATCTAATTCGTGACAGACAGGAGTGCGGCGAACCGTGCACACGATCCGGGACAAGAACAAATTGCTGGCACGCGTGCGTCGCATTCAGGGGCAGGCGCAGGCGCTGGAGCGCCAGTTGAGCGAGGAGGGCGACTGCGTCGAGATCCTTCAGCAGATCGCGGCCATTCGTGGCGCGATCAATGGCCTGATGGGCGCGGTCATCGAGGGCCATCTCGTCGATCATGTCATCAACGAGGCGGATCAGGCTCAACGCGAGGCCGAACTGGCGCCCCTGCTTCACGTCATCAAGGCTTATCTCAAATGAACGACGTCATGCATCGGGAAGCGCTGCTCCGCTTCGAAGGACTCACACGTCGTTTCGACGATTTCATCCTTTTCGAGAACCTCGGCCTGCGCGCCGGCGCCGGTTGCTTTGCGTTGCGCGACGAAGGCGGCGGCGGCAAGACCACGCTGCTCGGCATGCTGGCGGGCACGATCGATGCCGGTGACGGCAAGGTGTGGATCGACGGTCATTCGTTGCGCAGCGCCCCCGAGGCGGCGAAAGCCGCGCTGGCGGTCGTGCCTTTCGATTGCCTGACGGAGCCGTCGCAAACGGGGCTGGGCTTCCTTGAGCAGCGCGCGGCGCAACGCGGCACCACCCTCGGCGCCGACGTGCTGGATCTGGCAGAGCGCTTCAGTCTGATGCCGCACCTGGAAAAGCGCTTCGACCAGATGTCGACGGGCACGCGACGCAAGTTCTATCTGACGGCCACGCTGTTTGGCTCGCCTCGCGTGATCCTCGCCGACGAACCGAGCGGCGGCCTCGACGGACCGTCGCGCGCCGTGCTCATCGACCTTTTCATCACGCTCGGCAAAGACCGCTGCGTCTTCTTCTCGACGCACGACGACGAACTGGCCGAGGGCTGCCGGGCGACGGCCCTCGGCTTTGCCGATCTGACGGGATCCCGCGCAGACTGACGTTGATCCGCGCTCAGATATGGCCGATCTGGCTCAGAAATCCAGGCGGATCAGTGGCTTGCCATTCCGTTAAGCGCATCTCGTACCGCAATCCGATCCTTTTCCGCGAAGTTTTCCAGCCACTCGTCAGTGGCAATGTTCAAGAACCGGTCGTCAACCGGGTCCGAATTCACGAACGCTTTGAATGCACCGAATCGGACCGATGGCGCGAGGCGAGCGATGTTCTTCAATAGTTCGACCGATATGTCGTTCGGAAGACAATCTCGCTTGTATACCAACCGTTCGACCAGCTCATCGTAGCTATTACCATCCTGGGATCCATGCATCGCAGCCCAGTCCGTATAGGCCCATTCGGGCAACGACAACGATGAACAAGCAGTAATCGACGTCGACGCCGGTGCGGATTGCGCCTTGTCGAGATCGGCAGCGATGGGGACATTGGGCTGCTGCGGCGACGACTCGGGTAAGCTGATCGGCTGCAATCCGGTGGTTCCCGCTGGGTTGATGTTGTCCATGACCTTCGACTCCTTGAGTGAATGGAGTCTTCATCTTGGCACTCATATAGCGCCACCCTTTGCGAGACAACCTGCCGTCTTTGCTATTCGGGAATCACGTGGTGCGATCCCACGCAAAGCGAGAGGAAAGCGCTTGGGGACGCACCGCGCGTCATCCTTGCGGGCGAGCCGAGCGACGGCCTCGACGGCTCTTCCCGGGCGGTGCCCCATCGACCTTTTCATTACGCTTTGCAGAGACCACTGCGTTTTCCTCTCAGCGCACGACGACGAATTGGCCGAAAGCTGCCGGGCGACGGCCCTCGGCTTTGCCGATCTGACGGGGACCAGTACCGGCTGACGTCGATCCGCGCTTAGACGTGGATTACCATTCGGTCAAGCGCATCCAGTACCTCGATCCGGTCCTTTTCCGCGAAGTTTTTCAGCCACTCGTCAGTGCCAATAGCGAGGAACCGGTCGTCGATCGGGCGCGAATTCGTGAGCGCGTTGAATGCGCCGAATCGGACGGATGATTCGAGGCGATGGATGTTCTTCAATAGTTCAACCGATATGTCGTTCGGGTCGCAGTTTCGCTCATCCGCCAACTTTCCGACCAGGTGACGGTAGGTTCTACCATCCTGGGATTCGTGCATGGCAGCCCAGGTCGAATAAGCCCAGTCGGGCAACGGCGACGATGAATAAGCGGTAATCGACGTCGACGCCGGTGCGGATCGCGCCTTGTCGAGATCGGTAGCGATGGGGGCATTGGACTGCTGCGGCGACGACTCTGGTAAGCTGATCGGCTGCAATCCGGTGGTTCCCGCCGGGTTGATGTTGTCCATGACCTTCGACTCCTTGAGTGAATGGAGCCTTCATCTTGGCACTCATATAGCGCCACCCTTTGCGAGACAACCTGCCGTCTTTGCTATTCGGGAATCACGTGGCGCGATCCCACGCAAAGCGAGAGGAAAGCGCTTGGGGGCGCACCGCGCGTCTTCCTTGCGGGCGAGCCGAGCGACGACGCTTGACTTTTCCGCGCTCTCAAACGTTTTTTATCATTAACGTTAGCTGAACGCCTGACAGGTAAGCGATGCAAGAGGTTTGCTGAATGAAACGCCAGCGCCCCTCTTGCTCTTACTCACTTCCTAAACATTTCAAGCTGCCCAAACTTCTCGCGGACGTACCACAACGGCGGCTTGCGGTGAGGGATAATACGTGAGCAATAGTTGTTAACGCCACTGTAAATACTACGAGATACGGTTCCTTTTAAATATGGCTTGACTTGCTCATTTCCGACCAACCTGTTAAACCATTCTTCACACCCAGGATTGACAGGGTTAAATACCCATTCGACCGTCAGCCTGGCGACCCTCTTCCTCCCGCTCTCACCCAGCGACATGAACGAAGCTGGCATGATCATGTCGTGACCCCTCGCCACGCCATCACGAATCGACTGCCACATCTCCTGTTTCGCGTTTTCGACCCGCGCCTCACTATCCTCACCCGTTACCGGCTTCGATGCGGGATTCGCAGGTGGCACCGGACCTGTCGCCACGCTCTGGCTCGCATTTTCACGAAACATGTCGTAGTAATAAATGCCCCCCGAGAACACTCAACAATTTGGCGGCTTTGACCTCATTTTTGATTTCCTCGGAAACCGTGTCTTTTAGATACTCTTTGATCGTTGCATTATTCGTCAGGCAATCGAACCACTTTTCCGTACTACTATTGACCGGAGAAAATACCCAGTCGACGGTGAGCTTGGTTACCCGCTTGCGCCCTGCCTCATTTAGCTCAATAAACGAGTGCGGCATGATCATGGTGTGTTCTGCGGCCACGCCGTCACGAACCACTTCCCACATCTGTTGCTTCGCATTTTCAACCTTCGCCTCGCTATCCACTCGACCTACCGCACATGTCGCGATATTGGCGTGTGAATAGACATGCGTAGACTCTGCCGCAGGCAACGACGAACCGGCAGTCGCCTGAGCGGCGACATTGAGGTCGCGACTCAGCAACACGGTATCGTTCCGTCTCACTTCCTCCGGAACGACATTCGTTAGGGCGGACGTCACCACGTTCGCGTTTGAAATCGGATGCATGTTCCCACTCCTTCAGATTCCGTTGATCGGAATTCCAGATTGGCACCGATAACGCGGCGCACTTGCGCTTTTTGACTTGCAGCTTTGGTACCGTGAATCAGCGAGAGGGAACTTGGGGCGTTCATAGCACAGCCGCATGGGGAATAGCCTCGATGGGTGGCGAACCTCCTCTGGCAACGCCTGTGCCATCATCCGTCTATCGTTTCAAAACGGGAGACGGTCATGAACGGCAAATGGTTTTCGAAGTTCTCGAGCTACCTTTCCACGCTGACCGGACGACCGGTGTCGTTCGTGCTGGCGGTCGCGCTGGTGCTGATATGGGCGGCCACCGGGCCGCTGTTCGGTTATAGCGACACGTGGCAACTGGTCATCAACACCTCGACCACCATCGTCACTTTCCTGATGGTCTTCCTCATCCAGAACACGCAGAATCGCGACACGGCGGCCATGCACATCAAGCTCGACGAGTTGATCCGCGCCATGGAAGGGGCGCACAACGCGTTGCTTGATCTGGAAGAACTCGACGAGAAGGAGTTGGCGCGCTTTCGCAAACGCTACGAAGCGCTGGCCGACGCGGCGCGTCTGGCGTTGCGGCAGGGCAATCCCGATACCGACTCGCCACTCGTCGACGGCACGAATGACGAGCGACGGTGAAGACAACGGGAAGGCGAAAAGCGCGGCGCGAAAGCACGTCAGTTTCACCTGGCCATCGAGGTGTCTCGTTAGCGGCGTATCGAATCGATGGGCCGGCGCGACCGCTGTACCCGGCGAGTTACGCCACGACCTCGAAATCGATACATTGGCGTGCCGCCGGGCGATGTGCAGTCTTCCTCACCCAGCCAACATGCCGCGTTTCAGAATGGCTTCCCTGACGCTTTCCAACCTGCCTGATCGCGCGACCTCGTCATACTTGCGTTGAGAAACGGTATGCTCCAGATATTCCCGAATGAATTCTTTCTCGACAAGCGCGAAGAACCAGAATTCCGTTTCATCATTCACCGGACTTAACGTCCAGTTGACAGATAATCTGGCGACCTCTTTCTTTCCTTCTTCGGTCAGGCTCATGAATGACGCAGGCCCGATTGGATTTTTCCGGTCGGCAACGGATTTCCGAACCGCGTTACATACCTCATTTTTCGCACTTTTAATCTCTGCCTGGGGGTCCGCTTCCCGCATGTCGTAGGCAATGATACGTTCCTTGACGTTTTTCAGACTCTCCCGTCCGGCCACTCGTTGATAAGTTCCATGAGGCACCGTCCTTGTCAAATACGGTCGCATCATTTCGATTTCGACGACTGGATCGAACCACTTTCCCGTTTCGTCGTTCACCGGGCTGAATATCCAATCCACCGTTAGCTTTGCTACTTTTCGTCTGTCCTCTTCGGTCAGCTGCAAGAACGACTCCGGCACCGTAATGCTTCTATTTTCATAAACGGCTTCACGAACCTCGCTCCATAGGTCGTTCCTTGCGTTTTCCATCTCCCACGTTTCCGCGCCAAATACCATTTTATATTTATCTATTCGCTGCATGAGATGACGACGTTTATCGAAAAATATTTTGTCATCCTTGAGAAGCACTTGCTCAACCTCATCGCGTTTTACCCGCGATAGCGTTTTTTCAAGATATTTCTTTACGTCTCCATTTGCCGTGAGCCGATTGAAATATCCATCGATTGTCCACGCGTCCTTTTCGAATACCTTATCGACTGCACTTTTGACCACCAGCCGTTTCTCGAACTCGGTCAACCCATGAAAGGATGCAGGCGTTCTCGCGTCGTAATTTTTTTCGTAACCTTTGCACGCCGCCTCCCACAAGTCGCTGGCGGCAGCGGCCACCGCAGCAGAGGCGAACCGGAGGTATCCGGCCGGCGCGGCAGCAAGCCGGCGTCCCGCGGGCGCGGGCGCCATGGAATCGGCGGGGCTGTGCCTGGCGCCCGTCAGGTCATTGCCCATTGGCGTCGCGTTCGGGCGACGACTTTCAGATTCGGTCTGCAAAGGGGCAATCCGTGCGGTGCGCGCCAATGCGCCCGCATCGACATGAAGCCGGTTGATCATGATTCGACTCCTTCAAATTCCGTTGATCGGAGTTCCAGATTGGCACCGATAGCGAGGTGCCCTTTGGCTTTGTGACACACCGCTTTGGTGCCGGGCAGCCCCGTCAAGGCGCTTGTGAAGTTCGTACCGCCACTGGTTGGGAAAGCGCCCCGCTGCGCAATCCCGATACCGATTCGCCATTCGTCGAGGGCGTCATCGGCAACCATGGAAAGGGAGGAGGGAGGAGGGGGGAGGGGCGACGGCGCCCAGTGCGGCAAGTCCGGGTTTCACGAGCCGAAATCGTCGCCGCTCCGCCCCGGAACGGGATGGGGCCATGCGTTGAAGCACAACGCACGGGCATTGATCTGCGCTCATTAAAGTTAGCGCCGCGTTGCGCCGTAAGCGCAGAGAGTGAGGATGCAACGGCGTCCCCGCTTCGCTGCAACGGTGCCCGCAGACCTCCCGCGCAACCGCCCCCCAATCCACGGCCCGCTCAGGGGCCTCTCGACGAAAGCCATGAAAGTCACTTCGTTACGAACCCGGATTTTGCTCATCACCTGCCTGACGGTCGTCGGCGCACTGATCCTCTCAGGCGTGACGACCTACGTGATCGTGCGCGCCAGCATGATGTCGAGCATCGAACACACGCTCTCGGCCGTGGCCAACGGCAACGCCGGTACCGTCGAGCGCTGGTCGGCCGACAAGGCGCAAGCCGTCGTGGCGACGTCGCAGGTCGTGGAGAAGGGCGATCCTGCCGGCCTCGTCAAGCTCATGGGCAAAACCAACGACTTCCCGATCACCAGCGTCGGCTGGTCGGACAAAACCTTCTTCTCCACGGCGCCCACGCCGCCCGACTACGATCCGACCGCGCGCCCCTGGTACAAGAGCGCCGTGGCCGCCGGCAAGCTGACCGTCACCAAGCCTTACGGCGACTCGTCGACGGGCATTCCTTACGTGGCCTTCACTGCGCCGCTCGTGCGCGACGGGCAGACCATCGGCGCTATCAGCGGCGCCGTCGCCCTCACGGGCGTGCAGGACATCATCAAGGCCGTGCACCCCACGCCGTCGAGCCTTGCCCTTGTGGTCGCCAGCGACGGTCAGGTGATCGCTCACCCGGACAGCAAGTACTCGCTCAAGCCGTCTACCGACGTGTCGCCCACGCTCACCGCCGACTCCCTGGCCGCCATGTCCGCCGACGGCGCGGCACCGGTGTCGATGGAACTCTCCGGCGCGCCCAAGCTGCTCAAGGCCCGACGCATTCCGGGCACCGACTGGTATCTGGTCGTGGCGCTCGACCGCGCGGAAGCCACGGCCGGCCTCTCGGACATCCTCACGGCAACCGTCATCGCGCTGGTGGTCCTCACCCTCGCCGCGCTGCTCATCGCCACGGTCTTCACCTCACGCGCGTTCAAGCGTCTGTCGATCGTGCGCGATGCGATGGACACCATCGGCTCCGGTGATGGCGACATGACGCAGCGGCTGGACGTTATCGGTCACGACGAAGTGGCGCAAATCTCGAAGTCGTTCAACGCGTTCGTCGACAAGATCAGCTCCGTCATGCTCGACGTGCGAACCGGCGTGTCGTCGATGACCTCCGCCACCAGTGAGATCGAGATGGGCAACCGCGACCTGTCGCAGCGCACGGAAGCGTCCGCCGGGTCGTTGCAGGAGACGTCGTCGGCCCTCACGGAGCTGACCTCCAGCGTCAAGCAAACGGCGGACACCGCCGAGCATGCGACGCGGCTGGCGAACGACGCCAGCGCGGCGGCGGCGCGCGGCGGTCAGGTCGTCACCGATGCGGTGAGCACGATGGCAGCGATCACGCAATCTTCGGAGCGCATCACGGAGATCATCAGCGTGATCGACGGCATCGCCTTCCAGACGAACATTCTCGCGCTCAACGCGGCCGTGGAAGCGGCGCGCGCGGGCGAACAGGGCCGCGGCTTCGCCGTGGTCGCCGGCGAAGTGCGCACGCTGGCGCAGCGCAGTGCGGCGGCGGCGCAGGAAATCAAGGCGCTGATCGAGACGTCGGTACAGAACGTAAAGAGCGGCACCGAGCGCGTGCAGGCGGCAGGCACGACGATGAACGAGATCGTTGACGGCATCACCCGCGTACAGCGTCTGGTGAGCGAGATTCACGGAGCAATGACCGAACAAAGCGCGGGCATCAGCCAGATCGACAGGTCGGTGTCGGAAATGGATCAGGCGACGCAGCAGAATGCGGCGCTGGTGGAGGAATCGGCCGCCGCCTCGGCGATGCTCAGCGAGCAGGCCCGCATGCTGGCGGAAACGGTGGCACGCTTCCGTCTTCGCGAGGGTCATCCCGCGCACGCTCACGGCTTCGGCGACGTCCACCCGCCCGCCCTGTCGGTGGTAGGGGGCGCCCAGCGGCGCGCGGCCTGAAGGCAAGCGCGTGGTGGCAACACCCGGCGGCACGCAAGGCGTCGCGCGAATGCGGGCGTAAGGAGCGTAGGAGCGTAGGGGCGTAGGAGCGTAGGGGAGTAAGGGGCGCAAGGGACGAACAGGGGACGTTTCGTGAGTGAAGCATTCACAAAACCCGATTTTCCCGTTACAATCGCGCTCCCTTGCAGGACAAAGCCGACGTGGTGAAATTGGTAGACACGCTATCTTGAGGGGGTAGTGGCGAAAGCTGTGCGAGTTCGAGTCTCGCCGTCGGCACCAAGGTTTCAGAAGGCAGAAGATCGAAAGATCTTCTGCCTTTTTCGTTGACGTCACAGGAATGCGGCCTCGCCGCTTGCCGCCACGTCCCGCCCGCCATCACTGTCAACGCAGCAATCCGGCCTCACGCAGCGCGCGCTGCACCGACGGCCATTGCGTGCGCGCGAATTTCCCCAATCCGATCCGTTTCCAGTTTCTCTGCACGGCGGCATGCCCTTCGGGTCCGTCCGTCAACAGGCATTCCAACGCCAGCAGCCGCAGCCTCGGGTCCAGTCGGCCGAAGTAGTGCACGAGCAGATGGAACAGCGCGTAGCGCCTGTGCTTGCCGGACATTTTCGCCTGCCACCGCACCACGAATGCCTGCCATTGCGGCGTACGTCCGCCACCTTGCACCGCCTTGGCCCACTCCGTCACGATGTCGGCCGACAAGTCTTCGCATATGCCGAGAAAGTCCGACTGGAACCGGAAGGCCGTGTCCGGGTGAGGCGGGACCAGCGAGAACGGCACGACGCTGGGCGGCTCGGCGAAATTGACGACGCCAGCGAGGTCTTGCGCAATATCGGGCGTGGCGCTGGCGCGCGACGCCTCGTCCATGTCGGAGGGAAGGACCAGACCGGGTTCCGGAATGAGCGGCAACAGCATGCAAGCATCTCCGTGGCAACGAACGGTATGACGCGCCACAGCGCCCTGCACGCCGCATTCGACACGCGGGCGTTGCATCGCCGTGGCAGCGGGCATCCGGGATGGAAAACCCCATCCTGTCACCCATTTCACGCCATTCTTTGCAATACACGCCCGCGGCTTTCGGATTCCGGGCCCGCGCAGGCGCGATCCCGCGTTACCGATGGGAGATCGCGCAATCGCCTCGCGCGAGCTTAGCGACATCAGCTACGTTATCGGACCGTCAGTCGAATTTGCGCCCACGTGTCTCGGGCATCTTCAGGTAGACGAGCAGCGAAATGGCCGCGCAGATCGTGACATACCAGTAGAAATACGACTCGTGGCCGCTGGCCTTGAAGCGCAGTGCGACAAATTCCGTCGTGCCGCCGAGAATCGCCGTGGTCAGCGCATACGGAAAACCGACGGCGAGCGCGCGGATGCGCGGCGGGAAGAGTTCGGTCTTCGCGAGCATGTGGACCGACGTGAAGCCCGAGAGCATCACCAGTCCGCCGAACGACAGGGCGAACGCCGTCAGCGGATCCCTGGTGTGACTCAGCGCGGTGAACAGCGGCACGGAGAAGAGCGTGGTGCTTACGCCGAAGATCATCAGCACCTTGCGGCGGCCGATCACGTCCGACAACAACCCGAAGAGCGGTTGCAGCGGCATGTACAGCAGCAACGCCATTGTGGAGACGAATGTCGACGATTCCTTCGACAATCCGACGGAATTGACCAGAAACTTCTGCATATAGACGGTGAACGTGTAGAACGCGACGGTGCCGCCGATGGTAATTCCGATGGCCAGCAGAATCTGTCGCCAGTGGGCAAGGACTTCGCGCGTAATTGACGTCTCGCGCTTCTTCGCGCTATCGACGAACGCCTCGCTCTCCGCCACATTGCGGCGCATGTACAACGCGAAGAGCGCCAGCACGCCGCCGAACACGAACGGGATGCGCCATCCCCAATGTTCGATCTGCTCGGCGGTGAGCAGCCAGCGCTGCATCACCAGCATCAGACCAAGCGCGACGAGTTGCCCCGCCACCACACTCACTTGCAGGAAGCCCAGGAAAAAACCCTTGCGATTCTCCGGCGCGACTTCGCTCAGATAGGTTGCGCTCGTGCCGTACTCGCCGCCCATCGACAGCCCTTGCAACAGGCGCGCGGCGATCAGCACGATCGGCGCAAAGATGCCGATGCTGGCGTAACCGGGCGTGAGCGCGATCATCATCGACCCCACGCTCATTGCGAGCACCGATCCCGTGAGCGCGGCTTTGCGGCCGCGCCGGTCGGCATACAGACCGATGAGCCAGCTACCCAGCGGACGCGCCACGTAGCCCACCGCGGCAATCGCCGCCGTGTTCATCAACTGGACGGTGGGGTTGTCGCCGGGGAAGAAGGCCTTCGCGAAGTAGATCGAGAAGATGCTGTACGCGAGAAAGTCGTACCACTCGATCAGATTGCCGGCGAGACCGCCGACGATGGAGCCCAGCTTGACGGGCGCGCGCTGAGCGGCGGCGGAGGTGTTCGGGGCGGGCGAGGTGGGGGATCGACGTGCGGCAAGCGAATCCGAGGGGGGCGTCACAATCTGTCTCCAATACTTGTTGTTCGATGCCGTAGTGCAGCGTTGCCGTACTTCGACAATGCGGCAAGGCGGCAATGCGGTGTTACCGGTGAAAACGGGGGGCGTTGCGCTCAGTCGGCGGCGTATTGCCTGTCGAGGGCGTCGTAGAACGGCTTGTTCACCAGACGCTGACGCTCCGCGAACGGCACGACCAGCGACGGGTCTTCGTCCAGCCGCCCGCTCTCGCGCAGCGTGCCCAGTGCC
Source organism: Pandoraea faecigallinarum (assembly GCF_001029105.3). Taxonomy (NCBI): domain Bacteria; kingdom Pseudomonadati; phylum Pseudomonadota; class Betaproteobacteria; order Burkholderiales; family Burkholderiaceae; genus Pandoraea; species Pandoraea faecigallinarum. The sequence continues at coordinate 12,329 of NZ_CP011807.3, read as the reverse complement.
TTTTGCATGCCCAGCACGGCACTCTGCAGCGCGGCATTCGCGTACAGCACGATGCCGTAGCCGAGTTCGGCCAGACGTGGCTGTGGCTGCGTCGGCGTTTTTCCGCCGATGACGATGTTGATGAGTTGCGGACGCTCGAACAGTGCCGGCAAACGTTCGATGTCGGCCAGCGTTTCCGTCGCTTCGATGAAAAGAATGTCGGCACCCGCGTCGATGAAACGGTGGCCGCGCTCGATGGCCGCTTCGATGCCTTCGACAGCCGCCGCATCGGTGCGGGCGATGATTTGCAGATTGCCGTCTTCGCGTGCGTCGACCGCCGCGCGAATCTTTCCGGCCATCTCGTCGGCGCCGATCACGGCTTTGCCGTTGAAGTGGCCGCACTTCTTGGGCAGCACCTGATCTTCGAACTGAATGGCATCGGCGCCACTGCGCTCCAGCACGCGCCCCGTGTGGCGCACGTTCAGTGCGTTGCCGAAGCCCGTGTCGGCGTCGACGACGATCGGCAACGAGACTGCATCGCGCACACGTGCGGTGTGCTCGGCGATCTCCGCCAGCCCGACGAATGCCAGATCGGGCAGGCCGAGCGACATGTTGGTGACGCCGGCACCGGTGAGGTAAAGCGCTTCGAAACCTGCGTCTTCGATGACACGGGCCGAGAGGGCATTGAAGGCGCCGGGCACGAGCAGCCCGCGGCGGGCCTCGACTGTGCGGCGGAATTCGGCGCGGCGTTTTGCGGTCGCGGTCGTCATGGCGACGGTCTCCAGTTGAGTTATCGGTGGCGGAGACCCTATTCGCAATGTATGTGCCAGCTCCGTTCCCATTCGAGAATGTTAAAAAATCCGCCGTGCAATCATGGGCTTGCGCTGAACTGCCCGGCTCTCGCGGATGTGGCAAAATTCGCGAATCGCGCTTGAAACGTTTCACGAAACACTTTTGAAACACATCGAAAACGATAGTGTGAAACGGATCCGCCCAGTGGTCAGCGCGCTCAAATACCGTAGACACCGTCATGCACCCCGACCTTTCCGACGATCCGCCGCCGCTGCATGCACGTCATGCACAGCACACGTTACATGCCGGTCACATCGCGCCCGCATCGCCGGATCCGCGCGCCCGTCGTCCCGGCATTGCACTCGTGAGCATCAGCCGCTTGCAGACGCTGTGCGAGACTGTCGCGCCGCGCTACACCGACCGTGCACGGTTTTACGCCGTGCGCGAAGGCTATGGCGCGGCGGTCGCCGCGTTGCAGACGTACGTGGAGTCGGGGGCGGTCGATGTCGTATTGGCCGCCGGATCGAATGGCGCGTATCTGCGCGAGAATCTGTCCGTGCCTGTGGTGACGGTGAAGGTCAACGGCTTCGACGTTCTCAGCGCCATTACGCGGGCGACGACCACGTGGCCGGATCAGCCGCTTGGGCTGGTGTTGCACGAGACGGTGTCGCGCGAACTGGACGATCTCGGCCAGTTACTGAAGATCCGTATTCATCAGCGCGCGTACCGCTCGGCGGACGAAGTGCAGCACGCCGTCGACACGCTTGCCGAACAGGGCTGCAAGGTCATCATCGGTCCGGGCATGGCGTGCGACTTTGCGCAGCAGGCCGGACTCGAACACGTCTTCCTGTATTCGCTTGGCGCGGTGGAAGAGGCCTTCGAGCGCTCCGTGGAACTGGCGCGCGTGAGTCGCGAAAAGGAATCGAAGCGCATGCGGCTGAACACCATCGTCGCGCACATGCGCGATGGCGTCGCCGCCTTCGACGACAACGGTCAACTGGAAGCCGTCAATCCGGCGATGTTCACGCTGTTGGGCGTGGATGCGGAGCGCGTTGCCACGCAGGGTGCACGCCAGTTCGAGCTCACGCGCAAGCTCGGGCCGATGTTGCGCGAGTTGTCGGAGAGCGGTGTTGCCATCGAGGAGCGGTTGGCGCATATCGACGGGCGCGCCTTCATCACGAGCTGCGTGCCGATCTACGAGCATGGCATGCGCGCGGGGGCCGTGGTCACGGTGCAGGACGCCCAGATGGCGCAACGCATCGACCGTTCGCTGCGCACCACGCAGCGTCCGAAGCATCTCGTTGCGAGGCACGAACTCTCGGAGCTTGTCGGCGATTCGCCGCAGATCGAGAAGGTCCGGCGTCTGGCGCGCGCCGGCGCGCCGCACGATGCGACGGTGTTGCTGACGGGCGAGAGCGGCACGGGCAAGGAGTTGGTCGCCCAGGGCATTCACAACGCGAGCGCCCGGCGCGGCAATCCGTTCGTCGCGTTCAACTGTGCGGCGCTGCCCGAAGGACTGATCGAGAGTGAGTTGTTCGGGCACGACGAGGGCGCGTTCACCGGCGCGCGTCGCGGCGGAAAGGCGGGGCTGTTCGAGATCGCGCACACCGGCACCATCTTTCTCGACGAAATCGGCGAGATGCCGGCGGCGATGCAAACCCGGTTGTTGCGTGTCTTGCAGGAACGCGAGGTCATGCGGCTGGGCTCGGGGCGTGCGGTGCCGGTGGACGTGCGCGTGATCGCCGCCACCCATCGCGATCTCAATGCACTGGTCGCTGAAGGACGCTTTCGCGCCGACCTCTATTTCCGGCTCAATCTCTTGCAGGTGACGCTGCCCGCGCTACGCGAGCGGCGTGACGACATTCGTCTGCTGGCGGCGACGCTGCTCTCGAGAAACGCCGCGCAATACAAGCTGGATATGGGGGCGTCCGGGCCGATCCTTCAGGTGCTCTCGCCACTGTTCGAGCGTTACGACTGGCCGGGCAACGTGCGGGAGCTGGAAAATCTGCTCGTGCGCGCGGCGATCTATCTCGATAACGATGCCGTGCGCCATGCGCAGACGTTGCACGAAGTGTTTCCGGAGTTGCAACGCCTGCGGCCGGGGTCGATGCCCTCGCATGAAGTGCGTCGGGAAGTGCGAAGGGAAGCGATGCACGGTGATGGCCTCGGGCGCGACGTCGTCACGCGCGAGACAGCCATCGCGGCATTGCAGGCGTCGGGCGGCAATCGCGCGGCCGCTGCGCGAGCACTGGGCATCGGCCGCACGACACTCTGGCGGTTGATGAAATCCGCGACGTGAGCGGAGGGAAAGCGGTGCCGATCGTCTCGCTCAGATCACACCTTGCGCCAGCATGGCGTCTGCCACCTTCACGAAGCCGGCAACGTTCGCACCGTTGACGTAGCTCACCGAGCCATCCGCGCGACGACCGTGATGCACACAGACGTCATGGATGCTGCGCATGATGTCGTGCAGGCGCGCATCGACTTCCTCGCGCGGCCACGAGATACGCATGGCGTTCTGGCTCATCTCCAGCCCTGAGGTTGCCACACCACCCGCGTTGCTGGCCTTGCCTGGCGCGTAGAGAATGCCGTGGCTCTCGAAGCGTCTGGCGGCTTCGTTCGTGGACGGCATGTTGGCGCCTTCCGCGACGCAGATCACGCCGTTGCTGATCAGCATTTGCGCATCGTCGGCGTCGAGCTCGTTCTGCGTGGCGCAGGGCAGAGCAACGTCCACCGGGACATGCCAGGGGCGCGTGCCCGCCAGGAATTTGCTGCCGGTGCGTTTGGCGTAGTCGCTCACGCGCCCGTAGTGGTGGTTCTTCACGTCCATCAACTCGGCGAGCTTTTCGGTAGTGAAACCGTCTTCGTCGACGACGGTGCCGCTCGAATCGGAGACGGTAACGACCTTCGCGCCGAGTGCCATCGCTTTTTCGACGGCGTATTGGGCGACGTTGCCCGAACCGGAGACGCTCACGCGCAGACCGTCGAAGCTGCGTCCGGATTGCTTGAGCATTTCTTCGGCGAAATAGACCGTACCGTAGCCGGTGGCTTCCGGCCGGATCAGCGATCCGCCGAAGGACAGCCCCTTGCCGGTGAAGACGCAATCCGCGCGGTTCGAGAGTTTTTTCATCATGCCGGCCATGAAGCCGACTTCGCGGCCACCGACGCCGATGTCACCGGCGGGCACATCCGTATCGCTGCCAACGTGGCGGAACAGCTCGCTCACGAACGCCTGACAGAAGCGCATGACTTCGCCGGGGCTCTTGCCCTTCGGATCGAAGTCGGAACCGCCTTTGCCGCCGCCCATGGGCAATGTGGTGAGTGCGTTCTTGAACGTCTGTTCGAAGGCGAGGAATTTGAGAATGGACAGGTTCACCGACGGGTGGAAACGCAGCCCGCCCTTGTACGGGCCGATGGCCGAACTGTGCTGGATGCGATAGCCGCGATTGACCTGCACGTCGCCATGATCGTCGACCCACGACACGCGGAACATGACGGTGCGCTCCGGTTCGACGAGACGGTCGAGCAAGCCATGTTCGGCGTATTTCGGATGTTTCGATATGAAGGGCCAGAGGCTTTCCATCACTTCCGTGACAGCTTGCAGGAACTCCGGTTGGCCAGGGTTGCGCTCGCCGGTGGCGCGCAGAAAGTCGTCAAGCGATTGATATTTCATCTCGGATGCCCGTCGGTGGTGCTTATTCTTGTGCAGGGAAAGTATTTTGCACCAATTAGGATCGCGATATGATCGAAAAAGAAAAAAATCAGGGCAAACACGGTAGTTCGTGCTGAAATTCGACGTACTGCAAAGTAATTGTGCTGCCGGTGCGGTTTGTGAGACAACGTTGATCGTTGTTGTTGCGCATTGCCATGATGGGCGGCTCTTGTACGAAGCTTGTCTGTATTTCGAGGTTGGCCGAAGTCCCGTGCGCCGGCCGTGAGGTCCGTTTCGCGCAGCGCACGTCGTTGTGTTGGTGTGGTGGTTGTGACGGTATCGCTACCGTCGATGTCAGTTCGTTCTCGAATATCTCTCTGCGTGACCCGACGCCAATCGGCGTTCATTGAATCGCTGGTGCCCCCCACTGGCGTGTGCAACCAGGAGCGAGTGCAATGGCTGAAACTCTCATCAAAGTCGATCTGAACCAATCCGCTTACGAAAATGAACAGGTGCACAACCGTTGGCACCCGGACATTCCGATGGCGTGTTGGGTAAAACCTGGCGACGACTTCATTCTCGAAACCTACGACTGGACCGGCGGCTTCATCAAAAACGACGACAGTGCGGACGACGTCCGCGACATCGATCTTTCCATCGTCCATTTCTTGTCGGGACCGGTGGGAGTGAAAGGGGCGGAGCCGGGCGATTTGCTCGTGGTGGATCTTCTCGACATCGGCGCCAAAGCGGATAGTCAGTGGGGTTTCAACGGCTTTTTCTCGAAGACGAATGGTGGCGGGTTTCTGACGGATCACTTTCCGCACGCGCAGAAATCGATTTGGGATTTCCACGGGCTTTATACGAGTTCGCGCCATATCCCTGGCGTGAATTTCGCAGGGCTGATTCATCCGGGGTTGATCGGGTGTCTGCCCGATCCGGCGTTGCTTGAGACGTGGAATGCGCGCGAAACCGGCCTGATCGCGAAAGCGCCGGATCGGGTGCCGCCTCTGGCGAATCCACCGTTCGCCGCGACGGCGCACATGGGAAAACTGACGGGTGCCGCGCGTGAAAAAGCGGCGGCTTCAGGCGCGCGGACGGTGCCGCCACGCGAGCATGGGGGGAATTGCGACATCAAGGATCTGTCGCGCGGCTCGAAGATTTTCTTTCCGGTGTATGTGGATGGCGCCGGACTCTCGGTTGGCGACCTTCACTTCAGTCAGGGCGATGGCGAAATCACGTTTTGTGGTGCCATCGAAATGGCTGGGTGGGTGCATATGCGCGTGAATGTGATCAAGGGCGGAATGGCGAAGTACGGCATTCGTAATCCCGTGTTCCAGCCGAGTCCGATCACGCCGGTCTACAACGACTATCTGATTTTCGAAGGTATCTCCGTCGACGAAAATGGCGGGCAGCATTATCTCGACGTGACGGTGGCCTATCGTCAGGCATGTTTGAACGCCATCGAGTATTTGAAGAAATTCGGTTATTCGGGTGCGCAGGCGTATTCGATTCTGGGTTGCGCACCGGTACAGGGACATATCAGCGGCGTGGTGGATATTCCGAATGCGTGCGCGACGCTGTGGTTACCGACGCAGATCTTCGACTTTGATATTCGCCCGAATGCCGATGGGCCGATTCGTCATGTGAAGGCGGGGGTCGATATGCCTTGCTCGCCGGATTTGGCGAAGACCTGACACACCGCCGCCAAGGAGAAAGCCATGCCGATATACGACTTCGAATGCGCGAGTTGCGGGACATTTGCGGTGATGCGGCGGATTGCCGATCGTGACAATCCGTGTCATTGCCCCGATTGCGGGACACAGGGATCGAGAGTGATCACGGCGCCGTCGCTGGCGTTAGTGGAAAGCGCGAGCCGCTCGGCACACGCGACGAATGAACGGGCCGCGAATGTGCCACGGCAGTCCGCCGACGATCCCCCGCGCGGGCACGGTGCGGGGTGCCGTTGTTGCGCCGGGGGGAAGGTGACGTTGGCGGGCGCGGAAACACCCAGGCGGCTGAAACGGCCGGAGGGGCGGCCGTGGATGATTAGTCATTGACTTCCGGTTGGCTTCCGGTACCCGTAATGCCCGTAAGGTTCGTTTGGGTATCGCGAAAATTTCCTCCATCAAATGACAAGGCCCATCAGTCTTCCGACTGATGGGCCTTGCCATGTCAGACCACGTGCGGACCCGCAGAGCCGTCTCACTCAACGTCTCGGGTCGATTCTTCGACGTCTGTTGCGCACTCCATCAGGCTTTGCACTGGTCGGGGAATAGACGCGATTCGAAATGGAATTGTTGAACGGTGTACATAGCCTCATCGGTCTTCGCGTTATAGGCCATCGATTCAACAAACACCATCAAACATCAATATTCCCCGCCCGCAGCGCATTGGTCTCGATAAACGCGCGACGCGGTTCGACGTCGTCGCCCATGAGCGTCGTGAAGATGCCGTCTGCGGCAATCGCGTCTTCGATCTGAACGCGCAGCAAACGGCGTACCGTCGGGTCCATCGTCGTTTCCCACAGCTGCTCGGCGTTCATCTCGCCCAAGCCCTTGTAGCGTTGCTTCGAGACTTTGCTCTCGGCATCGGCCATCAGCCACTTCATCGCCGACTTGAAATTCGTCACCGATTGCGAGCGCTCGCCGCGCCTGATCGTCGCCCCTTCGCCGATCAGGCCCTTGAAGGTTTCCGCCGTCTTCTGCAATTGTGCGTAATCCGCCGTCTGCAAGAAGTCCGGATCGATCACCGACACCTTCACGTTGCCATGATGGCGTCGCTCAACACGCAGCGAGACCACCGGGTCGGCGTTCTCGACGTCTTCCGTCACCGCGCGGATCGTGATCTCCGGTGCCAGCGGATCGTTGCTCAACGCGGCTTCCAACGCTGCAGCCGACTGCTTCGCCGTTTCTTCACTCGTCAGATCGATGTCCACGCCCTCGGTCACCGCGGTCAGCACCGACGCCTCATACACGCGGCTCAGACGCTCGATCACACCATCGGACAACTGATAGCTGCGCGTCAGCTCGCCCAGCGCATCGCCCGAAATCGGTGCGGCGCCCGCCATCGGCGTCAACTCTGCATTGTTCAGCGCGAGCTTCAGCATGTACTGCGCCAGCTCGCTCTCGTCCTTGATGTAACGCTCGTCCTTGTTGTGCTTGACCTTGTACAGCGGCGGCTGCGCAATGTACACGTAGCCTCGCTCGATCAGCTCCGGCACCTGGCGGTACAGGAACGTCAACAGCAGCGTCCGGATGTGCGCACCGTCCACGTCCGCATCGGTCATGATGATGATGCGGTGATAGCGCAGCTTGTCGATGTTGTAATCGTCCTTGCCGATACCGCAACCCAGTGCGGTAATCAGCGTCACGATCTGCTCGCTCGAAATCAGCTTGTCGAAACGCGCCTTCTCGACGTTCAGCACCTTGCCACGCAGCGGCAGGATCGCCTGGAACTTGCGGTCGCGACCCTGCTTTGCGGACCCCCCTGCCGAGTCGCCCTCGACCACGTAGATTTCGCACAGCGCCGGATCCTTCTCCTGGCAGTCCGCCAGCTTGCCCGGCAGGCCAACGCCGTCGAGCACGCCCTTACGACGCGTCATTTCGCGCGCCTTGCGTGCCGCGTCGCGCGCACGCGCCGCTTCCACGATCTTCGAGCAAATGATCTTCGCGTCGATCGGCGTCTCCTGCAGAAAGTCCTCGAGCGCCTTCGCCACATACTCTTCCACCGGCGCACGCACTTCCGACGACACCAGCTTGTCCTTCGTCTGCGACGAAAACTTCGGCTCCGGCACCTTCACCGACAACACGCAGGTCAACCCCTCGCGCATGTCGTCGCCGGTCGTCTCGACCTTCGCCTTCTTGGCGATCTCGCTCTCGGAAATGTACTTGTTGATCACGCGGGTCATCGCCGCCCGCAGACCCGTCAAGTGCGTGCCGCCGTCGCGCTGAGGAATGTTGTTGGTGAAGCACAGCACCGATTCGTTGTAGCTGTCGTTCCACTGCATGGCGACTTCCACGCCGATACCGTCGCGCTCGCCCACCACGTGGAACACGGTCGGGTGCAGCACCGTCTTCGACTTGTTGATGAATTCGACGAAGCCCTTCACGCCGCCGCCGAATGCGAAATCGTCTTCCTTGCCCGTGCGCTGATCCGTCAGACGAATGCGAACGCCGTTGTTCAGGAAGGACAACTCGCGCATACGCTTGGCGAGAATGTCGTAGTGGAATTCGACCTTGCCGAAGATCGTTTCGTCGGCCAGGAAATGCACTTCGGTGCCGCGCTTGTCCGTGTCGCCCAATACCTTGAGCGGCGACGTCTCGACGCCGTCGACCACGTCGATCTCACGATTCTGCGGCACGCCACGGTGGAATTCCATGAAGTGCTTCTTGCCGTCGCGACGCACGGTCAGCTTCAGATACGACGACAGCGCGTTCACGCACGACACGCCCACGCCGTGCAGACCGCCCGACACCTTGTAGCTGTTCTGGTCGAACTTGCCGCCCGCATGCAGTTCCGTCATCACGATTTCCGCAGCGCTGCGCTTCGGCTCGTGCTTGTCGTCGAACTTGATGCCCGTGGGAATGCCGCGACCGTTGTCCGTCACGGAGATGGAGTTGTCCGCGTGAATGACCACGTGGATATCGTCGCAGTAACCCGCCAGCGCCTCGTCGATCGAGTTGTCCAGCACCTCGAATACCAGGTGATGCAGACCCGTGCCGTCCGACGTGTCGCCAATGTACATGCCGGGACGCTTGCGCACAGCCTCCAGACCCTCGAGGATCTGAATGGAGGCTGCACCATAGCCGCTTTCGGCCTGCTTTTGCTGTTCGCTCATGACAATCTTCCGGTTACTGCGTCATTTCTGACGAATTACTGCTTCATGACCTGCCGCCTCCAGCGCACGTTTGGCACCCCGAAGGCCGCTTATCCCGCAAAAGGATAATTCTCTAGAAACGCCAAAGGGGCGCTCGGCCCCTTCGCGCATGTGTGACGGCGCGTATGGCGGAATGTCCGCTCAAATGCGCATCGGCATGACGACGTACTTGAATTCGTCGTTGTCCGGCAGGGTGATCAGCGCGCTCGAATTGGCGTCGCCGAGGCTCACCTTCACCTGCTCGACCTTGAGGTTCGACAACACGTCGAGCAGATAAGTCACGTTAAAGCCGATATCCACCGACTCGCCCGTGTAATCGATCTCGATTTCTTCCTGCGCTTCTTCGTTTTCGGTGTTGTTCGCGCTGATCTTCAACTGGTTCTCGCTCACCAGGAAACGCACACCCTTGAACTTGTCCGACGTGACGATGGCCGCACGTTGCAGCGAACGATGCAACTCTTCACGGCCGATGACGAAGCTCTTGTTGTAACCCTTCGGGATCACACGGTTGAAGTCGGGAAACTTGCCCTCGACCAGCTTTGAGACCAGCTCGACATTCGCGAAACGGAACTTGACCTGGCTCGGCGCCACGTCGATCTGCACCGGATCGTCGATGTCTTCGAGCAGACGCTGCAACTCGAGAATCGTCTTTCGCGGAATGATCACTTCCTGACGCGCAAACTTCTCGCCCGCAATCGTCGTGTTGCAGTACGCCAGACGGTGACCGTCCGTTGCCACCGCTTCAATCTTCTCGCCTTCGACGACAAGCAGCATGCCGTTCAGGTAGTAACGGATGTCCTGCTGCGCCATCGCAAAGTGCACCATGCCCAGCAATTGACGGAACGCACGCTGCGGCAGCGCGAAACTCGCGGCGTAGTCGTTGGCCTCGGCCACCGTCGGGAAATCTTCCGCTGCCAGCGTCTGCAACTGGAAACGGCTCTTGCCGGCCTGCACCGTCAGACGCTTATCCGACAGCGAGAGCGCCACTTCGGCGTCCGGCATGTTGCGCAGAATGTCGAGCAGCTTGCGCGCGGCCACGGTCGTCGCCACATCGTCGGCGCCGGCACCGCAGTCGGCGGTGGTCGTGATCTGCAACTCAAGGTCTGTGGACAGGAAGGAAATGTCCTGTCCGTGCTTGCGAATGAGCAAATTGGCCAGAATCGGCAACGTATGGCGACGCTCGACGATGCCACTCACAATTTGCAGCGGCCGCAGCAGATTGTCTCGTTGAGTTTTGACCAATTGCATATTTATCCTTCGTAGTAACTGTTAACGGGTGCCAGTTTCAGCTGAAAACCCGAAGATTCCCTTATCAATCAATCGCTTGCTGACGGGATAACAGGGCGGAAAACGCTGTGGACGAGTCGGGGACGCATTGTGCGCCGATCCGCTATTGTGCCCGAAAACGCCAGTTTCCCCCAAACCGCACCCAGCTTATCCACAGGGAGCCAGGCAACCCCGCCCGCGCCCCTGCGTATCCGCCGGCTGTTACCCCTTGAGCGTCTGTTCCAGCACGTGCAACTCGTGATTGAGTTGCGCGTCCTTGCCTCGCTCTTCCGCAATCTTGCGTACCGCGTGCAGCACGGTCGTATGGTCGCGACCGCCGAACAGCTCGCCGATTTCCGGCAGGCTCTTCTGCGTCAGTTCCTTTGCCAGATACATCGCAATCTGCCTCGGCCGTGCAATATTGGCAGGCCGCTTTTTCGAATACATGTCGGCGACCTTGATATTGTAAAAATCCGCGACCGTCTTTTGAATGTTCTCGACGGAAATCTGACGATTCTGAACCGTCAGCAGATCTTTGAGCGCTTCCTTCGTCAGTTCGATGGTGATTTCGCGACCATGGAATTTCGAATACGCGAGGATCTTGCGCAGCGCGCCTTCCAGTTCGCGGACGTTCGAGCGCAGATGCTTACCGACGAAGAACGCCACGTCCTCCGACAACCCCACGCCCTCGGCCTGCGCCTTCTTGATCAAGATTGCCACGCGCATTTCGAGTTCGGGCGGCTCGATGGCCACCGTCAGTCCCGAATCGAAACGGGAAATCAGACGGTCGTCGATGCCGGTGATTTCCTTCGGATACGTGTCGCTCGTGATAATCACCTGCGCGCGGTTCGCGATCAGCGCTTCGAACGCGTAGAAGAACTCTTCCTGCGTACGGCTCTTGCCCGAGAAAAACTGAATATCGTCGATCAGCAGCAGATCGAGCGAATGGTAATAACGCTTGAATTCGTCGAATGCCTTGCGCTGATAGGCCTTGACCACGTCGGACACGTACTGCTCGGCATGGATATAGCGAATGCGCGGATTCTGCTTTTCGGCCAGCAATTGATTACCGATCGCGTGAATCAGGTGTGTCTTGCCCAGGCCGACGCCGCCATACAGAAACAGCGGGTTGTACGACGTACCCGGGTTGTTCGCGACCTGAATCGCCGCCGCGCGGGCCAGTTGGTTCGACTTACCCGTCACGAAGTTATCGAACGTGAGCACCGGATTGAGCTTCGAGCGCTCGTAGATCGACTCGACTTCGCCGACCGGCACCGGCTCCTGCGGGGTCACACGCCAGTTGCGGCGAACGGCCTCGGCTTCGCTCGCTTCGATATCTGGACGTTCTCCATCGAGCGACGCGGTATCCGCCGCATGATTGCCATTCGCGCCGGCCACCGCAACGTGCGCGGCAGCCGCCGTGGGGTTCGCTCGCGCCACGTTCGCCGGCACGGGCGCGGGGGCCGGGCTGACCACCGGTGCAGGGGCGGGGGTGGAGGAGGGCACGCGCACGCCAGCCTTCGGATCGAGAACGAACGTCACTTCGATCGGGGCATTCCAATAATCCGACGCCATGCTCTGGATACGCCCGGAGAACTGGCTCTTCACCCAATCCAGCTTGAAGCGGTTGGGCGCGCCGATCTTGAGCGTGCGCGCCTGTTCGTCGAAGTCGAGCGGCGCCAGCGGCTTGATCCACGTGCGGAATTGCTGGGGCGTCAGCTCTTGTTCGAGGCGAGTCGCGCAGTGTTGCCAGAAGTCGTTCAT